>CAWGGU010000001.1:0-1177500 GCA_963822235.1 uncultured Chloroflexia bacterium
GAAGCGGAAGGTCGTCGTCCACGGCTAGGACGTAGCTGGGGCCGGTGCCTTCCGGCACCGGCCCCGAGATGATCCCGCCGCCTCAGAGGCGAATCTCGCCTACGGACTTGGCGTGGTCTTCAGGCAGAGGGCGAAGGCGTCGATGTCCGCCGGGCCGCGCGCCGCCGCATGCCAGCCGTTTCCCTCCGGAGCGGAGACCGTGAGCTCGCCACCGCCGGCCGGGAATGTATTCATCCGCGCTCCGCCGCCCAGCAGCCGCTCGCCGTCAGGGCAGGTGGCCAAGGCGCCGTTCGTGCCGTTTGCCTGGACCACGTCGATCCCGGCCAGCTTCGCCGCGGTCACGTTGGCGTCGGCCAGCTTCTTTGCGGTGACGCGGCCGGCGCGGATGTTGCCCTTCTTGTTGACGTCGGTCTTCTTTGAGGCGTTCACGCTGACGGCGATGGCGGTGGAGCCGCCCCCGACCGCCACAATCAGAGCCAGCGTCGCGGCGACGTTGGCATAGGTGAGCTTCCCTCTCAGCTTCTGCATCTCGCGTCCTCCTGTCGTCTCTCGCTCGAGCCGTTGCCTGAACCGAGGCTAAGAAGGCCCTCGGCGGATCCGTGCTCTTGGGGGCAGTATCCGTAAGAACCCAATTCGCTGGGTCAAAGCGCGCCCCGTCACGTCTCTGAGGTGACGCGGGCGATTTGCCCGCTCCGAACGGAAGCGAAGGAGACGAGATGAGCGCATTGCTGGAGCGCCGGAGGGGGATCGGTTTCACCGCCCTGGGTGCCTTGTTGGCGGCCTACGTCCTGGCGGCACACGCCGAGAGCCTGCGGGCCGCGGGGTTGAACGGCACGGCGCCCCCGAACGCGGGGGAGTTCAAGTCGTTCATCAGCCAGATGACCGACAACGCAACCTGGATCGTCGGCACCTCCGTGCTGCTCGGCCTGGTGCTGATCGGCGGGCTCTTCCTCTTCGGCCACAGCCGGGCCCAGGACTACGCGGCCAAGGTCGCGCTGGGTGTCGGCCTGATCATCCTCGCGCCTGGGATCGCCGCCTAGGCGGCGATCCCGGGCCCGGGGCCTCGGCCATGCGGCGACTTGCCCTACCGATCTGCTTGGCGGCAGCGATGGCGATGCTCCTGCTCGCCGCGGAGCCGGCCAGCGCGAGGGCCCACGCGCACCCGCTCCTGGCCACGGATCTGTTCCCGGTCGACAACTGGATCGGGGACGGCTTGAAGAAAGTCAAGGACGTCGTCTTCGGCGGGATCTCGCTGGGCGCGGACGCGATCGCGCACCTGCTGGTGACAGTGCTGGCGACGATCGTCAACCTGCTGATCCCTCAGAGCTTCGTCAACGCCGGAATGGCGGCAATCAGGTGGCTCTGCATCGTGCCGAGCTTCAGCGGCAACCAGGTCGGCAGCCTCGGGCTATCAGCTCAACCTCCCACACGTCGACGAGCTGCGCCAGACGCTCACTTGGATCGGCGTCTGCGCTCTGCCGCTCGGTCTGGTCTACGCGGGAGGACGAAGCGTGATGACGCCCTCGGCCTACGGCGACAGCCCGCAGGAGGTGCTCGGGCGGGTTGTGATCGCCGCCGCCTGGCTTGCCTTCTACGTCTGGGGATGGCAGTCGATCACCCACTTCTCCGGGCTGGTCAGCAACGGCGTTCTCTCGCTGGACTGGGTCGACGATGGCGTGAAGAAGCTGATGGCCGGCCTCGCCCTGGCGGGCGGCGGGGCTCGGGCCGATCTCCGAGTTCGCCGTCCTCGTCCTCGGCTTCTTCGTCGGCCTCGCACTGCTGGCGATGCTGGTGATGAAGATCGCGCTGCTGGTGATCACCGCCTTCCTCTTCGTGATCGGCGGGCTTGATCGGGGCGCTCTATCCGCTGCCCTTCGGGCGAAAGCTGGTCGGCGGCTACGTGATCGCCGTCGCCGCGGTGGTCGCGCTGCCCGGCGCTCTGGGCGCTGCTGTTTGCGCTCGCGGCGGCGCTGATGGTGGACGTCCACAACGCCGGCGGCGGGGCGGGGCCTTCGGCAACTTCATCGCCCAGTTCTGGGTGCTCGGCGCCTCGCTGGCGACCTTCGCGCTCGCGGTGAAGCTTGGCTTCTCGGCCTTCGGCTTTGCCAGCTCGACGATCACGAGCTTCACCGCCGGTGCACTGCTGGGCGGCGCGGCGGGCGGGAGGGGGCAGCTCGCCGAGCGCCACGCAGACGGCCCACAAGGCGCACAGCCTCTACAACGTCGGCAGCGCCGGAGCGTCGCGCATCGGAGGAGGAGGCGGATCGCCGGGAGCGGCGGGCGGCCGCACCGAGGGCGTGCAGCGAACCCGCGAGCCCGCCGAGGAGCTGCGCGGCGCGGTCGGCTCGGGCGGGCGGCGACAGGACCGCGGCGACAGCCGGGGCGGCGGCGGCGACCGGCGGCGCAAGCGCGGGCGCCCAGGCCGCCGGCGCCGCCGCGAAGGGCGCGGCGGCGCGCCGCCGCCGCTCAGACGGGCTCGAAGGCAGCCGCCGAGCGGGCGGCCGTGAGCGGTGCTCAGCCCGGCCAGCCGAGCGGGCCGACCCCCAGTCCGCAGTCCGTTCGCTCCACGGCTAGCGGCGACGATCGCGAGCGGCGGCGGCTCCAGCGCCGTCTGCCGGCCGCCAGCCGCCTGCCGCCCAGCCGAGCGATCGGCGCGCCGGACCGCGAAGCACAAGGGGGCCCGCGAAGAAGCCGCCGCCCGCCAAGCAGCGCCCGCCGCGGCCGCCGCGGCGAACGCGACGGAGGGAAGGGCCGGTGAGCGACGCCGACCACGCAGGCAGCGAGGTGACCCCGAACTACCGAACGCTCGATGAGCCGACCAAGCTCCTCGGGCTCTCGATCGGGCAGTGGGGAGCGGTTGTGCTCGCCGCCGGCTTCGCCTATCTGCTCCTGCTGGCCTCGCCCTTCCCATGGCGGCTGAACGTGTCGCTGATCGTCATCTTCGGCGGTGGGCCGATGGTGCTCCTGCTGCTCCGGGAGCAGGGCGCGCTCTCCGCGCTCGAGCTGGTCGCGCGCGGTGCTTCGCTGGCGCTCTCAGGCCGCCGCTCGCTGCTGGCGGTTCCGGCGAGACGATCCGCCCGAGCGCGGCGTCGTCGTGCTCGACGAGGCCCCGGCCGGGATCGGACGCGACGAGATCGCCGACGAGCTTCCCTGGCTCGAGCTCGAGGAGGGACCGTGAGCGAGCCTGACGCCGGCGTGGAGCTCGCGGCCGAGCGCCGCCGCGTAGGCGACCTGGCGCGGATGCTGCCGCTGGCGGCGCTTGAGCCCGACGGGCTCGCGATCACCAGCGACGGCACCTACGTGCGGGTGATCGAGGCCGATCACGTCCTGCAGCCCTGGCGCGGCAACGTCGAGCATCGCGAGCGCCTGCGCGAGCGGCTCCGCCAGCTGATCACCCGCATCCCCGATCGCCAGTCGCTGCAGTTCATCGTCGAGGCGGAGCCGCTCGACCCGCGCCGCGCCCTGACTCAGGACTGGCTTGAGATTCGAGCGGCGATGGCCGCCGAGCGTCGCGAGGGCGCCGAGCAGCCGGCGATCGAGGCGATGGAGAACTTCGGCTACGGCCTCGAGCAGACGGTCCGTCGCTCGGCCGCAGCGATCAACGCCGTGCGGATGCGCTGGTGGGTGGTGGTCCCCTACCGCCACCGCCCGGCCGCGATCGAGCTGCCACGACTCCGCCGGCGGGCCGCACCGTGCTCTCCCTGCGCGAGCACGAGAAGGCGGCGTACGAGTCCTCGCGGCTCGCCGCCAACATCCTCAGCGACCTGCGCGGCCTGGAATGCCGGGCGCGCCAGCTCGACGGCGCCGAGTACCTGGCGCTGCTCTGGCGCTGGTTCCATCCCGGCTCGGAGGGCTATCCCGCAGAGCTATTCGAGCGCTTCCCCCGGCTGCTCGTGACCGCCGACGTCGACGAGGCTCGCCGCCACCGCGGCGAGCTGCTCGCCGCCGTTACGCGCGGCGCGGCGATCGACCTCGCCGACCCCGAGCACATCGCCTACCCCAACGCCGGCCAGGTCGAGTCGATCGCGCACGTCACCACGCCGCCGGACACCACCTCCCTCTACTGGCTGCTCAACCTGATGGCCGCGCCGCCGCCCTGGCGCCTGGTCGTCCACATCTACGCCCGCGACCGGGCCAAGACGCGGCGGCACTACCGGCTTCGCTGGCGCCGGATCTGGGCCGGGCTGCAGCGAAAGCAGCGCGAGGCGAAGCTGATCAGCCCGGAGGAGTTCGAGCAGGAGCGCGAGGCGGGGGAGATCGACGCCGAGCTTCGCCTCTCGGCGTCCGGTGTCTACGACGTCTCGATCATCCACTCCCAGCGCACCGCCGCCGAGCGGGCCGAGCTGCTCGACGACGAGCGCCGGGCGATCGCCCGCGAGATGGAGGGCGCGACGAATGCGCGCCTCTACGGCGGGCGCTTCCTGGGGGAGCAGAGCTTCCTCAGCTGCCTGCCGCTGGGCACCGACACGCTCGCTGCGACGCGGGCCTTCGCCTCGCGGAACATCGCCGACTGCGTTCCGCTGCTCTCCACCTCTGCCAGCTCGCGCGGCGGGGTGCCGATCGGCTACGCGATCCCCGGCAAGACGCTCGAGCGGGTCGATCTCTTCGACCCCGCCTACCGCACCCACGTCGCCCTGATCACCGGCGCCTCCGGCGGGGGCAAGACCGTCTTCGTCAACACCACCCTGATGCGCTCGATCGCGCGGGGCGCCCAGGGGATGATCGTCGACCGCTCCTCCTCGGAGGACGCCGAGACCGGGATTCGCGAGGCGGGCCACTACGAGGCCCTGGCCGACCTGGTGCCCGGCGCCGAGAAGCTTCACTTCGGCGCCGACCGCCATGACGCGGTGCTCTGCCCCTGGGACGTCCCCGATCCGGCCAGGGTGAGCTCGGAGAAGGTCCGCTTCCTGCTCGCCCTGCACACCCTGCTGATCGGGGATCCCGGGCGGGACTCCGACGAGCGCGAGCTATCGGGCGAGGATCGCTCGCTGCTCGAGCGCGGCATCCAGCGGGTCTACGACGTCGTCTCGCAGAGCGGCGAGCGCGCGCGCGAGTCGATCCTGCGGCGCGAGCTGCTCGAGCTGGCCCGCCATCGAGGAGGAGCCGGGCAACCCGGACGGCGACCCGCACATCGCCTCCAAGTTTCGCGGCCTCGCCGCCCGGCTTCACTCCTACTGCGAGGGCGGCGCGCACGCCTGGCTCTGCGACGAGGAGACCACGATCCCCGCCGAGTCGCCGCTTCTGCTCTGCGACCTCGCCGGCCTTCACGGCGACCTGGCCGGGCCGGTGATGCTCACCCTGGTCGACCACATGGGGCGGGCGATGCAGCGCCGGCGCTCGCGCTACCGCCACGGCGCCCACGAGGACGCGGGGCCGTGGGCGGGCAAGGCGTTCCTGGTTATCGACGAGAGCTGGTCGCAGCTCCGCTCGAAAGCCGCAGGAGCCTGGCTGAACGAATGGGCGCGGCGCACCCGGCACATGTCCTGCGCGCTCTATGCCGTCACCCAGCAGCTCGAGGACTTCGACAACGAGCAGGGCCACGCCCTGGTGAGCCAGTCGGTGCTGCGCGTCTACTTCCGCACCTCGCGGCTCTCCCTCAACTACATCCGCGAGGCCTCAGGGCTCGACGACCAGGACCTGGAGACGATCACCAAGGAGCTCCAGACCCAGAAGGGCGACTTCTCGGAGGCCTACATCGACTCCGAGGCCCACGGCCGCGCCCGGGTGCGGATCTACCTCTCCGACATGGAGTACTGGTCGGTCTCCTCCGACCCCGAGCGCGACCAGCCGATCCGCCACCTGGCGCTGGAGCAAAGCGGGGGAGACCCCTGGGGGGCGCTTCGCCTCCTGGTCGACCCCGCTTGGCATCGCGAGCAGGCGCGCGCGATCCACACTTCCGCCTACGCCACCAATGGGAACGGAGCGGCGCCGCGAGGCGCCGGCGAGCCGGTCGATGGCGGGTAGAGGCGATGGGCGGCGGCGGCTTCGGCCGGATCTTCGTCTGGACGGCGATCGGCCTTGTCTGCCTGGTGCTGCTCCCGTTCGTCCTCTTCACCGCGCTGCTAGGCGCCTCGAGCGCGGCCAGCTGCGGCGGCGGGAGCAGCGCCGCCATCCCGGCGGGGGCGAAGGGACTTCCTCCGCAGTTCGTGCCGATCTACGCGGCCGCCGCCCAGAAGTACCAGCTGGGGCCGCGGGGCTTCGGGATCCTCGCCGCGATCCACCACATCGAATCGGACTTCGGTCAGAACATGGGTCCCTCCTCCGCGGGGGCGATCGGGCAGATGCAGTTCATGCCGGGCACCTGGGTGGCCTACGGGCAGGACGGAAACGGTGACGGCAAGAAGGACCCCTACAACCCCTGGGACGCGATCTTCGGCGGCCGCCAACTACCTGCACGCCTCCGGGCTCAATCCGCGTGCATCGGAGGGGCAAGTGAGGAACGCGATCCTCGCCTACAACCACGCGGACTGGTACGTGGACGAGGTGCTCGCCCAGGCTGCGCAGTACGGCGCGGGCGGAGGCGGCCCCGGATCGACCGGCGGCGAGCTTCCGCTGATCACCGACGGCGGCGCCGGCGTCTGCGGCCCGAGCGCCACGGGTCCGGCCAACATGAACCAGGTCGACACGCTCTATCAGCCGCGCGCCTATCGGATGCTGCCGCAGAGCGTGATGGCACCCGGCCATTCGCCGGAGCCGGTCGACGCGCGGATCTACGACGACGCGCTCTTTGTCATCGCGACCTACCACCTGCGCGTCAGCGCAGCCCGCGAGGCCGGGCACCTGAGCCACGGAAACGGCCTCTCCCTCGATCTGATCCCGGCGGGCGGGCATTCCTGGGAGGAGAGCACCGAGCGCTTCGCCCGCGACATCGGCTGGCGCCCCGGATGCGACGACGCTTGCTCGCCGCCGGTGATTAGCGCGCCCGGCTGGGTGCGCTGGATCGGCTACAACGGCGCAAGCGGCCACGGCGATCCCGCCCACTGCTCGGGCTCCTGCGGTGCCCATTTGCACGTCTCCTGGCTCGGCTCCTCCGGCGCTCAGGCCGCGCTGGTGCCACCGGACACCTGGGTCAAGGTCTTCCCGGTCGGCTCTGCTCCTGCTCCGACCTCGCCAGCCCCGGCGGCACCGAAGCCGAAGAAGGGAAAGAAGCAGTGAGCGGGCGGACCCTGTCGGATAGCCGACGCCGCTGGCTGTTGGGGGCGGTGGTGCTCTTTCTGATCGCGATTGCTGGGATCGCAAACGCGGGGCAGAGCGAGCCCGCCCCGAAGACCAACACCCAGACCAGCCAGCCTCCCGAGAACACGACGACGAGGAGCGAGCCCGCCGGTCAGGAAGGCCCGGAGGGTCTCCCGCGACCCAGCGATGCGGGCGGGAGCCCCGGCGCGCCCCTCGCCGTGGCGAGGGCGTTCGCCGCGGCCTGGATCAACCGGCCGACCAGCCCGAGCGGGGTGGCGCGAGAGCGCTCCACGCTGCTCGCTCTCATCTCGCGGAGAGCTGGCGACGAGGATCAACTTCGCCTTCATCCAGCAGGCCCGAAGCGACGGCCAGAGCGGCTCACGCGGCAGCGTCCTGGCCGCGCGAATCGTCGCCCGCCCGACCGGCGCCGTCGTCGAGCTCCTGGTTACGACCCGCGAGCAGCTCACTGAGCATGGAGCGCCGAGCGAGCCGCCCCACTACAGCCTCTACCTCGCCCGCCTCGAGCAGCAGGGCGGGCGCGGCTACCTCCTGAGCGACTGGCAGCCGCAATGATCACCGCCCTCACGCTTCGCGCTCGGCCGGGCCCGACCCTCGTTCTCGACTCGGCGCTCTGCTTCGCGGCGCTCTGCACGAGCGCGCTGCTCGCGCTGCTCCTGGCGCTTGCCCTGGGCGCCTCTCATCGCGCCCCGCACGACGCGATCTCGGACTCGCCCGGGGCGGTGGCCTCGCTGTTCGCCCACAACGCCTGGGTCGCTGCAATCCCACTCGGGCTCGGCGGGCTCGCCTGGGACCGGACCGCTTACCTCGACCACCTCGGCGACCTGGTGGTGACCGTTTCGCTGATCGCGAACGGAGCGGCGGTCGGCTACGCGTTCGCCCGCAGCGGGCCAGAACTCGTCCGCTATCTGCCCCACCTGCCCTTCGAGTGGGGCGGGATCGCATTGAGCGCCGGAGCCTGGCTCTCGCTGCGGGTCTCTGAGCCCACCGACCGCACCAGCCTGCTGCTGCGCGCGGTGGCGCTCGCAGCCGGCGCGCTCCTGGTCGCCGCTGTGATCGAGGTCTACGCCGCCCCCCTCGGATGACCGCCAACCAGCCGAGAACCCCAGCTTCCCTTCCGCACTCCCGGCCCAGCCGGGACTTGACCAGCCAAAGAGCTGCGGCGGGCGGGCGTGTCAAGGGCGCCGTCAGGCGCCCGGACCCGGCCTTGGCCGGGTTGACTCGACCGCAGCGGCGCAGCTACACGATCCGGTCCGGTCGAGCCGGGGTCCCCGTCGCCGATCGGGCGCTGAGTGCTTCACCACGGCGCTCCCCTGCAGGAGTCGCAGACGGACTTCCTCCGCTCCGAGTGTGGCCGCCGCAGGCGGCTTTGGATCGCTCCGAAAGTTCCTAACGACCCCGCCTCGGCGGGAGCAACAAAGGAGAAGCACATGAACAGCGTCCACCTGATCGGCAACCTGACGAGGGACCCCGAGCTTCGGAGCCTCCCGTCCGGGACCTCGGTCTGCAAGATGCGCCTCGCGGTCAACACCCGGCGCAAGGACGGCGAGCAGTGGGTCGACAAGCCCAACTACTTCGACGTCACCGCCTTCGCGGGCCGCGCCGAGAACGCCGCGCAGTACCTCTCGAAGGGAAGCCGGGTCGGCGTCACGGGCCGGCTGGAGTCCCGCGAGTGGGAGACCGACGGCCAGAAGCGCTACGGCGTCGAGATCATCAGCGACCAGCTCGACTTCCTCACCCCGAAGTCAGACGGTGCGGATCCGAGCGAGGAGCCGGTCCCGGCCGGCGTCGGCGCCGAGGAAGACGGCGAGCCCGAGTTCTAGGCCCGATCGCATACGACGCTCACAGAGACCGCCGCCCTCGGGCGGCGGTCTCATGCTGTGTTATCCGATCTGATGGAGGGAGGGAGTTGCGCTTGTTTTCGGCGCGGCCGGCAGCCGCATGCAGTCCTACTCTGACCTGATGCAGTTCGCCCGCGACGACAACCTGCTCTTCTGCAGCGCCGAGCTCCACGCACTATCTCCAGGTCCGTCTCCAGGAAGCTGTCCTCGGCAAGATCCATTCAGCGGACGAGGAATTACCTTCTCAACGTCGATGCCGACAGCTGGGCCAAGGCTCTCGCCGAGGAGTCCGCGGGTAACCGCGGTCACTGTTCTCCGGGACAAGATGTACCTGAACGATCGTGGCGAAGAGCAGGTCGACGTCTCGCATGAGCACTTCCAGCGGGCGATCAGCGATCCGTCCCAACCCTTTTATGTTCGCCGGGCGTAGGGTGGAGGTCAGGGTCCCGTTGGAAGGAAATCCTGATTTCCTCTTCCTCGCTTCTTCAAGCCGATCGCTCAATCCGCCGCGGGCGGCGGTCCGTGAGGGCGAGCTCGTCTTTGAGTTCGCGTATCCCGCCGATAGCCGTCCCGACGTTAAGGCCCCGGTCGAACAAGAGTTGACCAAGATCGAAACCCTGCTGAATTCGGCAGAGGGCACGATCAACTCCTGGAACGCGAACCTCGAGCGAGAGGCCAGACAAGCCATTGATAGACGCCGCGAGCGCGTGCTGGGCGACCTCGAGCACCTGAACGATCTCGGCATTCCGGTTCGAAGCCGTGACGATGCGCCGAAGACCTTCGCGGCGCCGGCGGTCAGGGTTCGTGAACAACCCGCGAAACGCGGCTCGGCACCCTCCGAGCCAGCGTTGCCTGACCCCACGTTGGTCGGCGAGCTCTACGAGCACGCGCTGGACGTCACGCGCAAGATGGGCCACGCGATGGAGCGAGCGCCGGGCGACTACGCCGATAAGGACGAAGAATCGCTACGCGACCAGCTGCTCGTGATGTTGAATTCCCACTTCGAGGGCAGCGGTCAGGCAGAGGCCTTCAACAAGTCCGGCAAAACGGACATCCTGATCCGCTTCGCTGACCGGAACATCTTCATCGCCGAGTGCAAGTGGTGGTCAGGCGTAAAGGGATTTCAGTCTGCTCTCGATCAGCTCTTCTCCTACGCCACCTGGCGTGATACCAAGCTGGCGCTGATCGTCTTCGTACGCGAGAAGAATCTCTCGGCGATAATGGACAAAGCCAGGGTGGCGCTGGCCGAGCACACCGAGTTCGTCACCTTCGACGAGCAGGGAGAGGAGACGGAACTGCGCTGCGAGATGCGCTGGCCTGGCGATCCAGACCGACACGCGACCTTGCACGTCTCGCTATTCCACCTGCCGCCAGCTGATTGAACGGGCGTGCGCCTGTTTGACTGCCGTAGGCGCGTTGCAGGCTCCGCCTTGCGCGAAAAGGAGTAGCGGCTCGTCGGCCTTAACAAAACTGGGCCAATTGGCTCTGGACTTGCCCGCGGCTGGCCCGGATACTCCGCCCCATGGACGCGACGGAGCAAGAGCGAGCACGAGCAGGAGTTCCGCGCGATGTGCCGGCGCCAGCTGGCGCAGATGTCGGACAAGGCGATCGTCTACCAGCTCGGCCGCGAGGTCGGCGGCTACGAGCGCGAGGAGATCGAGCGCGAGGCATCGCGGCGAGGGCTGGCGACTGTGCGCTGCCTCAACTGCCGCCGCGATCCGGCCGAGCCAGGTGATGAGGATGCTCTCTGCTCGACCTGCCGCTCCTTCAAGGATCGGAGTCGGTCCCGCGGGCCCTACGACCCCGGCGCGGCGCACGCCCTCGCCTCGTTTGCCAACCGCCGCCCGGACGGGCCGAGGTTCTGGGTCGGATGAGGATCAGGGTCGGCCGCTGGCTGTTCGTGCTTGTCGCTGCGGCGGGAGGACCCGAACCGCCGACGCTCCTGCCCGACCTGCCACGTCGTCTGAGCGAGCGGGCCCGCTGCTGCGCTGACCCGCCGCAGGAGCGCCGAGCTGGCCAGCGGGGCCAACGGCGCACCCCGCCCTGACGGGAGCCGAAGACGTGCCCGGATTTTGGCACGGCCCTGCCGTGCGGATCCGGGGCACCGGCTCCCGCATAGGGCGGGAGCTTCGAGCCGTTGGCCCCGCCGCGGGCGGCATCGCCGCTCGCGGTGGGGACCGAAAGGAGCAACGATGGCCACGAGCACCGAGACGAGCACCGTCAAGGTCTCCGAGATCGAGGTGCCGGAGGGCTTCAACCCCCGGCATCAGTTCGACGAGGCGGCGCTGGAGCAGCTCGCCGCCTCGATCAAGAAGAACGGGATCACCACGGCGCTGACCGTGGCGCGCGAGGACGGGCACTTCGTCCTGATCGACGGAGAGCGTCGCCTGCGCGCCGCGAAGAAGGCCGGCGTCAAGGAGGTCCCGGTCCTGGTCCGAGACGACGAGAACGCGCTCGCGGCCGCGCTGGTCGCGAACGTCCAGCGCGAGGACCTGAACCCGATCGAGGAGGCCGAGGCTCTTGCGCGGCTCTCCGAGGTCGAGGGGCTGGGCACCCACAAGGCGCTGGCCGAGCAGGTCGGCAAGCCGGTGCCGTTCGTCAGCAAGCGGCTTCGGCTGCTGGCGCTGCCGGAGGGCTGCCACGCGGGGATCGCCAGCGGCGAGATCCCGCTGGCGGCGGAGCCGCAGCTGCGGGCGATCGCCAAGGCGAGCCCGGAGGTCGCGGTTGCGGCCTGCGAGCTGGCGCTCTCGGAGGATGCGGAGGCGAGCGACCTGGTCGATCGTCCCGGCGACATCCTGCGGGCGCTGTGCGTGCGGGAGGGCGCCCCGTTCATCCGGGACGTCTCGACCGGCGCGACGATCCGCGAGCTGGTTCCCGATGTCGAGAAGGCGACGGAGCTGGAGGTGCGGCTGGAGCAGACGGTCGATTCGGGCCGCTCGCACTACGTCGATCACCTGCACTTCCGCCTGGAGGAGCAGGACGTCGATCGGCTGCGGGCGTCCGGCAAGCTGATCGAGCTGCCCAGCGATTGGGAGTTCGGCTCCGATCAGCTCTACCTGGTCGACTCAGAACTGGCCGTCGATCTGGCGGCGCAGGCGGTCGAGCGGGCCGAGAAGGCGGCCGAGAAGGCCGCCAAGGAGAAGGCGAAGGATGCCGGTGTCGAGGTTGACGCCGGGGCGCCGGCGTCCGAGCAGCTCCGCGAGGCCGAGCGCGCGGAGCGCCGCAAGGAGCGCGAGGCGGCGAAGCGCGAGGCGGAGAGGGCGGAGGCCTTCAACGCCGAGCTCGGCGTGGCGCTGGTGAAGCGCCGCGGCGCTCAGAGCCGGAAGGCGCATCGGCTGAACCGGGCGAAGGTGCTGGCGCGGCGGGTGATCGCCGACAACGGCGATCTGGCCGGAGCCGGGCTGCGGCTGGTGATGCCGCAGCTGCGCGAGGTCGAGCAGACCACGCTCAAGAACGGCTCCGAGCGCAGCAAGGTCACCTACAAGGACGCCGAGGAGTGCAGGCAGTACCTGCTCGACTCAATCGAGCGAGCGAAGACGGTCGATGAGGTCCTCGAGGTGATCACGGACGCGCTGATCGCGGCGGCGCTCGCCGACGAGCGCGAGCTGCCCCGGTCGAGGCGGATCCACTGGCACGCCGGGGTCGGAAACGACCCGGCCGAGCTGCTTGCCGAGGAGATCAAGGAGGTGAAGCCGAAGCGCGGCAAGAAGCGCTCGTAGCGACAGCGGCACGGGCGCATCGAGAGCCGCCGCCTTCGGGCGGCGGCTCTCTTTTTGTTGGGTCAGAACGGGGCCAACCTCGTCATAGAGGGCGATGGGGCGAGAAACGACAGCCACGGCCTCAAGGGGAAAGGTGGCGCTTCGCTCCTCTCCAGATCACGGGGACGGCACCGCGGCCAGTTTCGCGCCGCCGGGGCCGCCTGCAAGGGCCTTCGGCCCTCGCCGAGGCGCCCGCGCTTCGCGCGGGTTCCGGCGGCCCCTGTGGCGGCGCGGTGGGCCGCTCCATGCCGTCCCCGAACGAGAGGAGCAACGCCATGAGCGCCACCGAAGCGGTGAGGCCGATCCGCGTGCCGATCGCGCGCTACGAGGTCGAGGAGGGCCCGCGGCTGCTGGTCGCGGTTGGCCGCCGCCGCGCGCACGGCGAGGTCGCGATCGATCAGATCGTCGACCGCCCGGAGAACGGATCCGGGCGCAGCTACCTGGTCGAGTCGAACATCCAGCCGGGCGATCACCTTCGCTCGCTGGTCGCCGACTACACGCGGCAGGCCGCCGACCTTGGCCACCCGCCGATGAGCGCCGAGGCGCTCGAGGTGCTGCTGGCCCGCGGCAGCCGCGTCAGGGAGGCGATCTCATGAGCGCGCGGCGCTGCATCCACACCGGCGTGACGCTGCCGGAGTGCAGCTGTCTGAGCTGCAACCGCGAGAAGGTGCGGCGCTATGCGCCGGAACTGATCGCCGGCGGGCGTCCGCCCAAGCGGCTGGCCCGCCGCGGCTCTCCAACGGTCGGCGGTGGGAAGCGATGACGCCGGAGGAGCGACTGGCGGTGCTGCGGCGCGGGAACGCGATCCGTCTCGCGCGGACGGAGATTCGCCAAGGATTGAAACGGCGTCGGATCGACATTCGCGACGCGCTCGACCATCCGGCGGCGCAGAGGATGCCGGTGGTCGATCTACTCGCCTACCTGCCCGGTCGGCGCAATGGCTGCCACGGCAAGCAGGTGCGGCGTGCCGACGCGCTCGCGAAGCGGATCGCGAAGGAGGCAGGGATCCACACCGAGACGCTGACGGTGGCGGCCCTCAGTCCGGCGCGCCGGGATCGCGTCGCCGAGGTGGTCTGGCAGACCGCTCCCGGAGTGTGAACCGCCGGTGGAAGCCGTTTCGCCATCGCTGCAGAGGCTGACGCGAGAAGCCCCCGGCTAACCGGGGGCTTCGTCGTACTCCCGCCAGTCAGGGCGGCCTTTGGCGGCCCCGAGGGCGACACATGCTTAACAGCTTTCGTCGCCATCGCGCCTGCTTGTCGCGCGAAAGGAGCTGGCGGACCTGCGAGGTCGCCTCTGGTTTGGCCACACCGGCCTGCCACGAGACCGAGTTGCTGCAGCTCGACGGCCAGGCTCATTGAGTCGGCCGGACGGCGGGGCATGATTGGGAAGACCGCTAGTGCGAATTTTCCGCTTGAGAATCAAGAACTTTCGGTCGTCCGGTCAGCTCGATCTCGAGGCTTCTCGCGTTGCTGCGTTCTCGTTGGCCCGAACAACGCCGGCAAGAGCAACATCCTGCTCGCACTCCACCGCGTGCTCGGCTACGACTGGGCCTCGGTAAC
Source organism: uncultured Chloroflexia bacterium (assembly GCA_963822235.1). Lineage (GTDB taxonomy): Bacteria > Chloroflexota > Chloroflexia > Thermomicrobiales > Thermomicrobiaceae > CALAGB01. The sequence goes on from CAWGGU010000001.1 coordinate 14,353, forward strand.
CCGTTTCCGGCCAGACGAAGACCGGTTTATGCACGACCCCGCGAACGATGTCGAGATCGTGGCCTTCTTGGATCCGCCGTACCAGTATCAGAAGACGAAGGCATTGGATAAGACCGCGATCCATGCAGTGCGGTTCAGCCTGACTAGGTACAAGGAGAAGGGGCGCGCAGGCGAGCCGCGGCTGGAGCAAGCCTGTCTCGACAAGAACGAGAAGGTGGCCTCGACCCACGTCGGTCAGAAGGACGGGGGAGGCCGGGGGTGCCCGAGCCGCTCCACTCGATCCCCGAGAGATCCAAGACGCATTGCCGCTGATCTACATCCGGGCCGACCGGCAGCTCCGAGACCAGCTCCCGGCCGCCCGCTATTCGGTGCTTCGGACACTGCTGGATGACATCAACCGGGACTTCAACGATCCCGAATAGCACGGTCGAGGTGACGTACGAGGGGAAGTCGAAGATCATGCCGCGGGCGAAGCGCTGGGGACAGCTGATGAATCCGGCAATGGCCCTGCTGCGGACGCAGGAGTTCCAAGATCTCGAGGACGACATCAATAGGAATGCGCTACGGCAGCTCGGTTTCACTCCAGGCACCGACGGTCGAATGCTGCCATTCGGCCCACTGCCCACGATCGACTTCTACCGCGCACTCGAACTCCAGCTCACTGAAGCTGGCCTGACGGTCGACGCGACGAGCCTCGGACAAGGCTTCCAGAACGCGGTGTTCATGGCGATTCTTGAGGCATACGAGAAACGCAAGAAGCAGGGCGCGGTGTTCCTCATTGAAGAGCCAGAGATTTCGCTTCATCCGCAATCGCAACGGGCTCTGGCCTCAACGCTGACCGCGATCAGTGCGACCAACCAGGTCATCTACGCGACTCATTCGCCCTACTTCGTGGGCATCCCTGGTTCAAGAATGTCCGGCTGATTCGGCGGCGCGATGGCAAGACCACGAGAACAGCGAGCGACCTTGAGGCGACACCGGCCTCGCCGAGAAGCTCCGAAAGGAGGTTGATCCGGAGCGAAGCGAGCTGTTCTTCGCGCGCCGGCTTCTGGTCGTCGAAGGTGACACGGAAAAGCTCGCGCTGCCGGAGTACAGCGCGCGACTCAAAATCGACCTCGATCGCGCGGGGGCATCCATAATCGAGTCGGGCGGTAAGACGAACCTCCTCCCGCTCGCGGAGATCGCTGCTTCATTCGGGATCCCGACGGGAATCGTGTACGACCGGGACTCAGGATCGTTCAAGGACAGGCGTGACGAGGAGCAGGAACTGAACAAGTCGCTCGCTGCATTTGACGACCCGTCGAAGAACACGAAGGCCTGGTGTCTTGAGCCTGACTACGAGGGGGTGCTGCGCCAGGTCCTCGGGGAGGAGGCCTATCAAGCTCTGTGCCAGAAGTACCCGGGGGTGTCCAAGGCTGTACGGGCCCGCCTCATCGCCGCTGATGCCGATACCCCGATCCTGCCGGCTGCGGAGGCAGCGCTCAACTGGCTCAAGGACTGATGGTGATTGATCGACCCAGCCGGCCAGCATCCTGGATAACGTCCCTTACCGGGTCGTGCTGCCGCCGGACGCCGCGGTGTGACCGCATGTAGCCGCGGGGTACGCGCTGCTCCTTTCGCGTGCCGGGGCACTGCCATGAGCTATCGGCCAGTCGGAATTCGGTTCCGGTCCTCGCGCATTGGAAACGTAAGCCCAACGAGCTCGAGACGCCATGCGGGATTGCAACGGGGCGCCGCAGACATCCCGCACCGGTTCTTCCAGCCCCGTTCCGGCATAACATCGCCTGGGTGGCTCTCTCCACAACAGTGTCAAAGGTCCTGGAGACCGCTAAGAAGCTGAAGGGCGCGGGCGGCAATGAGGCCAACACAAAGGCCCTGCTGATCGAGCCTCTTCTCGCTGCCCTTGGCTGGGATACGGCCGACCTCGATCAGGTCGAGCGCGAATACCGGGTCTTTGACGGGACTTCGCTCGACTACGCCTTGAAGATCAACGGCGACCTCAGGCTCTTCCTGGAAGCCAAAGCGGTCGGTAAAGGGCTGGATGACAAGGCCTTCATTTTCCAGACCGTCAACTACGCCAACAACGAAGGCATCGTGTGGTGCGTGCTGACCAACGGCCTCTCCTACCGCGTCTACAAGACCAACGAACCGGTCAACATGGAGGAGAAGCTGCTGTTCGAGGTTGATCTCACCGAGGCCGACCAGGGCTCGGCCTCGGAGGTGGCTAAATCGTTAGAGCTGCTCAGCCGCGACTCCCTGGCCAATGCCTCCCTAGAGGCCTGGGGCGAACAGGTTTTCACCGACAAACGAGTCCGCAATGCCCTCGTCTACCCTGGCCGCGAAGCCGCCAACGAGGACGGCTGCCAGATGAACGCGGAAATCTTCGCGTGCTGGAGCTGGCCGATGGAAAGGACGCCGGTCTCGAACCGCGGCACGTCGAATAGCACATAACTCCCCGCACCTTCCTGCGGCGGGCCGAAGGGGTTCCCATGATAGCGGCCGTCCGACAGCACGGGCGCTCTGCTCGTCCCAACCCACCGCCTGGTCATAGAGGTCCCGAGTGTAGGCGCCGAAAAACCACGGCCCGCCGGCGGTCCCGGATTCCGGCAGGGTGCCGGCGATGTTTTCCCACGGCGAGCGGACGGCGAACGCGGCGCGCGGATTCCAGTTTCCCAGCAGCGCATCCTCGAAATGAGGCGTTCCGGAAAGCGGGCCGGAGTTGATACAGGTTCGACAGATGCTCGTGGAACCAGCGCAGGCGCACGCCTTCCCGCGTCCGCACGTTGGGAATCACGGTCGGCCGTGGCTGGTCCTGATCGAGCATTTCAACGGGCATCTTCTGCATGCTTGCTCCAGGAAATCCGCGGCTCGCGCCCGGCGCCGTATTGCAGCGAGACGGAAACGACGGCGATCTGCGGCAGGCTGTCGAAACTCCTCGAAGTGAATGGTGCTCCGCGAGCCGACGTGTTTCAGAACCGCGCGGGCGTCGTCGCCCTGGTTTTCCACGCCATTGCGTCCGGCGAGCGACCAGTAGGGGGTCGGCGCGAACCAGAAGGCCGACGGCCGATAGGGGGTTCCTCCGTCGATATCGGTGCCGGATATATAATAACTCCGCGACGGATCGGGAGCGACCTCGCAGCTCAATTCGTTCGCATTCAGGTTGTACGGTCCCGGCCGGTAGGGACTCAGGCAATCGTATTCCGCATTTCGCGCCGGAGAGAAAACGAGGCACTCGCCCGGCGCGAAGCGGGTCGCGGGAATGGCGAAGTAATAAGCTCCGATGTAGGGATCGTTATATCCATCGGTGTTGAAGATCCCCCTCCCGCTCAAGTTGAACGAAGTGCTGCGGCCGCCTTCGAAGGAGAGCCACTGGGCCGGGAACGAATAAATAAGGCGGCCCTGCGAATCGAGATAGTCGTTGTCCGTCCACATTTCCTGGCGGCCATTGCCCTGAATCATGATCATGGCGCGGGCGAACTCGAGTTCCACGTTGTAGGGATTCCAGAGCACCACACGCGGATAATGATGATGACGGAGTTGGTACAGCGGCGGATCGTGCCCCGCGATGGTAAAGGTGCTGATCTGGGTGAAGTCCGTCGCTTCGACGAGAATCGGCTGCAGGTCGGCCCGCGCGTTTCCGTCGAGTTTCACCGGGGCTTCGTTTGCGAGCGAGTAGGTCTCGCTGGTCTCGCCGGCGGACCCCATATCGGCCAGCCGCGCCCCCACGTCGCTGCCGGAAAACGGAACGCCCAGCCGCGCCCAGTCCCGCAGCAGGCCGAAACGCGGGCTGGTTTTTCCATGACGAAAGGGTGATTCCTCCGCGTCCTCCGTCACCAGCGGATCGTCGTCCTTGAGACCGGGAAGGTTTTTCCATGCCGGGATATCGCCTTCGGAGGAAAACCAGGCGGTGAGATCGCGCTTCAGCCCGCCGTGGGCCACATCGGCGAGAACGCCCATGGAATCCACGGTGTAGTCAAACGCGTGCCGCCGGCTCCACGCACCGCCGGCGGAGGCGAGCGGAACGCTCTTTCCACTGACGAAACGGGCCGTTTCATTCGCTCGGAAACGCACGCGCACCGCCATGAGAGCGGTGTCCACCGCCTGCGAGGCCATGATGCGATACCATCCATCGCCGCCGGGATCCCGCCGACCGAGCGTGACGTCTTCCTGCGGATCGCGGACTGCCGATATTGGCGCGCACGCCGAGGTCGCCGGTCCACCACGCCTGATGCCCCCGCTACCGAGCCGTCACCCTGAACCACCGCGACCTTGGGAACCTCCACCCTGGCGTCGCCGTCGCGCAGCATCAGGGCGGAATCGCCGCCCGGCCCAGCGATGGGATTTCCCACACCGCTCACCAGCCATTCCATGACACGATCCGCAGGCGTGGATCTCGCAGGCCAGCGGGCGTCGCTCAAACCTCCGGCGAGGTCGTTTCGGGTGAAAAACGACGAGCCGTCCTCCTTGGTGCTGCGCCAGACTCCGGTCCAGTGGGGCTGCTCCGGGTTGCCACCAAGGATCTCCGCGGTGGCGGAAACCCGCTGGTCGGGGCCAAGGGTTTTCTGCAACTGCCCGATGGCTTGGGCAAGCGCGAGGCGGGCGTTGGCGCGGGCGCCGACGCGGGCTTCTTCCGAGGTCGAGCGCCGGAGTTCCACCGTGGCCAACGACAGCATGCCCAAGGCGAGCGTCACCAGGAGAATCATCAGGACAAGGCTCGCCACGAGCACGAATCCGCGGTCGGAAATGCGTCTGCGCGGGAGGGGGATCGCGACAAAAGCCACAGCTACCCCAATACACCGCCAACTGAGACGTTGCCAGTGAATTTCGCTTCGTTTCCGCCGAGTCGGCCGCCTACAATCGCCGCCATACCGATGCGCTGCCCGTTCTGCCACATTCCGCTCCATGCCAGTGCTCCCGAGTGCCCGTCCTGCCGCCTTACCTATCCGCGGACCTGCGCGCTCGCTCGGTGCCGTGCCGCGCCTCACGCCGATGGTGGCGGACACCACCCACTCGCTCGGCGCGTCGGACCACGCCAAGATCAAGCGCCGGATCGCGGCCATGCGGCAGCGTTTTCCCGAACTGACGATGCAGGTGGTGATGCATGAGTTTCCCGCAGGAACATCCGTTTTCGATGCACGTCTTCTGGTTGTTCAACGCCGCGGCTTTCGACGGCGGCAGTCGTCGCGGAAAGGACAACCACGCGCTGCTGCTTGCGATCGATCCCGCCCGCGGCGAATCGGCGATCATGCCGGGCTACGGCCTGGAGCCGTTCCTGAACCACGAGGCGCTCGACCACCTGCTGGAACTCGCCGGCCCGTCATGGGCGGACGGCCAATGGGCCGCCGGCATCCTGCGCGTGCTCGACGGCCTCGACCAGTGGCTGGAAACCATCGCCACACCGCATGAGGACGCCGGTGCCGGCGACCGGCGAGTATTGAAAGCGGTCAACCGAACGCCTTGAGAAAGCCGACCTCGATGGCCAGCGGCTCGAAGGCGTTGGTTTCGAGCGTCCGGCGCAGCGATTCGAGCGACTGCATGCGCTGGAGCAGCTTCGTTTCCGACTCGGCCTCCGCGATGGCTCGTCAACGCGGGCGCGGAATCCGGAAAATCGAGCCCGCCGGATTTCACCTTCATCCGGAGGAGATCGGCCATCCACGCAGAGCAGGACCTCGAAGAGCCGGTTGCGGGCGTCGAGATATTCCGCCTCGGCCGCGGCCTTGTGGAAATCCTCGCGGCCTTTCAGCCAGGTGCCGTCGGTGGCGTCGCGGTAGGCGGCGGTTTCCTCCTTGGCGGCGGCTTTGGCGGCGTCTTCGGCGGCCTCGCGCGAACGGGCGAGGAACGCGGCGAAGGTTGCCTTCAGATGCAGCGCGGCCACCGGCGTGCCGAAACCACGGGACGCGGCGTGGTTGAGCGCCGAGACGAGTTCCGCGCCGCCCTCGGAGAGCAGCGGCGTCCCGCCGAGCAGCGGCAGCCGGACGCAGCGCGAGAGGATCGTCGGCAGAAGGCGCTGGGGATTGGCCGTCAGCAGCAGCAGCAGGGTGTTTTTCGGCGGCTCTTCGAGAGTTTTGAGAAACGCGTTGGCGGCCTGGTCGTTCATGCGGTCGGCCTCGGTGATCACGCCCACCTTGCAGGCTCCGCCGGGTGCGGCGAGGTGCAGCGTCTGCTCGAGATTGCGGATTTCCTCCACGCCGATGCGGCGGGATTTCATGCGCGGCCGCACCACCCGCACCCAGCCGCTTTCCAGCTCATCCAGCGGCGGGGTTTCCACCACCACCGGCTCGCCGAACAGATCGAAACCCGCGGCTTCCTTCGCGCCGCTGACGAGCTGGATCACCCGCGCCGCAAGATGCTCCTTCCCGCAGCCGTGCGCTCCGCTGATCAGAAACGCGTGCGCCAGGCGGCCGCGTTCGTGCGCGGAGGAAATCAACTCGAATGCCCGGTCTGCCGAATACGCCATGCATCGCGATGCTCTCCGGGCAGCGGTTGGAGGCAATCCGAAAACCGGCCGAAGAGGAAATCTTCCACATCAAAACCTCGATTCGGAGCACGTCATTCGGGCCAAAAATCATGACGACCAGGTTCCCGCAGACCCTTCGTCCGCTTGCCAAGAATGATTCGCCACCCGTGTCCAAAATTTGGCAGTTGAATCCGATGCCCGTGTAAAGTAGTTTAGGTTCCTGAAATACCTTTAAACACAGCATATGGTATTCATGCTTTAATCAAGCCACAACATGTCGTTTATTTCCCGCTGCGTGATTGCGAAAGCCCGAAACCCGGTCTAGCGTTCCGAACGCCCACTTCCCTCTCGGGCGGAACCCCAACCTCCTATCTGAATGTATCTCAAAACTCTGGAAATCCACGGCTTCAAGTCCTTTGCGGACAAGACCGTGTTCGAATTCGCCGAAGGCGTGACCGGCATCGTCGGACCCAACGGCTGCGGCAAATCCAACGTGGTGGATGCCATCCGCTGGGTGCTCGGCGAAACCTCCGCCAAAGCCCTGCGCGGCGGCGAAATGGCCGACGTCATCTTCAACGGCACCGAAAAACGCAAGCCGCTCGGCATGGCCGAGGTCACGCTGACCATGGCCGATTGCGAGGAATCGCTGAAGGTGGATTTCAACGAAGTGGCGATCACCCGCCGGGTGTTCCGCGACGGCCGCTCGGAATACCGGATCAACGGCACGCTTTGCCGCCTCAAGGACATCCACGACATGCTCATGGATACCGGCATCGGCCGCACCGCCTACTCGATCATGGCGCAGGGCCAGATCGACCAGATCCTCTCGTCCAAGCCGGAGGAACGCCGCGCGGTGTTCGAGGAAGCCGCCGGCATCACCAAATTCAAGCGCGAGAAAAAGGAGGCGCTGCGCAAACTCGAATACACCGAGGCCAACCTGCTCCGCGTTTCCGACGTGCTCGCCGAACAGGAGCGCCGGATGAATTCCCTCAGGCGCCAGGTCGCCAAGGCCCGCCGCTACCAGGCGCTCGCCGCCGACACCCGCGTGCTCGACACCCACCTCGGCCACCGCAAGTTCGTCGAACTCACCGCCGAGCGCGACGAATTGCTGACTTCGATCCGCGGCCTCGAAGTGCGCGACACCGAGCTTGAAACGCAGCTTCCCGCCAAGGAGGAAGCCGTCACCGAAGCCCGCGCCGCCGCCCGCACCTTCGAGGGCGAACTCGCCGAACTCCGCCACCGCTCAACGAGCACCGCAACGCCCTCAACTCCGCCCAAGGCCGCATGGCCTTCAACGACGAGCGCAAGGCCGAACTCGAATCCCGCATCCGCCAGAACCACGAGGACATCGCCGCCACCCGCGAAAAACTCGCCCAGCAGGAGTTCGACTTCATCGCCGCCAACGAGTCGCTCGAACAACTCGACCCGCCTGATCGCCGAAAAGGAACTCACGCTCGCCGAGGCAGGAAGCACCGCAACGCCAGGCACCCGCGAGGAACGCGAGCGCATCGAAGCCGCCCTCCGCGAAACCCGCGGCGAGGCCAACCGCTGCCAGACCGTCATCGCCACCCTGCAGGCGAAAATCGAAAGCGCGCTCTCCCAGCTCGAAGGCACCCGCGAGCGCGCCCGCCAGCTCGCCGACGAGGAACAGCGCCTGAATCTGGAACTCGAGGAATTCCGCGCCGAGCGCGTCCGCATCGCCGAGCAGGTGGAAGCCACCGGCGCGCAGCTCGCCGAGCTTGAAGAAGCCTTCCAGATGCGCCGAGCGCGCCTACCAGCACACCCGCGGCGATCTCGATGCCGCGCGCACCGCAGCCGTCGAGTCCAACAAGGTGCTCGCCCAGCGATCCGCCCGCTTCGACGCCGTCCGCCAGCTCGTCGACAGCGGCGAGGGATTCGAAAAGGGCACCCAGAACGTGCTCGAGCGGCCTCGGCGATGCCGGACCGTTTCAAGCCCGGCATCCACGGCGTGCTCGCCTCGTTCATCGAGGCGGACAACACCTGCGCCCGCGCCATCGAGGCCGCGCTCGGCACCCACCTGCACGCGGTGCTCGTCCAGGACCAGGCCGCCGCCGAGGCGATCATCGGCCGCCTCACCGAGAAGCAGCTCGGCATCGCCGCCGTGCTGCCCGGAAACCTTCGTCCCCCACTCCAAGGGCACCCAGATGGAATCGCTGCCGGAAGGCGCCACCGCATGGGCGCTGGACCGCATCAAGTCGGACAAGCGGATTTCCGGCGTCATCGAGCGCCTGCTCGAAAACGTGCTCATCGTGCCGAACCTCGCCACCGCGCTGCGCCTCCGCCCGAGCCATCCCGGCGTCACCTTCGTCACCCTCGCCGGCGTGATGCTCACCGGCGAAGGCATGCTGCGCGGCGGAGCATCCAAGGAAGGCACGACCTCGGTGCTCGAACTCCAGCAACGAGGTCCGCGCGCTCGAGGCCGAGGTCGCAGCGCTGACCGAAGGCCGACGAGGCCGCCCGCAACCGCGTCGACCGAACTCGAAGCCCGGCTCGAACGCCTGCGCGAGGAGGTCGAGGTTTCCCGCGAACGCCTGCAGCGCCAGAAGGTCGAGCTCTCCACCCTCCAAGGCCAGCTCAGCCTCGCCACCCGCGAGGTGGAGAATTTCGAAACCAAGGTCGAGAACGTCCGCTGGGAACGCGGCGAACTCGACAACCGCGAGCGCGCCGCCGCCGAAGGCCGCGAGCACATGGAAGGCGAACTCGCCTCCGCCCGCGAGCGCCTCGAAGCGCTCGAAAGCGAAAGCCGCCGCCTGCAATCCGAGTCCGACGCCGCCGTCCGCCGCGAGCAGGATCTCAACGCCGCGCTCAACGAACTGCGCACCGACCTCGCCGTCGAGCGCCGCGCCAAGCAATCCGCCGAGGAACAACAGAAGCCGATGGAGGCCCGCCTCTCGGAACTCCGCGAAATCTCGATCCGCCGCGAAACCGAAATCGAATCGTTCACCCAGCGCATCGAGGCCGCCATCGCCGAAAACGCCCGCCTCGCCGAGGAATGCGAAACCCACCGGCTCGAAGTCGAAGACCTGCAGGTGGAAATCAACACCCGCGCCGCCGGCCGCGCGGACTTGCTCGAAGCCATCGAAACCGCCGAAACCGAACTCGCCGCCGTCCGCCGCGATCACGCGAAAGTCGCCGAGCAAAAGGGCCGCGAGGAAGTCGCCGCCACCAAGCTCGACCTCCGCCTCGAAAGCCTCACCACCGCCATCCAGGAACGCCATCAGATCGATCTCGCCACCTTCGAGCCGGACGCCCACGCGCTGCTCGCCAGCATCGCCTCGCAGAAAGCCCTGCAAGCCCGCGGCGGCCGGCAGTCGATCGTCAGTCCGGCGAGAATCCGGACGGAAGCGCCGAGGACGAGGACGAAATGCCCGACCATGGTCGTGGATGGCACCAACGATGACGACATGGAAATCCCCGGCGAAATCGACCGGCGAGCCGGACTGGGAATTCGTCGAGATCCATCGTCACCGACATCAAGCGCCGCCTCGACTCGATGGGCCCGGTCAATCTCGACGCCATCGAGGAGTTCGAGGAACTCGAGGAACGATATAACTTCCTCAAGAACCAGCACGACGACCTCGTTTCCTCGAAAACCGAGCTGCTGGAAGTCATCGAGCGCATCAACACCGAGACCAAGCGCCTCTTCTCCGAAACCTTCGCCCAGGTCAAGATCAACTTCCCGACGATGTTCAAGGAACTCTTCGGCGAGAAGGGCCAGGCCGACCTCACGCTGCATCGACGAGGAGGACCCGCTCGAATCCGGCATCGAGGTCATCGCCAAACCGCCCGGCAAGAAGCTGCAGTCGATCACGCTTCTCTCCGGTGGCGAGCGCTCGATGACCGCCGTCGCGCTGTTGTTCTCGATCTACATGATCAAGCCGAGCCCGTTCTGCGTGCTCGACGAGCTCGACGCCCCGCTCGACGAGTCGAACATCAACCGCTTCGTCAAGGTGCTCGACCGCTTCATCGACCGCTCGCAGTTCATCATCGTCACCCACTCGAAGCGCACCATGGCCCGCGCCGACGTGATGTATGGCGTGACCATGGAGGAGTTCGGCGTTTCCAAACCCGTCGGCATGCGCCTCACGGCTTCGGACGATTCCAAAACCGGCGCCGAGCCGAAATCCGCCGCACAACGAGCCGCCCTCAGGCTCGACTCGTGACACCGCACAAGATCTCCAGATAGGAGAGGGAACCGGGGGTGGTGCGGAAGGTCCGGAGTGGATCCCGCCCCACCCCCAATGCGTTTCAACATCCGGCGCCTGCCGGGGACGTCGGCGGTCTGACCCACCAGATGGAATGGACCAGTGGAGGCGTCATCAAAGCTTCATGTTGAGTCGTGCGAACCACGGTCATCCAACACCTCGGCGATGGCGGCGAGCAAACGCCTGGAATCCAGCGGCTTTTCCAAAAGGGCCGAAGCGCCAAGCTCACGGCAGGTGGCCTTCGTATCCGGCCCTCCGAACGCGGTCAGCACGATGACCGGAGTGGATGGGAAGCTGTGATGCATCGCGCGGAGCAACGAGATTCCGGAACAGAGGCATCCGCAGATCGGTGATGACCAGATCGATTCGATTCTGCGCGCTGGGTCAGGATCTCAACGGCGTCTCCTCCCCATTCGGCGGAGGTGACGATCGCGCCTTCGCTGCTGAGGACCTTGTCGAGAGCACGGAGCATGCCGGGATCGTCATCAACGATCAAAATGGATTTATTGGCAATTTGGGTCATGATGGGGAACTTTCATGAGCATTGGGAGCGGGCTGCGGGACGGATTTGAGGTCGGGAGTCGCCAGAAATGGGCAGATAAAGCGTAAAGGTGCAGCCTTCCCCCGGAGCGCCCTCGCACTCGACGCGGCCGCCATGGGCGACGATGATTTGCTGGACGAGCGCAAGTCCGAGCCCCGTCCCGTTGGCCTTCGAACTGATGAAGGAAACGAAGACCTGCTCGACTTGATCCGCGGTCATGCCCGCGCCGGTGTCCGCCACGCGGATGCGTGCCTCGCCGCCTTCGCGCCACGTGCTGACGATCAGTTGCCCGCCATCCGGCATGGCCTCAATGCCATTGCGGATGAGGTTTAATATGGCCTGCCAGAGTTGTTCGGGATCCGCGTTGAGGGTTTTCAACGACGGGTCGAAGCTGGTCTGGAGCGTGATGCCGGCCCGCCCGATGTTCCGCGCATGAATGCCAGTTTCTTCTCCAGCAGTTTTGGCAATTCCACGGGTCCGATCTGGGGCTTGGGCATCCTCGCAAATCGCAGGTAGTCTTCCAGAACATGCTGAATGCGCTGGACTTCGCCGCGCATCTCCCGAACCAGCACGCCACCCTCCTCCGGCGCGATGGCCGCTGGTTTCGGCAAGTGCGAGGATTTCCTTCTGAATGAGATCAAGGTTCAGGACGATCGCTCCCAGCGGGTTGCGGACCTCATGCGCCACTTCGGCCGCCATCAGCCCGACCGTTGCCATCCGCTCGGCCTGGATTTTGGCGGCCTCAAGCCGTTTCCGTTCGGCAATTTCCGAATTTAGGGCCGCTGTCCGTTGCGCGACCATTTCCTCCAGATTCTCATGGGCGCCGTGAAATGCCGTCAGCAGCCAGACCACGAGAAGGAAGAAGACCAATAACATCAAGGCGTTCCAATAGGGAATCGCCCCTTGCGGGTAAGCATATCCATGCAGCAGGTCGTCGGTCAGCCAGACCGCCGCGGAGAGGATCGAAAGCGTCAGCCCGGCGTGCCGCCCGAGAACCCACCCCGCCCAGCAGACCGGCACAGATATAACGGACTGGTGACGAGATCGCGCCCGGTGAGGTAGTCAAGCACGCCGACGCACAGTGTCAGTGGCGGTGCGAGAAACATCGTCGCTTTTCGCGAGCGGAGAAGTCGTCGCAATAAAGGCTGCTTGATCAGTCCGAACATGACCATGGAGGCAACGGCGGCGGTTCCGGCGGTGGACCCGGACCGGGGAGAGGCTACGATGGAAGCGGCACAAGCCCGGAGAAATGTCTCCACCAGCGCGCAGCCGGCACATCACCCCCATTCGAAAGCGCAAGCCATACTCGGAAAGCCATTGGGATGTCGGCTCCGATGCGCGATGGACCGCCACGGCCGGTCCCGGATCGGTGGCTCCACACGCCAATTACGGCTCGGCGACGGAATCCTCGATCACCTCGTCCTCGCGCACCGGGATGGCGCGGATCGGGCGGGCCTCGACTGGCTCGTCGGCGTGGGTTTCCTCCATCGGCTCCGGGGCGGCGCCGGTGTCGAGGGGTTCGACGGGAAGAGCGCGAAGCGGGGCGTCATCGCTTCGGTGCAGGAAGCCCTCGACTTCCGAGTCCGGCTCGACGGGGATGGCAACGGGCGGCGCGGTCTTGCCACTGGATTCATCCACCACGATGAGCGCCTTCTTCGGCGGCGCGATGGTGTCCTTGATGTCGTCCTCTGATGCCTTCGAAGAACGTCTTGACCATCGGTGCGGCGAGGCGGCCGCCGGAGACCCTCTCGCCGGGGCGGCCTTCATAAAGCACGGCGAACGAGTAGCGCGGATTGTCCTCCGGAAGAAACCCGGCGAACCAAGCGAGGCGCTGGTCTTTCGCCGGCGGCCCCCATTGGGCGGTGCCGGTTTTGCCGCAGAGGGTGGTGTAGCTGAGTTGGGCGCTCTGCGCCGGTGCCGCCGCGGGCCGTTGACCACATCGGCCATTCCTTCGTGGACAATTTCAACGGCATGGGGATCGACTCCGAGCCAGTTCCTGCGTTCCGGCAGCGGTGCTTTCACGACGCGGCCGCGGGTGTCCTGCATCCTGCCGGATGAGCTGGAGCTTGGGCAGCGATGTCGCCGTTGGCGATGCCGGCCATGCCTTGCGCCACCTGGAGTGGCGACGCCAGCAAGCTGCCCTGGCCGATCGACATGTTGGCGGTGTCGCCATCGAGAATCCGGCGGTGTTCGTGTTCCAGCATCCAGCGGTCGTTCGGCACGAGTCCTGGAGTCTCGCCAATCAGCGGCAGCCCACTGCGCGACCCGTATCCGAGTCGGCGCGCAAGGCTAAGAAAGACGTCGGCGCCAACGTCGATGCCGACCTGATAGAACCAGGTGTTGCAAGACCGGGCGAGGGCGCGCTTCACATTGATGTATCCCTCGGGGATCTTGGTCCAGTTGTGAAACACCGCGTTTCCGACGGTAATGGCGGCCGGGCAATACTATTGTCGAGTTTTCGGTCACCATGCCGTTGTTGAGGGCGGCGAGCGCGATGATCGGTTTGAACGACGAGGCCGGCGGATAGGCGGACTGGAAGGCGCGCCCGTAGAGCGGCGTGGCGGGATCCTCATTGAGCGCCCTGTATTCGGTCTCGCTGATGCCGGGGATGAAATGGTTCAGGTCGAACGACGGCCGCGAGGCCATGACAAGCACCTCGCCGGTAATGACGTCGATGACGACGAAGGCGCCGCGACGACAGCCGTTGCGGAGCGTCTTCTCGGCAAGCAGCTGCCACTTGAGGTTGAGCGTGGTGACCAGCGTGCCGCCCGGTCGAGGGCGCTTGACTCTGCTCTTCGAGCAGCTTGTTGCCGTTTTCGTCGAAGAGCAGCTTCTTCATCCCGGGCTCGCCGGTGAGCTGCGGGTCGAAGAGCTTTTCCAATCCGGCGCGGCCCTCGCTTTCCTCCCACATCGGCTCGTTGAAATTGATCGGACCGGTTGGCAGCTTGCCGACGCTGCCGGTGTAGCCGATGATGTGGGCGGCAAGCTCGCCGTGCGGGTAAAAGCGGCTGTAGATCGGCGTGAGGACCAGGCCGGAAGTCAGCTTGGATTCGATGTCGCGCGCGGCCTTCTCGTCCATTTCCGAGGTGACGTAGAGCGGCAGCCAGCGGCGGTGCCGGTAGTGCTCGTACAATTCGTCGTCGGTCTTCGGGATCGTGTTTTTAACCAGACCCTGAAGCTGGTCGAGCCGGGTTCGGGCCCAGTGGATGATGAAGTCCCGGTCGGCATTCTCGAACTGGCGTGTACTGCAGCGCGACCTGATAGACGACCCGGTTCTGCGCCAGCGGCTCGCCCTCGCGGTCAACGATCATTCCGCGGGGGGCGGGGATCTTGAGGGTGATGGTACGCGCGTCCTTGCGGGTGATGATCGAGCCGTCCTCGGGGCCGCGCGCCACGGGAGCCTTGACGGCGGGCTCGATGGCGGCGGCGCTGACGAGTGATGGCGGCTGGGGATTCTGCGCGAGAATCGTAGCAGTCGCGAGCAACGAAGCCAGCGGGATTCGGCGTGGGAGGGATGCGTTCACGATGTCGTCGGGCGGCAGGCTACGGCGGAAAGGCTGCCCGCGCAACGTTTTCGACGCTCTGGAAGGGCGGGACGTCCGGCGAGCCCGGCCACCGTATGGGAAACGTCGCCACCCTTGCCGCAGGGCCCGCCCCGTGCATGATGGCCGGGATGACTGACTGGAATTTCGTGACGGTAATCGTCGTGCTGGCCCTGTTCGCACTCTGGAATCTGGAACTCGCGGCAACCCTGCTGAACCTCAAGGCGTTCCCGGCACGAGTGCCCGCCGAACTCGCCGATCTGATGGACGATGCCAAACTCGACCGCGCGCGCGAATACCTGCTCATGAACGCCCGTCTCGGCGTCGTGGAAAACACCACGTCACTCGTCGTGCTGCTGGTCTTTTGGTTTGCGGGCGGTTTCGGCTGGCTGGACGCCGTCGCGCGGTCGGTCGCGCACGATGAGGTGAAGGCCGGGCTGGTTTTCCTGTCGGCGATCTTTCTGGGGCAGGCGCTGGTTTCCCTGCCGTTCTCGATCTACGACACCTTCGTCATCGAGGAGAGATTCGGCTTCAACCGCGCGACGCTCGCCACCTTCATCATGGACCGGCTCAAGGGGTTGGCTGCTCGCCGCCGTCATCGGCCTGCCGCTGGCGGCCGCCGTGCTGTGGATCTTCGGAAACGTCGCCGCACGCGTGGTTATGGGCGTGGCTGGTGGTGACCGCCATCCAGTTGCTCCTCACCTGGCTCGCGCCCTCGCTCATCATGCCGCTATTCAACAAGTTCACGCCGATGCCCGACGGCGATCTCAAACGGGATATCGAGGCACTCGGCGAACGCTGCGGCTTCCCGCTCGACGGCGTGTTCGTTATGGACGGCTCGAAGCGCTCGACCAAGGCGAACGCCTTTTTCACCGGCTTCGGCAAACGCAAGAAAATCGCGCTCTTCGACACGCTCATCGAGAAAAGCAGCACGCCGGAATTGCTCGGCGTGCTCGCGCACGAAATCGGCCATTTCCGCCGCGGCCACATCCGGCAACGCCTCGTCGTGGGCATCGTGCAGACCGCCGTGATCTTTTTCCTGCTCGGCCTCGCGACCGATCCCGCCGGTCGTTTCTCGCGACTTCTCTTCGATGCCTTCGGGGTGGAAAAAATCTCGCCGCATGTCGGCCTCGTGCTTTTCGCCATCCTGCTTGAGCCGGTTTCCAGGTTGCTCGGCGTCGCACTCAACGCCTGGTCGCGCAAACACGAGTTCGAGGCCGACGCCTACGCCGCCAAGGTCACCGGCGACGGCGCCCCCCTCGCCTCCGCGCTCAAAAAAATGACCGCCGACCACCTCTCGCACCCGTCGCCCGGGAAACTGCGTGTCTGGCTCGACTACTCGCACCCGCCGTTGCTGGAGCGGCTGCGGGCGCTGCGCTGAAGCTTCGCCAGCGGAAATCCCGTCATTCGGCCGGTTCGATTTTCGCCCAGAGATATCCAAGCGTTTCCGGGATCCGGACGGACAGCATTCCATCGGTCAACTCCATCGAGCCGGAGCCGGCAAGCGAGGTGGCACGGTGCGGGCCCTTGCCGAAAAGCGACATCGCGGATTTCCAGTCCGGGCTTTCGGCGAGTTCACGGAAAACGAGCGCGTAGCCGCTTTCCCCGTCCGTCCCGACCGAGGCGAACCCCGTCCAGTTTGCCCCGTCGGGAGCGTGTCCGATGGGATAGGTGATGCCGGAAAAAAGCTTCTCGCGCTCCCGTTTCCAGACCGTCACGAGCTGGGAAACCGAAGCGATGTAGTCCTTCGGCAGATTGGAGGTCTCGAACCACCCGAGGGGACTCGAAAACATGACGGTGGCGAACAGACAGTCCGGCTGGTAGAGGCTCGGCGCCAATGGATCGCCGGCATATTTCCCGGCGTTGCGGGTGTTGTTGAGAAACTCCATCCGCAGCCCGAGCGGGTCCACGTATTGCGAGAGTTGCCAGAGGTTCCGCAGCGTCTGGTGCGGCCAGTAGTTGTGGAAATCCGTATAACGGTTCTCGACGAAGATCGGGCCGACATCCATCGCGCCGAAATATCCGGGGCGGACCTCCGCAGTCACGTCGAGGTCGAACACCACCTTGCCGTCGGAAGCGTCCAGAACCTCATCCCATAACTTCCTCAGGTTCCGCTCGGCGGCCAGGTTGTCGGCCTTCAGCGAATCGAGCTTGAAGTAATCGATTCCATGACTGCGGTGGAGCTCGATGATCCGCGCGGCGTCGCGGCGCCAGTTGGCCGCGCCGTTGCTCGAGTCCGGGCCATACCAGAGACCGAACTTCATGCCCTCGGCACGCGCCGCCTCGACCACCGGCGCGAGACCTCGCGGAAAACGCTTCGGATCCGGCTGCCAGAATTCCGGATCGACCGCCCAATAACCATTCCACGCGCCCTTTCCGCTCGCCGAGTTCGCACTGCGGCCTTTCTGCCAGCCGTCGTCGATCTGGATGACATCGACCCCAAGACGCGCTCCGGCCTGGATTTCCCGGAGCATGAACTCCTCGTTGATGCGGGCGTCGCGCGAGCGGTCGCCCCAGGTATTGGACAAGAACATGCCGTCCCGGCCGGGACGGTAACGGCGGAGTTGGCGCTGGTACGTGTGAAGTGCCTTGATCCGGCCGTTGCGACCCCCGGAATACGCGAGCAGCACGAATGGATAGCCTTGGCCGGCAAACCGAAGCCCGCGCCTGCCCGGAGTGACCTCCGCGTCCCACAAGGATTTCACCGGACGGGCGTGAGGCAGCGGCGCCTGCTTGAGGAAAACGAGGCCCGCACCCGTCAGCGGGTCTTCGATATGAAACAAATTCCCGCTGAGACGCAGGGTTTTCTCGCTCGGAGAAAGCAGCCATTCGTTTTCGAAAACCAACTCGTTATGAGAATCCGTGACGTCCTGCAATTCCACCTGGGTGAAGAGCAGGTGTTGCGGTGCGAGACGCAAATCCTCCAGCGAATCGCCCGCGGCGGTGACTTTGCGGCTCGTCGGATCCGCCTCGATTCCGGTGGCCTCTCCCAAGCCGTCCCCGTCTCCTGCCGCAGGCTTCGACGCCTCACCGGCATCCGTCCCGAATCGCATGAGCACTCCGCTGGCGGCGGGAAAAACCTGGAACCGGTAACGATAGGCCGGTGAACCGGAAGCCGTCATTTCCAGAACGAGCGATTCCTCCTCCACCGGGCTGGCCTGGCCGGCGCACGCTTTCGCGGTGATCCGACGAGTTCCTCGAGGAGGCGTCCCGCCGGGAAACGGGGCCGGGCGATTGGACGGCTTCGCCAGCCATTCGCAATCCGCGTCCAGGTCGCGGAAGGAAGTTGCCGTGAGCAGGCCCTCGTCGATGCGCCAGGTCCGTTTGAAGTGTGCGTTTTCGAGCGTCAGTTCGCGCTGGTTCCAATGGGCGTGGCAGGTCTTGAATGTGAAGTCGCCGGTGTCGGCAGGCTTATCCGCCGGTGCGCTCCATGCCGTTCCGGCCAGAGTGGGAATGCCGGCGAGGATGAGCCCAATGCGGCGGAAGTTGCGAAGGATCATGCGCGAAGTCTTCACAGACAGGCGGTGCGTTCAAGCAAGCTCGTGCGTCAAGGTTGATGCTTGGCACGCGGGACGTCGAGTGCCAGATTCGGCGCATGTTTGACGACGCCCGCTACGATGGCCGCATGCCCTACCGGCGCTGCGGCGACTCCGGCCTCCTGCTGCCCGCCATCTCACTGGGCTTCTGGCACAACTTCGGCGGCGTGGATGATTTCGAGGAGGCGCGCCGCATGATGCGGCGGGCCTTCGACCGCGGCGTCACCCATTTCGACCTCGCCAACAACTACGGTCCGCCACCCGGTTCCGCCGAGGAAAACGTCGGCCGCATCCTCGTCAGCGATTTCGTCTGCCACCGCGACGAACTCATCATTTCCACCAAGGCCGGCCACGACATGTGGAGCGGTCCCTACGGCACCAATGGATCGCGCAAGCACCTGCTCGCCTCGCTCGACCAATCGCTCAAGCGCCTGCGCCTCGACTACGTCGATATCTTCTACTCCCACTGCCCGGATCCCGAGACGCGGCTGGAGGAAACCATGTCCGCGCTGGCCACCGCCGTCCAAAGCGGCAGGGCGCTCTACGCCGGCATCTCCAAATACCCGCTCAAGCGCCTCAAGAAGGCCGTCAGGATCCTCAAGGACATGGGCATCCGCTGCCTGATCTATCAGCCGCCGTATTCGATCCTCAGCCGCGGGTACGAAACCGCGGGCATCCTCGACTGGCTGCACGACGAGGGCATCGGCTGCGTCGTATTCAGCCCGCTGGCCCAAGGCATGCTCACGCCGAAATACCTCGACGGCATCCCGGCCGATTCCCGCGCCGCGCGGCCGGAGGGTTTCCTCACAGGCCGAGCAGGTCGAGGCCCAGCCAGGAGAAGATCCGCGCCCTCGGCGACCTCGCCGCCGCGCATGGCATGCCGCTCCATCACCTCGCCATGCGCTGGGCGCTGCGCTCGCCAAAGGTCACCTCCGCCATCATCGGCGCCCGCAACGTGGAGCAACTCGACAATACGCTCGACTCGCTCGACAGCCCGGTCCCGAACGACGCGCTATTGGAGGCGATCGACGCCATCGCCCCGGCGGAGTGACTGCGGCGGGCGCACCCTGACGTGGCAGGCACATCCAACATTCGCCCAGCGGTCTCCAAACGATCGATCAGGACAGAATCCACTGGACGAGCGGGCCATTGCCCTTGCGGCTGAGAAACACCGCGTCGGTGACTCCGCCCTCGCTTCTCTCAAAAACTAGCTTGTAGAAATCATCGGTGGTGCCGGCCTTGTCGAGGGTCGCCTTGATCCAGATGATTCGCCGGTTGGAAGCAGGCTCCATCGGTTGGGTCATGACCATTTGCCCGACCACATGGAAGGCCTCCCGGTGATTCTCCGAGGGAAACCCGATCACGCAGGTCCCTTCGGGCCGCTGATAGACGACGAGCGGTTCCGCGTCGTCAACGAGCAGGAGAAAATACCCGCTCCGTGCGGCATCGCAGATCTTCGAGGGCTTTTCTCCTTTCGCAATCCGCAGGGTCGTTTGTTTCGCGAGATCCCAGCCCTTCAGGCCCTGGGCGTGGACCGGGCCGGACAGGATGGCCGCGCACGCGAGGATGGCTATCGTTATCGCTTTCATGTCTTTTTGCGGTTGGTTGGTTGGTTGCCCGACGAGTGACTGGCCCGCAATGGCGGCGAACCGTCATTGCGACGGTTATATAACAATTGCGCAAAATCCGTCAGTATACATTTCCAGCATTTGTGTAACGAATCCGCAACAAAGGAACCCGCACCCTCGCGAAAAGTTGTGTTGGATCGGCAAACACCCTGCTTGCGCCTCGGGTGGCGGCGCTTACGATCCGACGGATGTTCGGTTGCAAACACGACCAGTGCCGGCTGCGCCGCAGAATGAGCGTCGCGGACGGGCAGCGCCCCCAGCCCGATCTCCGGCAGACGGCGGCGGCATTCCACCTGGCCGGCGGCGAGAGCCTTGCGGAGGCGTCCGCCCGCCACCCGCTCGCGCTGGTTTTCCTGAGACACTTCGGCTGCACCTTTACCCGCCGGATTCTGCGCGGGCTCGAGCAACTCCAGCAAACCGCGCGACTTCGCGGCACCGAACTGGTGCTCGTCCACATGCTCAAGGCCGGCGATGAGATCCGTCATTTGCGTGGTCACGAAGAGGTCGCACGTATCGCGGACCCGCACTGCGAACTCTACCGGGCGTTTGGCCTGGGCCGGGGCGGGCTCCTGGAATTGTTCGGCCCGCGGGTGTGGTGGCTCGGCATGGTCACGGTGTTCAAGGGCTGCGGCGTCGGCCGCCTCGCCGGTGACGGACTTCAGATGCCCGGAGCTTTCATTTTCCACCACGGGAAAATCGTTGCCGCCCAGCGCGCGCGGTCGGCCTCCGACCTGCCGGATCTCGCCGCACTTTTCGAGGCGGCGGGCATGCATGATCCGCCCGAACCGCAGCCGGGGCCGAAGTCGCCATGATTCGCTCGCGACATTTCCGGCAGGCGGCCGCTGCGGCGCTCGTGCTCTCCGTGGCATCCTGCATCGATGGTCGGGAGGAATACTGGCTCCAAGCGGACGGCCGCGGCCGCGCCGAAATCACCTATCGCGTCCCGGCGGCGGCGGCGGCCCTCCATGGCGGAGAATCCGGGATTCGCAAGGCTCT
Source organism: uncultured Chloroflexia bacterium (assembly GCA_963822235.1). GTDB lineage: Bacteria > Chloroflexota > Chloroflexia > Thermomicrobiales > Thermomicrobiaceae > CALAGB01. The sequence continues at coordinate 35,279 of CAWGGU010000001.1, forward strand.
CGGCCAGTTTATCCGGGAAACTCCCGAAATCACCGCCGGTTCCTGCGAGGTGGCCACCGAGGGTGGGCGCCTGCGGGTGACGCTCCGGGCCAGCTTCGATTCCGCCCTCGCAATCAAAGATCTCGTCAGCGGCAAGTCGATGAAACACCTTCCGCCGGCGGCAACCGGATTGGTCGGGAAGATCACCACCAATCTTGAGGGTTGGACGATCCATTTTTCCCGCCGGATTTCCGCTTCCAAAGCGATTCCCGGCTCGCCGTTTCTCCCCGCCTCGCAGCTTGAGGGGCACCGCCTGACCTACATCGTGCACTTGCCCGCGGTCCCCGGAGAATCGAATGCCATGCGGACCGAGGATGGCGGCCGCACGCTCGTTTGGGACGTACCCCTTGCGCAGGCGGTGCAGGGGCCGGTGATGACGCGTTTCCAAATGCGCGTGCCCGTGTCATGGCGTCTCGTTTCGCTCATCGCCGCTCCCGTTTTATTGTTGCTGGGCGCATTTTGGTTTCTCATCCGCAAATGGCTGGCGGCACGCGGAATTCGCCGTGGAAATCCCCCGGACCCCGTGCTCTAGTCCGCGCCCATGAAACACCGGATACTCGCCCTTGGCTTCGCCTCCTGCCTCCTCGTGCCGCTTCCGGCCGGCGGAGAAACCCCGCTGGCCCGCCACATGGGGGCTTTCAACGACTTGTACAAATCCATCCGCAAGGAAACCAACACCGCCAAGGGAGCCGCGCTCGCCCGCGAGGCCCAGCGTGAGATCGTCAAGGCGATGTCCGAAACGCCGGAATTGGTGGCTGAAATGCCGGAGGGTCCCCAAAAGGCCAGGGCCGCCGCGGAATTCCGCAAGATGATCGGCCGCGTGTTCGTCGCGCTGTGCGAAATGGAAACCGCTTTTCTCGATGGCGACACCGCACGGGTTTCCGACATAGTCACCGCCCTGAAGGATCTGAAAAAGGCCGGGCACGGCAAGTTCATGAAGGACGAGTGACGCGCGCGGCGTCCGTGGGCACGCCACCGCGAAGCGCTTCAAGTCCCGTCACTGGACGACATCCACGCGGGTGCCTTCCTTGACCTTGGAATACACGATCGGGATTGTTCCGCTCGGGCCGCGAATGCAGGCATGGGACGCCGGATACCGGCGGACCGGCCCGATGTGATGGCCGACGCCGTCATTGGTCAGCCGCATCCAGTTGCGCATGGCGGCCCCCACGAATTTTCCACCCTCGGGAATCGGGTCGGTGGTCGCGTCGGCATCGGTGTTCACGCACTCGCCGTCGGCGTCATAGATCCGGCCGTAGCGGTTGGAGCGCTTGTCCACGACCTTCTCAAGGATGTAGAAGGTTCCCGTCGGTGTCGGCCGGCTCTTGGTCCCGGAGCAGATCGGGTAGTCGATCACCACCTCGTCGCCATTCATCAGTAAACCGCGCTGGGTGGAAAGATTGATCACGATATGGGAGTTATCCGGGTTTGTCCGGGCAAGCAACTCGGGGTTCTTCCAAACATCGTAGGTCTTGGGATAGTTCGGCTCGGCCTTGAAGTGCTCGTAGGTGCCGACCGGGTACGGATTGATCGGCTTGCCGCTCTCATCAAATTTCGGAACCGGCTTCTGGCTGGCGCAGTTGGCGAGCAGTAAAACGGCGGCGGCGGCCACGCAGGAAACGGAAATGCGGGTGAGATTCATGATTTGCAGGGCGGGCGGAACGGGGAACTAGGGCAGATTTTTCGAAAAAGCAACCCCCCTTTCCCGAAATGCGCGGCCGACGAACGGCCAGCCTTGGCAGGATCGTCATGCTGTTCGGACGCTCATTTCATGCGCGGCACGCCCGAAATCCCGCGGTGCCGAGGGGGCTCGAACTCCGAGCCGGTGACGTTCGCCCACAAATCGGATCTCGTCACGCCTCGGGACCCTCCGGGTCAATCATCTCATCCAAATGGCATTGGCACCAGCAATCAGCAACTCCATCCCCAAGCTCGGACTCATATTCGCCCGCTGCATCCCAAGCCGTTCGCCTGTCCACCACCCCTGCCCGCTCCGCACAAGGAAATCGGGGCTTCCTTACCTTTGGGCGGGTTCTACGCTCGAACCATCCGAGCCACCTGCCCGCCCAATGCCCGCCGAGCACCTTTCCACCGCCCTGTTCCGCGAAACCCGCGGGACCGGGTTCTTCCGGGTGCTCGCCGGAAGAAACGCCGCGTTTTACGTGGACGTGCTCGACGCCCTCGAACGCGAGACCTCGGATCGGCCGGACGGCATGGCGCGCGAGGAAGCCATCGCCCTGATCGCCGAAACGCTGGAAAACCATCCCGGATTCGAGTTCGACGAGGATGAGGTGATGCCGAAACGCAGTCCGCGACACCCGCGAAAAGGCGCGGCTCATCTGTTGGATCACCTCCTCAAATGCCGCTGGCTCGAGGAACCGCCGCGGCGCGACTGGCGGCGCAACGTCCATTTCGACGCCCACGGCGCCACGCTTGATTGCCGCGCTTGCGCAAAATCGCGTGGCCGGACGCCGCGGTTTTCACCGACAAGCTGATCGCCGTGTGCGCGATGCTTTTCAACGAGGTCGAACTGTCCGACGCATCCATGGCAGACCGTCGAAAACTGCCTGTCGAACGTCCGCGAAGGCCTCAACGAACTGCGCTCGATGCAGAAATCCGTGCAGCGCTTCACCCGCCGCCAGCTCGAGGAGGAGACGCTGCAAGGGAAACCTGTCCGTCGTTTTCGATGATTACTCGCGAGCAGATGTCCCATGCCTGTTATGCGCGAACTCGTCCGCGCCCGGCTGCCGCTGCGGCTGCCCGAGGCCGTGCGCCGGATTGCCGACCGACTCGCCGGCGATGCCGGCGCGCTCGCCGAGATGCAGACCGAAGTGCTCCGCCGCCATCCCGGACATGAGCGCGGAAACCGCCCGCGCCCGGGTCTCCAACGCGCTCGACGAACTCATCGACCTGCTCGAGCGGGTGCTGCCGATGGCGGATGAAATCGACCGCCGCACCGCCGACTTCACCCGCCGCTCGCTGGCGCGTTTCCGTTACCTTCAGGACGTCACCGGCGAACGCCGGACCGAAATCAAGACGTTCTTCGAAACCGTGAACCGCTTGCTGGCCGGCAAGCGCCTGTCCCATCTGTCAGGCGGTATTCCCGAACTGCCGGACCTCCTGCTGCCCGCCGTGAAACTGCCCGCCGGGCTGGATTCGCTCTATTCGCCGCCGCTCCGCCGCACGCCCGTCGAGCAGGAGCCTTCGAGGAATCCGCGGATGAGACGACCGCGATGCAGGCCTGCGCGACATGGAGCGCGCGCTGCGCGAATCGCTTTCCGTGCAGCGCGCCAACGCCTTCGTCAAATCCCTGCCCGGCGGCAAGGGCGACGCGCATCGACAAGCGCCGATCATTCCCATCGACGGCGCAAGCGGCTTCACCGACCTCATCGCGCTGCTGCTCCACTCCGAATCCGCGGAAGCCCGCTACCGACTCGAAGTCGAGCGCGTGCTCCGCGAGGACGAATCCGCCGCACCGTGGACCGCTCGACGGCTGCTCGGTCGAGCGGTTTTCCATCATCAAGAAATGTAACATCATCATCGCTTGAACGAAGAATCCGCCATTCCTCTCGAAACCGAAGCGCCGCCAGGCTCTCCTGAGCCTGCCCGGAAACCGAGCGCGAACGCCTCGGCGAGGCGCTGCAGGAGCTTGCTCGCGACCGGATCGATCAACGGTCTGGAACCGAGCCGCTCCGCCCTCTATCATTGGTGCCGCCAGTATTTCGATTGGCTGAAGGAGGCCGCCGCGCTCGTCGGGCTCGACGTGCTGCTGCTCCACGAGGAGCGCCTGGTCCAGGCGATCCCGCGCAGCGCCGCGCTGCGACTGCGCCTCCGGCAGGACGCCACGCTGGTCTGGCTCGCGCTCTGGTATGCCGGCGACGTCCGCTGGCGCGACGAAGGCCAGGACCAGGCGTTTCTATCAGTCTCCGAGCTGAACGGATCTGATCCAGGACCAGCTCCTGCCGGACGCCTCGGCCTGATGCCCAGGGCCGCCTGCGCGAAATCCTGCGCCAGGCCGCGCGGTTCAACCTGATCCGCTTCGAACCCGCCGAGCCGTTCGAGGAATCCGGCATCGAAGTGCTGCCCGCCATCCGCCGCATCATGCCATTCCGCGATCTCGCCGCGTGGACGGAAACCGCCGCCGCTGTTCGGCCGCGAGCCGACGCCGGGATGATGCCGCCGACCGAAGCACGAAGAGGAGGAAGATCATGAGCCGCGCCATCCGACTTTCGAAAATCCACGCGCTCAATTGGTATGGCTACCGCGACACGCCTGCCGGTCGAAGGGCAACCTCGTGCTCGCCGGCGTCACCGGTTCCGGCAAGTCGATCCTGATGGACCTGCTGATGCTCGTGCTCGTCGGCCCCGAACGCGCGCGCCACCACTTCAACCGCAGCGCCACCGGCAGCAAGAGCGACCGCACGATCAAGGGATACTGTCTGCTGGATACCAAGCGCGAGGAAAACGGCCAGCCCCAGTATTTCCACGACAAGGGCGTCACCACATACATCGCCGCCGAGTTCACCTGGCCGGATGGCTCGCGCGTGGAAACCTGGGGCCTGCGCTTCGAGTTCCGCAACACCGCGGAAAACGACGGCTTCACCACGCCCTTCTTCTGTCCCGCGCCGCTCGATCGCGCGGACTTTCTACCGATTTCCGGAGGACGGGAAATCCCGCCCGCGCCCGCTGGCGGAGTTCAAGCGCGCTCATCGAATCCGAAGGGCGGCCGGCTGTTTCACCTCGTCGCGCGAATACCTCCGCGACATGGCGAACCCGAGCCACCTGAACTTCAACAAGGAGGTGCTCCAACGCCTGCTGCCCAGCGCGATGTCGTTCACCAACCTGAAGAGCTTCGATGACTTCTGCCGCCAGTTCGTCCTGCCCGGCGAGGCGGTGCCGAGTGGACGACGTGATCTCGAGTTTCCGCGATTTCGAGTCCTACGAGACGCGAATTGCGCGAACTCCGCGCCCAGCTCGAGCGCCTGCTCCGCATCCGCGATCTCGCCAGCCACCCTGGCCGAAGCGGAGCGCGACCACGACGTCGCCACCTATCTCGCCGCGGAATACGCATGGGAACATGCCAGCGCCGAGGTCGGAGCAATGGAAGCCCGCCTCGCGAAACTCCGCGAGGAATACGCCGACGACGAGGCGCGCTTCGGCGAACTCACCGAACTCATCACACGAGGCCCAACAGCAACGCGAGCAGCTCGCCGCGCTGCTCAACGAATCCACCGAAGGACGCCTCTACAAGAAACTCGCCGACGAAATCCGCGAGATGGAGATCGAGATCGAGCGCCTGCGCGCCATCGCCAACAAGATCGACGGCGGCCTCGGCAACGCATCAAGACCGCGCGCGCGCTGGATGCAGCAGGTCTCCAAGGCGCCGGTGCATCCTTTCGTCGATATCACCCACATGGACGAGGCGCTCGGGTTTCTCGATTCCTGCGAACGCTCCGAAACCTCCAACACGCTCTCCCATCTCGCCAACGCCGCGGATCAGTTATGCAAACAGCTTCGCGATCGTTTCCGCAGCGATGCCGAGGAACTCCGGAAGCTCCGCGCGGAGAAATCCGACCTCGAAAGCGCAGATCGATCTCGCTGAAGCGCGGGCGTTTCACCCGGCCCGCAGCCGCTTCTATCCGCATTGCGCGACGCCCTGCCGGCACTCCCCGGCGAAGCCGCGCCGCGCGCCTTGCGCGAGTTATGCGAGGTGGAGGATGAAACATGGCGCGCCGCCGCCGAGGTCGGCGTTCGAGGAGAAGTTCGCCGTGCTCGTTCGCGCCGGAGCACCACGCCCAGGCGCTCGAAATCCTCCACGGACTGCCCGACGCCGGACCTCACCAAAGCCGGCCCGCAGCACCTGATCGAACCGCGGCGAGCTGCTCGCCGCCAAAACCCGCCGCGCTCGAAGAACTCCCTCGCCGAAGTCTTCCGCTGCACGGATCCCGCCGCGCCGCGCCTGCATCGACCAACTCTTCGGCGAGGTCGTCCGGGTTTCCTCGGCCGCCGAGTTTTCACGCCACGACTCCGCGATCCTGCCGGACGGACTGCTCAAGCGCGGCGGCACCGTCACCCGCCCGCGGCCCTACGACGGCCATCCCGTTCATCGGCGAGAAGGCCTGCAAACGTCAGCTCGAAATGAAACTCGCCCGCCTCGGCGAAATCGAAGCCGCCCTGCGCCGGCTCGAACCCGTCGAACGCGAAGTCGAGCGCCTCATCGCAGCCCGCCAGCAGGAAATCCCCGACCACACCGAGATCTCGCCGCAGAACTGGTCCGCATCGAGGAACTGCCGCGCAACTGCAGGCCAAACACGAGAAGCTGCATGGCCGAATACATGCCATCGCCACCGACGAGTTCGACGTCGCTCGGCGACCGGATCGAGGAACTCAAGGAGCAGATTGCCGGCTGGGAGCACGAGAAAAACGCCATCCTCCGCAAGGGCGGCGCACAAGGACATCGAGCAGGCGGAGAAACTCGCTGATCCAACCGGCGCGAGTCCGCGTCCGCGCGCGAGGACGAGTTTCTCGCGCACCAAACTGCGCATCGACATCGTCCGCCACCACGACCGCTACCGAGCGTGGAAGCAGGAGGTGGCGGACCTACATCCGGCCCCCGATGTCCGCGCCCGCGAGTTCGCCAAGGCCGCCGCCGCCGCAGAACTCGCGGCCATCGAAACCACCGGCGACCTCAAGGTGGCGATGCTCGATTTCAAGAAAACCTTCCATCCGAAGTTCGACGACCTGCCGGAAGACGGCACCGACGCCGCGCGCCTACTGAACGCGTCCTCGAAGTCATCGAGGGCGCGAACATTCCGGAATACGAGCGCAAGTCCGCCACCGAGCGCAAGCGCTGGGAATCGCTCTTCCGCACGCAGGTGCTCAGCCGCATGCAGCAGGCGATCAAGAATGTCGAAAACATCATCTCGCTGCTCAACCAGCAGCTGAAGCAGCCCGATCGGCCAGGACCGCTACAAGATCGACCGCAAGCCGAACCCGGATTTCAAGATCTATCGGGAGCTTGATCGATCTCAACGCGCTGCATCACGAGGACGAGTTGTTCTTCGCCAGCATGAGCGGCGAAATGAAGGACACGCTCGAAAGCTTCCTCGGCCTGCTCGTCAAGAACGCCAACAGCCCGGAGGCCGCCCGCTTGTTGGATTACCGGCAGTATTTCGACTACGACCTGCTGGTTTCCGACATCCGCGATCCCGACGCGCAGGCCGGTCAGCGTGGACAAACAAAGCGGCAAGATGAGCGGCGGCGAAAACCAAAGCCCGTATTTCGTCGCCATCCTCGCCAGTTATCTGCACGCCTACAACCGCCACGAAACGCGGCGCAAGGAGCCGTCGCTCGCGCTGGTGCCCATCGACGAGGCGTTCTCGAAACTCTCCGGCGAGCGCATCCAGAACTGCATCCAGGCGATGGCCGAGCTCGACCTCCAGGGCATGTTCTCCATGTCGAGCGGCAACATTCCCTATGCCTTCCGCCAGTGCGACGAACTCATCGTCATCTCCCGCAAGGAGGAACGCCGGGGCGCCGCGTCGGCATCCGCAACGTGCCGGTCGTCCTGTTCCGCGACACCCCGGAGGGCCGCAAGATGGATCGAGGAGCGCGAGTCGCTCGCGGCGGAGGATTGAACATCGATCAGATCATGGCCCGCATCCTCCACGCCCTCGCCCGGATCTATCAGGAAATCCGCCGCCGGACGCCATGGAGCGTCCCGCGACTACACCATCGATTACGAAAAATTCCTCCGCCTCGCGGAAGCGGCCGATGGCGACGAGCGCGAAATCGCGGAGCGGGAGCTGAGGACAGCCGCAGCGGAATCCGGTGGCCTGCTGCAAATCGACCGGCACAAGCGCACCGGTTCCCCGGAGCGCCTGCGGCTTTCCAAGGACGGCGGCGAGGAGTGGTTGTTCGGGCAATTGGGCGAATCCCCGCCCGCTGCCAGACGCCGGGAACTCTCCGCCACATTCCTGGAAATGGCGAACCGCCAGGTCCCCGGACCATGGCAGGAACGCTGGAGGGACTGGTTTTCCCATCTCGGCGAACTGGCCCTGCGGGGAGGAAGCATCCAGCCATTCCGTCGCGACGATCCGGAAGGAAACACCACCTTGGCAGACACGCTCGCAGGTGTCCTCCAATGGCAGGAACCCGCGCTCGTCCGCTACGCCAGCGCCGCCATCTGTGGCGACTCGAAGCAACTCCAGTCTCTCGAACCACGGCTCCGTGTCGCGCTCGAGGCGATCACCGGCTCATCCGCTTTCGAGGATTTCGGCATCCTCCGCAAACCGCGCTCCGTCACCTTCCATGGTCCGCTGTTTCTCACACTCGGCGGCCAGACGGTGGACCTCTCGATTTTCCCTGGTCCGGTGACACTGGCCGAAACGAATTTCCCGCCGGAAACCCACATTCACACCCCCGCGCCGCTCTGCCTCACGGTGGAAAACGAAGACACCTTCCACGAACTTGCCGCCACCAATCCCGGCGTGCTTCTCATCCTCACCAGCTACGCCGGCTCCGCGGTCCGGCGCATGATCCGCCTGCTCCCCTCCTCTCTCCCCTGCCACCACTTCGGCGACAGCGATCCCGCCGGCTCCGACATTCTGCGCGACCTACGTGAGAAAGCCGGCCGCGACATCCAGCCGCTACTCATCGGCCGGCCGACTCCAGGCTCCGCCAGAATCCGCGCCTTGAGCGAAACCGACACCCGCATCCTCAAGCGCCTGCTCGATTCAGACATGCCGGAAGCCTTGCGCCCCCACCTCGAACAGCTCCTCAAAACCGGCAAACCCGGTGATTTCGAACAGGAATCCATCCCGGTAGCAGAAGTTTGGAGCGCGCTTGGCTTTCACGACCCTCCTTCGCCCCATGAACGCCCATAGGAAATTCTTTCGGAGCAAGGCGCGATGCCTCCCGTCGTGATCTGGCGCCGGATGCATGCCGCCGATGTAGGCGGCCTTGCCCTTGTCGAGGAACAGGTCCGTATCCGGAGCGTTCCGGTAGATTACGTTCTCGCAACGGAGAAAGCCCAGCGCGAGGATGGCATCCCGAAAGTCCGCCGCGGCTCGCGGGTGAAGTCCCACCCGCACGCGGACTGACTCGACGTCTCCCGGTTGCTTCGCCAGCTCAGAGGCAGTCTGAATATTTCCCGCAGGCAGGGACCGAATGGCCTCCGGCCATGCGGCGTGCGCTTCGCGGCTGGTTCGTGCCGCTGCAAGCGGCCGGGGCATGCCGGGCGGTCCGCGAGAATGGTAAGCCAATGGCCGATCATGAACGGCTTTCCCAGACTTTTCATGATCCGATTCATTCACCATGCATTCGCCGGACCGCTGCGGAATGCAGAACGAGCGCTAGCGAGACCGAAAGACTCCGCGAAGCGCAATACGCATGGCCGGAGGCAAAACGGTCCCTGCCATTTTTAAGACCGCCTCTGAGTGAACAGTCCGATTTCCACCGCGCTCAAGAGCGTCTTGGAGGCCCAGAAGGCGGTGCCGGTTTGAAGGATGCGGTCGAGGCTTGGATTCATCATTGATCCGGGTAGGATCGGACACTCACCCGAGACGGAGGTCAACGCGACTATGGCTTCCGCGCCCCTTTCATCTGGGGTAGGCGAACTCCGGGGGGAGAAGTTGTTGGCGAAGCTCGGCGGATACTGCAAGTCTAGCTGCAATGCTCACTGCAAGGGGTTCGTTCTGTCGGATGCCTCATCCGGACCTCTGGCTCGGGCAACCGTCCGATGGTTTCCCCGTTCCTGGTGGAGCGCCTGCTAGGCTGACGCAGGTTTCTGAGCTTCGGCTTCGATCTGGATAGCCTGTCGCATCAGGGCGGCTTGCTGCTGTCGCGGAGTTCCACGAGGCCTTCTCCTCGAGGTCTCGGACCTCGGAGCGAAGCGCCTGTTTCTCGCAAGAAGCTCCACATGAAACCACGTATTGCCGTCCTGAACACGACCCACCGTTACCTCTGCTGCCTGGTTGCTCCGGCCGGAGTGGTTGCCGCCGACGACGAGGACCCGGGAACCTGGCGCCTGCCGCTATCCGGCGAAGGTCCTGGCAGCACCGGCCCCATCCACCACCGTCCGCTTCCGCTTCGCGCCGTGAACGCCCTGCCGCCAAGCCCGTCACGATCCCAATCTCCAACGCCGGCGTTTCAAGCCAACAAACAAACAGACAGACAAACCGTTACCAAAAACAAACAACATGAAATCGTGGAAATACAGAATCATTTGCCTGGCAGCCGCCGGGGTGGCCATGAGTCCGGTCCTTGCCGGGGCGAAGCCGCTGAAGGTCTTTATTTTGGCCGGACAATCCAACATGCAGGGCCAGGCCCGGGAAGCGACCCTGGCCGGCCTGGCCATGGACCCGGAGACCAAGCCGCTGCATGACAAGCTCGTGGACGGGACCGGAAAGACGCGGATGCATGAGGATGTCACTATTGCCGCCTTCAGCAATACCGATTCATGGGGCAAAATCGGCGTCGATGTGGAGAAGCACGGCCCGTTGACCGTGGGCTATGGCGGCAACACGACTGACGCGGACAAACTTGGCCCGGAACTCGGGTTTGGCGTCACGATGTACGAAAACCTGAAGGAGCCAATCCTGATCATCAAGACGTCATGGGGCGGCAAGAGCCTGATGGTGGACTTCCGTCCGCCCAGCGCCGGAAACCTGCCCGACACGGCCAACGAGAAAGCGAAGGCGGCCGCGGGAAAATATTACAACAAGATGATGGAACGGGTGAAGAAGGTGCTGGCCGACCCCGGAAAGTATTGCCCGGCCTATGACCCGGAGCAAGGTTACGAGGTCGCCGGATTCGCCTGGTTCCAGGGCTTCAATGACTTGGTCGGGTCTTATCCACCGGCCGATCCGGGGACCAGGAAGAAGGGGGCCGCCAAGGACTACTCTGAATACAGTCGTCTGCTGGCGTGTTTCATAAGGGATGTGCGCAAGGATCTTTCAGTGCCCAAACTTCCCTTCGCGATCGGCGTCTTGGGCGTAGGTGGCAAAACGGCGAACGAGAACACGATCCGATTCCGCAAGGCGATGGCCGCGCCAGCCGCCATGGAGGAGTTCAAGGGCACCGTGAAGGCCGTCAATACGGCGGACTTCTGGGATGAGAGGCTGGGCGAACTGGACCAGCGGAAGGGCGTGACGAAGGGGAAGCCAGGCCGGCGTGACCGGAATGATAAGTACGCGGACTTGCGGGAGAAAGTGGCCCCGCTCCAGAAAGAACTCGAAGCCCTTGACAAGCAGAAGGGGAAAGACAGGGACAAGAAGAAGATTGAGGAGCTCTCGAACAAAATACGGGACCTGCTCTATACACCCGAGGAACAGGACTACATCGCCAGGAACCGGTCCAATCAAGGATATCACTACTTGGGATCTGCCAAGACCTATAGCCGCATCGGCGAAGCCCTGGCCCTGGCCATCGTCGAAATGAGGACGGCAACCCAATAGATATGTGCTCGACGTGGTCATGGGGTGGCTTCGATATCCCGCTGCAATAACTCCTTGCCTTGGTTGACCCACTCGGCAGCGGTTTTGGTGTCCGGGGCAAGCGAATTGGAAGCGAGCTACCAGTCGCAGAGGGAGTCGATCTTGGCGACGGTCACCCGGTCAGTGTCATGAGACCCCGCCAGCCAGCTCAAAATCAAGCCCGCCCCCGAAGATCCCGACCGCGTGCGGGTGCCCTTCGACTACCCCTGCCGGGATGTCGAAGAGTAAGATCCCCTCGCGCTGGTGGGCCTCAGCTCCCGTCCGAGAGCGGGGTGACGACTACGGACTTTGTAGGATCGAAAGTGATCTCGACCGTGGTGACTTCGGCACCGCCGATCCTCGTGTGTTCACGCCGGGTTTCTGATCGGCCGCCGGTGTGCGGGTCCCAGAGCTCCGGTTCGAGGCGGCCCCTGAGTCGGACGAACGTTCTCACGGGCACCTCGCCGAGATTGGCCAGAAGGCAGACGTGCCGGCCGTCTTTGATCTTGTGGATGTAGCACAGCGGGCCGCCCGATCCAAATGCCACATCGGGCACCTCGATCATCGCGTCGAGCGTTTCCCGCAGTGATACGACGTCGGGCGTCTTGAGGAGCACCGCGCCTCCCTTCGCGTTGCCATTCAGCGATCCCGGGTCCGGGAAGAGGGCCTTGATCGCTGCCTGGACGTCTTCGTCGTGCCCGAACTCGGCGGACTTCGCCGGCAGGGTGCCCGTCGCGATCACCTTGCCTCCCCGATCGAAGAAGGCCCGGATCTTCTTCAGGTCGCTCCGATCCTCGCGGCTGAGGGTCTCGATCAGCTCCCGTTTGGAAAATCATCCCTTTTTTCACCCCCTTCAGGTGGGAAAAGCCGTCTTCAGGTGTCCAACATTGTCCATTTTACGTTTTCAGGATTTGTGTCGGAACTCCCCCGAAAGTGAAGGCTTTGGGCCATGTCTGGCCGGGATTGTCCATCCTTGAGAAAGTCCAAAACTGGCGGACAGGGAGGGATTCCGTCTGACGGTGCTGTTTTCTTCGTATTCATGGGCATTGGTGCGTCACGGGGTTTTGCCGGTGTCGCACGGTGACGCACGCAGACACGGCTGTTGTGCTGGAATCCTCATGGAATCCCGGAAATCTGTCCCGGCTCAGCGGGGAAATGAAACCTGCGCGGCGCGGACGGTCCAGGTCTGGCCGACTGCTGCGGTGGCGCATTCTCTCCATCAGTCACACGTCTGCCAGATCTGCGACTCGGATCAAGGGCGGATTAGACCGGTTCAACCGACCACAGATCATCGGAACTCGCCACCTCACGGCTTCTCAATCTCCACCGTGTAGAATTTCTTCGTCCCGGTAGCGCCCGTGTCGGTGACGGTTCGTTGGTCGCCGCCGTCGCTTTCCGTGGCACCGGTGAGGGGAACCCAGGAGTCCAAACTCAGGTCCGGGCTGGTCATCACCGTGTAAGTGCGGCCGGGGACGATGGGATCAAAAACAATCTCCTTCTGCCCGGGCTGGCCGGAGACCGGGGCGATGGCGAGCGAGAAATGCGATTGCGGATCAGTCGGGATCAGGCCGGCGATTTCCTCAAAGGCGTTGTTCTGGCCGTCGCCATCGGGATCGAGCAGAGGCCCGGCAAGCGGGTTTTCCAAGCCGAAGTTCTGAAACTGCCAATCGTCAGCGAGATTGTCTCCGGCATAGAGGCCGAAGTTGTCCGGGATGCTGTCGAGCACGGTGAGGGCGAGGGTGCCAGTGGCTCCGGCGTGGTCGCCCTGCGCGGTGGCGGCGGTGTCCTGATAGACCGCATCCGCAGTGGCGAGGCCGCTGGTGTCGATGCCGCTGAGCGGGCCGCCTTGCACGCTCCACGTCACCTCGGTGGCGGCCAGCAGGTTGAGGCTGTCGTCATCGAGCAACTGCGCGGCGCTGAGCTGGCGGGTGGCGGTTTCATCGACCGTCGCCGGGGTGGCGGCGAGTTGCAGGGCGGTCACTTCGGTGAGTTGGGCGAGGTAGCCGGCCTTGGCGATTTGCGCCGGGGACGCGACCGTGGAAATGCCGGTGATGCCCCCGAGGCTGCCGTCGTTCGTGTAGGCGGTGCTGGTGGCGCGCTGTCCTCCGGCATCCGCGGTATCGGCAGGGACCGTGTAGTCCGTGCTCGTGCGTGGCCCGGCATGAGCCGTGGCGGCGAGTATCAGGAAGCCGATCCCCGCCCAGTTTATTGGTGATTTCATGATTCGATGTTCGTTGTTGGAAGTTCGGTGTTCGATGTTCATTTCTCCTTCTTCACCGCCAGCACCCGATGCCGCGCAGGAAGCCGTTCATCTCGGCTTCCGCCTCGCTGATGTTTTTGATCGGGATGGTGAACATCTTCAGTTGCTTTCAAGTGGATGGCTCATGCCCGGTTTCACGGAAAAAATTCGTCCGCTGCGCGGTATGCTTTTTCCTGGTTCGTAGGTTCAATCTTCATTCAACACTCCACTGCCTCTCCGCAGTCAGGCGGCGTTCGTTTGCCGGGTTTATTTTGGTTTTGAATTCCAGTCCGGCCATCTCCGCTTCGCTCCGGTTCTCTCTTGCCCCGCTTCGCCACGACTGCTCCGCGCTAGCTGTTCTGCTCACTGACCTGGGGCCAGAACAGCCCGGAAGCCGGAGCTGCCGTCCGGGCTGTCCCTCCAGCGGGTGTCACAGCGCGAGAAGAGGGCGTCGAAAGAAGTGCTACCACCACGCACCACGCGGAAGGAGCCCTCAGGAGCTCCCTTGGGATCCGTGCCCCCCGCATACGGACCATTCCAATCCCAACACCACTCATCGATATTCCCCGCCATGTCATGGAGCCCATAGCCATTCGGGGCAAAGATTCCCACCGGGGTGGTATAGGGAGCTTCGATGTCGGCACTCGGATTAGCACCGTTCGGTCCCAAATCGTAGCTATAGTTGGCGGTGTCGCCATAGTAGTTCGCCAAATTCTGAGTGATCGTATTGCCCCACGGAAACCGCTGCCCGCTCAAGCCCCCGCGCGCCGCCTTTTCCCACTCCGCTTCCGTCGGCAGACGATACCCGTTCGCCGTCCATTTCGCCTGCACGTTAGTCACATTCACGTCTCCTGTCTCGTAGATCGTCGTCTGCGCATCATTCGTGTAATACACCGGCGTCTTGCCCGCCTGCTCGCTGCGCGCGTTGCACCATTTCACCGCATCATACCAACTCACGTCTGCACGGATGATTCGGCCCCGTGCCGCGCACCGGCAAAGGCGAAACTGTAGCCGTTGCTCGTGGCCCAATAGTACACCGCCTGCCACTGGCTCAGCGTCACCTCGTTCACATCCATGTAAAACGCCGACACCGTCGTGCTCACTGGGGCGTCATCCGTTATGTCCGTCTCTGAGGCGACGGTGTTCCCCATCATGAACGCCCCCGCCGGGATCAGCACCATGCCGGGTGGCGGCGTGACCACCGCGCTGGCCGGGATGGTCACCCCCGGCGCGAGCCCGCCCGCCATCATCGTATAGCCCACCGCCGCGATCCGCTGGTCGGGCGTGAGCAGCCGGGAGGCATTCACTCCGTCGTTGAACCACACCCGCAGCCGCACGTCGGGGTTGGCGAAGACGGTGGTCGGGATCGGCGTCATGTTCGCGAGCGCAGTGTCGCCGAGCGGACCGAGTAGAGCCCTTTGGTCACGGGGAGCGTCGACCGCGGCCGCGGGCTCGGTGTTTCCGGCGGAACCGTCGTTTTTCCACAGCAGGGTTGGGCCCTCGCCTTGGACGAGCGCGAACTTGAACCCGCCGGAGCCGTCGAAGTTCACCGGCGGATCACCCACGGCGACGCGGCCCTGGTAGTTGAGGATCTGCGGCACCTGCGCGTGCAGCGCCGTGGAGGTGAGCGTGATAACGAGCGCAAGCGCCCGCAGGAAGGGGGTGGTTTTCATGAGGTGGCTGATTCGAGGCAATGTCTTCGATTCAGCCCGGCAGAGCACCATTGCGGTGAGGCGCGGAAAGGAAAACGGACGCGCGGCTTGCGCGAAGTGGTTATTTTTGGAGGATTTCCGGGAGGTGTCGAGGAAAAGTGAGTGGAATGTTCCAGGCGGGCCAATCACGGCACCCGCGACCGGAATCGTTCTGAATTCAAACGCCTATCAACAATCGAGACCGTCAGCGGTGTGCATCGATGCGAGACGCCCCGAAACGAGAGATGCACAGAGCCCCATGAACACGAATCAAAGCGAACAATCGGCCCCAATAGAAAACTGGCGAAGGGGTAAGGACTCCGCCTTCTGGTGCTGCATTGCTTGTATTCATGGCCATTGGTGCGTGTTGGTTGTTTGCGGGTAGCGAAGGGCGATGCCTGGCAAGACGGCAGTTTTCATGGACTTCTCATGGAATCCGGGAAATCGGTCCCGCCTCGGTCTCGTAGCAAACCTCAGGTTTGCAGTTGGATTATCAACATGAGACCATTCCCGCAT
The DNA here is from genome assembly GCA_963822235.1 of uncultured Chloroflexia bacterium. GTDB lineage: Bacteria > Chloroflexota > Chloroflexia > Thermomicrobiales > Thermomicrobiaceae > CALAGB01. The sequence goes on from CAWGGU010000001.1 coordinate 51,237, forward strand.
CCGTCACACGTCTGCCAGATCGGCGAGTCGGATCAAGGGCGGATTGCCGTATGCGTGGCCCCAGGCAGGCGGCCAGGGAAGCCCCGGAAACGCCGAAATCGATCGGTCCAAACGATCTCGCAAGCCATCACAACGTGACGACATCACGGCTTCTCAATCTCCACCGTGTAGAATTTCTTCGTCCCGGTAGCGCCCGTGTCGGTGACGGTTCGTTGGTCGCCGCCGTCGCTTTCCGTGGCACCGGTGAGGGGAACCCAGGAGTCCAAACTCAGGTCCGGGCTGGTCATCACCGTGTAAGTGCGGCCGGGGACGATGGGATCAAAAACAATCTCCTTCTGCCCGGGCTGGCCGGAACCGGGGCGATGGCGAGCGAGAAATGCGATTGCGGATCAGTCGGGATCAGGCCGGCGATTTCCTCAAAGGCGTTGTTCTGGCCGTCGCCATCGGGATCGAGCAGAGGCCCGGCAAGCGGGTTTTCCAAGCCGAAGTTCTGAAACTGCCAATCGTCAGCGAGATTGTCTCCGGCATAGAGGCCGAAGTTGTCCGGGATGCTGTCGAGCACGGTGAGGGCGAGGGTGCCAGTGGCTCCGGCGTGGTCGCCCTGCGCGGTGGCGGCGGTGTCCTGATAGACCGCATCCGCAGTGGCGAGGCCGCTGGTGTCGATGCCGCTGAGCGGGCCGCCTTGCACGCTCCACGTCACCTCGGTGGCGGCCAGCAGGTTGAGGCTGTCGTCATCGAGCAACTGCGCGGCGCTGAGCTGGCGGGTGGCGGTTTCATCGACCGTCGCCGGGGTGGCGGCGAGTTGCAGGGCGGTCACTTCGGTGAGTTGGGCGAGGTAGCCGGCCTTGGCGGTTTGCGCCGGGGACGCGACCGTGGAAATGCCGGTGATGCCCCCGAGGCTGCCGTCGTTCGTGTAGGCGGTGCTGGTGGCGCGCTGTCCTCCGGCATCCGCGGTATCGGCAGGGACCGTGTAGTCCGTGCTCGTGCGTGGCCCGGCATGAGCCGTGGCGGCGAGTATCAGGAAGCCGATCCCCGCCCAGTTTATTGGTGATTTCATGATTCGATGTTCGTTGTTGGAAGTTCGGTGTTCGATGTTCATTTCTCCTTCTTCACCGCCAGCACCCGATGCCGCGCAGGAAGCCGTTCATCTCGGCTTCCGCCTCGCTGATGTTTTTGATCGGGATGGTGAACATCTTCAGTTGCATTCAAGTGGATGGCTCATGCCCGGTTTCACGGAAAAAATTCGTCCGCTGCGCGGTATGCTTTTTCCTGGTTCGTAGGTTCAATCTTCATTCAACACTCCACTGCCTCTCCGCAGTCAGGCGGCGTTCGTTTGCCGGATTTATTTTGGTTTTGAATTCCAGTCCGGCCATCTCCGCTTCGCTCCGGTTCTCTCTTGCCCCGCTTCGCCACGACTGCTCCGCGCTAGCTGTTCTGCTCACTGACCTGGGGCCAGAACAGCCCGGAAGCCGCTGTTGCCGCCGGCGATACCCGGGCCGCCGTAGCGGCGGAGGGCACAGCGCGCGCCGCCGGCGTAGGTGGTCCAGCTGCCGCCGCGCAGCACGCGGAAGGATCCCACAGGAGCTCCCTTGGGATCCGTGCCCCCCGCATACGGTGTCCCATACCAATCCCAACACCACTCAAATACATTCCCCGCCATGTCATAGAGCCCATAGCCATTCGGCGCAAAGGTTCCCACCGGGCTGGTATAGGGAGACGTGCCGTCGTTTCCGATCGGATTGTAGCCATCCGGTCCCAGATCATAGGAGTAGCTGCCGGTATTGCCCCAATAGTTCGCCAGGTTCTGCGAGATCGTATTGCCCCACGGTAACCGCTGCCCGCTCAAGCCACCGCGCGCCGCCTTTTCCCACTCCGCTTCCGTCGGCAGACGATACCCGTTCGCCGTCCACTTCGCCTGCGCGTTGGTCACATTCACGTCTCCTGTCTTGTAGATCGTCGTCTGCGCGTCATTCGTGTAATACACCGGCGTCTTGCCCGCCAGCTCGCTGCGCGCGTTGCACCACTTCACCACGTCATACCAGTTCAGCGTCTGCACCGGGTGATTCGGCCCCTTGCCCGCACCGGCGGCGAAACTGTAGCCGTTGCTCGTGGCCCAATAGTACACCGACTGCCACTGGCTCAGCGTCACCGCGTTCACATCCATGTAAAACGCCGACACCGTCGTGCTCACTGGGGCGGCATTCGTGATGTCCGTATCCGCCGCGACGGTGTTCCCCATCGTGAACGCCCCCGCCGGAATCAGCACCATGCCCGGCGGTGGCGGCGTGGCCACCGCGCTGGCCGGGATGGTCACCCCCGGCGCGAGCCCGCCCGCCACCATCGCATAGCCCACCGCGGCGATCCGCTGGTCGGGCGTGAGCAGCTGGGAGGCATTCACTCCGTCGTTGAACCACACCCGCAGCCGCACGTCGGGGTTGGCGAATACGGTGGTCGGGATCGGCGTCATGTTCGCGAGCGCAGTGTCGCCGAGCAGCACCGAGTAGAGCCCCTTGGTCACGGGGAGCGTCACTGCGGCCGCGGGCTCGGTGTTTCCGGCGGAACCGTCGTTTTTCCACAGCAGGGTCGGGCCCTCGCCCTGGACGAGCGCGAACTTGAACCCGCCGGAGCCGTCGAAGTTCACCGGCGGATCGCCCACGGCGACGCGGCCCTGGTAGTTGAGGATCTGCGGCACCTGCGCGTGCAGCGCCGTGGAGGAGAGCGTGAGGACGAGCGCAAGCGCCCGCAGGACGGGGGTGGTTTTCATGAGGTGGCTGATTCGAGGCAATGTCTTCGATTCAGCCCGGCAGAGCACCATTGCGGTGAGGCGCGGAAAGGAAAACGGACGCGCGGCTTGCGCGAAGTGGTTATTTTTGGAGGATTTTCCGGGAGGTGTCGAGGAAAAGTGAATGGAATGTTCCAGGCGGGCCAATCACGGCACCCGCGACCGGAATCGTTCTGAATTCAAACGCCTATCAACAATGAGACCGTCAGCGGTGCGCATCGATGCGAGACTCCTGCCGTGATCAGAGATGCACAGAGTCCCATGCACATGAATCAAGACGCACAATCGATCCCGAAAGCCAGATGGCGGAGAGGGTTTTCCGCCGTCGTTTTTTCCGGTTTACCTTGTTTCATGGGCGTTGCTGCGGGTCAGGTTGAGAGCGCGTCGCGCAGAATCCCGCGGGTTCTACGGTGCGTTTGTGTGGAATCCGTGTGGAATTCACTCATCGGTCCAATGCATGCCACATCGCTCGCAGCGATCAAGATCCGAGTGGCCGGCGCACCGAGCTTCCGCTCCAGTTGCGCCCGGTCTGGCCACACGGCACCCCAGGCGGTATCCCGCTTCCATGTCAGGACAACCCGGAATCCGCAATCTCAAGGGCATGCGCGGCAGGCGCAAGGGCGGGCTGCGCGCCCCCACCGCCCAACGTCTCCACCCGAGACCCTCGCCGCCTGCGTTGCCGCGTTTCTCGAAAACCTCTCCGCCCGCGCCTATTCCCAGGGCTCCCTCGACGCCCACCAGTGGGCGCTCAAGGGGTTTGTCGCGATGGGCGGACGCCCAAGGGCACGACTCGCCCGGCGTCTTCACCCGCGCCACCATCGGCTCCTATCAAATCCACCTCCACCACTACCGCAGCCCCCGCACCGGACAACCGCTGGTCGTCAACACCCAGCTCGCCCGGCTCGGCTGCGTGCGGCGCTTCTTCGCCTGGCTTTGCCGCTCCGGCACCATTCCCGCCAATCCCGCCGCCGATCTCGACCTGCCGCGCAAGCAGGCCCGCCGCCTGCCCAAAGCCCTCAACGAATAGGAAATCCAGCGCCTCCTCGCCATCCCCAACCCCGCCGATCCCTTCGGCCTGCGCGACCGCACCATCCTCGAACTCTTCTATGCTACCGGCATCCGGCGCAGCGAAATGGCCCACCTCGACCACGGCGACTACGATCCCGCCACCCGCACCCTGGTGGTCCGCAAGGGCAAGAACGGCAAGAGCCGGATGCTGCCCGTGGGCGAGCGCGCCGCCGCCTGGCTCGACCGCTTCCTCGCCGAAGTCCCGCCCGCTCTTCGACCACCTGCCCGCAGGAAACCGCGCTGTTCCTCTCCGGCTACGGCAGCGCTTCACCCCCGCCTACCTTGGCAACTGGGTCAAGCGCCTGCTGAGGCGCTGCGGCATCGACAAACCCGGCTCCTGCCACTTGTGGCGACACTCCTGCGCCACCGACATGCACCGCGGCGGAGCCGACATCCGCTATGTGCAGGAAATGCTCGGGCACGCGCGGCTCGAAACCACCCAGATCTACACCCACGTCCACATCAACGCCCTGCGGGAAGTCCACGCCCGCTGTCATCCCCACGGCCGGCTGGACGAATCCAACGACCTCTACGGCCGCCTCACCAGATCGGAGACTGGGGAGCGGGATTTGCCTTCCCCCGACTCGGAAAATCCACTAGAAGACGAAGCCGTGATGGTAGTTGCCGCGCCAAGTTCCGAAGCTCCCTCCGCCCAGCCGAGGGTATCGGACTCGTCATGGCCGGAAATGCCGCCCGATGAGGATCCGCCAATCGGCGGCGCCCCCGTCACCGGCCCCAAGCCGCCGCCCAACGACGGTCCATGTGCCGGGAATCACCCCGTTCCTGCCCCCACTTCGCATCCGAAAACAACGAAACTTCAACGATTTGGGGCGCGTGTGACATTCTACGGTTACCGGTATTACGATCCGGTGACGGGCCGGTGGCCATCAAGGGATCCGATTGAGGAAGTGGGGGGTATCAACCTGTATGGGTTCGTGGAGAATAATGGAGTGAATGACCTAGACTATCTTGGTCAGCTAAACCTCCAGAAGTGCCTGCAGAAGGCACGCGAGATGAAGCCCCACATTGACCAGCTCAACGACCACTATAGTAAAAACCATTGCCATGCCCTTAAGGGGCTGATTGAAAGATTTCAATCAGGCTCCTGCAAAAAGTGGGCAAACAATCCAGAGATCAAAAAGATGCTCGATGAAGCTCTGGAAGTTTATGGACGAAAATGCGGTGAGCCACAAAAACAGGAGCAAGAGATCCCGTTATGCCAGGATAAAAGATGCGTTGAGATCAATGAAGGAAACGCCAAAGGCTGGCTGGTTGTTACTGGAGCAGTTGTGGGCGGAGTGGCAATTATTGTGTTTGATGTAGTAACGATCCCTTCAGGCGAAGGAGCCTGTGGAGTTGCACTTATTACTTGGGCATTTGCAAATTAACGATTATTTCGTAATGGAGAAGCCAACTACATGCAAAAAAATCGTATTTGAGGAGCCCACTAGCGAGTGGGCATCTGTCCACTTCTCATCAAAAAAGCAACTCGCCAAGTTTATTGAACTACTTGAAAAGATGAGGTCGGGCGAGATAGACCATGTTCATCTTCAAGATTATTTAGACAAAAAGTGCCGCGCAGAGATCGCATTCCATTTCCCGCCTGCAAAACAGAGTCAATGGCCGCACTATTTCCGGAGGAAATGATTATTATCAAATGAGCTCAGGGCATCGCATTTCAACAAATTCGCCAACCTTGACAATTCGGCAAAACCGACTCGATGTCAGCTCGGCCCGTAACAATCAGCCAGTCCGGTCCCTTGCCCTTGTGGTGCGAGGGAAGACTGCTCCATGGATAAGCCGCCAGCGGCCCCTTGGAACCGCCCGCCAGTCGGGCTCTCGCGGGATTGAGGTGGATGTAGTCGGCGAGCGCCTTGAAATAATACGCGTCGGAGACCGAGCCGTTCACCGGAACCGCCTTGTAGCGTCCCTGGAACACATGCCCCCGGCGCCGCCTCGCGCGGTTCCAGCCCTGGCTGTAGGTCGAGAGCAATTGCTTCATGCCTAAGACGAGGTTGGACTCCGGCGTTTCAAGAAGAAGGTGGAAATGATTGCCCATCAGCACCCATGCGTGGATTTTCCAACCATGACTCCCGCAAACCTGGCCCAACCGGTGCAGAAACGCCTTGCGGTCATCGTCGGTAACGAAAACCGCATCGCCCCCGTTGCCGCGCGCCATCACATGATAGACCGCGCCTGGATACTCGAACCGTGGCCGCCTCGCCATTCCGGAAATCTGGCCAGCCGCAGCCCTGGAGACAAGTGAAATGTGAATCCGAGAGAACTGACCCCATTTACGCCAGCGGGATGTTTGGCGGAACGGACGGGAACATCGGTTACAAACTGACCGGGAACATGGGTTACACTTTCGTTAGGTTTTGGGGTCGGACCGCGCGGATCGCAAGCCCGAATCCGGTTGGTTAGATCCGACGGAGCTTGCTTGTCCCGTCAGGCGGGACGAGCCTGTGGCGTCATCCGCAGGATACGGCTCTGCCGGAGGGCAACCGGAGCGGCGGAGTTCGCCAAAGGGGCCATGCCTCGTGCCGCGGCGGCAGGTCCGCCCTGCCGCCGCAGCTCGATGGGCCTGGCGTCCGCCCCATTGGCCCAATGCGAAAAACTCCGGGGGTTTGGGGGCTGGCCCGAATGGCGCTAACTTAAGGAGGATTTGGGACGGTTTCTGTGGCCTGAAATTTTCATCTCGCGACGTGGTTTTGTGAGGAGATGATAGTTCTTGGGCCGGCGTTTTTTCGCACGTGGTTCCTCTCGGTCCGGGCGATGGGGAACGAGGTCGTTGGCGATGATTTCGAACATCGCGTCAAGCAGGGCTTGTTGCTTGCGGGGCATGCCTCGCATGGCTTCGAGGCTCGCACTCCAGTGCCGCAGAGTATCAAGGGTGCCCTTGAAACTGATCCGGGTCAGATCGACTTGATGCCTGATGGCCGCTTCCTGCATCAGCGAGCGGACCAGGTTGTAGGAAACGGCGTGCATCATGACTTCTTTTTCCACCATGGCGGGAGTCTGGCAGCGCAGCACATCCATACCGAGGGTGATTTTGATTTCACGGAAATGGAGTTCGACGCTCCATCGTTGAAGATACAGTTCACCAAGTTGTTGCAATGGATAGGCGACCGGATCGAGCAGTGTGGTTACCAATGTGATCGTCTGGGTGCGGTGTCCGCGCGCCGAGGCAGTGAGGCGGACATGGCGCAGGATCATCGTGGCGGGAAGTGCGTCGAATTCTTCCTGCGTGCATCCCTTGGGGCGCTGGACTGGCTTTTTCCAAGTGATCAATCGGTCGTTAGGGCCGAGCTTTTTGCCTTTGCGGAAGTCCACTTTGCGCACGCCGTTGAGACGCATCAGGGCGTCAACGCCGGCTTGCGACATGTTCCAGAAGGCGTGGAACGAGCAGAAGCCGCGGTCGGCGAGGAGGATTTCGCCTTTTTTCAAGAGGGCCGTAAGCCGGCCGAAAAGGATGCTTTCGTGGACGTGGATGCTGCTTTTTGCGAAATCGATCAATGCCCCGCTGGCCAGCGAGAAGAGGCCGACGATTCGCATCTGGGGAAATCCACAACCGGCTTTTTGGGACGATGACTGTGGATATTTCTCTTGGTTCTCAGGCGTGTCGGGCATGGAGACGGTGGTTCCATCCGCCACCCGCACATGCCTTCCGAGCCATAACTGCGAGGGCTGTACCCGTGCTTCAAGGCGTTCAATGAGGTGCTGGCCAATGCCTCGGATGGTTGCGGGTTCAAGTCGTTGGCGAGCCTTGGTATAGGCGGCAGTGGAGGAGGATCCGGCTTTGGATTTCGGCGCACGCAGCAACCACCAAGCCTGGACTTTACGCACGATGTCGCGGCAAGAAGTTTCCGGGGCGAGAGTCTGGGCGAGGAAGGCCCAGAACGTCACATGCAGCGTGAAGCGGCGCTGGCGGCTGTTGGATCCAGATGAACGGCGGCGCAAAAGTGCGTCGGGGATGAGGAAGCCGAAAGTCGCGAAGAAGTCCGATAGGGTGTTGAGGGCGGCTACTTCCCGGAGTTTTTCCTGAAGCCCGGAGAGAGCGGGGCGGCCAAAAAGAATTGAGGAAAATCCTTGGAAGAAAGGTGTGCTGTGCTGCATGCCAAATAGGTAGCAATACCTACCTCAAGAGACAAGCAAAATCTTTTCAAAAAGCAAGAATCCCGGTATCTTCCGGCGTCATGAAATCCCGCCTTCTGCGCCGCTACGCCACCTTGCAAAAGCAACTCGCCGATATTGGACCGATCAGTCAGGGAAGCGTTGCATTCCAAGCACCCGGCTCCTGGCGATGGACTTTCAAGATCAAAGGCAAAACTGCCTGTGTCGCCCTGTCCGAAGAGCAAGCCACACAGATGTCTGAAGCGATCGAGAATCACAAACGCCTAGAGAAAACCGTTCGAGAAATGCGGGAAATCACCCAGACTCTAATCCTCGAAACCGTCCCTGGCGTCCGTAGGCGCAAGCCGCTCTCTGAAATCCCAAAAGCACGTTAAGTTAGCGCCATTCGGGGCTGGCCCCCATGCAGCGCCGGGGAATTGCCGGGAGCATCATCAGGACGCGGGCGGCTTGATGGGTTTGGTTTCCCAGCCTTTGTCCGAGAAGGCGGGAAGCAGTCTCGGTTTGGCAGAGGTGTCGAGTTGCCCAAGCGTCACGTTGGCATACCGCACCAGGATCAGGCCGCTGGTTTCGCTCCTTTCCAAGGCCACGTCCACACCGACGAACGCCTCGCCCACATAGCCCCTGCCGCCTTCCAGTCCGATGAATCCCGCGGAGTCCACCCGCCGGATCTCAGCCCCAATCGGATAGAGTCTCGGTTTGACGCGCTCGTCGAGACGCTTGGCCGAGGCGTGATAGGCATCCGCCGGCATCCGCATTCCCAGCCCCTCATGCGGGCGCTCCTCGTTGAAGTCCTTGCGCCAGCGGTCGAAACGCTGCTGCTGGGCGTATCCGTTCACACTCGGCGGACGGCAGCACTCCGCCTTCATCGTGCGGTGCATCCGCTCGTGGCAGCCGTTGTCCTGCGGGCATGCGGGCCGAGAGAACTGCACCTCGATGCCCAGGCCGATCCACCACACGCTCAGCTTGCTCAGGCCTCCCGGCCCCTGCGAGGCGAAAGGCGCACCGTTGTCCACGCGGATGATCTCAGGGATGCCCTGGCGGCGGAACAGTGCGCGGAACGCCGCCTTGGCAAACGAGGTCCTCGCCTCCTCCAGCGCGTCGATCCTGAGGATGAAACGGCTGTGCAGATCCGTCACCGTGAGCGGATCGCAGCGCTTGCCATCGCCCGTTAGAAACCATCCCTTGAAATCGACCCCGAACACGTGGTTCGGGCGTTCCGGTGCCGTCAGCGCGCCTCGTTCCACCTTGAAAACCGCGCCCCGGCGCCTGCGTTCAGCCACCAGGCCATGCCGCTTGAGCACCTCGCCCACGGTGCTCACGGCGGGCGGAGATTCGACCCCGTGTTTGGTCATGAGTATCTGTCGGATCTTCTTCGGCCCCCAGGTCGAACGAAGCCGCTTCTCGGTGCAGATCAGCCGTTCGATCTCATCGGATGTGCGGCAGGTGGCGGACTTGGGAGCGCGGCTGCGTTCCTCCAAGGCCTTCATTCCGCCTTCCGCGTGGCGCGCCACCCACTTGTGGCCCGTCTTGCGGCTGACGCCGAAATCCCGGCAAAGCTCCGTGATCGTGAAATGGCCGCTCCCGGCCAAACTGACAAATTGTTGTTTTTGTTCCATTGGTGACACGTTTTTCCAGGGCATGCGCCCAGATTAATGTGTAACCCATGTTCCCGGTCAGTTTGTTACCGATGTCCCCGGTTCATACCGACGCCTGGGGCGCGCCGGTCTTCTACCGGGTGATCGAGGACAGCGGGAAAACCCGCGACCTGCCGGCCGATGCCATCCTCCACATCCACGAGCCGGAATGGGCGGGCGGCGTGCGTTCGCATCCGACGATCCAGCACTCGATCAACCACGTCCTCGATGAAATGGAACTGCTCGCCCTGGAGAAACACGCGGTGAAGGACAACGCCGACGTGGCCCGCATCCTCAAGACCGCCCGTGGCGAGTTGGACGACAACGGCGACTTCGTGGTCGGCGGCACCGGCGGCACGCGCGAGCCCAGCGACCCGGTTTCACTCCAGAAGATCGTCGGCGGCAAGCTGGTGGCGCTCAAACCCGACGAATCGCTCGACAGCTTCCAATCCAACCGCCCGACGCCCACCTTCACCGGCTTCCTCGAACACCTGCGGCGTGACTCGGCGCTCGGCATGATCCCGTTCGAGTTCGCGGCGGATTCGAGCAAGATCGGTGGCGCGGGTGTGCGGCTGATCGTCGCCAAGGCGGACCGGCGGTTTTCGTTCCGCCAGATGATCCTTGAACGCCGCCTGATCCGGCCGGTGTGGGCCTATGTGATCGGCGACGCCATCGACCGCGGCTTGCTGCCGCCCGTGGCTGGCTGGTGGAAGATTTCCTCAGTGCCGCCAAAGCGGGTGACCGTCGATGCCGGCCGCGAAGCCCAACAGAACCGCGCCGACGTGGAGATGGGCCTCAAGACCCTCACCGACCACTTCCAGGAACTGGGTGCCGACTTCGGCGAGGAGATCGAGCGCCGCGCCAGCCGATGCGAAGCTGATCCTCGAAACCGCCGAGAAATACGGCGTGCCGGTCGAAATGCTCTGGAAGCCGTCGGGCTCGCGCGTTGACACCGCCAACCGGGCGTGAATCCGGTAATCCTGCATCGCGAGATTGGCTGATTCAGCCCGAGGCCCTGCGCTCGATGGCCGCCGGCGTCCGCGTTCGCTCGTGGACCGTGGCACGCTCTGCCCAAGCCGGCCAGTCCAGCCCGCTGCTTACCGTCGAGGACGGCATCGGCGTGGTCGCCATCGAAGGGCCGATCCTCCGCAAGCCGGACCTGTTCGCCCGCGTGTTGTTCGGTGCCACCGGTTCCGAGGAGATCGGCGACGGCCCTGCGTGAGGCCGGTCCAGCGCGACGACATCAAGGCGGTGTTCCTCGACATCGACTCGCCCGGCGGCACCGTGGCCGGCACTCCGGAACTGGCCGCCGCCGTCGCCTCGCTCAACGAACGCAAGCCGGTCTATGCGTTCTCTTCCGGCCTGATGTGCTCCGCCGCCTACTGGATCGCCAGCCAGGCCCGCGCCATCTACGCCACGCCCTCCGCCCAGGTCGGCTCCATCGGCGTGGTGCAGGCGGTGATCGACAACTCCGCCGCGCTCGACAAGCCGAGGGCATCAAGGTGGAGGTGTTCTCCGTCGGCAAATACAAGGCGATGGGCGCGCCCGGCACGCCGCTCACCGACGACCAGCGCGAACTGATTTCGCTCCAACCTCGCCGAGATCGCCCGCGAGTTCCATGCGGCCGTGCTGGCAAAGGGCCGCGCGATCCCGGCCGAGGCGATGGAAGGCCAGACCTTCAGCGGCCGGCAGGCCCAGCGCTTCAACCTCGCCGGCATGGTTCCCGACCGCGCCGAAGCCATGCGCCGCCTGCGCGTCTATCACGCGTCGGTTGACACGGATCGCCGGTGCGATGGACCATCCCCATCGAAGACCAACTAGCCGAAGCCCGCACGCCAGGTGGAAACCCTCCAGCGGGACTACCAGGCCCAGACCGAACTTCTCGACCGAGGAGTCGGCCAACCGTCGATTCGCTGCGCGGCGAAGTGGAAACGCTCTCCGCCCAAACTCGACACGCTCACCGGCCGAACGCGACGACGGCCAACGACCAGGTCGCCACGCTGCAAACCCGCGTCACCGAACTTGAGGCGTCGCAGGCCGATTTCGACACGCGCCTCCAATCCGAGGTCGCCCGCGTCGTCGCCTCCACCGGCACCACGCTGCCCGCCCGGGTCACTCCCGCCGGGGACTCTCAGGCCGCCGTCACCCAGGCCACCTCCGTCATGGAGCTCGTCGCCCAATACGACCGCCTGGTCAGCGACAACAAGCCCGAGGAAGCCGCCGACTTCTATCAGGAACACCTCGCCTCCCACTTCAACCGGTAAGCCGCCATGTCCAACACCAATGCCACCGTCAACTCCCCGTTGATCGCCCAAACGGCGCTGAACACCCTGCTTGCCAAGTTCCCGATCCTCGAGCCGGATCGCCACCGACTTCAGCGTCCGCGAGCGTGAAGTTCAACCAGGACATCGTCACCCACATCGTCACGCCGACCGTGGCGCATGACTTCGATCCCGCCACCGGCTACGTCCCCGACGACCAGGCGCAGGTGGATGTCACCGTCAAGATCGACAAGCACGCCTACGCGGGCTACGCGATCACCGACGTCGAGCGGTCCACCAGCGAGATCGACCTCAACCAGCGCTACGCCGACAAGGTGGCCTACGCGCTCGGCCGCAAGGTCAGCGACGACCTGATGGCGCTCATCATCGCCGCCAACTTCGCCAACGAGACGGAGGTCGCCCAGGCATCCTTCGGTCGCGACTTCGGTCGTGGACATCGGCACCAAGCTCAACAAGCGCTTCATCCCCGACATGGGCCGCTTCATGTTCGTCAACTCGGACTACTACAACGCGCTGCAGAAGGACGAGGCGCTCTACAAGGCCTACATCACCCCGCAGGCCGGCAACGTGGTGGTTTCCGGCATGCTGCCCGACGTGAATGGTTTCGCCGTCATCGAATACTCGGCGCTGCCCGAGAACGCCGAGAACCTGGTGGGCTTCGCCGGCATCCGCGAGGGACTCATCATGGCCGCCCGCGTGCCGGACGTGCCCGCCAACACCGGCGACACCGTGATCCGCGTCGTCACCGACCCGCGCACCGGGCTGTCCGTCCAGGTCCGCGACCGCTACGACGGCCGCCTCGGCAAGCAGGAGGTGAGCTTCACCCTGATGTATGGCTTCGCCACCGGCAACGCCCCGGTCATCGAGCGCATCGTCAAGCCGGCCGCGTAATCGATTTTGGTTGGTTGTGCGTCATCGGCACCCTCTCCGGGAAACCGGTGGGGGTGTTTCGCTTTGACAGCCCGCCACCCGGGCATGAGCCTCGAATCGGAAATCCTCGCGGACCTCCACCAGCTTCTCACCGAACACGGCGTGAAGGCGCGGTGGAAGGGCATCAACCTGCTCGTGCTCGTCAGCCGCGTGCGCAACGACCAGCAGATCGACATGGGCGGCTTCGTCGATTCGCCGGACCTCAGCCTGCGGGTGCCGAAGCTCGCGTTCCCCGCCGCCCTGCCGAAGTTCGGCGAGCGCATCGAGGTGGACGGCACCGAATACCGGATTTCCAAGGTCGCCAATCATCCGCGCTCGCCGCTGCTCACCCTCAGCCTGACCACCACCGATGAGTGACGACCCGATCCGGTTCACCGCGAGGATGAAGGGCGGCAGCGACGTGGCCCGCCTGCTCAACCGCTATCCGGACAAGGTGCGGCGGACGCTGGACTCCCTGGTGAAACAGGAGGCCCGCGGGCTGGCCGTGGAACTCGCCCGCAACACCCGGCCGTTCGGGTTTTCCGAAAAGGCGAAAAAGCGCGGCGAGAAGGCGGTGGCCGGCGACATCAACCGGGTGTTCGCACTGCCCGTCCGACGCCTACGAGAAAATCAAACTCGCGGATCCGGCCGCCGCCGACCGGTTTTGGGCGAACATCCAGAATCGCCGGTTCTCGCGGGCGCGAGCAGGCCCTCCAGTCGTCCGGTCTCCAACTGGGCGGCTCTCTCCGTCGGGTCGCCTCGATCCGAAGCTCCACCGGGAAAGCCGCACCGGACCGCATGCGAACGTCACCCGCAAGAAGCCGGCACAGATCGTCACCAGCGAAAAGGCGCTCGACACCTACATCGCCCGCGTCCAGAAGCGGGTCGGCTTCGCCAAGGGCGCGTGGATCAACGCGGCCAAGGCCATCGGCGGACGGGTGCGTGGTGCCGCGCAATGGGCGACCCGGCACAAGAAGGCACCCGGCACCGCCACCGTGAAGACCGGCGACAAGCCAGCCGTCACCCTCATCAACAGGCTCGACTACATCGACCAGGTCAGCACCCACACCGGGATCAAACTCGCGCTTGAAGGTGGCGGCGGGACGGCTGCAGGAAGGCGCTCGCCACCTCGCTGCGCAAGATCAATGACAAGGCGAACCGGGCACTCGGCCGCCGGGCTGGTTGACGCCGGGTTACAGGCAGGATGTCCCAACCTGATCGAAGACCGCCTTACGTCGCTCCTGGCCGCATGGATCGACGCCAACCGACCCGGGGGATTCCCCGACGACCTGCCGGTCCAGGTCGCCCGCCGCGATGAGATCCGCTCCCGCCCATGCGTGGTCCTCAACACGTCGGAATCGAAGCCGGTGCCGGCGAATGCCGCACACCGCCCGCGTGAAGCTCGACGTGCACATGTTCTCCCAGGTGGACGACACGCCGGCCGAAACCCATGCCGGATGGGCCGGGCTGCTGGTGGCCTGCTCGCGGGCAAGGCGGCGCTTCGGACGGCGCTGGATTCGGATACCTTCCTCCTCCACGACCTGATTCCCCGCGAGAGCACCACCACGCCGGACGAGGCGCGGGGCCGGGAATCGGTGCTCAGTTATGAGGCAGTGGTGTCGGCGGTGTGACAGAAGGCCGGGCGGAGTTTGTCGACTTCACTCATGACATCTAAAACCGACATGCCTCCGACCGGCCTCCATGCATTTGTTAGCATGTTGCACCGATCCAACAAGTCTATTCGGTTGACACGCCGCACGCGGTCAAATGGCCGCAAACTCCTTGGCACCACCGGCAACTGGGGCGTTCCCCAGGACGAGGCCGGCATCATCATCACCGACCTCGTCCTTCGACTACTCCAACCAGGAGAAGCTGGTCCTCGACAAGGGCGGCGAGATCATCGGCCTCTCGCTCTACCAGGAGAAGGTCGAGATCAAGCTCTCGGGCCTCGTCGCCGAAGACCAACCGTTCAGCCGGCAAGATCGGCGCGGCCCTCACGCTGGCCAACGCGATGCCCGCCCACCTCCAAGCCGCCAGCGGCGGCACCACGATCATCCGGCAGATCAGCCGCGCCCTCAACAACGAGGACTTCGAGAAGATCGACATCACCGCCACCCACTACCCGACCGTCGCGCAGCGGCCTGACCTCCACTCCCATCCCGAGATCCACACATGAACTGCCATCATCCCACCTCTCCTCCACCGCCACCAGCAACACCTGCCTCGCCGCCGCCCTGACCGCCGTGGGCATTCCGCTCGCCGAAAAGCCCTTCGTCCGCGTCGTCGGCGACGGCATCCGCGGCGAGCGCACCGTCTGGTTCTTCGAGCCGCAGAGCCCGTGCGGGAAATTCCAGACCAAGGAACTGATCGCCGCATGGCACGACGACGCCTGGCACCTCGCCAACCCGGAGCATCCGTTCGCCTACATCAAGTGCGCGCTGCATGCAACCGCCAGCGGCTGGTGGACAAGGTGAAGCAGGACGTTCCGCTCGCCTGCGTGAAGCGCCGGGGCAAGATCGCCTTCATCCCGCTCGATGCCTCGCCCGCCACCGAGGACCTGTTCCTCCGCCACCTCTGAAGTCCCATGAACGACACCGACCGCCAGAAGCTTCTCTCCGCCGCCTTTCACGAGGTGGAAACCATCGTCGGCGGCCATGCCATGCGGCCGCTTTCCCTGGCCAGCTACGACGTGCTGCTCCGCACCGGCAACCCGCTGGTGAAGGGCGAAATGCCCGAGGAAGGCACGCCCGAGTTCACCTCGGCCATCATGGGCTTCGTCTTCGCCCACTGCGCCCCGTGGCCGGAGGTGGTGCGGGCGTCCTTCGACGAGCAGGCCTTCCGCGAGTCCGCGCTGATCTTCTGCGGTGGCCTCGGCCCCGGCCGATTTTCAGACCGCGTTCAAGCGCCTGGAGGAACAGAGCCGGGAACTGGAGGCGGCACAGGTGGATCCCATGGCGGGACATCGGCGGAAAAAAGCCGCTCCCTGCGACGAACCCGGCTTCCTAGCCGCCCAGGTGTTCGCCGTCGCCGCCGAAACCGGCTGGCCCGAGGAGCGGATCCTGTTCATGCCGCTGGCCCGACTGGCCCAGTACCAGCACTGCCTGTTGCGGAGGAATGGGGTGCGGACGAGTTGGAGCCATTCGCAAACCAGCATACCCCCGTTGCGGGAGCAACTGGAGGCATTGCGCCATCACTGGCATCCCCATTGAGGCGGTAGAAGCCCTGCGGCAGGATCAGCCGCCTTTCGCAATATCGATCGACCTCGGAAGCCTTATACTGAACACTGTTTCATCACCATCGGAGCGGACATCGATGAGTCCCCGGTGCGCCGTCACAATCTCGCGGGCTATGAAGAGCCCCAACCCGAAACCGCGGTTCCTCGAGCATAGCTCATTTCTGGGCACACTCATCATCGGATCGAAAATCCATGGAAGACTTTCCTGCGGAATAGGATGCCCCTGATTGCTTACTTCCAGACAAGCCATGTCACCATCCCCGCTTGCGCGAACCACGATAGGAGTGCTGTCGGCCCCGTGCTGAACCGCGTTGCAGAGCAAGTTGGTAATCACCTGCCTTAGACGCGCGGCGTCCCACATTCCGCTCAAGTTGCCCTCACGCTCAAATAAGAACTCCCGTTCGGGCTCCGCCGCCTGCATTTCAGCAAGTGCCTCCTGGCACACCTCGCCAAGATCAGTTGCCGCCGGGGAAACCGCCATTTTTGCCCCAAGCCGTGCCGACGCAAACTCTAGCAGATCATGCACCAGCACCTTCATGCTCTCGACGCTTTCCAGGATCTGCGACGCGATCTTGTGAGACTGAGCGTCAAGCTCCCTCGACTCAGTCAGCAGGTTGGCACACATGGTGACCGCGTGCAGCGGGGTTCTCAGATCGTGACTGAGTATGCCAAGATAAATCTCGCGCGATGCCTCGACGCGCGCGGCAAAGCATTGGACCGACTCCGCCATCAGTTGGTCGATGCCTTCATTGAATCTGGTCAGATCGTCCAAATAATCCAGGTCATGCCGGGGGGCGCTTCGCGACCAGAGCCGGACCACACTCGCGCGAAGTGCTCGATACTCCTCAATGAGGCCGATAAACTGGAACCCACTATCCACCCGGCTCATGGCGTGCCGGTTGGACGTCGTGTCGATCCTCCGGCTAGCCGGTCCACCAGCGCTCCTGCCCTTCGACTTCGCGATTTGCTCCAGATCGGTTTGGGGCGTTTTCATGTCCTCCGCGACCGCGAGAAGCATCTCTTCCGCTGAGTTGCGCAAGATGAGGGAATCGGGCTCCGGCCCAGGCCAGATACTCCTGGCAAAGGCCTCCCATTCCGCGAGGATAGTCTCCATGTTGGCAGGGATAAAGTCCGCCAGGCGAGTGACCCCAACTTCCTGCGGGGCTGGTGCAGAAATCACGGGAGAGTTCATTGGCTAGGATCGAAGCTGAGAGCAAAGTCGGCTGTCAAGCCGAATGGTCGTCCGAAGGAGTTGACTTCAGCCCCGGCGCGTGAGCGCCCTGACCGTCACCCTCGGAGCCGACATCACCGCCTTGCGACGGGCGATGGCGGGAGCCACGGATCTCGTGGGAGCCTCGGCCCGCCGCATGAGCAAGCTGACCGGCGCGGGGCTGGCGGGACTTGGCAAAGGTGGCGCGGCGGCACTCAGCAAGGGATTTGCCGTCGCTGGCGTGGCGCTCAAGGCGGGCATCGGTACCGCATTGGCGGGTGGCGCGGCAGCGATGGGCGTGGGCGTGAAAGCAGTCAATGCCGCCGCCGACTTCGAGCAGACCAAGGTGGCGTTCTCCACCCTGATCGGTGACGCGGCCAAGGCGGAGGAGACCCTTGCCAAGCTCCGCAAGCTCGGCGCGGAAACCCCCTTCGAGTTTCCCGAACTGGCCGGCGCCGGCCGCAAACTCATCGCCTTCGGTGAATCCGCCGACAGCGTGCCCGAGACCCTGCGGCGCATTGGCGACGTGTCCGCCGGCGTGCAGGCCCCGGTCAACGAGATCGCCGAACTCTACGGCAAGGCGCGGGTTCAGGGCCGGCTCTTCGCCGAGGACATCAACCAGCTCACCGGCCGGGGCATCGAAGCAACCAGCGCCCGCATGAGTTCATGTTCCCTCATACGCTGACGACTTATTACGATGGAGCGACCGAGTTCACATTGGGACAAACAGAGAAGGTCGACGGCGAGGAATGCCAGATCATCACCTTCTCGGTGCCGGGATCGGTGGGGCAGGGGGCGGCCTGGTATGCCTGGTGGATTGGGACTTCGACGCATCTGTTGCGGCGTGAGGCGATGGTGGCCGAGCATCACTACATGATCAATCACTTCGTCGATTTCAATTCCTCGTCGATCGCGATCTCACCGCCAAATACCGCGACGCCGTAGACTGGATCGCTCAAGCGGTGCGCGAGAGATTGGGCGCGATGAATCATGCCCCTACGATTGTGGGTGATGTCCCGTAGGGGCGACATTCATGGCGCCTATCGGAACGGGCCGCTCGGCGACCTTCCGATGAATCCAGAGTCACCCGCGGCTACGCACCCTGCCCACGTCCATTGCTGACGGCGTGAACGTAGCTCGTTCGTCCAATCCGGTGCAGCAGCAACGTCGGGCTGAATCCGTCCGGGTGTGCGGTTGCCGGATTGATCTCTGACATGTCCTCCTCGTCCGGCTCACCTTCGGGTCGGTTCATCAGCTCCCAGAGGACGCGGCCGTTCATGTAGGCGGGAACGTCGATGCCGAGAAGGGACAAGATGGTCGGTGCCAGATCCACGGCGCCGGTGGCCAACGCGCTGGTCATCCCCTCGCGCATGTCGGGCCCGATCCCCACCGCGAACGCATGCAGGTCAAATGGGGAGGCGGAGCCGTGGGTCGACTTGAGCGCCACCTGCTCGGTGAGCGCCGCGATGGTTCCCGGAACGCCTTGATCGTTGCGACGCTCTGACCAGGTGGGACTGACCGAGAGGAGCGGCATGCGCGCGTTTGAGATGCCGCCCCACATGGCCGCCAGCGGCAGGACGCCAGGGAGATTGGCGATCTCGGGCGTGCCGCCGAAGACGGCGCCGGCCCAGGGCTGCTGCTGAATCCACCGCACCACTGGCGCCAGGTCCGCGGCGGTTGGCGCGGGCCGATTGGGTTGAGCGTAGATGTAATCACCTGCCGAGATCACCGATGGCCAGCTCCCATTGCTGCTGGTGCGCAGACGATCAAGGTGCTCGGTGAGGGAGCGATGCGCCTCGACGGTCGAGTGGCCGTGATCGGAGACCAGGAAGATGTCGAACTGATCGCGGATGCCACGGCGGTCCATGCCGTCCAGGATGCGTGCCAATGCCGCGTCGCAGCCCTGCAGCGCCTCGACAACTTCAGGCGACCCCAATCCAGCGAAGTGGAGCGCGTGATCCGGCTCGTTCAGCCAGATCACGATGACGGCGATCTCCTCATCGTCCAGATAGAGGTCGGTCACGGCGCGGGCGGCGTAGTCGAGGCGATTGAGCTGGTCCGAAGCTGGAACTTCGCCTAGCTTGTCGCGCAGCGAATAGAGGTCAGTGCGGCCATAGGCGGTGTTGGTGTTCACCACGCGATACGGATGCTTGCGAGTCCAGAGGATGCCCGCTCCAGCTGACGACGTCGCGGCCACGGCCAGACGTTTGCCGTGGTCGGCCAGGATCTCGCCTAACGTCGGCACCTGCACGGCGCAGCCGCCGGTGGCCAGGTCCAGCGCTTCGAGATGCTGGAAATTGGATGTGTCGATGATGCCGTCCTCGGTGGCGCCGTTGAAGCGCATCACGTTGGCCACCACACCGTGACGTCCAGGAGTCGTGCCGCTGGCCAGGCTCGAGATGTTGACGCGCGTGTGCGTGGGGTAGACGGCGTGGTGCTCGCTCAATCGCGTTCCCTGGGCGATGAGCTTGGTGTAGGTGGGCATGATCTGTTCATTGACGAGATCGGGGCGCAGACCGTCCGCGCCGACGATGAGGATGCGACGGTTTTTCCGGGATGCGGTCATCGGAATCTCCTCGCTGATCGGTGACGTGCAACGTGACGGTGTCTGCTCGCAGATCGTGCGGGGCGTCAATCGAATATGGGATGACACCCCGCACGAAAAGTCGCGACTAGCTGAAGGTCAGGTTGTCCGGCCGTAGATCCATGTAATAGAAGGAGTAGGGGAGCCAGTCGATCCCCTTACGCACGCCGTAGTTCTCGACCGGGATGTAGAGGACCGTGCCTGGTGCCTCGTCCTCCCAGATGTCGAGCATCTGCTGGTACGCGTCATAGCGGAATTTCTTGTCGAGCGTCTGGCGCGCCTGCTGCCCCAGTTCGTTGAACTTTGGGTCGTCTGGTGTCCACAGCTTCTTCTGTACCGCGGTCTCCTTGCCCCAGCGCAGCCAGAAGGCGCCGTCCGGGTCGGCCACGAAGGAAGAGTTCGACCAGTTCGAGACCATGTACTGATCCATGGGCGTGGCATCGATGTTTTCGACGACCTTCACCTCCGCCTTGAGGCCGACGTCCTGCCACATCTGCACGATTGCCTGCGCCGCTTGCAGCCCGTTGGTGTAGTAGTTGGACTCGGTCAAGAACGTGATCGTGTCCCCTTTGTAGCCGGAGTCCTTCACCAACTGGCGGGCCTTAGCGGGATCGAACGGGGTGTAAGGCCGGTTCGCGTTGAACATGTCGCCATACTCGGGAAACTGGTGGCTGCGCATCTGCAACGCGGCACCGTTCCAGAGGGTGTCGATCAGCAGCTTGCGGTCGATCGCCAGGTTGAGCGCCTGGCGCAACGACTTATTGGACAGCACCGGGTGGTGCGTGTTGTATCTCAGCACGTGACAGTTGGCCAGCGGCACGCTCTCGACCGTCACGTTGTCGGCTTGCTTCAGCGTCGGCACCTGATCGGGCGGGATGTTGGTGATCATGTCGACCTCACCGCTCACCAGAGCGGTGATGCGCGCCGCGATCTCCGGGATGACCCGAAAAGTCACCTGCTTGGCGGTCGGCAATCCCATCCAGTAGTCGTCGTGTGAGTCGAGCACGAGCTTGTCGTCCGGCTCCATCTCGACGAACTTGTAGGGTCCTGAACCGATCGGCGACAGTGCGAATTTATCCGGCGCCGCCTCATACGCCTTCTTCGGCATGATCCAGGTGGCCCAGGATGTCAGCCGGATCTCGAGGAGCGGATCCGGATTGCTGGTAACGAAGCGGAGCGTGTGGTCGTCGATGATGTCGACGCTCGCTACCGTGGAGATGTACGCGCGTGCCTCCTGGAGATCGTCAGGTGTATTGACCAGCATCCGGTCGAAGGTGAACTTGACATCCTCAGGCGTGAGCGGATCGCCGTTGTGGAACGTGACGTCGTCCCGCAACGTCATCTCCATGGTCAAATCGTCGACGCGATTCCACTTAGCTGCCAGCATCGGCTTGATCTGGCTTCCCGTGCCTGGCGGGTCGCCGCCGCGGAAATCGCGTTCAAGCAGCTGATCGAAGAGGACGTAGGTGACGCGTGTGCCGACGTTGGAGAGCTGCATGTAGGGATCGAGCGCATCGGGTAGGCCCTGCACGCCGACCGTGAGGGCAGGCCGATCGGAGGGATTGACGCTCGCGCCAGAGCCGGATGATGCCGTGGTAGTGGACGAATTCGTCGAGGTTGTCGTCGCCGCCACGGTCGTCGACTGGCTCCCCGCGCCACTTGTCGACGTCGTGGATATCGTCGTTGGGTTGCCAGCCGCGTCGCCAGCGTCGCCACATGCGGCCGCGATGGCTCCGATGCCGATCGCTCCCGCCGAGACGCCCATGATGCGCATTGCGTCGCGTCGCGAAAGCTTTCGCGACGCGAGCGACCGCTTCGTCTCTTCCTGATTCAAGGCCGGATTCCTCCCTGCAGGGGTTCTCCCCCACGAACATGCGCCCCCACCGGGCGCACGTTGACTAGCGCGAGCGCAACGTCGGATCGAGCACGTCGCGTAACCAGTCGCCAAATAGACTCACGGCCATCGTCACGGTGATGATGGCCAGACCGGGAAAGACCGCGATCCACCACGCGGTGTTGAGGTAGCCTCGGCCCGCGCCGACCATCGAGCCCCAGGAGGCGGTCGGTGGTTGCACGCCGATACCGAGGAAGCTGAGGGATGATTCGAGCAAGATGATCGAGGTGAGCTGAAACGTCGCGAGCACGATGAGTGGCGCCACCACATTCGGAAGGATGTGCCGCAGCAGCACCCGTCCTCGCGATGCCCCAACGGCGTAGGCCGAAAGGACGTAGGGATAGCCACGTGCGCTGAGGACCATTCCCCTGGCCAGCCGCGCATAGCTCTCCCAGCCAGCAATGCCGACCAGCAGCATCAGCACCAGGAGGTCGGTGCCGAAGATCGCCAGCCCGGTCAGCGCCACGATGATGTAGGGGATGGCGAGCTGTGTGTCGACGAGAAACATGAGCACGTCATCGACGATGCCGCCCACAAATCCAGAGATCAGCCCGATCGAGGTTCCCAGGATCAGGCCGAAGACCATGCCGAAGAGCCCGATCGAGAGGGAGATGCGGGTGCCGTAGATCAGACGTGAGAGGATGTCCCGACCCAGGTTGTCAGTGCCGAGGGGATAGGACCAGGAACCACCCGCGGCACCAGCCGGTGGCGTAAGGCGCGCGACGAGGATCTGCTTGGTTGGGCTATGCGGCGCGAGAAGTGGAGCCAGCGCGCCCACCAGAACGAAGAGGAGCAGGACAAGCACACAAAGCTTGATCGGTGTGGGCATGTCCATCAGGACTGTGAAGCGTGAGCGTGACGGCCGAAGCTCCTCACGCAGAGGTTTGGCGACAGCTGTCTGCGTCGTGCTGGTCGTCGAGAGCGTGCGCTGCATCGATCTAATCCCTCTCCGTCAGGCGCGTTCGCGAATGCGTGGGTCGATAAACCCGTAGAGGATGTCGACCAGAAAGTTGACGCTCACCACCGACGCCGCGATCAGCAGGGCGGTGAACTGGATGACCGGGTAATCGCGATTGAAGACAGCGTTGGTCGCCAGCCGTCCGATACCGGGCCAGGCGAAGACGGTTTCGGTCACGACGGCGCCAGAGATGGCCGTGGCGAGCTGGATGCCGAAGATGGTCAAGACGGGGATGGCGGCATTGCGCAGCACATGGCGGGTCTGTACGCGTAGCTCGGACAGCCCTTTCGCACGTGCGACACGAACGAAATCGCGACCGAGGACCTCGAGCATCGACGAACGGGTGAGTCGCGCCAGGCTGGCGATGCCGTAGGTGCTCAGGGTGACGGCCGGCATGATGAGGTGCTGCCAACCACCCCGCCCGGAACTGGGAAGAAGTCGGAGCCACAGGCTAAAACAGAGGATCAGGAGGATGCCGAGAAAGAAGTTGGGTGCCGATTGTCCAATGAAGGCCAGGCTCATCAGGGCGCGATCGAGCAGACTGTTGCGGTGCAGCGCCGCCAGGACTCCCGCCGGAATGCCGATCAGGATTGCGAGGAGTAACGACGCCGCGGCCAATTGCGCCGTGGCCGGTAATCGATCCAGAACGGCTTGCGTCGCGGGACGGCGCTCGCGAATCGAATCGCCGAAGTCGCCGTTCGCGATCGACTGAACGTAGCGTCCGTATTGCAGCATGACCGGGTCGTTGAGGCCGAGGTTGTCGCGCATGGCGTCAATGGCCTGTGGGCTCGCCTCCGGACCGAGCATCAGAAACGACGGGATCGCCCGAGATGCGCAGGGCAAAGAAGATCGCGGTCACGACCAGCCAGAGCGTTAGAAGACCGCGCACGAAACGGCGAATCGTAAATCGAAGCATGACCTCACACTCGCGTTAGACCGTCCGCCGCGTCATGGGTGAGTGCGGCGTGAACACCTATGCGAGTGTTTCAATCAGAAGCGGATAGGAGATTAAGGTGCGGTTGGCATTTCGCAAAGGAAATGTTCAGAGGTTGATATGGCCCGTCGACCTGGACGCAACGTCCCCCGCGTTCAGCTTGACATGCGCCGCCACGGGTCGCATAATTCCGACTTATTTAGTCTGATTTCATATAGTGGACAGTTGTTGCCGTCCGTAGATGGGCGTAGCATGCGCTCGAACCCGGTCGCGCTGTTGGAGTGTTTAATCCGGGACTATGAAAGACCCGGACCAAAGCACCGCGCGATATGCCGCGTCGATGAAAGAGATGAGATAGGTTCACGGGATGGAACAGGACGATCAGGGACGTGACGATGTGGTCACTCGACGCCTGAAAGAGGCCTACGAGTCCGGTTTTCAGGCCGGCGTCGCGAAGGGGCGGCAATGGCTGCCGGAGTCCATCGATCTATTCGTGTATGAATGCGCGTTGGCGCTTGGGAATTGCTCGGCGATGGTTCCGGGCGACGATGGTGACCCGCATCCGTGGCCGTCATCAGAGGATCTGCTGCGGACGCTTCGGCAACCAGCCCCATGGTCGCTTGCCACGCTGATTGCGGAGCTGTGTCGCGGCGTCTTCGTGGAACCGCCTCCATTGGTTACCCAAGCGCTCGAAGAGGGTGAGGCGTCGCCGTTCGCAAACCCGAGGACCGCACCCAAGGACTGACGATCGCGAATTCCGCTGGGCGAGCGGGCTTCAGGGTTCGGTGTTGAATCAGTGCTCCGCACTCGTGAGGAGTTGCCGTGCGAGCGACTGCCCAATCCACTCCTCGGCGTCGTCAAAGCTCCAGCCAAAATCATCGTGCAGTGAGGACCACACCTCGAGACGTGTGAGCGTCGCGATCACCGCGGCGGATTTCATGACGTCGATATCTGCACGTAGGGCTCCAAATTCAGACAGT
The DNA here is from genome assembly GCA_963822235.1 of uncultured Chloroflexia bacterium. Classification (GTDB taxonomy): domain Bacteria; phylum Chloroflexota; class Chloroflexia; order Thermomicrobiales; family Thermomicrobiaceae; genus CALAGB01. Next base: position 75,841 of record CAWGGU010000001.1, read on the forward strand.
CGTTCGGCCGTCGCCCGTGCACCATCGCGGTGCCGTGCCAACCCCGATTGATATGCCCCCGCCAGCTCCGGATCGACCTGCGCCGCCGAGGCGAGGGCGGCCAGAATCTCACCGCAACGCTCAGCGAGATAGCGTGCGATGCGCACCTGCAACTGGAGAACGCGATCTGGGTCCGATGACGTGCGTAATTCACCAGCCAGCGCCGGGATGTCCGCCTGTTGGTCGACCCAGTCGAGCATGCGCCGCAAGAGTGCCGGTTTGGGGCCGACGCTGGTGTAGACGGTTGGCACAGCCACTCCCGCCTCCGCGGCGATATCCCCAACCGACGTCGCTCCATACCCTTTGCTCGTGAAGAGTTTGAGCGCCGCCCGCAGGATGAGCTGCTGAGTCTCCGCCGCCTGCTGCGCTCGACGCGACATTCCACTTGACATCGAATTAGACTCCAGCTATAGTCATCATAAGAGATCTCTAATGACCATATAAATCCTATCATGAAGGAGGTCCGTATGACAACCGGACAGCTCGCGTATACCCCTGCCGCCGTCAATCGGCGGACTCTCACTGCCGAGACCGTCGCGGGCATCGGCGGATTGACGTTCCTGGCGCTGGTCGTCTTCCAGAACGTGCTCAGATTCTTCACCAGTCCCGCCAACAACGCCAGCCCGGATCAACTGCTCCAATTCGCCCATGATCAGGCCTGGACCGTGCGCCTGCTCGTTGTGACGTACATCATCGGGTTTCCGGCACTGCTTCTCTTTGCGGCAGGCTTGGTGAGCCGTTTGGAGGGAGAGAATCCGCGGGCCGCTCTCTGGGGCCAGGTGGGTCGGATGTCGGTGGTCGTGATCGCCATCTTCTTTGCCTTCGTCAATCTTCTGGACGTCTTGCTGGTAGCCGACCGTGCTCAACTTGCCAATGATCCGTCGCTCACGTCCACGATCTGGATGCTCCATAACGCCGTCTTCACGCTCAACCTTATGGCGGTCGGCGGTGCATTGCTGGGTCTCGGCTGGGGAGCGGCGCTGAGTGGACTGATCTCGCGACGATTCGGTTGGGCGTGCGTTGCCGGCGCCGTGCTGCTCGGCGTCGCCGCGTCGCCGATGGTCTCTGAGATCCATGGTTCGCCAATCCTCGGCGTCGGACTGATCGGCTACCTCTGCTGGCTCCTCTTCCTGCTCGTTGTGAGCATGCGGCTGCTGCGACCCGGCGCGAGCGACAATCCAACGCAGTAGTGTTCAGGATGGCGGATGGCCCGGAACAGTCAGCGGTGTCGTCGCATCCCGGCTCGTTGACTGGTCGCCAGTAGCAGTTTATGAATGCGCGCTAGATCGTCGGACAGATGGGGCAGAGCTGGATCGACCAGAGGTGCGCTACCACGCCGGCCAGCGTCAGCAGCACCAGGCCGGTCACGACCACATCTCGGCGTGTGAAGGCCACCTGCACCGGACGTCCGAGCAACGCGTCGATGCGCGCTTCGCTGGTCGTCAGACCGGCAGCAATGATCGGGGTCGGTCGCGAGCTGGCACGTGCCACTTTCAGCACCGCACCCGCCAGCGCGGGCATGGGCACGTTGGCCAGCGCGGCGCGATCGGCCGCCAGCTCGATGCCGATGCGCACGCGATCGCAGACCGTTTCGACGATCGGTAGCGGCGCCAACGCCAGGTGCAAAAGCTGAACGAGAAACAGGCGCAGCGGGTCGCGGCGATGGAGATGATTCGCTTCGTGCCGCAGCACGGCCTCGATTTCAGCCGCGTCCAACATCTTCAGCAATCCGTCACTGAGATAGATCGCCGGGTTGAAGAAGCCGGCGCAGAAGGCGAAGGGCTCATCGTCTTCGATCACGATCAAGCGGTCGGCGATTCCGGCGCGTGCCGCGATGGAAAGCCAACCTGACTCGGCGTCGCGCCGCCGGCCATGCGTTTGACGGTGTAGTCGCAGCTGCCCGATCACCTGTCGTGCCGAAAGGACGAGGGCGATGAGGATCATGGGGCCGGCCCAGAGGAGGAACGCGGCCACCACCACGGGCGGGTAGCGAAGAGAGAGGGGCGTGGTGTTTGGATGATGAAAGCTGAACTCGACGTACGCGCGTGCGAGCGGGAAGAGGAGGCTCGGCCAGATGGCCACGGTCAGCACGACCATCAAGGCGCTCAGGGTGGCTCGGTAACGGCGCAACGCTCGGACCGGCTGTGCCAGAACACCCATCACGATTCCTCCTGCCCACGTCGCTGGGAGATCAGGCGCTCGAGCTCGGCCAGTTGCTCGACGCTCACTTCCTGAACGAAGTGGGCCAGCGTCGGACTGCCGAAGTCGGTCAACAACCCGGTCAACACGCGATCTGCCACCTGCTGCATGAAGGAGTCCTGATCGAGCGAGGCGCTGTAGACGAAGTGCCGTCCACGCCGCTGCCGGTGCAGCAGATCCTTTTCGGCCATGCGGTTCATCACCGTCATCACCGTCTTGACGTGCGCGTCGGGACCGAGCGCCGCGGCCACCTCTTTGACGGTCGCCTGACCCAGCTGCCAGACTGACTGCAGGATGTGCGATTCAAGCTCGCCAAGTACCCTCGACAGCCCGCGTTCATCCAGATCGAAGCGCCGAATGGTGCCGATTCGTCTCACCATCGTCTACTCACCTGCCTAAGCTACGCTCGACTCGACCTGTCCTTGACCCGCTAGATCGAACTCATTATGCTTACACATTGTAAGTATTGACCGCTTACCCACCGTAAGCATAACAGTGTAGCGAATCGAAGTGAAGGAAGCAGCTCCGTTATGAGCAATGAGGAAACCCGCGAATCGCGCCGTAGCCGCCGCACCGAGCGTAAAGAAGCAGCTGAGAAGGCGGCCAAGCGTCGCAAGCAGTTCACTATTTTCGGCGCTGGCGGCCTCGCCATCTTGATCGCGTTGGGCCTGATCCTGATTCCGCGTCTCGGCGGCGGCGGAACCAGCGCCATCACCATCGCGCCAGATCCAACCGGCAGCATCCAGGCTAAAGGAGAGACGCTCGGCGATCCGAACGCACCCGTCAAGGTCGTGGAGTGGGCCAATTACCAGTGTCCGTATTGCGATCAGTTCTGGACGCAGAATGAGTCGACCTTGATGCAGCAGTACATCGCTACCGGAAAGGTCTACTTCGAATACAAGGAACTGACCTTCGGCTGGCAGGAGTCGATCGACGCATCCGAGGCGGCCGCCTGCGCCAATAACCAGGGGCAGTTTTGGCAGTATCACGATACGCTCTTCAAGAATCAGCAAGCGGAGAACAGCGGCGGATTCTCCCGCTCACGTCTGAAGACCATGGCCAACGATATCGGGCTCGACATGTCGACGTTCAATACCTGCTTCGACGGTCATCAGACAGCGGATCAGGTGAAAGCCTCCGACACCGCCGCGGCCAATCAGGGGATCAACGGTACCCCGACCTTCTTCGTCAATGGTCAGGAGATCACCTATACCGGCTGGGACTCGATCAAGTCCGCCATCGACGCCGCGTTGAGCAAGTAGCGCCACCTAATCCGGCAAGATTGCAGGGAGGACCTCGTGTCCTCCCGTGATGTCAAGGGCCGAACGATGCCGGGCACACTACACCCGCAAGCGGTTTCCCGGCCCCACAATAATCCGCGTGGCAAAGATTTCCAGCAAATCACCTGGCGAAGCGTCTGACCTGTCACAATCCGCGGCGCTGTCGTGTCTTAAGGGTGTCAATGATTCCTCGATACCCAAGGAGACAACACCCTATGACCATCACATCAGAACGCTTCGCCATGCTGCCTGACGACGAAACGCTCGCGGCGACCGTTGCCGGACTGGAATCGCGCGGGTTCAGTGTCGAGATCGTCGACGACCAGGACGCGGCGCGGCATGCGGTCCTCGCCCGCATCCCAGCCGGCTCTTCCGTCGTGACCAATTCGTCGATGACGTTGCAGGAGACCGGGATCGTGGAGGCGATCGACAACGGTGGACCGTACGACTCGGCGCGTACCAGAGTGCTGGCGCTCGACCGCGCGACCCAGATGCCGCAGATCAGGGCGATCATGTGCCAGCCCGAGTTCTCTTTGGGCAGCGTCCACGCCATAACACGCGACGGAACGCTCGTCATCGCATCCGGGACAGGCAGTCAGCTCGCCTCCTACGCCTATGGTGCCACCAACGTCATCTTCGTCGTCGGAGCGCAGAAGCTGGTGCCCGATCTCGACGCCGCGCACCAACGGATCCACGAGCATTCCCTCAAGTTGGAAGACGCCCGTGTCCTCGAGGCCTACGGTATGCACAGTCGGGTCGGCAAGATCATGGAGATCCATCAGGAGAGTCCGGGTCGCATCCACGTCGTCGTGATCCGCCAACGGGTTGGCTTCTGATCCAAAGAGATGAGCGGCACATTGAACGATCGCGATCAACTCCTCGACGGACTGCGGCCGGTCGCGTTTCAGGTCGCCTATCGCATGCTGGGCAGCGTGTCTGATGCCGAAGACGTGGTACAGGAAGCGCTGCTGCGCGTACATCAGACCGAGGAGGCGGGCGAGCGGATCGCAGCGCCGCGCGCATTCGTCACCACCGTGACCACGCGGCTGGCGATCAACGAGTTGCGTTCAGCGCGTGCCCGCCGCGAACACTATGTCGGAGAGTGGCTGCCGGAGCCGCTCCTCACCGACGATACCGACGATCCAGCTCGGCAGGCGGAACTGGCCGATTCGCTGTCGCTGGCGATGCTGGTGCTGCTTGAGAGTCTCTCTCCGGAACAGCGGGCCGTGCTGCTGCTTCACGACGTGTTCGGCTATGCCTATCCGGAGGTCGCGTCGATCGTCGGTAAGAGCGAGGACAACGTGCGCCAGCTCGCGAACCGCGCGAGAAAACGTGTCGAGCAGCGGCGGCCCCGGTTCCAGCCGACGCGCACGCAGCGCGACGAGCTCGCACGACGGTTCTACGCCGCCATCGAGCACGGCGACCTCGCCGGCCTCGAGGCGCTGCTCAGCCATGACGCGGAGCTGACCGTGGACGGTGGCGGCAAGGTTCCGGCGCTGGCGCAGTCGTTGCGCGGACGCAGTCGTGTCGCGCAGCGTCTTATCGACTGGCATCGTCCTCCTTCCCGCGTTCCGCATATATCGATGCGCCGGGTCGAAGTCAACGGTGGCCCGGGGGCGCTCTTCCTCGACGAACAGCAGCGTCTGATCGGGGTGTGGGCACTGGACATTTCAGGCGATCAGATCAGGAGTATCAGCTTGATCTCCAACCCTGACAAGTTGAGACACCTCGGTCCAGTCGGCGACCTCACATCGCTACTGAAGCGAGCGAGGTGAACTCCAGATCAAAAGCGATGGCGACTGGCGTGCCGTCAACTCACATCAAGCCAAGGAGAAACCACATGTCAACAGAGCAGATAACCAGCAACAAAGCCACGTTCACACGCTTCCAGGCGGCCATGAGCAGCGGCGATTGGGAGCTCATGTCGAAAACCATCGATGACCTCGTCGACCCGGATGCGATTGTCCGCACGCCATTGCCGATTGAAGCCACAGGACCGGAATTGTTGAAGGAGGTCTTTCGGAGGTTGCATCAGGCGTTCCCTGACCTCCACGTCGCAATCGAAGATATGATCGCTGAAGGAGACAAAGTCGTTGCCCGAAACAGGGTCACCGGAACCCATCAGGGCGAGTACATGGGAATCGCTCCCACCGGCAAAGCCATCGCATACAACGAGATCTTCATCTTCCGCGTCGTTGATGGCCGCATTGTCGAGACCTGGGGAGTCGTCGACGTCCTCTCGCAGCTGCGACAACTCGGTGCCTTTCCAGCGGGCTCGTCATAAGCGCGGCAACGACAACCTTGTCCGCTGTTGTACGGGAGCACACAAGGTGCTCCCGTCGTAAATGAGGCGAACGTATGCGGGAGCGCACAAGGTGCTGCCCTACAAACCATCCTGACGCACACATCCAAGATTGATTGCTTGACATGTGACCATATGGTCACGTAATATGCACCTATGGATGATGACGACCGCGTATTCAAGGCGCTGGCGGACCCGACGAGGCGTTTCCTGCTCGATCTGCTCTTCACGCGTGACGGCCGCACGCTGAGCGAGCTGGATGCGGAGCTGGAGATGTCCCGCTTCGGCGTCATGAAGCATCTGCGCATCCTCGAAGACGCGGGGCTCGTCGTCACCCGCCGCTCCGGACGAGAAAAGCTGCATTATCTCAACCCGATTCCGATCCGGTTGATTCACGACCGCTGGATCGACAAATACAACGAGCGCCGGGTGTCGGCGCTGGCGGATCTCAAACATGACCTCGAGAAGGAAATAGGTGAACAAGATGGCTGAGACTGCGTCGACGACACAGGTTTATCGGGTCTACATCAAGGCCTCGCCACAGGCGATCTGGGATGCCATCACCCAACCGGAGTGGACCGAGCGCTACGGCTACGGCGGGCGCGCCGACTACGAGCTGCGACCGGGTGGCGCATACCGCGCCGTAAGCACAGCGGAGATGCAACAGGCGGGCGCGGCCATGGGCTTTGAGGTCCCGGATGTGATGGTGGACGGCGAGGTGATCGAGGCCGATCCGCCGCATAAGCTGACGCAGACGTGGCGCATGTGCATGGACCCGACGATCATGGACGAAGGTTTCACTCGCGTGACGTACGAGATCTCGGAGGGCCGGGGAGGCGTATCGCGGCTGACCGTGACACACGAGCTGTCCGATGCTCCGATGCTGGCGGCCCTCGTGGCTGGCGAAGGCGAGGATCAGGGAGCCGGTGGCGGCTGGAGCTTCGTGCTGAGCGGACTCAAAACCCTGCTGGAGACCGGCGAGCCGATGCTCCACGGCTAATCTGAACGAGAAGAACGGGCGGGGACCACGTGGTCCTCGTCCGTTCTCGTTTCCGCGAGAATGCGTGCTTCTCCCCGATCAATCACTGCTCAGACGCGAGACCGCTGTGATTCAATTCGCGTCGGGTGGCTGACGATGCCACGGGTACGCAATCTGTCTGGGAATCGAGGTCCAGCAAGCGATGTTCGTTCCGTTGCTGCACGCGTCGGTGGAGAGCCGTCCGTTTCTATTGTCGTGGGCGATCGATCCGCCCGTCTTCATCGGGCTGGTGCTCGCCAGTCTGGGCTATTGGCTTGCCTGGCGTCGTGTTCAGCTGTTGGGACGACGCAAACCGCCGATCAGCCATGCCGTCTGGTATTACGGCGGCATCCTTTCGATCGCCATCGCGCTCCTTGGACCCTTCGACGTCTACAACGAAAACTCGCTCTTCATGCACATGGCGCAGCACCTGCTGCTGCTCCAGCTTGCCGGTCCCATGATCTGGCTGGGACGCCCTGTGCAGCTCGTGCTGCAGGCGATCTCGCCACAACGCAGCGGACCAGTCATCAAGACGGTGCTTCGTCGCACCTGGGTGCGCTCACTGCTCACCTTCATCAGTCATCCGCTGGTCGTCTTCCTGATCTTCAACGTCACAATGATCTTCTGGCACGTCCCCGCCATGTACGACGCCGCGCTGACACACCCGTTGATTCATGACATGGAGCACCTGGCCTTCTTGAGCGCCGCGTTGATCTACTGGTGGCCGATCATCGAGCCGGTGCCGCGCCACCATAAGCTGCGCATGGGTTTCGCCCTGGGCTCGATCTTCCTAACCGGTCTGGTCGCCGAGGCGTTGGGGGCGATCCTCTCGCTCGACGGCTCCCTGCTCTACCCCTTCTACGCCAACGCCCAGTCCCTGTGGGGGCTCTCGCCGCTGGCGGATCAGGAGTACGCCGGGCTGCTGATGTGGGTTGGTGGCGGCATGCTCTATCTGACGATCATTTTCGCCATCATGATTCGCTCACTCGGCGGCGACGACTATCACGCCGCCATGCCGTCCACGGCCGCGCCGCCAATCAGCTGAGCGCGGCTCCTCGCATCTTGCCCGGCGCATCAGTCCCGTATATCGTCAGCCTGCGATTCGGCGATGTATATGTGAGCGGAGGGCTGGGCATGACCGGATTTGGTGGTTTGGGCATGGGGCTCGGTAATCTGGCACGACTTTCCAAGGCCCGCACACGCTCGATCAGCCCGGAGAACTTCAGCGGTGAAAAAGGCCAGGGTGGCAAGGCGACGTCAGGGACCGGCGCCGATGCGGCACGCGACCTTGGCCAGGGCTGGAAAGTCTCGCCCAGCATCCACATAGCACCCGGTGAGACAGCGACGCTGGCAGAGATCAACGAGCAAGGCGCGATTCAGCACATTTGGCTGACGACGCATCCACGCAACTGGCGCACACACCTGTTGCGCTTCTACTGGGAGGGCGATGAACGCCCGGCGGTGGAAGTTCCTGTAGGCGACTTCTTCTGCAATGGCTGGGGCGAGTTCAGTCAGGTTTCGTCCCTGCCGGTCGCGGTCAACCCACATGGCGGCTGCAACTCCTACTGGGAGATGCCGTTCCGATCGGCCGCGCGCGTCACGCTCGAAAACCTCTCGGATCAGGAATCGACCGTCTACTACCAGGTCACCTATGCGCTGACCGAGGTCCCCGACGACCTCGCCCACTTCCACGCCCAATGGCGACGCAGCAACCCACTCGACGAGCAGGCCGACCACACGATTCTCGATGGTGTCCAGGGGAGCGGGCATTACGTCGGGACCTATCTCGCCTGGGGCAGCAACAGTACAGGCTGGTGGGGCGAGGGAGAGATGAAATTCTTTCTCGATGGTGATGTGGCGTTCCCGACCATCTGCGGCACGGGAACCGAGGACTACTTCGGTGGCGCCTGGAACTTCGACGTCCCTGGTCAGGGCTATGCCCTCTTCAGCACGCCGTTCCTGGGTCTGCATCAGATCCTACGGCCGGATGGGCTCTACCGCAGTCAGCTGCGCTTCGGGATGTATCGCTGGCACATCATGGATCCGATTCGCTTCGAGTCCGAGCTACACGTCACCATCCAGGCGCTCGGCTGGCGCTCGGGACGACGCTATCTGCCGCTGCGGGACGACATCGCCTCGACCGCGTTCTGGTACCAGCGGGAGACGTCGTCGCCGCGGCCCCCAACGCCCAACCTGGACGCGCTCGAGATCTTGTAGCCAGGGTGCCGCGCGCGTGATGCTGCTTGGAATGGCGACCGGCAACTGCCGGCCGTCTCCCATCTCAGCGAGTAAGTCTCTGACGAGGAACCAAGTGGATCTTCACCGGTTGGCGCACGAAGTGGCCGGAATCCGCCGCAGGTGACGAATCGGTCTCGACGTTTCGCTCCGATCCGGATCTGGTTATGGGTGTGAGGAGTCTGTCACCGTTCGACGTCCGGACGTCGGGGGTGTCGATCGGTGGACTCTGGAATCGCATCTCGAAGCGACGATAGCGATGGTGCACTGCCGTAATCATAGGAGATTGGCTGCCTTTCGTGGTGCCGCCTTGCGATTCATTCACGGGGCCGTCCATCCGTCAGCTGGATGGAACCGCCGCGGCTCGAATGGCGTGTCATTCTGCGTCTCAGACTGGCGTTCGACCGCTGCTCGGCGCCAGCCCTCTGTTAAGAACCCGAAGAGGCTCCAATAGTTACTTGCGGAGCGACTCGATTTTTGTTGGTCAAACCCGATAGGCGTGATTGGCGTCTCTATCGGCTCTCGACCGGTCTCCTCGGTGCGCGTGTACTGACCCGAATGTTGGATGTGCTTAACCACCATTGCCGCCTACTTCCGCCGCCGTACGGGTGCTGCTATAATCTCTGCATGAGATGCTTTAGCTGCGAAAAGACCACCGACTAAGTATCTCATTACCTAAGATAAATCGTGGAGGACATCATGTCAAGTGACAGTTCCGATCGCGACGCCCTTATTCGCACCCTCGATCGGGAGATGCGACGTATCAGCGCACAGTCGGTCATGTTCAGTCAGGCGGTGGCCGAGCGGTTGGGCCTCAATCCGACCGATCTGGAGTGTCTCGGCATCATCGGTGAGACCGGCGCGCTCACGGCGGGCCAGCTGGCCGAGTTGACCGGGTTGACCACTGGGGCTATCACCGGCGTGATCGATCGCCTGGAGCGCGCGGGCTACGTGCGGCGCGAGCAGGACGCCAGCGATCGCCGTCGCGTCATCGTGCAACCGGTGCCGGAGACGGCCCAGGAGCGGATCACGCCGCTCTTCGAGTCGATCTCTCACGAGACCACGCGGCTGATCTCTCGCTACACCGATAAAGAGCTCGCGCTCATCACCGGGTTCGCCAGCCGCATGAATCAGCTCGGGTTGGAGGAGACGGCGAAGCTGCGTTCGTCCGACGACGGGTTGGGGGACGGTGAGTTCGCCGCGCCCCTCAACGATCTGAAGGACGCCCGGCTCGTATTCGCCTCGGGTGCGTCGAACGTCGCCATCCGCGGTGACACGTCGCTCGCCGATCTCTATCGCGCACGTTTCGAGGGGACGGCACCCACGGTCAGCGTGCAGGGGAATACGGTGACCATCAAACACCGCAACCGGCCGCACTTCGAGTGGAGCATGCGTTCGATCGGCGAGATCCGCGTCAACGTTTCACTTCCCTGGCAGCTTGGCTGGCTGATGCGCACGGCCGGTGAGGTACGGCTCAACACGACCATCCCCTGGCAGGTGGAGATCCGCGCGGGTGCGTCGCACGTCAGCGTCGATCTGAGCACGGTGAAGATTGAGTCATTGAGCGTCAAGGGCGGCGCCAGCCAGGTTACCGTGACGCTGCCGCGCCCCTCCGGCACGGTCCCAGTGCGAGTCGGCGCGGGTGCCAGCCAGGTGACGATCCACCGTCCCGAAGGCGTTCCGGCCCGCATCCATGTACACAACGGCGCCAGCCAGGTGCGGCTCGACGCCCAACAGTTCGGCGCGCTCGGCGGCGACATGCGTTGGGAAGGTCCCGATTATGACGGGGCGACCGACCGCTATGACATCGAGATCTCAGGCGGCGCCAGTCAGCTCACCATCGACACGGCAGTGGCTACGACGTTGTAGGCCTCAGCCTCATGGCAACCAATCTGTTCTCGGCGCTGAAGTCGATCGACTTCAGCGCCGATATTCTTTCGGAAGAACATTTCCGCGAGACCTGACAGCTTGCTAGTCCTCATCCAGGTGGGCACAGTCGTTGAAACGGATCAGCGTCGCGTCGAGCCCGTCCGGCCCAAGGGCGACCATAAGCTCGCTGATGGCGCAGTTGCTGTGGCGCCACTGTTCATAGGTGGCTTCGTCTCCATTGGCCAGCATGGTGACGATCCAGGCGAGCGGTCCTCCGTGGGCGACCGCCACGACCGTCTTGCCCGCATGACCCTCGACGATCTCTTCAACGGCACGCAGGGTCCGCTCGCGCAGCTGCGCGTGACTCTCACCGTCCGGCCAGGCGATGTGCAGACTGCTTTCGTGCCGATCTTGCAGCTCAGGGAAAAGGGAACGCAGACCGGCCAGCGGCGTCCCGACAGCCGACCCAACGTTGATCTCGCGCAGATCATCGACCGCCACGGGCGTCATTCCGATGGCATCGCCAATGATGCTTGCCGTCTCCCAGGCACGCGGCAGTGGGCTGGCGAAGAGGGCGTCGATTGACTCGACGCGACTGAGTGCTTCGCCGGTGCGGGCTGCCTGTTGGCGTCCGAGTTCGGTCAACACGACGTCGGTCGACCAGCCTGAGACGACCTTCTGACGATTCGATGTCGATTCGCCATGCCGTACCAGCAGCAGGCGGGTCGGCCCATTTGATGCATGTGTCACGCAGTGATTTCCGTTCCAGCAGTCATTCGACGTTACACCGTGCTGATATCTCGGGCTGCCATGATCTTGTCGATCACTTCCAGCGCCCAGCCATGATGCGCGACATCCTTCCGCTCCGGCAACTGATCCATCGAAAACCATTGCATCGACGAGACTCGGTCACCGGAATGGACCACATCCGAATTGCTGATTTCGGCGACGAAGTGGAAGACCAAATGCCAGCTCCGGTCGTTGCCCTGGAACGACTCGATGTGATCGAGCCGGGGCGCGCGACCGGTCACGCCGAGCTGTTCGTGCAGGATGCGTTTTGCCGCGTCTTGCGGATGCTCGAGGAATCTCAGCTCGTCGTCCGGCAAGAACCAGCCGGTTTGCCGGTCATAGTTTGACGAGCGCGCATAGCGGACCAGCCCGATGCGCTCCCCAGAGATCAGCGCCACGTCGGCGATGAGCTTGTGGAGGATACCGGTCGACTCAGGCATGGTGGTCACATCCCTTCAACTCGATGGGGTGAACGAGCTACCGGCTCTCCAGGGCTGCCGTAGAACATGGCAACAGTTTAACGGGTGTGCGGAAATTGTTGTTGCGAAGAGAAAGATATCGCCGGCGACGCAGAAGAATTGTCAGTCGCCGGCGATTGGAGTCTTAGGCAGCTGCAGTCGAACGACGACGCCATTCGATGCGCGCCAGGATGGCGAAGGATACGGTTACGGCGATCGCGACCAGCACGATGCCCATTTCGAGCGATCCGCTGTGGTTGTCTGGATCGACGCGGAAGATCAGTTCGATCCAGTCCTTCCACACCAGCGTCAGTACGGCAAACAGAAAGCTCGCCGCCGCCAGCACGGATTCAACCCAAAACCGTGGCCGTAGACTGTCCCGCATGGGTGCTCCTTTCCCGGTTTCCCCGGAGTTTCCTCATCCTCGGCGAATGGGGACTCGTGAGCATTCTTCATACCAAACCCACTCCACTACGTCAATTCCAACGAGGGGTGACCGTTCGGGAAATCCGTCTACATCCACTCGCGTCGTCGGCGATTCAGTCACTCACGATGAACGCGAATCTTGTCGCATAAGACGCCTCGACCGCACTGACGACCGTGTTGTCCGGCCTGCGCGACAGGAAGCGGCGGCCCCGTCAACTCCATCTCATAGCGTTGCCAGAAAGACTGGTCTTGTGGAGCCATTGCCTCCATCTGGCCCAGCGCCAGCAGGAAGGCCTGCATCTGTATTGCGGGTGAAGCCCACTTGCCGCAGTTGGAGCCTTGTGGTGACGGATTGACGTTCCGACCTGTGCGATTCATTGTTCTCAGACGAGGATCTTGTGCGACCTATCCGCCAACAAAAGGAGACGACGATCATGACGTTCACCAGATCACGCTGGGTGATGGACAAGACCGGAGCGAGCTCGGATGGCGGGATGATCGTCGCCAAGCAGGACGAAGCCGCCCTGGCCGGCGCGCGCATGCTGGCCGAAGGCGGCAACGCCGTCGACGCGGCGGTGGCGGCCGCCTGGGTGATGAACGTCATGGAGCCCTACAACACCAGCATCGGCGGGAGCGGTTACCTCGTCTATCACGGTGCAGATGGACGAGCCATGTTCGTCGATTTCAGCAATCGGGCGGCCGCAAAGGCTACCCCGGAGGCGTTGAAATCCCGCACGTCAGTCGCGTTCAAGGGCGGCCTGGCAGCCATGGTGCCAGGAACGGTTGGTGGCTTGACCACCGCGCTCGAACGCTTCGGCAGCCTGCCGCTGGAGCAGGTAATGGCGCCCGCTATCGACATCGCCGAGAACGGCATGCCGCTCAACTGGGTCCTCGCGCTGCGTCTTCTGCAAGAGCTGGAAGGTCTACGCGCCAATCCGAAGTCCGCCAAGATCTTCCTGGTCGATGGAGATCCCGGCATGGCCCATGGCGTCGACGTCGTGCGCCAGACCGATCTCGCTCAGACGCTCCGCCTCATCGCCGCACACGGACCGGAGGCGTTCTACACAGGTCCGGTGGCTCGGGAGATCGTCGATTTCGTGGCGGCGCATGGCGGATTGCTGGAGATGGAGGACTTGGCGTCCTATCAGGCGACGGTCGTCCCCGCGCTCAGCGCACGCTTCGGGGAATACGACCTGCTGACTGGTCCGCTTCCGTGTCCCGGCATGATGACGGTCCAAGGGTTGAAACTGCTCGAGGGATTTGATCTGGAGTCGATGGGTCACAACTCGGTCGAGTCGCTACACGTCATGGCGGAAGCATTCCGCCTGGCCTTCGCGGACCGCGACGCGTACTTCGGCGATCCAGACTTCGTCGACGTGCCGGTCGAGACACTCCTGTCGGATGCCTATCTTGAGACTCGACGTGCACAAATCGATTCGTCACGCGCAATGCAGACCGTTCCGCCCGGCGATATCGGTGTAGCACCACTCGGTCGCCAGGCCGGCGGTGGCGGTACGACGCACATCTCGGTTGTTGATGCCGAGGGCAACACCGTCTCGATGACGCATACGCTCATCGGCGGCTGGTCGGGCCTGGGTGTGGCAGGAAACAGCGGCGTGGTGATGAACTGCGCCGCGCAGTGGTTCGATCCCGGCAGCGGCGCGCCCAACAGCGTGGCCCCGGGCAAGCGGCCGGTGGCCAACATGACGCCGATCATCGCGCGCAAGGACGGCCGTGCCGTGCTGGCCGTTGGTGCGCCCGGCTCTCGTAAGATCAGCAATGCGGTCAGTCAGGCGACGCTCAACTCGCTCGTCTATGGGATGCCGGTGCAGACGGCCGTTTCGGCGCCGCGCATCGACGCGTCCCAGAACTTCATCCTGGCAGACGACCGCATCGACGCCGACGTGCTTGCAGGACTCCGCGATCTGGGGCACCGCGTGGATGAGGTCCATGAGTTCATCAATGCTGGTGGTCCGACAGCGGGCTACCGTGGGTACTTCGCGCGACCAGCGGCGGTCTTCGTCGATGACGACGGCATCCGCCACGGCGGCGACTATCCCTTCCTGGAAGGCATGGCGGTTGGCGTGCCGAGGTAAGGCGGGAATGTGCTCCGCAGGGCCGAATCTGACCTAGTTAATTTCCACTGTACCTGCAGCAACGACCTAACCGCAGGGTACGCAGCCTCATTCGTAGATGTCAAGGAAGTTTGTTTAGAGCGTCTTGATATTGCTTCGCTTGATCGGGAGTTAAAACGTGGCTCACTCGCAACAGAATGACTCCGTGGATGAAGTCGTACTCGGGAAACAAGGAACTGAACCCTTGAACGTAGTCCATTCGTTGTTGGGCAAGGTCCTGTGTGGCGAAGATCTCCACTGATCCGCCGTTGTCGACGCTCCGTTCGTCCTCTGTTGCAGGCAAGTCGAGCCGAATGTCCTGAAAGGTCACCTTTGACGTGTATTGGTTGGGTCATCCCAGTCTGCCGTTGGGGTCAGTGGTCGCGTCATATTCAACCACCGTGCTGATTGGTAATCCTGTCGCTTTGAGGGATGAGACAACAGCCGCAGCATCGATTGAACTTGATCTCGTTTGCGTCGGCGTCGGCGTGGGTGTGGGAGTTGGAACGGGTGTCGGGGTTGGGGAACATCTGAGGCACCGCTACCATGAACCGTGGTCGGAACTTGAGTTTGCGGTTGACTCCGGTGAGGTGTTCTGGCGTGATCCAGGTGCAAACGTTTGGCTAGCTTCAAAGCCATTTGACCAGTCAGTGATGCTGTTTCGGATCGCGCAGATTAGTGCTGACGTTCAAAGACAACTAGTCAAACTACAGGCGCGCGATCAAGATCAGGTTGGCAAGATAACACGCAACCGTTTCGTTGGAAACAATCAATACGTCATTGCCGGTACACGGGTCCCAACCGAAATCATTTGGGAGTTGCGCCCGCTCGCGACAGCCGGGGAAGCCGATATTCAGTGACCGGAGCGTACGCTAGCCGAGGAGTGAATCCAGTATCCCCTCGAATTTGAATCCGAGCGGCTTGCGGGCTAAGTCGTGGCCACCAAGCCACGCATCCTCTACTTGTTAGACGGTATGGTTTCCAACTCTGTTGGTGAGTGCCTTCAATCTTTCGGTCACGAGCCCCAATTCGAAGAGCGTACTTCGCGCAGCTTCGACCACCCTCGTCGTCGGTGCGGCGCTTAACTGCGACGACTCAGTAGCGGGCTCCGGTACCGCCCGGTTCTCGGACGAAGCCACCCAGATCTCCTTGAGACCCAACGCGGGTCGTAGTCGACGGTTGCACGACGGCGTCAGCTGTTTAGTGAAGGAGGACTCGATCGACTTACGCATCCCTCACGCCTTTTCCGCCAACGATTCATCGCTGAGCTGAATACGAACGGGCTGATGCTCCGATGATCCCTTCGGGTGGGCCGATCGAAGCGAGCATCATAGAATATTCCATCGCGAGTGTCCCCTATGTCCGGCATGACACGCAATCTTTTACTCGAACGTTATAGTCCAACCGCCGGAAGCCTTCACTTCAATGATGACCGCGTCACTAGGGACAATCACTCTCGCATCATAGGGATCGGTCGTGCTGACCAACAGGGTGACGGTGTCAGAATACGCCTTGACTGAGAAGTATCTGCTGTCCTTATTACCAAGAATGTGAGCAGTTGATAATGTGCCCTGGACGATAAACACGTCATCGCCTGTTCCGTCGATAGTACTGGGGCCCAATTCGTTCGCCAGCAAAGACAGCGCGGTCACGGCAGGAGTTGTTATTACAGCGAGATCCAATGTGTGAACCAGAGGCACTACGTATACGGATCGGTCGCGCTCACCAAAAGCTCGTGAGGTTTCCGTCCGTATCGTATCCCTTGACTGAGAAGTAACGACTCTCTTGATTGCCTTCAATTGCGACAATGGCGGGACTGCTAGGACCTTCAGGTTTTTCGATGCTTATCACGTCGTCTCCGGTTCAAGAGTAAGTCTTCGGCTCTGGAACTGGCGTTGGAGTCGGTAGGGGAGTTGGTGTAGGTGTGGCGGTCGATCGTGACGTCCGGTTTAATCGCGTCGAAGTTCATGTAGATCGGCTTCGTGTGCATGGCTTGGGCTTGGACTGCGGCGTTTGTTGCAGCAGATGGAGCCTGCGTTCCCGAGTTGCGCTGAGATGTAGCCGTGGATGATCCTCCGCATGCCGACAACGCGATAGTTAACATCGCGACTATCAACACTTTCTTCATCGATTGTGCTCCTTAGAGGAATACGATGCGCAGCTATCATCGTTGAGCATTATAGGGGGAGTGTCAACAAGGAGTATTTTGATATGATATAGGAGGCGGTGATAATCGATACAAGCGATAGGCCCGCCCCAACAGTAACCTGAGCGAGGAGCCGTAATTCTTCAACTCGCTGCCAACTGCTCTACTACAGGCCAACAAGAATCCGCCTATAGCTTTCGCTGACACCGGCGACTGTTCCTTGCGCCACCTAAGGCGTCCCAGAACCGGAACTGCGCACTCAGCACGAAATGGACGGACGCGGATCGATCGCGGAACAGGCTGCGTTCGTTCAATCGGTGAAATCGCACGCGCTGTTGAGGCCAGCCGGGCGAATGGAACCGACCGAAATGGAGTGGTATGCAGTGCCAACAATTCCTCAACTCGCACACGACGTTGTTACGAATCGAATTACTTGGACGAGCCCGTGGCCCCCTTCCGGCGATACCTCACAGAACCAGCCGGTGGCGGACGAGTTCTTTGCGCCCTCACATACGACGGCACCATGTCCAGATAACACGGGCAGCTAGAATGCGCGTAATTCTCCCGAACGCCATTTGTCCCGATGCTGTATGTGGGAGAGGATGAACCACAGCCAATAGAAGGTGTTTGGCTGCTGATGCAGGACATAATCTCAAAACCGTCCCTTAGGAGCGCATGGAATCAAGCCGTGGAGGATGATGGGAGGATCAATCGTTGGCTCACTTGGACTGTTGAACCTATGGATACGACTCACGCGATCGCCTTTGGACGCTTGCCTGTGAACTACTAGACGCGCTAGGTTCGTTTCCCCAAAAGATGGGGAGACCTCGACGGATAATCTCCCAGGAATATGCGGATACGATCGCGCGGAAATATTGGGATCGAGTTGATCGGAAGGAGATCCTCCGTCCCAAGAGGATCTGGCGACAGAGTTCTACGTTCAGCCACGTACGTTTAAGGGTCATCTCAAGAAACTACGTGTAAAGTTCGAATTTGTCTGGCCCCCGCTTCGCCCGTTGTAGTGTCCAAACTTTTTTGCACTTTTTCGCACTGACATAGCGCGAGCGATTCCCACGTTCATCGTTGACCCATGCCGGCGTCGAGGCACACGTAGGAGACTTATGCCACCGTTTCCCACGTTCAGCAGAGGGGCCCTTTGCGATTCAGTTGACCCACGGATTGTCGTTGTTTTCCGTCCCTAAGCGGAAATGCGACGGCGGTATCGAAACGGCATTGTTCGGCGATATCTCCTGCCGTGGTTTGAGGATATTGTCGGAAACTCATTCGCGCGACAGGACCGGGAATCAGCAGGAGTTGATCCCAACCTGGGAGTGTGAGCATTAGGCCACACATCACGCTTATATGATTTTGATGGTTGCAAACTCGGAACAGTCTGCTGACGCTATCAAGTTGGAATGTTTACCGTCAGCGTGAAGATGAGATGAAATGAGTTGTCACACCGGCCACTCTTCTTGCCGCCAGGCGGCGTCCCAGAAGGCGTATTCGTAGCGACTTGACGTGACGAAGATGTCGGACATGCGGGCCATCTCGTCGGCGGAGGCGCGTGCCGCCACGCGGTCGAACGTCTCTCGTAGCCGCTCGGCCAGTTCGCCGTATTCGGCCGTGCTGTACATCTCGATCCACTCGGCGTAGAGGGGCTGATGTGCCGGCAGTCCAGCGGCGGCGAGGTCACGGCCGATCTCCCAGTAACCCCACTGACAAGGGAGCAGCGCCGCCATCAGCTCGGCCGTGGTGCCGCCATAGGCGACCGAGAGGAGATGGCGCGTATAGGCGTGGGTCGTCGGTGACGCGGACGTCGTCTCCAGATCGGTGCGCGTGACGCCGAATCGCTCGCAATATCCGCGGTGCAGCTCCATTTCGACGTGCAATGTGGCATGCACCAGTTCGGCGAAGAGCTCCATGATCTCGAGGTCGTGCGCGCCAGCAACACCGAGGGCCAGCACGCGACTGTATTCGAGCAGGTAGACGTAATCCTGACGGATGTAATGGGCAAAGGGCTCGACTGGCAGCGTGCCCTCACCAATGCCGCGCACGAACGGGTGTGTCAGAATGCGCTGCCGGATCTCTTGCGTACTGGCGAGCAGGCGTGACGAAGGTGTGTCGGACATCGTTTCTCTTCTCATCCTAATTCGGAGTGAGCGTTGTGGCCGATTTCAGCTGGGCCGCGAACCCGTTAGAGAACCACTGCATCGTACCGATCTTGGGAGCGAACCAGGTGGTCATCGATATCTGGTCCGGATGCGTGGCGTCGGTTCCGGTCCATTCCACAACATACATCTTCCAGGCGTACGCCAATCCGACTGGCGTGCTGACCTGCTGCCAGGCGACGACCTGAATCGACACGGTCATCAGTCGTGGCGGACCGGTACTGGAGATGGCCGTCGTTTCGGTCGACCAGGATTGGCCGATATACGGGTCGTGATTGGGGAAATAGTGGACCGGAGGCCAGTAGACGGTCGTGTTGGTGAGGTTGCCATCCGTATCCCGCGTGTCGATCCCGTATAGGTCGAGACCAGCCTGTGTGATGCTCCAATAGGTGGTCTGGCTGCCGTCAGGGGTCTGCTCTTGCCGCGCAATCAGCTGAGCGCCTGCCGTGAAACTGTCGGTCACGCCGTTGATCTTCCAGGTTCGGTCGATGTTGTCTGACGTGCCGAAGACCCATTCGTCTCCCGGCTGCATGGCAAGGTACGATGCATCGCCATTGAGGCTGACCTGCGGGGTGTGGGCGTAGCGCCAGCGAAAATAGTGGAGTCCGATGTTGCCCATCTCGACCTGCCAGGCTGCCGGATTCGACGGTGTGTAGGTGAGGACGCGACGTTCGAACGGCTGCACCAGCACCCACTGGTCGACGCCCTGCAGTTTGACGTTCACCCAGACGGGGTCGGAGATCGGATAGCCCAGCACGAAGAGCCAGTCGAAGAGGGGGTCGGAATTGACGAGGCTACCGTTCTGTTGAATGGCTCCCGCCTGGGTCATGAAATCCCAGAAGGCCTGCGGAATGTTGTAGCCGACGGTGGCGTCTCCGGCTCCAGAGTAGGTGACGTACTGTGCATATTGCGCACCTGGATCGGTGGAAGCATCCGGCTTGGTGGTCGTTCCGTCTGGCAGCAGGACCGTCGTCGCGTACTGCCCGGTCTTGTCCGTCTGGCCCGTATCGATGATGCGCTGGAAGTCGTTGTACATCGGGAAGATGTTGTCCGGATCGCCAGCGATCGGAACGTCGGCGCCTGATCCGGTGTCGAGGTACGTGTTGGAGCCGATCTGGATGCGTCCGCTGATCAGCTCGCGGTCGATGAGTCCACTGGTGACGTACCAGGGACTGGACGCATCCCCGGTCGGGTCGATGATCTCCATGCGGCCCTTGTCGTAGTACTGCACCAGGCGCTGTTGTCCGGGCGAATCGAGATAGCGTTCATGCAATGGTCCACTGTTGGCTTCCGGTCCCCAGAACCAGGTGCGCGAGGCACTGCCACTCAGGACCGGTGCATCCGTGCGAGTCCAGACCTGTTCGAAGGCGCTGTCGGCAAAGTCGGGCGATGCCGCGGCGACGCTGGGGAGTGCCGCGCCCACCATGATGAGGACCACGGTCATGACGAGACACCGGCGCAACGGCAGTTCCTTCTAGATTGGCCGGCACCGCTCCGCACGCCCAGGCCAATGCTGCCTGGCTCGATCGGATCGTGTCCGACGTCAACTGATGCCCCCTGCTGGCATGATGGGGACAGTCTAGCAAGCTGCGCTCAACTGTGGCGACCAAAGCCGGTCGATCGACGGCTTCAGGTCCTCGCCTGAACCACGAATCGTCCCGGATGTCGCGGGTAGATCGAAGATCCGAAGCGTCGGGATATGCGCTTCAGGCAGCGTCGCCAGATTGACGATGGGGCGGGCTGGCGACGGCGCGACGTCAGGAGAACGCAGCTCCCCGTTGAGGCAGTGCGAGTGATTGGTTTGAGGTTCTGCTCAACCGGGTTGTATCTACACAACGACTGAACTGTGCATAGGCTTCGCGGTTTCGTTGCGGGTGTGTTGACGCGAGCCTCAAGTGCCGCGCCGATTCTTACGGCGGCGCGCCTCCACGAGCCCTTGCGACGGGACCCGCAGGGCCCGGTTGAACTTGCTCGACGCGTTCTCCCAGGCGATGGTGGCGGTCAGCTCGATGAGGGCATCCTCGTCGAACCATTCGCGCAGGCGATCGAAGAGCGCGTCGTCGACGTCGAGGTCAGTGATCGTGATGTGGTCGGCGTATTGCAGGGCGGCACGTTCGCGCTCGTCGAACAGATCGCTCGTGGCGTACTTCGGCAGTGACGCGAACTTCTCGTCGGAAACGCCGAGTTCACCGCCCACGGCGGCGTTGATGTCCTGTCAGAAGACGCAGCCGTTGAGTGCCGCGACGCGGACGTTGACGAGCGACGCAAGCGCACCGTCGATCAGTCCGGATCGATCGAGCCCACCCCACATGGCGCGTACGCCGCGGAAGATTGGCGGCCGACGGGCGTAGAGGGTGTGGTTGAGGAGCGGCGCACCCCATTTGGCCGCCTGAGCGTCGAAGACGGCTCGAATCGCGTCCTCAACGTCATCGCGATCGGCGCCATTGACTCGCATGAACTGCCCTTTCCCAAGCACAGAACGTCACCCCGTCGAGTGTGAGTCCAAGAGAGCTGGCGGTCGAGAACCACTCTGGAACGATGCACAACAAGAGAGACATCCAATCGCAGCGCACCGCGGACGGACGTTCAAGATCTGGCTCAACCGTGTTTAGAAGAGGGCGTAATGCGTGATCAGGAGGATGGCGATCGACCCGGTCCCGATAACCAGTGCCAGCCAGACGGCAGTCATCGCCAGCTCAGCGGCCGCTTCGTTGTTCGCGGGCTGATTCCAATCGCGACGACGGTAGGTGATGCGTAGGTCGTTGAAGGAGAGGGCCAGAAGCGCCAGCGCGGCGACGCCGAGCCCGATGACCCAGGTCGTCAGAACCGTATGCTGCACCACTTCGACTCCCTGCACGAGGAGTTCGCCGTGCAGGATCAACGTCCGCACCAGAATCACAAACGCGGCTGAGGCAATCAGAATGCCGACCGCGGAGCGACCGCGACGAAGCTGGCTCCAGCGCGTATGCCCTCTGCGTACCCACCACATCGCGACGGCCGCGAGGCTGAGCGTCGGCAGAATCATGAAGATCAAATGAGAGATCGTCGCGTATTCAACGGCGAACCGCTGTACGTCTGCGTGCAAGTAGTAGCCCAGCACGATCGGCGTTCCGACCCATATCATTGCACCCGGAACGGCGCCAACCACGAAATCGCGAAACCGGATGCGAAGGAGCCCCGCGCCGATCGAGAAATACATTCGGACGAGTGGCAGACTGCGCCCAATGCCAACCACGACCAAATCATGCCCACCCATGCGCGCGCGCCAGCGATCGACCGTCTCTTCACTGCGTCTGCCGAAGCGCTGCATCACCTTGTTGAGAAGGCGGGAGCCGCCCGTTCTCGCCACGAGGTGGAGCGTGATGGTGCCGAGCATGTCAGCCGCCACGACCAGCACAACCGCGGCAACCAATCCGGTGAACGAATGGACGCCGTAGCTCCCGGCGACCAGCAGGGCGATCTCGGCGGGAATTCCGGTGGGTATACCAAGCTCCCCCACGAAGATGAGGAGGGCGACGATGTACACCCCGTATTGTGTAACTAGCTGTTCGATGGTCCCGCTCCGTATCGGAATCCCCCCGCGAGACGACTCGCGGCGCGCGTCTGTTTGGGCGTAAATATAGTCTTTTTGACCCTTTCAGGCCAGTGGTCAAGCAGGCGGTATTTCGCCTGTTCTTTCGGACAGTATCGAGCGGTGTGCCGCTATCATGCACTGTACGGACACCTCTTGTCCACCCCCTACTCCATACGCGGTGGTCGCCTTGGCGACCTCTCACAGCCACCGCTTCACGTCAATGCAATACTTGGTCCGCCTTGGAACCGGAGCTCCGGAAACCAGGCGACGGTACGGTCAGCAATGGAGAAGCGTGTTACACGATGTCGTTGTGTCGAATGGAGTCAGCATCCGTGCGGTTCAGGTTCGTAGTTCTTCCCGTCCTCCTCATGCTTGCGCTCGTGCCAGTTCTCGCTGCATGTGGCGGGGGGTCGGCGGCGCTCGAAAGCGGCGTGGCGACGCCAGAGGAGAATGGGCATTTTCGTGTCGGCGTACCGGCGCCGATCGGCAGTTACGTCCTCTCGGTTGATCGCGTGCTCTATCCCGCCGATCTCAACGGCATCAAGCCGTCGGACGGTATGAAGTTCCTCGTTCTGGACCTCACCATCAAAACGACCGATTCCAGCAACGACCGTATCTCGGCCGCCGCTCAGCTCGTGGTGAAGGATGGTCAGGGAGTCAGCTACCCGCTCGATGCGGACGTGACGCCGTCGACGGACTTCAGCACGACGCAGCTTCCAGACACGATTCCGGCACTTGGCTCGATTCATGGCGAGGTCGCCTATCTGGTGCCGGTCGATGCCACGGACCTTCGACTGGTCTTCAATCCGAGCTTTCTTGAAAGTTTGATCGGACATGGCAAAGAACTGACCGTCGATCTCCAATAGCGAGACGGCTCGTGAAGGACGGGAGAGCAGGCTGTGGAGATCGACTATCGGGTTGATCCGGTCCTGACCAACGAGGTGCTGAGCCCGCTGTACTCGGCCGCCTGGCCAAATCACAACCCGGCGTACGACTTCGCGTCCGAGCTGAGTCATGCGCTGACCGTCCTGGGAGCCTATCACGGAGACACGCTGATCGGCTTCGCGCGGGTTGCCTGGGATGGCGGAATCCACGCGTTTCTGCTCGAGCCGACGGTGCATCCCGACTTCCAGCATCGCGGCATCGGACGCGAACTGGTTGAGCGGGCGGCGGAAGTCGCTCGCGAGCGGGGCTGCGATTGGTTCCACGTCGATTTCGAGCCCCGTCTTCAGCCCTTCTACGACGCCTGCGGATTCACGCACACGCCAGCCGGACTGATCCGCCTGCGCTGAGCGGTTTCGACAATGCGAACCGGGCCCGGACGGATTCCGTCCGGGCCCGGCGTTCTCTGCGATTTGTTTGGCGACTTCGCCTACGATCCGCCGTTGTCCTTCAAGTATTGGATTGCGCGCAGCAGCTGCGCGTCCTTGCTCTGCTGCAACTGATCGGCCGTCATGTTGGTCTCTTGCTCCGGCGTCAGCGGTGTGGCTCCGTCCGGGAGCGAGACTTGAATATCTGGCGTGATCCCGTTGTGCCAAATCTGTCGACCGTTGGGCGTCAACCACTCCTCGGTGCCGAGCAAGATGGCCGAGCCGTCGCTCAGGTGGTAGGTCGACAGGACGGTGCCCGTGCCAAACGTCGTGTCGCCGATCATCTTCGAGCGATCGTGATCTTGCAGGGCTCCAGCGACGATCTCGGATGAGCTCGCCGTTCCCGCGTTGATCAGCGTGATCATCGGAATGTTGAGCGCCTTGCCGCCGCCACGCACCGTCATCGGCGTCTTATTGCCCTTCGCGTCCTGAACCAGCAGCACGTTCCCCTCTTTGACGAACTGCGTGGTCACGCCGATCGCCTCATCGAGGAGTCCGCCTGGATCGTTGCGCAGGTCGAGAACGATGGCCGTCGCGCCGGCCTGTTGCGCATCGTTGATGGCTGAGACCAGCTGGGCGGTCGCGTTGTTGGCGAACTGGCTGATCAGGATGTGAGCGTAGGTGGTGCCCGGCAGCATCGACCAGGTCACGCTCGGCACGGTGATCTTGGCCCGTTCGATGGTGATGTCGGTCGGCGCGTTGGCGTCCGGGTGCATGACGGAGAGCGTTACGTTTGTGCCAGCCGGTCCGCGCACCAGTTTGACAACTTCGTCGAGCGTCATGTTCGACACGTCCTTGCCATCCACCTTCAGAATGACGTCGCCGGGCAGGATCCCGGCCTTTTGCGCGGGAGCGCCAGGGATTGGTGCCACGATGGTTGGCTGGCCGTTGCGTGTCGTTATCTCCGCCCCGATACCTTCAAGCTGTCCGGAGAGGGATTGCTGCTCATCGTTGAGCTGTTCCGGCGTCAGGAATCGCGTGTGGCCCTCGTCGCCGAGTGCGCTGAGCATGCCCTGAATGGCGCCGTAGGTCATCTTTTTCGAATCGACCGCCTGCCGGTCGACGTAGTTCTGTTGAACCAGGTTCCAGGCTTCCCAGAAGACGCTGAAATCATCGGGAACGTTGGTCGGTTGCGCTGCGACCGTGGTTGGGGTTTCGTTCGTGTGGCCCACGACGAATCCAGCCGTGAATGCCGCACTCGAGAGGGTGAGCGTGAGGATGAGTGCGATGAAGATGATCGCCCAGATTCGCCGCCGTCGGTTCATGATCGGTTGCCTCCAGCCTAACGCTGTTGTGTGAGCTTTGATGCGGTGTGTCATTGCCGGAGGAGCCACCCAGTGCGGATCGAGCGCGGGGCGCATATTCGATCGCGTGGCTACCAGTCCGAAATCGGACATGGACGCCCGCACAACGCCGCACGTTCGAGTTCATCAACTCCGACTGACGATAGAGTGTGCTGCTTTCTGACGCGAACGTCGAGTCAAACGGCATTCTTCCACGAACATATTGCCTGATGCTCTTCGTTATCGGCCATACCTGGCTGTCCACAACCAGGTCGCACATCTCTATGGAGATCGTGATTGCACGAATGATGCAGAGGTATGTCGTCCTCGTGGACGGTCGCTGAGCCCAGTGATTTGATACGCTCTGAGATTGCAGGTGGCCGATGCACGAACGTCGGGCAGAACCACCCCCATTCTGTCGGGAAGTTCGCGGTTCGTTTCGGCCGAAAAACATCGTATCATCGTTTGGGTTGCGCACCGCACGGGTGGGGCACCGGCCACGATGCTCGGACGCGTCCGCCGGGAGAGGGGACGAATCTCCGAGCGTGGCAGCGACGTTTTGCTGAGAGGAGACTGAATGGTTCACAAGCGGGGATTGGCGCGACTGATCGCGATCTGTACCCTGGCCGCATCGGTCATGCTGGTGTTAGCGGCCTGCGGCGCGTCGACGGGTGGTGGCTACGAAGCCGGGAGCACCCCGAAGGAAAGCTCCGGCGGGTCCGGTTCGTCAGGCGGTAGTGGGAACATCACCGTCAGCGAGAAGGAATTCGCGATCACCCCGAATAAGGTGAGTGCACCGGCCGGCAAGATCACCTTCACCATCAAGAACACCGGTTCCGTCGCGCACGATATCGCGGTCAACGTCAATGGAACCGAGCAGGCTTCGCCGCTGGTTCAGCCTGGAAAGACCGAGACCTGGAGCGTCACGATCGACGCAGCGGGCACGTACGACATGTATTGCTCGGTCCCGGGTCATAAAGAGGCCGGCATGAACGGCTCGCTGGAGGTCACCGGTGCAGGAAGCGCCGGAGCGGGCACGGCGAGTGGATCGAGCGCGACCGGTGGTGGCACATCAACAGTCAGCGTCAGCGAGAAAGAGTTCGCGATCACGCCGGCGGATGTCACTGCCAATCCTGGGAAGATCACGTTCCAGATCAAGAACACGGGCGCCGTGGCACACGACATCACGGTCAACGTCAATGGGACCCCGCAATCATCACCGTTGGTGCAGCCTGGAAAGACTGAGACCTGGAGTGTGACGATCGACAAACCCGGAACCTATGACATGTATTGTTCGGTTCCTGGGCACAAAGAGGCTGGTATGAACGGCAGCCTCAAGGTCGGGTCCTAGGCACGACGCGCTATTTTGGATGTGCATCACTCGCCGGGAGTATTCGCGTTTCGCGGATCCCGGCGAGTTCGTATTTAACTCAGAGCAACGGAATGATTCAGCGCCGCTTCTGGCGTGCCTGACCACCCCACCAAACCGCCAGTGCCACCACCGGTACGCCGATGAGGTAGAAGAGGAGCAGGTCGATGGCGGCCCGTCCGTCGTAGACCATCCAGGCGACCAGCGCCACGGTGTAGACCGTCATGATGATCAGGAAGCCGATGACGCTGTGGTTCTTCATGAAGATGCTCGTCTCTGACATCGCTCAAAGCTGGTGGTCAACATGCGGAACACTCCGCACGTTTCCACAACGTGCCCTGTTCCGTTCGGTCGCTTACAGGTGCAGCATAAATCGCGCAACTGTAAAGTAGATCATTAAACCCGTTCCGTCCACTAACGTCGAGATGAACGGCGCCGATACCACCGCCGGATCGACCTTCAGCTTGTTCAGCACCAACGGCAAGACGGCCCCAACCACCGCCGCCCATAACACGATCGTCGAAACCGAAATTGCCACCGTCAGGCCCACGTCGATCCCGACGCTCAAAGTCATCGCGCGGATGAACGTGGCTGCCGCCATCACCAAGCCCAGCCCGATGGCCGTCACGAATTCTTTGCGCACGATGCGCAGCATGTCGCCGAAGCGAACGTCGCCGACCGCCATGGCACGCACGATGGTCGTCACGACCTGGGAGCCGACGTTCCCTCCGGTACCGATCAGAAGCGGGATGAAGAACGAGAGCGCGACGACTGCCTCGACCTCGGATTGATAGTGACGCAGGACCGTCCCGGTGTATGCCTCGGCCAAGAAGAGGGCCAGAAGCCAACCGACGCGTTTACGCCAGAGCAGAATCGGTTTCGCGCGCAGGTACGGCTCCTCCAGCGGTTCGGAACCACCAAGGCGCTCGATATCTTCGGTCGTTTCCTGCCGCAGAATATCGGCGACGTCCTCGACCGTAATGATCCCTAGCAGATGGTTGTCGTCATCGACGACCGGTACGGCCAGCAGGCCGCGCTCGGTCAGCACACGTGCGGCGACCTCCTGGTCGGCCATCACAGGCACCCGTACCACGTGCGGATCGAGCAGGTTGGCGATCGGGGTGTCCGGTGGACTCAATACCAGCCTGCGCAACGCCAAGACGCCCAGCAGGTGATCTTCGGCGTCGGTCACGTAGACGTAGGAGATGGTTTCGGCTTGCTCCGAGAGACGCTGCAGCGCCAGAATCGTCTGCCTGGCGGTGAGTTCTGGGGCGACCGAAACAAACGCCGGAGTCATGCGGCCACCGGCGGTGTCGGGCGGGTAGAGGAGCAGGCCACGAAGCTCTTCCGCCTCGATGGGCTCCATCGCGAACATGATCTGGTCAGCGCGGTCGGGGTCGATCTCGCCGAAGACGTCGGCCGCTTCGTCCGGGTCCATCGACTCCAGCACGTCGGCGGCATCGACCGTGGCGAGCAGGCTCAGGATCGACGCGGCGTCGCCCGGATCGAGCTCGCCAAGGAGCTCACCGAGGGCTTCATCGCCGAGGACGGCCGCCAGAGTGCGTGCCTCCTCAAGCGACAGATCGGCCATCCGGTCGGCTAGCTCACCGGTCTCGGTGAGCTGGTGGAGCGCCAGCTTGACCGCGTCTTCATCCCGTTGTTCGAGCGCCGTCTCGAGACTGACCGGCGATTGCTGATCGATCGTCACTCCCTGTCTCCCGACCAATCTTCCAGTGCCGCCACCGACACGCTTGCGGCGCCGGTCATCAACTTCTCGGCCGGATCTGTCCCCTCCGGTGAAGACGCCGCATCGGTTGCGGACGCCTCCGCGGGCGTGGCCGGACCGCGCCCATTATCGTGCGCAGCGTGGTTTGTCGGAACCCCAGAGGGTCCGAGACCGGTGATGAGCTGCCGCACGTCGCGGCCACTGAGCGTCGGGAGATACGCGCGCAGCAAGGCATATCCGATGCGCGGCAGGCTGGCGTTTCCGGCGTATGCCAGATAGATCGGCTCCCAGTTCGGCTGAAATTTGGACTTGAAATCGTTGAGCGACGCGAAGTGATAAAAGGAATCGAGTCGCTCGGCGGCGTGAGTCAGGGCGCGTTCCATCGCGCTGCTCGGCCCTTGCTCGCGCGCTACGTGCCCGAGGGGCGCGGCCGAGAGACTGGCGAAGCGAAATCCTTCGGACTGGAACGTGAGAAGCGATTCGGCGATTAGGAATTCCATCACGCCCGGGAAAGCTTCGTCCCGCCGCCGCATCAGATCGACGACCCAGCCGCGACGCGCATACACCGGGAGCCAGGTTAGGAATCCCTGCACGCGACCGCGCTCGTCGATGGCCACGGCGGTACGGATCTCAGGATCAGGCGGATCAGTGAGGTGCCCGAGCGTGAAATTCATCTCGGGCAGTCCACGTCGCGCGGTCCACTCGGCCGAAATACCCCAGAGCTGCCGCACGATCTCCGGGTCGGCTGTGAGTTGATCGATCATCTCGAAGCGCACGCCCTCGCGCTTGGCACGGTTGCGCGCGGTGCGAACGTCCTGCCAGGACTTCCCGCGAAAAGAGAGATCGGTCACGTTGATGGTGGCGTCTTCGCCGACCTTGATCCAGCCCAACCCGTGCCGGCTGAATTCCATGACGTAGCGTGCGGACGCGCCGTAGAAGCAGGGCGTCCAGCCATTCACCACCGCGAGATCGAGAAACTCGTCGATTGCGCGGCGACAGCCGTCCGGACTGCCGATCGGATCACCCAACACGATGGCGACGTTGCCAACGAGCCGATAGGCGACATAAGCGTCGCGCTCACCGTTGAGGAGCGCCGTATTCCCCGGCCAGGTCGTCATGAAGGATGTCGTCAGATCGCCGTACTCGTTTAGAAGCTCGATCGCACGGCGGCGGTCGCGAACGGTCTCGAACGTCGGCTGCAGCACCGGCCTCAGCACCACCACCACGGCGTACACCAACACCGCCCCCCAGGCGATGCTTATCGACGAGAGGAACGATCTGGAGCTAAAACGCGCGCCGTGAAGGGGGCCACCGGTGCTGAAGGACATGCGCACCATGGCCTCTTTCAGCATGGCGGCAAGGCTCATTGGTTCCACGAACCAGTGGCGCATCAAGGTGAAGCCGAGCACGGCGTAGAGCGGCACGAGGATCAGTGCGGAGAGGGCGGCTCGGATTCCGCGGCGGAGGGTCGGCACGTCCGGTCGGGCGCGAAAATCTTGCTGACGCCAGATCAATATGGCGATGAGCCCGATCTTCACCACCAATGCATCAAGATCAATTCCCTGGACGACGGAGGAGATGAGCGAAGCCGACAACAGCACCAGGGCGGCGTACCACGCGGTCCGGCGACCGTGCAGCAGACCACGACCTAGAAGGATGAGGAAGATGCCGGCCAACACCACGAATGTGCGCGTGCCGTGTGCCACCGTGAACGGGAGTGCCGTATCCCACGACACGACGCGGGCCAACGCGCGGTTGCCGAGCACCGACACGACATCGAAGATGCCGACGAGCACGACGAGCGCGGCGGCGACCCGCCGGGGTGTCGAGCTGAATGCGTGGAACGCACGTCGTCGAAACTTCATCGATTCGTCATTTGCTCCGTGACACTCGGTAACGTCGATCCTCAAGACGCTGCACGGGTCATTCCCGGCGTCCGATCAAGCCTACCCAGGAAGTGGGCGGATGTCAGTTCTGCGCCCGCGATTGCCTCGCTCGGTAGACGCCATGTTTCATCGGCCGAAGTGTCCAGGAAGCGGGTCGGGAAGCGTATACGCCAAAGAGAGTATCGACCCTGGCTGCCGTGTGCGCGTTACTTCAAGCAGACGACGCGCTCCGTCCAGCATTCTCGCCGTTGCCGGAAATCGGCGTTCAGGCGGGACGTATACTTGGGTGGCGACGGCCGGATTACGACGATGATTGCAATGGAACAAACGGCGCGGCGCCCTCCGCGCGACGAAGTCGACAATCTGCGTCAGCCAGTAGGTATCGTCCATCTGTGGTGGCTGATCCTCGGTTGCTTCACCTTGCTCATCGTGCTGGTGCCGGGCCTGCGGGTCACCTTCCACCACGAAGCACTCAGTTTCACGTTGGAAACGTTCAATGCGTCTGGTCGCGACGATGGTCTGCTTCGTTGGATTGGCCCGCTACGTTTTCGATCGTCGTCCATTCGACCTGGCCATATCGGTCGCCTTTGGCGCCATCGCCGTCACGGCCCTCTGGTTTGGGTTGATCCTCCCCTTCACCGGTTACACCTATCAGTCGGTTGCCGATGCGCCACTCTGGGGCTGGATCCTCACACGACTGGTTGTCGGCATCCTCCTGTTGCTGGGGTTGCGCACCTGGGAGCGGGGGCGGCAACGACTTTCCGCCGTCGGTGGTCGAGTGGCGTTCGTCATTTTGGGAGTAGCGCTCGTCGACGTGGGGCTCTGGTACTTCAGCGGGTCGTTGCCGAGTTTGCTGGGCTCCGAAGCGTCGGAGATCTTCGAGCTTCACGGCCGGATCACGACCTCGGTGCTCGCCGGCCAGACGGCGCTCGGCATGCTCATCGAGTCGTTGCTCGCCATCCTCTATTTCTGGCTGGCGTATCGGCTGACATTGGCCGTGCGGCATGGTGAAGACGCCTGGCTGGCACTCGCCATCATCACGGCGGCGATCGCGCAATTCCAGTTCATCTTCTATCCCGCGCCATTCCACCCGGCCATCACCACGTCGGATCTCCTCTGGATGATCTCGTATGTGATGTTGCTGGCCTATCTCGGCCATCAATACATCGTGGCGTCGAGCGGAATGCGCCGCCAGCAAGCGCGCACCCGGGCGCTGTTGGCCCTGAGCCAGACGCCGGTCATCAATCGCGACCCGTCATTGATCGTCTCAGCCGCTCGCGAGGCCGTCAGCGTGGTGAAACCGGAGGCCGACGTCAGCGTGCATCTGGACGCATTCACGACGTCGAATCAGCGTGGTCAACTTGGGGTCCTATCACTGCCGGTGGCGCTCGACGGCGTTCGGTATGGGTCGCTCGATGTCCACCTCGTCGATGGGCAGGAGCTCAATCAGGACACGACTGAGTACCTGCACGTCGTCGCTAACCAAACCGCCAACCTGCTGCGCGCCATCGAGCTGTATCACGAGCTTTCGCGCGGCGCCGTGCGGGATGAGCGGGCCCAGCTCGCCCGCGAGCTTCACGACGGGTTGGCGCAAGATCTGGCGGTCCTGCGGCTGCAGCTGAGTGGTGATCACGAGGGGACGTACGAGCGTGGATTGGCCGATCGTGCCCTCTCCGAAGCTCGCTATGCCATCACGATCTTGCGCGGTCAAACCGCCGCGCCGGACGATTTTTTTGCCGCCTTACGTCGGCAGTCGGACGATCTTTCCGACCGTTTCGATTGTCCGGTGATCATCGAGCAGCAGGATCTAATACTCGGCATTTCGGGTGCGGCACAAGTCGCGCTGCTGCGTATCTGCCGCGAAGCCGTGGCAAATGCGGGCAAGCATGGTAAACCATCTCGGGTCGTTTTGAAGGTACGCCAGGTTTGCGGCGCGGTCGAGGTCGAGATTACCGACGACGGGTGTGGGTTCGATCCCGAAGCGCCAATGCGGCCCGGTGCCTACGGCCTGAAGGGGATGGCAGAGCGCGTCGCGATGCTCGGGGGTGAGATGAAGGTACAAAGCCAGCTCGGAGACGGGACGACGCTCACGGTTCGACTGCCGAGCAGCGGCGATGAGGCGGCTCCATGATTCGCGTCATGCTGGTCGAGGACCATTCACTGATGCGCCGAACTTTGCGCGAGATCATCAGCGCCGAAGAAGACCTCTTGCTGGTGGCCGAAGCGGCGGATGGACAGATGGCGATCGACCGTGCCCTCTCGTCCAAACCGGACGTCATATTGATGGACATCGACCTCCCGGAAACGTCCGGCATCGAGGCAACCAGAGAGATCGTGCGCTGGCTGCCGCAGACTCGGGTCATCATGCTGACCGTCTCCTCGGCGGAGGAAGACCTATTCGAGTCGTTGCGCGTCGGCGCCACCGGCTATATCACCAAGGACGCACGCCGGGGCGAGATCATCGAGGCCATTCGCGCTGGAAGCCAGGGTGAGCTGCCGCTGACCCCAGCCATGGCGACGCGTGTGCTGGCACATTTCCGCAACTTGCGACCGCGCGACGGGTCGGAGTCGATGGCGGTGCTCAGCGAGCGGGAGCGCGAAGTCGTCTCGTTGCTGGCGGCTGGGCTGCGAGACAAGGAGATCGCGCATCAGCTCCTTATTTCGCCCGCGACGGTCAAGAAACACGTCGAACACATCTTGAGAAAGCTGCAAGTACGGACGAGAGCGGAAGCCACCGCGAAGCTCAGCGCCGAGCTCGGTGATGGTCGCTCGACTCCAGACGTCGATTGGTAAGTTTGGTATTGTGTCACGGTGAAACGGAATTGACGCCGTGAACGCAGTGTTCGAGGAGGCAAGAGATGCCTGACATCGGTGCTCCAGAGCTGATCATCATTCTGGTGGCAGTCTTGATTATTTTTGGGCCAGGAAAGCTGCCGGATCTCGGCCGAACCCTGGGTAAGTCGATCCGGGAGTTCCGACACTCGGTTCAAGACGTGACCGACGATTCGGACGAACCGGCAACCGTGGCCGCCGCTGCCCCGGCGGCGAGCCCGAACGACCCGCCGGCCGCCTAGCACGTCCGCTCCAACACTAGCCGACGACCACGGTTTGCCGGCGCTGGCAAGCCGGCTGGTCGAAGCAGGGGGATTCGGCGATCCACGTCGTTCAAGGAACGGCGTGAATCGTGCGGCGGAGAGGCTCGGGCTGCGACCCCTGGAAATGAACCGGCCTTGCTCGGTTGAAGGAATCATCAATTCATGACCTATGACGCCATCGTCGTTGGGGCACGTGTTGCTGGTGCGACAACGGCGCTTTTGCTTGCTCAGAGCGGCTATTCTGTTCTGCTGCTCGATCAGGACCGCTTTCCGAGTGGCACACTCTCGACCCACCTCTTCTTCACCGACACGATGGAGATCTTCGATCGGATCGGAGTGCTCGACCGCGTCCTCGCGGTCGACGCTCCGCGATTGCGTAGGCTGAAGTTCCCGTACGTCGACGCGCCATTCCCTGAGCGGGGCGGGCGTGATTTCGCCCTCTGCATCCGACGTGAAGTGCTGGATGCGATTCTGGTCGACGCCACGGAGACGGAGGAGCGCATCGACGTGCACACGGCGACGCGTGTGACCGGTCTTGTGCGAGACGGTGAGCGCGTGGTGGGAGTTCGGTTCCGTCCGGTTGGGGGCGATGAAGAGACCGAGGCGACCGCGCGCATCGTCATCGGTGCGGATGGGCGTAACTCGTTCGTCGCTCGGCAGGTCGGAGCGTCGACCTACAACGACGTGCCCGCGCTTTTTGCCTGGTATTACGCCTATTTTCCCAACGTGCCGGTCGACGAGCCTCCCAGCGCCATGGCCGAGCGATTGGCCGGATATCCGGAGGTCGGCGCGGAGTATGGCGCATCCTTCGTCTTCCCGGCCGATGGCGGACTAACGCTCGTCGGGTTCGGCGTGCAACGCAGCGCCTTCGACGCCTTCCGGCACGACTATCGCCACCATTTCATGGAGGGGATCAGTCGCGTTCCCGGCGTGGCGGCGCGGGTCGGCGATGGCCAGCCCGAGGGTCAGATCTTCGGTACGGGCGACCTGCCCAACTTCTTCCGCACGCCGTTCGGACCCGGCTGGGTGCTGGTCGGTGACGCCGGATCTCACAAAGACCCGCATACCGTGCAGGGTATGGGCGACGCCGTGCGCTCGGCGGTGATGCTGGTCGACGCGCTCGATTGCTGTTGGAGCGGTGAATCCACCGAGCAGGATGCATTGGCCCGTTATCACACCGAACGTGACGCCGATCTGCTGCCGATGTACGACTTCACCACCTTCCGGCTCGAGACGCAGTTCACCGAAGAAGAGTGGCAGGAGTTCGGCCGCCTTACCTGGGAGGACGAGCGCTTGGCGCAAGCACGCGTCGCGGCCATCACGCACGCCATCCCGCCCGAGCAGGTCTACTCGGTCGACGCCATCCGCGCGGCGCTGAAGGGCGTAATACCGGAGGTCGGGTGAACGAGCGGCGGCGTGAGCGGTGCGCGCCGCGCGCTCAGCTTCAGACCGTGTCGCCGGATTGGACGTGCGTCGGGCGCACCACTTTGGAGCACAAACTTCGTTGATTCAGAGCGCCAATTTGGGAGAGTTGTTGTACCATTAACGGAGCGATGGAGATTGCCCCGTCTTCCGGGGGTAGAGTTGTCTTCCGAATTCTTTGGACGGTGACTCCCGGACATGGGACATCGCTGCGAGGGATCGGGGATCCGTGCGCATCGCACGTTTTGCGCGTCAGCGATCTCCCCGCGGTGCAGAAGTGAACGATCGAGATCCGCGCCGTGAGAGCCGAGTCATCGGGGACGACGGCTTTTGCAGTTACTCACCGATCGCGGGCTGCGCACAGCTAGGGTGGTAGCGAATCATGAGCATGTACACGCGTTTTCATGGGCCGAATGCCGGTTACGTCATGGAACTCTACGAGCGGTATCTGGAGGACCCCAATTCGGTCGACCCGGCAACCCGCGCGTATTTTGAGCAATGGAGGCCGGAGCTTCCAACGACCTCAACCGTTGGCGCCACTGCCGCGGCAGACGTCGGTAAGATCGTCGGAGTCGCCAATCTGGCCCAGAGCATTCGAAAGCATGGACATTTTGCCGCCCGGCTCGATCCGCTCGGCAGCGATCCGGTCGACGATCCGACGCTCGACCCGACAGCCCATGGGCTGACCGAGGCTGATCTCGCCGGAATGCCGGCTAGCGTGGCCGGAGGACCGGTTGCCGTAACGGCGAATAGTGCAGCCGAGGCGATCGCCGCGCTCCGCGCTATCTATTGCGATACCACCGGCTACGACTTCGATCACGTGCAGGTCACCACGGAGCGAGACTGGTTGGTCGATGCGGTGGAGTCACGCCGCTTCAGCCAGCCGATGCCGCCCGAGCAGAAGCGCGCATTGCTGAAGCGTCTCTCTGAGGTCGAGGGATTTGAACGGTTCCTCCATCGCGCGTTCGTCGGCCAGAAACGGTTCTCGATCGAGGGGACCGACATGCTGGTGCCGATGCTCGATCACCTCATCAGCGCGGCAGCTGGGATCGGTTCCGAAGACGTCATCATCGGCATGTCTCACCGCGGTCGCCTGAACGTGATGACGCAGGTGTTGGGCAAACCAGCCGAGAGGCTCATCGGCGAGTTCATGCATCTCGATCATGGCGATCCGAGCTCGGCGAGCGATGCCGGTACGAGCGGCTACACCGGCGACGTCAAATACCACTTCGGCGCGCGCAGGCCTTCGGGCGAGATCAATGCGCGTTTGACGGTGCCCTCCAACCCCAGCCACCTCGAGTTCGTCAATCCGGTGGCGCAGGGGATGACCCGCGCCGCGCAGGAGCGGCGCAATCAGCCGGGCGCGCCCGAGCAGAACGTCGACATTGCATTCCCGATCATCATTCATGGCGACGCCGCGTTCCCGGGTGAAGGGATCGTGGCCGAGACGCTCAACCTCTCCCACCTCGAGGGGTATGAGATTGGCGGCAGCGTTCACATCATCTCCAACAACCAGATCGGGTTCACCACCAAGCCGAGCCAGGGACGTTCGACCTTCTACGCCAGCGACGTGGCCCGTGGCTTCGAGATTCCGGTGATCCACGTGAATGCCGACGAGCCCGAGGCGTGCCTCGCGGCGGTGCGTCTGGCCTTCGCCTACCGTCAGGAGTTCCACAAGGACTTCATGATCGACCTGATCGGCTATCGCCGTTGGGGTCACAATGAGGGCGACGAGCCCTCCTTCACGCAGCCGCGCATGTACGCCGTCATCACCGAGCATCCGACGGCGCGAGCGATCTACGCCGAACGTCTGGTCGCCGAGGGCGTGGTCACCGCCGAGCAAGCCGAAGAGATGGTGCAGTCCTCGATCGACCACCTGCAGGAGCTACGCGCCACGCTGCAGAAAGAGGGAAAGGCGACCCCACCAGTCGCGCCGACGTCATTCCCCGGCCTGGTTCGCGTCGTCGACAGTGCCGTGCCGCTCGAGCGCCTCAAGGAGCTCAACAAGCAGGTCTATTCGGTGCCGGAAGGCTTCACCCTGAACCCCAAGCTGAAGCGAAATATCTCGCGACGGCTCGAAGCGGTCGAGGAGGGGGGCGATCTGGATTGGGCGCATGCCGAGGCGCTGGCCTTCGCCAGTATCCTGGCCGATGGCACACCGATCCGTCTCTCAGGTCAGGATACGGAGCGCGGCACGTTCAGCCAGCGACATCTCGTCTTCCATGATTATGAGACGGGCGAGACGATTACGCCGCTGCAACGGCTCGATGACGCTCAGGCCTCTTTCGCTGTCTACAACAGCCCGCTTTCCGAATCGGCGGCGATCGGCTTCGAGTATGGCTACAGCATCTTCGCGCAAGAGACGTTGATTTTGTGGGAAGGTCAGTTCGGCGATTTCGCCAACGCAGGTCAGGTGATGATCGACCAGTTCATCTCCTCGGCTCGCGCCAAGTGGGGCGAGACGCCCTCGTTGGTGCTGCTGCTGCCGCATGGCTATGAAGGTCAGGGACCGGAGCACTCGAGCGCCAGGCTCGAGCGCTATTTGCAGCTGGCGGCCAACGACAGCATGCGCGTCGCCAACTGCACCACGTCGGCCCAGTATTTCCACCTGTTGCGCACCCAGGCCGCGCTGCTCAGCACCGCGCCGCGGCCGCTCATTCTGCTGACGCCGAAGAGCCTACTGCGCCATCCGATGGCGTCGTCGCCGGTCGACGCGTTGGCTCGGGGCCGGTTCCAGCCGGTGATCGACGACGAAGTTGCGTCTGACCGCCGCGATGCGGTTGGTCGAGTCGTCCTCTGCTCTGGCAAGGTCTACGTCGATCTGATGTCGAGCGATCTGCGACGAGTCGAGCGAACAGGTCGCGGTCGTGCGAGTCGAACAGCTCTACCCGTTCCCGGAAGAGGATCTGCGGCAGGTCATCGGCTCGTATCCGAACGCGCGTGAGATCGTCTGGCTGCAGGAAGAGCCGCGCAACATGGGCGCCTGGAGCTACATCAGCCCGCGATTGCGAGATATTGCCGGTAGCGAGCTCGAGCTTCGATATGTCGGACGTCCGGAACGCGCGAGTCCCGCTGAGGGGCTGGCGGAGCTCCACACGATGGAGCAGAACCGGATCGTGACGGAAGCATATGAAGGTGCGCCGGTTCCGGAACTGAAGACATATGGAGTGAAGCATGCCGATTGAGGTTCGTGTTCCGACCCTGGGTGAGTCGGTTGTCGACGCCGTGGTTGGAACCTGGCTCAAAAAAGAGGGAGATCCGGTTTCGACCGGTGAGACTCTGGTTGAGCTCGAGACGGACAAAGTCAACATTGAAGTCATTGCTCAAAATGACGGCGTCCTTGAGAAGATCATGAGTGGAGAGGGAGATACGGTCAACGTCGGTGACGTGATCGCCTCCATCAAAGAGGGAGCCGTCGCCGCGGCGCCAGCTGAGAAGGCTGAGCCAACGGCGGAGGCTGCGGCTCCGGCGCCTGCCGCACAGCCACAGCCAGCGGAGGCGACGGCCACTCCAGCCGCCGCTGAGGCCGCCGGAGCCGCGCGTGCCACTCCGGCCGTGCGCCGCCTGGCTGCCGAATACGACCTCGACCTGGACAAGGTTCCCGCGAGTGGCGACAACGGCCGCGTCACGCGTGACGACGTCATGCGCTACGCGGTAAGCCGTCAGGCGCCACAGCCAGCCGCCGCACCGGCGACCAACGGTTCGACCCAGGCGCCAATTCCACCCGCCACGCCGGCACAAGCGGCCTCGCCGATGCCGGAGTTCGCTGAACCATCGACGGGCCGCCGCGAAGAGCGCGTGCGCATGAGCCGTCGACGCCAGACGATCGCGGCCCGCCTGGTAGAGGCGCAGCAGACCGCCGCTATGCTGACGACCTTCAACGAGGTCGACATGAGCGCGGTGATGGATCTGCGCAAGCGACGTCGCGATGCCTTCAAAGAACAGCACGGCGTCAGTCTCGGCTACATGTCCTTCTTCACCAAAGCGAGCATCGGTGCGCTTAAATCGTTCCCGCGCGTGAACGCCGAGATTCAGGGCAGCGAGTTCGTCCTCAAGCACTACTACGACATCGGGATCGCCGTCGGCGCGCCCGAAGGGCTGGTCGTGCCGGTGGTGCGTGACGCCGACCGCAAGACCTTCGCCGAGATCGAGCAGGAGATCGTCGAGCTTGCCACCAAGGCGCGCGACAACAAGCTCTCACTCGATGAGCTGCTGGGCGGCACGTTCACCATCACCAACGGGGGCATCTACGGCTCACTCCTCTCGACGCCGATCCTGAATCCGCCGCAGGTGGCCATTCTCGGAATGCACAAGATCGAGCAGCGGCCCGTTGTGGTCGATGGCGCGGTGGTGGTGCGGCCAATGATGTACCTGGCCCTCTCCTACGACCATCGCATCGTCGATGGCCAGGAGGCGGTGCAGTTCCTGGTGCGCGTCAAGGAGCTGATCGAGGATCCGGAGAGCCTGCTGCTCGAAGGGTGACGCGTCACCTTCAATGAATGTCAGACGGCGGCCGACCTGGCCGCCGTTTTCTTTTGCGTACGCCGACGAACGGTCGTAGAGGCGTCCCTGTCCGCCTGCGTCGAGCGAATGCAGCTCAGCCGTCTCCCGCCACTACGTTGCTGGGAACGGTGGAGCCCTGACGTAAGAGAATGGTAGGCGCCTTGGGAAGGCGGGCAGAGACGCCCGCCACTACGGATGTGTGGTGTATCGCACGAAGACCTTGACCGGGTGTTCGGGTCCGTGGGCCAGGCGCTGGAAGGTGTCGATAAGTTCGTCGGACGTGACGTGCCATTGGAAGAGACCCGTGAGCAGCGCCAGCGTCTCGGCGGGTTGGCCGAAGAACCACTGAGCGTGCTGATGATAGTCCCAACCGTCGCTGGAGCCGACCACGTGCAGCTCTTTCCGGTGGAATTCGGGGGTGAGCGTGAGCGGCTCGAGATTGCCATCGGCCAGAATGCAGATCGAGCCGTCGTCGCGGACGGATCGCTGCAGCAACGCGAAAGCGTCGTCGCGGCTGGAGCACTCGAACCCGAACGCATAGTCCGACGGGATCGGATCCGTGTCGGTGCTTGCGAAAACCCCCCTCGCCCCGAGCGTCTGCCCCAGCTCACGCCGCTCGGAGCGCGGCTCGGCCAGATCGACCACCTCGACCCCGTATTGCCTCAGCGTCCAGACGGTCAGTAGGCCGATGGTTCCGCCGCCGGTGACGAGGACGCGGTCGTCCGGCGTTGGCGTCAGCTTGCGCACTCCTTTGGCGACGTCACAGCTCAGAATCGAAAGGATCGCGATTTCGTCGCTGATCCCGTCCGGCACCGGAATCGCCTTGCGTGCGTCAACCAACGCGTGGGTGCGGTGCCCGTAGGTGGCCACGATACGGTCACCGGGTGTGAAGTCCGTTATTCCGGCTCCGCAGGCGACAATGCGGCCCACGTTCTCGTAGCCGGTCATGGCAGGGTAGTGGGGCTCGAGCCCGCGCGACGTTCCCAGGTAATGAGGCAGCTCAGTGCCGATGCTGATGGCGCCCGCCAGCGTCTCGACCAGCAACTGTCCGTCACCCGGTTCCGTCAGTTCTTCCGCAATCCAGGCGAGCTCCTCCGGAGCGGTCAGAAGGAGCGAGCGGGCCCGCATCGTCGACCTCCAAACAACATCTTGAGAGCGAATCGAGGTGCCGATTCGAACCGGCCCGCCGTCATCCTACCCGAGTATCGGCGAAGTGCCCGATCAGAGGCTCCTCGGCAACCGTCGTCGTACCTGCCGTGGTTTGCACGAAAATGCACGTACACGCTTGCTTACTGGGCCTGTAACCCGCAAAGTGGACGTGCTACCATTTCACCGCACCGACCCGGTAGGGAGATAGTTGCATGGACAGCGCGTTGACGATGTCCCGTCTCCAGTTTGCGTTCACGGCCTCATATCACTATCTCTTCCCGCAGTTCACCATGGGTGTGGCGCTGCTGATCCTCATCCTCAAGACGCTTGCGGTGCGCCGAGGCGACGAGAAATACCACCACGCCACACGCTTCTGGACCAAGATCTTCGCCGTCAGCTTCATCGTCGGGGTCGTTACCGGTATCCCGATGGAGTTCCAGTTCGGCACGAACTGGGCGCTCTTCTCCACGTTTGCGGGCAACATCATCGCTCAGCTGCTGGCCATGGAAGGGGCGTTCGCCTTCTTCCTTGAATCGGCCTTCCTGGGCTTGCTCCTCTTTGGTGAACGGCGCTTTGGCCAACGTGTCCATTGGTTCGCGGCCCTGATGGTCTTCCTCGGCACGTGGGCGTCGGGTTTCTTCATCATCGCCGCTGACGCCTGGATCCAGCACCCTGTCGGTTATACGACTCTCCCTGATGGTGGAATCAAGATCTCCGACTACTGGGCGGTGGTCTTCAATTCCTGGACGCTTCCGATGTATTTCCACACCATGAGCGGCGCGGTCATCACGGCCTCCTTTGTTATGGCAGGGCTGGGAGCCTACTACGTGCTGCTCAACCGGCACGTCGAATACGGACGACTCTTTCTGAAGATCGGCGTCATCGTCGGCGTCATCGCCACCATCTTCCAGCTCTATCCGAGTGGCGATTTCGAAGGGCAGCAGGTCGCGGAGCATCAGCCAACCAAGCTGGCGGCGATGGAAGGTCTCTACAACACATCGAGCGGCGCGGGCGTGGTGATCCTGGGTCAGCCGGACACGCAGACGCAAACGCTCGACAACAAGATCGAGATTCCGCACGCGCTCAGCTTTCTGACCTACCGTCGCTGGACGGCCAAGGTGCTTGGCTTGAATTCCTTCCCGCGTACCGACTGGCCCGACAACATCCCACTCCTGTACTACAGCTATCACATCATGGTTGGGTTGGGGACGATCTTCATCGCCATCATGGTGCTCGCGGCGCTCCTCCTGTGGCGACAGAAGCTGTGGCGGTCGCGCTGGATGCTCTGGATACTCCTGTTGGCCATGCCGTTCCCGTTCATCGCGAACACGGCCGGCTGGCTGACGACGGAGCTTGGGCGCCAGCCCTGGCTAATCTACAGCCTAATGCGTACGACTGACGGCGTCTCCACAACCGTCTCCTCTGGCAACGTCCTCTTCACGCTGATCGGATTCGCCGGGATGTATCTG
Source organism: uncultured Chloroflexia bacterium (assembly GCA_963822235.1). Lineage (GTDB taxonomy): Bacteria > Chloroflexota > Chloroflexia > Thermomicrobiales > Thermomicrobiaceae > CALAGB01. Next base: position 117,730 of record CAWGGU010000001.1, read on the forward strand.
GTCATGGGTCTCCTCTACGTCGTCCTCATCGTGCAGGACGTGGCACATGGTCCGGAGTCGTCCGAACCGGATGATTCCGATGCGTTGCCGAGCCTGGCGGATTAGCGAAGGAGGAGGAAGGCAATGACGACTCTCTGGTTCGTACTGGTTGCGTTCATGGTGGCGATGTACGTCCTCCTCGACGGGTTCGATCTCGGTGCGGGAGCGATTCACCCGTTCGTCGCCAAGGACGGGAACGAACGACGCTCGATCTTCGCGGCCATCGGCCCGATCTGGGACGGCAATGAGGTTTGGCTGTTGGCGGCGGGAGGCGCGCTCTTCTTCACCTTCCCACTCCTGTATTCATCCAGCTTCAGCGGCTTCTACCTGCCGTTGATGATCGTCCTGTGGCTTCTGATGATGCGCGGACTGGCCATCGAGCTTCGCTCTCACATCGAAAATCCGCTCTGGGAGACCTTCTGGGACGCCCTCTTCTTCCTGGGGAGCGCGTTGCTGGCGATCTTCTTCGGCGCGGCCATCGCCAACGTGGTGCGCGGCGTGCCATTGAGCGCCGAGGGCTATTTCTTCGAGCCGTTATGGACGAACTTCGATCCGAAGAGTTCCACGCCGGGGATCCTCGACTGGTATACGATCCTCATTGGGGTGCTGGCTCTGGTGGTGCTCGTACTGCATGGCGCAAACTTCATCAGCCTCAAGACGGAGGGGCCGGTCAACGAGCGCTCGCGTCGCGTGGCACTTGGTGCCCTCATCGCAACGGTGGCGCTCTCAGTCGTGGCCACGCCGGTCACCTTCTGGATTCGACGCTCGATGCTGACCCGCTTCAACGATCACCCGTATGGCTACATCCTGCCGATCCTGGCGATCGCTGGAATCGTCGTGGCCGGCTACGGGATTCTCAACCAGCGTGACGGCTGGAGTCTTATCGGCTCGGGTGCGTTCATCCTGGGGATGCTCACCAGCACCGCGTTCGGCCTGTATCCGAACGTCCTACCGGCGGTCGACTCGGCCAACAGCTTGACGATCCACAACGCGTCGGCGCCTCATTACGGGCTCGTCGTGGGGCTGATTTGGTGGTGCATCGGCATGGTGCTGGCCGCCGTCTACTTCGTGCTGATCTATCGCATGTTCCGCGGTAAGGTGAACGTCTCGGAGGGAGGCTATTGAGGGCCTCGATCGCATTCGGGGGGCACACCGGCGCCTCGCGGAGCAGTTCCTCGTGACGGCGGTTCATGGATAGAAGACTCTCCCAGGAGATCCGGCCGTTTCGCCGCTTCCTGATCGTCACCGTCGGGCTGGGAACGCTCGGAACCGCGGTGACGATTGCGCAGATGGCGCTGCTCGCACGTATCGTCGACCGGGTCTTCCTGGAACGTGAGTCGCTGTCGCAGGTCGAGACCCTGATAGCGCTCCTGCTGGGTGCCATCGTCCTGCGCGCCGCGCTCCTCTGGCTGCGTGCGCTGACTGCTGAAGAAGGAGCCATCCGCGTCAAGAACGATCTACGCGATCGGCTGCTGACGCATCTCTCCCGGCTCGGGCCGAGCTTCACGCGGGCCGAGCGAACCGGTGAGATCGTTGGCACGGCCACCGAAGGCATCGAGCGCCTCGACCCCTACTTCACCCGCTTCCTGCCGCAAGCGGCGCTGAGCCTCATCACGCCGCTCATGATTCTGGCCTACGTCTTTCCGCTGGATCTCACCAGCGCGCTCATCCTCCTCTTCACCGCGCCGATCATCCCGATTCTGATGATCGTCGTCGGCACCTACGCCGAAGGGCACATCCAGCGTCAATGGCTGGCGCTGTCGCGTATGAGCGCCTATTTTCTGGACGTGCTGCAAGGCTTGCCGACCCTCAAGCTGCTCGGTCGAGGAATCACTGAGGCCGAGCGGGTCGAGCGGGTGAGCGAGGACTTCCGCACGCGCACCATGAAGGTGCTGCGCTATGCGTTCCTGTCGGGTCTGGTACTGGAGTTCATGACCACGGCCGCCATCGCGCTGGTCGCGGTGTCACTCGGCGTGCGGCTGGTCGACGGCCATGTTCAATTTCAGCCCGCGTTTCTGGTCCTGTTGTTGACGCCCGAGTTCTATAGGCCGCTGCGTGATCTAGGTACGGATCGACATGCGGCGATGGAGGGGAAGGCGGCGGCTGAACGCATCTTCGAGATCCTGGATACGCCGCTCGCGAATCGCGACGTGGCGCCGTCCGCGCCGAAGTTGCCGGTGGGTCATTCACTCGAGTTGCGCGACGTCGGGTTCACCTATCCCGACGCCGTCGAGCCCGCGTTACAGGGCGTCAGTCTGACCTTGACGGCCGGTTCACGCACGGCACTGGTCGGTGCCAGCGGGTCGGGCAAGAGCACGTTGATCAACCTGCTGATGCGTTTCATTGAGCCGGACGAGGGATCCATCCACGCCGGGGACCTCAAGATCGCCGACCTCGCTCCGGAAGACTGGCGCCGCCGAGTCTCGCTCGTCTCGCAGCACCCCTACCTCTTCTACGGCAACGTGCTGGAGAACATCCGTATGGCGCGGCCCGCGGCGGCGCTCGACGACGTGCGTCAGGCGGCGGAATTGGCCGGCGCGGATGGGTTCATCGAAAGCCTGCCCGGCGGATACGAGACGGCGCTGGGCGAACGGGGCAGCCGCCTGAGTCAAGGGCAAGCGCAGCGAATCGCATTGGCGCGTGCCTTCCTCAAGGACGCCCCGATCGTGCTGCTGGATGAACCGACGTCGAGCCTCGACCCGGAGAGCGAGGAACTGATTCGCCGGTCGCTGGAGCGTCTAGCTGAAGGGCGCACGGTCCTGATCGTGGCGCATCGGCTCAAGTCGGTCTATTCAGCTGACCAGATCGCCGTCCTCGACCGTGGGCGACTGGTCGAGGTCGGCACACACGCGGAGCTTCTCGAGACTGGCGGTGCGTACGCTCGCCTCTTTGGCTCCGGGATCACGGTGACGGCGGTATGAAGACTGTGACGCGGTTGCTGAAGCTGCTGTTGCCCTATCGTTGGCGCATTGCCGGAGCCGTTTTTCTCGGTATGCTCACCGTGGCGACCAACACCGGCCTGTTGGCGGTCGCCGCCTACCTGATTTCGGCCGCGGCCAAGCATCCGCTGCTGATCGAGCTAACCAGCGCCATCTACCTGGTGCGTGTCTGCGGCATCTCGCGGGCTTTCGTCCGCTATGCCGAACGGCTCACGTCCCACAACGTCACCTTCCGGCTGATCGGCTCGCTGCGCGTCTATCTTTACCGGCGCCTGGAGCCGTTGGCGCCTGCTGAACTGAGCGGCTTCCGCAGCGGCGACCTGCTCGCACGCATGATGCGGGACGTCGACGAGCTCCAGAACCTCTTCCAGCAGATCGCCGGGCCGACGTTAGTCGCCCTCTCCAGCGCGCTGGTGACGGTGGCTGTCTTTCATGTCTTCAGCGATCTGTTGGCCGTCGTCGCGCTGGCGTTTATGGTGCTGGTTGGCGTGGGAGTTCCGCTGACCGCCCGAGTGCTCGGCCGGCGCGCGGGTCGACGCGAACCAGCGCTACGCGCCGAGCTTCAGTCGCAACTCGTCGACGGCGTGCAGGGGATGCAGGATCTGCTGGCATTGGGGCGAGAGGCGGACCACCGCACGCGCGTCTCGCAATTGAGCGAGGAGCTGGGCGGACTGCAACGGCGCATGGCGCGCATCACCGGCTTCGAGCAGGCCATGAGCGATCTGGGAACCAACCTGGCTGTCTGGACGATCCTGCTTCTGGCTATCCCGTTGGTGCACGACGCTCGTATCCAGGGCGTCTATCTGGCGACGCTCGCGCTCATCATGCTGGGCAGCTTCGAAGCGATCCGGCCTTTAGGGCGCTCGTTCCAGTTCCTGGAGCGCACGAGCGCCGCGGGCGAGCGTATCTTCGAGATCGTCGAGCGACAGCCTGTCGTACTTGATCCAGAGACGCCGAGCGCGTGCGCATCATCGACGCTCCTTGAGTTCGACGGCGTAATGTTTGGCTACGGACCGTCCGAGCCTCTCGCGCTGGCTGGCGTGAGCCTGCGTCTCGAACCAGGGGCACGGATCGCGGTAGTGGGCCCGAGTGGCGCAGGAAAGAGCACCATCGCCAATCTGGCCGTCCGGTTCTGGGATCCGACGTCCGGGGTGATTCGGCTGGGCGGAGTCGATCTGCGCGAGCTGATGCAGGCGGACTTGCGTCGCGAGATCGCGGTGGTCGGTCAGGAGACGCGCCTCTTCAGCACCACGCTGCGAGGTAATTTACGCCTGGCCAAGCCGGACGCGACCGACGAGGAGCTGTTTCAGGTTTTGCGCCAAGCGCGGTTGGACGAATTGGTCGAGCGTCTGCCGAAGAAGCTCGACACCTGGCTGGGCGAGGAAGGCATGCGCTTCTCCGGTGGCGAGCGACAGCGACTGGCGATCGCTCGCGCGCTCCTCAAGGACTCGCCGATCTTGATTCTGGATGAGCCGACCGCCAACCTCGATCCGGTCACCGAGCGTGACGTGCTCGATGTCGATCTTCGACCTGTTCCGCGATCGCTCGATCCTGCTCATCACGCACCGATTGGTGCACATGGAGGAAGTGAACGAGATCCTGGTGCTGGACGCCGGGCACGTCGTCGAACGCGGGACGCACCTCGATCTCAAACGCGGCAGCGGGCTCTATCGCCGCATGCTCGACGTGCAGGATGAGGTGTTTGCCGTTGCATGATCTCGGGGGTGTCGACGTATGAACCTCGCTCTTCGAACGGCTTTGCCAGCGGACGCGGCCGGCATTGTTCGGGTTGCGTTGGACGTCTGGCCCGATGAACCCCTCGATGAGGGGATTGTTGGACGCCTGATTGGCGAAGGACGGCGTGCAACGCGTGTGGTTGAGCTGGAGGGGGAAATCGTCGGGTTCGTCGATGGTTTCCTGACTGAGACGGCGCTCGGCGAACCACGCTGGGAGGTCGACCTGCTGGCGGTCAGCCCACAAGCGCAGGGACGTGGGGTCGGCAAGATGCTGGTACGCGCCAGCCTCGATGCGGCTCGTGATGCCGGTGCATGTATCGCGCGGGGTCTGATTCGTGTCGACAACATTGCCAGCGAGCGTGTCTTCGCGTCCAACGGCTTCGAGCGAGACGAGACGTCGAGCCAGCTCTGGGTTGGAAGCGGTCTCGAATTCGCAACGGACGCACATGGGATGCACGTCGTTCGAGTCAGCACCTTTCTCTACCACGGCCTGTGGCTGGAGCGCGTCAATGCCGCCGGACTCCGCATGCTTCGGCCGTGCACGTCAACCGGAGCGGTGGGCGCCGTGATCCCCAGTACAGAGAACGATTCCATCAGCGCCGCAGCGGACGCTGGACTCTCCCACGCCGCCGACTATCGCTTCTGGACCCGCCTTCTGCCCTGACCCGTACCCAGGCCATTTTCTCGCAATTCCGGCGAAGTCCGCGGTTTGCCACTTCATCCCTGGAGCGCCCCGGCGTAGAATGGCCGATTGGGGCGTGAGAACCGTGGGTGTAACAGGATTGGGGCAGGATGGCCGTCACTGAACAACGCATGATCGAAGTGGAGGATGGGGCGCACATCGCCTATGAGGTGCGGTCGGATCACCCATCTGGCCTGCCGATCCTGGCCCTGCACGGTGTGCTGGTCGGCACCTCCAATTGGATCCACCAGATGCTGCGACTGCCTCAGTTCAACTGGATCGCCCCGGCTATCCGTGGACATGGGGACAGTGACCCCGCCGGTGATTCACCGAGCATCGAACGCGCCGCTCTCGACGCGCTGGCGGTGCTGGATGCCGAAGGGATCGATAGGGCCGTCGTCATCGGCAATTCACTGGGTGCGACCGTCGGGTTGGCGTTGGGGTTGCTACGTCCTGAACGAGTGATCGCCTTAGTGTTGGCCGAGCCCTCGGTGCCACAGTTGCTTCGAGACCGCGGTGGCGATCGGCTCAGTTCGGCGGCCGAGCGAGCGCGTCCGCTGCTGGAGGCTGGTCGAATCGACGACGCACTCGACATCTTTCTAACGCCCCGAGTTGGAGCCGATTGGCGCAACAAGGTGGGGAGACGGCGGCTGGCGGAGTGGCGCAAGAATGTGCTGTCGACTCCCGCCTGGTTCACGGCGGTCGAGGCGTTCAACCCGGGGCCTGGCCCGCTGGCCGCGCTCGACCTCCCGATCCTCATCGTCTATGGAGCCAACACGCAGCCCGAATATCGCGAGCTGACCATGGCCGTGGCGGACGCCGTTCCCTCGGCGGAGGTCGAGGTGGTGCCGAACGCCGGTCACGGCTCACCAGCCGACAACCCAGAAGCGTTCAACGACTTGCTGGTCGAGTTCTTGAAGGGACTCGGGCTGGTCTCGTGAGCGTCACCATACAGAGTTGGGCCGTGGTCGTTATTAGTTGGCAACTCAGCACTTCTCGTCATCCTGAACTACAGGTTGGCCCTCTCCACCTGGAGGGTGTTTGACGAGAAAGTTCGGCGGCCATTCGCCGTTCGCGCGGGGCCAAAGTCACAGCGCTACATGAGCGCAGTTCACTAACGGGATTGGGGGAGTGTTGCGATATTCATCAACGGACTCTGAACATATTGCCTATTCGGCAATAGGCCAGTCCTTTCAGTTGGCTTCGTCTAGATTAGCCCAGGATCTTTAGTCCCGGGTGAACGTGGGGAAATTGCCGACGCGATTCATTATTTGCCAGTCAGCTCTAGATGGACGCAATCCACTTTAGCCGTTCTTCCACCCACCTCATCCCAGCAGATGCAACGACATCCATAACCCGATAACCGCGCTCAGAAAAATGACCGGCGTCGCCACGATTCCGAGTCGTAGGAACTGACCGGCCGTGATCGAGATGCCGTGTCGCTGCACGATGTTGAGCCAGATGAGCCTCAATACTCGTTCGGATCAGGGCGGCGTGGCTCAGACCTCGCCGCGTCCATGTGACGCATCATACTCTGGCAACGAGTCATTCATCTCTGTTCGCCGCGATCTTCTCCGCTTGTTTAAAGAGGACGGCCCGGACTGCCGGGCCGAGGAAGAGGGATGGTTGAGGATGTGTTGCCGATCAGAGACTTTGCCGTCAGTTATGGGACCCGACGTGGCCCCCGATCTAATCTCAACACGAGAGGCACCGTGTACTACCAGGGCCTATGCTACTGGGCGAACGACGACGGGCTCATAACAGGCGCGGTCGAAATGCGACAAATTCGTGCCAATTCGAGCGGATAGTCCACGTCGACCTGTTCGTGAGCGAGATTCATCTGCTTTCAGCCATGCGCATATGGTGAACTCGAGGGGCTGCACATTGCCCGATCTTTGTCTACAATGCGGGATAACGAAGAGCATTGGCAGCGCCATCGTCGTCGCCTGCCGCATACGAAGACGGTCGCCCGAACGAATCGGCGGACTCGGTTGAGTCGCCTCGGTACGGGTGGCGGTTGCGCCGCGCGAAGCGTGGCCGGGGAGCGACAGGGCGAACGGCCCGCCACTGGCTGGTAGCCGGTCGCGGAAATGGAAAGGATTATCTGTGGCAGAGATGACTGGGGGGCAAGCCCTCGTCCAATCGGTACTCAAACACGGGGTGGACGTGATCTTCGGTCTCCCCGGTGTTCAGCTCGACTGGGCGTTCGACGCCCTCTACGACGCCAAGGACCAAGTCAAGGTCTATCACACGCGACATGAGCAAGCGACCTCATACATGGCTGATGGCTACGCTCGTACCACGGGCCGCGTCGGCACCTGTCTCGTCGTTCCGGGCCCCGGCCTGTTGAACGCCATGGCCGGTCTCTCGACCGCGTACGCGACCTGCTCGCCCGTACTCTGCATTTCGGGCCAGATCCAATCAGACCTGATCGAGGTCGGGCGCGGTGTGTTGCACGAGATCCCGAATCAGCTCGAGATGGTCCGCTCGGTCACCAAGTGGTCGGGCCGCGCCATGAAGCCGGAAGACGTACCCGGCATCGTGACGGAAGCCTTCCGCCAGCTGCGCACCGGACGGACGCGCCCGGTCGAGATCGAGGTTCCGCCGGACGTGCTGCAGGCAGTCGGGAACGTCGAACTGATGGAGCCAATCACGCCATCTCGCCCATCCGGCGATCCGGACGCGTTGGAGTCGGCCGCCAAGGCGCTGGGCGAAGCCAAGAGCCCCGTCATCTTCGTCGGCGGCGGTATTCTCCAGGCCGAGGCATGGGATGAACTGCGTGAGCTGGCCGAGATGCTGCAGGCGCCGGTCATCATGTCGAGCAGCGGCAAGGGCGCCATCTCGTCGCGTCACTATCTGGCCCAGAGTTACCATGCCAGTATGGAGCTACTACCGAAGTCGGACGCCATCTTTGTCGTCGGCACGCGCTTCGCCCAGCCGGTACGCTCGAACTGGAGTCCGGAAGAGCATCACACCATCATCCAGATGGACGTCGACGCCGACGAGGTGGGACGCAACTATCGGCCGGAGATCGGCATCGTCTCGGACGCCAAGATGGGTCTGACCGATTTGATCAACCGGGTGCCGAAGCACAATCGCAAGCGTGAGTCGCGCAAAGAGGAGATGGAAGATCTCAAGGAGCGCATCGAGGACAGCTTCTTCGAGGTCCAGCCGCAGGCCGCCTTCGCCTCTGTCATTCGCGAAGAGCTCCCGGACGACGGCATCGCGGTGGCCGAGAGCACCCAGGTCGGCTATTGGATGCACAATGCCTTCCCGGTCTATAAGCCTCGAACGTATCTGACGTCAGGCTATCAGGGCACGTTGGGCTACGGCTTCGCCACCGCGCTCGGCGCCCAGGTCGGCAACCCGGACAAGAAGGTCGTTTCGGTGAACGGCGACGGCGGTTTCATGTACAACGTGCAGGAGCTGTCGACCATGGCGATGCACAAGATCAACATGGTGGCCATCGTCTTCACCGACAACGCCTACGGCAACGTCAAGCGCATCCAGCAGCAGACCTTCCATGGTCGCACCATCGCCTCGACGTTGAAGAACCCGGACTTCACCAAGCTGGCCGAGCTCTTTGGCGTGGTCGGCATGCGGGCCAATAGCCCAGACGACCTGCGCTCGGTGCTACGCAGCGCGCTGAAGATGGACGCGCCGGTCCTCATCGAGGTGCCAGTGGGCGAGATGCCGAGCATCTGGCCGATCGTGCGACCGACCGAGCGGTAAGAAGCCCTCACCCGGCTCGCAAGCTCGCCACCCTCTCCCGCCAAGCGGGAGAGGGTTTTTCGTTGTCCCCTTCGTCTCCCTTCTCCTGCTCACGCGGGAGGAGGGGAACGGCGCCCAGCGTTTGGTCCTCGTCTCCCTTCTCCTGCTTGCGGGAGAAGGGTGGGGGATGAGGGCTGCTCCCCTTACTTCAAGCTCTCGATGTACGCCACCATGGCGGCGACGTGGTCATCTTGCTGGATTTGCTGTGAGAACGGATCGAGCGCGGCGCTCATCACGCTCGGGCCATATCCCTGCACGATCTTGGCGTCCGGATCCAGAATGCTCTCCCGCAGATAATTGGTGTCCGCCACCGCAACTGTGCCGTCGTTGAACTTGACCTGGCTGCCGGCAAGCCCTTTCATGGTGGGGCCGGCCGCGTTACCGCCGCTGGTCGTGTGGCAGACGTTGCAGCGATATTGCTGGAAGAGAACTCGCCCCTGTTCGACCAGATCTGACTGCGACTGTGGACTGGCGGCGCCACCGGCGGTGGTTGGCGTTGTCGTGCTGCTGGGCGTCTCGGCTGACTTGAAAGCGACGTAGGAAAACAGCACGACCGCGATCAAAATCACGACGATGACGATCAGGCCGTTGCGAGAGAACACGACGTGGCGCACCTTCCACCAGACGGGACTGCCTGGAGCTGAGCATTGATTTGACGGTTCACCGGCACGACGGCTTAGCCTGAGCCAGCCACGGTGTTGGTCGCGTCAAGGATATCCCAGGCGCAATCGCGAGACGCCAGGAGATGTGACGATGTTTAGGTGGGAAAGGTTTGACTCATTCCACAGACTGTCGGCAGACCGTTGGCTGAATCCCTATGACGGGTTGCGCCAGCCGCGCACGCCCGCTTGCGCCAGACGGAACGAAAAGCCTGCTCCTGCGGTGATCACCCGGGCGGCACCGTTGAATCCAGTCTTCACGATGCGCTTCGCCGATCGGCGACAATTGGCGATATCGTCGTCGACGTCGGCACGGATCAATCCCACCGCCATCAAATGCTCGTTGGCGATGTCGTCCGGAATGCGGTTGAGCGTAAAACGGATGGCACCGAGCATCACGGCCATGTCGTCGAGTTGTCCAAATACGGGAACGATGCCAGGAACGAGGTCGATCGGCGAGAGTCCATAGCCGATCGCGCCAACCAGCGGTGCTTTGTCAAGCCCGGAGAGTCGCTCGTCGGCCAACAGTCGCTTCATGAGCCTGACGTAGCGCGGCGAATGTCGCACCAATGTCCCCAACATGTCGCGCAGTCCGGGTTCAGTCGCTGTGCTCATGTTCTGCAGTCCAATCAATAGCGCCGACCAAGAAAGTGGCCTGAGTAACAGGGATCAGGATTGATTACGCTGATCGTCCGATCGTTGTGCCGAGCGGGCCTGCCAATTTCGAAACGAACGGATGCCCTTGCCCGTGAGTCGTCCCGCGACGCGGGCGCCGCTCTCCAGTGCGCGCGATCCATTCTCGAGCGCCTTGGAAGCTTCGCGCGAGCCGATCTGTCCGGCGCGTTTGGCCAGGTCGCGCGTCGTATCGAAATCCCGCTCGACCTGCTCGCGACTGAGTCCCACCGATTCGAGCAAATCGTTGGCCGATTCTGTGTCCATCTGTGTCAGGACGAACCGGATGGTGCCAATCATCGAAAGGATGCGGCTGATCTGGTTGAGGATCGGCACGAAGCGGGTGAAGCGAGAGGCTGGACCATAACCGAGCGGCCCCAGGATCTGACTCTGCTGCGCCGCCGACATCTTGCCGGCCGAAACCAGATTGACCGAGAGCTTGGCATAGCTCGGAACGCGTTCGCCAACGTCTTTGAGAGTCGCCAGCACGCCGTCTGCCGCGCCATCGTCCTCGTTGACCTTCGCAATTTGGTTCTCAGGAAACTGTTCTTCGTCGTCGCTCATCAATATCCCGCGTGAACCAGCCGATTGATCGTTCGTGTCGCGGGTTAATCCTACCATTGACGAGTTGGAGCGCCGTCGGATCGACGGATGGCCAACTGAGACCCTTCGCGTTCTCTCCCAGCGGTGCTCCGTCAGGCCGATCGACTAACAGCGCTAGAACGAGTAAGTCCGAGGGCGCATTGTCGGACGGCATGCGCTCTGCCGACGGATCGTCATCCAGTCCTTTTCACCTCGTCGTCGGAGTGTTTCATGCTCGACAGATGCATTGCCTGACCTTGGTTTGGCGGTTCGCGATCGAAGGCATCAGGGTATGCATCCAGCATCGGTTGCTTGTTGAGGTGTATGGACGAACGAGACGGGTGCCGTCTAACGGCAAAGGCGGCACCCAACTAGCGCGAATGTTGGTCAGTACTGCAGGCAGATTGCCCATACATGTACTGTAATATCGTCACCGCTACTGTTGTTGTACGTCACGAAGTACCCGTCAAGACTCGTGCTCGCCCCTTCCCCCTGTATCTCGATGTCCTCTTGGCTGTACGTGGTGCTCCCATCGGGATACGACCAGTCTGAACCGCCGCCGACCGGCGTGCCATGGGTGCATTCCGCATACCCTGACACGGCACGACCATCGGGAACCAAGAAATCACTCCTGGAAATGGACTCGCTCACGATGCCGCTCGTCCCAGCGGGCCCCTGCAGGCCTTGCTGGCCCGTCGGACCAACTGGACCGCTATTGCCCGCTGGCCCTTGCTGGCCCGTCGCGCCGACCGGTCCGGCATCACCCTGTGGCCCCTGCGGGCCCGTGGGCCCAATCGGCCCGGTATCACCCGTTAGACCTTGTTGGCCGGTCGGACCTACCGGACCGGTTGGCCCAACCGGTCCGATCTGGTTCCAGTTGATGACTGTGTCGCCACTGTTGCAATTGGGCGTGCTGTCGTCCTGCGTCACGTTGTAGAGCGAACCGTTCTCGATTAGTCCGGCGAAGCCGGGCGGCACTTTGGAGACGCTCGCTTTGACGCAGGCGGAGTAGGTCAGTGGTGCCGGGTCACCCAGCGCACTGACGGCAGACCCCGCTCCGAAGACCAACGCGAACGCGGCGGCAAGGCCAACCAGCCGAAGGAGCCGCGACGTACCGAGGCGTCGTCGTACAGCTTGTAGATGCAACATGTCCCTCTCCCTATCACCATCTCATCCCGGAGAACTGAGATGCTCTCCCACGGCAACGCGCCGAGATGTTCAACTGAGACGAAGCGGCACGAAACCGCTCTCTACTCGTTGTCCTCCAGCAAATCTCCTCTCGCGCGAGCGTCGTCCGTCGACGCGGCGACCATACCGATCGGTACTTGTCGCCGCGACAAGGGACCGCCCAAGGTCCTAGCCAGATCGTCAAACCGCCAGCTTTGCACCTGGTCTCCGATTCCTTGGGGCGCGGTGACATTCTCCCGAGGCGAGAGTGGAATGCGCGGTGAGTAAGCCCCGTCAGCCACAGTCTAGTGATGAGGCGTTATTTCAACGTTATTTGAACAGTCGGGTTCGGCAGATAGCGCGGACCGTCATGGAATCTCGAGTCACGATCGAGATTCCATGAGGCGGATGGTGCCCGCGAGTCGCAGGAAGGTTCGCTTCTTAGCGATCGGCCTCTCCTTCGTCACTGCGTCAGCAGGTGTCGCCGGAGGACGCCACGCAGTGGAAGGAGTAATCCGCCGCGCGGCAGCAGAACTCGTACTGACCACAACAGATATCACCGCATGAATAGTGGCAGTTGGGACAGGCCGGATCTTGATCGCGGCAGGTCACGCCGGAGAGCGTGTCGGGGCAGCAGGCCTTGCTGCCTGAGCAGCAGGAGGGCCCACAGGTCTCGCCGGTGTCGCAGGCGCACTCGCAGGTGCCCGAGTCGAGATGTTGTCCAGGCGGGCAGGTGCCGATGCACTGACCGTTGCAACACTCCTGACCGTCCGCGCAACACGTGTCGCCACATTGAATGCCGGAATCACAGGGGCACTGGCAGGTTGCGGTATCACGCGGCTGTCCATTTGGGCATGGATCCAAACATTGACCCTGGCAGCATTCCTGTGATCCAGTGCAGCAGGTATCGCCGCAGTCGCCGCCGAATGGACAGACGCAGCCGCACTGGCTGGGATCGAAGATCTTCGGAGGACTGCACTGTGAGTCGACGCAATGGTCGTTGCAGCAGTAACCATCGCTGCCGCAGAGCGATGTGCACTGGCCCTCGAGGCAGTTCTCGCAGCCGGTGCAGGCGTTGCCGCAGGCGCCGCAGTTTTCGTGATCGGATTGGGTGTCAACGCAAGCTCCGTCGCACATCATGGAGCCGTCGGGACACTGGCATTGGCCGTCGCTGCAAACTTCTCCCGAAGGGCATGCGTTCCCGCAGGCGCCGCAGTTGTTGGGGTCTGAATCGGTATCGACGCAGGTACCGTTGCAGGAGTCCATATCGTTAGGACACTGACAGCGACCCGCGACGCATACTGCTCCGGACTGGCACGCGTGTCCACACGACCCACAGTTCTGAGGATCGATGTAGAGGTTGGCGCATCCCTGGTCGCAGCAGACACCGGAGTAGCAGCCCGTGCGATCGCATTTTCTGTAGTTGAACGATCGTTCGATGAGGAGCCAGATGTTGCAGAATCCGGCGCCCCGTGATCCATCCTGTTTGCAGGCCTGATATTCATCTTGATAGTGCGCGTCGGCGTCCGCCTTGCACTGAGCGACGCTACAGCCGGAGGCCGCGAGTCCGCCACCGCGAGCAACTGTCGCCGCGGCGACTCCGCCGATTAGTCCCTTGAGTACCTGACGTCGCGAAGTGGCTTTCCCCAACGAGCGCGTCAGGTCGTCAAAGCGCCAACTCTGCATAATCTCCCCCACAATATGTCGTGTTCGTCGCGCGAACGTGGATGAGGCTCGAAGTGGAATGAATGGCAGGTGGCCCCGATATCCCCAGTCTAACGACGGGGCGTTATTTGAGCGTTATTTGGTCGATCAACTATGGATGGACTGAAGAAAGGCTCATGCGATCTTGACGAATAGTGGGGGTGGGAATCGCGTCGACGAGTCGGCATACCGGATATTCAATGTCGCCGTCAGTCTGTTTCGTGTGTTGTTCCGTGAATGGGGAGGTGATCCACGAAGTCAACGGCGTCTCTGATGGCCGCTTCCATTGAGAGTGCCTTGCCTGCAGTCCAGGACGCGGCAAATTGCGCTTCCTCGAGCCCAGCTTGAGCGGCTGCTACCGCGGATTGCGTTTGAGCCCGATCAGCTGAATCCTCGACAACCCCCGTACTCTCGGAGATTGCCTCCGCCGCGCCAAGGAAGCGTGCTGCCACCTCAAGACGATCGAGCTCGACCGCAACTCCAGCGAGACCGCGCAAGCAGAGGGCAACACCGTTGTTGATGTGCAGGTTCTGAAAGCCCGTCAGGCTATCAAGGAGCAATGACGCCGCCTGCCGGAAGTCTCCCTGGTGTCCGGCGACTCGGCCAAGATTGTGCAATACCGTGCTGATGTATTGCTCATCTCCAAGGTCCTGCCACAGGGTCAGGCTTTCCTCATAGAGCTGCGCGGCGATGTGGTCATCTCCCTGGGTCCGTTTGATCTCCCCCAGCATATTGAGCACTTCAGCGGTTCCACGGGTATCGCCGACCTCTCGGAAGATCTCCAAACTCTGCTCCAAGAGGGCTTGCTGATCGCCGCCGGTCTCGGCCGCGACCATCCCGAGTTGAGTCAGCGCCCAGCCCACACCCGCTCGGTCATCGTGTTGCTGAGCCAGCATCAGGCACTCGTGTGCAAGCGATCTCGCCACAGCGTATTCACCGCGGCGGTGTGCCATGGTGAAGGCCGCATTCACCGCCTTCATCCGTTCCGCTCCATACTCGCCTTTGGTTGCCTCCAGCGTCCGAGAGAGCCACCGTTGCCCTTCGGCGATGTAGCCCTGTGTCCACCAGAAGCGTCCGAGCGCTCCGGCGAGACGCAGCGCTGAGCCGCGGTCCCCGGAGGCATCGAAAAAGACAAGTGCTGCCCGCAAATTGTCCTGCTCGCTGGCGACGCGGTTCAGCCAAATGGCCTGGTTGGGGCCAGTCAGGTTCGGCTCTGCCTCCTCGGCCAGCGCAAGACAGCAACGCGCATGCCGCTCCTGCAGAATCTCAACCTCTCCACTCGCGTGCAGTCGCTCGCTCGCGAACTGGCGAACCGGCTCCAACAGCCGGTAGCGTGCCTCGTCGCCTGAGAGATCTACCTGCAGCAGCGATTTCTCGCCGAGCTGCGCCAGGAGTCGAACGACATCGTTCGCAGCAATGCCGTCATCGCTGCAGACCGACTCGGCCATCTCCAACGTCCAGCCTCCGGCGAAGATCGCCAGTCGCCGGAAGAGGAGCTGTTCCTCGCCGCTGAGCAGCTGGTAGCTCCAGTCGAGCGCGCCTCGGAGCGTTTGCTGCCGCGGCGTGGCAGTTCGATCGCCACCCGTAAGCAGGTCTAGCGTGTGTTCGAGCCGCTCAGTGAGTTGCCGGGGTGTGAGTACATCAGCACGCGCGGCGGCCAGCTCGAGCGCCAGCGGAATCCCGTCGAGTCGACGACAGATCTGGCAGATGGACGGCGCATTTGCCTCGGCGACGCTGAAGTCCGTCTGATGCCAGCGCACCCGGTCTACGAAGAGGCGAACGGCGTCGTTTCGCGCGATTTTCGGGAGGCTGTCCGAGGTCGACGGTAGCGGCAACGGTGTGACTGGCCACCGTCGTTCGCCCCTGACGCGCAATGCTTCACGACTCGTCGTCATGATCGACAAACCGGAGCAGGTATGCAGCAGCCGTTGAACCAGTGATGCACAGGCGTCGATCAGATGCTCGCAGTTGTCGAGGAGCAGCAAGAGTTCCCGATCGCGCAGGGCGTCAGCCACGGCTTGCTCGGGCTCAGCTCGCTCGTCGAGCTCGATCCCGAGCGCCGCTGCGACCGACTGCGGCACGAGCTCACCGTCATCCAGCCCCGACAGACCAACCATCCAGACGCCATCGGCGTAGCGGCCGACAAGGCTGCGGGCCGCTTCGAACGCCAGACGCGTCTTACCGATGCCGCCAGGCCCGACCAGAGTCACGAGCCGATGCTTCGCGATCTCCTCGATGAGACGCGCCAGTTCTTGCTCGCGTCCAAGAAATGTCGTGACCGGAATCGGCAAGTTTGAAGCCGGTGTCGTTGCGGGTGCCAAGGAGTTTGATCCGGACAGCGATGACCGAGACGGGATCGTACCGTTTTTGATGTCCAGATACAGTTGTCGGGTCTCCGACTCGGGCTCGATGTCGACCGTGCTGGTCAGGATGCTGGTCAGATGCTGGTATTGCAGCAACGCCTGCGATCGCCTTCCATGCGCGGCATACAACCGCATCAGCCGCACGTGCGTGGCTTCATTGGTTGGCTCAGACGCGACAAGCCTACGCAAGGCGTCGATGGCGAGAGGAATCTCGTGGAGTGTTTCGTGGAGACTGGCAACCTCGGCAAGTACCGCGCGGTAGGTTGCGGCGAGCTCGTCCCGGCACTGGATCGTCCAGTCCTCATAGAGATCGTTCGGAAGGAGCGTACCGGTGTAGCGCTCGACTGCGAACCAAAAACGGTCAGGATCGCGGGAGCCGAATGCCGCGCGTGCGGCCAATTCGAATTCTTTCACGTCGGTCTGGACGCGTTCGGGCGGGTAGAGATGGACGCGCTCGTTGACCGATCGCAGGACGAGCGATTGATCAAGAGGAAGTTCACGCAGATAGCGACGGGCGACGTGCAAACCCTGGCGCATATTGTTGGCGGCAGCCTCGGCGTCGGTGTCCGGCCAGAGGAGGTCGGCAAGCTGGTCGCGGTGCAGCATATGGTTAGGAGCCAACGCGAGACGCTTGACGATCAGCGCCGCGTTGCGACTACGCCAGGCCGCGGCTGGGAGCTCGGCATCGCCCACGACGAGCCGGAATCCCCCGAGAAGCTCGATGCGCAACGACCCGCTCTCGAGTGGAGGTGGGCTGGATGGACCGTCGACTGTGTGTTCCGGTGACCGGGTGCTTCCGGACATGAGGGTTGTTTGTCTTCCCACTGTCGCTTACTGGGCGCAACCTGAGCCAGGCCTGGGGTATCAGTGGGATCAGCGGGCGTGACCTACTCATTCCATTGATCGGGACTCATCTCGGACAGCCGCGCTGCATGCAGGACTCCGCCGGTCATGCAGTCAATTCGCGGGCAGAAGTCCCGATCACCCCTGATATTTGGACGAAGCGCAAATGAGCCTGTGCCCGCTAAATTATAAGCTAATACTGAGCGCCCGTGCGGAAGTCTCCACACGGGCGCTTGCCATTTGCCGAATTGGCCCTGAGTTTTATGCGCGAGCGGGCTTCGGCGGCTCGGCAGGGTTACCGGCCAAGGCCAGCACCGCCTGGGCTCCGACGGCCACTTCCGAGCCAATCGTGCCATCCGCCTGCACCAGAATGGCCGAGGGCGTTCCGGTCGCACCGAAGGCTCTCCCCGTGGTGAATCCTTGGTCCAGGACCACCGTTGAACGCAGTCCCAACTGCTGGTTGGCCTCCACCGTCCCGGTGCTCACGACCAGCAGCTTCGGCGCATCCGTCGGCCGACGCGCTTCCCAGTCCTTCAGATCGCCCAGCATGCGCTGACAGAAGCCACAGCCCGGATTCCAGAAGAGGAGCAGCGTCCGCTCGTCGGTGACGTCGTGGAGATTGACCGTTTTGCCGTTGAGATCCGGTAAGGAGACGGCGGGGGCTCGCGTCCCGATGCGACTGGCCGGGTGCGGCGCGTTGCCGTTCCCATTCCCGTTGTTGGCTGGTCGGGGCGTGAGGGGCAGCACCGGCGCGCCCGTCACGGTCCGCACCAACTGCCGGATCTGCTCGGCCCCCATGGCCACGGGACTCTGAATGCGGCCATCGATTCCGATCAACACGGCCCCAGGGGTGCCATGCGACTGATAGGACTCGGCAACTTCCCGATCCTCTTGCAACAGGATCTGGGTCACGCCATGCTCGGTCCCCTTGGCGCGGTTCTCCTCCACCGATCCGCGACTGACGAGCGCCAGGGTCAGGTGACGGGTCTCGTCCCGTTGCCAGCGTCCAATCTCTGGGAGCAAGGCGTTGCAGGGACCACAGTGCGGATCACTGAAGAGGAGCAGGGTTGGCTTGCCTGAGGCCCGCAAGGCATCCAGGGTCATGGTCTCCCCATGCAAACCCGAGAGGGAGAAGGACGGCGCCACCGAGCCAACCGGCAGTCCCGCCGCCGGAGCGGACGGTTGTGCCGCGGGACGAGGCACGACCCCATCCACACTCGACCCTGCCTCCAGCGTCTCGACCCGACCGAGCAGGCGCCCGTTCTGCTGCAAGAGATGCAGCAAGAGCCAGCCTTCGCCAACGATGGCCAGGGTGAGGAGCACCCCCACCACGATTCCGACGTCTTCCATGGTTGAACGATCTCCCATCCAGGCGACGGCACTGGTGCCCGCATCGGGGTGTCCGGTCGCCACGATCAGTCCGGCGATCAGGGCCAGCACGACGTTGCGTCCCACCGTCGACCAGCCGACTGGCTCGGAATGCAGCTGACCGAAGCAGTGGCAATCGGGGGCCTGTCCGCGCGCCATGGTGACGGCAATGCCAGCGATAAAGAGGAGCAGCACGGTCAGCGCCGCGAGGCCACCCCACCAGGCGGTGGCGAGCGGGATGAGCAGGATGGCGATGGCGAGCTCAGCAAGCGGCAAGAGGGTGCCCAAACACCCCAGCCAGCGCTGCCGGGAACGCCAAAGCCGAGCATGGCCTGACGCGAACCCGCCAGATCGGCCAGCTTGGCCAGACCCGCCACCACGAAGACGGCCGCCAACCCCAGCCGTGCCGCCAGCAATATCAAATCCACGTCGACCTCCAGCTCGTCAGCCGATTCACCCTGGACGAATGAGTGATCTCACAGATACCACGTGCGACGAGCGAATTCTAGCACTGCCTTCAACTGGACGTAAATCGAGGGTTGGGCGGTCGGGCCAGCCCTGCAACCACTGCTTGGTCCTGCATTGCGATTCGGCGTGTGACCGTCAGGACGGCAATTCGTGTGGCTGGTAAGTGGTTGGTAAGTGGAGCCTGCTATGGTGGAAGGGCGAACAAGATTCGGACGCCGTAGCGTGGCGTTTTATGGTTTCGACTTCTCGAGGCCTCTCCCGACCAAGTGAATTGCGTGCGACCGCAGAAATTGCGACGAGCGTGGACGAGCGGGACCCGTCGGTGGGACGGCGACCGAAGACGCTCGGTAGGTCTGGGAGTACCGCAGCGCGACGGCGACTCCGATGAACTGTGATTCCGTCAGTTATCGACAACCCGAAGGGGAAGGGTAGGGCATGCAAGACTGGCGCTTCGATGAGCTGACCCGTTCGCTGGGTACGGCGACCTCGCGTCGACAGGTGTTGAAAGGGCTGATCGGTGGTGTTGCGGCAATCTTGGTGGGTCGATCCGCGCCGCCAACCTCTGCCGCACCATTCTCGTTTCCCTGGTTCGGAGGCATTTGGAGTGGCGGCGGCGGAGCAGACGGAGTATGCAACCGGCAACAATGTGTGGGGAAAGCATTCGGTCTTTGGAAGATCTGCGAAGGCAACTGCAGCAGCTTCAATGGTCGACATGGCTACGGCCATTATGAAGATTTTGCCTGCACGGCTGCCTGCTTCACCGCATTTGAGCAGGAACGCTACGACTGCCTTCACAATGCGACTGGGTGCTTCGGAGGCGACGCCTGCTGCGATCAGCAGTGCGTCAATACGGAAGGCAATTCCCAGAACTGCGGAGCCTGCGGTCATGCCTGTCCGGAAGGAGCCGATTGCAGCAACGGCGAATGTCAGTGCCCGGATGACCTCACCAAATGTGGCGAAGACTGCATCGACACGCAGTTCAACCACGACAACTGCGGTGCGTGCGGCCAGGCGTGCTCCGGTTGTGAAACCTGCGTGGCTGGCCAGTGCACATCGGTATGCGGTGAAACCGCGGTCTGCTGCAACGATCAATGCGTGCCGGTGTGTACCGGTGGATCTACGCCGAATCCAGAGACGTGCGAATGCGACGCCTGCACTGGTCAGGTCAATGGGGTCGAATGCGGACAGGGTCAGGTCTGCTGCCAGGAGCAGTGCGCGAATAGCGACTGTGCGTCAAACAAGGACTTCAGCTACGACACCTGCAACTGCGAATGTACTTCACAGTGTCCTCCAGACCAACTGCAGGATCCGGAGACGTGCGAGTGCCAGGATCTCTGTGCGAATGTCACCTGCGACGAATGCCACATCTGCGATCCAACGTCAGGTGACTGCGTCCAGGCAGAGGACGGGTCGGTCTGCAGCAGCGGGACGTGCTGTGCCGGCGCGTGTACTGAAGATGGCGGTAGCTGCTGCCCTGACGACGCATACCGCTGCTACGACCAGACCGGCGCCGTCGGTCCGTGCTGCGCATCTGGGCAGGGATGTGTAGCCAAGGCGAGTGATGCGGCGACCTGGGACGACTATACCTGCTGTCCGATTATCACCAGTTCAACAACTGGAGATAACGGCCGGCCGTATCCCGCGCTGCCGGACGGTACCTGCTGCGGCGGGGCCAACTACTGGGTGGTCAATTGCCTTGAAGGTGGTTGGACGTGCTGCGACTCGAACAACGGAGGCCTATGTTGCTGACGGTAAGGTCGACTGAGCAGGTCAACGGGCATCCACGTCAAAAGGCTGATCGGGTGTGAGATCGACTGACGTTCGTCGCGTTACTGCACCGTCAGGCGGCGGTAGACGTCGGGAAGCTTGATCGAGAGGGCGCGGACGTCCTCGACCACGACATAGTGACTGCGGCCGAACATGTAAGGCAGGTAGTCTCGCCCTTCGGCGTCGATGGTGAGGGCGAAAGTCGCGACCCCTTTCTGCCGCGCATCGAGGAGCGCCTTGCGTGTGTCCTCGATGCCGTAGCGGCCACCGTAGCCGTCGAAGTCGTTGGGTCTCCCGTCCGAAATCATCAAGAGCAGCCGAATGCGGGCCGGCTGCTGGATGAGCGCCTGGGTGACGTGCCGCACCGCCGGGCCGATACGCGTGTAGGAGCCGGGCGCGATCCCGGCGATCCGGCCCTTCACTGTTTGCGTGTACTGCTCATCGAATGCCTTGAGGATCGAGACATCGATACGTTTGCGCGTGCTGCTGGTGAATCCAAAGATCGCGTAGCGGTCATCCAGCATGGTGAGCGCCTCACACAGGAAGACGATGGCGCGACGGGTGACCTCGATCACCTGGTCGTTGCGCGGGTCGTCGTCGATCCAGGCGCCGGTCGATCCACTCAAATCGATCAGCACCCCGAGGGCAATGTTTCGTTCCCGCTCCAGAATCCGACTGTAGAGCTTGTCGCTTGGTGAGAAACCGGCGTAGCGATCGGCATGTGCGTCGACGATGGCGTCCAGATCGAGTTCGTCCCCATCCAGCTGACGCGTGAGTCGCGTCCGCTCTGGTCGCAGCGCCTCGAACTGCTGCTTGATGCGGGCGATGAGCGGAGCGTTCTGGCGCAGGATGCGCTCGACTGCTTCGGTGCTGCCTCCTTTGGGATGCCGCAGGCGAACCGCGCACCACTCCTTTTGATAGGCGTTGAGGCGGTGATCCCACTCATCATAGAGGCTGGCGCCCGCCTTTTCGGCGTCGCTCAGCGGCACTTGCTGGAAGGTCATAGTCGGTTCGCGGTCCCCCATGCTGAGCTGCACCGACTGTCGTCCGCCACGCGTGGCTCGCCGATCGCGCGGATTCAACTGCTCCGGGGAACGCACGTCGACGACGAGCGGATCATGACGTGACTTGGCACGTGGCGGCGCGACCGCTGACCGCTGCTGATCCTCCTCGTCGAAGTCGATGGGAGTAGCGACGCGGATCTGGTCGTAGCGGATGTGCCCACGATAATGAACCGGAGTAAATGGACCGTCGCTGCCGGTTGGCAGCGCTTCCGACGCCTCCAGCACGAATCGACGGACGTCGGCGACATCATCCGTCGATAGCGCTTGCTCGATGCCGGGGAGCGTCGCGCCGGCCTGTTCCTCGAGTCGCAGCTGCGACGGGAGCGCATCTAGCGAATGGGCCAGTAGATGACGCAGCAGTGATTCGTGTACGTGCCCGTGAGATGGTCCAAGCGCGCTGCGCCGCTGGAGCGCATCCTGGCGCAGCACGAGCAGATCGTCCGTCAGTCCGGGCCAGCGTTGAATCAGCTGCCGGTCGAGCCACTCGCCATGGAGCACTTCATAGAGCCCCAGTGCCCGACCGGCATGCTCGCTGTTCACCAACGCCTCGACGTCGAGCGCCCCGCTGCGGACTTGTAGGACTTTCCAGGCAGCCATGATCCGATAGAGGCGCCGCGCCCCGGCTCGATCGTCGAAACCCGTCACGACGGCAGGGAAGAAGATCGTGCGGCCGTCGGAGTAGCTGCCGCCGTTCGCCCCGGCGGTGCCGCTGACGCGGAGCGTGCCGTCCGAGAGGGCCGTGACGTAGAGGGCCAGCGTGCCCTCGACCTCCGAAAAAGAGAGTCGCACCTCTTGGGCGCTCGGCGAACCTTGGTCGTCGGCTTCCGGTCTCGTTGGGAGGAGCCGGTCGATCCAGCGGCGCATCGGCTACGACGGGAAGACGGTGCTGACCAGATCGAGCACCGCGGCTTGCACGGTCTGGTCGTCGGTGATCGGCGCGGCGATGGCCAGCTCGCAGGCCCGGCGCGGCGAGACGCCGGAGCTGATCAACAGTCCAGCGTAGATCAGCAGGCGCGTGCTGGCTGGCTCGTCGAGGCCGGAATCGCTCAGGTTGCGGATCAAATTCCCGAGCTTGACCAGCTGCTCGGCGGTCTCTTGTCCGACTCCGCTCTCATGCTCCACGATGCGTGATTCCAGCGCTAACGGCGGGAAATCGAAGTCGAGCGCCACGAAGCGTTGCCTCGTGCTCGGTTTGAGGTTCTTCATCAGACTCTGATAACCGGGGTTATAGGAGATGACCAGCAGGAATTCCGGCGGGGCCACCAAAAGTTCGCCCGTCTTCTCCAGCCTCAGACGACGGCGATCGTCGGTGAGCGGATGGATGACGACGGTGGTGTCCTTGCGGGCCTCGACGATCTCATCCAGATAGCAGATGGCGCCGATGCGCACCGCATGGGTTAACGGACCGTCGATCCAGATCGTCTCGTCCCCTTTGATCAGATAGCGGCCGAGGAGGTCGCTGGCGGTCAGGTCGTCGTGACAGGCGACGCTCACCAATGGTCGATTGAGCCGATGGGCCATGTAGCGCAGGAAGCGCGTCTTGCCGACCCCGGTGGGTCCCTTCAGCATCACCGGCAGCTTCTGGGCATAGGCTGCCTCGAAGATCGAGACTTCGTCACCAACGGGGAGATAGTAGGGTTGCTCGACGATCTCGGCGACCTGTGCGTCGGCCCAGCGGCCTGTTTCCGGTTGCTGCATGCTGAATCGAATCCTTCTCGCTCTGGTTGAGTTTCGCGCACGGTACCTCAGGCACTAATCGTACCGCGCGCGAACCGCATCCGAACGTGGACGAAACGGCTTTGACCTGGAATGAGCCCTCTGTTAGCGTAGGGTCCACGTTCAAGTGTGAGCTAAGGTCAACTACGGATTGGGCGAGGCGATGGATGTTGGTCGCGCGTTCACCTTTGCCTTCGAGGACCCCGACTGGCTCAAAAAGCTCCTGATCGGCGGGGCACTCCTCTTCATCCCCATTTTCGGATGGCTGGTCGTTGGTGGCTACTGGATGCGCGTCATCCGCAACGCCTACGTCGGCAACGATTTGCCGCTGCCGGAGTGGGACGAGTTCGGGGAAGATTTCATTCTCGGCCTGAAGGGGGCGGTCGCGCTGATGGTCTGGTGGTTACCCGTCTACGCCGTCATCGGCACGATGGTCTGCCTCACCATTCCCTTCTGGCTGACCGCAGGAACAAGCCGTTCCGACATCTTCGTGCCGATCGCCATCTTTGGCAGCTTTGGTTGGCTCGGACTGAGCATGATGAGCATGGTGCTGCAACTCTTGATGCTGGTGGTGCCACCGATGGTGCTGGGACGCATCGCGATCAATGGTGATTTCGCGGCGGGCTTTCAGTTTCGCGATATTTTCCAGGAGATGCGCCGCGTTCCGATGCCCCTCTTCATGGTCGTGGCACTCGAGTATGGCATCCGCAGCGTCAGCGGGTTCGGCATCTTCTTCTGCGTTGTCGGGCTGGCCTTCACCACCTTCGTCGGCTATCTGATGCTCAGCCACCTGTATGGACAGCTCCGCCGCGTCGTCGAGGAGAGTGGTGAAGCGCCTTCGGCGGTGGTTACGCTCTGAGGTGAGACTTCATTCGCCGCGGTCGCGCCCAAAGAGATAGAGCGCAGGCAGCGCGGCAGCCACCGTGAAGAGGACGAGAATGCCAAGCTCACCCCAATTCCAACCCCAGCCAAACCACGGATCCTGAATCGCAATCAGCGCGTGCGTCAGCGGGATTGCGTCTGAGAGCGTCTGAACACTGCTCGGTAGGACGGCGCGTGGCGGTGCAGTTCCAGAAACCATCCAGAACAGGAAAAAGAGGATCAGGCTGATCCCTTGCATCGCACGGGCTGTCGGCACCAGCGCTGCCATCAAGAATCCGATTGCGGCGAAGCAGAGGGTGGAGACGAATATGGCGACTAACACCCCAGCAGCTGAATCGGGAAACTGTGTGCTGTAGACGATCATCGCCACCACGACAATGATGACGCTGCCTGCCGCTCCGATTGCCAAGGCGACGCCGATCTGCGAGCCAAAGAGACTCCATCCGGGAATCGACGAGGCTCGAAATCGACGCAGGATACCCGCCTCGCGATAGCCGGCCAAATGAATTGGGATGGTGAGGAGGCCAATTGCCGCTATAACCAGGGCGACTGATGCAGTCATGTAGTAGTCGGCGCCTGCAATGCCGCGAAAGACCAGCCGTCCCTGTTCGTCTCGCTCCCCGGCCGCCGAGCCGCCGAAGACGGCAGCCAGCAGCAAGAGCATGATCAGCGGCAACACCAGCGCGAAGACAGTGGCGAACGGATCGCGCAGGAACAGGCTCAGCTCAATCCTGGTCAGCTTAGAGTAACGGCGACCCCGCTCCATCATCAGCCTCCAATCGCCCGACCGGTTATCGCGAGAAACGCGTCTTCGAGGGTTGGTCGCTCGACACGTAGATCGGGTGGCACAACGCCGTGCTCGACCAGCGATGCTGCCACCAGAGCCAGGACCGCGCCGGTCCCTTCGATCTCGATGTGGTTGCCGTGCCGGGAGAGCGTGTGCACTTCAGAGATCTGCCTCAGCCAATCGAGATCCGGGTAATCACTGGTGAAGCGGACGATGAGTGGCACCTCGAGACTCTCGACGATCGATTGCGGGGTTCCAAGGGAGATGACACGACCCTGATCGATGATGGCGACGCGCTCACACAGAAACTCCGCCTCGTCCATGAAGTGGGTCACGAGGACGATGGTCGTGCCGCGCTCTCGAATCTCTCGGATCAGCTCCCAGGTGAGACGGCGCGCCTGGGGGTCGAGTCCCTGGGTGAGCTCATCCAGGAAGACGAGCTTGGGGTCATTGACGAAGGCCAGGGCAAGGAACAGTCGCTGCTTCTGGCCGCCGGAAAGGTTGCCGAACGCACGGTTGCGCAGGTCCATCAGACCCCATTGGTCGAGCAAGTGTCGCCAGTCGACCTGGTGTGGCGCGTACGACGCGAAGAGGTCGAGGGCCTCTCCCACACGGATGCGATCCGGCAGCGATGATGCCTGCAATTGCGAGCCGATCTGGAGCCTCAGCTGCTCTACCTGATGAGCCGGATTGAGTCCCAGGACCTGGATCTGGCCTCCATCGGCCGATCGCAATCCCTGAAGGCACTCGACCGTGGTGGTCTTTCCGGCGCCGTTCGGGCCGATGATGCCGAAGATCTCGCCGTCTTGAACGTCAAACGAGACATCCTCGACCGCAACGGTCTCGCCGTATCGCTTGTGCAGATGTTGAACTCTGATGACTGGATCTGCGGTGACTGACATGCGCGGTATCCTGCTAGGATGAAGATCATGTCGGACTCTGCTCACGAGTCAGCGCCACGTGGGCGCATCCAGGGTCATCGTAGCGGATCAGGGTGGCGCCTTGACATCGACATTCCGTTACAAAGCAGCAGGTAGTCGTTACGGTTGCGACGCTTCCGAGGAGGGGGGCGAGCGATGAATCGCGGCGAAGAGACGTTGAATCAGCTGCAGCCGTACATCAAGCGGGCTCGCAATTTCTCCGGCTGGAGCTTCAACGACGTGGACAAGGAGCCGCTGGAACCTGGCCCACCGTGGGACTATGAGGCGATCGCGCGGGAGCACGCGAGAAACGCGCAACGCATCCTGGACCTCGGCACCGGTGGCGGCGAGGTGCTGGAGCGGATCGTCGCGGGGCTCGACGCTCGGGCCGTCGCGACCGAGGAGTGGGCGGTCAACGCGCCAGTGGCTCGCGAGCGTCTGGCGCCACTCGGCGGTGAGGTGGTGCGTTGTTCCAGCCTGGCTCTGCCGTTTCTGGACGCGAGCTTCGACCTGGTGCTCGATCGCCACGAGGAGCTCGATCCGTCGGAGATCGACCGGGTGCTCTCGCCGGGCGGATGTTTCGTCACCCAGCAGGTCGTCTCGGACCATTGGCCGGAGCTGACCGAATTCTTCCCGCATCGGCAGAGTCTTCCCCGACCATTTCACGCGGCTACTCTGCTGCCTTCGAGGCGGCCGGGATGCGCGTCCGCAAGCGCGCAGCACGAGCATCACGTCGCCTACCGCTCGTTGGGCGACGTCGTTTCATGCTGCTGACCGCGCCCTGGACGATTCCCGGCTTCGACCCGGAAAACGAGATCGACGCACTCCTGGCGCTCGAGGACGCGCACGGCAGCGACGACGGTATCGTACTGACCGAGGGCTATTACCTGATCCAAGGGCAGAAACCAGCCTGAGGGTCGGTTCGGTGTCGAGCACGATGGCATCAGCTGCGCCTATCCGTTACGTCTGAGGAGCGAATGACATGGGCATGTTGCGTTTCGATCACGTGGGTGTGGTCGTCGATGATCTTGACGCCGTTGGAGCGTTCTTTCTTGGCCTGGGTTTCACGAGCGATGGTCCGATGATGGTCGAGGGCGAGGTGGTTGATAGGATCAACGGGCTCGAGGGCGTCCGCGCAGAGATCATGATGGTGCGCACGCCGGACGGGAGCGGAACGCTGGAGCTCGTCAAGTACGTTGCGCCGGATGAAGGCCAAGCTCCGCAGGCGTTGCCACCAAACCGGCTGGGCTTCCGGCACATCTGCATAGAGGTCGATGACCTCAACGGGACCGTCGAGAGGTTGCGAGAGAAAGGCCTCGACCTGGTCGGCGAGTCCCAGGACTATGAGGACTTTTATCGGCTCTGCTACGTCCGCGGCCCCGAGGGGCTGATCGTCGAACTTGCCGAGAAGCTCGGGTCTGGGGGAGCGAGCTAGACGCGCGGTTGTCGCGACGTGTGACGATTCCCTGGAGGATTAGGTGCCCCAGTCGAGATCTCCTGGCCAGATCGTCATCCTGAACGGCGCGCCGCGTTCGGGCAAATCGAGCATCGTCGCGGCCATCCAGCGGACCTTTGACGGAACCTGGATCAATCTGGGCGTCGATCATTCCATGCGGACGACGCCAGAGCACTTTCAGCCGGGGATCGGTCTGCGACCGGGAGGTGAGCGTCCAGACCTCGAGCCGCTGATTGTGAATCTCTATCGGGCGCTATATGCGTCCATTGCCGCTTATGCCCGTCTGGGACTGAGCGTCGTGGTCGATGTCGGCCATCACGACGCCTATTCACAGCCGCTCGGGATTCTGCCGAAGTGTGCGCAGTTGCTCGAGGGGTTGCCGGTACTGCTTCGTCGGCGTGCGTTGCCCGATCGACGTGATCATGGAGCGCCGCCGCGCTACCTGGAAGGTCGATTATCCGGCTGACGGCTCGATTCCCGATCCGGTCAAGCGCTGGCAGGAAGCGGTCCACATCCCCGGCATCTACGACCTGGAGGTCGACACGTCACTGCTGAGCCCGGAACAATGTGCCGCACTCATCCGCGAGCGGCTCGAGTCAGGACCGCCTGGGAAGGCGTTTCCGCAGCTGGCCGAGATGGGCGGTGAGCTCCGGCCCTCGTGAAGCATCACATGTCGTCCTCGAGTTGCCTCTCATCGACCCTGTTTCGTAGTGGCGGGCGTCCCTGCCCGCCTTCGTCGAGCGATTGAGCGCCGCTTGAATCGGCGTCGATCGACCATTGGAACTCTATCGGGGTGCATGCAAAACGGGGCACAAAGGCGGGCAGGGACGCCCGCCACTACATTGCGGGGTTCAGTTTTTTCGATGCGGTTACGAAGCAGGCGTTCTCAATACGCTTGCTCGTGCCATGAGTTGGTGATGAGGTCGTGGTAGACGGTGCGCAGGGTGCCGTCCTCCAGCACGAGCTGGTAGTAGCGGCGGCTGATCGGGTTGCGCCACCATTCGTCGTCGATGCGCCAGACGTCCTGCACCTGCGCCACCTTTGAGCGGCGTTTCCCCTCGATCAGCATGGCCGGTACATCTCCATTGGTCTGTACGTCGATTGGCTTGGGCAGGTTCAGGGGTCGTAGCTGATCAGTGCCCTTCTTCGCTCCGGGATGCGGGACCATGGTTCGACCTCCACGATGTGATAGATGGGCGACGTGCCGTAGCGCTGCTTGAGCTGGCGGATAGCGTCGACGATCTGACGCGTGCGGCGTGGGCGTGAGCCGAGCAGCGCCTCCTGATGAGCCGCCTCGACCGTCAGTCCGGAGAGCTCCAGCGTCAGTGCCTCGAGCGGGCCGGGCAATTCGACGGTATGCAGCCGGTGCCCCAACGCCTTGATCAGCCGGGGAGCGTCGAGCGGCTCGCGCAGTGTGGCCACATGCTCCCAGGAGCCGCCTCCCTCAATCAGTCCGAGCAGCCGGGCCTGCCGCGCGGCACGGTGTCGCATCACCGGTCGACTGAAGGCGCGGGTGATTAACTGGCGCATGCCGATAAGGAGCGTCTCGTGGCTGACGGCCGGAGCGGGTAGGTTCAGGTGCTCGACGATCGTCTCTTCATACCGGCGCGGCTCGACGCGGCTGTCGTCCTCACCACGCGCCAGCTTCCAGGCGTCGCGTCCGGCCGGTCCGAAGCGCGCTTGCACGGCTGAAATGGGCAAAGCCCGCAGATCGGCGAAGGTGCGGATGCCGAGCTGTTCCAGTCGACGAATTGTCTCGATCTTCAAGGGAAGTCGCTCGACCGGCTGCACGGCCAGGAACTGATCCAGTTCGGAGTCTTGCAGCACCAGCGTGGTGCCGGGTGCGGCCTCCTGCGCCGCCAGCCAGGCGCTGAACTTGCCGGTCGCGATGCCGATGCGTGGGCGGAGGATCGGTGGCGAGGTGCGTAGCAGGCGCTCGGCGGCCCGCTCCGGCGAGCCGTAATGGCGTTCCAGCCCGTAGAGGTCGACGTAACAGACGCCCGGACGTTCCGGCTCCACGAGCGGACTGAGCCCCTCCAGCCGACCGATGATGCGCTCGAAGACTTCGGCGTCGCGCACCGGATCGGGGTGAATGATGACCGTCGAAGGGCAGAGGGCTGTCGCTTCTTTGAGGGACATGCCGGTGCGGATGCCGCGCGCGGCGGCTTCGGGCGTGCGATCTTCGACGAGGGAACGCCCACCCGGCGGTGTGCTGAGGACTAGCGGCGTCCCATCCAGTTCGGGCTGGCTGAGGAGCGCCACGCGCAAGGCGAAATGCGGGATGCTGAGACAAGCGATCGGCATGACCAGATGCTCCTTCCCCGTACGGCGGCCGGTGCGCTTAGCTACCGTGGCTCCAGAATAGAACATATGTTCGCATCTGACAAGAGTACTCTGGTCTGTGCCCGGGCGATTCTGCTAAGGTAGCTGACTGGATGACGTAGCGGTCCTACTCCCGGTGAGGGAGCACACGAAAGAGCGAGGCCGTGGCCGACGAAAACGAACAACCCCAAGAAGAACGACCTGACGAAGAGATCGCCGGCGAAACCAATCCCCAGGCGGCCAAGCTCCGGCGCGGCGGCAAGCACCCGCAACCCGCGCGTGGAACCATGGCTGGCACCAACGTGAGCTGGGAAGAGCAGCGCAAGGGGATGGAGCCGCAGACGCCCGAGGGACTCGATGCGAATTTCTACGACGAGCGCTTCACCAGCGAGCGACAGCGCGTCGATCGCGCCTCGGACGGCTGGCAGGTTCTCGATCGAGAAGGTGCATCGGACGACGCGCCAAACTGGCCACCGCCGCTCCGCCCCTGACCCGTCACGACGATCGGCTGCGCTGGAAGTCCTCCGGCTGTGAAACCGGCGAAGCTGATCGTGCCACCCGGCGACGGGTGAGCTCGGCACGCGCGAGCGGCGCGAGCATTCCGGCGACGAGGTAATGCGAGAGATCGCGCGCCTCGAAGAGCACCTGCACCAGCTGCGCGTCGCTCAGCGAGGGCAGATCCCGGGCGAAGATCGACGCGGCATCTTCGAGGGAGACGTATTCAGGCACGCGGAAATCGTTGTCGAAGCTCATCCTTACCCCCAAATGCGTGAACAGCACGATCCCAATCGGCGTCGACCTCGATCATCATGAGGTCGATCAGATGAGCTATTTTGGCGTGATCTCCGTATCCGTATCTTCCACCTTCGGGGCAGGAAACACCACTGTTCAACTGGACACCTCCGGCGGGCCAAATTGGGAGGTGACGAGCGGGAGAGTTGGGCTCCACGAATGTGCGCGCATTGGTTTCCCTCGACCGGCGTTTCGTTACGCCGGTCGAGGGAAACCCGCCCGATTCAATTCAGCCCCGTCACGATGTCCAGTTCCGTAGAGAGGGGCTGCTCCGTCCGGATCGCACGACGAAGCGTCTCCAGATCCAAATCTTTCTCGACCGCCACCCCAAAGACCTCAACGAAGTGCTTCACGACCAGGTCCGAGACCTCCTGCATGTCGACGCGCTGGTCGATCTTGCGTGCGAGCGAGGTCGCTCCGCGATCTGGAATGCCGCAGGGGATCATGTAGTCGAAGTAGCGCAGGTCGGGGTCGACGTTCAGGGCGAACCCGTGATAGCTGACGCCATGATGGATCGAGATGCCAATGGCGGCGATCTTGTCACGACCCAGCCAGACGCCGGGGTGGGCGGGATCGATACTGGCATCCAGGCCGTAATGGGCTCAACGTCCGGATCACGACTGACTCGAGATTTTCGACATAACGCCGTACGCTGCGCTGCGTCAGTCCCAGATCGATGATGCTGTAGACGACGAGTTGGCCGGGCCCGTGAAAGGTGATGTCGCCGCCCCGGTCGACCTCGTAACAGACCGCGCCGACATCCTTGAGCGTTTGCTCGTCGATCAAGAGATTGTCGCGGGAGCCACGACGGCCGATGGTGTAGGTGGGTGGGTGTTCGGTCAGCAGCAACAGATCGGGCACGCGCTCGAAACGGCGCGCCTCCGCCAGGCGTTGCTGCAGTCGCCAGGCGTGCAGGTAGTCGAGTCGTCCGGCATCGACGACGTGGATCGTGTTGATGCTCATGCTGCGCTCATTCTCGCTGGAAACCATGCGAAACGAATGGCACGAGCGGCGATGGGTGTGGTGCCGTAGCCGCTCGCCGAGTTGGTCGGTCGCGCTCAGGCGCTTTTGGCCTGTTTGGCGTCCCGCAGGCGGCGCAGTTTCAGCGCCTCTGCCTGATCCCCCGCATGGTATGAAGAGCGAACCATCGGACCCGATTCGACGTGCCCGAAGCCGATCTCCAGCCCAACCTGCTTGAGGTCTTCGAATTCCTCCAGGCTGTAGTAGCGCTCCAGCTTGGCGTGCCGCTTGGATGGTGGCAGATATTGACCGATCGTCAGGATGTCGACGTCTCGCGCGTGCAGGTCGCGCATCACCTCGATCAGTTCGTCGCGCGTCTCGCCGAGTCCGACCATGACGCCCGATTTGGTGATCATGTTCGGGTCCATCTCGTGCACATCACTGAAGAGGTCCAGGCTCAGCTCATAGTTGTCCCACGGTTGGATCTGACGGAAGAGACGCGGCACGGTCTCGACGTTGTGGTTCAGGATGTCGGGTTGGGCGTCGACCACGACCTTCAGCGCGTCCCGGTTCCCCTCGAAGTCGGGGATCAGCACCTCGACGCCGCAGTCGGGCAGGCGACGACGAATCTCCTGAATCGTCTCGGCGAAGATGCTGGCACCGCCGTCATTGAGGTCATCCCGATTGACCGACGTGACGACCGCGAACTTGAGCCCCATCTGCTCGACCGCGTCAGCCACCCGCTTCGGTTCCTGCAAATCGACGTGGCTCGGACGGCCCCATTTCACGCTGCAGAAGCGGCAGGAACGCGTGCAGAGGTCGCCCAGAATCATGAAGGTGGCGGTCCGTTTAGACCAGCACTCATAGATATTGGGGCAACGAGCCTCCTCGCAGACGGTGTGCAGACTCTGTCCGTGGATCAGATGCTTGAGATCGACGTAGTTTTCGCTGTGCTGCTTGCGAACCTTGAACCATTCCGGCTTCTTGCCCAGGACGAGCGGCTGCCGTGATGCGCTCATTCGCGTCTCTCCTCGTTCATTTCCTTTACGGTCGTGGATCACTGCTCGATCGGACTACGGCGCGGACGCCGGCAGGTGCGGTTGCCGGCGCCCGCTCGCTTTGCGGATCGCGACCGAAGTCGCACTTCCCATCATAGCGCGCCTGCCTAGTAGCTGGCGCCCTGTGTCAGGCAACGTCGAAGCTTGCCGAGGCATTCCCAACGTCCACTGGATGACATCGGCGCGTCGTGATCGACGGGTATAGAATCGGTCCGCACGTTGAATCCACACATCGAGGCGTCGGAAACGTACGCCGCGATACAGGCGAGAGGCGGGTCGTGATGAAGGTGATTGGTGCCGGGTTCGGCCGCACCGGGACATACTCGTTGAAGGTCGCACTCGAAATGCTGGGGATCGGGCCCTGCTACCATATGGTGGAGGTCTTCGAACATCCCGAGCACGTCGCCGTGTGGCAAGCGGCCGCGGACGGTCAGCCGGTCGACTGGAAAGCGCTCTTCCAGGGCTACCAGGCCGCGGTTGATTGGCCGGCATGCCGCTTTTACGCTCAACTGATGGACGTCTTCCCGGACGCCAAGGTGCTCCTCACGGTGCGTGACCCGGAGAAGTGGCACACGAGCGTGATGAACACGATCCATCCCAGAAACAATGACGAGAGTGATGACCCGCACACGCTGGCGCAGCGTCGCATGACCACGTCCGTCATCTGGCAGGGGACGTTTAATGGCCGCCTGGACGAGAAGGACTACGCCATTGGTGTCTATGAGCGGCACATCGAGGAGGTTAGACGGCGCGTTCCGTCCGATCGATTGCTTGAGTATCAAGTGAGTGAAGGATGGGAACCGCTCTGCCGCTTCCTGGGCGTCTCGGTCCCCGAAGACACAGAGTTCCCGCGACTGAACGACACGGCGTCGTTCCAGCAGCGGTTCCAGTCGCGCTCGGAGGAGACGACTCAGGCGAGTTGATGGGGCGCGTCAGGAGCCCTCAACCCCGTCCCTTCTCTCCCTCACTAACGGTCCATCCCCCTGCCCCACCCTCACTGACTCTCCCTCCACCGGAGGGCGAGGACCACTCCCAATGAAGGGGAGTATCCCTCGACCCGAGGGAGAGGACCATCCCGCCGAGCAGGAGAGGGGTGTTTACGGGATACATGCGTGCTGTACCTAATGCGTCTCCCTTCTCCCGTTCGGACGGGAGAAGGGCCGGGGATGAGGGTTGTACCCTACCGCGAAATCGTCCGATTCCGATAGCCGTAGTTGGTTTCGTCCTCCCATGGCTTGCCCTCGGCGAAACGGGACGCCCGGAACGGCGTCAGATCGGCCGTGACTGGCTCACCGTCCGTGATCCACTCACTCATGCACTTGCCGATGGCGGGCGACGTCTTGAAGGACGTGCCGCTGTCCCCGGCCATGATGAAGAGCCCCGGCACGGATGGCGGCTGGTCGATGATCGGGTGGTGGTCGGGACTGAGCATGTACATTCCCGCCCAACCGCCACGCATCGTGGCTTCGCGTGTCGACGGGAAGCGGGTGGCCAGCTTGGCGCGTGCCATCTCGACCTGATCGCCGTCGACCGTCTCGCTGAACCCATCGGGATCGACACCGGTGCCGCCCGACTCGGCGCCGATCAGGATGCCGCTCTCTCCCTCGGGGCGGAACCAGCTGTTGGCGACGGTGTCGATGAAGACGTTGCGCGGCCCGCTGCTTCCGTATGGGCGTCGGAAGATGACGACCTGGCTGCGGTAGGAGATCAAGCCCAGGTCGAGCCCCAGTGGCTTCAGCAGTCGATCGGCCCAGGCGCCGCCCGCCAGCACGACGGTTGGTGCGTCGATTGGTCCGGCGGTGGTGTCGACTCCGACGACGCGGTCCTTCTCGGTGCGGATGGCGGTGACGGTCGTGTGCGTCATCACGTTCACTCCCAGCTCTTGCGCCCGCTTGGCGAAGGCGTAGGTGGTGGCGTTGGGATCGGCGAATCCACTCTCCGGTTCGTAGGCGACGTAGGTGAGCCCATCGATGTTGGCTTCCGGCTCGATCTGCTGCATCTCCTCGGCTTTGATGACCTGCGTCTTGATGCCGATGCGCTGCTGATCGGCTACGTTCTGGCGCAGTTGCTCCTCATATTCCGGCGCCACGACCTGGAAGAAGCCGATCGGCTGGAAGCCGCAATCGCCACCGACGATCTCGCTCCAGTTGCTGAAGACCTTCAGGCTCTCGTAGGCCAGCTTCGATTCGTAGGGGTTGGTGTAGTGCATGCGCACGAGAGCGCCTGATTTGCCGCTGGCGCCGGAACCCAGGTGGGCACGCTCGACCAGCGTGACATTCTTCACACCCGCCTTGGCAAGGTGGTAGGCGATGCTGCTCCCGTTGACTCCTCCGCCGATGACGACGACGTCGGCTGTTGCCATCTCATCTCTCCCGATTGATCTTGACGTTCGTTGAAAGTCTGTCTCTGGCTGATTACCCCATCGTGGCTTGTGACTGTCAAGGCGCGACAGCGTCGTCTGGCGGCTTCACGGAGACGCCGTAGCCGACGCGTAGCTCCTCGACGATGCGAGCCCAGGAGCGATGGATGGTGCGGGAATGGAGACCCAGGATGCGCGCGATCTCGCGCACGCGCAGGTTATAGCCGATACGCAGTTCGAGTACCGTGCGTTCGCGCGGCTCCAGGTTGGCGCCGATCTCGGTCAGCAGCAGCGCGTCGACCGGATCCGGTGGTGGCGGCGGTTCGGCGATCTCGTCGAGCGGCACCATGCGCGTGGCCGACCAGCCCCGTTCCAGGACGTCGACCGCACGGGCCAGCCGCCAGGGGAAGCGGCTGAAGAAGTAGCCGAGGAAGCTCTCCTGCCCCGGCCAGCGATCGACGATGTCGCAGAAGACGAGAAAGGCCTCCTGCTCCACGTCGGTCACCTCACAGACGGCGAGCTGCCGCACGCGATAGCGGTAGCGGCGTACGAAGCGTTCGATCTTGAAGCTGAGCGCGCGATAGAGGTCGTTGCGGATCTGGGTATCGGTGCGGGCGCGCAGCGCCATGGCACCGAGGCGTGCGTCGAGCTCGGGAGACGCCTCGAAATCACCAAGCGACTCAATGATGTTCGGTACTGCGGACATGACAAAATTCCCCTCCGCCGGCAACAACCGGCCGCCACCTCCGGGCCGTTCCCGGTTGGCATGAGGTGTGGGCGCTTCGGCGCTCAGCTACATTGGATGGCTCTCTGGAGCTCGGTGTCGCGATCGGCCGTTCCCGGCAACCGATCGTCTGGCCGTCCGGAGGCTACGTTTCCGGCGGCCGGTGGATGTTCAGCACGTGACGCGTGCCGCATTTCGGGCACGTCGCCTGCAGCTGATCGTGGGCGATGTAATAGCGGTCGCGCACTTTGATCTCGATCCGTCCCGATTGATCGTAGATCGCCAGTAAGACCGGTGGGTTCGAGCAGTCGCAGACCCAGCGGATGCTTAGGTCCTCGTGCTCGTGTTGATCCACCTCATACCTCCTTTCCTCATCACTGACTTTCCCATTACATGGAGACTGACGAATGACATCGGCCATCTCCTGACGCTCGCGCGGTATTGGATGATGGTTGACGAAATAGATCGGCAGCCATTCGGCGTTCAACCTGGGTTGAATGGTGGCCAGATAAATTACATCCGTACTCGCTCGCCGTTCGCGCGGGGCTAAAGCCGCAGCGCTACAACAGCGAAGTCCACTCAAGGGACTAGGTTTCACACGCCGTAATCGTTACTGTTCTTCCGATCGCTGCGCATATTCGCCATGACTCAGTCCCTTCAGTGCACATCATCTTTGTCAGCCCGGGATCTTTATCCCGGGTGCGCGTCGAACGAGTACCGACGATAGATTCGTCAATCACCATCAACGGGCTTTGTTTAGATCAGCGCTGTGGCTTCAGCCCGGCGCGGGCGTGGTTCGGATACCGAATTATCTCGTCATGACTCAACCCCGAGCGAACGCCGGACGAGTGCCGAGGTATTTCCTCAACTACCATATGAAGAGAGGACCAGCTTCCTCATGTCTCATAGGCCGACAAGAACGGCTGAACCGGCTGCTGCTGCTCGCCGCGTGGCTGAAGCCAGCCTGGCTGGATGACTCCCTGGCCATGACGCTCCACCAGACGATCCAGCGCGGTGTTCAATCGCCGCTGGCGTAACGGATCGACGTCGAAGAGAGGGAGCTGAATGGCCAATGGGCTGAGGGTTGCCACACGTACGCCGAGCAGGCGGATCGGCGCCCGCCGCTGTTCGAGGATCTGCTGCGTCAGCTCCATGGCGACGGTGGCGATCTCCCGGTGGGAATCGGTTGGACGCAGCAGGCGTCGCTGTTTCCCGACCGTCTCGAAATCGCTGTAGCGCAGCTTGACGGTGACGACTCCGGCCAGCAGTTCCTTACGGCGCAGATCGCGGCCGGTGTATTCGGCCAGCTGGTAGAGAGAGCGCTCGATCTCGACCGGTGCGGTTAGGTCGCGACTGTAGGTCCGCTCGTGACCGACCGAGCGACGCGGCCCGCCATCCGGCTCGACTGGACGCTCGTCGATGCCGCGAGCCCGTGCCTGCACGTTGGCGGCACGCTTGCCGAAGATCGGCTCCAGGAGCGCGACCGGCAGCTGCGCGAGTCCGCCCAACGTCGTGACGCCGTTCTGGTTCAGTCGCGCGGTCGCCTTAGGACCGATGCCCGGCATGCGTTCCACTGGTAACGGCGCCAGGAACCGTTCCTCGCTGCCCAGTTCCACCACGCGCAGGCCGTCCGGCTTATCCAGATCGGACGCGATCTTGGCCACCATGCGACTGGAGGCGACGCCCAGCGAGACGACCAATTGCAGCTCGTCGCGCACCTGCTGCTTGATCGCCTCGGCCGCGGTGCGTGGTGTGGCGAAG
The DNA here is from genome assembly GCA_963822235.1 of uncultured Chloroflexia bacterium. GTDB lineage: Bacteria > Chloroflexota > Chloroflexia > Thermomicrobiales > Thermomicrobiaceae > CALAGB01. Next base: position 155,291 of record CAWGGU010000001.1, read on the forward strand.
GAGCGACCGGCGTGGCTCAGGTCGAGATAGGCTTCGTCGATGCTGACCATCTCGACCAGCGGGCTGAAGCTCTCCAGAATCTCCTGGAAGCGTCGCGAGAGATCGCGATAGTAGTCGCCATCTCCTGGCAGGAAGACGGCGTCTGGGCAGAGGCGTACTGCCTGAGAGGCGGGCATGGCTGAGTGGACGCCGAAGGCACGGGCTTCGTAGCTCGCGGCCGCGACGACTCCTCGCCCGCCCGGACGGCCACCCACGATGACCGGCTTGCCGCGCAGTTCCGGATGTCGCAGGATTTCGGCGGCGGCAAAGAAGGCGTCGAGATCGGCATGAACGATCACGCGTTGCCACTGATCCACCGCACTCTCCCTCATACCGCCGAAGCCGAACAGAATTCAGAACATTTGTTCTCATTCTAGGAGCGCGTCCGAACAGTGTCAAGGGGAGGGAAGTACCTGGAGGAGAAAAGGCGGGCGATGCCAGAGTACAAAATGTACGCTACATCGGTGTCAGAATCATGGACTGATTGAGGGCAGACATGTCGAACGAGATGATCCGAATCCGCGTCGTTATGCCAAAAGACATCATTAACGAGGTCGATCGGCTGGTTGGGCCACGCCATCGACGCGAGTTAGTCACCGACGCCGTTGAGGAGAAGCTGTCGCGTGAACGACTGCGTCGAGCGGCATTCAGGCTCGGTGGTTCACTCGCCGACAAGAACATCCCCGGATGGGAATCAACCGAGTCGGCCGCGCAATGGGTGCGCTCGCTGCGACGCGGGAGCGATAATCCTCCGATTGAGACTTACGAGTGACCCGTGTTCTGATCTCGCCCTCCCCTATCACCCGCCCTGCGTCAGAAAAGTCTCGATGGCGTTGGTGAGGGCGCCGGCGATGACGTTCTGCACGCTCGGCTCGGTCACGGCGGTTGCCTCACTCGGGTTTGAGAGGAAGAAGATCTCGCTCAGCGCGCCCGGCATATTAGTGGGTGTCAGTTCGCCGGGCACCGCAGGACCCAACATGACCAGGTGGTTGTAACTGTCCGGCAGCGTCCCCATGCTCTCGCCGCCCACGTCGCCATCGGCCGAAATTCCCCGATCGGGCGTGGTGTAGCCCTGCGCATGCAGCGCGTTCATCAGACCCTGCTGCACCAACTGCGCCAACTGCTGATTCTTGTTGGAGAAGGTGCGGGTGGTATCGTAGAAGGTTTCGGTGCCACTCACCGACGGGTCTGAGTAGGCATTCATGTGCAGGCTCAGCAGCACCTGGGCGTTGCTGGCGTTGGCCTTATCGATGCGGCACTGCAGATCGTCCAGCACACCGCCCACCACCAGCGTTTGTCCGTCAGATGAGAGGTCCGATTGCTTGATGCACGGGTCGTCGTCAGACGTACGCGACATCACCACGGTCAGCCCATCGGCACGCAGCTGGGCGGCGACTTTCAAGGCGATCTGCAACGCGACCGTCTTTTCGTCGACGAGCGTGCCGTCGCTGGTATAGCCGCTCGTGCCACTGTCGACGCCGCCATGACCGGGGTCGAGGAAGACCGTTCCACTGAGATGCTTGTTGCTGGCGGACGCCCCCTGCGAATTGGCATCGACGATGGTCATGGGTGACGGCGCGTTGGGATCTCCGTCGGCAGACTTCTTCGAGCCTGGGGAGCAGGCCGAGAAGGGCGCGACCAGAAGCACTACTGCCAGAAGGAACAGAAAACGTCCCAGCACGTGCCCCTTCAACGATCTCCGCACGTAAGCGACTCCCAACGCTGTGATGCCTGCCGCGCCAGATTACACGACGCGCGCCCGCGACACCAATGCTTCGGTGACATTGAGGCGACGAATCGATGCGGAGCTGCCAGTCGTTGACCGGTTTTAGGCACGGAATGGCCTACTACGAGCGCCTCTTTCTTCGACCCGCACCAGCTTAGAAGGTTCACCTGGGAAATCGCTGTGAATGCCAGTCACACAATGCGGCTCGCGAACGGTTCGATGTTGGCGCTGAATCGCGGCGTTGAAGGCTGACTCGAGGGCGCGCCCCAGCTGATCAGTCGTTTCCGAACGCGGCGGCCGAGAACCGAGCGCTGCTGGAGATAGCCATTCCCAGGAGCCAGATGGCGACGATCGAGATGATCAACGCGACGAGTGGCCCTGCGAACTCGGCAAAGAGGAGCGTAATGCCGAAGCTCAACCCGGTGAAGAGGAGCGAGGCCACAGTCGGATCACCGCCTGGAGCGCGCACGAGCGCCGCACCCTGACTCAACAACATCATGATGCTGAACGTGACCGTGAGGGGTAACGTGAACGGGCTGGCACCGGCGAATTCGACCAGCAAACCCCAACTGATGAGCCCAATGGCGCAGATGCTGATGAATGGCAGGCTGGCATCGATCACCAGCAGCATCAGGTTGTCGAACGCCAGAAACTGCCGTAGAAAAGCATTGCTCTGATCCGAGGAATAGACGCCGAGGACGTCACGCGGCGGCAGGACCATGACGAAGCTGAGCCAGAAGAGCCACTCCAGCGCCGAGGCGCCGGTGGCCGCCAGGATCACGCCGATAGCGATCAGTCCCGTCGCGCGCGATACCGCCCAGATAAAACGAAACGGCTGACGAAGGAAGATGAGCCAGGCGCGGGCGACCAACATCTTTACGCCGGTCGTGTTCGGCAGCGCGAACCGGGGGATGCGCCGCGACAGCGATTCTCGATCGCGCATTTGGCGGGCGAGATCACGCCACGTGAAGCGCCCCAGTACTCCGAGCGATTTGAGCTGCGAGGTCGTTCCGAGCTCCGACGCGACGGTGATCAGATTGATGCGACGGCCGGTCCAGACTACGCCCGCCCCCGCGATGAGCGCCAGGGCGAGCATCCCCAGAGTTTGAATGACGAGCGGTTCCGACACGACCGCCTGCGCAAGCAGATGACCGGGCCAGCCGATCACTCCCGGAAATGCGATGCCGAGTCCGCCGACGAGCACTGGCCAGATCCAGAGAAAACGGGCCGGTTTGGGCCGGCCAAGGCGCCAGAAGCCGAAGCACCAGGCGATCCCCGCGAACAGCAGAACCAGGGGAATGCTCGTAAGGATGGCCGGATACGCAGAGTAGCCGATCTCGTCGCGGCTGGTCGGATGCGCGAGCATCATCGAGGCGAGCGTCATGATCGGCACCGTGACCGCCCAGCCGATCAGCACGTAGCCGGTGAAGCCGACCAGGCCTATGGCATCGCGGCGCATCGGGGAGGCGGCGATATAGGTCAGATCCTCGACCGAGAGCTTCAGCGGCGTCTTGCGCACGGCTAGGAAGACGAGGACAACGCCGACCGCGATCAATGCCCAGGGAAAGTAGTGCACGAAGTGGTCGCGCACATTCGCTCGGTCGGATACCGGGATGTGCTTGCCGGCGTTGAGCGCTTCGTAGACCGCCAGGCTCCACATCAGCACCAGCCATCCGCCGAAGATGAGGATGAGGTAGAACCCATAGAGCCGGTTGGACGTGGTCTCCTCCAGCGGATCGAAGCCGACCACACGGAGCCAATAGGCGGTGGACTGTTTCAACTGTTTCCAGTTCAGCCAGAGCAGCAGGCGGAGATCAGGGAGCAACGTGGAACCGCTCTTCGCGCTCCACGGCAGCACGCAGCAGCCGGTCGAGGGTTGGCTCGCCGATCAGGTCCATCTGTGCGGCCAGCACGTCCGGCGGTCCGTCGCCGAGAATCTCCCCGTCCTCCATCAGCAGATAGCGGTCGGGCTTAGCTTCACTCGGGAGCTGGTGACTGCTCAGCAGGACCGAAATCCCGGCGTCTCGATACGTTTGGAGATCGCTCCAGAGCTGGCTGGCGGAGAGGGCGTCAAGTGGGCCGAATGGCTCGTCGAGCAGCAGCAATTCCGGCTCGACCAGCAACGCCAGGCTCAAGCCAAGCTTGTATTGCATGCCACGCGAGTAGGTGAAGGGGTAGGCGCCGCGTTGGCTCGCGAGTCCGTAGTGTTGCAGCAGCTGCGATGCCTGCGATTCCCAATCCTGGAGCCGGTAGGCGCGTGCGAGGAAGGTGAGATGCTCCCAGGCGGTCAGCTGGTCGTAGAAGACCGGTGTATCCGGAACCAGCATCATCCAGTTGCGGGCGTTCCGCTCGGCCTGTTCCAGCCGTGTGCCGGAGATCTCGATTGTTCCGCTCGAAGGCTTGCTCCATCCGGCAATGCACCGCAGCAAGGTCGACTTTCCGGCGCCGTTGCGGCCTGCCAGGATCACCAGTTCGCCCGGGTCCACGTCGAACGAGACGTCGTAGAGGACCTGAGCCGGGCCGTAGGTGTAGCCCAAATTCCGAACGCTCAACAGCGGAGACTCGGTCGTCTCATCCTCGATGTGGTTATCGCTCACTGACGACCGTCCTCAACCAGCACTCTCCAGCGCGGAAACCTTGTGCTCCCCGTTCAATCACAGTGTTGGAGTATACATCCAACGAGTTCGGGTTCCGGCCTTAAGTCAGCTTGTACCGCATTGATGACCCGCGTATCCTGCCAGGACGGGTATCACGCAAAGCTCTTATCATGAACCAAGGGGGATCCATGGAATTTGCCGACCTCGTGCGCAAGCGTCGCATCGTTCGCCACTTCAAACCAGACCCGATCGATCCAGAGGTTGTCGAGCGCATGCTCGATCTCGCGCGTCGCATCCCGACCGCCGGATTCTCGCAAGGGCAGGACTTCATCGTGGTGACCGACCCCGAGATCAAACGCGCGGTCGGGCGGTTGTGCGGCGAATCTGAGCATTACGAGAAGGGCTTCGGGCACCCCTGGATCTCAGAGGCGCCGGTGCAGGTGATCCCCTGCGCCAATGAGGGAGCCTATCACCGCCGTTACCAGGAGGCGGATAAGGTTCGCGACGACGGAAGCGAGATCGAGTGGCCCGTGCCGTATTGGATCATGGACACCGGCTGCGCGGTGATGGTGCTGCTCTTGGCCGTGGTCGATGAGGGCTTGGCCGCTGGTTACGCCGGATTCCAGGACCTACCCGGCGCGCGGGAATTGCTTGGCATTCCCGAGGACGTGATCCCGGTGGGCGTCATCCCGATCGGCTATCGCGACCAGGACGTGCCGTCGCCGTCCCTCAAGCGCGGTCGAAAAGCGATGGGCGCGGTGGTCCACAAGGATGGGTGGTAGTGTCCCGATCCGTGCTGATTGATGCGCGAATCGCTTGAAATGCGGGAGCACACTTGTGTGCTCCCGCGACTGAATCCTCACAATGACGTCACGCCAGATGCAACCTGCGCGCCAGTCGCAACGGCGGATTGAGCACCGGCATGACCAACGGCCGTGCCCAATCGATCGCGATCGCCACTCCACCGCCGATGACCGCCCCAGCCAGCACATCGCTCACATAGTGCTCGCCGACGTAGACACGCGCAAAGGCAATGAGGGCCGCGCAGAAGGAGCGCTGCCACGCCGATCCGCCGCAGCGAGAGGTAGAGCGCGACGGCGATTCCGAAAGCGAACGTCGCATGATCGCTGGGGAACGAAGGATCGTGTGATGGGGAGAGGAGCAGAATGGCGTGCGGTATCGCCGCGAAGGGTCGTGGCCGCTCCCAAATGCGAATGATGATCTGATTCACGCCCAGCGCCACTGCCGCCGCGATGGTGGCATTGATCACCGCCCACTGGCGAGCGTTGCGCACAGCCCTTGCTCCCGGCCAGAACCAGATGGCCGCCAACAACCCTACCAGCAGATACGGTCCGTAGTGCGCCAAAAACTCGAAGAGGTCGTTGGGCCGATCGCTGTAACTCGCTAGGCCATTGATGGCCGAGAAGAGATGCGCGTCCAAATCGTCGCTCCAGTCGATGCACGGCGATCAAATTCACTCGACCAATGAGTATGCCCCCGAATTATGAGGAAAAGATTAAGAACGTGTTGACGGCCTCAACCCCCGGCGTATACTTATTTCGGGATTCGCCGAAATAAGGCGGGGACATAGGTGCGTGGATGAAGTATTTCGAGCGTTGAGTGATCCGAAGCGGCGCGAGATTCTGCGGCTTCTTCGCTCGGGAGATATGAGCGCCGGGGAAATCTCGGATCGCTTTCCGGTGGCACGATCGACGCTCTCGGGGCACCTCAACGTCCTCAAAGATGCGGGGTTGGTGGTGACCGAGCGGCAGGGAACGACCATCATGTACAGCCTCAACGTGGCGGTCTATGAGGAGTTGCTGGCGACGGTGATGGGTCTCCTAGGCGTCGGCACCCACGACAAGAGCGCGAAGATCGAGGATGGCAACTGATGCGCGTGAATTGGCGAGTTGAAGTTCCACAGTGGCTGATCGTCACGGGAATGTTCGTGGCCGCGGCCATCCTCTGGCAGACGATTCCGTCGCGCGTCCCGGTTCATTGGGACGCGTCAGGTAACGTCAACGGCTATGGCGGTAAGTTCGAAGCGCTGCTGCTCATGCCGATCATCACCATCGGTATCTACCTGCTGCTCCTCTTCATCCCGAGGATCGATCCGGGTAAAGCTAACTATGCGCAGTTTGCGTCCAGGTACGTCGTCATCCGCTACGTGGTGCTCCTCGTCATGGCGGCGATCTACGTCTTCACCATTCTGGCGGTGAAGGGTGTTGGCTTCGACATGACGCGGGTCATCATTGGGGTCGAAGCGGTCATGTTCATTGTGCTGGGGAACGTTCTGGGAAAGGTGCGCCCAAACTGGTTCGTCGGCGTGCGCACACCCTGGACTCTGTCGAGCAAGCGCTCCTGGGTGCGGACGCATCGTTTGGCAGGCTGGCTCTTTGCCCTGTGCGGCATCCTCTTGCTGGCGCTGGCGATCGTGGGCATCGGCGCGACACTCATTTGGGTCATGTTAGGCCTTCTCGGGGTGATGGTCGCGGTCCTCGTCGTCTACTCCTACATCGAGTGGCGCAACGATCCGGAGAAGACGCCGCCAAGCGGCACGCTGCCGGGCTAAATCACTCTTTCACGGTGGTTGACCAATGGCGAGGGCAAGCACAGGGGCTTGTCCCTACTGGAGAGATAGTGGGTACCCATCGGGTGTTGTCTGCCCGGCGGACCACGCTAGCCTTCCGGTACGTCGAACACGTCGCCCCACTCTGCCTTGCGCGCGCGGTTGAATCGCTCCCGCTCTCGCTTGGAGACGACGATCGTCTTGACTCCGTCCGGTGTGCAGAGCTGCAGGTAGATGTGCCCTTTGCGAATCTGCGGGTGCCGCAGGATGCGCGAATAGGGCTGCGCGACCGGCTCGCGTGATACGGCGAGATACGAGAACTTCTCGTCCTCGTAGTTGAGTTCGGCGCCTTTTGCCAATCGGTGGATGCGGTTGCGCGGCAGGCGTACCGAGAAGTGCATCCAATCGTCGGGGGCAATCTCGCACGGTGGCTCGTGCGGACAGGGGGCGATGGCATGAGCGCCGAGACCGCGCAACGTCTCGCCGGCCGCGTGCACGCGCCGAAATCCGGCTGGCGTGCCGGGCTCGACGATCACCAGCACCTCCGCCGCCTTCCAGGCGCGCTCCAGCAGTGACGCGGTGGCGTCCGAATCCAGCTCGCCGAGGACGTAGCCGATCAGCACCAGGTCGTGCGGCTCGAGTCGTTCGGTGCGTGAGAGATCCGCGCGCGTCCAGTGAGCCGACCGCACTGCGCCATTCCTGGAGGTCCGACAGATCTCGCGCCCTGCTTCGATCATGCGCGACTCGGAGTCCACAGCGTTGAGGCGCTCCAGGCCGGGCCAGACTCGCGTCGCGGCCCACAGTCCGGCGCCCATGCCTGCACCGAGGTCGAGCACCGACTGTGCCGACCAACCTGGGCGTTGCTCCGCCACCGCTCGCAGCGCGGCCGCGATCGCGGCGTAGGTGGCTGGGAAACGCGTCGCGGCGTAAGCGGCGATGTCGGCCCTCGTGGTTGCTACCGGTCCGGTGCTTGAATTGTCGTCTCGATAGCGGGATGAGAGATCGGCGGAGGCGAGGCTCAACTCCTGAGGTGAGAAGCCCTGGCACAGTCGTTCGAGCGACTCGCTGAGGTCGCGTGGCAGGTCTATGAGCATGCGACCTCGCGCGGGTGTGAGTCGATCAAGAGCGGCTTGCGGTCATAGCGTCGGGATCGCCGACCTTGTTGCGAAAGCGCCGGGTCATGGCTTCGGTCGTCTCCGCCTCCGCTTGCGCTCGAGCCTGGCGTCCTTCGTCGATGCGCTCCCGAATCTTGACCTTGAGCTCGCCGCCGCTTTGCGGCGTGAGCATGGAGGCGACCACTGCTCCGGCGGCGGCGCCGACGGCTGCTCCAATGAGGAAGTAGACGAGGGTTCCCAACAGACGCATGACCGCTATCCTCTCCGAAACGCGACGCGCAACAATGCCACAACGATCGCCGCTCCGGCCCCAAAAGCCGCGCCAAGTGCGGCGGCTGTAGGGACGGTCAGCACCGTGCTCACGTCTCCCTGCGACCGTCCGGCAAAGAGGAAGACCCGCGAACCTTCAAATCGCGCCTCGCGTGCCATGACGACTCCCGCCTGGCTGCGGACCATGCGCAGCTCGTGGGCTGAAATCTGGCTCGATGATGAGCCCTGCAAAACGACGTGCTCGCTGTTGACGCGTGCCGCGGCGCTGCGATTCATCTGCAAGCTCTTGGCATCGATCGACCGGGCCGCCGCCTGTTCCAGGCTGACGCGCTCCGCGTTGATCGACTGCGCGCTGCCGCGTTTCATGATCACGGTCTGCGCCTCGACGTTCTGCACCGAGGTTCGCTCGACTTCAGTGGCCGGGGCCGGTTCGCGGCTGCCGGGTTGTTTGTAGGTCGTCTCTCGGATTCCTGGCTGGGATTCCTCGGCCATGCGGCGATCCTCACCGGTGCTGATGAACGTCGGGACGATGGGCGACCAAACTCGGCCCGCCCGGCTGACAGAATGGTTGAGGCGCCATCCACAAAGAAAGGGCGCCCGTATTGATCGTACGGGCGCCCGTCAAGACTGTCAAACCGGAGACTGGAACGGGACTAGACGGTCTGCTTCGCGAAGGCGTTCTGCAGAATCTCGGCGGTCTCATCCAGGAAGTAGCGCGCAAAGCGGTCCTGCTGACCACGCCGCCACTCCTGCGAGTGGGCTTTGACGGCCGCTTTGGTCTCGTCCGGCATGCGGTCGTAGTTTCGGGTGATCCCCTCGAGTTCCGGATGCTCTTGCTGGAAGCGGCGCGTCTCCGCCGCCATCTCCTCGCTCACCTTCACCGGCCGCTCGATCAAGAAATCGAGCTCATGCATCTTCTCGTCGAAGAAGATGAAGACCGGAATGGCCTGATAGCCATCTTTGCGGCGATAGTTGGTTGCCAGATCCTGGTTCTCGTCGCGCCGCAAGACACGGATCTGCAGATCAGGCACTTCACGGGACAGCTTGGTCAGGACCGGAACGAATTGCGTCGAGTCGATGCACCACTCCTCGGTCAGAATCAGCACGCGCAGTGGATGAGCGCCGAAGAAGGCGCGGTCTTCGTCGGTGATGACTGCCCGGTCGATGTTCTCCAGCACGATCTCGCGATTTTGCGACATCTGGGCCAGATAATCGTCGATTGGGATCGCTTGTTCGTAACGTTCGGCTGCCAACATGGAGGACTCCTAATTCAAATGCAAAGGGATCGAAACGGGCGCGTTGGGCGGTTCAGCGCCGTCACGTCACACAACACACCGTGCCCCAAATTATTCCGCAACCAGCTTCGGTCGCCGTCGATCAGTGCGTCTTGCGTAGCTCCGGGAGCACGTTGCGCGCGCAGCGCTCCATCATGGCGCGCTGCTCTTCAGGCGGCATCGGGAAGACGAGCTCGCTGAAGCCAAGCTTGACGTAGGCCTCGATGGTATCGCGGAATTGCTCTTCAGATGCGAACGGCGCCTCCCAGGTGTAGACCGACATGCGGATGTCGTCCGGGTTTCGCCCCACGTCGAGCGCTGCCGCGCGGAACTGTTCCGCCAGCGGTGCCACCACGTCCGGCGTGCCGCGCGTGTTCCAGGTGTCCGCGTAGCGGGCGGCGAGCTTGATCATCTTCGGCTTGAACGCTCCGATGATGATCGGGATGCGCGGCTGTTGCAGCGGCTTGGGCTCGAATGGCGCGTCGTCGAACTGGTAGTACTTGCCCTTGAAGGTGGTGCGGTGCTCAGTCATCAGACTGTCGATGATCTGGACGGCCTCATCCAGCATCTCGATGCGCGTCCCAGCCGACGGATATTCGTAGGAATAGGCGTGATGCTCACGCTCCATCCAACCCGCTCCGATGCCGATCTCGACGCGCCCGTTGCTGGCATGGTCGATGGTGACCGCTTCCTTGGCGAGCAAGCCGGGATTGCGATAGGTGTTGCCGCTCACGAGGATGCCGAACCGGATCCGTTTGGTCAGTACGCCCAGGGAGGCGATCAGCGACCACGCTTCCAGGTATGGGATCGACTCGTCGTTCCCGGCAAGAAAATGGTCCACTACCCAGGCGGAATCGAATCCGAGGTCTTCGATCTGCTGCCATTGTCTGGCGAGTTCTGGAAACGGTAGCCGATTACCGGTGCCAATACCGACGCGTAGCGGAAAACCCATCTCGCCCCCTTCAATCAAATCAATGGCCGATCGGTTATCGCATGCCGACCAGTCACGCCAGCATAACCGAACTTTGCCGATCCGCCGTGAACTCTCCGTGAATCCGCCCTGCTTGAATGACGTGAATCATCCGGCAATTCGCATGCCGTTCTCTCTCTGAGGCAACCGTTGCCGAAGGCCATCGGTCATGCTAGGATGGGCAGCGTCGGTTCGGGTGGTCATCGGATCGACGACGTGAACGTTCTGAGTGGAGCGAACGTGTTGACGATCGATCGTCACAAATGGGCAAACGTGAGACGGAAGTCAGGCACTTCGGGGCCTGCTATGTCGTACTGTGCCCATTTTTCGGTGGCGATTCAGTGTGGCGGCGGGCTCCCGGAACGAAGCGATTTCGAGCGCATCGAGCCGTAACGCAGTCACACAACAGCAAAGAAAGCCGAACGTCGTGGGCCAGGAAGATGGCCGCGGCGTTTTTTGTTGCTCCTGTGCCGACGCCAACGGTCATCCGGCCCCAAATCATTCAACAGGCGTGACAGGAGCGGACATGGAGCCAGCATGCTGCTGACCAGATTGGAATCGATCGAGCTGAGCTTCGGCACCCGCACCGTGCTGAACGGCGTCAGTCTCAGCCTCAACGATGGCGAAAAGATTGGATTGGTGGGACCCAACGGGGCCGGCAAGTCGAGCCTGCTCAAGGTCCTGGCCGGCCTCGATACGCCGCAAGGCGGAGAACGGATCCTGCGCCGTGGGGCCAACTGCGCCTATCTCACTCAGGAATATGACGGAGAAGGTCTCATCAGCGCGTTCGACGAGGTCCTGCGCGGGCGCGCCGATTTGCAGGAAATCGAGGCAGAGCTCGACGCTATCGAGGCGGATCTCGCCGATCCGGAGCTGAGTGGCGACCTGGATGCCTTCGGCCGTCTGCTTGATCGGCAGGCCCGATTGCTGCAGCGCTATGACGAGGCCGGTGGTCCACGCTTTCGCAGCGACGCCGAGACGCTGTTGATCGATCTCGGCCTGCCGATCGAATCGCACGATCGCCCCGTCACTGAGCTGAGTGGTGGACAGAAGAAACTGGTCGGCCTGGCCCGTTGTCTGATCGCCAAGCCGGACCTCCTCCTGCTCGACGAGCCGGACAACCATCTCGATATTGGTGGTAAGGCGGAGCTCGAACAGGTCCTCAAACGCTTCACTGGCGCGTTCGTGTTGGTGTCGCACGATCGCTATCTTCTGGACGACACCGTCTCTCAGATCGTCGAATTGGCCGACGGTAACTTGACCGTCTATCAGGGGAACTACTCGAGCTACGTGACCCAGCGCGAGATGGCGATGCTGAAGCAGCAGCAAGATTACGTCTCGCAGCAAAAAGAGATCAAGCGTCTGGAGGAGGCGATCGCCCGCTTCGAGCAGTGGGCGCGTATCGTGGTCGACGAGCGCCACATCAAGCAGGCGCGAAATAAGCAGCGACAGATCGACCAGATGGACAAGGTTGAACGACCAGTGTTGGAGCGGCGCAAGATGGCGCTGGCGTTCAATGCAGAACAGCGCGGAGGGCAAAAGGTTATCGAGGCGCGGCACCTGACCAAGGAGTTCGCCGACGACCTGATCTTCCTCGACGTCAGCTTCACCATTCGCCGTGGCGAGCGCGTCGGCTTAATCGGCCCGAACGGCACCGGTAAGTCGGTCCTGTTCCGGCTCCTGCTCGGTCTGGACGAACCGACCGACGGGGAAGTCTGGGTTGGTCCGTCGATCCGGCTGGGCTACTACGCGCAGGGTCACGAGACGCTGGATCTGGAGACCACGCCGATCGAGTTCATCCGCCGCAGGCATGCGCTGCGTGAGGAACAGGTGGTGGCCGTGCTCGGTCGCTTCCTGTTCAACTACCGGCAGGCGCGCAGCCCGATCTCGATCCTCAGCGGCGGCGAGAAGAGCAAGCTGCAACTGCTCGATCTGACCCTCAGCGGCGTCAACTGTCTGCTCCTGGACGAGCCGACTAACCACCTCGACATCGAGTCGGCCGAAGTGTTGGAGGCGGCGCTCGACGAGTTCGATGGAACCGTGCTGACCATCTCGCATGACCGCTATTTTCTGGACCGCACCTGCAGCCGGACGTACGAGTTGCAGGACGCTGAATTGCACGAATATCCCGGCGGATACAGTGAGTATTTCGAGCAGAAGAAAGCGCAGAGCGTGACGGCATGATCGCGATTCACGCACGATTGTGGCGCTCGTTCCGCGCATGAGGATGATAGATGAAGGGTGATGATGAGGATTGTGTCAGGACGTCAGTACCTTGCCATCGGCGGTGTTTGGCGCTAATATAGAGGTAGCGGGGGATGGCCCTCGCGGCAACGATACCGATCTGAGAGCGTCGAAGTTGTAGTCTAGAACTGCTGGTTCGATGCGTAAGGAGAGGCGCTGGAGTTGGAATTTCCGCCGGACTCACAGCGTGTCGGTGCCGGTACGAATCGCGAGGCTCCTCAAAGCTGATCCGAAACGTGGAGAGGGCCTGATCGTCATCCTACGAAGCAGGAAATTTCCAGGCACCGACCGAAGTGATGACGACAAAAGAGTGCGTATGACCGACACCCAGGGCTCGTCCTGGGTGTCGTTTTTGTGTGCGCTGAAAGCCGTATCCGGGCGGCGATGCGTCGTTGAGGGCTGAACGTCAACGTATCAAGGAGAGTCTGTGCTGTCGAAGGGAATGCGCTGGGCGCGCGAGATTCAGGCGATCGCGCAGACCGGATTGAGCTATGCTCCCGACCACTTCGACGTCGAGCGCTACGAGCGCCTGAGCGAGATCGCCGCTGAAATGATGGCCGCGGGAGACGAAACCTTCATCGCTCCGCTCCAATCACTCTTCGCCGCGGAAGTAGGGCACGCCACACCGAAAGTCGACGTTCGCGCGACGATCTTTCGCGACGACACGATCTTACTGGTGCGGGAAGTGGAGGACGGGCTCTGGACGCTTCCAGGCGGCTGGGTCGATCCGGGTGAGTCGCCGAGCGAGGCGGCTGCACGTGAGACGCGGGAGGAGTCGGGATACCACGTCGCGGCCCGACGCCTGCTGGCCCTCTATGATCGCGACCGCCACGCACATCCGCCGATGGCGTTTCACGTCTACAAGCTCTACTTCGATTGCGAAATCGTGGCTGGGGACGCGAAGCCAAGCTCCGAAACGAACGACGTGGCCTTCTTCCAGCTCGACAAGCTGCCGCCCCTCTCGATCGACCGCGTGTTGCCCACGCAAATCGCGCGTCTCCACGCGCTGCATCTGGAACCGACATTACCGGCTGAATTTGATTGAGGGTGTGAGGCGCTCCATCAATTCATCTGAGGGGAATTGAATGTGGGTTGCCTGGCCGCCCTCACCCCCGACCGGTCCATCCCACTGCATCCTCCCTTCCCACCGAAGGGAGAACCATCTCCCAATTCTGGGCGAGGGGAGACGAACCGGGGATGGCAGAGCTGTACCCAGCGTTTCTCCCCTCTCATGATCGTCGGAAGAGGGGTCGGGGGTGAGGGCTTCTTGCGCTGCTTCTCGACCTACTTCGCCCCGGCCTGCGCCAATTGCGCCTGAATGCCGCCGATGGCCGAGAAGGTCACCTTGGGGTGGTCCTGAATGGCGAAGTCGAGGTCCCACTGGTTGCGGAAGAGGAGGACGACGTTGCCGTCACGATCCTCGGCACGCGAGCGACCGCGTCGGCCACCCATCTCGCGAATCTCCTCAGGATCGCCCATGGCCCAGCGAACCAGCTCGTAGCCCAGCGGCTCCAGGATCGTCTCGACGCCGTACTCGTTCTCGAGCCGGTAACGCACCACGTCGAACTGCAGAGCGCCGACCGCGGCCAGAATCGGTTCGCGGCTCCCTGAATCGAGCGGATAGAGGAGCTGTATGCCACCCTCTTCTTCAATCTGATCGAGCCCACGCTGAAACTGCTTGTAGCGATCAGTCTTCGCGTTGCGCAATCGAGCGAAGTGCTCCGGCTGGAAGCGGGGCATGGCCGCGAATGCGCCATGGTCGCCGTTGGTCACGGAGTCCCCAACCGTGAAGGTGCCGGGGTTGATGAGCCCGATGACGTCACCCGCGTAGCCCTCTTCGACCACCTCGCGGTCCTGACCAAAGAGCTTCATCGGACGGCTCAAGCGCACTTCCCGACCCAGTCGCACGTGCTTGACCGGCATGTCCTTCTCGAAGCGTCCGGAGCAGACGCGCAGGAACGCCACGCGGTCTCGATGACGTGGGTCCATGTTCGCTTGAATCTTGAAGACGAAGCCGGAGAACTCCTCGTCTTCGGCATGCACTTCGCCGTCCGACGTCTCGCGCGGTAGCGGGGCAGGTGCGATCTCGACGAAGGCGTCGAGAAAGAGCTGCACGCCAAAGTTGGTCAGGGCGCTGCCGAAATAGACCGGCGTCAGCTCACCCGTCAAAATCCGCTCTCGATCGAACTCATAGCCGGCCACTTCAACGAGCTCCACTGATTCACGCAGCTTGGCGGCGGGAGCCGGGCCGAGGATCTCGTCTAACTTTGGGTCGTCGATGCCCGCCATCTGCACCGGCGCACGCCGGGAACCATGCTCGGTGCGCACAAAGCGATATACCTGCTCGGTCCCGCGATCGTAGACACCCTGAAATTCGGTGCCGTCCCCGATCGGCCAGTTCATGGGGCAGACGTCGAGTCCGAGCGTCTGCTCGATCTCGTCGAGTAGCTCCAGCGGGTCGCGCGCCGGGCGGTCGAGCTTGTTGATGAAGGTAAAGATCGGAATGTGGCGCATGCGACAGACTTCGAACAGCTTGAGCGTCTGCGGCTCGATGCCACGCGCGGCGTCCAGCACCATCACGGCGCTGTCGGCGGCCGTCAACGTCCGGTAAGTGTCCTCGGAGAAATCCTGGTGGCCGGGAGTGTCGAGCAGGTTGACCCGATAGCCGTGATAGTCGAATTGCAGCACCGTCGACGAGACCGAGATGCCGCGTTCTTTCTCCAGCGCCATCCAGTCAGAGGCGGTTTGACGCTGTTGGCGCCGTGCCGTCACCGATCCGGCCAGATTTACCGCGCCGCCGTAAAGGAGCAGCTTCTCGGTGAGCGTCGTCTTACCGGCGTCCGGGTGAGAGATGATGGCGAATGTCCGTCTGCGACGAACCTCGCGTTCCAATACCGTCGACCCCACCCGTTGTGCTCCTTCGTATCTGGCTTCTGACCGCTCGGCCCCGCTCACGTCGCGCGTTCGCCACGTGAAGCGAGTCGAGGTCCTGCTCGTGACCCAAGATCTTGAAGTATATCAATTTCGACTGGCTATTCGGCGTGACGGAACGTGTCATGTCATTATGGCGATGCTTCGCTATACTCTGGCTCAGGTGGGAGATTCATCCGGCAGGCCGAAGCGAAATCATTGAAATCGACGCTGTCGCGCCATAGTCGGCACTCGATCGTTCGGCCATTGTTCTGGACTTATTGGGGAGCATACCTGTTGTCGACGACAACCCCGAGCTCACAGGCCTCCGAATGGAAACGCTGGAGCATCGTCATTGGAGCGACCTTTGTACTGGCGGTGACCGCCGGTGGACGCTTCATGGTCGGTTTAGTCTTCGATCAGATTCGAGACGGATTTTCGCTGAGTCACGCCACGCTCGGCCTGATCGTCTCACTCAACGTTCTGGTCGTCGGTGCCGCCCAACCGTTCGTCGGTTGGTTGGTCGACCGGCTCCCGGCGAGAGCGGTCGCGGCCGTTGGTTTGGCACTGATCGCCTCCGGAATGGTTCTCACGGCCGAGGCGCACACGACGATCTTTCTGATCATCGGTTACGGCATTCTCGTGGCATTGGGCCTCGGCGCAGTGTCGCCGGTCACCATCACGCCGCTGGTCGCTGGCTGGTTCGAAAAGCGGCGGGCAACCGCGCTGTCGGTCGTCAGCATGGGCAGCCCGCTCGGCCAACTGGCGATCGTCCCGTCGCTGGCGCTGCTGGTCGGCGGCATCGGCTGGCGCGACGGCTATTTCGTCGTCGCGGCGCTGCTCCTCGGCATCGGTGCGCCGCTTATCCTCTGGCTCCTTCGAGAGCGTGATACCAGCGCCGATGACGCCGAGCCGCTGATCGGGTGCTCACTTGGCCATGCGGTCAAGGCGGTGAGCTTCTGGCAGCTGGGGGTGGGGTTCTTCGTCTGCGGCTTCACCATGTCCTGGATCATGACCTACTTCTTCGACTACGCCAAAGTGAACTCGATCGACAAGGGACTCGCCGCGTTTGCCCTCTCGATGATGGGGGGCATCAGTATTGTCGGGACACTGGCTACCGGTTGGTGGTCAGACCGTAAGGGCGGCACCGTGCCGCTGGCGCTCATCTACCTGCTGCGCGGAATCGGGTTCGGACTCCTCTTTCTTGCCAGGAGCAATCCGGCGTTCATGCTCCTCGCGATGGCCGTCATCGGCTTTTCCTGGAGCTCAACGGTACCGTTGACGTCGGCGTTGTGCGCCAACATCTACGGGCGTCGCTCCCTCGGCGCCATATTCGGCTTGATGTACGCCATCATGCCGCTCGGTAGCGCCGTCAGTTCCGCCCTCACCGGTTTCCTCTTCGATCAGACTGGTTCGTACGTTCCATCGCTTCTGATCAACGTCGCGGCAGGCACAATCGCCGCTATCACCGTGATTCAAGTTCGGCGAAATCCGATCTTTCACCCGGTTAGAGCGCGTGAAACGACGCAGGTGCTGGCGGACTGATCACCAGCACCCGGAAACGCCGACGCTACGCCATCTCTCAGGAGTCCGCGCCACTCGACAGGATCGACATGGCCGGAATGCGTCGCTTTGACTCAGCGGTTGCTCCATCCTCCACGTAAGTCTGGGCGACCGTCGTGTCGGGATGGATGAGCAGCAGCGGCAGGTTCGATTCGTGGGCGATGCGTTCGGTGACTGAACCGAAGAGCATGCGCCCGATGCCGCGTCGCCCATGCGTCGTCATGGCGATGACGTCGGCATCGATCTCACGTGCCACATCCGTGATTTCGTCGGGTACCTCCCCGAGCTTCACTGACCAGGTCACCAGAAAACCCTCTTTGGCCAGTCGCTCAGCCACGGTCTGCAGATAGTCCGAGGCCCATTCCTCCTTAGGTCCGATGAAGGCTTCGATGGGTGTGCCTTCCACGTCGGTCACGGGAGTAACGACAAACAGCAGGTGGAGGGCATAGTCGGGGTCTCCGAGCACTTTCAGTGGTCTGCGCAGCACGCTCTCCGACGAGAAAGAACCATCCAGCGGAATCAGGATGGTTCCCCGCTCGGGCATGATCGGTATTGGCGACTCACGGTTCGACGTCGGCAATATGAGCACTGGGCAGAGGACGCGATGGACGATGCTGAAGGCGACGCTGCCGAGAATCGCACGGCCTGCACCGGAGCGGGCGTGACTGGCCAGAACCAGCATCGGATTGTCCTGCTCCTCCACCAGATCGATCACTCCTTCGGCGGGATCGCCGATTCTGACCTCGGTTCGTACAGGAATCCCTTCGAATTTCTCAGCCAGGCGCAGAAGATATTGCTGTCGTTCTGCCAATGGGCCGGATTCTCGTTCGTGATCCGCGGCAGGGAGTGAATAGTAGGCAGCGAGTTCGGGAGGAAGATCAACGACGGAGATCAGGATGACTGATGACTTGGTACGACGTGCGAGCGACCGGGCGTAGGGGATGGCACGCTCGGATAATCGTGAGCGGTCACCTGGCGAGCCCGAAAGCGGCACGACGATTGTGTTTTTCATGGTCCGGCCTTTCGACGATCAGGCGCCCGGTCACCGACCGGACGATCCGCCAATTACCGACCTCCTCGCCTAACTCTAGTCCCGAGCGGATGACGGGCGCGTTACATTCCGTTACGTGACGCTACAGCAGCCTCACAATTTGACGCGCTGAGGTGACGACATACGGAATGTCGATCGACTGCATGAGTTACAACACGCAGGCGGCTTAGCTGTCGTGCGCCGCGGTCAGAAACCAGCTCAAGACATGCCGTTGGAGGGTAACGTGGAACGTCCGCAGCCACTCTTTGGAGTCAATATCGATCCGGGCACTGCCGATCCGGATGACGCCTTCGCGCGAGCCGAATTGGCCGACCGCGAAGGGATCGATCTGGCATTGATTCAAGATCATCCGTATATCGACCGGTTCTTCGACACCTGGATGCTGCTGGCGACAGTTGCGGCCCGCACCGAACGGGTGCACGTCGGCACCAATGTGTCCCCGCTGGCCCTGCGGCCGCCCACGATGATCGCGAAGGCGGCGGCCTCACTGGATGTCCTCAGTGGCGGGCGCGTCGAACTTGGCATCGGCACGGGCGGTTTCGCTCAGGGTATTGCCTCGTTCGGTGGTGAATTGCCCGAGAATGCCGACATCGTCCCCGCGTTCGACGAGGCGGTGCGCATCATTCGCGGTCTCTGGCAGAGCGAGAACGGCTTCCGATTCGAAGGCAGGTACTACAACCTCAAGGGGACGCGCTTCGGTCCGCCACCGGCGCATCCGATCCGTGTCTGGATCGGCGCGACCAAACCCCGCATGCTGCGTTTGACCGGACGGCTCGGCGACGGCATCTCGGTTTCCAATTCCTACGTGCCGGAGAGCGAGCTCGCGAAGGTGAACCAGCACATAGACGAGGGGGCGGCGCAGTCTGGCCGGCAACCAGAAGAGATCCGGCGCCTCTACAACCTGATGGGGATCATCGATTTACCGGGAAATCCGAATTCAGCCGGCAGCCTGCGCCCGAACACGCCGCTGCTCAGTTCTGATGGCTGGGTCGAACATCTGCTGCATCTCTACCGCAACTGCCGCATGGACACCTTCGTCTTCTGGCCATTGGGTGAACGGCAGATGGATCAGCTTCAGGTCTTCGCGCGCGAGGTGGTGCCAGCCGTACGGCGGGAGTTGGGTGAGGCAGGATAGCGATACATCGTCCGACGAGTATGATTGCTGTTGTCACTAGGCAATGCTTGAATTCTTGTCATCCTGAAGCGCAGTGAAGGATCTCTCACCGTTGAGCCAGCGGCCCGGTGTATGGGGTGAGAGATTCTACGGCTCCGCTGCCCCAGTAGTCGAGCACCATGGACGTGTCATGCTGAGCGGAGCGATGGTCCTCGCCCTCTGGTAGAGGGATGCTCCCCTTCACGGGAGGGGGAGAACCATCAGAATGACACAATTTCGGGTGTGCCTTATACGAATTGACCGCTACGCCATGCTTGTTCGGTCAAGACGACGACAGCGATGACCACGATGCCGAAGCGTGAGGGATGGTAACACTCAGCCCGCCTCCCGGAACCGCGGGATCACCTCGTGCCCGATGGCGCGGACGGCTTCGATCGGGTCCGGACCGAGCGGCGGTCCGAAGCTCAGATGTTTGACCCCGAGCTTGACCAGGTTTTCGAGGCGGGCGATGAGATCATCCGGCGTTCCGACGATGCCGATGCGCAGCATGCGCTCGTTGACCAACCCACGCGCCTTGAGCGGGTCACGCTCGGTCATCAGCGCGTGCTCGATCGGCCGGAACTCCTCCTGCGTCACGCCGAGTCGTTCACGGATGAGTGGACTGAGGGCATGGCCGTAGTAGGCAATCTTGTCCCTGAGCGCGTCCTCGGCCGCTTGCCGATCCTGCGATACCGAACACCAGACGCAGGCTGCCAGGTCGATCTCGTCAATCGATCGCCCCGCAAACTCGGCGCCCTCCGCGACCAGATGGCTGCACCGTGGCGTAATGCTCGGGCGGGAAGAGGAGCGGCAGCACGCCGTCGGCGACTTCACCGGCCAGTCGCAACATCCTGGGGCTCATGGCTGCCAGGTAGATCGGTACGCGCCGCGATGGAAAGCGTAGATAGGCTTCCGGCTGCCAATCAGGCGCTTCCTCCCCGGCCAACACCGCTGATATCTGCAGGATGGCGCGCCTCGTGTCGTGCAGCGGGCGCTCCTGCGGGATGCCGACCCACTTGAGGAACTCGCTCGCTCCGGCGCCGATGCCGAGGTTGAAGCGTCCGCCACTCAGCTCGTCCAGGGTCGCGGCCATCATGGCGATCTCGGATGGATGTTGGGTATAAGGATTGACGATGCATGTGCCGATTTCGATGCGCTCGGTCGCCTGCGCCACCGCCGCCAGGATGACCGGTGAGCTGCGCACGAAGAGGTCGTGGCTCACCCAGAACTGATCGAAGCCGGCCTCTTCGGCGGCGCGAGCCATTTCGACGTAGTCGGCGACAGGCAGATCATTGTTCAACCGCAGGCTGAAGCGCACGATCTTCTCCTCGCTTACGTCGCTCACCATCCCATCGCGTAGCCGTCACGGCGTGGGTCGGCACCGCCGCTGAATGCGCCCGTCTCGGGATCGACCAGGATCCCCTGTCCACCACCGACAGCGGCCGACCAGCCGTCGACCGGCATGACCTCATGTCCCAGGGCGCGCAATTCATCGAGCGTGGACGCGGGCACGCGATTCTCGATGACGAGCTGATTGCCCGCTATCGTCTTGAAGCGCGGCGCTTCGATAGCCGCCTGCACGCCGAACCCGTGGTCGAGCACGTTCGAGATCATCTGCACGGTCGTCTGGGTGATAGCGAAGCCACCAGGCGTGCCGATCGAGAGGAAGAGTCGACCCTCGTTGAAGAGCATGGTCGGTGAGAGCGGACCCAGCATCGGGCCGTTCGAGCGCACCGCGTTGGGGCTGTCGAGATCGATATCCAGGAAGTAGAGGAAGTTGTTCATCATGACGCCCGTGTCGCCCGCCATGAACCCGGAGCCGAAGACCGCGCCGATGCTCTGCGTGATCGAGACGGCGTTGCCCTCCTGATCGATGACGTCCAGGTGCGTGGTGCACTCGCGCGTGAAGTCGCCAGGATTTCCGGGCATGACCGAGCCCTGTGGACGTGGACGCGTGAAGCGGTCCCCCTCAACCGGATTGGCCCTGGCGGGATCGATCAACTTGCGACGTGAATCAGCGTATGCCCGCGAGAGAATCCCATCTGGAGGCGGCTGCCGTGCCCCGGCGTAGGCGATGCGGTCGGCGACCGAAAGCTTCATCGCTTCGGCCATCGTGTGGATGGTCTGGGTCGTGTTGTGGCCACTGGCCTGCAGATCGAACCCCTCCAGCACGTTCAACGTCAGCTGCATCTCGTAGGACGTCATTGGCCAGGAAGTCGTGCGCAGCTCGTAGCCCCGATATTTCGAGACCGACGGCGCGCGCCAATCGAGCTTCACGTTGGCCAGATCTTGCTCGGTCATTACTCCACCGGCCGCCTGGATGGCCGCGATTAGCCGTTTGCCGATCTCTCCGTGGTAGAACGCGTCGGCTCCGGACTTCTGTAGCGCACGATACGTTTCGGCGAGCGCGGGCTGACGCACGATCTGGCCCGCCTTCGGCGCTCCGTTCGCGAAAAAGGTGTCGCGGGCTGGGCCTTGCAGCCGTTCGTCGGCGCTGCCGTAGAACATGGCGTTTTTCACCGTGAGTGGGACGCCTTGCTCGGCGTACTCGATGGCCGGCGCAAAGAGGTCGGCCGGAGACATCGAGCCGTAACGCTCCAATGCCGCCAGCCAGCCCGCCAGGGCGGTGGGTACGGTGATCGACTTCGGGCCAACGTCCGCGGATTGGGCATCCAGCTTGGAAGCGTCGATCCCGGCTGGCGCGTGACCCGAGTAATCGAGCATGATCGTTTCGCCGTTTGCCCGGTGAAGCAGCATGGCGCCACCACCGCCGAGCCCCGACATGTACGGCTCGACCACGTTGAGCGCCGCCATGGTCGCTACGGCTGCATCCACGGCGTTGCCGCCGGAAGCCAGTACACGAATGCCTGCCAACGACGCCAATGGATGCGCCGCCGCGACCATGCCTCTGCGTCCCATCACCGTCGAGCGATGCGTCATCCCGCCATTCGACCAGACCATGGAAGATCTCCTCGTTTACTCATGCGGGCCGTGCGTCTGCGCGACCGGCCATCGATGCATTGATGCGGACAAGTGGCGCCACTATAGCCCGACAGCCGAGGGGGCGAAAGGAGGGGGACATCGCTGGGAGCGTTCACCAGGGGTCACTGATCGATTTGCTGGCGGACGATCGGCGCGGGCGAAGGCAAGCTTCGCCCCTACTGGGAGGGGGAACAGCCAAATCAATGGGCGAGGAGCGGACGCGACTGCATGGTGGGCGGCGCATGCGTCGCCCGCGGAAGCTAAGGGTTGGTGGCGCCGATTTCATTGACGCGGCGTGTGAGGTAGGCCCGTTCGAGGTCGTTGCCGACCAGGGCCAGTGCGTCGCGGTAGGCCTCGACCGCTTCGCCGTGGCGGTTCATGCGACGCAGCAGATCGGCACGGGCCGAGTGAAAGAGGTAATACCCGCGCACGGTCTCGTTCTCGCCGAGCTCGTCGATCAGCCGCAGTCCCTCCGCCAGATCGCGTGCCATGGCGACGGCGACCGCATGGTTCAGGGCGACGACGGACGTGGGAGTCAGGCGGAAGAGGGAGGCGTAGAGGATAGCGATTTGCTCCCAATCAGTCTCCTCTGGCGACTCGGCCTCGGAATGAAGCGCGGCGATGGCTGCCTGAATCTGATAAGGACCAGCGTGGCGCATGCGCAGCGCGCGTTCGACGAGCTCGATGCCTTCGTCGATCTCAGACCGACTCCAACGCCCGCGATCCTGGTCCTCCAGCGTCACCATCATGCCGCCCTCGCCGATGCGAGCGTCCTTCCGGGAGTCGTGCAGCAGCATCAGCGACAGGAGTCCAAGTACCTCTGGCTCGTCGGGCATCAGCCGCACGAGCACGCGTCCGAGCCGGATCGCTTCGTTGCAGAGAGAGGTGCGAATCAGTTCGTCGCCGCTGGCTGCCAGGTAGCCCTCGTTGAAGATGAGATAGAGGACCACCAGCACGGCCTTGATGCGCCCTGGCAATTCCTCGTCAGGCGGTACGCGATAGGGGATGCCAGCGTCGCGGATCTTGCGTTTGGCCCGCACCAGCCGTTGCGCCATGGTGGGCTCCGGCACGAGAAACGCCTTGGCGATCTCGCCGGTGGTTAGTCCCCCAAGCGTTCGCAGGGTCAGCGCTACCTGCGCGTCCAGATTGAGCGTCGGGTGACAGCAGGTGAAGATCAATCGCAGGCGATCGTCCTGCAGCGAGGATTGGTCGAAATGGTCAAGCACTTCTTCGCCGCCAGATGAGAATCCAGGGTTGGTGGCCAGCATCTGATACTTGTCACGACCGACTCGCTCGCGACGCAGTCTGTCGACCGCCTTGCGTCTCGCAGCGGTCAGGATCCAGGCGGCCGGTTTGCGTGGTAGCCCATCCGCGGGCCAGCGCTCAAGCGCAATGATGAGCGCATCCTGGATTGCCTCTTCAGCCACACTGAAATCGCCCAGATCGCGAATCAGCGTGGCGATGATCAACCCATATTCTTCGCGGAAGACTGTCTCGATCGCCGTCGGTGTCGTGCTCATAATCTCTCGTGCGGTCCGCGACGGATTCCGTTACGGACCGCGATGATTCGATGCTAGCCGAAGTTCAGAACCGGCCGGATCTCGACCGCCATATTCCCATAGACCGGAATCATGGCCGCCCACTTCACGGCCTCATCCAGGTCGTCAGCCTCGACCTCGTAGAATCCGCCGAGCTGCTCTTTGGTCTCGGCATAGGGACCGTCAAAGGTCAGCGTCTCGCCATTGCGCACACGTACGACCGTGGCCGTGGCCGTTGGCTGCAGCGCGTCGCTGGCCAGAAGCTTGCCGCTCGACTTGAGCTCCTGCGTCAGCTTGCCATACCCGGTCATGACCGCGTCACGTTCGTCGGCGGTCATCTCTTCGTACGAGTTTTCGTCACTGTAGATCATGAGAAGATAACGCATACCATCGTTCCTTTCGCGTCATTGTTCACGACCGGCTACGACGTCGAGGTCACGTGTTCCATGACGATTTGGATTGGAGTGTCGTCTGGATCGGCCAGCCAGGCAGCGCGCAGGCGGCCGATGAAGTCGTGCGGCGGAGTGATTGGCGTGACGCCTTGCGCCACGAGTTCCGCGTAGACTGCGTCGACGTCGTCGGTCCAGAGGACGATCTCTGCCCGTGACGGGCCCCGGCCAGCGTCGACGCCGTGATGATTCCTGGCTGCATCAAACGGGGCCAGGCCGAGAATGAATCCACCGAGACGAATCTCGACGTGGGATGGAGTACCCGAGCTCGGGGTGCGGAACGTCTCGGTGAACCCAAACCGCTCGGTGTAGAAGCGGACCGATGCCTCGACGTCCGAAACGTAGAGGTTGATTTGAGGATCGCGAAACACGGCAGAGCCTTTCGAAGTGCCGGGCGAAAAATCACGTCCGCACGGCTTGCTGGTCGATAAGGATCAGCCCCTTCATGGAGATCCCGAGAGACCTCCGAGGCAGGTCTTTGCGTCAATGCTGAACGACTGGCCGAACCTCGATCGTGGTGGATGCCGAAGCCGGGATCTTGGCTGCCCAGCGGACCGCCTCGTCCATGTCGTCTGCCTCGATGATGTAGAAGCCGCCCAATTGCTCTTTGGTCTCGATGTATGGGCCGTCACTGGTCAAAACCTCACCACCGTCGTGGCGCACCAGCTTTCCCATGGACGCACTTTGCAGCTCTTCACCGCCCTGAATCTTGCCGAGTGCTCCGAGCTCTCCGCCGAATGCATCGTGTCCACGGTACATCTCGGCGCGTTGCTCGTCGGACATCGTCTCGCTGTCGCTCTCGTTCGAGTGGATCAGCAGAACGTAACGCATGTGCTCAGTCCTCCTTGATGGCTACTCGCCGCTTTGGAGCGGTCCATTTCCGCTCTCACCATGACGACGAACAGGTACCGCCAATTTCGACAAGTGTGCGGTCAAATCCATGGTGAAATTACCGGATTACTCGTCACTGCTCTGTTCGACCTTGAGGCCGTCGCTCAATAAGCCGACGGCGTTCCCCTCCGGATCGCGAAATATGGCTAGCGCGAGCCCCGTGTGCGGCTGGGTTGCCCCTACATTCGAGTCGCTCCCAATTCGACAGCGTGGTCGAGCGAGGCGGAGATGTCGGCTACCCATACGTAGAAGGTCACCCCGGTGTGCCGATCTTCGTTCTCCGGCTCGTCAGGTCGAGCTGCCTGACCAATTCCGCCTCCGAAGCCACCACCCTCTGGCTTGACGTAGCGATAGGGGTGAGTGAAGTTTGCGTGCTTCAGCTCCCAGCCGAATAGGCCGCCATAGAAGCTCCACAGACGTTCTGGGTCGACGCCATTGATGTTCTCAATGCACGACCGACGAAGGCCGTTCGGCCATCATCGTCCTCGTTTCGACTGGTTGCGCCGGCACTTGCTCGTCGTTGAGTCACCCATCAAGATCTCCTAGGATGGAACTGCGTGAGTGATCGCGTCGTCGATGCCGGCAGCGCGAACATTGAATTTTGAGGGAGTATACGCATGAGCAAACGACAACGGGTCTCGAGCGGCACGATCTGGGAGGAACGGGTCGGCTACTCACGTGCGGTGCGGGTCAACGACTTCGTCTTCGTCTCCGGCACCACCGCGACCGACGACGACGGCAACCTGGTGGGGCCGAATGACCCCGAAGAGCAAGCACGCTTCATCTTGAAGAAGATCGGTGCGGCGTTGGAGGAGGCCGGATCTTCCCTGCGAGATGTGGTGCGTTATCGCTGCTATCTGACCAACGCCGACGACTGGGAGCGCATGGCTCCGGCGCTGCACGAGGTTTTCGCCGATGTGAGGCCGGCCAACACGCTCTATGAGGTCAGCCGTCTCGTGGGATCCGGTTATCTGGTCGAGATGGATGCCGACGCCATCGTCGGAAGCGGAGACTGAACCGTTGACGCGCTGCACCAAATTCCACGTCTCACGATAGAATTCGCGTATCTCGGTCGCATCTTGAATGGTGGATCCTCCGTCGGAGAGAGCCAGATCGATGACTACGCGACCTTCCGACAGCCCACTCATTGGCCGCGCGCTGCATTACGCTTCGCTGTTGGGCGAGTTCGAGCGCGCTTCGTCCGGGCAGCTTCGCGTGGTAGTCGTGAGCGGCGAGCCAGGTATCGGCAAGACGCGTCTGCTCAGGTCGGTCGCGGATGGAGCCCTTGAACGCGGCGCCATCGTGCTGCGAGGCGGGGCGTCCGATGCCGAGGGAATGCCGCCCTACCTCCCCTTTCTGGAGGCGATCGGCCGGTATATCCGTTCGACTGATGCCGCTGACCTCGCCGCGCTGACGGGCGATCTCGTGCCGGTGCTAGCCACGATCTTTCCAGAACTGAGCATCAAGCTCGATGTGGATCCCCACGGCTTTGCTTTGCCGCCGGAGCAAGCTCGACTGCGTCTGTTTGAGGCCGTCGCAACGCTGCTTGCCAACATTGCACGCCGGCAGCCGGTCACGCTCCTCCTCGACGATCTGCAGTGGGCCGACTCCGCTAGCCTGGACCTCCTCTGCGCCGTCGCTCGCTATCAACAGGACGCAAAGCTGCTGATCGTTGGCGCGTACCGCTCCGGCGAGCTCGACCAGAACGAAGCGCTGATCCGCTCCATCCGAGAGCTGAACCGTCAACGCGTGTTGAATTCAATGACGCTCGAGCCAATCACACATGACCAGACTGCGACACTCGCCGCTCGGATCCTCGGCGCGCCGCTTGAGTCGACCGGCGTCGACCTCCTTTTCGCGCAGAGCGAGGGCAATCCATTCTTCGCGGAGGAGCTGCTGCGCGTCTGGCAGGATGGACAGTCGCTGATGCGCGTGGAGGACTCGAAAGGGCGGCCAATCATTCGGCTTCATGATTCGGATGCTCCCACATTGCCAGCCAGCATCCAGGCCGCCGTGCAGGAACGGCTCGACCGGCTCGATGCCGCCGTGGTCGAGGTGCTCTGCGTGGCCGCCAGCGTCGGTCGGGAGTTCAACGTCACCTTGCTCGCGCAAGCTGCTGGAGAGCCGCGCGGTGACGTCGAGGAGCGTTTGAAGTTGGCGGTGCGAGCGGCCCTGATCGAGCAGCTTGACGAAACTCGTTACGCCTTCAAGCACGACAAGATTCGCGAGTGTCTCTACAACCAGGTCACACCGCTTCGACGTGAGCGGTTGCACGGGTTCATCGGTCATGCGCTCGCGTCGCACGGCGTGGATGGTGACGCACGACGTTTGGCAGAGCTGGCCTTTCACTTCTCGCGAAGCGGCGACCGGGTCAAAGGTGCCAGCTACTCTGTTCGCGCGGCGGAGCAGGCCATGGGGGCGTATGCCGCCGCGGAGGCCGTAACCCACTTTGAGACGGCGTTGGCGCTGCTGCGCTCCGACGACGAGCAGCGTGGCGAGCTGCTACTTCGGTTGGGAGAGGCGGCATCTCTGGCAGGTGACGAGTCTGACGCGGTTGCCGCGTTCATCAAAGCATCAGAGTTCTTCGATCGAAGCGGAGATCGTCCGCGGGCGGCGCGAGCGGCGCTCCTCTTGGGCCGTGCCTGGTGGCGGCAGGAAGCCATTCCGCAAGCCCGTGCCGCCTTTGAGACCGCGCATCGGCTGCTTCGGGACCAACCCGGCCCGGCGCTCGTCGAGGTGCTGGTCGACCTGTCGAGCCTCATGGCTATCAGCCAGCATGAGCTTGATGCCGGAATCGCTCTGGCACGTGAAGCGC
Source organism: uncultured Chloroflexia bacterium (assembly GCA_963822235.1). Lineage (GTDB taxonomy): Bacteria > Chloroflexota > Chloroflexia > Thermomicrobiales > Thermomicrobiaceae > CALAGB01. The sequence goes on from CAWGGU010000001.1 coordinate 183,447, forward strand.
TGCGCTTGGCCGAGTTGATCGAAGAGGAACAATCGCTTGCCGCGGCAAATCGCAGCCTCGGCAACCTGCTCGTGCGCATCAATCGCCTGCCGGACGGCATTGCATTGCTGGAAAAGGCGCTCGACCTCGCCGTCGTCGCCAACGATCTGGTTGAAGCTGCCGAATGCTGCGGTGCGCTCTCGCATGCCTATTACTGGTCAGGTTCGATAGAGCGTTCGCGTGCCATCACGCTGCGTCGTCTCGATTTCGCGCATCAGAGTCACGACCCATATCAAATGCGCCACGTTTTCCCCTGGCTGGCGGTCCTGGCCGGAATTCAAGGGAAGCTTGCGGAGTCGAGCGGATATCTCGATCGGGCAGAGTCCGACGTTCGGGGACTCGTCAGCCCGGAGCCGCATGCCTTCGTCCTCTTCTGCCGCGCGGCGCTGTCGTATTTCTCCGGTAACTTTGACGCCGCGGAAGAGAAGATCGACGCTGCCATTGAGCTTTTCCGGCAGATCGGACCGAATGCACTCATTTGGTATGCGGGGCTATCGGCCATGATCGATGCATCTCTAGGTAAATGCGACGAGGCACGCGCCTCGCTGGATGAGGTCGAGTCGCTGCTTGCGCTGATGCCGCTCGGAACGATGCCGACCTCCGAACCCCTCGCGCATATCAGCGAGGCGGCGCTGATCCTGGGAGATCGCGAGCGGCTCGATCGCAATTACGGCATGCTGAAGCAATTCGAGGGGCAGTTCCACGACGTGTCGATTGACCGCCAGCTGGGACGGATCGAGACGCTGCGTGGCGACTATGCGTCTGCCGAGACGCATCTACGAACTGCCGAAGAATTGGCGAGGCGAGAGGACATCGTCTGGGAGATCGCGAAGGTTCTCGAGGCGCGGGCTGATCTGGAGCTGGCACGAGACGGAGCCGATGCCGCGGAAGTCGCGTCTGCATTTTTCTCCGAAGCGATTCTCGCCATCGATTCGGATACGAGCTCGAGCGAGCACGCTCGTCTACGTCAGCGTCTCGAAGCGTTGCTGAGGCCCGCATCCGCGAAGCCCTCCTTCCCTGCCGGGCTCAGCGGGCGTGAAGCCGAAGTCCTGGCATTGGTTGCCACCGGGATGAGCAACCGCGACATCGCCGAGCGCCTCTTCATCAGCGAGAAGACCGTCATCAACCACCTGACCCACATCTACACCAAGATCGGCGTCAACAACCGCGTCGCCGCCGCTGCGTTCGCGTTGCGCAACGATCTGGCCTGAGCGTCGCTCCAACCTCCGCAAAGCCATAGGAAGATCCCCCTATAGCCGCGCCACGTGACTCGACTCGGCACATGTTTCGAATTGGGAAGTGCCCCCGATGTGTGTTGCCCTGCGCAAACCTAGACTCGATTCATCGTCGATTGAGTTGGCGTTGGATGCGAGAACAGGCGCTCCAGACGCCAGAATCACTGGAGGACACCATGCACAGTTCCAAGAACAATTTGCCGTTGGCCGGTGAGTTCGACACCCCGGTGGGGCACGTCAGCCTGCGCGAGGTCGAGTGGGGCGCCATGAACGTGGCGATGGAGACCTTCCCGGCGGGAACAGACACTCAACCCCTCTTCGTGGGTCTGCCCGACGATCGCTGTCAGTGCCCGCACTGGGGTTACGTCGTCAAAGGTCGCTTGCGAGTGATCTTCGCGGATCATGAGGAGACGCTGCAAACCGGCGATATCTACTACCTCGAGCCTGGCCACGTCCTGGTCTATGAGGAGACGACAGACCTGATCGAGTTCAGTCCACGCGGTGAGTATCAGGCGACGATGGAGGTCGCGTCTCAGAACCTCGCGGCGATGCTTGCGGGCGCCAGCTAGCTGAGACACAATGTCCGTGTTCAGTCAGTCACTCCATATCGAAAAGAGGATAAGAGATGGATCAGGTTGGATTCGCTCTTCCAGTCATTCCGGGCAAGTCTGACGCGGCGCGTGATTTCTTCACCGAGCTTGAAGGGGCGCGCAAGCAGGAGTACGCAACTTCCGAAAAGCGGATTGGCGTCACGCGGGAGTTGTGGTACCTGCAGCACACGCCGATGGGAGATTTGCTGGTCGCCTTCATCGAGAGCCCAGACGCCGCGAACGCGCTACGCCTCTTCTCCCAGTCAGACGACAATTTCGATCAATGGTTCAAGCGAGGGTTGGCCGAGATCACGGGCGTCGATCTGAACAACCCGCCACCGTGGCCGCTGAGCGATCTCGTTTCAAGCTATGGAGTGGAGCAGTAGCGATAAAAGGCGGCTGAATAGCCCCGCGCTGATGTTGGAAGGAAAGGCAGCGAAGTGACGACTGAACAAGCCACAGATCTCGCCACAAAGTTCGTACAGTTCATCGAGACCGGTGAAATCCCAGCGGGGCTGTTCACGCCGGACGTGTTCTGCGACTTTACGTCGCCTCGCTGGCGCATCCAGGCAGATGGCCGGGAAGAGACGCTTGCGTTGCGTCTGCACGGTCATCCCGGTCCTGGCAGCGTCCCTCGTTGGCGCTGTGATCCGACGCCAACGGGATTCGTGATCGAATGGGAGGAGTCCTGGAACTGGGACGATGATGACTGGTACTGCCGCGAGATGGCGCGTGCCGATGTGCGAGACGGCGCAATCGCGCAGTTATCCGTCTACTGCACCGGTGATTGGGATACAGCACGCCAGGCAGAGCATCGTCGAGCGGTCACACTCTTGCGCCCGTGAATCGCTGAATTCGAACAGAAATGGTCCTGGGTCGCGCATTCGGTGTGAGCGCGACCCTGTTGCTATGGCTTCAGTGGCACCCAGGACTCGTTGCCGTCGAACGTCGGATTGTTTGTCAGCCGAGTCATGCCTGAGCCGTCAGTCTTGACCACGAAGATCTCGCGCTGGTTGTCGATGTTGCCGGAGAACGCCAGATAGGTCCCGTCAGGCGACCATCGCAGCCACGAGTCGTAATTGGCGCCGTTCGTCAGCGTCTTGGTCTGGGTACCGTCGGCGTGAATGGTTGTTATCTCTTTGTTGACGGCGTAGCCGAGGACCTGGTCATCCGGCGACCAGACTGGATCGACCTCGTTGTCCGGCGTGTGCGTCAGGCGGGTCTGATTCGAGCCGTCTGCATTCATGATGTAGATCTCGTTGTTGCCGTCGCGGTTCGAGATGAACGCGACGTGACCCCCGTCATGCGAGAACCAGGGCGTTATGTTGTCGCCCGTGAAGGTGAGCTGTCGCACGCCCGAACCATCGACGTTGACCGCAAAGAGTTGGTTCTTGCCCGTTCGGTTGCTCGCGAAGATGATGGTCTTCCCATCGGGCGACCAGGTCTGGGTCCAGCTGGAGCCGTTTGCCGTTGGCGCCAGTTCGGTCAGGCCGCTGCCGTCGGCGTTTATGACGAACAGGCTCGTCTTGCCGTTGACGGTGCGAGAGAACGTGATCTTGTTTTCGGTCGGCGACCAGTTCGGATATTCGTCCGAACCAGGATCGTTGGTCAGACGCAGCTGGTTTTTCCCGTCCGCGTCCATCACGTAGATCTCGTTGTTGCCGTCCCGGGTGCTGACGAAGGCGATCCGCGAGCCGTCGCTCGAGATCGTCGGCTCCCAATCATCCTGGTCGTTCTGTGTGATCGGCGTGAGGGCCGTGCCGTCTGGATTGACGGCGTAGATTTCCAGAATGCCAGGTGGCTTGCCCTGGCCGGTCGTGATGAGCAGATGCGTCGCGGCCAGTGCCGTTGTTGGTTCCGTTGGCTGCGGCGACGCCACCACTACGGGGACTGTCGGCGCCACCGTTGCCGCGGTCGTCGGCGTCGGAAGGATAGGCGTCGGTGAAGGGGACGGAGCCACGACCACAACTGGCACAGTTGGTGAAGGCTGCGGCGCTGAGGTTGGCGTGCCGCCTTTGGCCGATCCTCCCTGGTTCAGCAGCACGAACGCGCCGGCCGCGATCGCAAGCAGCGCAAGGACGGCGATGGGTGCTACTAATGGAAGCAGCGCGCGCTGCGTGAAGTTCGCGATGGCCGAGCGCGGCATGGCGCCCGAGGCGCGTGCCTCGACCGTCAACGCTCCGGATCTGCCACCGGTCCAGCGACTCCCCGCGCGAACGCGAACCTGCGTTCGCTGGGCCTCTCCTGGATCCAGATCGACGGTCGGCGTCTTCATCTCGAGCGAGAAGCTCGGCTCGGAGATCGAGCTCGCCAGCTCGACGCGCGTCGCGGTGTTTCCCAGATTGCGCAACGCCACGGTGAAATTGGCGCCCGTCCAGCCCCCTGCCTTGACCGGCAAGAGTCCGAACGTCAGCTCCTCGAACGGCGCGACTGACCAGATTGAGACCGCTGACTGAACCGTGTTGGGCGCGCTTCGCAGGCGACCCTTCAACGTCGCACGGTAGTCACCAGCCGGAAAATCAGGAGTGCGCGGGATGAGGATCGGCAGAGCGACTGACTGCTGCGTTCCGGGTGCCAGCGAAATGGACGCGATCGGTGAGGAGAGCCACTTGGGTGAAACGTCCTCGAGCGTCAGGTCGACGTCGATCGGTGAGCTGTCCTGGCTGATGACTCGAGCCATAACGACCGATGGCTGACCAGGGACGAGCGTCTCTCGATCTTGCTCAAACGTGACGGTGAATCCACCGGGCAACGACGGCTGGACGCTGTACGTCTGGATCGTTGCGCCCGGTATCACGGTCTGCGTCGATTGCGACCCGCCTCGAAGGCTCTGTATCACGATCTGCAGCTGCAGCGACAGCTCCTCTGCCGTTCTGTAGCGTTCGTCGGGAGACTTCTTGAGGCACTTCAAAATGACCTGCTCCAACTGCGGAGGCAGGTTTGGTTTTACCTGACTGGGCGGCGGCGGCTCGGTATAAACGTGCTTGTAGACTGCATCGGTCAGGCTGCGCGTCTCGAACGGCAGCAGACCGGTCGCAACCTCGTAGAGGACGACGCCCAGTGAATAGATATCGCTGCGTCCGTCGAGTGGGATGGCCTGACATTGCTCCGGCGACATGTAAGCCGGCGTGCCGACGGTCAGTCCCTGAGTCGTGTTCATACCGCCCTCGGCCAGCTTGGCAAGGCCGAAGTCAGAGATCTTGACCTGGTAGGGGATTTCGGGGTCGGTCGGAGCGGCCATGCGCACGATCAGCAGGTTGTCGGGTTTGATGTCGCGGTGGATCATTTCGTTCTTGTGGGCGTATCCAAGCCCGTCCGCCGATTGGCGCACCAGATCGATCCCGAGCCAGAGTGGCAGAATACTCTCGCCCGATGCCTGCTGCTGCAGTAACGTGCGCAGCGAGCCATCAGAGGCAAGCTCCATCACCAGGTAGTACCAGTCGTCCTGCTGTCCGAAATCGATGATCTCGATGATGTTGGGGTGGACAAGGGCCGCGGCCGCGCGTGCTTCTTGAAGGAAGCGGGCCTGGAAAGTGGGCTCGTTGGCGTACTGTTGATGGAGTACCTTGAACGCGACGACGCGCCCGGTTTGACTCTGCGTGGCGCGAAACACCTGACCCATGCCACCAGACCCGAGCAATGCCTCGATCTGATAACCACCCACCGCCTGACCGATGAATTCCATCTTCTGGTCCCACTCGTCACGCCGGAACCGGCACGCGCCAACGTACGGCTCCCCGGCTCATCCCAATGTAGGCGTCGATGTGTGCCTTGAACCTCACGCGTCTGTCGGCATCGGACATCTCGCCGAAAGACGTGGGAACTATCCTGTTATGTATGAAAGAGACTCGCTGGGTGAAGTCTAGCATGTGGTCTACGCGTTGTGATGCTCCCTGGTTTGGGTATAGATCTGGCACGTGTAGGGAGCGCCAGGGCCCAACTCCGTCCGCGCTTCAGCCGGGCGACGGATTCGCGCTGGTGGGATCACTCACCAACATGTTCGACTTCAGTCAGCACGTCGCATCCGGAACGCATCGTCTGATCATGAATCCGACGACCGGAACCCCCTAGAACATCAGCGCTCGCCACAGGGCAGCGAAAAGCCCCGCGCCTTATCGACCGGGGCTTTTCGTCATTTCAATTCGTCTTTACGAGGTCACTAGGTAGTGCGGCGACCGGACACGAGCCCCCAGATAAACAGGAGGACGATGGCGCCGACGATGGCGACCAAGAGGGTGCCGATACTAAACGTCGCGACGAATCCGGTCCCAGTGATCAGCGCCCAGATGAGGCCGCCGACGAACGCTCCGACGATGCCCACGAGGATGTTCGCGATCCATCCCATGCTCTGGTTGCGACCCATGATCAGGCTCGCGAGCCATCCAGCGAGCGCTCCAATAATGACCCATCCGATGATACTCATGAAGAGTCTCCTTTCCCGATACCAATTGCGATCGACGAACCCCCGCGCTATCCCTCGCGCTTGAGATTGTCCCGATTCACTGACGCCTCAACGCAACCGGTATGCCACCCTGTACCGTCTCGAGAGTCCGGAATTGGTCCGACCAATGCGGCGGAGAATCGGCTAGTCTGTGCTATGCTTGCCTCCGGAGACTTGTTGAAGATTTACACCTGGTGGGCAGGAACGGTCTCCGATTTTTCACAACACATGACAATGACAAGGAGTATCACCGGGCTGATGGAAACAGAGGCAACGAGCAACACTCCGCACCACACGACTACGGTTGAGCAGCCGAAAGCCGTCGAGGATGCGGTCTCTTATCTCGCCATCGTCTTGCGGGTTACTCTGACAATTGGGATCGTGCTGATCTTGATCGGCTCAGCCATTGGTCTGATTCGAGACGGCAGTCTCCCCACCCCGGTCATCGGCGTCACGCACCTTCCCAGCCAAGTTTTTCACCTCAAACCAGCCGGTATTTTGAGTCTGGGAGTCCTCGTCTTCCTGATCTCACCCGCGATCGCGATTGCCTATATGGGTATCTCGTTCGCCCGCGCTCGTGATCGTCTTTATATGCTGGTGGCCGGGATCGTATTCTCCATCATCATCGGCAGCATCGTCGTGGCCTGGCTCTCGGGAGCGTCGGCGGCGGCGGGCTCGAAGCCGGCCATGTCGCCGCTCAGTGAGTTTGGCGTGATCGTGGTGTCAGCTGTCGCGGGCATCTTCGGCTCAATGCTCGGTCTCGGCGGCGGCGTCTTCATCGTGCCGATCGTCTCTTCGTTCTTCGGCGTCCCACTCAAAACCACCATCGCCGCCAGCGCGGTCAGCGTGGTCGTTAACTCCCTCGGTGGCACGTCGGTCTATCTCAAGCACCGCATGACGAACGTTCGACTTGGTTTAGTGATGGAGATGACCACCGCGGTAGGCGCGATCGTGGGTGGACTGATCGTGGTGGCAGTGGCGCCCAACGTGCTGCGCGCCATCTTCGGGATCGCGCTCCTCGGCATGGCGATCGCCATGTTCTTGCGTCAGAACCAGAGCGACGCGGTGACGAGCGGCCCAGACAACATGCGCCTACGTCAAGAGTTCCACGATCCATCCTCCGGCGAAGACATCGTCTACATTCCCCAACAAGTCCCGATCGGAGTTGGCGCCAGCTCGATGGCGGGTGTGATTTCAGGAATGCTCGGAATTGGCGGTGGTGCGGTAAAGGTGCCGATCATGAACGCCATCATGAAAGTTCCAGTCAAGGCGGCCGCCGCGACGAGCGTTTTCATGGTGGGCATTACGGTATCGGCGAGCGCTTTCATCTATTACATCCACAACATCGTCGATCTGTCGGTTACGGCGCCCGCCGTCATTGGCGTGTTGATTGGCTCTCAGGCAGGGGCGCGGGTGTCGCGACATCTGAAGAATGTGGTGCTCGTCCGTTTCCTGGTGCTGATCCTCGTCTATCTGGCAATCACGTTGCTGCTCCAGGCGTTCGGCGTGCACGTGCCGGGTACGTCCTCCAAATAGCACGCGATCATCTAGCTTGCGGGTGTTAGCGGTTCAATTCATCGATCCTGAACAATGGCTCGATTCAGCCAGACTGCGTTTGTCTCACGACGCAAGCCTCCCAAGGACGGAGCGAGCGGGCCAAACCGCCTTCCGACGCGGGCGTGAGTAGGGACAACATGCCGGGCAATTCAAGCTATGCTGGTTCGGACCGTTCCTGACTGTCGCGATGAGTATGTGCTTGCGCCTCCTTCACGCCGTCCACGCTTCTCAATCGACGTTCGCTTGGATATTACGTCCGGCATCTTTCCGCCATACGGGATCAACGACGGCGCTGACTTCATCCACAAGGACATCGACTACATCCGCCTGCTTGCTGTCCTGGTTGCCACTTTCGATGTCGACTCAGCGATGAGCGTCGATGACGACGTATGAGCGGTTAGGAAAAGTGACCGCGGGCAGGATTTGTGCGACGCGTCAGCAAGCACGATCGACGAATTACTGCGTGTCCGGCGTCAACGTGGACGTATTTCATCGTGGTTGTGTTTTCGGACTGAACGCGCCGCATGCGGTGGAACGTGTCCCTTAGGCGAGGGAAGCGGACTCGGGCCAGAAACCGACTGCCCGGTAGAGCCAACGACTGGATGTGAATTGGGGGCGAAATGAGTCATCGACAAACAGGGTGGGCCAAGATCTGCGCGACATTGATTCTCTTGATCACCACGCTTTCTCTGGCCGCCCCGTCGAGCGCCGACACGACACACATTCTCAACCCAATCGGCGGAGGCTACAGTACCGCGACGGAGTCAGCCTTCGTCCACGCGGTCATCGACCATGCCACGGGCTCATCGGTGCGAATTCTTGTCATTCCGTCCGCATATGCGCACACCTCACTCGGTTACGCTCAGGCGCACGTTGACGAACTGCAAGCTCTCTGCGTTGATCAACTCGGTACCAACTCAAGTTTCACCGGTGGTTGCGACACTGAATTGGTGCCGCTCTGGAAGCGTGCCGACGCGCTGGATCCCCAGAACGTGGCCATGATCTCCAACCCTGAGACGGATGGCTTCTTCGTCCTGGGGGGCGACCAAGATGCAGCCATGGAGATTTTGGCGGACACGCCAGCGGAGCAGGCTATGGCGGACGCCTTCGACCGAGGCGCCGTCGTCAGCGGCACCAGCGCCGGTGACGCAGTCGAATCGCGAACCATGCTCGCCGACTACGCCAATGGCGGCGGTCCCGGGACGGCGCTTCAGCAGAACAAGGTGGATATCTGGTGGGGTGACGACGGCGATCTTCAGCGTGGCCTGAGCTTCGGCTCACAGAACACCATCCTCGACCAGCACTTCTTCCAGCGCGGCCGCTTCAGTCGCTTGCTCAACACGATCGCGCAGTCAGTCGATCACTTCGGAGGCAATGGCAAGCTGGGGGTCGGAGTCGATTACTCGACCAGCGTCGATCTTTCTAACGACAGCACCCTCTCGGACGTGGTCGGAAATACGTCGGTCGCGATCGTCGACTTCTCTCGCGCCACCTATGACTGGGTCGATCCGAACAACACGTTGTCGGCTCGCAACGTTCTCACCCAAATCGTTCCCCCGGGCGACTATAGCTACGACGTCACCAATCGTCAGGTGTACAACGGCTCCAGTCCGCTCTCCGCGTCCACACCGGGCGCTCTCCCTGACCTCTCCTTCCAGGGATCGGCAACGCTCATGCTTGGCGGCGACGTACTCAACGGAACCAGCGTGTTGGGTGAGTTCGTGAATCGGGCTCGAGACTCGTCCTCGCACGTGATCGTCGTGGTTGCGTCGGGATTCTCCTCTTCGGGTGACGCGAGCAGCACCGGCAATGCCTATTCGCAGGCGTTGAAGAAGCTGGGCTGGAACCGATCGAACGATACGGTCCAGGTCATCAATTTCGAGGCCCACACGGAATGGTCGCGCGTGACGCCGGGTGTGGTGGACGACGCTGCCGGTGTGATCTTCGTCGGAGGCGACCAATCGCAGATGAATCGACCGCTCAGCGACGCTACCTTCACATCGTTGGTCGCCGAGGCCATGAACCACTCGCCCATCGTGTTGACCGACGGGGCGATGACGCCAGTGATGGGTGATGAATACATTACGAACGCGGACCCGACCGCTACGAACGTCGAGAGCGTCGGCATCGACAACTTCCATGCTGGCTATGACCAGTTTGCCACCGGTCTTGGTTACGTGAATGCCGTCTTCGAACCACGTCTGATGACCGACCAGCGTTGGGGCCGACTGTACAGCTTGGTTCGTGAGAATCAGGACGAGACCGCCTACGGCATCGGTTCCCTGACTGCAATTCAGTTCAGCGGGAGTCAGGCGAGTGTCATCGGTGATCGCTCGGTAGTCGCTCTGGACGGTCGGGCTGCCACCTTCGCGGACGGCACGAATGGGGCGTATGCGGCGCTGAACGTTTACATGGATCTGTATGCTCCGGGGGAAACCTTGCCCTAGGCTTCACATATGGAAAGGGCTGCGTTGGGCAACCGGCGTCGCGCAGCCCACTCTTCCTGAAATTTGGGCCCATGGTAGGACAGTGGACACGCTAGACATTGCCACTGGCAGATGTCACCATATGGGCACCGGCGCGCAGCCGGTTATCCCGCCTTTAATCCCCCAGGAGGAGATCCGTGGCACAACCGGCCCCACAAGACAGATGATGGTCCCATTAGTGGTATAGACCCTGAGACGATTGCCTCGCTCGACGCGATCCAACGCCGTGTGCTTTGGCTCGCTACCAACATCATTCATCACGCCAATCACCTGCGACCCAACCCAGACAAGACCAAAGTCGGCGGCCATCAGGCGTCTTCAGCCTCGGTCGTCTCGATCCTGACGGCTCTCTACTTTCACTACCTGCGAGCCGGGGATCGGGTCTCAATCAAGCCGCACGCTTCACCCGCTTACCATTCAGTCCAATACCTCCTGGGCAACCTCGACCGTGAGTATCTGCCCACCTTGCGTGCCTACAAGGGATTGCAGGCGTACCCGAGCCGCACCAAGGACCCGGACCCCGTCGACTTCTCGACCGGTTCGGTCGGTCTGGGCGCCGTTGCTCCGGCATTCGCGGCGCTGGCGCACCGATACAGCCTGGCCCATTTCGGCGAAGCGGCCTCCGGGCGGTTCATCTCGCTGATCGGCGATGCCGAACTGGATGAGGGGAACGTCTGGGAGGCGGTGACTGAAGAGGCGCTGAGTGGGCTCGGTAACGTCCTTTGGATCGTGGACTTGAATCGCCAGAGCCTCGATCGCGTCATTCCCGGCGTGCGCGCTGGGCGACTCAAGGCCCTCTTCCAGGCCGCTGGTTGGCATGTCATCGAGGCGAAATACGGCGATCGCCTGCAGGAGGTCTACGCCCGGCCAGGCGGTTCCGCCTTGCGGCAGCGCATCGACGACATGAGCAACGAGGAATACCAGGCGCTCATTCGCAACGATGGACCGACGATGCGCGAACGTCTGATCGAAGGAACGCTCAGCGGTCGCGACGAGCTCACAAAAGTGGTCTCCGGTATCAGTGACGAGGACCTGCCTGGGGTCATCTCCGACCTTGGTGGGCATAACCTGATGGAGCTTCTGCGCTGCTTCCAGGCGGTGGACGCGGTCAAGGATCGCCCCAGCGTCCTCTTCGCCTACACCATCAAGGGCTGGGGGCTACCGATCGCGGGCGACCCCATGAACCATTCGGCGCTGCTCACCGACGCTCAGATGGAGCAGCTACGCGCCGATTTGAAGATTCCTGCTGATGACGAGTGGGCGACTTTTGCGAGCGATTCCCCAGAAGGACGGCTCGTTGACGAAGCGTCTGAGCGGCTATCGCAGCCATCCGGGCTAAACACCGCCACGATCGCTGCGAGTCAGATTCCGGATGCGATCGGTGTACGTCATCCCAACGAAACGTCGACCCAGGAGGCGCTTGGGCGCGTTCTGCCGCGTTTGGCTGAGCTTGAAGGGGTTGGCAACCGCATCGTCACGGTAGCACCCGACGTGGCCACGTCGACCCACCTTGGTGGCTGGATCAACCGCGTCGGCATCTTTTCGCCGACCGAGCAACCCGACTATGAGGGCGAAGGTCCCCGCCTGCTGCGTTGGCGCGAGAGCCCGGCCGGGCGGCACATCGAGCTCGGTATCTCCGAGATGAACCTGTTCATGGCGATCGGCCAGCTCGGGCTCAGCTATGAGGTGGTCGGACAACACCTCATTCCGATCGGCACGGTCTACGACCCGTTCGTCTGCCGCGGCCTCGATTCCCTCATCTACAGCCTCTATGTCGGGAGCAAGATGATCTTCGCCGGGACGCCGTCCGGAGTGAGCCTCTCGCCCGAAGGCGGTGCGCACCAGTCGAGCGTGACCGTCTCGCTTGGCGTCGAACTGCCTGGACTGATCAGCTTCGAGCCCTGCTTCGCCAACGAGACCGAATGGGTGATGCTCGAAGCGATGCGGCGTTGTTGCGATCGTGAGAACGGACTCTCGAGCTATTTGCGGCTCTCCACCAAACCGATCAATCAGAAGCTGATCGAACCGGCTCTTGCCCGATTGGGGGAAGAGGAACTGCGGCGACAGGTGCTGGCGGGCGGCTATCGTCTGGTCGACCGGCGCGAAACGGCGCCAAGTCTACCGGTTGCCAATACGGTCCAGATCGTGGCAGCTGGAACGATGATCCCCGAAGCGGTCGAGGCAGCCGAACGTCTGGCCGAGGAAGAGATCGCCGCCAACGTCATCAACATCACCAGCCCCAGCGAGATCTATCGTCTCTTCCGCGAACGGCGTCGCTACGGCATGGACGTCGGATCGCCGAACGGCTCAGGCTCATTTGATTGGCTGATCCTGCCGGAGGAGCGACGCGCGCCGATCGTCACGGTGCAGGATGCGGCGTCGCACGCCCTGTCGTTCCTGGGAGGCATCTTCGGGGTGCCGGTCATCTCGCTCGGCGTGGACGAGTTTGGGCAGTCAGGTACGCGCGGCGACCTATACCACGCGACCGGCATCGACGTCGACGCCATCGTCGGCGCGGGTCTCCACGCCATCGAGCTAGTGAATCCGTAGAGGAAACTCGACCCTCACCCCTGACCCCTCTCCCGCACGAACGGGAGAGGGGAGACGAAACGGGAACGGCACTGCCCTACAATAGAGTTCCCCTTCTCCTGCTCGGCGGGAGTTGGTTCTCCCTTCAGTGGGAATGGTTCTCTCCCTCCGGTGGAGGGAGAGTTAGTGAGGGAGGACGAGTTAGAGGGATGGACCGGGTTAGAGGATGAGGGTGGCAAAGCGCTACAAACGCCAGCCGTTCCCGCTCAGCTGCCGCGCAGGATCGACCAGGTCGATGGCATTTCACCTACTGGGACCTCGATCAGCGTCGGCATGTCACTCTTCAATGCCGTGCGCACCGCGTCGCGCAGTCCCTCGGGACCGTTGGCGCGAATGCCCTCCATGCCGAAGGAGTCGGCCAGCTTCACGAAATCCGGATTCAGCAGGTCGGATCCGATGGTGCGGCCGTTGAAGCGCTCCTTCTGGATGCGCCGAACGTTGCCGAATGCGCTGTCATTGAAGACGATCAGCACGGCCGGAATCTTGTGCCGCATCGCGGTTGACAGTTCCTGGATCTGGTAAAGGAAACCGCCGTCACCGCAGACCGCCACCACGCGCTTGTCGGGGTTGCCGACCTGCACTCCCAGAGCGGTTCCGATCTCGTAGCCAAGCGTTCCCTGATATCCGGCACCGATGAACGTTCTCGGGTTGTAGACCGGGAAGCCCAGATTGCTCCAGTAGCCGACCTGCGTCATGCCGCTGACGAGGATGGCGTCGTCCCCCATCTCCTCGCGCAGCGTCATGCCGTACGACGCCTGCGGCTGGACCTCGAAGACGATGTCGTTGGCCTGCTCCTTGATCGCGCTCAGCTCTTCCTCACGCGACTCCCGTTTGCGATTGTGCTTGCCGACGCGGTCGACGAGTTCTCGCAGACCCAGGTTGGCGTCCGCGACGATGCCGATGTCCGGCTTGCGATTGCGGCCGACTTCGGTCGGGTCGATGTCGATCTGGATGACGGTCTGCTGATCGTTGGGGCCCCATGGCGAGGTCGTGGGCTGCAAGAAGCGTGTACCCACCGCCAGAATGACGTCGGACTTCGGCGTTAGTCGCCGGCCGCCGACGACGGTCTGGGCCAGATAGCTGCGATCGGAGATCGCGCCCTTGCCTTCAGAACTCATGACAACCGGAGCCTGCAGCATTTCGGCAAGCTCTTTCAACGCTTCGGACGCATTGGCCAGCATGATACCGCCACCCGCGAAGATGATCGGGCTCTTGGCCTCGCCCAGCGCTTTAGCGGCTTGCTCGATCAGATCGGCATCCGGCTCAGCCTTGTCGATCGGCGCGGGATCGAGGAGCGTCACGTCGCCGGTCGCCGCCAGGACATCGGGCGGGATCTCGATTTCGACGGGACGTGGACGACCGCTACGTAGCTGGCGGAAAGCCTCCTGCACGATGCCGGGAACCTCGGCGGGCGACATGGCACAGGCGGCCCATTTGGTCGCTGACCCGATCATCTGCAGCTGGTTGGGTACTTCGTGGAGCATCCCGCGACCGACGTTGATCTGCTCCGATTCGATCTGCCCCGCGATGCAGAGGACGGGAGAGGAGCAGGCGTAGGCGGTCGAGAGTCCGGCCATGGCATTCATCAGCCCTGGACCGGGCACGACCAGGCAGGCGCCGATTTTACCGGTCGAGCGAGCATAGCCGTCCGCCATATAGGAGGTCGCCTGTTCATGGCGCGTGTGATAGACGTGGATCGAATCTTGTGCGTCGTACAGAGCGTCGAAGGCCCAGTCGAGCTGGACGCCAGGCAGTCCGAAGATCACCTCGAGTCCGTGCCGTTTCAACGATTCGACGAGGGCCTGGCCCCCGGTCATCTGTGGCATGTGCGTCTCCCTTGTAACCGGAACCACCCACTTCAGCGTCCTCGACTCGAACCGCTCGGGTGCTCGGTCTCGTTACCCGCGATCATCGCTCGACTCGGACAGGCTGGACGGTTGGCGCGCATGAGCCACTCTGCTCTAGAACGCGCTGCAATCCATCGCGCGAGCCCACCAGTCGTGAGCGTCAAATCATCGTTCGGGCGTGCGGTGATCGTCGTTGATCCAGCTCACCAGAAAGCGTACGCGCGCCTTCCACCCATGAACGGTGAAGAGCGGCGCCGTTCGTCGCGACGCGATGCGTCGTCGCGGCGTGCCAGGCGCGGCCCCGGACTTCCAGTCCGCGAACCCTAGCCTCGTAATCATTGCACAATGACAGATCCCGTCAATTGACAATGACGGGATCTGGTAAGGGTTCTATTGATATCAGCCGGAGCGTCCCCCGACCTATTTGCTCAGCGTTTTCAGATCGGCGGCGATCGATTTGTAATCGATGCTCGAGCGGAGCAGCACGCGTTCGTTGCCATCCTTGTCGATCAGGAAGATGGCGTCGGTGTGGGCCGGAGGTGCGTTGCCGGGGGGCGATGCAGGCGACGGAGTTGCGCCCGGTTCCGGCGTGGCGTCTTCTTCAATCATGCCGCTCGCGTCGATGTAGTAGTCGGACCAAATCTTGGCCAGCGCGTGCGGATCCCCCGTCATCGCGTGCCAGTTGGCCGTGTCGGCCAGCGAATGCGTCTCGGAGAATTTCTGCAGCGCGGCCTGGTCGTCACGGGCAGGATCGACGGTGACGGCGAGCAGGTCGACGTTTTGCTGCTGACTCGGCGAGAGCATTTCGTAGGCTGCATGAAGCTTCTCCGCGATCAAGGGGCAGATATCGGTGCAGTTGGTGTAGATGAAGGTGAGGGCGACGGCATGGCCGCGTAGCGAGCTCAGTTGCACTGTTTGGCCGCGCTGGTCGGTCAGAGTGAAGTCGGGCGCGGGCGCCTTGTCCAGTGAGGTGCCGGTCAGTTTGTTTCCTGAGCTTCCACAGGCGGAGGTCGCTGAGATCAGCATCAGCGCGAGGGGCAGAAGGAAGAACCGGGTTCGACGCATCGGTAGTCATGTCCATTTCGTTGCGGCGCCAGAAATCGCTCGATGTCGCGGTTAGACTGTTCGGCACCATCCGCAATGCTACCACCGGAGATTGAGGACCTTGGTCGGGAGAAACTCGACCTCCTGGCGCGGTTTCACACCCTATCATCTGGTGACTCACAGGCACGAAATTTGCGATGTCACAAAGAGATTAGTCTGAACCTGACAAACAACCGAAACAGACTGCTGTTCGAAGTCGACTTGCCCGAGCAGTCCTACGGCGAACCGCGAATGCCGAACGTCAGGTGGACGAACGTTGGCCAGTCAGGGATGGAGTTTCGGGCCACGAAGGTTCGAAGAAGGGCGCGCGGCGTGCGCATGAGCTCGAGCAGCAACATTCCAAAAGAACGGTGGATCGGGCGGGTCAAGCGCGGTGTCCAGGGACAGGTCGTGACGTCGCGTGGAATTCTGCATGGAAGCGGCCGGTCAATCGAGTACTACACCTCGCAACCCTCTTCGTCACAATGGATCGCGCTGGGCGTCGTTCCGCTGGCGGCAGATCTGAGCGACGAAGGAACGCATCGCGTCCTGGTTGGGACGGGTGAAACGGAGCAGGCAGCGATCGATTCGTTGCAAGGAAGGTTGGAGTGCCTGTTCTCGCCGACCCCTAGTGCCGCGGCCGCGATTCCGATCGTCGACCTCGCGAGCGTCGAGATCGAACCGAGTAGCTGGTTCGGCTAGACATTCATACACTGTCGACGCTCAACGCGATTTACTGAGCAACGAGAGGTACGTGGCCAACCCCCCGATACCTCTCGTCCCACATTGAATCTCCTTTCATCGGATCACCATTCATCACTGCGAGCTCGCTGGGTCGTGAACTATAATCACTTTTCGCGAGCGAGCCGGTGCATTTCGACGTGCGGTACGCTGGAGCCAACTGAGGCGACAGCCCGGCTGATGCGCTCAAAGAGTCTGGTCGTGGAACGCGCAACACTGGTGGAACGGGCGCGAAACACCACGAACATCGCGATCCGACGGAGGAGACACATGCTGGAGACCGAGTATACGGAAGTCGAGATGCGCTGCGTGAGCTGTCAGGCGATCTGGAGTCCGCCGGTGGCGCGCCAGGTCAACGTCGGCACCCACCCGGATGCACGTCTTGGCATTCTGCTGGGAACGATGCATCGCACGCGATGCCCGGTCTGCAAGCGGCCCCGCGACATCGATTTCATCTTCGATTACTACGATCCGGACCGAAATCTGATCGTTCAGGTACGGCCCGAATGGGAGTTTCACGCGGGTGGTGGGGAAGACTGGTATTGGACCCAGTATGAGCACGTGGTGAACAAGTACGCCGAAAAAGAGGTCAAGGTCGACGTAGTCTTCGGCTTCAAGGAGTTGATCGAGAAGTACCTCGGTGGTGATGAGGCAGTCGCGGCGGCAAAAGTGGAATGGAAAGAACGAATGGCGCGCGAAACGGCCGAGCGTGAGGCCAAGCAGGCACAGACCGAGGAAGTCCAATCCGAAACCAGCGGTTGAACGGACACGTTGGAGCGACTAAGATCACGAGAGCACGCAGTCAAATTCGAACAGCGTCAGTAGAGATGGAGTGCGGGATGGGTAGACAGCTTCCGGCGGTACCAGTGCAGGTCGATCTCGAATCGGACCGCCGCCCAGCGGTCGCCCGACAACGTGGAAGTCGCCACTGGCTGCGCTCCCCGTTAGCCGACGCGCTCATCGACATCGTGCCCGATGTGTTGCGCCTGACGAGCCGCTCGTTGCGCTCGTCCGATCGATCGCCAGATATCTTGCCGCAGTCAGGCGCCAACGGCTTGACGGTGCAAGAGGTCGAGATCGAGGTCACGTCCCCCTTAGTGCGACGCATCGTCGTTCGCACGAGCAACTCCTGGTCGCTGTCTCCGGAAGTGGCATTGGGTGGCAAAAGAAGACGCGGCGGGCGAATCGGAATCGGCGCGTTGAGCGTAGCCAGTATGGTACTGCTCGGCGCCGCGGCTGCCCGCCGCGTATCGTTTTCGCTTCCAGGTCGACTACGCGGCAATCCGTAGTCGCGCGGTTGCTACTCCTCTTCGGGCTCGGCGCCCTCGTCAACCTCAGCTGGGAAGTCGCCAGTCGCCTCGGCGGCCAGTCCTTCAGCCGTTTCAGGCTGTGCAGCACGCTGCTGTGCTGACAGACGTACGACCATCTCCTCGGCAGGAGTGAGAATCTCGACACCGGCCGGAGGCGTGAGATCGCCAACCGTCATGATGTCGTCGATCTCCTTCAGCTTGGAGAGGTCGACCTCGAGGTGCTGCGGGATGTTGGCCGGTAGGCCACGCACCTGCACGTCGGCGCGACCGTGATTCAGCACGCCGTCAGAATTCGCGGCCGGATGACCAACGGTCATGATCGGGACCGTCACTTCAGTCACCTTATTGAGATTCGGCGCGTAGAACTCCGCATGGAGAAATGTGTTACGCACCGGGTGACGCTGCGCCCCTCGGATGAAGACGGTGTGCATAGCGTCGCCGACCGTTAGTTCGATCAGCGACGTCGATCCGGTCGACTGAAAGACGCGGTCGAATTCGCGCACCCCGATGCCGATCTTCTGAGGCTCGTCGATCGCCGGACCGTAGACGATGCCGGGCAGGATGCCGACGCGCCGCAGGCGTTTGACCTCTTTGCCGGTAGTCGAGCGGGGCTCGGCAGTCAGTTTCTCGTACTCGGGCATACGTTCCTTACCTTGACGCTAGGCGGGGCTCACACAATCACGTCACGCGTAATCGTCGCGCGACTACGTCACTGAACCGGAGTGTCGACTGGACTTGCGGCGAGCTCCCGCGACAATCGCGAATCTGCGTCCTCAACGACTCCAACCGCTATTATCTCACGTCCTACGCTTCCGTGCGGACATCGGCTTGCGCACTTTTCGCCCATAATCTGTTGTCAGTGAAGCATTGCGCATTGTGCTATGGTGATTATTAGGGCTATACTTTATGCGCGGGATTGGGGTTGAAGAGATTTCCGCTCCGGCAAGGCGCCTGTCTTCCGGCGCGTCCGGGGAAGAGGTGGTGGCGCTTCAGGTCATCGTGGGACCGGTTGGCCTGGAGAGAGGAAGGGGAAACGTCTGCCTATGATTTCCACAGTCGCGACCGATGGCGCGGCTGACGTCGCGGATGCCGACGGCTTGGTGGATTTGCTCCGTCGTGCGTTCGTTCAGTTTCAGCCTGGTGTCGAGTCACTTGCCGAGCACTGGCCACAGCTCACCCTCCAACAGCTTCGTGTCATGCACATTCTCTACTGCGATGGCCCAACGCGGGTTTCGACGCTCGCGCAGCGTCTCAAGGTTTCCACTCCGACGGTGACGGGGATACTCGATCGGCTGGTGCATCGGGGGATGACCAGTCGGGATGATGACCCCAGCGACCGACGCGTCGTGCTCAACTTGCTTACGCCCGACGGGGTCAAGGTCATCGAGCATTTACACCCGGTCAAAGCCGATCATCTCAATGGCCTCATCGAACGCTTCAGTTCTCATGAGCGCCAGAAGATCTATGACGGACTCAATCTGCTTCTTTCTGCATCATCAAGTTCGTCCTGAGCGGACCGGCGGGTCAGGTTGGACAGTCCAGTGGGCGGCGTCATTTGCGCCGCCCATTTGCGTTCCGGGCGTTCATCGTCATGCGGTCGAATTCACGTTGGGTTGGCTACGCAAAGCGCACGATCTTGAGTGCCTCGGCGAAGGTGAGACCCGCCTCGGATCCGAGATCGGCGGCACGGGCGCGGAACGACCGGCGCAATGCCGACGCGTCGGAGTGCTGGCTCGCATGTTTCAGCCGGGCGTCAATCTTCTGATCGATGGTCATCTCGATGTCGATGAAGAGATCGGGAATGCGCGACATGATCAGCCAGGCCTCAGGCGTCACATGGGGCTCGAGACCCTCCTGCGCGATCTGCTCTGGGAAGAAGAGGTGGTCGCGCGCATCGGGGTAGAGCGCGTCGAGCGTCACCCTGCCAACGGCGCGATGGTCGCGATGGGCGGTGTAGGCCGGCCAGGGAAACTCCGGATCGTGCGTCAGGACCAGGTCGGGACGTTGGATGCGAATCTGACGCACGATCTGACCACGGAACGTCGAATCGTTGGAAACCTCGCCGTCGGGGTACCTAAGGAACGTGGTCGACGTGACTCCGAGCACGTGAGCCGCATCCAGCTGTTCGGCCTCTCGCCGTTCGGCCAACCGCTCCGGGCTCATGCCACGGTCGGACGTCCCCTTCTCGCCGGAGGTGCAGACGATGAGGCGCAGATCACAGCCACCTGCTGCAAGGCGGGCGACCGTTCCGCCGCAATGCGCTTCAACGTCGTCCGGATGAGCCACCACGATCAACGCGCGACGGATCGCGCGAATCCGTGGACTCTCGGCGCCGATCACGTCGGGAGGCGTGTTCGAGATGGAGCGGTCGGGAATCGACATGGACTCTCCAGATTGATGCGATAGTCGGCCGATCGGTACGTGATTGATTGAGGCGCGCCAAAATGAGCATACGCGGGTCAGGCGATCGTTCCAATGAGGTATCGAGCGATAACCGAGATGCGCATGGTTAAATACCAACTCGTGAGCGTCGAACGTTGACAGCCTAACGGATATTCGGTAGAGTTCCCTAACGAAAGGTAGGTTGGCTCGATGGCCGGAGAGGAGAGCAGTGCGGCACGCGAGCGAGTCTTGTTCGTAGCTGAGCGACTCTTCAGCGAACGCGGGTATTCATCCGTGACGTTGCGAGACATCGCCAATGAGCTCGGAATTCGCCAGGCATCGCTTTATCACCACGTTCCAGGTGGGAAAGAACAACTCTTCGTAGAGGTAACCGAGCGCGGCCTGGAGCGAACCCGAGTCGAGCTCGAACGTGTGATCGCCGCCGCTGGCGAAGACCTGGGGCGGCAGCTCAGAAGCGCCGCCACCCTTCTGCTGGCACAGCCGCCGTTCGATCTGGCGCGCATGATTCGCTCGGACATGCCAGCCATCTCGGAGGTGCACGCGCGCCGTCTGACGCAGATCGCGCTTCGCTCGCTTGTGATGCCGATCGAGGTCGCGTTTGCCGCGGCACGTGATCGTGGAATGCACGTCATGCCACACCAGCGGCTCCTGGCGGGTTCGTTTCTGGCGATCATCGAGACGGTGCAAGTGTCGCAGCGCTTCACGCCGCTGTCGGGCCAGGAGATGGCCGACATGATGATCGACGTCATGATCGACGGGCTGCGACCTCGCGGCGACTAGCCTCCCTCTGATCCAATCGCTTCGGACGCAGCGAGTAAGGAAGCTGTTTTGATGTCGACGAAACCGGCGCTCCCATCCATGCTCCAGTCCGCCAGTGTCGACCCTGGCGCATCCATTCAGCAATCAATGTCGGTCCACGCCCGCACATTCAGTTTCGCTGCTCGCTTTCTGCCCCCGGAGAAACGAGCGGCGACGACCGTCTTCTACGCGTTCTGTCGCGAAGTCGACGACCTCGTCGACGAGCCAGTGCCGGGCCGATCAAAGAGCGACGTAATCAATGAGCTCGATTCCTGGCAGCGCTGGCTCGAGGGCGGGCGGGCGTGGGCCGGTCCACGGGAACCGCTCGCTGCCGAACTATCGGACGTGATCGCTCAGTACGGGATTCCGATTCAGCACCTGATCGATCTGCTCGACGGACTGCGCATGGATCTCGAGCCGGTGGCCTTTGAAGAGGAGGTCGAGCTACACCGTTACTGCTATCACGTGGCGTCGACCGTCGGCTTGGGAATGGCGCACGTCCTCGGGGCGACTTCCGATGCCGCGCTGAAGGCTGCCGCCGATCTTGGCGCCGCGATGCAACGCACCAATATCCTCCGCGATGTGGGAGAGGACCTTTCTTTTGGCCGTCTTTACCTACCAAAAAATACTTTGGTTAGGTTCGATCTGACACACGCTGACCTCTTGAGGCTCCGGGATTCCAGGTCTGGACCTGACGAGCGATTTCGTGCGCTCATGCGCGAAGAAGTGGCACGTACCCGGGCGCTCTACCAGCAGAGTATGCCGGGCATCTGGCTGCTGCCGTCCGACTGCCGCTTGCCGATCCTTCTGGCGACGCGTCTCTATCGCCGCATCCTGACGGTCATAGAACGACGCGGATACGACACGTTGCGGCGACGCGCGTCCACCTCACGACGCGAGAAGATCGAGGAGGCGGCCATCGCGCTCCTGGTCGATCGTCTCTGGCGTCGGGGCGAGGTCACTCCGCGGCGACGAGTTCCCGCCCCGCTCACCTCGCTGCGAGAGATCTGATGACCCGTCAAAGGATTCGGCGCGCATCGCTTGCGGCCGCGATCATCGCCGTGCCACAAGCGTTGCTCGGGATCCGCGTGCTCTGGCGGCTGCTGCGCACCGGGATGCGGGCGGCGGTCATCCCCGAGAGCGGCCGCGCGGGGACCGCGCGGGTTGCCGTGATCGTCCCTGTGTTGAACGAAGCCGATCGTTTGTCGCCCTGTCTCGAGGGGCTGACCACGCAGGACTCCGAAGTCAGTCAGATTCTGGTGGTCGATGGTGGATCGGTCGATGGAACGCAGGAGCTGGTTCGTAGTTTCGCGTCACACGACTCCCGTATCCGTCTCATTGACGCGTCACCGATCCCCGACGACTGGAACGGCAAAGCCTGGGGCCTTCAATGTGGTCTTGAGGCGACGGATGCTTCGATCTTGTGGATCCTGACGATCGATGCCGATGTACGGCCGCGCCAAGCGCTGACCCGCTCCCTCCTCGACTTTGCTCGCATGCGTCGGCTGGCCATGCTGAGCGTCGCAACCCGTCAAGAGATCGAGACTCTCGGGGAGGGACTGGTTCATCCCTCGTTCCTGACGACCCTCGTCTACCGCTTCGGGATTCCCGGCAACATCACCCACGATCCGTCCAATGTCCAGGCCAACGGGCAGTGCTTCCTCATTCGTCGTGAGCTGCTTCAACACGTTGGTGAGTTCGCGGCCGTCAGAGGCTCGATTTGCGAGGACGTCACTCTGGCTCGCATCGTGGCCGCGTCCGGCGAACCGGTCGGATTCTTCGAGGCGGGCGATCTGGTTTCGGCGCGCATGTACTCGAACGGCTGGAGCACGCTACGCGAGTGGCCGCGTTCCTTGCCGATGCGCGACCAGTTCTTCGGGTTGGCGGACCTACTCCACCTGCTCGAAATCGTGACAGTTCAGTCAGCCCCTCTTCCGTTGCTCGTGCTTGCTCGGGTTCTCGGCTTGCCGGGCTGGTTTGCCACATTGCAGGCGATTCTGGTCATCACCCGGGCCGGGGTGCTGGTCGGAATTCGTCGCGCTTACCCTCGGCGCCCGTGGACGTTCTGGGCGTCACCGTTGTTCGACATGCCCGCAACGATGCTCGTGATGGCAAGCACCCTGCGTCGTCGCTTCACCTGGCGGGGCCGTGCGCTGGCCCGCGGAGGCACTCCATGACTTCGATCCGCTCTCTCTTCGGCGGGCATCTCATTGCCCTCGCCTTTGGACTCGGTGGCTTGCTGATCGCCTTACCGCATCCTGAGCTTTGGGCCGGCAGCCGTTTTGGCTCGCAGGTCTTCAGCTTCGGCATGACCTATGCCGGGTCGCTCCACATCATCCTGGGCGCGGCGACGATGCTGGCCTTCGGATTGGTCTTTCTGGGGTTCCGACGCACCGCTATCTTCCTCGTCGTCACCGTCTTCTGCTCTCTGAGCGCCGAACTGATCGGCACCGGCACGGGCTGGCCATTCGGCAACTATGCCTACACCGACGGACTCGGTCTTAAGGTTCTTGGCCGAGTCCCGTTCACGATTCCACTCTCCTGGTTCTTGATCGGGTTTTCGGCGTTTCTGCTGGGTAACGTGCTGGCGGCGACGCGCGTCAAACGGCATCAGGCCGTCTGGGCGGTGGCCATCGGAGCGTATCTCCTGACGGTGTGGGATCTGGTGCTCGACCCGGCCATGGCGAGTTCGTCCATGCCGATCCGCTTTTGGACCTGGTTCGAGACCGGGCCCTACTTCGGGATGCCGATCCAGAACTTCATGGGATGGACGCTGACCGGCATCCTCTTCATGACGATCAGCAGGCTCCTCTGGCGTCAGCCCGCCAGAATCGATGAGTTTCCCGCCTGGGTGCCGCTCGGCATCTATCTGGCCAACATGGGGTTCGCCATGGCGCTGAGCCTGAGCGTCGGGCTCTGGCAGCCCACGATCGTGGCCATCTTCGCCGGTTGCGTGCCGGCCATCTATGCCTGGTGGTCGCAGCGGACGGCTGCGGTGCCGATTTCAGTGCAACCCGCCGATCAGCCTCGAACCGTCTCGGAAACGATGATGCAGCTTGGTGCTCGACTCATCGCGACGACCAGGCTCGATCTGGCCGTCGAAGGGCAGGAACACGTGCCGTCCAATGGACCTGTCGTGCTGGTCTGTCGCCACTACCACCATCTCTATGACGGAGTCGCGCTGCTGGCGCAGTCCCGTCGACACCTCCACATCCTGGTCGGTCTCGACTGGATCGAGCGGCGTCCGGCGCGCCGTCTGATGGAGGGACTGTGCCGGTTGGCCGGCTGGCCCGTGGTGCTGCGGCCGGAGATCACCGGTCGACGGGAACAGTCCGCTTATCGCTCGAGTGAACGGCGTGCGTATTTGAGGCGGGCCGTCGAAGAGGTTGATGATCTCCTCCGATCCGGCGCGGCGGTCGTCTTCTTTCCCGAGGGCTATCCCACCATCGATCCGACGTTCACACCCAAGCAGAACGGCGAGGAATTCCTCCCGTTTCGATCCGGCTATCTTCGTCTCGTGGAACGCGCGCAACGTTCAGGCAGGCTCGTCCCGATCATTCCCGTTGGCCTGGCCTATGAGACGCGCGATCGCACACAGCTCACGCTGCGCTTCGGCTCTCCAGTCTATCTGTGCCACGCCAGCGAGCGCGCCCGCATCTTGAGAGAGGTCGAACAGAGCGTGCGTGCTTTGTCAGTCCCGTCCACGTCTCACGAAACATCGTTTGTTCAGGAGGCTGTTCAACCTTGAGCTACTACCACATCGACATGTTCTCCACGTCTGGTGATTTGTCCGACGAACCTCAACCTGACGGCGCCATCGTCGTTGGCGCGGGGCTTGGCGGACTGGCCACGGCCATTCGTCTCCAGGCGACCGGCCACGACGCCACGTTGGTCGAGGCACGTGAGCGTGTTGGCGGGCGTGCCTATCAGCTGCAGGACGCAGGTTTCACGTTCGATATGGGCCCCACGCTTATCACGGCGCCGGACCTGCTGCGCGATCTCTGGTCGCTGGCAGGTCGCCGTTTCGACGACGACGTGCACCTCACGACGCTCTCTCCCGCCTATCGCATCTATTTCTCGGATGGTCGCCACTTCGATTACGGGCTTGGCACCGCGCAGGACGAAGAGGAGGTCGCCAAGTTCGATCCGCGCGATGTTCAAGGGTTGCGCGACTTCCTGGCGGCCACGGAGCAGATCTACCAACGCGCCTTCGATGATCTGGCCGGTAAGCCATTTAACAAGATCTCCACCTTCCTCGGTGCCGTCCCTCATCTCGCTCGGTTGCGCGCCGATCGCAGCGTCTACCAGCTCGTCTCGCGCTATTTTCACGATCCCAACCTCCGCACGGTCTTTTCGTTTCACCCTCTGTTCATCGGTGGAAATCCAATGCGCGCCAGCGCCATCTACAGCATGGTCCCCTATCTGGAGCGCGAGCATGGCGTTCATTTCGCCATGGGCGGGATGTACAGCGTGGTGCAGGCCATGGAGCGACTCTTCAAGGATCTCGGCGGTCGCGTGATCGTGAACGCGCCGGTCGACGAAATTCTGGTGAACAAGGGACGTGTGGCGGGAGTCAAGACGCGCAACGGCGGCGAGCTTCTCGCCGGGACAGTGGTAGCGAACAGTGACGTGGTGCGGACTCAGCTCGAATTGTTGCCGCCGCGCTACCAGCGTCGCACGACGAGGCGCCGGTTGGGCCGATACCGACACTCCATGAGTTGTTTCCTGCTCTATTTGGGCTTGAACCGGCAATACGCGCAGCTCAAGCACCACACGATCGTCATGCCGCCTGACTACACAAAGTTGCTGCGTCAGCTCTTCGATGAAGAGGGACTCCCAACCGACCTCGCCTTTTACTTGCACGCGCCTTCCAAGACTGATCTCAGCATGGCGCCAGAGGGGGGCGAGAGTCTCTATGTGCTGGTGCCGGTGCCGCACCTGGGGCATGGCATCGATTGGGAGCGGGAGGCCGACCCATTCCGCGATCGCATCATCCAAACGCTGGAGCACAATTTCGGGCTCAGCGGTCTGCAAGAGAGCATCGTCTGCGAGCATCGCTTCACACCGCTCGATTTTGCCGAAGATCTCGGTAGCTGGCTCGGATCCGCGTTCTCAGTCGAGCCGACGCTGTTTCAGTCCGCCTATTTCCGGCAGCACAATCGCTCGGACGACGTCCGCGGGCTCTATTTCGTTGGCGCGGGGACACATCCTGGCGCCGGAGTTCCGGGCGTGCTCCTCTCGGCACAGGTGACGAGTGAGATGGTCAATAAAGATCATCCCCCGTTGGGGCCGAGCGCGCCGCTGATCATGAGCACGCAGGTGGAGGAGGATAAGAGCGACCTGCCGCGTATGGAGACCGTCTGGCGCTCCTGATCGCTGAGTTGCAAGAGGAGCGCCTGGTCCGGCCGATGGCTACAGGTTCGACTGCACCAACACGAATTCGTTGCCGTCGGCGTCTTTGAAGAGGGCCATCTTCATGCCCCAGGGCTGTACTTCCGGCGGCTGCGAGAACTCGACGCCACGGCTGTGCATCTGCTCGTAGGTGGCATCCATGTCGTCGCAGTCGAAGACGATGTTGGCGAAGGTGCCGATGCGGTCCTCGAAACCGGGCGGGGTGTAGAGGACCAGAACCGATTCAGCGCCCGGAGGTGACACCTCGATCCAGCGCGCATCAGGCCCGTTCGGCTCGTCGCGCAGCTTGTCGAAGCCGAGCTTGTTGACGTAGAAGTCGACCGCCCGCTCCTGATCCCCGACGTAGACGTTTATGGCGCGCGCTTTCGTGATCATGCTGAACCCATTCCCTTCACAACGACCAGATTCCGTGCCCAACAGGCAACCGAGCAGCTATTTGCTCCGATCGTTCGGCGTGGGCCTTTCGACGCCGGGCTTGCGCCCAAAGACCTGGATGACCCGGGAGGTCAGCCACATGCTGGCCCGCATGCGCTTCGTTGGGCCGCTGTCCTCAACCGGTTCAGTGTCTGGTTTTGGCGGCAGCCCGGAGCCGATGCGATCGAGCACTTGTGGCAGGCTCTCGCGCGACATGCGTCGCCAGCCTTGCCCCAACATCCAGCCGACCGACCGTGCCGTGACTCCGGCAAAGCCCACTTGTTCGAACATGAGCCGGGTTCCGTCAGACACCGGCTCCAGCGTGAACGTGACCGTGGTGTCGATCGGCCCTCCGCGCCAACTGTAGGAGAGGCGGCGGAGCCGCTCGACCTCGAGCACTTGGCAGTGGACGATGCCGTCGAACCCGGGAGCGGGCGACGTTCGGAAGTTGAATGTATACCCGACGATCGGCTCGAAGTCGTTGGGCATCAGCCAGGCTTCCAGCGCATCGCGCTCGGTCAACGCCGCCCAGACACGTTCAGGAGGATGCGGATATGTGACGACAAAACGAACGCTGCCGCTCATTGCTGATCCAGATACGCGCCCAGCGCATCCAGCTTGCCGTGCCAGAATTGCCGGTAGTGGCCAACCCAGTCGTAGACCTCACGCAGCCGCACGGCGTTGAGGCGATAGCGCCGCTCGCGACCGGATGACTGCCACGTCACCAGTCCCGCCTCGCGCAGCACCTTCAGATGCTGCGAGATGGCGGGTTGCGTCACGTCAAACTGCTCCACAAGCTGCCCGACCGAGCGCTCGCCGTCACTCAGTTCATCGAGGATGGCCCGACGCGTTGGGGCGGCTATGGCGTGATAGACATCTTCATGGCTCATGACGTTGTGCATGAGAATATATAAGCAAAGACTTATGTGTTTGTCAAGAGATCAAGTCGTGATGAGCCCGATGCCGAGGGAGACCACGCCCAGCCCCAGTGAGGCGACTCCCGCTATGCGCTCACGCAACAAAAAAATGGGGCGAAGCTCGGCTTCGCCCTGATACATGCGATTCAGGATTTGGGTGGGGTATCGAACCTTCTACACACTCACAGTCTCGCGCTGATACGCATTCGGGCGACGGTTGGCCAGAGACGGCACCTGAGCGCGCACCTGCCTCAAGTAGTCGAAGTCGATGTCGGCGATGACGACGCCTTCGTGGTTGGGCGCATCGGCGATCACCGTTCCCCACGGATCGGCTACCAGGGCGTGCCCGTAGCACTGTGCGTTGGGGTCGTGCGGGCCGATCTGCGCCGGAGCCAGCACGTAGCACTGGTTCTCGATGGCACGAGCACGCAGTAGCGTATGCCAATGGTCTTTACCCGTGTACAGCGTAAATGCAGCCGGTACGAACAGAACCTCGGCTCCGTCCAACGCCAGCATGCGATAGAGCTCCGGGAAGCGCAGGTCGTAACAGATCGAGAGCCCGATGGTGTGGCCATCCATCTCGACCGTCACCACGTTATCGCCCGGCAGGATGGTCGCGGATTCGTTGGCGCTGACGTTGCCGGTGATGTCGATGTCGAACAGGTGGATCTTGCGATAGGTGGCCAACAGCGGGCCGTCGGGTCCGAAGAACGTGCTGGTGTTGTAGTACATGCCGGGCGTGTCGGAGCGCTCGAGGATCGAGCCACCCAGCAAGTAAATGCCGTGCTGGCGAGCCTTGGCGGCGAAGCGCTCAGTCGTCGGCCCCGGAATCGGCTCGGCATTCTCCTCGTGCAATTCTTTCGGCCCGAGATACGAGACGTACTCCGGCAGTCCGACCAGTCGAGCGCCTTTTTCGGCTGCCTCGTCGATCAACCGTTCGGCGGTCGCAAGATTGGCTTCCTTATCCGAGCGAGAGTTCATTTGCACGAGCCCGACACGCAGTTGATCGCTAGCCATGATTGCATCCTTTCGAGGAGACTGACGGAGATCGCGGATCCATCGTGTTCTTATTCTAACGTCGATCGCCGAAACCGGCGTTAGATCGCTCCCTCATTACGGAGCCCGGCGATCTGCTCGGGGCTAAAGCCCAGGCCCGACAGCACCTCGTCGTTGTGCTGCCCGAGCAGCGGCGGCGCCAGCCGAATCTCGCAGGGCGTTCCGCTCATGGCGTAGGGGAATCCGACCTGGTCGACCTCCCCCAGCGTCGGATGCGGCACGCGCTGACTCAGCTTGTAGTGCTTCGCCTGGGGGTCGGCGAAGACCTGGTCGACGGTGTAGATCGGCCCGCAGGGTACGGCCGCGGTATCGAGCTTCTGCACGATCTCTTCGGTGGTGTACTGGCTGAAGGAAGACTCGATCTCCTCGACCAGAGCCGGGAGGTTGGTGATGCGACCGACGTTGTCTGAAAAGCGGGGGTCGTCGAGGAGTCGCTCCAGCCCCATGGCGTTGCACAGACGCGAAAAGATGCCGTCGTTTCCCGACGCCAGGTTCACATAGCCGTCCTTGCTGCGGAATGTTTGATAGGGCGCGACGATCGGATGGGCGTTGCCGGTGCGTTGCGGCGCCTGACGCGTGGCGAAGTAGATGCCGGCCTGATAGGTGAGGAGCGCTACCTGGCCGCCCAGCATCGAGTTGTCGATGTACTGTCCTTCACCGGTTCGCTCGCGATGGAACAGGGCGTTGACGATGGCATAGGCGCCGAACATCCCGGCGGCGATGTCGGCGATCGGCACTCCGAAACGCGTCGGCCCACCGTCCGCCTCACCCGTGACGCTCATCAAACCTGACATCCCCTGGACGATCAGGTCGTAGGCGGTGCGGTCTTTCGACGGTCCCTCCTGACCGAATCCGGAGATCGAGCAATAGACGATGTTCGGCTTGCGCACTTTGACGGCCTCGTAGCCGAACCCCAGCCGACCAACCGTGCCAGGGCTGAAGTTTTCCACCACGACGTCGGCCGATTCGATCAGCTTCCAGAGGATGTCCCGCCCGCCGTCGCTTTTCAGGTTGAGGGTGATGCTCCGTTTGTTGCGGTTGACACTGAGGTAGTAGGCGCTGATGTCTTCGATAAAAGGTGGACCCCAGGCGCGCGTGTCGTCCCCTTTACCTGGCTGCTCGATTTTGACGACGTCGGCGCCCATGTCGCCCAGCAGCATCGTGCAATAGGGCCCCGTCATGACGCGCGTCAAATCGACGACCCGAATTCCGTCCAACGCTTGCCCGCTCATTGACCATCCCCTCACTGCCCTGAATCTCGCGTCGTTTCAACACAAATTGGGCGTGCCCACTCCGGTTCTGGCCAGTCTACACGACCAGTTGCGGAGTGGGCACGCCCAAGAGGCGGGCCAAATTGCGTGTGATTAGATCGCGTCAGCCGGCTTGGAACCGTATCCCTGCGAGATGGCGTAAAGGGCCGCCTGCGTGCGGTCACGTACCCCGATCTTCTGGAACAACGACGACAGGTTGTTCTTGACCGTGCTCTCGGCGAGATCAAGCTGATCGGCGATCTGGCGGTTGTTGTAGCCGCTGGCGAGCAGCCGCAGCAGTGTCGATTCCCGATCACTCAGGTGACGCTGGTTGTTCGTCGGCGTCTTGGTCAGCAACCTGTGATACTCGCGCATCAACGCGGGCGCCAGGGCGGCGTCGATGGTCGATCCGCCGTTGGCCGCCACGTGAATCGCCTCGATCACCTCGTCCGAGCGGCTGTTCTTGAGCAGATAGCTCTTGGCTCCAGCGCGAATCGCGTGGATCGCATACTCGTCGTCCTGATACATGGTCAGCACGATCACGTTCGTTTCCGGATAGTGCTTGACGATGTATTCGGTCGCGCGCAATCCATCGACGCGCGGCATATTGATGTCCATCAGGATGACGTCAGGCTGTGAATCGGCCACAAGCCGAATCGCTTCCTGCCCATCCGATGCCTCACCCACAATCTGAACGGAGGGGATCGTCTCCAGCAACTGCCGAAGGCCCTCGCGAAACAGATCATGGTCGTCAGCGACTACGACTCGAATGGATTGTTCGCCCACCCCAGTAACCTCCTACCGATCCGACTGAGCTTCGACGAGCGGGATACGCGCGTGGACGCGGGTGCCGCTGCCTGGTACTGATTCGACCAACAGTGATCCTCCCATGTCCTCGGCAAGTTCCCGCATCTGCTCCATGCCGAAATGACCTTCTCGCGCCACCGGCATGCCGGATTCGAATCCGACGCCGTCGTCAGCGACGGTCACGAGTAATTCGTCGTCCTCGAGTTGTACCTGTACTCGCACGTCCGACGCGACGGCGTGCTTACGGATGTTTTGAATCGACTCACGCACGATTCCGATCACCGCTCGTTCGATCTCGGGCGCGAGCTCCATTCCCTGTCGATCGTGTTCCATATCTCGCGGGATGTAATCCGGAATATGCAAGGCGATATCGCGCAACTGCGCGGTGATGCCTGGCGCCGGATGCTGTCGCCGTCGTAGGTCGGAGATCATCGAGCGCATATCTGTGATGGACCTATTGACCTGGCTCTGGATCTGACTGGCGGATTCGGCCATTTCCGGCACTTGCGGCTCGAGTTGGCGCACCAGCAGCTCGAGCTTCAGGTTCATGTAGGCCAGATCCTGAACGATGCCGTCGTGCAGGGCGCGGCCGATCTCGCGACGAAGATGGTCGACGTCGGCGAGCTCTTCCTGCTCCATCAGGCGCGCCCGCAGCACCAGAATCTGCAGGCTCTGCGCGGTCATCGCGGCAACCGTTGCGATGGCGCCGATGTCGGCTATCTCATATGGATAGATCTCTCCGTCCCGTCGCTCGACCGCGATTGCGCCGATCATCTCTCCAGCCAGCAGCATCGGGGTGATCGTGTGACTCGAGTAGCCGGGCGGTACGAACGGATAGCCGAAGTCCTCCGACGAGTGGTCCGCGCCATGCGCCGCGATCCAGCGCTGGTGCAGGTGCTGGCTCAGTTCTTCGTCCGGAATCGGCTCGCTGCCGTTTGTGGGAGCCAACCAGGAATGGACGATGCTGAATGTGCCACGCTCGTCTCGTTGGTAGATCCAGGCCGCGATCGTGCCAGGAACCCGTCGCAGTTGCTCGACGGTCTCCTCCATGAGATCTGATATGGTCGGCGCCCCGCAGAGTGCGGTCTGAATGCCGACCAGGAAATTCACGGCCTTGTCGACGGGATGGAGATTTGGCGTCCGTTGGTTCATTGCGCGCTCCGGTAAGGCAAAATGATCTGCAACGTCGATCCGCCGGTCGGAAGACTCGCCGTCTTCACCTGACCGCCCGCGAGCTCTACGCGCTCGCGCAACGCGATGATCGAAAATTCCGACTCAGAGACCTGCAATGCTCGCGATTCGTCGTCAACCTCATTCTCGGCGGCCCCGACTCGGCCGTCGTCGGCGATGGTCACAATGATCGCGGAGCCTTTTTGGCGAATTCGAACGACGATGTGCTCGACACCGCTACGCCCTCGTACCAGGTGGATCGTCTCCTGCACGATCCGGTAGATGGCCGTCTCCATGTCGTTCGACGGTCGCTCTGGGAGATTCACCGCCAGCGAGATATCGATGCCGGAGTCCTGCTGCACGTATTTGGCGTGCTCGCGGAGGGCCGGCTCCAATCCCAGGATGTCCAGCGTTGAAGGACGGATCTGGAAGATGATGTGGCGCAGACGGTCGATGTTCTCGGCCAGGTTGTCCCGCACACCGCAGAGCTCATCCTGCGTCTGCTCCGGCGACAGCTGCGTTGCTCGACGGCTGATGAGATCGATGTTGTAGAGGCAGCTGGCCAGGGTCTGCAGTGTGTCGTTGTGGATGTCGTCGGCGATTGTTTTGCGCTCGGCCTCTTGTCGCGTGATCATCTGATCCAGCAAGTAGGCGCGGCGCTCACCGCGTGCCTCCGCCATGGAATAGACCCGAGCGTTTTCGATGGCTACGCCTGTTTGCATGCCGATCGTGCTTAGCAGATCCAGGTCGTGCCGCGAATAGGAACCCCGAGCATCACTCTGCGCGGAGATGACGCCAATGGCCCGTTGGCCGACGACGATCGGCGCGGCGAGGATCGATTCCGACGGCGTGATCTTCTTTGCCGGTGGGAACCAATCGCGCGTGTCGCGTGGCTCGCGACCGTTCATCAGAATCGGCCGTTTCTCACGGATGCAGAGCCCGAGCGGCCCGTCATCGAGCTGAAGCGTGACTGGCAGATCGGAGATTTGATCCTCAACCGCGTAGTGGTATTCGATCGACCGTCCGTCCGGAAGCAACAGTCCCAGGCAGAAGCGATTCGCCGAGAGGACCGACGCGACGTGCAGGTGAACTTGCCGGAACAGGCTGTTCAGGCTGGTCAGCGAGGCTAGCTCGATGCCGATGTCGTTGACGAGCGCCAGCCGGTCGGACCCGCGTCGCACTTCCTCATAGAGGAGCGCGTTCTCGATCATCAAGGCCGAATGCGGGGCGATCGTCGACACCACGGCGATGTCGCGGTTGCTGAATTGGCTTTCGGTACCCGATCGATCGAGTATGACGGCGCCAACGAGTTCTTGCTGTCGAGCGCGAAGCGGCACGATGACGGTCGAATTCAGATTGAGAGCGCTGGTCACCTGGGCCGGAAGCAGCTCGGTTTTGTTGGCGTTGGGAATGATCAGCGGCTCTTCGCTGTGCAGGATCTGATCGAGCGCCGGGATGGCACTCGGCACGAAGGAGAGCTGTTTGAGTCGATCGACCGTACCGCGCTCGGCACCGCTCACCGCGACCGGCGAGAACTCGCGCCGCGAGTCATTCCAGAGCAGGCCGTAGCAGCGATCGCACGCCACGATTTGGCGCAGCGTCTCGACTACGTTCTGGAACATCTCACCGACGTTGGCCAGCGGCTCGATCGATCGTTGGAAGGCGAAGCTGGCTTCGATGATGCTGTTGTAGCGCTCGCCATTGTCGTCCTGCGTCAAACCGTAGATCGCGCCAGCGATTGAAGTTCCGAGGATGTTGGCCAGCGACCCGTCCTCCACCGTGAACGGATCGTCACGCGTGCGCAACAGGTCGAGCCGGCCGAGCAGGCGGCCATGATGGAAGAGCGGCAGCACCAGAATGTGCTGTGCCCCAAGCAGATGCATTTCGTGGAACTCTTGCGACACCAGATCCGATGCGTGCTGGAGCACCAGTGGACGATCCAGGGTGAAGGTGATCAACGACCCGGGCCGCAATCCCTGGAAGAGTTCGGTGGCGGCCGTGCGTTCTCCCAGGATGCTTCCCACCCGATGTGGCGGGACACCGTGGAGCCCTTGCACGGAGAGATTCTTCTGCTCCGGATCGAAAACGCGCACCAGCGCTACCTCGGTTTCGATCGCCTCACACGTGGATGCGGCCAGCACCGAAAGGAGGTCGGTGAGGGATGTGTCGGAGCGAATGCGCGCCGCCATGTGCTGCAAGATCGGGAAGAGTGATTGCACCGTGTTTCCGCTCTCGACTAACTCGTCACTATGGGAAAGGTGCCGTGAAAGGTTGTCGATCCAGCCTGTCCGGCGATCCGTTTGTTCGTTCATTTCAACTCGCTGTCGTCCTACACTCTCGAGTCATCGACCTGCCCCACTTCTGGAGTGGATACGTGGGTCGCCGAAGTGCGAACCGTGCTGGTTCTGATGATAGCGAACGCCGGGCGTGCAGTACCTGTGAACAATCGGCCCATTAGTACCGTCTTTGATGCCCCGATTTTCCTCGGCCATCCGGACCGGCGGGTATACTTGCCCGGATGAAGGTTTCAAGGACTGATTGCTGATGGTTGAGCTCACTTTTCTGGGAACCGGTACGTCGAACGGTATTCCGATGATCGGCTGTACCTGCCCCGTATGTATGTCCGAAGATCCGCGAGATCGTCGTTGCCGTACCTCCGCCGTCGTCCGATTCGACGGAAAATCGATCCTCATTGATACATCACCGGAACTGCGCATTCAGGCCGTGTCGGCTGGCATTCGCGAGATCGATGCCGTCCTTTTCACCCACGCCCACGCCGACCACGTGGCCGGAATCGACGATCTGCGACGCTTCAACGAGCTGAATCAGGCCCATCTGCCCGTCTTCGCCGACGAGCGCACGGCGGAGCTACTACGCGACCGATACGGGTACACCTTCCAGGACATGTTTCCGTTCTATGGCGGCAAGCCGGATTTGCTCCTCAACGTGTTCGACGGGCCGTTCGATCTCTTTGGCCGTGAGGTTCTGCCGATCACCGTGACGCACGGACGTTGGATCGTGCACGGCTTTCGCTTCGGCCCGCTGGTCTACGTAACCGATGCCAAGGGGATCTCACAGGAGTCGATCGACCTGATGCGCGATGCCGACGTGCTGGTGATCAACGCGTTGAGAGAGCGTCCGCATCCAACTCACCTCAGCCTGGGGGAGGCGCTCGACGTGATCGCCGAGGTGCGACCCAGGCAGAGCTACATCGTGCACGTCAGCCATGAGGTGTCGCACGCCGCAGTCAGCCGAGCACTTCCAGCGGGCGTCGAGCTCGCCTTTGACGGGCTCACCGTGCGCACGGAACGTGAATGGTAGTGAGCCGAGCTCCGAGTCGTTCGGTCGATCTGCTACGATAGGCGTGTCGGTCGGTTTTGCGCGTTTGCATGCGGATCACGGCCAGATTCAGGTGATGACCTCAACGAAACCTTGGAGATATGGATGGCAGACACCAACGTAACCCAGCTCGAACCGGGACTCTTCATCATCGACCACCACTTCCAGGGCGTTCCAGGCGTCATCGCGTCCTATCTCCTGACCGGCAATGACGGATTGACGCTGATTGAGACCGGTCCCACCCCATCGATCGACGTGCTGCTTGAGGGCGTGCGTGCCGCGGGCTTCGATCCACAGGACATAACCCAGCTTGCGGTAACCCACATCCACCTCGACCACGCCGGATCGGCAGGGGTCCTGATGCGCCAGCTGCCAAAAGCGCGTCTCTTGGTTCATCCGGTCGGCGCGCCCCACATGATCGATCCGACCAAGCTGATGGCAAGTGCAACGCGGATTTACGGTGATCGCATGGAGGAGCTGTGGGGTGAGGTGGCCCCGATCGCGGCCGACCGTGTCGACGTGCTGGAGGACGGAGCGATCATCAAGGCAGGCGATCGTGAGCTGATCGCGCGACACACGCCGGGACATGCCATGCACCACATCGCCTATCAGCATGCCGACACGGGCGCGATCTTCACCGGCGACGTCGGCGGCGTGCGGTTGGAATCGGCCGCCTACGTCCGTCCGCCCACGGTGCCGCCGGAGCTCGATCTCATCCTGTGGCGCGAGAGCATCCAGAAGCTGCGCGCGTTGAATCCGACGCGCTTCTATCTGACGCACTTCGGCGGCTTCGACGACATCAGCTGGCACTTGGACGATTTGCTCGCGCGCCTCTTCTTCTGGTCAGGTTGGGCTGATGCCAGGCTGGCCGACAAGAGCGACACTACCGTGGTCACGGCGGAGCTGACGGAGCGTGGCGATGCCGAGATCGTGGCTGCGACGGGCGACGACCGTTTGGTTCGACCCTATGAGGTCGCCACGGCATATCAAATGACCGTCGACGGCATGGCACGCTACCTTCGCAAACGACGGCAGATGGACCAACCGGCTCGACTGTATTGATGCGCGCGCGTACACGCATGACGCTGGAAGGGGGGATCGAACGTGCCTGACAAAACCGACGCGACGATGGATGGCGACGGGGCCAAACGCCCGGACGCGAAGCCGTTCGACCCGCGGGCTCACTTGCGTCAGATCCGCGTGCGTGGCAGCGACGTCGAATACCTCGACGTCAAATGGCGCCTCGTCTGGCTGCGCAGCGAGCACCGGGACGCCGCCGTCATCACCGATCTGGTTTCAAACGAGAACAACATCGCCGTCTTCCGGGCTGAGGTGGTTCTCGAGAGCGGCGGACGTGCCAGCGGCTACGGCAGCGAGTCCAAGGCCGATTTCGGTGACTACATCGAGAAGGCGGAGACCAAGGCCATCGGCCGCGCGCTTGCGGCTCTGGGATATGGGACGCAGTTTGCTCTCGATTTCGACGGTACAACCGATGAAGTCGGGGATGATGTGGACCGGGCGCCGCGTCCGGCTGCAGCCGAGCCGGTTCGCGCGCCCGAGACGACCCGAGTACGCGTCGTTGCCCCGCCCGAGCTGGACATCGACGAGCCAATCGAGACCATCGAGCCTCCCACCAACCTGCGGCCGATTCGTGAAGAGATCCAGACTCAGGAGCGTGATTCGTTCGACGCGGCCGACTATAGCTGGACAGAGTTCTGGAAGTGGGCGCGAGGGTTGGGCTACACCAGTCGTTCGGCACTCGGCGAGCTTCTCGGTCGCGAGCTGGATGAGATGACGCCCCACGACGTGCGACAGCAGCTCATCGAATATCGTCGCTCTCACGGTATCGAGGACTGAACTAATCCCCTGGAAACCGCAGATGAATGGTTGCGGCAACTTAGCCAAAGATCACGTTCACAATACGGGCGACCGAGTCCGCAAGCGAATGCCGGCAACCTAACCCCGCGACGGTGTCCAGCACATGAGACCACGCGGGCCCTTCGTTATTGCCCACCAAATCACGACGTTTCCGACTCGTGCTCGATGTACCTTGCCTCACGCACGTTGCTCGCGCTGACACCTCAGCTAGGGTGGAGGCGATCCTGAAGGTGTCGGCGCAACGGTCGCGGCCGGGCTTGGTGTGGGCGCCGCCGTCGAGATTGGCGTTGGCGTGGGCGAAGGCGGCGGCGTCGGACTTGGAGTCGGCACTGACGTTGGTGTCGGAGGCGGTGTCGTTGGGGCGACGGTCGGCGTCGGTTCCGGAGCAGTCGTAGGAGTCGGTGCTGGCGGCTCCGTTGCCGGCGCCTGACGTCGGCGATGGAGTGGGGGTTGACTTCACGTTTGGCGTCGATTCCTTGGTCGCAGTCGGTGTCGCTGCGGGCGTAGAAGTGTTCGTCGGGCTGGGAGCAGGGTTCGGAGTGGCGAGCGCTGCGACCGTCGACGCGGGCTGGACGAGATGCAGCGGGCTGGCCGTCGCCGAGGGGCTCGGTGTGACAACGATGCCACCAGCACGCGACGGAAGGATGCCGCTCCAGTGCCCCGTTGCGCTAGCGAACAAGCCAAACAGCCCGGTCAGCAAGAGTCCCGCCAACCCCAACGTCAAGGGCCAGTGGCGTGCTGCCCGCTCCCGAGTGCGAGTTGCCAACGTCGTTTCGGCAACCGAGCTGGCCATCGCCGCTGTGACCGCGAGGTCCGGCGGTGCGGGTCGCGGCTGTGGCGTGGGCGTCGCGATCCGCCGCTCAGCTCCGCCCGCCAACTGCTCCCGGGCAGCATCGATTGCAGCTCCCATCTCTGACGCACTCTGATAGCGCTGGCCGGGCTGCTTTTTGAGCGCCTTGAGCACCACGGCATCAACATCCGGCGTAATGTCAGGACGGAACTCACTCGGTGCGGGTGGCGTCTGAGTGAGGTGCTGCAGCGCGAGCGACGGCAAGGAGTCGCCAGAGAACGGGGTACGACCGGTCAACAGTTCGAACATCACCACGCCGAGACTATAAATGTCAGAGCGCGTGTCGATATCCTGGCCTTGTGCCTGCTCCGGCGAGAGATAGAGCGCGGAGCCGAGCACGACATGGCCAGTAGTCACCGATGTCTGGTCGAGAACCCGCGCGATGCCGAAGTCCGTGACGCATACCTGACCGTCGGGTCGTAGGAGAATGTTGTGCGGTTTGATGTCGCGATGCACGATGCCCTGCGCGTGTGCGGCGGCCAACGCCGCGGCGACCTGGCGAGCGATCCCCAGCGCTTCGGGCTGTGGGAGCGGTCCCCGTTGACCGAGCACCTGTTTGAGGCTGTCGCCAGCGATGTACGCCATGACGATGTACGACGTCTCGCCGGTCTCTCCCCAATCGTAGATCGACACGATGCCCGGATGGTCGAGCGATGCCGCGGCGTGCGCCTCGCGCTTGAAGCGTTCGACCATGGTCGCGTCTGCGCCATGGGATCGATACAGCACCTTCACGGCCACCTGCCGGTCCAGCCGGGTGTCGTGGGCCAGGAAGACGTCAGCCATCCCGCCGGAGCCAATCCGGCGGATCAATTGGTAACGTTCAGCGATAACCTGGTTATCCGGTTCCATGGTCCCATATCCGTGTCACGTGTCAGAAACGCACGGCCAAACAGCGCGCCCGGCCGGCCCTCGTCCTTCGACATGGCAAAAGTGGTGCCGGTGCCGCCGGATTTAGTCGGCGAGCTGTGGGGCCGAACCGGCAATCGGCGCGATTTGGATGACATCCAGCCCATGACAGTCCGTTCGCTCGTATGCGCCGATTCGTCCTGGCGAAGGGAGCGGATCATGACGATCGATCGGCTGCCATCGCCCGCATCGCGCTCGGCAAGCGACGACGCCTAGATAATCGTGCCGTTGGGTAGATAATCTTCACGAAGAAGGTGATTGGTTGAGTCCCAGCTCGATAGCGGCGATGCGCGTGAGTGCTGGCTGAGCGCCGAGCCGCTCGCACGTTGATCGCGCATCGGTCAGCAGGCAGTCTGCGTCAGCGTTGCGCCCTTGGGCGGCGCGCAACTCAGCTAATGCGATCCATGTGAGTGCAATCTCGTGGGGCGTTTCGCACGCCTTGGCAAGTTGCAACGACGCAGCGAGGTGCTGCTCTGCCGAACCCAATTCGTTCGCTGCCGTCTCGATCTGACCGAGGAAGCGCTGCGCGGCGATCAGGGCGAGCGGTTGGCGAGGTGTGCTGGCAAGGGCGAGTGCATGCCGGGCGTGCTGCGCCGCGATCTCCGGTGCACCGGAAAGCCAGTGCCAGCGCGCCCGTACGAGTATTGATTCCGCGTGGCCAAAGACCAGCGCGTTGTACTCGCTGAACATGCGATCGAGAGCGTTAAGCCATGTACGTGCCGCGATGAGATCACCTTGATCGAGCGCCGTTTCCGCGGCGAGCGTTTGCAGTCGGATCACCGTCCATGGCACCCGCCTGCCCATTGGCGTCGCCGGCCCCTCAGGCAGCAACTCATCGATCACACCCCACACCTGATCGGGAGCGCCACACTGGCGCTCGAGCCAGGCGAGGATGGACGAATATTCACCCTGCATGAACTCCGTAGCAAGATCATGCTGCACCGCGATCGAGCGCCGCAGCGTTTCCCAGTCACCGTTCAGCATCAACGTCGATAGGGGAGTGCTCGCGTCCTCGTTATCTGCAAGCGCTGGACTCACGGCGCGCAGCAGCGTTACCGTCGCATGCGCCGATGCCGTGCTGAGCTGCGCTCGTTCCGCGATATGGTCAGTGAGGTAAGGCAGGTACAGATCGCGCAAGGTGAAGCGCATCAGATCTTGCACCATGACGGTGTCATCGACGGCTTGATATGCCTGAAGGGCGCGCTCGTAGCTTCTCAACGCTCCGGGAACATCACCACGCAGAATCTGATGCAGCATCAGGCCATAGATGCCATCGATCCAGCGCGTACGTGTCGGCACTAATCCAGCAGATGGATCCGCTGGAAGACTGGCAACGTACTGTTGCAGTGCTTCCAAGCCTCGCTGTAACTGACCGTCCCACGTCAGAAACAGCAACATCCCTCGGTTGTCATTCACCGGACGCGTGTCAACCGGTACGCCGGGACGGCCGATGACAGATATCTGCTCGGCAGGCGTTAAGCTCTCGAAGAGCGTGTCGGCAGCGCGCATCTCAGCGAGCCCGCCGTCCCAATCGCCAAGAAAGAATCGATGGACCCCGTGGTCGAAGCGCGCGACTGCCTCGACGGCGTGATTGCCGGACTCGATCGCGAGCCGCACTGCCGTCTCGATGTATCCCTGCGACCGTGTACGCTCGGCGTAACGCAGCAGAAAGCCGATACGATACAGCAGCAACGCCCGTTGAGGCGCCGATTCGGGTGTTTCGCCCAACAGTGTGAGTGCAGCCTCGTAGCGTTGTGCCGCGCCAATCCAGGCGAATGAGTGTTCCGCGCGCTCGGCGGCGCGGATCAGCCAGTGGTACGCACGTGGGTCCCCAGCTTGCTGATAGTGATGGGCAACAGCGTCCGGATCAGGATTGTGCTGGCCATCGAGCGCCTCGCCGATCCGCCGGTGGATGCCACGGCGCCGGAGCACCACCATCCCCTCATAGAGCGTTTCGCGCACCAGCGCATGCGTGAATCGCACCGCGTTGCTGCCGCGAAGCTCCTCGACCAGCAGGGCGTCGGACGCGCGCTCCAGCGCGTCAGCAAGCATTGCGTCGTCGCCACCACTCACCTCGACCCACACGTCGATCGGCACCTCGTAGCCAATCGCGGCAGCGATCTCCAGCAGGCGCCGCGCGGCATCTCCCAGCCGCTCCAACCGGCCGTCGATGACCTGGCGGATGAGCACAGGCACCTGCGCGCCGTCCAGCTGTTGCAGCCGCCAGCTGCCCAGGTCATCGCGCACGATGGCGCCGGACTCCTGTAACGCGCGCAACAGCTCGCCGGCGAAGAATGGGTTGCCATCACTCAATCGGGCGACGTGAGCGGTCAGTAGTTCGGCATCAGCGGGAGTTAATTGATAGCGAGCTGCGATCAGCTCACGCACTGCAGCGACCCCCAGATGCCGCAGGTCGAGACGCACCGCGTACGGCTCACGTGCCAGCGATGGCAGCACCGCGTGTAGCGGGTGTTTGCGGGTGACCTCATCGTCACGCCAGGTCACGACGAGCATGATGCGCTGGCCGGCGAGCCGACGCGCGAGAAAGCGCAGCAAGTCCAGCGACGCCTGGTCGGCCCAGTGCAAGTCTTCCAGCAGGAGTACCAGCGGTCGGACCGTGGCTGCGTGGCTGAAAAACGTCGCCGCGACATTGAACAACGCGGCTTGTGTCTGGATACGCCCGAGCGCATCCCCGCCTTGCAACTCCGCTGGGACTGACGGCAGTGCGGAGTCTGCCGGCCACTGACGCAGGATGTCAACCCACGGTCCATATGGCGGCATCATCGCGAGGTCTTCACATCCGCCGGCAAGCGCGAGCGCCCCGCTTTCGTCGGCTACGGCTACGAGCCAGGTCGTCAGCGTCGTCTTGCCAATGCCAGCTTCTCCGCCGATCAGCACGAGTGAGCCGTTGCCCTCCTGCAGCTCAGCCAGGGCAGCGTGAAGGAGAGTCTGCTCCCCCTCCCGACCCACGACAAGTGGCTTGAGCAGGCGTGTTCGCCGGCGACTCGAGCTGTGACGTATCGATTGCGTCTCCTGATCGGCGTGATCCAAGCTTGTTGCGGGCGTCTCAGCGACACCAAGTGTTCGAGATAGCTCGGCGAACGTTTGTGATGGATCGTCCGACGTCGCGTCGATGAAGTTGATCGAGACATAGCGATGCGGCACGACGCATGGATTGACCTGCAAGAGCAGCAGTCGTTTGTCGTTCTGGATGGCCCAGTCCCATTCGTTCTTGACGTTGCGCGACCCCACTGCATCTGGCGAGAGGATGCCGACGACCGTATCCGACGCGGCCAGCCCTTTGTCGATCTCGTCAGGCCAGTACGCCCCGACCGGGATGTCGTTCTGATCCATCCAGGTCTTCACGCCGCGCGCAACCAGGTGTTCGCGGACACGACGCGCGAACTCGCCGTCACTGCGGTGGTAGGAAATGAAGATCTGCGGGGCGGGTGCTGACATGCTCAGACTATGCCCATATCGTGAGCGCGATCTCCTGTGCCGCGATGGTGCCAGAGTACGTTGCCCGAGGATATACCAACATCGCACCAGGAACAACTGGTTGCACATGCCCTCGATGAGTCATCTGAAAAAGGAAAGTGGCGCGGTGAAAAAGTGGGCCGAAAGGGTATGCTGAGGACCGTGTTGTGCCAATATGTCATCTTCCCGAGGTTGGCCACCATGCTCGGTCCACCCAAACGCCGTATCCTCGACCGACCCGTTTCCGTTTCCCTCGAGGATCTGGACCCAGCCAACCACTTCAATCGACATCTTGATGCGATCCTGGATCTCTCGGTCATGCGCGATTGGGTCGTGGAGCGATACGCCGATCGCGGCCGTCCCTCCATCGATCCGGTCGTCTTCATTCGCTTCCACTTAATCATGTTTCTTGAAGGGATTCGCTCCGAGCGGCAGTTGGTCGAGACCGCGAGCCTCAATGTCGCCCATCGCTGGTATCTGGGCGATCACTTCGACGAACCGTTGCCCGACCGCTCCAGTCTGATCAAGATCCGCCAGCGACTCGGGATCGCGATCTATCGAAGCAGTGGCCCTCGAGGACGAGAAAGCCGTCCTCGTCCGCCGTGGTCACGGTCGCCTCGGCCAGCGTCGTCTTGCCGATACCGGCTTCGCCGCTGATCAGCACCAAGCTGCCCTGACCATCCCGCGCGCACGAACCGCGTGATCGGCGGTTACGCCCCAAGTGAATACGTCTCACGCATTCAAAACTCTGCGGCCATAAACGCGGACCAACTCGACGATCATCTGAGAACACACCTGATTGATCCTTCTTTGCTACGGACCGACAACTTCACCGCCTTCATTGAGAGCCGACAGACGCAGCTACTGCAACGAATTAGCGCAGCCATGGGCAAGATGATCGAAACGCCAGTGGAACCGGAATCCAATGAACTCGTAACTGAATACGAATTGGACGATAACGGGCTCAGCGACGATCATGTCCCCTGAGAGGGCTCGTGCCGCATAGCGTTGGTCACGAATCTAACGAAATCTGAGACTCCAATTTAGACGTTTAGACAACCAGCGCTTCTGAGATTCTCTCCACGTTTGCGCCAAACCGGGGCGCCAAAATGAGTATTGTTCCGGGCTCAGGGCCCGACACTCTCTCCTTGGAGCAACGATGACACGCAGACGAAGAAATGCGAAAGGCAAGCAAACAAGGCCAACATGACGATCGATCGGCTGCGAACTGACAATGTGCCGATCTGTCAGCAGCATGGAGCTTGTGTAGTCCGCACACTACACGGGGTTGTTCCGTTGCCCGCTGCTCCGTCCCCGTGGGCGCTGTGCTGTCAGGGATCGGGTGCCGTCTGACTAATTGCGCGGCGCGCTACGCGGACTGATGCCGTCAGCCCTCTCGAGCGCCAGTGATTGTGATGGCCGCAGCGCTGCGCCGAGCCAGAGGGTGAAGGCGAGCATCACGCCGCCACTGACCAGGAAGACCAGTCGCAGATTGGACGTGGCCGCCAGCAGCGAGCCCTCGAAGGGACCTATGAAGCCGCCCAGCGAGGCGACGCCGGTCGCCACACCCAGGACCGCGCCGCGCCGCTCGCCCG
This sequence comes from uncultured Chloroflexia bacterium, assembly GCA_963822235.1. GTDB lineage: Bacteria > Chloroflexota > Chloroflexia > Thermomicrobiales > Thermomicrobiaceae > CALAGB01. The sequence goes on from CAWGGU010000001.1 coordinate 227,637, forward strand.
GCGTTAAATTTGTGACGATCGCGAGCGCACTGGGCGTGATGCCGCCGGTCGCGAACCCCAGAAGCCCGTAGCACGCCACGAGTTCCCAGGGCACACGGACCAGCGCCAACGGGACGAAGAGCGCCGCCATCAGCAGCCCGGCCACCATCAACACGAGCCGATGCCCAAGACGGTCGGCCCCGCGTCCGAGAGTCAACGAAGCGACCGCACTGCCCACGCCGGAGACGCCAAAGGTGAGCCCGGTCAGCGAGGCGATCGGCGCGCCAACTGGTGCGATCCGCTCGACGAAGAGGGGCAGCACCGGGGTGACGGCTCCGGTCGCCAGCCGTAGAGCGAACATGACGCCGAGCGCGGCCGGCATGGCGCCAGCGAGGAGGATGACGCGCAGCTGACCGAGTCGTGACCCGCGGGTGCTTTCCGAAGGTCCCGGCGCTGGCTTCGCGAACGTCTCGCGCGTCAGCACGAGCGCCAGCACGGCGGCACTGATCAGCAGCAGGCTGCCGAGACCGAAGACTGGGCGGTAGCCGACGCGGTCGGCCAGCACACCGCCGAGCAGCGGGCCAAGCGAGAAGCCGGTGAAGATTGCCGTCTGCAGCAGCCCCATGGCGTAGCCGAGACGTTCCTTGGGCGTCGAGACGGCGACCAGGGTCATCGCGGCCGAGACGGTCCCGGAGAGCGCTCCATCAAGGATGAACAAGATCAGGAGTTGCCAGGGAGCCATGACCAGGCCCATCAGTCCGGTGGTGATCGCACCGCAGACCATGGCGCGTACCAGCATCGGTTTGCGGCCGTAGCGATCCGCCGCCATCCCCCAAAGCGGCGCGGCGAGCGCCATACAGCCAGCACTGCTGGCCTGCATGGCACCGGTCCAGAGTGCCTGGCTGCCGGTCGTGCTCGCGCCGAGCTTCCCGAGGTAGAAGGGCAGGAAAGGGTAGCACATGGTGAAGCCGAGGATCGTCAGCGTCTCGGCGAACCACAGTACATAAAGATTGCGCCGCCAATAGCTGGTCGCCCCGCCTGCGCCCTCACCCTGCACGTCGCGCAGCTCCTCAATCAAGGTACATGTGCCGGTCGGCCACATGCTGACACAGCCGACGGAGCCGGTCCAGTGCCGACCACACACACGTTCGGCGAGGCAGGTGTCATGGAGAGCGGGGGCGTCGAGCGACCCCAGGCTACGAAGGTGAATCTATGCGGTTGACAGTGCTTGATGGGAGAGAAATCCGCTCGGTGCGACTCTGTGTTGGCGCGCTCCGTAAACGGTGTCGGCCCAGCGCAAGTGCAACTTGATTCCGGGGTCGCTCGGCTATACATCCGATGCCTCGCACGATCCCGCCGATCAGTGCACCTGAACCGACATCACCCGTTGTCGGCCGTCGACGCTCGCGTTGAACCAGACTTCGGACGAGTTCACCCACACCGGCGAAGACTGATCGTCAAATCCGGTAACGGTTCCCAGCAGGTCCCCAACGGACGAATAGAACCGAATCTGCCCTGAGACCGGCGCCGCCAGCACGTTGCCATCCGGTGACCAGTTCAGCCCCGAACCCGTGCCCTGGCGCGAGACTTCGATGGGGCTCCCGGGATGATCCAGCGTGATGATGTCGACGCTGTCGAAGGCTCCGTTCGTCGTCGATGACTGCGTGAAGTGGCGCAACCGGTACGCGATGCGGCCGCTTGTGGAGCTCAAGGCGAACTCCTCGAGGTTGACGCCGCGTTCATTCCCGTGGGTATCGAGCGTCGTGAGCGTCTCGATCTGCGCGGTCCCATCCGGTTGAATCGTCAATCGTTGCAGCAGCGTTTTGCCGGGCAGCCCACCGTGCCAATCGCTCGGCTCGGCGAAGATCAGCGTCTGGTTGTCCACCCAGGCGGAGATGGGCTCGGCGTCGACCTTGCTGTCCGTCGGAACAGCCCACTGATATACGAGCTTGGCGGAATCGTCGAAGCTCACCAGCCAGAGGGCGACAGTCCCCTGGTCATCCACGGTGAAAAACGCCAACGTGTTCTCGTCGGGCGTGAACGCTGGATCAGCGTAGGTGATGGTCGATGACGTTCCGATGTTGGCTGGATCGTAAGCCCGATAGTCATATTGCGGAATGGTTGTGCCGAAGGTCGGCGCGAAGGTCATCAGGCGGCTGAAACCATTTGGTTGATCGGCTTCGAGCGTCCCGACTGCGATGAGCTGGTCGCCTTGAGGCAACCAGCTCAACCCTGTTGCCCCCTCGGCCAGGCGTCGTCCAGAGCCCGCCGATCGGTCCCAGATGATCGGTGTGTCGGTTGACGAGTCACGCAGCGTGACGTACTGACCGTCGCCGCTTGACTGGCTCGACGGCTCCGCCTCGAGTCGACCTTCTGAGAGCTGGTCGACGGTCGATACCTGGCCGGTGTGACCTCCCGAGGATGCAGTGGCGGCATCGGAAAACGTATTTGCCGGCAACCATGCCAGGTAGCCGGAGGCGAGGTCCGCCTCGAGCAGCGTGCGGACGGTGACCGAATGGCCGTCCGGAAAGACCGCCACGGTTGATGAGCTCAACACCGTGCCCTGGACGACGTTGTCTACCGACGGCCCAATTATGAACGGTCGCACGTACTGCAGAATCAATATGTCGCCGTTAGGTGACCAGAGGCCGTCCGGGATCTGGAAGGGGGATGCCCCAGCCAGCGCCACCGCGTCGTCGCCGGTGGCCGTCGTGCGCCAGATCTGGTAGCGGCTCGCCCCGGCGGCGGTGTTGTAGGAGCCAGTTACCGAAATCAGTTGTTGTCCATCAGGTGATGCCGCTATCGGATAGGTGAACGCACCTTCCGTCAACGGGCTCAGCAGCGTCATGCGACCGGAACGGTCCCATGAAGCGATGCGCTGACGCTGATTGCCCGATTCCAGCACAATGGTCGAACTTGTATCGGTGGCGGTCGGGGCACCGGACCGATCGTCGGTCGGAGAGATGTAGACGCGGCTGCTGTCCGGAGCCCAGACCGGGTCCATTCCGATCTGTGCATACGTGCTGCTGATCGCGTCGCCGATCTTGCCGTTCTGGATCGGCCGAAGGTCGATCTGCAGTTGACCGCCACTCGCGCTCGACCACGTCTCCACGACCACGAGCGAGCGATCTGGCGAGAGATAGATCCTCTGCACCGAGCCACGCAGCATCTCGCGTTGCGTTCCACTGGCCGTGTCCACAGCGAGAACGGCGGAATCGTTCTGCAGTCCCGTGACGTATGACCCGAGTGGCTGATTCTGGCCTTCAGACGGCTGCGAGATCTCCAGCACGGTGTCGTTTGTCAGCCAGCCGGAGAGGATGAACCGTCCTTGACCCCGGAGATCGACCTTCCGTTCCGAGGTTCCGTCGAGTGAAAAGATGGTGAGCTCGGTATGGGGCTGCGGTTTGGTGACCGGCTCCTGACGGGCGATGAACCGTCCATCCGGCGACAGCAGCGTCTGGGTGAGCCCAAGGCGCAGGTCAGGCGGGTTCGCTTCGGCTGGTACGACCATCCGGTTTCGCCCGGTGGCCAAATTTAGGGCCATGACCTGACCATCGCTGGACGCGGAAAGGAGCCAACCTGAAAGCGTGGGCTGGCCGCCGCTGATGGCGACCGGCCGATTCGACGAGCTCGATCGCAGCTGCGACATCAGGATGACAGTTGCGACCGTTGCCACCAGTACGACCACCACAGCTCCAGCTGCCCAGCGCCAGACGTGGACCCGCGCCTTCCGATAATCCTCGTCGATAGCCGGTTCAAGGCTGAGAGTATCTCGCTCCACCCGGTCGATCAGCTGTGCGTCTACCGTCTGGATGCGCTCGTACGCCGTGCGGCAGGACGAGCAACGTTGAATGTGATGCAGCATCGCCGCGCGTTCGGCAATTTCGAGCGACGAGTCTCGATAGCGCCCAATCGACGAGGTGAATTCGCCGCACGCGGCCATGTCGACCGTGGACACGAGCTGGCGGGCAGCGTAGAGATCTTTTCCGATCTGCTCGGCGGAGGTTCCGGTTGCCTCGGCGATCCGCGCTACGCTCGCACCAAGTCCGAGCTGGAACGCGAGTGCGACCGCTCCAGTTGCAGATGCGCCCAGCAACGGCGAGAGGGGTGGTGTGGTCTGGTCCGGCGAGCGTCGCGCGAGCCGGCCAAGCCATCGTTCGAACGTCCAGCGCCGAACTGATGCGCGGATCAGCTGTGTTTCATCGAGCGACGCACGTGCGGCGAGACGATCGGCGGTTTGGTTTTCGAACAGGAGCCGCAGCACCGCGCGTGTACGCTCCAGGTCTCCGGATGTGGGTGGCGCTCCGTTCATCGTCGCACCTCTATCGGTAGCCCGGTCATCCACTGATGCCCGAATTACAACGTTCGATCATCTGCACGGTCGGACCGGTCTGTGTCTGATACTAACCTACCTACGTGTCAGGATCGACCGAAGATCACACCGGTCGAGCGTCGGCGCGACAGAGATCCGCGTCACGTCTACAATGCAGGCAGACATAAGGTTTTGGGGACGGGTGGACCTCACCCGTTAGAAGGAGCGATTCATGCCCAAGGACACGAGCCTCGGCGAGTGGCTCGAAGAGCGCCAGCAGCGCTTCATTGCCATGTCGGACGACATCTGGGCGCACCCACAGGTGGCGTTGGATGAGACCTACGCCTGCGATCTGCAATCGAAGTTCCTCGAGGGCGAGGGTTTCACGATCACGAGCAACGTCGGTGGATTGCCGACTGCCTTCCTGGCGGAGTGGGGAAGTGGATCTCCCACGATCGGCTTCCTGGGTGAATACGACGCGTTGCCGAATCTTTCGCAGACGGCGAGCACCGGGCAGGAGCAGGTGGTCAAGGGCGGACCGGGCCACGGCTGCGGCCACAACATGCTGGGCACCGCCGCGCTGGCCGCCGCGGTTGCCTATAAGGCGTGGCTTGAAGAAAACGGCAAGCCCGGCACGGTTCGCTATTACGGCTGTCCGGCCGAAGAGACCGGCGCCGGTAAGGTCTTCATGGCGCGTGACGGCGTCTTCCACGATCTGGACGTCGCCATCACCTGGCACCCGGCCGCCAAGAACACGGTCTCGACCTCATCGAGCCTGGCGATCGACCACATCACCTTCCACTTCCATGGTCAGACCGCCCATGCGGCTGGCGCGCCGGAGCATGGCCGCTCAGCGCTGGATGCGGTGGAATTGATGAACGTCGGCGTGAACTACATGCGGGAGCACGTGATTCAGGAAGCGCGCATCCACTACGTCATCACTAACGGCGGTGGGCAACCCAACGTCGTTCCGGACGAGGCCGAGGTCTGGTACTACATCCGCGCGCCGAAGCGGGACCAGGTCGACGAGCTGACCGAGCGCGTCATCCGCATCGCCAAAGGCGCCGAGATGATGACCGACACTACGCTGACGATCCACGACCACTACGGCATCCACAATCTGCTGCCGAACCACACTCTGGTCGACGTGATGAACGACGTCTTCAACGCGCTCGGACCGATCGACTTCACCGAGGAGGAGCGGACGTTCGGCAACGCCGTGGCGCAGGGCTATCCGGAGCGCATCCGAAAGGCCAGCATCCAGCGAGATGGCCTGCCGGAAAGCGCCCTCACCGACACGCTGATGTCGGACGTGTACCAGCCAGACGAGTTTGGCAAGGTGATGTCCGGCTCGACCGACGTCTCCGAGGTCAGCTGGATCGTCCCGACCGTCGAGGCACGAACCACCTGCCACCCCGCGGGCATGACCGGTCATAGCTGGGGCATCACGGCCACCGGCGGCATGTCGATCGGCCACAAAGGGATGTTGCGCGCCGCGCAAAGTGATGGCGATCACCGCCGCGGAGCTGCATCTCGATCCCTCGCTCATCGAAAAGGCAAAGGCGGACTTTCGTCGAGATGACTGGCGGAGAGCCGTACAAGGCGCCGCTGCCTGAAGGTGCCGTTCCGCCGAAGCCGGTCAAGGGGAAAGCGGCGTGACGCTCACCTGCTGAGCTGAATCGCGATCTTCCGCACGAGGCGGGTTCACCAACTCGCCTCGCCGTGGATTGGTCGCTCCGGCAATTGAGGCCGGAAACATGAGGATGCGTGGGGATTTACCCCCAACAACCTAAAGGAGAAAGAATGCCGCAAGACATGAGTCCTGGGGAGTGGCTTGAAGAGCGTCAGCAGCGCTTCATCGCCATGTCGGACGACATCTGGGCACATCCGCAAGTCGCGCTGGATGAGACCTATGCCTGCACGCTGCAGTCCGACTTTCTCGCAAATGAGGGCTTCAGCATCACCTCGAACATCGGCGACATGCCGACCGCATTCATGGCCGAGTGGGGCAGCGGTTCACCGGTCATCGGGTTCCTGGGCGAGTACGACGCACTCCCGAACCTCTCGCAGACGGCAAGCACCGCGCAGGAGCAGGTGGTGACGGGCGGGCCAGGGCATGGCTGCGGCCACAACATGCTCGGCACCGCGGCACTCGCGGCGGCGGTGGCGCTGAAGGCCTGGCTCGAGGAGAATGGCAAGCCCGGTAGGGTCCGCTACTATGGCTGCCCGGCCGAAGAGACGGGCGCGGGCAAGGTCTTCATGGCCAACGCAGGCGTCTTCCACGAACTGGACGCAGCGTTGACGTGGCATCCGTGGGCCAACAGCACGGTTTGGACCGGCAGCAGCCTGGCGGTCGACCACATCAAGTTCCATTTCCACGGCCAGACCGCGCACGCGGCCGGCGCTCGCCGGAACACGGCCGCTCGGCGCTGGATGCGGTGGAACTGATGAATGTGGGCGTCAACTACATGCGCGAGCACTCGATTCAAGAAGCGCGTATCCATTACGTCATCACCAATGGTGGCGGGCAGCCGAACGTGGTGCCGGATGAAGCTGAAGTTTGGTACTACATCCGCGCCCCGAAGCGCGACCAGGTCGACGAACTGACCGAGCGCGTCATCCGCATCGCAAAGGCGCCGAGATGATGACCGACACCACGCTGTCGATCCGCGATCACTTCGGCATCCACAATCTCCTGCCGAATCAGGTCATCACCGACGTGATGTACGAGGCGCTCAAGGAGCTCGGACCGATCGACTTCAATGACGACGAACGCGCCTTCGCCAAGGCCGTGGCATCGGGCTACCCGGAGCGCATTCGGATGGCAGGCATTCGCGCCTTCAACCTGCCTGACAGCGCCCTTGAGCAACCACTGTTGGCCGAAGCGTTTGAACCCGGTGATCGGGGCAAGGTTCTCTCCGGATCGACCGATGTCTCAGAGGTGAGCTGGATTGCCCCGACCGCTCAGGTGCTGACTGCCTGCCACCCGGCTGGTGTGACCGGGCACAGCTGGGGCATCACCGCCACCGGCGGCATGTCGATCGGCCATAAGGGGATGATGCAGGCGGCCAAGGTGATGGCCATCACCGCCGCGGAGCTTCATCTGGACCCGTCGATCTTGCAGAAGGCACATGAGGAATTCATGGAGTCGACCGGCGGAGAAGCTTACAAGGCTCCGCTGCCGGAGGGCGCCATTCCTCCACAGCCGGTCAAGTAGCGGCTTCGCGAATTGATTGGTACCTAGGTCGCCCTCACCCCCTGCCCAATTCTGGGAGAGGGGAGACGAACAGGAATTGGTACCGCCTTCCCTTGGACACCCCTCTCCTGATCGTCGGGAGAGGGGCAGGGGGTGAGGGCCGCATTTTGGTTCAGCGTTCGCTCATTGGATGCCCGGCATCCAGCACCTCGTGTCGCACCGTGCCGCCGAGCAGCGCTGGGATGCGCTCGCTCAGCTCGGCGAGGACGCCGTCGACCGCTCCACGGCCCGACGCATGCACCGCCTCCGTCGTGATCAGCAGGTTCGTGGTCTCGAGCGAGATCTTGCCCTTGTCAGACTGGCGCCAATTCCAGCGTCGCGATAGGACCGACGACGAGTCGTCACTGTAAATGACCTCGCCTTCGGGGATGGCGTCTGGCGCGTCGGCGTTGATCGCCAGGTATTCCTCAGTTCCCGTCGCAAGGCGCACCATGACGTCTCCCTGAGCGTTGACCAGATCGAACGGCGCGACCGGTATCGCGAAACGCAACGAGGCGGCGTTGCAGAGATCGACGAGCGCCGATATACGTGGCAGCGATCCAGCCTCAACGATGCGGCGGATCAGGCTCTCCGCCGCGCAGGGATAGCGATTGGGCTTCACGCCAAAACGGGAGTAGACCTGCCGCCACGCCGCGATCGATTCAAACTTGGCGATGTCTGGCGGAGTTGGAAAGCGGTCCTTGGTCAACGCTTCGGCGTCGGGAAGATGCTCGTCAACCTGTTGCAATCCGGTCCGATTGGCCGCGCCGCTCACCCAGAGCACACCAGCGACGAGCTCCGGACAGCGCGACAGCAGCTCAGCGTCATAGCCGAAACGCAACGCGGACCTCCCAATCTAATTCAGCACGCACGTGTGTGGAGACAGACTAGCGATGGTCCGCGGATTTCGTCAAGCCGTGCATGGCGAGCAAAATAGAGGTGAGTCAGAGGGCGATACTTAACGAAAAACCTTTGTCGTTGCACATTTGCCGCCCAACCTGGGAAGATGCTCTGGGTCACCTGTGAGTTTTCGCAGGATTGGTGGCGGAGACGGATGGCCTCGACCACGATCCACGGCAAACCGATCGCGACGATGCTACCCTTGATGGTTGCGATTGGACGAATTCGACGCGATCCGCACGGAATGAGCTCCAGCCTTGTCTTTACTGGAGGAGGCGTCCATCGATGGAAGATCCGATTGACCAGCATCGCGGTGCTGGAAGCGCGACGACCGACATCATCATCGAAGCACGTGGGGTGCTCAAGACCTACGACACCGGCAAAGTACGTGTGCCTGCCTTGCGCGGCATCGATTTGGTCATCGACCGCGGAGAGATGGCGGCGGTGATGGGTCCGTCGGGCTCAGGCAAGACGACGTTGCTGAATTGCCTCTCGGGTCTCGACACGATCGATGAAGGCGAGATCCTGATCGCAGGCACTGACCTCTCCAAGCTGCCAGACAATTCCCGCACGTCGTTTCGGGCCAAAGAGATGGGATTCATCTTCCAGTTCTACAATCTCCTGCCCGTCCTCACGGCCGTCGAGAACGTCGAGCTTCCGCTCCTGGTGAGCGGCATCCGGCCGCGCGAAGCGCGCGAGCGTTCGATGCAGGTGCTGGAGCAGGTGCATCTCTCCGATCGTGCCAACCATCGCCCGGCCGAACTCTCTGGCGGTCAGCGCCAGCGCGTCACCATCGCACGTGCGTTGGTCAACAAGCCCGCCATTGTTTGGGCCGACGAGCCGACTGGCGACCTCGACACTCAGACCGCGGATGAGGTCATGGATCTGATGCGCGAGCTCAATCGCTCGAATACGCAGACTTTCGTCGTGGTCACGCACGATCCCCGTATCGGTGCCATGTGCGACCGCATCATCCACATGCAGGACGGCATGATCGTCGACGACGGCCGCTGATCGCCTGACTCTGACTATTTCGACGAGCTGGCTGGGGAAGGTGATTCCGCGTCCGGGCGCACCGCGCCGTGCCCGGATTCCGCACGGCCGGGGCTGGCGTCCTCGGCGAACTGCAAGCGTTCGAAGCGCCTGGGCGTCATCAAGATGACCGCCAGACTGACGATCGAGATGATGAAGAGGGTGAAGAAGACCTGGTGTGTCGCCTGATACAGGGCGTCGCGCAGATACGATTCGGCCGCGACGCTCAGGTTGGCGCTGTTGCTGGTGAGCGCGTCGCTGGCGTCATTCAATGTCTTGGGAAGTTGTCCCGCCAGGCTGCTCGGCGCGTCGTTGAGCTTCGAGAGCAAAACGGCATTGGCGATACTGCCATAGACTGCCGCCCCCAACGCCTGACCAAGCTGACGACTGAAGAGATTGGCACCCGTCACCACTCCGCGACGGTTCCAATCTATCAGCGATTGCACCCCGACGATCAATGAGGTCGAGAGGAAACCGAATCCCGCGCCGATGATGAGGCTGCTGGCCACGATCACCCAGATCGGGACTGATTCCGGGAAAAGGAAGAACCCACCAGGCCGCGCCGACGCACAAAATCATGCCGACCAGAGCGGTGTCGCGGAAACCGATGCGCAGATAAACGCGTCCTGAAAGCGCCGATGCGAGCGGCCAGCCGATCGACATCGACGAGAGAACGAACCCAGCCAATAGGGCGCTGACGCCAAGCACGCCCTCCGCGAAGGTTGGTAGGAAGGTCGTTAGGCCAATCGAGAGGAACCCGAGCGAGGCGGTCGCCAGGTTCGCGCCCAGCAATACCCTGCGGCCGAAGACCCACAGCGGCACCGTCGGCTCGACGGCGCGCCGCTCCTGTACGACGAATCCGCCCAGGATGACCACTGCTGCCACGAAGATCGCGATGCTCGTCCCTGAGAGCCAGGCCCAGCGCACGCCTCCTTCGAGGACGGCGAAGATGAAGAGCCCGAGGCCGCCGGCCAGCAAGGCGGAGCCGACGTAGTCGATCTTGTGCCGTTTGCGAACGACACTCTCGTGCAGATAGCGCAAGATCATGAAGACGGCCAGCGCGCCCAGTGGCAGGTTGATGTAGAAGATCCAGCGCCAGGTCAGATACTCCGCGAAGAAACCGCCAATGGCCGGTCCAACAACCGCCGAGATTCCCCAGACGCTCGAAAGCCACCCCTGAATGCGAGCGCGCTCCTCGACGGTGTAGATGTCTCCGGCGATCGTGGTCACCACCGGTTGGATCGCGCCGGCTCCGATCCCTTGCAGGGCGCGGAAGGCGATCAGCGCGAACATGCTCCAGGCGACGCCGGAGAGGATCGACCCCAGAATGAATACGGCGATGCCGAACAGCAAAATCGGCTTGCGGCCATACAGATCAGCCAGCTTGCCGTAGATCGGAATCGTCACGGCTTGCACCAGGACGTAAATGGAGAAGACCCAGGTAAACTGCGAAAATCCGCCTAGATCGTGGACGATCGAAGGGACCGCCGTAGCGACCACGGTCGTGTCCATGGCCACCAGCGCCATCGTCAGCATGAGGCCGAGGAGGATGTTGCGCCGTGCCCGATCGGAGAGCTGCTGCTCGGTGTTCTGACTTGTCGACTGAGATCGCGCGCTCATAGCGCAAGAGTGTAACAGCCAAACCGTCCGGCGAACATCGTCGAGTGTCGGGGATTTCTGCTGCTAGAATGCCCCCAGACCTTTTGAGAGGAGCACTGAATGGACAAGCCGGAGATTACCGGATCCGTGGACGATCTGGATGCGATTATCGCGCGTGACGTGATGGTCCCTATGCGCGACGGCGTGCGCCTGGCGACTGATATTTACCGACCGGCTCGGGGCGTCGATCCGCTGGCTGGCAGCTATCCCGACCCTGCTGGTGCGCACCCCGTACGACAAGAGTAGCGCGAACACGGTTGACAAGGGCCTCTACTTCACCCGGCGTGGCTATGCGGTCGTCATTCAGGACTGCCGTGGGCGCTACGCTTCCGAAGGGGAGTTCTACTTCCTGGCGCAGGAGGCCGAGGACGGCTACGACACGATGGCATGGCTGGAGAATCAATCCTGGTGTAACGGCCGCGTCGGAACCTTCGGCACGTCGTATCTCGCCTGGGTGCAGAACGCGCTGGCGGCGTTGAATCCGCCGGGACTGGCCGCGATGTACGTCAACGAGGGTGGCGCCAACGCGCACACAAGCTCGGTGCGGCACAACGGCGCCTTCGAAATGCGCTTCATGGCCTGGGGCTTCCGGGCGCTGGTGACTGGCACACAGGTCGACGACCCCACCGTTGCCCGTTCCTTGGGTGAGGTGCGCTTCCGAGATTGGCTGAAACGCATGCCCCTCAAGCCGGGCATGTCGCCCCTGGCGTCGATCCCGATGCATGAGCGCTGGGTCTTCGATATCTGGACGCGCGGCGACTACGACGAGTACTGGAAGCAGCCCGGCTTCGATTTCGAGGAGCATTTCGAGCAGCACTCCGACGTGCCGATCCTCTTCTCGGGTGCCTGGTACGACTCGTATACCCGATCAACGTTAGAGAACTTCGTCCGCTTCACGCAGGGCAAGAGCGGGCCGATCCGCCTGATGATGGGGCCCATGGACGCATGGCGGCGACAAGCCCGATCTGACCTGGTCGGGCGACGTCGAGTTCGGACCAGAAGCCTCGATCGCGGGCAATCTGGCCCGCGACGTCAACGACCATCATCTCCACTACTTCGACCACTGGCTCAAGGGGTACGACAACGAGATTGCGGACGAGCCGCCGGTGCGCATCTTCGTCATGGGTGGCGGCGACGGACACAAGACTCCGGAAGGTCGCTTGTATCACGGCGGGCACTGGCGAGAAGAGCAGGAGTGGCCCCTGGCACGTACCAGCTACACGCCCTTCTACCTAGGTGAACGGGGCGAGTTGACGACTGCTGAGCCAACGCTGGAGACCCGCGCGACGTCGTTTCGCTTCGATCCGAACGACCCGGTCCCGACGATTGGCGGCAATATCTCGTCCCTGACCGACGTGCTCGACGTCGATCCTGCCATCGCCGATCGTGTGGCCATGGAGGAGCGCATCGGCAACATCACCTCGGTCGGCCCGCAGAACCAACGGACGAATGCGTCGACGTTTGGCGCTTCACCACCCTATCTACCTCTCTGCAGCCGTCAGGACGTCCTCGTCTTCCAGACCGAGCCCTTGGCTGAACCAGTCGAGGTGACGGGGCCGCTGACTGCCGTGCTGTGGGTCTCATCCGATTCACCCGACACCGACATCACCGTCAAGCTGCTCGACGTCTATCCGCCCAATTCCGACTATCCGGACGGCTACGACATGAATGTGTCTGACTCCATCCTGCGTCTGCGCTATCGCAACAGCCGGGAGCGAGCCGAGTTCATGCAGCCGGGCGAGGTCTATCTCGTCGAGATCCCGATGTACGGCACCAGCAACGTCTTTAACACGGGACATCGCATCCGTCTGGACATCTCGAGCAGCAACTTCCCGCGCTTCGACGTCAACCCGAACACCGGTGAACCGCTAGGCCGCAACACACACACGCGGGTGGCCATCAACACGATCCACCACGACCAGGAGCATCCGTCGCACATCCTGCTTCCGATCATTCCGGCGAGTTAGGCCGGTTTTCGTTGCGGTTGCGTAAACGTTGCAGGGGAGCCGGGTGCCCGCTTGCGCGAGATGTGCTCTCGTGATGCCACCGGCCGAATGACGCCGGGAACACAAGGTACTCCCCTACACACGACGAGGTGGCTTCAATCACTCTGCAATTCGCTGTAAACGGCTGAACTGATTGGAAGGGAGCGTGATGAACCAGGAGGAGCGGCCCAGGCAACCATTGGCCGGGGTGAGGGTGCTGGAGTTCGGACAGGCCGTCTCCAGTCCGATGTGCACCATGCTGCTGGGCGATCTGGGTGCCGACGTAATCAAGATTGAGCCACCGCACGGCGACGCGGCGCGCGGCTATGGTCCGCCCTTCGTGGCCGGTGAGAGCCCCTACTTCCTCTCGGTCAACCGCAACAAGCGCAGCGCGGTCATCAATCTGAAGCACGAGGAAGGTGCGCGCATTGTCCGGCGCATGGCGGAAGAGGCGGACGTCATCGTCACCAACTTCCGCCCCGGCGTGATGGACCGGCTCGGCCTTGGCTATGAGTCGTTGCGCGAAGTCAATCCTGGTCTCGTGTTCTGCCAGGTCTCCGGATATGGACCGACCGGCAAGTACGCCACGCAGGCGTCCTACGATCAGGTGGCGCAAGGCATGAGCGGCCTGATGAGCGTCACCGGCCACCCCGAAAGCGGTCCCGCGCGCGTTGGTGTTGCCATCGGCGATGTGTTGGCCTCCATGTTCGCCGCGTATGGTGTCCTTGGTGCGTATATTGGTCGCCTTCAGAGCGGCGTGGGCCAGCGGGTCGATACCTCTCTTCTTGGCGGGTTGATCGGCATCCTGACCTACCAGACCGGCCGCTATCTGGCTGGGGGCGACGACCCAGGGTTGGAAGGGAACGATCATCCCGTGGCATCGCCCTACGGGGCGTTCAAGACGGCCGAAGGGATGCTTAACATCTCCGTCGCCAGCGAGCCGGTCTGGCAGCGACTGGCCACCATCCTCGGTCATCCGGAGTGGATCGAAGACGCCCGGTTTCTCACCAACGCCGACCGTGTCGCCAACCGGCCAGCGATCAACGAACTGGTGACTGAGGCCCTCGCGCCGGCCACGACCGACGAATGGGTATCGCGTCTGAACGAGGTCGGCATCCCGTGTGGACCGATCTGGTCGATCGGGCAGTCGCTCCAGAGTGACGTGGTGCGGGAGTTGGGCATCGTCAAACAGGTGCAGCACGATCTGGCTGGTAGTATCCCGCTGATCGGTCCCGCCATCGACATGTCAGCCACGCCGCCGGTGATTCGACGCCCGCCGCCGCTGCTGGCGCAGCATACGGCCGAGATCCTCGGCGAGCTGGGTTTTGACGATGCCGAGATCGAACGTCTGGCAAACGATGGCGCCGTGCTGCTGGGGCCGATCACGCGCGAGGATCGCTAGCCGCCCTCACCGAGTGGATGTGCCCACACGGCAGGTCAACGTTGTTGTCAACACTGACTATCCACAACGAACAGCCGTACAGCTAAACTGTGCTGATGACGAGCACGAATCCTCAATCGCCGATCTCCCCCGAACCGGGAGATATGAGCGGATGTCGGACATCTGCTCGTCCCGGTTGAAGGTTGAACGCTAGTCCCTGAAAGTATGGAGATGAGCGCGATGAGTAACGATCAGTCAGTGCATGAGACCAAAGGTGTTACGGTCGAGTTACTTTCAACGGTTGATCTTGGCCTTGAGATCGAGGGCATGGAAGGGCGCCAGCTTCGAATGCGTAAAGTGACCTTCGAGCCTGGAGGCGTCTTCGGGCCGCTTCATGACCATATAGACCGGCCAGGCATCGTCTACATACTCCAGGGAACGATCACGGACTTTCGAGATGGAGTCGCCACGGAATATGGACCCGGTGTGGGCTGGCCCGAGGATCGGAACACCTTACATTGGCTTGAGAACAGAGGAACGGTTCCGGCGGTGGAGATCTCAGTCGACATCGTCAGACAAGAGTAAGCCCGGGCCAGTTCGTCAATCATCCAGATCCACTCACCGTCGGTTTGCCCATCTAGTCTGAGGACTATGCAGCGCGAGACCCCAGGAACCTCGTCGGTTGCCGGGGTCTGCGCCGCAAATATGCCCGCCAGCGAAGGGTGGAGACGACCCGCTCGCGCCGGGGGGCGCTCAGCCAAGGCAGAAGCCACTGGCGGTGTTGTTGGCCTCGTTGCTCTCTTTGGTCGTCGAGCTCTCCTGAAGCTGGACTGTGCCCTCCTGCCCGGAGAGATCGCCGACGACGTCAGGCACGCGGATCGGCTCGTCGATGCGCACGATGGCCGTGTTCGCGGTCGACGGCACTTCGGGCATGCTGGTGGCGTTGAGATGGACCACGGTGCCTCTGAATACCATGCGAGCCCGTGGCCATGTTCTGTACATCAGCCATGCGATCAATTTCACCTCCACCTTCAACATTGACGTAGGCTTGGGTACTATTCTCTGAGAGACGACAAATAAGGAGGGCAAAGCATGACGGCTACCTACACCATCGACACGTTCATCGGTGAAGTGAAGGAGATCCTGGCGCGCGACGGCTCCGGTGAGGTGGGGCTCGACATGATCGCCGAGCGCATGAAGGTGCTGGCACAGCATCCTGAACTGGCGGGGGATGAGCCGATGGGGAACATCCACACCGGCAGTCAATCGAAGCCACTCTATACCGACGACAGCGGCTTGATCCTCGTGCGGGCCATGTTCGGACCGGAAGCCATGACCCCAATTCACAGTCACGGTAGCTGGGGTGTCATAGGCGTGTATCAGGGGCGCGATCAGTATCAGGTGTGGCGCCGCAACGATGACGGAACCGGTGCAGGCGACGCCGAAGTGGAGATGGTGGAAGAGCGCATCCTGGAAGTCGGCGACGCGGTTGTGCTGCCGCCTCCCCCGCAGGACATTCACGCGCAGCGCGGCTACGATGGCAAGCCGACGTACGAGTACGTCCTCTTCGGCGCCAACACCATGATCCTGCCGCGTCTCTATTTCGACCCTCAGCAGAACTCGGCCAAAGAGGTGCTGCCGGGCCAGCGATAGGGCTGGTCGCACGGATCGTTACATAGAGAGTATGGGCGTGGATCTCGATTGAACGTTGATAGTGAATCGTCCCGCGAAGCGAGCGAGGTCCACGCCGAGCTTCACCCCACTTCGCCCTATTCGTTTCCGCTCGCGCTCAGCTATTTGGCAACCTCACCATCTTCGGTGCTGGAGGAGGTCGATCTGGACGCAGGCGTCTGCCGTCGCGCCTTGCGCGTCGACGGCGCCGACATCCTCCTCACGCTGTCCGATATGGGGAGCGTCGCCGCGCCGCGGATCGCGCTCGACGTGTCCGCCGATTCCATCACGCCCACGTTGATGGATGCGGCGGTCGCGCACGCGAAGCGAGTCTTCCTGCTGGACGTTGACCCGTCCCCATTCTTCGCCATGGCCGAACGTGACCCCGTCCTCGACACATTGGTGCGTGATCTGCCCGGGATTCGTCCGCTGTTGGTTGCCGACCCGTACGAGGCGCTGATCTTCGCCATCGTGGGTCAGCAGGTGAATATCGCCTTCGCGCGTCGCATGAAGCTGGCGCTGCTCGAGCAGTTTGGCCGTCGCGTGCGTTTCGGCGGGCGCGAGATGCTCCTGCTGCCAGAGCCGGAGCGCATAGCCGAACTCGACCCGGCCGATCTGCTGGCGTTGCAGTTCAGCCGCCAGAAGGCGAACTACCTGATCGAGCTGTCGAGGCTTATCGCGAGAGGAGAGCTCGATCTCTGGGCCATTGGCGAGCTGCCGTTCGAAGAGGGCGTCAAGGAGCTCGTGCGACACCGCGGCATCGGACGCTGGACCGCCGAGTACGTCCTGATGCGCGGACTTGGGGAGCGCGACTGCATTCCGGCCGGGGATCTGGGACTGCGCAAAATCATTGGGCTGGCCTATGGGCTCGACCACACCGCGAGCGAGGCCGAAGTGCGCGAGCTCGCTGAATCATGGGCAGGATGGCGTGGCTGGGCTGCTTTCCTCTGGTGGCTTGAGCTCCAGACCAACGGGCTCACGCGCTACGCGCCATGAGCAGATCGCTGTAGCTTCCCGCGATCGTCACGGCAGCTCCCAGACCAAGGTACGCCCTGAGAAACGTATGCTCCGCTTCGGCCGCCTCATGGTTCTGTCCACCAAGCACGGTTTCGAGCTCGACGAATGCTGCCGAGATCATCGACCTCGTCGAGGTGGATGCGGGTGGCTCCGCAGACGAGCAGATGACGCCGCTTGCGCACTTCAACCAGCACTCCAAGCGTCTCACGTAACGCCTTGCGTAGGGCCTCTGGATCGGGCGTTGCAACCAACTGATAGTTGGATTCGCGGCTGCCACGCTGATCAGGGCGCTGGTAGGCGATCAGTGTGCCGCCGGGAATGCCCTGGCTCACGCGAAGTTTCAGCCGCCCGTTCGCGACACAGAAGTAGGTGTCAGTGTCGCGCTGACCGCCGTGGTCCTCGGCGCCCAGCGCGAGCGCGAGGTCAAGCACGCGCTGTAGATCGTCGACCCGCGCTTTCGTTTCGATATTCCGCACTTCGCGTCCCCTGCCGATTTCGAACCTACTGTTACGACCCGCCAACCAGATTCATGCGCTGGAACCGGCGCATTGCCAGGATCGCGATGAGCAGGGACCAACCAACGATGCTGGCGACGATCCAGATCCAGTCAGACGCAAGATACGACGGTGGATCCGCGGAGTCGAGTGAGATGATCGCATCGAGCGCTCGGTTCGGAATGACGCGCGCCACCCATCTGCCGACGTCACCAATTTGCGCGATGAGCCCAGCGATCGAAGAGCCGAGTAACGAAACGGCGAGCGTCACTCCGAGCCCGGCCGCAAGCGAGCCGGTAATCACGGTGACGGCCGCAGCAATCAGCGTCCAGACCGCGAGGACAATCATCGAGTGGAAGAGGACGAGCCCGCAATCGCCCGCGAACGTCGCGCTCATCAAATAGTCGGTTGGGATTGCGTGGTCGGTGGCGGCAGCCGTGATCAGCTCTCCGGCGAACGCCATCACGTTGGCAATCAACAGCCAAACGAAGCCGACGAGCACGAGCGCCAGGAATTTGGCCGCCAGGAAGCGCATTCGCGTCGCCCCCAAGAGCAGATTCGTGCGGACTGTGGCCCAGCTGAACTCGCTGCCAATGGAACCCGCCGCCAGAATGATGATCAGGATCGTCACGAACGATCCGGCCAGCGAGGCGCCGAAATAGAGACCGTCCGGCAGCAGGATCTCCTTTTCAAGCGACGCCTTGTCGATGTTTGCCGATTCCGGGGCCAGCAGAGCGATCACCAGCGACATGTAGATGAAGGCGGTGAACCCGACGAGGATCGCCGAAAGGATCCAGGTCATTGGGCGGCGCAACAGCTTGGTTATTTCGACGCTGAGGAGGGTTCGAATCGACGTCATGTCAGGCCTCCTTCTCGAACTGGTTGGTCAGATCCAGGAAGCGCTCTTCAAGCTTGCTTTCGCGCGGATTGAGCCCACTCACGTCGAATCCAGCCACGATCAGCGCCCGGTTGATGGCGGCGCAATGGTCGGCCGAAACTTTGACGATGAGGCGGCCATCGAGGACGTCGACGTCTGTGACTTCGGGTACTGCGCGAAGGAAGTCGGCGGCTTGGGCCGCTCGATCGACGACTCGTACCTCGACCACGCTTTCACTCGTGAGTAGCTGCTCCAGCGTCCCGGTCTGCACCAGCTTGCCTTTGTCGATGATGGCGACATGCGTGCAGACCTGTTGAACTTCGTTCAGCAGGTGGCTGGAGAGGAGGATGGTTCGCCCTTCTTCTGCCAGCTCGCGCACCAGGTTGCGGATTTCCAACTGGCCGGCGGGGTCCAATCCACTGGTTGGCTCATCGAGGACGATGAGCTCGGGGTGGCGGATCAAGGCCGTGGCAATTCCCAATCGCTGCTTCATTCCGGTGGAGTACCCACCGAATTTGGCGTCGGCGCGGCTCAGCAGATCGACCTCATCGAGCGCGCGCTCGACACGTGACTGATCGGTGATACCGGCTATCCGCGCGAAGAGCGATAAATTGCGGCGCCCGCTCAGATAGGGGTAGAAGGCAGGACGTTCCACCAGAGCACCAGTTCGCGTCAGCACCTCCGAGAGGTGGGAGCCGATGTCAAAGCCAAGTACTTCAGCCGAGCCCGCATCGTATGGGATGAGTCCGAGCAGCATGCCGAGCGTCGTCGTCTTCCCGGCACCATTGGGTCCCAGGAAACCGAAGATCGATCCTGCTGGCACCTCGAACGAGAGGGAGTCCACCGCCGTGAAATTTCCGAACCGTTTGGTCAACCCATGGATTTCGATGGCATTCTCGACCGTTCGATTCGGCGGCGTTCTCCCGTTGTGCGATTGAGTTTGGTTTGGGATGAGTATTGGGCGTTCGATCGTGGCTGTCATCGTTTGTCTCACTTTCAGACGCAAACGCATCGTCAGCCGATGCGCACGGTCCTCGATGGTCCAATCGTAGGCTCCATCCCGTTACAACCGGATTACACTTCGCGTCAGTTCGCGCCAGAGGCGTTACGAGGATCGTTTGGAGAATCAATGCCCGCCCGGGTTGAGTTCGCCGGTGCTATCATCGGGCACGGCAAGACACCCGATGATCATGACGTTTGTTGATGTAAGGAATACGATGCAGCAGAGTCCGCCAGCGGAGGATGAGGGGGAACGTGGGCGCCATCGCTCATGGATCCGCGGAGTCGTCATGATAGTCCTGATCCTCGTGCTTCTCTCCGTTGTCATCATCGGCGGGGTTGGCTGGTACGCATCCAGCAGGGCAATTCATCCAAAGCAAAACGTCTACGCTTGGTCCCTCAGCGACTACCCTAACCTGAAGACCGATTCCGTCACCTTCAAGACCGGCGACGGCCTGACGCTGGCCGGACGCTTCTTCCCAGGCACGAGCAAGACGACCATCATCCTCTCGCACGGCTATGGCGATGATCAGGATCAGATGATCCCCTGGGCGGATTTCTTGAATCGCGCCGGGTTCAGCGTCTTCACCTATGACATGCGTGACCGCGGACAGAGTGGCGGTGATGCCGTCACCCTCGGGGCCAAGGAGCAGACCGACCTGGTCTCGGCCGTTGATTATCTGGTGACGCGATCGGACGTTGATCCCGATCGAATCGGCGCGCTCGGCGTCTCACTAGGGGGCTCGGTCACCATTCTGGCCGCCGCACGCGACAAGCGCATCGGAGCGGTCGTTGACGACAGCGGTTTCAGCGCCGCCTCGAACGTCATCTCAACCAGCTTCCAAAAATTCCTTCACATCCCGGCGTTCCCGTTCGCGCCGGTGACCGTCAAACTTGCGGAGTGGCGGACCGACAGCGACGTCAACCAGGTACAACCGGTAAAGGTCATCGGAAGCATCAGTCCGCGGCCGATCTTCATCATTCACGGCACCGCGGACACCGTCGTTCCGCCCCAGAACAGCGAGCGGAACTTCGACGCCGCCAATCAGCCAAAGGAGATCTGGTGGGTTCCTGGTGCCGGTCACGTTGAGGCGCGAACGCTTGACCCCAGCGATTACCAGCTCCGCGTGATCCAGTTCTTCCATCAGTCGCTCGATGTGTCGATCGCGCGCACGGATGCGGGATCGGCTTCCAGGTCGTGACGGCATGGCCGCTCCCACGCTCGTTATTCCTGCTTGCAAAATGAGCTGATCGCGAGCACGATCATCACCGTCCCAAACCCGAGCGGCAGAATGTCGGCCCTGCGATTGAGCGTCCGCGACTCTAGGATTTGAATTCGGTCGTAAACAAAGTCGCTAACAACGGCGCGGATTCAGTGCGCCGTGAAAGGAAGAACATGCGCTCCGAAACTGGACGTTATCTGGACGTGAATGGAGCCACGCTCTTCTGCGAGGAATTTGGCGAAGGTGCTCCGCTCGTTCTGTTGCATGGCGGGCTTGGAACATGGCGAGATTGGGAACCACTGATTCCAGGACTCGCTGACGGCTTTCACGTCGTCACTCTTGACGTTCGAGGACATGGACGGTCGAGCAACCCGGTCGGTCGGCTCACCTATCCGTTGATTGCCGATGACGTCGCTCAAGTGGTTGACGCGCTGGGGTTGGATCGTCCGTTCGTCGCTGGCTGGAGTGACGGTGGTCAGCACGCGCTACACGTGGGCAGCAACTATCCCGACCTGGTTCGTGGTCTGCTCGTCGGCGCCGCGGACTTTCGCGTAACGCTTGAATCGCGCGAGTGGGTGCGGTCCTTCTTCGGCGTCGACGACGAGGGACAGGTCGACCTTGACGTGCTCGACGAATGTCTTGGCGACTCGGCGTCCCGCTATCGCGCCAAGCACCCTGGAGGTGATGAGCAATGGAGGAGCGTCGTGGACCAGACCGCTCGTCTCTGGCTCGAATACGAAGGCATGACTGTCGAGGAGTTCCAGCGGATTCAGGCGCCGACGCTGGTGATGGTCGGCGATCGGGACGACGACGTCGCGGTCGAGGACGCGGTTGGGATGTACCGCGCGATCCCGAACGCCGAGCTGGCCGTCTGTCCCAACGCGGATCATTTCATCCCCTGGCGACATCCCGAGTGGCTCGTCGCCACCATGCGCGCGTTTGTGGAACGTGTTCTGGAACGTCAGTCGAATGGTTGACTCACCGGAGATGTGCCTTGGGCAATTTGCTGAACAACTGTTCTACGGGCAGACACGGGGGTCTGCCCCTACTTGAGGAGCAACCCCCCTGCTCGCCTGAGTTCCTGCCTATGGCGCCGCGGCGCAGGTCACGTGAATGCGGAACTGAACGGGACCACGGAAGCTCGAGTTGACGACCGTCAACACCCATGACGGTCCCGACGGATAGCTCGACAATACCTGCGGACCGGTCAGCATCGGACCACCATGAGTCACAAGCTCGAACCCACCGGCGATGGCCACGTCGCCGTTCGGGCAGCTCTCGCTGGACGTCACCTGCTGGAACATCGCAACAGTGATGGGGTCGCTGGTGATCTGCCCATAGCCGCTGATCCCGGCAGGACCTTGGGGACCGGTTGAACCAGTCGGCCGGTCGGGCCGGTGGAACCAGCCGGCCCCGACGGACCGGTGTCGCCGATTGGGCCGCTCGGCCCGGTCGCGCCTGCGGGACCTGGAGAGCCGATGTCACCTTGTGGGCCGAGCGCTCCGCTTGCTCCAGTAGCACCGATCGGACCCGCCGGACCTGGGACGCCTTGCGGCCCGGCTGGACCTTCGGGACCGGTGGCTCCCGTAGGCCCAGTTGGTCCACTCGGCCCGGCCTGGTTAGAGCAGTAGCTGGCGGGGTCGTTGGTAGCAGTTGCGCTGGTCCCATTCAAATCCCAGGATACCGATGTGAACGTCCCCAGATCGATCGTCACGTTAAAGACCTCGTGGTGGGTGCCCGGTTGGAACGAGGTTGGCTGGCCCTGTGCCGTTGGAGGCGGGCTGACGAAGTTGCTCGCTCCGATAACGACCACCACGTCGCCGCTGTTGTTGCTGACATAGCCGAACGTCGCCGTCAACGTGTTGCCGGTCGCGTCATACGTCACACAATCGACGAAGGGCATGACGTCACTTGCCGCCGTGCTTCCGGGATTAGCGAACACCACGATAGCGCCCGCGACGACGCATAGGGTCAGCGCCATCCGAATGAGGATCGAACGGCCTACCATGAACCTATTCCTCTCCTGATACAAAGAATGCCGTGATTATGGTGCGTGACGCCGAGGAATACCGCCGAATCGGCGTCCGACTCCCTGCAGGCAATCTATCCGTTCAACCGTTCACCGTAAAGCGTTGCCGGCGACAACCAGACCACCTGGAAGTGCGTTCCACGTATGGCTCGTGGCTTAATTTTGAGTCGGGCGCGACAATCACCGTGGCAGTGGATTCGGAAGCTGTCTGCAATGTACGTTCACCCATCAACGCGGTAGACTCTTGAGCGCCGATCGTTCACACTCCCTTGCGCGGACGAGCACGTATGTAGTTGGGGATCTGATGGCGACCGCATCTGCCAGCCCAATCGAAGTGACCGAGTCTCAGGACGCGACACCGGCCACGTTGGTGATGCGACAACGGGCGATCGCCTACGTCGTGCTCTTCATCGCCGTGGCGTTCAGTTTCGTGACGCTCCTGCCGGAAGCGACGATCCACATTCCGCCGCTCAACGACAATGTCTTGCACATCTTGGCGGCGAAACAGACGGCCGAGGCGTGGTCCGCCGGAAAGAACCCCACCGATCCGTGGCTTGCGGGGGTTGGCCTGGGCTACCCGCTGGCGCACCACTATCAGCACCTCGAGTATGTGCCGGTCGCCGCGATCTACATACTTGCGCGACACGCCATCTCGATTCAATCGATCATCGAATGGTCGACGGTGCTGCTCCTGGCTCTCTTCCCACTCTCCATCTACTACTCGATGCGGCGCTTCGGGTTCGACTATCTCGCCGCGGCGTTTGGCGGTATGGCAGCGCCGCTGATCGCCACCAACGCGCTGTACGGATTCGATTTCTCCAGCTACGTCTGGCGAGGATACGGTCTCTACACCCAACTTTGGGGGATGTTCCTGCTGCCGCTGGCACTGGCGGCGGGCTACCGGCTGCTGCGCGAAGGTCGCGGCTACGCGCTCTCGGCGCTATTACTGACTGTCACCATGCTGTGTCACACGGTCTACGGCTATATCGCGGTCGTCTCGCTGGCGATCCTTGCATTGGTGGTCGCCTTCGATGGCGGCACAGCGGACTTCTGGCCGGCACTGTGGCGATCCGGACGACGACTGGTCGTCTTGATCGGTTTGACGGCGCTGGCCGGATCCTACTTCTTCGTCCCCTTCCTCCTTGATGGCGCCTACATGAACCGGAGCATCTGGGAGCTTTCGAGCAAATACGATTCGTATGGTGCTTCATGGGTACTGAAGACCACCGCCAAAGGGGACATGTTCGACTATCACCGGCTGCCGATCTTGACCGCGCTGGTGGCCGTGGGATTGATTGTCTGTTTATGGCGGTGGCGAGAGCCGCGCTTTCGAGTTCCGGTGGTCCTCTTCGGTGCCTGGACGGCGCTCTATTTTGGTCGTCCGACCTGGGGCGTGTTGCTCAAGGTGCTTCCCCTCAGCTCCGAGCTCCACTTTCATCGCCTGATCGGTGGAGAGCACCTTGGTGGTCTGCTCCTCATTGGGGTGGCCCTGGCTTCACCCTGGCCGTGGCTGCTGCGGCAGAAGAGCGTCTTGCCCGCGATCGGTGCGGGGCTCATCTGCGCGTTGGTTCTCTTTCCGGCATTCCATGACCGGGCGAACTTCCTCTCGTACAACGCGACGTTGATGCGGCAGAACCAGGATGAGCTGTCGGTCGAGCAGCCCCAGCTCACCGCGCTCTTCACGACGATACGGGGTCTGCCGCCGGGACGTGTCTATGCCGGTCTGGCGGGGAACTGGGGCAAGGACTATCGCGTCGGTAACATCCCGATGTATGGATTGCTCCAAGACCAGGGTTTCGACATGGTCGGGTTCCTCTACCATGCCCTGTCGTTGAACTCCGACGTCGAGGTCCTCTTCAACGACCAGAACCAGAGCCAATACAACCTGTTCAACGTGCGCTATGTGGTCGCTCCGGCGAACCATCCATTCCCGAGCTTCGTCAAACCGATCGCGACCTTCGGCACCAACGTCCTCTATCAGGTCGACACGACCGGCTATTTCGACCTGGTGGAATCACCGATCGCGTTGACCGGTAACAAAGGGGATTTCTATCCAGCGGCATCAAGCTGGATCAACGGACCGGAACCGAGTCTGAAGCAGGAACCGCAGGTGGTGCTCGACGGCAGCCATCCGTCAGCTCCGTCCGTGCCATTGTCGCTGGCGTCCCCGGTCGTCTCGCGGCCGTTGGCGGATGCCACTGAACCGTCAGGAACGATCACCGACGAACAGGTGGGCAAGCTCGGCTCGTATGCCGCCACGGTCGACGTCAGTGCGCCGGCTATGGTCATGGCCAAGGTGACCTACCATCCCGGATGGCGCGTTACGGTCGACGGCAAGACGATCAAGCCGGTCATGTTGATGCCGAGCTTCGTGGGGATTCCGGTTCCGGCGGGGACGCACCGCGTGCAGCTCACCTATCAGTCGGGCAGCCTGCGTGACCTGCTCGGAATCTTCGGCATCGTCGTGCTGGGCATGACCGCCGTCGGTGAGCGAAGGCGCGGATTCATCGACCGTCAGATCGCGCGGCTGCTGAGCTCTGGTCCGGCGATCTCGGTCAGAGGATGGATCGATCAGGATCGGGAGTCGTCGGACCCGATCCCCTGGCTGCAAACGCTGCGCGCGCCACGCACCCTATCTCGCGATCGTGGCGGGCCTGGTGTTCCTGGCGGGACTACCGCTGTTGCAGTTCAAGCTGATGGGAGGGCACGACTCACTCGAGTATCTGCCGCGCAGCGAGGAGTTTTACAAGCTTCTGTCGTTCGGCCACTGGTTCCCGCGTTGGGCGCCCGATCTGAGCGGCGGGCGAGGACAGCCCTTCTTCAACTTCAACCCGCCACTTATCTACTACCTGATCGCCATCTTCCACTTCGTCGGGTTCAGCTTCATCGCGGCTCAGGATCTGGCGATCGGTCTCTTGCTCCTCCTCTCCGCCGCCGGAATGTATCTGCTGGCCAGTTCATTCTTCGGCCCGCGCGGCGGGGTGGTCTCAACGGCCGCGTACGTGTTCGCGCCCTACTTCCTGGTGGCCCTCTACGTCCGTCATGCGCTGGCCGACTATGCGGCTTTTGCCTTCCTGCCGTTTCTCGTTTGGGGCGTTGTCTGGTTTGCGGAACGGGGCGGATGGCATCGGCTGACTATCGGTGCGGTGGCGCTGGCATTGCTCACGCTGAGCAGTAACCCGGTGGCGCTCATCGCCTTCCCCGGGCTCCTTCTGCTCCTGTGCAGTCTCGCCTATCTCCGACGCAACGTCGTCGTGCTGGCGCGTGGCGCCTGGTGCATCGGCCTTGGGTTGGGGCTCTCCGCGTTCTTCTGGTTGCCCGCGTTGACGGAGCGCAAATACGTCCACCTTTCGCGATTGCTTGAAGGCCCTCTCCGCTACGAGAACCATTTTGTCTATGTCAGCCAGCTGATCTACTCGAAGTGGGGCTATGGACTGTCCGTTCCGGGAACCGGTGACGGCATGAGCTTCGAGGTTGGCCCGATCCACGTCATTCTGCTGCTGTTGATCGCGGCCACGCTTTTTTGGGAACTGCGAGCGGCCAAGCGCGTGAAGTTGATGCTTGGCGCCATGGGGCTCATAACGCTCGCCGCGGCCTTCTTCAGCACCAACCTCTCGAGGGTTTTCTGGAATCATCTTAGCCTGCTGCAGTACCTCGAATTCCCGTGGCGCTTCCTGTCGCTGGTGGCGTTCGCCAGTGCCTTCGTGGTCGGCGGCGTGATGCTCCTGATCCGAGATCGACCAAGGCTGGCAACCCCGGCAATGGTCGTTCTGGTGCTCCTCTTCGTGGGGTCCGGAATCGCGCACGCCCATCCACCGAAGTACCAGAGTGTGACGGACGCGCAGTACAGCCCAAACGTGATCGCGCAGCGTAATCTGGCGGTGACAACGGCTCAGGAATACCAACCGGTCTGGGTGCGCCAGCAGCTGACGACGCCCGTGACCGAGCCGGTCAGCTTCGCCCAGGGGAGCGGACAGGCGATCCCGATTCCAGGATCGACCTCCATCGATCAGCGCTACCTCGTCAACGTGACCGAGCCGTCGTCTGTGCGTCTCAACACCGACTACTTCCCGGGTTGGCACCTCAAGGTGAATGGAGCGGCGACGCCGATCAACACGAGCGACCCCAGCGGTGTGATCTCGTTGGTGTTGCAGCCCGGCCAGTATGTGATTGAGCTTGGCTTTCACAACACGCCGATACGAACCTGGAGCTCGATCATCTCCTGGCTGACGCTTTTGATCCTTTTCTTGAGCATCGTGGGTTCGGTTGAAGGCCCGCGGTCCACATTCCGCGGATCCAAAAGGCTGTTCGGCTGGATGTCCGAGGCTCCGGATGCGCCTGACGAGGAACCAGACGACGAGACGCAGACGACGCAGCCGCTTCCGATGATTGGCGACGATTGGGAATCGACCCAGCCACTCCCGGTGCTCCCTCCTGAAGGGACGTTGCTCGCGTCGACTCCAGCGATAGCGGCCGACGACGTTGCGGCAACGACGTCCGAATTCGAGATTCCAACGATTCGCCGGGCGTTATCGCGTCGCTTCCACATCTTACGTCCGATCGCTCCTGGGACAGGAACCGGCGAGAATTTCGTGTCGAGGTCGATGAAGGTTGGCATCTACCTCTGCTTTCTGGCCGTCTATCTCGCGTTTGCACCGGGACATTTCTTCTCGACGGACGAGGTGGCCGTCTATCTCACGACGCAGAGTATGGTGACGCATCATTCGCTGGCGATCAAGCCCATTAACGACGCCGTCCCCGGGCGGCACGGTGCCTACTACGGTCAATTCGGATTGCTGCAATCGGTCCTTTCGATCCCGTTCTATGCCGTGGGAGCGACGGTCAACCGCTTCGCGTCGCCGAACATTCGGAGCCTGCTGGCTGGTCCGAACCTGAGCGATTGGGGTGGGACCGTTCCAATCTTCTTCGTCTCCTTCTTCAACGCCTTCGTAACGCCGCTCACCTGCGTGCTCGTTTTCCTCTTTTCACTCAGGCTCGGCTATCGGCGGTCGGTCGCTCTGGCGGTCATGGTCCTGTTTGGTTTCTCGACCCTCACATTCACGTATGCCGCCACCTACTTTCAGCATCCACTCGAGACCTTCTGCTTGTTACTCTGCATCTACCTCCTGTTTATTCATCGAGATCGGCTGACATTGCAGTCCGCCGCACTGGCCGGAATACCGCTCGGCCTGGCGATCCTGACCCGCTTGATGGTGGCCCTGACCGTCCCTGTCCTCGTTTCGTACGTCTTCTTCGTGGCCAGTCGCTGGGATGGACGCGTCGATGAGCATGCGTCCCGCCGCGAAAACGTGATAGCGCGACTAATATCACGCGTGCGGCAGCCGTTCGACGGCATACCGGTGGAAGACTGGTGGTCGATCACCGTTACCCGTTGTGTTGTCGGGTTCTTGGTCGCGCCGGTCTCTGCTGTGATCCTCTTTCTGGCGACTAATGAATATCGCTACGGGTCGGTCCGGGATCCGGGCGTCGGTGAGTTCTCACATGGTTCGACCGATATCTTTGTCGGTCTCTACGGCAACCTGCTCAGCCCGGGACGCAGCATCTTTTTGTATTCACCGCCGCTGATCTTGGCCCTCTTCGCGCTGTCCCGCTTCTATCGTCGCTATCCGGCGGAAACCTGGCTCATTATGGGGATTTCCACCGTCTATCTCGGTCTTTACTCGATTCCATCCAATTGGTATGGCGGCTGGTCCTTCGGGCCGCGTTATTTCTTGGCGCTAATCCCGCTCCTCATTCTGCCGCTGGGCGAGTTCTTGACCAGTCCTTGGCGTTGGCGCATCGCCGCGGTGGTCGGTGTCATCGGTGCCGGAATCCAGATCGTCGGCACGATAGTCAACGTGAGCTACGTGTACTGGGACTGGACCAACATGCATCTTTCGCCCGCCGATGCGTATCTCTTCTCGCCAAGTCTGTCGGCTATTCCCACCCATACACGTGACCTGTTGGCGGGAAAAAACGTTGACGTCTGGATCGTCTGGGTTGCCAGCCACTACGGCGTGAGCGCGGCGGTTGGCATCGCAGGATTGTGTCTGGCGATTCTGTCCATCGGGCTGATTCTCGTGGCGGGTGGAGCAGGGCGAAAGACGACATCCGCGTCGAGGCGGACGGAGCAGGCTGCCGGATAGGCTGGCCGTCGTCACTTCTTGCGAGACGGTGAGACCACCGAAGTCGCCTGTTGAGTCGAATGGGTCGAGCAAAATGAGAGGCTGGCCAGTGATCCGGCCAGCCTCTCTCGTGTCGACTTTCGTCGTGTGAGCTCGATTTACGGAGGAGATACCGATCCGTCGTGCTCGCACACTGCGTAGACCGTGAACGGCGCGTAGGCGGAGCCGGTCCAACCGATCGGAATTTGATTTACGTCGACGTACGGCATGCTGTTCTTCAACACGCCAGCGAACACGTTCGAGTTGATGGCAACGCCACCACCCGTCGCGACATCGCCGGATTCGCACATGACCGTCTTGTTGATCAGTCCGAGTCCGGATCCCTGGGCACTTACCACGTAGTGCGTGATGTCCGGTGTGCCAAGCGGGCCAGATGGACCTGACGGTCCTGACGGGCCACTGGGACCGGACGGTCCAGTGTCACCCTGAATGCCTGTGGGACCGGTATCTCCAGTCAAACCGGTCGCACCAGTGTCGCCAGTTGGGCCGGAGGGTCCGACGTCGCCCTGAATTCCGGTGGCGCCGGTATCACCGGTCAACCCGGTCGCGCCGGTGTCTCCGGTTGGACCGGACGGGCCAATATCACCCTGGATGCCTGTGGGACCGGTATCTCCGGTCAATCCTGTTGCACCAGTGTCGCCTGTTGGACCTGATGGCCCAATGTCGCCCTGGATGCCGGTCGCTCCGGTTGGTCCCTCAAGTCCGCTTGGGCCGCTCGGACCAGTGTCGCCGGCCGGGCCAGTCGCTCCAGTCGGTCCCATCGGGCCGCTCGGGCCACCACTGGTGTTCCAGAAGACCGGGTATTCGTACCCATTCTTGGTGATGCAGGCATTTGGTGAATCTACGATCCGAATGGCGCCCCAGATATTCACGCACGCATACACCGTCGGAGGGTTCGAAGGAGTCGCTTCGGCGATCAAAATACCGCCGCCCAACGCGAGAAGGGCGGCAACCGGGATTGCCACCAACATTCTCGTTTTGGTGATGAATCGCTTGAATTTCATCCACTCGTCTCCTTGCAGAGGCAAAAGTGTTGCCGTTGATCTCCGCGAATCAGATACGGAGCTATTTTCGCGAGCACCTCCCTTTCCCCCTTTTTCCCCTGTGTTCCCACCAGATGAAAAGAAGAAATGTGGACACGAAATTTAGGGATGAGTGCGGGATGACCCGTTGTCAATATATCTCCAGCTTATTGCGATATTGGCGTACGGACAATAGCCAGATAGGATGACTTGGGCGGAAAATTTGGCTATACAAGGGGCCGCTCAGATACCCGAGCGGCCCAATCATTTACTTTCGCGCGGGTGATCCCTCTCAGGAGGCATCCTCCGGCTTTGTTGGTTCGTCTGGCACGATCGCGGTCGTCGCTTTGAGACGTCCATTCTTGGCCGGAACTTCCGCCTGATCGATGCCCTGCAATCGGCTCATGATCTCGCTCACCTTCATGCCGGTGAGTGTCTCGAAGAGCTCCGGCACCTGAGCCACCATCTTGGCAATCTCGCCCGTCAGATTGCTGGCGCCGCCGCCACCGTCACCGGTCGACACGATCGTGATCTTGTCGACGTTGGCCAGTGACTCGGACAGGGCGCGAGCCATCTCGGGCATCGCGGACAGAAGCTTATCGAGCATGGCCGCCTGGTTGTAATGCTGGTACGCCTCGGCACGCAGCTCCATAGCGTTCGCCTCCGCCTGGCCCTTGGCTCGCACCACGTCAGCTTCCGCTTGACCGGTGATGCGCTTGACCTCGGCATCTGCCTGCCCTTGCAAGCGCACGCTTTCCGACTGACCGGTCGCCTCTCGAACCATGCGCTCTCGTTGCGCATCGGCCATCACTTCGATCTTCGAGCGTTCCGCCTCGGCCTGCTTGATGACCGTTGCCTGCAGCTCGCGTTCGCGCCGCTGGATCTCGAGGTCCTGGATCTGAATCTGACCTTGCCGATTGACCTGCTCGATCTTGATCTGCTCGGCAACCACTTGCTGCTGCGCCTGGTTCGACGAAATATCGTAGGCCTTCTCGGCGACGGCTCGCTGGCGGCGGATACCCGCGTCGTACTCGGCCCTCTTGATCTCCAGGTCGCGCTGGGCTTCGGCCTGGCGGGTTTCGGATGCGGTTTGGGCGATAACACGTTCCTGATCGGCCTGTGCCTGTGCCACCGCGGCTTCGCGGGCGGCCATGGCTCGCTTGATGGCGGTATCACGCTCGGCTTCCGCCTGAGCGATGTCGGCCTCTCGCTTGATGCGCGCCACATCCGGGCGGCCCATGTTGCTGATGTATTCCTTCTCGTCCATCACCTTCTTGATGGTGAAGGAGACGACCTCCAGACCCATTTTGCTCAAGTCGTCGGCGACGGTCTGCCGTACGCGCCCGGCGACCATCTCAGGTTCCTTGACCAGCTGCTCAACCGTCAGGAGACCGACGATGCCACGCAGGTGGCCCTCCATCACCAGCCGAATGAGCGCCTCGCGCTCGTCCTGCGGTTTGGTGAGGAACTGCTCGGCCGAGGTGCGAATACTTTCTGGGTCGGACTTGACTTTGATCTGCGCGACGGCCTCGACGGTCACCGCCACACCCTGTGCCGTGAAGACGTCTTGCGACGGAGCTACGTCGAAGGACATCAGCTCGAGCGAGAGCTCACGTGCGCTCTGGAACAGCGGCCAGACGAGCTTGCCGCCTCCGGTGATGATGGTCGTACCGCCGGAACCGTAAACGATCAAGGCCCGGTTCGGGCTGACGCGCCGGTACATGCTTCCAAGTATTCCGGCGAGAACGATGACCACCAGTACCGCCACGACCGCGATGATGATGGGAGTCAACACCGATGTGTTCCCTTCTAATCGGCGACGGCGTCAATCAAAGAATGTCGCTGCGCTCACGTTCGACTTCCTCATTATTGGAAGTCGAGTCAATCTGTGCCGGCCGCTCGCGCTCGTAATGGTGAACGAACTCTTCATATGGTTGCACGAGCGCGATGCCGTGTTGATATTCAACGATAACGACTTCCGTGTCATGCGGAATAGCCCGATCGTTCAAACTCCTGGCCGCCTCACCGCGGCGCGTCCCGCCCTTGGAGTAAATCACTTCGCCCGTTCCACCGACCGGAATGCTGACCGTGATCCGTCCGATGGTCCCTTCGAGTTCGTAGTCGACAGGATGCATCACCGTCTCACCGGCCAGGATCCTCCCAAGAACGAACGCCAGGAGGACGTCAGCGGCCACGCCAGGAACAAGGGCGACCGGCGTGGCCCAGAGTGGCGACCAACCCGCAAATCGCATCAGAATGAAGCCCGCGGCGCCGAAGACGGTCAGGAACGCTAGCATGGACGAGACGTTCAGCAGCGGAAGATGCGAAAAGAAGCCGGTGGACGTCGCCTGCTCGCCATGATCGCCGTGAATCGCCGCATGCTCCTGCGGGCCAAAGTCGTGTTGCGGGTGCAGCGCACCGTTCGCGTGTGCCTGGCCATGCGCCAGGTGAATGTGTCCGTGGCTGGCGTGCGCGACGGGAAGCTCGTGGCCTTCACCGGCGTGAATCTGCGATCCCGGCAGGTGAGTGAAAACTGATCCGGCAAAACCGAGAACAGCCGACAACGCGGTAAAAACCGCGCCGAAGACGAAGCAAAAGAGGAATATGGTTTCCATGTTTGGTTTCCCGCGCCATCCGTTCGCCGTTCAATCGCATCTAGGTCAAGTTTTCCACAAATACGCGTTGAACCACAAACGAGAACTACACCTATAGCATACGCTTCCCTGATTCCGCGGTCAAGATCCGGCAGATCGGTCGTCCGAGCGTCCCTCGGGGCGCGATACGAACGTACTGGCGGCCATTTACGCTCGGTTTACATTCGCTCGATAGAGTGGTCGCAGAACGTTCTTCGCTCGTGAAGAACAGGTTGATCATGTCTGGAGGAACGGATGACCCGCAAACGTATGGTTGTGTTGGCCGGGAGCATGGCGGTAGTCGCCATTCTCGCCATCGGGGGATTCGCCACGGTCTTCGCCGCTGGGAATCCTACAAGCAGCAGTTCGGATCCATCGGGCCGCGCTCAGACATTCCTGCAGCGGCTGGCGAGCAACCTGGGGATTTCGACCGATAAGCTGCAACAAGGCTTGAAGGACACCGCCGATCAGTACGTCGATGACGCAGTGAAGAATGGAAAGATCACCCAGGATCAGGCGAATGCCGCCAAGCAGCGCATCGCCGACGGCAACGGAGTCGGCCCCTTCATGCGCTTCTTCCGACAGCGTGATCGGATGATCGACCATCTGAAGATGGCGTCCTGGCAAGACATCGCCAGCGCGCTCAACACGACCCCGCAAGATCTGCGAAGCCAGATCGAGTCGGGCCAAACGCTGAAGCAGATCATCGAGAGCAAGAATATGACGGTCGATCAGGTCGTCTCATCGGTTGTGGCGCAAGTCCAGACGCAGTTGGATGCCAAGGTTGCCGCCGGGACCATCACGTCCGATCAAGAGACGACGATCCTGAATAACCTTCGTGACCGATTGACGACGATCATCAACAACGGTGGACCGACGTTCAATCAGCATGCCGCACCGAGTGGAACCCCAGAGAGCGCACCGAGCGCCTGATCGACTCGGCGGCGTCCGGCATCTCAACGAGACGGGCGATGGATGTCCATCGCCCGTTCGCACGTCCCAGTATCTGGATGACGAAGTTCGGTGAGTTCTGCGTTATGCCTCTGGTTTGCGTGCTCGCACGAACGCAGAGATCACTCGACCGCTGGCGTCCTGCATTGATTGCAGCGCACTGACGTCCAGCGAGCCTTCGCAGCAGCCGGATCCTTCGGTCGGATTGCAGCAGCCATCGGACATCAGGTCGGCGAGCTCATGGACGCTCGTCACTTCGATACCGACGCTGGTGAACCCCGCCGCGCCGAGCTTCTGCTCGTACTCGGTCTCGGTCAGGGCCCCAGCGACGCAGGCGGACCAGGCGTCGAGGCTGTGGCGCACGGCCGGCAGCAGTTTCCCCTGAAGGACGATGTCGGACACCGCGAATCGTCCGCCCGGCTTCAGCACGCGATGAGCCTCCTGCAGCACCGCATCCTTGTCACCGGAGAGGTTGATGACGCAATTGGAGATGATCACGTCGACCGAGTTGTCCGGCAGCGGGATCTCCTCGATCGTTCCCTTGAGGAAACGGACGTTGTCGACACCTGCCTCTTGTCGGTTGCGTTCGGCCAACGCGAGCATCTCGTCGGTCATGTCGAGACCGTAAACGAACCCGCTCGGCCCAACCCGCTTGGCCGAGAGGAGCACGTCGATGCCGCCGCCCGAACCGAGATCAAGGACGGTTTCGCCAGGTGTCATTTCCGCGAGCGCGGTGGGGTTTCCGCAACCCAGCGAGGCCAGCACGGCATCCCGCGGCAGGTCACTGATGGCATCCGGGTCGTAGGCGGCGATAGCGCGAGGATCGCCCGTCTCGCCGCAACAGCTTGCGCCGCCTGAATTGACGACGTTCTGGGCGGCCGCCGCATAGTGAGCGCGGACTGACTCCTGCACGTCAACACGATTTCGTTTGGTCTCGATCTCCATCGATCGTCCTCCATTGAATCCGGCCGGGGCACTCTGGGCCACCGACATTCGGAATTGGTGTCGATTCGCCAGAGGCCCCATCGTATTTTTACGAAGTACCGGGCCAACGAATCGCCGCTCACAGCGGCATCGTAAAAATACGATAGAAGAAGGCGCTTGTCAATACCCCCGAGCGCGGTGATTTGTCCTTCACGCCGCGGTTCCGAAATTGAG
Organism: uncultured Chloroflexia bacterium; assembly: GCA_963822235.1. Classification (GTDB taxonomy): domain Bacteria; phylum Chloroflexota; class Chloroflexia; order Thermomicrobiales; family Thermomicrobiaceae; genus CALAGB01. Next base: position 262,379 of record CAWGGU010000001.1, read on the forward strand.
TCTCGAACTTATCAAACCAAAGGCATAGCTTACTCGTTGTAAGTATGAGAGAATTCTCGCGGCTCGGTGGTAGCATTACCCACCACGAGAACAAATCAGTCTAAGTCTGGAGGGACTCAGCCCAAGCATGAGCAAGCAATCGGAGGAGAACCAGTCTCGAAGCCGCCGTTCCGAGCGTAAGGCCGCGGTCGAGAAGCAGGCCAAGCGGAGGCGACAGTTTACGATCGGCGGCGTCGCGGGTGTCGCTATTTTAGCGGCGCTGGCGCTGATCATCGTTCCACAGTTGGGAAGCAGCAACGACCTGGGCGGCATCAAGGTCGCCTCGGCGCACCCCGCATCAATCCCGTCGAACGGGAAAGTACTGGGCGATCCGAACGCGCCAGTGAAGATCGTGGAGTATGGAAATTATCAGTGACCATTCTGTGGATCGTTCACCCGTGAGGTGGAACCGCAGTTGATCACCGATTACATCCAGACTGGCAAGGCATCGATCGAGTATCGAGACTTCGCATTCGGCGGAGCAGAATCGACCGACGCGGCGCAGGCGTCGGATTGCGCGTTGGATCAGGGTAAGTTCTGGCAGTATCACGACACGCTGTTCGCGAACCAGAAGGCGGAGAACAGTGGTGGCTTTTCGCGCGACCGCCTCAAGCTGATCGCCAAAGACATTGGATTGGACACAACCAAGTTCAATCAATGTCTCGATTCCAATCAGCATGCTCAGGACGTGAAGAATCAGACCAATCAGGCGGTTGCGGACGGTTTTCCCGGCACGCCTGGCTTCCTGGTGAACGATCAGAAGGTCAGCTACACCGGCTATGACTCGCTCAAGAAGGCGATAGATGCGGCATTGGCGGGGCAGTAATGGTCGCAGCTCGCGCGTTGAACTGGCGTTTGATCACCGCGGTCTTGGCCGTATGTGGTCTCGCCGACGCGATCTATCTCACGATCATTCACTATGACACGGGAGCGCTGATCTGCACGGTGGGGAACTGCCACACCGTGCAGACCAGCAAGTACAGCACGATCGGACCGATTCCGGTGGCCGTTCTCGGGCTCGCGATGTACGTGACGATCGGCATAATCAGCGTCATCCGCTGGCGCCGCCCCGACCTCTCCTCGACCTTGACCATGGCGTCGTTTGCCATGGTCCTGGCGGGCACGATCTACGCGGCCTACCTGACCTATCTGGAACTGAACGTCATCAATGCGATCTGCCAATGGTGCGTTCTGTCGGCACTCCTGACGTTGGGGTTGCTCATGTCGGAGGGCTTCGGGTTCTTCACTCAGCTCGACTGACGTGTGTACACGCGTATAAGAACCACGCAATCAACGTCTCGTCGGGTCCTCATTGGGTGGGCTCACGAGACGTTTCGTATTGGGGTTACGCTGACCCTTCTCGACGATGCTCCATGACGTGATCAGCAAATCGCTTACTCCAGTCGCGCTCTCTCGAACTTGCCGTTCTGACTGACCTGCAATATCCTGCGGGTGAGGCAGAGTTGGCTGGCGTTCGTACATACCTCGGCGCGTGAATTGCGCCACAGAAATAGACGAATGTTGACGAACCGTTCCGGAAACTGGTGAGGATGCACCGCTACCCCAGCCACCGACGAAGCCATCAACGCTACACTCCGCGACCGTTGCGCCGCGAGATCGCCTCGCCCGAAACCTTAGACGTTCCGTCGACGCTGCGTCCGCAGCCGATCATCCTGAACGCGGAGATAGTCCCACACGATGGTGCGTCGCGGGACGAGCGCCGCTGGCCATTCAAGAAGATGGCCTTCATTGGCGGTCCCTTGCTGCTGCTGGCGGTCATCGCCATTTTTATCGTGCCGACCCTCCTCGCGGCTCATCGCGCCTACAACAAGATCTTCGTTCCGCGGATGCCCCACTATCAGGTGGTTCTCAATGACCAGGGGACGCCGGTCATTCAGCAAGGAGAACCGACCGTCACTCCGACGACTGCCGTAGTCAGCCGTGCGCCGACAGAGACAGCTGCGGCGACGCCCGTCGGTCTTACGCCAACACCGTCCGATCAGCTTCCGACCTGGGATGGGACGAGCCGAGTCAATATCTTGCTGCTTGGCTCTGACACACGCGGCACTGGTGAGGTGGCGCGATCCGACACCATGATCCTGGTGACCATCAATCCGGAGACGAAGCAGGTGAGCATGCTTTCTATTCCGCGCGATCTGCTGGTGACGATTCCCAACTATGGAAAAGACCGGATCAACGCCGCATACGCGTATGGCTCGACGACCAGTCTGACTGGTCCGGGCCTGGCAGCGGCGACGGTCGAATACAACTTCGGCGTGACGATCGATTATTTCGCCGAAGTCGACACGACCGGTCTCGCACGCATCATCGACACGATGGGAGGCGTCACGCTCGACGTTCCCGCGATGATCAAGGATGACGAGTACCCAGGCAGTGGGAACAATTATCTACGGGTCCTGTTTCACACGGGGCTGCAGCACATGAATGGCGTCCAGGCGGTCCACTACGCTCGAACGCGCCACGACGACAACGACTTCGCCAGAGGCGATCGGCAGCAGCAGCTCCTGCGCGCGCTGCGGGAGCAAGGGGTCGGTCTCAATTTGCTACCCAAGGCGCCGCAGTTGCTGAATCAGATGGGCGACACGTTCCGCACCGATCTGTCGCCTTCACAGATGCTGGCGCTCGCTAAGCTGGGATCGACGGTCAGTTCGAACGACATCCACTCGTACAACCTGCTGGATGCCACCACCGTCTCGTACTCACCGGGGCAGCCCTACTATTTGCTCCCCGATTGGACCGCGATTCACAAAATCCTGGACGAGATGATGTCGCGCTGAACAGCGCCAACGTTCCGTTGAAGATGCCGCCAAAGATCAATGCTCGGGGTAGCCGCGCAGGCCCTGCAAGCCCTTGACGCATGAGATCTCGCCGCAGTGCAGATAGATGTTGCCCAAGAGGCGTGAGAAGAGGTGGCCGATGCTGCGCTGACCAGCGCCGACCGGCGACATGTCCAGCGGCCGGGCCAGCGTCTGGTCCGTCATCGATGTGAGAAGCTGGTCCGTGTGATCGTAGACGGCCGCCGCGTAGAGTCGCGCCGCGTCGAGATCGACATTGAGATTTCTGGCCCAGTCGTCCCACTGCCCACCCTCAGGCGGCATGGAGCTGAATCCCGTCTTGCCGGCCCACGAAGAGGCAAAGTGGGGCGGAGAGCCGGTGAGAAAGAGGCTGACCAAGGCGTCTTCGCCGATCACGACGTGAGCGTAGTGACCGCTAATGGGCAATGCATTCCCCTCCGGAGAATAGTGCAGGCCCGCGCGCGGCAGATCGTCGATCGTGGCCTCGAGAAGCACATGCGCTTCCCGAAATTGTTCACGGAGAAGATCAATCGTTCGCACGACTGCCCCCTCGTCCGACGAATCTCGTTCGTCATTTCCAGGGCGAAAACCGGTCGGCACCGGCATTCACCATCGAAAAGGTCAGGATGGTGGACGACTCAAGTAACATATGGCGCTGTGCATGTCACTATACGCCCTTACGCAATTATTGAATAGTCCCACAACGCACAATTGCTGATACGACAGGCCCGGAGTGTGGCGCGAGGCCTGTGAATTGGATTGCTCAGCAGAGTTTCGCCCGGTGCTCATCAGCCGTATCATGCCGGTATGGAGCAACGACTTAGGGAAGGGTGTCAACATGCCAAATGAGACGGTCAATTGGGACGAGGTCGCGAGTATCACGCGCCAAGCGGAAGAGGCCGGCGGAACCATCGGCGTCGCGGTCGTAGCCCCCTCGGGTGACCGGTTCAGCTACAACGGCGAGCGGAAGTTCGGCGCCGCGAGCACCGTCAAGATTCCACTGATGATCGAGATCTTTCGCCAGATCGATCGAGGAGAGCGATCGCTCGACGACGAATACGTGTTGACGGCGGAGGATATCGCCATCGGCAGTGGCGTGATGCTGCATCTGCATCATGGCATGACGTTCACGCTCAACGACTTGATCTACTTGATGATCTCGATTTCGGACAACACCGCGACCAACATTCTCATCGACATGGCGGGCATGGACGCCGTCAACGCCACGATGCGTTCGCTGGGCATGAACGACTCCAACCTCGGCCGCAAGATGAAGGGACGACCCGCTCAAGGGGACGAGCAAGAAAACTGGTCCACGCCGGAGGACTACGTCAAAGTCGTCCAGGCGCTCCTCGCGGGCACGGCTGCGTCGAGTGACTCGTGTCAGAAGATGCTGGCCATGCTCGAGAAGCAGCAGAACTCCCGGCGTATTGCTCGCTATCTGCCGGAAAGCAAGGAAATCCGCTGGGGCTCGAAGACCGGCAGCGTCAAGGGCGTCACGAACGATGTCGGATTCATCACGACCGGTGCTGGAACGCTGGTCCTGGCGGTCTACTGTGAGGCATTGCCCGATCAGCATCTCGGTGAGAAGGCAATCGGCGACATCAGCCGCGCCGCGATGGACGCAACCGGCGTCGCCGAGCCGCTGCGGACGTCCTAGCGACGCTTAGTGAACGACGTCAACTGGACCGTGGTCGTCGCAATGGTCGCCATGCGGATGATGGAGTCGTCCGTCGACGAGAAAGTCCATATGCCCACCGTGTGGAACGGCTTCGTGCCCGCAGTCGGGTCCGTGGATGTGGTCCGACGCATGACCGGAGCTGCCCGAGCTGATGGGTGAACATCCTTCGGGATTCACGTCGCTGATCGGAACGGTGTGCTCATCCATGGTGCCGTCCTGGCGCATCTGTCGCAGATGACCGTGTTGCAGATAGTCCACGTGATCGCCATGACGGATTCCAATCGGGTTCGCGTTTGATCCGGGAGCTCCGGCGGGAATGGGATCGTTTCCACTGTGTTGGTCCATAACGTTCGAACTCCTTTCGCGTGAAATTGATTCGGTCGTCGTTCGATAGCGTCGTATCTGACTTCGGCGCCACATTCGTGCCAGCGGCGATCACGCGGTGAGACATCTACTCATCGACTGACGCAATCCGGCGAACCTATGCGAAGATGCCGGGTGGCGACAGGAGGGGACCGCCGGGGAGCGGCCTCCGACCGCGCCACGGTTCTCAATCGGATCTGGTCGGGAAGGAAAACGAGATGAACGTCTACGTCTCAGTCGATATGGAAGGCATCACCGGCATCGTCCACCGCGATATGCTCGGTTCGGATCAGCGCGAGTACGATCGTGGCCGACGTCTGATGACGGCCGACGCCAATGCCGCCATCGAGGGATTGGTGCAGGCAGGGGCCGAGTACGTTCTGGTGAACGACGGCCACGGCCCGATGCGCAACCTGATCTTCGAGGATATGCACCCCAAGGCACACCTCCTCACCGGCAGCGGCAACGCCAAGGATCATTGCCAGGTCGAGGCCGCCAACAGCCGTAAATTCGACGCGGCGGTGCTGGTCGGCTATCACTCCATGGCCAAGACGCCCAAGGCCATCGCGCCGCATACCATCGCGGGCTCGGCAGTCGCCGAACTGCGCATCGATGGGCGACCTCACGGCGAGACCGGCCTGAACGCGGCCGTGCTGGGATCCATGGGTATTCCGGTGGTGATGGTGACGGGTGATACGACCACCATGGCTGAGGCCAGGGAATTCCTTGGCGGACAGATCGAAACGGTGGCGGTGAAGGAAGCGGTCGGCACCAACGCGGCCATCTGTCGACCGCCGTCGGCGACCATTCCGGAGATCACCGCGGCGGCCAAGCGTGCGCTGGAGAACATCGGGAACGCCAAGGTCTATCAGGTAGCCAACTTCCGGCTTGAGGTCGACTTCTTCAACGTTCCGCAGTGCGACCGAGCTTCTCGAATCGCCAACGTGGAACGGCATGGTCCGGTGACGATCCTGATCGAGGGTGACTCGCCGTGGGACAAATACCAGACCTTGTGGGCGGCGTTGCGCGCGGCGCTGACCGAACCTGCGTCCTGGCTGGCGTAAGCGGACCACTCACCTCTCAACGTGAATTCGTTGGGGGCAGGCACACGCGGTCTGCCCCCAAATTGTCACTCCGTTGAGCTGATGTGAGAGACCGGCTCCTCGCGCGGTAGTTCAGAATGACCGAGCAGCACATCGCGATACTGTTCGCGTAGGGCGGACTTGAGGAACTTACCGGTTGATGTCTTGGGGATCTCAGGCAAGACGACGATGGCATCGGGTAGCCACCAGCGGGCGAACCGCGGCGCGATGAACTCGCGCAGCTCGGCGGGCGTGGCGCTCATGCCTACCTTGAACGCGACCACGGCTACCGGACGTTCCACCCAGGTCGGATGCGCCGCGGCGACCACCGCCGCCTCGGACACGGCCGGATGCGCCATCAACGCGTTTTCGAGCGCGATCGAGCTGATCCATTCGCCACCCGACTTCACCGCGTCTTTGGCGCGATCATGGATCGCGAGATGACCATGCGCATCGATGCTGGCGACGTCGCCGGTGCGTAGCCAACCGTCGGCGCTGAACTTCTCGGTCGAGTCGACGTCGTTGAAATAGCTCGACGCCACGGTCGCTCCGCGCACCTCGAGCTCGCCATTCGTCACACCGTCCCACGGCGCGAGGTCGTCTCCGACGCGTACCCGAAGCTCAGTTAGCGGCACCTGCCTCCCGCAGGTCTGGACGTAGCGCGACGTCACGCATCCGTTGCCGTCGTCCACCGACTCGATCAGCGCACCCTGCGTCGACACCGGTCCGGTCTCGGTCATGCCCCAGCCGCTGACCATCACGATGCCGAGCTCTTCGTTGAAGCGTCGCACAGCCTCTTCCGGCATGGATTGGCCGCCGGTGCCGAGGACGCGCATGTGCGACAGGTCGCAGACTCCGGGATGTCGATCCATGAACTGCAGCAGATTGAGCCAGACGGTCGGCACGGCGGAGCATTGGGTGACGCGCTCGTTGGTAAGGAGGTCAGCCAAGCCGCGGGTATCGAGATGCTGGCCGGGCAAGACCTGCCTGGCACCGACGAAGGTGCAGGTATACGGCAGTCCCCAGGCGTTGGCGTGGAACATTGGCACCAGGATCAACACGGTGTCCTGATCCGACGGCCCTGAAGTGCAGCTGAGACCGCTTACGAGGGAATGGAGCAGGATGGCGCGATGTGAGTAGACCACTCCCTTGGGTCGCCCGGTCGTACCGGACGTATAGCAGAGGACAGCCGCTTCGAGCTCGTTCAACTCGACGTCGACCCATGACTCCGGCACGTTCGGCGTCGAGCAGATGGTCGTAGTCGAGCATGCCGTTGGGCGTCGGCTCACCGTCGCCGATCACGATGACCTGCTCGACGTCGATTGAGGGACGCACCTGCTCGAAGAGGGGTAGCAGCGAGGCATCCACGATGACGAACCGGTCCCGCGCGTGGTTGACCGTGTAGGCGACGTCGTCCGGGCTGAGCCGCAAATTGAGCGTATGCAGCACGCCGCCCGCGATCGGGATTCCGAAATAGGCTTCGAGATGGCGTTCATGGTTCCAGCAGAGGGTAGCCACGCGGTCTCCCCGCCGCAGTCCGAGTCGCTGCAGGGCGAGCGCGAGCTGGCGCGCGCGGCGGGCCATGTCGCCGTAGCTGTAGCGATGGAGCGAGCCGTCGGGGCGACGCGAGACGACCTCGCGGTCGAAGAAGAGGGATTCAGCGCGCCTGAGCATCACGGGAACCGTCAGCGGGTAGTCCATCATCAGACCGTCCACGGCCGCGACCCTTTCATCAGCACCACAGCGATGACGTGACGACGAATTGTGGGCGCTATTGTGCCGCGCTGGCGTTGATGGGGCAAATGGCATGGCGGCCAAGCGGGCCGCCATGCTCTGATACTCGTTCATGCTCGCAATCAGTGATCGCGAGCCAGTCCGAAGAGCGTCTCGATTTCAGGGTGTGAACAGCTTCCAGTGGCCTTCGGATACGACGTCAACGGCGCCGTCGACGACTTTTATTGCCGTCATATCGTCGATCGCATACGCAGGACCTGCTATCTGGGCGGCCCATTTCTCCGCGTTGACCATGGTGTTGTCCGGCAGATCTTCGTTGTCCAGGTGCGGGAATATCGAGAAATCCACGAAACCAAGCGTTGCATCGCCACCAGTGGGAGGTTTCCACTCTACGAAGTCAGACCCAATTCTGGGAGTCATCACCATGCTTCCAGCGCTCAATCCCACCCAAACCAGGTTCAGCGACGGCAGAAGCTCCGCCAGTCCGGATTCGCGCATCCAGTAGGCCAGATAGAGGGCGTCGCCGCCATTTACCAGCAGCACATCGGCCCCCTGGACCCAGGAGACCCAACGGTCTCTATCGATGCTCGGGAGTGCGGTGAGCTCCAGCACGCCCAACGACTTCCAACCCAATTCGCACATCGGGCATCTGGGCTCTTTTCCGGCGATGAAATCCCATGCCCGGCCGGGACCGGCGTACGGGTGCCCGTACGACGCCGTGGGAATGCAAAGGGCGTCGCATTCGGCAATCGGTTTGTCGAGGAGGTCGAGCAGCGCGTCGTGGATGCTCGCGTTCGTGATGCCAGCGGACGCGAGAAGGAGCTTCATAATGCCATTCCTCCAAAATATCGTTGCCCAGTTTGCCGAGTCGATATCATAGCGTGAAATTGGCTCACTACCACCCCATAGTTCAACCGGTTTTATCTCGACAGGTCACGACGTCCGTCAGAGCAGCTCAATCACTCGATCCGCTACCTGATCGGTGTTGGCGGTGCCGCCGAGGTCGCCCGTCAGAACCTTGCCTTCAGCCGTGGTCTTTTCGAGCGCCTGCATGACGCGGTCGGCCGCGTCTTTTTCCCCGACGTGTTCAAGCATCATAGCCCCCGCCCAGATGGCTGCCAGGGGATTGGCCAGCCCCTGTCCGGCGATGTCGGGAGCGCTGCCGTGTACCGGCTCAAAGAGAGATGGGAAAGCTGGATCGGCCGCCAGATTGGCGCTTGGTGGCAACCCCAAACTCCCCATGATGGCTCCGCCCAGATCGGTCAGGATGTCGGCGAAGAGATTGCTGCCGACCACCACGTCGAAGCGCTCAGGCGCACGCACCATCAACGCGGCGGCGGCATCGACCAGCAACGACGTCACCTTCACGTCGGGGTAGTCCTGTGCAACCTCGTTGATGACTTCGTCCCAGAACGGGAAGGCGTACTGCATGGCGTTGCTCTTGGTGATGCTGGTCAGGTGATGGCGGCGCGTCTGAGCCAGCTCGAAGGAGAAGCGAGCGACGCGCTCCACGTTGAAGCGTGAGAAGACGGAGGTTTGAATGGCCACCTCATGGGTCGTGTGTGGGTGTACGCGTCCACCGACTCCGGCGTATTCTCCTTCGGTGTTCTCCCGAACGTAGATCATATCGACGTCGCTGGAGGTCTTGCCGCTCAACGGCCCGGTCACGCCCGGCAGGAGCTTGATCGGCCGCACGTTGACGTAGAGGTCGAACGTCTTGCGGATGGGAAGGAGCAGCCCCCAGAGCGTCACGTGGTCAGGAATGGCGGGCGGGTCGCCGACGGCGCCGAGATAGATGGAGTCGTGCTGCTTGAGTGTCTCGAGTCCGTCCGCCGGCATCATGGTTCCGGTGCGGCGGTAATGGTCGGAGCCCCAGTCCAGATCGTCCCATATCAGCTTCGCGCGTGTCGCCCAGTGCCGCTTCGAGGACGCGTTTCCCAGCTGGAATGACCTCTTTGCCGATGCCGTCTCCGGCGATGACCGCGATTCGATACTCGTTCATGCGTTCCTCCGTCGTCTCGATCTCTAAGATGTGAATCTGCCGCATGGGTCCCCGTGTGGCGGCCAACCTCGTTTGTACCATGACCTGCTTCAATGCGGCACTCAGGCGGTGACAGATTGAAGGTGGTCGCCTACGATGCGGAGACTGGTGCCGACAGCTTCAGTCACGTGCGGTTGGCGGTAAAAGCGGATATGGGATGACAGGAAGGTCGAGCGTGGCAGACGCGATTCGCATCGACAAATCGGCGGTCGAGCGCTACATCACGGAGCTTTCACAGTTCGGGGCACATGGCGAAACGGGTGTCTGGCGCACCGTCTATTCGCCGGAGTGGGTGGCTGCACAGGATCAAATCGCGACCTGGTGCGACGACGCGGGACTCGAGGTGTCGCGCGACGCGGCGGGCAACGTCTGGGGCAAATTAGCGGGGCGCGAGCAGGGCAAGTCGATCGTCTCAGGCTCCCACATCGACTCGCAACGCCCGGGTGGACGATTCGACGGCGCGCTCGGCGTCATCTCAGCGTTGCTCGCGGTACGAGCCCTTAAGGAGCAGTTTGGCACGCCGCGTCGCACGCTCGAAGTCCTCTCGCTGTGCGAAGAGGAGGCCAGCCGCTTCCCAGCCTCGAACTTCCTCGGCTCTCGCGCCATCACCGGCACCCTGAGTCTGCAAGACGCGGAGGAGATGCGCAGCTACGACGGTGAGACGCTCGCGGACGTGATGCGCGGTGTCGGACTCGATCCCGAGCGCCTGCGGGAAGCACAGCGAGACGACGTCGATACATTCATCGAACTTCATATCGAGCAGGGACCGATTCTCGAACAGGCCGGCGTTCCGGTGGGTGTCGTCCCGGCGATCAACGGCATCCGACATTACGTGGTGGAGCTGACCGGGCGAGCCGACCACGCCGGGGCAAGGCCGATGGACCTGCGTCGTGACCCGATGGCCGGTGCGGCCGAGATCACGCTTGGCGTCATCGACACGGCACTGCGTATGGGGCGCCCGGCCGTCACGACTGTCGGTCGTATGGAGGTCGAGCCGAATGGCCCGGCCATCGTCCCCGAGAGCGTGACGTTTACCATTGATGCGCGCCATTCGGATCCCGCGATGCGACGCCGACTCTACGACGCGCACGAAAACTGGATGCGCGCGGTGGCGGCGCGGCGTGGTCTCGACGTGAGCTGGACGATCACCACGGATCTCGATCCGCTCATCTGCGATGCCGGAATCGTCGAGACGCTGGAAACCGCGGCGAATGAGCAGGACGTTCCGTTTCTGACCATGCCGAGCGGCGCGGTGCACGACACGCAACGCATGGCCAACATTGCCCGGGTCGCCATGATCTTCGTACAGAGCAAGGGCGGCCGGAGCCATACCCCGGCCGAGTTCACCACAACTGACGATGCGGTGTCGGGGGCGAAAGTCCTCGCCGCTGCGTTGCACAAGCTGGCGTATTGAGCGTGAGAGGGGAGCGGACCATGGCATTGCCGTCATTTCGTCTGGATGGGCAGGTCGCCGTCGTCACAGGTACTGGTACGGGCTTGGGGCAGGCGATCGCAACCGGACTGGCCGAAGCGGGCGCCGACGTCGTGATGTCGGAGCTGCCGGACCGAACCGATCTCGCCGAAGGAACGGCGCGCACGATCTCCGATGTGGGCAGACAGTCGATGGTGCTGCCGCTGGACGTACGCGACCTGGATGGCCCCAATGGCATCTTCGCGTTTGCCCGTTCCGCGATCAGTTGGAAGGGACATGTCGATATCCTGGTCAACAACGCGGGCGTGAATCTGCCGCAGGACGCGCTTGACGTCGATGAGGCGTCCTGGGACGCGGTGATCGACGTCGACCTCAAGGGAACTTTCTTTTGCGCGCAAGCATTTGGGCGGCACATGCTTGAGCGTGGCCGTGGTTCGATCGTCAACATCGCCTCGCAGAACGGTCTGGTCGGGTACTACAAGCGTGCCGCGTATTGCTCCGCCAAGGCCGGAGTGGTGAATCTGACGCGCGTATTGACGCTCGAGTGGGCGCCACGGGGGATACGAGTCAACGCGATAGCGCCGACGTTCGTGCGGACGCCATTGACGGCCTCGACGTTCGCGGACCCACAGCTCGGGCCGGACCTCGTAGGGCGCATACCGCTGGGTCGAATCGGCGAGCCGGAGGATGTCGCGGCGGCCGTCGTCTTCCTTTCCAGTCCAGCCGCGTCGATGATCACCGGCCATACGCTGACGGTAGATGGCGGCTGGACCTCGATCTGACAACATGACGACCGTACTCGACGGATCAGGCCCAGAATCGGCGTGGAACTGGGCAAAACCGTTTGACTTCGCGCGGCACCGGTGCTAGAGTTAACAGGCTCGGCTGGGAAGCCGCGCTAATGTCGTGCGGAGTTGTGTGAATTTCGCCGCCGCACTTCGACCTCGTGAAAGGGTCCACGTTGGAACCTGATAGTTCCGGCAAAAACATAGGGAAACCTGCCGGCTAACCGGGCCAACGTGCAAATGTTGCACTTCAGCCCTCGGCGTTAGCCGGGGGTTAATTGTGTCCGCCAGGACACTCCGGAGGTGCAACATGCAGACCGTCGTTCGCTACAGTGTCGTGAATCAGGATGGCAAGCCGGTGATCCGTGCGGTTCCGGTCCGCCGCTGGTCGGAGGATCGCTCCGTCAAGAGCGAGCAGCCGGCAAACGATGTGCGTGAAGAGACCGTGCTGCGCAAGATTCGTCGCTTCCGCGTTCTCGACATCCGCTGATCGACTCCTGTCGCGTCGGGTTCGACGATCAGCATCCGGTCAGTTGACCGAACCATACGAGTGAAACGAAAACAGCCGCCGAATTGCATCAGCAATCGAGCGGCTGTTTTGTTGTGGTTAGACCGGAATTGTCAGCCGTTACGCCCGATCTAGATCGAGCGCTGGTAGGAGCGAAATGCGTTGACGGAGAGCCAGAGGCAAGCCAGCGTCAGGATCGTCAGGTAGGCCAGATGCATTCCCACGAAGGTCCAGTCGACGTTCGAGCTGAGCGTCTGTCGACCGATGTCGACGGCCCAGTTGACCGGATTGAAGCGCTCCACGATCTGGATCCAGTGGGGCGTCAGCTGCTTGGCCATGAACGCGGTCGACATAAAGGTGAGCGGCAGCTGCAAGAATGTAACGAGCGCGATGACCGACTCACCTTGCCGGACGTTGAGCGCCACGGCATTCGAGAAGGAAGCGAAGGTGGCCCCAAGGAGCACGGTACCGACCAGCATGGCGATCAGGCTGCCGATGCCGCCGTCGAAGCGGGCGCCGAGCGCGTAGCCCAGACCGATGATGATCAGCGCCTGAATCAGTGTGACGATCGCCTCGTACATGAGGATGCCGACCAGCAGGGCGGAGCGCCGCACCGGGGCGACCAGAAAGCGGTCCATGATGCCCCGATCCATGTCGTCAACAAGGGCCATTCCGGACCAGCCACAGGTGAAGAGCGCCGTCATCACCACAACGCCGGGCGTGAGATAGGTGATGTATGAGCCGGTGCCGAACCCGGGCATCTCGGTCACCCGCTTGAAGAGTTGCCCAAAAAGGAGCAGCCACATCAGCGGTTGCACGAGCGTGACGGCGATGAAGAAGGGCTGCCGCAGCAGAAATCGCATGCCACGCAAGCAGATGTACATGGACGCGGATATGGTGTCGGTCATCGAGTTCCCTCCTCGTGCGCGGCGGCGAAGCTGCGGCCCGCATAGCGCAGATAGACGTCGTCGAGCGACGGTCGCGCCACGGTGATCGACGCGACGTTGAGCCCGGCGGAGTCGAGGCTCGAGAGGATGATCGGGAGCACCGTCGCTCCATTGTCGACACGCGCGTGGACGGTGCGTCCCTCGACGTCTACCTCGAGAATCTTCTCGCCCAGGTGGTGCAGCGTGGTGCGCACGTCCTGCTCAGGATCAGACTCGAGTTCGATTTGAATGGTGTCGCCACGCAGTTCCTGTTTGAGCTGCTCCGGCGTTCCTTCGACGACGATCTTGCCGCGGTCGATGATCGCGACCCGGCCCGCGAGTTGATCGGCCTCCTCCAGGTAATGGGTGGTGAGCAGAATGGTGATGCCGTGCTGATCGGCGAGCCGTCGGATCTCCTGCCACATGTCGGCACGCGCCTCCGGATCGAGCCCTGTAGTCGGTTCGTCGAGGAAGAGGACGCGCGGCTGATGCACTAGCCCCATGGCGACGTCGAGCTTGCGCTTCATGCCGCCCGAGAACGTCTTGACCACGCGTCTCGACGCCTCGCTCAAATCGAAGCTGGCGAGCAGTTCGTCGACCCGCTGCTTGAGTTGGCCCCCTTTCAGCCCGTAGAGATGCCCTTGTAAGAAGAGGTTTTCGCGACCGGTGGCGTCGGGATCGACTGCCGATTGCTGCGAGACATAGCCAACGAGACGGCGGACGTGCTTTGGCTTTTGGTCGACGTCGACGCCGCAGACGAGCGCCTTCCCGGAGTCTGATCGCGAGAGGGTGGTGAGGATCTTGACGATGGTCGACTTTCCGGCGCCGTTTGGCCCAAGCAGGCCGAAGATGGTGCCGGGCGAGACAGTGAAACTGAGACCTTGCAGCGCTTTGACGTCGCCGGGGTAGGTTTTGACGAGATCGACCACGTCAATGGTCGACTCGGAACTTTGGGCATCCGTCGACGCCGCGCGTGCGGGCGCACGAGAAACCATGATCGCGTACCTCCAATGAACAGACGTGACGAACGGTGCTGTCCATCGGAGTCGAACCTGGCTTACAATGAGGGTGGACCTTCGGGGCCAGGTTCGGTCTGACTGGACAGCCTCGAGGAAGCTGATCCCTGACGGAGTGGGGCAAACACTCCGCTCAGGGATCGTGCGTTAGAACGATCCTCTAGGCATCACCTTCCCCTTCACTGAGCTCCGGAACCGCGCCATCGACGGCCCACTCTCTGACCCACTCATACATGCGGGCGATCTGATCGGCATCCATGTCTTTGGTGAACTCACTCATACGTTGCACCTGCGCCTCGCTGAGAAGGATCGACCCGTTCTCGATCGATTCGATGAGGGAGCCAACCCATTTCAGCTCGGCCTCACGCATGGCCAGCCAATACTCGGTTTCGATGAGGAAGAGCCGGGGAACGGCGACCTCGGAGATGGCATCACCATAATATTTCGCCTGGCCGAGCTCTTCCTGTAGGAGTTCGGCGCGATTGCGCAGCAGCTTGAGCGCTTCACCGCGCGACACCGACGGCATGAAGGAGAGTCCCGCCTCGAACTGTGTGTACTCCTTCACTGGTACGGCGATCAGATCGCCAAGCCAGTCAAAGTACGCTTCACGACCGTCGTCAGTCAGCGCATAGATGGTTCGCTCGGGCCGGCGGCCCTCCCGCTCCGTCTCCTGGGGCACGATCCAGCCGCGACGCTGGAGCGACTCGACCACACTGTAGAGGGAGCCGTAGTTGAGCTTGATGCTCTCGTGCTTGCCCCGGTTGCGCAGCGTGGACGCCATCTCATACGGATGCATCGGCTTCTCGTAGAGGCAGGCAAGGACCGCGAGCGCCAGTGGATTAGAGACTTTGCGTTTAGCCATCGATACTCCTGATCAAATACTCGATTCCGAGTATATAGATTCGACTGGCGTTGTCAAGAGGGCGGTAGCCGGATGATGACTGGCTTTGGTGTCGGGGAATGTCAGAGAGACGCACTCGCCGCGTGATCAAGATCTTCGGCAGCAGAAAATACAAGCGCCTAAGTATCTCAGTTACTAAGCTAAATCAACGACCCAATTGGTGTCAACAGGGGGCGAGCCCGACGTTGGAGTGCGGTGCGGGCGCTGGCGGTTGCTGTCTTCCGAGCGGGTACGGCAATAGTCGCGGTCGTCGGCCTGGGGCCGAAGGGCGGCCAACACCCGCTGCGCAGGTACCCGGACCGCCCCTACGTTTCCTTGCGGACGTTCAGCCGCCCGTGAACGCATCGATGAACGCTGGCTAGGCCTTGATCCTCAGTCGGAGTCGCCGCCGGTCGCGGCGGCCGGCTCGTGATAGCGCACGTCTTCGGCAACCGCCGGACGCGTTTGCGGCGCGGCAATTCCGTGCAGTACGACGGACGCGACGAGCTTCGCCGCGGATTCTGGATCGCTTGGCGGCGTCAGCTGCGGATCACGTATTGAGTTGATCAGGTAGCCAACTAACGTGTGGAAGAAGAGGAACGCGGCCATGCGCGGCTGGATATCGCGGATTTCATGGCGTTCGGCGGCACGATCAAACAGCGTCGTGATCGAATTGACGAAGTTTTCGAGTTCAGCGTGGACCTCTTCGTGGCGGCTCTCCGGAACGTGGGACTTGAAATCGGTCATCATGCGCAGGCTGTCGGGGCTGAGCTGGTCGAAGTAGAGCCGCGCGATCCGCTCGACGGTCCGATCCAGAGTGTCTCCCCGTTTGATCTCTTGCTCGATGCTCTCTCGCTGTTTCGTCATCTCGCGCACGACGACGGACGCGAAGAGGTCGTCTTTGTCGCGAAAGTGATAGTAGAGCGCGGCTTTGGTCATGCCGACCGCGTCGGCGATCTGCTGCATTGAAACTTCGGCGTAGCCACGATCCAGGAAGAGTCGACGTGCCTCGATCAGCACCCGCTCTCGTCCACCAGTTTCCGCTTTCATTCGGTCTCTACCGTTCCTTGACTGTGAACAGGCTCGACGTAAACCAGCGCATCAACCCCCTGGGGTTGACAAACGGGCGTCTGAGCGATACATTACTTACCGACCGGTTAGTAGGCGGCGCGCTCCCCCGAGAGCACCTACCGCGACAAGTGTACTTACCGGACGGTCAGTTGGTCAAGTATCGCCGTTAGGCATGTGAGCTTCCGGAGGTAGCATCGTGGGTTCTGAATATGGAGTGATTGCGGAAGGACTGCAAAAGCACTTCGGATCGACGCACGCGTTACGCGGCGTCGACCTCGAGGTGAAGGAGGGGAGCATCCTCGCGGTGCTCGGTCCGAATGGCGCGGGCAAGACCACCGCCGTGCGGATCCTATCCACCTTGCTCAAGCCGGACTCCGGCCGCGCCGTCGTAGCCGGTTTCGATGCGCTCAAACATCCGGACGAAGTGCGACGTCGCATCGGTCTCACCGGCCAATACGCCGCACTCGACGACGTCCTGACCGGGCGTGAGAACCTGGAAATGATCGGCCGCCTCTACCACCTGCCCAAAGCTCACGTTCGTCAGCGTGCGGTGGAACTGCTGGAGCGATTCAATCTGACCGACGCGGGTGATCGCATGGTCAAGACCTATTCAGGTGGCATGCGTCGTAGGCTCGACCTCGCCGCCAGCCTGGTCACCTCGCCACCGGTCCTCTTCCTGGACGAACCGACCACCGGTCTCGATCCGCGCAGCCGATTGGGTATGTGGGACCTGATCGAAGAGCTCGTTGCCGGAGGCACGACGCTGCTGCTGACGACTCAGTACCTGGACGAGGCGGACCGGCTGGCGGACGAGATCGCCGTGATCGACGAAGGCCGCGTCATCGCGCGAGGTACGTCGGAAGATCTGAAGGCGCAGGTCGGCGGCGAGCGATTGATGGTTCAGCTCTCGGCGGGCAGCGACGTCAGCGCCGCGATGCAGGTCCTCAACCGCTATGGTTCGGGCATGGTGCAGGTCGGTGACGATCGGCGGCGCATCACCATGCCGGTGACGGTCGAGGAAGGGCTCATCACGCGGGTCGTGCGCGAGCTCGATGACGTCGGAGTGAATCTCGACGACGTCGGTCTGCACCGTCCGACGCTGGACGACGTCTTCCTATCGCTTACCGGGCATGGCGTCGACGACATGGGCACGTCCCGGCTGCCGAACAATGATCGCGACAAAACTCAGATCGGAGAAGAAGCAGCATGAGCACCTCGACGGTGCGCGAGCAGATTCCAGCCGGTGTCAAGCTCTGGGAGCGCTTCTCCTGGGCGGTTGCCGATGCCTGGATCATGACCAAGCGCAATCTCAAACACATTCCACGCAATCCGGAGCTGCTGCTCGACGTCACCGTGCAGCCGGTCCTCTTTGTGCTCCTCTTCCGCTACGTCTTTGGCGGCGCCATCAATGTTCCGGGTGGGAGCTACGTGAACTATCTGATGGCCGGCATCTTTGTTCAGACGATCGTCTTCTCGTCACTCAGCACCGGCATTGGACTATCGAACGACCTCAAGCTTGGGTTGATCGATCGGTTCCGCTCGCTGCCGATGTCTCGCTCGGCGGTTGTCGCAGGCAGAACCTTGACCGACCTGCTGCGCGGCGTTGTCGCCGTCGTCATGATGCTGATCGTCGGGCTGGCAGTCGGTTTCCGGCCGCATGGGAGCGTGGCGAACTGGTTTGCGGGACTGGGCCTACTGCTCCTGTTCGGATTCGCGCTCTCGTGGGTGGGTGTGACGGCCGGCGTGTTGTTGCGGACGCCGGAAGCGGTTCAGGCCGGCATGTTCATCGCGGTTTTCCCGCTCACGTTCGCCTCGAGCGCTTTCGTGCCGACCAATACGATGCCCAGCTGGTTGCAGTCTTTCGCCGTGAATCAGCCGATGACCCAGGTCGTGAACGCCATTCGTGCCTACATTCTGGGTCAGCCCGTCGGTTCGTACGCGTGGCACTCGCTGATCTGGGGTCTTGGCATCCTCGTCATTTTCGTGCCCCTTTCGGTCGTGCTGTATGAACGAAAGGCCGGCAATTAGTTTGGGCTCGAACAGTCGGACTTGACCGGAATTCAGACGCACATCGTTCCAGATTCTTGTTGATGTCCGAACCGGCATGATGGGCGTCTGGGACGATCTCTTTTCCTATGGAGACGGGTGGAGGCCGCTCACGTCGCGGTGACATCTTCATGATTGAGGACGTTTGTCGCACCGCATGCGTCCCATGAATCTGGGATGATAGTGGCATGATTCATCGACCTGAGCTACCGGCGACCAACAAAACGCGGACCCGTAGGCGCTGGGAAGTCAACCCATACGGGTTCTACGGGCTGGTGTTCGGCGCGGTCGCAGTCGTGCTCTTCGTCGCGCTCGTTTGGCTGCCGCTCCTGCCGCTTGTTGCCTGTTGGCTGATCGCGACGAGCCTAACGGCGTTCATCGCCTTTGCCTACGACAAGTCGGTAGCAGGACGTCGTATGGCGCGTGTCCCTGAGAGCGTGCTGCTCGGAATTTCGCTCATCGGGGGAAGTCCAGGGGCTTTGATTTCCATGCGGCTGGTGCACCACAAAACCGCCAAACGGAGCTTCTTGCTGAAGATGGCGATCGTGCTGGTGTTTCAGGTCGCGCTGATCGCGGTCTACGTCCTCGTGATTCGCTAAAGCAATTTGCAGATGGATTGCCCATTGGAACGAGAGCCTGGGCGTGATGAATGTCGCCCCTACCCCCGATTTCCGTTTCTGATCAGAAACCGAGGCAAAGGAAAGCCGCCCAACAAGGGGCGGCGTTTCGTGCTGCTGTCGATAAGAAGAGTCTGACCGGTTCTAAACCAGTCCCTGGCTCGGGTTGGGCAGCATCAAAATGATGGCCAGGATCCAGACCGCCAGCAGCAGCATCATGAAGATCGCGACGCCGATGACGACCTTGCGCTCTTTGCTGGTCAACCGGTGCTGTTCGATTCCACGCATATTCTGACCCTGCTCCTTCTCAACAACCTCAGGCAGTCTACAGCATGCCGCCTGCGGAGCGGAATCGCAAGTGCCTGAGCCGATTCGTCAGGATAGTCCCGACAAATGCGCTGCCTGGACCGCCTCGTATACTTGTGAAGTTGCGCGTCGCGCGGCTTTTCTCGACCGCTGATACCGGATTGTCTAGCAGGGAGTCGTTGATGCCATCTTCGCCGAGCAAGACGCTCGAAACCTTCCCCAATCCCAATCCTGAGCGGGACTACGAGATCACGATCTCGACGCCCGAGTTCACCTGCGTCTGTCCGATGACCGGTCAGCCTGACTTCGCCACCATCACCATCAACTACGTGCCCGATCAGCGGTGCGTGGAGCTGAAGTCCCTCAAGCTCTATTTCTGGTCCTACCGCAACGAGGGCGCGTTCCACGAGAAGGTGACCAACACCATCCTCGATGATCTGGTCAGCGCGATCTCGCCGCGCCGTGCCACCGTAACCGGCGACTTCAACGTGCGCGGCGGACTGCACACCGTCGTCACGGCCAGCTACGAACAACCGAAGTAGGCATCGATCCACCGCGATTTTCACCATCGGTTTATAGTAACGGGACAGGGCGGTGAGGGCCGCAAATAGCCACGATCTCGCATGAAAAGAGGACACACCGGTGGTTGAGACCAAACAGCTCCACGATGAGCTGCGGAAGGCGGTGCGTGATCTCTGCGCTCGCTATCCCGATGAGTATTGGCGCGAGCTTGATCGCGAGCGAGCCTATCCCGACAAGTTCGTCAAGGCCATGACCGACGCCAGTTTTCTCGGCGCGCTGATTCCTGAGGAATATGGCGGGCTCGGCTTTGGCGTGTCTGAGGCTTCGATCATCCTGGAAGAGGTCAACCGCTCCGGCGGCAATGCGGGCGCCTGCCACGCGCAGATGTACACCATGGGGACGCTGCTGCGGCACGGTTCAGAAGAGCAGAAGCAGCACTATCTCCCCAAGATCGCCACCGGCGAGCTACGCCTGCAAGCCTTTGGCGTCACCGAGCCGGATGCGGGCACCGACACCACCAAGATCAAGACGACGGCCACTCGCAAAGGCGATCGCTACGTGATCCGCGGCCAGAAGGTCTTCATCTCACGGGTGCCGCACTCGGACCTGATGATCCTGTTGGCGCGCACCACACCGCGGGATCAGGTACAGCGTAAGTCGGAAGGGCTCTCGGTCT
Organism: uncultured Chloroflexia bacterium; assembly: GCA_963822235.1. Classification (GTDB taxonomy): domain Bacteria; phylum Chloroflexota; class Chloroflexia; order Thermomicrobiales; family Thermomicrobiaceae; genus CALAGB01. The sequence continues at coordinate 282,920 of CAWGGU010000001.1, forward strand.
TTCTGGTGGATCTGCGGGATGCGGTCGGCAATGGGCTCGAGGTGCAACCGCTTCAGACCATGATGAATCACGACACCAATGCCCTCTTCTTCGACGATCTGGAGATTCCGGCCGAGAACCTGATCGGCGAAGAGGGGCGCGGATTCCGCTACATCCTGGATGGAATGAATGCCGAGCGCATCCTCATCGCGGCCGAATGCATCGGCGACGGCGATTGGTTCATCGAGCGAGCATCCCAATATGCCAAGGGGCGCGTCGTCTTCGACCGGCCCATCGGACAAAACCAGGGGATCCAGTTTCCGATCGCGCGTGCCTACGTCAACGTGCGCGCCGCCGACCTGATGCGCTTCAAGGCGGCTGAGATGTTCGACCGTGGCGAGCCTTGCGGCGCCGAGGCCAACATGTCGAAGATGCTGGCGGCCGATGCCTCCTGGGAGGCGGCCAACGTGGCCATCCAGACGCACGGCGGCTACGGTTTCACCGCCGAATTCGACATCGAGCGCAAATTCCGTGAGACGCGCCTCTATCAGGTGGCGCCGATCTCGACCAACTTGATCCTCTCCTACATCGGCGAGCACGTCCTCGGACTGCCGAGGTCCTTCTGATGCGGCCGCTCGATGGGATCACCGTCATCGCGCTGGAGCAAGCCGTCGCCGCACCCTTCGCCACGCGTCAGTTGGCCGACCTGGGTGCCCGGGTCATCAAGATCGAGCGCGTTGGGAGTGGCGACTTCGCGCGCGGTTACGACACCAAGGTCAACGGAATTGCCAGCTATTTCGTCTGGCTCAACCGCGGCAAGGAGTCGTTGACGCTCGACCTCAAACAGCCCGAGGCCAAGGAGATCCTGCGCAAACTGCTCGAGACGGCCGACGTCTTTTTGCACAATCTGGCACCGGGCGCGGTCGATCGGCTGGGATTCGACGCCGAGACGGTGCGCACGGCCAATCCGCGGCTGATCACCTGCGCCATGTCCGGCTATGGCTCGACCGGCCCGTATCGGGACAAGAAGGCCTACGACCTGCTGATCCAGTGCGAGACGGGTCTGGTCTCGGTCACCGGCACGCCAGAGACCCCAGTCGAAGGTCGGCATCTCGGTGGCCGACATCTCCGGCGGCATGTACGCCTACTCCGGCGTGCTGACCGCTCTCTACCAGCGTGAGCGGACCGGTGAGGGCGCGGCGCTGGAAGTGGCGCTCTTCGACACGCTGGGCGAGTGGATGAGCCACCCAATGTACTTGACGGCCTACGGCGGCGCGCAGCCGGGGCGCTACGGAGCCAGCCATGCCTCGATCGCGCCCTATGGGCCGTTCACGGCAGGGGACGGTGGCGCGATCAACCTGGCGGTGCAGAACGAGCGCGAGTGGGTCAAGTTTTGCGAGGTCGTGCTGCGACGGCCTGACGTGGCGGCGGATCCACGCTTCTCGTCGGCAGGCACGCGGGTGGAGCACCGCGACGAGCTTCATGCCGTGATCGACGAGGTCTTCGCCGGCCTGACTGCCGCCGAGGTGGTCGAGCGCCTGGATGAAGCGCAGATCGCCAACGCGCGCATGAATGATGTGCAGGAGTTCATCGACCATCCGCAATTGGCTGCGCGCGACCGTTGGCGTGAGATCGAGTCGCCGGTTGGCCCCCTGCGCGCCTTATTGCCGCCGGTCGAGATGAGCGGCATGGACTACGCCATGGGACCGATTCCGGCCTTAGGCGCACATACCGACGCCATTCTGACCGAACTCGGGTACGACGATAAGGAGATCGAGAAACTTCGCGAGGCTGGAGCAATTTGAGCCAGGCAGAGTGCATGAGCGAGCGTCGCTTGTAGGGCAGACCCCCGGAGTCTGTCTCAGAAGTGGTGGGATCGGCGATACTGGGGGCATGCCATCGGTTTTGCCAAGGAGGTCCCGGATGCCCCGTCGTGCGTTCACCCGTGACCAAGCGTACCTGCTCCCGCCAGCGTTGGATGACTGGGTGCCAGCGGATCATCCGGTGCGGTTTGTGGCGGCCTTTGTGGACGGGCTGACTTCGGCGGACTGGGCGCAGTTGGGGGTGGCGGCCAGAAGTGCCTGGACCGGAGCTCCCGCCTATCATCCCGAGGTGCTGCTGAGTGTCTGGCTGGCGGGGTTCATGAGTGGCGTCCGCTCGGTCCGGGCCTTGGAAGCCGCGTGCCGGGACCAGCTCTCCTTCCGCTGGCTGACCGGGAACCAGGTCCCCGACCACAACACCCTGTGGCGCTTCTACGCTGTCCATCGGACGCAGCTTCCGCAGTTGTTCCAGCTGACGGTCAAGACGGCCTGGAAAGCGGGGTTGGTCGATCTGGCGCTGCTGGCGGTGGACGGGACCAAGGTCGCGGGGAACGTGGCCCGGGCCGGGATGCAGGATGCCGAGGCCCTGGTGGCGCTCCAGATGCAGGTCGCGGCACGCACGGCCGAGTTGGTGGCGCAGGTGGAGGCCGAGGGAGCGACGGCGGCACCACGGTTGCCTCCGGAATTGCGTCAGACCCGTGCTCTGCAGGACCGGGTCACGGCGGCGCGGCAGGCCGTGACGGCGGAGGACGGACCGACGCGGGCGAACCCGGTGGATGCCGATGCACGGCTCCTGCCGACGCGCCAGGGCTGGGTCGCGGGGTACAACGCGCAGGCGGCGGTGGTCGCCACGCCAGCGACCGTGGCCGACGAGCCCGGGGGACGCATCATCGTGGCGGTGGACGTGGTCACGGCGGAGCATGACGCGGGACAGTTGCTCCCGGTGCGGGATGCGGCGGTGGCGACGCTGGGCCAGGCGCCGGAGACGCTACTGGCGGATGGCGGCTATCACCGTGGCCCCGACCTGGTGGGGTGTGCCGCACGCGGTCAGGTGGTGGTGATGCCGGAAGCCCAGGGAGACCGCCTCCAGGATCCCACGCACAAGGATCAGTTCGCCTACGATCCCGAGACGGATCGCTACACCTGCCCGCAGGGGCAGCCGTTGCGCCGCCAGGGAACGATTCACCGGACGGACCGGCCGACGGTGCAGCGCTACGTCATGGTTGAACCACGGGTGTGTCGGACGTGTCCGCTCTTTGGGACGTGCACACAGGATTACCGGCATGGCCGGACACTGGAGATCGGTCCGGAGGATCAGGCGCTACGCGCCCATCGCAGCTGGATGGCGACGGCTGAAGCGGAGGCGCTGCGACGAGAACGGCAGACGCTGATTGAACCGGTCTTCGGCATCCTGAAAGAACGCCTGGGAGGACGGCGATTCCACACCCGCGGACTGGCCAAGGTGCAGGTCGAGTGGGCGTTGCTGGCGACGGGGTTCAATCTGCGGACCCTGTGGCGTGCGTGGCGCCACGGACCGGGGGTTGGAGGACGGCCACGAGGCTCCGGGGTATGGCGCAGGGTCGCCGCATGAGGCCGCGCGGCTGACCCTACCCGAGACGCCGGGGCGGATGGGTGGTTTCGCCGCCGCTGCACCGGTGCGCCGCTCCAGTTCGCACATCCTTTTGAGACAGACTCCCCCGTGTCTGCCCTCCGCGGAGCGCCAAAGATGACGATGACCACCGGCCTTCGACTGAGGGCAACCTCCCGTGGTTGCCCCTACATTTGTGGGGAATGCATGACCGAGAAACAGGGCTGGACGGGACGTTTCTACGAGGATTTCGAGGTGGGTGACGTCTACCGGCATCCGCTGGGACGCACCGTCACCACCACCGACAACATCTGGTTCACGCTGCTGACCCAGAACACGGCGCCGATCCATTTCGACCATCACTACGCCGCCCAGACCGAGTTCGGCAAGCCGCTGGTCGATTCGACCTTCACCATCGCGCTCGTCACCGGTCAGAGCGTGACCGACATCTCGCAGAACGTGATGGCCAACCTGGGTTGGGACGAAGTGCGGCTGCCGAATCCTGTCTTCGAGGGGGACACGATCTATTCGCAGTCCGAGGTGCTGAGCAAGCGGGAGTCGAAATCGCGCCCCAACGTCGGCATCGTGACGGTCAAGACGACCGGCTACAACCAGGACGGCACCGTGGTCATCACCTTCAATCGGACCATCATGGTCTACAAGCGCGGAATGGCGCCGGTGATTCCACGGTTGGGCCCGCAGACCACGCAGTAATCGGTGGCAAATTCAGCAATACGTGAACTCGCGAGCACACGCGGCGCTCTCCTACGGCACGCATCAAATTCGGAATTCAAAGAGAGCAGGTTTTCGGCTCCAGCGGGACCGAGGTCCCATCCGTGACGCTGAATGCCCACCGCAATATTGAGTGCTACACTAAGTGCTGATGTCGTCCGGTAAGTGGAGCGACTGGTTGGGCGCGCCATGCTCGGATCGCTACGGTTAACTTCCCCAGAACCGGCCGCCAGCGGTCACCACCAACTGTTGGCGACGAAGCTCTATGCGCCCTGCTCTCTGGAAAGCTTCATACCTCGTTCTCGTCTGATTCAAAAGCTCAACGAAGGGCTCTCGAGCCGGCTCATCTTGGTCAGTGCCCCGGCGGGTTCAGGGAAGACCAGCCTCCTCGCTGATTGGGCGCGGCAACGCCCCGTCGCCTGGCTGTCGCTCGACCCAGGCGACAACGACCCGATGCGGTTTTGGCGCTATGTGCTGGCAGCTCTGGACGGCGTTCGTCCGGGAACGATCGAACGCATCGCGCCGGCCACGGATCAGACCGCGTCCGCCTCAATTGACGGCCTCGTGACGGGCCTGATCAACGATTTCGCGGTCAATTCCGATTCCGGTGCGCTCGCGCTCGTGCTGGACGACTACCACGTGATTGATTCCCCCGCGATTCACGAATCTCTCACGATGCTGGTCGAACACCGACCGCCGCAGCTCGACATTGTCGTGGCGAGCCGTGTCGATCCGCCGCTGCGATTGGCGCGCGTTCGGGCCGGCGGTCAGCTCATCGAGCTGCGAGCCGATGATCTGCGTTTCAACAAAGAGGAAACGGTCGCCTTTTTGGGCCGGTTGCTCGGCCCAGACGTCCTGCTTGCCGGTGACACGATGGACACACTGGTGGAGCGCACGGAGGGATGGGCGGCCGGTCTGCGGCTCGCCGCGCTGGCGCTCGAGGGACGAACTGACGCCACCGCGTTCGTTGAGAACTTCTCCGGTCGTCATCGCTATGTTCTTGACTACCTGACCGAAGAGGTTTTGGAGCACCAGTCCGATGCGATACGAACGTTTCTTATGGAGACGTCGGTCTTGGAGCGCTTGTCGGGCGAGCTCTGCGATGCCGTAACCGCTCGCACCGACAGCAAGGCCATGCTCGAGGCAATCGATCGGGCCAACCTGTTCATCGAGCCGCTGGACGAGTTCCGCAGTTGGTGGCGCTACCATCAGCTGTTCGCCGATCTGCTGCAGGCTCGACTACAGCGACTCCGTCCGGAATGTGTTCGGGAATTGCACCGCCGCGCGGCCGGCTGGTACGAGCGGAACGGGATGGCGGACGACGCGATCCATCACGCGCTGGCGGCCGGAGAGCCGAAATGGGCAGCCCAGATTATCGAGAGTGAAGTCGATGATCTCCTTTTGCGAAACGAGGAGGTTACGCTCGATCGTTGGCTCGCGGCGCTGCCTGCTGACGTGGCTGCCTCTCGGCCTGGGCTAATGCTCGCCAAAGCGGACCTCGAACTCTCGCGCGGTCGGCTCGACGAGGTTGAGCGAGCCTTAGACGCCGCTGAACTGACCGTCGCTGCAACCCCAGCTGAGGGCTCCAAGTCGTTGCGCGACGGAACCGCAAGTTTCGTCGCGAACATGCCTGCCGCGGTCGCGTACTGGCGTGCCTACATCGCTGAGCTTCGCGGCGATGCGGAAGCTGCGATCGCGTTCGATCGACAGGCTCTGGCAGCGCTCGGTGAGAAAGAATCCGTGCTGACGTCAATCGTCCGCGTCCATCTGTGTACGATCGAGCTCCTCAGTGGTGAAGTGCGTCGGGTCGAACAGCCCTTGGAAGCACACTTCCACGTTCTTCAGTCGTTGGGCGAAATCTACCCAGCTTTGAGGGCCATGGAACTGATCGGCCACGTCCAGCGCGCCCGTGGCCGACTTGACCTGGCGTTCGAAACCTACCGTCAGGGGCTTGAAATCTCCAACGCTTTCGAACGTGCGACTGTAGCGGCCGCCGGCATCGCTCACGTTGGATTGGCTGAGCTGGCGTATCAATGGGGTGACCTCGAAATCGCTCTGGAACACGCTAACGAAGGTATCGCGCTCTGTCAGCGACTCTCGTACCGCCGACCGTTGACTGCCGGCCTGGCCACGCTTGCGCGGATCCGACTGGCCGAAGGGGATCGTTCCGGTGCCTTCGAAGCGATTGAGAAGGCCCCTCGGATCGCAGAGAGCGTCGGAGTGACGAGCTTGCTCAATCCGCTTCCAGAACTGAGAGCCCGATTGCTGCTGGAACAGGGTGAACTTGGACGAGCTGTCCGCTGGACGAAGGATCGCGGGCTGAAGCCGGATGATAGCCCGATCTATCCACGCGAGCCCGAGTATCTGATCCTGGCGCGCGTGCTCCTGGCGCAGGGCCGGTTCAACGCGGCGCTCGACCTATTGAACCGGATGCACGAGCGTGCAGTCGCGCAGGGGCGATTCGGCACCGTTATCGAGAATCGGGCGCTCTACGCAGTCACCGCGGCCGCGGCTGGCGACGAGACGTCGGCATTGGCGAGCTTGACCGAGGCGCTGACGCTGGCTCAGCCCCAGGGTTACATTCGGGTCTTCGCCGACGAGGGACAGCCAATGAGCGATCTGATTCGCAGGTTTGTCTCATTGCAGCGGACCCAGCCGACTGCGGTAGGGGATGTTCCGCTGAGCTACCTCGGTCGACTGATGCGCGCCTTCGAGCCAGAAACTGACGCTGGTGGAGCACTTTCGAGGCGTCGCGGAGTCGGCATTCCAGGATTGGTCGAGACGCTGACTGAGCGAGAGCTTGAAGTTCTGCACCTCGTGGCGGCAGGTAAGCCGAACCGCGATATCGCCGACGAACTCTACGTCACCGTCGATACCGTCAAGAAGCACATCTCTCACATCTTCGAAAAGCTTGGTGCAACCAACCGGACGGAGGCGACAGCCCGCGCGCGTGACCTCGGGTTGTTGGATGACTCAACCAGTCCTCATGTCATGTTGTAGTCCAGACTTCGAGGATCTCCCTCTCGACATTGAGAAGCCAGCGGATTCACCTCTCTGAACTCCACGTGATCTAGGGTGGAGAGAAATTCCACCCTGCCTTCCACCTTCGAGTGATTCCTCACATCGACGAGACGCCTACCTTGAGATGCAGTGACCGCATCGCCCGGTGAATGCCGGGCACCGCGACATCCTGATGAAAGGAAGGCGTCATGCAGAATACCCAAACTGTCGTGAATAACCCGCTTGATTCAACGCAACTCTCAGCCGCACTGGACAATGTGCACCGCGCCGGAATGCCGGGCGTGTTCGCCGAGGTTCGTGGTGGCGATCGTGTGTGGCGCGGCGCGGCCGGGCTCGCCGATGTCACGACGGGCCGTCCGGTCACTCCCGACATGCGGCACCGTGTCGGAAGCATCACCAAGACCTTCACCGCCGCGGCGGTCATGCAGCAGGTGGAGCGCGGACACGTCCGCCTCGATGCGCCGGTTGGTCATTATCTTCCAACGCTTGTCCCCGGCGAACGCGGCAACGGCATTACGGTCCGGATGCTGCTCAACCACACCAGCGGTCTCGCGGATTACCTGCCCTATGCGTATTCGTCGCTCAGGGCGTTCCCTTCAATTGCGAGCACAACACCGGAAAGCCTGAACGCGAACCGGTTCACGCATTTTCGGCGGGTCGATCTCATCAATTTGGGGGTCGCGGCGCGTGCCGTCGGCACTCCTGGTAGTACGCCGGGAGTCTACTCCAACACAAACTATCTGCTCCTTTGTCACCTGCTGGAGCAGGTGACCGGAATCACCGCCGAGGAGTACATCACTCAAAACGTCATAAAGCGTGCTGGACTCAAGCACACTGAACTCCCAACCGGGACGCACATCAACGGGCCGCATTCACTGATCTACGAGTCATGGTTCGGCATGATCGATCCGCCTCGGGATTACAGCATCTACGACATGTCGTGGGTCGGTCCGGCAGCGTCTTTGACCTCGACGGTCTCCGATCTCAACCGCTTCTTCGGACTGTTGCTTTCCGGCGAGATCGTCGACCGATCGTCACTGATGCAGATGCAGCGCACGGTCCCGGTTATCTCCTTCGAAGGAAAGAAGATCGATTACGGACTCGGCTTACATAGGCTCGAGACTCCTGGATGCGGCACCTTCTGGGGCCATGACGGATCGGTATGGGGTGCCGGAGCGATGAGCATGACCCGCGCCGACGGCGAGCGACAGATGTCCGTCGCGTTCAACCTTCAGCGCTGGAACAAGCTGGATTCGTCGGGGAAGCCGCAGCACCACCCCATCGACCTCGCCCTGGAAACCTTCTACCAGCTGGCGATGGGCTCGACTGGCACCCACCAACCGGCCACAACGACGCATGAAAGTAGGTTAAACACGTGAAACAGCTTGTTGTAAAAGACCGCACCGACGTTGAATTTCAGCGCGCTGTTACGGAAGAGACGAATGCGGCCCAGATCGCAGTCCCGCGGCTGCGTGCCACCCTAAAGGGTCGCGTGATCGTGCCCGGCGACCCCGAGTACGACCAGGCCCGTACCGTCTTTATGGGCGGGATCGACCGGCGACCAGCGGCCATCGCGCGGGTCGCGAATGCGACTGATGTGACCCACGTCGTCGCGCTGGCTCGTGAGACCGGGCTAGAGCTGGCGATCCGCAGTGGAGGGCACAGCGCAGCCGGCCACAGTGTTTCGGATGGCGGCATCGTGCTCGACCTTGGCGATATGCGGGCGTTGGAGATCGACGCGGAGCGCCGCACCGCCTGGGCCGATGCCGGGCTAACCGCTGGCGAATACACCGCCGCTGCGGCGGAATACGGCCTCGCGACCGGGTTCGGCGACACCGGCTCGGTCGGAATCGGCGGGATCACGCTGGGTGGCGGCATCGGCTACCTGGTCCGCAAGCACGGCCTCACCATCGACGATCTGCTGGCTGCCGATATGGTGACCGCCGACGGACAACTCCGGCGAGTCGATGCCGAGACGCATCCGGACCTCTTCTGGGCAATCCGTGGCGGCGGAGGGAATTTCGGGGTCGTGACCCGGGTCCAGTACCGGCTGCATCCGGTCGATACCGTGGTCGGCGGACTGTTGATACTTCCGGCAACGCCGGACGTCATCACAGGGTTCATCGCCGCCGCGGAAGCCGCGCCGGAGGAGCTATCGACGATCGCCACCGCCATGAAGGCGCCGCCCATGCCCGCCGTCCCCGCCGAAATGCATGGCCGGCTCGTCGTGATGGCGATGCTGGTCTATGCCGGTGAGGTCGAAGCCGGCCAGCGTGCCGTCGCGCCGTTCAGGGCGCTGGCCAAGCCGATCGCCGACATGATCCGGCCGATGCCCTATCCAGCGATCTTCCCACCCGAACAGGAGGGATTCCACCCGCTCACGGCGGGGCGCACCATGTTTCTCGACAACGTCGATCTGAGCGCGGCTGCGACGATCATCGATTACCTCCAGGCCTCAACCGCCCAATTGGCCGCCACCCAGATTCGAGTGCTCGGCGGGGCGATGGCCCGGGTACCGGTCGACGCCACCGCCTTCGCTCACCGCGACGCGCGGCTGATGGTCGGTTCACCGCGGTATACGGGCACCTCGACGAGGCGCCCCGCACGAATCCTGGGTTCGCCAGTTCGCCTCGGCGCTATCCCGGGGTGACGAATCCGTCGACCGGGCCTACGTCAACTTCCTCGCCGACGAGGGCGAGGCGCGGATCCGCGCTGCCTATCCAAGTGCGACCTGGGATCGGCTCGCCGCGATCAAGGGGCGTTACGACCCGACGAACCTCTTCCGCCTCAATCAGAACATCCCGCCGGTGACCAATGGCATGTCTATCGAATGATCAGACGTTCGGTCACACCGGATATCGAAGATTCCACCGCGGCTTCCACCTATGAGTGATGAAGCGCCATCGTTAGTTTCTTAGCATGGTCGACAGAGAATCCGTAACCACGGGTGAAAAGCGCACTTGAGGCGCCGCCCAGAATTGCAGAGGAATGCACATAATGAACGCAACAGTACGTCCAAATCTCGACACATCATCAATCGCTGGCGGATCGCAATCGAGCTGGACTGCGGGTCGAATCCTGTCCGTCGTGACGGGAACCGTGTTCGTCTTGATTTCGCTTGCTCTCATCACAGGCGGTGGATATTTGGCCAGCGAAGCGGCCAGCGATGGGGGCTGGCTGGCCCTGGGCCACGGAGACTTTCAGACCGACACATACGCCGTCGTCACCGAACCCAATGACTGGAGCGCGCAGACCTACGTGCTCGAGAATGTGAAGAAGGTACGCATCCGCGTCACTTCAAGCGACGCAACGACCCCGATCTTCGTGGGCATGGCAGCGCCCGACGTTGTGCAGCGCTATCTGAGCGACGTCAAGTACGCGACGGTCCACGGAGGGTCCAACTACCACGTTAGCTATGCCCAGCATGATGGACATGCGCCCGCCGTGCCCCCAGCCCAGGCCGTCCCGTGGACGATTCAGACGACAGGGACGGGAACACAGACGCTCGAGTTCAAGGCGCAGGAGCGGCCGGGAGACCAGGTTCTGGTCGTGATGAACGCCGACGGATCACCGTCTGTAAGCGGCAAAGCGGAATCGGCTGCGACCCAGCCCTTCGTACCCTGGATCGCCGGTGGCCTCCTGGCAATCGGAATCGTCATCGCGGTTGGTTCAGTCCTCCTCATCGTCATGCCAATCCGACGTGCCAGAGTGCGTAGCTGAGGGCACCAGAAACACTGGATCGAGAACGTGTGGCGCGGACGGTTTCCGAAGTGGCGGCCGCCCGCGCGTACCTCAATTCGATGCGCCTCGGCCCGGTTGTCACGGTAGCAATGAAATGCACAACAGAAGCAGGTAGAAATATGAAGCAGGTCGTATCGAAAGATGGCACCCGCATCGCCTATGAGAAAAGTGGCACGGGGCCGCCGCTCGTGCTGGTCCACGGCACCGGAATAGATCACACGTACTGGGATCTTCTCGTTCCGATACTCGCAACGGATTTCACCGTGTACGCAGTCGATCGGCGCGGACGCGGACAGAGCGGCGACACACCACCCTACGCGCTGCAACGCGAGTTTGAAGACGTCGTTGCACTGGTCAATTCCATTTGTGAGCCGGTTGTCGTATTTGGGCACTCCTATGGGGCGCTCTGCGCACTCGAAGCCGCTACCCTCACGTCTCACATACGCGCGTTGATCCTGTACGAACCACCGATGTACACCACGATCGAAGTGTCATATCCACCCGACATTCTGGCGAAGTACGAATCGCTCCTCCGTGATGGCAAGGCTGAAGAAGCGCTGCTGACGCTCTATCAGGTGGGTCAAACGCCAGCCGCCGACGTGAATCGGTTCAAATCTCTCCCAAACTGGCGCGCACGGATTCTGGCGGCAAACACAATTCCGCGAGAGGTGCTTTCGGTCAGGAGCTATTGCTTCGATCCCGCTCGATTTCGCGGCTTGACCACGCCGATCCTCTTTCTGCTCGGCAGCGAGACGCTGCCGGTCTATAACGCGGCGACCCAGGTGTTGCATGGATCGCTGCCACACAGCCGGGTCGTCGTCCTGCACAACCAAAGCCACGACGCCGCGGTCACCGCACCAGACCTCGTGCAGCGAGAGGTGCGAGGCTACATCGGAGATCCGTCTCCCGAAGGGGCCCAATTGTGAACGGTCAGGCGCGACCAGCGACTGAATCGCTGACGACGACGTCACTGACGTGCCCAATCTCGACTCTGGAGAATTGAAAATGTCTACGGTAACGACCAACGTCGCCCGCAAACCGCGGATCCTTATCCTCGGAGGTGGCTTTGCCGGAACTTATACAGCGCTCGAACTGCGGCGGCGGCTTGGGAGCACGCGTGCCAAGATCGCCGTCGTCAATCGCGACAATTTCTTCGTCTTCTATCCACTTCTGCCGGAGATCCTCTCTGGAGAGATCGAGACCGAACACGTTCTCACCCCGATTCGACTTCTGGTGCCGGATATTTCGCTCTACGTCGGGGAGGTCAACGAAATCGATCTGCAGCGGCGGCGAGTCAACATCCGCCACGGTCTGTTTCACGACCGTCAGGAGTTGCGAACCCTGGAATACGACTATCTCGTTCTCGCGCTTGGCGGCGTTCCGAATTCGCATGGAATCCCAGGACTGGCTGAGCATTCCTTTGACGTGATGCGCCTCTCCCGTGCGTTTGCACTGCGCAACCACCTCATTGACGTACTCGAGCAGGCGGATATCGAGACTGATCCCGTCGCACGGCGACGCTTGCTCACGGTCGTGGTCGCGGGGGGTGGTACCAATGGGGTGGAAATCGCCGCACAGGTGCGCGACCTCATGACACGCGCCAGCCATCGCTACCACACATTGTCGAGTACGGAGATGCGGCTGGTCCTCGTGCATAGCGGTGAGCGGCTCATCCCGGAATTGCCCGCGAGTCTGGCCAGGTACACAGCTAAGCTCCTCACCCGCCGTGGGGTCGAGATTCGGCTCGGCCGGCGCGTCACCAGCGTTGAGCCGACTCGAGTGCATCTTGATGACGGCGCCACAATTGAGGCGCGGACGATCATCAGTTCGATTGGGATTCAGCCCAATCCGCTCTCGCGCAGGCTGACCGTGCCGCACGATCGGCAGGGGCGCATTGAGGCTGATGAGTATCTCCGCATCCCGTCGCATCCCGAAGTCTGGGTTGTTGGTGACAATGCCCGGGCGATCGATCCGCACAATCGTGAGCCTTATCCGCAAACAGCTCAGCACGCGATTCGTGAGGCGCGACTCGTGGGCCAAAATATCGCGGCACACCTCGAAGGTAAGCGTCTGAACCGCATGCGCTACCGAACCCGTGGCCAGATGGTTGCCCTGGGGCATCGCTCGGCGGCCGTCGACCTCAACGCTCCCGGTCGAAACCTTGACTTTGCCGGTCCTATCGCCTGGTTCCTCTGGCGTTCATATTATCTTTTGCAGCTGCCTCGCTGGGAAAAGCGGCTCCGCGTCACCTTTGACTGGACACTCGACCTGCTTTTCCCGCCGTCGCTGGTGCAGTTGAAAGTTGGGCCACATATGCAGCCGAACGAGCACGTGACGCCGGTGTCGTCCGACGACCGTCATCTCGTCGAGGCAACTGCCGCCGGAATGTCGCGCGTTGCGAGCGCTCACGCTGGAAGTGATTCTCCATGATATGGCTCGCACGACCATCGAATCAGGAGGTCAGACATTCGACTAGAGACTGATCCACAACGCACGCGGCGAAACCCGGCCCACACGGCCACGGATGAGCAGAGGTCTCAAACCGTCTCTTCCCTCCCGCAAGCATGGACCCTGGCGGTAACGACGATTTTCGCGGAAGGAAAACGCCGACAGGGACTTCTGCTCCGATCATGGTCGCTTCCAGGAACTGGCCGCGTCGATCCGCCTTTTGCCTGATGGCCAGACACTGCCCGTTTTCATAGCAGCGACGCGGCTGTCGTCGCAGGTTCATTCGGGACTCGATTTCGGGCTTACGCCTCCGCGTACCCGTTCAATGCGTCCTGGTAGGCGTCGCCGCCGTAGCGGTCGTTGACCACGATGGCGGGGAAGTCGACCACCGTCAGCCGGTGGATGGCTTCCGTGCCCAGGTCCTCATAGGCGATAACCTCGGCTGAGGTGATGCGCTCGGGCCAGCAGCGCCCCGGTGCCACCCAACGCCGCGAAGTAGACCGCGCCAAAGCGTGCGATCGCCTCGCGCGTCTCGGGACTGCGATACCCCTTGCCGATCATGCCGCGCATCCCGGCTTCGAGGAGCGCGGGCGTGTAGGGATCGAGTCGGCCGCTGGTCGTCGGACCGGCCGAGCCGATCGGCTGTCCCGGCTTGGCCGGCGCCGGACCGACGTAATAGACGACCTGGCCCGTCAGATCCACCGGCAGCGGTTCTCCCCGTTCGAGCGCTTCGATCAGTCGCTTGTGCGCGGCATCGCGTGCCGTCAGCAATGTGCCGCTGATCAGGACGTGATCGCCCGCGTGCAGACTGTCAATCGTCGCCTGATCGAGCGGTGCGCTGATGCGTTTCGGTTCCATCGCCTCCGCTCCCGTCACAGGTCGATCACACGATGTCGCGCGGCTGGCCCGCATTGAAGGTTAACCGCGACCGGCAGGCTGGCGATGTGGCAGGGAAAGGACTCGACGTGCACCGCCAGGGCGGTGATGCGTCCGCCGAAGCCATGTGGTCCGATGCCCAGCTTATTGATCTCGGTCAGTAGCTCTTCCTCGAGTGCGGCTGCCTCAGGATCGGGGTTCGTGGTGCCGATGTCGCGCAGCAGAGCGTGCTTGGCATGGATCGCGACCGACTCGAACGTCCCGCCGATGCCGAGACCCACGATGACTGGCGGGCAAGCATTCGGCCCGGCGATCTTCACCGTCTCAAGCACGAACTGCTTGATCCCCTCGCGCCCTTGCGCCGGAGTCAACATGGCTAGTCGACTCATATTCTCGGCGCCGCCACCTTTGGCCAGCACGGCCAGGCGGATCTTCTCGCCGGGGATGACGCGCGTGTGGATCACTGCGGGTGTGTTGTCGCGCGTGTTGGTGCGGGACGTGAAGGGATGCGCGACCATCGACTTGCGCAGGTAGCCGACGTCATAGGCTTCATGCACGCCCTGGTTGATCGCGTTCTCGAAGCCGTCCCCGACGATGTGCACGTCCTGTCCGACCGCGCTATAGACCACGACGGTGCCGGTGTCCTGGCACATCGGCACGCGATCCTCCGCGGCGATGGCCATGTTTTCCAGAATCTGCCCCAGCACCTCTTTACCCAGCGGCGAGACCTCGCGCGCCTGGGCGACCGACAACGCCTGCCGCACGTCCTCACCCATGACGTAGTTGGCTTCAAGGCAGAGGTTCTTCACCGCTTCGGTTATCTCGCTGGCGTGTATCTCGCGCATGAGTGGTCCGTTCGACTACAGATATTCAATCGAGCCGCGAGGCTGGTCGCAGGTCAATGTCTTGGCATGTGCTGACTGGAGAAGGTCTCCGAGTCATTGATCTGCCACAAGTTTATTGTCGCCGTCCACGCGCTGCCCAGGCTCGGGCGTTGAGGTGGATCGAACCATCGTTATGGATCGGCAGCCGCGCTCGCAGGTGTTCTCGCAGCGCTGCGCGCTCCTCCTCACCCATCGATTTCACGTAGGTCGGTGCTGAACCCTGTCCGCCAAGGAACGGTGTCCAGTAGTCGTCGAAATCGCTGAAGACGGTCGGCACGTCGATCGAACGCACCGTTACGTCGGTCAGCGCCGCCTCACCAAAGGCTCGTTCCAACGCCTCCGGCCGACAGATCGGGAAAATGCGGCCCTGGTCCAGTTCCCGCGCTGTTGAGTCGAGTTCCGCGGCGGCGTCCCAGAAGTGGCGCATGGACTGCATCTCGCCGGCGTAATCCCAGACATAGAGCGCCACCACGCCGTCGGGTCTTGTCACCCGTACCATCTCGAACAGCGCTCTGTTCGGGGCTGAGACGAAGTTGAGCACCAGCCCGGAAACGGTCGTGTCGAAGGTGGCGTCTGAAAACGGAAGGCCGAGGGCGTCACCCAAGCGAAACTCGAGGCGTTTGTCCGGCGTGCGTTCGCGTGCATACGTGGCGTAATCTTCCGATGCGTCGACGCCCGTCACCGCCGATGGCTCAGCGAGATCGACGATCGCGGCACACAGCGCGCCCGTGCCGCAGCCTACATCCAGCCACGTCTTGCCGGGTAGTACGCCCAGCCAGTCCACGAACTCTCGCGCAACAAGTCGGCTCCACCGACCGACGTATGGCTCATACGCGTCGCCGCGTGCCCACATGTTCATTGCAGCCTCCAGTCGACGATGACAGAGCTCGCACCGGTCGCTTTCCGGATCGAATCACGCGGTGGAACGGGATCCACGCGCGGCCCAGGCGCGGGCGAGGAGATGGATCGAGCCGTCAGAGTGAATCGGGAGCTCGGCGCGAATACGCTCGCGAAGTGCGACGCGCCGCTCCTCGCTCAGCGACATGGCGTAGCTTGGCGCCGGGCCCTGCCCACCCAGGAATGGTGACCAGAAGTCGTCGAAGTTGGCGAACACCGTTGGAACGTCGATGGCTCGCACTTCGACATTCGTCATCCCAGCATCCACGAATAGTTGCTCAAGTGCGGTGGGCTGGCACAGGGGAAAGAGCCGCCCTTCGTCAAGATCGGCCGCGGTGGGATCGAGGGCCGCCGCCGCGTCCCAGAAGTACCGCATCAGCTGCATCTGACCCGCGTAGTCCCAGACATACACGGCTACCACGCCGCCGGGGCGCGTAACCCTGGCCATCTCGACTAAGCCGCGTTTCGGATCCGGCAGGAAGTTCAGTACCAGCCCCGAGACCGCTGCGTCGAACTCTGCGTTGGCAAACGGGAGCGCTTGGGCGTCGCCTTGCCGAAACTCGGCGCGCACGTCAGGTATCCGTCCACGCGTGTTCGCCACGTAGTCTTCGGAGGCGTCGATTCCGACCACGCTGTTCGGTTGGCAATACTCGAGGATGGTCGCGCTCAGCGCACCCGTGCCGCAGCCGACGTCCAGCCAGCGGCTCTCCGGTGGCACGTCAAGCCAGTCCACGAACTCCCGGCGACCAACCGGCTCCATCGCCCAACATACGGTTCATATGCGTCGCCACTCGCCCAGATGCTCATGAATGCCTCGAATCAACGAGGGTAAGGCCAGCATCCGAGAAAGACCCCGGATCCCTTTGGTCGCGCGATTATAGCGAGGAACTAAGAATCGGGCGCCAGCGAGCACGAGATAGCAGAGATGAAATGCCTGTTTCGTCAGTCGCCGCCGAGCTTGTGGTGTGGTGATATCCCTCGATACGCTCCAATCGTCTCACGAGACGGATCGTGGACTCCCTATTTGAATTGCTGGCCCAGCTCGTCGGCTCCTAAGCGTCCGAGCAGCACGCGATACGGTTCGGGGTTGTCTGGATGGTACTCGAAGCGTGCTCGCTCGAAGTACTGAACGGTGTATCCAGTGGCCGGGTCCGTGAATTCTTCGCTGATCGGATAACCGAACAGGGCCAACGACTCGCGATACGACACGCCCGGATCGCCGAACTCGAGGCCATGCGACTGCCAATAGGCCTTGAAATCTCTACAGAGGCGATGCCCAGTTTGGGCGAAGAACGTGCAGTCTGAGTTGGACGTCGTGCCGGCTGGCAACGGCTGAAACGATTGACTGGTGGTTAGCCCTCGCTCTTCTGCGACTTCGGTGCCAAGACGGCCAAGCTCGACTTCGTAGGGCGATCCGGCGAACTCGGGGTGGTATTCAAATCGCTGGCGCTCAAGATACTGGACGGTCAGTCCGTTCTGAGTGAACTCTTCGGTCAACGGAAAGCCGAAGACCGGCAGACCCCCATTTTGCGTCCAGAAATCCTTGAAGCCGAAACTCAAGTAGTGGCTGGATTCGGGGTAGTAGTTCCAGTCCGGGCTGATGCTAGCCGGATCGGATTGCGACGCGCTAGGCAAGAGGTCGGTGATTGGAATGGCTTGGACGCTGTAGTTCCCAATGTGCCCTTGTGTTACCGCGACGTAGCCTCCAGCGACATCAAGGTCGACGTTCAATCCACCAGTGGTCGTGGTGAAGTGGCTGCCACTGACGGTATCGAAACCAGTGAGGCGAAATGCCATCCAGGTCCCTCCGAGGCCCGTCTCATCGCCCCAGAAGACGTAGCGGCCGTCGGTCGCGGGCGCGCTCTTCATTGGGCCGGCATTTGGTGCGCTCGCAATGACGGTTTTCTGCCCTGTGTCGAGGTGGTAGATGCCTGTAGCATCCCGATAATCGGGTTCTGGAAGCCTGGTGCCGAAGGTAACGAGATCACCTGCGAAATCGAACTGTGCGTTTGGCAGCGTGGTCACTATCGTTGGAGCGGACCCGTCGATTGACCCGCTCATCAGATCCCAGGACGTTGCCGATTCGCCGGCGTGATCAGTCCACAACACACGTTCACCACTGATCTGCGGTCGAGAGACCGTTGGCCAGGCTACTCCTGCATTGTCTGTGGTGATTCCGCCCTCGACAACCGTGACTGGTGATTTCATGCTGCGGAGATCTCGCGCAAGGATCCTGGACGTGTCGCCACTCACTTGAAGCCAGACGACCCACGTCCCTGAGATCGCGGGTGCGCGCCACGACAGGCGAGTTGACCGCTCGTATCCAGAAACGTCCGCAGGGAGCGGATTTCCAGTCGTCCCGACATCGAACACTTCTCCCGTTGTGAGATTCGTTGCCCGAATAACGTCGTCTTCCAGCCAGACAACGAAGTCGCCCGACACTGCTGGAGATCGCTGGTCCGCGTCGCCAGTGGCGATGGGAAAAGGACGTGGGTCATCGACTTGAGCGGCGTAAATGTCACGGAGGTCGGTGGTGTAATCTCCTTCTGCAACCGGCTGGCGATTATCCCAGACGATGATGGTACCGTCGGTTTGTGCTGGGCTTGGTGACCACCAGGGCGGAGCGTTGGTCAATTGAACGACGTCGTTCACCGCCGCCGCTGCGTTGCCTGCTCCGGCGATGCCGCTCAACATCAGGAGCGCAACTGAAAGCAACATGCTGACTAGACGATGTCCGGGAATTCCTGCCCGCATTTGTTAGCCTTTCCTCGAAACCCGGGGAGTGTCAGGTCGCGCAACGAGTGACCGTCCCTGCAAAGGTATAACGGGAAGGTTCTCTCACAGTTACCTCAGTGTCTCGTTTGTCACGCTTATGTTACGGCGTGCCTCCGTTCGTCACCTCCCTTTGACGTCTCGCTCGTTAAATTTGGCTGTAACGTGGCAGCATCGGACAGCGAGGAAGTAGGAGACGATCTTTGCGGCACCACACCGACCCGTGGGCAGGATGGCAAGGCGCGACGTTACGCCTGGTGGTCTTTCTGACGGTCACGATCATCGGCGCTATCGTCTTTCTCCCGCTCGTGGCCCCTGTCGGCCCGCTAATTTGGGCGGCGTTAGTCATCGGCGGGCTCATCTACCTCGTACACTGGCATACCGAGAGCTTCGATTACCGCTGCAGCAATCCGGATTGTCAGCAGATGTTTCAGATTCCATGGTGGCTGAACCTGATCAGCCCGCAAGGCATCGGCCGGCGCGGCGGTCACAAATTTCTTCGATGTCCACACTGCCGTCGTTTTGGCTGGGACGAGATCGTCGCGCATACCGCCGACAAGCGCCCCTGATACAAGCGGCAGGAACGCCCGAAGCGTTGTGAAGGAGATCGATCATGATCGGCGAGATGACGACAGAACAGATGGAGCGGCTACTCCACGCAGAGATGATCGGCCGCATCGGATGCTACGCGCACGGAAAGGTCTACGTCGTGCCGCTGACCTACGCATATTCCAACGGCTGCATCTACGCCCATTCGAGTGAGGGCAGCAAGATACAGATGATGCGCGAGAACCCCGAGGTCTGTTTCGAGGTGGAGCACGTCGACAACATGTCCAACTGGCAGAGCGTGATCACCCACGGCACTTTCGAGGAGCTGATTGGTGAAGAAGCCTCGCGCGCTATGGAGCTGTTGATGGAGCGCTTCCTGCCGTACCTCGGATCAACAAGCGAGACGATGCCCGCTCAGCATCAGTATCGTCAAGCGCCGGGAAACGCCGGGCACGCGGGGAACCACCAGGCAGTCGTGTATCGGATTTGTGTACGAGAGCGAACCGGTCGCTTCGAGACGAGATAATCGCCTCCAAAGCCCGTCTAGATTCTTGAATGGAGAACCTTAACGCAGGTTGCTGAGGTATCCTCACCGTCTTCCTCCGCTGCTATGATCTGTTCAGCTTCCGCACCGTGGTCGCTCGAAGGCGCGATTCCGCGCCTCCCCCCTCTCCACGGCGCCGATAGATTGGTCGATTCTGGAAAGCTGACCGATGTCCTCCATCGCCATTCAAACATTTGGGCTGTCCCGCTCCTTTGGTGAAGTTCACGCCGTCGACGACGTCTCGCTCGAAGTCCCCACCGGCACGATCTTCGGGTTCCTTGGTCCAAACGGATCTGGCAAGACGACCACCATCCGCCTGCTGCTTGGCCTGCTCGAGCCGGACCGCGGCAGCGCCAGCGTCCTCGGATTCGATACGCGCTCAGACCCTGACTCTATCCGCGCTCGCACCGGCGCCCTGCTGGAGCAGTCCGGCCTCTACGAGCGTCTGAGTGCCGAAGACAATCTCGAGTTCTACGCCCGCGTCTGGGAGATGTCGCCGTCTACACGCACTGAGCGGGTCAAGGAGCTTTTGATGCATCTTGGCCTGTGGGAGCGCCGCACCGAGCAGGTTGGCACCTGGAGTCGCGGCATGAAGCAGAAGCTCGCGGTCGCGCGAACCATGCTCCACCGCCCCGACCTCATTTTTCTGGATGAGCCGACCGCCGGGCTTGATCCGGTTGCATCGGCGGCGCTGCGGCAGGACCTCAGCACGTTGGCGGATCGTGAGGGCGTGACGGTCTTCCTGACGACGCACAATTTGCCCGAAGCGGAGGCAGTCTGCGATCGGGTTGGAGTGATTCGGCAGGGCCGACTGCTGGCCGTCGACACTCCCGCCGGGCTTCGCTCGCAGACGGGCGGGCGGCAGATAGAGGTGACGGGTTCCGGATTCAGTGCGGACGTATTGGCAGAGTTGCGGTTACGGCCAGAAGTTGGAAGCGCCGACACGAAGAACGGAGATCTGCTCATCTCATTGCAGGGCGATCAGCCGGTCGCACCGCTTGTGCGTCTCCTGATCGAATCCGGCTGCGACATCGAGGAAGTACGCAAAGGGGCGGCCAGCCTGGAGGCGGCCTTCCTGGCGTTGATGGAGCGCGAAGCATGATCGACGACGTGAGCGCGGTCGTTTGGAAGGAAGTCCATGAACTGCTGGCAGGAGCAGGGCGCGGTAAGTACGCGCCGTTTATCCTCCTGGCGATCTATGGCGTCTTCATCCCGTTGCAGGCCGGAAAGCAATGGGTTGACTCCTACACGATGATCTTTCTTGGGATGATTATCTCGGTCTTCATGGTTTTGAGCATCGTGGCCGATACATTCGCTGGTGAGCGTGAACGACACACGTTGGAGACCCTTCTTGCCAGTCGCCTCTCCGATCGCGCCATTCTGGTCGGCAAGATGGCGACCGTGGTTATCTATGCATGGGGATTGACGTTAGCCAGTTTGTTGATTGGCCTCATTGCAGTGAATCTCACCGCAGGTGGGGGCAAGCTCCTCCTGTATCCAGCGAACCGCGCAGTTGCCGTGGTGGTGATCAGCTTGTTGATGGCGATCCTGGCCTCAGGCGTTGGAGTGCTCGTTTCCCTGAAGGCGTCAACGGTGCGGCAGGCGCAACAGCAGCTGACCATTGGGTGGGTCGCCATAACTTTTGCCCTCGCCTTTGGTTTCAAGGGACTTTCCCCTCAGTCGCGCGCACACCTGCTTCACTGGTTCAACTCTTTGAGTCTGATGCGGATCACGGTGGGGGCGGTCGTCGTCCTCATTCTGGTCGATCTGCTTGTGCTGGCTGTTGACGCCGCCAAATTCCAGCGATCACGCTTGATCCTCGATTGACCTGTCGCATCCTTCAGCACGAGTCGCGTTATCCTTGCGCTGAGAAGTGGCGATTGTGGGTGAGGATGTCGCAACGATGAGCACGGTTTCGATCTGGCAGGACACGTCGGTCTGGGATGGCCGTCCGCACCGGCATGAAGAGGCCGACGTCTGCATCGTCGGGGCCGGGGTCGTCGGCAGTTCGCTGGCGACCTTCATGACGCGGGCCGGTAAGTCGGTCATCGTGCTCGACGCGCGCGATGTGGCGTTGGGCGCATCGGGGCGCAACGCCGGGTTCATCGCCACCCTGCTCGAGCCGACCTATCACGAGCAGATCGAGCAATTGGGCGCCGCCGCGGCGCGAGAGATCCGCGATCTTGGGCTGCGTAACCGCGCTATCATCAAGCAGTTCCTCGACGACTACGGAGTCTGGTACGAGCAGAACGGCAGCATGATCTTCGCGGTGAGCGAAGAGGAACAGCGTGAGTTCGTCGCAGAGGCCAAGGCGCTGCAGCGAGACGGTTACTCCGTCGAGTTCTTCGATCATGACCCGACCAACCACGGTTTCTTCGGTGCCATGTACGAGCCGAACGATATGGCCACGCAACCCTACTGGCTTGTCACGGAGATCATGGCCAACAGCGGAGCGACGGTCATCCCGAACTGTGCCGCCTGGAAGCTGGAGCCGGTCGCAGATGGAGTCATCGTCCACGGCCAGCGAGCGACGGTTCACGCAGCGCAGGTCTGCCTCTGCACCAACGCCTTCTCGCAGGGGATTCACCCCTTCTTCAAGGACGTAGTCGCGCCGAAACGGGCGCAGATGCTGGCCACGGCGCCAGTACCGCGGTTTCTGGATGTTCCGGTTAGCGCCGAATGGGGCTACCAGTATTTTCGCCAGCTTCCCGATGGACGTTTCCTGATCGGCGGCATGCGCAACAAGTTTCTCGATACCGAAGTCGGCTACAACGACGTCCAAACCAACCCAGAGCTGCAGGCAGAGCTCGAGCGTTTCGTCGCTCAGCACTTTCCG
Organism: uncultured Chloroflexia bacterium; assembly: GCA_963822235.1. GTDB lineage: Bacteria > Chloroflexota > Chloroflexia > Thermomicrobiales > Thermomicrobiaceae > CALAGB01. The sequence continues at coordinate 305,607 of CAWGGU010000001.1, forward strand.
GAGTTGAAGGGGGTGCCGGTGGAGCGGCGCTGGAGTGGCATCTTGGGCTTCACGCCCGACCATCTGCCGTTAGTCGGTTCGCTCCCGGATATGCCCGACGTCTTCTTCGCGGTCGGCTTCTCTGGAGAAGGGATGGGCATGGGCGCTGCCACGGCGGAACGCGCGGCGAATTTGATGTTGCACGGCACCCACCCGGGAGTCGTCAGCGCCGAGCGCCTGACCCGACGCGCGACGGCGAGCGCTTCATGAGCGACGCAAACGAGACGCACGAGGTCCTGACCGAGACGCTCGACGATGGCGCTATCGGGCTGATCACGTTGAATCGTCCGGCGCGCCACAACGCGCTCACTCTCGCGATGTGGCAGCAGGTAGCGGCAAACGTGCGCGAATATGGAGAGCGTTCCGAAACGCGCGTCATCATCATTCGTGGTGCCGGTGAGCGCGCTTTCGCCTCGGGCGCCGATCTGCACGAGCTGGCAACGCATCGCCAGACGCCGGAAGGAGCGGCTGCCTATCACTCAGCCGTCGAGGATGCCTTTGCGGCGCTGGCGGCGGTCGAGCAGCCGGTCATCGCCATGATCCATGGTTACTGCATCGGAGGCGGTTGCGAGCTAGCGGTGGCGTGCGATCTCCGCATCGCCGATGACCGCTCGCGCTTTGGCATACCGGCCGCCAAGCTGGGTATCGTTCTGGGCGTCGACGAGCTGCGTCGTCTGGCCAATCTGGTGGGCGTGGCCGGTGCCAAGGAGATCCTCTTCACAGGTCGACAGTTCAACGCCGACGAAGCGCTGCGTATGGGGCTGATCAACCGGGTCGTGTCCGCGGAGGACCTGGAAACGACGGTGCTCGACGAGGCTCGTCAAATCATCGCCAACGCGACAATCGCCGTCGGAGCGTCCAAGACGCTGCTCGATGCCATCGGTCGAGGAGAATCTGCGGATGCTCTGTCGGCGCTGCAGCGGGAGTTCGTCGAACGCGCCCACAAGTCGGCTGAGTCGAGCGAGCGTATCGGCGAGTTCGTGACGCGACGCAAGCGGTCCTCGTAGCGTAATGAAATCTGGATCTGCCAAGATTCGTGCCGGGCATCGACCCTCCCAATGGACCGACGTGACCCACCATCACCGTGCCGCGCCTTGAGGAGGTCCCCAGAATGCGTCTAATTCCGCTTCGTCGCCGTAATGACCACGCACTTCGAGGATCTTCCCTTCGTCCACACGCATCAGTTGACATACGGTTTGATCAAGGGTTCGTCCGCCGCAGTTGGCGGTGGCATGGGCGACGGCGACGATGTGACTGCTGCCTGCTGCAAGGTCAATCAGCTTTGCCTTGAAGGTGCCGCCGCTGAGTGGCCCCTGCTTCGCAAAGAGGTTGTCGCGTATGGCTGCCCAACCTTGGTGCGTGCCCGAGAGACGATTTCGCCCGGGAAGATGCCAGACAGCGTTCTCGTGGAAGCATGCGGCAATTGCTTCCTGGTCTTGGTTGGCGACCGCGACGTAGAGCCGTTGTACTACTTCGATGTCTTCCTGGACTGGCACGTCGACCTCCTCGGGGCGCTCACAAGCCTTCGGCCCAACGAGGGTAAATTCGTCAGGCAATCTATCGCTGTCGTCCTTATCTCCAATCGTCGATGACGTAGACACCGGGGCGGTTGTACGCGGGTTCATCGGGCCGGTGCATGGCCAGGCCCTGTACTGCAGTCCGAAAACCGAAGGCTAACAAACAACGGTATGCCTCGCGACGTGCGGTGTTTACTCCGGCAGAGAGACGGGTCACACCTCGCTCCGCCGCGAGTGCCTCGCAGCATTGGAGCAATCTCATTAGCGATCTCTCCGCGCCAGTTCCAGGTTTCACTGCCCCAAACTTCACGTAGCAATTGTCGCTTCCACCTTCGGTGTTGGGACCGATGTGGCAAACAGCGAATCCTTCCACCGAACCCTTGTTTGTGATCAGCACGGTTTCGCCGAGTTCATGCTCAACTGTTGCTCGAATCTCGCTACTGAGATCGAGTCCCTGGTGGATGGCTTCAGTGACTTTTCGGCAGTCGCCGAGCACACTTTGGCGCTCCAAATCCGAAACTGTCGACAGTGTGAGCCATTCGTCGTGGGGGAGTGACGCTTCGACGGGCTTGGACATGATGACCGTTATGAAACGCGGCCAGAACCCGAACTTTTGGTAGAGCACCATATGTTTAGCGCTATCAGCAAGCGTGTAAAGCCCAACGTGGTCTACCCCCTGATGGTCGAGCGTTTCCAGCGCTTGCGCCACGAGTTCCTGTGCTATGCCACGATTCCAATGACTGGGCAGGACCGACACCGGGCCAATCAAGCCGACGCTCCCCCAATTCACGGCGAAATTTGTGCCTACCAGCTCGCCATCGATTTCCGCGGCGAAACTCCCGGTCGGATAAGTCAGGAGTCGAGTCCAGTCAGGGGTTTGATCGCCGCGGAAGGACATCGGATCGGATAAGCCAAACATCGTCCCAAATGCGAGTCTGCGAACGTTGTCCGCGGCTGGGAAGTCCACGCGTGTGAGGTGGCGGACGACGAGAGTCCCCTGGCTCGTGCGATTTGGTGGCGCGACAGCCATCCGACTGACTCCTTCCAGTAGACTCGAATTCTTCGAGCTTCTCGAGTTTGTGTGATCACGAGATTCTAGCCGATATGATGTGGCGAAGACATTTGTTCCGTTCACGTGATCGTTGTGCAAGTGGCAGGCATCTCGCGCGTGGCCATGTCCATCGACATGTGCAGATCGGTACGTCGCCGGGGTGCCGCGAGAGACCGGTGAAGGGGGACGGTGCTCAGGATATGTCCATGTTGAGGCGGTTGCGACAACGAACAAACCGCATTCCAGGTCTCAAAGCGGCGAACTCTGACGTTCCGCCGCTCATCCTCTTCGTCAATCCCGATTGGGTCTCATTGCCGCCTGAGGGTCCGATCGGCGGGGGCTGCCAGCTCACCTTCGACCGAGATCGGTACGACGATGCCGACGTCGTCATCTTCCACATCCCGTCACTGCCCAAGCCGATGTACGCGGTCAAACGACCAGGGCAGCGCTGGGTGGCCATGTCGATGGAGAGCGACGTCAATTACCCGCAGCTGCGGGACGAATCGTTCATGGCGTGGTTCGACCTGACCATGACCTACCGTCTCGATTCCGACGTGCCCTCGCCCTATCTCAATCTGGCCATCGCGGAGGCGATGAGAACGCCGGCGAAACCCAAGACCAGGCCGGTTCCAGCCGTTTACATCGCCTCCAACTGGCGCGATCACAGCGGCCGAACGGACTACGTGCGCGAGCTGATGCGGCATATGCCGGTCGATTCGTACGGCAGGTGCTTGCAGAACCGCACGTTTGTCGACGATCGCGGGCAGCCAACCAAGCTGGAGACGATCTCCGCCTATCGCTTCACACTCGCGTTCGAAAACTCGATCAGCCACGATTACGTCACTGAAAAGTTCTTCGAGCCCTTGATGATCGGTTCGGTTCCCGTCTACCTCGGCGCACCAAACGTCGTTGATTTCGCGCCGTCGTCCGATTGCTACATCGACGTGACGAATTTCTCGGGTCCGGCAGAGCTCGCCGCGTATCTGCAACGGCTCGCGACAGACGATGACGCCTACAACCGCTACCTCGTCTGGAGAACGCAGCAATTCCGACCCGAATTCGCCGATCTCCTCCAGCGTCTGCGAGTCTCGTCGTTCGATCGACTGGGTCGCATCGTCGCGGGTTTGGACTGAGCACCGGCGAGGTGCACTCTCGGCTAGACGTACATGTTGACATCATCCGCGCAACTGCCGAAGATCGCATAACTGACGAAAGCACGCAGTAATGGTGCAGAGAGGGAATCATGTCTAACCCACTGAGCCCGCATACACTCGTCTACGGCTTCAAGAGTGCTGGGGATCCGCAGATCTCTCCGGCAGGAGATCGCATCATCTACACGCTCTCCAGGGCGGACCCGGAGAAAGCGAAGGCCAAGAGCGATCTTTGGATCTGCAACGTTGACGGCAGCGACGCCCGGCAACTCACCTGGACGGGAGAGCGCAACAGCGGTGGACGCTGGTCGCCGGACGGAAAGTCGATTGCCTTCGTCTCCGATCGCGCCGGCAAGGGAGGAGTCTTCCTCCTCGACGCCGCCCAACCAGGTGATGCGCGCGAACTGACTCATCACGGTCAGGCAGTACACGATCTCGCCTGGTCGGCGGATGGATCCTCGATCGCCTATTCGACGACGGTCGACCCGGAAAACCCCGACGAAAACGAACCCGACCCGGACGACCCGCCGCGGGTTCGCGTGACTCGTCGCATCGATTACAAGCAGGACGGCCGCGGCTATCTCAATGACAAGCGCACTCAGGTCTTCGTCGTCGATGTGGCTTCGGGCGAACGTCGACGCGTGACTGAGGATGCGGTCGACCACTACTTCCCGCAATGGTCGCCGGACGGCAAGGTGATTGCAGCGCAGATTCCGAGCAACAACGGCATGTGCTCTCAGCTTGGGTTGATCTCGGTCGATTCGGGCGAGATGAAGATTGTCGGACCTGAAGAAGGCGTCGTCGGCGCGTGGTCCTGGTCGCCCAGTGGTGATCGGATCATCATTGCAGGGGACACGCAACAGACGCACCAGCTCGATTTCTTTGTCTACGACGTCGGGAGTGGCGACATGCGTCGACTGACCGATGACCTGCCATCGTTGCCGGTCGGCGGCGCGGCCGGCTCGTCGTCGCCGTCGCAGCCGGTCTGGCTGGATGACCGCCAGGTGCTGTTCCACGCCATGCGTGCCGGTGCCAGCGGCCTGAGCGTGATCGATGCCGAATCCGGATCGGTTGAGCCGATCCATGGCTGGCAGGCGACGCTCACCGGGTTGAGCACCGACGACGCGAATCGTTATGTGGTGCAGGGCTATTCGAGCCTGGAGGCGACGGGCGAGATCTCGGTCTTCGATACGAACGACAACACCGCCCGCGTCATTACCAGCTACAGCCAGGAGGTGCTTGCCGATTCCCCCGCGGCGAAATGGGAGCGATTCGACGTCGAGCGGGGCGGACTCACCATCGAGGCCTGGATTCTGAAGCCGGCGGACTTCGACCCGAACAAGAAGTACCCGGCAGTCCTCGAGATTCATGGAGGCCCCAACGGCTTTTATGGCTATACCTTCTCCCCACAACATCAGTGTCTGGCGACCAACGGGTTCGTGGTGATCTACTCGAATCCACGTGGCTCGAGCTCCTACGGGCGTGACTTTACGATGCGTGTGACCGAGGACTGGGGCGGTGAAGATTATCTCGATCTGATGGCCGTGGTGGACAAGGCGCAGACACTGCCCTATGTCGACGAGTCGCGGACCGGCATCGCTGGCTACAGCTACGGCGGCTACATGACGTCCTGGATCATCGGGCAGACCAATCGCTTCCAGGCGTGCGTCTGCGGCGCTCCGTGCTTCGACCTGGAATCGATGTACGGCACCAGTGACATCAGCCACACCTTCGGCGAGCAGCAGTGGGGCGGCGCGCCGCACGTCTCGAAAGAGTGGTACGCCGCTCACTCCCCGTCGACGTATGCTCATCGAGCCACCACGCCGACGCTGATCGTTCACGGAGAAGCGGACGAGCGCTGCCCGATCGGGCAAGGTGAGCAGATGTTCGTGGCGCTGAAGAAGGCTGGCTGCGAGGTAGAGTTCGCTCGCTATCCCGGCGGTTCTCACTCCTTTACCCGCCTGGGTCCCCTCGCCCATCGTGAGGACTACTTGCGGCGAAGCCTGGCCTGGTTCAAGGATCATCTCGGCGAACCGGCCTAACGATCACCATCGTTCGATCTCGTCAGTGGGGCGCAGATCCACATCAGGGAAGGGATTGGTACGCGACACATTCACCCTCGAACTTCGCCCATCGTGCCGTCACGCCGACGTTGATCGTGCATGGAGAAGCGGATGAGCGCTGCCCGCTCGGTCAGGGCGAGCAGATGTTCGTGGCGCTGAAGAAAGCTGGCTGCGAGGTGGAGTTCGCCCGCTATCCGGGAGGCGCGCACCTCTTCCCGTTCGTGGGCGAGCCGGCGCATCGGGTGGACCTGCTCGCGCGCATGCTCGACTGGTTCAAGGAGCATCTGGGGGAGCCAATTTAGCGGCGTATGCAATTGATCATCCCTGATACGGACTGGCCAGGGCGAAGATCTGCTGTAGGAAGTCCGCTCGCCACGCAATCGGCTCGATGAGCTCCGCTCCCGGGCCGAGCCAGCGCAGCAGTTCGAAGACGTATTCCTGCCGATCTTCGCCAAACGTCATCATGACGATGCCGTCGCCAACCGACTCAAATGTGGCATGGCTGTAATACCAGTCGTGCTGAAGGCGCCCGGCAAGAGTCGAAGTGAGCCGCACGCGTACTGGTGATTCACTCGTCCACTGATGCATCGCTTGCCGCAGCCAGGCGCGACCGAGCAATTGGCGAACGTCGAACTCGCCGTCGCGAGTGATGGGTTCGTTGGTCGACTGGGTCGACAGCACCCGATCCGCCCGCCAGAGCCGGGTTTCCCCTTCATTGCCGGTCCGCTCGCCAACCAGATACCAGCGTTGTCGATCGCTGAAGATTGCCAGCGGATTGGCGGTGATCTCGCTGGAGCGATCGCGATATGGGGATCGATACGTCAAAATCACCTGCGTGCCGCTGAGAATGCCTTTGAGAAACGTGTCGATCGCGATTCGTTCGGTCGAGTCCGGCGGCTTGTGCAGTTCTGAGGTTGGCAAATCGGACTGTAGCACCCCTTCGAGGGCAGCTTCCACGCCGATAAAGCGTTCGGCATTCGCGAGCAGATCCGACAGGTGCTCGGGCATGGCCGCGACCAATTTGCGCTCGGCGCTCTCGAGCGCCGCCTCATAGGGTCGCAGACGCATGGCACGCAGGAGCGTGATTCCCAGCGTGAGCGAGACCGCCTCCTCGACCGTGAACCCGAGCGCGGGGAGAAAATAACCCTCCAACAGCCTGAACCCGCCGGTTCGCCCGCGTTCCGCATAGATCGGGATGCCCAGCGCACTCAAGGCGTCGACGTCACGATAGATCGTGCGTGCCGACACTTCGAACGCGACGGCGAGCTCTGACGCGCTCACTGGGTGGCTTCCGCGCAGTCGCAGCAAGATTCCGAAGAGACGATCGCTTCGGTTCATCGATAGACCAATCGCCTTCACTGATGCGGATCGAAAACCTGACACACTGCTGTCATCGCTCTGTCGTACATTCAACGCTTGAAGCGGGTATTGGTGAAACGGTCGGGAGAAACCATGTCGGGCGGCTTCGCTCAGCGCTACGGAGAGGTCTTTCGTAACGCCTCGTTCCGCACCTTCTGGATGGGATTCGCGCTCTCGTCGCTGGGTGATTCGATGACGCGTGTGGCGCTCATCTGGTTCGTCTACCAACAGACCGGATCATCGCGGGCGCTCGGTCTTCTGTCCGTTTGTTACGTGGGACCGATTCTCGTCGGCGGACTGATGGCGGGCTCACTGCTCGATCGCTTCGACCGGCGCAAGGTCATGATCGTCGACAACGTCATTCGCGGGGCCGCAGTGGCACTCGTGCCGACACTGTATGCGCTTGGCAGGCTCGAGCTCTGGCACGTGTATGCCGCGGCGGTCGTCTATGGCCTGCTCATGATGATCTCGCTCGCTGGGGGACCGTCGCTCCTTCCATCGTCTGGTCAACGAGGAACAACTCATCACCGTCAACGCGTTGGAGATGCTCGGGTTCACCGTCGGCGGCGTGCTGGGTCCGGTGCTCGCGGGCATGCTGATTCCGTTCATCAACGCGCCAAACGTGCTAATTCTGGACGCCGCCTCGTACGTGATCTTCGCGCTGGCGTTGAGCCAGGTCCGCCCAATGCCGTCAATCTCGACAGAAGATACCGCTCAGCCAACTCCCTACCGGCTCAAGGACGCGTTCCGCCTGCTCCTCTCGAACAACATCCTGCTTTCGACCACACTGATGTTCATGACCTACAACATTGGCCAGGGATTCCTGTTCGTTTGGCTCCCTATCTACTCCAGCAAAACATTGGGGCAGGGTGCCGCCGTGTATGGTCTGCTCCTCGGTGCGCTGGCAGTGGGGGAGTTGATCTCCTCGTTGCTGGCAGGCAGCATCAGGTTGCCGCTCTCACTCGGTTCGTCGATCTGCCTGTTCCAGTTTTCGTCCGGGCTGGTGCTTCTCCCGCTCGTCATGGGTCACCTCTGGATCGCGCTCATCGCCCTCGCGCTGAATGGCTTCTTCAGCGCTCCACTCACCATCTGGGCGCAGACGCTACGCATGGCGATCATTCCGGAGCGCCTGCGCGGGCGAACCTTTGCCCTGCTGCGGATGCTGATGCAAGGAACGGGGCCGGTCGGTGGCGCGACCGCGGGCTTCCTGCTACCGTTGGTCGGCGTACGAATGATGATCGGCATGACAGGTTTGCTCACGGGGTTGCCTGGGTTGGTTGGCTTGCAGGTGCGGCAGCTTCGCGACGTTGGTCGTGCGCTACCTGACACCCGCGATGACGAACCGCCGCTGCAGATGCCAGCCTGACCAAATCATCCTGGTGGTCACTCACTGCTTACACGCGCGTTGCATTGACGTTTCTGAATTGGGGAGAAGCCAATGGTCTATCCATTAGTCTCGCAACTGAAGTTCGCACGCAGCGAGTTTCAGCGTTCGCTGGAGGGCGTTTCCGACGAAGAAGCTCGTAAGCGATTCATGCCGATGAACTGCATCAGCTGGATGGTCGGACACATGGCGTCTCAAGAGCAGACATACTGGTGCGACTTTGCCCAAGGTAAGGTCGTCGCTCCGCGCATCAACGAGCTGACAGCGCATGGAAAACTCGCGACCACGCCAGCACTCGACGACATGTGGGCGGATTGGCGGGCTATCACTGAGCAATCCGACGTCTTTCTGGATGGACTCACCGCTGATCGCATGGATGAGTTCCTCATGCGTGACGGAAAGCCAGTTCGCGAAAATATCGGGACGATGCTGCAACGCACCATCTATCATTACTGGTTCCACAACGGCGAGGCCCAGGCGGTGCGCCAGTTCCTGGGGCACACCGATCTTCCGCAGTTTGTGGGCAAGTTTTCCGAGGATGCTCTCTACCGCCGTGAGGACTGACCTCAGGATTGACGTGTGAAGCAGGAGCGACTGAGGGTGAACGCCAGCGACATTCGCATCGCGCCGCTAACAATCGAACGCTGGCCCGATCTCGAAGCGCTGTTCGGTCCGCGCGGCGCCGTCGGGGGCTGCTGGTGTATGTATTGGCGCCAGACACGAGCTGAATATGAGCGCTTCAAGGGAGACAGCAATCATGAAGCGTTTCGTGAGATTGTCGCCTCGGGCGAGCCAGTCGGACTCCTCGCCTACGACGGTGACGAGCCGGTGGGCTGGTGCGCCGTGTCGCCGCGAGACGAATTCTCGTCGCTCAACCGTTCCCGTGTCCTCAAACGCGTCGACGACCAGGCGGTCTGGTCCATCGTCTGCTTCTTCGTAAAGCGCTCACACCGCCATCAGGGACTCACCATCAGGCTCTTGAAGACGGCGATCGAGTTCGCGGCGGACCATGGCGCGACGATCGTCGAGGGCTACCCTGTCGAGCCGCGCAAGCCGGAGATGCCGCCGGTCTTTGCCTTCACCGGGCTGGTATCGGCGTTCCAGCAGGCCGGCTTCGTGGAGGTCGCGCGTCGATCCGAAACCCGCCCGATCATGAGATACACGATCGAATCTAACTCCGTCTCCCTCTTGTGAATCTGTCGACACGTCACTGCTTGCTCAGTTGATGGAGAAGCCGTTTGGCTCCGGCCCGAGGTAGGGCTCATGCTTGAAGACCATGCTGAGGTATTGCAGCAGGTCCTCCATGTCGTCGGCGATCAGCACACCGTTTTCACGCAAGAGCTCGATCTTGCTGGATGGTCGACCTGCGTCTCGCTCGATCATGGCGGCCGCGTGGCCAAACGCGGTACCTTCCGGCAGCCGCTCGGTGAAGCGCCCGGCGACCATGGCGATCAGTGGTTTGGTGAAGCGTCGATCGTGCACCGCTTTGGCGACGTCCTCTTCGAAGCGCGTGCCTGGCTCGCCAAAGAGGACTACGCCGTCCGTCTCGTCATCACGCTCGAACAGTGGCAGCAATGCCGCCGGAGGTGTCCCGATCAAGGCATCGCCACCCACGCTGACGGCGGTGCTGACGCCTAATCCCACACGACGGGTCATCAAACCGATCTCCGACGTCATTCCGCCACTTCTGGAGATGATCCCGATGCGTCCGGCCGGGAATGCGCGGCCGGGATTATCGCCGCCGATGGCGCCAACCTTGACGCGCACCGCAGGGTTGATGACGCCCACGGAGTTCGGCCCGACGACTCGCGCCGCGAAATTGACGGCCTTCTCCAGAATCAACATGGCGTCATGCTGCGGTACGCCCTCGGTAGCAATCACCAGCAGCCGGATGTTGTGGCTGAGCGCCTCGAGGCACGCGTCCAGTACGGCCGCAGGCGGGACCGAAATCAGCGACACATTAGGCGAATGGCGCTCGACCGACTCCTCCAGCGTGTCGTAGACCGGCACACCAAGGACGTCCGATGCGCCTCGGCCCGGTGTCACGCCCGCAACGACGTTGGTGCCGTAGCCCAGCATGTGCTCGGTCACCATACGTGCTTCGCGACCCGTGATGCCCTGAACGACCAATCTCGTCGACGCATCGATGAGAACGCTCACTGATCCAGCTCTCCAGCCCCTTGTTTCATGGCGTTGACCATGGCGCGCGCCGCATCGGTCAACGTGCTCTCTTCACCGAAGTATTGAATGCCCGCCGCTTCGAAGGTGGCTTTGCCCTCGACGTCATTGACGCCAATCTCGCGCGCCACGACCGGAAAATTGCGCGACTTGCCGCACTCCGTCAACGCTTGGACTACGCCACGCGCTACCACGTCCACCTGCGTGTTGTTGGTGATGTTGTGAGCGACGAAGAGTGCGCTGACGCCAGGCTTGCTCAGGACGACGCGTGCTAGGCCGGCCACTTTCGTCTCAGTCGGATTGCCACCGAATTCGGCATAGTTGGCGGGGTTTCCACCGGCCGCTACCAGACTATCGAACAGCACCAGGCTGGCACCACCGCCGCCACAGAGGAAGCCGATGTCGCCGCCGTCGAGTTCGAGGTAGCGCGCAGATCCGCGATATGGCTCGGCGGCGTTGATGGCGTTGACCGCCTCTTCGCGCACCGTCAGGGGTCGCCAGATCTTCTCACTCCCGACTTGAACGACGCCACGAAGGTTTGGTTGTCGAAAGAGGGCAGCGTCGTCGATTGCCAGCATGGCGCCCACGGCCACGAGGTCTCCCGAGTCAGTGACGGCCAGTGGATTGATCTCCAGCACGTACGCATCCAGGTCGCGAAAGACCCGAAAGAGTCTCGACGTCAGTGCCCCGAGACGTGGCAACAGCGATCCTTCGATGCCGGCTCGTCGCCAGATCTGGCGTGCCTGGAACTCCGGAAGACCGACCGACGGCAGCACGTCGGTGGAGACAAGTGCTTGCGGATTGTCGCGCGCGGTCTCCTCGATCTCGATTCCACCCAGCGAGCTGACCAGAATGCGCGGTCGGGCGCTATCTCGGTCGATGGTCAGCGAGAGATACAGCTCGCGCTCGATGGTGATGCGTTGTTCGATCAGAAGCTGCCGGACAGGATAGGTACCGACGCTACGGCCAAGAAGTGATTCCGCGGCGTGGTAGGCCTCGTCGGGTGAATCGACCAGCTGCACGGCGCCTGATTTGCCGCGACGACCGGTCGGCACCAGTGCCTTCACCACGACGCTACCACCGAGATGCTCGGCGGCGAACTTCGCTTCCTCCGGCGTGGACGCCGTTTCGCCGGTTGGAACGACGATTCCAGCGTCGGCGAGGAGCGACTTCGCGAAATGTTCGAGGACGCGTCCCATCGGCTACTCGTCGACCCCGCTCACGACGAGTCGGTCGGGCCAGTTGAGCCGTTGGCGGATCTGCTTGGCGATGCGGGGAATGTCGACGGTGTCGAAGTCGGTCGTGTCGACGGTGATGACGTCGCCGCCGAGATCGAGTGGCGGGAGTTCGCCGCGCATGAGCCCGGAACGGAATGAGTCGATCTGCGAGCGCGGCCGATCGACGTGGATGGGATGTCGCTCTCCCGACTCCTCGCGCTCACGGTACCGCTCGATCAGCAGGTCGCCGTCGGCACGCACGTTGACCTGAATCGTGCACGCGCCAGATTGCTCGATGATTGATTGGAAGCGCGAAGTGGGTTGGGCGCCACTGAAGTTGCCTTCGAGGAGGACGGAACACCCGGCGGCAAGTTGGCGCTCGGCGATCACATACAGCAGATCGAAGCTGGCGCCGCCCAATGTCTTTGACCAGGTCAACCCGGTGACGTGCATGTCGTCGGCCAGGAGTTCCTTGAGGGAGTCCTTGTCGAAGAACGGCAGACGAAGCTCGGCGGCCAGCCGTCGGCCGATGGTCGTCTTTCCCGATGCGGGCGGACCACTCACGATGATGAGCGCCGGAGCGTCGTGCGACCTCATTCGGCCGATCCTGGCGCAGCCGCCGCTGCTGCACGCGTTCCGACGGAAGCCACAAGATCCGCGGTGCTGGCGCCACCCTGCAATCGGCCAACGCTGGCGACAATCTCGTCGGCAATTGAGCGATCGACCACCGGGTCGACCAGTTCATGAAACTTCTGTTCGATCTCATCATCATTCATCGGATTGGCCGGCATTCCCTTCGGATGGCTGACGGTTGCCTCGCGAGTGTCTCCACTCGCACTCGTCAGACGCACGCGCGATGCCCAGGCACCAGGGTAGCCTTCGGTGAAGACTGCATCCTCGCGCGCCGTGGTACGCGCTAGCAATTGCTGCATGGCTCGGTCTCCGATGTGCTCCTCGGTGAATTCCTCCAGACCGGCACGGCCATCAAGCAGCCCCGCCGCCACCGCATATTGGATGCTGAACTTGGCTTCGTAGGGCGTGTGCGGATCGGCTCGATCGGTGATGTCGAGCGCGACGCGGTAGGTGTCAATCTCGATCCGCTCAACATGCTCGAGGTCCGCCTGATCGCGAAGCTCGAGCGCGGCATCGATGGCGGTGTGCGTGTGGCCGCAGCAGGCATGTCGCTTGAAGCCGTTCTCGACGATTTTGAAGCGCGTGCCGAGGCGGTCGGTGATGCGCGTTTCATCGGAAGAAGCCGCCGTGGCCGCGAAGAATCCGCGCGGCCCTTCGAGAATCTCGCGCGCCGCCGTGAAGCCAGCCGCGGCCAGATCGGCCGAAACGATACCGGCATGCGCGGCGTGTGCCGTGTGCAGCGCTTTCGACATGGCTCCATCGGCCAGGAACTGCCACAGTCCGGCCGACTGCGTTCCGGCGCTCCCAAGTGCCTGCATGAGTTGCTCGCTGTCCAGCCCGATCAACACGCCAACCGCGGTGGCCGCGCCGAAGACCCCGCAGGTGCCAGTCGGGTGCCAGTAGCGATAGTGAGATGGATTGACCGCCTCGGCGATACGGATGGCCACGTCATAGCCCAGCGTGATGGCGCGCAAGAGATCACGTCCGCTGGCTCCTTCGCGCTCAGCCACCGCAAGGGCGGCCGGGATGATCGGTGCGGCAGGGTGAAAGGTCGATCCCTGGTGCAGATCGTCAAGCTCGATGACGTGGCTGGCGGCGCCATTGGCGAAGGCGGCGCCCAACGTCGAGAGGCGCTCCCCGGTCGTCAACACGGTGGCGTCATCTCCGGCCATATTGCGGCGGGCGACCGTCAATGCGATGCGCGCCGGTTCGACCGTGCCGCCGCGGATGGCGGAGCCGATCCAATCCAGCAGCGATCGCCGCGCCATGGTCACGGCATCATCGGGGATGTCTTCGAAGGTGGTGGAGGTGACGAATTCCGCGAGCACGTCCGTCAGTGACATGGATGTCTCCCTTTGGCTGTCGTGGGACCGACCGCAACCGCGATGGTAGCACAGGGCCGAAGGCGTTATGAAGTCGATGAAGTGTGGCGGTCACCTGCAATTTCTATCGTACTACGATAGATTTAGAACATGAGTGAGAAGCGCACGTCCATAACCGATGAAGATTACCGACGACTGGCCGAGTTTCGCTATCAGATACGACGATTCCTGGGATTCAGCACGCAGGCGGCGCGCGACGCCGGGCTCGAGCCACGACAGCACCAGTTGCTTCTCGCGCTCAGAGGGCTACCTCTCGACATTCAGCCGAGCATCGGTGAGCTGTCTGAACGGCTTCAGCTCCATCACAACACGACGGTCGAGCTGATCAACCGTCTGGAGGCGCATGGATTCGTGCGGCGCCGACAGTCTTCTGAGGATCGCCGCAAGGTTTTCATTGACGTAACGCCAGAAGGTGACGCCGTGCTCCTGGAGCTCTCGCGTCATCATCTACGGGAGTTGCGCTCGATCGGTCCGGAGTTGGTTCGCGCGCTCGAACGGTTAACCGACGACTGATGGTTTGGGGGAGGTAGAGAGACTTCGTGGATACGGAGAGTGACGCACCGGGCTCAATCGATCTCAGTGATTCGCGTCTGGGTGGCACCGATTCGACGGAAGGGGTGCTCGTTTCTCGGGTGGATCGGCTCGGAGATTTCACCGTCACCAAGCGGGTCATCTTCATCTCCGCGCTGGCTCTTGGCATCGGGCTATTCGCCTCGGTCGTCGCGCTGGCCCTTCTCCGACTGATCGGACTCTTCACCAATCTGGTCTACTACGGGCGCTTGAGTACAACGCTCGCGTCTCCTTCAACCGATACGCTTGGCATTTTCTCCATCTTTGTTCCGATCGTTGGCGGTTTGATCGTTGGGATCATGGCCCGCTATGGCTCGGATAAGATCCGCGGGCACGGCATCCCGGAAGCCACCGAGGCCATTCTTTTGAACGGCAGTCGCATCGCTCCACGCGTCGCCATCCTCAAGCCGGTGGCGTCCGCGATCGCGATCGGGACTGGCGGCCCGTTCGGCGCCGAGGGGCCGATCATCGTGACCGGCGGCGCGTTTGGATCGCTGCTGGCGCAGTTCATCCACTTGACCAGTTCTGAGCGTAAGACGTTGCTCGTGGCTGGAGCGGCGGCCGGCATGGCGGCGACATTTGCGTCTCCGGTCGCTGCCGTCATTCTGGCGGCGGAGCTGCTGCTGTTCGAGTGGAAGCCTCGGAGCCTCATCCCTGTTGGTGTCGCCTGTGCCGCGGCGGCCGGGATGCGCCCATTTCTGATCGGCACCGGGCCGCTCTTTCCGACCGTTGGAGTTCCCAGCTCGCTGAGCGTTCCCGCGCTGCTCGGTTGCGTGTTGGTGGGCCTGCTTGCCGGGGCACTCGGGGTGATCCTGACGCAGGGGATCTACCGCACCGAGGACCTTTTTGAGCGACTCCCGATTCACTGGATGTGGTGGCCCGCGATCGGAGGGCTGGCGGTCGGGATCGGTGGACTGATCTTTCCGCAGGCGCTTGGTGTTGGTTATTCAACCATTGGTGCGCTGGTCAAAGGCGACGTCACGGGTAGAGTGATCATCGGCGTTCTGATCGTCAAGTCGATCATCTGGACGATCTCACTCAGTTCGGGTACGTCGGGCGGCACGCTGGCGCCGCTCATGATGATGGGTGGAGCGCTCGGTGGCGTGGAAGCCATGTTCCTGCCGCACGTCGCCAACGGCTTTTGGTCCGCGATCAGCATGGGGGCGGTGTTCGGCGCGACGCTGGGATCTCCGTTCGCGGCGATCGTCTTCATGCTCGAAGTGACGCACGACCCCAACATTCTGCTGCCAATGTTGATTGCCGTCATGGTCGGCCACGGTGTGCTCGTGCTGACGCTGCGACGATCGATCCTGACGGAACGGATCAGCCGTCGTGGCTATCATCTCAGCCGCGAGTATGCGGTGGACCCGCTCGAGATCCTCTTCGTACGGGAAGTGATGTCGACCAACATCATCGTCTTGCGACAGGGGATGACGTCGGAGGAAATCGAGGAGTGCATTCGGGCTGATCAGCGGCTCGCACAGGGGCTCTACCCGGTGGTGGACGAAAACGAGCGACTGGTTGGCGTCGTCACGGCCACGCAATTACACCTTTTCAACGTGAACGGGTCACGGGATGACGACGCAATGACGCGGCTCGAAACGATCGAGCATCCGGCCACGGCCTATCCGGACGAGCCGCTCCGGGTGGTCGTCCATCGCATGGCCGAAATGGAATTGACGCGATTCCCGGTCGTGAGCCGTGAGGGCCAACCGCGTCTGGTGGGGATGGTTTCCTTGTCCGCCGTGTTGAGCGCACGTGGACGGAATCTCGAAGCGGAGCGCCGTCGCGAGCGCGTCATCTCACTACGTCTGCCGTCACCGTTCGTGTCGGCGGCGCAGGAAAGCGAGCGGCGGACGTCAAGGAAGTGACGTGCATCTCGCCGCGGAATGACGCATCGCGAACTGTAACCTCCGAGAGACCCGCAGGAAGTGACCTCGCGGACGAGTCAGGAACTCCAGATGCCGTCGACGTAGAGAGCGGCAACCGCGCCACATGCCAGGCAACGCGCCTCGTAACCGTCGCTGGCTCGGCGTACCCGCACGTTCGTGCTGTCTGGTAGCTCAGCGCCGCACTCCGGGCACACGGTCGATTCCCACTCACTTCTCACGCTACTGGTGTTCGGAATAGGATCTGCCTTTCGGCGAGCGCTTCGCGGCTCCGGATCGTCAAATTCGTCGACGTCTCTCGGCCGCCCGCGTTCTCCCCGCATTGTCGTCCTCCACGAACATGCACCGAAGGAATGGACAATTCTCCGACGTCGCGCGATCGATTCCGTGAATTCCACGGACTCCGATCTGCCGGAGGTCGTTCACCCGTACTGTTCGGGTGTCACGTTACCGCTTCTATATACCTTTTTGCGCGTGAAATCAAGACGTTTGCGGCATATGGTCGCCCGATGGAGACGGAACTGGACTTCGGTAAAATCGGAGTGGAGGGTGCAGACGTGTACGAGGACGCCGAGGCGACAATCGACGCAATCTTGCGGCAGCCGAAGTCTGATACGGACGAGCTTTTGAATCGGGTCCTCTCCGCTTCGCCGGCGACCCGCTCCGAGATCGTCGATCGACTGCGGCACGATCCAGCCGGACGGCGCTGGTTGCGACGGCTGCTGCCACATCTGGACCAACATGACCGCCGAACGTTGGCTCGCGAACTCCTTGAGTTTGACGATGATTTCGCGCCTTCGCATCGGGATTCGACCATGTCATTGGTGATCGAAGCGGTGTCGGTTGACGACCTCCTGCGGACAGCCTCTTGGGTGGCGGGCAGCAACGCGGCCGGTGCGTTGTGGCGGCGATTGGCAGATGCCGCTCCCGAGCGCGTCGCGGAAGTGGCGCTCGACGTCCTGCGGCGCGGGCGACGCTTATGCCCGAGCCACCATGCTGTCGATCCTGGTGCTGGATCCGTACAGCGAGGTCAAGCTCAGTGATCCAGATCGGGTCAACGTGCTGTTGACGGCGCTGCAAGACGAAGAAGATGAGGTGCGCGGTATCGCGGCGGAGGTGCTGGCAGACGAAGCGACCGAGCAGCTTGCTAGCGTGCTCGATCGGCTGCTGAACGACCCGAGCGAACGGGTGCGCATGGCGGCGTGGGATGCCGCGTTCGTGGTCGATTTCGCGGCCGCGCGCGAATTCGCGAGTGAGACGGCGTTGAACGAGTCAGCACCAATCGAGGCGCGGCGCACGGCCCTATCGGCGCTGGCAGCGGTCCTCAGCACGACTGATGTCGCTCCGCTATTGGAGGTGCTGGTCGCTCATCCAAACCAGGCGCTGGCTGAGGATGCGGTCAGTCTCCTCTGGACGTATCATCGGAATCCGGTCATCGCCAGCGCGGCGGCCGAGAGTCCACATCAATCGGTGCGCGAGGTCGCCCAACGCCTGCTCCACCCCGAAATGGGCTCGCCTGCCGCGGGCGGATCGCGCCCCGGCGCGCCCGACGGCTCGCGAGACATCTATCAGGAGATGCTCAAGGGGTACGAGAAGCGGGAGGAGTGAAAGACTACCTCCACACCAGCGCTCAACCTCACATACTCGGCCGAACGCTCAGATTCTAAGATTGTCCGGAATAGGCCCTCGTCCGATCCAGTTGCGGTTGGGTTGCGCAGCGCGTATTCTCCATACATCGGTAGAAATTCTGAATGCGGAGACTGGGCCATGCCTGACACGGCCAGCAACCAGCCCTATGTCTTCATCAGCTATGCCAGTGCCGACCGGGAGCGGGTGCTGCCCATTGTGGACCGGCTGGAAGCGGCTGGCGTTCGAACCTGGATTGATCGGGACGGCATTCATGGTGGCGCGAACTACGCTCAGGTGATCACCGAGGCGGTCAAGGGCTCGGCGGTCCTGCTGGTCATGTGCTCCCAAGCATCGCTGTCATCCCGCAACGTACGGCAGGAACTGGCCCTCGGCTGGCGCTTCGAAAAGCCCTACCTGCCGTTGCTGCTAGAGTCTGTGACGCTGCCGGATGAGGTTTCCTACTGGCTTGAGGCGGCACAGTGGGTGGAAATACTCGACCATCGCGATAAGGTGTGGATTGGCCCCGTCGTGACAGCGCTTGCACAACGGGGCATTGCGACGCAGGTCGCGGAGCCGGTGGTAAAGCGGTCGCGTCCCTATGCTCGTGGGCCGGGAGCGAGAACAGGGGATCCTGCGGGAGCAACTCGACCGGATGGTGTCGGGCCAGGAGCGGACGGTGCTGGTTGGCGGGTGAGGCAGGCATCGGCAAGACGACGCTGACTCGCTGGCTGTTAGCTGAGGCCGAAGAGAGTGGCGCAGCGATCCTCTCCGGCGGCTGCTACGATCTGACCACGACCCCACCATACGGCCCCTGGCTCGAACTCTTCCGAAGCTGGTTCAGTGATCCACATCTGCCTGAATTGCCCGATTCATTACGCCCGGGCGGATCACTGACGGAGATTGGGAGTCAGGACGCGCTCTTCGAACTCGTTGCTGACTGCGTCGCCAGTGCGAGCGCCAAGCATCCGCTGGTCCTGCTCTTGGAGGACCTACACTGGACCGACCAGGCCTCGCTCGATTTGCTGCGTTACCTCGCTCGGCTCGTCGCCAATTGGCGAGTATTGCTACTCGTGACCTTCCGGAGCGACGAATTGACGCGGCGCCATCCGCTACATCAGACCTTGCCAGTACTGGCTCGTGAGACTGATGCGGCGCGCCTTAGTCTTGTTCGGCTTGGTCCAGAGGCGATCGATGCCTTGATCGTCGAACGCTACAGGATTGACGACGAGGACCGAGCTCGGTTGACAGCCTATGTAAGTCGCGTTTCAGAGGGTAACCCACTTTTCGCTGGCGAAGTGATGCGCGCACTGGAAGAGGCCGGCGCGATCGCGCGTGTCGGTGAGACATGGAAGGTGTCCGGACTGGAGCGCGTTCAGGTGCCGACACTCGTACGACAGGTCATTGAGGCACGCTTGGAGCGCCTGGGCACCGAGTCGCGGCGGCTGCTGGAGGTGGCGGCAGTCATCGGGCACGAAGTCGATCTTGACCTGTGGGTCGAGGTCAGTGGTGCCGACGAGGATACGCTCGTCGGCGTTCTGGAGCAGGCGCTCGAGGCGCGCTTGGTCGAGGAACTCCCAGGTGGCACGCGCCTACGCTTTACGCATGCGCTGGTGCGCGAGACGCTTTACGAGAGCGTCATCTCCCTCCGGAGGCGCGGTTGGCATCGGACCATTGGCGGCCTGCTTGCAAGTCGGCCTCAAGCCGATCCGGATCTCGTTGCCGCGCATTACCAGCAGGCGTCCGATCCGCAGGCGGTGCCTTGGCTCGTGCGTGCCGGAGAACGGGCCCAACTGGCCCACGCCTGGCACAGCGCGGTCGAGCGGTACGAAGCAGCCCTGCAGCTATTGCAGGAGTCCGGGCGTGATCCCAACACACGCGGCTGGCTGCAGTACCGTATAGCGCGGCTCGAGCGCTTCAGTCATCCGCAGGCCGGCGTCGCCTACTTGGAGGAAGCACTCCGAGTGGCCGAGCAGACCGGGGATCGGGCGCTGGCAGCCGCAGCCCGCTTCAGTCACGGTGTCTGTGACTTCATGGCTAGCAATCTTCTAGTCGGCGTTGAGGATATGGCAGTTGGCGCTGACCTGCTCGAAGCCCTGCCCTTGGCGGAGCAGCGGCGCCTCGACCTCGGACCGGACGCGCAGGGTCAGCCCACGATCACGAACCCGCGTGGCTGGCTGGTGACCGTCCTGGCGTTCACCGGTCGTCTTACCGAGGCCGTCCGTATGGGAGAAGCCACGCGCGAGGGTCGTCCTTCGCTCACCGCGCTCGGCGAACTTGGGTGGTCGCATTATGGGGACCGTTACCTTGGTCTGGGCTACGCCTACGCCCTGCTTGGTCGGGTCGACGAGGCATCGGATGCGTTCGTGCAGGCGAAAGCGATGTTTCAGAGCACCGGTCATTACAGGACACAGGGAGCGACAGCGATCGACGAGCTAAGCCTGGTCTTTCTGCGCTATCGCACCGAAGAACTTGATGTGCAAGCGCAGATCGTTCGCGAAATCGAGGAGTCCTGGAGGCGGATCGATCGATACTCGAGTTTCGACTACGAAACGGCCCACCTGCGAATCTCGCTGCTGCGCGGACAGTGGCAGGCGGCACACGGCAACGCTACGAGGATGCTGATGTCAGGATCGTATTCGCCGCGCCTGGTCGAATGTCGACGCGTGCTCGCCATCATTGGTCGCGCCCAAGGAGCAACCGAAGAAGCCTGGACACAGGTGAGGGCCATGCTGCCGGCTGGCACAGTAACAGAGCCCGGCACACAGAATTCGGAGTTTGCCTTCGCGATGCAGCAACTTGCCGCGGCGCTCGCCCTCGACGCGCGCGACTTTCCGACTGCCCATGCCTGGCTGGAAGCACACGACCGCTGGCTGGACTGGTCCGGTGCTGTTCTTGGTCGAGCCGAAGGGGCCCTCCTCTGGGCGCAGTACCACCACACCAACGGTGATCCGGCTCAGGCGCGTGCGTTGGCCGAGCGGGCGCTGGAAAATGCCTCTGCCCCGCGTCAACCTTTGGCCCTCATCGCCGCGCATCGCTTCCTGGGCCAGCTCGATACGGGGGAGCGTCATTTCGATCACGCGGAAGAGCATCTGCACGAGTCCCTTCGTTTGGCCGAGGCCTGTGCGGCGCCGTTTGAGCGCGCGCTGACGCTGCTGGAGATCGCTAATCTACGGATGGCGCAGGGGAATCACGATCAGGCGCGAGCGCTCCTGGCCGAAGTGCGCTCGATCTGCGAGCCCCTTGAAGCCACGCCGACGCTGGAGCGGGTGACAACGCTGCAACACCAATTGGAGGTGGCGTCCTGATGACCGAATCGCACCGGGTCTTCATCTCGTATGAGCGTGCGGATGCGGATGTCGCACGCCAGGTGCGTGCCCACCTCGCCGCAGCGGGTGTGCCGACCTGGATGGACGAATACGACATTCCAGTTGGTGCTTACTGGCCGGACGAGATCGATAAGGGGTTGACAGCATCCGACATCGTTGTCGGGATTCTGAGCCCTGAGTCGATGACCAGCCGGAACGTCAAAAACGAGTGGGATTGGGCCATCCAGAACGACAAACGCCTGTTGCTGATTCGAGTCGCGCCGACCGTCATCCCGCATCGCTATGTCTCGATCAACTTCATCGACGCGACTGATCCCGATCCTAGCGCCGCGCTGGCCTCGTTGATGGCAGCACTCGGGATTGAGCCGCTGGTTGGACGCTGCCACTCCACCACGCACCCAATACGCGCGGAGCGGCGATGTCAACATCGCCTATCAGGTGTTTGGGGAGGGGCCGTTCGACCTTGTTGTGACCCAAGGTTTCGTCTCGAACATCGATCTGATTTGGGACGATCCAATGAACGCTCAGTATTGGCGACGACTGGCCGCTTTCACGCGCGTCATCACCTTCGACAAACGGGGAACTGGACTGTCCGATCGGGTCACGGATATCCCACCTCTGGAAGATCGGGTGGATGACTTGCGTGCGGTCATGGATGCCGCGGGCGTGGAACGAGCGGTCTTGATGGGGGTGTCGGAAGGCGGACCACTCAGTGTTCAGTTCGCGGCAACGTATCCAGAGCGCACACTCGCGTTGGTGCTCTATGGTGCGGATGTTCGGAACACCTGGGCACCAGACTATCCCTGGGCGCCCACGATCCGAGGAGCGAGACGCACGGGAGGCGCAGTTGCTGCAAACATGGGGGACTGTGCAGAGTGACGACGTTGCTCGTTTCGCTCCCAGCATGACGAATGACCACGCGTTCATCGAATGGTTTGCGCGGTTTTGTCGTTCCTCAGCGAGTCCGGGCGCGGCCGTGGCTTTGAGTCGCATGAACCGCTCGATCGATGTTCGGCCATTGCTGGGACAGCTACATGTACCGACGCTCATCGTCCATCGAACGGGAGATCGTGTGAACTCCGTCGAGGTCTCCCGCTATCTGGCAGCCGCGATTCCTGGCGCCGACCTTGCCGAACTTCCGGGCGACGATCATGTCCCCTGGCTTGGTGATCAGGACGCCCTCATCGAAGCGGTGCGTGTGTTTCTCATACAACGGCTGGGATCGAACGACCTCACACAGGTTGGTGCCTAAAACGAGGTGCTGGCGACACGACAGAGCGCTTCGTGAAGCCGTTAGCTTTTCGACCACCGCTCGCGAGCGAGTCGAGTTCTGTGTCGACGGAATCGGAGAAGAGTTCTGCCCGCCGCTCCCGGCGATAGCGGTGGCGAGTCTGTCGCGTAAGGTGGCAAGTTCACGATCGCGCCCGACGAACGGGAACGATGGATCACCCGGCAAAAGCGATGACGACATTGCGCACCTCGCGTCAGGTATGGCGCTTTCAAGGGTCGCGGTTATACGACGGCTGCCGGCACGAAATCAGTCTTGGCGGGCCTGCGATCGCAGTGGGATTGAGATGGTCGTATCTCATTATAGGACACAAAGGCCACCTCGCACGGCCCCAGACGCACCTCGAATTGGTGCCGCAGGCGGATCGCGCCAGATCACGGCCAGGCGCTCCGGAGGGCTCGCGAGACATCTATCAGGAGATGCTCAAGGGAAGGAGCGGCGGGAGGAGTGAAGGAACGAGAGCGGCCAATTCAGGCCGCTCAAACGTCCGGTTCGCCCGTCGGCCTCGGCTCAATTCTTCATATGCCCGCAGGGTCGATATTCTGGTTCAGGTGAAAGAGATTGGTCGGATCGTAGAAACGCTTGAGCGCGAGCAGGCGCTCGTAGTACGGTCCAAAACTGGAGCGCATCATGTCCTCCCCTTCCTCCAGCAGACCAGCGAAGTTCAGATAGCGGCTCCCGTCCGAGTAGGGCGCCATTGTGTCAACGAAGTCACGAGCCCACTGGATATTGCGCTCATCGTCCGCTCGGTCGACCCAATTCGACTCGAGCCCGAGAAGGACGGCCGACTCCCGGCCATAGAACGCACTCGTATCGGAACTCGGCTGGCGGCTCATTCCGGACACGAACCAGAGATCGGTTGTGCTCTTGGGCGACGGTTGTTGGCATGCGTGTTCGGCAATGTGATCGATAACCTCGTCGTCGAGGCGAGTCAGGTTGAGTGACTTCCAGTAATAGCGCATGCCGTCCGGATAATCAGCGTCCCAGAGTTGTTGCACGTTGACGTACGGCATCACCCCGCTGAAGTCCACGAGCGGTTCAGCAACCTCGATTAGGGGTCGGAGGATACGCTGCCCTTCATCGATGGGACCAACGTAGAGGGCGCCCAGGATGACGAAACGGCGGCCGTGCGTCTTGATGGGGAACATCGCTGGGTCAGACGGAACGATGCCGCAAACCGCCAGCGGATTCACGCTCGATGGGGCACTCTCGCAGAAGTCGCGGAAGAATTTGAGGGTCCGTGCAGTGGATTCACCTTCTCCATCGTGGACCACGAAGACGAAGTAGACCTCTGGACCAACAGGGTGCAGCCGAAAGGTGAAGCGGGTGACGATCCCAAAGTTGCCACCACCGCCGCGCAGTCCCCAGAGCAATTCGGCGTCCTGCCCCTCACCGTCGCCGGCGATCACCACCCGACCGTCGGCTGTCACGACTTCCGCTTCCACCAAATTGTCGCAAGACAAACCATAGGTGGAACGCAACCAGCCATACCCTCCCCCCAGCGTGAGACCGGCAATGCCGGTGCGGGAGAAGACTCCGCCGGGAGTCGCCAACCCGTGCGCCTGGGTGGCTGCATCGAGCTCGCCCCAGGTGACGCCACCTCCGGCATGCGCGAGGCCGGCGTCTGGGTCGACATCAATCGATTTCATTGTCGATAGATCAATGACGATGCCGTCGTCACAGGTTGAATGGCCCGCGACGCTGTGCCCACCGCCGCGTACCGAAATGGACAACTTCTCTGCACGCGCAAGCTCGATCGCCGCGATAACGTCGGATGTAGACGTGCAGGAGACGATGACTGCTGGGTGCCGATCGATCATGCCGTTCCACACAGCGCGGCGTCGATCGTAGTCGGGGTCGTCTGGTGTGGTAACACGGTCCGGCATTGCGGCGCGCAATCGGCTGATGCTGGCCGAATCGAGGCGGCGCGTTGTGGCGGCGTTCTTGAGCATGAGGATCTCCTGTCAGCGAAGCGCCTGCTGGTTGTGGTCTCTCTGCTGCAAGGGTAGTCACGCTCAGTGAGCGGCGCATCGCGGGAAATCCCCATTTCCCCGCTGATATTCCAGTTGGGGAATTCTCCCCATTGTTCACGTACCGGGATCAATCGGTCTGCGTTCGGTCCAGCAGCCCATGCGCGTAGGCGAATGCGGAGGCCGCCGTTCGCGACCCAACCGCAAGCTTGCTGTAGATCGACTCTAAGTGACGTCCCACCGTCCGATGCGAAATAGAGAGTCTTAGTCCGACCTCAGCATCGGTGAGGCCCGAGGCGACGAGCTGCAGCACCTCGACCTCGCGCGGACTGAGACCGTCGTTCCTCGCGCCGGGCGAAGCATTCGATGCGGGCGTTGGGACGTGCATCGCCGCCAGATACGCTGCTCGCCGCGGCCCGGGAGGCAACGTCGTGGCGATGTCGTTTACGACGTTCACGACCTCATCCAACGTCGCGCGTGCCTCAGCTTCTCGGCCCGAATCGCGAAACAGCTGCCTGAGTGCGAGATCTGCCCGCACGAGGAGATGACGGTACCCGAGATCCAGCGCGCCAAGGCGCGCCGAGCGAAGGTCTGCCTCCGCCTCGACCGTCCGGCCGAGCGCCGCGAGCGCCTTGCCGCGTGTCAGCGCGAGCCAGGGGAGCGAGCGAGAGCCTGAGGCGTTTGGCGCGGTGTCTATCAAGTCGTCGACTACGCGCAGTGCCCGCTCCGGTTCGTTGCAAGCGGTCAGGAGTTGTGCCCAGGCCATATGGCAGAGTCGCTGCATGGTTGAGACTGCCGGACGCGACTCGATACGCGTGCGGTCGATGAGTTCGGCCGCGGTCTCCCGTTCTCCCACGTCGATCAGGAATAAGACGAGGGCAGCGGTCGAAAAATCGATCCACAGGGGTGAGGCAATTGCCCGCGCTTGCCCGAGAGCTGATTCCAGGTGATGCCGCGCGGGGCTAATCTCACCGAGATCGGCGTGAATTCGGCCGAGTGCGATGTGGCCGCAGACCATCCACTGCTTATGGCCGATCTCTTCGGCCATGCGCATGCCTGCCGTGGCACGGTCCGTCGCTTGACCCATCTCGCCGCGTGTACCAAGTATCGCTCCGGCTTGTATCTGGGCATAAGCCTCCCCCGCGGCCCAGCCGATCTGCCTGGCGATCGAGAGCGCCCGCGCGTTGATGGTGAGCCAATGCTGCAGCGTGCCTTCGACTACAGCGGTTGCGTCTGACTCGAAGTAGCCACCGGTCGTCGCCCAATTCGCCAATGCTGATGAGAGAAGTTGCCGGTCGTCGAGGGCCTCCAGCAGCCCGACCGCACGTTCGTATTGGATGGCGGCTCCGCGCACATCGCCCGCGATATACTGCGCCAATGCCAGAACGTCGAGCGTCGCCGCGATGCCGTGCCGATCGTTGCTCTGGCTGAAGATGGCCAGGGCTTGCTGATGATAGCTGATCGCCGATTGGGGCTCCTCGTGGTTGACGTGCCAGTTCCCAACCGCGTTCAGGCTATGCGCGACTTCGTGGTCGCTGAGATCCTGGCGTGCCAACGCGAGAGCGTCTTGCAGCGCCTCACCCGCGCGTTCATAGTCGCGCTCGGCCCACAACGTGCCAAGGTCGAGCAGCGCATGCCACTCGATTCGCCGATCGCCGTCTGTGCGTGCTCGGCCTAGCGTCATCTCATAGTCAGATCGGGCAAAATCGAAATTTCCGACCATCTCCCAGGCACGACCACGCGAACGGATAGCCTCCGTTGGGAGCAAAGTGCCGAAGCTCTGAGCAGACTGGTCGGCATGCGTGAGATTGGTAATGGCGTCGTGAGGCGCGTAGACCTTGAGGCTCTGCTCCCCCGCCCGAACCAGCCACTCCACGCACCGAGGATCGTGCGCTGCCTGAAAGTGATAGGCCAGTCGAACGGGAGCAGGATCAGGACGGACGAGCAGTAGCTCGGCCACTCGTCGATGACGCGCGCGGCGCCGAAACAGCGCTCTGGCGCACGTAGAGTGTCTCGCGCACAAGGGCGTGACGAAAGCGGAGCGATACATCGCTTGTGGTTACCGCGGTAACGATGTGATTCGCAACGGCCTCATCTAGTGACGCATCGAATTTATCATCGGTCACGTCGGCTGCACGTTGCAAGAATTCGACGGACACGTCCTGACCGATGATCGCGGCAAACTCCAGCACGTGCTGAGTCGCTCGACTGAGACGGCTGAGGCGCTGTTCGATCACCTGCTGCACGACACGCGGGACTCCGGGGTCGTTTGGTGGGGTGAAGCGCCAGACATCCCCATCAAAACGAAGTGCCTCCTGCTGTTCCAACGCAAGGAGCACTTCGCCCGCGAAGAATGGGTTACCTTCTCCTCGACGCTGGACCCACTCGCCGAGCAATTCAGCGTCGTCATCAGTAAGACGGTAGCGACGAGTGACAAGCTCCCGCGTGTCCTGGTCGTTGAGGCGCGGTAGTGCGATTCGCAACGGTTTGGCCTCACGGATGAGCGTCGGCACAACGCTGCTCTGCTCAGATATCGCCTCATCGTCGCGCCAGGTGACGACCAGCAACAGCCTCAAGCCGTCGAGTTGACGTGACACACGGCGGAGGAGGTCAAGACTGGCCGCGTCTGCCCAGTGCAGGTCTTCCAGTAGCAGCAATACAGGCGCCTGTGCCGCGAGTTCGGCGAGGGCGAACCGGATGCGCTCGAGTACTTCCTGGTGCGTCGTGCCTGTAAGTGAGGCGACATCCCGAAGCGTGCCAATGACAGTCGACAGTCCATCGAGATGCTGGAATGTACTCAGGCCTTCGATCCAGGGACCGTAGGGCGGCGTGATCGTGAGGTCGTAGCAACTCCCGGCGAGCACCGTCACGCCAAGTTCACGTGCGGATGCAGCGAACCAATCGACCAGTGCGGTTTTGCCGACGCCCGCCTCCCCGCTGATCAGGACGAGCCGGCCATGCCCATCGACCGTCCGCACGAGTTGCTGACGGAGCAGTTCCTGCTCGCGCTCGCGACCTACCAGCGGCGGCGGTTCGTCGGGGTCAGCGGGTGCGCCGGGATCCGGTGTCCCGCTCTTCCTGCCCATAGCTCGCCCTTTCAGATGTGCAGTCGTTGGCTGATCGTACGGCGAATCGTTTGGCTGGGCAAGCCTGGACGACGAAAGTTCGGTGCGAATTGAGATTCGGGGCAGCGCGCTACCTCGCCACCGCATCCGCGTAGATGAAGTAGCGGTCGGTGAAGCGCGCGTCGGCGTCGAACCCGGCTTTGCTCAGGCTCTCACGCAGCGAATCCGGCTCGTAGTAGATCTTGACGATGGTGTATTCGCTGCCGTCGTTCAAGATGCGGGTGCGGTAGACCTCTTCTTCCTCGAACAGCGGGTTGTTCATGGCCGCGCCGGTCTGCTCGAAGCGGGAGTCGATCATGAACAGGCGTCCGCCTTTGCGCACGGCGCGACGCACCTTTGCCAGGAAGGCGTCCAGATCTTCGGGCGGCACGTGAGAAAGCCAGAAGGAGAAGAAGACCAGATCATATTCTCGGTCCGGCTCCCAGGCGAATAGGTCCTGCTCAACGTAGCTGACGTTGGCATCCGGGACTTTGCTCCGGTTGATGGCAAGCATTTCGGGCGATGCGTCAAGCACCGTGAGGTGCTTGGCGATCTTTGCCAGCCGCTCGGTCCAGATGCCGGTACCGCCCGCCAGTTCGAGCGCTTCGTCAACCGGCCCGATGCGCTCGAATGCCTCTATCAGTTGGGCGACGTCGTCGAACCAGAGCTGATTGACCTCCGGTCCGCGATCGTATCGATTCAGCCGGTAGAACCACTCGTCATACTCGGTTGCTCGCGCCCGGTAATACGCGATCTGATCCTGAATGACGCGTGCCGGATTCGCGGTCATGCATTGTCCGTTCTATTTCAGGACGTCCGCCATCAGATCGGCGACCTGTGCGGGCCGCTCGGCCACGCGTACACCGGCTGCTTCCAGCGCCGCCATCTTCTCGACCGCGGTGCCGCGACCGCCCGAGATGATCGCGCCAGCATGTCCCATCTGCTTGCCAGGAGGCGCAGTGCGCCCAGCGATGAACCCGACGACCGGCTTGGTGACGTGCTCCTTGATGAACTGCGCCGCGACCTCTTCGTCCGTGCCGCCGATCTCGCCAATCATGACGATGGCTTCGGTGGCGGGATCATCCTGGAAGAGGGAGAGGACGTCGACGAAGGACGTGCCGATGATCGGATCGCCACCGATTCCAACGGCGGTCGTCTGGCCGATGCCAGCCTCGGTCAGCGCGTTGACGACTTCGTAGGTCAGCGTGCCGCTGCGAGAGACCAACCCGACCGGTCCGCCCGGCTTGCAAATATAACCCGGCATGATGCCGACCTTCGCCTCACCCGGTGTGATGAGCCCCGGGCAGTTGGGACCGATCAGCCGGACACCCTTCTGCTTGACGTAGTGATAGACCTTGACCATCTCGAGCGTCGGAATCAGCTCGGAGATGCAGATGACCAGCGGGATTCCCGCGTCGACCGCCTCATAGATGGCATCGGGTGCGAAGGGGGCGGGAACGTAGATGATCGAGGCGTTGGCGTTGGTGGCTTCGACGGCGTCTTTCACCGTGTTGAAGACTGGAACGCCGTGCTCCGTCGAGCCACCCTTGCCGGGCGACGTGCCGCCGACCACGTTGGTGCCATACTCGACCATCTGACCGGCGTGGAAGGATCCCTCGCGGCCGGTAATGCCCTGCACAATCAGGCGTGTATCGCTATTGACCAGAATGCTCATGCGAATACTCCCAACCGGCGCTACGCCGCGTCACGCGCCGCCGCGACTACGCGCTCGGCTGCCTCATTCATCGTGTCCACCGTGGTGATGCCGGCCTCCGCCAGAATCTCCCGGCCCTCTTTTTGATTCGTGCCGACCAGCCGCACGACCAGTGGGACGTTCAGCTTGATGGTGTTGAGCGCTTCAAGGAGACCTCTCGCCACCACGTCGCCGCGTGTGATTCCGCCGAAGATATTGATCAAGATTGCGTTGACGCTGGGATCGCTCAGGACGAGTTCGAGCGCTTTGGTCACCTGCTGGGCGCTGGCGCCGCCGCCGACGTCGAGGAAGTTGGCGGGTTCGCCACCGTAGAGCTTGATAGCGTCCATCGTGGCCATCGAGAGACCGGCGCCATTGACGACGCAGCCGATGTTGCCGTCCAGCTTGACGAAGCTGATGCCCGCGGCTCGCGCCTCGACCTCGGTGGCGACCTCTTCCTGCAAATCGCGCATCGCTTCGAAGTCCTTATGTCGATAGAGCGCATTGTTGTCGATCACCATCTTGGAGTCGATCGCCTGCCATGTGTTGTCGGTGGTGATGATGAGCGGGTTGATCTCGGCCAGCGAGGCATCGGATTGGATGAATGCCTGATAGAGCTGCTGGGTGATGCGCGCGAAACCGGAGATCATCTTGGGATCGATCCCAAGTGCGAAGCCGAGTCGACGCGCCTGGTAGCCATGCAGGCCGAGCATCGGATCGGCCACCTCGCGATGGATCTTCTCTGGGGTGTTCGCGGCGACCTCTTCGATGTCGATACCGCCCTCGCTGCTGGCCATGATCGTCACGCCGCGCGCGGCGCGGTCGATGACGACGCCGAGGTAGAACTCGCTTTGAATACCGACGGCCGGTGCGACGAGCACCTTGTGGACCTCATGACCACGAATGTCGAGCCCGAAGATTTTCTCACTGGTTTCGCGGGCTTCGGTGGCAGATTTGGCGACCTTGACGCCGCCGGCTTTGCCGCGTCCGCCGCTATGCACCTGAGCCTTGATGACGACCGCGCCGCCGAGCTTGTTGGCGGCCGATTCGACCTCGCTGGGGGAAGTACAGACAATGCCCTGATTGATCGGAATCCCATGCCGCGCGAAGATTTCCGCGGCCTGGTATTCATGTATGTTCATCCATCACCTCTGACGTCGTGGGGAGACGACCGAGCTGGTCGTCGCTTCGGATCCAAACCGCATTCGATCATAGCACAGCGCTTTCCACGGCCAATTTTCGTGTGCATGACATCCTCCAACGTTCCTCACCCGATGACGTGGCACGCCCCTTGATAAACCGCCAGCATAGGCAAACGCGCCCGAACTGCGGTAGTCTGGAAGGAATCGGCCGCCGGAGCGGACAAACCGCTCCATCCGCACAAGGGAGAAGAACATGGAATCAGATGGACATCAGGGCGCGTTCTTCTTTGGCGTCATCCTGGGCGCGATCGCCGGAGCTCTTGCGGCGCTGCTCGTGACGCCGAAATCAGGTCCTGAGCTTCGAGAAGAGTTGTTGGGACAGGCAGGGGACATGCAGCAGCGCGTCACCGAAGCGACGGCCACGGCGCGCGAGCGGTCGGAAGGGATCGTCGGCACTTACGTCGACAAGGTTTCTCAGATCGCGCATCGCGAGAGCGACAACGACGTTCAGATGGGCGAGATGACCCGGCCCGCTGCACCGGCCGCCGCTGAAGTCGTGCCAAATCCCGCCACGGGCGCGCCAAACGTGCCGAAGTCCGAATAGATCCCGGTCGAGCGCTCAATCTGAAACGAAAGGATGTGACGAAATGCTGAGCAGGATGCGCGTTGCGCTGAAGTTCATGACGTATGGAATCCTCATTGGCGTCTTCTTCGCGCCACGGAGTGGTGCCGAGACCCGCGGCGAGATCATGAGCAAAGTTGGTTCGATGACCGGGGGGCTCTTCGGAGGCTCTCGACATTAGAGCATTTTTCAGAGCGGTCACCATGGGCGAGGGCCACGGAGCGCTGTTGAATCCGAGGACGTCATAAATGTCGCCCCTACGATAAATCTCCGTATGGGCGACATTGCCACTCCAACTCGATAATTCTCCGTAGGGGCGAAGCTTGTCTTCGCCCGCGATCGTTCGACGAAGAGCGGTCAAAAAAATCGAGCAGTAATGTAGCCCGAAACTTTTCCCAGTAACAGAACAGCGCCCACGGACAGGTCCGTGGGCGCTGTGTTTTCGGGCGGTTATGCCGCTAGTACAGCTCTGCGCCGTACTTCATGGCAAGAACCTGTGACCCAAGACGACCGAGCAGCACGTTGAGGTGAGCCGGCCATGCGCCCGGCTGCAGTTCCATGCGAGCTCGTTCGAAGTACTGGACGGTGTAAACCTGTCCGGTATCCGGATTCTTTTCCTGGAACGCTTCGGAGATCGGGTAGCCGTAAACGGCGAGCCCGCCGAACTGATCCCAGTACTGCTTGAACGTTCCACAGAGGTTGTGGCTCGTCTGCGCGAAGTAGGTGCAGTCTGAGCTGGAGTTCGCGGTGGTCGCCTGGAACGGCGTGTCGGTGCGTCCAGCGGTCACTTCGTCACCGAGGAGGCCGAGCAGGACGTCGTAGTGGGCCGGCCAGGCACCGGGATGCCACTCGAACCGAGCCCGCTCGAAGTACTGAACCGTGACGCCGTTCTCCTGGAACTCTTCCGTCACTGGCATACCGAAGATGTTCAGTCCCCCGAACTTCTCCCAGTAGGCTTCGAATCCGGCGCACAGGTTGTGCTGCGTCGCCGGGAAGTACATGCAGCCCGACTTCTGCGCGGCCGGTTGGGCCGGCGCGAAGGTGGTCGGCGGAGGCGTGGTGCCGCCACCAGTTGAACCACCCCAGGTGATCGTCACCGAAGCGGTCGGCTCACCGGTGTCCTTCGAGCCATTGTTGTTCATGTCTGCGTAGGCCGTCAGCGTGTCGGCTCCGCTGTTGGTGCCGGTGTAGGAGATGACCGTGTTGCCGTTTCCGTCGGTGGTCATGGTGCCACTGGCGGAGTTGGCCCCCGAAACGCTGTAGCGAATCGGAACGTTCGGGACTCCGCCATCGGAGGTGGTAACGCAACTGCGCTGTACGAAGTCGATACCAACACTCGGCGTCGTCGTGGTCGGCGAGAGATTGAGTGTCGCGGTCAGGACCCAGGTGACCGTGGCGGTCATGGACGGTTCACCGCTGCCCTGTGAGCCGTTGTTGTCGTAGTCGGCGTACGCGGTGACCGTGTCGGTACCCGCGGTGGTGCCGGTGTAACTGAACGTGGCGTTGCCGTTCG
Source organism: uncultured Chloroflexia bacterium (assembly GCA_963822235.1). Taxonomy (GTDB): domain Bacteria; phylum Chloroflexota; class Chloroflexia; order Thermomicrobiales; family Thermomicrobiaceae; genus CALAGB01. The sequence goes on from CAWGGU010000001.1 coordinate 338,327, forward strand.
CATCAGTCGTCGTCGTGCCGCTGGCGCTGTTCGCCCCGGTGACTGTGTAGCGGATCACCACGCCGTCGACGCTAACATTCGAGTTCGACAGCGAAGCCGTCAGCGATGCGGGCGTATTCGTCGTCACCGTCTGTGTCGGCGGCGTCAGATTCAGGCTGGCGGTGCTCCAGTTGACCGTCGCCGTATCGGACGGCTCGCCCGAGTCCTTCGTGTTGTTCTGATTGAGGTCGACGTAGGCTGTGACGGTGTCCGTTCCGCTGTGACTTCCGATGTAGTGAAAGACACCATCGCCATTGCTCGTGGTGTAGACGCTTCCTCCGACCGACGAATTTGGTCCGCTTACTGAGTAGCGAATTCGCTCTCCAGAGACTCCGTTGTCGTTCGCATCGGTCACCGTGCCCGTGAGGGCAACCTGTGAGCCAACCGATGCGTTCTGGGTGGACGGAGTGAGGACGAAGCTTATATCGAGCCACGTGATGTTCACGTTGGCGGATGGTTCACCGGAGTCAAGCGCGTTGTTGCCATTCAAATCGATATAGGCGGTGACGGTGTCGACTCCTGGATTCGTGCCAGTGTATTTGTATGTCGCCTGTCCGTTACTGGGGGTGAAGGAGTCGCCGTCGGGTGGGCTGTTCACTCCAGAGTTGACCTCGAAGCGGACGTTGGCCCCAGTGACAGGGTTGTCGCTCTGATTCGTGACCGTCGCCGTTATCGACTCCTGCCCGCCAATGTTAATCGGTGAGATCGAGGAGGTGATGTTGATGTTGTCGTTACCCCACGTGACTTGAGCGGTAGCCACCGGCTCTTGGTTGGCGTTCAGAGTGCCGCCGCCGTTCAGGTCGGCAAAAACGGTGACGGTATCCGTGGTGCCAATCGCGTTGTCACCCGCGGAACGAGTGTAAACGATCTGCGTTTGTCCGCTGCTATTTGTCGACGTGGTCGCGGTTTTCGGAATCGCTGGCGCCGAACCTGAGTTTGCCACGAGGTAATAGATCGGCACGTTATTGACCGACAGACCGTTTTCGAGCGTCACGTCGATGATCGCGTTCTGACTGATGGCGCGCGTCTGGGTCGCCGGACTCAGGGTGAGTTTCGCGTAGTCGTTGGTGATGGTGTTCGACACACTATTCGACGCGTCGGGAACGACGGTCGCGACTATGCTGTCTTCGCCGGGGTTGGTCCCGGTGTAGGTGAAGGAGGTGTTTCCATTGACATTCGTTGGGTTGGTGGCGTTGCCCGATAGACTACTGTTCAGTCCGGTGATGGCAAAGTGAACGGTTACTCCGTTGACGTTGGAACTGTTCGAGTGGAGCTTTACGTTGACCCCGACCGTCGTCGACGAACCTACCGGGTGCTGTGAATTGGCAACCCCTATAGTGATGTCGTACGTTGGTGTTATCGCTCCCGCTCCCAGCGGCGTGATGAGAATCGAGAAGAGACCCGTCAGGGAGAGAATCGCCATCCATCTGACGATGCGACTCCCCGCTTTCGGACCCTTCGAATTACTTTCGGTTGATGTCATATCCCGTCCTACTTCATTGCGAAGCGCGGAACCCCATCCCAGGTCCCCTGGTCGCTTCGGCCGTTCAGCCGTTCAACAATTGGCGCGTTTCACGCCATTCGAAAGATTTGGTGGGGCGCGGGGCGCCCGATCTTGGTCGGCGAGCACGGCAGCCGTACGACGTCTTGACCTGTTCTCGATGCATATATGCCCGAAGGTTTCCAACCGGTTTCGTTCTCCCCTATTTCAGCATGCGATATGGACTTGAACTCGGCCGATTCCGATCGGATTGAACAGTCTTCCGCCATGCGACGTCCCGCGCTGGTATTGAATCTGGACGCGGCGACTTCTGGCTCCAAAGCGTGTAGTGTGCGGGTCCGAGCTTGCGCATCACGTCTATTGCGAGATTGGCGCAGAACCCGAGCGGGTCATGTGAGATTGAGGCGGCAGGTGAGGATGTGAGCCGAATCGAGCTCGCCAGATAGTCGGTCACCGCGATCCCGAGTTCTCGGTCGAGTGTTTGCCAGCGACGGACCGTCCGAAATGACTACCTGCTCAGCGGGTGAATGGGGGAGTGCCTACCGAGCAGCATCGTTACTCTTAAAGCGTTAACGTGAAAGTCAAAGCCAGGTTACAACATACCGCGACTTGCGTCCATATAACATTGAACGCGCTACGAGCGTATTGGACGAATGTTAACCATGTATGAACCGCCTGTATGAACGTCGTGCGCGGCCCATCTGCCGTCCCCTCGCGTACCGCGTTGTCAACCAAATTTCACTCGAAGGAGTAGCGTGCCCACATCCCTTCCGCGAATCGCCGGGAGGTCACGCGCGCTCGCTCGACCGCCGTTCGAGGAAATCCAGGATAGCTTCATCAATTTCGGTGCCGTCGAACGTGCGCTCCTCGAGATTCTCGCGTCCGATGAAGACGTTGAGCGCCTCGCGCGTGGCCTCGTCAAGACCGTGGTGATCCCCTTGAAGGAGCCCGATTCGTTGAAGCTGATCTTGGATATTGGTGACTGTGTTGGCGTCCAACGATCGAAGTTTGGTGGCGGCGGTGCCGAAATACACCTCGTGGAGCAGGAGTAAGCGACGAAGCTCGTCGAACGGCTCGGGGTGGTCGTCGACGCGCACATCGATGAAGCGGTCGTTGTTTCCGCCGTAGCCACCACCTTCCCGCACGATCAGCAGGGCGGCAGACTGTCGTCCACGGCTGTCACCTCCGGCTGCCTGACCGGCATCGAGGGCGTCGATGAGGCGGTGCGGAAACGGGGCGCTGCCGGCGCGATAGGCATGGGCCATGGCGTCGACCACGTCCGGCCCAACCAGGATGTTTCCCTGGCAGCAGAAGCCGTCTCCTTCAACCCCACCAGCCCAGTACATGCAGTCCGGTCCGGTGAAGCTGGCGGCATTGCCGTTGGCATCGACGATCCCGCACTGTCGCTCGGGCGAGCCTTCGTCGGCTGAGGTGAGCGCATCCATCGCCTCGTGAGCGTTCATGCCCCCGGCCAGCAGATCGAGCGCCTGCGGACCCCACGCCACGTTGGCGCGGGCTTGCGTTGCGACTGCACCGACTCCTGCTCGTGCCCATGGAACGACCGCACCAACCGCGAGGAACTTCGACTGCACGGCGATACCGAGATCGCCGGTCTCCGGGTCTCGCGCCACGATCGAAAAGGTCGATACTAGAGGCTCGCACGTCAATCTGGTCATTCGCCAATCCCCGCCCTCAAGTCCGTTTTATCGTATGAGGGATCATTATCGACCAAGGGAGACTGGGTGGCAACGAGACGCGAGGGGGATCACGTAATCGGGTGATCCCCCTCGCAGACGGCGTCGATTTGGTTGACGTTCGCGACCGCCAAAGGGCGCTCACTCATGCCGACGCCCGGCACCGCCGTTCCGGGTTAGGCGTCTTCGAAGAGTTCGACTCGCGGCTGCCCGACGACCCCGGCACGCCCCATCGCCTCGCGCACTTCGGCGCTGTTCAACATCGCCTCCGCCTTATCGAGGCTGTCAAAGCGATGCAATACCAGTACGTCGTTGGGATTAGCGGGATCCTGATAGACGCTCTCTTCCAGGACACCATACCTCTTCTGTAGTGGCTCGAAAGAGTCATAGAGCTTGCGCCAGGCGTCGTAGTCACTAACCGTGTGCCGGACGACTGTGAGTGCCATTATTGGTTTCCTTCCGTTCCTATGTGATCAAATATGGCGGATCGCCAGCGACACTCTGGTTGGTTCAGGCGGACAGGCTGTTGAGCCTATGCAGTCACTGGCGACGCGGGCGTGCCGCCGATCTGCTGCATCAGTCCGGGGAAGTCGGCATGGCTCCAGCGCTCCACAATCTTGCCGTCGGCAATGCGGGCAATGTGGACCTCCTCAATCTCAAATCGCTTTCCACTCGGCGGTACCCCCATCAGCTCACCCGTATGGGTACCGCGGACGGTGATGCGATCGACCACCCGATCCCCCTCGGCAATCAGGTCCTCGACGTCGACCTCCATATCGGAGACAGCCGCACGGAACATGTCACCCATCTGTCTGAAGCCCTCCAGATCAGGCGGCATTCCCGGTCCGTGATGGACGAAGTCCGGCGCGCAGATCTCGTACAAATCACCGACGTCTCCGTCTATCAAGTACTGCATGATCCCTTCGTTGAACCGTCGAACCAGCGCTTTGTTCTCTTCAACAGACATGATGTGATCCTTTCGTCCTTCTTCTTGAGCGGGATGGAACATACGGCCAATTTCTGATGACTTGCGCCGTGCTCGAGGCGGTTCAGTGCGGCCTTCCGTACCACGGTCGAGCACCGGCGCAGCCGAACCACTCATCCAGCCTGGGACATGGCGGCCTGGAAAGCGTCTGCCACGCCAGGCATCACGTCCACATGATGATGAACGAGCTTCCAGTTTCCGTTTTCGCGTCGGTAGACGTTGGTGCAGCGTCCCGAGAACGAAAGCGGAGTCCCGCCGACGTTTGCCGATGCGGTTTCCGTTCCGATCGTGTAGGCGGCATCGCTCCCCAGCATCGTGATCTGAAGATCGTTCACGACAACCGACCCGCCGCTCGCTGAATTCGCCGCCATCTCCCAGCTGGGACGGACCTCCGCCCATCCAGTCTGCCGGCCGCCCAGTGGGTGCATCGTCGTAACGTCGCCCGCCTGTGAAAAGACATCGAACATGTCGTCGGTAATACCGCCGTTGAGCGCGCGATTGAGCGTGGCGTAGAACTGATCGGATGCCTTCCGTACTTCCTCGGCTGACATGGTTTCCTCCTTTGTTGCGACTCACGATTGAAATTTCGGGTTCACTGCAACTGTAGGGAGAACCGGGTTTGAGCGCATCGTAGGAAGCGCTTAATTCGCTGTAGAGCGTGCCGAAATCGTGAGCGTTAAGTAGAACTACCGTGGTCTCGCTGCGCTGATGCGACACGCGCTGCCGATCAGCCACAGATGAACTGGGAGAACCTCAATGCGAGGCTCTCCCGTGCTCGTTGGCTCGGTCTCTGCAATGGATCACGATTGAGCCGCCGCCAATCGGCTGTCTGCGCCGTTGTCGTAGACTGGGACACCAGTGCTGTAGTCGGTGATTTGAATGCGGAAGGTGTCAGGGCTGCCGTCGGTCGCCCAGATCATGACGGTGTAGCTGCCGGCCCCATCGATCGTGCCAGTCCCCTTGAACTGAGCATTGGTGCCGTTCTGGTTGACGACCAGCCACTGGTAGCTCGTGCTCTGGAAGTCCAAGTTACCGGCCTGGAATTTGAACTCCGTGTTGCCGGTGGGGATATTGGCACCCTTCTGATACCTGGAGACGAAGCCGAAGGTCGCCTTGCCGGTAGCGGAACCGCAGTCTGTCGTCAACATGCAGGCACCTGTAGGTGAGTTGATCCAGCCGCCACCGGTCACGAAGCCGGCTGACGGATCGTAAACCACGACGTACTGGAAAGCGTTTGACCCGACGTCGCCGTCTTTGTCCGTGACGGTCAGTGTGACGGTGTAGACGCCGGCCTCAGAGTAGGCGTGGCTGTCGGAGACCAATCCTGAACCGCTGGACTCGGTCACCGTTCCGGCGCTGGTGGTGCCGTCTCCCCAGTCCCATGTTGCGGTGTGAGTGTCAGCTGTGCCGGGATCGGTGAACGTGCCGGATAGAGCGACCGACCCGCCCAGTGTTTGTGGGCTGGATGGGCCGGTTACCGCGGTCACTGTCGGAGCCACATTGTCCACCGTGAGCGCGAAGTTCGTTTGGGTAGTTCCTCCCTGACCGTCGTCGGCCGTGATTGTCACGGTTTGAGACTGGGCAGGACCATCGTTCGTGGCGAAGCTCCAGGACCAGGTGCCGTCGCCGTTATTGGTGATAGCGCCGACGGAGGCAGAGAGGGCGACGGTGTCGCCGTCATTGTCAGCGACGGTCCCGGAATTCGTGGCCGTTTGCCCCTCGTTGACGACGACGCTGGCCTGGTTTGCCTCCACGCTCGGCGGCGTGTTGGGGGCGACAGTCGGCGTCAGGAGGAAGGGGAGTTGCTGGCCGCCATAGCAGCCGGTGCCGACGATCTGTCCCTTGGCGTTGATCGCTTTGGCATCAGTGAGATCCCAGCCTGTGCCGCTCGGAATCAGGTCGTTGAGGTTCTGGACGCTGAACGCGGTGCCGTTGGAGCTCGAAGGCGTCCAGAGGAGCGCGGCGCCGTGGACGCCGCAGGCATCGGTGTCGGTGCTCGGGAGAACTTCCGCGCCAACAGTGTGGCCGTGGCCGTCGAGCCCCTCTGCCACGCCGCCAACCGCGCTAATTGGAAGCGGCAGGAGGCTGAGCGTACCGGAGGTCCCGTTGGCGGCGGTGGGTGTCCAGACGTACGGCAGGGTTCCTGGAGCGGGAGATGTGTTTCCGGCGATCTGTCCATAGGCGTTGATCGCCTGACCCTCCCCGGGCGTCACACCGCCCGTGCCTCCAATGACGAGGTTGCTAAGGTCGAGATACGTTCCGCTGTTGCCGTTCGGCGTGCTGGGGTTCCAGAGGAAGGCGTGATACACGCCGGAGCCAGCCGGAGCGAATCCGGTGATCTGGCCGGCGTTGTTGATGGCGCGGCCGGTGCCGGTCGGATTGCCGTAGAAGTTGAGCCAACCTGCGGTGTAGCCTCCCGCGCCATCGGGTTGCCACATGGCCGACCAACCGTCGATTTCACCGGAGATCTGGCCTGCGTCGTTGATGCCAAAGGCCGCCCCGGCACTGGTCTGTCCAGCCGTGTCAGGGAGGATGGACGCGGTCATCGATGGGCTATTGGGGCTTGAAGGAATCCAGACGTACGGGAGAAACGAACCCACGTACCCCACGACTGCGCCACCGTTGTTGATGTTGCTGGCGACTCCGGAGGCCTGCGGCGCCAGCAAGGTAGTCGTACCGCTCTGTCCATTGAACGGCTTAGCCTGGAAGTGAATTGCCCCGTTCTAGCGATAGATCTCCACCCGAGGCTCTCCCTGCACCCCGGCCCGCTGCATCGCGGCTTCAAGTTCGCGACTGGTCAGAAGCCCATGCGCTTGTGGAACCGTTGCGAACTGGCGAAGAATCAGCACGGTATTCGGCGCGTCCACCAGCCGATGGACCGACTCCGCAATCACTCCCCACTGTTGTTGCAGTTCGCTCAATTCGTCATAGACCTCACGGAATGCGTCATAGTCCTGAACCTCGTGCCGAATCGCGAGCAACGCCATGTTGGACATCCATCCTTCCCCTGGCTTCGGCGTGAGAAGACACGAACGGCGCCGATATGGTTGAGCACAACCACAGATCACGGTTCGGCCACAATCAGGCCAGTATCGGCTTACTGGAGTCCGGGATTGAGCACTTTGCCGTCGTGGACGTGTCAATCAGACTGTAGAGAGGATTCGTGCGGTACACATCGGACGAACGACTTAATTCTCGGGGATGTTTTCTCGGGGAGAGTTCTTAAGTAGATCTACCGGGAACAACGAAAATTCGCGCTAGTACAGGCCGTTATCGAGGGCGTAGCGGATCGCGGCACCCCGTGAGGAGACGCCGAGCTTGCCATAAATGTTGGTGAGATGGGCGTTGATGGTGCGTGTGCTTAGGCTTAGACGTTCGGCTATGTCGGCGTTACTGAGGCCACCTGCGAGCAGTTTCAGGACCTCGCCTTCGCGGGCTGTCAGTCCGGCCGGAAGTGACACAGACCCGCTCGCCGACGTGACCGGGAGCCGGGCCGCGAGCGCGTCTGCGCGGGCCAGCGTCAGTGCCGCTCCCATCGGGGTGCAGAGTGCGCGGACTTCCGCAAGGTGTGTGCGAGCCAGCCCATAATCGCCGCGCAAGCGGGCCAGCTCCGCCATCGAGAGGAGGATCATGGCGCGCTCGTGACGCGCGCCACAGGCGTCCGCAAGTGCCAGTGCGGCGATGAGTGACGGCTCCGCGTCGTCCGGCTTCTTCTCAACGAGCGCGAGCTGTCCGAGGACTCGTTGGGTCACGAGAAGGGCATGTGGCTGACGGGGCGTGCTCGCCGCGACGAGCGCTTTCTCAGCCTGCGCCTTCGCCGCCGCGACGTCTCCCGAGACCAGGTAATACGCTGCCCAGCCGAGGTGAGCGCCGGCCCGCCCGGAAACACACCCACTCCACTCCAGCCACCGCTCCAGGTCATCGAGCCAGCGACGGGCGGCGTCGAGGTCCCGTACGTCGAGAGAGAGCGCAACGGCGAGCATGCGCAGAGGCAGCAAGTAGCCCGCTGAATCGCCGAGCGCGGTATCCGGACCGTCGGGTAGAGCCTCGTGAATCAACGCCCAGGCGCGGTTGGCATCCCCCTGGTGGCGCGCCAGCGGTGCGACAATGGTGTTACTCAGGAGCCGCAACATGCGCAAGCCGCTCTGCTCCGCGATAGCGAAAACTTCGTCCCAGGAGCCCTCCAGCATGGCTGATAGCACGCGTGTAGTCCGTGCGGCGCGTGAATCGAATACGGCATCGAGCGCGGTGAAAGACTCCTCGAGTTCCGTCTCCAGCCGCTGCCGTTCCTCCGGCTGATCGGTTTGATACGGGAAGACGACGAGAACCAGTTCTTCAAAGAGCGTCGTCATCACCATAGTGAGGTGGCCATCGGCGCGGAAGATCTCACGGGCCTGACTGAATGCGCTCCGCGCGGCGTCGGGCTTCCCCAGGGCCGCGTAGGCGTAGGCCAGGCCGTAATAGGCATCGCCGCGCGATCCGGTCGTCTCTGATGGCGGCAGGCCGACGATCCGCTCGCCGAGCGCCACCGCCACCGCGAAAGGCCCGGTCTCACCGAGCGCCAGGGTCAGGTCGCCGCGCCCATTCTGCGCGTCGAGCGGGTCGCTCGTCGTGTGGAGGTTGGCCAGCCGGTCGCGGTCCGCCATGGAGAGGGTATCGAGCAGTGCGATGCCCTCCTCGGTCAGGGCGTTTCCCTCGCGAAAGTGGCCGGCCATGCGTCGGAGCATGCCCCGGTAGAATCGCGCGTAGGCGACCAACCCGGCGTCGCCCGAGGAAGTCCCCAGGTGCTCGGCCTCGGCAAGCGCCGCCGCTCCCCCAGCGGGATCGGTGAAGCGGCGCAGGAGCGCGAGACGGAAGAGGAGCCAGCCGCGTGCGTTGTCAACGTCGTCATCTCGATGGAGAAGCGCTAGCGCGGCCTCGAAGTGTTCCACCGCTGCATGATAGGCGAATGCTCGCTGGGCGTGCTCCCCCGATCGAATCAGCCACCCGACAGCGCGCGGATCGCCCGCCTGCTGGAAGTGGTACGCAATTTCGTCGGACTCGTGCCGGTTGATCTGTTCCAGCACTTCGCCGATCTGCTGGTGGAGCATCCGCCGTCGTGGCGGCAGAATGTGTTGATAGACCGCCTCTCGGATGAGCGCGTGGCTGAAGTGAACGCTGAGCCCGTCCGGCGAGGCGCTCAACACGTTTGCGTCCGCCGCTCGTTCGATCAACGTGAACAGCTCTTCCTCAGCCGTCTTGCAGACTTCTGCCCAGATTCTGAGCGGAACAACCTCACCGATCACCGACGCGATCGAGAGAGCATGATCCGCGTCGTCGCCGAGGCGTGCCAGCCGCGCGTCAATGACTTGCCTCAGCAGCACCGGCACGTCGAGACGTGTCAGCTCACCAAGTGTCCAGTTTCCTGATTGGTCCAGGAGGAGCATGGTCCCCTCGAGCGAACGAAGCAGCTCGGTGACGAAGAGAGGGTTGCCTTCCGCATGCGCCTGAACGTAGTCAGACAGCCGCGCGACGTCCCGCGGTTCGAGTCCGTAAGTCATCCCAATCAGGGCTCGGACATCATCGTCGGCCAATGGGGAGAGATCGATGCGGACCGCGAGCGCCTCTCGCACAAGCAATGGGATCAGTGGGTAGAGCGGATGCTTTCGCGTTACTTCGTCGGCTCGATAAGTCATAAGGAGCGCAATCGGATGGTCCGCTGTGCGACGTGCCACCACTCGCAGTAGATCGAGGCTGGCTGAATCCGCCCAGTGCATGTCTTCGAGCAGGATCACCAGCGGTCGTTCTTTCGCGACGGAGGTCAGAAATCCGCGAACGTCATTGAAGAGTGCGGCTTGACTCGTGCCGTGGCTGAAGTCTGGTTCTGAAGGTCCGTTCGGCAACTGCGACCGACTGGGAAGCGCGTGGAACTGTTCGACCAACTCAATCCACGGTCCGTAGGGTGACATGTTGGCCCCGTCATAGCAGTGCCCCGACAAAACAAGCGCCCCGTGCTCCGCCGCATCCTGGCACACGTTGACGGCAAGAGTCGTCTTGCCCATGCCGGCCTCGCCACCGAGTATGACGAGCCCACCAGCGCCGCCGAGCGCGGCGCGGAACTGAGCTTGAACCAAGCCCAACTCACGCGATCGACCGACCAGTGTAGCAGGAGCACTACGACTCACCGAAACGCTCTATTCCTGACATCAATGAAATTGTTGGGGCGAAGAACTCAATTCGGCAATCAAGTACGGTGGGATTATACGCGGACGCGGACGCAAGCCAACCTGGCCCTTAGCTGGCACTTCGTGAACGGCGAGGGTGTCTACTTCGTCGTCCAGCGGGATTCGTTGACCTCGAGCTTGCCCAGGATCGGCTGCCACCAGGCTTCGTTCGTCCGGTACCAGTCGACCGTCTCCTTCATCCCGCCTTCGAATGGGATGTTCGGCGCCCAGCCAAGTTCGCGCCGGATCTTGGACGAGTCGAGCAAGTAACGCCGGTCATGACCCGGCCGGTCCGGCACGTAGGTCTTGTAGGACTGATCCAGTCCGAGATGGGCAAGGACGTTGTCCGCAATCGTCTCGATATCCGCCTCGACTCCGCTGCCGACGTTGTACGTTTCGCCGATACGGCCATCGGCCAGGATCAGATCGAGCGCGCGGCAGTGATCGAGCACGTGCAGCCACTCTCGCCGATGGCTTGAGTTGCGATAGAGGGTGAGCGGCACGCGCCGTAGTCCGCTGACCGTGAAGTGCGGAACGACCTTCTCTGGCGTCTGATATGGACCGTAATTGTTGCAGCAAACCGAGACGGTGACCGGAAGCTTGAACGTTTCGGAATAGGCGCGCACCGCCAGGTCCGCCCCGGCTTTGGACGCGTTGTAGGGCGTTCTCGGGCGCAGCGGCGACTCTTCGGTGAAGCTGTCGGGTGAGTCGAGATCGAGATCGCCGAAGACTTCACAGGTGGAGACATGGTGGAAGCGCTCGATGTTCGCGCGCGTGGCGGCTTCGAGGAGCGTCTGAGTGCCGACCACGTTGGTTTGAAAGAAGAGTCCGGGGTGCGTGATGGCGCGACTGTTATGGGATTCGGCCGCGAAGTTGACGATCATCGAGGGTCGTTGTGATTTCAGCAGGTGCGTGACGAGGTCGAAGTTGCCGATGTCCCCGTAGACGAACTGATAGCGGTCTCCGAAATCACGCTCGACATCCGCCAGACTGGCAAGATTGCCTGCATACGTGAGCAAATCGAGGTTGACGATTTCGTCGTTCGGGTGACTTTCCAGCCAGTAGCGAATGAAATTCGAGCCGATGAACCCGGCCCCACCGGTGACGATAAGCTTCATGCCAGCTCCCAGATCTCACGTCCTGTTCCGTTCGGATTGCCATTGTGCCAGAACTTTGCACAAATTGGCGACGTGCCAGGGCTTTCCCGGTCGTCGCGCACATGAAACGACGGCCGCGATTAATCGCGACCGCCGGTCCAGAGGGGAGTGAACGTGTGCTACTCGTAACGCAGTGCTTCCGCGATCGGCACGCGCGCCGCCTGCCGCGAGGGGATGTAGGCCATCAAGAGCGACGCGCCCACCGAGACGATGATGAACGCCGCGATCAGCAGCCACGGCACGACGAAGGAGGTTCCACTCGTCGTTCCGGCGAAGTCTGAACTGGTCATCAGTTGGTATGCCAGAATCAGTCCGAGAGACGCGCCAGAGGCGACACCGAGCACGGTGATCATCGAAGATTCGATCAGGAAGCTGGCCGAAACCATGTTGCGCTGATAGCCGATGGCGCGCAGCATTCCAATCTGCTGGCGACGCTCCACCACCGAGCGGAAGGAGACGACCCCTAGCGCGGCGATGCCGACGAGCAGTCCCAGACCCATGAAGCCTTCGATCAGGTAGAGGAAGCCTTGAGACTGACTGGCGGCCTTCTTTAGCTGTTCTTTGATCGAGTCCGCCTGAACGCCGTAGGTGATCAGGCTCGATTCGATCGACTGGGCATAGGTCTTCGAATTCACACCTGAGGCCACCTTGACGTAGTACGTGATAGAGCTCGGTTCAGTGAACACCTGGTTGAAGGTCTGCTGGTTGACGAAGACGCCGTTGAACATCGAGACCTTGGAGTCGAGCACACCAATGACTGTGACCGTCTGCGTCGTCCCGCTGCTGGGATCGCCGATTTCGATCTTGGTCGGCTGCATCGTCTTGTCCCCCTGCTTGACGCCGGTCAGGCTGAAGTTGTCGCTCGATCCTCCGAAGCCGCCCTGCTGTGGCAGTGCGTTGGCGTCCACGATGGCGAGGTTCGGGTTATCACGAACCGCGTTCCAGACGTCCTGGTCAGTTGCGTAGCCGTTGGCTCGGATCTGCAGCGGTGCGTCCGAGTTGCTGATGAAGTCGTTGTTGACCCCATCGATCGAATAGGTCTTCCATTCGTTGCTGCCCGCCAGCCGCACTTCCGACTTCGATGGAGTCACCGATACGACTTGCCCGACCGCGGCGATCTTGCTGGTGTCAACGCCGTTCTGCTGCAAGGTCTGCTTGAAGTCGTTGATCGGGTTGTTCGGCGCTTGCGTCGCCTGGATATCCCAACCAGCGCCCGCCTTGTCGGTGGTGAAGATCCGGACGAAGTTGGCATTGATGGTTGCCATCATGACCAGCGAGAAGATGATCAGGCTGAACATGGCGATGGTCATGCCGGTGCGGCCTTTACTGGCCGTCGGGTAGGCCACGGCGGTCTTGACCGCGGGTAGCCAGCGACTGAAGGACCGGCCCAGGAAGCTGACGAGCCCGGTCAGGAGTTCCGCGTTCCAGATGATCGCCAGCGTCGCGGCGGCCACCATCATGATGCCGGACAGGAAGAACATCTCCATGCCGCCGTTGAGGTCCCCGCCACTCAGCCAGTAGAACCAGGAACCCGGAGACAGCCAGTAGAAGAGGACCAGCAACGATGACACCGTATAGAGGAGTCGTGCCGGCAGACCGAAGCGTCGCAACGCGACCGCCAGGCTGAGCGGTACGAGCGAAACGCCCATGGTGAATGGGAACGCCTGCCCCGAATTGCGGCCAACCCAGGTCAGCAGCGCGCCAAGGATGATCCCCAGGATCCCGAAGATCAGCCAGCGACGACCGGCCTTGGCCATGGTCGCTTCCGGGATGTCGCGGATGGCGGCCACAATGTTGAGGCGGCTGACACGCCAGGAGGAGATGGTGATGGTGATGAAGGTGACGATCACGCCCAGGGTGTAGGCGATCACCAGACTGCGCCAGGTGATCGTCGGTTGGATATTCAATACGTCACCGATGATCTGCCCCATCAGTTCGACGATCAAGAAGGCCACGCCGACACCAAGGGCAGCGCCGACCGCGGCCGCGGCCAGGTCGTAGGCGATGCCTTCGGCCAGGAACATCTGGGTGAGCTGACGTCGCTTCATGCCGACTGCCCGCGCCATGCCCATCTCCGGCTTCCGCTCGGCGGCCAGCAGGACGAAGATCAGGAAGATCAGGAGGACACCGGCCGCGATCGAGAAGAGACCGAGAACCAGGAAGATGCTGGTGAACGCGTTACCGGCCGTCTCGGCCGCTTTGACCGCGTCATGCTTCACCGGCACCGCGCGATACGGCATCCCAGCCAGGGCGTTATTCACCGCGCTCACGGCCTGATCGGAGTATTTCGTGCTGTCCTTGACGCCGCCCGTGTTGGAGATGGCGACCAGGCTGATCTGCCCGGCGTGATTGGTGATCTGCTGTGCCTCACTCAGCGGCATCGCGAATCCGCCTGACGCGCCGATGTCGGTCATGCCGGTGATGATCGAATCGTCCGAGATCGCGTTGATGGTCAGCTTGAATGGCTTGTTGTTGACGTAGACGGTGATCTGATCGCCCGGCTTCGCGTCGAGCTTGTCCGCGGCCGTCTTGCTCATGACCACGTTGTTGGCCGGCAGCTTGTTCAGATCGATGTCGTTGCCGCTGGAGTCCTTCAACCCACCGAAGGCAGCCAGGTCAGTCGTATCGACGCCCGTCAGCGTGAATGCCGGTTCGTGAAGATTGTTGCGGTTGTTGATTGCGGGCACGGTGTCGAAGAGCATCGGCATCATGCCGTCAATCGGAGCGTTCTTATCGATATTGCTTCTTAGTTGGGTGGCCACGTCCTGATTGAAGAACGTCGCGCCCACCTGGGTATTGTTCGAATTCTGGTTGTTGGCCGACAGGACCACGAGCTCATCGGTGTGCCCCATGAGATCGTAGACGGCGCCGGTAATGGTGTTGTCGAGCGTGTCGCCGGTGGTCAATGCGGCCGACATGATCAGGGTGCTGAGCATCAAGCCGATGACGATCAACGTGGTCTGCGCCGGTCGCCGCGGGACGTTGCGCATGCCCATCTTGAAGATCACACGCTGCCGCAGCAGCACCCAGAGACCAGAGCTCAGGCAGATTGCAAATAGGATGAGCAGGACCACCATGATCGAGCTCATCGGAATGCCGAACATCTTTTGCACGTTAGCTGCTACCTTTCTGCTGACATCGCGTGCGTTAGGCCTGGACTCCGTCGTGAATGACGCGGCCATCCTGCATGCGGATGATGCGGTCGCACATCTCGCCGATGCGGGGATCATGCGTCACGACCACGAAGGTCTGCTGGTTGCGCTGGTTCAGCTCCCGCATCACGCGCATCACGTCGTCGGCGGTCTCGGTGTCCAGATCACCGGTCGGCTCATCGGCCCAGACGATCGACGGCTGATTGACCAACGCGCGGGCAATGGTGACGCGCTGCCGCTGTCCTCCCGAGAGTTCGGCCGGTTTCTGGCTGGCCTGGCGCTCCAGCCCCACCTGCTTGAGGGCTTGCATGCCCCGCTCGCGGGCCGTCTTGGGTTTGACGCCACTGACGAGCAAGGGGAGTTCGACGTTCTCGACCGCACTCAAGACGGGGAGGAGGTTATAGAACTGGAAGACGAAGCCCATCTCCCGGGCCCGAAACGTCGTGCGGGCGTTGTCCGACATGCGGGCCATGTCGGTCCCGGCGATCAGGATCTGGCCATCGTTGATGGTGTCGAGGCCGGAGAGGCAGTTGAGGAGGGTGGTCTTGCCACAGCCCGACGGCCCCATGATGGCGACCATCTCGCCACGCGAGACGGTGAAATCGACCCCCCGTAACGCCGGAACCTCCATCTTGCCGGTGTTGTACGTCTTCTGCACGTTGTTCGCTTCGATTATGTTCGATGCGTCGCGTTCGGACTCCTGAACGTCCGTTTTCGCTCGCTTTCCCCCTAGAGTCAAAGTCATTTCACGTCCTTTATCGCTCCAGCGTTCGCACTACGTCACGTTTCTCGGCGGGTGCGACCCTTCGAAATCTGAGATCAGATTGCACAAGCACAATCGTACGTTCCGGATCGATCGCTATCTTCCAGCGTCGGTGTAAACACCTGGTGTAACTCTGGCCAGTGGGAACCTGTCCGTTCGGACAGTCTGAGATCCTCGCTCACCGGAATAGGCTGTAACGATCGACGCCGAACCTTCGCTGCGCATCTCGATCGATGGCAACACGATCGACATTACCCACTTGACGTTACAGGAAGGTGAAGGGATTCCATAGTGAATCGTGTCTCTATCGGCGCGTGACATTTGTCACGTTCGCAACTCGGCCGGTAATCAACGAAGCATTTGCGCTCGTGATCGATCGAGACCGTCGGCTGGTGGATGGGTGCTTGCGTTAAATGATGGCAGGGATCGTCCGTAAACGGCGCCCCGTAAAGCAAAGTCCGGCGATGAAATCCGCCGGTTCGGCTGCACGTTATAGGTGATGCGCGGTCGACCGAGACCGACTCATCCGTATTCGCGACGGAAGGACCCCGAGTGAATCTTTGGGATCAATGGGTGGTACGCTGCCCAATCTTTCTGTCGTGAACTATCGGCGTGTAACGCCAAATTGGAACGATTGGACATCAGACACGGAGTAAATTCCTGACAATGCACACGAGCCATCAATACTCGACAACCATGAAGATGCAACGACAAGCCGGGACCCAACCCTGGGACCCCTTCGCGATCAACCCGGTTCGCCGCTCGTTGGCTGCGTTCATCATCTGTTCAGCCGCCTTCGTCGGACCCATGGCGTTCTTTCCAGAGAACCTTGAGGCGATGTCGATGGTCTTGTTTGGCTGGCTGGCCGCCATCGGGATGGTGTTGTGTTTTCCGGTCCTCCTCATGAGTGTGGCGGAGCTTGCCTGGAAGCAGATCTCGCGGCGCATGTATCCGTCGGTGGATCTGTTGGACCTGAGCCCGCGCGTGCGCAACCTGCTGAACCGCTACGGCTTCCGCACCATCGACAGTGTCGACCGGTGCAGTGACGACGGATTCCTCATGCTGACGAACTTCGATCCTAAGGCGCTGCACGAGCTGCGACGAGCCGTCAGCGTATGGAAGTATCGACGCTGGCAAGACGCGGGGTTCCCGGCCGATTGGGTCTGATTCCTGGCGACAACCTGCGTTTGCTCTTGGCCCCCGCGGTAGACAGCGGGGGTTTTGTTTTCCGTTGGCCCTGTTCCGCGCAGAATCGAGTTCTGGCGGTATGATGGGCCCCGACCGGGTTACCGGTCGCCACACCGCAACTCAGACGACCATTTCACCTGACCTGGCCGACGCGGCCGACGTTGAACAGGCTCGAACGAGAGGGAACTAGTGGTGAACGACTCGTTGAACGAACTGGAACAGCGCGCGCGAGGGACGGTTTCAGCGGAAGAGCTCCAGCTGCACCTCAACAAGTTCAGCACCTTGTTTCGTGACACCGGCAGCGAAGACGAACGCAAGGCAGCCCAATACATTGTCGATACGCTGCGCGACTACGGGGTTGACGCGGAAATTCTCGAGTTCAACTCCCTTATCTCCTGGCCGCTCGAAGGCAAGCTGACCACATTGGGAGCGAACGGCAACGGGTCGGAGTCCTACGAGGTGCGTACTCGCGCATTCGGGGCTCAGACTCCGGATGGCGGCATCACCGGTGAGCTGGTTTTCGTTCCATTCGCCCAGCCGAAACAAGGAGAGATGATCTTCTCCCACCGCGCGGTTTCGGGCGACTACAGCGGTCTGGACGTGGCCGGCAAGATTGTGTTGACGCAGGATGGCGGTCCGGACGGCGTGCTACGGGCCCAGGAGCGGGGCGCGATCGGGCACATCCACATCTGGCCGTCAGACGAGCCGGTCACGCACGAGATGATCTCGACCAGCATCTGGGGCACGCCGACCCCCGATTCGGCCGGACGAATGCCGAAAATCCCCTCGATGGGCGTCAAGAACGCCGTCGGGAACGAAATCCTGTCGCTGCTCGATCAGGGGAGTGTCAACGCCCGCATCGAATCGAACGTGAAGACCGAGTGGATGAGCGTCCCGCTCGCCACTGGAGTCATCCCTGGCTCCAGCAGCGACGATTATCTGCTCGTTGGAGCCCACATCGACTCGTGGTACGAGGGCGTGACCGACAACGCCACGGGAGACGCCGCACTCATCGAGATGGCTCGCGTCCTCTCCGGTCTGCGCGATCAGCTGCGTTGCGGGGTGCGCTTCTGTTGGTGGCCGGGACATTCGACCGGGCGCTACTCCGGCAGCACCTGGTTCGCGGACAACTTCTTCGATGAGCTACGTGGTCGCGCGCTCGGCTACCTGAACATCGATTCTCCCGGCGTGCGCGACACCGAGATCTGGGATTGCCGCTACAACATGGGTGAGATCGAGCACATCACCGCCGAAGTCGTCAAAGAGCTCTCGGGCCAGGAGCCGAACATCCGGCGTCCGCTGCGGGCGGGCGATCAGTCCTTCCTGGGCGTCGGGCTGCCGTCGATGGGCGCGTTCCGCATGTTGCCGGTCAACCACCCCGATCGCAAGGCGGTTGGTGGCTCGGGTGGCGCCTGGTGGTGGCATTCGCCGGAGGACACGCTGGAGAAGGCTGACGCCGAAATTCTGGCGCGTGACGTCGAGGTCTACGTCACCATGACCCTACGCATGTGCCGTCCTCAGGTTATCCCATACAACTTCACCGCAAGCGCGCAGGACTTCATCGATCAGCTGACGACCTACCAGGAAGGTGCTGGAGATCATCTGGATCTGAACGCCGCGCTGGAGGCGGCCAACACCTTCAAAAAGACCGCGCAGCAGCTGGCGTCGTCTCCGATTTCGGACCTTGAACGACTTAACGACGGTCTGAAGTGGCTCACGCGGATCGTCAATCCAGTCCTCTTCACCGTCAACGGGCCGTACGACATGGATCCCGCGCTGCAGATGGGCGTGCTGCCCGGTCTCTCGGGGATCCAGCAGTTGGTGAATCTGGATCCTGAGTCGAGCCACTATCGCTTTCTCAAAACGAAGCTCGTGCGGCAGCGCAATCGGGTTGAGGACGCGCTGGTGCAGGCCACCATGTTGGCTCGTTCGTTGACCGCTTGATCGATCGACGTCTCAGCCTCGCTAATGAGGAAGCCGAAAGGGAGCGGATGAGCCAATCTCAGTTTCAATCTGTCGGGCAGAGTATTCGTCGGCCAGATGCGCGACCGCGCTTGACGGGCGCTGAGCGTTACACCGACGATCTGTCATTGCCCGGCATGCTTCACGCCCATCTCGTTCTGAGCCCCTATGCACACGCGGAGATTCGCGGCGTCGATGCACGCGCCGCATTGAAATTACCTGAGGTCATCGCGGTGGTCACGTCGGACGATCTGCCGGAGTTCGCTCGGGACGAGGAGCCGGTCGATCGAAGCCGCTTCTTCCTGGCGTATCGCCGCGTCGCCTACGTAGGACAACCGGTCGCCGTGGTCCTGGCGCGGAACGCGGGCGCGGCGGAACTGGCCGCCGATCTGGTATCGGTCGATTACGAGCCTCTTTCGGTCGTGCCGGACATAACGACGAGTCGATCGCCGGATGCCAAACCGGTGCGGCGACGGGGACGCACCGTGTCGAGCGAGGCGGCAGAGCATGGTGCTGCGGCCGTCGAGGAGTCGGGCCATGCGGACGGCGTCAACGTCAATGGTTCGCTGCGTTATCAGCGCGGCGACGTCGAGCGCGCGTTTCGTGACGCCGCGGTGACGTTGGAACGCACCTTTCACTCTCATGCCGTCTACCAGAGCTACATGGAGCCGCGTTCGGTCGTGGCCAGCGCCGAGCCGGGCGGACGGCTCACTATCTACACACCGACGCAGGGGCAGTTCATGGTCCGCTCGGCGTTGGCACGTGCGCTCGATCTGCCGGAGACCGACATCCGCGTCGAGCCCATCACCGTCGGCGGCGGCTTCGGCGGCAAGATGGTGCTCCTCGAGCCCCTTGCTTGTCTGCTGGCCCAACGCTTCGCTCGTCCCATCAAGCTGACCCTGACGCGCCAGCAAGACTTCATGTCGACCACTCCAGCACCCGAGTCCCTCCTGACGGTCGCGCTCGCGGCAGATTCCCGTGGATACCTGACAGCCTTGACGGCGGATCTGTGGTTCGACACCGGCTTCTTCTCCAACTCTCCCTATCAGTTGGTGGCCCAGATGATCGGCTCCTACTACCGCGTCCCGAATCTCGACATCCGCTCGGCGGAGGTACTGACTAACCGAACCGGCACCGGTGCGTATCGGGCACCTGGCCTCACGCCGATGATGTTCGCGCTTGAATCGCTGGTCGATGAGTTGGCGGCTCGATTCGACCTCTCGCCGCTCGAATTTCGCCTGTGCAACGCGGCCGAGAGCGGCGATCCGATGTCGGACGGCGGCAGTTGGCCGCCATTCGACCTCAAGGCGCTGCTGAATGAGGCCTGTAATTCGCCACTCTGGACGGCGTCCAAAGACTGCGGCGAAGGAGTTGGGGTCGCGATCGGTGGGTTGCGAGGCGGCGCGGAAGCGGCGTCTGCCTCGGTACGGCTCAATCCTGACGGGACGTTAGGCGTCATGGTCGGA
This sequence comes from uncultured Chloroflexia bacterium, assembly GCA_963822235.1. Lineage (GTDB taxonomy): Bacteria > Chloroflexota > Chloroflexia > Thermomicrobiales > Thermomicrobiaceae > CALAGB01. The sequence continues at coordinate 358,437 of CAWGGU010000001.1, forward strand.
TCGGTCGATCTGACCGGCACGACGACCGGTCTCACGCAGATCGCCGCTGAGGCGTTCGGAATCGCGAGCGGATCGTATTCACGTGGTGACCGCACCCAGCGACAGCGCGCCACAATTTGGGCTAACCGGTGGCAGCAAGGTCCTCTACAGCGTCGGGAATGCCGTGATGTCGGCGGCGCGCGACGCGCGTGAGCAGGTGCTCGCGGTCGCCTCAGAGCGTCTCGAAGCGACCATCGACGATCTTCAGATCATCGAGGACCGCGTGCAGGTCAAGGGAGCGCCGGACCGGGCGTTGCCGCTGGCGCACGTCTACGCAGCGACGATCGAACAGGGTGGTCGCTTCGCGCCGATCTTCGGACGCGGCAACGTCGCTAATCCGGAGAAATCGCCCGCCATGGCCGTTCATCTGGCAAAGGTGCGCGTGGACGCCGAGACCGGCGAGGTCGATCTGATTGGATATCACGCCATTCATGACATCGGACGAGCCATCAATCCGGCCGAAGTAGAAGCGCAGATTCACGGCGGAGTGGCGCAGGGTGTCGGTTGGGGCCTGCTCGAGGCGCTGGTCTACGACGAGCATGGGCAGCCGGTAACGGCAAGTTACCTCGATTACGCCATCCCCAAGGCAGCCGATTTGCCAGAAATCGACTCACAGCTCGTCGAGAACCCGTCCCCATTCGGACCGTTCGGTGCCAAGGGGATCGGCGAAGCGCCGGTGGTTCCCCCAGCGGCGGCGATCGCCAACGCCATCGCGGATGCGACTGGCGTGCGACTGACCGATCTGCCGATCCGTTCCGAGCAGCTCTGGAAGGCGCTGAACGCGCGCGATTAGTGAATCGGCGTCGCCTCCATCGCCTGGGCCTTGGACAAAGTGGATGCGTCCTCTGGGAGCCCAACGACGTGGTACTCGTGCTCGCATGGCGCGCCGACAGCGACGTGCATCTCTCGCATTCCCAGATCGATCACGATCGATGCGATGCTCATCGATTGGCGTGATTCCTTCAGCGCAGGGTCCGGATGACGGCAGATCGACTGTGGCCAGCCCATGTGATCGCGCAGGGCTTCTTTGACGTCCTCGATGCCGATAGAGCCGATCTTCGGCTCGAGCAGGTCGCGCGCCCGCTGCATGCGGTAGAGCGTGTCGGGAGACGTGAGACGCCCAATCCCCTGCACCTGAGCCGCCATGTGAGTGAAATGGTTCGAGTGCGTCAACAGCCCGCGTTCGGGATAGACCGGATAGACCTGCTCCGGCGACGCCTCGAAATTGGCGATCATCCCCGACTCATGCGCCACGATGTAGTTGGTGGACGCCGCGCGCTCGGCGTTCAAGATCTCGCCATAAGCGTGGTCGAGTCGGTCGCTGTTCAGCACGCGTCGCCGAATGAAGGGGACTGGCACTCCCGCTTTGCTGCCGTCGAGTGATGAGCGCAGCAGGTTGCCACAGACCGCGATTCCGGCCGCATTGAACCCGTCGCGACCGACCATCCCAGCTTCGACCAGCATCACGAAATCGGGAGCCTCCTGCTGTCGCGCCTGCAGCACGATCACGGAGTCGCGGCATGGCGCGCGCCAATCCCAATTCTTGGCCAGCAGGGTCGTACCGTCGGCGCTTGCGGCGGGCGTCACGGCGATGGTGGTGCACTCAGCTTCCGGGATGCTCGATGCCGGTCTACCGCGATTGCCGAAAAGGATCTCGGTGCGGCAATTGATCGCCACAATGTCTTCGAGTTGGAATCCGGACCCTTCGGCAATGCCGTCCATTTCAGCCAGGATGTTTTCATCGAAGGACTCGATGAGACGCGCGAACCCAGATGCGCGTTCCAGAACGGACGGCCAATCGAGCCCGGCGCTCTCGGCAAACGCTTGGCGATAGGTGCCCACGCTCCGAGCGACACGCTCAGCAGCCTGCTCTCCATGCTGGCGACCGCGCTCATGTGCGGCGCCGCTTACCTGAACGACTGGGAATGTCGTGGTCATCGTCGTCTCCCGATCTGGCTTTCTATGGACGTCCAGACGAAGTCGAACTGATCTGAAACTGAATTGTTCAATCGAGCATAGAACGGGTGGGCCAATCGGTGAAGCGAAAGCGCACGACCGTGCGCTCAGTTCGGTAAGTTGCGAGCCACCTCGTGACTGGCTGAATCACGCGGAATCTTCCCAGGATGGCGTCGTGGCAGGCGCACGGCGCGATGACGTCGAGCGGGGAGGGTCGGTGGCGTGCGATCCACCGGCGTCTCGCTCTCTTCCGTCTCCTCGGACGAAACGCGCAGCGGTCCGACGATCAGGTACGGATAGCGGGCGAAAAGAACAAGGACCCCGAGAAACGTGCGGAAGATGAGGTTGATGGTGCGGTATGCCAGGGCGATAAACGTGGCACGGGCGAGACCGATTCCGATGAAGTTGAGCACCCCGGCCAGGCTCGCGTCGCTGATGCCGATGCCGCCCGGAATCGGGATGATTTGCCGTGCGACAAGGCTGAAGGTGTGCGCGTAGACGCCATCACCGTAGCTGATGTTACGCTCGATCATCGCGTTCGCGATCAGCCACAGAATGCTGGCTGAGAACATCGTCGACACGATACTGAACGCGACCGCCCCCATCATCACCTGGCGGCGCATCAAGAGGGCGCTGTGCACCCAGAAATCCTCTTCCTGCGGCACGAATCGGCGCGTCAAACGCCACCGCCTCAGGAAGCGTGACAGCCACGTGGCGATGCGGACGCTGCGAAAAACGGCAATTCCGGCGAACCCCATCGAGATCGTAAAGATCGGCATCACGATCTGCAGCGGGCGTTGACCCGTCAGGAAGATCATGACAATAGCGATAGCACCAGGGGCGAAAAAGTCGGACACGCCGAGGGCCACGAAACTCGATACGGCCTGCCGCATGCGGATCTTGCCGTGCTCCTCGGCGAGACGCGCTCCAAGCATCGAGCCGCCTGGCAACGCCGAGGCGGCTTGAGAGGCGAGATAGGTCGTCGCGCCATCGAGCAAGCTGATCGGAAGATTGCTTGATCGCAGCAGATAGCCCCAGCGCAGACTTTTCACGATTTCATTGGCGGCGAGAAAGGCAAGTAAGAGGAGGAGCGAACTCACGGGCATGGAAAAGATGGCGCTGCTGAGTGATTCCAGGTTGGCGACGTAGACGAACGCGATCGCGGAGGCGACGGTGAGCAGGATGATGATCAGTCGCTTCATGAGCGCGGAGCCGATCTGCTACTGGAGTTGAGCAGTGTCACCCAACGCTTGTCGCGTCGACCTATGTGACCTTCAGCTGTCAATCTTCGGCAGCAGGATATACGAGCACCAGATACCGGCACAGATAAGGCAGGAATACAGGTTCTCGAGCAGACAGTAATCCTGTCGGCCGACGGAAGGTAGTTCATGTCTAGTCCGAGCTCCGCGCGTGTCTCCCGGAGCTACAAGGTCGATGACGATCGTGTGCTACCCCGAACCCACGATTTCGTCATCAAGTCGAACGTCGATCAGCCGATTGCGCGCAACGCTCGAACCTTTCCCCACAGATATGGCTCAACTTTACCGTTTATGCCCACCGGGCTGCCACAACATTCCGCGCGGGTAGCTAGCAGTTCAACGAGGCCACGCGCCTGCTCCCAGGGTGGCAGCAACCGTGCCGTGAATCTCTAACGAACCAGTTTCGCGATGATTTCGCGGAAATTCCTTGTAGTCTCGCGGTCCTGCGTACACCGGAAATTCCTGATACGAGGACAACGACTTGCGTTCTCGTCACACATCAACAGAAAGGCCGACACTTGAATTTGATGCATGCGTATATGTTGCCCTGAAGCATTTTGCTGAGCCACGAGGAACCTTTCGGCGCCCGATCGGCGGAGGGCAGATCGTGAGAATGTGATGGCGCGAGCAGGGCGTGCGTCGATTTGGACACGGAAAGTAGTTGTTCTACATAAAGTTGTAGACTAAAGTTGGTAAACGCACAGGTTATTCGCGCCGATGGGGGAATCGTTGCGAGAGGCAGCTGTTCCAGACCTTGTCCCCGCCGAAGTCGGTCTACGCATCACTCTCCTCGGTGGTTTTCGCATCTGGGTCCACGGAACTGAAATTCCAGCGAGCGCCTGGCGATTGCAGAAGGCGCGCAGCATCATCAAGCTCCTGGCGCTCGCGCCGGATCTGAGCATGCATCGGGCAGAGCTAATCGAGCATCTCTGGCCCGAGTTCGACCCCGTTGCCGGAAACAACAACTTGCATCGAACGTTACATGCAGCGCGTCGCGCGCTTGATTCAGCCGGTATGCCTGGTGGCGCATCGCCTACGCTTCGTCTGCGTGGTCCGCACGTCGTGCTTGAACCTGCCGGGACGATCCGGATCGACGTGCACGCGTTCATGCAAGCCGCGCGCGATGCGCAGGCGGAGGGCAGCGTCCGGGGTTATCTCGGCGCGCTGTCGCTCTACGCCGGAGACCTGCTGCCGGAGGACCGTTACGACGATTGGGCGGCGGGGATGCGCGAAGCGCTGCGCCAGGAACGTCTTTCACTCCTTTCCGGATTGGCGGATCTGTATCAGTCGCGCAACGACCTGGCTGCCGCTACCGATATTCGTGCCGAAATTGTGCGTGAGGATCCCTTCGACGAAGTGGCCCAGCGTCTGCTGATGCGTGATCTGGCATTGATCGGTCAGCGAGGCCGTGCGCTGGCCCAATTCCACGATTTGCGCCTGGCGTTGAAGGAGATCGACGAAGCCCCGAGTGTCGAGAGCGAAGAACTCTATCGCGAGATTCTGGCTCGCCGGTTCCCTTCCGATATGGATGGCGAGGTGCGCGTTGTCCACCACGCGAGTCCAACTTCGAACCTGCCCGCTCCGCTCACGAGTTTCATTGGCCGCGACTCGGAGCGCTCAGAATTGGTCGAACTGCTCGATCCGGCGCACGAAACGCCCCGACTGGTGACATTGACTGGCCCTGGTGGGTCTGGGAAGACGCGCCTTTCATTGGCCGTCGCGTCCCAACTGGCTGACGCCTATGAGGACGGGATCTGGTTTGTTGACCTCTCGTTGATCTCCGATAGCGACGACCTTCCAGGAACGATTCTCTCAACTTTAGGAATTCCCGAATCGAGCGGAGATCTGGTTGTCGACGTCCTCGTCGAGGCGCTGCAACAGAAATCGATTCTGCTGATCTGGGACAACTGCGAACACCTGATGGGTGGGTGCGCGAAGCTGGCCCGTTTCGTTCTTCAGCAGGCACCCAACATTCGGATTCTGGCTACCAGTCGACAGCCGCTTGGGATGCATGGGGAGGCGGTTTGGCGCATTCCGCCGTTGCCGGTTCCGAGTGAGATGATTCGGCGAGGAGCAATCCACTCGGACGACGCGATCGCTGATCTCGCGCGCAACGCCTGCGTGCGGCTCTTCTGCGAGCGTGCTCGCCTGGTCCGATCTGGTTTCGCGTTGATCCGGGAAAACGCGGCCGAGGTGGCGCAAATCTGCCGCTACCTAGATGGCATTCCGCTGGCGATCGAGCTAGCGGCGGCGCGAATGGGGATGATGTCAGCCCATTCGTTGGCGGAGCGACTCGATCGCTCACTGCACGTTCTCGCGAGCAGCGGTGTGGCAGTCAACGAGCGGCAGCGAACGCTGAGTGGAACGCTCGATTGGAGCTACGGTCTCCTCTCTAACTCGGAACGGGCTCTCTTTCGTCGCCTGTCGATCTTTTCCGGTGGCTGGACGCTGGAAACTGCCGAGGCAATTTGCGCAGGCAATCAGCTCGACGGCCCTGACATACTCGGTCTGCTGGCTGAGCTCATCGACAAATCGCTGGTCCAGTTTCAGGCGGCATCGTTCGGCGGACGTTATCAGTTGCTTGAGGTCGTGCGTCAGTATGCCGCCGAGCGCCTGGAAGAGAGCGGAGAGGCCGACGGACTGCGACGTCGCCACGCGGCGTATTTCGTGGATCTGGCCGAGACGGCGGAGCCCGAGTTGAGAGGTCCCGACCAGACGCTGTGGCTCGATCAGCTGGAGCGCGAATACGGAAACATTCGCGCGGCCATTGGCTGCTACGTCGCTCAGCGCGAGCTGACCGCGGCGTTGCGCATGGCCGCCGCGATCTGGTGGTTCTGCTTCACGCGCGGCTACTATGCCGAGCAGTGCGAACGTCTGGTTCGCATGCTCGAGTTGGCCGATACCAGCGGCATTGAAATCGAGCCTGCGGTGCGCGCCAAAGCGCTTCTTGCCGCGGGGGCGCTCGCCTGGAAACGTGAACAGCTACCGCTCGCGCGCACGCTGCTCGAAGAGAGCGTCGCGATCAGACGGGACATCGGCGACACGGTTGGGACTGCATGGTCGCTGACCTTTCTGGGACACGTGGCCGGCTCTCAGGGAGACTACTCACTCGGGTTCCAGTGCGCCAGCGAAGCGATTGACCTCTTTCGTGGTTCCGACCACCTGGCCGGCATGGCGCGGGCGCTCAATGCTCTCGGCGAGGAAGCGCGCCGCGCGGGAGACGACGACCAGGCGGAAATTTATTATCGCGAGAGCCTACAGATCGACCGACAGTCCGGCAATCGTGCGGGTATCTGCCTGCGCCTGCACAACCTCGGGTACGTCGCGCTTCACCGTAAGCAAGCCGCCCAAGCCGCCAGGATGTTTATGGAGAGCCTGAGACTGGCCGAAGAGTTGAAGGATCTCGATTGCGTCGCGGCGTGCCTGGAAGGAATCGCGGCGGTGGAGTCGGTTGCCGGGCCGGCCGAACGTTCGATGCAGCTCTTTGGGGCGGCCGAGTCACTGCGTGAAGAGCTGCATGTTCCAATCGACGTCGCGGACCTGCCCGAGCACGATCAGTACGTCGCCTGTGCTCGCACCCGTCTGACGCGTGAGACCGCCGAGCGTGCCCGGGATGTCGGGCTCAATCTCGACCCAGACGAAGCTGTCCGAATCGCGATCAATGCGGTCGAGTCCGCCATGACGCGTGGCAACACGACTGACGACGACGATGAGAAAGGGAGCCCGAAGGCTCCCCGGGTCGGCTCGAATTCGTGAGATGCTACTTCATCCAGCCTTGGGCCTGCAGCATCTCGTCCACGAGGAGCCCCTGGGTGATATCGCCAGGCTGTCCGGCCTTATCGGGCCACCATTCAAGCCTGGCGCGCTCGAAGATCTGTGCCACGTACTTCCGACCATCTGGCGTCACGGCGGAAAACTCCTGCGAGATCGGGTAGCCGAAGGTCTCCACGCCGCCATACTGTTGCCAGTAGGCCAGGAATCCATTGGCCACGGAATGCTGCGTCTGAGGGAAGTAGACGGACGTAGCTGAGTTGTCGAACGGCGCCACGGTCTTGAGCGCCGATTGCGCTGCGTAGACGTCGTAGCCGATCAATCCAGACGTCACCAACGGCTTGTCGCCGTTGTTCGGTAGATTCAACTCGAGAATCTGGCGTTCGAAGTACTGGACTATCTTGACGGAGCCGTCGAACGACACCTCCCTGAAAACCTCGCTGATGGGCAACCCGATATTGCGCCAGCTTCCGTGCGCCCACCAGTAATCCATGATCGGCGTGGGCACGTTGTGCTGCGTCTCGGTGATGTAGCTGTATTGGGACGCATCCTTCGGAGCGACGGGATCAAGCGGCGGTTTTTGGCCGTAGTAGACGGTGGGGATGTCTTCGTAGCCGGTTGGCAACGTGGGCAGCGATTCCAACGTGGGATGCGCGGGTTGCATCCACGTGAAGGTGACGGTGACCCAGTCGGAGTCGGTCATGCCCAGGTCCGCGAACGTGCCGTCAGCGATATCGATTCCGGCGGGAATCTGCACTTTGCGCCCTTTACCGTCCAGTCCATCGTTGTAGTTGTCGTAATAGGCGGCTGTGGCTTCCGGCGTCCCCTGTGGCAGGTTCTTGTACTTGCGCTGCGACGGCAGATCCCAATAGTTGTCGTCGATGTTCCACGGTCCGACGTCCCAAACCGGGGCGGTCACCGTCTGATTGCCGTATTGAATGCGAACTTCGAACTCATTGCCGTCCTTGCTTGAAAGGACGCAGACGCAGGGCAGCGCGACGAAATGATCGTTCGGCTGGATCACGTGGCCGTTGCTGGTGCCGTCCCCAACCAGACCTTCCCGAGTCGCATAGACGCGAAAGGTGGCGGCGGTTGGAGTGGTGTCTGAAGCAGCAGCGACGTTGGTTGTTGGAACCGCGAGGAGCGAAAAGCCAGTACTGACCGTCAGGAAGAAAGCCAGCACGAGATGCGTGGGGACCCATCGTCCCTTCCCCATTCGTACCTCCTTGAGGCGTGGATTCGTCGAATCGCTTTATATCATGAGCCGTCAGAGGGCGACAAACGGGAGGGTGCAGCGGCTCTGCACAACTAACGGGCATTGGCCGGCGCGGTTACGCACTTGCGGCACATCGCAAACCCGTGGATGATCGGAAGTGAGCGCGTGGGGATGCGACCGAGCGCTCCCCGGTCATCGGGGCAACAGATGTGCGACATCAATCCAGGTATCGCATCACAGCGACGTAGGAGGATGTTCAGCATGGGAGATCAACAATCCACGAATCGCGCCGAAACAACGACATTCGACGTGGACCGCCTCACGGATCTGGCGCGTCGACTGCGGCGTGAGGTGCTCGAAATGACGACCGAGGCAGGCTCGGGACATCCGAGTAGCTCCTTCTCGGCCGTCGAGATACTCTCCGCGCTCTACTTTGGCGGAGTCCTGCAATACGATCCCAAGAATCCGCATTGGCCGGAGCGAGATCGATTCATCCTGTCGAAGGGTCACGCCGCACCGATTCTCTATTCAGTTCTCGCGGAGGCCGGCTACTTCCCCAAGTCCGAACTAAACACACTGCGCAAACTCGGAAGCCCGCTCGAAGGGCACCCGAATATGCGAAGGTTGGCCGGAGTCGAAGCATCGACCGGCAGTCTGGGGCAGGGGCTTTCGATTGGTCTGGGTCACGCACTCGCGGCGCGCTCGGCATCTCGCCGCTACAACGTCTACGTCATGATGGGAGACGGCGAGATCGAGGAAGGACAGGTTTGGGAGGCGGCCATGTCGGCGGCCAATCTCAAGGTTGGAAACCTGACCGCCATCGTCGACAACAACGGCTATCAGCAGACGACCGCCGTTTCGCATCTGACTGACCCGTCGCTCTATGCCGAGAAGTGGCGCGCGTTCGGGTGGAAGACGGTGGAGATCAACGGGCACGACTTGACCGCCGCGCACGACGCGTTGGTTCAGGCGACGAACTACGATGACGGCCCATTCGCCATCGTGGCGCACACCGTCAAGGGTAAAGGTCTGCATTTCATGGAGACCGATTTCACCTGGCATGGGCGCGCCGTTCCGAAGAAGCAGCTTCAAGAGGCATTGGAGGAGATCGGATGAATCTTGGTACGACCGTAGGTCTCTCCATGGGCAAAGCCACCCGCGACGCGTTCGGTGAAGCGTTGCGCGCCATCGGCGCCGACCGCCCCGATATCTTCGTGGTCGATGGCGACGTGGGCAACTCGACTCGCACTGAGTGGTTCGCCAAGGATCATCCCGATCGCTTCTTCAACGTCGGCATCGCCGAATCGAACCTGGTGAGCGTGGCGTCAGGGCTTGCGGCCAGCGGCAAGACGGTCGTGGCGGCCAGTTTCGCGGCGTTCCTGCTCTGTAACGCGTTCGATCAGATCCGCATGGGCGTCGCCTTCCCGCATCTGAACGTAAAGTTGGTCGGCAGTCATGCCGGAATCAGCATTGGCGAGGACGGCCCGTCGCAGATGGGGATCGAAGACGTGGCGCTCGCCTGCACGTTGCCTGGCTTCACCGTCGTCGTCCCGTCTGACGAGTACCAGACCCGGGCCGCGGTGCATGCTCTGCTCGATTTCGACGGTCCGGCGTACCTGCGTGTTGGTCGACCGGCCGTTCCCAAGATCTACGATGAGAATGTGCACTTCGAACTGGGCAAAGCCATCACGGTGCGAGAAGGCTCCGACGTGACGTTGATCGCCAACGGCATCATGGTCGCCGCGGCGCTCGATGCCGCCGAGCAGCTTTCTGGTCAGGGCATCAGCGCCCGCGTCCTCGACATGCCGACGGTCAAGCCGATCGATGAAGACGCCATCGTCGCGGCGGCCCGTGAGACGTCAGGTATCGTCGTGGCGGAAGAGCATCTGCATCATGGTGGACTCGGTAGCGCCGTGGCCATGGTGGCGGGTCAGAAACAGCCGTGCCCTATGCGCTTCGTCGATCTCAAGGATGCCTTTGCCACCTCCGGCGACGCCGACGCGCTGCTCGAGCACTTCGGGCTGACTGGTGAGCACGTCGCCAAGGCCGCTCACGACCTTCTCGGGCGCTGACCGGGTCGAGGCGGCGATGACAGACGTGAACGACGCATCACAGGATCTCGAGAGAGATCAGATCGACAGTGAAAAGCGGGCGGCGGCGGAAGCGGCCGCCCAGATGGTCCATTCAGGTATGGTCATTGGGCTCGGCACGGGCTCGACGGCTGAGTTCGCTATCCGCGCGTTGGCGAAGCGTGTGGCGACGGGCCTGAAGATCGTCGGTATCCCCACATCTCGACAATCCGAAATGCTTGCGCGTTCCGGTGGATTGCCACTGACCGATCTGCAATCGGTCGATCGCGTCGATCTGACCATTGACGGGGCAGACGAGATCGATCCTCGAACATTAGCGGTCCTCAAGGGTCGCGGAGGCGCGTTAGTGCGTGAAAAGCTGGTCGCCAGCGCGTCTGAGAGCCTGCTCATCATCGCCGACTCGACCAAAGTCGTCGAGCGGCTGGGGAGCGAGCATCCCGTGCCGGTAGAAGTCCTCCCGTTCGGCTGGCACATTACCTCAAAGCGCCTGACGGAACTGGGCGGGACCGTCACGTTACGCACGATTTCGCCTGGAACGTCGCCGTTTGTCTCGGACAATGGCAACCTCATTCTGGACGCCAGATTCGGCCCGATCGATGACCCCGAGCGGCTAGCTGCATCGATCAAGGCGATCACAGGAGTGGTCGATCACGGACTCTTCATTCACCTCGCGGACCGCGCATTGGTCGGAACCAGTACCGGCGTGAACCTACTCACCTTGCCCTAATATTCTCCCCCGCGTTCTTGTCTGCGTGTCAAAGCCGTGCTAAGATCTCTGTACGTACAGCATGTACGTGCAAGTGACCCACTTCAACAGACGGGAGGTTGCCATGTCGCAAGGGCGAGCGGGCGCCGGGGACGGCCTCGTCGGGCTCTACGCCGAGCGCCTTCGCTACCGCAACGAAGTTCAATCAGGCAATGCATTCACCCCACGACGGTCCTCCGGTCTGCAGCAGTTCGGACGTCGGACGCCGCTTCGGTGGCGATTCCCGATGCGGCGGAGCGCCGCGGTATCGGCGGTGCTGGCGAGCGCCTTGATGGTAGGGACACAGGCCGCCTCTGCGGCGACCTTCCATCAGGTTCAGCCAGGTGAGACGCTGAGCAAGATTGCGGACCAATACGACGTTCCGGTCGACACGCTCATTCAGCTCAATAATCTCTCAAATCCCAACCTGATCGTGTCCGGGACCACGCTGACGATCACCGGCGACGCCACCGACAACACGGACACGAACACGTCGGTGGATGTCCGCCAGCATGTGATCGTTCCGGGTGAAACGCTGATGCAGATTGCCAATCAATATGGCATGACGGTCGATTCATTGGCCCAGCTGAACAACCTGGCCAATCCGAACCTGATCCTTCCGGGCACGTCGCTGAAGATTCCGGCCATTTCGTCGACGTCGACGACTTCCGCCACGGTGTCGAATGCCTCGGCCGACGGGACGCTTCATCTGGTGGCCACCGGTGAGACGTTGACCCAGATTGCCAAGCAGTACAACATCAGCCTGGCCGCGCTCGCCAATGCCAATGGCATCACCAATCCCAACCTGATTGAAGTTGGTGATCTGTTGCGCATTCCTGGTGGTGCTCCTGCCGCTGGGGACGGCTCGGCGACGCTGCGCGCCATGCCGATCAAGCAGCAGGCGCTTCCGCTGAGCTGCGAGGCGGCGGCGGTGAGCATCGCGACCTCCTACTGGGGCAATCAGGTCTCGGAGTGGGTCTTCATCGAAAACATCCCGCAAAATCCGAATCCACATCTCGGTTTCCGTGGTGACATCACAGGCGCCTTTGGCGGCACCGACAACTACGGTGTGTATGCCGAGCCCTTTCAGTCGGTCCTGAGCAACTACGGGTTCGGGAGCGACGTCTTCTACGCCAATGGCAACGCGAATTTCCTCAAAGCACAGCTCGATCAGGGGCGGCCGGTCGTCGTCTGGATGACCAATATGGCTTCGGTGCAGACGCGCTCGTACGAGACCGTCGATGGAAGTCGCTTTGCCCTGGTGCCACAGGAGCACGCGGTCGTGGTTTACGGCTACGATCAGTCGGGAGTCTCGGTCGCCGATCCGGGTGATGGGCAGTACCGAACCTTCACCTGGGACGACTTCATGCGTTCGTGGGGCTATTTCGACGGCATGTCGCTGGTCGTCTATCCGCAGCAGCAGCAATAAAACAGACTCACCACGGCGTCCGGAGGAAGATCATCTTCCTCCGGACGTTGCGATGTTGTCCAATCCTGCCGGGTCAACACCGACCCCATAGCGGCCCGCCCTGTCCCGCGCTGCGCCAATCCATCCGCCCACTCAATTCGTAAACAGTTCACAAGGGGTTAGGGCGTGGCTGTGGTTCTGGAACTCGAGGTCGTCAAGCGTGGAGAGGGAATCGACGGAATCTGAGTCGGAGCGCGATTGGACATGTGAGACGGTACGTCCACTGCTCCCGGCCGCCGCGATTGGCGCGCTCGACCGTAAAGATGGCGATGCTGTGGCTCGTCATCTGCTCGAGTGTCGAGCTTGCCGTCTCGATCTCGATCGCTTTGCCGACACGGTCGATCTGATTGGCTTTGCCGCGCCGCAGCTTCAGCCTCCTCCTTCGCTCAAAGCGACGATCTTCCGAGAGATCGACCAGAAGGAGCCGCGTCGTCTTCCGTCGCGGTTGGCCTGGGTTGCGTCGCTGGCCGCGGCGTTGCTTGCCCTGCTTCTGGCGGGGAATTTGGCGCTCGAGCTGCACCTCTTCGACAGTGGCTCATCATCACCAACGCCAACCACGCAAGTCGGCGCCGCGTCGCAACCTCCGTTGGTCTGGTTCGACCTGACGTCTGCATCGACGGGAAGTACGGCGCGAGGCACGCTCTGCGCTCAGGACGGCGGCGGCTTGGCATGGCTTATCGTCGAAAATCTGCCGCAGCCCCCGTCCGGAATGACCTACCAAGTGTGGCTCACCGGTGACGACCAGCGCATCAGCGCCGGAACCTTCAGCGTCGATGCGCAGGGCCGCGGGTTCCTCACCATTCATCTCTCACAGCCGATCGACCGCTACTCACTCATCGGCGTCACTGACGAGCCGATGGGCGGAAGCCCCGAGCCCACTGGACCGCGCATCCTCGGCGTCTCGCTCTGATCGTGGTGGGTGAACGATTCTGGTGAGTGCGGGGGCGCGGAGTATGGTCCAGCGTGGTTTCGCTCGTGAAACGGTTGGCCGCATCTCGCGGGCGACATTCATGGCGCCCCTACGGGCATCCTGTTGTCTGTTCGTCGCAGGGGCGACATTTATGGCGTCCAATACCCGACACGCATCGTGCTAACTCGGCCATACCTCCAAACCCGGTTTCCTCGCCCGGTCAACCGCAAGTGATACGATTTCCAGCAATGTTGTCAGCACGTCAGCACGGCGCGTCAAACAATCACGCAGAGAACCTGCGGCATGTTTCCGCAATGGAAATATGTGGTCGGGTGGTGTGCGTCGCTGTGCGATCGTCTCCAGTGGGCAAGGGTCAATGGACGTCGCCCTCAAATTAGTCGCCGTCTTCGTGTTGGTCGTCATCAACGGATTCTTTGTTGCCACCGAGTTCGCTCTGGTCTCGGTTCGTCGCAGCCGCATTGAATCCCTGGTTGCCGAAGGGAACGTGCGTGCGCGCAACGTCTGGAGCGCGCTGCAGGATCTCGACGGCTTCATCGCGGCGACGCAGCTTGGCATCACCATCGCCAGTATCGGCTTAGGTTGGGTGGGCGAGCCCGCGGTGGCTCGGCTTCTCGATCCCTTCTTCGAGACGGTCTTGCCAAGCAACGTGGCGGCGGCTAGCGCCCACACGATCTCCTTCATCATCGCGTTCACAGTCATCACGTTCTTGCACGTCGTTTTTGGTGAGCTGGCCCCAAAGTCCTTCGCGCTGCAGCACCCGGAATCGACCGCCTTCGTGGTGGCTTCGCCGGTCCGCTTCTTCCTGGGGATCTTCCGGCCGATCATCTTTTCGATGAATTGGGTTGGACAATCATTTCTGCGTCTGGTCGGCGTGCAACCAGTTCTCAGCCACAATTTGATCTACACCGAAGAGGAATTGCGCCTGATCGTGGCCGCCAGCACCGAAAGCGGCGAGCTGTTTGAGACTGAAGAGGAGATCATCCGGCGAGCCTTTGTCTTCCATGATTTTGCCGCCGACGACATCATGGTCCCGCGCACGGAGCTCGTCGCCATCGCGTCTGATTTGCCCTTGAAGGGCATCGCTGAGGTGATTCGCGAGCACAAGTTCGCACGCTACCCGGTCTACGGCAGGGATCTGGACGAGATCCTGGGCGTGCTGTACGTCAAGGACCTCATCGACGTGGTGTTCGCGGCTGACGGATCCTCTCCACCCGACATTCAGTCTCTGATCCGACCGGTCATGACCGTTCCAGGTTCGATCGCCATCGACTCGCTCCTCGACGAAATGAAGAAGCACCGCACGCACGTGGTGATTGCCGTTGACGAGTATGGCGGCACGGCCGGGATGGTGACGCTGGACGACATCATGGAACGCGTAGTGGGTGACGTACCGGACGAGTTCGAGCTGACCAGCGAAGAGATCCACATCGAATCAGACGGAAGCTGGAGGATCAACGGCCTCACCCACCTGTCCGACATCCGCAACCATTTCGGCCTCGATCTGCAAGCGGAGGACAGCAGCACCATCGGCGGGTTCGTCTTTTCGGCGCTCGGACATCGGCCCGAGATCGGCGATCGCGTCGAGCTTCCGCCGTACGTCATCGAAGTGACCGATCTCGACGGCCTGCGCATTGCCGAAGTTCGCCTCGTGGCGACCGAGCCGGTCGAAGGCTCGACCCCGAGTTAGCCGCCAAATTCCTCGTACAGTCAGCTTCCGAAAACTAACGATCGATTTGCTCTGGATACGGCGCGGTGTTGGGTGGTCTCATCCCGCTGAATTCGACGTTCGATGCGACCACTCGCCGCCAGAACGGCCAGATCGACGGGGCGATGCGCAGCTCGAGCGGATAGTCGGTCGACACCGAAGCAGCCATTCTCGACGAGGTTCGGAACGATGACCGTGGTTATCGCTCACGCAACGAGCGACGCTGCCAGCAGGACGATCACAAGGTTCAGGAGCAAGTTCACCCCTGAGAGAACACCTGACATCACCTGCAGATGTTGGCGCTCATCAGCCATGGACGTGTCGTCTCCGTCCATGGCTTGCACCTGTTCGGCGATTTCGGTAATGCGCCGGCCGTAGTAGAGCGCGTGAACAAGTGTGATCGCAATGACGATCGCGACCAGAATGAGCTTCGCCAGCAGGATTCGCCCATAGGTGCTGTCGGGGAGGCGTTCCCAGACAATCCCTCGCCGCTGACCGTTGAGAATCCCGGTTATGACCAATAACGTCAGGGCAATCCAGGAGACGATCGCGTAACGGCGGCCAACCTCCGCAAAGAGGAGCGTGCGTTCGTTTCGTGGAAGGGCACTGCGCATGATCGGGAGCAGGACGATCAGGATGAAGAGTTGTCCGCCGATCCAGACGATGGCCGAGACGAGATGAGTCCAGCGTATCAAGGACCAGATTGAGACGACCTGCCCCATCGGACTTCGCTCTCCCTCGGGCGACGCTTCGGAACGGCGGAACAGATGACTCGGCTGCTCCATGCGCGGGAATGGTTGATCGGCCGATAGCGAACCTATGACGTGGCGCGCGAGAAGCGCCGCATTACGCCTCGCTGGATCGCGTGAATCTCGTCGACGCCCAAAAGTCGCAAGGCGACGAGATAGACTGCAGCACCGACCGCGACGGGAATTGCCACAGCCAGCGCCTCGCCGCCCACTGCCGAAAGGTTCGAGGCGCCGCCGGACGGGACGAGGGACGTCATCTGGAGCGCACGCGCCACGAGGTAGACGATGATCGCCATCACTCCGCCCGCCAGCATCGAACGCCACAAGGTGCGTTTCACCGTTGCATCTCCAACGTGCCCAATGGAGCGATGTAGCAGGAACCACATAGCAAGTGCATGGAAGGTGAACTGCGCCGAGTTCGCCAGCACCAACCCCGTCATCCCGAGTGGGCTGACCAATGTAAGCGCGAAGATGAAGTAGACACCGACCGCCAAAACGCCCACGACCACCGGCGTGCGCGTGTTCTGTCGCGAATAGTAGGTGAAGATCAACACCTGGTCGAACGCGGCGAAGAAGGTGCCGGGAAGGTACGCGAGCAGCGCAACGAAGATGGCGTGTGCTCCGGATGAATCGGTGGCGCCGTGATAGAAGAGAAGCTGCACCGTCGGCCAGGCGATGGCCGTCAAGCCGAGCGTGGCCGGGACCACCATGATCGTCACCATCTTGATGCCGTTGGAGAGCGTCCGTTGAAAGCCGACGTCGTCGCCGGTGGAAAAGTGACGGGAGAGTGTCGGCAACGCCGCGATCGAGGTGGCGGTGGCCACCAGCCCCAGGATCATCTGATTCAGCGTCGTGGCGTAACGCATGGCGCCGAGCGCGTTCTCTCCGACTCCCCACGCCAGGTTGCGGTCGATCACCAGCGCCACGGTATTACTCAGCAGCCCGATCGATATGGGAATGTAGAGCGCCAGAATGCGCCGTATCGCGGGATGACGGAAGTCGAAGTTGAGCTGAGGCATGGCGTCGCGCAGACCGGGTGCCTGTATCAGCACCAGGCAGAACGCGCCGATCAGAATCCCAACAGGCAGGCTGCGAATGCCGAATGCCGTGCGTCCCAACGTCAACGCAACGGCAACCACGGCTGCGTTGCGCGCGGCCAGTGAGATGGCCGGACGTGCGAAGCGGTGCATCGAGTAGAGCGTCGACATAAGGATCGTCGAGAGTGCCAACAGTAGGACGGCCGGCAGGATGATGCGCACCATCTCGTTGGCCAGATCGACCGTGCTGATGCCACGTGCTCCTGCACCGCCTCCGAAGACGGTCATCACCTTGACCACGTAGGGCGCGAAGAGTTCCATGACGATGACGGCGCCACCGACCAGGATCAAGGCCAGCACCATCAACGCTCCGGTAATGCGACGTAGCTCTTCACGGTGCTCCGGGGCGCTGTAGGCGCTCAGGACGGGCACGAGGGCGGCTTCCATCATGCCGCTGATGACCAGGTTGAAGAGCATGGTGTGGATGTTGTCGGCGATGGTGAAGGCGGCCACGGCGTCGCCGGTGCCGAACAACCAGGACGTGATCTGCTCGCGGCCGAGACCAAGGACACGGCTCAGGAGCGTGCCGGCCATGATGATGGCGGCCCCTTGCGCGATGCGCGCGCGATCCGACATCTCGCTGGCTTCGTCCGGTTTGACCTCGGTGGTGGTCTCCATCAGGGCCTCTCGGAGCAGACGCGCTCGATGATGCGCTGTTCCAGATTGGTCGTCGACTGGCCCGGAATCAATGGAACCGTGCGAACCTCACCACCATACGCATGAACGACGCTCGCTTCGGGTAACGGCAGCTTTCCCTCATCGATCTCACGCTGATCGACGGCATAGTCGCCGCCCTTGACGTAGACGTCCGGCTCGAGCGCGCGGATGGAAGACTCAGCCGTCTCGTCATGAAAGATGACCACGAAGTCGACGCACCCGAGTCCTGCCACCAGTTCGGCTCGTTCCGCCTCCGGCACGATCGGTCTGGACGGCCCCTTACGGCGCGTGGTGATGGCGTCGTCGTTCACGCCAACGACGAGCACGTCTCCGAAGTCTCGCGCCGCCTGGAGATAGCGCAGGTGACCGACGTGGAGTAGATCGAAGTGCCCATTGGTGAAGACGATTCGTTGCCCGGTGACGCGCAGTTGACGTCCGAGCGACTCGAGCTGATCGAACGCGATTCGTTGACCCATCGTTCCTCTTCGTAGCGGTCGAGCGTGGGCGGCCGTCGTGTGGCGAATCCTAGCACGCGACGCGCAGTGCGACCGCCTCCGAATGTGCGTTCCGGTGCCGCCGCACGTTGGGCAGCGATGCCGTTATCGACGATCGTTACCGGATGAGTCGTGGGACCGTGTGATGATCGGGGACGTATCGGGAGATTGTTCAGGTGGAGCTTTGCCTTAACAAACCACGCACTGCCTCAATAACGAAGACCTCACCCAGTTGTCATTGTCTGAAGAGTGTTCAGATTGACACGAGCACGCCGCGTCACCGGAGCTCGCAGCTGTAGGAGATGGCTGGTTTGCCATTGAGGGTGAGCTCACCGACGGCCACGAAGCCGTTGTGTTCCAGCACCTTGCGCGAGGCCGGATTGTCCAGCGTGGCCCTCGCGCGCAACGTGCTAAGTCCATACTCTGCGGCGGCAAGCTTGCACACCTTGCGCACTGCCGCTGTAGCCAGTCCGTGCCCTGCGGCCTTCCGCGCGATCCTGTACCCGAGTTCTGCCGACCCATCCGTCACGTTGAACAGATTCACCCGTCCGACCACCTCACCAACATCGGTGACGAGCAGGTGGAAGTAGTCCGTCCCGTCGGCCTGCCATGCGAGCAGTTGTGCAAACCGCGTGTCGAACTCGGCGAAGAACTCGTCCCCGCGATCCGGTATCGCCGCCGCAAAGTAGGCTCGGTTCTCCTGCTCGAATGCGAGCAAAGCGGACGCATGGTCGGGGCGCAGCAACTGAAGGTTTGGCTCGGGGAGGTTGGAGTGCCGTGTCGATTCCGACTCGATTTCCTTCTGCTCCGTTGGTTCTGTGCGTGCGGGTTTCTCCTTCACGGCCTGCCTCTCGAGAAATTGGCGTTTGCTGATTTCTGGTAAGCCCGCTACTGAGCGGTTGCCTTATCGGCTGGCATATGGCGCTCATGGGTTATCGGATCGAGCCAGCCCAGATCGATGAGGTCGTCGACGGTATCGACATCGAAGGCGGTGCCCGAGGACTTAAACGTGTTGGCGTTCAACCCCGACTGTTCGACCTCACGTTGGTGCTTGAGGAGGCTGTCGACCCCGAAGGCGGGCTCGATAACATTTGGCGGGCACAGGATCATGGCGTTGGTACCTCGTCCATGGCGATCAGGTGCCATCGTGACCGACATCCCCAGCGACCGATTGACCATGAGGTCGATGTCGTCCGACGTGACGCGGGGCAAATCGGCAAGGACGATCAGGATCGAGTCGGCACCCAGTCCCACAGCGTGGTCTCGACCCAGCCGAATGGCGGCGTTAAGGCCCCGTCCCGTTTGCTCCAGAAGCTCTGCCCGCCAACGATGTGCAACATCGAGCACATTGGGATCCGGGCTCACCACAACGATACGGTGGACGGCCGACGAACCAGTCAGCGCGGTCATGACGTTGTCGAAGAGCGTCAGGACCAGATCGCTCCGCTCCTGCGGCGAGAGGACCGACGCCAGGCGACTCTTGGCGGTCTCGAGGCGCTGGACCGGAACGACCGCGATGAGGGACATCAGCCGATCCGTCCGGCAAATTCGAGCGTCTCTTGCGCCAGTCGTCGACGATCTGCCTCGCTGCGCATGATCGTTCCGGTCACGAGCGTCGCGATGCCGAGTGCTTCGATGCGTGGCGCTAGCGCGCGATCCTGCTCGTCGATAACGATGCCGTTGAGGAAATCGCGATACATCTCCGCTACGCCGACTGAGGAGACCTCATGCCCCATCGACTCGAGCATGCGATCGGCCGGACCTTTCAGTGCTTGCCCGCCGATGATTGGGCTGACCGCGACGATCGGCACGGAAGCGTCGCGTAGTTTGTCTCGCATCCCCGGCACGCACAAGATCGGCCCGATACTGACGATAGGGTTCGACGGGCAGAGGATGATCGCGTCGGACTTCGACACGGCATCGTCTACGCTAGCCGGAATGGACGAGTCCACGATCCCTTCGAACTCGACGCTCTGTACGAGGCTCCGATGCTGCCGCTGCACGAAATAGTCCTGAAAATCGAGACGACCCTCGGGAGTGGCGACAATTGTCGCGACTGGCTGGTCGCACATCGGGAGAATCCTGGTCCGCACGCCGAGCGCGCTGGCCAGGTCGGCCGTCACCTGACTAATGGACTGGCCTGAACGCAATCGATCCGTGCGCAGGATGTGGGTGGCGAAATCTCGATCGCCAAGCCAGAACCAGCTCGGTCCGCCATAGCGCTTGATGGATTCGAGCGTGTTGAACGTGTCGCCTGCGATCCCCCAACCCGTTTCTGGGTTGGCCAATCCCGAGAGTGTGTAGAGGACCGTGTCGAGGTCTGGCGAAATGTGCAACCCGAGTAGCTCGAAGTCGTCCGCCGTGTTGACCACGACTGCCAGGCGATCCTCGAGACCCGTCAGTGCCAGCCCGTGGGCTAGTTTGGCGCCGCCCACGCCCCCTGCCAGTGCGACGATCCGTTTCTCGGTTGCGCTCATGCTTCTCCTGCTGCTGATGGTGTGATGGCTGGACGGTTCAACTCGTCACGCGACTTAAACGTGGTGACCGCGAGCAATCTTCCAGGTCGAGGGAGAACGATGAGGAGACGACACGTCAGTCTTCTCGAATGGCAGCGGCGATCTCGTCGGCGCTCGCCTGGGCGTTACCCCATTTCCCGATTACGATGCCCGCCGCGACCTGCGAGAGCAGCAACGCTTGCAGTGCTTCGGCATTGGCCGCCAGCGCTCCCGTCATGACCGCGATGACCGTGTCTCCCGCGCCGGTGACGTCGAAAACCTGCCGTCGAACCACCGATGGAACTTCTCGGTATTCGCCGTCGATCGCCAGCGCCGCGCCGTCTGGACCGAGCGTGACGACCAGTCGATCGCATCCAAGGCGTTCGCGCAGCGTCGTCAACGCCGACCTTCGTTCGTCCGCGGTTCCGAGCGAGGCGCCCAGATAGTCCTCCGCCTCGGCCTGATTACACTTTACGAGATCCAGCCCTGCGAAGCTGTTAAGCGCTCCTTGCGAATCGACGGTTGAGAGCCGCGCGACCTCTTTTGCCGCTGCGATCACGTCGGGCACCACAACGCCGCTACGGTAGTCGGACAGAAGGATGGCGTCCACGGTTGGACCCACCTCGCGAATGAAGTTGACGAGCCTGGCTGTGGTCGCGGAGTCGAGCGGATCCCGTATCTGCCGGTCACTACGGGCTACCTGTTGTGGAAAGACGTTGAACGGTCCTTCAGCAACGAGGCGCGTTTTGGTCGTGGTGGGACGGGCGGCGTCGACGAAGATACCGGATGTGTCGACCTGCTGCGCTTGCAGAAGTTCTACGAGTCGACGACCCTCGACGTCATCTCCCACGACGCCTGCTTGCCAGACGCGTGTGCCTAACTCTCGCAACGCCAGGGCCGGCGCGGTGCCGCCGCCAAGGCGGTCCTCGCGCCGCGTCTCCTCGAGCACCATGATGGGCGCCTCACGCGACACCCTGGCTGGGCGACCGAAGATATAGGCGTCGAGATAGAGGTCGCCAACCACCAGCACGCGCTGGTCGCGGATTCGATCGAGAACCGGAAGCAGATCGAGGAGTTCGTCCACTTAACCTACCTGAAGCGGATGAATGGAATCGCGACTGCCAGCGCCGCGAAGAGCATATCCGGCAACAATCGCAGCTGGAAATAGGAGGAGACAACCGGATTGGTGGCATGGTTCAGCAGGTCGTTGAGCGTGAAGAAGTGGCTGTGCTCCGCCATGACCACGCGTGAGAGGATGAGCCCGCCGACGACACAAGCAATCGCCGCGATCTGCAGGTCGGAGCCACGCTTGTAATTCGCGCTCCAGGCCATGCCTTCAGCCACGCCGAACCCCAGGATGAGGGACAGGTAGAACTCCCACTGTGGGAAATAGCCCCAGAGGACGCCGACGACGATCGCCGCGAGAACGCCGATGCCGATGCTCTTGATCAACGCGCTTCCGCTCGTCTGGTAGGTTGGCAAGCCGCGAACCGCGGCGCAGTCAGGACAGCGAAAGCCCACCGGCGTCTCGACCGCGCAGCGTGGGCAAATCGGAGTACCGCATTTGCTGCACCGCAGGCGCGTCAGGACGTTCGGATGATAGGTACAACGCTTCTCGTCGATGTCGGAAATCACCATACATGTTCCCCGGTGCCATGCCACGCCGCCCGCAGCCGTTCACCGATGATCAAGAGAGCAAACAACGGCAGCGCAAGCTGCCGCCGCCAGCGCCACGGCTGTCGGATGAGGCGGAAAAGCCACTCAAAACCGAATCGGCGTATCCAATGTGGAGCACGTGGCACTGCCCCGGCCAGGTAATCCAATGCACCGCCGATTCCGATCGCTATCACTATGCCACATGCCGCAAGCTCATTCCGGTGCTCATCGATCCAGATATCTTGGCGCGGCGCGCCATATGCCACCAGCAGAATCGTGGGTCCCGATTGCTCGATTTGCTCAAGAATTTCGCCAAAATCTTGCGGCCGTGGTGATCCCTCCCACACCCCGGAGATGACGACTCCTGGGAAGCGCTGTTGCAGTCGGTCGGCGGCCTGTGCGGCGATTCCCGGCGAGGCGCCCAGCAAAAAGAGCTTCAGTCGCTCAGCGCGTTGGGCGGCCAATCCTTCGACGAGATCGACGCCTGTTACGCGATGGTGAATGGGACGTCCAAGAATGCGAGAGCCGATCAGCACGCCGACTCCGTCGGGCGTAGCCAGGTCCGCGCCCTGCAAGACGCCTCTGAAACGTGCGTCGCGCCGCGCGGCGACCAAAAACTCCGGATTGGCTGTGACGACCTGATGCAGCCGGTCGGATTCGTCGGCAACCCAACGCGTCATCAGCGAGATTGCCTCGTCAACCGACAGGTCATCGAATGGGACGCCAAGAACCGGGACGCGAATGCGATGCTCTTTCATCCTTCGGTCAATGGCCTCGCTCATTGTTGTGTTCTTCGCGGCGGTGTCGACGTATGCACAATGTCTTGCACCTTACGCCAGGTCCGCGGGTTTCGACAAGCTACGAGCCCGCCCTCTGTCAAGGAGGGCGGGCTCGTTTTCGCGTGTGGCGATTGATCAGCCGTTCTTGCTGGTGCTTGCCACCGGCGGCACGTTGGATTCGCGCAGGCGGTTGTTGAATCTGAGCAGATCGCCGGATTCGAACTCATGAAGCGTGTCGAGCTGCCCTTCAATGAGCTCCGAGAGGTAGTCGTATGCCTCGTAGCTCTGGCGCGTCGGCGCGAAGTCGGCGTTGTCGACGAAGGCCGTCAACGTTGCGATCTTCGAGTTGAGGCGGCTCGGCGGCTGCAGCGGGCTGCCCGCCTTCACCTGGATCAGCTCGTTCTCGATAGTGGTCAGTCGCTCTGTTCAACGCCTTGGCCGATTCGAGCAGGCTCTCGGCGTTGTCGTACGTCTCCTTGCCAGCCTCGATGCGCTTCTCCCAACCGGAGACCTGGTCGCGAAGATCGCGCAGCTTGAGGATGGCTCGGTGCGTGTCTGAGAGCCGGTTGTTGATCTTGACCAGCAGATCGAACTGCTGCTTAGATCCTGCTTCGGTCGCGCCGATGCGCGGATCTCGCAGGATCGAGAAGGACTGCGTCTGTGACTTGTCCTCCCACCTTCAGCCGCACCTGGTAGTTGCCTGGCACGACCGTCGGTCCGTGGAGGTAGCCCTCGGCGCTCTTGTCGCCCGGAATCTTGACCGCATCCGGCAGGCGCATGTCCCAGGTGAAGCGGTTCATGCCCGCCTTCTTGGTCAGGCGCGGCTCGGTCTGCTCCTCTTCGCCTTCGACTTTCGGCGGTTCGGCGCTCGAGAAGGTGCGGACCTCATTGCCGTCCGCATCCAGGATGGTGAGGGTAATATCTTCCTTCGGCTCTTCGCCCAGGCGATAGCTGACCATCACACCGTTGGGCGGATTCTGACCGGCGTCGAGGAATTTCTTGCCGTTGGTTCCGTCGGCCAGCTTGATCTTGCGGTAGGCGACGGTCAGCGGCCCGGCGTTGATATAGCGAGAGCCCACCGTCCATTTCGGAGCCGTAGCCGGAGTAGACCTTTATGCGCATGGTGTCGCGCGGCTTGAACAGGTGCGCATCCTGCTGGCGGACCTCATCGGTCAGCTGATGCAGCGGCGTCAGATCGTCCAGGATCCAGAAGCTGCGGCCATGCGTCGCCGCGATCAGATCGGTCCCCTTCACCACCAGGTCATACAGCGGCGTGATCGGCAGGTTCAGCTGCCACTTCTCCCAATTCGCCCCATCGTCCAGCGACAGATAGAGTCCGGTCTCCGTCCCACAGTAGAGCAGTCCCTGGCGATTGGGGTCTTCCCGGATGGTGCGGGTAAACGCGTTCTCCGGAATGCCGGTCACGATCTTGGTCCAGGACTGACCGTAGTCGCTCGTCTTGTAGAGATAGGGCTTGAAGTCGTCCGACTTGTAGCAGGTGGCCGCCACATACGCCGTGTCCGGCATCGTGGGGTGAGAGCTCGATGACCGAGATCATGGCGTTCGTGGGGAGATCCTTGGGGGTGATCTCCTGCCAGCTTGCCCCATTGTCCCGGGAGATATGGACCAACCCGTCATCGGAACCGGTCCAGAAGAGGCCCTGCTGATGGGGCGACTCGACGAAGGCGAAGATGGTGGCGTAGACCTCGGCACCGGTGTTGTCTTTGGTGATCGGTCCACCGGAGGCTTCCAGGGTGGCGGGATCGTTGCGCGTCAGATCGGGCGAGATGACCTCCCAGGACATGCCCTCGTTGGTGGAGCGATGGACGTGGTTGGAGGTGACGTAGAGAGTATCGGGATCGTGTGGCGAGTACTGGATCGGGAAGGTCCACTGGAAGCGGTAGCGCATCTTGTCGGCGCCTTCGCCCATCCCCGTTTCCACCGGCCAGGCCGTGATGTTCTGATGCTGTCCCGTGCGGTGGTCGTAGCGGATGAGTCGTCCGTCTCCCTCGCCACTACCGATGCCGCCACCGACGATGACGTTGTGGTCGGTTGGCTTGACGGCGATATAGCCGCTCTCGCCGCCGCCCGGCTCCATCCATTCGGTCATGTTGATGGCTCCGGTAATCGACATGCTTGGCACCGAGATGGCCGAGTTGTCCTGCTGCGACCCATAGAGCCGATACGGCACCTGATTGTCGGTCGTCACGTGGTAGAGCTGTGCGGTCGGCTGGTTCAGCACGCTCGACCAGGAGAGCCCGCCGTTGTACGTGACGATCGCGCCGCCGTCATCCCCTTCGATCATGCGCTGGGAGTTGTGGGGGTCGATCCACAGGTCGTGGTTGTCGCCGTGCGGAACCGCGATGTTGGAGAACGACTTCCCACCGTCGATCGACTTCCAAAGGTTCCCGTTCATGATCCAGACGGTATCTGGGTCTTGCGGATCGGCCACGATGTGCTGGTAGTACCAGGCACGCCAGCGCAGGTCGTTCTGCTCCGAGAGCCGCTGCCAGGTGCTGCCCCCGTCGTCACTGCGGAAGAGCGCCCCATCTTCGGCTTCCACGATGGCATACACCCGATCGCTCTGGGCCGGGGAGGCCGCGATCCCGATCTTGCCCAGCACGCCGGTCGGCAACCCCTCGTTGCGGGTGATCTCGGTCCAGCTGTCGCCGCCATCGGTCGACTTGAAGATGCCACTCCCTGGTCCGCCACTGTTCAGCTTGTAGGGAGAGCGTTGGGCTTCCCAGGTGGTGGCATACAGGATCCGGGGATTGTGCGGGATCCATACTCAGGTCGATCGCTCCGGCCTGCTCGGACGCGGAAGAGGATCTGTTCCCAGGTCGTGCCGCCATCCTTGGAGCGATAGACGCCTCGGTCCTTGTTTGGTCCCCAGACATGTCCCAACGCCGCCACGTAGACCAGGTCGGGGTTGTGGGGATGGATGCGGACCTTGGCGATGGCGTGGGTGTCTGCGAGACCCATATTCGTCCAGGTCTGGCCCCCATCGGTCGACTTGTAGACGCCGTCCCCATGCGAGACGTTGCCCCGGATGGCGGTCTCGCCGGTCCCGACGTAGAGGACGTTGGGATCGGACGTGGAGATGGCGATGGCACCGACGGCGGAGGTCTGGAAGAAGCCATCGGAGATGTTCTCCCAATAGGTGCCGCCATCGGTGGTCTTCCAGACGCCTCCGGCACAGGCGCCGAAGTAGAAGGTGGCGACCTCGGTCGGATGTCCGGTCACCGCGACGACACGGCCGCCACGATGTGGCCCCACCAGCCGCCATTCCATTCCTGAACGAGGTGATTTCGAGTCAGCCATCAAACTGCCTCCCTGATGTCTGTTTCACGCATTCACGCATGCGAAAGCGAACGGCACACGTGCCGTTGCTCACTTTCCCACTATTGAGGGTGGCTGTAAACCAGTTGGGACTTTTGATGCACGGTCGAGCCGCGTCAGTCCGAGAGGAAGACGATTCAGACTCCTGTAAGGACTAGGACGCTGGTTCGTCCAATTCTGGCGATGTCAGGGGGAGTTGCACGATGAAGGACGTTCCGTGACCGGGATCGCTCTTGACGAAAATCGCGCCACGGTGATTGGTGACGATGCGATTGGTGATGTAGAGACCCAACCCGGTGCCGGATATTTTTGGCCTGACGTTGTGTCCACGCGCGAAGGGCTGGAAGAGCGTTGCCCGCTCTCCCGGGCTGATCCCGATACCGTTGTCTCGCACCGTGATCTGGGCGTTCTCACCCGACCGGCGCACCCGCACCAGAATCTGACCCCCATCCGGAGAGTACTTCAACGCATTGGAGATGAGATTGGTGAGGACCTGGTCGATCCGTCCACGGTCCCACGTGCCAATCACCGGTTCAGAGGCACTCAAGGTCAGTTCATGCGCGTCAATACGTTCGGGCGCATGCTCGAATCTGGACAGCACCGCGGACGCAAGCTGGGCGAGATCGAACTCCTCGAGCCGCAGTTCGAGCCGTCCCTGTTGGATGCGTGACACATCGAGCAGGTCCGAGACCAGATCCTCGAGCCGCTTGACCTGATCGTCCAGTTCGCGCGTGAAGCGCGTGATCCGTGCCAGGTCAACGTCCTCGCGCAGGATCTGCCGACTGAGGAGCTGAAGATAGCCCTTGACTGTCGTCAGCGGCGTTTTGAGCTCGTGCGACGCGGTCGAGATGAATTCCTCGCGCTGCTGAACAACGCTCTGTGCGCGGTCGTACAGAAGCGAGTTGTCGATCGCGAGGGATACGCGATGGCCCAGATCGATCGCCATCGGGAGATCCTCATCGACGAACGGTGCCGAGTCACCCGACCGCGCCAGAAGCATCAGCCCGAGCGTGCGACTGCGGGAAAAAAGAGGCACGACGATGAGAGCCGTCGTTTGGAGCCGGTCAAGCTGAATCAGGTGTTCCGGCGTCGAGGCACTGTCGAACCAGAACTCTTCCGCGATGTTGTTGATCAGCGTCGGCTCTCGGTAGCGCAAGATGTGCCGGGGCGGAAGCTCAGGAATCGTCGCCGGTAGATATTCACCGCGAATGCGTTCCAGAATCTCCAAACCGTCCGGGTCGACATGTGACACCGCGGCCAGCGATGACGTGCCGCTGTCGTCGAAGAGCTCGATCGTGCACCAATTTGCCACTCGCGTGACGATCAGTCGCGACAGGCTCTTGAGATTCGTGGCGGAATCGAGCGACGACGAAAGGATGCTGCTGGCCTCGGAGAGAAACGCCTCTCGCTGCTGCGCCGCTTCTGCTCTGGCTCGAGCCTGGCGCTCGAGGAGGATGGTCTCCTCGCGGAAGCGGAGGAGTTCTTCCCGTTCATCGATCGCGCGTTGCGACGCGCGCCACAGTCGCGCATTCTCGACGGCCAACGCGGCGCGGTGAGCCAATTCCTCGATGAAGTCGACCTCGTCCGGCGTATAGCGGCGGTCCGTGCCGGTGAGGGCCAGGGAAAGGGCACCTATGGTCGAATCGTGACCGTTGAGCGGCACGATCACCATCGACTGCATGCCGATCTGCCGGAGAAGTTCGAGATGTTCAGCATCGGTGGAGGCATCCTCGTAGTAACGATCGGTGAGGGATGGGTGAAAGTCAGTTCTCCCACTGTCCAGCACGCGGCGCAACGAGCTAGGGGAATCAAGACGCAACGAATAGCGCGATTGCAACTCGCGCACCTTTCGCGTCACCTCAGGGTCGATCCCCTCGACGGTCACCTGGCTGACGGTATCGTCCTCATCGACCAACACGATGGCGCAGACATCGGCCAGACGGGGTACCAGCATACTGGTGATCTGCGTGAGCGTCGTCTCGTAATCGAGCGACGAGGAGAGGAGCCCGCTGGCAACTGTGAGGAATCTCAATCTCTCGTGCGCTCGTTCGGTGAGCGAACGAGCGGAAGCTTCTGCGTGGCGTAAGTCGACGCGCTCGATCTCACCGGTCATCGTCTTCGCCACGAGTTCGAGCAGACGCGCGTCGCTGGGCATGGTGCCATACCGCATCGCACCGAGATGCAGCATCCCGCGCAAGCGGCCATCGAGCGCCAGAGGGAGGATCGTGACGGCATCGATATCAGGTAACTTGCGAAGTGGACTCAACGAGTCGAAGCCATTCCGATCGTTGAAGACGATCGACGTGAATGCAGTCCCGCTATACCGCGGGTCGTCGGCGTCGACCGCGATCGAAACGTCCCGCAGGATGTCGAGCGGAGTGCCAGCCGCTGCGACCGCGGAAAACAACCGACCCTCGTCGTGTTGAGGCAGCAGCAACGCGAGGACGTCGACGTCAAGAAGATTCCGGAGGTCAGATAGAACAGAATCAAAGCTTTCGATGCTGTGATGGTAATCGGGCCCGCGGTCGATCAGTGACGGCTGCGTCTTGAGCTCGCGGTCGAGCTCCGCGCGAATGCTGTGGCGCATCATTTACTCCGCGCATTTCGACCATGTGGCTCGAATCAGACCGTGTCCAATCCGGGTTCGAGGAGTCCAAAGCTGAACACCACGTGGTTGAAAATGCTGATCCAGATTGCCGATTTCCGCGGCGTGCAGTTCGTTGGTGCGATTCGCTCGGCAAATCCGGCTGCGTCGCGCTCCACGTCTTGCGGACCGGAGCCGACCAAGGTCTGTTCCCGATCTTAGCACTTGACCTTCGTCACTGCGAACGGGCGAGACGCCTTCTTGAGCCTTTATTGCCGTGGCGTGAACCGTCGTACCTGATTGGACGCACCTCGCGTGCCTAGGAGGTTGCGTCACCCACGCTTGCTCGGTTGCTGACGTTCGGTGAGTTGAATCAAGGCGAGAACGATGGCCGGAAGCGAGGTTTCGGAGTCGTAGACGAGGTAGCGTGGTTCCCAGATTGGCGTGAACTTTGCCTTGTAATTGTGCAGACCCTTGTACGAGAAGATCCGACTGACGTGTTCGTAGAGCAGTCGAATTGCCCGCTCCTTCACCGGCGCGTTGGACTCTTCGCCGACGTTGAAGAAGGGAGCCATCCCAAGTGAATAGCGCGCGAAACCGGCGTCGCGAAAGTGTTCGATGAGCCGCACCTGTAACAGATCCATGATCCCATTGGGCAGATCGCTCCTGCGCCGCATCAAGTCGATCGTTGCTTCGCCTTCGACGCCATCCGGGATGACGTTGGCGAACGCGAGGATCGCTCCGTCCGCGCTCTGAACGACCATCACTGGATTGTCGCGCACGTAGTCGTCACGAAATCCGCCGAGAGTGAATCCACGTTCGCGGCGGCCCGACAGGCTCAACCATTCGTCGGAGATCTCACGAAGCTGAGTGACGACGTCGCTGCTCAGCGGTGGGCTGAAATAGGTCGTGCGGTAGCCCTCACGTTCGAGTCGGTTGATGCTTGAACGAAGCGCCTTCATGGATCGGCCCTGCAGAGAGAAGGCGGCGACCTCGACGATCGCCTCTTCTCCGATCTTGACTGACGAGAGCCCTGCGGCTGCGTACTCGGCCAGGTGCGCCTTCGAGACCTGATGGAACGCGACACCCCAGTCGTTTGCATCGCAGAAGTCCAGATATTCGTTCAGCACGCGGTTGAACGCCTCCGGACTTCCGGCCACCGGGTCGCCGAGCGCGATGGCTGAGGATACGGTCTGACCGAACGAGACGACTCCTCGTCGATCTGACGAGAAGAAAAACACCTTGTCGTCCCACGTCTTGAAGAAATCGAGCGATGAGTCTCCCCAACGATCGATCAAACGCGCCGCCTCGTGGCGGTCGCTCGGCAGCGTACGCCGCCGCCAGACGACGGGCCGCACCAGCGAGAATGTGGCGTAGGCCACCGAGACCAAACCGACGAACGTGAGTGAGTCTTCGAACCAGCTTCCGTAGCGTGTGTGTGGAGTGATGCCGTGCGTTCCGAGGCTGAAAAAGAGGCGCAATGTCTCGTTGACTGCTTGAACCAGGCCGAAATCGGTGCCGAATGCGCGTACGTCGATCAGGAAGAATCCCAACGTTCCATAGATCACCGCGAAGAGGATGCTCAGTAGGAAGCGAATGACGCCTTGCCGCATGGTTGGGACGTCGCTTCTGACCCTGAAATGATCCCGGTGCAGCAGCAACAATCCGGCGTTGCCCGCCGACAGAACGAAGAGGATGAGATCGTGTCCCTTGAGCAAAGGTCCGACCGAGCTGACGGCCAGAATGGCAAGCGCGGCGATCCATGCGACGCGCTTGCGTCGCCACAAGCTCCACGACAGGAAGATCAGGAAGAACCCGGCGACGACGGCGAATGTGCGTGAGAACTCATGCGGGCCGACCACTGAATATTGCTGGATTTCGTCGAATCGACGAGGGAATGGGTGGCTGATCGCGGCCAGAATAGTCACCAACCCGGTGATCCCGGTGATGACTGCCGGAACGTGCGCGGATGCCCGCCGCACCTCCTTATTGTCGCTGACCTGTACCGAAAGTCCGACGAGAAGTGGCATCCAAACCTCGGCGACGCGGTAGAGGAGAACGGCGGCTAGCGCAGCTCCGCTTGGGATGCCGAAATTCTTGAGAACGACCGTCATCGAGAGTTCGACCGCGCCAAGGCCCTGAAAGACGGGCGTCACCAGGAGGAAGAGCGTTCCAATCACGTATCCGGAAAGGACGACTCGTGTCGATGGTTCTTGATGCACCGCTTCCAGGCACGCATAGAGCATCAGCACGCCGAGCAGATCGATCGCCAGATGGACTACCAGCGGTGAGACGAGATCTCTCGCACTTATTTGGTGTTCGCGAACGCTCTCGACGAAGCTGGCGACACGGTTGGGCAGGCGACGTTGAATCGCCGACGCCGCTGCACTGCCTCGTCGGTGCAGAATCAATGCGCCAACCATGATTGACACGATGATGCACAGGACGATCGCGGCGACCACGATCAGCGTCGATGCACCACCGCCGACGATCAAGTAGGCAAGAACGGGGAGCAGGAAGAGGACGAACGAAACGTAGCCGAGAACGCCGTTCAGTACCGATGCATAGACGGCATCGTCGGTTGAAACGCCCTGCCGATTGAGCGCACGAACGGCAGCATACGTCGACGCGGGTCCGCCAAGCGGGATGATGGTTGAGAGGACGTGCCGCTGCAACTGAATCCGTACCAGCGAAATTCGCGAAACGGACTTGCCCATGCGCCGTATGATGGGCTGGAGGACGGTGCCCATCAGCGCCTGGATCAGCAATCCGACCGCCAGGGCGCCGGTCAACCAGAGGGGATTCGTATTACGCAGTACATGGAAAATGCGAACGACGTCACGTCGTTCGCGCAGCAGGAAGACGACGAACAGGATCGCGACCAGCGCCACCCACAACGGACCTGTCCGCTGTCTGAAGTACCGCGTGAGTCGTCGCACTCGGGGCAATCGTTGTAATGTCGCGGTCAACGGGACGAACCCACTCCAACCCATGCGCCGGTCGCACCCAGAGCATATCGCGCGCTGAGAGCGAGCGTCCACCCAAACCGCAAAGCGAGCATCCCGTTCCCGCGATGCTCACCATCGCGAAGCAGATACCGTGGTCGCTCCTTTCCGTCACGGCCATCGTCATCTTTTCCGCCAGCGCCGGACTGTTCGATCATTACCCGTCAGACTCCTTATTGAACCTCTGGGGGGTCGGACTACGCGGTCTCGTGCACGGGAAGATCTGGACAGTCGTTACCTCGAACTTTTTGATCGATCATCCAGTTGCCATCGTCTCCACCGTCGTGCTGTCAATCGTGGCTACCGGAGCCTGTGAGCTCCGGTTCGGTAGCTGGAGAACAATTCTCGTCTGGTTCATGGGTACGTGGACGCCACTGGTTGTGGCTGCATTCCTCCTCATTCCGGCTCACCTCACGCACGCCACAGGAACCATCGACCGGCTGACGATCTCGGAAGTTGGATCCTCCACCGCGACCTGGTGCTGCGTCGGAGCAATCGTTGGGGTGCCGTTTCTGGTGCGTGGCTGGCGGCTCTTCGTCGGCCTGTCGGCGGTGCTGCTTCTCGTCACGATCCTCGTGATTACTCGGACATTCACCGATATCGAGCACATCACGGCGTTGGTCAGCGGGATGTTGCTCAGCAAGGTATGGAATAAGCAGCCGTCACACCTCGACGTTCTCACGCGCGAGCCGGCCGGCCGGTTGCTCGCCATCACCTGTGGGGCGGTCTTCCTCATCCAGATACCGCTGACGAACGCGACCGTGGCCAACGAAGTGTTGGCGGTGATCGGCGCGGCGTTGATTCTTGCATCCCTTTTCCTGACCAGAAGATCTGACGCGATTTTCGTCATCCTGCTAATCACCGGTGGGTTGCTTGCCAACGTGCTGGTACTGAACGCCGCGACAATCCTGGCGGTCGGCGCGGCGCTCTGGCTGCGGCTGTATCGGGGTCCGTGGACGCTGCCGGAGGCGTCGACCCGGTCCGAGACTCAGTCGTCCGCCGTGACGGCGTAGGCTTCCTCTTCGAGCGTGGTGCGCTGCGCCGCAGGTTGAATCTCGACCAGGTTGCTGTGATAGGTGCTCTGCCCCGCCAGATCGGCGACGGCGTCGCTGGTCGTCCAGTTGAC
Organism: uncultured Chloroflexia bacterium; assembly: GCA_963822235.1. Classification (GTDB taxonomy): domain Bacteria; phylum Chloroflexota; class Chloroflexia; order Thermomicrobiales; family Thermomicrobiaceae; genus CALAGB01. The sequence goes on from CAWGGU010000001.1 coordinate 391,598, forward strand.
GTTGCGTCCATCGGGCGAATTGCGCGCCCACTGTCCCTTTGGAGCAATGGCGACGCCGGGAGGCGCGTCGTCCGTGACGATGGCGCGCAAGCGGCACCAGCCTCGCGCGTTGGAGACGATCACGTCGCTGCCATCCTCGATCCCTCGTGCGCGGGCGTCTTCCGGATTGATCTCGATCGAGGGACTGCCCTCTTTCGACTGCAGCTTATTGATGTTCGCCAGGCTGCTCGAGACGAAGTGGTGCGCGGCCGCGGAGATCAGGACAAAGCGTCCGTCCTCGCCTGCTTGGCGTCCAGCGAATTCGGCGGGAGGGGTGTACTCCGGCAACGGATCGAGCCCACGCCGGGCCATCTCATCGCACTTGAGTTCCAGCTTGCCCGAAGGAGTCGGGAACAGGCCGTCGGCGAACGGCACTTCGCCCCGAACGTCGAAGTTGAGGGGCACCGTCCCTTCAGCCTTCAATCGCTCAAGAGTGATGCCCTGGATGAACGGATTCATTGCGCGTGAGCCATTGAGGAGATCATCAATCGCCTGGTCGACGCTCTGATGCAGCCATGGCTCATCGAATCCCATGGCCGTTGCGAGCAGTTGCATCACGTCCCAGTTGCTCTTGGACTCGCCAAGCGGCGCGATGGCCGGCGTGTTGTACTGCAGAAAGCGGTGTCCGTAGCCGCGATGAAGATCGGCCTGCTCCAATTGCGTGGTTGCCGGTAACACGATGTCGGCGTACAACGCCGTGTCGGTCATGAACAGCTCGTGGACGACCGTGAAGAGATCCTCACGCAGCATCCCCTTGATGATCATTGGAGCGTTCGACGTCGACGTGACCGGATTCGCATTGAAGACGTAGAGCGATTTCACCGGCGGATCGACCGCTTCTCCGGTGAGCGCTGCGCCCAGCCTGTTCATGTTGATGATACGCGGTGCCGGAGGACACTCAGATGCGTGCCCGACGGTCTCCTCGTCCCAGGCGCTGAAGCCGCTGGTGCTGTACATCAATCCGCCGCCGAGCTTGCCCACGTGCCCTGCCACCGCGGGCAGGGACGCGATGGCCCTCACGGTCTGACCGCCGTTGCCGTGGCGCTGGATTCCGTCGGCGAACTTGATCAAACCAGGTGTGGCAGCGGCGAAACGGCGCGCGAGCGAGACGATCGTCTCGGAGTCCACGCCCGTGATCGCGGCCACGCGCTCGACCGGATACTCAGCCGAGCGTTCGCGCAGCTCGCGCCAGCCGATCGTGTTCGCTTCGAGCCACTCTTCGTCGTGCAGGTCGTCGGAAAAGATGACGTTGATCATTCCCAGTGCTAACGCGCCGTCGGTCGCCGGATTCGGGCGAATGTGCTCATCGGCCGAGCGTGCAGTGAGGGTGCGGCGTGGGTCGATAACCACCACGTGCGTTCCGCTCTTTTGCGCCTGCCGCAGAAATGGAACGAAGTGAGGGCCGGTGCTGGCCGGATTGTGGCCCCAGATGATGACGAATTTGGAGTGAACGACGTCGCGCGGATCAGGCGCCCAACGCGAGCCATACGTCAGCGTGACGGCCGTCTCGGCGGCGGCGCCGCAAATGGAGCGCTCCAGATCGCTCGCTCCCAGGCGATTCCAGAATCGGGAGGCGGAGACCGCGTTCTGGACGATTCCGAGCGTGCCACTGAACGAGTATGGAAGGATCGACGCGGCGCCATATTCCGCGATCAGCGACTTCCAGCGACCCGCGATCTCCTCAATGGCCTCGTCCCACGAGATCTGCTCCCATTGATTGCTCCCCTTGGGACCGACACGTCGCAGCGGGTGGAGCAGACGATCGGGATGATAGACACGATCGAGATACGGACGAACTTTGGCGCAGAGCCAGCCATGCGTGTAGGGATGGTCCTTATCGCCATAGAAGGCAACCGCCTGGCCGTCGCGCACTTCGGTGATCGTGGCGCACGTGTCGGGGCAGTCATGCGGACATGCGCCGCGCACGAGGCGTACGTTGTTGTTTTGCATCTCGATTGCTCCTGCCACTGACGTGTGATCCGTCTGCTGAGTCTACACCGGATCGTACCCATGCAGGAACCGGCCGGAACGCGAACTCAACGAAAATGGCGCGGCCGCGCCGCGCCATTTTCCGAATGACTTTCGAATTGCAGGTGGTCCGATTCTAGGCTTTACCCCTCGCTCTCGAACTCTCGCAGGAAACCCTCGAACAATCGCCGGTGACCCTGCTCGTCGTGCAGGATGTCGATCACCAAGTCCTGCGTCACCCAGTCAACTCCGTCGGTCTCTTCGATGATCTTCAAGTAGTGCTCGATGGCGCCAGACTCCGCCTGAATTACGCCCTTGATGACATGAACCACGTCGGTCTGTTTGGCTGGGGGCTGGAGGAAGACCTGCTCGGCTTTGAATTCCATTGAACCCGGAACGACGCCGTACAGCTCTTTGATGCGGTTGGCGAACATCTGCGCGTGCCCGAGCTCTTCCTGCACGTCTTCCTGTAGCGATTCCGAGACTTCGCGTGCACGAACGCCATCGAGATTGACGGAGTTGGCGACGTAGCTCATCACCGTCTCCATCTCCATCCAGTAGCCTTTTTCGAGGAGCTCGGTGATGCGCTGGCGCGCCTGCTGCTGGTCAGGAGAGAAGATATCCGTTGCTGTCTTGGTGCTTGGCATAGACGTCCCTTTCTGATCAATTCGTTGTGTCGCCACTTGATAGGGATGCAAGCGCTATACCAGGAGGAACCGCTGCTTCGGCTCGTCATGACGCCGGATTGTCAACCGCGAGAGCGTGTTGTTTTTTGGTATCGTGAGAGTGGCGTTCTGGGGCCGGAACGCGCTTCGGCCCATGATTCGTCGTTCGGGAGCATCTTCATTGGTTCACTCTTCTCGCGGCTCGATCGAGCGATTCGATCGATCGAAATTTCCTCTCTCTTTTGCCATGGTGCTTGCGTTCGCGCTGTTGCCGGCCTGCGGCGCCTTTTCACACAGCGCGGGAACTGGCGCTCCAAACTTCAACTTCGTGAGCTACAACACGGACGGCGTGCTCTCGGACGGACAGCAGTCGCTCTCCGACGTGCTGAAACTCGACAAACCGGTGGTGCTCAACTTTTGGGGCGGCGATTGCCCGCCGTGCCGAGCGGAGATGCCCGATTTTCAATCGGTCGCCGATCAGTTCAAGGGTCAGGTCATCTTCCTGGGTATCGACGTCGGACCTTTCACATCGCTTGGCAGCCATGAATCGGCGCGAGCGCTCCTAAAGGATCTGAACATCACGTATCCGACCGCCTACGCCGTCGATGAGAAACCGCTGCTCGACTACAATTTGCAGGGGGTTCCGACGACGGTGCTGATCACGAAAGACCACACCATCAAGACGACGAAGTCCGGATTAATCTCAAAGTCGGATCTGATCTCCGACGTCGAGTCGTTGGTGAAGTAGCCGCATGAGGACCGACCTGACCGTTCGAAGTCATGGGATTGGTTCGAGCGGACCGGACGGATCTGCTGGTCGGCGACTCGCTGCCGCCGCGGCTGTAATCGTCGTGCTTGCCGTGGCGGCGGTCGCGGCGCTGATGACCGGCAGCGACCTGAGCCCGATTACCGGCGGGGTCGAGCACGCGTCGTCGAACGGCAGCACCTGGTTGCGCGATTTGTCGATCGCTCTTCCACTCGGGTACGCGTTCGGCGCGGGTATGGTCGCCGCCGTCAACCCGTGCGGATTCGCACTCCTCCCTGCGTATCTCGGCCTCTACCTGGGTGACGTCAATGACGCGGATCGCGGATCGCGCGCGACTCGCATGGGACGGGCGCTGTTGATCAGCGTTTCGGTCACGATGGGATTTGTGGTCCTCTTTGGGATCACCGGACTCATCTTGAGCAGCGTGACCTCATCCCTGTCGACGGTGTTTCCATGGCTGGGGCTCGTCGTGGGAGTGGCGCTGGTCGTCGTGGCCGGACGAATGATGACGGCCAAGACGCTCTACTCGTCTTTCGGCGAACGTATGTCGGCGCGAGTCACCGGCATGGCGCAGGGGCGCAACGTGGCTGGGTATTTCGCGTACGGCGTAGGCTACGGGTTGGCCTCGCTCAGCTGCACCTTGCCCATCTTTCTGGCATTGGCGGGTGGGACGCTCACGACGACGCGCCTCGTTTCGTCGCTGTCCGAGTTCGTGCTGTACGCGCTGGGCATGGGGTTAGTCATCACGATCCTGACGATGGTGGTGGCTCTGTTCAAGATGGCAGCCGTGCAGCGCATGCGGAATCTGGGTCGTCTGGTGCAGCCGATCAGCGCCGCGATGCTGCTGCTGGCGGGGGGCTACATCGTCTATTACTGGCTGACACTCGGCGGGCTGCTCGACAAGATCCGTTGAGACCTCCGCGTTAATCTCGGCCTCGCAGCTTGCTGAGTGCCCCCAGGTGCTCACCTCGCGCCCAGCGGCGCTTGGCGTCCCGAAACTCGGTGACGGCGCGCGGACCGTTGAACTTGAGCCCCTCGGCGAATCCTCGCACGTCCTCCCAGCGATAGCCGCGCAACTCAACGTAAAACGGCTCGATAGCGGTGCCCTCACGCTCGCGGCGCTCGACGTCGAGCAGATACTCGACCGCGAACCGAACCGTGTCGGCGTCGGTCCAATCGGCCCGGAACTGCACGCGCCCGTCTGTACCGACGATGTAGGTCATGTTCGGCATGCGACCGAAGGCGTCGTGGGCCGTCCCTTCGAGATCGTCGACGAGAATGGGGCGTTGACACTTCCAGCGCTCTTTGAAGACCCGCGCCTGTTCAAGCTTCTGCTCGAATGACGAGTGATGCGGATAGTTTTCGCCCGGATGAGCCTCACGCGTGTAGACGAAGACCGATTGAACGCCGCGCTCGGCATACTCCTCGGCCATCGTGTCCATGGATGGGCACGCCATCCCGCAGTAGGGTCAGGTGAGGGATCCAAATTCGAAGACTGTGAGTCCACGACTGGTGAACGAACTCAGCCGCACCAGTTCGCCGCTCGCGAGGTCGATCAACTCGAAATCGGGCGCGCGCTGTCCTACCTTGAGATGCTCGCCGAACCGGGCGAAGACCTCGACGTCGTCTTCCGCGGGAAAGACCGCATAGTTGTACGTTTCCGTATCCATTTCGCTCAACGTCCTCCGTCAGTCGCGCGCAACGGGCGCCGCGGTGTCGTCGATGATCTCTCCGTCGCGAAGCTCGATGATGCGATCGGCCAGGTCGATCAACAACGGGTCGTGGGTGGCAACGATAGCCGTGACTCCCTCGCTCTTCACCAACGCCCGGATGAGCGTCATGATGGTGCGCCCGGTGCCGGAGTCGAGTTGTCCGGTCGGCTCGTCGGCGATCAGGAGCCGGGGACTATTTGCCAGCGCGCGGGCGATCGCTACGCGTTGCTGCTCGCCACCCGAGAGTTCGTGTGGCCGGTGACGGGCCCGTTCACCCAGACCAACCAGTTCGAGCAGGACCCGTACGCGCTCTTCCCGGTCATTGACGTCAACGTTGGCCAGACGAAGCGGCACTTCGACGTTCTCCGCCGCGCTCAAGATCGGGATCAGCCCAAACGTCTGGAAGATGAAGCCGATCTTGTAGCGTCGCAAGCCGACCAGCTCAGACTCAGGAAGCGACGTCACCTCCACACCGTCGATCCAGACACGGCCGTCACTCGGCCGATCGAGGCCTCCGATCAGGTTGAGCATGGTCGTCTTGCCCGAACCGGATCGTCCGTGCACAGCCACGAGCTGTCCGCGATCGACCTGCAGCGTGGTCGCTTTGAGTGCGTGCACGATCGATTCGCCGACCAGATAGTTGCGCGACAGCGCTTCGGTCGACACGATCGGGTCGAGGACCGACGTCGATGGACGGGCGCGATCGACCCAATGAGCCGGTTGATCGACCGGTGACTCGTAGAGCTTCGCTCTCACCTCGACGGGCCGTTCCTCTCGAGTGGGCGGTCTCCAATGCTCTCGATCGACGCCTCGTTTGCTGGGTTGATCCACCGTGTCGTCGGCTTCGCGCTCACGCGGAGCAGGCTGAACGCGGCGCTCTGGCGGCCGCCAGCGGAGCTCGTCCGATTCGTTCTCTTCAGGATCGGCGTCCGCGTCAGACGCTCGCGGTGCCTTGGGCTCGGACGCTACGTCGTCCTGTCGCTTCCGCGGCCTCCAGCGAGCGTCGTCGTCGGCCGGCGGTTTTAACTCCGGGCTGAAAGGATCGTCGTTCGAGTCGTCTCGTGGTTGAGGCGCCCGCCCGCGAGATTGCTCGTCGCTCATTCGTCATCCTCTCGGCGCGGTGCGCTCGGCTGTGGGCGGTCCGGCCAGACACCAATGTGGTCCGGCTCGAGTTCGAGCCGGACCCGTCGTTCGAGCTGCAGCGTATCGACGTAGTTGACCGGCAGCTGCAGACGGCCGGCACGATCGAGGACAGCGAATTCTTCGGCGATGATCTGATGCTCGCCTTCGTCACCCATCTCGGTGCGACGTAGCGTCTCGGTGCTGGTCCGTCCGTCGCGGATAGCGATGGTGCGATTCGCCTGGTCGGAGACCAGCGGATCGTGCGTCACCACCACCACGGTGACGTCAAGATCGGTGCTGATCGAGCGGAGGAGCGAGAAGATTTCGTGCGACGTGTTGGTGTCGAGCTCACCGGTCGGTTCGTCGGCAAGCAAGACGCGCGGGCCGTTCGCCAATGCCACGGCGATGGCCACGCGCTGCTGTTCACCACCGGAGAGCCGATCCGGCCGGTGCGCCGCACGGTCACCCAGCCCGACGATCTCGAGAAGCTCTGACGCTCGCTGACGACGCTGCCCGCGCGCTGCGCCGTCCAAAATCATGGGCATCTCGATGTTTTCGAATGCGGTCAAATAGGGCAGGAGGTTGCGCGCGGTCTGCTGCCAGACGAACCCGACGACCGACCGCCGGTATTGCACGCGGTCATCGGCCGTCATGTTGAGCAGATCGTATCCGGCCACAACGGCCTTCCCGGCCGACGGGACGTCGAGGCCGCCCAGAATGTTGAGCAGCGTCGACTTGCCGGAGCCGGACGCGCCGATGACGGCAATAAGCTCGCCGGTGTTGACGATCAGGTCGAGCCCCTGGAGTGCCACCACCTCCAGGTCGGCCACTTTGTAGATCTTGACGAGGTTGTCGCAGATGATCTGCGCACCGGCGCCGTACTGAACGCGCTCCGCATGCGCAGCCCGATCTCGTAATGTCTTGAAATCAAGTGTGTCGGTCATTCATCTCCCATCCTCAATACTCCGCTGACGTTCGCACGCTGCGCGGAGGCGCTGACGATCGCGATGGCGACCACTACAGCCAGAATAATCCCACCGATCAGTAAGAAAATCGCGAGCCAATCAGTCGCCAATGGCACCGGAATGTCTGGCCCGGTGAACGCGGTCAAATCCAGCCCAGGTTCGATCAAATGGGCGACGCCAATGCCCAGTCCAGTCCCGAGTATCAACGCCAGCACCACTGGTGGTGCTTGTTCCGTGATGGTCAGTAGCAGAACCTGACGCCCCGACAATCCTAATGTGCGCAGGTATGTCAGGTCACGAATACGGGAGCGACTGCTCAGCGCCAGTGCGATGACGACCGCGAGCGCCGAGTAAGCCGCCGATAGGGCGATGCCGATCTCGAAGCCGCGCGCCGAGCCGGAGATCAACGGCGAGTCATGAACGCGAGCATATTGATCAGCCCGCGACGTAAGTGTGACCGGCGCGTACTGTGCGTCGATCGCGTCCTTGATGGCTTGTTCCGAGCTATCAGGTGCGCGCACAAAAAGCGAAGTCGGTTGCACGTTTCTCGCACGGAGGATCGATTGCATGCTCGGTAGCGAGACGATCGCAAATGAAGAGTTCGAAGAGACACCGACGAAACGATCGCGAACCTCGCTAACCACGAATGCGACGGGCTGCTGACCGAACATCACGGAGAAATGATCTCCGGTTTTCGGCAGCGCGTTCGTGACCCAACGTGTCGACACGACGACCGGGATCGGTGACTTCGGTGTCCCGACGTCGGGGCCGGTCTGCTGGCTGAGCAGGTCGGCATTGAAATGCGGATCGACCGGTGTACCGCCGACCACGTTTTCGTATGCAGTCGTGTCGATGGCCAGCATGTTGAACGTGCCGTAGAGGGGTTGATCCGCGACCAGTATCAGATTCTGCTGAAGGCTAGCCGCCGCGGTCGCCTTGATTCCCGGGACCTTGTCGAGCGTGAAGTCACTCGGGATGGATGAGGGACCGACCGTGTCGAGACGGTAGTCAGCACCAACCGTCTGCCAGGACGTGTTGACCTGTCCGACGTCGATGCTGTGCATCATCACCGACGAGAAGACGCTGATGGCGATCGACAGCAGAATAATGAGTAGTGGAACCGCGGCGGCACTGGACTGCCTCGCTACGCGCCGAAAGCCGAGGAAGGGCACGAGATCGGATCGGTACGATGCGTTCCAGGCCAGCAGCCGGATCGGGAGCGAGTAGAGCCGCAGGACGACCAGCCCGGTCGCCAGTCCGAGCAGAACGGGAACGGCTGCCAGATATGGATCGAAGCCTCCAAGCTCGGCGCTGGAGCTGTCTCCCGCAAGCCCGCGACGTCGCAGCAGGTAGATACCGATGCCGGCGACCACGACGACGAAGATTTCGATCGCGACGCGGCGTGGTGATGTCTGCCGGATCGGAACGTCGTTTCGCTCGAGCGTTCCGAGTCCGCGACGGGCAAGCGGCCAGAGTGCGGCGATCAGCAAGATGATGGTAACGACGACGATGCCCGCCGATACGTAGATCGACAACAGGCTCGTGCGTGAGTGCACGAAGAACGTGGCGAGCCCCACTCCGACGATCGCGGCCGGGATCCCCAGGAGCAGCCCCTCCACCGCTTGCGTGCTGATGATCTGCCAGGCAGACGCACCGCGCCCACGCAACAGGCGAATGTTGTCGCGACGATTCTCGGCGATGAAGGCCGCGACCAATCCAATGGTCGCCATGGCGATGACGAGCAAGCCGATCACGCCGAGCGACAGGATCGAGATCGTGAGTCGCCGCTGCAGCGCGAACTGATTCAGGATCTTGCTCAGTTGCGAGGCGACGGAGATCGACGTTGGTGGACCCGAGAAGAGCGATCCGTATTGGGCGTCGAGGCGACGCATGTCAGCCGCGAGCGTGTCGAAGATTCCGGCGTTGAATTTGCCGGGGTTGACGTAATAGCGATACGTGTAACCCATCAATCCGGGTGAGGTGTCCTTGAGGATGTCTCCGTACTCGCTCGGAGAGAAGATTGCCGTGGCATAGACGCGCGTGTTGTTGCCGTCATCCTCGATTGCCGCTTCGTCGATCTCCGGCAGCGCGTACCAATAGTCCTCGTTGGGATTGGGCACGCTGATGACCCCGACGACACGCAATGCGAGTAAGGGAAGCCCTTCACCGTTCGGAACACGCGTCATACGGTCGTCGGTGTCCGGCAGCATCGGGATCGTGTCGCCGAGTTTGACGTGCAACGAGTCCATGGTCGCCTGAGACATGGCGACCTCGAGCACTTTCAACTGCTGCGGAGAGTTACCGGTGGTCGTGAAGGTGTCGCCGGTGTGATCGGGCATGCGGCCCTGGACTAATTTGATGTGGTCGGGCAGGTTCTGCTGGTAACGCATGGTGATATAGCGCGTGAAGGACGTTCCCGCACCATCGACGAACTCGTAGCGCGAAGCGTCGACGACGTAGACGTGATGATCGATCACCGACTGAATCGACGGAGCCAGACTCTGCTGGAACTGCACCGCCTTTTGATCGACCGGAGCGAAGACGTCGTTGGCCGGACCAGGATCGATCCGCCCACCTTGTGACATCACCAGGTTGCGCTCGTAGACCGCCGCATTGCTCACGGAATAACGGAGCCCGCGATCGGAAACCTGGTTGAAGAGGCGCGGAACCGCGGCGAAGATCAGCGTCGTCACCAAAATCATCGCCATCATGGCCCCGGCCTGCGGACGCTCGACTCGCAGTCGCCGCAGGACCGCAGTGACGAGACTCGGCGCACCCTTGATCTGGCTGTTTTGCGGCCTGGCCGTTGCGCGTGCCACGACTATTCCTCCCCCAGCCGCAGCGACGACCCAAGGCCGATGCGCCGCAGCATGGTCGCGAGGATGATCACCACGATCGCCAGCGCGACTAAGCTGGTCGCTTCGAGGAGCACGATGGAGCGCCACGGGATGACCACGGTGATGGCTGGCACGGTCTGCACGGCGGCTTGCGTGAGGGAAACGAGTGGCAGGATGAAGAAAGCCAGCAGCAGACCGAGCACCGTTCCACTCGCCATGCTGAAGAAGACGAGCAATCCATTCTCGAGCGTGAGCCAGCTGGAGAGTTGGCGGGTTGAGAGGCCAAGCGCCCGCAACAGCGCGAACTCAGTCAGACGCTCGCGTGCCGAAACGGCGGAGCTGACGGCGAATCCGATGGCCGCGAAGAGGGCAGCCGCCACGAACCCGAGCGAGAGGGCGCCGATGATCCCCAGCGCGACCGGATCGGTGCGCAGCGTCAGGTTTCGGTCGGATCTCGTCTGCGCCTTGGGGCTCGAATAAGGCGGCTTCTGCAGCGCGGTGGCCACGTTGTCACTCTTGCCTGGCGTGGTAGCAACCCACCATTCCTCTGGATCGAGAATCCGTCCGTTGTACTCATATTGCTGGATCACGAGTGTCGGGAAATCGACGACCACCGCCGGCTTGTCCGGGTCGAGCGTCGGGAAGGTCGATACCACGCCGGCGATCGTCACCTGGCGGCGGCTATCGGCCAGGTCGAGCGAGATGGTGTCACCAACTTTGGACTCGGTCGCCTTCAAAAACTCGCTGTTGACGATGACCGTCATCGCGGTGGACGGGCGGTCACCATTCGGCTGGAAGGCGAACGTCAGTGGGAACAGTCCGTTGCCGCGAGAAGCGCCCGTGTTGAACTTGGCCGCGAATCCTCCATTTGGCGCGTTTTCATCCGGCTGGATCGACGGAACGATCGAGAGTCCCACCTCCGTGCTTGACCAGCCAAATCCGGACCAATCGATCGGGACCGAGGTCCAGATGTCGCCGGTCAGCTGATCGTTCGCCATCACATCCGACAGGAGAAAGGTTCCGGTGCGGGTAACGCCTCGCAGGGGGATGACACCAAAATTGAAGCTGACCAGCTTGAGCGGGTAGCTCGGCAGTGCCACGTCACCGTTGGTCATGCGATAGGCGAGTGGGACGGTCAGTCGCTGGGGCGAGCCGGTTTGGCTGATGTGCCCGATCGTGGCGCGGAACAGAAGCCCGGTTGCGTCCTGCAGAACGAGATCGAGCGAAGGCGAGATGTCCGTGTTGCGTGGGGCGGTTTGAGATCCACCCGTCAACGGGTCGAGCGTCAGGGTAACGTCGAATGCGAGCTGTTGCGGTGTGCCCGGGATATCCACCTCGGGGATCTGCGGCCGCTTGGAGGTGAGCGGCTGCATCAGGTCGGCCAGCGATCGGTTCGAAAGATCTGGTCGGAAGGCAACGATCGACGGAGCTTGTGCGGCGTCGAGCGCCAGAATCTGTCCGGATCCAGCCGTGCGCGAAACCTCGAAGGTGTCGGAGTTGGTCGGCATTGTGGCGTTGACGCCGTCAACCTGTCGCTGCGCCTGCGCCAGATTCATCTCCGGTATCGACGAACCGATGCGGATGTCCGGGCTCAAGCGGACGTCCGCGCCGACTTGATAATTTGCCTGATCCTTCTGTGACAGTTCCCAGGTCGAGCCGTACGAAAGCGCGAACAGACCGATGGCCATAGCAATCATCAATAAGAGGGCCGAACGTGCGTAGCGCAGCGGTCGCCGCGACACCTGCCAGGCTCCCAAAGCTGCCACCAGACCGCGCTGGCGTGCGGCGGCTCGGTCGATAATACGTGCCAGAAGCGGCACGACGCGCAGGGCGATGATCGCTCCGGCGACGAGCCCGATGGCCGGCGCGGCAACAAGGAATGGGTCGATACCCAGTCGTCCCTGAACGGTCTGCGTGATCGCGCCGCGATAGCGGCTCAGCTGCCAATAGGCGAGACCGGCGACGGCCAGCAGCAGCACGTCGATTCCGGCTCGTTGAGCCAATCCCTGCGACGCCTCTCGGCCACGAGACGCGCGCGCCTGCACGAAGGTGCGCGCCGATTGCAGCATCGGGACACCAAGCGCCAAGACGCAGCCGAATGCCGAGACGAATGCCAGCGCGTAGGCATCACGCGTCACTTCCGGATTGACCGGCAACGAAATGGACGCAAGGGGACCTATGTGGTTGAAGATTCGAAGCGAGAGGGCGGCCAGCCAGGGACCCGCAATGGCCGCGGGCAGCGCGAGAATCAGCGCCTCCATCAGCGCCATCATGACGATCTGCGTCGTACTGGCACCGCGCGAGTGGAGCAGACCGGTCTCGATTCGTCGCTGCTCGACCAACAGATTCGACGTCAGCAGCAGCGCGTAGCCCGCCAATATGGCCAGCTGGACCGTCACGATCAGGACGCCGGAACGGGTCACCAGCAGCGACTTCTGCGCCGTGCGCAGGATCTGATTCAGCGACGTGCTGACCTGGAACTGATCGTTCGATCCGCGGTGGAAATTCAATCGAGGCTGAAGTGTTTCGACTCCACCGATCAGCGCCGAGACCTCCGAGACCGTCAGATTGTCGAAATTCGGGTAGATACGCCAGGCAACTTGAGCGGCCAATCCACCCTGATGGCTAAAGAAATCGTCTGTAGTGGTGATGAACGGACCGTATGTGACGAACGAGGCTCCGTTCTGGACGCCCTTCGTATCGAGCTCGTCGTCCCACCAGAAAGGATCGTTCGGGTCGTTGACGTGATAGATACCGACAATCTTGACGTCCACGGTATAGGTCTCGATGCGGCGGCTGACCAACCTGAACGTGCTTCCCACATTGAGGTTGAGCAGCTTGGCGGTCGAATCCGGGATCGCGGTGTTGACCGGACCGCCGCTGGAGGTCTGAGGCCAATCGCCGTCGACGATCGTTGCATGATCTTGAATACGCTGGAAGAAGCCCAGAACCGCCAGATTTTTGACGCTGTCAGCCGGTTGATCGGGCAACGCGAAGGATTCAGAGCGTCCCGAGCGATACACCGCGCCGCCCGTAGTCGCGAACGCCCCCGGAATCGCGTCGGTGGCGATCTTGTCGACCGAGGGGTATTCACCATTGGCGGAAAAGATCGAAATTTCGACGTCAGCCTTGGTGGTCGGCGAGTCGTGGAGGGTGCGTCGAAGCCCGCTTAGCGTCACTGCTCCCGCGTAGATCGGTCCGGCTGAAAGGAGGGTCGTCGCCAGCAGGATCGTGAGCATCGCCGCGCCGAGAATCGGCCAGTTTGCCTGAGCGCGTCGCAGAACGACTCTCCAGGCCGCGGCAACGATCGCCGTCATTGAGATTCTCCATCAACCGGCCCCTCACCCATGCGCTGTGAGGATCGCCGGTACCACGAACGGTTCCCATTGATTATGAATGTAAGTCACGTACCCGCAGATAGTACCAGATGTGGAAATCGGAAGGGGAAGCGTTTTACCTGAGTCATAGACAAGCGTCGCCGCTGGAATCCAGCGACGACGCATCGGCCAGTTGAATTGTGCCGGGAGGTTACTGCCTGTGCGTCTCGGGCGAAAGACCGGCATAGGAGCCGAGCATGAACCCCACTCCGCTCCCGATCAGGGCGGCGATGACCGCGACAAGCAGCCTGTCCTGCCCTGGAGCGAGCACGCTTGCCGCCGCCTCGCCAACGAATCCGCCGGCCATGAGGCCGAAGGCGACACCGAGCGCTGAGGCTCGTTGCGACCGATCGAGCGCCCGGCGCTCATCTTCACCGTCCGGCACACCACTCTCGGTCTGCCAGCGCTCCACGGCATAGACACCGCCCAGTGTGACGCCGTAGATCAAGTGCAGGACGAGATTGCCGATGATCGGCAGTGGCCCGGCGTGGAGTGAGAGCCCAAGAAATCCGCCACCAATGACCGGGAAAAAGACGATCAGCGATAGCAGCCACGGAACGAGCGCGAAGATGATCCCCTTGCGCCAACCCGCTCCGCGCAGGCGAGGTTCGATATACCCGGCATACAGGGCGCCGAGCAGAATACCGGCTCCAAAGTGGAGGATCAACGCCACTGCCAGGTTGACTCGTGCGGTCTCAGTCACGGGGTTGTGGGTCAACGACCAGAGCCAGCGGTCAAAGAAGGTGGCCGTCGCTCCATTTGAGCCCGCGATGCTGGCCACCTCGTAGGAAAACATGAGTCCGGCCGTCAAGAGGGTGGTGGCGACAAAGCCAGCCATGACACCGAGCGGCAGCCAATCGGCCCGGCGCGCCGTCACGTCCTCAGATTGCGTCGCCTCGTCGGTCGGTGGTTCGCCCACCACGAGCAATGCCACGATGCCGACGACCATCAACCCAACGGTGAACGCGATCTCGGTTGTCCGACCGTCGATCCAATTCGTCGCCATCAGTGCCAGACCTGCCAGGAAGAGCGGTACGGATGCCATGGTCCAGAATCCGAGATGTGTGCGATGCATGCGATCCTCCTTCGGTGCGGACGCGGTAACAAGACGCTTGTCGTCATTACGAACCGAGAGGGTGATCGGACGGTTCCGAGAGGGAGCCAGATCCGCCGAGCGCGAAACGCGCATATGCCAGAAACAGATATGGAAATTACCGCAGAGGACATGCCCCCGGTGACTCACGTCGTTTTGCGTAATCCAGGGGAGCTGATCGCGTGACCTTTGAGGTCAGATTCGGCCGCGGACGGTTAGGTCACTGAGATCGTGAAGGTGGTGGTGCGAGTAACGTCACCGTTGTGGATCTCCACCGTGATCTGCCATTTGCCAGGTGAATCGAATTGCACCGGTGCGCTGAACCCATCGGTTTTGGCAGAGTCCGGCGAGGTCGTCACCGTCAATGGTGCCCCAGCGCCTGGCCCCGTCAGGTAGAGGACGACGCTGTCGAGCGGCGTCGCGGTGCCGATGGTGCTGGTGACCTGCGTGGTCACCCGGTTCGACCCAACGTGTGCCGGTGACGAACCCAGCCATAGATTGACCAGGTAGGTATCGGTTCCGCGCATGCTCGGCATCAAGACCTGGTTCTGGAATTGCGGGTCGTTCGACGCCGCCATGCCCCACCAGATCACTCCAGCCAGGAAGACGAGGACGATTCCCAGTACGACTCCAGTGCCCCAAACTCGACGACTTACTCGGCGGCGCAACGACTGCTCCTTTGTGCCCAGCTACGCATGCAGGATCTCGGAGTGACGGCCAGAAGTGGCTCGCCCCGATCGCTATTACACTACTCCGACACGCAACGGGCCAGTCGCGACAGGCGACATCGTTGCTCGCAACACCAGAAAGCCACGATACTGATAGAGCGCGGGGAGATCGCGCAGGACCGACGCGAAAGGGGGGAGAATGACGATCGTTCATGCAGCCGTGGTTCAGGCGGCGCCCGTCGCCTTCGACGTGGAGGCGACGCTCAATAAAGCCGAGCGCCTGATTGTGGGCGCGTCCGCTTCGGGAGCCGAGCTCATCGTCTTTCCGGAGGCCTTCGTCTCCTGCTATCCACGCGGCCTGACCTTCGGTAGTGCCGTCGGCTCTCGCAGCGCCGAGGGACGCGACGACTTTCGGCGCTACTGGGAATCGGCCATCGACGTCCCTGGCCCAGCGGTCGATCGACTGTCGGCCATGGCTCGCGAAAACGGCGTCTTCCTGGTGATGGGCGTCATCGAGCGGGACGGTGGGACGCTCTATTGCACCGTCCTCTTCTTCGGCAATGACGGTCAGTACCTGGGCAAGCATCGCAAGCTGATGCCGACTGCCGCCGAACGGCTTGTCTGGGGCTATGGCGACGGCTCGACGCTGCCGGTGTTTGACACGTCGATCGGCAAGCTTGGCGCGGTCATCTGCTGGGAAAACTACATGCCGCTGCTGCGCATGACGATGTATGCCAAGGGCATCCAGATCTACTGCGCGCCGACCGCAGACGGTCGCGACGGTTGGACGGCCAGCATGCGGCACATCGCGCTCGAAGGGCGCTGCTTCGTCCTCTCCTGTAACCAGTTCGCGCGGCGACGAGACTACCCACTCGACTATGACGCCATCCAGGGAGACGACCCCGATCAGATCCTCTCGCGAGGTGGGTCGATGATCATCTCGCCGCTCGGTGAAGTATTGGCCGGGCCGAATTTCGAGGAGGAAGCCATTCTCACCGCCGATCTGGATCTGGACGAGATCGCGCGAGGCAAGTTCGACCTGGACGTGGTGGGCCACTATGCTCGGCCAGATGTTTTCCAGCTTCGCGTGAACGAAAAGCCCACGCCTCCGGTCGTCTTGAGTGATGAGTCGACGCCGCGGGCGACGGAAGTCGAGCAAAAGCAAGGGGTGTTCATTGACGTCTAACGCAAAGACAAGAAAGCGCGTCTTGGTGACCGGTGCCGCTGGAACGATCGGTACCGCCGTTCGGACGCATCTCGGCGACCGTTATGATCTGCACGCGCTTACGCTGGAACCGGCGGATTTCCCCAGCACCGTCGCCAACATCACCGACCTCGATGCCATTCAACCGGCATTCGAAGGGATGGACGCTGTGGTTCATCTGGCGGCGTCGGTGTCGGTCGAGTCGCCGTGGGAGGATGTGCTGCCGAACAACTTGATCGGCACCTACAACGTCTACGAGGCGGCGCACCGGGCCGGAGTTGAGCGGGTCGTGTTTGCCTCGTCCAACCACTCGATCGGCATGTATGAGTTCGACAACCAGCCCAGCCTCTACGCGCTCGATGATAAGCGGGCCTGGGATCACACAGTCGAAGTGCGACCAGACTCTCTCTACGGCGTCTCCAAGGTCTACGGTGAGGCACTCGGTCGCTACTATCTCGATCGTTTCGGCCTGAAAGCCTTCTGCCTGCGCATCGGCACGGTGACGAAGGAGGACGATCCGCGCGCCGAATCGGTCCGCGCTAAGTCTCCGGCTCTGCTCAACCTGCCTCCGGAGGAGCGTTTCAAGCGCATGCGGTGCACCTGGCTCAGCCAGCGGGATTGCGCGCAGTTGATCCAGCGCTGCCTGGATGTTGAGGATCTGAACTGGGCGGTCGTCTACGGCATCTCCAATAATCCGCGCCAGTTCTGGGATTTACAGCACGCTCGCGATGCGCTCGGCTACGAGCCACAGGACAGCGCACCGGTCGGAGACGAGTAGCGGGCTCCCTTCGTCAGTCGGATGGAGGTGACTGGTGGCCGAGATTCGCATCTTTCAAGAAGGACTGGTCGAGGCGTCGCAACACGACGTCTACCGCTTCATAGCCGACTACGCGCAGCACCACCACAAGTTCCTTCCGCCGGAGTTCTCCGAATACAAGGTCGAACACGGCGGGTTTGGCGCGGGTACTGAGATAACCTTCCGCTTCACAGCGGGTGGACAGTCCCGGATCTTCCATGGTGCGGTCGACGAGCCCCAGCCGGGAACGGTCATCCGTGAGGCGTATTCCGAGCCGCCGATGGAGACGACCTTTCATCTCGTGCCGCAGGGCGAGAGTTGCCGGGTGCGCATCGAATCGCGCTGGGAGACGGCCGGCGTGCGGGGTATGGTCGAGCGCATCTTTGCGCCTCGCATGCTCCGTCGCATCTACGTCGATGAGCTGGACCGTTTAGCGCGCTACGCCCGTGAAGAGCTGGGGAAGGCGTAGAGGTTGCCGTTCAACTGCGTGCATCTCCGCGCAACCGCAAAGAGATCCTTCACCGTAGTTCACAACGACAAGATAATGACGTATATGCCTATCTTGTCATTCTGAGCGAAGCGAAGAATCTCTCCAGTCCTAACCTGCCGCTACCGCAAGGCGATAGGGGAGCCCCGTCGCCCGCGGCATCAGATTTATTCCAGCGCGGTGACCGTAATCTCCACCTGTGCACCTGCCGGGAGTGCCGTGACGCCAACCGTCGTGCGGCCCGGAGGCGTGACGGTGAAGTACTCCGCGTAGACCTTGTTCATCTCGGCGAAGTCGCCGATGTTGGTCATGTAGACGGCGGTCGACACGGCCTTGGAAAGGGACGAACCGGCCGACTCCAGAATGTTCTTGACGTTCTCGAGCGTCTGGCGCGTCTCGGCGGCGATGCCTCCCTCGACCATCTTGTTGGTCGTGGGATCGATTCCCTTTTCGCCCGCGACGAAGATGAAGCCGTTAGCTCGGATGGCCTGTGAGTATGGGCCGATCGGCGCGGCGGCTTTGTCGGTCTGAATCACCTCAACTTGGTTTTGTGTGGACGTCATCGCGTTCCCTCTTCTCCTTCGTATTTCGACCGCGTTTCTCGGCATCATAGCAGGTCGCGTCTGCACCGCTTCAGCGGCATCTACAGCTTGATGAGAATTTGGTCCAATGGCTTCTTCTCGAGCGCGTGCACAGGGATTGTCGCGTCCTTCGCCGGATAGCCGATCGGCAACACCACGAATGGGCGCTCATTGCGCGGCCGCTGAAGGAGCGTGCGCAGAAAGTTCATCGGGCTCGGTGTGTGCGTTAGCGCGCAGAGTCCCGCTTCCGTGATGCTGGCCAGGAAGAGTCCGACCGCGATTCCGACCGACTCCTGGGCGTAGTAATGCTTCACCCGTTGCTCGTTGCCGTCAGCGTCCGTCTCGAGGCCGAACGGTTGCTCGAAGACCACCACGACGTAGGGGGCGTCAGTAAGATGTGTCTTCACCTCGTCGGTGCCAAGTGGCACGAGCGCGGCACGCCACTCATCCGAGATGCGATGCTCGTAGAAGGAGCGCTCTTCTGCCTCGGCGGCTTCGCGCATCTGACGTTTGAGCTCGGGATCGGAGACGACCACGAAGGTCCAGGGCTGTTGATTGGCACCGGATGGTGCCGAACCGGCCGTCGCAATCGCGTTCTCGATCAATTCGAACGGCACCGGGTCAGACGAAAAGCGGCGAATGCTGCGTCGCTTGCGCATGGTCGCCAGGAACTCCCGTGAGCGCCTCAAACTCTCCTCGACCGGCAGGCGCTCGAAATCGAGCGGTATTGGCTCGTACGGCTTGGGCGTGGTCACCGCCGTTGGCGAGTCACCATCCTTCAGGACAGATTCACCCATGATCACATCCCTTCTGTTGCGATTCGCTCGTGAATTGGCAGACAATTCTTCGGCAGTCCCGCCTCTACGATGACTTCCGCTCGCCCAGCCATCACCCCAACTCGTCCAACGTGTCTCGCAGCACTTCATTGGCGCGATCGAGCGCATCGGTTACGCGATTGCGCGCCCGTGCCATTTCTACCCACCAGGTTTGGAACTCCTCCGAATCCCGATCGTAGCCCGCAACTTCGGGATAGGCTACCAGCGAGGGGATCATCTGCGTCTGCCAGGCGTGGCCGTAGCGGTCCTGACCATACGGCCCGACGTTGGTCGACGCGATCGGCACCAACGTGCGTGAGAGCTCCAGTTTGGCGTGGTTGAGCAGGTCTGCCGCACGTTCACCGTCTGCAGGATTTCCGGGCAGACGCTGGCGCCAGGCGTCGGACTGTTCGTCGAGTCGTTCAGCAAGCGTCTGAAACTCGCGCGCTTGCTCCGCCGTCGCCCGCATGTCGATTGCGGGCATGTCGTACTCGGCGAGCTGGGTTAGCCGCTCGACGAAACGATCCGCCAGCGGACTGTACTCGTTAGGCAGGATCGGCGCGGTCAGGAGCCCCCACATCCAGTTAGCGTAGACACGCAGATGGAGTGCGAGACGGTCTTTATCGAGCTTGTCGATCGTGTTTTCGATCGAATGGTGCCACCAGCCCAACGACGCCAGCGCCGTCCGTTGTATCTCCTCGTCGGTGTAGGTCATCTCGCCCGCGATGCAGGGCAGCCCAACACCGAAGAAGGACGAGTCGCCATTCTTCTGCTGCCGGTGCCAACGCATCGGCATGTCGCCGAGCACACCGCGCGCGACCTGCATCGCGTAGGACTGGATGTCGTCGGTCGAGTTCACGTCCCAGACGGAGGAGTCGACGATTGCCGGTTGATCGATCATGAGATAGGCCACGCAGGAGCGTCGCAGCCGGTCCCAATTGATATCGGCGAAGCGTGACGAGGAGATCATCGTGCCGGTCTCGTGGCCCATCCAGAGCCCGGCTACCAGCCCACGTCGTAGATCGTCTTCGTGCTGGCGGAAGACGCGCGCCAGTTCCATGATGCAGGCGTCTCCGGCGGCATTGTCGGTGGCTTGCGGCCCGAACCAGGAGTCCATGTGGCCGCCCATCAACAGGAACTGCCGGTCACGCGTGGCGCCGAACTCGGCGGTCGTCATGGTGAGCGGCTTCCAGCCATTGTCGGCTTTGGCGTTGAGCCAGACGCGCACCGTGCCCTGCTGGCAGAGCTCCTTGAGCCGCAATCCCTCGGTGCGTGCGATACCGACGCATGGCAGGTCCGGCATCTCCGTTTCGAGCGTCTCCGGCGTCGGGTTGCCCCAGGCTGACTTCATCGATCCGAACGGCACGGCCTCGTTCTGCTCGTCTCCCCAGTTCATCATGATCTGCGCGATCGAGCCCCTCTTCCAGGCGATGAACGCCTTCTCGTGGCGCGCAGGTGAATAGGAGAGCTCCGAGAGGGTGATCTTGCCGCGCACGTCCTTGCCCTCATAGTCCGATTCGGCGCCCGAGCCGACGTAGATCAGCTCGGCCTCGATGCCCTCGGTCGAAGCCGAATGCCCCAGTGTGTTGGCGATGATCTCGTATTGATTTGGCGCCAGCACGCGCACCGTGGCGGGCTCTGGGATCGAGACGAGGCCAGGGAAGCTGTGCATTTCACTGCTGAGTCCGGCTTTGCCGAACGTATCGTGGGCATACTCCGCCATACGGCGCGAGTTCTCGGTGCCGGCCAGGCGCGATGGGATCTGCTCGGTGATGTGCAGAATGTGATTCCAGGCGTTGTCGACCGAGAGGTCGCGCAGAATGTCATCGAACGACATGGCGATTCTCCTTCCCTGAGTTCTGTTCGCTAGCGTCCAAAAATTGGCATGTTCATTCCATGATTTCCCGCGTAGTTTGCGGGCTCCGGAGATCGCCACCCTTTGAGGAGAGATGCATCCGGCTGGTAGATCTCGACTCCGAGCGGTTTGCACGTGGGCAGCGGGTCTCCAGCCTCGGGTCCCCAGAGCGGCACCGAGAGGTCGCCCCCGGGGCAGGTGGAGATGGCGCAGAGGAGGTCGATCTCCGCGAAGAACTCGAAGAAGTCCCCTTGCTTCGCTGGGCTCGGCTTCATGAAGTAGTGGCCATGTTCGTCCAACCCGGTCACCTGGAAGATATTGAGCACATCGTGGACGTCTTGTTCGGTCAGGCGATAGGGGAGGATGGCGCGCGTCAGATTCGAGTGGCAGTGAAAGTCGAACTCCTCGCCGGTCAGGATCTTGTTGACGTAGGGATCGCAGCGTGAGCCCAATAGGTCGTGGCAGCGTGCGCCGTCTTCGTCGACGCCATAGTTGATCGTTTCGTTGGTGATCGTGAGCATCGGTCGCAAATAGGGGAGCGTCGACCAGAGCCGATCGTAGGTCGTCACATGTGCACTTTGAAGCTGGCGCGTGCGTGCCGCCCAGAAACGCTCGCGTGGGTTGTGGAGATTCCAGGCGTTGAAGTCGGCGACCTGCGGGCCCTCGATGGCCACGATGCGGCAGATCTGACCAGCCAGCACCGGCCAGGCATTACCGGAACGAATCGGCACAGTGATTGACTCGATGAGCCGTCTCGAATCGGTCTCTCGCGCCAGACGATCGTAAAACGGACGATCCACATCCAGCGAGACGCCCTCTGATGGCAGATAGGTCCATTTGGAGTCGGGCATCGAACGTCTCCCCCGCTAGCTGCGCGGCTCGTATCCGAGCTGATCCTTGAATGATTCGCGCAGTCGCTGTCGCACCTCGGGCCGCAGCAGCACGTCTGCCGCAGTCCACGCCAAAACCGTCGCGCCGGTGGCCGTCAGTTCATCGGCTCGCTCGGTGGCGGCCGCCTGGGCGAATTCAGGCGTGTGCCCGCCAACGCCCGGATCGCAGATCTGCAGGTACGGGTGAATAGTTGGCACGATGCGGCTCACGTTGCCGATGTCGCTGGAGCCGACTCCGCCGTCAGCCGGTGGAACCTCTGGCGTGATTCCGAGCGCCGTCAGATTCTCGCCGAACGTTTCGACCAAAGCCGCATTGCAGACACGCGCCTGGTAGCTGAGCCCCTCGTGGATCTCGGTGCGGCAACCGGTCGCCAGCGCCGCTGCTTCGACGATGGCGCGGAAGCGTTGCCGGAGCTGCTCCAGGTGCTCCTGCTCCTTGGCGCGAACCAGGAAGCGGGCGGCCGTGTAATCGGGGATCACGTTTGGAGCCTCACCGCCGTGGCTGATGACGCCATGGATACGGCTGTTGGGCGGCATCTGCTGGCGGAAGGCGTTGATGCTGAAGAAGACCTGCAGCATGGCGTCGAGCGCGTTGACGCCCCGCTCCGGCGATGAGGACGCGTGCGCGCTCTTGCCGAAGAACTCGATGTCGAACACGGTGCGAGCCAGTGAGCCGCGGTCGAGATACGTGGTGTCGCGCGGATGCATCATGATCGCCGCGCTCAGCCCATCGAAGACGTCGGCGTCGGCCAGGATCACCTTGCCACCGCCGCCTTCCTCTCCGGGCGTCCCGATCACTTTGATCGTCCCTTCAAACTCAGGCAACGCTCGACGCATGGCGATGGCAGCTCCGACGCTCCACGTGGCGATCAGATTGTGCCCGCAGGCGTGCCCGATCTTCGGCAGCGCGTCGTACTCCGCCAGGAAGCCGACCACTGGCTCACCTTTGCCGTAGGTGGCGACGAAGGCAGTGTCGAGCCCGGCCACTCCTCGCTCCACCTCGAAGCCCTGCTCGTCGAGTTCGTTGGTCAATAGATCGGAGGCGATGTGCTCCTGAAACAGAATCTCCGGGTTGTCGTGCAGAGTGTGTGACATTGAGACCAAGCGCGGATGAAGCCGTTTCACCTCGTCCGCGATCCGCTGCTTGATCTCATCGAGGTTGATTTCGCTCATGGTCCTACCTCTCAGCCCTGAGGTGCTGCTTCCCGATTCTCCCCGGAACATCGCAGATGTAATAGGTGAGCGCAAGCGGAGTCGTTCTTGAGCGTCGGTACCTTCTGACCGTCTCGACTGACATCTGGCGCCCGCGACGCGGGTCTAAGGTATTACTTGATTCAGACCAATTGGTGATGCCCGCGAACGGCCTTGGTTTCCTATACTGTAGGCGAGGATCGAGGAATACGTCTTCGTGCCACATGCGATCTACAATGGACGACTGCAACGAATATCGAAGGTGTCGTTTTGCACGCTGTACGCTTTTCGCTCAGCTGGGTCGCAGAGAAAGCTCTCCTTCGGCGCAATGAGCGGCGCCTGGGACCATCTTTAGTGGCCGTCGCATGACGTCGAGCGAGCTCAACACTGCCAGGCTAAGTGACGATCAGTTTGAATCGATTCACGGAAGCGAGCGGTTCTCCGTTCCGTCTACCGAACAGTTGCTCCTTTACCACGGGCCGGAGCTCTTCACCAGCGTCGTCTCCTACTCACCCGTCGCGCACCTCGTCGTGTCGGTCGACGGCCGAATTCTGCGGGTCAATGACGTCTTTCACCATCTGACACGAAGCAACGATTTATCGCTGGCCGGTCTTCCGCTCACCTCGATAATGGACGAGAAGAGCCGCGACTTGACCGACCGAATGCTCGACCGGCTTCGCTCCAAACGTGAGGCCAACCTCGAGTGGGTGGCGTCCTTTCTACGCGATCGTGGAGACCCGATTTCCCTTTCGCTCAATGGTGTGGTCGTCTGGCTCGGCGGCAAACCACGTTACATCACGATACTGGCTCGAAGCCTCCCGGCGACTCCCAAATACTCCATGCCCGAGGTCGTCGGAGGAGATACGTTTCGCTCGCTCGTCGAGCGCATCCCCGCTGTCATCTACATAACGGATCTTGATCCAAACGTCGGCACGACCTATATCTCGCCGCAGCTTGAATCGATGCTGGGATACTCTCAAGATGAGTGGCTTAGCAACCCCGGCATCTGGGTCGACGTGCTGTTTCCGGACGACCGCGAGGCCGTTCTCGCGGAGATCGAACGCGCACGGGCTGAGCGCGGTGGGTACTTGCTGGAGCATCGCGTCATGACTCATGACGGCCGGATGCTGTGGGTGCGCAACGAGGCGGCGCTGGTGCAGACGCCGAAGGACGGCACGTTGTGCTGGCACGGGGTTATCTACGACGTATCCGATCGCAAGCGCCTCGAGGAAGATCTGGGGCATAGCGAAGCGCGTTTTCGCTCGCTGGTCCAGAACACGTCCGGCGTCGTGCTGGTCGTCGAGCGTGACGGATCGATCCTCTATTCGAGCCCGTCACTTGGGGAATGGATCGGCGAACCACATCCCCTTGTCCTGAGCTGCCACAATTGCCTCGACCTCTTGCACGCCGACGACGTTTCACGGTTTCGCCAATTCTTGATTGAGTCGGCGGCGGTGAGCGGCATTTCTCCCGACATCGAAGTGCGCATGCGCAACGGTGGTGGTGGCTGGAGGCATGTCGATGTCGTTGCCACTAACCTGACCGAGGACCAGGAGGTGCAGGGAATAGTCCTCAACGCCCGCGACATCACCGAACGTCGCGATCTTCAAGACCTACTATCCCATCAAGCCTTTCACGATCCTCTGACCGACCTCGCCAACCGCGCGCTCTTCTTGGATCGTTTGGGCCACGCGCTGGATCGAGCTTCTCGGCTCGACCAGATTGTCGGACTCCTCTTCCTCGACATCGACAATTTCAAGCTGATCAACGACACGCAAGGGCATGAGACGGGCGATCAGCTTCTGATTGCGGTCGCCAAGCGGTTGTGCGATGCCGTGCGTAACGTAGACACCGTGGCGCGGATGGGTGGCGACGAGTTCACCGTGCTTCTAGAGGATCTATCCGGCATCGGCGATGCCATCCAAACGGCTGATCGGATCGCAAAATCGCTCTCAGAGCCATTCATTTTGCCGGCCGACGTGATCAAAGTCAGCGCCAGTATCGGAATTGCCCATAGCGGTTCGCGCAAGATGAATCCCGAAGACCTGATGAGGGCCGCCGACATTGCGCTCTATCGAGCCAAGAATCTCGGTAAAGCGCGCTACGCCGTCTTCGAGCGCGGCATGACGGCGCCGATCCACGAGCGACTGGCGCTGGAGCATGACCTCAAGGGCGCGATCGAACGAGACGAGATTGAGGTTCATTTTCAGCCATTCGTCGATCTCACCAATGGATTCGTGCACGGCGTTGAGGCGCTCATGCGCTGGCGCCACGCGGAGCGTGGCCTGCTTCTCCCGGAAGACTTCGTCGGTATCTCCGAAGCGAGCGGGCTGATCGTCGAGCTAGGGAAGAAAATCCTTCATGAGAGTTGCCGCCAGGTTCGTGCGTGGCAGGAACGTGACAAGGTAATTCCGCCTCTTTCGCTCTCCGTCAATCTCTCGACGTTCCAGTTTCGGCACCCATCGATCGTCGACGATGTTGCCGGCATTCTTCGGGAGACTGGGTTCCCTGCTGAATTCCTCGTCCTCGAGATCACCGAGTCCCTCTTCATGGGCAACTCGGGTCAGGCCGTCGACGTGCTGCATGAGCTCAAGCGGCTCGGCCTGCGCCTTTTTGTCGACGACTTCGGCACCGGCTATTCGTCCCTCTCCTTCCTCAAGCGATTCCCTCTTGATGGCCTCAAGATTGACCGCTCGTTCATCGCAGGTCTGGATCGTGATTCCCAGAACCAGCGTCTCGTAGCTGCGATCATCGCGGCGGGGCAGGCGCTCGATCTGGATGTGGTCGCGGAAGGCATCGAGACGATCGGGCAGCTTGGCGAGCTTCGAGGGCTTGGCTGCTCCGATGGACAGGGACATCTCTTTGCCAGTCCCGGTCCCGCCGAAGAGATCGCGCCACTCGTCCACTCGCGCGTCTTGCTGCCGCAGGTTCGCGTGCTGCGCGACCAATCGCGTCGACTGTCGCAGCGCCCGGTCTAAACGCTCCACCCCATATTGACGCCTCTCAACGAATCCAACTAGAGCGTCCGGGTGGACGGTCATGACTCTCTGCGGCAAGATGGCAGCGGCCTTGACATGCCCGGGCCAGGAGCCCGCGCCGTGGTGTCGTACTTGACCCACAGGTGGTGGAACGTGATGGAGGAGCGAGATGCTGCCAGCAGAAGCGGACGTCGTCGTCATCGGTGGTGGAATCGTCGGTTCCTCGATCGCCTGGGAGATCGCCAAACGCCACGGGAATGTGTTGCTCCTCGAGAAGGGTCGTATCGGGTCGGAGCAATCGAGCCGTGCCTGGGGATTCGTGCGACAGCAGGGACGAGATCCATCTGAGATCCCAATGATGATGGCCGGAAACAAGATTTGGCAGGAACTTCAGGCCGAGTTGGGCGAAGACATCGAGTGGGTTCAAGCAGGCAACCTCAAGATTGCCTATGACGACGAACGTCTCGAGGAGCTGCGCGATTGGCTTCCCGTCGCTCGGGAATTCAACCTGGATACCAGCATCCTGACGGCGCAGCAGATCCGAGATCTCGTTCCCGGCATCCACGGACCGATTGTAGGCGGCATGTTTACTCCGAGCGACGGTCACGCCGAGCCGACCAAGGTCGCTCCGGCGATTGGCCGAGCCGCCGAGCGCGCCGGGGCGACGGTCGCCACCTATTGCGCGGCTGAATACATCGAGGTGAGTGGCGGTCACGTCAGCGCGGTGGTGACCGATCAAGGGACCGTGCGCACACCGGTGGTCGTCTGTGCGGCTGGAGGCTGGTCGAAGAAGCTGGCGCGTACCGTGGGCCTCTCGTTACCGCAGATCCAAGTCCGCAACACGGTCGCCGAGACGTCGAGCGTACCACCGGTCACCCAGATCGGCGTCTGGGCGCCTGACGTGGCCTTTCGCCAGCGCCCGAGCGGCAATTTCTACATCGCGCGCGGCGGACGCTCCGACTACGACATCACCACCGAGAGCTTTCGCGGTACCCGACTATTCGCCGCCAACTACATCAAGAACCGGAAAATGTTCAATCTTCGTGTCGGCGGCGAGCTGGTGAAGGACGTGCTGCGCACCCTGCCCGGATCGTCGGCGCGCGCGCACCCATTCGCTCACACGGTGGACGTCGAGCCGGAGCCAAATCTCGAGACTGCCTGGAGTAGTCTTGAGGCCCTGCGGGCAATGTTCCCTTCGTTGGAGGACGTCGGTCTAAAACGGGTCTTTGCCGGATTGATCGATTCGACGCCCGACGCTGTGCCGGTGATGGGAGAGGTCGACGAACCTCGTGGCTTCTTCTTCGCCACTGGTTTCAGCGGTCATGGGTTTGCGTTGGGTCCGATCGTTGGGCGTGTGATGGCGGAGCTGATTGTGGACGGCTCGACGCCGTTCGATCTTCATCACATGCGCTTCAGCCGTTTCAGTGAGGGTGAGCTGGCGGACCCGCACAAGATGGTCTAGCCGCTGCGGTGCGGCCTTACCGAGCAGAGTATCGAGAGCCGAAAAGGGGGACGTTTCGCCGCTTCGTGACGTGTCAAAATTAACGATTCGCAAGCCATTCTATGGTTGGGCCATCGTGGCCATGGGGATGCTGATCACGTTCAGTTCCGGCCCTGGCCAATCCTACGTCTTCTCGGTCTTCCTCGACTCCATCATCCATGACACGGGACTCTCTCGCACCACGGTCTCGGCCCTCTATGCCGTTGGAACGGGAGTGAGCGCGGCCCTCGTATTGCTGGTGAGCCGCCTCGCGGATCGATACGGTCCAAGGTTGACGGTCGCCGCAGTCGCGTTGGCGTTGGGATCCGCCTGCTTCGGCATGTCGTTTGCCACGGGGTTCGTCGCCTTCTTCCTGGCCTTCGCGGCATTGCGCGCTCTAGGACAGGGCTCATTGCCGATCAACGCTACCCTTCTGACCGCGACATGGTTCGTGCGGCGGCGCGGTCGAGCGATGGCGGTGGTTGGGCTCGGTTTCGCGCTGTCCAACGCAATCCTGCCCGGCGCGGCGCGGTTCCTCATCGAGCAGACCGGCTGGCGCCATGCCTACATGTTTCTCGGCGTGATGGTCTGGATTCTCGTCATTCCTGGCGTGCTTCTCCTGGTGCGGGACACGCCGGAACAGATCGGCCTGCATCCTGATGGCGCTGACGCTCCGCCGGAGGGCGAGGTGCGGCGTTCGGCGGGGAGCGGCTCGAGCGATTCTCGCCCGGTGCTCACCTCTCCGCTCTTCTGGCTGCTGGCGGTCCCATTGTCCACGCCGTCGTTCGTGTCGACCGCGCTCGTTTTTCATCAGGTGTCGATCTTCGCAGAGCGCGGGCTGGACGCCACGGTGGCCGCCGCCGTCTTTGTGCCATATGCCATTGCATCGGCCGGCTTCTCGGCGGTGGCAGGGTTCGCTATCGATCGATTTGGGCCGAAGCGACTCTTCTCGGTGAATATGCTCTTCCTGCTTGGGGCTGTTGCGATGGTCGGCTTCATCGGTTCGCCTGCAGCGGCGGTCGTCTACGCACTGATTCTCGGATCAGCGGGTGGAATTCAGCGGATCATCTCAGGCGTCACCTGGGCGCACATCTACGGCCGTCACGGCCTTGGCCGCGTTCAGGGAGCGGCCATGATGGTCTCAATCACGAGTGCGGCAATTGGGCCGCTTCCGATTGCCTATTTGCATGGACTGACCGGGACATACTCGGCCGGCCTTGCGGCCATGGCCGTACTGCCGATTCTGGCGGTGGTGATGATCTCGTTCGCACGGCCGGAGTCGGCCGACGAACTCTCACCGGTTCGGGAGCCGGCCGCCTGAGCGAATCGACTCAGTCGCCAGGTCGACAACCGTCGATAGAGCAGTGAGCCCAGGACCGCTCGTTGCAGCGCCGGGGCTACCGTTGAGCTCTTGCTTATCGTCGCGCGCCGCGTGCTAGTGCACGGGCCGCCGTCCACGGTGCCCGGTCGGGCTCAAGTGATGTGCCGGAATCGAATACACCTTGGACCGCTGTACCGAGCGCAAGAGTCGGTCTTGACGACCTTTGGCGACTGCCTCGTTGATCGACTTGGCGAAGAAGTAAACCGCGACCATCAACACGCCAAGCCATAGAATTACAAAGATCTCGAACAGCATTGCCGTGCCCCGCTTCCTTTCGCTACGATCCGCCGGCCACAATGATTTCAGAGCGGGCCCGACCGGCTACACGTAGTTGCGCGCCAGCTGATTCTCATACATCCATCGTACGGTCGAGGTCGTCAAAAGTTCGTGATAATCAGTGGGACACCCGTGCCAATCCTGTGTCATTCGCGGCAGAGCGCGGGACTGGTATCTGCGGCAGCGAACGCGTATCTTGATGCTGCCAGGCGGGGATTTGTCCGTGTCGGTGCCGAGGGATGAGATGCAACGCATGCAACTGAAATCGAGGAGCCGGTTATGAGTGGAGCGACGAACGAGCAGGAATTCCGCATCGAGCGAGATAGCATGGGCGAGATGCAGGTACCCGCGAACGCACTGTACGGGGCGTCTACCGCCCGAGCCGTCGAGAACTTTCCCATCAGCTCGCTTCGCCTGCCACGCTCATTCATCCGCGCTCTGGGATTGATCAAATATGCGGCGGCGCGAGTCAATCACGACCTTGGGCTCTTGAGCGCTGAGAAGTCGGAGCTGATCCAGCAAGCCGCGCAAGAGGTCATCGACGGCAAATGGGACGCGGATTTTCCGATCGACGTGTTCCAGACTGGCTCCGGCACCTCGACCAACATGAACGCCAATGAAGTGATCGCCAGCCGCTCGGCGCAGATCGTCGGCAGCGGTCGACCGATCCACCCCAACGACGACGTCAACATGTGCCAGAGCAGCAACGACGTCATTCCCTCAACCATCAACGTCGCCGCCTATCTCGAGATCACCGAACATCTGCTTCCCGCATTGGCGAAGCTGCAGAGAACGTTCGAGGAGAAGGCGTCCGAGACGGATGACGTGGTGAAGATGGGTCGCACCCATCTGATGGACGCCATGCCGGTGCGCATGAGCCAGGAGATCGGTGGCTGGGCCGCCCAGGTGAAGCTGGCGCGCGAACGCCTCAACTCCTCGCTGCCGCGCCTGGCCCAACTGGCCATCGGCGGTACAGCTGTCGGGACCGGGATCAACGCGCATCCGGAGTTCGGGGCTCGTATGGCAGCCGAACTGAGCAATTTGACTGGACAGTCATTCGTTGAGGCGGAGGACCACTTCGCGGCTCAGGCAGCCCAGGACACGTCAGTCGAGATCAGCGGCCAACTCAAAGCCTGCGCTGCCGGATTGATGAAGATTGCCAATGATCTGCGCTGGATGAACAGCGGTCCGCAGGGTGGGTTGGGCGAGATTGTGCTTCCCGCGTTGCAGCCCGGATCCTCGATCATGCCGGGCAAAATCAACCCCGTCATCGCCGAAGCGGCCATGATGGTGGCAGCGCAAGTGACCGGCAACGACGCGGCCATCACCATCAGCGCCCAGATGGGCAACTTCGAGCTGAATGTGATGCTGCCGATCATCGCGTACAACCTGCTCGAGTCGATCGATCTGCTGGCGAGCACGTCAATTGTGCTGGCAGAGAAGGCGGTCGCAGGGATCACCGTCAACCGCGAGTGGATGGCGGACGTGGTGGAGCGCAACCCGATCATGGTGACCGCGCTCAACCCGATCATCGGCTACGACATCGCAGCCAAGATCGCCAAGCGCGCGTACGCCGAGAACCGCAAGGTGAAGGAAGTTGCCCTGGAGATGACCGACCTCTCGGCCGAAGAGCTGGACCGGCTCCTCGACGCCGACGACCTCACGCGTGGTGGGATCAAGGAGTAGTCGGGCGGATCTAAAGGGAGCACCTCGTGTGGTCCCGGAGTAGGCACGATCCGACCGGCTACTCCACTCGTCGCCCGTCGAAGTGCACGCTTCCTTGTGCCGGCCGTACGTCGTCGTCGTTCACGCCCATCGACACGATGTATGTGGGCGTGATGCGGATGATCGGTGCCGGAAACGAGGGACTGATGGCCTCTCCGCCTGTTTCAAACGCCTTGGCCGTACCGCGCACCTCGACCATGCGCGGTTTGCCCGGGCCCGCGGAGTCGTCCACCACGATCGCCACCTGCCCGTGGCGCAACGCGTCGCGATACTTCTTGCTCCCGGTGAAGCCATGACCACCGATGTCGATCGTGTCCTCTTCGGGGTTGTAGTGATAGGCGGTTGGGACCACGTGAAGCTCGCCGTGGCTGTTGATCGTCGCGACGCGTGCCAGGCGCTGGCTCTGCAAATAGGCGATCTCTTGCGGTGTGAATTGACTCATCGTGTTGCTGTTTCTCCCACTAACTGCGCGAAAATCCGAACCTGATTCGAGAGTTCGAGTCCTATCCGACCGGTTGACCCCCTGCATGGCCCGATTCGAGCTGTGCCAACCCTGCTTCCACTTCGGGGCGTGGCAGATTGCCATGAACCAGGTCGAAGTCGGATTGATCGAGCAGCCGATGATAGAAGGCGATGCCACGCTGTGACATGTCGGCTGGCGCGCTCTCGTCTTCCATCGCCTCATACATCCAGTCCTCCGCACGCGCGAAGTCGCCATATTGTTCGAAGTGGCGCCAGAGGAGGATCTTCGTGCGAACCGTCAGTTCGTACTCTTCCAGATGGTTCAAGAGTGTGCGGACAGCGTCGGCAGCCCGTGTGGAGGACGGATCCTCTCCGGTGAGGATGGCCAACTGAATGTCGAGCGCCTTCAACCGTCGCATCGCTGAGTCATCAGTCTTCCCGAGCCCCTGGTAAATATCTCCCTCGGCCTGGAGCAGGTTGGCCAGTACGGTCAGGCGCTCGGAGACGGCTTGCTGCCCCTGGTACCCCGCGCCGGAAGAGCGAATGAGCGAGAGGAGTGCCTCGGCGGGCAGGCTGGCGATGGTATTGGCGTCGAGTCCGAGGAGTTGCTGATAGGTGCTGTCGATGACGCGCAACGCCTCGAGGTAGTCGCCGCCCCGTTCCAGACGAAAGATGATCGCCAGCGCCTCAGTCATCTGCTTGATCAAGCGGAGGATGTAATCGCGTTCAACCACGAAAGAGTGTGCCTTTCAACATAATCCAAGTAGTCGGCGTAATTAGACGTTCGCCTGGAGAAGTGTAGCGCGAATTGGGCGCCCTCATCCCCGGCCCTTCTCCCGCTCGTCTCCCCTCTCCTGATCGTCGGGAGATGGTTCTCCCTTCGGTGGGAATGGTTCTCGCCCTCGGGCCGAGGGATGCTCCCCTTCATTGGGAGTGGTCCTCGCCCTCCGGTGGAGGGAGAGTCAGTGAGGGTGGAGCAGGGGGATGGACCGTCAGTGAGGGAGAGTAGGGTCGGGGGTGAGGGTCACACGATGAGGGCCGCTCACTCGCCTTTCAGAAACCGCATTGCCGTGACGATGGAGTCGGCGTCGCCGAAACCTCCCGCTTTGGTGACGACCGGCATCATATCGGCGCCTCCGCCCCGCAGCGCACCGTAGGGGATGCCCGCCCGCACTTCGCCGAAGAGATCGATCGCGCGGATGCCCAATTCGCGGCAGGTGGCCGATGCCACATCGCCGCCGGTCAGCACCAGTCCGCCGGCCTTCACGCGCCGTAGCAGTCGATCAGCCAGACGCGCCAACCGGTCCGAGACGGCCAGATCGCTGGGAGTCGAGTCGTCGACCAGATGGGAAGCGATCACCACGTCCTGGCCCCTGTCGATCAGTATGACGGCTTGATCGACGATGGAATCGATGGCCCGAGTGGCGAAGTTGACCGGCTCAATCACGGCGATACCGGCTGCTCGCGCCGTCTCGACCTGATTGATGGTGGCGCTATGCAGGCTTCCGGCAATTGCGACGATCGGGCCTCGCGCCTTCAACGGTGGGTTAGCGGATGTATCACGTCCGGTCTGGATTTGCTGAGCCAGAGGGTGACACAGACCGGCCGATCCACAGATCAGCCTCAAGCCGCTGCTCAAAACGGCACGTGCGATCGTGGCCAAATCGACGTCGGTCTCGGCGTCGGCGATCATGATGCCGGATGCTCTGGCGGACAGGAGTTCGTTGATGCGCGAGGCGCCGCGACGCACGTCCGACAGGAGGATCAACCCGACCGGCCGAGCATCATGCGCGCGCAGGAAGATCTCGCGCAGGTTGGAGGTGGGGACCTGCTTGCGGAAGTCGGTCCGCTCCAACGGTTCTCCATCGATCAGCTGCCGGCCGTGCACCGTCGTTCGCCCCTGAGCCGGAAACGCCGGGGCGACTAGCGCTCGCTGCACCTCGAAGGCTTCCATCAGCGCGAAGAGCTCGGCTGTGAGATTGCCGCGTAGCGTCGAATCGATCTTCTTATAGAGGAGGGGAGTGCCGTAGAGGTGGTGCGCCATAGCGCGCACGCGGTCAGCTGCCATACTCGGCGGCAGGTGCCGGCTCTCAGTGGTCACGGCAATGACGTCGACGCCCGCGGTGAATCCGGGATCGAGGAGGACGCGGCTCGAATGGCCGCGATTGGCGAACGCGACCGCCGCGTCGGCGGCTCCCGTGAGGTCGTCGGCGATGATCGCGAGACGTGTCATTCCCGTCAACTCTGCAAAATGGGGAGCATCTCGGGCGCATGCGTCATGACGGTGACGCGGGCGTCCGAACCATGCCGTTTCAGTGCCTCGGCCAGTGCGTCCTCGACGCTGGAGTGCTTGGCGAAGCCGAGGGCGCCGCTGTCCCCTGCATCGATGCCGTCGCTGACCAGACTGATCCTGGCACGCTCACGCATCTTGGCCCATGCGAGCGCCAGCCCTCCCGAGACGACATCCGATATTCGCCCCCGTTCGATCATGGCCTCGATCGTGGTCGAATCGAGCGGCGTGATGTTGAGCATTTCCTGGTGCGTGACCGCCACCCCCTCTGGACAGGGCGTCACGACGATGATGGTCCCGCCCTCTTTGACGGCGATGTCGGCCGGATACAGGGATTTGTGAGCCTGCCAGAACTCGATGTCGCAGGGGTGAGAACCCGCGATGACGATGTCCGCCTGACCGGCCAACGGCGCGCCGTAGACCGTTCGCGCCAGAGCCGCACCCATGCGAAAGGCGGAACGTGAATCGCCGAAGAAGGCGCGCACGAGACGCCCCTCCGTATCGAGGACGGTATTGAAGATCGTCTTCAGCCCAACCATATCGCCGATTAGATCGATCTCCTCACGGAGCGGGTTCTCGAGCAGGCCGAGGTAAGACCGACGGGTGCGCGTGCTCAAGAAATGCGTGTGGCCGGTCGTCTCCGGCCCTGAAATTCCCGGTTGAATAATCTTCGCACCGCCAGAATAGCCCGGAATATGATGCGGCACGATGCTGCCGACGCCGATGACGAAGTCCGCCTCATAGGCTTCGCGGTTGAGCCAGATAGGCGTCCCGTTACTTGTCGGGCCAAGGTTCACCAGTTGCGAGCGATCCTGCCACTGATTGTTGATCACACGCACGCGAGATGTCAGTTCCTGGCCGAAGCGCGCGTTGATCTCGTCCTGTGTCATGGGGCGGTGAGTGCCGAGCGCGATCACGACCGTCACCTGATCGTCGCTCACGCCAGCGCCATGAAGCTCTTCCAGCAGCATCGGAATGATGAGGTGAACTGGCGTCTGTCGTGTCAGGTCGTCGGCCGCGATGACGACGCGAGAGGAGCCACGTGCCGCCTCCGAGAGCCGTGCCATGCCGATGGGCCGATTGAGCGCGCGGCGAATTTCGGCTTCAGCATTTTCGGCGTGATCGATCGGATTCGGTCGCAGCACCGCGAAGAGGTTCCGCTGTGGTATGCGCAAAGGTAGCGAGTCGTCGCCATATGGCAGAGCGATCTCGATGGTCTCCTCGGTGGTCGCCACGAATGCCATCTCCCCACTAACGGCCGCGCTAACTCGGGTCTATGTACGAGCTCGCACCATTTGTATCGCCACGTCGATCGCGGCGATCAAGCTCTCTTCGCGCGCTTTGCCAGTCCCTGCGATATCGAAGGCCGTGCCGTGATCGACCGACGTGCGGATGATCGGCAGCCCAATGCTGACGTTGACGCCGCTGTCGAAGGCCAGAAGCTTCATCGGGATGTGCCCCTGGTCGTGATACATGGCCACCACCACGTCGTAGGCTCCATTGACCGCGCGCAGGAAGACGGTGTCGGGCGGCTGTGGATCGGAGACTTCCAGTCCACGCTCTCGAGCCGCGTCGATGGCCGGGACGACCTCACGCTCCTCTTCATCGCCGAAGAGCCCGCCCTCGCCAGCGTGCGGGTTAAGCCCGGCGACGGCGATGCGCGGCCGCTCGATTCCAAGTGCGCGACAGGATTCATCGGCCAGGTCAATGGCTTCGCCGACGCGCTCTTTCGTGACGCGGCGAATGGCCTCTTGAAGCGAGACGTGCGTGCTGACGTGGATCACCCGTAGCTTCGGACCGACCAACAGCATCTTGACGTTCGGCGTGTCGGTCCGTTCGGCCAGGAGTTCCGTATGTCCGGCGTAGTTGAACCCGGCTCGGTTCATGGCCGCCTTGTTCAATGGTGCCGTCACCATTGCGCTGACCGAGCCCTCCATGGCCAAATCACATGCCCGGTTGACGTATTCGACGGCCGCGCGACCGGCTTCGGCGCTCACCTTTCCGGGTGGACAGTCGGCTGGGTCGGCGTTATGCAGATCGAGCAACGTGACGCGACCAGGTGCATAGCTGCCATGTGCAGAGTCCTCGATGACGTCAAATTTGAGCGGACCGGCATCAGCGTCAATCCATCCGGCGGCGCGTTCGAGGATGCGTCGATCGCCGATGACCAGCGGACGGCATCGCGCATAGACGTCCTCGTGTGCCAACGTCTTGAGCACAATTTCAGGGCCGATCCCGGCCGGATCCCCTGAAGTAATGGCGAGAAGTGGTAGGGCAAAGCTCTCTTGCAAGGTGTTTTGCGCCTCACGTCTTGTCGCGGCGAATCCCCGAAATCAGTGTACCGCAGCCGGTCATGGCGCGGGCCGAGTCGTCCTCGTAATTCTGGCCATATCCGCGCATACCGTCTGTACGGGCCACGCACGCGTCGCCCACTCGAAATCCCTCGGGATGGGCGCAATGCTCGGTAGGGGCGAAGCTTGTCTTCGCCCAGAACGGTGAGCGCTGCTTATTGACATCGAAGGTGATCGCCGTGCGGCGTGGATTGGTCGGCGATTCTCAGGGCAGTTATGCGCGACGTCGCAGGAGGCGAAGGCTAGGTTGGTCGATCTGGCGCTGCTGGCGGTGGACGGGACCAAGGTCGCGGGGAACGTGGCCCGGGCCGGGATGCAGGATGCCGAGGCCCTGGTGGCGCTCCAGATGCAGGTCGCGGCACGCACGGCCGAGTTGGTGGCGCAGGTGGAGGCCGAGGGAGCGACGGCGGCACCACGGTTGCCTCCGGAATTGCGTCAGACCCGTGCTCTGCAGGACCGGGTCACGGCGGCGCGGCAGGCCGTGACGGCGGAGGACGGACCGACGCGGGCGAACCCGGTGGATGCCGATGCACGGCTCCTGCCGACGCGCCAGGGCTGGATCGCGGGGTACAACGCGCAGGCGGCGGTGGTCGCCACGCCAGCGACGGTGGCCGACGAGCCCGGGGGACGCATCATCGTGGCGGTGGACGTGGTCACGGCGGAGCATGACGCGGGACAGTTGCTCCCGGTGCGGGATGCGGCGGTGGCGACGCTGGGCCAGGCGCCGGAGACGCTACTGGCGGATGGCGGCTATCACCGTGGCCCCGACCTGGTGGGGTGTGCCGCACGCGGTCAGGTGGTGGTGATGCCGGAAGCCCAGGGAGACCGCCTCCAGGATCCCACGCACAAGGATCAGTTCGCCTACGATCCCGAGACGGATCGCTACACCTGCCCGCAGGGGCAGCCGTTGCGCCGCCAGGGAACGATTCACCGGACGGACCGGCCGACGGTGCAGCGCTACGTCATGGTTGAACCACGGGTGTGTCGGACGTGTCCGCTCTTTGGGACGTGCACACAGGATTACCGGCATGGCCGGACACGGGAGATCGGTCCGGAGGATCAGGCGCTACGCGCCCATCGCAGCTGGATGGCGACGGCTGAAGCGGAGGCGCTGCGACGAGAACGGCAGACGCTGATTGAACCGGTCTTCGGCATCCTGAAAGAACGCCTGGGAGGACGGCGATTCCACACCCGCGGACTGGCCAAGGTGCAGGTCGAGTGGGCGTTGCTGGCGACGGGGTTCAATCTGCGGTGCCTTCGCCCCTACCTGATACAGGGCCAAGATCAAGCCTGGGCGACGCATGCGTCGCCCGTACCGACGGGAAATTGGAACGAGCGTCCGGCGGACGCCCGTTGATGAGCCGGCTGGTTAGGCGCAGCCTACTTCGGCGGGAAGCGGCCCGACTGCTGCTGGCGCTCCAGGATGCCCGCATCGTCGAGTTGCTGGCGAACTTCGTCGACCGAGCGCTGGCGGCCCGGGAAGCTGTCGTCTTGCGCCATGCGCGCGGCAAGACGCGCCACCAGGATAGCCGACATCTGCAGTCCACGCAGCGAGATCTTATCCAGCGTGTCGGCTTCCGTGTGACCCCATCCACGACCGATCATCCCGGCCGTCGAGTCCTTGGCGTTGAGCGTGCCGTTGGGAATTCCACGCACCGCGAACGGGAAGTGGTCCGAGTGTGAGTTCAACTCGTCCTTCACGTCGAATTTATAGGCCAGATCGCCATTCAGTCCGCGGAAGTAGTCGGCCATTTCCGGCAACGACGAGACGGTCACCTGCTCCAGGCCGCCCGAGCCACGTCCAGCGCCGTCCAGGTTCATGACAAAGCGGAAGTTCTCGTTCTTGTTGGTGTTGGCGTGATGCCAGGCGCCGAGCAGCCCGACCTCTTCAGCGCCGAAGCAGATCACGCGCACGGTGCGCTTCAGCTTCCCTTTGAGTCCGGCCATCGCGCGTGCCGCCTCGAGCCCGGTGATCGTGCCTGCGCCGTCGTCACCTGCGCCCTGGGCGATGTCGTGCCCGTCGTAATGGCCACCGAAGAGGACGATCTCCTCCGGGTGCTCGGTTCCGACGACCTCTCCGACGACGTTGAAGGACTTCGAATCGTAGGTCTCGTTCTGGGTGGAGATCTTCATCTTGAGCGGACCGCGTGATGCCAGACGGCGGATGGTCATGCCGCCTTCGTAGCTGATGCCGATGCCCGGAATGGCCGCTTCGCGCTCGGCCGCAGATGATCCGCCGGGAACCCGACCGGTGATGCTGCCGGTGATGTGGAGCATGCCGGGATTCTGATTGATGTAGACGCAGGCCAGCGCGCCGCGCTCGATGGCCCAGGCAAACTTGTCGTTGCGGTGGCTCTTGCGCTGGCCGGGGCTGTTCGTCTCGGCGTCGGTCAGCACGATCTTGCCAGAGATCTTGTCGGCCAGCCGTTCGAAGTCCGGCAATTCACCTTCACCTACGTCGATGACGTCCGCCTCGATCTCCGCGGTCGGGCAATAGGGCATGGCGATGGCCGAGAACTCCCGCTCCAATGGGGACGTCAGCCAGACCTTGCAACTGCCGCGCGTCCAGCTCGCCATAGGGAACTCTTCGACGCGGACATTCTGGAGCCCGTACTCTTCCATCCTGGCCTTGAGAAACTCGCCCGCCTTGTTCTCCCGGTCGCTTCCAGCGAAGCGGTGGCCCAGGTCGTCGCACAGGTAGGTCAGATTCTTCATTGCCTCATCGGCGGTCCAGATCGTCCCAAGAATGTGCTGGTCGATCTCCTTGAGCTGATCGTCGGGCATTTTTCTTCCTCTCACTAACTCTCTCCCGCACCAGCGTACCCGGAAAGAGAACCATCCCTCTTTTGCTTCATCCGATCGGTCTTTGGCGGCATCATAGCACCACAGTTTCGAACGCGGGCCGCCAAATGACGCCAAAAGAGGCGGAGCTCGCACGCCCCGCCTCGTGTATCTCCTGCTGAGTTGTACCGGTCTCAGCCGTTCTGGTGGATCGCTGCCCAAACCCTCTCCGGCCGGAACGGCATGTCGAGATGTTCGACGCCGAACGCCTTGAGCGCGTCGTTGACGGCATTGGCGATGGCCGGAGTCGAGCCGATGGTCGCGGCCTCGCCGATCCCCTTGGCGCCTAGCGGGTTGAGCGGTGTCTTGGTCTCGGTATGACCGGTCTCGAACATCGGGAACCGATCCGCCTTGGGGATGGCGTAGTCCATCAACGTGCCGGTCAGGACCTGGCCGTTGTCGTCGTAGCGCACCTCTTCGAGCAGTGCCTGGGCGATGCCCTGCGCTAGACCCACCGTGCACCTGGCCCTCGACCAGCATCGGACTGACGATGTAGCCGCAGTCGTCGATGGAGACGAAGCGCAGCAGCTTGACTTCGCCGGTATCCGGCATGACCTCCACCACGGCGATGTGCGTGCCGAAGGGGAAGGTTTCATCCTCAGGCCGGAAGAAGTCGGTCGTCTCCAGTCCGGGATCGACGTCAGACGGCAGTTTACTCATCTCGTTGTAGGCCACATTGGCGATAGCGGCCAGGTCCATGCCGCGATCGGGCGAACCCTTTACCTGGAATTGTCCATTGGTGAATTCGATATCGTCGACCGAGACCTCCAGCACATTGGCCGCGATGCGTCTGGCCTTATCCTGAATCTTGTCGACCGATAACATAACGGCGCCACCGCCGACCGCCAGCCCGCGACTCCCCATGGTGCCGTTCCCTTGCGGGGTGGTGGCGGTGTCGCCGAATTGGACTGTGACGTCGTCGAATGGAACGCCCAGCCGATCGGCGATGATCTGCGCGAAGGTCGTCTCCTGTCCCTGGCCCTGCGGCATGATGCCGCTGTAGACCGTCACCGCGCCGCTCGGCTCGACGCGGATCGTCGAGCTCTCCCACGGCCCAAAGCCGCAGATCTCGACGTAGGAGGCCATGCCGATGCCCAGATAGCGCCCCTGTTTGCGCGCCTCTTCCTGCTCTTTACGCAGGTCCTGGTAGCCCGAGACTTCAAGTGCGCGGTTGAGCGCCTTCTCATAGTCGCCGGTGTCGTAGCGCTCGCCGGTTGCCGTCGTGAACGGGAACTTGTCTGGTGAGGTGAAGTTGATGCGGCGCACTTCGGCGGGATCAAGCCCGGCCGCGTTGGCGACGAGATCAACCGTGCGCTCGATATAGAAGGCCGCCTCAGGCCGGCCGGCGCCGCGGTAGGCTCCGATGTCCATCGTGTTGGTCAGGACCCCGATGGCATGCAGATCGACGGCCGGGATGTCGTAGCAACCCGCCGCCATGGTGACGGTGAGCCCGGAGAGGGACGTGTCTTTTGGATAGGAGCCCTGATCCTGCATGACGGTGAAGCGATAGGCGAGGATCTTGCCGTTCTTGTCGGCTCCCACCTCGATGTCGGCGACCTGCGCTCGGCCCTGATGCGTAGCGATGAAATTCTCGCTGCGCGTCTCGATCCATTTGACGGGCCTGCCGAGCTTGTAGGCCACCGCCGAGACGATGAAATCCTCGGGATAGGAGCCGATCTTCACGCCGAAGCCGCCGCCCACCTGCGGGGCGATGGTGCGGACCTGTGACTGAGCGAAACCCATAGATTTTGCGACGTCGTTACGGTTCCAATGCGGCGCCTGCGTCGACGTCCAGAAGGTGAGCCCGTTCATCATGGCGTCCGGCATCGCGAGCACGCCGCGAGGCTCCATCGGGACGCCTGCCACGCGATGATTGATCAGGCGCTTCTTGACCACCACGTCGGCACTCTTGAGTGCCGCGTCCACGTCACCCTGCCGGTGATCAAGGGTGAAGCAGACGTTTTTCTCGTACTGCGGATACAACTGCGGCGCGCCGTCCTCCATGGCCTTCAACAGATCGGCCACGGCGGTCAATGTGTCGTAATCGACCCGAACGGCGTCGACGCCGTCTCGAGCGGCGTAGTCGGTCTCAGCAACCACCGCTACGATCGCCTCACCGACGTGGCGGACGGTGTCTGACGCCAGATGGAAGCGTTCCGGCACCTCATCGCTGTCGGCATCGCGGTCGGGAACTTCGCCCTCACCCGCGGCCGCGGAGTCGGTTGCGCCGATGAACTTCTTCAGGTCGTCGGCTGTATAGACGGCAACCACGCCAGGAACCTGCATCGCAGCCGACGTGTCGACGTTGGTGATGTTGGCGTGCGGATGTTGGCTGCGCACAAACGCCAGATGCAGCGTTCCAGGGAGATGCACGTCGTCCACGTAGGTGGCGGTGCCGGTGATCAATCGAGGATCTTCCTTGCGACGGACGCGAGCGCCCATCATTCTACTGAGAACCATGCGCATTCCCTTCGCGTTGGGCGGCACCACGCATCGCTGCCGCGTATCGATTGTGCGTCCGGATGGCCGATTATCATTCTAGGTCCGGCCTCGCGTTTCGTCGACTTCCTTGACGCTCGATAGCGTGCATCGACACAAGTTCTGGCGACGCTCTGGATTGGACCGGGTAGGCTGGATCGAACGACTTCAGCCTGATGCTGCACCTGACGTGCCAGCGTCAAACGACAACACATTGGACACGATCTGAAGATGACCGTAGATTGAGAGGGCATGAACAGAGACCCACAACAAAGGAGTCAGCCCTTGACCTTGCTACCACTCAACCCTGACGAACTCTTGTCGACCACCCGATCCGTGCGCAAACGGCTTGACTTGACCCGACCGGTCGAACGTGAGGTCATCGAAGAGTGCCTCACGATCGCCCAGCAGGCGCCAACGGCCTCGAACAATCAGAGCTGGCATTTCGTGATCGTGACCGATGCGGAGAAACGCCGGAAGCTGGCGGATCTCTACCGTCAGGGCTGGAACGCCTATCGCGCGAGCCCTGGCTATGCCGGTCGGGTGCAGGCGCAGGACCCCGACCGGAGCAAAGTGCAGACCCGAGTCGCCACGTCGTCACAATACCTGGCCGATCACCTGCACGAGGTACCGGTCCACGTCATCCCATGCTTCTCTGGGAGAACGGATGGACGCCCCGGTTACGCGCAGGCGGCCTCATGGGGATCGATCATCCAGGCGGGATGGAGCTTCATGCTGGCGGCGCGTGCTCGTGGACTTGGCACGGTCTGGACCACGCTGCACCTTCCACATGAAAAGGAAGCGGCTGAAGTGCTGGGCATCCCGTACGAAACGGTCACACAGGCGGCACTGATCCCGCTCGCCTACACGAAAGGGACCGACTTCAAGCCCGCACCACGTGCTCCGCTCGATACCATCGTGCATTGGGAGGGGTGGTAGTTCGACCGATCATGATCCGGAAACCGATCTTTTCGCGGGCGGCGAGCTACCTACAACCCAGAGCGCTCTTGATATCGGTGGCTGACTGGATCAGCGTCTGCGCCTGTGCTGTGGTGAGATGCCCGATCCAAACCTGTACCTTAACGGTGAGCATGAACGCATTAAGGTCGTAGCACGCGACGACGTCATTCCTCACGTTGCCATCCGC
This sequence comes from uncultured Chloroflexia bacterium, assembly GCA_963822235.1. Classification (GTDB taxonomy): domain Bacteria; phylum Chloroflexota; class Chloroflexia; order Thermomicrobiales; family Thermomicrobiaceae; genus CALAGB01. The sequence goes on from CAWGGU010000001.1 coordinate 434,038, forward strand.
GAGAACCTTCAGCGCCATCCACAACGGGGTATTCAAACTTACCTTGCCTGTCCAGGTGAGTGTCGGCATTGCGTTCACCGTGGCGATCAGCCCTTGTATCGCCTGGGCTGGGGACAAGATCGTCCAACTGTAGATCGCTGGCGACGCGTCAACGTTATTGTTCTCATCGGTCGCCCGCACGGCGAAGGTGTGTCCACCGAACCTCAACCCCGCGTAGTTCTGCGGACTGGTGCAGGACTCGAATGTTGCACTGTCCAGGGAGCACTCGAACGTCAAGCTTTCGGGCGGTGTTATGTCATCGGTGCCGCTAAAGCTGAAGCTGGCGGACGTACTGAGCGTGGTCGCTGGTGGGTTGGCGTCAATGAGGGTCTCGGGCGGAGTGACGTCACCGACCGTGACGCTCAGGATGTGGGTGACTGAGTCGTAGCTGAACCGGACCGTGACACCGTTGGATGGAACGATGAATGGGATGTTCGCGCCCCCGGCAACGCCTCCCTGGCCGTAGTTTTCGTCCCACGCCTCGTTGATCGCGACCTTGGCTTCGTACGACCCTTGTGGAATCGCGGTCGTCTCGAAGGTATAGATCCCGTCACCGTCAGGATCTTCAAGCCACGAACGGAGGCAGTCTGGTTGCCAGTCACCAGAGCAGCCGATTTCGCTTTGAAAATCACCAGCCGCCGTGGCAATCACGGAATTTTCGGATGAGGTGACCCAGTGGGTCTTGTGATCGTAATAGAACTTGACAGGTGTTGATGTCGCCAGATTGAACGAAATGTCGGCTCCATTCAGCGTCGCGTTTGCTCCGTAGTTCTCGTCCCAGCTGTCGTTGAGTGCTGCCTTGTAATCATATGACCCGGCCGGAATTGTCCAGACGCCTTGCCAAACGTCGTCGGTTACGTCGTACGTCAGGTGCGTGGTCGCACAGTCAGGTTGGAAATCACCCGGGCATCCAAGAACGTTTTGCAGACTGCCAGCGATGGTGACACTGGTCGGGTTCGGGGCGGCGGAACTAAGAGAACTGCTCATCAGCAGCCCAAACGGCAGCATTGACAAGAGAATCACGATGCGGATTGAACGACTTGCCGCGCTGCTGGCCATGACGGATCTCCTCCATTGAATCGATTGTGCCGGTGGGCAATTCGGATCGGTCATGCATAATCTGGGTACAGCATTGTGTCAGTCGAAGCACCGTCGACCGCGCAATCGACGCAAATAGCCCCGAATCCCGCTACGGATGAAGTGGGGCTCATGTTAGATGCGTGCTTCGGGAATGACAAGCGTTCCGCGTGTTCTCCGTTACGGCCCAGCGCAGACTCGTGGGACGAACCGCGCACGAGAACACCGCACGGGACCGACTCCCGTGCGGTGTTGACGATCCGAAATTGGACCTTCCTGCGACTTACTCCGCAGAATGAATCGCGTTCCAGACTTTCTGTGAGGTGAGCGGAACGTCGAGATGCGTGATACCGAACGGCTCCAGTGCGTCGATCACCGCGTTGGCCATCGCCGGTGTCGAGCCGTTTTCGGACGGAGTGGATGATTGCGACGATGTTGAGTCGACTACCGGATGCTGCGAAAAAACTCCGAAATCTGTAATCTGCTCACCGAGGGTCACATCTATGTTTCAGTGTGTTTCATTTGGTCGCCACAATTTCTAATTTGCACTTCTGATTGCTAGACTGCTCATGATGTCCGTTCACGATGATCGGACTGTATCGTCGTGTTTGGTCGTGATTAGAATGTGAGGAGCAGATGGGGACTTTGCTGAACGCGGTGAAACGTCGTTTGTTCATGATTTCCATGCTTTTGATTCTGCTCTTCCCGAGCATGACCGGAGTGATGCCGTCCGGAGTCGCAGCCGCGGCCTCATTTGGCGACAGCCACTTTCAGAGCACCTGGGCATACACAGACCAGGTCGTTGCCAATCAGGTAGTCAACCGCACGTGGATGTGGGGACCCACCCCCAATGGTGACGCAATCGTCGAGCCGTATTGGGATTCTTCGACCGGATGGCGTCTCGTCCAGTATTTCGACAAGACGCGAATGGAGATCACGCATCCCGAGGGAGACCAATCATCCATCTGGTACGTCACAAACGGGCTCCTCGCCAAGGAGTTGATCACGGGCAACATGCAGATCGGGGACGACAAGTTCGTGCAATATGCTCCCGCCGAGGTGAACGTCGCTGGCGATGCCAACGATCCAAATGGACCGACCTATGCCACCTTCAACAAACTCATGGGGAATAGCGCGATCCCGAGCGGCTGGGTCATCAACCAGTCGGTCGATCGCGGCGGGACCGTCGCCACGGACGACACGCTCTCCAGCTACAACGTCACGGCGCAGGACGTCGGCGCACCGACCAATCACACCGTCGCGTCGGTCTTCTGGGATTTCATGAATAGCACCGGGCCGGTCGAGCAAAACGGCCAGACCGTCAACGACAAGATCTTCCAGAATCCGTACTACGCCACTGGCTATCCGCTCACTGAGGCCTACTGGACACGAGTGCTCGTCGGCGGCATCCAGAAACGCGTCCTCGTGCAGGTCTTCGAACGCCGCGTACTCACGTACACGCCGGACAACTCGGACGGCTGGAAAGTAGAGGCGGGGAACGTCGGCCAGCACTACTACACTTGGCGCTACACGCAGCTGCAGCAGGTCGTGATGCCGATGATGGACCTCAACTCGGCGCCAGCCAGCGTCCATAGTTGCAGCGATTACCGTTGGTCTGGCCCAAACGATCAGGCGACGACCTTCTATGGCAAACAGGTCACACTCCTCCACACCGGCAACAAATGTCGAGTTTTCAACTTCGCGGATGGCGTCTGGTGGGACCAGCAAGTTGGCACCGTCTCGGTTTACAACGGAAACTCGACAGACGGTACTGCCTTCGATAGTCACCCGGAAAGTGACTTCTTCTATTTCCACGAGCCGTCGGATTTCTGGGGAGGGCAGGCGCGTTGGAATCGCACGAGCGTAAAGCTGCTCTATGACCATCACGTGATTAGCGGCATCGCAGCCAATCTCAATTCGACACTGGGCGATCAATGGACCTGGGGCTGGACCGTCAATACGGATCCACCGCAGTCACAAAATGGGACGTTCACCGGCCATCCCGTGCAATGCCAGATTAATGGCTGGGATACGGTAAACGATCCGTTTGGGATGACGTTCGTCGGGCGGGTCGATCCCAATTCCATCCCAGAAGCACCGCAAGATCGGATACCGTACGTCTTCGATGTGTCAGGAGCAAATCTTGACAGCTTCAACGTGCAACAGGCGGTCACCTTGCCGCAAGGCGCAACACTAGGCTATTTCCCCTCTGGGAATTGTCTGTTCATCTACATGGACCCGAGCACGCCTGCTGGCCAGTACACGGTAGGACTGACGCTTCCGGATACACGGCAGACCTCCGTCACGTTCGACTACAAGCCGTCCCTCCCGGCGGCACCGAGTGAGGGCAGCACGGTCTACCAGTCAACCTTCGACGATCTCTACAACTATGTTGGCAACAAGGCGACGACGTCCCTTTCCGACGGCGTCCTTGACGTCAAGGAGACCGGGTTCTCGGATGACGGCGGCTGGATGGACACGGCGGCCAAACGCAACGACCTGGGTGACGTGAGCGTGAGCCTCGACGTGCAGATGGTGGCGCCGACTTCGGACGGAGACGTCTGTCTCGACACGCGTTCGGACTTCACCAGCTCGCCGAAGGACTACCTCGAACTCTGTTTGCTGAGTACCGGCGAGACGGTGGCCGAGCACGTTGGCCCGAACAACGTCACGCTCTTTGGTCGAGCCGTTCGCGCCGGAACAAATCCGGTTGCGTCCTGGAACACGCTGAAGGTCATCACCAAAGGGGACGTGGCGTGGTTCTATATCAATGACACGCTGATCGGCTCGGCTCAGTTGGCCATGCCAGCGCAGGGGACGATCGGCTTCTACGTCGGTGACACCGGCGACCATCCGGTCGAGTGGCAGCTCAGGAACTACGTGGTGAAGTCAGCCAGCTGAAGTGACGTGAAGTCTTGAGTACCATGTCGTGAAAGCCAAGTAAGAACCCCGGGCGGGAACTACTCCCGCCCGGGGTACTGTTTGCCTCAGTTTCCCGCAGTCGTCCGCGACTTACTCCGCAGAATGAATCGCGTTCCAGACTTTCTGCGAGGTGAGCGGAACGTCGAGATGCGTGATACCGAACGGCTCCAGTGCGTCGATCACCGCGTTGGCCATCGCCGGTGTCGAGCCGATCGTAGCCGCCTCGCCGATTCCCTTGGCTCCCAAGGGATTGAGAGGCGTGCGCGTTTCGGTGTGATCGGTCTCGAACATCACGAACCGGTCGGCCTTGGGAATTGAGTAGTCCATCAGCGTGCCGGTCAGAATCTGCCCGGAATCGTCATAATGGATCTCCTCCAACAGTGCCTGCGCGATGCCCTGGGCCAGTCCGCCATGCACCTGGCCATCGACCAGCATCGGGCTCACGATAAAGCCGCAGTCGTCGATCGAGATGTAGCGCAGCATCTTCACCTCGCCCGTATCCGGAACGACCTCGACCATGGCGATGTGTGTGCCAAAGGGGAAGGTCTCGTCCTCCGGGCGGAAGAAGTCGGTCGTCTCGAGGCCAGGATCGAGGTCGGCTGGAACGCGGCCGCTGTAGGCGTTGGCCGCGATCTGATCGAGCGTGACTGCGCGGTCCGGAGAGCCCTTGACCTGATACTTGCGGTTGGAAAGCTCGATGTCGTCAAGTGAGGCTTCGAGGAGGTTGGCCGCGATGCGACGTGCCTTCTCGCGCAGCTTGTCGACCGACATCACGACCGCGCTTCCACCGATGGCCAAACCACGACTGCCCATCGTGCCGCGGCCTTGCGGCGTGTTGTTGGTGTCGCCGTGATAGACGACGACGCGATCGAAGTCGACCCCAAGGCGGTCCGACACGATCTGGGCGAACGATGTCTCCTGGCCCTGACCATGTGGGGAGATGCCGGTAAAGACCGACACGTCGCCGCTTGGCTCCACTCGTACCGTCGAGCTCTCCCACGGCCCGAAACCGCAGATCTCGACGTAGGAGGCCATGCCGATGCCGATGTAGCGGCCCTGCTTGCGCTGCTCCGCCTGGAACTGCCTCATCTCCTGGTACTTAGCCACGTCGAGCGCTTTGGTCAGCGCTTTGGCATAGTCGCCAGTATCGTAGCGTTCGCCGGTGGGCGTGTCGTACGGGAACTTGTCGGGCGAAATGAAGTTGATGCGACGTACCTCAGCCGGGTCGAGCCCAGCCTTGTCGGCCAGCAGATCGATGCCACGCTCGATGTAGTAGGCGGCTTCGGGACGGCCCGCGCCGCGATAGGCACCGACGGCCATGGTATTGGTGTAGACACCCGACGTGTGCAGCTCGACGGCGGGGATGTCGTAGCATCCAACGGCCATGCTGCCAGTGGTGGCGGGCAGGAACGTGCCCTTGGGGTATCCGCCGAGATCTTGAACGACCGTCAGCTTGTATGCGAGGAGTTTGCCACTCTTGTCGGCCGCCAGCTCGATGTCGGCGATCTGCGCGCGTCCGTGGTTGGTCGCTTGAAAGTTCTCGGTGCGCGTCTCGATCCACTTGATGGGACGCTGCAGCTTGAGTGCCATGGCCGAGACGACGTAGTCCTCCTGATAGGCGCCGATCTTGACACCGAACGCGCCGCCGACCTCAGGCGCAATGGCCCGAATCTGCGACTCATTGAGTCCAAGCTTCTTGGCGATCGCCGTGCGAACACTATGCGCGGCCTGCGTCGACGTCCAGACAGTGAGCCCGCGAGTCATGGCGTCGGTGGTAGCCAGGACGGCGCGACCTTCCATCGGAACGCCGGCCAGCTTCTGGCTGATGATGCGTTCCTTGACGACCACGTCGGCCTTGGCAAAGGCGCCTTCAACGTCGCCTTCAGTATGATCCCAACGTGCCCCAACGTTTCCTTCGGTTGCTTCCCAAATTCGCGGAGCACCCTCTTTGGACGCCTCTTCGATGGTCGTGAGGGGGGCCAACGGCTCATAATCGACGGCGACTTCGTCGGCCGCGTCGCGGGCCTGATATTGCGTCTTGGCAATGACGGCCACGAGGGGCTGTCCGAGATAGCGAACCGTATCGACTGCCAGCACCTCGGCTCGCGGTGTTCCCGGATCGGGAGCAGGCGTGCCAGTGAGGTGCTCGAAATACTCGTCAAGTTCTTTGCCGACGACGACGGCAACCACGCCCGGCATTTCTTTGGCCTTCGAAACGTCGATGCCTTTGATCCGTGCGTGTGCGTAGATGCTTCGGACGAAGACGAGTTGAAGAGTGCCGGGAATCCGGACGTCGTCAACGTACGTCGACGAGCCGGTTATGAGCCGCGGGTCCTCTTTGCGACGAATGCGTGACCCGACTAACTCGCTCGGAACCACAGCCGACATGAAAGCTCCTCCCTCACCATCCCAATTTGCCGTGATCGCGCCTGATTTCGCGCTCGTGTGATTGACCTTCGATGACCGTTTGGCATTGTATCCTCGCCCTTCCGGCCCGTCGACACATTGCCACTCCGCACGATGCCCGTCAATAGGAGGAAAACGAGGTGAATGGGCAAATACATGGTCGGAACAATGACTTGTTAACCCTCTTTTCTCAGCCTGGGTTAAAACTGCGGTTGTAAGGTCAACGTGGTTCGCGTTGCAAGCCATGTCGATCGTCGAGGGGAGATGGCAGATTCAAACGCTCATCGTGCAGTACGGCGTGCTCATCGTCGCACTGATGGTCTTTGTTGGCGAGCTGGGTGTACCGACCGGTATGCCGGTCGAAGTCGCACTCATGATTGCCGGGGCGTTTGCCATACATTCGCTCCTTGGGCTGGGCGTTGGGCTCGTGGTGGTGATGCTGGCCGACATTGGCGGCACTACCACCTTGCACCTCGTCGCTCGTACCGGTGGAATCAATCTGCTCACTCGCCTGCTGCGCAAGCATGAGGAGCGCAGCCGAGAATTCTTGCAGCGTTGGCGCGCGAAATTCGGTGGTCACGATGTCGGCATCGTTTTCGTCGGCCGCCTGCTACCGATCGCCCGCATGTACGTGGCGATTGGCACCGGGCTCATTCAGATACCGCTGCGGGATTACGTGATCGGGGCCGCGCCAGCATCGCTCCTGTGGGCGGCGGCGCCGCTACTTCTCGGCTACTTTCTGAGTTCCGACGTCAATCGCATCGCGACACAATACACCCGAGCTGAGCATGTGGCCATGATCGTCATTCCGACGTTGGTGGCCGCGGCGCTCGTCGCATGGTGGGTTCATCGGGGTGGCTCGCTTCGGGGACGAGTGCTTCGCGTGCGATCGGCAGTCGCTCTCATCGTCGCGCTTGGCATCGTGGCCTACATGATTCAGTCAGTCTGGATCAACGACGAAACCGTGGACCACGGCCTGACAGGACTCCCGCCGCTTGTCCTCTGGTCATGGCTGGGGATTTTGGCCGCGTTGGCCCTCGGTCTTCTCCTGGTGGCCGTGAGCGATTTCCGACTCGCTCGTCGCGCACTGCGGCATCGGCACGTGGCACTGCCGCAGCTCGTGCGTTCGGAACTGACGACAACGCTTGTCTGGCTGACCCTGATCGTGTCGGCTGGTGCGGTGATGGTTGCGATCGAGCTGCGCTACCCGGTTCTCTGATCCTGCTCAACGATTTGTCGCCGCTTCGCCCTGGAGCTTGCTCCGGGCAGACGTCGACGCGCGCTCGACGACGCCAATGCCTTACGCCGAGCGGTCATCAGAAGGCGCTGACGCGTCCGCTCCACACTCGGAATGCGGCGGAACGGGAGCATCCAGCTGTAGATCGATTGCAGCGCGTAGACGGAGACCGGCGGGCGGCATGAAATGGGTCGAACCACGCCCTCCGTCGTGCGGGAGCGGATGGCTTGAACGAGATCGCCAACCGTCTCGCCAGCGAACATCGTGACGTGCTTCCCAAGCTGATCGGGGAGGAGATGCGCGTCAGTGCCGCCAATTTTGGCGAGCCCATATCGATCCGCCGCCTGCGCGATGGCGTTTGTCCGCCAAAATGCCAGCGGGAAGCTCGTCTCGATGGCGTCGGGCAACAGACCGGCGCGCGCGAGTCGCCGGAGCTGGATGCGCCACAGACCAGGTAACGGATGAACGAGCACCACCAGGCTGCCATCGATCGAACGAGCCCAACGCATGACGTCGAAGAGCGGCGTGCCCGGTTTCGGCAGCGACGTTGGGATCTCATGCGGAAAGAGGATGCCGATATGAACGATACGGCCGCGCGCGGTGATCTCGACACCAGGCAAGACATTGGTATCGGTGCCACGGCGGGCTTCATGCCAGCGACGAACCGTTGAGATGTGGTCGTGGTCGGTAATGGCTAGGAGCGCAAGCGACGTCTCGGCGGCACGCGTCGACCAATCGTCAACCGTGCACAACCCGTCGCTTCCGATCGTGTGCGTGTGCAGATCGGCAAAGCTGTAACCCTTGGGCGCCGGGCCAGGTTCGGTCTCGGCCCAAATGGGCGTGAGCATGCTCCACTGATCCAGGTGCTGTGAAATGAGACCCTCGAGCGAGCTGCTGACTTCGCCGAGGGTGACGTCGATCTTGGCGGTTGGCTCGATCGGTTTGGCGATTTGGAGCGTTACCTTTCGACCGCGGCCATACGTCGCTATGCCCGGGATGATGACGCTGCCAGTCGCCTTCGCTAAACGAACAGGCCCGGCTGGAAGCAGGATGGATGAGTCGAAGAAGGGGACGACCATCGACGGAGTCGGCGTTGGTTCGTCGACGAAAAGGACGACGATGCCGCGGTCGTCGAGGACGGAACGCAAGCGACGGCCAAGTACGCGAGGAGGCGAGTCCGCATCGATGACGGTGACTCCGGCACTATGGAAACAGCGTGAGAACCAGTCCATCAACGCGCGGGAACGCATCGGCTCGAAGAGTCGTACAACCACCGCGAATTCGCCAGTGAACGATCGTGCCCGCAGCCATCGGCTGGCCATCATGCCCAACGTCGGATAGGGGCCGGCATGCGGGGCGACGATGATGATGCCGCGCTGACCGAGGTGCGGCTCGAGATTCTCGAGTCCCTCCACCTGCAATGCGTCGGCAAGATCTTCCGTGCTGATGCTCATCTGCAGGATGCCGATGACCGTCTTGACGTGACTGGCGATCTGCTGCATGCCGATGAACCAGGAAGCCAGGAAATTGGGTCGTCGTTCGTGACGTACGTGACGCACGTTGGCGAGGACGACGCGTCGCCACCCTGCGAACATGGCCACCAATCCGACGCACGAGGCGAACACGTGCCAGATAGGCCATGGAATCCAGGTCGCAATGTGCGACGACGCAACGAGCACCTTGGTGACAAACGCGTCGACGAGCGTCGAATGGGGTGTCTCGACGATTGGATCCGGAGAAGGTTCCGAGGACTTGAGCGCCGCCGGAACGCGCTCATCCGGAAGTTGATGAAGATCCAACAGAACTCCCTATGCGGCAACGATTCGTTGAAGAAGGCATACCTGGAACGGCGCGCCATGTCTATACGCTATTTCGGTCATCTTCGCCCCATCGCGCTCCGGGAATTCGAGGGAATCGTTAACTTCACGACCGCGCTGCCGGTTCAACCTGGACTCGCGCCTGCTTTGGTTCGCCGACCGCCGTCTCGGAGAGACGTTTACAGATGCTCCCATTCGTCGAGCCATTTGAGCAGGTCGTCCCGCTTGATACTAATGATGTGGTGATCGGCGATCTCTGCCTTGAGGGCGCCGTCCCAGCAAGCGCGCCGGACGACATACGTGTCAATCTCGAGTAAGTCCGACACCTCTTGTGGGGTGTAACGTTCCTTGACCATCAATTCAGCGATTGTCTCGCGTCGCGGATGCGGCACTCGAGTCTCCTTTCGCTCCATCGGCAACCGTTCACATCGAGTCCCGAGAGGCGCTCCCCATTTTCTACGATCTCGTTTCGCGCCGACCGTGGCTGCGAGAGCGAGTAAACGTGGACGCAGTCAGGGTTGCAAGAAGTGTCGCGTCCGGGTGAGCGACCGTTTTTCGCGCTCACTCTGGGAACTCGATGATCCCTCCATGTTCCTGCCTCGACAAGCGTCAAAATAGCGATTCACACAGGCAATCCTATCACTTCGGCAGTGATTGAGGATGCCGTCGCTGCTCTGAAATCCAGTGGTATCAGTCCGTCAATGACGGCGCCGAGTTTACGGATTTGCGCTGGTTTTGATCGATCTGGGAGGAGGGAGAAATCAGTCGTAGCACCGGTCGGAACCACTGTGTGTACGACTCGTCCTTCGTGAGGATGATGACCTGACGTAGTTGGGCAATCTTCTCAAGCACCCGGACGGTGGCTTCGAGACGTTCGTCGTCGAAATGCACGCATGGGTCATCGAGGATGATCGGCAGCTGCTTGCCGCCGGAGAGCGCATCCACCAATCCCACCCGCAGCGCCAGATAGACCTGGTCTCGTGTGCCACGACTGAGGTCGTCGAGTTCAAGCACACCTGGTCCGACGCCATGGAGTGTCGGCGTCATGCTTTCCTGATCCATTTCTAGCTCACGATAGCGTCCATCAGTGATCCGAGCGATAAAGCCGCCCGCTTGCTGCGCCACGGGGTCGAGCGCGTGTTCCTGAAACTCCTCGACGCTCGAACGCATGGTCGCGATGGCGAGCTCCAGCGCACGTACCAACCGACGCTTGCGCTCAAGTTCGACCCGCTTCTCGCGAATCTGAACGTTGATGGCTGCGGCGTCATACGGCGACGCGGTCCTCAGCACCCGGCGGCGTACGTCCACGTCACCTAGCTCGATGTTCAAGCGTTCTTCGTCTGCGGATAGGCGTTCGAGCGTGGCTCGAAGCTCGGCTGCTCGCTCGGGATCGATCGTGGTCAGCTCCGGCATCTCTTCGTCGAGCTGTTCGAGCCGCCGTTGCGTGACCGCGACTGCCGTCAGCGCGTCCTGTTTCTCAGCCTCGGTAGTCTCGCTATTCAGCTCGTTCTGAGCATGCTCTGCCAGCCTTAAGGTTGCGTCGCGGTGACGGTCCATTCGAGAAATGAGCGCGTCGAGGTCCGGCTCTCCCGAGCGCGTGAGCCATTCCTGGCAATGTGCATCAACGTGGTCGTGATGCTCTTGCGCCTGAGAAAGATCGCGTTGCAGCTCGGTGCGACGTTGCTTGAGCAAGTCAAGGCGAACCGTGTCCGCATTGGAATGCTGGTGTTGGGAACGCGTCGCAGGTGCGAACGCGACCAATAATAGGATCCCGGCGAGCAAGAGACCAGCAAAGGCGATGGGCTCACCATGACGCCAATGAACGAGCGGAGCCGACGGCCAGCAACAGCGCGGCGACGAGGAGCGATTGGCGCGGACGATGTGTCCTTTGCTGAGCTGGGTTCCCCGGCCGGTCGATTTGACTGCGCTCGATCTCTGCGGTGATACCGTCGATCTCCTGCGTGAGCTTCACGCATGCGCTGGTCGCGTTTTCGAGTGCCGTGCGATCCACACGCAATAGCCGTGGATCGGGCTCACCCGGCACGTGAAGTCGATCGATCTCCGCCTGCAGGCTCTGGGTGTGTTCGGTGACCTTGCGCGCTCGATCGGCTTCGCGCCCGACGCGGCTCAGCAGTTGTTGATTGCGGTTCAACTCTTCATTGAGACGTTGTCGCTGCGTGAGACCGGTGAAGAGCGCGTTCAGCTGACTCCGACGTTGGCGCCCATCTTCGAGCTTCCGTCGAGCGGCGCGTTCCAGGTCGTCGAGCGTGACTGCTTCCCCTTCAGCGTCGGCCGCGGCGATCGAGCGTTGCTCGAGTTCAGCCACCTCTGATTCGAGCAGCTCGATTTCCCGGTCTTTGCGCTGCTGTCCGCGACGTCTGAGTAGATCCAGGCGTGCGTCCAGGTCCTTGATCGCGGTCTCGTAGCTGGCCTCGCGGGATCCGCTGATGATGCGCTTGATCTCGCTGGAGCGTTTGGCGAGGCGCTCATCGGCTAGTTGATCCTGTTCGACGAAGACGACGTCGCGGAAGACGTTGACGTCGGTAAATCCGATCCATTCGCCAATCAGCCGCTGGTACCGCTCGTCTTCAACCGTTCGCCGGTCGGCACGGCCGCGCCCGGTGTAGATCATTTCACCGTCGAGGTGCACGATGACGCGATCTTCGGCGAAGACGCGTTCGATCCACACGTCGTGGCCGTCGACGTCGAGACGTAATTGCCCGATCAAATCCGGTTCGCCGCTCCAGGGACGGTGTCGACCCCAATCCGCCAGTCCGAAGATGGTGCCAATGAGGCCGGTGAGGAGTTGGCTCTTGCCCGACTCATTTGGTCCAACGATGAGATTCGGAGCGCCATCAACAAACTGGATTCGCGTGTCGACGTGTTGGGCGAACCCCTTGAGCTGGAATTCGACGAACCTCACTGGACGCTCCGCTTCGCCAGAACCAGCAACCCTTGTTTCAGCGCCAGCTCGATCGTGGCTCGTTCTTCGTCACTGTCAGCCAGGCGAGACCGCTCGCGCAGCGCGCGCACGAAACGCCCACGAATCGTCTGCTCGTGTTCGATGGCGCGTGCAAATGCGGAATCGACGACGATCGTGCGATCGCTGACGGACAAATAGCAGAAGTTCGCCGCCGCCTCGCGCCGAATGGCGTCGGCGTCCAATGGTTCGTCCGGCGACCCGGTCAGGACTGCCTCCAGGATACAGGTCGCGTCCGCCATCTCGTTCAGCTGTGCCAGCACCTGGTCGCTCGACAACAGGCTGCAGTCGATCTGCTCCCGGCGCGCCTGACGCACGCCGACTGGTATGCGCTCGATCCGTTTGACCCCGTCATCGAAAGTGATCACGTTGAGCGAGCGTGGTCCGGTCTCGTCCAGCGCCAATGGCTCCGGCGAACCCGGCATGGAGGCGTAGACGCCGGCCGCGCCGGTGAAATCGCGCGCTCGATGGATGTGTCCCAGGGCGACGTAGTCAAGCCTCGTTGCGAGAAGCTGAGCGCTGCTGAGTGGAAGGTAGCGATCCGCGACTGGAAACCCGGCAGGCGGATCGACGGTCGCGTGCAGCATGCCGATGTGGATTCCATCGTCGTCGCGACGGGCGAAGGATGGCAGTGGGTCGCTCCCGTGCGTGTGGTCGTAGGCCATGCCGTAGATATAGAGGGTCTGCCCATTGAGCTGAATCGGAAGAGGATCAGCACACTCTGACTGCGTAAAGACCGTGGTGTTCGAGGGAAACCGATGGTCGCGATAGATCGAGCGCTCGTACCAGTAGCTGTCGTGGTTCCCCGGGATGATCGCGACCTGAATGCGCTGTTTCATCAGGTTGCCGAGCCAACCACGGACCGTCGTCACGAACGCCGAGTCCGGATTGTGGACGTCAAAGAGGTCTCCCGCAATCAGGACGAGTGAGACGGAGCGCTCTGCCGCGACGCTTCCGATCTGCTCCAGCGTATGCAACAGATCTTGTCGATGGACCTGAGCGATCTGGTCGCCCCAGCTCGAGAATGAACGGCCAAGATGGAGGTCGGCCGTGTGCAGCACTCGGATCATGCCAGCGACTCCGGTCCTTGCGTACGAACGCAGTATATGGCCGCAATAGTCTCACGTTTCTGCGCTGAGCGCCAACGTGACGCACGATCGATTCACCGTACAATTGACCGGTAGCGGCAGCGGATTGGCTGCAGGAATGCCGGGACGAAGCACATTTCATGTCACAGACTCGAAAATTCGATCCAAGCATCAACTATTACGAGATCCTCGACGTGCCGTATACGGCTTCAAAGAGCGAGATCACCCGCTCATACCGGCGTTTGATGCGGACGACTCACCCTGATCGCTTCACCGACGAGACGCAGCGGAGCAAGGCTGAAGAGCGTGCCAAGCTCATCAATGCGGCGTATTCAGTGCTCAGCCACGCTGACGTGCGACGTGACTACGATTCCACCGTTCGTAACCGCCTGGTCAACGACGCGATCTTTCAGCGTTACACCGGCAATTCTCCTGGCCAGGGAACCCCAACCGCTCCGCGACGGCGCCCGCTGAGCCCCGAAATGGCACGAGAGCAGCGCCGTGCGCACCGCTCAGCGCTGACTCACTTCCTCCTCTTCATCGTCCTCTTCGTCGGCGCGCTGATACTCATTCTGGTGGTGGGAAGCGTGCTCTTCGAGCTCGGAAGCGCACTTTTCAGCTGAATCAGCGCTTGTCGCGAGAACCGATACGTGTTGCTATGATGGACTATCGGCGTGATCGCGACGGTCATCAAGGAATTGCGCTGATCGTGATTCACGCTTGCTCGTGCTCGCTGCGTTCCGGCGTTGGAGTGGGACACTCGTCTGCCGCGAATGAGCGTATTGGGAGAGGGAGTTTCCGTGTCGGAGGAGCAGCGTTCGATCCCAAGGGATGCCGAGGTGGTCGTGATCGGCGCCGGCCTGCTCGGATGCTCGATTGCATATCAGCTCGCAAAACGTGGCAAACGCGTCGTGGTGGTCGAGAAGCGTGGCATCTGCTCCGGCGCGTCAGGACGCAACGGCGGAATGACCGGTGCGGGATCTGCCATGCACACCGAGACCGGACGAGCGGTCTACGCGCTCACCACGGAGAACCTGCGCATGATCCGTGAAGAGCTGCCGCGTGAGCTCGAAGATGACTTCTCCCTGCGCCTTCCGGGAACGCTCGACATCGCCACCAACGAGGAACAGTTCGAGCATTTGCAGGAGAGTACCAGGGCCCAGAGAGAACTTGGGTCGGAGGTCGAGATGCTCGATCTCTCGACACTCAAGTCAATGGTGCCGGTCATTTCCGATCGCGTTTTGGGCGCCAAATTTGCGCGCAGTAGCGGCCACCTCTGGCCGTTCCAACTGGTACACGCGCTGGCAAACGGGGCTCGTCGCTTTGGCGCGGAATTCTCGGTTTGGAATGCGGCCATCGACATCGACATCGCAAACGGCGAGGTGCGGGGCGTGAAGACCGAGCGAGGCACCATTTCCGCAGGGACGGTCGTAGTGGCCGCGAACTCCTGGACGCCGACGCTGCTTCCTGATCTGCCGCCTGGCGCGCTCGTTCCAGCGCGGGGACAGATTCTGGTAACCGAGGCGGTCGGCGAGGTCGTGCGACATCCGTTCGGCACGAATTTCGACAAAGAATATGGACGGCAAACGGCGACCGGTCAGATTCTGTGCGGCGGCTATCGCAGGCTCGACATCAACGAGGGGCTCGGTTCCTACGAAGAGCGGGTCACGCCACCGGTTCTCAAGGGGATTGGCTCGTGCATCGCCACCCTGTTCCCGCCATTGGGTTCGCTCAAGGTCGTGCGCAATTGGGCCGGCATCATGGGGTTCACCGCCGACGGGCTGCCGATGATTGGTTCGTACGGCGGCGTCAAGAACCTCTACGTTGCGGCGGGATTCAACGGCGGCGGCTTCTCATGGGGCGCGGCGACCGGTAAGGCGCTGGCCCAACTCATCTTGCACGGTCGTGCGGCCTTCGATCTCGATCCCTTCGATCCAAACCGCTTTGCCCGTGGCGGTGTCGAATGGGATAACCCGTTCACCGCTGGCGAAAAGAACAATCCGCGCAAACGACACGTCGGAACAGGCGCCGAGTAGGCATCGAAAAACGCTCGATCTGATGCAACCGACCCTGACCAATTTTGGAAGGACGCGCACGTCTCGACAGGAGGTTTCCATATGATCACACTCTTCGCCGCCACCGGAAACGACGTCGTGCGCTTGCACAAAGATAACGGCGGGAATTGGACCGTTAAGTCGGTTTAACCGGCGTGGGCGTCCAATGTCTGGCAATGGATCCGCTCGATGCCAAGCACATGTATGCGGGGACGTTCGACAACGGTCTCTTCCGCAGTACCGACGGTGGGCAGCGCTGGCATCCGGCTGGAGAGGGCATCCCACATGATCGCATCCTGTCGGTCGCGGTGAGCCCCACCGATCGAAACGACGGGTTCGGGGCGGTCTTCGCGGGCACCGAGCCAAGCTCCATCTATCGCAGCCGGGACGGCGGTGAGTCATGGCAGGACTTGCCCACTCTGCGCGATATTCCCAGCGCGCCGACCTGGTCGTTCCCTCCGCGCCCATGGACATCCCACGTGCGTTGGATCGCGCCGCACTGGAGCGATGCCAGCATCCTCTTCGCGGGTATTGAGCTCGGTGGCGTGATGCGCAGCGTTGATGGCGGGGAAACCTGGGAAGACCGCAAACCTGGTTCGTATCACGATTCGCACGCGATCGCCACCCACCACAAGGCCACCAACCGTATCTACGAGGCCGCCGGTGATGGTGTGTCGAGCAGTGTGGACACCGGCGAGACATGGTCGAAAGTCGACGACGGCATGGATCGACATTACGTGTGGGGACTCGCGGTCGATCCGGCAGACCCCGAACTGTGGTACGTCTCCGCCACGCATAGCGCCCGCTTCGCCCACGGCGATCGGGAGAGCGCCGACGCCGTCATCTATCGCAAACAGGGCGAACACCCCTGGGAAGCGCTCGGCGACGGTCTCGAAATGCCGCTGCCGGTGATGCCGTATGCCTTGATCGCACCGCTCGACCGGCCAGGCGAACTCTTCGCCGGTATGCGCACCGGAGAACTGTGGCACTCGACGGATCGAGGAGAGTCCTGGACTCGCGTCGATGTGACGGTTCCCGGCATCCTGGCGCTCGTGGCTCGACCGGCATAACCCTCTTGCTGGATATGTTCCGGGTGGTTGCGGTACCAACGTACAACTTTTGCTCTGGGTATCGGGTGCCCTTTCAGGACCAATAACTCAGGAGGGATTAGCGGCGGTCGGCTATCCTACAGTACGTAGCGCCATCTGGCGTTGGTCAGCGCTCGTGTGCACAACGTGTCGCAACAAAGCGCGCTCGCCCGTGGTCGTGATACAGCGTGATCGGGGAAGCCGGGATGGTATCCGCCTCGCAGGAGAACAGCTCTATGGCGCAGATTGCGGGAGACATCCAACAGCATGTGGATGTCGTCTGCCTGGGCGCCATGGAGATGCAACGTGAGTCTCCGGACCGAGATACCGTCGAATCGATCCTCAGCACGCTTGTCACCGTCCGCGAGATCGCCATTGCCACCGGTGCGTATCCAATCATTGAGGCGGCCACCGTCGTCGAGGAAGCCGTCGCGCTCGCGCTGACCGAGACCTCCGCTCCCGCGCCCTACCTCGGACATTTTGTGACCTCCGCCGCAGCCGATCTCTCCCGCGTCGTGCACGCACTCGCCAACGGCGAAGATCCTGCGCCGATCATCAACCATGCGCGTTCGATCTTGACGTCGATGCCACGACGCGGCACCGACTATCTGGTCGAGGTCGATCTCAACAATGCGCATGAAGTGGCTCGCATCTTCGAGGCGATGGGTGATTCGACCTATTTTGACGGAGGACCTGGAGGGTCGGGCGATCAGCCGTTCGTTATTGAGCCCCATTCGGCGACGCAGCAGCTAGGGCGCATGCGTGAGATACGCCAGCTACTTGCCTCTTACGTGGCGCAGACTGAGACGCTGCGCAACAACCCAGACCGGCTGGAATCGATCAACGATCTGCTTGTGGGGGCCAAGGCGCTGCGTGCGTCAGCCGCCGTGGCTGGACTTCGTCCTGTCGAGCGTCTCTCGGCCCGGCTGTCGCACCTCTTTCAAACGCTTCGCTCGACCAGCGCTCCGCCGAGTCTCGACGTGGTCGAGTTTTGCGTCAGCTGCGGGCATGGCATCGCGTCCGTTGTTGATGGACCTGAGCCGGGTCCCGAAGCTCTGCAACGTGTTGACGAGCTCATCGAAGACGCCAATCGGATCCTCAAGCGGTTCAACGTGCAGACGGCACAGCTGCAGACCGGCACGTTGTCGCCCGATCATCTCGGCGTGCGGGTGCCGAATGGCAAGACCACCACGAATGGCCATCAGAGCCCTGCCGTCCCGGCGATCTATCAAGCACTGCGCGTGCTCGAGCGCGACCGGGGTGGGGACGTCTCCTCTGCCAGACCAGGACCTGGCCGAAGCCGTGGTGATCCGGACCGATTCCTGGCCGACATCATCGACGTCTCTCAGCGACTCCCGGCCATGATTCGCGCTCTCGAGCGGGATCGTTCGTCGATCAGCAATCGCGCCGGACTCTGGGATGTCTTGCTCAAGTTGAAAGAATCAGCAGCGCTCGCAGGCGCATCCGTCATCGTCGATCAGTGCTGGCGCATCGAGTCAGCCGTCACCAGCCTTGGTGAAGAGCCATTGAGCGACGAGGTGCTGGCCGAGCTGCGTGGTCTCGACGCCGATCTGCACTGGCTTGTCTTGCAGGTACGACCGGAGACGAGGCACGAGAAATCGGTCGACACGTCGGACAAGCTGATCGTCGACATCGAAGCGTTCGACCGGCTGGCCAGGCATGTCAATGAGCTCCTGGTTCGATCAGGTGGATATCAGCAACGCTCGCGCAGACTGACTCAGACCGTTCAGGACATCACCGTGGTTGGTGATCGGCTCAGCGCCCTCTCTGAGCGATTGCATTCGGCGGATGACCATGCCGCCATCACGAGAGAGCTGTCCGAGATCGTGTCCGATCTGTCGATTTCCATGTCCGATCTCGATCATCTTCGGATTGAGTCGGATGCAGCGCAGGTGCGCCTGGGGACCGTGGTGACTTTGTTAAACGAGAGCGCACGCAACCTCCAGCTCACGCCCGTCGCCGCGCTTGGACCGAATCTACAGCGTGCGGTGCGTGGATTGACACACCGGATGGGCAAAGACGCCAACTTCGTGCTCGAGGGTGGTGGTCTGATGGTCAACAGCGTGCTGCACGAGCGGCTCAACACCGCATTGCTGCACCTGATTCGCAACGCGATCGATCACGGTATTGAGCCGCCGTCGACGCGTCGAGCCGTTGGTAAGCCGGAGCGTGGAACCGTTCGATTGAGCGCCCGCCGCGACGGCACCCAGATTGTCATCGACGTCTCGGACGACGGGAACGGCATCGACGATCGTTTGGTGCTGCGCCGCGCGGCGGAGAGCGGCTACCCCGTGCCGTCCAACGGCATGACGCGAGAGCGGGCGCTGCAGCTAATCTTCTTGCCAGGACTTACCGCGCGCGTGGATGGCGACGGTCGCGTTGCCAGTGGACATGGGCTCGATATCGTCGGGCAGCTCGTGGCCGAGATGAAAGGCACGGTCTCGATCGATTCCGAACTGCGCCGCGGCACAACGGTCACCATTCGGCTGCCACTGGCGGTTCCGACCATCAGTGCCATCGTGGTATCGGTCTCGGGTGAGCACTTCGTCATGCCGTTCGTCAAGACGCAGGTCGTTCCGACGTCCGTGGTGCGTTCGATCGAGAAGGAAGGGACGACGTTCCTGGCGGACCTAGGCGCCGTACGCGTGCCGATCGTCGACCTGGGGTCGTTGCTGGGACTGCGCGCTCCACACCACGTCCGCGACGGTGGAGGCACCGTGCTGCGCGTGGAGCAGCTCGGGAGCCATTGGCTGATCAAGGTTGACGACGTGGTGGGTGTGCAAGAAGTGGAGCTCCAGCCGGTATCGAACCCCGGCTTGCAACTTTCTGGAGTGGTGGCCTCCGCGTTGCTCGCGTCCGGTGCCCGTGCCTCGGTGGTCGATCTTGACCAGCTCCTCGACGCTCGGCGTACGGCGCGGCGACGTAAGAGTCGCAGTACAGCAACGCTGACACGCGTGCCGTTTGCCCTCATCGCAGACAAATCGGTGACGGTTCGACGCGGCTTGACGCAGATACTGGAGCAGGCGGGCTGGCGTGCGGTCGAGGCGCGCGATGGACTGGAAGCCTGGGAGATGCTCGACTCGATCTCGCCTGAGCTGCTGGTGATCGATCTCGATCTGCCGCTTCTGGATCCGTTCCAGGTGATTCGTGCGGCAAAGTCGCAGAGCGACATCCCGGTCGTCGCGATCGTGGCCAATGACGACTCGAACCTGCGCGCCCTTGCTATCACGGCGGGCGTCAACGCGTTGCTGCAAAAACCGGTCAACCCCGAGGACCTACTTGCCAGCCTCAAAGCCCTCGGCGGCAAATTCGACGAGGAACACTGAGCCGGCTCAGTGCGAGCGTGAACGGGCCAACCAGTGGCCCTCATCCCCTAGCCCGGTCCATCCCACCGACTCCCTTCCCAATGAAGGGAGAGCCATCTCCCGTACGATCAGGAGAAGGGGAACCACTGGACCACTGGAATCCGCACAATTCTCCAATGCCTCGGTTCACAGCTCCCAATAGGGTTTCAGGTGTTCGATCGTCAGTGCGATGGCGTGCGCTTGATCGGCTGAAACCGACTGCGAAGCGGGCCAGGCAGCCACTCGCACCGGATCAGTCGGCTCCTCGATGCCGGTTCGATGTCCCGTCAATGTCTCGAAGATCGCCAGCGTGCAATATGGTCCATAGATCTCGCTGTAGCCGCCTTCTTGCGCCAAGACCAGGCGTCTGTTTGCGGTTCGCTCGGCAACGCCTTGCATGATGGCGGTCATCTGGCGATAGTGGTCGGTCGCCAGCAGCATGCGTCCAAGTGGATCGCTGGCGCTGGCATCTTGACCGGCCGAGACGAAGACCAGTTCGGGCTTGAATTGGTCGGCCAGCGGCTCGATGACCCGTTCGAAGGCCGAACGATAGGCGGCGCCGCCCGACCCTGCTGGGAGCGCCAGATTGACGTTGTACCCGGCTCCTGCCCCACTGCCGATCTCGTCCGGCGTGCCTGAGTCGATCGGGAAGAGGCGGTCCTGCTGCAGCGAAACGAAGAGGACGCTGGGATCGTCGTAGAATGCGGACTGAGTGCCGTTGCCATGATGCACGTCCCAGTCGACGATCATCACCCGTTCGATCCCATAACGTCGCTGAGCGTGGCGCGCGGCCACCGCTACGTTGCCGAAGATGCAGAACCCGCGTCCTTTGCTCGCTTCCGCGTGGTGGCCGGGGGGACGAACCAGGGCGAAACATTGCTGGACTTGATCGTTCATCACCGCGTCGACCGCCGCCATCACGCCTCCGGCCGCGAGCAGTGCGATCTCGTACGAATCAGCGCCGACCGGAGCACCCTGACCAGCGTCGCCGCCGCCGGATTCGCTAATCTCGCGGATCTTGTCGACATAATTCGATGGATGGAACGGCGAGAGATCATCTGGAGTTGCAAGATAGGGCTCGAAGCGCGCCAGCTCTTTCGCCAGCCCGGTGTAATCGAGCAGCTTCTTGGTACGCTCGACCAGGCGAGGATTCGAGGGATGGTCGACCGGTTCGACGAACGGCAGTGTGGCGCCCGAAACCAGCCGGTAGGGGTTGGTGTTGTGCTGCAGATAGCGGTCGCTGTAGACCAGTCCGGTCGAGCGCTCAGTGGCCATAACGTGCGTTCTCCTGCCTAATCGTTTTTCATACTCCCACGGCGGCCGGTGCTAGTTCGGATCGCGTACCAGCGGCAGCGTCGAGCAATGGATGCCTCCGCCGTTCTTGTGGATCTCATCGTACGGGATTTCGACCGTCTCGATGCCCGCCTCATTGAGCCGGTCGACGGTGCGAGGACAGCCCTCCGCGATCACTACTTTACCGGGACGCAGCGCCAGACAGTTGACGGCGCTCTCCTCGGTTGGCCAGACGTAGATCGGCTGGATCTCCAGATCCTTGAGCGTGTCGAGGAACCAGTAGGGGAGATGCGGCACGTTCACGATGGCCTTATCCTGGTCGACCATGACGATGCAGCCGTCGATGTGAAGTGAATGTCCGGTCAATGGGACGCGGATCAAATGCACGTCCTGCTCGGCCAGCACCTGCTCCATCTGTCGTGCACCGGTTTCGTTTTGGCGGAAGGACATGCCGATCGCGGCCGTGTGCTCGTTGAGGAAGACGAAGGAACCTCCTTCGATCAGTCCAGTGCCGTGGATGGTGTGGATGATCGGCATGCCCAGGTTGGCGATAGTACGCGTGACGAATGCTTCCTCGCCGCGACGGCCATACCCGTATTCACGTCCGACCGGCCCCATGCGACAGATTACCGCGCCCCCATGGACGGCGATAGCCTGATCTCGAGTGAAGACTGCCTTGACGTCGCCTGGTGCGCTGTCAACCCAGACGATCTCGACGCCCTCTTCTTCGAGCACTTTGACCAGACCGTCGTGCTGCGCCTGCATTTTGGCCAGGTCCGGGCCGGTGCGATCGCGCCAGTACCACTGCTCGTCGTCGTCGATCAGTGCGGCGATGGTCGGATCGTATTTGTTGGGATCGATCTTCTTGATCTCGTCGCCCGGACGGTGCATGGCGCAGAGGCGCAGGCGCCCGACGTCGTTGTGCACGCCCCATTCACGGCCCCAGACCCGCGTTTGCATGTCGGCGTCTTCGAATGGCGGTGATGCACGTGGCGGAATGCGCTCGAGCACGACGTGGTAGTAGGCGGAACTGTTTCGCAGCTCATCATCCGGCGTTGAAGCCATGTTCATCCCTCCTGACTTGCGTCTCCCCGTGCCGCCGATTGTCGCATGAGGTGGTGAAGAGTGGCAGGGGTGTGGGAGCACTGCGAGTGCTTGCAGTTGAGATGAGTTGGGGTAGTTGAGCTGCTGCTGGTCCAGGCATCGCTGAGCCTGCGCCTCGGCGCCGTCGTGACGGAGCTCCTGGGTTAGTAGTTGACGTCACGATTTGCTGACTGCCTCGTCATCTTTGCCGACCAGCAACGTTTGACGGCTGTGGCCACTGAGGGTACGGTGCACGGATCGACTCAACCGTCACTCTCGCATCGGAGCCCGCGACAGCGATGAAGTGCGTTGTCCGCCTCTCCGCTGCCGAACGCACGTTGCTGACTGACTTGATACCGGCGGGCAAAGCCGCCGCCCGTGCCCAGACGCCCGCACGGATGAGAGGATAGCAGGGACCCAGGAGTAGACGACGATGACCTTCACCAATGTCACAGCCGATGCCGTCGTCACGACCGAGTGGCTCTCGACC
Organism: uncultured Chloroflexia bacterium; assembly: GCA_963822235.1. Lineage (GTDB taxonomy): Bacteria > Chloroflexota > Chloroflexia > Thermomicrobiales > Thermomicrobiaceae > CALAGB01. The sequence continues at coordinate 456,977 of CAWGGU010000001.1, forward strand.
GTAGGCACGATCCTCGTCGTCCCTGTCTATCAGCGGCAGTATCGCTGGGAGGTTGAAGGGTGTGAACGTCTTCTGAGGGACCTTCGTGCTATCGCGAAGGCGGAAACCGGGCAGACCCACTTTCTCGGCTCGATTCTCTACACGACTTCGAGCAACGGTGAGGGAACCGGATGGATGCTGGTCGACGGTCAGCAGCGGATCACCACGCTGATGCTTCTCCTCGCCGCCATCCGTGACACGCTCACCGGCACCGACGAGGCGATCTCGGGAGTGCTGAATCGGATGTTGCTGCATCCGACGCGTGCGGAACAGACGCGGCTAAGGCTCCGCGGTGAGAGTCACGGCCAGCTGGCTCACATTGTCTTCGGCCGCCCGTTACCGGACATGGGTGAAGCGGTCTCCCACCTGCAGAACAACTACGACTTCTTTCTCCAAGAGATCCGCGACGACACCTTGGAGGTCTGGAGCGGCCTGCAGAGGTTAGAACACGTGGCCATTACGCTCGGAGAGCATTCCAACCCGCAGCAAGTCTTCGAGAGCCTCAACTCCACCGGCACGCCGCTGCGGAACCACGAGCTGATCCACAACTACGTCCTGATGGGGATGACCGAGCGCGAGCAGAGCGAGATCGAGGAGGAATATTGGATTCCCATCGAGGAGAATACCGGCGACGCCATCGACAGCTTCCTGCGCGACTACCTGATCCTCAAGACCGGACGGGACAGCGATTTCACGGGAGATCGCGGCGAGTATGAGGTGTTCAAGAAAGAGTTCCCCGCACCGCGGTATCCGACGCTGATCACGCAGGCTGCTGAGTGGAAGGCCTATTCCGAGGTGTACCGCAACCTACTTGATCCCGCACGGTGCGCTGATGAGGAGGTCGCTCGACAACTCAAGTACTGCAACACGTTCGGTACAGCGATGTACCCGCTACTGCTCGGGGTCTACCGCGATTACCAGCTCAACGTGATCGACAGGAACGCCCTGCTTGAGATTCTGGAGCAGCTTCAGTCGCTGTACCTGCGCAAGATGCTGGTCGGCGCGAGCCGGGACCACCTCGCCGCGCAGTTGTGCCGAAAACGGCGGCAATACGGCTACCCCATCCGCGAGATCGCTCGACGGATGCCCACAAATGAACGTATCCGCGAGGCGCTAAAGCACAATCCGCTGCCGCACGCGGGATACGTTTTGCGTCGCATCGAAGAGCCACCCGACCTAGACTCAGCTGAGCGTCTTGCAGGTCGAGCACATCTTCCCGCAGTTCGCGGGCAATACCTGGAGCGGCGACGGAGTAAGCGAATGGGGAGACTTTAGCGAAGTGGAGCGCGCCGCGTATCGAGAAGCACTGCCGACCATCGGCAACCTTGCGCTTTTGGAGCCAGAGTTGAACGCGGCGGCCAGCAACAAGCCGTTCCTGGAGAAGACAAAGTATTACAAGAAAAGCAACGTTCCCTCAACAAAGCAGTTGGCAGGCACGCCCGCCTGGAATCTGGACAGGATCGCGGATCGGACCCAAGCATTGACCGAGAGGTTCCTCGAGATCTGGCGACGTCCGAGCATCGCCGGTAGCGATGACCCAGACGACCTCGTACCGATCCTCGACGTCCAGCGGAAGCCCGGTTACTACAGGGGATGGAGGACCGAGTTCGAGTACGTCGTGTTCGACGGCGAAGTCTGGGAAGTCAGAAACACGAAGAGCCTGTTTCAACGCACCTTCGAGCGCCTATGGGAGACCAAGCAACGCGAGGTCCTCGACTACAGCGCGGCACACAAATACCCCGTCTTCAAGACACAAGAGTGGCCCGGCCAGTTGGGATAAACTGGGGGATCACTACCTGTTTATGGGTATGTTCCCGCAGTACATGCTGGCAGAGGTGCAGGGCGTCCTCGACGAACTCGATTTGGCCGACGATGTGTTCGTGAAGTACTCCACGAATGACGACTAGTCCTCAGTCACAGGGATTACGATGGGTGGGCCGTCCTTCGCTCGAGCCTGATCACGTGCCAAACAGGTACTGAAGGAGATTTTGATGGCTGAACCGCGACGCGAACTCGTCGTCACGCCCCTGCAGGTCTCGGAGCCGGAGATTGGTCGCTTGCTCTGGATGTTTCAAGACACCCGAACCAGGACACTGCAGTCGCTCGAAGGGCTCGATCCGTCTCACGTCGACCTCGTTCCTGACCAATTCGAGAACAGCATCGGCGTCCTTCTCTACCACGTCGCCGTGATCGAAGCTGATTGGCTCTACTCCGAGGTTCGCGAGCAAGAGGTGCCGGGGGACGTCATGTCACTCTTCCCAGAGGGAGTCCGCGACGATTCGGGGACGCTGGCCGATCCACGAGCGCGCGGGCTCGACGATCACCTGAAGGTTCTCGACCAAGTACGAGCCCTCGTCCTCGAGACCTACCGAACCATGACGCTCGCTGACTTTCGTCGGTCGCGTCAGTTACCGCAGTATGACGTGACCCCTGAGTGGGTGCTGCATCACTTGATACAGCACGAAGCCGAGCATCGCGGCCACATCGAAAGTCTGAGGCATTTCATCGAGGCGACGAGCCGCCCATAGAGGTCTCGCACTCCGGCGCTGACCGCCCGTCTGTAGTACCCCATATGCGATACTCGGGGAGCGAGCCGCATGACCGCAGAACGTCGGAGCAATCCTCATGAGCGGCTCGGATCACTAGGGAGGACACATGCGCGAAATCGAAATCGTCGGCATCGCCGAGACCAAATTCGGCAAGGCCGAGGGGAGCTACCGCCAGCTTGCGGTGCAGGCCGCCCAGGCCGCGCTGGAAGATGCCGGGGCGACGACCGACCAGATCGAAGCACTCTTTCTCGGTACGTTCTCGCCCGGCACGTTCATTCATCAGGAGCACGTCGCGCCGTTGGTGGCGTCTGAGCTTGGGCTGGCTAACGTTCCCAGCACCCGCCTCGAGAACGCCTGCGCTTCAGGCTCAACCGCCTTCGCCAGCGGCATGATGGCCATCGCGTCCGGAGTCTATGACGTGGTCCTGATCGTGGGTGCCGAGAAGATGACCTCGACGCCAATTGGTGAGGCGACGTCCATCCTGGCCGAAGCGGCTGACTGGGAGACCGAGAGCAAGCAAGGACTCACTTTCCCCGGTGCCTATGCTCTTATGGCTCGGGCGTATTTTGAGAAGTACGGCAAGGATCGCTCGATCCTGGACGCGGTCGCCATCAAGAACCACCACAACGCCATGGGTAACCCGTTCGCTCAGTTCCACCGCGAGATCACGCGTGAGGACATCGCCAAGTCGGCCATGATCGCCGATCCACTCACGCTCTACGATTGCTCGCCGATCTCAGACGGCGCCGCCGCAGTTGTGCTGGTCGCCAAGGACGTTGCGGACAAGTTCGCCAAGCCCGGCATTCGCGTGATGGGATTCGGCCAGGCGTCCGATTCGCTGGCCCTCTACAAGCGAGATGATCTGACGACGTTGCCCGCGGCCAAACGCGCCGCCGAGCGCGCGTACAAGATGGCCGGGGTCGATGCCAGCGACATCAGCTTCGCCGAGGTCCACGACTGCTTCACCATCGCCGAAGTCATCGCCACTGAAGATCTCGGCTTCTTCGGCGCGGGCGAAGGCGGCGATGCCGCCGTAGTTGGTGCTACCGGTCGCGACGGCAAAATTCCGGTGAATCCAAGCGGTGGTTTGAAGGCCAAGGGACATCCGGTTGGCGCCACGGGCGTGAGTCAAATCGTCGAATCGTCGTTCCAGCTTCGTGGAGAGGCTGGCGAGCGACAGCTTGACGGCGTCGATGTGGCCCTGACGCACAACGTCGGCGGCTCGGGCGCCACCTGCGTCGTCACCATTCTTGGGAAGGCGGAGTGATGGCTGAGGCACGCACATTTGCCGATGCGGTCGGCAAGATCGTCAGCTACAGCGTGATCTACGTCCCGACGCCGCAATTCGCCGGAGAGGCTCCATATGGCCTGGCCGTCATCGAGACGACCGACGGTGAACGCCTGCTCGCACGCCTGCCCGCCGACGACAAAGACAAGCTCGCGGTCGGCGCACGCGTCGTCTACGACCATGACGACGAACACGGAGCCGTCTTTCGCGTCAGATGACCACATCCAACGAACGTGAGCGCACACGAATGGGCCGGACATTGCCGGCCCATTGTCGTCTGCAGCTAGTGGTTATCGCACCGGCTCTTCTTTGCCTTTGACGAACTTCTGGCCGGGTTTGATGTGGAGTGTCAGATCAACCTCTTCGGCCTTGGCGTAGCGTTTGCCGTTCTTCAAGTCGTGCCGCATGAAGCGCGGCGGCTCGACTCGCACGTGCACGCGATAGTCACCCTCCGCGGGAACTTTCCAATCGAGACCATAGTGGTAGAGCATCGGATGCCATAGGAATGGCATCTGATGGGTGCCGACCTCTTTGCCGTCTGACGAGAAGAGCGTTGCCGTGATGTCCAGGCTGGGGATGAAGCGGCCATCGGCAGCATCGCGCACGGTAATTTCAAGGTGTGCGTTCTTGCCTTCCGGCGACATCCATTTCAACTCATCGTCTTCCAGCCGATACATGCCTTCCGCTTCTTCTACGGTGGCCCCGATCTCGAAGTCGCCGGCTCGCTTCATTGCCAGCTGTCCGGTCTCTTTGTGCATATTCTCGAGAGCCTTGCCGTAGACGTCGCCCTGCTCTCGGGCTAGCTTGAGCTGCTCTTTCGTCGCTTCCATGCTCGGCGCCATCGGCGGTAGGCTCGTGTCGTGTGACTGCTGTTCGCTCGTCAAAATGCTCTCCTTCAATTCATCGGTGTGGGTTTGGCGAGAAGGAGCGTATTGCCCCCTCTACCGTTTGATATGCAACTCACATTCCAGAGACGAGGACCTGGTCGCGGTGCGCCGCGCGATGGTGGGTCCATCGAGGCTTGAAGCTTGCGTAGTCGCCATGCACGCACCCTGTCTATGGCGCACCCACGTCTTGTCTTGGAGGTTTCAATGGAGCTCAAACGCGGAATCGACGCACTGCAAAAAGAGGCGTTGGTCGATCAGGCGGCCAAGTCCCTGAAGAACGTCGCCATGAGCGTTTATGGTGGCGGCGGTGAAGGTAAGCGCATGGTGCGCAATGCCCTCTTCGGAAAATGGTTGGGGCATCCGTTTCATCCGGTCATCGTGGTCGTTCCAGCCGGCGCCTGGGCCGTCAGTGAAGTTCTTGATCTGGTTGGAGCCGGTTCCGATGACGAGGGATTCGACCGTGCGGCCGACGTCACGGCCGCGGTCGGCATGGCGGGCGCTGTCCTGGCCGTCGCAAGCGGCCTCAACGACTGGCGCTTCACACACGGCAAGACCAGTCGATTGGGCGTGATTCACGGGTTGGCGAACCTTGGCGCAATGGGTGTCATGGGTCTTTCGCTCATGATGCGTTTGAACGGGTCGCGCAATGCGGCGCGTGTGCTGGCAACGGTGGGTGTCGGTATCACGGTCGGAGCGGCGTACGTCGGGGGCGAGCTGGTCTATGGGGAGAAGGTCGGCGTCAGTCACGTGAGTGCGGAGAAGCTGCCCAAAGATTTCAAGGCGGTCATGCCGGACTCCGAACTACCTGACGGGAAGCTGACCAAAGCGATGGTGAAAGATACGCCGATCGTGCTGCTGCGTCAGGGACAGCGCATCTATGCCCTGGCGGACACGTGCTCCCACATGGGCGGACCGCTCAATGAGGGGAAACTCGATGGAACCTGCGTCGTCTGTCCGTGGCATGGCTCGAAGTTTTCAATGGACAGCGGGCGGGTGATCGACGGCCCAGCGACATTCCCGCAGCCCGTGCTGGAAACGCGCGTGCGAGAGGGTCAGATCGAGGTTCGATTGTCGCCTGACTCAGCCTGACGACCTGAATCGCGACGACAGCTCTGCTCCAAAACGACACGACGATGCGCATTATCGGCGGCCCGGCTCACAGCGCCAGGCCGCCGTTGAGCTTGTCTCCGCACCAAAGAATTTCATAGACAATCCACGCTCAGCGCTTGACGTACGGGACTCCCCTAACATATGGTAGGGGCGCCACGACATTCGACGTCTGTGACGTTGCTTGCACCGGGAGATCGTTCCATATGCCACCTGGACCAATTGCCTTGTTCGGCTCCGGCGAAACCTCGCGACGTGGCCGCCAGGTCCACAGCGAGCTGATGAGCAGGCTCCCCATCCCGGTCAAGATCGCCATCCTCGAGACACCGGCCGGATTCCAGCCGAACGTGAGCGTCGTATCCGAGTAAGCTACGCGCCTTTTTCGAGACCAGCCTGAAGGAATTTCAACCGATCATTTCCACGATCCCAGCCAGGCAGCGTGGCGGCATCTTCGACCCAGATTCGCCCCAGATCGTCGCCCCGTTAGACGAGGCGAACTACATCTTTGCCGGTCCCGGCAGTCCGACCTACACCGTGCGCCAGCTTCTGGGAACGCGCACGCTGCAGACGGTCCGCGACCGACATGCCGCGGGAGCGACGCTGGCATTTGCCAGCGCGGCCGCCATCTCGATGGGTCGTTTCGCGTTGCCGGTCTACGAGATCTACAAGGTCGGCGAGGATCTCCATTGGCAGCCGGGACTGGACATATTCACGCCACTTGGGCTCGACTTGGCGATCCTGCCACACTGGAACAACAACGAAGGCGGATCTGAACTCGATACCAGCCACTGCTTCATGGGTGCCGAACGCTTCCGTTTTCTGCGGAGGTTGCTCCCTCGCGAGACGGTCATGCTTGCGATCGATGAGCACACCGCATGCGTCCTGGAACCGGAAAAAGGAACCGGCTTTGTCATGGGTGCCGGTAAGGCACTCATCATACGAGCCGATTTGGAGCGACAGATCGATGACGGGGAGCACTTCAGCCTCGATCTGCTGCGGAGCTGCTCCCTAGTCTGAGACGGGGTCTTCAGCGGCGCCAATCGTTCGCGCGCGGCTATGCGGTTCCGGCGCGATCAGCGCGAAGCCGGTGCCCACAACCAGCAACATCCCCGCGGTGAAGATGAGGGCCGATCCCGTCCCGGCGAACCCAGCGATCGCGCCGAGCAGGAACGGCCCGAAGACGTAGCCTGAGTCGGACAACGTTCGGAACGTTCCCATGGCGGCCGCGTTCATGCCGGGCGGAGCGACGTCCGCGGCATAGGCAGTCGGTGCCGCACCTGCAAGCCCCACCGACATGCCCCAGACCAGACAGCTCAGCACAAAGGGAATAAAGCTGCCGGATCCGGCAAACGCCACCATCGCGATGGCTCCGAAGAGGAGCGCGGGCACGATGACGGCTTTGCGACCGAATCGGTCGATAACGATCCCTGCCGGGTAGGCCACAGCCAGACTCACCACGCTGATCGCCGACAGCCCGAGCCCGATCTGGCTGGCCGACAATCCCATGGCGCCGTCGGCTCGTTCCGGCACGATCGTGAAGACGCCACCCGTACGCGCGAAGAAGCTGGCGAACGAGGCGATGCTGACGAGGAGGAATGGAGGCTGACGCATCAGTTCCATGATTTGCCCCCCGAACTGCGGCCGAGGGCCGCTCGACGTCCGTGCGTCCAGCGGTCCGGTGGCTCGTGTCTCGGGAATACGCGTCAGCGCCAGGGCGGTCACGCCCACACCGAGAACCGCATAGACGAAGAAGGGCACGTCGAGGCCGAAATGCTGGGCCATCCAGCCGCCGGGCAAAGGTGCGATGCCGACGGCGAACATGAACACGGTCATGTAGAGGGCGATGACTCGTCCACGATTCTCGGGTGTCGAGATATCGGTCAGGATGATCTGCGTGCCGGTCAGGACCATGGCGGCACCGAGTCCGCCGACAAAGCGCCCGGCCAAGAAGACCGAGTAGGTTCCTGACAACCCGCATATCAGGTTGCCGCCCGCGGTCACGACGCCGCCAATGGCAATGGCCCAGTTGCGCCCGAGCAGATCTGAGATGCGTCCGGCCGGCATATTGGCGGCGAAGCGGGCCAGTCCGTAGACGGCGACGGTGAGCCCGATCAGGAACTGGGAGACGCCAAACGACTTGGCGAAGAGCGGGACGACTGGAACGATGTTGCCAAATCCGAGCTGATTCACCGCGATCAGAATGCAGACCCACGCCAGCACTCGATTGCCGCGATACCAGTCCGGCAGCCTTCCCAGTCGTTGCACCCATTCCTCCCACCGAAAGTCGATTGGCCGCCAGGGACCGATGTGTCAGGCCGACCTACATGACGTTGCCGCCGTTGGGCCCGAGCATCTGGCCGGTCAAGTAGTCCGACGCATCGGACGCGAGGAAGAGGGCGCACTCACCCACGTCGCGTGGCGACCCCAGGCGCCGCAACGGCAGTTCCTGCGCACGGCGTTCAGCTGCTTCGGGGGAAGGATAGATGCCGCGATTCATGTCGGTCACGATCGAACCCGGACCAATCGCGTTGACGTTGATGTTGTACTGCCCGAGCTCTCGCGCCAACGATTTGGTCCAGGTCAGAATGAATCCCTTGGTTCCGGCATAGACTGCCGCGCGATCCCAGCCGATCAACGCGAGCTGCGACGACAGGTTGATGATCTTGCCGTGGCGCTGCTCGATCATGTGGGGCACGACGGCGCGCGTCACGAACAGCGGTCCGAAGATGTTGACGTCGATCTCGGCGCGCCATGAATCCTCGGTCGACTCGGCGAATGGCTGCACGCGCATGATGCCTGCGTTGTTGACCAGTATGTCGATTCGGCCAAGCTCAGCGACGACCGCATCAACCATCCGCTCGACGGCTTCCGAGTCGGTCACATCGGCTTGCACGACCAAAGATCGCTGCCCGCGAGATGCCGCCAGAGCCGCCAGCGCATCGCAGCCTTCGCGGCTCTCCCGGTAGTTCAGTGCGACGTCGGCCCCAGCTTCCACGAAGACATCGGCAATGGCCCGGCCGAAACCTCGTCCCGCACCGGTGATCAGAGCAACCTTTCCACTCAGCGCGCCCATTAGTTCGCCTCTTTGTCGTGAATCAAGCGCCACAGCCGCTGCGACGTGAGGGGCATGTCGACGTGGTCGATGCCGAGCGGTGAAAGGGCGTCCAGCACCGCGTTCACCAACGCTGGAGGAGATCCCGTTGTCCCTGCTTCACCAACTCCCTTGACACCCAAGGGATTGACTGGGCTCGGGGTAATCGTGTGCGCCGTTTCGATCTGCGGCATCATGTTGGCCTTGGGCACGAAGTAGTCCATCATCGAACCGGTCAGGAGCTGTCCATTGTCGTCGTAGACGATCTCTTCGCCGAGTGCTTGCCCGAATCCCTGCGCCAGCCCGCCGACGACCTGCCCCTCGACCAGCTGCGGATTGATGAGTGGCCCGCAGTCATCCACCGCCAGATAGCGCAGCACGTGAAGCTCGCCGCTGTCGCGATCGATCTCGACCAGCGCGATGTGTGCGCCGAAGGGGAAGGTACGGCCGGTAGGCGCGAAGTAGCTCGTCGCGTCCAGTCCCGGTTCCATGCCGCCGGGCAGACCGCCCATCCCGTACGCAGCTTGCGCCACCTGCTTGAAGCTCATGCCTCGGTCCGGAGTGCCTCGCACATGGAGACGTCCGTCTTCGAAGACGATGTCCTCTTCGCTCACTTCGAGTCGTGCGGCGGCGATCCTGGCCGCCTTTTGTTTCACCTGTCGCACCGCGAGGAGCACGGCCGAGCCACCGATCGACGTGCCGCGGCTGCCGAACGTGCCGATCCCTTGGGGAGTGATGGCCGTGTCACTTGCTTTCACCACCACGTCTTCCATGGGGATGGCGAGCTCGTCCGCCACGATCTGCGCGAAAGTGGTCTCTTCCCCCTGGCCGTGCGGTGAGATACCGGTGGTGACGACCACGGTGCCAGATGGTTGCACTCTGGCGGCGCCACTGTCCCATCCGGGTCCGGCGAGCTCGCAATAGACGGCCATGCCCAGGCCGACCAGCCGTCCCTCGGCGCGCGCTCGAGCCTGATCGGCTCGAACCTGGTTGTAGTCGATGCGCTTCAGCGCCTCGTTGAGCGCGAGCTCGTAATTGCCACTGTCGTATTCGACGCCGGTCGCGGACATGTAAGGGAAGGCGTCCGACGGAATGAAATTGCGCCGACGTACTTCGGCTGGATCCAGCTTCAACTCGCGCGCGATCGCGTCCATCATCCGCTCGACCATATAGGCGGCTTCGGGTCGTCCGGCGCCGCGATAGGCTCCGGTCGGAGTGGTATTGGTCATGACACCGAGGACCGTGCTGCGCAGATTCTCGATGCGGTACGCGCCAGAGGCCATCACTCCGCTTCGCGTGGCCACCGTGGCGGCACCGTATGCGCCGACGTTGGAGATCAGCTCAACCTTGAGACCCAAGATTTTGCCGTTGTCGTCGATCGCGGCGGACAGCTTTTGCACCTGATCTCGTCCATGATTCGTGCCCACGAATGTCTCGCGTCGGGTCTCGGTCCACTTCACCGGCCTCTGAAATTTGTAGGCGAGCGCCGCAGCCACCAGGTATTCCGGGTAGACCGGTCCTTTGGCTCCAAACGCGCCACCGACGTCGGGCGCGATCACACGCACGTGATGCTCGGGAATGCCCAATGTGGCCGCGATGCCGCCTCGCAGCCGGTGCGGCGTTTGTGTCGTGGCCCAGGCCGTCATCTCCTCGGTCGAGGGATCGTAGTCGATGGTGATGGCCCGCGGTTCGATGAAGGTGGCGTGGATGCGCTGATTTCGCAGGCGAATCGAGACGGTGCGGCTCGCCTCGGCGAAGGCACGGTCGACGTCGCCACCTTCGGCTTGCCAGCGGAATGCGAGGTTGTCTCCCCATTCCGGGTGGAGGAGGGGCGCATCATCGGCAAGGGCCGCTTCAGCGTCGACGACCGGGTCGAGTGGCTCGTATTCCACGTTCACGAGCTCGGCGGCGTCGGTGGCACTGTAGAAGTCGGTACCCAGAACCACGGCCACGGCGTCGCCCACGTGCATCGCCTTGCCGACAGCCAGGGGATAGCGCTCGAGTTGCCGATCAGGCGCCTGTTCGGGCGAGCCCTGAGGGCGCGTGAGTGCCGCAATCTCTGCTCCCGTCAGCACCGCCACGACGCCGGGAGCCTTGACGGCTTCGCTCGCGTCGATGCTGACGATGCGGGCGTGGGCGTAGGGGCTGCGGACCATCACGGCATCGAGCGCTCCCGTGATGTGGACATCGTCGACGAATCGTCCATGACCGGTCACCAGGCGCCGGTCGCCGACTCGGCGCACCGACTGACCGACGTAGCGTGTCTTCCCGGTGGCTGTCTCACTCATGTCATTTCCTCATCTCGATGAATCAGTTGATGTGCGAAGGGGTGTCGAGCGAGCGTGGTTGACCCCTCGCTCAGTGGCGAATTGGCGCGCTCGTTGATCTTCGCGTTTCAGACGGGGTTGTTCAAGCCTTGGGCCTGTTCCACAGCATGATTTGACTTGCCGAAATCACGCCAGGAGTCGCTCGCCAGACTGCAGAATCGTCTCGACATCGGCCAGATTCAGTCCCGAGCGGCGCACGAAACCGATGGGATCGGGATCGCCCATGTCGAACGGAAAATCGGTACCGAGGACGATCTGATCGATTCCAGCGAGCTCGATCAGATGTCGCAGTATGGTCGAATCGAAGACGACCGTGTCGAAGTAGAGCCGACGCAGCTGCTCGATGGGGTGAGAAGCTCGCTCGCGGCACTCGGGACGAACCTCGAAACCGTGGCGCAAGCGCCCGATCAGATGCGGCAGCGCACCACCACCGTGCGACAGGATGATCTTGAGGTCTGGGTAACGCTCCAGCACGCCCGCGAAGAGGATGCGGGCTCCCGCCTGGGCGGTCTCAGTTGGGTTGCCGATCAGATTGCGTAAATAAAACTCACCCATGCGCTCGCCGCCCGCTACGTTGTGCGGGTGCACCAGAATGGGTACGTTGAGCCGTTCGGCCGCCTCCCAGAATGGCTCGAGTGAAGGATCGTCCAGCCCCATGCCATCCACGTTACTGAGGATCTCGACGCCGCGCAGCCCAAGCACTTGAGTGGCTCGAGTGAGCTCTGCTACGGCCGCGTTCGGTGATTGAAGCGGGACGGTGGCAAAGCCGACGAATCGGTCTGGCTCCTGGCGGACAACCTCGCTGATCCCATCATTCAGCGCCACGGACCAGGCCAATCCGTCCTCGCCCGGCAGTTCATACAGAATCGTGTAGGGAGGTGGCATCAGTGTGCGCTGGTCGAGCCCTTGTCGCTGAAGCGCCGCGCGTTGGGCGGCAACGTCGATCAGATCGTGCGACAGATGGAGCCGATGCCCCGCGACCTCGAGGACGCGGCCATCTTCTACGGTTTCCAACATGGGCGATACCGGCGCGGCGGAAGAGAGTGCCGCGTCGAGTGGAAAGAAGTGGCTGTGAAGATCGACGCGCAACGACTCCTCCTTAGGCTCGCATCAACTTCTCGGTATCGTGCGAGGGGAGAAACGGAATAAACGGTAGCGCGGCAAGCGACATTGCCGAAATGATCCAGAACGCGTGATTCAAACCGATGCTATCACCAAGTGCGCCGAACAGGGGAGCGACGATGCTCTGGGCGATAAATCCAATAGCCAGCATCAATCCGGCGGTTGCCCCACGCGCCTCGGGCATCAGATCTTGCGCCACCGCGAGCACGACCGGGCGAATACCGATGGCGACGAAACCGGCGGCCATCAGAAGTCCGAGAACTGGCCAGGAGCCATTTTCGAAGATGAGATAGAGATAGAAGAGTGGCGTCGCCGCGAGCGAGGTGATCGCCAGGACCGTCTTGCGTCCGATCGAGTCGGATAGATTTCCAGCGAGCAAGCCACCAGCGATGCCCGCGCCGGAGATGAGCGAGAGGGCGATGCCCGCGTACCAATCGCTACGGCCGTTCGACTCGAGGTACTTCACCAGAAAATACTGGAATGGCGACGTTGCCAAACCGTTGATGACTGAGACCGCCAACAGCGCTCCGAGCGGCTTGCGGCGGGCTCTCAGTAACGGACGGAACTCGACCTTCTTGGCCGTCTTGCGTTGAGCGTCGGACTCGCGCGTGTCGAGCGTGAAAAAGAGGATGATCGAGGCCACAATGCCGAAGACCATGACCACGGCTGAGCCTTCGAGAGTGAACAGGGCGATCGCCGCGGTCAGGAGAAGCGGGCCGATCGTTCTGGCCGATTCGCCAAAGGCCATGAATATCGACATGGCTCGGCCGGTCTTCTTACCGCCCAGTTCGCCCATCAGGGCCACGGCCGGAGCGTGGAAACATGCGGATGAAAAGCCAGCAGCCATCATCAGGAGCAGCACGACGGCCACGTTCGGCGCCAGCGCGACACTTGAGAGGGTAATGGCGGTGACCGTCGGCGCGAGGACGACGAACCACTTTCGTGTGGTCCGATCAGCGAGATAGCCCACGAACGGCTGCGCCACGCCCGGAACCTGCGTCGCGGGAATCATCAGACTGACGACCGCCAGCGAGAGCCCAAGCTTGTCCTGAACGGCCGGAATCAAGATGCCAAGGAATGATGAATAGAGATCGTGGGCGAGGTGCCCGCCCGCCACCATGAATGTTCGACCGGCGTCGAACGTATCGTCTCCACCGGCAGCGTCTTCCAGCTCGGCTGTCGTTTGCACGGCGGTCGCGCTCTGTGACAATGAACCTACCCCTTATTCAGTAACAATCAGTTGATATGAACGCATGTCAAATCACGAAGACACAGGATATACCAGACGAAGGGCTCGCGCATGGTGATTCAACATCTCGTGGCCGATTTATCTTCCCAAGGCGGTTGATTTCAAGGTTGACGTTGTTCTGACGTCATCCCGACAGGGGGAATCTCCGCGGTCAAATCTGGGTGAAGCACGGCCGTTTGCTCGCGTCTGGGAGCGCGCAGGCTTACAAAGGACCAGGCGAATGACACGAGGTTTAGCGCAATCGCCAGCGCGAGCCCAGCGTAGATCCAGGGATAAATCCAGGTCATGAGGGTGCGCCGCCCGACGAGGAATCCGTCGATCGTCGTGGTGCCGCTGCCGTTGGCGATGATCTCTGCCGTGTGGGGACCGTCCGAAAGGCCGCTGGCGACAATCTCACGTGTCGCCGGGATCGATCCGAACGTGCTCGTACCATCAACCTTGAGCGTTACCGAATGCCCGTCGATCCGCGCGCGGACGCCCTGTATGTCGTTGGAGAGGAAGAGGTCGAGTCGGGTGCCGGAGAAGTTGATGGTGGCGGTCCCTCCGGAACGGGTCGATGCGAGCGCCGTCTGACTGCCAGACAGCTTGACCGACCAGCCATCGTCGTGCTTGATGAGCGGGCTCGATCCGTCATAGGCGCCGGTGTATGCCAGGTTTAGCTGTGCGCTGCGTTGCTGCAGCAGGGTGTATGCGGGCGTGGGCGTAAAGTCGTAATCGACGATAGAGAAACCTCTCGTCGGATTTTTGGCCTGATCGGGAGCGGTCGGCGGATCGGGCTCACGGAAATTCCAGACACACATCACCCCCATCCAGGGCCATTCTTGCTGCGCTCGAAGATACCCTTGATAGAGATAATCGGCTTGTTTTTGTTGGCTGACCGGCTTGCCCCAGGGTGATGGGTCGCCGCTCCAATTGGACGGCAGCGATACCCAACCGTATTCCGCGGCCCAGACTGCCTTGTTCGCATCACCGTTCTTCACCATGATCTCGTGCGTCTGAATGGGGCGCGAAAAATTATCGCGTGCGAACTCGATGCGCCGGTCATACGGGCTGTAGCCGTAGCCATAGACCATCACCGTCGCGATGTCGAAGTAGTTTTTTGCCCCGGCGGCGTACATGCCTTTCAAGAAGAGGAGATCGCTCAAATTGGTTGGGCCGGTTTGGTCGGTCGGCGCAAGGCCGGGCATGAGGACCGTGATGCTGGGATCGGCCGTTTTGGCCGCGGTATAGGCAACTTTGAGCAGCTCGGTGAATTTGGCGGGGTCGATCGGTTGTCCGCCCCACTCCCCTTGCAGGTTCGGCTCGTTCCAAATCTGGATGTAGTGGATGCGCCCGCGATAGCGGTTGACGAATGTCGCCACGAAGCTGGCGTAGTCGGCGTAGTTGTCGGGCGGGCCGTCGGGAAACTGATCCAGGTTCGGGGCGTTTGAGCGAGCCCAGCGCGGTGGCTTGTCGAGCCGGGCGATGATCTGAATGCCGAGCGCGTCGGCTTGATCGACGATCTGGTCGTACTTCGCCCAGGAACTGACGTTGTTCTTGGCGTCCCAATATGTGCCGGGCTCCGGCTCGATGTCGTACCAGGGGAACATCTGACGGATGTAGCCGTAACCGCCCGCTTTGATCATCTCGAGCTCGCGGGTGACCTTGGCCGGGTCCGCCTCTTCGTCGAGAAATGTGTTGACACCCATCGGGTTGACGTCGGTGTTGGGAATGACTCGCGTAACGGTGCCAGTGGCGACTCCCCGGTTGAAATAGCCGTCGGCTGTTGTGGCGACGAAGATCCCGCCGGAGAGTCCCACGATGACCAGAATATGCAGGCTGACCAGAACCCAGCGGTGAGTCAGGAGCCGACTCAGTCGTGCCATGCCGACCTTATCCGAGGCGAACGCCGCCGTAACGCGGCAAATCGAACGTGTCGCGCGCCGCGGGAGCTGCGAGTCTGAACGGCGCGTCGAACCACCTGAGTATAGAAGAGGAACCAATAGCTCGGTTTTCCGGCAGCGTTCGTCATGAGGATCACCCCGCCCGTGTGGGTGAAGCCGGGGTATTCCGCCCCGGCGCATCCGGTGTACAATGCTCGCGGCCGATAAACGAACAGGCAGAGATCTGGTCGCCCAAATGAGAGGAGAGAGGTCAACGGTGGAGAAGAGCCAGCCACAATCGGACCTGATGATCTATGTGGAGGGGCTCAACGTCGCCCTGGCGATCTGGCTGATCGCATCGCCCTACATCCTCTCCTACACCGCGTGGTCGTCCGCGCGCCTCAACGCCGAATTCTTCGGTGCGCTCATTCTCGGCATGGCCATCACGCGCATGGCGATGCCGCAGAGACGTTACTGGTGGCTCTCGTTCGGAGATTTGCTGCTCGGTATCTGGGTGGCCGTCTCTCCGTGGGTGCTCGCATACCACTATGATTCACGTGCCGAGATAAACGCGGTCGTGGTCGGAGTGCTGGTCGCGCTCATCGCCGCCACCGGTTTTCTGCGGCCGCGTGCGTAGGTACAATCCTGCAACTTTGACCCACGAGCCCATGCGTTTGCGTGGGCTCAGTTTGTTCCTATTCTTTGTCCGAGTTCCATTCCACATAGCATCCATTTGCTTACATACGTAGTAGCCGGCGCAATTCGCTATCAATGAGTCGCACATCCCTCCATTCAAGACTCCAGTTTCAGTTTGTTTCATTTCACTCTCCGTCTGTTGACACAGTGGACAAACATGCTAAATTGCATCCAAATGTCACCGTGAATCCAAGACGATAGCGCGGCGCGCTAATTGAGGCCACCTGCGACTATAGCAATTGGTGCAGTAAGCACAGATTGCGGATTAGGCCCATCAGTGACTTGACCCGCATTTCGCGTCCGGTAAATTTGTCACCAAACGCTCGGAACCGTCGGCTCATGAGAGGACAGTTTGATGTCGGTAAGGGTCAAGCGACTATGGTGTTCGACTGTGGTTGCAAGTGCGCTGTCGGTCGTCCTGTTACTCGTCGGCCCGCTCTCGATTGCCGCGCAATCCACAGCCGCGGGCGCAACCCAGAAGAGCGCGCAGACCTCGCGTGGCGATCAGAGCTCCGACGAACTGTCTTACCAGTCCGCAGCTTCAGACGCCTTCAACAAGACATGGGAGCGGACCGACAAACTGGTGGCCTACGGGTCAGGTGAGCCGCACGTGGATGTGGGGACCGCAGCCAAACACCGGCGAAGTCACCGAACCGTATCAGGAATCTCCCGGCGGCCAACGGACAGTCGAATACTTCGATAAAAGCCGCATGGAGATCACCCATCCAGACGGCGACCCCAACTCGATCTGGTATGTCACCAACGGTCTCTTGGCGGAAGAACTCATCACCGGACGCATGCAAGTTGGCGACAGTTCGTTTGAGCAGCGTTCACCCGCCGACGTCAACATCGCCGGTGACGCGAACGATCCAAATGGACCCACGTACGCGACCTTCAATCCCTTGATGGGCTACGGTGCGATTCCAAGCGGCTGGAAGATCACCCAGACAGTCGATCGCGCGGGAACCGTTGAGCGCCGATCCGTCCCTGGACTCCTATGACGTGACGGCCATGGATGTTGGTGCGCCCACCAAGCACAACGTCGCCTCGGTCTTCTGGGACTTCATGAACAGCTCGGGGCCTGTCTATCAGAACGGTCAGACGACCACCGACAAACTGTTTCAGAATTCCTTCTACGCCACGGGTTATCCTCTGACGGAAGCGTATTGGACACATGTCTTGGTCGGCGGCGTCTCCAAGCTGGTGCTGGTGCAAGTCTTCGAGCGTCGCGTGCTCACCTACACGCCGAGCAACTCCAGACGGTTGGAAGGTCGAGGCCGGGAACGTCGGACAGCATTACTATGCGTGGCGGTATGGTCCGATCGCTGCTGAGCCTGTTTCGGCAGCGGCTGGCGGAACCTATACGATGGGCGATGGAATAACCATCCAAGTTCCTGCGGGCGCCTTGTCTAACGATGGAACAATCACTGTGGCCGATCCCGCAGCTACGGGACCAGTTCCCGCACCACCAGACTACCTGTCGCCTCTTGTGCAGCCCGTGAAGATCGGTTTGGTCGGGGCGACCCTAACTCAGCCCGTGACGCTAACCATTGCTTTTGATCCTCAGAGCCTTCCGCCGGGCACAACAGCCGATCTCGTTACAGCCGTGTATTATGATGACCAACTGCAAACGTGGTTACCGGAAGGGGGAACGGTTGACCTCGATTCCGGAACGATCACTGTCTCGGTGCAACACTTCTCTGTTTGGGGAGTTGCACTCGTCAGTCTTGAAAAGACATTGGACCTTGCGGAGAGTGTGGTGAGCCTCGATCTAATTGGGGCCATCAACAAGACATTCGATTTAATTGGACCGGACAGCTGCCTCACTGAATCGACGGTAAGCGATGGTGTGTCGTACGACGTTAGTGTTGACTCCAGCGCATCCGATGAGGTACTTCAAGGATGCATTGGAGCGGCTCCCGCCCCCGATAATTCTCACTTTGCTGCCGTCGATCCAGCCCCGCTCGAGATTTTCATTCGGAACCTCCGTTCGTTTGACGTTGGCATTACGTGCCAGCCAACGAGTACCGCAAGTGCATGTGCTGAAGACGTATCGGTTGCCGGCGAAAACTCAGCGGTCTTGTACGATGTCTCGAAAACTCCCAAACTTACGGTAAGCGCCTCACTAACTGTTGATAGCATCCTTACGATTCTGGTGCGACTCGGACTGGACTGGGTACCCGGAGGAAACGCGGTTTCCCGGGCGGCAACCAAATTCATCGAACAGCGTGTGAAGGCTCGCTACCTGTCTGACGCTAACACCATCCTCAACGACCTAAATCAAGGCGACGAGAAGAGCGCCGTTGACCTGATCACCCGCCTCGCGAACGACGTGCAGGTTGAGAAAGTCCTCGAGGACTCCCTTGCAGACTACTTGTCTACCCCTGAGGGACGTGCCGATGTCGCTCAACACCTCGTGGAGGTTGGAGTTCAACAGGGACTCAAGGTACTACTGCTTTCGATAACAGGTGGTCTCGGGACGATTATTCAGGAATCGGCGGAGAAATACGTCAAGCTAACGTCAAATGTCTTCTCGGTTCTCGATGAACTTGTGACGCTCTTCGTCAACCATCACCCGTCAGTGGTGTTTACCGCCACGCGCGCCTCGTCTTCGCCACCGCCCACGTCATCTTGCATCGCCACCGGAACGACCAACGTTGACAAGTATTTCTTCAAGCATCCTATCGCGTGGCTCGAGCTAACGACTTTCGAAGTAAAGCCTGATTGCACCATGGTTGCGACTCTTGTGTACCAAATCAAAGAGGACAGCTACTGGGTTTGCCCAGACTTTGCTCCGGACGGCTATACCTACCTCATCCTCCCGCACGGCAACAAGGTGAAGGCGACATCTTGGAGCTGCACACACGACCCTGGAGAGTACCGATCGGGATCGAGTTACCCAGTCACAATCGTTTTTCCGCAAATAGAGCCGTCAGACATGCCGTTTGGAATGTCGATGACAGACGAGAATCTAATTCCAAGGCAGATCAACGACATCACGCTAAACAACGCGCCCTAACTTTCGGTTGCCACGATTGGACGTGAATGGTTCGGTCGCCCTCTTGGGCTGTCCGCTAAGTTTTCGAAATGTCCGCAACGTACATCGCATTGAACTTTGAGAGGAAGCGGATCGAGTCGCAACAGTTGTCTGGGCACCGTGCGAGGAAGCTGGGCTCGGGCGCCTCGGCGCCAATGAGCTCCCGCAATCTCACAGACGCGACCCGGCCGCAGTGCTTCGCGTTCCAAATCGGCACTCGGCCCCGGCCATCGCCGGGGCCGAGTCTTGCAATTGCCTCAAGGGGACGTCCATCCACTTCACAAACCCGTGCAACCACACACGATGAACCCGTTAAGGGGTCAGAAGCCAATCGGAGCACACTGCTGCTGCGGATTGCGCGATTCCCGGAGAAGTGGGTGTTGAACGATGGCTGAAGTGTTCGACACTTGGCAATTCTCGATACGCCCGCCTCGCTGTCATGAAAATGTCAGGTCCGCGCGCGCGACCAATCGACGTTTCGTGCGTTTGTACAGAGTAGGGAACGCGAAACAGCGCTAACCTATGTTGTCGTCATGCGGCTACCGCGATTCCGGGATCGGATGATCGCATCCAATCGCGGCATCGGAGTGTCCGTAAGGGGGCACCATCCGTTGACAGTGGTAGGGAACGCTTCCTATACTGCTGGACGGGACACTTTGCTCGTACGAACTAGGGGAAGTGGAAAGGAGGCAGTTGGGGGATTCAGCGCCTGACGAGGAGTCAGGTTCGTCATTTCGGATGATTAGTCTTGTGTAACGTGGAGGTTTCGGACACACGTATGACTACGTGGTCTCGAAAGGAGCAGTCAAGTTGAGAAAACACCGAATTCTCAACGCGGTGCTAGCGCTGGGACTGGTAACAGGCCTTTTCGCTAGTGTCTTTGCGGGTACCGCCATGGCGACGCCAGGCGACCCGGGGCAGAACTGGTTGTTCTTCCCATTTGTCTATAACGGCACCGATGTCGGCGGCATCAACATGACCGGCGCCATCACCATCCAGAACGTCGAAGACTCGCAGATTGACGTCAAGGTGTGGGACGCGACTGGTAGCACCCAGCTGAACACCACCAAGACGCTCAACCCGCGTGCGTCGATCACCTACACCGCCGCCGCCCTCGGCCTCGCCGATGGTGGACAAGGCGTGGCGGTTTCGGCGTCGTGGACGAGCCTCTCGGATCGATTCGACATGGGGCTGTGCGCGATCGGCCAAGATACGTTGACACGTGGACCAGCTGCCAACGGATCTGACACCGGCACCAACGACGGTGCGATCGGTCTGCACCAGCACGCCGGTTACGCAGATCGATCCATTGACCGATCAGTCCGTACGTCGAGGGCACCGACTACACGGCCTCCATCGATGGCAACGGCAACGTCGTCATCAACTGGGCGCCGAATGGTCACGAGCCGGCTGCACAGTGCAACGTACACCATCGAGTACTACACCGACTGCGGTACGCCGCGTATCGCCGGTGTTGAGAAGCACTGGACAGCGGGCGCGACGAACACGACGGTTGATGGCTATAGCGCCCTTCCGCTGTCGGATCTGTTCGATGCCTCCGATAACATCATCTCCTACCCAGAGTTGGACCTCTCCAACCAGACACGCTGGATTCTGCCGATCGCGCAGACCAACACTGGTTGGGACTCGATCATCCGCATCACCAACATCGATAGCCAGGACGCCTCTGTGAACGCGTACTGGTATCCGGCGGGCAATGGCGTCACCTCGACACCGGTCGGTATCCCAGTGGGAACGATCGCGTCGGGCGCCACGGTCTCTCTTGACCTGACCGCGATGGGCTACGCTGACGGGACAGTTGGATCGGTCTGGATCGATTCCGACGTCGCCACGGTGGCGTTGGTCGATCGTGTCAAGGTCAGCACCCTCATGGACCTGACCAACGTGGCCCAGCCGCGCACGGACAACGTCTCGTTCGGCGTCCTGGGTGATGGCGAAGCGCGCCTTCGCTACGCGTCACTCGTGTTCGGCGGCGATAACGGCTGGAACACCGGCTTCAATATCGCCAACCTGTCGAGCAGCGACAACAACGTGACGATCACGTTCTACAACAACCAGGGTCAGTCCAACACCCAGCCGACGACGGTCTTCATTCCTGCACGTGGAATGAAGTACGTCTACCGGCCAAACCTGGCCGACATGGGCTTCGACCCGGCTCAGCCAGTGACCGCGATCATCCGGGGCACGAACCCGATTGCCGCGGTTGTCGACGAAGTGAAGTACAGCACCGGAGTTGATCAGAACAACGCCATGTCGTACGCAGCCACGCAGGCGGCACCGGCATCGGTTGCCATCGATCTGACCAGCCCGGTCAATCAGGGCTTCGGCTACGGCAAGTACTTCTACATGTCCGCGCTGACTCTGCCGCTGTACCAGAATCAGGTCACCAACGCGAATGGCGCGAACTCGGGCATGAACATGTTCAACCCGAGTGACGCAAGCGTGTGGGCAATGGTTCAGATCGTCGATTCGTCGGGCATTGGAGCCCCAGGCTTCGTGAACGCGAATGACGCGGAACTGCCGTCGCCGATGCTCTTGTCGCCATTCCAGTCGACCAATGTCTACGCACCGTTCCTCGGCCAGCTGCCGTCGGGTTCCTACTCGGCAGTCGTTGGTGTGGTCTCGAAGAGCATCGTGCATGCGCTGCTCGGTAACGGCGCGTTGGTGGGTGTGTCGAATAATGTGAACTACAACGTTTCCAACGATGGATCCGCTGCGTTCAACATGACCCCGGCCATCTACAACGTCCAGGACGCCGTGGGCTTCGTCAACGCGTTGAACCAACTTCCAGTTGCTGACCGCTGGCTACTGCGGATTCATCCCGCAGAACCTGGCCCAGCAGCTGCAGTTCAGCGACGGCCCGTGCTTGTACCTGAACGCGAATCAGGTTCCGTAACCCGTCCCACGTTTGATGGAGCTAGCGCACTTCACGTGCGCTAGCGACTAACCGCCAAGACGTTACACAACGAGACGCGCCTCCTGTATCAGCAGGAGGCGCTCTTGTCTTCTAGCGCGCAGAGTGCGACGATGACTGTTCGTCACCAATGGCGTTGTTCGTACGTTATAGTGTGGGGAGTAAGGCCACGCTGGGGTCCGAACGAGCTTGCTCCGGGGAGTGTGAAGCGTACGTGACGCATTTGCGTCACGACGGAGAGATTTGGGGGCTTAGGTGCTGAAAAAGACGAATTCCGTGAAGCGGCGTAGAGCGCGCCAGCCCGCGCTGGTGGCCAGTATTATCGGGTGTTTCGTTCTCTTGATGTCGTTTGTCGTGGTGCCGCAGGGGACGCTGGCTGACGCATTGCATGGCGCTGGTTGGGATGCCGGATCCGGTCAGTGTTTCGGCGCCATTCATCCCGGTCTCGTATCGAATCAACTTGGTCCGGGTTTTCCTCCCCTGGGTACCGGTAGCGTGCAGTTCAAGGTCGGTTTTGATCCGCAGGGTCTTCCGCTGGCGTACAACTCCAACTACGACGGTGTCGCCCTCAGCGATTTGACGGCGCTGTCGTACTGGACCTTCACCTCGTCAGCGACCGCTCCGGACAATGCGGTGTTCTTCGAATTGAATGTTGATGTAAACGGTGACATGCTGGCTGACGATCAGCTCATCTTCTTGCCCTCGCAGCAGGGAACGATTCAGCTGAATACCTGGCAGCAGTGGGATGCCTTCGACGGCACCTGGTGGTCGATCAATGGCCTGGCGGGTATGGGCTCTTGGTAGTGCGGGAGGCAGCCTGTCCGACTATCTCAACGCCTATCCATCGGCCCAACTCGTGAATGATGGCATGGGCGGTGGCGTATTGCTCGGCGCCGGTTGCTATGGCAGCGGCTGGGCGACATTTGCCGGCGCGGCCGACGACGTAGTCATCGGGGTCAACGGTTTGAACGCGATCTATGACTTCGAAGGTGACGGCCCCCATCTGATTCAGGTGTCGAGTGGAATCGATCAGCCTGATCTGCCGACGTTTTCGAACCTCTCGCCTGCGCCGTTTAGCACGGTGGCCCCCGGGAAAGGTCTTGTGGCGGCGGAGGTGACCGGGACGAGCGTCATCACCGACGTCACGATGCAAATCGATGGCACGTCGATTTCCCCAACGCTGTC
Source organism: uncultured Chloroflexia bacterium (assembly GCA_963822235.1). Lineage (GTDB taxonomy): Bacteria > Chloroflexota > Chloroflexia > Thermomicrobiales > Thermomicrobiaceae > CALAGB01. The sequence goes on from CAWGGU010000001.1 coordinate 480,351, forward strand.
GGGAGCTGGGTCCAAGGATGTCGTCGCGTCATCAACGCAGACATTGGTCGCCGGTACCCACACGGTGACGATGACCGCGACCGACGGCAACGGCCACGAATTCATGACCCAGTGGGACGTCATCGTATCGTCCTACACTGGCGATAACGAGTGGTTCTATGCGAACGGCGCGCCGAAGACCGATCAAATCAACGCGACCATGAAATCTCTGGTGCAGGCCTTCCGCTATCATCTCTTTGGACAGTCATGGGACGGGCAACCGCATCCTGAAATGCCGACCCACGCCAGTTCGATCACGCAAGCTGCGGCGCTGTCGAATTGGGTGACGAACGGCACATTTGACGAAGCTGCCACCAACGCCACGCTGACCAGTCTGGTGCAGGCATTCCGCTGGCACTTCTGGGGCATTTCGTGGGACGGGAGCGCCCACCCCGAGATGCCGACGCACGCCAGCGTCGTGTTGCCGCCGCAGAGTATCTCCGCGTGGTTCAATGCGGACGGCACCCCGATCCCCAGCGCTATCAGCGCGACGCTACAGAGTCTGGTGCAGGCGTTCCGCTGGCACTTCTGGGGTTATTCCTGGGATGGTCAACACCACTTCACCGACATGCCGACGCACGCGTATTGATAGCGAGCGCGCCGACATACCGATGTTTGTTCCGAGGGACCAGTCTGGTCCCTCGGAATTCGTTCAGCCGGAAGCGGGCCGGCGCCAACCCCGGTAACCTGCCGCATCTTCTTGGGGTGTGGTACGTTCTGCTGAAGGTGATTGTTCCGTACCACGGAAAGGTTAGGTCTTTTTGATTCGTCCGTCGACGCTCGTAGCTATTCCTCTGTTCTTCCTCCTGATCGTGACTTCTGCTTGTTCTCTCGGCTCATCCAAGTCGGGCAAGACGCCCACCTCAGGTGTGCAGCCGGCCGCCACCACCGCCAGCGCCTCGCCGTCAACCACTGGACTCGCGACGCCGGATGACGGCCTGGGTACGCCGGTCGTTCCTCAGACGAAACGTCTCCTTCCGCCCGACCTCATCGTTCACGCCAAAGCCGGCGAGCAGCTGGGAAATTTTGGAGCCTGGTACTGGCAGAATAGTTATGGATTGGTTGCAGATACGCACGCGGTGGCGTACGAGATTCAGCCGGATATGCTCCAGCTCACGCAGGGTGAGGCGATCAGCTTCACCTGGCGCTACCAGAATTCGCAGAGCGACACGACGCTGCAGACGGTCGATCTCACCGTCTACCCTGCCGCCGGCAACTTGAAGACCGTCGCCACCAGCGGGAAAACGTTGACTGGATTCTGGCCGCAAACCGACGCCACCACCAAGGCGACGCTCACAGCTGCGACACCGTCATGGACCGTCGATCTCCCATCGGGCGAATACTACATCGTCATACATGCTACCTGGTCCAACCCGATTGGCGACCATCACGAGCGTGACTCCAACTATTCGTTTCACGTCAAGATGCCGTGAGGATAGGTAGCTGTAACGCTTCGGGGCTATCGTCGGCTCGCGGACGCTGGCGACACAACCGGTCATGATTTCACTTTCAACGCGCGCTGATCCTGAACGTCGTCAGAGGCTGGGTCGTCGCATCATGCGGCGGCCCTTTCTCGTTGGTCGTCGCCGCGATCGCGCTCCTGCCCGAGTTCCACTGACGTTGGCTCGATGCCGGGCGCATCCGATTGGTTTCTGCTTCGTTACAGTTAGCCGAAAAGCACTAATTCCGGACAAGTACCCACGTCAACTCGACAAAACGTGTTGACAGTGGATCGTGGCGGTCCGTAAAGTGGTGGCGTTCGATGAGTTCCAGTGCCGTCAGCCACGGGATTTCGTTTCCCGCGGGCAGGTTGGTGCTGGCTGATATGGGAGACGCAATGACTCGCGCAGTTCGTACTGTGGTCGTTCTTCTGCTGGTCTTGACCGCGCTTGGAATCCCACTTGGAGCGCTGGCGCAGGAAACTCAGCAAAACGCGCCGCAACGTTATATCGTGGCGTTCAACTCGAACGTGCCGAGCGCCGGCGGCCTCGCCGCGCAAATGGCGAATTCCGACGGTTTCCGCGTCACGCACAGCTTCGACAACGTTTTCAAGGGCTTCTCCGCGGAGCTTTCACCGGCTCAGGTAACTTGGCTTCGCGCGTTTTCAAGCGTCACCTCCATCGAACCTGACTCAGTCGCCCATGTGACGGATCAGACCACGCCGACCGGAATCCAGCGCATCGGTGATCTGCTGAACGGCACCGCCAACATCGGCGGCCACACCGCGGTCAATATCGCCGTCGCCACGCTGGACACCGGCGTCGACATCAGCAATCCAGACCTCAACGTGGCAGGTGGCTTCAATGCCATCAACGCATCAACCTGTGCCGGCTCAGCCAGCAACGGCTCTTATCAGGACGATAACGGCCATGGCACGCACGTGGCCGGTACGATTGCGGCTAAAGACGATGGTTCCGGCGTGGTCGGCGTTGCCCCCGGCGCCAAGGTCTATGCCGTGAAGGTCTTTGATTCGGGTGGCAACGGCTACGTCTCCTCGATCATCTGCGGCATCAATTGGATCGTCTCCAATGCATCGGCCGACAACATCAAGGTCGTCAACTTCAGCGGCGCCTGGGGCGGCTCGACTAGTCCGAACTGTGGCAACCCTACGACGACAATCGTCCACGTTAGTCGGTGGATCACGAAGACGATCACCACGGCCGCGGACACGGCGCACCAGGCCGTCTGCAGCCTGGTGAATACGGCCGGCATCCCCTTCGTGGTTGCCGCCGGAAATGACGGCAAGGACGCGAGCAACACCCTGCCGGCCGCGTATCCGGAGACGATTGCCGTCGGCGCGCTCGCTGACTCAGACGGTCTCCCAGGCGGCACGGGTCCGGCGACTTCGTGGGGCCCGGACGACACGCGCGCAACCTTCAGCAATTACGGACCGGTCGTCACTCTCTATGCCCCTGGCGTCGACATCCTGTCGGACTGGCCGGGCGGTGGCTTGGTGAAGCTCAGTGGCACCAGCATGGCCACCCCGCACGTCACCGGCGCCGTGGCCCTGTATATGGTCAACCATCCCGGTTCGAGTCCGGCGACGGTCAAGAACGCGCTTGTGGTGAATGGTGAGGCGGGAACCTGGGGCAACCCGTACGGCAGCCAGCCGCTGTTGAATGTCGGCAACGCCGCCTTTGGCCCGGTCGCTCCGCCGACGCCGACGCATGACGTCGAGGTGACTTCGATCACGGCGCCGAGTCCGGTGGTGAACGGCGTTCAGACGACCGTAACGGTCCACATCCAGAACAACGGTAACCAGTCTGAATCGGGATTGAACGTCAAACTGACGAACACCACCACCAGCACCGACCTTGGAACCAATCCGGCGACATCGCCGCTTGGTGCCGGATCCGGCGCGGACGTGACGTTCAGTTGGACGCCAACGCAGAACGGCAGTAACGCCTTCAGCGCCGTGGTCACGAACAGCAACAACAACAACACGGGCACCGGCAACATCACCGTCGAGGCCGCATCACACAACATCTCGGTGACCAACGTCGGGGCGGTGACTACGCCGGTCCACACCAACGTGGCCAATAGCGTCACGGCACACGTCACCAACAACGGCAACGTGACCGAGTCGATCAGCGTGAAGCTTGAAGATTCGCTCGCGTCGAATATCACGTCCTCGCCGCAGTCGATCTCGCTGGATCCAGGTGCTTCGCAGGACGTGACCTTCGGGTGGACGCCATCGACAGACGGTACGCACAACTTCACGGTCACCGCGACGGCGAATGCGACGCCGTACGTCGGCACTGGTTCGGCTCTTTCGAGCACGCAAGTGCATGACGTCCACGTACTGAGTGTGAGCGTCCCCGGCTCCGTGACCCAGGGACAGTCCGCAACCGTGAGCGTCTCGGTCAAGAATGACGGAGACTTCTCTGAGACGTTTGACCTTGCGCTGAGCAGCACGCCGTCTGGTGCGGTTGGCTTGCCCGTTTCGCAGTCAGTGACACTGACCAGCGGCCAGACCAAGACGGTGAACTTCACCTGGAACACCACGACCAGCACAGTGGCGACGAACTACACCGTGACTGCGACGGCAACCTTAGGGAACGCCGAGACTGATGCCACGCCAGTCAACAATAGCGCCACATCCGGCACCATCACGGTGCAGCCGCAGCCAGCCAGTCAGAACATCTGGGTGACCGGCTTGACGGCGAGCAAGACCGGAATTCGCAATCGGCTTCCGGAACGGTCACCATCGGAAGCGACAGCGGACCCGATAGCTGGAGCGACAGTATTCGTCGCATATAAGCGGGTTCCATCGTAAATTCAACCGTGGCGGTGACGACCAACTCCAGTGGCGTCGCCAATTTCTCATTCGGCAATCTGTGGTATGGCAGCTACACCATATCGGTGACAAATGTTTCGCACGGCTCTGACATCTATGATTCCGAGCCAGAACGTGGTGTCGTCCGTCTCGGTCTAGTCGACCGGCGCCAGACCGGTCGTCGTGACTGGTCTCATCGTGACTGAGTGATCGACCAAACTCCGAAGGAAATCCAGAAGCGGGCCAACTGCTTGGCCCGCTTCTCGGTGTAGTGGACACAGATCAGTCGAGGACAATCCAAAGCTATTTTCGCCGAACGCCCGTGTTCGCGTCAGCAACGCTACCCGTAGCGGCGTTGTCGGCGCTGGCGGGCAGTATCATCACCTTCGCCACGACCGGACGGTGGTCCGACGTCCAAATCTGCGGAACCTGGATGCTCTGCGAGCAGAACGTCACGCGTGCCAAAGATGTAGTCGATGCGCCGGTTGTCTTGGGACGTCTCGCCGCCGGTGATCGTGCGCCCAAAATCGACAAAACCTGCGGATTGAAACGTGGTCACGACGTCGCCACCTGGGTCCGAATTCATATCTCCCATCAGCAACGTTGGGATCTGGTGATTCCAGGCCGTGATGAGCTCGTCAGCCTGTTGCAGACGAATCTTATCGGCGCCGCTGGGGTCGTCGAGGTGCGTGGCGAGTACCCACACACTGCCATTCTGTGTCGTCACCTCAACTTGCAGCACGCTCCGTTTGAGGTTCTCCGTGACATCGTATTGAACCTTCTCCACCGAAGCGAACGGCGCACGGCTCAAGACGACGTTTCCCCACATGCCGTCGTCCGAGTTGGCGCCAAATGCATAGTTCATGTGGAGATGCTGACTCAGCCACAGAACCTCGTCGACGCCGGACGTCACCATCCAACCGCGACTCACCTCCTGCAGGACGACGATGTCGGGTTGCTGCGCGGCGATGACTTGCGCCGTTTGTTCGAGATCGAAGTGATTGTCGACCGAAAAGCCGTTCTGGATGTTGTAGGTCATCACGGTGAGATCCGGGCCGATCGTGGTCGTTGCCGCGGCGTCGGTCCAGGACCAGACTTGCCAGCCCGCGATGAGGATGAGCAGCCCTCCAATGACCCCGGCCACGACGACGACGGGAACGCCGCGCTCGCGAGGACGGGTCACGGAGCGCGGGGTTCCGATGACGACCGCGAGGAGGAAAACGCCAATCGCTCCGGCCATGAAAGCAGGGCTGCCGGAATAGGTGTAATAGCCGAACAGCAGCCCAACTTCGAGCAGGAGACCAACGGCAAAGCAGACGGCCGACCAGACGGTGCTTCCGTCAGACTCTCCATCGCGTCCATCGAGCATGACCTCGGCGAAGAGGATGATGCTGGATGCGGTGGCCAGGATCAGTCCAAGCGTGGCGAAGTGAGGGCCGCTCCAGAACCACCAGAATCCTCCGACCGTCACCGCGATCAGCATGGCCCGCCAGGCTAGCCACCAGCGCAGAATTGAGAGGACGGCGATCTCCCCGGAACAGCGAATGGCCGCGCCAAGGATGCCAATAGCCATGCCGAACGACAGGACGACCGATGCGCCGGGGAAGTCGAGTCCCAGATGAGATTGCGCGAGTCCAAGGTTTCCGGTCATGAGGTTGTAGATGACGACGGCGGGGCCTATGGCCAGCAAAGCCACGGCAGAGCTACGTGTAGCGCTCTGCTGCACGCGTGGAAGCTGGAACTGGAAGAGGGCTGCAAGCATGGATGCCACGAGAGACCAGGTAACGAGATACGCCGCAAAACCGGGCATCCAGGGCGTATCCACGGTGCGGAACGCCACGCGCACGCCCAGGTCGATGGCGAGCCCCAGCCCGATTCCAAGCGCTACCAACTCCCGGCGGGTCACCAATAGGGTGAATGCGAGCCAACCCCAGCAGACGATGACCGCCGCCCCCAGCCAGAGTCTCGCTTCGGGCGCGTCCCAATATTGAAGCGCCAGCCGTGTCAGTGCGAGCAGGATGGTCGAGCCAAGCAGGATCTCGCGCGGCCCCGTGAGGCGGATGGCGACCCAGGCGACGCCGCTGAGCAGGAACACGCCGACGGCGATGCCGCCAAGCGACGTCCGATTGCTTTGATCCACGACGAAAACGAGATAGGAGACGAAGACGCGCATCGATTGCAGCATCAGAACCGTCGCAGTGGCGATCAACGCGATACCGGCCAGCGTCGTGACCGACGCCGACTGACTCACGAGGCTCTGTTCATCGCCGAGGCGTGAAACCGACTGGGCGGACATATGAGTCGCTCGTTTCGTGCGGCCGGTTCATTCTGGAATTGAAACGGGTAGGATGTCGCGCGTTTCAATTATCCCTGTTTGAAACGTCTGTGCAACCCGGTTTTGGGATTGTGCCTGTCTATCACGTGTGAAGTCTCTGTGATGGTGCCGATGGTCTTGGCAGCGAAATCTGGCTCCGAGCGCGGTCAACCGAGTGCTGAGGAGGTCTCGACGGGTGCTTCAGCCGGGAGTTTCAGTGAGAGAACGCGCGACATACCGTCGTCTCCCATGGTGATGCCGTAGAGGGTATCGGCCCCCTCGATCGTGGCTCGATTGTGCGTCACCACCACGAACTGGGTTTTGCGAGCCAGGCGCTGGAGCTCGTCTCGCACGCGCACGACGTTTGATTCGTCGAGTGCGGCGTCCACTTCGTCGAGCAAGCAGAATGGGCTCGGGTTCACTTTCAGAATCGAAAAGAGGAGCGCCACGGCGGTCAACGCGCGCTCTCCGCCGGACAGGAGCCCCAGGTTTTGCAGGCGCTTTCCAGGAGGTTGTGCCTCGATATCGATGCCCGTAGGTCCGTCCCCATCGTCGCAACGAATCAAACGAGCTCTACCGCCACCGAACAGCGACGTGAACGTCGATTCAAAGGCGCGCGCCACCTCGGCGAAGGTGCGATCGAACTCCAGCGCCATGGTGCGATCGAGTTCGGTCATCAGCGCTCGCAGAGCATCAGTGGCCGAGCGCACGTCGTCGAGCTGCTGACGGAGGAATCCGTAGCGCTCCGCCTCGCGCTCGTATTGTTCGATGGCGTCGTCACCAGCCACGCCGATGCGACGTAGTCGCTCGCGAAGTCTATTGATGTCGCGCTCGATCCGGGGAAGATCTTCCACCTCGGCCGCATCAGAGCGGCTTAGGATCTCCTCGACTCGATCGGTCTCGAGATCTCGGCCGGCACGTTCGATAGTGAGGTCGAGTTCGTCCCTTCGTCGTGCCGCCTCGAGCGACAGCTGATCCTGGCGCCGCTCCAGCTCACGGTGGGCAGCGTCGGCCGCCTCGAGCGCGTTGCGTGCCGCACGATCTCGTTGAATAGCCGCGCGGTGACGCTCCTGCACATCAGCGAGTCGACTTTGCAGACCGCTTAGCTGCCCGGATAGCCGATCGCGCTCGGTAGCGGTCGACTCATGTTCGCCATCAAGTGCCTGAATGGCCGCATCCAGTTCGGCCAGGCGTTGCCCACTTCCGGCGAGGTCAGCTTCGAGCTGCCGCTTGCGTGCCTCTAGTCGCTGTCGTTGTTCCTCGATGCTCCGCGCTCGCTCTTTGATGCCCGACAATTCCGCGCGGGCCGTTTGCAGCGCCGCGTCGTCGATGGATGCCGCGGTCGACTGGATCTCGTCGCGGAGCGCGTCGCACGTGGCGGTAATGGTCGTGAGCGCCCGCTCTCGATCGGACGTTGTTCGCGACAACTCGGCGAGTTCGCGTTCGCGAGCGTCTCAGTTCAGTGTCGAGACTGGACAAGCGATGCGTCGCGGCAGAGGCGGTTTTCTCCAGATCGTTGAGCTCACGGGAATACCGCTCGCGCGTCGCGGTGAGATCGCGCGATTTCACCGCGAATCGACGCAAGTTCATGCTCGACGGAAGACTTCTCCTGATTATGGGTACGAAGTGAAGTATCGAGGCGTTCGATCCGATCTGATAGTTCGTCCCGTTCGGCCTCGAGCTTGGCGCGTAGCTTGGGAAGGTCGCGCAACTCCCGCTCGCGTGCCAGTGCTCCACTCTCTTTGACGCGCGATCCACCGGTGACGGTGCCACTCGACCTCGCGATCTCGCCGCCGACCGTCACGACGCTCCAGCCAGGCGAGAGACCGCGCAGCGCGATCCGCGCCGCGTTCAAATCGTCGGCCACGAGCACCCGTCCGAGCAGTCCGTCGACCACCGTCCGCACGCGCTCGTCCATGCCGATGAGCTCGCTCGCGAGACCTCGCACGCCTGCCGTCAGTGGCGGAGCGTTCGGCGGGCGGCGAGACGGCACCATATCGAGCGGGTGGAATGTGGCACGGCCGCTCTGCGTCCGTTTGAGGAACTCGATAGCCGCTTCGGCATCCACCCATCGATCCACCACGAGATCCTGCAAGTGACCTCCAAGGGCGGCTTCAATCGCGGCTTCGAGCTCGGCGGGTACGATCAATAGGCTCGCCAACGTGCCAAGCACACCCCCGAGCTTGTTGGATCGCGCCGCGGTCAACACCTGTTTGACGCCTGCATACAGTCCGACACCACTCTCTTCGAGCCGCTTCAACGTCTCGAAACGTGTGCCTGTCTCGAGTACGCGTCGCTCGGTCTGCGACCGACGTTTCGCGATTTCGTCTCGGGCGCTCGTGACGGAAGACATCTCGGCCAGAAGCTCGACAAGCCGCTTCGTGTGCACCTCGTGCTGGGCGTTAGCCTGGTCAAGCGCTTCGACGGTGGTTGCTTGCCGCGACTCGAGGTCCGCATGGGCTCGATCGCGCTCCCGCGCCGCCTCGTGCTGCCTGTTCTGCTCGGTCTGTAACTGTTCGATCTGGCCACGCAAGAGCGTGTCACGCGATTCCGCCAACATGGATGCACGTTCGATCTGGGCGCGCTGCTGCTCCTCAGCGCGGAGCCGCGCCTCAAGCTCGACCATTCGCCGTCGAGTCTCGTTGGAGGCTGCCTCAAGCACGCGCAGGGACGACTCACGCTCAGACTTGAGGCCCAGAAGATCAGTTGAGGACACGGAGGTTTGGTCGATCTCGCGCACGAGCGCGTCAATGGACGCTTCGATGCCCTGGAGCGACTCCACCGCGTCGCCGCGACGATTGCGGGCCGCGTTGCGTCGCTCATCGATGAGGGCGAGATCATGGACTGCCCGTTGATGCTCGTCTCTGGATCGCTGAATCTGTTCGCGCAACGTCTCCAGATCCGCCGCGAGGCGACTGACCGTTTCGGCCTCCTGAGCCAGCGCTCGCCGCGCGTCCGCTTGAGTTTCTCCAGCCGACTCAAGCTCGTCGACCAGCGAATCGACAGCACTGGTCGACTTCGTCAGTCGCGCACGAGCTGATTCCCAGTGATGGGCGTAGAAACGCTCGAGGGCTTCCCGCAACTGACGCTTGACCTCGTCATATTCGCGTGCCTGGCGGGCGGCACGTTCAAGGGACTTCAATCGTGGCTCGAGATCGGCCAGCAGGTCTTCGAGACGCACGCAGTTCGCCTGGCTCTCCTCGAGGTTGCGGCTAGCCGAGGCGTGCTTGATACGCAATCCGGTGATCCCGGCCGCGTGCTCGAAGAGGCTGCGGCGCTCATCGACCCGCTGGCTGAGGACCGCGTCCACCAAGCCCTGGCCGATCACGGTGTGAGACTGGCCAAGCGACGCGGTGACTTGCAGCACGTCCTTGAGTCGCACTCTGGCGCCATTGATCAGATACTGGTTCTCGCCGCTTCGGTAGGCCCGACGGGTGACGCTCACCTCGCTGAAATCGACGGGCAGGCTGCCGTCTTCGTTGTCGAGCGTGACGGTTACCTCAGCCATGCCGAGTGGAGCGCGCGCCGCGCTTCCGGCGAAGATGATGTCCTCGGTTCGTTTGCCACGCAGGTTCGCGTAGCTCTGCTCGCCGAGCACCCAGCGGAGCCCATCGGAGATGTTCGATTTGCCGGAGCCGTTTGGGCCGATGACCGCGGTGATGCCGGAATCGAAGACGAATGTCGTCGGCGTCGCGAAGCTCTTGAACCCTTGCAGATCAAGCCGTTTAAGACGAGTCGCCATTGAGTTCCTGTCATCGCTTCGCGAGCGCGACGCACGCGCGATCTACGGTCGACATTTGATCGTGTGAGGACAATCACCGGAAGTGGGGCGGAATGGGCGCCACCAGATGCTACCACCGGCCGTTCGCTCGTCGCAACGCGTCATGGCGTGTGTCGACGGCGAAACGGAGGCTAGCGATAGCTGGCGGCCTGCAGGCTGAAGAGCTCGGCGTAGAGGCCGTCGAGAGCCATCAGGTCCTCGTGTGAGCCTTGCTCGACCAATCGCCCGTCCTCCAACACCAAAATGCGGTCGGCGAGCCGTACTGTCGAGAACCGGTGGGAGATGAAGACGGCGGTCTTCCCCTCGGTGAGCTCGCGCATGCGCACGAAGAGGTCATATTCGGCGCGCGCGTCGAGCGCCGCCGTGGGCTCGTCCAGAATGAGAATCTGCGCGTCCCGCATGAAGGCACGCGCCAGCGCGACCTTCTGCCATTCTCCTCCGGAGAGCTGATGTCCTTGGTCGAACCAACGCCCCAGCAACGTCTCGTAACCGGCCGGGAGATCGGCGATGACGGGATGGGCGCCACTCTTCTCCGCGGCGTCGGTGATCAGCGGCATGTCTTCGATGCGTTCCGTGCGAGCCAGCCCGATATTCTCCCGTGCCGAGAGCTGATAGGTGACGTAGTCCTGGAAGATGACGCCAATTTCGTTGCGCAGATCGTCCGGATCGTACTCTCGTACGTCGTGACCATCGATGAGCACCTGTCCCTCGGCGGGATCGTAGAGGCGGGCGATCAGCTTGACGAGCGTGGTCTTGCCGGCGCCGTTTCGCCCAACGATGGCCACGGTCTCGCCGGGTTCGATGGTGAAGCTGACGTCACGGAGGGCCGGCTGCCCGGTCCCCTCATAGGTATGCGAAACGTTGCGGAACTCGATCCCCTGCTCGAACGGTCGCCGCATCGGGATCGGGTGTTCCGGCGTGTTGACCAGCGGCTCGGACTCCAGCAAATCGAAGAGGGTCTTGAGATAGAGCTGGTGCTCGTAGATTGAGGAAAGTCCGGTCAGAACGCCCTGGAAGTTGTTCTGGATAGATATGGCTGCCTGGGTAAAAAGAGTCAGACCGCCAAGTGTGATGGCCCCGGCCACGGTTCTCAGCGCCACGTACAGGTAGGTCGCGCTGGAGACGAGCGTCGAAAGCGCGCCCCAGGCGTAGCCCGCCAGATAGCGCCGCACGATGAGCGAGCGATTCTCGGCGTAATACTCATCAAAAATGCCGCGGTAGCGATCGGTGAAGAAGGATCCCAGTCCAAAGAGCTTGACCTCTTTGTGGTAGGTGTCGGTCGTCATCAGCGTCGTCAGGTAGGACATCATGCGTCGGGCTGGAGACTGCCGTCGCATCATCTGATAGCCCCACCAACCGTAGCGGGTGCTCGAAATGAAGGCTGGAATCGGGGCCAACAATGCGACAACCGCAAGGAACCACTGGAGCTGCACGATCAGCGAGACCATTGAGGCGAACGTCAGGGTCGTACGGATCAGGCCGAAGGTTTGTGAGACCATCATGGCCGGTCGCATGGCCGCCTCGCGTTGCACCTGTTGAATGAGATCGTACGATTCAGAGCGCTCGAAGAAGGTCAGGTCCAAGCGGTCGGCGTGCTCCATCAGCGACATCTGTATCCGGTTCGAGACCTGTTCTTGCAAGAGTTGCTGCGAGATGTTGGAAAGGGTACTGAACAGGCTACCCAGCGCGGAGAGTGCGAACTGCAGCATGGCGATAATGATGATGCGGCGTACATCCGCACGAGCGCCATCCGATTTGATGGCCGCCACGACCGCATCGATGATGAGCTTGGAGAGCCAGACTTGACTGGCGGGGATAGCCGCCTGCAGGACGGACAGCGAGCCCATCGCGAGGCTCAGGCGCGGGCTTGTATCCCACACCAGGCGCAAGACGCGCGGAATTCCGCTGAGGGCCGCTTCGACGTTTTGTCTCAGCACCTCACGCGTGGTCGTCCGCTCTTCATCGTGTTGTCCGTTGGATCCATTTGGGGAGTGTCCGTTGCGGCCGATGCGTCGCGCGCCGTGACCGTTGCTACCCCCGTGCCAACCGTTCCATGCCATCAACACCTCCGAGTGCCCACAATCTCATCAATGCAATGCTAATCGAGTTGACGTGTTCATGGATGAGAAGAATCGGTGGCTTCGCACCTAGCTGAACGGGCAGGCGTATTGGGGAATAGGCGAAATGAGGCTATCGCTTGGAGTCCAGGTCTTTGCGGACCTTCGCGGGGTCGTCACAGACGACGAAGACTTCCTGTACCGAGGAGCCCCTCCGGGCGATCAGCTTCACACCCGTGGCGGTTAGCGTGCTGACTTTGACGCGGAGCGAACCTCCGGGCCGTCCTCGGGTGACGTAGATGCGGCCCGGGACAATAGAATGGACCGTCTCGTCATGGGCCAGATCCTCGAGCACTTCGCGAAGCCCTGGCAGGATGCCGTGTTCTACTTTGAGAATGCCGTCGCGATAGCGCATCGTCTCTCCCCGAAGTTCAGCGTTCGGTCACGGTCGTAGCGGCAGGCCGACGAGCGACCACCACGGGAACGCGATCCCGAACATCACCAGCACCGTCACTGCAAACACGATCAGCCCGGCGCGCAGCAGATCGAATGGGGCGAAGTGGCGCGTCTGGTAGACCAACAGCGTCGCCGCGTTCTGGACCGGGTAAAAGGTCGTCGTCTGTACCGTCAGTGTGGCCATCAGGCCCACCGGAATTGGATTGATACCGACCTTCAGCGAGATCGACGTCAACAGCGGGATCAAGATCCCGAGCGCGCCCGAGCGATTTGGCAGCATCAGACTGACCGGGACCACAACCAACAATAACGTTGGTAGCAAGAGCATGACCGGCAAATCACCGAGCGGCACGTGTCCGAGTAGACCAGTCGCCAACCAGGTGGCCGCGCCGCTCGACTGCATGGCGTTGGCGATCGAGAGAGCGCTGCCGGTGACGAAGAACAGCCGCCAGGGTGATGCCCCTTCGAAGTCCTTCCACGTGATGACACCGATGCCCGGAGTCATCAACGCCACTGAACCTAGTAACGCTGGAATCAGTGGATCCCATCCAGTTAGGAAATCTCCCAGCCAGAGAGCCGTCATGATCACGATGGTGACGCCGGTGCGGATCTCTGCGGACGTCCAATTGGCGCGCCCGCCTTCGGACGCGTCCGCCATCTGTGGCGTCGTGCGTCGCAGCGTCGGACTCTGCCAGGCGTACAGGATGATCGAGGAGCCAAATATCACGGCGTAGCACGGGATCGCCATGTAGCTGAACCACTGTCCCCAGCTCATTCCGCCAAGGAGGAATGAGGCGGTGATCGGAAGCACGCCGCCGGTGAGTACCGCGGTCGAGCCGACCATCTGCAGCACGCCCATCGCCAGGCTGATGACGGTCGAGAGCCGGTCGCCGCGTTCGACTCCGTATTGCTCATAGACGTGCTCGTAGGCTGGCAGAAGAATCGCGTTTCGCGTGGTCGCGGAGGGGATGATCATGGCGAACGGCGGCATGAAAAGGATGAGTTGCACATACATGCGACGTGCGCTGCCGCGTGCTCCCGCGATGAGCAGACGAGCCAAGCGTGCGGCCAGCCCACTCTTCACCGTGGCTGTCGCCACCGCCAGCGTGCAGAGGACGAAATAGCCTGCCGGAAGCTGAAAACCGTAGAGGGCGGCGCGCGTCGACTTGGACGATTCCCCAGGGCCGAATATGGCCAGCAACGCGATCACGGCCAGCGACGTCACCGCGATATCGAGTCCCTCGCCGATCCAGAGGACGAGGGCCGTCGAGACGATGGCGAGAACTCGATGGGCCCAGGGAGAGATGCCATGCAACGGGATAGCCAGGACGATCAGCCCAAACGCGATCGCCAACCCAATGACGACGAGAGAACGGCGAGTTCGGCGCCTCGACCGTAGAGTCGACGCAGTCGACGCGCTCGATGACTCGCTCATATCGCGCGGTTATGCCTTGCCGCGTGCATCCGAGTTCGTTCGGCAAACACCGTCGCGATCATGGCGCGGGCGTCCCTACCGGCGACGGTAGCGGTTCAGTCGGCAGTGCCGCGTCGGTGCTCCATTGCGCCCATGACCCGTCATAGAGGAGGACTGACGGGTAACCGAGCAGTTTGAGGACGAAATAGGTCTGCGCGGCGGTGACGCCATCCAGACCGTAGACGATGACCGTCTTATCGGGCGTCACTCCCGCGTTGTGGAAGATGGTGCGGAGCGTGTCGGCATTCTCGTAATAGGGCACTCCGCCGCTCATCGTCATGCCCGCCCACGGGATGCTCGTCGATCCAGGAATTCGGCCGAGGGGCAGCTTGTCGTACCAGGTCTGCTGTAGCTCGGATGCGGTCCGGTTGTCGACGAGAACGTATCCGGCGTCATTCAAATGCGACTGCACGCCGTCTGCGCTGACCAGCACGTCGTAATCGAGCGTCAAATCGAGATGACCACGCGCTACGACCGGCGATGACGTCGAAAGGGCGAATTTGCCAGCCATCCAGGCCTGGCGCCCGCCATTGAGGATCGAGACGTTGGCGAATCCATTGGCATTCAGCACCCAGAGGAAACGCGCGGCATAGCGGCCGCCGGATGCGTCGTAGAGGACCACCTTGCTCGACGGGGTGATGCCGGCATCCTCCACCATCTGCTCTACTTCGGAATTCCCTACCATCATCCCATAGACGTCGTTATGTACTTCAATCGTATCCTGCCACCAGAGATGTACCGCGCCGGGAACGTGCCCGCCCCGGTAGTCGCCTATCGAGGTCAGATCGATCACACGCAATGAGGAGTCGTTTAGATGATCGTGCAACCAATCGGCGCTGACGAGGAGCGTTCCGTTCGGATAGTTCGCAGGATCACTCGGTGTCCCGACTGGCCCATTCGACGACGTGGAATGCTGGCAGGCTCCAGCGGTCAGGAGGAGCAGCGTGAGAAGTATCGCGCGAGCGCGTTTGGTTATCGGGGGTCGGATGAACGTCTCCACAGCGACCGAACAATAGCGATTGTAGAGGGGCGCCGTCAAGCGAATCGGAATTCAGGTTGCTTTCAGGTTGAGTTAACGGCGAGTTCAGAGACAAGGCACAGTATTGAAAAGTGCCAGGGGGAACACCCCGGGCCGACTGGAGAGGTGAGCATCTAGATGCAGAGCCGATTCAGTCTCGGAATTCTCGTCACGGTTGCCGTGGCGGCGCTAGCACTCGGAACGATGGCTGGCGCGATCTCGGGCGGACTCATCGCGTACTACGTCTCACCAAGTTCGTCCCCAACGCCAGTCAATGTGGCCAGCAACATCAACGCCATTCCTGGTACGGCCACGGCGACGAGCGTCACTTCGACGCCAACGGCAACCGCGACGAAGTCCGCAGAGGTGACGCCTCTGCCGTCGGACCAAAGCGATGCGGCATCGGTGGCCGACATCGTGGACCGCGTCAGCAACGCGGTGGTGACGGTCGTCAACGAGCAGCAGGCACAAGGCTTCTTAGGAGGCGGCGACCTGCAGCCGGCCGGAACCGGAACCGGGTTCATTATCGATGACCAGGGACACGTGGTAACGAACAATCACGTGGTCGAGGGGAGTCAGGAGATCCAGGTGATCTTCGCGGATGGAACAGAACAGAAGGCGACGCTGGTCGGCACCGATTCGTTTGCCGATCTGGCGGTTGTCAAGTTCGACGGGCCGGTGCCCGCGACCATTCCGCTAGGCGACTCCGACAACTTGCGCCCCGGCGATCGCGTTATCGCGATCGGCAGCGCCCTGGGAGACTTCACCAACACCGTGACCGAGGGGATCGTGAGCGCCTTGAACCGCACGCTGCAGACCGAGAGCGGTCACAACATGGAAAACATGCTGCAGCATGACGCGCCGATCAACCCGGGCAACTCGGGCGGACCACTCCTCAACCTGCTTGGCCAGGTGGTCGGAGTGAATACCGCGGCGGTACGCGAGGCAGAGCCTGGCGTGACGGCTGAGGGCCTGGGATTTGCTATCCCAAGCAACACGGTCAAGGACATCACGACGCAGATCATTCAGAACGGAAAAGTCGTTCGCCCGTACATGGGTATCACCTATGAATCGCTGACACCGAGAGCGGCGAAGGCCAGCAATCTCTCAATTGACCACGGCGTGGTCGTGACCGATGTGTCGGCGGGATCTCCGGCCGAACAGGCTGGCATTCAGAAGAACGATGTGATTACGAAAATTGACGATCAGGAGATTGACAGCGATCACCCACTCGAAAACGTACTCTTCCATCACAAAGTGGGTGACCAAGTGACCTTGGAGGTCTACCGGGCGAGCAACGGCAACACCATGTCGGTGACCGTGACGCTCGCCGCTTCACCAGATAACACCTAACCCCCGGGCAGCGAGTCGCGCCGCTGCCCACCCCCTACTCTCCCCCTTATCCCGCGAGAGGCCTGGCCCACCAGACAGGCCTCT
Organism: uncultured Chloroflexia bacterium; assembly: GCA_963822235.1. GTDB lineage: Bacteria > Chloroflexota > Chloroflexia > Thermomicrobiales > Thermomicrobiaceae > CALAGB01. The sequence goes on from CAWGGU010000001.1 coordinate 497,203, forward strand.
CGTCTTTTTAACGTTGCGCTAAGGTTTCGGATGCGCGGGAGAGAGTTCCTCCGCCCAATACGACGTCGTTTGTAGGGGAGCAGCTTGTCTGCTCCCGAAATTTTGGGCGCTCACTGATGTCGGTGATTGACACAATGCGTGGGGTAACATGGTGCCTTCGACGCTCAACTGCGGCGCGTTGACGCCGGGAGCACCTCGTGTGCTCCCCTACGAACAGCCCGTGGGCATTCCCAGTCAAGATGCTCTTCGACGTTTGGCGGTGAGGACGGCCAGCTTTACCCCTACGGCCACTCCACGTCGTCGAGGGGCCAGATTGGGCGGCGCACTTCCTCGAAATGGAGGCGCGAGAGGTCCGATCCGGTGATACCGGGGCCCTCGACCAGGACGACGCGCTCGGCGATTGGCTCGAATGACGCTCGGAAGTGCCCCTTCCCCTTGAGGGCGATGACACGCCGCCGCGTCGGCTCGATGCCGTGCGACCGGAAGATATTGAGATCGATGGGCGTCTCGGCATGCTCGGTGATCAGCACTTCGATGCCGTTGCAGACCGCTACTACGGTGCGACCCAGATTGACGCGCACGCCCGCGTGCATGGGACCAGCGTTGACGTAGCTGCCGTCTGAGAGCATGCGCACATAGACGGTCACCAGGATCGGGTCCCCATGCAGCCGGTCGGTCTTGCCGCCCAGCCGCAGCTTGACTTCGGATCCAACACCCGCTTCGATGCACTGCGCAACTGATTCTGGATCCTTGATGATGGCCAGCGCGGCGTCGCGAACGCTCTGTGCCAGCAGAAACCGAAGCAGTTCTGAGCTATCGCCAGGCCCTCCGGTCCAGGGGTTATCCCCAATGTCGACCAGCACCAAGGGTCCCTTGTCGATTGACTGCAGGGCCACGATGGCGTCATCGAAGCTCGTCACGCCACCGAGGAAGTCTTCACGCCGGTTCCAGGCGAACTCGGCCAGCTCATCCGCCAGCGATCGCGCCAACGTTGCATCGTCGTTGGTGGTGACGATCACGCTGAACCCCGCCTCGGCTACGTCGGCGGGCGGAAAACCTCCGGCCACGGTGACGTTGAGCACCTCGGATCGTTCCTCGAGCTCGTGCGCGCGCGCGATGATCGACTTCATCGGCTCGCGTGCGGTCGGCATGTTCTGCGAGGTTGGCAACATCGGTGGCTTGGTCAGTGCCGCGGTCGGTTTGACCTCCCCACGAACCATGCTGACGAGTAGATCAGCGGCTTCGCGTCCGCGCTCCCGTTGGTCGATGTGTGGATAGGTGTCGAATCCGACGAGGACGTCAGCCTGATCGACCATTCGTTGGCTGATATTCGCGTGTAGATCGAGCGTCGCCACGACCGGAACTTCCGCCCCAACCGCATGCCGCACGCGCTCCAGAATGTAGCCGTCACCGTCGGGATCGAGCTCCGACACCATGGCGCCGTGCAGCCCGAGCAGCACGCCGTCAACCGGCAGGTGGCTCTGGATACCGGCGATGATCTCATCGAGCAGGGTACCGAGCGCGTTGCCCGTCACCATTCCAGACGGCGTCGCCCAGACCGCGATCAGCGGAATCAGCTCAAAGTCGTGTTCCCGCGCGCCGTCGATGAATCCGGCAAAGGGCGTGGCGGTTTCGGCCAGATAGCGCGTGATGTGCTCGCCGCGATGGATCCCGGCACGCTCGAAGGCGGACAAATCGGTGGGGACGTTACTGAACGTGTTGGTCTCGTGCGAGAGCTCCGCCGCGATGATGCGCATCAGGCCGCCCCGCGTTTCGACAGGCCCAGCATCTCACGCGCCTCATCGGGCGTCGCGAGTTCTCGGTCAGACTCTCGAGCGATACGCGCCAGGCGAGCCACGAGCTGCGCGTTCCCCTCGGCCAACACTCGATACGAGTAATAGATGTTGTCTTCAAGACCGGTTCGCGCGTGTCCGCCCATCGCGATGGCCATGATGTTCATCGGAAGCTGGTAGCGACCAATAGCGCAGACCGACCAGCGCGAATCGGGAGGGAGCTGATTGACCATGTGGACCAGTTGCTCGGGCGTGGCCGGAGCGCCACCTCGAACCCCCAGCACGAATTGAAACCAAAATGGCGGAGTCAGCAGCCCTCGCGCGATGAGCTGCTTGGCGTTCTCGATCATCCCACTATCGAAGCACTCGATCTCCGGCTTGACCCGGTACTCGTTCATGCGATCGGCAAGCGTGTCGAGAAACGAGGGCGAGTTGACGAAGACGCCCTCACCGAAATTGACCGAACCACAATCGAATGAGGCAATTTCAGGACTGAGACGCACGGGGTTCATGCGCTCCTCGTCCGAGACGATGCCTGCGCCGCCACCGGTCGACATGTTGACGATGATCGGGCAGCCGCGCGCTTCGATGATTTCGGCCACACGAGCGTAGCGTGCAGGGTCGCACGTGACCTTGCCATCGTCGTCCCGCACGTGAATGTGGACGATGGCGGCGCCTTCGTCGTAGCAGGCGATGGCCTGCTCGGCGATCTCCTCCGGCGTGATGGGCACATGCGGCGTTTGCTCGCGGGAGGTGCGGCTGCCGGTCGTGGCGACGGAGAGGATGAGCTTGTCCATCTACAGGGGCTCCTGCCTGACGATACCAAGGGTCGTGATTCGCATCATAGTCAGGTAACGACGTGGTCGCAAGGCCGAAAAACGATGTTCGTACGACCTCTTGACAGTATCGCGATATGGTGATATTATAATCTCAGTGTTAGGGCGATATGCGAGTTGCCCAGCTATGCAGGAGGAATCAGACAATGTCGGCAATCTCAAAGTTCATGCACTTCCTGACCGCGAACCAGGCCCGCGACAATGCGTTCGAGAGCTATTACGGAACGATCGCGCGCAGCCGCTACCAGGGTGGCCCGAGCGCTTCCGAGGCGCGACGAGACTTCGAAGTCATCCGTCGCACGGTCGATAAGGCAGTCATCTTCTAATCATCTTTCTTCGATTCTCGCGGGCGTGCCCGCCGATCACGAAAGACTGATCAGCTTCGAGCTGACAAAGGCAGCGAGGCCGGAATCATTTCCGGTCTCGTTCCTTGTTAAGTGCCAGAGTGGTTGTTGCGCTTCATGCACCTCGGCGATAATCAGGGGGCGCGCACCATGCGGGAATGAAGACTCGCAGGAAAGGGGACATCGATGCCAGACAACGAGCACAACATCGACGCGAGCCAGCTCGTGAGCGAGATCAAGCGCGGCCTGCCGTCCGCACCCGGCCAGATGAGCGAACAGGAATTCGACCGCTTCTGCCAGAATGTGGCCGGTGCCATTGTCAAGGCAATCGACATGTACGACGGCCGCATGAAGTCGCCGGAACCAGACTACGGCGAGGAAGAGCGAGTCTCCTAGACTCGGTTCGCCCATTCAGTCCGAACTCGCGAGGCGTCTCATCTCACCACGAGACGCCTCGTTGCGTGTCTCGAAGACTGAGTCAGCCGGCCTGGATGTCGCGAAGATACTGTAAGACAAGCTCGTTGAAGCGGTCTGGCTGCTCCATCGAGAGCATGTGCGCGGCGTTCTCGAACGTCATCGTGCGCGCTCCATCAATCTCGGTGGCCAGACGGTCGGCGATGGTCAGAATGTCCGGCTGATCCTCGGCACCCACGATGATCATGGTCGGTACGGCAATCTCGCTCAGCCGTTCAACGGCTGGCGGTGTCAGTTCCTGCCGTCCTTCCGCGCTCGATTCCAGTTCGTAGACTCGTGCGTTCATCTCGTCCACGGCTCGTCGTAGCTCAGGGTCGACCCGGTTTGACGAGCGTGCCGGGCCGTCTACCCACATGCTCAGCTCGATCTCGCGCATTCTCTCCGGCTTTCCGGCTTCGAATGCCTCCCCCATCTCGTTCCAGCTGGCGGTGATTGACGCGGAGCGTGGCTCGTCCGGAAAGAAGATTCCTGGGGCAACCAGGATGAGGCCGCTCACGAGATCCGGCCGTTGCAGCGCGAACTCGACCGCGACGCGTGCGCCCATCGACGCACCGATCACGACCATACTCGAAAGTGACAACGCACCACACACCGCGGCGACGTCCTCCCAGTCGAAGAACTCCTCCGGACCGGTCGTCGTCTGTCCAAATCCGCGCAGGTCGATCCTCACCACGCGATGAACGGCCGCAAACGCGTCGAGCTGCGGCGTCCACATGCGGCTGTCGGCGATCCCGGCATGAATCAGCAACACGGGCGAGCCCGCTCCACGCACGTCATAATGGATCCGGCTGGTGCCGACCTGCACGAAACCGGACGAAGGCATATCGCGATTGGTCAATACGCGCTCCCGTCAATGTCCAACTTGTCGAAGCTGTCTCTTGTGATTCGACTCATTCTACCCTTCAGGACTGTGGCAAACTTAACCGAGTGGCTGGGCATCGTCGTCCGGCCTGAATGCGAGAGAGCATGTTCCTGTTTCTGTTGGCCGTTCTGGCCTTCTTCTTCGTCCTCCTCCTCGTTATCGTGTCCACGATTGGATTCACGCTCGCGTCACTGGTCACCCTGTTCACCGCACCGGCACAGTTCCGCGTCCTGCTGCGTGATTCACGCTTGAGGAAAAATCACGCGCTCGAGCACGCCACGATCAACGTCATCGAAGAACGACTCGGACCGTCGCGGCTGGCCGGTCTGGCTGAGTCGGGCGGCTTCACCATCCAGGGCGGCGCTCCGCCGGATCTGGTCGCCTCGGCATCGCAGGAAGGCTTGCGACGGCTCCAGGCGGGTGAGCGGCGTCTCGCCATTCATGCGCGTTGCGGCACCAGTCTGATCGCGTCACAGCTCGTCATGGCGATCGTCTTCATCATCGCGTTGGTGGTGCTGCGGGAACTGAGCTGGTTTCCATTCGTCATCGGCCTGCTGGCGGCCATCATCCTTGGCCCACGGCTGAGCACGTTGCTGCAGCGGTTTGTGACGACCGACGCACGTGTCGGCAACCTGCGGATCACCGGAATCGAGATCAAGCGACCTGACGGGCGGCTCGGACTGGTCTCGATGTTCGTGCTCGGGCCGGTCTTCGTGCATACGGAAGAAGCTGCCGGTCCGGTGAGCGCTCCACGCCACGACGAACGTAACGATGAATCAGGGAATGTAACGGTGATTACGGGGGATCGAGACGAGATCTCGGCCGGCGGATATCGTGTACGGTAGTCGACGGTGGCCTGAACACGGTTAGGACGGGAATTGGGCGTAGCGGGTAATTTGCTTATCGCGCAGTCGGGCGGCGCGACGGCGGTCATCAACGGGAGCCTGGTCGGAGCGATCGAAGCCGCGCAGCGCTCGGGCCGGTTCGGCGCCATTATTGGCGCGCGCAACGGCATCGAGGGCGTGCTTCAACAATCCTTCCTCGATCTCGGCCGCCAGTCCTCTTCCGTCCTTTCGCGGGTTAGGCGAACGCCGTCGGCGGCGCTGGGCACCTCCCGACGCAAGCTTGATGACGACGATGCGGGACGGGTGCTCGAGATCCTTCGCGCTCACGAAATCCGCGCCTTCGCCTATATCGGCGGGAATGACTCGGCTGACACGGCCTTGCGCCTGAGTCGTTTGGCGGCCGACGCAGGATACGATCTCCAGGTCGTGAGCGTCCCCAAGACGATCGACAATGACCTCCCGGGCACCGACCACTGCCCCGGCTACGGATCGATCGCCCGCTTTTTGGCGCTTGCGACACGTGACGCCGGGCTGGACACCGAAGCCACCGCTGGACTTTACCCGGTCAAGCTGATCGAGGTGATGGGTCGCAATGCTGGTTGGGTGGCCGCATCCTGTGCGCTCGGACAAGAGCAGTCCAATCAGGCCCCGCAACTGATCTATTTTCCGGAGCGCCCGCCGCGCGATCTGGACCACTTTCTCGATGACGTTCAACGTGTCTGGGAGCAGCACCACATGGTTGTGGCGGTCGTCCCTGAAACGCTGCGGGACATTACCGGTCAACCGATCGGTGGGGGCGACGTAAACTGGGTCGATGCCTTCGGGCATGCGTACGTCCCCGGACCCGGCCCGGCGCTCGCCCGAGCCATCGAGGATCGACTGGGTCTGAAGGCCCGTTTCGATAAACCCGGAACGATCTCGCGCATGTTCATCGACAGTGTCGCCGAAACCGATCTGTCGGAAGCGGAAATGGTCGGCACCGAGGCCGTTGAACTGATGCTACGCGGTGGCACGGGGGTCATGATCACCCTCGAGCGAATCAGTGAAAATCCGTACCGGGCGCGAGCCGGTTCGGTGCCGCTCGAGCAGGTCGCCAATAGAGAGCGACTGTTGCCCGACGAGTTCATCGGTCCAGACGGACACTCGGTGACGGATGCATTCCGTCGCTACGCGCTGCCGTTAATCGACGGTCCGTTGCCGCCCGTTGGCCGTCTCGAGGAGTTCGCGTATCCAACGTGAGTCGCGGGCGACCCTACGAATCACCGTTCCATACGCATCGCTGGCATCATTGACGCGAATGCAATTATTGGGCGGCGTACAGGTGGTCGTCGGACGCGGTGCACGTGCATCCTAAACGACGACGTAGCCTTTGGCATCCCGCTCGACGAGTCGCGACGCATACCGTCCAATGTCAGGGAGTTCGGGCAGGAGCTGTCCAAAAAGGATCTCGTTGAAATTGTTGTGCTCCTCACGCGTCTCCCAGCGCTCGACCCAGGAGTAATGATCGTCCTCATCCATGCGGACGAGCTCCGACGTAATACACCCGACTGTTTCACCCGCGCGCTTGACGATCGTTCCGAAATCTCGTTCGAAGGATCGCTGGTGACCCTCTTCAACTTCAAAGAAGCTCAAATCGACAAACATGATGCGCCTGCCTCTCATCAGCGCCGCCGTTCCTGGAGCATCCATTGCTGGGCGGAAATTAGCCCGCTGGTGGAGTCCGTCGACGTCGGTCACGTTCGATTGTACCGAGGGCGCTAGGAGATGTCTGACCAGGAGCTCGCGAACCCGTCTGAGACTGTCGAGTCCAATGAGAGCGAACTGCCGACTATGCGCATATCGGCGCGCCTGTATCAGGTGATGATCGATCATCTTCGCGCTGAGCTTCCACTCGAAGGTTGCGGGATGATCGCGTTCCACAACGGAGAAGCGGTCAGAGTCTATCCGGGGACGAACACGGACGCGAGCGGAACCCGCTACAATATGGACTTGGCGGAAGTTGTCGAGGCTTTGAACGATATCGATCGGAACGAATGGTGGCTGGGGGCGCTGTTCCATTCGCATCCGCGAAGCAAGCCAACACCGTCTGCGACTGACCTGAATAACGCGAACTATCCAGAACAGCTCATGGTGATTGTCTCGTTTGCCACCGAGCCACCCGAAACACGGGCATTTCGTGTGGATGGTGACGTTCGAGAAGTGCCCATCGAGATCATTTAGGGAGGGCGAATCCGTTGGATCAACGCATGATCGTCGGCGTGCTGGGTGGCATGGGGCCGCTTGCGACCGTCGACCTTTATCGCAAGATTATTGAGGCAACGCCGGCACGGCGAGATCAAGACCATCTCCACGTCGTCATCGAGTCGAATCCAGCTGTACCGGATCGGAGTGACGCGCTTCTTCATGGGGGCGCCGATCCAATGTCGCTCCTCGTCGCGGGCTCGCAGCGACTCGAGCGCGCCGGAGCTGACTTCATCGTCGTCCCATGCAACACGGCGCATGCATTTCTCCCTCGCGTCTCCCAACACGTTTCGGTGCCGTTCGTGAGCATGATCGAGGAGACGGCGACCACGATTGCCACACAATGGCCAGACTGCACGGTCGGCATTCTGGCGACGGCAGGGACTGTCGCTGCCAATCTGTACCAGGAGCAGTTCGAACGACATGGACTTGGATCGATCGCTCCGGATGAAGCAGGTCAGCAATGCGTTTCCCGAGCGATTGCCGACGTCAAGTCGGGACTTGTCGGACGGGCTCAAACCGAGTTCCTGGTCGATGCAGCTCTTGGACTCATCGCGCGCGGCGCGGACGTCCTCATCGCGGCCTGCACCGAGCTTCCGCTGATCGTGACGGAGGCGGATGTGCCGGTGCCGCTGGTTGATCCAACTCGCGTGCTGGCTGAAGCCGCGGTCGCCTACGCAATGGGCCATCGCGTCCTGCCAGCTACCAGCGAGCCGAAAGGAGCGCTTGCCGATGCCAGCCGATCATAAGCAGATGCTCGAGCGTATGGGACGGCTGCCGGAGCGTATTCAACGCCTCATCGCGGACGAGTCGGATGAGGATCTGAAGCGCGCGGGAATTGGCGGTGCCTGGGGAGCGGTGGAGCACATCGCGCATTTGAAAGATTTAGACGAGGTCTCGCTCGATCGAGTGGCGCTGATGCTGCAGGAAGATGACCCGAAGCTCGACATCTTTGACACCGACGTACGCGCGATCGAACGCGATTATCACGCCGAGCACCCGCATAAGGCGGCGCAGGAATTCGAGAACCTGCGCGAGATGCTGGTCAATCGGCTAGACGGTCTCGAAGACGCCGAGTGGGAGCGAACGGCTCGTCATCCTGAACTGGGCTCCGTCACGCTCGAATCGCTGATCGAGCGCCTGGACGAGCATGATGCACAGCATTTTCGCGCGCTCAAGGACGTTCTCGTCTAACACGTATCTCCGTTCGCCCCAACCGAAGCCCCCACTCCCGCAGTAGTCGCGGTCCCCGTTTCGCCGCAGGGCGACCGGTGTCGCCCTTTCCACGGCTTCCGCAGACTGGGCAAAATGATGCGGCAGCGCTTCTGAATTGCTCCGTAAGTTGTGGTTTCCCTAGCTGGATGACACACAGTTGCGTATTCCGCAGCACACCCATATACTGGTGAACAAGAATTCCGGCTTACTGCGTTCGATTGTCAGCGGCTGCTTGGTGGGCGATCTATCGACTACCACCTGGCTCTGTCGTACGGATCAGAATGTTCGGAGTTTCCGGCTCAAAACGTACGAGCTAAGGAGTAGCGACTCATGTCTGTCGGGGACAAGACGCTTGTTTGCAGGGACTGTGGTGAGAACTTCGTTTTCACCGCCGGCGAGCAGGCGTTCTATCTGGAACGCGGGTTTGTCGAGCCTGCGCGTTGCCCAAACTGCCGCGCATCGAGGCGGCAATCGCGCCAAAACGGGGATCTCGGTGGGTCCGGTGCGGCGCGAGCGGAACGTCGACTCTATCCAGCCGTCTGCGCCGAATGTGGCCAGGAGACGATGGTGCCGTTCGAGCCACGCAATGGGCGCCCGGTTTTTTGTCGGGACTGCTACCAGCGACAGCGCCTCCAATAGAAATCCGCCGTTACCAATCCATGCCGGATAGTCGCTGCGAGAGCCCTCGCTCCGATAACGTCGATCCTGTCAGTCAGCGGAGATTGAAACGCCGGTCGCGCAATGGCGCGCGTCCACACACTCACGCTGCGCCAGGCGCCAGCTTCACGTCGTAGTGTCGTGCGATCGATTCGGCCCGGGAGAGCAGTTGACGTGCTTCCGGCTCGATCACCGGTACCGTATAGTCATCGCCCGCGAATTCACGCACGGCGTCGATCGACTCGAACGTCGTCATCACCATGAACTCGATCTCGTCATCCGATGGCTTACGTAAGATGTAGCCGCCGCGATAGCCCGGGATGTGCTCCAGTTCAGGCAGCACCGACCCTCGCACGAATCGTTCGTAGGCGTCGGCATTTTCCGGCGAGGTCCAGCCTTTCCACACACGTGCGATCATCGTGGCCTCCTTCGCGTCAATCGTCATCGGATCATCGCAGGTTGCGCACCCGGAGACGCCGAACGGAGCCATTGTGGCTCCGTTCGGACGATCTAGCAATTCCGATGTTCGGAATGAAGCGCTACTTCCCGAGCTCCGACTCGTACTCCGCTTCGGTCTCACTGAGGCTCTCGTCGATGATCTGGACGATGCGATCGAGTTCCTCTTTGGTCGTCGTGAGCGGCGGGGCGACGTGGAGGACATCCCAGGTGCGGGTAAGCATGCCCTTCGCGTTGATGCGCTCATCGACCTTCTTGGTGAATTCAGATTCCTTGGACCACTTCGCCTTGGTTTCCTTGTTTTGGACGATCTCAACAGCGCAGAAGAGTCCGAGGCCCCGAACGTCGCCGACGCTCGGGTGGCTGCGCAGCCCTTCGAGTCGCTCGTAGATGTAGTCGCCTTTCTCGGCGCTCTGCTGCACGAGCCCCTCGCGCTCGAAGATCTCCAGGTTCTTGAGCGCGGCCGCGCAGGCAACCGCCTGGCCGCCGAAGGTGAGGAGGTGGCCGAGGGCTACGTCTTTCTTGTCTTTGAAGGTGTCGAACACTCGGTCACTGACCGCCACGGCAGCGATTGGTGCGTAGCCAGATGAGAGGCCTTTCGCCATCGTCATCAGGTCGGCCTGCATGCCGAAGTGCTCGGTCGCGAACATCTTGCCGGTGCGGCCGAAGCCGTTGATGACCTCGTCCATGATCAGCAGCACGCCGTGCTTGTCGCAGATCTCGCGCAGCCGCTGCCAGTATTTCGGCGACGGGACGTGCAAACCATTCGAGGAAGAAATCGGCTCACCGATGACGGCCGCGACCGTCTCAGGTCCCTGATTGATGATTTCCTGCTCGACATAATTGGCGCACATGATGTCGCCCGCTTCGCCCTCAAGACCGAAGTCGTTCCGATAGTGGTTCGGCGACGGAGTGTGATAGACACCGTACATGAACGGGCCGAAGTAGGTCTCGTTGCGCATGGCGGTGAGACTCAACGCGCCCATCGTCATGCCGTGGTAGCTGCCACGGCGCGCGATGATCTTGTAGCGCTTCGGGAAGCCACGCATGGCCTGGACCTGCTTGGCGATCTTGACCGCGCTCTCAACCGCCTCGGAGCCACCGGAGCAGAAGTAGATGCGATTCAAATCGCCGGGTGTGATCGACGCGAGCTTATTCGCTAGTTCGACGGCCGGCACGGTCGTGTATGACGCGCTCGACGCATACGCGAGCTTGCCCGCCTGCTCGGCCATTGCGTCACCGATCTCTTGTCGACCGTGGCCGGCGTTGACCACCCACAGGCCGGAGATGCCATCGATATACTCGTTGCCGTGGACGTCTACGAGAATGCTGCCGTGCGCATGATCGAATACGCGCAGCCCGTCCTGCTCGGCCAATCGCACCCATTCCGTAGTGTGAATCCAGACGTGTTCTAGAGCTTCTTTTTCGAGTGTTGGAGCATTGACGCTGGTACCGGCGACGTCGCCCATTAAGCCCCTCCTTGTACAAGCGACCATAAGTCGCAATTCCTCGACCTCAGCGACGATTCCGTGAGACCCTCGCTGGTCCTGACGTGTGGCTGCTGCCAACATCGTAGCACGTCGCTGCCGCGTGGCGATCATTCCTGGCGCCGAATTTGACGCCACCAGGAACGACGTTGCCGTCGGTTCGCATCGAAGGTGAGCGCGAGTACTGTCGTCCCGACCTCCCTCTTGCACCATGCCAACCCGATGCTGCGAACAATAAAGCATGCCGCGGCGTTAATCTAGCCCCTCTGATGACGTCTATTGTGAATCTGGGAACATCAGGGCGAGAAGACTGCCGAGTTGGCAAGTTTGGCGGTTGACACGACTCAAATCTTTTCATCGATTCGTTTCTCGCCAAGTGATACGCATACACGAGCATGGTGAAGCAGTGGACACAGTGCGCCCCAGTTCTCCGCCGATCGGCGGATCATGCCCGATGGCCAACATGCGCGTTCCGCATACCGTAGCGTTCTTGACATCCACCACTGATATCAGTAATGTATGGCGACATCGATAACAAACAAGCCAGGGATGTTGACTCAACTTGCGCGTACCTATCCGACGCGAAGAGTCGCAACCGCAAAAGGAGGAGAAGAAGAGCGCCCAGTTTGTCCCTGTTCACTGCATGACGCTGACATTTCTGGTGGTGGTCGACCACATCTGAAGAGGGGACAGCAAAGTGGAGAATGATCAATCGAGATTGAATTCCAGTGTTGACGCTCCCGAGGCTCACGATTTGTATCTCCCCATCATGAACGCACTGCACCGCTCTCGAATCAACCGGCGCTCCTTCGTGTATGGCGGCGCGGCTACGGCGATGGCTCTTGCTGGCCGCCTGCGGCGGCAAGTCGTCGGCAAGTCCAACTCCCACTGTGAACCTCGCGGCACCCGCGCCGTCCGCAGCGCCGAACACCGGCGCCGGGACCCCCGCCGCGACATCTGCGTCAACTGCGTCTAGCGCCGCTACACCATCGACAGCAACGACCACCGGGCAGGTTTCGCTCGGAAAGCTGAAGCTGATTACGGATCCGTATCCGAAGTACACCGGCACTCCGACCGACTCCGATACGCTCACGCTCATTCGCTCGGAAGATTTGAGTGATCTGAACCCCACAGCGTTGAATTCGTACACGCCGTACACGTTGGTCTACGACCCACTCGCCTGGATCGATGAGTACACACTTGACCCGAAGCCGTGGCTGGCGACCAGTTGGGAGATCACGCCCGACGGCAAGACCTACACCTACAAGCTGCGGTCGGATGTCACCTGGCACGACGGCACGCCGCTCACCGCCGACGATGTCGCCTTCTCGATGATCACCTACCGCGACGATCCCGAGAGTGGCGTGGCGCGGTTTTTCGTGCTTATGAAGGACGACCCGGTTGTCGTCGATGCCCAGACCGTAAAGTTTCCGCTTTCCGATCCTTCCGGCGACTGGGTACTGAACGCGGCCAACCAGTTTATCCTGCAAAAGAAGCAGCTGGGACCGTATTGGGATTCCGGCAAGGGGGCGAACGGCGCCAAGACGTTGAAGGGATTCGACTATCAGAGCCAGATGCTGATCGGGACCGGCCAGTGGAAGCAGGTGAAGTACGAACCTGGGTCGAGCCCTCCCAACTTGCAGTACGAGCGGAACGACAAATATTTCCAGAATCCGCCGCACTTCAGCAAGCTGATTTTCAAGGAAATCGATCAGTCGCAGGATCGCCTGACGGCCTGGCTCAATAACGAAACCGACCTTCTGTGGCCGGTGACCGCGACCGATGTGGACCAGGTCAAGAATCAGGACGGCTTGCTCTACAGCGCCTACGCCGTGGCCTTCATGTGCGCCTGGATCAACTTCAAGAATCCGAAGGCGGCTAGCCCCGGTTTCCTGAATAACAAGGCTGTACGCCAGGCGCTCTCGACCGGCATCGACCGGAAGGGCTATGCGGACGCGACCTTCCATGGGTTTGTCGATGAAATGAAGATCGGCACGATCGCGTTTCCCTGGGCCTACGACACCGATCTGAAGAGTCCCGACTATGACCAGGAGAAGGCGCAGCAGATGCTCGCCGCCGCGGGGTACAAGAAGGATGGCAGCGGCAATTTGGTCGGCAGCGACGGGAAGCAGATTTCGCTCAACGCGATCGTCCTGAACACCAATCAGTATCCGGTAGACAAGATCGCCGTCTCGGTGCAGGAAGACTTCCGCAAGCTCGGCATCAATATGCAGATCGATACCCTCGAGTCGGCGGCGTTGAAGCAACGCTGGCAGAAGACGTTCGACTGGGACCTCAACTTCTACAGTCGCATTCTCTTCGCGGGATTCAGCGACTATAGCTATTACCACAGTGCCTGGTCACCGCAAACGAACCCTCAGGGACAAAATCGTGGGTCGTGGAGCAACGCTGATGCGGACAAGCTACTCGATCAGATCATCCGCGAGCCTAACCTCAAGAAGCAAAAGGACCTTCTCTGGCAGTTCCAGGCCATTATCGCTGATGACATGAACGCATTCTGGTTTGGCTTCCCGCGTGACCCGATTCCGGTGAAGCCCAACCTTTCGGGATACCAGCCAAACGCCATGTGGCAGTACTGGGATACCTGGAAGCTGTGGCGCACGACATAGACGCGCGGTTGGTCGGAGCGAGAGGAATTCAGGCCGGGCGCCCCCTAAGGCGCCTGGCTTCTGTCAGGACTGAACCATGGGTCGATACGTCGTCAGGCGCCTTCTCCAAGCCATCCCGTTGTTGGTCGGGATCTCGATCGTCGTTTTTCTCATGATCTATCTCGCGCCAGGAGATGCCTCGCAGTTCGCGATCAGCGAGCGGGCCAACGAGCAGCAGGTTCAGCAGTACCGGCACTACCTCGGACTGGATCTCCCGTGGTACCGCCAGTATCTCCGCATCGTCGGGAACTGGACACAGGGTGATCTTGGCACGTCGATCATCCAGCGACGGCCCGTCAGCACGATCATCGTCGAACGCCTACCGCGCACCGTTGAACTGGTTGGGCTGGCAACGCTCTTTTCGCTCCTCTTAGCCATTCCCATCGGGGTGATCTCGGCAGTCAAGCAGTATTCGTTGATCGATCACGTGGTGACCCTCCTGAGCTTCATCGGCATCGCATTACCTACCTTCTGGCTGGGCATCATGTTGATACTGCTCTTTTCAGTCGATCTCCACTGGCTACCGACCGGCGGCACCCAGACGATTGGCCAACCGTTCAACATCTTCGACCATCTCAAGCATTTGGCGATGCCGGTCACCGTCCTGACGGTGGTAAACACCGCGGGGTGGTCGCGCTACATGCGTTCCTCGATGCTCGAGGTTCTGCGTCAGGATTACGTGCGGACCGCACACGCCAAGGGGCTGGCGAATCGCGCGGTGCTGCTCAGGCATGCGTGTCGTAACGCCATGATGCCGATCATCACGCTGCTGGGCCTCAGTCTTCCGACTCTGGTGGGGGGCGCGATCATCACCGAACAGATTTTCGCCTGGAATGGGCTCGGCAAGCTCATTGTCGATTCGGCCAGCAAGCGCGACACGCCGGTCGTACTCGATATGGTGATGTTCTCGGCAGTGTTGATTGTGGCCGGCAATCTGCTCGCTGATCTTTGCTATCGTTTCGTGGACCCGAGAATCGAGCTGTAAATGAGATTTGCGGCATGAGCGATTTGATTGCCGAAGATGCCGTTAGTCCGCCAGTCGAGGGCGCCAATGTCCTGGTCGAGGTGCGTAGAGGCGCAACCGTCTGGCAACGGTTCATCCGCAACCCATTGGCGCTGATCGCGCTGGCGGTGCTGGTGGTGCTGACGGTCGTTTCCTTCTCGGCGCCAATCTGGATGCCCTATAGCGACGCGCTAAATCAGGTGCGTGACGCGACGTTCGCCAAGCCTTCGTTCGGCCTTTGGTTCGGACGGGATGAGTTTGGCCGCGATGCGTTCGCTCGGGCCGTCTATGGCGGTCGAATCTCGCTCTGGGTCGCCTTCTCTTCGGCCATCCTCTCGACTGCCATCGGAACGGTGCTTGGCATGCTGGCTGGCTATCTCGGCGGTTGGGTTGACGTCGTCATTGACCGCCTGATCGAGCTCATCCTCACCATCCCTTTCTTGTTGTTGCTGATCCTGGCTGCCGCCGTGGCGCGGCCGTCGGCAACCAGCATCTTGCTGATACTCGGGCTTTTCGATTGGCCGGTTCTCGCACGTCTGGTTCGTGGTGAATTCCTCGCCTTGAAGAGTCGAGACTACATAGAGGCTGCACGGGCAAGCGGTTGCTCAGTGCCTCGGATCGTCTTGCGCCACATCCTCCCAAACGCCATGGCTCCCATCATCGTCACCGGAACACTCATCGTTGCCATCCATCTGACGTCTGAAGCCGCAATCAGCTTCCTCGGCCTCGGTATCCAACCGCCTACGCCCAGTTGGGGCAACTTGCTCACCAACGCCCAGAACTACGTCATCAGTGCCCCGTTCCTCGCCTTTTTCCCGGGGTTGCTTATCCTGATCACGGTTCTCGCCGTCAATCTTCTCGGTGACGGACTGCGCGACGCGCTTGACCCTCGCTTGCGTTAACCAGCGGTAAGTTCGGCCCCAGGAAGTCAGTTGCCGGATGAATATTGACCACAGTCAGCGCATTCCGCTCTCGGGTCGACCGGCCGCGGCGGACCTGTTGTGTGCGGTGAATTTGAATACGTCGAGCTCGTTCCCTTGACAACGCCGTCGTCTGACAAGTAACGTATTGGCCACAAAGAAACCCCAGGCAATTCAACAGGCGGTTGTGGATATCTAGGTCAGTGATCTGACGGGCTGCCAAATCGGCAGGAGGAGGAGATCATCCATGCCGGATAATGATATCCGTGCTGTTCACCTGATTGCCGCAGCGTCGGAGCTGCGTATGTCTCGTCGGGAGATCATCAAGCGTGGTCTCGCCATGGGGCTGTCTGTTTCCACGATCGGTTGGGTGCTCGCCGCCTGTGGCAGCTCCAACAAATCCACCGCAACCAGTGGCGGCGGAGGTGGATCAAACTCGACCTCCACCAGTTCGTCAGCCGCGACGACTGCGGCGACGAGCGGCACATCGGGCGGGGCATCCGCCTCACCCGGGAGTGGCGGTGGACTCACCGGTGGAACGCCGATCAACGGTGGGACGTTCACCGTCCTGTTCGACGGGAACATATCGGACTTCGACCCACAGTCGGCCTACGACAGCCTGGCGAGCTGCGCCTTCTTCGGCACCTACGAGATGCTCATCCGCCTCAAGGGCAACAGCACCTTCGACTATCAGCCGATGTTGGCCAAGGAATGGGGACCGAACAGCGACGGTTCGGAGTGGACTTTCACGCTGTATGACAACATCAAATTCCACGACGGTAGTGTCTGCGACGCGAACGCCGTGGTATTCGCGTTCCAGCGTCTAGTCAAGATGGGGCTCGGCCCGCACGACGTTGTCGGCCGTTTTATCGACAATCCGGACACCGACATCACCGCGCCGGACGCCAAGACGGTAAAGTTCAAGCTAAAGACTCCCAACCCGATCTTCGAGGCGGCCATCGCCTCGCAGTACGGTCCGTTCATCGTCAGCATGGACGCGGTCAACAAGAACAAGACGTCCGACGACGAGTGGGCGCACAAGTGGTTCGTCCAGAACATGGTTGGAACGGGACCTTACAAGGTCTCGAGCATCGATCCGAATCAGCAGATCATCCTCGAGAAGTTCACCGACTACTATCGAGGCTGGGACGGCAATCACTTCGACAAGATCGTCATGCGTATCGTCGAGGATACGGCGACGCGGCGACAGCTGGTCGAAGGTGGATCGGCTGATGCGTTGACAAACAGCCTCAACCCGCAGTCCTACTCCGATATCAAGAAGGCCGGGAAGCTGCAGGCCATCGACTATCCGACGACCAACGCCAACTGGACTATCATGAATTTCGGCGACCGACTCGCGGATGTGGATGTGCGGACGGGTTTCTGCTATGCGTTCCCCTATAACGATGTTCGCCAGGGCGTTTACCAAGGTCTGCTCGACAAAGCGGGTGGTCCACTTACCCCGACGACGGCAGGCTACGACAAGAACATCTTCATCTACGACACGGACCTGAACAAAGCTAAGGACCTCATTGGCAAGAAATTCAACGCAGGTGAGAAGTTCTCCTGGATGATCTCCAGCGGTAGCGACATCACCAAGCAGATCGCACAGCTGATGCAGGCAAACCTACAGAAGATCGGCTTCGACCTCGACATTCGTGAGGTCGAGCGCGCCACCGAGAACAGTTTGGCCTACGGTGACTCGCCACCGAACCAGCGCCCAGACTTCATCGGCGACTGGGGCTGGTGGCCGGACTACAATGACGGCTACAACGAGATCTACCCGAACTTCTACTCGCAGTCGGCGGGAAGCGCCGGCTCGAACGCGGGCTTTTACAAGAACGACCGCGTTGATCAGATCCTCGACACGCTGGCGCCAGGCGTCGCGGAGTCGGACTATAACAACCTGCTGGCAGAGTGCCAGAACATCCTGGTGCAGAAGGATCCGGCGGCGATCTTCTGGGGCTCAGTTCGCTGGTACACGGTCCTGGGAGCTGATATTCGTGGATTCGAATATAACCCTATTTATCTCAACACCTACTACTACTACGATATGTACCGTGTGAAGATGTAGGGACCGCTCGTCTGCGTCAATCGTGCCGCGCTCGGTTCATCCGGGCGCGGCGGGAATAACAGGTTGAATGGCAGGCGGGATGTTTTGTCCCGCTTGCGCCTTTGCCGAGGAAAAGAGTAGCCGTTATGTTCGCTCAACTCGTGCTCCGGCGCCTGATCTCGGTCATCTTCGTGCTCATCGGCCTTTCGGTCATCACGTTCGCCCTGTCCCACATTGTGCCTGCCGATCCGGCGCGCCTCATTGCCGGACCACGTGCCAGCAAGAGCACGGTTCAATTGATCCGTCACGAATACGGACTCGATCGTCCCCTGTACCAGCAGTACTTCACCTACGTCAAAGGGGTCACCACGCTCGATTTCGGCACGTCGCTCTCGACGCTGCGACCGGTTCGGAGCGATCTCGGTCGCTACTTACCCGCCACCGGTGAGCTCGCACTGACGGCCATCGTGCTGGCGGTGGTTGTGGGGATACCGCTCGGAATCATCTCCGCCATCAAACCGAATACGATCATCGATTATCTCGGGAGGGTCATCTCCGTCGCGGGGCAGGCCATACCCGTCTTTTGGCTGGCGCTGATGCTCCAGTTTGTATTCTTCGCGAGGTTAGGTTGGCTCCCAGACGGTCAAAGGCTTCCCGTGAGCGTCAGTCCGCCGAAGTCGATCACCCACCTATATACGGTCGATGCATTGTTGACTGGCAACTTTTCACTCTTCTGGATCGCGCTGAAGCATCTCGCGTTGCCCGCTTTTGTGCTGGCGTTCAGTACATTGCCAGTCATTACGCGCATGGTCCGAGCGGGGATGCTCGAGGTCCTGGGTCTCGATTACATTCGGACCGCCCGAGCAAAGGGTTTGCGCGAACGGACAACCGTGACGAAGCACGCGCTCAAGAACGCCTTGCTTCCGGTCATCACCGTGATTGGAATGCAGATAGGCATCCTCTTCTCCGGCGACATTCTGGTGGAGATCATCTTCTCCTGGCCAGGGATCGGACGGTACGCCATCACCGGCGTCACGAGCTTCGATTACAACGCGATTATGGCCGTGACGCTGATCATCGGGTTCGTCTACGTCCTGATGAACATGTTTGTGGACATTCTCTATCTGTTTCTTGATCCGAGGATTTCGTACGCATGACAACACGCACTGGCGACACCGCCGTCAACGCGGCCGACGGACGAGCCCGGCTCGAATCCGGCCGCCTGTTCCTTCCCAGCAGCCGAAAAGATCGCATTCGGCGTGGACTCAATCAATTCTTCAAGGGCAAGTGGCTGAACGTTCTGGCAGTCTTCCTGATCGTGCTGTTTCTGCTAACCAGCATCTTCGGCCGCGCGCTCGCGCCGTATGATCCGAACGCCCCGGCAATTTACATTCAGCTGCAGGCGCCGTCCTGGTCACACATCTTTGGGACGGACGATCTCGGGCGCGACATCTTCAGCCGCGTCTTGACCGGCGCGCGCATCTCGCTGGGCGTGGCGGCCATCGTCCTGTCGATCGCGGTGACGCTCGGCTGTGTCATCGGCGGTCTCTCCGGGTTCATCGGTGGCCTGTATGACGACGTTCTGATGCGGGTCACCGACCTCTTTTTGGCGTTCCCGTTCTTGATCCTGGCCATCGCCATCTCCGCGTCGCTCGGACCAAGCCTGCGCAATACCGTCATCGCGCTCTCGGTCGTCTACTGGCCCTGGTATGCCCGTTTGGTGCGTGGCCAGGTGCTGATGGTCAAGAATCGGGAATACGTCGAGGCAGCGCGGTCAGCGGGAGCGTCGAGCCGTCGTCTCCTGATTCGTCACGTCTTCCCGAACGCGATGTCGCCGGTCGTCGTTCAGCTCACGCTCGACATTGGCTACGCCATTCTGGCGACATCGAGTCTCTCGTTTATCGGGCTGGGGGCGCAGCCGCCGTCGCCGGAGTGGGGATCCATGATCAACACGGCCCGCTCTCACTTCCAGGATGCGTGGTGGTTCATCACCTTCCCCGGAATCGCGCTCGCGCTCACCGTACTGGGCTTCAACCTGCTCGGTGACGGACTGCGCGACTACCTCGACCCGCGCACCCGCGGGGCGTAACGCACACTGCGATTTTCAATGTGAACAACCTGCCGAGCGTGTTGCCTTCGTGCGCACGCTCGTGCCATGCTGCCACGGTCTGAAAGTCGGTCGACAACTGCGTGAAATCAGAAGCAAGGACGGGAGGCGTGCAGAGATGAGCGACGACAAGTCGGTGATGGAACGGATCCAGGCGCTGGCAGACGGGTTCGAGGGTGTGGTTGGGGTGGCGGCCAAAGATTTCGCGACGGGACGCGAGATTCGCTTGAACGACGAGGTCATCTTTCCCACGGCGAGCACATTCAAGACGGTGCTCCTCTACGAGCTCTACCGGCAAGTCGATCAAGGGAAGATAGATCCAACCAGCCGAATGGTTCTGACGGACGACATGCGCGTGCCCGGATCCGGCGTTTTGCAAGATCTCGATGCGGGCGCCTCCCTGACGATCAAGGACTTCGCGACGTTGATGATCGTCGTCTCGGACAATGCCGCGACCGATCAGATCTACAAGCTCGTGGGCCTCGACCCAGTCGCAGAGACGCTGGAGCGCCTTGGGATGCACCAGACGCACCTGCCGATGGGTTGCTGGGGGATCCTCTCCAAACTGCACGATCTCGATTCGGACGACCCGAATCTCACGTATGAAGAGCTCAAGCGGCTGCTCGACGAGAAGGAGTCGGGCCCTGATAGCTTCGCCCTCAAGGAGACGCCCGAAAACGACATCTCGACCCCGAGTGACATGCTCATCCTGCTTGAGGCCATCGAGCGAGGCGATGGACTCAGTTCGTCCTCGCACGACGCCGTCATCGACATTTTGCTGCGTCAGAAGTTCGCCGAGCGAATTCCGGGGATGCTCCCATTTGGGACGCGCGTCGCACACAAGACCGGCTCGATTCATGGCGTGCGCAACGACGTCGGTATCGTCACCTACGGCGACAAGAAGTACGCAATCGCCCTGATGAGCAAGCGTGGCGAGAACGGCATGGAGGCCACGCGCATGCTAGCTGAGGTATCCAAGGCTGTGTTCGACGAGTTCGTCGGTCCAGTCTGATCGCGATCGAGCCTGGGCGCTGCTACAATCGAGCGTTGTGACTGACGCGAACACTGCGCCGAGACCAACCGAATCGATGACTGTCACGGAGGAGCTGTCGACGTCACAGCTCCTTCCGTTCTACTTCGGTGCCATGAGCGGCCCAATGGGCGGCGGCATCATCCCGGTCCTCTTCGCGGTGCTGATGGGCGCCTTCGGCGTCGATCGATCCGTCCTCTCGCTGGCGATCCCGGCCTACATGCTCCCCTATGCCGTCGTGCAGCTCTTTTCCGGCGGCGTCTCAGACCTGACGTCTCGTCGCGTTTCGCTGTTGATCGGGTTCGGCGGATTTGGTGCAGCCACTGTCTTTGCCGGGCTGGCTCCCAATTTCGGGCTCTTCCTCCTCGCGCAGGTCCTGCAGGGAGCCACCAACGCGTTCACCTCCCCATTGCTGATGGCGACGTTGGGGGACGTCGTTCCGCAGCGACGAACGGGCCGCGTAATCGGGTTTTTCAATACGGCCAGCCTGGCGGGAACGATGATGGTGCCTCTCATTTCCGGCTTCCTGGGGGGCGTGAGCTGGCGGTTGCCGTTCGTCGTGATCGGTGTGCTCAACTGGATCCTGACGATCTGGATTGTGATGTGGTTTCGTCGATATCAGCACAGAGTGCCCGTGCGAGAGCGATCAAGCAGTCTTCGCGATGACTTGCGCGAGATGTCAGCTGCGCTCGGCATGCGCATCATCTGGCTGGCAGCACTCTCGTTTCTGGCGAGCAACGCCATTCGCGGAGCGGTCTATCTCTTCGCCGACTACCTCGGAGAGTCCTGGAATATCAGCGTGTCGACCGCGGGATTGATCCTGTCGACCTATGGGCTGGCCGGATTGCTCATCGGACCATTCTCGGGCTTCGCCATGGAACGTTTCGGTATGTTTCGGGCGATCGCGGCCAGCATGGTTGGCGTTGCGCTCTCGTTGGTGCTGATGGGCGCGTCTCCCAACGCGGCCGGGTTCGTAGCCGGTAACTTCTTGCTTGGGGCGTCAAGCATCATGGCCTGGACCGGCTTAAGCACACTGGCGGTAAACCTCGCACCGCGGCATCGGGGCACCGCTTCTTCCCTTTTCGGCAGCGCGCGCTTTCTGGCCATGGCGGTCTCCCCGCTCTGGTTCACGCCGCTCTATCAATCCGTCGCGAACGCATCCATCTTCTTCGTCGCGGCCAGCTCCGCTATCCTGCTGCTGTTGCCTCTCGTCGTGTTGCGCACGCGCTACGCGGCACCCTCTTCGGCCTGAGGCTCCATCGTCCCACTTCGAAGTTCCGTTTCAGTTGCAAACAACGGAGAAAACTCGCGTTCGTCCCTCAATTTCGCAACATCGTTACGATTTTGTAACGACGCCGCTGCATTCGTCACGCCTCCTTGCCGTCATTCAGCGTAGTCTGTCCGACAAAGCACGTTCTCGTCCGAGCCGAATCGTACCTGCGCGGCGCACGAGACGCGGCGCAGATGCGCGTGGAGGCGTGTTCTGTGGACAGGCTCGGGAAAGGCGGATAGCGATGCATCATCTCGATACCGATCTTCCCACCGCACTGGAAAGACGCGGCATCACCAGACGAGCGTTTCTCGCCTTCTGTGCCAGCATGGTCGCCACACTGGCGCTCCCACCACAGTACGTGGGACGGGTGAGCAAGGCGTTGCAGAAGGTTGACAAACCGGTTCTCGTTTGGCTGGAGTTCCAGGACTGCGCGGGCAACTCAGAGTCGATGATTCGTTCGAGTCATCCGCCGGTTGCCGACGTCGTTCTCGATCTCCTGTCCTGGGAATACCACGAGCTGATCATGGCCGGAGCTGGCAAGCAGGCCGAGGACGTGCTCACCCGAGTCGTCCAGGAGCAAAAAGGGAAATACCTCGTCATCGTTGAAGGCGCGATTCCCCTGGCGGACGACGGCGTTTACTGCACCATTGGTGGACGCACCGCGCTCGATATTGCTACAGAGGTTTGCACCAACGCGGCGGCGACGATCGCCGTCGGAGCCTGTGCCTGGGATGGCGGTCTGGTCGCGTCTGGCCCAACGGGAGCGGTCGGCATCGAGCGAGCGGTTCCAGGGCTCAAGCACATCAACCTGGGCGGATGTCCCCATAACGTCGCCAACACGGCCGCGGTACTCGTTCATTACCTGACGTTTGGCGAGCTTCCGGCGACCGATCAATATCATCGGCCGCTCTTCGCCTATGGAGCGCTGATCCACGACCAATGCGAACGCCGCGCCCATTACGACGCCGGCCGCTTCGTGCAGGAGTGGGGCGACGAGGGCAGCCGCAAGGGCTGGTGCCTCTACAAGATGGGCTGCAAAGGCCCCGAGACGCATTACAACTGTCCCGCGGTCCGCTGGAACGATGGGACCAGCTGGCCGGTGAAGGCCGGACACGGCTGCATCGGCTGTGCATCTCCGCTCTTCTGGCAACACATGTCTCCCTTCTACGACCGTCTGCCAAAGCCGCCCGGCTTCGGTGCCGACGTGACGGCAGGCGAGATCGGCGTCGGACTCACGGCTGTGACCGCGGCGGCTTTCGCCGCGCACGGTGTCGCGAGCGTCGTGCGATCCAAAATCAGACCGGATGAAGAGCCGACGCCCGAGATCGCGACTCCGAGCGTCAACGATGAGGAGGCCGCGGATGACGCGCATCGCGATTGACCCAGTCACTCGAATTGAAGGACATCTCAGGATCGAGGCAGAGGTCGACGGGGGCAAGGTCAGCCAGGCCTGGAGCTCCGGCACGATGTTCCGTGGGATCGAGCTGATCCTGGGCGGACGCGACCCGCGCGAGGCCTGGATCTGGGCTCAGCGCATCTGCGGTGTCTGCACCACCGTCCACGCCATCGCCTCAGTGCGAGCCGTCGAAGACGCGCTCGGTCTGGAGATTCCAGACAACGCCCGTTTGGTACGCAACCTGATGGCGGGCATCCAGATGGTGCAAGACCACGTCATCCACTTCTATCACCTGCATGCTCTTGACTGGGTCGACGTCACCTCGGCGCTCAAGGCTGATCCAGCCAAGACCGCGACGCTGGCACAGTCAATCTCCAACTGGCCGAAATCGAGTGCGACCTATTTCAAGGGCGTGCTCGATCGCATTACGGGCCTGGCCGACAGCGGGCAACTGAGTCTCTTCACGAGCGGCTATTGGGGCCATCCGGCGTATCAATTGCCGCCGGAAGCCAATCTGATGGCTGTCGCGCACTACATCGAGGCGCTCGATTGGCAGCGCGACGTGATTCGCATGCATGCGGTCCTCGGTGGCAAGAACCCGCATCCGCAGACCTATCTCGTCGGCGGCATGGCCACCGGTATCGATCCGAACTCACCCGATGCCGCCATCAACCCGGAGCGGATCGACTTCATGCGCCAGCTGATTGTCACGGCCAAGACGTTTGTCGAGCAGGTCTACGTTCCCGACGTCCTGGCTGTCGCGAGCTTCTATCCCGAGTGGTTCTCGATTGGCGAGGGTCTCGGCAACTTCATGGCCTATGGCGGCTATCCGAAAGGGGGCGTTCACGATTCAGCCTCCTTCCTGGTCCCACGCGGCATCGTCATGAACCGGGATCTGTCGCAGGTCCACGACTTCTCGCCGGACAACATCGCCGAGTTCGTGACTCACTCCTGGTATGAATACTCTGGAGGTGACGCGACTGGGCTCAATCCCGTCAACGGGCAGACGAAGCCAAAATACAGTGGCCCGAAGCCGCCCTACGATTTCCTGAACACCGACCAGAAATACTCCTGGTTGAAGTCGCCGCGTTACGACGGCAGCGCGATGGAGGTTGGGCCACTAGCGCGCACGCTCGTCGCCTATGCCGCCGGAGTCACGGAGATCAAAACGGCGGTCGACGGCGTGTTGCAGAAGCTGAACGCGCAGCCGACTGCCCTCTTCTCGACACTGGGACGCGTCGCGGCACGAGCCATCGAGACGCAGTTCATGGTCGGTCAGCTTGAGGGCTGGCTGGATGAGCTCTCTACAAACATGAACAGTGGCAACCTGGAGATGCATAACGGCTCGATGTGGGATCCGGACTCCTGGCCGAAGTCCGCGCAAGGGATGGGCACGCATGAAGCTCCGCGCGGCGCGTTGGGGCATTGGGTCGAGATCGAGAACAAGAAGGTCAAGAACTATCAGGCGGTCGTCCCGAGCACCTGGAACGCCGGTCCGCGCGACGCGAACGGAGTCCCGGGCGCCTATGAGGCCAGCCTAGTGAACACCCCGATCGCCGACCCGGAGCGACCGGTCGAGATCCTGCGCACCATCCACTCCTTCGATCCGTGCCTGGCCTGCGCCGTTCACGTGGTTGACCCACGTGGCCGTCAGTTGGTTCAGGTGAAGGTGCGATAGGAGGTCAGCGATGGAGCGTACGAAGAAGCGATTGTCGACGCCACACGTCGCGGTGAAACCCGCGAGCGTTCGAACGTCGTCATCGCCGCTGCGCAAGATCTACGTTTGGGAAGTGCCGGTGCGCGCCGTCCATTGGACGATCTTCCTTTCGATCGTGATCCTCTCATTCACCGGCTACTACCTGCACAACCCGTTCATCGTGGTTCGCGGCCAGGGTGGGTACTTTCTGGCGACGATGCGCTTTATCCACGAGGTGACGGCGTTCGTCTTCACGATGGCGTTCCTGACCAGGATCTACTGGGCGTTCATGGGGAACAAATACGCTCGCTGGAGCGCGTTTATTCCCACCACACGCAGGCAGCTACGCAGCATCGTCGAAATGCTGAAGTACTACCTCTTCCTGCGTTGGCGAGCGCCTTCGGAAGTCGGCCACAACTCGTTGGCCGCGCTCGCCTACGTCGGGATCTACGTCCTCTTCCTGGTCCAGATTCTGACCGGGTTCGCGCTCTACTCGAACGACGTCGGAACTGGAATCTGGCACACACTCTTCAGCTGGTTCCAGGCGTGGTGAATATCCAGACGCAGCGCGAGATCCACTTCTTCATCATGTTCATGCTGATCGGCTTCACCATCCACCATATCTACAGTGCCTGGCTGGTCTCACGCGAGAAGAAGAACGGCACGCTGGACAGTATCTTCTCCGGCTACAAGTACATCACCGAGGCTGAATTGTCGGAGACCGATGCATCCCGCCAGGTGGTGCCGAACACGGTCCCGGTGCTCGTCGAGCCGACCGACTCCGCGGTCATCGTGAGCGAAAGTGATGACGACTAGATGGACGAAATCGTGGTCATCGGGTTAGGGAACGTCATCCTCTCTGATGAGGGGGTTGGTGTACACGCGCTGCGAGTTCTGCAGGAGTCGCTGGATGATGGACAGGATGTGATCTTTATCGATGGCGGGACGCTCGGACTCGAGCTCTTGAGCGTTGCGTCTGGCGCCTCTCGCCTGCTCTTGTTAGATGCGATCGACGTCGGTGCCCCGGCCGGTACGCTGGCCCGATTCGATCGGCACCAGCTTGCCAGTCTGATTTCTGGATCCTCAGCGCACGAACTCGGAGTGGCGGATCTCCTCTCAGCGCTGCGGATGCTCGATGCCGAACCGCGAGACATCGTCCTGTTGGGACTCCAGCCGGAGAGAACATCGCTGGGGGCCGATCTGACACAAGCTGTGGCCGAGGCGCTCCCTACGCTCGTGTCGGCCGCGGTTCGGGAATTACGCTGTTGGCAATTGGATTCTTACGTTGATGGAAAGAGGGAAGCGGAAGCGTGCACGAAGTTGGATTGATGTCGTCCGCGTTGAATCAGGCCATCGTCGCGGCAAAAAATGCCGGGGCGGGGCACATCGATCGCTTGACATTTCGCTATTCACCGACCGGTCATGTAACACCTGAGATCGTTGAAACATTGTTTCTTTCCATGAGTTCTGGGACGATCGCAGAAGGGGCTCGTCTGGTGGTCGAGCCTCAAGCTCAGATCGCTCACTGTTTGCGATGCGATCGTCCCTTCCCGGTGACTGATCCCGCGGACAGCTGCCCTGTGTGTCACGGGCCTGGTATGCCGATGGGTGACGCGCCAGAGCTCATCCTGGAGAGTATCGATGTTGACGATTGAGGGGGTGCAGATGTGTCAAGCGATCCCGGCACGTGTAGTGCGAGTGGAATCTGGTGTTGCCTGGATAGATCAGGAGGGCCAGGAGGTTCCGATATCGCTCATCGGACTTGGCGAGGTGAACGTGGGTGACTACGTGTATCACCACGCGGGTCTCGGGCTTGAGCGACTCGAACCAGAGATGGCCAAGGAAATTCTATCCGTACTCGAGGAACTCAATTCCATCTTGAATTGGACGGATGAAACGTGAGCCTGCTCTCGACTGACGCGCTCCTTGCCGGACAACTCCGCTTCATTCGCTACGGCTTCATGCCGAACCGACTGCGTTTCTGCGGAGGCGATGACAACCGTACGCTCTTCGAATACGGCATCGAGAACGTCGTCGATGGCGGGCTTCAACCGCTGCTCAAGACATTTACCGGCGCGCTTCCGTATCTCAAGCTCATCGCCCGGGAGAACGGCATTGCCGACCCGTTCGACGCTCGCGTGGTCGACGCATATTGGATCGGGAATGATCTGCTGCAGCGTGTCGAAGTGCGCCAGCTGTATGACGCGCTGAAGGAGCGCTTCGGTAAACAGCTGCAGGGGAAGGCGCTCGATCTGGTCCTCTCCAAGGCACCGGCGGGTGCTCGACCTCATCACAACTTCCACGTCTTCGACGTCCACAGCCGTGCCGGTCAGCTGGAGCACTCACTCGAGACCATGGATCAGTGCCGCATCAGCTGGGGTGAAGTGACCGAAGTGAATGGCCCAGAGCTGATCGTGCAACGCAAGCCGTTGCTGCTGGAGCAGGGAAAGCTCGCTCTGGGAGATGTGTCTCGAACCACAGTAGTCCGTCAGATAGAGGGACATGGATTCGCCGACGATGCCAAAGTCGGCGATTGGGTCTCGCTGCACTGGGGCTGGGTATGTGAAGTTCTGAGCGAGAGACAGCATGCCAACCTGGTGCGCTACACCGACTACCACTTGAAGCTCGCCAATGAGACCATCTGACCGAACTCCTACCTTCTCCCTCGTTCGTCAATCGAATGTCGCGGGACAACTGACGAGGCGTCGTCTGCTGGGCGTCGTCTCCGGCATCGCGGGCGGGATGGCCGTTTCCTCCCTACTGGCTGCCTGCGGCCGCACGCAAGCACATGGCGCCGCGGATGGCTCGACCGTTACACCCACCTCCTCCGACGGCATAACGTCCAGCCCTTCATCGCAGCCGGGTACCGCCGTTGACAGAGTCCGCTTTGCCTGGTGGACCGACGTGGGAACGCTTTCTCCATTTCAATTCTCGACCACGGGACCAGGTGGCGTGGTGCTGCTCAGCTTCGTCTTCGATACGCTCACCTGGAAAGACGACCAGCAGATCATCCCGTGGCTGGGAACGCGCTGGGAGGCAGAGCCGGATGGCATGAGTTACACGTTTTCCGTCACCGGCGACGCTACCTGGCATGACGGACAGCCACTGACGACGGAGGACGTGGCCTTCTCGTTCGGTTACTACAAGGATCACCCATTCAAGTGGATGTCGTCCGATGTGGTCAAGTCAGCCGACGCGAGTGCCGACGGCAGCGTCAGATTCACTCTGGCACATCCCGCCGCCAACTTCCTGGAAGAAATCGCTGGGATCGTGCCGGTCATCCCGAAGCACGTCTGGAGCGCGGTTACCGACCCGATCAAATTCACGGACGCGAGCGCCCTTGTCGGAAGCGGACCATTTCGAGTGACGGAGCATGATGCGACCGCGGGAGCCTATCGCCTGAGGGCTGTTGACACGTACTTCCGCGGCACTCCGCGCGTGGCCGAACTGCAACAGATCACCATTCCCACACAAACTGAATTGCAGGCGGTACAGAAGGGGGACGCCGACGTCTCCCAGAGCACCGACGCGTCGATCGTCGACCTGATCGCAAGCGACGACCATTTGAAGGTGGATGTGACCAAGCCGCTCTCGGTGGTGCGCATGGCGGTGAACACCGAGCGGCACGCCGCTCGATCGCAAAGAGGTGCGCCAGGCGATCATGTACGCGCTCGATCGAGAACAAATCGCCAAAACGATCACCAAGGGCCCGGCCATCGTCAGTGGCGTGGCGATCGTGCCGCCGGGAACGCCGTGGTTCAACCCGGACATCGCCCAATACCCGTACGATCCCGAAAAGGCGAAGTCGTTGCTCAAAGGTGACACGTTGTCGCTCGATCTGCTGGCCGATCCGTCCGCTCGGGAGCCTGAACTGATGGCACCGATGCTCGCGGCGGTCGGGATCACGCTCAATGTAAAGAAGGTCGACGTCGCCACGCGACTCCAACTGCTCAGCGACGGCAATTTTCAGATTGCGCTCACGGGTCACATCGGCATCGGCGGAGATCCGGACTATCTGCGTCGCTGGTATGCCGGTGAAGAAGCCAACGCCTTCGCCAAGGGGTCGATCTTCAAGAACGCCGAGTATGCGCAGTTGGGTGATCAGGAGTTGGCTGAGCTTGACCCCGTGAAGCGAAAGACCATCGTCTTTCAGATGCAGAAGATCCTGGCGGACGAGCTTCCCACGCTGGTCCTGTATCACCGCAATTTCTACTGGATCTACAACGCCGACGTCTTCACGCCGATGGAGACCTGGGGCGGGCTGATGAATGGAATTCCGTTCCCGAACAATAAGCTGACACTGCTCCGGTCATGAACGGCCTGGCGCGTCGCTCCATCCCCGTGTTGCTGGGGCGGTATGCGATCCTGGCCTGTCTGGTTGTGCTGCTCAACTTCCTGATCCCACGATTGCTGCCGGGCGATCCGCTCTCCGCCAGCCTGAACGGCGGACTGGACGCCGCGGCGCCGATGACGTCCGCTGACCGCGCGCGATTGCAGGACTATTACCACCTCAACCAGCCGATCAGCCGCCAGTTTGGCGACTATGTGGGCGATCTGGCGCACGGCAACCTCGGCTGGTCGATCTCCCACGCGCATCCAGTTGGCACACTGATCCTGCAACGACTCCCCTGGACGCTGGGGCTGATGCTCTCGTCCCTGATTCTGGCCGCGCTCATCGGAACGGCGATTGGAGTCGCGGCTACGTGGTTCAGGGCAGGGCGCTTTGAGCGCGGAGCGGTATCACTGGCGGCGATCCTGGCGGCCATGCCCGAGTTCCTGATCGCCATCATGCTCCTCTTGATCTTCGCGATCGGCCTGAATTGGCTGCCGCTCGGCGGAGGCAAGACCGTCTTTCAGCAGTATGGGTCGGGCCTGGACGGCGAATTGGCGCGAGCGGCCGACGTCGTCATTCACATGATCTTGCCAGTGTTAGCCCTCTCACTCGCTGGTGCCGCTGGGTTCCTCCTGATATCGCGCGACGCGATCGCCGGAATGCGACACGCCGAGTGGCTGTCGCTGGCACGAGCCAAGGGGCTGCGCGAGCGCCAGGTCGTCTTCCGCCATCTGCTCCCGAACGTCGCCATGCCGCTGCTCACCTTCTTTGGTCTGCGGCTTGGGGCGATCTTCGGTGGAGCGCTGGTGATCGAGCGGGTGTTCAACTTGCCGGGTCTCGGGCAGCTCGCATTTCAAGCGGTGCAGTCGCGCGATTATCCGGTACTCCAGGCGGTCTTCTTGCTTTCGGGTCTGGGCGTACTGGCGGCCAACCTGTGCCTGGAGCTGATCTACCTGCGGGTCGATCCGCGCGAACGGCCGGCCCATGCTTGAGCACCGCCGGCCAACCACCTTCTATCTCGGAGTCGCCATGCTCGTGGCAGCGTGTGGCGTTGCGCTTCTGGCGACCGGGCTGGCGCCGTACGATCCACGACTGCCAACCGGCGATCCACTGAGCTCGCCGTCCTGGGCGCATTGGCTCGGCACCAACGACCTCGGTCAGGATCAGCTCTCACAACTCATCTACGGCGCTCGCACGTCTCTCTTCGTTGCCGCCATCGTGATCGGGATCTCGACGGTGATGAGCTGGCTCGTCGGATTGACCGCTGGCTTCTTTCGCAAGTCGGAAGCGGTATTGCTGGGGATCGTGGACCTACTCCTGGCGCTGCCAAGCATCCCGCTCTATCTTCTGATCATCGCGTTGACCGGAGCCAGTCGGCTCACCCTTGCACTGATGCTTGGGTTTCTCTCCTGGCCGGCCTACGCCCGCATCGTGCGCAGCCTGGTGCTGCAGACTCGTTCGAGTGACTACATCGAGGCTGCACGCGCAAGTGGAGCTTCGGAGTGGCGCATCGTGCTGCGGCACGTACTGCCCGCGACGCTCGACATTCTGCCGACGAAACTCACGTTGACGCTGCGCTACGCCATCTTTGCCGAGGCAACGTTGGCGTTCCTTGGTCTGGGAGCCAGCGGATCGATCAGTTGGGGGACGATGCTGAGCTGGGCGTTCAACGACCCATTCCTCTTCAGCCGTTCGGTCTGGCCCTGGCTGGTGTTCCCGCCGTCCATCGCCGTCATGCTGCTGATCCTGGCGGCCGTCTGGGTGACGGCAGGTTTCGAGAAGGTGGACGCTGGTGTTCGAAGCAGCCGTCGTTCAAACGTGAGAAGAGTGAACAACTTTAAAGTCGCCGAGCTTCCCTTACACCCAACTCGTCTCCAGCCGGCCAGGAGGAGGGAGGCGAATCTGGGGGAGAGCGCTGACGTTCCGAATTGTTCCTCTTCTCCTACTCATGCGGGAGAAGGTGCTAGGGGATGAGGGTAGCTCCCCTGTCTACTTCACCCCGATGCCACGCATGAAGCGATCTTTCAGGATGACGGGATCGCGCTCCGGGCGAGCCGTTCCCGGCGAGCGATCGATGCGTGCGCCCACGAAGTGTGGACCGTCCAGTTCCAGCGCCTGATCGACAAGCATCTCGAAGTGGGACTCGGCTCGCGCCCATTCCGCGTTGACGATCCCGGCTCCGCGCGCCACGGCGACCACGTCGGTTCGCTCGGCGGTCGGCGAATCCTGCATGCCGGTGATCTGATAGGAGGCGTTGTCCCACACGATGATCGTCAAGTTCTCCGGCGCTTGCTGTGCTACCGTCGCGAGGCACCCCAGGTTCATCAGCAGCGATCCGTCTCCGTCGAGCACGAAGACGCGACGGTTGGGCTGCGCGATCGCGATTCCGAGCCCAATTGGAACGGCCATGCCCATGCTCCCCAGCATGTAGAAGTTCTCGGCACGCGCACCGGCACCGACGAGATCGAAATTGGAATTACCGATGCCGCCGACCACCACCTCACCGCGCTCGAGCCGGGCGACAAGTCGTTTGGTCAGATCGAGCCGGTTCATCACCTCGCCGCCAAAACGAGCCTGGACTGTCATGCGTGTCTCACTCCGTTCATGCGGGGATTGCTCTCGTCGCGTTCGATCATCGGACATGATCCGCCGTCAGCGGTCTTGCTTACCGCCGGTGAGCAGTGGGGATAGGATGATGGCGGAGGGAATCTGCGTGTTGAAGCATTGGGAGGCCATGCGTGGCACGACGAACCCGACCTCATCCTCGCGGGTGAGGGTGTAGTGTGGAATGCCGAGGGCGTCGAGCGTCGGACGGATGACGCGCGTGATCGGCACCTGGACGGAGTTGTATTCGCCCAGCGAGCCGCGCTCCGAAATAATCATCAAGACGGGAATCTGATAGGGCGTGGCCAGCGATGCAAGCGCGTTCGGAATGTTGCCGAACCCACTGCTCTGCATCATAACCAGAGCGCGCGAGCCACCGAGATACGCGCCACAGGCGATGCCAATGGCCTCTTCCTCACGCGTGGCGGAGAAGACGGTCAGTCGATCGTCGGCCTTGAAGCCGGAGATCAACGGAATCAGCACGTTGTCCGGCACGTAGGTGACGACGCGGACGTCATTCTCGATCAGGGATTGCACCACCGTTTCCGCCCAGCCCACTCAGATTCCCTCCCAGCCACGGATTGTCACCGCGTCGAACCTCGCCAGTATAGCCGCCGTCCGTCGTTGGGTCGCCCTACACGTTTTTTCACGCCATGGCGTGCAGTGCCGCGACGACGGTCTCCATCTCCATGCCACGTGCGCCTTTGACCAGAACGTAGTCGCCTGCTCCGAGCGTTGGCGCCAAAGCGTCGACAGCCGCCTGTTTGTCATCAAGCGCCACGATCTGGCCAGACATGCCCGTTTTGCGTGCCTCGTCTGCAATCCAACTCGCTCGAGGCCCCACTGTATAGAGGATCTCGACCGTGTTTGCGGCATGCCGCCCCACAGTACGATGGGCCTCCTCTTCGACCGGCCCGAGCTCATACATGTCGCCAAAAACGGCGATGTGGCGTCCGTCGAGCTCGTGCAGCAGGTCGAGAGCGGCATTGCACGAGACCGGGCTGGCGTTGTACGTGTCATCCAGGATGGTTGAGCCGTTGGGACCGGGAACCGTGACGAAGCGCAATCGCTCGCCGCACGTCTCCAGTCCGGCGACGATCTCGTCCCAGCTCATGCCCAGGGTCAAGCCCGCGGCGGCGGCGGCCAGCGCAGTGTACGCATGGTGCTTCCCCAGCAGCGGAATGCGCAGATCGACGACCTCGCCGTCGTGGTGGGCGCGCAGCGAAACACCCTCGATGCCGTGACTCTGGACCCGATCGGCCCACACGTCAGCTGAAGGATTCAAGCCGAAGAAGAAGGGTCGCGCGTTTGTGCGCGAGGTCATGGCACGCACCAGATCGTCGTCGTAGTTGAGGATGGCGACGCCGTCGTCCGGCAGCGAGTCGATAAGTTCTCCTTCGGCCCTGGCGATGTTCTCGATCGTCAGCATGCGTTCCATGTGAGATGGACCGACGTTGGTGACGATGCCGATGTTGGGTCGAGCGATGGAGGCCAGCAGTGCAATCTCGCCGAGCCCATACGTCCCCATTTCGATGACGGCCGTCTGATGCTCAGCCGACATCTGTAGGATGGTGAGCGGCATGGTGCTCTCGCTGTTGTAGGAGCGAGGGGTCTTCAAGTTGTTGAAACGCTGCTCCAGCACTGAAGCGGTCGCCTCTTTGGTCGAGGTCTTGCCCACGCTGCCACTGATGCCGATCACTTGAGGATCGAATTTGGCGCGGTGGTTTGTCGCCAGCCGGTGCAGGGCCAGGAGCGGATCGTCGGTCGGGACGAGCAGTTTCGAAGACGAAGTTGACGTCTGGTTGGCCGTGTCGCCGAGGACGGTGACCGAGCGATTCGGACTCAGCTTGAGCGTTCCAAGCGATTCGCGCCTCACCAACGCGGCGGTCGCCCCATGCTCGAAGGCCGCGTCGACATAGTCGTGAGCGTCGCTCCGCTCGCCGATCAGGGCGACGAACAACTCACCCGGATGGACGAGTCGCGAATCGATGGCCGCTCCGTTGAATGTAAGCTCTGCAAATGGCGCAACGAGCGCGTCGATCTGATCGGCGGCTCCAGCGGCTACCAGAAGATCAACTATGGTGAACATGGATTTCCCTTCCGGCTCCGCGCCCCCGCGTCATTAGCTCGGTTGAGCGCCATTGGTCGCTTTGCGTTGCAGCTCGAACAGTGCGGTAAGCGCTTCAAGTGGTGAGAGCCCCTCGACGTCGAGCTGTTTCAGATCCTCAACCACCGGATCGGGCGCACCGAAAAAGGTCATCTGCAGTGGCGCCTCGGCCGCTTGACCGATCGTTTTGCGGCGACGCGTGCGCTCCGCTTTGCCGGGAGCGCCTTCCTCGAGATCCTGCAAGATCTCGCGCGCCCTACGCACGACTGACTTGGGCATTCCCGCCAGCTGCGCCACATGGATGCCGTAGCTGCGGTCGGCGCCGCCCCGCACCACACGGTGCAAGAAGATGACCGAATCTCCCTCTTCGAGCACGTCAACGCGAAAGTTACGCACGCGCGGCAGCACCTTCTCGAGCTCGGTTAGCTCGTGGTAATGGGTCGCAAAAAGTGTGCGACAACCGAGTCGACTGCTGTTGTGGAGCTGCTCGACCACCGCACGGGCGATCGCCAGGCCGTCATAGGTGCTGGTGCCGCGCCCGATCTCGTCCAGCACCACCAGCGAGCGTGAAGTGGCGTGGTGCAGTATCGAGGCGGTCTCGACCATCTCGACCATAAAGGTGCTCTGGCCGGATGTGATGTCGTCCTGAGCGCCAATCCGCGTGAAGATGCGGTCGACCAGCCCTATCCGCGCGCTGTCAGCAGGCACAAAAGATCCGATCTGAGCCAGCAGCACGATCAGCGCCACCTGCCGCAGATACGTGGATTTACCGGCCATGTTCGGACCGGTCAGGATGGCGATCTGATCCTCGCGGGTGTCGAGCGTGACGTCGTTGGACACGAACTGACCGGGCTCGAGCGATGTCTCGACGACCGGATGCCGACCTTCGACGATCTGGAGCGCGGTTCCATCATCAATCTCGGGTCGCACGTACCCGTGACGCACCGCGACTTCTGCCAACGAGGAGAAGACGTCGAGCCGCCCCAGTTCGGCGGCGGCGTCACGAATGGGAAGAGCCCCAGCCGCGACCTGGGTTAGGAGCTGGCGATAGACCTGACCCTCCAGTTCGGCGATGCGTTCTTCAGCATTGAGGACCTTGCTCTCGTACTCCTTCAGCTCGGGTGTGATGTAGCGCTCGGCATTAACCAACGTCTGTTTGCGCTGATAGTGGTCCGGAATCGCGCCAGAATTGGCGTGGCTGATCTCCAGGTAGTAGCCGAACACCTTGTTGTAGCCGACTTTGAGTGACTTGATACCCGTGCGATCGCGTTCGGAGTGCTCCAGGCTGGCGATCCACTCGCGGGCTTCGTGTGACGAGCGCCGCAACGCGTCCAGCTCCGCACTGTATCCCGCGCGAATCGACTGCCCCGCGCCCAGCACCGCCGGTGGATCATCGACCAACGCGTCGGCGATGAGCCGCGCCGCCTGACCGCAGTCTGGCAGCCGAGAGAGTCCCGACGGCGCCAGCCCGGATTCGAGGATCTGATTGATCGTCGGAAGCTGCTGCAGCGACGTTCCCAACGAGCGCAGCTCGCGCGGACCCGACGCGCCGGTCACCACGCGATTGATCAGCCGCTCCACGTCGGAGACCGCGCCCAGCGCCTCACGCAGTCGGGCGCGGATCAGCGTTTGCCCCACGAAGAAGGCTACGGCATCCAACCGGCTGTTGATTTCCGTCGCGTCGAGAAGCGGCTGTCCGACCCATCGTCGCAGCAGCCGAGCTCCCATCGACGTGCGGGTGCAATCCAGCACGCTCAGGAGGGAGTGGCTGCGATCGCCACGACTGGTCTCGACCAACTCCAGGTTGCGCAATGTCTGAGAGTCGAGCGTCATGTGGCGTTCGAGGCTGTAGGTGATCAAGTCGACGATTTGCCCGATGCTACCAAGCTGCGTTTCGGCGAGGTACTGCAGCAGCGCACCGGCGGCACGAATGGCGAACGGCTTTCCCGCGCAGCCATAGGCGTCGAGCGCTTCGACCTCGAAGTGGCGCATCAGCTCATCGCTGGCCGTCTTCAGCCGCCAACAGCGACCGTGGAGCGGGCTCACGAACGCGTGAGCCGGAAGATGTGGCGTCAATAGATCCGGCTCATCTCCGTCTCGTTCCGGCACGACGATCTCCGCTGGGCCGATCCGCAAGAATTCACGCCCGACGCTTGCGAATGCTGCCTCGCCGTCCGTGGCGTTGATCTCGGTGGTGGCGAACTCGCCGGTCGACAGGTCGGCGACCGCAACTCCTGCCCGGCTGCCTTCGACGAGTGCCGCCGCGATGTAGCGGTTATTGGAGCCATCGAGCATGGATGGATCGGTGACGGTTCCCGGAGTCACGACGCGCGTGACCTTGCGCTCGACCAGGTCACGTCCGTTGGACGTGCCGACCTGCTCGACGACCGCAACTTTGTGCCCCGCGGCGATCAGTCGCCCGATGTAGCCGTCAGCAGCGTGGTAGGGGATGCCGGCCATCGGCACGCGATTCTCCTTGCCCATGCCGCTGCGTGAGGTCAAGGTGATATCGAGTACCTGCGACGCGATCTTGGCGTCGTCGTCGAACGTTTCGTAGAAATCGCCAAGGCGGAAAAAGACGATGACGTCCGGATATTGACGCTTGATTGAGAGGTACTGCCGTCGAATCGGCGTACTCATCGCTGTCAGCGCTCCTGCTCATGTGGATGTCGACGCGCGGCCGCGGCTACAGCTTACCAACAAGCGGGGGGAGTTGGTGGAGGTGGAACAGCCCTCATCCCCGGCCCTTCTCCCGTCCGAACGGGAGAAGGGAGACGTAAACCCTCTCCTGCTCGGCGGGAGAGGGTGGCGCCGCAGCGCCGGGTGAGGGCCGCTCACTCCTCAAGCTCGCCATCATCCAGCAGATCGCGCATGAGCAGTCCGATTGGGATCTTGGGGTAGAAGTAGGTCGACTTCTGCGGCATCCGGCCACCGGCGCGCGCCACGGTCAAGACGGTCGAGAGGCTGGTCGGACGAACCAAACCGGCGAAGACCGCCCTGCCTGATCGAACTTCGTCGAACGCAACGCCGACGTCGTTGGTGAACTCGACGTTGTTTTCAACTTGCTCGTTGCTGAACCCGAGCACGTCCCGCAGCACAACGCAGTCGAAGACGGTAACGTCGAGGTGGCTGGCGGTAGCGCCCGCCGTGTCCGGAATCAGGTCGCAGACGGCATCCCAGTCGCGCAGGTGGAGGCGCAGCAATCTCTCACCCCCCGGCTCGAGGATCAGATAGCTGAGTGGCTCTTCATCCCGGTTGAGGTCTTCGATTGCCTTCTCGAGCTCCGCCTCCGCGTTTTCGGCTGAGAGCTTAATGCTGCTCGTATCGTAGTAGCGAACAAGACGCGCCCGGATGTTCTCCCACTCTTCGCCGTCGAGCGACTGGACGACTCGGTGAATTGGGAGGACGAGCACGCCCGGGTCGTCGACGTAGGTGATGTATGCCAGCGTCCAGTCGGCTTGCGGGTAGTCGAGTCCGGCGCGACGCAGTTCATCTCGGTAGCGGAGCGCGGCGACGTACCGGTGATGTCCATCCGCGATAAAGAGCTGATGTTTGGCGACGGCATCCCGCAGATTTCTCACGGAGGAAGGGTTGGTCACGGCCCAGATACGGTGATAGCCGCCGACGCTGTCGTCCCCCTCCTGATCGGGCGGTCCGCCCACGACCGTGCCAATCATCGCCTCCAGCTTGCCCCGATCCTCGATGAGCGTGTAAACGGAGCTCAGGTTGGACCGCACCGCGCGCAGCAACTCCGTGCGGATCTCGACGTTGTGCGCCATGGTGTTCTCATGCGGCAGCACCACGCGCTCCGAATATTCGGCGAGCTGGAGCGCCGCAAAGACGCCGCGTCGCACGCGCCGTTCACCGTCGAAGCTGAACTCGTGCTCATGGACGTAGAAGCCTGGCGTCTCGCTCTGCTGCAGCACGCCTTGGTCGAGCCAGGAGCGAAAGAGGTTCGACGCGCAGACGAAGCATTCACCCGGACCGGGATCGCTCATTTCGAGTCGCACGGCATGATGCGGGTGGCCCTCGACGATGACCGCAGCCTGCTCCGGCGACGGGACGTCCTCAGGCGGACCGACGACTTCGCGCAAGCCGCCGACGGCCCCAGTGTCGTATGTGATTCCGCGAAAGGGCCGGATTTCGGCCACGTCAAATTCCCTTTCAGCCAGAGCCAGGCAAATCGATCCCTAGAGACAACGTCGTTCGGGATCGGATTATGCCCGGCAGTCGATGCAATTGAGAGGGTCTACCAGCCCGCCGCGTAGGCTTCGGCGCGCGCGTCGGCACCGCCTGTGAGCGTCTGACGCTCGTGATCGACCGTGATTGCGCAGACGTTCCCAACGGTGCGCGTCCATTCCGGCCAGACGTCAACCTGATGCCCGCGAGATCGCAGATCGTCGACCACGCTGGCGGGGATGCGCGACTCGAGCTTGAGCGAGCCGGGCCGGTATGTGTGCGGCCAGAAGGACTCAGGGTAGCTGAAAGTTCCGAAGCGTGGCTGTTCAATAGCCTCCTGCGGATCCATACCGAATTCAACGATGTTCAGGAAGACCTGAATCATCGATTGAGGCTGCATATCCGCACCCGGCGTACCGAACGGCATGAACAGGCGTCCGTCTCGGAATGCCATGGCCGGATTCGGCGTCAGCCGCGGTCGCTTGCCGCCCTGCAGCGACGAGGCATGCTCCGGCTCGAGCCAGCTCTGCGATCCGCGGCCGGAGCAGATGAGGCCAAGTCCCGGGACGATCGGCGTGCTACCGATGCCGTCGCTCGGGGTCGCGGAGAAGGCGTTCCCTTCCTCGTCCACCACACAGACGTAGCTCGTGTCTGGTTGCAGCGGCGTCGCAAAGTCTCCGGCTCGTATGGTCGTCGTTCGCGCGCCAAGGCCAGGTTCTGGCATCTCCGGGAACGCCTCATGAGGTCGGATGCGCGAGCGCTGACGGGCCGCGTAGTCCTTTGACAGGAGCGTTTCGAGCGGCACGTCGACGAACTTCGGGTCGCCGTAATAGGCTTCGCGATCGGCGAACGAGAGATTCAACGCCTGACTGATCAGGTGGATGTAATCCGCGCTGTTGTGACCAATGTCGAGCCAGGTTGTAGCCATCGAGGATGTTGAGGGTCTGAGGGATGACCGGTCCCTGACTCCATGGACCGGTGGCGTAGACGTCGATCCCCATGTAGTCGCTGTGGAGCGGCTCTTCGACGTCGACGTGGAAATCGGCCAGATCGGCCTCGGTCATAAAGCCGCCCTCGGCGCTGATGAACTCAGCGATCTGCTTGCCGATGTCACCCGTGTAGAACTCGTCACGGGCTGCCTCGATGGCGGCCGCGCGCCCTCGACCGCTGGCGGCCTGCTCGGCGGCGATCATGCGTCGGAACGTGTTCGCCAGATCGCGTTGCACCAGGACGTCGCCAACCTTCGGCGCCTCGTTCTCGTTCAGGAATATCGACGCGGTCGACTGCCACTGACGGATCGCGTCGACCTCTTTGCCGATGTTGCGGTGCAGGGAAGGGTAGACCTGGAAACCCTGCTCGCAGAGCTCGATGGCCGGCGTGACGACCTCTTCAAAGGTGAGCCGTCCATAGCGCGCCAGAGCGGTCAGCCAGGAGTCGGCGGCACCTGGCACGATCGAACGACGCGCGCCGATCGGGATCTCGCCGCCCTCTTCCCGCTGATACACGTCGATGTTGGCGTCCTTGCCCCAGCAACCGAGCCCGCTGATCGAGCGCAATTCACCGGTCGGCTTGTGATAGACGATGATCGGTGCCACTCCGCCGAAGCTGGTCAGATCGGGCAAGAGGATGTTGATGCAGATTCCGGCGGCGACTCCAGCATCGATGGCGTTACCGCCTTTCGCCAAAATGCGCATGGCGGCTGACGTGGCCAGATAGTGACCGGATGCGGCCACGTAATGGCGCGCCTGAATAGGAGGCCGATGACTGGTGCGGCGTGGTGGCTCCGGGATCACGATCACGAGGGACTCCTTCCCGAGAAGCGTGCGATGGCGGACAGTTCTGGCGGGCACTGGATTTGGCGATGGGGCGGTGCGATCAGCTAACCGGCGCGCAACGCACCGGCGGCACGTTTAGGAGCGCGAACTCAGACTTGAAAGCTGCTCGACGATGTTCTGCGAATCTCCCTCGGCGCCGGTCAGCACGAGAACCACCGCGCTCGGTGCCGGTTCAGTCGCGTGAATTTCTTCTTCCGGGTTGGGGATGTAGCGGTCATCGCCCCAGGCGTCGGAGCCATCGGGATGATAGGTCTGGCAGAGCCACGTGCGGCTGCTGATGGCGTTGCTGCCGAGCCTGCGCCGCGTCCGTTCCTCGTAGCGATCGACGCGACCGTCGGGATGCATCACGAAGACCTCGACGACGCGCCGGCCTTCATGTCGCCCGCGATCGAGGATCGTCTCGCCCTCGGACGCATCGATCTCCGGAGCATGGACGCCCCGATCTGTCTTCAAGAAATAGCTCACTCGTTACCCTCCAGTGCCGCCAATTCGCAAATCTCCCCGGCGCCCACCGCCCGCGGCGCAACCCCTAGTGTACTACGGCTCCTAGACGATTTTGCCGGGCGCTGCGGGACGTCAGTGGGCGAACGCCTACGGATGGACGAGAGATGCAGGATTTCAAAGCTACGGCGGATCGAGCGAGGGAGGCGGAAGGTTGTAGAGGGCCACGTCGACGCCGTTGAAGACTTGGTGATACTGGGGCGGTCCGGCACTCTCCAGCCACTTCTGCAGCGCATGGTTGGGATCGTCACCCGGCACGCGGTCTGGGTTCTGGATCAGCCAGATGCGCTGACCGGGAGCTTCACGTCGCACCCAACCCGCCATCTGATGCGCGTCGAACCCCTCGCACGTAGAATCCGGGGATCGTTCCCGCCTTGAGCTTGGCGAGCGCTGGATCGAGCTCGGCGTAGTACTCGTAGGTGGTGATGAGGTAGCCGGGGTGAATCAGCAACAGATCGTCCGGCTGGGACCGCTGCACCACGTACTCATAGGCCGGGCGCCAATCCTCCTTCTGCGAGAGGTTGGAGCGGTTGATGTCGCGCACGGCATCCAGGCGTACCCGATCAACGCGGCACTCAGGACCAACGCCAGCGGCCAGAGTCGCGCCTCGAGCCCTCGGACGCCTGCTGCGACGAGGAGCAGATAGAACGGGAGGGCCATGATGAGGTAGCGGTCGTTGAAGAGGGGCTGCTTCAACGTGACCACATAGAACATCAGGACCGGCAGTATGACGAGTGTCACGAAGAGGAGCATCCAGCGCCGCTGCGTCTGGACGTTTGCCCTCGTCGTTCCCCAGCCGAGCAATCCCATGGTGACCACACCGAGCGCCGCCGCCAAACCGTAGATCCGCGTGCCGCGCGATTCGGTCAGCAGATCCTTGGCACGGTTGACCGCGAATTTGGTCGCCTCGATCTGCGTCATCTGCCAGAGCGTGACCTTCGACTGCCATTGGTTCGCTCCGTGCAGCGCCACGCGGCCAGCCCATAGTGCGATCGGGAGGTAGGGCAGCGTCAGCACCGCCACCGAGATGAGCCACGACTTGTGCTGGTCTTTCCATCGACGCCAGGTCATCACAAAGAAGGCCGATTGCGCCACGAAAATCAGCACGGTGGTGACGTGGAAGTAGAACCCAAGCGACGTGACGATGACGTAGCCGATCCACCAGCGTCGTTCATTCTGGCGCAGCGCTTCGATGAAGAGGGCCGTCGAGAGGAGCGTCAAGAACACGGCGATGGTGTACATCTTGGCCTCTTGCGAGTACCAGACGTGATAGGGAGATATCGCCAGCAACCCCGCCGCGAAGAGCCCTGCTCGTCGTCCAAGCGTGCGCCAGCCAACTACGTAGATCACGGGGATGGTCAGAAACCCAGCGATGGCCGAGGGCAGCCGAACGCTGGCCTCGGACGGCCCGAATATCTGGATCCAGAAGTGGAGCAGCAGATTGTAGAGGGGACCGTTCTCGCCGGGCGTGACGAACGTCCGCAGAACGGTGCCGAGGCTTCGCTGCGCCCTGACGACTACGTCCGCTTCGTCGAACCACAGGCTCTGACGGCTAAGCAGGGTGAACCGCAGCCAGGCCGCCACCA
Source organism: uncultured Chloroflexia bacterium (assembly GCA_963822235.1). Lineage (GTDB taxonomy): Bacteria > Chloroflexota > Chloroflexia > Thermomicrobiales > Thermomicrobiaceae > CALAGB01. The sequence goes on from CAWGGU010000001.1 coordinate 539,705, forward strand.
GGAGGATCCCGGATAAGATGACATAATGTGCGAGATCGACGCGTTCGGCCCAGGCGAAGAGACGCAGCAGACGGTCGATGGGATCCGCTCGCTGGGCCGCCGGACGCGCTTCAACTCGCGCCATCGTGTCCTCGAACGCGACTGAGCAGGTTCTCGTAGATCTCGATATGGCGTTGCGCGATGGCGTTCCAATCGAAGTCGATGCCGCGCGTCTGTGCGTTGCTCGCCAGCTGACCCCGCAGTGCCGGATCGTCGATCAGCGTTCGCAGGCCGTCCCGCAGCGCTTCGACGTCGCCAGGAGGTACCAGCCACATCGTATCGCCGCCGATCAACGGCGCCAGCGTTTCGTCCGATTCGGGGTCGGTCGTCAAGACGGTGGCACCGGCACGAATAGCGGCGATGAGCGTTCCGCGTCGCAGACTGGCTCCGTGCCGGAAGGGGAGGGCGACGACGTCCAGCGAGCGGAGCGCGGCAGCCGCCTCGGCGGCGGGCAGATAGCCGGTCTCGATAACCTGAACAGGACAGGCTTTCAGCCGTTCCTCGATCCACGAGAGATACGGCCGGTTGCTCACGTCGGTGGCCGAGAGTCCTCCGCCGATGATGACCAACGCGGTCGGCTGTTTCCACGACCGTTGACTGAGCGCGTCGAGGAGCACATCGACGCCCTTGTCTTCGCTCAAGAACCCGAAGAACCCGATGGCGATTTGATCCGGGTCATCGATGCCGATTTTGGACCGAATGGCGTTCCGGTCGATGACGTCGATGTCGGGCAGGTTGCTTCCGATCGGGATCATGCTGACGCGGCGAGCCAGTCGATGCTCGATGGTGAGCCGCTCCAGATCGCGTTCGTTGGTCGCTATGCTGATATCGCTGTAGTTGGCCAGCGCACGCGTCGTTCGTGCACGCAGCGGCCCGGCCTTCGGGAAGAGGTACGGCGGCAGCAGGTCATGAAACGTCGTGACCCAACGCACCTGCGGATTTTTCTTGCGCAGCCTTCTTGGCAATAGGTTGATCGCCGGATGCATCTTGTACGCGCCGGTCTGGTACTGGATGTGGACGATCCTTGCGCCGGTCTCGTTCAACGCTTGCTGGGTGAGGGCCGCCACGTCCCAGTTCCAGCGGCGGACTCGTGTGAGCACACGCATGCCGGCTGGCTGCACCGTGCTGCTGGTAAGGATGCGAACGTCCCAATCGTGAGCGGTGAGCGCCTCGACCAATCGAGCCGTGTAATCACCGATGCCGCCGTGCATGGGCGGGTATTCGGCAGAGACGAACAGGACGGGCCCGTTCAACGTGACTCACTCCGCGAGTCGTCCCGATCGCGCAGACCACTCTTGAAGGCACGCAGGTAGAGACGGACTCGCTCTTTTCGCAAAGGGCGCTTATGTCCCAGTAAGCCCTTTCCGGCTTCGATCGAGGCGTGGACCAGGTAGCTGCCCAGCAGAAATCCACGCAGCGCGCGCGCGGAGCGTTTGCCGTGCAGTTCCTCATACAGCAGCACCTTGCTCGTGTCGAAGTTGATCTGGCGAACCGGAAGATCCAGCTTGCTACTGCTCCCTTCGCGGTGCACGATCGACGCGGAGGGCAAGTAGACCACTCGCCAACCTGCCTCTCGCACGCGATGACACCACTCGACCTCCTCAGAGTACATGAAGAAGCGCTCATCGAAGAGTCCAGCCGCCACAAGCGTCTCACGCCGTGTGACCAGGCACGCGCCGACCAGCCAGTCGACGTCCTGCGTTTCGTCGTTGGAGCGGTCCGAGACGTAATAGCGGCGCAGGATGGCGTTATTGCGCCAATATTGCTGGACGATGGTGCTCTCGACAAATCCGGTGCGTCGCGTCGGGAAGCGTCGACGTGTGGATTGGACGCTGCCGTCGGGGTATTGAATGCGGGGACCAATGACTCCGACGTCGCGGTTTTCGCGCAAATGACGAAGCATCAGCCCGAAGGCATTGCCGACAACGGTGGTGTCCGGATTCAGGAAGGCGATGAATTGTCCACGCGCCGATTCCACCCCGCGGTTGTTGGCCGCCGCGAAACCAGCATTGACGTCGAGCTCGATGATGCGCGTATCCGGGAAGCGCCTTCGAATCGAATCTGGCGAGCCATCGTGGGAGGCGTTGTCGACCACGATTACCTCGACCGTGTTGTCTGTCTCGGCGAGCCATGCTTCGATCGATGCCAGGCAGTTGAGCAGATCGTGTCGCACGTTGTAGCTGACGATGATGATGCTCAGATCCAGGTCTGGCGGCGTGGAGCTCACGAGTGATGGCGAGGGAGTTTCGTCCGCCGATTGCGCGGGTGTTGATTGTTGTTCTGTTGCCGACGGCTCGTGGTTGAGCTGCGTGAGAACCTCAAGCTCGTACCGGGCCATAGACAACGCCAGTCGCAACCCGACCAAACCGTCGCGATAGCCGTGAAGTGTGACGAAACGTCGCCAGAGCTCGCGCGCCGGTCGCCCAACGTAGCTGCGCCGCCGGGGGTGCTCGCCCTGTTGCGACAATTCGGCCGCCCGCAGATGGCTATAGCTCGTCTGTTTGCGATGGAATTCATCGAATGAGTCGTAGTTCAGGTGCAGCAGCGGCGAATTCAGGGTTCCAATCTCTCCATCTAGCTCGACGATCTCGTGCACTTCACGCTCGGGCACGTAGCGCGCTCGAGCGCGACGCAACAGTCGCAGTTGATAGTCGGGATACCAGCCGCCTCCACGGAGCTCGCGTCCAAACAGGATGTTGCGACGCGGGATGCGGTATCCGGCGACCTCATCAGGGGCGCCCTCGATCGTCTCGGCAAGCTCCCGTCTCAGTTCGGGAGTCAAACGTTCATCCGCGTCCAGGAAGAGGACCCACTCTTCAGAAACCATGTCGAGGGCCGCGTTTCGCTGGCTGGCATAGCCGCGAAACTCGTTGAAAACGATCTCGGTGCCGATTTGATGGGCGATGGCGACCGTGTCGTCTTTGCTCCCCGAGTCGACGATGAGGTTGCGCTCCGCCAGTCCTGCGGCGCTCGCAAGACACTCCGGAAGGTGGCGCTCCTCGTTGAGCGTCAGAACGATGACGGCGAGCGGCAAACGCTGCCGCGTGGCCTCATCCATGGGCGTCTCTCGCGCGTGCATAAACGTCGGCCACTCGACGCAGGAGGACAGCGCGTTCGTGATCGCGTCGCGATGCGGCGCGCGCCATCAACTCGACCAGCCGCAGGAATCGATCCGATTGGTAGCGCTTGAAGTAGCGCGCTCGACTGCGGTGCAGCTCCAGGAACATCTCGGTGTGTACCTGACTCGTGCTCTGTCCGCCGTAGTGCACGATCCTCGCTTCGGGTGCGATCAAAATTGACCAGCCAGCGGCTCGAATACGCTGGCACCAGTCGATCTCTTCGCTGTACATAAAGTATTGTTCATCGAGAAGTCCGACGCGTTCGATCACCGCGCGCTTGACCAGCATGCAGGCGCCGAGCGGATGGTCCACGGCGTAGGGCGACCGCGCGTTTCCGCACGACACGCGGCCGTTCAGGCGACTCTCGATGATCCGAGGATGGAGCGGAAAGAAGTCGAGAAACGATTGTGCCAGGCCGGGGAAGCGGTAACCGGTCGACTGTATCGAGCCGTCGGGATTGAGCAGGAGCCCGCTCACCAGACCAACGTGCGGCATCGAATCGAGCGTCATGACGAGTGCCTTCAGCGCCCCTGGCTGGACCTCAGTGTCTGGATTGAGGAGGAGGATCGAAGCGCCAGTCGTCTCGCGCATCCCCCGATTGGTCGCCGCCGCGAATCCAACGTTTTCATCGAGCGACAGCACACCAACGGCGAGATGCTGTTCACGCAGCATGCCGACGGTGTTGTCGGTCGACCCGTTGTCGACCACCACGACCTGCGTCGAGAGATGAGCGCGCTCCGCATCTTCACGTAGGGAGCATAAGCACCTGTCGAGGAGTTCGCGCGTATTCCATGAGACGATCACAACCGACAGGCTGCTGGTTTGGTTGTCGGGCGTCATCACGTGAACGGTACCCTTCGAACGGCACACCGGTGAAAAGATCGTCATTGTGTTGGCTCGGTGGCATTGTCGAGCCGATTTCGCCGAAAGCTTACTCAACCGGCGCCCGATTGGTCTCGAACGCACCGACGAACAAGTCGCAGCTTTAATGGTTAAACTGATGAAGACGCTGAGTGGATGCGCGTCGTTTTGCGCGCGTGGACTCGTGTATGGCGACGTGCTAGACTCGCCCTATCCGGCCGTTCGACGTCGTGTTGGATGACCCGGCGTAACCTCCGATCGGCCAGACTCTTCATCGGAATGGAAACCAGGCAATATGCGCCTCGTGCGAAACAATGCCTACGTTAAGACTCGTCGACGTCTGTCTCGCGTCCTGGCCGTGGGTGGATTCATGTTGATGATGCTGGCGATCGCTGGTGGCTTTCTGATGCCGGTGCTGCTTATTCCGAGCTACATCATCCTCTTTATCGGGTTCATCTCCTTCAACGTTGGCATGCCCCAGACGACCAAATGGGGCCGTCATCCCCGGCCGGATGAGATTCTCGATGACACCCTGCGACGTCTCAACGACCGCTACACGTTGATCCACTTTTCGACGGCAGGAAAAGGGAACCCGGAGCACGTCCTGGTCTATCCAGGCGGGCTGGTCGTGATCACGACGCGCGAGGTTCAAGGACGGATCACGGTAGACGGCAACAAATGGCGCAAACCAGGAGGGCGCATCCTCGCCTTCATCGGTATGGCCGGCCCGCAGCTTGGCAATCCCACGACGGAGAATGAGCGGGATCAGGATCTGTTGCGCTCTATTCTGACCGAGCGCAGTCTCCCCGGCGAGGACGCCATCGACGGCATCATCGTCTTCCTCAACCCGAAAGCGGAGCTCCAAGTAGGCTCGACCGACCTCTCAGTGGTCGCCACGAGCGAATTGCTGCAGGCGGTTCGCGACCTCAGTTCGGAGACGGTCCTGACGTCCAAGGATCGCGACGCCATCGTGTCGGCCCTCTCCGAAGGTGACAACGTGGAGGGGCCTGTATCGCTGTCGAGTCGTCCTTCGGGGACCAAACGAGCGACCGTCGCCTGACTCTCCATGTGATTTCACCAACGGTTTCACTGCGAGGTATCAGTACGTCATGATGGAACGAGACACGGATTGGCCGATCATCGGTCATCGCGCGGCCGTCGACATGCTGCGCCGGTCGATCGAGCGTGGCCAGGTAGCTCATGCGTACCTGTTTGCAGGTCCAGAGGGTGTCGGCAAGCGCACGCTCGCGCGCATCTTCGCCCAGGCGCTCGTCTGCTCAGATGAGACGGGTCCGCATCCCTGCGGTGTCTGCTCAGCATGTAGGCGCGCCGTGCGTGACATCCACCCGGATATTGTGACGGTCAGCCTCGAACAGCAGGCGGCCGGTGAGACCCGGGACAGCAAAAACACACGCATCTCGATCGAGACGATTCGAGAGCTACGATCCAATCTGTCGCTGCGCCCGCTCGAAGCGGATTGGCGTGTGGCCATCCTCGAGGACGTCGACGACTTTTCATTCTCCGCGTATGACGCGCTCCTCAAAACGTTGGAAGAGCCACCTCCGTTTGTGGTTCTGCTCCTCATTGCCACCGAGCTCGATGCTATCCCAGAGACGATTCGCTCCCGTTGCCGTCCGGTTCAACTGGAACCGTTGAGTCGCGCCGAGGTAGCGGCGGCGCTGGTGGGCCGGGGAGTCGATGACGAACTCGCGACGATGATTGCGGGGATTACGCGCGGCCGCATCGGGAACGCCATCGTATTGGCGGCGGATGACGCCGCGCTGGCCGCCCGGCGCGCCACCATCGAGTCCGGGATCGAAATGGTCGAGAATCCGATCGTGGCCATCGGTGAAGTGCGTCGCATGGCGGACGGTTATCGCCGAGGGCAGCGGGCTCGGGTTGAAGGGGAGCTCGATGCTTTGCTCGGCATCTGGCGAGATCTGCTCCTGGTGGCGGCCGGTTGCTCTGACCAGGTCGTCAACGTCGATTTTGCGGAGCGCCTCGGCCGCTTGGCACAGCAATGGACGCTCGATCGTATCAGCGCCGGTGTTCAGGCGACGAACCAGGCGCTTTCGGACCTCTCGATCAACGTGCAGCCGCGTCTCGCGCTCGATCGCATGGTGACGCAATGGCCGCGACCGACCCATTGACCGCACAGATGATCGTGGCCGTCAGCGTTCCGGGAGACGGGATGCTGCGATTCTGCTGGACACGGCACGCTGACTTGCGAACCGGAGATTGGGTCGTGGTAGGTGGACCGCTGGGTGACGAACCTGGACGCGTGCTGTTTGGCGCCGCCGACGTTGACGCTCCAGCCCAGATAGATCTCCGCTGCACGATAGAGCGTCGCCTGTCCGACGAAGAGTTGAGCGAAGTGGAATCGCGCATTGAGCTTGCGCGGGCGCTGACCGGTGAAGTCGAGCGTCAGGTTAAATCAATGGATTCGACTCTCGATCTGACCAGTCTGCGTCTGAGCCTGGACGGCGCGACGATCCTCTGCACATTATGCGGCCAATCTGAGATGGATAGCTCTTCTCTCGGGTGTCATCTTGAAGAACGCATGGGTCAACCGGTACGCCTCGAATTGATGGACCGTGTGCCGGTAACGTATGGAAGCGTTGGCAGGGTCAGAACCGGCCCGCTCGTCGACGAACAGGCTCTGCTGCAACGGATGGGCGTAGGACGGCTCTCAGGGAATCCTCGCCCGAATGGGTGGCCGCGGCTTGGGAGTCGCGTGCGTGCTGGTGATATGAGCGGAACGTTGATCGGGATCTCGATGCGGCACGGAACCGCGACCATCAGGCTCGAGTCGGGTGAAGAGGATGAAGTCCCTCTGGATGAGCTAAACGTGGTCGAACCGTAACGGCGATGTCTTTGACGCAACAGCGTCGAGTTTCATAGGCAAACAAAAACGGCCGGTACATTCAAGTACCGGCCGTTGCGCGTCCTGGCTAGTTTGATGTGCTTGGTGAGCCCGGGAGGCGGACCGTCATGAGCGCCTTGTCCGTCAGGATGTATGCGGTGCTGGTGCCGTCGTCGACGACCATGTCTTGAATGCCGTTGAGTGAGGCTTCACCATCTTTGGACTCGAACTGTTGCACCATCTGGCCATTGTGATCGAGCCGGATGATGCGTCCCTGGCCGTCGGCCACGTAGTAGTAGGGGCGATCAGGCTGCTCGGAAAGGGCCACCGCATCCGAGATCGCCGGTGTGACCGATGGCGCGACGGTTGAATTGATCGCGCTGCGGTAGAGGTCAAGCACTCGGCCGTCCTTCAGCAGCACGTAGATGTGCCCGTCGATAGCCATGTCAACCGCGTTGCCGAGATCCGACGTATCCATGCCCGACGTCCAGTCTTCCGGTGCCGAGGCGAAGGAACCGGCGGTAAATTTGAGGATCTGCGCGGTGTCGGGCTTCAGCAGGTAGAGATTTCCGGCATAGCCGTTGGTGGAGACGATGCCGGTGTGTGGCGACCCAAAGGTGCCTACCGGTTGCTTCGACCAGGTTGCCGTGGTCGGATCAAAGACGTAGGCCGCGGTGCCGTCGAAGACGATCGGTGCACCGTCGCCCCAAGCCGCGCCCTCGAGCGTCCCCGTGGTTGAATCGCCGACCTGGTCGCCGCTGCCGATCAAACGAATGAGCTGAGAGCCGTTCGAATCCAGTCGGTATAGCGCGTTCGTGAAGACGTAGACCTGGCCGTTGCCCATGAAGACAGCGGGCTTGACGCCGTCCGGCGCCGCCGGAACCCCGCCAAGGACCTGGATGTTGGAGAGGCGATCAATCTTCAGAGCCTGATCCATATCGGTCGAGATTGCTTGCTGCTGCTGTGCGGCCCGTACCGGATCCAGGCCCACCGTCGTCGCCTCACGCAGGCTTTGCTGAGCGGCGAGGAAGAAGGCTTGAGCGGTCGCCGGGTCGGTTGCCTGCTCGCCCTGCTGACGCTGCGAAACGACCGCATTGAAGGCCGCCTCGATTTTGGCCTTGTGAGTGCGCACGTGACTGTTGTGAATCGAAATAGCCGTGGCGGTCGCGAGAATGGCGACGAGCAACACCGCGACGACCGCGGTGATGCGGTTGAAGGGCGTGCGCGGCAACCGGCGGCTGATCGAGGTGAAATCTGGCATGTGCATCGAATCGTCGTAACGATTCAGCTTGGGCAGCCCAAGCGTACCGTCGTCGCGCGGGCCGTCGATAGGACGGTCGCGATTGACGGTCAATTGCCAGACGCCAACGACCGCAGCCGAAAACGCCAGTATGACTCCGGCCAGAAGGTCGGTCAGGGTTCGACCCCTCTCGCGCGGTGCATCTTCGAAATCAATGTCCTGTGCAGACTCCGAGGCTGTCTCCGGATACCAGTACTCGTTGTCCCCCGTACTGGAATCGGACGCGATCTCACGGGGAGTATCGATGACGGCCGACGCTCGACGCCCTTGAGTTGGACTCGCCGCGACAGGCTCATCGAATTCTTCCCAGGTGTGGGCCGTTGAGATCGAATCAGTCGCCGGTGCATCCGCTGAATACTCGAAATTGTGCACTTCCTGCGACTGTAGGTCAACCTTTTTGTCCGAGTTTCTCATGCGGCGAAGACGTTCGGCCGTCTCCTCCGGTAAAAGATGATAACACCAGGAGGTCAGTCGCTTGGTGATGTCTGGGCGTTCGCGCGAGCGTGCTCGCCGAACGTAGGGCACGACGATGGCCGCGGCATGGGCGTCCTCGACGGAATACATGCGGGTGATTTCATCGATGTGGGCGAGGATATCGTCTGCTTCACCCCGAAGAAATACGTCCTGAGGACCGCGCGAGAGGACGCGCGCAACCGACGTCGAGCAAAGGACCATGACGTCCCCAGAGGCGATCTTGGTGTAGTACATGTCGGGTTGTGACGTCTCACGGGCTCCAAGGGGTGACGTAGCGTCATCCCGTTCCTGGTCGTTGCTCCAGTGCCAGCTGTCAAGTTCGGGGAAGGCGTAGAGTTCGCCCTCCTGGGCGATCAATATCTGACTGGGAGCGGACTGGGCGATGTAGACGTCGTCGCCGCGCGCCATGACGCAGCTAAATCCGAACGACACACGTCGATCAGGTGAGCGCACGGCGTTGGCTTGAACCAGCCAGTGGTTGACGTCTTCGATGGCGCCGAGGAGAAGAGAGGTCGCGCTCTGGGATCCTCCCTTGTCAATCGCGGTGCGGAGGCGCTGAATCACTTCATCGGCGACGTTCCCGGCCAGTGGCGATTCTTCCAGGGGTTCGAGGGCAACGTACAACAGCTGTGAATGTTCCTTGCCCAGATCCTCGACCGGGTCAATCGACAAGAATGCGGTTCCCTCGGTAAGTCGTCCTGCCCGGATGACGAGTTCGTGTGAGCGTGTTTCAACGAGAGGCATGGAAATCCCGTCTTTCATCGAAGGTCGACCGTCCCCACCACGGTTGAAAGCGGGCAAAGGGATCCCCGGCGGCAGACAGATGCGCTTGCCGCACAATCGAGTGCGCTCGTTGCAAAGGGGGTCCGCGTCGTTGACCGCCTGGCAACGCTCAGTCTAGCACAAGGGTGTACGTACGTCTAGGGGCGAACTTGTGATGGGCGTCGAATAGAACGCGTACGAACGCTAGGAACGAGAGGTGTCGCGCCAGCGATCGCTGTCATTTTCGACAGCAAACTCGTTGAGGAGCAGGTCTTCGGTCCAGCCATGGTCTTCACTATCCGCCGCCGACGTGGTGAACCAACGGAGGAGTTCCCGCGCCGCGTCAGCGGTTTCGTAGTCACTGACGGCCATGGCCGTCTCGAGCGAGCGATTGAGACTTGTACGTGCGCCTTCGAGATCACCCCGTTCGTACAGGATGGCCCCAAGGTTGTAGCGGAGGGCTGCTGACGTGCGCAGATCGCCGATCTGATCGGCTAGCTCGAGCGCGCGTGAATAGTTGTCGAACGCCGATGCGGTGTCGCCACGCGAGTCCTGAATCATGGCCAGTCCGCGCAACGCGCGAGCGGCCAATGTTGGCTGCCCGGATTCCTCCGCCGCGTGATAGGCGGAAACGTAATGCTCTTCCGATTCGTCCAGCTGGTTCAGCGACGCGTGCAGCCGGGCGAGCTGGCCGTGCAGGCGCACACGTGACTCGGACCCCGCGTAGAGCGTGGCGATGTCGAGCGCCTGTCGCAGGTAACGAATTGCCATCTGCGGTTGGCCGGACTTGCGCCCAATCTGCGCCAACAGCTGCAGATAGCCGAGTTGGTCGCTTGGATCGCCGTAATGGCTGGAGACAGAGACCGCCCGGAGCAGATGCTCTTCCGCGTCCCGGTAGAGCCCACGGGCCAAGCTGATCGACCCCATGAGGCCGGTCGACTGGGCTTCCAGGCGTGCGTTTCCAGTTTGGCGCGCGATCTCGAAACCACGCTTGGCAATGGCCAGGGCGTCGTCGAGCTCCCCGAAGTCGAGCAACACGTCGCCGATCCCCAACAGCCAGCGACCTTCTTGCTCGGTGTCACCCGCGCGTCGCGCCTGCTGCACCGCATTCATCAGTGACTCGACGGCATCATTGCGGCGGTTGAGCGCACCGTAGACCAAGCCGAGTGATCCGAGAACCTGCTGATGAATGGCAGGGTCTTCGAGCTCGTCAGCCAGCGGCTGCGCCTGCTGTAAGGCCACCAACGCGCGATTGGGATCTCGCTGTCCCAGGTAGATCTCTGCCGCGTCGAGTCGAGAGCGGACCGCCGCGGAGCGGTTGCCGAGCCGAAGTTCGAGGTCGGCCAGTTCTTCAAAGTGCGTGGCCGCCTCGGACGCGCGACCCGAGCGCTGCTCCACCCGCGCCAAACCGGTCAACGCCCGGCTCTCGATGGCGATGTCAGACATCGACCGCGCGCGATCCAGCGCGGTCATCAAATAGCCGCGTGCCTGTTGGTTCTGATGCTGTTCGGCCAGGATGGCGCCGGTCTGAATGGCGATCTCTGCCTGGGACCGGACGTCGATGGTGCGGTCGGCGGCATCCTGCGCCTGCTGCAGGATGAGGACGGCGTCATCCATCTCACCCAGTTCCCGCAGGATCACGATCTGGCGCAACAGCGCGTCGACAACACCGGCAAAGTGCCCGACCCGGCGAGCACTCCGTGCGGCCCGCTGGTAATACTCCTGGGCGCCGATCGGATCGTTGTCGGTTCGTGCCAGATCGCCAAGCAGAATGGCCGTCTCGACGTCTTCGAGCGTGTCCGAGTCTTCACGTCCAGATTCGAGCTGGCGATTGAGGAGCTCGCGAGCTCGCTCGGTGTCGCCGCGATCGAACGCGACGCGAGCCAGGCGCGCCAGCGCCCGACGCTTGCCAGCGATGTTGGCAATGCGCTCGGATGCGTGCAGCGCCTCACGCAGGTGGAGTTCCTGATCCTTGTCATTGCCCAGCGTGGCCAATAGGTCGGCCGCGCGCAGGTTGCAATCGACAAGCAGGCGGTCGAATCCCTTGTAGCGCGCGGCGAGGATGGTGAGACGGATGAGGAACAGGGCGCGCTCGGAGTCGTCGGCCGAGATCAGCTCGGCTTCGCGGTCGAGCTGCCACATATCGCCGTCGGCGAGCCGGTTGAGAAGCGAGCTTCGTTCAACCGATCGATACGCGGCATCCGGCGACATCCGCCCTTCGCTGACGTCCATCGCCAGTCGATAAATGGGGTTCCGCTCGATGCCCTGACGGCGCCGCAGCCACCGACCGACCTGATCAACCATTCACGTGCTCCCACCAGCAGATTCGCCGGTTGTTCCGCGTCAAACCCTTTACGCTCCAGTCCCCGTCGAGATTGCCCAGCGCAACGTGTCAAGCGTAATGTTCCCGCCGCTCACGATCAAGGCGACCTTCTGGCCGGCGAGCTCGTCACGGAGCTGAACGGCGGCCGCCAGCGAGGCGGCGCCGGCCCCTTCGGCCACGAGATGGGCGTCTTCAAGAAGCATCACGATGGCGCGGCAAAGGTCCTCATCGGTCACCAGGCGAATGTCGTCGATGGCTTCGCTGATAATCCTCAGCGGAAGCTCAAACGCCACGCGAGTCGCCAACCCGTCGGCGAACGTCGTGCCACTTTCAAGCTCGACGAGACGGCCTTCTTTCCACGAGCGATAGACCGCGTCCATGTGCGTCGTCTGTACACCGATGACGCGAATGCTGGGATTGATGGTCTTCATCACGGTCAATGTGCCGCAGACGCCGCTGCCGGCCCCAATCGGCACGATGACGGTGTCGAGATCGGGCACGGCTTCAATCACTTCGAGCGCGTAGGTACCTACACCGGCGATCAGATCCGGCTCGTTGGCTGAATGGATGAAGCGCATCCCGTCGTCAGTCGATCGCTTCTCGGCCGCGATACGTGCCTCGTCAAAGTCACGTCCAGACAGAACCACCTCGGCGCCGAGACGTTTCATGGCCGCGACTTTGTCCGGATTGGCGCCGTCCGGCGCATAGACGACCGCGCGGACGCCGAACTCCCGAGCCGCATAGGCGATCGACTGCCCGTGATTCCCGGTGGACGCCGTCACCACGCCACGTTCGCGCTCGGCTAGTGAGAGATGGCTCATAAGGAAGAGTCCACCGCGGATCTTGAATGCCCCAATAGGCTGTAGGTTTTCGCATTTCAGGTAGGCGGAAAAGCCGAGCCGCTCATCGAGCGCCGGTCGTGACATCAGCGGCGTCGGTTCAAGATACCGGCGAACCACCGAGCGCGCTCGCAAAACGTCTTGAAACGTAGGGGCTTCAAGCGCCGTCATAGCCGTCCTTCCCGTTGAAGTGTACCGCTTGCAGGTCTGTCTCGGAGTGTCGTCTGAATCACCCATTCTGTCCATCCCCAATTCCCGTACTGTGCTATCCTTGCGCCTCGGGCCATGCAACGCGACGCCCCCGCTCAATCTGGGCGGCGAATTGGTGTGCAACGCGTCCGGTTCGAGTGTGACCGGCGGTGAGGAGGTTGAGCGTGCGGTTCGCGGAACGTCTCGAAGCTGCGGCGAAACGTAACGACTCGTTGCTCTGCGTCGGGCTCGATCCAGATATTCGAAGATTCCCCATGCATCTACGCTCAGACCCGTCCTCGATCGTCGAGTTCAACAAGGCGATCATCGAGGCAACCTCTGACCTGGTCTGCGCATACAAGCCCAACCTCGGCTTCTACATGGCGTACGGGCCCGCGGGTATCGAAGCCCTGGTGGAGACTCGTCGCATGATCGATCCATCGATCCCGGTCATACTGGATGCGAAAGTTGGGGACTTCAATGTCACGTCAGAGGCCTACGCGCGAGGTTATTACGGCACGATGGGTTTTGATGCGGTAACCGTTCATCCGTACATGGGTCTCGACGGCATCGAACCGTTCCTATGCCATGAAGATCGCGCCGCGTTCATCCTGGTGCGAACGTCGAACCCTGGCAGCAAACCGATTCAGGACGTACGCGTTGGGGATGGCGACGAACGACCGCCACTCTATCAGCAGATCGCCCAATGGGTGGCGGACTGGCAGGAGTCCTACGGAACCTGTGGCGCTGTGGTCGGAGCTACCTGGCCGAATGATCTGACTGAAGTGCGCCGGATTTGTCCCGACGTGCCGATCTTGATCCCGGGCGTCGGCCCACAAGGGGGCGATCTCGAGGCATCGGTCACCGCAGGGATCGACGCAAACGGTGGCGGAGTGCTGATTAGCTCGTCGCGCGGGATTACCTATGCGGGAAGCGGACCCGACTTCGCGCGAGCCGCGCGGATGGCGGCGCACGCATTGCGAGACAACATCAACCAGATCCGCGCGTCGATCTGACGCCGATCTCAGTGGGACGGCTCGTTGACACCGGCTTTGCCGTGGTGCTAGAGTCCGGTTTAACAAATCAATAAGCACGTCAGTACGACGGGGGCTTGGGGAGCCAGGCTGAGAGGGTGGCCACGAATCCGCCACCGACCGATGAACCTGACCTGGGTAATTCCAGCGTAGGGAGTGAATTCGACGGATGTCCACGGACGCTGGCCACTCAGGCAACGTCCGTTTTGTTTTGCCTCCCCGCCACCCTCCTGTTCGAGATCTATTCGCTCAATTCGTGTCGAGATTTCGGCGCGCTCGTGAGAATCACAAAATGCCATTCGAGCTATCTGAAACAATCCGTGAAGCAGTCGAATCCCGACGAGATGAGCTCGTTGAGCTGGCTGCCACGCTCATATCTTTTCCAACCGTGAGCCCGCCGGGCCGAAACACGGGCGAGGCTCAGACAGTTCGTCGCCGGATACCTGAGCGGTCTTGGCTTCGAGGTGGATCGCTTCGACGTCTATCCTGGCGACCCCGACGTCGTGGCTCGTTTGCCGGGTTCTACTCCCAATGAATCTGCTTCGCTCCTCATCAACGGCCACATCGACGTTGCCGAGACTGGTCCGCTCGAACGCTGGACGCGAGAGCCGTTTGTCGCGTCGATCGAACACGGTCGACTCTACGGACGGGGGGCTACCGATATGAAAGGCCCCGTGGCGGCCGCGCTCTTTGCCGCACGTGTGGTGCGTGAACTCGGCATCGAACTGGGTGGCGACCTGCTGATCGAGTCGGTGATCGGCGAGGAACAGGGGGAGGCGGGCACCCTGAGCTGCGTTGAACGCGGCTATACGGCTGACTTTGCCATCGTGCCTGAACCGACGGGTCTTGCCGTTTCCGGTCAGGGTGGGGTCATCACTGGTTGGATCGAGATCCAGAGCCCTGAAACGCTGCATGACGGTATGCGCGCCCGCGTCATCCATGCGGGCGGCGGAGTGCGCGGAGCCAACGCCATCGAAAAGATGGTGCTCCTCATCCAGGGACTGCAAAGCCTGGAGCGAGAATGGGCCGTGATGAAGTCGTACCCAGGATTCGCGTCCGGAGCGACGACCATCAATCCGGCGGTGATCGAGGGAGGACGCCACCCGGCCTTCATGGCCGACCACTGCGCACTCTGGGTCACCGTTCATTTCTACCCAGACGAGATCTGGCAGGACGTAACATCCGAGATCGAAGATCACCTGATGCGCGTCGCGGCAACCGATTTCTGGCTGCGCGACCATCCGCCCACCTTTCGCTGGGGTGGTCGCTCGATGATCGAAGATCGGGGCGAGATCTTCCCCGCTTCGATGATTGACCGAGAGCACCCGGCTGTGCAGGCCCTTTCGGGCATCCACCAGCGTGTGCGACATTCACCGGCCGAGCACGTCATGTGGCCGTCGGTCAGCGACGCAGGCTGGCTCGCGTCCGCCGGAATCCCAACCGTCATCTACGGTCCTGGGGAACTGGCTCAGGCGCACGTCATCGACGAATGGGTGGACATCGACGACCTGGTGGCCGCCGCGCGGATCTATGCCGAGATGATCGTCGAGTGGTGCAACAGCCCGAAGCCTGGGTCGATCCGATGACTGGGCCAGACTTGCGCGCCCCGCTCGAACTGCGCGGCGTGACCAAGACGTTCGCAACTCGTCAGGGAGAGGTTCGCGCGCTCGATCGCATCGACCTCACCGTCTCCAGCGGCGAATTCGTCAGCAATCGTCGGTCCCAGCGGCTGCGGCAAGAGCACGCTCCTCAATATCGTGGCTGGGCTCGAGCAACCGACCGAGGGTGCCGTCCTGCTCGATGGACAGTCTGAGGCAAATCGGCTCGGGCGCACGGCCTACATGCATCAGAAGGATCTGCTCCTACCCTGGCGCACCGTCCTGGACAACGCCGCGCTGGGACTTGAGGTTGCCGGGGTTGCCGGGCGTGAGGCGCGACAACGTGCGTTTGCCTTGATGGATCGCTTCGGTCTGCGCGGCTTCGAGGAGAGCTATCCATCCCTGTTGTCGGGCGGAATGCGGCAGCGCGCGGCGTTTCTACGCACGGTGCTGACCGAGCAGCGCTTGATGTTGCTGGATGAGCCGTTCGGCGCGCTCGATGCCCTGACGCGCGCCGACATGCAAGAGTGGCTGCTGAGCTTGTGGGAGGAACTGGGCCGTACCATCGTCTTCATTACGCACGACGTCGAAGAGGCCGTTCTCCTCTCCGATCGGGTGCTCGTCATGAGCCCGCGCCCCGGTCGCATTCTGATCGATCAGCCGATCGATCTGCCGCGACCGCGTCATTACCAGGTCGTCACGGAAGAGCGGTTTACCGCGCTCAAAGCATCGCTCCTCGCCACGCTGCGCACGCATGATCAGGTCGTAATGTCGTGACACCGGAATCACCATCGCGTTGGCCGGATTGGCTCTCGTGGCTCATCCCGATCTTCCTCATCGTGCTGGCGATCGCAAGCTGGGAGATCGCCGTTCGCCTGCGTGACACGCCGCGCTGGTTTCTGCCGCCGCCTTCTGCCGTGATGACCGCGTTGATCGACAGTCGTCGAACGTTGCTGCATCACACGTTGGTCACGCTGGAAGAGGTGGGATTGGGCTTCGTCCTTTCGTTCGTGCTGGGAATCGCATTTGCTCTGGCAATCGCCTCGTCGCGCGTCGTCGAGCGGGCCTTCTATCCCTTCGTGGTCGCCTCCCAGGCCATCCCGATCATCGCCCTCGCCCCCATCCTCCTGATCTGGTTCGGCTACGGGATGACGCCCAAGGTCATCGTCGTGGCGCTCATTTGCTTCTTTCCGATCGTGGTGAACACCGTCGATGGTCTTCGTTCAGTCGATCCCGAACTGATCGATCTATTGCGCAGCATGGGTGCGAGCAACTGGACCACCTATCGCGTCGTGCGCCTCCCGTCTTCGCTCCCGTATCTCTTTTCAGGAACGCGTATCGCCGCGGCGGTGAGCGTCATTGGAGCGCTCATCGGTGAATGGGTTGGCTCGTCGGCTGGGCTGGGCTATTACATGATTCGCTCGGCCGGACAGTTCGCCACTGACAAAGTCTTTGCCGCGGTGCTGATCTCCGCGCTACTCGGGTTGGTCCTCTTCGGCATCGTCTCGCTGCTGGAACGTCTGCTTCTGCCGTGGCAGCGCGTGGGAGTCTCCGGTGGATAGGTGCGTCGTGTGCCAGGTGGAATATCGTGACAGGGAGAGCGTCGTTCGATGATCATGAAGCGCGTCGTCATGCTTGCCGTGATGTTGGTGCCGCTGCTGGCTGCCTGCGGTCCGGGTGGGGGGGCGTCGAATGATTCCGCCAGCGTCGTGCTCGATTGGTATCCGTGGTCGAACCACGCCGGGCTCTTCATGGCGCAGGAGAAAGGCTACTTCAAGGACCAGAATCTCGACGTCAAGATCAACGTTCCGTCCAGCACTGACGACGTCCTCAAGCTGGTCGGCACCGACCACGACACCTTCGGCATCAGCTACGAGACCGACGTGCTGCTCGCGCGCGAGCAGGGCATCCCGGTGCGCTCGATCGCGGCGCTGGTGCAGCAACCGCTGAACACCGTCATGACGCTAAAGTCGTCGGGTATTACGCACCCAGCCCAGCTCGAGGGCAAAAAGGTCGGCTATCCGGGCATTCCCAGCGACGAAGCGTTGCTCAAGACCATGATGGCCACCGACGGTGCCGACAGCAGCAAGGTGCAATTGGTCAACGTGGGGTTTGACATCGTTCCCGCACTCATCAGCGGTAAAGTCGACGCCATCATCGGCGGCTACGACGTGCACGAGTCGATCCTGGCGGAGCAGCAAGGCTATCCCGTCAACGTCATGCCCGTGCAGGATTGGGGCGTACCCAGCTACTACGAGCTGGTGCTTGTGGCGAGTGAGAAGACCATCCAGAACAACCCCGAATTGGTCGACAAATTCATCCACGCGGTGATACAGGGATACGATGCCGCCGCCGGCGACCACAAGGCGGCGCTGGACGCCATCTCATCGAAATATCCGGACACGGACCTGAAGATGGAGACGGTCGGCATCGAGCGCCTGGCGCCATTGTGGACCAAAGGGGCACCGATGTTTGGCTGGCAGACGCAGGAGCGCTGGCAACAATACGCGGACTGGATGACGCAGAACGGCTTGCTCTCCGGCCCGATCGACGCCAGTAAAGCGTTCACCAACCAATTCGTGGCGGACCAGCAGGGGAAGTGAGTGAGCCGGACACCCTCATCCGGCGCTGCGGCGCCACCTTCTCCCGCCGGCAGGAGAAGGAAAAACTTCATCGCTGACACTTCGTCCCCCTTCTCCCGTTCGGACGGGAGATGGTTCTCCCTTCAGTGGGAAGGGAGTTAGTGGGATGGACCGGCCGGGGATGAGGGCCGCTCGACCCTAAACCACCATCTCCGGATTGCGTCGTACGACGATCAGCCAGTAGGGGAGCAGGGCGATCACGTTGAGGATGCAAAGCATGAGGAGCCAGACGATGCGTGCCTCCTCGGTCATCTGCGTCTTGGGACGTTTGCTCGCGTCCAATAGCGCCACGACCATGGCGATCCAGGTGATTCCAACGGCCGGGAAGCTGCCGATCAACAACAGCCAGATGGGCCAGCCGAGCTGAGTTCCGCCGACGATGGCCAGCGTGAGATAGATGGCAAAGACGCCGACGGCGGCCGGCAAAAGCCAGGTGAACCGATTGAGTGACTGCACCGTGCGCTACTACTCCGTGACTCGCGAGACTGTCGGGTCTATAGTCGACCGCGAATCCTGCTAAACAAGGAAGAATCGCGGGCAGCTCCGGTCCCGAGGGCCGTTACCACCAGCGATTCGTCAACGTTATCAATCAGAATGATTGTCGCTCAGCATCAGCGCGTCGTTGTCTTGGCTTCCTTGCGCCTTCGCTTGTGCTCGGCCTTGCGCGCTTTGGCACGACGCTGCTCGCTTTTGCTTACAAAACGGCGCTTGCTTCGAAAGTCGCGCAACAAGCCTGACTTTTGAACTTCCTTCGTGAAACGCTTCAGGAGGGAATCAAAACTCTCACTATCGCGTAGTTCAACACGCATTGACGAAATCACCTCCCTCCGACTGCGCTAATTTCGAACGAAAACGCCTCGCAACTTGTGACGCCACGGAATCTTTCCGCGACCCACGCGCGAGACGTGCTCACTCGATACCTAATTGTAGCACATGAACCCGGGCTGATCGGGCGGGTTTTCCGCCCGATCGAGCCAGGCAATGCTCGCTATCTACTTGCGCTCACTGATCGGCACGTAGGTCTGCGACTCCGGGCCGACGTACTTAGCGGACGGGCGAATCAGCCGGTTGTCTTCGAGCTGCTCGAGTACGGACGCGCTCCAGCCACCGATGCGGCTGACCGCGAAGGCGCCCGGCATAACGTCGGTCTTCAGGCCCAGCATGTAGAGGAGCGGGCCCGAATAGAAGTCGACGTTCGGGTAAATCTTGCGCTCGATGAAGTATGGGTTCGTCGACGTGATTTCCTCGACGCGATGCGCCAAATCGTGCCAGGTCGAGTCGCCGGTCTCCTTGGCGAGCTTCTCGGAGTGGCCCATGAGGCGGTCGACGCGCGGGTCACGTGTCTTGTAGACGCGGTGACCGAGGCCCATCAGACGGCGGTGAATGCGCAGCGATTCCTCGACGTAGTTCTCCGCGTTGTCGACGGAGCCGATTTCGAGGAGCATCTCCATCGACCGCTGGTTGGCCGCGCCGTGCGCGTCACCCTTCAAGGTACCGAGTGCCGAAGAGATGGCCGAATAGATGTCGGACTGGGCCGAAATGGTCACACGGGCCGAGAAGGTCGAGGCGTTCATGCTGTGCTCGGCCAGGCAGACCAGATAAGCGTTGAAGGCCTTCTCCGCCGTCTCTGACTGACGCTTGCCATGGTACATGTAGAGGAAGTTGGCCGCGTCATTGAGGGACGGATCGGGATCGACCGGCTGCTTGCCCTCACGCACTCGCGAGTAGTTGGCGAGCATCGACGGCATCGCGCCGGCCAGCCGAATCGACTTCTCCAGCACGCCTTCGTGAGACAGGTCGTGCCAGGTGGCGTCTTCCATGGCCATGGCGGTGACGCCTGCGCGCATGGCGTCGATCGGTGCGCCCGTCTTGGGGAGAGCAGCCAGCACCTTGCTGACCGTCGGGGAAAGTGTACGGGCGGCGACCAGCTTGCCCTTCAGCTCTTTCAGCTGGGTTGCGGTCGGCAGTTTCCCGTACCAGAGGAGGTAGAGCACCTCTTCAAATTCGGCATGCTCGGCTAGATCCGCGATGCTGTACCCCATATAGGTGAGCCTGCCGTTCGTGCCGTCAACCAGACTCAGCCGCGACTCGGCGATGACGAGCCCGGCAAGGCCGCGGTCCACCATTTGTGGCTCAGTACTGGTGGTCCCAGAATCAGCCATCGATACATCCTCCCTATGAGTAAGGTCATTGAAACAGCTCAGTTCGGTCGCGTTAACGGCGGCTTGGCGTCGCATCGCGCGATCGCTCTATCTATGGTAGCACGCGGTTTCGGAAGCGTATACAGAACAAGACGAACATTGATTTGTATTGATTTTCTTTTGACTCAGGGTAGGCGGCTCACTATACTGACTACAATGTAGGGGTGTTGTGAATGATTAACATTGAGGGCGTCGAGTACCTCACGGCGGCAGAAGCCGCATCCATGCTTGGAGTAAAAGTCACGACACTGTACTCGTACGCCAGCCGTGGACGTATTCAAAGCTACCGGCGCGGCATTAAGCGTGAGCGATTTTACCGGCGCGACGACATCGAGGCGTTGCTCAAGATGCGTCCGGCCGATGGATTGCCGGATGAGCGTCAGCGCTCGTCCGGGCCCTGGACACCCCCTTCGTGACAATCGACGCCGTCATCGTAACCGTGTGGTGGTGAGCGCGTTCGATCCCCACAGGTTCGATATTTATGGCGTGCGTCTTGCTCAGTTTCGGCTTCGAAGGAGGAGCCCTATTGTCGTGCGTCTTGATCGTGGACGACGATCCGGCAATCCGGAGCATGTTGGTCGAACTGTTGACGGACGAAGGGTACGAAACGCTGGTGGCTGGTGACGGTCGGACGGCCGTTGAGATTGCTCAGCAGCGATGCCCCGACGTCATTCTCATGGACCTCATGCTTCCCGTCCTGGACGGCGGGTCGGCGATGCGCGTCCTCAAAGACAATCCGTTGACCAATTCGATCCGCATCATTGCCATGTCGGCAGGCGCGAACCTGCGCCAACAGGTGAATGAGCTCCCAGCCGACGGCGTGGTGAGCAAGCCGTTTGACCTCGATGCGCTGCTGGCCGACGTCTCCATCCAGCTGCGACGCCGTCCGGCCACGCCGCCCGGCCACGGCAATCCTCGTGAGTGAGTCCGACGAGCAACCAGTTCCGAATCTCTATATCTGGCTGCATGGCGACCCACGCGTTTCAGATCCCGACATGCAAATCGAAGATCAGCCCGGCGTCTCCGATCTGGAGCTCCTGGCCACCGCGATCGCAACTGGCCGTTTGGGGCGATACCTGCCCAATCGGGTGGCGACGTCGCCGCATCGGTCGCCGGGACCGACCGGATTTCGTTCGGTTGATGTCTCGCGCCTCATGCGCGATCATCAGATTCCGCATCGTCGCTGCTATGAGGTCATGCTGGAGCAGATTGAGGCAAAGATCGACAGCCTATGAGCACGACGACCAGTGACGTGCTGATTGGCTCACGCTGCAACTCACGAGGACGAACGTGCAACTCACTCCCAAGGAACTGGATCGGCTGACCGTCTTCACGCTGGCGGAACTGGCGCGCAAGCGCCTGGCGCGCGGCATCAAGCTCAACCTCCCTGAAGCCTCCGCCATCATCTGTGACGAGATCTTCGAAGACGCGCGGGCCGGTCACGACTACGATCAAGTCGTTGCGCATGCTTGCTCTGTGCTCAATCGAGATGACGTGATGGATGGCGTTCCTGACATGATCGGCGTGCTGCAGGTCGACGCCATGTTTCCGGACGGCACTCGTCTGGTGACGGTGCGCAACCCCATTCGTGCGGAACATGCCGATGAAGCTGAGTGACTTTCCCCCAGGAGCGATCATCCCTACGGGCGACGCCGTCGAGATCAACGCCGGGTTGCCGACAACTGTGGTGCTCATCACCAACGAAGGCGACGTTCCGGTTCACGTGACGGCCCATATGCACGTCTTCGAAGCGAATCCGATGCTCTGTTTCGATCGGCGACGCGCCTTCGGCATGCGGCCGAATGTGCCGGTCGGGTTGGCGATCCGTCTCGAGCCGGGCGAGACCAAACCCATGCAACTGGTGCCGATCGGCGGCAATCGCGTCGTGCGCGGCTTCGCCGGGCTGGTCGATGGGCCGCTGGACGAAATCGACGTGGACGACGCGCTGGCGAAGGCCATCGAACGCGGCTATCGTCACCGGCCGGAAGACTAGGGATTCACCCATGTCCAGCCACATCAACCGCGAAGGTTATAACCTGCTCTATGGCCCAACCGCCGGAGACCGAGTACGCCTGGCCGACACCAACCTCTTCATCCGCATCGAACGCGATGACTCCCTTCCGGGCAGTGAGCTGCTGACCGGTTTTGGCCGTCCAGTGCGCGACGGCATGCTGATTGGCCGTCAGCCGGGGCCGAGCAAGCTCGATCTGCTGGTTACCAATGTGGTCGTGCTCGACCCAGTGCTCGGCGTCATCAAGAGCAACATCGGTATCAAAGACGGCCGCATCGTCGGCGTCGGACGAGCCGGTAACCCGGACGTGATGGAGAACATCGACCTCGTCTTGAGCGCCAGCACCGGAATCGTGAATGGCGATGGTCTCATCGCCACGCCAGGCGGAGTCGATTCGCATGTCCACCTCTCCTCTACCAGCCTGATCGGCGCGGCGCTCACGTCGGGACTCACGACGTTGGTCGCGCAGGGATCGGGCGGTGTCTGGGACCTGGGCGTCAACCCGGCGGCGAATCTACGACACATCTTCGAAGCATTTGAGAGCATCCCGATGAACCTCGCTTTGCTTGGACGCGGCTCGTCCAGTCGGGAGCACCTGGAAGAACATATCGAGGCGGGGAACGCTGGTCTCAAGGTGCATGAGGACGTGGGAGCCTTCCCGGCGGTGATCGACGCTTGTCTCACGATCGCCGATCAGACCGGTGTACAGGTTGCCATTCACACCGACGGACTAAACGAGGCGGGTTCACTGCGAGAAACGGTCTCGGCCATCGCCGGGCGGTCCATCCACGCCTATCACGTTGAGGGCTCGGGCGGCGGCCACGCTCCCAATCTGCTGGAGATCGTGGGTGAGGCGAACGTGATCGGCTCCTCAACCAACCCGACGATCCCCTACAGCAAGAACAGTCTGGCCGAACAGCTCGACATGATTATGGCCGTGCATCGTCTCAGTCCCCAGATTGAGACCGATCTGTCCGCAACGCGCGACCGCATCCGTGCCTCCACCATCGCCGCCGAAGATGTGCTGCACGATCTCGGAGCCATCAGCATCATGTCATCCGATTCGCAAGGGATGGGGCGCATCGGTGAGGTGATCAGCCGCACCTGGCAGCTGGCGCACCGCATGAAGGAACTGAGAGGCGGTGGGTTCGACGTCGAATCCGGTCAGGGCGACGACAACCCTCGCGTGCTGCAGTATCTGGCCAAATACACGCTCAATCCGGCCATCGCGCACGGTCTGTCGCATCAGGTTGGGAGTCTGGAACCAGGCAAGCTGGCCGACATCGTCCTGTGGCATCCGGCGTATTTCGGCGCCAAGCCCCAGGCCGTGATCAAAGGCGGCTTCGTCGCCTGGGCGGCCGTCGGCGATGGAGTCGGCTCGACTCGCACCAGCCAACCGCTCATCTATCGTCCGATGTTCGGCGGGCTCGGTTTGACTCCCGCCTCGATCTCGCTCAACTTCGTGTCGCAATTGGCGCTTGATGGTGGATTCACCGCGCGGCACGGACTGCGTCGTCAGGCGGTTGCGGTGGAGAACACCCGCCAGACCTTCAAAGCCGCCATGCGCTTCAACACGGCATCGCCAAACGTGCGCGTCGATCCCAAAACGCTCGACGTCTCGATCGACGGCGAAGTCGTCGACTCCCCACCGGCCGAAAGCTTGCCCCTCACTCAGCGCTACTTCGTAGCGTAAGGCGCGTGATACATCAAGTGGAGGCTGGATGGCTGCTTGCGAGACTGAAGCCACTCGTTCCTCGCTTGGTGAAAATCTGGGCAGACGGGCGTACACGAGTGGGGCGTTGACGCGCTGGTGCGCTCAGTATGGCGGCTGGAATCTCGAGATTGTCGGGCGTGACCCTGGTGTTCAGGGCTTCGCGGTCCAACCCCGGCGGTGGGTCGTCGAACGAAGCTTTCCCTGGCGCGTACGCAATCGCCGGTTACGGCTCGACTACGAGCGCCGCGTTCAGACGAGCGAGACGCTCATCGAAGTGGCGTGCATTCGCCTTCTCCTGCGGCACCTCGCGAGGAACACCGGATGAATCACCAAACACGCTCTCACACCGGGACCGCAGGTCCGGGCGCTTACCACGCCGTGCGTCGCTCTCGCCCGGGCTGTGCCGGCGATCGAATTGCGCCGTCGCTCATGCTGCATTTACTTGACAAGCCTTTATTGGACATCGCAGAGTTCTTATTGTTCGATGGGCAGTTGAGCCGGATCTTCCGCCCTGGCCGAGTGCACGAAAGGAGATCACGCTGTGGATGGTCAGGCCAACCGCTCGTTCATCTGGCATGAGCTTATGTCCAGAGATCCCGATGCGTCGCAGCGCTTCTACGAGTCTGTCGTGGGGCTGTCAGTGCAGTCGTTGGGGGAAAGTCCCAATGAATACCGCCTGCTCCTGATCGACGGCCGTCCTTTCGGCGGCATGACCGGCCCGCGACCGGATGGAGAGCAGTGGCCGTCCGGTGGACCTGCCGGTCACTGGGTCGGGTATTTCGGCACGGACGATGTCGACGGCGCTGTCGATCGGGCCAGGGATCTGGGGGGCGATCTGCTGTTAGGACCGCTCGACATCCCGGGAACGGGCCGCGTGGCGGTGCTGCGCGATTCAGACGGTGCGACATTCGGCCTGTTCAATCCGATTGCCCCCTGACCAAGCGACGCGGGGCACGGCGGGTCCGAATAACCCTCGAAGCACGCGCTTGAGGCGTGGCACCAGGCGCCGACCGGGAGGGTGACTTCGTTGATCACGAGCGCGTCGATCAGCTCCTGCTCGACATCGGTAGTCACGACGACGTCTATCGCTGACGGTCCTCCCTGATTGCGCATGACGACACCTATGCGAACGGCGCACCTTCGTTTGTCGACGCCCGCTACTGCCCGACCAGAGGGCCGTGGCGTACGCGTGAAGTTTGTCTCGCCCCAACGAACGACACGAGTTCATAAGACCTTGATCGGTAACGGGCCGACGTATTTGGCGCGCGGCCGGATGATGCGTTGCGTAGGATACTGCTCGAGTGCGTGCGCGACCCAACCGGCAACGCGTCCCAGTGCCATCAGCTTCAGCGCCGAACCGTTCGGCATGTCGAGCACCCGAGCGAGCGTCACCAGCCCAAGATCGACGTTGGGCCGCTCCTGAATCACCTCGGCGGCCGCCTCGAGCAGCGCGTCCGTCAACGCCAGTGACGGTGCCCGGGGTCCATTTCGCGACACAGTTCGATCAGCAACACGGCGCGCGGATCACCACCGGGTAGAGGTTGTGTCCGAAGCCGGGAATCGGCTCGCTCGTCGAAGCGATCCTCCAGCACGGCGCGGCACGGTCGGGCGTCTCGATCTCAGCCATAAGGGCTTCGATGCGATAGCTGGCCGCGCCATGTCGGGCGCCGCGCAAGGCGGCGATGCCGGCGCCGATCGCGTCGTAGAGGGGCGCCCCGGTGGCCGCTACGCAGCGCACGGTGAAGGACGATGGGTTCAGTTCATGGTCGGCCGAGATGATGAGCGCGGCGTCGATGAGTCGTTCCGCGTTCGTGATCCCGGAAGACCAACGCCCTGCCACCGCCGAGGCGATCGTGCCGATAACCGTCGTCTCGGCAACCTGATGCGCCATCGACGCCAGGATGCGGGTTCCAGCACGCCTCAACGCGGGCTCCCGCAAGTCGTAGGCGGACTGATCGGTGGAGGCCAGCAGCGGGAGATGCACCTGCACTCGCTCGAGTGCCTCGAGCACATCCGGTAGATCCATCGGAAGCGGCGGGAGCTCAGCGATTGGCGCGAGTTCGATCGGCTCTCCCATATGTCCAGACCACAGCAGTCCGACGACGTCCTCGAAGCACGTCGTTCGAGCCAATTCGACCGCGTCATATCCGCGGTAGTAGAGCCTGCCATTGTCGATCAGGGTGATGGCCGACTCGAGCACGGGAGTACCCCAACTGAGCGCCGTCTCGGCCGTACGACCTGGATCGCGCCGCTGCGCCTGCCGTTCCTTGAGTGACTGAACGTCGTTCGCGGCGTATCGTTTTTCGCGCGACCCCGATGGACCGGGACGGGAGTGGATCATTCCGCGGCTGACGTAGGCGTAGAGGGTGGAGAGGCTGATGCCAAGCTGCTCGGCTGCCTCTCTCGCGCTGAGATCACGATTCGAGGTCAACTCCATCTCCTCTCCGCCACATGCGCACCGACCAGTGAAGCGTGCCACACATTGATTTGTGAATCAATCTTGATCAATATATACAGTTATCGCTAGACTCCGGTAGGAGCGTGCGCTCCGGTGCGTGTCAGGTCGTCAATGCCGACAAAGGAGTCAGCCATGTCGAGCAACGTCAAGGTCGAAGTCAAGTCGGGGCTGGAGGGGGTCGTCGCGGCGGACACGTTGCTCAGCAGCGTGGACGGTGAAGCGGGCGAACTGATCATCGCGGGCTACGCGCTGGAGGAATTCGCCGGGAAAGCGACGTTCGAAGAGACCATCCACCTGCTCTGGTATGGCTCCTTTCCCAACTTGGATCAACTCAACGAGCTGAAAGCCACACTTGCCAGCAACCGGTCGCTGCCAGATGCAACCAAGCAGCTTCTCGCCGCGGCCGCGAAAGATCAGATTTCGAGCATGGACGCGCTGCGCATGGGAATCGACTCGCTGAGCTTGGATGGTTCTTCCAGCACCGCCGCCCTCGACGACAAGTCTCGCGCGCTCAGCCTGATCGCTCGCATCCCGACCATCATCGCGTTCTATCACCGTTCGCGTATTGGCCAGCCACCCGTGGAACCAGACGAGAGCCTCGGCGAGGCCGCTAACTACCTCTACATGCTGACTGGCGAGCCACCCGATGCGGAGCACGTGCGGGCGCTTGATACGTATCTCAACACCGTCGTCGACCATGGGCTCAACGCGTCGACCTTCACCGCCCGGGTTATCGCCTCGACCGGATCGGACCTCGTCTCGGCCCTGGTGGGAGCGGTCGGCGCGTTGAAGGGTCCGCTCCATGGTGGAGCTCCAGGACCGGCGCTCGACATGGTGTTCGAGATCGGCACTCCGGAGCGAGCCGAGCCCTACATCCGCGAGAAGCTGGAGCGAGGCGAGCGGTTGATGGGGTTCGGCCATCGCGTCTACAAAGTGCGCGACCCGCGCGCCGACGTGCTTGCGGACGCCGCCACACGGCTGCTCGAACGGGGAGCCGCCGATGCAGCGCTCTATGATTTGGTTCGACACGTGGAGGCGACCGCGCTGCGTCTTCTCGAGGAGTACAAGCCGGGGCGACGCCTGCAGACCAACGTCGAGTTCTACACGGCGCTCGTTCTGCACACGATTGGCCTTGAGACCGAGCTCTTCACGCCGACCTTCGCAATGAGCCGCGCCGCGGGTTGGACTGCGCATTGCTTCGAGCAGCAGTCAACCGGCCGGCTAATCCGTCCGCAATCGATCTACAGCGGCACCCGCGATGGCAAATGGGTTCCACTTGCGAGAGCGGTGAGGGGCTTTGTGTGCAACACCGATAGCCAATCGATAGGGTTTGGTTTGCAATCACTGGGCGTCATGAATGTCGCCCCTTCGGGAGTCTGTTGGACTGTTTCCGTAGGGGCGCAATTCACGATCGCGTCCAACGCCGATGGACGACTCGTGTGCCGTTCAGACCTCAGACATAGACGCGGATGAGGATGTCGGTGGGGTTGTAGCCGGTGGCCGGACTCTGCTCCTGCGGGCAGGCGGAGACGCCGACGACCATGTCCATCAGTGCACGCAAGATGACGTAGTCGTTGCGTTCCGAGAGTGGCTCGCGCACCTCGAACTCGCCGCGTGCCCTCAATCCCACGTTCATGAAGAAGTTGACCGGATCGGGAATGCGATCGTATTCGACGTTCCAGGGCTTGAGCTCGCGAAAGAAGTTGTCGCGACAGCCCGGATGGTTCACCAGACCGTAATCGTCCAGGTAGCGACGCCGGTCGCACGAGGGCAGCAGCAGGTCGTGGCGACCAACCGTGTCCTCGATCAGCGCGAACATGGCGTTGCGCCGATTGCTGTAGATCGTCATCCCCTTGACCAACATCAGGGAGTTGTTGATGCCGCGCGTGTGCGAGGTGGAGAGCATCTCGCGCATGTCGTCCTTGTTGAACGCGACCATCTCCGAGACCTGCTTGCCCTCGACGTCGTTGATCTGCAGGTATTGTCCCTCGCGGATCTCGAACACGTCGGGCATCGTCGGTCGCACCTGCGCCGCGCGCCGCGGCATGCGTCCGCTCAAAATGTCTGTTGAGCTAACCATCTTCGTTCCACTCTCCGCCTGTCATGTTCGTGAAGCTCAATTGTTTGCCTGCGTCGCGTCGAAGCGCGAGAAGACGAGGCACGCATTCTGACCGCCAAGCCCGAATGAGTTCGAAATGGCGACGTCGACTTTGGCCTGGAGCGCTGTGTTTGGGACGTAGTCGAGGTCGCAGTCCGGATCTTCGTTGCAGTAATTGATCGTTGGATGGATCACTTGATCGCGAATCGTCAGCACGGTCGCCATGGCTTCGACTGCGCCGGCCGCGCCCATCAGATGGCCGATCATCGACTTGGCTGAGCTGATCGGCACCTCGGCGGCACGGGTACCAAGGGCACGTTTGATGGCGAGTGTCTCCGCCTTGTCGCCGAGGGGCGTCGAGGCGGCGTGCGCGTTGACGTAGTCGACGGCGTTGGGTTCCACGCCTGCATCGGCAAGGGCATTGGTGATCGCGATGGATGCGCCGCGACCTTCCGGTTCGGGTGCAATCGGGTGGTAACCGTCGTTACTGCTGGCGTACCCCAGCAGTTCGGCATAGATCGTCGCGCCGCGTGCCTGTGCGTGCTCCAGCGATTCCAGTACAAGCACCCCGGCGCCTTCTCCGATGACGAAGCCGTCTCGGGTCGCGTCGAACGGGCGACTGGCGCGCTCCGGATGATCGTTGCAGGTCGACGCGGCGCGCTGCACGGCAAAGCTGGCCACGAAGAGCGGGAACACTGAATGCTCGGAGCCGCCAGCCAGCATGACGTCCGCCTGGCCGCGCCGAATAACCTCGGCCGCCTCGCCAATGGCTTGCGCGCCGGTCGCGCAAGCGGTGGAGACAGTCAGACTCGGACCGACGAAGCGAAAGGTGTTGGCCACATGAAATGAGCCCAAGTTGTGCGGGAACGTCGTCATGAAGAAGGGAGACGTGCGCATCAGACCGCGGCGTGTGGCGGTGTCGTGGGCTTCAATGATGGTCGCCATGCCGCCCGCGCCGGTGCCGATGATCGCTCCGGCCCGGTCCTGATTGACGTTCTCGCTGCTCAGTCCGGAATCGCTTATGGCCATGCCCGCCGCGGCAACAGCGAATTGCGCAAAGACAGCCATTTGTCGGGCCGTTTTGGCGTCGACCCAGTCACCGACGCTGAAGCCACGCACCTCGCCCGCAATGTGCACCGGCATCTCGTTCGGATCGAAGCGCTCGATCTGTCCGATGCCAGACTTGCCCGCGAC
Source organism: uncultured Chloroflexia bacterium (assembly GCA_963822235.1). GTDB lineage: Bacteria > Chloroflexota > Chloroflexia > Thermomicrobiales > Thermomicrobiaceae > CALAGB01. Next base: position 569,424 of record CAWGGU010000001.1, read on the forward strand.
CAGTCCCGCCCAGGTCTCCTCGGCGGTAAGTCCGAGCGGCGAGACGGCGCCGACCCCGGTGACGACCACGCGGCGTCGGTAGCGGCGTGCCTCAGGCGTCAGTTCAAGACCACAGCGCGAGCAGAAATTGGCGTCAGACGGCATCGCCGCGCTGCAATGTGGGCAGTTCAACGATCTCCTCCAGCATGATCATGCTCCGCGCTAGAGGCGCGGTAGGGCTCTCTCCCGGTATCCCAGCCACGAGTCACACAGCGATGCCAGACCACAATGCGAATCTCGCGCGGGCGCTGATGATCGTACCAGATTCGAGTAAATGGGATGAAAACGGCTCCCGTTTTGCACGGGCGACGCATGCGTAGCCCAGAGTCATTTGCATTTGTCACGTTTCGACAGAGCAGAGGTCATGACGTGTCACGTCAATAGGGAATATCTTCCCATGTGAGCGATTCAGTAGCTGGAGTAACATCGGCTATCGAGAGGATGGCGACGGTGACCGAATCCAACAGTTCAACAATTGGACGCCCACTTCGAACACGGTTGGCAATTTGGTTTGGTGCGGCGATGGGGTCAATTGTCGCTCTGCTTCTGATCTGCATCTTGGCCGGTGTGTTTTCGGGCTATATCAGCAAGCCTCAAGAATGGGATGTCCCGTCGGGGTACCAGGGCTGGATTGTCGTGCAATGGGCTGATCCAGACTGTCCTCCAGCCGAAATACATGGGCTGTTTCGCGTATTCATAGTTCCAGCTTCGGGACAGCTGTGCACGGTAAGCATCAACGGCAAACCGGGTTCAATTGGCTACGAGAGGTTCTACTTTGTCAACCAGGACGGTGGGAAGACGAGGATCCCGGCGGACTACTCGAGCAGCAACAAGGTACAAGTGTGGGAGATTGGCTATGACCCAGTGCATCACACTGAGTGGTACTACATCGGAACACATGATCAACTAAACAATTCTGGGCCAGAGCCGTCGTATCAGGTGACTCCATAATCGAAGCCACTGGCCTCATAACTGGCCGGTGCGGAAAACTGCGATTGGCGAGGGCGCTCAACCCAAAGGACCGGAATCTCACGGAGTTCATCTGGAGGCCAAACTGATGACCGACCGGGTATTTGACAAACGCAATCACGAGGACGATCGGCAGAAGCGATGCCCTGAACTGAGGAGCGCTGATCCTGGCACTCCCTGGCTACGCGACCTCGACGATGCGTTTGCGCCGATTCGTCAGGAAGCGATCGACCGAGGCTACACCGCCGAGGAACTCGACGCCGCTATCGATGCAGCGGTCGCAGCGGTGCGAAGCGGAAAACAAGGGTAATCCGATCCGACTCCACGAGATCATTTTCCCGCCTACCCAAAGAACCCCGTATCCTCTTCGCTCAGATAGCGCTTCGCTTCCTCGGGGATGAGGTTGACGCCCATTCCGGGGCGGTCCCACACCTCGATGAAGCTGTCTTTGACGATGGGATTCGGCAGTCCCTCAACGATGTCGTGCCACCAGGCTGGATCGCCGATCGGGTACTCGAAGGCGATGTAGTTGTCGGGCAAGGTGGCGCAGACCTGCACCAGCGCCGCCAGTCCGAGCAAGCCGTTGCCGGTGCCGTGTGGCGCGATCATGATGCCGTGCAGGTCGGCATACTCCGCCACCCACTTCAGCTCGGCGATGCCGCCGACGTCGCACGGATCCGGGCCGAGGATGCGCACGGCGTTGGTCTCGATCAGGTCCTTGAAGTTGTTGCGCAGATAGACCTGCTCGCCGGTGTGGATCGGCGTCGTCGTGGCGTGGGTCACCTCGCGATAGAGCTCGGCCGACGTGTAGGGGACGTAGTCTCCGGTGATCATGTCCTCCAGCCACAGGACGTTGTATGGCTCGAGCGCCCGCGCAAGCTTGATGGCGTCCGGCACCGTGAAGCCGGGTCCGCAATCGAGCGCCAGCCCGACCTCATCCCCGAGGACCTCTTTCATGGCCGCGACGCAATCGACGACGTGGTTCAGGCCGCGCTCGGTGAGGAGCCCGCGGTCGCGATTGCCGTGGAAGCTGCGCGGCTGCGCCTCACCGTAGAAGAAGTCAGGGATGCGGCTTGGCATCGGACTGTGAAAGGCGATTCCCTGCTTGATGATGCTGAAATTCTCGGGCGATGCCTTCATCTGTCGCATGTTCGCGGCGAAGCCGTCCGGCGTGTAGTCAGGCATCTGGAAGCGAACCGCGCCATTGTAGACGCGTACTCGATCGCGGATCTTGCCGCCGAGGAGCTTGTAGACCGGCAGCCCAGCCGCTTTCCCGGCGACGTCCCAGAGCGCCATCTCGATCGCGCTCACCGCGCTGCCCCAGGGTTTGAAGGCGCCGAAACGGCGGATCTTGAGCATCACGCGTTCGACGTTGGTCGGGTCCTCGCCAAGCAGCGCGTCTCGATAGAAGAGGACGTGCGGCTTGAGGTAGGGCTTGTAGAACTCCACCTGGCCAAAGCCGTCGATCCCCGCGTCGGTGACGATGCGCACGATGGGGTGCGTGCCGATCAGGGCGCACTTCAGATCTGTGATCTTCACGATCCCTCCTCATCCGGTTGAACGTCGGTGAAGAAGCGCTCGGCATCGTCCTGCGGTCGGTATCCGAGGACGTTGACCGTGTCGGTGATGTCCCAGCGTCGTCCGCTGTTGGCCGAAATGGCGTAGAAGACGCCGTAGCCGATATCGGTTTCGATGGAGCGCCAGACGATCTGCGCGCAGTCGCGCGGGCTGAGCCACATCCAGCGGGCGATCTCATCGTGCGGATGTTCGAGAAACCAGCCGATGCGCAGCGAGACCACCGATATGCCATGTTCGTCGGCAAAGTGGCGTCCCAAACTCTCGCCGAACGCCTTCGAGACTCCATAGAGGGAGTCGGGCCGCACCGGCTGATCGGCATAGACCGGCCACTGCCGATCCCGGTCATACATGCCCATCACGTGGTTGGTGGAGGCGAACACGATCTTGCGCACCCCTGCCAGACGGGCAGATTCGAAGACGTTGTACGTGCCGACGATGTTGGTGCGATGCACGGCCTCCCACGGCGAGGTGACGTGCGGCGAACCGGCCAGATGCACGACGGCGTCGATGCCCTCCATGGCTGGCGCGATCTCGTCGTACTCGGAGATGTCGGCTACGACGTGATCCACTTCGGGCCCGAGTCAGGCTGCCGGTGAAAGTGCAGGCGTAGATCGTAGCGGTCGTTGAGGCTTTGACTGAGACTGCTGCCGATGTGGCCACCAGCTCCGGTGATCAGGACGCGCTTGCGATTGTTCACGCGTCGACTCCTTCACGGCCGGTCCCGTCCGAGAGGAGGTCACGCAGGTCCTCGTGGGCGATGATAGGATGCGCTGCGCCATTTCGACCAATTCGCGGTCGCCGTCCGACATGCGCAGGCGCGTGGCGTAATGCTCCGCACGCCGGGTGAGTTCCTCCAAAGAACGGGCGATCGGCGCCAGCAACGCATCCGCGTGTTGATCTCCGGTGTGGTAGAGGGGCAGCGTGGTCATGCGTGGCGTCCTTTCGAAAGAAGTGAAGTTGTCGACATCTCTGCTGAATCCGAAAGTGGCATCGGGGTCAAGCCGGGAGCAGACAAGCTACTCCGCTACAAACCAACCCGGGAACGAAAGTGCCAGATCGTCACCGTTCCCCGAAGTAGCTCGTCCCGGGTTTGACGTGGGCTCGTGCGACGTCGTCGTTGAGCTCCAGACCATGACCCGGCTTATCGTCGAGCATGATGAAACCGTCCTTAATGACCGGTCGGCCGACGAGTACCCGTTCGAAGTTCCGGCGATGACGGCGGTTCGCACGTCGCTGATCTTCATGGAGCGGTCCTTATTTTGAACGCGCCTGAGTTGCTATGAAGTCGATTATCGCCGACGAGCTGGGAAATGTTGAGGCTCGCAGAGATCGGCGCTAAATCGAGGGCACTGCCACTCAGAATCAGCGGATCTGCTAACAACGGTCCGCACCTTCGTCGTTGACGACGCTCCCAGGAATTGGGCTCAAGGTATGATCGCGTCGCTCTCAGGTCTCCAATTGTTCACAACATTGACACATCAAATGCCGATGTGTTGTGTGCTTGTCATTCTCGACTCATACGATGTGACAAACCTGAGACCACGGATGGGGTCGGCAGAGATTTGGACAATTTGGGCGCGCGAGCCGCGCGACGTTGAGGAGAGTGGACATGTCTGGGTTCACACAGCGATTCTCGCGCCGGTCGTTTGTGGGCGCGCTCGGGATCGCGGGGGTGGGGGCTACGGTTCTGGGAGCCTGCGGCGGAAGTAGTGACTTGAACAAGCCGTACGCCATGAACACGGTGACCGCCGGCACCGCGATGCCGGAGATGAGTAGCAGCAGCGCTACCGCCACCGCCACCGCGCCCGCGATGGATATGGACTCCATGACGGAGGCCGGGATTAAAGCCTTCCCCGCCCTGACCCAGGGACTCGGCGGTCAACCGCTCGACTACACGATGGATGGCGAGACCAAAGTCTTCCAGCTCACCGCCAAGAATGTGAAATGGGAGGTCACATCTGGAACGTTCGTGGACGCCTACAGCTACAACGGCGTCGTGCCGGGCCCGGAGATCCGAGTCACTGAAGGTGATAATGTGCGCATCGTGGTCACCAACGAACTGAACGAGAGCACCACCGTGCATTGGCACGGGTTGATTCTGCCGAACGCCATGGACGGCGTCCCGTTCATCACCCAGCCGCCGATCAAGCCAGGCGAGACCTTCACCTACGAGTTCACCGCCAAGCCAGTCGGCTCGCATATGTATCACTCGCACCATAACGCCATGGTCCAGACCACGAGCGGAATGCTCGGCCCCTTCATCGTCGAGCCCAAGGACCCGACTTCGCGGCCACCGTTCGACGTCGAGTACACGATGGTGCTCAACGACGGCCTGGGCGGCTTTACCATCAACGGCAAGGGCTTCCCAGCGACCCAGCCCCTTGTCGCCAAAAAGGGCCAGAAAGTCCTCATCCGCTACATGAATGAGGGGAACATGATCCACCCGATGCATCTACACGGGATGCCGCAGCTGGTCGTTGCAAAGGACGGTTGGCTCCAGCCGCAGCCGTGGTACTGCGACACGCTGATGATCGCTCCGGGTGAGCGCTGGGACTCGATCGTGGACGCGACGGAGGTCGGCACCTGGGCGTTCCACTGCCACATCCTGTCCCACGCTGAGTCCGACCACGGCATGTATGGCATGGTGACCGTCCTGGTGGTGCAGGACGCCTAGTGGTCAGTTCGGTCCGGTCGATGCAGCGCTGCCGCCCATTGGGCGGCAGTATTCTCGTTGTGCTCGGTTGTAGGAGATTGCACACTTCGCCGTTCGCTACTTGGACATCAAGCGCATCGCAGCCAACGACCAATGACCAAGACGTGGGTGGCAACTGGCATCTACCGCCATGCCCATCTATCGGAAGCGAACTACGTCGGGCGCAACATGATGCGCTCGCGGCGCGGTTTCTTCATTGCGTCGACCGCCAGTCTCGCAGCTGCTTGCCTGGCGGCGTGGCGGAACGCCTCGGCGGGAGCCGACGTAGGATCCGACACGATGATCGGCTGTCCGGCGTCTCCGCCTGAGCGAATCGACGACTCGAGCGGGATGCGCGCCAACAACGGCACTTCGTACTCGTTCGAGACGTGCTGACCGCCTCCACTGCCGAAGATATCGGTCTCTTCGCCGCAGTTCGGGCATATGAAATAGCTCATGTTCTCGACGATGCCGAGGATGGTGGTCTTCACCTCGCGGAACATTGCCAGCCCCTTGACCGCGTCAGCCAACGCCACATTTTGCGGTGTCGTGACGATGACGGCGCCCGAAAGGGGAATCTGCTGCACCAGCGTCAACTGCGCGTCGCCGGTTCCAGGCGGGAGATCGACCACCAGGTAGTCGAGCTCGCCCCAATCGACGTCCTTGAGAAACTGCGTCACGAGCTGGGAGACGAGCGGACCGCGCCAGATGAGAGCCTTGCCCGGCTCGATCAGGAAGCCAATCGACATGATCTTCACGCCGTAGACGTCGAGCGGGACGATCTTGTTGTCGCGCATCATCGGCTGAGCTTGAATGCCCATCATCATGGGGATGCTCGGGCCGTAGACGTCGGCATCCAGCAATCCCACCGACGCGCCATCTTGCGCCAGCGCGATGGCCATATTGACCGCCACGGTCGATTTGCCCACGCCGCCCTTACCGCTGGCGACCGCGATGACGTTTTTGACGCCCTGAATCTGCTGACGGTTCGTCATGCCCGCGCCACTGGGACGGACTCGTGCGGTGAATTTGAGGTCGACGTCCTGCACGCCACTCACACCCTTGACCGCGACCGTGACATCGTTCTTGATGTCCTCGCGCAGCGGGCACGCGGGAGTCGTCAGTTCAACGTGGACGATGACGTTGTAGTTGTTGATGACCACGTCTTTGATCATGCCGAGGTCGACGAGACTCCGGCCGATCTCGGGGTCATTGACCGGTCGCAGAGCATCAATGATCTGCTCCTTGGTCAAGCCGTTGTTTGACATCCAGACCTCACTTCCGCCTCCCAGGATTCAGCGCAGCATTGGGGATTGTAGCAGCCGGTGGTTATCCACGGCATGGAGTTGAATTTCTAAACCAAAGGATATCATAAGTCCGGTCTGCCTCCCGGTCGCATGCTGAACTCCCGACGCACAACGGCGAGCGGGGCTTCATGCGGTCTGGATCGGTGAGGCGACTAAACGAACTCGTCTCGTGGTTCGAGCGGCATGACGATCCAAAGAATCACATATGGGATGATGCCGGGAATGCCACCCGGAATGAGGAGCAAGATCCAGAGGAACCGCATCATCCAGATGGGGACGCTAAATCGTTCGGCAAGACCCGCCGCGACTCCTGCGACCATACGGTGCTTGCGGGAGCGGTAGAGACCGCGTGAGGCCGACATCGATCCTCCAATCACTGGCACGCGTCGGCGTTGTCCTCAGGATACTCGATTGGCGGGACCAGGGCGTGAAGATTCGTGAAGTCAGTCGTCGAGAGAAGGGGCCAGAGGGTTCGCTCCACGTTTCCGTGCGGGGACGAGCGAACCCTCGATTAGGGGGAAGTGTCAGGTGTCGGTGGCCACCTCGACTGAGAGGGATTGGAGGTCACGGTGTGACAGAGGTAATTGCCACTCCGCGGTGAGCAAATCTTTGCGACGTACCCGCGCCACCTCTGCGGGTTTTCATTCTGTTTCGTTGGCGGACGGTGCAGGACCACATCCTTGCGATTCAAAGAGGCTGTTCCGAGTGACCGTCCGTCCGTCGCCTCACCATTCATTTGTCTGTAGACATCATAGGATCGGTCCGGTGTGGGCACATCCGCCGAAAGGACCAGATTTTTCGTAGTGACCGGACAGTAATCTTCCTGTACCATCGGACAGGCTGATCTATTGGTTGGCGTTAGAGACTGATATTTCCCTTTGTTCGACAGAAAATCGCAGGCGTAGGTTCACCAGGAAAACGCCAATCGCGAGCGCTCCGAGAAGCCCCGCCCCGCTCAAGATTGCCGACGTCACATGGCTCTCGCTGGTCTGGATGAGAAGTGGTGCGACCCGCAACATTGCCGCGGCGTTTGCGAACGCAAGCGTGGCCCAGCGTAGGCGTGGCCAGCGCAACGGCTGCCTCGCAAGTCCGGGAAGCATCTCCGAGCCAATGCCAAGAATCAGCAACGTAATGAATCCGGCGCCAAGCGCGTGCCGTTCAGCATCGAGCGGCGGATTCCAGATGCTCAGCTCCGAGCAGGTTCGCGCCGTGCAGCAATCCACATATCGCCGCCACCGCGAGCCAGATGTACGCGCTGACGATGTGAAGCTGCAAAGGGTTGGTGACGATACGGACCCGTCGTCTCGGCAATTGTCGCCGTTTCTGGAACACGTTGAGCGTGACGATCGCGCATATCATGGCTCCCGCCAGAAGAATCTCCCCTGCTCCGGTAACAGAGCGGGCGCCTGAGATGATCCCGGCCCCTCTGCCGATGATTCCGGCAAGCAGCAACAGCACGGTCACTCTCAACCATCGCTCCCGCGGCAGGTACGTCTGCGCGTAAAGCGGAAACAGTCTGGCCGACATCGCAATCGAGATACTCGTCAGAAAACCAACCAGCCCCAACATGACGGTAGAGTCGTCTGCCCAAAACGGCACGATCGTAAGGGACGAAGTCGACGCGTCGATGGTGCCGATAACGTTGATCAACATCGCTGCGCCGAGTGAGGTGAAGGCCAGGACGATGAGCGAGGCGACGCCCCGTGACGGGACGGTTCTGGACCCAACGAACCAACGCCGGAACAACGCCCCCACCATGCAGATGGCGATCAGCACCGCGATCAGCTCGAGTGACGCCGAGAGTAGCAGACCCCTCATCGCCCAAGCGCGCAGATCACCCCTTGGCGCTGCCGATACGGTCGGCCCGGCAACTGCGCGCAGCAACAGTCCCGCACTCAAGAATCCGAGGATGAGCCACGGCACACGGCTGCGCGTCAGCTGCACGCTCATCAAACGGGGGAGGAAGTGGAGTCCGATGCCGAGCACCGTTAGTCCGCCCCAGCCGAATAGCTGGACGTGACCGTGTGCCTGAGTTGCGCCTGAGCTCCAGCTGCCGCCGTCCTCGGAGATCGACCTGAGCAGGAAGAGCATTCCCCCGAGGAGGAACCCGCCGAAGATCGCGAATAATGATGACGCCAGGACGAACGCGGGCCAAATTGGGCGAGAGTCTTCAGTCATGGCGGCACGCGATTGGGGATCGCTTTGACGGACCCGATTTCATGGAGACCAGCTAGACTATCCGCCGAGTCAACTGTTCAGCACCAGATGGTCCCAGCAGGTGCGACAGAGCGTGGCGATGTGCAGATGCGCGGCGCCGCGTCCCGCCCGCCCGTCGGCCAATTCGGGCCGTACCTGGTCGGTGTAGACCGTCAGCACGTAGCGAGGGTCGTCACCCCGATGGATGATGCCGACGTCGCTGTAGTTGCGCACTCCACGCCCAGTCTTGTGCGCCACCACCGCATCGGGGGGCATCAGGTAGGGCAGGCGATTGGTGAGCTGCTGCCAGCTCATGATCTCGATTGCGCGTCGGCAGAGCTCCGACGTCACCCCGAGCATTGCCGCGGCCGCCTCGTCGCGAGCGCCGTCGACTATCTTGCACAGCAGCATGCCCACGTCGTTCGGCGTGGTGGCGTTGGTTGCGTCCGGCGCGTGATCCCAGGTGAGAGTGCCGGGTGGAATGTTGTCGCGATGGGTGGTGCTCGCCATTCCCACCGACCGTGAGTAGTCGTTGATGAGATCGATTCCCAACATGTCGACCAGCATGCCGGTGCTGACGTTGTCACTGACGATGATCATCATCACCAGGTGATCGAAGAGTGGCAGCGTGAAACCTGGCTGGAAATAGCGGAAACAGCCGGAGTTGTTGATCTGATACTTCGGGTCGGGCGTCAACGGCTGATCGAACGAAAGCCGACCTTCGTGAATCTCCTTCATGGCGGCCATCAGGATCGAGACCTTCCGCGTGCTGGCGGATGGTCCGATCAGGTCGCCGTGTCGGTTGGCCTCTTGACCGGTATGCAGGTCCTTCAGATACCACCCGGTGTGAAATGGCTGTGAATCGCACAGTCGGTTGAGCTCCTGAACTAGCGCGTTCATTGCTTGCCTCTCTCGTCCGTCTGAAAATCCTCCGGTGTCTGGATACCTCACTCTAATTCACTTCACGGTTCGGCACCAGCGCGAGCGAGGGACGCGTGGATCGTACGTGATCTATGCATGAAATCCCGGCTATAATCGAGGAAACATCAAATCGTACGAATGGGTTCCACGATCCGGCGAGCACGCTCCTGAGAGCGAAGCGGTCTTTCAGTTGGAAGACCAAACCGGTGCATCCGCGCGAACGAAATGTCTGAACGACGCTGGACGTGCGGACGTGGTTCAGTAGCGCGAAAGGACACGACGTGCCGAGCGACAACCTCGCGTCGACCGATCAGCTCGTCGAAGAACTGTTCGATCTCTGGCGGTGGCTGCGGCACGTCTCCTACTCCATTCGCGAGGGCGAGGCCACGTCGCAGCAGTTCTGGCTGCTGCATCAGTTGCGCAATCGTGGCACGCTGACGGTTGGTGAGGTGGCTGCCGCCCTCGGCGTGTCCCAGAGCTCGGCAACCATCGCCTGCAAGCGTCTCGAGAGCGCCGGTCTCGTGCGCCGTGAGCGCCGCGTCTCCGACGAACGTGTGGTCGAGATCACGCTGACCGAGGAGGGCCGCTGTAAGGTCGAGAGTTGGCGGAAGCGACGCCGTCAGGCGGTAGCGAATCTGCTCGAACCTCTCGACCCCGAAGAGCGCGAAGAGTTGCAGCGCCTGGTTGGCCGCGTGCTGAGCTTGGCCGAGTCAAGCCGGACAACGCCTTCCCGTTGAGTCCGGTATGAGCAGGCGGTTTGATCGCAAATACGGACGACGCATGTTGGGCAGCTCGCCGCGTCGCCTTACGCGATCAAAAGAGCGTATTCGCAAATATCTGCCATGCCAGCAGCGATTTCGCCGTCAGACTCAAGAGAATGTACGTCTTCTCCCCGAAGAGGTAGTCTCGCCATGGCCCACGCTTCGCATATTGCAGAGCCATGTTGATTGCAAAACTATTGAAAAGCACAAAGAGTGTAATCACGATCCCGTAGACGAAACCTGGAGGTCCTGCGGATCGATTCGCCGCCCCAACGAACTGGTAGGCGATGACGATCCACGGGACGATGCCGGCGACACAACCAAACAGGAACGGTGTCCAGTTCACCGAACCCCGGTTCCGGTTCATGATCTCCATGACCATCCCGAAGAAGATCATCGCCGCGTTGACACCGAAGATGGCGATCAATGCGCCGATGTCGCTGATTCCGGTGACCATAGCGATGAGCACGATCATGACTGACGCACTGATGGAGTATTCCCACCAACGTGCGTAGTTGATTCCCTTTGCCAGGTTCTCGCGATACCAAGGCCAGATCCCTGGTGCTGCCATCAGCAAGTGGTCGATGGCGGCAAGCAGCAGGAATCCTCCCACGACGGGTCCGATGCGGATATCGAACAGCGTCTCGCGCTGTGACAGGGCCGAACCGGGTGCACCGGTCATGAACGATGCCGTGACGGGCAGGGAGAAATCATTGCTCAGCGCGAAGATGGCCGCAGCCTGTGCTAGATGCACGATGCCAACGACGAAGTTGTAGAGGCGCAGCCGGTTCATCGGAGACGTCACAACGCCAGCCTCTGGTTGCACGACACGTTCGCCACGAGCCTTTGCGTTGCCGCTCATTTCTGTTTCCTCCGATGCGTTGGCAAGATAGTTGGGAGCAAACCAGAGGTCGCGCGCCAGGTGCGAGACCCCAATTCATTGTAGAGCCTCCGTGGTGACATCCGCGTAAGAGATCACCCGCTTGCCTCACGAATCCGTGACAGTCTCGCGCCGGATCGGGTGGGTTTCGAAGCGTCCCTTCGAATCGAGACCGAGCAGCAACATATGGAAGTAGAGCAGCCCCGCACAGTGCTTCCAACGGCCAAGCAACTCCGCCACGGCTTCATAGGTAAGTGGCTGATCCGTACCAGCCCAGTGCTGCAGCGTGTTGCGCGCACCAACGTCGTCTCCTGGGAAGATGTGCAACCTCCCCATCCCACGCAGCAACGCGTATTCAGCGGTCCAACGACCCACTCCCCGCAGCGACGTCAAACGTTTGATCGCCTCGTGGTCGTCGAGGTGTGCCAGCGCTTCAAGGTCGACATGCCCCGCGTCGATCCCCTGAGCCAGCTCGATCAGAGCCCGCGCTTTCTGGCGACTGAACCCGATCGACCGCAAGTGGTCCGGATCGGCCGCGGCGATCTCGGATGGGACCGGAAACGCGGGCGGAGCGTCAGGGGACATCCGTAGTCCGTAGTGCTCGACCAATCGCGACACGACCCGTAGCCCAACGTTCAGGCTCAAGAGCTGGCAGGTAATCGCGTTCGTAAGGCATTCGAAGAGCGTGGGATATCGCGGCGGCTTGAAGCCGCGAAAGCGGCTCGCGAGGTTCTCGAGCGGCTCGTCATCCGCGGCCAGTCGATAGAAGGCGCTCAGATCCAGCTCGGTACCAAGGAGACGGCTCACCTCACCAGCAATGTCATCCACGCCAATGCTTCCGACCGTGAACGAATTGGCTTCAACCACCATGTCGGGATCATCGACGGTGCCCCGCTGTTGGATCGCCAGCGCGACCGGAGCACCATTGATTCGTAGCACGCGGCGGTAGGTCAGACCGTCCCAGGCATCCACCACATATTCCGGCCGCCGTTTGAGTGCCCAGACGGTGAGGTCGAGCCTGAACGGCGGGACCGGTCGCATGTTGAAGGTGATCGTCGACATGATTCCCTTGTCTCGATGCCGAATGCTCGTCACGTTCGACCATCTCATGAGACACCAGCATACGGGAGCGGTGAAACGAAGATCAAAACAGGAGCGGAGCCGTTGGGCTGGCTCCACTCCTGCTGCTACCAGGGGATCCTGTGTTTTGGTTCGCCGTGAGGAGAGCCTGCGGCAGGTAGGCCGCCACCGAGTCTCATCCCCTGAAGCGTCAGTTGATCAGAATCAACCCGTGAACGTCACCGCTGTCGAAGCCGTTGCTCAACGTGAGACGCATCACCGCCATGCTGAACCGGTGATTCGGCGCGGTAACCGTGAACTGGAACGTGACCATCTGACCGTTGAACAGTTGAGCCTGGCCAATGACCAGGAGCATCTGATTGTTGTAGATCAAGGTGGTGAACGTGTTGCTGCGAACCGAGGTCATCCCCGAACTGAAGCTGAGGCTGCCAACCGGTGAACCGTTGGTGCCGGTTCTCACTCTCAGCGAGAGGAACGTGCCTCGGAAGAATGAGAATGGGCCACCGTACGAGGACCCGAAAGCCGTAGCGAACACGCTGACGTTCGCCGTGCTCTGCGGAGTCATGGCCTCGTATGCACCCATGTCGACCACCGCGCCCGCGCTCGCGACCAGCGGATAGTCGAAGATGCGCTCGTTGCCGATGATGTCGGTCGTGATTGTTCCTGGGACGAGGCCGTTGTCGCCCACGTCGATCGCTGGTGAGAACGTACCCAGACGGAAGTCGCCAGCGGTCGTCGGAGCCGTCGTCGGATCGACCGGCGTCATGAATTGCGGATCGGCGTCGATCACGTTGGTGCAGACGTGACTGCCGGTCGGGCAACCGCCCTGCACGATCGACGAGTTGATGTAGGTGCTGCCGCCGAAGACGTCGTGCGAGAACTCCGACGCGCCGGTGTTGCCATTCGGATCCGCGTTGTTCCAGATGATGCTGTTGTCGATGTGCGGCGAGACGAATGACGACGCCGAGATTCCACCAGTAGTGCCGTCAGAGTAGTTGCCTGTGATGGTGGTGTTGATGATGGTCGGCGTGATGGCTGACGTCGATCCGTAGAACGACACCGCGCCACCCTGACCATTGAACGGCGACTGCGTTATGGCTCGGTTGCCGCTGATGATGCTGTTGACCAGGCGGAACGAATTCCCATCGCCGACGTACAGGCCGCCGCCATGGGAGCCGGTGTTGCCGGAGATGATGCTGTTCTGGATCCACGGCGCGCCGAGCGACGTCGCGATTCCACCGCCGGTCGGGGCCGTGTTTCCATGCACGAAGAGGCGATCGCCCAATGGGCTGGAGTTGTTGCTGTAGAGTCCTCCGCCCACGTTGTCGGCCCTATTCGACATGATCTCCAGGTTGGAGAGGGTCGGGGCAACGTAACCGGACAGGTAGATTCCGGCACCGCTGTCGGCGATTTGGGCGAATGGATTGTTGATGTTGATCGGCTCGTTGGCGTTTCCGTTTTCGATGGTGAAGCCATCCAGGACGTTGGCGTTTCCGACACCAGCACCAAACGTCACCACGCGATAGGTGTTGTCGGTGTTGCTGCCGGTCGTTCCGATATCACCGTCAAGGATCGTGACGTTCGCGGCTGGATCGCGATCGACGAGCGCCGTTTCAGTTCCCGCGAAACCGCCATACGTCGAGACGTTGCTCGGGAACGCGAAGCTGACGGTGCGATCTACACCGGTCGTCGGCTTGTAGTCTCCCTGTGCCACCCAGATCTCGTATTGGTTCCCACTGTTGGTGGTCGCGAACGTCAGCGCGTCCTGAACGTTGGCATATGCCGCCGCCCACGAGCTGCCATTGCCGGGAGATCCGACCGATGCGTTGACGTAGAGCACGGTCGGAGCTACGGCCCCGGCTGGCGCAACCGCCAGAACACTCGAAAAGAACGTCGCGATCAGCAGTGCGGTCGACAATCCACATCCCGCGCCGCTTTCGTTGCGAGGCCATCGACATATCGTCCCCCTCAGATAACGGTCCACCAGTTCCTTGCACCCGACGACCGAAACCCAATGTACCTTCGCGGGTTTCTGGTCGACGATTGCGTTACATGATGTTGGATACCACAGTGGGATCGCACGCGCGACAATTTTTCCGTAACATCCTCGTAACATGTTGGAACGATTGGGACGGTGTAAGAAACTTGTAATGAATTTGTAACATCTGGCGTCAGCGGTACCGTCGATGACCGGTACGTTGCGGGAGACCGTTGATACAATTCGTGAGTTTGAGATCGAACGATTTCCAGGCGAGAGAGGGCGATCAATGGTCGGCGGGTCGGCGCTCAGCAGATACGAGTGGGCCTCGCGATACATCAACGGTCTGATCCAGGGGCCACCGAGTCCACGGGCAGGATCGACCCAAGAGGAGATTCGGGCGCGCGCCGTTTCCCGGGTCGAACGGCTGCGAAGATTTCTCGATTTCGCCGGTAACCCACAGCAGTCGTATCGGTCGATTCACGTCGGGGGAACCTCAGGTAAGGGATCGACCTCGGCCCTCATCGCCGGAATCCTGCATGCCGCCGGTTACCACGTCGGCTTGCACGTGTCGCCATACCTTCAGGTCGAAACGGAGAAACTGCAGATCGATACGCGTTTGATGCCCGGTGACCGGTTTGCCGACCACGTCGCCGCGCTCGATCAGGAAATCAAACGTTGGGTTGGGCAGGGTGGCGCGCCGCTCACCTACGGCGAATTCTGGGTCGCGCTCACCTTTTTCTCGTTTGCCCGTGAGGAGCTCGACTGGGCGGTCATCGAAGTGGGAGCGGGGGGCCGCTTCGATTTGACCAATGTATTGCTCTCCGACGTCGCGGTGATCACGTCGATTGGCCTGGATCACGTGCGCACGCTCGGCGGCACGATTCCGGAGATCGCCTGGCATAAAGCGGGCATCATCAAGCCTGGCCGACCAGCCGTCACCACCGTCAAGAAACCAGACGCGCTGGCCGTGATCGAACGAGAGGCGCGCGAGACTGGATCGACGCTGATCGAGATCGCGGAAGGACGCGATTTCGACGTCGTCTCGACCGGCGCCGATGGAACCGCAATCCTCGACTGCGCCAGCGGGACGACCTTCAAGACCACGCTTCCCGGGACATTTCCAGGGCTCGAATGTGGCCGCGGCTGCTGCGGCAGTCCGTGCCATTGAGCGATCTGCAGCCTCACGCCGTCAGCGACGAGTTGATCGCTCGCGGGATCGCGGATACCCGGTTCCCTGGCCGCATGGAGATTGTCCAGCAGTCGCCGCTGGTCGTGCTTGACGGCGCGCACAATCCCGACAAGATGCGCTCATTCGTGCAGGGCGCGTTAGGGCTTGGTGAGCCATCTCGACGCATCGTCGTACTCGGCTCCCTGGACGCGCACGACTTCCTAACCGGCGCGCGCATCGTGACGCCTATCGCCGACGAGGTGATCGTGACCGCTCCAAGCGCCACCGAGCGCTCCAGCGCGCCGACCGACGAAATCGCCAATATCGTTCGCGACGCGGGAAAGCCGGTCGAGGTCATCGCGGATCCTCGCGCGGCGATTGATGCCGCCCTGAATCGCGCGTCGGCAACCGATCACATCCTGGTGACCGGATCGCTCTACCTCGTCGGCGCGGTGCGCGAGCGCTGGTACGACAGCGAATCGATCGTCGTTCAAGGAACCTCTTGGCCGACTGGCGAAGACCACAAATGACGCCGCCGCTCACATTTACGTGGCGCATACGTTGAGGCGGCTCATCCTCTTCGACGTCGACGGGACGCTCATCGCTCGGGGCGATCCCGCGCACCTCGACGCCATTGATGACTGTGTGCTCGCGGCATTTCCGTCTGCACGTGTGGCGGTGCGTGACTTCGAGTTCGACGGTAAAGTCGATCGGCAGATCCTGCGCGAGATCGTGCGCGCGGGAGGATTGTCGGATGAGCTCGATCTGGCGGTGCTGTTGTCCATGGTCGATGCGGCGACGGAAAGCTATCGCGCGGCCTGGAGTGGTCGACTGGGAGATTCCGATCTGCTTCCAGGAATCCGGGCGCTGCTCGAACGGCTCGCTGCGTCGAACGACTTCGCGCTCGGGCTCTTGACGGGAGGGATCCGCGGCGTCGTCGAGGTCAAGCTGGCCCGTCTCGGACTCGAGCGCTTCTTCCCGATCGGCGCGTTTGGCGATGAGGTGGAGCGACGTAGCGAACTGGTTCCGCTCGCGCTCGACCGCGCCCGGCGACAATTCCATGACACATTTAGTCCGGAAAATGTGGTGGTGGTTGGCGACACTCCCCATGATGTCGCCGCGGCTCACGCGGGGAACGTCGCCTGTCTGGCCGTGGCGACCGGTCGATTCACTGAAGCGGAGCTTGAGGCGGCCGGTGCCGACGCCGTATTGCCCGACCTTACCTCGACCGATGAAGTAGTCACGCTCCTCAGATCGATGACGCGAGCGGCGGCGAAAGACTAGTCGGATCGAGGCTCAGGCGACCGCCTGTCGCTCAAGGCCAAGCTCGGCGGCGCAGCTCTTCATGGCGTCGAGCACCACCTGGATATGGTCGTTGAGCTCCATGCCAAGACCGGCGGCAGCATGTTCGATCTCTTCTCGGTTGACGGGCGCGGCGAATTCTTTGGTCTTCCACTTCTTGCGCACGCTCTTGACCTCGACGTCCAGGATGCTCTTGCTGGGTCGCACCAGAGCTACCGCGACCAGGAAGCCGGTCAGTTCATCGACCGCCACCAGCGTCTGCTCCATACGCGATTCCGGCTGAACGCCGGTGATCTCGGAGGCGTGGGCCAGGATCGCACGAGTCACGTCCGCCGAGCAGCCCTTCTCCTCCAGAATGCGCGCGCCAACGATCGGATGTCCTTCGACGCTGACGTCCGGGTTCTGCTCGTAATCAAAATCGTGTAGCAGCCCAACTAGTCCCCAGGTGTCGGCGTCCTCACCGAAGCGTTCGGCATATGCGCGCATGGCGGCCTCGACGGCCAGCATGTGACGAATCAGATGTGGCTGAGTGGTGTATTCGTTGACGAGCGCCCAGGCTTCTTCCCGTGTCATTTCACCTCCGCAGAAACGTGCTTGGATCCCATCTCCACTGAACATAGTCCAGTGGGATGCGCTGTATCCCAGTCACAGCGACCGCCCTGCATCTTACAGGATGATCCGCGAAGATCGCATTTGGATGTCGAGGCTGAGGATTATTGCGGCGGTCGACGCCGGGAGTCAGGCGGCGTGAGCATGGCGCCGACGACACGCCCCCACTTTTGCGCCGAGGTCTTTCCGTCCGAACTTGACGGTCGTGCTGGACTCGACGGTCGCGGAGACGCCTTTTTTGCGGTGGTGCTGGTCGGCGTCGCCGAAACCTGGCGCGTCACCGGAGCGCTCTGCTGTGGACGCTTCGGTGCCGCCGACTTGCCACCGGAAACAGAGGCTCTCACCGCGGCCCGGGCGCCACGAAACCAGCGATTGTCTGTGAGCGGGTTCTTGACCGGTTCGAGGTGTCCGCCCCGCCGCTTCCACAGATAGCGGCTGGCCGCCATGCCGATGAATCCGCCGACGACTGCCACAATCTGCAAGGGATCATCGGGAGTTGCCGAGATCATGCCGACGCCGCCGAAGTGGAGCATCAGCAGGATGCCGGTGGCGATCATGTATCCGACGACCCAGGACGCGGTCTCGCTAAACGCCTGCCCGAAGCGACGGCAGCTGCGCCACGACATAATGTAGATCAGCGGCATGATAATCCACACGGAAGCCTCACAAGATGGAAGACGAGTATGCGATCAGATTTAAGCGTACTCAATTCGCGCCGGAGCGACCAGGAGACGTTCGGGCGCGTTGAACCGGATCCAATGTCGTTCTCGATACGCTGTAAAAGGTAAACTTGAGTATCGAAAAGCCGACCTATTTGCCACTGACCCATTGACCCGCGAAGAGAACTCGCCAGCATGTCACAGCTCGAAGTCGACAACGGATATCACGGGGCGTCGACCATGGACGGCGTCATCGAGCGGCTTACCTATCAGCATCCGACCAGTGGTTACACGGTCCTGAAGCTCCGCACGCAACGAGGCGCGGAGATCGTGGCCGTCGGCCAAATGTCTGGGGTGAATCCGGGCGAGCGCATCCAGCTTGAAGGTGTCTGGACCACTCATCCTCAGCACGGACGGCAGTTCCGCGTGTCGACCTTCCGGACGCTTCTTCCCGCAACCACCGAAGGGATTCGCAAGTATCTCGGTTCGGGCCTGATTCGCGGCGTCGGCCCGGTCACTGCCAAGCGGATCGTGGACCACTTCGGACCGGAATCCCTGACGATCATCGACGAAGAACCAGAGCGACTGCGCGAAGTGCGTGGATTGGGACAGAAGCGAGCTGCCTCGATCATCGCGGCCTGGATGGAGCAGCGAGCCATCAAAGACGTGATGATCTGCCTGCAGGGGCTCGGCGTGCATACCGGCCATGCGGTACGCATCTACAAACAATATGGCGACGACGCGGTTGACGTCGTGCGCAACGATCCGTATCGACTGGCGCGGGATATTTGGGGCATCGGCTTCAAGACGGCGGACGACATCGGCGCCGAGCTCGGCATCCCGCACGATTCACCTGATCGTCTCGCGGCTGGACTGCGTCATGCACTTACGTCAGCCGCGGACGATAACGGCCACGTCTACCTGCCGCGCGACGTGCTGTTCGAATCAGCCGCGCGCCTGCTCGATTGCACGGTCGATCAGCTCGACGCGGCCATGCCGCGCTTAATCGCAGATCGGGACGTCTTTGTCGAGGAGCGGGACGGCGAGGAGCGCATCTATCTGGCGTCGCTGGGTGGCGCCGAGATGGCCAGCGCTCGCCGACTGGTGCGACTCATCACGTCACCGGTTGATCGTCTAGCGGTCTTCGAATCGATTGACTGGGATGCGGCGCTCGATTGGCTCGTGAACGTGCGGCGTATCCCGGCTCTGGCCGAGCGCCAGATCGAGGCCGTGCAGGCTGCATTGACGAATCATGTGACCGTACTGACTGGTGGACCGGGCACCGGCAAGAGCACCACCGTCCGATCGATCGTGACGCTTGCTCGCGCCAAGCGGGCGCGCGTCCTCCTTGTCGCGCCGACCGGCCGCGCCGCCAAACGGCTCAGTGAGCTGACCGGCCACCCAGCACGAACCATCCACCGCTTGTTGAAGCTCCAGCCCGGCGGTTCCGCCGCCTACGATGAGGACAATCCGCTCGACGCCGACCTGCTGGTGGTCGACGAGTCGTCGATGCTGGACGTCTACCTCTTCAACACGCTGGTGCGCGCGCTTCCCTCCGGCTGCCATTTCTTGCTCGTGGGTGATGCCGATCAGCTTCCGTCGGTTGGCCCCGGCAACGTGCTTCATGACCTGATCGCCAGCGAGTCGATCCCGGTTGTGCGCCTTGAGGCGATCTTCCGGCAAGCGGAGGCCAGCGCGATCGTGCGAAATGCGCACCGCATCAACAATGGCGAGATGCCGCAGACGGGCCGATCTGTCCGAGACTTTGCCGTGGTGCGGGTTTCCGATGGGGCCGACGCGGCGGAAGAGGCGGCTGAGATCGTTCAGGACCTGGTGCAGCGGCGTCTACCCAAGGCGTACGGCATCGGCTCCGAGCAGATACAGGTCCTTTGCCCGATGAACGGTGGGGCGACCGGGACACGCAGACTGAACGAAACGCTCCAGGCGGCGCTAAATCCGCCCGCCCAGGGCCAACCGGAACTGCGCATCTCCGGTCGTCACTATCGCGCCGGGGACCGGCTCATCGCGCTGCGCAACAATTATCAGCTCGAAGTCTTCAATGGTGACATGGCGGTAATACGTTCCATCGATCAGGTCGACCAATCGATGCGGCTAGCCCTCGACGATGGACGTGAACTGACCGTCCCCTTCTCACAGTTGGACGAGTTCAGCCACGCGTTTGCCATATCGGTCCACCGGGCGCAAGGCTCCGAGTTTCGTGCGGTCGTGATGCCGCTCCTGACTGCCAACTACGTCATGTTGCAGCGAAATCTGCTCTACACCGCGGTCACGCGGGCGCGCGAGCTAGTCGTGCTGGTAGCACAGCCAAAAGCGATCGCCATCGCCGTGCGCAACGACCGTATCTCGCGGCGCTACACCTCGCTCGACGTGCGACTCCGCGAGTTGACTGCCGACTGATTCGGTGCTACTTGGGCGGCGCCAACGTCACCGGGATCTCGACGACGTTGGTCTTCGACCCGTCCTTGGCCGAGAGTTCGAACACCACGATCTTCCCCGACTGCTGTTGAGCGACGTTGAACGGAACGCTCACGTCGAACGTGCCGCGCGTGCCCGTTCCCGACGTGGCGGTAGCGTGCTGCTCTTGCAGCAGGTTGCCGTTGGCATCGAGCACGTCGACGGTGAATGCGGCTTCGAAGGTGTTGGCGCTGCCGGTAAGGCGTACTTGCGACGTGACGGTGTCGCCGACCGCGGGCGACTCGACCAGAATCGCCGGAGTCACATTTTCATAGTCGGATCTGGCTACCGGGTGATCGAGCGCGATCCCCGCGCTGCCGAAGCTCGTCACGGCTTTGCCGTCGACCTGAAAGCTGACCTGGTCGACCGTCGAGAACTGCGTCAGGGTGAAGACGACCTGGGCGAGTCGGGCGGTCTGCGAAACGTTGTCACCGCCTGACGCGAACTCGCTCGACAGATTCACGGTGGCAACTTTATTCGCGATGGTCAGTCCGAGATACTGCGTCGCGGCTGGGATGTCGCTGCTCAACCCGGCAGATTGCTCATCGGCGTTTGGCCCCTTGAGGAGATCCTGCAGAGCGGCTGCGCCAACCTGCTGCGTCTTGGGAACGGTTCGATGGGCAACGCCCAGCTTGTCCTGCCGCAGGAAATAGAGGTTGAACGTCGTCGTGTCGGTACTTGGACTTCCGACTGGCGTCGACGACGATCCACCGGTTGGCGTGACGACCTCAGTTGCCGCCTGCGTCGATTGAGACGTGGACGTTGCGGTTGCGGCTCCAGTCGTGGCGATTGCTGTCGAAGTGCTCGTCGACGCCTGTCCCCCCGCGCTGGTTGGGGTCTCAGACGAGTTCGAACCGCAGGCCGCGACCAACGCGATCAAGCACATTGACGTAATGATGACCGTGAGGCGGCGTATCCAGCAGCGCTCTCGCATGGAAACAGTCTTGGGAATGTCGTTTGGCAGCGGCATGCAGTCTTCCTTCCGAAATCCATCAGTCGGCAGTATTAACGCATTATCCGATTTGTGGTTATCACCTGGTGCTCGCGGCATCCATTGTCAGTATCGACCTCTTCCATGCTACGGGCGAATGCCCATGGCTCGCCAGAGCCAAAAGGTGTGAGAGGCCGTTCGAATTTGCCAGTTGCTCGCCGATCCTGATGTCGGACTTGATTGGCACAGCCAATTGGGTGAACGGCGATCACGGGGCGGGCGCGGATTCCGCGCGCAAGGGCCCAAAAACATCGGACCTATATCATGTGTCTAAACAGTGTCATGACAGGTTGACAACGAGTGTTGTCGTGATTCATCATGCGGTGAATCACTGAACATGCCTATTGATA
Source organism: uncultured Chloroflexia bacterium (assembly GCA_963822235.1). Lineage (GTDB taxonomy): Bacteria > Chloroflexota > Chloroflexia > Thermomicrobiales > Thermomicrobiaceae > CALAGB01. The sequence continues at coordinate 591,382 of CAWGGU010000001.1, forward strand.
GGGGAGTGGTGTGTTGCCACCCAACTGTTTAGTGAGGGTGCCGTCCATAGAGGAGGGGTGAACGTGTCTAAATCTGATTCGACGCCGAAGTCGATGCGTGATGTCGTGAGCTCACGACGACAGTTTCTCAAACGATCCGCAATTCTTGGTCTATCGATTCCAGCTGTTGGAACCTTGCTAGCCGCATGCGGCAGCAGCAAGTCGACGCCAACGACCGCGAGCGCGTCGACCGGCACGAGCTCCAGTGGCGCGTCGTCCTCACCGACTGCCGCGCAGTCGATCCCGACAACGAGCGTTAATACCAACGCCGCGTCGCCGACCGCCGGGTCAGGCTCGAGCGGAACGCCGAAGCAAGGTGGCGATATGGTCGTCGTCGGCCACCAGGAGCTCGCCGGTCTCAGTCCGAACGATACCGGCCCTGGCGACCAGTGGGTCATGATCACGCAGATCCACAACGGACTGCTCGAGCAGGACGAGAACTTCGTGCTCCAGCCAACGCTCGCCGCCACGTATGAAGCGGCCGCGGACGGCCTCAGCTACACCTTCAAGCTCAAGGACGGCGTCAAGTTCCATGACGGAACGATGTTCACCGCCGACGACGTCAAGTACACGTACACGTTCTATAGCGACGCCAACAATGGTTCGGTCATCGCCAGCTATTTCAAAAACATGGATTCAGTCGACTCGTCCGATCCGACCACCGTGGTCGTGAAGATGAAGGCTCCGAACGCCGCTTTTGTGACTCTCGGCGCGACGACGTTCATCGTACAGTCGAAATATCACCAGCAGGTGGGTGAAAAGACCTACCGAACCAAGCCGATTGGCACCGGACCGTTCAAGCTCAAGGAGTTCGTCTCCGCAGACCACACCACGGTGGAAGCGTTCCCCGATCACTTCCGCGGTGCCCCACATCTCAACACCTTCACCCAGAAGCTGGTGGCGGAGCCGTCGGTGCGCACGATCGCCCTCGAGACCGGCGACGCTGATTCCTCAGTCTGGACGCTGTTGGTGCAGGACGATCTCAAGCTGACGAAGGAGACCGATAAATTCACGACGTTCACATCGGTCAGCACCGCCGTGAATCATTTCCCGATCAACAACACGCTGCCGTTCTTTGCGGACAAAGCCTGTCGCCAGGCGATGCTGCACGCCATTGATCGCCAGAAGGTGATCGACACCGTCTTCCAGGGCGCTGCTGTGCTGGCTACCGCGAACCTCGCTCCCAATCTGGGCGCCTGGTACAACCCGGATGTGACCAAGTACGACTACAACCCGGACAAGGCCAAGCAGCTACTCGACCAGGCGGGCTGGACCGCGGGCTCTGACGGCATCCGTGCCAAGGACGGCAAGAAATTCTCCTTCACCTGTGCCCTCATCAGTGGCGACCAGGCACGCAAGCCTGAGGCCGAGCTGGTGCAGCAGGATCTCAAGGCCGTCGGCATCGATATGAGCATCCAGGAGCAGCCTGCGACCACGATCCTCCAGAACATGACAAACGGCACGGGCGACATGGCGATCTTCAACTGGACCTACGGCGGAAACGGCGGCGAGCCGGATGCGTCCGATACGCTTCGTTCTGACGGTGGCAGCAACTTCAACCAGTACAAGAATCCACAGGTGGATCAGTTGCTCGATCAGGGCCTCAACGAGGTCGATCCGGCCAAGCGCAAAGACATCTACGACCAGATTCAGCAGATTGTGTCGGACGACGTCCCGTTCATCTACATGATGTACTGGAACTGGTTCAACCACTTCGCCAAGCGGATTCAGGGTCTGCCGAAGGCGGCTCTGAACGGCTCGCAGCTCTACAACAAGGTCTATCAAATGTGGATTGCCTAGCCGTTTCGGAACGCATAGCGAGAACGTCTACCGGCCCGTTTCACGACGGGCCGGAAGGCTGACAACGGAGAGGACAATCTCAGCACCATGCTGCGCTATGTCATTCGACGGCTGCTTCAGGGCCTGGTCGTTATTTTTCTCATCAGTATCGCGACGTTCGGCATCTTGCATCTGACCCCTGGGGATCCCGTCTATATCATGATCGGCGAGACGGGAAGGACCCAGCTGACTCCTCAGCAGATCGACCAGATTCGCCACTACTGGGGACTCGATCGACCTCTCTACGTCCAATACTTCACCTGGGCCGGCCACATGGTCCGAGGGAACTTTGGTGAATCGGTCATTCAGGTCGGAACGCCGGTCAACACCATCATCGCCAGAGCCGCACCGGTTACCCTCAAGCTGAACCTAATGGCACTGATCTTAGCGATCGCTATTGCCATACCGGCCGGAATACTCGCCGGGATCAAGCAGTATTCATTCTTCGACTATTTCAGCACGGTAGGGGCGACGCTTGGCGTGTCGGTCCCCAGTTTCTGGATCGCCCTGATGGCGATCATCTTGTTTGCATTGAAGCTCGGCTGGTTGCCGCCCTTCGGGACATCCTCCTGGAAGGGCTATGTTCTGCCGGTGCTGGTCTTGTCGTTCGAGCAGATGGCGATCGTCGCGAGGCTTATGCGGAGTACGACGGTCGAGACATTGGGACAAGACTTCGTGCGAACGGCGCGTGCCAAGGGCTTGGCCGAATCGGTCGTGCTCTTCAAACACGTCGTGCGTAATTCGCTCTTGCCGGTCGTCACGGTCATCGGCTACCGGATCGCGTTCCTCCTCAGCGGCACGATCATCATTGAGACGGTCTTCGCCGTCCCCGGAATCGGACAGCTCTTCTACAATTCTGTCATCCACCTGGATTATCAGGTGGTGCAAGCCGTCGTCTTCCTCCTGTCCGTCCTCGTGGTCGTGGCCAATCTGCTGACCGACCTGGTCTATGCCTACGTCGACCCACGAATCAGACTGCACTAGCTGAGGACGGAAGCCTATGGATATCTCAAAAGAGGACAAAAAGGAAACCGCATCACCTGGCGCGAGCTCGGCAGCGATCGGCGTGGCGCGAGCTCGGCGCACGGAATGGTCACGCGGCTGGCGCCGTTTCAAACGCTACAAACCGGCGCTCGTCGGGCTGGTCATTCTGGCCATTCTGGCAGTCTTGGCGATCATCCCCGGCGTCTTTGCGCCCTATCCACCAAACCTGGCCAAGCCGGAGTTGCTGGGCCAGGCTCCGACATGGTCGCATCCGCTGGGATACGACGAGATCGGGCGTGACGAGCTCAGTCGGATCATCTTCGGAACGCGAATCGCACTGATCGTGGCGCTGCTGGCCACGGCCATCGCCGTGTCGATCGGTGTGGTTGTCGGCGCGGCGGCCGGTTACTTCGGCGGATGGATTGACTCGGTTCTGTCCCGAATTGTAGACACGATCATGGCCTTTCCCACGTTAGCCTTGCTTATTGCATTGGTGGCGGTGGTCGGGCCGAGTCTGAAGAACACCATCATCATCATCGGCATGACCGTGTGGGCAGCCTATGCCCGTGTCGCGCGTGGCGACGTGCTGAGTCTGCGGGAGCGAGACTTCGTCATTGCCGCAAGGGCGGTCGGCGCGAACAACTCGCGCATCATCCTCAGGCACATCGTGCCGAACATCGTGGGGCCGATCATCGTCCTTTCAACCCTGGCAGTGGGCGGCATCATCATTCTGGAAGCTGCGCTCTCGTTCCTCGGATTGGGTGTTCAGGCACCCACTGCTGACTGGGGCACGATGCTGTCGTCGGCGCGCGCTTACGTGCGCATCTATCCGCATATCGCCATTGCGCCAGGGATCATGATCAGCATCACGGTGCTGGCGTTCAATCTGATCGGTGACGGGCTGCGAGACGCGCTCGATCCTCGTGGACGTGACTGACATTCTCGGGAACACCTGACCAACGATGAAAGGGAAAAACTAGTGGGCAAGCGCATGGTCGTGACGGCAACCGGAGACGCGCTCATCACGCGTCGCATTCCCGCCCTTCAGGACCCCGCACACACGAAGCTCGTCGATCTGATCAAGGGCTGCGACGTTGCCTTCACCAACATGGAGATGGTTCTCACCGACTACCGCGGCACGCCGGTGGTCGAGAGTGGCGGGATGAACCTGTCGGCAAGCCCCGGCGTCGCGCGTGATCTACAGCAGATGGGCTTCAACCTGACCGCCTTCGCCAACAACCACACGCTCAACTACGGAATCGACGGCTGCCTCGCAACCATCGACGCGCTCAAGGAAATGGACTTCGTCTGCGCCGGGGCGGGCCGAACATTGACCGAGGCGCGTCTGCCCGCATTCCTCGAGACCCCAGTCGGACGAGTTGGTCTGGTCGGTTGTGCGTCATCGTTCGCCAAGGGACAGCAGGCCGGCGCTCAGCGTGACGACACGCCTGGACGTCCCGGACTCAATCCACAGCGTTACGAGACGCTCTTCGTGGTCGATCAGCCGCACATGGACGCGATCAAGCGTATCGCGGAGAAGACTGGCGCCGAGAAGGAACGTCAATTCGGGTTCTGGATGGGCTTCCAGAAGCCACCGGAACGCGAAGGTCAGTTCGATTTTGCCGGCCGTTCCTTCATCGTGGGTGACGAGTTCGGTGTGCGCACGGAAGCCCATAAGAAGGACCTCGAAGGGAACGCAAAGGCGACGGCGCAAGCCACGTTGATGGACGATTTGACGTTGGTCAGCATCCACGCCCACGAGAACGGCAGCGAGCGCTGGATCCCGGCCGACTTCATCGTCGAGTTCGCGCACGCATGCGTCGATGCCGGAGCGGACATGGTGGTTGGGCATGGCCCACACCTGTTGCGCGGCATCGAGATCTATAAGGGAAAGCCGATCTTCTATTCCGTCGGCAACTTCATCTTCCAGTATGAGTACTTGCAGCGGCTACCGGCCGACGACTACGAAACCCTCAGCGCGGATCGGGACATGTCAGCGCCCGAAGTCTTCAAGCAGATCTCGGCTGACGATACGCGCAGTTTCCCTGCGGATCGCCTTTACTGGGAGACCGTCCTCCCGATCGTCGCCTTCGAGGATCGACAACTCCGCTCAATCGAGCTTCATCCGGTTTCGCTTGGGCACGGTCGCTCATGGCCAGACCGTGGGTTCCCGATGCTGGCCGACGCCGGTACCGGGTCGGAGATCCTGGACTGGATGACGCAGCTTTCGACACCGTTCGGAACCGAGATCAGCGTGACCGACGGAGTCGGCCGGGTCGCTATCGGCTGACGTGATCTCACCGGTGGAAACGAAAAGGGAAGGGTTTTGCATGCGCGTCGCGATTGGCGGCATCTCGCACGAGAGCAGCACGTTCTCGACTGTACCGACCGAATTGAGCGATTTCGAGCTTCGTAGTTTCGCCGAGGGCGAAGGCCTGATCGAACGCTATTCAGGCACCAAGACGCCGATCGGTGGGTTCATCGACGCGGCACGTGACGCCAACTATGACGTGGTACCGACGATGTTCGCCTCGGCCACGCCCGGAGGGCCGGTCACAGCCGAAGCGACCGAGGTGCTCACCGGCAAGCTCGTCGACGGACTGCGGGAAGCACTCCAACGAGGTCCGCTCGACGGGGTCATGCTGGCGCTGCATGGCGCCATGGTCTCCGACCTGGACGACGACGGCGAGGGCTACATCCTGCGTGAAGTACGCAAGGTGATCGGTCCCGACCTGCCGCTGATCGTCGAACTCGATCTCCACGGCAATATCACGCAGGAGATGGTCGACCTCTGCACGATGCCGGTGGTATACGACGAATACCCGCATATCGATCCCTACGAACGCGGCTACGAAATCGGTCTGCTGATGGCCCGCATCGTTCGTGGTGGCGCGAAGCCGACTCCCGTCATGGTCAAAATCCCGATTCTGGCCTCGTTGCAGCGACAGTTCAGCCACGCCGAGCCGATGTTGACGCTCAAGCACATGGTCCACGATGTCGAGAGCGAGCGGGGCGTACTGAATGTCAGCTATCTTCCGGGCTTCGCCTGGGCCGACATCGAGCCGACCACATTCAGCATCATCGTGACGACCGACGACGATCGTGCGCGCGCGACGGAGCTTGCCGCTCAGCTTGGGCGGCACGTATGGGAACATCGCGAGGACTTCATTGTGCGGCCAACGCCGGTCGATGACGCGGTCCGCCACGCCATGGAAGCGCCGGAAGGCCCCATCGTGCTGGCCGATATTGGCGACAATCCTGGCGGAGGAGCTCCGGCTGACGGCACGGTCCTGCTCGAAGCTCTGCTGCGTCTCGGTGCCCGCAACGCGGTGGTCGTGCCGATCAACGATCCTGAGTCCGTTCGCGTGGCATTCGAGGCAGGGCAGGGTGAGATCGTGTCGCTGCAGGCTTGGCGCGAAGGTCGATCATTTCCACGGTGAGCCGCTTGACGTGCACGGACGCGTGCTGACGCTGAGCGACGGCCGCTTCGTGCATCGTGGTCTGATGAGCACCGGCGTCGAGATGAATATGGGACCGACCGCGGTCGTCGAGATCGAGAGTGCGAATGGCGGCTCGGTGAAGGTCGTGGTGACGACGCACCGCTATCAGCCGACCGATCTGGAAGTGCTTCGCAGTCAGGATATCGAGCCGACGACGATGCAGATCATTGCCGTCAAGTCGTCGGTCCATTTCCGCGCGGCGTTCATGCCGATTGCCAAAGAGGTGATCGAGGTCGACACTCCAGGGCTCACAAGTCCACGCCTCGATCGCCTCGAGTTCCACAAGATCCGGCGGCCTATGTACCCATTCGATCCAGACATGACCTGGGAGCCGTAGTCGACCGGCGATCAACCTCCTACGACATTTCCCAGCTACGGCCGAAGAATCCTCCGTTTAAAGGCGGACGCGCCCGCCATCACGCGGGCGCGTCCAGGGGGTTGGGGGAACGTGAAGATATCTGTGTTTAGGAGCCTGGCTCCGCCTCGTCCATCTTGAAGAGGGCCGTCGACATGTAGCGCTCGGCCAGGTCGGGGAAGACGGTCACGATCGTTTTGCCCGCGTTCTCGGGCCGATCGGCCACCTGTGACGCGGCCACCGCATTGGCTCCCGCGGAGATCCCGACCAGCAGCCCCTCCTCACGCATCAAGCGCTTGGCCATCTTGACGGCGTCATCGGTCGGCACGAGCACCGAGCCGTCGATCACCTCTTGATTGAGCACCTCTGGCAGGAACCCAGGCGAAATCCCCTGGATACCGTGCGAGCCCTTGCGTCCTTCAGTGAGGACCGGGGACTCGGCAGGCTCGACGGTGAGGATCTGGATCTCCGAGTTGAACGCCTTGAGCCCCTCGCCGACACCAGTGATGGTGCCGCCCGTTCCGAAGGCCGCCACGAAGATGTCGACTTTGCCGTCGGTCTGTTCCCAGATCTCGCGAGCGGTACCGATGCGATGGGCTTCGGGATTGGCGGGGTTCCAGTGCTGCCGGGGCATGAAGACCGACGGCAACGATTGGGCGATCTTGTTAGCCTCTTCGATCGCGCCCGGCGTACCGGCGTCGGCCGGAGTGACGACGACCTCGGCTCCCAGGGCGCGCAGCATCGTGATGCGCTCCGGACTGTTGCGTGCGGAGACGGTGATGATCAGACGATAACCTCGGATCGCGCAGACCCATGCCAGCCCGATGCCGGTGTTGCCGCTGGTCGCTTCGATGATGACGGTATCGGGTTTCAGCACGCCGCGCTTTTCGGCGTCGTTGATCATGTTGAGCGCGATGCGGTCTTTGATGGAATACCCGGGGCTGTACGCCTCGAGCTTGGCAAGCACGACGGCATTGCCACTGACTACCTTGTTCAGTCGCACGAGCGGTGTGTTGCCTACGAGTTCGGTCGCGTCATTGGCGATGCGCATTGGCTGCGATCCTCTCTCGGTTCTGAACGCGTTCGTTCCGATTGCTAAACGGCGTAGCGGCGGAGCCTATTCCCCTTAACATGTGGCTCTGCCGTGATGAGGCTCGTTACTTCGTTGCGGGCCCGGTCTCGATCGGGAGGTCGTCTCGATTGCCCCATTCAGCCCAGCTGCCGTCGTAGACGCGTACGTTCTTGACGCCCGTCATCCAGAGCGAGAGGGCGGAAAGCGCCGCGCGCACGCCACCCTGGCAATAGGTGATGACCGGCGTCTCTTCGTCGATTCCAGCATCTTCGTTGAGCGAATGAATCTCGTCGTTGCTTCGAAACGAGCGATCATCACCCCAATTCAGGTTGTCCTGCCACAAGAAATGCTCGGAGGATGGGATGCGCCCGCCTCGCTTGGCGCGAGCTTCCTCGCCGGTGAATTCGGTCATGCGACGCACATCGAGGATCTTGGTCTTGCCGTCCTTGGTTGCGGCGAGAACGTCGTCGGCGGTCGCGATGATGCCAGGTCGCCCGGCGGAACGGTCGATGGTGAACTCAGCAGGTTCGGCCGTCGAGGTTTCGGTGCTAACCGGTCGCTTCTCGGCCTCCCACTTGGTCCAACCGCCGTCGAGGATACGAAGCTGAGCTTCTTTGCCGTACCGTGCCAGCGCCAGCCAGACACGCGAGGAGAAGTGACCGCCTTCGTCGTCGTAAGCCACGATGCGCGTGCCGTTCCCGACGCCGACCTTGCTCATGGCTGCCTCTACCTGCTCGAGCGGCGCCAGCATATTGTCAATCGGGCTGTTCGGATCGTTCAGCTCGGTCGACCAATTGAAGTGGACGGCTCCAGGGATGTGTCCGCTACGGTACACCTCGACGGGATCGCGACCGTCGAAATAGAAGCGGCAATCGAGAATACGGATGTCTTCATCGTTAAGGTGTTCTTGTAGCCAGTCGGTCGAAACCAGCACTTGATCGCGATTCCAGGTCTGCGGCATGTCTCCTGTTTCCTCTCTGTCGTGGGGCAATCTGTCGACAGACTATAACGAGTGTCACGTCCCAGATATTCTCTTTCATCGTCCGGTAAGCGCTATTGCTACGTTGGATACGGTCTTCACTCGCGTGTTTTGCGCCAGCGAATCCAGTCGGCGAAGCGCGAAACCTCCTGGATCTCGTCCCTCGACAGGCCATCGAGCGAGACCTCGATCTGACGCTGATCGCGTTCCAGTCGCTCCGCGACCGCCCGCAGCAGATCTGGAAGCTCGACCTCGAAGGCGCCTGCGAGGCGACCCAACGTCTCTCCGGAGGCATCCTTTCGACCATTTTCGAGCTCGCTCAGAAATGAGAGCGACAGACCGGATTGTTCCGCCAGCGCGCGCAGGCTTGACCCATCGCGAGATCGATAGTCAGCGATGGTTTTGCCCAGCGCATACCGGTAGGCCGCGTCGATTTCATGGTCGCCGGTCATTCCCCCATGACCTGAATGACGAGGTTGCGCGAACGAGGATGCGTGTCGAAGTCGATCAGGACGATCTGCTGCCAGGTGCCGAGCAGGAGCGATCCACCGTCAAACGGCACCGTCACGGAAGGTCCCAGAAGACTTGAGCGCACGTGGCTATGAGCATTGTCGTCATGGTTCAGCTGGTTGTGCCGAAACGGGCCGCGTTCGGGAACCAGTCGCTCAATCGCGCCCGGGAAGTCCTCGATCAGTCCGGATTCGAACTCGGAGATGACCACGGCGGCCGTCGTATGCGTCACGAATACAGTGGCTATCCCGCTCGTGCAGCCCGAGGAATCGATCGCTTGCTGCACCCGCTCAGTAAGGTTCTGCATCTGACCCGTTCCACGGGTGTCTATGGTGATCGTTTGAGTGCGTATCGTCATTGATGCCCTCACATTCACTCGCTCTGATTATCGGATCGAGCGACACGCGCCGGAGCGTGAGTTCATCATTCATCGCATAGAACAGGTGATGTTTTCAACCCACGGCTGAATCAGATGGCGCTCTCGATCTGGTACGCACGTTCTTTGCGGAGCGTTGGACGTCGGGTAGACTCAATCTTGGCATAATCTTGAGGAGAATCGGTGATAGACGTTTCGATCGAACACCTTCGCCAACGTGTCGCGGCAACTCGTGGTCCACAATTCCGCCTTCCAAAGCGCTTCGTCGGCGCCAGCTTTGACACCTACGTCGTGGACACCCGATTCTCGGGCCAGCAGCAAGCCATCGACAAGATCACCACGCTGATCGATGCACCGGAGCCGCAATCATCGCGCCTGCCATGGCGTCGCACAAAGGACGAACTCGAATATCGCGGCGTCTATCTCGATGGACCGCCCGGTATCGGCAAAACGCATCTTCTCGCGGCCGCCTTTCAGGCCGCCTCCGAACCCAAGCTCTTTGCCACGTTCGACGAGTTCTCCGCCGCGGCGGGCACGCTCGGGATGCGGCGGCTGCGACATCTCCTGAGCGATCAACGCCTGGTCTGCATCGATGAGATCGATCTGCGCGATCCGGGCAACATCATGCTGTTGACCTCCCTTGTCCGCGCCATGCTGGAAGGTCGTCCGCGCATTCTGGCGACGGCCAACGCCGATCCGACGAGGATGGATTCGGGGCACAGCTATGCGGACGCGTTCGAACGCGAACTGGGGGAGATCGCATCGGCGTTTGAAGTCGTGAAAGTCGAGGGCGTCGACTGGCGTGAGTCCGGAAGTGCGGCACGGCATCGCGGTGAACGCGATTTGTCCGACGCGCGAGTCGTCCATTTCGAAGACGCAAGTCTGAAGACGTTCCTCAACGAGACGCATCCGATGTACGATGCGGCCTGGCTCGATGAAATCGATCGGATCGACATCGATCACCTGGCGCCGATGTGTGACACGGACGAGGCGTTGCGCTTCGTGCGCTTTGTCGATCGCGTCTACGATCGGGACGTCATGCTGATCGTCGAGCGGGTGAACGCAACTCTCGACGACTTGCTCGCTCCGGTCAAGAATGACCGGAGGTTCGGCCTACATTATCTGCGATGTCGCTCGAGGTTGACCGAGCTTTTGGAGGTCAGCCGTTCGATGTCCATCCCGATTGGGTCGTAGCTCACGACGGAAAGTCGGCTTCGGCTGATCGAATTATTCGGAGGAATTCCATGCGTGTTTTGATAACCGGTGGAGCGGGCTTCATTGGATCGCATATCGTCGACCTGCTTCTTGCGGGTGGCCATGAGGTCCTGGTGGTTGACAATCTCTCGACTGGCAAGGCGGAGAACGTCAATCGGAGCGCGAAGCTCGTGCATCTCGACATTGGCGACCCGGCTCTGCTGGATGTAGCCAAGGAGTTCCGTCCGGACGCGATCAGCCATCTCGCCGCGCAGGCGTCGGTGGCAGTCTCGATGACCGACCCAATCAAAGACGCCGAGACGAACATCATGGGCGGTCTCAATGTCTATCGCGCCGCTGTTGAGAGCCATTGTCGTCAGTTCATCTACATCACCACCGGCGGCGCGCTCTACGGTCCTCCCGATTACCTTCCGTGTGACGAGCAACACCCAATTCGACCGATGAGCGCCTACGGACTGAGTAAGTGGACGTTGGAGCAGTACCTGAAGATCATGCTCCCGCCCGAAATCCCGCTGAAGGTGCTGCGACTGGCCAATATCTACGGTCCTCGGCAGGATCCATATGGGGAGGCTGGCGTCATCGCCATTTTCGCCGCGCGCATGATCCAGGACGAGTCGGTGTACATCTTTGGTGATGGCGAGCAGACGCGCGACTTCGTCTACGTCGGCGACGTGGCCCGGGCGCACGACCTGGCCATGCAGTCGGATCAGCCGCTGACTGTCAACGTCAGCAGCGCCAGACCGCTGTCGGTGAACGGGCTGTTCGAACTGATGGCCGAAAATACCGGCTACCGGCATGAGGCCGTCCATCAAGAAGAGCGGCCAGGAGACATCAAGCACAGCGTGTTATCGAACGACCTGGCGAAGCAGACGCTCGGCTGGGAGCCGAAGACGGCGATGGTTGACGGCATGCAGCAGACGTTGGACTGGGTGAGAGGGTCGAACTCGTAGCGCAAGTTGCGGAGTTCGCCCTCACCCCCGTCCCCTCTCCCGACGATCAGGAGAGGGGTGACGACGGGGATCAGAAGGGCTTTTCCTGAAGTTCTCCCCTCGCCCAGGATTGGGAGAGGGGACGGGGGTGAGGGCTGGTTGGCGCTCCTGTGACGCTGTTCCCCCTACCTCCCAGCGCGGTTGAGGAGCAGCGTCAGCAACGTGCGCACGGCGTGACCAGTGGCTCCCTTGGGCGCTAGATCTCCCTCATTGTCGTTCCAGGCTGGTCCGGCAATGTCCAGGTGAGCCCAGGACGTTCCCTCGATGAATTCGCGCAGGAAGAGCGCGGCGAAGATGGCGCCACCCGGACGTCCCCCGCTGTTCTTCAGATCGGCGTAGTCTCCCTTCAGGAGTCCGTGATATTCCTCCCAGAGGGGCATGCGCCACATCAGCTCGCCATTCCAATCGGCCGCCGTCAGGATGTCTCCCGCCAGGCGGTCGTCGGTACTGAAGACGCTGGTGCCTTGCTTGCCCAACGAGACCACCGATGCGCCGGTCAACGTGGCGAGATCGATCATGGAATCGACGCCGAGTCGCGAAGTGTAGGTGAGGGCGTCGGCGAGGACGAGCCGGCCTTCAGCATCGGTGCTGATGATCTCGACCGTCTTACCGTTCAACGTGTGCAGGATGTCGCCAGGTCGGTATGCGGTGCCGCTGGGCATGTTCTCCGCCGCGGCGATGATGCCGTGGACGGTGAACGGGAGATTCAGTGAGGGCACCACGCTCATGGCGCCGAGCACGGCCGCGCCACCGCACATGTCGAACTTCATCGCCTCGATGCCGCCGGTCGGCTTGAGGTTCATGCCGCCGGTGTCGAACGTAATGCCCTTGCCGACGAAGGCAATTGAACCCTTGGATTCCCCCGCCGGTTTGTAGGTGAGGTGGATCATGCGCGGATCGCGCTCGCTCCCTTTGCCGACCGCCACGATGGCCCCGGCACCCATGTTCTCCAGCGCAGCACGATCGTAGACGACGCAGCTCAGATCGTTCTCGAGCGCGACCTGCTGTGCTTGTACGGCGAACTCGTCCGGATAGAGGACGTCGGCGGGCTGGTTCCCAAGATCACGCGCGACGCACACGCCCTTTGCAATGGCATCGCCTAACTCCACACCCTCTCGAGCCTCTTCGCGGCCGTCAATGAAGGTGAAGGAATCGATGTCGGAGGACGGTACGTCGAACGTGCGGTAGTTGAGGAAACGATAGAGCGCCAGGCGCGTTCCCTCGGCCGCCGCTCGAAACGCGTTGACCGTCGAAAGACCACCAGTCGGCGGCGCCGCACTTACGACGGTGCGCGCGCCCGCGGCTCGTGCGGCTTTGGCCGCTGCTCCCCATGCCCGCGTCAGATCGGACGCCTTGTCGCTGTCGCCCTCGCCGACGCCGGTGACGACGATGCGGCGCGCCTCGATCCGGCCCAGCGTCGGGATGACCTGCGTCGCCCCGACTTTGCCGCTGAAGGCGCTGTCGTCAAGCGCGGCTTTCAAGGCGCCGTCAAGTCGCGCGTCAATACTGGCGGCATCATCGCTCAAGCGTGCGACCCGGCCCGACGCCTATGACGACGGCGTCTGCTGACTGGTCTAAGACAGACCCCGCGCGCGTCTCAATCTTCATGCTTCTCCCTCTCTCGTTGCCAACAGGTTTAGTTCAGCCATTATCTACGCATGGCCCTGCTCGTCGAGAGAGAATGTCATTTCTCCGGCGCGGATCGGCACGTCAAGCACGTTCTCTATTGGTGGGATCGGACACGTCCAATCCGCGTTGTACGCGCAATACGGGTTGTAGGCGTAGTTGAAGTCCACGGTGAGCACACCGTCCGGGCTTTCCTGAGGGTCCAGATAGCGTCCACCGACATACGTTTCATGGCCGCTGGTCGCGTCTTTGAATGGGAGGAAGTAGCGTCCGCGTCCGCTCTCACGATAGAGCGTCAGTTGGACATTCTCGCCTTCGACGTCGATCTCGATACGTCCAGCGGGAATGAACTCCTGCTGGGTTCCACTGGTGGTGTCGAGCATCTCGGGATCGTGGGAGACCGAGTTCGGATCCAGCCTCAGCTGAAAGACGAGGGCTGCGTTCTCCGGAAAGTAATTCAGCTGCGTGAACTGCTGCTGCTGATCGGGCGTCAACGGCGAGTGTGCGTCTGTGCGGAAGAATTCGTCTTTGTTTTGTCGAAATCGGTCCAGTCGTCCGCTCATGTCTTGTCTCACTTTCGGTCATCTACGGAGGAAGTCGTCACTATTCAATCCAACCGGTGTCGACGATCGCGAATTCCGAGCGATCAATTGGGACTCCGACCAGCGTTGCCGATGACGGTCATCCATGCGAGCATTACCAGCGGCCTTGAATGAGAAGCAGACAGCTTTCGATCCACCCGGAGGGATGAAGACGATGGTCGAGATCGCGGACGTGTACGCCGCTCGGGAACGAATCGCGGATGAAGTGCGGCAGACTCCGGTCTTCACGTCCACGCGGATTGGCGACCAGATTGGTGCCAAACTCTACTTGAAGGCCGAGTCGCTGCAAAAGACCGGGTCGTTCAAAGTCCGTGGCGCGCTCAATCGCTTACGCAGCATGACGCCTGAGGAGCTCTCTCGCGGCGTCGTCACGGTTTCGGCCGGGAACCACGCGCAAGGCGTCGCCTGGGCCGCCCAACGCGTCGGTACGCATTGCACCGTTGTCATGACCTCCCACGCGAGCCAGACCAAGATCGCGGCCACACGCGGATACGGCGCCGAAGTTATTTTGGTGGACGGCCCGATCCAAGAAGCATTCGCGACGGTCGCCCGACTCGAACGCGAAGAAGGCAAGATAAACGTGCATGGCTTCGACGATCCCTGGATCATCGCCGGTCAAGGGACAGTTGGGCTCGAAATCGTGGAGCAGGTGCCGGACGTTGATGTCATCGTCTGTCCGGTCGGTGGCGGAGGGTTGATCTCGGGAGTGTCGCTGGCTGCCAAGTCGAGTGGACGCGACGTGAAGATCTATGGCGTCGAACCGAGCGGAGCCCCGGCAATGCGTCAATCGTGGGATCGCGGGGAAGCAGTGCAGCTCGAGTCGGTCAACACGATCGCCGATGGACTGGCGCCGCCAATGGCGGGTAAGCTCACCTATCCGATCACCCGCCAATACGTTGACGACATCATCCTGCTCGACGACAACGAGATCGTCGAAGGCCTAAAGGCCATCATGTCGAACGTGAAGCTGTACGTCGAGCCGTCGGGCGCGGCAGCGACAGCCGCGTTGCTGGCTGGAAAGATCCCGCTCAGGGGCGGGGAGACCGTCGTCTCGATCATCAGTGGCGGCAACTTCGACCTCGACAAGCTCAAGGCAATTCTCTAGTATCGAGGCGAATCCGTCTTGACACGCGAGGATCATTCTCCGTAGATTAAATTCTGCGCGACAGAATCGCGTCCTCATTTGATGACCCATGATGCTAGAGAGCAGGAAATCCACATGCAGAAACTTGTTTGCGTCGCCTGGGTGCCCGGCTCGGCCTGAGCGCGTCTCGACTCATCATTGTGAACTCTTCGAACCACAGTCGCTCGTCGTATTACGACGCGCGAGTCTTCCGCGCTCCTCCCGGCCGGCTCCCAGGTATCTCGTGTGCCGCTGGACGACTCACGGATAATTCATCGTGGGTCGGACCGCGGCATCGCATCGTTTTCGTCGAGCGACCGTGCCTCTGCTTGAGCATCGGTCTAGCAGACGAGACGACCGATCGATACAGGGATGCCGACAACGACGTTCGCCGCGTCGCAGCAGCACATTGACGAATTTCGCGACGTCGCATGCCAAGGAGATGTTGTTGAGCTACTCAGACGTGGATCCCTTCTTCGACGAGGAGAGCGAAGAACTGGATCTCCTCGTGCGAAAAACGAACCGTGAGCGTGTTAAACGCACCAAGAAACCTGCTACCAAGCCTCGCGATCCAGATCGATCGCCGGAAAAGCATGCGCGTAAGCCGGATGGAAGCGAATCGTTTCGATGTCGTCATTGCCGGCGCATGGTTGGTCCGACCGTATCCGGCGGGAGACATCGGAATCATTGCCCGATCTGTCTCTACTCGCTGCACGTGGACGGGAAGACTCCGGGAGATCGCCGCAGCGAATGCCGATCACTGATGGCCCCGATTGGCCTCTATACCCGACTTTCGGGTGAGCAGGTCATCGTCCATCAGTGCCTCGGGTGCGACTTCATCCGATTCAACCGCGTGGCAGCAGACGACAACCCAATCGCCGTGATAGAGCTGCCAGCTTTTGAGCCGTCGAGCGGTAAAGAGCCGGAGATCGGCGACGATCTCGAGTAACGTGACGAGATGCGGACGAAACGACCCCGGATCGCATGATCCGGGGTCGTTCATTTATGGGCTCGCTACTGATCGAGAGTTCCCGATCAGTAATGGATCCAGACGGTCGTTCCGACCGGTGCCCAGGCGTAGACCCAGGCGGCGCCGTCGATCGTCATGTTGACGCATCCATGACTCATGACGTAGCCAAAGTTATGGTGCCAATACGTTCCATGCAGGGCGTAACCTCCTTCGAGGAAGTACATCACCCAGGGCACATTCGGAAGGTTGTAGTACTCAGAGGTCCCTGCCTTGCCGCCGGTCATGTCGTCATAGCGCAGCTTCCAGAAGATGTGGAAGGTGCCAGTCGGCGTTGGGTGCGCGGCCACGCCTGAAGAGATGTACTCGCCGAAGACTTTGTTGTCGAACTCCCAGGCTCGCAAGTATTGATGCGTGAGGTCGACTTCGATCCACTTCGATTCGTCCGTCGGAGCGCCTGGCGGCGGAGAAGTCACCTGATCGGGCGAAACGTTCGGGTCGTACCACAGTCCTTGAGAGTACTCAGGTACGTTGGCGTCTTTCGGAATCGGAGACGTATTGACGTTCCCCTTGGTGGCTGCTTGGGCACCAAGTCGACCGAGCATGACTACGCCACCACTGCCGTCACTGTTCGGGTGCCATTCAAAGCGCGCGCGCTCGAAATACTGCACGGTGTACATCTGGCCGTCGTCGGGGTTCTTCTGCTGAAACTCCTCGCTGATCGGGAAGCCATAGATCGACAGCCCGCCGTGGTCTTGCCAGTAGCTCAGAAATCCGTTGCAGAGCCGATGTCCGGTCTCAGAGTAAAAGTTACAGCTGTCGTCGGATGTGGCAGTGATGCGATTGAACGCGGAATCGGTATTGCCTTGGGTTAGATCGGCACCCAGCCGCTGCAGCTCGACTCGCTGACCTTCAGGCTGGTCGGCGTGCCACTCGAATACCGCCCGCTCGAAGTACTGGACGGTCAGACCGGTGGGTTGATCGGTGATCTCATCGGTAAGCGGGTAGCCAAAGATATTGAGGCTGCCGTGCCCGCGCCAGTAGTTCAAAAAGCCATAGCTCAAGTAGTGACCGGTTTGCGAAAAATAGACCCGGTCGGGGCCGATTTCGGCCGCGGCCGATTTGGTGGCCGGCAGCATTGCCAGCCATGAGACTGCGAGCAGCAGCGCGAAAAAAATTCCGAATATGCGGCGCGGTTCGCTGAAACGGAGCACGGCCGCCCTCGAGGACGTTGGCCGCGCAACGGCAGCTGATCCGCGCGCTAAAGACGGGACGCCCATCGGATTCATCACCTTTCTTCCCTCTTCGCCATTCATCACACAGTACAACGTTCGTGAGAGGGCTGCGTTACAGCCAGTGACACGTTGACCATGTGCTTCACAGAGGGGTTTTGGACTGAAAAACTTGGCTCCTCCCACCCCCAATCCAAGTGCAAGACTGTTGCCGCCATCGAGTCTCTTGTGTCGCATTGAACGATCGTCAGGATTGGAGCGGGATTAAAAAAAGAGCCGGCGAACTAAGCGCCGGCTCTCAGGTTTCTTGGGCTATCACCGGGATGACAGCGATTACGCTGTGACCTTCCCGGTGACGCCCGAAGTACCATGGCTACTCATGTTAGGGCATCACCTCCTTCACCCTGCTCGGTATAAATACCCGGCAAATGAATTGGCTGAAGCCTACCATGCTGGAGATGGGGGTGTCAATGGAAATCGACCGCCAAACGACCAGAGTTAGTACTGATGGACCGTGTCTCAATGCGGCGGGATCACCAACACCTGACCGGCCTGCAATGAACCCGGGTCGGTGATCGAGTTCGCCTGCATCAACTCCTGCAACGTGACGTTAAATTTCACCGCGATCTGATAGAGCGTGTCACCTTGTTGCACGGTGTAGGAACCGTTCTGTCCGTTCGTCGATTGATCCGTCGTCGGAGTCACGCCTGTCGCTGGATTGTTTCCCGTTCCTCCCGAATTGTCAGGAACACCCGGTGTGGGCGTCACGATGGGAATCGCCGGAATCGGCGTCCCGCGCGACACGACGGTTGGTGACGCCGAGAGCTTGCTCGACGACCCACAGGCGCTGAGGCCGATCGCGGCCACAAGCGAGGCCGCTACCAAGAAAGCGCTTGCTCGACGGCTCCGTGAAGCATGTCCTGACGGACGACGTATGGCAGACGCGAATTGGTGCCGGTGAGTTTCATCGTGTTTCACGCAGAGATGATCCTTTCGACAGGGATTGGTAGGTGTGGAGATGGCGCATCAACTTCCATAGATGAGCGCCAGAATCACGCTGGCGAGGACGCATATGCCGAGACAGATGAGTAGCACGAGGACCACCCAGAAGAAGATCGTCGCGCCGCTGCGCTGCACGTCCTCATCATCGTAGTATGCGCTGATCTCGATCCTCGCTGATCGCATTTTGTTCGTGTGCCTGGTCATGAATCATAGAGTCACTGCTGTTCTGAATTGCGAGTCACTCGCCATACGTGGATGATCCGCTGGATCGCCGTCACGTTCGTGAGGACGGCTAGAATCCAGATCGCCCAGACCGGGCGATTGAACACAAGGAACACGGCGAGAAGGATCACTCGTTCGGGACGGGCGAAGAGTCCAACTTCGGCGCGTACCCCGGCTGCCTCGGCGCGAGCGCGTGCATAGCTCACCATCAGTGAGCCGATCGCGGTCGCGTAGACGAACGGGATGGCATTACTCCCGGGGTGAAACCGCTGAAAGTAGATCAGCAACCCGAAATAGATGATTGCTTCAGAGTAGCGATCCAGCGTCGAGTCGAGAAAGCCCCCGAAACGCGTAATCTGATTCGACGCGCGCGCCACCGCTCCGTCCACCATATCAAACAGACCGGCGCCGATCAGCAAGATGCCGCTGATGAGCAAGCTGCCACTGCCGATGACGGCGGCCACGATCATGTTGAGGATCAGGCCAATGATAGTGAACCAATTGGGCGAGAGCTTCGACCGCGCCAGAAATGCGCCGACCTTGAGGAGGTGGGCGCGCACCCAGGTCCCGACGAGGGTGCTGATCATGACCACGCTCTCATTCCACTATCGCCGCGACGTGAAATAGGTCGGGATCGACGGCGACAACCGCTGTCGGCCGACACGGGAACGCGTACGCTCATACGTTTCGAGGACTCGCTTCGCCACCACGGGCCAGGAATGCTCCTCAGCGCGAAGTCTCCCGGCACAGCCAAATTCTTCACGCAGCTTCTCGTCGGCGAGCAGGTGAACGAGGGCGATCGCCAGCGCCTGGGGATTCTTGCGCTGAACCAGCAAACCGTCGATCCCGTGCCGCACCACCGCCGAATAACCGCGAATGTTGGTCGCCACCACGGGTTTGCTCGATGCCATGGCTTCGAGGAGCACGATGCCGAAACTCTCACGCCCCGTCGATGGTGCGCAGAAGACGTCGCAGGTGGCGTAGTAGTTGGCCAGTCCCTGTGTGGTCACCGGCCCCACGAATACGACGTTTTCAAGCTCATAGCGTTCGATCTCGCGTTCGAATCGTCGCGGCGTGCCGGGACCGACGACCAGCAATCGTGCCTGCGGGAACTCCTGACGGACAAGGGCAAACGCACGCAGCAAGAATTTCAGGCCCTTGCGCGACTCGTTGTAGCGTCCGACAAAGAGGATGTTTGGGTGACCATCCCGATACCGGAGGATTGGCTCGACATGTGGCCCGAACCAATCGATGTCGATACCGTTCGGAATGACCTCATACTGTCCAGGGAAGTACTGGTGAACGAAATCCAGCGCCGCGGGTGAGACGGCGATGCGCGCGTCGAGCTTGCCCGCGAAGTGAGACAGGATCGGCTTGGCGTAGAGATAGCCGAGGTTTGATGAGCGTGCGGCGTGGAACGTGCCAATGTTCACGGCTTTGGAATGGAGTAACACCATCAATGGCAATATCGGCGCGAGCGGCTCATGTAGGTGGACGACGTCGAACTCTTCCCGCTGCAGAAAATCTTTCACTTTTCCCGACAAAAAGGGCGAAAGCGTGATGCGGGCAGTCGAGCCGTTCGACGGAACGGGAAAGGTGACGCCGAGCCGATAGAAATGTCCGTCGTCGCCTTCTTCTTCTTCGTCAGACCTGGGTGAAAGAACGCGCGTCTGGTGACCAAGGAGCTGAAATTGCCGATCGAGATGCAAGACGTGCTCGTTGACTCCACCGGGAAAGCTGAAATCGAAGGGTGACACGAGAAGGATTTTCAATGGAGCCTCCCCTGGACGGCTCCCATTCCCAGCCAATTCCCCGCGGTATTGGCTGAGCCCCGCATGGCCCGATCCCGGGAGCGAGTCCCCGACGCTCGCTCGATCAGGACGGTCGCCTTATTGGGCACGTTCGGGGCCTCCGTCCGGGTTTTGACGAGAATGTCGTAGGATGTAGCGCATCAACGCGGCGCATTATAGCCCTGGGCTCCCGGTCCTGTCCATGACCAACACCGGGCCGCTGAGGTCAGGTTGTACGTCGTTCCATGGATGCGGCGTCGATCGAACGGAGGATCAATCGTGAATCTTGCCGCCGCCTGCTTCGCCGCCGGAGTCTGGATGATCGCGTCGGCAATTTGGCAGATCGTGTACCGAACTCCGCGCTTCGAGCCGGACGGCGAGGTGCTGATGCGCCTGGGGATCGACGTCGCACCTGGGGTGCTCCTCGCTATCGTCGTGGCGTTTTTCGCCTGATCGCGAATGAATAGCTCAGTCCGCGGAGGGAGTCTCGAGCCTCTCAGTCGATTCTGTCTGCTGGCCTGAGTCCGCTGCCTCGCTCTTGTCCGCTTCAGCACTGTACTCGTTCGGAATGACGACCACGTCACGCCCCATGCTGACCGCGGCAGCAGCGGGTACGACGATCTTTGACTGAAACGATCCGAGGAGTCCATGCTTGCTGATTTCGAGATCGGTGAAGGTACCATCATTCGTCTCGAAGTGAATCGTGGACATGTTGCCAACCAAATCGCCGTTTTGCGAGACGACGCGCAACGACGTAATCGTGTGCAGGTTTGGGAAGGACTGATAGCGTGTGTCTTCCCGGTCCGCCTTGAGCAGGTCGCGTGACTGAATCATCACCGCGTCCGCGCCAACGCTGCGCACGTCACCAATATCGAGAATGCGATTATTCCCCCTCAACAACCCGCCTTCATTGATGACGAACGCGCGAACGCAACGATGGTCGAGGTCGACGAGGACGTCGTTCACCGATCCGAGGCGTGCGCCGTCGTCGATCGCGATCACCGCGATCCCCTTGAGTTGCTTGATATCCATGAATTCCCTCGCGTCTCCGTAGGCGTGAATCCCACCAAGAAGTTAGCTAAAGCGGATTTTTGTTCACTGCTGTTTGTGCAGGATGCATGCCGAAAACCGGCGCGCTCGCTCGCGAGCGCGGAAATGCAAACAGCGTCGCCGCTTTGAAGCGGCGACGCTGTCGAATGGTTCCGGTGCTGTTGGTTGAGCTGACTTGGACTAAAGAGTGCCCCCGTAGCTCCCGCCATCGACCAGGATCGTCTGACCAGAAACGTAGCTTGCGGCCGGTGACGACAGGAAAACGACGACGTTGGCGAACTCGTCGGGCTCGCCCAAGCGACCAAGCGGTATGCCCTCCGCGCTGTAGCCGAGCGCCTGATCGAGCGGGATGTTGTCGCGCTCGGCTCGCGCGCGGGCCAGGTTGACGATGCGGTCGGTGCGTGTCGGTCCGGGACCCACGTTGTTGACGCGGATGTTGTATTTCCCCAGTTCGTTGGCCATCGATTTGACCAACCCAAGCACGCCGGTGCGGGCTGTGTTGGAGAGAATGAGATCCTGCAACGGTTCCTTCACCGAAATCGACGTAATCGTGACGATGCTGCCCCCGGTTGCTTGCATGTGCGGCACCGCAGCGCGGCAGAGACGAATGGTGCTGAGCAGGTTGAGCTCGATGGCGTTGACGAAGGCCTCGTCGTCGACCGTTTGAAAGGAACCGGGGGGTGGACCACCGGCATTGGTAACGAGGATGTCGAGCCCTCCGAATCGCTGTACCGTGGCATCGATCGCGGCGTCGATCTCATCCTTGCTGCGGACGTCGGTGACCAGCGGCAAGATATCCGCACCGGTCTCGCGCCTGATCTCGTCGGCGGCGGATTCGATGCGCTCTTTGTCCCGCGAGAACATGGCAACCTTAGCCCCTTCGTGCGCCAACCCGGCGGCGACCGCCTTGCCGAGCCCTTTGCTCGCGGCTGCAACGAGCGCGACTTTTCCGTTGAGCTGAAGATCCATCGTCAGACCTCTTTCAATCCTCCATGCGGTTGTACGTTCGTGCGTGGTTGGCCAGGGTTTGCTGGGTGTCCAGGGGCCGTCAACCAGTGGGTTTCGGCGCATTGTAGCACGGGTTCGGACGCAATCAGCGGTGAAGTAGGGCGTTCGTGCGCGTGGTATGATCGACATCGCGTTCATGTCGCGCCAGATGGATCGCTCGGTCCGAATGGCGCCCTCAATGAGTGAGGCTTGGTGAGTCGCAACAACAGCCGTCGTGGCGGCGCGAATCGACCGCGCTCGCGACGTTCCAGTGGGCGTCGCTCACGTTCCGTTTCCCCAGCCGTCATCAGAAACAAGAAGGCGCGCCGCTCGAGTCGCTTCGGCGCAATCGCGCGCTTCCTGATGGTGGGGGCGTTTGGGCTCCTCGTCGTTCTTGCAATCGGCATCGGAGTGGCCGCCGCCGCGGGAGTCGCCGGATGGTCGTATATCTCCGAAGGACTGCCCGACGTCTCACAGCCCGGCAATGGCATTCAATTCGAGACCACCAAGATTTACGACCGAAACTGGAAGCTGCTGACCGAAGTCTCGGATCCGGATACCGGATGGCGTACCGCCGTCGGCTATCAGGAAATCCTCGACCACATTACGCAGCAGCAGACCGATCCCAACCAGCCACATCAGGCCTGGATCTTCGATGCAACGGTCGCGGCTGAGGACTCGAGCTTCTGGACGAACCAGGGCGTCGATCCGACGGCCATCCTCCGCGGTGTATTGATCAATTTCTCGGGATCAGGTTCGTCGGGAGCTTCGACGATCACCCAACAACTGGTCCGCGCCCTATACCCCGACCAGATCGGATATCAGCGTAGCTATGTGCGTAAGGTTCGTGAAGCGATCACCGCATATCGCTTTACCCAGCACTACACCAAGCAGCAGATTCTCGAGATGTATCTCAACCACGTCTACTACGGGAATCGCTCCTACGGTATCGATGCCGCGTCACAAACCTATTTCGACAAACATCCGTGGAACCTGACGCTCGGCGAAGCGTCGATGCTGGCCGGTTTGCCGCAGGCGCCCAGCCTGTATGACCCGACCCAGGATTTCGAGCTCGCAAAGGCGCGTCAAAAGTACGTGCTTGCTCAAATGGTCAAGCAAGACATGATCACACAGCAGCAGGCCGACGACGCCTATGCCGAGCCGCTCAATCCCCAGTCTCACGTGGTCTCGACCGATGTCGCACCACACTTCGTGAACTACGTGAAGTATTACCTCGAGCAGGAATTCGGCGCGGACGTGCTGTATCGCGGCGGCTTGACGGTCCGCACGACGCTCGATCTGAGCATGCAGAACACCGCGCAGCAGATCGTCACGCAGCGCGTCAAGGAGCTCGCTCCGTACGACGCCGATAACGGAGCGCTGGTCGCGATCCTGCCGCAGACCGGCGAGATTGTGGCGATGGTCGGGAGCGCCGACTACAACAACGATCTCATCGATGGACAGGTGAACGTTGCGGTACGCGAGCGACAGCCTGGAAGCTCCATCAAGCCGATAACCTATTTGGCTGCATTCGAAAAGGGGTGGAACCCCGGAACGGTCGTGTTTGACTACGCCAAACAGTGGCCGACACCGGGCGCGCCGGACCCGTTTTATGGCCCACACAACGACACGCTGCAGAATTTTGGCGCCGTCACTGTGCGTACCGCGTTGGCCAACTCACTCAACATTCCGGCGGTACAGGCGCTCGATTACGTTGGCGTGTCCAACATGATCGATCTCGCCCATAAGATGGGCATTCAGACCGGTCTGTGGCGTGGCCCGAGCTTCTATGGCCTGGCGATCACGCTCGGCGGCGGTGAAGTGACGCCGTTGGAACACACGAACGTCTTCGCCACTCTGGCGAATAACGGTCGATTCGTGCCCTACACGCCGATCCTCGAAGTCCAGGACAGCAACGGTAAGGATCTGTACAACCTCGACCGCGAGAACGCGCTGCAAAACGGGCAGCAGGTTGTCGAAGCCGAGCATGCGTACCAGATCACGAGCATTCTTACCGACAATCAGGCACGCTCGATGATCTTCGGAACTCACACCCCGTTGACGCTGCCAGAGCTCGACCGCCCGGCCGCCGCCAAGACCGGAACGACGGACGACAACCGCGATACCTGGACGATGGGTTACACAACCGACCTGGCGGTCGGTGTGTGGGTCGGGAATACGGACAACAGTCCAACCAGAAACTTGGATGGTGTCCAATCCGCGGCGCCGATCTGGCATGATTTCATGGTCAAAGTGCACCAAGATCCCGATTTAGCCAAAACGCTACTTGGCCCGGACGGGCAGCCGATCCCGCAGGACTTCACGGTGCCTCCCGGAATTTACGAGGGACCATTGTGCGCTGCGACCGGGAAGCTCCCGATTCCGGGTGCACGAACCGTGACCGAAGTTCTGGTCAAGGGCGAGGGTCCGAAGCTCAAGTGCAACCAGGCGACCGACGATGAGAAGAAGGACCTGAAGGCGGCGCTTGCCGACGCGGCCAAGAACTCACACTTCACCGCCAATGGGATCAAGTCGCTTCAAGAATACGCGGCGATGGTGAACGTCGAGAACCAGGACTTCAACAGACTCATTGCCACTCCGACGCCAACACCGGAGGTCTTACCGACGCCGTCGGAGACCCCGACCGGTGGGTCTGGGCCAGGAGCGCAGCCGACACCGACGCCAGGTTCGGGCACGCAAGGCAGGCCCACCCCGACGCCGGGTGCTCCGGGTGGACCGACTCCGACACCGGCTGGAGGCAACCCAACTCCCGCGGCACCGCCACCCCCAACGCCGGTTGTCGTGCCGACACAGCCGGTCGTTCAACCAACTCCGACACCAAGTGCGGACGCTGGGGGCGGTCGGAATGGCGTCGACGATCCGTGGCACTCGAGTGGCTATGGATAGCGGACATGAAGCGCGGCGGGACGCGGTTTTTGGGTGAACCTGCCAGGAAGTCAACGGGGGCTTGAGGCGGCGAATCGCGACGCAGGTTCCGACTTTGTGTGTGATATAGTACACAAACGTTGGAGGTCCCTGGCGACTCGGCGAGGGAGGACAGCGCGGCATGCTCACAGACTACGGTGTAATAGGACTCATGTTCCTGTCGGCGGTAGCGATGGGATCCATGCTGCTTGGCCTCGGAATGCTCGTCCGGCTCCGTCGCCCAAACCCCGCGAAGCTCGAGCCTTATGAGAGCGGCGTGCCGCAGGTCGACCCTCCACGCGGACGCTACAATCCTCGCTTCTACGTCGTCGCCATCCTCTTCGTCGTCTTCGACATTGAAGCCATCTTCTTGTTTCCGTGGGCGGTAGCGTTCAACGCACTCGGGCTCTACGGCTATGTGCAGGCCGTCATCTTCGTTTGTCTACTGTTGGTCGGCCTCCTCTATGAATGGAAGAAGGGGGCGCTTGAATGGGTGTAATCGAAGACCGCTTCGAGAAGAACATACTCACTACAAGTGTCGATACCGTATTCAACTGGGCGCGACGTTCGAGCCTCTGGTGGCTGCAGTTCGGTTTGGCCTGCTGCGCCATCGAGATGATCAGCGCTGCCATGCCCCGATTCGATCTGGCGGAGCGCTTCGGCATGCTCTATCGTGCCTCGCCGCGACAGGCCGATCTGATGATCGTGGCCGGCACCGTCACGCGCAAAATGGCGCCGGTCGTCCGGCAGCTCTACGATCAGATGGCGGACCCCAAGTGGGTCGTCAGCATGGGAAGCTGTGCGAACATCGGCGGTCCGTTCGACACCTACGCCGTCGTGCAGGGCGTCGACCAGGTCGTTCCAGTTGACATCTACGTTCCCGGCTGCCCGCCGCTGCCGGAATCGCTCTACTACGGCATCCTCGAGCTCCAAAACAAAGTGATCAAGTACGAGACGATCGCCAAGAAGCACGGCCCGGACGAGGCCGAGGCCGATCGGGTGCGATCGCGCGAGGAGGCTCAAATGGCGCTCGGACCGCGCCGCTAGCTTCTTTAGGACGTACGACATGAGCGAAGAACAAGAAAGCGCGGCTCCGGCAGAGGTTCCAGTCGCCCCGTCACCGTGGGCGACCGGATATTGGGGACCGCTCAACCCTGAGGAGCATCCAGCCGTTCTCGCGGTGCGGGAGCGCTTCTCAGAGGCATACCTCGACGCGGTCAACTTTCGAGACGAGATGACCATTCGCGTGGAACGCAACCGTTTGCGTGACGTGATCGAGTTCCTGCGCGACCATCCGGATCTACGCTACAACATGCTCACCGACGTCACCGCGGTCGATATGGTCCGCATGCGTGCACAGCCGCGCTTCGACATCGTCGTGCAGCTGTATTCAATTCCCAAGCGTGTGCGGCTGCGTGTCAAGGCCGGAGTTGACGACGGCGAGACCGTCCCGTCGCTGGTTCCGATCCACGCGGGGGCCAACTGGCTCGAGCGTGAGGTCTACGACATGTTCGGCATCGTTTTCGAGGACCATCCAGATCTGCGTCGCATCCTCCTCGCGGACGATTGGGACGAAGGCCATCCACTGCGCAAGGACTATCCGCTCCGTGGATTCCGCGAGTACGTCCAACAGGGCTTCGATGCCCCGGCGCCGCGAGTCCGTTCCAGATTGCGGAGACCCTAACGATCATGGTTATCGATTTTTCTCAACCCACACCAGTCGAAATCAGCGAAGAGCGCCAACTAACGGAATCTCGTCGCGAGATGGTGCTCAACATGGGTCCGCAGCACCCCAGTACGCACGGTGTGTTGCGCGTTCTGTTGACGCTCGACGGCGAGGTCATCACCGGCTGCGACCCGATCATTGGTTATCTCCATCGGGGCGTGGAAAAGCTGGGTGAATCGCATCGCTACGCGCAGTTCACGCCATGGACCGACCGCACGGATTACGTTGCGGCGCCCTCGAACAATCTGGGATACATCCTGGCGGTGGAGAAGCTGTGCGGCATCGAGGCTCCGGAGCGCGCGCAGTACTGGCGCATCATCATGGCGGAGCTAACGCGTATCGCATCGCATCTGGTCTGGCTTGGAACGCACGCGCTCGACATTGGCGCGCTCTCCCCATCCCTCTATTGCTTCCGCGAGCGCGAAATCATTCTGGACATCTTCGAGCGTTTCTGCGGCGCACGCCTCACGACCAACATGATGGAGATTGGCGGGTTCTCCCGTCCGCTGCCGCCCGACCTGACCGACATGGTTCGGACGTTCGTCGAAGTCTTCCCGAGCGGGCAGAAGGATTACGAGACGCTCCTCTCGAAGAACCCAATCTGGCTCTCGCGAACGCGCGGAATCGGCGTCATCGAGCCGGATGTCGCGATCAATTACGGTCTGACGGGTGCCTGCCTGCGCGGTTCAGGTGTGAACTACGACGTGCGCAAAGCGCAGCCGTATCTGCTCTACGATCGCCTCGATTTCGACGTACCGCTTGGTTCGCACGGCGACGTCTACGATCGCTATCTGGTGCGTATGGAGGAGATGCGGCAGTCGATCCGCATCATCCAGCAGTGCCTCGATCAGGTCCCGACCGACGGACCGTTGGCGGCCACGGAATCGAATTACGTCATCCCACAGCACGATGGCGTGCTGCGCACAGCTGAAGACATGCAGCGCCACTTCATCTGGGTGATCAAAGGATTCTCACCGCCGAAAGGCGAGGTTTACCAGGCCATCGAGCATTCAAAAGGCGAGCTCGGCTACTACATCGTGAGCGACGGATCGCCGATCCCGTACCGCATGCGGCTACGCACTCCTGACTTCGTCAATCTGCAGTCGCTGCCATACATGGCACAGGGCGCGATGCTTGCCGACGTGGTGGCGATGATCGGTACGATCGACATCGTGCTCGGGTCGGTCGACCGCTAGTGCCCTGTTCCGTTCAAGCGTGGACGGATTCGGGGAACAGGGATAGAATGCTTCGGGGTTCGGAGCGCCCGGCGCGCTCCGTTGTCATGTAATGTGCATCACCATCAGTCAATGCGCGACGTCGAGAGGCTGTAGACACGGGCGGACGACATGTATGAGCATTTAATTTCAAGCTATATCGTAGGCTTCATCGTCCTCAACGTCCTCCTCGGCGCTATGGCATATATGACGTGGTTCGAGCGCAAGGTGCTGGCTCGGCTGCAGGACCGCCTTGGGCCGACCCGATCCGGGCCGTTCGGCTTGCTCCAGCCACTGGCGGACGGGGTCAAGCTCCTCTCCAAAGAGGACATTGTTCCGGCCAATGCGGACCGGCTGATCTTTCTCGTCGCGCCGGTCGCCTCGTTCATTCTGGCGCCGCTCGGCGCCGCGGTCATCCCCTTCGGCGATTCCATCACCGTCTTCGGCTATCACGTCAATCTTTACGTCACCAACCTCAACATTGCCGCGCTCTACGTTTTGGCCCTGAGTTCGATGGGGGTCTACGGCATCATTCTGGGTGGTTACGCATCCGGCAACCGCTATTCGCTGCTTGGCGCGCTGCGTTCCGCCGCGCAAGTGGTCAGCTATGAAGTGGTACTCGGGCTCTCGCTGATCGGGATCTTCATCCTCTCGGGGTCGCTCAGCCTGGTCGACATTCTGCACGAACAGCAGCGAACGCTCAGCTTTGGCGCCTTGCAGGTTCCCAACTGGTACATCCTCAGCCAACCGCTGGCTTTCGGTCTCTTCCTGATCGCGGCCGTCGCCGAGACGAACCGTTCACCATTCGACCTTCCCGAGGCGGAGACCGAGCTGATCGGTGGCTTCCACACCGAGTACTCGGGCTTCCGCTTCTCCTTCTTCTTCCTGGCCGAATACATCAACATGATCGTCGTGTCGCTGCTGGCGTCGACCCTCTTTCTGGGAGGCACCGATGGCCCGATCGCCTCGGGCGTATGGTGGCTGCTGGTGAAGACGCTCGTCTTCCTGTTCTTCTACGTCTGGCTGCGCGCCACGCTCCCACGATTCCGCTATGATCAGTTGATGGGCCTGGCCTGGAAGGTGCTTCTGCCACTGGTCTTGCTCAATATCGCGTTGACCGGTCTCATTCGGTTGTTTGGTATTCATGCAATCTGAGCAGATGACGAGCAACGTCGTGTCCGCCGGACGAATCAACCACGCGTTCGCGACCGCGGGGTAAGGAAGAGACGATGTCCGCGCAAGTCGTAGTTTTTGACATTTTGGGATGCATCGCCGTCATCGCGGCGCTTGGTGTCGTCCTTGCCCGCAATCCTGTGCACAGTGCCGTCTCGTTGGTGATCACGTTCGTCAACGTGGCAGGTATTTACATCATCCTGAGAGCCGAGTTCCTGGCCGCGGTGCAGGTCATCGTTTACACCGGCGCGATTCTGGTGCTCGTCCTGTTCGTCATTATGCTGGTGCATCAGGAGGATTTGCCGGAATTTCACGGCGGTCAACCGGTCCAACGGCTATTAGGGTTCGTGCTTGGGTTGGTCCTGCTCGGAGAGGTTGCCGCGGCGATTTTGACGCGGACCGCACTGGGCAAGGTTGGTCCCTGGACACCTGAGCAAGTGGCGGCCGTGGGCGGCAATGTGCAGGCCATTGGACAGGTGCTCTATTCAGGTTTCGTCCTGCCGATTCAGGCAACCGCGCTCGTGCTTCTCGTCGCGACCATCGGTGCATTAGTGCTTGCTCGACCAGAAGCGGCCAAAGTGACCACCGGCATGGCGCGACAGGTATTGACTATCTCCCTGGCTCATCCACGCGGCGACACCGAAGAAGAGTCATACGAGATCCCAGCGCTGCCCCAGGGGACGTCAATCAAGCCAGAGGCGGGAGATCGCGAGCTCGTCATGGCGAAGTCGGGAGACGAGTTCACCGAGTATCCGGCGTGGGGGGAGCATCGCCGCCAATGAGTCATCTCACACCAGATCATTTCCTGTTCCTCAGCGCCGCCCTCTTCATCATTGGGATGATGGGCGTGCTCACGCGCCGAAACGTGCTCGTCATCTTCATGTGCATAGAGATGATGCTCAATGCGGTCAACATCAGCTTCATCGGGTTTGCTTGGGAGCAGAACTCGATGATCGGTCAAGCCTTCGCGCTGTTCGTCATCGCGGTGGCGGCGGCCGAGGCGGTCGTCGGGCTCGGAATCATCATGGCGCTCTCCCGGCGTCGTGACACCGTTGACGTCAACGCCGTGCGAGATCTGCGTGAGTAGCATGAACCTTGACCAGGACTCGAACGTGAAGAAGGGCAATCGCTAATGGAGCAGTGGCTTTTCTTGATACCGCTGGCGCCGTTGGTGGCCGCGGTAGTCAACTTCATGTTCGGCCGCTGGATCATCAAGAACTTCGCATCCTGGATCGCCAGTGGTGCGGTCGCGCTGTCGTTCGTGCTCAGTCTGATCGTCTTCTTCCAGATCCGATCCAACGGCGATTTGATCACCCAGCATCTCTACACCTGGATTCCGGCCGGGTCGTTCCGTATCCCGGTGACGCTGCAGGTCGACCAGTTGACCGCCATCATGCTGATGGTCGTCACCTTCGTCAGCTTGCTCGTTCACATCTACTCATTCGGATACATGCACGGGGATCCCGGGTTCTACCGGTTCTTCTCCTATTTGCCGCTCTTCGTCTTCTCGATGTTGATGCTGGTGCTGGCCGACAACTACCTCCTCCTGTTCGTCTTTTGGGAGGGTGTCGGTCTCTGCTCCTACTTACTGATTGGGTTCTGGTATCGACGACGTTCCGCGGCGCAGGCGGCCAAGAAGGCGTTCATCGTCAACCGCATCGGCGACTTCGGATTCACCATCGGGATACTGTTCATCTTCACCCACTTCGGGACGCTCGAGTATTCGAAAGTCTTCTCGAGTCTCGGTACGGCCAGCGATTCGACCCTGACACTCATCGCGCTCCTGCTCTTCACCGGCGCTATCGGTAAGTCGGCCCAGATTCCGCTCTTCATCTGGTTGCCGGACGCCATGGAGGGTCCGACACCGGTCTCCGCGCTCATCCACGCCGCGACGATGGTCACGGCCGGTATCTTCATGGTGGCGCGATCGTATCCGATCTTCGAAGCGTCACACGACGCCATGCAGGTAGTGGCGATCATCGGGGCTGCGACGGCGTTGGTCGCCGCGACGATCGCGGTGACGCAATACGACATCAAGAAGGTGATCGCCTACTCGACGGTGAGTCAGCTGGGATACATGGCCTTCGCGCTCGGAGTAGGCGCCTGGGTTCCGGCGATCTTCCACCTCTTCACCCACGCATTCTTCAAGGGCCTGCTCTTCCTTGGAGCCGGGAGCGTCATCCATGGTATGCACGAAGAGCAGGACATGCGTCGCATGGGCAACCTGAAGAAGTACATGCCAGTCACCTATTGGACGTTCATGATTGGCGCGCTGGCGAATGCCGGCCTCTTCCCATTCGCCGGGTTCTGGAGCAAGGACGAAACGATCGCGGGTGCCTGGGCGTCCCATCATCCATTCATTGCCATTACCGGACTCGTGGCTGCTTTCTTCACTGCCCTGTACATGATGCGCGTGGTCTTCATGACCTTCCACGGTACCGAGCGCTTCGACACGGAGCATTTACATCCGCATGAGTCGCCATGGTCGATGAAGGGCCCGCTAATTCTGCTCGCCATCCCGGCCCTGCTCGTTGGTGCGTTGGTTGGCTGGCCGCCGGACAAAGGCTGGTTCCACACGTTCCTGGAGCCGGTCTTCGCGGCGGGTAAGCCTCCTGTCGACATAACCTCCGCTACCACGTACACGTTTGCGATTGTTTCGACTCTGGTTGTTTTGGCCGGCATCGGGATCGCCTACCTGGCCTACGTCAAGGAGTCGATCAGTCCGCGTGATTGGGCCAAGCGGCTTGGGCCGGCATATCAGCTTGCGGCCAATCTCTGGTATTTCGATGCTGCCTACGAACGATTCATCATCCACCCGCTCTATCTCTTCTCGGTCGTCCTTTGGCGAGTGGTGGACGTGGAGATCATCGATGGTGCGGTCAACGGCGTGGCCTCGATCGTCTCGTATACGAGCGAGCGCTGGCGTCGGGCGCAGACCGGACTGGTGTCGAATTACGCGCTGGCGATCGCGTTTGGTGCCGTGATCATCGTCGGGGCATTCCTGATCTTCGGCAGCAATCTCTTTCAGTAGCCGGTAGGAGAGCGTAGTGAACGGTGTTCCGATACTCAGTCTGATAACCTACGCACCCGCCGTCGGCGCGCTGATCATCTTCTTCTGGCCGCGCGCGAACGCGAACACGGCGCGTTGGTTGGCATTGATCAGTGCGAGCGTCTCATTTGTCCTCTCGCTGATCATGATTGCCTCCTTCGACACGAGCAAACCGTCGATGCAGGTCACCGGCAACCCACAGTTCAAGGAATACGCGAACTGGCTGCCGAAGGTCGGCGTTTCCTATCTCCTGGGCGTGGATGGCATCAGCGCGCTCCTGATCGTGCTGACGACGCTGCTGATGATCGTCGCGATCATCGCCTCGTGGGGGCCAATCGATCGGCGCGTGCGCGAATACATGATCGCCATGCTGCTGCTGGAGACCGGCATGCTGGGTGTCTTCGTCAGCCTGGATCTCTTCCTCTTCTACATCTTCTGGGAGATCATGCTGATCCCGATGGCACTCCTGATCGGCATTTGGGGTAGCGCCAATCGCGTCTATGCGGCGACGAAGTTCTTCTTGTATACCCTCGCGGGCAGCCTGCTGATGCTGGTCGGCATCGTGGCTACTTATCAGGCGTATTACAACCAGACGGGCATCCGCACGCTGAACGTGCTGGAGCTCGCCAAGGGGACCTACAGCCACAACTTCCAGATGTGGGTCTTCGCCGCCTTCTTCATCGCCTTCGCCATCAAAGTGCCGATGTGGCCGTTCCACACGTGGCTGCCGGACGCCCACGTCGAAGCGCCGACCGCTGGCTCGGTCATTCTGGCGGGCGTGCTGCTGAAGATGGGCGGCTATGGCCTGCTTCGCTTCAATCTTCCGCTCTTTCCGGACGCAGCAAAAACCTGGCAGCCGTACATCATCATTCTTTCGATCGTCGCCATCATCTACGGCGCGCTCGTAGCACTGGTTCAGCCCGACCTGAAGAAGCTGGTCGCCTATTCGTCGGTCAGCCACATGGGCTTCGTCACGCTGGGCATCTTCGCGTTCAACGCACAGGGTCTATACGGCGCGATGATCGTGATGATCAGTCACGGCCTGGTCACGGGCGGGCTCTTCCTGCTGGTCGGCATGATCTACAACCGCGGTCACACGCGCCTCATCCGCGCGTTTGGCGGCCTGGCGACCAACATGCCAATCTACGCGGCGTTCTTCGGGTTCTTCATGCTGGCATCGATCGGATTGCCTGGTCTGAGCGGATTTCCGGGTGAGTTCCTGGCCATGCTGGGCGGATTCCAGGCGTATCGCTGGGCGGGCATTCTGGCCGTGATCGTGGTCATTCTTGCCGCCTGGTACATGATGTGGATGTTCCAGCGAGTCGTATGGGTGCGTGCTCCTGGCGAGCCGCCGGACTCGACCGATCCTGAAGTGCGGGTGCCGCTTTCCGAATCGCATGGGGACGGACCACGGCCGGTCATGGGCGGTTCTGGACAGGATGAGCATTTCATCGATCCACGGACGTTCAAGGACATCAACTGGGCCGAGATCGTCACCCTGGCGCCGTTGACGGCCCTGGTGGTTTGGATCGGTGTCTATCCGCACACGATCATGAAGATCATGCAGCCGGCGCTCGAGGCGATTCTCAAACCGTTCGGTGGGAGCGGGTTCTAAATGGATCTCGGTTCGATGCAGCTGTCAGTGTGGAACGCCATGACTGACCTGCAGGTGAAGGAGTAGCGGCGTGCAGTTGGCGTTGGTTCAGCCGGACTGGATTCTGCTGATCCCCGAGCTTTTCGTACTCGGGACAGCGATTCTGGTGCTTGCCGGCGATGTGTTCCTGCCGCGCCGCCAGCAGCCGTTGCTTGCCTGGCTGGCATTGATCGGGCTGGCTGGGTCGCTCGCGTCGAATCTCCTCATCGATTGGAACGCTGGGAAGACGACGTTCTCCGGTATGTTCCGCGCCGATTATTTCTCGCTCTTCGTCAATATCATCGTCCTTTCGGCCGGCCTGATGTCGATCATGATCGCGACGTCCTACGTGACGGGGAATGACGAACCCGGCAACATGCCGTTGCCGGAGTATCTCGTTCTTCTCCTCTTCTCGATCCTCGGCACCATGCTCGTTGGAGCATCCGGGGATTTGCTGATGATCTTCATCGGCATTGAGATGAGCTCGTTGGCCGTCTACGTTTTGACCGGATTCGCCCGCAATCGCATCACGTCGATCGAAGGCGCGCTGAAATACTTCCTGTTGGGTGCGTTCGCCTCGGCCATTTTGATCTACGGTATGGCCTGGGTCTATGGCGCCACCGGAACGACCAACTTGAGTGACATCTCGGCCCGTCTGCAACCGATGATCGCGGGCGAGTCGAAGCTCGAACCGTCCTTGCTGCTGGCACTCCTGCTGCTGGCCATCGGCCTTGCCTTCAAGATCGCAGCCGTTCCGTTCCACATGTGGACGCCGGACGCTTATCAGGGCGCGCCGACGCCGGTCAGCGGCTACATGTCGGTGGTGCCGAAGGTCGCGGGGTTTGCGGCCATGGCGCGGATTCTCGTGCAGGCGCTCGGCCCGATGAGTGACACGTGGCTGACGTTGATCTCGATCCTGGCCGTGATCACCATGGTCTACGGCAATGTGGTGGCCGTGTCGCAGCGAGATGTCAAGCGTATGCTCGGCTACTCGTCGATTGGGCACACCGGCTACATGCTGGTGGCGCTGGCGGCCTATGGCGGTCTGAACCCCGGCGATCAGAGCGTCAGCGCGCTCCTCTTCTATCTGTTTGCCTACGCCTTCATGAACATCGGCGCCTTCGGCGTGGTTACGTGGTTGCAGCATCGTGGTCATGGAGTCGATCTGGACGACTTCAGTGGACTCGGCTCACGCAGCCCGCTGGCCGCGTTGGCCATGACCGTCTTCATGCTGTCGTTGATGGGCATGCCACCCCTGGTCGGTTTCTACGCCAAGTACTACGTCATTCTGGCGGCCATCCAGAGCAACATGACCTGGCTGGCGGTAGTCGTGGTCCTGATGAGCGCGGTTTCAGCTTTCTTCTACCTGCGCGTCGTGGCAGTGATGTACTTCAACGAGCCGATCCGCCAATGGCAGGCACGCAGCACGCCGCTTCTCGGAGTGGGGCTTGGACTGATGGCTTTTGCCACGGTCGGCTTTGGACTCTTCTCAAACTCGGTTCTCGACCTGGCGCAGAAGTGGGTGCAGGCCTTCTCCTAGCTGAGGCTAGAGTTCGACGATCTCGCCTTCTCTGGCCACGCCACAACCGGAGCTTTCGACTCCTGCCATGGCCGCTTCGTCTCCGCGAATGAGCGGATTGCTCTGGTTGAGGTGGATGAAGCGCACCTTACGGCGTTCAGACTCCGGGAGCGTCGCGAAGCGGGCGATGCTGTCTGAGATGAACGGGTGCTTGATCTTGCTCAGGTCTCGACCGGGCAGTTCCTCTCCGCTCATGAACGAGCCATCCAGATAGGCGACGTTGACGCTCGCCAGCACGTCCTCGACTCTCGTCCCTTCGGCCTCCCAGGCCGCCCAGCCCGTGATGTCCGGAACGAACAATACTGCTCGGTTCGGCCCCTCGATGCGGAATCCAACCGTCTCGGAGTATTCATCTCGGTGAGGAACGACGAATGGCGTGACGCGCAAATCCTCCCCGAGTTCGACCGTCTCTTGCGGGTGAAGGGGGCGGATCTCGACGTTCCGCATCGTCACCAACTGCCCCCAAGGCCCATTGTTTCGAAGAAACGTCTCCATACGCGGCATGGCATAGACTGGGACCCGGGTTGCGTTCATACCCTCCACGCCAAGATGCATCAGTCCGGTGTAGTGGCCGATGTGCGCGTGGGTGAGGAAGATCGCATCGAGCCCTGGGACGTCATTTCTCGGGAACGCGACGTCGAGGCGATGGAGTTGTTCCTTGAAGTCGGGCGTGGCGTCGAACAGCCAGCGGTGCCCGTCTGCGCGGATCGACAAGTGCCAAGCATGTCGCGAGGCGTCGCAGCGACGGATCAGCCCAGGCCGGTGAGGACCGATCACCTGCCTGCGGATAGCCCGCATCCTGCGCGATCCCGAGAACCAATGTGTATGGAGCGTTGACTTCGGGCACCTCAATCTCCCCACCTTGATTTCAACAGCGAGTTGACGTATTTGAGCGGCAATCGACTGGACCGTTGTAGGGGCGAAGCTTGCCTTCGCCCGTTCTCGGAAACCGGCAGGCATAGGTATTAAGGTATCGCGTCGCGGGCCGCACCAGTCCAGAAACGACGTGAATGTAGCACAGTGATTCTGTTACGGGATGCGCAAATCGGCCGCGGCTGCTGGGCGAAGACAAGCTTCGCCCCTACGTGCAGCACGCGTTGGGGCACGAGATCGGACTAGGCGACGCATGCGTCGCCCGTACAAACGGGGGTTGTCAGCCCTTCTCCGGCAGCTTCTGGCGCAGCTTCAGTGCACCTTCCCATGGGTCGCCGCTCTGCTTCAACCGCTTGGGAACGGTGCGGAGTGTGAGATCGTTCGGGCGGATCTTGCCCTGCTCGACCTCGTCCCAAGTCAGTGGTGTAGAGACTGGCGCGCCTGGACGCGCTCTGAGCGTGTACGGCGCCGCGGTGTTGCGCGCGACACTGTTCTGCGCGTGGTCGATGGTGACCAGCGAGCCGCGATGGGTGCCTCCACTGGCGGCAGCGATCAGCGTCGGGTGCTTTTCGGAGAGCCGTCGTGCCACGTCATGCACCCACTCGCGCACGTCGTCAAATGGAGCCTCGACCGCCAATGGCACGAAGACGTGCATGCCCGTGGCGCCGCTCGTCTTGGCGAAGGACTCAAGCTCCAGTTCTTGAAGGTCCGTCACGTATCAGCGTGGCCGCTTCGAGGACCCGTTCGAAATCGACCTCTTTGCCCGGATCGAGATCGAAGACGGCCCAATCGGGGTGATCCAGATCATCCTTGAGCGACAGCCATTGATGGACCTCGATGGCCGAATGGTCGGCCCACCAGACCAGCGCCGCTTCGCCGTCGATGAGTGGAACGTCGATCTGCTCATCGCGAGTTTCCGGTTGATACTTGATGGATGTGAGCCAGTCGGGGGCGTTGGCCGATAAATCGCGCCGCCAGAAGCCAGGTCCCTTGATGCCGTTGGGATATGCGCGAAACGTGACGGGATGATGTCGGAGATACGGAAGTATCACTCCGGCCACCGCTCGGTAATAGTCGAGCGCGTCTCCCTTCGTCAGCCCGTCATCCGGCCAATAGGTCTTGTCGAGGCTGGTCAGTTCGATCGAATGACCGTCGATTGTCCATTCGCCCGAGGTCTTCTTTGCCATATGGCCTCCCCGGAACGGCATCGACGCAGGATTCGCTCCTCCAGGCGGTAGCTCAGCCCAGATGGCGACGAAAAACCTGGCCCATGCGCTTGATACCTTCGCTGACCATCTCCGGAGGCAGAGTTGAGAAACCCAACCGCAACGTCGGTTTCGGCTCCCAATCGGTATAGAAGCAGGAGCCCGGGTTGTAGAGTACGCCATTGTAGGCGCACTCCTTGACCAATTCGTCGGCGTTCGCATTATTCGGCAGTGTGACCCAGATGAAGAACCCGCCGTCCGGCTGCGTCCATTTGGTGCCGGGCGGCATGTCCCGCTCGAGGCACTCCAGCATGAAGTCGCAACGCTTGCGGTATTCCTCGCGGCAGCGCTCGATGTGCTCATCGAGCCAATTGTTTGCACACAGTTCCACGATCGCGCGTTGCACCATGCGGTCGCTTTGAATATCAACCCCCTCGCGGGCGTCGACGAAGCGCTGCATCAAGACCTTGGGCGCGACCATCCAACCCATGCGCAGGGCGGGCGCGATCGTCTTGGAGAACGTGCCGAGGTAGATCACTTCTGGTCCCAAAGCGCGCAGCGTACCGTGGTCACCGCCATGAAACCAGAGCTCGCCGTAAGGGTCGTCTTCGATGATCGGCACGCCATACTGACGAGCGAGAGCGAGGACCTTCTGTCGCCGCTCGTGGCTCAACGCGATGCCCGTCGGATTCTGGAAGGTCGGGATCAGGTAGATAAGCTTCGGCTTCGGATCGGACTGCAGCGCCCGCTCGAGCTCGTCAATGACGATTCCATCGTCGTCGACCGGCACCGGCAGATATTCGGCTTCGTACACGTCGAAGATCTGCAACGCTCCAAAGTAGGTCGGAGCCTCGACGATCACACGATCGCCCGGATCGAGAAAGAGTTTGGCGGTCAGTTCCAAACCTTGCTGCGATCCGGCCGTGATCAGGACGTCGTCGGCCGTGATGTCGACTCCGCGCCGCCCCATGCGCTCGGCGATCAGTTCGCGCAGCGGCTCGTGTCCCTGGTATTCGTCGTAATAGAGGGTGGATGGATCGATCTCGCTCCAGACCTTCTCGACTGCCATGCGCAATGGGCGAATCGGCAGGCAGTCGGCCGGTGGAGCGCCGCCCGCGAACGGGATGATGTTGGGATGGTGTTCGGGCTCGCCAAATTTGAACATGACGGACGAGCGGATGCGCTTCGCCCGCCGAGCCAACTGACCTTCCCAATCGATCGTCACCGTCGTTCCCTCTCATGCCGAACGAGCAATCAGCTGCCCGCGCCGTCTGTCAGCTCGATCTCTAACCGCTTGTTGATGCGTCCTTTGCTTCGTGTACCAATCACCTTGATGCCGCCGACCTCGCGTGTGTTGCGCACATGCGTGCCGCCGTCCGCTTGCAAATCCAGGCCCGCGATCTCGACGACCCGCACTTCGGTGATCGAATCGGGCAGCAAATTGATCTTGGTCCGAATCAGGTCAGGAATCTGAAACGCTTCTTCGCGTGGCAGCGAGCGCCACGATACGTCAAGTCCAGCCTGTATCGACTTGTTTGCAAGGTCTTCGATGTGCGTTACGCGCTCGGGATCGAGGTCTTCGAGCTCGAAGTCCATGCGTGCCTTGTCGGTGCCCATATTGCCGCCCGTGACCTGCGCGCCGTATTCGCGAAAGACGGTGCCGCAGAGGACGTGCAGCGCGGTGTGTGTGCGCATCAGCTTGTAGCGCTGCTCCCAATCGATTTCGCCGTGTACGCTGGTACCAGGCGGGGGTGGGTCGTCGCCGTCAATCGTATGCACGATCTCGCCGTCCGCTTTGCCCACTTTGGTGACGCGCCATGAATTCCCGCCCGCACTGAGCGTTCCGGTGTCACAGGGTTGACCGCCGCCGCCCGCGTAGAAGGCAGTCCGATCGAGAATGACCTGGCCGTCATCGTTCACACCCTGAACGACCGCATCGAATTCGCGCAGATAGCTATCGACCATGTAGAGCAGGTCGGTCACGACTCAACTCCTCACGAGTGGATGACACGGCAGCGACTCCAAATCTTAGTGAGGCC
Organism: uncultured Chloroflexia bacterium; assembly: GCA_963822235.1. Lineage (GTDB taxonomy): Bacteria > Chloroflexota > Chloroflexia > Thermomicrobiales > Thermomicrobiaceae > CALAGB01. The sequence continues at coordinate 631,257 of CAWGGU010000001.1, forward strand.
GGATTAATGGTGTCAAGCAACGGGGCACCACTGTGGTGCGCAATGCGCCAGCTACGTCGAAAAGACTGTTCATTCTGTCAGACTCCGGCACCAAGCGTGCGAACTGGTCCGGCGAAGGTCCGTGCATCAAATGGACCATATCACGGTTATGGTCGTTCTGATGACCGCAACGTGAGAAACTTACGCTGGCGCAATGGTGCGCCAAACGAACAATCGATTTGCAGCAAGGGAACCACAACGAATGCCGCGTCCGAGAATTAGAGCCGTCCCGCTCGGTGGAGTTGGTGAAGTCGGCAAGAATCTGACGGTCGTCGAATATCGAGGTGATCTCGTCATCATCGACGCCGGAGCCAAATTCCCAGAAGACGAGATGCGGGGCATCGATCTCATCGTTCCAGATATCAGCTACGTGTTGGAGCGAATCAACAAGTTTCGAGGAATTCTGCTGACCCATGGTCATGAAGATCACATCGGCGGACTTCCCTATCTTCTCCCCCTTCTCAAGCAGGTCGCGCCCGTCCCAATCTACGGTTCGGCGCTGGCGATCGCTTTCACGGAGGCTAAGCTCGACGAAGCCGGGATTCTGGGTCTGGCTGACCTCCACGTGGTTGAGTCCGGAGAACACTACCGATTTGGCAACTCATTTGAAGCGGAATTCATCAACGTCACCCACAGTATTCCAGGCAGCTTCGCCATCGGATTGAAAACGCCAATCGGCTGGGTCGTGCACACCGGAGACTACAAATTCGATCCCACGCCGCCGCTCGGTCAGCCGACCGACGAGACGCGCCTGCGCGAGATCGGGGACGAGGGCGTCCTGCTCTTGCTGACCGACGCCGTGCGCGTCGAGCGACCGGGACACACGCCGTCCGAGTCGGTCGTGAGCGAGACCTTGTACCGCGTCATCGGCCAGGCATCCGGACGTGTGGTCCTGACCACCTTCGCCTCCAACATCACCCGCCTCGATCAAGCCATTCGAGCCGGATATCGACACGGTCGCAAGGTCGCCGTTACCGGCCGCAGCATGGAGCAGAGCACCCGAATCGCGATGAATCTCGGTTATATGGACCCACCGGACGGTGTCCTGGTTCCAATCGATATCGCCATGAAGCTGCCGCCCAAGCAGGCGTTGATTCTCACGACGGGTAGTCAGGGAGAGGCCGGCGCCGCGCTGGCTCGGGTCGCCAGCGGTGAGCACCAGCACATTCGGCTCTCCAAAGGGGATACCGTCATCTTCTCGGCCACGCCGGTTCCGGGCAACGAGGCCAGCGTCGGGCAGACGATCGATCTGCTCTTCAAACGTGGGTTTGAGGTTGTCTACTCCGCGCTGGAGCCAACGATTCACGTCTCGGGTCACGCCAGCCGCGACGAGCTGAAGTTCATGCTGCGGCTCATTCGACCGCGTTTCGTCATGGCGATTCATGGCGAACACCGGCATCTGTCGCTCTATCGGCAGCTCGCCCTCGAACATGGGCTGAACGACAGCCAGATCTTCCTGCCGGAGCTGGGCGGCATCTACAGCTTTGGGCGTGACTCCGGTCGCAAGGAGGGCGCGGCCAACGCCGGAGCGGTGCTTGTCGACATCATCAGCAACCGTCAGGTGATTCTGCGCAACCGGGATGAGATCGCCGCGAGTGGCTTCATCGTCGCCAGCATGGTCGTCGATCACGAGAGCAGACAATTGATCGCCGGTCCGACGATCACCGCACAGGGCCTGGACGGTCAGATCGAGGCCAAAGTGCTGCGGCGAGCGGAAGACGAGTTGCAGAAGTTCCTGGAGCGGCGTCAAAAGGGCGGATTCAGCACCGGCTATCTGGTGAGCCGAACCAAGGGCGTGTTGAGCCGTCAGATCTATCGGCAGACGAAGTTGCACCCGTTGATCTTGCCGGTCGTCAGCGAGTTGTAAGAGCACTCGAGAGACCCAGAAACCACGCAGGACCCTGATCGGCCTCAATTCGGGGCCGACTTCAGTTGCGCTTCGCGGGAGATCACCCCACGTGAACGATTCGAATTGCGGGCGTGTGCTCCTGCTGATTGGCCCATCGAGCGTCGGCAAGAGCACGGTCGCGCGTGAGCTCCAACGCACCCTGCCGGGCCTGTGGTTTCTGGCCGGAGTCGACATGTTCTGGGGCATGCTCGACGAGTCGCAACTCCCATTTGGCGAGTTCCGGACCGATTCCGAGTCAATGAGCCGGGTGACGCGCGGCTGGCATCGAGCGGTCGCTGCGCTCGCCGCGGAAGGCAACGACCTCATCGTCGACGATCTTTGGACCCATGACTGGTGGTTCGAGGACTGGCGGAGCGCGCTCGACGGTATCACGTGGTGGTCGGTAATGTTGACCGCGATCCCGGACGCGCTCGCAGCTCGGGAGTCTGAAAGAGGCGACCGTCCGGTGGGGCTCGCGGTCTCCGATCTCATGCGACCGGTCGAGCGCGCCGCATTCGATCTGGTGGTCGAAACCTCACATCTGAGCGCCCCTCAGTGCGCCGCGACGATCGCCGAATTTCTTCGGAATCACGATTCCAAAGGTTGATTGCGCGGCCTGTCTCTCCGTCAGCGCGTCTTGGCGATCACCACGGCGATGGCCGCAAGCACGGTGACGACCGACGCGCTGATGCCCACGGCCTGGGCGCGACCCAGACGCTTGCGCAGCGGTACCATCAGCCCAATGGCCGGGATCGTCAACAACGCCGCGATCACGTGCGAAACGGGCATGATGTGCGGGTGCTTGGCGTAGAGGATGATGCCCATGATGAGCTGTACGCCGAGCAGGGCGTGGGCGGTCCCGGTGAGCCAGGCGGGAAGTCCATTGCGTTTGGCCAGCACGAACGACAGAATCGCGATTACCAGATAGAGCGCGACGAGCAACTCTCCAAGCCCACCATGTGCTTCTGCCATCCGAATGTATTCCTTCCATGCCGTGTCTCCCGCTGGGCGGACAAGTGCGCCGTCGGGACCGATCGCGGCATGATCTTACTCTGAGAGGCGACGATTGGCGACGAGCTAACGCGTGGAGAAGAACCATCTCCAGGCACGGAGCGCCAGGAATTTACTGCCCACGGCCGTGCGAGTGCCATAACGAGTAACGACGGAGAAGGCACCAAGCAATACGACGACCAGTTCATAGGGGATGGTGATGATCTTCCGCGGGCGCAGCAGAGGAGCGCCGCCGGTTCCCAGGTCCCGAAGCAGATGCGAGCTGACACCGACCAGTGCCGCCAGACCGACGTGCTGCTTCGGCTTCCAACGTTCAGCCAGGACGGCGAAGATGATCGGCGTCAGGACCGAGTGGGATGCGGGCCGGTGATCCATCGTCATGCAACGGGTCAGGCGAAACGAGCGGGCCGCCAGGATGTGATCCAGGTCGATGACGACCGAGCTCAGCAGGCTGATGCGCAAAAACCCCCAACGATCTTGTACGTAGGGCAGAATTGGCATCGAGACGGCCAGCGCCGTCCCCAGATGACACAGCCCGTCGAAGAGGCCGCGTCGCGGAGTGCCTTCGTAGGCGGATTCCCAGCGACGGTGCCAGGCACCGGTCGTGATGGCCGCCAGGATCGCGCCGATTGCCAGCGACGGCTGCATCCATCGCACGGTGAAGCTCAAGAACTGGCGTTTGAGGGATTGGTGGTGTGCTGGCTGTTGTCTCACATGCATGCCGTCGAACCGCCCTAATGATCTTCCAGAATGAAAGGAATCCTGCTCAACATGGCAGACGTCCGAACTGAGCGCAATCGCGCAGTAATCCTACTCTCCGGCGGGCTGGATAGCACGACGGCAGCCTGGCTGGCGAAGGAGAGCCAGTTCGATCTGTTCGCCCTTTCGTTTGACTACGGCCAACGGCATCGCAAGGAGCTCGACGCTGCTGCCAGAGTCGCTCGAGCCCTCGACGTTCGGCAGCATCAGATCGTGCGTATGAATCTGGGCGACTGGTCCGACTCTTCGCTGACCGGTCAGGGGGAGATCCCCAACGAACCCACCGACGGCATCCCGTCCACCTGGGTTCCGGCACGCAACCACATCTTCCTGGCTGTGGCGTCGGGATACGCCGAAGTGGTTGGCGCCAGCGCCATCTACATCGGCGTGAGCGAGGTCGATTATTCCGGCTACCCAGATTGCCGTGGCGAGTTTTTGAACGCGTTTCAACAGGCGGCAAACATGGCGAGCAAACAATTCGTCGAGCAAGGCCGCAGCGTGCCGGTGATCGCGCCATTTCTTCACGTAACCAAAGCCGGCATCGTCCGCCTGGGTCTCAAATTGGGCGTCGACTATGGCCTGACATGGTCTTGCTATCAGGGCGACGAGGCACCCTGTGGCGCGTGTGACTCCTGTCGCCTGAGGGCTGCCGCGTTCGATACGGCCGGGGCTCTAGATCCATTGGTTGCGTCATCCAGTTAGCCAATTGGCGGCATCGGTGTGGCACCACCGGAGCTGACGATCTCGATGATCGTGATCTCGGGGCGACAGTTCAGGCGAAGTCGCGGTGGGACCATGCCAACCCCACGTGTGGTGTAGACCAGGGTGCCGTCGTTATTGCGCAATCCCCATGGAAACCTTCTCCCCATCCTCGGCAAGACCGGCGCACCGACAAACGGCAACCGTACCTGGCCTCCATGACTGTGGCCGGAGAGGACGAGCGACGCACCGTCCAAGAGGGACGAGGCGTCAGGTTCATGCACCAGCCCGAGAGTGGGCGTGTTTCTCGGGATTCCGCTCGTAGCGGTCTTCGGATTCGGCTTCTTTTGAAGCGCGTCGTTCAACCCGACCAGGGCAAAACGCTCGCCGTGGGTCGTGAGAAGCACGTTCGTGTCGATCAACGGCGTGAGACCGCGACTCGAGATCATCGAGCCAAGGTCGCGTAGTGACGGTGTGATGTCGTGGTTGCCCAGGATCGCGTACACACCGAGCGGCGCGCTCAGGTGGCTCAGAATGTCGAGCGCGGTTGCCACGTGTCCGTGGATCACGCGTCCGGAGTGCATCGCGGTCGAGTAGTCGCCGAGCAGCAGGATGATGTCGGGCGATTGACGCCTGAGTAATCGCACCGATTCCTCCACCCGTTTGCGACTGACTGTGTCGGACAGATGGAAGTCGCTCAGCGCGCCGATGCGCAGCCCGGTCGGAAGGTCGGCTCGCACCTGTACCTGCTCTATTTGGAGTTCGGATGGCTCGATGAGGAGTGTGTAACCGGTGGCGGCGGTGGCCGTTCCTGCCACGGCCATGCGAAGGAACGCTCTCCGGCTTATACGCTGCGACATCGGGAATCCCGTGGTACAACGTAACCTGGCGCCAAACGACGACGCAGGCTGCCACGTCTTTGAATTGTGTTTATCACGGAGGTGGGATGTCCCTCCAACTGGTTATCGTCGGACTGCCACAGAGCGGCAAGACGACTGTCTTCAATGCATTGACCGAGGCTGAAGCGGCTACCGGTCAGTTCTCGACCGGCGAAGAGGAGCCGAACCTCGCGACGGTAAAGGTACCTGATGAGCGCTTGAACGTGCTTACCAACATGTTCAACCCCAAACGGACCGTTCCCGCCGACGTGCAATATTACGACGTGGCGGGAGTCGCGAAGGGTATCCACGAACAGGGGATGAGCGGCAGGCTACTCGGGTTCCTGAGTCAGGGTGCGGCGCTCGTTCATGTCGTGCGCGCATTCGAAGATCCGGCAGTTCCGCATCCTGAAGGTGGCGTCAATCCTATGCGGGACATCGAGACAATGAACCTGGAGCTGACCTTCTCCGACCTCGGCCTGATCGAGAAGCGTCTGCAGCGGCTGGAAGCAGGCATCCCCAAGCTCCGTGGAGCCGAGCGCGAGATGAACGAGCGTGAAGCGGCAGTGCTGACCAAGCTGCGCGCGGCACTCGAAGAGGGCACGCCCATCCGCGAGGTTGAGGTCCAGCCCGAAGACGAAAAACTGCTTCGCGGCTTTGGATTCCTTTCAGCCAAACCTCTGCTGATCCTGATCAACTTGAGTGACGACATGATTGGGGAGCGGGCGGACGCGCTGAAAGCAGAAGCCGAGACGCGATTTGGTCGGCCCGGGGTGATGGTCGACGCCATCGCCGGAAAGATCGAGGCCGAGATTGCTCGTCTCGACGACGAGGACGCGCGCATGTTCCTGGACGATCTCGGCATCAAAGAGACGGGTCGCGAGCGCGTCATCCAGCGTTCGTATGAGTTGCTGGGTCTTATCTCGTTCTTCACCGTCGGCCCTGATGAATGTCGCGCCTGGACGATCAACCGCGGCATGCCAGCTGTCGAAGCAGCTGGAGTCATCCACACCGATATTCAACGCGGCTTCATTCGGGCAGAGGTCGTCAGCTATGAGGACCTGATCGAGACCGGTGGACTCCCAGAAGCGCGTAAGGCGGGCAAGCTGCAGGCTGGAGGGGAAGACCTACATCGTGCAGGACGGCGACATTGCCCATTACCTCTTCAACGTCTAGGGCGTCACGGTGCGAGCCGAACATTTCGGTACAAGAGTAGGGTGAGGTGACGGTCGACGTCGCTCCTCAAGTGAGCGGCCTGCTGCCGCTTTGGCTCGTCCCGGCGGGATTCATCCTCTGGGCGCTGATCTTCTGGCTGACCGCCCGCCCGCTGCGAAAACGACTCAACGATCTCTATCTCGACGTTGCGGCGCTTGGCGGGATAACACTCGCCGAGCTCCTCTTCTTCTGGCGGCCGCTGCTGAGCGCCGCCAGCGTGCCCCGCGGCGGTGGCGACCTCAACTCCTATTTCTTTCCGCTCCAAGGGTTCAGCGCGAATGCGCTTCAGAATGGTCACTTTCCACTCTGGAACCCGAGCCAGTATGGCGGCATGCCGCAGTTCGCCAACTATCAGGCCGCCATGCTTTACCCGCCGAACCTCATTGCCTGGCTGATTCATCGCCCATACTCGTATGGCACGCTCGAGTTACTGGTCATCGCGCACTATTTGCTCGCGGCATTTGGAACGTATTTGCTGTCCCGCTCGCTGGGTTTGCGTCGTTTCCCGGCCAGCACGGCCGCAATCATCTTTGCCGGAAGCGGCTTTCTGACCGCTCATTTGGGCCACTACTCCATGCTCTCGGTCGCCGTTTGGCTGCCGCTACTCCTATTGACGCTGCGGTTGGCGGCGGTGCGCGATTCCTGGCTCTGGGCTGTTGCCAGTGCAATCGTCATTTTCCTCGCGGCGACTGGCGGACACCAACAGTTGCTCCTCTACGAGCTCACGGCCGGGGCGGTCTGGTGGCTCTACTGGTCGGGTACGCGTCACGAACTCTGGCCGTGGGATGCGGGTGGACAGGAATGGGGCGCGATCGAGCGGAGGCTGCGGCAGCACGTTCGTCCGCTAATGTTCGCGATTCTGCGAGCGGGCAGCGCATTGCTGATCGGGCTCGGTCTGGCCGCTCCCATGATCCTGCCATCGCTGCAGATGGCGTCTCTCTCAGTCCGTTCCGGTCTCAGCTACGATCAAGCGACGGAGTTCAGCGTCGAGCCAGTGGCGTTGCTGCAGTTTCTTCTGCCGAAGGCGTTTGGGAGCAATCCGACCGACTACTGGGGAGCGTTCTCGAGCGGCGAGGTCTGGGTCTACGTTGGTGTCGTGACGCTCTTGCTCGCCGCGCTGGGATTGGCTCTGCGACCGACTGGCGTGCGACTGTTGCTGGCCGCGTTCGCCGGAGTCGCGCTCCTCTTTGCCCTCGGTCCCTTCACCCCGCTGCATGGTTGGGTCTTCAGATTTGTTCCGCCGTACAACCTGATCCGCGCCCCCGCCCGAGGATACGTCTTCGTCGATCTCTCGCTGGCGCTCCTCGCGGCTTTCGGCGCGCAGGAGCTGGCGTATCACGTCGCGGAATCGGACCGAACCATGGCTGTGTTGCGTCGAACGTTGCGCTGGCTGGTCGTTGCCCTCGCGGCGCTCGTCCTCTTCGTGATTCCGCTCTTCTACAGCCAGATCCTGGGTGTCAACGACCCATCGAATCGACCGGTTATCGCCGTCGACGGGCTCAATTTGGCGGTGATCTATCTCGTTGCGGCCGCCGTGTTCCTGTGGGCGGTGACTCGTGGAGCGCTCAAGGGGAACGTCGTCGTCCTATTCGCGACCGTGCTGATCGTGCTCGATCTGTACGGCGCCACGGCCAGTTTCAATCCGACCTCCGAGGATTTGACGGCCGGCTTCCGGCATCCGCAGGCGATCAGCTTCCTGCAACAGCAGATGCGCCAGAACGGACCATTCCGCATCGCCTCGACCACCTTGAATTGGCAACCGGATCTGGCGTCGCTTGCGGGATTGCAAGACGCGGGCGGGTTATTCGATCCGATGCAGCCCGCGCACTACAAAAAGGTGTCCGACGTATTGACCGGTGGCAGCGACCCGAAGCTCTACGACCTGCTCAACGTTCGCTACCTCATTACTGACGACAAGGCAGTCGCACCGTCGCCAGCATTTTCCAAAGTTTTCCAGACCGATGACGGACTGGTGATTTGGGAAAACTCCGCAGCCCTTCCGCGCGCCTGGTTGGTTTACTCGGCTGAATCGGTCACGGTGGATGACGCGCTGGCAAGAGTGACGACACCCGGCTTCGATCCGTCGACGTCGCTTTATCTGAGCGGACAGCTTGCATCGGCCGAACCTGAGGGAAAGGGCAATGCGGAGATTCTGCACTACGCCGACGACCAGGTGTCAATCCACGTCAACACCGATCGGCCTGCGTATCTGGTGCTTGCGGACACCGCGTATCCCGGCTGGACGGCGACCACTGACGGGAACTCCACCCCGATCGCGACCGCCGACGGAATCTTTAGGGCCATCGCGATACCTGCCGGAGCACACGACGTCGTCTTCAAGTTCAAGCCTTCGATCGTGACGAAGAGCGTGATCGTCTCAATCATCAGCTTCCTCGCGCTGCTCTCAATGGCGGTGGTTGGTGGCTGGCGTTGGAACGAGGAGCGACGTGTTTCGAGGAAGGGCTGATGGCTACGAGTGGTGCTGGGTCGAGCGAGCGGGGAGACGCTACGGCTGTTGTACAAGCGCGATATGGTCCACCAGGATCGGCGCCTGAGGCGAATCCGACCAGTTGTGGAAGACGATGCTGCCCATCGTCACCCCAGAGCCATTGAGGTCAGCCAGAGGAATCGTGTAAGTGGTCCAGCCACTCGACTTCGGGTATCCACCGTATTTGGTAAGCGCGACCGGATCGCTGAGGTTGTGATACTTCGTGTCTCGCAGATAGACGGCAAGCGGTTCGTTGTCGTTGGTCGAGCGAATCGAAAACTGAATCGCGCTGTACGGGGATGTATCGATCCCGGCGTCGTTGGTGATCTGCAGACCGGCCCAACCATCCGTCGCCGTGAAGCTGATCGGATCGGTGTGAGCCTGATTCGTCGAGGCATTGACGAGTTCGAGTCGCCCGTTCCATGAGAGATTCGTATACCAGCCGTTCGCCAGCCCATCGTTGTAGATGACGAGCGTCGTCGGAACGGGCCGTTGGGTTGGTGAAGGCGTCGCGACGGCGGCGACCTGCGCGACCGCCGGTGATGGCGCCGGTGTGGGTGTGACGTTCGACACGGCAGCTTGGACGGCCCAGTTCGGGACCGCTCTGTCAGCCAGCTTTGGTTCGGCCGTGACCGTGCTCAGGTCGTTGCGGGACGTTGATCCAGCGGCGTCCCCGCTCGGCGGACCAGAGCTCGAGATGACCCCGCTCGATCCCCCATTGACGGCAGAGCTCACCAGCGCGAGCACCAGCACGATGAAGAGGACGATGAGGAGCAATGCACTGACGAACGTCGTCATCAATGAGACGTTGGCCAGACCCAGGGGCAACTGCCGAGGTTGCGCCAAGGGCGCGTTCCAGGCCAGTGCCCTGGTTGGCAAGAGTCGTCGATGCGTATTGGTGAGGCGCACTTCCTCCTGCAGCATCTCGAGCGCCTCGCGCATGCGTCGCGCCGACCGAAATCGAGCGGCCGGTTCCTTGGCCAGCGAGCGCAGCACGATGGCGGAGAGCGCGGGCGATATCTGAGGATTGAGCGAGCGTGGATCGCGTGGCGGCTCGAACAGGTGGCGATTCATCACCGCCATCGGATCCTCGCCAGGAAACGGCGCCTCTCCAGTCAGCATTTCGAACAGGACAGCCCCGGTCGAGTACAGGTCGGCTTCGGGGCCGATTTGCTGGCCGGCAGCCTGTTCGGGCGCGATGTACGCGGCCGTGCCGAGCGCTTGGCCGCCGGACGACGATCGGGACTCCCCAGGACAGAGCGTGATCCCGAAGTCAGTGATCTTGGGATTGCCGCTGGCGTCGATCAGGATGTTCTGCGGTTTGATGTCCCTGTGGATGTAGCCTGCGTCGTGGATCGCCTCCAGCCCGCGTAGCGTGCCAACGACCACGCGTAGCGCCTCTACGACGTCGAGCCGTCCCGCGAGCTGAATGCGGCGGCGCAGCGAGATCCCTTTGACCAGTTCCATGACGATGTAGTGAGTGCCGTCGTTCTCGCCGTAAGACGAGATCTTCACGACGTTGTTATGCGAGATGGCTGAACCGGCAGTGCCCTCTTTGATGAACAGCGCTAGCGCCTGGGATTCCGTCGCGTGTTCAGGTCGAAGCGTTTTGACGGCGACCAGTCCCCCGGTTTGTGTGTCAGTTGCGCGATAGACTTCAGCGTAGTTGCCGGCGCCGATGCGTGAGTCAAGTGCGAATCTGCCAGCAAGCAGACGTCGTGATACGGATGTCATCGATCCTCCAGGCATCGAAGGCGAACCTTCGAGCGTTCCGTTGACCGGTGTGACGAAATCGCGATATTGGTGCCAGGAATGCCGGTCCCGGACATCCGTTACAACGCGCGACAACGGCACGTTGGGTACCGGTCGACGGTCAACATCCCTACACTAACAGATCAGCTTGACATTGGGCGTTTAATCATGGGATGGATTCCTCAACAAACGCGCAGCGCAGCATGACAACTCTGACACAGCAAGACGCCGCACAGCTCGACCGATTGGCCGAGCTGTTGTTCGAACGTCGCTCCGGTGTGGCCTTCACAGGCGCCGGTGTTTCGACCGAATCGGGCATACCTGACTATCGCGGTCCGAACGGAATCTGGAAGAAGATCAGCCCGACGATGTTCCGTGATTTCGTCAAGGATCCCGAGATTCGGCTCAACCACTGGAAGCGTCGAAGTGAGCGCTATCCAGAGCTTGCGGCCAAGCAGCCGAACGACGGTCATCGAGCGCTGGCTCGACTGCAGCGATTGGGGTTCCTTCAGGAGATCATCACCCAGAACATTGACGGATTGCATCAGAAAGCGGGCTCAGACCCGTCGTCCGTCATCGAGCTTCACGGTTCCGCTCATCGCGTTCGCTGTCTCGAATGCGGGCGCCTGTTTGACGCCGAGCCATTCGACCGCGGATTCAGCGGCGAAGAGCCTGTCTGTCCGGCATGCGGTGGCATGATCAAGGAATCGACCATCTCATTCGGCCAATCGCTCGTCGCCGAGGATCTGCGTCGCTCTCTGATGCTGGCGCGCGGAGCGGACGTCATGGTCGTGGTCGGCTCATCCCTGACGGTCAATCCGGCCGCCAAGGTCCCGCGCGAAGCCGTCAAGGCGGGCGCGGAGCTGGCAATCATCAACAACCAGCCTACTCCCCTCGACGATCTGGCCTCGGTCCTCGTTCGGTCGCAGTCCGGCACCTCTCTCGCGTACCTCGCCGATCGGTTGAGCCCCTGAGACAACTCCCTTGACGCGATTTCACGCTGCTGGGTAGGCTTGTTTCGTTCTTGAGCGCGATCATCGCAGCCATAATTTCAGGGAGCCCCATGGCCAACCAGCCGCATTCCATCGCGTCCGGCGCTCCATCACTCGTCCTCTTCGATCTGGACGACACGTTATGCGACCACTACACGTCGCTGCGCCTGCGTCTGCGACTGGCGTTCCAGTCTGCCTTCAACTCGGAAGACGAGGCCGACCTGGATGCGCTGGTTGAGAAGGCGGCGGTCAACACGGTCGGGGGAACAAGTCAATTCGCCGATTTGCTGCGGCAAAATGGGGTGGTCGATTCCGAACGAATCGATGCCGCCCTTGAAGTTTATTTGAGCCGATCGCTATCGCGGATTAGAGCTCTTCGATGACGCCTTGCACATTGTGGGCATCGTGCGCGAGGCATCACACGTCGGTTTGATCACCAACGGACCCAGTCGAATTCAACGCGATAAAATCGCTCGACTAGCCATCGGTGACCTTTTCGAGCTCATACTCGTTTCAGAAGAAGAGGGGATCTGGAAGCCCGATCCCTTGATCTTTCATCGGGCGCTCGAACGGTTCGGTATTGAGCCGGACGATGCGCTGTATGTGGGGGATTCCGCTGAGCACGACGTCGCAGGGGCTCGGGCGGCAGGTATCACGTCGGTCTGGATCAATCGTCGTGGGCGCGAATGGCCTGGTGGCGCACGCGCCGATCACGAGATCACGAGCCTGCTCGAACTTCCGGACCTGCTCGGACTGATGCCCGCCAGCCGAACCGGCGGCGTGACATAACGCAAATCATTTGGCGCGACGGGCGCGAGGACTGAATTGGGGAAGAGATGCTGTCCAAGTTCACCCGAATCGTGTGGGCCTGCGCTGCCGTTGGCCTGACGGTGACGGTTGTCTCGTACGCGTTTGGGTTGGTACCACGTTCTTCGAAAGCAGTTGGCGGCGCCGCGGAAGTGACCGGTACGCCAACTGCGATCATCGCGGCACGAGAGACGGGATCTCCCGCAACCTCGATGACATCTGCCTCACCGGTGGTTCTCGGAAGCCCGAATGCCTCGCCCACCGCGATCGCATCTCCTACTGTGGCAGCCTCGCCGACCGAGCCTGTTGCCACACTCACCGCGGATCAATTGGCCCAGTACAAGCCGAACGAGCTTGGACAGATCATGGTGCTCATGTATCACTCGATCGACGATTCCGGCGGGGATTATTCGACGTCGGCCGATGAGCTACGACATGATCTGCAGTGGCTCTACGACCACGATTTCTACGTGATCCCGATTCATGACTACGTCACCGACTCGATCAAGGCGCCCGCCGGAAAGCGCCCGGTCATTTTGACCTTCGACGATGGATCGGTCTCCCAGTTCAACTACATCGTCGATCCAGCGGGAGACAAGCACCTCGATCCCAATTGCGCGATCGGAATCATGGAGGACTTCTTCACGAAACACCCTGATTTTGGACGCGGAGGGCTCTTCTCGATCTTGCCTCTGGCCCCGTTCGCCTGGCCGGATGCCGCGGGACAGGAGAAGTTTGAGAAAGAGAAGGTGCAGTTCCTACTCGATCATGGGTATGAAATTGGCGATCATACGGTGGATCACATCGATCTGCGCACCATCTCGGACGATGAGATCAAGGATGAGCTTGGTAGCGCGGTCGACATGATGCGCGATTTCGATTCCAGATCGCAGATGGAGATCATCTCTGTGCCGTTTGGTGAGTATCCGGATCACGGAGATACGTCCATATTCGAGGGGTTCGATCTGAACGGGAAGCACTACGGATTCAAGGGGGCACTGATGGTAGGTGCCAATCCGGGGCCGTCGCCGGTCGACAGCGATTTTGACCCCTATTGGATACCGCGTATCAGAGGGAGTCGTGATCAGATCAACAAGTGGTTCGACTTCGTCGATCAGAATCCCGGTATAATGTACGTGAGCGACGGGAATCCAGACACGATCACTGTGCCGAACGATTTGGCCCCGAGTCTGGACGGAAAGCTCGATCAGAGCAAGCTCGACGGGAAGACATTAATTCGCTACTAAACGCTTGCGCTCAGCAGATCTGAGGGGTTGGGAACGCCAACGATGACGACCAAACAAATCGTTCTTGCCGAGGAAATGGGCTATTGCTGGGGCGTCCGCCGCGCGATCGACATCATCTCCAAAGCCGGCAACGTCGAGCAGCCCGTGGCGACCATCGGCGACGTAATTCACAATCCGCAGATCGTCGAACGACTCAGATCACAGGGGATCGAGACAGCTGAAACAGTTGGCGATGCCGAGCAGCGCGGGTACAAACGCGTGGCCATCACCGCTCATGGCGCGGGACCCGAGCGAGCCGACGACGCCAAGACGCGTGGCCTCGAATTGATCGATACGACCTGTCCACTCGTCACCAAGGTTCAGCGACTCGGACAGAAGCTGGCGCGTCAGGGCTATTACCTCGTCGTCTACGGCGATGGCTACCACCCTGAAGTGCGCGGCATCATCTCCTGGTCGGGCACGAGCCGAGCCGTGGCGGCCAAGCACATCGAGGATCTTCCCTGGCACGTCGGACGTGGTCAGGGTGACTCCGACGATGTCGAGCCACCGCGCAAGGTGGCGGTCGTGTCGCAGACGACTAAGAACGTCGATGAATTCCTCAAATTCGTCGGGGAGCTCGTGCCGATGGTGGCTCGCGACGGCGGTGAAGTTCGCATCTGCAACACCATCTGCGAACCGACGACCGAACGGCAAAACGCGTTGCGCAAGATGGCGCGCGAAGTCGACGCGATTCTGGCGATCGGGGGCAAGAAGTCGTCGAACACCGCGCGCTTGGCTGAAGTCGGCCGCAGCTACGGCATCCCCAGCTATCACATTGAGCGAGCTGATGAGATCTCAGACGAGTGGCTCGAAGGGATTGAACGCATCGGCGTGACGGCCGGTGCCTCCACTCCAGACGACGTGATCGTCACGGTAGTCAGACATCTCCAGGACATGGGTTACGCCGCACCTGAGATGGACATGCCGGAATACGATCTCAACGTTCTCCCCAGTTTCTAGCGGCGGTCGTGTCGGACGTGTGTGATACTTCATCCTTGTATCGTCTGGGTCGAACAGATCGCTTCGTCGATATCGGCCGTGTGGCGCGGCTCATCACAGATAGCGGCTGCCGGTGAAGGTTCCCGTTTCAGACGTGTCTCGCGAGAGGCGCAACGATCGGCTGACGCTGCCTCCTGGCTCAAATAGGCTTTTGATCGGCGCGGCGATCGTCTCGTTTGTCGGCTATCTGGCACTCCTGTTCTTTGTGCGCGCCAATCCGCGACCCAAAGCTGATTTCAACGCGACTATCAAGCTGCAACGCCTGCAGAACCGATCCATTGCGCAGGTGATGGACTCCATCAGCTGGTTTGGATTCCGGCCACAGAGCTTGCTGATTCCAGGGGCATCGGTCGTCTTCTTCTGGGTTCGCGGGCGCAAGCTGGCGAGCTTCTTGTTGACAGTTGCCTGGGCGAGCAGTCTGCTCAGCTTCTTCACCAAGCTGATCATTCGAAGGCCTCGGCCGGACGATCCTCGGATCCGCATCGTCGAGGCAGACATTCGGGATACAAGCTTCCCCAGCGGACACACCCTCCACTACGTCACGTTCTGGGGTTTTCTTGCATATTTGGGGACCATCAGCGTTCGCAGTCGGCGAGCGGGTCGGGCGATCGCCGCGTTCTCGGCGGCCGTGATCGGACTCGTGGGTCCGTCGCGAGTTTATCTCGGACACCACTGGCTGACCGACGTCCTGGCCTCGTATCTGCTCGGGTTCGCCTATCTCACAGGGCTTATCACGGTTTACCGTGTACTGCGCTCGTTCCTTGAGTTGGACGACCAGTAGCCGTGAGCCGCCGACCACTCCTCATCGCCCATCGCGGCGGCGCGCCACATGAAACGGACAATTCAGCCGCCGCGTTCGAGCACGCACTGTCGCTTGACGTCGATATGCTCGAGTTCGACGTGCGACAGGCTGGAGATGGCGCGCTTGTGCTGCTGCACGACCCGGTCGTTCATGACGATGGGCGGCGACTGGTGGTTGCTGATACACCGAGCGATCTGCTACGCCAACTGCTCCCCTGGTTGATGACGCTTGATGAATTCCTCGATCGATTCGGTGGCGCGCATCCGTTCAATCTCGATATGAAGACGCACGGCTTCGAAGCTGAGGTGGTCGATGCCCTGCGCCGTCACAAGCTCGTGAACAGTGCGCTGATATCCAGCGGGCACATCCACAGCCTGCGTCGAATCGCTGCAATGACGTTCGGCCCAACTCTGGGACTTTCACGCGGGCACGCCCGAACGTCGGTTGAGTTCGATCGCTTCTTCGAGAATTTCAAGCGCTTTGAGGGGTCTTCGCTGCCGATCATGACGTGGCTGGCGCGAGCAGGAGCGGTGATGCTGCATCACGACTCGGTCGACGGAAGGCTCGTTGAATCGCTTCACCTTCGCGGCCTCAAGGTCTTCACCTGGACCGTGGACGAACCGGACGAAGCTCGGCGGCTGGCAAACATCGGCGTGGACGGCATCGCCAGCAATCGCCCCGCGCTGATCCGCGAGGCGCTGGGGTGATGGTTCGAGCCCGCCATTCACGCTGGGCTGAAGCCGCAGCGCTCAAGTCAGCAAAGCCTGCTGAAAGCAGGCTGAGATCCCGCGGAATGTGTAAATTGTCGTTTGATTCTGACTGATTCGGGCTATGTTTCAGCCCCTTTAGTGGGCTTCGTCTAGGTTAGACCGGGATCTTTAGTCCCGGGCAATCGGCGGACGAGTACGGACCTAATCCTTCAAACACTGCCCAAACCGATGCGGACGACGATCGGGTCAATCGTTGAGCCGACGACCTGTTACTGCGTCGGCGGCGGGGTGCCGTAGCGCCACTCATAGTAGGCGCGGCCGACGTTCCCCATCTCGATCTGCCAGTTCGGATCGTTGGCCGCTGTGTACGTCACCACGCGGCGCTCGAACGCCTGCACCAGCACCCATTGGTTTGCACCCTTGACGTTGGTCTGCACCCAATATGGCTCGCTGATCGGATGACCAAGGACGTAGATCCATTGCCAGCTCTGCGATGTCATCCAGTCGTAGAAGACGCCAGCGACGTTGATTCCAGTGGTCTGGTCGTAATATGCGTAATTCGTCGTTTTGCCGAGCGTCGCGTTCTGTCCGACCGTTCCATCCTTGGCCAGCGTGCTCTGCACCGATTGACCGGTCTTGTCCGGCTGCGAATAGCCGTTGCCGAGGGACGTCAGGTTATGCAGGCTCGCGTAGGTTGGCGCATTTGGATTTGCGCTGTCGTCTCCGGCGATCGGCACGCTGGCGGGCGACGACTTCTGGAATGACGTGTCGCCAACCTGAATGGCTCCCTGAATCATGTCGCGCACCAGCAAGCCGTTGGTCACGAACCACTCCGAAGTACGATCGCCATTCGGATCGGTAATTTCCATGCGACTCTTGTCGAAGTAATAAACCTGGCGCGATCCGTCCGGCGACTCGGCGTAGGGTTCAGACTGTGCGGCGATCGTGTCGGGTCCCCACAGCCAGGTACGCGAATCCGTGAGCGTCTGCACCGCGCCATCAGCGGCCCACCAGATGCTCTGCACGGCCGCATCGGCCTTGGCGACTCCGTTGGGGAGGTTCGTTGAAGCAGGAACAGCTGAGAGTGCGAGGGGATCTCCCCCCTCGGTCGCCGTCAAGAAGGACCAGGTTTTGCTGAAGGCCGATCCATTTGCTGTGCCGGTCACGGTCACGGTGTAGCGCGTTCCCGGCTGAAGCGGCGACTGCGCGGAGATCATGTCGGTGCGAGTCGTGAGCCAGCCGTTGCCGACCGACGAGAAGGAAGGAACGACCTGCCCGTTGGCCGTGAGCGTGGCGCTGTCGAACGAGACGTCGCCCGCGCCGTGGTACTTCAGCGTGATCGGATAGCCCACGGGATAGCTCGCGCTCGGGAACGGATTCGGCGTCTCGCCCCAGAAGCTGGACGAAACACCCGAGGTTCCATCCGGTGGCCAGGCGACCCAGTCTGGCTTGGCGGTATTGGTCCAATCGGGCGCGCCAACGTCGATCACCTCGATCTTGACGCCGTTCTCGTTGACCATGCCGAGACCGATATCGGTGTAGCGCGGGTCGATCAGCGTAAGACGGTGATTGATGGTGCCGATGAACCAGTCGACGCTGGTGACCATCGAGCCGCTCAGCCCGATGTTCTCGTTGGCCCAGCCGCCGTAGCCTTGCGCGACGACGCGATCCTGCATGTCGGCACCGGTGAAGCCCGGTTTGCCTTGCTGCTCCTCATGCAATCCCATGCCGCTAAGGCTCGGGTCACCCACATTGAGCTGGTAATAGCGCGCGTGGGATTGTGCCGATGCATCCAGCTTCGGGTTGCGTGTCATGGCTGGCAGACCCAGCCAGGAGCGATAGGTGTTGATCATGGCAAACGCCTGCGCGGTGTCGTCCGTCGCTGCCGCTGCAGGGGTGCTTGAGATGGTCGAAAGAGGCGTCAGCGACAACACCATGAGGAGCGCGATGAGACGAGTGAGCGAAACGGGCCGAAACGCCCGCGACAGCACGCGATCGAGCATGATCGTGTTTCCCTTCCCACCTGATTGGCGCCGGACGCCCGATGCCCCCACATCGGATTCCGGTCGAAACTCAATTCGCCGGGCCAATCAGTTTCCCTGTAACAATACAACGGGTGAATTCGTACCCGGTAGCACGTCACGTAGTACCCAGGTGATGTTTAATGGGTAGTAATTGAGTCACAGGGGTTCCGGTCGAATGTCGTTGGATGCCAGCAACTGGCAGCGCGGACCGGGGCTCACATCGCGGGAGGAGTCGTCGCATGGTCGTTGCAGTCGTCTTGATCGTTCTGCTGATCTTGCTGGCGATCGGAATTTGGCTGACCTACAACCTCGTTGGGCTGATCGTCATGCTCTTCGTGGCCGGCATAATCGGGTGGATCGCCGATCAGATCGTCCCGGGCCGTCTGCCGTATGGCTGGCTGGGCGCAATCGTCGCGGGTCTGGTTGGAAGCTGGGTCGGTGGATTGATTCTGGGTGGGTTCGGACCGAGCCTGGCGGGAATCACCATCATTCCGGCGTTTCTCGGAGCGATCATCCTGGCATTCATTGCCAGCGCGGTGACGAAAGCCACCAATGGACGTAAGCTCTGACCTTTTGGGAATCGAGACGGCGTTGCATGCGGGCGGCGCCGTCAGTCAATCAACTCCAGGGGAACCGGGCCCGGGTCTCTACCTCACCGAGGTAGTGATTCTGGGATCGCTCCACATCCAGATGACCTTTACCACCGAACTTCGCGACAAGCACCATCAGCAACAGGATGGTGACAATTGTCGCGACTGTCCAAATGAGTGTCCACATTTCAGGATTTCCTAGTGCGTCCGAGGCTGAGGGTCACTCTCTGGAAACAGGGCCCATGCAGATCAGTGCGGGCTGTGGTAGAACATGTCAACTTCACCAGCGTAATGGTTCTGGGATCGCTCCACGTCCAGATGACCTTTTCCTCCAAACACCGCCACGATCACCATCAGCAGGACTACGATTCCTATTCCGAGTAGGATCCAGAGGATTGTCAACACGTTGCGCCTCACATTCAAATTTCTACTTTCAATAATACCACCGAATCTTCACAACTGAGACGATGGTTGTTGAGTAGGGTGCCTGCCGAGCAATTGATGCTCCGGTTGCGTTCGCTGATAGAATTGATGTTTGACACAGGATCGGCTTTGACGGAAACACGTCCGCGGGATGACCCGATCAGCGAGCCCGAGATAGTGCAAGCCGGGCACGGAAAACCTCGCGAGACATCCTTCCCGAGCCGCCACCCGAACGCCGAGAATCGGCAAGTAGACGTGGCCGGGTTTGTCGCCCGTTACCGCGACCGAGGCGCCCCAGGCTCATCATCGAAACTGGCGCCTCTCTGAGTGGATTCGTCAAGCGCGAGTCAACTGAGGTGGTACCGCGGGTCAACCCCGTCCTCTTCTCGAGGGCGGGTTTTTGTTTTTGTGCGTTTCATCCCCGGTAACGTTTGAATATCGGCCGAACACGGAAGCTGAGTAGATGGAGGTCGACGGTGTTTCAGACCGTATCGCCGAAAGTCGATTTCCCAGCCAAAGAGCGTGAGACGCTCGGCTGGTGGTACGAGAGCGGCGTTGTGGACGATTACATCCACAAGAACGACGCTTCGGAAACGCGTTGGTCGTTTCTGGATGGACCGATCACGGCCAACAACCGCATGGGCGTGCATCACGGCTGGGGCCGCACCTACAAGGACCTCTATGTCCGCTATCACACCATGCTCGGCGAAAAACAGCGCTATCAGAACGGATTCGATTGCCAGGGCTTGTGGGTCGAGGTCGAGGTCGAGAAAGAACTCGGGTTCAACTCCAAGCAAGACATCGAGCGCTACGGCATCGACAAATTCGTGGAGAAGTGCAAAGAACGGGTCTGGAAGTTCGCCGACGCCATCACCGAGCAGTCGAAACGTCTCGGCTACTTCATGAACTGGGACGACTCCTACTACACGATGTCGGACGAGAATAACTACACCATCTGGCTGTTCCTGAAGACTTGCCACGAGAAGGGCTGGATCTATCGCGGGCACGACGTGATGCCCTGGTGCCCGCGCTGCGCCACCGGCCTCTCCGAGATGGAGGTAAGCGAGGGGTACAAGGATCGAACTCACAAGAGCCTCTTTGCCCGCTTCCCGCTCGACGATCGGCCGGGCGAGTACCTGCTGGTCTGGACGACGACGCCCTGGACACTGGCGGCCAACGTGGCGGCCTCGGTTCATCCCGATCTTACCTATGCCAAGGTCAAGCAAGGCGACGCGGTCTATTACGTGGCCAAGGACGCCCTCCCGAATGCCATTCGCGGCGAGCACGAGATCGTTGGAGAGGTGCAGGGGAAGGACATGGTCGGCTGGACCTACCAAGGTCCGTTCGACGAGCTCCCCGCCGAGCGCAACATCAAGCATCGCGTTATTCCTTGGAATGAGGTCGGCGCCACCGAAGGCTCCGGCATCGTGCACACGGCGCCGGGCGCCGGTCGTGAGGACCAGCAGCTTGGTCGCGAGCATAACCTGCAGGTCGTCGCACCACTGGACGAGAGCGGCCACTACGTTGACGGCTTCGACTGGCTGACCGGCATGTACGTCGGAGACGTCGCCGAGCCGATCATCGACAACTTGCGCGAGAAAGATCTGCTCTACTACGCCTACGATCACACACACCGCTACCCCACCTGTTGGCGCTGCGGCACCGATCTCGTCTTCCGCTTGGTCGACGAGTGGTTCATCAACGTCGATCCCTGGCGCGAACAGGTCATGGACATCACGCGGCAGATCCACTGGATCCCCGACTTCGGACTGGAGCGCGAGCTCGACTGGCTGCGCAACATGGACGACTGGATGATCTCGAAGAAGCGCTACTGGGGTCTGGCGCTGCCGATCTGGGCCTGCTCCTGTGGCTGGTGGGACGTCGTCGGCAGCGAGTCCGAGCTCAAAGAGCGAGCGATCGCGGGCTGGGATCAATTTGAAGGACACACGCCGCATCGGCCGTGGATTGATGCGGTTAAAGTTCGCTGTCCAGAATGCGGAGAGGTCGCCTCGCGCATCCCCGATGTTGGTAATCCATGGCTCGATGCCGGAATCGTGCCCTATTCCACCATGCACTACCGGGACGACCCTGAATATTGGGAGGAATGGTTCCCGGCCGACTTCATCACCGAGTCGTTTCCTGGGCAGTTCCGTAACTGGTTCTACTCGATGCTGGCACAGAGCACCGTGCTGACCGGACGCGTTCCCTATCTCACCTGTCTCGGCTTCGCCATCTTGCGCGATGAGAATGGCGAGGAGATGCACAAGAGCAAGGGGAACGCCATCTGGTTCGACGACGCGGCGGACGAGATGGGCGCTGACGTGATGCGCTGGCTCTATCTCAAACACAACCCGACGCTGAATCTCAATTTCGGCTATCACCTCGGCGATCAGGCGCGCCGACAGTTCATTCTGCCGCTCTGGAATTCGTATGCGTTCTTCGCGAACTACGCCGCGCTGGACGGCTTCAATCCGACCGAGCATGACGTACCACTGGCTGAGCGCTCCATGCTCGATCGCTGGATCCTCTCACGCCTACAGGAGTTGATCGGCGTCGTGCGCAAGAGCTTGTCGGATTTCGACTCACTCACTGCGGCGCGCTCGATCGAAGAGTTCGTGGTGGAGGAGCTCTCCAACTGGTACATCCGGCGCAATCGACGGCGTTTCTGGAAGACCGAGAGCGACGCCGACAAGGTGGCGGCCTACCTGACCCTCTATGAGGTGCTGGAGAACGTCAACCGCTTGCTGGCGCCGTTCCTCCCGTTCCTGACCGAAGAGATCTACCGGAACCTGGTCCGCTCCGTCGACACCAGCGCGCCGCGATCGGTCCACCTGACGAGCTACCCGGAAGTGGACGAATCGAAGATCGACGCAGAGCTCAGCCGAGACATGACCGCGCTGCTGCACGTCGTCGGACTCGGACGCTCGTCGCGTAGCGCGGCCAGCGTCAAGGTGCGCCAGCCGCTCGGGCGTGTGCTGGTCGGTTCGCGCCAAGAGGGAAGCACGCAGGCGATCGAGCGTCTCCAGGATGAATTGCTGGATGAGCTGAACGTCAAGGAGTTCGAGACGGTCGACAATCCGGACGAATACGTCAGCTATTCGGTGCGACCGAACTTGCCGCTGCTCGGACCCAAATATGGACCCAAGCTGGGGAAGGTGCGACAGGCGATCCAGGGAGCTGACGCCGCACGTCTGGCGCAACTACAGCGCGCGGGGCGCGTCTTCCAGCTCTCGGTCGACGGCGAGACGATCGAAATCGAGCCGGATGAAGTGCTGGTCGAAGTGCGCAGTCGCGAAGGGTTCTCGGTGGCCGAGGACCGCGATTACATGGTCGCCTTGGATCTCGAGATCACGCCCGAGCTACGGCTCGAGGGGCTCGCGCGCGACTTCGTGCGCGGCGTGCAAGACGCGCGCAAGAATGCCGGACTGCAGATCGAGGACACCATCTCGACCGTCTATCAGGCCGATGGAGAGATCGCGGAGTCGATCGACCGGTTCGCCGACTACATCAAGGGTGAGACCCTTTCGGAGGCGCTTGAGGCGGGCTTGCCGGAGAGCGACGGCTTCCACGCAGAGGAGATCAAGGTCGGCGGCGACCGGGTTTCGGTCGGCATTCGCAAGGTCGGGCAGCTTGCCAAGGCCGAAGCGGATTGATGCGGCGACGGTTCCAAATTCGCGTCTTGATAGATCAACACTGGATCAGGCCCTGGGCAGGTGTTTGAAGCCTGCCCATTCGTCACGCAAAAGGAGCTGAGTCCGCCGTATGTCCGACGCAAGCCATTTGCGGCGCGAGATCGAAGTGGTAACGGGCGCGCTGAAGAATGTCGACTTCGCGCTTCCCGAGAGTAAGGTGGAGTTCCGTGTCGCCATGCCTTCAGACTTCGATGCGCTGCTCGAGGCCGCTGCGGGCGATCCGGAGCAGAACCTGCCCTACTGGGCCGAGATCTGGCCCAGCGGCATCGCCTTGGCGGACGAGATCATGGCCCATCCGGAACAGGTGCGCGGCAATCGCGTGATCGAGATCGGCAGTGGTTTAGGGGTGACCGCGAGCGCGGCCCTGCTCGCTGGCGCCGATCTAACCGTGGCCGATTACTCGCCCGAATCCTTGTTGCTCTGCCGCTACAACTCGCTGACGAACTCGAACCGCGAACCGCGCGCGTTCACGCTCAACTGGCGCGATCCATCCGCCGAGTTTCGAGCGTTGGTAGGGGCCGGCTTTCCGGTGGTGCTCGCGGCAGACGTCCTCTACGAGACGCGGGACGTCGAACCGATGCTCGATTTGATCGAGTGGCTGGTCGAGCCCGGCGGGCTCTTCTGGCTGGGTGAGCCGGGACGCAACGTCGCCGAGCGCTTCAACGAACGTGCCACCGAGCGTGGGTGGACGGATGCCGTGACGTTTCACGCCGGTCCCTGGCCCGATCCGCGCGACTTCAACGTGGCGGTGACGGTGCATCAAATGCGTCGAGCTGAGTCGACCGGTGCTGAGCGCCTTCGCACGGAGAATGGGGAAGGTTGGGGATGACGGAGAACGCAAAGCCGGATCGCAAGCAGCCGTCACGAGAAAAGATGGTGCCGAACCCCACGTTGAATCGCAACGCGCGGCTGCGGCGGCCGACCGAGGACACGCTGCTGTTGCGCTGGAGCGACGCCGACCGCGCTCAGGCGCAAGCATTCACCCACAGCGATCCCTGGCGTGTGCTGCGCATCAACGGTGAATTCGTCGAAGGGTTCGACGCCCTGGCGGGAATTGGTCCGGCCGTGACGGTATTCGGGTCGGCGCGCATCGACGAGGATGACCCGACGTACGAGGCGGCTCGCGCGGTTGGGCGTGGGCTAGTGGAGGCGGGCTTTTCGGTCATCACCGGGGGCGGTCCTGGCGTGATGGAAGCAGCCAACCGTGGCGCCTTTGAAGCAGACGGTATGTCGGTCGGTTGCAACATCGAGCTTCCGTTGGAGCAGGGGATCAATTCGTACGTGACCCTACCCCTCAACTTCCGCTACTTCTTCGTGCGCAAAACCATGTTCGTCAAGTACGCCGAAGGGTTCGTCATCTTTCCAGGTGGCTTCGGCACGTTCGACGAACTCTTCGAAGCGTTGACACTCGTGCAAACCGGCAAGCTTGGCCCGTTCCCGATTGTCCTCTTCGGCTCGCGATATTGGGACGGCTTGCTCAAGTGGTTGGATGAAACGGTCCTGGCCGAAGGCAAGATCAACCGCGCGGATCGCGATCTGATCCGCGTCACCGACGACCCCAGCGACGCCGTACGCTGCATGCTCGAGTGCTATGAGAGAAAGAAAATCCAGCCCGAGGAGGCCGCCGCCACGAGCCCGGGTGTGCAGTCCTGATCCAGACGTAGCCTGCTCACTCGGTCAACGACGGCCGCCGAAATTAGCTGACCTTACGTGAGATGACTTCGACGGTGTCGTGTACTTCATCCTTCGTCTCGTCGACGATCGGATCCTTCAGCTTGAGATTGTCGAGCCCCTTCATGATCATTCCGATCCCACCGCCGATCGCGGCAAATCCGACGATCAAGGCCCCGAACCAGCGGGGCAAACCCATCTTCCTCAATCCGTCCACTGCGCTTCCCAACAATGTCAACGCACCAGCGTAGGCGATCAGTCCACCGCCAGCCACCATCCCAGCATCACCTGCGAAATCAAGCGCCTTCTCAGAGACCTCGTCACGGGCGATTCGAATCTCCTCGCGGACCAGGTCGCGCATGCCACGTGAAACGTCTCCCAGCAATCCGGACATGAGTTCGGCTCCTTTCGAGTTGTTCGTAAGTTGAAGCGGTTGCGCCCGGTCGCGTGACGTAGAGCGACATGTGCGTGGTCGGCCGGACGCAAGACTGTGGGACGCAATCGGGGTGCCGTCTGTTCAACTTCGATCAGATGATGATCAGACACGCGTCTGGAGTGCGAGGTTGTGGAAGGAGTAGAGCGGCGCCAAATGGCCGTGACAGTACATACAATGCGGCGCGCTGCGGAGAGTTGATATCCATCTTCTGGTATGGACGGCGTTGGCTGGAGTTGCCCCAAAGTGCCAAAGTCCAGCGTGAGCACCCCCGGCCGCCCTCACCCGGCGCCGCGGCGCCACCCTCTCCCGACGATCAGGAGAGGGTTTTTCGGGGGATGAGGGCCGTCATCTACTCCGCCGTGGGGTCGAGCAGTCCGGCACGTAGCGCGTAGCGCACGAGCTCCGACCGATGACTGAACCCCAGTTTCTGCATGATGCGGTGCCGATACGTCTCCACCGTCTTCGGTGATAGATACAGCTGATCGGCGATCTCCTGCGCCGTAAAGCCTTCGGCCGTCAGCTTGAGCACCTCACGTTCGCGCTCGGAAAGGAGCTTGCCTGGGTCGAGCTCTCGTCCGTCGTGCGCCCGGTCCAGATATCCCTTGAGCAGCATGCGCGTGGCGGCAGGCTCCAGAAAGACCTCCCCGCGCGAGACCATGCGAATGGCGTCGATCAGGTCTGTGTGCAAGCTCGATTTGCGCACGTAGCCTGATCCACCCGATTCCAGCACCGGCAGCAGATAGCGCTCCTCGGCGTGGACGGTCAGGATCAGGATGCGCGTCGAAAGACCCAGACGCGATATCTTGCGCGTGGCTTCGAGTCCGCCACCCGGCATCGAGATGTCGAGGATGGCGATGTCCGGAGTTGCCTTCTTGCAGAGTTCGACGACGTCGTCTCCGTTGCCGGCCTCACCAACGACTTCGATGTCCGGTTGTGCCTCCAACAGCGCACGCAAACCAGCGCGCACGATAGCGTGGTCGTCGGCGAGCACGACGCTGATGAGGCGGGTGCTGATCGATGTCATGAATGTTCTCCTCCAACAGTCGCCGGTGGTAGTGATGTCGCCAATGGCACGCGGACCTCAATCTCGGTTCCACGGCCTGGAGTGGATGTAACGGAAACGGAGCCGCCCACCAGTGCCGCTCGCTCCTGCATGCCGAAGAGGCCAAGTCCGCTACCGTCATCCCGATCGAGCGAGCCCATGTCGAAGCCTCGACCGTTGTCGGTTATGCGGATCCACAACGTACTGCGATAGTTGCGCAGCGACACAGTTGCGTCGCATGCCCCGGCATGTTTGGCGATGTTCGTCAAGGCTTCTTGCACGATGCGGTAGGCGACCAATTCAATGTCGGCGCTCGGTCGCTGTTTGACGCCGTCCGAATAGAAGACGATCGGCATATCGAAGCGCTCACGGCATTGTGCAACCAGGCCTTCGAGCGAGGCCATCAGCCCCAGGTCGTCGAGACTCGGCGGACGCAGCTCGTGGGCCATGTGGCGCACGTCTTCGAGCGTCTCGGCGGTCAATTCGATGAGCTGGGTGAGCCCGCTTGGGTCCAGCGTTCCGCCGGTGGCTTCGATCGTCTTCAAGCGCAACAGTTGGGCGGTCAGGGCTTGCGCGGTGTCGTCGTGCAGCTCACGTGAGATGCGTTTGCGTTCTTCCTCCTGCGCGCTGAGCGCACGCACTGACATCTCGTGGATCTGGGTGCGATAGCGCTCGACCGCATCCAGCATGCCGTTGAACGTGTCGGTCAGCACGTCGATATTGGGATCGCCAACGCCGACCTTGTTCACCCGGACACTGAAGTTGCCCCGTCGAACTTCGTCCACCGTCTTTTCCAGGACGAGAAGTGGTCGCAGTGCGGCACGCAACACAAACCAGTTAACGGCGATGCTCGTCAGTGTGCCGATGACGGCGAACAGCGCAACCAAGCTGTAGAGCGACCCGGTTTCGCGCGCCGCCCGAAGCGTCAGCCCGGTGCCGCACACCGCACCGACTACCACGATCGTGGAATTCGCGATCAGTACCTTGTAGAAGAGGGGAAGCCCCAGGATCCGCTCGACCCAGGAGGTGGATTCTCCCTGCGTCACGGCGTACTGCATCTAAACCTCTCCGTGTGCAGCGGTCATGAATGAGTCGAAACCGAGACGTGACGAATTATCGGTGACGGCCCTTCGACTTTTTGCGATTCTTCTTCTTGCGCGGCAGGCTGGCTGGACGGCTGGGCGCCGACGTTCGTCCCTGCGTGGGCATACCGCCGTTCTGCATCATGGATTCGAGCTCGGCCGGATTCATGCCGCCCAGTGGATTACCGCTCAACAGTCCCTTGAGGCGGCCTCGACGCGTTCCGCCGCCCATCTGGCCGATCTGGTCCATCATCTTTTGCATCTGCTTGAACTGATTGAGGAGCTGATTCACATCGGCTTGCGTCGTGCCGCTCCCGGCCGCGATGCGCTTGCGCCGACTCGGCTTGATGATCTCCGGATGACGGCGTTCTTCGAACGTCATCGAGTGAATCATCGCCTCGATGTGCTTGAACTCGTCGTCGCCGATCTGCACATTCTGCTGGCGGACCGCCTGTCCGATACCTGGAATCATCTCGAGGATCTGCGAGAGCGGCCCCATGCGCTTGATCTGTTGAAGCTGGCTGAGGAAATCCTCCAGGTTGAAGTTGCCGGTGAGCATCTTCTCCTGAAGCTCCTGGCCCTCCTCTTCAGTGATCTCGCTCTGTGCGCGTTCGATCAGGGTAAGGACGTCGCCCATGCCCAGAATGCGCGAGGCCAGGCGGTCGGGGTAAAACGGCTCCAGCGCATCGACCCGCTCGCCAGTGCCGATGAATTTGATCGGCACTCCGACGACTGAACGTATCGACAACGCCGCGCCACCGCGGGCGTCGCCATCCATCTTGGTCAGGATCAGTCCGGTCAGCTCGAGGCGCCGGTGAAACTCCTGCGCGACGCTGACCGCTTCTTGACCGGTCATCGCGTCGGCCACCAGAAGAGTCTCGGTCGGGCTCACCGCTTTGGTGATCTCTTCCAGCTCCACCATCATGCGCTCGTCGATCTGAAGACGACCGGCGGTATCGATGATGACTGGACTGTAGCCGTTGTCCTTGGCTTCTTTGATCGCGTTTTGGGCGATTTTGATCGGGCTCTGATCGGTCCCTTCAGCATGGACCGCGACGTTGATCTGCCCGCCCAACGTTTGTAGCTGATCGATCGCCGCTGGACGATACACGTCCGCCGCCACGAGCAGAGGCTTGCGCCCTTCTTTTTTCAGGTGGCTGGCCAGCTTCGCGGCGTGCGTCGTCTTACCTGCTCCATTGAGACCGACCAGCATGATGATGGTCGGTGGCGGAGAGGCGGTCTCGAGCGGTACGCGCTCGGAGCCGAGGACTTTGATGAGCTCTTCGTTCACGATCGAGATGACCTGCTGGGCCGGCGTGAGGGCTTTCAGCACCTCTTCACCAACCGCGCGCTCACGCACGGCGCTGACGAAGTCGCGCACGACTTTGAAGTTGACGTCGGCTTCCAGGAGCGCGCGTCGAACTTCACGCATGGCCTCGTCAACGTCCGCTTCGGTGAGCCGGCCCTTTTTGCCAATGCGTTGAAAGACGTCGTTCAGTCGATCGCTGAGTGTCTCGAACATTGTTAGCCCTCCTCTTCTTCACCAAAGAAGAGCGCGTCGACGTAGGTTTCAGGCTCGAACTCGGTCAATTCAGTCAATTGCTCGCCGGTACCGACGTAGCTGATCGGAATGCCGAGCTCTCGAGAGATGGCGAAGGCGATGCCTCCGCGTGCCGTCCCGTCGAGCTTGGCGATGGCGATATCGGTGATGTCGACCGCTTCAGCGAACTTCTTCGCCTGAACGAGTCCGTTCTGCCCGGTGGTGGCGTCGATGACGAGAAGCACTTCTTGCGGCGCTTCCGCGACGTGACGCTGAATCACCTTGCGAATCTTCTTCAGCTCTTCCATCAAGTTGTATTTGGTGTGCAATCGGCCAGCGGTATCGATCAACAGAATGTCTGCGTTGCGGTTGTAGGCGGCCTGCATGCCGTCGAAGATGACCGCGCTGGGGTCCGCGCCCGCTTGGTGCGCGATGACGGTCGTCTTGAGCCGATCGCCCCACACCTGAAGCTGTTCGATGGCTGCCGCGCGAAAGGTGTCGCCCGCGACCAGCACCACGTTCCGGCCCTGGTCCTGGTGAAACTTGGCCAGCTTGGCGATCGTGGTCGTCTTGCCGGTTCCGTTGACGCCTACGACCAGAATGGCGAACGGCACGCCACGCTGGTAGATCTTGATTTTGCGATTGCGGGTGGCGTTCTTGAGGAGCGCGATCATCTCAGTCCGCAGCGCCTCACGCGCGTCGGCGGGCTGGCGAATTTTCTCCCGATCGATGCGGTCGCGCAGATTCTTCAGCAGCTCGAGCGTCGTATCGACTCCGAGATCGGCCTGAATCAACAGCATTTCAAGCTCTTCGAAGAGGTCCTCGGAGATCTCGCTCCGATCAAACAGAGCGCTGATGTCTTTGAAGATGCCGCGGCGAGATTTCTTGAGACCCGCTTCGATTTTTGGCTCTGGTTCGGTCTGCCGGCGAAAGAGCCTGCTGAATACCACGATTTCATCCTCACTGCCGGAGGCCATTTGTTGCTGACAATAGAATCGCCGCGCCGGAAAGGACACGGCGCGGCGCACTGAAAGTATACACAATGGCTCTCTGAATCCGCAGATTTTGCTGCAGCGACGCGCTGATTGGATTGTTTTAGACGATCGCCACGATTATCCGCCGAATACGCGATCTTGAGTCATCGGTCTTCAAAATTCGTGCTGACGGGGGATTGCGAAAGGTCCTTGCATGCTCCATAGTAGCGGCAAGCGCGACAAATTGAAGGACCGGCGATTGGAACAGACTGAGCGGCGGCCCACCTATCAATCCAAACCGATGCGTGAAACACCGGTGGACGATCGTCCGCGGGAAAAACTGCGCCTGCGCGGACCATCCGCACTGACGGATGCCGAGCTCGTGGCCATCATCCTCAACACGGGTGTGCGAGGCGAAAGCGTGGTCGACGTCGCTCGGCGGCTCTTGCAGGAATACGGCGGATTGACTGGTCTGATGCGGGCCGATCTGGTCGATTTGCAGCGATCTCACGGGCTGGGGGAGGCCAAGGCGGCCAAACTGAAGGCTGCCATGGTGATGGCGCAACGCTACAAGGAAGCAAACCCAACTGATCGCCCGCAGATTCAGTCACCCGAAGACGCGTTCGCGCTCCTGGGAGTTGAAATGTCGGCGCTCGATCACGAAGAGCTGCGCGTCGTGCTGCTCGACACCAAGAACCGGGTACTGCGTACGGTGACGGTCTATCAAGGGAGCGTGAACAGCGCTCAGGTGCGGGTGGCCGAGGTGTTCAAGGATGCATTGCGCCAGAATGCTCCCGGCGTCGTCGTGGTGCACAACCATCCCTCGGGCGATCCAACGCCGTCGGCCGCCGACGTGTCGCTCACGACCGAGATCTGTCGAGCGGGGGAGATTCTGGGTGTCGACGTTGTCGACCATCTCATTGTGGGGATGGGCCAGTTTCGCTCGCTAAGACGGCTCGGGTTGGGGTTCATCCCA
Source organism: uncultured Chloroflexia bacterium (assembly GCA_963822235.1). Taxonomy (GTDB): domain Bacteria; phylum Chloroflexota; class Chloroflexia; order Thermomicrobiales; family Thermomicrobiaceae; genus CALAGB01. The sequence goes on from CAWGGU010000001.1 coordinate 662,032, forward strand.
TCCAGTAGATGAGGGTGCCTCTCCACGTGTATCGGCTATTCACTTTGTTTTACATCGGTGCTGACTCAGTGGGGAGGTGAAAGAGCTGACAACGGGACGATGAGCGCGCGTTTGAACGATACCCGTTGACGTTTGCGCACGTCGCCCATACACTTCGCCAAACGTAATCCATTTCGGAAATTCGCCGCGCGATTCTGTGCCTTGAGCACGTGATGGCGAGCTAGCGTGCACCGTCCTTATCGAATTGGGGGAGATGATGCAGGGTGTCTACACGGGGATTCAACCGCAGTCGGAGAACGATAAGCTAATCTCCGCGATCGGTTACGTCTTCACACCGATCGTACCGATCATCGTGCTCGTCACGACAATGAAAGACAGCAGGTTCAACAAAGTCCACGCCTATCAAGGGCTGATCTTCTTTGGCGTCGCGTTCGCCTATTATTTTCTCTACACCTGCGCCTATATTGCTATCACGTCGGTCGTCTCACTCCTCGGCTGCATCTTGTGGATGGGTTATTTTGTCCCGTTCGTCGTGTCGCTCTACCTTGCTTTCCGCGTCTACACCGCGCAGCAGGTCGAGTTCCCGCTGATCACACAGGCAACTGCGGCCGTCTTCAAGGACATGTAAAGACCGCTGACCTACAACGGTCACTCCCGAGGGCCACGGCAACTAAGCCGGCCCTCGGGCCTACATTGCCCCAAGATCGTGTAGCCACCATGTTCTCGACTCGACAGCTATGCTGCGGGATGCGGCTCGCTCACTTCGGCAGACGTGACGTTCAAACGTACGTGGTCGGCGCCGATAACCTTGATCCACGCAGCCGGAATGTCGACGTCGTGATGGAAGACGTGGCCGGCCCGCACGACAAAACCCGTCATTGCCCCATCAGGCGCGTAGCTGACCTCGCCGACATGCCCGATGGTCTTGCCATCGCTCGTTACAACCGCGGTTCCGGTATCGACCACCACGTCCTCTACGTCGATGTTCGTCTGAAACTGCGTTTCCGGCGGGATGACCGGTGCGGACCCGTAGAATGGTTCGCCTCGTCCGTAGCCAAGGGAATCGGACCCGGTTCCAAAATAGACGGGTGGCGCCCCAGTTCCAGAGCCGACCCATTCATCCGGCATGTCCGAGAGGTCGTGTTGCTTCGCCACAATAAACTCTCGCTCGAAAAACTCCGGTTGCTTCCTGATCTGTTCGACTGGCATTGAGAGGAAGATCGTTCCTTCATTGTCGACGTGATCCACGAGCTCGCGGTCGATGAGCCGGTCGTGCTCCAACAGAAGACCAGAGCGAACCACGATGTGTTGCACGTTGCGGGTGTTGTAGTCCAGCACGAACGCGTCGGCATGTCCGACGTGTTGACCGTCAACGCTGACGACTTTCTTTCCTAGCTTGAGATCCATGGTGGGCTCCTCGGTCCGAATGCGGTCGCTCAGGACACGACGTCCGAGCACCGTCATCCACATTGATCGTAGTCATTCAAGCGTGACAGGCGCAGCGGTGGATCGCCACGAGACGTTACAGGATCGTCTCATCGTAAGGAACAGCACGTCGGATGTGATTGGAACGCGAAGTCTGGGAAATGCAGAGGGCCGACCCGTGAAAGATCGGCCCATCAATGACGCAAATGTGAATGCTGATTAGGAGTCTGGCTTCAACCAACCGCGGTCGATCAGGATCTCGCGTCCGAGATGTCCGAGCAGGTATTCGTAGTCGGTTCCCTTGTTCTCCGGGTGATACTCGATGCGTACCCGCTCAAAATACTGCACCGTGTGAGTCTGCCCGTCTGTCTCGCTCTTTTCCTGGAACTGTTCGCTGATCGGATAACCGAACGACATGAGACCGCCGTTCGCCTTCCAGTAATCGCGGAATCCACCGCTCAGGGTGTGCCCGGTTTCGGCATAGAAGTCATACGCTGCACTCTGTGCGGGTTGTGAGATCGGCTTGAATGGATCCTCGTTGAGTCGATCCGCCGTGCGCTCGCGCCCAAGCAGCCCGAGCAGAACCTCGTACGGTGTTCCCGCAAACTCCGGATGATGTTCGAAGCGGGCTCGCTCGAAGTACTGCGTGTTGTAGGTATTGCCGTCCGTGGCCGACTGCTCCAGGAATGGCTCGGTCAACGGATAGCCAAAGCGGAACAGACCACCGTTCGCTCCCCAATAATCGTGGAAGACGGTGGGAACGTTGTGTTCCGTGACCGACTCGTAGGTTAGAGACGGATCGCTGATCTGTGGTCGCGGCTCCGTTGGCAGCGGCAAGACCGTGATCTTCTGTGGGAAGACGTTCTCCTGCTGATAGCTGATCCATTCCTGGACCATGCTGGCATTCAGCGTCCAATCGCCTGGCGAGTTGAAGCGAATCAGGCCCACGACCGTCGCTTTCTCTCCCGCCTTGAGCGGACCGGCGAAGCCCCAGCGGAACGGATTTGTCACACCCTTGTTGCCGGCGAAGTCGATCCCGACGCGATACATGCCCTCGAGCTTCGGATAGCCTTGCGTGTTGAAATCCTCGCCCTCAGTGTAGCTGTATCCGGGGGTCGGGCCCTGGGTGTTGATGGTGGTGTTGCCCGTGTTCTGGACGACGAATTCGACGCGGAGCTCGGTCCCGGCGTAGACCGGGTTTGGCGTGAATGCTACCGAGAGAATCTTGGCGCTCGACGTACCAACTTCCTGTGGACCGATGAAGATCGGAGTGTTCGTTCCTTTGCACCAACCGCGGATGTTGGGAATGTCCTGATAGGCGTCGTCTCCAGGGCATTCAGTTGAGAGGACATCCCTGTGCCCGCAAATGTTCGGCACGTTGTCTTTGTCGATGAAGAATCCGAAGCCGGCGGGATCGACGTTCTTCGCCCGATCCTTGATCACCTTGACGAGCGAATCGAGCGTCGCTTGCTCGACCGGGGTCGACGAAAAGTCGCCGGTGAGCGCGATCCCAAGACTGCCCCAGTTGTATTGCAGAGCGTGCCCGCCTACGACGCTGGCTCCGCCGAAACGACCCTCGTAGACGTTGCCATGCCAGTCGACCAGGAAGTTGTAGCCGATGTCGCCCCATCCCTGAGTGATGGCGTGATAGTAGTAGATGGCTCGAATGGTCGCGGCCGGATCCGCCTCGTGATTTTGCGTGACCGTGTGGTGCACGATCACCTTCTGGATCGGCCGATACTCTGGTGGCCAAATCTCGTTCCCACTGGAGTCGTAGCGAAGCGATTCGTCCGCACCCCAGCCCGCCCGCGGGATGATGAATCCATCGATCAGGTTCTGGCTGCCGGTCGCCATATACTGCGCCGGGGCGGAGGTGTCGACGCAGCCGAGATCGACCTCACGCAGCGTGGGGTATCGTCCGTCATTGTTCGCCACCAGATCGACGCGATATTGCACGTAGTTGCTCGAGGCGACAAGCGCGGGCGTTTCGAACTTGCGCGGGTCATCCAGGGATCGGACGTGACTATCCAGGTGCATCTCGATCCAGTCAGTCCAGCTGTTTCCGTCGACGCTGACACGCACGGCGAAGTTCGCCGCCGCTCCGTCCGGCAGATCGCCCTGCCAAACGACTTCGACGCTGTTGAAATTCTGAGATGCCTGGAAAACCGACGATTGATACGTGCCTTGTTTCGGGAAGATGCCGCTTTCGGTCCATGACATGCGGGTCATCTCGGCCGAGGCGCGATTGGAGAGCTTCACGTCGACGACGCTCATGAGAAGCAGTCCTCCAGCGACTTTGAACAGCCGCCGCCGATCGAACCGTTCTGAGATGATCGCCTTGTTAATCGTTGACACTACCGTCCCCTGCGTCACGTAATCAACGCTTTCGGGCTCCGACGCATGAGCCCAAACGTACCCATCACTCAATTGTCCCCCGAGGCTAGTGTACGGGCACTATGACCGTACATGCAATGAATCAAAGGTCCATGTCAGCGCCGACGATTCTGCTATAGTGAGGCGTATTGACCGAACCAATGACTAGGCAGAGGGCTGATGAGCGCTGTTTCGCGTTTATCGGGTGCAACCATCCACGTGAGGCGACCGGGCTGGGGAGTGGCATTTGCCGGGTTGCTGGCAGTGTCGGTCGCCACGTTCTTTATTGCACCTTGGTCGATTGAAGCCAAGTCGATCGCGATCCTTCACGGCCTCTGCGCACAGCGCCCGAGCCATTCATTCTGGTTCGGGTCAGATCGGCTTCCGTTCGGTTCGCGGATGACCGGAATCTATGGCGGCTTCCTCATCACCCAGCTTTATCTGCTGGGGCGAGGTCGATTCCGGACCGGCGGGGTTCCCTCCCTGACGATACTGACGGTCCTTTCCCTCTTCATCGTCGCCATGGGAATTGACGGGATCAATTCGACGCTTGACGACGTGCAGCTCCTCACCATCTATCACCCGAACAACGTCCTGCGATTCGTGACGGGAGCGCTCACAGGTACAACGTTGGCGGTGTTCCTTTGGTTGCTCACGATCAACATTTTGTGGCACGTGGATAAACAGAGTCCCAAAAAAGTCATGGATGGCGTCGGGGATCTAGCTTCAGTCGCCGTTCCGATCGCGCTGTTTGGGGTATTGGCCACCAGCGGCTGGCTTCCAGCTTACGCGATCATCGCGATATTTCTCATGTTCTCTGCAGTTTTGGTCATCTTCGAACTCGCTATCTGTCTGCTCCTCCTGGTTCGTCGGCGAGAGAGCAGTGCCAGGTCCATGCGTGATTTGAGCTCATCCGCCTTCGGCGCGCTCGTTGCCGCTTACCTTTTCATCTTCATCATGGCCGGGCTCCGCTTCCTGATGGAAGCAACCACCCACGTCAAACCCCTGAATTGACTCTTCTGGAGTCGCTCAACATCTTCTTCATTGGCAGCCGGCCCGATAGAGGACACAATAGAGTGAACCGGCACCTGATTGAAACCGATTTCGATGCCGCAACGGCATTGACACATGCGCGGAGCGTGAATGTCCGACAATGACGATCATACCGAGGTAGAGTGGCAGTTCGACGTAGACGATCTCGGGCTCGTCGAGCGCTGGCTGCGGGATCTTCCGGCGTCCCTTCCGATCGCGATCACCAGCGCGGAGCCAGAAGAACATTTGGACACCTATTTCGACACGCCCGATTGGCGGGTCTATCGGTCCGGTTACGCCCTCCGATCAAGACGCCTTCAAGGCCATGCCGATCTGACGCTCAAGGCATTGACCGGGCGCGGAGACGGGTATGCCGCGCGGCGCGAGGTGACTCAGCACCTGCTCGATGCCGAGGCCGATTCGATCGATGAGATTCATGGTTCGGTTGGCGATCGTGTCGCGGCCATGCGCGGTCGCAGCCGTACGAGCCCTCTGTTCACCGCCATCACGCGCCGCAAGCGCTATCGGCTCTGGAGAGAGGGCCGTGAGATTGGCGAGCTCTCGCTCGACAACACGACCTTCATCGGCGAGTCCTTCGAGGACCAATCACAGCTGATGCGCGTCGAGCTGGAAACAACGGTGGAGCAGACCAAGCGTCTGAGACCATTCGTCGACGCGATGGCTCAAGCGTGTAACCTGCGCCCGGCAGTGGCGTCAAAGTTCCTCTCTGGCACGTCGATTCTTGAACTGGAGCCTCCGGCGCCACCAGAGGTTGGATCGATGACATTCGATCGTCAGTCGACCATCACTCAGCTCTCATTGGCCGTGATGCGGCGTCATTTCGTCGAATTCCTGCGACGCGAACCTGGTACCAGACTCGGCGACGACGTGGAAGAGTTGCACGACATGCGCGTCGCGGCGCGTCGCATGCGCGCGGCACTGTCCCTCTTTTCCGACTACCTTCCTGAGAGATTCGAGGACGTTCGTGATGAGCTGAAGTGGATTGCCGCGGCGCTTGGCGAGGTACGCGACCTCGACGTACAGCTCGATGCCATGCGGCATTGGCAGGAAGAGATTGACGAGCCGGATGCGACCGCGCTCGAACCGCTGCTGGTCGAGTTGAACCGGCGCCGCGGCGGTGCACGCGGGCGCTTGCTGGAATCCCTGGACTCCGATCGGTTCGATCGGCTGGTGGCCGATTTCTCCGATCTGTTGTCGACGGCAGTCCAGGACGACGAATCCGAACTGGCCGTCCAGGTTGCGCCCGCCTTGATCATGCGGCGTCATCGAAAGCTGCATCGGCTCGCCGATCGCTTGCGTCCATCGTCGGACGACGTCGACTTTCACCAGGCGCGCATTCAAGGAAAGCGACTGCGGTACGCCCTTGAGTTCGTCAGTCCCCTCTACGGCAAGACGGTCAAGGAGTTCATCGGGCATCTCGTCGAGGTGCAGGATGTGCTCGGAGAACACCAGGACGCGATCATCGCAATCGAACATCTGCGTGAGATCGCGACCTCGCTCGAGGTTTCGTTGCCGAGATCTACGATCTTCGCCATGGGACGTGTCGCGGAACGGTACGCGGACGTGGTAGTCGAGTCGCGCCGTAGCTTTGTCAAGACGTACAAGCCCATCACAGGTAAAGGCTATGATCGGCTCGAACAGGAGCTCAATCAACGCGCCAGGCGACGTCCGCGACGCGAGATCCCGATGGCTACCGTTAACGAGTCGCCAACCGTTCTGGCAAACGGTGAGACTGAGCCTCGGGATGGCGCTGATCCTGTGCCAGGAGGAACCCCGTGGATCTGATATTGGTGCGGCATGCCATTGCCTTTGAACGCGATCCGCTCCGTTGGCCCGATGACAGCGACCGGCCGTTGACTCCAGCCGGGATCGCGAAATTCGAACAGGCGGCGCGGGGCCTCGGACGAACAGCGACGTCGGTCGATGAGGTGCTCAGCAGTCCGTTCGTGCGAGCGATGCAGACCGCGCGAATTCTCGAGGACGTGGCCGGTTGGCCGCAGCCAGCAGCCTGCGAGGTGCTCGAGCCTGCGCATGATCCCATGGAAGTTATTTCCTTCCTACAGAAGCATCACGCGGACGGGGTCGTGGCGTTGGTGGGACACGAGCCACTGCTCGGAGAACTCGCGGGTGCGCTCCTGTCAGGCCCGGGTGGAACGGCGCAGCCTTTCAAGAAGGGGGGCGCCGCCTGTTTTCGGTCGGAGCAGGGATTGCCGGGTGGAATCATGACGTTGCGCTGGTGGCTCCCGCCTAAAGTAGCGCGGAATCTGGGGCCAGCGTAATCGCGTCGAACGTGCTTGGCACGTCTTCGATCATATCCTCGACCACTGTGCTGATGCCGCTCTTGAGGTCCTCGAAGATGTCGAGGACGTTGCGCCGTGCATTGATGACATTGAAGTTGTATTGCTTGGCCAGATGTTGGAATTCGGGCAACAGCTTCGACTGATAGCGGATGAAATTCTTGTAGACGTCGTGCCCCCGCAAAAAATCTTGCCCCGACTCCCAGTAATCGAACCCCGTGCTGTTGAGCACACGCGGAAGTAATCGCTCGACGTCAATGTCGAGGTAGAAGACGATGTCGGGAATCAGCGCGAAGCCGAAAACGTCTTCGATCCAACGACGGTTGACGCCGCGCACGACCGCACGCGCGATCAGCGAGAAGATGTAGCGGTCGGTCAGGACGACCATCCCGGCACGCAGGCCCGGCAGAATGACGTGCTCCATGCGGTCGCAGAAATCGGTCGCATAGAAGAGGTTGAGAGTCATGGGATCGAGCGTGTGTCCGCGTTTGGCTCGTTCGATGCCACGCCCAGCCAGACTTGAGCGGCGCAAACCAGTTCCCATGACGGCGTAGCCACTGGCTTCGAGCCATTCCTTCAAGAGCGCGATCTGAGTGGAGCGGCCAACGCCGTCCGTTCCCTCGATGACGATCAAGCGACCGGGGAATTGCCGTTCATCCATTCCCGGAGGCGGATCCCCAAAGAATCGAAGCTGTCTCATGCCGACGTTCCCCCTGCTCTGGCTCCCTCGACGAGATAGCGTCCGCGGAGGTTCTCTTCTTCGAGCGCGGTCTGAAGTCCCCCGTTGCCCGCCTTCATCAGTCCATTCAGATGTGGTTTGACCATCTCTCGGACCAGTTGCTGCTGGCGGATGAGGTTGTCCGTGGCGTCGATGCGCTCGAGCTTGAACTCCTTGACGATTCGGCTGTACTCCTCGCGAATCATTCCCTGAAACATGCGGAACGACTCGTATGGGTCGTCGCTCAAGTCGAGATCGAGCCCGGCCTCGTAGTATTTCAGCTCGGGTCGACCGGTCAAGATACGTCGGAGCGATTCGTCAAGCGGCACGTCGAAATAGAAGGCGATATGTGGCTTCACGGCAAACGAGTACAGCTGCCGCAGCCACTTACGACTCACGCCGCGAATCGCGTCCCGCGCGAATGCCGTGTAGACGTAACGATCGGCCAGCACGATGGCGCCGGCCTCCAGCGCAGGGATGATTTGAGAGTTGATACGGCTGGCGAAATCAGCTGAGTGAATCAGACTGAACGTCATCGGTGTCAGACTATGCGTCTTCTTTCCTCGACTGGTCGTGCTCTTGACGATCGGTGAGGAGTTCCATTCGCTGAAGACGACCAGGTAGCCCTGGCTGACCAGCCACTTATGAAGCAGATCGAGCTGTGTACTCTTGCCGGAGCCGTCGATTCCTTCGACGATAAAGAGGCGGCCAGGGTATCGACTATTGCTGCGCAGCCCCACGAATCCTCCGTCCTTTCAGTTGAAGACGAGTTCTTTGCGAAATACTCGTTTGAAGCGCTCGCCAAGCTTTGCGACGCCGTATTCAGAGAAAGGCGGGATGGATATGATCACCCTCTCCGGCTCGGTCTGGATATTCAGTCTCAAATTTGAGTCTCTAGGATAGCGTCGCTCGATTTCATCGGCAATCAGTAACATGACGCCACATCGCGCTACGGAGTCAGCGTCTGCGTCAGTGAGCAACGGCTCATATTGGCTCAGATCCGTGTGACTTCGATCCGCCTCCCGAATGACCGCGGTCAAGAGCGCCAGCTCACGATGCGTAAACCCGTCCAGATCAGCCACCTGAACGATGGTCGCCGAATGACTGAGCCGGTCGTAGTAGTCGATGCTGCGCCCGATGTCGAGGAGATAGGCGGCGAACTCTGAGACCGCGCGGAACTCGGTGTTGGTTTCAAGTTCGAGCACGGACGTCAGCTGCGCGAGCGCAGAGACGCGTTGCTCCGCCCTTTCCGCTTCCCAGGAGCCAAAGCGTCGAGCGAGTGCCGCGATCGACGTTCGCCGGACGTAGTCCGGATCCGGAAGATGCGCACCGGTCAGCCCGAACGCGATCCCTTCCCGAAGTCCCTTACCGGAGACCAGCAAATCGGTCGCTCCCAGGAGTTCCATCACCACCTGCGCGGCGATCGCTCCACCGACGATGGAGTCGGCGCGGTCGGAGTTGAGACCAGACATGTTGGACCGCCGAGCGTAATCAGACGTGCTCAGTGTCGACGTGATGCGCTGCACCTGTTGCAAAGGTAGGTGATATCCATGCAGTCGTGGAATCGGCGAACGGTGACTCTTGCGGTCAATTTTCGCGAGATTGCGAATAGAGCCGCCGGTTCCGACCAGAACGTCGTCTGACTCAGGCGGGGTGATACCCGCGTCGACCAATGCGTGTTTCAGGTGCCGTTTTAGGTTGCGGACTTCCTTGTTGGTCGGCGGATCGCTCTTGATGAACTCGTTTGTCGTCCGCAGCGCACCAAGCGGTAGCGTCCATGAGGCAACGTGGCCGCGATCGCGAAAATTCGTCAGTTCGAGGCTCCCGCCGCCGATATCGAGGACGTAGCCGTTCCAGACAGGGAGGCCATGAATGGCGCCCATGAACGAGTAGCGCGCTTCGGATTCTCCGTCGAGAATCTCGACCGGGAGCCCAGCTGCCTCTTGGACTGCGTGAAGAAACGCGTCACCGTTCGACGCTTCGCGCATCGAGGCGGTGCCGACCACGATCAGTCGATCGGCACCGGCGCCACGGGCAATCGAGTGGAACTCGTGAAGCGCGTCGATAGTTCGCGCGGTGGCATCATCTCCGAGGCGTCCGTCCCGTTGGAGATCGCTGGCTAATCGAAGTGGCACACGGGCGTCCTCGACGATGTTGAGGTAGCCGGTCCCATATTGATCGAAGACGACCAATCTTCCTGAATTCGAACCGAGGTCCACTACCGCAACTCGACCCGTTGGGCCGGTGTTCAGACCGGCAACCCCGCCCTCGACTGCCTGAGTTCGTTGATTCACGACGAAATGCCCAACATGCTATCGATCGGTTGGCCAGTTTCCGTACCAGTTGAACGGCTGGTCGTTCAAATTCACGACCACGTTCTTGACCTGCGTGTAGAGATCGAGCGCATGGCGCCCGAGTTCTCGACCGATGCCGCTCTGCTTGAAGCCTCCGAACGGCGCTTCCGGCGGATTGACCGTCGGATAGTTGATGCTCACGTTTCCCGCACGGATCTCTCCGGCGAGCCGATGCGCGCGTTTGATGTCGTTCGTCCAGATGGTCGCGGCCAGTCCGTAGATGACGTTGTTGGCCATCCGTACAACCTCGGCGTCGTCGTTGAACGGAATCACCGAGAGAACGGGGCCAAATACCTCTTCCTGGGCGATGGTCATGTCGTTGTGCACGTGATCGAAGATCGTTGGCTCGACGAAATTGCCGCTTCGCAGCGCATCCACGTCTGGTCGCTTGCCTCCCAGGCTGAGCTCCGCGCCTTCACCGCGCGCTCGTTCAACGAAGCTGAGCACGCGCTCGCACTGACGAGGCGAGATGACCGGCCCCATCTGCGTCGCATCCTCCATCGGATCGCCGACGCGGATCTGGCCTGCCTTCTTGACGAAATCGGACATGAATCGGTCGTGAATCGACTCGTGCAGAAAGAGGCGCGTGCGTGCCGTGCAGCGCTGTCCGGCGTTGGTGAAGATCGCGAAGAGTGAGCCGTTGACCGCCTCTTCGATGTCGGCGTCGGGAAAGACGATGTTCGGCGATTTCCCGCCGAGCTCCAACGAGACCTTCTTGATCGTGCTGGCGCTGAGCCGCAGAATCTGCCGTCCGGTCTCGGTCTCTCCCGTGAAGGCGACCTTGTCGACGTCTGGATGTTCGGCCAAGCGCGGCGCCGATCTGCGCGCCCGGCCCAGTCAGGACGTTGACGACACCGTCCGGGATTCCAGCTTCGAGACAGATTTGTCCCAGCAGAACGGCGGTGATCGGTGTGGCGCTGGCTGGTTTGAGAATGATGGTGTTGCCCGTCGCCAATGCCGGGCAGAGCTTCCAGGCGGCCATCAGCAGCGGGAAGTTCCAGGGGATGATTTGGGCGCAGACGCCGATCGGCTCCCGCAGCGTGTAGTCGAACAGCGGGCCATTCATCGGGATCGTCTCGCCGCCGATATGTCCCGTCAGATTGGCGTAATAATCGAAGCAGTTCGCGGACGCTGCGACGTCGCCCCGCGATTCGACGATGATCTTGCCGCAGTTCAGCGTCTCGAGGCGGGCGATCTCTTCCTGCCGCTCGCGCAGAATCTCGGCGACCCGGCGCATGCGTTTGCCGCGCTCATTGGGCGACATGGTGCGCCACGGTCCGTTGTCAAACGCGTTTCGCGCGGCCCCGACCGCGCGATTGACGTCCTCAATGCCCGCCTTGGCAACGCGCCCGATAACGTCGTTGTTTGTCGGATTCAACGTGTCGAACGTCTCACCCGAGGCGGCGGAAACGAGCTGTCCGTCAATAAGTAAGAAGTGGTTCGTGACCTGCGTCTCGACAGCCATTTTCTTCTCCCTGTGCCAATCTAACGCGAACGAACTCGCTCCCCGTGTCCCGTCCGCATGGCTGATATCTGAAGTCTCATCGTAACATGGATTGGTTCTTGCCCCTTCTTTGAGATGTTAAGAAGCGATAGAGACGCGACCCGGAGAGGGGGTCCCATGCAAATCCGTCGCCGTCATTCCCACGAGGCGTGGCAACTCGACACGAGTGAAAGGTCAGACGATGAACGAGCGAACGCACATCACTCGTCAGGAGCTGAGCGACGAGCTTCGACGCCTCGATCTATGGTCGGAACAGGCAGACGACGCATTCAACCTGGCTGAGCACGTTCATGCCGAGCAGCGACGGGCCGGTGGTGGTCCATACCTCGAAGAGCACGTCTATCCCGTTACCGCGTCGGTCGCCGAGTACCTGGCCGACACACAGAGCGATCACGCAAGCGAGACGGTTTTGATTTCACTGCTGCACGACACCGTCGAGGACTCTGATGCCGTCACCGTCGAAACGGTCCACGAGCGATTTGGAGCCTCGGTTGCGAACGGCGTCCGCGTGTTGACCAAGCCGGAGAAACGTCCCGGTAACTCCGCTGACGATCCGGAAGCGGCTGAAGAACGCTACGTATCGGGGGTGTCTGCCGCTGATTGGAATATTCGGGTAATCAAAGTCCTTGATCGTCTGAATAATCTGGCCGCGGTTCATGAGCGCCCGCGCGATCGGCAACGTACCTACCTCGATGAAACCCGCACGCACTACCTCGATTTGGCGCAGTCGGTTGATCCGGAACTGGCCGAGAAGATGCGCACGCTTCTGAGCGAACAAGAGCGCAGGTTCCAGCGAACGTCTGGAGACACGACTGGCTGAGTCCGTCGACCAACGTTCATGTCCGATGATTGTGATTGCGTTCTCGTGGAACCGCCGGATCGATGCTCTCCCACTCTCGTGGTGACTGCGATCGCATGTGACGAATAAGCGCGCCGAACGCGGCCAGGAATAGCACTCCAGCGAGCACCTCCACGACGTCGCGGATCTGGGGCTGAAAGTATCCGAGCGCGAACAGAAGCCCGGTGCTCGCTGATGGCGGATTCGACACCTTGAACACGATCTCGAGCACGATCACCAATGTCATGGTGAGGGCGGCCGCGCCAACGCGTAGCGGGGACATGTAGGATCCGGAGCCGAGACGTGGCTCACCTGTCGCGTCCAGCACGAAGACGGACGCCAATCCCGCCGCAACGCCGATCGTGTGGCCGAGTGTCGTATCGCGGAAGCGCGACGATCGATGGAACGGAAGCTCCGCCTGAAGAAACGCCGTGGGGCCCAGGCTGGGGTAGAGAAACGGCTGACTGGTGAAATAGGCTGTCAGTCCCACCACCAGCATCAAAACGCCAGCGGCAATCGCCGGCCAGAAGCGTTCAGAGATGAGATCGCCGACATCGAACATCTTACGAGGTGTGGCCGGCGGCCGATCTTGTGGGGTTAGTTGAGGCACGAGGCGGCGAAGAACTCCGTTCGCCGCCAACTGGATTGCGATCAACATTCGATCGTCGAAGGGCGGCATCCGAAAGACGGAGGTTCGCAAACTTCTGGCCGTCGACCGATTTGCACGTGGCTGATATGTGAACTGGATGTCGGTGCTCGACGGCGGTGCCCGATGGCGCCGCGAAAGCAGCAGGGAATTCCGGGGGCCCCGGTCACGGCGCCCAATGGTCGGATCACCCAGGCTTTGCGGGATCGCTACCCGATCGGCTGGCGGCCATTCTGTTCGTGAATTGGCAGGCCGTCGTCGCCCGGTAAGGCGCGCGGATCTCCGGTAATGATGAAGGCAGTTCGCTCACAGATGTTGGTCACGCGGTCGCCGATGCGCTCCAGATTGTGAGCCGCCCAGAGGAGCTGCGTCGCGCGTTCGATGGTCTTGGGGTCGTTCAGCATGTAGGTGAGCAGCTCGCGATAGACCTGGTTGTAGAGGCCGTCGAGCTCATCGTCTCGCTGCCAGATGACCCGGCAGGACGCCAGATCGCGATCGATGAATGCGCCAAGGCTCTGGTGAAGCATGTCAATGGCGATACCCGCCATGCGCGGAATGTCGATCAGCGGCTTGAGCGGCGGCTCTTTGTTGACTTCGAGCGCGATCTTTCCGATTCCTTCGGCGTAATCGCCGATTCGCTCCAACTCCCCGATGATGAAGAGCGCGCCCGCGATCGTGCGCAGATCGGCGGCCATTGGTTGCTGAGTCGCGATCAGCAAGAGCGCACGTTCCTCGAGCTCATAGCTCAAATTGTCGATCTCGCGGTCCGCGACGACGATTCTGCGCGCCAAATCGGCGTCCCGCAGCCGCAGAGCATCGACTGAGCGCTCGACAGCCTTTTCCGCCATGTTCCCGAGAAGCAAGAGATCTTCGCGCAACGTCTGGAGCTGCCGGTCGTAGTGGGCACGGTTTTGACCTGGAGTAGCCACGATCTTCCCCTTTCGGTGCTAGCCGACTCGACCGGTAATGTAGTCCTCGGTCCGTTTGTCGGTTGGATTGGTGAAAATGTCGGACGTCGGGCCAACTTCAATCAGCTCACCCGCTCGGTCTTCACTCATCAGCATGAAGGCCGTGAAATCGGAGACTCGTGCCGCTTGCTGCATGTTATGGGTGACGACGATGATCGTGTAATCACTCGACAGCTGCTGCATGAGCTCTTCGATGCGAAGCGTCGCGATCGGATCGAGCGCGCTGGTGGGTTCGTCCATCAGGATCGCTTCAGGCTTGACTGCCAGAGCGCGCGCAATACAAAGCCGCTGCTGCTGACCGCCAGAGAGTGCTAGGGCCGAGCGGTCCAGCCGATCCTTGACCTCGTCCCAGAGGGCGGCATCTCGGAGCGACTCCTCGACGCGGTCCTTGATCTCGGCTTTGCTGAGCTTCTTCCCAAATGATAGCCCGTATGAAACGTTGTCGAAGATCGATTTCGCGAACGGATTGGGCCGTTGGAACACCATCCCGATGCGGCGTCGAATCTGAATCGGATCGACTTCCGGGCCATAGATCGACTCGCCGTCGAGCAACACCTGGCCGTCAACCTTCACCTTCGGCGTATTGTCGTGCATGCGGTTCAGGGCGCGCAGGAGGGTCGACTTGCCTGAGCCTGATGAACCGATCAGAGCGCTGATTTTTCGTTCGGGGAAGGTGAGCGTGACACCGCGCACCGCGGTGAAATCACCGTACTTGACGGAGAGGTCGCGGGTCTGGAGCTTGGCGGCAACGGCCGTCGCGGCAGGCTGCGCCCCTTCTTTGGCGCGCACCTTGATGTCGAACGTGACCGCGAGATTCCGATGGGCCCGTTGCTCGGCATTCATGCTGGTGGTCCTCTCCGCTGCCATGCTAGCCGAACCGTCCCGTGATGTAGTCTTCGGTCCGCTTGTCCTTCGGCGCGGTGAAGAGTGCATTGGTGGGACCAGCTTCGACGACCCAGCCCGACTCCTGCTCGTTGAGGCTCATAAAGATGGTGTAGTCCGATACGCGCGCCGCCTGCTGCATGTTGTGCGTTACGATCACAATGGTGAAGTCTTCCACCAATTCGCGAATAAGCTCTTCGATGTGGAGCGTGGCGATGGGATCGAGCGCACTAGCCGGCTCGTCCATCAGCACGATCTCCGGTTCCACAGCTAACGTGCGTGCCAGACACAGTCGCTGCTGCTGACCGCCGGAGAGCGCGACACCCGGCTGATCGAGACGATTGGAAACCTCGTCCCACAGCGCCGCGCGACGAAGTGCTCGCTCGAGCGCGACTTCGCGCTCGTGCTTGCCAATACCTTCCAATTCTAGACCGATCGTGACATTTTGCGCGATACTGCGCGATCGCAGCGGATTTGGCTGTTGGAAGACCATGCCGATCCGTCGTCGCACCACCATCGGATTGATGCCGGATTCGTAGATGTTGAGGCCGTCCAGCAATACGCTCCCGTCGATACGGCCGCCGGGAACGGTCTCGTGCATGCGGTTCAGGGTTCGTAGCAAGGTCGATTTGCCGCATCCGGAGGGTCCGATGATCGCGGTGACGCGGTTACGTGGGATCGCGAGGTCGGTTCGTGCAACTGCCATGCGCGTTCCGTAGTAGATGCTCACGCCGTCGATGACCAGATGCGCGTCCTCGGCGGGCGGCATGTTGATGTTCCGGCTTTGTGCGACTGCAACCGCCATGCGACTCCTCTAACGCGGGCTACGCGTTCGCGTGAAGATGCGAACGACGATGTTGATTCCCAGCACGAAGACGACCAGCAAGAATGCCGCACCCCACGCCTGTTCATTGAGCACCTTGTATGGCTGTCCGGTGTAGCGATAGGCGAGTAGCGGGAGTGCCTGCATTGGCCCGAATACATCATACGTGAGGTTGTTGTTGCCAAGAATCGTCACCAGCAATGGTGCTGTTTCGCCTGCGGCACGAGCGAAAGCCAGTAACACGCCGGTCGCAATGCCGCTGAGAGCTACCGGCAATACCACAGTAAGCGTAGTACGCCATTTCGGCGCACCCAACGCCATCGCGGCCTCGCGGGTGCTGCTCGGCACAAGGCGCAGAATCTCCTCGGTCGTTCGCGTGATGATCGGAACCATAAGAACGACAAGGGCAACGCTACCGGCAAATCCGGAGAATTCCTTTGTGCGCTGCACGATGAGCACGTACGCCGTCACCCCGACCACAATTGACGGTGTGGCCGTCAATACGTCGACGCAGAATCGAATGACGACCGAGGCACTGTTGTTGGGGTATTCCGCCAGGAAGACGCCGGCCAGAATTCCGATCGGAGTCGCCATAGCCAGCGCTAACGCGACGATAAGCCCGGATCCGACGATGGCGTGGAGCACACCGCCGCCTGTCGCCGTCGAGCCGAACTGGACCGGGCGAAACGTCTTGGTAAGAAAGTCGACCGATATCGCGCCAATCCCCTGTTCCGCGACGTAGACGATGATGAGGATCAATGGGATGAGGGCCAATGCGGTCGCAAGCACAGTCAGGAGGAGCATGATCTGATTGACGATGATGCGTCGACGTTGGCGTCGCATAGTCGACCTTGGGTTCATCGCTGTTTGAGCCATGTTCAGCTCCCCTGCCCGGACCGTGATACGCGCCATACGAGCATTCGCGCAACCGAGTTCGCGACGAGCGTGATCAGAAACAGAACAAGCGCAAGCAAGATCAAGGCGCTGGATTGCATCTCACTGTTTGCGTTGGGTAGCTGGCTCGCGATGAGGGACGCTGCCGTCGTCGCCGGCTGAAACAGCGACTTCGTGATCTGCGGCGTGTTGCCAATGACCATTGTCGCCGCCATCGTTTCGCCGAGCGCTCGTCCGAGTCCGAGCATCATGCCACCAACGATTCCGGCGCGGGCATAGGGCAGGTCCGCATGCCGGATAACTTCCCAGCGGGTCGCACCCAGCGCGAGCACAGCTTCACGCTGGCTTGACGGGACCACCGCCAGCACGTCGCGTGAGATGGCTGCAATCGTTGGAAGGATCATGATTGCCAAGATGATTCCTGCGACGAACATTCCTCGTCCAACGCTCACCGGTCCGCCGAAGATGGGAATGGCTTTCCCGACCGATCCGGAAACCGGCGAGGCGACGTGATCGCGAAAGAACGGAATGAAGACGAAGATCCCCCACATCCCGTAGACCACGCTCGGAATGGCCGCGAGGAGTTCGACCATCATGCCGATTGGCATTCGTAAGCGAGTGGGACAGAGATTATTGAGGAAAACCGCGATCATGATGCCGAGCGGTGCGGCGAAAAGGAGCGCCAACAGCGATGAAACGACGGTGCCGTAAATGGCCGGCGCCGCCCCATACTGATCGGTAACAGGGTTCCAAACGCTCGTCGTCAAGAATCGAAGACCGAATGCGTGACGCGCCGCTCCTGAACCATCCCAGGTGACCGCGATGATGGCGAAAAGGAGCGCGACCACTATGACGGCAAACAACATGGAAATCACCCAGAAGATGATGTCTCCATGTTGGAGTCGCCTCGCCAGCCGGTCTTTGAATGGGATCGTCGCGCTGTCTGCTCGCATGCTTCCGGTCCAGTTTTCCTTTCTGAAAGTCGAGCATCGAATCCTGGTTCGCCGGCACATTTCGTCTGTGTCGCGAGGATAACATCCTCACGCGAACGTGGGCAGCGCAAGAGCGACAACATCGTCACTCTTGCGCTGTCGGACAGGCGGTGCCGATGCACCGCCTGTCGTCGCAACCTGGCTACATTGGAGCCGTGAAAACAGACTGTCCGCCCGACTGAACTGCCTCGAGCTTCTTCGTCTCGATTGGCAGAACTTGATCCGGCAGCGGAGCGTACTGCAACGTTGCCGAGAGTTTCTGTCCCTGCGTGATGCAGTAGTAGCAGAAGTCGGTCAACGCCTTGGCCTTGTCCGCGTCGTCATACGACGGCCGGAGCAGCACCCAGGAGAACCCGGTGATTGGGTAGGCGGCATCTCCTTCAGGTGCGTTGGTGATGAACAACCGCAGGTCGTCCGGAAGATTGTTGACGAATCCCGCGGCGTCGGCGGACGCGCCGTCGAGTGATGGTGTGACCCATTTGCCGGCCGCGTTCTTGACGGCGGCCGCGGGAAGGTTGTTCTGAATGGCGTAGGCCAGCTCGACGTAACCGATTGCGCCCGGTGTCTGCTGAACGGCCGCGGCCACGCCGGGGTTCTGCGGGCCACCGATTCCGACCGGCCACTGCACGGCGGTGCTGAAGCCGACCTTGGTCTTCCACTCGTCACTGACCTTGCTGAGGTAGTTGGTGAAGATCGCCGTGGTGCCCGATCCATCAGAGCGGTGAACAACCGTAATGTCGGTGGATGGAAGCGTCGCGCCCGGATTGTCGGCCGCGATTGCGGCGTCATTCCATTTGGTGATTTTGCCGAGGTAGATGTCGGCGATCGTCGGGCCCGAGAGCTGCAGCTTATCGACACCCTGCAGGTTGAAAGTAACCGCTTCCGGACCGAGAACCACCGGAATATGAAGCGATCCTGGCGCTTGTTTGAGTTCGTCGTCGGTCATGAACGCATCCGTCCCGCCGAAGTCGGTAACGTTGCCGATGAAGTCCTTCTTGCCCTGTCCAGAGCCGACTGACTGATAGTTGATCGTCACATTAGGCGCGAGATCCTTGTATTTCTGGATCCAGAGCTGCATGGCCGGGTCGACGAAGCTGGAGCCCGAACCGGTGAGTTTCACGTTCAGGTCACGTGGCTTCCAGGTGCTGGCTGCCGCGGAGCCGGTCGACGCCGGTGTCGAGGAGGATGTGGACGCCGTCGTTCCGGCTGATGTTGGGCTCGAGCCCGTATGTCGCGGCCGACGTGCTGGTCGACGCACCCGCGCCCGACGTCGTTGGGGTGTCCTTGCTGCCGCCGCCGCAAGCGGCCAACAGCGCGGCGATAGCCGGGACTGAGAGGCCAAGCATTGCTGCGCGGCGAATCACCTGCCGTCGGTTCATCCGACCCGACATGGCTTCTCGGTATAAGAGAGTCCGACTCGACTCCTCCATCAAAGATCTCCCCTTTCGAGGGTTGGCGATTGGACCATCGGCCCGAGCTCGCCTGCGAAACGATATCCGACTCCATGAACGGTCTGAATCATCCAAGAGCCATCCGGCTCTCCCTCTAGCTGCGCGCGCAGCCAGCGGACGTGAACGTCCACGTTACGTGGATCAACCACCACATCCTGTCCCCAGACTTCATCCAGAAGCTGGTCCCGCGTGAAGACCTTTCCGGCGTTTTTGGCGAGCGTCGTCAGCAGCTTGAACTCCTTGGGAGGAAGCCGCAGCTCGCGCCCGGAGAAGGTCGCTCGATGCTCGTTCAGGAGCATCAAGAGCTCGCCCGCTACCAGCGCATCGAGATCTTCCGAATCGCTCCGGACGCGTCGGAGAATCGCTCGCACTCGCGCGATGAGCTCCGCCATTCCAAATGGCTTCGTAAGGTAATCGTCCGCACCGGCTTCAAGACCTGCGACGACGTCTTCCTCACGGTCGAGCGCCGTCAAAATGAGGATGGGGGCCGAAGTCCATGCGCGAATGTGACGACAGACATCCCGTCCGTCGAGTTCCGGGAGCATCAGGTCGAGGAGGATGATGTCCGGACGCAACGCTCGGGCGGCTTTGAGACCGGAACTCCCGTCGTGTACCGCTGTCACGTGGAATCCACGTTTCTGCAGCGAGTATCGAATCGTCTCGACGAGCGTTTCGTCATCCTCGATGAGCAGGATTCGATCGACCTTTCCCGATTGCTCGGCAACCGATTGGGTCGGCTGAATCTGTTCTGTGTCGTGCTCGTTGATCATTCAACAATTCCCCATGAACACCCACGGTACGGTCGGTCTCGTGTTCAGGGAAAGCCTATCGAGCGAAGATTATCGTTCCAGGCAGATCTGATTAACGGGAGTTAATGGAGACCGGAAATTGGCCCGGCGACGCGGAAACAACGCTTCGAGACTGCGTGATTCATGCTCGATCTGAACGATCGAAGGCCGCATATCGTGACCATTTTGTTGAGTGCAACTGAAAAAGGTAGCGGTAGTGAGCGTGCGGGGCCACGTTCACTACCGACATGAGGAGGAGCACGTATTCGAGATTTTGAAGTTTCGTCGCGGCTGCGAGCGACATCTTTAGCGTAGCCGCTCGCTCGCAACTCCGCGTTAAGAAGACATTGAATTCTGTTCCGAGGCTTCCATGGATTCAGGTGCGCGTTGGCTCGGTCCTATTCGGATATTCAATGGGCTCGTCGAGGCCTTGGATGTCGTCGCCGGCCTTGGGGAGTGCGAATGAGAACGTCGCACCGCGTCCAAAGTCGCTCTCAGCCCAGATCCGACCGCCGTGGAGTTGAATGAGATGTTTGGCGATGGCCAATCCCAGGCCGCTTCCCGACGCCGAACGGGAGCGGTCGGCCTTATAGAAACGCTCGAAGACGCGATCGAGATCCTCCCGATCCAGACCGGGTCCGCTGTCCTGCACGGAGACAACCACCTCTTCACGATCGACGTGGCAGGACACCTGAATCGCGCCACCCACCGGCGTGAACTTGATGGCGTTGTGTACCAGGTTGACGAGCACTTGCTCGACACGGTCGGAGTCGAAGACGGCAAGCGGCAATCCCGGTTCCGCTTTCAGCACGATATCGATCTGTTTGAGCTTCGCTTGTGCTTGCATGCGGTCAGCCACTCTGCGCGTTACGGCTTCGATATTTCCCGGGCCAACGTGCAGCTCGATTTGGCCCGCTTCAGCGCGCGAAAGCTGCAATAGCTCTTCGACCAGGCGAGCCAAATCGTCGACCTCGATCTGCATGCGCGAGAGAAATTCTCGCGCGACCGACTCATCCTCGAGCGCGCCGTCGAGAAGCGTCTCGACCAAGGCCTTCATCGAGGCGATGGGAGTGCGTAGGTCATGTGACACGTTGGCCACGAAGTCGCGCCGTACCGCCTCCGTGCGTTTGAACTCCGTGATGTCGCGAAGCACCACGAGCACCAGCGGGGCGTTGTCGGACGGGATGGGGTAGGAGAATGCCTGCACGGCCCTTCTCGGGCGGCCCATCTCGATGAAATAGGTGGCCGGAGCCTCGCTGAGTTGACCGGATTTTCGACCGTCGCGCACGACTGCCGCCAGCTCGTAATCGCGTAACACTTGTGCGTAGGTGCGGCCGATGGCCCAGCTGCGATGCACCCCAACCAGCCGCTCAGCCGCCAGGTTCATCAGCGCGACCTTGTCCTCGTCGTCGATGATCAAGATGCCGTCACCCAGGTGCTCGACCACCGAATCGAGCCGCCTGCGCTCCAGTTCGATCGTGTCGAAGGTCGATTGCAGCTCGTCGGCCATCTCGTTGAACGCGACGGCGACGGAGGCAAAGTCGCCGCTGGCATTGACCGGAGCGCGGACAGAGAGGTCGCCGCTGGAAAACTGCTGCGTGGCAGCAACGATCTTGGTCATCGGTCTGACCGCCACGCGCGTGAATACCCAGATCGAGAGGAGGGTGACTCCGGCCGCGCCGAGCAAGAGCCACGCGAGAACGCCGGTTTCGCCGCCGAACCCCTCTCCAAGATCGCTCTTGGGGACCGATAACCGCACCACACCAACGATGTTGGTGCCGTTCCGTATCGGAGACGCGATATACCAGGTCGCACGACCCGAGACCGGGTCGTCACGCTCGGATTCGCTCGTCGTTCCGTTCAACGCGTTCGTGAATTCGGGGGATTGCGCCTGATTGCCGATGGTGCCGAGGTTTGCCGAACTGTCTGCGAGCGGCGTACCGTCGGTGGCGAGGATCGTCACCCGTTCGTTGGTCGCGTTGCTGATGTCGCGTGCGACCTGGGCAATGTCGTTGATCGAGGATGACCCTGATACCGACGTGCGTGCCATTCCGGCTGCCAGCACGGCTTCCTGCCGCAGCCGAGCGAGCGCGCTCCGGTCGTTCCGTCCGTGGACATATCCGGTAAGCAGAAGACCGAGGAGGAGGAAGATCGCCGTCACAATGGCGATGAAGCCGAGTGCCAGGCCATTTGTGACTCGCAGGCCCATGTCAGCGGCTATCCGGAGAAGCGATAACCGACACCACGCACCGTCTCAATCAGACGCGAGCCTCCTGGCTCGGCGTCTAGTTTCTCGCGCAGCCCGTGGATATGGACCGCCAGAGTCCGGCTGTCTCCATAATAATCGTATCCCCACACTTCTCCTAACAACTGGCGCGTCGGGCAGACGGCACCACGGTGGCGTACGAGATGTACCAGCAGCTCCAGCTCCTTGGGCTTGAGCGCGATCTCGCGTTCACCAAGCACGACGCGATAGGCATCGAGGTCGATGCTGAGCAGCCCGACATTGAGCGTGTGGGAGGTTGAGCCTTGCTCTTTGACCAGGTCCTGGTGCAGCAGATCGCGCCGTCGCAGGATCGCTTTGACGCGTGCCAGCAGTTCGCGCATCGAGAACGGCTTGGTGAGGTAGTCGTCGGCTCCGATCTCCAGCCCGACGACGCGATCGATTTCGTCGTTGCGAGCCGTCAAAATGATGATCGGAACGCCGCTCGAGCGGCGGATATTGCGGCATACATCAAAGCCGTCAATGGTGGGAAGCATGACGTCCAGAAGCACAAGGTCGGGGCGCTGTTCTCTCGCGAGTTCCAGAGCCGATTCCCCATCGGAAGCGGTCGCGATCTCGTATCCCGCCTTTTTCAAGTTGTACGCGATCGTTGCCTGCAGCGACGTCTCGTCCTCGACGAGAAGGATCTTGGTCACTACCCTACTCCATGGTCGCGACACACATCATGCGTTAATCGTATCAGTACCACGAAGCCTGAAGATTGACTGAACGTTGGGAATTTCACCCAGATTGCACGGGGCGCGATTCGCCGGATGAAATCGGCGCTGGCACGTCCGTCATCCCTCGAGGCCGAGATCGAGCTGATGAGCTTCTCTCAGAAAATGGGCCAGTAGCTCAACGGTCGCAGCGATGTCGGACACGCTGGCCATCTCGTTTACCGTATGACCGTTGCGCGTCGGGATGGATATCGTGATGGCGCGGACTCCAGCACGCGATCGGTCGATCGCGCCCGCATCGGTGCCGCCGAACGGCATCACCTCGAGCTGATACTGGATGCCGTGTCGCTCTGCCACATCGCGAAAAGCCCGCTGCAGCTTGCGGTTCGTGATGACCGACATGTCCATGATCTTGATTCCCGGTCCGCCGCCGAGATGGGTGATCTCATCGACTTTGTCGTCGCCCAGGACTCCGGCGGGGCAGATGTCGATCGCGATGCCGACGTCCGGCTCGGTGCTGAAGGCCGCCGTTCCGGCGCCGCGCAGACCAACCTCTTCTTGCACCGTGGCGACTGCCACAACCTCACATTGGTGTTCGCCAAGCGTGCGCAGCATTTCGAGCATGACGAAGACCGAGACACGGTCGTCGAGCGACTTGCTCATGACCGTGTGCCCAACCTGCTCGAGCGTACGGTCCATCGTCACCATGTCGCCGATCTCAACGGCGTCCATGGTTTCCTCGGGTGTCAACCCCACGTCGACAAAGAGGTCGCTCACACGGTCCGGCTTGATTTCGTTCGGGCCCCGCGACGCGAGTGGACCGCGCTTGGCATGCAGTGCGCCGCGCAATACGCCGTCGCGAGCATGAACCAAGACGCGTTGTGCGATGAGATTGCGCGCGTCGAAGCCGCCGAGCGGCTGCAGCCAGATCGCACCGTGTTCGTCGACGCTCCGCACGATGAACCCGATCTCGTCCATGTGGGCGGCCAGCATGACCCTGGGCTTGCCGCCGCCTTTTCGGCCGATGACGTTGCCGAGCGCGTCCACGCTGATTTCGTCGACCAGCGGCCGCATGAGCTCGACAATGACTGCGCGAATGGCATCTTCGTGCCCGGGGATGCCGGGCGTTTCAGCAATCCGCTTGAGTAGGTCGAGATTCAGATCCATGCTCGCTCCATAAGCCAAAATACGATTGCCCCGAGTTGCCACTTTCCCATGCTAACAGCACGACGATTCAGAGCCAACGTGCGGAACCAGTCGTGGCCACGATCCTGCTCGTCCGAATGAGGGACTGCCGCGGTTCCGGTCGATACGACAAGTCGCCGCTCGGAATACCCGTTGCTTGACCCGACCTCCGCCAAAAACATATACTTTTCTAGTTTGCGCGTCTGTTCGGGATGAACAAGCGCGCTGCTGAGGGCGAGATGTCACTTCACATAAAGACATTGACGAACGACACCATTGTGAACGTCGCCCAACTGTTGAAAGAACCGGTCGGTGCGACTCGCATCGCGGACGTTCATCTCGAACGCCTTGCGCTCGACGAATCGTCCGTCGCGACTGATGTAGCCGCTCGGGTGCGGCTCACGCGGGTCATCGAAGGCATACTTGCCGACGGGCAGATGTCGGGCAAGATCGAGCTCGAATGCGTACGCTGTCTCGATCTGTTTACGCTCGAGTTCGCCGGTGAGTTTGAAGCCGATTTCCGACCGAGCGTCGACGTTCGAACCGGTGTTCCGCTTTACGTGCCGGAACACGAAGACATTTTCGTGATTGACAACAATCACGAACTCGACCTTGATGAGTTGCTGCGACAGACCGCGATCGTCTCGATGCCCATGCAGGCATTGTGTCGTGAAGACTGTGCAGGCATCGAACAGGTTGAGCTGGAAGATGAAGAAGAGGCGGAGGACGAGCGAATGGCCGTCCTACGGGATCTTCTCGAAAACGAGTCATAGCACGCCAGAAACCGTGCCGCTGGCAACTTGCCAGCTGTTTATTGTTGACGATTGATTAAGGAGGCTCGATTATGGGCGCGTTGCCGAAGCAGCGTCAAAGCCGTGGTCGCCAGGGTAACCGGCGACGGCACCACTACCTCAAGATGCCGCAGCTGATGCGGTGTCCTTCGTGTGGGCAGAAAAAGAAGACGCATCACGTCTGCCCGAACTGTGGGACATACAAGGGCCGACAGGTCATCGAGGTAGCCAAGCCGCGACGGACCGAGAGTCAATAGAGTCTCGGCACATGATTTGGGCGCCGGTCGCGTGTTCGACGACGATCGACGGCTTTCGTATCTTGGCTAGCTGGCAAGATCGAACGGCTGACGCGCCACGAGAAAGGGACAGCCAGAAGCGGTGTTGAACGCGGCAATCACCGGGTGGGGGATGTACGTCCCTGAGCGCGTATTGACCAATTCCGACCTTGAACGCATGGTGGAGACCTCCGACGATTGGATCGTCGCGCGAACCGGGATCCGCGAGCGCCGGTTGGCGACGAAGTCGGATACGACCGTGAGCATGGCAGCAGCGGCCGCGCGTCAGGCGTTGGACGTTGCAGGCGTCGATCCGACGTCGATCGATCTGATTATTCTGGCGACTGATTCACCCGACCAACTCATGCCCGCTTCGTCTTCGGTGCTCCAGGCCGAGCTCGGCGCCACGCGTGCCGGTGCGTTCGATCTGGATGCCGCCTGTTCCGGATTCGTCTACGCGCTGAGTGTCGGCACGCAGTTCGTGCGATCCGGCGTCTTCAAGACCGTGCTGGTCGTGGGGGCAGACGCCCTGACACGCTACATCGACTTCACCGATCGAGGCACCTGCATCCTGTTCGGCGATGGCGCGGGCGCGGTCGTGCTGCAAGCGAGCGAGGCCAACGAAGGCGTTCTGTCCACCGTTCTCGGATCTGACGGCCGCGGCGCGGCGCACCTCTACGTGAACGGCGTCGCACCGACCCACGTGCCGAACGGCAACGAATCGATGGTTCCCGCGCCGCATATGAAGATGAACGGTGCCGAGGTCTTCAAATTCGCGGTGAGGGTAATGGGTGAAGCCGCCGTCGAGGCCATCGAAAAGGCGGGACTTTCTCTCTCCGACATCGATCTCTTCATTCCGCATCAAGCCAATTTGCGCATCATCGACGCTTCGGCGCGTCGTCTCGAGCTTCCGCGTGACAAGGTCTGGGTCAATATTGAACGTTACGGCAACACGTCCGCCGCGTCGGTGCCAATGTGCATCAGCGAAGCGGTCGAG
This sequence comes from uncultured Chloroflexia bacterium, assembly GCA_963822235.1. GTDB lineage: Bacteria > Chloroflexota > Chloroflexia > Thermomicrobiales > Thermomicrobiaceae > CALAGB01. The sequence continues at coordinate 688,226 of CAWGGU010000001.1, forward strand.
GCTGGCGCGCTGACCCCAGGCATGAACGTCGTGCTGGTCGCATTCGGTGCGGGACTCTCCTGGGCGGCGAATGTCGTGCGTTGGGGAGCGACGGGAGTTCAGGGTAAGTGACGGGGAATTCAGCGGAAAAAGCCGCCTGGGTCTTCCCGGGCCAGGGGTCCCAACGCGTCGGGATGGGCAGCGATCTGGCTCAAGCTGACCCAGACGCCAAAGCGGTCTTCGATCGCGTCGACGAGGCGCTCGGTTTCAGTCTGTCGGACATCATTTTCAATGGTCCTGATGAGGAATTGGTTGCGACGCGCAATCAGCAACCGGCGCTTCTGGCAACGAGCATCGCCTATTTTGAGGTGCTGCGCCGCCGGGGCGAACTGCCCGAACCGTCGGTCGTCGCCGGACACAGCCTGGGTGAATACACCGCGTTGGTGGCGTCCGGTGCGCTCGATCTCGCGGACGCCGCGCGTCTGGTACGCCGACGCGGCGAGCTTATGGAAGAGCATGGCCTGGGCGGCATGATCGCCGTTCTGGGTCTGGATGACGCGATCCTCGCGGAAATCGCGGCGGTGTCCGGCGCGGAGATCGCCAACATCAACGCACCGGGGCAGACCACCCTGAGTGGACGGACCGAGACCCTTGAACGCGCAACAGAGCTCGCCAAAGAGGCGGGCGCGCGACGTGTACTGCCGTTGCCGGTCAATGGAGCCTTTCATTCGTCGTTGATGCGCCCGGTTGTCGACGGTTTGAAACCGATGATCGACGAAACACCGTTCAATCGGCCCTGTGCGCCATTGATCGCCAACGTCGATGCTCGACTTCTGACCGATCCAGATGATCTGCGTGCCGAGCTGACGGCTCAGATCACCGCATCGGTACGCTGGGTCGACGTCGTTCAGCGGGCTACGGCCGAGGGTGTCAATCGATTCATTGAGATTGGCCCGGGCAAGGTACTGAGCGGTCTGATCGCGCGTATCGCGGCGGGATCGACGACAGACCAGGCTGAGGCGCTGCTACGAACCTGATTTCCACGAGTATTATGATCGTCTAGACGCTTCTCGAGGCGAGCGCCATCGTGCGTCAACGCTAGACGCATGGAATTCTGTGTGTCGACGCACACCGCGATCGCGACATGGGACGGGGATGAGCACAATGAGCGATGAAGAGGTGAAACGATCCGCGATCGTTACTGGCGCGGTGAGAGGCATCGGTAAGGCAACCGCGCTGCAGCTCGCGGCTGACGGGTTTCAGGTGGTCGTCAATTATCGTGGCGACGAGTCGGAAGCCGCTGCCGTCGTATCGGAGATCGAATCCGCTGGTGGAACGGCCGTCGCCATTCGCGCGGATGTAACCGACAGCGACCAGGTCGGCGCCATGATCGAACAGACGATCAACACCTTTGGTCGGCTCGACGTGTTGGTCAACAACGCAGGCATCACACGCGACACCCTCATGATGCGCATGAAAGACGAAGACTGGGACGCCGTCGTGACGACCAATCTGAAGAGCGCGTATCTCTGCTCGAAGGCAGCCATTCGGCCCATGATGCGGCAGCGTTATGGACGCATCATCAACTTGACGTCGGTCGTCGGGTTGGTCGGCAATGCGGGGCAGGCGAACTATGCGGCCGCCAAGGCAGGCATCGTCGGTCTGACCAAGTCGCTCGCACGCGAGATTGGTTCGCGCGGCATCACCGTCAATGCCGTGGCGCCGGGCTTCATCGAGACCCGCTTGACCGACGCAATCCCTGAAAATATGAAACCACGCATGCTGGAGCAGATCCCGGTCGGCTATTTCGGAACGCCGGACGATGTTGCCGCCGCCGTCGCCTTCCTGGCCTCGGCGGGCGCGAGATACATCACCGGCGCCGTATTGACGGTCGACGGCGGCATGTCCATGGCAACGTAGTGAGGCAAAAGTCGTGTTCCGCAAGATTCTGATCGCCAACCGAGGCGAAATTGCATTGCGCATCCTTCGAGCCTGTCATGAGCTCGGCATCAGCTCTGTCGTCGCCTATTCCGACGTCGATCGCGACACGCTGCCGGTGCGCCTGTCGGACGAAGCGGTCTGTATTGGTCCCGGACCCGCATCGCGCAGCTACAACAACATTCCGGCGATCATCAGCGCCGCGGTGGTGACTGGATGCGACGCGCTCCATCCCGGCTACGGATTCCTCGCCGAAAACCCGTCGTTGGCCGAGATCTGTGCAGAGTGCAACCTGGTCTTTATTGGCCCGCGGCCGGAAGTCCTCTCGCATTCGGGAAACAAGTCGGCGGCACGTCAGATCATGAAGCGGGCCAAGATTCCGATCGTCCCTGGATCCGAAGATCCGGTTCATGACGTGCAAACGGCACGCGCCATCGGCAAGGAGATTGGCTATCCAGCCCTGATCAAGGCGGTGGCCGGTGGTGGCGGACGTGGCATGCGGGTGGCATGGGACGAGCGTGATTTGGTTCAGGCGTTTCCGCTGGCCCAGAGCGAGGCTCAGGCGGCGTTCGGCAACGGCGCGGTCTACGTCGAGAAATTCCTCGAGCATCCGCGACATATCGAAGTACAAATCATCGCGGACAACCACGGGCATGTCGTGTCGCTCGGCGAGCGTGATTGCTCGCTGCAACGGCGTTATCAGAAGCTGATCGAGGAGTCACCGGCGCCGAATATCTCCAGCCGTCTACGAGATGGCTTGAGCAAGTCGGCCATCAAGGCCGCCAAGGCGCTGGACTATACCGGGGCAGGAACCTTCGAGTACCTGGTCGATCGCGATGAGCATTTCTACTTTGCCGAGGTCAACGCCCGCATTCAGGTCGAGCATCCAGTGACCGAGATGGTGACCGGCATCGATCTGATCAAATGGCAGATTCGGGTTGCGGCGGGCGAGCAACTGGGCTTCAGTCAGAAGGATTGCCGTCCAAACGGGCATGCCATAGAGGCGCGTATCAACGCCGAGAACGTCGCGGCGGATTTCGCACCGAGCTGTGGCCAGATCGAAGATCTTGTCCTTCCGGGTGGTCCCGGCGTTCGAATCGACACGCACCTGTATACGGGCTACGTGGTGCCGCCGCATTATGATTCGCTGCTGGCCAAACTGATCGTCTGGGGCAGCGATCGCGATGAGGCGCTCAACCGCATGCATCGCGCTTTGAGCGAGACAGTGATCTCCGGCGTCGATACGACCGTAGATTTCTATAAGGGGATCGTGCGAGATCGTGCGTTCGCCAGCGGCCAGGTCCATACCGGTTTTATCGCTGAGTACGTCAACCGAACCCGTGAGACCGTCGCGGCGCGCCTGGTCGAGCGTGAGCTTGCAAGCTAGTACGAGGACTCGTCGCTGGCTTGATCGAATCAGTACGTCGAAATGCGACGCCCGTCAGACCAGCACGGTACAATTGAGGATGCCCGGAATTTGGGCCATCCTAACCGCTCGCCCGCGCGTGTGGGGACGTTGAGCGCAGACACGGCGAGCCACCTTTAGATCGAGTAAATGATGAGGTTTTCATGGCAGTTGCCACGACGAGACACCAAGCACGCACGATGGCTTTGCAGGTTCTCTATGAAGCGGACATTGCCGGCCACGGAGTCGAGGACGTGCTTTCTCGCTACGTAGCGGACGTCAACGTGCCGCAGCCGGTACGCCGCTACGTGGAGCGTTTGGTGACCGGATTTGTCGAGGGCCGTGAGCGGATCGACCGGGAGATTGGCGCCGCGGCGTCCGCGTTTCCCGTCGACCAGCTTCCCGCCGTCGACCGGAACATCTTGCGGATCGCGATATATGAGCTCATGAGCGAGTCGGACGTGCCGTTGAAAGCAGCCATCAACGAGGCTGTCGAGCTTGCGAAGCGATTTGGCGGGGAGAACTCGAGCCGATTCGTCAATGGCGTTCTCGGAACGATCGCTGAAGGCATGACGGCATCGCGCTGACGGCTCAAGGAATTTGACTTTAGGGTGTTCCGCGGATACTCGGTTTGGTTTACTCGTGTGGACCGCGAATGTCGCGGTTGTCGGGTTCAGCGCCCACATGCATAATTCGCGTGCATTGGGGATGGAATTCTCACGCAGCTTAGTAGGAGGTGGTCAGGGTGTCCTCGTCGGTTTTCGAACGAGTTCAGAACGTGGTTTCCGAGCAGTTGGGTGTCGATCCGGAAAAAGTAACCCCCGACGCTGAGTTCGTTCAGGATCTGAACGCGGATTCGCTCGACTTGGTAGAGTTGATCATGCAGCTTGAAGAAGAGTTCAGCGTCGAGATCTCCGACGAGCAGGCGGAAAGCATCGTCACCGTTGGAGATGCGCTGGAGTTCATTCAGGAGCATGCAGACGCCAAGTAGTCAGCTTGGCTTCGTCGTCGACGTGGTGTTCTCTGGTGGTTAGTTTCACCAGGAATGGTATGTCGGTACGGCCAGGCATATTGACGTCAACCGGGCATGACGTCGCGAATGGTCAGGCAGAGCAGGAATCATGGTAAGTATTCTGGATCGCGTCCGTCGTTCTAATTCACCCGCCCCCGTTGATCCGGAGCCGGATACCTTCGAGGAGATGACTCTCCAGGAGCACCTGGAAGAGCTTCGTACACGCCTGATGTACGCGGCTGGTTCGGTCATTATTGGGTTCATCATCGGACTCATCGTCGCGAAGCCGCTGCTTCGTGTAATGGTCCGAATGTCCCACCTCGGACAGCTTACCGCGATCTCCCCAACTGAGAGCTTCACCGTCTTCATGAAGGTGGCGCTCTACGTTGGGATTGGCCTGTCCATGCCGGTGATCATCTATCAGATTATCCGGTTCCTAACGCCCGGACTGACGACTCGTGAAAAGCAATATGTTTTTCGCGCGATTCCGTTCGTCACCGGAATGTTCATTCTGGGTGTTCTGTTCGCATTCTTCATCGTCATTCCGCGCGCGTTGAGATTCCTCCACGGGTTCGGTGGGGACGTCTTCAAGGCCGACTTCCGCGCCAACGAGGTCATCTCGTTCTACATGACCCTGATCCTGTGGGTCGGGATCGTGTTCGAGATGCCAATCGTCATGTATTTGCTGGCAAAACTCCATGTCGTGACGACCCGACTGCTCGCGTCGACGCGCAAGTACGCCCTGATCGTCATCATGATCGCCGCGGCGATCATCACTCCGACTCCAGACCCCTTCAACATGTTCATGGTTGCGGCGCCGATGTACGCCCTCTATGAGCTGGGAATTATCCTGACCAGATTCGCCTAAGAGTAGTTCTCCATGCGGTCGCCCGTAAGCGAGGGCCTCATGAATGTCGCCCTCTACCGGCGTTTTCCGTAGATGCGACGTTGATGACGCTCGTCAGACGACGATTCCCGGCCTCGCTTACTGGCGGCCGCTGAGAAAAATGTCCTTAGCCCCAGCCGAGGTCGGTGGGACTCTGCGGACGGACGTTGAGCGTGCGCTCGTTGCGATAGGTGACCATGCCCGGACCAGCGCCCTTGATCTTGCGCACGTAGCGACGCTGCGTGGCATCGACCTCGACGGACGTGGACGTGCGGCCCGAGCTGTACCATGCGGCCACGGATGCGGCCTCTTCAAGCAACTCGTCTGACTCGCCATTCGCCCAACGAACCAGCACGTGTCCGCCCGGAACTCCACGAGCGTGCAGCCAAACGTCTTCGGGCCCGCCGATCTCGAAGGTGACGGTCTCGTTCTCTGATCCGCTGTGACCGACGTAGATCGTGTCTCCGCGTGCGGTGCGGAAGGCTTGCGGCTGCTTGCGCTTTGGTTTGCGCGGGCCCTTCTTCCCCGACTGACCGTCAGACGGATGACGCCATTCCTGCCATTCGGCTCGGACCGCCTCGATCTGATCGATCCCGTCCGCCAGTTCGGCCATCGTGCGAAGCTGTTCCAGATAACTCAGAACGGAGCGCGCTTCAGCTTCGATGTCGGGCAGGTGCTGCGTAGCCGATTGCGCCTTGCGATAGCGTTCGAAATAGGCCTGTGCGTTCTCGCTGGCGGAGAGGGATGGGTCGAGCTCGATCTCCTGGCCATCGATCTCCAGGCGATCCTGGCCCGCGGAGATCTCATAGATGCGTGCGTAGATCGTCTCGCCGATCTCTCGCCAGCGCTCCACGTCGCGTGCGCGCGCTTGCTCCTCTTCGATCGAGTGCACCCGCGAAGCCGCACGCTTGATGGCTTCTTCGATCTCGGCGATGAGACGTGAGCGCCGCTGGCCATGCCGCTGCGCCGTCGGTTCGGCGCTGATGTCGATGGATTGCTCGATGGCGGCCGAAATCGACTCGACTCGCTCCTCACGTAACGATGCTTCAAGATACGCGAACGGAATTGGCGCGTACGCGAGCACATCGTCGGCTTCGTCCCGATAGATGACAGGGGACCATTGGCCGGATTGCAGCGGATCGAGGATCTCGTTGACCGCGTTCGATATGGCCGTCGCCTGTTCACGCGTCAATCGTTCGTCAACCGTGCATGATTCGTCGCCAAACGCTCGAAATGCCACTTCGCGAGCCATCTGGGGGCTGAACCCCGCCAGAGTGCTCACCAGTGCCGATGCCAGCTCAGATCCCGTTTTGACCTCTTCAAGCATTTGCTCAGCCTGGGTTGGCTGAAGCGCGCGAGGGTCCTGCTTACGCTGCGGTGGTGGCGGCTCATATTGGCGTCCCGGCAGTATCGGTCGGACCCGGCTCATTTCGGGAGTGACCCGCTTGATAGCGTCCTGGATCCGTCCAGCGTCGTTGACGAGAATGACATTGCTGCGCCGGCCCATGATCTCGACGATCAAATCGCTGTAGAGGATTTCGCCTGGATCGTCCTCCTCCTCTTCGTCGGCATGTATCCCTCTTCTTGTCCATGAAAAATCGCTTGGCTATACTCATTCGAACGACCCGCTCGAGTGGCGGCTGTTGTATCGACACGATCTCCGCGCCGCGAGCGTACTTGCGGAGTAGCAGCAAGAGCGGGGAAACGCTGCTTGGATCGGCGCTCAATCGTGTCGAGGTGAGATAGATGCGAGGGTTGCGACTGTTCGCGCTCGCGACGAGGTACTGGCGCTGGTGCTCAGCGTAGATCTCGAAGCCGATCGTATCGGCATCGAGCTGCAGCACTTTCTGAATGTGGCCCCCGAGCAGACGGTGCGACAGTTCGTCCGTGAGTGATGCAGTCGTCAGCGAATCGAACATGTGATTGACCCCCAAATGGCGGCGAAGTCGTTGCCGAGCTACGCGATAGTGTACCGTTGGGGCGGAAACCAAGGGGGAACGATTGTTGACTGAGGAGCGTGAGAGCGCTATCGCCAGAGAGATTCGCGAGGACGAGCTGAAGAAGGAACTTGGGAGGGCGGTGAACGTGGCCGACGACGGTGGCCTGAATGCTCAGGCGGATGAGCTCATCGATGAGCTCAGGTCGTTGCCAAAACCGCGCCTCATCGTCATTTCAGGTCCTTCCGGCGTTGGCAAAGATACCGTCATCGAACAGATGCGGCTGCATCATCCTGACTTCGTCTTCGCGGTAACCGCGACCACGCGCCAGCGTCGTCCCGGAGAGATTGACGGCGTGCACTACTTCTTCATGCGCCGCGAAGAATTCATGTCGATGCGCGAGCAAGGTGAATTTCTTGAGTCGGCGGAGGTCTATGGCAACTTCTACGGCGTTCCCAAGGATCGTGTTCGCAACGCATTGGGGGCTGGAAAGACCGTGGTCGTCAAGGTCGACGTACAGGGCGCGGCATCGATTCGCGAGATGGTGCCGGAGGCGATCTTCATTTTTCTCCTTCCGCCGTCGATGGCCGAGCTGATGCACCGCCTGCGAGGGCGCAAATCGGACGACCTGGAAGGACTGATCACGCGCATCACCACGGCCTCGCGCGAGCTGCGTGCCGTTCACGACTTCGACTACATCGTCTTCAACGAGAACGAGCGGCTCGACGACACGCTAGCCCAGCTTGACGCGATTATGCAGGCGGAGAATTGTCGCGTGCGACAGCGACACGTCACGCTTTAGCGCGCCAAGAATCACACGTCGAGAGATCCAGATAAACAGAACGGGCGGCAATTGCGCCGCCCGTTTTCATTTTCCCTGATTAATGGGCTGTTAGGCGTCGCCCGCGCCACCGACCAGCACTTCGTCTTCGCTGGCCGCCTCTTCCTCGGCTTCCGCGGCCAGTTCTTCGAGCTCCTCGTCGCTGATATGGCGCAGCGTCGAGCGATCCTCGACCCGGTCCAGAAAGAGCACGCCGTCAAGATGATCGATCTCGTGTTGCAAGATGCGAGCGAGATAGCCGGTGGCCTTGATGCGAATTTCATGGTCATTCTCATCCCGCGCTTTGACGGTGACGTTCATGGCGCGAGGAACGTCACCATACCACTCGGGAATGCTCAGACACGCCTCGGTGCCGACTTGCCGCCCATTTGAGCGCACAAGCTCGGGATTGACCAGGGAGAGATTGACTTCCGGGTCCCCGTCGTGTTCCAAACCTTCTGGAATGCCGATGACCACGACGCGCCGCAGCACGCCCACCTGGTTCCCGGCCAAGTCCGACGCCTTTTTCGACCTTCATGGTCTCGTGCATGTCGCTGATTAGGCGACGAATCTCGTCGTCGACGCGACGAACTTTGATCGCTTTTTGTCGCAGGCGAGGATCGCCTTCGGTAATTACTTTGAGTGCTGTCATCGATGCATTCCCCATGAGTTAGCGTGAAGTTCGCGTGCAAATTGCGGATCAAGTATATCGTGAATCGGCCGATTCTTCAGGCTGCTCAACGAAACCAGCCTGTTCGAGGAGACGTGGCACTTACAGCAAACTGACGGGGTCGACGTCGACCAGCCAGCCAGGATCGAACTGCGTCGCTTCAGCCAAGCTGCAGCGCTTGCGTGCCACGCAACAGGATCTGCCACTGGAATCGTCCTCGAATTCGGGCGGTGAACGCGGGGGTTGGACCGAGCAGGTCGACGTCGGAAAGTTTCATGTTATAGGCGGTATGCGCCAGGAGATCCGCCATCTCTTCGGCCGCGGACTGGCAGGTGGCTTCGTTGGGATGACGATAGACCAGGCGGATGATCCGACGGAACGGCGGATAGCCGTGATGCTTGCGGTACGATGATTCTTCCGCGAAGAAGCCGTCGAAATCATAGGCACATGCGGTCTGAATAGCGTAGTGGTTGGTGGAGTAGGACTGCACCACGACCTTCGACCCTGGAACTCGCCGACCGGCGCGCCCTGCAACCTGCGTCAAAAGCTGAAATGTGCGCTCGGCGGCTCTGAAATCAGGCAGATGCAACACGGTGTCGGCATTTACCACTCCGATCGTCGAGACGAGCGGGAAATCGAGCCCCTTCGCCACCATCTGTGTACCGACCACCACGTCGACGTCATGACGCAGCACGCGCTGCATCAGCGTCGAATGGTCGACCCCCCGCTTCAACACGTCTCGATCCCAACGCATGACCCGCGCATCCGGCAGGAGCTCTCTTGGTTTCGATCTCGACCCGTTGCGTTCCGGTGCCGTAATAGCCGACGGCGTGGCTGCGGCATTCTGGGCACGTACGCGGAGGAGGCTGGCGGTACCCGCAGCGATGGCACACGATGCGGCGCTGATCGCCATGGAAGCAGAGCGGGATGTCGCAATATGGGCATGATTCAACGTGACCGCAGGAGCGGCACTGAATGAACGTCGATTGCCCACGCCGGTTGAGGAAGAGGATGACCTGCTCGCCTGCCGACACCGCCTGCGACATCTGCTCCTGCAGTGCTCGACTGAAGATGTGCGTGTTGCCCTGCTGCAATTCGAGACGCATATCGACGAGCTTGATCTCAGGCAGTTCAAGCGTTGTGCGGCGTGAATCGACATCCTGCACTAGCATCGGTCCAACTCGCGTGCGAAGCTCGAGCAACCCGATGTCGCCGTCGAGCGCGGCTCGGTATGTGCCGACGTCCGGCGTCGCGCTTCCCATCAGGAGCACCGCGCCATGACGCCGTGCGATTTCTCGGGCGACAGAGCGGGCGTGGTAGCGAGGGGGCACATCCTGCTTGTAGGCGTCTTCGTGCTCTTCGTCGATGGCGATGAACCCAACGTCTTTCACCGGCGCGAAGAGGGCTGAACGAGGTCCGACCACGATCGAGATCTGGCCCGAGGCGATCGCCTGCCAGGTCTGATAGCGTTCGGAATCCTTCAGGCCACTATGCAGCACCGCGACACGGCCGGGAAAGCGTTCGGTGAATCGGCCGACCACCTGGGTGGCGAGGCTGATCTCCGGCACGAGCATGATCACTTGGCGACCGCGACTCAATGCCCAGGCGGTGGCACGCAGATAGATCTCGGTCTTGCCACTGCCGGTGATGCCGTGGAGCAGGAATTCCTGATGCTGCCCGCCGCGCAGTGCCTGAACCACGTCACGCCAGACGTTTGACTGATCGGCTGTGAGCTGCACGCGCCGCGCGCCCGAGTCGGCGCCGTTCGTGGGAAGTCCGCGCGGCACTTCGATGACTGCCAGCGCGTTTCGCTCCTCGAGCGACCGTAGCGCGGCCGCCGTCACGCCATTGCGATGAACCAGGTCATCCCAGGGGAGGTCAAGGCCACCCGCGACTGCCGAGCGACGTCGCACGACTTCCAATGCCCGCCGCTGAGCCGGAGCCCGATGCAGATCGATGTCCTCGTTAGGCAGCAATCGAACGTATCTCGTCGTTCCGCGACCGCTTGGACGTGTGCGGACGCGAGCTGTGCGCTGAATAACGCCAGCCTCATCCAGGCGCGGGATGATCGTCGTCAAACCGCGACCCAGCGCTTGCCGTGCTGCGTCTACGGTGATCTCGCCCCGCTCGCGCAGTAGATCGACCAGTCGAGTTTGTGCCGATGTCAGCTTGATCGCATCGAGATCGACGCCCTCACGCAGTGACAAATACTCGACACTGCGTTGCGAGACTCCTGGTGGCAGAAACGGCGCGACGGCGTCATAGAGGGAACAGAGCGTGTTGTGGCGCAGCCATTCCACCACGTCCCACTGCACGTCATTCAGCCGGAACTCCGGCTCAACCGGCGCGTGGACCGGCCGCAGCGAAATATCCGGTGGGTCGGTGTGGACACGAATGGTGACGCCAAGCTTGAGATCTTTGCGCAACGGCACCCAGACGAGCTGATGCTCGGTGATGCGCGAACGCATCGCCTCCGGCAGCAGGTAGGTGAAGAGGCGGTCGCGGTCCGCCAGTTGGGTATCGACCGCCACGTCGACGTAGTACGTTCGGTGTGATGTATCCACGCCGAAAAGTCTACCAACGGTGCCCAGGAACACACGGGTTGCGTCTGATGGCAAGTCAGTCGCGACTAGATTCCACGTTCCTCGAGACGCGCGAGCAGATCCTCTCCGTAGGTGAAAAGGGCTGGCGTCCCGCCGGAATGGAGAAAGACGACTGTCTCGTCGGACCCGATCTCCCCATCCCGAATGTGAGCGATCATTCCAGCCATCGTCTTGGCCGTGTAGACCGGATCGAGCAGGATCGCCTGCGTCCTCGCGAGCGCGTTCATGGCGTCGAGACACTCGTTAGTTGGGATGCCATAACCCTCTCCGACGAATCGGTCATCGACGTGGATATCGTTGGAAGAGAGCCGGATATCGCTGCCGAGAAACGCTGACGTCTCGTTGGCCAGCGGGTGGACGATGTCGCGCACCTCGTCCGCCGTGCCTTCGATTGCAATCCCCTGCACCACGAACGTCGCCCCGGCAATTGCTGCCCCGATGGCGAGTCCCGCGTGGGTGCCTCCCGACGTGCTGCTGGTGGTGTAGAGTCGCGAGGGTTCGACGCCCATGTCGTCGAGTTGGCCCATCAGCTCGAAGATCGATGCGACGTAGGCGGACGCACCGAGCGGATTCGATCCTCCGCTGGGGATAACGTACGGCTCCTCGCCACGTTCGAGACATACCGCGGCGATCGCCTGCATGGTTGGATCTCGATCGCTCTCGCTCGCGACGTAGTGGATCTGAGCGCCGAGCATGCGATCCAACAGAAGATTGCCCTGGACTCGAGGTGGATCTTCATGCGAATTCAGGACCAGGATGCACTTCATTCCGGCGACGCGCGCGGCCGCGGCGGTTTGGCGACAATGGTTGGATCCAGTCGAGCCGCAGGTGATGACGACCGAGGCGCCCTTATGCTGCGCATCGGCCATGAGGTATTCGAGCTTTCGCGTCTTGTTGCCTCCGAACGCCAGGCCGGTGCAGTCGTCTCGTTTGATCAAGATGCGCGGCCCATTCAGCGTCGCGCTGAAATACTGTGCGTCCTCCAAGGGCGTTGGCAGGTGGGCGAGATGTAGTCGGGGCAATGTCGAGAGTCTCATTTGCATTCCCGTCAATGTGATCGGTCATCGATCTCAGGTGTGGCGACACGTACCATGGCGATGAACGGTCAGTCAATATCAACCTGATCGCTGGACAGGGACGAGCCGACTCGTCGATAATCGACCCGCGAATATGAGCGCTTGCGCTCAATTGGAGGGAGCTCGACTTCTGATGGCATCTGAACTCGAACAGCAAATCGAACGAGAATTCATCCAGAAGCATTCGGAATCGAAATCTTACTATCAGCGCGCGGTCGCGGCGATTCCCCGCGGTGTGACGCACGACGTGCGTTACATGAAGCCATTCCCGCTCTACGTCAACCGGGCAGCCGGTTCGAAGAAGTGGGACATCGACGGAAACGAGATCATCGACTACGCGATGGGGCACGGTGCCCTCATCCTGGGACACAGTCATCCGGGAATCGTCGAGGCGGTTTCGGAGCAGCTACAGCGCGGTACACACTACGGCGCTGGGCATGAGCTCGAAATCGAGTGGGGCGAACGTATCTGCAACCTGGTTCCGTCGGCCGAGCAGGTCGAATTCACGTCGTCGGGCACTGAGGCGACAATGCTGGCGATGCGAATCGCCCGCTCTTTCACCGGTCGCGACAAGATCCTGAAATTCGCCGGCCACTTCCACGGATGGCACGACTACGCCGTCCCGGGTGAGCGCAATGTGACTGAGTCTGTCCCGCCTCCTGGCATTCCGAAGGCGGTGCTCGACACCGTGGTGGTCGCACCAGTCAACGACCTCGATTTCGTCGATCGACGATTGTCCGAGGGTGACGTCGCCGCGGTGATCCTGGAGCCGAGCGGCGCGTCGTGGGCGACTATCCCGTTTCCTGAGGGATTCCTGCAGCGTCTGCGAGACATCACTACGAAGCACGACACCATCCTCATCTTCGACGAGGTGATCACCGGCTTCCGCTGGGCGCCAGGCGGCAAACAGCAATCGTCCGGCGTCACGCCCGACATCACGACGATGGCTAAAGTTGTGGCGGGCGGACTTCCTGGCGGCGCCATCGGAGGACGAGCCGACGTCATGTCGGTCCTCGACTTCAAGGACGATCCGGAGTGGAATCGAACCAAGAAGATCGGGCACCCTGGCACATACAATGCCAACCCGCTCTCTGCCGCCGCCGGATCCGCTTGTCTGGCGCTCGTCTCCGATCCGGGCGTGCAGCAGCATGCCGATCGATTGGCGTCGTCGATTCGCAAGGGATTCAACGAGGCGTTGGTGCGGCACGATGCACCGGGCTTCGTCTGGGGCGAGAGCTCGGTCTTCCACATCATGCTGGGCACGCGGTGCAGCAACATGACGAGTGGAGATCTTCACACGCCCGAAGGCGTCGATCCTCAAGCATTGAAGGCTGGCTCGCCTGAGACGCTGGGGCACGCCCTGCATTTGAGCATGTTGAATCATGGTGTCGATCTGTTCCACGGTGGCGGATTGCTTAGCTCTGCCCATTCGGGCGCCGATATCGACAAGACCGTGGCGGCATTCGATACCAGCATCAAGCAAATGAAAGAGGGCGGACTCTTCGGCTAGGGCCTGTCGTCGAGCACCGGACCGGCCGTTGTACGGGCGACTCATGCGTCGCCCGTACGGACCAATCTCGCGTAGAGAAACGGGCGGGTCGATTGACCCGCCCGTTGACGTTCTGAATGGGGAACGGTCTACGCGTGTGCGATGGCCTTGAGACCGACTGGAGTGCGCCAATCAGCATGGCGATCCCCTATGCCGCGCATCACGTCGTTCAGCAACTTCTCGAGCTGCCCCGTGATCGGCCCAAGCTCACCGTCGCCGACCTCGTAGCGGTCAACCGAGGTGATTGGGGTGATTTCCGCCGCGGTGCCGCACATGAAGACCTCGTCCGCGATATAGAGCTCGGTGCGGTCGATCGTTCGCTCGACGACCTCAAGACCAAGATCCTCTCGCGCCATGGTCATGATGGCATCGCGGGTGATGCTTTCCAGGATGCTCTCGGAGACGCCCGGCGTGATCAGCTTGCCATCGCGCACCATCATGAGGCAGGCTCCGCCGCCCTCGGCGACGTGACCTTCCTTGTTCAAGATGATGGCCGTGTCGTATCCGTTGGTCGCGGCTTCCATGTTGGCCAACTGGCCGTTGCGATAGTTCGAGATGTTCTTGACGCGCGGTGGCATGACGTTGTCGGAAATACGCGTCCAGGAGCTGATGCAGGCCGCCTGACGCTTGCCTTTCAGGAGGTGCGAGGGCATCGAGTGGGAGTTGATCAGAATCTCGGCAGCTGAGCCGAAACCGCTGAAGCTCTTGCCATCGCCGCTTCCACGATAGGCGAGCGGACGGATGTACACGTCCTCACGATGATCGTTGTCGCGGGCGAGCTTGATGATCGCGTCGATCAGCTGTTCAGTCGGGTAATCCTGCTGCAGGCGAACGACCTTCATCGACTGGCTGAAGCGTCGCATATGCTCAGGAAGGCGGAACACATAGGCTTCCTGGTGGTCGGGGTTCCAATATGCGCGGATACCTTCGAAGATCGCGCCAACAGTCGACCAACCAATGTCGGTGACGTGAATCGTCGCGTCTTCCCACGGCATCTGCCTGCCATTCCACCAGAGGAACTTCGGATGCCCTTGTGCCATACGTCTGACCTCCATTTGAGTTGTTCGCCCGAAAATCGAGGGACGGTCATACCGCCTATGAACTACGATATTAGCATAAGCAGATGCCCAATTGACGTCGACAGCCAATTCAGTTCAAAAGTTGCGAGAATCGCGTCCACTTGGCCGGTCAGCTGAGCGCGCGGTCCTTGAGGCTAACGAGACTGGTGAGGCGGGTGAAGAGGAGCCCGGGTTGCAGCACCGATGAGTCTCCCACCAGCGGGAATCCAGCAACCCACGGTCGGATGAGATAAAACGTCACCGGATAGCCGATTGGAATGTAGGCGACCGCCGACTGAAGCGTCTTCTCGCAGTCCCGGTAAAGAAGCCTTCGAGCGTCCTCGTCTTCCTCCACTTTGCCCCGACCGACCAGGTCGCCAAGATCGGACGGCGCCAGCGGCAACAGCGATGTGTCGGATCCGGTCGGAAAGAACGCATCTGCGTAGCCGTTGTTTGGGTCTGGATAGGTGAAATCCCAGCGCTTCCAGAAGAGAGCGGCGGATTGGTTCGCGAGGGCTGCTTCGTAATCAGCCTCTGACACCGTCTGGACGTCAACCGTCATGCCGAGGTTTTCGAGCAACTGTGCGGCGCAGTCCGACGCGAGAAGCTGCGGAACCTCATCGGCCTCGGAGATCATGAGCGTGATCTGGGGCCAATTTTTGCCGCCAGCGTGGTCGGTTCCAGCAAGATGCTGAAGCGCCTGGTCCACGTCGAATTGCTGTAGCGCCGTGACCGTGTCGTCCTCTCCCCGCATCGGAAACGTGATCGGGAGAAGTGACTGAGCGCCACTGACCCGTCCCACGCTCAACTGTTCCAACCGCTTTCGATCGATGGCGTGGGCCACGGCGCTGCGCACGCGCTGGTCGTCGAATGGAGGCTGTGCCGGCGCGACGATCAGGAACCAAACTGCCGGGTCGACTGAGCTGGTCATCTGGTTGGCGTAATCGGAGATCGAGCGAACGTTGCTGACGTCATCCGCGTTTACCGGCAGGTAATCCACCTCACCGTTGAAGTACGGTTGCTGATGCTTGGAACTGGGGAGAATCGGAACGACCGTTTGCTCGAGCTTGATGTTGGCGAAGTTCCAATGGTTCGGATTGGGCTCGGTTGTCCATCGCTCGCCATGTTCCCAGGACGTGAGTCGGAATGGGCCGGTTGATACACAGTGGTTGACGTCGGTCCAGGAGTCGCCAAACGCTTTGACCGCTTGCCGGTTCGCTGGAGCCAGACCGATCGTCGCAACGATGGTTGGGAAATAGACCCGCGGACCGACCAAATTAACGATCAGTGTCCAATCATCGGGCGCTTCTATGCCGAGTTCGGCCGGTTGACGCTTCCCATCGTGGATGTCGACCGCGTTGATGACGTCATAGAGCAGCCATGCCTGCGGCGCGTTGGTCGCTGGATCGATGAGCCGCTGCCAGGACCAGACAAAATCGTGCGCCGTCACTGATTGCTCGTTGGACCATCCGGTGTTGTTGTGTCGCAGGTGGAACGTCCAGACGCTCGAGTCTTCGTTCGGCTCCCAGTGGTCGGCCCAATCTCCCATTGGTGTGAGGTCGGTATTCAACGTGAGAAGCCCACTCCACAACGACGCATCGCCTCCACAATAGAGATCGGCATTGAAGTCGTGGCTCACCGGTTCATTGCTGAACCCACCGCGATAGAGGACCTGTGACTCCGGCAGCGGCGACGGAGTAGCAGCTTCCACTGGGCGTCGAAGTCGGCTCGGCCGTGGCATTGGAGCTTGTCGGAGACTGGATTGGCTCTGGGACTCGATCATCGAACGTTGGGCGAGCGTCTGGAGAAGGGGTCGAACTGGAGATGACCTCTGCGCTGCCGTGACTGCACGCGCTGGCGACGAGCACCGCGCCACCGGCCAGCAGCTTCATCATGCGTCGCCGGTCAATTTTCGGGCCGTTCTCTCGGTGATTGTGCTGGTCGTCAGGGCGATCAGTCATGATCCGTGTCTCAGTCGATAACGTGGTTGAAATGAGGTGGCTGCCATGCCGGCCGGTTCAGTCCGACGTCCGATGGGCGGTCACGAGTCGAGGTCCTGACGGTAAAAGACCAGGGCGGCACCCCCGTAGATGCCGGTGTTGAGGCCGAGTGACGACTCGCGGATCGTGACGTCGACCAGAATCGATGGAAGGACGTAGCTCGGTAACCACTGCTTGAATGGTTTCATCAAAAGGTCACCTGCTTTGGAGATACCTCCACCAATCACCAACAGCTCGGGGTTGAAGATGTTGATCATTCCACCCAAGCCGGCCGCCAGTGCTTGTCCGGCTCGATCGAAGATTGATTTGGCCCCTGGATCTCCGGCGGTGGCGGCCATGGCGACCATCTCAGGCGTGATCGGATTCAGTCGAGACAAGCGAGTGAGCTCATCGGAGCGCAACGAGTGAACGAGAATCTCAGCGTCCCGGACAATTGCCCAGCCACTCACGAAGCTCTCGATGCAGCCGATGCCTCCGCAACTGCATCTCGGCCCGCTAGGATCGACCGACACGTGCCCAAGCTCGCCGCCAAATCCGCGTTTTCCGCCGATGAGATGCCCGTTCGAGATGACGCCGCCGCCGACTCCCGTGCCGATGGCGATGTAGATCATGTCCTCGGTGCCCTGCCCCGAACCAAACCTCGCTTCGCCCAGCGCGGCGCAATTGGCGTCGTTGCCGATGTGGACGGTGCGATTCAGGCGAGTCTCGAGCATCTCTCGCAATGGGATGTCGTGCCATTCGGGAATGTTTGGGCCGAAATAGACCATGCCTGCGTCGGGATCGATCGTGCCGGGAGCGATGACTCCAACCTCAACTTCCTGGGCTGGCTTCTCGTGCGCGACGACCTCGCCGACCAATGCGGCCAGCCGATCGATGACGGCTTCCGGGCCCTCATGGCCCAGTGTAGGACGCGCGACGAGATGCCGAATCTCACCGTTGGAGTCGACGAGCGCCGCGCGCACGTTGGTGCCGCCCAGGTCGACGGCCAGCGCCACGTTTGTCACCGATCGATTCCGTTCCACGCGTGATCCATGTCGATCATCCAGCACTCATCCGAAAATGCGGTAGCGAATCAGCGTTCCCAGGACGGTGAATCCGTCCTTCCACGAGATCTTCTTGCCCTCCCAGAACTCACGGCCGTTGTAGGCGATAGGGACTTCGTAGATGCGGTTTCCCTGCTTCAGAATCTTGGCCGTGATCTCGGGGTCAAAGCCCCATCTATTCGAATTAAGCTTGAGTTTACGACCAATGTCTGACGTAAACACCTTGTAGCAGGTCTCCATGTCGGTCAGGGTCGTGTCGAACATCATGTTCGTGGTGAGGGTCAGGATTTTGTTGCCGAGCGAATGCCAGAAATACATGGCCTTATGCTCGCCGAGAAAGCGAGAGCCGTAGACGACTTTGGTGCGGCCTTCCTCGATCGGCCTGATCAGTCGCACGTAATCGCGCGGATCGTACTCCAGGTCCGCGTCCTGGATGATGATGATGTCGCCAGAGACGTGCTCGAGCCCCGTGCGAACCGCCGCTCCCTTTCCCATGTTCTGTGAGTGGAGGAAGACCTTCGTGTCGGCGTGCTCTTCCGCCTCCTCATGGAGGATCTCGCGCGTTCCGTCGGTCGAAAAGTCGTCAACCACGATCAGTTCGCGTTGGATTGAGCATCTCTACCGAGCGAATCTGGCTCAGGATCTCCCGGATGGTCCCCACCTCGTTGTACACCGGGATCACCACCGACAACGTGTGCAATTATCCCCCTGTCTCACGGACTGCGAGCGTGGAATCGACGAGGATGGTGTGCTGGGGACTCAGAAACCTACAGGATGAAGTTGCTCAGATCGTCGTCCCCCGCGATCTCTTCGACCCGTTCTCTCACGTACGCTTCATCCACGACCACGTGCTGACTGTCAAGCTCAGGTGCCTCGAAGGATGTATCCTCCAGCACCCGCTCCACCAGGGTGTAGAGACGCCGTGCACCGATGTCCTCGGTGCGCTCGTTGATCAGAGACGCGAGGCGGGCGATCTCACGAACTCCTTCGTCCAGGAATTCGACGGTGACGCCATCGGCTTCGAGAAGCTGCTGATATTGCTTGGTCAGCGCGTTTTCGGGCTCGCGCAAAATCGCGAAGAGATCCTCCTCAGAAAGGCTGCTCAGCTCGACGCGAATGGGGAATCGCCCCTGAAGCTCGGGGATCAGATCGGACGGCCGCGCCGCATGAAACGAACCGGCCGCAATGAAGAGGACGTGGTCGGTGCGAATCGGGCCGTAGCGCGTCATGACGATCGATCCTTCGACGATCGGAAGCAGATCGCGCTGGACGCCTTCACCCGACACGTCTGGTCCGTAATCGTTCCCGTTGTTGATCGTCTTGTCGATCTCATCGATGAAGACGATGCCCGACTCCTCCGCCTGTTTGATGGCGTTCTCGACGACGGCGTCATAGTCGACCAGGCGATGCGCTTCCTGCTCGGTGAGGATCCGCCGGGCTTCACGAACCGAGACCTTGCGTGAGCGCTTGCGCGTGATCAAATCTTCGAAGAACTCGTTCAGGCTCTCTTTGGCTTCCTCGATGCTCGCGGTGGCTTGCCCTTCAACCGGGGTCACGCGCGGCTCGTACTCATTGTCGAGATCGATTTCGACCAGTTCGTCGTCGAGTTTGTCCTTCGAGAGGAGGTCGAGCATTCGGTTGCGCTGCCGTGTAAGGCGTCGTTTGATCGCGGCCTCGCGTTTGCGTCGGGCCGCGGTGTCATTCTCATTCTGCGTGATTGCCTCGGACGTCGCGCGAGCCTTGGCCTCGCCGGTCGGCAGCGATCCCTGCTCGACCAGCATGTCGGCAATGCGTTGATCGGCGACCTGCCGCGCGTCGTCGCGAACGGCATCGAGATGCCGAACGTGAAGCATGTTGACGCCGGTGTCGACGAGTTCGCGAATGATCGATTCGACGTCGCGGCCGACGTAGCCCGCTTCGGTGAACTTGGTTGCCTCGACTTTGACGAACGGCGCATCAACGATGCGGGCCACCCGCCGGGCGATCTCGGTCTTACCGACGCCGGTGGGGCCGATCATCAGAATGTTCTTGGGCAAGATTTCGCGCTGAATCTCTTCCGAAAGCTGCTGGCGTCTCCAGCGGTTGCGCAACGCGATCGCGACTGAACGCTTGGCGTCATGCTGACCGACGATGAACCGGTCGAGCTCGCCCACGATGCGCCGCGGCGTGAGATCCTTTTCGATCTCACCAAGGGTAGGGAAGATAGACCGTTCCCGCTCAGGTTCAGTCTTGAGAGTCATCAGATTCATCCGACTGCTTCGTCACCTCAATAAGTATGTGATCGTTCGTATAGATGCAGAGCTCGGCAGTGATCTCCATGGCGGCTTTGGCGATTTCGCCGGAGCTCATCTCGGTGTTGCGCAGCAATGCCCGTGCGGCAGCGGTGGCGTACGAACCGCCGCTCCCGATCGCGACGATTCCATCGTCCGGTTCGAGCACGTCACCTTCTCCTGAAATCACCAGAAGATGCTCGTTATCGGCAATGATCAACTGCGCCTCTAGCCTGCGCAAGTAGCGATCGGTACGCCATTCCTTGGCAAGCTCGACCGCGGCCCGAACGAGATTTTCGTCCACGGTGCGGAGCTGCTGTTCAAATTTCTCGATGAGCGTAAGGGCGTCGGCAACGGCACCGGCGAAACCGGCGACCACCCGACCTTCGGCAAGGACGCGAATCTTGCGAGCCCCATGCTTCATGACGACGTCGCCGTAGGTCACCTGACCGTCGCCGGCCAGCGCCACCTCACCGTTTCGTTTGACCCCAAGGATTGTTGTTCCGTGCCAGCGTGCGGCTGCTTCGCGCATTCCTCAACCTAAGCTACCGACCCGTTTGCGATCACTGGGTACGGCCGCCACTCCATCACTCATTTTATCAGGTATGTGCGCGATTTCGACGGGAAGAGTGACGCCGGGTGACGGATCAAACGTCGCATCCCCCGGCGATTCGCGCAACTAGGGAAGTTAGCCAGTTTTGGCCAACGGTTGCGAGGCGCGGAAGCCGCACTCGCTGTTCCGGCACTTGACGCTGCCGTCGCGTCCAGCTTCAACCAGGATGTCGCCGCATTGGGGGCAACGCTCGCCGGTTGGTTTGTCCCAGCTGGTGAAATCGCACTCGGGATAGCGGCTGCAGCCATAGAAGATGCGACGACGACCTTTGCGCGTCTTCTTCTCGACCACGTCGCCTTCCTCGCACTGCGGGCACTTCATGCCGATCTTGTTCAGAATCGGCCGTGAATTGCGGCACTCCGGGAAGCCCGAGCACGCGAGGAATCGTCCGAAGCGGCCGAGCTTGATGACCATCGGTCGCCCGCACTTTTCGCAGACTTCGTCGGTCGGCTCATCCGCGATCTTGACCCGCGTCATCTGCTTTTCTGCCTGTTCGACGGTCTCGTGGAACGGACCGTAGAACTCCCTCATGACCGGCACCCACATGCGCTCCCCGGAAGCAATGTCGTCGAGCTCGTCTTCCATGCGCGACGTGAACTGCGCGTCGACGATGCCCGGGAAGTGCTGAATGAGCAGGTCGGTGACGACCTCGCCGAGCTCGGTTGGCGTCAGACGACGTTGATCGATCTCGACGTAATTGCGTGCTTGCAACGTTGCGATCGTCGGCGCATAGGTGCTCGGTCGACCGATACCCAACTCCTCGAGCGATTTGACCAACGACGCCTCCGAGAAGCGCGGCGGCGGCTGTGTGAAGTGCTGTTCGGGAGCCAGGCGCAGCAGATCGAGGATCTCGTTGACGATCAGCTCGGGCAACGCGTCCCGATCGATCTCGTCGACTTCATCGTCATCACGACCTTCGCGATAGACGGCGATGAATCCCTGGAACTTGATGACGGACCCGGTTGCATGGAAGCGGAAGCGCTTCTTGACTCCGGGAGCGCCCGCATCGACGTCCACCGCCGTGCTGTCAAAGATCGCGTTGCGCATTTGACTGGCGATGAATCGCTGCCAGATCAGCTTGTAGAGCCGAAACTGCTGCGGGCTCAGGTATTTCTGCACCATCTCCGGCGCGCGTCCTGGGTCGGTCGGCCGAATCGCTTCGTGCGCTTCTTGGGCGCCCTTGGCTTTGCGGGTATAGACGGGCGGACGGTCTGGAATGTACTCCGCGCCATGACGCTGAGTGATGACCTCGCGCGCCCGCTGTTGAGCCGACGCCGCGATGTTGGTGGAGTCGGTTCGCATATACGTGATCAAACCTTGAGACCCCGCGGGCCCCAGGTCGATGCCTTCGTAGAGCTCCTGAGCGATCTGCATGGTGCGACGCACCGGCATACGGAGCTTACGGGAGGCCTCCTGCTGCAGCGTGCTCGTCGTGAATGGCGCGGCTGGACGACGCTGCGTTTCCTTCGTCTGAACACTGGCGACCTGGAATTCCGCTCCATCGAGGGCGTTGACGATCGCCATCGTGGTCGCTTCGCTCGACAGGTCGGGCTTCTTATCGTCGACCCGGGAGAGAGACGCGATGAACGACGGCACCTTCTTCTTGCGCTCCGGATTCTGCTTGGACAGCTCCGCGTCGAGCGACCAGTATTCTTGCGCCACAAACGCTTTGATCTCGCGTTCGCGTTCGACGATCAGCCGTAAGGCGACCGACTGGACGCGCCCGGCTGAGAGACCGCGCTTCACGTTCTTCCACAGAAGCGGACTGATTTCGTAGCCAACGAGGCGATCGAGCACGCGGCGAGCTTGCTGGGCTTCGACTAGCTTCATATTGATTTCGCGTGGATCTTTGACCGCGTCGCGAATGGCTTCCGGCGTGATTTCCTGAAAAATGATGCGCTGAACGGTCTTGTCCTGCGGTTGCGTGGCCTCGATCAGGTGCCAGGCGATGGCTTCGCCTTCGCGATCAGGGTCAGTCGCGAGCAGCACCGATTTGGCGTTCTTGACGCTCTCACGTAGTTCCTTGACGACCTTGCTCTTGTCGCGAGGCACGAGGTAATCGGGCGTGAACGAGTCGTCGGTGTGGACGCCCATGCGACTCTTAGGAAGGTCGCGCACATGTCCCATCGACGCCTTCACAGTATAGCCCCGACCGAGATACTTGCCGATCGTCTTGGCCTTGGCCGGTGATTCGACGATCACGAGCGTGTTGCGTCCACCCGACGAGGTTGAGGCAGCGGATTTACGCGTGCTGGTCGACTTCTTGGTCGTGGACGTCTTGCGACTAGTTTTGTTTGTGGTGGATCTTTGCTGAGCCATAATCTCCGTTAGCCGATTGAGTCACGCTGCCACGCCGTCAACTATCGTCGTGATGCAGCAGCCCTTCTCCTTGAATGATGCACTCATCCTGAGTCTGGATTATGCGGGTCTCCGCCGGGTGCGGAATGCGCCGATGGTCATGAGTTCCGGATCAAATCGTGGGATCCCGGTCAGTTCGGCCGGTTGGACGATTCCCAAAAACGCTGCGGTTCGAGTCGCGCTGACGAAACCGCCGATAGTCTACACGGATGATCAAGCTAAAGAGTCCATCGGTCTCGCAGACCTTAACGATCACGTCAAAGTACGGTCGTTTCGATCTTTGAACTGTTGTACGAGCTTCCGCACGTCTTGAGCCCGGGAACGACTGCACACCAGAAGCACATCGTCTGTATCGACGATAACCAGGTTGTCAACCCCCAGTGTCGCGACGATGCGGTTCTTGCCGAACACCAGCGTCGAGTACGTGTCGATTCCAACGTGCTCACCGCTGACCAGAACGTTCTGCCCGTCGACGTCGGTCATGAGCTCGGCGAGGCTGTGCCAATCGCCGAGATCGGTCCATCCGAAGCTGGCGGGAACCACAGCCACGCGCTCGGCGTGCTCCATGATGCCGTGGTCGATGGTTACGTCCTCCAACTTGGGCCAGTAATTCTGGAGAACCTCATCCCGGTCGGGTCGCTCCCAAGCGTCGACCAGGATCATCAACGTCTGGTAGAGATCGGGCAGCAGACGCTGCATCTCTTCCAGAAGCGTTGAAGCTTTCCACACGAACATGCTGGCGTTCCAAAGATACTTACCGCTGTCAACGTATGATTTAGCCGTTTCCAGATCCGGTTTCTCTTTGAACTGGTCGACGGTGTACACGTCGAGCCCTTCGGCACGCTCGAGCTCGCTCCCGACGCGAATGTAGCCGTAGCCTGTTTCCGGGTAGGTCGGGGTGATACCGATGGTCACCAGGTAGCCACGCTGCGCGACTTCAGCGGCCGCCAACACCGTGCGCTGAAACAGAGCCGGGTCGGATACGAAGTGGTCGGCCGCGAATGATCCCATGATTGCGTCCGGATCCTTGCGGGCGATCAGCGCCGCCCCAAGACCGATGGCCGGCCCGGTTCCTCGCGGTCCCGGCTCGACGATGACGTTGTCTTCGGGAATCTCGGGCACTTGCCGCGCCACTGCCGCGGCATGCGCGCCGCCGGTGATGATGAGCGTGTTCTCAGGCGGAACGATCGGCGCGAGGCGGTCGTAGGTCGCCTGCAGCATCGATCTCGGACCTGGAAGGGGAAGAAGAAACTTGGGTCGCGACGAACGGCTGGCGGGCCAAAGCCGCGTTCCGCTGCCTCCGGCCGGAATGACCGCGTACACGTTGCGAGATGGAGTTTTCCCGTTCAAACTCATCTTCAATCACTCAGTCTTATCCACGAACGTAATGTTGGGTGCCGACATTCCGCACCAGCCCTTTGAGCTGCATCTGAAGCAGCTGGGCGCTTAGCATACCGATTGGCAGTCCGGCATCCAGCGCGATCTCATCGATATGGCGTGGCTCCGCGGTGATGAGGCCGAGAAGCGAACGCTCGCCGTCGCTGGCGGGAAACATCTGACGTGTCTCCAGCTCGATCTGGCGCACTCCGAGATTCAAGAACGACAAGACGTCCTCGCCGGTTGCGGCCACGGCTGCCCCGTCTCGCAGCAGCTGAATCGTCCCGGCGCTGGCCGATGAGAGTGCCGAACCGGGGACCGCGAAGACGGTTCGTCCCTGATCTCCCGCGAAATTCGCGGTGATGAGCGCGCCACTCTTCATCGGCGCTTCCACCACGATCACACCCAGCGAAAGGCCGCTGATGATGCGATTGCGCACCGGGAAGTTCGGCGCGTCGGGGGGAGTGCCGAGTGAGAATTCGGAGACGAGCGCTCCACTTTCCACGATTTGATCTGCCAGTTTGCGGTGTTCAGGCGGATAGATCGTGTCGAGTCCGCATCCAAGCACCGCGATCGTTCGGCCGCCCGTTTCGAGCGCTGACGCATGGGCGATGCCGTCGACCCCGCGAGCCAATCCGCTCACGATCGTGACACCGGCTGCGGCGAGCTCGCTGCTCAGGCGTCGCGACATCTCCCGGCCATACGCGGTGATGCGTCGTGTGCCGACGATTCCGACCGCCGTCTCGTCCGCGGCTGTCAGCGAGCCACGCACGTAAATGACCGGCGGCGGGCTTGGGATTTCACGAAGCAGGCTGGGATACCCGTCGTCCGCCATCGTGAGGATGTGGACGCCTGCCTTTTCAACACGTCGCATCTCGTCGTCGAGCGAGATGCGCGATCGAGTGCGGATGAGGGAATCGGCTGCCCGCTCGCCCAATCCGCTGGCGCGCAATTCGGCGCGCGGCGCGTTCCAGGCGGTCTTCAGGTCGCCAAAATGCTCCATCAGCATTGCCAGGCGCGTGGCTCCGATGCCCGGCACTAGATGAAAACCGAGCCAGTACGCGGTTTCCGTGGCTCCCCCTTCCAATATGGGCAAAAGTTATACGAGACGCCGACGGCGCGCGTCAACGCGGCCCGTGCTAGAATGCGGCGGTCATCTCGAAATCGTCCGGAATGCGACCCAGCACCTCATCTCGCGGACGATCCGCCCTGTTGAGGAGGTCCCGTGCGTCCCAACGTCGTTCGTCAGAAGCTGAAGTCCGGTGAAGTCGTCATCGGTTGCTTCGTTGGATTTCCTTCGGCCGAGGTGGTCGAAATCTGCGGCCATTCCGGCTACGACTTCGTCATGATCGATGCCGAACATGGACCGATCTCACCACACGATGCCTATCATATGGTTCTCGCCGCCGAAGTGACCGGAACCACGCCGCTGATCCGTGTGCCGCGCAACGACCCCAGCGTGGTGTTACGGTATATGGACATTGGTGCGGCTGGCGTCATGGTACCCCAAGTGAACAGCGTCGCCGAGGCCCGTGACGTGGTGGCCGCGGTCAAATATCACCCACATGGTCATCGTGGGCTGGCGCAGCCCAGAGCGGCGACGTATGGGCTTGGCCCAACCCTCACTGACTACGCGGCTTTGGCCAACCAAGAGACGTTGGTCATCGTGCAGTTCGAAAACATCGCGGCGCTCGAGCATGTCCCGGCGATTCTCACGGTCCCGGGCGTCGATGTACTCCTGATCGGACCGTCTGATCTGGCGCAGTCGATGGGTTATCCTGGACAGCTCGGACACCCAGAGGTCGTCAAGGTGATCGAACAGGTTCGCGATCTCTGTGTGAAGACGGATGTGGCGCTCGGGACGATCGCGGGGAACGCCGAGGCGACCAACCGGCTCATCGATCAGGGGTATCGCATGATCGCGCCGAGTGTTTCGGGGCTGATGGCGCAGTGGAGCCGCGATTATCTGGCACACGTGAAACGCTGAATGGCAAACCGGCGAGTGGACTCTTAAGAAAGGAAGGCAGGCACAGAGATGGAGAGCGCTTTGCTCAAGTACGCGTTCTTTGAGGGCGATATCGTGCCTTTCGAGAACGCCAAAGTCAGCATCGCGACGCACGCGTTGCAGTACGGCACCGGTTGCTTCGCGGGCATCCGCGGCTATCTTGATCGCGACGGCAAGTCGATCAACATCTTCCGCCTGCCGGATCACACTCGCCGGCTGGTGCAGTCGGGCCTGATCATTCGCGCGGATCTGCCGTATGGGCCGGACGATATCGGTCAGATCATCGTGGATCTGGTCAAGAAGAACGCGCCAACCCAGAACGTCTACATCCGCCCCTTCATCTACAAGGCGGGCCTGGATCTGACGCCCAAGCTGCATGGCATCAAGGACGAGCTTGCGATCTACATGATGCCGCTCGGCGACTATCTCGATGTCTCCAATCCGATTAAGATGGGTGTCTCGTCCTGGCAGCGCATCGAAGACGACATCATCCCGAGCCGTGCGAAGATCACCGGCGGCTATATCAACTCCAGCCTGGCGAAAGACGAGGCCGCCGAAGCGGGATACGACGACGCCATCATGCTCAATCGCGACGGTAAGGTCGCCGAAGCCAGTGGCGCTAACCTGTTCATCGTGCGCAACGGCGCGCTGATCACGGCACCGATCACGGCCGACATCCTCGAGGGGATCACGCGCCGCTCATTGGTCGAATTCGCGCGCGAAGCGGGTGTCACGGTGGAAGAGCGGCAGATCGACCGGAGCGAGCTCTACATTTCCGAAGAGGTCTTCCTGTGTGGGACCGGGGTGCAGATTGCCGCGGTGGGCAAGATCGACGGGCGAACGATTGGCAACGGGAAGCGCGGTCCGATCACCGAGATGTTGCAGAACACGTTCTTCTCGCTCGTACGGGGCGAAGATTCGCCGTATCGCAACTACATCACCCACATCGAATTGAATTAGGCTTGCGCCCGCCCGCCGGGATCGATGGTCACGGCGGGCGGGCCACATTCTCGGGTCGTCACGCGTTTGATCGGTGTGGCGCATGAGACGGGGAAAGATCATCGGCGCATGTTCCGTCAGCCCATGAAGATCTGCGAACGGTTCGGGATCCTCCTGTCGCTGACGTTGATGCTGGCGGCATGCAGCTTACCGTTCGTTGGTTCGGGCTCATCCAGCCCCAACGCAACTCCCCAAGGGGCCGGTTCACCCGCTTCGCAGTCTGAATCCACTGAGACACAACCGGCTTCAGCCTCCAGCGCCACCGCGACGTCGTCCGTGCCATCTCCTGTCCAGGTGGTCGAAGGCGGCACGTTGGAACCACGGACGTTGAACCCTGTGCTGGCGTCTGACGAGATCTCTGACGAGCTCAGCAAGCTGGTCTTCAATGGACTCGTGCTCGTGAACCCTGACTCAGGGAAGATCGAGGGAGATCTGGCCAAGTCGTGGGATGTCAGCGAAGACCGAAAGACGTATACGTTTCATCTTCGCAGCGACGTGACCTGGCAGGATGGGCAGCCGTTCAATGCGCAGGACGTCGAATTTACCTACAGCTTGATGATGAATGACAGCACGCGCTCTCCACGCTATTCAGAGCTGGTTGAGCACATCAACAGCGTTCAGGCTGCGGATCTCAATACGGTCGTCTTCAAACTGATCCGCCCTGATGCCGCGTTTCTGACGAACGAAGCGACGCTCGGCATCGTGCCGCAACACGTCCTCTCGAACGTTCTCCCCGAGGAATTGGTCACCGATCCGTTCGGACTGACATCGACGATCGGCACGGGACCGTTCACCCTGGCCCGTTGGTCGCATGGCGACGAGCTGGTCTTCAGCCGCAACCCAACGTATTTCAAGGGTCCGGCGGCATATGAACAGTACGTCTACAAGATTGTCTCGACGCCACAGGACCTGGTCAGTGGGCTGGCGGATGGTTCGATCGACTGGTGCCAGCTCGATCCGAGCGTTGTCGCGGACGCCAAGCAGAACGACGCGATTCGCGTGGTCAGCTCCGCGGGAGACAGCCTGGAGTACGTGGTGCTCCAGCTCGACAGCGCAAAGCAGCAACTCTTCCTCGACGCGAACGTGCGGCAGGCACTCATGCTGGCGCTCGACCGCGGCAAACTGGTGAGTGACGTCTGGAATGGGGAAGCGCGCGTCGCCACCGGAGTCATTCCGCCCGCCTCGTGGGCGGCGGCGGAGAGCGGCGTCAGCTACTCGCAGAATCTCGACAAGGCGAAGCAACTGCTGCAGGACTCTGGCTGGAATACGGGCGACGATGGCATCCGCGGCAAGAATGGCCAACGTCTGCGCTTCAAGCTCATGACGAATGGCGACGACCCAATTCGTCAGGCGACGGCCAATTGGCTCATTCAAAGTTGGCGCGAAATTGGGGTCGACGTTGTGCCGGACTTTGAAAAGTGGAGTACCATTGTACAAGACATAACGCACGGACGTGAGTTCGACAGCCTATTGCTCGGCTACCGAGGCACGGCGGATCCAGATGAATCGACATTGTGGTCGAGTGACTCGTTCTTTGATGGATTCAACCTCGGGCACTATTCGAATCCGGACGTCGACTCGCTCCTCGAAGAGGCACGGCAGAGCGACGACCAGACGGCGCGGAAAGATGACTATGCCAAGGTTCAGGATCAGGTGATGACCGATCTGCCCGCGCTGCCGTTGGTCTATCCGAATATGGTCGTGGGAGTGTCGCAACGCTTGCGTGATGTAAGCATAACGACTATCCTTATCCGGAATCGAGCAAACATCGAGCAATGGCATCCACGAACGAGCGGATAGGCGGTCGCGGCGGGCCGGAAGCGGCGTTCAGACGCGTTTGACCAGTAATTAGGCTTCGTGCTACACTGCGCCAGACGCTGAACAGGCGTATTCCACCTGATTGCCGCATGATCGGTGCGGTTGCGCACTACGTGTTGTACGTCTCGAGATGTGAGTCTCGAGTGTGTTCTGGTGTGGCCGACCTCTCGGGGCGAGGCGCTAGGTAGGGACGCGAAGGAGAGGCGATGGAACCATTACTTGACGTGAAGAACCTGAGAACTCAGTTCTTCACGCAGGACGGGGTGGTGAAGGCAGTCGACGACGTATCCTTCTATCTTATGCCTGGCGAAACGCTTGGCGTGGTGGGAGAGTCGGGCTGCGGCAAGAGCATTACCGCGATGTCGGTGATGCGATTGATCCCGAGTCCCCCCGGGAAAATCGTCAGCGGACAGATCATGTTCGATGGCGAAGACGTGATGAAGATGAGCGACGAGGAAGTTCGCTCGATTCGCGGTAACAAGATCGCGATGATCTTCCAGGACCCGATGACCTCGCTCAACCCGGTGCTCACGATCAACCGCCAGATCAGTGAAGCGCTTGAGCTGCACCTCGGGATGAGCAAAGGTCAAGCGCGTTCCCGATCCATCGAGCTTTTGAAGATGGTGGGAATTCCGAACGCGGAAGAGCGCATCGACCAATATCCGCACCAGTTCTCCGGCGGTATGCGCCAGCGCGTGATGATCGCAATGGCGCTCTCATGTAACCCGTCGCTTCTGATCGCGGATGAGCCCACCACAGCACTCGACGTGACGATTCAGGCCCAGATTCTCGACCTCATGCGGAATCTCCAGCAAGAGCACAACACGGCGCTCATGATGATCACGCACGACCTCGGCGTCGTTGCAGGCATGACTGACCGCATTCAGGTTATGTATGCCGGGCATGTTGTAGAGACGGCTCCGACCGAGGAGCTGTTCGCCAATCCGCGACACCCATACACGGTCGGGTTGCTCAACTCGATTCCGCGTCTGGACGCGGCGGCGAAGACGAAGCTCAATCCGATCCGCGGGCTTCCGCCGGACCTGATCGATCTTCCCGATATGTGCCCATTCTTGCCACGCTGCGACTATGCGCGCGAGAAGTGTGAGCAGCAAAATCCCCCGCTACTCGAGGTGAACGATGTTCACCGCTCGGCGTGTTGGTTCTGGGACGAGGTCTCTAAAGAGACTCCGGAAGGCTAAGCGATGGCGACTGAGATGACGGCAGAAAAATCCCAAAACGGCAGCGATAAAGAGGTGCTGCTCGAGGTCGACGATCTCTACATGCACTTCCCCCTGACTCAGGGGATTCTGTTTCAAAGGAAGGTCGGCGCGGTTCAAGCCGTCGACGGCCTCACGTTCAACGTTGTAAAGGGCGAGACGCTCGGTCTCGTGGGCGAGTCCGGATGCGGTAAGAGCACCACGGGTCGTGCGATCCTGCAGCTCTACAAACCGACGGCCGGCTCCGTCCGCTTCGGCGGGAAAGACCTGACAAAGCTCGACGGCGGTGAGATGCGCAAGATGCGCCGCCACCTCCAGATGATCTTCCAGGACCCATACGCATCGCTGAATCCGCGTATGACGGTCGGAAGCATCATCAGCGAGCCGATGCAGATCCACAACCTGGTGCCAAAGGGCAAGCGCAACGAGCGCGTCCAGGAGCTGCTGCAGACGGTCGGTCTGAATCCTTACTTCGCCAACCGTTACCCGCACGAATTCTCGGGCGGTCAGCGACAGCGCATCGGTGTCGCCCGCGCGTTGGCAGCCGATCCCGACTTCATCGTGGCGGACGAGCCGGTTTCGGCCCTCGACGTCTCGATTCAGGCGCAGATCATCAACCTCCTCGAGGAGCTGCAAGAGCAGTTCGGTCTGACCTACCTCTTCATCGCTCACGACCTCAGCGTCGTGCGGCACATCTCCGACCGCGTGGCGGTGATGTACCTTGGCAAGATGGTGGAGTTGGCGGACCGCACCTCGATCTATGACGATCCGCTGCATCCGTATACGAAGGCGTTGTTGTCGGCGGTTCCGGTGCCGGACCCGATCATCGAGAAGAAGCGCGAGCGCATCATTCTCACGGGCGACGTGCCGAGCCCGATCAACCCGCCGGCCGGGTGTCACTTCCATACTCGATGCCCGTACGCCATGGAAGTTTGCAAACAGGTTGAGCCGAAGTTCGTCGATCAGGGCGGTGGCCACTTCGTGGCGTGCCACCTGTATCCGAATTCCGGAGCCTAACGGGAACGAGTAACCAGCGTCGTGGAGTTGAGTCCAATCAATCCGAGGTACATCGTCGCGACGCTGGTTGCATTTGTACTCGGTATTACGGTTCACGAATTTAGCCATGCATGGTCGGCTCTGATGCTGGGCGATGACACCGCCCAGCGCCAGGGCCGCGTCACGTTAAATCCGCTGTCGCACCTCGATCCGGTCGGCTCGATCGGCATTCTCTTCCTGGTGATCGGTGGGTTTGGCATTGGATGGGGGCGGCCGGTTCCGATCGTGCCGTCACGTCTGCGCGGGCGTCAGCGTGGCATGGGGGTGACGGCGATCGCCGGCCCAGTTTCGAACGTGATTCTCGCGGCGATCTTCGTGATTCCGCTCAGGTTCGGTCACATCGAATCGGGTTCCGCGGCCTACGTCTTCCTGCGGCAGATCGTGGTGATCAACATCCTGCTGGCCGCGTTCAACATGATTCCGATCCCGCCATTGGATGGCTCCAAGATCTTGACCGGGATTCTGCCCGATTTCTGGTATCCGTATCTCGCGCCGTTGGAGCAGTATGGTGTCTTCATCTTGCTCGCATTGATCCTGTTCGGCAGCCTCGGCGGGAGTATCCTCAACGCCATGTACGCTCCGGTCTACAACGTCCTCCAGCACGCCATTGTCGGCCATATGAGCCTGCCGGCCACCTAACCAATTTCATGCTGCTCGCGATGGAACCAAATCGTGGACTCCGCGCTGCGCGGATCAAGTATCGCGTCGCGCAAGGGTTCAGCTATCTGCGTCCGCGAGACGTGACCAAGGTCGACGCACGTCTGCGATCGTTGCTGCGGGCCGAAGAGTTCAACCTGATTCAGCGGCTCACCCGGGCTGATCGCGCGCATCATTTGGAGGTTTGTGACCGTTTGATGCGCCACGGCTGCCACGATCAAGAATTGCTGACCGCGGCCTTGCTGCATGACGTTGGCAAAGCGGGCGACGGCGTACGCGTCGGGTTGGTCGATCGAACGCTGGCGGTCCTGCTCGGAGCCTCGAATCCGCGGTTGTCGCGAAAGCTCGCGCGACCGACAGGGAGAAGCTGGCGGCGATCGCTCCACCTCGCGTTACATCATGCGGAGCGCGGAGCGGATCTCGCACGCATGGCGGGTTGCAGCGATCGCGTATGCTGGATCATCGCGCATCATCATGATGACGGCAGCGACGATGAGTCGATCAGGCTTTTGCAGCGGGCCGATGACGGAGATCTTCGATGAACGATCGTTCGGTTGATCTACTGAACGGCTATCAGCTACGCCTACCAACCTATGAGGGCCCACTCGACGTGCTGTTGAGCATGATCGAGCGGAATCAGCTGTTGATCACTGACGTTTCGCTGGTGGCGGTCACCGAGCAGTTCGTAGCCTTCACGGCCGGGCTGACGAATGCGTCCTCCGATGCGCTGGCGGAGTTCATGATGATCGCGGCACGGCTTCTCTTGTTGAAATCGCGCTCGCTCCTACCTCGACCTGAGCCGATCGACGACGACGAGGAAACCGACGATTTGGTGGAGCGGTTGAGGGAATACCAGCAGATCAAGCTCGGCGCTGAGGACCTGCGTCAACGCGAGCGCCAGGGCGTTCAGTCCTGGCCACGAATCGTCCCACTGCCTGAGATGCCGCCCGTAGAGGTGCCCGCTCGCACGCCGGTTCACTCCATGGTCAATGCGCTGCGCCGTTGTCTGGCTCGCGAACCTCAGCGGCCGGAGCCCTATACTCCGATGCCAGTCATCAGCCTCAAAGCCATGACGCATCGCCTGCTGACCCGCCTCGGTCGTGGCCGTGCGCGCTTCTCGGCACTCGTTGGACATTCGGCAAACCGAACGGAGCACGCCGTGGCCTTCATCGCGCTCCTCGCGTTGCTGAGGCAGCGGCTCGTCGACGCATCGCAGTCCGGACTGTTTGACGAGATCGAGATTGAGCGCATCGGGGCAGTGGATCTGGCGGATGACTGAGAAGGGATCCGAACCGGCCATTCAGGCGAACCTGCGGATCATGTCACCTCCCGAACAGCTGCGCGCGATCGGCGCCATGCTCTTTGTCGCGTCCGAACCGGTAGCGCTAACAGCGCTCGCTCGCCATCTTGGGTGCACGGCGACGGAGGCCCGTTCGTTGCTCGCGCAAGCAGCGACCACGCTACACGAGCTCGGGCTCGCGCTTCAATGGGTCGACAATGATCACGTTCAGCTCGGCACGTCCCCGGATCTCGCCACGCTCATTCGACAGTTCCTGGGACAGGAACGCACATTCCGACTGTCACAGGCGGCGCTCGAGACGGTGGCGCTGATCGCCTATCGACAACCGGTGACGCGCGCCGACATCGAGTCGGTTCGCGGCGTGGATTCGAGCGGCGTGCTGCAGACGCTGCTGGCGCGTGGCCTGATCGAGCCAGTGGGGCGGCTCCCGACCGTTGGCACGCCGAACCTCTACGCAACGACGCCGGAGTTCTTGCGACTCTTCGGATTGAGCTCACTCACAGAGATGCCGACGCTGCCGGATGATTTAGTCGAGATGATCGACGAGCGGCTGGTAATCGATGGGGTTGAGGAGTCGGAGTCGACGGAAGGCTAGCCGACTCGCGCGGCGGCGAGTCCACGAAGGTGGGCCACTGACTGCGTGAGTACATTCAGCGTTCGGTCGATATCTTCCTGCGTCGTACCTTTGCCCAGGGTCATGCGAATGCTGCCGTTCACCAGGCTCTCGGGTAAGCCGATGGCAGAAAGCACGTGGCTTGGCTCGGTCGAGCCCGTTGTGCAGGCTGAACCGCTCGACGCCGCGATGCCGTGCATGTCCAGGTTCAGAAGCAGCGTTTCACCCTCGACGCCATCAAACGAGAAATTGGCGTTGTTCGCCAGCCGCTGGTCTCCATCACCGTTGAGGCGGCTGCGGGGGATGCGTTCGAGCACGCCGTCGACGAGCCGGTCACGCAGCTCGCGCACGTGTGCGATTCGCTGCTCTTTCTCGTCATATGCCTGGCGCATGGCGGTCGCCATGCCAACGATTCCCGCCACGTTCTCAGTGCCGGCCCGATGGTTGTTCTCCTGCGCGCCGCCGCTCTGTTGCCATAGGATCGGAGTCTGACGTCGCACGTAGAGAAACCCAACACCTTTGGGCCCATAGAACTTGTGGGCGGACGCGGAAAGCAGATCGGCAGGTAGCCTCGTCACGTTGAGATCGAGCTCTCCAACCGCCTGAACGGCATCGGTGTGAAACGTGATGCCCCGCTCTCGGGCGATGGCTCCGATCTCGGCGATCGGCTGAATGGTGCCGATCTCATTGTTGGCGTACATGACGGAGATGAGCATCGTGTCGTCACGAATAGCTGCGGCAACATCCTCCGGTCGAACGATCCCATTGGGACCTGGAGCCACGAACGTCGCATCGAAGCCGAACTTCTGCAGGTATTCGACGCTGTGCAGCACCGCGTGGTGCTCCATGGACGTGGTGATGATGTGGTTCCCGCGATTTTGCAGGCGATGCCACCAGGCGACACCCTTGATGGCCAGGTTGTCTGCTTCGCTTCCGCCGCTGGTGAAGACGATTTCTCGCGCTTGACAGCCAAGAATGGAGGCGATCGTCGCGCGTGCCCAATCGAGGCCCGCACGTGCCTCACGACCGGCGGCGTAGATGCTCGATGCGTTTCCGAAGCGTTGGGTGAAGAACGGCTCCATGGCGGACAGCACCGACGGATCGACCGGCGTGGTCGCGGCATGATCGAGATAGATGTCCGTCTGATTCACGGACGTCCTCCTGAGTGGTGAGATGAAGGTGGAGCCTGGTCAGATTCTGAGTGCACCGGCTCGAAACTAGCCGACGCTGAGCGATGCCCGCCGTACTGCAGGGCGGATGAGGTCAGCAAGCGTCGTCGAATCGAGCGCATCAGCGATTGAATCGCGCACCTTCAGCCAGACGACGCGAGTGGCACACCCGTCGATCATGGGGCAGAGATCCTCGTCACTGTCCTCGGTGACACAGCTCATGGGGGCGATCGGGCCCTCCATGACGCGATAGACCTCGCCAACCATCACGTCTTCGGGAGCGCGGGCCAGTTCGTAGCCGCCGTGAGCACCGCGGGTGGTGGTGATCAAGCCGGCACGACGAAGCGGGCCGAGAAGCTGTTCCAAATAGGCAGGTGGAACGGCGGAATCGGTGGCAACCGCCGAGAGAGGCACCGGGCCTTGGCCATACATGCGTGCCAGTGAGACCATGGCGCGCATACCGTATTCGCCTCGAGTGGAAACTTTCATTCGGTGCGGACCTCTCGCGACCGATCGGGGCATCGATGGTACCGATAATGGTACATCGGGGCCCCGGTTCGGTCAAGAATGAGTTCTAATCTCGCTTTTGCAACCCGCGTACGTACGTGAATCGACTTATTTCGACTTGTCTGGTCAGCGCCGAGTGAAGTCGGCTCCGTTCTCCAGATCACGTACGAAGAGCGCGATCAGCCGCACCGCGGCATCGAGATCGTCGAGACTGATGACCTCGTTCGGTGAGTGCATATAGCGGTTTGGAACCGAAACGACGCCTGTAGGAACACCGCCGCGAGCCGGAGCGATCGCGTCCGCGTCGGTGCCGGTGCTGCGTGGTGTGGCGTCCACGGCGAACGGAATCTCGTTCCGCCGGGCCAGATCGGCCAGCCGACCGAAGACGACCGGGTTGACGGCCGATCCTCGCGAGAGCACGGGACCGCCTCCGATTCGAATATCACCCTGTCCCCGCTTGTCGGAGTCCGGATGGTCGGTGGCATGCGTGACGTCAAGCACGATGGCGACGTCCGGTTCAAGCGCGAAGGCGCTGGTGCGCGCGCCCAGGAAGGTGATCTCCTCCTGAACGGCGGCCAGCGCGTAGACGTCGGCGGTGGACCGCTCACCCGAAAGCGCGCGCAACGTCTCGAGCGCAACCCAGGCTCCCATGCGGTTGTCGACGCCGCGGCCGGCGATGAGGTTGTTCCCCATATCGAGGATTGGCTGCTCGATGACCACCGGATCTCCGATGGTGACCCTCTCTCGCGCTTGGTCGCCCGAGGTCGCGCCGACGTCGATCCACAGATCCTTGACGCGGCTGGCCTTGCCCCGGTCGTCGGCACTGAGCAGATGCGCCGGTTTGCGCCCGATCACGCCGGCCACCGGACCGTCCGATCCCATGATGCGTACGCGTTGTCCGGTCAGGATCTGATCGTCCCATCCACCGATTGGACGGAACCAGACGTACCCGTCGCCGTCCACGTGCGTAACCATGAGCCCGATTTCGTCGATGTGGCCTTCGATGACGACCTTCGGTCCTGAGCCGCGCAGACGCGCCACGCTGTTGCCATTGGTATCGACTGTGACGTCGTCGGCGAATGATTCAGCTTCGGCTCTCCAGATGCGCGCGGCTGGCTCCTCGAATCCGGACGGGCTGGCGCTCATCAAGAGGTCAAAGAGAAATTGTTTGCTGTGTTCGTTCAAAATACCCTCCATGTGATTCCGTGGATCAGTATCAGTACTGGTTCACCTGGCAGTGCGGCGGTAAGTCCATTGAGGACGTTCGAGACGTTCACCAGTGCCAGGTAGAATGCGCGATCGAACGCCTCCTGGGTCGAGCCGCCGATGTGAGGCGTCAGAATGACGTTGTCGAGACCGACGTACGGGTTGGTCGGGTGCGGCTCGACCTCGAAGACGTCGAGGGCTGCCCCGGCGATGCGATGACGTTTCAGCGCGTCGACCAGAGCTGATTCCTTCACCACGGGTCCGCGGGCGCAGTTGATCAGATAGGCGGTCGGCTTCATGCGCTCGATCGCGCTCTCGTCAACCATGTACTCGGTCTGCGGCGTCAGCGGAACGTGCATGGTCATGAAGTCAGACTCTTCCAGAATCCGCTCGTACGGGACGTAGGAGATGCCATGCTCGTTGGCGAAGGTGATGTCCCAGTCGATGTCGTTGGCCAGCACACGCATGCCAAAGGCGCGGCCAAGTAACGCGACTGCTTTGCCGACCCGTCCGAGCCCAACGACGCCGAGCGTCTTGCCCCACAAGTCGAAGCCGAGATAGCGCATCCATTCGCCCTGGCGCAACGAGCGATCGGCGGGATAGATGTTTCGAGCAAGTCCAACCATCATGCCGAAGACGAGCTCCGAGACGGAATAGTTGTTGCAACCGGCGCATATGCACACGGCCACTCCGCGCTCGTTGGCCTCATCGACGTTGACGTGATCGTAGCCAACTCCGCCCGCGCTGACGACCTTGAGCCGGTTGGCCGCCGCGAAGACTCGCGGCGTGATCTGCTCCAAACCGGTGATCAGCCCATCCACGTCCTTGATGATGTCGACGAGCACGTCTTCCGTGACAGGGTAGTCGAACTCACGCTCGGCAAGCGTGCAGCCACGTGCTTCCAGAAACTCGCGGGCGAAGTCCGATTGCTCTCGAAATTTTCGCGAAAGGACGAGTACTTCCTTGCCCATGCTCGGCTCTCTCCTTCGGCTCTTGGTGAAGACACAATGGGAGCATTGTAGCGCAGATCGACTGGTGCTCCGGTCGGCGGGAAAGGAGGTGATTCGTTGAGTTTATGGTAAAGTTGGCGTGATGAACGCTCGTTGACACCGGGGGTGTCGCATGTTAGCGTTCACGCGTTGGCTCAGGCAATTTGGGACTCTTTCTTGGTACCGTAGCGGCCGAGCCACATTTCGATGGAGGACCCCCGTTGGAGTTCCTGTTGCAGATCTTGATGACGTTTCTCACCATTCTCGAATTCGCCATCATCGGGCGCGCCCTGATGTCCTGGTTCGATCGTGGTATGACGAATCCCATTTCACAGATTCTGGTTCAGATCACCGAACCAATCATCGCGCCGATTCGTCGTGTTGTCCCTTCGGCAGGCATGCTTGACCTGTCGCCGATGGTGGCCATCCTGCTCATCCTCGTACTGCAGCGCATGCTGAGCACCGCGCTGGCCTGATATTCACTTCACAATTGAATGCACTGGGCGAGGCGAGGCTGACTGCCTCGCCTCAGTAGTGTCAGGAAAAGTCGTCGGAGACCTGCAGAATCGGGCGCTCGCTCGGTCGCTGAGCCGCTCGTCCTATCTGCCCGCCGCGAGACAGTAGGAAGATCTCGAGGAGCAGCACGATCAATCCCATCAGCGCCGCACTGACGAGTGAGAGGACGTTCAAGAAGGCGAAGCAGCAGCAATCCGACGCAGAAGATTGAACCAAGATACCCTTCCCGTCGAGCACGCACGAAATCGTAGCGCTGGCTCCTGCGCGCGAACAGCCGCAGCCCGGTGGCGTAGGAAATGAGCGTCAGGATCGTCGCCAACGACATCACCAACGACACGAGCAGCACGAGCAGCATGTACATCGGAGGGCTGTTGCTCGGATCGACGAAGGTGAGGACGAACGCCAACGTCGACCAGGCGATGATCGCTTCGAGGTCGTAAAGCGGGATGCGAAGCTTGTGCGCGATCGGCATGAAGGTGATCGCCGGGGCCATCACGAACGCGGCGTAGGCGAGCAGTCGCTCGGGCGACCAAAAGTCGGTGCGAGAACCAACGTCGCGCACGACGATCAGGTCGTAGACGACGAGCCAAGCGACGACTGATGCGAGTATCCAGCAGACGCGTGTCAGCGCGCGGGACATCCACGTCATAGCGTTCCTCCGACAGCGCGAACGTACGGTGACGATCGGTCACAGGGAGTCTATCAGCAACCGTCCATCCGTCAAACCCGATGCTATAATCGGCCGAGCCCGCTTCGCTGGAGGCGAGATGCCACTTGATCTCTATCTAGACGACATTGTGCGCCTACGAAAGCCCCATCCTTGCGGTTCCACCGATTGGGTGGTGGTGCGACTGGGCGCCGACATTGGCCTGCGCTGCCTCGGCTGCAGTCGTCGCGTGCTGCTTCCTCGACGCACACTTGAGAAGCGTCTCAAGACCTTCGTCAGCCGTGGTCCGGAGTTTCCGGAGCCAAGCGACCACCCGATCGAATGACGGACCAGGCTGAGCGGCGCCTGAGCGAGCAACGCGGCAAATTCGTCGACGTTCTGCGCAATCGGGCCTTCCTCCGCCTCTGGATCGTCCAGGCCTTCTCCCAAACCGGTCAGAACATGACCAACTTCTCACTCCTCATCCTGGTGCGGGCAATCATCGATCGCTATCAGATCGAGCAAGCAAACACGGCCATCGGGCTGACCGTCCTCGCCTTCAGCGTCCCGGCCATCCTCTTCAGTCCATTCGCTGGCGTCGTCGTCGATCGGTCCAACAAACGCACGGTGCTGATTATCACCAATGCCCTGCGTGGACTGGCGGTGACCGGCTTCGTATTGATGCAGCCCAGTTGGCGACCGCTTCTGGCGCTGACCGTCCTCTATTCGATCACCTTTGCTTCTGGAGCCGTGGGTCAGTTCTTTGGACCCGCGCTTGGCTCCGCCATCCCGTTGTTGGTGCGGCGGCGGGACAACATCAACGCCAACGCCCTCTTCAATCTGACCTTCACCGCCTCACAGATTGCTGGATTCGCCGCGCTCGGGCCGCTGCTGATCAAGGTCGTCGGCGTCCATGACGTGCTCCTGGGAATTATCGGCATGTTCGCGCTCAGTACCCTGCTCAGCCTCACCATCCCGTCTATCCCGGCGGTCGAGGGCGATCAGGACGAACATACGGGCGCGGTCGGTCGGGTGCTGCACGAGATGCGCGAGGGAGTGCTCTACATCCTCCATTCGCCGATCCTGATCAAGGCGATCTCGTATCTGTCGCTGGCCACCGCCTCATACCTGATGATCGCGGTGCTCGGTCCTGGCTTCGTCACGAGCGTCCTGCACCTCGAACGGCAGGACATCGCCTACCTGGTCGCTCCAGCCGGAGCGGGGATCTTGATTGGAGCGCTCTTTGTCGGCCGGCTGACCTCACGCGTCGGAGCCGAGCTAACGATCGACGTGGGCTTAGCCTCGGGCGGGGGTGTCCTCGTGCTCCTGGCGCTGCTCCCAGCCTTCGCAAGCCGCACCTGGGAACACGGCGGCCCGGTGGCGACGAGCACGGTCGTGTTGGCTGCGTTGTTGGCGTGCGTGCTGGGGCTGGCGAATTCGTTGGTACTTGTCCCGAGCCAGTCGCTGCTGCAGTCAACCTCCGCCGAACGGATTCGCGCGCGAGTCTATGCCACGTTCTTCACCATCTCGAACAGCGTGGCTTTCTTGCCGATCATCTTCGCGGGAGCGCTGGCGGACCTGTTTGGTGTGGTGAAGGTGCTGGTGGCGCTCGGCCTCATCCTTGGCGCGATCGGACTCTTTCAGATCGGCGGGCGGATCACTCGGTCGCGAACGTGACGCGTGTGTGTCCCGAGCGCGATGGAGGACGTCAGGACACGCACGCGATCACGTAACGAACCGGGAGGACCGTCAACCCTCCCGGTTTATCTTGGCAACCCTGAATGCGTCGGATTCGCGGACTAGCTCAGTGCTTTGAAGCGCTTCATCGCCTGAAAGAGGTTGATGGACCAGCCTACGCCGAAGACGTCGGGCGTGAGGATGCGCTCGTCATTCGGGTTCCACCAGCGTTCCATGAAGCGCTCCGCGCTCGGGATGCGGAAGTCGTATGGGAAGATCAGGATATTGCCGGTCCAGGTCCGTTCGTCCGCTGGACGCCGAAGCTGATCGGCAATAGCCGCGACGACCAGCATGATGCCGATCAACCTGATCAGTCGAGATAAGCCTTTCATGCGAATCCTCCTCTGAACGTAGCTCAGTCGATGAGACAACGGCTCGAACATGGCCGTCTAAATCGTTGACGGAAATGCCCTCAAGCTTCGTGATCGGGCGATGTGGCACGATCAGGCGTCAACCTTCGTAGGTCCACGAACCGGCGATCATGGTGCGCAGTACGCGTGTCTCCCGTAGCCCGTCGGCGTCGACCCACAGTGGGTCGCGATCGATCTGAATCAGATCGGCGCATTTACCTGGCTCGATTGAACCACGTTTATTGTCCAGTCCGAGCACCCTTGCACCGGTGATCGTGTAGCTGCGGATGCCGTCCTCGATCGAGATCGATTCCGCGAGATCGAATTGCCAGCCGTTGACGCTGCGGCGTGCGACCGCCGCATACATGCCGACCCATGGATTGAAATCCGCAATTGGCGAATCGGAGCTTCCGGCCAATGGAACGCCCGCGCGAAGGTAGCTGGCCATCGGCAAGGCCCGAGCCGCTCGGTCCGCACCCAGACTCTCGACGAAGCTGTCACCGAGGTGCACCAGGAACGGATTGCTCACCAATGCCGGTATCTTGTGCCGCCCCATCATCTCGATCGTGTCGGGCGTCGGGACATAGGCGTGATGGACGCGATGATGTAGAGATTGATTCGGTGACGCTGTCTGTGCTGCGATAAATGCACGGACGGCAAGCTCCTGGGCTGCGTCACCGCACGTATGTGCATCGATCGACCAGCCCTGATCGTGGACCCAGCGAATCAGCTCGGGCGCCTCTTCCGGGTCGACCGCCCACTGCCCGTGGTTGCCCGGTTCGCCTTCGTACGAGCGATTCATCCGAGCCGTTCGGTCGCCGACGCCTCCATCGAGCAGGAACTTCACCCCGCCGAGTCGCAATACGTCGTCACCGAAGCCCGCATAGACGCCCATCTCCGTGATCCAGCGTTTCAGCTCCGGCTCCCGGTTGGCGGGAACGAAACCCCAGCCACCGAGGAGCATGTCGGTGCGTACGGTGAGCTGACCACGCTCATGCGCCGTCTGATAGGCCCGCAGTTCGCGCGGTCCGAGTCCGGGTTCCGCCACGCTGGTGATGCCCACGGCGTTATAGGCGTGGCAGCCGGTCGAGAGCGCGCGAACGAGATCCTCGTTGGTTGGTTCCGGAATGGCCCGCAGGATCAGCTCCTTGGCTCGATCCCGGAAGAGCCCTGCTGGCTCGCCATGCTCATCTCGTTCGAATCCGCCCGCATAGAGCTCGTCAGCTGGTGGATCTGGCGTCTCGCGAGTCACTCCAGCCGCCGTAATGGCGGCGCTATTCGCCGTCAGCTTGTTCCACACGCGATGGAGCACGACGGGATTGTTCGGTGCGACGCGATCAATCTCCCAACGGGACGGGTGTCGTCGTTCGGCGAGCAGGGTCTCGTCCCAGCCCTTTCCGATGATCCACTCGCCCGGCTGTGCGGTCCGCACGCGCTCCGCGACGCGTTCCAAAATTTCATCGATTGAGCGGCAGTCGTAGAGCTGAATCTGC
The DNA here is from genome assembly GCA_963822235.1 of uncultured Chloroflexia bacterium. Taxonomy (GTDB): domain Bacteria; phylum Chloroflexota; class Chloroflexia; order Thermomicrobiales; family Thermomicrobiaceae; genus CALAGB01. The sequence goes on from CAWGGU010000001.1 coordinate 731,101, forward strand.
TGCAACACCTGACTGGTCGAGAGGAGGTGGTTGTGGGCGTCGATGATTCCGGGGAGCACGGTGCCTCCCGCGAGATCGTCGGTTCGCGTGTGGCTTCCCGCCAGCGCGCGGATCTCGTCCGTGGTTCCAACGGCAGCGATGCGACCGTCACGAATCGCGACTGCTTCAGCGATCGTGAAATCTCGGTCGACCGTGATGATCTTCCCGTTGAGTAGAATGTGATCGACCTCAGGACGATAGCTCAGCATCCACGTCTCCATATCATCATCCGCAAAGCACGCTCCGCATCATAGCAGACGGCTGTTGTTCCTCCGGGTGGTTACCACCGGAGCAAGGATTTGAGCCGTCTTCGTGTCGGAAGCTGTTCCATCGGGAGCGCTCAAAGCTGCGTACGTTCGTGGGTTCCTTGACATTGCATAAATCCGCCAACTATGATTCTGCGGAGGGGATCTGTAGGAAGATCTACCAGTTCGTGCGCGACTGTCCGACGACGGACACGCCGCGTGCATGCTGATTTCCCGAACTTTAACAACTGACGACACGACATATGAGGAGCAATTGATGGAGACACTACTCTTCATCCTCCTCGGCGTGGTTATCGGTGCGATCCCAGCGGCCATCGTGACGTTCATCGTTCTGACGTCGAGCGCGACATCCAAGGTCAGAACGGCAGAGGTCCAGGCACGACGGACGATCGACGAAGCCGAAGCCAAACGCCGAGAGCTCGTCCTTGAAGCAAAGGACGAAGCACTGCGGGCCCGAGACGAGCTCGAGCGAGAACACCAACAACGACGTAAGGAAGTCGATCGGCTCGAACGCCGCCTGCAGCAGAAGGAAGAACAGGTCGATCGACGCATCGAGTCTCTGGACCGACGCGAAAAGAAGGTTCAGACCTCGGAGCGAGAGATCGAAGACGGACGACGCAAGCTCGACGAAATGGAGCAAGAGCGTCGCATCGAGCTCGAGCGAGTGGCTCAGCTGACGCTTGAAGAAGCGCGGACATTCGTCCTGCAGCAAGCCGAAACCGAGATGCGCGACATCATGAATCGGCAAGTTCGAGAAATCGAACAGCAGGCCAAGCTCGAGGCAAACCAACGCGCACAGCGCATCCTTGCAACAACAATCCAACGCGTCTCATCCGATTACGTCGCGGAAAGCACCGTGTCCGTCGTGGCGTTGCCGAGCGACGACATGAAGGGACGCATCATCGGTCGAGAGGGTCGAAATATCCGCTCGCTCGAACAGGCGACCGGGGTCGACCTCATCGTTGATGACACGCCGGAAGCCGTAACGCTTTCTTCGTTCGACCCGGTTCGTCGAGAGATCGCGCGACGGTCGCTCTCGAAGCTGATCCAGGACGGACGAATCCATCCTGCCCGAATCGAGGAGGTTGTCAGCAAGACCCGACAAGAGGTCGAGCAGATCATCCGCGAGGAGGGCGAGCGGGTCGCTTACGAAGCGAATGTTCAAGGACTTCATCCTGATCTGATCAAACTTCTCGGACGGCTCAAGTATCGAACGAGCTACGGGCAGAACGTCCTGCAACACTCGCTCGAGGTATCGCAAATCGCCGGTGCCTTGGCGGCAGAGCTCGGCGCGGACTTCAACGTCTGCAAGACCGCGGCGTTGCTGCACGACATCGGTAAAGCGGTCGACCACGAAGTCGAAGGGCCGCATGCGTTGATCGGTGCCGACATCGCGCGACGTCTCGGCCGATCGGCCAAGATCGTTCACGCGATCGCCGCGCACCATGGCGAAGAGGAACCCCAGACGGTCGAGGCGTTCATCGTCGCGACGTCCGACTCAATCAGTGGCGCACGCCCCGGCGCGCGACGCGAGATGGTCGAAACCTACATCAAGCGGTTGGAGGCGCTCGAAGGCGTCGCCAATTCGTTCACTGGGGTGGAGAAGGCCTACGCTATTCAGGCTGGTCGCGAGGTGCGTATCCTCGTTCAGCCGGACAAGGTCGATGACCTGGCGGCGACGCGGCTTGCCAGAGACATCGTCCGTAAGATCCAGGAGACGCTCGAATACCCGGGCCAGATCAAAGTGACGGTGATTCGAGAGACTCGGGTGGTCGATTACGCGCGGTAGTCGACCGGCAATATGACGCGATGCCAACACCGGAGTGTGGAACATACATCACACTCCGGTGTTGTGCGTTAAGCGCGAGCGGAACGGCGTATTTGTTTGGTTCTTGTTTGTTGAAGCAGGTCTTTGCTGTTGACGTGATGCCAAAAAGTGTGGTAACCCTTGCGCGAACTTCGCCGGTCGGAGCCGGTGCGTTCACAGCCAGCACGCGGAACGACGATGACAAGGATTGAGCTACGGCGACGCTGCCTGCTCTGCAAGCGACGTGTGTTTCGGGCTGTGGTCGACGCGCGATGTTCACTGGGTAGCTCGTCTTCGTTTCATTCACGTTGGAGGTTTACGGGGAACATTCTCATACATCGACGCTGTGCGACCGCACGGGGGGTAAGGAACATAGTACGAAGGGGAGGGCGGTAGTTTCCGCTCTCATGGAGGAGCAGGATGGACCGGTTCTTCAGTAAACTCGACCTACGGGACATCAAGATCAATCCAGACGCGAGCTTTCCGCCAGACGAGGAAGCTTATGATCCGGGGGAGCCGCTGACTGGGCACACCAATGGTGATTCAACGGAAACATTGACGCAGGAGCACCGCAGCGAGGTGCTCAAGGTTTCGGCTCGTTCACGACCGAGCGCGGTCGCAGGGGCGATTGCCGGTGTCGTGCGCGAATCAGGTCGCGCCGAGGTGCAGGCGATCGGTGCCGGTGCTACTAACCAAGCCGTGAAGGCGGTCGCGATCGCGCGCGACTACCTCCTCGAAACTGGTATCGAGGCGATCTGCTTGCCAGCGTTCATCGACGTGCAGATCGACGAAGAAAATCGTACCGCAATTCGTCTCATTGTTGAGCCACGATAAAACCTGTTAGTCCCAGGTCGATTTCGAGCGTCACCGATGTCGGTGGCGCTCTTTTTATGCCCATTTTCTGATAGCCTCTTTACCATGCATGAGACGTTCTGGCCGCAAGGAGTCACTAATGGTTCAGGGCCAATCACGGACCTTCGCGATTGACTTGCATACCCACAGCACCGCGTCGGATGGACTCTTGTCGCCCGCAGACCTCGTCCATTTGGCGTCGTCGATTGGGCTGACAACGATTGGGCTGACCGACCACGATTCCACGCTTGGGATCGACGAGGCGCTTGTGGCCGGTGCGCGCGACGGAATTAACGTGGTGCCTGGCATCGAGCTAAGCTGCTCGGTGAGCGCGGGCGAATTGCACATGCTCGGGTATTTCATCGATCATCACTCGACCGACCTTGAATCAACATTGGCGGAGTTTCGGGACGGTCGGCGCGATCGGGTTGTACGCATCGTGGATCGGCTTCATGACGCCGGCGTGGCGGTGGACCTGGATCGGGTGCGTGAACTGGGAAGTGGCGGATCGGTTGGCCGGGCGCATGTCGCGCGCGCGCTCGTGGAATCGGGTGAGGTCTCTTCCATGGATGAGGCGTTCGAGCGCTATCTCGCACGCGGCCGTCCCGGCTACGTTGAACGTCCAAGGTTGACTCCGAGTGGCGCGGTCGAGCTGGTGCATCGTGCGGGAGGCGTGGCCGTCCTGGCTCATCCGTTCACCGTGGATGATCTCGATGCGGCGGTGAGAGAACTGGTCGACAACGGGCTAGATGGCATTGAGGTTTATTACGCCCTGTACAATTCTGACCAGCGCGCGCGATTGGCGCGGATCGCTCACGACTTTGGGCTGGTGCCGACCGGCGGAAGTGATTTTCATGGATCAGGTGAACGCGAGGGTCGAGACATTGGCACCGCACCAGTCCCCGAGGAGACCGTCGACCTCTTGCAAGCCGCGCGCGATCGCACGCGTTGACCATCAAAAAAGAGTAGTGCTACACTCACGTCCCGAGGACGTGTCTGCCTTCTTCCGTCCACATTCGAGCATGACGCTCATCCTCCTGGGCAGCTCGGTGATCCACGCCGACAACCGGACTGTAATGTGCCGACTCGCTTACGGAGCTAGCCTGGAGATACCCGAAAGTCATGAAGGTGCGGTCGATGCCTAAGCCCTCGACACGGGTTCCGCGCACCAACACAGCTCTTTCGCGAGCGCTGCGGTATGGTGGGCTCATCGTTGGCATCATCGGCGGATGGGAGATCGGCTCCTATCTGCAGCCCGAGGCGTCGTCTACCGACGTACAGGGGTATCCACTCCTCTTCGCGGCGGTCATCGGCGCGCTCCTCTTTCTCGCGGCGCCCTACGTCACACTCGGTCTGTTTCGGTGGCTTCACCGCGAAATCCGGCGTCTCTCGGCGCTCGACCTTGTCGCGGTTGCCGTCGGCCTGCTGGTCGGCGGTGTTGTTTCAGCACTACTTGCCTGGCCTCTCTCACTCCTGCCGCACTATTATGGAGATCTCCTCCCGGCTGTTTCCGCGGTCGCCATCTGCTGCGTTTCGGTCCTCGCGCTTGTCACCAAGAAGCGCGAGTTTCAGGCGCTGATCGGGCGTCCCGTTCAGCATATGCCGAATCTTCTGACCTCGACGTCCTCGAACGGCTCGCACGCACCGCATGGAATCGTGATCGACACCAGCGTGATCATCGATGGACGCATTGTTGACCTCGCGGCAACTGGGGTCCTGATGGCGCAGTTGGTCGTGCCGCAGTTCGTGCTGCGTGAGCTTCAGCTCGTGGCCGATTCGCCCGATCCCTCGCGTCGCGACCGCGGCAAGCGCGGTCTTGACGTTCTCGAGCGACTGCGCCAAGACACCGGTGTCGATCTGATCATCACCAACCTCGACGCGCCGGACGAGAATGACGTCGATGCCAAGCTGGTCCGTATCGCCCGGCTGCACGACTACTGGATTCTGACCGGCGACTCCAATCTGGAACGCGTTGCCCAGCTTCAGGAAGTGCGTGTGCTCAACATTCATCAGCTGGCTCACGTGTTGCGTCCACCGCTGGTCCCCGGTGAGCTGATGTCTTTGAAAATCGTCCAGGCAGGTCGAGAATTCGGCCAGGGCGTTGGCTTTCTCACGGACGGCACGATGGTCGTGGTTGAGGCGGGCAAGGGGCTTATCGGTCAGGATGTGAAGGTCGTCGTCACTCGAACGTTGCAGACCGGCGCCGGACGCATGGCGTTCGCACAGGTCGTTGACGCGGACTCGATTTGATGCGCTGCGGCGCCGTTGTCGTCGCGGCGGGACGCAGTCAGCGCATGGGCGCGAACAAGATGACGCTGGCGCTTACTGGACGACCGGTTGTCCTGCGCGTCCTCGACACGCTTGCCATGGTGCCTGAGATTGTCGCGACCGTGCTTGTGGCCAGCGCCGCAAACTTGAGCGAGATCGAGTTTCTGGTCAATGAAGAGCCATACGGGGAGACGACAGAGCTGTGTCTGGGCGGCGAGACGCGTCAGGAGTCGGTTCGGCACGGTGTCGCGTCTCTGCCGGACGACGTCGATTTGGTCCTGATCCACGACGCCGCACGCCCACTCGTGACACCAGCCCTCATTCATGCCGGGATTGCCGCTGGGGAGTCGACCGGCGCCGCCATCGCCGCGTTGCCGGTCACCGATACGATCAAGCTTGTCGAATCCGGTGACGTGATCGAGTGTACGCTCGACCGACATACGCTTCACGCCGCGCAAACACCGCAGGTTTTTCGGCGCGACTGGCTCACGGCCGCGTACGGCAGATTGGATGCGGAACGTGCGGCGGTTGACTTCACCGACGAAGCCGCGCTTCTCGAGTGGGCGGGCTATGAAGTTCACGTCTTTCCCGGAGACGCGGAGAACATCAAGCTGACCCGTCCGTTCGACGTCACGCTCGCGGAGACGATCCTGGCCCAGCGGGAACAGGTCCCTTCATGACTCGCGCCGGAATCGGCTACGACGTGCATCAGTTTGCCGAAGGTCGCAGGCTGGTCCTTGGCGGTGTCGATATTCCTTCCCCACGGGGCCTCGAAGGGCATTCAGATGCGGACGTACTGCTGCACGCCATCATGGATGCGATTCTCGGAGCGGTAGGGCTGGGGGATATCGGCGTCCATTTCCCTCCGGGTGAAGAGGCGTGGCGCAACCGAAGCAGTCTCGACCTCCTCGGCATCGTGCTCGATCTCCTCCCAGACGGATGGACAATCGAAAATGTCGATGCCACGGTGATCGCGCAGTTTCCGCGCATCGGCCCGTACCGGGAAGCCATGCAGCAGACGATCTCGGCCGCGTTGCGGGTCGACGCCTCTCGTGTCAACATCAAAGCGACAACGAATGAGCATCTGGGATTCATCGGGCGGGGAGAAGGCATCGCGGCGCTTGCGATCGCGTCCCTGAGCCCGCCTGCCGAATTGACAGAACGTCGCCTGTAAATCCGCTGACGATCGCGTAGCGTCTCGCGGGCGCCGGATGGTCGACACGCGCTCCACGACATGAAACGACGTTCCAGGATGGGGAGGCTGATGCGGATCTTGGTTCAGCGGGTTCAAGGCGCGGCGGTTCGCGTCGACGACGTCGTCATCGGTGAGATCGGGCACGGTCTGCTCCTCTTCGTGGGCGTGCAACACGACGACAATGATGATGACGCTCGATTTCTGGCGAACAAGGTGGCCAACCTGCGCATTTTCGAGGATGACGAGGGCAAGATGAATCGCTCAACTCTCGATCTGGGCCTCGCCTGTCTCGTCGTCTCACAATTCACCCTCTATGCCGACTTGCGTAAAGGGCGTCGTCCGAGTTTCATTAAGGCTGCACAGCCAGATGTCGCGAAGCCACTCGTAGACCAGGTTGCAGCTGAACTCGAGGGACTCGGCTTGACCATTGCGACGGGTGAATTTGGCGCGAATATGCAGATAACTCTCGTGAACGACGGTCCAGTGACGATCTGGCTCGATTCGGCCGAACTGCGGGGCTGAGTTGGGTGCGTTCCGGCCCGGTCGGAGCGTTTGCGCCGTGAACAATGGGTGCGCGCCGGGTGGCGCTCACATTCACGCAGATATCAAGACGTGGCAATCTGCTCGCAGAATGGCATCAGTCATCTTGCACAGAATCGGCGGATTGGCCCCGACTTTCCATTCAGGACTTCTGGGCTAAACTCGCAATCTGGGCCGGTGGTAGACTCGACTTGCGATTGAGCACGTCATGCGACGTAGCAGGTTGAAATGAACCCGGTCGATGATTTCGATCGGACAATGTAGCGAGCCAAAGAGTGATCGGCTGGGAGGACCAGTGTACTGCGCGGAATGTGGTACAGCGAATGCAATCGGCGCGGAGACGTGCGAGGTCTGCGGATCACCGCTTGGCCCGAGTACTGGCGATATGAATTGCCACGTCTGTGGCGCTCCCGTCGAGGAACACGATCGATTTTGCCGCGCGTGTGGTCAGAGTCTGTCCGGAGCTGCGGCCGGCCGATTCGAGCCCGGTCCCAGTTTTGTCGACGATTCGGCGCTCGAGGTAGATCCGTCTGAGCTACCGCCCTGGTTGCGCGAAATGACCGAAGCGGCGTCTCCGAACGGCAATGGCCACGAGCACGTTCATACACAGACGACCGAGAAGTCGGAGACTTTACCATCGTGGCTAGATTCCGCCCCTCCCGCGAACGGAACCAGTCGTGGCGCGACGCAATCCGCGCAACCAGCCTGGTCGTCGCCGGCTCAGCCGCAGATGGAGCACGCAGAGTCGTTCTCGCTCATCAGTGAAGACGACTTGCCGGAATGGTTGAGGGCTCTCGGCGATCAAGAATTCGACACAGAACAGTCGCCAGTTCAGCCTGCTCCCTCGATATCGGCGATCCCGCAACCGGTCGCGACTATCGCACCGACCATCAGCCGTGCTTGGCTCAGCCGAGCGCGTGACACTGAGCCAGAACCGGAGGCGGAAGTCGCCGCTGACTTTGAACCGCTCGAGTCCGGTCCGACCGCCGGTCTGAAACGGAAGACGGCCCCGCAGACCGACGAGCTTTCACCTCTCGACGTGGACGAGAACGTCCAATCAATGACCCGTGAACCAGTCGAGGCAACCGCCACGTCAAACCCGGCGCGCGTGAGAATCCTGATGCTCAGCGTCGTCGTTCTGCTGGTGCTGATCCTCGGCTACTTCGCGATCAGCAACTTCCTGTAGAGACGAGGTGTAGTTGTGGTGGGACGCACAGTGCAGAACGTCGTGGACGCAGTCCCGGCTAGCAGGCTCGAGACCGGAGGAAACCCAGTGTCCACACGCGATTCGGTGCTGGTCATCGACGTGGATCAGCGTGCCGTTCGTGCTGTGCTGTTTGATCTGGTTGACGGCGCCCCACGGTTTGTCGGCGCTGGTACAACTCTGGCCACGAAGAGTGGCCAAGCGATCAACAGTGAGCGCGTCTGGTTCGCGATCCGCGATCTGGAGCAGCAGTGTGGTCGACGGTTGGCCACCGACGAACGGGTCATCTCGCCTCAGTACGCCAACGGCGATGGGGCCGACGAAATCTTCCTGACCGGGCTGCCGGTCGAGGTCAATCGTGCCGCGGTGTTATCCATCGGGCTTGGCGGTCTCGGCAAACAGCTGGTATCCGGCATCCGCCGATCTCCGACCGTCGCTGCCTATTCATTGGAAGACGTCGGTCAGAAGAGTGCCACGTTATCGACACCTGTCCTCCTCTCGTGGCTGCGGGAAGTGTCGCCGACCACGTTGATTCTGGTGCATGACGGTGGCACCCAGGAAGACTGGGACATTGCGATCGAAGCGGCGGCTGACGCGGCGCGAGACGGCGTTACAACGACCGGCATCGTCATCGCGGACGAGTCCAAACAGCAGCTTGTAGCGCAGTCGCTCGGCAATACGCTCGAGCTTAGCGGCATCGACCCGATGGAGTACGAACCATGGGAGATCGCCTCGGCGCTCGAGTCAGAATTCAACGAGCAGTATGCGCAGAAAGTGGCGGCGCTCGACACGATTCCGGCGCTAAGTAGCGCGCGGTACGTCGATCGCGTTCGTTCTATCCAAGCCGTTGCGTCGTTCCTCCATCGACGCATGCGCCGCAACGTCTTCACGCTCAACATTGGCTCTGGTTCGCTGGCGTATCTCGCCGCGAGCGGTGGCGGAGTCACCGCCTTCCGCGCGGAGCGCGATCTCGAGCTCGGAACCCGCTCGCTGCTGCGTATTCCGGCGGAACGAATCACTCGCTGGATGCCCTATCGCTGGTCGGCGGAAGAGCTGACGCAGTGGATCTTGAACCGCGCTCTACGGCCGTTTGGACGGCCGGATTCCACCACGGATAGCCTGGTTGAATCGGCCCTCAAGCGCGAGCTCATCGCCGACCTGGCGGATGACGTTGCGAACGGCAATCGAAGTGACGTCGATCTCGTGGTGGTTGGGCCCAGCTTTGCGGACCAGGATCCAGGTCTGGCAGCTTTGACGGTGATCGACGGTCTCGAGCCGCAGTCCGCGGACGGTGTCGTGACGGTCGCCCTCGACGCCGAAGGCATCATGGCGGCGGTTGGCGCGATCTCGACGATCGACCCTGCCTTCGCCCGCGATGTTATCGAGCAGGACTTCCTCGTACCGATGGCGACGTGTGTCGTCGTCACGGGACAAGGTGAGCAGGGCGCCCTGGCCGTGCGCGGCGAAGTGAAGCTTCAAGATGGTGAGACGCGACGGTTCAGTGTTCCGTTCGGAAACATTCAGGTCCTGAACGTCGCGGAATCCGAAGCCGCCGATGTCACATTGACGCCCGAGCCGGGATTCTCAATTGGTTCGCATGGCGCTGGCGAGACCGTCGAGTTCATCAATGACCGCAAGCTCTTTGGTGGGCGGGTCGGCATCATCATCGATGCGCGAGGTCGTCCAATCCAAATGCCGGAAGACCCTGAGGCACGAGTGACGCTGCTCCGATCTTGGCTGAGCGACGTTGGCGCTCCAACGAATTAGACGAGGAGAAGACATGGCGACCGCGTTGGGCATTCAGGATCCCGTGATCATCGAGGATGTCTCCTTCGAGGTGGGCCGGTTTCTCCGCACACCCGGCGAGATCGCGGTTGCGGTGGGAGATCGAGTCGAACCAACCAGTGCAATCGGCTCCGCGTCGGGCGGCGCTGGACGCACCATTACGTTGCACCTGGCACGTGAGCTCGGTGTCACACCCGATACGGTCAAGCGTTATCTGACCAAGCCGATCGGTTCCCACTTCGACTCGCACGAGAGCGTCGGTCGAGCGCGCAAAGGTTTGCGCACCGTGACCGCAGATACGCCTGAAGCCGGACGGCTCTCAGAAGTCAACGAGATCTCCGGCACGGCGACGATCATTCCTGAAGCTGGGAGTCAGTCTCTCGAATCCCTCGTCTATGGCGAGGTCGCGAGCATCGTTGACGGTCGAGGCGTCATGATTCGAGCGGGCGGGGCGCGAATTCGCGGCGCGATCGCTCTCGGTTCCGACAACTCCGGAGCGATCAAGATCGCTGTTGACCGTCACGACCGCGAACTTACGCCCGATGGAGTGACGCAAGAGTATCGTGGCATGCTCGTACTGGGCGGCATGACCGTAGGGGCGAGTGCGATTCGCAAACTGGCGGACGTCGGCGCCCGCGGGGTCATCGTCGGCAGCATTTCTGAGAGCGACGTACGACGGCTCGCGTCATCCAACGGTCCGGAGCAACCGGCACAGTCTTTCTGGCAGGCGTGGTCGACGAATGGTCCATTGGCCCCGGATCTCGAACATTACGGCTTCACCATCTTCGTTACCGAAGGGTTCGGGCGAAAGCCGATGGCGTCGACGATCTTCTCCTTCATCAGCGACCGAGAAGGTCAGACGGCCAGTGTGTTGATCCCCGGGCGCGAACGTCCGTTCCCGTCGTACCCATATCTCTGCTTCAGCTCGGTCGGGGCGACGTATTCCAATCCGGCTGAACTGATTGCTCCCGCGGACGGCGTCCTGGCGCGGCTCACCGACCCGCAGCATCTCGGCACCGTTGTTACGTGCCGTAGCGAGCCGATTTCGCAGGTCAGTCCTGACGGGCAGGTCCGGGCAGTGGTGGAGATCGAGCAGGCCAACATGACGCGCCGGTTGGTGCAGCTTTCCAACCTGGAGCTCCTCAAAGCACCGTAGCGTTCGCGACATTCCACGGTAGCGATGTCCGGCGGCCAATTTTGGCCGCCGTTTCGTTGCCATCGACGCGCACATGCTGAATTTGACGATGCCGCTCCGAGTCCCGAAAATCAAACAGATGCCAGTGACGATCAATTTGGTCTGGTCGATGAGCGGAGCATGGTGTTGAACGCCGAGGATCCAACCAACGAGACCGATGCAAGTACCTCCTCGAACCTGCCTCGGCTCCGAATCGTGGCCGTGCTCATTCCGGTTGCGGGCCTGACCGCGTTGGAGTTGCTGCGCTGGCTCGTCTTCCCCGATGTCTTCGGGAACTTAACGAGCTTCGTCATCACCATTGTGCTGATTCTTGCCGGAACGATGTTCTTCTCTGTATTGATCTTCAGACGCGTCGAGTCGATGCAGACCCGGCTCACACAGCAGAACCAGGAACTTCTGGCGCTGCACGAGGCTGGACTCGCCGTCACGGGAGCACTCGATCTGCAGGTCGTACTCCAGAACGTCGTCAATCAAGCGCGAGAGCTCGTTGGCGCGCGTTACGGCGCATTGACATTGGTTGACGAACATTATCAGGTGGAAGCGTTCCTTACCTCAGGGATGTCGGCCGAGACACGGGCTCGCCTGGGCGGAACTCCGAAAGGACACGGTCTCCTCGACGTTGTGCTCAAGGATCCACGACCGATACGGCTTCGCGAGTTGTCGGATGATCCACGCTCCGTGGGATTTCCTCCCGGTCATCCCGAAATGCACTCGCTGCTCGCGGTGCCGATCATCGCCCATGGCAGCGTATTGGGTGCGTTGTACTTGACTGAGCGGCAAGTCGAACCCGGGTTTGGCCCGGCGGATCAGCAGCGGCTTGAGCGATTCGCGACCCAGGCGGCTCTGGCGATCGAGAATGCGCACCTGCACCAGCAAGTGCGAGCGTTGGCCATCGCCGAGGAGCGCGACCGGATTGCTCGAGAAATGCATGACAGCATCGCTCAGGTGCTGGGGTACGTGAATACCAAAGGGCAGGCCGCGCAAGAGCTGTTGAACGTGGGGAATGTGGTACGAGCGGAGGAGCAGATCGCGCAGCTCTCTAAGGCAGCCCGAGATGCCTATGCGGACGTCCGTGAGAACATTCTCGGATTGAGAACCTCACAGTCCGACGTGTCGTTCGTCGAAACGCTGGAATCGTATGTCGCGACCTGGCAGGATCAGAGCGGTATCGTCACGCGGTTCGAGGCGATCGACGCGGATTCGATCCACAGGGCAATTTCGCCCTTGTCCGAACTGCAGCTACTTCGAATCCTGCAGGAGGCGCTCTCCAACGTACGCAAGCACTCGGGAGCCAGCCAGGTGTCTATCTCGCTGCGACACATTGACGACGATGTCGAGGCCACGCTCGTGGACAACGGGTCTGGGTTCGATCCTGGCGCGCCGGGACGCTCGGGTCTCCCGCGATTCGGATTGTCCATTATGCGAGAACGAGCGGAATCGGTCGGAGGATCGCTCAGCATCGACTCAAGCCAGAGCAGCGGAACGGTGGTGACGGTAACGATTCCGGCGCAACATCGAGATCAGAAAACCAGCAAGGATAGCCATGCGCATACTCATCGCTGACGATCACGCACTCTTTCGAGACGGGCTTCGCAGCCTGCTTGAGGCCCGAGGCATGGACGTAGTAGGAGAGGCATCGAATGGTCGGGAAGCGGTGGAGTTGTCCCGATCCCTCGCCCCAGACGTGGTGCTGATGGATTTGACCATGCCGGTCATGAACGGCCTGGCGGCGACGCGGATCATCAGCGCGGAGCTCCCGTCGGTCATAGTCGTGGTGCTGACGGCGTCTGAGGAAGACGCCGACCTCTTCGAGGCAATCAAGTCAGGCGCACAGGGGTTCCTGCCCAAGGATCTGGAGGCGACACAGCTTTTTGAGCATCTGTCCGGCGTATCACGCGGTGAGCCGGCGCTCACTGCCGGGCTCGCGAGAAAGCTGCTGGGCGAATTCGCGCACCCATCGACGGCACGCGACGAAGACACGCTCGAACTCCTGACCGATCGGGAGCGGGAAGTTCTTGAACTGCTTGTGCAGGGCGTCACGTCGAACCGCGACCTGGCGGAGCGCCTGTTCGTCAGCGAAAACACCGTCAAATATCACCTACGAAACATCCTCGACAAGCTTCACGTTCAGAACCGCGCGCAGGTCATTGCCTACGCAATGCGACATGGGATGGTCGAGCCTCCAGACAAGCCTTCGTAACTTTTGCCAATCCATTAAATGCGAATAGGGCGGAGAGCCCGCCCCATTCATGACCTGAACGTTACCGGTCAGGCCGGAGGACCTATTCTTCAACTTGGAGGATCGCCACCGCACCCTTTTCGGTGTACGCGAACGCGTGCGTCACGACCGGGAACGATCCGACCACGTCTGCTTCCAGTTCGAAGATCATGCCTCCGCCGGGAGCGACGTTGAATGTCTGTACTCCGTGGATGGCGTTGTCCGGCGGCGCTCCGAGATAGACCGTGTCGAACTGCTCGCCGACCACGTGAAAGGCGGAGCTGAGTGTTGGTCCGACGTTCACCACGTAAAACCGAACCAGATCTCCACGCTTCACCTTGATGGGATTCGTCTTGTACTGAAACGCATACCCGTTGAACGTGACGTAGTCCGGAGTGACGGCCAGCATTTTGGCCATATCCGGCGTCGCATCCGTCACGTAGTACTCGTTCTGCACCAGTACGAATTCCTTGGCCTGAGGCAAGGGCTCAACCGGATCGACGATAAGCGCGCCAAACATTCCGCTGCTGATGTGATGCAAGATCGGCGGCGTTCCGCAGTGATACATAAACGCACCAGCGTACTTCGGCGAGAATGTGAAGGAGATCGATTCGCCCGGCGCGATCGACTTGTACGCGGTCTTCCAATCGATCTGAGCCGCATGGAAATCGATTGAGTGTTCGGTCGTGCCTTCGTTTTTCAAAGTGAACTCGACCGTGTCGCCGACGCGCACCCGCGGTGTCGGGCCAGGTACCGTGCCATCGAATGTCCAGGCTTTCATGGCCACGCCATCGTCGATTGAAATGGTCACATCTTTGGTCGTCAGGGTGATCTGCTTCGTCGTTTCAGGCCCGACCGGCGGAAGAGCCGGGTCGTAGAGCTTGAAGGGAGGTGCCTCAACGGTCGCAGTCGCGACCTGTGTGGTCTGCTGAGTTGCCGCCGCGGCTGCGGCATTGCTCGTAAACGGCTGGTCTCTGATCGAGGGATCAGTTCCTCCACATGCCGCGAGAATGGTCCCCGCAGCTGGAATCGAGAGTCCCGCGACCGACGCTCGGGCCAGGAATGATCGACGACTGGTGCGATTGGACATCATCTCTGAGAGCTTCATGACTTCCTTCAATCTGTGAACTCGGTCCTCCGTTATCTTCATGGTAGGTCTCAGTGGAGAACGGCAAAACGTGGGATTGGGTAGTCTCGAAACCGCTCAGAGGTAGTTCGTTCCCTACCCTATGGGGTAGGCGTGTTCTGGATGAACCGGGTCCCAAGCCGCGCAGATGGCGGAGTGATTTCGGTTGGCATGAGGCCAGCGAGTTGCATGAAATGGTGATGTCAGGGGGCACGAGGCCCGGTACGGCGGTCGACATCGGTGGCCGGGTCATCTGGATGCTAAACGGGAGGGCGGCACGCCCTCCCGTTTGTGGTTGTCGACGTGGTCACTGTCGATGCTTCACGTAGTCAGTGAGAGGCTCCTGATGTACGTCGTCAACCACGAGCACCTCGGGAGACCTCCGGGGGGCTCAACGACTTGGCTCCCTGGTCATCCCGAGATTCAACCTCTACTGCGGCTCGAATGTGGCGGCTTCCTCGATCCAATCCTGAACCTGCTTCATCGACGGCGCATGATGCGTGATGTGCTTTTGTTGGTTGAGCGTGTGCAGGCGCTCGTGGAGGTGGTCAGCCTTGCGGTGCTTGAGTTCCTTGGCGCTATCGACTCCTGCTTCCTCGAGTAGGTTCGCCATTTCCTTGCCGACTCCGTTGAGCCGCATGAGGTCCGCGCGATTGATCCAATCCGTCAGCGCGCGCTCCGAAACGTCGATTGCGCTGGCCAGGTGGTGTCGCAAAGCCGGAGTACTGGTTTGCTTGAGCAAGTCGTCGGTTGTCATGATGCCGGCGGCTTCAAGCCGGTGAAGTGCGTTATCTGGCATACCCTTGATTGAAGCGATGGTGTCCGACATGGTGGTTCCTTTCGCGGCGCGACAGTGACCGGAGGTCGCTGATCGACACTCCAACTCTGGCAACGGTATGTCCCCAGCCGTGACAATCCCGAAACAGAGCGCGAGGCAACGTGACAAATTGATGTCATCCATCGGGAAGAGCCGCGATGACCAACCATCTGGCCGACACAAAGAAAGGACGGCCCGCAAGGCCGTCCTCGTCAGATTCGCAAGATCGGGTTACTGTCTGGCGCGCTTAGCCCTCGTTGTGGACTTCGCGGAACTCGCCCTCGACGGTCGCCTCGTCCTCGGCCTGTGGGCCGGCTTCGCCCGCGTCGCCCGCGGCTTCGGCAGACTCGCTCTGCTCGTACATGCTGGTGCCGATGCGCGAAAGGGTGGAGGTCATCTCCTCGTACGCCGGTCGCAGCCGGTCGACGTTCTCCCGGTCGTTCTCCAGGATGTCCTTGACCGCCGCGATCTTGGACTCGAGGTCTGCCTTCAGTTCCGACGAGACCTTGTCGCCGTAGTCGGAGAGCGTCCGCTCGGCCTGGTAGGTCATCGACTCCGCCTGGTTGCGCAGTTCAATACCCTCACGGCGCTTGCGGTCGTCGTCGGCATGTGCCTCAGCCTCGCGCACCATGCGCTGGATCTCGTCCTCGGTGAGGCCACTCGACGCCGTAATGGTGATCTTCTGCTCGCGGTTGGTCGCCTGATCACGTGCTGTGACGTTCAGGATGCCGTTTGCGTCGATGTCGAACGTCACTTCGATCTTCGGCACGCCACGCGGCGCGGGCGGAATGCCGTCGAGGATGAATCGGCCAAGACTCTTGTTGTCGTTCGCCATCGGCCGCTCGCCCTGTACCACGTTGATTTCCACCTGCGTCTGATTGTCGGACGCCGTGGTGAAGATCTGGCTCTTGCGAGTCGGGATTGTGGTGTTGCGCTCGATCAACGGAGTGGCGACACCACCCAGCGTCTCGATCGACAGACTCAGCGGAGTCACGTCGAGCAACAGCACGTCCTTGACCTCGCCACCGAGCACGCCCGCCTGAATCGCCGCGCCAATGGCCACGACCTCATCCGGGTTGACGCCCTTGTGCGGCTCCTTGCCGAAGAAGTCGCCGACTTTCTTTTGCACGGCCGGCATGCGTGTCTGGCCACCGACCAGCAGGACCTCGTCGATCTTGTCCTTGGCGAGATCCGCATCCTTCAGAGCGGATTCCATCGGAGGAACCGTTCCAGTCACCAGGTCGCCCACCAGCTGCTCCAGCTTGGAGCGGCTGAGCGTGATGTTCATGTGCTTCGGACCGCTGGCATCAGCCGTGACGAACGGCAGGTTGATCTCGGTCTGCTGCGTGCTGGAGAGCTCGATCTTGGCCTTCTCAGCGGCTTCCTTCAGACGCTGCAGCGCCATGCGGTCGCTGCGCAGATCGATGCCCTCTTGCTGCTTGAACTCGTCGGCGAGCCAGTCGATGATGCGCTGGTCGAAGTCGTCGCCACCGAGGTGTGTATCACCGTTTGTCGCCAAGACCTGGAAGACACCTTCGGAGAGATCGAGGATCGAAATGTCGTAGGTGCCGCCACCCAGGTCGTAGACGGCGATCTGCTCATCGCCTCTCTTGTCCAGACCATAGGACAGGGCTGACGCGGTTGGCTCATTGATGATGCGCAGCACCTCGAGGCCGGCGATGCGGCCGGCGTCCTTGGTGGCGTTGCGCTGGCTGTCGTCGAAATAGGCCGGTACGGTGATGACTGCCTTGTCGACCGTCTCGCCAAGATAGGCCTCGGCATCGGTCTTCAGCTTCTGCAGGATCATCGCCGAAATTTCCGGCGGAGTGAACCAACGGTCGCCAATCTTGATCTCGACACCGTCATTCTTGGCTCGACGTGCCTCATACGGCACGAGCTTCAGGTCGCGCTGGACCGCGGGGTCCTCGAAGCGGCGACCCATGAAGCGCTTCACCGAGAAGATCGTGTTCTTGGCATTGGTGATCGCCTGGCGTTTGGCGAATCGCCCGACCAGTCGCTCTCCGTTATTCGATTGCGCGACGACGGACGGCGTCAGCCGCTCGCCCTCGGCGTTCGGGATCACCGTCGGCTCGCCGCCCTCAATGACGGCCATGACCGAGTTAGTGGTTCCCAGGTCGATTCCTATCGTTCGTCCCATTGGACTTTGTCCTCCCGATCTGAACGCGCGTCCGCTCCAGGTTCGCGTTCGTCGTTATGCATTCCTGTTTTGTTCGTTCTTCATCGTGCCGACCTTCACCATCGATGGCCGGATGATTCGGTCGTGAAGGGTGTAGCCCTTCTGGAACTCTTCGACGACGGTTTCGCCGCCGTCTGGTTCGATGCTTACTGCCTCATGAACGCTGGGATCGAAAGCCATGCCGACCGCCTCGATGGGACGGACGCCTTCCGCTTCAAGAATCGACCACATCTTGCGTTCGATGAGTCGCATCCCCTGAATCCAGGGGTTGTCGCGCTCTTCCTCCGGAACGGCGTCGTTGGCACGATGAAAATCGTCGATCACCGGAAGAATCCGCGAGATCAGGTTCTCCGCCGCGAACCGGCGAGCGGTTTGCACTTCCTGCTCCGTGCGGCGCCGATAGTTGATAAGCTCGGCGCGCGCCCGTTGCGCCTGATCGAGATACTCCGACGAGCGGATCCGCTCCTGTTCCAGCTCTTCGGCTAGGCTCTGTTGTACGATTTCTGGACCCTCCGACTCGTTCATATTCGACCCAGTCGCTCCGGAATCAGATTCGCTACCGGTTGGTTCGTTTTGTTCGAGGTCGAATTCCTGCTCAGCATCGACCCGACCTTGTCGCTCCTGATTCATGTGCCCGTTATCCCTCATTGTGGTTACTGCAAATAGTCAGCGTCGTCGCCGCCCGTCACGTAGACGCTCTCGAGAAGGTCGCTCAAGAGCTGTGCCATGTAACGGACAGTCGAAATCGACCGGCCGTAGGCCATACGTGTGGGACCCAGAACGCCGACGAGCCCCGTTAGCGCCGATGGTACGCCGTACGTTGAGACGACCACCCCGAATTTCTGTAGATCTTCCGACCCGTTCTCCGCGCCGATGAAGACCTGAACTTCGTCATCAAAATCCATCTGAGTCGAAAGCGCGGAGAGGATCGCTCCACCGCGCAACAATTCCAGCAGACGCAACGCGATGAGGCTCTGCGAAAACTCGGGCTGCTGCAACGCGAGATCGAGTCCTTCCGAGAAGACCTCGCTCTGTCCCTGCTGCTGAGCCAGTCTGAGCGCCTCCACGATTCGCTTCACGACACTGGTCGCGAACTCATCTGAGCGAGGCGGCAGGTTCTGAATCTGTCGAGCGCTCATATTGACGATCTCGTCATTCAGCTGGCGGCTGATCGAGCTCAGCGTGTCCTGCGGAAAAACCTCGGTGGTCGTCAGGATCAGCTCCTGAGCGTTGCCCGACTGCGTCACGACGATCAGCAGCACGACCTGATCTCGCAGGCTGATGAGCTCCACATGCCGGAGCCGCTCAACGCGGCTGCGCGGGGGTGTGACGAGCGCCAGGTTGCCACTCACGTCGGCAAGTATCGACGCGGCCAGCCTGGCCCAGGCTTCGATCTGCGATTCAACCTGACCAAATTGGTGCCGAATTCGCAGCTCTTCAGCGGGCGGCAGCCCCAGATCGTCGAGCAGATTCTCCACGTAATAGCGATAGCCGAGGTCGGTCGGCACTCGGCCGGCAGACGTGTGCGGATGCTGCAGATAGAGGAGCTCTTCGAGTTCACCCATCTCGTTGCGCACCGTCGCCGGACTTACGGCCAGCTGGTAACGCTGAATCAGCGTCTTCGACCCGACGGCTCGACCGGATCGGACGTACTCCTGAACGATGTATTTCAGAATCGTTCTTTGTCGCTCGTTGAGTTCCCGAAGCATGTCCTCACTCACAAATTAGCACTCGTACGCCGAGAGTGCTAACGCCATGTAGGATAACAGTTGATACCGGTCATGTCAAGGTTGAGCGCCCTGATTTTGGGGGTGTCCGGACACCGCGGACGAGCCACGAAGTCGTGCCGATATGTGTGTGTCCAGACGAGAAAAACCGTGACACGGACTGGGGAACGCGCGCCGTCCCAGGTGGTCGTCAGAGTTCCGTCGGCTCACTGTCGGAGCCGCGTGAACGGATCATGATGGCGCCACCAACGACGATGGTGAGGAGCGCGGCAAAGGAGAAGAGGATGACCGAACTGGATGCCGCAATCAGGTCGTTGATACGGTTGCCCAGAGTTGGATCATGGTGATCCGCGCTGGCCGTGGCGCTCACCTGCTTGTCCCCGCCGTATCCGAGCCATTGCTTCCATTGGAGGTCGAGCTGGTCGATGCTGATTCCCAGCCCCATATTGACCGCGTCATCGTTGGAGACACCCTGGCCGTAGGCCTTCAGCAGTGCCGCCATCTGATCTGCGCCTTTCTGGGTGATGATGAAATTGACGATGCTCTCGCTCTCGGCGTACGAGAGTAGGGCCTGATTCGGGTCGTCCGGAAAGCTGGAGTCGAGCGCGCGCACCGGGATCAGCTCGCCTTTGTTCACGGCGTTCTTGAGTGCGGGCGGGAAGCGTGAATCCTGCACTTCCTGATAGTAGGTCGCGAGACCTTCATCGAGCCAGGGTGGTGGGGTGTTGAACGGATTGTCGGTCGCTTGTCCGACGATCAGATGAACCACCTCGTGGCTCAGCACGCGATGCACCTCCGTCGTGGCACCTGAACCGGACTCGATGCCGGTCAGCACCAGATGCAGGCTTGGTTCGGCGATTCCCCCGATCCATTCCGCGCTGTTCGGCGGCAGCGCGCTGGCGAAATCGTTCTGGCTGCCATAGACGAGGACCCGCACCGGCTCGGTCGACTTGATGTTAAACGTCTGCTCGAACTTGTCGATCGATTGCACGGTCGTGTTGAGCGCCTCCTGGCCAACGCTGTCGTCGCCCTTGAAATAGTAGATGGTGACCGGTCCGCTGGTGGCAGTAGTCCATTGATAGCGATTGTCCATGTACGTAACGGTCTTCTCGGGCGTTTCCAGGATACTGCCGTCCTGCAGCGTGACGCGCCAGCGATAGACGACGTCGACACCCGGCGGCAGGTAATGGAGCTGCATATCGATGGTGCTGGACGTGTCGATATGCGTGCCGCCCGCGAACTGGGTTCTGGAAACCTCCGTCACGGGATCGAAGGCGGCGTGATACCAGACCTCAACCGCCGTGGCCGGTTGAGGTGCGTCGGCGACCAGATCGAATTTCAGTTTTGTCGGAAAATCGACGGTCGCCGTCTGCTTGCTGACCGCGAGGTCGGCTGCGGCGACCGGAATGGTCGGCGCGATGAGTCCAACCAGGAGGACGAGGAGGATGGCGAACGCGGCCGCCCGTGGCAGGCCGCGTCTACTGCGCATTTTCCTCGCCTAGCTGTTGATGGAGATAGGCCTCGATGAACGGATCGATCTCGCCGGCTAGCACCGCCTGGATGTTCCCGGTGCTGTACTCGGTTCGGTGATCGGTGACTAATGTATACGGGTGCAGCACGTAGGATCGAATGCGATTGCCCCAACCCGCCGCGACGTGCTCGCCTTTCAGTTTGGACTGCTCCTCTTCACGCTCGCGGAACGCAAGCTCCGTGAGGCGAGCGCGCAAGATCTTCATCGCCGTTTCGCGGTTTTGCAGCTGCGAGCGCTCATTCTGGCAGGTCACCACGATGCCGGTCGGCAGGTGCGTGATGCGCACGGCCGAACTGGTCTTGTTGACATGCTGGCCACCAGCTCCCGACGAGCGATAGGTGTCGACGCGCAGGTCGTCGTCATTGATCTTGATTTCGTCGTTGTCCTCGACCTCAGGCAGTACCTCCACCAACGCGAAGGCGGTGTGTCGGCGATGCGCCGCATCGAACGGCGAGAGGCGTACTAATCGATGCGTCCCGGCCTCACCTCTGGTGTAGCCGTAGGCGTTCTCGCCGCGGATCTCGATCGTGGCGCTCTTGATGCCCGCCTCTTCACCCTCAGTCACGTCGAGCACGTTCGCCTGAAAACCAGCGTTTGACGCCCAGCGGAGATACATGCGCATGAGCATCTCGGCCCAATCCTGGGCGTCGACTCCTCCGGTGCCAGCATGCACGGCGAGGATGGCGTCGTTTTCGTCGAATTGGCCCGTCAGCAGCAGGGCAAGCTCAAGTTGATCGAGCTGACGGACAAGCGTTTCAGTTTCAGCGGCGATCTCAGCCTGCATGGTGTCGTCGTCGTGGGCAAGCTCGATTAGCTCACTGAGATCGCTCGCCTGCTGACTCAGCGACTTCCAACGCTCCACCTGGTTGCGAAGTGATCCAAGGTGGCGCATAGCCCGTTGTGCGCGTTCGGAATCGTTCCAGAACTCTGGGTTCGAGCTCTCGAGCTCGAGCTCCTGGATCTCCTGCTCTTTGGCAGGGACGTCAAAGACGCACCCCGATCCGGTCGAGGCGATCCACACTCGAGACGACAGCCTGTTCAACGTTATCGATCACGATCAATCCCTTACTGTTCATGGAACGGGTGACGAAAAATGGGGTGATTCCTGAGAAATATGCCTCCGAAAGTATAGCATAGGCCCCGATTTTCACCGGCTCGGCTCTGCGCGTTCGGAGCTTTGCGAATGGCTGGTCTTCAGCCCGGTCGCGGGATATGATCCCTCACGCGCGACTCTTCTCGGTCGGGGGTTTGACGACGACTGATGGTGAAACAACTACTCCGCAACAAGGCGCTCCTGACGTTCATGCTCGGCCACTTCACGGTCGACATGTTCGGCGGGTTGTTGCCCATCCTCTATCCATTCATCGCGGTGGCATTCCACCTGAGTCTTGGCGGCGTCGGTCTCATCGCCCTGTGCTTCACCGGCGCGTCATCGCTCTCTCAACCGCTCTTTGGCTTCATGGCAGACCGCTATGGAAGCCGCTATCTGGCACCTGCCAGTCTGATCTGGGCGGCGGTGATGTTCGGCCTCGTCGGCTATTCACCCAATACACCCATGCTCGCGTTCCTCGCCGCGATGGCCGGCCTCGGTTCAGGTGCCTATCATCCGCAAGGCGCGGCCAACGCTTCGGCCGTCACCGGTGACATCCAGAAGAACACGGCCATGTCCTTCTACACCGTCGGCGGCACCTCCGGCTACGCGCTCGGACCGATTCTCGGTGCGATCGTCTTCGGTCTATTTGGACGCCACGGTTCGATTATCCTGGCGCCGTTCGGCATCTTTTCGGCATTCCTGGTGCTGCGGTCGTTCAAGCGGCTCGGCCTGGGTCTGCCGGAGGCGCATATCGAGGCACGCAAGCAGCAACGACAGATCCGATGGAGGCCGTTGGTGCCGATTCTGTCGGTCTCGATGCTGCGCAACCTGGTGATGCTGTCGGTAACGACCTTCGTGCCGCTCTGGTTCAAAGACCTGGGCTACAGTGCCGCCTTCTACGGAGTGCTGACGTCGCTGATCATCGCCGGTGGAGCAGTGGGCGCTGTCTTCGGCGGCATCCTGGCCGATCGATTTGGCCAGCGGCAGGTGCTCGTCGCCGGCCTGGCACTCAGCGTTCCGGCCCTGATCATCTTCGTCCTCAATCCGGGTCCGGGGGCGTTCGTGCTCGGGCCGATCTTCGGCATGTTGGGGGAGGGACCGGTCTCGATCACGCTCGTGATGGCTCAGCGGTTGTTGCCGGGTCGAGTCGGCATGGCGTCCGGCTTCGTCCTCGGGCTTGGCTTTGTAGCCGCCGGCATCGGCGCGCCCATCACGGGTGTACTGGCCGACAACATCGGAACGCCGCATGCCATGATGATCATTTCGAGCCTGATGTTCGTGGCCATCGTCGCGGCATTTCTCATCCCACGGGAAGCCATGGACGTGCGTGGCACTCCAACATTAGTGCTGGCCGAAGCAGGTAATGAGGAGGTCAATCTGGAAACCGCGATGACCTCGTCACGCTCAGGACGAGGGTGACGCGTCCTGATTGCGGGATCGCGGAACCTCGTTGCGTAGCTGAATGAAGCGAATCACGTCGTTGCGCGTCAGCAAGCCGACTAACTGATCCCCCCGAACCACAGGAATCTGATGGATGTCCCGCTCTGACATCTCCTGCAGCGCCTCGGTCAGTGGCGATTCGGGTGTGACTGTCACCAATCGATCCCGCGGAGTCATGCGGTCGAGAACCCGGAAATTTCGCCAGTCCGAACGTGGCACGGACTTGATGTCCGAAAGCGTGATGATTCCGAGAAGGGCGCCGTCCCGTACCACCGGAACACCGCGCGTGTTCTGTCCCAGAATGTGATGCTCGACCAGGTCTTCGAGCGTCGTCTCCGGCTCAACCGTGGCGGGATGCGCGCGCATCAGCATGGCTATGGTGACGTCTTGAAACGTCTCCTGCATGCGTAACTGCTGCGTTGACTGCTGCGCGGCGTTTTGCAGGAACCAGCCGATGGCGACGAACCAGATGCCGGAAATGAGCACGCCCTCGAATATCACGAAGACTCCCAGGACGATGAAGAGGTAGCCAATGATGACGCCGAGGGTTCCGGCGATATTGGTCGCCCTGTCCATGCTGTGCGTGATGCCCCAGACGATCGAGCGGAAGACCCTGCCGCCATCGAGCGGGAATCCCGGAATCAGGTTGAACGCGACCAGCAGCCCGTTGGCCATGGCGAGATAGAAGAAGATCCCTTCAAGCTGAGAGTTCACATTTCGAGAGAGGTAGCTCAGCCCGAATGAAATCGCGCCAATGATGAGGCTCACCGCGGGACCGGCGATGGCTACTTGGAATTCGGTCTTGGCGTCCTCTGTTTCCTGCGACAAGCTGGCTACGCCGCCGAAGATGAAGAGCGTGATGTTCTTTACCGGGATGCCGCGAGCGATCGCGACCAGTGAGTGCCCGAGTTCGTGCGCGACGACCGACGCGAAGAGGAGCAGACTGGCGATGATGCTGATCGTCCAGTACTGGCCAGTCGACCAGTTGTCATAAAGAGAAGGGAAATAATCGACCGCGAGCGAATAGGAGAGGAGCGCGAAGATGAAGATCCACGTGTAGTGGACGCCGATCTCGATGCCTCGAATTCGCCCGAGCTTCCATGACGCTTCCACGTATGATGTCTCTTTCCCGTCAGGTCTGGATGTGTTCGTTAGTGTCCATCCGCTGGCGCACTAGCCGCCGTTGCCTGACGTGCAGTTCCAATTCCACCAGCGCCGCGCGTAGGTCGCCACGTTGACTGGTGGATATAGAGGCAATTGTTTGTCCCTTCCCCCGAGCGAATTGTAACCGACCGCTTGTGTCAAATTCGTGAATGTGACGTTGACACCGACGGCGAATGGTTGAACTTCCACCGGCTTACAAAAATGTCTTTTCGATTTGTTGGTGTGGGCGTCCGCCATGTGGCGGATCCAGAGGGGTTGGATCAAGTGCTGGATGATCGACTGGGGTTGTGTTCATCATGTAGTCGGTTCTGGAGGGCGCTCCACAGAGACCTCACTTCGGACACGGTCGTCTGTTCGTCGCCGCTGTTGTCGATGACTCGATCGGCGCGGGCGATCTTATCGGCTTGCGGCGGCTGGGCGTCGATCCTCGTCAGCAGCTTCATCGCGCGTCAGGCTATTGCGCTGCATCAGGCGCTCCACTTGCTGCTCGCGCGAGCAGTCCACCACCCACACTTCGTCACAGTCGGCGGCGAGTCCGGCTTCGAACAGCTTGATGGCGTCGATGACCGCAACGTCGTGATTCGACGACGCGCACTCGCTCCCGGATGGCCGCGACGGTGGCTGGATGGACGATCTGGTCGAGGTCCTCCAACGCGGCTGGATCGGAGAAGACGATCGAGCCCAGCTTGCGCCGGTTGATCTCGCCGTCCTCTCCAACGACCGCTTCACCGAATCGGTCGACGATTGCGCGCCATGCGTCGGTTCCATGACGCATCACATCGTGCGCCACTCGGTCGGCGTCGAACGTCTCAGCGCCGAGTTCCTTCAGTTCACGCAGAACGAGTGACTTGCCGCAGGCGATGTTGCCGGTCAGACCGATGACATACGGGTCCGTCAGCCCTCATTGCTGGATGGCCTCCATCATCGAGCTGAGCCGGTTCCCCAGCTCCTCCCAACGTGCGTAGGCGTGCTCGAGCTCGTGTTGGGTTTGCTCGTAGGTTGCGCCGAGCTTGGCAATGCGTTCGACGTCCTGATCGATCGTGGCACGAGCCAGATCGTCGCTCAAGTCGTTCATTTTGGCTTCGAGGCGGCTGATCGTGCGCTCGGCGCTGCTCAGTTCTTGCTGGGTCTGTCGTCGTTCCTGGTCCGATGGACGAGTGCGATCGCTGCGCCCATTCTGAGATTCAGGCTTTGGCGTGGCCGTCACCGGCTCCTGCGCCGCCTTGAGCTTGTCACGAGTGCGCAGGTAGTCGCTGTAGTTCCCCAGGTACTGCGTCAGCGCTTCATCCTCGACGAACCAGACCCGGTTGGCGATGCGATCGACCAGGTAGCGATCGTGAGACACGAAGAGGATGGTGCCCTCGTAATCTTCCAGCACCTCTTCAAGAGCCTCGCGCGACGAGATGTCGAGGTGGTTGGTCGGCTCGTCAAGAATCAGTAGATTCGCCTGCTCAAGGGTCAGCTTCGGCAAGCGCCAACCGGCTCCGCTCTCCACCGCTGAGGGCAGAGACCGACTTGTAGGCATCGTCGCCGCTGAAGAGGAATCGTCCAAGGAGTGAGCGCGCTCCCTCTTCGCTCATCGCCTGCGCCTTGAGGATGGTGGAGATGGCGGTCTCGTTCAGATCGAGCCCTTCATGCCCCTGCGCGTAATAGGCGGGTTTGACGTTGACGCCGAATTCGATGCGCCCTTTGAGTGGCTTGATCTCACCCATGATGGTTCGCAGGAGACTGGTCTTGCCGGTACCGTTCGGACCCATGAGTGCAACCCGGTCGCCACGTTCGATCAAAAGCTCCGGCGTCGTGAACAGATGCGTCTGATCGGGAGAAATGTGAGATGGCGGGTAGCCGACGTGGAGTGGCGTCGAACGCAGCACCATGCGTCCGCTTCGGACGGTGCTCCCCATGCGCAGACGTAACGCCTGCTGTTCCTGTGGGCGTTCGAGTCGCTCCATGCGCGCTAGCCGGGTGGCGCGACCTCGCGCTTCACGCGATCGTTGTCCGGCCTTGTAGCGACGGACAAACTCTTCGGTGCGCTGAATGAACTCTTGCTGCGCCTCGTACTCGGCGATACGTCGCGACATGCGCTCTTCCTTGAGCACCAGGTAGCGCGAGTATCCTGCTGGATAATCCTCGAGCGTGCCAAAGCTGAGGTCGAGCGTCCGGTTGGTCACCCGATCCAGGAAATACCGGTCGTGCGAGATGACGATGAACGTTCGGCTCCACGACCTCAGGAAGTTCTCGAGCCACTCGAGCGCGTCCAGATCGAGATGGTTCGTCGGCTCATCCAGCATAAGGAGATCTGGATCTTCCAGCAGCGCGTGTGCGAGCGCTAGGCGCGTCTTCTGGCCACCGCTCAGGCGGCTGACGGGTATCTCGTAATCGTCTTCACCAAATCCGAGACCGGCCAACACCTGCTCGGTACGGTGCTCCATCTCGTAGCCGCCGCCCATCTCGAAATGAGCGCTCAACTCCGAATAGCGCTCGAAGAGCCGATCGAGATCGTCGCCTGACGCCTCCCCCATCTGGTGTTCGAGCGACTTAAGCTCGGCTTCGGCGCGGCGGGTCTCCTCGAAGGCACGCATGGCCGCTTCCCAGACGGTATCGGTCCCCTCGAAGCGAGCTTCCTGTGCCTGATAGGCGGTTCGCAGACCGCTAAGCAGCACAATCGAGCCGCTACCGCTGGGTTCGATGCCGGCCACGATCTTGAGCAGCGTGCTCTTGCCAGCCCCATTAGCCCCAACGAGGGCAACGTGCTCCTTCTCCTGAATCTGGAAGGTGACGCCGCTGAAGATTTGCTCAACGCCGAATGACTTTTCGAGATCTTGAACGCTCAGAATGGTCGCTGCCATGTGTGCTCCTTCAAACCAAACCCATAACCAGCATCGTCATCTGGGCAGACTCCACCTAGGGTCTGCACCGACTCATGCTGTTTGGATGAGGCAGATGAGCGGGCAGCAGTTGGGGATTCCCGTGGTTGAGAGGTGGGAATCGTGATCGTCGACGCGCGAAACCATGAAGAGCGCAGCGCGACTCGACGTCGTACTGTCATACGACGGGAGAGCGGCGAATTGGCTTTTTCGGTGCCACGTCACACAAATCACCCGCTTAGCTTACACTGGCGGGCGGCCAATTCCAAGGGTGGAACGGCGCGCTTCCTCCGCGGCTGGCGCGCCCTTAGGTGGCGGGAATGTCCCGCCTTGATCGGGAGTTCTTTCCCGGTTGATCGGGCGTCCCTCCTCTTCAACCTGGGAAACGCGGACGCTACAATGTGCGTAACTCGAATGACATCGGCTAGCCATCCGTGTCAACACGCGCCACAACATTCACGTTTGACTGAAACCATCATGGGGAGCGCAGAGGATGCAGGCTGTCTCAATAGATGACGATATGTCCGCAGCCCCGAGCGTCATCGCCCGCAACGGCTCGTGGTCATCACGGATCGCCTCTGCCACTTCAATCCTCGTCGTAATTCTCGTCACCCCGATCATCGTCTTTGTGGTGCTCAACCGCCACTCGCCGGACACCTGGGCCATCGCCGACCCCTCGCTCGTTATTGGGGCGCTTGCCTACGCCTTCGTCGGCATACTCATCGTTCGACGCCAACCGAGCAACCTTCTCGGATGGCTGTTCTTGTTCTTGGGGGCGTCTGGACAGATTTCCTCGCTGATCGCGGGTTACGCGGTCTACAGCCTGGAAACCAACACGTCCGCGCCGGGTGGGAACTGGGCGCTGTGGCTCAATAGTTGGATCAGCGTCTCCACCTTCATGCCGATGTTTCCGCTCCTCCTGTTTCCAAGCGGTCGCCTCCACGGGAGGGTTGCTCGCATAGTTGCCGGTCTCACGCTCCTCTCTACCGCCTGGCTGCTGTTTTCTCTGCTGGTGGGAACGACCATTCCGCCCGGATTTCCGGACATCTACAACCATACGCCGAATCCGCTTTTCCCTGGAGACCCCATTACTGACGCGGGCGCCGGAATCATAGCGTTGGGTCTTTGCGGGCTGATCTCGGCCGGACTCGTCCTCTATCGCTTCGCCAGATCAGACGGCGCGCTTCGGCAGCAGTATATGTGGATCGTCATGGACATGTGTTTCCTGGTTCTCACGTTCGTTGGAGACTTTGTTGCCCGAGGGATCATCGGCACGGGCTATCAAATCACCTCTCCGCTGATGAACCTTTCAGTCGCGTTGCTTCCGGTCGCGGCGGGCATTGCGATCCTCCGCTACCACCTGTTTGACATCGAGTTCATCTTTAGTCGGGCCATCGTATACCTGGTCATGACCATCACCGTCGTCGCGATCTACATCTTCGCGGTAGGATGGCTGGGTACGCTCTTCCGAACGGGTGGCAACGTTCTGTTTTCCCTGTTTGCAGCCGGAATCGTGGCGGTCCTCTTCCATCCCTTGCGAGAGTTGGTTCAGCGTCGCGTCAATCGCATTCTCTTTGGTGAGCGTGATGAGCCATACGCAGCCATCGCGCGACTCGGCCAGCGGCTGGAGAGCACCCTCGCGGCCGATGCCATTCTTCCCGCGATCGCCGGAACGGTGCGTGAAGCCTTGAAGCTGCCCTATGCGGCCGTGTCTCTCACGCAAGGACTTGGACCGCCGTTGCTCGTTGAGACCGGCGCGGTGGTCGCCAATCCGCTCCGTTTGCCCTTGACGTATCAGCAGGAACCTGTCGGTGAGCTTCTCCTTGGACCGCGTACGCCGGGAGAGGTTTTCGGCCCGGCCGATCGGCGGCTGCTCGACGACCTCGCGCGTCAGGCCGGGATCGCGGTCCATGCGGTGCAGCTCACGCATGACCTTCAACGTGCGCGAGAACGCCTTGTCGAGGCCCGTGAGGAGGAGCGCCGCAGGCTGCACCGTGACCTGCATGATGGTCTGGGCTCACAACTGGCCGCCTTGAGCCTGCAGCTCGGCGCGCTTCCGACCTTGATCGACGCCGATCCACCTGCGGCTCAGCTTGAAGTGACCGAGCTACGCGGACAATTGCGATCCGCCATCACCTCGATCCGCGCGCTCGTCCACGGCCTTCGCCCGCTGACGATTGACGAGCTCGGTTTGGCGGTCGCGCTGCGTGAGCGGATCAGGCAGTTCAGCACACCTGACATCACCATTCGCACCGATCTTCCCGCAACGCTGCCCCCGTTGCCCGCCGCTGTTGAGGTGGCCGTCTATCGAGTGACCGAAGAGGCGTTGGCCAACGTGGTCAAACACGCGCGGGCGGGCACCTGCCTCGTTCGCCTCTCGACTACCGCGACGTCACTGCTTCTCACTATTGAGGATGACGGGATCGGATTGACAGCCGCGAAGACTGCATCGGGTGTTGGGTTGCATTCCATGCGTGAGCGTGCGGAGGAGCTGGGTGGTTCGTTCGACGTCGTAGACCGTCCGGGAGGCGGCACAAGAGTGGAAGCGAGCTTCCCTATTGGGTTGGCGGTTGTGGCAGATGAGTGACGTGATTCGTGTATTGGTTGCGGACGACCACCCACTTGTCCGGCGCGGCATGCGCGCGGTCCTGGGAACGACGGACGACATCCAGATCGTCGGAGAAGTGGTCAATGGCGAGCAAGCCGTTGAAGCCGCTGCCAGTCTACTGCCGGATGTCGTGTTGATGGACCTGCAGATGCCGGAGCTGAGCGGCATCGAAGCGACGCGGGCAATCGTCGCGGAACAGCCAGACGTCAAGATTCTGGTGGTGACCCTCTTCCAGGATGACGACTCCGTGTTCCTGGCACTTCGGGCGGGTGCGCGTGGATATGTGCTCAAGGATGCGGAGGACGAGGAGATCGTCGGCGCCATTCGAGCCGTTGCCAGCGGCGCAGCGATATTCAGCCCGTCGATCGCCACACGCGTCTTGACCCTCTTCACGTCGCCGCGCCCGGCCCGCAACGAGTCCTTTCCCATGCTGACCGACCGAGAGCGTGAGATCCTCGAACGTATCGCCCAGGGCTATCCAAATCCACGCATCGCGCAGCAGCTGGGGATCAGCGTCAAGACGGTCAGCAACCACGTCTCCGTCATCTTCAGCAAGCTTCAGGTCGCCGACCGGGCCGAGGCGATCGAGCGCGCTCGCGAGGGCGGCCTCGGCATCTCCAATCACTGAATAGAGCTTCGTCGAACACCGCATCCTTCGCATTTGGCCGGAATCGGTAAATGCACGTCCGCAGCGCGATACTTCGCTCTCTTGCGTTCGCACCACCACACTTTCCTGCCGAAAGCAAAGATGAGTCCACTTCAGGCCAGTGAAATTTCCCGGCACGTTTGGGAACGTTTCCACTTTTGCCCGGGAGTCTGGGCAGTCTAGAGTCGGTTCATGGCGCGTCGACGTGGGTCGACGAAGAGCTGATTGGAGGTCCCAGATGGCAACGAGCATGGCTCAAGGTGACGAGCTTGGGCGTGCGCGACCTCGTCCAGTTTCGTGGGCGGCAGGGCTCGCCGTCGCACTTCAGCTTATGTATGTGGTCGTTGGGTTCATCGCCGGCGGCGGATTTTCCAGGGTTCGCGATCGTGCTCGGCCTCGTGGTGGCGCTCGTGTCTGTCGTCGCGGCGTACAGCATGTGGAACCTCCATCGTTGGGGTGCCATCCTGCTGTTCGTGGTTACTCTGCTGGATACACTCACCGCGCTTCCAGGCCTGTTCTCTCCCCCAAACAACTGGATTCTGGCTGAATTGATCGTCGGAGTCCCTTTGTCAGTTGTCGTGCTGGTCCTCATCGCACTTCCATCGTCAAGACGAGCGTATCAGTCCCACAGCTGAGCACGTTCCGTCGTGCGAGGACGTCACGCCTACGGTCTGTCTCGAGGCAGGTGTTCATGCCCTGAGTGATGACGGCCTCTGAGCTTGCGGGATTCTCTGCCCTGTTCTCCAGGTCAAGATTGGGACATCGCGTCCCTGCAATTCGGGTTCGTTGTCTCTAGTCCCGGATCGACGGAACTCGCTATGGTGGATCAACAGGGACGCAAACCACGGGTGTTGATAAATGACCGGTTCGGACCAGGACGGACGAACCGCGGACTAACCGTCGGGGACGTACGGTGTACTGCCTCGCGGCCACTGCGTACGTAGAGGAAGGAAATAACATGAAACACAAGCTTCGAAACGTGCTGCGGCTCGGTATTACTGCGGTCTCGATCATGGCGATCGTGGTGACTCTGCTCCCCGCAACCGCGTTTGCGACGGGCACACTCGATCAGAGTCAGCCGGAGACATCGACGAGCGTGCAGAATCATCTCTGGTCCGAACCTCAATTCTCGGCACGTCGAGTGAGGCGCAGACGTTCACGGCCGGGCGCTCAGGTGTCCTCGACCAGGTCGATCTCTACCTCGTCAACTTGACTGGATCGAGCCCGGTCACAGTTGAGATCCGAGACGTTGACGCAAATGGTGTGCCGGGATCGACCGTCCTCGCAAGCAGTGAACTCACCGACGTTACTGGGTCAAACGTGGTATTCGGTGCCGTTCGCGTCGGGCGCCAGTCGTGACGGCAGGCACACAGTACGCGATCGTGACATACACTAGCTCCGACACCGCTTATGGCTTGGACACTAAGCGCTGCCAGCGATCCATACACCGCGGGCAGTCCGTACGAAGGTCGCTGCGTCGCCCCCATCGACCTGGATCAGCAGTGCCGCCGGCGATCTCGCGTTCAAGACGTATGTCCGTGCGCCCGCGGCAGATCTCTCGCTCACCATGGTTGGCCCAAGCTCAACTGGTCGCAAGTCGACCGCGACCTACATCCTTACTATTCACAATACTGGGCCGGACACCGCCACCCACACCGTGCTGACCGACAACCTGCCCTACGGTGTCCAGCTGACCGCCATCACCACCTCGCAGGGCAGCTGCACGCCGCCATCCAAGGGCGTGACGACGGTGAGCTGCGATCTCGGTGACATCGCCAACGGCGGCGAGACGAACACCGCCGTGACCGTGAAGATCCAGGTGCACGCGAACGCCAACGTCAACTTCGTGGCCAGTGTGACCAGCGACATGCCTGACCCAAACCCGGACAACAACAGCGCGTCCTTCTCGACCGCCACTACGAAGTAGTGCGGCCCGACAACGTGTGAGGCCGGTCGCGGAGCGAAGGCGCATCGCGACCGGCGCATTGGAACATTGGCATGGACCAATCGAGCGGGGTTGGTGACGCGGTTGCCGTAGTTCGATTCAAACAAATGCTCCGGTGGCGGGCGATGGTAGAG
Organism: uncultured Chloroflexia bacterium; assembly: GCA_963822235.1. GTDB lineage: Bacteria > Chloroflexota > Chloroflexia > Thermomicrobiales > Thermomicrobiaceae > CALAGB01. The sequence continues at coordinate 763,765 of CAWGGU010000001.1, forward strand.
AGAACGTTAGGGAGAGACACGTTAGGGGGAGAAGTGAACAAGAGACTCGTTGGCCCGAGAATCATGCTTATCGCGATCATCATCGCGCTCCTGTTCCAGACAGCGGCCGCGCCGGTGCTGGCTGGTAGCGCTCCCAATCTCCTCGACGACAACCGGAGTGTCGACAGCCCCATCTCGCTCGCAGGCGATGTGTGTAGCTACTTGCTGGGCTGGTTCAGCGTGCTTGGTCAAATCGCCTGTCCAGGCATGGACGGCCGCGTCCTTGAGAATGCCACTATCCACAACGTTTTCGCGAGCGGCGACTGGGACGGCAGCGTCGACCCGCAGTTCAGTCGAGGCGCAATCGACCAGCTTACGCGGGATATGCTCGCCTCGAACTACTTCGACCCGGCGAGTCAGTACGACGTCGGCCACGGCAGCTTCGATGGGTCCACACAGAACGATGGATGCTCAGGGGCGCCGAGTGGTACGACCAATCAGCTTTCCATTGAACTGTGGATCACATGCGAGGTGCAGAGCCCGGGCACCGGTGTCCCCTATCCCGACGATAATTCACTGTATGTGATCTACCTGCCGCCGAGCGTCGACATCAACAACGGTCCACTCGAGGGTACCTGCGACAAGTTCGACGCCTACCACCTGCAGTCGATGGCCCTGACCATCCACTGGGCTCTGTTTGTCCCCTACCCGGACTTCCAGTCTTACGCCTATGCGGTGATCCCGCTGAAGTGCGCCAACGGCACCGTCGACGGCTTGACCAAATTGATGAGCCACGAGGTTATCGAGGCGGCGACCGACCCGATCGGTCCTCACGGCTGGGTTGACAACGACACCATCGTAGGGGGCACCTTCCTCACGGGTGGTGAGACGGCGGACCTTTGCGAGAAGCAGCCAGCAATACGGCTCGACAACGGAATGCTGGTCTCGCCATACTGGTCGAACCAAGACAACGCCTGCGTGCCGCTCACGCACACTCTGACGCTCAAGACGGCGGGGCTGCCCAACGCCGGCACGGCCAGCGTGACGAGCCGGGCCATCTTCAACGATACGGCGCCACACACTGTGGATCTGGCGACGCAAAATACTTTCACTATCGTCCACGACGGCCACGTGAGCTGGAGTTTTCCGACTCCGGTCTCGGGTGGTTCGGGAGTCCAGTACGTGACGGGCAGCCTTGGCAGCGACGGAACGACCTTTATTGATCAGGATGTCGTGAACACTGCCATCTACGGGACTCAGTATCGTCTCACCGTCGCAACTGATCCGAATTCGGTAGCCACCAGCGACACGACGTTGACGTCGACTCAGTGGGTGCCGAAAGGTCAGACCGTCTCGCTCACAACCGACCCGTACATCCCCTCTGGTCCGGATCGGTACCGCTTCCGTTGGTGGACTGCCGATGTCTCCAGCATCTTCACCTCGACCACGGTCCTTATGGACGGACCAAAGACGGCAGTGGCTGAGTACGTCCTGCAGCACCATGTGAACTTTGATCAGACGGGGATCCCATCGGACGTTCCCTGGACGGTGATGGTGAACAACGTCGCGAAGTCTGGCCCATACAACCAGTGGTTTGACGAGGATAGCTACGTCAGTTTCAGCTACCAAGACCCGGTCCCGGCGCTCTCCGAAGGCACGCGCTACACGCTGGTCAGTACGAGCCAGACGACGCCGTTGCATGTGACTGAGAACATCACGGTCAGTGCGACCTACAAGACGCAGCAACTGCTGACAATACACACCAGTGGGTTACCTGCCCCGAACCTGGCCGAGATCATGAATGGAGGGAGTAGTCTCGGTACGGTCAACGACGCCACGCCACTGACGGTCTGGCTGGATGACGGAACGGCGCTCGCACTGGCAGGCGACTCCAACGTCAACGGAGCCGACGGAACACAGTACTTCTCGCAATTCTTCACGCCCGCGCCGCCCGCCACGCTGACCGCGCCGTTCACCACGACGCTCACGTATAAGACGATGGACCAGCTCATCAATGAGGCGCTGGCCAGCGGGGGCATGAATGGGCCAGGCTCGTCCGGGATCGCTAACGCGCTCAAAAAGCAGTTCGCGGCAGTCCAGGCTGGTATGAAGGCGCAGCGGTATGAGCCGGCGCTGGGTGACCTGACGGCCTTCATCAACCTTACTGAGGCGCAGCGAGGCAAGGCGATCACCCTGCCGACGGCGACAACGCTCGAGCTCGACGCGCTGCTCGTTTACCACAACGCGCTACGACTGGGAGTCAACGCCGGCCAAATCGCGGCGACTGAGGCGAACCATGACTATGGCTACTACCTGAGTCAGGTCCTGGGACTCGGCGGCACACCGCTGCCGCGGGACTTCTGATCCACGTCGCATGAGGCGGGTTGCTGAATGAACGGTGACCCGCCCCGGTGGCAACGTGGAAATCGGGCGATCCAACGCTATGTGCGCGCAGCTCTTCGCCGCTCGAACCGCCGAGTCCTACGACAATGCGACGGCCAAAACCGATGCCATCAACGCCTATCTAAACGACGTGAATGCCGCCGTGAATGGGGGCTATCTCGCACCGAATGACGCTGCCATCCTCACCAAACTGGCGGGAGGGCTGTGAGATCACGTTCTGTGAGATCAGATTGATTGGGCGTGTGGCGGTGCGCAATCCGAACGCGCACCGCCCGGGCCCCACTCATGTGAAGAATCTACCGATCTCGGAAGTCAACGTGAAGCGAGTTGGAGGAAGTCGATGAAACGTTGGGGACTGGCTGTTTTGATCGTCGTCGCGTCGGTATTGCTCGGGGCCACTGTGGTCCGCCAACCGGTCGCGCAAGCGGCCTAGGTCGTTGGCGCTACCATCATCGGTCCCCTCGACGCCAACGGGAACGTCAGAGTTCTCGAGCAGGAGACGGCACGCGTCACCTCCTATGATGACCCGGGGCGGCGTCCGTTCAAATGGTTCGGAGGCGGTGGCTATGAGGATGGGGAGAATGGAGCCACCGTGGAAATTCCGGTTCCGGTCTGAAATCGTCTCGTGATAGAGACAGTCTCGGTCCTTGCCACGGTGCCGGACGGGCAGAGAATTGTTTACGTTGGGATTGGCGCGACGGTCAACGGCTCCTTCGTGAATTACTTCATCCCAGCCACGTTCGGAGGCAACGACACTTACATCGCCAGCCAGGTCTTAAGGCTGTACGACGATGGCGGCAGTGACGTCATTGTGCATGTCGAACGAGACAGCACCGCGGACCGTGGAGGCGCACAGATCAATCTCTCGGGATACCTTCTGGACTGCTCCGTCGCCGCGTGTCAATGACGTAGCGTTCTGCGAGATTGGCTCGACTTGAATTTGTGAAGCGTTTGATGGGACAGTCACTCAGGACTGTCCCATCAATTGGTGCGTGACGTAAAACGCATCGAAGCGACGCCATTCAGAATGGATTGCGACTTTGCGATAGAGCATCGCGCGACCATTCAGACACGGTAGCAGTGCGAAGTCAGCGAAGCGTCGTAGTGATGACGTGAATTGCGAAATGATCGAACCCACCCGAGAACGCGAACTGGGTGTTGCAGACCGCGATTCGCCAGGGCGTTCTTTGTGCCTCGTCACCCGCCTGAACCGTGATCTAAAACTCTCCCGGACCCCTCCCAAGTGTGAGATATCTTCCCCGTTTCACCCAGGAACGGCAACGCTACTCACCTGAGCGAAATTGCCCGCCATAACCGGGTTCATCTCCACTTCTGCCTGGGAAACCAGGCGACCTACAGTCTCGTGTATCGAGCGCTGGCGTGGGCCGGCGCAACTAGACAAGGAGACGAACACATGGTGAGTAGCGCACCGGCTTCCGCGGCGGGGTTGGGCCAGCGACCGACTGTCCTTACTGCCGCGGTGCTTCTGGGGGTCGCGATTCAGGTCGCGTCGGTCCCATTCTATTTCGCGCCAGGCGCAGGCGACGTCCCCGGCTTCGCGATCGTCATCGGCATCGTGGCAAGTGTTCTCACGTTGGTCGGGTGCTGGGGGATGTGGAACCTGCATAAGTGGGGCGGGATTCTCGCCCTGGTGGTGACGTTCCTCAACACCATCACCGCGGTTCCAGGTATGTTCGCGGCGCCGACCGGCTGGATTCAGGCGGAATGCATCGCGCTGATCCCGCTGAGCGTGATCAATATGGTGCTCATGGCCCTTCCGGCTACCTGGCGAGCCTATCGCGCCCGGTAGTTTGCGTTCGGTTCACTATTGGAGGGAGTAACCTATGTTTGCAAACGTACTTCGGTCTCGATTCGTTCGGCCCGTCGTGCTGGCAACCGCGATCGCCTGCGTCCTTGCCACCGGCTCAGTCCTGGTCGCGCTCGGTGACCCGGCTCCGGCTACCTACTACGCCTGTCTGAAGAACGGCAACCTGTCCGACGTCGGGACGAGCACGCCGGACAAGTGCCCCGGCAACAGCACGGTGATTAGCTGGAATGAGCAGGGGCCACAGGGCATTCAAGGCGAAACCGGCCCGCAAGGTCCGCAGGGTGACGTTGGTCCGCAGGGGCCACAGGGCGTGCCGGGGCCACAGGGACCGGTCGGACCGCAAGGGGCAACCGGCGCTCAGGGACCAGCCGGTACATCGGGCCTGACAGGCTATGAGATCGTCAAGGAAGTTGGTGCATCCAGCGGCGCGACGATTCAGACCGTGGTGGCCTATTGCCCGGCTGGCAAGAAGGCGATCAGTGGCGGCGGCTATGTGACCTTCGACACCGGCATCAGTGGTGAAGTGGACGAAGGAGTCGCCCTCCACTTCAGCGTTCCGTTCAATGGTGGCGCTGGTTGGGACGTTCAAGCGGTCATGACCTACCTGAACACGATCTCGACCTGGCACCTTACGGCGTACGCGGTCTGCGCCGACGCGAGCTAGACAACAATCCTCGTAAGCAGTCATTCTGCTGCTCGTACAGAGCCCTGGACACCTCGTCCAGGGCTCCGCCGTCGGTCGTTTCCGTCCCCACTAGGTATAATCCTGGAACGGATGAACGCATTGACCACGCTGGGGGAAGGTGTACCTGTGCTCTGGCCGTTGAACACCACTCGTGACTCAGAGGGACAGCTCACCGTCGGCGGCGTGTCGCTGGTCGACCTGGCCAATGAATTTGGCACCCCTCTCTACGTTTACGATGAGGCAACGATCCGGCACCAGTGCGAGGTCTATCGATCGACTTTTCGCGAGCACTACCCTGATGCGCGCATCGTCTACGCCGGAAAGGCCTACCTAAGCTCGGCGCTGCTCCAGATCATCGCCGATGAAGGACTGTGGCTCGACGTGGTGTCCGCGGGCGAGATGATGCTGGCGTTCCGGTCGGGCTTCCCAATCGAGCACATCGTATTTCACGGTAACAACAAGACGCCGCAAGAGCTTGCGCTCGCGCTCAAGCTCGGCGTCGGTGAAATCGTCATCGACAATCACCATGAGATCGATCTGCTCGAGCAGCTAACTCGCGAGACCGGCGCGTCGGTCGATGTGCTCCTGCGACTGAATCCGGGCATCGACGTTCACACCCACGATTATCGGAAGACCGGAATCGTCGACTCGAAGTTCGGGATGTTGATTAGCGATGGATCAGCTGCCACTGCGGTGGAACGTGTCCTACAGGTCAGTGGTCTCAACCTGTGCGGCTATCACGCGCACATCGGGTCGCAGATCTTCGAAATCGAGCCATTCTTGACGACGGTAGACACGCTCTTCGGATTTGCCGCGGACATGCAGGAACGCTTCGACGTCACACCCTCTCAGATTAGTCCAGGTGGCGGAATCGGCATCCAATATGAGCAGGGCGATCCAGACGTACAGTTGAGTGAGTTCGCTCAACGCGTGTCGGAATCGGTGAAGCAGGGGGCCTATAGGTACGATTTACCGCTCCCAACGCTGACTATCGAGCCTGGTCGGTCAATTGTAGGACCTTCGGGTGTGGCGCTCTACCGCGTCGGTTCGATAAAAGTCATCCCTAACGTCCGGCGCTACGTGTCGGTCGATGGCGGCATGGCTGACAATATTCGGCCCGCGCTCTACGGGGCACGCTATGAGGCGCAGATCGCTAACCGCACCGGTGACGATCGAACCCTGGTGACGATCGCGGGGAAGTATTGCGAGTCGGGTGACGTTTTGATTCGCGATATCGAGATGCTCTCACCCGAACCGGACGATCTTCTAGCGATTCCCGCGGCCGGCGCGTACTGCCTCGCGATGGCCAGTAACTACAATCTCGCTCTTCGGCCCGCGGTGGTCATGATTTCGAACGAAACAGCACGGCTAATTCAGCGGCGTGAAACCTACGACGACATCATGAGTCGTGAGTTAGGCGTGGTAGTCGAGTCTGGCGGGTAGCATCTCAGTCGTTTGCAATTCGAATATGAACATAGTATCACTGCGAAATCACTGCAGCATTATTGTCGACTGCACGCGCATGGGGGAGTTGACGTCGTGGCCGAGTCGATGAGACGCAACATCTCAGACGACGTCGTGCATCGCGTCAATGGCGATCGCGCGACCGATCCTGCAATCTTTTCCGATGGCGATGGCGATGGCGAGGACCAGGTCGTCGAGATCAGTCTCGAGTTGGTCAACACCGTTGTTGAGCTTGGGCGTGCGCAGGGATACGTCACCGTTGATGATCTGGTTTCCCGGGCTGGCGATGGCGAGAACTCAAACGCCGTCGTCGAGCAGATCACGTTACGGTTGACCGAGCTGAACATCCCCGTCATTGAGGCTGACGAGAGCACCGACCTCGTCGAGTCGTCGGAGGAATCCGATGACATCGACCTCTTCAAAGTACACGTGTCGGACGTCGATCTCAGTGGGATCAGTCTCGACGATCCGGTCCGCATCTATTTGCGCGAGATCGGCCGGGTACCGCTGCTGACGGGTGATCAAGAGGTCACACTGGCGCAGGCCATGGAGCGGGGCGACTACCTGTTCCGTATCCGGCATGAACTCCTCGACGCAAACGAAATTCCAGTGACTGCCGACTGCATAAGCCAGATCATCTACGAGCGCTTCAAGAGTGGGTTCCCGATTGCCCGCTCGCTGTACGAAGCAGCGTTCCCACAGAATTCGGCATCGACGAAGTCGCGTGTACTCTCCGACGTTCTTCCGATGACGATGCTCCCCGAGCGGGCAATCAACGATGTGGCTCAGCAATACGGCATCGGTCTGGGCCAACTTGAGGACACCTTGCGCACTAAACGCGTCGAGTTTGATCTGCTGGCGCCAGAAGTTCAGAGCGCGATTCAGCCGATCGACACCTGGCTCGAGCCCGAAGCCCTCATGTCGATCCTCAGTTCGAATCTGCCGCAGATCGAGCGCCGCTGGCACGAGATGGCAGTGCGCGGCGATATCGCTCACAAGAAGCTGACAGAAGCTAATCTGCGCCTCGTCGTTAGCGTGGCAAAGAAATATGTCGGACGCGGAATGTCGATGCTCGATCTGGTTCAGGAGGGCAACCTCGGCCTGATCCGAGCGGTCGAGAAGTTTCAGTATCACAAGGGCTTCAAATTCTCGACGTATGCCACCTGGTGGATCCGGCAGGCAATTACCCGCGCGATCGCCGATCAGGCGCGCACCATCCGCATACCGGTGCACATGGTCGAGACGATCAATCGTCTGATCCGCACGTCGCGCCGGTTGCAGCAGGAGCTGGGTCGCGAGCCCACATCGGACGAGATCGCGCTTGACATGGGTCTGCCGTCTGACAAGGTGCGCGACATCATGAAGATCTCGCAGGAGCCGGTCTCGCTTGAGATGCCAATCGGTGAGGAAGAAGATAGTAACCTCGGCGACTTCATAGAGGATTCCAAGGCACTGGCGCCATCGGACGCGGCTTCGCTCGTCGTACTGAAGGAACAGGTCGAGGACGTCCTTTTTTCGTTGTCGGAACGTGAGCGTCGTGTTCTGGAACTGCGTTTCGGTCTCGACGACGGTCGCAGCCGGACGTTGGAAGAGGTTGGCCGCGAGTTTGGCGTGACGCGTGAGCGCATCCGGCAGATCGAGGCAAAGGCGCTACGCAAGCTGCGCCACCCCACCCGTAGCAAGAAGCTCCGCGACTTCCTCGAGTAGAATTAAGAGAACGTCGGTCAGAAGCCGGCGTGACGTCGAACCGCGTTCGTTTTGGACGCGGCGTTTCTGGATGCGTTCAGGACATGGGCCACGCGCCGACCTGGCGAGCATCACGTGAGGGAAGGTCTCATGTTCTACGATCGTGCCAAGATCTTTCTGAAAGCTGGAGACGGCGGCAGTGGTGCCGTCAGCTTCCGGCGCGAGAAATACGTTCCCAATGGCGGTCCCGATGGGGGTGACGGCGGTCGAGGCGGCCACGTCTACCTGCGGGTCGATCCACACCTCAACACGCTCATCTCGTTCAAATATAAGCAGCACTTCCGCGCGACGACCGGAATACACGGGCAGAGCTCCAAGCGTACCGGTGCCCGGGGCGAGGACATGTTCATCGACGTCCCGCCTGGAACGGTCGTTTACGACGATGAGACGGGCGAAGTGCTCGCCGACCTCATCGAACCGAACGAGGCGGTCATTCTCGCGAAGGGCGGCCAGGGTGGGATGGGAAACCAGCACTTCGCTACCTCGATGCACCAGGCGCCACGGTTGGCCGAAAAGGGGGAGCCTGGTGAGGAGCGCTGGGTGCGCCTGGAGCTCAAGGTCATTGCCGACGTTGGGTTGGTAGGGTTGCCAAATGCGGGCAAGTCGACGCTGCTGTCGTCGTCGAGCGCCGCCCGGCCCAAAGTTGCCGACTACCCGTTTACGACGCTGGAACCGAATTTGGGCGTCGTCGAGATCGGTCGCCCAGGCAGCCCGACCTTCGTCATGGCGGACATCCCTGGATTGATTGAGGGGGCGGCCGAGGGAATCGGACTCGGGCACGAGTTCTTGCGACATGTCGAGCGCACCAGACTGCTGATCCACCTGCTGGATGGGTCAGGAGGTCTCGAAGGCCGTGATCCGCTGGAGGATTTTCGGACGATCAACGAGGAGTTGGCGGCATATTCGCTAGAGCTCGCGGCCAAGCCGCAGATCGTCGCGATCAACAAGATTGATTTATCTGAGACGCGCGCGAGTCTCGATCGGCTGACGCAAGATCTCGTCGAACAGGGCTTCGAGGTCCACACCATTTCCGCCGCGACCGGTGAGGGCGTGTCCGACCTCATGAAGCGGATGCTCGAATTACTGAAAGAGATTCCGGAGTCACCGCCACTGGTTCCGACGGAACGTCGCCTGTACACGATGGAGACGTCACGGGAAGACTTCTGGGAAGTTGATCGGCTATCTCGGCATCATTATGAGGTGCGGGGACCTAAGATCGAGCGTATGACCCGCATGACCGACTTCGCCAATGAAGAGGCGGCGGACCGGTTTCAACGCATTCTCGAAGCGTCGGGCATCTCAGCGGAGCTCGAAACGCTCGGGGTGGGCCCCGGTGACACGGTGCACATCGCGGGTGCTGAACTGGTGTGGGACGAAACCGCGCTGATGGCGGAGCAGCTCGAGGCGAATCGGCCGAAGCGCCGCACCAAGCGTCAGCGCCTGATGAAGCGTTATGGCATCACCCCCGAAGATGAACAGCCGGACGAAAAAGAGGTCTAGGGTGATTTTGCACAGAGCTTCAGATTCCGGACGCGGTTGCAGCTAATGTGATGCTCTGCCCCGCCCAGTCATTGTTCCAGCTTCGTCGTCGCGTTGGACATGGCTCGCTATAAAAACTGCACAAGGGCGCCGAATAGATAAATTCGGCGCCCTTGTGTATGTCGAGAATGTTGCGCTGGCTTCGTCCTAGGGATACGAGCGGCCGCTGATAAGCCGCGTCATCACGATGGAGAAGCACAATGACGATTCAGCGGGTTGATCGTGAGGGCGTCGACGACGCCAATGTTGCCAGCCTGCGTATCCGCGACGTGGAACTCGTTGGAGAGGTGGCGCAGTGCCAAGACAGCTACCGGCTCTGCCATGTCCGCGGACCTGTGGGGATTATCGTGGCCTTGGCCGAGCAGTTCATCTAACGGCCCATCGCCGCCGACCTGGCACCAACGAGAACGATCCGCTTGACGGACCGAAAACGACGACGAGAGGAATAGCCATGCAATCGAACAAGATCATCGCGGTTCTGAACCGACCGATCAGCCAAGAGTTGTTGGCCCGCGACCTGGCCCGCTTGGCCTACGTCGCCAAGGACGGCACGCCCCGCAACATCCCGATTGGGTTTGCCTGGAACGGCTCGGAGATCGTCATGTGTACTGCGAAGAACGCTCCGAAGCTGCTGGCCATTGGCGAGAACCCGATGGTTGCCCTGACGATCGACACGGAGGAGTATCCGCCCAAGATTTTGCTCATCCGGGGTCGGGCTGATCTTGACTTCGTCGATGGTATCCCGGAGGAGTTTCTCCAGGCTTCCAGCACGTCCGTGATGACGCCCGAGCAACGGGTCGACTGGGAGGCGGAGGTGCGTTCGCTCTACCATGAGGGCATGGTCCGAATCGTCGTAACCCCGACATGGGCGAAGCTAATCGACTTCGAGACGACGTTGCCGAGCGCGGTCGAAGAGCTTGTCCGTCGGCGGGAAGAGCGTCAGCGCGGCTAAGCGGCGTGGTCGCTCTCATTTGGTGGATCGCCTAGCGGAGTGTTTGAAGACCGGCGGAATCTGTCCCAGTATGATGTCGAGAATGAGATTCCGGCTCCGTCCTAGGGTTGGAAGCGGCCGTGGATGAGCCGCGAAGCGAGAAGGGAGATACGCCGTGAAGTATCTGTTGCTCAAACATTACCGGGGTGCACCAGCCCCAGGCGGCAGCCAGGCGCCCATGAATCAGTGGACTCCGGATGAGTTCGACACACACGTGAAGTACATGCAGGACTTCGCGGAGCGCTTGAAGGAGACCGGCGAGTTCGTCGAGACTCACGCGCTCTCTCCTGACGGCGCGTTTGTCCGGTCGGACGGTGAGGGCCGACCGCCTGTGACGGACGGCCCGTTTGCCGAGACCAAGGATCTCATCGCTGGGTGGATGGTCATCGACGTGGAGTCATGGGATCGTGCGGTCGAGCTGGCTGGTGAGCTCTCAGCGGCACCCGGTAAGGGAGGCTTGCCGATTCACGAGTGGCTCGAAGTCCGGCCGTTTCTTACCTCGCGACCGGCGCTCGCAGAGTGAACGAAAACTTGCTGCGGGAGCTCGTTCCCGCGGTGATCTCGGTCCTCGTCCGGCGCGGAGCTGACTTCGCGTCGGCCGAGGATGCGGTGCAAGAGGCATTGATCCGAGCACTCGGATTGTGGCCGATCGATCCGCCTCGTGATCCCAAAGGCTGGTTGATCGTTGCGGCATGGCGCAGGTTCCTCGACGAGAATCGGTCTGAAACGTCGCGGCGTGCGCGCGAGCGCACTGTCCATGTTGAGCCTGCCGCTGATCCGACTACCGACGCAGATGACACGCTCTGGCTCTACTTCCTCTGTTCCCATCCAAGTTTGTCGCGAGATTCTGCAGTCGCGTTGACGCTGCGCGCGGTCGGTGGTCTAACCACTCGTCAGATAGCCTCTGCGTACATGGTTCCCGAGTCGACCATGGCCCAGCGCATCAGCCGGGCGAAACAGCGCATCGCCGGTCGACGTCTTGACCAACCGGGAAATCTCTCAACGGTGTTGCGGGTTCTCTACCTGGTCTTCAATGAGGGGTATGGCGGAGATGTTGACCTTGCAGTTGAGGCGATTCGTCTTGGGCGTCAGGTCTTCGCGTTGACCGACGAGCCTGAGGTCGCGGGACTGCTGGCGCTCATGTTGATTCATCATGCACGTCGCGCATCTCGAACCGGCCCAGGAGGTCGGTTGGTGCCGTTGAGTCAGCAAGATCGATCGCTCTGGGACCGCAAACTGATCTCCGATGGGGTGATGATTCTGCAGACCGCGTTGGCCAGAGATCGCCTGGGTGAGTACCAGGCGCAGGCCGCCATTGCCGCCCTGCATGCGGACGCCCCGACGACGTCCGAAACGGACTGGGAGCAGATCGTGGAGTGGTACGACGAACTGCTCCTTCTCAACGATAGCCCGGTGGTGCGACTCAATCGCGCGGTTGCGGTGGGGGAGGCGATTGGGCCGGAGGCCGGTCTCGCGGCCCTGGCGGAACTGAGCCCCGACCTGTCGCGTTATGCGGCCGTATCGGCATACCTGCACGAGCGGGCCGGCGACCTCGAGCTCGCCGCGACGCTGTACGCGGAGGCTTCTCGCGTTGCGTCCAGCGTGCCAGAACGTGACCACCTCTACCGCGAGGCCGCACGGGCGCGTCAGATGCTCCGCACGTGACCTTGCGTGTGTTGGTTACCTGATTCGGTGGAGTTCTCAGAAGATGATTGCCGATCACGCGTTGACGCGTGACTCCGATCCGTGGCTGCTTGACGCCGGAGAAGTCTCCCGGCGCACGTCGTAGACGTCTCGCACCGTTTCGAGCTTCTGTAGCACCCGACTGAGTTGTTTGACACCTTCGACTTCCAGGGTCATGAGCACGGTCACGGTGCGATCGTCGTTGACGCTGGTGAGGACCGAGATGACGTTCAACTTCTCGTCGGCCACCAACGTGGTGATGTCGCGCAGCAGACCAACCCGATCCCACGCTTCCAGATGAATGTTGACCGGATAGAGCTGTTTCTGCTCGTTTCCCCAGCTCACCTGGACCAGGCGATCTGGATCGTCGACGTGCGCCACGTTGTGGCAGTCGCCGCGGTGAACGGTGATTCCGCGCCCTCGCGTCACATATCCGATGATCTGATCGCCATAGACCGGCTTGCAACAGCTAGCCAGGCGCGTGTAGAGGTCACCAACACCGGTCACCTGCAAGCTGGGCGGCAGCTTGGGCGAGGACGGCGGCGCCGAAGTGTTGAGCACTTCGCGGTCTTCCTGCTCGGCCAGCCGCGATGAAATCTGCTGCGGGGTAACGGCCCCATAGCCGATAGCCGCCAGGAAATCGTCGACCCGTTGATAGCGCGGAAAGTGTCGCGAGATCTCTTCGAGCCCGATGTTGACGCCGAGGCGGCGCAGCTCACGTTCGAGCGTGTCGCGACCTTGCGAGATGTTCTCGTCCCGCTGCTGGCGCCGGAACCACTGCCGCACCTTCTCACGGGCCGACGCGGTCGTGATGTAGCCACTGCTGGAGAGAAGCCAGTCGCGACTCGGACCGACCTTCGATTTCGACGTCATGATCTGCACGACTTCGCCGTTCTGCAGGCGATAGTTCAACGGTACGAGATGTCCGTTGACTTTGGATCCGACGCATTGATGACCGACTTCTGTATGAATGCGATAGGCGAAGTCGACCGGCGTCGCTCCCGCGGGCAGCTCGATGATGTCGCCCTTCGGCGTGAAGACGTAGATCATCTCCTGGAAGACGTCGGACTTCAGAGACTCGACGAACTCCTGCGCGTCCACGACTTCATCGCGCCAGTCCATGAGCTGGCGCAACCAGGCGACCTTGGCTTCAACATTGGGATCAGGCTTGGCGCCCTCTTTGTAGCGCCAGTGCGCGGCGATGCCGAATTCGGCGACGTGGTGCATTTCCTGGGTGCGAATCTGAATCTCTACGGCGTGCCCTTCCGGACCGAGAACGGCAGTGTGAATCGACTGATACACGCCCTCTTTAGGGGTGGCGATGTAGTCGTCGAACTCGCCGGGAATCGGATGCCACATCGAGTGAATCACGCCCAGCGCGCCGTAGCAGTCCTTCTTTTCATTGACGACGACGCGCACACCGAGGACGTCGTAGATCTCGTCGAAACTGCGGCCCTTGCGTTCCATCTTGCGCACGATCGACGTAATGTGCTTTTCACGACCCGAGATCCCGGCGCTGATCCCGGCTTCGGTCAATGCACTGTTGAGCTCATCAATGACGCGGTTGAGATAGCGCTCGCGGTCGACGCCGCGTCGCTCCAGCGCGCGCACGATAGAGAAATAGGTCTGCGGATCGACGTAGCGCAGGGCGAGGTCTTCGAGCTCCGACTTGAACTGCCAGATGCCAAGCCGATTGGCCAGCGGGGCGTAGATCTCGAGCGTCTCATGAGCGCTGCGAAGCTGCTTGGCGCGCGGCATGTGCTCGAGCGTACGCATGTTGTGCAGACGGTCGGCCAGCTTGATGAGGACGACGCGGACGTCGTCGACCATGGCCAGGAACATCTTGCGCAGGCTTTCGGCCTGGCGTTCTTTCTCACGAACCGCTTGATCTTCTTCAGTCGTCCAGCGGATACGACCAAGTTTCGTGACGCCGTCAACCAGCGCCGCGACGCGATCGCCGAACTCTGCCCTTATGTCTTCAGTGCTGACGTCCGTATCTTCGATAACGTCATGTAGCAACGCGGCGGCTACCGCCTCATGATCCAGCTGAATCTCGGCTAGAATCATGGCGACAGCGGTCGGGTGCGAGATGTACGGCTCGCCCGATCGACGAAGCTTCCCGGCGTGAGCGATGTCGGCGAAATCGTAGGCACGATGCACCAGCGAGAGATCCATCCCCGGCATCTGCCGTTGGATCACCGCTTCAAGATCGCCCCACGTCTGACCGGTTGGCCTCGGTTCGTTTGGTAGTGGAGTGGCCAACCTGCCCTCTTGGTGGTCGTGAGAGGGAAGCGTCGACATCGTGTTGAAATCCAGGTGAGAAAGAACGGCCCAGTATCTTGACAACTATAGTCCTCGGTATGGGTGGTGTCAAAACCGACAGGACGGCCGTACGCCCCGCCTATGCTAAGATTTCGTTTGGTCCGCCCCGACTCAAACTCGACGTAGAGGAGAGCCCACCGAATGCCCGCAAGTGACCGCCTTCTGCCCCCAGACGAAGCACTCGACATCGTACTCAACTACGTACGAACGCTGGAAGCAGAGGTGGTGCCGCTCGACGATGCCGGTGGCCGCGTCCTCGCTGAAGATCTCGTGGCGGACCGCGATCTGCCGCCATTCGCGGCCTCAACGATGGACGGCTACGCCGTGATCGCGTCGGACGTTTCCCCCTGGCGTGAAGTGATCGGCGACCAATTTGCCGGAACCATTGAAGGGATCGAGATCACCCCCGGAACGTCGGCGCGCATCATGACAGGTGCACCGATACCGAACGGGGCGGACGCCGTCATTCGCGTAGAGAACACCGAGCCCCGAGACGACCACGTCATCATCCACCAGGAGCACGTCGCGGAGGGGGAGAACATTCGTCCCATCGGTGCCGACCTGCGCGCCGGTGATGTGCTGGTCAACGCAGGTACGGTTATCGGACCGGCCGAGATTGGCTTGCTGGCGAGTCTGGGACACGCGCAGGTCAAGGTGTTTCGGCGGCCACGAGTCAGCATCTTGTCGACCGGCGACGAACTGGTTCCGCCGGACGTCGAGCCGGGTCCGGGTCAAATTCGTGATTCGAACCGTTTTTCGCTGGTCGTTGCTGCCCGTCAGGCTGGCGCCGACGTGATCTGGTCGGGCCACGCGCCGGACGACGAGCCTTCGCTGCGTGCGCTTCTGCTCGAACGCATTCAGGACGGCGACGCCGTCATCACCTCCGGCGGCGTGTCGATGGGGGACAAGGACTACGTCAAGGCCATCCTCATGGAGATCGCGGACGTCCATTTTCAGCGGTTGTTCATGAAGCCTGGCAAGCCCTTCAACTTCGCCACGATCGGTGACACGCTCTTCTTTGGACTTCCAGGGAATCCGGTGTCGGCACTTGTCGGCTTTGAGATCTTCATCAAGTCGGCCATCCGCGCCATGGCAGGGCATCCGAATCCACGGCCCCCGCAGGCGACCGCGACGCTCGAGCACGACGTCGACAGCACTGACCGGCTCGAATTCCAGCGGGGCATCGTCTGGTCCGATGCTACCGGTGCGTTGCATGCCCGCAATACCGGGTCGCAATCGTCTGCGCGCCTCATGTCGCTGGTCGGCGCCAACGCGTTCATCATGATCCAGCCGCGGGAGGCTCCCTATCGAAAAGGCGAGCACGTCCCCGTCGTCATCCTCGGAACCGTCACCGATCAGGCACCGTCCTAGGACGACCGGCTCCACTCGGACAGGTCGCGCGGGCGACGAAAGCGTCGCCCGCGTGTCGTTGCCGTTAGGAACCTGCCGCCAGGATGTGCCAGGCCAGCGCGACGTGGAACCGCGTGGCGTTGATCAAGCTCGGAATCCCTGTCGATTCGTTGATATTGTGCGCGCCGCTCTTGGTTGGGTCGTCGTCTGGGTGTGACGGGATGAAGCCGTACGTGACGTTTCCGAGCGGTCGTACGAAGCGCGAGTCGGTAAATCCGACCGTCAATCCCGGGACGAAGCGCAGGTCAGTCAGGCCAGTCGCGTCTCGAGTGGCTTGCTCGACAAATCCGCGGAATGGCGAATCGTAGGGCGAGTTGTTCGATACGGCGGTCTCGATGATGTCGACGGTGACACCATCTAGATCGCTGACAAGCCCTTCAAGCTGACCGCGCACGTAGTCGCGATCCTGCCATGGAAGCGATCGGATGTCGCAGATAATCGTGCAGTTCTCCGCGACGCTGTTCGATTTCACGCCGGCGTTAATCATGGTGGCGACCAGCGTCATGCGGGACGACGCGCGCAGCATCGACGAGAGGCTTGGATTCGACTCTTCGATTTCCGCCAGAGTCTCTTCGAGGTTCTCCACCGTAACCTTTTTGGTGATACCGGCCAGAGTATCGAGGTGCTTGAACGGTTCGGCGTCGGCCGACACTTCTGGTTCGTAGTTCCGTACGCGTCGAATCACTTCTTCGGCCTTGTAGATGGCGTTGTCGGCGCGCCATGGCTGAGATGCGTGGAAACCGCGGCCCTTGATCTTGATGTGTGCTTCGAGCCGGCCTTTTTCCCCAGTGCTGATCCCGTAAATGACCCCGCTGTTGGTTCGGACCGCACCACCACCGCCTTCGTTGACGGCGTAATCGGCTTTGAGGACGTCGGCGTGGTTCTCGGCCATCCAGCCGAACCCGTAGGCGCCACCGGCCTCCTCGTCGGCACAGGTCACAAAGCTGAGCCTGCCTTTGAGATCCACTCCAGCCCGCTTGAGAAAGATCATGGCCATCGCCTGTGCCGCGACCGTCGACTTCATATCGGCGGCCCCGCGGCCCCAGATCCGACCCTCGTCGATCTCACCGCCAAACGGCAGATGCGTCCACTGGCCGGCGTCCTCCACCGGGACGACGTCGGTGTGTGACATGAACAGAAGGGACGGGCCGTCCGTCGAGCCGAGCGACGCCACGAAATTCCCCCGGTTTTCGGTTGATTTGTAGATCTGCGAGTCGATTCCTTCGGCCGACAGTTTGTCGCGCAGGAGCTCGGCGGCGATGATCTCGTCGCCGCTCTCCGGCGTGCCGAAGTTGACCGTCTGCAGCCGGACGAGGTCTTGCGTGAGCTTGATAATCTCGTCGCTCCCCTGTTCGACCATCTCGAGGAGTTGTTCCAGATTCGCCGTCATCGTGTCTCCCACCTTACCGTCATTGTTTCACCACCATCGTTCGAGTGCTGATGCCTGGTTTGATCGTAGACGTACCCCCGAAACGCCGCAACATTTTCGGTAATTCGTCAGGTGGCACGGCGTTTGCATTAATGACGGTCTGAGTGCGCACGCTCGCGCGCGACCGAGCGAAGCGTTGACTCGTGGAATGAGATGAGAGTTGAGGACGTCATGGTCCGAGAAGTACCGGTTCTAATTCCGGAAGCCGCTATCGAGGAGGCTCGGACTCGCTTCGATCCCAATCACAGACAACAATCCCCACTACTCGACGAGCAGAACGTGTCGATGCAGCGATTCACATTGCAGACGTTCGACGCATCCCAACCGTGGACGGAGGCTCGACGTGGAACTCGCAATGAACCACGCGTGATCGACGCCAACGACCCCGATTCCGTCCTTCAAGACGCACGGAGGGATATGGCCGTGCTCGCCAGCGATGGAATTCGGGTGGGGTTGGTGGAACGGATCGGTGTGGACGGTTACGGACGTCGCGATTCAGTCGTGGTCGTTTACGGGCGACTGACCAAGCGGCGCAAGATGATTGAAGGCAGACTCGTCGATCTGGTCGACGACGGCGTTGTCATGCTGTCGATCGACGCACCGGCATTCAAAGCCCTGCCAGACGCATAGACTCGCAGGACCTCGAATATCCCCTGATAGACGCTGGTCGCGACCGGGCTCATTCGAGCCCGGTTGCGTCGCTTAATTGTGCGGTCTGGCGTCGCCCTCGCAAACGAAATCGACATAATGCTGCGCAACAATCGAACAATTCGGCGTTGATTGACGTGTTGCGCGGTGATCGTGGCACACCGTTTGCCTTTGGACCGTCAAGACCCGCACGCCACGCGCTCTCTACCGGCAAGATTGAGTGTCGGTAGTTAAAGGAGGAATTGGCGATGGAGGAAGCGACAACTATCGGACAGATCATGACGCCCGCGCAGGACGTCATCCAGCAAACAGAAGGTGTTCGTATGGCACGTCGTCGCCTGCAGTCTGAGTCCAAGCGGTCTCTGATCGTCGTCGACGAAGACGTGCCGGTCGGTGTGCTCGAGTGGCGCAAAATCATGCATATCGATGGCGATGAATCGGAAGCGCCAGTGAGCAACGTAATGTCGACCGATCTGCCTGAACTGAC
This sequence comes from uncultured Chloroflexia bacterium, assembly GCA_963822235.1. GTDB lineage: Bacteria > Chloroflexota > Chloroflexia > Thermomicrobiales > Thermomicrobiaceae > CALAGB01. The sequence continues at coordinate 782,379 of CAWGGU010000001.1, forward strand.
GGCGGACATGACGATCGCGGACGCGAGCGGTCGGCTCACGAACGTTGATGTCGAAACTCTGCCGGTGGTCGATGGTTCCGGGCACCTGATTGGTGAAGTGCGGCGCACCGCGATTTCCAAGCACACGGAAGTCACGACTGAAGCGGATGTGACGTTCGATTCGGCCATGGCCGCCGATCAGTCTAAGTTCGCTGGCGTCACGAACGGCATGACGGTCAGTGGGGCGAGCGGATCGAAGATCGGCGACGTGAGCGATCTTGTCGTGAGGGCAGATGGACAGCTCGAAGCGATCACGGTGTCACACGGTTTATTTGGCAGAAAGCACAAGCGTGTGACCTCTGATCTCATTGAGTCGGTCGGTGATGGCCAACTGACACTAATGATCGATCAGCCCGAGTTCAAGGCACTACCCGACCTGGAGGAAGTCGAGGAGCGAGCCTAAAACGAGATCCGTGAAATGCTCCGATGAAATCCAGGCAAGTGCGGGCAATGCCGCCGGAATTCCTCCCGGCGGCATTTCTCATTGGTCGGAATGAGAGGTTGATCGGTCGCTTTGGTCGTCAGGCGACGCGACGGCATTGGCTCCATACGCAGCTTGATATTCGGCTTCGCTCCCGATCCAGGTTTCGCCGTCCTCGTAGAATTCTTTCTTCCAGATGGGAACGATCTGCTTGATGCGCTCGATGGCGTGACGGCACGCGTCGAATGCCTCAGCCCGATGCGCGGACGAAACCGCGATGCCGACGCTGATTTCGCCGATTGAGAGTCGTCCGGTCCGGTGCACGATGGCGACACCTGCGACATCCCAGCGCTCGCGAATCTCGCCACCGATCTGCTCCAGCGCCTTTTCGGCGGCCTCGGGATAGGCCTCATATTCGAGAACCAGAACGCCACGACCGCGTGCATGGTCGCGCACGGTCCCGGCGAACGTGGCGATCGCCCCCGCGCGCGAACTCGCCACGCGCTCAGACAGCGCAGCCATATCGATGGGCTCGTCGGTCACAACGAATTCACCGGAGCCACCCGAGACGGGCGGGATGAGGGCGATTTCGTCCCCCTCGCGCAACGGGCGACCGCGCTCAGCATAGTCGTGGTTGATCATCACGCGTGACGTGCGTTGCAGCGGTTGAACCGCGGGATGCGATTCGATGATGGAATCGATCAGGTCACCGGCGGTAAAGGCGTCAGGAACGTCGCGTGTTTCGGTCGCGCGTCCCACGGCCTCCCGGATCGCTGCAAAATAGCGAATCGTTACCTTCATCTCGTTTCCCTACGCGAGCCGGTCAACCACTGATCTACGAGATCAACTGCCAAATGACTACGAGAACACCTGTTTGAGCACCGAGCAGGCACGCAACGTCACCCACTTGCTCGGTAACCCTTGTTGCTCGATATCGCTCCACTGCTTGTGATTGTACGCATATTGGTTGCGCCAGCGTCCGGCCTCATCCTGCTTCGAGAGCAGCCAATCGACGGTCTGCGCCAGGCGGGGGTCCTTGGCGTAACCCAACTCGGCCAGCACTTCGCAAACTTGCAATACGTCGGCGGCATATCCCGACGGGAATCCAAGCTTGAACCAATTTTCGCTGACCTTACTCGACGTTGGATAGGCGGCAGTTGCGGGATCGCATGAAAGCAAGAATTCGACACCCAGTTCTATCGCAGCGCGTACCGATGAATCTCGTCGATCTTCCGGAATACGTGCCAATCCGCGAAGCGCCTTGACCGCTCCCCAGGCACACGGAAGAGCGCCGTTGATGAAGCATGCGAACCCGGGTCCTGTCGTTCCTGACTTGTAATACCGATCGAAGTCCTCGCCCGAGATCGAGCGTGCTTGCCAGTCGATCGCCTGCTGCACGCGTGAATCGTCGAGCCAGCCGAAGCCGATCAACGCTCTGAGGAGATTGCCATTGAGACAATGGACGACGCTCGACGGCGATGGTCTCCTGACTCCACTGGCGCTGAAACCGAATCCCCCGGAAGTGGTCGCTGTATGTGACAGTAAATACTCGCAACCAGCACGGATTCTCAAGTCTCCGCCATCGGCTCCAAGCTGATCCAGAATGATGATGGACCATACCGTGCTGGTGTATTTCGGGGAGTATCCGTGCCCCGGCTTCACCCAGTAGCCGTCCGGATGCTGATTAACCAGGATGGCGGAGATCGGCTCACTCTGCATTGCCGCCTCGCGCGCCTGGACGACGTCAGGATCGTCGGTGGGGTGATCGAGCAACACCTGGAGCGTCATGTGGCGGACGCTCGGAGTTTCCAGTTCGAGGAGCCAGGGGAGCGGATCATCGTTGAGGACGCGACACCAGTCTTGCATGCATACTCCAAGCGCCACGTTGACTGAATGATCGCGCTGTCACCCAGGACAACCTGCCAAGGAAACGCGGAATTAACTTGGGTTGGCGAATGCGGTACCCCCGGCAGGACTCGAACCTGCGACATGCGGCTTAGAAGGCCGCCGTTCTATCCCCTGAACTACGGGGGCGCGCTGTAATTCCCGCGGGCGAACCGGCTCGTTACCAGCCAGCGCCAGCGTAGATCCTACCTGAAATTCGCGGACCGGTTCAACGATCGCTACAATCAGCGAGGCGGCCGAACTGGACCCGCCAATTGCGAAGAATCTCATCAAGATGGATGGACATGTGAATCCGGACGCTATCTCCAGCAAAAACAATTCGCGAATCAAGAACATTCGAAAGTTGCGATCGCGCTCGGAGCGAGACCGCACCGGAACGCACCTCGTTGAGGGCATCCGCCAGGTCAGCGAGGCGGTTCAGAGCGGGGCGGAGATCGTGGAGCTGCTGATCGCGCCCGACTTGCTCCGTAGCCGCTTCGCGCTCGATCTGGTTTCCGAGGCCAAAGATCGCGGAGTCAAATCCCTGAACGTGACCTCCGACGTGTTTCAGTCCTTTTCAGAGCGAGAGCGTCCGCAAGGTCTGGCGGCTGAAGTGCGGCAACGCTGGACGCCACTCGAATCACTCGATGTCGACGCGGACCGACTGTGGGTCGCATTGGAGTCTGTCGCCGATCCAGGCAATTTGGGGACCATTCTGCGTACGTGCGATGCGGTTGGCGCAACTGGCGTGATCGTGCTTGGGCAGTCGACCGACCCCTTCGACCCCGCCGTCGGTGCGTGCCAGTATGGGAGCCGTCTTCACGCAGCAGATCGTGCGATCTAGCGCGGATGCACTCGTCGCCTGGGCTCGAGCGCATCGGGTTAAATTGGCGGGGACATCGCCGGACGCGCAAGATCGACTATCACGCGACGGATTATCCGTCGCCACTCGTGTTGTTAATGGGAAGTGAACGCCATGGCTTGACTGACGAGCTCATGAGCGCCTGCGACCCGTTGGTGAAGCTTCCCATGGCGGGACGCGTCGATTCGCTCAATTTGGCCGTCGCGACCGGTGTCGTGCTGTACGAGATCTTCAACCAGAGGCGGTCGAAGACCGATCGCTCGGCGAGGGCGCCTGTCCATAATCGATCCCGGCGCCGCCCAACCAGCGACCGGGGCGCTCGGTCGGATCGCGGGCGCGGTGATGAGCCAGGGCGCAAGCCGCCAGGCAAACGAAAGTCCACACGCGACACATAAAGGAGTTCTAGTTGGCAACGTTCAACAGTAATACGATCGTCTCGATCTTCGCCCATCCGGACGACGAAGTCTTTTCGGTCGGTGGCACGATCGCCCGACACGTTCCTAACGGGCGCGTCGTTGCCGTTTGCGCGACGCGGGGCGAGCTGGGTGAGATTCGAGACCCGTCGCTCGCGACTCGCGAGAATCTTGGTGAGGTTCGCGAGCGGGAGCTGCGGCGTGCCTATGGCATTCTTGGCGTCAGCGACGTGCGCTTTCTCGATTATCGCGACTCGGGCATGGCAGGAACCGATGGAAACGAAAATCCTCGTGCGTTCATGAATGCCGATCCGCATGAGGCAGTCGGCAAGATCGTCAAGATTCTGCGTGAAATTGGTCCCGCGGCGGTCGTCACCTTCGAGGAGACGGGCGGCTATGGTCATCCGGACCATCTGGCCGTGCACCGTTTCGTAACCGACGCGTTCAAGGCTGCGTCGGATCCTGAGGCATATCCAGAGCTCGGGGAGCCGGTTGACCCAGGTCGGCTGTTCTATTCTGGATTCCCGCGCTCGTTGATGAAGCGGATGTTCGGACGCGCTCGCGAAGAGAACGTCGACGTCAGCATCTTCAACGAACTGGACATCGATAAGCTCGGGCTACCGGACGACGCTCTGGACGTAATCACCGACGTTGCGGAGTTTCTCGATCTCAAGCAGGGCGCCATGCGAGCACACGGTACGCAGTACGACGAGAGCGGCCCACTCGCCCAGGCGCCGGAAGAGGTTCGTCAAGAGTTCGGCTCTCACGAATACTTCCAGTTCGGCGGCGGTGCGGCGATTGCCTGAAGGCCGCCCCCAGAAGAGCCTGTTTGCCTGAGTTGCGTGTGTGAGCGGTCGTCGTGTTGACATTCGTCAGCGGCGTCTGCTAGAGTACGCGGAGTCAAACAGGCGCTGATGGGAAGTACTAGCGCACGCGAGGTTTCAGCGAGCCGGATAGATGGTGTGATTCCGGCAACGTCAAATGCGCGAACTCGTCCCGGAGCCGCTGAGGTGATCGACTACGTAGCCTCGGCCGGGTCGCGACCGTTATCTCGCTCCAAGCGGACCATGATCTCATCGATCGTGGTCAATCAGGGTGGTACCGCGGGTTGACCCCGTCCCTATGTGGGACGGGTTTTTTGTATTTGGGACGATCATGATTCACAGACCACAACAGACGAATCTGATCGCGGAGCAGTTACTCGCCCTTATCGGGCCCCGTGAAGGGGCCAGAGGAGCGTTGGGGGAGAGCACGTCCTGAATCATCGCGCCATCGACGATTATCAGCGACCCCCAACACGGCGGTCGTTTTTGTTTGTCCGGAAGCAGGAGGAACTTCGAGCATGAGTGATCGATTGATCGTCTTCGATACAACGCTGCGAGACGGTGAACAGTCGCCGGGTGCGACGATGACCAGCCCAGAGAAGCTGGAAGTCGCCAGGCAACTTGCCAAGCTAGGGATCGACGTCATGGAGGCGGGATTCCCGGCCGCGTCACCCGGCGATCTCGACGCCGTTCGACAGATCGCACGCGAGGTCAAAGGGGTCACCATCTGTGGACTGGCGCGGGCCAATGCGTTCGACGTCGACAAGGCCTGGGAGGGCGTACGAGACGCGGAATCGGCGCGCATCCACACCTTCATCGCCACCTCTCCGGTGCACATGCAGTACAAGCTGCGCAAGACCCCGGATGAAGTCATCGAGTCGGCCGTCGCCGCCGTATCGCGTGCCAAAGGCTATCTCGAGGATGTCGAGTTCTCGGCAGAGGACGCCACGCGCAGCGACTGGGATTTCCTCTGTCGCATCGTGGCCGCGACGATCGAGGCGGGTGCCACCACCATCAACTTGCCGGACACCGTTGGCTACACCACGCCGCACGAATACGCGCGGCTGATCGAGCACATCAGCGCCAACGTCCCCGGCATTGAGAACGTCGTGTTGAGCGTCCATTGCCACAACGATCTGGGCCTGGCTACCGCCAACACCCTCTCGGCCATCGCCGCCGGAGCGCGGCAGATGGAGGTAACGGTCAACGGCATCGGCGAGCGGGCCGGCAACACCTCGTTGGAAGAGGTGGTGATGGCCCTGCACACCCGCAAGGACTTCTACGGCAGCGTGATGCCGCGCATCGATACCAAACAATTGGTACCCACCAGCAAGCTGGTGAGCCACCTGACCGGCATCGTGGTCCAGCCGAACAAGGCGATCGTGGGTGCCAACGCCTTCGCGCACGAGGCCGGCATCCACCAGGACGGCATGCTCAAGCATCGCGACACCTACGAGATCATGACGCCACAGTCGGTCGGCTGGGAGATGAGTCGGCTGGTTCTCGGCAAGCACTCCGGTCGCGCCGGATTCACCGCGCGTCTCAACGAGCTTGGCTACGACGGCATCCCCAAGGAGAAGATCGACGAGTTGTACAAGCGCTTCATCGAGCTCTCCGACCGCAAAAAGACGGTCACAAACGCGGACATTATCGCCATCATCGAGGAGGACCTTCAGAGCGCGCCCGATTACTACGTCCTCTCAGGATGGCGGGCGAATTCCGGAAACGATGGCAAGGCCGAGGCCTGGGTGAAGATTTTGGTCGACGGGATTGATCGGGAGGCGAGCGCCAACGGCAACGGGCAGATCGACGCGCTGTTCAAAGCGATCGACAAGCTTGTGCCCGGTGGGTGTGAGCTCGAGTCGTTTCATATCGATGCGGTAACACCGGGGGAGGATGCGCAGGGTGAGGTAAGTGTCCGCGTGAGATGTGGTGAACATGTCTATAATGGCCGCGGAGTAGCAACGGATATCGTGGAGGCAAGCGTTCGCGCCTACGTCATGGCGTTGAACCGTGGGACTGTGACAGCGGAGGTAACGGCGTAATTATGGGACTGACGATGACCGAGAAGATCCTGGCGCGCGCGGCTCATCAGCCGACGGTGACGCCGGGAGAGATCATCGAGATGGACGTCGACCTGGTCATGACCAACGACATCACCGCGCCGATCTCGATCGCTGAGTTCAAAAAGACCGGACTCGAAAAAGTCTTTGACCCGAAGAAAGTCGTGATGGTGCCGGACCATTTCGTGCCGGCCAAGGACATCAAGGCAGCCGAGCAGGCGAAGGTCATGCGCGAGTTTGCGAAGGAGCAGGGGACGATCTATTTCGAGATCGGCCGCGCCGGGATCGAGCACGTCGTCCTCCCCGAGAACGGCCTGACCCTACCCGGACAGGCGATCATCGGTGCGGACTCTCACACCTGCACCTACGGTGCATTCAACGCCTTCTCCACCGGCATGGGCTCGACCGACATTGCCGCAGCCATGGCGCTCGGCACCATCTGGGTGCGCGTGCCCGCTTCCATCAAATTCATCTATAACGGGACCCTCCCGGAAGGCGTGGGCGGTAAAGACCTGATCCTCTACACCATCGGTCAGATCGGCGTGGACGGCGCGCTCAATTGCGCCATGGAGTTCACTGGACCGGTCATCGACAACCTGGAGATGGACCAACGCATCACCATGGCGAACATGGCCATCGAGGCCGGTGCCAAGAGCGGTATTTTCGGGTTCGATGAGAAGACGCGGGAGTGGCTCGCCAACGTCACCGACAAGACCTATGAGCCGGTCGAGAGCGACCCGGATTGCACCTATCAGCAGGTCATCGAGTTCGACGTCTCCGATCTCAAGCCACTGGTGGCGCTGCCGCATCTTCCCTCAAACGTGCATGGTGCGGACGAAGTGGGCGACATGCCGATTCAGCAGGTCGTTATCGGCTCCTGCACCAATGGTCGACTGAGCGATCTGCGCGACGTCGCCCGAATTCTCAAGGGACGCCAGGTGCACCCCGACGTGCGCTGCATCGTCATCCCGGGGAGCCAGGAAGTCGCCAAGCAGGCCACCAAAGAGGGACTGGCTGACATCTTCATGGATTCGGGCGCCATCTTCTCGACCTCGACCTGCGGGCCCTGCCTGGGTGGCTACATGGGCGTCATCGCCAAGGGCGAGCGCTGCGTGTCGACCACCAACCGTAATTTCCGGGGCCGCATGGGTCATCGCGAGGCGGAAATCATTCTGGCTGGCCCGCAGGTGGCCGCCGCCAGCGCCATTCTCGGACGAGTCGCGTCACCGGCAATGTTGTAATAGAAGCCCTCACCCCCGCCTCCTCTCCCGTCCGAACGGGGGAGGGGAGCCGAACGACCAACGTTGAGTGTTGTTCCCCTTCTCCTGCTCGGCGGGAGAAGGGGTCAGGGGATGAGGGTTGAAAAGGGAGCACATTCTATGCAAGTTCGTGGAAAGGTCTGGAAATTCGGAGATGACGTCGATACGGACGTCATCATTCCGGCGCGCTATCTCGTCACGAGCGATCCCGACGAGCTCGCCGAGCACGTGATGGAGGATATCGATCCGGAGTTCTCTGGAAAGGTGCAGGAAGGCGACATCATCGTGGCCGGCAAGAACTTCGGTTGCGGCTCGTCGCGCGAGCACGCTCCGATCGCGATCAAGGCGGCCGGGGTGAAAGTGGTCGTGGCCGAGTCGTTCGCGCGAATCTTCTACCGCAACGCGATCAATATCGGCCTCGCTATCGTCGAATCGCCGGAAGCCAGCAAAGCGACTGAAATGGGAGACATCCTCGAAGTCGACACTGACGAGGGTGGTGTCTTGAATATCCGCACCGATGAAACCTATCCAAGCAAGCCGTACCCGGCATACGTGCAACAGATCATCGACGCTGGCGGACTGATGAACGCGGTCGCTCAGCGCGTGAAGGAGAGACAGCAGGCTTCATGAGCGATCGAACATTCAAGATTCTGCTCCTCGGGGGTGACGGCGTTGGGCCTGAAGTGCTGGACGAGGCGCGAGAACTGCTCACGGCGCTTGGACCGCACGCCAACGCGTCCTTCGAGTTCAGCGAAGCGCTCATCGGGGGCGCCGCCATCGACGCCCACGGGGTTCCCATGCGCGAGGAGGATGTCGAAACGGCGCGACAGTCGGACGCCATCCTGCTCGGCGCCGTCGGTGGACCGAAGTGGGACCATCTCGGCAAAACCGAACGGCCGGAGGCGGGCCTCCTCGGTCTGCGCAAAACGCTCGGACTCTTCGCCAACATTCGTCCGGTTAAGGTCTTCGACGCGTTGGCCAACAATTCACCACTCAAGGCAGAGATCGCGCGTGGGTCGGACCTGATGATCGTGCGCGAACTGACCGGCGGTCTCTACTTCGGGCAGCCCTCCAAACGCATGAAGGACGACACCGGCCGTCACGCGGTCGACACGCTGCCCTATCACGAGTCGGAGATCGAGCGCATCGTCGATCTGGCGTTTCGGTTGTCTCAGTCACGCAAGAAACACGTCACCAGTGTCGACAAGGCCAACGTGCTGAACACCTCACAACTCTGGCGCGAGGTTGCCATCGAGGTCTCGGAGCGCTATCCCGACGTCAAGTTCGACCATGCATTGGTCGATTCCTGTGCCATGCGCCTCATCAGCCGTCCAGGCGATTTCGACGTCATGGTGATGGAGAACCTGTTCGGCGACGTGCTGAGCGACGAAGCGGCGGTGCTGGCCGGATCGCTCGGGATGCTGCCGTCGGCGAGCCTCAACGGGCAGAAGCCTACGCGCGCGGGAACGACCGCGGCGCTCTTCGGGATGTACGAGCCGGTGCATGGCTCGGCGCCGGACATCGCTGGGCAGGGCGTCGCCAATCCGGTCGGGGCTATCCTGAGCGCCGCCATGATGCTGCGCTTCTCCTTCGAATTAGGTGATCTGGCGGATGCCGTCGAGAAGGCGGTTGGCCAGGCGCTCGAAGAGGGATTGCGAACCGCCGATATCGCCTCTACGGGAGAGCGAGTCGTCTCGACCCAGGAGATGTCGAGCCGCATCCGCGATCTTGCGACCTCGTCGCTCGCCGCCTGATCCGGGTGTGCCTGTGGCCTCAGGGATGACACAGCTTGGTGTGAAGTGGTCGGCAATCTCAGATGAGGTTGCCGACCTGGTTGATATCCAGGAGGTTGCGGGCTGGGATCTGGATCGATGCGATCTCGATGCGCCGCTCCTGCTCCACAACCTGGACATCGACTTTAGTCTGGCAGTGCCGCGGGCGCTCGATGCGGCGTGGTTGGACCGTTGCAACCGCGCCATTGACCGCACCCAATCTCCCTGGTTCAGCCTGCATTTGGGGTTCAGCGCCGAGGTGGTCCGCTTCGACGGCCACATGTTGCCGTCCTCGCCGGTGCTCGATCGTGCGACGTGTTTCGATCGCATGGTCGAAGCTGTCGGCTTCGGGGTGCGGCACCTCGACGGTCCCGTGCTTATAGAGAACCTCGACTACTGCCCAGAAGGCGCCTACGAACACGTCTGCGATCCCCAATTCATACGCGACATCGTGGAGACGACTGGCTGCTGGCTTCTGCTCGACCTCGCGCATCTTCAGGTGAGCGCCGATTGGCTCGGCTATCACCGCCGAAGAGTACGCCGCGATGCTTCCAATGGATCGGATCATCGAAATACATCTCAGCAGTCCTCGAAAGCTGGGATTACAGCTAGACGACGGACATTTTGAGCTGTTGGAACGGGATTTCCGATTGCTGAACTGGATGCTCGAACGCTGCAGCCCTCGCGCGGTCGTGCTGGAATACACGCGAGACGCAAACCGACTCCGGGAGCAGTTAAGTCAGCTTCGCGCGATCCTTGACCATAACGCCATCCGCGTGGGAAAATTGGAGGGTGAGGACAAGAGCGACCGGTTAGGTTGACACCCTGGACGGCCGCGGTATTATTTCTATAGTCTTAGGTTGATTAAAGGCGTCACCACCGTCGAGACATGGCATTCGACGAACGCTGAAGGGAAACGGGCATGAGTGTAGCCGCAGAGCAAATGATCTCGCTCACGTCAGAGGCGGTCGCGCAGCTTCGCGATTATTTGGATGAGCAGGGCACTCCAGAGGCCATGCTTCGCGTTTTCGTGTCGCCCGGCGGATGCTCAGGGCTCAGCTACGGCATGACCGTTGAGGATGTGGCTGAAGACGACGATCACGTCATCGAGCAGGAAGGCATGCGCGTGCTGGTTGACCAGTTCAGCGCGATGTACCTGGAAGGCTCCGAGATCGACTACGTAAACAGCTTGATGGGCGGTGGCTTCACCGTGCACAACCCGAACGCTGTCGCGAGCTGTGCCTGCGGCCACTCGTTCGACACCGGCGAGAACGGCGGAACGGCCCAGGGTTGCGGCTGCGGAGCATAATTCCACCACAGTGACCGCGATTTCGCGGTCGACTCCCTGAAGCGAACGTCGTAAGCCGCACATTCCACCAGACACGACCACGGGCTCCGTTCAATCGGAGCCCGTTTGGTGTATCAGGAGTTTGAGGGTTGCCCGTCGGTGTCGTTCTAGTCGGCGACTTGCGCGGCGACGCCGGGATTCTCGAAGTTCCATTGCAGTACGACCGACCGGTAGTGCGCCATCATACGCAAACGCGCGAAGTCTCGATCAGATACGGCGATGGGAGGTGAACTGCCATCGAGCTGTATATACCCGGTTCCCTCTCGCCCGATCAGCAAGCGTCGGTCTGGATGTACGATGCTTTCCGCAACGACTTGATAGTCCATGATCGTTTCCTATAAGCGAGTGGGCGGATATCAGCTCAGACATAACTGCTTGAACGCAGAATCCATGCCCATAAGTCACGGCACCATCGACCTGAAGGGCAAGCGTTCTGCACATTCGAACCACTCCATGATTGCTTGTCGAACTGCGGATTGGGGAAGAGATTTTCGCAGTTCGCACGGGTCTCCTGTTGAACCTTCGTTGGCTTGCCGCCCGCCGCATTTCCGCGAGCGTCGACACAAGTGCCGCCGTCTTGCGGGTGTTCAATTCGTCACTTCCGTGGGCCACGGATGGCGCTTTGCTCGCCTGATTGACGAACGGATAATCTTCGGAAACCGGTTCGTCAGTGGTTCCGTGTCCGTCGATGATTCGACTGAGGCGATTCTCGAAATTGCGCCGTTGGAACTACAACACTGGTTGAAGGTCGCGTCCGTCAACGACGCTGTCTCAATTTGAAAGTTCAGCAGCCGACGGCGTGGCCATGACGAAACCGGATTTTCGAGCCGCCGTTGAACAAGTTGGTGGAGATTTGCACGTCTGGGAAGAGAGACGCGGCGGATGAACAACCGATCGGCGATCATAAGACTCATCGCAGTTGTCCTCGTGGTCCTACCGGGCTTGTCGATCACATCTCAGGCGTCAGACGTTGCAGCTGCGGCGAGCAACTCTCAGATGGAAGCGATCGTTCAAGAGCAGGTCTCTTCGCTGGTCAGCGATGGCACCTGGGCTGTCTGGCCACGTCCGGTCGCCGAGAATCAAACGTCACATGACGTCGTTGCGTTGAACTTGCGCACCAACGAGATGACTGACGTCGCTACGGGCTCGACGGATCAGGGCGGTTTCGGTCTCGCGGTCGACCAGGGAGTCGTGGTGTGGACCGAGTCAGCTGAGCCATGGACTTCTCGCGACATCCGCGGGAAGGATCTGAATACAGGTCGAACGTTTGATGTCGCCACCACAAGTGACGAAGAACGGTCTCCGAAGATCTCTGGACGCTGGGTGGTATGGATGTCGGAGATTCCTGCAACCGGGGGGCAGGGCGGAATACAAGACACTCTGTGGGCGCGCGATATCGATGCGATGACACCAGCCGTGAAGCTTGTCCAGGGCGTGCAGGCGCAAGGCAACAGTGGTCGTGACATCCGTCCCCTACCATTCAGCTTCTACGCCGTGAGCGGTGACCACGCTGCTTGGGTCGAACGTGCGGACCCGGATCAGTACCCATCTCGCTTAGTCGTCGAAGACCTCGCAAGCGGAACGACTCAAACGATCGCTGAGGACGCCTACGATGTCGATATCGGCGGGGAGACGCTGGTTTATTCCGACAAGTCCGCATCGATTCACGCGGTCGATCTGGCGAGAGGTACAGCGACTGCGGTTCCAGTTGGGAACAACGGCCTATCGTTCCAGCCAATTACCGACGGACGTTTTGTCATCTGGGGCTCGTACGCATCACCGGGAAGCCTTCCTCTACGCTACTGGATCTACGACCTCCAATCGTCGCAGGCGTATATTTTGCCGATCGCAACGCAACCGCTTCTGGCCCACGGAACCGTGGTCTGGTCCGACTTGGCCGGTAGCGATCAATCCACGCTTCACGGAGTCGCCGCCGCCGACCTCTTCAACGGCGTGCTGCTCCAATATTTCACCGAGACCGATCATTCCGTTGCTCTTGGCTTCCTGACCCACTGGCGGAAATCCGGTGGACTCTCCATTCTTGGCTATCCGATCGGAGATGAGATCGGCGGTACTCAGAACTTTGAACGCCAGCGGTTCGAGTATCACCCTGAAAACGCGGGCACTCCGTATGAGGTGTTGCTCGGTCGTGTTGGCGTTGAGGATGCATCCCATCGCGGGCTGGACAATAGCCCACCGTTTCAAGGACTTCCGTCAGACACGACTTCAGATGAGAACTGCACGTTCTATCAACAATCGGCGCATCGTCTTTGTTTTGGTTTCCGCTCGTATTGGTCGAGTCATGGGCTGGAGCTTGGTGATCCAGGTATATCGGAACGTGAGAGTATTGCGCTTTTCGGCTATCCGATCAGTGAAGAGTTTACGGATCCAGATACCGGTCTGACCGTTCAGTATTTCGAACGCGCCCGCTTTGAATACCACCCGGGCAATCCAGAACCATACAAAGTGTTGCTGGGTCGGCTTGTTGCCGACGCAGCGCAAGGTGACAATTAACGCGGTGTTCGTGAGTAGGTTTCGAGGGAATTGGGAGTTGCAAAGATGAAGACAACATTCTCGCGCCTGGTTCTCCCACTGTTGCTTGCCACGGCCTTTGTCGCTCCATCGTTAGTATCGGCTCCGCCTGCCGGAGCCGTCCCGCCGGTTACCGGCAACCTGCGAACAGACGGAACGACCGCGGTCTACACGTACACATACTACGAAGACACAACACTTTTTGCCGTGGATCTGGCGAGTGGTACGTCTCGCACCGTCTCAACGAGCGCATACTACCCGGACGTGTCGGGAAACCTTGTCGTCTGGCAAGTAATGAACGCCAGTAGCCAACATCTCGGCGGTATTGACCTGAGCGATGACTCGAACCTTACCTTACCAACCCCGCCGGGCGAGCAGATGAAACCGGCAATTTCTGGTACTCAACTCGTCTGGGTGAACTACGATTCGTCAAACACGTTGAGCCCATGGACCATTCAGACCAAGAACTTGGCTAACAATGAGGCTCCATCAGTCGTTGCGACACTCCCGAGCGATGTGACGGATGTCGGACAGCCGAAAATCGTTGGTCAGAATATTCTGTGGAGCTTTCAGTTTGGCTATGCAGGCGCGAATATTTACCAGTGGCACCTTTGGGAGGCGGACCTTGGCGGCCAGGTAAGAGAAGTAGCGACGGACTCAGGAGGCACGAACTTCCTTCAGGGATACGATGTCGGCGGTGATCTTGTTGTTTATGCTGACGGCGGTGAGATTCACCTGATCGATCTCACGGCACCAGGCACCGATTCCACGGTTGGAAACGGGAGTAGCCCGGGCACGGACGGGCGCTACGTCTTCTGGAGCGCTACTCCTGTTTCGACGTATCAAAACGTACTTGGGTACGACGTTCAAACGGACAGCCACTTCGTGGCGCTGGCTGACGGCAACGACAACACATCGCCGCGAACGACCAATGGTAAGGTGGTGTGGCTTCAAGCGCCCCCCTATTCGTTTTCGTACGTGGTAAAGAATCGACTTATCAGCAGCCTGCTCCCAAACGCAAGTGAACCGGATCCAGGTAAGACGAGTTCGGACTGGTTCTACTTCCCCGAGACCCAGCACTACCTGTCATTCGGCTTCAAAAACTTCTGGGTTAAGTCTGGCGGGCTGGCAGTCTTTGGCTATCCGCTGACGGAAGAGTTCGCACAGGGGAATTACACCGTGCAGTATCTCGAACGACAGCGTTTCGAGTACCATCCGGAGTTCGCGGGAACGCCCTATGAGACCGAGCTCGGGTTGCTCGGCAGTGAAGCCGCGACATCGGCTGGGTTGATAGGGACCACTCCATTCGACGCGTTGCCGACCACTACCCCGAGCGACTCCAACTGTAGGTTCATCGCGGCGACAGGTCACCGCCTGTGTGGCGGATTCAAAGACTATTGGCAGTCACATGGTCTCGACTTTAGCGATTCGGGAACGTCGTACCGTGAGAGCCTAGCGCTCTTTGGCTATCCGATCTCCGAGGAGTTTGTCGATCCAACGTCAGGGCTGACGGTGCAATACTTCGAGCGAGCCGTGTTCGAATACCATCCGAACAACCCCGACCCGTATAAAGTTGAGCTACGGCTGCTTGGATCGCAGCGGCTGCAGTCGTTCGGCTGGTGATTCGCAACGGCCCGACGGTCTTGGGGTAGCCCCGCGAAGAATGTACAATCGGTGGTCTGACTGATGCCTGAAATTGTGCCCATTCAGGTCGCCGGGGGAATGTCGAAATTGGCAGACGAGCATGATTTAGGATCATGTGCCGCAAGGCGTGCGGGTTCGAGTCCCGCTTCCCCCACCACCTTACCATGCAACCACACAATGTCGATTTCGGCTTCGTCTCCTCCATCTCACGTTGCGTTGATCTTCTGGCAATGACCCAATTTAGATCGTGCATCTCATCTCACGAGTCGAACGGTCGTATGTCATCGAAAGGCCCGACTTTGTCGTCGTGTGATCAGACTGACGTCACCGAGCGCTGTGGAACATGCCGAGCCAACCGTGGACTGCTCGCATCGCCCGGTGGGGTCATCTACGACGACGGACTTTGGCGGCTGGAGCATGTGCTGGAACCGATTCCCGATGGTGGGCTGGCTGGTTCTCAAGCCCTGGCGGCACGTGGAATCGATGGCCGACCTGACCGAGGAAGAATCCGTAACATTTGGGTCGCTATCACGACGCGTGATGGCCGCGATGCGAGACGTGCTGCATCCGGAGAAGATCTATCTCTGCCTCTTTGCCGAGGCGGAAGGGTTCGCGCATATCCATTACCATCTGATTCCGCGGTTTGCCGACACCCCTCCAGAGCGGCGTGGCCCCAACGTTTTCAAGTACTTCGCGGAAGCACACGGATTGAATCGGAGCTCGGTCGGACCTATCGGATGCGGTGGCAGCCGTTGAAGCGATCCGCCAACGACTCGCTTCCTAATCACCCCACGCGGTCCAGCGTCGTTCCGGCAATTGCGTTCATCACACCTCTTCTCTTTCACGTCAATCCCTGTTAGCTTGCGGCCAGGGAAGGGTGAGGTCGCGCGAGTCGACCGCACTCGGCGAAGGAGGGTGAATGCGTATCTACGTGACGGTCGACATCGAAGGTATTGCCGGAGTGGTCCATTCGGAGGAGGGGGCGAAGGGTAATCCCGAGTACGAGCGCGCCAGGCGCTTGATGACGGCCGAGGCGTCGGCGGTGGTCGCCGGGATCCTCGATGTCGATCCTCGTGCGGAGGTTACGGTCGTAGACGTTCACGGTCCGTATCGCAACATCATCCCGGAAGAGCTTCACGAACAAGCCATCTTGAGCCGCGGCAAGCCACGCGTCTACGGTATGGTGCACGGGATCGAACGTGGCTACGACGCCGCGATGTTCATCGGTGTTCATGGCAAGGCCGGTACCGGAGAGTCGGTGTTGAGTCACACATTTACCGGCACAATCCTCGACGTGCGCGTCAACGGTCGTTCCATGGGAGAGCTTGGTCTGAACGCCGCGGTGGCCGGCGCGTACGACGTGCCGGTGTTGCTTGTCTCAGGAGATCAGACGGTCGTCGCTGAGGCAGAGGATTTATTTGGCAGCGACGTCATCACGGTCAAAGTCAAAGAGAGCCTGGCCCATCTCTCGTCCGAGAGTCTGCATCCGGTCGTGGCGCGTCACAGGCTGCAAGAAGGGGCGGCGCGCGCCATGCGCGACTGGCCACCCGTAAAGCCGCTGAAGGTTGAGACTCCCGTGAAATTTGAAGTGGAGCTGGCTCGCCCGGTCCTGGCCGATCTGGCTGAGATGATTGACGGAGCGGAGCGCATCGATGGTCGTACCGTCGGCTTCTTGAGAGACGACATGCCATCGGCCTATCGAGTGCTGCGTCTGATCACCGTCCTGTGTAGTTCACCGGTGTAGCTGCGACATTGTCGTTGGCAGAAGCGCGGCCAAACATCGCCCCGACCTGAAGCAGGTCGGGGCGATACTGACTGCCGTGATTGCGGAGACTCGGTTACTTGTCCTTGTCCATCTCGCCGAGCGCCGCATGCGCCGCCGAAAGACGGGCGATCGGTACGCGGTATGGCGAGCAGCTGACGTAGTTCAGCCCCGCCTGATGGCAGAATTCGACGCTGCTCGGATCTCCGCCGTGCTCACCGCAGATGCCCAGCTTGATGTCGGGTCGCGTCTTCCGCCCGCGCTCTGTCGCGATCTCGATGAGCGCGCCGACGCCTTTGCGGTCGATCGACTGGAACGGATCGGCATCCAGGATGCCCTTCTCGACGTAGAAGGGCAGGAAGCGGCCGGAGTCGTCTCGGCTCATGCCGAACGCCGTCTGCGTCAGATCGTTGGTACCGAAGCTGAAGAACTCGGCCTCCTCGGCGATCTCGTCTGCCGTGAGCGACGCTCGCGGTAGCTCGATCATCGTGCCGACCGAGTACTCGACCCTCTTGCCGGTCGCGGCGAACAGCTCCTCGGCGACCGAATCAACCACCTCGCGCTGCAGCCGCAGCTCGCGCACGTCTCCGACGAGCGGAATCATGATCTCGGGGAAGACGTGGATGCCCTGGTCGGCGCATTCGAGCGCCGCGCCGATGATGGCCCGCGCCTGCATCTTGGTGATTTCAGGCGCGGTGATGCCGAGCCGGCAGCCACGATGACCCAGCATCGGATTGGCTTCGGCAAGCGACGTCACCTTGTTCTTGATCACGTCCGCGTCAACGTTCAGGGTGCTCGCCAGATCTTGAATCTCTTCGTCCGTGTGCGGGAGGAACTCGTGCAGCGGCGGATCGAGCGTGCGGATCGTGACCGGCAGCCCATCCATCGCCTTGAAGATGCCGATAAAGTCCTGCTTCTGCATTGGCTCAAGCTTGGCGAGGGCCGCGCGGCGCTCTTCGTCGGTGCTGGCGATGATCATTTCGCGCATCGCCAGGATGCGGTCACCTTCGAAGAACATGTGCTCGGTTCGAGTAAGCCCGATTCCCTCGGCTCCAAGCTCGCGCGCCTTGTCGGCGTCCTGGGGCGTGTCGGCATTGGCTCGCACGCCCAGCTTACGGAATTCATCGGCCCAGCCGAGTAGGGTCGAGACGTTACCGCCAACCTGTGGTTCGATCGTCGGGATCTCGCCGAGCATGACTTCACCAGTTGATCCATCGATGGTGATGAAGTCGCCCTTGTTAACCGTCGTGCCGTTGACGGAAATCGTCTGCCGAGCGTAATTGACGTTGAGGGCCGAGCAGCCGACGACCGCCGGTTTGCCCATGCCGCGGGCGACAACCGCCGCGTGCGACGTCATGCCGCCGCGTGCGGTGAGCACTGCCTTGGCCACCAGCATTCCGTGGAAGTCTTCCGGCGACGTTTCGATGCGGACCAGAATGACTGGCTCGCCACTCTCGCCCTGTGCCTTGGCCTCGTCGGCGTCGAAAACGACCTTACCGCTGGCCGCGCCCGGGCTTGCTGGCAGGCCCTGCGCCAGCACGGTGCGCTTCTGATTCTCGTCGATCATGGGGTGCAGGAGCTGATCGAGGTGGTCCGGCTCGACGCGTTGCACGGCCTCCTGATGCGAGATCAGCCCTTCTTCGGCCATGTCGACCGCGACCGTCACAGCGGCCTGACCGGTTCGCTTGCCGGTTCGCGTCTGCAGCATGTAGAGCTTGCCGTTCTGGATAGTGAACTCCAGATCCTGCATGTCGCGATAGTGCTTTTCGAGCTGCTCGGCGATGCCTAGAAGCTGATCGTAGGCCGATTTCAGCTTCGGATCGTCACCCATCGTCTTGATCTCTTGCGGCGTGCGCACACCGGCAACGACGTCCTCGCCCTGCGCGTTCGTGAGGAATTCGCCGAAGAGTATCTGCTCGCCCGTGCTCGGATTGCGCGTGAAGGCGACGCCGGTGGCGCAGTCTGGGCCCATGTTGCCGTAGACCATGGTCTGGACGTTGACGGCCGTGCCGAGGTCGTGCGGAATGTTGTTGGCGTTGCGATAGTTGATCGCGCGGCGGTTGTTCCAGGACTTGAAGACGGCGGTGATTGCGAAGCGAAGCTGCTCCCAGGGATCTTCCGGAAAAGCCTGACCACTCTCGCGGCGCACGATCTCCTTGAACTCGCCAACCATCTGTTTCAGGTTTTCAGCCGGGATCTCGAAATCCTGTTCGATGCGCAGCCGACGCTTATGGGCGTCGATGACGTCCTCGAAGAGATCCGAATCGACGTCGAGCACCACTTTGGCGAACATCTGAACCAAGCGACGGTAGCAGTCGTAGGCAAAGCGCGGATCGGCTTGATCGGCCAATCCCTGCACCGTAGTGTCGTTGAGACCGAGGTTCAGGATGGTGTCCATCATTCCCGGCATCGAGAAGCGCGCGCCGGAGCGAACCGAGAAGAGGAGTGGGTTGGACACGTCTCCAAAATCCCGCCCCATGGATTGCTCGACGTCTTTGAGACTGGCGGCAACCTGATCCCACATGTCATCAGGGAACGTGTTGCCCGCACTCAGAAAGGCGTTACAGGCTTCGGTGGTGATGGTGAATCCTGGCGGAACCGGCAGGTCGGCATTGGTCATCTCCGCCAGATTGGCGCCTTTGCCTCCTAACAGATCACGCATGTTCGCGTTTCCATCGCGGAAGAGATATACCCAGCGATGACTATCCATACTGCTCGGCTCCTTTCGTGGTCCTCTCCCTAGCCCTGGGTTGATTTGAATGTTCGGCGAGTGAAGCGGGACGCAACGTGTGCCCGCACTCGCGGGGTTCTGATTCGAAGCATCTAGTCGGTGTGCAGATTCGCCAGACTGGCCATCAGCCGCTTTTGCCCGTGGCGCTTGAACTCGACGGTCACTTCCTGGTCGTCGCTGATGTCACGGACCTGGAGCACGATTCCGTCGCCAAAACGGTCGTGAAAAACGCGGACGCCTACCGTCAACGGCACCAGCGACACCGAAGGTATCTCTCGCTGGACGTTTCGCGATGCGACACCGGAATGAGCCCCGTTGCTGCCGACGCTCGAGTTTGACGTGCGCGCGTTGACGACGTCCAGAAGCTCGGCTGGGATCGCCTCAATGAATCGAGACCGCATGCTCAAGTCGCCGTAGCCGTACATCGCGCGACGAAAGACGTGCGAGATGTAGACGCGCTGCTTCGCCCGGGTCACCCCGACGTAGAACAGGCGTCGCTCCTCTTCAAGCTGCGTTTCGCTGTCCATCGATCGAGAATGAGGCAAGATCCCTTCCTCGGCTCCAACCAGGAAGACGACGGGGAACTCCAGCCCCTTGGCGGCGTGTAGTGTGATCAGCGTGACCTGATCGTCGCTGTCCGCGATCGTATCTGCGTCGGCCACGAGCGCGGATTCTTCAAGGAACGTTTGCAGAGCGATCGATTCCGGCAGGTCGTCATATCCACTCAACACGGCTCGAAGCTGAAGCACGTTCTCCCAGCGATCGATGGACTCCGGATCGCCGTTGTCCTGGAACTGGGCGGCGAATCCTGTCTGCTCCATCGCAAGATCGAAGAGCTCCGTCAACGCAACGGTGTGTGATGCTTCGACTAGCCGGGAAAGGACGCCGTAGACGTCGGAAAGCAAGCGCGATGCACGCGACCCGACCTCGGGCGGAATCAGTTCGACCGAACCGTCGAGCGAGCCAAGCGCCTCATAAACCGAGCGGTTTTCCTGACGCGTCCACGATTCAAGCTGCTGCAACGTGCGGCTGCCGATGCCTTTGCCAAAGGGCGTGTTTTGCAGCACCCGCTGCAGACTGACCGCGTCGTTCGGGTTCGCGACGAGACGCAGAATCGCCATGGCGTCCTTGATCTCTCGCCGTTCGTAGAATCGAGTGCCGCCGATGAGCTGATAGGGGATCTCGCTGCGAATGAAGGCTTCTTCGAGCGGACGGCTCTGTGCGTTTGTGCGATACATCACCGCGCAATCACTGAATCGAAGCTGCCCGTTGTACGTCAGGCGCCTGATCTCGCTGACGACGAACTGCGCTTCCTGGCCCTCGTCGAAGAGCTCGCGGATCGAAATTGGCTCGCCCTGCGGGTTTTCCGTGCGCAGCTTGCGTTGAATACGCTGCGTATTCGCACGAATGATGCTGTCGGCTGCCTGAACGATCGACTGCGTCGAGCGATAGTTCAACTCGAGATGGATCTCCGTGGCGTCAGGATAGTCGCGTTTGAAGTCCAGAATGTTGCGGATATCGGCGTGACGCCAGCCATAGATCGATTGGTCGGGATCCCCTACAACGCAGATGTTGCGGTGTGCTGCCGCCAGGGCGTGGACGAGCAGATACTGAACCCGATTCGTGTCCTGATATTCATCGACCAGAACG
Source organism: uncultured Chloroflexia bacterium (assembly GCA_963822235.1). Classification (GTDB taxonomy): domain Bacteria; phylum Chloroflexota; class Chloroflexia; order Thermomicrobiales; family Thermomicrobiaceae; genus CALAGB01. Next base: position 803,583 of record CAWGGU010000001.1, read on the forward strand.
TAGCGATACAGATCCTGATAGCGATGCAAGACGTCCGGCTGTTCATCGAACAGGCGCAGCGTCTCGGCCAGCAGGTCGTCGAAATCGAGGGCGCGATTGCGTCGCAACGTCTCCTGGTAGATCGGATAGATGCGGGAGACGACCTCTTCCCAGTAGCTCTGCACCTGCTCGGCGAAGCGCTCCGGCGGTATGAACTGACTCTTCGCGGCGGAGATTCGACTGAGGATGGGTCGAGCGGCGAACTGCTTGGGATCGAGGTTCAACGCCTTGAGCGCCTGCTTGATCGCTTCCATCTGGTCGGAATCGTCATAAATGGTGAAGCGCGGATCGACGTTGATGTGTTGAGCGTCGCGACGAAGAATGCGCGCGCAGGTGGCATGGAACGTCCCGACGGTAAGCTGGCGCGAGCGTTCGAGTCCGACGAGCGCTTCCAAACGTTCGCGCATTTCGCGAGCGGCCTTGTTGGTGAATGTGACGGCCAGAATGTGCCACGGGGAAACACCCCGTTCCTCGATGAGGTATGCGACGCGATGCGTCAGAACGCGCGTTTTGCCGCTACCCGGTCCGGCCACGATCAGTACCGGCCCATCAGTCGCGGTGACGGCCTGACGTTGGGCGTCGTTCAAACCATCCAGCAGTGTAGCTGGACCCACGATTATCCCCTTCAATATGCAGAAAAATCAGACCCTGTGGGCACGCATCGACATCGATTGTACCATCACACCCTGTTCGTTCGGCCCGAGTTGACGGCCGCCCTGGGGATTGTTAGACTCCGAGATGCGAAAATTCGCCGGTGTAGCTCAGTGGTAGAGCAGGGGACTCATAAGCCCTTGGTCGGTGGTTCAAATCCGCCCACCGGCACCCCAGATGCCCCGCCAAGTCGGGGCATTTTCGTGCCTCCCAGCGTCTCATCGACGCAGCCTTTACTCCAATCCGCCCGTCCCGACATGCTTCGAAGGTCAGGTCCTCGGATTTTCATGCTGGTATCGGTGCAAATCGCTGCGATCCGGGAGTGGCCAGGCTTCAATACTCGACCAGGGCTATTGCTGCTTCTCAGGTGGACCGATCATCTCCGCAACCATGCTGACGAGCGCGTCGAGGTCAAACGGCTTCTCGAGCGTTCGGCAATTTTGGCTCTCGAGTAACTCCTGTTTGCTTTCCAGTTGTAACGTGTCGGCCGAGCAGACAATGACCGGTATGTTGGTCGTGGCGGGGTCGAGTCGAATCATCTCGAGGACCATCCAGCCCGCATCCGGCTGCTCCAGGCGGACGTCCAGGATGATCAGATCAGGGCTTTCTTGGCGTAACTGCGTATGCGCGGCGGCACCCTCCTTGTGCAAAACCACGTCGTAACCTACGTCGCTCAGCAGGTCTAACATCAATTGAAGAAACGCGGAGTCGTCGTTAATGACAGCGATCGATGGCATGAGGACTCTCCTTCCATGTTTACCTAAAACGCAGGCGACATGCCCCTAAAATTGCTTGCTTCGTGATAGTGGCTGTTTTGATGTTGCTCGAAATCAGTGATTCGTCCCCATTGCAGATACAACTACATTGAGAGATGCGGATATCGAGAGGGGCCCAAACATTGTCGTGTTTTTCGGAGGCGACCGAGTAATTGACGTCTCGCGTCCGCTTGACTGCGTGCGTGAGGCATCGACCTTGCGGCAACGGACATTGAACAACGCCATTGGTGGTCCGATTCGCCGCGAGCGCGCGACAGAAAGTGTGGCGTATCGGCGACACGATTTCGCTGGCACGAGAATCAGACGCGATGCAGAAGCGGATACATCGACCGCGCATTTGGCGCTGGTTCAAACTGGCCTCTGGCCAAGCCGACAATGCAGGGCCGGGCGAGCGTTCGGCGGCAACCCCAATTCCGGATATTACGTGCGGTCCGCATATTCACGTGCGACTGAAAATCAGCGATACTCTGAGACATCGAATAACAGTCGGGTTCCTGGTTCGTGTTGGTTTCCGGTTCTCCTCGAGTGGTCGCCGCGATGCCGTCTTGCCCCTTATTGAACAGAAAGGACCTGTCCAAAATATGCACCTGAAGAAACGCACCATGGTCCTCGGAGCGTTCCTGACATTTCTCCTGACGCTTATCCCAACGACCTTCACTGCATCAGCGGCTCCCGATCAGGCGAGTTTCTACCTGGTGGCGATTGGTGACAATGGGCAATCGGGACCAGCGGTCGGATGCGGCGATAGTCTCGTTGCGGTAACCACCGATATCGGCTCGCCCAGCAACACGGAGGGCAAGATCTCGGCGGCGCTAGGCAAGCTCTTCGCGATTCACGATCAGTACTACGGCGAGTCAGGGCTGTACGATTCGCTCTATAATTCGAGTTTGCACGTCGACAACGTGAGTCTCAATGGATCGAAAGCGGTCGTGAACCTCTCCGGATCCTTCAGTCTGGGAGGAGTCTGCGACGATCCACGAGCGATCGGACAGATCGAATCGACGGTTACCCAATTCTCCGGCGTCGACAGCACTTCGGTCTATCTCAATGGCGTGCTCATCGAGGACGTCCTGTCCGGCAAAGGCACGCAGCCGAACGTTCGTTACTTCCCGGAAACCGGCCATTCCGTCGGAAACGGCTTCCTCAGATACTGGGAGACGTTTGGTGGGCTCAAAACTTTCGGATACCCGATCACGGATGAGATGCAGGAAAACGGCACGACCGTGCAGTACTTCGAGCGCGCGCGTTTCGAATGGCACCCAGGTGCGGCACCGCAGCGCTACGACGTGCTTCTCGGATTGCTCGGTAATATCATTGCCGCTCCGCAGATGAATACGCAGCCGTTCCAGCCTGTCAGTGCGAGTAGCGACGCGAACTGCACGTTCTACCAAGCGACCGGACATCGGCTCTGCTTCGGATTCCGCGATTACTGGCAGTCTCACGGCGGACTGTCGATCTTCGGCTATCCCATCAGTGAGGAGTTCCAGGAAAACGGCGTGACCGTGCAGTACTTTGAGCGACAACGGCTCGAGTACCACCCTGAAAACTCGCCGCAGTGGCAGGTCGAGGGAGGTCTGCTCGGCACGCAGGTATACGATCAGCTCTACTAGTCGCGTTGCGTTCGGGATATATAAGCGGGCGGCGGTCATTCGCTGCCCGCGTTCCATTTCAACCGAACGACCAACGTTCGATAGTCGGCTCAATGCGTGTCGTCTCGACCACTGTTGAGCCGGCCTCCGACGACTGCTCAGCGGTACCTTGCCCGTTGAATCTGGCACGAAAAATGCTCTTCTAGACCCAGGAGCAGCCAGCCAAGGAGCTCTTCCAAGGGTCACTCGTCCGAGAGTGGCCCATCACGGAATGCGCGATCGTCAGAGCCGTACCCCCACCGGTCGGCAATTGCCGCCAACCCGAGAGAAAGGCTGGCACTCCGCATACACCTTGTGAGCGAAGTTGAAAGCACCGGGTAACTATGAAATTCAAGATTGTGGCGTCGTCGCCCCGCAAGCCGGGTGATCTCATCGTGCAGGAGCCGGAGGGACGGCTCAGGGCATTCGTTGGAGCAACCGGAACGTTGAGTCACGGACTGCTGCATGCCGAATTCCTTCAGGCGCTTCTGCGAAGCAAGAACTGGTATTTGGTGGACGACCAGCATTGGTATTCGATCGAAGAGCTCAAACGTCAATTCGGCGGTCGGCAACGCCATCGTCCCGGAGCCATGGTGTAACACCCATCACTCAGTAACGAACTCGCCCTGATGACGCAGAACGGGACCGGCTCAATAGCCGGTCCCGTTTTTTCGCGTTCGGTGCTGTGGGTTGGTCTAGGATTCCTGGTTGAGCGTGAATCCTTGCATCTCCGCGTTGTCGACGTAATCGATCACGACCGACTGCAGCGGCTCGACGAGTTGCTCCGGCACGATCATCACGGTATTGCCATCGCGCTCGATAACTTCGTCCTTCTCTTCTGGAGAGGCCGCGGTGAAGCCGAGTTTGCCGCCCTCACGCGGGGTCAGCGCCACACCCTGGCCGGGGAGCAGCCCACTTTGATCTCGCATCGTCTCGAGCTGTTCCATCGCGCGATCGGTAATCCGTACCATGAAATGTCCCTTCTGTTCGCATACAGACCATCCTAACCGTACCAACGTGGGATGGCAGCGGCGTCTTCAGTCTGGAATTGGCGTCTCATGATCTGTTCCACCATCCATAGCCGAGTCACACTCATGGCTCGAGACGCTTGCGCCTCGAGTAGACTGCCCGACTGAATTCGCTGCATCATTCGCGCCAGAGCGATCGGGAAGGCAGATCCGGTCGTGTCTTCGATTTCAGTTGGTGGGCAGATCCGGTGGTCTGGTGAACGCCCATCCATGATTTGACACCGTCACGCGGTCGGCAACAGTGAAATGCCAGATTGACCTTGGAAACGGTTGATTGATCGGACATGACTTGCGATGCTGGCAATCATAGGTTGAATCGAATCTGGGAGGTACACGGTGTCCGAGTTGGCGCGACGCTACGAACTTCGGCCGGTCATTAATTTGTCTGGTCCTCTGACGAAGTACGGCACGTCGATCAGCAGCAAGGCCGTCGCGGACGCTGCGGCCGAGGCATTGAGCAACCACTGGAATATGGACGAACTGTATCAGCGGTCTGGAGAGCTCATCGCTCAGTGGTCGGGAGCTGAAGCCGGATTCTTGACCTCGTCTTCCGCGTCGGGCATCACGTTGGCCGTGGCTGCGTGTATGACGGGGGACAATCGGGGACGCATCTATCAGCTGCCGAACACGACAGGCATGAAGAACGAAGTGGTGATACAGAAGGGGCACGCCGTCAATTTCGGCGCGCCGATTGAACAGATGATTCGTCTCGCGGGTGCCACCGTTCGCGAGGTGGGGACTGTGAACAACACGTCGGCGGATCAGATCGAACATGCGATTGGACCGCAGACGACGGCAGGCATGTTCGTCATCTCGCATCACACCGCGCAATATGGTTTTGTGCAACTAGAGCGCTTTGTCTCGATGTTCCATTCGCGTGGCATTCCAGTCATCATCGATGCCGCCGCGCAAGATCATCAGGTGCGACGACTCGTCGAGAGCGGTGCCGATTTGATCATCATGAGTGTGCAGAAGTATCTGTCGGGCCCGACGGCGGGAGCCGTCTGTGGACGGGCGAACTTGATCAAGGCGATGTACCTCCAGAACTCCGGTATCGGCCGGACGATGAAGGTTGGAAAAGAGGGCATCTTCGGCACGATTGCCGCCATCGAAGAGCGAATGGCGATCGAGATGTCCGCGTGGGATGACAGCCAGCGCGCCAAATGCGAGAAGATGCTCGACATGCTTCAGGATATCCCCGGCGTGAACGCGACCCTCGAACGGGACAAGGTCGGGCAACCCGTGACGCGTGTGCGACTGGAGGTTGATCCGGGCGAAGCCGGGCTCGACGCGGCGCAGATTTGCGCTGCGCTGGAGCGAAGCGAACCGTCGATCAAGCCGCGGGCTCATCACACCGACGAAGGGTGGTTCTTGCTGGAACCGGTTCACATTACCGACGATGAGATGAGATATGCGACGACGCGTCTTCGAGAGATCGTCGGAATGAGTGACTCCGCCAAAGCGGATACACGCAACGAATCGACCGGAATCACCGACGCATTTGTTGATTGGCTTTCATAGAAGGGTTGCACGCGTGAAGGACTTCGGACCATCGTTTGACACGATCATCAAGGGCGGACGGGTGATCGACCCGTCGACGGGGATCGATGGTGTCAACGACGTTGGCATCCGCGACGGCAAGATCGCCGAGGTCGCGCCCGCCCTGAGCACTTCGGGCGCTCGAGCGGTCTTCGACGCAGCCGGGCAGATCGTCACTCCCGGACTTGTCGATCTCCACACCCATATCTACTGGGGCGTCACTTATTGGGGCATCGAAGCCGATCCAGTCGCCGCGCGGACCGGCGTCACAACCTGGCTCGACGTGGGAAGCTCAGGTTCGTTCAGCTTTCCAGGATTCAGACGCTATATCCGCGACGCCAGCCGGGTACGCGTCTACGCTTTGCTCAACCTCTCCAGCATCGGTCTGATCGCGCAGACTGGGGAGTTCGCCAACCTCGCTTACTGTGACGTGGATCTCGCCCGACAGATGGTGGAGATGAATCGCGACATCATTTTGGGTATCAAGGCACGCATCGATCGCAACACGACGCAGTCCAACGGCATTCGCCCGCTGGAGCTGGCCCGTGAGCTTGCCGACGCCGTCGATCTGCCGTTGATGGTTCACATCGGGAGCGGACCGCCATCGCTGGATGAGATCCTTTCACTGCTCCGCCCAGGTGACATCCTGACGCATTGCTTCACCGGCAACGATCACCGCATCCTGGGAACGGACCACCTCGTTCGCTCGGACGTGAAGGAGCTACATGACCGCGGTCTGATTCTGGACATCGGCCATGGCACAGGATCGTTCAACTACGACGTTGCTGACGCCATGCTCGATCAAGGGATCGAGCCCGACGTCATCAGCAGCGATATCCATCAGATGGCGGTCCAGGGACCGATGTTCGACCTACCGACGACGCTCTCGAAGTTCCTCAATTTGGGAATGGCGCTGCCGAAGGTGATCGAGTGCGCCACCACACGACCCGCGGCCGCCATGCGCAAGTCCGATCTGGGAACGTTGAAGGTCGGGAGCCAGGCGGATGTCGCCGTGTTCCGTCTTGAAGCTGGCGAATTCACCTTCCACGACTCTCAGATGAACGCTCGCACCGGGCAATCGAGGCTGATCAACACGATGACGATGGTCGACGGCATGCCGCTGCCGCGGGTTCCGGAGCGGGCTCCGATCTTCTGGGCGACGCTTCCGGAGCATCAGCGGGCAGTCTACGGACAGGCTACGTCCGAAGAGTAATCCGTCGGTTGTGGCGGGTTACGTCGAAACGCACGGTGGGAGGTGGCGTGGGCATCTATGAACAGTTCGGGGTCAGACCGGTCATCAACGCCGCTGGCCCTGTCACCCGGTTGAGTGGGGCGCCGCTTCACCCCGAGGTCGCACAAGCCATGGCCGAGGCGGCGCAATCCTGCGTCCGTATCGACGAATTGCAGGAGGCCGCCGGTCGCTATCTGGCCGACGTGAGCGGCGCGGAGGCAGGGTACGTCACGGCAGGGGCGGCCGCGGGGCTAGCAATGGCGTCAGCGGCGGCTATCGCGGGCATGGACGTGGCGGTCATGGATCGATTGCCCGACACAACTGGACTTCCCAATGAGATCGTGATTCAGCGTGCCCATCTGACGGCCTACAGTCACGCACTTCGACTGCCTGGAGCCAGACTAGTCGAGGTTGGCTATCTCGGCTATCCCGGTCAGGGAATAAGCTGGCCGTGGCAACTCGAATCCGCCATCACCGAGCGCACGGTCGCCGTCGCATACTCGATCGGGCGGGTCCCAGGCGTCGTGCCCTTGAGCGAGGTCGTACGGATCGCGCATCAACACGATCTGCCGGTGATCGTGGATGCCGCCGCGGCGCTTCCGCCCCGCGAAAATCTGCGCAAATTCATCTCGGATGGAGCGGATCTGGTCGCGTTCAGTGGTGGAAAAGCCATCGGCGGCCCGCAAGCGTCCGGCATCCTGATCGGCCGTCGCCACTTGATCGAATCGGTGGCGCTGCAGCACCAGGACATGGACGTCTATCCCGAAACCTGGCCGTGGCGACAACGCTATCTCGAGAGTGGTCGTCTCCCAGGGCCACCGCACCACGGAATCGGACGGCCGATGAAGGTCGGCAAAGAAGAGATCGTCGGGCTTCTCGTCGCGCTACGCCGATTCCTCGATCGCGATCTCGATTCGGAGCGGGCGGAGCAAGAGACGACGCTCCGCGAGCCTTCTGGAAGGTCTCCAGGGTATTCCCGGCATTGACCCGATGTTGCTGAACGATGTCGACGCACCGCGAGCCTATCCGACCATGATGATCCGACTTGACGAGGGCCGACTCGAGATGTCCGCGACTTCGCTGGTGAACGCGCTGGCCGAGGGCGAGCCGCCAATTGCCGTGTCGCAGAATTTTCTGGATCAGAGCGCTATCGGCATCGTCGCGACCACGCTCAAGCCAGGTGAAGCCGACGCCATTGAACGCAAGCTGAAATCGATTTTCGGCTTGAGTTGATCGACACGGGAAGGGGAGTCCATTGATTTCAGATGTCTCAGTCTTCGGTCGAGGGCAGCGAGCCGAGAGCGGGAAGACGGTGCACTGGCAGGAAATGTGGCGTCACGAACTGCTGGCGGCGCTCGAACACGACCCCGTGGTTATCGTGCCGCTCGGCTCCGTCGAGCAGCACGGGCCGCATTGTCCGATGGACGTCGACATCAGCCACACCCAGGCGCTCGCCACGGAAACCGCTCTGGCAATCGACGACTTCCCGGTAATCGTGGCACCGCCGATGTGGATCGGACTGACGCACTACAACATGGGTGAGGTCGGTACCATAACGGCCAGCGTCGAGACGTACATTGCCCTCCTCTCGGAGATTTGCCGAAGCATCTGGGCCAATGGATTCAAGCGCATCATCACGGTGAACGGGCACGGCGGAAACCGTGATATCTCGCGCGTCGTCTCCACCAAGCTCGCGGAAGAGGACATCTGGGTACTGCCGATCACGTACTGGGAGATGGTTCCCGAGGTGCTACACGACTTCGCCGACACCGATCCCGGATTCATCGGTCACGGCGGTGAGTGGGAGACGTCGCTTCAACTCTATCTGAGGCCGACCATGATCGATCGAGATAAGATGGTGCCTGATCCGGAACGGCCTGGCTTCAGCGATGATATCCGCCGATTCACGGGGTTTCCTGAGCGGAGGCGGGAACGCGAGCACGGCGTACATGGGAATCCGACGACGGCGTCCGCGGAAAAGGGCGAGCGGCTCTTCGACGCGGCCAAGGAGGCCCTGGTCCGCGTCTGCCGCGAGTACCACGCTCTGCCGGTGCGCGGCTACCGCGAATTTGGCAGTCACTGCCCGTAGCATCGTCGCTCCACAATTGGCGAAGTGGCTACTTCTTCCCGCGCTGAGCTTCATACTCGGCGCGGATTTTCTCGTCCGGCGGATACACGCCGATGATGCTCGCGCCCGCCTGAATCTTGCCCAGCACAAATGTCTCGAGCCGTTCCTGTTCGACGGCCGCGAGCGCTACTTCCTCCGCGACGTGGCGCGGAATCGCGACCACGCCGTCAGCATCGCCCACCATGACGTCACCCGGCATGATGAGGACATTTCCGCAGCCGATCGGGACGTTCATGTCGACCGGATGGTGCTTGGTTGAGCTCGTGGTGGCGTGAATGCCGCGTGTGTAGGTCGCGATCTCGACATCGCGGAACGCGTTGGCGTCACGCAACGCTCCGTCGGTCACAATGCCAACACCGCCACGCTTGCTGATGCGTGTCGCCAAAATGTTACCCAGCGACGCCGAGTGGATTTCGTTGCGTGCGTCGATCACGAGCACGTCCTCCGGGTCGACGGCTTCGACCGCCAGCCGCTGCACGTTGGTCAAATTGTTGTAGTCGACTTCGAGGTCGAGATCCTCACGCATTGGCACGTAGCGCAGAGTGAATGCGTAGCCGACCATCCGCAGGTCCGGCCGAAGCGGCGTGAGTCCGCCCAGAAACGTGTTGCGAAACCCGCGTTTGAGGAGCTGGCTGGTGAGTGTCGCCGTGCTCACCTCACGTAGCGCCTGCTTCGCTTCCGAACTCAGATAGCCAGTTGGTCGCTCTTGCATTGCTTTGTCCTCGCATTTCATCAGGTCAACGTCGAACGCGCTCGTTGGCAACACACGTCATTGTTCCTCTGAGACCGCTTCCAGATGCAGTCCTTCGGGATCCAGAAGTAATACACCGCGACTACCCGTGCCGATCAAGCCCTTGACGCGTAGGTCTCGCAGAGCACGCGAGATCACCGGCTGAACCGCGCCAATCGCGTCGGCCAGTTCACGTCGACTCACCGTCGACACGACGGTCTGACCTCGCTGCTCCGTCGCGGTCTCGAGGAGGATTCGGGCCACCTGTTGCCTCACCGAACCGGCCGGTATCCCGCCAAGCAGCTCGAGCGCGTCGTAGTATCGCCGGGTGATCTCTTCGGCCAGCGCCCACCCAACCGAGGGCGTGGTCTTGGCCATCCGCGTGATCCTATCCGCGTTGAACATGAGGAGCGACGAATCGGTCATCATGCGGACGCTGACAGGCGCGGGACCACCGTAGATGGCCGCGATGCCGATGACGTCGCCGGGACGGGCGAAGCGAACGGTGACGTCGTCGCCATTGGGCTTGAGCATGTAGACCCGCACCAGTCCGGTGACGATGAGGCTGCCGCGCGGCTCGTCGTTTTCGTGGTAGAGCTCGCTTCCTGCCGGTACGTCCACTCTGAGCGCATCCGCTTCGAGCTCCTGCAACAATCGTTGCGGAAACTGGCGAAAGAAGCTCCTGCGGATGGCGACGTCAAGGGCTTCCTGATACGGGCTGTTACGCGGGCGCATGATCCAGTCTCTCGATGTCACGTTGCTGATCTCACCATTGAATGACCTATGTGAATCGGTGTCGGCGAGGTCGTCAGCTCGTTCTCGTCACGATTGTCCGCGATGTGTCACCACGCGTCCAACGGAGGCTTGCGTCTGTTCGATAGCTGCCCCCGAACGAACGCGTGATGAGCGTCTGATACAGTTCAAGACGTGATTTAACCTAGGGCGGGTGGGCTCGATCGGAATGGTTCGATCTCCTCGGCGCGCCTCCTTCACGCGATCAGCGCGATTCCTCGGTTGGTTCCAGGAGTCTTCGCGGCGACCGGTTCATTGAACCGTTCGCTGATCCGCTTGCGGACGACATCGATAGCGATGCTCGATTCGACGCGTGCTCCCGCCACAAGACGCAAAGGCAAATCCATGATAACGCGCCGGATCCCTGCGGAGTTTAAAAGCGCGAATGGCTCGTCTGAAACGGATGTATGCCGTCGACGTCCTCACCCGTGCCTACTCGCAATACAGCACCAATCGAGGGTCGATCTACGCCGCCGCCGTGACCTATTATGTGATCTTCTCTCTCTTTCCTCTGCTTATCTTTCTCGTGGCGGTCTTCGGCATGGTGGTACACGACCCTGACAGTCAGACACGCATGGTGAACAACATCATGCAACAAATTCCGCAAGCGCTGAAGTTCCGCTCCGAGGTGCAAGACATCATCTCCGGCGTCGCTTCGACTCAGAACGGCTTGGTCGGTCTGTTCGGCGTCGCGGGATTGGTCTGGACGGCGAGCGGGATGTTCAGCGCGCTGCGCAAGGCGCTAAACAATGCGTTCGACGTTGAGTCGAGCCGGGGATTTGTTCGCGGAAGAACCATGGACGTGCTGAGCGTGATGGCGGTGCTGGTTCTGTCGTTGTTGTCGGTGGCATTGACGACGGCGATTGGGGTATTCAGGGCGTTGTCCGACGAGCTGTTTCGCGGCGTGCTGGTCAACATCGGCTGGGGAGCGCTCTACTTTTTCCTGCCACTGGCCGTCTCCTGGTGTGTGGTCTTCGCCACGTATCGCTGGGTGCCAAACCACTCCCTCAGCCGTCGCGATCTCTGGTTTGGAGCGCTCCTTGCCGCCATTGGATTTGAGCTCGCCAAAGCCGGATTCGGACTCTACCTGGCCAACTTTAGCCACTATTCCGAGGTCTATGGCACCCTCGGCGGGGTCGTCGCCTTCATGTTCTTCATCTATTTGGTGAGCAACGTGGTCATATTTGGCGCCGAACTTTCGTCGGAGTTAGCCAAGGACAATCGAAAGAAGCGCGGACAGATGAGTGGGAGCGTGGCAGGAGGCTGCTGACAGTCGACCCTGTTCGGTGTAGTGTGGCGTTATCAATGCATCGGGCAGCGGAGTGACCGGGAAATTCAAGGTATTTGCATGGAGTGCGGCGGCGTTATCGAGGCAAGCAGTCCTTGACCGGGAGGGTCCAGCATGACGACCACGCGGGACAACGTAACAACCACCAACCGGTATGCCGAATCGGGCCGGATGTTTGAGGAGGCGAGACGCTACCTGGCAGGCGGCAACTCGCGTCTGACCGTCTATTACAAGCCGCACCCCATCTACCTCGATCACGGCAACGGTGCCTATCTCTACGACGCCGACGGTAATCGCTATCTCGATGCGATCAACAACTACACGTCGTTGATTCACGGTCACGCGCATCCGACCATCGAGGCCGCTGCTATTGAGGCGATGCGCGGCGGCACCGCATTCGCCGGGCCGACTCGTTACGAAATCGATCTGGCTCGTCTCCTTTGCGAGCGCCTTCCCGCGGTCGATCGGCTGCGCTTCGTCAACTCCGGCTCCGAGGCAGTGATGATGGCCGTCAAGGCCGCGCGTGCCTTTACCGGAAAACCGGCGATCGCCAAATTCGAGGGCGCATATCATGGCGCGTACGACTACGTTGAGGTGAGTCTGGCTTCTAAGCCGGAGAACTGGGGCGATCCGTCGGAGCCCACGTCGACGCCATATGCCGCTGGAGTTCCCCAGAGCTTGCTCGATGAGGTGGTTGTCCTGCCCTTCAACCACATCGACGAGACGCGCGAACTGCTGCGACGTCATCGTGATCGGCTGGCGGCGGTCGTCTTCGACGTGATGCCATCGCGCGTTGGACTGATTCCGGCAAAGCGAGAGTTCATCGAGGCGCTGCAGGAGGAATGCCGCAAACTCGGTATCCTGATCATCTCCGACGAGGTCATCTCCTTCAGACTGGGATACCACGGAGGTCAGGGCGCGTTCGGATTCGATCCCGATTTGACCACCCTCGCCAAGATCATTGGGGGTGGCTTCCCGGTTGGCGCGGTGGGAGGCAAGTCCGAGGTGATGTCGGTCTTCGACGCGACCGAGCACAGCCCGCTGGTGCCGCACGGAGGCACGTTCAACGCGAATCCGGTCACCATGGCTGCTGGATATCAGGCGATGGAGATGCTCACGCCTGAGGTGTTCGAGCACATGAATCAGCAAGGTGAACGCGTGCGGTCGGAACTGAGTGAGCTCATTCGGCTGCTGGAAGTGAACTGGCAGGTGACCGGGGCTGGATCCCTGTTCCTGCTCGTGCCCCATAAGGATGCGCTGAGTGACTATCGATCGGCCCAACTTTCGCCCGAGCAGTCTGGCCGCGTCAACAAACTGCACTGGGAGATGATGGATCGCGGGGTCTTCCTGGGAGCCGGTGGGTTTGGCTGCCTCTCGACCCCGATGAGCGACGACGATCTCTCGGAGCTGCTCAAGGCGGCTGAAGAGTCGCTGCGCACCATCGAGGCGTGAGGGGACCGCTGATTCGCGATCGATTCGTTCGCTGGACGCGGATGCTATAACCTTGGCTGACGACCGGCGGGACGCGACTGGCGCTGCTGGGAGATCAGGTGGAGGGATGCATGGCGTCGAGTGACGGCCCATATTTGTTGATGGCGGTCCTGTGTCAGAACGCGCAGCAGGACCAGTACGGTTCGTTCAGCGTGATCAACGTACTCGAGCAGCTCGTTGCGGGAACGAACGATCCGAACGCGCCGGAACAGATGCCAACGTTTCGATTTCAAGGGCACCTCGCCGTTCAGGTCGCCGCGGGAAACTCGAAGGGGTCGCACACCCTGTCAGTCATCCCGGTGCAACCTTCGGGAAAGAAGCTCGATCCAGTCGGGCAACGCATCCAGTTCAAGGGCATCGATCATCGCGCGACCTTCATCTCGAACGTTTCGATGGACATCGAAGAAGAAGGCATCTATTGGTTCAACGTGATGCTCGATGATCGCGTCATGACCCGTATCCCGCTCCGCATTCGTTATGAGCGGCAATATGTGGAGCCCTGGTCGACCTATACAATCGAGCATTGACGCGACTCGCGGTACATCCGTGATGACACGGTCGTTCGCGGTGCGATGAAGCTTCTAAGCAATCGATAATCTAGGAGAGCACGAGCATGCCGGTACGCGCGGGAATTTTCACCAGAACTCAGATCAACGAAAAAGGTGAGGTGGTCAGCGACCCTGCGAAACAGGAAGACGCCTGTCGCAAGCACGCCAACAAGCAAGGCTACGTGATCACACAGACTTATCGGGATGACAGCGTGACTGTGGACGCGGAACGGCCTGAACTCCGACGTCTGCGTACCGCGGTCTGGACGCGAAATCTTGACGTCATCATCGCTACTTCTCCTGACCGCCTGTATGCCGACATGAATCGCCTGGCCCGCTTCGCCAAAGAAGCCGACCTGATGAGTGTGCGCGTCGAGTTCGTGGACGATCCACTCGCTCATGAGCGGCTTCTGAGCGTCGACTAGACCTGCTGGCCGCGTCACGTTTGGCGATCGCAGCTCGTTTCCACTGCATCATCGAAGGGCATCCATGTGCCGTCGATCCCTGACTCGCTGCTGAACGACGTTCGGTCCGCGCTCGAACGAGCTGCTCTCCGTCCTTACGACTGTCTCATCGTCGCGTTCTCCGGAGGCGTCGATTCTCAGACCCTGTTGCACAGCCTGGCTATACTGCGGGATCGAGATGAAGGTCCGAAAATTCAGGCAATCCACGTCGATCACCGCTTGCGAGATGGTTCGGGACAGGATGCGCGCGAGTGCGTACGGATCGCCGAGCGCCTGTCCGTCCCAATCGAGGTCGTCGTAGTCGACGTCGGGGCATGGGATCGCGGGCGAGGAATCGAAGCCGCGGCTCGCGACGCACGATTCGCGGCTCTCGCGCAGGCGGCACGTCGGTTCAACACAACCTGGGTGACCGTCGGTCACTCGCTGGACGACCAGGTCGAAACGGTGTTGATGCGACTCGCGCGTGGAACCAGCCTCGACGGACTGACTGCCATGCGTGAGGTTTCGCGGCGGACGACACCGTTGGTTCCCGACGGCAGTGTCATGGCGTCGATCGACCTCCTGCGTCCATTGTTGAAGCGCACACGAGTCGAGATCGAGACGTACGCGGCACAGCACGAACTTGTACCGGTTGAAGACCCGACGAACGTCGATCCGCATTTTCGGCGGAATGCCGTGCGTCATCAGCTGATCCCCGTGCTTGAACAGATCGCGCCCGGCTCAAAGGGATCGATCGCCCGGTCGATGTCGCTCCTGGCGGCTGATGCCGCATATCTCGATGAACTGGCTCGGCATGGTTTCGAGCAATGCGTCACGGAATTTGGATCGTGTCTCGCCGTGGACCGGCAGGCGTTCGCGCGGCTTCCGTCTCCGATCCAGGGCCGAGTCGTGGCGCTGACGGCTCATCGGCTCGCTTCTGTCATCGATCTGACGAGTGAACGGGTGGAAGCGGTCAGCCGGGCCATTTGCGTTGGCCGCGCATCGACTCGAATCGAGATCGGTGCGGGTATCGAGGCACTCGTCGACTACGACCGCACCGTGCTTGGGCCGTCGGATTGCATCGGTCCCGCAGTCCGCCGTAACTCCGCTCTGCCGCTTCTCGAATCCAGTGATGAATTGCATATTCGAGTTGCGACTCAGTTCGAGCTGTGCAATGGCTGGACGCTGGACGTGTCGTGGAGTGGAGGGGAGTCGGATTGGGTCCTGCGCACGCGGGTCCCTGGCGATCGAGTGCAGTTCGGGACTGCCGCTCCGCGCAAGTTGCAGGACTGGTTCGTGAATCGGAAGATTTCAAGCGGCCTGCGCGACTACGTTCCGCTCCTCGTTCACGCAGGAGTCGTACGGTGGATTCCTGGGTTTTCCTCGCCCATCTTCGAAGATGTAGACTCAGGGCTGAAGGCGCGACTTACGAAAACCGCAAAGGAAGTCCGACCAGATGACGAGCCTGTTGCGAGACATCCGTCTGCATAAGGGACTTGAACGTATCCTCATTGACGAAGAGACGCTTCAGATGCGAATCGACCAACTCGGTGAGGAGATATCCAACTATTACGCGAGCGACGATCCCCTGTTGATCGGCGTTTTGACCGGTGGTTTCATCTTCATGTCCGATCTGACGCGGGCGATGACCATTCCAGTTCACGTCGACTTCATGGCCGTCTCGAGCTACGGAGACGCCTCCAACACCTCGGGTGTGGTGCGGATTCTGAAGGACCTCGACCGCACCATTGAGGGAAGGCGCATCCTGATCGTCGAGGACATCATCGACAGCGGACTTACCCTTAACTATTTGATCGATGTGCTCCAGCGACGAAAACCAGCGGACATTCGACTCGTTGCACTCCTTAAGAAGGATCGTCCGCGAATGGCAGACGTCAACGTCGATTGGATCGGCTTTGACATACCCGACGAATTCGTGGTCGGCTACGGATTGGACTATGCAGGGAAGTTCCGAAATTTGCCGTTCGTCGCCATCTGTAGCCCTGAATTCATCGGCGGCGAGTGAGTAACGAGTTGACGAAACTCTCTGCTATAATTCGGCCACTCCTGTCGAGCCCGCGCGAATGTGGTTCTCTTGCAGGGAGCATGCAATCCGCTCGACGTGGTCGGAGGGTAATGGATGACTGACAACAAGTGGTTGCGCAACGGCTTTGTCTGGATTGTTCTCATCATTGCCGTTGTGGCCATATGGTTTACGTGGCTGGGCGGTAATCAGAACACCCAGAACGTCGACTTTTCGGCCGTGGCGAACGATATCAAGGCAGGTAAAGTCCAGGAGCTGGACACCAAAGAGGGCTCGACCCAGATCACCGTCCACTACATCCAGAGTGACACGACCAAGGTCACTCGCCTCCCACCTGGAAACGTCAATATTTGGCAGGCACTGGACTATTTTGGCATTCAGCCGGATGCGGTCGCGATCAAAGCTAACGGTGGGAGCTCCTGGGGGAGCTGGATAAGTGCCCTCAGCATACTTGTGCCGATGATATTAATAGTGGGCATCTTCATCTTCATGATGAGACAGGCGCAGGGCTCGAACAATCAAGCCATGTCATTTGGGAAGAGCCGTGCGCGCATGTTTACCGGCAGTAAACCCACGGTGACGTTTGACGACGTCGCCGGGGTTGAAGAGGCAAAAGAAGAACTCGCGGAGGTCGTCGAGTTCCTCAAGTATCCGGAGAAATTTGCCTCTCTTGGAGCGCGCATTCCGCGCGGCGTGCTGCTGGTTGGCCCTCCTGGCACCGGTAAGACGCTTCTTTCGCGTGCGGTCGCCGGTGAAGCGGGCGTCCCCTTCTTCAGCATCAGTGGTTCTGAGTTCGTCGAAATGTTCGTTGGCGTCGGCGCCAGCCGTGTGCGAGACCTGTTCGATCAGGCCAAACGCAACGCACCCTGCATCGTCTTCATCGACGAGATCGACGCCGTCGGCCGCCAGCGTGGTGCTGGTCTTGGCGGTAGTCACGACGAGCGCGAGCAGACGTTGAACCAGATCCTGGTCGAGATGGATGGGTTCGACAGCACCACCAACGTGATCATCATCGCCGCCACCAACCGGCCCGACGTCCTGGATCCCGCATTGCTGCGACCTGGCCGGTTCGACCGGCAGGTAGTACTCGATCGGCCCGACATCGCCGGTCGCCTGGCGATTCTGTCCGTGCATGCACGTGGCAAGCCGCTCGAGACAGGTGTCGAACTGAGCCTGCTGGCGCGCCAAACACCAGGTTTCTCCGGTGCTGACCTGGAGAACCTGGTCAACGAAGCTGCCATCCTCGCGGCTCGCCGCAACAAGAAGACGATCGGCAATCGGGAGCTCACCGAGGCCATCGATCGCGTGATCGCCGGACCGGAGCGCAAGAGCCGCGTCATCAGCGAGCGCGAGCGGTTGATGACCGCGTACCACGAGGCCGGGCACGCGCTCGTCGCGCGAATGCTGCCGTACTCTGACCCGGTTCACAAGGTCTCGATCGTCGCCCGCGGCATGATGGGTGGCTACACCCGTGTACTGCCGGAAGAAGATCGATTCTTCTGGACCAAGAAGCAGTTTGAGGATCAGCTTGCCGTCTTCATGGGCGGTCACGTCGCCGAAGAGATCATCTTTCAGGAGATCTCGACCGGTGCCGCCAACGACATCGAGCGCATGACAAATCTTGCACGCCGTATGGTCACTGAATATGGCATGAGCAAGAAGCTGGGTCCGCTGGCCTTTGGTCGCAAGGAAGAGCTTGTCTTCTTGGGCCGCGAGATCAGCGAGCAGCGCAACTACAGTGATCCGGTGGCCTATGAGATCGACCAGGAGATCCACGATCTGATCGACGAAGCCTACTCGCGGGCCAAGGGAGTCTTGACCGCGAATATGGACAAGCTCGAGTCGATCACGATGCTGCTGCTCGAGAACGAAACGATCGACGGGGCGGAAATCGAAGCGCTCTTCGACGCACCGCGACCAAAGCCGATGCTGCATGGTCCGTCGATGTTGAAGCCAGCGGAGGGCCGAGCGGTTGCTCAGCCGAGTGGCGAGCAGGAGACCGAGCCACGGCCCGAGCCGACGTCTCCGCCACGCATGAGACCGCAACCTGCATCGTAGCATCGGCGCTTCTGCATTTACCAACGCAAAGAGAACCGCCCCGGTCATTGACCGGGGCGGTTTCACGTCTACAGCGTAATGGCGAGCGAGTGGATCAGTCGAGCTCTCCGGCAACCAGTTCCATCTCTGTCGGAATCGGCAGCGGGCACTCGAGCCCGGTGGCCTCCAGCTCATTGCGCCACATCGCATCGAGCACGGAGTTGTAGGCATACCCGCGCATTAGCCGCTGTGCATCACGCGTGGTGATGCGCACGAGCTTCGCACCGCATGCCGGGCGAATGAAATGGCGTCCCTTGCGATCGCGAAAGATGAGCGTATCGCGACGGTCGGCCCGACGACCAATAAGTTGGTATTTTGGCTTGTCCATGAAAAACTCCCTCTCCAGCATTGCGGATTCGCCAAAACGCCTTATGGGGACACGGCTACATCAGCCAACTTGTGGGCTGATGCACCGACAAACGCCGACGAACTCACACGTACCAGTAACTAAAGCTGATATGAATGAACGAGACTCTTCGATGCTACGGGCGTAGCAAGTCTGAATACAGAATGGCCGTGGTGGAGGCAGGGGGATTCGAACCCCCGACCTCTACAGTGCGATTGTAGCGCTCTCCCAGCTGAGCTATGCCCCCACGGGTTTCGAGGAAGGCCTGCAGCTGCGGACGCCAATATTCCGCTCGGCCAATTCCTTCGATGAGTATAACGAGATCAGTAACCTCAGTCAACTCGCCATTCAATTGGCAGCACGAACCAAAACCACCTGAATGCCCCGAATATTCCTGCTGGCAGACGTAATCGCGGAACAATGGAGTATGAGGCCTCGGTGAGGCTGGAACGTCAGCCTCTGTCGAGATCCTCGAGCACTACAGCGAGCTGCTCGATGGCTTCTCGCGTATTTGGCCGCAGCATGATTTGCAAGTGGCTGATGCCCTCGTCCGCGAACGCACGAATGGCCTGCGCGATTTCCTCTGGAGTTCCGGTGAGGGCTTCTTTGCCAGCCTGCGGGTCCTGCGTGCCCTTGAAGTCGATCTGAACGGAAGCCGTGCGTTCCAACGTTCCCGGTACGCGATCCTCGGCCTGGCAGGCGGCGTCAACCTTCTCCCGTGCTTCAGGAATCTGATCCGGATGGCTGCGGCTGTAGACCAGCCATCGATTCCAGGAATCAGCGTAGCGAGCCGTGAGCCGCAGCATGCGCTCCCCGGAGGAGCCGATCATGATCGGCAGGCTGTTTGGGCGTGGCCCCCTTGGACGCATCTCGCATTCACGGGCCTCGTAGTACTTCCCAGAAAAATCGATATGACCTTCGCGAAGCAACCCATGAATGATGGTGAGCGCCTCTTCGAATCGACTTACCCGGTGGTCGTATGGATAGCCGAATGCCCGGTATTCATACTCGTTCCAACCGGCGCCGATACCAAGAATGACACGTCCACCGCTGATCTCGTCGACTGTTGCCGCAATCTTCGCCATCAAGGCTGGATTGCGGAACCCAGTGCAGGTGACGAGCGTGCCAAGCTCTACCTTCTTCGTGATCGCGGCGATCGCGGGTAAGACCGTCCAGCTATCCCAGAAGCCCTGAACGTGATCCTCGCCACGGTAGCGGTAGGGGACGAGGAAGTGGTCGACGAGCCAGAGGGAGTCGAACCCGATGTCCTCGGCCGCCGTCGCCATTTCGGTGATGTCTGACCAGCCAGGTGTGGCACCGCTCATACCTGCTTCCCAATGGGGCAGGATTAAACCGACCTTCAGCGGGCGTTTGCGCGGATTGGCGTCGTGACTTTGATCGACCAAGAGGGGTTCTCCTTTCGGATGTTCCATGACTCAAGGAGATGATGATCTTTTCCACGTGCCGAACACGCGTTCATCACCGATGTGTTGACTTCTCGCAGACCCGTCGATAATACGCCATACCGCTTCCAGATGGGCGCCGCCGCCAACGAATGGATCAGCGCACGTTATCTTCTGCCCGAAGCGGCAGATTGAGCGAGAGCTCGCTGGGCATGAAGCATTCTGAGTCGCTGCACGCCTGGTAGCCGATTCGAATGGCGAGATCGACGTCTCCAACGTTCTTGCTCAACACGATTGGCACGCGTATCCGCGTGTTGCCCTCCAGGATTTGGAACGTCTCGCCGAGCGCCTCCATGTGAAAACGCCTGGATGGAGGTTGCTTGATCTCGCGAACGTCGAGTTCGTCTAGTGGGTCGATTGAAATAGAGAGTGGAACGTATCCGTCTGGGATCGGCGTCGTGTAGACGTGGAGACCGTCTGGAATCGCCAGGTCGACGTTCAAATTCAGAAGCTGAAGCGGGTGATAGGTGTCGGTGCCCGCCCACACCCGCGCAGCTAGGTCACCAGCGTGCCCCTCAGCCTCGACTGCCGCGGACTCGTCTGCGCCAAAACTCTCTTCAAAGATGGCGGACGGCGTCGGGCGCACACGATAGTTCTGCTCGAACCAGCGATCGCGAACTACGCCAGCTTCGTCCAGCACGAATGTGCCCGGATATGGCAGTCCGAAGTAAGACTCGCGCACCGGAAATCCGTTCGCGGCCTGCTGTTGAACGATTTGATGGTTGAACAGGCCGACCTCTCGGATCGCGCGACTCCCGACGTCGGACAGCAGTGGGTATTCGATGCCATATCTTGAGGCGAAGGAGGAAAGGACGTCGACTGCATCGTAGCTGATAGCCACGACGGCGATTTCCGCGTTCTCGTATTCAGCTTGTTTGCGCTGCAGCTCAACGAGCTGCGTCTTGCAGTATGGTCACCAGCTCGCGCTGCGGTAGAAGACGACTGCGGCGCGGCGGTTTCCGCGATGCTCATGAAGGTCGATCACGTTCCCGTGTTGGTCCGGAAGAATAATGTCGGGAAAGCGCGCACCGATTGACGGTCCCACCGTGTCGAAGTCGGTGTGTGGATATTCAGGGTTGGCGGCCAAAAACCCTCCTCGCGATGTAGTTCAAGTCAAAAGTACCTGTCGTCAGGCCTAACCGACCGGCCGATCGATAAATTCCGCGGTACCTGGATTGATTTCTGCGTGAGGAGCAGCCAGCCAGCTACGAGTACTGAGCCGGAGAGACGTGAGGTGTTTCCGAATGGCCAAGATACCGTTTGACGTGAATGTGGCGTTCGATCGAATCGACGATGCCATCAAGCCATTTCCGCCCGCGATGCTCTTCGAATTGGCGCAGGACGGGTTCGACTCTGCTTTCGAGCAGTTGGTCGCCTGCATGATCTCCATTCGCACACGCGACGAGGTGAGCCTGATCGTGGCGCGACGTCTCTTCGAACGCGCTCGCACCCCAGCTGAGATGACGAAGCTCAGCGCCGCCGAGATCGACGAGCTCATCGGCCAGAGCTCGTTTCACGCAGCCAAGGCCGAACAGATGCTGGCAATCGCTCATGAATCACTGACGACGTTCGATGGAGAGATTCCGTGCGACCAGACGGCCTTGATGGAGTTCAAGGGCATTGGTCTCAAATGTGCCAACCTGGTGCTCGGCATTGCGTGCGGCGAGCCGCATGTCGCCGTCGACATTCACGTCCATCGCATCACAAACCGCTGGGGTATCGTGCAATCGAACTCACCCGAATCCACCAGCGAAGCGTTGGAGCAGACACTGCCGCGTGACAAATGGATCGATCTGAATCGGCTGCTGGTGCCCTTCGGCAAACACATTTGCACCGGGAAGCGCCCGAAGTGTTCAACGTGCCCGGTGCTCGATATGTGCAAGCAGGTAGATGTAGAAGAGCACCGCTAGCCGGACTCGCGTTACCGTTTCCGGGCGTTGCGGGCGTCGTCGACAATGATCTTGATGTCGCCGCCCTTCAACCAGAACGAACGAGACACCCAGGCTGGTTGAGAGTCGCCCTGCATGCGGTCGGATATCACATCCGCCTTCAGGAGGAACCCATCAGGCGATTCAATGAGCAGGTTGAAGCGCATTTCGTCCTGGTCGAGCTGCCGACCGATGGCTCGTAGCCGCTGTTCATAGGTCTCGTTGGCTGGCTCTTTATTACCTCGGCGCCGCAAAAAGCGCATGTTTGACGCTTCTCCTGATCCACGTTGATTTCGGGACGACACTGTCTCGCTTCAGTTTAGTTCGCGTTGGACGCGTCGTGTCATCGAGAGCACACCTCGTCGCCGCTTTCAATCTCTAACCTACGAGTTTTCAAGCGAAATCGAATGTAATCAAGGTGACGGTCGAAGCGCCTCTCCGTCGACGATGACGGACGTCGAATGT
This sequence comes from uncultured Chloroflexia bacterium, assembly GCA_963822235.1. Classification (GTDB taxonomy): domain Bacteria; phylum Chloroflexota; class Chloroflexia; order Thermomicrobiales; family Thermomicrobiaceae; genus CALAGB01. The sequence continues at coordinate 826,238 of CAWGGU010000001.1, forward strand.
GAAAGCGAGCCGCAGTTCGACGGATGGTCACGTGAAGCCCTCATCGATTACAGCATATTAGCGGTTGCGCATGGAAGACCTTCACCTGGTCATGTCGTGAGAACCCGAGACGTGACGAGTAGCCAAACGGCGAATCAAAGTCGTGACCAATGGGTCATCAGCCTGGCACATCATCCCCCGTAGATTTTGATTGATCGACCGTCGGCATATAGTTGAGGCGACCAATTTGATCAATGAACCAACAACCAAGTCGAGACTTCGAAGAGCGTCCAAAGGTCAGATCATCATCATGGTGGCGGCTCTCGCCGTCAGCATGACAGCTATGATCGGACTTGCGGTCGATCTCGGCGTTGCCTTTGCTGAACGCCGCACCGTTCAGAATGCGGCGGACTCCGCCGCGCTCGCGGGCGCGCACATTCTGGCCACATGGAACACGAGCAACCCTGGGCTGGCCGCGAACACCGACGTTGCCGCGATGGTCAGCCAGAACAAGATGAGCGCGACTGTTTCTCAAACCTATGATTGTTATTACGTTGACGACAATGATGAGCGCGTCGCCGACTGCACGGCACCCGTGCCATCTAACGCGACGGGCGTGCACATCAGCGTGACCGAGAAGCACGATACGTACTTCATCCGAATCGTACCCGGCGCTCCAAAAACCGTTTCAACGTCCGCGAGCGCGACAGCGCACGTACAAGCTGTGACAACCGGAGTTGGAAGCGACAGTCCGTTCATCCTGTGTGGCGTCGATACAAATTTGGTTGACGGTGGGAATTTTTCGATCTTGACGAGCACTGCTGACGTGCAGCCATCATCTCCGACTGCGAACGTGGATTATTTGACGTACTCAGTGTCGTCAAGTTCCAAGTACCAAGTGGAATTCTTGAATAAGAAGACAACTCCAACCCCAAGTGCCTCTGCTACGAGCACGGCCACAAGTGGCGACGGTTCAGGCGGGAGCTCCAACTACAAAATCGACCCAGGTGCCTATGGAAAGACGTACGAGCTCCATAAACCTCACGTCGCGAGTTGCGGTCTCAATAATCAAAGCTTCAAGGGGGACGCTGCCAACTTGGACAACAATGGGCTTTCGATTCCCGGTCTGTTTGACTACGATCATGGTGATCGAGCAGGGCCAACGAGTGCTCGCGTGGCCGGTGTTCAGGGTTGTGCTGCGGGAACAAAGAAAAGCACAGCTGACAACTGTGTCTTGATCGTACCAATCGCTTCCGGGATGGTGGGCGACAAGTTTTTTGTTCAAACCGTGGGCGCGTTCCTGGTCTCAAGTTGCAGCCCTTCAGGGAACTGCCACGACGGCAAACTGCTTTCCGATTATGTGATTGGGACGCCGTCCGGACTCGGCGAATGGGATGGATCAAACGGTTGGACCCCTGGGGCTGGCGGCATCGTCACGGTTCGGCTGTCGGACTAGGCCCACCCACTGTAAAGCGTTAGGCTGCGATCGTAATTTCCTCAGGCCAACGTAAGTGACACCTGCAGGTTGGCGAACCGTTCCATGACCCAAGTAGGGTGTCACTTACGTTCCTGATATCCCCGGTTACTCGCTACGCTTCGACGTCGACCGTCGTCCGCTGTATCCTCGCCATCCTCGCCGCAATCTCGCTGTGGAGTGCGCTTGGAATAGCGCTGAACAACGCCGCGGCCGAGCGCGTTCCACCTGGTGGAGATACATTCCAACAGGTCTGCCGCATTCTACAAGACCAGTACAACAAGCTCGTCGACGAGCGCGATCACGCCAAACCCGACGCGGACCGCGAGAAGATCAACGGCGAAATCAACCGCGTCGGCTCGAATTGGAACGATCTGTGTAAGGGTCTCTGGGGCGGCATCGCGGAGCATATGACCCTGCCGCCGACGCCGATTTGCTGGTCGGTGTACCCGTATGGCGACATCAACAATGCACGTCTGTATGGTATGGAGTCGAGCCAGTACTGAGGTCGAAGTCGACATGCCTGTCAACTCGAAAGCGCAACGTGAAACGCTGAATAGGCGGGCCGCTCGATTTCCCTCGATTGACGGCCCCGCGTATGATGGCTTTATCAACGTTCAACCGAACTGAACCGCAATGAGAGCCGAGCTTCATGGATTTCCACGTAATTACGGTCTTGACGGATCGGTTCGGGGTGTGGCGCTTGAGACACGCCTGGCTGGCGGCATGTCTTTCGGGCGCCTTATCGATCATCAGTTCCGCCATCGTCGCGCGGTTGGGAGGACTCAGCCAGTCAGAGACGGTCGCCGCATGCCTCTTTATCGGCGTGGTGACGTTCCTCGACACGCTGTTGATTCTTGCCCGGATCGAGACTCTGGCCCATTGGCATGAAAATCAACGGTGGTGGCTTTCTCTCGGAGCGGGGCTGCGGTTCACACTCTTCTTCGGCTTCTGGTCGTGGATGGTCGGCGGCGACGTTCGGGTGTCGATCGTTGGAGCAGTAGTATTCGGTGCGGCGTCCGTTTTCAAGACGGTCGCGTACGGATCGGGAACGATTGGGCGCTACACACAATTGATGAAGATGCCGAATACGAGAGCGGTGCCGGGAAACACCTGATTCGTCGATCATTTCGGAAGATTTTGGTTAGGCTTGTCTGAACGAAAGCCGCCCGCGTCTCTCATCAACCCGCATCAGAACACAAGAAGACCGGCAACGTGCGGGCCGGTTCTCGTCGTTCTGGAGCGGGTGATGGGACTCGAACCCACGACATTCTGCTTGGGAAGTAGCGAAGGGTTTGCGCTGTGGCGATTGCCTGATTTCATAGGGAAAACGGGCAACCGTCACGTGCGGAATGTGTCCAGTTAGCGTGTGGTGAAACAGGCTGATCGTGCGCCGTTCGCGGTGTCGCCCGATCACGTGGCGGCGTCCACAATCACGCGTGATTCGGCGCCGGTGAGTGTGCGCCGATCTGCCAGCGCTTGCGCCAGAGCCGCCAGCTTGGATTGTTGCTCGGGCGTGTTCAGCCACGCGGCGACGTCCTTGACCGTGTGGTGCCAGACGTCGAGCGGCGAAGGGGCAAGGTTCAACCCATCGTCAAGGTCCGGCATGCCGAACGCCTCGGCTCGCTCCGCTTCGTCAATCTGGTCGACCAGTCGCGCGACGGTCGCAAAGTCGACGGCGCAGCCGTCCCAGTCGACGTATCCAAGGGCCACGAGTTCGCCCGCCGCGCCAGCACACGAGATTGAAACCAAGGTACGCGCCACCCGTGGCGAGACGGCGGACTGCACGGCGGCAAGGTCGCCCGCAATGAGCGCACGGTCTGCATCGCTGAACGGCGTCACCCGTCCCAGCGACGTCGGGTCAGCCTCGATCGAGACGGCGTGAAAGCCGCCCATCAATGCCAGCATCGCCAGCGCGTGGCCGGCCTCGTGGTAGGCGACGGACTGATCCATCAGGCAATGCCGCTCGCGGGCAGGATGACTCCCGCGTTCCACTCCAGCCGATACCGAAGCGTCGCTATGCCGGTCTCTCTCAACCCACGGGCCGCAGCCGTGACTCGGCGTTCCTGGTAGGCGTTGCTCGCCCTGCGTTCAGCGACTTGCTGGGCTTCCACCTGCGAGACAACCCATGCACGGATCTCGTGACGCGCCGGCGCGAAGTCGTACGGGTCTTTTGTGGCCTGGTCGATCAGTTCGTCAACGGTCCCGCCAAAGATGCGCCGCAATTCAAACCGGCGCTGGTCTTCGTGGCTGGCTCGTTCGCGGATGGTCGTCGCCTCATCACGTAATTGGTCCGTTCGTGGCTGGGGACTCGGAGACTCGACGTAGCTCCCCGTGCGTGCCGCCAGCGCTTCAAAGCGCGCCCGGAGAATGTACGGCGTCCCCATGATGGCCCGTAATGCGTCGAGATGTGGCTGGGCTTGTCGATCCAGTTCGGCGGCCTGTGCGTCAAGTTCCGCCGCTTCGGAGCGCATCGTCGCGGCGCGTTCTGCCCACGCGCGCGGGATCTGTTCGCGTCTGAGTGCGCGAACATGATCGACGGCATAGCGAGCGGTCTCGCGGTCGACCGCTGCCCGCTGCTTGGCCTCGAGTTGCTGGCGAACGCTTCCACCGTCACGGGTCGCTACACGTGCGGCTTGATCCAGCGTGTCGATCTTCTCCGCAATGGCCAGCATCTCCGCATCAAGCGCATGTTCCCGCTCGTGCAGGCGGGTCACTTCAGCGACTGCGCTGGTCGTGGCCTTGGATTTCGTCGCGGTTGTCATCGGGTCGCTCCTTCGGGGGCGTTCAGCGGTTTGTTCGCGTGAAAACTGTGACATTTTGTGCCACGAACCGGGGATAGCATGGGGTGTTCAGGCTTCCATGGGGTGTCCATCACAGCGGCCTTCCGTCGAACGGGGTGAACGAGCGCAACGGGCCACGATCCTCGACGAGGCAGCCGAGCTCGCGTTGCCAGGTCACGACCGGATCGGATTCGGTCGACCCGTTCCCAGCCCCATAGGTAGCGTCGCATCCGCTCCCGATCATCCGGCTCCGCCTCCAAGAGTTCCCGAGCAAGGAGCCGCGCCCGGCTGCCAGCCAGGCGGTACGGGCGCGGGCACGGCTTCGATCAGTTGGTCGAGCTCCGCGAGCAATCTCCCGAGCTCGCGGGTCGGCTCAGGAACACGTCGGCCGTCGTCCTCGATTTGACGGTCGATTTCGGCGTCTTGCAGCCGGTCAAGTTGCCGCGAGGCGCTGCGCTAGGCTTGCCATCGTCGGGATTCTCCTTCAGTTGCTCGGACTGCGCTTCGAGGCCGCGTACTCGTTCCTCGAGCTCGCCAGCCGTCAACACGCTCACCATCGCCCGGGCCAAGGACGCGAGGGCTTGCGCCGTGACGTGGCTGAAAGTCGCACCATCGTGCACCTCGTCGAAAGCGGCTTCGAGCTTGTCATAAATACCAGTCAGTCGAGGCGGGACCAGGCCGCGGAGCCGGATCACTTTCGCGCTGTTCTTACCGCCCCGCCGTCGCGCTTCGTCCCGCTCGGCCTTGCGGGACGGAGAATGTGCGAAGCAATACCCGTCCTCGAGGGCCGGCGCCTGGCAGTCTCCGCCGTCCTTACGCTTGGCTGTGCATCGGTTCGGTTCTGTAGCCATCAGTCCACGTCTCTCTTCACTTAACCGTGCGTGTTCGGTGCGGGCGGCGCGGCATATGGGCTTCGGATTGCGGTCGACATTCCACGTACGCGTCCGCGCCCGTGAGGCGTACGGGTCTGTCGCGGTCGTTGCGGTCGTCGGCAACCGGGCGTTCGGAGGCACCGGGCCGAAGGTGCCGCGGTGTCGGGCGGGACAACGCCGGGATGCAGGCGAATCGCCGCCGGAGTAGCCTCGCCTGCATCAGATTCCTGCGGTGTTGGGTCGGTCATGGGTTCTGATTCCTTTCTGCCGCCCCGATCCCAGCCCGATCGAGGCGGCCGATAGGTTCGGCGTTCAGCTGTCCTAGAGACGTGATCGGAAGTATCGCGGTTGCATCGCATCGCCGGAAGACTATGCCGAGTACGATGCGTGCCGTACAGTCATGCCGGGAGCTCAATCGCACTGTCGCCCTGCTCAGGCGGAACCAACAAGCGCGAGCACAGCGCGAGACAACTGAGGCATCCGGAGTAAAGCCAGCGCTGCGGCGCTCCGAGGTCGCCGCCCTGGGCATCCGGCGAGGTGCCAGCGCGAACCACGGCGCGCGATGAGTCGCCTGAGGTGCGGCGCAGTCGCAATCGAGCGGATCAGGTTGTCCGGCATACGCGTTCGCGGGTTTGGGTAGAGTCAGTCGATCATGACGCGCCGCCTTACGCTGAATCCAGACCGCGACGGTGCGCCCCGGATACCAGAGCGCTCGCGCGGCATCGATCGAGATGGACCAGCCGGCGTCCTGCAACTTTATCAGTCGCGTCAGAGCTGGCCGCGTCGATGTGATAGGGCTCGGAGACGATAGATCGTGTGCGCCGTCTGGGGGTCAGAAGTTGTATTGATGATCCAGCCAGCCGCGCGTTAGGTCGGGATCGTGGGTCCAGAAGCCATTGATCCGGGTTGATCCTGGCGAGCGTGGTCCAGCATGCCAGGGCTTCACGCGGTAGCCCGCCTCTCGCAGAGAGGTGGATCGGGTCGCGGCCTCATGGGCTGCCCGCAAGCGGGACGGGTCCGCTTCATGCTCTGGCGTGCGGCCGACGATGGCGCAGTAGGCTTCCGGGAAAATCTCGCAGGATCATAACTCGTCTCCCATCCGCAGTTGTTCGACGCGAGCCGCGACCTTTGCTCTTGTCTCTTCACGTCGCAGCCGCATCGACGCCAGCACGTCGACACGTTCCAGTTCACTCAGGCAGCCATAGCAGCGCCTGATGACCTGTGTCTACAGGGAGATGGAGCGGTTTTCCACATTCGGTACAGACCGTGGAATTCGGCTCCAAACCGTCTACTATTGCACTGACATCACTGACAGAAGGGCTTTTGTCAGTTTCGTCAGTTGAATAGCACAGGGTTTGCGACTGATTTTCAGTGAGCCAGCGCGAGTGAAATTGAGACATTATCCACACCTCTCAGCTCAGGATGCAGACGCACGATCTCCGATGGACGCCCGCGTGTCTGGATCGTTTCAATGCGTATCCAGTTCGCCTCTGACAGACGAGCAAGGCCAGCATGGACGCGCTCAGCAGTGGTCAGCCCAGACCACTGCGAGCGGTAAATCTCTCTGACCTGATGCCCGTCGACAATCGCTCCGGCCATGATCTTCTCCAAAGGAGATGTGCCGCCGCGATATCGCCGCGCAGTTCGGCGTCATAGACCTTGCGCGCATGAAGCTCGAGATATTCGCACCATGCCGCCGCAAGCCGTGTCGCACCTTCCGACACCATGCCGGGGTGTTCGTCTCCGATGGCGTCAATCAGGTGGAATACGAGCGCCAGCGCGGGCATGAGCGAGCGGTACTTTGCGAGGTGGGATTCAAAGGCTGGCGAGTCCGTCAACGTGTCTGACCGCAGCCGCCGTTCGAGTTCATCACGCCAGCCGTCGAAGAGGGTCTGTGCAGCCGGAGCGAACCGTAGGTAGGGGATTTCGCCTGACTCGATAGTCGCTCCGATGGCTTCGGGTTTGAGTTCTTCGAAGCTACTTGTACATCTCGATAGGCGATTGTTACGTGCGGCCTTATTCGGCCACCCTGACGGTTGTCTCCAGGCCGCAAGTCCCGTCAGGCCATACGAGCAACTGGAAGCGCTGCAAGAATCCATCAGCACCCGCTCCGTCGCACAGAAGAATACCACTGATATAGCGCCGTAACTCGCCCGGTTGGAGCCCGCCAACGATTGATAGCGTGAGTGATGGAATATGCAGGGTGCCACGGCCGATACGATCGACAGTGTAGCTCCCCGTTCCGTTCCAGGCTTCAAGATAGAATTCGCGGTCACCTTCACGGCCCGGTCGGTCCAGCGATCGCAGCCAGCCAGCCAGTTCATCACGTTGGAGGAGCAAGCCACGCGGATTCTCGGCAGCAGTTCACCCAGTTTTTCAACCGTGGCGTCATGGGTCAGATAGCGGCGCTCAGTTACTTCGTTGTCGCGCAGTTCGCCCCGCTTCGTGGCGAGTGATGCTTCGATGGTTCCGGTCGGCTTGCCCGCCTTCACCGCATCCTTCAGGTTGCCTTTGAGTGCGTCGAGCTCGGCTTTGATCCGGTCAGACCTTGGCTTCCGCGAGATCCATCTCTGCGGCGTATCGTTCGCTTGCCGTAGTGGCTAACCGGCCGAGCGGCTTGGATGCCTCATCAACCGCGTACGTCTTCATCAGGCCAGGGCGCGCAGTCACGGCACCCCAGAAGTTCGGGATACTCACGTAGTCATCAAGCGACTCGGACGAATGCCGACACGACGCCCGATGACAGCACCAACGGCCACAAGCGCGGGGATAGTGGTCATTTCCACCGGGATGGCTGCCCGGTCGGCAACGTCTACTAACCACGTTCTGAACCGCTCGGGGATCATCGCAGGTGGTAGGCTGGGTGCGCTTGCTGATGTCGGCGGAAGCAGGAGACGCGCCGCCCATTCGGGCTCTTCACCCTGTGCTATCGCACTGACAGAACTGACAGAAGGTCCATTCAACGGGGCAAAATGCGCGGGTTCACCCGGTGCCTCGTACCGTCCATACATCGACCTGACGTGCCGCCTGATTTCGTCCGCTCCGAGCGGTTCGGGGTTGTTACTATCCCATTGTTCGACTATCGCGACGGCCGTCTCAAGCTCGACGTTCTTCGAGCGCAGATGTCCGATGATCTTGGGGATTCCATCCGGCCCGCGTCGGCTTCCATGCGGCAGTGGTGTTCGTAGCCATTCAGCCGCCCAGCCCGGCTCATTGAACGTCTCGCCCGATTGCTTCGGGCTTGCGCCCGGCACACCCATGGGGTCGATCGTCGGGAGGTTCATCCAGCGTTCAGAGAGGAAGCGGTACACGTTGCCGGTGTCCGGATGGATTGATGGTGGCAGAACGCACACCGCCGCACGGCCGCGAATCTCGCCCCAGGAGATTGTTGAATCAATCTGTACGGGTCCGGAATGCAGCGCGTAGACATGGAGGCCACCGCTGCCCGTTTCCACGACCACGCCGTCACGCCAGCCCGGTACATTCGCGTCAAGCCACTGTTCACCGGCTGCCCGGTGTTCGGCTTCGATGTCGAGTACCCACAGTCCAGGCCAGGACTGCCAGGTGGCCGCCCCGATGATTGATGCGATGCCATTCGCACGATGCCATTCGGCGGCGTCCCATTCGGCGTCGGTCGGGAATCGTTCTTGGAAGGGCTTCCAGCGTACGAGTGTGCCATCGGGGTTACGGAGTGGTTGCCCATGCTCGTCTAGGACGATGGATACGGGATGCTTGCCCCGCTTGGGAAGGACCACGAGCCCGAGTTGTGCATAGCTCATGCAGAGGTCGCGGATTGTCGAGACCGTTGTCGTCATCGCTGCACCGCCAGCCAGTCGCGCGCTGGACAGCGCCGCCAGCGTGGCAGACAGCCGCAGTGTTTGCGGTCGCAGTAGAGGGTGTGAAGCTGTAGAGGGTTCGATGCGGCTGCGGTATACTCACACTGTGTGAGACTTGCCCCGGTCGCACCGCTTGCCGCGACTTTGCCGGTCGCGGCTTCTTCTTGTCTCATCTCGCGCCGCCCTTCCGGGCGCGCCGCGCCTTCGCCGACAGATAGGCCAGCCGGGAGAAATGCGCCTTACGAGCGGCCTCAGCACGCCGTAGGCGCTCGTTTTCGGGCAGCACGGAGTCAGGGTCAACCTCGCGCTCAAAACGCGCCAGGAAGGCCGTACGCGCGGCCTGCGTCGTCTCCTTGGGGTCATGCCTTGAATGAGTGACGTACGCGCCGATACGGCCGCGTTGGGCCATCTCGGTCGAATCGAATCGTGGCGGTAGGGCGGCGAGAGGTGAAACTGACTGAGACACGGACACGGCCTCCCTGCGCCACCCATGCCGCTCATGCGGGAAGAGTGTCGCGGTCAGCCGCGAAAACCGGTCTGCTATTGCGAGTACAATACCATGCTACAGCGTCTCGCACAAGCGCTGCAGCGCGCTAGGCTTCGATCAGGCTCCAGTCGAGAAGGTTGCGATGTCCACAGAGCGGGCAACACGCCACGATCGGCAGGAGCAGTGAGTCTTCGTCGATGCGCGCCCATTGTGCCTTATTCGGTTGCTTGTACGAAGTAAGATGCAGTGTGCGGTCATGCGGCACACGACCGCGGTCATGGCGTCGCCCGGCATGGTGTGACAAGCGCCACACGCCATCTTGTTCACGGTGCCAGCCGTCGGGGAATTCTGCGTAGCCGTCTCTCACTCTCAGCACGCCGAATGCGCCCTCACACCTTCTATTCACCGCCCCGCACCGGATACGGCCGCGCTTATCGAGCCACGCTTCATAGCCATAAGTCGGCAATCCCTCGCGCTTCATAGCCGGTCTCCTGGTGAGAGGTTTTGATACGCCGCGCGGGCGCGTTCATCGGCGGCACTCGCGCCGTAGCGTTGGAGCATCGAGCGCGACTGCCAGCCGGTCAGACGCATCAGGTCCGCTTCACCGCCGCCGCTCGCGAGCCATGCATGGGCGAATGAGTGTCGAAACTGATGGGGTTTGATATGGCCTAACCCGGCCTGTTCGGCGCGTGCGGTGATGACCTGATAGACGCCGTTCCCGGTCATCGGCCCGCTGTGTCCGAGCCAGAGTTCCGGGCGGTGACTATCACGGTGATGCATGCGCGTGCGGATGTAGCGATCCAGCGCAAGCGCCGTACGCCGCCCGAACGGGCAGCCGCGCTGTTTGCGTCCCTTGCCAGTGACGAACGCGACGCGGTTGTCGAGGTCGACGTCCTCCACCTTCAGCCCCGCCAATTCGGCGCGCCGCATGCCGGTGTCCAGAAACAACCGCACGATAGCCGTGTCACGTCGGGCGTTGAAGTCCGAACCCTCGCAGGCTTTGAGGAGACGCTTGAGGTCGGTCTCAGTGAGTACGGCGGGCGGTTCGACCGGAACGTGTGGCGGCTTCATGCGGACCATGGGAGACACGTCTATCTCGCCCTCGAGGTCCAGCCAGCCGAAGTACGAGCGCAGCGCGCGATACCGAACGCTTGCGGTCGCTGGCTTGTAGCGACTTAGCAGACCGGTGATGTATTCCTGAATGTGTTCGCGGGTGATGTCCGTCGGTTCGGTGGGCATGCCGTGGTCGATAAGAAACCGCTTGAGTCCGTTGATCCCCTCGAAATACGTGACGAGGGTTTTCGGGCTCTTGCCCTCAGCTTCCAGCGTGCGCCGGTACGAGCGGGCCAGCATGTCGTAGGTGTCGGTTAGCGCCGTGGGTGATGTAGCATTGCGTGGGGTCATGGAAACTTACCCTTTCCTGACTCTTGCCCGGTCGTGATCCAACACATCGCGACCGGGTTTATTGTACCAGAAATCGTCCAGTTAGCGTGTCGTGCGACGTTGTGGCAACAAAAGACCGGCCCCTGTGGGGGCGGTTTTCGTGATTCTGACGCGGATTAGAGCGGGTGATGGGACTCGAACCCACGACATTCTGCTTGGGAAGCAGACACTCTTCCAGCTGAGTTACACCCGCATTCGTATCTGTCCTGAGTATAGCAGTGGGATAAACGGCAGTCCAGACGCCCGATCGTCCTGCTCTGCCGCAAGGCCAATGGCCCGTCAATTTGACTGTTTCAAGTCTCGAAACTCCGACATTTGGGCTACAATCCAAGGTGGCGCGCGAATGGCCACGCTGACGAGTGAGACGAGCAGGAGATGCTGTGTACAGCCATTTGACCAATCTCGAATGCACCAATTGTGGTGCGACCTATTCGACCGACCACTTGATTACGACCTGCCCCGAATGCGGCAAGGTCCTTTACGCGCGCTATGATCTGGCCGCGGCCGCCAAGCAGATGACCAAGGAGTCCCTGCTCACTCGTCCTTGGAATCTGTGGCGCTATCACGAGATCATGCCGGTCCAGGATCCAGTCAACGCGCTGACGCTGGGCGAGGGTGGCACTGCGATATTGAACGCTCCGCGGTTGGGCGACGCGCTTGGTTTTGAGCAGCTCAAGGTCAAGGATGAGGGTCGTAACCCGACCGGCAGCTTCAAGTCGCGTGGTCTGGCCGCGGCGGTCTCGCGTGCCAAAGAGCTCGGGGCGTCGGCGGTCTCGATTCCATCTGCTGGAAACGCCGCCGCGGCCATGTCGGCATACGCGGCCAATGGCGGACTGGACGCCTACGTCTTCATGCCGCAGGATGCGCCGTCCGTCATGAAGGCCGAATGCACGGCCTACGGCGCGAAAGTCTTCCTGGTCGATGGCCTGATCAACGATGCCGGCAAGATCGGCAAGATCGGCTGTGACGCTCGCGGCTGGTTCGACGTCTCGACGCTGAAAGAGCCGTATCGAGCCGAAGGCAAGAAGACCATGGGTCTCGAGCTCGCCGAGCAGCTCGGCTGGCGTCTGCCGGATGCGATCATCTATCCGACCGGCGGCGGCACCGGCATCGTCGGCATGTGGAAGGCTTTCGCCGAGCTGGAAGCCATGGGCTTGATCGGCTCCGAGCGCCCGAAGATGATCGTGGTGCAGGCCGAGGGATGCGCGCCAATCGTGCGCGCCTTCGAGAAGGGCGAGCGCCATGCCGAGCTGTGGCAGGGAGCTCGCACCATCGCGCCAGGCGTGCGAGTACCGGTGGCCATCGGCGATTACCTGATCCTGGATGCCGTACGCGAGAGCGGCGGAACCTGTATCGCGGTGAGTGACGACGAGATCATGACTGGCGTGCGAGAGCTGGCGTCTAAAGAAGGCATCTTCGCCTCACCGGAGGTCGGGGCGGTGGTCGCGGCCGCCAAGAATCTGCGAGCCAACGGGTTCCTGAAGGCGTCGGACGAGACGATCCTCTTTTCGACGGGTGCCGGGATGAAGCACACGGAGCTGATCGAGGCGGAGTATCCGGTGCTCGATCCGAACGACGCGAACGTGCTGGCTGAAATCGACCGCGCCTACGCCTGATCTGGCGCTGGCTGGCAATTGGGGCAGAAGCGCGTGCCCCGCTGACCAACAACGATGCGATTGATCGGCGTTCCGCAGCGAGGGCAAGGGTCGCCTTCGTTGAGGCTGTAGATCTGGAGGTAATCCTGGTTCTCGCCGCGCTCACCGAGGCCGTTGCGGTAGTCGCGAATCGTCGTTCCACCACGTCCGAGCGCGTCGAGGAATGCGACGCTTATCGCGTTGAGTAGCCCGGCGGCCTCGTCGGCTGAGATTGAGTTCGACGGGCGTTGTGGATGGATCCTTGCGGCATAGAGCGCTTCATCGGCGTAGATGTTGCCGACTCCGGACAGAAACGCCTGATCCATGATCAGCGGCTTGATAGCCCGACCGCGACGTTGAAGCATCTCGAAGAAGCGCTGTGCCGTTAGGTCGTCGTCGAGCGGTTCTGGACCGATGGTCGACCTGAATTCCGCAAACTCGGGAGGAGTCAGGAGCCGCAGGCGCCCAAACTTGCGTGTGTCGGAGAAGCGCAGCTCACGTCCATCGTCCAATGCGAACGCCAGGTGATGGTGCTTGCCGCGCGGTTCGTCGGGCGAAACGACGGTGAGATCGCCAGTCATGCGCAGGTGGATCGCAACGGCGTCGCCCGATTCCAGCAGAATGAAGAGATTCTTGCCGCGCCGATCGGTTCCAGCGATTCGCTGTCCACGAAGACGCGCGACGAATTCATTGGGTTCCGGTTGGGCGATGCAGCCCGTAAATTCGCCCAGCTCAACGTCGCGAATGACCGCGCCGGTGACGAGCGACTGCAAGTTGCGTCGTACGGTTTCGACTTCTGGAAGCTCAGGCATGGACCCCACTCTCGTATCGACGCGAGTATACTCCGGGCCTCAAACGGGAAAGGACACCAGGTGGACTTCAGACTGCATATTCTGCCGGATCGTGGCGGGCAATGCACCGTCCGACATCCTATATTCAGATGAAGACGTCACTGCCTTTCGGGACGTCGTACCACAAGCCCGTGTGCACGTGCTGCTCGTGCCCAATCGACACTACACGTCTCTGATCGACGCGGCTGAATCTGAACCTGAGCTGCCCGGCCGGCTGGTGCACGCGGCGATCCAGGTCGCTCGCGAGGAAGGGATCGATGCCTCTGGCTATCGACTCGTGACCAACGTGGGACGCGATGCGAAGCAGTCGGTCGATCACCTTCACTTCCACGTGCTGGGTGGCGAGCCGCTTATTGGTCGATTAGCGTAGTTGCCAAGACGATTTCACATCGAAAGATGACGGTCTGCCGAGTACACTTAGCCCGCGATTTACCGTTGGCCGCTTTCGGCGTGATTAGCTGGTGGGGACATGCTCTACAAATTCGTTTCCGGTGACTTCCCGCTGACGATCATGTTTCTCGTCTTTCTCGGGGTCTTTGCCCAGCGCCACTGGTCTGGAGTCCGTGACTACTGGACCGAGAAGAAGCTCTTCTGGCGCATCGTAGGGCGCACGGCGTTGATTCTCGCCGTCTTTCTGCCGTTGTGGATCGCCACGTTCGACAACTGGCGGCAGCTTCTCGGCTACAGTTTGAGTGCCAGTACGCGCTACAAGTCGGACGTTTTCGACACTGCGATCCCGTCAGATCTCGTTCGATTCATCACGCTCGCGTTGATCGGAATCTCGCTGGTCTGCGTCGCGTTGATCTACGCCCGCCGACAGCACGGCATCGGCATGCTTGCGATAACCTTTATCTTCGCGGCGGCGTTCTTCTACTTCTTCAATGGGCTTCGCATGCGGGCCGACGTCTTCCTGGCGACGACGAAAGACAGTCTGGGTCATCCCACGGTGGTCGACACCACGTTCATCCTTTTTTGGTCGCTCGGCATGTATATGGTTGTATGTGCGGTGATCGCGGCAGCGTATGCCTGGCTCTTTTCTGTGCTGGCGATCCCGCTGCACATCATCTTCAGCATCGCCACGCGTAACCAGAGCGCGGTCGACCCTGAGTCACTGATCGTCTATCGCAAGCTGAAGTCGATTCCGAGAGATACTCCGCGAGGCGGCCCATCTGACGGCCACGACGGCTCTCCGCCGATCGACGGCAAGAGCGTCGCGCACTGACAAAAGTTGGCCGGAAAAAGCGGGACGATGACAACGGGCGATCACGTGATCGCCCGTTTTGGTGTCCAAGTGGATGTCATGCCGCCCTCATCCCAGCCCTTCTCCACACCCGCAAGCGGATACGCGACAGGCGGAGGGGAACAACGCTCATCCTTGGCTCGTCACGTCCCCTCTCCGCGTCTCGGACGGGAGAGAGGACGGGGTGAGGGCGATTACTTGCCAGCCAAACACACTACCCGATCAACGGCATCGACGTCTCGGAGATGAGGCGGTTGAAGCGGGCAAGGTCGTTGTCGACCAGTGCCTGCAGCGCCTCGATCTGCTTGTCGGCACGTTGCGACAGCACTTCGAAGACCTCGTACTCCTGCTTGGTCGGTGCACCGTCGGCGCTGGCCACGTTACTTGCCAGCGCGGTGAGCTGATTGTTCAGCTTCAGCGGGAAGTGGAGCGGATCCTTCGAGACCTGTAGTCGACTCTCGATCAGCTCCGACTCGATGTCGTCGAGCGACTTCTTCAGCTCCTGAGCTGCTTCGTGCACCGGCACGGCGTCATCCCGATCCGCCGTGCGCTTCTCCCAGGCTTCAACCTGCGCGCGCACCTCGCGAATCTGGTTCACGCCCTTGTGGGTCGCCGAGAGCTTCTCCTGAATTTTCAGCAGAAGCTTGAACTGCTCGTCGAAATCGGATTGAGTCGCCGCGACTCGCGGATCTTTGAGGATCTCGAACGACTGGTTCAGCGATTTACCGCCGACCTTGAGCGTGACCGAGTATTTGCCGGGAGGAGCGGTCGGCCCGGTGATTCCGCCGCTGCGGAACAGGGCGCCTTCCACGTTCACCGCATCGGGGTAGCGCATGTCCCACACAAATCGATTGACGCCGGCCTTCGCGGGAACCTTCTTCTCTTTTGATTTGCCGTTGTCGCCTGGCTTGCTACTGAACGAGCGAATCTCCTTGCCGTCGGCATCGCTGAACGTGAGCGTCACCTCGTCTTCGCCCGACTCCGGCAGGAAATAGTGGACCATGACGCCATCGGCCGGATTCTCACCAGCGTCCATGAGTTTCTGGACCTTGTCGCCGTTACCGCCGTCAACCATCTTGAAGGTCACGAGCGACGCCGCGACCCCCTGGTACTGGTTCCCCTTGCCGGAACCACCACCGAAACCTCGAATCGTTCCATATCGGATCGTAGGTCGCGGTGGGAAGAGCGTGGCTTGCTTTTGACTGCTGGCCGCAAGGCGGATCGGCGTCAGATCGTCGAGCACCCAGAACGAGCGCCCGTGCGTGGCCAGAATGAGATCCGAGTCTTTCACGACCAGGTCGTGGATCGGCACGACTGGCAGGTTACCCTGGAAGCGCTGCCAAGTTGATCCGTCGTCGAACGAGACGTAGAGACCCGTCTCAGTCCCGGCGTAGAGGAGTCCCTTACGTTCCGGATCCTCTCGGATAACACGCGTGAAGTCATCCCCGGGAATGCCGTTGACGATCTTGCTCCACGTCTTTCCGAAGTCGTTGGTCTTGTACAGATATGGTGCGAAGTCGTCCGACTTGTAGCGCGTGGCGGCCACGTACGCGGTGCTAGCATCGTGCGGCGACGCGTCGATGATCGAGATGAGCGCCCATTCGGGCAGGTCGGGCGGCGTCACGTTCTGCCACGAATCGCCGCCGTCCTGTGATACGTGAACGAGTCCGTCGTCGGATCCGGCCCACAGTACCCCCTGCTTCACCGGCGACTCGGTGAAGGCGAAGATGGTGCAGTAGTATTCCGCGCCCGTGTTGTCGCGCGTGACCACGCCGCCCGAAGGCTCCATCTTGGTGACGTCGTTGCGCGTGAGGTCGGGGCTGACGTTTGCCCAGCTCTGTCCCTCGTCGCGAGAGCGATGCACGATGTTCGACGTGATGTAGAGCGTGTCTGGATCGTGCGGTGAAAGCATGATCGGATAGGTCCACTGGAAGCGGTATTTCACGTCCTTGGCGCCGTGGCCGGTCATGGCCTCTGGCCAGACATTGATGCCGCGTCTTTGTCCAGTGCGCTGGTCCAGACGCGTGATGACCCCGCCATAACTCCCGGCGAAGATGATGTTGGGGTCGCGTGGGTCGACGGCGATGTAGCCGCTCTCGCCGCCGCCAACTTCGGTCCACTCGGCCTGAGTGATGGCCGCATAGTTCGAGCGGCTCGGCACGCTGATGGTGGTGTTGTCCTGCTGCGCGCCATAGATGCGATACGGCGTCTGCATGTCGGTGGTCACGTGATAGAACTCCATGGTCGGCTGATTCAGGATGTCCGACCATGTCTCTCCTCCGTTGAGGGAGACGCTCGCGCCGCCGTCGTGACCGATGATGATGCGTCGCGGGTTGTGCGGGTCGATCCAGAGGTCGTGGTTGTCCGCGTGCGGCGTCGGCATCTGATCGAACTCTTTGCCGCCGTCGGTCGACTTCCAGGTATAGAAGTTGAGCACCCAGAGCGTATCAGCGTCGGTTGGGTCGCCGAAGATATGGTTGAAGTACCAGGGCCGCTGGCGAAGTTCGCGGCTCTCGTTCTTGCGCTCCCAGGTCTCGCCGCGATCGGTCGACTTGAAGACGGCGCCGTCCTCGGCCTCGACGAGCGCATAGACGGTCCCTGCCTGAGCAGGCGACACGGAGATGCCGATTTTGCCGAGCGTTCCTTGTGGCAGTCCCTGGTTACGGCTGATGTCCTGCCATGTATCGCCGCCGTCGAGCGTGCGCCAGATCCCGCACTCCTCACCGCCACTCTCGAGCGAATAGGGCGTGCGCATCGTCTGCCAGAACGCCGCATAGATCACGCGCGGGTTGTGCGGGTCGATCGTCAAGTCGATCGCGCCGGTCTTTTCGCTGCGGAAAAGGACGTGCTCCCACGTCGCGCCGCCGTCCTTGGAGCGGAAGATTCCGCGCTCCTTGTTCGGTCCGTGCGCATGGCCGAGCGCGGCGACGTAGACCATGTCCGCATTGTTCGGATGGACGCGCACGCGTCCGATATTGCGCGTGTTGGCGAGTCCGATGTTGGTCCACGTCTTGCCGCCGTCGGTCGACTTATAGACGCCGTCCCCGTGCGAGACGTTACCGCGAATAGTTCCTTCGCCGGTACCAACGTAGATGACGTTGGGATCCGACTCGCTGACCGCGATGCCGCCGACCGAGGCCCGTTTGAGAAAGCCATCCGAGATGTTGGTCCAGGTGCGCCCGACGTCGTCGGTTTTCCAGACGCCGCCACCGGTCGAGCCGAAGTAGAAGGTCGCCTGATCGGTCGGATGTCCCGCGACGGCCACCACGCGTCCGGCCCGGAACGGCCCCACCATGCGCCATTTGAGATCACGCCAGCCTGATGGATCGGTCGGCGCGAAGGACTCCTTAGAATCTGTCGCCATCCACAATACTCCCTGGATGAATGCGAGCGAACGACTGCTCGGACGCGGATTCGACACCGACTCCATCGAAAACAATCAGGAGCCGGCCCGAAGAGCCGTGCCTTGGCCATAGTAACGCAGATCGGGAGATTGCGAAGAACTAGGGGTGCATGCTCTGTGTCTGGCAGCGTCGACGAAAGCACTTCGTTACGCGATTGAGTTGTAGAGACCGTAAAGGATGCGAGGGCTACTCGTCCTCGTCGTCGTCTGGGAAGAGTGGTTCGGGGGAATAGCGGGCCGGTCCGGCGTTGGCCACACTTGTGGAAAGCTCAGAGATGCGAATCTCGGCGCGATCGAGGAGGTCGTTGCATTGACGGACGAGTCCGACGCCCCGCTCGTAAGCGGCGAGCGCGTCTTCGAGCGGAAGATCGCCCCTCTCGAGGAGGACGAGAACCTCATCGAGCTGCTGCGATAGATTTTCAAACGTCGGCTGATTCTCAGTCGTCTCGCTCATGTCACTCGTCATCCTTCGTCTTTTCGGTCACGTTCGGTCCCATTGGTCCGGTCACCGTCGCTTCCGCGGCACCGTCATGAAATCGCAGCAGCACGTTCTGGTTCGCGTGTAGCGCGGTGACGGACTGTGCTCTCGCGCCGGTTGAGCGGTCGAGAACCATGGCGTAGCCGCGCTCCATGATCTGCTGCGGATGGAGCAATGTCAGCTCGCGCGCCGTGGCAGCTACGCGGGTTCGACCCACGTCGACTCGTGATGCGATGCGCGTATGCATCGTATCGAGTACCGCATCCAGCCGTTGTCGCTCCTGGCGGATAGCCGATTCAGGGCCAACACGGCTCATGCGAAAACGGCTGCGATCGAGGTCCGACTTTGCCGCGCGAAACGTCGTGAGGACCGCATCGTGAGCGCGATCGTGTAGGTCGGCGATCTCCTGGGCCATCTCACGAACGTGAGGGGCGACCACTTCCGCCGCGGCCGACGGAGTTGGCGCGCGCAGGTCAGCGACGAAATCGGCTATGGTGAAATCGGTCTCATGCCCAACGGCAGAGACGATCGGTACTGCTGCCGCGAAGATCGCTCTCGCCAGCTTCTCGTCATTGAAACAGGCCAGATCTTCGGCCGAGCCACCGCCGCGCCCCACGATGATCACCTCGGCCCGACCATCAAGCTGCAATGCCTCCAACGCCGCGATGATCGAAGCGGGAGCGTCGGCACCTTGCACCTGCGCGGGACTCAGAATCAGCTCGCAGAGTGGATAGCGCCTCGTCAGAACGTTCTGGATGTCATGCCAGACTGCCCCGGTCGACGACGTCACCACACCAATGCAGCGCGGATAGTGCGGCAGCGGACGCTTTCGGGCGACGTCGAAGAGTCCTTCGCGTTCCAGCCGCTGACGCAACTCCTCGAACTGCAGCTGGAGCAGTCCGGTTCCCTCCGGCTGGATCATGTCGACGTAGAGCTGATATTGCCCGGAGACTTCGTAGATGGAGACGTTTCCGTGGGCCAGGATGGCGTCGCCGTTGTTGGGCACGAAGGTGACGAACCGCGCGTTGCCACGGAAGAGCACGGATCGGAGCTGTGAGTTGTCCGATTTCAGGGTGAAATAGATGTGCCCGGCCGCGGACCGAGTGAAATTCGAGATCTCGCCCCGCACCCAGACATCCGAGAGGATCGGATCGGAATCAAGCAGGTCTTTGAGATACGCGTTCAGCTCTGCAACCTGGAGAACGCGCAGGCGAAGGCTCGACATCGTCAGGTCAGTCGCATCAGCCGGTGGCCGTATTCGACCGCTTCGCCATTCTTCACGAAGATCTCGGCGACCGTGCCGGAACGCTCAGAAACGATCTCGTTCATGATCTTCATGGCCTCGATGATGGCCACGGTTTGTCCAGCCTCGACCTGATCGCCAACCTCGACGAATGCTCGCTCATTTGGACCCGGCGCCGTGTAGAACGTTCCGATCATGGGCGAAGTCACCACGTAGCCTTCGGCTACCTCGACCTTCTCGTCGCGCTCCTCGATCTGATTCCCGACGTGAGCAGGCGCGTGGTGTGACGACTCAGTTTCAATAAAGCGAGACGACTTCAGCGAGATGCGCAGGTCCCCCTGGCGAACCTCGAGCTGACCGATACCTCCGTCGCGCATGACGTTCACGAGCTCACGCACGGCACAGGTCAGGTCGTCGTAGCCACGTGTTCCGTCTTCAACGTCAACACCGTCAGTTGATGTGAGTCGCGGGCTGCTTGTCACGGTCGATGCCACCTAACTCACTCGCTCGAGATACTCCCCGGACCGCGTATCGACCTTCACCACGTCACCGATGTTGATGAAGAGGGGAACGGTGACGGTCACGCCGGTTTGCAGCGTGGCCGGCTTGGTTCCACCGGTGGCGGTGTCACCCTTGAATCCGGGATCGGTTTCGGTCACCTCGAGGTTGACAGTGATGGGTGCCTCTACGTCGACCGGTTGATCCTGATACGTGAGTAGATCGATGACTTCGTTCTCGACCAGGTAGTTCACGGTGTCGCCCAGTGTCTCGGCATTCAACGGAAACTGCTCGAACGTGTCGACGTCCATGAAGTTGTAATGGCCGTCGTCGGCGTAGAGATATTGAATGCGACGTCGCTCGAGACGAGCCGTCTGGAATTTCGAACCAGACTGGAAGGTCTGCTGCACCGTCGAACCGGTGCGCAGGTTGCGCAGAGTCAGGCGCACGAACGCGCTGCCCCGTCCCTGCTTGACGTGCTGGTAATCGACGACCTTCACCAGATCGCCCTCGAAGTCGAGCGTCAATCCCTTGCGAAGTCCACCTGTATCAATCATCGGCTCTCCATTTCGCTTAGTTGTCCAATTGAAGCTTGGGCGCCCTGGTCAGAACGCGAATGCCATTCTCTTCAATCACGGCCACGTCTTCGATGCGCACCCCGCCCTGTCCAGGCAGATAGATACCGGGCTCGATCGTCACGATATGGCCAGGCTGAAGCGGCGCTTCGACGCGTGGTGACATGCTCGGGCCTTCGTGAACGCGAACACCGACTCCGTGACCCAGGCCATGCATGAAGAATTCACCATAGCCTGCTCCGGCGATCACCTCGCGCGCGATTCCGTCTCCTTCACGCCCGGACATCCCGGGCCGCAATTCAGCCTCGGTCTCGGTGAGGGCTTGTTGCACGACGGGATAAATAGCGCGCAGCGTGTCGTTCGGTTCGCCGAACCAGACGGTGCGGGTGAGGTCGGCGCAGTAGCCATCCACCATGGCGCCCATATCGATCACAATCGGCTCGCCCTCTTGAATCTCCCGATCGCTCGGCTCGTGGTGGGGCAGGGCGGCGTTGGGGCCCGAGGCGACGATGGTCGGGAATGAATATCCCGTCGCGCCAAGCTCGCGCATCGCCATGTCGAGACGGAACGCGACGGCCCTTTCGGTGTCGCCCTTGTGAATGGTCGCGGCGACGCGTTCGAACGCTTCATCGGTGATGTGGATCGCTCGTTCGATGATGGCGATCTCTTCGGGCGTCTTGATGGCCCGAATCTCGTTGATCGCCTCGCCGACGGAGATGAGCTCAACGTCGTCGTCCAGATTGTCCCGCAACGTCATGTAGTCGATGTGGAGGATCGCGTCATCTTCGAACCCGACGCGCTTGGCGCCCATCTCCTGAAGCACGGCCGCATCCGCGGCGGCGAGCGGGCGAATGCGATGGAAGACCTCGAAACCGCTGGCCTGTTCGCGTGCTCGTTGCGCTTCGAGCGGGCTGACAACGATGACGGCGCGGTTCGCTCCGACGACGACGTGACCAGACGACTCATTCGGCGGAATGTCGTCGCCCTCAAATCCAGTGAGGTAGCGACGATTGGACGGATGCGTCACGACAACGGCATCCAGTTCGAGCTCTTCGAGTCGTTTACGGAGTTTGGCGACTCGGTCCAGATCAGCCACGGTGTTTCAAGCCTCCGTCTGCTCCATGAAATAGCGAAGAGCAAGCAAATAACCAGCCGCGCCGAAACCGGCGATCTGCCCGGTCACGACCGGGGCGATGACCGAATGATGGCGGAAAGGCTCGCGCGCATAGATGTTACTCAAGTGAACTTCGATGGCTGGAGCCTGCGCCGCGGCCAGCGCGTCGCGCAGGGCGATGCTGTAATGCGTAAACGCCCCCGGATTGACGATGATACCACAGGCCACCGCACCATAACGTTGGATCTGGTCGATCAACGCGCCCTCATAGTTCGACTGCACGATGACGACCTCAAAGCCGCCACGCTCCGCCTCTTCGCGTACGGCCTCATCGATCTCGTCGAGCGTGACGTGTCCGTAGATGTGAGGTTCACGCTGCCCGAGCATGTTCAGATTCGGACCGTGCAGCACCAGCACCAGCTTCTGGGCCACGGGAGAGGCGTCGCTCACTGGATCCATCCCTTCGCGCGTATCGCATCCGTGCCAAGCAGGCCGAGCAGCACATCGTACGGCGTTCCGGCATTCTCAGGATGATACTCGAAGCGCGCGCGCTCGAAATATTGGATCGTGTAGCCGGTTGTCGGATCGACGAACGGCTCGCTGATTGGGTAACCGAACAAGGCGAGCGACTCTCGATAGCTGATTCCGCTATCTCCGAATGAGAGTCCGTGCGAGCTCCAGTATTTCAGGAAGGAGCCGCACGCGGTGTGGCCCGTGGCGGCAAAGAAGGTACAACCCGTGGCCGCCGTGGTGGTGGACGGCAGCGCTTTGAACGGGGTCGTACCGGTCAGTCCCCGTTTCTGTGCGTCGGAGACTCCCAATCGACCCAGCAGCACTTCGTATGGAGTGCCCTGGTATTCGGGATGGTATTCGAAGCGCTGACGCTCGAAATACTGCACCGTGTAGGTCTTGCCGGTATCCGCGTTCTCTTCACTGAATTCTTCGGTGAGTGGGTAGCCAAAGACTGGCAGACCGCCGCTGTTCTCCCAGAAATTCTTGAAGCCAAAGGCGAGTGAATGGCCGGTCGCGTCGAAATAGAGCTTGCTGGTGCCCTGACTCGAAAAGGGCGGAATGCGAGTGGCTGGCGTGTTGAGCGTTGCGATCAACGTCCCAGACGGCCGGATCCTCCTGGCCAAGACGCCAAACGCCGAACCCGGCGAGTTGATTGTTGATCATCAGCTTGATTTTCGCGCCGAAACTTTTGGCATTCTCATACCAGAGCGCGTGCTGGTGCTGCTGGTCGTCTGTGTATTTCACCCATGGAGCCTGATCGGTCTCGTCGTAACCGCTTGTCGCGCCCGGTTTTGCCAGATATGCCGCGACCTGATCGAAGCGTGCGGAGGTTGCCGTGGTCTTGGCGGTCGTATCCCAGTTGTAGCCGTACAGTCCGATCCCCAGCAGTAGCCGAGAGGCCGGGAAACGGCTGGTCGCGTATGTCAAAACGTCCTGAATCCAACCGATCGGAGCGACGGCACCGGCCGATCCTCCCGCGGAGTGAAAGTCGTACGCCATGACCAGCATGTAGTCGTCGTATTTCGCCAGCGCTGCATAGTCGTAGGCGCCGCCCCAGGTGGACGGGACGTCGGACGAGCGGGCGATGACCGCCTGAGTGACTAGCTTGTTCACCGGTTTGAACTTGGCGGAGATTCGTGACATGAGATCGGTAATGAGCGGAGCGTCCGACGCGTTGACCGCCTCGAAATCAATGTTGATGCCGTCGTAATTGTTTTGAACGACCAGATCGGCCAGCCGCTGCGCGATGGCATCTCGTTGAACGTCAGTCGAAATCGTGGTGTGAAAATCGTCCCAGCGTGACAGGTTCTTGATCATGGGAACGATCTTGACGTTGGCGTTGCGCATGACCGTGAGCGCATCGGTTTGCATGAGGCCGTCGTTGATCGTGCCGTCGGCGTTGAGCTCGTAGAAGTAGGGAGCAACGATGTCCAACTGTCCAACGTGCGCCTTGAGCGACGTCAGAGAGGTGCTGTCGTAGGTAATGTAGTAGCCCCAACGGACGTTCGTGGTCATGGCCTTTGCCTGCCGCTGCGCGATCGGCACAACCGGAGCGACAAGCGCGAAGCAGAGGAGAGCCATCAACGCCACGTGCGAGAGGCGCGACTGCACCGTCATTTCCCTTACCTTCCCATACGGGACGGACCGACCAGCGGGGATGCTGAACGGATCTGAGTCCCGGCAGTTCATGCTGACGATTTGATGGTCGTGCCGCTCAGTCGCGGATCAGCCACGTGGTGCGGCTTGCGCGCCGGCGGCGGGAACGTAGATCTTGATGGGAATAGGAGCGTCTGCTCCTGAGATTGTCGCCTGTCCCTCAAACACAACGAGCGGCACGAGATACTGTTTCGTCTCTGGAGCACCGGCCGTTGTGTAGGCGAGCGATGCGGACGTAATGGTGGCGTCTCCCGGAAGCGCGCCTGATCCGGACGGAAGCTGAGAATCGTCGATTTCGACATACCCTTTTCCGTTGGCCGCATCGTTCCACAGGTCAGCGGCTGAACGCAGACCGTAGGTCGAGCGGGGCATCGTGGCGGGCCAGCGAATGTACGCCTCGGTCACCTCGCCTGCTCCGTTGAGCGTCACGTTCGCCGACGGAATGGCTGACAACAGCTGATCGGGCTCAACCGGTTTGAACTGCACCTGCGCGATGTTCTGGTTCTCATCCCGGCTGACCACCGTTCCCGTCCCGATCGTCGCGCCGAGCAGATTCTGCTGAATCAACCACCCCCGCGCGGTCTGCACGAGCGCGTCATTCTTGGGTAGTGGTTGGTTGGCCACGGGAGTGCCGTTTGCCCCGCCACCGGAGGGAGCGATGTATTGTACGAGGTTGTTTGAAATATAGAGGTCGCCGTTACCGGAAACGCGAAAGCTGCCGTTTCCCTGGTCCTGTACGTCGCCGGTGATGCCGAGCGATTGCGCCAGACCCTCAACGTCAGCCTGCGCCCAGGTGCGCGCTTGCATCAAGTAAACGTCCGCCTGCTGAGGGATGTCCTGCAGGCTCATGTTGAGGTGGTAAGTGAGCTGTAGCCGCCGAGACCCTGGGGTGCCGGACGGCACATCCGCGGACGGAAGCTCGCCGTAGTCACCGACAAGCGGGGTCGGCGTTGGCGCGACCGTCGGCTCCGGCGTCGCCGCCTGTGTCTCGGTGGGTGTGGCTTCTGGAGTCGCGGATTCGGTCGCGCTGGCAGTCGCTTCCGGCGTCGGCGTGGCAGCCCCGGTTTCAGCGGTCGCGGTCGCGGATGACGTTGCCGCCACGACCGGCGAGGTCGTCGCGACTGGAGTAGCTCGGCCAGAGCCGTGATACCCGAAGATGAGCCATCCCACGATGGCTGCGACCACGATCAGCACAACTGATGCGGCGATGATCGCGATGGGCGAATTGTTCTGATTGGTCCGACGAGGTCGATTGCCTCGTTGCGCCATAGGTTAGACGTCTCTTTCATGTTGATGCCGGGCGCGGCCACAACAAAACCGAACCCTGAATGGCTCATACGCAGAACCTCGTGGGCTCGGTTGTATCAACGGGCTACATAACCTCTTGGATGCGTCGGAGTTCGACGATTTGGTCACGCAACAGCGCGGCCCGTTCGAACTCGAGGAGTTTCGAGGCTTCCTTCATCTGCCGTTCAAGATCCTTGATCAGCTTCGCCATCTCATCTGGCGGGATCTGCGCGATGACGCCCGGTTTCGAGTCGGCCCGGTATTGGCTATGCTCTTCGGCGACCGCCTTGACGCGATCGGTGATGTCGCGGATTTGCTTGACGATGCCGCGCGGCGTGATGCCATGCTCTTCATTGTAGGCAACCTGAATCGCCCGGCGACGGTAGGTTTCGTCGATGGCACGCCGCATCGAGTCGGTAACGACGTCGGCGTACATAATGACGAGACCCTCGACGTGTCTCGATGCGCGGCCGACAGTTTGAATCAACGCACTTGTCGACCGCAGGTAGCCTTCCTTGTCGGCGTCCAGGATCGCGACCATGGAGACTTCCGGCAAGTCAAGCCCTTCGCGGAGCAGGTTGATGCCGACCACGACGTCGTAGACACCCAGCCGGAGATCGCGCAAGATCTCGACCCGCTCCAGCGTGTCGATGTCGCTGTGCAGGTAATGCGTGCGGATGCCGACTTCCTTGAGATAGTCGGACAGATCCTCCGCCATCTTCTTGGTCAGCGTCGTGATCAACGCGCGCTCACCACGCGACACGCGGCGATGTACCTCTTCCAGCAGATCGTCGATCTGCCGCTTCGTCGGTCGCACGCTGATCTCGGGATCGATCAGTCCGGTCGGACGGATCACTTGCTGCACGACCTGTTGACTGTGCTCCAGTTCGAACGGTCCAGGAGTGGCCGAAACGTAGACCGCCTGCCGTACGTGTTGCTCGAACTCATCGAAGGTGAGCGGTCGGTTGTCGCGCGCTGATGGCAGACGGAAGCCGAAGTCGATCAGCACGTCCTTGCGCGATCGATCACCAGCGAACATGCCTCTCACCTGAGGAATCGACATGTGTGATTCATCGATGAACGCGACGTAGTCGTCCGGGAAGTAGTCGAGCAACGTCCATGGCGGGTCGCCCTCACTACGGCGAGATAGATGACGCGAGTAGTTTTCGATGCCCGAGCAATAACCGGCTTCCTGCAGCATCTCGAGGTCGTAGTTGGTGCGCTGCCTGAGCCGTGCGGCCTCCAGGATCTTCCCTTCGTTCTCGAGCTGCTTGAGTCGCGCCTGAAGCTCGTCCTCGATGTCGCGCACCGCGAGCTGGAGCTTCTCCTGGGTGGTGACGAAGTGCTTGGCCGGATAAATCTCGATCTCGTTCCGCTCGGCGAGGACCTCGCCGGTCAACGGATCGATCTCGATGATGCGCTCGATGTCGTCGCCCCAGAACTCGACGCGAATGGCGATCTCTTCGTAGGCGGGGAAGATGTCGACCGTGTCACCGCGCACGCGGAAAGTACCGCGCACCAGCGTCAGGTCGTTACGGTCATATTGGATGTCGACGAGATGCCGCAAAATTCGGTCACGCCGTACTGACGTGCCGCGCCGCAGCGAGACGACCGTCTTGCCGTATTCCTCCGGCGAGCCGAGACCGTAGATGCAGGAGACGCTGGCGACGATGATGACGTCACGACGTGTCAGTAACGCGCGGGTGGCGGCGTGCCGCAGCTTATCGATTTCGTCGTTGATCTGCGCGTCTTTTTCGATGTAGGTGTCGGTTCGCGGCACGTAGGCTTCGGGCTGGTAATAGTCGTAGTAGCTGACGAAGTACTCTATCGCGTTGTTGGGGAAAAACTCCTTGAATTCGCTGTAGAGTTGGGCGGCCAGCGTCTTGTTTGGCGCCAGCACCAGAGCCGGTCGCTGAACACGCTGGATGACGTTGGCCATGGTGAAGGTTTTACCCGACCCGGTGACGCCGAGTAGCGTCTGATGCCGGACGTTCGATTCCAGTGCGGAAACGATCTCTTCGATCGCCTTGGGCTGGTCGCCTGTCGGCTGGAGATCCGACGTGAGCTGGAATTCTGGCACAGTCTACCCTCGTCTCTCCGTCGCCGATGGTGCCCGAATCACAACCTCAAGTATACCGAACGAAAGCCTAATCGCTCGATCTGCGAAGCCTTGGGGGATGCAGAAACGTGCCACGCGAGGCAAGCATCACCACCCAGCGACGAGTACAAAGATCGCGTATGCGTGCGGAAAAATGAAAGCGCCCGCGTGACGCCAAGAAGCTCGTCGGTTGCCGCGGCAATCGCGTCATATCCTCCGAGTCTTTGGTATAGCGTGTCGTTCGTTGCCTCATTCATGTGAGCCTCCGTTCAGTGGTGGATGTGACAGGATCCGTATTCGAATAACCGACACCGTTGGTAACGTGATTTTGAGTAATTCACACGCGAATTTCCATGAGGAGAGGCGACAGAATGAGTCACGGAATTGGGCTGATTTGCCATGTCGTATAAAAGGCCGTCAATACTATGCTATTCCGGTAGCAGCGCGGTCGTGTCGACCAGTAGAATCACAAATCGACATTCCAGCCGGTGGCCAGGTAATCGATCAATCTGTGGGCAGGTTCTTGAAGGTGACGGCCCGGTGAGAGAGCGACAACGGTTTGGACCACTCCTCAAACAATTTCGGTTGACTGCAGGATTAACCCACGAGGCTCTGGCCGAACGTGCGTTGGTCAGTCCACGTACAGTCAGCGATCTTGAGCGTGGTGTAAGTCGCGCTCCTCGTCTGGAAACAATCAACCTGATATGCGATGCACTGAAGCTCTCTCCAGCAAAGCGAGCAGCCCTTGCCGCTGCGGCGCATCCAAATTTTCTGACGGCTAGCAGTGTCGATCCCAGGCTCATCGTTAGCGGGCTGCCGACGCCAATGACCTCGTTTTTCGGACGAGAAACCGAGTCGCGAGATCTGGCCAGATTGTTGCGTCGGCCGGACGTACGGTTGGTGACGGTGACTGGTCCGGGGGGAGTGGGAAAGACACGGCTGGCGGTTGAGGTGGCCATGGATCTCATTCATGTTTTGGATGATGGGATTCGATATGTTTCGCTCGCCGCTTCAACCAGCCGTGACGACATCATTCGCGCGATAGCTCGTTCGATTGACGTTCCAGATCAATTCGACTCGGATCCCTTCGACGTATTGGTCCAAACGCTCGGCAAGATGCAGTTCCTCATCTTGCTCGACAACTTCGAGCATCTTCTCGAAGCTGCGTCTCTCATCAGTGAACTGCTGCACGGGTGTCCAGGGCTCACCATACTTGTGACCAGCCGCGCTCCGCTACGTCTATCGGGTGAATTCGAATTTCCTGTAAAGCCGCTTCTGACACCGGACGTTGACCAATTACCGTCGATGGAACAGATCATCAATTACCCTGCCATCGCGCTTTTCATTGATCGAGTTAGTCAGATGTCTCCTCAGTTTGGACTGACTGGTTACAACGCCCGGGCAATCGCGACGATATGCGATCTTCTCGACGGATTGCCACTAGCGCTCGAGCTTGCCGCGCCGCGGATGAAGTTGTTCACGCCGGAGAAGTTTGTTTGGAATCTTCGAGAAGGGCCAACCGGCCAATCACTGCAATTATTATCCGGAGGAGCTCGCGATTGGCCCGACCGGCATCAGTCGCTTCGTGACACCTTACTTTGGAGCTATGACCTGCTCGCCCCTAGCGACAGGTATCTGCTCCGCCAACTTTCAGTTTTCGTCGGGGGCTGCACCATCGATGCGGCGGAGACGATCTGTGAACCGATGTCGGCGAGCTCAAAGATTATCGATGGTCTTTCGGCGTTGCTGGACATGAGCCTGATTCATCAAACGGTTGGACCGCACTGCGAACCACGAATCGAGTTGCTTGAGACAATTCGCCGGTTTAGTCTCGAGCAACTTGAACATGAGGGCCAAGCGGAGTCAGTTCAAAGACGGCACGCTCGGTACTATCTCGATATGGTTGAGCAGACAGGTGGGCTACTCTTCGCAGGAGCTCGGCAGCGAAGTCGGACGTCAGTCGAGCAGGCAAACATCCAGACTGCGCTTCTGTGGTTTGTGCGTCACAGTTAGTGTGCCCGAGTGGACGGAACTTCCCCAATCTGCTCCATGAATCCGGACATGTCCAGGTGCGCCCAGTGCTCCACTAGTTGTCCGTTCGCGATCCGGTGCACCGCGATCCCGCTGATCGTCACGATCTTGCCGTTCGGTCTGTAGCCGAGAATTTCGCCGGTGAACGTGCCGACTGCGGTAAGTCTCGTCATCACCTTGTCGCCTTCGGCGATCTGATCTTCGATCGTATGCCGAGCGTCTGGGAAGGCAGATCGAAGTATCTCGACGTACTGGCGAATGCCTTCACGGCCGGTTGCCAACCCGCCGATGGCTGGATTGTGGTCTAGGTAGTCTTCAGGAATTAGCTCGTCGATAACGGCAAGATTGCCTGCGTCGAGTTCCGAAAACCAGCGACACACGAGCGATCTGTTCTCCTCGGGTGACATCGAAGGCCCTCCAGGTTGTCAGTCCAGCAAAGCACTTGCCGGCGACCATAGTGGTCTCCCTTAGACCAATATATTAGTGCAAGGGAAAGTGTCTGACCACGCTCGGAGATTCTTCGTGATATCACATGGCCGGACCGAGCGAATGCTCGGGCCTGGGCCTGCGTGTACTACTTGCATCAATCCGTATCAAGAAGGAAACGTTGTGCGAAGCTCAGGTCAATGCGTAGAAGTCAGCTTCGTCGCCACCCATGCCAATAACGTCGTAGATGTGACGCACCGCCCAGCGTTGACCTGACCATGGCAGCCGTGCGACGGTCTCTTCGAGATCGCACCAGGCGTAATCGCTGTGCTCTTGCGAAATGCGCACTTTGGCGCTGGAATCGACGAGCGCCGCGAAGGCGGGTGCGAGCACGATCGTGTCGCTGGCATGATCGTAGAACTGGTTGATGTAGTCGGCCGAGTAGAGCTGGGTGGGAACGAAACTCGTTCGTTCTTCGACTTCGCGCATGGCCGCCTCGACGGCTCGCTCGCCCGGCTCGATCTTGCCATGGATCGACTGCCAGGTGTCGCCCAGTACGACGTCCGGCCGGCGTCGTAGGAGCAAAAATTGGACTTGATTACGGACATGACGAAATACGTAGACATCGACGATGTCACTAACGATTCGCGGCATATTGACTTTCCGAGCGATGCTGACGCCTCAGCGCTGTCCCTCCCCATGCCCCCTCGGCGCATGCAGTGGTGACAGAATAGCACAGGTCTTCATCTCGCAACCAGAGATGCACTACAACGGCGATACCAGCCGCGATGATCTCGATGTGAATCTGAGCGATTGAAGAGGCTGAATTGTCGACGTCAATGGGTCACGCTTACCAACGGCGATTCTGGTCGCGGTTGCGCATTTCCCAGATTCGACGCCGGATCTTGCCAACGATGCCACTCTGCGGCGGAGGGAAGTCCATGCTTCGTCCGCGCCATTCCTGACCCGGTCGGTGCAGACCCGTGTCGCGGCGCGAGAAAACCATCGGGCTGAGGAAGAAGAGGATGCAGACGATCGCGAGGATGACGGCCAGCAGATGCGAGTAGCCTGAGACCATGATGGCGGCCAACGCGATGCCGAACGTCACGACGAGCCACACCAGGCCACTTGCTGCGCCAACGCGCTTCGGCATCGAGAAGTGGATGCGCGGCATGCGCGGTCGCCATCGCCGTACGACTGACACGGCGCCAGGTTGGCTCGCGATCCTTCGCGTCCAGAATCTGGATGATCTCTTCTTCGACCTTGGTGTAACGCTTCTTTGCCATTGTCGGCCTCAGTTCAAGAGAGTCGGAGAGCGGCCCGCGCAAGCTCGGATACGGCGTTCACTGCCTGATCGATCTCATCAGCCGTCGTATAGAAGCCTGGACTAAATCGTATCGTGCCATACGGAAACGCGCCGAGCGCTTCGCATGCCTCGGGCGCGCAGTGCAGCCCCGTGCGGCAGGCAATTTCGAAGCTGCTGTCGAGTGCCGCGCCAATGTCGGACGGCTCCCAGCCGTCGACGGTGAACGAGACGACCGCGGCGCGGCGGTCTTCATCTTCAGGTGAGAGGACTCGAACGCCCGGAATTTCGGCCAGGCCGTCGATCAGCTGCGTCGTGATCTGCCGCTCGCGATCGTAGATCGTGGCGACTCCCTCAGCCGCGACGACGTCGAGCGCCGCGCCGAGCGCCGCGATCCCGACCGTGTTCAGCGTGCCCGCCTCATATCTGGTCGGCAGCTCGTCCGGCTGGACGTCTTCTTCGGAGTTCCCGCCGGTTCCGCCTTCGCGAACGGTGGCCAGATCCTCCGTGCTGATACGCGGTCCCAAGATCAGCCCACCCGTTCCGGTCGGACCCATCAACCCTTTGTGACCCGGAAAGGCGAGGAGGTCGGCGCCGATCTCTTCCATATCGAACGGCAACGAGCCGACGGTTTGCGCCGCGTCGACGAGCATCAGGATCCCGCGATCCCGCGCGATCTGTGCGATTTCCGCCACCGGCTGAATCGCTCCGTTGACGTTGGACGCGTGCGTCATCACGATCATGCGCGTGTTCGGTTGCAGCGCCCGCTCGACGTCCGGTACGGAGACGAAGCCCTCGCGATTCGCGGCGACTTTGGTCGTCGTCACCCCGCTCGCCTGCAGCGCGCGCAATGGCCGTCGCACCGAGTTGTGCTCCATCACGGTCGTGATCGCGTGATCTCCCGGATTCAGGATGCCCTTGATGGCCATGTTCAACGCGTCGGTCGCGTTCGACGCGAAGATGACGCGTCGCGGATCGGGAGCGCCGAGCAGCCGGGCAATCTTGGTTCGGGTGTCATTGATGGCCGCCGCCGCCCGCGTGGCCATGACGTGGCTGCCACGGCTCGGATTGGCTCCGGCCGTGCGCAGGAAGTTTCCGAGAGTCTCGTAGACGACTTCAGGCTTCGGCCAGCTCGTCGCTCCATTGTCCAGATAAATCATCGAAGCCTCACATGCCGATGTAACGAGCGTAGACCGAGCGCGCAACCGACGGGTCGGTCGTCCCTTTGATGATGGCGCGGCCGTCCGGGAAGACGGTCAACTCGTAGTTGTCGACGTTGCAACGAAGGAGATAGTCATTGAAGGCAACCTGACCGACCGCCTTGAGCCGTTCCGCCATCGTCGCCAGCGACAGCTGAGCGGGCGGGAAGACGGAAACCTGCACTGCGTCGCGTCCGCAGAGATCCGTCGTCTGACTCGGTGCTGACTGCTCGAGGAAAGTGAACTCGTGATGCCCACAGGTCGGACAATCAGGGCTAGGAGCGCCGAGCGGAATCTGATCGACGCTCAGGTTCCAGACGTCGATCGCCAGGAGATTGGTATTGAGCTCGCCAATCGCGCCGACCGCGAGCTTCATGGCCTCGGCGGATTGCATTCCGGCGACGACCGCGACCGCGGGGCCGATGACTCCGGCCGTATCGCAGGTGGGAGCTTCGCCTGGCCCTGGTGCATCCGGGAAGACGCAGCGCAGGCAGGGCGTAACGCCCGGCCGGATCGTCATGGTCATGCCGTAGCTGCCGATGACGCCGCCGTAGACCCAGGGCTTGTTGAGCTTCACACAGACATCGTTGATCAAATAGCGAATCTCGAAGTTGTCGCTTCCGTCTACCACGAAATCGACATCGGCAACGAGTGGCTCGATGTTGGTCGCGTTGACGTCCAGCACATGTGGCTCGATCGTCACATCGCTGTTGACCGCGCTGAGCCTGCGTGCGGCGGCGATGACCTTCGGGATACCGTCGATGACGTCCTGCTCGTCAAATAAACATTGACGCTGC
This sequence comes from uncultured Chloroflexia bacterium, assembly GCA_963822235.1. Lineage (GTDB taxonomy): Bacteria > Chloroflexota > Chloroflexia > Thermomicrobiales > Thermomicrobiaceae > CALAGB01. The sequence continues at coordinate 859,458 of CAWGGU010000001.1, forward strand.
AGATTGCTCTGTACCGGAACGTCCCGGTCGACGATACGAACGAACCCGAACCCGGCGCGCACGAGCGTGTCGGCAATGTGGGTTCCGAGGGCCCCACAACCGATCAGGCAAACGCGAGTCGAGCTCAGCCGGTTCTGCCCTGCCTCACCAATTGCAGGGAAGATCGTCTGGCGCGCGTAGCGCTCAGAAACGAGTATTGATCCTGTCATCGCCATCGTTTTGTTGCTCCTGAATCGTCGGCGAGAATCGGGTTCGCGCTGTGGTAAAGTTCTGCCGCCATGGACCCGTGAACCCGTCGCAGGCGTCTTCTATGAAGTACCACGTTTCCAGCGCATCGAACGTGCCGTTTACAGGGCTCCCGGTCGCCACAAACGTCGGGTGCCTGTTCCATGTTGCCACGAAACCAAGGTGAAAGACATCAGTTTGAAGGGGTCATCTCGCGTGTATCTCATCCGCTTCACCATCATCGACGAGCGAGGAACTTCCAGCTTCATCGGACCGTGTCACGCAATCAAGATGCTGGTTGCCGCGTGTAGCCGCCATCCCAGCGGGAGTAGCCAGCTACTTCACTTCACTCGTCCATATGACGAGGAATTCGTGCGATCCGTCGAGAGCGGACTCGCGGTATTTGATGAACATAACACTCGCGAAAACCACGTTTCGTTCCATCAGGTGATGGATACCACGCCACCAGTTGAGCTACCGCCGTTTCGCGTCGTTGACGAGCGCACCCGGCAGCTCAGCCTAAAGCCCGTTTCGACCGGCGTCATCCTCTTTAACCTGAAAGCTCGCCGGATCATCCAGGTTCAGAACAGCTACGCCGAAGTGCAGCGCTCCGATCGTGGGCGAGTCCGCCAGAATGGCCGGCCGACTCGCATGCTCTACTATTACGAGCTGCCGGAAGAGTGGAACATCGTCCCGTGATCTCGAAGCCTTAACGGCGCTTCGTTCGTGATGCCGCGCTGCTATCTTCACGCCCCGTGCGTGGTTTGCGTCGGAAGAGACTACCGAAAAACATCTGCTGCATCTGGTCGCCGACGCTCATGGTGCTCAGTTCACCCTCGGTGTCCTGCACCGAACCGCCTCCGCTGCGCTCGGAGGTGATCCACTCGGCCCGCGCGTCTCGCGCCTCGTTGAAGATCTGCTCAAGGGTCTCGAGCGTTTCGTCCGTTCCCGTGCTCACCAGATCGCGCATGTGCACCAGTTCGTTGATACTCGAGTCGAGCCAGCGGACGATGTTCTCTCGATTCGTCTCACAAATGCTGCGGTACATTTCCGGACTGCCGGCCGCCAATCGCGACGCGTCCTTGAATCCACTCGAGCTGAGCTTGCGCATGTCTCGCCACTGCGAGTCGTTGCTGACGACGTGCGTCATGGCAACCGAGAGCAGGAAGGGAAGATGGCTGATGCCGCCGACGTAGCCGTCATGCTCGTGTGGATCGACGAAGAGCGGCTCAGCCTCGACTGAGGAGATCAGACCGAGAACGGTCTGCACCGCATCGTCGCCCGCGTTAACCGTCGGGCAGACGCACCAGGTGGCGCTTTTGAACATGTCGACGGTCGCGCCCTCAACGCCGCGCGTGTCGCCGGCCATCGGGTGACCACCAACGAAATGGATGTGATCCGGCAGCATCTCGTTCGCCCACTTGAGCACTTCTGATTTGGTGCTGCAGGTGTCGGTCACAACCAGGCCTTGCTTCCCGAGGTCCGCGACGGACTCGAAAATGTCCTTGACCGCTGAGACCGGTGTTGCGATTACCAGCACGTCGGCGTTGGTGATGGCGTTGGACATGTTCCACTCGGTGCGGTCGACGGCCTTCAATTTCTTTGCATAGTTCTGGACGTCGAGACTGATGTCAAAGCCGGTCACTTCAAGTACGGGTTGTCGTTTGCCGTCTTTGGTAGCCCATCGTTTGAGTCCAAGACCGATTGACGAGCCGATCAGCCCGAGGCCGATGATCGAGACTCTTTGCATGATACGTCCTTTGCCTGCCTGAAAATGAGATCGAAACCTTGATTAAGGCAAGTATATCAAAGGGTTTTGCGCGTTCTGGGGGTTACGGGACGATCGGATCGACGTCCACCGTGCGGACCCAGCCCTGGGTGCCGTCCTGGAGCTCGAATTCCATCCAGGTCACGCCACTGGTGACCTGCTGCTGTCCGATGAATTTGAGCTCGGTGCCGGGCTGCAGGACGTCGACGATATCTGAGACGGTCGACGGTCCGGCGCGGAAGTTGACCCGCTCACCGGCAACGATTTTGTGCGTCGCTTCCCAGACCGGCGACGGAGACGCGAACGTGGATGGCAATGCGGTGGGAGTGGGAGAGGTGAGGGCGACTCCCGCGACAGGCGTACCCGAATCGGTCGGCGTGCCAGATGTGAGCAAGGATGAGACGGGAGTGAGCGAGGCCGACTTCGCCGGAATGAAGTCGCTGAATACCGGTCCTACCCGCACGTAGATCCAAATGAATCCGATGATGCAGATGCCGATGGTGACTGCCATGCTAAGCCCGACGAGCATCCCTGAACGCCGTGAATGCTGGCGGAGTCTCGATGTTAATCCTGGCTCGACCATGATCCCCCGACTTGAGTAACGACACCAGATGCGCGCACACAACGCAGGTGACGGGCGCGATTATACTACGCACCCTTTGAGCCGCCGTCGAGTCGCTCGATTTTCCGCATTTGAGACAGCAAACGCTGTACGATCTGACGCTCTCGGGGCATGATGGCCAGGAGGGAGCGATCGGGCTGGTGCCGTCGGCGCACGTCGCCGACCGGAACATGACACATTGATGGAAGAAGGGGTTGCATGACCGATCGAGAGAAGAACTTCGAGATGATGCGCGAGCTGATGGAGCTGCCTGGCCCCACCGGGCAGGAGAAGCGTGTCATGAGCTGGCTGCGAGAGCGCTGGAGCCGACACGCCGACCGCGTTTGGACCGCAAAAGGCGGGAACCTCTTCGCGCACGTCGGTGGCAACGGGCCGCGGCTCCTGGTTGAAGGGCACGCCGACGAGATCTCATTCATCGTGCGCAGCATCGACGATCGGGGATTCATCTGGCTCGGCAGCGGGCAGGTGCCGCGCAGCGATGTCGCCAAGCGCTATCCCATTGGCCAGCCCGCGCTCATCGTCGGACGCGATTCGCTGACCGAGGGTCTCTTCGCCAGCACGACCGGTCACATTCTGACCGAACGCCATCGGCGCAAAGAGCAGCTCGACTTCTACGACGTCTTCGTCGACATCGGCGCGTCCTCGCGTGAAGAGGTCCTGGCGCGCGGTATTCATCCGGGAGCGGGCGTCATCTGGAACCCGACGACCAAACGCATCGGCGACCGCGTCATCGGCAAGGCCGTCGACGACCGCTTCGCCCTGGCCATCATGACGCTGCTGCTGGAGGAGCTCGATCCGGCAACGCTTCCGTACGATCTTTATTTCGCCGCGACCACACAGGAAGAGATTGGGTTGGTCGGTGCCGATTCACTGCGCAGCGAGGTGGATGCGGACCTGGCCATTGCGCTCGACAACGGGCCGGTCGGCGACATACCGACCGTCGATCGGCGCGACCTGCCGACACGCCTGGGCGGCGGACCGGCGCTGGTGCACAAGGATGGTCGCGCGCACTACAGCGAGGACGTCGTCTGGCGCATCGCCGACGTTGCCGAGAAGGCCGGTATCCCGATTCAGCATTGCGTCTGGGAGTTCTTCGGCAGCGACGGTGATTCGCTCATCCAGCAAGGCATCCCGACCGGCTTGATCGGCCTGTCGACGCGCTACACGCACTCGCCGTTCGAGATGTACGACCTGAACGACTTCGACATGGCGCTCGATCTGGTTCGAGCGTTCGTGACGAGTGCACCTGCGTAGTCTGGTCAGATTCGGCGGACGATGCGTTCACTCTCGGCCGCGTGTTGCGCCGCGTTCGCACCGGGTTGAAAACGCAGTGCTGAGCAAACGAAGTCCCTAAACGGACTGAGCGCGAGCATTGGCATGTAGGGACGGATTGCGTCTGCCGTTGCGCCGTCAATAGTCCAAACGCATGTAACTAATCGTAGTGGCCGGACCTGTGCCGGTCAGCGAGCCCATGGGCCCGGAGGCGGATGCGCCGCTGCCGAGCTTCGATCGAACAGCGACCGGCGTCAACCGACGGGGATTCGACGATGGTTCCGTGCTCGTCGATTGAAATCCGCGCGCTCGACATTGGCGGGCAGGGACGCCCGCCACTACGTTTGCTTCGGTGCCACCGCGACCTCTGCTACACTCGCGGCATGAGCACCGATGCCAGAGCGACTGGGCGTGAATACGCGCGTGCCGGTCGAGCAGTGGAGGGATTCCGAGATGGCTGAGTTCAAGAACTACATCAATGGGAAATGGGTCGACTCGAGGTCGGGGCAGGAGTTCGATCGAAAGAATCCGGCTACCGGCGAGGTGGTTGGAACGTTCGCCAAGAGCAACGCCGACGACGTGAACGACGCGGTTTCGGCGGCCAGCGACGCCTTCAAGAAGTGGCGACTGTATCCCGCTCCAAAGCGCGGCGAGATCCTCTATCGCATCGGCCAGCTCCTGATGGACAACAAGGACCGCATCGCCAAAGAGATGACCGAGGAGATGGGCAAGGTCCTGACGGAAGCACGCGGCGACGTTCAAGAGGGCATCGACATGGCCTTCTACATGGCGGGCGAGGGACGCCGCATGTGGGGCCAAACGACGCCGTCGGAGCTTCCCAATAAGTGGAACATGTCGACGCGCAAGCCGCTCGGCGTGGTCGGACTGATCACTCCCTGGAACTTCCCGATGGCCATTCCAACCTGGAAGATGATGCCCGCACTCGTCACCGGGAACACGGTCGTCTTCAAGCCCGCCAGCTTCAGTCCCAAGACGGCGATACGCCTGGTTGAGCTCTTCGAAGAAGCCGGTCTGCCGCCAGGAGTTCTCAACCTGGTGATGGGTGGCGGCGAAGAGGTCGGTGACGCCATCCTCAAGCATCCTGACGTGGCCATGATCTCCTTCACCGGCTCGACCGACGTCGGCCGCGAGGTCGCGATCGAATGCGCTCGCAACATGAAGCGGGTGTCGCTCGAAATGGGCGGCAAGAACGCGGTCATGGTGATGGACGATGCCGACCTCGATCTTGCGGTCGACGGCATCCTCTGGAGCGCGTTCGGCACGTCCGGGCAACGCTGCACTGCTGCCAGCCGCGTGATCGTGCATCGCGCCGTCCAGCGAGAACTGGTTGAGCGCCTGGCGTCACGCGCCGGTGGTATGCGGCTCGGCTACGGTCTGGAAGAGACGACCGACCTCGGCCCGGTGGTGAGCGCGGGACAGCTGGAGCGTGTCCACAGCTACGTCGACATTGGGTCGAAGGAGGGCGCGTCGCTGGTCGTGGGTGGCCAGATCGTGCGTGACGGCGACCTGAGCAAGGGGCATTTCCATCAGCCGACCATCTTCGACAACGTCAAGCCGACCATGCGCATCGCCCAGGAGGAGATCTTCGGGCCAGTGATGTCGGTCATCCCGGTCGACAGTCTGGACGAGGCGATCGACGTCTCGAACAACGTGGCCTACGGGCTATCGGCGTCGATCTTCACGCAGGACGTCAACAAGGCGTTCCGCGCCATGCAGGATATCTTCACCGGGATCATCTACATCAACGCCGGAACGATTGGCGCCGAGATCCATCTGCCGTTCGGTGGCACCAAGGCGACCGGCAACGGACATCGGGAAGCAGGACAGGCCGGTCTCGACGTCTTCACGGAGTGGCAGAGCATCTACGTCGATTACAGCGGGCGGTTGCAGCGCGCGCAGATCGACTGATCAACTAGCCGCAGATGACGGAGCGCCAGGCGAAATCGTCTGGCGTGTTCCGTTTCTCGACACCGTGATTCACGCGGAAAATCTGACTGAATCAAACTCCTCTCGAAGGATCTCTGCCTGCAAGTGCTGCGCGCGTCACGGTAAAATCTGGGCATGGCCGACACGTCGATCACATCCTGGCTACAAGGCAACGCGGGACTCAGCCCGGCTCTGCAGGGTCAACTGCTGCGGTCAGTCCTCCTGATTGCCATCATTTGGATTCTTTGGTCGCTGGTGGTCCGATTCGGCTTGAGCCGGGTCGAAGAGTCGCCGGTGCGCTATCGTGCCCAAAAGGCGCTCAACTACGTCGCCGTGACGCTCGGTTTCCTGCTCGTCGGGCGCATCTGGTTCGTCGGCGTTGCCTCACTGGCCACGTTCCTTGGCTTGCTGACTGCCGGAATCGCGATCGCGCTCAAGGATCCCATCGTCAGCCTGGTGGCCTGGTTCTTCATCCTCTGGCGACGGCCCTTCGAAGTGGGGGACCGCATCCAGGTGGGTGATTTCGCGGGAGACGTGATCGACCAGCGCATCTTCCAATTCACGTTGATGGAGATCGGCAATTGGGTCGACGCGGATCAGACGACCGGGCGCATCATCCACGTTCCCAACGCGAGCGTCTTCAGCGAACCGCAGGCAAACTACAGTAAGGGAACGCGCTACATCTGGAACGAGCTGCCGGTGCTGGTCACGTACGAGAGTGACTGGGAATCGGCCAAGAGCCTGCTCCATGAGATCGTGAGCAAGCGAACGCATCAGCTGGGTGATTCGGCCAGACAGGATTTGCGGCGTGCCAGTCGCAGGTTCATGCTGCACAACATCGATTTCGAGCCCAGGGTCTTCACCAGCGTCCAGGACAGCGGCATTCTTCTGACGTTACGCTATCTGTGTTTGCCTCAGCGACGTCGCGTGTCGGCAGAGCTCATTTGGGAGGACGTGCTGCGCGCGTTTGCCGAGCACGACAACATCGACTTTGCCTATCCCACGGTGCGCTACTACGACAACACGTACGAGGGAAAGAAGGGTGCTCGCGCCGAGCGTCCGGCTCAGGCGCAATAGGTTGCCTCAGAGGAGGCGAAAGCTGTTCCGCGGTCAGGTCGCCGCGAGGCCGAAGGGTGGATGTTCGGTGAATCGCATGCGCAGGAGCTGCGCGATACGCTCGGGGTGCGATGGGGCGGCGACAGTAAATATCCTTGCACGATATCGCAACCGAGCTGTCTCAGGCTCTCGAGCTGTTCAACCGACTCAATCCCCTCACCGATGATCTGCATCGACATCGAGTGGCCAAGCTGCACCATCGTTGAGATGAGGACCGACTCCGAGCCGTTTCCCTTTATTGATTCCACGAACGACCGATCCAGCTTGAGGAAGTCGAACGGGAACCGCGCCAACTGCGCCAGCGAGGAATACCCGGTGCCGAAGTCATCGATGGCCAGATGTACCCCAAGTTCATGAAGGCGATCAAGCACACAGCGAGCCTGGTCCGGATCGACCATGATGGTCGACTCGGTCATCTCGAGCGTGAGATGTCGCGCAGGAAGCCCTGAGGCCGTCAAGGATCGCTCGATGTCGTCGATCAACGTGGGCTCGCGGAACTGGCGCGCTGAGAGGTTCACGCTGGTCCAGACGTCGTTGCTGAGGAGACCCATATCGAGCCATCGCTTTGCCTGAGCGCATGCTTCCTGTAGGACCCATTGTCCCAACGGAACGATCAATCCGGTCTCTTCCGCGATGCCGATGAAATCGTCAGGCGGAATGAGTCCCTTTTCCTCGTGCTGCCAGCGCACCAGGGCTTCGAGACCGATCACCCGGCTCGATGAGAGCCGGAACTGTGGCTGGAACTGCAACCGCAGTCGCCCAGTTTCGATGGCGACGCGCAGGTCTTGTTCGATCTCGAGTCGCCTCAGCGTCTCTCGATGCATCTCCGGATCGAAGACGGCATGCTGGGCACGACCGTTCCGCTTAGCGCGATACATGGCGGTGTCTGCATCTCGAATGATCTCTTCCGGCAGCGATCCGCTTTCGCGGCTGAGTGCAACACCGATAGACGCGGTGACGAGGACGCTGCGCCCTGCCAGCACGATTGGGTCGTCGAGGAGCGCTTCGATCTTCCTCACGACTCGCAACGCGCCCGCGACGTCACCGACCTCTTCAACGAGTACGACGAACTCGTCTCCGCCGAGCCGGGCGACCGTGTCGCTTCGGCGTAAGCCTGCGTTGATTCTGCGCCCGATTTCGATGATCAGCGCATCGCCCTGATCGTGGCCGAGCGAATCGTTGATGACCTTGAGATTGTCGAGGTCGAAAAAGATCACCGCCAGCGGATTGCGGCTGCGGATCGAACGATCGAGCGCATGGTCGAGTCGATCCAGCAGAAGCTTGCGATTGGGGAGTCCTGTCAGCGCGTCGTGCAACGCCTGATCGATGAGGCGCTGCTCCAGGACTTTGCGGTCACTGATGTCGTGATTGACCACCACGGCACCGGCGATTCGCCCGTCAGGCTTGCGAATCGGCACGGCGGAATGGAGGATCGTGCGTCGCTCGCCTTGCTCAAGGTCCACGTCGATCTCGCGATTGATCGTGGCTTCTCCACGCTTGATCGCGCTCGACATCCCCCACGCCTGATCAATGTCTGCGCCCTGCAGTTCGGCGTCGCCTGTGGAGCCCCACATCCCAAGGTCGGCGGAATTCACCATCGTCACGTGGCCGTCCGCATCGGCGACGCGAACTCCGACGGGAAGCGTGTCGAGCACCAGTCGCAGCAAGCGCTCATTTTCGCGCCGCTCCTCGTCAAGCTGATGCCGGTAAATGGACAGATGCGCCAGACTCATCGCCTCGACGATCACCTGGGCCTCGTCCGGTTCGGGACTACGTCGGTGAGTGACGAGAATAACCAGACTGCCGAGAAGCTGACGGGACTCGGCGCTCACGATGGGGACTGACCAGCAGTGTCGATGCTTCGACCTGCGGTCTGCTCTTCGTTTGAGTGGGATTTCAACGATTTGAACCGATCGGCTGGAGTTGGCTCGGCCAAGTCGCGTGAGATCTTCGAAGGTGATTCCGTGCACTCCCAGCACTCGCCGTAACTCATCCTCGGCCGATGGAGGGTTCGAAGCGCTGTCATTCGTCGTGCCGGGCAAAACAACGCATGCAGCGGAACCTTCGATCTGTGATGAAACCCCGGCACCGATGGCGGCGAGAATCTCGGGGAGTGCGTGGCCCTCGATCAACATACGAAGCACGTTATTCTGAACCGAGAGCGCGTGATCGATGCGATGCCGGTCTGTCGTGTTTCGCGAATTCACCACAATTCCCGCAACACTGGGGTCGTCCAGTCGGTTGCGGAACGTGCTCTCGATCCAGCGTCGCTGGCCCGATCGATCTCTGATGCGATACTCGAGCGACTGTGTCCCGGTCGTCGTCGTGGCGAGCTCAGTGAGTGCCTTGGCCACTTCGGCTTCATCCGATGGATGAACGAACGAAACCAGTGGCTTGCCAACAAGGTCGCTCGCTGAATAGCCGAGAATTGCTTCCGACGAGGGGCTTTGGTAGGTAGTCACGCCGCGGTAATCGAGGATCGACACGGCATCGGTGGAGCGCTCCACCAGCCGCCTGAAGCGCGTCTCGCTCTGGCGCAGCGCCTCCTCTGCAATGGCTCGATCGGTAACGTCGCGCAGGAACGCTTGAATGCCGACGATCGTACCGTCGCCATCAACGATCGTTCCAACGTTCGCGTCCAGGTAGAGGGTGCTGCCGTCCTTTGTGATGACCCGCAGCACGTAATTTGGCGGTTCTGGATGGCCGGCGAACCGCTCTCGCATGATCCCGAGAATGTGATCTCGATCTTCCGGATGAAGGATGTCGGAGACGCGCATCGACATCGCTTCGGTTTCGGAGTAGCCGCTGAGTTCCACGAACCGCTTATTGACGAAGTTGAAGCGTCCCTCGGAGTCGTAAGAGACGATGACGTCGTTCGCGTTGTCGACGAACCGCTGATACCGGTCGCTCATCTGGCGCAGCTCTTGCTCGGCGAGTCTCTGCTCAGTGATGTCCTGGACCTGGCCGAGGACGTAGACGGTAGGGTCGCCCGGCAGGCGTGCGGCTGAGAGGCTGACCATGCCCCAGACGATTTTGCCGTCTTTGCGCAGATAACGGCGTGGATAGCGCGCCGAAGACGCGACTCCATCAACGATATTTGAGCGTTGATCGACGGAATCGCCACGGTCGTCCGGATGGGTCAGCGTCGTGATGTCGTTCCCAAGAAGTTCCTCATCGCTATACCCCATCATGTCGCAGAAAGGTTGATTCACCCGAACGATTGTGCCGTCCTGATCGGCAATAGCCATGGGCATGGCGGCATCGAAAAACGCACTGCGGAACTCTGACTCGCTCCGGCGCAGCGTCTCTTCGATCTGCTTCTGCGCGGTGATGTCGACGATGAAACCTTGCCAGAAACGCCGCGCGCCATCGTGAAACGCCGCGTCGTTTCGAACCCAGACGGCGGCACCGTCCGGCCGAACGTACCGATACTCGATACTGAACGGCGCGCGGGTTTTGCCGATCGACGCGAAGAGATCCTGCACGCGAGAGACGTCGTCGGGGTGAATGATGGAGATTCCAAAGGAGGAGTCGCAACGCCAGCGCTCACTGGGGTACCCCGTGATGGCCTCGATCTGCGGGCTCATGAAGCTCGAAGTTGACGGATCCTCGTCGACGCTCAATGTGTATGTCGCGGCCGGGAGCGATTCGATAAGAGAGCTATAACGGTCCCGCACGTTGCGTAGCTGAGATGCAACGTTATCGAGCGCGGACACGTCGCTGATCGTCACAATGTGCCCGGCTGGTAAACCAATCTCCGCCGAAATCGGCGCAAGCGCAACACAGGCCAGAACGGACGTCCCGTCACGGCGCCGAATCGCGACACGAGTGGGCGAGACGGAATCGGAGTGGAAGAAGGCCATGAATGAGGGGCTGCCGGGAGGAACGTCGGGTGAATCAAGGAGTCGTGCGAGCGGGCGCTCGATCGCTTCTTCTTGAGTCCAGCCCAGCAGACGAACTGCCTCGTCACTCCAGCTTCGAACGACTCCATCGGCATCGGTAATGACGATGGCCTGAGTGAGCCACGAGATCGTTTCGGGAGTCGATTGTGATGCGGCGGACGTCCCCATGAGACACTGTCCGATGCTGTCAGCGTTGCGGCCGAACGGCGCGGAGCGAACACCGCGGTCGCTGCCAAGCGACGACCAACGTCGATGCTGTCTCGAATCGTAACGCGTCACAGAAAAGTGACCCTATGACTTTGGTCATCATTGCGCATGTATGCATTGGTGACAGGATTCACGAGCGATGACGTTGCGGTGGCGGCGTTGACGTAGAGAAATAAGAATGGCCCCCGGTGTAACCGAGAGCCAGTGGAGGCGGGAAGGGAGGGATTCGAACCCTCGGAGGACTTTTACCGCCCTCAACCGCTTAGCAGGCGGCCCCATTCGACCACTCTGGCACCTTCCCAGCGTTCAGTTGTGGCGGAGAGGGAGGGATTCGAACCCCCGGACCTTTCGGTCAACTGTTTTCAAGACAGCCGCCTTAAGCCGCTCGGCCACCTCTCCGCGTGTGGCCTGACTTTTCGCATCTCGCCGCAGAATCTGAACAATTCCGCCGTAACCGGCCGTCCGCAGAGCAGCCGACAAAAACGGGCCATTTCCGCAGCGAAAGCGGCCTAGATTGTACTTGTCGGGATAACCCGGGTCAACGCTTCCGCTCGCGGTCTCGCGGGGATTGGACGCTCGCAACGACGAAGGCACGGACCTGATCGAGTTAGCGTTGACTGGCTCGGCCGATCAATTCGTGTACGGCCTCGAGGAGCACGTCAACATCGAACGGCTTCAGAATGAAGCGCCGACCGCCGAAAGCTTCTCGTTGCACTTTGGCCGTTTCTAACAGCTCGGAATCGGTCGAGAAGATAATCACGGGGATGTTCATGGTGGATGCCTGCTGATGCAGTCTCTCCAGCAGATTCCATCCTGCGCGTTCTCCGACGACCAGGTCGATCATGAGCAGATTCGGCTGCAACGCTTCAATCTGGTCCCAGGTGTTTGGCACGAAGTTGGTCGTCGTGACGTTGAACTCGTCTTCTTGAAGCAGCTCGCGAACCAGCGTCAACACATCTATCGAGCCATTGATGACGAATACGTGTTTATTCCTACGTGTGTCATGCGCGTCGTTTGGATTCATTGGCTGCTCCGTCTAGCTTCAGTGTTTCGTGCCGTCCAGTCAACCTAGCATACATGGGCATGCTTCGACATGGGGCGTCAGCGAAACGCTCGACGCCTGCGAGCGCCGTTTGCGATCAATTGCGCGCGGTCGATATGTTGAACGACCTACGTGTCGCCCTTTGTGGTTGATGCGTCACCGGGCATGCGTAACGCCACAGTGATGGCAACGTTTGTCATCATCGACGGAGGTTGGAGAGATTGACGCGAACCGGGTCACGTACACAGTTCTGGCAGCAACGCAATGGGGAGTCTCGGTCTGTTCCGGGATTTCGCCGAGTCAGATCAGAGTTGAGTGGAGGTTGATCAAAATCCGGATATCTGGTGACGGTCGTCGGCCTGCGGCCGAAGGGCAGACACAGGGGTCTGCCCTACGTTTTTCTGCGTACGTTCGGCCCGCCGTGGACGAATGACAATCGCGAATCGATCTGTAACCTCAACTCGTGTCCGCGGTCCGACAGACGTGTGGTCTCGCACGTTACTCCGGCTGCAAGCCGATCGTCTCCTGCCCACCCATGTACCCCCGCAGCACCTCCGGCACCACGATCGTGCCGTCCTCCTGCTGGTAGTTCTCCATGATCGCGATCAACGTGCGCGGTAGCGCCAAGCCTGAGCCGTTCAACGTGTGCGGGAACTGTGGTCGCGCGCCTTCTGACGGCCGATAGCGGATGTTGGCTCGGCGCGCCTGGAAGTCGCGGAAGTTCGAGCAGGAGGAGACCTCCAGCCACTCTTCAGATCCTGGCGCCCAGAGCTCCAGGTCGATTTTGCGCGCGGCGACAAACGAGAGATCCCCCGCGCAGATCTCGACCACGCGGTAGGGGATATCGAGCATCTGCAGCAAGTCTTCGGCATCGGCTGAGAGTCGCAATAGCTCGTCGTCGGAGGTTTCGGGGTCGACGAACTTGACCATCTCGACCTTCTCGAATTGATGCACGCGCTTGATGCCGCGCACGTCGCGTCCGGCCGAGGTTTGCTCCCGCCGGAAACAGGCGGAGTGAGCCACACGGTAGATCGGCAACTTGCCGGGATCGATGATCTCATCTCGATACAGGTTGGTCACCGACACCTCGGCGGTGGGGATGAGCCACAGATCGGACGGATCGTCGCGGTAGAGCGTGTCCGCGAATTTCGGCAGGTTGCCGGTGCCGGTCATGGATTCGCGCCGCACGAGATAGGGTGGATAGACTTCGAAGTAGCCATGCTTCTTGACGTGCGTGTCGACCATCCAGGTGATGAGCGCTCGCTGCAAGCCGCGCCATGTCGCCCCGCAGGAAGTAGAAACGCGAGCCGGAGACCTTCACACCCCTCGCGAAGTCGATCAGCCGCATCTCTTCGGCGACCTCCCAGTGCGGCCGCACGGGAAAATCGAACTCTTTCGGCGTACCCCAGGTGCGCGTGACCACGTTGCCGGACTCATCCGCGCCGTCCGGAACGACGGGATCCGGCAGGTTCGGCACTTCGAGCAGGAGCGCGTTGAGCTGATCGTCCACTTCGTTGACCCTGGCGTCCAGTCGCTGGATCTCATCCCCAAGATCACGCATGGCGGCGATGCGCTCGTCACGTTCCGGGCCGGCCTTGAGACGGCTAATCTCCTTTGAGCCCGTGTTGCGCGTCGCCTTGAGCTCCTCGACCTCGCTCAACAGATCGCGCCGCTGGGCGTCGAGCGTCAAGATCTCGTCGATCGGGGCGTCGGCGTGCAGTCGCGCCATGCCCGCGCGGACCAGGTCAGGCTGCTCGCGAATCAGTCGTATGTCCAACATAGCGGTCTCCTATTCACTCGTTTCTCGGCAACGCGCAGACGACAGGGCACGTACGGGGACGTGCCTGGTAGGGGCGACCGCACCGGCCGCCGGAATGCTAACTGAGCCCGCTGTGGAGAGACTCGAAACCAGGGATGAACTTCAACCAGGCCTCATCAACGCTTGAGTTTATCGCACGTTGGATCGAGTAATAGCGCCCGGCCCGTGGCTCGGCTGGATCGGTGCGCAGGCGTAGTCTGGCCTCGTTTGGTGTCTTGCCCCCCTTGCGGTGGTTGCAGGTGCGGCAGGCGCTGACGAGGTTTTCCCAGGAATGTACACCGCCCTTGGAGCGGGGGACGATGTGGTCGATGGTGAGATCGCGCGTCCGCTCCCCGCAATACTGGCAGGTGAAGTTGTCGCGGATGAAGATCTCGCGACGGCACAGCTTCACGCGCGGGTGCGGACGGCGGATCATGTAGGCCAGACGGATGACCGAAGGCGCATCGTAGCGCTGCCGCGTGGTGGGCACGCCAACCTCGTACGCCTCGAGAATCTCGGCCTTGCCGGTAATCACCAGAATGATCGCCCGCCGAATGTTGCAGACGTTGAGCGGCTCATAGTTGTGATTCAAAACGAGAACCGGATGGTGTCCGTTGAGGTGCACGTGACCGTTGCTGAATTGAGCAGGTTCGGCGTCGTCCAAGCTGGGCCTCTGTCCGTAAATGCATGATATCCCGATTGCCCACGTTTGCCAGAAAATCATAGCAATCGACGCGGTCTGCAACAACGCGACGAACCGACGCGCACGTTAAGTGGTCGTTGGGAGCGGCGCCACTTACCGTGGTCAATGATGCTTGGATGATTGGGATCGATGTTGTCTGACCTCGTAACACGGAACAGTTCGGCGAACGCCCAGGACTAAAGATCCAGGGCTAGTCTAGACGAAGTCCACTGACGGGACTGGATTTCGATTCTAGAAGAGGGAACACCTGCCGTAAGCCCGCGGCCCCTCGTTCGTCAATTTGGTTTGGAATTCATTGGGCCGAACCAAACTGGTCGGCGGTCGGTTCCGCTCAGCAGAACCAGGATTCGGTGAGCCTCGGCGGGCGACGCCAGGTTCGCTGCGGCATGGAGCTGATCGCGGGTGGCTGCAGACCGGCCATGCCCCAGGCCAGCGTCTTGATGCGCTCGAAGGTCTCGCTCGGCGCAACCTCTTCCCGATCGGCGGTTTCGACCGCGCGCGCCACGTCACGCTGCAACTCGTCGACGCGTGGATCAGGATTCGCCCAGCGATAGGTGTAGCCCGCCTCATCCAGCTCTCCCAACCAGGTGGCGGTTTCAGGCCGTGCGAGCAGTGCCGATCCGGGCGGAACAAGCAGACGGATCGAGAGATGCACCGGATCGACGTTCTCGATCAGGTCGTTCTCCTGGATGAACGTCAGCAGCTCGAGATAATCATCCAGCGTCGTCCAGGGCGTAAACGGCAGGAGCGATGGCCGCATTGCGATGCCGGATTCGTCCAGCACCTTCAATGCTTCGACGATGTCCTGTTTGCTGTGCCCTTTGTCGATACGTTCGAGGATCGTTTCGCTGACTGACTCAACCGCCGAGACGGCGAAGACGCAACCGAGTCTTCCGAACTCCGGCATCAGATCTCGATGTTCGAGGATGTGCTCGATGCGCGTGGTCATGTCGAACGTGACGTGCGGGAACTCGGCGTGCAGTTCGCGACAGATGCGCAGCGAGTGCGTTGGCCCGTTGAGGAAGTCGGGATCGCCGAACGTGATGTGGCCGGCACCTTGTTGCACCTGCTGTCGAATGTCGGCCAAGACCACCGACCGCGGAATCGCGAAGAATCGACCGTGGTAGATCGGCACGACCGGGCAATGCAAGCAGGTGTGATGACAGCCGCGCGTCGTCTCGGTGTATCCGGCTCTGATTGCTTCGTCGTCGCGTAGCAGATGGGCATAGCTCTGCAGGCCGGGAAGCGACTCGCGCACCGGCATCGGGAACGCCGTTCGGTGGATTGATGGGTCGGATCGGAAATCTCGACCGCTGACGCCGTCAATTGGCTGCTGCCATCTACCTTGTTCGATGGCCCCACACAATTCGACGAGCGGCTGTTCGAACTCGCCACCGATGACGAAGTCGGCGTGCTCTTTCAATAGATAGTCGGCGTTGAGCCAGGCGTACAGCCCGTAGAAGCAGATTAGCGCCTCGGGGTTTTCCCGGCGTACTCGCTCCGACAACTGAGTTCCCAGTCGCAGTGCCGTATGCATCGGAACCGAGAACGCCACCAGCCGCGCTGCGTGAACGTCGTCATCGGAAAGCCCGTCGACGGAGGTGTCCACGATGCGGGGGGCAAATCCATGCTGCCGCAGATAGGCGTTAGGAAAAGCGAGATTGAGTGGCTGATGGCCAAGCTCATAGCACGAGACGAGCAGGATGGCGCCGGGACGCTTCAAGTCGCCTGCCGTCGTCGCTATCTTGGTTGCGCCCATCGTATCGACGCTGGCCATATATCCTCCGCTTCGTTGCGGTTACCGTTGAGTTCAAGCCTAACGTCAGACACGGTGAAGCGGCAAGCCAACCATATGGATTGGTTAGTCCGCGGCTACGGCCACTTCCGGCAGGACAGCCCTCAACGCCTGGCCGGTGTAGGAGCCATCAGCGTTTGCGACTTGCTCGGGCGTTCCGGTGGCGATGATGTGTCCGCCTGCGTCGCCTCCTTCTGGACCGAGATCGATGAGCCAATCGGCCGACTTGATGACGTCCAGGTTGTGCTCGATCACCAGCACGGTATTGCCTGCGTCGGTCAGCCGCTGCAGAACACCGAGCAGACGCTCGATGTCGGCGAAGTGCAGGCCGGTCGTGGGCTCGTCGAGGATGTATAGGGTCTTGCCGGTCGCCCGGCGACTCAGCTCGGCGCTCAGCTTGATGCGCTGCGCCTCGCCACCCGAGAGCGTTGTCGCAGGCTGGCCAAGATGAATGTAACCGAGCCCAACGTCGTACAACGTCTGCATCTTGTTGCGGACCGCCGGAATATTCTCGAAGAACTCCAGCGCTTCTTCGACGGTCAGATCGAGGACGTCCGAAATGCTCTTGCCGCGGTATTGGATCTCGAGCGCTTCACGGTTATAGCGCTTTCCGTGGCAGACCTCACACGGCACGTAGACGTCCGGCAAGAACTGCATTTCGATGGCGATGATGCCTTCACCTTGACACGCCTCGCAGCGGCCGCCCTTGACGTTGAAAGAGAATCGGCCCGGTTTGTAGCCGCGTGCGCGTGCTTCCGGCATGGAGGCGAACAGGTCGCGAATCGGGGTGAACGCTCCGGTGTAGGTTGCGGGGTTCGATCGTGGCGTCCGTCCGATCGGGCTCTGATCGATCTCGATGACCTTGTCCAGGTGTTCGATGCCGTCGATCCCGGCGTGGCGGCCGGCGCGTGACTTAGCGCGATGCAGGATCTGCGCGAGTCGCGGATGGAGCGTGTCGGTAACGAGTGAACTCTTGCCAGAACCCGAAACGCCGGTGACACAGATGAAGGTGCCAAGCGGGATCTCGACGTCGATGTTTTTCAGGTTGTTCTCGCGTGCGCCGCGAATAACCAGGGTGTTGCCGTTGCCGTGACGGCGCTCGCTGGGGGCCTCGATCTGACGCGTGCCGGTGAGATATTGACCGGTAATCGACTCCGGCACGTTCTCGACTTCGTCGATGGTTCCCTCGGCGACCACGTAGCCGCCGTGCTCGCCTGCTCCCGGACCGATGTCGATCAGCCAGTCGGCCGCTCGCATGGTCTCCTCGTCATGCTCCACCACAATCAGGGTATTTCCCAGATCGCGCAGACGCACGAGAGTTTTGATCAGGCGCTCGTTGTCTCGATGGTGTAGCCCGATGCTGGGCTCGTCCAGAATATAGAGAACGCCCATCAGACGGCTGCCGATCTGCGTCGCCAGTCGGATGCGTTGCGCCTCTCCACCCGAAAGCGTGGCCGCTCCGCGATCCAGCG
This sequence comes from uncultured Chloroflexia bacterium, assembly GCA_963822235.1. Lineage (GTDB taxonomy): Bacteria > Chloroflexota > Chloroflexia > Thermomicrobiales > Thermomicrobiaceae > CALAGB01. Next base: position 877,327 of record CAWGGU010000001.1, read on the forward strand.
TCAGGTAATCCAGCCCGACGTCGACCAGGAAGCTGAGCCGCTCGCGGATCTCCTTCATGATTTGACGCGCGATCATGAACTCGCGCTCGGTCAGAAGTGCCTCGTCCGGGTCCTCATTGGAAAGCGCCAGCGCGAACTCGAGCGTCTCGGAGATCGAGCGGTTGGTGACGTCGACGATCGAGCGACCTCCCACCGTCACCGCGCGGCTCTCCGGCTTGAGTCTCGCTCCGCCGCACGCCGGACATGGCCGCGCCGCCATATATTGTTCGATCTCGTTGCGCACGTAATCAGATGAAGTGCTGTCATACCGTCGTCGCAGGTTCGGAATCACTCCTTCGTACGACACTTCGTACGAGCGCATGCGACCCTGACGCGAGCGGTACTCGACCCGCACCTTGTCTTTGCCGCGCTTGGAACCGCCATTGAGAACGTAGTCGATCGCGTCGCTCGGAAGCTCGCGAACCGGAACGTCGACCGAGAATTCGAGCTTCTTGGAAAGTGCGACGAGTAACGCGTCATACCAGGCAGTGCTGTCGCGACCGGCTTTCGACCATGGAGCGATGGCCCCATCGGCCAGGGAGAGATCTCTGTCCGGAATCAGCAGATCCGGGTCGAGCTCCATGCGCATGCCGAGTCCGTCGCACTCAGGACAGGCTCCATGCGGGCTATTGAAGGAAAAGCTGCGCGGCTCGAGCTCGCTGAAGCTGATGCCGCAGTGGCCACACGCATAGTTTTCGGAGAAGATCATCTCTTCACCGTCGATGATCGAGGCGGTCGCCACCCCATGGCCCAGTTTCAGCGCCGTCTCCAGCGAATCAATGAGTCGGATACGGTTCGCGTGCATCTCTTCGGCGTCGTCATGCCGAATGACGATCCGATCGACCACTGCTTCGACCGTGTGCTGCTTGTAGCGTGCCATCTTGATCTGATCTTCGATGTCGTGGATCTCGCCGTCGACGCGCACGCGCGAGAAGCCGGCTCGCCGGATTTCGTCCAACACCGCCTGGTGCTCGCCCTTGCGGTCCTTGATGAGCGCTCCGAGGATCATGAGCCGGGTGCCGTCGGGCAGTCCCTGAATGATCTCCGCCATCTGCTGTACGGATTGCTGCGCGATGGGACGCCCGCATTGTGGGCAATGCGCGTGACCGACGCGAGCGTAGAGGAGCCGCAGATGGTCGTAAATCTCGGTCACCGTCCCGACCGTTGATCGCGGATTGCGGCTCGCGCTTTTCTGGTCGATCGAGATGGCGGGGGAGAGCCCGTCGATCTGGTCGACGTCTGGTTTTTCCATCAAACCAAGGAATTGCCGGGCGTAGGCTGAGAGGGACTCGACGTAGCGGCGTTGGCCCTCAGCATAGATTGTGTCGAAGGCCAGACTCGACTTTCCGGAGCCTGAAAGTCCAGTGATGATCACCAGCTTGTCGCGCGGAATTTCGACGTCGATGTTCTTGAGATTGTGCTCGCGCGCGCCGCGGATGATGATCTTATCGTAAGCCATGCCGCCTCATACTTCGTCGCTATGGAAATGCGAACATACGATCGTAAGTTCCTATTGTACGGCGTGCGGACGCAAGTTGCATCCACCTGCGGAGGCTTTAATGTTGGTCCCAAGTTCGGATCTGCCGTCCGCGATTCTTCTGTCCGCCTCGCGCGAGTTTTCGTTGGAATTCAATCAGTTGTCACCTTGATCGCCTAGGTCCTCTTGCACGTTGCAGGGACTTGATGCGGACGTTCATCGAGCGACTTTGTCCCTGATACAACAGCCAGTACTCACATGTGTGTAGCTGCGCACCGTCAGGATCCGGAGGGGCCCACGTAGGCGCGTGGCGTCAGCGCCTCATCCCGCGTGGATTGAATCGCCAACAATCGATCCCGTTACCAAACTGAATTGATACAATCCCGGCATAAATTTGATCGTGAAGAGCGGTCCAAAGTGCACATCGGAAGGCACGGTGGTTGGACTCCCCCTCAGAGGCACTCGAGGTTGAGGGATCATCCGAATCAGACATCGACCTCAGTCTGGTGATTCCATGTTTCAACGAAGAATCGCGTTTGCCGCACACGCTTGCGGTCGTGCTGGGTCATCTCCGCGCATGCAGCTACGCGTGGGAGCTGCTCATCGTCGACGATGGAAGCGAGGACGGCACCGCGAACGTCGGGCGTAAGGCCGCGGAATCCCCGCGAGTGCGCCTCCTCGAATTGGAGCATCATGGCAAGGCTGCAGCGGTGCGAGCAGGCGTTGACGCATCTCTCGGACGAGTCGTGGTCTTCACTGATGCCGACCTCTCCACCCCGGTGCACTACGTCGATGACGCGTTGTCGCTTCTGTCCACCGATTGGGATGTGGTCATCGGAACGCGCGAGGGCAAAGGCGCGCGCAGGCTCGGCGAGCCCGCCTACCGGCACATGATGGGACGCCTGTTCAATTACTTGGTGCAACTGCTGGCCGTTCGCGGCATCAGCGACACGCAATGCGGCTTCAAAGGGTTCCGATCGAGCGTCGCGCGTGACCTGTTCGCGCGGGCGCTGCTGTATCGCGACGCCTCCACGGTCGTCCAGGGTCCTTTGGTGACCGGGTTCGACGTGGAACTCCTCTTTCTGGCACGGCGCAATGGGTATCGCCTCTGCCAGCTGCCGGTCACCTGGACGCACGTGTCCGGCAGCAAGGTCCGCCCGGGTACAGACAGCCTGCTGATGGTGCGGGATATTCTGCGCGTGCGCTTGAACGATCTGCGTCATCGTTACGATCGCTCGTCCTCGCCGGAAATCGTCTCGAATTTCGGCTCGAGTGAGCCGTAGCGTCAGTCCTCTGTCGACGTCAGTTCTTCGACGACACGTCCTACAATGCGGTTGGCCAGGACCACCGGAAGCCCTGATGCCTCGACCACCGTCCGTTTCATGTTCTGATCGAACCCCATGCAATCAAGGACGATCATGTCCGCCCCGCGCGATTTGAGCGAGCGCGCGTGATCCGCAATCTCATTCGACGACGTATACGGTGATACGGCGATACCGTCGAACGTACGCGTGTCCGTGCGCCATTTCGCGCGCATGCTCTCCATCTGTCCCGGGTGTGGAAGCATCACCCCAAGTGCGCCCCTTGGTAGTACCGCCTCCACGACATGACCAAGCACACGGTCGGGGTAAATGGCCGGCACTGGGATGTTCAAATGTGTGAATTCGCCGGTGCAGAGGACGACGATCAGCGCTGCTCCGTCGCGAACCACGGTATCGACCGCTGCTTGCATGTGCGGCATGAGCCGCTCTTTCGCGACGACGACCTCGCGTCCGTTGCGCAGGCGACTGACGAGTGGATGTTCACCTTTCCTCGGCGTCAGCGCGTCGATCTCGGAGTCGGTCAATTTGTCGAGGGCTCCGCGTTCGATGATGTCGCGCGGCGAGCAGCTTCCGAACATCGACGCGACGATGTCCTCTCGCGGTGATTGTCCGATGGTGAGAAGCGCGATCGTCGGCATAAAATCCTCCGTATGTTCGCGGATCGAGAGGTATACGTACACATAGGTAATCTGGTAAAGTAGTGTCGTGCTATACTGAAGCGGGGTTCACTCGATTTTGCTCCGCTTCACAGTTTTCTCGCCGTCTGTATTCGACCGGAACGAGAAAGCAACAAAAAACCAGAGCTGATAGGAGCACACATTGTCAGGCATGGGGCCTGAGGAACTCGACGCGATCGTTGCGGGTATCTACGACGATATCGCGTCACTCGAGGATCGGCTTGGCGCGACAGTCGATCAGCTCAACACAATGCTCTCCGTCATCGGCAACGCTCGGGCGTCGATTCAGGGAACGATAGAGGAGCATAATCTCGAACGTTCGCTGGCGCAACCCGATGGTTCAATTCCACCAGATGGTGACGAGGACAAAGAGCTTCGCGCTCGAGAGCAAGAGCTTTTGGTGACGTACACGCGAGTATCCTCGATCTACCGACAGCTGAATGGATTCGTGCATCTGTTGACGACCAGTCGCCAGCAAGTTCGGGCTGACGAGATTCTCCCGGGCATCGACGACGCACAGCGACTGGCCGAGCGGCACGTCGCAATCGAGGCTCAGGAAGATGAGCGCCGACGGCTCGCGCGCGAGATCCACGATGGGCCGGCGCAGGTGCTGGCCAACGCGATCATCGGGCTTGAGTTCGTCGGTCGAGCGCTTGACAAGCCCGGCGACGGACGACGCAGCAGCGCCGAGGAGATCGATCGGGTCAAGGCGGCCATGCGCGAAGGGCCTGACTGAGATTCGCCGATTCATTTTCGATCTCCGCCCTACCATGTTGGGACAGCGCGGACTAGCCGCCACTACAGAGCATTATATTCAGACCTACCGCCACCTGTTTCCTGGCGAGATCGAGGTACAAGTCGCTGATAATCTGCCCCACCTGACACCCGATCAGGAGATGACGGCGTTCCGCGTCGTTCAAGAATCTCTGCAAAATGTGCATCGACATTCACGCGCATCTAGGACTTGGGTATCAATTCTTGCCTCTGACGTTGGTTTAGAGGTCGGGATACGGGACAATGGAATCGGGTTTCGACCGAGCGCGGCCGTGACCGACGCGATGAGTGGTTTTGGTCTGGTGGGAATGCGCGAACGCGCCGAAGTGATCGGCGCTGAACTTACGGTTCAGAGCGAACCCGGGTCGGGGACGGATGTCAGATTGACGATCCCCGTCAACACCAGAGCGATGGGCAGATCCCGCGAGCGTCGTGATGGACGCCGCGATGCGGGCGCGAGGAGGCGGACGTGAACCAGATAGAGATCCTCGTCATCGACGATCATCCTCTCTTTCGACGAGGGATTCGCTGGAGCCTCGAGGAAGAGTCTGATCTTCTGGTGGTGGGTGAGGCGGATTCCGGCCAGGAGGCGATCAGGCTGTCGGACGTCCACGTGCCCGACGTGGTCCTGCTCGACTTGAATCTTCCGGATATGAGCGGGCTTGAAGTGGCGCGCATTCTGAAGCGGCGTCACCCCCAGGCTGGCGTGATCGTCCTGACCATGCACGAGGACGACGAGCAGCTCTTCAGCGCCATTCGCGCCGGCGCCAATGCGTACTCGACCAAGGACATCGACCCGGCTGACCTCATCTCGCTCATTCGTCGCGTTGGACGCGGCGAGTACCTGATCAACGAGAACGTTCTGTCGCGACCATTCGTCGCGTCAAAGGTGCTCGATCAGTTCCGCGAGTTGGCACAGGTCGACGAGGTATCGAGCGCCGTCTTCTCGCCGTTGACGCCTCGCGAGGTCGAGATTCTCGACAGCGTGGCGCACGGCAACAGCAACAAAGAGATCGCCCGGCTGCTGAACATCAGCGACCAGACGGTCAAGAACCACATCACGTCGATTCTGCGAAAGCTGGCCGTCAACGATCGAACCCAGGCGGTCATTTACGCGTTGCGACACGGGTGGATCAAGCTGGGTGACGATCAGCGCGAGGCCTCGAACTCCCTCGGAGGGATTCAGTCGCAGAACTGATTAGCCATCGAAGACCTCATTCGAGAATTGAACGATCAACGGCGCATCAATCGATGCGCCGTTTTTGCGTACGCCAGTCGCGCGTGATCATCGGCGGGAGAATTGGCGTTCGAGCTCATCCTGACTCAGATGCAGGACTGTGGGGCGGCCGTGTGCGCAGGCGCGCGGCGCGGTGCAGCCCTCAAGCTGGGTGAGGAGTTCACGCATCTCGCCGATCGATAGGCTCTGACCGGCTCTGATCGCCGAATGGCAGGCCGTGCTCATGGCGACCGACTCGAACTTGGAGCGGCCATTTCCGCCGCGAACCATGTCGTCGAGGATCGTCTGCAATGTTCGAGTAGGGTCGCGTCGAGCCATGATGGCGGGCACCGCGCGCAGGGCGATTGATCCACCGCCAAATGATTCGATCTCGAACCCCAACGCCTGCAGATCTTCGGAGGCGTCGGCCGCGGCGGCTGATTGCTCCAGAGTCAGTTCAACGACCAACGGCTCCAGCATGCGTTGCGATTCCGGAGCTTGTCGTTCGAACTGGTTCAGTAAGCGCTCAAGCAGGATGCGTTCGTGGGCGGCATGTTGATCGACCAGATACATGCCGTTGGGCCCCTCGGCGATGATGTACGTGCCGCTCACCTGGCCAAGCACGCGCAGAATCGGCACGTCCAGCTCAATTGCTTCTGGAGGAAGCACGCGCTCGTCATCGACTCTCTCGTCACGCTGCTCAATGAGAGACTGCTGCGGCCGGTTGACCCGCTCCGGATTCGCCAGCGTCATACGGCGCTGCACACTCTCCGCCGAGAGGGGCGATTCGATCACCTGCGGAATCGATTGGGCCGGTGTGTGGTTCATCAAAGTCCCGCGCACGGCACGTTGTACCGACGAGAAAATGAGTCGTTCGTCGCTGAAACGCACCTCCCGTTTGGTGGGATGGACGTTGACATCGACGCGATCCGCTGGGACCGAGACGTTCACTACTGCAATTGGATAGCGGCCCACCATGATCAGCGTGTGGTAGCTCTGCTCGATCGCGAACGACAGCGAACGGTGCTCGATCCAGCGACGATTGATCAGCAGGATCATCTGCTGGCGGTTGCCCCGCGTGACGTTTGGCAGGCCGATCGCCCCGGAAACGCCGATCACCGGTCGATCGTCGTCAGCTTCCGTCGAATCATCGAAGTCGGGCGGCTCGATCTGGATCAATTCACCGGCAACGTCTGACCCAAACACGCCAACCGCGGCGTTGAGCAGACTCCCCGATCCATCGGTGGCGATGACCGGCTTGCCATCGGAGATCAGATCGAAGCGCACTTCGGGGAACGCCAACGCATACGCGGAGACGACGCGCTGGACGTAGCCGCTCTCGGTTGCGTCCTGCTTGAGGAATTTGCGCCGCGCCGGAACGTTTCCGAACAGATCGCGCACCGTGATGGTCGATCCCGCCGAGGCGGCTGTTTGAACTGTTGTAGGGGACTGGCCAAACTCGGAACGCAGCATCCAACCGGCGCGATCCTGGGGTGGACGGCTGAGGATCTCGAGCTCGGCAACGGACGCGACGCTCGCCAACGCTTCGCCGCGAAATCCGAACGACGCCAGGTGATTCAGGTCGTCGAAGTCACGTAATTTGGACGTGGTGTGACGTTTAACGGACAACAGCAGATCGTCTGGATCGATGCCGTCGCCGTCGTCGCGCACGCGGATGAGTTCTTTGCCGCCCGAGGCGATCTCGACGCGAATCGAGTGGGCGTGGGCGTCGAGGGCGTTTTCGACCAGTTCCTTGACGACCGAGGCGGGTCGTTCGATCACCTCGCCCGCGGCGATCTTTCCAATTGTGGCGTCGTCCAGCATGGCGATGGGCATTTCAGCCTCCTGCCGCATGAGTATAGCAGTGACTTTGCCGCGTCGAATGTCGAGTGCGATCCGCTCAGCGGAAGGGCTTGGAGAGGGACGGATTGCCGGCGATTCCGAAGCGCCACGGAGATTCCGTTCCACGCGTGATGCCGATGCGCGGCCCGACTACGACGTCGAAGTCCCCATGCGTAGGCTCGATCCAGATGGGGCTCAGTTGCAACGAGTGACCGTTGTCATGCAGATCGATCCCGAGCGCGCGGCCAGTCAGCCCCGGTCCACTGGCGACCTTTGGCCCGGCCGGCCGACCGGTGCGTGCCGACATCGTTCGGCCGTCACCGAGCGCTTCGACTGCTCGTATCAGCACGGCAGACGGACGCGAGCCGGGGCCGGCAACCACGTTGAAACAGGGGTACATGCCGTAGGCGCGGTAGACGTAGAGGGAGCCGCGCGGCCCCCACATCGCCCGCACGACACCAGTACGGCGGAAAGCCGAGTGGCTCGCCGGATCATCCTCGCCGTCGTAGGCTTCGGTCTCGACGATACGGCCGGCCACTCGATTCACCGCCTTTTTCTGACACGATCACACAGCCGAGCAGATCTCGGGCGACCTCGACCACGGGACGCTCGTACCACTCGACCGGAAGGGCCAGTTTGTTGTTGAACTGGACCCCGCCAGGTTCGTCGTGGAGTCGCTCACTCACCCGTCGATCTCGGCCAATCGTGACTGGAGCAACGACAGACGGTCCTGCGACGAGGTCAAGCGATCCCGCTGTTTGTTGACGATGTCGGCGGGCGCGCGACTGACGAACTGCTCGTTCGACAGCAGTTGTCCGATCCGGGCGATCTCCTCCTCGACCTGCTCGATCTCCTTGCGAAGGCGTTCCTGCTCCGCGTCGATGTCGACCATGCCAGCCAGCGGCAGGTAGATGACCGCGTCGTCGACGACCAGCGTCACGACCGATTTCGGCGCTTCGAGCGGTTCGTCGCGATATTCGAGTCGGTCCTCTCCGACCCTCGCCAGGAAGGAGAAGACCGGCTGCAGATCGTGGAACGTGGACTCGTGCGAGCCCGGATAGATCATGGCCGCGATCCACATCGACGCCTCGACGCTCGATTCCGCGCGAGCGTTGCGCACCGAGCGCACGGCATCGATCAGGAATTCGTACTCGGTCACAGCCCGCTCATCGATGCGATTCCGGTCCGCCATCGGCCACGGAGCCACCATGATGCTGTCGCCACCATGTGGCAGATGTTGCCAGAGCTCCTCCGTCACGAATGGCATGAATGGGTGCAGCAGCCGTAGCGAGCGCTCCAGAGCGAAGACGAGTGTCTGACGTGTGGCCGCCTTGGATTGCTCATCGTCTGCGTTGAGCACCACCTTGCTCGATTCGATGTACCAGTCACAGTACTCCGACCAGAGGAACTCATAGATGCGACGGCCTGCCTCGCCCAGCTGATAGTTGATGAGGAGGTCCTGGACGTCGGACGTCAGTTGCTCGACCCGGCTGAGGATCCAACGATCGGCCACGCTCATATGCGCCGGATTTGGAGGAAGCGGGAGCGCCACTGGAATCACGCTCGATGCTCGCTCCCTCGATTGAACGCAAGACGAAGCGCGTCGCGTTCCAAATCTTCGTGCCGAAGTTGCGATTCGATTCGACCCGCTGCACGCTCAGCTTCATGTCGGCGCCGGGGGCTCCGGCCGTGATCAACGTGAAGCGGAGGGCGTCGCTGCCGAACTCTTTTGTCACTTCAGTTGGATCAATCACATTCCCCTTGGTTTTGCTCATGCGCTGGCCCTGTTCGTCGCGAACGGTGCCGTGCAGATAGACCACGTGATAGGGGACTTCGCCCATGAATTCGATACCGAAGAAGATCATGCGCGCCACCCAAAAGAAGAGGATGTCGTAACCGGTCTCCATCACTTCACCCGGGTAGAAGTACTTGAGGTCTTCGGTCTCATCCGGCCAACCGAGCGTGCTGAATGGCCACAGACCGGAGCTGAACCAGGTATCCAGCACGTCTGGGTCTTGCGTCAGATTGGTTCCGCCGCATTTGGGGCAAGTTTCGACCTTCTCCTGATCGGTGGCGATCACTTCGCCGCATTCGCAGTACCAGACCGGGATGCGATGTCCCCACCAGAGCTGGCGTGAGATGCACCAGTCGTGGATGTTCTCCATCCAATGCAGGTAGATCCCCTTGAAACGCTCTGGCACGAAGCGGATGGTGCCGTCGTGGGCAACGTCGATGGCCGGTTTGGCCAATGGCTGCATGTCGACGAACCACTGCTTGCTGATGATCGGCTCGACGATGGTGTCGCAGCGCTGGCAGCGACCGACCGAGTGTGTGTGCTCCTTGACCTCGGTCAGAAAGCCGCCTTCATCGAGCAGGGCAACCACGTTGTTTCGTGCGTCTTGCATCGACTGTCCAGCGAACGGGCCGGCATGGTCGTTGAGCGTGCCGTCGAGGTTCATGATGTTGATGGCGGGCAGTCCATGCCGCTGGCCGATCTCGAAGTCGTTCGGATCGTGCGCGGGCGTAACCTTGACGGCTCCGGTCCCGAACGCAGGATCCACGGCGGCATCCGCGATGATCGGGAGCTGCCGGCCCAGAATCGGGAGCGTCGCATTTCGGCCGATCAGATGCTGGTAGCGCTCGTCATCCGGGTGGACCGCCACCGCGGTGTCGCCGAGCATCGTTTCGGGACGCGTCGTCGCCACCTCGATGTAATCGTCGGATCCGAGAATCGGATATCGGAGCGTCCAGATTGAGGATTGAACCTCCTCATGTTCCACCTCGAGGTCAGAGAGTGCGGTCATGCAGCGTGGGCACCAGTTGATCAGGCGTTCGCCACGGTAGATCAAGCCCTTGTCGTAGAGCTTCTTGAAGGCGGTGCGCACTGCTCTAGATGGCGCCGGATCCATTGTGAAGTGGAAGCGCGTCCAGTCGGCCGATGCGCCGAGCGTGCGCAGCTGGCTCAGAATGCGGCTGCGGTAGCGATCCATCCACTCCCACACCTGATCGAGGAACTGTTCTCGACCCAGGTCATGCCGACTCATTCCCTTCGCGGCCAGCTCGCGCTCCACCACCCACTGTCCCGCAATGCCGGCGTGATCCGCGCCGGGGAGCCAGAGCGTGGGCCGTCCCTGCATGCGATGCCAGCGGGAGAGGATGTCCTCGACCGCCACGAAGAGGGCATGGCCCATGTGCAACTCACCGGTCACGTTCGGTGGCGGCATGATGATCACGAAAGGGTCTTGCTCGGGATCGATTTCGGGTGTGAAGTAGCCGGAATCGAACCAGCGGTCGTACCACGGGCCTTCGATATGGGTCGGGTTGTATGTCTTGGCGAGCTCGCCCGGTGTGCTTGTTGACGTCACGTTAATTTCCTTTCGCCTGTCTGCCGAGCGGTCGCGGGTTGATGCGCGAAGAAACAAAAAAACCGCCCCTTCGCAAGGACGGTTGGAACCGCGGTACCACCTTGATTCGGCGCCGCTGAATTGCGGTGCCGCTCTCAAACGCTGTAACGGGCGCTCCCGCGACGATCTACACTGGTCCTAGCTCGATCGTCGGCCTCGCGGGCGACTTCGGTCACTCGATCCGAACGGGACTCTCAATCGACGATCCCGTCTCCCTGGCGGATTGGCTGTTGACCTACTACTCCCGGTCCACGGCTCAATATGCAACCCTCAGAATAGCACGTTGCGCAACCCTCGTCAATTTGGGCAGAAGCCGTGGTGAATCGGACCCAATTCCGGCGAAGTCGCTGGCCGTTTTTGCGACAGAACGGGCAATTGTACAGCCGGATCTTGTCAAGACATCAGAAATGCATATGCTTAGCTCACACTCAATCTGGTGAACGGTCTCTCGTGATTTCGCACGGGCGGCGTTGAACATACTCTGACGCGCGACGTCAATTGGTCCCGATATCGATGTTGACTGGATGCTGCTATGTATTCGGGTCCAACGGTGCCTGTACGTGCTGGGTCGATACCCGGTCCTGCCGATCGGGCCAGCTTCTTCGATGAACAACAACGCAACCGACGCGCAACGTGGCGACTCTCATTCTTCTGCGGTCTGACGATCGTAGTGATGGGCATGATCATCAGTGCCATCGTCACCCCGGCGTTCGTCTTCGAACTGGCCGTACTCATTGGAATCATCGACTTCTTCCTGCCCCTCCCGGCAATTTCGCATAGCGCGCTCAACGCCTATGGCTCGATGATCAACAACGTTTCAGCGGGAACTCAGCATCCAATTCGGTTCAGCTTCGGTCTCGTCGAGCTCGTCGCACCCGGTCTGCTGGTGACGTATCTCCTCTGGCGCTGGTTGCACCGCGTCTTCATGCGCTACGGCGTGGGAGGGGTGGTTCTGAGTCTGGGAGCACGCGAACCACGCTCCAACGATTTCGAAGAACAGCAGCTCGTCAACGTGGTGCAGGAGATGGCCATCGCGGACGGAATCGCAGCGCCTCGCGTAATGCTGCTGGATTCATCGGCGGCCAATGCCGGTATGATCGGCGCCTCGCCGGAGACCGCCACGATGGTCGTTTCGCGTCGATTGCTTGATGACCTCGACAGAGCCGAGACCCAGGGGGTCCTGGCACACCTGATCGGTGCCGCGGGTAACGGCGATCTTGGTATTGCCATGAAGATCGTCGCCGTCTTCCAGACGTACGGGTTATTGATGACCGTTCTGATGTTTCCCATGAGCGGAAACGCACGCCGCACGGTGTGGGAGATGATCAAGCTCTCGTTCGGATCGTCCGGCGACCAAAACGGACGCGTCGAACTGGTAAACGGGTTGCTTCTGCGCGCGTCTACATCGACTGGGATGGATGATATCAATGAGTTTCTCGACTTCGACCGCACCGGAATCTCGCGGTTTCGTAAAGTCTTCATGCTCACACGCGCGATGATCTTTCTCCCGCTCGCGATGGGCATGATCTTCGCCTACCTCGTTCTGTTATTGGTCGTCCTCTTCCTGTTGGGCCCGTTGCTGGCGTTCACCTGGCGCACCCGTTGCTATCTGGCCGACGCTACCGCTGTTCAGTTGACCCGCGATCCGGACGGCCTGGCTGCGGCGTTGAAGGACTTGGTCGCCTCAGGCGGGATTATTCGAGGGAGCCAGGGCGTGTCGCACCTCTTCATCGTCGGAGCCGAGGCGGCCCAGGGGCGGAGCATGGCTCGGTTTCAGACACAGCTCAGCAATCTCCAGAATACGCGCAGTCAGGATCATCAAAACGGCATAACGCCTGAATTTCGTGATGAGATGCGGCGTTCGATCGAGGAGCAGGCCAAAGAGCAGTCTGAGCTCGAATCCGAGACATTGGAGGAGAAGCAGGGGATTATCGTCTCGTTCCACCCATCTCTGTCACGCCGGTTGAAGCATCTGTCCGCCATGGGAGCCAGATTTTGAATCAAGGTCTTGTTCGACATAACGTGAAGGGGGAATGCTGATGGCCTTAATTGTGGTTGTGATTATTCTCGCGTTTATCGCCTTGATGGTCATCATGATGGTGACGACGTACAACCGCTTGGTGTCGTTGCGCAATCGCGTGCAGAACGGTTGGTCGCAGATCGACGTACAGCTCAAACGGCGGCACGATCTGATCCCCAATCTGGTGAATGCGGTGAAGGGCTATCTCGAGCACGAGAGTACCGTGCTGCAAAACGTGACTGATGCCCGCGCACAGGCGATCGCCGCTGGAAATAACGTGGCTCAACGCAGTGAGGCAGAGGGAGAGCTGTCGAAGTCGTTGCGATCTCTCTTCGCGGTGGCCGAGTCATATCCCGTGTTGCGCGCCAGCGAGAATGTGCGCTCGCTGCAAGAGGAGCTGGCATCGACGGAGAATCGCATCGCGTTCGCGCGCCAGTTCTATAACGACGCGGTGCTCTCATACAACACCGCGCGCAGCCAGATGCCGGGCATCTTCATCGCCAATCAATTCGGATTCCGATCCGGCCGAGCCATACGCCATCGAAGAGGCCGTCCGAGCGTGAAGTGCCCGACCGTGGACCTGTCGATACAACCCGAGCTGACATTTCAGGGCCACATGCACAAGAGACGTGCCGTCCCAACCGGGGCGGCACGTTTGTTGGCAATCGATACGAATAGCGGCCGAGCTATTTCGAAATCAGCCCCTGATCCTGCAAGAAGGCCTTGGCCACGTCCTCAACCGATTTGTGATCCACGCTCACCTGCTTGATCAAGCCGAGCATGGTGTCGGTCGTCAGCTTGGACTGAAGCGCGTTCAGAATATTAGCGATCCCCGGAGATTTTTGCAGGAGCTGATCGCGCACCACCGGTGCCGGGTTGTAGATGGGGAAGACGTTCTTGGTGTCCTTCAGTACGACGAAGTTTTGAGTCACGATGTTTGGGTCGGTGGTGTAGCAGACGTTGAGGTCCGCGTCGCCCTTGGTGACAGCCTCAAACCCCAGCTGCTCGCTGATCTTGACCACGTTCTTGAATTTGATGCCGTAGGCATTCTGCACCGGAGTCACTGCTGCGTCGATGCCGTCCTGCTGTGACGCGAGGGTCAGCTGATCCGCGATCGGCGTGAGGTCATCGAGCGTCTGAAGATTTTTCTCCTGTGCCACCTTCTTTGAGGTGCAGATCGCGTAGCTGTCGTTCAGTCGGTAGGCGGGGCCCAACCAGGTGAGGTTGAACTGCTTCTCGTAGGCGTCCTTCACCTCCTGGTACGCCTGCTGGGCGTCTTGGGTGGGATCCATCTTGAGCAGCGAAAGCGCCGTGCCGGTGAACTCCGGGTAGATATCGATCGCGCCACTCTTGATGGCGGAATCGAGCACCGGCGTCTGGCCGAGGCCGAGCTTGGTCGTTACTTTGTAGCCCTTGTCTTGCAGCAGCAGCGCATACATCTCGGCGTTCAGCTGACCATCAACGTCCAGCTTGCTGCCGACGGTGATCTTCACGTCAGCCGGATTTGCGCCTCCCTCGGCCGCGATCGGACTGGCACTGCTCGATGGGGATGCCATCGGGCTGGCGCTGCTCGAAGGCGACGCCATTGGGCTCGCCGTCGACGTTGGTGCTCCCGTGCTTGTTGTCGGGAGCGATCCGCTCGTGGTGGTGCTGCTGCTTCCGCCGCCACCGCCACAACTCGCGAGCAACAGCATCGCGATGAGTAGCATTGGTCCGACAATAAATCGATTTACCGAGCGGTTCATAACGTTCATGCTCTCTCCTCACGCTGGGATTCAACGAAGACGCGAGTGCAGTCTTCGCATACGAGCGGCCACTCAAGCCGCGGGCTGTAGCTGGGACGCGTCATCACGTTCCTTTCCGTGGTCCGCTTGCAGGCCCTCGGGCGTCACGAGGCGTTCGACTCCGGCGAGGCCGAACTCGGCGGTCATCGCCAGAACGGCGACCGCAACCGAACCGACCACGAGTGGTGCGGTCTGCAGCAGGTAGATTCCTTGCAAGATCCAGTCTCCGTAGCCGCCAGCACCGATCAGCGCGGCGAGAGGTGCGGTCGCCACGATCTGCACGGCGGAGGTACGGACTCCCGCTGCCGTGACCGGCATGGCCAGCGGAGCCTGGATGCGCGTCAGTATCTGCCACGAGGTCATACCGGTGCCGCGGGCGGACTCGATCACGATCGGATCGATCCCGCGTATTCCTGCAATGGTGTTAAGCAGAATTGGGGGGACGCCCATGACGGTCAGCGCCGTGACCGCGGGAGTGAACCCGATCCCGAGATAGGGGAGCGCAACGGCGAGAAACGCAAGCGTTGGGATGGCTCGCGCCAGTCCACTGACATTCGTCACGGCGAACGCCGCCACTGGGCGCCGCGCTACGAGCACGCCCAACAGAACTCCAATAGCGATTGAGAGTCCGATCGGCACCAGGCAGAGCTTCAGGTAGGTGACAGTCTGCCGGCTGAAATCCGTGCTCGGATCCTGCAAAAACTGGGAAATTTCGTGGAGTAGATGCAAAGTCTGCGCCCCCTTGCGGTCGCCAGTCGCGCTATGCGACCGCCTCGATGCGTCGTCCACGACTGAGCAGTTTTTGGACCCCGAGCAGAATCATGTCGGCAAGGACCGCGAGGACGCTGACCAGGATCACCCCAGCAAGTACCTGATCCTTGTAACTGGTGTTGAAACCCTGAAAGATCAGATACCCGAGATCCTTCACGCCGAACAACGGTGCGATGGTGGCGATGCCGATGGTTGTGACCGAGGCGACGCGCAGTCCCGCGACGATCACCGGAAGCGCCAGTGGGAGGATCACTTTCAATTGGAGCTGGACGGCGTTCATCCCCATGGCCCGGCCAACTTCAAGCAAGAGCGGGTCAACTGAACGGATCGCCGCCACGATGTTGCGAATCAACACCACCTGCGCATAGAGGACGAGCGGTATCACCACGGTCGTGCGGGTGAGACCGGTGAAGGGGATAAGAAGCGCCATGAACGCCAAACTCGGTATCGTGTACATGACGCCGGCCACCGTCACGACTGGCAAATAGACGCGCGAGAAACGAGCCGCGATCAGACCAAGCGGGAAGGCGATCCCTAATCCGATCAAGATCGAAAGACCGGTGATCGAAAGATGATCGATCGCCAGTTTGGGTATTCCGTTGGGATCAGACAGCTGCCAATGATCCCACTGCAGGATGTAATTCACGCGCGCGAAGAGCCCCACCGAACTGGCGATTGAGAGCGAACGATCTCAACTCCCACGTGAGCCGCGCACTCTGCGTGCCATGCGCAAGAATTGGCGTCGCGCAAGGTCGTCAATCGAGGGGCGATGATACTCAAGACACTGGCACACGCCGTGCGCGGTTGAACAGGACCTGACGATCTCGTATCGCGACGACGATCAATCTCCGCACTTCGAAGGGACCCGGGTGACCGCATGCTGCAACGAATTGCCTTCGGATTAGCCGCCGGTGCCGCGGCTACGGCCGTGATGGATTGGAGCCAGGGAAGCGTCATTCCCTTGGCAGCGGAGTGGATCGAAGGAAAGCTCGGTTCGCGTTCGTCAACCAGCGGAGAGTCCTCCGATGGTGAGTCAGAGGGCTCGCCCGCCAAAATCGCGCGCCGGATCGCGGACCGCATCGGCGTCGATCTCACTCACGAGCGCGCGATGGAGCTGGGTAACCGGATACACTGGGTCTACGGCACACAGTGGGGACTCCCATTTGAGCTGAGTCCGATGCGCCATGGACCGCTCACCGGCGCCGCCTACGGCACGCTCCTCTGGTTGGGAAGCGACGAGCTCCTGCTGTGGGCCATCGGGGTGGCCGGTAAGCCCACCGAATATCCAGTCTCGACGCATGTGAAAGCGCTTGCGGCGCACGCAGTCTACGGCGCCTCCCTTGGCGCCGCGATTTGGGGACTCGAAGCCATCTTTGGCCGGACTGACTCAACGCCTGACATGTGAGGATCGCCATCGATACGACCGCGCAAACAACCAGCGCCAGTTCGATCTCCATCGATCACGTTTCCCGTTCCTTCGCGGGGATGGATCGACTTGCTGTCGATGACGTGACCTTCGACGTGGAACCCGGCAGCTTCGTCGTGCTGCTCGGTCCCTCCGGCTGCGGCAAGACGACCCTGCTCAAACTGATAAATCGACTCTATGATCCGACGAGCGGCCGGATTCTGATCGACGGAACTCCGATCGACACGGTCTCGGCGCCCAAGCTGCGCCGCCGCATTGGGTACGTGGTGCAGCAATCCGGGCTCTTTCCGCACATGAGAGTTGAAGAAAACGTTGCCGTCGTTCCGAAGCTGCTCGGTTGGGACGGAAATCGGACGTCGGAGCGCATCGACGAGCTGCTGAATCTGGTGGGACTACCGCCAGCTTCGTATCGGCGCCGCTTCCCCGCGCAGCTTTCGGGTGGAGAGCAGCAGCGGGTTGGGCTGGCGCGCGCCCTGGCCGCCAAACCGTCAATGCTGCTGATGGATGAACCCTTCGGCGCTCTGGATGCCATCACGCGTAATCGACTACAGGGGGAGCTGCATTCGATCCACCAGCAGCTCGGTCAGACCATGCTCTTCGTCACCCATGACGTCGAAGAAGCAGTGCGGCTGGCGGACGTCATTGTGGTGATGCGCGACGGTAAAGTGGTGCAGCATGACGTACCGGGCCGAATCGTTCTGCAACCGGCAGACGAGTTCGTCAGTACCTTGCTGGGCAGCGACGACGTGCTGCGTCGGTTGAGCTTGATCCCCGTCGTATCTGCCGTGACGCCGGTGAATCAATCCACTCGGCCGGACCTTCCGACCATTGGTCATTCGGAGAGCCTGCGTTCAGCACTCGCGCGGTTGCTGGAATCGAACTCGGCCGAGCTTTTGGTACTCGACGATGACGAGAAACCGATTGGCGTGGTGGCGCTGGATTCCATTCGCGAACACAGCCGGCCGAAAACGGATCCGAGCGTGCCGCCGCGCGAACCGTAAACCGCGAAGCGTTTCCCTCCGCACGATCGTACCGACACATTGCCCCGAACACGCTGATGTCTTCACAGAAACGCAACATGTGCTATGATGTTAGGACGCGAATATTAGGGTCCTAACATTGGATGTCGACGTGGTTGAGAAGGTCCAATCCAAATCAAGCTCGATCGACGTCGCTTTGGCTCCGACCGCGAGGGTCGCGCGAGTCGCACGTCTCTTGCGTCGAGCGCTAGACGATGCGCTCCAGCCGTATGGGTTGACCGCTCCGCAGCTTGGATTGATCAACCGCTTGTTCAACGAGGACGGGCTGGTCCAGGCGGAGCTCGGCCGGCGCATGCTCATTGAGCCCGCGACGCTCACCGGCATGGTGCAGCGACTGGAGCAATCGGGCTGGGTGCGCCGAACCTGCGATCGAGAAAACCGACGCCTGCAACGTGTCTGGCTGACCGAGCAGTCCAAAGAGGCTATTGAGGATCTGCATCACATCCAGGAGCGACACCGGGGGCGCGCGCTTGCGGGATTGTCGCCGGAGGAACTTTCGATGTTCGAATCGATGCTCGCCCACGTCGAAGACAATCTGCTACCTCCCAACGACAGCTAACAGACCACGAAATGTGCATCTGAGTGGGCCGTCGCGCCGTTCGTGGCGGTCCTGGTCGTCTGGCGATCGGTTGAGGATTAAACGATGCATTTCGGTGGAAGCGATGGGTCGACTATCAGAGGCCGCGGCGTCGCCCGTGTTCGCGGAGTGGCGGCTCAGACATTTGAATCGCTTCAGATTCGTGACTTTCGCGTCCTGTGGTTCGGATTTCTCGGATCCTGGATGGCGATGCAGATGCAGCAGGTGGCACGGGGCTATCTGGCATACAAACTGACGGGCAACGCGCTCTCGCTGGGGCTCGTCACGCTTGCCATGGGTCTCCCGCGCATCTTTCTGTCGCCGGTTGGTGGTGTGATAGCCGACCGCTTCCCGAAGCGGACCGTCCTCCTCTGGACCCAGGCTGCGCTCGGAGTTACGGCCCTGTTCGCGGCCATTCTCGTGGCGACGCATATGATCACGCTCACCTGGCTCTTCACCATCGGACTCATTCAGGGCGCGGCCTTCGCCCTCAATATGCCCGCGCGCCAGGCCTATGTGCCGCAAGTCGTGGGTAAGGGGAACAACCTCGCCAACGCTATCGCCCTCAATACTGCCGGGATGAACTTGACACGTGTTGTCGGACCGGCCATTGCGGGTGTGATGATCGCCATCCCATTCATCGGCGTCTCCGGCGTCTATTTCGTCTTTGCCGCCTGCTACATCTGGGTGTGGTGGTCAATCTTCCGTGTCGAAAACCCGGGCGCCGTCGTCGGAGCTCGCCGCAGCGTTCGTGGAAGCCTGACGGACGGGTTTGCCTACATCCGCCGTCATCAGATTCTCCTCGTCCTGATCAGTCTCGGATTTGTGCCACTCGCCATCGGGATGCCCTACACGAGCTTGATGCCGGTCATCGCGCTTGGGTCGCTCAACGTCGGGTCGACCGGGCTTGGATTGCTGCTGACCGTGGCGGGGGTCGGCGCATTGACCGGAACACTCCTCATCGCCTATCTCTCGAGCTTCGAACGCAAGGGGATGTTGCAGCTTGTGCTCGGTATGCTCTTCGGAGCTGCGCTTTTCGGGTTCGCGTTCTCGGTTTATGAGCAGCAACTGTTGCTCGCGCTGCCGTTCCTCTTCGTGACCGGCATGGCCGGCGACTCTTACATGGCGCTCAACAGCACGCTGATCATGATGAACACCGATGAGGCGGTGTATGGCCGCGTGATGGGGGTCTACATGGTGTCGCAGTCGATTCGGCCGATCACGGTTCTGCCTATCAGCGCCATCGCCGATGCGATCGGCACACCTCTCACCCTGATGTTTTCTGGGCTGACGTGCTTTTCCTTCGTCGGCTCGCTTTCGGTGCTTCTGCCAAGCTACCGGCATATTGGCGAGAAGACGAGAGAGGCGATCGCTCCGGCGGACTGACGATTCACGATTCCGGGCTAACGCTGCAGGAGTCGTTCGATTTGGTGTAGGTCGACCTGGGTCCTTTGCTGTATTCGGCGTCGCTTGGCGAGCATGCGGGGCAGCAATCGAATTCCGGCGAATATTCCTCGTGCACGTGCTCGGGCGGATTGCTCACGAAGATGCGGCACGGTGCCAAGGAGCGTCCGAAACTGGTCGAGCAGGATTCCAGGAGCGTTCTTTCGCAGCAACGCGCCTGGCACGTCCTTGACGATCACGGCGATCGTGTTGCGAGCCACGTAATAGGATGCCAACGGACCGCCGCCTGTCGCCGAGAGATGATGGTAGACCACGGCGTCGGGCGCGTAGACGATCGAATATCCCAGCAGCCGCAGCCGCCAGCTAAGGTCGACATCCTCGCAATACATGAAGAAATCTCGATCGAGGACGTCTCCGTCAATCTCGGCGACACGGTCGAGTGCCGATCGGCGATACAGGGCGGCCCCGGCGCACGCGCCGAAGACCTCCTCCTCACGGTCGAACTGACCGTCATCCTCGTGCCAAACGCCGCGATTGCCGGGGCGGCCATTTCGCCCGTACGTGTCACCGGCAGAATGCAGATGTGACGTGCGATCGAGCAGCCTGAGCTTGCTGGCGATTGCTCCAGTCCCCCGATGTCGATCGATGGTCGAAACCAGTACATCGAGCCACTCGGGATCGGCTTCGGTGTCGTTGTTGAGGAGCGCCACCAATTCGGCGTCCGAAACCTGCAATGCCAGATCGATGCCGGTCGCCAGCCCAACGTTTTTGTTCAACGCAAGTACGCGCACGTCTGGGCGGTCGTCCCTGAGCCGCTCTGCAGTACCGTCTGAGGAATCGTCATCGACGACGATCACGTTGAAGTCGCGATACACCTGCCGATCCAGCGCCAACAGACACCGCTCGAGATACGCCCAGCCGTTGAAGGTGGGGATGATGACGTCGACGCGGGTGGTCATTCTTCCGTGATGATCCTGGCGCGATTGCTCAAACAACGCGACAGGGCGTCACGCCAATCGGGTAATGTGATACCGAGCGCGTTGGCTGCGAGGTTTGCAAGTGCCCCGTTTTGGGGTGGCTTGGCCGCGCGCGGGTACTCATCGGCGGAGATGGCTTCAACGGATATCGGCTTGCCTGCCAACCTGAACGTCTCCACGGCCCATTCATGCCAGCTTGTGATGCCGCTATTGGTGAGGTGATAGGTGCCAAACGCGGGGCGCTCCACCAGCTTCCATATCGCGACGGCCAGATCTTCGGCGTAGGTGGGGTTGCCGTATTGGTCGGCCACGACGCGCAATGACGAGCGATCCTCGGCCAGTCGCAGCATGGTGTTGACGAAGTTTCGGCCCGATTCATCGTAGACCATCGACGTGCGCACGATGTAGTGACTCGGGACAGAGCGCGCGAACCGCACGTTCTCCTGCGAGTTTGGACGCGCCATACGTGCTGATTGGTCGAGCCTCGGCGAACTCATGATAGGGATCACTCTGTTCGCCGTCGAATACGAAGTTGGTTGAGACGTAGACGAGCGAAGCGCCAAGACTGACTGCCGCCGCCGCCACGTTCTGCGTCCCCAACGCGTTCGCAAGGAACGCCGCGGTAGGATCGCGCTCGCAACCATCGACATCGGTCATGGCACCGGCGTGGACAATCAGCTCTGGGTGAACATCGGTAACGACGCGCTGCACGGCGTCGAAGTCGGCGACGTCGAGCTCCGCGCGTGACAGCGCCACGCATTCGACCTGGGCCGTTCTCGTCAGCGCTCTTCCGAGCTGCCCGTTTCCGCCGGTGATCATCACTCGCATGTCCATGCCTCCTTTCGGGAGTGTACAACGGGCGTGACGATCGCGAGAATCGCAGTGAGGGTTGCGTGCTCTATGAGAGAGGATGCTGAAGCGTGATGGATATCGACGAGGTTTGGACACTCCCGATTGCAATCGTCGGTGCGGGGACGATGGGATGGAAGATCGCGCTGCAGTTGGCGTCACACGGCGTTGACGTCCGACTCTACGATCGAGATAGCGATGCTCTGTCCCGAGCCATGGAGGAAATTGATCGAACCGGCAAGAGTCTGGCCGCCTCTGGGGAGCTTCCTCAGGCTGCCGCTCTGGCCAGGGGCAAGGTTCGGTTCGTCGACGCGTTAGCGGACGCAGTCGACCGATCTTGGTACGTTATTGAGGCGATCCCGGAGCGCATGGAGCTCAAGCACCGGGCGTTCAACGAACTCTCCGAGGTCTGCGATTCGCGGACGATCCTCGCGACGAATAGCTCTTCGTTCATGAGTCGCCATCTGGTGGTGTCGACCACGAATCCGACTCGGCTGATGAACACTCACTTCTACAATTTTCCGTGGAGACGCTCCGGAGTCGAGCTCATGTCGTGCGGCGAGACCGACCCACGGCTCATCGAGCTCGTTTCACAGTTTCTCAGCTGCTGCGGACTTGTCCCGGTCATCGCGCGGGCCGAGAGCACGGGATTCGTCTTCAATCGGGTCTGGCACACCGTCAAGCGAGAGAGTCTGAAAGTCGTGGCTGAAGGAGTTGCCACCCCCGAAGACGTAGACCGTCTCTGGTGCCTCTCGATGGAGACCCAGCTTGGTCCGTTTGCCATGATGGATCGGGTGGGACTCGACGTAGTGCTGGATATCGAGCGCCATTACGCGGAGATGAGTGGCGACTCTGATGACGACCCGCCGGAATTTCTCGTTGAGATGGTGCGGCGCGGCGATCTTGGCCGCAAGAGTGGTCGCGGGTTCTACACCTATCCGAACCCCAATTGGGAGCGGCCTGGATGGCCGCGAGATGCGGATTGACGCAGCCGGACCGCGTCAGGACTGCGCGGACGAACAATCGATCGGGAGCCTCACCGTGACGGTCGTTCCGTCGTTGAGACGACTCTCGATCTCCATGCTGCCGCCATGGTGCTGTGCAATTTCTTGTGCCCGGTAGAGACCTAATCCCGAACCAGTGGTCATTCCGGCGGCGACTCGGCCGCGCTCGAACGGCTCGAAGATTCGTTCCATGTCGTCCGCGTCGATGCCGATCCCATGGTCTGAGATCGACAGAAGCACTTCATGATCGTCACGCTCGACTTTGAAGTGCACGTTGCAGTCAACAGAATATCGAAGTGCGTTCGACAGCAAAATCTCGATCAACTGGTCGATACGCGCCTCGTCCCACATTCCCGGGAGCTCGTTCGGGGCATCCAGGATGATTCGCGAATCCTCCGCCGATTCGACTTCGCCGACACGCTCGCACACCGTACGCGCGATCTCACTCAGATCTACGTTGACCACGTGCAGATCGAGCTTGTGTTGGTTCATCCGTGCGGCGTCGAGCAGGTCATCGGATAGCTTTATGAACCGATTGACCTGTATCTCGAGTCCGTTGACGGAGCGCCGTGACCGCACTGGATCGGGCGTCTCACGGGCCAGGTAGCGCTTCAGGAGCTGCGTGTATCCACGGATGCTGGTGAGTGGAGTCTTCAATTCGTGCGCGACGGTCGAGAGAAATCGGTCCCGACTGCGGGACAGTTCTTGCACGGCATCGCGCAACAGATTTCGCTCTATCTTGTCTGTCACCGTGTGAACCAGGATTCGGCAGAGACGCAGTGTCTCCGGTGTCATAGCCGGGTTGTCTGGCGCCGTTCCAAAGAGAACCGCACCGGTGGTCCCGAACGGACCCTCGATCGTCATGGATTGGATTGATGAATTCGGTATGGCTGCACCGAGGTCGAGCCACTTGTCATCTCCCTCGCCCGCCACTGGAGTTCGCCGCGCCTGGCATGTGTCTGTCTCCATATCGCGGCATTCGACCAGTTGTTTGTTGAGTCTCTGGTCGGCTATCTGGTCCAGCGCTGACTGGACAGCAGGGTGATCGTTTCGACAACGCGTGGCCACCATCGTGGGATTGCCGTTGCCCGGATCGCAGAGCAGTAACGAGAAGTCGGCCCCGAATTCCACAAGCGAGTCGGCAAGAAAATTGAGTTGCGTCTCGACGCTCGGATCCGGATGGCGAGGATCTCGCTCAGCCGCTGGACCAGCTTCAAGTGCGGCTGTTCGCGGGATTGGGAGCTGACCACAGGACGCACGGTGACGTCTAGCGCCACGACGCGACCATCCTCCGTCTGAACAGTTCGCGCGTTGAGTACCAGGTGCAGGATTCCGCTGGATCGTGAACGCCAACCTACCTCGATCGATGGCCGTGCCGGGCCGGCACTCGACAGATATGCCGCGAGCCGCTTGCGATCGGCGTCAATCGCTAGACGCACGAGCAGATGTCGGTCGTTGCGAAGCGCGCTCGTCGAATAACCGAGCGCCCGTGCGAACGCGTCACTGACGAACTCGACTCCAACGGGAGCGACCGTTTGGTAGCGGAAGTACATGCGTTCCATATCGTCTTTCGTGCGCTTCGAGGCGACGGTTTCGGGCGTTGTTTGACTCTGGTTATCAGAGCGCATAGCGTCTTTCTCGTTGGTGGATCGCAGAGACATCCAGGGGGACTCAAGCCCAAAAAACTGGGCGCCGGACGCTTCGTGGACGTTGTAGATGACGCTCGGGATCATGGATAAAGTTCCTCTGGACGTTCGGTGAACATCCCACTCTCTGAATTCTCGAAAGTCTATCGACTCCAACATGACGTGCGACGTACAGCCTCTGTATTACCGTCATGCTCAACGCAGGTTGCCTGCCATCCTCTGACGCAACTTCGATTGTCGGTTCTGGAAATTTAGTTTGCGGAGTATGCATCGAACGTACGCGCAACATCAATCAACGACCACGTGCCATCGAACTTCTTGGGGAATTGTACGTACAGATGATGGGCGCTATACTGCGGGCGGACTTCAACCGAGATTCGCCGAGCGTTCCGTGCGAGAGACGTCGCACGCACGACATGCCGATGACATGCCGAATCCGCGAACCACATCCGTTGAAAGGCAGCAGAGATGGAGATCTACGTTCATCCGACGTGAACCTCGTGTAAGAAGGCTGAGGAGTTCCTCAGGGCACACGACGTCGAATATCAGCGACGTGACTACTTCAAGGAACGATTCACTCGCGAAGAACTTCAGGCTGTTCTCGACCGGGCCGGTGTCACGCCGAGCGAAATTCTGTCAACGCGAAGTCGAGCGTATAAACAGCTCGATCTGGCACAGAAGAATCTCAGCGACGACGAACTTCTTGACCTGATGGTGCAAGAGCCGACTTTGTTGCGACGTCCACTCATCATTGCCACTGCGGGGACAGCCGTAGGATTCAATCAGAAACGAATGCAGGAGCTTACGGGCGCCGGGTAGGAACGACTGCGGCGCGAAGGAGGGTGAAGATGCGATTTGGTGCACATATGTCGATCGCGGGCGGCTACGACAAGGCAGTAGACCGCGCCGAGCAGGCTGGCTGCGATTCAGTACAGATCTTCACCAAAAACAACAACCAATGGCGTGCCAAGCCGATCGAAGATGCGCAGGTGGAAGCATTCACGACGCGTCTGGCCGACACCGGAATCGGACCGGCCGTAGCTCATGATTCCTATCTGATCAACCTGGCGTCTCCGGACGACGAGTTGTGGAACAAATCGATCGATGCGTTTCGCGTGGAGCTCCAGCGCTGTGAGCTGCTGAGCGTTCCATTTCTCGTCACCCATCCCGGAGCGTTCGTGAAATCGACCGAAGAAGAAGGAATCCAGCGCATCGCAGAAGCACTCAACCGCGTGCACGAGTCGCTACCCGGATACAACGTGCTGACTCTGCTGGAGACGACCGCGGGACAGGGCTCGTCAATCGGGCATCGGTTCGAACAGCTCGCCGCGATCATCGAGAAGGTCTCCGCTCCTGAACGGGTCGGCTTTTGCCTGGACACCTGTCACGTCTTTGCGGCGGGCTACGAGATCCGCACCGAAGAAGGGTATGCCGAGACGATCGGAGCGTTCGAATCGATCCTTGGACTGGACAACTTGAAGGTCTTCCACTTCAACGATTCGAAGCGCGAGCTTGGCTCGCACGTCGACCGGCACGATCACATCGGTGCCGGGCAGATCGGGTTGGAAGGCTTTCGCCACTTCGTCAACGATTCCCGTTTTGAGGACCGAGCCGCGCTGCTTGAAACCCCGAAGAGTGATGACCTGCATGAAGACGTCGAGAATCTCGCGCGTTTGCGCGACCTGATTGCGAAGTAGCGCCCGGAGTCGCAACCAGGGGGCGGCCGAATCTTCGGCCGCCCTGGTTCTTGCGTCGACTGACGTTAGACGCGATTGATGACCATGAGCCGCGATTCGGTCATATCCTCGATCGAGTAGCGCAGGCCCTCGCGGCTGAGTCCGGAGTCCTTGACGCCGCCATATGGCATGTGATCGATGCGATAGGTCGGAATGTCGTTGATCACGACGCCGCCAACCTCGAGGGTCTCGAACGCTCGTAATGCGTGCTCGAGACTCGACGTGAAGACACCAGCCTGAAGACCAAAGACTGAGTCGTTGACCTCTTTCAAGGCGTCCTCGAAGTCGTCGAACGGGAAGAGATTGACCAACGGAGCAAAGGCTTCACGACTGCAGACGAAGCTGCTTCGCTTGGAATCGACCAACACCGTCGGCTGGAAAAAGCGGCCTTCGGCCTTGCCGCCGACGATCGCCTTGGCGCCTTCTTGTACGGCGTCCGCCACCCACTCTTCCGAGCGCTGGGCTGCTCGCTCGTCGATCATTGGGCCAAGGTCGGTGCCATCCTCAAGCGGATCACCGATCTTCATTTGCTTGATCTGTTCGACGAGCTTGTTGGAGAACTCCTCCATGCGCGACCGATGCACGTAGACACGCTGCACCGAGATGCAGACCTGCCCGGCGTAGGCGAACGCCCCGACCCGCACACGAGCGGCGGCCAGATCGACATTGGCATCCTGGTCGACGATGACTCCCGCGTTGCCCCCGAGTTCGAGCACAACCTTTTTCTTTCCAGCGCGGCTCTTCATGTCCCAGCCGATCGCGGGTGATCCGGTGAACGACAGGAGCTTGAAGCGCTCGTCGGTGACCAACCGATCTCCCAGCTTTCGGTCCATCGGCATGATGCTGACGGCGCCCTTGGGAAGACCGGAATCCGCCACGATTTGGGCAAAGGCGAGCATGGTCAGTGGGTCGCGCGTCGGTGGCTTGAGGACTATCGTGTTGCCAGACGCGATCGCCGGAGCGACCTTGTGCAGCGCCAGATTCAGCGGGAAGTTGAACGGCGAGATGCCCGCGATCGGTCCAATCGGGAATCGACGCGTGATGCCGAAGCGTCCAGCCGACGACGCCATGAGATCGAGCGGAATCAGTTCGCCACCAATGCGCTTGGCTTCCTCGATAGCGATCTGCAGTGTGAAGACGCCGCGAGCCGCCTCAACCCGCGCGTCGCGGATGGGCTTGCCTGCCTCCATCGCGATGATCTGCGCGATCTCTTCCTGTCGCTCAGCCATGCCGTCGGATATGCGCTGCAGGATCTGCACGCGCTCGAAGGTTCCCAGCTTCCTGGTCTCTTCAAAGGCGCTCTCCGCCGCGGAGACCGCGTCCTCATAGTCTTTATCGGTGGCGTACCAGGTGAGGCCGACGGTTTCGTCGTTGTAGGGATTGGTGATCTCGAGTGGCCGATCCGACGTCCGCCATTCGCCAGCACAGTAGAACGGATATTCCTTGGCCATGGCATTCCCTCCAGTCGTTGGCATGGCGGCTCGAAAGTTGGGCCGCGATTCGATCTTACAGCAACGCCCGACGACCGCCAGATGTAGCCTGATGAGTTTGTTCCAGGCGGAGCAATGAGAGGTCGATTACAGAGGATGTGTCATCTCGGATGATAAGGGGGCGTTGGGCCTCCTTCGGTTGGCAAATTCGGTTTGGTCGTCTACTTGAGCGCGACATGGCTTCGTCAAAAAGAACGAGGGGCCACAAGGGCCCCTCACGTGTTCGCTGTTGTCAGGTGCGGCTCAGTCGGTCTCACCAAACGTCTTGTGCTCCGCGTCGGAGCCCGCATCCCACCAGGTCTCGTTCTGGGCCCCGATGGCGGCCAGCTCAGTCTTGGTGTAGATGAGCCCGTCCCGTTCCATGGTTGCCAGTTCGAACTCACCGCTCATGGTGATGGCGTCCACCGGACAGACCTGAGCGCAGAATCCGCAGAAGAGGCAGCGACCTGAGCGGAGGATGAACTCGCCAAGCTCGCGATCGCCTTCTTCAGACGGGATGACGTTCATCTCCAGGCAGCTGGTCGGGCAGATGCGCGCGCACAGTCCGCAAGCGACGCAGAGTGCTTCGCCCGTTTCGGGGTCGGCGCGCAAAGAGGGGAGTCCTCGGAACCGAGGCGACATAACGCGCTTCTCGTCCGGGTATTGAACGGTACGGTTCGGAACAGTCACGCGTTTCAGCGTGACGAGAAAGCCTTTGACTTCATCCAGCATGTGGGCAAACCCTTCGGTTGCGGCTGTGCATCCTTCTCACGTCCTCGTCGTCATTCAATCCGCGACGAATCGAACGGAATCGGGCGCGAGTCCGGAGTCCACGCTGAGAAACGCCTTTTGCCCGACACCGAATGGCTGAGTGGGCCACTGCATCGGTCCGCGCTCGAGGCGCGGGAAGGACGTGCCCTGGTAGATCGGTACGAGCTTGGCGATCTCTTCGAGTATCGTGGCGGGATGTCGATGATTCAGGTTGTATCCGAGCCGCCGCGCGATCTCCTGAACGTACCACCAACCAGCATGGGCATCACCCGGCGCCGCGAGCGTCAGGCGGACGCGCTGGATGGTTCGGTCGGCGTTGGTGAATGAGCCGTCCTTCTCCATGAACATCGATCCCGGCAGGACCACGTGCGCCAGCTCAGTCAAGTCGCTTGGGAACGTTTCCTCAACGATCAGAAATTCGAGCTGTGAGAGGGCCGCGAGCAAGCGCGAGTCGTAGCCATAGCTACTCGGAAAGCTGCTGTTGGCCACGTACATGGCCTTGATCTGCCCGGCCTCGATCGCGTCGATCATCTCGTCGAATGCATGGCCCGGTGCCGTCGGCAACGAGCGAACGGACTTGAAGCCGTTCTGTGGGACGGTCGAATCGTTCCAGCGTGGCAACCAGGCAGCCTCAAAGGCGCGCAGCACATCGGCGTCGCCGAGTCCGCGGTGTCCCGGCAGATAGTCAGGCATGCAACCGACGTCAGACGCGCCCTGGAAATTGCTCGGGCCGCGGAACGCGATGACGCCGCCGCCCGGACGTCCGATGTTGCCCGTCAGAAGGGCGAGATTGTTCAGGGCGAGCGACGCGCTGTATGCAACGTCGGCCGTGTCGTTGGCCAGCGTCTGATAGATGGCGCTCGGTCTGGGCGCGCCTTCGTGACCTCCCGTCGCGTAAAGGCGCGCAGCCCGGCGAATATCCTCGAGCGCGACACCGGTCTGACGTTGGCAACGGCTTCCGGCGCGAAGTCCTTGAGCGATTTCATCCAGGCAGTCGAAACCCTGCGTCGAGACCGCTCTGCGGCTCGGCCAGCTTCTGGGAAACGATCTCTTGTGCGATGGCGTTGATGATCGCCGTTTCGGAGCCTTCAGGCGGCTTGATCCAGACCTCGGCGCGATCGCACATCGGGAAATGGTCGCGGCTGATGACGACCGTCTTGCTCTCGCGATAGGTGCGCGCCCAGTTGATCCAGTAGCTCCCGACCGGCGCCTTGTCGACGATGCTCGGTCCCACGACCAACGCACAGCCCGTGCTGGTGAACATCTCTTGCATCGAGTTCGTGCTGGAGGGGCGTCCGAGCGAGTCACGTAGCGCGCGATCGACGGCACTCATGCCAGGCGTCATCATGCGATCAACATTGTTGGTTCCCATGACGGCACGCGCGAACTGCTGCAGCAGGTAGTTCTCTTCGTTGGTGTTGCTGGGGGATGCGAGCGCCGCGAACTGATCGCCCTGGTAGTGCCGCAGCTTCTCGGCAACGAGGTCCAATGCCTCGTCAAGCTCGACGTCGCGGACCGATTCAGCGTCGCGAATCTGTGCTGAGGTCAGCCGGTCCGGATGCTGCACTTCCTCATAGCCCCATTTGCCGCGTTCGCAGGTATAGCCGTGATTGACGCCGCGATCCCAAAGGTGGGAGACGCGACGCACGAGGCCGCGGTTGTGCTCCACGTTCAAGGTGCAGCCGACGTCACACATGCCGCAAATCGTCTCGGTAGCGTCGAGTTCCCATGGGTGACTGCCGAATTTGCGATCGGTCAGCGCTCCCACGGGGCAGACGGCGATACACATGCCGCAGTTGATGCAGGTCGTCTCGCGCAGATCCATACCGTAGGCGGGGCCGATCGACGCTTCGAGTCCACGCGACAGCACCTCGATGGCCGTCACGCCGATGACTTCGTCGCAGACGCGGGTGCAGCGAGCGCAGATGATGCAGCGGTCCCACTTGTAATCGATCAGGTTGCTGAGATGGTCGTACGGCTGGGCCAGCTTCGGCCGGTTATAGGGGCTGATCTGTACGTTGTGCAGATAGGTGTTGTCTTGCAGATAGCATTCGCCCGACTTGTCGCACGTGGGACAGTCGAGTGCGTGGTCGATGAGATACATCTGCAGCACGAATTGGCGCGACTCGAGGGCGGCCGGAGAGTGCGTGACCACCTCCATGCCTTCGCGCACCTGCGCCGCGCACGACTCGATAAGTCCGCCGCGCCGTCCGAGAATCTCGACGGTGCAGATGCGGCACGAGCCCCACGGTCTGAGCAGCGGCTGGAAACAGAGGTTTGGGATCTCCAAGCCGATGTTTTGGCACGCCTCGAGGATCGTCGTTCCGTCAGGAACGGTCACGTCCTGGCCGTTGATATTGAGGGTAACGAGCTTGGTTTCAGCCTGTGCCGTCATGATCTCGGTCCGGCCTCCTTGCTGGTCGCCACCACGGAAGCCTCGGCCACATCATCGATTGCGTGACTGAGGTCCCCCGGACCACGTTGCCGTGCATACCTTCGCAGGAAGAACTGCCGCCCGGTGAATGACGCTGAATTGTGCTGAACGTGTTGCGACGTCGGGCGCGCGTTTCGACCGTTCCAGACAGGAAAAATGTCCTCTCTGGACCGTCTGATCTTATCACAGGATTTTCGGGGTTTCATAAGCGTTTCGTTGCCAAATCTCAGGTCGTACGAGCGACCTAGCCCAAAAGCATTATCGGACGTGACCGCGATGGTACCGAAGTCGCATGGCCCGATTCATTGCCCCGCACTACGCTTCATCCATGATTATGACGGAGCAGCTGCAACCAACGGGCGCGAATAGAGTGAACTTCCGACGGCTGAGCATGGAGCCGACGCACGCTGATGCATCGACGTTGCGCCAGTCAGTCTATCAGCCGCTGCCGCAGATAAACGGCGAGCGGATTGCCAGGCTCGCCGGAAAATCACTCCCCATTCCCAATTGGGTCGTGGCCGTCTCGTGCGCCGCGGCGCTCGGGCTCTCGGTCGCGCTATCGGCCGGAATCGTGAACTCGCCCGCAACTGCGGCGTCATCCTATGTCCAGAGTGGAGTCGGAGGTGAGTCCTCTCGGCTCGTCTGGTCCGGTTCGATGGCGCTGGCTCAAACGACGTCTCCGGTCGACAAGACCAAGATCGGGCAGATTGCGACGTTGCAGGGCCAGGTGCATTCGATGAACACTGATCTCCAGCAACTGCAGCAAGACAACGACGCACTCCGCAATTTGAACCAGCAGCAGTCGAGCGACCTCACCAACGCGCGCTCCAATCTTGCGGCCTCGCAGGACGCTCTCAGCGGCCATTCGCAAGACATGGACGCGCGGCTCAGCGACATTCAACAGAATCTCGATGGCAAGGTGTCGGATCTCCAGGGCGCGGTCTCTTCGGCCGATGACACGATCAACGCCATTCGTAAGCTTCTTGGCATGCCCGCGATCTCCACGTCGACTGGAAACTGAATACGGCTCGAGCTTGAATTCGTGTGCTTACTGGTTGGTTCCTCCAACGCCTGGCGCGACTTTCAAACTCCTTAACGGACTCTCATCTTTTGGTTCTCACGGCTGATGTGCGGGCTACGCCGAAGTGCGTTGATGGGCTGACCTGCGCAACTTCACAAGCGATTGTGAGGAGATGCACAGAATCAGCATCGACATCGGCTCAAGTTGTGGATGCCAGCACTGTTTTCCGCCTCGAAACACCGCCTGCGCGAATGACAAACCATTAGGATTGACAGCCGAAACACCGTGCTATAATCGCGAGAGGCCCCTTCGGAGGGGGGCTGGAGCACGGGGTGAAATCGTGGAATTCGAAACAGTCATCGGACTTGAAGTCCATGCACAACTGTTGACGCGTTCGAAGATGTACTGCGGCTGCTCCGCCGCATATGCATCAGCAGAGCCGAATTCTCATGTTTGCCCGGTCTGTCTCGGGTTGCCGGGTGCGTTGCCGGTCATCAATCGGGAAGCGCTCGACTACACCATCATGACGGGCCTCGCGCTTGGGTGCTCCGTCCCCGACTACAGCAAATTCGACCGCAAAAACTACATCTACCCCGACCTGATGAAGGGGTACCAGATCTCACAATACGACCTGCCGCTTTGCCTCGGTGGCCACCTCGATGTTGAGGTCGGCGGGGAGACCCGTCGCGTTGGGATCCGGCGCGTCCATCTCGAAGAGGACACAGCGCGTCTGGTTCATCGCTCGGCAGGGGGCGAGACGTACAGTCTCGTCGATGTCAACCGCTCCGGCGTTCCGTTGATGGAGATCGTGAGCGATCCCGACCTGCGATCGCCGGAAGAAGCGCGGCTCTATCTGGTCGCATTGCGGCAGATTCTGCGTTATATCGGCGTCTCGACAGCCAATATGGAAGAAGGAGCGTTCCGTTGCGACGCGAACGTATCGCAGCGGAGCATCGACGGGTCGGTTGAGGGCGCCAAGGTCGAGATCAAGAATATGAACAGCTTCCGCGCCGTTGAGCGCGCGCTGCTGTTTGAGGTCGATCGCCAACGAGAAGCCCTGAGAAACGGGGAAACGATCGAGCAAGAGACCCGAGGTTGGGTTGAAGACCGCGGAGTCACCGTTTCGCAGCGGACGAAGGAGTTCGCGCACGACTACCGGTACTTCCCCGAGCCTGACCTGCCACCGCTCGTCCTCGATCCGGCCGATACCGTTCAGATCCGCGAGCGTATGCCCGAGCTTCCTGAAGCCAGGGTGTCCAGATTCGTGGATTCCTTCGGGCTCAGCCGAGAAGACGCCGCGCTGCTGACGGTGGAAAAGCCAGTCGCCGATTATTTCGAAGCGGCGACCGACGGCGCCGACCGTTTCGCGCGCCAGCTTTCCATCTGGATCACTGGCGAAGTCTTTGCGCTCATGCGCGAACGAGGGCTCGAGATCGAGCAGGTCAACGTGGCACCGCGACAACTCAGTCAGCTCATCGAACTCGTCGAAGCGGGCGAGATCAATCAGCGGACGGCCAAAGAGGTTCTGATCGCCGTTCATGAGACGGGGTCGGACCCGAGGTCCATCGTCGCGGAGCGTGGATTGGCTCAGGTGAGCGATGAGGCTCAGCTCGAATCCGTTGCTCGATCCGTGATCGAGGCGCACCCCGCCGCGGTCGCCGATTATCAGAGTGGCAAGGCAGCGGCCATCGGTTTCCTGATCGGGCAGGTAATGAGGCAGATGCGGGGAACCGCTAACCCCGCCATCGTCAGGCAAATCTTGGTTGCGGCACTCGAAGACAGTGAGAAGAGTTGATTGGGAGGACGTCACCGACGACCTCCCATTCTTTTGCGATGACGCTAGCCGATCGTGAGTGCGATCGATGTCGTGGTTCGATCACTCGTCGTGAAGCGGCTTCAGCACTTGGAGGGATCCGGTAATGGCAGTAGAGACTCCCACGAAGGACAAGCATCAGCAAAGCTTGTTCGACATCGCCGTGGAGCAGTTCAACATCGCCGCCGACGTCATCGGGCTCGATGACGACATGAGGCGCATGCTCAGTGTTTGCAAGCGCGAGCTTTCGGTCAACTTCCCGGTGGAGATGGACGACGGCTCGGTTCAGGTGTTCCGCGGACACCGCGTCCAGCACAACCTCGGCCCCGGCCCGTCCAAGGGTGGTATCCGTTATCACCAGGATGTGACGCTTGACGAGGTCAAAGCGCTGGCGATGTGGATGACCTGGAAATGCGCGGTCGTCGGATTGCCGTACGGCGGCGGCAAGGGCGGCGTGGCGGTGAACCCAAAGCTCCTCTCGCAGGGCGAGCTTCAGAACCTTACCCGCCGCTACACCACCGAGATCTCGGTCATCATCGGCCCTCATAGCGATATCCCTGCGCCGGACGTCAACACCAACCCGCAGATCATGGCGTGGATTCTCGATACCTACAGCATGCACAACGGTGGTGTCACCGTTCCGGCTGTGGTGACCGGCAAGCCCCTGTTGCTTGGCGGATCACAGGGACGCTTCGAGGCAACTGCGCGAGGTTGCGTTTTCGCCATCGAAGAAGCGTGCAAGACGCACAACATCGATCTGTTGAGCTCACGCGTCGTGGTGCAGGGCTTCGGAAATGCCGGATCGATCGCCGCACAGCTGCTGCACGAGCTGGGCTGCAAGGTGGTCGGTGTGAGCGATTCCCGGGGCGGCATCTACAACGCCGCCGGGCTCGACATTCCGGCGGTTATGGAGCACAAGCGCCATAACGAGTCGGTCGTCGGGTTCCCTGGCTCCGATAACGTGTCGAATGAGGAGCTCCTCGAGCTCGACTGCGACATCCTTATTCCGGCGGCCCTGGAAGAGCAAATCACCGAAGACAACGCACCACGAATCAAGGCCAAACTGATCGCTGAAGCGGCCAACGGTCCGACCACGCCGGAAGCTGACCGGATCCTCTACGATCGCGGCGTGATCGTGCTTCCTGACATCTTCGCCAATGCCGGTGGCGTGACCGTCTCCTACTTCGAATGGGTTCAGGGCATCCAGGCGTTCCCGTGGACCGAAGAAGAGGTGAACGGCAAGCTGAAGCGCATGATGGTCGATGCGTATGTGGCCATCAATGCCATGTCTCAGCAGTACCACGTGCACATGCGGACGGCCGCGCTGGCTCGCGCCATTCGGCGCGTATCCGAGTTCACCCGCGTGCGCGGTATCTACCCGTAATCTCAACGCCCGATAACGAGGAACGACGAGGGCCGGCAATCGCCGGCCCTTTGATGTTTATGCGTTGCGTCGAGATGGCAATGCCGAGCGACCGTCGTCCTGGTCCACCATCCCGGATAAGGACCGCCGGATGACCGACCGGTAGACCGCTCTAAATCCCCAACAGTTGTTGTAGTGCTTCTTCGCGCTCGCGCTTGGTCACGCAGATGAGCTCGTCACCTGCCCGAACGACCGTCTGGCCCGTCGGGATGATCAGATCGCCATGGCGCAAGATGGCCGAAACCAATACCTGCGGTGGAAACTCGATGCGTTCGATCGGCAGATCCAAAACAGGCGACTGCTCGGATACTTTGGCTTCGACGATGGCGAGATCAGCGTGTCGCAGGCTCATAAGATGGACGAACGGGAGATTGGGGATCTGCTGCTCGATGAGGCTGAGGATGACGTTCGTCTGACTGACGGTAACGTCGATCCCGAGACGTCGAAAGAGCTCCTCGTTCTTTGGATTGTTGACGCGGGCGATGGTCCGTCCGACCCGGAACTTTTCTTTGGCCATCTGGCAGATGACTAGGTTGTCTTCGTCCTCACCCGTCACCGCGATCACGACGTCGGCGCGCGCAGCGCCCGCTGCAGCCAATGTGCCCGCTTCGGCGCCGTCACCTTGCATGATGACCGATCCGAATCGCTCACTGTACGTGTTGCATTTGATGGGGTTCTTTTCGATCAGGAAGACCTCATAGCCCTCGTTGATCAAGGTCTTGGTGAGGTAATAGCCGACTTTTCCGCCGCCGACAAGGATGATGTACATCGAATTGACTCCCGAAACCTACGACAGCCGCACACCGGCCGAGCTCGTCCGCACCACTTCGTCCTCAATCATTCCGGCGACCGTCGTCGTTGGACAGATGACCGTCAGGCCAAGCTGCCGGTACACGTCGGCGCGCGCCTGGTCGTAGATGCGCATCACGACCCGATCAATGTGAAAGACTTTGCGAGCAATCTGAGCGGCCATGATGTTGGTATTGTCGTCGTGGGTGACGGAGACGAAGACATCAGCTTGCTCAACCCCCGCTGTTCGCAGCACGTCTTCGTCGATTCCGGTGCCGAGCACGACCCGCCCCGGAAAACGCTCCGGCAACCGGCGAAACGATCGAGAGTCGCCATCGACCACCGAAACGTCGTGTCCTTCGCCGGACAGATTTCCGGCCAGCAGTCCGCCGACTCGGCCGCATCCGACAATCAGGACTCTCATCAGAATTCACCATCCTCGGGCAACGTGCGGATCAAGATGACCTCGCACGGTGCATTCTTCAACACGTACGGAACCGTCTCCCCCTGGGTAACCAATCCATGCTCGCGATGGTTTTCGACGCCCAGCACCACGGCATCGGCGCCTCGCTCGATGGCTTCATCAACGATCGCGGCGGACGCCGACCTCGCCTGAAGCAGCTCGGTCGTGACGCGCTGCCAGTCCACATCCTTGCTTGAGCGGGCATAGTTCGAGGTGCGTTCGAGGATTGACTCGCCGCGACCGACCTCGTCAGGAAGGTCCGCGTCGAGCGGAAGATCCTGAGGTACTTCGGCGACATAAACGAGTGTGAGTTCGCACCCACCAAAACGGCCGGCGATGGCCGTTGCCAGATCGATCGCCCGTGTGTCCAGATGACTTCCCTGAACCGGAACTACAATTCTCCGGTACACCGACTCTACTTCCTCCAAGATTGTCAAATCAAAATCGCGCGGTTAACCCGGGTAAGTATGCCGTCACTGCCAAGGGCGGGCAACGACCTCGCTTTAACTTCGCGCGTGAGATCCGACGATCAGATGCCGTGAGCCAGTCGGTTGATGAGCGATTCGGGCAAGCCCTTCTCGTGCATCTGCTCTTGCGTCACTTCGACCGGGTAGGCGATCCGTCTGAAGGTGAGCCGGAATTCGTCAGGTTCGAAGATAGCGAAGGCGGCTCGACTGTCCCCGTCTCGCGGCTGCCCGACCGATCCTGGATTGATCATAAACCGTCCCGCGGAGAGATCAATCGTCTCGCCGTCGACAGTGTGACGCGGCGTGACGTTGGCCATCGCTTCTTCTTCACGAATGTAGAGCTGCACGTGAGTGTGCCCAACGAAACAGAGGCGGGTATCGAAGAGGGGAAAGTTCAACGCGGCGATACGCGCGTTGTAGACGTATTCCCAGATGGGATGTCGAGGGCTTCCGTGCACGACCGTCCAGTTCTGATCGATCATGCGGTTCGGGAGTGACTCGAGATAGCGCAGGTGGTCGGCGCCAAGCTGCATCGTGGTCCAGTAGCTGGCGAATCGAGCCACCGGGTTGAAATCCTCGAGCGACAGGCGTCCGATGGCGGCCCAGTCGTGGTTGCCGATAATACTGATGTTTGGGGCTAACGCTCGCACCACCTCGACGCACTCGCGTGGGTTGGGTCCGTAGCCAACGATGTCGCCAAGCGACCAGACGTCGTCGACTTCCCCCACCTCTGCAAGAACACGCTCCAGAGCTGGCATGTTTGCATGTACGTCGGAGATTATGAGAATGCGCATGTCGCCCCCTTCGTCGCGTTCGCTGCATGAGTCTACGCGATTGGATTGGCGGTCGACACGCGCTCCAGGTGAACCATAAGTACTGCAATATCGCCCGGTGTTACGCCAGCGATGCGACTGGCCTGGCCGAGGGTAACAGGTTGAAATAACGCCAACTTTTCGCGGGCTTCGTTGCGCAGGCTCGGCAGCGCTGCATAGTCGACACCGCGAGGAATCTCCCTGTGTTCGAGCTTGCGCGCCCGTTCGACCTGCTTGAGCTCTTTGTGGATGTAGGCGCCATAACGCACCTCCACCTCGACTCGCTCGGCATGCCTCGCATCCAGCGTCCATGTTGGAAGCGGGTCACTGCTGAACGCCCCGACCGTCAACGCCGCCGCCAACTGCGAGTAGGAGGTGTCGGGACGACGCAGATACTCGCATGCCGTCAAACTGCGAGACGGTGGCTCGAGCGACTGCGCGCGGAGCAGCGAGCGAACACGCTCGTTGTCCGTCAAATAGTGGCGCGACAGGGCAACAATGGCCTGGGTGATTATCTCTTGCTCGCGATGAATCGCATCGAGTCGCGCTCGTGGAATGAGACCGTACCGGTACCCGATCTCGCTCAGGCGCGACTCGGCGTTGTCGGAGCGCAGCAGCAGACGATATTCGGCGCGCGACGTAAGCATGCGGTAGGGCTCGATGAACTCTTGCGTCGTAAGGTCGTCGATCATGACTCCGATGTAGGACTCGTCGCGACGCAGGATGAGCGGATCACCACCTTGAGCAAAGCTGCTGGCGTTGATGCCCGCAACGATCCCCTGACCCGCGGCCTCTTCATAACCGGAGGTCCCGCAGACCTGGCCGGCCAGGAACAGCCCCTCCACCTTCTTGGCTTCCATCGTGAGAGTGAGCTCGGTCGAGTCGATGGCGTCATACTCCACCGCATAGCCGTAGCGAGTGATCGAGACGTTGTGCATCGCCGGGATCGTGCGCAGGAACTCCAGTTGCACGTCGTGCGGCAGACTGGTGTTGGCTCCTTGAACGTAGAGCTCGGTGGTCCGCCAGCCTTCTGGCTCGAGAAAGAGCCCATGCGACGGCTTGTCGCGGAAGCGAACGATCTTGTCCTCGATCGATGGACAGTAGCGTGGACCTTTACCGACGATCGAACCGTTATACATCGGCGCCCGGTCGATGTTATCGGCGATGATTTGGTGGGTCGACGGATTGGTGTGCACCAAATAACACGGCATCTGCGCGCGCCAACCGTCGAGAGCGACGTCCGGATAGATGGCAAGCGGAGGAAGGTCCAGCCGCTCGATCTGCCCATTCTGGCCGTCGAAGCTGAACCAGAGTGGTTCTTCGCTCCCCGGCTGCAACTTCGTCTCGGAAAAGTCGACGGTTCGCGCGTCTACTCTGGGCGGCGTCCCGGTCTTTAACCGTCGCAGCTGAATGTTGATGTCTCGGAGCGACGTGGAGAGTTCAACCGAGGCAACGTCGCCAGCGCGTCCTCCTGCCGATCGCCACTCACCAGCGATCATGTTGCCTCTGAAAAACGTCCCGGCGGTGACCACGACCGCACCGGCCAGGTAACGGTTGCCGTGGTCGGTCGTGACCGCGACCACTCTGCGCTGGAAGCCGCTGGTCTCGATTTCAACGTCCTTGACCAACTCCTGGCGAACGGTCAGCCGTTCTTGAAGCTCGAGCGTCTCCTTCATCGCCATTTGGTAGAGCGCCTTGTCGGCCTGAGCACGCAAGGCCTGCACGGCCGGGCCCTTGCTCGTGTTCAACTGACGAATCTGGATAGCTGTGCGATCGATCGCGCGGCCCATCTCACCACCGAGGGCGTCGAGATCGCGCACCAGGTGGCCCTTAGCGGGTCCCCCGATAGACGGGTTGCAGGGCATGAACCCAATACGATCGAGGTTCGGTGTCAAAATGAGAGTCGTCGAGCCAGATCGAGCCGCGGCAAGCGCCGCCTCGATTCCCGCGTGCCCGGCTCCAATAACGACGACATCAAAGCGGTCGGAGTAAGTCATCATAACCTCGAAAGTATAGGGAGAAAGCGTCATGAGCCGCAACCGGTTTTGACAGTTTGGCGGTTTCGCACATAATGTGAGCAGGGCAGTCCGCAGTCGCACGCGGTTTGCGATGTCAGCGGTGAAACATTCGTAGACCAGAACTTTTTGAGCGGTAGCATAGAGTGGGTATGCTGAGCGGATCGATGCGTGGGAGACGAGGTGGTCCCATAATTGCATACAAGTATCGAGTTACACGTATGGGATTGCGGTTGGTTCGCTGATTCAGGAGTTCCGGATACGGTGTTGAGTGCCCCTGAGTACCCGTTGGAAGGGGAGGGGACCGATGCAACGAAGTAGGTCGTCGGCGCGATTTTAATCTGGCCAGCTTCGTGCTGATGCAGATGGTCGTGGTGACGATGATTGGCGGTACGGCAATGGTAATCGGGCGATCAAAAGAGGTTCGACGAGGATTGCGGACATCAAACGGGTCCAAGGTTCTTGGCGATCCGAAGTGGAGCAACGCGGTCGAAAGCGCACAGCGCGCTCTGGATGAGGCTCGCAAAAATTTGGCGTCGAGCCAGGGCAAACGATTCCAGGAGCAGCTTTCACAGCGGGCACACGAGCAATTCTCGCAGCGCGCCGAGAACATGATGGGTTCCACGCGAGAAAGCATGCCTACGTCGATGAAGGACGCTGGTGAACTCGCTCGCGACCTGGCCGAACGTCTGCGCGTTGAGGGTCAGGTTCGATCCGCCGAGCTGAGCCAGCGGCTCCGTGATGAAGTGGCGCCGAAAGCCAAGACGTATGCACAAGAGGCGATCGAGGAAGCCGAATCCCTGTTGTCAACGGCTCGTGGTCGAGCTAACGAACTGTCGCAGAACGCACGACGCGACTACGGTCCTGAAGTGAGCAATAAGGCCAACGCTTTGGCCGGATTGATTGCGGCCGGTTCCACGACCGGCCTGCAGATGTTGCGCGACCGTGCCGACGAGTTGGGCAAGGGGAATAAGGGGAAGTCCGGCACCAAGATCGCGAGGAAGGCAAGCAACAAGACTTCGTCGGCGCTGCAGTCGGCGGGCAGTCAGGCGAAGTACGTCGCTGGTGAGTCGATGATGCTCGGGTTGTGGGCGACATTACTCAGCGCGACCATCTATTTCGCCATTCTGTCCAAGAGCCAGCGGGAGCGTGTCAAGGGATTCTTCAGCAACGCGTTTTCGCAGGTTCAGGATGTGATGGGCGACTTCCAGTCGAGCGACGACGACTTCCCTCGATCCACTCGCTGATCGCGGTTCGAATCTCACAACGCAGCAGTACGGCCCGCCAAGAATGGCGGGCCGTTTGGTTCTGCATTTAGGACTTGGGTTAGAGCGTGGCACAGAAGTTCGGTCAGCAACGCCGCGCGTTCGAAGAAGCCGTCGAGCGAGATGTGCTCGTGCTCGGCATGGGCGCCGTCACCGGTACAACCGAGCCCATCGATGGTGGTGGCTCCGATCGCCGCCGTGAAATTGCCGTCACTCCCACCGCCAGTCGACGCTTCCTCGAGATCCAGCCCGATCCCGGCGCCGATGGACTTCACTTGCTGAAATGCGTTGGCGATCTTTTCGGTGCGTTCCATGGGTGGCCGGTTGAGCCCGCCCTCGACTTGGACCTGAGCGCCTGCGAGTCGAGGCCGAGCCTCCATGATCGCTTTGACGACACGGTCCCCTTCGCGCATGGTCGTGACCCGTAGATCGATCAGTGCGGTCGCTTCAGCCGCGACTACGTTGCGTGCGGTGCCGCCGGAAACCACGCCAACATTGACGGTCGTGCCGAGATCGAAATCGGTCAATCCATGGAGATACTGAATCTGATTTGCCAGTTCGTGAATGGCGCTGACGCCCTTCTCGGGATCGGCTCCGGCATGAGCGGCTAGACCCGTGATGTGCATGGTGAACATGCCGACGCCTTTGCGAGCCGTCTTGAGCGCACCATCAGGTGGAACCGGCGGCTCAAGCACCAGCACGTAGGCGCTCTCTCGCGCCAATTGCTCGATGACCGGGCGCGAAACAGGGCTCCCGATCTCCTCTTCGGTGTTGATGAGCCAGGTGATCGGTCGGTGGTCCGAGCCCCGCTCGTTGAGGAACGTCAATGCCTGGATCATCATGGCCAGGCTTGCTTTCATGTCGTAGACGCCGGGGCCCCGCGCGACATCGCCCTCTACTTCAAACGGCTTCCGTTCGAGCGTGCCAATCGGCCAAACCGTGTCGATGTGTGTCATCACGAGAATCGGCTCACCATCCCGCGTTCCAGACCAACGGGCCACGGTCAAGTCGCCATGCTCTGCTTGCTGAATTACTTCGACGGTGCCGCCGAGTTCGGCGCATCGCTGCCGTAAGTAATCGCCCAGCCGGTCGACCGCGGCTTTGTCGTGACTCGGTGATTCGAGCGTTACGACGTGTTCGAGTGTTTGCAGCATAGAGTCGCGTTGTGCGCGTACCTCTTCGACCGAGACCATCTGTTTCCCCCTTGATCCATTCTGTTCGACCATCGATCTGAGTCAGTGCGAGCGCCGTTGGTCGACATCGTTCGACTGAGCTTCGGGCGACGGTTCGTGCCCCATCTCGTCTTCGTGGTTGCCGCGCTCCAGCGCGAAGATTGAGAGATTGGATTCCAGGTCGATGTATCGATCGGCGATCTCGAGCAGCTCGATCGC
Source organism: uncultured Chloroflexia bacterium (assembly GCA_963822235.1). Classification (GTDB taxonomy): domain Bacteria; phylum Chloroflexota; class Chloroflexia; order Thermomicrobiales; family Thermomicrobiaceae; genus CALAGB01. Next base: position 919,445 of record CAWGGU010000001.1, read on the forward strand.
GGTGTAGCGCGGGGTTGACGCGATCTCTACGCGCAGCCCGAGTCGTTGCGCGCGGTCGACGAGATAGGTGAAATCTCCGTCGCCGCTGACGATCACCGCGACGTCTATGTAAGGCGCCTGGCTCAACAGATCCACGGCCAGCTCCATATCGAGATCCCCTTTGGTGGTACCGTCACTGAAACGTTTCAATGGTTTCGTGATCACACGGAAACCGTTGCGCCGAAGCCATGTGAGAAACGGGATGGCGGTATTCTCCTCCGGGGAAATCGCCATGTAGGCGTATGCGCGATGGAGGCGCCGTCCATTGGCGAGGAATTCGAGGAGGCGAGCGTAATCGATGCGCACGCCAAGATCTCGAGCCGCGAAATAGAGATTGGACATATCGAAAAACACTGCAACTTTGTCATATTGATCGGGACGAATTGTCATTTATTGCCCTATCAACTGCCACTGTCGAAATGCAGCGGCGCTCTGTTAAACGGGAAAATCGGGCGGTGAGGTGCGACGCCGTGCGTTCGCATGCGCGGCGTCGCCAATTGAATCGGACTGATTAGCGGCCGGCGATAACCAGCGGCAAGTCCTTCATGGTCACCAGGCCTGGTGCATGATCGACCACGCGGGACACGGCGTTCACCGCGATCGCGGTCGTCGCGCGATCGCCCTGCAGACCACCGGGAATGACCAACTCAAGTCGAGTTGGGCCCTCCAGCACGATCTTGTCATGCGCCGGATCCGCGTCCAGGTACATGCGCAGGTGCAGAACGATCTTCGGCTCACCATCGACAAAACCGCGGCCAAACTGGTCGACGCCGCAGACAATGCCCGGTTCGACGTCGAAATACTCGGTCTTGATGTGGTGGTCGGCGATGACCGCGTCGGTCGTCTCTTCGTAGCCGTCGAGTGTCCACCCGAGTCCGGCGGCGACCATGTAGACCGATTCTTGCAGCCCGACGTGCCGGACTTTGCCAGCCGCCACCAGTTCATTGAACTCTTCGACCGTCTTGCCCGAACCGATCTTGGCCTGCAGTGGTTGGCGACGCGTCGACGCATTCTGATTGCGCTCGACGTGCACGGCCGTCACCTGCTGCGAAATGCCGCTTAGCGCGAGCGCCAGGGTGTCCATGACGAATCCCGGGTTGACGCCTGTTCCGAGAACCGTGACACCGTTCGCGCGGGCTAATTCGTCAAGCTTCTCCGCGAGGTCTGGAAATTGAGCGGCGGGGAACGAAAGCTCTTCGCACGTCGACACCACGTTCAATCCTGCGTTGATGATGCCTTCGAGCTGCGTCCAGACTTGCTTGAGATATGACCCAGTCGTGTGCAGAACAGCATCTGCGGCCGTCTCGTTGAAGAGCGCCTCGGCGTCTCCCCTGACCTTGATTCCAAGTTCGCGGCCAAGTCCAATGACTTCGCCGACGTCCTTGCCGATCTTCGCCGGATCGATATCGATGGCACCGACGATCTCGATGCTCTCGCGAGATGCTGCCAGCCGCGCCAATTCCTGCCCAATCGGGCCAAGACCATAGTGGATCGTCCGGATCTTCTTCAACGTCTCGTCCTCGACTTTCATTGCGTGACGCGATGCCGATCGACCGCGCCAATCCCTTCGAAATCGGTCGGGTCATGAACGAAATGTAGGATGAAAATCACCAATACCCGTATATGGAATTTCGGGTGGCTATTTCTTACGGTCCTCCTTCTCGCGCAGCGCACGGTAGTATTTCTTCGACTTCGGCATTGGCCGGCTGTCGACGGCCTCGCGCTGAGCACTGGCAGCGGCGCTGGCCTCAACCAACTGGTCCTCGAGAACGGCAAGATCGTCGTAAACGCCAACATTCGCGTCGGCGACCGGCGTCCGCATCAGACGACGGACGAGCTCAACCAGCGAACGGATCTGTGCCTGATCGGCTCCAGGACGGTTTGCCGTCTTCCGAATTGCATCGACGAGCTTGAACGTTTCTGGTCGGGCATTGTTCTCGACCAATCGCTCCTCGATGCGTTCCAAACCGTATAAAAGGTTCATATGACTGCCTTCCTGGCAAGCATGCTCTGCAACTTTCTCAAGGCGAGTATCGGCTATGAAGTGGCGTTTCGCAACCAAACGTATCGTGGCTGAGTGACGTTTGGCGGGGCCATGCTTTAATCATCACGGACTCGACTTAGAGCCCGTTGGCCCAGAATGATCACTCGGATTAGGAATCGCTCAATGGAGAGCGGGCACAAGACATCGTTGAAAGACCGTTTTCTCGGATGCCTCCTCGGACAGGCAATCGGGGACGCACTTGGCATGCCCTTTGAAGGATGGAAACGGTCGCAAATCGAGTCCGCCCACGGTTGGGTTGATCGCTATTATCCGTATCTAGCAGACGATGGCACCGAAGTCATGCGAGCAGGCGAGGTGACCGGCGATACTGAAATGAGCCTCTGCCTACTCGAGGGTCTGATTTCGTCGGGGGGATTCGTCGACCCTGAAGCGATCGGTGTTCGCTTGATCAAGATGCTCGACGGCCCGGCGGGCGAGCGGATCGGTCCAACGACGCGCCTCGCTATCGATCGCATGATCGAGTCGGGCAACTATCAGGCCGGAGCCAGCGGCGATTGGCCGCCGGGAAATGGAGCAGCGACGAGAATCGCAGCTCTTGGCCTGCTCCACTCTGTCGGCACATTCAATCCTGAAGTGTTCACACGTGAGGTGATGCGGGCCGGGTTGATCACGCATCACGATCTGACGGCGCTCAACGGCGCGCTGGCGATCGCGTATGCGATTCACCTGGTGACCACCGAACGGATTCCGCCCGAGATGCTAGCGGATGAGGTTGCCGCGTTCGTCGATGAGGACGAGGTTGCTCGTCGGGTTCGGTTGGCGGGACATCTGGTTCCTCACGGCGGAGAGCGACGAACCGATTTGGAGAACCTGAATCATATTGGCACCTCCTCCTTTGTAGCAGAATCGGTCGCCGCGGCGATCTACTCCTTTGCATGTCATCCAGAAGATTTTGGCGCGGCCGTGCTGACGGCGGTGAATGCCGGCGGAGATACCGATACGATCGCCTCGATGACCGGCGCCTTGTCAGGAGCGCATTTGGGCGCACGACGACTACCTTCAGATTTGGTCGACGGATTGGAATCGCGCATGTACATCCTGGTGGCGGCTCCGGGTCTCTATCGAATGGCCCAACGCCGAGCCGGAATGTTTCTCAAGTTGATGGAGCGAGAGTGATAAATCTCGATGTTCATGCTGTCGTGTTCGACCTCGATGGACTCTTGGTCGATAGCGAACCGGTCCAGATCGAAGCCTGGCGCGACTTTCTCGCCATCCATGACAAGACGCTGGATCAAGCACTGCTGAGCCGCCTCTATGGTCTACGTGTGTGGGATACGGCGCGCGTGCTCATCGACGAGCTTGGACTCCGCTTGACGGTCGATCAGGTTGTGGAGCAGCGAGACGCACGATTCTTTGAGATGCTTCCGGGACGACTCACCGCCATGCCGGGCGCGACGGAGATCGTAGCGGCACTCAATGACCTGGGTGTTCGGCTCGCTCTGGCGACGTCGGGCCACAGACGCTACGTCGACGTCGTGCTTGACGCACTCGGGTTGCGGGGTAGGTTCGAGGTTGAAGTGACCGGAGATATGGTCGAACGTGGCAAGCCGGCCCCGGACATCTATCTTGCCGCGGCAGAACGACTCACCCTCCCGCCGCGCGTCTGTGTAGCCCTGGAAGACGCACCACACGGCATCGCGTCCGCCAAAGCGGCGGGCATGTCGTGCCTCGCTGTTCCGAACCACATGACGGTCGACCTCGAGGGATTCGACCGGGCCGACGCCGTGTTAGTGAGCCTCAACGACGTGATGCCGTGGCTGAAATCACACGCCGCGCTTCACGCCGATCGAAACGCAATGTGAATGGCTCAAGCACTCCCCCATACATTTAGCACTCACCGTGATCGAGTGCTAACCGTGCTTGAACAGACGATTCGAGATGTTATACTCAGCGTAACGAACCGCCCGGGTGCCTACCCGGGCGAACTCACGTTCACGAGACGCTGCCCGAATTTGACGCGCGGCGTCACTCGTTTCTGGTGAATTCATGAGCACAAAACGCGACTATTACGAAGTACTCGGCATCGACCGCACCGCATCCAGCGACGAAATCCGGCGTGCCTACCGGAAGATGGCCCGTCAATACCATCCGGATGTGAACAAGCATGACGGCGCCGAAGAACAATTCAAAGAGGTCAACGAGGCCTACGAGGTCCTGAACGACGAAAATCGTAGGTCTGCCTACGATCGCTTTGGCCACGCTGGCGTTGGCGGATTCAATGGTGGAGCGGGCGCGGGCGACCCCTTCGGATTCGGAGGGTCGCCGTTCACCGACATTTTTGAAACGTTCTTTGGCGGCGGTGCCACGTCGCGCGGTGGCCGTGGGCCAACGAGAGGCGCGGACCTCGAAGCGAGTGTTGATCTCAGCTTCGAGGAGGCGATTTTCGGCGCCGAGAAAGAAGTCGAAGTCAATCGTCTCGAGCTCTGCGACGACTGCCACGGATCGCGCATGAAGGACGGTACGGAGCCTCCTGTGTGTTCGGTGTGTTCGGGAACCGGCGAGGTGCGGCGCGTCCAGAACACGATTCTTGGCCAATTCGTAACCGCGTCCACGTGCGCGAACTGTGGTGGGGAAGGCCGGGTCATCTCCGATCCATGCCCCACATGCCGCGGCCGTGGCCGCGTGTCGCGTCGACGCACAATTGCCGTGTCCACTCCCGCGGGCGTCGACAGTGACTCAACGCTTCGGTTGAGTGGTCAGGGCGAGCAGTCGCCCGGCGGCCCGGCCGGCAATCTCTATGTCCACATCCGTGTGAAGCCGCATGAGTTCTTCGTGCGACATGGAAAGCAGATTCATCTCGACATGCCCCTCAACGTGGTGCAGGCAGCGCTGGGTGCGGATATCGAGGTTCCGACGGTCGATGGTGAGGTTATGCTCAAGATTCCGCACGGAACGCAATCTGGGCAGCAATTCCGATTGCGTGAGCGGGGCGTGCCAGATCTGCGTGGCGGGTCGAGAGGGGACGAGATTGTGACGGTTCGGGTCGTGACGCCGACCGACCTCTCTCCGGATCAGCGAGATCTGCTCGAGCGGCTTGGGGCGACGCTGAAGGCGCCGTCGATACACGAAACGGCACGACGTGGGTTCTTCGACAAGATCAAGGACGCGCTCGGCGTCTAATCCTCGATCACAGTCTTAAACTGCTGGAGCAATCGCCGCATGACTCGATCGTGCGGCGATTTTCTGCGCTTAAATGCGTAGCACCGTCGCGGTGTCTCGACGATGCTACTTGAGAGTGCTCAGGTTCGGGTAAAGGCTATGACGGGAAACTATCTACGACGATTCGAGAAGAAATTGGCGACCCCGGGGCCCATCAGGGTAAGGTACCGACTACGCTCAAAGTTACGAGCAACAGAATCAAGGCGTATCTCGACTAGTCCCTGGCCCGGCTGACTCCCTCGCCATCGACGCGTGCTCAACAAAGGCTCCTTTCGTCGATGAGCTTCGACCGCGTGACGGCCCCGAGCACGCCCAGGGCCGTCACCGATGAGTCGACAGAGTCTAGCTTCCGGCGAGTCCGTCGTTGATGCTGGTGAAGACGCTCTTGATCTTGCCGCCCATCGTGGTGAGGAGAGCGATCGCAACAACCGAAACTAGCACGAGAATCAGTGCGTACTCAACCATGCCCTGTCCCTCGAACTTCTCTTCGGGAACGTAGAGACCGTAGAGCGCTTGCATGTACTGAACCATTGTGGATTCCTCCAATAATCGAAAGATCGATAAATGCCGATAGATGATGATTGACACCAACGAGTTACGAATCGCGAACCCCCTGAGCGTCCCTCCTCTCGAAACCCTTAGGTTTGGCCCCTTTACCCTTCCCGGTCTCGTCTCCGAGAACCTCAGGTCTTATGCATCTATCGTATGCAGAGGGCTCTGTTCGCTCAATGAGTAAGAGGTCCAAGTTGCGCAGTTCGCAGGTACCGAGAAATCGGTCATCCGAGAGGAACAACGACTGTCAATCGAGAGGTCTTTTGTCCCACCACTTCCGATTGCAAGATCAGCGCCAATGCGCTCCAGGCGGCGTCGGACCGTTTCGTCCGTCAGGAACCGATTGATCTCCTGGCTGCGGTCAACGCCATCGCCATGTGCTTCAACTCGGCCAATGACTTGCGCATCTTCATAACGTACGTCCACGTCGATGCTGACCACGTCGTCGTCCGCCGCCGCGGACGAGATCATCTGCTGCACAAGCCGATAGAGCGCCAGCCTCAGGACCTCAGGAAGCTTCTCGTCGTTGTCCGGTCCGACTACATTGGCCTCGATGCCCCTGAGGCGTACCAATTCGTTGACGTATCGCCGGAGTGTCGCAACCACGCCGATCTCCTTGAGCACCACCGGCCGTAGCTCAAACAGCAGACGCCTCGTATCCCGCAGGGCCGAAGACGCGATGGCGGTGAGGTCGATCAACTCGGCCTGAGCCTGCTCCGGGTATCGTTCGATACTCTTCTGGCAGATTTCGGCGCGCAGGATCACGTTGGCCAGAATCTGAGCGGGGCCATCCAACACTTGACGCGATATCCGTAGCCGTTCATCCTCTTCGGCCTGCACGATCTCCTCATACGGAATGGCTGACCCACCGGGCTGCGAACGTCGCAAAAGCCGCGTCCGGTTGTCCGGAGTGGACTGCTTTCGCTCCTCGGCTTTAAGTTGCGATTCGGAAAGCTCGAGGAGGATTCGTAGCTTCTCTTGGTAGGAACGGATACTCTTTTCGCGCTCCTGAAGCTGCTCGACCTGACTTCGCATCATCATGAGCCGAAGCTCGACCTCATGAGCGGCGTGGTACATGTCGCGGATGTCTTTGCGTGTGAAGGACTCGAGGTTCGCTTCCATCTCGCGAACACGATTGCCAAGTGACATCTCGCGTTGGGTAAGGCGGTCGACTTCGCTGTTGGATTGACTGACCAGCAGACCGATCTCCTGCAGCGATTGCGACGCCTCAGCGAGGTCGCTGCGGCATTCGTCAGCGAGCGCCGCCAGACGGTCGACGAACTCTTTGGTTTGCGGTAGCGGGAGCGCCATCAACTCGTCTCCTGAATTCTTGCGTACAAATTCCTGATTAGGAGCGTAGAGTCTGGATTTCCCGGCGACAACGGTACCGTAGTCCCAAAGAGGCGCTGGCACTTACGGGGATGAGTGGTGTCGATGGTGGTTGGACGTGAACGATAGCGATATTAGAAGCTTCCCCCAGCGCCGCCGCCACCCGCCGACGCTCCTCCACCACCGGAGGAGCTTCCACTGGATGACGGAGTCACGGCAGTATGGAAGCCGGTCCACCAGAGATAGGCGTTTCCCGAACTACTCTGACGGTATATGGAGGGACCGAGCCAGACAGGCATATAACCGTCTTCGGCGGCCGTCTTGAGTCTCTTACTGAGCGCTGAGGTCACACCGGCTGCAACCGCGTATGGCATTACCTGATCGAGTTCGAGGTTGACGTCCAGCGTTCGATCAGATTTCGAACGCTTGATTCCTTCTATATAGGATCGCCACGTCGCAGCGAGCTCCGCGCCCGCGAAGGTCGTCTCCGGATAGAAGCTGATCACGATCATTGTGATGAACGCGACAGTGGTGATCAGCGATCCACCGATGAATGCCCAAACCTCGCCACCAATAATGCCCACCGCCAATGCCGCTGCTCCGAGGAGCGTTCCAACGATTCCCGCGATATACACCGGTCGTCGGCGAAGTCGGGCCGACGGGTCGAATAACCCCTGATCTTGCAGATCCTTCCGAAGCGCCGCACGTGCGTCTGACCAAGATGACCGAACGTCGGATAGCCTCGAACCGGGTATCACGCTTTCTTGGTCTGAGTGCGTCTCGAGCGAATCCCACAACAGGTGCTCGACGTCGGTTTTGGGCACTGAGCGATCGAGGAGTCGCACCTGCGCCTGCCGTTTGCGGTCGCCTGATTCGATGACCAGCGCTCCACGCTGCGCGAGATCGAGGATCGTGGCGACGAGCTGATCGTCGGCGATTCGCCCTCGAATAACGGATCCGACAATCGCAGGCGGGGTGTCGTCCGGCGGTGTCGACGTGGCCGCGATAGGAACCGAGACACGTGGACGCGTGCGGAAAACGCGCATCGCGAACCACCCCAGTACTACCGACAGGACGAGCGAGATGAGCGGTACGACGGTCAGCGGCCCGTTGCTGAGGTCGCGCGCGATCCGTTCAGCGCGACTTGGCGGCGGTGGTGGTGGCGGTCCGTTTCGCAAGCTGGAGGCAGCTGCATCGAGTCCGGCAGCTATGCCATCAGCGAGATCGCCGTCTGCCAAACTTGGGCGCATGACGCGGCTGTAGATTCGCTGGAGCTCTCGCTCCGGAAGATTCCCACCATCATAGTGCGTCTGGCCCGCGAACAGCGCCACCTGACCATGGTGACGATCATCGGGCTTGAGGTTGAAGAAGATGACCAGGCCGTCTTTCGCGCCTGGCGTAGATTCGACGTCCCACTGATCCATCAGATCTTTGGCGTCTTGCTCTGTGTCGTCGTAATTTGCGGATTTTGCCTGTAGGTAGACGACCACGGGCGCACCGGCCGCCTCGACCGCGCGGGCGTGCTGTTCGAGGTTGCTGACTTGATCGGCCGTGAGGACGTTCGCCTCGTCATAGATGTGACGACCGGTGACGGGCTGTCCAAAGCTGCTGACCGCGGCCCCGGAAACGGCAAGATTGAGAACGAGGAGGAATGTGACGGAAAAAAGCAACACAACCGCACGAATGGGGAGTGTCATTCGTCTCATGGTCGAGGTCCTAATTCAATGGTCACGGTCGAAGCTGCGCGAACCGGCCAATTCACTGCCAAATCGGGCTTGACTGAGCGGTAGATGCCTGCTGCGTCCGTACAGGTTGCCTTCTCGCACCGTCGCGCTGGGCGTGAAGACCTGTGATTCTTGACCTATGCCCACACAATCAGTAAAATTCGGTCGCGCGGATCCCGATGGCGGGTGGTGAAATGGTATCACAAGGGTCTTTGGAACCTTTATTCCAGGTTCGAATCCTGGCCCGCCAGCCTGATGCGGTGCCAGTTCCTATGTTCCCCCAGCATATCTGAACGACGGGCGGCAGTGAGCTCCGACGAAACTTCAGCAGAATCCGGCGACGTCGCGGCGATAATCCTGGCTGCAGGGCTCGGAACGCGCATGCGATCGAACATGCCCAAAGAGCTGCATCCGGTGTGTGGTCGTCCGATGCTGGAGCACGTCATCCGTGCGGCTTCGTCTGCAAACCCCTCACAGATCATCGTCGTTCTCAGTCCTGCTAAAGCCGCAATTGCGGAATCATTGCCTGCGAACTGCGCGGTCGCATGGCAGACGGAGCCATTGGGAACCGGACATGCTGCCGCACAAGCATTGCCCCTTATTGATCAAAGCGTCGAACGCGTGGCAATACTCTTCGGTGATCACCCGCTCCTCACCGGCGAAGCGGTCTGCAGTCTAGTCGACAACTCACGCCATTCTGACGCATTGGTCACGTTGCTAACAGCGATCCTTCCAACGCCTGGAGCCTATGGACGGCTGGTCCGTGAGCACGGTCGCATCGTCGGCATCGTCGAGGCCAAAGAGGACACGCGCCAGTATTCCGAACCGGTGGAGATCAATAGCGGCATTTCATGCTATAAGCGCGATTGGCTTGAGCGCCGTTTGGTTGACGTTCCACGCAGCAACGTGGGTGAGTACTATCTCACGTCGCTCGTTGGAATGGCCGCCAGCGACGACGCCTCAGCGAACGCCGTCATTTCCGTGGTGGAGTCGCCGCATATCGCGTATGGCGTCAACGATCGCGTCGAGTTGACGACCGCCGAGAGTTTGATGCGCAATCGCATCAACGAGTCTCTCATGCGGAGCGGCGTCACCATCGTCGATCCTGCGAGTACGTTCATCGACGACACGGTGACGATTGGGCAGGACACGCGTGTCGAGCCGTTCACCATGATCAACGGCTCGAGCAGCGTCGGTGAGTCGTGTGTCGTCGGACCACACGCGTCGATCGTGGACACGCACATCGGACGTGAATGCGTCATCGTTGCGTCCACGCTGGAATCATCTGACGTGGGTGATCGCGTGCGCGTCGGACCCTATTCACACTTCCGCGCCGGAACTCGTATCGATTCTGGGGCGCACATCGGCAACTATGTCGAGGTCAAGAACTCAATGATCGGTGAAGGCACCCACGCCGGGCATTTCAGCTACATCGGTGACGCCAAAGTGGGAAAGAACGTCAATATCGGCGCGGGCACGATTACTGCCAACTACGATGGTGTGAGCAAACATGAGACGATCATTCAGGATGATGCGTTCATTGGAAGTGACACGATTTTGCGCGCGCCGGTGACGGTCGGCGAGGGCGGTCGAACCGGCGCGGGTAGCGTCGTGACGCGTGACGTGTCGCCGGGATCGACCGTGGTCGGTCTCCCCGCGCGACCGATCGCTTCCAGGCGTGGTGCCTCGGGCCAAAAACGGGAAGAGACAGAACCTTAGATGGACGGACGACTGCAGGTCTTCGCCGGAAACGCGAATCCCGCGCTGGCAGACTCGATCGCGAGCGCCCTCGAGATTCCACTTGGCCGTCGCTATGTCGGATCATGGAGTGACGGTGAGACGCGAGTCGAGCTCGAAGAGAACGTGCGCGGTTCCGACGTCTTCATCATTCAGTCGATGTGCAACCCGGTGAACCAAAACATCGTCGAGTTTCTCTTGATGCTCGACGCCGCCAAGCGCGCATCCGCGGCGCGAGTAACCGCCGTCGTTCCGTATTTCGCGTACGCTCGACAAGAGAAGAAGACGCGCGGTCGTGAGCCGATCAGTGCCAAGCTGGTCGCAAACCTTCTCGTCACGGCCGGCACGGACCGCGTGCTGGCCCTGGACATGCACGCGCCGGCCATTGAGGGATTCTTCGACATTCCGGTCGATCACTTGCGGTCGACTCCGATTCTGGCGTCGCATTTTCACCGAATGCACATGAACGATCTGGTCGTGGTGAGTCCCGATTCAGGCGGCGTGAGCCGAGCCGATGAGTTCCGCATGCGTACCAACGGATCGCTTGCGATCATCTCCAAGAAGCATCCGGGACCCGAGCGAACTGAGATGCTCGAGATGGTTGGAGATGTACACGACCGGGAAGCACTGATCGTTGACGACGTCATCTCGACCGGTGTCACCCTCGTCAAGGCAGCTGAGACGCTCAAGGCGAGAGGCGCCAAGCTCGTGCGAGCCGCCGTGGTACATGGGGCGTTCGCCAATGGCGCATTGCAGAGTATCCACGATTCGATCATCGATAAGATCTACGTAACTGACAGCATACCGCTACCTGCAGAAGGGCCGCGCGACAAGATTGAAGTGCTGACCGTGGCACCGCTGCTCGCCGAGGCGATCATGCGGATTCACAAGGATCTCAGTATCAGCGCTCTCTTTACATAGTTGGTCGCGCAAGAGCCATGGGGAGTACCTACCGCGACGAGCGATGGCGCTCGGAAGTTCGGGTCTGGAGCCACAAGATCCGCGGCGCGTAGGGATCCAGGAGTTTGGAGGATTTGAGTACCGACGGCTGGATACAAATTGGCGTGGTCCTGGTTTCGTTCGTGATTTTGTCGATCGCAGCTACGGTTGAGCTGGGTTTAGCTGTGGTCAACCGTGTCACGATTCGCGCACTGATCGAGGAGCGCGCCGCCTCACATCGCATGCACTCTCTCGTAGATCGCCCGCAAGCAATCCGATCTGCCGTGGTCTTGCTGGAGTTGGCGTCGGCGGTCGTTGCCGCGGCAGCCATCACAGGTTTACTTGCCCACCACATGACTCGCTATCACGTCCTGGTTTCGATTCTCGTCAGCACCGCGGTCCTTCTTGTTGCCGGACGGATCGTCCCGAGCATCATCGTGGCCTCGCGCCGCGCGCCCGATACGCAGCGATTCGAACGTATTGGCGCCGTGTTGGCCCTGTTGGTTCGCCCAGCTACCATCCTGGTCGATGGTTTCACGCGCGTATGCGTTCCATCGTCACGCGAGGGCGAGCGCAATGGTGACGAAGAGCTGTTTGAGACCACCGACGAGAATGGCGACTCCAACGGCCACGACAACGATGACGAGATCGAAGAAGAGGAGCACGAGATGATCTCGGGCATCCTCCACCTGGACGAGGCGGTTGCCCGCGAGATCATGGTGCCGCGCACCGACATTCGCGCCGTTTCTGTCGAAGCCCCGATCACGGAGGTGGTCGATCTTGCCCGGCAGATGGGACATTCACGAATTCCGGTCTATCGCGATTCCATTGACACCGTCATCGGGGTGGTCTACGCCAAAGACTTCCTGCGGTTCGTACACGAGGACATCGCGGAGATCGAGCTGGTTGAGTTGCTGCGTCCTGCCTACTTCGTTCCGGAATCGAAACGGGTGGGCGAGCTTCTGCAAGACTTACGACGCGAGAAGGTGCACCTTGCCGTTGTCGTGGACGAGTATGGCGGCACGGCAGGGATCGTCACGATCGAAGACATTCTCGAAGAGATCGTCGGCGAGATTCAGGACGAGTACGACCGTGAGGTGCCATTGGTGGAGCGCATCGGGCCCGACGAGGCGATCGTTGATGGCCGAATTTCAATGGACGAGCTTGCCGAGATCTTCGACACTGATTTTTCGGACGGGGATTTCGATACGATCGGCGGGTTCGTTCAGAAACAGCTCGGCCGCATTCCCGACGCGGGCGAGGTGGTCGAGTCGGCCGGTCTCCACATCGAGGTGCGAGCGGTTGAACATCGCCGTATCCGCAAGCTGCACATCGTGCGACTCGAGGAAGTCCCGACTTTGGCGGGCGACAATTCGTGACGCGGGCATCCACCGCTGAGCTTGTCTGGCGTTTGACACGTCGAGACGAAGTCAAATCGACAATGGACGAGGCTGCCAGCCTCGCGCGTGATGGGGCGCCCCCCGGCACCGTGGTCCTCGCCGATCATCAGACCGCGGGCCGCGGACAACGCGGTCACACGTGGCTTGAGCCTCCCGGTACCTGCGTGCTTACGACGATTCTGTTTCGCCCGCGCCTTTCGGTCGCAGTCGCACCCGACCTATCTCGCTCCATCGCGGGATGCGTGGCGGCCGCGCTTAAGCGTATCGCCGCAATCGATGCGATCGTCAAGGAGCCGAACGACGTCCTGGTACGTGGCCGCAAGATCTGCGGAATTCTCAGTCAGTCGAGCATTCGCGGCGATCTACTCGACTATCTCCTCGTCGGCATCGGCCTCAACGTCAATGTTGAGGAGGCAGAGCTACCGCTCCCGACCGCCACGAGCTTGTTGGTCGAAACGGGGCAGCGATTCGATCGTGATGGCGTGCTCTACGCGATTCTCGACGAATTGGCCTCCATCCCCGGTCTGTGCGACGGCGTGCCGACCGCGAGCTGACACCTGGAGCTCATCTTTTTCACCACGGGTCCACCTCGTTCGACACCTTCGATGACCCTCGCCGAGATGTCCGAGCCGTCGACCTCGTTGCATGAGCTTCTTCCTGAAGCGGCGCCGAATCCGCCGGAGAATGGCGGTTTGCTATACTCGCCTGGATGCGCGGAATCGGACTACGGACGTGGTTCCTGCGCACACCACAAGTGAATGACAGCAGGAGGCGCGCATGGATTTCCAGTACACCGATGAGCAGGTCCAGGTTCGAGACATGGTCCGGAATTTCGCCAATCGAGAGGTCGCTCCACACATTCAGGAGTGGGATTCGAGCGGCGAGTATCATCCCGAAGTCCTGTATAGGATGGGTGAAGAGGGCATCCTCGGTCTGCCGATTCCGGAGCGCTATGGTGGTGGCGGGTTCGACTACGTCAGCTTCGCGCTGGCGTGTGAAGAGCTCGAAGCCGTTGACACGTTCCTGCGCGTCGTCATGAGCGTCCACGTGGGTCTCAACAGCCTCACGCTCCATCAATGGGGGACCGAAGAGCAGAAGCAGCGCTGGCTCGTGCCACAGGCCAAAGGCGAGAAACTGGCGACGTTCGGATTGACTGAGCCTGGTGCCGGATCAGACGCGGGAAACATTCAGACCCGTGCGGTCCGCGATGGCGACCACTACGTTGTGAACGGCGAGAAGATGTGGATCTCGCTGGCCAACACCGCCGACCACTTTCTGGTCTTCGCCACCCTCGATCCATCCAAGAAGCATCACGGTCTCGTCGCGTTCGTCATCGAGCGCGGCATGGAAGGCCTCACGACAGGGTCATTGCACGGCAAGCTTGGCGTCCGGGCCGGCGACACCGGTTGGCTCAACTTCAACAATGTTCGCGTTCCCGTCGAGAACCGCATTGGCGAAGAAGGCGAAGGCTTCAAGATCGCGATGAGCGCGATCGATCAAGGACGATTCACCGTGGCGGCAGGCGCAGTGGGGTTGATCGGCGCTTCGCTGGATGCCAGCCTAAAGTATTGTCATGAGCGCGAAGCGTTCGGTTCCGAGATCGGTCAGTTCGAGCTGGTGCAGCAGATGATCGCCAAGATGGTCGCTGGCTATGAGTCGTCCCGGCTGTTGGTGCTGCAGTCCGCGGAGCTGAAGAACCGTGGAATCCGCAACACGAAAGAGACGTCGCTGGCCAAGTGGGTCGCCTGCGATCATGCCTTCAATTCCGCCAATGACGCTATCGAGATTCACGGTGCATATGGCTACTCAAGTGAGTATCCGGTTGAGCGCTATATGCGCAACTCTCGCGGCGCGATGATCTATGAAGGCACGCGTGAAATCCATCAGTTGGTTCAGGCCGGTTATGCGCTTGGCTATCGCGTTGACCGACCACTACGTTGTCCGCAGCCACCGGCCCAAGCGTGGGAGAAAGAAACCGCGGGAGCGTAGCGCGAGATGCGTGATTTCGCGCGGATATTCCGAACTTACAGACGTAGGATTCGAGCGCTGGCAGCATGGCGTTGATCATTCCGTTCGGCGGCAAGACGCCGCAGGTCGCCCAGGACGCGTTCGTCGCGCCGACCGCGGTGCTCATCGGTGACGTGCACGTCGAGTCCGGAGCTAGCGTCTGGTTCGGAGTGGTGCTGCGCGGAGACGTCGCGGCCATCCGTATCGGACCACGCTGCAACGTTCAAGACAATACCGTCATTCACGTCGACCAGGATGCACCGACCATCCTCGAAGCGGACGTCACGATTGGACATGCCGCTATCGTGCATGGCTGCGTCGTGGGCGCGGGCTCGCAAGTCGGCATGGGCGCCATCGTCCTGTCACACGCAGTTATCGGCACCGGCAGCATGGTCGCTGCGGGTGCAGTCGTTCCGGAAGGCATGAACGTGCCGGATGGTGCGTTGGTGATGGGCGTCCCAGGACGCATCAAACGAGACGTGACCGATGCCGAGCGCGGAGATCTGCTGCAACGAGCGCACGCGTATTCCGCACGCGGGTCGATCTACCGCGATATCGTCAACGACAAGAAAGATTCCATCTCATAGCGAAAGAGAAGGCGTATGCCCATCGATGTCGAGCGTTCCGGTCACGTCGCCACGATCACATTGAATCGCCCCGACGTGCTGAACGCGTTCAACACCGAGCACCTGACGGCGTTGCGCGCCGCGATAGATCAGCTTTCAGCCGATCATGACGTGCGTGCGGTGATTCTGACCGGGGCGGGCGAGCGGGCGTTCGCGGCGGGCGCCGACATCGCCGAGATGCGCACCAAATCTCCCTCAGAAGCGCTGGAATTCTCGACGATGGGTCACGCAGTCTGCCGAGCCATTGAGGCGGCTCCTCAGCCGTATATCGCGGCCGTAAACGGCTATGCGTTGGGAGGCGGCTGTGAAGTCGCACTCGCGTGCGACATCCGCATCGCTTCGGAGAACGCCGCACTCGGTCAGCCCGAGGTGACGCTCGGAATTCCGCCGGGATGGGGTGGCACGCAGCGCCTGACACGGCTCGTTGGCCCAGGAATCGCGCGAGAGCTGATCTATACGGGCCGGCGCGTGAAGGCGGATGAAGCGGCCCGGCTCGGAATTGTCAACGCTGTGTATCCATTGACGGATTTGCTGAGCAAGGCTCAGGAGATGGCCGAGCAGATCGCGGCTAATGCGCCAATTGCCGTCAGCCGCAGCAAGGACGCAATCTCACGCGCGCTCGACGTCGCTCTCGACACCGGTTTGGAATTTGAAGCCAAGATTTTCGCCCTCTCGTTCGACACCAGGGATCAAAAAGAGGGTATGGCCGCGTTCCTCGAGCGGCGCAAGGCTTCCTTCACGGGTGAATAGCGCGATCGGCAACAGGACATTGGAGGGCTTCGATTGAATATCGCGGTGCTGGTGAAACAGGTGCCGGATCCGAATGCGGTTCGGTTCGACGCGCGTGCAGGCGACATCCTTCCTGGAACGGCGCAGGTTCCCAATGAGTACGATCTGGCCGCCGCCGAGGCCGCCGTCCGATTGTCCGAGACGTTTGACGGGGTTGAAATCGTCGTCGCCAACGTCGGCAACGCTCGGGAGTCGCTCAACCGCTGTCTGGCGATGGGGGCGGATCGGGCCGTGGCAATCGAGCCGAAAGCTGAGAAACTCGATAGTCTCGCCACCGCGCGTGTGCTGGCGTCCTGGCTCAAGACCGGCTCCTACGACTTGATTCTCACTGGCCAGGAAGCTAGCGATGGCGGGACGGGCAACGTCGCGCCGCAGCTTGCGGCTCTGCTGGGACTTCCGATCGTCAGCAACGTTATCGGCCTCGAATTCCAGAACAGCGAACTCACACTCAAACGCGAGATCGAAGACGGGCACCAGGTCGTCACCGTGCGCACTCCAGCGGTCCTCTCGGTGCTGACGGCGTTGAACGAGCCGCGCCATCCTACCTTGAAGGGCATCATGGGGGCCCGTCGCAAGCCGACCGAGACGATCACGACCGACGTTCCAGGCGATGAACTTCAACCTGTTCAGAGTTGGGGGGCACTCTTCGCGGAGGAGCAGACCATCGCGGGAGTCATGGTGCAGGAAGAGGAGCCCGAAGTAGCGGTCGAGAAGCTGCTCGCGTTCCTCAACGAGCACAAATTGATTGAGCCCTCGTAGAAACCAGGCGAGTGGAGTAGGGAGCGCACGTGAGTAGCAATGTATTGATCTTCACCGAGCTTGGAGAAGACGGGGATGTACGGGCGTCGACCGCCGAACTGTTCGGTATTGGCCGATCGTTGGCCGATGAGCTAGGCGGAGCCTTCATCGCGGCCGTCTTCGGCGAGCAGACGCAAACTCCTGAGGCGCACGTTGCCGAGTTGGGCGTCGACCGGATTCTGAGCGCGAATGATCCGTCTTTGGCAAACATCACCGTGGATGGTTATTCTCGCGCGCTCGACGCTGCCATCGAAGCCGCCGAACCTGCCATCGTGCTCTTGTCGGGTACCACCGCTGGCCGCGATCTCGCACCATTCTCCGCCGCCAAACGTGGCGCCGCTCATCTCGTCGATGCCGTCGACGTGTCGCTTGACGGAGATGAGATCGTCGTGCGCCGTCCGGTCTTCCAAGGGAAACTGCAGACCGAGGCGCGCGCATCCCGCGACAAGATCGTCTTCATTACGGTCCGCTCAGGTTCATATTCGGCACCCGAACGACAGGCTGGCCGTCGGATCGAGACGGAGCGGCTCACGGTTCAGATCAATCCAGACGATCTACGGGTGAACGTGATCGAGTTGCTGGAATCTAAAGCCGGATCGGCTAATCTGGAAGCGGCCGACGTGGTCGTCATCGGTGGACGCGGGCTGGGCGAGTCGGACAATTTCCAGCTTGCTGAGAAACTTGCCGAGGCGTTCGGTGGCGCCGTGGGTGCCACTCGCGCGGTGAGCGATCTCGGCTGGCGGCCGCATTCGGATCAGGTAGGGCAAACGGGCCGAACCATTGCTCCAAAACTCTACATCGGCGTCGGTGTCTCCGGCGCGGTGCAGCACACCGTTGGAATGCGCGGCTCCGAGCTCGTGGTCGCCATCAATCGCGATCCGGATGCGCCTATCTTCAAACTGGCTGACTTCGGGATCGTCGGAGATCTCTTCGACGTCGTCCCTTTGCTGACCGAGCGCGTACGGCAGGCTCGATCTCAATGATGTCTCGCCGAGCCGCGTCGATGTGTCTCATGAGTCGCTGGGGGTTACATGCAGGATGAGCGCGTTGACGCGATCGTCGTGGGCGCTGGACCTGCTGGAGTGTCCACGGCGCTGACGCTGGCTCGTGCGGGACTGGAAGTCGTCGTCATCGAGCGAGGCGCATATCCTGGCGCCAAGAATGTGATGGGCGGCATCCTCTACCGCCAACCTACCGAGCTCCTGGTCCCCGACTTCGCATCAACAGCTCCGGTCGAGCGGGCCATCATCGAGCAGCGCTACATGCTCCTCACTGAAGACAGCGCGTTCAGCGGCACCTACCGGACCCAGGCATTTGCCGAGCCCCCATACAACGCATTCAGCGTCATGCGGGCGGATTGGGATCAGTGGTTCGCGCAACAGGCGGAAGAGGCCGGGGCGTTCATTATTCCGCAGATGACCGTCGTCGACCTGATTTGGAGCCATGGCAAGGTCGATGGCGTCCGCACGGGAGACGAAGAGGGTGATCTGCGCGCGGACGTGGTGGTGATCGCCGACGGCGCCAATTCGCTGCTGGCACAAAAGGCTGGGATGCATCGGGAGTGGGAACCGAGCGAGCAGGCGCTCATCGCGAAGGAGATCGTGCGCCTATCGGAGCAGACGATCAATGAGCGCTTCAACGTGCCTGACGGGCTCGGCGTCGCGATGGAGGTCTTTGGGAAGTCGACCGCGGGGTTGTTGGGTTACGGGTTCGTCTACACCAATCGCGAGAGCATCTCTATTGGGACCGGAGCGTTGCTTTCCGACCTGATCACTTCAGGGCTGAACGTCAATGACATCCTCAACGATTTCAAACAGCATCCGGCGATTGCTCCGCTCATCGCCGGCGGAGAGATGACCGAATACTCAGCGCATCTCATCCCTGAGGGCGGTTGGGACGCATTGCCCGAGCTGTACGTTGACGGCGCGTTGTTGGTCGGCGACGCGGCCGGCATGGTGAACGCCATGAACCGCGAAGGTTCCAACTTCGCGATGGTCTCGGGGAAGCTGGCTGCGCAGGCGATCATCGAAGCCAAGGAAGCAGGCGATTTCTCGGCGATGACGTTGAGCCGCTACCGAGAGCTCCTCGAAGAGACCTTCGTGCTGAAGGATCTTCACAAGATCCGGCACATGAAGTCGTTTGCGCACGATCGACCTCACCTGTTGAATGAGCTCCCCGAACTGATGTCGGAGATCGCGCGGGAGTACCTGACGGTTGACAACCTGCCGCTGGCGACCAAGCAGAAGCGGATTACGAAAATGCTGCGATCCGGCTTGTCCGCACGCACGGTTCTCAACGACGTCACCGGACTCATCCGTGCGATGAGATAGCTGAGAATCGCCACGAAGCGGCTTGCAGAAGGATTGCCCGATAGACCAACAGGTGGGCGTCATAAGTGTCGGCAATCGGACGACGACTCCCCCGGCTTCCGTCCTTGGGCGACCGCTCTGAAAGATGCTCAAAGAGACGAACAGAGCCGCGCCAATTTGGCGCGGCTCTGCTGCTATTCCGAGTTTGAAGCGATCAGTCGTCAGCTGCCGTCTTTTCGGAGGCATTTTCGATGGCTGACTTCCACTCATCCAACGTTCCGGCATCCGTCACGCCATAGAAGACGCGAATGTCGCCGTTGTGCCGATGAGCCAGATCGTAGCGGTACGAGCCATTCCGCTGCTTCTGCAGTCGGACGACGCCGAAATCGCCGTCCCACTTGATCTCGTCGGCGGTCGGTTCACCCGATTCGCGCTGCTTGATGGCATATCGCCACAGCCTTCGCGCGGAATCATGTGTCACGTTCTCGACGAGCTTCTGGTTTCGCAGGTCACGCATGGTGTGGTATACCACGCCCTCTTTCTGCTCAGATGAGACGATCTCGACGCCCGTCTTTGGGGTTGGTCCCGAAGGCCCGGCTGCCGCCTTGCCGTTCTTACTGATCGCCTCTGGTTTCGATGGACGCGGTTCCGTCGGAACAGCTTGGCGCTGCTGCTCTCCGCCCTTTGACGGGCCAATAGAGCTGCGCACCATGTTTACGATCTGATCACGTGTCGCAACGTTCGTGCTCGATCCGTCCCGCACGTAGATCTCACCTGAGTTCAACGCGTAGGGTTTTTCGCCGCCCGAGCCGATTGTCAGAACCATCAGATCGCGATCGTGAGCGCTGAGCATTTCGATGGTCACTGGAGGCACGGGCGTGATGAAGCGCTCGACATCCTCCTTGATCTGTTCCATCGCGTTCTTGACGCGCGGAACGCCTGCAACCTCGGCTTTCGGGGAAGCACTCAGCCCGACGAAGACTTCGCCACCGTCTGTGTTCGCCAGCGCAACGACGTCCTTGAAGATGGCATTTGTGCGGCGCCGGCTCTTGCTGAGCCGCTCGTGAAATACCTGCGTCTGAGTGTCGCCATCTTCGCGCGCGCTGAGCACCTGCGCCAGCTTGCTCTCGACTGCCTGATAGGGCCGAACTTTGTTGAAATCATTGCTTTCGAACACGGCCCTGACGGCGGCAAAGCTGACTTCCGGCAGCAGAATTTCGGTGATTCGATCACCGAGTCCGAGATCTTTCGACTTTTCCGACTCGCGAACGAGCCGGTGCGCATCGGAGCCCTGAATGCAGAACATCCGTCGAGGATATTCCGGCTTGCTCCCATTGAAGAACCGCGCCGTGGTTCGTGGACCAGCATTCTCCAAATCGGTCGCCTCGAGTGCGTGCAGATTGGGACTCTGTGTGTAGGCGATCTTGGTTTGGCCGCCAAAGGGGAATCCCTGCATCGCGATGCCGTGTGTCGAATTCACGTGCGCGCCGATGACCATGGCACCTGCCTCGTGCATGAGCTCAAAGGCATGCAGCACGTCGGTGGTGGCCCCCACTTCGCTCGTTCCCATGTCGATCTTGTCGTCCGGGATGTGAAGCGACAAAAGCGTATGCTCCAACTTTCGGATCGACGTATCTTCGGGGAAGATCGCGAGAATGTGGAATCCAAAGGTTGCGGTGAATTCGAACCCGGGCAGGAGAAGTATCCGATTCAGTAGGCGTCGGTATTCGTTGAGGAGACGGGCCTCGTCCGGTTGAATCCGGCCAAGGGCTTCGAGCAATTCGAGGTCTTCAATCTCTCGCCACATCCGTGCGTATCCGCGGACGCTGTTGTGATCGGTGAACGCGAGGATGTCGATGCCACGCTCTTCGGCTCGTTGGAGAAGCTGGACAAAGCTAACTTCGCGCTGTTGGTAGTCCGCTGAGGCGGGCGTGTGGATGTGAAGATCCATCTTCCGCCACTGCAGCTCCGGTTGATCAGGTTGTTCCGCGGCACGTGAGCGAGAACGTCTACTCCTAACCAAGGGTGGTACTGGTCACCTCCTCTCTCATTCGAGAGTGTAGATACAGATAAAGCCGTACGCGAGAAATGCCCGCGCCACGGCCTTTCCTCGTCGAAATATACCATAATTGCGGGGAAATTCCGATCGTCGCTCCTGGCGACGGTTCACACGCATGCTAGAATGAACTGGCTTTGGACCACATTTCGCCAAGGAACCCGTTGGCGTTGTACTCAATGATCCCGAACACCAATCTACCGATATAGTGGGCCGGCCCGGCTGGCAAAGGACGTACATTGAGCGTTTTCATCTTGCTGGACATCCTGCTTCTCATCCTTGTGGCTCTCTTCGTCCCGATTGGCTTCTGGCGTGGAGCGCATCGGGAGATTCTTGTCTCCCTCGGAATCCTTCTTGGCGCATCGCTGGCCGAATGGTGGGCGCGTCCGTGGGGGATGGATCTGGCCGATCTGACCAGCCTGCGCGATTCGGGCGGCGCGTTTATGGTGGCCGTCCTCTTCTTGATCGGGAGCACGTTCCTGCTCGGATACGGAGCGGGTGCGGCTCTGCCGGTTCCACCGCCTGGCCTGGTATCGCGCGCGTTCGGCGCCATCGTAGCGGCTGGGAATGGCGCCTTATTGCTCAGCTTCGCGCTACGCGACATCCGCGTCTATTTGCTGCCGAATTCCGACTCCGGGTTTCTCGATCGCGCGGTTGTGGCGCATTTCCTTTCAACCGGCGTGGGTTGGATCCTCTTGATCGCGGCGATCGGATTCCTGCCGATCATCCTCGTTATGGCCATCTTCGGCCAAAACGTCATCATCAATGAGTACGCGGACGAGGATGAGGGCGATTACGAGGCGGAGTACGCCACCGCTCAGCGTGCCTATCCGCCTCGCAGTCCGGGCTACCCTGTGTCGAACGCGAATGAGCCGACCTACAAGGCGGAACCGCCACGATCCTTCTTCCGGTCCGCGGCGGAGGAGACTCGTCAAATGTCGGTGCAATCGAGTACGTCATCTGGCCGAGAGTATCGAAACAGCCTCAGCGACATGCAAACGGTCGCCACCAAGATCCCTGAGAGCGCGGTCGAATCGACCCAGACGATGCCGCTTCAGCAGGCGTCGATCGATCACGATGCGCTCAGCAACGGGAAATGCCCAAATTGCCACGCGGACGTTCGGGAGGCCGAAGTCTACTGTCCTCGTTGTGGGCGGGTCCTCTAGCTCGTCTTGAACTCTTCGCGCTGCGCCTCATAGTTTGAGGATTTGTAGCGCTCATCAAGCGGCTTGCGCATCATCACTTCGACCCGGTCCTCGCGGAACCCTTCGCGGTGGTAGAAGGAGTGCGGGATCGGGTTGGTGACGTCGACGCTTAGCTCAATGAAAGAGCAGCCGGCGTCTCGCGCGTGTTGCGTGGCCGCATCCATCAGGACGCGTCCGATCCCCTGCGAGCGATGATCTCGATGAATCACGAATCGGCGAATTACCCCGAACTTGCCATAGGTCGATTTCCAGGCAATATACAGTTCGATCTTGCCGACGACCTTGCCGTCCATTTCGGCAACCAGCACGCTCGAGGGTTCGTAAGAGTCGTCGTGATATTCGGCGACCATATTCTCTTCGTCATAGCACCAGCCAACGTCGTGATTCATCCCTGTTTCATCGGGGATGTCGCCGATGCGTCCAGCTCGAACAGTGATCGTCGGTTCCGCCATGATCTCGTCCCTTTCCCTCGCTCATTCTCAATCGAACGATGCAGGATACCACGCGCCCACGCGGCCGCTGGCCATCCGGGCTAAGAACGGGATCAAGGATTCGTGCTCGTTGCGGATGGGTTTGCATAGCTCGCGGAGAGCTGATCAAGAGGGAGGCGAAGCTCGTGTTGAGAGAGTCGCACCGTCATGCGCTGCCCTCCCTTGATCTCTCCGACGTACGACGCTGCGCTGTCTGTCAGCGCGACGCCGGTCTCAGCCCGCGGTTGAAGTATCACGTCAGTTTGGGATTGGAACGACGGGAGTGTGCGCATCTCGACGAGCAGGTGAGTTCGCTCGATCGTGACCTTATCGCCGATCATCGATTTCATGCCGTCTTTAGATGCATCGACGATCGTGATGGAGCAGTCGAAGTAGTGCAGGTCGCCAATGACGTATTCGGCGGTTGGGCCCGACGACGGCTGGCCGGCGACGAGATCGAGCGATACGCCCGTGGCGATCTGGACAGAATTGTGTCCGGTAATAACGCTCAAGGGGATGCCGCGTTCCGCGGCCGACTGTTGCAGTGCGCGAGAGACGGCTGAACCGGTCGGCGTTCCGACGACGACGACTTCCCGTACACCGCCCCGTTCGATGAGACCGAGCGCTCCGATGGCTTGCTGATCGTCCCAGCCAGGGACGACCAGCAGATTGACGTGTCGCCTCCAGGGGACGGTCGATCTTCCAACCAGATCAGCCAGGTCGGTGCGCGCGTTGCCCCCGCCCACGACGATCAAGGCTCCGTTGACTTGAATGACGGCGCTGAGCGTGCCGCCGGTATTTCCGACGACCACTCGATCGCTACTACCGGCGCCAGCCAGTACCTCACCCGAAGTGACACCAACGAGCGCTGCGACGACGATAGTGATGAGGAGCGGACTCGCGAGGAACCGGCGAACCTCGAATCCGGTCATCCAGCGGCGGATCGCGGAGTAGGCTCGCCGACCGGTCACGGCTTCGAGGCGTCGTAATACGCGATGTTGATGACCGTGCCGCGTGGCACCCAGCTTTTCCACTGCTGTGTGGCGCTCACCACACCACCGTTCGGGAAGCTAGAGCAGTCGAACGTGGAGTCCTGAGACTTGATATAGGTGCAACCCTGCGCGTTACGCGATCCGATGACCAATCCCGCGTTCTCCAGCTGCGGCAGTGCCTGTTGATACGGAACACCGAAGACGTCCGGAACCTGCACTTTGTCTCCGACGCTGACGTAGAGCGTCACCGTTCCGCCATTCTTGACCTGCCCGGCTGGATCGGTCTTGATGACGTCGCCTTCAGGTACCGTCTTGCTGCTCTGCTCGACGACGTCGACGGTCAGACCCTTCGATTCCAGCAGGCCGCGTGCGTCCCCCACTGATTGACCATTCATCGAGGGGAACGAGATGAATTCCGGCCCGAGGCTGACCGTCACGTTGATCGTTGCGCCTTTTTCAGCCGGGGTCGCGGGTGCAGGGTTTTGATCGATGATCACGCCAGCGGGAACCACGTCGTTGTAGGCCTGTTGCTGTTTGATCTGAAAATTGCCGGGAATGACGGCCGTTTTCGCCTGGTCAAGCGTACTGTTGATCAGGTTCGGAACATTGGCCGTTTCTGGAGTCGGCGACTCGGTCGGCGTCGGTGTTACCGACTCCGTGGGCGAAGCGGAAATCGTTGGCGTGCCCGTCTTGTTCGGAGTGGGAGTCGACGTCGCCGTGGCCGTCTTGGTGGACGAGGGCGTTTCCGCAATGGTCGGCGTGCTCGATGGGCTCAAGATCAGACTCGATGTTGTTGCTGTGGCAGTGCCCCCAGATCCGGAGGGATCGAGGAACGAGAAGTCGCCGAGCTTAAATCCCAAAACAACCAGCCCAACGAGCCCGATGAGAATGGCCGAACCAATCAGCCAGGTCACACAGCCGACGTCATCGCGAAACGTCTGATCGCGACCATAGGTTCGACCGGGCGGCCGTCCACCACCACCGTGTGGCGTGCGAGCACTGGTCGGGACGCTACGAGCGCGAGATGGGCGCATGGTCGTCGCCGCGGCACCGCCACCCGCGGCCATCATGCGCGTCGGCTGGGACGAATACGGTCCCTCGTCCCAGTGATCGAGCGCGTTCGCCAGTGCCGTCGCCGTCGGGAAGCGATCGGCCGGTTCCTTGGCCAGCGCTCGCATGACGATGGCCTCAACTTCGACCGGGATCGACGGGTTGAACTCAAGTGGGGATGGCGGCGGCGCGCTTACGTGCTGCATCGCTACGCCAACCGGAGTGTCGGCATCGAACGGGAGTTCCTTGGTCAGCATTTCGTACAGGACGACGCCGGTTGAGTAGATATCGGAGGCGGGCGTGGCACGTTCGCCTCGCGCTTGCTCCGGCGAGACGTAGTGAACCGTTCCCATACCCGTTCCGGCTTCGGTCAGGTTGGCGTCACTGAGCCCCTTGGCGATACCGAAGTCGACGACCTTCGCGTTGCCAGACTCATCCACGAGGATGTTTTGCGGTTTGATGTCTCGATGAACCAGTCCGTGCCGGTGTGCCGCATCGAGCGCCTCGGCAACCTGCCGTAGCACGAAGGCGGCTCCGTCGACCGTGAACGGACCCTGGCGACGGATCAAGTCCTTCAAATTTGGACCGTTGACGAACTCCATCACGATGAATTGGGTCTCGGCATCGTGCCCGACGTCATAGACATTGGCGATGTGCGGATGTGAAAGCTTGGCTGCTGACTGCGCCTCTCGGGTGAAGCGGAGGAGGAAGTTTTGGTCGGAACCGAACTGCTCGCGCAGAATCTTCACGGCCACGACGCGACCAAGCAGGAGGTCATAGCCGCGATAAACAACGGCCATCCCTCCCTCGCCGATCATTTCGTCGAGGCGATAGCGCCCGTTCAGGGTCCTCGGTTGCACCGAATGGGTCCTCCTGGTCAGTGAGTCACATCAATTCTAGTGATCGCCGAATTCGGCTGTCAAACGCGCTTCATCCGCGATGTCTATCACGGCTGACTGCGATGTGTGATTGGGATGCCTGATGACCAAGTGTACGAGGTCCCCCGCACGATTGGTTCACCCGTCGTCTGATCAGTTAGGTAGCCTCGCAACTTGAAACGAATCAGCCATCTTCTTGAGTACAGTTTCGGTTACGTTCTCGTCCAATTTTCCCGACATTCGGCACATCATTTCGGCGCAATGCCACTGAAGCGTCATCGCCGTTTTGCCATCGGCCGTTTTGCTCGTCACTGCGGCAAACTGCATCCGTCCTTGACTGACAGTCGTCACATCGCCCGTAAGCGATGCAAGCGCCGGAGCTTCGACGATTTCGATACTCGAGCCATTCGCCGGGGTACACGCCGCGGCGTTCGTGGCAACCAACGTCATTCGCAATGATTGACCGGTCGACGAAGCCGAATCGTATTTCGTCGACACGCTTGCGGGGTCGTAGGCGAGACATTCTGGCTGGTAGGTTGGAAGCAAGATGATGTATCTCCACTGATTTTCGATGGCCGCGATTGACGGCGGGGCCTCCGGCGAGGTCACGACCGAAGACGCCAATACGAATTGATTGAGCAGAATCGCTACGACGGCAATCACTCCGACGATGAGAATCAGGGCAACGACTCTGGCACGTGTCAATCGCAAGCTTTTGTGTTCCCTCAGATGCGGGGCGACCTCTCGCCCTCCCCACGATCGCATCCATGTGATTCAACCAAATCCGCCGCTGATGTGGCAGGACGTAGCTCTGACATTCCGCGAAGTATGCGACGTGCGGAATGGCGGTTGGTTCTGCTGTGCTAAGCTCGCGATCGATTGATTTGGGGAGGGACATGGCTCAGGACGAACTGGTCAACAGTGCGACCGATCACGGCTGCTTTGGTTGTGGAGAGAAGAATCCCATCGGGTTGCGACTCAAGTTCTTCCGGCGGGACGGTGCCGTTCAAGCGCGATTCATTCCAACACAGGCGCACGAAGGCTACGTACACATGATGCATGGCGGAATCGTTTCGACGCTCCTTGATGAAGCCATGAGCTGGGCCGTTATCGATGGTGGCCACCTGGCCGTGACGGCCAAGATGGAAGTCCAATTCCGTAAACCGGTACCTGTCGATGCGCCCCTCATCGTGATCGGACGGGTCGGTCGCGACCGACGACGCGCGATCGAGGCGAGTGGTGAGCTGCGTGCCGAGGACGGAGCGCTGCTGGCGTCCGCGAGCGGGATCTTCATGCGCGTTTCGGCGGAGCAGCAACGCGCATGGGAGTCGACCTACCTGGGCCGGGACGAATCACCAAACGGATAAGACTCCGCTCGGCCGGTAACAATAACTTGTCATAAATCCACGGACACGATTTTAGTCTGAGGGCAGGCGACCGAGGTTGAGGTCGGGCACAACCGATGTACAGGCGACGGCATGGAAACCATTCTCCCGCAATATCGCCGCGAAGTCGCGCGCTTCGTCCCATCGATCGAACAACGTGAACAGACTTGGCCCAGCGCCGCATGGGAGCACGAACGGCGCTCCAAGCTCGAGCGCCAGGTCTCGCGCCCGCATGATCTCCGGAATCTCAAAGAGTGGTCGCGAGAACGCGTTTCGCAGCTCACGGTAGTTCAGCTTTTCTCCGCGTGCGATTGCACGGGCGACATTTCGCGTCGATTCACCGTCGCTGAAATCACTGGGCCGTAAGCTCCCGTAGAGTCGGGCCGTCTTGTTCGGGATTTCGACGTCAGGGGTGATTATCACGAGCCAGAGGCGGTTCGGTGATTCAAGCGGCGTCAGATCTGTGCCGATGCCGGTCGCGAGCGATGCGCCGCCCCGCACGAAAAACGGCACATCGCTGCCAAGTTCCGCCGCTACTTCTTCAGCGTCGTTGAGTTCGAGTCCAGCAAGGACCGCGAGTGCGGCGAGCATCGTACCGGCATCTGAGCTTCCGCCCCCGAGACCACCGGCGATTGGGATTCGCTTCTCGATCCGAATGTCGGTTGTCAGCCGCACGTCATGGCGTTTCTCAAAGAGCCGAATAGCGCGCAGTGCCAGATCCTGATCGGTTTCGACGTGCCCGTCTCCCGAAAACGAAAATTGATCCGCTGGCAGGACATCGATCACGTCGAAAAGACTCACTGCCTGCAGAACCGTCACGATCTCGTGGTATCCGTCGTCACGGCGTCCGGTTATCTCGAGACCAAGATTGATCTTGGCCGGTGCGAAGAGCCTGATTGCCTGTTCGACACGAATCTCGATCATTGGCCGGTCCCCGCTGGGAGCGAGCCGAACAACTTCAGCCATTCTTCGACGGTAAGTGTCTCGGCTCGGCGTCTGGGATCGATGCCCGCTCGCTCGAGCGCTTCAGACGTGGCGGCCTTCTCCTGCTCGAGTCCTGCCGCGAGCGAATTGAGGAGCTGTTTACGTCGCTGTCCGAACCCGGCGCGCACCAGGTTGAAGAAGCGGGATCGTTCGAGTGCGTCGAGCGGTGGCGTCTCGCGGATGTCGATGCGGAGCACCGCCGATTCGACCTTCGGTGCTGGAACGAAGGCTCCCGGACCGACGCGGAAGAGGATACGCGGGTCGCCGAAGAACTGAACCGCGACGGCCAGAATGCTCATGTCTGGCGGTCTGGCGCAGATGCGCTCGGCGACCTCGCGTTGCACCATCACGATGAGCCGTTTCGGTGGTGCGTCACTCTCCAGCAGGTGGGCGATGGCGGCCGCGGCGACGGAGTAGGGCAGGTTTGCCACGACGACATATGGTTCGCCTGCGGTGATCTCAGCGAGGTCCGCTTTCAGCACGTCCATCTCGACGACCTCGGTGTGCGGGAGGGACAGGCCGCGCACGTGTCGGGCGAGTCGAGCGTCGAGCTCGATCGCGATCACACGGCCCGCTCGTTCTGAAAGCTCACGCGTCAGTACGCCCAGGCCAGGACCGATCTCGACCACGACATCGTCTGGCTTCAGCTCAGCGGAGTCCGCGATGCGCCGGACGATGGCCGCATCGTGCAGGAAATTCTGTCCGAGGGCCTTGCTGGGCCGGATGCCGAGCTGGTTCAGCGTGCTCCACCATGAGGATCGAGACGAAGAACCCGGGAGACCCTCGCCACTCAATCGCGCGACACGATCAGACCGCTTCCGGTCTCGACGTCGCCGATGTGCCAGAGATGCTCACCGGCTTTGGTGAAGGCCGACTCCAGCGCGGATGCGCGATCGCTGGCAACCGAGATGACCAGTCCGCCGGAGGTTTCCGGATCGAACAGGAGATCGAGAACGGTCTGCGGGACGCCCGGCTCAAGAGTGACCGTAGGGCTTTCTCTAGTCGTGTAGTAGGCCACGTTGCGGCCGGCTCCACCTGGGAGATAGCCGTCGGCGGCGTATTGTTCGGCACCGGCTAAGAGGGGCACGTTTGAGGCGTGGATGCGGATACAGACGCCGCTCCGTTCGACCATCTCGAACGTGTGACCAATGAGGCCGTATCCAGTGATGTCGGTGGCCGCGTTCACGCCCACTTCTCGCATGAGTTGAGACGCTCGTCGGCTCAGCCGCAGCATCGACGCGACTGCTTGTTCCACATGCTCTTCACGAGCGGCCTGTGCCTTCAATGCGGTAGTGATCACGCCCGTGCCGATTGCCTTGGTCAGATAGAGCCTGTCGCCGGCTTTGGCTCCTGCCTTGGTCAGAATTCGATCCGGATGAATGGTGCCCGTGACGACCAGGCCGTATTTCGGCTCATCGTCCGTGACGGTGTGCCCGCCCGCGATGACGATGCCTGCTTCGGCCGCCTTGTCGGCGCCACCCTCGAAGATGCGCGCGATGACGTCTTCCGGCAAATCTTCCGGGAAGGCGGCGATGTTCAACGCCATCAGCACGTCGCCACCCATGGCGAAGACGTCGCTCATCGAATTGGCCGCCGCGATCGCCCCGTACGTGTATGGATCGTCGACGACCGGCGTGAAGAAATCGACCGTCTGCACCAATGCTTGCTCGTCACTCAAACGGTAGACGGCAGCATCGTCGCTGGTCTGAAGTCCGACCAGTACGTTGGCGTCGTGTCGTTGAGCGAGCGGACGCAGCACCTGCGCCAGGGCCCCAGGGCCCATCTTGGATGCTCAGCCAGCGCAGCTCGCGAGCGTGGTGAGTCGAATCTCGTCACGCGAATGCATCGAATCGTGCCTTCCTGAGTCCCACCACAATCAGGCAGGTCTCCAGATCTTATGGAACCAGGAAAGGCGCGTCAAACTTCCCGCGCCACTCTGGCACGTCCTGTGCAGCGACCTTCTGCGCAAGCGGCATACGAGATCGTTTCGGGGCGCACGCTTCGCGCCGCTTGCCAGACGTCCAAACAGTGGCGAAAGGAAGGTCGACATGCGCGCTGTCATCACGGAGACAACCATCAAACCGGGAGAGCAGAAGGCGTGGGACCACGCCTTCGAGGAGCGATCGAAAGCCGCCGCCAACCAACCCGGGCTTGTCGGAATGTCCCTGTTGATCCCGTTCGACGACGAACACAAGCGGTTGGTCGTCGGACTATGGGAGAGTGAAGACGACTGGCACTCCTGGCATGAGACTGAGGCCTTCAAGCTGACGCGCGAAATGCTCGATGCGGCCACGGAGTCGGAGGGCAAACCTCGCTGGCATCAGGTGGCGACTGAGCACTTTGCCTTTATGGGCCAATAGCGAATCCAAATTGCGGGTTCGGGGCTCGCTGCAGGGCGTATGAGCGCCTGGCGAGTCCGTTCGCGTGCTCAGTTTCCCCGATCGTGCGAAGATACGTGGCGTCTGATCACGATTTCGCGCGCGAAGATCGCTCGCATGCCCGTTTGGAGGTTCGATGCCTGGATTGGGAACTGACGAGATCATGGCTCTGGCGTTGGAGATGGCGGAAATGCACCATCCTCCCGCGGACAGTGCCGTGTACGTCGAGGGCACCGAGCTCAAACGGATCATGTTCGGCATCGACATCGGCGCCGCGGAGTTGATGCTGGCAAAGCAGCTTGGCTGCGACGGAGTCATCGCGCATCACCCGGCGGGCGGCTCGGCACAGCTGAATTTTCCCGAAGTGCTGACACGCCACGTCGAACTGATGGTCGAGCATGGTGTGCCGACGCCCGCGGCGCGTGACGCCATTCAGTCGATGATGATGCGAGCGCTGCTCCGTTCACAGTCGCAGAACTTCGATCACGTGCCCTCTGTGGCGCGTCTGCTCGATATGCCGTTTCTCAACGTACATCTGCCGCTTGATGAAGTGGGACGCCGCATGATGGTCGAAACGATTCATGCGCATCTGGAAACGCTCGATCGCGATCCACTGGTGCAGGACGCCATCGATGCGCTCAACCAGATGCCGGAGTTCGCAGAGGCGCAGACCCGCATCATGGTTCCGGTCGGCGCGGTCGACCGCAAACTCGACCGTATCGCCGTGGTTCATGGGGCCGGGACCAATGGTGGCTATCCGGTGGCCAAAGCTTATTTCGACGCCGGGGTCAACACGGTCCTCTACATTCACGTGGCCCCTGAAGAGGCGCAACGCCTGCGCAACGAGACCTCCGGCAATCTCATCGTGAGTGGTCACATCTCGAGCGATATGGTGGGGATCAATCCTTTCGTCGCCAAGCTCGAGGAGAGTGGAGTCGAGGTTATTCGGATGAGCGGGCTGTAGCGCGGGGCGCGCCAACAGCCCTCACCCCCGTCCCCCTCTCCCAATTCTGGGAGAGGAGAAAAGACGTGACGTTGGCAGACATTTCCTTCTCCTAGAATTGGGAGAAGGTGGCGCCGCAGCGCCGGATGAGGGCCGACCGGGGGTGGGGGCTGTTGGCACGCCTCACGCCGAGAACGTCCGTCGGATACGTTCGATCGACGATTCGATCGAGTCGTCGGAATTGGCGAAGCTGAGACGAATATGATTCCGCGTGACGTCGCCGAACGCCCCACCAGGCGTGACGCCGACCCCCGCTTCGTCGATCAACCGCTTGGCGACCGCGCCGCCATCCAGTCCCGTCCCCGACACGTCCGGCAACGCGTAGAAGGCGCCTTCCGGCAGCGGACACTGGAATCCCGGAACGCTGTTGAGTCCGCGCGCGATCAGATGCCGGCGCCGCTCCCATGCCTCGACCATGGAATCGATGAAGTCCTGTGGACCCTCCAGCGCCGCAACGGCCCCTGCCTGTCCGAACGATGAGGCGCACGTGACGGAGTGGCTGTGGATTTTGGCTACCTGCCGCATCACGTCGGCTGGTCCCGCCACGTAGCCGAGGCGCCAACCGGTCATGGCGTAGGCCTTCGAAAAGCCGTTGACGGTGAGCGTGCGCTCCGCCATGCCAGGCAGCGAGCCAATGCTCACGTGGACGTTGCCGTCATAGCTGATCTTCTCGTAGATCTCATCGGAGATGACGAGCATGTCTCGCTCGATAGCGATCTCAGCGAGGGCGGTCAGTTCGTCGCGAGTCAGCATGCGGCCGGTCGGATTATTGGGGGTATTCACGATCATCAGACGGCTTGACGGCGTGAGATGCGGCTCGACGGCGTCTCTGGTAATGCGGTAGTTGTCGGCTGGGTCGAGCGGGATTCTCACGGTGCCTGCTCCCGCAACCCGTGCCATTGGCTCGTATGAGACCCAGCCCGGGTCGAACATGACGACGTCGTCTCCCGCGTCGGCTAGCGCCAGAACCGACGAGAAGAGGGCCGATTTCGCGCCAGGCGTGACGATGATCGAGCTCACTTCGACGTCGATTCCGTTGTCCGCCTTCAGCTTTTTGGCGATCGCCGACCGTAGCTCCATGGTTCCGGCGCTGGCGACGTAGTGCGTGTCGCCCGCCTGCATGGCCTCGATGGCGGCACGGCAGACGTGCTCCGGCGTGGGAAAATCGGGCTCGCCACCGCCCAGGTCGATGACGTCCTTCCCCTGCTGCCGCAAAGTTCGAACAGCGTCGGAGACCGCCACGGTCGGCGACGGCTGCATCTCGAGCACGCGTCCCGCAAAATGACGATTCACTCATGCCCCCTTGGCTACTGGACGTAGAATAGTTACGGTCAAGAGAAGAGCGCCTTGCGCATTCTCCCCGAAATTATGCACGATGGGTCGCGAATCTCGATCCACCAAAAGCCCGGGTTGGGACGCGCGCACCCCTGGTGTTCCCTCTCTCAAGGTGAATTTTGCGAAGAACCTCTTGCAACTTGCGCACGCCTTGGCTAAGATACGCAGTGTTAGCACTCTCGATCTGAGAGTGCTAATTCGAGCCAGTTAGGCAAGTGGAAGTGCAAGCAGCGGGATCGCCCCGTTGCGTGTATCGAGGGAGGTTCCGACAGGATGGCATCCAGCAACGGCAACATCAGGCCGCTCAGCGATCGTGTGCTGGTTCGGCCGATCCAGCGGGAAGAGACGACCAAGAGCGGGATCGTCCTTCCGGATACGGCCAAAGAGAAACCGCAGCGCGGCGAAGTGATCGCGGTCGGCGCGGGCAAATTGAACGACGACGGCACACGTCAGCCAATGGACGTGAAGACCGGCGATCGCGTGCTGTTCGCGAAGTACGCGGGCACCGAACTGAAGATGGATGACGACGAGTATTTGATCCTCAGCGAGAAAGACATTCTCGCGATCGTCAACGAGTAGTTTTTCGAATTAATCGAAGCAATTCTTGGCTGCTCGTGGGCAGGCCAAGAGGAGGGCTGGAGAAGTGCCGAAAGTTCTGCAATTCAACGAGGAAGCGCGAAGGTCCCTGAAAGAGGGGATCGACACGCTGGCTGACGCCGTCAAAACGACGCTTGGTCCCAAGGGCCGCAACGTCGCACTCGACAAGAAATTTGGTGCCCCGACCGTAACGCATGACGGCGTGACCGTGGCCAAAGAGATTGAGCTGGAAGACCCGTTCGCCAACATGGGTGCTCAGCTCCTCAAGGAAGCCGCCACCAAGACCAACGACGTCGCGGGTGACGGCACGACCACGGCGACCGTTCTGGCGCAGGCCGTGGTGCATGAGGGATTGCGCAACGTTGCGGCGGGCGCGAACCCAATGCTGCTCAAGCAAGGCATCGACATCGGCAGCGAGAAGGTTGTCGAGATGCTCAAGAGCATGGCCAAGGACATTCAGGGCAAAGAGGACATCGCTCAGGTGGCGTCCATCTCTGCAGCCGATCGTGAGATCGGTGATCTGATCGCCGACGTCATGGAGAAGGTTGGCAAGGACGGCGTCATCACCGTCGAAGAGTCGCGTGGTCTGGCCTTCGAGACCGAGTTCACCGAAGGTATGCAGATCGACCGTGGCTACATTTCCGCATACTTCGTGACCAATCCGGATCGCATGGAAGCAGAGCTCGACGAGCCCTACATCCTCATCACCGACAAGAAGGTCTCGGCGGTTGCCGACATCCTTCCGGTCCTTGAAAAGGTCCTTCAGGTCACCAAGAACTTCATGATCATCTCCGAGGACGTCGATGGCGAGGCGCTGGCGACCCTGGTCGTCAACAAGCTGCGCGGCACCATCAACGTGGTTGGCGTCAAGGCCCCTGGCTTTGGCGATCGCCGCAAGGAAATGCTCCGCGACATCGCGATCCTGACCGGTGGTCAGGTGATCTCCGAAGAGGTTGGCCGCAAGCTTGACAGCGCGACCATTCAGGACCTCGGTCGTGCTCGCCGCATCGTCTCCACCAAGGACGAGACCACGATCGTCGAGGGTTACGGCCAGGACGCCGAGATCAAGGGCCGCATCGAGCAGATCAAGGCTCAGATCGAGCAGACCACGAGCGATTTCGATCGTGAGAAGCTGCAAGAGCGCCTTGCCAAGCTCTCCGGTGGCGTTGCCGTCATCAAGGTTGGCGCCGCGACCGAGACCGAGCTCAAGGAGAAGAAGCACCGCGTCGAGGACGCGCTGAGCGCGACTCGCGCCGCCGTCGAAGAGGGCATCGTTCCGGGTGGTGGTGTCTCGCTGATCAACGCCATTAGTGCGCTCGACGACGTCGATGTCAAGGGTGACGTGCTTACCGGCGTCAATATCCTGCGCCGAGCGCTGGAAGAGCCGCTCCGCGGCATCGCTGCCAATGCCGGGCTGGATGGTGCGGTTGTGGTCGACTCGATCCGACGGCTCCAGAAGGAGAAGAACGATCCCGCTATCGGCTATGACGTGATCCGCCAGGAATACGGCAACATGGTCGAGTGGGGCGTTACCGATCCGGTCAAGGTGACCCGGTCTGCCGTCGCGAACGCGACGTCGATTGCGGGCATGATCCTGACCACCGAGGCGCTCATCTCGGACAAGCCGGAAGAGAACAAGATGCCTCCGATGCCGGCCGGGATGGACTACTAGTCCCTCGCCAATACGACCAAGAGTTCAAGGGCGTGGCCACATGGCCACGCCCTTTCTGTTTGCCCTCTCGATTCTGTCATGCGATCACTTCTCCGTGGAATCGCCCCACACCTGTTTTCCGGCATTGAATCTGCGTTTGACCAATACGTAGTGGATGGCCGATCGGAGCTCACGGGAGTCGCGGCCGACTAACGTGCCACTACCTGAGATGACCAGAACTCAACCGATGCATTGATACTTGCCAATCGCGATGGCTCAAGACATGAACAGGACTGCGCGATGGAGAACGAATTCGAACGAATCAACGATGCTGATCGTGAAGCGCTCGACATTAGCGGCGCCGAGCTTGCCGACCTGTTGGACGGCGGACTCGATCCCACCGAGATCGATCGATTGCGATTTACGCGCTGGCGTTTGCGAACGAATCAGCTTCAGGGGGACGGCTGGCCACACCACAGTGGAAGAGCTAAGCAGTCACGGCCCCGCATGCGTTCGGCTGGACGACCTGGTTCGAACTAACTATCCGGCGGACCGACGTCTCATTCTCCACTAGAACGTCATCAATTCGGGCGCGCGGCGTGATCCTCGTATAATCTCCGGGATGGACAATATCGGGGGACGAGGATCTTCGTTGCAGCGACCGAAACGTATCCTCTACATCGGCACCTATGAACGAGACTATCCGCGCAACGTCACCGTCATCGCGGCGATGCGTCGCGCCGGCTTCGACGTGCGTGAAGCTCATCGCGCGGTCTGGTCGGTGGATGGCGATAAGTCCGCGCTCGTGGCGTCTCCTGCCAAACTCGCGGTTCTCGGCGCGCGGCTCTGCGTCGCATACGTGTCGCTGATATGGGAGCTGATCCGGTCACGGAAGGATGTAGATCTGGTTGCATTCGGCTACATCGGCCAGATCGACGCGCTGGTTCTCGGACCGATCGCTCGCCTACTTGGCAAGCCGATCCTCTTCAACCCGTTGGTTACGCTGACCGACACGCTCGTTGAGGATCGCCGACGCGTTACTCCTGACGGCGTGCCCGCGCGCGTGATTCGGCTCGTCGATAGACTCTCTTTGAGACTCGCGTCGATCGTGATCGTCGACACCGCGGAGAACCTGAGGTTCATCTGTTCCAATTTCGGGGTGCAGGAAACACGTATTCGCGTCGTGCCTGTCGGCGCCGACGACGATCTGTTTCATCCTCATGCAGTTACCACCGAGGAGAACCCTGTTGGATCCAAGCTGCGGATCTTGTTCTATGGCAACATGATCCCGCTTCAAGGGGTCGACACGATCATCCGAGCCGCCCACCTGCTCCGCGCCGATCGTGACGTTACATTCGAGATCGTGGGCACCGGCCAGGTGCTCGATTGCGTCCGATCGCTGGCGGATGACCTAAATGTCGACAACGTCAAGTTCACTTCGCGATTGCCTTACCAACAGCTTCCTTCGGAGATTGTCCGAGCGGACGTGCTGCTCGGTATCTTCGGCGACTCCCCCAAAGCGGGACGAGTCGTTCCCAACAAGGTCTATCAAGCCATGGCCATGGGCGCTGCCATCATCACGCGGGATTCGGCGGCAGCGCGGGAACTTCTGCGAGACGGCGAATCGGCGCTCCTCGTGCCTCCAGCCAATCCCGATGTCCTGGCTGCTGCCATACGCCGACTTCGCGATCCGTCATTGAGACAACGGCTAGGCGCCGCCGCACGAGCTCGATACGTCAGCGCGGCCTCGATCGACATTCAGGCATCCCAGCTCGAAGAGACCATCGGGGGGCTGTGCAGCCAAGTGAGAGCGGCGACGAGCGAGGTGACGGCATGACGGTCGACAATGCCGCGACGAGGCGCCGTCCGGTTGGTGCTCGACGTCTGATGCCGTTGATCGTCTGGGCGTCGGTGGCTCTCGGCGTGCTCGTCCTCATTCTGAGTGGCGAGATGGGCAACATGGTCGACGCGTTCTCCAGTGCCGATTGGTGGC
The DNA here is from genome assembly GCA_963822235.1 of uncultured Chloroflexia bacterium. Lineage (GTDB taxonomy): Bacteria > Chloroflexota > Chloroflexia > Thermomicrobiales > Thermomicrobiaceae > CALAGB01. The sequence goes on from CAWGGU010000001.1 coordinate 956,895, forward strand.
TGGTGGTGCCGCTCCTTGCCGTCGGGTGTGCGTTGCCGGTCGTGCATGCCAAGCGCTGGCAGATCATGCTGCGGGCGCTCGATCATGAACTCTCGCTCGAATCAACGGTCGATCTCACGATCACGTCTACCATGATCAACTACGCCGCGCCCGGGTATCTTTGGTCGCCGGCTAAAGGCTTACTGGCCCGTCAGATGTACGGCATTGGCCTGGGCCGCTCGGTTCCAACTCTGGCCGTTGAGCAGGTGGTCGACGCGCTCGCGCTGCTCGTTGGCACGGTCGTCGGGTTAATTCTGGCTGGCCCGGTCATCAGCCGCGAGATTTTCGGCAGACTGGATGCGCCATCGGCAGGCGTGCTAATCGTGGCCGTTCTTTCCGCGATGGTCGTCATTGCGTCCGCACTGTTCGTAATCTGGCGCTTTGGTCGACGCTTCGCGGTGAATCTGGTCGAAGCAGCGCGGCTTCTGGCACGCGATCGCTCGCTCCGCGTCCCGGTAATCGGGTTCACGGCCGCGCGTTGGATACTCGACACGCTGGCGATCTGGTTGGCGGCCAAGGCGTTGGGGGTCTCGCTCGGTATCTCTGCCCTGATTCTGATCAGCAACCTGCCGCTCCTGATCGGACTGATCTCACCCATGCCGGGCGGAATCGGCTTCCGCGAGGGTGCCATGGCCGGAGTCGCCGGAGTTCTGGCACTGCCGGTCGCGGCCATTCTGGCGGCGGCCATCCTGCACCGGGCGGCGCTGTTGCTGGCCCTTCCGATCGTGCTGGCATCGATCCGCCTGCGACGGTGGGCGCTGGCGTGACGTCGACGACCGCGGAGGTGAGGCCGACCGAGGCGTCGCGACTGTCGAAGTTGCGTTCCGCGGCCACATCGGAGCTCGCGCCGATCTGGATTGCGGGCATCCTCATCCGGTTCCTGCTGATGCCCTTCACGGTTCATTCAGACATCTACTCGATCTACTCGCGCTCCTACGACGCGGTTTCAACCGGTCACTGGTTTTCGTTCAGTAGTCAGATCGTCATCCAGATGGCGCACAACGCGTGGTTCACATTGATTCAGCCGCTCTTGCCCCATTCGAGCGGCATCTGGTCACCGACGGCGGGAGTCATCGGCGTTGGGGTGCAACCGGGGGACCTGACGCACTTTCTGGCGTACCCTCACCTGGCCCGCGCCCTCTTTCTCATGAAGCTGCCGTACCTGGTTGCCGATCTGTGCACGGGCTACGTGATGACGAAGATGGTGGTGCCGCGCTGGCGTCGTCGGATCCTGGCGCTCTGGCTGCTCAATCCGATTGTCATCTTCGTGAGCGCCGTCTTCGGACGACATGATTCCATTTCGATCGCCATCGTCATGCTCTCAACACTCTTCGCACTGCAGGGAAGGCGCTACCTTGGCGTGCTGCTACTCGGGCTCGGCTCGGCGGCGCGCTTCTTCCCGGCGTTCCTGGCGCCCTTCTACGCCTTCGCCTTCCGACGGACACGTCGCGAGCTTTATCTGTTGCTTGGCGGGCTGATCGGGTTCTGGCTCATAATCGAAGTCACCATGATTGCCGCCACAGGCAATAGCCCGACGTTCGCGCTGATCAACCGCTATCCACACATCGAGTATCTGTTTGGCATGAGCGTGGATGTCGGTGGTGGAGACAGCCTCTTCATCTTCCCCTTCGCCTACGCCATGTTGTTTCTCTGGTTCGTGCAATATGCCGATGGACGTGCCGAGGCGTACATCCCGGTAGCGTCAGCGGTCATGCTGGTGCTGTTTGGTTTCACGTATTTCAATCCCCAATACGCCATTTGGCTCGTCCCATTTCTCATCCTGTCCATCTATCAGGATGGTCGCCTGATCTTCACGCACGCCGTGCAGATCGTGTTGCTGGGATTGCTGTCGTTGCAGTGGGGTGCCCCACTGACCTGGGCGCTGTTCCAACCGCTGATTGGCGAGCACGCCAACACGCTTCCTGGCCCGATGAACGTAGTGGGAGCCTTCATCCCTGCCGATATCTACCTCGGCGTCGTCCGAACTCTCTTCACGGCGGTCTCTCTCTGGCTCGGATTTCAAATCTTGCGCAACTGGCGCGAGTCGAACTGCGGATTAGCGACGAGAGACGTGCTCGATGCGGTTGACTAGCGGGCATCGGTCAAGATGGATCGCAAGACTGACGCTGCTCTCGATGCTGTTATTCGTGGCCGGTTGCGGTGTCCCTCAGGTGCTGAATGCCAGCCTTCCCGAGAGCGCGGGCGACGTCTACGCGTCCAACAGCATCAGCCAGGCGTTTCTATCGACGTCGGACGGTGTCGACGGACTGACGATCGCGGTCAGCCCGCCCACCAACGCGTCGGGCGCGCTCTTCCCGAATCCGACCGGCGGTGCCAAGGTGGCGCTTCGCTACGCGCCGCAAGTCGACGATCGGTTCCCTGAGACCGCGTTCCACGATTGGCCGGAGCAGACCCAATGGCTAGGAGAGCTGACCGGAGATCGAACCATCAGCCAGTCTTTCTACTCGCGCTATCCGAACCTGAACGGCATCACGCTCCGCGTGGCCACGTTTGGTGCGGATACCGGAACGGGAGAGGCGAAGCTGAAGTCCGGCCCCGAGATCGATGCGCTCACGCTCCCGATCGACGGCAAGCCGGTGGAGAAAATTGCCGGTGGGACGACCGTGCAAGTGGTTGGCGCGGCCGAAGGTTGGGCGCAGGTGCAGCTGCCCGACGGGCTGAACGGCTACATCGCGCTGGATCAGTTCGCGTCGCTGCCGCCCCCGTCACGCAGCAACACGCATGACGTGATCCTGACTGTCTATCGACAATCGGATGGAAAACAGCTGCGACAAGCAACCGTCAATGCGTCGCAGATGCACGACAACAGCCATGTGACGTTTCAGTTCGACGCGATCCCCGATTCGGACGGCCAAGAGTATCGCTTCGAGCTCTCGTCGCCTGAATCGGCACCTGGAAACGCGGTGACGTTCCGCTACGATCCGGACTCGACCTACGCTGAAGGGACCCGGTTGGAGTCGGGCAAACCAGCCGATGGGTCGATGGTCTTTCGTCCGACGTTCGCTGAGGGGACGCCCATCTTCCAGGGCAACCTGGACGACTTCGAGTGGTCGTCACTGACACGCGCATTCGTGGGATCGTTTCCGGCCCACAGCGGCACAGCCGACCGGTACCTGAGCGTCGACCTGACGCCGGGTACACGCGCGTTGAACGTGGGCTGGTCGATGATTCGCCCGGCGGGCGGACAGCCGATTACAGTGGATGGCAACTCGCAGAACCCCGGCGGAGGGCTCGTCTTCAACGTACGCTATCGCGGCAACGTGGCGTTGGGGGGTGTGATCTCCGATGCCGCTCACGCGGCTGGGCATGACGCACGCATCGATCCCGTCTTCTTCGTGTTCTACGCGCTCGCGCTTGCCCTGATCCTCGCCTGGGGAGCCTGGGTTGGCGCAAGAAGGTGGATTGATGGTCGTTGATCGCTCCGAACGCCCGTGCCTGCTGTGTGGCCGCCGCTTTCGCGGTCGAACGTTTCTGTGTCGCGAATGCGCCGACCGATACCGCGGCAAGCCGGTTCCGACTGAAATTCGTCAGCGCTTTTACGAACAAATCGATCGTGTCTATCCTGATTGGTCGAACACATACGGTGAATACAATCCTCCGCGCGGACTGCTCGCGTTCATCGAGACCTTGCCGCGAACGACGCGCGTCCTCGAGATCGGCGCCGGTGGAGGCTTTACGCTCGAGTCACTCCGTCGCATGGGATTCGCGCAATTGACCGGCTCGGACCTGACGGGGACGACGCTGGCCGAGATGCGCAGGCGCCTGCCGGGCGTTCGGTTGGTCGGTGCGGACGCGGAGTCGCTCCCATTCGCGGCGGACTCGTTCGATTTGCTCCTCTCCAGCGACGTCGTTGAGCACCTGCCCGACCTCGAAGGACACATCGCCGAGGCGGCCCGCGTGTTGGCTGTCGGAGGACGCTACGTGCTCAAGACGCCCAACCGCCTGACAGCGACGCCGTATTACCGGTTGCGCGGGCTCTACGACAGCTACTTCTGGCATCCGTCGATGTCGTCACCGGGCGAGATCCGTGCGATCCTGGAGCGTCACGGATTCGAGGTGCGCTTCCTGGCCACACCACGACTCACCGACGCGCAGACGCGCAAGATTCCGGTCAAGCAGCTTCGGCCTCCGGCTCGGCGCATTCCACTTCGCTGGCTGCCGGTCTGGTTCCGGCCGCATCTTGAAGTGGTCGCCACGCTGCGCACTCGGGAATGAAATCAGCTAGACTCGTTGTTGAGACATTCACTGTACATGAAGGTTGAGTAGAGAGGGTATCGAGCTGTGGTAAGAAACGGCACGACGGTTCGCGCGCTCGCCATGAGCAGAGATGGAATGGTGGCGACGGGACATCCGCTGGCGACGGCGGCCGGACTCGACGCCCTGCGGCGAGGCGGAAACGCCATGGATGCCGCGATTGCCGCGGCCTGGACGACCGGTGTGGTCATTCCGGCCATGAACGGCTTGGGTGGCGACGCTTTCATCCTCTACCACGAGGCCAAGACCGGCAAAGTAACGGCGATCAACGGATCAGGGATCGGCCCGCGCAAGGCCGACCTCGAGTATTTCCTGGAGCGAAACTACGAGAAGATGCCCTTCTTCGGCCCTCTCTCGATCGCCGTTCCAGGTGCCGTCGACGCCTACTTCACTGCCATGGATCGCTTCTGTCGCTTGGGACGTGAGGACCTCTTCCGAAACGCGATCCGCTATGCCGACCAGGGTTTCCCGATGACCCATGGCGGAAGCCGCATCATCGCTGGCAGCGCGGATCGCCTGGCTGAATTCGACGCTTCCAAGGCGGTCTTCCTGCGTGATGGAAATGCGCCGTCCCCCGGCTCGATGTTCCGGCAGTCCAATTTGGCTCGCACGCTCAACACGGTCAAGGACGGCGGACCCGACGTCTTCTATCGCGGCGAGATTGCCGAACGCATGGCCGCCTACGTCCAGAAGATCGGTGGGCTGCTGACCAAAGAAGACTTTGCCGACCACGCGTCTGAGGTCTACGACCCAATCAACACCGATTACCGTGGCTACACCGTCTACCAGACCACCATCCCTTCGCAAGGGCACATCGTGTTGGAAGAGCTGAACATCATCTCCAATGCCGACGTACGGGCCATGGGAGCGAATAGCGCCGACGCCATCCACCTGATGGTAGAAGCCAAGAAGCTGGCCTTCGCCGATCGACTGGCATATTCCGGCGACACGCGCTTCGTCGACGTCCCGCTCGACAAGATGTTGGGGCAGGAGTTCGCGAAGGAGCGCTTCCGCGAGATCGACATGCGCCGGTCCAAGGATCAGGTCAATGCCGGTCTCATTCCGGAGCATGTCGGCGATACGACCTACCTCTGCACCATGGATGGCGAAGGCAACGCCGTCTCGCTGATCACCAGCCTCTCGGCCGGTTTCGGCAGTCAGGTCGTGGCGGGCGACACCGGCGTCACGCTCAACAACCGCGCCGGACGTGGCTTCGTCCTTGAAGAAGGCCATCCCAACGTCATCGCCAGCGGCAAGCGGACCATGCACACGCTCAACTGCTACCTGATCACGCAGGGCGGCGGGATTCGCTGGGTCGGTGGGACGCCGGGCGGCGACGGTCAGCCGCAGTGGAACATGCAGGTCATCACGAACATGATCGACTTCGGCATGAACGAGCAGGAGGCCGTGGAGGCGCCGCGTTGGATGAACTTCCCCGGCACCGATCCAATCAATCTGCCCAACGACTACTCGCTGCGTATCGAGGGCCGTGTCGGCGACGGCGTGATCGAGGAGCTCGGCGCCCGCGGACATCGCGTCTCGGTTCTTGGTGATTGGGCCAACGGCGGCGACGCTCAGCTGATTGGCATGGATCCGGAGACGGGCGTGATTTCGGGCGGAAGCGACGCCCGTGGCGAAGGACTCGCACTGGGTATCTGACGCTTAGCCGCACCACCTCAGAGCCAAACAAAACGCCCGGCCAATTGGCCGGGCGTTTCCGCTGGTAGCGCATACGGGATTCGAACCCGTGATCTCCGCCTTGAGAGGGCGGTGTCCTAGGCCGCTAGACGAATGCGCCTCGCGATCAGAGAGGAAGAATACCAATCGGTGACTGACAGTGTCAAGAATTCTCGGCGCGCGTACGGGCAGATTCAGGGCTCTCGACGCGCCGCAACCACCCGGATGCGACCGGCACGATGGAGCAGGGAGGCGACCGTCGAGACGGGCGTAAACGCGAGCGTCAGCAACGGATGGAGCCGCGCCAGAGCCGCGTCGACTGTCCGACTATGCCAGCGCTCGTGGACCATCAACCGCAACGCCCAGGACCACTCCAGCCCGATCCACTCGTGATGCACTGATCGGATCTCGAAGCCCCGGCCGGCAAGAAGCCAGGTTAGCGACTCCAGCGTGAAATCGTGAAAGTGTCGCGGCGCATCGTAGCCGATCCACCATTTTCCGAGGCGATGGGCAGCCAGAGACGCGGCGTTAGGCAGCCAGAGGATGAGTATGCCGTCGGCGGTGAGGACCCGCCCAATCTCCGCAAGCGTGCGCGTTGGGGAGGGGAGGTGCTCAATGGTGTGCGACATGAGCATAACGTCGACAGAACTCGATGGCAGTTCCGCATCTTCGAGCGTCCCGGTGATCGTCTCGATGCCCGCACGCTCGCGCGCCAGCCGGGCAGCGTGCTCGCTCGGCTCGATCCCCAGCACCTGCGGATTGCCGCGCGCACGTATCGCGCTCAACAGATCGCCGGTCGCGCTGCCGACGTCCACGACGCGAGCGGGAGGTTTGAGGATCTCCCAGAGCTGGTCGACCTCGCGCGCGACGGTCCAGCGCTTGATTCGGCCCGCGATGCCGGAGCGCGAGAACGGCGCGTAATCGGCGGCGTAGTAGCGATCCATGTGAGTGTAGATCTGGCCGCGGATTCAAGTACAGGTGACCACAGCAGCGGCAACGCACCAGGTGGAAGACATCGTCCGTCGTGTGGAACATGAGGTCGGTCAGGTCGAGCACGCTGTCCGGATCGTCCGCGCCGCAGAGGTCGCAGCGAACGGCAATGAGCGCGTCAGGCCCGCGTTCAGTCATTGGTCGGCGTGACTGCGTGACGCTCCTCGGACTCCACTGGCGAGTGTTGCCAGGTGCGACGCACGCTGTAATCCGTTTCGGTTTTGGTGCTGGCGATCATTTCGGCAAGCAATCCGAAGACCACGAACTGCGCCCCCATGATCATCAATAACACGCCGAGCGTGAGGAGCGGGCGCGTGCCGATCGGATGACCCAGGAACCACATAATCGCCAGATACGCATTGATGATTGTCCCGAGCATCAGGGCGCCGATACCGAACCAGCCGAAGAAGTGCAGTGGACGTCGCGTGTATTGCGCCAGAAAAAGGACGGTCAGTAGGTCGAAGAACCCGCGCGCGAAGCGGGCGCTTCCGAACTTGGACCGACCATAGCGCCGCGCCCGATGACTGACCTTGATCTCGACCACGCGAAACCCGCGAAAATGCGCCAACGCGGGGATGTACCGATGCAGATCTCCGTAGATCTTGATCTCTTTGATGACGTCTCGCCGGTACGCTTTCAGACCGCAATTGAAGTCGTGAAGCTCAACTCCAGTGAACATGCGGACCACGCGGTTGAAGACGGTCGACGGCAACGTCTTCGAAAGCGGGTCGTGGCGCGGAAACTTCCAACCACTGACCAGATCCGCGCCCGAATTGAGCTCCTCGATCAGGCGGGGGATCTCGGCGGGTGAATCCTGCAGGTCGGCGTCCATAGTCACGATGGCATCGCCGACGGCGGCGTCAAATCCTGCGGCGAGCGCGGCCGATTTGCCAAAATTGCGGCGAAACTCGATGATCCGTACGCGGGCGTCCTGCTTGAAGAGGCGGCGGAGCTCCGCGGCGGTGCCATCGGTGCTGCCATCGTCGATAAAGATCAGCTCCCACGGCAGGTTGAGCGGCGAGACACCGTCGATGATCTCGCGATAGAGCTCCGGGATGCTCTCGACCTCGTTCAGTATGGGAATCACGACCGAGAGCGAGCCGATGCACGCGTCGTCGCTGGAGAAGTCATCGTCAACGTCGGCCTGGATCGTCTGATCCGGCTCATCGAGGACGGCGACGGGCGCACCTGGAGCCACTTTCGAGGTTGAACTGGAACCGCGTTCAGGCATGCTTGGTCTCATTTCGGAGGACCCGCTGACGGTGAGAAATCAAAGGCAAGCGCATCTGGCAGAGTGTAACATGCGCCTTTCCGCGCGGCGTTTCGGGGCCGTCGCGTGAGGGAATCGATGCGATCGTCATCCTGGGCCGCGGTCATCGTCAACTTCAATGCCAGTGCCTTTCTGCAGAGCTGTCTGATGGCTCTGTATGCGAACTCGACTCCGCCCTCCGAGGTGGTGGTCGTCGACAACGCATCGGTCGACGATTCCCTGCGTGAGCTCGCCGCGTGGCCGCAGGTGATCGTCGAGCAGAGCGCGGTCAACCTGGGGTTTGCTGGTGGCGCAAATCGCGGCGTCGCCCGCACCGAGGCGCCGTACGTTGTCATCCTCAATCCAGACGTCGAAGTTGATCCGAACTTCGGATCTGCCCTGCTCCAGATCTTCGAAGCGACACCGACCACCGGCGTCGCGGGCGCCAAGCTGCGCTATCCCAACAGCGACCTGTTGCAACACGCCGGGGGTGTGCTGCTCTGGCCATTGCTGACCACCGACCATCGCGGTTATCGCCAACCGGACGCGGAGCAGTGGAACGTACCAGCGGCTGTCGATTTCGTGACCGGTGGCGCGATGGCGCTGCGACGAGAAGCGTTCGAGCAGGTCAACGGTTTCGACGAGCGCTTCTGGCCCGCCTACTATGAGGACGTCGACATCTGTCTCAGGTTGCGTGATGCGGGTTGGGGCGTGCGCTACCAGCCGGAACTGACAGCCGTGCACGTCGAAAGCGTCACGCTGGGGCAGTCACTCGAGTATTTCCGTGCGTTCCACCGCAATCGCCTGCGCCTGGCGCTCAAGCGCCTTTCACCCGATGGCTGGTGGTCGGAATTCATCCCAGCCGAGATCAAGCGCTTGCAAGGCGAATTGAGCGTCATCACGGATGGAAACTGGCCGCTCACATCCGGTGCCTCGGCGCTCGAAGAGATGGCACGCGCGACCGTCCCGCCCTACGGAGTGGCTGATCCGCTTCTCAGAGGCGAGGCGCTTGCCGACATGATTCAGGCACTTGGCGAGCTGCGAGATCGGCGCGAGGTGGTTGCACCGGCCGATACGCCCAACGGCGACGGCTTCCGGGCGAGTCTGATGCGGCGTTTCCTGGGCCGACAGCAGGTCTTCAACGACGCGGTCGTGCGGGCGTTTCAAGCGCAAGACCGGGTCAATCGAGAGCTCACCGCGCAGATCCTGCTGGCGATGCTGGATCTCGCCTGGCGCGATGCACGAAAACAGGCGCCCTGACTTCGTTTGTCGAGTTGCTCCTCAGAACTTCCACGTTGACGCTATCCCATCAGGACCCACAACCTTCGGCGAAGGACCAATTCGATCGCGTAACGACGCGGACTCGAACGAGATTTTTGCGACGAATTCGGCACCGCGCAGGCAGTTGACAGTTCATGGTACATATGACTATTATTATCGCGACCCTCTGGAGGGGTTTGAATGCGTCGAGAGCTGATCCTCACCGTCGACATTGCATGCTTCGCACTGGAAGAACGCGAGCTTCAGGTTCTGCTCGTGCGCCGGCGGGAAGAGCCGTTCGCGGGTTCGTGGTCGCTGCCGAGTGGCGAGGTGGGTGCTGACGAGCCGTTGGATGACGCGGCGCAGCGTGTGCTGAGTGAGACGACGGGATTATGGGGGCTCTATCTCGAGCAGCTCTATACGTTTGGTGACCCGGGTCGCGACTCTCGTGGCCGAGCGATATCGGTTGCCCATTACGCCATCCTGCCCTCCGGCGTGCCAACGACGCGGCATCGCGCCGAGACGAAGCTTGGTCGCAGCGTCCAGGATGCCTCCTGGTTCCCATTCGATCAGCTGCCCGGACCGCTCGCGTTCGACCATGGACGAATCGCGACCTATGCGCGCTGGCGGCTGGCTCAGAAGATTTTGTATACGCCTCTCGCCTTCTATCTGCTGCCGGACAATTTCACCATGGCCGACCTGCGGGCGGTGCATGAAGCGGTCATCGGTGAACGCTTTGATCCGAGCAACTTCTCTCGCCAGATGATGACCAGGTGGGACCTTGCTCCGGTTCCTGGGAGTCGGGACCGTCGCACGCGTCGCCCAGCGCGATTGTTCCACTACATCGGGCCGCGCGAGATTCCTGGCGGGCCGGATGACATCGAGGAAGCGTCGCCAGCTTGATGCGTCCGTTGGCTGCCGAGCACATGTTTGCGATGCCCGAACCGTGGACATGTGAAACCTAGTTGGATCAGATCCGCACAACATGGGTGATCGTGCGATTGAAAGGAACTCAAATGCCAGTCAGTTCGTCGTCGCCGCTGACGATCGAGCGTGGAGCGAGCCTGAATAGCTCTCGACTATCGCAGAGCGACCTCGTCGAAGAGATCAACCGCCTGCGCGTGGAACGGAATGCGGTGGTTCTGGCGCATTCGTATCAGGTTCCGGAGATACAGGACATCGCCGACTTCGTCGGAGACTCACTTGGCCTGTCGCGTCAGGCGGCAAAGACCGAGGCGGACGTCATCGTCTTCTGTGGCGTGCACTTCATGGCGGAAACCGCGGCGATTCTCTGCCCGAACAAGACCGTCCTCATTCCTGACCTGGATGCAGGCTGTTCGTTGGCGTCCAGCATCACGGCCGATCAGCTTCGAGCGTGGAAGGCCGAACATCCCGGCGCCGTAGTCGTCTCGTACGTCAACACGAGTGCCGACGTGAAGGCCGAATCCGATTACTGTTGTACGTCAGCCAACGCCGTTGAGGTGGTGCGGTCGATCCCTGAGGACCAGGAGATCCTATTCTTGCCCGACCTCTTTCTCGGCGAGTTCGTGCGTCGTGAAACTGGTCGAGCCAACATGCACCTCTGGATGGGCGAGTGTCACGTGCATGCCGGGATCATGGCGGAGGACGTCGAACGCGCCCGGCTCGCCGATCCGATGGCGGAGCTGTTGGTACATCCCGAGTGTGCCTGTGGCTCGCGCTGCTTGTTGGACATCCAGTCTGGCCGGCTCGATGCACGCCGCACGCACGTCCTATCGACCGAAGGGATGGTCCGGCACGCGGTCTCGTCCGACTCGACCAGTTTCATCGTCGCGACCGAGACAGGAGTGCTCCACCGCTCTACAGCTCATGGCGCCCGGAAAGACATTCAAACCGGTGCGCGAGAGTGCGGTCTGCGGCTACATGAAGATGATTACGCTGGAGAAGGTTTACGACTCTCTCCAAACGATGACGTATCAGGTGAGCGTGGCGCCAGATGTCGCCAGCCGCGCGCGTCTGGCCATCGATCGCATGCTGTCGATTGGTGGCTGAACGGCGGCTTTGCCGCGGCTGCTTATAATTGCGTGAGGCGCACCGACCCGAGGTGCGCCACCCGAGACATGAGATTGAGAGACACAATGGCCCAGCCGTTCACTGAAATTTCGCCGCACGATCGAGTCGACGTCCACATGCATACGCGGTCGAGTGACGGCGGTTGGACTCCGAACGAGCTCATCGATCACTTAGTCGCAAACGACTTCAAAGTCGTCGCGCTGTGCGATCACGACACCATGCGTTCAGTGCCCGAGTTTATGCAGCGCGGGCGCGAAAAAGGGCTCGTGGTCATTCCCGGGGTGGAGTTCACCACCTGGTGGGACAATCGGCAGTGGCACGTATTGGTCTATGGGATTCACCCTGATCAGCTGGGATCGACCGAGTTTGGCCGGCTCCTCGCGGCGCAGCAAGCGAATTTGCGGGCGCGAGCCGAGCACGCCATCGAGGTGCTTGTGCAGAATGGCCACAAGCTCCCCTCGCTCGACGAAGTCGTCGATGGTCGTCCGCTCCTGCCGACCTACGTGCTGCAGACCGCCATCAAGGACGGCCACGCCACCAACCTGATGACGGCGCATCAGCTGACCACCAAGCTGGGTGAAGACATTCGGGTCGACACGCCGCTCGAGCAGGTCGTCGAGGCCGCGCACGACGCGGGTGGAACGTGCATCGTGGCGCATCCGGGGCGCAACGACGGCGCGGGCATCATGTCATCCGACCGGCTCGACCGCATGGTGTCGGCGATCCCGATCGATGGACTCGAGGGACACTACCGCTCCTACACCACCTACGACACCCAAAAATATCGTGGACTGGCGAACGAGCGCGGTCTGCTGATCAGCAGCGGATCGGATTCACACGCGCCTGGTGTACCGGTCGATCCGCGCCCGCATATGGCGCGCTGGGTGGCGCCGTTCCTGGAGCGCATGGGCATCTCGGTCGGCGATTTCGAGGGCGAGCCATGGACGCCGGAGATGACGGTAGCGCCCCTAAAAGAGCCTGTCGCGGCGCAGAATTCCGGCGTCCGGCAGCTAGCGGAGACTGTCTGGCATCAGCAGGATGTCTTGGGTATAGTATGTCGGGTACGTTGCCCACGTAGCTCAGTAGGCAGAGCACATTCTTGGTAAGAATGAGGTCCTGGGTTCGAATCCCAGCGTGGGCTCCTCGAAGCATAAAAATCTGTGCTCTCCCCCGAGGCAAGTCCCTCAATTTGCTGTAAAAAAGGGCGCTTGACCGCCTCCGCGGTTGTTCGATCTCCTGTCATCTGTCATGATCCCCGCGTTGATGAACGTGGATTGACGCGATGGCCGCGCCGTGCTGGTGATGGCGTAATCGTGGTGATGTGAAGAGATGGGGATTCATGGCTGATATCGAGTTCATTCGTCCACCGGACCCAAGCGAAAAACGCCCATTCGCGCGTGCGACGAAAGCCGCTGGATTGGTCTTCGTGTCCGGTATTTCAGGCGGCGTGTCCGGCACGGCCACCGAAGAGGCGAACGCCGCGCTGAACAACATGAAGGATGTGCTGGAAGAAGCGGGCAGCTCGATGGATAAGGTGATTCAGGTCACATTCCTGATCACGAACTCGGCTGACTACGACGAGATCAACGTCGAATACAAGAAGCACTTTCCCGCTGGCCTCCCTGCGCGCCACACCGTTCGTTTTGGTGTGCCGACGCAGGCCAAGTGCGGGTTTGCCTGCATCGCGCTGGCGTGATTCGTCCGACGTTGTAACGCCAGCCGGCGAACATTTCCCTGACGAATCAATCGAATCATGGTCCGCTCTGGCATCTGTCGGAGCGGACGGCGTGTGACTAGCTGCTGACTGACGTGATGAAGACTTCCGTCAGCGAGACGACCAGATACGTCTGAGGCTTGGGTTGCGGCTTGGGTTGCGGTTTCGTCTTGCTCATCGGGATCTCCTCGAATATTGAGTAGCGACCGACCGTTGAACGCAGGGTAACAGCGAACGCCGTTCGTGGCTGCAAACTGCTTTACAGATGTGGGCCAGTCGGAGTCGGGATCGCCGAGTGAGCAGCTTCGGTGAGATTTGCCCGTTCGTGTTGAATACGCACGGCGACGATCACCCTACGGCTTCACGACTCGCTCTACCACAGGCACGTCGAGCATCTGATCGTGCGGGACGTCGACGACCGGCGTTCCGTACGCGTGGAAGCTCTCGGGTAGGCGCAAGACCCCAGGCCTGGCCCTTGGCCCGTTCGGCCTGCGTCCAGACGATCGGCTCCCAATCCGGCGCGAAGATGAGATAGCCACCGCTGAAGACCTCGAAGCGGTTGCCGCCCGGCTCGTAGCCATACAAGAAGAACGCTTGCGTGATGGCGTGTTTGGACGGCCCTGTCTCGATGAAGACGTCGTTCTCGAGCAGCACATCGGCCGCGCGCAGCACGTCCTCACGGTTGTCGACCCAGAACGCGACGTGATGCAGTCGACCGCGCGATCGCGTGGCGTCGAGCGTGTAGGCGATGTCGTGCACCAGCGGAGTCACGCTGATCCAGGCCGCCGCTTCCGTCTCGTCGTCGAGGACGACATGTTCCCTAAGGCGGAAGCCGAGCATCTCCTGCATGAATTCTCGGTTGGGAGTTACCGACTGGCATAGCAGATTGACGTGGTCGAGTCTGCGGACTCCCGCGCCAATGTGTGAATAGCGCTGTGGCTGATTCTTGAGCCGTGAGCGTTGATCGTCGGTCGGCTTGTAGCGATCGGCCACATAGTAGATCTCCATGAGGTGGCCGTCCGGATCATTGAAGCGATAGGCAGGTCCGTGACCGAAATCGCCTTCGATCCAGCGCTTGCCGAACCCAGACGCTTCGAGCGCCGCGACGCGCCTTCGCAGCGCCTGCGGACTGACCGCGCGCCATCCGATGTGCCCGATTCCGGCCTCACGACTTTCGGTCAGCTTCAACGTATGCCGTTCGTAGTCACCGGCGCCGCGCAAATAGACTGACTGACCGGCACGCTCGGTCACACTCATGCCGAGAACGCTCGTGAAAAAGTTCAGACTTTCGTCGGGTTTTGGCGTCAGCAGCTCGACGTGCCCCAGATGGGCGACGTCTTGAATGGGCTCATCGGCTTCTCGCACGACTTCCGGCATCGTCCCTATCCTTCGTTGGCCTCGCGCTCGACGATCTCCTGAATGATCTGCGCGCCGAGATTGGCTGCTGGGAGTCCGCGGAAGAGGAATGCCAGCCCAACCACGCCGCTCATCTCTTCCCACGTGGCGCCCGCCCTGCGTGCGGCGATGGCATGCAAGCGAGTGGCGTCGGAGAGCATCATGAGGAGCATGCCGAAGAGCATCAGCTGCGCGGTCTTCACGTCGAAGCAGTCCGGATACATGGCGTGCTTGCGGATCTGCTCCTGTAAAGAGAGGAGTTCGGGATCGACCCGGGCCAGCAGGTCTGTTCGCGCCATGATTCGGGGCGGCACGAAGCCGATCAGTTCGTCGTAGATCGCGCGGTATTCGTCCACCTGCGCGTCCTCTATCTGCCGGTCGGGTAGCGGTTGTCGATCCATGATCCCTCCAGGATGCGGCGTGTAGATTGGCTCATTTGTCAGGCTCACGCTAGCAATCGGCGGCGGCACTGTCAACGGATTGCGAGCGCTGCCCACCACCAAGGAGATCGCGTTGACGCGAACCAGCCGCGCTTCTACGATGGGACGGTCGTCAACGTTCACGTTTGCCCGCGGATTCGAGCGAGAGGAGGGCCGGTGCGCACGCAGGTCGCGATCGTTGGAGCCGGTCCCGCGGGTCTGGTTCTGGCTCACCTGCTCGCACGCGATGGCATCGAATCGGTCGTGCTGGAGTCGCGGGATCGCGACTACGTTGAGCGACGCATTCGAGCCGGAGTCCTCGAACAGGGCACGGTCGATCTGCTGCACGAATTGGGTCTCGATGAGCGCCTGCGACGCGAGGGGATGATTCATCGCGGCATCGAGCTGCGATTTGATGGCGAGCATCATCGGATTCCGCTGAGTGACCTCACCGGCGGGCGAGCCATCACCGTCTATGGCCAGCAAGAGGTCGTCAAGGATTTGATTCAGGCGCGTTTGGATGCCGGTGGCGAAATCCTCTTCGAGGCGCAGGCTCTGTCGGTCGAGCGTCCGAATTCATCAGACCCCCTGGTTCGGTTCCGCCACAACGGCCAAGTCCACGAGCTGGAATGTGATTTCGTGGCGGGTTGTGACGGATCGCATGGTGTCTGCCGCGAGGCGATTCCCTCCGACACCTTGACCATCTACCAGAAGGATTATCCCGTCGCCTGGCTCGGCATTCTGGCGGAAGTGGCGCCGTCGACGGACGAACTGATCTACGCCTATCATGAGCGCGGATTCGCCCTCCACAGCATGCGCACGCCACAGTTGAGCCGCCTCTATCTGCAGTGTCGTCCGGACGAGCGGCTCGAAGAGTGGTCCGATCAGCGGATTTGGGACGAGTTGCAGCGCAGATTCGCGTTGGACGGCTGGACACTCAGAGAAGGGCCGATCATCGATCGCAGCATCACACCGATGCGCAGTGTGATCCATGAGCCGATGCAGTTTGGACGGCTCTTTCTGGCGGGAGACGCGGCCCACATCGTGCCGGCCACCGGCGCCAAGGGTCTGAATTTAGCCGTGGCTGACGTGAAGATTCTGGCCGACGCGCTCGCCAATTGGTATCGAGCCGGAGGCGAGGCTGGATTGAAGTCATACTCGTCCAGGTGTTTGCGGCGGGTCTGGCGTGTGGAGCACTTCTCCTGGTGGATGACGTCGCTGGTGCATCGGTTCGACGACGACGGTCCGTTCGAGCACCAGTTGCATCTCTCACAGCTGCGCTACGTCTGTGGCTCAACCGCGGCCGCCACGTCGCTGGCAGAGAATTACGTTGGGTTTGAGATGGATTGATGGCTACCAGGGTAGGTTCGGTCACAGTCTGCAGAGCGTCCCGGTACGAATCACGCACTTTTATTGGTTCCAATCCAGGAGGTATGAACATGTATCGCAGTGACGTCGTTGGAAGCCTGCTGCGTCCCGACTACCTGATGCAAGCGCGCAACGCGCATGAAGCGGGCGAGATGAGCCCGGCCGACTTCAAGGAGATCGAGGACCAGGCGGTCGATGAAGCCATTCGCCTGCAGGAAGACGCCGGACTCGAGGTCGTGACGGACGGCGAGCAGCGCCGCTACGCCTTCTTTGGTCATCTGGTCGAATCGCTCGAGGGGTTTGACAAGCATGGCGGCTGGGCGATCCCATTTCATGACGACGAAGGGCACGAGATCGTCTATCGACGTCCGGTCGTCGTCGAGAAGCTGCAATGGAAGCATTCCATGTGCTCGGAGGAGTTCACCTATCTGCGAGCGCGTACGACGCGCCAGGCGAAGGTGACGCTGCTCAGCACCCAGCAGGCGGCGGCCTATTACGATCCCAAGCGTTCGTCTGGCGCGTACGCGAGCTTGGACGCGTATCTGGCGGACCTGGTCGATCTGACGAGGCGGGAGATCCAGGAACTCATTCGTCTCGGTTGCACCTACATACAGATCGACGCTCCGCAGTATGGCGCGCTGCTCGATCCGCAGATGCGCAAGGGTTACGAAGAGCGTGGCAGCAACGTTGACGAGATGATCGACCGCACCATCGAGCTGGACAATGCTGTGATCGACGGGTTCGACCAGCAAGGGATCATGTTTGGCGTCCATATCTGTCGCGGCAACAACCAGAGCATGTTCTACGCGAGTGGCGGCTACGATCCGATCGCCGAGCGCGTCTTCAGCAGAACGCAGTTCAAGCGCTTCTTGCTCGAATACGACGACGATCGTTCCGGCACCTTTGCCCCGCTGCGGTTTGTGCCGGAGGATCGCGAGATCGTGCTGGGTTTGGTCAGCAGCAAGAAGCCGCGTCTGGAGACGCAGGATGAGCTTCAGCAGCGCATTGAAGCGGCAGCACAGATAGCACCGCTCGAGCGACTCGCCCTGAGCACACAGTGTGGGTTTGCGTCGACCTGGGAAGGCAACAACATCACGCCCGAAGTTCAGCGGCAGAAGCTCGAACTCGTCGCGCGCACGGCCAAAGCGGTCTGGGGCAGCTAGGATACGTGGCCTCTCGCGTTCACGCGAGTGAACGCATGCTGGCGGTGTTTAGGTTCCCGACGGTGACCGTCGCGGGACTTTGAGTCAACAAACGGGTGTGCTAGAATCGGGCACGTCGGAACGCGTGAATCCATCATTGCCGTTGCGTGGGTCCGACTGGCGATACAAGCCGATGTAGCTCAGCTGGTAGAGCAGCTGTTTCGTAAACAGCAGGTCGTGAGTTCGAGTCTCACCATCGGCTCCCCCGAAAAGCGCATTAGAATCAACGAAACTGAAAGCCCGCTCTAAGTTGAGCGGGCTTTTTCTTGCCTGTCGACATTGCGGGCGGCGCACGTTTTGTCTTGAGCTCACTCGTTCATCAGTTTCTCGATGGACGTGTGGCTATGAGCGGCAGCCAACCGCACTCCTTTGTGGGGATCGTGGAGCAGACGCCAGAACGCGTCCTTCACCTCTGACATCGCGAGCAACTCCGGATCCGCCTGCGCCAGCGCACCCGCCAGATACAGTCGCTCGTGCAGCCATTCTGACTGGCTCTTCGAGACGATCGCACGCGCGAGATCGTCGTAAGACCGCGGTTCGCTGAGCAGGGGTTCGATGGTGCGGGCGAAGTCACCTTTCAGGGCCACACAATTCACGACACATTCTGGACGAAACTCGCCCGCTCGATTTGGAATCAGCCGGCCTGACTGCAGCATGAAAATCGTATAGCCAAATTGCTCCAGCGCAGCCGTCAGATCGATCGGTGTGTGCCCGAAAAACTGAAGCGTGAACGCGTTGGATTCGTAGAGGATGACGGGAGCGTCGTCACGACTCAGCAACTCATTCATCCCACCGAGCGCGGCCACTTCCCCGCCCTCCACGTCCAGCTTCACGAAGTCGACATGCTGTATTCCAAATCCGGAGAGGAGCGAGTCGACTGAAACGGCTGGAACAACGATGGAACTGAGCGCTCTGGCATAAATCGTGGCGGGAGAAGCGAGCACGGTAGGATTGGCTATGGTGCCCCATGGACCGTTCGGAAGAAACTCAACCGTGCCGTCGTGGTTTGTTGCCGCCGCGGGAACTACCCACAGGTGCGCAAAATCGTTTGCGGCCGCGCTTGCGGCGATGAGGTTGGCGTTGTTGGGGCTTGCTTCAATGCAGAGAACATGACATCCCAGCGCCGCTGAGGCGAGGCCAAACGTGCCAATGTGGGCACCAATGTCGAGCACGACATCGTTTGGCTTCATCAGCGTGAACAAGAACTCGTAATCGTCGAGAAACCAGTGGTCTCCCGCAACGATGCCTCGACTAATGGGGTCAGGCGCGTGCTCGTCGACGGCGATGTCGAACGTTGTGCCGGACGCCAGCGTCACGGTGTGGATCGCAACAGGTGTGCTGGTCGCAGTTCCTGCGCCTGGCGATTCGCGAAAGTCGGTCGATGATCAGGGATGCTCTTCTGCGAGTCCACGGGACTATGGCAACGATGATGGAGGCGAGCATTGCGGCCGCAACGAATGTCAGCGGCCGATGTGAGTTTGTGTGCGTTTCTCAAGGAAATCTTGTCTGTCACTCCTTGCGAATTAGAATGTGGTCACGTGCGGCGTGCATGTTCGAGTCTACTCGAATGCCAAAGAACGTCGACTCTCTGACAATGATTTGCGTCGTCGAGAGTCCACGAGAGGTGTGTGGACTCTCGAATTAGTCCATGCGCTGTTGAGTTTTGTGCGATGGCGTTCGGGCGGTGAAACCCTGCGATGGGCACTGTCCTCTGGTGGTGACCCACATGTCATCAATGAAACTGAAGCCCGCTCGATTTCGAGCGGGCTTCGTCGTTGTGGCGCTATCGGAGATGGACTTTTACGGCAGGCTCTCGCACGCGACTCCGTCATGGTTGTTGTCGAGCCCGTCGAAGTTGTTGGTGGGCGATCCTCCGTGGCTTACGAAGTACTCTTGAGCTTCTGCGTGCGTGGCGAAATCGCTGCAGTTCTTGTCCACATGTGGGCCGGTGTCCGGCGTGCCGCTCCCAGTCGGACTCCCGCCCCCATCGGTTGGAGGTGTCGACGGCGATGGTTGCGACCACGCGCCTGGCGGGTTCGGGTCGGCCGTCACGGTCTTCCCAAGCTGCGTGTAGCGCCAGGTGTAATAGTGTTGCCCGACGTTGCCCGCTTCGACCTTCCAACCCTCATCATTGCTCGGGGTGTAGGTCAGCACCCGTCGCTCGAATATCTGCACCAGCACCTGTTTCGACACCCCACCGAGGAGGACGTTCGTCCAATAGGGTTCGGTCAGCGGATAGCCCGTGGCGTAGAAGGGGTTGTCGAACAACTTGTCGGTCACGTTCGCGCCGTTTTCATACACCGTGCCCGTACTGTTCATGAAGTCCCAGAAGACGGAGGCAACCGTGTGCTGAGTGGGCGCGGCGACGTCCACCGCAGTGACGTTATAGCTGCTCAGGTCGGCATTTGCGCCCACGGTGCCCGCGCGATCGACTGTTTGGGTGATGATCCAGCCGTTTGGAATGGCTCCATAGCTCATGAGCGGATTGAACGTGGCGTAGGTGGGGCCGTTGGGATCGCCGGCATCACCGGCCACATTCACCTGCGCCGGGTCATGCTGCTCGAACGTGTCGTCGCCGAGCTGGAGTCGGCCGGTGACCAACTCTTCCGCCAGTAAGCCGTTGGTCACGTACCAGATCGACGACTGGTCACCGTCTGGGTGGGTGATCTCCATACGTGTTTTGTCGAAATATTGCACCTGGCGTTGACCGTTTGGCGATTCCGCATACGGCTCAAGTAGCGACGGCGTGTTGGCCGTCGGTCCCCACATCCAGGTTCGATGAGCTGGCCCGTTCACAACCGGCAAATCAGTGCGTGCCCAGGTATTGCCAAAGTGATCGCCCGCAATAGAGTCGGCTGCGATCGGAGTTGCGGTGGCAAGCCATAGACTGAGCAGTCCAAAGACGCCCAGGATTCTCACGAATCGAGGCATACGATGTTCCCTACTTCCCGTGTTGTACGTCGGAGTCGCGCACCTCATGATCGTTCGCGCGATGGTTCATGTCAATCCGCGTCGCGATACAAGATCGTGACAACTGGCTTCAGTCACACCACGCGTCAGTGTTTGCCCACGGTCGTAATGCAACGGAAAGCTTGAAGGATTCTTGATCGCTACCACTTGCAACTCAGTCGAGACCACCTGATAATCGCAACCGGTGTCGAAACTAAGAATTTGCCTAAAGGCAACGCCTTATTCATCCGGCATTGAGGGGCCGGATCGACATAAGGCATTGAGTGACCGAGAGCTTGATTCGGTTGTCTTCCGCTCTGGTCGCGTGCGGTCGCGACTTGAAGTGTTCCGGATGCAGGCTGGAAATCGAAGGTAGGGGATGAGATGTTTTCGCTCCGACGATGGCTAACGGTACTTGTGCTACTCATGCTGGTGATCGCTGAGACGTCTCCAGCGGTGGCGGAGTCGATTGCCAACACGAATTTTCAGAATGTCTGGGCGCGCACCGATCAGCCGGTGGTGAGTGGTCAGACTCATCGCACCTGGATGTGGGGCCCCACGGCCAACACGCCAGCGTTGTGGGAGCCGTATTTCGAGTCGCCCGACGGCCAGCGGCAGGTCCAGTACTTCGACAAGACGCGCATGGAGATCACTCATCCGGATGGCGATCAGTCGTCGATCTGGTATGTGACCAATGGTCTGCTGGCAAAGGAGCTGATTACCGGCCAATTGCAGCTCGGTGACGGTTCATTCGTGCGGCACGACCCGGCGCAGGTGAATGTCGCTGGCGATTCGAATGACCCGAACGGCCCAACCTACGCGACGTTCAACCCGCTGATGGGAAAGCCCGCGATTTCCAACGACCGACAGATCATCCAGACAGTTGACCGCGCGGGCAATGTTGGATCCGACCAAAATCTCGGCAGCTACAACGTGACGGCCAAGGATGTTGGGGCTCCGACCAACCACAGCGTGGCGTCGGTCTTCTGGGACTTCATGAATAGCTCCGGCACGGTCAATGTCAACGGCGCGAACGTGACCGACACATTGTTCGCGAATCCGTTCTATGCCACGGGCTATCCGTTGACGGAAGCCTATTGGACCACCGTGTTGGTCGGTGGGGTGCAGAAGCAGGTGCTGGTGCAGGTCTTCGAGCGACGGGTGCTGACCTACACGCCGAGCAACGATCAAGGCTGGCAGGTCGAAGCAGGCAACGTCGGGCAGCATTACTACACCTGGCGCTATTCGCTGCTTGGCAGCACGCCGGTACTGGCATCGTCAGCGAAGCCGGTAACGAACACGACCGTACCGAGCTTCGATCACGTTTACGTCATCATGATGGAGAATAAGGAGATTTCCTCGGTCGTCGGGAGCGTGGACGCTCCGTATATCAATCAGCTCGCCAGCCAATATGGCCTCGCGACCGATTACACCGGCATCAGTCATCCTTCGGAGCCGAACTACCTCGCACTTTGGTCAGGCTCGACCAACGGGGTGAGCGACGACAACGTGCACGACTTGAACGCGTCGACGATTGCTGACCAGTTGGAGACGGCTGGCAAAAGCTGGACCGTCTATGCTGAGAACTACCCGGTCTCGCAGGCGGGCGACTCCTGCTACACCGATGCGTCGGCACATGACGGAGAAGACGGAACCGGAAATTACGTGCGCCGTCACAATCCGGCCATGAGCTTCACCAGCCTCAGCGGCGACGCCCAGCGCTGTGCGCAACACATTACCGACTTCACACACTTCGACGCCGCCGCGTCCGACTTCAGCTTTATCGTTCCGAATTTGTGCAACGACATGCACGACTGTCCGGTGGCGACCGGCGACAGCTGGCTGCAGAGCTGGCTCGGCGCCAACATTCTGAACACGGACACATGGGCTCACACCAACAGTGCCATCTTCATTACCTGGGACGAAGGGTCCACGAACACGGGTGGTGGCGGCGTGATTCCGACCATCGTCATTTCCAAACAGACACCAAAGGGATTCGTGTCTCCCTCGCCCGCGAACCATTACACATTGCTGAGCACGATCGAGAAGGCGTTCGGCGTGGGTTGTCTCAACAACAGCTGCAACAACGGTGACCTGGCGCAGTTCTTCGCCGGGTCGAACTAGCCAGCGGCCTGTTGGCTATTGACTGAACCTGGCTTCTAAGCACGTGTCATCGAAAGAGCCCGCTCACCTGAGCGGGCTCGCTGATCTCGAAGCATCTACGGTCCCAATTTCAGAGTGCGTGGCACAACGTCGACCCGCAGTGACGCGTTCCAATCATCGTGGTCGAGCTTTACCTCGGCATCTCCGCTCATTAGAATGTGGAGCAAATGTTAAGGTGGCTACGAAGACGTCCGCACCAGCACAATAAATCTGAGCAGATCGATACAACCCTCGGCGCTCAAGACGATTCGTTCGACGTTCTCGATGAGGGAGACGTCGCAACGGAGGAAAAAGGCGACCGGTCTTACGGGTTTCTGGCCCTCGTCCTGTTCGCCGCGTACATGTCGATCGCCGTCGTCCTGTATGTCTGGCGTGGTGCCTATTTCACGCCGGACCGCTGGGCAATCCTGCTCTTCATTACCGCCATTGCCCTGGGGCAATGGAAGGCGTTCCTACGCGACTGGATTCCAGTGGTGCTGCTGATCTTCGGCTACGAGTTCATGCGCGGCATCGCGTATCAGTTCATCCAGGAACGCCACAGCAACATCCACCTGACCGAGTTGATCGACGCCGATCGCTTCATGTTCTTCGGGCATCTCCCGACCCTCTGGCTGCAGGAGAAGCTCTTCGTTCCCGGCGTGATCCACTGGTACGACGTTCTGGCGATGGTCATGTACATCATGCACTTCGTCTTTCCGCTGATCTTCGCTTTTGTTCTCTGGATCGAAAGCAAGGAACGCTTCTGGTACTTCTCCATCAGCTTCTTGCTGATGACCTACCTCGGTTTCACCATCTATCTCCTCTATCCAGCCGCGCCGCCCTGGATGGCCGATCAATGGGGCGTCATACATGGGGTCCAGCTGCCATTCGATCAGGTCTTTCACGCGCTGGTGCCGCATCAATACAACAACCTCAATATGGTCCAGATCTGGAATGAGGCCAGTGGAGACCCGGTGGCCGCGATGCCGTCGCTGCATGCAGCCTATCCCTGGATGACCATGCTCTTCGCGGTGAAATTCTTTGGAAAGAAAGGGCTGGTCTTCATCCCGTATAACGCCGCGCTTTGGTTCGCGGTCATCTATCTTGGTCAGCACTGGGTAATCGACATCATCGGCGGCATCGCACTCTCCTCGTTGACGTTTACGCTGATGTACTTCGTCTGGCCGCGCATTCAACAGTCGCGCCTGCATCAGATTCCGGTCAAAACTTCGCTCTGGGGGCGTCGGGCCGTGGAGGCATTGCGGACATCCGTCGACCGCTAGGCAACGACATGTCTGGCAGCCGCCAAAACGTTGAAACGACCCATCTTTACCGGTACACTCGTGACTACGTCACAGAACACGCGTTCGATCTCATTGGCCCAGCGGCAAACGCCGTGGTCGCGGGGATGCTATCAGCGAAATTCGCGGAACCCGACCTGCTCCGCTATCTGGACAGTGAATTGCGAAGCAAAGACTCAAGCGCGCGATCGTTTCCGCGTCGTGGAGGCGGGTTGATAGCGCATGGAAATGCCGTAGACGCCTCGTTCGTCGACACGGGAGGGCAGCTCATCGATGTCGGTCGACACTTACGAATTTCGGGTGTTCCTGCAAGAGGTGATCTCACCGGTCGCGCTCTCGGTCATCGACCGTATGTCCGATCAAATCAGCGAAATTTACAGCCTGCCCGAAATCCTGACAGCGCAATTGCCGATCGACCAGCGTGAAGCGCATCAAGAGCGGTTCACCGAACGGTTGACGCGCATCGTCAGTATGCTGCCACCCGACGTCAGCCCGATGGCCAACGAAATCTTCACCGCAATTGAGTTTCTGATCTACGAGATCCATGGCGAGCCGGTGAAGGTGGGCATCGCACTTGCTCGGCTCGAAGAACTTGGGGACGAGATCCGCTCAGACCCGCTGCTCCACGACCTCATCACGGGTCGCGCCAACTAGTTCAACCCGAAAGTTTCAATCCGGTCCGCTCGAACTGTCTCCATCGTCGTCGAACGAGAGCGTGATCGTCTCGTGCTGGCGTCCAATCTCGCTGGCCGGGAAGATCTCCTGAGCGAAATGGAGATAATCTTCAGGCTCCATCATCGACGGGCTGAAGTGCGTCAGGATCAGGCGACGGACTTCAGCATCCCGTGCGATGGCTGCTGCCTGATCGAAGACCATGTGGCCTCGGCTTCTGGCCCGCTCGCGCAGCTCCGGATCACCGTACGTACCCTCGCAAACGAGCACATCAGCGTCGCGCACGAAGTCAGGCATGGCGGGTGTCGGGCGCGAGTCTGTAATGTACGCCACCTTGAGGCCCCGACGCTGCGGACCCAGCACCTGGTCTGGAGTGAAGCGGCGCCCTGACACTTCCACGCTCTCTCCCGCTTGCAGCTTGCTCCAAAGCGTCACCGGAATGCCGAGATCGCGCGCTGTATTGGGCTCGAACCGTGGCGCCCTACCGCGTGAAAATGTGTAGCAAAGGCAGGGGATGCGATGGTCGGCGTCGAGCGTGTTGATCTCGAGACCGCCCGGCAACGTGTATGAGTCTCCACCCCCCAGTTCCATGACTTGAACCGGATAGGGGAGGCCTGGGACGACGACCGTGAGAGCCTGAACGATTTCATAGGTGCCTTGTGGCCCGAGTATCACCAGCGGCTCGGTCCGCCCGGAATGGGCAATCATGAAGAGGACTCCCGCGATCCCGGCGACGTGATCGGCGTGGAAATGGGTCAGCACGATCGCGTTGACAGGCCGAAAGCTCCACTTTGAATAGCGCCAGGAGATTTGAGTCCCTTCGCCACAATCGACCAAGACGACGTCGGAGTCGGAGCGCAGCAGCATCGATGAAAGCCAGCGTTGCGGCAGGGGCATCATCCCGCCCAGTCCCAGCATGCAGATATCGATCACGCGGCGCTCCACATCGTGGCTGAGGTTGCTGAACTCCGTCGGCGCGAATAAGGGGCCCGATCTTCGGACCCCTGAGTCTACGCCGTATTCGTCTACGATGGCGAGTAAGTCGGGTGTTGGGTGGAAGGTTAGTCTTTACGACGCATCGTTCCGCCAGCTTCAAATTCGGTGCGACGATCTCGCGTCTCACCGAGTAGCTCGCTCGGGATCGGTTTGGCGCCGCCGACCGCGTCCGCCAGCAAAATCATCTCGGCGGACTCTTCCAGGATGAAGATGGAATGGACGACCTTCTCGATGTTCTCGTCGAAGGCGAGCAGACCATGGTTCTCGAGGAGGACGGCCTTGGTCTTCGGACCGACGACATCCACGATGTTCGCCACGGAGCGGGCCGAACCGCGTGGACCGTATTTGGCAACAGGAATGGCCTCGGTGAAATCGAAGCGCACGAGCGCCTCGTACGCCAGTTCTATCGGCTTGCTCGCCAGCGCAAAGGCGGTGATGTGCGGGGAGTGCGTGTGGATGACGCTGCCGAGTTCGGGGCGCTTCTTGTAGACGGCGGCGTGCATATGGATGATCTCGTTCGAAGCCGGCCCGATCTGCCCATCGACCAGGTTGCCGTCGAGATCCAGAACCGCCATATCTTCCGGCGTCAGGTTGTCGAGCGTTCCTCCGCCGGTCAGAACGAAGTGGTTGCCGTCTGAGAGCCGTACGCTGATGTTGCCATGTAGCGAGCGAGAGAGGACGCCACCCTGGACCAGCCGTCTGCCAGCCTCGATAATCTGCTTGCTTGCGGTTTCAACCTCTGGAGCCATCTTGGTATCGAGCATGATGGATCTCTCCTTTGCAGTGATGATCGACCGTCTTGACCCGGAATATGTATCCATATTAGCGCGGATGAACAGGTCTGCAAATCTCGGGTGACGCACGCGGAGTCTGTCCCGCATAGCGGCATGCGGCTATAGTGACGCTGACTGAGAATGATCGACTTGCATGATGCAGCAAGGGGGAACTGGTGCAGGGACGACCAACGACGCTGGCGACCGAGGGAATGGTCGCGTCGCCACACTATCTGGCCAGCATGGCTGGAGTACAGGTGCTCAAAGACGGCGGCAACGCGCTCGACGCGGCTATCGCTGCCAACGCCGTCCTGACGGTCGTTTATCCACACATGTGCTCGGTCGGCGGTGATGCGTTCATGCAGATTTGGGATCCACGGCAGAAACGCTTGTTTGGTTTGAATGGGGCCGGACGATCGGCGCGCAACGCCTCGATCGAAGCACTCAACAGCCTCGGACATCTGACGATGCCGGAGCGCGGTGCGCATGCCGTCACGGTGCCTGGTGCCGTGCATGCCTGGCACAGCGCCCATCAGCGCTTCGGGTCGAAGTCGTTCAGTTCGCTTTTCGAGCACGCCGTCAACTATGCCGAACGCGGGTTTCCGGTATCTCCGAGTCCTGAGCAGGTCGATCGCGCTTGCCCGCCCGCTCCTGGAGCGACAGCAAGCAGCGCTGAATCTATACGTTCCAAGAGGCGTCGTTCCGCAGACGGGTGATGTGCTGCGCCTGCCGGAGTTGGCCAACTCACTGCGAATGATCGCGGAGCAGGGCAGCGAAGCGTTCTACGGCGGCCCGATTGGCCGCGCCGTCGCAGCAACGATTCAGGCCGGAGGCGGATTGGTCAGCGAAGAGGACATCGCCGGACACGAGACGAAGTGGGTCGAGACGCTCTCGACTTCATATCGCGGGCATGACCTTCATGAGCTTCCCCCGCCGACACAGGGTGTGATCGCGCTCGAGCTCGCGAATCTTGCTGAAGGCTTCGATATCTCAGGAATGGGACGAAACAGTGCGGAGCAGATCCACGTGCTGGTGGAGGCTAAGAAGCTCGCGTTCATCGATCGGGACCGATACGTCACCGATCCGGACCATCTCGATGCGGAACTGGACCACCTGATCTCGAAAGCGTACGCCGACGAGCTGCGTGGGAAGATCGACCTGACACACGCCTTCAACGAAGTGCCGGATCCTGCGGGATTGGGCGACACGATCTACCTGTGCGTGGTGGACCGCGACGGCATGTGCGTTTCGCTGATCGAGTCTCTATTCCAGGGCTTCGGCAGTGGCCTGGTCGCTGAGGGAACCGGAATCGTGCTGCACAACCGCGGAGCGTCATTCACTCTCGACCCCGAGGCCGCCAATCGACTCGGACCCGGTAAGCAGCCGATGCACACTCTGATACCCGGAATGCTGATGCAGGACGGCCACCCCGAAGTCGTGATCGGCACGATGGGCGGACATGCCCAGGCGCAGATCCATCTGCAGCTACTCTGCAACCTGGTGGATTTCGAGCTCGAGCCACAGGCCGCGATCGAGTCGCCGCGTTGGGTGGCCGGTCGAGGAGTGGCAGGCGATCCCGCGCATGTGCTCATGCTCGAAGAGCCGATTGGGTCGGATGTGCAGGTGCAGCTTCAGTCGATGGGACACGAAGCTCGCATGACGCAGGCCTTCTCGTCGTTGATGGGGCACGCACACATGATTCGCGTAGACCGCGAGCGAGGTGTGCTGATGGGCGGATCGGACCCACGATCAGACGGGGCGGCGCTCGGCTGGTGATACTGCGGCTAACGGCAAGACTGCGCGAGACTGTGAGTTACTCACCCGTCCAGGGGAGGTGGCCGTTGTCGTGCGGGCAGACATGGCCCTCGGGACCAATCGGGGCGCCACAACGCGGACAGCGCGGGCGACCGGCCGCGACGACCTCGGCGATTTTCTCGGCGAGCCCTTTGGCTGATTCGAGCGACGCGCGTGCCGAGAAGATAGCGTCGTCTTCGTCTTCTTGCTCGAGGTGGTGGGCGTAGAGTGCAACGACGCGGCGTTCCTCGTCGTAGCCGATCATGATCTTGCTCGCGACGTACTCAGGCGTGGTTGGGAGGAGTGGAGCGGGCGCGACGGCGAGAGTCGACTCGACGCTGCCGGTGACGAGTCCGGATTCGGAAAGCTGTTCGAGAAGCTGTTCGATGGCCTGTCCGAGCGCGCTGAGCTGCTCTTTCTCCATCCACAGCGACACGACGTCGGTTCCAATGCCCCCGATCAGACGAAAGCGGCGCTGTCCGGGAACCCCGATCGCTTCCGCATCCAAAACAGTCGCCAAATCATAGTCATGATGTTCGAATGCCACCGAGCCCTTTACTCCTCACACCGCCGATTGCGAATCTCGTTGGAGGATACTATACCCGAGAAGCTCTACGCATTTTGACTACACTTCAGGGTCAGTGGGTGCGGGACCGCGAGCGGCCTCGTTCGTCTAATCAGGGGATGTTTTTCGGGGCACCGATTAACCTCGAGCAATTGCAAACGCACATGGAAAGGTGAAACGGATTTGATGAAACGGATTCCGTTCTTGTTCGTCGCGGTCCTCCTGCTCGGAGCGTTGGCGGCATGTGGCGGCGGGTCGAGCAAGAGTACGTCGACCACGTCCGCCAGTAATACGGCCGCTCCCACCACCGGAAGTACGTCGGCCTCGACTCCGCAGTCGACGGCTACCAGCACTGCAGCCGCCACGCCGTCTGGGACGATGCCGCGACATCGACGGAGACGACACAAACGGAGGCCACCGGTACCGCGTCGACTGGTGCGAGCGGGAACTTCGGCTACGGCTTCAACGTCTACGCGCGAGGTGACGCGGATGGCGCCGACTTCAACTCCAAGACCATCGATGCCGTGAAAGGGGCCGGATTCAACTGGGTGCGTATCCAGATTCAGTGGCAATCGGTCGAACCAGGGAAAGATCAGTACGACCCTCTGCCGCTCGATCGCGTCGTGCAGCAGTATCAGGATTCCGGCGTCAAGATTCTCGCTTCGGTGGTGAAAGCACCGGATTGGGCGCTCGATCCGACCGGCAAGCAGCTTCTGGCGAACTATTCTGATTGGGAAGGCTTCATGCACTTCCTGGCGGTGCGCTACAAGGGAAAGATCGCTGCCTACGAGATCTGGAACGAAGAGAACCTGGCGGCCGAAATGGGCGGCACCGTTCGGATCGAGGACTACGCACATCTGCTGCAGGGCGGGTACTCTGGGGTGAAGATGGCGGATCCGGAAGCAGTCATCGTCTTCGGCGGTCTGACGCCGACTGGCGTGAACGATCCGAGCATCGCCGTTGACGACCAGAAATACCTGCAGCAGTTCTACCGGTATCAAAATGGGGCGTTCACCAAATACTTCGACGTCCTTGGCATGCACGTGAGTGCCACCAACAATCCGCCCGACACCATGTATCCGGACAACCCCGGACCTGACGGTTGGTCGGACGATCCCAGCTTCTACTTCCGCCGGGCCGAACAGCTGCATCAAGTGCAAGTGCAGAACGGCGACGCGCGGCCGGTGTGGATTACCGAATTCGGCTGGTCGACCAAGAACGAGGCCAAGGGCTACGAGTATGGCGCGGACATCACTCCGCAAGACCAGGCGGACTACCTCGTTGGAGCGTTCGACTGGGCCAAGAAAAACTGGCCATGGACCACGGCGATGTTCGTCTGGAACTTGAACTACTCCGTCGTGTCGGATCCGGCAGACGAGAAGTATCCGTGGGCCGTCATCAACTCCGACTGGTCGCCGCGTCCAGCCTACACCGCATTGAAGAACATGCCCAAGAGGTAATCTCTGGAGAATGCAGACGGGGCCGCGATTCGTGTCGCGGCCCCGTTTTTCGTTTATTGTTCGAGCTTGGCGAAGAGGCGCGCGATCTCGTCGACGGCGAAGACGGGCAGGTCGCGCGCTCTGCCGCTTTCGCTCATGGCAACTACGGACGAGTCCTCGACAAGCGTGCCGATGCGTGTCGCGGGGATCCCATCTCGTTCAAGCGCGGCTAACGCCTCGTCGACCCGTGTCGCGTCGACGGCGGCGAGCAGCGCGCCAGACGCGATCAATCCAAGCGGGTCGACATGCAGCAGATCGCAGATGGCCCGAGTCTCGGGATAGACCGTGATCTGTTCGCGCTCGACCACGACGCCAGTCCCAGCCGCGATGGCTATCTCGCGAATGCCCGTCGCCAGCCCACCTTCAGTCGGATCGTGCAATGCGTGAAGATCTCGGCCGAGGCAGGTGCGGAGAATGGTCGCCGCTCGCACGACACTGATCCCGGGCTCGTGCAGAAAGTTGCGTGCGCGTTCGATCAGATCCGCGTCGAGGGATTCGGCCAGTCGTGAGCTCATCTCGCGTGCGATCAGCGACGTTCCCTCGATGGCGATGCCGCGCGCCAATAAGAGCGCGTCGCCGGGTTTGGCGTTGCGCGGATCGATCAGGTCCTGCTCACGCGCGTCGCCCACCATCATCCCGGTCAAAATCACGCGGTCGAGACCGGTCGTGATTTCTGTATGACCACCGACGAGCGAGATGTCGAGCGAGGCACAGGCGTCGCGAAGGGTCCTGAAGACGTGCTCGACCAATTCGGGCGTCGTCGACCCTTCCGGTAGAAGCGCGGTCACCAACATCCAGCGCGGCGTCGCGCCCATGCAGGCGATATCGTTGGCATTGACGTTGGGCGCGTACCAGCCGATCTCGTCGGTGGCGAAGGTGATTGGGTCGGTCTTGAGGACGAGAACGCCGTCGCCGTGACGCACCGCGGCGGCGTCTCGGCCGAGTCCTGCGCCGATGACGATCGACGGGTCGTCCGGAATGGTCGAGAGCAAACGTGCCAGGAGGTCCGGCGGCAGCTTACCTGCCGGTAGGATCTGGCTCATAACGTACTCGAATCGGCACGAGGTGTGGGCACCTCGTCATATCGATCGCTTCGGAAATGATGAGTGGACGCCATTGAGTTCCTTCGAGTTCGGTTTGGAGAATCCACGTGACCTGCCAATCGGCGCGTCGTCAGGATTCACCGGGCTGCTGTTATAATCTGAATCCATTCGCGCCGAGTTTCGACGTGCTGGCGCGGCTCCACGCATTCTACACGCAGTTATTCGAGTCGAAGCGCGATGGCGGATTCGCACATCGGTTAGCTCCAAGCGCCGGGGAGCATGACGTGAGATCTTGGATCGACGGATTTGGCCGCGGTGGATTACCCGCACCTTCTGGTCAGCGTCTGGAGTAATGGGTCCCGCAATAGGGTGCCCCGTTCCCGACGCTGACATTGCCGTGTCCGATGTTTCGAGTGATTTGAACAGGCACAGGAGGTTCGAGTGAACGCCGACCGAAAATTCGTCGAGGATCTCGGCGATATCGAAGACGATTTCGATCGTTGGTACGTGGAAGTTGTGCGCAAGGCTGAGCTGGCCGACGAGGCGCCGATCCGTGGCATGCGTGTGGTGATGCCGTACGGCTTCGGCATCTGGGAAAACATGCAGGCCCAGCTCGACCGGCGTATCAAGGCCACCGGCGTGCAGAACGCCTACTTTCCGATGTTTATCCCGCAAAGCATGTTCGCACGCGAAGCCGAGCATCTCGAGGGGTTCGCGCCGGAAGTTGCGATGGTCACGACCGCCGGAAACAAGGAGCTCGAAGATCCCCTGATTGTGCGGCCGTCCTCGGAGTCGATCATCTGTCCGATGTTCGCACGCTGGGTGCAGTCCTATCGCGATTTGCCGATTTTGATCAACCAGTGGTGCAGCGTCGTGCGCTGGGAGAACCGTCCGCGCGCCTTCCTGCGAACCTCAGAGTTCCTCTGGCAGGAGGGCCACACGGCACACTCGACACCGGAAGAGGCTCAGGAACGCACGCTCCTGATGCTCGAGGTGTACCGCGACTTCGTCGAGACCGAGCTGGCGCTGCCGGTCATTCCGGGCGAAAAGTCGGAATCGGAGAAGTTCGCCGGGGCGCTGCGCACCTACACCATCGAATCGATGATGGGCGGCAAGAAGTGGGCGCTGCAGTCGGGTACTTCGCATAACCTTGGCGATCACTTCGGCAAGGTCTTTGAGATCGAGTTCCTCAACTCCGACGGGCAGCGCGAGTTCGCGTTCAACACCAGCTGGGGACTGAGCTTCCGCACGCTTGGCGCGATCATCATGGTGCATGGCGACGAGCGTGGGCTGAAACTGCCGCCGCGTGTGGCGCCGATTCAGGCCGTAATCGTTCCGATCTGGCGTAAAGATGCCGAGCGAGAGAGTGTCGAGGGCGCGGTCGATAGCGTGCGCGATTCGCTGCGCGACGTGGCGCGAATCTTCGTCGATCGCCGCGACGACAAGTCGCCGGGCTGGA
Source organism: uncultured Chloroflexia bacterium (assembly GCA_963822235.1). Taxonomy (GTDB): domain Bacteria; phylum Chloroflexota; class Chloroflexia; order Thermomicrobiales; family Thermomicrobiaceae; genus CALAGB01. The sequence continues at coordinate 989,728 of CAWGGU010000001.1, forward strand.
AATACAACGAATGGGAACTGAAAGGCGTGCCGCTGCGACTCGAAATCGGGCCGCGTGACGTGGCCGCGGGACACGCGGTCGTCGTGCGTCGCGACACGCACGAGAAGCAGACTATCCCGTTCGATCAGCTGGCGCAGCGAATTCCGGAACTGCTCGACGAGATCCAGGCCAATCTCTTCGCGGCGGCGAAGAAGATGCTTGACGAGAACACGGTGCGCGTCGACAGCTATGACGTGCTGAAGGAGCGTGCGGCCGAGAACGCTGGATTCTCACGAGTCTGGTGGTGTGGTGGTGACGCCTGCGAGGCGCAGGTCAAGGCGGAGACCAAGGCGACCATCCGGTGCATTCCATTCGACCAACCGGGCGGCTCCGGCAAGTGCATCGTCTGCGGCGGCGACTCCGATACCGAAGTCATCATGGCCCGGGCGTACTAGAGCGCTTCGCCTCGTCAACAATGGCCGGTATGGGCGAAGCTTGCCTTCGCCCAGCGTCACCTGGCGATGGTCTAGAAGGAAACGGGAACCTCAAGCGAGGCTCCCGTTCGTCATTTGCAGCGAGCCAGAATTCGTTATGGCTTGCAATGACAAGTCATAAAAAGTTCCGCCGCCGCGTCCACTTCCGCCTTGGCCCATCGCATCAGATCGCCCACGCTGTCAGAACAAACCTTGATATACCCGTGGCCAGTCCAGGATTCGTTCTCGGACCGCAAATTTGTTATTGAAGGGCACGCCGCCCGGTGGAGTACGAGATAGTCGGCCTTCGGTGTACGTGCGCAATTCACAATGAACCCATGCTGATGTGAATCCCGCCATGCGATGTATCCCGCGTCGTTGTCTTCGAATTTCAGCATATACCTCTCCAATTGCCCGTAGCGCACGACCGGCGAAACAATCCACAATGTAGATCTCGATTGTTCTTCTCAGTCGTCCAACAGCGCATGAGCAATCTGTCCTATATGCGGAATCCAAATGGATTGATAGAGCGATGAATCGAGACCTCTCGCGCTACGAAGGCTCCCTCCGGCGAGTTGACAACTATGACCATCGGCGGGAATCCACGTCTTATGTGTTGGTGCCGATGATTTGATTTATCATTCAAACTGAACTACTCTAAGAAAAAGCGAATCATCGGCCATGGAGGAACAAAGTGCGTGGATTGAACCGCAGTTTGTGGACGTTCGGATCTCTCGTATTGATCTATCTGGTGCCGCCTGTCGTTGTCCAGATCGTACATTGGGCAGTGACGGGCAACTCACACCCATTCCCGAGCCAGTTTCTCTACGTCCTCTTTGGCATCTTTGTCATACACAATTTGGTGAGACGACACTTCAACCGCCCGGAGGATTTCCCGCTGTAGGAACTATCTCGCGACCTCGGCTGCAGCCAATGTCAAACAATACGCGACCGTTGATCGCTGTCCGAACAACAACAGCCAATTTGCCAAATCCGAACGCGAAGGGCTGAATTGACCTGCCAAGCAGATACGCAGGAACTCGCTTATGCCAGATCAACCGGCCCCCCGCCTGAACCTACCAATAAGTCTGAGCGTTGCAGCAGATCCGCGTCGTCAACTGTCGGTCGTGTGATCGTTGGTCTGGTCTTTGGAGTTCCCTCGATCTTGTTTATCAGTTGGGGTGTGTATTTGATCACGTTCCCGCTTCATCACCTTGGCAATCGGGACAATCGGATTGGGTGTACGCGGTGATGGGGCTCGCTGTTTTGGTGTTTGGAGCGGCCATCAGGGGAGTCGCCGGGATCCGAGCGCATCTTGATGGGTAGAGGGTCGGTTTTAGCCGCGTATTTATTAGTGGAGCTGAATGTCCCGTTCTGGTGCTTCTGGGTGCTCACCAGTCATGACTCGCCGTTTTCTGGCCCGTTCAGCCTTTTGCGATCGCGTCCCGTAGACGAACGTACCGACTTGTCCCACAAGAAATGCGAGTGCGGTCAAGAATCCAAAGACGCTTTCGCCCTCACGGACTACGTAGGCGGCGACAGCCAACCCCGCGAGCATGATGATGAGCCCGAACCATTGGCCGCGACTGGAACGCTCGACGTCCGACCGTATAGTCAGACGCTCCAGATCTTGACGGTGGCTCATCTGTGCTTCGAAGCTCTTCATGATGCGTTCAGGAAAGTCAGGCGAAATGTCCGCGAATTCTTTCAGAACGCTCGGAGGCGGGAGAGGTCCTTCCCATGCAGTCAGTGATTGCTCGATCGATACACGCTGAAGGACACGCGCACGCTGTTCACGCGGGACCTGCTCAATAATCTCGATAATTTCCTCTGACACCTCATCGCTAGACAATTCTTGGCCAGAAGAACGAGGCGCGGATTTCCGCGCCTCGCTTTTCTTCGATGAATTGGAATCTTGGCTATCTGCCATGGCCCCAACGCTCTAACGCACGAATATAGGATTTCAGGGCGGAACGTAGATCATCCCCGACTGCATACCAATCATTTCGCAGGGCGATTGCGTCGGCTTGTTCCTCAGACTGGGAACGATTGTATTCCGTCATAGTGTTACCGAAGTCAAAGTTCCTAGCCATGCCCTCAACGAATGAAGGCCGCGCAAATAGGAACGTAGATCGTTCGCTCATCGTCGCCTCCCTGCCACAGCGATGTCTTTCTCTTTAGTTGTGATGGTCACAACGTTCAGCGTTCGCCATGATCACAACAACTAGTGTAATTATAAGGCCTGCCAATGAAACAGGCATTAACCCGAAGTCCCCAAGAGTACTAGAAGGAGCGATTGTTCTTTCGTTATGCACTAGAGTCATCGTTCTTGCCCTATCGAGATGCTGCGGACTTCTTGGTAATGGAATGCTGCTATCTAGCCGTCACTGACATCTTGTGTGCCGCGATCCGGATTGAGACCAACGATAGTCGCAGGCTGTCCGTCCGCCAAGCTTGATCCACAAAATGTGGCGGAGGATCAAATCCGCTTCCGCTTGGTCTATCCGCGAATATCGATCGGGAAGTTACTTTCACCCGAGAGACATTAACAGGGCTAGCTGCTGGCAACGACTTCTGAGCCGGTGTTGCCAAGGCTCTTGTTAGTGATTCATCAGATACCTCACTCTTATCAGGAGGTGATTGTAGCAAGCGGCAGGGCACTTGGAGGGATTGTCAAAGCGGTGCCCCATCTAATTTCTCCATATGTACTCAATGAATTGCAAACAGGGGGCGGAAGGGGAGGGATTCGAACCCTCGAGGCGCTCATCACGCCTACGCGATTTCCAGTCGCGCGCACTCGGCCAAACTATGCGACCCTTCCAGATGGAGGCGGAGAGGGTGGGATTCGAACCCACGGAGGCTCATCACCTCACCGCTTTTCGAGAGCGGCACCTTCAACCACTCGGACACCTCTCCACGTATTCACTTGTGCGGTCTCGGCGACGCCGTATGTGCCAAGACCAACATTGTTGAGGCGGCGTTTGTGACTCCCGAGTTCTCGCCTCCAACAAAATAGTGCAGGGCGCACTCAGCTAACCCTGCACCCTGTCTGGTACGCCCGGAGGGACTTGAACCCCCGACCTTTTGGTCCGCAACCAAACGCTCTATCCGCTGAGCTACGGGCGCATGAACTTGCTCATCACGCGGCTAATGCCGCACTTAGCACCGTGTAGCATAGCATAGTCTCAAGGACCGCTTCAAGAATGGCACTGCTCGTTTTCAATGTGTGATCGTGCCGAACACGAAACGATTGACCACGCACGAGACCCGACACGTGCCCGCTTCCGCTGGGCGGACCGGCCATTGCGACGTGATCAGATCGGAAAGAAGGTGGACGTTCTACCTAACATACGGTAGGCTAAATCATGTCGTTGGTGACGACGGATGGGTGGCACGTTGACAGACAACAATCGGCACGACGAAGACAACAACGAGCAGGCGACGAAGGCAGCCAGTCAGCAATCCCAGGGAGACGACTCGGCGCCAGATCGGCGACGGTGGTTAGGGCTGGCGCTCCTCAGTGTCGGCGTGGCCATGATCATCGTCGATTCAACCATCGTCAACGTGGCGATCCCTTCGATCATCGATCAGCTGCACATCAACCTCGCCAAGGCCGAATGGGTCAACTCGATCTATTCACTGGTCTTCGCGGCGTTGCTCATCACGGTTGGTCGCCTGGGCGACCGCTACGGTCGGCGACTCCTCTATCTGGTCGGGCTGTGCGTCTTCGTCGGCGGCAGCATCTTCGCGGGCGTCTCTCCGACCGGAAACATCCTGATTCTTGCGCGTTTCGTCCAGGGCGTGGGCGCCGCGATGATCCTGCCTTCCACGCTCTCCAGTGTGAACGCCACGTTTCAAGGGCGCGAGCGAGCCATCGCCTTCGGCATTTGGGGATCAGTCATTGGAGGCATGGCGGCGTTCGGTCCGCTGCTCGGCGGCTGGCTGACGACCGATTACTCCTGGCGTTGGGCGTTCTTCATCAACGTTCCCATTGGGATCGCCGCGTTCATCGGTTCGATCTTGTTCGTGCGCGAGACGCGCGACGCGGACGTGCGCACCGGTTGGGACATACCAGGGTTCTTCACTGTCACGATCGGCTTGACCAGTCTCGTCTTCGGTTTGATCGAGGGCCAGCGTTATGGATGGTGGCGGCCGGATCAGCCGTTCTCGATCTTCGGCTGGGAATGGCCGTTGAGCTCAATCTCGATCGTGCCGGTCTCCTTCGCCGTCGGCGTTCTCAGTCTGATCGCTTTCGTCTACGTCGAATGGCGCCGGTTGCGCCGCGACGCCATCGTGCTGGCCGACCTGCGACTCTTCAAGCTACGCAGCTTCGGCTTCGGCAACGTCACGGCGGTGGTGGTGAGTCTGGGCGAGTTCGGCATGGTCTTTATCCTGCCCCTCTTCGTTCAATCGGTCCTCGGATATTCGGCGTTGCAGACGGGCTACTTGTTGATGGCTCTGGCGGTTGGTGCGTTCGTCGGAGGTCCGACGGCCGCGACACTGGCGGGCAAGATCGGCGCTCGACGGGTCGTGACGGCGGGCATGGGGCTCGAGGCAATCGGCATCCTGTCGCTCGGCTTTCTCCTCTCACCGACCGATCACGGCTACACGCTGGCGCCGTCCATGTTCATCTACGGCATCGGTGTCGGTCTGGCCACGGCACAGCTGACGAGCGTCATCCTGGCCGACGTGCCGCGCGAACAGTCGGGCCAGGCGAGCGGCATGCAGAGCACGTTTCGACAGGTCGGATCCGCGCTGGGGATCGCGTTGCTTGGTTCGCTCCTCGCAACGGGTCTTGCCAATGGAACGCGCGACCGACTCTCCAGCCTGAACCTTCCGCCCCAGCAGGTGTCCGGCATCTCTCAGAGCGTGAAGGCGTCAGCGGGACAGAGCCTGGTTCAGATTCGCCAGCAGTCGAGCAGCGGCCCGATCGTCAGCGCCATCGAAGACGCATTCGCACACTCAGCGCGGATCGTTTCCTTTATCGCGGGTGGCTTCGTCATCTTCGGCTTTGCCCTGAGCTGGTTTCTCCCGGCCGGCAGCGAGGCGTCGGAAGACTTCGAGAAGCAATCCTCAGCGCGAACCGGGGTGCGAGGCAGCCCGCAGCGACAGGCAGGCGAGTGACGGAGAGATCTTGACCGTCCGCGGTCGTTCCGAGCAGGGAGGAGACCGCGACCAATTTCCCATCGCACTGCCGCCTCGCCAACGGTGCCCCTGTGTTATGATCATCTTGCAACGGAAAATCAAGAGTAGTCAGACCGTAGCGATGTAGCAACGGGAGGTCGGCGATGACAGGCCGGACTTTGGCTCAGCATGTTCCGAATCGTGCTGACGTGGACGATCGGATGGCTGGTGCTCGATTTCAGATCGAGACGTTGAAGGGGCTCCTCGAGGCTGGCGATGCCGCTTCGAGACCGCAGATGGAGTCGTGCGCGAACGCTGCCGTGGATCAGTTGTTGCAGGCGATCACGTCCGCGCTCAACGGTCTCAACTCCATGCTGCCCGATCCTCTTCCAGCGCAACGCGTGAGCCGCAGAAATTTGCGCGATCAGTTCTACGCGGTGGGATCGGAGAGTGCCGTACTTCAGGATCTCGATTCCGCGGCGCATGCGGGAGATGGTTGGCTCTGGTTCCTTGAGCAGAAGCACGACGGTGCGCCCTTCAGCCATCTGTTGGTGAAGGCAGAAGACGGCTCGCTCGCGATGGTCAAGGACCCATTGAATGCACCCGGGGGAAACGAATCCGGCTCACCGGTGGACTATCTTAATTCCGCACTCGGTCAGATTGTCGAGATCCTGTCGCAAATTGCAGAGAAGGCGAACGACGACGTCATGCATTACCGTGAAGCGCAGCGACGTCAGGCTCGCCGGTTGATCTGAGCACGAACCTGTTTCGCAGGTTGACAGGCGAAAATGGTCCAAGTATGATGCGAGACGTGCAGTAATGCAGTTCCGTGGTATCGGAGACCGTGCAACGTGATGACTGACGCAACCAATACATCACGATCTGAGTCCGGTGCGAGGCTTTCGCTCTCGCTCCTGCCTCTACGCGCGGCATCCAACCTTATTAGCCTCATTATTATCGTAGGCCTTATTGTAGGCCTTATCGGTATGCGGGGCGAAGCGAGGCGATAGCACAGGACGACCAAGAACGAAATCGCTCGCGAGCCCCCGAAGAGGGGGCTCGTTTCATTTTCGGCGATGGCGTGATGTCGAGGGTTCGGCGGCGGTCGGACGGAAGGTGAGAGGGACACACGATGACGGTGGAGACGAAGCAAGCGTCGAAAGCGGCGGAGCCTCAGAAGGCACGCCCGTCGACGGGGGCTCGAGTGCTGTGTCAGGCCTTGCAACGCGAAGGAGTGGAAGTCGTCTTCGGGTATCCGGGTGGCGCCGTGATTCCGCTGTACGATGTGCTGCCTGAATTCGACCTGCACCATGTGCTGGTGCGACACGAGCAGGGCGCCGCGCACGCCGCGGACGGGTATGCCCGCGCGACTGGTCGAGTCGGCGTCTGTCTGGCAACGTCAGGGCCTGGCGCGACGAATCTGGTCACCGGAATCGCGACGGCCATGCTCGATTCCATTCCCATGGTGGCGTTGACTGGGCAGGTGTCCCTGCCGGTCATCGGCAGTGACGCATTTCAAGAGATCGACATCACCGGTATCACCCTCCCAATCACCAAGCACAATTTCGTTGTTCGTTCGGTCGCCGAGATCGGCCCGACGATTCAGAAGGCTTTTCACCTGGCGTCAACTGGCCGGCCAGGCCCGGTCCTCGTCGACATCCCCAAGGACGTGCAGCTTGCGCGTGGCGATCTCACCCCAGCCGAGCCGTTGAATCTGCCTGGCTACAAGCCCACGTTCGTGCCGCACCGGCGTCAGGTGCGACGCGCCGCTGAGCTGCTGCGCACCGCAGAGCGCCCGCTGATTCTTTCCGGCCACGGCATATTGATTTCGGGGGCCACGCAGGAGCTCGTCCGCTTCGCCGAACGGGCGCAAATTCCGGTCGGCCTCACGTTGCTCGGCATCGGGGGATTCCCGGCCTCTCATCCGCTCAATCTCGGAATGGTCGGTATGCACGGCTTCACCCACGGCAACCACGCCATCAACCAATGCGACGTACTGATCGGCATCGGCATGCGTTTCGACGACCGGGTGACTGGACGCCTGAGCGAGTTCGCTCCGAACGCGAAAGTGATCCACATCGACGTGGATCCAGCCGAGATCGGCAAAAACGTGCCGACCGACGTTCCGGTCGTCGGTGATGCGTGTCAGACGTTGAAGGTGCTCAACGAGGTCCTCGAGCCACAGAAGCACGACGATTGGTTGGAGCAGATTGCCTCCTGGCGACGCCAACCGCCGACTCGCGAGGTGCACGTTAACGGCGCGCTTCTGCCGCAGCACGTGATCGAGCGCTTGCACGCCTGCACCGATGGCCGTGCGGTGGTCGCCACCGACGTAGGACAGCATCAGATGTGGGCCGCGCAGTATTACCGCTGCGACATCCCGAACCAATGGCTCACGTCAGGCGGACTCGGCACGATGGGCTACGGAGTCCCGGCGGCGCTCGGCGCGGCCATGGGTCGGCCAGATCAGACGGTCTGGGCGATCGTTGGTGACGGCGGCGTGCAGATGACGCTCTTCGAGTTCGCCACACTGGTTCAAGAGAACGCCAACGTCAAGGTGGCCATCGTCAACAATGGCTACCTCGGTATGGTTCGCCAGTGGCAGCAACTTTTCCACAACCGCAACTATTCGGAGACACCGATCAGCAGCCCGGATTTCATGTTGCTGGCGCAGGCATACGGTATTCCGGCGCGTCGTGTACTCCATCCGTGCGACGTGGATGAGACCATCGCCTGGGCGCAGTCGTTTCATGGCCCAGCCATCGTCGAATTCGTCGTCAACCAGGAAGAGAACGTGTATCCGATGATTCCGTCCGGCGGCTCTGTCGGCGAGATGATCGAAGAAGATCTGGAGTGGTAATTGTGGGACCGCATACATTAGTCGTCCTGGTTGAAGACCATCCGGGCGTGATGAACCGCATCATGAGCCTTTTCCGGCAGCGCGGCTTCAACGTCGACAGCATCGCCGTGGGCCACAGCGAGGTGCCGGGGCTCTCGCGCATCACCCTCGGTGTCAGTGGTGACGACCGGGACATCGAGCAGGTCACCAAACAGCTGTACAAGCTGCTCGAGGTGATCAAGGTCACCGACGTCTCCGGCGAGAATCTGATTCACCGTGAGCTGGCGTTGGTCAAGGTGACCGCCTCGGAGCGGACGCGCGGTGATATCATGCGTCTGGTTTCGGAGGTCTACCGGGCACGAATCGTCGATGCCGCTACGGATTCGCTGGTCATCGAGGTGACTGGTCCGAGCGAGAAGATCGAGAGCCTGATCTCATTGGTTCGCCCATATGGCATCAAAGAGATCGCGCGCACTGGATCGGTCGCGATGGTTCGTGGAAGTGGCACGGTTGCCGTGGCGCGCGAAGAGGCAATCGCCTGACGCGAATGTCCACTGACGAACGATGACGAACAGACGGGTCGAGAGGAGAAACGCTCGTGGCGCAGGTCTATTACGACAAGGACGCGGATCTTTCCCTTATGGAGGGCAAGAAGGTCGCGATTCTTGGATATGGCAGTCAAGGACACGCACATGCGCTCAACTTGCATGACAGCGGTGTCGACGTGGTGGTCGGTCTGTACGAAGGAAGCAAGAGCTGGGATTTGGTCAAGGCCGACGGGCTGCCGGTAATGACCGTCCGCGAGGCGGCTCACCAGGCGGACATCATCATGATGCTGATGCCGGATCACACGCAGAAGAGCGTCTATGACGAGAGCGTTGCTCCGGAGCTTACAGCCGGCAAGACACTGATGTTCGCGCACGGCTTCAACATCCATTTCGGGCGCGTCGTTCCGCCGGATAGCGTTGACGTATCCATGATCGCGCCCAAGAGCCCCGGTCACATCTTGCGTGACATGTACAAGGAAGAGATCGGCGTTCCGGCGCTCCTCGCGGTGCAGCAGGATGCGAGCGGCCAGGCGAAAGAGCGGGCACTGGCGTACGCTCGGGCGCTGGGCTGCACGCGAGCCGGTGTGCTCGAGACGACCTTCAAGGAAGAGACCGAGACCGACCTGTTCGGCGAGCAGGCTGTCCTCTGCGGCGGCGTCAGTGCACTCGTGCTGGCCGGGTTCGAGACGCTGGTGGATGCTGGCTACCAGCCCGAACTGGCCTATTTCGAGGTCCTCAATGAGCTGAAGCTCATCGTCGACCTCATGTTCCAGGGCGGACTCAAGTACATGCGCTACTCCGTCAGCGACACGGCCGAGTATGGCGACTACGTCAGCGGGCCAAGACTGATCGACGAGCGCGTGCGCGAGTCGATGCATCAGATCCTGCAGGACATTCAGAGTGGCAAGTTTGCGGACCAGTGGATGTCCGAGAACGACGAGGGACGCGAAAATTTCCTGCGCATGCGTTCCGATGCGCAGGGCCATATGATCGAGCAGGTTGGCGATCAGCTTCGCGGTATGATGCCGTGGCTCAAGGCGCGCAGCATCCCGACCAGCGGCTCGTAGCCAATCGATTTGCGTTCACCCGGGCTGGATCGCGTCAGCGTGATTCAGCCCGGTTGCGTTGCGTTCGCCGCCAGATTTCGCAGACGGATGATCTGCCAGGCAGGCAGAGCGATCTGGCTCTGGGTCGATGTTCCGATTGATCCGGTAAGTCTACGCTGGTATACTGATATGGTGTTATCGTAGGGGATTAGGGCAGAACCGAGAGGGAGGCGCCACGCGTATGGCGTTGTACAAGGCGCAAAAAGAAGAGATCATCACCAGTTTCAGGACGCATGAAGAGGACACCGGTTCGCCGGAGGTCCAGATTGCGCTGCTGACTGAACGGATCAACGGGTTGGTCGAGCATCTGCGAGAACATTCGCATGACAACCACTCGCGTCGAGGCCTGTTGAAGCTTGTGGGACGACGGCGTCGACTCCTAGCCTATTTGAGCGAAAAGGATGCTGCACGTTATCGCGCAACCATCGAGCGGCTCGGTCTTCGTCGGTAGGATCAGGCAGATCGCTCACTCCTCGACCCTGATGTCTCTTCTCCGGATGTGGCTTGTCTCGTCCGAAGCCCAGACGTGACTCATTTGTCGGCCCAGGGATTTCCCTGGGCTACTTGTTTATTGAACCCCTCGCCGAACGCGCGACGAGGTGAGGTTCGGTAGACGTCGTTGTTGTTCGTACGTGATCGTGGGAAAGGGGTTAGGAATTGGGGCCCGGTGACGGCAGCGCATCCCGTCATCGAACGCCAGTCCCTAACGCCTCCCACATCGCGATAAGCAGAGGGGCGGCCCGGCGGGAGCCAGGTCTGTCCAGATGTGGGAGTTAATCTATGCCCCCTACTATCCATGAGCGATCGGTAGAGATCGGCGGGCGTGTCCTGACGATCGAGACCGGTAGGTTAGCGCAACAGGCCGGAGGCGCCGTAACCGTGCGCTTCGGCGACACCATGGTGCTCAGCACCGCGACCGGCGAGAAGTCACCCCGCGAAGGGCTGGACTTCTTCCCACTGACCGTCGAGTTCGAAGAAAAAATGTACGCCGCCGGAAAAATTCCGGGTGGCTTCATCAAGCGCGAAGGCCGCCCAACTGAGACGGCCGTCCTCTCGGCCCGTCTGACCGACCGCCCGATTCGACCGCTCTTCCCGAAGGGCTATCGCAACGAGGTGCAGATCGTCAGCACCGTCGTTTCGGCTGATCAAGAAAACCTGCCTGACGTCCTCTCGATCAACGGCGCGTCGACCGCGTTGATGCTGTCGGATATCCCGTGGTCGGGTCCTGTTGGCGCCGTCCGCATCGGTGACATCGACGGCGAGCTCGTGGTCAATCCCACCAGCCATCAACTCATCGACAGCAAGCTCGATATGGTTGTGGCGGGAACCGCTGACGCCGTGATGATGGTTGAAGGCGAAGCCCGAGAAATCAGCGAAGACCGCATGCTGGCCGCCGTTCAGCTGGCGCACGATGAGATTCGCCGCATCGTCAAGATTCAGCTCGAGCTGCAAGAGCTCGCTGGCAAGCCGAAGCGCGAGTACGTTGCCCCGGAAGAGAACGTCGCCCTCAAGACCGGTATCACCGACTTGGTCGGCGATCGACTTCATGGGGCCGTCTTCCATGCCGACAAAGAGCAGCGGCTGAGCGAGACCAAGAAGCTCAAAGACGAAGTCGTGGCGCATTTCACCGGCGAGGGGACCGAGAACGCGCCGAGCGCGAAGGAAGTCTCTGGGATTTTCGACGCCATGGTCAAGTCAGCAGTTCGCAGCAGCATTCTGGAGCGCGGCGAGCGCCCGGATGGACGCAAGACCGACGAGATCCGCGAGATCTGGATGCAGGTCGGCTACCTGCCGCGCGCACACGGATCCGCCATCTTCACTCGCGGTCAGACGCAGGCGTTGAGCGTCGCGACGATGGGTGCGACGTCCGAGAATCAGATGCTCGACGGATTGGGCATCGAGGAATCGAAGCGGTACATCCACCATTACAACTTCCCGCCATATAGCGTCGGCGAAGTCCGCTTCATGCGTGGCCCGAGTCGCCGAGACATCGGTCACGGCGCGCTGGCTGAGCGAGCATTGCTGGCCGTGCTTCCGGATGAGGACGTCTTCCCGTACACGATGCGTGTGGTGTCGGAAGTCGTCAGTTCCAACGGTTCGACCTCAATGGCGAGCGTCTGTGGTAGCACGCTGGCGCTGATGGACGCAGGCGTACCGCTGACCAAGCCGGTCGCCGGTATCGCCATGGGTTTGATCACCGACGGCGGCAACGATAAGTTCTCGATCTTGACAGATATTCAGGGACTCGAGGACGCGCTCGGCGACATGGACTTCAAGGTGGCCGGGACGCGCGACGGCGTCACCGCCATTCAGATGGACATCAAAGTTCAGGGCATCACCGCTGAGATCATGCGACAGGCGCTGGATCAGGCCAAGACCGGCCGCATCTTCATCCTCGAAAAGATGCACGAGTGCATCGCGCAGCCGCGCGCCGAAATGTCGGCCTACGCGCCGCGCATCTATCGCATCCAGATCCAGCAGAAGCAGATCGGCGAGGTCATCGGACCAGGCGGCAAAGTCATTCGCGGCATCCAGGACGCGACCGGCGCGAAGCTGGATATCGAGGACGACGGCTCGGTCTTCATCAGCGCCGTCAACGAGGAGAGCGCACGCCGCGCGGTCGAAATGGTCGAGCGCATCACGCGTGTGCCGGAAGTCGGCGACATCTTCTTCGGCCGGGTCAAGACGATCATCCAGTCGGGTGCGTTCGTCGAGATTCTGCCGGGCAAGGATGGGTTCGTTCACATCTCCGAGCTCGAGCCACATCGCGTCAACGCGGTTGAAGACGTGGTCTCGGTTGGTCAGGAAGTGAACGTCGTGGTCACGGCCATCCGACCGGATGGCAAGATCAATCTCTCGCGCAAGGCCCTCCTCACCGGTGACATGCCGGAAGCAGGCAGTGACGGCTCCAGCGGTGGTGGCGGCCGAGGCGGCGATCGACGGGGCGGTGGCGGTGGAAACCGCTCACGCGGCGACGAGCGGCGTGGACCGGATCACCGTAGCGAGGCACCTCGACCACAATCGTCAGGCGGCTCGAACGAGCAGCGACCCGCGCAGGCGCCGGTCGAGCCTCAGAACTCAGGTTCTCGCGAGCCGCGAGAGAACCAGCCGTCCAATCAGGAACAGCAGGATGGCGAACAGTCCAGAGGGTCTGCTTCGGCGACCACGGGACAGCCGTACACTGCCGGGACGTAGCAACAGCGAGGAATAGTATCCCCGCAAACAGATCGAACTGAAGACCGAGGGGCCGATTCGGCCCCTCGGTTTTTGTATTGGCGAATTGCTTCGGTCGATCGAAAGATCAGCCTGGGTTGGGCGAGTGCTCAGTGACGCTCACCCGGGTCAGATACCATTCGCTCATCAGGAGCGCGGCGAGTCCAAGCAGGATGCCGAACCAGAAGGTCGCGAAGCGGATCAGCAACGTGGCGGTCGCCGCCGTCTCGTGATCGATGATCGCACTCCCCATAAAGAGGATCAGCAGACCAGTGGCGCTCAGTTCCGCCGCGCCGAGTCCTCCAGGGAGAAGCGTGAGCGCGCCGATCATCGTGGCGATGGCCAGGCTCGACGTGGCCACGAAGAGCAGATGCCAGTCGGCAGTGAATCCGAGCCCCTTGAGGACGAAGAAGAACGCCACGCACTCGCCCGCCCACGACAAGGTGCTGATGACCACTGCGAAGAGGAGCCTGCCCGGCCTGAACATACGCCAGGTGCTCTCGTAGAGCGTCTCCAACGTCTCGATGCGCTTACCGATAACCGCGATGCGTTCGAAGCGGTGCATGATCGAACGGACCATCGCCTGACGCTGCAACAGCACGGCAAAGAAGACGAAGAGAATCGCCATCACGACCAATACGATCCAGCCATTTCGGACCTGCAAGAGTCCGAGCGACGCCAGAACGAGCATTGCCACGCCGTCGGTAATGCGTTCCGACACGACGATCGGCGCCGTGACAGCGAGGGGTGTTCCGTTGGCCCGCCGCACCAGATACGGTTTGAGGAACTCTCCGACCTTCCCGGGCGTGATGGCCATCGAAAGACCGGAAAAGAAGATGACGAAGCTCGTCATTTTGGAGATCGGCGCGGCCTCGACCCAGCGAAGATAGAGATGCCATTTCACGAAGCGCAGCAGATAGTTGCTAAGCGAGAGCAGCAAAATAAGCGGTACGAGTCCCCATTCGAATCCGTGCAACGTGTGCAGCACCTGCTGACCGTCGTTGAAGAAGACGAACGCAGCGGTGAAGAGGATGCCGAACGCTACGCCAAGCACGAATCTGCGGCGCAGAAAGCTTCCGATGCCTTCGAAACGACTCTTCGGCTCGGTTTCAGTGCGTTCAGAAGTAGATGGATCGCTGCTCATCGATGGAGACGTGGATCGAATGCGTCACGCAGTCCGTTTCCGACGAGGTTGATAGCCAGCACGGTGATGTAAATCATGGCTCCTGGGATGAATGCCAGCGTCCACGAGTAGCTGATGTACTTTTGCGCGTCGTTGAGCATGTTTCCCCATGACGGCGTCGGCACCTGCACGCCGAACCCCAAAAAGCTGAGCGTCGCTTCGGCGATGATGAACGTCGGAATCGCCAATGTCGTCCAGACGATTACGATCGGTGCCGTATGCGGCAAAAGATGTCGCCACATGATGCGCCAGTTGGACGCTCCGGCGACCCGTGCAGATTCTACCCATTCGCGCCGTTTCAGGGCCATTACTTCGGTCCGCACCAAACGGGACAGACCCATCCAGCTGACGCCAGCGATCACGAACCCGAGCAATCGTGCATCGAGCGCGTGCAGCGATGCAATGAACAAAAGCAAGAAGAGGACCGGGATCGAGAGGAGGACGTCTGCCGCACGCATGAGGACGCTATCTATCCAGCCGCCGCAATAGCCTGCCACCGCGCCAACGCCAACACCCAGAATCAAACAACTGGCGGCCGCCAGAAGCGCGACCGTCAGCGACACCCGTCCGCCGTACGCCAGCCGCGTCAATTCGTCGCGACCAAGCATGTCGGTGCCCAGAATGTAGCCATGACTGAGTGGAGGAGCGAGCCGGTTAAGCAGAACCTGCTCGGCATACGCGTGATGGGTGATGTGGGCCGCGATCAACGGCGCACCAAAGCTGAAGGCGAAGATGAGGGCTATCATGCACAGCCCGGCAACGGCCAGCCGGTCACGCCGAAATCGCCGCCAGGCTTGGCCAACCGGCGAAACAGATGCAGACGTCGAGGGACGCGCCGTGAGCGCTCCCTGTGAACCGTCATGCGCCGGGCTCGTGAGCGCATGTCCAGGGCGACGTCGAACGATCGGGTCAATCACGCGATCATCCGTTCGCCGGACGTAGCGATGGATCGGCCATCGCGCAGGCTACGTCCGCCACGAGATTGGCGACGACCGTGATCGTCGATATGACCAGAACCGTGCCCATCACCACGGTGTAGTCCCGCTTCATGGTCGAATCGACGATAAGACGACCGATGCCGTTCCAGGAGAAAATCTCCTCGATCACCACCGCACCGGAGAAGAGGGTTGGAATCTCGAGCGCCAGTAGCGTGATCAGCGGCGGCAGCGCGGCGCGCAGACCATGGCGCAAGATCACAGCTCGACTCGAGAGTCCCTTGGCGCTGGCGACGCGCATGAAGTCCTGCTGCAGCACTTCGATCATCTGGGTTCGGATGTATTGGAACCATATGGCCGTCTGCACGAACGCCAATGTCACGGCTGGAAGGATGAGATGAATGAGCCGATCGCCAATTCCGCCGCCGCCGGATTGGAGTGAATACATCCCACCGGCCGGAAGCGATGGCAAACCCCAACGATGAAACGAAACCGAAAACAGGACGATCAGCATCATGCCGAACCAGAAAGTCGGCACGGCGAGTCCACCGGTCGAAAAAACCGTCAATACTCGGTCGAGAAACATGTTGCGACGTGTTGCGCAGACGATTCCGAGCGGAAGAGCAATGAGCAACGACAGCAGAAGCGCCGTCCCGGTCAGCAACAACGTGTTCGGCAGCTTCTCGAAGATGGTATTCGTAACCGGGCGATAGGTCGTCAGAGAGAGCCCGAGATCCCCATGGGAAACGTGCCCAAGCCACTGCACATAACGGATCAGTAGAGGCTGATCGAGCCCCAATTGCTCTTCGATGCGTTGCACGTCGGCCGGCCGCGCGCTCGGATTCATCCGCAGGTTCGCCACTGGACTGCCAGGAACCTCGTTCGCCAGCACGAAGGTCACCAACGAGATCCCGATCAGCAGCGGGATCATCGTCAGCAATCGACGAAACAGGAAGCTCCCCATGGTGTCACCTGCGCTCGATGAGCCGGAAACCGGTGCTCAGCCCACCGTTACGGCAGTGCTCTTTGCCGGAGTTCCGGGAACGCACGCACGCCTTACGCATCGATCCACCACTCGTGCGCGTTCCAGCGATCATCGACCGCGTTCGGGAAGAGATTATGGACGCGCGTGTTGTGAGCGGCGATCGACTTTGGAAAATCGATGATGGCGCTGGGCAAATCGTCGACGATGATGTTCTGCATCTGCGCGTAGATTTGCTTCCGCGTCGGGATCGCGGTCTCTGTCAGACCCTGTTTCAGCAGATCATCCACTTGCGGGTTGGAGTACTTGTTGACGTTGAATCCGCCGCCGTACGCGTCGGTCGACCACATGCTGGTTTGATCCGGATCAACGCCCCATGAGAAGGCGATCAGAAACATGTCGAAGTCGTATGTGCTGGTGATGCGCTCGAGAAACGCGTTCCACTCTTCTTGGCTCGGCGTGCAATCGACGCCGATCGCTTTCCAGGCTTGCTGCATGACCGCCATGTACTGTGCATGCGTGTCGTTTCCGGCGTTGGTATACAGCGTGAACGAAAGCTTCACGCCGTTCTTGGAGCGCATCCCGTCGCCCCCTTTCGCCCAGCCGGCGTCGTCGAGAAGTTGGTTGGCTTTGTCTGGATCATACGCATACTTCAACGTGATCTGATTTGGATCGTATGCCCAGGAGTCGATGCCCATCGTTCCGACCGCGACGCGGCCCAATCCGAAACGAATGGCGTCCACCATTTGTTGCCGGTCGAGCGCATAGAGGAGCGCTTGTCGTACTGCCTTCTCCTGGAAGAGCTTGGATTTGGTCTCGTCCATCTGGTAGCCGTAGTAGGTGAAGTCGAACGAGTCATATGTGACGACGTTGATGGATGAATCCTGCTGCAGTTCTTTGATGCTCGACTCATCCACACCGTCGCGTCCGCTGTAATCGATCTCTCCCGTCAACAACTGCTGCACGAGAGCGGTCGGATCAGGTACGACCTTGAAGGTAAACGTGTCGAGATTGGGGGCGCCTCGCCAGTAGCTCACGTTCTTCGTCAACGTGATGTGGTCGTCTTTGACCCACTCGCTGAAGACGAATGGACCGGAGCCGATCGTGGTGTCCTTCTTGCCCGTTGAGAACGGGTGTTGTGCCAGATCCGTGGCTGCTACATCCTGCAGGATGTGCTGTGGAACGATGCCATAGACCATGTTGCTCGCCAGAAACGGTGAGGCCGGAGATGCGAGGGTGAAAACCGCCGTCGCCGGATCGGGCGCATCGACCGACGCGATGCGATCGGCGATCTCCGACGTGTGCGGTGACCCAGAATCTCCGTTGAGATGCAGCTCATAGGTGAACTTGACGTCGCCCGAGGTGAGCGGTTTCCCGTCCTGCCACGACACGCCATCATTCAACGTGAAGGTGTAGGTCAGTCCATCGGGCGAGATGTCCCAGGACTTGGCCAGGTCCCCACGTGGCTCGGTGCTGGCTGGATCGACCCGCATGACGCCGTTGAACATCAACGCGACCACGTCGTTTGAGGCCGTATCTGCCGAGAGGATGGGGTTGACTGTGGTCGCGTCGGCGGTTGCCGCCTGAACGAGCGTGCCGCCAACGTGCTTTGCGGGAACCGACGATCCGATTGGAGCCGTGGTGGCGGCCGCCTGCGCGGTCGGCGATGCTGAGGGAATCGGTGTTGCGGTTGACACTGCGGATTGAGTGGCGGTTTGCGTCGAATCTGTCGAGTCGCCAACGCCGCTCAGGGGTGTTGAATCTGGAGAACCGCATGCGCTGAGAAGCAAACCTGCTGCTGAAGACGCGACACCGAGTGCTGCCCCACGGCGGAGCAGTCCGCGGCGGGACATCGTTGAAGCGAGCATGCGCTTGGTGCTGTGGATGACGTGCTGTGATGCGTCCAATGTTCCTCCGGGGGGATAATGATTCGGGTTCAGTCCGAACGCCGGACATGCCGCCAACAGGCACGACCGTCGTGCTCGCGGGCGATGGGTCTCGTCTTTCCCTTGCGCGAACTCCCCCTCGGCGCAACGGGTCCGTGGACCCACACGTAGATTCTTTGCTAGACTGCGGTTGGCGGGTATCCCACATTCGTGCCAGATTCCGCGTAAACAGAGGTCAGGGAGTGAATGAAACCAGCAACGCAACAGAAACTTGATGATCTTCGACAGGTTTTCGCACAGCTCGATGCGGTCATCGTCGCTTACAGTGCCGGTGTCGACAGCACGCTCGTATTGCGCGTAGCGCATGACGTTCTTGGCGACCGAGTTATGGCCGCAACTGGACTGTCAGACACCTATCCCGAAGAGGAGATGGCCGAGGCACGTGCGCTCGCTCAGGAGATCGGTGTCGAGCACGTGATGATGCGTACCGAAGAGCTGACCGACCCGCGTTACGCCATGAACTCGCATCAACGCTGCTTTTTTTGTAAGAACGAGCTCTATGGCAAGCTGCGTGAACTGGCGGACGAGCGTGGCATCCCGCACATCGTTGACGGAACCAACGCGGACGACGTCGGCGATCATCGACCCGGCCTGCGTGCGGCTCGCGAGATTGGCGTGCGCAGCCCGCTGCAAGAGGTCGGCATGACCAAGGATGAGATCCGCGAGATCTCGAATGAGCTTGGATTACGCACCTGGGACAAGCCTGCGTTCGCGTGCCTATCTTCTCGCTTCCCCTATGGCACACCGATCACGGTCGAGAAGCTGAAGCAGGTGGCTACCGCAGAGCGGGCGATTCGAGAGCTCGGCTTCCGCGGGTTCCGCGTGCGTCATCACGACACGATGGCTCGGCTCGAGGTAGATCCGGACGATTTTCCACGCGTCGTGGAGCTGCACAGCGAGATCGTGGCGAAGCTGCGCGCGGCAGGTTATCGCTTCGTGACGCTCGATCTTCAGGGATATCGCTCGGGCAGTTTGAATGAGGGCCTCAGCCTGACCCTCACAAACAGCACGCGTGCAGCGTCCGAACGAGCCATCGGAACCGACTGACATCAATCCGAAAATCAACTCCGCGGTACGGGCGACGCATGCGTCGCCCTCTGCGTCGCGACGGCCCTAACGCTTGGCGACATTCCAAGTGCTGTGTCGCTCGTAGGGGCGAAGCTCGACTTCGCCCTCTAAGACGGGGAACCAAATCTTACGGAGATTACGCACGTGGACCCGTCGTAAACGATTACCTCCTCGCCCACATAGAAGACAACTTGGGCGAAGACAAGCTTCGCCCCTACCGCTGACTGCGCTCGTTGGGACGGATGCGAGCGCGAGAAACTGGAGGGCGTCAGGCGATCATCCCTTTGGCGTGGAACAGCTCTGCGTTCAGGATCGACGCTCCCGCCGCGCCGCGGATCGTGTTGTGCCCCAGAACCACGAACTTGACGTCGAAGATCGGGCAGTGACGCACACGCCCGACGACAGACGACATGCCGCGCTCCACATTGCGATCGAGAATCGGCTGCGGACGGTCAGCCTGTCGACGCACCACAATTGGATGTTGCGGGGCCGACGGCAGTCCGAGTCGCTGAGGCTCGCCGCGATAGGACTCCAGGATCTCGATGATCTCCTCCGGCTCCGCCTGCCGACGCAGCTTGAGATTCACGGTCTCAGTGTGGCCGTCACGCACGGGTACGCGGTTGCATTGCGCGCTGACCGCCACGTCTGCCAGTTCGAAGGCTGACCCGCTCCAGGAGCCGAGCAGCTTGCGGGTCTCGATCTCCATCTTTTCTTCCTCGCCACCAATATAAGGAACGACGTTGTCGATCAAGTCCATTGATGACACGCCAGGATATCCAGCGCCCGAGGCCGCCTGCATGGTCGACACCAGCACCTTTTCGATGCCGACCGCGTCCCAGATTGGTTTAAGGGCCAGAACGAGGTGAATGGTGGAGCAGTTCGGATTGGTCACCACGAAGCCGTCTTTCCAACCGCGGTTTTGCTGTTGGCGTTGGATAGCCGCGGCGTGCTCCGCATTGACCTCGGGGATCATCAACGGGGTGTCGGCCTCCATGCGGTTGTCGCGCGCGTTGCTGAAGACCCGTTTTCCCTCCGAGGCGAGCTGGGTCTCCACCTCCCGGGCCAGTCCGCCCGGCAGCGCGGAGAAGACCAGCGGGCTGTTCACAGGTTCTTCGTGGTGCTGAACGCGGATTCCGGCGGCGTCTTCCGGCGGCGCCGCACTCACTCGCCAATCGCACACATCGGCATAACGTTTGCCGGCCGATCGTTCGCTGGCAATCAGCTCCTTGACCCTGAACCACGGATGATCCTGCAGCAACTGGACAAAACGCTGCCCGACGCTGCCTGTCGCCCCTAGAATGGCGACGTCGATCTTCTCGCCCATGTGACTCACCTCTCTCACGAGCGCTGACCGCTCGACGCGAAAAACGCAAACAAAAAAGCAGAGGTCAAAAACCTCTGCCGGATGTCACTCGATCGGGACGCGACGAACTACCTCATCGCACCCGCCCGTGTGCCGGCGGACGCGGTAGTAGTCTCGGTTCCGCGTGTCGCGATCGCGCGATTCATCGCTGCCTTCTCGTACAATCGGAGTCGAACGCTGATTCGACTCACCTGAATCCTCAATGCTGTCGGCACGATAGCAGGTGATGGGGTGAGAGTCAAGCAGTGGGCCAGCGTGCAGCTTCGAGACAGCCATCGGTTGGAATGGATGGCGACGACGCCATGAACGACGGGAGAGCGGATGCGTCGAGTAGGTGTGGCGATTCTTGGATTGGGGACAATCGGCGCGGCGGTAGCCAGAGCGCTGACCGAGCAACATGACCTGATTGCGGAACGGACTGGTCTGCAACTGGTTCTCCTCGGAGTTCTCGAACGGTCGGTCGGCCGTGCATCGCGCGCAAGTCTGGAACCGGACGTCATCGCCACTGACCTGGCGACGATCTTGACCAGCGACGGTCTGGATGTGGTGGTGGAAGTGCTGGGTCGAGAGCAGCCAGCCGCCGACTACATGCGCCGCTGCCTCGAATCCGGATTTCACGTCGTCACCGCCAACAAAGAGGCCCTCTCCAAGCATTTCTCCGAGCTCAATTCCGCCGCCCATCAGGCAGACCGGGCTCTCATGTTCGAAGCGAGCGTCGGCGGAGGTATCCCACTACTTGTCTCCTATCGTCAGATACTCGCGACCAATCGCGTCACTCGCGTCCGTGGCATCGTCAACGGGACGACAAACTACATTCTGTCGCGTATGGCGAGCGGCGGCGTTCCCTATGATGAGGCGCTCGGCGAGGCGCAGCAGCTGGGCTATGCCGAGCCCGACCCGACGGCAGACGTCGAGGGTTTCGACGCCGCCTACAAGCTGGCGATACTGGCCTCACTGATGAGTGGACGCCACGTGCATCCCGACGAGATCGATCGAACCGGAATCTCTGCGCTCATGCCAGACGACATCGACGACGCACGTCGCCAGCATGGCGTTTACAAGCTGATTGGCCGCGCTGAGATTGGGCAAGATGGAAATCTCACCTTGCGAGTTGCGCCGGAGATCGTGCCGAACGACGAATTGCTGGCCCATGTGAGCGCCAACCACAACGCGATCGAGATCGTTGGTGATCGCGTTGGGCCGGTGGTCTTGAGTGGACAGGGTGCCGGTCCACTCCCCACGTCCAGCGCCATCCTCTCGGACATCGTCGAAGCGGTTCGCACCGGAGCGGCAGCGAACCCGGCGTTTGGTCAGGCGAGTCGAGTGATGCTGGACAACCCTCATCCCCGGCCCTTCTCCCGTCCGAACGGGAGAAGGGAGTCGAAGGAAAAACGTTCGAATTTGTTCCCCTTCTCCTGCTCACGCGGGAGAAGGGGCTAGGGGATGAGGGCGACCATATCGCGCGCCGCCTGACTCGGTCACGCCACCGCGTGCACGGTCTTGCTGGTGGCCTTGGTCAGGGCTCGGTCCAGGTCATCGATGATGTCTTCGATGTCCTCGAGACCGATGGAGAGCCTGATCAGGTCCGCCGAAGCGCCCGCTGCCGCCTGCTGTTCTTCGTTGAGCTGTTCGTGCGTCGTCGTCGCCGGATGGATGATCAACGACTTGGCGTCGCCAACGTTCGCTAGCAACGAGAAGAGTTCGACGCTGTTGATTAGCGTTCGACCGGCTTCCAGCCCGCCCTTGATGCCGAAGTTGACCACGCCGCCAAACCCGTGATCGAGCTGCTCCTTGGCGTTGGCGTGATATGGATGGCTCTCGAGTCCCGGATAGATCACCCAGGAGACGCGCGGGTCGTTCTCGAGCCACTTGGCGACGGTAAGCGAGTTCTCGCAATGCCGATCCATGCGCAGTGAGAGGGTCTCTACTCCCTGCAGGAAGAGGAACGAGTTGAATGGGCTGAGGGCGGGGCCGAGATCGCGATAGGGCTCGACGCGCGCCCGTAGGATGAACGCCAGATTGCCGAAGCGCTCGACGAAGTCGACCATCGAGGGGAACTTGCCATTGGTCCAATCGAACGTCCCTGCATCGACGATGATCCCGCCGATCGACGTGCCGTGTCCGCCGATCCACTTGGTGGCCGAATGCACCACGATGTCGGCTCCGTGCTCGATCGGGCGGCAGAGATAGGGCGTGGCAAAGGTGTTGTCGACGATCAACGGCAGTCCCGCCTCGTGGGCGATGTCCGCAACGTCACGGATGCGCACTACGTCCAACTTCGGGTTGCCGATCGTCTCCACATAGAGCGCACGCGTGCGGTCGTTGATGGCCGCTCTGAAATTTTCCACGTTCGACGGATCGATGAACGTCGTCTTGATGCCATGTCGCGGCAGGGTGACGGCGAAGAGGTTGTACGTACCGCCGTAGAGACTGGCGGCTGAGACGATTTCGTCTCCTGCCTCCAGGAAGGTGAAGATGGCGATCGATTCGGCCGCCTGTCCCGAGCCGGTTGCGAGCGCGCCGACGCCACCCTCGAGCGACGCCAGGCGCTGCTCGAAAACGTCGTGCGTCGGGTTCATGATGCGCGTATAGATGTTGCCGAACTCCTGCAGACCGAAGAGATTGGCGGCGTGCTCCGCATTGTGGAAGACGAATGAGCTCGTCTGATAGATCGGCACGGCACGCGCCGTGGTCGTCGGATCCGGCTGTTGTCCGGCGTGAATTTGCCGGGTGTTGAAGCCGGGCGTTCTGCGATGTCCATTTGATTCAGGCATGTCTCTTCCCTCCATTGGGTTCGTTCAAGTGCGTTGTTTCCGTCGTTCAGGGCAAACGCCCAGATGCCTGACACCGTCCCGCGACTGCGGAACGTGCCGCCTTCAATGCTTCCGCCGAATCATCCGGCTGGGCGCCCAGCTGGCGATCTACTCGGACAGGAAGCGAGTCGATGTGCTTTGCCATGACCTCGACGTCGTTCAAGAACGCGTCGTGTCCGTTTGGTGAATCCAGCTCGACGTAACGTCCGTCTCGTCCGACGCGCTGCAGCACGTCGGCCACCTCACGGACTTGGTAGGCTGGGAAAAGGATGTCGGAGCGAATACCGATCATCAGCGTCGGCGCTTCAATCAGACGAATACCGTCCTCATAGCTGCCACGATCCCGGCCGAGATCGTGAGAGTCCATGGCGCGTGTGAGATAGAGATAGCAGTTGGGGTCGAAGCGACGCACCAGCTTATCGCCCTGGTAGTGCAGGTAGCCTTCGACGTCGTAGCGACGGAGGAATGCGGGCCAGCTGGTGTAGCGCGCTTCCGGGTTGCGGCCGAACCTGGCCGCCATCAGTTCATCGCTCTGATAGGTGATCACCCCGACCATGCGGGCGATAGCCAGCCCAGCGGCCGGGATCGCGTCTTCCTCGTAATTGCCATCATTCCAGGCGGAGTCGAGCATGATGACACGTCGTTGCACCTCGTTGTAGGCGATTCCCTGCGGCGCGAAACGTCCAGATGCCGCGATCGGGATGGCGCGCTGTACGCGGTCCGGGAACATAGCGGCCCATTCGAGCACCTGCATACCACCCAGCGATCCGCCGAGTACCCCGTGCAGGGACTGTATGCCGAGGTGTTCGATCAGACGCGCCTGGATGGCGACGAGATCCCGCACGGTCAGCATGGGAAAACTGAGGCGATAGCGCTGTCCGGTCGTTGGGTCGATCGAGCATGGGCCGGTCGATCCGTAGCAGCTTCCCAGATTGTTGGGGCAGATGACGAAGTAGCGATCTGTGTCGATAGCTTTGCCGGGGCCAACCAGTGGCTCCCACCATCCGGCGGGATCGTCCGGGCCGTGTGACGCGGCGTGGCTGTCGCCAGTCAACGCGTGAATGATCAGGACTGCGTTGTCACCTGCCGCGTTCAACGCTCCCCACGTCTCGAAGCTCAAATCGACGTGAGGAAGGACGTCTCGATGTTCGGTGATGAACGGATTCTCCGGGCTCGCGACGGTCGCGGTCTGAAGAACGGTCGGTGGTGAGATGGTTGCTGCCATGTACCCCTCCAGCATCGGCTGCTCATGCCGGAGACGGGTTAAACGAAGACCCGTCCCCAAATAGCGGGGACGGGTTGAATCACCCGTGGTACCACCCCGGTTTGCCCGCGTCTCGCAATGCGGGCCTCGGTGAGTGCGTCGGCACTCCGACCGTGATAACGGAGGTCAGCCCGGCGACGCCTACTTGCGCGATGAAGCGGTTCAGCGTGCGGCTCAGAGGTCATCTTCCACGAGCGCCCGTGCGCCGCCTTGCACCGTCGCGGCTCGCTAGGGCCGTAGCGACTCGTGTACTCTCCTCGTCATTGCCTTGGATTTCGGGGAATAAAAAAATCCCCCAAAATATAGGTGGAGGATCAAAACACCCCGCTCATCTTGCGGAACATCGTCCGCCGGAATTGGCACCTGGTGCGTTCGCACTGGTTGCCGGGCTTCTAAGGGCCGTATCCCTCCACCTCTCTGGATGAGCGCAGGCTCTATTCAGTTGTTGACGGCCATAATACAAACTGATTTCGCCGCTGTCAACCGCTTAATCAGAAATTCACCGATCGACGAACTCATGGACTGCTCAGATTCGTCGCGTACCCCGTCAGTTCGACGTAGCTCTTTCCGCTAATCGGGGTGCCGTTTTCCGTCCCGTTGATCGAGATATCCCCCTCCCAATAAATCACTCCAGTCGATGGCCGGGTGTCGAGTTCTTGATCCTGAACGACGGGGGTGAGCGTCAAAGTTAGATGCTTCGATGGGATTTCGACAGTCCAACCGGACGGATAGGTGGCTCCCGATTGAGGACTCGTCCAGGTGCGGATTGGTTTGATCTCGAAGTCGTTGAGATTCAGCTGCTCGGTCTTGCCATTGGCATCCACGAACGTCCCGCTACCGAAGATGACGTTGTTTTTGCCGTCCCGACTGTGCCACAGCATGATTTGCTCGTTATTGCTGAGCTGAATCGAATACCAGTCCCAGCCTCCGCTGCCGAAGAGGAGGAAGTTGCCCCACTGATGGTCCATCCACGCCGTGCCGGTAACGGGTTGGCTCGATCCACCCACCGTGAGCGTCCCGTTGACGGTCATGTCGGTGCGCGAGTAGTAGTACGAGCCCGTCGCGGGTGCCCACTCGAAGTAGCCATCACCGCTGTGGAGCGCTGGTGGTTTGTTGCTGGAGAGGGAGAGATTCATCGCATACCCAGAAATGCTGGCTGAGATTTGGTCGTTGGCGCCGTCTCCTTTGAGCGACCAGTCGCCGAGCACAAGGTCGATCGGCTGGGAGGATTGCGGTTGACCGTCGCTTTGCGTGCGCTGATCGTAATGGAACTCGCCTTTTGACACGTCGGTGATGGCAAAGTGCGCGGCGTAGGTCGGCGGATAGCCGGACCGATTTCCCTGGAAGATGACGAACTCGAAGCCGTACTCGTTGCCGTTCTCGGCCTTCAGGTGGCCGGTGTAATACCACCACTCTGTCAGATCGTTGTGCGGTCCGTCGTCAACCGGAAAGTTGACCGGGCCAGGCGTCGCCCGAGGCGTCAGGAAGCGAGACGCGGGACGCGCCGTGCCACCCGGAGTGGCAACCTCGAGCTGGGCCGTTGATGAGCCGCATGCAGCCAGGAGGAGAACCGCGACGAGCGACATCACCAAGGCCTTCAAAGCCGCCGATTGCCACGTAGATCCCGTCATCGCGGTCCCCGGTCTCGATGTGACGCGCGGTTGATCCAGCTCGGCGCCCACCAATTGAGATGGCCCAGCAGACGCATGGTCGCGGGGACCAGCAACGCGCGCACGATGGTGGCGTCGAGCGTGACCGCGATCGCGATTCCGAGTCCCAGTGCCTTGATCAACACTACGTCGGCGGTGGCGAAGGAGGCCGCGACGACCACCAGGATCAACGCGGCACCGGTGATGATGCGTCCGCTGCGCGCCAACCCGGTCGAGACGGCCAGCCGGTTGTCGCCAGTCTCGTCCCACACCTCGCGCATGCGGCTCAGGAGGAAGACCTCGTAATCCATGCTCAAGCCAAAAAGGAGACTGAACATCACGACTGGCAACGACGCCTCGACGAATCCGAGGGGCGTGAAATTCAGCAGACCGCTGAGGTGTCCCTCTTGAAAGATCCAGACGAGTGCACCGTAGCTCGCGACAATGCTCAGGGCATTCATCAGGACCGCCTTGATCGGCAGAATCAGCGAGCGGAACTGCAGGAAGAGTGTCAGATACGTGGCCAGAACGACGATGAGGACGGCCAGAGGAAACGCGGAGTACATCGAATGCACCACGTCGACGATCTCGCCCGTCCCCCCACCCACTTGCATGGTCAGGCCGGGACCGGGGTTCGTGTTTCGCAACGCGGCCAGGAGCGACTTTGCCTCGCTGCTACTCGGGAGTGGCTGAGTGTAGACGTAGATGACAGTGGCGTTCGTGCCAGCCAGATGGTTGTAGGCGGCACTGACGAATGGATCGCTCAAGTTCGTCGGGTTTGAATACATGAGCTGATACTGCTGCAGGGCGATGCGCGGATCGAGCGTGACGATGCTGTCGATCTGCCAGACGCGCGGATCCGCTGCGATCTTTCTCGTCAGGTCGTAGAGGGACGCGACGTGCTCCGGTGTGTTAATCGGGTCATTCGACTGCACAGCGACGACGATGGGCGAGATGGCGCCGTCGCCGAATTGCGTTCGCAGTAGCTCGAATCCTTGTCGGGAGCCGGTCGACAGCGGCAGGATCGTCGCGTCCGGCGAGCTCAGGTTCACCCGCGAAAAGGGTGTGCCAAGCAGGAGCAGCAAGCTGACGACCGGGATCATGACGACCCAGGGGTGGGCCATGACGCGATCGGCCAGCCCATGCCAGAAGGTTCCCGAATCGCTGCCGCGGCGATAGATCGAGAGCCGGTCGACACGCGTCCCGATGACGCTCAGAACAGCGGGCAACAGCGTCAACGCTCCGAGAACGGCGAAGAGCACGACCAGTGCTCCGGCGACTCCCACCGAACGCAGAAACATGATGTTGAAGACGGCCAGACCGCTCAAGCCAATCAGCACCGTCAGACCGGAAAAGAAGACGGCTTTGCCTGCGCTGGCGACCGTGATCGCGATGGCATCCGGCTCGTCGCGCACGGCTAACTCTTCGCGGAAACGACTGGTCATGAAGAGGGAATAGTCGATGGCGAGCCCAAGACCGAGAAGCGTTGCCAGATTGAGGACGAAGATCGATAGATCGACGACGTGCGCGGTCAGAAAGATCGCTCCGAGCACGCAGGCGACGCTGATCCCGCCCACCACGATTGGGATTCCCGCCGTGACGAGGCTGCCGAAGACGAGCACCAATGCCAACAACGCGAATGGGATGGCGATCATCTCGGCGCGTCGCAAGTCGTGCTCGGTTACCGTCTCGATGTCGGCGTAAAAGGCCGGTCCTCCAGCGACGCGGACCTCGAGCGACGTGGGGTGAATTGTGTCGCGCACGTTGGCGACCAGCCGTTGTGCCTGCTCCGATGGAAGGTCGAGGTGGACGAGGACGAAAGCGGTATGTCCATCGTTGGAAATCTGCCGCGGATTCTGCAGATAGGTCGTTTCGCCGGTCACGTGCGGCAGCTTGAGCACATCGTTCAGCGCGGTTTGCGCTTGCGTGACGAACTGCGGTGAGTTGGCGTTGAGCGTCGGATTGTGGAAGATGACGACCAGATCCGAGGGGCTGTAGCCCGGAATCTGCGTCTCGAGGATGTGCTGGGCTCGATCGGTCTCGGTTCCTCGACTGGAAAAGCCGCCGACGGCAAGTACTCCGGTCACACGCGGAAGAATCGGTATCGAGGCGACGAAGAAGACCAGCCATGCGACGATGATGCGCCAGCGATGGCGATAGGCAAATCGACCGAGTTGAAGGAACATTGAGCCGGGCGACTCCCACCGGCCGGAATACGCACCGGCACCGAAGAAACGTTATCATCGGCAAGGGCTCTATTCCAAGGTTCTTCGACCGCTGATTCGGGACTGATGCAAAGGATGATGTGACATGACGGCGCAGGAGATTCAACGGAGGGCGCGTGAGCAGTTCGGTGCGGCCGGGGACGCCTATGTCAAAAGCGAAACGCACCGGCTCGGCAAGGATCTGGCTCGATTGGTTGAGGTCGCGGAGCCGACGCAGAACATGCGCGTACTCGACGTGGCTACCGGCGGCGGGCACACGGCGATCGCTCTCGCGCCGCTCGTGCGCGACGTATCGATGCTCGATCTAACCCCACAGATGCTGGTTCACGCGCGTGATTTTGCGCGTGAAAGTGACATCGAGCCCGTCGGCGTGATCGCCGCGGCCGCCGAGTCGATTCCATTCGCGGATGAATCATTCGATCTCGTCACGTGCCGGATCGCGCCGCACCACTTCGCGGATGTCCAGTCCTTTGTGAACGAGGTGGCACGGGTGCTGGTTCCCGGTGGCGCCTTCGTTCTGATCGACAGCCTCTCGCCGGACAACCAGGACTACGATGCGTTCATCAACAAGGTCGAGCAGTGGCGCGATCCCAGCCACGTCCGTGCTTACTCGATGCCGGAGTGGACGTCGTTCTTGACAAACGCTGGTTTGACGCTCGAGATGTCGGAAGTCATCGTCAAGCGTCATGAGTTCGACTCCTGGACGGAACGCTCCCGTATGGCCGAAGGTGAACCCGCCGCCCTCTCCGACTGGATTTTGGCGACCGACGAGGCGTGTCGCGAGCACTTCTCAGTCGAGCAGCAGGACGGTCATGTCGTGTCGTTCAACGACTTCAAGGTGCTCTTGAGAGCGCGGAAGTAGTCGGGCGACTGGCGATCATCAGCCTTCACCGCGTGCGAAGCGTCGCGCTCGGGCGATGCGCTCCGTTATCGGCGGATGGCTGTACATCGTGTATTTCACGAAAGCCGATGGTTTCGGGTCGTCCAGATTCATCTCACCTAACAGGCTCATGGCCGACTCGAACGATTTCGGATCATTGGTCAAGCGCAAGGCGTAGGTGTCCGCGCGTCGCTCGATGACGCGGGACAGCAGATTTTGCAGCGGTGCAAGCGCAAATGCCACTACGGCCAGCAGCCAGCTAAGCAGCGGCAGGGCCGAGACGTGCGAGATCGACCGGAGTTGGAAACGGTCGCCGAATTGGCTCACGAACCGCTTGGCAACGAGATCGACTGCCCAGGAAATCCCGGCGGTGAATAAGGTCCCCATCCCAATCATCCACCACAGGTCGCGATGAGCCTGATGGGCAATCTCATGAGCCACGACGACTTCGATCTCTTTCGGAGAAAATCGCTCCAGCATGGTGTCGGCCAAAACGATGCGACGCGTCCGTCCCATCCCCGCGAAGAAGGCGTTGGCCTTGTTCGTCTGGCGGCTCATGTCCATCTGCATAACCGAGGCGACGTTGATCCCTGACTCTCGCGCCAGGTTCTTCAATCGATCGGCGAGAACGGTGTCTTTCAGTGGCTCGAACTTGTTGAAGATGGGCATGAGCAGGACGGGTGAGAGTTGCGAGAGCAGGACGGTAAACGGCAGCGCGAGAGACGTGGCGATCGCCCACCAACGTTTCGGCCAGCGTCCGATAATTTCGAGGATCAAATTGGTGCCGAGTGCGGCGAACGGGAGCGACACTACGAGACCCTTGAGTTGCTCGCTGAACCATTGCGATCGTGACTGATTGCTCAATCCGTAGCGATGCTCCAGGACGAATCCGCTGAAGTAGCCGAGCGGCAGCCCAATCAGCAGTTCTCCTACCGTCAGCACGCCCTGCGAAGATGCTGCGATTCAGCCACTTGTTCGGGCTGATCCGATCGATGCGCTCGCTGATCCGCATTGGCAGACCGCTGAGCGCGAAGATCGCGCCTCCGATCATGGAGGCCGCCAGACCAATCAGCATGACTCTTTGCTTGGCACGGTTGTACTCTTTGGCGCGTGATCGATCGCTCCCGACGCCGGTTCCCGAGTTCGATGAGCTGGTGAGCGTACGAAAGAGCGTCAATGTGAACCGTGCGATGTTCATAGGTGGTTCCTCATTTTCACGTTCGTGTTCCTGAATTTGATGTGGACAAGGGTGTCCCAGTGGATCCCGTCCAGTCCTCGCAGGGATCGCGCCATTCCGAATCGGCGACGTTATCCCGACCGCGAGTCGCAGTCGAATCAAGCTACGTTATGATAGCCCGCGATCGACGAGAACGATCGGGTCGAATGCGAAACAGACCTGCGCATTTGAAACAGAAGCGCACGGATGAACCCTGGAACACGGAGAGCCGCCAAAGCGTTCCACCGATTTCTGATGAGGAGTTGAGATGACCACACAGAATTCGCGGCCGCGGGCACGAGACGTCGGGCTGAACCTCGGCACGATGCAACCGGGTCCACACAACGCGATCACAGACGTCGACGGCGTGCTCGTAGGGCACACGACGTTGATCGAGGGCTCCGGAGTGCTGAGGCCGGGACACGGTCCAATTCGGACCGGCGTGAGTGTGGTCCTTCCGCACGGAGGCAACCTCTTCCGCGAGAAGGTGCCTGCCGCCGTCTTTGTCCTCAACGGGTTCGGCAAGTGCTTCGGTCAGGAGCAGATCGACGAGCTTGGCGTCATCGAGAGTCCGATCGCCATGACCGGCACCATGAACGTCGGCCGCGTCGTCGATGCGTTGGCTCAATACTCGATCACTGGCAATCCTGACGTTGCCATCACGACGTCAACCGTCAATACGGTCGTGACGGAGTGCGCCGATAACTATCTCAATGACATGCAAGGTCGCCACGTGAGGTATGAACACGTGCTCGCCGCGATTCAGTCGGCTCGGTCCGGATCGATCGAAGAGGGGACGGTCGGCGCGGGCACGGGCATGTCGCTGTTTGGCTTCAAAGGGGGCATCGGAACTTCGTCGCGCAAGCTTCCCGACGAATTTGGTGGCTACACCGTCGGCGCGATCGTGCTCGGCAACTTTGGTCGACGCGATCAACTGACCATCGCTGGAGTGCCGATTGGCCGGTTGCTTGTCGACTGGAATCCGCCTGAGGTCGTGCCCGAAGCCGGGTCGATCATCGTCATCGTCGGGACCGATGCACCCATGCTCGACCGCGCTTTGCGGCGTCTGGCCCGGCGAGCATCTCTGGGTCTTGCTCGGCTTGGGTCGATCTCGGGCAATGGAAGCGGCGACTACATCATCGCGTTCTCGAACGCTCTTCGTATCCCTCATGAGCCGACGAGCACCACACTCAGCTTCGAGCACGTGGTTGAAAGTGGGGCGCTGATCGACGCTCTGTTCCAGGCAACGGTCGAATCCACCGAAGAGGCCGTCGTCAACGCGCTCTTCCGAGCGACGACGGTGGTCGGCCGTGACGATCATGTGCGATACGCGCTGCCGCTCGAGCCGACGTTAGCGGCCTTAAATGCTGCGGGCGTTCTCGACTGATCACTGCCGGCGTAAGATCAGTCGGCTACCTCCGGCAGCAGCGCCAGATCCTCGAGCTGCGCGTAGATCCAGGCCCGAATGTTCTCGCGGCGTACCAGCTCGCGTAGGTCACGCGACCACGCGGCTCTCTTCTCTGGGTCCATGGTGATGGCGGTATGGATCGCTGCCGCGGTGCCTTCCACATCGGTTGGCGAGACGGTAATTGAATACGGGCCAAGCTGTTGATAGGCGCCGGCCGCCTCCGAGAGGATGATCACGCCGTCTCGTTTGTTGAGGAGCGCGCCCTCTTTGGCCACTAAATTCATGCCGTCAAATATGGCGTTTACAAGCAGCACGTCGTAATGCTTCATAGCCGCCAGCGCCCGCGGATAATCGTCACCAATGAAGACCTGAATGGGTTGCCAGGCCACGCCATCGTTCTCGGCGGCGTTGGCGTACTTGGTGTTGATGCGTCCGACGATCGTATTGATGTCGTCGAGATAATCGACGTACTCGAGCACCTCGAGTCGCGATGGTACGAGATAGGCCAGGAAGTTCACCCGTCCAATGAAATCCGGAAACTCCTCCAGAAATCGGTCGTAGGCCAGAAATCCACGCACGATGTTCTTACTCGGCTCCGCCCGGTCGACGCGCACGATGGTGTGCTCATTGAGGAAGTTCTCGAGGTGCTCCTCGTGCTTCAACGCCTCGTCACCGGCCGCGACTGCTTCTACCTCGTCGCAGTCGATTGAGATCGGATACGCCGCAACCCGGGTGGTACGACCGCGGTAATGAATCTGGCGGCCACGATAGTCAAGGTCGACGCCGTCGAGATTCGCCTCACAGGTGTTCATAAAACTTCTCGCGTGCGCGTTGGTTTGAAATCCGACGATGTCGTTGCCGAGGAGACTCGCGCAGATGCTCGAACGCATATCGCGTGGCAGCAGTTGCCAGTAATCCGGATCCGGCCACGGAATGTGGATGAAATGCTGCATGATCACGTTCGGCATCAACTCGCGAATACGCCCAGGAACGAGGTAGAGGTGGTAGTCCTGCAGCATGACCAGCGGACGAGTCTCACTGGCGCGTGCCACCTCGACGATTTCATCGGCGAATTGCTTGTTGACGATCTCATAGCCATGACGCCACGCATGCCACGTTTCCTCGTTGATGTCAGGAGCGCGTGGCGTGTCCCAGAGATAATGCTGGAGGAACCACAACAGCGGATTGGAGATCCTATTGTAGTAGCCGTCGTATGCGTCAGGATCGGCCAGAACGAAGCGAAGGCTCACGTCTGAGTCGGGAGGCGTGATCATGGTCTCGTCGGCCTCTTGTGCATCCGTCGCCCGTTGCCGGTCGCCTTCGGTCATTGCGCTCGCGACCCAAATTAGTTCGCTGTAGCGACTGATCGCGCCAACCGCCGTGACTACTCCACCGCTCCCTCGTTTGGTACTGTACGAGCCATCTTCTTCGATCTGGTATTCGAACGGACCGCGATTAGACGCAATGATGAGACGCCGTCGCTCGAGGAGGTCGCGCGCGCTTCCCGGTAATCCATCGGACGGCATTCCTTCATCGCCGTTTTTGTGTTGTGTTTGCTGGATCACGCTCACCCTCCCTCTCGGCGCGCACTCGCAGATAGAGTTCGATCGGCTTGCACGTTAAACGGGGGCGATGAGCGACGACGATGCATCATGCCGAGCGACTCGAGTTCATCGATGCGGACTGCGGACATCTCAGATGTCTTCGGAATCGTCCCAATCGCGGTGAACACCGCGATCAGACGTTCATAGACTTGGGGAGCGAGGAACCTCTGTGTGGATCGATCGAGGCGACTGATCCATAAGCGAGCAATTGCAGGCTCGCAGCCAGCGGGCACCCCGCAACAGGCCTAGTATGCCATGCCTTGCGCCTCTGCGGATAAATTACACATCTCATGCAAGTAGATTGCATATGACGAATGAACCGAGCAGTGGAAGCGGCCCGCAGGACAGACTGATTGTCTGCATGCGGGTCATGTTGCCGTCACATGAAGAGTTGCGAAATGCGCCAGTCTATGGTATTCGGTTTTCAATGCTGAGATACAACTTGGTTGCTGATCGAACTCGCCGTGAGACCTTGGGGTTCGGGACACGTTCAAGGAGGACGAGCACGAGGTGAGCACGTCCGAACAACGGATCTGTCCCGACTGTGGAAGCAGTCACACGGTGCTGGTTCAGCGGGGGCTCGCCGGTCCGACCGACGAGTCGGATCAGTATTTCCGTTGTTCGCACTGTGGACGTGTCACCTACGAGATCGTCTCCAGAACCGAACGGGAGATTCGCGCGGCGCGCATTAGTCCCGGTCGTTCCCTGCGCGAACGCGGCTGCCTCTATACCGTGCGTCGAGTCCTCAAAGTGGGTATGAATGAATACCTCGTCTATTTGCGTCCTGAGCAAGAGCCTGGTCGAGATCGGGAACCGTCGGCAACTACCCGCTAAGCGCCCATCATTTGCAGACGTGAACTCGTACGCGGCAAAGGCGGCGACGCACGAAAACAGGCGAGGCATTTGCCTCGCCTGTTCGTTGTTTCCGGATCGGCTGGGAAGACTAAGAGACGGCAGCTTTCTGCAACGCCTCGGGAACCGGCTTTGATCGGCGGCTGGGTTTCACGATGCGATCGACCTGATCCGCGCTGCCGACCACGTTGAGCCGCTTGAAGATCAGATCGAATTTCTCTTCCAGCTCGCCACTGATCTCCTCACGGGTGGAGGCCGGCATGTCCCAAATCTGCTGTTTGAAAGGCCCGAAGCCCCGCTTGCGCGTCGTGTAATAGAACTGCGCATCGGTCATATCCGGCTTGCGCTCGCTGGCCCGATTCTCGGCAAGCCAGGCATAGATCTTGTCGCGCAGATCGGACGGGAAGGACTGACTGTCGTAGATGATGTTCTGGAAGCCGGTCGCCAGGTGGACCTCACAAGCGTTGGCTTCAGAGAAGCGATTGAACGCGACTTCCGGCAATGTGGACGCCCCGTGCTGCACCGCTCCGCCGATGTGATATTTCTCGCGTGCCGCCTTCGAGAGATCGCCGAGCGTGTCGAAATCAACGCTGACGTCGGCGATACTGCCGTCGGGGAGCACCACGCCGCCGTGACTGGTGCCGGTCTGGACGCTGATCTTGCTGATGCCGACGACGTTACCGTCCATGGCCGCGATCGTCTTGTTGTAACCGGTCATGAAGGCTTCGAGGTCCTCGACCGTGCTGTTCTTGCCGCCGACCTCGCCGATCTCTCCACCGACCGACACCATCACGCCGTCAGGTTGATGCTCGCGAATGTAGGCGGTCAGTTCGGCGCAGCGCTCGTAGTTCAGCTCTTGCTGCTCCGCCACCGTTGCCCGTGATAGGTCGACGATGGTCGAGCTGTCGATGTCGATGTTGTAGAAGCCCGCGTCGAGCGCCTCAACGATAAGGTCGCGTAGGCCGCTAAGCTCCTTCTCCGCATCCGCACCGTAATTCTTGGCGTTGATCTGGAAGTGGTCGCCCTGAATGAAGAGGGGTCCGCGATGACCCTGTTTCAGTGCGGCGGCCAGGATGACCGTGGCGTACTCCTCGGGCTTCTGGTCGGTGTAGCCCATCTCCGATCGGGCAATCTCGAAGATGAATTGCTTGGCGTTGTTCTTCTGAGCGGCGCGAATCACGGCCTGGGCTGTGTCGTAGACCATGCCACGCACGTTGATAGCGGGCGTCGTCTGATTACGCCACTCGTCGCGCCCACCGGCCATGTAGAAGTCGTGAATCGACGCCGGTAATGTGCCAAGCTCTTGGCCCGCCTGCCAGATGATCCAGCGCGACGCCGCCTTCACGCTTTCGTCACCAAAGACGGCGCTGTAGACCAAACGATCGAGCACTTCACCGGTGAACGCGTTCTCATCGGTAATGGCGATCGAACCGTTTCGCAGTTCCGCCGCGGGCTTGAGATGGTCGAGTAGCTCACTGATCGTGGAATAGCTGGTCACTAGTTGGCCTCCCTCGCCTTGGAGCGGTGCAATACGCAAAATGAGCCCCGCGTCTGTTTTCTCTATCTTAGCGCGAACCGCGCCCGACAGGGAATTCGCGGGGCAAACGTTGCAGGAATGAGGCCGTGAAGCGGCTACTGAACGGTGATTGTTCCGGACATTCCAGCCGCTTTGTGTCCAGGCTGCGAACAATAGAAGTTGATCGTGCCCGCCGTGCTCGGAGCCGTCAGCGAGAACGTGGTGCTCTTGCCTGCGTTCAGCGGCTTCGAGACCTGCTGGCCGTCCAGATCGTCGATCGTGAAGTCGTGCATCACGACGCCGTCGTTGACGAGCTTGATATTCACGGTCTGACCGGCTTGAACGGTGATGTTGCTCGGCGTGAACTTCATCTCGGTCTCTTTGATGACGATGGCTCCGTCGGGCGAACCGTTGTCGCCGCTGTTGCTGCTGCTGATTCCCGCGCAGGCCGCGAGCAGCAAGACCAATATGCTGCTTACAGCCAATATGGCTCCGATGCGTTTGAACATATTCCCCCCTCTGGACCGGCGAAGTCGATCCAGCTGGCCCCTGGATTCGAAGGATCGAGACGAAACATGCCGACCCCGTTTGCGTCGCCGGATCTTGCCGACGAACCGTAAACGGGGCGGAGTATAGACCATGACCGTATGACTTCCGAGTAATTGCAGCGGGCTGTCGGAAAAGTCCCGACGCTCGAGCGACGGTCTCCTTACAGGTAGCGATCGAACCATTCGGCGGCCCGCTCCAGTCGCTCGACGCGGTGATCGGGGCGTCCCGTACGCGAGAGTCCGTGGCTCTCGTTCGGGAATCGGATGTATTCGGTCGTCTTGCCGTGCAGCTTCAGCGCGACGAAGAGCTGCTCAGACTGCTCGATCGGGCAGCGCAGGTCGTTCTCGCTGTGCATGATCAGGACAGGCGCGTTGACGTTCTTGATGTACGTCAAGGGTGATCGTTCGAGATAGAACTCGGGCCGTTCATAGGCGGAACCCCCGAATTCCCAGCCAGCATATGACCAAACCAAGTCACTGGTTCCGAAGAGGTTGTGGCGATTGACCGTGCTTCGCTGAGTGACCGCAGCCTTAAAATGATCGTTCTGAGTGATGATCCAGTTGGTCATGTAGCCGCCATACGAGCCGCCGGTTACTCCCATGCGAGACGAGTCGACATACGGGAACTCGCTCACGTGAGCCACCACGTCCATGATGTCCTCGTAGTCGCAACCGCCCCAATCTCCGGCGGCCGCGTTGACGAATTGCTGGCCGGCTCCGGTGCTCCCTCGCGGGTTGCAATAGAGGACCAGGTAACCGCGAGCCGCATAGACCTGAAGCTCGTGATAGAAGGTGTTGCCGTACATCGCGTGTGGCCCGCCGTGGATCTCAAGAATCATTGGATACTTCTTGGATTCGTCGAAATCGGGCGGCGGCAGCAACCACGCGTCGATCTCGATGCCGTCGATATTCGTCACGATCATCGATTCTGGCTGAGGGATGTTGACCTCTTCGAGGAACGAGTCGTTCGCGTGGCTGACGCGCCGTTCGTTAGAGCCGTCGGCATCACAGACGAAGACCTCGAAAGGATGCGTCGCATCGGAGATCAACAGCGCCAGCGTCCCATCGTCGGCACGACTGAAATTCAGAACTTCGCGCATGCCATGCACGATGCGGGAAGACGAGTCGTCGAGCTGGAAACGTCCGATCGGCACGCTGCCGCGGTCCGCGTAGTTGGCGTAGATGGCCTGACCGTCGTTGTCCCAGACCGGGACCTGTGCCGGGGCCACGTAATGTGCGTCGCTGATGGCCGTGCCGGAGATATCTCGATCGATGCGCTCCGCGACGTTGTGTGCTTCTCCGTTTGGCAGGGACTTGACCCACAGTCCACTGATCGTGTTCGGACCGTATTGCTCGCTCAAAGGAAACCCGACGTAGGCAATCTTGCCGCCATCAGGCGAGAATGCGGGCGTGCCGTATTGGCCGTCCCCAGCGGTGACTGCCTGGACGGACCGATCGTTGACGTTCGCCATCCAGATGTCCGACTTGCGGTTGAATTCGCGGTCGTCGGTCCGATTTGATGCAAACGCGATTTGACTACCGTCCGGCGACCATGATGGCTGGTTGTCGTCCCAATCGCCGTCCGTGAGTGGGGTGATCTCGCTGCCATCCACGGCGACAAGGAAGATGTGTCGCTTGAGATCGCCGAGAAAGCCTTCTCCGTCCATCCGGAACCGCAACGTGCGGATGACCTTGACGTCGCTCTTCTCTTCGTCCTTCTTGCGATCGTCCGCTGTCATCTCCGACAGCCGAATCATTCCCTCCGGCCCGACTTTGCTCGTCACCGCGATGGTCGACCCATCCGGCGACCAGACAGGCTCCGCGACTCCGTTCTTGAGATCGGTCAACCGCTGCGCTTCACCACCGTTGACCGGCATCAGATAGAGCTGCGTCTTCTCGGAGCGATCCGAGAGGAAGGCCAGCGTCGCGCCGTCGGGCGACCAACGTGGAGAAGAGTCTTTGGCGTTGCTGTGCGTGAACTTCCGGTTCCAGGAGCCATCGGTCGAGGCGAGCCAGATCGAGGAGTGATAGGTCTTGCCTGGAATATCGGCCTCCGTCACCACGTAGGCAACGGTCTTTCCGTTCGGCGATATTTGCGGATCACCGACGTATTTGATCGTGCCGAGATCGTTGATCTCGATGGGTCGCGGCATGTCAATCCCCTTCTCGACGGCGCCTCAGCGCGTCTTCTCGAGCGACGTTTGCGAATAGAGCGTCCAGATTGTTGCGGCATATTTGATGCCGTTGAGGTAGTGACCGAGCGTCATGAATTCGTTGGACGCGTGTCCGTGCCAGTCGGGCGGACCAACTGCCGTTCCAGCACCGGGAATGCCGAGTTTGCCCGCCAGCCAAACGCCTTGCCGACCAGACGCGTCGCCTGTTGGACGGACGGTAGGCTCACGCTGGTAGACCTGGCGTGCCGCTTCGGCGACGATCTTCGCAAAGGGTGAGTCCGCATTGGTGCGAGATGGCTCGATGCCGCTTTCGCTGCTGATCTCGATGTCGTTGAACCCGTGCGAGTCGAGGTGCTTGCGCACCTTCGCGTAGATATCCTCGGGATTCTGGTCCGCGACGAGACGGAAATCGACATTGACCGCGGCGGTCGATGGCAGCAGCGTCTTATTGCCCTCTCCGACGTAGCCAGACGCAAACCCGGCAATGTTGCACGTCGGTGTGAAGAGGAGCTGCTGCAGCGCGTCGACACCGGAGACACCGCCCAGGAACTGGTCGACGCCCAAATCCCGCTGCTGAGCGGCGTCGTTCCAGCCCGCGTCCTCCAGGAGCTGTCGCTCCAAAGCGCTCGGTGGACGGATGTCGTCATAGAAGCCGTCGATCAGAATGCGCCCATCCGGGCTTTTCATCGACGCCAGGGCCCACACCAGCTTCCACGCCGGATTCGGCACCAAGCGCGCTCGCGCGGAGTGGAGGTCTTTCGACCCACCCTTGGCCCGCATCTGGATGAAGAGGAGACCGCTACTGCCCAGATTGATGCGCGGGACATCTCCAGCGTCGAATCCGCCGTCGAACGAGAGGGCTGCGTCCGCCTTGAGCATTTCGAGGTGCGTATTCACGAAGCCCGGCAGACTTGGACTGCCCGATTCTTCCTCGCCGTCGAAGACGAACTTGACGTTGATAGGCATGCCCGTCGTGGCGCGTAGGGCTTCGACCGCTTTGAGGTGCGACATCAAATTGCCCTTGGCGTCAGTCGCGCCGCGACCAATGATGCGGTCGCCGACGATGCGGGCGTCGAATGGCGGCGACTCCCAGTCCGACTCGGGGGCAGGTTGCACGTCGTAGTGGTTATAGATGACGAGCGTGTGGGCGTCTGGACCGGCTTCGTTGATCTCGCCATACACGACCGGAAGTCCGTCCGTGTCGACGGCACGCGCATCGATGCCAAGCTCACCCATCATCTCGACCAGCAGCGCCGCGCACTCGCGCACACCGATGTTGGCCGATGAGATCGACGGCTGTCGAATGACCCGTTGGAGATCCGCGATCATAGAGTCGGAATGTTCGTCGACGTACTGGTAGACCTTTGTTAGATCTGGCATCTGCATTCCCTCCCTGTTCATTTGCGATTGTCCGGCTCCCGACCGAGACAATCGATCAGGAGCGAATCAGTCCGACCTACCTCCCAACCATCTTCTTCACCGTCACGAAGGAGTATCCGGCGTCTCTGAGCTGCGTGATGATGCGAGGCAGCGCCGGTGTGTCTTCTGAGTTTGCTCCCATGTTCATGACCACGATCGCACCGGGCGAGACACCATCAACGGTTCGCTTGACGATGTCGTCGGCGGTCATTCCGCTCCAACCGAGCGTGTCGATCGACCAGGTCACATTAACCGAGTACCCGGCGTCGGCGATGTCCTGCAGGACCGAACCATCGACGTCGCCATACGGCGCGCGGAAGTATGGCTTCACGTCGTAGTTCGCCACGTTCAGGACGATGTCTCGCATTTTTTGCAGCTCTTCGGCACGCTGCTGTGTGGTCAACGCCTTGTCACCGGTCGAGAACCCCGTGAAGGACTTGTGATCGTAGCTCTCGTTGATGATCTGGTGCCCCTCGCCGACCATGCGCTTGACGAGGTCCGGATTCTGCTGAGCCCAAACCCCGGTAAGTCCGAACGTCGCCTTGATGCCGTTCTGTTTCAAGATGTCGAGGATCTGCGCGGCGTAGCCGGTATCGATGTTGGCATCGAAGGTCAACGCTACGACCTTCTGGGTCGTGTCGGCTTGCGTAACGGTGATGGCCGGCGCCGATGGGATCGGCGTTGGGCTCGCCTGCACCGTCGGTGTCGGAGAGGGCGTGGGAGTTGGCGTGGCCGTCGGTTCCGGAGTCGGAGACGGCGTGGGAGTAGGAGTCGGCGAAGGCGTTGGGCTTGGAGTTGGGGATGGCGTGGCGACCTCCTGCGAGATCTGCTCAAGCGTTGGGGTGGGTGAAATGGCGGGCGTGTTGGAACTTCCTGGATCGGACGGACCACGACACGCCGCTGCCAGGATCACGACGAGCAGGACCGCGACGATTCGCCCCTGGCGAGACACAGTTGAGACCTCCTTGCCCATCCGGGTGCCAGCCGAAGCCGCGCCCGTGGGTCATCTTGTTCGGGTGCCCAGGATAGACGACGAAGTGTCGCGGAAACAAGTCACCCGCCTCGGATCCGAGGCGGGTGTGAAGATTTGACGGGTGAAATCTGGCTACCAGATGCCTAATTCGTCGCGGGCTTCCTCGCTCATCATGTCGGGTGTCCACGGCGGACTCCAGACGATGTTGACGCCAACCTCGCCGATGTCGGGAAGACCACCAAGCGCGCCGTTGACTTCTTGCATGATGATCGGACCCAGCGGACAGCCCATCGACGTGAGTGTCATCGTTACGACGACGCCGGTCTTGTCGGACTCGTCTTCGAGATCGACGTCGTAGATAAGCCCGAGATCGACCACGTTAATGCCGATTTCCGGGTCATACACGGTCTTGAGGTTCTCTCGCACGTCCTCAGCGGTGAATTTGGCCAAATTGCCCTCCAGTCTCCCCTGGCAGCGTGGCAGCCAAGGCGGTCGTCACTCCTGATGCGGCCAGTCGGTCAGCCCGTAGGCACCCGATTTCAGCACTTTCAGCCCCAATAGCGCGCACTTCACACGCGCTGGACTGATATCGATTCCGAGCTCGTCGATCATATCTTGCGCCGAGATCTCTTTCACCTCGTTAAGCTCTTGCCCCTTGACCATCTCGGTCAGGATCGAGGCGGCCGCCTGGCTTATGGCGCAGCCTCGGCCGGAAAACTTGATGTCCGAGATCACGCCGTCCGCAACCTTCACGTCGATGCGAACACGGTCGCCACAGAGTGGGTTGCTGTCTTCGTACGTAAAGTCGGGATCCTCGATCTCGCCGAAATTATGTGGGTGGCGGGAATGGTCGAGGATCTGCTCGCGATAGAGGTCAGCCACGGGTCACGCTCCAAGGCCAAAGATCTTGCGCACGCTCATTATGCCGTCGACAAGGTGGTCGACATCCCTCTCATCATTGTAGAGGTAAACGCTGGCTCTCGTCGTGGCCATAACGCCCAGTCGATTCATCAACGGTTGGGTGCAATGGTGGCCTGCTCGCACGGCGATTCCTTCACCGTCCAGAATACTGGCAATGTCGTGAGGATGGACGTCACCGACGGCGAAGCTGATTACTCCGGCCCGGTCGTCTCCCTCAGGGCCAAAGAGTCGCACATCCGGGACCTCGCGCAACGTCGCCAGTGCGTAGCGCACGATGTCCTTTTCGTGCTGGCGCGTCTCGGCTAGGCCCACGCCGTTGAGATAGTCGATGGCCGCGCCGAGTCCGACGGCGTCCGCGACGCTCGGCGTGCCTGCCTCGAACTTTTCCGGAAGATCGGCGTAGGTGGACCGTTCGAGCTCGACGGTGCGGATCATATCGCCGCCTCCCATGTAGGGCGGCATCGCCTCGAGCAGCTCGCGCCGGCCGTAGAGGACGCCGATCCCCATCGGTCCCAGCATCTTGTGTCCGGAAAAGGCCAGGAAGTCGGCGCCGATGGCCCGCACGTCGACTGACATATGCGGCACGCTCTGCGCCCCGTCGATCAGCACCAACGCTCCCGCCGAGTGAGCCTTGGCTGCGATCTCGCTTACCGGATTGATTGTTCCGAGTGAGTTGGAGACCTGCGTGATGGCAACTAATTTGACCCGGCCTGACGCGAGATAGTCGTCAAGCTGGTCGAGTTTCAGCCTGCCGTCCTCATCGATGTCGATAAACCGCAGCTTGGCGCCCCGTTCGGCGGCGACGATCTGCCACGGGACGAGGTTGCTGTGGTGCTCCAGGATCGAAAGGACGATCTCGTCACCCTCGGTCAGGTTGCTGCGCCCCCAAGAGCTGGCAACCAGGTTGATGCCTTCAGTCGTGTTGCGCACGAAGATGCACTCGCGTGGCGACGCCGCATTGATCAGTCGTGCGACCTTCGCGCGCGCATCGTCATACGCCTGTGTCGAGCGCTCGCTCAGTTCGTAGACGCCCCGGTGGATGTTGGCATTGGTCGTCCGATAATAATCGGACAACGCGTCGATGACCTGCAGCGGCTTCTGCGAGCTGGCAGCGCTGTCCAGATAGACGAGGGGTTTGCCGCGAGCCGTCTGCTGCAGAATCGGAAAATCGGCCCGCAGACGATCGACGTCGAGCTTGCCCGCCGGGATTTTGGGAGACGTTGTCATAGTCCGATCTTTCGAGCGATGGCCGCCCGAACTTCCTCCTGAACTTCCGGCACCGGAACGCGCTCGATGACCTCGTCGAAGAAGCCGTCGACGATCAGCTTGACCGCTTCGGTGCGATTGATGCCGCGGCTCATCAGGTAGAAGATGTACTCCTCCTCCACCTGACC
The DNA here is from genome assembly GCA_963822235.1 of uncultured Chloroflexia bacterium. Classification (GTDB taxonomy): domain Bacteria; phylum Chloroflexota; class Chloroflexia; order Thermomicrobiales; family Thermomicrobiaceae; genus CALAGB01. Next base: position 1,033,343 of record CAWGGU010000001.1, read on the forward strand.
GATCGTCGCACCGTGCGTGCAACGCACGTCGTTGGCACCGATCTCCAGATTCGGGATTGTGTCCGCGCGCGCGGTGCGGCTCAGCACGAGGTTGCGGTTGGCCTGGTAGGCATCGGTCCGTTGTGCGTTCGGGAAGACCTTGATCAAGCCAGAGTAGACGGTGCGCGCACGATCCTTCAACGCTCCCTTGAACAGGAGATCGCTCGTGGCGTAGGGCGAGACGTGCATCTGACGCGTCTGATGGTCAATGTGCTGGTTCTCGTCGGCGAAGAAGAGACCGAGCATCTCCGCTGACCCACCGGGACCAATCAGGTTGTCGGAGATGAGCGACTTACTGAGCCGCGAACCCAGCGCCACATTCAACGAATTGACCTGGGCGTCCTGCTCGATCATGGCGCGCTGGGTGGTGAAGTTCCAGACGTTGCGGCCCCAGTTCTGAAACTGGACATAACGAACTTTCGAGGTCTCGCCAGCGAAGATTTCCACAACGCCCGAGGCGATGATCGGCTCATCGGTGGTGGGGCAGGACCAGGAATCGACCACCACGACCGACGCACCCTCTTCAACCACGATCAACGTGTGCGGGAAGATGGCGCTGCCCGGTGTGCGTGCGTAGATGTGAGTGCGCAGTGGCACCTCTGCCTTGACGTTCTTGGGCACGTATACGAAAGTTCCGCCACTCCAGAACGCGCCATTCAGGGCGGCGAACTTGTTTTCGTTCGACGGCACGCACTCAGTCATGAAGTATTTCTTGATTAAGTCCGGGTGCTGCTCGATCGCCGTTGCCAGATCGCTGAAGATCACCCCTTGCGCGCCGAGCTCCTGACTCATCTCGGAATAGACGGTTCCGGAGTCGGTCTGCACATTGATGCCGGATCGAAGTTCCGGGTCGCCCAGATTGGCGGCGATGTCAGCCGGAAGATCCGCCAGACTCGTGACCTTGCCATCCAGCCCCGCAAACGGTGCCACGTCGTTGATTGGAAGGCGTCGAATATCGGTGCGGCGCCACTCCTCGTCGGTTCGAGTTGGCATGGGAAGCGACTCATAGGCCGACCACGCTTCCAGCCGCTTCGCACGTACCCAGTCCGGCTCTTGTCGCTGTCGCGACAGATCCTCCACCGACTCTCGTGAAAACCCTTTCGTCACTTCCTGAACGGATGCTTCCATGCTCTCCCTCACGCTGAAGGGCGGGTGCTGGCGTTGCTGGTCAACCGCCTAGGACGCCCCGCCCCTCGTTTCGACGCTCAAATCAATCGCTCAATGCGACGAGCCAGCAAGCCACAACGTGTGCGCAGCCTGCCGATGCTGGTCGATTACCCGACCGAGCCCTCCATCTCGAGCTGGATCAGGCGGTTGAGTTCGACCGCGTATTCGAGCGGAAGCTCTTTGGCAATCGGCTCGATGAACCCGCTGACGATCATGCTCATCGCATCGACCTCGCTGATACCACGGCTCTGAAGATAGAAGAGCTGCTCGTCCGCGACTTTGCTTACTGTGGCTTCGTGACCGACAGAAACCGCCTCTTCTTCGATCTCCATGTACGGGTAGGTGTCGGTTCGACTCTGCTCGTCGAGCAGGAGCGCGTCACAGACGACGTTTGCACGGACATCGTGGGCACCCTTGTGTACCTTCACCAGGCCACGATAGCTCGAACGCCCCGTCCCCTTGGAGATCGACTTCGAGGTGATCTGCGACGACGTGTTCGGTGCGACGTGGACCATCTTCGCTCCGGCGTCCAGATGCTGCCCATCCGACGCCACCGCAACCGACAACACTTCGCCGTGCGCGCCCGGCTCCATGAGCCAGACTGCCGGGTACTTCATGGTGACCTTCGAACCGAGGTTCCCGTCAACCCACTCCATGGTGGCGTTCTTGTAGGCCGCGGCACGCTTGGTCACGAGGTTGTAAACGTTCTTGGACCAGTTCTGAATCGTCGTGTAGCGGCAGCGCCCGCCCTCTTTGACGACGATCTCCACCACTGCGCTGTGCAGAGAGTTGCTCGAATATGTCGGAGCGGTGCAACCCTCGACGTAGTGAGCGTAGGCATCCTTCTCGATGATGATCAGGGTGCGCTCGAACTGCCCCATATTCTCGGCGTTGATACGGAAATACGCCTGCAGCGGAACGTCGACCTTGACCCCCTCGGGGACGTAGACGAACGAGCCGCCAGACCAAACTGCCGAGTTGAGCGCGGCGAACTTGTTGTCGTTCGGCGGAATGATGGTGCCGAAATACTGCTTGACGATGTCCGGGTACTCGATGAGCGCCTGATCCATGCTCAAGAAGATGACCCCAAGCTTCTCGAGATCAGCTCGAAGAGAGTGATAAACGACTTCGGACTCGTACTGAGCTCCAACGCCGGCCAGGAACTTACGCTCCGCGTCCGGAATCCCAAGCTTGTCAAACGTATTCTTGATGTACTCGGGAACGTCATCCCAGCTTTTTTCGTTCTGCGATGAGGCCCTCACGAAATAGAAGATGTCGTTGAAGTCGATATCGCTGAGATCCGCGCCCCAATTCGGCATCGCGCGCTTCTGGAAGTAGTCAAGCGCCTTCAACCGAAAGTCGCGCATCCACTCCGGCTCGCCCTTCATGAGCGAGATCTCTTCTACGATCTGCTTGTTGAGCCCCTTCTTCGACTTGAAGATGTAATTTTCGGGGTCGGCGAACCCATACTTGTACTCTTCGACTCCGATTTCTGGCTTCGTTACCATGCGTGTGCTCCTTCAAGAGAAAACCAGCGCCTAAGCGTTGACGGCTTCCTCTGATTCGGTCTTTAGCCAGTCGTAGCCCTTTTCCTCGAGTTCGAGGGCCAGGTCCGCGCCGCCTGATTCCACCACTCGGCCGTTCATCATCACGTGGACGAAGTGCGGCTTGATGTAGTTCAGCAGACGCTGGTAGTGCGTGATCACCAGCATCGACATGTTCTCGTTGAAGATCGAGTTGACGCCGTCAGAGACGATGCGGAGTGCGTCGATGTCGAGGCCCGAGTCGGTCTCGTCGAGGATCGCCAGATCGGGCTCGAGCAGCGCCATCTGCAAGATCTCGGCGCGCTTCTTCTCGCCGCCGGAGAACCCTTCATTCAGATAGCGGGTGGCGAACGCCTCAGGCATCTTGAGCATCGCCATCTTCTCGCGCATCAGGCGTCGGAACTCGCGCGGAGACAGAGCAGGCTTGCCCTCTTCGTCCATACCGCGAACCGAGTTGACTGCCAGGCGGAGGAAGTTCGCCATGCTCACGCCAGGGATGACGGTAGGGTATTGGAAGGCGAGGAACATGCCGAGCTGCGCGCGCTCGTCGGCGCTCATTTCGAGGACGTTTTCTCCCTTAAAGAGGACGCGTCCCTCCAGGACTTCGTAGTTGGGATGGCCGGCGACAACGTACGCCAGCGTGCTCTTGCCGGAGCCGTTGGGGCCCATCAATGCGTGGACTTCGCCTCGATTGATCGTCAGATCAACCCCGCGAAGGATCTCGCTGCCCTCGATGCCGGCATGCAAATTCTCAATCTGAAACAGTGGCGTTTTGTCGCTCATAAGCGCGCCCGGTACCTCCACTTCCTGCTTATTCCACTCTAGGATTCTTCGACTAATTATACCATTAGGTTGAGAAACTCGCTATGTGATTGGACGTCGCACGACCGATTCCGCCCGATCGTTAATGCGACCGCATCCGTCCCTGAGTCTCAGTAGCTTGAGTCAGCTGACACGTGGGACAAACTCCTGAAAAGACGGTTTGGTGCTCCTGAATGGCGTAGCCAGTCTGATCGGCGGCCACTTGACGCGCCAACACAGCGATGGGAACGTCCACATCCGTCAATTCGCCACAGATCGTGCAGTGCACGTGGTCGTGCCGATCGGTTCGCTTGTCGAACCGGCTTGCTTGGTCACCAAACGGGAATTCCTGGATGAGTCCACGCTCCGCCAGCAAATGCAGCGTGCGATAGACCGTGCCATAGGCGATCGTCGGATACTTGCGGCGAACACGCTCGAATAGCTCACCCGCGGTCAGATGCTTGTCCGCGCTCTGAACTTCAGTGAGGATTGCGGCGCGCTGCGTCGTCATCCGGATCGCGTTTTCGGAGGACAATTGAGAGTCACTCCTAGCTGAGAATGATTCCTGACTCCAACCGTGTTATACCTTACTATGGAGGTCGGGTTTCGTCAACGAGTCTCAGGATGAATATCTCGACGCTCTGAAACCCATCTTTGGATTCGGCATGGAATATCAACCGTCCGCTTCGTGGTTAGGCAATTGCGGCCCCGATTGAGTCGCGCACGTCGCTTCGAAGCAAGGGCAATAGCACGGTGGCAGCGCTGGCAATGGAAGGGAGAACAGCCTTGAACGATCGAACCATGACGCAGAATGCACCGGTCTCCGACCGCGGCTTCGTCAATCCGGACCTGCTCGTCTCAACTGAATGGGTGGCGGATCACCTGGACGAAGGTTGGATCCGCATCGTCGAGTCAGACGAAGACGTCCTGCTCTACGACATCGGCCACGTACCGGGCGCGGTGAAGATCGACTGGCATGAGGACCTGCAGGATCCCACCGTCCGCGATTTCATCGATTCTGAAAAGTTCGTGTCCCTGATGGAGCGCTTCGGTATCGACAACGACACCACGATCGTCTTTTACGGTGACAAGAACAACTGGTGGGCTGCCTATGCCTACTGGTTCTTCGACTATATGGGCCATACGAACATGCGCATCATGGATGGCGGCCGCAAGAAGTGGGAAGCCGAAGGACGACCACTGACGCGTGAGGTGCCCAACTATCCGCACACCAGCTACGCCGCGCGACCAATGCGCCCTGAGCTGCGGGCCTTCCGCTCTGACGTGCTGGATCACATCGGCTACAAGGATCGCCAGAAGGTCGGCGAGGGGAAGCCGCTGGTCGATGTTCGCTCTCCCGGTGAATACAGTGGCGAGTTGCTGCACATGGCGGACTACCCGCAAGAGGGAGCGCTCCGCGGCGGTCATATCCCGGGCGCCAAGAGTATCCCCTGGGGCAAGGCCGTGAACGATGATGGCACCTTCAAGTCGGGTGATGAGCTTCGCGAGCTCTATGGAAGCCAGGGAATCACCGGCGACAAGGATATCGTGACGTATTGCCGCATCGGAGAGCGTTCGGCGCACACCTGGTTCGTGCTGCATGAGCTGCTCGGATATCCGTCCGTGCGGAACTATGACGGCTCCTGGACCGAGTGGGGCAACGTGATCGGTGTTCCAGTCGAGCGCTAACCTCGTGTCTCGTTTGATGCCAGATACACGAATGTCCGCGCACAGTTTGACCCAGGAGGATTGATGGATCGACAGGAGCAGATCGAGATTCTGCTCGACCACTACGAGCATCCGCGCAGGCGACATGCGTTGTCGGAGGCGGACGTCGTCATGCCAGGCGGCAATCCCGGCTGCGGCGACGTGATTACGATTTACCTCGACGTCGACGATGACGAGAAGAGCGTCAAGGACGTCTCCTTCGAGGGAGAAGGTTGCACCATCAGTCAGGCCGCGGCGTCGATCCTGATGGAGCTGATGGAAGACGAGAAGTGGGATCTCGACGACATCGTCGAGTCGGACTACAACACCATGATCGAGGTCCTCGGCAAGGAAGCGGTCCAAATGCGGCCCCGCTGCGCCACGCTGGCGCTGGGGACGCTCAAGGCGGCCGTGAAGAAATACCGTCGAGACAAGATGCGCGAAGCCGCCGGTCTGAGCGATGAGACTGATCTAGATGATGAGGCCGAGAAGTTCGGCATCGTCACCGGCGAGGCGGCCCTCGAGCGAACCGAGGAATAGTCAGCCAGTTCTCGTCACTAATCGCGACACAAACATGCCGGTCCCAACGGGCCGGCATTCTTTATTTTGATCTTGCTAGACTCGGGTCACCAACGAAGCTTTCCTTCGATGTCGATGGATTGAAGGTGCGACCGTACGCGGGTTGCGATTCCGTACTATAATTCTCGCCAGCTCACACCAGTTGGCGTCACCGAGAAATGGGAGGCGCTGTTCTTTCCGACAGGGAAGCAGAGAGGGAAGACGCGTGCGGTCCGACATCATCAAGAAGGGATTCGAGCGGGCTCCGCATCGCAGCTTGCTGCGTGCCACGGGAGTGGTCCGATCGGAAGAGGATTTTCGTAAGCCCTTCATCGCGGTGGTGAACTCGTACGTCGATATTATCCCGGGACACGTTCATCTCCAGCGCTTCGGTAAGGTCGTCAAAGAAGCCGTGCGCGAAGCGGGCGGCGTGCCGTTCGAGTTCAACACGATCGGCGTCGACGACGGCATCGCAATGGGCCACATCGGCATGAAGTTCTCGCTGCCGAGCCGTGAGATCATCGCCGATTCGGTCGAGACGGTGATTCGCGCGCATCAGTTCGACGGCATGATCTGCATTCCCAACTGCGACAAGATCGTCCCCGGCATGCTCATGGCGGCCATGCGGCTGGATATCCCGACGATTTTCATCAGTGGCGGGCCGATGGCGGCGGGCACCATGCCGGACGGACAGAAGGTCGACCTGATCTCGGTCTTCGAGGGTGTCGGCGCGTACCAGGCCGGCAAGATCGACGAGAAGCGACTGCAGATGCTCGAGCAGTATGGCTGCCCATCCTGTGGTTCCTGCTCGGGCATGTTCACCGCGAACTCGATGAACTGCTTGATGGAAGCGTTGGGATTGGCACTGCCAGGCAATGGGACCATCTTGGCCGATACAGAGGAGCGAAGCGAGCTTGCTCGTCAGGCTGCCGCACAACTTCTGAAGCTGGTCGACGCTGATCTGACGCCGCGTAAGATCGTCACCCATGCCGCCATGGACAATGCCTATGCGCTCGACATGGCCATGGGCGGATCGACCAACACCGTGCTCCACGGCCTGGCGCTGGCGATCGAAGGCGGGCTCGATTATCCGCTCGAGCGCATCAACGAGGTCGCCGCACGCGTGCCGCACATCTGTAAGGTCAGCCCGTCTTCCCACTGGCACATCGAGGACGTCCATCGCGCGGGCGGCATCAGCGCCATCCTCAAAGAGATTTCGCGCAAGCCCGGCGTGCTCAATCTCGACCAGACGACGGTCACGATGAAGACGTTGGGCGAGAACATCGACGGAGCTGAGATCAAGGATTCGGAAGTCATCCGACCCCTTGAGAAGGCATACAGCGAGCGAGGCGGGCTGGCCATTCTGACCGGCAACCTGGCGCCAGACGGTGGCGTGATCAAGACGGCCGGGGTCGAACCCGAAATGCTCGTGCATCGTGGGCCGGCGCGCGTCTTCGACTCCATGGAAGCGGCATCAAGCGCGATTCTGTCGAAGCAGATCAACCCAGGCGACGTCATCGTGATCCGCTACGAAGGTCCCAAGGGTGGTCCGGGCATGCAAGAAATGCTTGCGCCAACCGCGAACCTCATGGGGATGGGGCTCGGCAACAGCGTGGCGTTGATCACCGATGGACGATTCTCCGGTGGCACGCGCGGCGCCTGCATCGGCCACGTCTCGCCCGAAGCCGCGGCGGGCGGCCCGATCGCCCTGGTGCGTGAGGGGGACATCATTTCGATTGACATCCCCAACAATCGCCTGGACGTGGAGCTCGACGAGCTTGACATGAGCGTGCGACGCCGCTCGTTGAAACCGTTCCGACAGACGATCGATAGCAAGTATCTGCGACGCTACGCGCATCTGGTGACGTCGGCCAACACTGGCGCGGTCTTGCGCGACCCTGAGGAGGCATCAGTCGAATCTGCTATGCCAGTGGCGGACGACTGACAAGCGTGCCGGGACTCTGGGTTTAGGGCCGAACGTCGCGCGATTACGGCGATCTGCCCGCGAGGTAATCGATCGAAATGGCTATTTAGTCGAGCCGGTTTTCGACGAAGAGTTGAGATGTCGGCACCGGCGCGAGCGCGATGAATCTGGTGGCAGCCCCGTTCTGATTTGCGGCGTGGCGACGTCCGACACGGGGCTGAACAATAAAGTTGGGGCAAGAGCGGGGACATGACGCGATATTTGTGCGTTCACGGCCACTTTTATCAGCCGCCGCGGGAAGATCCCGAGACGGGGCTCGTGCCGCTGGAGCGTGGCGCGCAGCCGTTTCACGACTTCAACGAAAAGATCCTCGCGGAGTGTTATCGACCGAACGCGGAGCTTGGCAATTTCGACCGCATGAGCTTCGACCTCGGTCCGACGCTCGCCATCTGGATGCAGCGCCACCACCCGGCGGTCCTCAAGCGGATCGCGCAGGCGGATCAAACCGCCGTGCGTGAGACTGGCTTCGGAAACGCTATCGCCCAGAGCTTCCACCACACGATCCTTCCGCTCGCGTCAGAGCGTGACCGACGCACCGAGTTACGTTGGGGCATTCGCTGGTTCGAGCACACCTATGGGAGACGACCTCGTGGCATCTGGCTGCCCGAAACAGCGGTCGATATCGCCACTCTCGAGTCATGCGTCACTGAGGGACTGACCTTCACTATTGTCAGCCCGGACCAGGCGGCCGAGCGGATCGATACGCGCCGTCCGTATCGCGTCGATCTGCCGTCTGGTGCGAGCATCGACGTGTTGTTCTACGAAGGACCGCTTTCGGGCACGGTTTCGTTCAATCCGCATGACACCGACTCCGCCGACGAATTTGTAGATCGGTTCGTCATGCCGCGCTTCAACGCCATTCCTGAGGGATCAGTGCTCAATCCAGCCGTCGTGATCGCCAGCGACGGAGAAGTCTATGGGCATCACCACCCCTTCAAGGATCACTTCCTGCATGACTTGCTTTCCGTGCGGGCACCGTCGCGCGACGTCGAGGTCGTCACGCTCGAACGCTACCTTGCGCTCGAACTCTCAAGGGAGCCGGTACTGATCAAAGAGCGGTCCTCCTGGGGATGTGGCCACGGACTGCTGCGCTGGAACGGTGATTGTCCCTGCACGCCCGGCGACGGTGACTGGAAACGCGGACTGCGAGAGTCATTCGACCGCCTGGCCGCCCGCGTAGATATGGTGACCGAGGAGGTCGCATCGAGGCTCGACGTCGATCTGTGGACGTTGCGTGACGAGTATGTCGACGTCGTAATCGGCATCACGTCACTCGCAGAATGGTCGACGGAACGCGGATTTGCTCCAGAAACTGAAGAGGCGGCCAAGCTCGCCACTCTGATGGAAGCCCAACGCTTCCGGCTGGCGATGTATGCCAGTTGCGCATTCTATTGGGACGACCTGACACGCCTCGAAGCCGGATACGGCGTGGGCTCAGCGCTCCATGCGGCCAAACTCATCGATTCGCGGTTCGGAACTGATCTTCGCCACGGATTCGAGCGGGACCTCGAGCGAGTCAACGGCTGGAAGTCAGACAAGAGCGCCGCGGATCTGTACGCGCGCAGGACTGCGTAGCGGCTACGATCCCCCGCTCGACGACATCCTCTGACTTTCAAGCAAGCTGTTCACTCCGGAATACCGAGCGCATCTCGTACTTCACTGGCGACGAGGTAGGCTGCCCACTTTCCGGGTTCGGCAGACACGAGACGTGACTTTGTCAGCGCAAAGGCAAGCTCATATTCCGGGTCCGCGAATCCCATCGATCCGCCTGCACCGGAGTGACCAAAGGACGTCGATCTCGTCCCAAGGCTGGAAAGTTCTTCGCCACCGAGCCAATACCCGAGGCCTTTGCGCGCCGGTGATCCCAGCACGACGTCGTCTTCGTCCGTCTGCAGCTCGGTTGCGACATCAAGTCGCTGCTGCGAGAGCAGCTTGGTGCCCGGCGTGCTGGAGATCAGACCATCATAGAATCGAGCGAGCGCGCGAGCGGTCATGATGCCGTTTCCGGCAGGTATGCAGGCTCGGCGAAAGTCAGACCGGTTGGCCCAATCACTCAACGGCTGATATGCAGGCGGAATCACGCGCCAGACCAGTGCATTCGGGGATGGCTGCTCGGATGGGAACGTATCGAGGAATGCCACGCGATCCTCGACGTCATCTGGGATTCCAAGGTACAGGTCGTCTATCTCGAGTGGTTCCGCAATGTCTTCTTTGACGATCTGGCTGAATGCTCGACCGTCGACTCGCCTCGCCAACTCGCCGAGGATCCATCCGAAGGTGATGGCGTGGTATCCCGTCTTGGTGCCCGGTTCCCAAATGGGCGTCAATTCTGCAACCGCACGACACGCCTGCTCCCAATCGCACGATTCCGCCGGGCCGATCTCGTCCGGCACCTGGGGAACGCCTGCCGTGTGAGCGAGCACCTGTCTGATGGTGATCGCCATCTTCCCATTCTGCCCAAAATCCGGCCAGTATCGGGAGACCGGCGCGTCATAGTCGAGCAATCCACGATCGGCGAGCATGTGTATCACGGTTGCGGTGATGCCTTTGGTGCAGGAGAAAACGCAGAAGAGCGTGTCTGGCGTTACCAGCTCTCCAGTCTGCAGATTCGCGACTCCCGCACATGCGTCGATCACAAGTTGACCGCGGTGATACGCCGCGACCTGCAACCCGACATCGACATCCCGCGAGACTAGATCATTGAGAAGGGATTGAACGCGCTCTTGCGCAACCGACACAGCTCACACCTTCCGACATCCTGAGTTAGTCCGCTCGCGATCGAAGAGGACCGTCGTGAAGCCGAGATCGACTCCGCCGATGCCTATTCCGTGCGGCGTTGCTGGCGCAGGTGGGTTACGTAGTCCTTCAAGTGTCCGCTGAGTTCGACGCCGAAGCCGCTGATCGTCAGCATCGTCACCTTAGCCTTGCCGACATTCCCCTGCGCCAAAATCTCTGCGTTGACTCGCGGTAGCAGCCCCTCGCGACCACCCATGACAAAGATCTGGTTTGGGCGGCCGGTGCGTCCGCTACGATAGCCACGTTCCTTGAAGAAAGCCACTGCGTCGTCCAGCGTTTCGCCGACCGGACGTCGCGAGACGGCTTTGCGTTGGAACGCGGTGTGGCTCATCTCCGCGGTGATGGCCGCCCGCTGCTCCTGCTTTAGTCGCGCTGTTTCGTCAGTGCTCATGGCTGCGAAATCGCTATCAAATCTCGTCGACCTTGAAGCTCTGGCCCGGGTCGAGGACCTGGACTTTCACTCCGGCATGCTCCTCGGCGTCTTCCGCGAACTTGTGGGGATCCTGCTTGAGTGGTGGGAACGTGTTGTAGTGGCAGGGGATCGCGACCTTTGGTTTGAGTAGCTTGAGCGAGCGAACGGCGTCGTCCGGCCCCATGGTGAAGTGGTCACCGATGGGGAGGATCGCCACGTCCAGACCTTCTTCGCCGATGAAAGCCATGTCGCCGAAGAGGCAGGTGTCGCCCGCGAAATAGATCGTCTTGCCACCGAACTTGACGATCAGCCCCGCCGGGGTGCCCGGAGCGACGACCTGACCATCATCCGTGGTGAATGAGGATGTATGCCAGGCAGGCGTGATCTTGGCGCTGCCGCCGTCAAATTTCAGCGTGCCTCCGTGATTGCCGTAATTCGTGTTGAGTCCAAGACCTTCGAGATATTCGCCAAGCTCGAACGTGCTGATCACCATCGCTCCGCTGCGCTTGGCGATGCTGACGGTGTCTCCGACGTGGTCGTTGTGCGCGTGCGTCAGGAGGATTGCAACAGGATTGAACTCATCGGCAGACGCTGCACCGAGAGGATTCCCGGTGAGAAATGGATCGACCAACACCTCGCGCTCTCCATCGTGGAGCGCGAACGCCGAGTGACCGAGGTAGCGCAGCGTGACCATAGACAACCTCCTGAAGGACAATTTTTCGGAACAATTGTTCGCATCTAATTCTACAGGACAAATCTGAGTGTTTGAACACCATCTGCCCACCGACCATCAGGGAATTCTCAATGGCACGCATCGTGGCCGGATTCAGCGCTCGAAGGCCAAACGATTCCTCCGTTCGAACCCGAGGGGCCGACGTTTAGGCAGCGCCTCGCGAGTAGACGATGTCCCCCTCTTGAATGGTTAGATCGACCGACACCTTGCCGAGCTCACGTGGATCAACCTGGCGCAGATCGGTCTCCAGTACGGTAAGGTCCGCTAGCTTACCGGGCTCGATCGTCCCCTTGATGTCTTCCTCGAACGACGCGTACGCGCCGTTGTAGGTGTAGGCACGCACGGCCTGCTCCAGCGAAACGCGTTCCTCGGGCCAGACCTCGTCACCCTCTTCGCTGCGGCGCGTGACCATCGTCTGAATGCCGATCATGGCGCTTGTCGAGACGACAGGTGCGTCGGTACTGGCGGAGGCGATGATGCCCCGTTGAAAGAACGTGTTCATGGCGTAGGCGTAGCGAATTCGGTCCATTCCGAGGTTCTGCACGTAGGCATTCTTGAACGCATACAGGAAGCTCGTGCCAGGAACGGGAATGGCGCCGATGCGCTGAATTCGGTCGAGCAAATCGGGCCGCAAGATGCTGCTGTGCTCGATGCGATGGCGGCTGTTCGGTCGGGGCGCTTCTTGCAGCGCCTCCTCAAACGACTGAATCAACAGCTCGATGGCCGCGTCGCCGATGGCGTGTGCGCAGCACTGGAACCCGGCCTTGTGCGCCGCCTTCAACTTGTTCTTCATCACCTGCGGATCTTGCATCCAGAGCCCCAGGTTGTCATCTTCGTCCTCGTACGGCTGCGACATACGTGCCGTGCGTCCACCAATGCTGCCGTCGAGGAAGATCTTGGCCGGTCCAATGCGCAGGCGAGCGTCGCCGAACCCGGTGCGGATGCCGAGCTGACTGAGCGGCTGAAGAGTCTCGTCGATCATCATCATCAGGTAGGTTCGGACGCGGAGATCACCCGATCGTGCCAGGTCCTGATAAGCCTGCATCTCAGTGTCATCGCGGATGCCTGCCTCCGCGACGCTGGTGACGCCCATGGAGAGAAACTCATCGCCCGATAGGAGCAGCGCCTGTTTGATCTGCTCCGCGGTCGGATCGGCAATCTTGGAGCGCACGAGATGTTGGGCCGCCTCGCGAACGACGCCGGTTGGCTCGCCGTGCTCGTCACGATCGATGGTGCCACCCTCCGGATCGGGAGTATCGCGCGTGATCCCCGCAAGCGCCAGGGCGCGACTGTTGACCGCGGCAATATGGCCGCAGGCTCGCACGACGATGACCGGGTTGTTGGGCGCGACTACGTCCAGGTCATGTCGGTTAGGATGTCGTTGCTCGGCCAGACGTGCCTGATCGTAACCGCGCGCCATGATCCATTCGCCCGCACGAAGCTCGCGGGCACGTGCGGCGATGCGGCGTGTGATGTCGTCGATAGTGACGTTCGGCGGCGAGCTCGCGTTGACCTGCTGCAGGCTGAATCCAACGTACATCGGGTGACAGTGGGAATCGTTGAATCCCGGAGTCATGGTGCGTCCGGCCAGATCGATCACTTCCGTCGAAGGGCCGTTCCATGCCTTGACGTCCGAGTCGGAACCTACCGCGACGATGCGACCTTCGCGCACGGCGACCGCGGTGGCGGGACGCTGATCCAGTTCGCCGGTCATGACGTGACCGTTGACGAAGAGATAGTTGCCGCTCATGTTCCTCCTGAGTTGATGATCCGCGTTGCGCTACAGAGCGCTTGTTGCTGTCGCCGATTGTAGATCGGAACGATAGACTATTCGATTACGAGGTCATTAGCTGTGAGTTCGTCATGATTCCGGCGGCTGCTGGACGAGTCGATCCAGCCACCACTGTGCGACGTGGTCAGCTCGCGCGATCCAGACGTCACCCAGGCTCACGACGTAGTCGAGGAACATCGAGAGCGCGCGGGAGGGCGCTGGTCGACCGGTCACCCATGGGTGGAACGTCAGGCACATCAGCTTGCCTTCAGCCCTCAAAACGTCGATGTCGTCGCGCCACATCTCGAACGCATGTCGCGGCGGGGCGATCGGGTCGACGAAGTAGCTGTAGTCGTCCCAAAGTCGCGATGGAGGAAGTTGCACGATCGGATCATGATCCGAGTTGGGAGCCATCAAGAACGGTTCGTCATTGGAGGCGTAGTCCATGTTCCAATGGAACCCAAGCTCTTGCAGCAGCGGAACGGTCTGCTCGTTGAAGCGCCAGCCTGGGGTCTTATGGCCGACCGGCCGCTCTCCAGTGATCTGCTCCAGCAGCGTGCGTGTCCGGACTAAATCGTCGCGTTGTTCGGCAGTCGTCATGTCGCTGAAATAGCGATGATCCCAGCCATGGGTCGAAATCTCGTGCCCGGAATCGAACGCCGTTTTGACGATGTCTGGCCGCTCTTCGGCGACTTTGCCGACCCAGCAGAAGGTGGCCGACACGTCGAAGTCGTCGAGGAGACGCATGATGCGCCAGATTCCGGCCGCTTGATCGTATTGGGCATTTGAGCGCCAATACCAATCGTCTGGTCCTCGGTGGTTGACCTCGCCGTATTCACCGTCGACGTCGAATGACAGAACGACCGCGGCGCGATGCCCGGCGGGCCACACGTTCGTTGTCGATGGCTGCATGGCCCCTCCTTACATCTGCAAGCTCAGACGGCCCTGGAGAATCAGCTCAGCCCCATCCCTATACAGGATTGGCCGAGATCAGCTCGTCGCAGAACTGCGTGAAATTTTCCAGGCCATTCTGAATCATCTCGCGGCCAAATTGCGGTGAGGCATCACGCGCGTCACCCAGAGCACCGTTGCGCGTCAGTTTATCGAAGCGATAGGGAATGCTGACGCTGTAGCGTTTTGCCTGTTGATTGAATTCCTTCTGCAGATCGGTAATCTCGCCGGCCGCAAGGGAATCATGTTTCACGACATCCGGTACGAGCTCCATCGCGCGCGACGTCTCGACTTCACAAGCGTGGCCGGTGATCGGCGACTTGACATATTTCTGTGCGATGGCCCGGTCGGAGAACGAGAAGTAGGAGCAGGCGCCAACGAACGAGACCTGTAGCTCCTCGGCTGCCCGTACCGCGGCCACGTTCATCGCCGGGATATTTCCGCCGTGACCGTTGACGATCAGGAAGCGTTCGAAGCCGTGATGTTGCAGGGACGCGATCACCTCGACCAGAACCTGGATGAACGTCTCGGTTGAGAGCGTGATGGTGCCGGGGAAGTTCATGTGGTGAAAAGAGACGCCCCACGGCATGGCCGGAGCGACCGCGACTCGTGGGTGCATCATGGCCGAAGCACGTCGGCAAAACTCGGCGCAGGACGCGATATCCATATTGACTGCCAGGTTTGGTCCGTGCTGCTCGTTCGAGCCGACCGGCAGCAGCACCAGTTCAACTTGATCGCGAATATCTCGGATCTCGGGCCACGACAGGTCGGCGAGCAGCAGTTCTTGTTGTGGGTCAGCCATTGACAATCTCTTTCACTCAGGTGCGGCACGATGGGACTGAAGGTGATGGGCGGCGCGTCGCGCCGCCCATCGCAAGCGGTGGAATCAGTGTTATCGGTCGAGACGAATGTCGCGGATGGCATCGGCCAGTCGGTCGATATCTGTTTCGTTGTTGTAGAAGCCGGTTGAGACGCGCGCCGCCATCGGGCTACCAATGTAGCGGATGATGATGCCCCGCTCGGCCAGCTTCTCAGACAACGCAGGTGGCTCATGGCCGTCCAGCGTGAACGTCACGAGACCCGCCATCTGATCGTGCGGCGTGACCATGGTGACTCCGTCGATCTCGGCCAGCTTGTTCCAGCAATATTGACCGAGTGACTTGATGCGCTCGTAAGCCCAGTCCTGACCGGCCGTCTCACGGATGAATTTCAGACTGGTGACGTTTCCCAAAATCGCCGGTGTGAAACTTCCACCGACCTCGTAGCGGTCCGCGCCATGACGCGGCGTGAAGTGCCCGCCCGAATGCTCCCAAGCTGCCACCGACATGTAGCCAACCGTGGATTGGTTGATCTGCTCCAGCGCCTCGTTCGAGACGTAGGTGGCGCCGGTCCCTTCCGGTCCGCAGAGCCACTTCTGGCCGGGGCCGCCATAGACGTCGACGCCCATATCGACCACGTCGAGCGGAATCGAGCCGAGCGACTGCGCCGCGTCGGCGACGACCAGCACGCTATGCCGGTGCGCCATGTCGACGATGTCCTTCAGCGGAAGGACCGTTCCCGTGTTCCAGGTGAGGTGCGAAACCAACAACATGCGTGTTCGCGGCGAGATCATGCGCTCGAGCATGCCGACGACGTCGCCCGTGCCGTCGCCCAGCTTCACCGTGCGGACGACCACGCCATAGCGCCGCGCCACGTTGTAGACCGGACCCTGACCACCCGGATGCTCCATGTCGGAGAGGATGATCTCGTCGCCCGGCTTCCAGTTGACGCCGTTCACTCCGATGTTCATGCCGTCAGTCGTGTGGCGGGTGAGGGCCACGTTCTCGGCAGGGCAGCCGAGGAATTTGGCGAACTCGGCACGCGCTTCGGCTTTGATCTCGCCGGAGCGCATGTAGTTCTCCATGGTGATGCGGCCGTTCTCTAGTTCGTCACGGAGGAGTCCGGTCAACGCGTCGACCGTGGGCGTCGGCAATGGGCCGAACGTGCCGGTGTTCAAGTAGGCGTTCTTCAGAACCGCGGGCATCTGCTCGCGGATCATGTCGCTCTTTGAATTCGTCTGCGTCGTGGCCAACTCTGCCTCCCCACGATGAAATTCGTAAGTCGCCACCGAAACTAGATGGCGTCGAGCGCACGCTCGAGATCGCTGATGATGTCGACCGGATCTTCGATACCGATCGACAGACGAACTAGCCCCTCGCCTATGCCGACCTGTGCGCGCTGCTCAGGAGTCAGCGCCCGGTGCGACGACATCACCGGATAGAGCACCAATGTGTACACATCGCCCAGCGTCGTCGCCGGAGCGATCATCTCTAACGCGCGCAAGAAATCGGAACACTTTCTCCCGATCCCCGTCTCGAATCTCGAAGGAGATCATCCCGCCATATAGGCCCGATGGAAACTGCGCCTTGGCGGAGTCATGGCTCTCGTGGCCCGTCAAACCCGGGTAGTAGACCCATTCGAGCTTTGGATGGTGGAAGAGCCAGTCGGCGACGATCGCGGCGGTGCGACACTGGCGTTCCATGCGCAGCGGCAACGTCTTGATGCCTCGCAGCACGAGCCACGCATCGAACGGACTCACCACTCCTCCGGTCGACTTGTTCAGGTCGTTGAGCTCGGCCCGGCGTTCGCTCGACGCCGCGATCACTCCGGAGGTGACGTCTCCATGTCCGCCCAAATACTTCGTCGTGCTGTGGACGACGTAGTCTGCACCGAGCGTTCCTGGGCGGAGTAGCGCAGGGGTTGCGAAGGTGTTGTCGACGATCAAGCGGGCACCGACCGAATGCGCGCGTTCGGCCACTGCCTCGATATCGGTCACGCGTAGCAACGGGTTGGAGATCGACTCCGCGATGACGGCACGCACCTCGCCGTGACTTAGCGCTGCTTCCAGCGCCTCGAGGTCGAGGATGTCGACGAATTCGGTCTCGACTCCCAGCGTGCGATAGACGGCGTCGAGCAGCTTCACCGAAGCACCGTACAGATCGCGCGAGGCGACGATGCGCGTGCCAGATTTCGCGCAGGCCAGCAGCGCCAGATTGACGGCCGCCATGCCCGTGCTGACGCCGAGCGCCGCGTCCTGTTCCTCGAGCGCCGCCACGGCGGACTCCATAGCTTCGACCGTCGGGTTGCCGTAGCGGCTGTAAACGAAAACGCCTTCTGCGCCGCCGAGAGCCGCGTCCATCTGGTCCAGGTCGTCATAGACGAAGCTGGACGACGCATAGATCGGCGTCGCGATCGGCACGAAATCGCGCGGCGCTGGACGCTCGCCAGCGTGCACCGCGCGGCTGGCGAATTTGAGGTTCATCTTGCGGTTATCGGGCATTTCGCGAGGACTCCCGTTCCGTTCTCGAACAATCCGAACGGATCGGGGCACTATAGAAGGGCGAGTCGAGGAATGTCAACGTTGAGAGGGGTTATGACGCACCCCCGGTTTGTTGTGGCCACCTTTGGTTGACGATACTCCAGTTCGGCCAGTTGATCTGCGATCCCGCTTTGCGTACTCGGTCCGGATGAGCGATAACGCGCCGCGAAGAGCCTGGCATAATACGGCTATGGAAAGAACACCTACCGTCTATTTAATTTGCGGATTTATTGGTGCCGGTAAAACTACGTTTGCAAAGAAGCTAGAAGAAAAAACTGGTGCAGTAAGAATCGTGAAGGATGAATGGTCCATTCGTTTAATTGGAAACGACCCAACATTTAATGGGTATGCGGAATGGGACCGTAAGATCATCGGATTATCAAGAGATTTTGCATTTTATCTTGCGAAGAAAGGTATTGATGTGATTATGGACGAGGGATTTTGGGAACGAGAAACACGAGATGAAATGAGGAGAAGCGCAGATGCAATTGGTGCTAAAGTGGTAACGTACTATCTTGATACCCCGATAGAAACAATACGAGAAAGAGTTTTGGGAAGAAACAAAAATCTCACAGGAGATTCGTTTAGGATTAGCAGAGAAATGTTAGATAATTATCTAAAGAATTGGGAACCTCCTACTGAGGACGAGGATTACGTCCTCGCTAGTGAGGCGAACTAGTGTCTGTCTATTCTTCGTGTCCCCTTCCCTAAGACAAGTGTTGTAATGACCAGAGGTAGTAGCGTTTGGCCTCGATCGGCTGTCCAAAGACTTGGGACGGATTTATATATTGCTCGATGGTCACGCCCTCTGCTTCCTCCCACCCCTCTTCGTAACGGGTGTGATGAACGACCTTCATCATGCTCACGCGAGCCCGGAGACGCAAGGAGACTCGGGTAGGGGTACCAAGCCAAGCGAGTGGAGGCGTTACGTGGATCATGTTGTCCTGCCCCCGTTTGTTGGACCACTTATTCTGAGAGTCCGGCCATCCTCGGGCTCCATATGATTGCGACTGGTGGCCGGTTCGACCGCGACGGAGTCGACGCCGCGAGCGGTGGTTGGCGCCTCCTGGGTTGGTCGGTTGGGAGTCACTGGTTGTTACCTGAGCCTGAATCCCCTCGCACTCATTGATTTCTCTATAGCCTCACGAATGATAGTCAACGTCCGCTCAAATCGGCTGATCCGACGCCTCACACGTTGAGACGCCTTTGCCTCTCGTGTTATTCTTTTGTGAAACGGTTGCCAGGGGTGCGCGTGGCGCTGAGAGTGTGAGCTTGCTCACCAACCCTCCGAACCTGATCTGGTTAATACCAGCGAAGGGACGGCAACAAGGGGCAGATTGCCACCATGGTACCGCCGGACCGTAATGGGTCGGCGGCTTTTGTTGTTTGTCGCACGACCTCGATTTCCGGGAGAGGCAGCGTGCTAGGCAATTCACCCGTTCCAAAAGCTATGACAATCGCAGGTTCTGATTCCGGCGGTGGCGCAGGTAT
This sequence comes from uncultured Chloroflexia bacterium, assembly GCA_963822235.1. Taxonomy (GTDB): domain Bacteria; phylum Chloroflexota; class Chloroflexia; order Thermomicrobiales; family Thermomicrobiaceae; genus CALAGB01. The sequence goes on from CAWGGU010000001.1 coordinate 1,052,655, forward strand.
CCAGGCCGATCTCAAAACTTTCGCCGCGCTCGGTGTCTACGGCTCAAGCGTCATCACCGCCATCACGGCACAGAACACGGTAGGTGTGGCGGCCGTGCACGAAGTTCCGAGCGAGGTTGTGCGCGCGCAGATCGACGCCGTCATGAGCGACATCGGCGCCGACGCGGTCAAGACCGGGATGCTCTTTTCGTCCGCGATCATCCGCGAAGTTGCGCAAGGTGTGCAGCGGCACCACATCGACCGGCTGGTGGTCGATCCGGTGATGGTCGCCAAGAGCGGCGACCGCCTGCTACGCGAGGACGCGATCGGCGCGGTCATTGAGGATCTGCTGCCGCTGACCTACGTGGTGACGCCCAACATCCCCGAGGCCGAGGTCTTGACCGGCCTCGACATCGTCGGTGAAGAGGGCATGATCGAAGCCGCTCGTGCGATCCATGCGCGCGGAGCGCACTATGTAGTCGTCAAAGGCGGTCATTTGAGCGGCGATGCAGTAGACGTCGTCTTTGACGGCAGGTCCGTCGAACGACTCAGGTCTCCGCGCGTCGACACGCGCCACACGCATGGCACCGGCTGCACGTTCTCCGCTGCGATCGCCGCGAACCTCGCTTCGGGTCTTAATGCGCTCGATGCGATCTCCGAGGCCAAACGTTACCTACACGGCGCGCTGGTCGACGCCTACGAGATCGGCGCCGGACATTCACCCGTTCATCATTTTTACCGATTGTGGCGCCCTGAGGGCGCGCAAGCGTCGACGGAGGTCGATTGATGCAGACGTCTAACAACGGACACGCGGAAGAGCCCCTGCGCATCGCGGGGAAGGAGTTCTCGTCTCGTTTGATTCTGGGGACAGGGAAATACCGCAACTCAGGTGAGATGCTGGCAGCCTTCGAGGCGTCGGGTGCCCAGATGATCACGGTTGCGCTGCGCCGGATCGACTTCGACGACCCCGCGAGCCGCAGCATTCTCGAGGATGTCGACTGGACCAAGTACACCATCCTGCCGAACACGGCTGGCTGCCAGACGGCCGATGAGGCCATTCGCGTGGCCCGGTTGGCCCGATCCATGGGGCTTTCCGACTGGATCAAGCTCGAAGTGATTCCGGATGCCAAGTACCTGATGCCGGATCCGATTGGAACGCTCGAGGCGGCCGAGAAGTTGGTGAAAGAGGGATTCACCGTCCTTCCCTACATCAATGCCGATCCCGTGTTGGCCCGTCGGCTCGAAGAAGTTGGCACCGCGACGGTCATGCCACTTGCTTCTCCAATCGGATCGGGACAGGGCCTGCCGGACTACCGCCAGATCGAGATCATCATCGAACAGGCGAATGTGCCGGTCGTGGTCGATGCCGGAATCGGCGCGCCATCCGATGCGTCGCTGGCGATGGAGCTCGGTGCCGACGCCTGCCTGGTGAACACGGCCATCGCCAAGGCAGCCAGCCCGGCCGCTATGGCGCGCGCGATGCGCCTGGGTGTCGACGCTGGACGGCTCGCCTATCTGGCAGGTCGCATTCCCAAGCTGCCGTATGCCTCCGCCAGCAGCCCGGTCGAGGGCGTGGTGCGGTAGGTCAGCATGGCGGTGAGGGATTTCAGCGGAGATCGACTGCGTCGGGCTCTGGCGGTCTACGTCCTGACCGATCGCGGACTGTCGCGCGGGCGCTCGGAGTCGGAGGTCGTGCGCGAGGCCATCGCCGGTGGCGCGACCGCGATTCAGCTGCGCTGGAAAACCGGCTCGCTGCATGAGGCCGTGTCCGTCGGCCGCGAGCTACGCGAGATGTGCCGCGACGCGGGCGTGATGTTTGTGGTCAACGACCGGGTCGATCTGGCACTCGCGCTCGAGGCTGACGCGGTTCATCTGGGTGATGAGGACTTGCCGATCGCCGACGCCCGCCGAATAGTCGGTGACGCGATGGTGATCGGATACTCGCCGGCAACGCTGGTCGACGCGCTGCAGGCGCCGCGGCTCGGCGCGGACTACCTCGGAGTCGGGACCGGTATACGGCACGACGACCAAATCAGACGCTGGAGTGGCGGTTGGGGTTCGTCGCATCGAGGAGGTCTGCCAGGCTATCTCGATTCCTGTCGTCGGCATCGGTGGGATCAATGCGGACAATGCGGGGGACGTCGTTCGAGCCGGTGCGGCCGGCGTGGCGGTCATCTCCTCGGTGGTTGCCGCCGAGGACGTTCGAGACGCCACCATGCGAATCAGACAGGCGGTCGATTCCGCGGTGCCGCCCACTCGATGAACGCGAAGGCAATCCCGCGACTGCATCTGATCAGCGATCAGCCGTGTGTGCGACATCGAACGTTTCGTCCAGATTGCCGCTCTGGCTGTGGAAGCGGGCGTGGATGCCGTGCATCTGCGCGAGAAGACGTTGCCAGCTCGCGAGATGTTGGTGGCCGTTCGCGAGATTCGGCAGCGAGTGGGCGATCGAGCCACGGTCATCGTGAACGATCGCGTGGATGTGGCGTTGGTCTCGGGCGCCGACGGTGTCGAGCTGGGTGAGATGGGCTTGCCCGTTGCGGACGTGCGGCGGCTAATTGGCGAGAACGTGCTGATTGGCCGATCGGTCCATGACGTCGCGGGCGCGAGGGCTGCCGCGCGAGACGGTGCGGACTTCGTCATCGCCGGACACGTCTACGAAACGGCGAGCAAGCCGGGACAATCTCCAAGGGGACTCGAGTTCGTCGCTGAGATCGTGGCGAACTGTGCGATTCCGGTCATCGCGATCGGTGGCATCACGCCAGAGCGCGTTCGCGACGTCTTACACGCGGGCGCCCACGGTGTGGCTGTCGTGTCGGGAATACTGGCCGCTCCAGATCCGAGCGTCGCGGCACGAGCGTTCGCGGACGCTTTGCGAGGAGGTTGAGATGAACGTCACGATCAATGGAAAATCAACGCAGCTGAACGATAGCAAGACGATCGCCGATTTGATTCGCGAGCGCGGGCTCAAGACGTCGCTGGTGGCGGTGGAGCAGAACGGCACGATCGTGCCGCGCTCGGAATTTGAGTCGAAGGAAGTCGTCGATGGAGACGAGCTAGAGATCGTCCATTTCGTTGGTGGCGGCTAGTTCACGTCGCTGCTTCGTCGTCGAGGTCCGGCTCCCAGACGTGCTTGGCAAGGTCGACCTGGTACTCATCGACGAACGTGATGCCTTCCTCTTCCAGAAGCGCCTTCATGACGTCTGGATGCCCCCAACTCCATCCACCCGTCAACTCTCCAATGCGATTGACCACACGATGCGCGATCTCTGAAACGTCGTCGGGGCTGTTGTGCATAGCCCAGCCCACCATGCGCGCGGATCGCGGGGCACCGACCGCGTGCGCGATGCGGCCATACGTCGTCACACGGCCATAGGGTATTTGTCGAACGACGTCGTGAACGCGATCGACGAATCGTGGACGCTCGTCCATCTCAGAGGCGTCGATTGAGGTTGGATCGTCACGTTGTTCTTCCGGCAGCATATCGAACCCTTGGTGAAATGACCGGCGTTCACACACAGACACGGTCAAGTAACAAGTATTTCGACCGTGATATCACACGGGCATGGCGTGGCGCCGCTCCGGTATCGTACCGCGACAATGCGATCTCTATCGATTTGAACGAAGTGAGGTCTTTCCCTATACTTGGCGAGTGGCGCAATGCCTGCCTCAACAGTTCATTACCGTCGTGCGTGCGACGCGACGTGCCTCTCAGGAGTTGTACTTGATCAACTAGCCTCCTCAAATGACGCCGGAATGTCACGTCAATCGAGAGATGGCTACAAATCATGTTGCAAGTCAAACAGCTCACCAAATTCTTTGGGGCGGAGATCGTCCTCGACAACCTATCACTCGTCCTCAACGACGCCGAACACGTTGGACTGATCGGGCCGAATGGCTGCGGTAAGACGACGCTGCTGCGCTGCATCGCAAGCCTCGACCAACCTGACGCGGGAGAGATCGTAATTTCGCCTGCAGGGTTGAAAGTGGGGTACCTGCCCCAGGTGCTCGATCGTATCGGATCCATGACGGTGTCCGACGCGATCGCCGATGCCCAATCTGACTGGCATGAGGCCGAGTGCGATCTGCAGCGAGCAATGTCGCGCATGTCGCAGCAGCCGGAGGATCCAACGACGCTCGATGACTACGACGCCGCGCTGACCCGCTTCGAAGCGCTGGGTGGCTACGATCGAGAACAACGTGGACTCGCCATCGTCGACGGTCTCGGACTAGATGAGACGCGCCTGGATCAGACGGTCGAGTCACTGAGCGGCGGTCAGAAGACGCGGCTCGGATTGGCGATGCTCCTCCTACAAGAACCCGGAATTTTGCTGCTGGATGAGCCCACCAACCATCTCGATATCGACGCGCTGGTCTGGCTCGAGGATTTCGTGGCCGCCTTTCGTGGTTCGGTGCTGGCCGTGTCGCACGATCGTGAATTTCTGGATCGAACGGCCGAGCGGATCCTCTACCTCGATCCGCGTTTCCGGCAGATCACGAGCTACGCTGGTAACTACAGCGATTTCGAGGAAGCTCGCGAGCGAGAGGCAGAGATCCAGCAAGCGACCTGGGTTCAGCAGGAAAAATACGTTTCGAAGGTCGCGTCCGACGTCGCGCGTCTGAAGGGCGAAGCGCTCGACATCGAGCTTTCGACCACGCCACGACAACCGGGCGTACGCCGATTGGCTCGCAAGAAGGCCGGCCTGGCCAAGTCGCGTGAGAAAAAGCTGAATCGGTTCCTGGAGTCGGACGGGCGAGTCGAGAAGCCACAGCTTGAATGGTCGCTCAACCTCGATTTCGGCGATCCTCCTCCGGGCGGGCAATCGGTCCTTCGGGTCGAGGACGTCAGCTTTGCCTATCCGGGTGAGCCGACGCTTTTTGAGCACGTGAGCCTGGACCTACGCTATGGCGAGCGAATCTCGATTGTCGGGCCGAACGGTTCGGGAAAGACGACGCTGGTTCAACTCATCACTGGCGATCTGCAACCGTTCTCTGGCTCAATCCAACTCGGAACCGGTGTCCGGCTCGGTCTTTTGGCGCAGGAGCAAGAGACGCTCGACATGAACTCGTCGGTGCTCGACACCGCACTGCGTGAACGTGCCATGACCGAGACTGACGCCCGCAGCTTTTTGCACTACTTCCTCTTCTCTGGCGACGAGGTCTTTCGCAGAGTCGGCGATTGTTCGCCGGGAGAGCGATCGAGACTTCAGCTCGCGCTGCTCATGCTTCGAGGATGCAATCTGCTTGTGCTGGATGAACCACTGAACCATCTGGACATTGAAGGGCGAGACCAATTTCAGCGAAGCCTGGAGGCGTTTGGCGGGTCCGTCATTTCGGTCGTTCACGATCGAGCGTTCTTGCGAGAATTCGATGCGCCCATTCTGTGGCTCACCGATGGCCACGCGGTCAAATTCGCGGATTATGAAATGTTCCGTTCCCATACTCGGCCGCACTCCAAATCGTAGGTTCGCCTGGATTCGACTAGGTTGAGGGTGGAAAGTACACTTACGTATGGTGCGGCCTGAAAAATTCAGACCACGATCTAATCTGACAATGGGAGATCCCCGGCATGCGAAACTTACTGACGAAAATTCTTGGCAATCCCAATGACAAGGTGTTGAAGGATCTCCAGGAGACCGTCGACGAGATCAATGATCTCGAACCTGAATTCGAACGACTGACGGATGACGAGCTCCGCGCCAAAACGATGGAGTTTCGGCAGCGCATCGACGAAGAAGAGGGCGACGAGGAGCTCGACGATATCTTGCCCGAGGCATACGCGGCGGTTCGCGAGGCCGCCAAGCGCTCGATTGGTCAGCGACCATTCGACGTTCAGCTGATGGGCGGAATTGTCCTCCACCAGGGCAAGATCGCCGAGATGAAGACCGGCGAAGGAAAGACCCAGGTCGCGACCTTGCCGCTCTACCTCAACTCTCTCGAGGGCAAGGGCGCGCATCTCATCACCCCGAACGACTACCTGTCGCGCATCGGCGGCGGCTGGATGGGCCCCCTCTATCATCGCCTTGGAATCTCGGTTGGCGTCATTACCCACGAGAGCGCGGCCATCTACGATCCGGACTTCGTCGACGAAGACGTCAGCCCCGACGATCGACTCAACCACTGGCGCCCAGTTTCGCGCCAGGAGGCTTATCAAGCCGACATAACCTATGGCACGAATCACGAGTTTGGGTTCGATTACCTGCGCGACAACCTGGCGCTCGTCAAAGAAGCACAGGTACAGCGGCCGCTGCACTTCGCGATCGTTGACGAAGTCGACAACATTTTGATCGACGAGGCACGCACGCCGTTGATCATCTCCGGCAACGCCGAAGAGACGATCGATCGCTACTACCAGTTCGCGCGTCTCGTGCGCCAACTGCGTGAGAACGTCCATTTCGAGATCGATCTCAAACAGAAGAGCGCCATCCTCACCGATGACGGCGTCGACAAGATGGAGCGGCTCCTCCAGATTCCCGAGGGGCAGAGCCTGTACGACGACCGCTACTCCGAGATGACGCACTACCTGGAGCAGGCGCTCAAGGCGCAGGCTCTGTTTCATCGCGACAAGGACTACATCGTCCGCGACGGCGAAGTGATCATCGTCGACGAGTTCACCGGTCGCATGATGCTCGGACGGCGCTATAGCGAGGGCCTACACCAGGCTATCGAAGCAAAAGAGAACGTCCGCGTACAGCAAGAGACCGTCACCCAGGCGACGATCACGTTCCAAAACTACTTCCGTATGTACAACAAGCTGGCCGGGATGACCGGTACGGCCGAGACTGAGTCGGAAGAGTTCGCCACGATCTACAACCTGGAAGTCGTCGTCATTCCGACGAATCGACCGATGGTTCGCGACGACTTCCCCGATCAGGTCTATCGCTCGGAGATGGCCAAATTCAGCGCCGTGGCCAGAGAGATCGACGAGATTACGTCCGAAGGGCGCCCAGTGCTTGTTGGAACGACCTCGGTCGAGAAGAGCGAGCTGTTGAGCGACCTCCTCCAGCGACGAGGCATCAAGCATGAGGTGCTGAACGCGAAATTCCACGAGCGTGAAGCCGCCATCGTCGCGCAAGCGGGACAGCCGCAATCCGTGACGATCGCTACGAATATGGCTGGTCGCGGAACCGACATTACGCTCGGTGCGGGCGTCAAGGAAAAGGGCGGCCTGCACATCATCGGTACCGAGCGTCACGAATCGCGACGAATCGACAACCAGCTCCGTGGCCGCGCCGGACGCCAGGGAGATCCTGGGTCGAGCCGGTTCTTCCTCTCACTGGAAGACGAACTTCTGCGCCGGTTCGGGTCCAACCGTATCAGCGGTCTCATGGACAAGCTGGGTATGGACGACGAGACGCCAATCGAGCATGGTCTGATCTCCAAAACCATCGAGAACGCTCAGACCAAGGTCGAGGGGCACAACTTCGATCTCCGCAAGCACCTGGTCGAATATGACGACGTGATGAACCGGCATCGCGAGGTGATCTATGCAGAGCGTCGGAAGTTGCTGGATGGCGAGAACCTCAAGCAGCACATGCTGGATCTGATCGAGCATCAGGTCGAGGTTCTGGTCGAGGCGAACATGCCGGTTGACCGGCATGAAACCCCCGACTACGACGAGATCCTGCGGGCGTTTGGCGGCGTGGTCGGTGATCCGAACATGTCAGTGCGCGACATTCAGGATCGATCCAGCGAAGAAATCGCTGACATCCTTTCCGAACAAGCTGAAGCCATCTACAACAAGCGTGAAGAGGAGATGGGCGAGGACCAGATGCGGACGCTCGAGCGTCTGGTCATGCTCCAGGTGATCGACAAGCTATGGGTCGAACATCTGACCTCGATGGATCACATGCGGCAGGGCATTGGGCTGCAGGCCTACGGTCAGCGCGACCCGCTGGTCGAATACAAGTCCGAAGGCTTCCGCATGTTCCAGGCGTTGCTGCAAAACATTGAGTATGACGTCTCTCACATGATCTTCAATGTGCGGCTGGCTCCGATCATGGCTCGACCGGCGCAGCAGATCGGGCAGACGAATCATCCGCAAGAGGCCGGCCCGGTGCGCCGCAAAGCGACGGGTAAGGTCGGCCGCAACGATCCGTGTCCATGCGGTAGTGGCAAGAAGTACAAGAACTGCCACGGTGCGTCCTCCGCGGTGCGGCGAACGACGTAGCGCGCACATCGTTCCAGCATGAATGGCAATGAGAAACGGCCCGAGCGATCTTGCTTGGGCCGTTTTCGCATGGAAAGGAGCGACTGCGTTCGAAAGGCGCTCAACTGCCATTACGCTTGGGCGGACAAACGTGAGGATCATTGCCCGCAGCGAAGAATCTCTCTGTTGTCGACCAATCTCACTTGCCATCGATGGATGCCAGATAAGGACGCGAGCCTGCACTGTCGTCGAATCGGATCACCCCTCTACGGTCGGATGCTGCGGATCGATCCGGTGGAGTGTAGCCGTACCTCCGAGCAGGCTCGGGGCGAGCTCGGCCAGTCGCTCGGCCGCTTCGTAGACCGCCTTCTCCGTTTGGGGAGTGAACCCGTCAATCGGGAAGAGGATGTCGGTCGCGTTCGATCCGAGCAGCCCGGTACGACTCTGTCGCCAGACCCAACGTCGCGTGCGCACGTCACGCTGGTGCACGTAAACGATTTCACCAGACTCCGGCGTCTCGTCGGGAGCGTTTCCCATCGGTCGGAATCGATCAGATTGATCGGCGAGACGAACTTCGATGCCGTCCGGAGCCGTGCCGAGATCGTGCGCGCCAATTGGGACGAGCAGGGAGAGTGAGATGCTGTTGGCTAGGTCCACGGCTGGATTGATGTGAGGCATGCCGCCGCCTTTGGCCAACCGCCGAACAAGCGCTTCGATCGAGCTCAGGTACTTGCTGGGTGTCCAGCCTCGAGCAGAGAAAGTTTCGCGCCATACGGCGATGTTCGCATGTGATTTGGGATCGACGCCGGAGAACTCGGCATTGCACCCGTGCAACCGCGTCATCCAGCAGTTGGTCGATTTCAGGATTGCTCCCCTCGTTCGTCGCCCCGCGCAGCACTACCGCGGCAAAACGAGCGTTCGGGAACAGATCGAAGACAGATTGATCGACACGGAAAACCGACACACGCTCCTCCTCGAACCGTCAAACGACTTTCGCGACGAAGTCTAACGCCCGACCGGTCAGGACGGCGCGCGGAGACGAATGTTGCTTCTGGATGAGATCAGGAGACGCTGGCGTAGCCCGGGGCGGAGTGACTGGATTGCTCGCGAGACATCGCCCGTTCATAGACACGCAGCATCGATGATGTGATGGTCTGCCAGGAGTAACGGATGGCTGCCTGGCGCGCGCCAACCTGCATCTGAGAGCGGAGGTTGTGATCGGTCAGTAGGCGATGGAGCGCTGAGGCAAGTTCTGTTGGCTCTGAATGCGGGACGAGCAGTCCCGAAACCCCATCGTCGATGGTGAAACGCAGTCCGCCGACGCTCGAAGCCACGATTGGCGTGCCACAGGCCATCGCCTCCACCGCGACCAATCCGAACGACTCGTAGCGGGACGGCACGGCGCATACGTCGACCGCGTTGTAGTAGAGGGGCAGAAGCTGACGGGGCTGCGATCCACGGAACAGGACCGAATCGGACAGACCAAGTTCCTCGGCGCGACGTGCCAGCCGTTGCAGATCGGCGTCCATGGTCGAGCCGGTCCCCTCGATGCGAATGAGCCCGCCAACAAAGACCAGTCGTGGCGGCTGCCCTGCCCAATTGTGGCTGCGCAGCAGGTGGTGGAACCCTTCGAACAGGGTGTCGATGCCTTTGACTGGATCGATGCGTCCCACGAAGAGGACGAGGGGGCCGAGCGGAAGATCGAGCGCGCGACGAGCCGCGGCCGAATCGCCCGGTTGGAAAAGGTCGAGATCGATGCCTGGCGGCACCAACGAAACCCGCTTCTCATCGGCGTCCAAGCGGCGCATGAACTCTTCTTGCTCATCCGGGTTCGCGGTGATGATCGCGTCGGAGATCTCCATCAAGCGACTTTCGATCTGCAACCGCAGCAGCGTCTCCTTGTCGCCCTGTCCCGCGACGGCGTTCTTCAGATGGGCGAGCGTATGGAACATCATCACCAGTGGAACGTTCCAATAGGCCTTGAGCAGGTTGGCCGCCCATCCGGAAAGCCAGTAGTGCGCGTGAACGACGTCGTAGCGGTGGCCTTCTTGAATGGCTAAGTACGCCATCTCGCTGGCAAATTCCGGCAGCGAACAGAAGAGCGTATCTTTGCCGACCGGTTCCGGCGGTCCCGCCTCGACGTTGATCAGGCGAACTCCGTCGAAAACCTCAGTAATGTGAGGCGTCAGTCGGTCGGTACGCCGTGTGAAGATATCCACCTTGATGCCGCGATCGGCAAGATTTCGGCTGAGCTCGCGGACGTAGACGTTCATGCCGCCGGTGTCCCGGCCGCCGAGCTGCGCGAATGGAGAGGTGTGGACGGAAACCATGGCGACGCGATTCGCGATCGGGGGCACGATAAGCGGGATGTCAGGTGCTTCCAGAGTGTCCAAAGTGTGTATGGGCCCCTTCGTCAACGAACGGTAATGGGTAGGTCGAGCATCGCACGAACATGCGCCCAGCAATACGATGTTGATCGCAGATTAGACACTGGGCCGCACAGCGTGTGAAACGGCAAGTCGTTCCAGAGTATTCCCCGAAACGTCAGAAATAACTGACCGCGGAAGCCGCGTTCAGCTTTGCGTTCCTCACCTCAATTGTCTTGCGTCGATCGGGTATTCTCTCGAGTTAATGATACCGCCGCTGTCGAGGGGGAGGACCAAGGGACCATTAGTGACCTTGAGTGATCATTTTGGACGTCGTGACTGTCACGGCGTCTGGGGTCGTGTTCGCTGCCCTGAGAACAGTTGATCCAGATATCGCTCGACGGCGGACAGCGCTTGCTCGCGCGAACAGTGACCGAGCAAGACGTGCGAGACCAACCCATCCGACAATGAGAGCGTTGGTGTCATCTCCTGATCGGCGGGAGTGATCTCTCCGGACGTCGTCACCGTTGGGCTCGTCGTCTCTCGATTTCGCCCAGGTTGCCGGCTCGATGATTGTTAGGGTGATACCTGCGGCGCTCACGTCGCTGATCATCGCTTCATGGCGTCACCTTTGTCATGGCCGCGTCGCTCATGTCCATGCGCCTTGTCGCGTTCGCATTTTGTTATGTGGTCTTGTCACGGGCGCTGCGGCCGATTCGGAATAGAGAGCGCAAACGAGGACCTACGAATGGGATTTCGCGCCGGCCGGTGTTGATCCGACCGGCGCGAATTGGTTCAGGCGAGGTCTGGCAGGATGAGTCCGTACTGTCCGTCACGACGCCGGTAGAGGACGTTGACCTGCGCGTCGTCTGGATTGAAGAAGACGAAGAAGTCGTGGCCAAGCAATTCCATTTGTTCGATGGCCTCATCCTCATTCATTGGCTGGATCTTGAAGCGCTTGCGACGCACCAGGTATTCGAGTGAGTCCTCATCATCTTCCGGGGCGCCCGCGCCTTCATCCTCTGTCACCATCGCCAGTAGTTCGTCAGCAGTGGGCTGCGCGGCTTGCTTGCGACGCCGCGAGAAGACTTTCTTGTCATGAAAACGTCGGATCTGCCGCGCCATGCGGTCGACTGCCAGATCGATGGCGGTATGCAGGTCGTGATTCGTCTCTTCTGAGCGCAAGATCGAGTTCTTGGTGGCGATGGTCAACTGCGCCACGTGTTGTTCGCCGCCCGAGCGATTGTGCTCGGTACGCACCTCGAGCTTCGCGTCGATGACGTTCTCGTTGACTTTGTCGAGCTTCTGAAGGCGGCGCTGGATGTACTCCTCGAGCGAATCGGTGAGGCGGATATTCTTGGTCTTGATCTGAACGTCCATGGTAGCGTCCTCCCGGATTTCGCGCCGTGCGGAACGACCGACTGGGCAACAAGTTTGCTGCCGCATGGCGCCCGCGGAGGGACTCGAACCCCCGACCACAGGGCTTAGGACGCCCCGGCTCTATCCCCTGAGCTACGCGGGCAGGTGCGCACCGGGCCGAGGACTTTGGCCCGTAATCGAAGTCTAACATGCGAAAACATGCATGCGCGAAACGGTATTTTCGACCGCCAAGTCTTTGTCACGATTCGGCACCCTATGGTATAGTGCCGAGACACGGGGAGTGGCGCAGCCCGGTTAGCGCGCCGCGTTCGGGACGCGGAGGTCGGAGGTTCAAATCCTCTCTCCCCGACTTTCAACGGGCGGCATTGCCGCCCGTTTTTGTGTGCCCCAAAACCGTCCGGATTCACACCCTCCGAACTCAAATGTCTGTATCACCCACCAAACGTGTCGGCGGAAATCCAGCCGCTGCTATGATGGTGCTCGTGAGAACGTCGTTCGAACACGTGGTGATGAGGAGCGCAGCGGCATGAGAGTCTCGATCGAAGACCTCAAAGGGTTCAAACGACGCGGCGAGCGCTTCCCAATGCTCACGGTCTACGACTTCGCCACCGCCAAAGTGCTCGACAGCGCAGGGATTCCGATTCTGCTGGTCGGCGACTCCCTCGGCATGGTTGTGCTCGGCCACGAGACGACCTTGCCCGTCACGCTTGAGGACATTCTGCACCACACCAAGGCGGTCGTTCGAGGCAACGAGACCGCCTTGATCGTGGCCGATATGCCGTTCCTTACCTATCATGTGGGCGCCGACGAAGCCGTGCGTAACGCTGGTCGGTTGATCCAGGAGGGTGGAGCGCAGGCGGTCAAGCTCGAAGGGGGCGAGGAGATCGGAGCCGTCGTTGAGCGCATCGTGCAGGCGGGCATTCCGGTCATGGGACATCTCGGACTGACGCCGCAATCGGTCAACCAGCTTGGCGGATTTCGCGTGCAGGCGAAGACCAACGAGACGATCAGGGCGCTGCATTGATGACGCCCGAGCGCTGGAAGCCGCCGGTGCATTCTCGCTCGTTCTCGAGTGTGTCCCCGCGGCAGTCGGCAAGCTCGTGACCCAGGCGGTCGGCATCCCAACTATCGGAATCGGAGCTGGTCTGGACTGCGACGGTCAGGTGCAGATCATCAGTGACCTGCTGCATTTGATTCCCGGCTCGATCCCGAAGCACGCACAGAGCTACGTCGACGTCAGCGCACTCATTCGCGAAGGGGTCGATCGTTTCGCGGCGGACGTGCGTAGCGGCGCGTTTCCGACGAAGGCGCAGACCTTCTCGCTGCCAAAAGGGGTCGATGAGGCGGCGTTGACGGCGATGTTCGAGGTCGATGAATAGCCAACCGGTCGATTGGCATTGCGCAACGTTCAACAACGTAGAGTGAGGAAACGATTGGATCTGGACGGCACATCGAAGACGTGGCGCGCCAACGCGTTGCGCGGAATCCCATCGATCTCCTCGGTCCTGTCGGACGCACGCGTTCGCGCGCGATCTGAGGGACTGCGAGAGGAACTCGTTGCCGCAATCGCACGGAACATCGTCGATGGACGGCGTGCCGAGATCCTCGCTGGGAATGACGGCCGACCGGACGAAAACGTAGTCGACCTCGTGCTGCATTCGATCGACGCGCTGATGCAACCCAAATTGCATGAGGTCATCAATGCCACCGGCGTCATCGTGCACACCAACCTGGGTCGATCCCCCGTGAGCGAGGAGACCGCGCGGGCCATGGTCGAGGCGGCCGCGCATTACGTGCCGCTCGAGATCGATCTGGAGGCGGGGCGTCGCGGCGGTCGCATGGCGGAGGTCACGCGACTGATGTCGTTGCTGACCGGCGCCGAGGCGACGCTGGTCGTCAACAATAATGCGGCGGCCGTGTTGCTGACGTTGAGCGCGCTCTGTTCTGGTCGTGAGGTGATCCTGTCGCGCAGTCAGGCAGTGGAGATCGGAGGGGGGTTCCGCGTCCCGGACGTCATGCGTCAGAGCGGTGCGCGACTCGTGGAAGTCGGAACGACCAATCGGACGTATGCCCGAGATTACGACGCGGCGATTACTGATGAGACGGCCGCATTGCTCACCGTACACTGGAGCAATTTCCGCATCATCGGATTCACGGCGCAACCGACACTTACCGAGCTCTCCGAGCTTGCACACTCACGGGGAATACACCTGATCGAAGATCTGGGCAGCGGGTCGATCGCCGATACGGCTCCGTACGGTCTGATCCACGAGCCGACCGTTGGTGAGAGTCTGGCCGAGGGCGTCGACGTAGTCTGCTTTTCCGGCGACAAGCTGCTTGGCGGACCTCAGGCCGGAATCATCGCCGGCTCGGCAGATGCCGTTCGCAAGATCGCCGCGCATCCGCTGGCGCGAGCCGTACGTGCCGACAAATCCGCGTTGGCCGGCGTGGCCGCGACTCTGCGCCACTATCTGCGCGACGACTTCACCCACCAAATTCCGATCTGGCGCATGATCTCGAGCTCGCTGGAGGACCTGGAACGACGCTGCCAGGCGTGGCTTGAACGATTGCCGGGCTCCGGCGTGGAAGTCATCACATCCAACGCTACCGTTGGTGGTGGCTCGCTTCCGGGCGAAACGTTGGAGAGCCGGGCGCTCGTGTTTGCGCAGGAAGCGCTGGCGAAGCACGGGATGACGCTCGACGATGCCGCTCACCGACTACGCAATGGTGCGCCCTCTCTCGTTCCCCACGTCGAGGGCGGCCGCCTGATTATTGACGCGCGCACGGTGCTGCCGGACCAGGACGACGCGGTGGTAGATGCCATCCAGAGGATGGTTGATAGCGCCGAAGCGCCAATCGGCGCGTAGCGGCGCACCTCGTGTGCTCCTGTCGTCGAGTAACTCACGATCAGCTTTGAAGTTTCGAAAGCTCGACGCAGGCCTTCCCGAACCCCGAAAAGTGAGGATGCTCATCCGCGGGAGCACAGGAGGTGCTCCCCTACAAATGATTCCGGAGCCGAGTGTTCACGAGGCGGTGTCTCGCACGTCACGGAAGTACGGACTCGGCTCCGGGTAAAACTCCGGGTAGCGCGCTCTGACCTTCTCGAGGAGATCGGTCGAGTGTCGATACGATTCGTCATCACCTTGTTCGGCAGAGATGCGTATTTCTTGGGTAATTTGCGCCACGCTGAAATCGTGGTGTTCTTTTCTCAACCGACGGAATAGGGATTCTGCCTCTCGACGCACCTGCCCCGATTGGGCGAGTGTGCGGTCCGCGATCAATGCCAGCAACGATTCGGCGTGCTCACGCGTTGGCCCGTCCAGAAGATCCAACGCCGCTTCGGTCGTCTCCGGCGATGCCTCCTTCAGCGCTCGCACGATCTCGACGCGCCGGGCGTCAACGATCTCGTTCTCGGGGATCGATGCGATGGTCGGGGTGAGTAGGAGCGGGTGGCGCAACAGTAACGCGAAGAGGATCTCTTCAGAGTTTGGCAGCTTTCGCGGTCGCTGGATGATCTCCGGCTGGCGTACGACGAGGCCGGAACGACCGGCGCTCGGGTGACGTCGCTAGAATCAAGCTTTCGTTCACCTGCAGTCGTCGCGCGACCTCCGACACATAGTGTGCCTGGACGATGCGATCCCCGATCTCCCGCAATACCGGAGCGAGCTTCTGCACCAACTTCGCTCTTTTCTCGAGGCTCGATCGACCGCGCTGGACCGATGACCGTGTCGATGTAGAAGTCGATGAACGGAACCGGAGAAGCGACCGCCGTTCGCCACGCTTCCACGTCTTTGCGGATGAGTTCGTCGGGATCTTTGCCGGAAGGAAGCTTGACGATGCGAATGTCGGTTCTGAGCGTGCGTTCGAACCGGACCAGTCCCGCGGCGTCAGCCGTTGGGCGGTCCGCCTCGGCCAAGCCCTCGCGCAGCACATCGAGCCCGCGAAGCGTCGCCATCTGCCCGGCGGCATCTGAATCCAGCGCCAGGAGAATGCGGTCGACAGAGCGTCGAACGAGACGCACCTGATCGCTCGTCAACGCCGTTCCCATGGAGGCAACCACGTTCTCGAACCCGAACTGATGGGCGGCGATGGCGTCCATGTAGCCCTCGACGACGACCACTTCGCGCGTCCGTCGAATCGCGTCCTGGGCCAGATGCAGCGCGTAAAGATTCGCTCCCTTGTCGAAAATCACCGTCTGAGGTGTGTTCAGATACTTCGGCTGGACGTCTCCGATAGCCCGCCCTCCGAAGCCGATGACCCGACCGTCCTTGTCCTGAATGGGGTAGATCAGGCGGTCACGAAAACGGTCGTAGCATCCACCGCCTTCGCGTTCGATGGCCAAACCGGCGGCGACGGTTTCGGCCTCGCTGATACCTCGTTCACGGAAGTGGTTGAGGAGAGCATCCCAGGAGTCTGGCGCATAGCCCAGCTGGAAACGCTCGGCGGTAGCCCGGTCCACGCCGCGGCGCTCGAGCACGTCGCGTCCGGCCGTGCCGAAGCGCGTTTGCCAGAGAACGTGTGAAAACCAGTTCGCGGCACGCGAGTTGATCTCGAACAGGCGTTGATTCCGCTCGACCTCTTCAGGTTCTGGGGGCGGACCGGCAGGCTTGAGCTCGACGCCGGTTCGTGCCGCGAGCTGCTCGAGCGCGCCACGAAAATCGAGATGTTCGAGCTGCATCAGGTAATTGAAGGCATCGCCGCCCGCGCCGCATCCGAAGCAATGGAACGTCTGGCTGTCGGGAAACACGATGAAGGACGGCGTCTTTTCCTGATGAAAAGGGCACAGGCCTTTGAAGTTGCGCCCGGCTTTTCGCAGGTTGACCTGCTGGCCGATCAAATCGACGATGTCGAGACGCTCACGGACTTGATCAACGGTATCGGTAGCCACGCTTGCCTGCCTTACGCCGACCAGAAATGCGGCACATAGAGGGATTCGAATCTGGCGATCGCGTAGCGATCGGTCATGCTCGCGACGTAATCGATGGCAACCCGTTCGACTCCGTCCGACGCCAACGCGCGGGCGAACTCTTCAGGGACCTCCGACGGGTTGGTGGCGTAATGCTCGAATAGCCACTGAAGCATGCGTTGCGCCCGGTGCGTCGACTCCGCGGCGTTGATCGGCGTGTATACGCGTTCGAAGAGGAAGTCTCTCAACCGGTCGGCTGCATGCCGCACGTCGTCCGACATCTGGATGAACTGCGATCCCGCTGCCGTTTCATCTAACGTGAGGTCGGACCGCGCGATGATGTCGCATACCAGCGTATTGATGCGCTGGGCGTGCTGTTCGCCGAGCCGTCCGACGACTTCAGCCGGAACCTCATCTTGAGTGATCATTCCGGCGCGGATCGCATCGTCGAGATCGTGGTTGACGTAGGCAACGCCGTCGCTGATCTTGACGATCTGCGCTTCGGGCGTCGAAGGGCTACCGCTCACGTTACCGGTGATATCGCCTTCGGGCTTGGAGTGGCGCAGGATGCCGTCTCTCACCTGCTCGGTCAGATTCAGCCCCTGACCATCGTGCTCGATGCGATCGACGACGCGCAGGCTCTGCTCGTTGTGCCGAAAGCCGGGATAGACCGCCGATAGGGCTCGTTCACCAGCATGCCCAAAAGGCGTATGCCCCAAATCGTGCGCGAGACCGATGGCTTCTACGAGATCCTCGTTGAGCCGTAGCGCGCGACCAATCGTTCTCGCGATCTGTGTCACCTCGAGCGTGTGTGTCAGGCGCGTTCGGAAATGGTCTCCGTCGGGCGCAATGAAGACCTGCGTCTTGTGCATCAAGCGGCGAAACGCCTTCGAGTGGGTGACGCGATCTCGATCTCGTTGAAACGCTGTACGTACGTATTGTTCTGATTCTGGCATGGCACGAGTTGCGGACGCCGACCGCGTGGCAACCGGTCTGAGATATGCCTCTTCTCGCTGGATGAGTGCGCGCTGGATGTGGCTGAGATCCACGCCGATGCCTCCATCGTTACCAGGACGTAGTAATTCTATCGCACTTCACCACGACGTGTACGTACGCGACTGCATGCATACGATGGGAGGTGAGATTCGAGCACACTCACCAATCCCACAAGCCGGTCGTCGCACGTCGCCTGAACGGGCGCTGCACCGCGACGAGCATCGTCGCGCGATCAGCGTCCGCACGCCGAACTCTCTCTGACTTCAAGGCAATAGGGGCTTTGCCGGAGTGTTAAAATTCAGGTATGAACCAGTCGATCAAGAGCCGGTTGGCCGCTCTCGCGTCTGAGCCCGGCGTCTACCTCATGAAGAATTCCGATGGTGACGTAATCTACGTGGGGAAAGCGATTTCCCTGCGCAATCGCGTGCGTTCCTATTTCGGTTCGATGCGAGGTAAAGACGGCAAGACCATCGAACTGGTCAACGACATCGCGGATTTCGACGTCATCCGAACTGACACCGCCTCCGAGGCACTCATCCTCGAAAATGAGCTGATCAAGCGCTATAAGCCCAAGTACAACATCATGTTGCGCGACGACAAGAGCTATCCATTCATTCGGATCACCAACGAGCCGTTCCCGCGGGTGATCAGTACCCGTAACGTGGTGCGCGACGGTAGCCGTTATTTCGGACCGTTCACCAGCGCCGGATCGGTCCACAAGACGTTGTCGCTCTTGAAGCGCCTCTTCCCATACCGTCTGTGCGATATCGAGATTACGGGCGACGCCGCCAGACCCTGCCTCTACTACCACATTGGCCGCTGCGCGGGCCCATGCATATCGGCAGTCAATCAGGAGGAGTACGCCCGCATCGTCGACAACGTGACCATGTTTCTCGAAGGTCGCGGCGAAGAGCTCGTTCCAGAGATGAATCGGCAGATGGAGCTCGCGGCCGAAGAGCTTGACTTTGAAAAGGCGGCCAGCCTACGGGACGAGATCAAGGCGATCGAACATATTCTCGAGCACCAGAAAATCGTCTCTGAAAAGGGCAAGACATTCGACGTGCTGGCTCTGGCGAAAGGCGCCGGGGGTGACGCTGGGGTCCAGGTTGCCTTCGTGCGCAACGGCAAGATCATCGGTTCGGAGCCGTTCATGTTGCGGGGCGTGCGCGTCGACGACACACCTGCATCGATCCTTTCTTCGTTCGTGACGCAGTTTTACGAGCATGCCGCTCTTGTGCCACGCGAGATCGTCTTGCAGGTACCGATTGATGACCAGGAGATGGTGCAGGAGTGGCTCACGGTTCGGCGCGATGGTCCCGTCACGATCACCATTCCGCAACGGGGTGAGCGCAAGCATTTGGTCGAAATGGTTTCGAAGAGCGCCGAAGAGAATTTGGAGCAGAGCCGGCTTCGCTGGCTGAACGATCAGCAGCGCATGACCGCCGCGATGAGCGAGCTCGCCGACGCATTGGCGCTGGAGGGTATGCCACGCCGTATCGAGTGCTTCGACATTTCGAACCTACAGGGAACCAACCCGGTGGCAAGTATGGTGGTCTTCGAGGATGGCAAGCCGAAAAAGAGCGATTATCGCCGCTTCAAGATCAAGACGGTCGAGGGACCGAACGACTTCGCCATGATGCAGGAGGCCGTCGGCCGACGCTTCAGAAGGGCGGCTCGAGAGGACGTCACCGAGGATTGGCGCAAGATACCCGATCTTGTGATCGTTGACGGCGGCAAGGGCCAGCTCAGTGCCGCACTCGAGACGCTGCGCGAGCTTGATGTCGACGTGCCGATCGTCGGATTGGCCAAAGAGAACGAAGAAATCTTCATGCCTGGTCGACGCGACCCCGTCATCTTGCCGCGTGACGCGCAGGCGCTCTTCCTCGTGCAGCGTATCCGAGACGAAGCCCATCGCTTCGCGGTTACCTTCCACAGACAACGGCGCACGAAATCGGAGTTTCGGTCGGCCCTCGACGAGCTCCCAGGCGTCGGACCTCGGCGCAAGAAGGCGTTGCTGAAATCATTCGGATCACTCAAGCGCATCCGTGAGGCATCCATCGACGAGCTCTGCGGAGTTGAAGGCATCGGACCGGCGCTCGCGCTGCACATCAAAACCGAGCTCGAAGCATCGTGAGTGACCGTCGCGCCAGGGTGATTCCCGCTCAGGATCCGGATGCACTGCGAATCGCCGCTGATGCGCTCAGCCTTGGCGAGCTCGTGGTATTTCCGACCGACACCGTCTACGGCATAGGAGCGGCCGTCGATCGGCCCGATGCCGTCGCGAATCTCTACATTGCCAAGGGAAGACCGCTCGACAAGCCTATCCCGGTTCTGATCTCCGATGCAGACCAGCTGTCTCGGCTGGCGGTCAACTTCGATCAAAGGGCGGAGCGGGTCGCGAAGGCCTTCTGGCCAGGCGGACTAACCATCGTGCTGGATGCCGTCTCATGGCTGCCCAAAGAAATCGTTGGCGATACGGGACGGGTCGGTCTGCGCATGCCGGATCACACGTTCGCGTTGGATCTCATCAGACGGTCCGGTGGAGCGCTGGCGACGACGAGTGCCAATCGATCCGGCGAGCCCGCCGCGACGAACGCCCAGGACGCATTCGACGCGCTTGGGCATCGCGCCACGGTCGTCATCGATGGTGGCGTTTCACCTGGCGGAACCAGTTCGACGGTCATCTCAATAGAAGGTGAATCGCTCAGCGTGCTGCGCGAAGGCGCGATCTCGCTAGCCGAGATCGCGCCAGTCTTCAATGGCCGCTAGTCGGGATTAGGATGGTGGCTGGATCGACTGCACCTGACCAACTTGCGAAACGTTGATCATCACCTCAGCACTGCCGTTCGCACTCGGAGTACTGCTCATTGGCGTCCCCATCATGGCGCTTCCGGCCGGCGACGATGCGCTGCCGTTCGCGCTGATCGTGAAGTTGCCCTGTAACAGGTATCCGCCGTCCTGGGCTACCCAGATCTTGGCGTCGACATTCGCGTCACCGTTGCTCGAGAAGAACATTGACTGGTTGTTGGCCTGAGTCATCGCGTACTGCGCGGTCTCGACGTTCGTTTGAGTTCCGTTCACCGAATCGGTGCCGGTCACCTGATAATTGGCGTCCTTTGACGCCAGCGAGTTCACGATCTGCTGATCGGCGCTCACCATGGACAGGAATTGCGCCACCATGGAATTGTCCTTCGACACCTTCACCGGACCGGAGCCGATGTCAGCCCACACCTGATCGTTTACCTGCCAAACCTGGAAGACGGTGTTGCCGTCATTCGAGGTGATGGTAAGGTGCTGATCATTTCCGGAGCGCTCGATCTTGATGGTCGACTGCTCGGTAACTCCCGGGATACTGGCAAACGTGCCTTGCAGGTTCGACAGTTTGGCGGTCATCACGTACGAATTCTGGCTCTTCAGGTTGCTAAACGCCGTCGCTAAATTCACGGTTTCTCCGCTGCTCGACGACGGAGACGCCATCGGCGTGCCGAACCCGGAGCCGCTTCCACCTACGGTCGGAGTGCCAAACGCGTTTGACGATCCCACCGATGTCGACGTGCTCGTTGCCTCGTTGCTGCCGGTTGAAGATCCCGTCGACGTCGTCGCGGTACCGGCCGCCGTGGAACAGGCCGCGAGAACGAAGACGAGACTTATGAAGGCTCCAACGAGCCCAAGTCGCCGCTTGTTCATGAGAAACTCCCAAAGACTATTTCCGATGCGATCGAGACGAACACGACTGTTGTCGGCTACCTTGGCTCCCGGCTGACACAACTCGCATGGCGAATTCCGGGGCGGCGTGGTAATTGGTCGCGGATCGTCTCTTACGCGTTTGTACCTACGTTTCGTGTCCGATCAAGCTGGCCAGACCCGACCGGCCACGGCCTACCCCGTCGCAATGACGTTGCCATGCCGAGCCCTGGCACCTTCAAAATCCGTACGTTACGATTCGCGTGAAACTTGTAAGCACCGCGAAGAGGGCGAATGCAGAGCATGATGTTGGATCACCGAGCCGCGTACGTGCGATCGGTTCTTGCCAGTCTGGTCGTATCGGTCGGGTTGGTACCGCTTGGTCTATGGGCGAGGCATCTCCATATTGGGCCCGGCACGGTGCCTCTGTTCGATGCGACTGGGCGTTCGTACTGGATTATTGGTCTCCTTTTTGCCTTGGTTGCGGCAATTCTGTTTCAAATTCTCGATCGAGATGCGGCCTACGCTATGGCGACGGCGGCCGGACGGGGTGTTCGCTACGAGCCAATTTCGGAGCTTCCCACCGCTTGGGTCGTTCCGATCGTTTCGACGATCTCCGCGGTCATGCTGCTTGCCATCTATCACTCGCAAGCCGCCATCGTGTGCATCGCGCTTGGCTTCTTCTTCATCGTCGCGGCAAGCGCTATCGCCAGAAGGCACCTCTTTGACGTAGAGGATTGGACGCGTGGACGAGCCCGAGGCGCGTACACGATCTTGATCCACGTCGTCGCGTTTTTTGCCCTATCTATGATCTACATCAACAAAGTCCGCAGCATCTTCTCGGCAACCGCCGTTCTGATCGTCACCGTCGTGTTGCTGGTGCAATTGACAGAAGGCGAGGATGAGATCTTCGGCCGGAGACTGGTCTACGGGATCGTGGGCGGCGTGATGTTGGGCCAGATCACCTGGGTGCTGAACTACTGGAAAGCAACGGGATGGACCGGTGGTGCAGCGCTCCTGGTCTTCTTCTACCTGTCGGCCGGCTTGATTTTAAGCCAGGTTCGCGAGGGGACCAGGACGCGAGACGTGCTCGAGTACGGTGGGGTCAGCGTGCTGGCTTTCGGAATTGTCATGTATTCGCTCTTCGGATAGGCGCTAGATGCCCAGGAATGCTCGCGACAACGAGTCCAGGCTTCACGTCCTCTTGATGCAGCTCGATCGGCTCGAGGAACTGAAGGAGGAATTGGAAGAGCTCGGTCTTCGAACGATCGATGAGATCGACGCGCGAATTGAGTCGATCAGTCGAGAGGTGGAGGCGCTCGAGGAGGATAGCGACGGTCCTGACAATACTGCGACTCAGACATAGCAGGCTTCGTGGATCTGTTTGACGCACGCCGCCAGGAGCTCTTGCGCAAGCGCGCACCGCTCGCCGACCGCATGCGGCCCCGCGTGCTCGACGAACTGGTTGGCCAGGAAGCGATCATTGGTCCTGGTACGTTGTTGCGGCAGGCGATCGAGCGTGATCGTCTCAGCTCCTTGATATTGTGGGGACCGCCCGGGAGCGGCAAGACCACACTTGCGCGCGTCGTCGCCGGAGTGACCAAGTCCCATTTCGTTCAAATGTCGGCCGTCATGGCAGGAGTCGCCGACCTTCGACGCGAAGTCAAAGAGGCGCAGGATCGACTCGGCATGCACGGTGCTCGCACCATCCTGTTCATCGACGAGATCCATCGTTTCAACCGCGCCCAGCAAGACGCCATCCTGCCCCACGTCGAGGACGGAACCGTGACGCTCATTGGCGCCACGACGGAAAACCCGTCTTTTGAGGTCAACTCCCCGCTCTTGTCCCGTTCCCGCGTCATCGTGCTCCATTCGTTGAGTGACGATGCGATTCGCGTCGTGATCGAACGGGCGCTTGTCGACGTCGAGCGCGGGCTCGGAGCCGAGCATTTGACGATCGACTCGGACGCGCTCGACCTGCTGGTGAACCTGGCGAACGGTGATGCGCGATTCGCGCTCAACACGCTTGAGCTGGCCTCCGTCGGCGAGGTCGACAAGATCATCGGCCGAGACCAAATTCTGGAAGCAACTTCGCAGCGCGCGGGAAGCTACGATCGTGCAGGTGATGCCCATTTCGACACGATTTCGGCGCTGCACAAGTCGATTCGCGGCTCGGATCCGGACGCCTCCCTCTATTGGCTGGCAAGAATGCTGGAACGAGGCGACGACCCACTCTATGTGGCTCGACGGCTGGTACGCGCCGCGTCCGAGGATGTCGGCCTGGCGGATCCGCAGGCGTTGGTGGTAACGATCGCCGCGCAACAGGCCGTTCATTTCCTCGGTATGCCGGAAGGCGCGTTGGCGCTGGCGGAAGCGACCGTCTATCTGGCAACGGCACCCAAGAGCAACTCGATCTACACGGCGTACGGGAAGGCGCGAGACGACGTCGGCAAGTCGCGCAACGATCCGATTCCGATTCACTTGCGCAACGCTCCAACCCAGCTGATGAAAGACCTCGGTTATGGCGAACGCTATCGCTATGCGCACGACTTCGAGGACGCCATCGTCGAGCAGCAGCATTTGCCGGACAACTTGCTCGGACGTACCTACTACGAACCGGTCGAGCGCGGATTCGAGCGAGAGATCAGGTCGCGGCTGGCATACTGGCAGAAGGTACTGGCGCGACGTAAGCGCAATGACGACGCTGACGAGGAAGGGTCTTGACGTAAGTGGCAGCTACTTTCAATCGCAAACGTCCAGGTGGACGAAAGAACGATGAGCTTCGTGAGATCGAAATCGTGCCCGGGTTCGCTCCGTATGCCGAGGGATCAGCATTGATCAGCGCCGGGAATACGCACGTACTGTGCACGGCGACGATTGAGGAGCGCGTGCCGGGATTTCTGCAGAATACGGGCAAGGGCTGGGTGACCGCCGAATACGGGATGCTGCCACGGAGCTCCCCCCAGCGCATCTCGCGTGAGCGCTCGTTATCTTCAGGCCGAACGCACGAAATTCAGCGGCTCATCGGTCGGTCGCTGCGTGCCGTAACCAAGCTGGATTCACTCGGCGAACGCATGATCACGATCGATTGCGACGTGTTGCGTGCCGACGGCGGCACGCGCACAGCCGCCATCACCGGCAGCTACGTGGCGCTCCATCAGGCGTTGCAGGTGCTGCTGCGCACCGAACGTGTCAAAGCCATTCCTGTCTCCGGCATGGTCGCGGCGGTCAGCGTCGGGATGATCTACGGCGAGGAGCGACTCGACCTCGAGTACGCCGAGGACTCCGTTGCCGACGTCGATTTCAATGTCGTCATGACCGATCGCGGCGAGTTCATCGAAGTGCAGGGAACGGCCGAGGGGAAACCGTTTTCGCGCGAGCGCCTGGATGCCCTCATCGAACTGGCACATGGCGGCATTTCGCAGCTTTTTGAGAAGCAGCGGGCGGCGCTCGGAATCGAGCCTCGACAACGCTGAGTGGATATCAGACCTCGATGTGGTCCTTCGTTGATGGAATGCGATCCCCGACGCGCGGGTCAAGCGATACCGCTGCGCTCAGCGCCCGTGCCGTCGCCTTGAAGAGTGCCTCAACTTGATGGTGAGCATTCATGCCATACAGCGTGATCACGTGCAGATTGATGCGTGCCTCGAACGCCAACGTTTCGAAGAAGTGCCTGAAGAGATCGACCTCGATTTGTCCGACCGATGCCCCCACAAACGGATCTCGTTGAACGTAATAGCCGCGGCCTGAACAGTCGACCGCCACGTGCGCCAACGCTTCGTCCATCGGCACGGCGATGTCCGCCATGCGGCGAATGCCGCGCCGCTCGCCGAGCGCCTGGCGCAGCGCCTGACCGAGGCATATCGCCACGTCCTCGACGGTGTGATGCGGGTCGACGTGCAGATCGCCTGATGCCACCACCGACAGTGTGAAGTGACCGTGCCGGGCAAACAGCGTCAGGAAGTGATCCAATGCGCCAAGACCGGTATTGATGGTGGAACTGCCATCGCCATCCAGATCGAGACTCAGTTCGATGCTGGTCTCGCTCGTTGTGCGTTTGATCGTCGCACGTCGATCGGTCGGCATCAGAGGTCCTCCACGATGTCATAGAGTGCGGCGAGCAACGCATCGGTGTCTTCCGGTCGCCCCACGGTGATACGCAAGAACGGTCGCAAGTCAGGACTGCCATAGTGGCGTACGAGGATGCCGCGACGAGCCAAACGGTTTCGGATGTCGTGTGCGTCGCCGCGCGTGACTTGACAGAGGATGTAGTTTCCTTGCGACGGGAATGGCTGCAGAAAGTTGAGCTTGCGCAGCGAGCGATACAGGCGGCCCCGCTCGACTCGAATGCGTCGAACCGACTCCTGCAAGTAGGTAGCGTCATCCAAGACTGCTTCGACCGCTTTGAGTGCCGCAACGCTGACGTTGAACGGCTGCTTGACCTTCCAGATCTCGTTCGCCAGCGCCGTCGGGAAAATGCCATATCCGACCCGCAAACCGGCGAGCCCCGACCACTTGCTGAAGGTGCGTAAGACGACCATGTTGTCGAATTCAGTCGTGTAGGGGAGCAGGGTTTTGGTTGAGAACTCGAAATATGCCTCGTCGACGACGACTAGCATGCCGGTGCGCAGCAGGCGCACAAGCTGCTGCTGCGTCACGAGGTTGCCCGTAGGGTTGTTGGGTGACGCGATGAAGATGACCTTGGAGCGGTCGGTGAGTGCCGCCTCGATGGCGTCGAGATCCAGCTCAAAATCCGCTTTGCGCTCCACTAACCGACTGACGCCGTTAAACAGAGGTGGACGCTGTGCGTAGACTCCGAAGGTCGGAATCGGGATAATGACTTCGTCGCCGGGGTCGATGGTTGCCATCAAAATGAGGTCGATCAGTTCGTCGGCGCCGTTTCCCATGATGATTCGCTCGACCGGCGCTCCCGCATATTCCGCGACGCGTTCGCGCGCCACACGCTGGTCAGCGTCTGGATAGCGGTGGTAGCGATCCAGGCTGGCGAGCGCTTCCTGTACGCGAATCGTAGTTCCGTAGGGGTTCTCATTCGTGTCGAGCTTGATGACGTCGTCGATCGAGCGACCGAGGGATGCGGCGACCGATTCGATCGAGTCAGATGGGATGTACGCTTCCAGTTCGAGAACGCTTGGACGAATGATGTTGCGAAGGACTTTGGGGATCGCCACGAATGCCTGCCTATTCGACTAGTGATGGATCGCAAACCGATCAGGAGCGGACCGACCTGAACCGACTCCAGGGCGCCGCCATACTAACACGAACGCCGCGATGACCCATCGCCGTCCGCGTGCCGGGAACGAGTCCGGATCGACGCCGTTCAATGCGAAGCCGAACGCACGCGGAGTGCTCATCGGACGGTGGCGACGTGATTCCCTGATTCTCACAATTATAGCCATCGTCGTCTGCGTTCTCGCGCTGCAATGGCAGCCTAACGTGCATGCGACGACCGCGACCGTCGCATCGTCATCCACGTCGCCGGCTCCAGTCGCGCCGACAAGTACCGCACCTGCAACGTCTTCAACTCCCACAACGACTCCGGCAGCCACGCCAACGCCATCTCCGATCACGCTTAGCGCACAGGCTGCTTACGCGGTCGACGTTACGAACGACTCTGAGCTGTACGCCCAGAACGCCGACACGCCGCTCGCGCCCGCCAGCACCACCAAGATTGTGACCGCGATCGTCGTCATGAAGCATGCGTCTCCGGATGAGACGGTTACCATTCAGCCGGATGACCAGGTTGATTGGACGGTCTATTCGCACATGGGATTGCTGGCCGGCGACGTCGTCACGGTACGAGAACTCCTCGCGGGCATGCTTCTCAACTCTGGTGGTGACGCCGCCATGGCTCTCTCTCGCTATGTTGGCGAGAAACTGCCCAGCCAAACGACTGATGACCCAAGACAACGTTTCGTCGACGAGATGAACCGCGTTGCATCTCAGATTGGGATGTCTCATTCCCACTTCAACGACCCGGACGGCCGCGACACGCCGGGACACGTCTCCACTGCGCACGACCTGGCGCTGGCGGCCTCGGATTTGTTCAGTTCCCAATTGCTTCAGACGATTGTTGGAACAACGACCGAGACCGTGTCAATTCGGGGCCCAAATGCACGAGACATAACCCTCGTCAATACGAATGAGTTCCTGGGTAACCCAGACGTGCACGGCGTGAAGACGGGAACGACCGACAACGCGGGGGAATGCCTGGTTCTCGCGGTGTCGCGCGGTGACGATCGCGTCATTACGGTAGTGCTGGGGAGCACCGACCGATATGGCGATACGTCGACGCTCCTGAACTATCTCGACGCGCAGTTCAAGTGGGTGCGGCTCGGCAGAGGTGGGGATCTGCAGGATCTCAACACGGAGCTTCAGAACAAGGGATATTCGCTCGCGGTCAGCAAGACCGTGCTGCTGAGCGCCGTCGACGCCTCACATCTGCATTACATCCTGAACGCCACGCCAAAAGCGGATGACTCGCCGTTCGCTTCGCGGGGCGACGTAGTATTCTTGATAGGTTCACGGCCGATCTGGCGGCTGTCGCTCTATGCAGGCGATCCGTTCAAACCGAGCGGCTGACGGCCGGAACGCGTTCATTCTCCATTACTTCGGGGGCTACTACTTGGAACGACTGCAGCGCGTCATCGCGTCATATGGAGTCACGTCTCGACGCAAAGCCGAACGCATGATCATCGAAGGGCGCATCAGCGTCGACGGAGAGGTCGTGCAAGAACTTGGCGTGCGCGTCGACCCGACACGTCAGGAGATTCGGGTCGACGGAAAGCTCATGCATTGGGAGCGGCGCCGATATCTGATCCTCAACAAGCCCTCCGGGTATATCACGACCGCCGCCGACGAACGTGGGCGTCGCACCGTGTTGGATTTGGTCAACGTGCCGGAGCGTATCGTGCCGGTCGGCCGTCTCGATCGCAAAACGTCGGGTCTGCTGATGCTGACGAACGACGGCGAGCTTCTCTATCGCATCACCCATCCCAAATTCGAGCTCGAAAAAGAATATGAGGTGCAGCTCGACGGTTTTCCGCCGCCGGTTGCGTTAGAGCGACTGCGTAGTGGAGTGATCGTCGACGGCACGAAAGTCGTGCCAGCGCAGATTCGGCCGCTCCGTAATGAAGAAGGCGGCACCGTCCTGCGGGTCGTGATTCATGAGGGACGCAATCGAATCGTGCGGCGCATGATGGAGCGGATCGGCTATCCTGTGCTGAAGCTGGAGCGAACGCGCGTCGGCCCGTTACAGATACGCGGCTTGCCGGCAGGCGCCTGGCGCGATCTGACGGGAGGGGAACTGACGCAGATTCGTGAGTCGGTGGGGCTTGGCGACGAAGATGTCACGTCGAGCGCAAGCACTCCACCACAACGAGCACCGTCGGCCAGGCCACGCCCGTACGAGCGAGGAGAGCGGACCGCGCCGAGCGGCCGCGGACCAAGAACGAACACTGGGAGGCAACCAGATCGAACCGGAAGCGGAAGACCGCCAGCACGACGACAAGGACCAGGCCACGGACCTGGTGATCGCGGTCGACGGCCCGGCGGCGGCCGGCAAGACGACCGTAGCAAGTGATCTCGCTCGACGAATCCACGCCATCTTCTTCGACACGGGCGTGATCTACCGCGCGCTGGCGTTGGTGGCGCTGAATCACCACATCGACCCATCCGACGCGCAATCGCTGGCGCGAGAGGCGGCGTCACTCGATCTGCGCATCGACCCCGCGAGCATGGATGATGGACGGTTCGCCGACGTGATCGTCAACGGACGAGACGAGACGTGGGCCATCCGCACTCCCGAAGTTGATCGCACGGTCTCGGCCATATCGGCGCACCCATCCGTCCGTGCGGCGTTGCTCGAAAAGCAGCGGGCTATTGGACGACGCGGTCGGGTGGTGATGGTGGGACGAGACATCGGCACGGTCGTCATGCCCAATGCTGACGTCAAGATCTGGCTGGAGGCGTCGATCGATGAACGCGCCCGGCGCCGCGCCAGCGATCTCGAGCGGCAGGGAACCTGTCGAACATTCGAGGACGTGCGCGCGGAGATGCAACAACGGGATGCAATGGACGCTGGGCGCGCCGCATCGCCCATGAAACCAGCAGACGACGCGATTGTCGTTCCGACGGATGGCTTGACGATCAATCAGGTGGTCGAGAAGCTCGTCTCGCTCGTCGATTCGAGTACCGGCAGTGGAGACACACGTTGAGGAAGAAGTCGTTTCGGGAAACGGCATGGCGTGTCTTTCGCCTTTGCCTCTACCTCTTCGCGAGGCCGTTCGTGCTTGCCGCCTTTCGCGCCCTTATTGGTTTCAAGATTGAAGGGCTCGAAAACGTTCCGAAGCACGGGGCCGCGCTGATCATCAGCAATCACCTGCACAATTCCGACCCGATACTTTTGGTGGCCGCCTTTCCTCGACCGCTCCTCTGGATGGCCAAGAAGGAAGTGTTCGACGTTCCCTTTGTCGGTTGGGTGGCGGATTCGGCGGGCGCGTTCCCGGTCGATCGCGGACAGGCGGATCGTCAGGCATTGCGCAACGCTGAGCGGCTGCTGAGCGAGGGATTCGTCGTCGGCGTGTTTCCCGAGGGGACACGAAGCGTCACTGGCGGATTGAAGGACGTTTATCCCGGAGTAGCGATCGTGGCGTCTCGAAGCAACGTTCCCATTATCCCAACGGCCATCTTCGGCACCGAAGTCTTGCCGTTCAACGGCTCCAAGGGCCGCAAACAGGGACGTGGACGCCCGCAGGTCACCGTGCGAATGGGCAAACCGTTCTATCTGCCGGCGCGAGAGACCGGATCGAAACGTCAGTCAATGGCCGATCTCACCGACATCATGATGATTCACCTGGCAGAGCTTTTGCCGCCGGAATATCGTGGTATCTATGCCGACAAGCTGGAATCCGAACGAGTTGACGTGGCTGCTTCCAACTGACGGCTGATGAGCAACGTAGACAGAGCGCGGACCGATCGACTCGGTCCGCGCCTTTTGCGTCTCTATCTGATCGAGATTACGGGACGGATCAGTCCTCGATCAGTCGTTTGGCCGCGATAGCCGCACCACCGATCAGTGCTGCCGCGCCGAGCGCCGCAACGGCGGTCGCACCCGGCTCTGGACCCGGCAGAACGACTTTGCCGTCGTCGTAGCTCTTGAAGAGCTGGCCCCACTTGGTGTCGAGCGCGTCCTTGACGCGTTTTCGTCCGACCACCGGGTACCAGTAGACGTTGTGGTAGAAGTTCGACGCGAAGTAGGACCACGGCACGATCGGGGAGCGCAACAGCGCATTCTCGAAACGCTTCAGTGGGCCGTGATAGATCAGCTCCTGGCCCTTGCTGGCAAACGTGTCCTCTTTGATGAAGCCCCAGTCTTCGGCGGAGATGTCGTAGCCGACGATCTCGATGTCCTTGGGATCTCCGATGCCGAGGCCCTTCTCATGCGCCAGGCGGATGAAATCGAGCGACATTGGGTCGAACCCTTGCATCTTGGCGCTGATGGCGTCGATCGCCACCTGATCGGCGCTCGCCAGGATGATGTCCTTCTCGTGCGGACGCATGGCGCGGGGGCCAGCGCCGTCGCCGGCGAACGTGCCATCCATCACCGCGAACAAGCCCGGATGGATCTCGCGCTGAATCGTCAGGAGGTCGACCAGCGTCTCGTGGATGACCGCGTGCGTCCAGTGGCGCCTCTCGCTGAGCAGACCACCGAAGGCGTTTTTCATGGCTCCGGTAATGGTGGTGAAGACGTGCGTCTTGACGGTCGGCAGCTGGATGATGTTCTTGCCGATGAACATCTTGGGGATCTTGATGCCTTCCGGGAAGATGTCGTGCAGCACGAGCATCTCATCCTTCGGCTCGTAGATGCCCCACTCGATCTCCGGCTCGTACAGATGGACGTTGTCGACGTCGTATTTATCGACCACGTACTTATGCTTGTTATTCTTCTCCCCGACGTAGGCGTCGACCACCACGGTCTTGTTGTGAGCCCCGATCAGGTGCTGGTATCCATCGCTTCGCAGCTGTCGGATGACTCCCTCGAGCTGCCACGGTGTGGTTGAGCAGGCCGGATACCACGTTTGCCAGGAGATGTTGATCTTGAGGATCGTGTCCAGGTCGACGGGCAGCGCGGACTTATAGTCCGCCATCTGCATGACCTGCCCAATGTCGTCCAGGATCGTCTCCGGACGGGTTTTGAGAACGGCAACCTTGCCCTTCCCCGGGAAATCGTAATTCATTCGTGTGTCATCCTTCAGCTATAGCGGCGTCGTTCGTGGCTTACTCCAGCGTAAATCCTAGCATCTGAGAGACCATCAGATCATTATTTTGACCCCAATCACCCCGATTTCGTAGACATCGGCGTACCGAATATCAGCACTCCGTGACCTCCGAGAGTTTGCTTTACCTACTTGTACGTACAGTCTTGGCCTGCTATCATGTTGTCTGCAAGTCAATGCATGCCGAGCGCTCACTCGTCGCGCATAAGGGGCGACGACGTATGCTGGGGGTGGGGATTCCCAGAGCGTTTGAGCGAGCGCCCGTCGCGAAAATCTCGGAAGGTGCCTGGGGAGGTCTCTGGTGTTTCGAGGCGCGCTATGCGTGGTCAAGTCGTCGTGTCGGCTAGCCGCCGTCGTCATCCTTCTCGCCCTGATCGCCACATCGTCCGCAGCGGCCGCCGGTGAACCGACGATTGTTGGAGAGTTTGCCGTCGTCGTGGACGCGGATACCGGGACGGTCCTCTACAACAAGAACATGGATACGCCTACCGCCCCCGCGAGCCTCACGAAACTCTTCACCGCTTCGTATGCACTTCAAGCCGATCCGCTGGACAAGAAGCTCACCGTTGACCCGGTTGATCTGGTTGGCGAGTCGTCCATGGGATTGCAGGCCGGTGAGACCGTCACGCTCAAGTCCGCTCTCTACGGCATGC
Source organism: uncultured Chloroflexia bacterium (assembly GCA_963822235.1). Lineage (GTDB taxonomy): Bacteria > Chloroflexota > Chloroflexia > Thermomicrobiales > Thermomicrobiaceae > CALAGB01. Next base: position 1,085,063 of record CAWGGU010000001.1, read on the forward strand.
TCCTTCCATCAGGTAACGACGCCGCCATGACCATTGCGCAGAATCTGGGTACTGAAACCGGGGATACACCGCAACAGTCCGTTGACCGGTTCGTGGGCTGGGTCAATGACATGAACGCCCGTTTGGGTCTGGCTCACACTCATCTCGTCAATCCTCACGGTCTGGACCAGAGCGGCCACGTCACCACTGCCCGCGACATAGCGGCAATCACCATGTATGCGCTCAAAAATCCGGAATTCAGACAGATCATTGCCACGCCGTACTACAACGGCGATGGGCACGATCTATACCAAGCCAACCGATTGCTCGGCGAATACTCGGGATTGATCGGCGGTAAGACAGGCATTACCGACAACGCCGGATACTGTTTGGTTGAGGTCGCGCAACGTAATGGGCACACGGTCATCGCGGTCGTGATGAAGAGCACTGACGCGGCCTGGTACCAAGATGCTTCGACGCTCCTCGATTACGGATTCAACGCCATCGCCGCCGGCCAGACGGCTCCGGACACGTCACCAATCACACTCTCCCCGGTCGTCGTTCAGCCCGGCGTCCAGGGACAAACTGTCTCGGCGCAGGCGACCACGACGGCGCCGCTCGCGGCCGCATCCGCCAGCAAGCTCTCGGTTCATCAGGTCAGCGACAACGTCGCCGTCGTCAGCCACAACCTGCTGGGCGCAGGATCATCCGGATTCTCGTGGAAATGGCCGCTGGCTTCGTTCCTGGCCATGTTGGTGGTCCTGGCAGTCGTGTTGAACTATCCAATCGTAATCGGCGCGGGAAGCCTGCTCTGGCAATACGGCGTCCCCACCGGCCGTGCCATGACTTTGCGCATGATCCCACACCGGATGCCATCGACGCCTGGTTCGCGTCGCTCGTCGAACAAGCGGCGCTCTCGATCAGCACGGGTATCGCGCACCGCCACGGCGACCGCGGCAGCCACCATGTCTGATTCGGCGAAGCCGTGGACTCAACACGGTGCCTCAGTGCCGCCCGCTGCGTGGGAGAACGTCGTGTCGCTCAACGCCGCCGAAACCATTGGCACGCGTGCAGTCCGACTCGCGTTACGCGGCGACTACCACGCCGCGTCGAGTGAGTTTTCACGCGCCCTGCGCACCGACTCAACGTTCGATTTGAGCCGCTGCACCGGTTTTTGGGGGATGCAGCCGGCCGGGTATGTGGCGGCCGCCCGAGCCTATGCGCTCTGCGACCGAACCTCAGACGCGAAATCGCTGCTCACCGTCATCAAGCTGGGATGCGGTTCACACCGAGAGCTCGAATCGCTGCTTCATCAGGTCGTCGCCAGCTAGCACCAACACCAACCAGAGAAATTCAAGCCCGGGCGGCCTTTGCCGGACCGGGCTGTAGCATTCTCGGCAAAGACAACCTCGCCTCCATGCGTTCGAAAAGTTGATATGAGACATGTAAGGTGTTATAATCCTCACGTATTAGGCATCGGTGCGCCGGGAGGAAGCATGCGTAACAACGAGCCACTCTATGTGATCAGTGTCGCGGCACGGCTGCTTGAGCTCCATCCGCAGACGCTTCGCAAGTACGAACGCGAAGGTTTCGTCTCTCCATCGAGAACGACCGGAAATCTTCGTCTGTATTCCAGTGAGGATCTCGAACGTCTGCGTCAGGTGAAGTATCTGGTGGAAGATCGGGGCATCAACCTCGCTGGCGTGCAACTTTCAATGGAGCTGACGGCGCGGCTCAAGCGCATGTACATGGAGTGCTCCGCAATATCCAAGCGCAACGAAGGGCGACTCGATCCCATGCTGCGTGAAATAGGCACGTTGCTCGAGATGCTTGGAATTGAATCGGTCTAGCTCCTCCCAACCAGCAGTCCGACGAATACCGGTGCCGGGCGATCAACGGCTCATTAACTTCGATTGATAGGTTCCGAAAGCATGAACGTAAACCGATTTACGGAAAAGGCACAGCAAGCGCTGCTCGAGGGCCAGCGCGTCACCGAGGATCGGCGTCACTCACAGTTCGACGTCGACCAACTCATGTACGCGCTCGTCGCCCAGCCGGAAGGCGTCGTGCCGCAGGTACTGCTCCGCAGTCAGATCGAGCCCCGTGCGGCGGTCGCCGAACTCGATCGCGTGTTGCAGGCCGCACCGACGCTTCAGATCAGCGCCCAGCCGGTTCTGGGTAACGGGCTCAGGAAGGTACTGGAACAGGCCGAGGACGAAGCGAAGTCCTTCGGCGATGAATATGTCAGCACGGAGCATCTGCTCCTCGCGGCCTTCAATGCGGCGCCGAACTCGGCGTCGATCAAAGCGCTGACAAAGCTCGGACTGACGCGCGATCGAATCATGAGTGCCCTATCCGCGATTCGTGGGTCGCAGCGGGTCACCAGCCCGAATCCGGAAGGGACGTACAGCGCGCTGGAGAAGTACGGGCGCGACTTGACCGAGCAGGCACGCAAGGGAAAGCTCGATCCGGTCATCGGTCGTGACGAGGAGATTCGACGCGTCATTCAGGTGCTCTCCCGGAGGACCAAGAACAATCCCGTCCTCATCGGCGAGCCGGGCGTCGGCAAGACGGCAATTGTCGAAGGATTGGCGCAACGCATCATTCGTGGCGACGTTCCGGAAGGGCTCAAAGACAAGCAGATCATGCAGCTCGACCTGGGTGCCATGGTGGCCGGTGCGAAGTTTCGCGGTGAGTTCGAGGAACGCCTGAAGGCGGCTCTCAAGGAGATTCAGGAGTCCGAGGGCCAGATCATCGTCTTCATCGACGAGCTGCACACCGTGGTCGGCGCCGGTGCGGCCGAAGGTGCGATGGACGCGTCCAACATGCTCAAACCCATGCTTGCGCGGGGTGAATTGCATGCCATCGGCGCAACGACGCTGGATGAGTATCGCAAGCACATCGAGAAGGACGCGGCGCTGGAGCGGCGTTTCCAGCCCGTAATGGTCAATGAGCCCTCGGTCGAGGACACCATCAGCATCCTGCGTGGCCTGCGTGAGCGCTATGAGCTGCATCACAAGGTGCGCATCATCGACTCGGCCTTGGTGGCCGCGGCGGTCCTTTCGAACCGCTATATCACCAATCGATTCCTGCCTGACAAGGCGATCGATCTGGTCGACGAGGCGGCGGCGCGTCTGCGCATGGAGATCACTAGCATGCCGGTTGAGCTCGACGAGCTCCATCGTCGCAGCATGCAGCTCGAGATCGAACGCGAAGCGCTGCGCAAGGAAAAGGACGACGCGTCTCGTCAGCGATTGAAAGAACTCGAGCGAGAACTGGCCAACGTGCGCGAGCAAGAGGGCGCGCTGCAGTCACAGTGGGAGCAAGAGCGCGAGGCGATCAGCCGCGTCAGTGAGCTCAAGGAACTAATCGACCAGACGCGACTGGAGATCGAGCAGGCTCAGCGAGCGGCCGACTATGGCCGTGCCTCCGAACTGCAGTACGGCAAGCTGGTTCAACAAGAGCAACAGCTCCACGACGAAGAGCGCCGCCTCACCGAGACGCAGTCGACGAGCAAGCTCCTCAAAGAGGAGGTCGACGCTGACGACATCGCCGAGGTGGTCAGCAAGTGGACCGGCATTCCCGTCAAGCGACTGGTGGAAGGTGAAATCGAGAAGCTCGTCCACATGGAAGACCGGTTGCACCAGCGCGTGGTCGGGCAGACTGAGGCTGTCGAAGCCGTCAGCAACGCCATCCGACGGGCACGTGCCGGTCTCCAGGATCCGAATCGGCCGCTGGGGAGCTTCATCTTCCTTGGGCCGACCGGCGTCGGGAAGACTGAGCTCGCGAGAGCACTGGCAGAGTTCCTGTTTGACGATGAGCGAGCCATGATCCGCATCGACATGTCGGAGTATCAGGAACGCCACACCGTCGCGCGATTGATCGGTGCGCCTCCTGGATACGTCGGCTACGAAGAGGGCGGTCAGCTTACCGAATCGGTGCGACGCCGGCCCTATTCGGTGATCTTGTTCGACGAGATCGAGAAGGCACATCCAGAGGTCTTCAACGTCATGCTGCAGGTGCTCGACGATGGGCGACTGACGGATGGCCAGGGACGCACGGTCGATTTCCGTAACTCGGTGATCATCATGACGAGCAACCTGGGATCGACGTACATCCAGGCGGCGGCCGGCAAGGCGGAGGGGGATATGCGGCAGCGCGTGTTCGAAGCGTTGCAAGCGCATTTCCGACCGGAGTTCCTGAACCGGATCGATGAGATCGTCATCTTCCAGGCGCTGACGCTGCAGGATCTGGAGCGGATCGTCGACATCCAGCTTGAATTCGTGCGGGATCGACTCGCTCAGCGGAACGTCACACTGCAGGTGGTGCCGCAGGCGAAGCAGCTGATCGCTCGCAGAGGGTACGATCCGGTATTCGGCGCTCGACCTCTCAAGCGCGTCATCCAGCGAGAGTTGCTCGATCGACTGGCGAAGGAGATCCTGAACGGAACGATCCGGGACGGAGAAACCGTGACGGTCGAGGTCGCGCCGGACGACACGCTCATATTCAGGGGCGCTTTGAACAGCGCCGAAGTCGTCGCATAGAAGCATCACGGCCCGGGGTCATCCTCGGGCCGTTCTTCTCCCTGCGAAGGTCGATAGCGATTGGATAGGTGTCCTATACTTGATGATGGGTGTAGAGCCGAGGTTGAGGGAAGTCCGGAAGGTTTTGAACGATGAACGCGCTCGAACAGATTATCAAGCTGCTCATCATTCCACTGGTTCTGGTTGGAATCCCGATCCTCTTCATCCTCGTGTTCGACATTGCGGCCCATCTTGGCGAGCTTTTCGGACGCAAGTAGTCTTGGACCGAATCGGTTTGAGATTTGGCGGATTCTGGCCGCCATCGGTGCCCGAAATTCGACCCATTCGACCATTGCCTCAGAGCCGAGCGATCCAACTAATAGATCGGGTTGCTGAAGGAGTGCCCGATGGACCAACAGCTGGGCGACATTTCTGACGCCCTTCGGATTCAGCCGCACTCCCTGGCCCTCCCCATGGGCGACCGCTCTGAATATGATCTTGTCGATTTCACATCCTCAATCAAGATGGATTGAACGAGAGCTGACCATTACGCCGGTTCAGGTTACGGTTGTCTCGGCTTCGCTGTTGCTTGGTGGCAAGAACGCGGCGATAGGGATGGCCAGCAGGGCAAACGCCGGGACGATCCAGAACGCGTTTTCGATGCCGATAGAATCCGCCAGAGCACCGAATCCAAATGCGGTGGCACTCTGCGACACGAATTGGAACGCCAGTAACACGCCGGAGGAAGGTCCACGAGCCTCTGGCAGCATGTCTTGCATCACCGCAAGCTGAATCGGCCGCGCTGAGCGCATCAAGATTCCGGCCGCGATGAGGAGCGGGATAGCCGCCCAGCGATGGCTGTCCACCAACAAATACAGGTAGAGCAGCGGTACTCCACCCAACGTCACCAGCACGATGACGATGCGTCGACCAAAGCGGTCAGACAGCATACCGCCCAAGAATCCACCAATTACGCCGGCTCCAAACAAGGCCGAAAGAGAAAGACCGGCGTACCAGCTGCTATAGCCCTTCGATTCAAGCATCTTCACCAGAAAAATCGAAAACGGGACGACGCCAAGACCGAAGACGGCCACGAAGCTAAGCAGCGCCGCGATCCAGCGCAGTTTTGCACGAAGAAGGGGTATCACCGAAATTCGCTCGGCGTCTCGTTGCCGCGTGTCGCTCTCGCTCGTATCCAGCGTGAAAAAGAGAATCACAGACGCGATCAGGCCGAAGACCATCACGACGAATGATCCTTCGAGTGTGAACCAGGAGATCGCCGCGGTGATGAATAACGGACCGATCGTGCGCGCGAGCTCTCCACCCGCCAGGAAGAACGCCATCGACAGCCCGGTCTTCGATCCGCCTCGCTCCCCTGCCAACGCGACGGCGGGAGTGTGAAACGACGCTGAGGCGAGGCCCGCCGTGAAGAGGAGCAGCAGGACGAGCGCAAAGTGCGGAGCGAGACCGATTGACGATATCGACATCGCCGCCACCGAGGGGGCAAGCACGACGAACCACTTTTTGCCTTTGCGGTCGGCGAGAACGCCAATGAAGGGCTGCAACACGCTCGGCATTTGCTGGGCGGGCACCATCAGTGACGCAATGGCCAACGGTACGCCGAGCTTCTCCTGAACGGGTGGAATGAGCACCGCGGTAAACGATCCGTACAGGTCGTGCGCGAAGTGCGCGAAGCTGATCGGCAATGTCGCTTTCAGTGCGACAAGCTTGCCTTCACCGCTCTCCTCGGTAGCCACGTCAGTTTCGGGAGTTGGTGCTGGTTCCACCGACGTGGGCTCCGACAGTTGAACTTGCTCCTCCACGTCGACTTCCGGTGAATCAGTCATGTCGGTCCATATTTCCCTCACGGGTTGCGAACGAAATCCGAACGCTCCCGCTCCAGCATGGTGATACGCGCAGTCAGGATCGACGAATGGATCGGGGCGACGATGGTCACTGTAACCTATCACAGCGGGCAAACGCGCTACTGCCTATGGCTGCCGAACCCATTTCTCCTTGGACCATCGAATTTTGCTGGCATGTCGGGTGCATGGCTCTGCCCAACGAGTGGGCCGAATCGCGCGACTCAAGATCGAGAGATGTCATCCTTATGCCGCAACAAGAACTGCAACGTTACGCCGGTATCCTGCGTCGGCACGCAGGATCCGTTCATGCTCTTCCGGAGCTAGAGAAAATGGTGGCTCTGTCGGCCATTCACGGCGAATCGGTGGAGGAGATATCCCAGCAGGGGGAAATCAGCGAAGAAGCCGTCTGGAACATGCTCGAGCGACTCACCACCGCGTTCGAGGGGCGCCAGCCACGCGAACAAGTTGAAACGGGTGGTCTCGGAAGCGACACAGATCCCGGATCGACCGGAGGATATGGAGACACCGGATTCGGGAGTATCGAGAACGATCCTCCGTATCCGACGCCGGAGGAGCCGCGACAGGAGTCGTAAACCGCTCCGATAGGCGGCCCACTGAATTTACCGTCGTTCACAACATGAAAGGTTGATAGGTGGAAGCTTCCGAGCGGACGCTTCACGATCTTCTCGTGCGCTTCGACCACGAGTCGTTCCGTCCCGGCCAGGAGCGCGTGATTCGCGCCATTCTCGATGGTCGAGAAGCGCTGGCCGTCCTGCCGACAGGCTCTGGAAAGTCGCTCGTATATCAGCTCGCCGCCCAACTGCTACCCGGAGCCACCGTCGTCGTATCGCCACTGATCGCGCTGATGAAAGACCAGGTTGAATCTCTCGATTCGCTTGGATTTCAGGCGTCGCTCATCAACAGCTCACTGTCGGCGTCCGAGCAATCCGCTGAACTTGAGCGCATCGAGCGGGGCGAATCCAGATTGCTGTTCGTCACCCCGGAGCGCTTCGACAACGATGCGTTCGCCGAATGGATCTCTGGCATCGAAGTGTCGCTTTTCGTCGTTGACGAGGCGCACTGCATCTCGGAGTGGGGTTACGACTTCCGGCCTGCCTATCTGGGTTTAGGTGCCATCGCGGATACGTTGGGGAACCCGGCCGTTCTGGCCCTTACGACCACGGCGTCTCCGTGGGTGCGTGAAGAGATCGGAGATCGACTCCATCTCCGTGATCCGCTGGTCGTCGTGGCTGACGTCGATCGACCCAATCTCTTCTTTGACGTGATTCGCGTGGAGACGGAAGGTGAAGACAAGCTCGAGCTACGACGGCTATTGTGTGGAGAGTCACGCAAGTATTCTGAGTCGATTACGGACCGCCTCAACGACGTGATGCGCGGCACTGGCATCATTTACACCCGCACGACTCGCGGAGCTGAGGAGACCGCAGAGTGGCTGCGCGAGTGGAATATATCGAGCGATTTCTACCACGGTCAACGCGACCAGACGGAGCGTGACCGAGCACAAGAAGCATTCATGAGCGGCAATGTTCGGGTCATTTGCGCGACCAACGCCTTTGGCTTGGGAGTAGACAAGCCGGACGTCCGATTCGTTATCCATCGCGACGTACCGGCCAACGTCGAGGAGTACTTTCAGGAAGCTGGACGAGCAGGGCGCGACGGGAATTTCGCTCGCTGTGCGCTGATCTACCGGCCAGCCGATTTGAGCAAGGCCGCCTTTCTTGCCGCGACTAGCCACATCACGCCCGAAAAGATCGAAGCGGTCCGTTCGTCGCTGGTCAACCGAGGCCCCGCGAGCATCGATGACTTGTCGGCTGATGTAGACATGGGCAAGCAGAGCCTTGCAGAGACCGTCGCGGCGCTCCGCCGGGAAGAACTTGTTGTAGAGCGGTCTGGTCAGCTGCGGCTCACGATTGACTCATTCGATCCCAACCAAGTCTCGACTCGAGCCGACGACCGGCGCGAAGCCTACGAGCGTAGCCGAGTCGAGATGATGCGAGGTTATGCTGAGCTCGATTCCTGTCGCCGACGCTACATCCTGAACTACTTTGGCGAGGAATACGCACCAAGTCATTGCGGCATGTGCGACAACGATCAACTCGCGGAGGAAAGCAACTGGATCCCTGTTTGGCCTGAAGCCGACAGACGTTCACTCGATTTCAAGGTGGGCGACCACGTGACACACGACGAATGGGGACCGGGAACCGTGCAGCGGACCGAGGAAGATAGCATCACCGTGCTGTTCGACGAGGTGGGTTACAAGCAATTGGCAAATGCAATCCTGGCTGAACGAAATCTTCTGAGCCCGATGAAGGACGACTGAGGCGCTCAGTGGCCGAGCGCAAACGTGGTCGCGTCCCGTCACGGCAAAACGTTTGTTCGTGTACCGAGTGGCGGGGCAGTCTCATCCGACGTGACACTCGACTTGAGCAAGCCAGCCTCCATGATGTCTCAGTAGGGAACCTTTCGCTCCGCGCCATCGTCTTTTCTGCAGAAGGACACATCCAATCTACACGAGGTGTCGTGTCTGACGAGAAGAGGAGACGATCATGCTGGGGTCGAAACTACGTCTGAGCGGAGCAGTTCTTGTTGCCGTCGTGGTAATCACGTTGGCTGCCGCATGCGGCGGAAGCGGTGCGAAGAATGAACGTACCTCCGACTCGTCGAGCGGCATAGCTTCGAACTCGTCGAAGTCACAAGCTCCGTCGTCGACAGGTGGGCAAGCGGTAGTCGCGGCCACGTCCGCGTCGGCGTCTTCGGGCGGCGCTGCCGCAACGACGACGAGTGGCTGGGACCGGAAGATCATCCGCAACGCGGATCTCACCTTACAGGTCAACAACGTCGAGTCCTTTCTTGCCGCGGTGCGCTCGACGGTCGACGGTGTGGGCGGCATCGTGTTCGCGTCCTCGACGTCGTACGACGGAGACGTTCAGACCGCGACGATGACGCTCGACGTGCCCTCAGATCAGTTCGACCAGGTCGTCTCGAACCTGCGCTCTCAATCTGGGGTGAAAAAGGTGGTGACCGAGTCGATCAGCAGCCAGGACGTTACGGATGACTACGTCGACCTGCAGTCGCAACTGACGAACTTGAAGGCGACTCAGGCGCGTCTCACGATCCTAATGGACAAGGCGACTGCTCTTCAGGACATTCTCACCGTTCAGGACGAGCTATCGAAGGTCGAGGGACAGATCGAACAGACGACCGGACGCATCAACTATCTCGACAAGAAGACGAGCTATTCACGCATCACGCTGACGTTGAGCCCGGTTGGAGTGGCGATCGAGACGAAGAGCACGAGCGGGTTTGATCTCGGCAAAGCGGTGCATGACGCCTGGAAAGCGTCGCTGGACTTCACTGGTGGCGTATTGACGGCTCTCGTCAAGGTAGGTGTCTTCCTGTGGTGGTTCTGGCCGCTGGCAGTGATCGGCGGCGCGGTGGCGATGGTCCGTCGACAACGTCGTCGTACGCTGACGTCAACTATCGAGACCGGTGCGTAATCGAGGAGATGGGCCGCCGGTTGATGGGAAACCGGCGGCCGCTATCGTCGAACTAGCTTCCCAGGAATGAGAGCGCGGCCATCGCGTATGCCTTGGTTGCGTCCATGACCTCATCGACACCGACCCACTCGTCGGGCTGGTGGGCCAGAGCCGGGTCGCCAGGTCCGTAGATGATGGTCGGCACGCCAAGCTCGGCGAAGTGGCGTCCGTCAGTTCCCATGCTGAACCCCGCAAGCTTCGTATCGAAGCCAAGCAGCTCGTTCGCCCGCAGCATCCCCTGTACGATCTCACTGTCCGGTTCGTTGAGGATAGCCTCGCGACCGCCAAAGGCAGCGAAGCCCACATCTACCCGCGTTCCAGGAAGGTCCTTGACGGCGCGTTCTGCCACTTCGCGAATCTCGTCGACCACGTCTTGCGGCTTTTCGCCCGGGATGATGCGCCGGTCGACGAAGATCGTGCATTGGTCCGGCACGACGTTCGTCTTCACACCGCCTTCGATGATGCTGATGGTTGCCGACGAATGATGGAAGTACGGATGAGTTCGCTGCTCCAAAATTGGCCACAGTTCAGTCTGCAATGCGGTGATGACGCGAGCCATGCCTTCGATGGCGTTCACGCCTTCCCACGGGAGCGCGCCGTGCGCGGCTCGACCATGCACGGTGACACGAGTTCCCGCACCACCTTTTTCGCCGATACAGATGCGGTTGAAGGTCTGCTCGCCGACGATGACGAAGTCGGGTTTGATCGACTCCGACTTGGCGATGAGCTGGGCACCCAGCGCGCCACCAATCTCCTCGTCGGCTACCTCGTTGACGATAAGACGGCCATTGATCGGCACGCCGGAGCGCGCCACGGCAATAGCGCCCATCACTTGGGCGGTAACGCTGGCTTTATCGTCGCCGGCGCCGCGGCCATAGACTTTCCCGTCGGCCAGATCGGCGGCGAACGGTGGATGAGACCAGGCCGACTCTTGGCCGGTCGGGACGACGTCCAGGTGGGCGTTGAAAAGGAGCGTCGGGCCGTCACCGCGCTTGAGCTCGGCGACCATGTTGGGCTTGGACTCCTCCTCGGTGACGAAGCTGACCTCGAACCCCTCGGCCGTCAGCTTGTCGGCACACACCTTCATCGCGTCGCGCACGTCGCCGGGCGGGTTAACCGATGGAATGCGAACGAGTTGACGAAGGAACTCGATCACTTCGTCTTCTTTGATCTGATCGAGGATGCGCTGCGCAGCGGCAGAATCCAGTTTCCCGTTTGCCTGAGCCAAGATTTCCCCTCCCAATCGCATTGAACCGTGTGATTCGCTGGGGCAGTATAGCATGGGTTCTGACGCGCTCTGCCCCGTCTCAGGACGCCGCCGGGCTATGGTATCCTCGCCAACGGCGCTGTTTTGGCGTGACCAGGGCATCCGGGATGACGCACAGACAAGGGAGAACGTTGAACGCTACGCTGGCTACCGCTTCTGAGCTTGCGTCCGTGCTCGAACGAGTGCGGGCCTTCGCGATCGACATGGATGGGGTCCTTTATCGCGGCGACACCGTCTTGCCGCACGTAAACGACTTCCTCGACGTGCTGAACCAGCGCGATTTTCCGTACGTGTTGGCAACCAACAACTCGACGCGTCTGCCCGAGCAGTATGTACAGAAGCTTGCGGCCATGGGAGTCGAGGTGACGTCCGATCGCATCCAGACGTCGGGACAGGCGACCGCGGCGTGGCTGAAGGAACGCTATCCCAATGGGACCACGGTGTATGTCCTGGGAATGACCGCGCTGGAAGCGGCCATCTATGGTGATGGCTATTTCGTGCAGTCAGGGAAGGACGCACAGGTCGTGGTCTGCGGGGCGGATTTCGCGGTGACGTATGAGAAACTTCGCATCGCGACGCTGGCCATTCGACGCGGGGCAGCGTTCGTTGCCACCAATGGTGACACGACCTTTCCGACCGAAGAAGGTCTGATTCCGGGCGCAGGTGCCATTTTGGCGGCACTCGTCGCGGCCACGAGCGTCGAACCTGACGTCGTGGGCAAGCCATCGACCGGCATGCTGCTGCAAGGGGCGGCGTTGTTGGGCTCGGATCCGGTCAACACCGTCATGTTGGGAGATCGTCTCGATACGGACATTCTGGCCGGTCAACGCGCCAAGTTCATCACCATCATGGTCCTGACCGGTGTCTCGACAATGGAGGAAGTGCAGTCCTCCGACATCCAGCCCGACGTGCTGCTGCCCGATCTCGCACCGTTGGTTGAGTACTATCGGTCCCATTCATGAAGCAGTTCGGCAATTACGATATCGAAGACCCAGCAAAGATTCAGGGTCGCGACGAAGTTGACGCGGGCGATCGCAGTCTGGCCGGTTTGCGATTGCGTGATGCGCTTGAGGCACTAGGGGACACCTATGGCCGCGTTCTCCTCCTCGGTTGTGGCGCGGGACGCTATCTACGCGCCATGGGCCGCGCGCGTCAGGACCTCGAGATTCACGGTGGCGATCTCAGTCTGAACGCGCTTCACGAGGCGCAGGAGATGGATCCGTCCGCCGATTATGTGGCATTGGACGCCGCCCGACTCCCGTATCTGGACGGGTCTTTCTCGGCGGTCCTCTTTTTCGACCTTATGGAGCACGTGCCGGACTATGAAGGGCTGATTAGCGAGGCTTTTCGAACGTTGCACAAGGGCGGCATCCTGCACTTCTTCGTGCCGTTGGAGTCGCAACCGGGGAGCATCTACCATGCGTTGCGACACTCTGAGCGTCTCCCTATCCACCGTTGGAAGCGGGATCACGTCGGACACGTCAACAGCTTCACCTCCGAGGACGTGATCCGCACAATCTGGGATGCGGGCTTCACGGTTGAATCAGTTCACTTTGGTTTTCATCCTACCGGCCAAATCCATGACGTCGTGGATTACTGGCAGCGGGATCGTGCCGCGGGATCCAGTGGCATCCTCCCTCAAGTTGCGGTCAATGCCATCACGCGTGGTGTCTTCCTCTTCACGTGGCGGCTGCAATATCTGGAAGATCGGCTCTATTCCGGTCCCGCGTTTGCGTCTGGACTGCACTTGACGGCGCGAAAACCGAAGTAGCCTGGTCGCCTCCACTCCGCAGCCCCTTGTCCAATCGAGCGCAAGCGTCGATGATCGACTCACAACCGTCAGAAACCAACGGAAGGGATGACGAGAATGTCGGCTGACGACTTGCGATCGATACCGATCATCGATGGGCACACAGATTACCTTCTCTCGCTGAGCAGTACCGGTCGAAGCTTCCTCGAGGAGAGCGCCGAGGGGCATGTCGACCTTCCACGAGCGCGCAAGGGAAACATCGGCGCGATGATCAGCGCCGTCTTCATTCGCAACGAATTCCTACCCGCCCATGCGCTGATTCAGACATTGTTGGCGGTCGATCTGCTCAAGCGCACCATCGATAAGTCAGGCGGCCAAATGGAGCTCATCACATCGCATGAGCAGCTCGTACGATGCCTCAACGACGGCGTCTTTGGGGCCATTCTGCACTACGAAGGTGCCGAGGCGATCGACCCAGATTTCGCGGTGTTGCGACTTTCGTATGAGCTTGGACTGCGTTCGTTGGGACTCGTCTGGAGCCGTCCAACCATCTTCGCCGAAGGTGTTGGTCCGGACAATCGAGGCAAGGGTTTGACCGGACTCGGGCGCGAACTCGTGCGCAACTGCAACGAGATGGGCATATTGATCGACGTCTCGCACCTCAATGAGCCTGGCTTCTGGGACGTCATCGAGACGAGTCAAAAGCCATTTGTGGCCAGCCACTCCAACGCGCGTGCGATCTGCGATCACGAGCGTAACCTGACTGACCGCCAGATCAAGGCACTGGCCGAAAAGGGCGGGTTGATGGGCATCAATTACGCGGTCGGCTTCCTCGTTGAGGGCGCGCGCAAGGGCTCTGATGTGGCGCTGAGCGTGCTGGTGGATCACATCGACCATATCGTGAATCTGGTTGGCATCGACTACGTCGCGCTCGGATCGGACTACGATGGCGCGGGCGTACCCGAATCGCTCAAGGATGCCGCCCACGATTGGGCCATCGTCGAGGAGCTCGATCGCCGTGGCTATGACCGCGACTCGATCGCGAAGATCTGCCGCGACAACTGGCTGCGCGTGCTCGGCGAGGTGTGGGTGTAACGGCTGGCGGCCCTCACCCCAACCCCTCTCCCGCCGAGCGGGAGAGGGGGACTCTCGAAGTTGGTAAGTCGGCTCCCTTCTCCCGTTCGCACTTGAGAAGGGGGACTCTCGAAGTTGGTTAGTCGGCTCCCTTCTCCTGCTCGGCGGGAGAAGGGCAGGGGATGAGGGCCGTTCTAACTTCTACGCCTGGAGCTCCATCGACTTGCTCTCGCTGATCGTCGTCACCATCGAGATGAAGTCGTCCAGTGGCACCGCGCCGAGGTTCTCGTTGCTGCGCAGTCGCACCGCGACCGCATGGTTCTCGGCTTCTTTGTCGCCAACCACGAGCATGTATGGAACATGCTGCAGTTGTGCGCGACGGATCTTGGCCTGCATGCGATCGCTGGCCGAATCGACCTCGACCCGAATTCCCGCGTCCTCGAGTTCCTTGCGAACCTGCTCCGCGTAGTCGTTGTGCCGATCCGCGATCGGGATGATCGTGGCCTGCACGGGAGCCAGCCAAACCGGAAAGACACCTGCGAAGTGCTCGATGAGCACACCGAGGAAGCGCTCCGTGGAGCCCGTCACCGCGCGGTGTATGACCACCGGCGTATGCGGCTGGCCGTCTTCGCCAACATACTCACATCCGAGCCGGGCGGGCTGGATGAAGTCGACCTGGATCGTCGAGAGCTGCCATTCGCGACCGAGAGCGTCCCTCGCCATGAAGTCGGCCTTGGGACCATAGAAGGCCGCTTCGCCCTCCACGGCATCGTACGCGACACCTTCCGCGTCGAGCGCGCCGCGTAGCGCGGCTACGGCTTTGGACCATTTTTCGTCATCGCGAACGTATTTCCCCTCGGATCCCGGAAGTGAGAGCTGCACGCGGTAGTCCGTCATTCCGTACGTCGTGAGTACTTCGCGGATGAGCCCCAGACAGCGGCTGAACTCCTCCTGGATCTGCTCCTCCAGGCAGAAGACGTGACAGTCATCCTGCGTCAACGCTCGAACACGCGTCAGGCCGGAGAGGGCGCCACTGATCTCATAGCGATACAGCGTCGCGATCTCGGCGAAGCGCATCGGTAGGTCGCGGTAGGAATGAATGCCCATCTCGTTGTAGAGCGTCATGTGCGAGGGGCAATTCATCGGCTTGAGGCGATAGACCATCTCTCCGTCGACCATGGGCGGGAACATCACGTCGGAGTAGTTGTCATAATGCCCGGACTTGCGATAGAGATCTTCGCGAACGAGGTGGCCCGTCCAGACGTGCTGATAGCCATAGCGCGTCTCCGTCTCGCGGACGTACTCCTCCATAAGGTGACGCAGCATTTCGCCCTTGGGCGTGAAGAGGGGAATGCCAGGTCCGACACCTTCCGCGAAGACGAATAGACCGAGCTCTCGACCGAGCTTGCGATGATCGCGCCGACGTGCCTCCTCCTGTTGCTCGAGGTAGGCATCGAGCGCGTCACGCGACGGCCAGGATGTGCCGTAGATACGCTGCAGCATGGGACGCTTCTCGTCGCCGCGCCAGTAGGCGCCGGCCACGTGCATCAGCTTGACCTCGCCGATCTGCGAGGAGTTGTCGACGTGCGGACCGCGACAAAGGTCCACGAACGTGTCCTGCGTGTAGCGCGAGATGACCGAGTCCTCGGGCAGATCGTTGATCAACTCGACTTTGTACGGCTGATCGGCGAAGTAGACGAGCGCATCCTCACGCGAAAGCTCATCGCGCTTGAACGGGTAGGCTCCCTGCTTGATGCGCGCCATGCGACCCTCAATCTCCTCGAGGTCTTCGGGTGTCAGTGAGCGAGGGAGATCGAAGTCATAGTAGAAACCGTTCTCGATCGCGGGCCCGATGGCTAATTTGGCGTCCGGAAACATCTCCAGCACCGCCTCGGCCATGACGTGCGCGGCCGAGTGCCGCATCGTGGCGAGCTCCAACTCCTCCTGATCGTCGACGTCGAGCTGAATGTCCATTTCTTCAGATACCTGTGACATCATGTTTCTCCATTTCGTGGTGAACTGCTGATTTCAGTGCCTCGGCCATCCCCCGAGAAGAGGGACGGCGCAGGTAGTGCTGGTCATGTCGACGCCTCCCTTCGGGGAGCAAAACAAAAACCCACCGCCCAGAGGGACGGCAGGTCTGGCCTGTCGTGGTTCCACCCAATTTCCGCCACGACTCTCGACGTGGCGCTCAATTGCGCTCTGTAACGGGAGCTCCCGGGCGCGACTAGTTGCTTTCGCGTTCGTCTGCCTGCTCGCGGGTGGTCTTCTCCGGATCGTGGTCGAGTGAGGCTTTCAGCCGGTGGCCCCACATCTCTAACGACTCGACTCGGATACTCGTCCCGGTCAACGCAGTAGTGTCGTTATGTGTAGAATCTTAGGGCTCGACGAGGCTGACGTCAACTGCTTCGCCTTAGTCGCCTGATCTCGTGGTCGCCCGATCGTTGACGAGACACGGTAGTCACGACCGTCTATTCGCCGAATTGGCGCTGCAGGAATTGTAGCCAATTGCCGTACATGATGCGGTCGACATCCATATCAGCGTAGCCACGGCGACCGAGCGCATCGGCTAGCCGATGCAGATCGGCGATAGTATCGAGTTCACATGGGACGCATTCCGCGCCCTGACCACCGTCGAAATCACTGCCGATCCCGACATGTTCGGCGTCTCCCGCGATGTCGCAGACGGCATCGATCGCATTTACCACTGCGTCGAGCGTGACGGTCGATTTGTCGGCGCCTCGTTGCCAATTGGGAACAAGTGCCCAATTCAGTGGGAGTACGCCAATGATGCCGTCACGCTCCACGACACCGCGGATGACGTCGTCCGAGAGTAGCCGTGCGTAATCCACGCTGCGTCGGGCGTGGGCGTGACTCGCGATGACTCGACCCCCGTATGTCGCGAGCGCTTCGAGACATGCGGCTTCTGACATGTGGGTCAGATCGAGCGTGAAATCGAGCTGCCCCATGCGCTTCAGCAACTGGCGACCATCCCGTGTGAGTGGTCCGCCACTCTTGGTATCTCCGGTGAATCGGTTGGCATGCCATGCGGTCCCAATCATGCGGACTCCCTGTTGCCACCAAAAATCGAGCTCGCCAGGATCGCGGATCGGGTCGGCGTTCTCCATGAGAAGCACAAATCCGATCCGACGTTCTGCAACCGGTAAGGTGTCGTCGAGCCAACCCGAAACAATCGAATCGAGTGTTTCACGATCACGCACGATTTCGATCTGGGAATGAGTCGATTCCCAACGGCGGTAAAGATCGAGGTGAGCAAGCGCCTGCTGACGCGCTCCCTCGATGGTCGGATAACTGAGCTCGCCTGGGTTCGCATGAGAGCGGGGGATGGTCGCGATCGTGGCAACGACGATGCCGACGTGGCCGTCGAGCCAATCCTGCAATCCGAGCATGCAAATGCCGTTGGGATTCTCGAAGTCGGCCTGCCGTTCGATCTCGCGGATGGCACGGGCAGACGTGAGGTAGTCGCGTCCTTCTGGAAGCGCGTTCATGGATACGTCTTCGTGTCCGTCGATGATGAGCTTCGGTCGCGACATCAGGTCCAACTCTGCTGCATGACAATGCTTCGACAGGTACAAAAAACCGCCGGTTGTGACCGACGGTGCGCCGTTGCTGTTCGTCCGGGTGGGCGGTACTAGACTCGAACTAGTGACCTCCACGATGTCAACGTGGCGCTCTAACCAACTGAGCTAACCGCCCGGAAATTGACGAGCGGAGTATAGCATAGCGATGTCCCAGCATCAATCGAGAGACCTGAATAGATCGCCGAGATCAGTTCCCAAAACGAGAGCGACGACTCGCGGCGATCAGAGGCGACGCCGAGCGATGGCCGCTCGGCGTCGCCTTGCAGGATCAGCTGCGAACGTTGCTCATGCGGGTAACCGCCTCGGTCAGGATGGCGGGCGACGTCGCGAGGTTGAGGCGAACGTGACCGGCTCCGCCGTCACCAAAGGTCAGGCCAGAGTTTAGCGCCACGCGGCTCTTCTCCAGGAAGACCGCGGCCGGGTCATCTCCGATCCCCAGCGCAGTGCAATCAATCCAGGCAAGATAGGTGCTCTCCGGCATGATGTACTTCGTGTCCGGCAGGTGGGTTTCCAGCAGGTCTCCCAGCAGGCGTCGGTTGTCGTCGATCCCGGAGATCGCCGCGTCAAGCCAATCGCGGGCCTCGTTGAGGGCGGTTGTGTGGGCGATGATATCGATATGACCAGCGTGACCGGCACCTCGGAAGCTGGGAGCCTCGAGATCCTTCGCGCCTTCAGTGCCGGGTATGACCAGAGCCGCCTTGAAACCGGCCAGGTTCCAACCCTTGGACGATGACGCGACCGCGAAATCAAGCGCGGAGTTGGCCACACTCAGGAATGGCGTATACGTAGAAGTCGGCATGATCAATGGTGAATGAATCTCGTCGGAGATGACGCGCGCGCCGTACTGACGAGCCAGTCGGGTGACGGTCTCCAGTTCCTCACGGCTGTGGACTGTTCCGGTTGGGTTGTGCGGGTTCGACAGCAGCAGGACGGCATTGCCTCCGTCTTTCGTTGCCTCTCGGAATGCTGCCTCCAGCGTGTCGGGATCGAGACGTCCTTCGGCGGTGAGATGCGCGGGGACGATCGGCAGGCTGAGTGTCTTGGCCACACCATAGAATGGAGGATAAACCGGCGGCGTCAGCACGATCGATGTGGAGTCGGTACTGATGGCGCGCACGATCTCACGGATGCCGGACATGACGTCCGGCATTGAGACGGCTGCTGCTGGATCGAACGACCAACCCCAGCGATCTGAGGCGAAGGATGCAAACGCTTCGGGATACTGGTGCCCCATCGGGTAGCCAGTGTCTCCGAGATCCAGCGCTTCCTTGACCGCCGCCTTGATCGGATCGGCGATGATCGCATCCATCTCCGCCACCCACAATGGCAGGACATCTTCGGGAAAGTAGCGCCACTTGGCGCTGGTTCGGCGCCTCAAATGGTCCAGGCTGAGATCCGCGAACGGGTTGGCCACGGTTGCGCGATTTACGCTCATCAATTGCTCCTCACTCCTGCTACAACATCGGCGTTCGGTTCCGAGCACCGGCGTCAACAACGTCATTAGTTTCGCCTGTGAGCCGCTTTGAGTCCAGAGGGGCACGTTCTGACTGTCACAGCAGTGGGTCGAAAGATAGCCTCGTATGGGGCAATTCAGACGGGAAAACCTAAAACGGCCGCGACAATCAGCTCTTGACGAACGCGCAAGATTAGATGCGCCTCAACCGCTGTTCTCACACCTCTGGAGAATCTTGTGGCTGGGTGGCTACCGGCAATATGAGGAGCGTCAGTGTCCCAACAGTTTGACCGACTCGGCGCGAGGATGCCAGCTGAGATCGCTGGTCCCGAAGCGAGCCAACAGATCGCGGGCTCGCCGGCACAGCGGCTGAAGATCAGGATGCTTGACTTTCCAGCGTCCGTTGACCTGTTCCACCACCAGCTTGCTGTCGGTCTTCACGACGATCGACTGACTCATGGGGCTCGATTGCGTTGATTCCGCATGAGAAAGGGCTGCCTCGATGCCCGCGATGAACGTGCGGTACTCAGCCTGGTTGTTGGTGACTTTGTCGCCGAAATCAAGTCGTTGCAGCAATTCGAAGCCGTTGTCGCCCGTCAGAAGAAAGCTCCCGTACCCCTTGCCAGGGTTTCCAAGTGAGCCCCCGTCAAACACGAGCTTCAAGTCGAATCGTTTGTGCGAGCTGGTCAATCTGTCTACCAATCATTGTCTGTCATCGTCAGGTTGGAGCACGAAAAGACCGGGCGCGACGGTCCACGCCCGGTCGATCGATCGTCTCACAGAGGATCAAACGCTGGCCTGGGCCTCCGCCTTGGCCTTCGCACTGGCCACGATAGTGTCGGTCAGATGGGCCGGCACTGGCTGGTAGTGGCTGAAGCTGGTCGTGAACGAGCCGCGTCCCTGCGTGATCGAGCGCAGGTCGGTTGCGTAGCGCTGAATCTCGGCCGCGGGCGCGATGGCCTCGATGGTCGTCATGCCGTTGTCACCGGGGACCATTCCCTGCACGTGTGCACGCTTGCCGTTCAGATCACTCATTACGTCGCCCATGTAGGCCTCAGGCACCGCCACTTTCAGATGCATGATCGGCTCGAGGATGATCGGCTTGGCCGCGATGGCGCCCTTTTTGAAGGCTTGCGACGCCGCGATCTTGAACGCCATTTCCGACGAGTCGACCGTGTGATAGGAGCCGTCAGTCAGCGTGACGCGCAATTTGGACACTGGGAATCCAGCAAGGATGCCTTCGTCCAACGCCTCGCGCACCCCCTTTTCGACGGCGGGGATATAGCCTTTGGGGACCACGCCGCCCACCACCTTGTCGGCAAATTCGAAGTCGCCTTCGTCGAGCGGCTCGAGGTCAAGGAAGACGTGACCGTATTGCCCGTGTCCGCCGGTCTGCTTCTTGTGCTTGTACTCGACTCCTTTGACCGGCAACGAGATCGTCTCGCGATAGGCCACCGTCGGCAGGTCGGTTTCCACGTTCACGCCGAACTTGCGGGCCATACGCTCGAGGCCGATCTGTACGTGGGATTCGCCCAGACCCGAAACGAGCGTCTCGTTCGTCTCTTCGTCACGGCGGATATGCAGGGTCGGATCTTCTTCGAGCAGACGCTGGATGGCACTCCCCATCTTGTCCAGATCGCTCTTGGTTTTTGGGTGGACGGCAGCGGAGAACGCTGGCAGTGGAAAGTCGATTCCATCGAGCGTCAGAGCGCTACCCGGATCGCAGAGGGTATCTCCGGTTGCGACGGTCTGCAGCTTCGCGACCGCGCCAATGTCGCCAGCGGGGATTTCTCCAACTGCGATCTGCTCTTTGCCGCGCACCACGTAAAGCTGGCCAACACGCTCTTCATGATGTTGCTGCGTGTCGAAGACGTGGCTGTCCGACTTCATGGTGCCAGAGAAGACACGGAAGTAGGAGAGCTTGCCGACGTATGGGTCCGCTACGGTCTTGAAGACCAGCGCGGCCAGCGGACCATTTGCCTTCGGTTCGAGCGCGATTTCCTTCCCGGATGCGTCCTTGGCGATCGTGCCAGTCGGGCTCGGAAAGTAGGCGACCATGGCATCCAGAAGCTGCGTTATTCCACGGCACAACGTGGCCGAGCCCGCGAAGACCGGAACGAGCTGTCCAGCGGCCATCGCGACTCGCAGGCCGTGTTGGAGCTCTTCGATGCCGATCTCTTCGTCGTCGAGATAGCGCATCATCAAGTCTTCGTCGCTCTCGCAGATCGATTCGACCAGTTGCGTGCGTAGCTCTTCTACCGTGTCGGCAATCTCGGCCGGGATGTCCGACTCAGAGGTCGCGCCGTCTTTCCCCTCACCGAAGAGATAGGCTTTGCGTGCCAGCACATCCACGATGCCGATGAAATCCTTCTCGGCACCGATCGGCACGAACATCGGGACGATCGACGATCCAAACGTGTCACGCATGGCGCTGAATGTCGAGTTGAAGTTGGCGTTTTCGCGGTCCATCTTGTTGATGAATAACGCTCGGACGCGACCAACTTCGTCGGCCGCTTTCCAGGCTTGCTCGGTACCGACTTCGACGCCTGCCGACGCGTCCAACAGGATCAGGGCGACGTCGCAGGTGCGCATGGCGCCCTTCACCTCGCCGAGGAAGTCGGCATAGCCGGGGGCGTCGATCACGTTGATCTTGGTTTCACGCCATTCGACTGGGGCGACGCTGGCGCTGATCGAGATGCCGCGTTTGATCTCGTCCGGATCCCAATCCGAGGCCGTATTACCATCTTCAATTCGACCGAGGCGATTGACCGAGTGGGTTAAGTAGAGTAGAGCTTCGGTCAAAGACGTCTTGCCCGCGCTGCCGTGGGAAAACAGCCCAACGTTTCTCAGGTTGTCGACCGGGAAGGTATTCACCGCTCTCCTCCACCTACCAAGATGAGCGATAGAGCAAGCGACCAGCCCCGCGAGAGGGGCCGGCTACCTATCGTCTATCACTCCACTGATCCAATCTATGGCACCGTCTGAGGTGCCAAGTGAAACGTATTGGTGTTCTCGTATTATAGTCCCGTGATTAAGGTCGACAAGTGATGCGAGGCCTCGGCCCGTATCGAACTTGTGCGGAAGGGATATGGGATTGTCCAGAGACGACGTGAACGAGACTGAAAGGCTGAAGCAACTCCTCGGTGAGCTCGCCGCGATCGACGGCGTGGCCGGGCATGAGCAGGCGGTCGTAGCCCGCCTGAAAGAGCTGTTCGAGCCGCTTGCAGATGACTTCCAGATCGACAGCTACGGCAACCTCTTCGCGACGCTCAATGGGCCGACGGATAGCCCAACGCTGATGATCTCCGCCCATTCAGACGAGATCGGCGCGATCGTCAAGTCGATTGAGCCTAACGGCATGATCCGCTTCGAGCGGCTTGGAGGCATCGTCGAGACGTTGACGATCGGGCGCCACATTCGTATTCGTGGATATCGAGGCGTCGTCGGCGTCAAGGCCGGACATATTCAGACGCCGGAGGAGCGCGGCCGGGCGCCGGGCATGCGGGAGCTCTACATCGATATGGGATTCGAAACCGCGGATGAGGTCCGGTCGCTCGGCATCGGAGTCGGCGACGCTATCGCCTACGATGAGCCAATGGTCGAGCTTGCCAACAGCGATCGCGTGGCGGGCAAAGCGCTCGACAACCGAGTTGGCTGCGCCATTTTGGTGCATCTCGCGGAGCGCCTTCGCAACGCCAAGCTTGGCTGCACCGTGCACCTGGTCGTGACCGTGCAGGAAGAGGTTGGCTTGCGGGGCGCGCAGATGGCGACACACCGGCTCAACCCGACGGCGGCCATCGTGGTTGACACGGTGCCGTCGGGCGGCACTCCTGATGTCGACTACTATCGCGATCTGAGCATGCGCATCGGTGCCGGTCCGGTGATCCCGGTTTCGAGCGGCGGCGGCGGTCGCGGTTTTCTGGCCAATCCCGCCATGCGAGATTTCCTGGTCGATTCGGCCGAGAAGGCAGGCGTCGCGATTCAGCAGTCCGTCTTTGTCGGCGGCAACTCCGACGCGGCCGCGGTGCACCTGGTGCGAGACGGTATCCCCACAGGCGTGGTGAACATCGCCCGGCGCTATTCACACTCACCAGTCGAGATGCTCGACATCAATGACGCAATCGGTGCGGTCGATCTGCTCGAAACGGCGGCGACGTCGTTCAACGCGGACACCAACCTGGGGTTCCTGTCGTCTCGCTGGTGATTTCCGTCCGGGTCAGCCGCTCGACGTTGAGCTGCTGACCCGCTCGAAGATGATGCGGAGGCCGACCAGCGTCAAATCGGGTTCGTAGGTGTCGATCGCGTCGGTATGCGGCGCGATCACGCCACCCAGACCGCCCGTGGCGATGACGTACGGGCGCGCGCCCAATTCAGCGGTTATGCGCGTCAGCAGCCCCTCGAT
Organism: uncultured Chloroflexia bacterium; assembly: GCA_963822235.1. Lineage (GTDB taxonomy): Bacteria > Chloroflexota > Chloroflexia > Thermomicrobiales > Thermomicrobiaceae > CALAGB01. The sequence continues at coordinate 1,108,535 of CAWGGU010000001.1, forward strand.
CAATCCGATGTAGCCAAGCACCGTACCCGATTGCACGCTTTCGAACGTGGTTTTGCCGATGGCGTGAGGCGGTACGGCCAGCTCGACGGATGAGAGGCGAGCGGCGCGGCTGGTGAGTGCCTCGAGCGCCAGCGTGAGACCCGGTGCGATGGCGCCGCCGATATAGTCTCCATCTGCCGAAACGACGTCGAAATTGGTGCCCGTGCCGAAATCGACGACGACCGCCGGTCCGCCGTGACGAGCGAAGGCCGCCACCGTGTTGGCCAGCCGGTCTGCCCCCACCTCGGTCGGATTATCGATACGGATCTTGATACCGAAATCGAGCGTTGAGTTGAGGATGATCGGGTTTCGGTTGAGTCGACCACTCAACATTTCGGTGAACTCCGGGGTCAGGCGAGGCACAACGCTCGACAGAATAACGCCGTCAAATTGGTGGAGATCGACGGCGTCACTGGCCGCCAAGGTCGAGAAGATGGACCACCACTCGTCGGCCATGCGGGCACGATCGGTCGCCAAGCGCCATGACGTGACGAGCGTCTCTCCGTCAAAGACGCCAACGACGACGTTGGTGTTGCCGATGTCGATAGTCAGGAGCATCTGTGTCCCCCAGTAGCGCCGAACTGCCAGTAATATGCGTGAGGAGAGGTTGGCGCCGAGCCTCGCTCCGGCAGTATACGATGCTGTTTCGTGACTACATGTTGAGCGTGAGCGAGATTTCTTCACGAACGGTTAGATCGGTCTCGCGAGCAATTCGCGTTGCCAGAAATGGGCGCGCGATCGATGCATCGATCTGGGCCATCGCCCACGCGGCGTGTCCTCGAACGAGCGGTAGATCGTGATCGCACACTGCTTGCTCCAATGTGGCGAGGTCGTCCGTTGACCCCGTATTCCCGAGCGCGACGGCGGCGTTGCGCGCCAGTCCGGAGCGCTTGGCACGCAGCACCGCCGTTCCGCGATACGTCTCCCGGAACTCCTCCTCCGACATTGTGAGCAGCCACCGAAGGGACGGGAAGGCGTTGTTCGTGCTTTGCGGTCGAAACGCATCATCGTCATCGACGGAGGCAGCGTTCGTGTACGGGCACACTTCCTGACACTCGTCGCAACCGAAGACCCAATCTCCCATCAACGGCCGCAATTCGCGCGGGATTGCGCCCCGCAGCTCGATGGTCAGAAACGAGATGCACCGTGGCGTCTCGACGACGTAGCCAGGCTTGATCGCTCCCGTGGGGCACCGGTCGATGCACATGCGGCAACGTCCGCATTTCGAGCGTAGCGGCTGGTCCGGCTCGATCTCGACGTCAACGAGCAAGTCTCCGAGCATCACCCACGATCCATGACCGCGAACGAGAATCATGGTGTTCTTGCCGTACCATCCAAGACCGGACCGCGACGCCACGGCACGATCGACGATTCGCGCGGTATCAACCAGAAAGCGTGATTCGATCGGTCGGCCGAGTTCGCGTTCTAATGCGTCGTGCAGGTGTCGCATGCGTGTTTTGAGGGTACGGTGATAGTCGTGTCCCCAGGCGTAGCGCGCGATGCGTCCGCGGGGCTCGTCGTTCAGACGTTCGATCGGTGCGAGCCGGTATGGAACGCCGACCGAGATGATCGATCGAGCAGTTTCCTGCAGATTTCGTGGTGACGCAGAGAAACGGGCACGATCAGATGTGAACCAATCCAGCCCGGCCAGGTGTCCTGCGTCGACGCGTGCCGCCAGCAGATCGCCGAGCCCATCAAACTCACTCGCGGTCGTGACCCCGATCGCGGGGATGCCACAATCGGCGGCGAGTTCGACCAGACGGTGGCGATCGAGGTAGGTCAATCACTGCCCTTCGGATTGGATGCGTATGAGGCGACGAGTTCGTCGAGCTCCGTTCGTGTCGGGAGCGACGATCGCGCGCCTAGTTCACGGATGCTCAGCCCGCCCATGGCGTTGGCAATCAGACCAATCTCACTCGGCGGTCGGTGTTCCAGAATGCCGAGGGCGACGCCCGCCGCGAACGCGTCCCCAGCACCGGTCGTATCGACTACGTCGACGGAAAACGCCGGAACGGTGTCGAGCGTTGTCTCGGTCGCCACGATGCATCCACGCGGGCCGAGACTGATCGCGATCATCCGCGTGTCGGCGTGGCTCATCAGTGACTGAAAGTGACGCACCGCTTCGTACGGGTCGTCATCTCCCGTCACGTAACAGAGCTCACGCTGGTTGCCACACAAGTAGTCGTGGCGCAGAGCGACGTCGAGCCCTTCTTGTGGCGAGACTTCGACGAGATAGGTGAGCGATCCCAGTATCAACGTGCGGGGAGACACGTGGATGGGGAGGTCGACAATGAAGCGACGCAAGCGTTGGTCGTCGACGTCCAGATACACGAGGTCATAGGCAAAGAGATCGTTGAGCGGCAGCGCATCGCCATGCTTGAGCCGGGCACCTTGCAGCCAATAGATGGTGCGATCGATGGTCTGCTCGGCTCCCGAAACGATGATGATCGAGGAATCGGAATCTTCCCCCTGGCGGTGCTTGATGAAACTGCAATCGCATCCCGCGGCTTCAAGGACGCTATGCAGCTCGCGACCGTTCTCATCGTCTCCGACCATCGCCGCGAGTGAGACCGAGACGCCAAGCTTCGCCAGCGCATGGGCGGTATTTGCGGTCGTGCCTCCTGACTGCTCGAGCGTTCGACGCACGATAGCGTACGAGCCAGCGGGCGGGTAGGAGTCTGTGACGACGAATCGGTCCCAAGACGCCAGTCCAATCGCGGCGACCCGAGGAGAGCTCACTTGCCTTCGCTCTCTCGTTCCAGCACGACGCGACACGGAGCGCCATCCATCTCGCCGAGACGCAGCGGCAGGCAGATGAGGCGATAAGCACCCGGTTCTACCTCTCTGAGATCGAGGCCTTCCACGATGACCAGTTCAGCGCCGAGGAGCGTGAGGTGCGTCTCATCGTTTCCAGCGAACGGCTCGATGGAGAGATAATCGATCCCAACCAGGTCGATGGCGTGATCGACGAGCCAGTGCGCGCCGGATGGGTTGACACCGATGAACTCCGTGTGGAACGAGTGTCTCGGCTGTTCCCAGAGTGCCGAATTCTTGGTTTTGAGCAACAGTCTCTTCGTTCCTTCGGGGACTCCGGCCTGTTCCAAATCCGCTGCTTCGATGTTGCGATCCAGCGAAGTGAAATCGCTGACCACACACGGTCCGATGAGACGGTCGAGGAGGATGGTGTGGAGCTTCTTGCCGTCGTCGATGAAGTGCCAGGGAGCATCGAGGTGCGTGCCGGTATGAGAGGTATGCCGAAGGTTCGTCACGTTCGAGTGGCCACCCGCGGCGATGCGGGATGCTGGTTCGGCGACGACTTTTCCATCTCCAGGCCAAACCGGCATTCCCGGGATCAACTGAACCGAAATGTCCTGAATTCGATTACTCATCCACGCTCCCGTCGTCAGTGAAACCTCGCCACTCATGTCCGACCACTGATTGTACGGGCAACAACGAAATCCGGGCAGGAAAAAGACGCTCCTGCCCGGATGTTTTACGATTTTGACTGCGCCAACCGATCAGACCGGAACTTGCTGCTCCTGAATGATCTGCTCGATCTCTTCTTTCAGCGCGGAGACGATCTCATCCTCTTCGACTTTGCGGACGATCTTGCCCTTGCGGAAGATGACGCCCTTGCCGCGACCAGCGGCCACACCGACGTCGGAATCGCGCGCTTCGCCAGGTCCGTTCACGACACATCCCATAACCGCCACCTTGATCGGGGACTTGATGGTCTTGAGATAGTCATCGACTTCGTTGGCGAGCTTGAAGAGATCGACCTCGACACGCCCACACGTCGGGCACGCGACCAACGTAGCGCCGAACTGTCGGAGACCAAGGGTCTTCAGGATCTCGAACCCGACGAAGACTTCCTCGACCGGGTCGGTTGTTAGGGAGACTCGGATCGTGTCTCCGATGCCCTCTTCCAGCAGCGTGCCAATACCGAGCGCGGAGCGGATGGAGCCCGATTTTGGAGTGCCGGCCTCGGTCACGCCAAGGTGGAGTGGGTAATCGTTCAGCTTGGCCATGCGTCGATAGGCTTCGAGCATGATCGGAACCTCGAATGCCTTGAGCGAGATCTTGATGTCGCCAAAGTCGAGATCTTCGAGGATTTTGATGTGTCCGAGTGCCGTGCGAACCATGTGCTCGGCGACGAGTTCGATCTGGGTGGCGTTGGTCTGAGCCATCTCGTCGACGAAGTCTTTGGACATCGGTGGCACGGAGCCGAAGTTGACGCCAATCCGGATCGGAATGGAGCGCTCTTTGGCCTTGCGCACGACTTCGCGCACGTCTTCGGGTTTGCGGATGTTGCCAGGATTCAGGCGCAGGCCATGAATGCCAGCGTCGATCGCCTTGAGGGCAAGCGTGTGCTCAAAATGGATGTCGGCGATTAGCGGTACCGGCGCAAACGGCACGATGTCGGGTAACGCCGCGGCCGCGACGCGGTCAGGGACCGCAATACGCACGATTTCACATCCTGCATCAGCTAGTTCATGGACCTGGGCGAGAGTCGCTTTCGGATCACGGGTGTCCGCGGTGGCCATTGATTGAACGACGATGGGCGCGCCGCCGCCGATCTGAACATCGCCAACGTGAAGCGCTCGGGTTTTGCGACGCGATGCAACCATTCGGGGTTAACCTCCTACGTCGGGCTGCGAATTTCACTTTGAAGCCTAGAACGAAACGAAAAGATTGCCAAGTGGCGTTGTCGTGGATCACGATCGACTTAACACCGACCTAACGGAGGAAGGATTGACCGCTCACAATGCGGTTGATATCCGCGAAGGCAACCACCAGCATGAAGACGAGCAATATTACCAGCCCAACGAAGTGGACGAGTCCCTCTTTTTCCGGTGGAACCCGCTTCCCTCGCACACTCTCGATCAGCACGAACAACAGACGTCCGCCGTCCAATGCAGGAAACGGAAGCAAGTTCAGCACCGCGAGATTCAGCGAGAGGAGGATCATGATGTTCGTCAGCGTCGCCCAGACCGGCGCACTGCTGGCATGGATGACCTCAGACGTGAGCTGGCCCATGCCGATGGGACCGGCTATTCCCTGAACCGGCACCTGTCCTCGAACCAGGAGCACGAGACCGTGGAACATTTGATTCAACGTGCTGAACGTCTGCTTGACACCCAGGGGCACGATCTTCCACCATGCGACCGACGTCATGACGAAGTCCTGATTGGCGGTGATACCGGTCTGAAGCTGCTCCTCGTTGGCCACATTGGGAACGCTGTATTGCAGCGTGACGTCATTGCCGTCGCGCGACACGACGATCGGGATGGTCTCGCCAGCGTGGTTCACGATGGCGTAGTGGTAGCTGATGGCATCCTGGATCTTCAAGCCCGCGACAGACTTGATCACGTCACCGGACTGCAGCCCCGCGTTCGCGGCAGCTGAACCGGCGTCGACCGATGCAACGGAGATGGTCGCGATCTGAGTATCGTCGAGCAGAATGCCGACTTTACCTTGTCCCGCAGGCGGATTCACGCGCGGCGTGACGGTCGATTCGATGCGCTGATCGCCATGCTGGACAACCATCTGTACTGGCTCGCCCAATTTGCCGTTGATCTGATTGATGACCTGCGAGACCGACGAGATTGATTTACCGTCGATCGAAACGATTTGATCGCCGGCCTGCATTTGAGTCTGAGCAGCCGGGGAGTTGTCCTGGATTCCTGTGATGTACGCGCGATTCGTCGTTTGCCCGCGGGCTCCGACCAGGACGATCATCAAGAAGATGGCGAGCAGGAAATTCATGATGGAACCGGCGGCCAGGAAAACCGCACGTTGCAGCTTGGTCTTCGACTGCATGCTGTCGGGCGCGAGTGATTTGCCATCCTCACCCAAAACGCGGACGAATCCGCCGATGGGGAGGAGATTGATCGACCAAAGGACGTCGCCGCGCTTCTTGCCCCAGATGCGTGGCGGAATGCCGATGCCGAATTCTTCGACCCGAATGCCGAACGCTTTCGCCGAAACGAAGTGACCGATTTCGTGGATCAGGATGAGGATCGCCAGGATTGGGATGATGTAGAGTGCGTCGCTCAAATGTCGACCTCAGTTACCCTTTAATTCAAACCGCCTCGCGTTTGAAGGCGCAAAAGCGGCAAGCCGGGCCTAATGGTACTTACCTCGTTTATGACACGTCAATTAAGTTGGGGGTCCCAGGACTGAAATAGTACTATCAGCCCGACGGCCTAGTACATCATATGAACATGTTAGAATGTCTCGGCCGTGCGACCGGTCGGTAGGAGTGCGGCTCTTCTCGCGCAAATGTGCTGTGCGGAAGGCGAAGTAGCGGAGGGTTGTAAACGCTCATGCTCATCGGGGTGCCGAAGGAAATCAAGGACAACGAGAATCGTGTCTCGACCACACCAGCTGGTGTGGCGGAGTATGTTCACCATGGTCACGACGTGATCGTGGAGCGTTCCGCGGGCGTCGGGAGTGGCTTCCCCGACGAGGAATACGCGGACGCAGGGGCTACAATGATCGACACGCACGAGGAAGTCTTCGCGCGCGCCGAGATGATCATCAAGGTCAAGGAGCCGATTGCCAGCGAGTATCCACTGCTGCGCAAAGACCAGATTCTCTATACCTATCTGCACCTCGCGGCCGAGCCGGAGCTTACCGAAACGTTGGTGAATCAGGGCGTCGCCGCCGTGGCCTATGAAACGGTGCAAGCGGCCGATCGATCGCTGCCGTTGCTGGCTCCCATGAGCGAGGTCGCTGGCCGGATGTCGGTTCAGGTTGGCGCCCAGTATCTGATGAAGACGTATGGTGGTCGCGGGCTGCTACTTGGTGGCGTCGTTGGCGTCCCACCCGCGAAGGTCGTCGTCATTGGCGGCGGGATCGTCGGCACGAACGCGGCTCAAATCGCGCTCGGCATGGGAGCGGAAGTCACCATCATCGATCTGAATATCGATCGGCTTCGATTCCTCGAGCATGTACTGCACGGCCGGCTCACGACGCTTGCGTCGAACCGCCGCAATGTCTCGGACGCCGTCGCCGATGCCGACCTGGTCGTCGGAGCGGTGTTGATTCCTGGCGCAAAGGCGCCGAAGCTCGTCACCGAAGACATGGTGCTGCGGATGCGCGCCGGCTCGGTGATCGTTGACGTCGCCATCGATCAGGGCGGTTGTATCGAAACGATGAAACCGACCAAGCATAGCGATCCGACCTTCGAGGTCGACGGTGTGGTCCATTACGGTGTCACGAACATGCCGGGGGCGGTGCCGCGCACGAGCACGCTCGCGTTGAGCAACGTGACGCTACCGTTCGGTCTCAAGCTTGCTGATCAGGGGCTACAAAAGGCGGTCAGTGCTGATCCCGCTCTGGCGAAAGGGGTCAACGTTTACCGCGGCAAAATCACTTACCAGTCCGTGGCGGATGCCTTCGGGTTGACATACACTCCGCTGACGGACCTGCTATAGTGTTACAGTCCGGCGTACGAACGAACTGGCGTTAGCAGGGGCGCCTGTCTGGCTGAGGCGTCGGATTTCTTGCGGTTGAGCGTGTGTCGAACATTCTGCATCGTTCGGTCATTGGCGCGACGCGGGTGGCCGACGGTCGGTGTGACGGCAACTGGTAACGCTCGTCGGGATGGAGGGGCAAACACATGGAGGAACTCATCGGGCGTTTCTTGGAAGGGCTCGAGGGTGACAAGGGCTTCTCTCCAAATACGGTGTCGGCATACCGCAACGACCTCGGGCAGTTCACTGAATTCTTGCAGACCAGCTACTCGCTCAAGTCGTGGCCCGAGCTCACCGACAGTCATTTGACCGGATTCGTCTTGTTCCTCCGCGAACGTCGCTATGCCAATTCAACGGTCGCCCGCAAGGTGGCGGCGGTTCGGTCGTTCTGCCACTTTCTGATTGACGAGCAACTGCTGCGTCATGACCCATCAGCGTCGCTTCCGTCGCCGCGGGTCGACAAGTTCGTGCCGCGGGCCATCACGCATGATGAGATGAATGCGTTGCTGACCCACGCGTCATCCGAGCGGACTCCTGAGGGATCTGCGCGATTGCGCGATGCTTGAAACCCTGTACGCCACGGGCATGCGCGTCAGCGAACTCACGTCGCTTGACACGTGCGATATCGATCTCGGCTCGAAAGAGCTTTCGTGCGGCAAGAAACCCGATCGAAGTCGTACGGTGCCACTCTCTGGATGCTGCTTCTCAGGCGCTGGCCACCTATCTCGAAACTGGCCGGCCGCTGCTGCGACCAGGATGGCGAAGAGCCGGCAGTCTTCCTCAATCACCGTGGCTCGCGTCTCACGAGGCAGGGGTTCTGGCTGATCCTGAAAGCCCATGCGGAGGCGGCGAAGATTTCCGACATTACGCCACACACCATCCGGCACACATTCGCCGCGCACGCGCTCTATGACGGCCAGGAGCTACGGGACATTCAGCGGATCCTGGGCCATATGTCGATCTCGACGACTCAGGTTTACCAGCAACTCGCGACCCAGATCGCGCCGCGGCAGAGGACGGCCGTCCTCGTCGGCAATGGGAGCGCATGCTACGATTCGAATGGCGGAGAGAGGGACGTCGTGTAATCGGCGTGTGAGACGTCTGCCGTTTTCCACTGTCCTCATCACGAATAGATAGACGTCACCCCTCGTCTCTTCCGCGGCGAGGGGTCTTTGCGAATACGACCAGGCACACTCAGCTGGAGGAAATCAGGTCATGAGCGAATCTCAGAAATCAGTCGTCACCATGGAAAAGATCGTTTCGCTTGCCCGGCGCAGGGGATTTGTTTTCCCGGGTAGTGAGATCTATGGTGGTCTGGCGAACACCTGGGATTACGGTCCGCTGGGTGTGGAGCTCAAACGCAATATCAAGAACGCGTGGTGGGAGTTCTTCGTTCACGGCCGCGAGGACATCGTCGGCATCGATGGGGGCATCATCCTCCATCCGCGAACGTGGGAGGCTTCGGGGCACGTCCAGGAGTTTCACGATCCATTTGTCGACTGCCGTAACTGTCACTCGCGATATCGGGCCGACACACTCATCGAAGACAAACTCGGCCGCTCGGTCGAGGGGCAGCCTCCATCCGAGCTGACCGAGATCATTCGCTCCAGCAACATCGCCTGCCCGTTCTGTGGCGTGCGTGACTGGACCGACGTGCGGCAGTTCAACCTCATGTTTGAGACCATGCTCGGTCCCGTCGAAGAATCTGGAACGCGGGTCTATCTCCGTCCGGAAACCGCGCAAGCCATCTTCCTGGATTACCGAAGCGTGCTGCAAACGAGTCGCGCGAAGATCCCGTTGGGATCGCCCAGGTCGGAAAGGCGTTTCGAAATGAGATCACGCCTGGGAACTTCATCTTCCGCCTGCTCGAGTTCGAGATCATGGAGATCGAATACTTCTTCCGCGAGAGCGAGTGGGAGATCGACCTTCGAAATGTGGCTGCAGCTCATCAACGATTTCTACCGCACGATTGGTTTGCGTCCCGACCGGGTGCGTACTCGCGAGCACACCGGCGAAGAGATGTCACACTATTCGAAGCGGACGGTCGATTACGAGTACCTTTTCCCGTTTGGCTGGAAAGAGCTCTGCGGACTGGCGTATCGGACCGATTTCGATCTCAGCCACCATGCGGAGTTCAGCGGCGTTGATCTGACCTACTTCGATCAGGCCTCGGGTGAGCGCTTCATGCCGCATGTGATCGAACCAGCCATGGGGGTCGAGCGCCTGCTTCTCACGATGCTGCTGGATGCCTACGACGAAGAGGAGACCGAGGACGTCAACGGCAAAGCGTATACACGCGTCGTACTGCGTCTTCATCCGAAAATCGCGCCATATCAGGTCGCGGTGCTGCCGTTGATGCGCAAGCCGGAGCTGGTGGACAAGGCGAGCGAAATCCAGGCGATTCTGCGCCGATCATTCTCGGTCGAATATGACGAGACCCAGAGTATCGGACGCCGCTACCGCCGCCAGGACGAGATCGGCACGCCATTCTGTGTGACCATCGACTACGAGACGCTCGACGATCACGCCGTCACGATTCGCGAGCGAGAGACGATGGCGCAGCAGCGGATCGCGATCGGCGATTTGCCGCACGTGTTGGCTGAAAAAATCTCGAACTGGGGACAATAACAAGTGGGCGGGCTCTACAGTTCGTCCTCTCCGACGATGCGTTTGTAGAGTCCATCCAACTCTTCGTCCGAATAGTAATGGATCACCAGGCGGCCGCCCTTGCGACCGTGCTGGAGTTCCACCTTGGTGCCGAGCGCTTTCCGAAATTGATCCACAACGTGCTGTTCGACCGGAGCAGGCTCCGGCTGCGGACGCGAAACCGACGGTCGAGCAGAGTGCCACTGGCGAACCAGGAGCTCTGTCTGTCGCACGTTCAATCCGCGGGTGGTCACGACCTGTAGCGCGGCGAGTTGATCGACTTTGAGCTCGAGGCCCAGCAACGCCCTGGCGTGCCCTTCGCTGATCTTGCGGGAGAGGACGGCTGCCTTGATCTCGTCCGGCGCCTGCAGAATACGCAACGCGTTGGTGACGGCAACACGGCTCTTACCGACGCGCTGGGCGACTTCCGCCTGCGTGAGCCCAAACTCGTCCGTGAGCTGCCGGTAGGCGCTCGCCTCTTCGATGACGGACAAGTCCGCCCGCTGAACGTTCTCGATGAGCGCCATCTCGAGCATGTCACGAGGGCTGGTATCGCGGATGATGGCTGGAACGGTTCGGAGTCCGGCGCCCCTCGCCGCGCGCCAGCGCCGTTCGCCAGCCACGATCTGATATGGCGCGTCGTTGGTTGCTCGCGAAACGATGATCGGCTGCAGGACGCCATGCTCCCGAATCGAAGCGCTGAGCTCGTCGAGCGACCCCGCGTCGAATGTTTCGCGTGGCTGATAAGGATTGGGGGTGACGGCATCGATATCGAGCTCCTGGACGCCTCCGGCCAAGTCGGAATGTGACTGAATCAGCGCGTCAAGCCCACGTCCAAGTCCGCCTCTTCGCTGGGCCATTCTTCCCCCCATGAATATGTGTTCCGCTGCCGACTGAGTGTAACACGGGTGCCCGAGCGACTTCGGTCTATAATCAACCGTGGCCCCGCACCCTGGCCACGGTTGAAAGGGCAGGTTGATTGACCGTCGTATTCGGTTTTATTCTCCTCGTCGCGATCGTCGCCGGGATATCGGCTTGGGCGCACGCGGCACAGCGACATCGTCCACTCTCCATCGCTCTCTACATCGTGGCCGGGCTGATCAGCGGCATCACCATACTCGTTGGTGTGACGTCGATGGTCGTCAACGTCACCGGTGACCGGGGAACTGTTTCTTCAGGCAGCATCATCATCGTAGCAACCGGACTTGCCATCGGCATTCCATTGATCCCTCAAGTGCGCCAGCTTCTGTCGCAGGTCATGCCGTTCGACCCGGGCTCACCGGCCGACATGATCGGTCTCTCGACTCTCCTCGCCACGGCCGTCTACTCTGGCGGGATCTCGCTGAGGTCGGACGCGAATCTCGACATCGGCTCGGTGAGCGGAACCGAGCTCGTGTCTCAGGCGGTTGCGCTGATCTTTATCGCCTACTTCGGGGTTGGCTTCTTGATGACCCGGAAGTTTCGCGACGCGACGGATCGACTTGGCCTGAAAGCGATAAGCACGCGGCAACTGGGCCGCGCCGTTGCCTTGGTCGCCGGACTGTTCGCGGTGACGATTGCCACCGGGCTACTGACATACTACTTTGAACCGAACCTCGACAAACAGATTCAGAACAATCTCGAGAACATGACCGCGAATGTCTCATCAATTGGAGGGGCGCTGCTCCTGGGGATTTCAGCCGGAGCGGGCGAAGAGATCCTCTTTCGCGGAGCGATTCAACCGCGCTACGGGATCGTCTTCACGTCGCTCGTCTTTGCGTCGCTCCACATCCAGTACGGCATCAGCGTGACGATCGTGGGGATCTTCTTCGTCAGTGTTTTGCTGGGGCTCGAGCGCCAACGCGTCAACACCACGGCGTCGATGGTGACGCACGTGATCTATGACGTTCTCGCAGTGATTTTCGGAAACCTCTGAACCACCCGATGCTGGTCAGCCTCGGGATATGGCTCAGAACGTTGAGGAGATCAACGTCAGGCTAAGGTAGTGTGCTGACCGTCGTGGTGGACGGCGTTTCAGTCGACTGCGCATTCGAGCTCGAGGCGGTGGCAGTTGGCGTCGGCGCAGCGGGCGTTTCAGTCGAACCCGGAACCGGGGTAGGAGTCAACAAGTCTCCGTGTCCGGAAGTATCAGGATAGAGTGCCCAGGTTCCGTCGTCGTAGACCACGTAGACGAAACCCTGATCGCTATAGAGCATGACGCCGTGGGCGAAGGGCTGAACGCTGCCACCACCCTGGTCCATCACATGGGCGTCCTGTTCCACGGCGTAACCGATTGAGTCGGAGAGACCGGTAACTCCGCTCCAAACCTTCCAGAACGCTTTTTTCGGAATCCAGAGTCCAGCGTCAGGTCCCGCCCCGCCGCCCTCACCATCGGCCTGAGTCCAGTTATCGACTTCTGGAATCCACTGCCGGTCGGAAAAGAAGACGTAAATCGCCCCGGTGTCATAGCGCTCATACATCGTGCCGCGCTGAAATCCGAGCTCAGAGGCGTTCATGAACGCCTCGACGTCGGTTGGCGCGCCGAGTTTGTCCTGCACATTCTGATTCGCCCAGTAGACGCTTCCGAAGGCGCCCGTGACCGGCAAAATTTCCGGAGTGGGTGATCCGGCAGAGGCGATCTGCGTCTCGGTCGGCGTGGTCTCCGGAGTGGCAGCAGGCGTCGCCGGAGACACGGTCGGCGTGCTTGCGACCGTCGGCGTCGCTGACGATGCGGTCGGAGTGGGTGTCGGCTGTGATGTCGCCGTAGCTTGTCGCCGTTGCGGTGCCGTCTTGTCAGCCGTCGCTGTCGGAGTCGGAGTCGGACCGCGCCCGGATTGCTCGACGGAGTGGACGGCGGAGCGGTCGGTGTCGGTTGTCCCGTGGATCCCTGCCCGCTTCCAGTATTTCCGGGGGTTGCGGTCGATTGGACGCCACCGGTCGACGGCGTTGTCGCGGTTGCTGTCACGGCAGCGATCGCCGAATCACGTGTCGGCTGACCGGTCGGCTTCGGCGTCGCAGTCTCCGCCGGCGTGGGAGTCTGGTTCTGTGCGGTGTTCGTCACGGTGCTGGTGGTAAATGAGATCGACCATGTTCGGCCAATCTGATGCCCATATGCATCCTGCGCCGTGCCAAGGACCATCACCTGATAGTTCGTGCTCGGTAGGAAGAGGGTGCTCTGAGACGAACTTGAACCCAGAACGAGCGTATTTCCCTGCCAACTGGTCGGAATGCGATCCCGCTCTCCGGGGGGCCAGATCTGCAGGTTTTCTTCCACCGACTGGTGGTTCATCGGCTTGTTGAAGGCGATTTTAACTGGCTGATAGACCGGCCAGTTTTGTGATGTCGTGGGTTCCGAGCCTGCAATCGCGGGCGTTAGACCCTGGTTGTAGCCACGAACGACCAGGAACGCGCTGATGACCGCGAGGATGGCGAGTGCCGCTACCGTCGACAGGCCGACTTTCGCGGTCGTCGCTCCGAAGAACCGGCGGATACCGGTTTGGCGCGGTCGCTCTACGGTCTCTGACCATACGGTGCTGGCAAGATTCTCTGGAGGCGACGCTTGAGGAAGGTCGCGAAGACCCGAGCGAATGCGTTGATACTCGTCAACGATCGCCCGGCACTCCGTGCATGCCGCAAGATGGCTGTGGAGGATGGTGCTTTCCGACGGGGTAAGATCCCCATCGAAAAAGGCCGAGATCAGTGGTCGGATGGACTCACATTCTCGCCGGAACATGCGGACTCGTCATCCTCCATCGTCCGATACACTTTCCGGAACTCTTCTCGGCCTCGGAAAAGCACGGACTTTACCGCGGAACGCGACAGCCCCATGATCTCGCCGATGTCTTCGCAAGACATCCCCTCGTATTCGCGCAAAACGAGGGCCATGCGGTTGCGATCGCTCATGAGGTTCAGCACACGCTGCACGATGACCTGGGTCTCACTGCTGATGGCGTTGCGTTCTGGATCATCCAGAGGCTTGCCATGCAGCAAGTGCTCATGCTTATGCGATTCCCAGGGCATCCAGCGAATGCGCTGACGGCGGCGGAGGACATCAAGACATGCGTTGGAAGCAATTCGATGCAGCCAAGCCGACACGTTCAGATCCAGCGACGTCTGCGGGAGCGCCTTGTAGGCTCGAATGAAGCAATCTTGCGTCAGATCATTCGCGTCTTCCGGATTTCCCATCATGCGATAGATAAATCCGTAGATCTGCCGCTCGTATCGCTGAAAAATGACTTCGAACGCTGCCTGGTCGCCCTCTTTCGCTCGGCTTACCCAAGTGGCCTCGTCAACTGGAACAGCCACATAGCCACTCATGCGAGGTCCTCCGTACCCTAACCCTTAAACGTACGCTGATCGTCGCGGTTGTGGAGCGAAGAAAGTAGAAACTGAGAGTGGCATGCGCTCCGGTCCGCTGCTCATTGGGTTGTTCGTAAACACCATACCGAATTCACGATCCGAGCGCAATCTGACGAACCCAATCTGACACACATCTGACACGCGACTTCCACTGAGGTTTCCCGATGCTACAATTATCGTCAGACTTCACCCGATTGCAAGAGCCCACGCGTCCTGGATTGGACAGAATTCATGGCAAATCCGTTCGTCGAGCGTCTAGGACGTGGTGTCATACTGTGTGACGGCGCGATGGGAACGCTCCTTTACGAGCGCGGCATTCCCTTTGACACCTGCTTCGATGAGGTGAACCTCAGTCATCCCACGTTGGTCGTCGACATTCACCGTGAATACATCGCTGCTGGGTCTGAGATCATCGAAACCAACTCCTTCGGGGCGAACCGATTCAAACTCGAACAATTTGGCCTGTCTGGGCATGTGCGCGAGATCAACCGCAAGGCGGCACGCAACGCCCGCGAGGCGCGTGAGATTTCCGGACAGCCGGTCCTCGTCGCCGGTTCCGTCGGGCCTACCGGCCGTACGCTGCCTCCCATCGGGACCGCGAATCCGGAACAGGTACGTGCCGCATATCGCGAACAGATTTCCGCGCTCCTTGAGGGAGGTGTCGATCTTCTCATCATCGAGACGATCCCATCGCTCGCGGAGATGACAGAAGCGATCCAGGCCGCGCGCGAGGCCTCCGATTTGCCGATCGTGGCGCAGATGACCTTCACCCGTGACGGACGGACCATCGGTGGAAGTTCTCCGCGTGAGGTCGTGGCGGCCTTGAGCGATCTCGCTCCGAACGTTATCGGCGTCAACTGCAGCGTTGGTCCCCGCCACACGATGGAAGTGCTGAGCTCGTTCCGAAGAATCGCGGGGCCAAAGGTACACATCTCTGGGCAGCCGAACGCCGGGTGGCCGATGGACGTCGGCGGCCGTGTCATCTATCCGTCGTCGCCGGAGTACTTCGCGCAATACGCGCGCGAAGCGGCCGACGAGGGTCTGACGATCGTGGGAGGCTGTTGCGGCACGACGCCCACTCACATTCGGGCCATGCGCGAAGCGTTGGATTCTTTACGGATCGTTCAGCCCGAGCGAGAACAAGATCGAATCGAACTCGGGCAGACGCGGCAGCGTGAGCTTCTCGCGCCGGACGGACCCACGTCGTTCGCTCAAAAGCTGGGAAGCGAATTCGTCGTCAGCGTTGAGATTGACCCGCCCAAGGGCCTCAATCCACGCAAGTCGCTGGCTGGAGCGCAGCTTCTCAAGGACTCCGGCGTCGACTTCATCAACGTCGCGGACAGCCCGATGGCACGCGTCCGCATGAGCGCCCTGACGCTCTGCTACCTGATCCAGAACCATGTTGGCGTCGAAACGATCCTGCACTTCACGACGCGTGACCGAAACCTGATGGGTCTGCAATCGGATTTGATCGGTGCTCATGCTCTGGGCGTGCGCAACATTATTGCGCTGACCGGCGATCCACCGAGCCTGGGCGATTACCCGAACGCAACGCCAGTCTATGACGTCGATTCGATCGGCCTGGTGCGGGTCATCAAGTCGTTCAACCAGGGCGTCGATGCCGCAGGCGCATCCATCGGGCAAATGGCCAGCTTCACCGTAGCCGTGGCCACAGATCCGACGCGACCCGACCTCGAGGAGGAAGCACGGCGGCTCAACCGAAAGCTCGAAGCGGGCGCGGATCTCATCATGACCCAGCCGGTCTTCGACATTTCGATCTGGACCACCTTCCTGAACTTGTATTCGTCGATGTTTGGGGAGATCGCGGTTCCCGTTTTGCTCGGCGTCCTCCCATTGCAGAGCCATCGGCACGCCGAGTTCCTGCACAACGAAGTTCCTGGTATCACGCTCACCGAAGAAGCGCGCGATCGCATGCGTTTGGCAGGGAGCGAAGGTCGCAAAGAAGGTGTCAGACTGGCCCAGGAGCTCGTTCTTTCGGCGCGCGACGTCGTCCACGGCATCTACATCATGCCGTCATTTGGACGCTACGAGGTCGCCGCGGAGGTTCTGGACGTCCTTGATGATCGCAGCCTCTCGGCCCGTTTGCTCGCCTGACGGCCCGGCTGCTATACTCCGCAGGTCCCGCGTTGGGCGGGGTAGGCGTGCCTTCGATCAACGCGAACACGGAGCAGAGGGTTCATGGTAGACGTAATCAAGAGCATCGAACGCGAGCAATTGAGGGATGACGTTCCGCATTTTGGTCCCGGCGATACCGTGCGCGTGCACGTGAAGGTCGTTGAGGGCACCCGGGAGCGCGTCCAGCCGTTCGAAGGCGTTGTGATTCGGCGCCGTGGCGGCGGACTCAACGAGAATTTCACGGTGCGCCGTATTGCGTCGCATGGCATTGGGGTCGAGCGAACGTTTCCTGTCCACGCTCCGCGAGTTGACCGCATTGAAGTGCTGCGCAACGGTCGCGTCCGACGCGCCCGCCTCTATTTCTTGCGCGGTCGAACGGGTCGCGCGGCGCGTATCCGCGAGCGTCGTCGTCCTCAGGGAAGCTATATGCGCTAGCCACTGCGCTCGCATCGAGATAGATTCGTTTCACGCGGCGCCGCATGCGCCGCGTCGTCATATGCGGGAGTTAGCGTGCCCGAGATTCAGATGCCAGACACGACGCTTGAAGCGACACACTGGAGCCGTGGCCTGACACTCATCGCCGGTGTCGACGAGGTCGGACGTGGATGCCTCGCTGGGCCGGTCGTCGCGGCCGCCTGCATTTTGCCTCCCGACATTATCGAAATTTCCGGTGTACGCGATTCCAAGACGCTTTCTGCATCGCGCCGGCGTGAGCTGGCTGACGTTATTCGGCGAAGTGCTCTCGCAACGTCAGTTGGTGCGGCATCGCGAAGAGAGATCGACCAATTCAATATTCGCGTCGCTACGACGATGGCGATGCGGCGCGCGTTGGATCGACTCGGCTTCTGGCAACACGCGATCATCGATGGACAACTGATGCGCGAGTTCAGGGACGGACCCTTCACCGCGGTTGTGGACGGGGATGCTCTGTGTCTTTCTATCGCTTGCGCCTCGATCCTGGCCAAAGAAGCACGCGACGCGCTGATGCGACGGTTGGCATGCCGTCATCCCGAATACGACTGGGATCACAACGTCGGCTACGGCACGGCGGCGCATCTGGCCGCGCTGCAGCGCTTCGGGCCGACGCCGCACCATCGTCGGTCATTCAGGCCGGTGCGCGTGCTGCTGGAGTCGGTCGGCGCCGAGATGGATTCGGCCGGTTGAGCGGTCGCAAACGAACTCTCGGTGACGCGGGAGAGCGGCTCGCTGAGCGTCGGATCGGGGATTTGGGTTGGAGTGTAATCGACCGAAAGTGGCGAGTCCGTGGTGGCGAGATCGACCTGATCGCGCTTGACGGCGAGGTGCTCGTCTTCGTCGAAGTCAAGACCCGCCGTGGCGCGGTCCGCGGCGCGGCCGAAGAGGCCATCGATGATGCCAAAGCGGAGCGGCTACTGTCGCTCGGCGAGCAATACATCGCCGAGCATCTTGAACATCAGGACCGGCTCTGGCGCGTAGATCTGATCGCCATCACCATTGGGCCGTCCGGTGCAATCCAGCGCATTTCTCACCTACGAAACGCCTGCAGCACCGGTTGATGAAAGGGGCCATGCATGAGCGCGTCCGTTGAGGAGCATCGATCTCAGGCGCCGGATCACGTACGTTGCGCCGTCATCACTGTGAGTGACACCCGCACCGAAGAGACCGACCGAAGCGGTCAGTTGATCAAACAGCGGCTTACCGAGAATGGTCACGAGATCGTCCACTATCGGATCGTGAAGGATGAGCCTGACCAGATCGACGACATCCTCACCGACTTAGTCGCTCGCGGCGATTGCGACGCCGTCATCTTCAATGGCGGTACCGGCATCGCTCGGCGTGACACCACGTACGACACCGTCAGCCGTCGCCTCGAAAAGACGCTCGATGGCTTTGGCGAGATCTTTCGCATGTTGAGCTTCGACGAGATCGGTGCGGCCGCCATGCTCAGTCGTGCGACGGCCGGCATTATCGGCGACACCGTCGTCTTCCTCACTCCGGGCTCGTCCAACGCGGTTGGCCTGGCCATGGAAAAGCTGATCCTCCCGGAAATCGCACACGTCGTCTTCGAAATGCGCAAATAGCTGCACGACTGTCACTTCTTTTGCTTTGATGTGACGCTTCCCGGGATGCCGATGCGAGGCGGTGTTTCGCATGCCCTTTGGTATCATGGGCTGCGCTCTTGATGCTGACGTCGCGATGGAGGGACGAATCACATGCCGAACCGGGATGGCGGAAACAAACTACGCAAACCGCAGGTGCTCAAAGGAATGCGAGATTTCCTGCCCGACCAGATGCTCCTCCGCCAGCACGTCATCGGCGCGTTCGAATCGGTCTTTCAGCGCTACGGGTTCGAGCCCATCGATACACCGGAGCTTGAGTACATTGAAGCGTTGACCGGGAAATACGGGGAAGACGAGAAGCTGATCTATCACTTCGAGGATCATGGCGGACGGGAAGTTGGGTTGCGCTACGATCTGACTGTACCGCTGGCTCGCTTCGTCGCCACGCATCGTCACGAACTGACCTTTCCGTTCAAGCGCTATCACATCGCCCCGGTCTTTCGAGCCGATCGACCGCAACGTGGCCGCTACCGCGAGTTCTGGCAGTGCGACGTCGATACGGTTGGTACGTCGTCGATGCTGGCTGATGCCGAAGTACTGATGGTCTGGATGGACTGCCTCAGGGCGGTCAACATGCCCAACTTCGTGGTGCAGATCAACCACCGCAAGCTTCTGCAGAGTCTGGCCGCATTCGCCGGTGTGCCAGCCGAGCAAACGCCGACCATCCACCGCGCCATCGACAAGCTCGACAAGATCGGTCGTGACGGCGTCAAAGAGGAGATGCTGCGGCACGAAGTTCCGGCCGATGCAGCGGACAAAGTGCTGGACCTGGTCGCGCTGTCGGGCAATCCGAGCGAGGTCTTGGCGGAACTGCGCGCGCGGCTGGGCGGCATCGAGTCCGCACGCGAAGGAATCGACGAGCTGGAGTCCCTCTTCACGTATCTCGCCGAGATGTCGGCCGATCCACGACACTACGCGCTGAATCTGGCGCTGGCTCGTGGACTCGACTATTACACCGGCCCGGTGTTCGAAGCCACCGCGACCGAAGCCAACATCGGTTCGCTTGGTGGTGCGGGGCGTTATGACGGACTGATCGGTATGTTCCTCGGCGAGGACATACCTGCCACCGGCGCGTCGCTTGGGTTGGAGCGCATCGTCGACGTGATTCAGGAGCTGAATCTCTTGCCGCCACGCGCAACCGTCTCCGATGTGATGGTGACCATCTTTAACGAAGAGATGTTGGCGTCCTCGCTCAGTTTGGTGAGCCAGCTTCGCCGCGATGGAGTGGCCGCCGAGATCTATCTGGAACCACAGCGCGATCTGCGGCGCCAGGTCCAGTACGCCAACAAGCGAGGTATCCCGATCGTTGCGTTCCTGGGTCCAGATGAATTGTCCAAAGGCGAGGTCAACCTTCGCGTGATGGAATCTGGCGAGCAGACGACGGTCAAACAGAGCGAAGCCGCGGCCGCGATCTCACGTTTGGCCGGAGCCTGACCAATTGATCATTCGACTCGGAAATAGCGGGTCTCCGCGTTGGTATGACGCGCCCGATCGAGGTTTTGAGGCATACCTCGAACGCCTGGTTGAATGGGGCGCGACGTCGGCGGAAGTGGTGCTGCATCACGGCCCGTATGACGAGCGCACAGCCCGCGTTCACGTCATCGATCCACAATGGCAGGCAACGGTTCGCGCCTATCAAGGGCGCGGAATCGCGGTGCAAATCCACGTCTCGCTCGACGCGCGTTTTGCCACAGCGCGTTGGCGTGTCGATCGTGAAGGACTGACGCGCGAATTCGAACCGATCATCGGGCTGGCAAGTGAGATCGCGGAAATGCAAGAGCGGGTCGCGATCGTGATTCATGGGGCAGCTGACCCGACCGCGCCACTTCTCGAGAACGAAGACGCGACGACTGGCCTGCTCGAATGGCTTTCGTCTGAGATCACCAGGCGGAAGCTGCCAGCCTTGGCCGCGGTCGAGCTTGGCGCGGCGAAACCAGGTCGGGAAACAGCCGCCGCCCGCTCCCGTTCCTCGGTTCTACGCATCGTTCGCAAGGTAGATTCGAAGCGAGTCGGCATTTGCTGGGACATGGCACACGACTGCGAGAATGCCACGAGCGAACGTGACTGGAGTGTGGACCCGGGAGACGATTTCCTGAACAACGTCGTCCATGCACATCTTCACGACATCGGCGACGATGGTTTAGCCCACTACCCGCTCGTCCTGGGTAAAGTCCCCTTTGTTGAACAGTTGGGATGTCTGTCCAGGATCGGTCCGCTGCCCTCGATGACCATGGAAGTTCGTTGGTACTGCGCGAGTCGACTCGGGGATCCATGGGAAATGCTGGGAGGGAGTTACGACGTCATCTGGGCCGCGATCGACCAATTGACGAGGAGCGCGGAGCGACGTCGAGCCTAGTATTTCACGGCGTTCAATCGTCAGAGGGTTCGATGGCGTTGTCTGGGGAGCGGGATAGACGATCCGACATAGTCGCAGTCGACCGGGCAACATTCCATCCGAGCGCTTCTTGGTAAACCTCCAAGAGTTCGTCGACGCGCTCCGACCAGGACATCTCGCGAACGGCGCAACTTCTGAGTCCGGTTGACAAGTCAGCCGCGAGCTGGGGGCGACTGAGTATATCGACGACGCCTCGTGCCAAATCGTCAGCGTCGCCGAGCCGTGCGTAGACACCGAGGTCACCGAGGATTTCGCGGTTTGGCGGCGCGTCGAACGCGACAATCGGCAGCCCCATCGACATGTAGTTGTAGATCTTGCCGTTGCCCTCGGTGAGGGACATCTTGGGTGCTACGGCGACGTCGCCAAGAGCGAGGTAGCGATGTGCCTCGGTGTAGGGAATCCGTCCCGGGAAGCTGACGTGTCCAGCCAAACCGAGCTCTTCGGCCATGTGCTGGTAACGCTCGACGCCCGGAAAGCCCATCAACAAGAAGAAGACGTCCGGCATTTCGTGGCGAATGCGCCGCGCGGCTTTCAGCAGCAGGTCGGTACCTTGATACGGAGCCAACAGTCCGAGGTAGATCACCACCTTGCTGGACGCAGGAATTCCCAGTCGCTCTTTGAGCGATCGGCGCTCATCCTCGGTGAGGGCGTCAGGGGAAAATCGTTGGGTATCGACGGCATCGAATACCGTGCGAACGCGCGTCCTGGGTTCAGCAGTCAGCAAGCGTCGATGCGCGTTTTCACTGCTCGTCACGATCACGTCGGGCATGCGATCGATTTTCCGCTCGAGTCGTTTGAGCCACGGGAGAATGCGACCGTCTTTGTGCACGAAGCCATGGTCGAGCATCTCTTCGGTGAGGCTGCCTTGATAGTCGAAGACGAGCGGCTTGCGCAGCAGGCGAGCGACCGCGCCACCAATGAGCGCGCCCTCGTGCAGATGTGCGTGAATGAGGTCTGGCTTGAAGGACCGTGCCGTGCGCAATGTCGTGATGGAGAGCGCGCCGTCGAGATAGAGCTTGTGGCGCGACGACCCGACGATGACGCGCTTGCGCCAGGGGACGTCGATCGAGCGGCGAATAAAAACGCCCGGAACATCGTTACCATTGTGATAGGTGCATATCGCGACCTCGTGATGGCGTGCGCTCAATGCACGGACTTCTTCGAGGATCCGCACGTGGCACCCGTAATCGGCGAAGAATGAGGTCGGCGCGACCATGAGAATGCGGAGTCGCCGGTCCGTCGTCTGCGAATTGTTCGTTGCGCGGTCGATATCTCGTTCCTTCCCTGCACAGGATTGTACGCCGGGAGGATCACGTAGGCAGAACGAACGAGTGGATTGCTGATTGCGTCAAACAGCGACCGGATCTTGACTGACGTCGCCGTCTGGTCAATATTCGCTTCGGGAATGGTTTTGTCGGTTTTTGAGAGAGGGAGACTCGGACATCGGTATGGAGAACGAAGAATTTCAAACGATCATGATCGTCGTCGCGCATCCGGACGACATGGAGTTCAGTTCGTCTGGCACGGTGGCCAAGTTCTCGAAAGAAGGGCGTAAGGTCATCCTGGTGCAGTCGACGTCGGGTGACAAAGGAACTGCCAGGCGCGATATCAGCTCCAAGGACCTTGCTTCTCTTCGCGAGAGCGAGGAGCAGGAAGCCTGTCGCCGTTTGGGAGTGTCGGATATCGTCTTCCTGCGTATGGGCGACGGCGAACTGATGCCAGACCTCAACTTCCGCGAGAAGGTCGTGCGACAGATTCGCACGTTCCGACCAGACGTGGTGATCACCCACGATCCATTCCGGCCATATTCGCTTCATCCCGATCATCGAGCCGTGGGCATCACGACGGTCGACTCGGTCTATCCGACCGCGCGGGATCCGCTCTACTTTCCGGAGCATCTCGAGGCCGGGCTCGAGCCCCACAAGGTCGCTGAGCTGTGGCTCTTCGGGTCGGAGTATCCCGACACGTTCATCGACATCACCGATACGTTCGCCGACAAGATCAACGCTTTGAAGGCGCACGAGAGCCAGGTCGGTGCGGCGGAGACGCTTGAAGAGCGCCTGCGTGAGCGCGCGCACTCGGTCGGGGAGCCGCAGAACATCGAGCTCGCCGAGGCCTTCAAGGTCATCAAAATGCGCCGCTAACGGAGGATATCGACGCCGCGACCGACGAGATGAACCTGCTCCCTCGTATAGTGAGGGCTGAGATTCAGTACCATTTCGCGGCGTCGAAAGTCAACCATTTGGTTGCGGAAATAGCGGTAATTTGCTATGGTTTTTCGAATGATTCATTCGGTTCAGTCATTTACCTGAACGCGCCCCTCATGGACCGAATTTCACCTAGCGAGAGACCGACGAAGGGAACCACATGATCGCAATGCCGGTCACCGCTCAGCCGATCTTCGACGAACGATCCATCCCGATTGCCGGCGAAAAGAAGACGCGGGATGCGTACGGTCGCCCGATGACCTATTTGCGCATCTCACTCACCGATCGCTGTAATTTGCGCTGCGTGTATTGCATGCCCGCGCTCGGCGCTAAATTCGCGCCACGCGACGAGTTGCTGACAGATGACGAGATCCTGTCGGTCGTCCGTGCGGCGGCCAAGATCGGTTTCAGCAAGATGCGCCTGACCGGAGGCGAGCCGACCATTCGTCCGCACATCGTCGATCTGGTTCGCGAGATCGCCCATACACCGGGCGTCGACGACGTGGCCATGACGACGAACGGTCTCCTGCTCGGACGTTTGGCACAGGGACTCAAAGATGCGGGTCTCAACAGGGTCAACGTCAGCATCGATTCCCTCAAGCCGGATCGTTTCACTGCCATCACCCGAGGCGGCAAGATCGAGAAGGTTTGGGCCGGAATCCAGGCGGCCGAAGAAGCCGGACTGTCGCCGGTCAAGCTCAACGCGGTCGTGGTACGTGGCCAGAACGACGACGAAGTGGCAGATCTGGCCGGGCTCTCGTTGACGCACAACTGGCAGGTGCGGTTCATCGAGGTGATGCCGCTCGAAGGCGTCGGTGACGTTCACGATGCAGGACTGGTCACCACGGCCGAGACCATCGATCTCATCGAGGCAGTACACGGGGAGCTTGCTCCGTTGGAAGCGCCACTCGGCGATCCAGCGCGTGTCTATCGCTTGCCCGGCTCGGTTGGCACGATCGGGTTCATCAGCCCGGTCAGTCAGCCGTTCTGCTCCTTCTGCAACCGCATCCGGCTCACGGCGGACGGCAAGCTTCGGCTCTGTCTGCTGCGCAACGACGAGGTCGACGTCCGCGACATCCTGCGGGGCGGCGGAGACGAGGACGCCCTGATCGAGCAGATCAGGTTCGGTGTCTGGCGCAAGCCGTGGGGTCACGGTTTGGCTGAAGGCGACCGAGATACCGGTCGTGGCATGAGCCAAATCGGCGGCTGACAAATTTGACGGTTCGACGGGCGGCTGAACGGCCGCCCGTTTTTCGTTCCACCATTTCCAGACGGGCCTAAACAAGGTCTCGCCCAAGACGTGCGATACTGTCCCCCAGGATCATCTCGGCGCACCTCGTAACACCACGGATTGAACTGGGAATGGGAGCGACTCTCGTGCTCGATAAGGTTTTGGCGGACATCGACCAACATTTTGACGACCATCTGGACCGCACGCGCGCTCTCTTGCGTCAGCCGTCGATCAGCGCAGACGGCACCGGCATGCAGGAGACCGCCGAGATGCTGGTGAAATGGATCGAGGAGCTTGGCGGTACGGCGCGAAAGGTCGATACGCCAATGCATCCAGCGGTCGTCGGCCACATCGATGCGGGAAAACCGCACACGATGCTCTTCTACGGCATGTATGACGTACAGCCGGTGCTCGGCGAAACCTGGATGGTCGATCCGTTCGGCGGAGAGATCGTCGACCTGCCCGAGCTTGGTCCATGCATCGTTAATCGCGGCGCAATGAATCAAAAGGGGCCGCTTGCCAGCCTCGTCAACGTGCTCCATTCGATGAAGGATGCGACCGGGACGTTGCCAGTCAACGTCACATTTCTGATCGAAGGGGAGGAAGAGCTCGGCAGCCGCAATCTGCCGCAGGTCGTCGAGCAGTGCAAGAGCGAGCTCGAGGCCGATGCGTGCTTCTTCCCGTTCCTGGCACAGACGCAGAGTGGCAAGGTCATCACGTATCTGGGCGTCAAAGGTATCCTCTTCATGGAGTTCGTCATTCGTGGCGGCGAATGGGGTGGAGCGACCGACCGTGCCGTTCACGGGAGCAATGCCGTGTGGTTCCACAGCGCCACCTGGCGGTTGATTCACGCGCTCGGTAGCATGATCACTCCGGACCAGAAGCACATTCTCGTCGACGGGTTCTACGATGACATCATCCCGCCGTCACAGGAGGACGAGGAGCTTCTGGCGAAGCTGGTCGAGACGTTCGATCCGCGGGACGACCTGGTCAAGAACGACGTCAACCGCTTCAAATACGACCTCACCGGCGTCGACCTGGTTCGCAAGTATCTTTATCAGCCCACGCTCAACATCGACGGCATCATCTCCGGGCATACGGCTGAAGGAACCAAGACGATCATTCCGCATGAGGCGCGAGCGAAGGTCGATGTGCGCATGGTTCCGAACATGGCTCCGGAACGCGTCGTCCGCCTGCTGCGCGACCATCTCGATCGGCATGGATTCACAGACGTCGAGATCCACGTCGAGGACATGTACAAGTGGAGCAAGACGAGTGTGAGCTCGGCGCCCGCCCGCGCCATCATGGGCACGTACCGGCAATTGGGCTACGAACCTGAGATCTGGCCGCACCTGGCGGGATCGGCACCCTTCTATTTGTTCACGGATGTGCTTGAGATTCCGGTCGTGCTTGGTGGACTAGGCCATGGCGGCCGGGTCCATAGCCCCAATGAGTATGTGACCGTCGCCGGGCTCAAGGACCACGAGAAGTCGATTGCGGTCTTCATGTACCGGCTCGCGGACGAGCTCCAATCTGATCAATCAAATCGGTAAGATCGTTTCCGACTGAAGGAGCGTTGAGTGTCTTCGACCCTGGTGCAAGAAAAGCTGGCTCAGGCGACGCAGGTTCTGAATGAGCTCGATATCGACCTCTGGATGATCGTGGCCCGAGAAAGCGACGTACTCGGCGATCCAAGCCTCCCACTTGATCGTGGGGACGAGCGTCACTTGGGAGTCTTTCTTTCTGGTGACGAAGTCTGGTGAGCGCGTGGCGGTGGTCGGGACCGGCGACGTCGAAAACGTCAAACAGACTGGCGCCTGGGACAACATCGTCAGCTACGTGCAAGGGCCCGCTGAACGACTCCGAACCGAGATCGAACGCATCAATCCTCGGAACATCGCGCTCAATTTCGCGCCAGACAACGTCATGGCCGATGGGCTCACGTACGGCATGTATCTGCGTCTGCAGGAGATGCTTAGCGGGACCGCGCTACTGGAACGAGTCGTATCCGGCGAGCCGATCGTCTCCAAGATGCGGAGTCGCAAGTCATCTGAAGAGCAGCGGCGGATCCGCGCGGCGGTGGCGACGACCAACGACATCTGGGAGCGACTGGCCGAATGGATTCGACCAGGTGTGAGCGAGAAGGCGATCGCCGACTTCATGCACGCACAGCTCGAGCGGCATGGTGTCGGGGCCGCCTGGGATTGGCACTACTGCCCGGGCGTGACGGCCGGACCTGACTCGCCGATCGGTCACGTTGGCCCGACCGACGTCACGATCGAACGTGGACAGCTCCTGACGCTGGATTTCGGCGTCAAACAGGACGATTACACGTCGGACATGCAACGGACCTACTATTTGCTCGGTGAAGGTGAATCGGACGCACCAGCGGCGGTCACCGATGCCTTTCGCGTCATCTCTGGAGTCATTCAGGATGCCGCCAGAGTGCTCAAGCCGGGAGTGGCGGGCTGGGAAGTCGATCAGGTGGCGCGTACAACCTTCGAACGTGAAGGCATCGAAGAGTGGGGCTATGCGCTCGGTCACCAGATCGGGCGCGCCGTGCATGACGGCGGCTGTCTGCTCGGTCCACGCTGGGAGCGTTATGGTCAGCGGCCCTATGACCTCGTCGAGGCGAATCAGGTCTTCACGCTCGAGATCGCGATGAACGTCCCTGGCTACGGGCGCGTCAGCCTTGAAGAGGACGTCGTGGTGACGGCGGATGGCTGTGAGTTCCTCTCAGCTCCGCAGACCGAGCCGATTCTGATTGGGTAGGCTTGGGAACGGCCAACGAACGAGCGTCGTACGCTAGACAAGGACGAACGAATTGACGACGAGTTGGTTTGAGGTTCGCGAATGTGCCGAGGGCGTGATCGGTATCGGCGAGCCACGTCATGACGAAGACGTCAAGTCCTACCTCGTGCTGGGGCGCGATCTCGCACTGCTCTTCGACACGGGCATGGGAATCGGCGATATCAAAGCAGTTGTGGATGAACACGTTTCGACGCCTTTGTTGGTGGTCAACAGTCACGCTCATTGGGACCACGTGGGCGACGATTGGCGCTTCGAGCGCATCTGGGTGCACGAGGCAGAGGCGGACGATCTACGCCGCGGTGTGCCCAACGCTCGCACCCGCCGATTTCTGGCGCCCGAACGCTTCGTCGGCGACCCCCCAGATTGGATCGACGTCGAGACATTTTCCATTCCTGGCGTCGAAGTCGAACGGACTCTGTCCGGCGGGGAGCGCATCGATCTTGGCGACCGCGAGTTCCTCGTTGTGCCGACACCGGGTCATTCGCCGGGTGGCATCTCGTTGATCGAAGAGCGAACTGGAATCGCGCTCGTCGGTGATGCCGTCTACGCCGGAGCACTCTACGCGCACCTCGATCACAGCGATCCCATCGTCTACCGCGACACGTTGAAGACGCTGGCCGACCTGGCTCCGAGCCTGTCAGCCATTTACCCGTGCCACAACGACTACCCCCTCGAACCCTCGTTCTTGGGAGAGGTTCACACCGGCTACGAGTCGATTTGGGACGGACGTCAACCCGACGAAGTTACTGACGGAGTCGAGCGCTACCTCTTCGACCGGTTCTCGGTCTTGCTGAACCAGGGCTGGCGAGAACGACGTGCATGAGAAGCGAGATTCAGTCCCAGAGTCAAGCACCGCAGGCGGGGAGCGCATCCCTCTCGATCGGCGACCACCCTATAGTTGTCATCCTCAGACCGCAGTCGAAAGATCTCCCCGACCATTAACTGGCACCTGCGTGAACGACGGAGAGATTCTTCGACTCCGCTGCGCTCCGCTCAGAATGACAATAAGCACGGTGCTGCGTATCAAGTCCGCTGACCGGCACATTCAGCGTGGCCGACTACTCAAGTTGACAACGCAACGTCGGTCGTCCTCGGGGATGGCGCATTCGCCGTGGTTGCCGAGACGGGATGACAACAATCGGGGCGTGTGTCACGTAACTCTGGCGGATGTCCGTAGTCGCTTTTCTCCACTTCGGGTCAGGACTCTCTTCGCATGACGGCTGAGGGTTCACGCCGTTTGCACCGCAGACGTGGATTCACGTTGCCCGCCTTTCCGCACGCCCGTACCGGTGCGGTACCACCGATTGCGCTCATCGTCGCCGCGCTTCTCGCAGCGGTGGGCGGCGGCTTCGTCTTGGGCGACATTGCGCCCACGCGAGGAATCATCCCGACTCTTGCTCTGATAATCGGCGTTGCCGGAGCGGTGGTCATGATCGCCGACGTGCGCGCTTCCCTATGGGCGACCATCGGCGTGATCGCGCTGCTCCCTTTCGCCACTGTGCCGTTTCATCTGGGGCTGACTCTAACGCTGCTCGAAGCGGCATCGTTGATCACCCTCGCCACCTGGTTCGCGACCATGATGTTGCACCGCGACCAGCGACTCGCAACTGGCACACAGGCGCTCCTTATCATTCTGTTCGTCGCCGAAACGGCGTTCGCGTTCTTGATCGGCGTGACCAACGGCTACACCATGGCGACGTTCCACGACTACGGGAAGTTCCTGCTCTCGCTGCTTCTCGTCTTCGTCGTGTGGAACGTGGCGACCAACCTGGAGGACGCTCGCCGATTGATGACGGTGCTGTTGGCGGGCGGCGGCGCGGCGGCGTTCGTTGGTCTGGGTCTCTATGCCGGTGGAGCCGGATTGACGAATCGCGTGTTGGCGCGGCTCATCCCGTATGGCTACCCGTCGTCCCGCATCGTGCGCTACATCGAGGACAATCCGGCCAAATCGATGCGGTTGACTTCGACTTCGGTCGACCCGAACTCATTCGGTGGCCTGCTGGCCGTAATTGTCGTTCTGGCTTGTGCCATGGCCATCGCGCGGCATCGCTCGGTGTCGCGCTGGATCAGCGTTCCGGTGTTCGGACTCTGCGGCCTGGCCGCGCTGTTGACATACTCACGCGGCGCCTGGGTCGGTATCGCCGCCGGCCTCGCGGTATTGGCGGTATTGCGATATCGCTGGCTGATTCTTCCCGGCGTTGTGGCCGTTCTTCCGGTCGCGTTTCTCGGATTCGGGTCGAATTTCGTGCACCGCATGTGGCTCGGGCTTACCCTTCAAGATCCAGCCACGAAGCTACGACTCCGCGAGTATCAAAATGCGTTGACGATCATCAAGAGTCATCCTGTCTTTGGCGTAGGGTTCGGCAATGCGCCGTCGATCAACGAGCAGACGGGCGTTTCGAGCATCTATTTGACGTTGGGTGAACGCGTCGGTTTGGTCGGGCTCGCGCTCTTCCTGATCACGATTGGATCGATAGCCATCGTCGGACTAAAACGCTGGCGGTCCGAGATCGATTCAGAACGCGGGGACATGATATTGTCGCTGCTGGCAGCGCTGGCGAGCGCGATGACCGTCGGCGTATTCGATCACTACTTCTTCAACATCACGTTCCCGCATATGACCGCCCTGTTCTGGATCGTGTGTGGCATCATCCTGGCACTGAGTTCGCCGGTCGCGGGCGAAAAAAGGATGAATCATGTTCGTGCGACGACCCCGAACCACGAAGCTGATGCCGGGGCTACCGGCTGACGTCGTGGCACCGAGAGGAGGCGGAATCTGCTGACGAGACTGATCCTCTATCTGTTGGCAAACGGGGCGACGCTCGTCATCATAGGGGCGATCCTGCCGAATCAGGTGAGCTACGACAACTACACCACCGTCGCCATCTTTGCGGTCGTCCTGACCGTCCTCAACGCGATGGTACGGCCCGTCCTCAAGTTGGTGACATTGCCGCTCACCTGTCTGACATTCGGGCTCTTTGCTCTGGTCGTCAACGGCGTTGTGTTCTATGTTGGAGCTCGATTGGTGAGTGGTATCACGATCACGTTTCTGGGCGCTCTCGTTGGCGCCATCATCGCTGGGTTGATCAATGGAGCGCTCACGAGAGCCTTTGACACACGTCGCTAACTGTGGAAGGAGCACGTAGATGGCACGAACGCATCCGATCGGCGTCTTTGCACCCGTCGCCACGACGTTTGGCGCGGACGGAGAACTCGACCTCGAACACTATTCGTCGAATCTGAATTGGTACGCCGAATCCGCGCTGGACGGCGTCGCCATCATGGGATCCAACGGGGAATACGTCAGCCTCTCGCTCGACGAGAAAGTGCGTCTGATTGAGACAGGCGTGAAGGCCATTGGTGGCCGCAAGAAGGTCGTCGCTGGCACCGGCATGGAATCGACACGCGGGACCATTGATCTGACCAAGAAGGCCGCCGATCTGGGCGTCGATTTCGCGCTCGTCGTGACTCCGCACTACTACAAGCCGCGCTACGACAAGGCGGCCTACGTGCGCCATTACCACGCCGTCGCGGATAACTCGCCAATTCCGGTCGTCATCTACGTCATGGCTGCCTACACCGGCGTCGATCTCGCGGTCGATACCGTCGTCGAGATCGCGAAGCACGACAACATCGTCGGCATCAAGGACAGTGGCGGCAACGCGCCCAAGGTGGCCGAACTCGTCGCGCGAACGCCTGAGGACTTCTCCGTGCTGGCCGGTTCAGCGAACTTCCTGTATCCGGCGCTGTGCTTGGGAGGGAAGGGTGGCATCCTGGCGCTCGGCAACGTCGCTCCAGGTGAGTGCCAGCAGATCGTGCGACTCGTCAATCAGGGCGATCATGCTGAAGCGTTGCGGCTGCAGCAACGTATGCTCGAGCCAAACGCGGCAGTGACGTCTCGCTTCGGTATTGCCGGGTTGAAGGCCGCGATGGATATGGTGGGATTGTACGGTGGCGATCCGCGCCCGCCGCTGTTGCCAGCGACAGATGCCGAGCGGACCGCGATCCAAGATATTATGGAGCGAGCCGGGATACTTGAGCGAGCTCGAAGCGTTTGAGGTTTTCGAGACCCCTATTACGATCGCGGTCATCGCGGACACGCATTTCGGCGATCGACCGCGACCGTTGCCCGAGGAAGTCGTCGCAGCGCTGACATCGGCTGACCTCATCTTGCACGCGGGCGATTTCTGCAGCGTCGAAGCCTATGAGATGATTCGCGGATTCGGAGAGTTGCGAGGTGTCAGCGGAAACAATGACGCCTTGCCGCTTCTGCGAACGTTGCCGATGCGCCGGTCATTACGCTTCGGCGAGTTCACCGCTGCCATGATTCACGGAAACGGATTCGGTCGCCTTAAAGCGCGACAGGCAGCCGAGCGAGAGCTTGCCGGTAAATTCGACCTCGCCATCTTCGGACACAGCCACCAAAGCTATTGCGAACGCTACGAAGGGACATTGTTCTTCAACCCCGGATCGCCGACCCAGAAGCGCTGGGAGCCCAGGCACTCGTACGGAGTCATTCGCATCGACCGAGAGATCGACGCACGTCTGCATTTCCTGCAGAGCTAGTCTCCGCCGCCCCTGATCGTAGCCTCACTGGTCGCCCGCCAGACCCGGTTCCTCCAAGGCACACAAGGAATACGCCGTCAGCGGTTCGCGTTCATTGATAGGTGGCCTCGGGCCATTCCTCTATGGTCAAGGGGCAAAGGCGTCCCTTGCGGCGCGTGGTTCCGTCTTAGCGGAAGACGCGCTACCATCGGAGAGGCACTACATCGACGTATTGCCCCGAGTTGGCGACGGAGCGCGCACGTCTGAGTTGACGAGCGATCGATCACGTCGCAGCGCGTACACGATTGTATGAAACGAATGTCGCTCAACGATTGAGCCAGTCTGACGTCGATGAACTGTTTGGAAGAGAGGAAACGACTCGATGACAGCCACCGATCTTCGTATTCCGG
Organism: uncultured Chloroflexia bacterium; assembly: GCA_963822235.1. Classification (GTDB taxonomy): domain Bacteria; phylum Chloroflexota; class Chloroflexia; order Thermomicrobiales; family Thermomicrobiaceae; genus CALAGB01. The sequence goes on from CAWGGU010000001.1 coordinate 1,140,870, forward strand.
GTCCGACTCCGCTGCCCCCAGAAGTATTGCTGGCGATGCAGCATGAGATGATCCCGCATCGAACCGACGAATTCAGAGCGCTGTTCAGTGAGCTACTCAGTCAGATGCGCCGTTATCACGGCACGTCCAACACCGCGTTAGTGCTGCCGGGAAGTGGGTCGGCCGGTTTCGAGTTCGCCATCGTCAATTCGCTGTCGCCGGGCGACAAGGTGCTCGGATTCGTCAGCGGTTCCTTTGGCGAGCGCTTCTGCACCGTTGCCGCGCAGCTCGGACTCGACGTGACCAAGGTCGAGCTTCCCTGGGGCAAAGCCGCTACGGCCTCGATTGTGAAGAAGGCGCTCGACGAAAATCCGGATACCAAGGCCGTCCTCTACACATACAATGAGACGTCGACCGGCCTGGCAAATCCGCTCCACGAGGTCGCTCCCATCGTTCGCGACCGTGGCCCGCTGATGCTTGTGGACGCGGTAAGCGCCGCGGGCGGGATGCCGATGGAGATGGACGCCTGGGGCGTCGATCTGATCTTTAGTGGATCTCAAAAGGCCTGGATGTGCCCTCCCGGGCTCGTGATTCTGGGCGTCGGCGATCGCATCTTCGAAGCGAATGAGTCTGCCAAATATCCGCGCTTCTTCTGGGATCTGAAGACGGCTGCCGAGCGGGCGCGTGAGGGGCTCACCCCGACGACGTCACCACTCACTCTGATCTTTGGGCTGAAGGCGGCATGCGACATGATCGATGCAGAGGGACTCGAGAACGTTTACGCACGACATGCCAAGCTGGGCGCGTTCGTGCGGCGCGGTGTTTCCGAGCTCGGTTATCGCATGATTGCCGACGAGGAATACGTATCCGACACGGTGACGGCGCTGACCCCACCCGATGGGGTGCAGGCAAATGACGTCATGGCTCGCATGAAGTCGGACTACGGCATCGACATCGGTGGTGGACTGGGCAAGCTGCAGGGCAAGGCCATCCGCATCGGTCACATGGGTTGGGTGCATCAACCAGAGCTCGAGCGAACGCTCGAAGCACTCTCGAACGTGACGCAGGCGCTACGCGCGTGATGCGTACGCGGCAGGCCGGATGGCAGGATCTCGCCTTGCCTCGCCCTTTGGCCGCGTACTATAATCACAGTCAACGTCGTGCCCAGGTTTCAGAAACGGATTGAAGCGCGGTTTCTTTGGGGCCGGGCCGGCGAATCTGCGACACAAGGAAGGTGTATGAATCGGACGGATTTCAACGTGAGTAATGAGGAAGCAACGTCAGCCGCATCAGTAGCGGAGGACGATCGTGCTCCGATGTCACTCATGGAAGAGTTACTGAGTGATCCCAGCCATGACTACCGGGTGCTGAACTACGGTGACGTCATGGAAGGTCAACTGATGCACGTCGACCGGGACGAGTTGCTGGTCGACATCGGTTCGAAATCGGAAGGCATCATTCCGGCACGCGAGTTCTCATCCCTTTCCGGTGAAGACCGCGCACGATTGACTGTGGGGGACCGCGTCCTTGTGTTCGTGGTTCAACCAGAGAATCAAGAAGGACAGGCCGTCCTCTCGATCGACCGGGCGCTCGCTGAGAAGAGTTGGCGCCGCCTGCAGGAGATCTACGAGGCCGGCGACATGATCGACGCCGAGGTAACCAACTACAACAAGGGCGGTTTGCTCGTAAACCTCGACGGCGTTCGTGGCTTCGTTCCTGCGTCACAGGTCACAGAGATTCGTGGCGGTGACGACGGGAGTAAGCAAGCCGACATGGCGCGACTGATCGGGACGAAGCTGCCGCTCAAGATCATCGAGATCAACCGGCATCGCAATCGTCTGATCCTCTCGGAGCGCCAGGCAATCCAGGAGAAGCGCGACGTCATGAAGGAGCGCCTGATCGAGGAGCTCCACGAAGGCGAGACTCGCCGCGGACGTGTGACGAGCATTACCGACTTCGGGGCGTTCGTCGATATCGGCGGCGCGGACGGACTCGTTCACCTCTCAGAACTTTCCTGGAGTCGCGTGAAGCATCCGAGCGAGGTACTCAGCGTCGGTGACGAGATCGACGTCTTCGTGCTCGGAATCAACGCACAAGAGAAAAAGATCGCGCTCAGCATCAAGCGTACGCAACCCGAGCCATGGAGCCGCGTGGCCGCAATTTATGAGGTCGGTCAACTGGTCATGGGGACCGTGACCCAGCTCGCAAACTTCGGCGCGTTCGCCCGAATCGAAGATGGAATCGAGGGATTGATCCACGTCTCCGAGCTGTCGGAGCAGCGGATCGGCCATCCGAGGCAAGTGGTCTCGGAGGGGCAGGACTTGATCTTGCGCATCATCCGTATCGATCCTGCTCGGCGACGCATGGGGCTCAGTCTTCGCCGGGCGCTGGAAGCAACCGACGAAGAGGTCGCGAGTTCCCTGGGTGAAGATGCAGTTGCGCTGAAGCAAGAGTTGCTCGCTCGCGAGATCGAGCCGGACGAAGAAGAGATCGCTGATAACGAGCCTGAGGGTGGCGAAGAATCGCAACCTGAGGAAGTGGCCGCGGCAAGCGCAGAGACCACGGAGGAATCCCCGCAGGCCAGATGATGATGGTGAGGATGACGCGGAAGAATAACCGCGTCACCAATCCCACCAGACTGCTGCACATCAAGAATCAAGACTGCCGAACCACGTCGTGGTTTGGTCAGTGCATGGTGAAGCCCCCAACCATCGCAGGTGTTCGGGGGCTCGGCATTTCCGCTATTTCCACTGGTGGAGTGGGCAAACCGGTCAATAGTTCGCACGCGGCCATGGCACCACTGGAGGCCTTGGGAGAACACGATGGCAGATAAATTTGAGAAATTCACCGAGCGCGCGCGCAAAGTCCTGACGTTAGCTCAGGAGGAGGCGCACCGCTTCAATCACAACTACATTGGGACCGAGCACCTTCTCCTTGGCCTCGTTCGGGAGGGTGACGGAGTCGCCGCCCGCGTTCTGGCGAACATGGGCGTGCAGCTTCCGAAAGTTCGCAGCGCCGTTGAGTTCATCATCGGACGCGGCGATTCAATGATCGTTGGCGAGATCGGCCTGACGCCTCGCGCGAAGAAGGTCATCGAACTGGCAGTCGATGAAGCTCGACGACTCAATCACCATTACATCGGGACCGAACACCTGCTGCTTGGCCTCGTCCGAGAGGGCGAAGGCATCGCGGCTGGAGTACTCGAAAGCCTGGGTGTGAACCTGGAGAAGGTTCGACAGCAGGTTCTGCAGGTGGTTAGCCAGAACAGTGGCTACCAGCAGAAACAGCAGCAAACAAAGACGCCGTATATGGACGCATTGGGCTTCGATCTAACGGAGGCCGCGCGACAGACCAAGCTCGACCCGGTCATCGGTCGTCAGGCCGAGATCGAGCGAGTGATGCAGATCCTTTCGCGGCGAACGAAGAATAACCCGGCGCTGATTGGCGAGCCTGGTGTTGGCAAGACGGCCATCGTCGAAGGGCTGGCGCAACGCATCGTCAACGGCGACGTCCCCGAGCCACTGCAGAACAAGCGGGTGGTCGCGCTCGATATCGGAGCGCTGGTCGCTGGGACGAAGTACCGCGGTGAGTTCGAGGAGCGCCTGAAAAAGATTGTGGCTGAGGTCAAAGAGACCGGCAGCATCCTCTTCATCGACGAGCTTCACACGTTGGTCGGTGCGGGTGCGGCTGAAGGGGCGGTTGACGCCGCCAACATCCTCAAGCCTGCGCTCTCACGTGGTGAGGTGCAGACGATCGGTGCCACGACACTGGATGAGTACCGCAAGTACATTGAGCGAGACGCGGCGCTCGAGCGTCGCTTCCAGCCGGTGCACGTGGATGAGCCGACCGTCGAAGAGACGATCGAGATCCTCAAGGGCATCCGAGCCGGATACGAAGAACATCACAAGCTGAAGATCAGCGATGAGGCGCTAACCTCCGCCGCCATTCTGGCGTCGCGCTACGTGACTGACCGCTTCCTACCGGACAAGGCGATTGACCTCATCGACGAGGCCGCATCTCGCGTTCGCATGTATCGATCAGCGTCGCCGCCGAGCCTGAAAGAGGCCAAGCGCGGGCTGGAATCACTGCGCAATGAGCTCGACGCCGCGGTGAGCGGCCAGGAGTTCGAGCTTGCTGCCGACCTGCGTGATCGCGAGCGCAAGCTGCTGAATCGCATTGGCGATCTCGAGCAGCACTGGCGCGAAGAGCAGGACGAGGCGGAGCCGCAGGTCACCGACGAAGACATCGCTCAGGTGGTCTCGATGTGGACCGGTATCCCGCTGATGAGACTGGCTACTGAAGAGAGCGAGCGCTTGCTCCATATGGAGGAGGCGCTGCACGAGCGTATTATCGGCCAGGACGAGTCGATCTCGACGATGGCGAAAGCCGTGCGTCGAGCGCGTGCCGGCCTGAAAGACCCTCGACGGCCAATCGGAAGCTTCATCTTCCTCGGCCCGACCGGTGTCGGTAAGACGCTCCTCGCACGAGCGCTGGCGGAGTTCATGTTCGGCAGCGAAGACGCACTCATCAAAATCGACATGAGCGAGTTCATGGAGCGACATAACGTGTCGCGACTGGTCGGCGCGCCTCCAGGGTACGTTGGCTACGAAGAGGGCGGACAGCTGACCGAGGCCGTGCGTCGCAAGAGTTACTCGGTGATCCTCCTTGACGAGATCGAGAAGGCACACCCTGAAGCCTTCAACATGCTGTTGCAGATCCTCGAAGACGGAAATCTGTCGGACGCCAAGGGGCGCCGGGTCGACTTCCGCAACACGATCCTGATCATGACCTCCAACATCGCGGCGGACATGATTCAGCGAGAGGGACCACTCGGGTTCGCGGTCGCGGCCGACGAAGAGAAGAAGGCGCAGCAGAACTATCAGGTCATGAAGGACAAGGTCCTGGGTCAACTGAAGCAGACTTTCCGGCCCGAGTTCCTAAACCGCATCGACGGTGTGATCGTCTTCCATCCGCTTTCCGCGGAGGAGATCCGGCATATCGTCGAGCTGGAACTGAAGCGCGTTCGCACACAGCTGATCGAAAAGGAGATCACGCTGCAGGTGACCGAGGCTGCCATGGATCTGCTGGGCGAGCGCGGTTACGACCGACAATTCGGAGCGCGACCGTTGCGCCGCATCATCCAGAACTTGATCGAGGATCCGCTCGCCGAAGGGCTGCTCGAGAACCGGTTCAGCGCAGGCTCGACCGTTGTGGTCGACGTGCGAGAAGGTCTCCTGACGTTGGACAAGGTCGAGGATCTCGTACCGGTCTCCTAAGCGTCAGTCAACAAGAAGTGTGAGACCGCCGCGGAAATTCGCGGCGGTCTTTTCATTGTCGGGCTACACTCAGACCGAAGGCTTTGCTAGAATTGGAACAAATGTTCGCGGCCCTTTTGCTGTCGGACAGAGCGAGCCGAGGCTCAGGTTGCGAATCGAGCTCGTGTTTGAAGGGGAACCGGGTACCCGCGAAGCGGGTGTTGTACTCCCCAGTCCGATGCAGTCGTCCTGACAGCGGGAGCACACAAGGCGCTCCCCCTACAGCAGCCGGAACAACCCAATCGATGCACAATCTGGTACGCATTCTGGACGAGAGGATCTCATGCCAAAGACTCGAACCAAGTACGTTTGTCAGAGCTGCGGTCATGAGAGTCCGGCCTTCTATGGACGCTGTCCGGAGTGCGGCGAATGGAACAGCATGGTCGAGACGATCGATTCCTCGACCACGGTTCGAGGTGATTCTCGACCACGTCCCAACAGCACGGCTCCGCGCGTATGGTCTCTCGATTCCGTGGTCAGCGCTGAAGAAGACCGGCACGTCATCCCGATCGATGAGTTCAACCGTGTTCTTGGCGGCGGCTTGGTGCCGGGGTCTTTGGTGCTGGTCGGCGGAGATCCGGGTATTGGCAAGTCGACGTTGCTGCTGCAGGCAGCGTCGCTGCTGGCGCAAGCATCACCGCCGGTCCTCTACGTCTCGGCGGAAGAGTCGGCGCAGCAGGTGCGCCTTCGCGCTGACCGGCTTGGACTGAGCACGAACGGCATGTATGTCCTGTCGGAGACACGTCTCGACGACGTTTTGCTGGCGGCCGAACAGCTCAATCCACAGTTGCTCGTCATCGACTCCATTCAGACGGTCTATCTCGATGAGCTGACTTCGGCGGCTGGGAGCGTAGCGCAGGTGCGAGAGTGCACGTCTCGCTTGATGCAGTTCGCTAAACCCAAGCAGCTTCCGGTCTTTCTCGTGGGTCACGTCACCAAGGAGGGGGCAATCGCCGGACCGCGTGTACTGGAGCACATGGTCGATGCCGTGGTCTATCTCGAAGGCGAGCGGTTTCATCAATACCGAATCCTGCGCGCGGTAAAGAATCGCTTCGGTTCGACCGACGAAGTTGGTGTTTTCGAGATGGCGGATTCGGGTATGCGAGAGGTGCGAAACCCTTCCGAGGTCTTCCTTCAAGAGCGATCTGGAAACGCAGCCGGATCGGCCATTGCCGTCACGCTCGAAGGTTCGCGCCCCATCTTGCTCGAAGTGCAAGCGCTCACGGCGTCGAGTTCGCTCGGCATGCCGCGTCGGACCGCCAACGGCTTCGACAACAACCGATTACAGATGCTGGTGGCCGTGCTCACCAAGCGGGTTGGCTTGGGACTTGGCGGTCAGGACATCTACGTGAACATTGTGGGTGGGTTGCGGGTGATCGAACCCGCGATCGATTTGGCGGTCGCCGTGGCGCTGACCTCCAGTTTTCGGGAGCGAACAGTCGAACATACGACGGTTGCAATTGGAGAGGTGGGCCTCTCCGGCGAGCTGCGCAGCGTCAATCAGCTCGAACGACGACTGGCGGAGGCCGTCAGGCTCGGGTTCAAGCGAGCGATCGTGCCTGCGTCCGGCTCAATCCTCAGCTCTTCCCGTTTCGAGGGTCTCACGCTGTTGCGTGCCTCAACCCTCAACGAGGCTATCGACCTCGCCATCGGCAGCTGACCGCGGCCCGGCTCAGGATTGGCGTAAACGCGCGAAACCAGATTCAAGCGGATGTAACATTGCTCCCTGGTCCTCGCCCATGGGCGATCGCTCTGAAAAATGCGCTAACCGCGGGCCAACTCCAGGATAGCGTTCGCGAGAAGGTCGGCCGCGTCGGATCGTCCGAGCCCGCGCGCGGCTTCGGACATGGTTTCCCGCGTCGTTGGAACCAATAGGCGGTCGATCTCCGCGATCAAACGATCGGGGCTAAGCTGGACTTGCGGCAACAGCACCGCCGCGCCCGCGTCTTCCAGGACGCGCGCATTGAGCGTCTGTTCGTCGCCACCCGTTCCTGGGAGCGGGATGAGGATCGCCGGTTTTCCCAACGCTGCAAGCTCTGCCACGGTTCCGGCGCCTGCTCGACCGACCACGAACGCTGCGGCAGCGTAGACATCAGCCAACTCATCCCCGATGCGCTCTCGGATCACATAGCTCGCCTGCAGCTCGACCGGCAGTCTGTCCCGCGCGGCCTCGAGCAACGGTAGATCGCCATTGCGACTCACAGGACCGCATTGGTGGAGCACCACCGCTCGTCGCAGGAGTTGTGGCAGGACTTCCAGGACAGTTCGATTGATCGCCTGCGCACCTAACGCTCCGCCGGTGACGTAGATCATCGGAAGATCGGAGGGAAACGAGAAATGCCGGCGCCCCTCCGCGGCGGAACCTCCGAAGAGTGACGCCCTGACCGGATTTCCGGTCACAATCACTCGCGCTTTGGTGCCATCCAGTTGGGACTTACTCTGCGCGAACGATAGAGCCACCATATTCGCGAACCGCGCATTGATCTTGGTCGCAAGCCCGACGGTCGCCGTCTGCTCGTGCGTGATGGACGGTATCCGCAGCAGTCGCCCCGCAAACACGGTTGGCACGCTCACGAATCCCCCGGTGCTGAAGATCACGTCCGGTCTGAATCGTCGTAGGACGTTGAACGCTTGGACAGAGCCCAACGGAATGCGCATCGCGTCAACAGGTGTTTGAAGTGAGAAGTAGCGCCGAAGCTTCCCCGTCTGAATGGCACGAAATGGAACGCTGTTATCGCGAGCGAGTGCTGCCTCAATTCCGTCGCGAGACCCGATCCAGAGTGGGTCGACGTTTATTTGTTGCCGCAGGGATTGGAGGACGGCGAGCGCGGGCTGTACGTGTCCGCCGGTTCCTCCACCGGCAATCACCAGCCGAATCGAAGAGGGCAACTTGGGTCTCTCGCTTTCCAGGTGATGGACATGAACTTGCGTCCTGCTGACACATCTTAGGCGCCCTTCGTATAGGCGACAAGGAACTGTATGGCGACGGGAATTCGTCGATCTGAAACATTGGTTATGCCATCTGATAGAATGGTCCATTCGTGAACCATTCGTGATGGCGGTATAGTGAATGAGGATGGGTAACATGGTCGTAAGTGAGGGCCAGGTTAACCGTGTTCGTGAGCGACTTGAAAAGCAGCTCGGTGACACCAGGAACGACATCCGTGAAATAGATGAGGAAGTCCGCGCATTCGGCGCCGACCACGAGTCGGCCGAAGGCGTCGACAATCATCTGGGCGATGATTCCGACATAGTGTACGAGCAAGAGCGGCTTTTGACGGTCCGCGAAGAACTTTCAAATAGGCGGCAACGCATCGAACTGGCTTTGAAGAAGATGGACAAGGGAACGTGGGGCATCTGCGAGAACTGCGGGGAGCCAATCGCGCCCGAGCGTCTCGATGCTCTCCCGTTCGTGTCCCTCTGCATCACCTGCCAGGAAGAGCAAGATAGACGTGGAGATGGACGTCGGTGAATTCCGAAGACGACCAGCGCAACCGTAATCTGACTCGCAATTTCGTTCTGGTAGCGCTGGTAATGGGTCTGATCGTAACCGTCGATCAGATCACCAAAGCGATCGTCCTCAAGCGGCTAGGGCCGGACGGCGATCTCAATCAGGTGAAGATCATCCCAGGGTTCTTGAGGGTGATCTTCGTGGAGAATACCGGGGCAGCCTTTGGAATGTTCCAGGGCAAGAGCCCAGTTCTCACGGTACTCGCTTTGGTCGTCATCGGATTCCTGCTGGTCTACTTTCGACGCTCGATCGCGAATAGTCTGTGGCTTACCGTGGCGTTGGGACTTCAGCTCGGTGGGGCGCTGGGAAATGTGATCGACCGATTCCGACATGGATTCGTCGTCGATTTCATCAACGTGCCGAAGTGGCCGACGTTCAACGTCGCGGACAGCGCAATCACCGTCGGCGTGTTTATGCTGGGCTTCTTTCTTTTGACGCGGGATCTCGCTTCTTCCGACGCGGAAGAACAAGGATCGCGCGCCGCTCAGAAGCCAACCAGTGAAGTTTCGTCCGTGGAGAAGAGAGCGCCGTAGGCAACGATCACCAGGACACCACGGCCACCGGATTGACCAGCTTGGAAAGGCTCCGTGGCGTTGATGCGTCACGGAGCCAACTCATGTCTGGCAATGCTCATGCTCTCGAGCAAGGTTTGAGGAATGAACGCTATGTCCGACGTCGTACGCCTTGTGCTCGATGTGACTGATGCCGACGACGGAGAGCGGCTCGATCGCTTCATCGCGCAACGCGCCGCCGATGTCAGTCGCTCGTACGCACAGGACCTCATCAAAGACGGGAAAGTGCGCGTCGACGAGACGGTAGCCCGTCCGGCCAGGCGCGTTCATACCGGCGACGTCGTCGAACTCTCGCTCCCTCCGATTCCGCAACCGGGTGGTCTGACTCCGGCGTACGTCCCGGTTCCGATCGTCTATGAAGACGACGACGTCATCGTCTTCGATAAGCCTGCTGGTCTCGTCACTCATCCCGCGCCGGGCCATGAGCACGGCACGCTGGTCAACGTCGTTCGGGCTCTGCGTCCCGATCTGGAGCTGAGAGACGCGTCACGGCCGGGAGTCGTCCATCGCCTCGACAAGGACACGTCCGGGGTGATCGTGATCGCCAAGAACGAGTCGGCCCGACAAATCTTGCTGAAACAATGGCAGCGCCGAACCGTCGTGAAGCGCTACACCGCGCTGGTCCACGGCGTGATCGAGGAGAACGAGGGCACGATCGACGCGCCGATCAGTCGCGACCCTAACAACCGCAAGCGGATGTGGGTGGTAGCGGCCGGTCGACCGGCGCTGACACATTTCGAAGTCATGGAGCGCTTCCGCGACGTGACGCTGGTATCGGTCATCATCGAAACGGGTCGGACGCATCAGATTCGCGTGCATTTCGCCTATATCAAGCATCCGCTCGTCGGAGACAAGACCTATAGCGGCCGTCAATTCCGCTACGAATTGGGCCGGCAGTTTCTTCACGCGACGGCTCTGACATTCGAACTCCCCGGAGGGCGCCAAATCGAAGTAGAGACACCGCTTCCCGACGATTTGAGCGCGGTGCTCAGACAACTCCGGGAAGAAGATGCTGAGCCGGTCAGGGACCGCCCATGAACGTTGAGCGGGCGCGCCGTGATATCGAGTCTATTTTTCGCCAGGTTCTGATCGACGTCGACCCCGAGCGCCTCACGAGGAACGCGATAGACGTCGATGACGATTCGTTGGTCGTGGCTGGTATGCGCCATCAGTTGCGTGCCGGTGGGCGGATCGTGCTGCTCGGAGTCGGAAAGTCGTCGATCGGAATGGCGCGTGGCGTCGAGTCCGTCCTGGCGGCACGGCTCGATCACGGACTCGTCGTGACGAAACGCGGCCTCGCCGAGCACGCAAAGCCACTGGAGCGGACTGAAGTGCTCGAATCGAGTCATCCCGTTCCCGATCGTTCGAGCGTCGAAGCCGGGCTGCGCTTGCTCGATGAAGCAGCGCGTCTGACAACTGACGACCTTGCCATCGTGGTGGTGTCAGGTGGCGGCTCGTCGCTGGTGGAAGTCCCGGCCGTAGGTATCTCACTGGAGCAGTTTCAGCAAACGACCGATCTGCTGTTGCATGCCGGAGCCGACATCGGGACTTTGAATGCAGTTCGCCGGAGGATCAGCCGGATCAAAGCGGGGGGCTTGGCTCGGGCGGTCGCCCCGGCGCGGGTCATCAACTTGATACTGTCCGACGTACTCGGTAATCCGCTCTCTGTTATCGCGAGTGGACTATCTGTCGAGGTGCAGGGAGACGACTCCGATCAAATCGACTCCGTCATGCGAACTGAGGCGTGGAGGGCGCTTCCTGCACCGGTCCGCGAACGAATCTCGTCTTCTGCTGGCGGCGCGCTGGGAAGCGTCAACGTTGTTCAGAACGTCGTGATTGGGGATGCGTCGCTCGCCGCGAAGGCAGCAGCGAAAGCGGCCAAAGAGCATGGATATCGTCCGGTGATCGTAGGTACGACGTTCGCGGCGGAAGCCCGGGAATTCGGACGAATCTGGTCGCAGATCGCCGTCTCCGCGTCGCACGGTCGGAGTGAAATCTCACCTCCATGTTGCATTGTTGGCGCGGGCGAGATGACGGTGACCGTGCGAGGAGATGGTACTGGTGGACGCAACACCGAGATGGCCGCGTCTGCCGCATTCGAAATCGTAGGAGAACCGATGGTTGTGGTCGCAAGTCTCGCGACCGACGGTGACGACGGATCAAGCCAGGCGGCGGGCGGCATCGTCGATGGGGAGACGGTTCAACGGCTTCGAGATCACGCGGCTGAACCCGCGTGACCTGCTCGACCGGAATGACACTCGTCGGTTTCTCGAAGCGTCCGGTGGATTGGTTGTCACGGGTCAAACCGGTACCAACGTGAACGACCTCTATCTCGCGTTGATCGGGGAGCCCTAGGGCGTCAGTTGCGTCGTATCCACAGCGGGCATCGGCAACAATCCGAGACGCTCCAGCGCTTCCTGCCCCAGTAGCCCGAGTGTGACTTTGGAGTTGTCCGAATTCGCGTTGTATTCGAACCGAGCGCGCTGAAAATACTGCACCGTTCGGCCGTTCTCCGTAAATTCCTCGCTGATCGGAAATCCAAACGCCGCGAGCCCGCCATTTGCCTCCCAGAAGTCTTTGAATCCAAGCGAGATCGTATGGCCCGTTTCCGAGAAGTAGCGCTTGTTGTCGTTGTCAGGTACGGGATCGACCTTCGGGAAGTTGCGGTCCGCGGTCAGAGTCAATCCCAGCAACGCTACCGTGATGTGCTGGCCTTCTGGCGCGCTGGCCCGATATTCGAGCTTGGCTCGCTGGAAGTATTGGACCGTGATCTGCTCGCCAGTGCTCGGATCCTTTTCGGAAAACTCCTCCGTCAGTGGATAACCCAAGATTTCCGCGCCGCCGTGCCCCTGCCAGAAGGTTTTGAACCCTGACGACATGAAATGATGGGTCTGCGGGAAGTAGACGTTGTCGGCCGATGGTACCGCTGGTGGATCCTGTGGGTCAGTTGGCAATCGCGGCACGAGGGAAACAACCTGCACCCGCCCATGCGCGGTGTCGGATCGGCTAATCCAGGCGATGTAATGTTGAGAGACAACGGGATCAAATGCCTGCTGCGATCGGGCGACGGCGTACATGACCTGGGCGCCGATGTCGTAGGCATAGACGTCGGGTAGACCGCTGCGCCAATCCTCCCATACGACGACCCCGCCACCGATGGATGGCTGCGTCACGATATGGTCCGCCACGATGACGCGCTCCTGCCCAGACGACAGATCGCGAGCGATGAGTTGCGCTGTTCCGCCTGTCTGAGCTTGTCGCAAGAAGACGAGCTCGCTTCCGTCGATTGCGGGATCGGTCTCGTCCGCGTTCGATGTGGTCAGGACAGTACGTTGTTCGCTTTGCAAGTCGTATTGCACGAGCGACCAATGTCCGTCGTCGTATTCTTGCCAGACCGCGGTCGACCCAGAGATAGCTGGATGCGCGACGTTCAACGATTTCGTGGGAAGCGTTGTGGTGTTGGTCGTTGCGATGTTCTTCGCATGAATGTGCCAACCGTTAACGTCCCGCTCGCGCCAAATTACGACGTCCCCTGAAATCGCCGGATCGGCCACTTCACCGGGATCGCTTGTCACAGCGAAAGGTCCGCCTTCGGACAGGTCGAAGCCCTGAATTGTACGCTGGGCGGGGCTGGCACCTTCGACCCAAACGATGCGCGTGCCGTCAACATCTGGGTTGGTCCGAACGTCGCCGGTGCGTGCAACACGGAACTCTCGACCGTCGACCAAGTCATAGGCGTAGATGTCGGGCGCTCCGCTTCGCTCATCCTGCCAGACGATCATCGTTCCGCTGGCCGCCAAAGCCCGCAGTCCTGGCTCCGACGAAGCGGTCGTATCTGGTTCAACGTGATACGGAAGCGCGGCGGCCGCGAAGGCTGACTGAGGTGGCGAGGACGCGAAGATCGTCAACATCGATCCCACCAGCAGCAGCGCCGCTGTGATGAGAAGCGAGAGTTTACTCCGAACGTTCATGGGTGACGAGTATACCAGAGGGCTCCCTTTCCAATTTCAATGCATGCGCCTCGATGCTATAGTGCGAGGCACACATCGCTATGGAGCAACGACGGGCGTGGGCGGAGGAGAGAATCGTGACCGTAGGATCAGCCATTCCAATGATCATTGACGTCGACACGGGGGTCGACGACGCGGCAGCCATCGCCTTGGCGGTGAGCCTGCCTCAGATTGACCTGATCGCGGTGACGACGGTGGCCGGAAACGTGAATATCGACAAGACGACTGAAAACTCGTTGCGTGTGCTGGCGGCCCTGGGACAATCCTCGGTTCCGGTATTTCGCGGCATGAGTCGTCCGCTCAGCCGCGCGTACAACGACGCATCGCTCTATCACGGTGAGAGCGGCGTGGGCGACGCGATCCTCGAACCGTCTACCGCATCGGTCTCGGCGCAATCGGCTCCCGACTATATCGTTCAGACGCTCCGGGAACGACCGGGCGAGATCACGCTCGTATGCGTCGCGCCTCTGACCAACATCGCCGTCGCCTTGGGGCTCGAGCCCAATCTCCCGAGTCTGGTCAAGAACGTCGTGATCATGGGAGGAGCCTTCCTGACCGCGGGCAACACGACTCCCTACGCGGAATACAACGTTTGGGCTGATCCGGAAGCGGCCGCGATCGTGGCCAACAGCGACCTCCCAATCACGTTTATCGGACTTGACGTAACCCATAAAGTTCCCCTCGGGCGAGAACACTGGGAGGTGTTGGCGGATAGAGGCGACCAACCCGCGAATCTCATCTACTCGATCTTCCGCCACACGTTCGTTCATCGTGGACGGCCGGGATTCCCGCTGCATGATCCGTTGGCGGTGGGAGTTGCCGCGTTTCCAGATCTCGTGACGACGGAAGAGTGGGGCGTGACCGTAGAGACTGGGGTTGGCGATCAGGTGGGGCGGACGTGCCTCGTCAGACAGGAAAGCGCTCCGAAACACAAAGTCGCGGTCGACGTACGGACCGACGAATTCATCAAGCTGTTTCGCGACACGCTGTCCCTCGTCTGAACCGTTCGAGGCACGGCTGGCGTGATGACGACCAGAACGCATTCTCCCCGGCCACTCCCGGCACATAGCACGGAGGGAACGAAGCATGATTGTTCGACGTGATGAGCGTGACGCTCTTCCACTGCAGGATGTCGATTTGTTCTCGCGAATGACGCAGTACTTCGACGCGCTCGACCTGCATCTACGCGCGGGAACGGGCTGGTTCATCTTCAACGCATCTGGAACGCGAGCGACGAGAGTATCCGCGTTCATTGCTAGTCGATTGCGTGAATTTGGTCCGTTCGTATCGACATACCTGATCCCCTGGCGTGAGTTCTCGCTCAACTCCTACATGGTCGGGATCGAGCTTCAGTCGATCGATGATCCGGAAGCACTCGAGGGAAAGGCGAAGACCGAGTTCGATATCGCGTCGCGTGTATCGCGCGACCATATGGTCAAGCTCGTTGCATCCGACCTGCTGATATTGACGGGCCTGCAACCGTCGCACCCGCATGAACTGGAGTTTCTCGACGAGACGATTACGCGACGATATACCCAGCGGCTGTCGACCATTCTGGTCTCGCCGCGGTTGCCGCAAGATCTTCAAGCGTCATTCGAACAGATTGCTCCCGGCGCTCCACTTTGGGACCGCCTGTTTACCCGCATGTATGAGCGCAGCCTGATCGCGTTGTGATCATGGTGAGTTCGGTTGGTGGGGCTCGTCGTGGATCAGTGGGAGCGATTGAGGGCCAGATCGGCGATTGACTCGAGCATGTCCCGCGTCTGCCCGCGAGGAATCGCGCAGAGCTCCTCTTTCGCCTCGTCGACGTAGCGCGCTGCGACGGCCAGAGAGCGTTCCAGCGCGCCCGACTCGCGTATCACGGCAGTTGCCATCACGTAGTCGTCGTCGGTTGCCCCGTTTCCGCCTACCGCACGGCGAACGACTTCGGTCTTATCCCCGTCGTTCCCATCATGCTCAAAGAAGAGCATCGTCGGCAGCGTGATCGTCCCCTGTCGCAAGTCCAATCCGGCCGGCTTGCCGATCTGATTGGTCGATTCGCGAAGATCGAGCACGTCATCGACGATCTGAAACGCCATGCCGACGTTCTTGCCGAAGCGCCGCATTGCAGCAATGGCCTCATCACCGGCCTCACCCAGGATCGCGCCCATCTCAGCAGAACCGGCGAAGAGTGCGGCAGTCTTTCCGTAGATGCGTCGCTTGTAGTCGTCCAGAGACTGACCAAGTTCACGAGCCGTGAAGATCTCACGCAACTCGCCGTCACAGATATCGCCGAGCGTACTGGCGAAGACCCCTACGACCTTGGGGCTCATGGTCTCGGCAGCCAGCATGGCTGCGCGGGCGAAGATATAGTCTCCGAATAGGATGACGGCCTCGGTGCTTATGAGCGTGTTGAGTGTCGGTCTGCCACGGCGTACGTCGGCGTGATCGACCGTGTCGTCGTGGATGAGGGAAGCGGTATGGAGCAGTTCGACTCCGGCTGCGGCGGGGACAAGGCGCTCAAGGTCGTAGTCGAACGGACGGGCCGCAAGGAGCAGCATGAGTGGTCGGAGGCGCTTACCCCCGGCCGCGATCAGTCCGTCGAGAACTTCACCGATGAACGGGTAATCGACATCAACTTCTCGCCGAAGGCGCTGCTCGACCTGGTCGAGATCGACGCGCATCGTCGCGAGGACATCGGTGAAATCCAATGCTACCAACCTATCACTTTGACGCGCGGAGATGTGCCGTCGGAGCGGAAGTGGCCCGCTTCACGCACGCGCATTATACGGGTGCGCATTGCGCAGGGTCAATTGTAACTGGACGGGCGAAGGAGGAGCCGAAATGCTTGCTTGCTCCGGGCTTCAGGGGAAGGGCAACCTGGAAAACGAGGTCGATATGGCATACTCGGCCGGGAACTTTGACCCGTTACCGTCCACCAAATTGCGGTCGTGGCTATCGAACCCTCGGCAATGTGAGCTGCAATACGTGACCCCGCGACCGGAGCGAGATTGATCGTCACCACGTGATTGCGTTCCCTTTTCTGGAGGAAGTCGGTGTCTGAAGAGGGGTCACCGTCCGGGCGGCAGATCGAGGAATGGAATGAGAATGGCCTGCTGCCTCCCCCGACCCGGATGAGAATTCCCGGTCAGGGCCGAGGACGTCCCAAGTACCAATATCCGCCTCCAGCTCGAGTGGCGGTCATTTGGCTCGGCACCTATCGCCGGTACATCGGCGGCTCCGATGCCACCAAAATCTGGATGTGGCTTGAGGGATTCGATTTCATCCAGGTCGATATCAATGCGGTGGTCCAAGCGCGGGTCGAGCGGGTGTGGCACGCGGTGCAGCAGCAGCTTCCCAGCCTGCCTGCCATCAACAAGATGAGCCGGTTGACCGACGAGGACCGCGAGCGACTCCTCGATGAGATCGACGAGAACGTCACCACACCGCAGCTGGCGAGTGGCGCACCGGTTGCCGACGCTCAGCGGATCGGAATAGGCGCCGCATTCCTGGGGATCCTCGAATCCGAGTATCTCGCAGAGCAGCCGCATGACGACGTGTTCAGCGATGACCTAAACGAGCCGTACGCAGATTATTTGTTAGAGAAAGGCGATGCGGAGTATGCACCGCTACTCCGCGAATTGGCGCCGCGTATGGCGAGAGCCGCGAACCTGACCAAATTCCATGATCTCGTGAGCCATGATGGCCCAGAACCAGATGACTGGCGGGCGTTCTGGCGGCTACAGAAAAAGTCACTGCCGACGCACGATTTGATGCGAGTGTGGAAATACGACCCGCTCATCGTCGCCGCGATGTATCTCGCGTACCAACGAATCTTCTTACCGCCGATGCTCTCCTTCTTTGGCGAAGGCGCGCGGCTGGTGCTTGAAGCGAGCGATGAGGGGATCCAGCACTTCCGCCGAAATTGCGGGCGAAACTTGATCGCTACGTTCGCGCATTGGACACGCCGGAAATGCAAGCGTTCATCGCTGATTCTCTACGGGACGAGCACGAAGGCATGGACGAACTCGCCTGAAACCCAATCCCTCGGACTTCGAGCGTGAATGCTGTTCCATCGTGAATGAATGGAGTCCCCGCGACGGCGGCAACCGTGAGGGGACATGGCATCAGGAAGGGATCTTCCCAATGCGCAGCGATCCTACCACGCCAAACGTGGTCAAACAGGGTGTGGTCAGTCTGACCGGCTTCGGCTGCCGGATATGGGTGGAACAGGGAGCCTTACGCATCCAAGATGGCAGCGGGGACGAACGCGGCGACGTCAGCTTTCATCGCGCGACCTGCGGAATTCGCCAACTCGTGATCCACGGACACAGCGGCACGATCTCCCTCGACGCGATTCGCTGGCTGCATGATATCGGCGCGGCCTTGATCCAGATTGACCACGACGGTAGCGTCGTCCTTGCGAACATAGCGCGCGGTGCCGACTATCCCGCGCTCCGTCGCGCCCAGGTACTAGCCAGCCTGGACGAGACAGGCGTTGCCATCACGCGCGCGTTGATGCACGCCAAGCTCAGCGGTCAGGCGTCCGTATTGCGAGGCCTCGGCTACGCGGACGTGGCGGGACGCGTGGCGCATCTTGCATCCGACCTCGACGCCGCCAATGATTCCGTGTCCATCCGGGCCGTCGAGTCGGTCGGCGCGTCGCTGTACTGGCAGGCATAGGTGCAGGTGCCGGTGGGGTTTGCCCGTCGTGACATCGTGCGGGTCCCGGCTCACTGGCAGACCTTCGGCACACGCACGTCACCGCTCACGAATTCACCGCGCCGTGCCTCGACACCGGGAAACGCGCTGTTGAACTACCTGTACGCCGTTCTTGAAGCGGAGACCCGGATCGCGCTGTTGACGGTGGGGTTGGATCCGGGGATCGGTTTCTTGAACGCCGATCAACCGTCGCGGGACTCGCTCGCCTTGGACGTGATGGAAGCCATTCGTCCGGAGGTGGATTGCTGGCTGCAGAAAGTCCAGCTTGCCGCACGGGACTTTGTCGAAACGCGAGACGTGACGGTGCGGGTGATGCCTCGCTTGACCACGCAACTTATCGGCACCGCGAACGTGTGGGCACGGCACGTCGCACCGATTGCGGAACGCATCGCACGACGACTGGCGAAACCTGGAAGCCAGTTGCCAACCCCGTTGACGGAACGCAAGCGACGCGAGGGACGGAAGCCGGTCACCCATGCACTGGAACGCGAACAGCTTGAGCTCATCACGGAGACTCGCTCGCGAGTGAGCCGCGTACCTGTCTAGAGTGTGGACGAGTCCTCACCGACCGGCGACGGAATTTCTGCTCGGACGTCTGCCGCGAACAGCATCAGCGGGAAGTGGAGATCCCACGATTCGCCCTCGCGGGACAATCAGCCCTCGCACGTCAGCGGGAAGCGGGAGATGATCCCGCGCATGGAGGCGCGGCGAAGGGGAAACGGGTCGCCAGTAAGGAACGACGGGCACGCGAGCGCGCGGAGTGGGAAGCGGTGCATGGTGATGGGAAAACCGAACGTGAGCGTTTCGTACGGGAGATTCAACCCAGGCTCGCAGGAATTCCGTTGTCACGGATTGTCGAGGCGACGGGGTTTTCCGTGCGGTATGCCTCGCTGATTCGCAGCGGGGAGTACGTAACCCATCCGGTGAACCAAGCGGCGATACGTGAGCTAATCGGTTGAGGACACGTCACGGCGCAAGACGCGTCCGCAGCGTGGCGACTCTGTCGAGCGTCGGCTTTGCTCCAAGCGGCTCACACATCGCCTGTACCTCGGCCAGCAGTGCACGCGCCTCGCCCTGTTTCCCCTCTGCATCGCGCAACTCGGCAACAGCGAGCAAGACGAGTGCCTGCTCAAAGGGCGCCGCGCAGGCCCCAGCCAGCTCGAGTGCCTGTAGAAGGTGCCCTTCGGCACGATCGTACGCGCGATCCGTCGTCAACAGTTTTCCAAGCTGACGATGGGCCACGAGGGTCGCTTGCGGCATCTCGAGCTCGGTGGCTGTATCGAGCGCGTGCTGCGCGTGATCGAGGGCGGTCGGGAGATCTTCGGTGCCACCGGCCAAGCGTGCCTCCAGAAGCAGCAGATCGGGCCTCAGCCGCAGCACACCGCTGAAGTCTAGAGACTCCCGCAGGGAATCAATCCAGCACCGTGCTTCGTCCATGTCGTCGGCATCGAGGCACAGAGAGGCGCCGAGCCGGATAAGTTCAGGCAAATGGAACAGCAACTGCTGGCTAGTTGCCGACGGTCCGTCCTGAAGGACGACTTCGAGCAACGACCAAGCCAAGGCTGAATCCCCTTGCAGGCGTGCAAGATCACCCATCTCGTCGAGATAGAAGGTTGCATGCGGCCGGGACAGATCTGCCGCGGTCTCGTCGACGATGCGGCGTGCCTCGCTCCACCTCCCTTCCAGGACGAGGTAGTTGATCGTTCGGATGTAACTGGTCGACTCGCCCGCTCGAGCGTAGGCGTGGTCCATCACCTCAATCCGCCTGCGTCGCGCGGCGAGGTTGGTCGTGTCAAAGGTGAGTAACCCTCGTAAGTCGTGCATTGCGATGATACTGAGATTGACATGGTTATGCCGGAGGGTGGCGATGGCGTAGGCGCGCTCGAGCACCCGAAGCTGATCAGCACGCCGAGCGAGGTCCCCATAGACGACTGCGAGGCCGTTCAAGAGATCGCCTGCGATTTGGTCGAGATGGACGCTGCTAAGCCAAGGCGCGGCGTCAGCTTCACGCAAGTAGGCTTCGCCCCGTTCGACCGCGTCGTCCAGTCGGCCTACAAAACCTAGCCACTCCAAGTAGGATGGGAGCCGCGGATTCAAGGTTGGGAGTGGGACATCGGGTGGCACAGGCTCGGCGACCAGTGAATCGGAGGCCCAGTTGAGCAGGCCCGGGTACGTGAAGAGGTGATCCGACGGGAGCGCGTCAATCTCGGCGATTCCAGCAGCCATCAGATGGAGCGCGGTCGATACGTCGCCAGCGAAGGCATGCGGCATCCCTTCGTCAAATAGACAGTAGGCGGCGAGGACGGCATCGCCCGCTTCTAAGGCGAGGGTGCGCCCCTCGTGGTAGGAGGCAGCCGCGGCCTGTGGATTGGTCCAACGACGCAGCCGCCCGATACAGTAGAGCAGCCAGGCACGGTCACGCGGCGTAACGGCCAACTCAAGGGCCGCCTCGAGGCGTTCAGCCGCCACGGGCCAGGCGTAGTTGCGAGCAGCACGTTCCCCGGCGCGGACCAGCCAGGGGTGGGCTCGTGGATCCCGTGCCTGGCCAAAATGATGGGCGATGATATCTGGATCGGGTTGCGAGCGCCCCTCGACCGCCTCGGCTACCTGCCGGTGCCACCGCCGTCGCTGCAGGGCGCTCACCTCCTCGTAGAGGGCCTCCCGGAGCAGCGCATGCCGGAAACGATAGCTGCCGTCTGGGGTCTCCTCAATCAGATGAGCTGTTTGCCCCTGGTCGATCGCCGCGGCGAGAGCCTCGTCCCTCGCGCCGCTCACCTCTTGCCAGAGTTCCAGCGGCACGTACGGGCCGATCACGGCCGCAATCTGGAGGAGAACACGAACTCCCTCATCAAGCCGGAACAGTCGACCCTCAATTACCTGCAGTAAGAGGGGCGGGACGCGTACCCGGTCCAGGTTCCCGAGTATCCAGCGGTCCTGCTCGGGTCGCAGCACCCCTGCTTCCTCGAACGTCCGCAGTAGCTCGCCCGCATACAGCGGGTTCCCTTCAGCGTGGACCTCGAAGTACGCCTGCAGGCGTGCTTTGTCCTTCTCGGGCAGGAGGTACCGGCTCTGGATCAGCGCGCGCTGACCCTCCAATCCGAGCGGTCGTACCTCCAATCGCTCGGCATCCGCCTCACGGATCAGCAGCGGCAGGAGGGGGTAGAGCGGGTGCCGACGGTGCAGCTCATCGGAGCGATAGATGGCGATGAGCAAAATGCGCTGGGTCGCGAGCTGCCGCGCCAGGAAGCGAAAGAAGTCGAGACTGGCCTGATCGGCCCAGTGGAGATCATCGAGCACCAGCACCAGCGGACACTGCATGGCGACTGTCCGAAAGAAGTCGGCGACCCCGGCGAAGAGGGTTTCCTGCGAGCCGACCTTCGTCAGTTCCTCCGCGTTGCCGACGAAGTCCGGGAGCGGCGGCAAGTCTGCCCCACGTGTTTGGTATTGAGTGAAGATCTCGAGCCAGGGACCGTAGGGGGGAGTGACCGAAAGGTCGTAGGCGTGGCCCCAGAGGACGAGACAGCCCACTTCCTCTGCCTGGATGCTCAGATCCTCGACCAGCGTCGTCTTGCCCATGCCCGCCTCGCCTCCGACGAGGATCATCCCGCCTCGACCGGCGAGCATGTCGTCCAGATGCTGTCGCAGCGCATCCTGCTCCCGCTCGCGTCCCACGACCAGCGGTCGGCGGCGCGGCGCCCCGGCTACCGGGCCGGTGGAGACTCGCTGGACGGTGATCCCGAGCGGTTCCAGGGCTTTGGCCAGGTCAGCCAGCCAGGCGGACTCGGGACGATCGAGCACCTCAATCCACTGGGAGCCTTCCAACCAGTAAGCGAGCTCGCCGGGGATGGTTACGAGGTCCAGGAGGAGTGGCAGGTAGCGCTTTTCGTAGCGCCAGCCGAGCGACAACTCCTGCTTGACGTTACGCGACGAGAGTGCCGCTGGCGAGGCGCAGAGGAGCAGAGCCGCCGCGCCCTGGATGGCGTCATTGATGACCTGGGCGTAGTTGGCGCCGCCGTGGATACCTTCCCGGTCGATCCAGACGGTGATCCCCACGTGTTCGAGCCGGTCCACAAGGGGCAGCACCCGCTCGCGGTCAACACTGGCATAGCTGATGAAGACGTAGGGTTGGCGGGCAAAGTCGGCCACAACACGTCCCTTCGGCTTGGCGGAGATGCAACTATCGTACGCGCGGCGGGTGAGGACTGCAACCAAATTCGGAAAGACACATCTCACATCATGCGAAGAGTGACCATCGCGTTTCCGGTGGCTGATCTCCCAGATCGTACCGAGCATCGACGAAGGTAGCCACAGCAAACCGACGGCGCGTCATCGTAATCGAGCATGGCGGTGTCTGGGTCGGATCATGACGGATAACAACGTGAACGAGACGGCCTTCCGGTATACGTGATCGCTCCGGCCAAGCGTCTCGGCGGAGCAAGTCGCCACAAGATTCATGCCGCGCGTCATAACCTGTCAATTGCAACTGGGCTGGCGATAGATGCGCTGCGGTCGTCAATATTTCGGAGGTTCAGCGGGGACGCATCCGGGAAATCGAGGTCGATATGGCATACTCGGCCCGAAACTTTGACCCTTTAGCATCCGCCCAATTGCGGTCGTGGCTATCGAACCACTGGCAATTTGGATTGCCAACAACATCGTCGCTTCCGGACGCAGATTCAGCGGCATCACGTGATTGAACGCTTTGTTCAGGAGGAAATTGGTGTCTGAGGAGGGGTCACCGTCCGGGCGGCCGCGGCGTCGACGCAGAACGGTGAGCTGGAGGTTCAGCGCAATTCTCGCGATCGCGGTCCTCGTGCTGCTGGGGACCGTCGCCTACGAGACGTTTCTGAATCATCACTCGGTCTCGGGCACCGTCGTTGACGCTTACACGCTGACCCCGTTGGCCGGCGCCACTGTCGTTGCCGGCCAAAAACAGGCCGTCACCGATTCAACGGGATACTTCAGCATCAACGGTAAGCAGGATTCAGTTTCCGTGACCAAACAGGGGTACGACTCAGCCCAGGCGACGGTCACGTCATCAAGTAGAAGCATGCGTCTCGAGCTTCGTCCAAATGTCGTTCAGGGGACGGTCGTAAACCAAGTCGACCAGAAGCCGATTGCCGGTGTGCAGGTCACGCTCGTGAGTGGCACGAAAACGCTCGACACTACGACGACCGATTCTCAAGGTCGGTTCGTGCTGGACGACGTCCCAGAAGGAGCATCGATTCGGTTCACATCCGACGATTATTCAGTCCTTGCGAGACCGCTCAACCATGACACTCAGGTCGCAGTCGCGCTGCAGCCTGACGTACTGAGTGGGACTGTCACCGACGACAAAGGCCAGCCAATCGCGGACGCCACGGTCGCGACGGGTTCGATCTTCACGAATACGAGTGCTGACGGGACTTATCGGTTAAAGAGCGTTTCGTCCGCTGGCACCGTCTTCTTCAAGGCGCCGGGCTACGGTGCCATGTCGAAGGCGTTGACTCCCGCACTCAAGCTCGACGCCTCTCTGTCACCCATTCAGATCAAGGCGATCTACGCGACGGCGAACACCGCCAGTAACGAGCAGTCGTTCAACACGCTCATCAACATCGCCGACACAACTGAAGTGAATGCCATCGTCGTTGACCTCAAAGACAGCACTGGGCACGTTTACTACGATGCCAAGGTCCCTCTCGCGAACGAAATCGGCGCGGTCTCTCCCGTGCTTGATCCCGCGGCAATCGTGACGGTGCTACACCAGCACCACATTTACGCCATCGCCCGCATCGTGGTGTTCGAAGATCCATTGTTGGCCGAAGCGCGACCCGATTGGGCCATTCACGACTCAGCAACGGGCGGATTGTGGCGAACCTGGAACGGTTTGGCCTGGGTCAATGCGCATCGGACCGAAGTCTGGGATTACGACGTTGCCATCGCCAAAGAAGCTGCGGCGTTCGGCTTCGATGAAATCCAGCTCGATTACATTCGCTTTCCAACCGACGGCCCGCTAGCGACGGCGGAGTACGGCGTGCCGCACGACGACCAAACGCGACCCAAGGCGATCAACGACTTTCTGACTGAAATGTACGCGGCGATCGCTCCAACGCAGGCGTACCTGGCGGCCGATGTTTTCGGTCTTACGATGTGGGAGACCGGCGACGGCAATATCGGACAGAACCTTGAGACCGTGGTTCAACACCTCGACTATGTCTGTCCGATGGTCTATCCATCGCACTTCGCGGATGGCTCAATGGGCTTCGACGTTCCCAACGACCACCCATACGAAGTGGTACTTTGGAGTCTGGAGAATGGTGCCGAACGCATTCCACAATTTAAAGCGAAGCTACGCCCCTGGCTGCAAGATTTCTCTCTGGGCGAGGGGATTGCGTACGGTGCCACGGAAGTGAAACGGCAGATCGACGCGGCAAATGATTTTGGCGCGTCGGGCTGGATGTTCTGGAACGCAGGCAATACGTATGATTCGAGCGCTTTCGCCTCGAACGGATCGAATTAATAACGCACTCACTGGCTCGCCGGAGGCAATCGCATGATCGGTGCGGAATCGACGGTTCAGTCGCAACGAAGCATCGCGGGATCAACGCGAGCGCTCTTCGAGGCGCTGCGACCGAAGCAGTGGACCAAGAATGCCGTGGTCTTTGCGCCACTGGTGTTCGACAATAAACTCTTCAATCTCACCAACTTGATTAATGTCGCGGTCGCGGCACTGCTCTTCTGTCTGACGAGCGGCGTCGTCTATATCTGCAACGACTTGCTGGACGTCGAAGCGGATCGCGTTCACCCGAAAAAGCGAAATCGGCCCATCGCATCCGGTCGTCTCGGTCAGCGGACGGCGATCGGGTTCGCGGGCTTCTTCGCGGTCTTCGTCGTGGCTGTCTCGCTCCTCATCTCGCCCTGGCTGACATTGGTCCTGGCTGGCTATATGGCCATGATGTTTTCCTACACCCTGGTTCTCAAGCACATGGTCATCATCGACGTTTTCGTCATTGCCGCGGGTTTCTTGCTCAGAACCGCGGCTGGCGCGGTCGTCATCCACGTCCCGCTCTCACCGTGGCTTTATGTCTGTCTCGTGTTGCTGGCCCTGTTCATCGGGTTCGCCAAACGTCGACACGAGATCGAGCTGCTGGAGTCGTCGGCCGGAACGCACCGCAAGAACCTCGAACTCTATTCGAAGCCGCTATTGGATGAGTTGATCATGATCGTGGCTGCGGCGACGATCATGGCGTATTCCCTCTACACGTTCTCGGCTCCGAACTTGCCGCAGTCACATGCCATGATGCTGACGATTCCGTTCGTGCTCTACGGCGTCTTCCGCTATCTCTATCTTGTCCATAAGGAAAGCGGAGGCGGGGCGCCTGAACAGTTACTGATTGAAGACCGCCCGCTACTCGTCACGGTGTTCCTGTGGGGAATGACCGCGGTCGTCATCCTGTACTACGCACATCATTGATATAATCTGAGTCAACTTAGCTACAGGATCTGTTGCAGGACAGTTTCCATCGGTGATATACTAACCGAGGTCGTTGCTTACCCGATTTATCGGCACGTTTCATGCACGACGAGGTAGGGCAACGAGCATCGTCACGAAACCAGCCACACACGGCTAACCCGTTGAAACGACGGGCGCCCGACAACGGCAAACTCGGAGGAACATTCATGCTGATCGTGCGCAGGCGTGGCGGCCGGGAGACCGGACGCATCCAGCAAGATATGGAACAGGTATTCCGCTCGCTGGTCATCGGGGTTCGCCCAATTTCACGATCAAACATCGGGGTCTGGCGGCCGCCGGTCGAAGTCTTCGAATGTGAGGACAGTCTGGTGGTAACGGTCGAGATCGCCGGAGTTGAAGAAGAAGAAATCAGCGTCGTCGTCGATGAAACACTGCTGCGCGTTTCAGGTGTTCGTAACAACCCGTCGGTGACGCAGAAGCGCACGTACCACGAGATGGGCATCGCGTATGGCCCATTCGAAGCGCAAGTGTTTCTTCCATTCTCAGTCGTCTTGGATCAGGTGGAGGCTTCCTACGAAGGGGGTTTCCTCAGGGTTACATTGCCTCGCGCCCAGGCTACTCGAATCGTGCCACGTGCCTCAGAGACGCCTGAACAAGCGCAGGAGGGGTAAGCATTAATGGTTGAACAGTTTAGACACGATGAGCCCGACTACGAAGCCCCTGAGGACGAGTCGGAAGAGCAGGAAGAAGAGGCCACACCGAGCATCCTGCCGGTACTTCCACTACGTGGAACGGTCGTCTTCCCGTTGACGTTGGTGCCGCTTGCCGCGGGCCAGCCACGTTCGTTGCGCCTGATCGACGAGGTGGTATCCGGCAACCGTATGGTCGCGCTGGTTCTGCAGAAGGACTCCGATCAGGAGGCGGCCGGACCTGGTGAGACGTACGAAATTGGCACGGCAGCCAACATCCATCAGATGATGCGCGTGCCGGATGGGACCGTGCGTCTCGCGGTTCAGGGACTTCGGCGCATTCGAGTGCTTGAGTGGCTCAGCGAAGAGCCGTATCTGACGGCACGCGTCGAGGAGATCAAGGAAGAGACGGACGACTCGGTCGAGGTGAAGGCGTTGATGCGCAACACGCTGGAGTTGTTCCAGCGCCTCGTCTCGGTCGTCTCGAATCTGCCCGACGAGCTGGTGACTGCAGCGCTGAACATCGACGATCCAATCCACCTGGTCTACCTCATTGCCAGCAACGTGCGCATGGAGGCGGAAGAGCGACAGAACTTGCTCGAGCTCGAAGGAGCACGAACCAAACTGCAGAAGCTCAGCGCTTTCTTGAGCAAGGAGCTCGACCTGCTCGAACTGGGCAAGAAGATCCAGGGCGAGGTGCAGGAGGAAGTCGGCAAGACGCAGCGCGAGTTCTATCTGCGCGAACAGATGAAGGCGATCCAGAAGGAGCTTGGCGAGACAAACGAGCAAGAGGTCGAAGTCAACGAGCTGCGCGCCAAGATCGACGAGGCGGGCATGCCCGAAGAAGCCGAGCGTGAAGCGCGGCGCGAGCTCGATCGACTGAGCAAACTCCCGCCCGCGGCGGCGGAATACGGCATGATTCGGACCTACCTCGACTGGATGACGAGCATGCCGTGGAACCACAGCACCGAGGACGAGATTGACGTCTCGCATGCTCGACAGGTGCTGGACGAGGACCACTACGACCTCGAACAGCTCAAGGAGCGCATCCTCGAGTATCTCGCGGTGCGGCGGCTGCGCAAGGAGCAGCTGAAGGACGGCGAGATGTCGGAAGAGGACAACCGCGAGCCGATCCTCTGCTTCGTCGGTCCTCCGGGTGTCGGTAAGACAAGCCTGGCTCAGTCGATCGCGCGGGCACTCGGACGCGAGTTCACTCGCATGTCCCTGGGCGGTGTGCGCGACGAGGCCGAAATTCGAGGACACCGGCGCACTTACATCGGGGCGATGCCTGGCCGCATCGTTCAGGCGATTCGTCGCGCGGGTGCCAACGATCCAGTCTTCGTGCTGGACGAGATCGACAAGCTTGGCAACGACTGGCGTGGAGATCCGTCGTCGGCGCTGCTCGAGGTGCTGGACCCGGAGCAGAACAACTCGTATCGCGATCACTATCTCGACGTTGCGTTCGATCTCTCGAAGGTAATGTTCATCGCGACGGCTAATCTGCTGGATACGATTCCGGCTCCGTTGCGCGATCGCATGGAGATCTTGACGCTCACCGGATACACCGATGACGAGAAGCTCCATATCGCACGCCGTTACTTGATGCCCAAGCAGCTGAGACGGCATGCGCTCGGAACCGATCGGTTCACACTGACCGACGACGCGATCATGACCATCATCCAGCACCACACGCGCGAGGCGGGTGTGCGTAATCTGGAACGTGAAATTGCGAACGTGTCCCGCAAGATCGCGACGCGGATTGCTGAGGGCAAGGAAGTCCCGAGTGAGGTCGGCATCGAGGAGGTTCGCGAATTCCTTGGGAAGCCGCGATTCTTCTACGAGATGTTGGAAGAGCGCACGGCCGAGCCTGGAGTCGCGGTAGGTGTGGGAGTCTCCGCCGTCGGCGGCGATATCATGTTCATCGAGGCGACCAAGATGCCGGGTAAGGGAAGTCTGAGCGTAACCGGGCAGCTCGGCGACGTGATGCGAGAGTCCGCGCAGGCGGCACTCAGCTTCGTTCGATCTCGTGCTGAGGATTTGGGAATCGATCCCAACTTCTTCAAAGAGACGGACCTGCACATCCATGTTCCGGCTGGCGCCATTCCGAAGGACGGACCGTCGGCAGGTATTACGATGACCACGGCATTGATCTCATTACTCAGCGGCGTTCCGGTCAAGGATCGCGTCGCTATGACCGGCGAGATAACGCTCCGAGGCCAGGTTTTGCCGGTTGGCGGCATCAAGGAGAAGTCGTTGGCCGCTGGACGAGCTGGAATCACGACGTTCATCCTGCCCAAGCGAAACGAGCCAGATCTAGAGGATCTGCCCGCGTCGCTGCGTGAGAACATGACGTTCGTGCTCGCCGAGAACATGGATGACGTCCTGAAGGTGGCGGTTCCCGCGACGATCGCGAACCGCACGGACGGAAGTCATCAGGATCACGTCGATGCCGAAGACCGCGAGGTCGCCGCGGCTGGCGTTGGAGGGCGAGAGTCCCGCGACTAGCCGGGAAACATACAGAGTATGAAAACAGGCGGTGCATTTGCACCGCCTGTTCGACTTTAACAATCTCTACCGGCCGAGTCTAGTCGTGGACGGCCAGTTCTTCTCGCGCGGCCTTTTCGTGATAGGCGGTGGCCGCTTTCACCAGGCCGACAAACGGTCGCAGGTGCTCAGCGTGTGCCTTGAACATCATTTCAGGGTGCCACTGAACACCGAGCATGAACGTGCTATCAGGGCGCTCCACCGATTCCACGATCCCATCCGGCGCCGTTCCAATTGCCCGAAGCTCCGGGCTGACGTCCTTCAGTCCCTGATGGTGGAAGGAGTTGGTCTGGATCTGCTCCAGCTCGTACACGTCGCCAAGAAGTGAATCGCGCTCAGCCGTCACTTCGTGGCTCGGCTCACTCGGCCCGATTCCATTCTCATGCTGTCGGTGCTGAATCTGATCGCTGTACTGATCGCCAATATCCTGGATCAGCGTTCCCCCAAGGGCCACGTTTAGCACCTGAATGCCCCGGCAGATGCAGAGAACGGGAAGATCACGCTCGACCGCGCCCTTGGTCAGCTCGATTTCGAGAACGTCGCGTCCTTCGTGAATCCCATATGTCTTCTCGTGCAGATCCGAATCGCCGTAGCGTTGCGGATCGATGTCGCCACCGCCGCTGAGGAGGAGACCGTCGACCATGTCGAGGATCTCGTCAATGTTTCCGTTCTGGGGCGGGATGATGATCGGCACTCCGCCAGCTGCCTCGATGGCCTCGGTGTAGTTGGATGAGAGAGCGTAGCGATAGAAGAGACCGTGTGAAAACTCGTCCTCAGACGGAGAAGGCGTGATACCGATTATTGGCTTCATACTCAGGATCCGTTCCCTTCCGATTGCGGAATTCGTGAACGTTTTGCGGACCAAGTATCAATCGAGGCGATGCGAAGGTCAAGTATCCCGACATCGCGTGCGCTCCGCATCGTTCACGTCTTTCGCTAGACGCCACCGAACTTTTCATTCAGACAACTGTCATCAAGTGAGGGGCGGGCTCATCCCCGGTAGGTTGCGAGAGCCAGCGCGACACTTCGGTTCACTCCCATGAGTCGGCCGCGAGTCGTTGCCGCCGCTTGTTCTCCGGGATCGAGTGCGTTGCGTGCCGCCTTCACCGCGGCCTGTAAGTTCGCGAGCTCACGCCCAACTGGCGGCTCGCCGATAGTCTCGCGAAGCCGCTCAGCGGCGGCCGCCAAAGTCAACGCGCGTGCGGCGCTGCCCTCAACGGCAGCGATCAGCGCGAAGCCTTCGAGCCCCAGGACGACGTCCTGGAGCGCCCGAAATCGGTGCGCGGATTCGAGCGCTTCCGTCAAACGCTCACGCGCGGCTGAAAGGTCATGGCGCTCGATGGCTGCTCGACCGAGGAAGATGAGACACTCGACGGCGTGAAGGCGACTTCCTACGACCAGAAGTTCTTCCATACCATCTTCGAGCATTGTCTCGGCTTCGCGCAATTGACCCAGGTCAAGGGCAACGCTCCCACGACGATAGAGCGAAAATGCCGCGTTCTCGGCATCACCGGTCGTGAGGAATATCGAGCGAGCTTTGTCGTAGTAGTCAGACGCTCGCTCGAGTTCGCCGGCAGCATGCGCCAATCTCGCCAGACTCATCAGAGAGATTCCGACTCCCCAATCGTCTCCGGCGTCACGCCGGATCGAGAGTCCATCCTCATATGCGTGCTTGGCAAGATCCAGTTCGCCCCTTCGAAGATGCACATGACCGATTACGGTGACTGCTCCAGAGAGATTGCTGGCGTCTCCAATCCTCTTGGCCGTGGACAAACACTCGTTCGCGAGCGCATGTGCCTTGACATCGTCGCTCTGGAGCATTGCGAACCGTGCGGCGGTGAACAACACGCCTACCCGGATCGTCTCGTCGTCTGGGGTATATGGAAGCGATAGGAAACGGGCGATCCAATCGCGCCCTTCAGTCACCAGACCTCGCGCATTCCAGAAGCGCCATGCGCCCCAGCACAATCGAAGCCCAGTTTCGGTCTTCTGAGCGTCACTCGCCCATCTGAGCGCGGCACGGAGGTTATCTACCTCCTGGTCGAACCTCTTCAACCACACGACTTGATTCGGTCCATGAAGTGCCGGCTCGGCGGCATACAATGCCGTGGCCATGAATCCGGCATGTTTCGAGCGCATGCGTTCGAGTTCGCCGCTATCTCGGAGTCTTTCCATCGCATATTGACGCACCGTGTCCAACAGGTCGTAACGCGTTTCGCCGTCGATGTTTTCGGCATAGATCAGCGATCGATCGGCCAAACTCGACAGCACATTGAGAACCTCCGACCTCGGCGTTTCCGAATCGGTGACGATCTCCTCTGCCGCATCCAGCGACCAGCCTCCCGCAAAGACCGATAACCTGCGTAGCGTCTTTTGCTCGCACGCGTTCAAGAGTCCGTGACTCCAGTCGAGCGTGGCGCGCAGCGTCTGATGACGCTCCGGCCGTCCGCGTTCAACGCTCACCAACAAGCTCAACGCCTCGTTCAGGCGAACAGCGATCTCCTCGGGTGTGAGCAGGCTGATGCGTGCGGCTGCGAGTTCGATCGCGAGCGGTAGGCCGTCAAGACGACGGGAAATCTCAACGATCGCTTCCGAGTTGCGTTCGTTCAGCGAGAAGTCAGGGCGGTGGCGTCTGGCACGATCGACAAAGAGTTGAACCGCCTCGCTTTGCGACGCTCGCTCCACGTCTCGTGCCGATCGCTCGTCGGGTAAAGATAGGGGAGGAACTCGCCATGTCAGTTCGCCCTCGAGCCGAAGAGGCTCTCGGCTGGTGGCAAGGATATGAAGCCGGGGACATTCCGCAAGTAGCGTGGAGGCGAGCTTCACGCACGCTTGGATCAGATGTTCGCAGTTGTCGAGTACGAGGAGCGTGCGGAGTGACCCAAGCGAGGCGGCGACCGTTTCGGCCGTTGGCCGTCGGGATTTGTCATCGAGCGCCAACGCGGTCGCCGCGGTCTGGGGAACCAGGTCCGGATCGGTTACCGCGGAGAGTTCAACAAATACGACGCCGTCGGGGAAATCCGACACCAGCTTCGCGGTTACTTCCAGCGCCATACGTGACTTTCCGCAACCACCTGCCCCAGTCAACGTCACCAGGCGATCAGCTCGAACGTGCGCCGCGACATGCATCAGATCGGCATCATGTCCGACATAACGTGTCATCGGTTTGCGCGGCATCACACATAACGGTGAAGCCGCCGTAGTGTCAGCGCTGGCGATCGTTCCGGCCATGATGTCGTCATACAGCTGTCGCGTTGAGAGGCTTGGCTCGGCATCGACCTGCGAGCGAAGCGCATTCTCGAGAAGGTGGTATTGCCTCGTTGCGAGGGATGGCCTTTTGGTAAGCGCGAACACCCGCATCAGACCGACGTGCGCTACTTCGTGAGTAGGCTCTATCTCGATGAGTCGCTGGAGAACGGTCGTGGCGTCATCGGTTTCCCCTCGACGCTCATGCAATTCCGCGAGCGACATGAGCAATCCAACGGCCGTTTCGCGCAACGCGATGCGTCGATCGCGCAGCCAATCATCGTAAGGGTTCGCCGGAAGAAGATCACCATTCCAGAACTCAAGCGCGGTTTCAAGGAACGTCGGGTCATCAGAGTGCCGCGCGCGGTCTGCAGCTTTGGAGAATTCTTCAACGTCGATCCACATAGAACCGGGTGATTTGAGCGTGACGGTTCCGCCGCGCACCAGCAGCATCGGCTCATGGTCGATCCCGTCGTCTGATGAGTCGCGTAGCGCTCGTCGTGCCGCGTGCACCACTTGTCGATAGTTGTCGGCAGCGACTCGCGGATCAGCGTCGGGCCAGAGCGCTTCCATTACTTGCTCGCGATGCAGACTGTGTCCGGGAGCGAGCGCCAACATTTGGACCAAGCTTCGTGATTTGCTCAACCTCCACGCCGTTGCTGGAACAGACGCACCGTCTATTTCAACCCGAAACTCGCCGAGTAGATGAATCCGCAGAGTCCGGGCAGCAACACGTCTTTCGCCAGGTGTTGGGGTTTCGCTTGAATTCGTCGTCGTTCCCGCGTGCACGGCCACTCCTGCAAACGTTTTGCAAACGTGTGCGACGTACGGTGGGTGTCAAAGCGACAAAGTAAGTTGTCGGAATAGCGACACGGCAATGATGAGCTTCGTTCGTCCAGAGCGTGTGACGTCGGAGTCGTCGCGCGACGTCGGACCATGAACGACCGCCGGTACAACAGCGCCGATTCTTCGGTGCTTGATATGGCCGTTGACATCGGTCGATATGGCTCTGAACTTGGCTGTCATTGCACGTGTTGACGCTAATTGTAAGCCGGATCTCTGATCGGGTCACGTACTGGTGTGCTGTCGTAGCCAAGGAGGGAATATGCGACTCGTTCTTCGATGGTCATCATGGAAGATGCGACTGACGTTGGTGCTCGTCACGTTCGGTTTGGGTTCGGTCGTTGGAGCGGGATCGTTCGTGCTGGCCGAAGGCAACAACTCGGTTTACTACGCGTGCGTCAATAACAGTAGTGGAACGATTCACGTCGCGGATGAAAGCAAGGCTTGCTCGTCAAACGAGGTACGCATTTCCTGGAACCAGCAAGGTCCGACCGGGCCACAAGGAGCTACGGGGGCGCAAGGACCGCAGGGTGACGCGGGAGTGCAAGGCGCCGTTGGGCCTCAGGGACCGCAAGGCGATGCGGGAACGCAGGGCGTACAAGGCGAGACAGGTCCGCAGGGTCCAGCGGGCGTTGACGGTGCCGACGGCACGTTCTCCGGAACATTGACCAGTCCCAGCGGCCGCTATCAACTCACCGTGGACGACACCGGAATAAGGTTGTTGGACACGGTGGCGCCTGCGGAGGTTGTCGTTTCTTTTGGCGGTGTCACAATAAATGCATCCAACAGTTTACGGATGAGCGGAAGTTTTGTGAGAATTGAAAGCTCTGGAATAGCAGAGTTCATCGGTACCGACACCTTTATCGACGGTCAGCTTGCAATCAACGGTAATCCGTACTAGCAGGCAGAGCGCGAAGGGATTCGGCCCTCGCCCAGCTTGGCGAGAATTGAGTCGATTGATTCAGAGCCGGGCCATATGGTCCGGTTCTGTTCGAGTTCATCTAGGCACTCGCGGTGTCTCGTCGTCACCGATGCGCTGGTTTTCGCGTCCGATTACGGCGATTCGGATTGTTGGACACCCCCTTGAGCCTGTGCTATACTACCCGATGCCGCTGGAGGGCGGGATCGAAAAGCTCGAGCCAATCCTCAATCAAACAAAGCGGAGCCCACGCAGGGTGGGCGAAGCTTTCGTTGCGGTGGCCACTTCGGCGACAGTCCGGCAGGAACGGTCGAAGAGCGGTCAAAGCCATCGGCACCTTGACAATTGAAGCGTGATCGAGTGCCCCCAATTACGAGTCAATCGTATGAGGGATAGCTTGGGTCGACAAACCAGAAACAACGCTCACTTGGTGAGCAATCTTGATGGAGAGTTTGATCCTGGCTCAGGAACAACGCTGGCGGCGTGCCTAATGCATGCAAGTCGAACGGGAGCCTCTTCGGAGGTCGACCGTGGCGGACGGGTGAGGAACACGTGGGGAACCCATCCAAGCGAGGGGGATAGCCGCGGGAAACCGCGGATAATACCGCATGAGCTTGGTTCTCGGTGAGGGGATCAAGCAAAGGAGGAATCCGCGCTTGGCGGGGCCTGCGGCCTATCAGCTAGATGGCGGGGTAACGGCCCACCATGGCGATGACGGGTAGCTGGTCTGAGAGGACGATCAGCCACACGGGGACTGAGACACGGCCCCGACTCCTACGGGAGGCAGCAGCAAGGAATTTTCCGCAATGGGCGCAAGCCTGACGGAGCGACGCCGCGTGGGGGAAGACGCTTTTCGGAGTGTAAACCCCTTTTCTGGGGGATGAAGACAGTGACAGTACCCCAGGAAGAAGGACCGGCTAACTACGTGCCAGCAGCCGCGGTAAGACGTAGGGTCCGAGCGTTGTCCGGAGTTACTGGGCGTAAAGGGCGCGTAGGCGGCTTCTTGCGTCACACGTGAAAGCCCCCGGCTCAACCGGGGAGGGTCGTGTGAAACGGGGGAGCTGGAGGCAGCGAGAGGCTGGTGGAATTCCCGGAGTAGTGGTGAAATGCGTAGAGATCGGGAGGAACACCGGTGGCGAAGGCGGCCAGCTGGCGCTGACCTGACGCTGAGGCGCGAAGGCGTGGGGAGCGAACGGGATTAGATACCCCGGTAGTCCACGCAGTAAACGATGTGGACTAGGTGTGGGGGGAGTTGACCCCCTCCGTGCCGGCGCAAACGCAGTAAGTCCACCGCCTGGGGAGTACGGCCGCAAGGCTAAAACTCAAAGGAATTGACGGGGGCCCGCACAAGCAGCGGAGCGTGTGGTTTAATTCGACGCAACGCGCAGAACCTTACCAGGGCTTGACATCCTCGGAATCTGCCTGAAAGGGTGGAGTGCCTTCGGGAGCCGGGAGACAGGTGCTGCATGGCTGTCGTCAGCTCGTGTCGTGAGATGTTGGGTTAAGTCCCGCAACGAGCGCAACCCTCGTGCTTAGTTATGGTGATGTCTAAGCAGACTGCCGGGCACAACCCGGAGGAAGGGGGGGATGATGTCAAGTCAGCATGGCCCTTACGCCCTGGGCGACACACACGCTACAATGGCCGGGACAGCGGGCAGCCAAGCGGCAACGCGGAGCCAATCCCTGCAAACCCGGTCTCAGTTCGGATTGAGGGCTGCAACTCGCCCTCATGAAGTCGGAGTTGCTAGTAACCGCCGGTCAGCCATACGGCGGTGAATATGTTCCCGGGCCTTGTACACACCGCCCGTCACGTCATGAAAGCCGGCAACACCTGAAGCCGGTGGGCCAACCCGCAAGGGAGGCAGCCGTCGAGGGTGGGGCTGGTGATTGGGACGAAGTCGTAACAAGGTAGCCGTAGCGGAAGCTGCGGCTGGATCACCTCCTTTCTAGGGAGCTTGTCCTGGGTGACCAGGGCTACTTCCAGGTCAACCGTCGAACGCGGCGTGTCCATGCGACACGAGAGGGTTGGAAGTCCAGTGGACCTCTCGCCTGTGGACGCTCATCTTCGGATGAGTCGAGGGCCAGAGAGCTGGGTATTTCAATTCCGATGTGCTCGACGTTTAACACGATCCAAGCAAGCACTCGATCACGCTTCAACGGCCAAGGGCCGAATGGGCGTTTAGCTCAGTTGGTGAGAGCACACCCCTGATAAGGGTGAGGCCCGTGGTTCGAGTCCACGAACGCCCACCAGGCGGACTTTTTCACGATGGGGCTGTAGCTTAGTCGGGAGAGCGCCGCCTTTGCACGGCGGAGGTCAGGGGTTCGAATCCCCTCAGCTCCACCGTTTCCCCATCCCCGAAAACGGGGCGTGGGGATGCACATTAACAAGGGAGCGCATGGGAGCACCATGCGAAGGAAGAAGAACGACACCGAGAAGTCGACGCATCTGTGTTGGTGCAAGGATCGATCGAATCGGAGCGTCGGGCTGGGCGTGCCGTTGACGGCGTCTTACTGGGAGACCAGGAGATGGGTGTGGCGGGATGTGCTGAACGATGCACCGCAAGACGAGCGCACGGTGGATGCCTCGGCGTCTGGAGCCGAAGAAGGACGTGGCCAGGCGACGAAACGCCTCGGGGAGCTGCGGGCGAGCGCTGATCCGAGGATATCCGAATGGGGCAACCCCACCGGGGTGATACCCGGTGACCCTCCCTTGAACACATAGGGGGAGTGGAGGTAAGTGGGGGAACTGAAACATCTCAGTACCCCGAGGAAGAGAAAGTATTCCCGGAGTAGCGGCGAGCGAAACGGGAGGAGCCTAAACCGGACGGGTGGCACAGGCTGCCGCCGAT
>CAWGGU010000001.1:1182500-1530647 GCA_963822235.1 uncultured Chloroflexia bacterium
GTCTTGCCCGATTCGATCAGAAACTGGTCGGTTGGCTGGTTAAATCGGTGCGCGGCCTGCTTCTCGTTAACCACCCGTTCGAGATCGTCGCGGTAGGCAGACCAGGAAGAAAACGTCAACCTCTGGTTCAGTGGCAGATCGCCGCGAAGCTGATCAACGTTCGCGGCCCTTTGTCGCGCGCGCTCCGTCGGATGTGGTGACGAACCATGGCGTGAACGGGACCAGTTCCGAAGCGATCACCCCATCTGGACCACGCCGCAACAACTCCATGGTGCCGTTTCGCGCGTATTCAATGGACACAATCCGTTCATCAGGATCGTGGCCGTACAGCAATTCCTGGATTTGGTGTGCGGTCATTGGCGATTGTGTCCAACTTCGGGCTTCTCGGGCTTAAACGAGATCAACAACGTCCTGTCGGCTCGGTACTGCCAGGGGACGTGCTCGTTACCAACGTACTATGGTGAGCCCATGGGGCCGTTCCTAGACTTTCTGTGGGAGCGATGCACGATCTCTTGATCGGATTGTAACGCTTTCAGCCGCCGAGGTGCGGTGGTTTGGCTCTTCGATGCTGTGCCAGAGAGGACTCGTAGATGCGTAGGGGTGGTCGCCTCTTCATCCTATTGGGGGTCGGGCTCGCCCTTGTGGCCGTCTTGCTGGCTGTCATGTCTTTTTCTAAAGGCAGTGGCAACAAGCCGACGCCAGTCGCTAACCAGACGGAGACAATCACCGTCATCCAAGCGACGAGGGACATTCCGGCTAACACCGTCATCAAACAGGATGACATCACCACCGTTAAGATCCAGAAAAACACCGCTGCCACAGGCGCGGCCGAAAGTTCGTCGCAGGTTGTCGGTCTCGCGACGAACGGAAGCGTGGTCAAGGGCCAACAGATCTTGATGGCGAACCTCGTGACACCTGGACTGACGAACTTGCTCACCGACGGCAAGCGGGCCGCCGCTCTGCCGGTTGATCGAGTGAGCGCGCTCGGCGGACTTATCCGCTCCGACGACTACGTCGACATCATCTACTCGGTGCGCGTCAACCTTACCGCCGTCCTTCCGACAAACATTGTCGAAGCGAAGCAGGGCGATACGACGTATACGTTCAAGGACGGGGAACTTCAGGTTCCGACTGCGGATCAGCCCGCCCCGAAAGACTATCCATATCCTGGCGAGGCTGGCTCTCGCTTCCTCGTAACCGATGACGGCGCCGGCAATCCGATCACCAAAGTTATCCTGCAAAATGTTCGTGTCCTTCGAGTCATCGCCGGGAACGAGTCGGTCAACGATCAGACTGCTGCGCCAACTCCAACTTCGACGGCTACGCCGGGGAGCGGAAGCTCAACTACATCGAGTGCAAGCGCATCGCTGCCAAATGCGGACATGCTCGTGCTCGAAGTCGATCCACAGCAGGCGGAACTGATCAAGTTCCTCGAGGACAATTCGGGAACGTATCAAGTTGTGCTACGTGCTCCAGACGATCACTCCGTGAACGACACCACTGGTGTTACCTACGATCAGTTGATGAGCAGCTACGGTCTGCCGGCGCCGAAGACAGTTAGATTGCCAGGCGGAGGACAATA
Source organism: uncultured Chloroflexia bacterium (assembly GCA_963822235.1). Taxonomy (GTDB): domain Bacteria; phylum Chloroflexota; class Chloroflexia; order Thermomicrobiales; family Thermomicrobiaceae; genus CALAGB01. The sequence goes on from CAWGGU010000001.1 coordinate 1,184,083, forward strand.
GTGAGCGTGCGGACGATTCGGGTTCTTATCGTCGACGACGTCCCCGAAAGCCGAGACAACGTCGAGAAACTTCTGCGATTTGAATCCGATATAGAGGTGATCGGCAAAGCTGCCCGAGGACAAGAGGGTATTGACCTCGCGCTGAAACTGCTGCCGGACGTCGTCTTGATGGACATCAACATGCCCGATATGGATGGCATCACGGCGACCACCGAGATCACCTCTCGTCTGCCATCGGCCGGAGTCATCATGATGTCGGTCGAAGACGAACCGGATTTGCTGCGCCGCGCGATGCTTGCTGGTGCCCGGGAGTTTCTCTCAAAACCGTTTAGCCTCGAAGAGCTCATCACGGCGGTGCGTCACGTCTCGCGGTTGGCCCAGCAGGTTCAACGCCCGGTCGCGGCGCCCGCGACGAACGGAACTGGACCGAGACCCGTAGAGAGCGGCGGATCGAAGGTCTTTGCGGTCGTGAGCAACAAGGGCGGCGTGGGACGTTCGGTCCTTGCCACCAATATTGCGATCGCCATTCGCCAGCTCACCAACAAGCAGGTAGTTCTGGTCGATGCGTCGCTGAACTTCGGAGATGTCGGTGTCATGATGAACGTCGTCAAAAGCAAGACGTTCAGTGACATTGCCGTGCAACCTCACTTGCTCGATCGAGAGCTGCTCGACGATGTACTCGTCACGCATTCGTCAGGGGTGCGACTCCTCCTGGCGCCGCCAACGCCTCAGGAGTCGGAGAGCGTTTCGCCGGAGCATCTCCGGGCTGCGGTATCCGTGCTCTCAAAGACGTGTGACTACGTCGTGATAGACACTCGGCCCGGTTTCGATGACACCATGCTGGCCCTGATGGACCAGTCAGACAAGCTGCTCCTGGTGCTGACGATGGAGATGACGGCCATCAAGGACACTCGTCAGTTCCTCGAAATTGCCGAACTTCTCGGATATCCAGAAGAGAAGATCGCGCTCGTACTCAACCGCTTCAATAACTACTCCGGGATCCCGGTAACGGACATCTCAGAGAATCTCAAACGGGACGTCGAATTCAAGATTCCAGAAGACCACCAGGCAATTCTGAGAAGTATCAATGAGGGCTCGCCACTCGTCGGCAGCCAACCCGAACATCGACTCGCTCAGGAAATTAACCGGCTCTGCTCGATGCTGGTTCACGAAGATCTCGAAGATCAGGAAGTCGTTACATCTGGTTCAAAGCGGGCCGGAAGCCTGGTCTTCCGATTGCGCACGGCATTGGGCCATGGATAAGCACGCATCGTCGATGAATCCGCCGGCCAATCGCATTGGAGCGTGGCGGCTAAGGGGAGCGTTGCAGCAGGGTTCGGGCGATGACATGAGTGTTCCGTCGCCGCGCTCGCTGACAGTTCTTGGAGGGCGAAAACCATGTCTTTGCTGAAACGACTCGGCACTGTTCCCGAGGAACCCTCACAACAGGGACAGTCTTCGGCGCCACCCGCCAACACGACGTCGAGGCTTGGCGCAACGGAAAATGCACCAGGATCGGGACCACCGCGCGGCACCACTTCGGAGCTCGGCGCGTTGCGGCGTCCGGCGATTGCCAACGCGTCGGCCACGGCGCCCCGTACTGATTCATTCAACGAGCTCAAGACTCGGGTGCAGAATCGACTGATTTCCGAACTCGATCCGCGCATGGACCTCGCCAACCACGAAGAGGTCCGAAGAACGGTCGAAGAGACGTTCCAGTCGGTCCTCGAAGCGGAGAACATCGTTCTGACGCGCGTTGAGAGGCTCCGTCTCTACGAGGCGATCTCGGCTGAAATTCTCGGGTACGGTCCGATCGAGCCACTCCTTAAGGACGACTCCGTCTCTGAGATCATGGTCAACGGTCCAAGACAGGTCTACGTCGAGCGCGCGGGCAAGCTCGTGCTGAGTGACGTCGTGTTCCAGGATGACGACCACGTGATGCGGGTCATCGACCGCATCGTGTCGCCGCTCGGTCGTCGAATCGACGAGAGTTCGCCAATGGTCGACGCTCGACTTCCGGACGGCTCTCGTATCAACGCGGTGATTCCGCCCATCTCGTTGGTTGGGCCAACACTCACCATTCGTAAATTCGCCAAGGACCCGCTCACCTCGGAAGATCTGATCCGGTTCGGCACGGTAAGCCGGGAGATGGTCACCTTTCTGAAGGCGTGCGTCGAAGCTCGGCTCAATGTTGTTGTCTCAGGAGGTACCGGCTCCGGTAAGACGACCACGCTGAACGTGCTCTCATCCTTCATTCCGGACGATGAGCGCATCATCACGATCGAAAACGCGGCCGAGTTGCAGCTTCGTCAGGATCATGTGGTTACGCTCGAGTCTCGCCCATCAAACATCGAAGGGCGTGGCGAAATCACGATCCGCGATCTCGTGGTCAACTCACTTCGTATGCGACCAGACCGAATCGTCGTGGGTGAGTGCCGATCCGGTGAGGCGCTTGACATGCTTCAGGCCATGAACACGGGCCATGATGGATCGATGACGACGGCCCACGCCAATACGCCTCGCGATGCGCTTTCCCGTCTTGAAACGATGTGTTTGATGGCAGGCGTGGAGCTACCAGTCCGTGCCATCCGCGAGCAGATCTCCGCGGCCGTGGATTTGATCATCCAGCAGGCCCGTCTCAAGGACGGCACACGTCGTGTCGTGGCCGTGACAGAAGTACAAGGTATGGAGGGTGACGTGATCGTCCTCCAGGACGTCTTCGTGTTCGAGCATACCGGCATGGAGAACGGCAAGATCGTCGGTCGCATGAAGCCAACGGGTATTCGACCGAAATTCGTTGAGAAGTTCGAGCAGGCCAACATCTTCCTGCCACCGACAATTTTCGGTGCGGGTTATGACCGACTGTTCTAATCGCCTCGGCTCAACGCCGCGGCATCGGCAGATCTGGAGATCGCAATGCTGAGTATAGCGTTGCTCATTTTAGCCGGAGCGATCGGACTCACCGGGTTTGGACTCGCCAACTGGCGGGAACGTGCGGCGTCACCGGAGCTCGAAGAACGGCTGCAGCAATTCGGCTCAATTGAGCATTTGCCTACCGACGCGCCCACAGCGGTCCGATCGCCGGGTCCTGTCGCGAAAGCGATGGATCGAGCGGTCGAGGGGAGTTCGTTCGGAGCGGGGGTGGCATCGCTGCTCGCGCGGGCCAACTTCCGGATGACCGTCGGTGAATTTGTCGTGCTTCGAATCGCGGCGGCGGCGGGTGTTGCGCTCATCGGGTTCGTGCTCGGGCGCGGTCTCTCCAACCCTGTGATCGGTCTACTCGTTGCACTGTTTACAGCCGCGATCGGCTGGATGATCCCGCATTGGTATATGGGGCATCGCGCGCGACAGCGAACCGCTGCCTTTGTCAACCAACTGGGTGATGCCATTACGTTGATGGCGAACTCGCTCCGCGCAGGCTATAGCCTCATGCAGACGATGGAACTAGTAGCCCGCGAAGCTTCCCCGCCAATGAACGAAGAGTTCACTCGCGTTGTTCGCGAGGTTGGTCTTGGGATCACCGCGCCGGAAGCCATGGATCACCTGCTGCGCCGCGTCATCAGTGAGGATCTTGATCTGCTCGTCACAGCGATCAACATTCAACGTGAGGTGGGCGGAAACCTCGCCCAGATCCTGGACGTCATTGGTGAGACCATTCGCGAACGTGTCCGCATCAAAGGTGAGATTCGAGTCCTGACCGCACAGGGAAGTCTCTCTGGATACATCATCAGTGCGCTCCCGATCGGACTTGCGGGGGTCATGTTCGTGATGAACCCGTCGTATATCTCATCGCTCTTTACGTTTCCGTGGGTCTGTTTGCCAATCACTGGCATGGTCCTGATCATTCTCGGATTCTTTGCCATGCGGAAGATTGTTCAAATTGAAGTCTAGACGGACGTCGTCAGTGAGGAACTGGTCGTGAGCCCCTTATTATTGGTTGTCTCGATCGTCGTGGTGATCCTTGCCATCGCCGCGGTGTACTTTGGGCTGCGGCGACCTGAGCAAGCGATCATTATTGAAGAGCGTTTGACGCAGTTCGGGAACCGCGTCCCGTCACTGGAGGAGGTTGAGCTTCAACTCCCGTTCCAGGATCGCATACTGGTTCCGGCACTAACGTCAATTTCGAAAAAAATAGGGCGATTCGCGCCGAGCCAGAACGCCGCCAAACTCCGACAGCAGTTGCTCGAAGCGGGAGCTCCAAAAGGACTTGGGCCAACCGAATTCACCGGTCTACGTGTGCTCCTCTCGGTCGGGTTTGGTGCACTCCTATTCTTGCTGATGCTGCCCACATCGGGTGGCATGATGATCAGGGGCGGCCTTCCGCTCGTGGTCGCGGTACTTGGCTATGCGATGCCTGGTGTGTGGCTTAGCTCACGTATCAAACGACGCAAGACGGAAATTACGCGTGGGTTGCCTGATGCCATTGACTTGTTGACGATCAGCGTCGAAGCCGGTCTTGGGTTTGATCCGGCGCTGGCTCGGGTCGTTGAGAAATGGGACAACGCCCTCACGCGCGAACTCGGCCGCATGCTATCCGAGATTCGCATGGGATCGTCACGTCGCGATGCCATGCGCGAACTCGCGATGCGCGTCAATGTTGACGATCTCAATACGTTCATCTCGGCGGTCGTTCAGGCCGACCAACTTGGTGTGAGCATCAGCCAGGTACTGCGCATCCAATCAAAGCAGATGCGACAAAAGCGCCGACAGCGCGCGGAAGAGAAGGCGCAAAAGGCGCCGTTGAAGATGCTCTTCCCGATGATTTTCCTGATCTTCCCGTCAATCTATATCGTGATTCTCGGCCCGGCCCTGCCGCATGTGATTAGCGCCTTAAAATAGCTTGAGAGGTCTGCGATTGAGAGAGCGCGAGGGACGAAATGACTGCTGAACCCATACAAAGGAGAGACTCGGTGGCCGCGGACGATCTGAAGGGAATTTCGGTCGTTCGGATCGTCAATGAGACGAAGCAGACGGAACTGGGCGAGCGTGTCGAGGTCGCTCGTTCGTTCTGGAAACGTGGGATTGGGCTGATGCTTCGTTCTGGGCTTTCCACAGGTACCGGGCTGGTTATTGACCCCTGCTCATCTATCCATACAATGTGGATGCGGTTTCCGATCGATGTGCTCTACGTCGATAAGGATGGGACGATCAAGCGCGTCGACGAAGCGATGAAGCCTTGGCGATTTGGCCCGCTCTTCGTCCGCGGGAAATACGTTATCGAGCTTCCTCCTGGAACAATCCGCTCGACGGAAACCGAACAGGGCGATCAGATTCAGTTGCAGACCATATAACGGGCAACAACCTCGAAGGGAACCCGGGATCCAACACATTCGCCATGTGGCTGCCTTGTTCGAGGACATCGTTTTCCCGCCAATTTGTGGCGGCTGCCGCAAACGAGGCACCTGGCTTTGCGACCGATGCCGCTCCTATCTGGTATCCATCCCACGACCAATCTGTCATCGATGCGGACAACCGTCCACCGAGCCGCGTATGACGTGCGGGTCATGTGCGGGATGGCCCTCCGAGATTGGCTCATTTCGTGCCGCCTTCTCGTTCGCTGGTCCAATCCGAGAATCAATTCACCGGTTCAAGTACCAAGGTGAGTTTGCACGCGCGAATTCGCTCGCCGAGTTGATGTTCCACGGGATTTTCCGCCCGGAGTTTGTGGATGGGCCAAGCTGGGACGCGCTCGCGTTTGTTCCATTACATCCGCGACGGAGGCGCCAGCGAGGTTTCGACCAGTCGGAGCTATTGACCCGGCATTTGTCCAGACGGATGGATCTGCCACGATCCGTAGGATTGATACGACGTGTCGACACTCCGTCGCAGGTGGGTCGCGGTGATCATGAACGGCGGGAAAACGTGCGCGGCGCATTCGCGTGGTCCGGTGAATCACTCAGCGGCGAACGCGTTCTGTTGGTCGACGACGTGCTGACAACCGGGGCAACAATGGTGTCAGCGGCTCGTGCCCTGATTGCGGCAGGAGCCGTTCGCGTGGACGGCTTCGCAATCGCGCGTGAACTCCAGGACTAGACGGTGCGAACGGCTAGCGCGTCAACGTTGCAATGATTTGTCGTGCGATGTCCCGAGTCCATCGGTCCGCCACTGATACGCTCTCCAGGTCGAGATCTCCGGACGGTGCGACGTGCCGATCAAGCGCCTCTTCAACCACGTCGGCAATGCGTGTGAACGCAATTTCTCCTGCGAGAAACGCCTCAACCGCAACCTCGTCAGCCCCGCTCAGAACGGTGGGATAGGTGCTGCCGGCAAGACCCGCCTCGCGAGCCAGGCGCAACGCGGGAAATCGCACGAGATCCGGAGCTCGGAACTCCAGCCTCCCGATCTGCGCGATGTCGAGTTTGTGCTGTGGAGCGGGAACTCTGCGCGGATACGTGAGAGCATGCTGAATCGGCACGCGCATGTCATGTACGCCCATCTGCGCGAGGACGGATCCGTCGGCAAAACTGACCAGCGAATGCACGATGCTCTGAGGATGGATCACGACGTCGATCTGCTCGTATGGGACTTCGAACAACCAGTGCGCTTCGATGACCTCGAGCCCTTTGTTCATCAATGTGGCTGAATCGATGGTGATCTTGCTTCCCATGCTCCAATTTGGATGGCGGAGCGCCTGCTCCACGGTCACGCCGCCTAACGTCTCGATTGGGAAGTCAAGAAATGGCCCGCCTGATGCCGTGAGCGTTACCGTCGTCACGTCCTCAGAAACTCTCGGCGAGTGCAAGCACTGCCAGACCGCGCTGTGCTCGCTGTCAACGGGTCGAATCTCGACCCCGCGTCGACGAGCTTCCGGGACGATCACGCCGCCCGCGCAAACAATCACCTCTTTGTTGGCAAGCGCGATGATCTTGCCCTCTTGGATGGCGCGTAGTGTCGGTAGGATTGCCGCGTGCCCGGATGTGGCGACGACGACGATGTCGACGTCGGGATGGGTCGCGGCGGCGATCAACCCGTCGATTCCGGATGAAAACTCAACCATCGGGAACATATCGGTGTCGATTTCGCATTCACACGAGACGAATTTCGGCTTGAATTGGCCGATTTGTTCGAGAAGGATCTGATGATTGTTCCCGGCAGCCAATGTGACAATCTCGAATTCGTCGGCAAGACGCGCCACGACATCGAGCGTTTGCCGACCTATCGAGCCTGTGCTGCCAAGAAGGGCGATTCTGCGAGTCACATCCATCCGAGCCGTAGAAACAGTTGAATCAGGACATAGGTTGTCGGAAAGGTGAACAACAAGGCGTCAATGCGATCAAGCATACCGCCATGCCCAGGAATAAGTTCTCCCATGTCTTTCACGTTGAGCGATCGTTTGATGGCGCTCTCTGCCAGATCACCAATCTGACCGGCGAGCGCGAGCACAAAACCCACACCGCAGGCGAGCGCCACATTTATCGATGCGCCGAAGAGCCAGGCCGCGAATGCTCCGGTGGCCATCCCCGCAATCAATCCACTCGCAGCGCCAACTCGCGTCTTTCCTGGGCTGAGCCGTGGGGCGAGCTTGGATTTCCCAAACTGCCGGCCGAGCAAGTAGGCGGCGGTGTCATTGAGCCAGGTGACCGAGAAGACGATACCGACCCACGCCAGTCCCTGGCCAGGCGTGTGCAGCCATTCCGCCACGCGATTTGACCAGGCCTGGGTTGAATCGCCGCCAAATTCTCGCAGGGCAACGGCGAAATAGAGGGGCACCGCCACGTAGACGACCGTCGCGAGGGTCAGTGCCCAATCGACGAGGACGCCCGTCTGGCTCTCTCGAGCGAGCATAGCCGTTGAAACAGCCAGGAGGGTGACGATCATCAACCAACTGAGAGACGAGTGTGGAGATTTGAAGGCGGCGATAATCAAGAACAGCACGCCGAGTACGAGTCCGGTGAGCTTGAACGGTTTGTATCCTGACTTTTCGTACACGGTCGACATTTCGTGGATGCCGGCCAGCGCGACGATAAGCATTGCCGCGGCGAAGAGATAGCTCCCGAGCAGCGCGGGGATCGCCGCGAACAGCACGATCCCGATGGCGCTAATCGATCGTTGGCGCAACACGCTTGGCCGGACCTCCGTTCAGCTGGAAGTCCGACCCGGAGCGGCGGGTTTGATTCCTCCAAAGCGGCGGTCGCGATTCCGGTACTCATTGACGGCCTGCTCGATGTCATCAGGGCCGAAGTCCGGCCAGAGCACCGGGGTGAAGTAGTATTCGGCGTACGCCGCTTGCCAGAGGAGAAAATTGCTGGTTCGGTACTCGCCGGAGGTGCGGATGATGAGATCGGGGTCGGGCATATCGTGGGTGTAGAGATACTGACTGATCAGTTCCTCGGTCACGTCGTCGGCCGGAACGCCGTCTTTGACGATGCGACGGACCGCTTGAATCAGTTCTGCACGCCCGCCATAGTTGAAGGCGAGTGTCAGGACGATGCCGTCGTTGTTCTGCGTCAGTGCGATCGAAGCCTTGATAGCATCTTGTAGTTCCGGCTCAAGGCCATCGAGACTGCCGATGTGCCGCAGTTGAGCACCTCGACTGTTCAGTTCGTCAGTCTCGCTGCTGATGGCTTCGGCCAGAATTCGTAGGATGCCTTCGACCTCATCGCGAGGACGTCGCCAGTTCTCGGTCGAAAATGCCCATAAAGTCAGATATCTGATGCCGATTTCACCCGCCTTGTTCGTGATACGGCGGATGTTCTCTGTCCCGGCCTCATGTCCTGCGATGCGCGGCAGCCCTCGCTTGGTCGCCCAACGTCCGTTGCCGTCCATGATGATGGCAACGTGTTGCGGCACGCTTCGGCCGCCACCGACAGAACCATTCTCCGCAGCTGAAGACGGCGCCGTGTCGGGAGTCGAAGATTCTGAGGCGGGACTATCAGACTTCGAGGACTTCATCCTCTTTTTGCTTTCCTATCTTGTCGGCTTCATTGACGAATCGATCCGTGAGCTCCTGGATCTGCTGCTCTCCGCGCCGCTCGTCGTCCTCGCCGATCTGCTTGTCTTTCATCAGGTCTTTGATTTGGGCGACGGCGTCTCGTCGAATGTTGCGCAGGGCCACTCGGTCTTCCTCAACCTTTGAGCGGACGACGCGCACAAGCGACTTGCGGCGTTCCTCGGTGAGCGCAGGGATGGCGATACGGATAAGCTGGCCGTCGTTGGTGGGGTTGAGTCCTAAATCGGAGCTTCGAATCGACTTCTCGATGATGCCGAGCGAGCCACGATCCCACGGCTGCACCACGAGCAGTCGTGGTTCAGGCGCGCTGATCCCCGCGAGTTGATTGAGCGGCGTTGGAGTTCCGTAGTATTCGACATCGAGATGTTCGATGAGTCCTGGCGTGGCCCGACCTGTTCGGATTCCTGATAGCTCACGCTTGAGCGCGACGATGGTCTTCTCCATGCGGTCTTCCGCGTCGAGGAGAATGTCATCAATCATCGGTCATCCCTCCTCGTTGTCGCTCGCTGTCAGGGTACGATGCGCGCTCACGTCAAGTCGAGTGAGGCGCGTTAGGACACGAGCGTTCCAACGTCTTCGCCAAGCGCCGCCCGCTCAATATTGCCGGGACTCAACAGATCGAAGACCACGATTGGCAGATTGTTTTCCCGGCAAAGCGCCAGGGCCGACTGATCCATTACCCGCAGATTTCGTTCGAGGGCTTCCTGATGAGAAACCGTTTTGAAGAGCGTGGCCTCGGGGTTCAGCTTGGGATCGTCATCGTACACGCCGTCGACGTGATTCTTGCCCATCAGGATGACTTCAGCGCCAATCTCGAGTGCGCGCAGCGCTGCGGCGGTGTCGGTCGTGAAATATGGGTTTCCCGTACCGCCCGCTAGGATGACCACCCGGCCTTTTTCCATGTGACGGATCGCGCGACGCCGAATGTACGGCTCGGCAACCTGATGCATTTCGACGGCTGTCTGCACGCGCGTCTGAACTCCTTGATGCTCGAGCGCATCCTGGAGTGCCAACGCATTGATGACGGTCGCCAGCATTCCCATGTAATCGGCTGTGGAACGGTCCATCCCGCGTGAGCTTGCGGCCAGCCCGCGCCAGATGTTGCCGCCGCCGACAACGATCGCGACCTCAACGCCTTCAGAAACGACTCGCGAGATCTCATCCGCGAGCGCCGTGACGACGACGGGGTCGACACCGTAGCCGAACTGACCCATCAGCGCTTCACCTGAAAGCTTCAGGACAACGCGAGAATAGCGTAGTTCGCCGCGGTCTGTTTGGCTATCTTCGCCGATTGCTGACACGATCCCCGTTACTCCTGAGCCGATTCGTCGTCGCTCGCGCCGAGTTCGAACCGAACGAACCGCCGGACGACGATGTTCTCGCCCAGCTTTCCGATCTGCTCCTTGACCAGGTCCTGGATGTTGCGCTTCGGGTCCTTGATAAATGGCTGTGACAGGAGTGCCGCCTGCTCAAGGAACTTCCCTCGATCACCGAACTCCTCCTCTCCGGCGACGAGCGCGTCTTGCGGAATGTCGCTCTCCGAGATGTAGCTCGGATTGGACGCCGCGACCTGCATGGCAATGTCACGAACGAGTGTTCGGAAGTCTTCGGTGCGCGCCACGAAGTCAGTCTCGCAGTTGACTTCGACCAGCGTGCCGATACGGCCGCCATTCTGCCCGGGCTGTCCGCCGTGGATGTAGGACCATACGAGCCCCTCGGAGGCCTCTCGGTCGGACTTTCGCTCGGCGCGCTTCAGCCCTTGCTGTTGGAGAAGCTGAGTTGCCTTGTTGAAGTCTCCTTCGGCGGCCTCGAGCGCTCGCTTAGCGTCCATGATACCGGCGCCTGTTTGCTCACGGAGATCCTTCACCATTTGCGTGGTGATTTGCACGTTTCCTCCCTAACTGTCTGTAATGAGAGATATGCTGAGGCCGGCGTCGGAGCCGGCCTCGAGCGATGAGCATCAACGCCTAGCGGCGAGGGGTGCCTCGATCATTCGAGCTCGAGTCTTCTTCCTCGTCCTCGTCGTTCTCGCTTTCGTCGTACATCTCGTAGGCTGATTTGTCTGCATTCACGTCAATGCCGGCCTCGCCGGCCAGGGTGCTCTCAGCCTCTGTGCGGCCCTCGACGACCGCGTCCGCGATCCGGGATGCAATCAAGCGGACCGATCGAATCGCATCGTCGTTGGCGGGGATGACGTAGTCGACCAAATCCGGGTCGCAGTTGGTGTCGACCATCGCGATGATCGGGACCCCGAGTCGTCGCGCTTCCGCGACCGCAATCGTTTCGCGTTTGGGATCGACGATGAACACCGCCGTCGGAAGCTGCGTCAGGTCGCGCAAGCCGCCTAGCGACTCCTGCAGCTTCTCGAGCTCGCGATGCGTCTTGACCTGCTCTTGCTTGGGAAGATTTTCGATTTCGCCGCCGTAAACCCGGCGCTCGAGCTCTCGCAGGTATCGTAAACGCGATCGAATGGTGACGAAGTTTGTGAGCGTTCCGCCGAGCCAGCGTCGGTCAACGAATGGCATTCCGCAGCGCCCGGCCTCATTGCGCATGGTGTCTTGCGCCTGTTTCTTGGTGCCCACGAAAATGATGCGACCGCCATTGAGGGCGATGTCGCGTGCGAAATCCTGGGCCTCCTGCAGGAGACGTGCCGTCTGTTGCAAATCGATGACGTGGATGCCATGTCGATCGGAAAAAATGTAGGGTCGCATCTTTGGGTTCCAGCGTTTCGTCTGGTGCCCAAAGTGCACACCCGCTTCGAGCAGCGCTTTCATTGTTACGCGAGTGGCTTCGCTCTCTGAAACGGTGACCAAAGACGTGTCCTTCCTGGTGTTTGATCGACCGTGCCGTTCACCCCAATCCAGGACCGTAACTGAGACGGCACACCAGGATCAGTCCGGGCACGTGGAAATTTGGCCACGAGTGCGGCCGCAAATCAGTATAGCATAGGGCATTTAACGGCGGCTATCGGCCGTCAGGACGATGGTTCCAGGTAGTCCGCCACGATATACCCGGTCTCCCCACCGCTGGTCTTAACTGGCCACCAGGTGTACCCGTCAGCGTCAGTCGAATCCCCGGTAATCGTAAGGGCCGTCCCTTCCGACAACGTGTCAACCACGTTTCCGCCGGTGGACGGAGCGTCACGCATGTTCACGCCGGTGCCGCCGGTGTTAGACACAACCGCGGCGCCTCCGGACGCGAGCGTCCCTGACGTGCCACTGGGAGGAGTTCCCGACCCCGTCGACGAGGTCGCACTTGTCACCACTCGCGGGGTTCCGGAGACAGACGACGCGCTGGGGCTACCGGAGATGATCACTTGACTGCTTGACGTCGGAGTTGTTCCCGGTGTGGTGGCGTTGCCATTGCCGCCACCGATGAGGTGACTCAGCCAAAACCAAGCGAGCCCCAAGAGAATGATGACGCCCAGCACCGGCGCGGCGATACGCAGATAATCGGTCCAGTATCGCTCTTCCGGATCATAGGTGAACTGCCGATCGTTTCCACCTGGACGGTTAGGATCGGACGGCGATCCGGAAGGACGACCGGCATCCTCATCGTCATCGAAATCATCAGCATTGCGGCGGGGGCCCGACGGCGGGTACTGGTTCATTTCACCTCCTCGGTCGTCAGTCGTCCGACTCGTGGTGGCCCGGGGACCAGGACTACTACTCATCGCTGAAAGCGACAGATCATCGGGCTGGGAAATCCGCGCTCGCTGTTCAGGACGCTCTTCAGTGGCTTGCGCGTTTCTGGCATTGGCTCCCACTGAAGGGCCGTCGATCGGCTCCCAGTAATTGCCCATGCCGCGGTCGCAATCCAGATCGTCCTCGCCGACGAGGTGGCTTTGTTGGGGCGAGTAAAGGAGCGGGTTCCGGCACCATCCCTTACGCCAGATGGGAGCCGGTTCGTAGTGCTTACACGTACTACACTTGCGGACAGTCACGCAGTTCCCTCTCTGCCGCGTTTCTGATCATTGGGGAAGAGGCTGAGATTATCAGAGCGCACAGCAGACCTGGGACGTTATTCAGTCCCTTGCCGGAACACGCGACTCGTTTTTGCCCCAGCCGTCGCCGACATTATAGCACGCAGTCTGCTGGGGCTGGCTATGAGGGAATTCGGTTTTGAATTGTCGTGGTGGACTATTCGTCCGACTCTTTACGCGTCCGCGTACCTGAAACAGTCTCGTCTTCATCTGAGCCGAATCTACGCAATACACCCTGCGCATTTTCACTTGATTCGTTCGAAGTAGACGTCGTTCCAGTCAGCATCGATGGGGCTTCCATGCGAAGCTCACCTTCGAGTATGGCGCCCTCATTGATGACCAGGCTCTCGGTCAAGACTGTGGCGTAAACCCGTCCGGTAGGCATGAGCTGGAGCTTGCCGCGACACGTCACGGTCCCCCGCAACTGGCCGGCAACGGCGATGCTGGATGCTTCGACTGAGGCGTCGATGTCGGCGCCTTCAGCTATGTAGAGCAATCCCTGGCATTTCACGTTTCCTCGGAGTACTCCCTCGATGCGCAGATCGCGATCGCTCGTGAAGGTGCCCTCCACGTTCGAGTGGCGGTCCACCAGGCTATAGGCCTCGGTTGACTGAGCCGAGCTCTCACCATACGAGCCACTTGGACCCGACGGTCGATACGACATCTGCGTCCCTCCACAATGCTGTCAGAACAGCCTACCGCGAGGATCGTCTCCCCGTCGTCGTCCCCGCATCCGTTGAATAGGTGGACGTCGTTCCACCGGACTCCATCTTGAGTTGGCCAGAGAGTTGAGCGCCTTCGTGAACGATCAGTCTCGGTGCTTTGACGTCGCCCGAGACGTGCCCTTGCGCTAACAGCTCCAGTCGGCCACGTGCCTCGACCTTGCCACGCACCGTGCCCGCGACGACCACGTTGTCAGCGAAGATGTGCGCATCGACTTCGGCGCCTTCCGCTACGAAGACGTCGTTGGCCGCATGCAACTCCCCTTCGGCTCGCCCGTGGACGTTGATCGATCCTTCAGTGCGCAGGATTCCATTCCAGTTCGAATTGGACGAGACGACGCTGGTCGCCGCATCAGACGTTTGCCAGCTCGCTCGATAGGCAGGCTGCGCCTGTGCAATCGACTGTGTCTGCGTGAGCTCGTCCGACGACGTTCGACTCACCGCATAGTCTTCGTCGCGCTGGGCCGGTGTTGCGGTAGCAAATTGAGAGGTGTCTTGTGGCTCATCGTACCGATACTCGTCGGTTCCGAGATCATCGTCTGTTTGCGCCTGTTTACGTAGGCTCGTTACCTGACGTTGGAACGAGTCGCTCCGCGGATTGTTGTCCTTGCGGAACATCATGAGCATCCCTCCCGCTCGAGTCTGTTCAACTGAAGGCGCGGTGGCGGGCTGGTCGATCTCATTCTGAACGTCAGCTTCTGCGTGCTGGCTGAACGAAAGAATCCCACTGCGCCACTCGGCGAGCAACGATGGCCGCCATCTCCAGGTGCGGGCGAGCCATTCGGTAAGACTTCCGGGTCGCCATACGCTGCTGCCAAATGAGCTTGCGGCTCCCCGCCAGAATGCTGGAATTGGCTTAGCACTCATCGTGTACTCGCTCCTAGCGATTTTACTATGGACGGTCTAGTGGCGCATCAGAGCCGGAAAAACCCCACGTACATTCGGCTCTGATGGTGTAAGTATATAGTGTACGTACACACTTGTCCAGGGTCAATCGCCAAGTTTGCGTTGGTCGGGAGCCGGAGGTTGCGCGACGACGCGTTTGGGTGAAGCTTTGGAACAGGGTAGAATTTAGCCATGGAAGAGGCTGAGCGTAGCGCCCTGTACGCGTACGTCGGGATATTACTCGGGTTCAAGATCTTTACCCTGGTGATCATCCTGTGGCTGACGTCGTCGTGGGACACTGTCGTATTCATCCTGGCCGGCCACATCCTCTGGGTGGCTGGAATTGGAATGCTGGTTGCCGGACCGGCTGCGTTTTGGATGCGCCTCTTTCGAGTTCGTCGCAAGCGTCACGTTCTGCAACACGCGGAATGGCACGTCGATGAGCCGCTCGGTAGCATTCGCGCCGAGAACGCGTCCGACAGCTAAGCGTATAGCTCGCCTGTCTCAAGCTCTTACGAATTCACATTTGATCGGCAACGTGTTGTTCGGCTCATGATCGAGTGGGGTCGCGCGACGAGGCCGAAGGCCGGAAAATCGGCGGGAGCGATCGATCTTTTGGCGAGAATGGCTGACCGCCGGTGAATTACCGCAACTGATCGTGGGGTTCCGCTGGCGTAAGAGTCGACCTTGGGGATTTTGAGAAGTCAGAAGTGGCTTGACTGGGTACGCCCGGCAGGATTCGAACCTGCGGCCTTTTGCTCCGGAGGCAAACGCTCTATCCACTGAGCTACGGGCGCATATGAGGCCAAGCATCACTATACCACCGCGACGATTCGTCAAACAATTACCGTCGACGTGAGGACGCGGTCAACTCGATGGTGCCGAGTTGGCTCTCTTCGATACGTCACTCTCGACCAATTGAGCGATGTCGTTTCCGAGACGAACGCTGTAGTTCGTGCCCCGGTCTTCGGGGTAGATCTGCGACGTATTCGCCAGGTAGAGACCAGGGAGGGGCGTGCGCAGGCTGGGAATTCGGTCCGAGTAGTGCAAGGTGATGATCGGCTGAGCCGCTCGTTCGCGAAATACCCAGTAATGTTCGATCCAGTTCCGATCGAATTCTGGATTGATCCGCTGAAGATATGGGAGATACTCCTCAAACAGTTCCTCGTCCGACATGCTCAGGTACGGATGGTCCTGATCGACGTATTTGCCCGCATAGATCAAGTGCCAGCCTTGATAATGATCCGGGCTGATCAGATTGGTGTGTTCGATGACGCCAGTGAATGGCACCGACGGATCTCCAATGTTGAGCCAGTAGATCTCCGATAGAGGCCGGCTGGATTGGAGCACCATAGTGATTGCCGCCTGATAGATGGCGCCGGTCAGCTTGCGTCGGTAGTCCTCCGGAAGATCCGGCACCAGGCGCAGCAGGATCGGCGATGGCACCGTCGCGACGATGATGTCTCGCTCCACTTCGTCGCCCTCGGTGGTCTTCACGACCCAGCCGTTCTCGGTTTGAGTCAGCGCGTCGGTACCGACCCCGGCTTTGATCACTCCGCCCTTCTCACCAATCGCCGCACCAAGGCGATCGATCAATACATTGAAGCTCCCAAGGATATATCCCAGATGCTCCTTTTCGAGAGGGGAGCGACGTGATTGCGTGCGCAAGAAGATCTTGTTCCAAAACCAGACCATCGCGACTTCGTCATAGCGGGCGCCGAATTTGGCGCGAAGTTGCGCGCCCCAAACACGATCGAAGGCACGATCGCCGACGGCACGTCTCAGCCAGCTTGCGGTGGTGACGCGCTCGAACTTCTTCC
The DNA here is from genome assembly GCA_963822235.1 of uncultured Chloroflexia bacterium. Classification (GTDB taxonomy): domain Bacteria; phylum Chloroflexota; class Chloroflexia; order Thermomicrobiales; family Thermomicrobiaceae; genus CALAGB01. The sequence goes on from CAWGGU010000001.1 coordinate 1,200,442, forward strand.
AGGACTTCGTCTTCTGCAGATAGAGGGTGATCACGCCGATGCGAATTCGGTCGATCAACGGAATGAAATCGAGCTTGAGCAGGTCGGTAGCGCTCGACAACGGATAGATCCGGCCATCCTGAAAGAAGCCGACCTTCGAGGTCGGCCAGATGAGGTGATCAGAGATGCCGAGCTCTTCGATGAGCTCAGCAATGGCATGATCGCTGGTGAACAGGTGGTGGTAGAAGTATTCCAGGGCGGTATCCAGCATGGGAAACGCGGCGGCCTGGCCGCCGATGCGCTCCGCACGCTCCCACAACACTACGTCGTGACCTGCCGCGGCAAAACGATAGGCGGCGGTTAGCCCCGCTATGCCGCCGCCTATAACACCAATGCGAATTCGATCAGTCATGCATGCTCCCGAGCGCGTCGTGTACTAGGTCGTGGCCTGACGCTGCAGTCCGCCACGAAGGCGGGCGAAGAAGCGATGCACTTCACGGTTCTCCCACACGACCAGGACCTGGCTCGCGTTGAAGATTGACGAATAGGTGCCGCTAACGATTCCGACCAAGAGCGCCAAGACGAACCAGTGGGTCGACTCGCCGCCAAAGAGGTAGAGCGCGATCAACGTGAACACAACGGTCAATGACGTGTTCAGCGAGCGAACCAGGGTCTGAACCACGCTGTAATTGACGACTTCCTCGAACGTGCGACCGGCTCGGCGGTTCAAATTCTCTCGAATTCGGTCGAAAACCACGATGGTGTCGTGAACCGAGAAACCGATCACGGTGAGCAATGCCGTAACGAAGAGGGAATCGACCTCGACTCCTGAGACCCAACCCAGAATCGAGAAGATGCCGATCACCACAGCGACGTCGTGCAGCATGGCGATGATGGCGGCGATGCCATAGAGAAACGGGTTCTGCGTATTTCGGAATGCATACGCGATGTAGATCAGTACGCCGATCGACGCCAGGAAGACCGCGACGATGGCGCGATTACGTATGGCAATGCCCAGTGACGGGCCCACCGACTGGAAATCGAGTTCTTTGAATGTCCCGAACTGATCGGTGAGGGCTTTGGCAATGGACGCCTTGGTGTCTGAGCCCTCTTTGAGCTCTTTCATGCGGATGATGATGCCGTTATCACCGGAAGTCTGGACGAGCGCGTCACCATACCCGTAGTTGCTCAAGACCGCCGAGACTGCCGATGGCTCGACCTTGTGCGTCATCTGGACTTCCCAGAGGGTGCCACCGGTGAAGTCGATGCCGAGCTTGAGCCCATGGGTAACCAGCGAGAAGAGGCCAGGCAAAATCACGAGCAGTGACAGCCCGAACCACCAATACCGCTTACCGACGATGTTGAGTTTCACGCACACATCCCTTGAATACGAACGGCACAGAGTTCACGAAGCTGGTGATTCATTCAGTCCCCCACCGCGCGCTGACCAGGGCGCATCGACGTCGCTTCCACGCCGAACCACCATTGGTTGTGAATCCAACGCTGCGACAGCAAGAGTCGCAGGAAGGTGCGCGTCACCACGATCGCGGTGAACATACTCACCGACACACCGATAAAGAGTGTGAGCGCGAATCCCTGGATGATGCTCGCACCAGTGTAGCGACCAAACCAGAACAGAATCAGCGACGTGATCATTGTTGAAATGTTCGAGTCGCGGATCGACGGCCACGCGTGATCGAAGCCTGCGTCAACGGCTCTTCCGACCGGGTGACCAAGGCGCAGTTCTTCCTTGAGCCTGGCAAAAATGAGCACATTGGCATCTACGGCCATACCGATCGACAGGATGAAACCTGCAATACCGGCTAACGTCAGCGTCACCGGTATGAGCTGGAAGAGCGCAAAGACGACGAGCGTGTAAATCACCAGCGCGACGACCGAAAGGAAGCCTGGTAGCCGGTAGAAGAGGATCATGAACAGCGCCACGATGGTCAGTCCCGAAAGACCGGCGATCAGGCTCTTGTGGATGGAATCCTGGCCGAGCGTCGGTCCGACGACCTGGCTCTGAATGACTTCGAGCGGAACGGCCAGCGCGCCGGACTTGAGTTGGAGAGACAGATCGCGGACTTCAGAGGCCGTCATGCCGCTGATCTGGCCTGTGTCTGAGATCGCGCCCTGGATGGTGGCGCTGTTGATGACCTTCTTGTCGACGACGATCGACATCGGCTGACCGATGTGTGTGCTGGTGTACTGATAGAACTTCGCGGCGGCGTCGGACTTCAACGTGAATCCGACGACCAGCGACCCAACCTGGTCCGTTGTTGGATAGGCGTCTTTCAGATCGGCGCCGGTGATGATCGTCTGATACGTCGGGCCGGTCGCGGCGTTGGAATTATCGGTCGTCGAGCCAGCGACCGGTGTCGCCCCCGGAGTCGCTTGGGTGCCGGCCGCAGGGCTTGCTCCCGGCGTTGCGCCAGGAGTTCCCGCGCCAGGCGTGCCTGTTCGCGCCATTGACTTGTTCGGGGCCGCCGAGCGACGTCGTCACCGTGGTCCCGACCGGTAAGTAATTCCCCTGTGGATCAATGATCTCGAGCAACGCAGTCTGCTGCAGAACTCGAACCGCGTTTTCCGGATTGTCGACACCAGGCAGCTCGATCACGATCTGATCGCTGCCACGGGTCTGGATCAGTGGCTCACTTACACCAAGTCCATTGACGCGGCGCTTGATCGTGTCCATGGTGCCGAGCAACGCATCATGACTGACGCTTTGTCCAGCGGGCGGGTTTGCCTGCAAGACAACCTGAAGACCGCCCTGCAGATCGAGTCCCTTATGGACGAACACACGATTCTTCCAGTTGAAGGGATCAAGCGTGTGCCCTGGGAGATCAACCCACACCGAGCCGATGGTAAGTAAGACGATGAAACCGAGAGTAAACCATGGGGTCCAACGGAATCTGCGCAATGTGGGAACTCCTCAAGGCTGGCTTGCTCCGACAGACCGGAGTACCAGCACCGATCAACACACTGTTCCGCCACTTGGCGACAAACAAAAGGGGATTATAGTCGCGAGGATACCGGTCGTCAAAACGCGGTTCGCGCTTTCCGAGTACCTTCAACGATCGCGATACAGGTTCTGGCGCTGAATATGCTCTTCGACAAACTTGGGAACGTGATAGGTTATCGGTTCACCGGCACGAACGCGGCGCCGAATTTCGCGAGACGAGATTTGAATCAATGGCACGGGCACCAGGTCGACGCGATCTCTGGCGTCCGGGACGGCCGTCAAGATGGCTTCGAGATCGACGTTGACTCCTGGGCGCAACGCGACTCCCAGACGTGCATTTCGAGCGATCCGATTGGGGTCGTGCCACGTCGGAAGATCGCGGAGCGAATCCTGCCCCATGAGAAAATAGAGCTCGGATTGCGGAAATCGTCCGCCGAGGATCTCGATGCTGTCGGCCGTGTACGAGAGACCGGGACGGTCCATGTCTACGGTCGAAATCTCAAAGCGTGGATTCCCTGCGAGCGCCGCACGCAACATGACCATGCGGTCGTCGTTCGGTCCAACGGATTGGCCGGTCTTGTGAGGCGGGAGATTTGACGGCAAGAAGAGGACGCGATCGAGCGAGAGCCGAAACATGAGCTCTTCGGCGATGAGCAGGTGTCCAACGTGAATCGGATCGAATGTTCCCCCGAAAATCCCGAGTCGATTTCCCCGGCTCAGCTGAGCACCTCTCTCGTCGCTATCTCCGCGCCCGTGACCATTCGTACGGGTGTGCGTATCGTAACATCCACGACGGCCAACATGAGCAACCTGAGCTCGCATGACGCGGCAATTCGCCACGAAGTATCATTCGGTCCTCATGATGTTCGCGTCATCGATCGCCACGAACCGGTCCCTCTTCATGGGCCGAACCTGCCACCGCGTTGAGAGAATGAGTCACCAATCGTTTGATCGCGAGGAGATGTAGTGGAACGGTGGGAGCCACCGGTCGCACCTGAGCCGCCTCTGGCCGCCAAGCCGCGATCGCCATTGAGCTTCTTTCGCGGTCAGGACGCCGTTCCTGAAACGGTCGAGATTCTCGTCCCTCGCGTTGCGATCGCGTTCATGCTCCTCTTGCCTTCGTCCGGTAGGGTGCCTCCTGCATGGTTGTCAGTCGCGGGACCATTGATCGTCCTACTTCTGCTGGCAGGAGGCACGCTCCAATCGAATTGGGGCAGTCCGCTCAGCCGCGCGTCCTGGCTCATGGATGGCCTGATCCTCGGAATCTTGACACCCATTCTCGTGGTCAATGCCTTCGCGGCGACGGGCACTGGACCGATCCACCACGCCGAGTCGTCCGTCTATCTTCAAACCATCGTGGCCGCAACGATCGTCCTCTTCGGGCTGATCCTTTACGGATCGCGTTTGCGAGGTAGGCAGGCACTCTCGTGGGGCGTCCTCTTCGTTCCGGCGCCCTTATCCGCAATCGCGCTCGTCTCAGCCTATGCAGACTTCAAGACCACGTCGATTGTGTTGGCCCTTGCATTTGCCTGGTTCGCATCTGTGGTGGTGACGGGCACCGCGCAGGTTGTGTCGGGCGGGTTCGCAGTTGTCTTTCCGGCAATAAGCTACGCGGTCTACGTCTTTCTGGCGGCACTGATCACCGGATGCGGCTTTGCGTTTGGCGGCCGGCCCGCACCGGTGTCCGTCGTTCACCCCGTCTTCGTCATCGTGTTGGGAATCGCGCTCCTGGCACCCCTGATTCCGAGTGGTGCGGGTTTCTTCGGCGATTCATTTCCTCCTAGAAGTGGAGTCAGGGCTGGGCGCTCGGAACGACGGTCGAGGCATCGACACCCACAACGAAGTTCGAGGTCAGCCGGTGAATCGGTCGACCTCGATGATCTTGAGGACTTTCGAACCTAGCGACGCAGGTCAGCCGTTCTCGTCCGGCTCTTCCTTGCCGTTCGGCATCTGCAACAGCGGTTCAACCCCGTTCGGGACAATGCCGCTTTCGTTGATCTCTTCCTCTTCTTCGGCACTGATTGGGGTGATCGAGGCGACGCGATCGCCGTCGGCGAGACGCATCACGCTCACGCCCTGCGTCGCACGCCCAATGCGTGAGATCTGCCGCGCTGGCACGTGAATGACCATGCCGCGTTCCGTCACGAGCATCACGCTGTCCGTTTCCTCGACGACTCGCGCCGCCGCCAACGAACCGTTGCGCTTCGACAGCTTCATGGCGGAGACGCCATTGCCGCCACGTCGCTGCACGCGGAACTCCTCGAGAGCCGTTCGCTTGCCGAACCCGTGCTGAGAGATGACGAGCAGATCGGCTTCCGGCAGAACTACCTCCGCGGCGATCACTTGCTCTGTATCAGCCATCCGAATTCCTCTGACACCGGCAGCTGTGCGGCCCATCGGTCGCGCGTCGCTCTCATGAAAGCGGATGGCGTGGCCGCCGCTGGAGACGAGGATCAGATCATCGTCTCCGCTCGTCATGCGAACCCACGCGAGCGAATCGTCGTCGTCGAGACCGATGGCGATCAAGCCAGAGGATCGAACCGCGGAGAACTGTTCGAGCGTCGTTCGTTTGATGCGCCCGTTTCGTGTGCACATGAACAGATACGAGGCCGCGTCGAAGTCGGCGACCGGCAACAACGTCGTGATCGTCTCGTTGGGATGCAGCCCGATCAGATTGACGACCGGAATGCCCTTGCTCGTTCGGCTGGACTCAGGAATGTCGTAGACCTTCAGTTGGTAGACACGGCCCTGGTCGGTGAAGAAGAGCAGACTGTTGTGGGTGTTTGCCGCGACAATATGCTGTACGCCGTCTTCGTCCCGCAATGTGACGCCGGTCACGCCCTTTCCACCACGCCGTTGGACGCGATAGGTCTCGTGCGGCAGACGCTTGATGTAGCCACGATTGGTGATCGTGACCAGCACGTCTTCTTCGGGGATGAGGTCTTCGTCGGTGATCTCGCCGGAGATGTCCTGAATCTGCGTGCGCCGCTCGTCACCGAATTTTTCGAGTAGATCGGTGAGCTCTTCGCGAATGACCGCCAGGATCTTGGCCGGGTCGGCGAGCAATTCTTCGAGAGCGGCAATTTCCTTGAGCAGGTCACGATATTCGTCTTCGATACGGCGTCGCTCGAGAGCGGCGAGCCGTCGAAGCTGCATCTCCAAAATGGCGTCCGCCTGCGCGTCGGAAAGACCCAGGAGGGCAATCAATCGCTGGCGAGCCTCGTCCGACGTTCGTGACGCTCGGATCGTTTGGATCACCTCGTCGAGGTGATCGAGGGCGATCTTGAGCCCCTCCATGAGGTGTGCCCTGCGGCGCGCTCGAGTCAGCTCATACTCGGTGCGGCGTCGAACGACTTCTTGCCGGTGATCGAGATACAGCTGCAACACGCGCCTCAACGTCAGGACGCGAGGCTGTGTGCCGTTCTCCACCAACGCGAGCATGTTGACACCGAAAGACTGCTGTAGCGCTGTGTGCTTATACAGGGCGTTGAGTACTTTGCCAGGCTGGGCGTCTCGCTTGAGTTCGATGACGATGCGCATACCGGTGCGATCCGACTCATCGCGCAGATCGTGGATGCCGTCAAGACGACCGAGCTTGACGTAATCTGCAATGCGCTCAATCAGCACCGACTTATTCACCTGATAGGGGAGTTCAGTGACGATGATGTCGAAACGATTGTTGCGCGGGCTCTCCTCGACCATGGCTCGTGCTCGCACCACCACTCGACCCTTGCCGGTGGCGTACGCGGCACGGATGCCTTCGCGACCGAGGATGATGCCACCGGTCGGGAAATCTGGGCCCGTCACGATCTCGACCAGGTCCTCAATGGTCGCATCAGGATTGTCGATCAAGTAGATCAGACCATTGCAGACCTCTGTGAGGTTGTGCGGAGGGATGTTGGTCGCCATGCCGACGGCGATACCAGATGCGCCGTTTATCAGCAGGTTCGGGAGTTTCGCCGGCAGCACCGACGGTTCGAACGCTTCGCCGTCGTAATTGGGGCGAAATTCTACGGTCTGCTTATCGATGTCCCGCAGCATCTCTTCGGTAATCGCGGCGAGCTTGGCTTCGGTGTATCGCATGGCCGCCGGTGCATCGCCGTCGACCGAACCGTAGTTCCCTTGCCCATCGACGAGTGGATATCGGAGCGAGAAAGGCTGCACCATGCGCGCGAGAGCGTCATAGACCGCAGTATCGCTGTGGGGATGAAACGATTTAAGCACTTCACCGACGATACCTGCGCTCTTGCGATATTTGGTGTTCGGTCGAAGTCCCATTTCGTGCATCGCATAGAGGATTCGACGCTGTACTGGTTTCAGTCCATCACGGACGTCCGGAAGGGCGCGCTGGACGATCACGCTCATTGCGTAATCGAGATACGAACGCCGCATCTCCGAGTCGATATCGATAGGACGGACTGAGCCGATGTCCACGGATCTGGGCCTCCAGACGAGGTAATTTCGAATCACTATCCGATGAATTTTACCATTTTTCGGCCCTCACCGGCGGATTGAGTCAAGTTCGAGGAGCGCGAAGTCGCGCGTTTGAATTGCGCAATTCGTCGGTTTTCCGTCGTAAGTTCGACAGATTGCCACTGAGTGGATGGACACGTCAGACCAATAGGGAAAGCAGCTCCCTTTGAAGCGGCGTCGACGCGGCTGGGGCACGCTGATCCAGGGTAGTGCACGTGGAACGGAATCGGCCCGAATCGGGAACTTGTTGCCTCGAATCTTCGTTACGCTGTGAAAATCTTGCGTTCCACGGCCGCTTGACGAAGCTCTGCTCGAAAATCGGGATGGGCGATGCTGATGAGGAGTTCGGCACGTTCGCGGAGCGAGCGCCCTCGAAGATTCACGGCGCCATATTCCGTCACGATGCATTGCACGTGTCCTCGTGTCGTGACCACGCCCGCCCCGGGCTTGAGGCGCGGGACGATGCGGGACGTGGCGCCTCCCTGGGCTGTGGCGGGGAGGGCGATGATGGCGCGCCCATCGCGTGCGCGAATGGCTCCTTGAATGAAATCCATCTGTCCACCGATGCCACTGAAGATGCGTTCACCGATCGAATCGGCACAGACCTGACCCGTCAGATCGATCTCGATGGCCGAGTTGAGCGCCACCATCAAATGCTGCAGACGAATTTCGGCCGGATCGTTCACGATGTTGGACGGATGAAACTCCACGAGCGGATTGTCGTTGACGAAGTCGAACAGGCGCTGCGTGCCGCTTGCGAACGAGGTGACGATGCGCCCCTGGAATCGCGTTTTGAGCCGATTGGTCACGACGCCGGACTCCACGAGATCGATCAGCTCATCGGTGAACATTTCGGTGTGGACGCCAAGGTCTTCGTGCCCTGAAAGGGCATGCAGTACGGCGGCCGGGATCGACCCGATGCCAACCTGGAGCGTTGCCCCATTGGGAATGATCGACGCCACGTTCTCTCCGATCCGCTTTTCCGTCTCGGAGATTCTCGGTGGCTCATGCACCGGGAGCGGCCGATCGACCTCGACCGCGGCCGTGATGCGACTGACGTGGACCGCGGAATTCCCCATCGTGCGAGGGACGCGCGGATTGAACTCCGCGATGACCACCTTGGCTCGATCGACGGCGGACCGAGCGCACGCGATCGAAGTCCCCAGCCGGCAATAGCCATGACGATCGGGCGGCGAAAGCTGCACGAGCGCGACGTCGACGTTGAGTGGGCCATCTGCGATGAGTGACGGGATCTCAGAGAGGAAGACTGGCGTGTAATCAGCATCCCCCGCATTGACCGCGTTGCGGACGTTGGCCCCGACGAAGAGTGCGTTGAGACGAAAGTGCCCGGCGTATTCGGGGGACGCGTACGGAGCGGCTACCTCGGTATGCAGGTGCATGATCTCGACGTCTTGAAGCTCATCACCCCGGCGGACCAATGCATCAATGAGCGAAGCCGGCGCCATGGCCGCTTCATGCACGTAAACGCGGTCGCCGGAGTTCACGAGCTTGACGGCGGTATCCGCATCGACGATCTTCATGCACACTCCAAGTCCCGCTTGAGATTGATTCCTGTGTCTCCCACGATACCCTAGATTACTGCATGCACCACTCGAACGCGCCCACGGCGGTGGGTTCGAAAGCCGTGAGCGGGTATCATCCACGATTCGACGGCGGTGCCGAGTTCCGAACGAGATGGCGGCTCAATGCGGCGCACTGATCGAGCGCTCGTGTTTCAAAACGATCATTCAATTCTGCTGATGTCCGAGGCCGAGACGTTCGACTCGGCTCGCGATAAACTGCGCGCCTTTGCCGAACTGCAGCAAGCGGCAGGGCCGTACCACGTCTATCGGGTGACTGATTTGTCGCTCTGGTCCGCCGCCGCTTCGGGCCTCGACGCTGGCAAGATCGTGACGTGGTTGACCGAATCGGGGCAGAACACCCCACCCCCGAGCCTGCTGGCGCACATTCAGCGTGCCATGAGCGCATATGGAGTGCTCCGGCTGAAAGGCGATTCGTCGTATCTGTGGATTGAGTCGGACGACATCGCCCTCCTGCGCACGATCGCCGGGGAGCTTGCGCTTGAATTCGACGGACTGGCCGTGCAGGTGGACCCTGCACGGCGAGGTTGGATCAAGGCCCGACTGGCCGAACGCGGATACCCAGTGCTGGACGAAGCCAGCCTATCCGCCGCGCCATCATCCCAGCTCAGCCTCAAGCCTGACGTGAAGTTGCGTCCGTATCAAGAACGGGCGGTCCAGCGCTTCGTCACGCAAGCGCTCTCTGGAGGGGTGATCCTGCTCCCGTGCGGCGCGGGCAAGACGGTGGTGGGCGTTGCCATCGCCGCCAACTTGCATGCCAGAACGCTGATCATCACGCCGAGCCGCACGATTGGTGATCAGTGGGTAGAGCACTTCCGCTCCATGACGACGATCGACGAGAAATCGATTGTGAACTACCGGCGCGGCGTGCAGACCGGTCCGATCACCGTCGCGACGTATCAGGCGCTCACGACCGCCGCGAACGGCTCGGGCGTTGGGTTGGCTGAAGTGCTCGACCAGCCCTGGGGATTGATCATCTACGATGAAGTGCATTCATTGCCGGCCGACGTCTTCCGGCAGAGTGCAACGGTGCAATCGATCAGGCGACTTGGGTTGACCGCGACGCTCGTTCGCGAAGACGGGCGTGAACGAGAGGTATTCTCGCTCGTTGGCCCGACGGTCTACTCGGCGCCATGGCGCGAGCTCGAGCGTCACGGTTGGATTGCCCCGGTCGACTGTGTTGAGCTTCGGATTCACCTCTCACGCACGAAACAATTGACCGCCGATCGGATGCTCGCCGCCAAGCTCAGAGTGACGCGCGGCATCCTGGAACGGCACCGCGATGAGCAGACACTTATCGTTGCGCACCGTCTCACCGAGGTGGCTGCCGCGTCGCGCGCTGCCGATGCTCCCATGGTGACTGGCCAAACTTCCGCGCAGGTACGACGCGATTTGTACACTCAATTTCGCTCGTCCGAGGTCACCCGTCTCGCGCTCTCTCGCGTGGCCAACGTTGGCGTTGATTTGCCTTCAGCGTCGGTCCTCATCCAGATTTCGGGCGCGTTCGGTTCGCGCCAAGAGGAGGCGCAGCGAGTTGGACGAGTGCTCAGGCCGAAGGACGCGGGCACGCGCGCAACCTTTTACACTCTGGTCGTGGCAGGAACGCGCGAGGTGGAGTTTGCTGCCAGACGCCAGCGGTTCCTTGTCGATCAGGGATATCGCTATCGCGTGGTAGACGTCGATTCCGCGTGACGTTCCTCGATTGTCGGCAGTGACAAGTTTGGAACGTCACTGTGCTCCGAAAAATGGGTTGGGACCGATCCAATGCCTTCGCCGCGCTGCTGAATGGTCTCTGGAGGAGTGCCCCACACACGCTGCAAAACGCCCCACTGAGTCGGATCGTGCGAGATCATCTCTTCGAGCGCGTGCGCCATGATCTGGATGTTCTGGAGCAAATCGGCCTCGCGGTCATGAGAACGCAGCAGTTCCAGCGGCGGACGGATGTATACCTCGGAGCGACGAGTCGACGAGCGGATGGTGTAGGCAGGGATGAGCGCCGCGCCGGTCCGCATAGCCAGCAGCGCCGGGCCAGCAGGGAGCGAAGCGATCTCGCCGAAGAATTCAACGTCCATTCCCTGATGAGATACGTCGCGATCACCAGCCACCAGCAGCACCCCGTTCGAGCGGAGGAGCCGCAGTATGGGAGGGATCGCCTCGCGTCCAGGCGGAAGAATATCGGTGCCCGCTGTGCTACGGAGTCGAACCATGTAGTTGAAGAGTCCGGGCGGCTGCACGCGTTCGGCGATGATGGCCGATCGAATTCCGACGGACGCTGGATATTTTCCGACCACGCTGAAATTTCCGAGATGGGCAGAGAGAACGATGACGCCTTTGCCCTCGCTCAGCGCCCGATCCAGGTGCTCCTTGCCATGAACCGTCAAGAGCTCGTTGAAGATGTCTCGGTCGACCGATCGAATGCGTAGCATATCGTAGTAGTTGGCGTTCACCGTGACGAAGACCTTGACCGCATCCAGTTGATAGCGTAGCCACGAGCAACGCGGTTCCACGTGCCGCAGGTTTTCGATTACTTGTCTGCGAGTCGGCACCTTCACCAAATAGAAGATGACGGCAATCACTCGACACAGGCCGTATCCGAACCATGCCGGAACAATGGGAGTCAGAACGGCTCCGATCCGCAAGGCTCTCAACGTCCACATTCAGGCGTCCTCACAACCATTTGAAGCACGAGTAAACTCCGCCAGCGTCTCTTCGACCGGTCGTTCCCACAATGATCGACCACAATCCCACTGCAACACAAATTCGCGCAATGTTTTCTCAATTGAAGCTTTGGCTGGCTCCCAGGCGGACTGATCGTCCTGTACGACGCTGCCCTTGGATAGCGGCTCAAGGCGAAGCTGCACCGTCTCACCCCCAGGTCTGACGATGGCCGCCGCGAAGTATATGTCCGATTCAGTCGAAACAACGTCGGTCGGCAGACAGATACGCGCGGGCGCCTGAAAAAGGGCACGCGTTGCCCTTTGCACGCCGCCTCCATCGACGAAGCACGTCGAGAGACTGGTCCGGTCGAGATCAGGAAATGTCGCCAGCAGCAACGGTTCAAGTATGCGCCAGGCACCGACCTCGACGGACAGAATACGAAGTCTAGATTGGTCCGACCTTGGAACGTCTGCCTCGACGACGATTCTGCGACGGAGGTGCTCCGTTGGGAGACCTTGAAGCTTGGACACCATACGCTCGCGGTCACGTCGATGGCGCTCGATTTCTGTCGCATATCGTGAGACGACTGGTGAGTCAGATCGCTCATGAAGCACGAATGACAGATTGATTGCGATGGCCGAGGTCGATCTGGTCATCTCAATCCTTGACGCGAATGCGGCAGAACGTTCGGAACGTGGACACGGTTCGTCCCGGTCCGTCATGGACTGAAGAGGTGGAATGGCGGCCAGAAAGAGCCCGGCCGCCACTCAGTTACTCACTGGTTGTTCTGCGCGGGCTAGTCGTCCGTGGGAACCTCGACAGCCGCTCGCTGCGCCGCGGTCTCCCGAATGAAACGCTCGACCATCTCGCGCGCTTCGTCGTCATGATACTGGATCGGCGGCGATTTCATGAAGTACGCGGACGGCGCCAGCAGCGCCCCACCGATGTTGTTGTCCATGGCCAGCTTGGCGCACCGCAGCGCATCGATGACCACACCGGCCGAGTTCGGCGAGTCCCAGACTTCGAGCTTCATTTCGACGTTGAGCGGAACGTCCCCAAAGGTCGTGCCCTCGAGGCGGATGTGCGCCCATTTCCGGTCCTTCAGCCACGGCACGTAGTCGCTCGGACCGACATGCACGTTGTCGCTGTCCAATGGATAGTCAATCTGACTGGTAACGGCGTTGGTCTTGGAGATCTTCTTGGACTCAAGCCGCTCGCGCTCAAGCATATTTAGGAAGTCGGTGTTGCCACCGAAGTTCAGTTGGTAGGTGCGGTCTATGCGCACACCGCGATCGGCGAACAATCGCGTCAGCATGCGGTGGGTAATGGTTGCGCCGACCTGGCTCTTGATGTCGTCGCCAATAATCGGCAAACCACGGTCCCGGAAGCGCTTCTGCCAGTACTCCTCGCGGGCGATGAAGACGGGAATGCAGTTGACAAATGCGCAACCGGCGTCGAGGACTTGCTCGACGTACCACTTTGTCGCCATCTCGCTGCCGACCGGCAGGTAGTTGATGACCACGTCGGTCTTAGTTTCGCGCAGGATGCGAACGATGTCCGCAGTCGGGCCGGGCGCCTTGGTAATGATCTCTGAGAGGTACTTGCCCAGACCGTCATGGGTCATGCCACGATAAACCGGCACATCCAGGTGCGGCACGTCTGCGAAGCGAAAGGTGTTATTCGGCTCGGCGTAGATCGCTTCGGATAGGTCTTTGCCAACTTTATTCACATCGACGTCGAAGGCGGCGCTAAATTCGATGTCTCCAATGTGATAGCCGCCCAGGTCGACGTGCATCAAACCAGGGACGAACTCACCCGGATCTGCGTTCTTGTAGTACTCAACACCTTGAACAAGAGACGAGGCGCAGTTCCCCACGCCAACGATGGCTACTCTGATCTTTTTGTTACCCACGAACTCCGGACCTCCACTAGCGGCTGACGATATCCGACAGCGCTTGTGGAGCCGCGCGGATATCGAATTCACTCAGGACGTTGATTCAATTGGCTGCCGCGAGCGGCAATCGACCAAATTGACAGGCGTCACTACACAGTCAATTGAACAACCGACTTGAAGGAATTGCCAGTCTTTGCCCGGTTCAATTTGTGGATTTGTTATCTCGATTGTGAGTGAGAATTGTAGTTGCGATTTGGGTAACCTCATTGGCGGAAACATCGTTGAGGCATGTTCGGAGAGTACAACCGTCGCGACGTCCGAGCGAGAAACCGGTGTAGAAGCATGGTGAACAGGGGATGTCGGAGCGCACCACAACGACTTGAGAACGCGACGGATCTCTAGTGAACTCGTCAGAGGAGACTGATCCGTAGGGAGCCCATTCTTTATGATTCGACGGCCCAAATATGGCAATCGTGGGTACAGCGAGTGCAGCCGCAAGGTGCACAACACCACTGTCGGCGCCAATCACCAGACGCGCTCGCTGGACGAGCGACGCGAGCTGTGGAATCGATGTTTGCCCCACCAAGTTGATCGACAGTGATCCTTGCGCAATTTGCTGCGCGGCGCTCCGACGCGTCATCCGCACCGACGAGCACCACCGGTACGCTAAGTTCTTCGCGGATCGATCGAGCGACCGCAGTGAAGCGATCGTGGAACCAGTTTCTGGCCGTCGCGTAACCACCGACCGAGGGATGAATCGCGATGAACTCGTTCCGGATCCCTGCGGCTTGGAGCAAATGATCGACCTGCCGATCAGCTTCTGCGGGAATCGATATATGTGGACGGGCTCCTTCGACGTCTGCTCCCAGCAGCGCGACCACGTCCAGCCCATAGTCATGGACGGACTTGAACCCGAATCCATAATCAGTTGCTCGACGAGTCAAAAACGTGCCTCGTCCATTGTCGAGACCGGCCCGAATTGGAGCGCCGATCGCCGTGCACAGCCAGCTGAATTTCTTCGCACCAAAGTCAGTCGTCAAGTGGTGCATTAGCACGATCGCGTCATATCGGCGAAAGCGGAGTCGCGCCGTCAATGCCAGAAGTGAGGCCGCCGAACGCGGATTGAGCAGCCCGGTTGGATGGTCGAACGCTTGCTTGTCGAGTGTGATGACGTCGTCGACCGAGTCACACAGGTGGAAGATGGACGCACCGGCGCCCGCGGTGAGCACGTCGAGGCGGGCATACGGATAAGTTTGTCGCAGCGCGCCAATCGCTGAGGTCGCCAGGATCGCGTCGCCCATGTCGGCCAGCTTGACCACCAGAACGCGATCGAGCTGATCAGCCATCCGATCAGCTTCCATCATGTAACGCGTCGCAGATCGCTTGCATCGTCTTCTCACCGGCATTCGACCAGCTGAAGGAGCTGGCGCGGGCGATGCCGGCTTCCACCCGTCTGGAGTGCACTTCGCCATTCAGAAGGGTGATAATGCTCGTCGCGATCGCGGTCACATCCAGCGGATCGACCACGATGGCAACGTCGCCTGCGACTTCCGACAACGACCCGCGGTCGGAAACGACGCACGGCGTCCCGCAGGCCATTGCTTCAATGACCGGCATGCCGAAGCCCTCGTAGAGAGACGGCAACGTGAAGACTTCAGCCGCGGAGTAGAGGGAGGGAAGCATTTCATCCGCCACGTGACCAGGAAGCAGAATCCTTTTCGAGTGGCGAGAATTGCGCGCGGCGGCAGTGATCTCATCTGTCTTCCAGCCGAGTTTGCCGGCAAGCACAAGGGTTAGATCAGGACGCCGGTCGGCAATGATCTCGAAGGCCTCGATGAGGCGCACGAGATTCTTTCGTGGTTGGATCGTTCCGACGTACAAAATAAACGGACCGTCTATGCCCAACCACGTGCGAACCCGCCGGATCTGTGCTTGGTCGGCCGGCCGAAAGCGTTCATCCACACCGTGGTAGACAACTTTGATCTTCTCGGCCGCCACGCCACAGCTGGTGACTAAATCCTGCTTTGTCGCCTCGGAGATGGCGATTATTCGTCGCGCCGCCTTCACGCTCCAGCGTGTCGACCATTCCAGGTAGCGCCGCGAACTATCGGTATGCGCCTGGGGCTCGTGGAGATAGCCAAGATCATGAATGGTGACGACGGTCGCACGGGGATGAATCGGCGGGACGACGTGCGAGGGAACGAAGAGGGCGTCGACGGGATGGCGTGCAAGCTCGGTTGATAGTCGGAGATGGGTCCAGACCCGCGGAAAAGGGATCAATCGCTGACTCACATTGGCTCGCTGCCTGAATGCGATCGGGGTATTGCCGTTGACGTAGAGCCGCACGTTTCCATCAGTGGCTAGATCGAGCAGTTCCTGGATGATGCGCCGGGAGTACCGCTCGGTGCCTGTCTGCTCAGCGATCGCGGCCCGGCTGGCGTCGATGCCAATGATTGAGGCGCGCGCGTCAGGCATGGCTCAAACGCAGATCTTGAATCGAATCGAGGATCGTTTCGGTTGTGACCGCCACCATGCAACCTGCGCCCTCTGGACGAGAAAGCCCAAGATCGCCGCAGCGCTGGCAGGAGAGTCCAGCGGTGATGACACGGTGCCGGGCGGGATCGCCCCATGGACCGTAGCTGGCAACGTCGCTGGGCCCGTAGATATGACGAGTCGGAGTGCCCACCGCCACCGCGAGATGCAGCGGCCCACTGTCGACACCCGCCACGATCACCGCCTGCTCGAAAATAGCGGCCAACGTTCGGATTGTCGTCTTCCCAGCCAGTGATGTTGGGTTTGAATTCGAGACGTCGCGAATCTGCGTCAAAAGCGGTTCTTCCGCTTCGCTGCCGGTCAACAGGACGGTCGTGCCGCTTGCGGCAAAAGCGTCCGCGACCTGAGCCCAGCGATCGACCGGCCACAGCTTGACCGGCGCTCCGCTTCCTGGGTGAATCACCGCGAATGGACCTTCAATCCCGGCGGACATCAACAGCGCGGATGTTTCGGCACGATCCGATTCGGTCACGTTCCAGATGAGCGGGTCGGTTGTCGGACTTGCGACGAACGGATTGACATCTGCTCCGAGAATCTGCGCCGCGCCGTCAAGCATTTCGATGTTCCGCGCCACCCAGTGCTGGCCGCGGGTCGAAATTCGATCGGTTAGCAATCCGTTCATGCTTGGGTGATCGGCTCCAATGATCACGGGTGCCCCGGCGACCTGCGCCATCAGAGCAGCCCACCAATGATCGTCACGGAGAATCACCACGGCAGCGGGACGGATTTCTCGCAGACGTTCGGCTTCGCTCAAAAGTTCTTGATACGGCTCCCAGGGCGGAACTCGATTGCCGCGCGTGAATCCGGGAAACGGGGCTGTGATGACCTCGTCGACGCTATTTTCATCCTCGACGACGGCGCGCGACCACGGGCCGACGACCAACGTGATGTGCCAATCGGGCAGCGCTGCGCGAATCCTCTTGAGGGCGGGTCGCACCAAGAGGACGTCACCCAAATGATCGGGTCGCACGATCCAGACATGCCGCGGATTTGGCTCATATGGCTCACGGGACCGCGCACGCACTGACGCCCGCATCGCGGAACGGGCGAGCACCCGCATCACGAAACACCGGTTCGTTCAGCGATCGCCAGCAGTTTCTCGCACGTCTGCAGCACGTCGGAGACCGATACCATGCTG
This sequence comes from uncultured Chloroflexia bacterium, assembly GCA_963822235.1. GTDB lineage: Bacteria > Chloroflexota > Chloroflexia > Thermomicrobiales > Thermomicrobiaceae > CALAGB01. Next base: position 1,217,700 of record CAWGGU010000001.1, read on the forward strand.
ATGTCGGTGTTTTCGTCGCTGTGCGGCGTAGGACGACGCAAATCGCGCGCACCGTTGGATGGAGTTCTAAACCCGGAGGAGCAGACCTCGCTGTCGGGCCCGAGCGGCCGATACATGTCAGGATCGGTCGGCCCGAAGATGGTGACGGTCGGAGTACCGACGGCGCTAGCGAGATGCGACATTCCGCTGTCGTTTCCGACGTAGAGCTGCGCTCGTTCACATACTGCCGCAAGCTCCGGCACCGTCAACCGGGCAGACAGATCGGTGACATCGCCGTCGGTGAAATCAATCGTACCCTGCGTCGCGGATTCGTCTGATTCCGTGCCAACCACTACCACGCTGGCGCCGTGCCGCTGGATGAGCTCCGACGCAAGCTGTCCAAACATCTCAGCGGGCCAGCGCTTAGACAGGAAGCTTGATCCCGGATTGACAGCCCCGCCCGGATGAATGACGACGATCGGCCGAGACAGCCCGTCGAGGAGTCGGCTTGCCGTTCGCCGCGCGTCCGATTGCGCGCAGTATTCCGGCTTGGGGTCGTCGTTTCCGGCCCCGATCGCTTTTGCCACTCGCATATAGAGGTCGGTTTCATGTTCGCCAACCCGCGGTGAGACTCGACGGGTCAGACCCACGCCGCGTCCTGAGCTGTCGATTCCCACGCGTTCCGGAATCCGAGAAACGAAAAGAAGACTGTTGACGATCGGAGATCGGTCCAGGCTAACGCCCAGATCGTATCGTCCCTGTCGAATCTTTCGCGCCAGGCTGAGGAAGCCGACAATCGTGAGCGTGTCAGGATAGCGATAGACCGATCGCACGCGCGGATTGTTTCGCAGCGCTTCGGCGCACCAGGACGTCGTCAAGACGTCGATGACTGCGTCCGGAAAGTGCAACGCGATCGCTCGAATCGCCGGAGTCGCCATCATCACGTCGCCGAAACAGCAGGGCTTTACCACGAGAATACGCTGAATTGAGTCGGGCGAGGGCAAATCGGCATTGGCCGGAAGTCGTGATCGGTCGATGGCGCGCGCGAGAAGTCCGACGACCTGATCACGCATCAGTCGTTCAGGATCCGGAAGTATCGTCGACGACGGCAAACATGAGTTGACCGCGTGCGGCGAGTTGCCCGTCGACGGTTGCCTCAGCGTTGCCGATTCCGACTCCGCGACGCATCTTGCCGACTTCGACCTCGAGTCGCAGCACGTCGCCGGGAATCACCTGCCGCTTGAAGCGCACGCCATCGATTCCCGCGAAGAGGGCCAGCTTGCCTTGATACTCCTCCATGCCGAGGAGCGCCACAGCACCGACCTGCGCCAACGCCTCCACGATGAGGACGCCGGGCATGACGGGGTGATCCGGAAAATGGCCCTGGAAGAACGGGTCACCCATTGTCACGTTCTTGATGCCAACCGCACGCTTGCCGTACTCGATCTCGATGATGCGATCGACGAGTAGAAAGGGATAGCGATGCGGGATGATTTTCTGAATTTGCTTGGCATCAAGCAATGAGCACTCCTTATTCGGGGTGATCTGCGGCGGTGTCGAGGAATCGTTCGGAGTCTATGATGTCCCGTACCGGACGTCAACCGTCCGTGTCACCGGATCGCGACCGCTAGTGGATCAGGTCTTCTCGACGCCACAGCAGCTGATCGCGAGACGGCCCAAGTCCAACCATTGAGACGGGAACGCCGAGAAGCTCCTCGAGCCGATCGACGTACCGCTTGGCGTTTGTCGGAAGCTGATCGTAGTCGGTCAGCTCGGACGTGTCGCTCTGCCACCCGGGCATCGATTCGTAGATCGGCGTGAATCGCCCGTAGACCTCTGCGACGGCGTGGGGCGCTGACATGCGCTGTCCGTCGAGTTCATAGCCAATGCAAATGCTGATTTCCTCAAGCGGATCGAGGATGTCGAGCTTGGTGATGGCCGCGTGCGTGACTCCGTTCAGTCGAACGGAATAACGCGCGGCAACCGCGTCGAACCATCCCGTGCGCCGCGGACGACCGGTGGTCGTGCCAAATTCACGTCCACGCTGGCGCATCTCCTCGCCGGTTTCGTCCATCAGCTCGCTCGGGTACGGACCTGCCCCAACGCGGGTAGTGTAGGCCTTGTACACCGCGACGACAGATGTGACCTGAGTCGGCCCTATGCCCGCGCCCTGGCACGCGCCGGCGGCCGTCGGTGAAGTCGACGTAACGTATGGATACGTCCCGTAGTCGATGTCCAGCAAAGCGGCCTGAGCGCCCTCGATCAAAATCGAGCGACCGGCTTCGATGGCGTCCTGGACCATCATTTCGGATGCGACGACGCGCGGTGCCAATTTTTCACCGTAGGCGGCGAATTTCTCGAGCATCTCCTGCAGATCGAGCGGCTCGGCACCGTAGAGGCTCGAGAGAAGTATGTTCTTTTCAGGGACGACCAGGTTCAATCGATCGATCAACGACTTTTCGTCCAGGAGGTCGGCCACGCGCACGCCGCGGCGGCCGGCTTTGTCGGCATAGGCGGGACCGTTGCCCCGGAGCGTAGTTCCAATACTGTGCGTGCCCCGGCGCTCCTCTTCGAGCTGATCGAGGAGGGGATGGAACGGCATGATGATGTTGGCGCGATCGCTGACGAAGAGGTGAGAAAGGTCGATGCCCCGGCTGGTCAGATCGTCCATCTCGGCAAAGAGATCGCCTGGCGGGATGGCGACACCGGCGCCGATCACGCAATCGCAACCAGGATGCAGCACACCCGACGGCACGAGATGGAATTTGTAGACACCGTCCTTGGTCTGAACGGTGTGGCCGGCATTCGTGCTGCCGTTCGGGCGGACGACCATGCTCGCGCGCGCAGCCAGCGCATCGGTGATCTTGCCCTTGCCTTCGTCGCCCCACTGGCCGCCGATAATGATGGTAACTGCCACGCCGTCCCCCTTGCCAGGCACACTCAACGGCCCGCGAGCATGACTGTCGCGGACCATCGACTACTATAACACGATGTTTGACATTGGCGGGACGAAGGTCGCGAGGCGACTAGACTTTGACCACTCGAGAATCACGGAGTTGCTCGAAGAGTTCGATCTCATGCTCATTGAGATCGGTGGGCAGCCGTACCTTGAGGCGAGCAAGTAGGTCGCCACGTGGTTTTCCGTTGACGGAGGTCATTCCTTTACCACGTAGACGGAACAGCTGGCCGTTTTGCGTCCCTTGCGGAATGCGGAGTTCGACCGGCCCGTCCATGGTAGGGACACGAACCTCGCCACCCAGAACCGCGGTGTACAGCGGCACCTCGACTTCCGTCCTGATATTGTCGCCATCGAGCTCGAAGCGTGAATCCGGCTTGATGGTGATATTCAGGTAGATATCACCGTTCGGACCGCCAGCCACGCCTGGTGAGCCCTGACCGGCGATACGCACCTTCGAGCCGGTGCGAACGCCTGCCGGCACCTTGACCTCCAGCGTCTTCATGCGGCGGACGTACCCGTCACCATTACAGACCGCGCAGACGTTGGTGCCATTCAATCCCATGCCGTGACACGTCTCACACTGCTCCTGAACCTGGACGTCGAATCGGCGCGTCGTTCCGGCCAATGCGTCAGCCATGCTGATGTCGAGTGAATACTCGAAATCCTGACCACGCTGCGGCTGCGGACGTGCTCGACGCCTGGTCGTCGTGCGACCGAACGTGTCCCCGAACAACGTCTCGAAGAAGTCGGAGAAGCCAGATGAATCTTCGGTCCGCTGTTCATAGCGAGTTCCGCGGCCAGTTGAGCGCCCGCCTGAGAACCAATCGGAGAAATCACCGGTAGAGCTTGTGGTTCCGCTGGACGCGGTCTGCTGGTAGCGTTCCCAATCGGAGCCGTAGCGATCGTATCGAGAGCGTTTCTCAGCGTCCTTGAGGACTTCGTACGCTTCGTTGATCTCTTTGAATTTCTCTTCTGCGGAAGCGTCGGTCTTGTTGACGTCCGGGTGGTATTGGCGTGCCTTTTTACGATACGCGGTCTTAATCGCCTTCTCGTCGGCGTCGCGGGGCACTCCCAAAATCTGATAGTAATCTTTGAACTGCATCGACCCCTCGGATCAGTCAACACGCAAAACCCGAACGCCTCTATTGTACCTTCTTGAGTCGGACGGTGTCAAACTTCTTATTGTGAACTTGTGCATGTCAATCCAGCGGCGGAATCGTTGACACAAGCACGCGAATCGGTCCGCCAAATGAACTATCGGTCACCAACGTCCTTCGACTGGAGCGCGCGTAAACGAATCCGAGGCGACCTGCATGTCGCCTCGGGTGATGCGTCGATGGGAGAGCGGCGGAGACCGGGGCTAAACGCTCGGTCCCGGGATTATCGTGGCGGTGTCGACCGGTGCGTATTGCCCCATCCGTCGCCAAAATTGACCATAGAGGTGACTCAACATGACGATTGAGAGGAACCCGGTGAACAGGACACCGACACCGCAGAGGATGATGCCAAAGCTTGCGGCGAAACGAAGCACGAGAGTCATCCCGACGATCATCAGCAGGGGACCCGCGTTATTGCGTGCGGTGGCGATGATTCCAGAAAAGTCGAAGGCGGCCGAGACGTTGTTCTGCATGACGACTCGGCCAACGACGACCGGTGCGATGAACGCGATCGCCAGCCCGAGAATCACGTCCACTCCCCAGACCCCAACAAACATAAGGCCGCCGAGGGCAGACGCCGCGCCGTTCGAAGAACCACTGAGGGCTGCTAACGGAATCGCCGCACAGACCGCCAATACGATAAGAGGAATGGCCCAAACGATCAGTGCGAGCCATGCCTTGAACCCACGGACGAAGTCGCCGCCGAAGTCGTTCCATTCCGGCAACGGCAGTTCATAGCCGTTGGCCACGTTGGACGCTGTGCGCATCCAGTAGCCGATCACGACGAACCAGCCAAAGATTGGAATGATCGACAGAACGCCGCCGATCAGGATCTTGCTGAGCCACGACTTATCCTCAAACACGTAGGATATCGAGCGCCCGATGTCCATCTAACGTCTCCCCTCCTGCGAAGCGATGGCGCGTGAACTTGACCGCTGTATAGGTTGTCGGCGTACGAACAGGATCGTAACAGGGAAGGAGCGATACGTAAAGTAACTCGAGGTAGGTTTGTGCGGAAAACGTAGCTCTTGGCGCATTCAACGGCGAGATGGCGTGTCTCTTGAGACTGATCGTTACCGTCTCGAGCTTGAGTGAACTCCGATGGCATAGCGGTACGCGTGCCCTACAGACGGCGCGATGTGATCCCACAAATACTGATTCGCGACGCGACCTCGTGCTGCTTCGCCGATCCTTCGGGCCTGAGAGCCATCATTGAGGAGAACTGTTGCTCGCCGGACCATTTCATCGACATCACCGGGAGGCACGAGAAATCCCGAGACGTCGTCTTCGATCATGGAAGCGTTCTCTCCAACGCGGTTGGTGACAGCCGGTATCCCCGATGCCATGAGCTCCAAGAGCTTCACCGAACACTTAGAGCGATTGACGAGGTTGTCCTCGAACGGATGAATGGCGACGTCACCGAGCCGCAGCAACGCGGGAATCGTGTCAGGCTCGGTCCAGCCGGCAAAGTGGACGGCCTCGGCACATCCGGTCTCTCGCAGCAGACTGCGAAGTTCGTGCTCGGCATGGCCGCTGGCCGATGCGCCGACCACGAGCAACACCGCATCCGGAATCGTGCGGCGAATTCCTGCAATAATCTCGGCCGCCAGACTGGGACGGAACTCAACGAATCGTGTGTAGAGCAGTAGAACGTGGCGATCCTTCAGCCCGGAGCGAATGGGCTCCGGAGCGTCCTCGGCCCGTGCGTCGGAGAACGTCTGAAATCGATCTCGAGAGAGGCCATTGGGCACATAGAACACCGCGTCGGGGTTCGCCCCAAGATCTATTGCGCGACGGTGCAGTTCTCGACTGGCGACGGTGACGGCAGCCGCCTTTCGTGGCCAGGTCCGTTCTTGCCAATCGAACAGGCGCCGTTGCAGCGGCCCGTATCCTCCGGCTTGGTTCCATCCGCCGTCGCCTTCCCAATCGTCCATGTCGACCACAACCGGCAAGCGGCGCGCCAACTGACGTGCTGCCAGGTCCCCGAATCCCTTGGGTTTGAACAGGTGGATCAACTCGGCGTCGCGCCGGTTCGATTCGCGGACCATTTCGCGCACGGCCAGTGGGAAGAGAAGTGGGTGTGCGACGTGGGTGTTGAGGACCGGCACCCCCTGTTCGACCCAACGCTTTCCGCGATCGACGGGGTGGTCCCAGGGCGTGGTCGTCAGGGCGAAGTCAAACTGCCGCGAAAGAGCGGCGGCGATGCCGAGCGCGCGAGCCCGCAACGTTGCCTTCGGGCGAAGACCAAACGTGCCGAGCATCATGACCGATGTCCGGCGCACAGATATTGACGCTCACGAACGCGGCACCTCAAGATCAGCTTTCAGATACGACCAACCGACATGAACCGAACGCGCAGTCGACACGCAGTTCTAGCACGGCGGAAGATCGAGCGCGACGTTTAGGTCGGCGCTGAGTGGATCTGATCGCTAGTTGAGGTAAGGCCGAACGACCGTGATGAGTTTGCCCTGGATCTCGACGTTGTCGGACGAAGTGTAGATCGGATCCATCGAAGCGTTGGCCGGCTGCAGTCGCACCCGATCACCTTCGGTATAGAATCGCTTGAGCGTGGTCTCTTTTTCGCTGCGCAGCCAGACGGCAACCGTCTCGCCATTCTCGCAGGTGTCCTGATGCCGCAAGATCACGATATCCCCGTCGTTGATCAGCGCGTCAATCATCGACAAACCTTTGACCCGCAGAGCGAAGAGACCATGTTCTCGGCTCCCGACCAAATCAGTACTAATCTCCAATTGTTCGGTCAATTCGTCCTGTACAAAATCATCGAGGACGGGTATTGGCTGACCGGCGGCGATTTGCCCGACAAGCGGCACGCGAACGATGTTGTGGCCCGCAGGAACCCGCCCGATAACCTCGATGCCGCGCGAGATGTTGCGGTTGCGACGAATCAGGTTGCGCTGCTCGAGGATATTGAGGTTGTAGTCGACAACGCTGGTGGAAGAGATGCTCAGATCGCGCTGGATCTCGCGGATTGTTGGTGGGTAGTTGCTCTCATCGAGGAATTTCTCGATGTAATCCAGCATCGCCTGTTGTCTTCGCGAAAGGTTTCGTGCCATAACCTGCCCTGCCTCCGCCCTGTGTAACCATAAAGTCTGGCTACCTACTGGCATTATAGGTGCGAACAGATGTTCGTGTCAACGATTGCGTACGTGCGAATTCCTTTCTCGGACGGGGATCACGGCTTCGCCAACCCGATCCACCCGCCAGGGAGCGTGTCATGAACACGGTTGATTTGATTGTCATCGTCATCTTCCTCGGTGTCTTCACCGCGGCGTTTTTCGCCGGGATTGGTCGCTCGCTCGTCGGACTGCTTTCGCTCATCATCGCCACCTTGCTGGCCGCCTTTTTCTACAAGCCAGTCGGAGTGGTGATTTCGAATGTGTTCATCCCGATCGATCGAAACATCGCCGATTTCGGCGCGTTCCTACTCCTCATGCTCGCGGCCGGCGTTGGAGCCGATTACCTGTTGCTGAAATCGTTCCGCATCTCTCGTCTGCGGAGTCACATCTCGATGGAGTTCCGTGGCGGCGTGGTTGGGGTCATCGGGCTCATTCTGCTGTCCGTCATCCTCTCAGCCACGATGTTGACTATTCTGACCCAGGTCTCCACCAACACGGTCCACAACCTCCCCGATGGGTGGGGCACGAACTGGTTGGTGAGCGAATACGACGGTTCCATCCTCGTTGATCAGGTGACGCGGCTGTCCCCGTATCTGTACGACACTGTCGACACGGCGACGCCGGGAATTGTCCCCGCGATCCTCGAACCGGTCACGAATCATTAGTCGTGAAGCACGCGACGAGACTTGCTGGAGCGGTTAGCATGGAGCCAGATATCGTGGCTCCATGCGGTCTTATCTTTTGATTTCTGATTCAATTCAACATCGCTCGGTTTGGCGGTGGGCATGGCTCGTCGAACCATCTGCAACATCGCACTCACGTTGAATTGATGAGGGACGACACAGTGTCGGTGGACTCCGCGCGCGTACTTGAATTCCCGAGACTCCTCGAAATGCTGTCGCAGCGCTGCCAGTTTTCCGTGGCCGCGGAGCGTGCTCTCGAAATCGGCCCGACGAGCGACGTCGCCCAAGTTCGCTACTTATTGTCGGTGACTCGAGAAGCGGTCGATCTCGCCAGCCGGAATCCGTCATTCACGGTAGGCGGGGTGCGCGACATTCGAGAAACCCTCGAGCGAGCGCGACTCGGCTTCATCTTGCAGGCGGCCGATCTCCGTGAAGTGCTCGACACGATCCAGTCATCGAGCTCACTTCGCCGCACGTTCACCCAAAACAAATGGGATGAGAGCTATCCCTTCCTGGCGGAGTTCGTTGAGGCAATCGCGAATTTTCCAGGGCTCGAGGCCGATCTGTCTCGGACCGTAGGGTCGCGCGGTGAGATTCTGGACAGTGCGTCGCCGCAGCTTGGCGACATTCGCCGCGACGTGCGCGTGGCACATCGGCGCCTTCTGGACCGCTTGAACCGCATGATCGCGGACACAGGTCCGAACAGCGCGATCCAGGAGCCAATCGTCACGATGCGCGAGGGCCGCTACGTGATCCCGGTTCGAGCGGATCGGCGCACACAGGTTCCGGGTGTTGTTCATGGCACGTCGGCCAGTGGACAGACGCTCTTCGTTGAACCGATGGACGTGGTGCAGCTCAATAACCAGTGGCGCGAGCTCCAAATGGCCGAAGAGCACGAAGTCGAACGGATCCTGCGCGTGCGATCGGAGCAGATTAGCGCAGTTGCATCCGAGCTAAGTCAAACCGTTGAGGCTGTGGCCGCCATCGACATCGCACTTGCCAAGGCGCGGCTATCGTTCGATATGCGTGCCCGCGAGCCAGCCGTGATCGCCAACGAAGACGGGGGCGAGCAGGCTGTCGATCTGCGAGAGGCCCGTCACCCGCTGCTTGCATCCGAGACCGTCGTTCCGGTCGACATTCGACTTGGCGATGGTCAACGCGTGTTGGTCGTTACTGGACCGAACACGGGCGGAAAGACTGTCGCGCTCAAGACGGTTGGTTTGTTGGCGATGATGATGCAGTCTGGCATGTTCGTCCCGGCTGCTGATGGCTCGGGCATGAGCGTGTTCGACGGCATCTTTGCCGATATCGGTGATGAGCAGAGCATCGAACAGAGCCTGTCGACCTTCTCCAGCCACATGACGAAGATTATTGCGATGCTGCGCGCGGCAGGACGTCGCAGCCTGGTCTTGATCGACGAGATCGCGGCCGGGACCGATCCGCAGGAGGGCTCGGCGCTGGCGCGCTCGATCATCACCGCATTGCTCGATCGTGGCGCTCTTGCCATTGTTACGACGCACTATTCCGAGCTCAAGACGTTTGCCTATGCCACCGACGGCGTCGAGAATGCCAGCGCCGAGTTTGATCTCGCCACGCTTCGACCCACCTACCGACTGATCACTGGTGTTCCGGGACGATCGAATGCGCTGGCGATCGCGCAACGGCTTGGGCTGCCCGCAGCAATTGCCGACGACGCGCGCAGCTATCTGGATCCTGGCGCCGAGCATGTCGACGATCTCCTCGCTCACATCCTGGAACGGCGCAAGGAAGCCGAGGCGGCACTGGCGCAAGCGCGTGCCGAACGTGACGACGCCCAGCGAATCCGACGTGAAGCTGAGTCAGCCCTGCATGCGGCCGAGCTGGAACGGTCGAATGCGAGACAGGACGCGATCGCCGAGCTCGAGCAAGAGGTGAGCGAAGCACGCGAATTCCTGCGGCGCGCGCGTCGTCAGGCCGAACGACCGGTGCCGAGCACCAACGAGGCGCCGCCAGTTCCACAGCCCGAAGACGTCAAGCAGGTCGAGGATACGCTGCGCCGTGCGGCCCGACGAAAGCGACCTGTTCAGACACGTCCTGAACCAATCGGTATTGGCGACTGGGTGAATTTGCCGTCGGTTGGCATAAGTGGCGAAGTCGTCGCAATCTCGGACGACGGTGAAAGCGTCGAAGTAGCGACCGGTTCATTCAGGCTGACACAACCGATAACAGCTGTTCGTCGGGAGTCGCGGCCAGAACCGCAGCGTGGTGGCCGGCGAACTACGACGTTGCCGGCCGCGCCGCCCGTCGATCCCGAAATTCAGCTGCTCGGAATGCGTGTGCATGAGGTGGCGGAAACGCTCGACCGCTATCTCGATTCCGCTGCCCGAGCAAGCTTGCCTTCCGTGCGCATCATCCACGGCAAGGGCACTGGCGCGCTGCGGGCAGAGGTTCACGAAGTGTTGCGATCGCACCCAGTGATCGATCGGTTCGAGCTGGCTCCGCGAAACGAGGGCGGCGAAGGCGCGACGATCGCCTATCTGCGCGACTGATCCACGTCAGCTCGCGGTCGCAAGGACCGTTGCATCGCAATTCTCGACCGCTTCGATCACCGTGGAGACCGCTCTCCAGATGTCGACCGAAAGTCGCGACATGGTCATGCGCACCTGGTTGGGCGTGACGTAGACCCCGTCGCCGACCTCGTCGCGGAGCTCGGTCTGATTCATCCGCGCCCCGATGACCGGCCGAATGTAGACCTCACCCTCCCGCTCGATGATCGAGATGATTCCAAGCTGGCTCGCACGTACGCGCAGACGTGCGAGCTCCGTCAACCGTATGACAGAATCAGGCATTGGTCCGAAGCGATCGATCAGCTCCTCTTGCAGATCGCGCAGCTCGCCGTAGCTCCGCACCGACGCGAACTTCTTGTAGAGATCCACGCGAACCTCTTCGTTGCCGGCGTAGCTCTCGGGAATGATCGCCTCGATTGGAAGGTCGATAGAGACCGGCTCCGGCTCCTCGATGGGATGTCCGAGACGAACCTCTTCGACGGCTGTTGCCAACATGCGCGTATACAAGTCGAACCCGACCGCCGCGATGTGACCGCTCTGTTCAGCACCAAGGATGTTCCCGGCACCGCGAATCTCGAGGTCACGCAACGCGATCTGGAAGCCCGCGCCGAGCTCGGTTGCCTCCTGGATGGCTTCGAGCCGCGCGACCGCCTCCTGGCTCAACGCTCGTTTGTCGTCATACAGCAGGTAGGCATAGGCGCGATGGTTGCTGCGTCCGACCCGGCCGCGCAGCTGGTAAAGCTGAGTCAGGCCGAAGTTGTTCGCCTGGTCGATGATGACGGTGTTCACATTCGGAATGTCCACACCCGACTCGATGATGGTGGTGCAGAGCAAAACATCGAACTCGTTCTCAACGAACGACAGCATCACCCGTTCGAGCTCGTGTTCGTCCATCTGACCGTGTCCCACGCCGAAGCGCGCTTCCGGAACGAGGTGCTGCAAGTGTTGCAAAACGTGATGGATGCTCTGAACGCGGTTGTGGACGAAGTAAACCTGCCCGCCGCGACTTTGCTCGCGCAAAATCGCCTCGCGAATCAGTCTGTCTCCACTTGGCGTCACGAAGGTCCGAATGGGAGTGCGATCGCGTGGCGGGGTGTTGATCACCGAGAGATCGCGGATGCCCGATAGCGCCATATAGAGCGTCCGCGGAATCGGCGTCGCGGTCATCGTCAGGACATGCACGTCGGTGCGCGCGCGTTTGAGCATCTCTTTGTGTGCTACGCCGAAGCGCTGCTCTTCGTCGATGACGAGGAGTCCGAGACGCCGAAATTGCACGTCGGTCTGAAGCAGCCGGTGCGTGCCGATCACGATGTCGACCTTGCCGTTCGCCAGATCCTCTAGAAGCACTTTCTGCTCCTGGCGCGTCCGCAATCTCGAGAGCATCTCGATGCGAACCGGGAATGGGGCCAAGCGTGACTGAAAGCTGCGCGTGTGCTGCAGGGCCAGGACGGTGGTTGGGACCAGGATGGCGACCTGGAAACCAGAGTTGACGGCTTTGAATGCGGCACGCAACGCGACTTCGGTCTTGCCGTAGCCGACGTCGCCGCAGACGAGACGGTCCATCGGTCTTATCTGCTCCAGATCCAGCTTCACGTCCTGGATGGCCCTGAGCTGGTCTGGCGTCTCCTTGTAAGGGAAAGATTCTTGCAGCTCGTGATCCCAGACTGAGTCGGTGCCCATCGGAGCGCCCTGAGCCGACTCGCGCGCGGCGTAGAGCTGAAGCAGATCGAAGGCCATCTCACGCACCGCTCGGCGCACGCGCTGTTTGATGCGCGCCCACTCGGGCGAGCCGAGGCGCGTGAGCTTGGGCGAGATTCCGCCACCTTCATACGGCGTGATGCGATCGATCTGGTCGATCGGCAGATAGAGCCGATCTGTGTCCGCGTATTCGAGCAGGAGATACTCACGTTCGACGTCATTGAGGGTTAGCCGCACGATTCCGGCGTACCGCGCGATGCCGTGCTCGGTGTGCACGACGTATGAACCTACCTCGAGGCGTTCAAGAGTGAGTGGATTGGTCGTCGAGCGTCGTTGAGGTGTGGGTCTAACGACGTGGCGGTACCCGAAGATCTCTCGGTCACTCAGCAAGAGCAGTTTGATCTCGTCATTGCTCCAGCCGCCGTTGAGCCGGGCGTGCATCACTTCGACGGTGCCGGGCGATGGAGGATGAACGGCGCTCGGTGCGGCCGCATTCTCCTTGCGCACACGCGGGAAGATCTCGTGCTCTTCGAGTACCTCTCGCAGTCGCTGTGCTTGCTCCGTCGCAATAACGACGGACCAATTGTCCGCGAGCAGTTCGCGAATCCGCTCGATCATGCGATCGAGCCGACCGCCATACGACGTCATCTCCGTGGCGAACATCGACATCTCGCCGATCGGACGAGCAACCGACGGCTTCCAACCGATCGGAATGCTTCCGAACGCAAGCTGACGAGTTGAGCGAAGTCGTTCTGAGATCGCGGACCAATTGTGGTAGGTCGGCTTCAACCCGGCGGGAAGCTCCCCAGCGCTCTCCAGCGCTTCTCGGAGCTCTTCAGACTGTGCTTCGATCTGCTCAATGGCGAGGCGAACCGAAGATGGTTCGACGAATACGAGCAGATGGTCTTCGGGTAGGTAGTCCAGAATCGATCCGGCAGACGGAAGCAGGTACGGAGCGACCAGTTCGATGCCGGTCTTGATGTCTCGCTGCTCCAATCGATGCAGTAGTCGCTGCCATTCCTCCTCGACTTCAGGACGAAGCGTGTCGGTCTCGAGTCCCCGCAGTTCAGCTGCCGCGCGCGCGGCAGCCTCGAGGGAGACTTCGATCGGTGGGAGCAGATCGATCGCATCGATTCGCTGGACGGAACGTTGCGACTCGATTTCGAAATAGCGAATCGACTCGATCTCGTCTCCGAAAAGATCGATCCGAATTGCGTGATCGGAAGAAGGCGGAAAGACATCGACGATGCCGCCTCGCTGGCTGATCTGCCCCGGCTCGGTCACCATCGGCACCAGATCGAACCCCTGGGCCAGCGAATCGGATATGAATTGGTCCAGCCGTAGCCGCTGGCCCACCTTCAAGGTCATGCGCTCTTGCTCGAGCTGCTCGGGAGGACTTACCAGTTGGGAGAGGCCGTTGGCTGGGATGATGACTGCGCGAGCGTTGCCATCCGCCAGCGCGGCGAGCATTTCGACCCGTCGTGCGCTGGTAGTCCGGTCGAGCGGGAGCTGCTCGTACGGCAATGTCTCGATGGCTGGCCACACGAGTGGCTGCTCGCCAAGATACGCGGCCAGCAGTCCTGCGAGTTCTTCGGCTGAATCCTGTCGGCTGGTGACGATCGCAATTGGTCGATCGTGCGCTGTCACGAGAGCAGCGAGGCAGGCGGCACGGGCTGCCACCGGAAGATCGTCGACCTCCAACGCGCGGGAGCGCGGAAGCTGATCAACCGAATTGCGAAAGGCGGAGAACCACGTGTCGCGCATCAAGAGAGGGATAACGCCGCTGAGCGACACCGAAAACCATCCTTTCGAGCACGCCAAGCCGGGCCACAACTAAGGTTGGGCCCTGCCACTGAAGATGATAAGTATAGCAATTTTGGTGCGTCGCGCAGTAACGATGGTCTTGATTTGCGCGGTTTCCCGTTTATAGTGTTGGGAGTCTCCGCTGGAAAATCATTGGAATGACGCTGGTGGATCGAAATCATCTACGGTTGTTGACAATCGGCGGAATCATCGCGCTGGCCATTGCGGTGGTCGTCGTCGTCGTGCGTGGCGACCGGACGAAGGACCTCGTGCTGCGCGTCGAGCCCATCACCGGTAACGACAAAATCACGGTTTACGCGGGAGGCGCGGTTTCAGTTCCGGGGCTCTACACACTCCCTCGTGGCGCACGACTCGCCGCGCTTCTGGATCAGGCGGGTCTCGCCGATACGGCCGACATCGGCAATCTGCAAATGGCGACAGAGCTTCGAGACGGAGAGCAGGTTGTGGTTCCGACCCAGACCGTAGTCGCGGAGTCCACGTCTCCCGCGGTGCAGGGGAGTCCTGTCTCGACGTCGGCCACCGGCCCAATCAACGTCAATACGGCCAGTGAAGCAGAGCTTGAATCGCTTCCGGGCATCGGTCCGTCGTTGGCACAACGCATCGTGGACTACCGGAACGAGCATGGTCCATTCGCAAGCCTCGATGAACTCGCCAACATTCAAGGCATCTCCGAGCGCATGGTTGACGACTTCAGAGACCAGGTTACGGTCGGTCCGTAGCGTTGGCGGGATTGGCGCTTTCCCTGGGCTTTCTCGGTGGCGTCCTCCTCCACGACAGCGGAATCGGATCGATCGTCGTCGTGCCGGTTGTGCTGGCCGCGTTGCTGGTTGCGTTGCTCGTCAAAGGCTGGCAGTCGAGGATCGTCGTCGGTCTTACATTGTTGCTGGTCTGTGTCGGTGCGTGGCGCGCTGAGCAGTCCTCCGCATCCGGTCAGGATTTGATAGTTCAAGTGACCGGCGGTGACCGCGCGATTGATGCGACCGTCTCCGGCGTTCCGCGAACGTCAACCTCCCGCACAGAAGTTACGTTGAAGTTGACCAGCGCAGAGGGCGCGACGGTTTCTGCCTCGTTGCCGGCGTTTCCTGAAGTCCGAGATGGAGACATCATCGAGTTTTGGGCACCCGTATCCTGGAATACGGGCGTACCTGGGCAGGTGCGGCTGCCAATTTCGGCGGAGTCGCGCGATCTGTTTGTTCCGGCCTTCGCGGTGGTGGGAATGAGCAACGCTCGCACGACTCGTTTGCGCCGCACGATCAATGAGTTCGTCACGCGCTCGGTGACAGAACACGTTCCTGAACCATCTGGGGCGCTCACGCTCGGAATCCTCACCGGTGACGACTCCGGAATGACCGACGCGACCAGGGTGTCTTTTCGTTCGGCCGGCATGTCTCACATCACCGCGGTGAGTGGGTGGAATGTTGCCATCGTCGCGGGGCTGATCGCACTGATAGCGCGGCGACTGACATTTAGTCGATCAGCCGCCGTTGCGGGCGGTCTGATGATGATCTGGGCGTATGCGTTCATCGTCGGGATGGAGCCATCGGTCCTGCGCGCCGCCGGAATGGCGTCGGTTTTCTTGCTCGCGCAGTGGCGCGGGAGACCTGGCGACGTGCTCACCGCACTTATGCTCGTGACCTCAGCTATGGTTGCGTTGCGCCCGTCGATCAGATTCGACATCGGCTTTCAGCTTTCGGTCGCCGCGACGTTCGGGCTCGTTTTGCTGCTCGAGACGGCCAGCGATCGACCATGGTGGCAGTCAGCACTGGCGGTGCCATTTGTCGCTGAGATCGCCGTCGCGCCGATCCTGCTGCATCATTTGGGAACCTATTCGATTGTCTCGCCGCTTGCGAATCTGATCACCGCGCCGCTGGTCGAACTGGTCATGGCAGGCGGAATCGCCACCATAGTCGGATCGGTGATTCATCCGTTTCTGGGTGATCTTGCCGGTGCGTTCACCTGGGTGCCAGCGCGAATCATCGTCGGCATGGCGGAACGGACGTCGTCGCTGACCTGGTCAACCAGCACGACGATGACACTTAGCTGGTCTGCGACACTCGTGACCTATTTGGTGATCGGGGGGGCATACTTGAGCTGGGCGCGATTTTCACAATTTTCTCGGTATAAGAGATCAGCTACTGCACCCGTGGACCCGATTTGACAACGGATTTGGCGAACCTGTAACCTTAGCCGGTTGCGCAAGATGCCCCCTTCGTCTAGAGGCCTAGGACACCACCCTTTCAAGGTGGAGACCGCGGGTTCGAATCCCGCAGGGGGTACCCTCTATCCTCGCGGTACCCCCGCATCGTTCTGAAACGCGCCCACCAGATTGCTCTCGACGTGGCGTATAGGCTCGCCGATGAATCGTCTATTGGCTGACGTACGCGATGTCGCCAACCATGGCGTACATTTCGACTTTCGCGGGCGCGGAGGCCGTGGTCAGACCAACCTCAGTTACCGCCTCACTGTTGGCTCCGACGAAGTTCAAGAACGTGAATCCACCGCCGACGATGTTTCCGGAAGCGTCGTACGCAATCACCGAGACCAAAACCAGATTCAAGTCAACGTTGAACGGGCTTTTGACGTTGCCGGTCACCTTCGGGAAGTACGGATCGTCGACATAGGTGACGTTATCCGTCGTCAGGTCATTGATCTTGTTGTACGGCTGCGCGCTCCCAGGAGTGAACTGAACGTCAATGTGGTCGAGCGTCTGTCCTGCATCGAGGAACAGATGATTACCGATGCCCAGTTGCTCGCCGGGGAAGATCACAGGCATGATGTTGGTGTCGGTCTTGAAGATCGATCCATCGGCACTATAGGCGACGACGCTGTATTGCCAACCGACCAGCGCTTGGTCGGACTTGGTGTTCTTGATGATGAAGGCATAGGAAGCCTGCCCCGCCGCGTCTTGCCCAAATCCCTTTGAGACGAGCTGGATTGCATCCGAGGAAACGACTGATGTTGATACTGGCGTCGATTCCGGCGTCGACTCCGAGGTCGTTGCCGCGGTCGCCTCGGTCGTAGCCTCTGTGGTCGGCTCAGTCGTTGCAGCTTCGGTCGACGTCGGTTGGGCGATCGTCGCAGTGGGCACCACCGCGGTTGTCGGCTGAACGGCGGTTGTTGGAGTCGGAGTCGGTGACTTGCTTGCCGACCTACCCGGAACGCTGCACGCGGTTAGCAGCCCAATCGTCAGGATCGCGATCGCGCATCGCGAGAAGAATTTAACTCTCATTGCCCTTCTCCATGTGAAGAACGACTTGCATGATCAAGTCTCGTTGCTCGTCTGTAAGGACCGTGCTGTGTTCGACCATGAATCGAACGAACGGATCGTCGGAATACATGCCGGTCTTCCGCTCGATTCGCGAGGTTTGGCGTGACGAGAGTCGATGATCGGCGCTGACTGGCGGCTTCCCTGCACGCGCCAGAACGTCATCTGCATCGAGGTCGAGAACACGAGCCATCGTCGTGAGGAGTCGTCGACGTGGACGTTGGAGATCGTTCACCCATCCGCTGACCGTTTGCCGCACGACTCCCACCGAGTCGCCGAATTCGGCCTGGCTCCATCCACGCGTTCTAAGCTGATCGTCGAGCCATTCTCCAAACGTCAGATTCTCGATCATCGGCAAAGAATAGCAACCGTCATGATGCTCCTCCTTGTTGCCGCGAATATCAGAATAGACGTTAGATTGTCGTCCTGAATTTGACGAGTCTGACATGGGCATTTTCAACTGTGGCGCTGAGATGGACCATAGGTTGGCGCTCGAATCTATTCGGAGGCGATTCCACCCAGCCAAAACGTCAACTCAGTTTCGCGATTTATCTGATAAGCGAGCTATCAGACGCCCGACCCGAGGGCCATGTCGGGCCACGTTGCGGGATCGGTCGCGCGGCGTTATGCTGGCTCGACGTCAAACTGAACTTGAATCGGAAACTCGCACGCTGGGAGGACTGAATGGCGGCTGGTGGAGCGGAACGACCGCTTATCGTGCATGCCGACGGCAACGTCGTCACGTTGACGCTGAATCGGCCTCACGCACGCAATGCCGTGAACATCGACCTCTTGTTTGAACTCGAAAAAACCCTTGATGACCTGTATCGAGACCCGCCACGCGTCATCGTTCTTGCCGCGACGCCACCTGGATTCTGTGCAGGCATCGATCTGAAGGAATCCCGCGAAGCGACCGCTGAGTTTGCGCGTCATCGCGTGTCGACCATGCACCGTGTTCTGCGGAAACTGCGCCTCATTCCAGTTCCGGTCATCTCGGCCGTGGATGGGGTGACAGCGGGACTTGGCACCGAGCTGATGATCTCTGGAGATCTGCGGCTGGCCACTCGCTCGTCGCGGTTCAGCTATCCCGAGCCACGTGTGGCCGTGCCGTCACCCGCTCATCGTCTCGTTTGGCTGGTTGGGCTGACGCGGGCTCAAGACATGCTGCTAACCGCTCGTTGGGTGGACGCCGAAGAAGGCGAGCGTATGGGGTTGATCACGCGCGTCGTGGACGATCTTGACGCCGCCGTGGCGGAAACGATCGAGACGCTCCGCGGATTGTCGGCGCTCGCATTGGCGATGACCAAAGAGAATCTGTGGGCGAGTGTCCAGGCGGGCTCGGAGGGTGCGTCGGTACATCACGTCGCGGGTGTCACCCTCTCGGCAACCACGGAAGATCGCCACGAAGCGCTTGCGGCCTTCCTCGAAAAGCGTCCGCCCAAATTCGATCAGTAGCGTAGACATGCGAATCGGAGAAGCGGATTGACAGAGGACGTCCAACTGAGCGGTCCATTGGACGGTATCAAGATCATCGATCTCAGCCGCCATCTCGCTGGTCCGTTTGCCGCTATGACGCTAGGGGACCTCGGCGCCGAGGTGATCAAGATCGAAGCCCCCGGTCGTGGCGATGACACGCGCGGCTATCCGCCATTTTGGAACGGCATCAGTTGTTACTTCCTCAGCGCCAACCGCAACAAACAGAGCGTGACCGTCAATCTTCAATCCCCCGAAGGTCAGCAGATTATCAAAGAGCTTGTCACGGACGCCGATGTGCTCATCGAGAATTTCCGGCCAGGAGCTACAGAACGCTGGGGACTCGGCTTTGAGGATCTCAAGAAAATCAACCCACGACTCATCTACTGCGCGGTTTCGGCCGTTGGCCGCGACGGCCCGGATCGGGATCGCGCCGGTGTCGATCTGCTGATGCAAGCCTACGGAGGCTTGATGAGCATAACCGGTGAGTCGGGACGTCCTCCGGTGCGCGTCGGAACGTCCGTAGTAGACCTGACCGCTGGCGCCAACGCGGCACAGGCCATTCTGGCGGCGCTCTTCGTTCGCGAGCGAACAGGGCGAGGTCAGCTCGTTGAGTCCTCGCTGCTCGAGGGTCAGGTCTCCTGGCTCACCTACCACGCGGTTTCATACTTTGCCAATCATCAGGTGCCAGAACGCATCGGTTCTTCACACGCGAGCGTGGCACCTTATGGAGCGTATCCAACCAAGTCCGGCTTTCTCGTCGTCGCGGTCGCGTCCGACGCGCTCTGGAGACGGTTCTGCGGCGCCATTGAACGTCCGGAGCTGGTCTCGGACCAGCTCTTTGCCACGAACGCTGCACGTTGCCAGCATCGGGACGCACTTGACGAGATCATCGTTTCGGTCTTGTCGCTTGCGGACAGTCAGGAATGGGCGCGCCGCATGGACGATGCGGGTGTCCCATGCAGCCCCGTGAACACGCTTGACACCGTTCTGTCACTGCCGCAGGTGATGCATCGAAGCATGGTGGTCGATGTACCCCGAGACGAGATCCCGGATCTTCGCCTGCCTGGCATCGCGATCAAGCTGAGCGATACCCCAGGATCGATTCGCCGTCCACCGCCGACTCTCGGTGAGCACACGGACGATGTGCTGCGCGCACTGGGATACGATGAAGAACGCCTAAACCAACTGCGCTCAAGCGGAGTGGTCTAGCGACGAAGTGAGGAGGAGTCGGGAGGAACGTCGACGGTTGATTGCCGGCAATCGGTGTTTTGAGCCGGCGAGCATAGAGGGAAGGTTCGCAGAATGCCCGATCTAAATACGATCCGGGAGATGGTCCCGGGAGTTCTCGACACCGTCTATATGAATACTGGCACGTGCGGTCCGCTGCCACGCGTCGCCCACGAGGCAGTGGTCGAAGAGTTCAGCCACGATTTGACCAAGGCACGCATCTCGAGCACCCATTTCCCGCATATTGGTGAGCTGCGTAACGGCGTTCGCCAGGTAGTCGCGTCCGCAATTGGTGCCGATCCAGATGAAATCGCCATCACCAGCAGCACGACTGACGGGATGTACAGCTCGATCATTGGCTATCGGTGGCAAGTCGGTGACGAGCTCATCACCTCTAATATCGAACATCCAGGCGGACTCATTCCCTCCTTCCTGGCAAAACGCCGCTTCGGCATTCGCGTTCGGGTTGCGGATATCGGGCTTGGTGGCGGGGATGCCGCCGGGATAGTCTCGGAGTTCGAGAAGCTCATCACGCCGCGCACCCGCATGATAGTCATTTCGCACGTCTCGTATACGACGGGGGCGCGACTCCCGGTTAAAGAGATCGTCGAGATGGCGCACAGCCACGACGTGCTCGTGTCCGTGGATGCGGCACAGTCGTACGGGGCGCTACATCTCGATATGCATGATCTCGGCGTGGACTTTTACGCGTGCTCGGGCCAGAAGTGGATGTGCGGCCCGGACGGGACCGGCGCGTTCTACGTGAAGGCATCGAGTCTTGGTGAGCTCGAGCAAACACTTGGTTCCGGCGGCATGGTTCGCGGAACCCTCGACTACTACGGTGGCTCGTACTCTCCCGCTGTTGGTGCCGCCCGCTTCGATACTGCAGGGCGAAACACCGCACTTCTTGCCGGCCAGCAAGCGGCCACGAAATGGATTCTCGAAGACGTGGGAGTCGAATGGGCCTCCAATCACATCACAGAGCTGGCCCATGCAACGTACGATCAGATCGCTGCGCTTGACGGCGTGACGATGGTTACGCCTCGGGAAGCCCTGGCTGGGCTCATCGCCTTCAATGTCGAGGGGATCGATCCACCGGATCTCTCCGCGCGCCTCGCTGAAGAGCACAACGTGACGATCCGGTTCGTCAACAAATACATCAACAATCCAGACGCCGCGCGCGTGTCGGTTGGTTTCTACAACAACGATGATGACGTCGCGAAGCTGATGGAGGGGATCAAAGCGGTTCAGAAGTCGCTCTGAACTGACATCCCAAATCATATGCCGACCGAAGTGCCCGGCGATCGCCGGGCATCCTTGCATCTGTGAGTTTTCTCCTTTTGAACTGGTACTTCAGGACTGTGCGTAGGTATGACCTTTGACAGCAGACGTGAGCGCTCAGCGCCTGTAGAGTCAGAGTAGTGAATGTGTCACGAAGGAGTTAACCCGAGATGCAACACACGTCAGGCAAAATCAGGATCCGGGTAGTGCCGCTTGGCAGCGTCTACACCTTCGCAGATCCTGAAAGAAACGCTCGCCGTGCGACGAGCCAGACAATTGAACACGCTCCAGCCTCGGACCGACACTGGACGCGTCTCTTCCGACCGGGCCTCCGACGTCCCGGCACCGCCGACACCTAGTCGGTTTCCGCCGGTCGGCGGTATCTCCCGCATACAGAGTGTTGCTCGGTCGACCTCGCTCCCATTCTAAGTACCTCTGTCCTGTTCTCGATACCCCGCTAATCACGCTCGTATACACGCACCGCGTTACGGTATCCTCGTCAATGTCCCAACTGAATCTCTTTTGGGTTCGATTCCGGGTCGAACTGGGTATATGCTTGCTCGTGCAAACGGGTTAGGACAGGATCTTCCGTCGTTGGCGGCCCGGTGACCGTGCGGCGGTCGTGTAGCTTCGCTGCATGGAGACCTGAACGTTTGGCTTATCCAGAACTCCTCCAATGCGGATAAAATCCCTTATGCAATTGAAAGCTGGACATTGACGATGCACAGCGTGAACTGGGTTGACGTGTTGCTGATCGTGATCGTGGGACTAGGCGCACTCGCCGGGCTCCGACGTGGATTCTTGCGCGGTGCAATCGATGTGGTCACGATCGTTGCTTCGATCCTCGCGGCCGCTTATGCCTACCATTGGATTGCCGACTTTATCTCCGGCCACTTCCACACGTCCACCGTCGTCGCGAGCGTTATTGGATTCGGTCTGGTGGCGCTCGTCATCCAGGCGGCTGTCTCCATTCTGATCGTGACGCCACTCAGTCCATTGATCTTCGCTGCCAGGCACACCCCGGTGAGCAAGCAGGTGGACGCTCTGCTGGGTCTGGTTCCCGGGGCGATCAAGGGCATTGCCGTCGCCATGGCCGTCGTCATGGTGTTGGTCTTGACGCCGTTTGGCTCTGGAGCCGACCCGAGTCTCGGACGTTCGGCGATGGCCCAGCACCTCCTTTCCGGTGCCAACCAGATCACCAGCGATGCGGAGGGACATGTTGGGCTCGATCTCTCCGATTTCATGATGGTCACCGAACCGTCATCGGATGAAGGCATGAGTCTGCCGTTTACGGTGACCTCGGGACTCACAGAGAGTGTCAGTGACGAGGACGAAATGCTGAAACTCGTCAATGAAGCCAGGTCTGAAAACGGCCTCGCGCCGCTGCGAAGCGATCCTCAGCTTCAGCAGGTGGCGCTCGATCACAGTAAGGAAATGTTGGAGTTCGGTTATTTCGCGCACATTTCGCCGTTACATGGCAGCCCATCCGACCGCATGGATGCGGCGGGGGTGAGCTACTCCGTCGCGGGCGAAAACATTGCATATGCTCCGACGGTCAACGTCGCTCAGCGCGGATTGATGCGGAGTCCGGGCCACCGTGCCAACATCCTTTCGAGCGAATTTACGCGAATTGGGATTGGCATCATCGTGACGCCGTTCGGCACCAGAATGTTCACACAGGAATTCGCAGGACCGTAACAATCCTAGCGTCAGGTACTATTAGACCGGTCATGTTTCGTCGATGACGAACGATTTCGCGCCATTTGGCCGCCATATAACGAAAAAGAATATGAGTCAACACGCCTCAAAGAAGGAGTGAGCATTGGTCAACGTCATTATCCCTGTGGCTGGGCTGGGAACGAGGCTCAGACCGCAGACCTGGAGCAAGCCGAAGCCTCTCGTGAGCGTCGCTGGCAAGCCGGTTTTGGGTCATGTACTGGATCGGCTCAGCGTGCTCGATCTGAACAAGGTCGTGTTCGTGACTGGTTATCTCGGTGACCAGATTCAGGAATACGTGGAGAGCACCTACGACTTCGACGCGGCTTTCGTTCAACAGCGGGAGCAACTGGGGCAATCTCATGCCGTCATCATGGCGCGCGACGAAGTGAGCGGTCCAACCGTCATCCTCTTTCCCGACATGCTATTCGAGGCCGATCTGACGCAGCTGGCAACGCTCGACGCCGACGGCGCGATATTCGCCAAGGAAGTTGACGATCCGCGTCGTTTTGGGGTGATCGTCTCAGACAACGGCCGCATCAGCGAGCTCGTTGAGAAGCCGGCCGAGCCTGTTTCAAATCGGGCCGTCGTCGGCATTTATTATTTCAAACAGATTGAGCGACTTTTTGACGCCATCGACTTTCAGATTGAACATAATCTTCAGCAAGGGAACGAGTACTATCTCGCCGCCGCATTGCAGCACATGATTGACGAAGGTGTCCGCTTGACGCACCTCCCGGTTCAGGTGTGGGAGGACTGCGGTAAGCCAGAGGCGCTGTTGAGCACGAACCGTTTCCTGCTCGATCAACGCTCCCAGACACCCAATATCCCCGGCTCCGTGATTGTGCCCCCGGTCGTCATCGATCCATCCGCCAACATCAAGAATTCGGTCATCGGTCCGTATGCCAGCGTGGGCAAGAACGTGTCGATCCAGAACTCGATCGTTCAGGACTCTATCGTCGACGATGGCGCTCAGATCGAGACGATGTTGTTGCGCGACTCAATCGTGGGTCGGCAGGCGCTGGTGCGTGGCGACTTCATGCGAATGAACGTGGGCGATTCCTCCGACATCGTCCTTGCAGCCAACAGTGAAAATCACGGCGCATCCCGTGGCTAATGGATCAGGGAATGACGGGACGGATTGGCTCGAGGTTTCGGTTGAGGCCGACGCCGAGTCGGTCGATGCCGTCGCCGATCTGTTCAGTCGGTACGTTTATGGCCGTGGAGTCGTGGTGAATGAGCCCTTCAAGCAAGATCGCGATGGCGACAATCTTGAGCTCGATCCGACTCGGCCCGTGCGCGTGTCAGGTTATCTGCCGATTGACGTCTCGCTCGATGCGACAGTCAACAAACTCGACCAAGGACTCTGGCATCTGCGACAGCTTGGCACGGTTAGCGAGCTTCAGCGCACCGTGCAGAAGGAAGAAGATTGGGCCAATGCCTGGAAGGATCACTTCCAGGTGACGCGAATTGGAAAGCACTTCGTCATACGTCCAACGTGGCGCGAGTATGAACCGGCGCCGGAAGACGTGATGATCGACCTGGACCCTGGAATGGCGTTCGGCACGGGTCTCCATCCAACGACGTCGCTGTGCATGCAGTGGCTCGAAGATCTGGACCTCGGAGGGAAGCGAATTCTGGATGCCGGAGCCGGTTCGGGAATTCTCTCGATTGGAGCCGTCAAGCGTGGAGCTGCTTCGAGCCTCGCGCTCGAAGTTGATCCGGTCGCGGTTTCCGCGCTCAAACGCAACGTCGAGCTAAACGGCCTTCACGACCGAATCGACGCCCGAGTCGCCGACGTAACCAAGCCATTGACGGTGGATGGCGATTTCGACGTCATCCTCGCCAACATCCTTTCTCGCATTCTCATCGAAGCGGTCGACTCGCTCACCACTGTCGCGCACGACGCGACCAAGCTGGTTCTGAGCGGCGTGATAGAGGCGCACGAGCAGCACGTCGTCGATACGTACGTCGCTCACGGGTTTCAACTGTCGGGGCGTCGCAAGATCGGTGATTGGATTTCTCTCCTCATGACCAAGTGCCCCAGCAGTTGAGTCGTCACGGCCATCGGTTCTTCGTCCAGCGGCCACTGTCCATCGGCCTCACGCTAGCGCTTGATCCTTCGCAATCCAAACAAATCACGAGCGTGCTGCGCCTGCGGGAGGGTGACCACGTCGACCTTTTCAACGGCGACGATCGAACCTATGACGCCGTCGTGCGATCTTCCACGCGTTCGGCGGTCGCCGTCGAGGTTGTTGACTCCGAGAACGGCCCGGCGCCCCTTTCTCCGCCGGTTTGGCTGGCTCTCGCATTGATCAAAGCCGACCGCTTTGAGTGGGCTATTCAGAAGGCGACCGAGCTCGGAATCGGGCGCATTTTCCCAATGGAGAGCGAACAGAGCGTGATATCATTGCGGGTCGACCGCGCGGAGCGTCGCCTCGATCGATGGCGCCGAATCGCCGTGGAAGCCGCTGAACAGTCGGGTCGCTGTACGGTTCCCGAGATTTGCGAACCGCTAGAATACAGCGACATCGTTGCCGCGACGAGCGAGTGTCAACCGATTTTGTTGTGGGAGGACGAATCCACCACGCCGTTGACCTTGATCGGCCTGGACAGACGTCCGGTGCTCCTCATCGTGGGACCCGAAGGCGGATTTACTCACGACGAGGTCGAAGTGTCGCGAGCGAAAGGCATTCAGCTGGCTTCACTCGGACCGTTAGTTCTCCCGGCGGAGACGGCCGCCATCGCTGCGATTGCGATGCTTGCCGGTCGACAGCTTTCAGCGGCGACGTCACACGATCGAGCAGAGCATAGGGGTAGGGCCGAGTAATGGTTTCACGCACGCGTCGGAGAGTGGCATTGGTTCCAGAGGCGAGTGGCGTCGTGGGCGCCGTAGCACCAGGATCCCTTGCTGCTGAGCTCGGCATCGAACCGGGCCATCGCGTCGTCTCCATCAATGGCGCCCCGCTGAACGACGCCATCGACTTCCAGTTCGAAGCCTCGTCTGAAGAAGTGACGCTCGAGATCGACACCGGTGACGATGTCGTCGAGGTCAGCGTGGAACGTGACCTTGACGAAACCTGGGGCATCACCTTCGCCGACCCGACCTTCGACGGCATTCACATCTGCGAAAACACCTGCCCGTTTTGCTTCATCAAGCAGCTTCCAAAGGGCATGCGCAAGAGCCTCTACGTCATGGACGACGACTACCGCTATTCAATGCTGTACGGCAATTTCGTCACGCTCACCAATCTGACAGACGACGATTGGCGTCGCATTGAAGACCAGCACATCAGCCCGATAAACGTCTCCGTTCACGCGACGAACCCTGAATTGCGGGTGGCGCTGGTCGGCAACCCGAAGGGCGCGTTGATTCTTGAGCATCTCGCTCGCCTCGAGCGCGCGGGAATCGAATACAACACGCAGGTCGTGCTCTGTCCGGGTATCAACGACGACGTCGAGCTCGACCGAACAATCCGCGAGTTGTCGGAATGTGGTCCACACTTGCGATCGATTGCGGTGGTGCCGGTTGGGCTATCGAAATTTGGCATCGAGCGCCAGAGCCGACGTGTGCGGCTCTCCAGGACGTGCATGCGCACGTTGCCTGGTGCCTCGCTCGACATCCGACGGTTCGAACAACGTGAGGCTGAAGCGGTCATCGATCAGGTGGAAGCGTGGCAGCGCACGTTCCGTCGCCAACGTTCCAAGACGTTCGTCTATCTCGGCGACGAGTTCTACCTGATGACTGGCCGAGCTATCCCCGCCGCGTATGGCTACGACGGCTTCCCACAGGTGGAAGACGGCATCGGGATCACACGGCTCTTCATCGACGATGCCGAGCGAATCATCAAGCGAACTGCACCTGGGTCGTCGACCGCGGTGAGTGGCACGATCGCATGCGGCACCCTCATTGCCGAAACGATGCGGAAGCTCGTGGATCGCGTCAACGCGCATACCGGCTCCGGTCTGCGTGTGGTTCCGATCGTGAACGAGTTCTTCGGCGAGCAGATCAACGTATCGGGCTTACTTACCGGTGGTTTGGTACGAGACGCACTCGCGGATGAGGAGCGGCACGATCCGATCTTCGTCTCCGAGCATATGCTCTCGAAGCGAACCCGGACGTTCCTGGACGACATGCATGTCGAGGAGCTTGAAGCTGCTCTGGGGCGACCGGTCATCCCTGCTGAATATCTCAGCCAAACACTAAAACTCGCGTCCCCCGCGTTCAACTTAGGCTAGGTTCCTCGGTGACTCAGTCACGAGGCGACGGAGTCGTCGTTGCTGTTCGCGTAACGCCACGGTCATCACGCACTGAAGTGATTGGATTCGCGGACGGCGTATTGCGGGTGCGGCTGACCGCTGCGCCGGTGGACAACGCGGCGAACGATGCGTTGGTGAAAGTGCTCGCGGATTACTTCGACATTCCGAAGTCACATGTAACCATCGTGTCGGGAAGCAGTAGTCGCTCGAAGCAGGTGCTGCTGCGCGGGATAAGCGCAAGCGCAGTCGAGGCGCTGGCTGGATCTACATAAGTAATCAGTTCAGATGGAACACGGCGTCAGTCACGGCGTCGGCGCACCACGCGCGTCGTTGCGGCGGCGAGCGCTCCGACGGCAAGTCCCGCCCCGACGACAATCGCTCCCACCCTGCTGCGATGCCTTGGTTGCCCGTTGCCTTGAGTCTTCGGTATGTACGTCCGCATCCGCACCCAGAGCAGAATCGTCTCCTTCATAGCCCGGAAGACGACTCTAGGGCTGCCACCTGATGACTCGCCGCGCTTGCGAGGGTAGTGGTGGACTCCAACCTCGACATTGCTCGCGTTCGCCTTTGCCGCCTTAGCCAGGATCTCGGTGTTGATCAGCGCTCCTGGTGACTCAAGGCTCATTGATTTGAGCATGTCGGCGCGAAAGACCTTGAAGGCGCAGTCGATGTCTCGCAGTCGCACGTGAAAAAGCGCTCGAACGGCGAGCTTGAAGATGTTGGCGTAGAGGATCCGGTAGCCCGCATCCTGCCGGTTGATGCGGTACCCCGCGACGATGTCGTAGTGTCCCACGAACGGCGCGAGGTGCGAAAGATCCGCGATATCGAACTGTAGGTCGGCGTCCATGAACATGATGTGGTCGCCGGTCGCGGCCTCGAACCCAGACGTGAGGGCGGCTCCATAGCCGCGATTCTTGGGATGATGCACCGGCTTGATTTCGGGATGCGCGACCGCGAGCTGATCCAACAGGGCGCCAGTCCCGTCTTTGCTGCCGTCATCCACCACGACGATCTCAAACTCCTCAGCAAGCTCCGGCAGCACGTCAAGCGCGCGCCGAACGACCTCAGGAATGTTCTCGACCTCGTTGTACGCAGGCAGCACCAGGGACAGCTTCCCCTGGATCATCTCACCTCCAGACAGAGACAGCCCGGCCACGCCTGCGTGGCCGGGTTGTTTGTCTCGCAAAGCACTAGTCGAAGTATAGCCAGAATCAACCAGAATGGTTACTTCGGCATTTCCTTCAACGCGGTGAATGACGGTCTCGGGCTCCAATCCGGGTTGATCACCGACCAGGGATATTTCTCGTCGGACGAGCTCGAAATCACGCTGTAGTTCAAGTTCCAGACTTCCATGACGCCGATCCACGGCCATTCATCCCTCGCAATTTGAAAAGCGCGAACGAGATAGTTGGCCTGATCCTGGTCGCTTACCTGCGCCCCGTATTCATATCCGGGTGCCTGGTTTACGGTCGTCCAACCGAATTCCGTGAGCCAGATCTGTTTGGCGGCGTCGCCGTTGTCGATCATGACCTGTCGGAGTTGTTCGATGCGTCGGAAGTAAAACGATGGATCGTTCTGCCATCCGGGACCTGGCCCAGGATTACTCGGCCACATTGTATCGGGAGGATTATTGTTGCTTCCCGGATGGGCGCCCAGGTTATCAAAGTAGGATTTGATCTCTCCATTGTTGTACTGATACGCCTGACGAAGGTACTGTACGTCGTCGATCGCGATCGACGGGTCGTTCACACCGGTCGGCGTCAATCCACCGAACAGGACGATGGCGTTTTGGTTCCCGGCTTTCACCCCGTTATAGCCCGCCTTGAGCAAATTGACGTAGCGTCCAACGTCGACCTGCCCTCCCGTTTCTGTGGCGAGGTTCTCTTCGTTCCAGATCTCCCATGCCTGCACTTTACTGCCATAGCGGCTGGCGAGTTGCTGCATGAGCGCGCCGTAGGGTGCCGCATTGGTGGGTATACCGCCCGAGGCATCGGCCCAGCTCGGCGCCTTCACCACGCTGACGATTAAGTGGATGCCGTCCTTCGACGCGGCATTGATCTGATTGTCGAGTGAGAGGAAGTCGTACTGGCCCTGGTTCGGCTCGAGCGAGCGCCATTGCGCCTGGATACGAATCCAGGAGAAGCCTGCATCCATCACCGTCGAGAGCGTCTGCTGCGTAAACGATTCACCCCCTGCGTCACCTCGCAGGTAGACGTTGAATCCGTAGCCGACATGCGGTCCCCATAGATGTCCGGTCGTGAAATCCAATGGCGGCATCTGAGGATCTTCCTTGGCGAGCGCCTCAGCTGGCGCTCCCTTCTGGGCAAGATACTCGCGACCAAGAAGGCCGAGCAAAACTTCGTACTTCGTCCCCTTGTATTCCGGATGGTATTCGAACCGTGCCCGCTCGAAGTACTGCACCGTGTGGGTTTGTCCATCCCCTGCAGGCGGCGGCTGGTTCTGTTCGTCGAATTCTTCCGTGAGTGGGTATCCGAAATTCTGTAGCCCACCGTTGTTGTTCCAGAAGGTTTTGAATCCATAGTTCAGCGAGTGTTGCGTCGCGGCGTAGTAAACGTGATCCTGCGAATTGTCGAAGGCTGAAATGGGTTGGAATGGCGCTTCAGAAGTGCGTGACTGCGTCAAATCGGCTCCGACCCGTGCGAGCTCGACGACGTACGGTGTACCTGCGAACTCCGGATGGTACTCAAACACGGCGCGCTCGAAATACTGCCGGTAATAGCCGTCCTGCTTGAAGACACCGGTGATCGGGTAGCCCTGAATGTACAGGCCTCCGTGGGTTTCCCAGTATTGGCGGAAATAACCTTGAACCCAAAAGCCAGTTTCCGGGAAATAGCGTGGCATGAGGAGATCGTCCGACGATGACGGCGCCGCGGCGACCTGCCCTATTGGCATCGTCATCATAATCGCGAGGGCAAGGAGCGGTAAGAACCGAAGAAATTTCAAGGAGTCCCCCTTGGTTTCTGCGCCGGTCGGCAATGACGGACCGACCAGCGAGAGCGGTTGCCGTGGGCTGCGCGGCGACTGGACATTCGAATCTTTCGCCGCGCGGACGTGCGAAACGCGCACGTCATCTGGCACTGAGCGTCGTCATGAATCGAGTTCTGACGACGTAGACCGTGGTACGAACCTGCGGCGTTCAGCTATTCAACGTGTGGGCACCGTGGCTGGCATCGTGCAGCCGTTCGATCACGGTGCGAACTGGAGATGCACATCGCCAATCGAAATGACGTCCCCGTAGCGCAGCCCCGTCGGTACCGTGACCGGTTGTTGATTGAGCATCGTACCGTTGGTGCTGTTCAGGTCGGTGACCCACCAACGACCGTCTCGCCAGGTGATCTGTACGTGTTCACTCGACACGAACGTGTCGTCGAGCATGATCGTGGCACGTGGATGCCGGCCGATGACGGTGACCGGCTCGAGATCGAGTCGCATGCCTGAACGCAGCCCAGAGCCGCCTACCTGCTGCACGATGAGGTGCGCCGTTGCGGCCTCTTCAGCTTCCTCTCGCCCCATTGACGTGAAGACGCTCATCTCTCGCAAGATGACTCGAACCACCTGAAACAAAAAGAAATAGAGCAGGAAAATGAAGATAACCCTGAGAAGCAGGACGAACCATTCAAATGGGAGCTGGTTGATCATACTGGCAGACGGCCCTACATCCCCGGCGTGCCGCCGCCGCGGTACGGAAGCAATTCGAGTCGAGCCGTTCCCACGATAACGTTGTCACCCTGTTGGATGGCGCTGCGCGTGATCTGGGCGCCATTCACCGATGTCCCGTTGGTTGAATCGAGATCGACGATCTCGAGGTGACCGTTAACGTACTCGATGCGAGCGTGATAGCGCGACACTTCCGGCTCGGGGACAACGACGTCATTATCGAGCGAGCGACCGATTGTCGTGACCTGACGTCGAATTGGAAAGACTTCCTCAGGGCGGGCCGAACTTGTCACCCGCAGCAGCTGCGGCGGTACGTTCCCGGTGCGCTCGACAACCCGATAGACCTCCGTGCGCTGCACCGCCTCTTGCTGAACAGGGTCGTAACCCGGCAGTTCGGCGATATGCGCGTCGACGCTGATATTCCGCACAGGTATGCGGTCGTCGCCAAACATCTGCACGCGTACTTGATCGATGAATCCGTAGTTGCGTTCGTCCGCCAAGTCGATCAGCCAATCCTCCATCTGTCGACAAAGGCTGGTCACGAAATCGGTGTAAACGACCATATCCTGTGGGTTGAGATAGACCGAGTAGTCGTTCGGCACCACGATGCCGTCGACGGTGGCGAGTTGATTGCCCTCCATCGCCCGCTCGAGTCGACGCCCAATTTCGGCTGGCTGAATCGGGCTGCGAAAAATCCGCCCGACGGAACCTTCCATCAGGCGTTCAAAAAATCGTTCGAATTTCTGTAGGCTATTGACCACGCTGGTTTTGCCATCCTGAGCGGAGCGGTGTGGCGACCCTGAACGCGCGAAATTATAGGTGTCTGGACAGGTGCGGTCAAACCGCCGCGAAACTTCGAGCGAAACGCCGATCAGTGGGCGCTTTAATTCGCAGCGTAAATGCGGACGAATCCGGCCACTATTTGCCTGAATGCGTTGGACTCGGAGCGAGAATTTGCGAAGTGGATTCAACCACTCTGGCTATGATCATCTGTTTCGCTCCGCTTCTCGTCCGAATCCGCTGAACTGATGATTGCGAAGCTCTGAGGCGACCTGAAACCGACGAGGAAGACCAGCGCAAACATCGAAAAGACTTCGAGGCCAAATGGAAGGTAGCCGGAATACCCGAGCACCGGCATCTCGAAGAGGTGCGCGAATCCGACGAACGGCACGGAATAGGTCCACTTCGGCATCGAATAGTAGTTCCACATCTCCCAGAAAAATCCGGTTATCAGTGCCGCAATCATCAGATTCCAGAGGGCCGACCAGTTGCCACGACGCACGTAATGCCCGATCGATCGCTGGCCGCTCAGGGTATTGATTGGCTCGACGATGAAGAAAATCGACAACCACGTGAGTGGGAATGCGTAGCGGGGAAACAACAGCACCAATGCAACCATGATCCATCCCAGGAGATGGAAGGCGATGATTCCTCGAGTCGTGAGCTTCCATGCCGGCAGGTTGGGCAGTCGCTCGCCAAGGCGAAAACTCGAGACCAGCTCAGTCATCTCGAGCACGGCCGGTACGACCGTGGAGAATGAGAGCGATGCGAGAACCACGTAACGGATGGTGGTGTAGGTCGTCGGCGCGACATAATGCCAGTCGTGGAGATAGCCATTCATCCATTCGAAGATCCACCAAAACGGGATCGAACAGAAGAACAACAAGATGAAACGGGTTCGACTTCGAGTCCACAGCGATGTGTGCGTGCGCATCCTGACGACGCCATCGACCGTCAAAATGAATCCGAGCCACAGAGGAAAGAAGTAGTAGTCCGAAACCGGTCGCAAATGCGTCCAAGCAACCGGCCACCAGACGGCGACGAGCAGGAGTCCGAGTATGATTTGTGGTGAGCGTTGTAATTGCGCCGAAATTTGCGGCTTGACCGCCACGCGGTACCCTCGAATGATGCGGAACAACCAACCCATCTCCGCCATCAGTGGCCCAGCAGAGTAGGAGCGTTCACCCAGTATGCCAGAATCGCCAGATCGCGCCCGCCCGCTGCTGGCGCCTTCGATCCTCACGGCTGATCTCGGTCACTTGACTGAGGAGATCCGTCGCGCGGAATCGGCTGGAGTCGACTACATCCATCTTGACGTGATGGACGGTCGATTCGTGCCGAACATCAGCATCGGACTCCCGATCATCGCCGCGGTCCGAGCCGCGACGTCGCTGCCTCTCGACGTGCACCTGATGATCGTTGAACCAGAGCGATACATCACGCAGTTTGCGCAAGCAGGCGCCGACATCCTCACCGTCCATCTCGAAGCTTGTCCACACGTGCATCGAACGTTGCAGCAGATTCGTGAGGCAGGCTGTCAGGCAGGCCTGGCGATCAACCCGGGTACTCCAATCGACGCGCTGGAATACCTCGCGGAGATGGTCGATCTCGTGCTCGTCATGAGCGTCAACCCTGGATTTGGAGGGCAATCGTTTATCCCGACGGTTGTGCCCAAGCTGAGGCTCGCGCGCCAGATCCTCGCGACGGCCGGTGCCGTGGCGCAGATCGAGATCGACGGCGGAATCAAACCGGAAAACGCGCGCCAGGTGTGGGAAGCGGGCGCAGACATATTGGTCGCTGGATCAGCGGTATACCGCCCCGACGTATCGGTCGCGGAAGCCGTCGAGCGATTCCGATCAGTCTTCGAAGACTAGAGAAACTCGTCGCTCTTGGCGCGCCCCATGAAGAGAGCCGGGATGATCGCGATCAAACAGATAACGGCCGCCACTGTGAACGTGTCTCGAATGATCGAGAGCGTGAGCGGAATGGCCTTGTCGGTCGCGTACGCCTGCTGGCGGGCGAGATAGTCGCCGAACGTCTCTCCAGTCTTCTGCGGAAGCGTGGGTAAGTTGATCAAGGCGTGATTGAGGCGGCTCACAGCCCATCCGGTCAACGCCGAGATTCCGATGGTCATCCCGAGAAGTCGCATAACGATGACGATGCCGGAGGCGATTCCGAGGTCACGTGCGCGTGCGGCATTGATCGCCGCGGCACCAACAGGTGCGATCACCAAGCCGAAACCGAAGCCCCCGATCGCAAGATCGCGCGACATCCTCAACACCTGGAGATCGTTCGGCCAGCCACTCATTAGCAAGAATCCAGTACTTGCCAGGGCGAGGCCCACCAGAACGACAGCTCGGTAACCGAGCTTCGTCGTCAATCGACCGCCAATGAGTGCGCCAAGCGCCATCGCGGAACAAAAAGCGCCCAATAGCTCGGCGCTGACGATCTCGCTGCGGTGCTCGGTCGTCGCGATGAGCGCAACCTGGAGTGGGACGTTGACCATGGCCGCCATCAGGGCCGCGCCGACGAGCGCGTTGGTGGCGTTCGCCGACGAGAAGAGCCGATCCTTGAAGAGGGCGAGTGGAATCAGTGGATGTTTGACGCGCAGCTCGACAAGTATGAGGCCGATCAGGGCCAGGACTCCGATTGATATCAAGGGAATCTGATAATTCGACAACGGGTTAGCCGCCGACCCCAGCGGATGCTGACCGTTAGGACCGGTCGATTCCGATCCTGCGGACACGCCCAGGTTGATGAAGAGGAGCGCCATTGAAAGCAACGCCGCGCCCGGCAGATCGATCGGTCGGCGCTCCTGCGAGGTTGGAATTCCCTGCCGCCAACTACGGATCAGAAGGAATGCAACGACGAGGCCGATTGGAATGTTCAGCCAGAAGACTCCGCGCCACGAATTGAAAAGCTGTGTGAATCCCGCGCCCCAGATCGGACCAAGAACCCAGCCCAACGTGTCGACCGCGGCGACGATGCCTAACGCGGCGGCGCGGCGGTCTCGTGGAAGAATGTCTCCCACGAGCGCCATCGAAATCGGGACCATGGCGCCGCCGCCGAATCCCTGAATGGAGCGGGCCGCGATGAGCAACGGCAACGAATGAGCCGTGGCGCACATCCCTGACCCGACCAGAAAGACGCCCAGCGCCAGGAGAAAGGCGTTCCTGCGCCCGAAGATGTCCGAGAATCGCCCAAGGAGCGGAATCGTCAGTGTGTAGGCAACCAGGTACCCGGTGACGACCCAGACGTAGCGGTCTGCTTCAGCCGTATTCACGTCGAGGTCAGACAGCATGCGGGGCAAGATTGGAGCGATAACCGTGAGGTCGAGCGCCGCGACCAACACCACGACAAGTGCTGGCGCGACGATCGACAGAGGACGTGAGACGGCCGAATGCTCCAAGTCTGGAACTAGAGGTTCGGCTTGTTGATCGTCACTGACTCGTTCTGTTTGGTCAGTAGAAGCGTCCACGTCGTCTCAGAGTTCCCTCCGCTGCCGCTGGAATCGTGCAATACCAGCTTGACAACATCGTTCGTCTGTTTGTCGACCCAGAGATCCACGGGGAGGCTATCGCTCTTCAACGCGCCCCCAGCGATCGGCTGGGCGTCAGACTTCTTCACCGTGCCCGTGATGTGATACGCGTCTTTGCCGTTCACGGTGTCCGTACCGCTGATCTTGGGATTCTGCATGTTACGGATGACATGCGAGATACCCTGATTCTTGTCGAACAACACCGCAGGGTCGTAACCAAGATCCGATGGCGCCTTCTCCCACGACCCAGAAATCGGGTTGGTCATGTACTCTTCGGTTCCGATCGAGACGAGGTTGATCGAAAGATTCGCCCCAAGGAACGTCACATTGGCTTTGGCCTGGGCACTGTCCGGACGTTTCAGATCACCATTCGCGGAGTGAAGCTTGATCGTGCCATTTTGATCGAGCGCCACATTTCCGTCGACGGTGAGATCAAAATGGAGCGAATTTGTCTGGTCAAAGCGATCTGCCGTCGAATTGAGGATGTCTTGTACCGACACCGCGGTCGGCGACGGGGTCGCGGTCGGAGATGATGGTGAGCCTCCGCAGTCAACTAGGGAAAAAATCCCTATAATGGCTGACATCATGAGGATCGTATGTGGGAATCTCATCGGGAAGTAACTCCAATTTGTCCGCTGATCGGCGAAAATCAATGCTATCACAGTGCTTTACGCATCAATCGGTCCAGCTTTTGCGGATGTACGGTCACCATGGTACGATTTTGCGGCCAAAGCGCGAACGTCGATCCCCGAGTATTGAGTAGTCCGGCACGGTCTTGCTGAAGGAGTGAAGGCACGACAGCGGTGGATGAGCTACGCGTAGTCATTGGAGCCGGAACAGACACCGGATCCGTTCGCGAGCAAAACGAAGACGCCGTATTCGTCAGTGACGCTCAGGCGGACGACGTCTCGGACAACGGGATGGTCGTCGCGGTCGCGGACGGCATGGGCGGGTATCAACGCGGCGAAGTCGCGGCGCGAATCGCGATCGATACACTGCGCTCCGAATACTTTAGCGCGGAGGCACCGTCGAACGACATTCCTCTTCGGCTCAAGCAGGCGTTTCGCAAGGCAAATGAGCTGATTTTCGAGAACGGATCGGCCGAAGGCGAGCAAAACATGATGGGGACGACGTTGGTCGCCGCCGTCATTCGTGGTCCCGATCTGACCGTTGCCAACGTGGGTGACAGCCGCGCCTACCTGGTGCGGGCTGATCGATTGACGCAGGTCACTCGCGACCATTCTCTTGTCGCCGAACAGGTGGCGGCGGGCGCGATGACCGAACAGGAAGCGCGCGAGAGTCAGCATCGCAACATCATCACACGGGCACTCGGTCATCGACAGCGCGTGGACGTCGACATTTTCGAGATTCGTCTTCTTCCAGAGGACCGGCTCCTGCTGACCAGCGACGGCCTGCACGACTACGTGGATGAAGACGAGATGGTCTCCGTGACCCTCAGTCGTCATCCTGAGGATGCGGCCCGCGAGTTAGTGAATCTGGCGCTTGAGCACGGATCGAACGACAACGTCACGGCCGTGGTGGTCTGGGCGGCGCCAGCGGGTGTTCCGACGGACCGAGCTTCCGAGCAAGAGCTTGAAGAGGAACGGGCCAGCTATCTGATTCCGATGCTGGTGGTGCTTGGGCTGTTGGTCTTCGTCGCGATCGTTGTGCTCATCCTCTACCTCGGATAATGTCCTCCTGGGCTAACCCCGTCGTCTTTATCAGGGCGCCACTTGCATGACTGTTCCTTCCCTCACCGAGATTGAGACTCCGCCGCGACGAATCATCGTCGACGCGCACACGCATATCTTCCCGCCGGAATTCGCGCGCGATCGGTCAACAGTCGGAACGCGCGATGAGTGGTTCGCAGGTCTTTATCAGAGCCCGAAATCGCTGTTGGCAAGCGAGGACGACATTCTCGCCAGTATGGACCAGGCGGGGTTCACGTGCTCAATCGTCTGCGGATTCCCGTGGAAAGACGCCGGTCTCTGTCGCGAGCACAACAATTACCTGCTGGAGGCAGCCGCGCGCAATCCGGGGCGTATCGCCGTCGTGGCCACCGTATCACCGACACAACCTGGGGCCGCGGAAGAGGCGGAACGGTGCATAGATGCGGGTGCGGTCGGCATTGGCGAGCTCAACGCTGATGCACAAGGATTCGACCTGATGAACCCGGAGCCGCTGGCAACCTTGGCAGAGGTGTGTCGAGAACGCGGAAAACCGCTCCTGTTTCACGTTAGCGAGCCTGTTGGACATCTGTATCCAGGTAAGGGTTCTTCGACCCCTGAGCGGCTATTACGGTTCTTGCTGGAGTTCCCTGAGGTCACGGTGGTGGCGGCGCATTGGGGCGGAGGGCTGCCCTTCTACGAGCTCATGCCCGAAGTCGCTGAACAGACGCGTAACGTCGTCTACGATTCCGCGGCTTCCACCTATCTCTATCGCTCGCACGTCTTCCCGACGGTGGTCGATCTGGTTGGCAGCGATCGAGTGATGATGGCCACAGATTATCCTGTGCTTCGACAGGATCGCTTCATCAAGCGCATCGACAAGCACGGTCTATCTGACGAAGCGATGGATGCGATTCTGTGGCGTAATGCGGCTCGAGTCTACGGTCTGAAGCTCGAAGGAGTTGTGCAGTGATCAGCGGCGTTCGCGGACGCATGGTTTCAAAGATCCCGGGCGCCGTGCTGGTCGATCTGCACGGCCTGATTCTCAAAGTTCTGACGTCGCAAACGACTATCAGCGACATCGGTGATCCCGGCGTTGAGGTCGAACTCGTGACGCACCTTTACGTTCGTGAGGATCAGCTTACACTCTTCGGATTTGCGACTCAGGAAGAGTTGGACCTCTTCGAGCTGCTGCTCACCGTCAGCGGGGTTGGTCCACGCGTCGCTCTCAGCATCCTCTCGACCGCGCGTCCGATGGAGATTCATGGCGCTATCGAGACCGAGGACGTCAATCTGCTCAGTACGGTGCCCGGGATTGGCAAAAAGACTGCCAGCCGCATCATCTTCGATCTGCGTGGCAAGCTACCGGAGCGCACCGGCGAGGGTGTAATCACCATCGGAACGCATGATCAAGAGGCTCTGGATGCCTTG
The DNA here is from genome assembly GCA_963822235.1 of uncultured Chloroflexia bacterium. Lineage (GTDB taxonomy): Bacteria > Chloroflexota > Chloroflexia > Thermomicrobiales > Thermomicrobiaceae > CALAGB01. Next base: position 1,256,002 of record CAWGGU010000001.1, read on the forward strand.
CAGTCGCTCGGCTATTCGATTTCCGAGGCTCGATCAGCTCTGGCCGGCGTTGAGAGATTCGAGGGCCAGACATCGGAAGAGCGCGTGTACGCGGCTCTGCAGACCCTGGCGCGAAACTAGTCGGATCGAATCTTCAGCGCCTGTTCAACCGTCGCTCCACGGCGCGCGCGTGCGCGGTGAGTCCCTCAGCTCGTGCCAGCTTCGACGCGGGCGGCCCAAGCTTCGACAGTCCACTCTCGTTGATGCCGACCACGCTGATCACCTTGATGAAGTCTTCGACGTTGATTGGCGACGAGAATCTGGCCGTTCGTCCCGTCGGCATGACATGGCTTGGTCCGGCCGTGTAATCTCCCAGCACCTCGGGAGATGTCTCTCCGACAAAGATCCCGCCCGCGTTTCTGACACTGTCGAGTTTGGACCATGCGTCCTGGATCAGCAGGCAGAGGTGCTCGGGCGCGTAATCATTGGCGATGTCGAAGGCTGTTGGCAGGTCCGGCACGACCACGATCGCTCCGTTGTTGCGTAGTGACTCTCCGGCGATTTCAGCTCTTTCGAGCAAGGGGAGCTGCTCCGCCAGCTGCTCTTCAACCGCATCGGCCAGTTCCGCTGACGTCGTCAGCATGATCGCGCTCGCGAGCGGATCGTGCTCGGCCTGCGCCAGAAGATCGGCCGCACACAGGTCGGCGCGTGCCGAACCATCGGCGATCAGGAGCGTCTCAGTGGGGCCAGGAAGCTGATCGATGTCGACGTCGCCAAAGACCCGTTTCTTCGCGAGCACTACAAAGATGTTTCCGGGACCGACGATCTTATCGACTGCCGCGATGGTCTCGGTGCCATACGCCATGGCCGCGATCGCCTGAGCGCCACCGACCTTATACACTCGGTCGATTCCCGCGATCCGAGCGGCGGCCAGAATGAGTGGTGAAATCGTGCCGTCTCGGTTCGGTGGTGCGCAGGTGATGATGTCTTGCACCCCCGCGACCCGCGCAGGAACAGCCGACATCAGCAACGACGAAGGGTATGGCGCCCGTCCAGCTGGAGTGTAGACTCCAACGCGCTCCAACGGACGCAGAATCTGTCCGAGCGTCCCGGAATCGTCCACGTGGATCCATGACGAGCGTAACTGCCTGCGGTGGAAGCTCTCGATGCGGTCGTGAGCGACCCGCAAGGCGTCGAGGACATCTTTCGGGACGGTTTGCATGGCCCGATCGAACTCGTCTTCGCCGACCTCGAAACGATCGACAGTCGCTCCGTCGATCTGCGACGTGTAATGAGCCAACGCCGCGTCGCCATCGCGTCGGACATCCGCCAGAATTCGGTCGACGACCGCTGCAGCCGAGAGGTCCTCACCAAAGACGCGACGCACGCCAGCCTTGACGGCGGGTGGCAATTCGGTCGATTCGAGTCGACGGCTGCGGAGAACGAATTTGCGTGCATCATTGACGTCGCGAAACACACGCACGACTTCGTCGGCTGGCATGGCTATCCCTTTGCTGCTTCAACCAAGTTGAGGAAGGCTGGCGATTCTCCGTCGAACACGTAATCGGGCGACGTCACCGTGATGCCGCTACTTCCGCCGCGCCGCAGGTGATCGACGGCTGCAAGCAGACGATCCGCAGGGACGATGATGGTCACAGCAAACCACTTCTCTCGCCCGATCTCACCATTCGGAAAGACGCTGGCGATGGTCGGCCCTTGACGCCCGGCAGTCTCGACCTGTGAAGTGACGTGCTTTGCCACCGATTCGGGCGAGTCACCAGCAACGTTCGCGGTGATCAAGCGGAACTGTCGAGTGCGAAGCCGTGCCTCCGCCAGCTCAACGATCGAGCGGGCGATCTCGAGCTTCTCAGGGCTGTTTCTGAACCCACGTCGCGAGGCGATAAGGCAGGCTTGCGCACGCAAGATCACGCCGCCATTGAGTACCCGAAGTCGGTTGTCGCGCAGCGTTACTCCGGTTTCGGACAGATCCGTAATGATATCCGCGTATCCGAGCACTGGTGCCGCTTCGAGGGCACCGTGCGCGTCGACCAGCGAGAAATAGTTGATGCCATGTCGATAGAGGAAATCTCGGGTCAGATTCGGAAACTTGGTGGCCACGCGCAAGTTCCGACCGGTTCGTTTGAAGTCGATTGAGAGGTCCGCGAGATCCGCGACCGTAGTGACGTCGAGCCAACCCTCCGGAATCGCGATCACCAGCTCGCATCGACGGAATCCAAGGTCCTCCATCACCACGATGAGGTTTGGATCGTCGCGACCGGATTCGGACACGAGATCGAGCCCCGTGATGCCCAGATCGGCGCTTCCCTCTGAGACCTTGTGAACGATGTCCTCGGTCCGCTGAAAGAGGATGTCGACGTCGGGCAGTCCGCTCAGTCGTCCAACGTATTGGCGAGGATTGGGGCGCCAGACCGGCATGCCGCAACGCTCAAGAAACTGGGTCGTCGCCTGCTCGTAGCCGCCCTTTGAAGGAGATTGCGAGTCGCAGTGGCTCAGTCATCGTTCGTGGTCCGCAGCGATTCGGTGCCTGCTGCCTCGTCGAATCGCTCAATCGCTGTCTTGCCGTCAGCGTCGACCACGACCAACGCGGCGATGCCGTTACGTTGGGCGAATCGGCGGCTCGACGCGACCGATCGGCCGCGAACGTCGAGCTCGACGACGTCGCCACTATCACGCATGTGCTCAGCGACCCTGATGGCCGGCCCGTGCGCGTTGTCGTCTATTGGGACCACCAGAATTCGAGACGTGTGCTTCTCATCCGCCATTTTCGCGACCTCGGCAATGCGCTCAAGACCGTAGGTGAAGCCAGACGCGTCGAGCGGCTGGCGCGATCCCAGTGTTTGAGCCAGATCGTCGTAGCGACCGCCGCCACATAGCTGGACCTGCTGTGATTCATCCTCGTAGATCTCGAAGAGCATGCCGGTGTAATAGTGCAGACCACGTCCCAACCCTGGGCTCAATTCGATCTCGCTGGTGTCGTGTCCGTAGACGGAGAGGATTTCGAGTACCTGCTCGATGCGTTGGATTGGCTCTTCATTCAGATCATGCGCGCGAACCAACGCGCGCAATTCCGGCAGTACGTGATCTGGGCTTCCACGCAGTCCAGCAAGCTGTTCGACAAATGTGAAGGCTTGTCGCACGTGCCCTTCATCACTGTGCCGGTTCATTTTGTCGACGACGCCCGCCACGATTTCTTCCGGCGTGCGTGAGCCGCCTTCGGTTTGGACGCCGACTTCGTTGAGCACGGCGAGGACCCAGCTCTCAAGCTGCTCGGACGGTACCTGGCCAAGTGCTCCGCTCATCTGGTCGAACAGGTCCGCCAACCGGTCGCCGCTCGTCAATCCGGTGATCTCCGTTTCGAGGTCGACCGAACGTCCCTTACGTAATCGCTCCATGCTCCAGAGGAGCCAATCTCTCGCCCGGTGTCGCAGAGGCAGCCGCTCGAGGTATTCCAAAACCAGTCCAACGTGGCCGAGTACGAGACGTCCGTGGACACCGACCGAAGCAAGTCCGTCGAGCGCAAGGTGGATGACCTCTGCATCAGCCAACGGACCGCTGGCGCCAAGAAGCTCGCAGCCGACCTCGGTGAACTGTCTCGTGCGACTCGCCTGTGGCTTTTCGTAACGGAAGACGGGTCCCGCATAGGAGAGTCGTAATGGCAGCGCTTGTGACTGCATCGAGTCGACGTACATACGGAGGATCGACGCGGTGTGCTCCGGCCGTAACGCAATGTCACGCTCGCGGTATCGGAAGGCGTACATCTGCGCCACTCGCTCGCCGCCCGACTTTCGCAAGAAGAGTTCGGTTGGTTCTACGATGGGCGTGTCGACTTGTCGATATCCGTGAAGGCTGATCTCATCGATCAGGCATTGTCGTACCGCGTCAACACGTTGGAATTGGCCGGCGTCGAGATCAGCCATCCCGCGCAGCCGTTCGAGCTGTGGCTGACGGTCTCGAGATCTATTTGTCCCGGATCGATCGGACAACGATTCGTTCCTTGCTTGTTTCGCCCGTTTGAATGAGACCTGGAGCGCACCCAAATCACGATCGTCCAGTCTATCACGCGTTCGGGGCTCAGTCGCTCGAATACGTTCAGATAATGTTGAGCTCCCCGCTGCCTGCACACGCTGTCAGTCCGGCTCGGTCCTGACAACGATTGAACGAAATTGTGACGCGAATGTGATGCGCGCTTAACGCGTTCAAGCCTAACCTGGCATAGGAGCGAGATGCTCCATCGGAGCGTGCAGCTCTGTAAGGAGGCGGATTGAGATGGAACAGCAGAAACCTGGTTCGTCGCTCGGTTCAATGTTCGAGCCGTCAGAATCTCCAAGGCACGACGCGACACACCGTCGCCTATGCCGCAGTAAGAACGATCAGGTAATTGCCGGAGTCTGCGGAGGGCTCGGCCACTACTTCGGCATTGACCCGGTTCTCGTTCGCATCGGGTTTGTGGCGCTGGCATTTGCCGGAGGCGCCGGAATCCTCGTGTACATTCTGGCCGCGATCATCATGCCGGAAGCCAAGCCTGAAGAAGACGTGCCACGAGCTGATGTCGTAAGGATGGGCCAGGGCAAAGTGATCTTCGGCAGCCTGTTGGTCGCCATTGGCGCGATCCTGTTGCTGCGAGAAGTACTTCCCTGGTTCAGTGATCAGGTCATCTGGGCGACGATTCTGATCGCGCTCGGGCTCGGAGTTGTCTTCAAGGGAACAGAGCGATGAGCACGCAGCAGATGGAACCTCGACCAACATTTGCTGGGCCACGACTGCCCCAATCGCTGGGCAGTATCGCGTTCGGGGCTATCCTCGTGCTCGCGGGACTGGCCTGGATGCTCGACGTTCTTGACGTCGTCAACCTGACTGCTGGTTTCGTCCTCGCGTCAGCGCTGATCGCGATCGGCGTCGTCCTCGTCGCCGGGTCGTTGAGTGGATGGCACGGAGGTCTGACCGCGCTGGGCGTGCTCCTGACCGTGTTGCTGACCGTCTCGTCCGCCGTGAACGTGCCGCTGAACGGCGGAATCGGAGATCATCACTACGCTACGAATCAGCTGACCGAAGTTCAGAGTCGTTACCAGCTGGCGATCGGCAATATGGACCTCGACCTATCCGAGGTGCAGTTTCAACCAGGCGTGACGACGGTGGAGGCTCGCGTTGGGATTGGTGAGCTCGTGGTTTACGTTCCGCACGATGTCGCGGTTCAGGTGCACTGGACGGTGTCCGGCGGAAACGTGGATATTCTCGGTATCAACCAAAACGGAACGTCGCTGGACGACCAAACTGAAACGCATGGTTTCGCTCAAGCGGGCAAACGACTCGTGATCCAAGCGAGCATGGGATTCGGTGACATCAAAGTGAGGCAACGATGAACGGGCGTTTCAGTCCTGGGGCCGCATTGATGGGGATTGTCTTCATTGCCTTAGGGGTCATGTTTCTTCTGGACGATCAGGACGTAATTCGGATCCGTCCGATGCTCGTCGTACCGATCCTCTTGATCGCGCTCGGTCTTGGCGTTCTTGCAAGCATCGTACAACCAGAACGGCGGAGCTAGGGCGTCGTCCAATCGATCCAGCAGCCATCGGCGAGATTGCCAACGCCGCTTCCTGTCTGTAAGGAGGCGGCGTTGTATTGAAAAGCGATCTGCGAATCAGGCGCGGAGCTTGCCGCCCACCTGTCGCTTTATCGTCGACTCGATGCGACCGCGCAGACGCTCGACTTCGTGTTCTTGCAGCTGCCGGTCAGGAGCCGCGAGCGTCACGCGATAGGCGAGGCTCTTCGTGCCAGCCTCGATGGCAGGACCACGATAGATGTCGAACAGCTCAATCCCGCCAAGTAAGGCCCCCGCACCTGAAACGAGCGCGCTGCGCACACGCTCAGCCGGGATCTCTTCATCGACGACGATCGCGAAGTCTTGTTCCACGGGCGGGAAGCGTGTGACGTTTCGTACCTGCACATCGGCGAGGCCGGTCTCGTTGAGTGCCACCAGATCGATTTCCGCCAGCGCCACTCGTCCGCCATCGGTAACGCCGAGCTGTTGCGCGACCAATGGATGGATTTCACCGAGAACCCCGACAGCGCACTCGCCGATCCTGATCTCGGCGGCTCGGCCCGGGTGGAAGCTGGCGTGAGAGATTGGCTCGTAGCTGACGTCGGTCGCTCCGACCCTCAGCAGCAGTTCCTCGATGACTCCTTTGATGTCGAAGAAGTCAGTCCCACGTTCTTCGCCGTAAAGCCCTGAGCGTTGTTGAACGCCGGACATAACACACGTGAGGGTTTGTCGTTCGTCGGGAAGCTCGTCCACGCCGCGCGGCTGATAGACTCGCGCGGTCTCGAAGACATTCACGGTTCGTGAGAACTTGAGGTTTTCGCCCACATTCTTGAGTACCGACGGAACAAGCGTCGGCCGCATCTGCTCCCAGTCGGCGCGCAACGGATTGATCACTCGGACCAGTGGCAGATGTGGAGCAACATAGAAGCCCAGTCGATCCGGCGATTTGGCTACCCCGGGCGTGAGGGCAATCAGGTCGGAGTCGTTGATCATCGAATAGGTCATGATCTCCTGCATGCCCGCGCCAACGAGAATGTCCTGAACCGCTCGCACGAGACGCCGCATTGGGTCGGTCTCGATGGCGACCGTTCCGCCAACGGGGAGCGTCTCCGGAAGGTTCTCGTACCCAGCAATGCGCGCCACTTCCTCGACGATATCCGCCTTGAGGTTGACATCCGACCGCCAGGTTGGAACCTGAACGACGACGATATCTTGTCCGTCACGTTGTTCGATGCGCGGTTGGAATTCGAGTCGCCCAAGGATGCTGAGCACCGTCTCGTCCGAGAAATCGACGCCCAGCAGCCGTTGGATCTCGCTGCGCGGCATGGTCAACTCGAAGGGCTCGCGCTTCTCGGCATAAACGTCGGTCAGCCGAGTGACTTTGGCGTCTGGCAGCATCTCCTGAATCAACGCGACCGACCGTTCGATCGCTGTCCAGGCGAGGTTCGGATCGATGCCGCGCTCGAATCTCGCTGACGCTTCAGTTCTCAGTTTCTGATTACGTGCTGTTCGGCGCACGTTGGCCATGTCGAAATTGGCGGCTTCCAGGAGGAGCGCCGTCGTCTCGTCCCGGATTTCGCTGTTGACCCCACCCATGACTCCGGCCATGCCGACGGCCCGATTTTCGTCGGCGATCACCAGCGTTTCAGTGTCTAGATCTCGCTTGATGTGATCGATCGTCTCGATCTGTTCGCCGGGACGCGCTCGCCGCACGATGATCTGATCCCCATGCAGGAATCCGAGATCGAACGCGTGAAGGGGCTGGCCCCACTCCAACATGACGTAATTCGTGACGTCTACAAGGTTGTTAATGGGCCGAACCCCGGCCGCCGTCAGCCGCTGCTGCATCCAGGACGGGGAGTCCTCGACCTTCAGATTCTCGATGATGGCCGCGACGTACCTCGGGCAGAGATCCGGCGCCTCAACGCGTACCAACGACTCATCCCGTTCGACCGACGAAAGATCGGCGAGCTGCGGAAAGGTTGGATGGACGTCGGCGATGGCGCCGAGCTCACGCGCGATGCCGATCATCGAAAAAGCGTGCACGAGATTGGGCGTGATCTCGAACTCGATAACCTCGTCACCCATGTACTCGCGTAACGGCATGCCGACCGGTGCGTCCTCGTCGAGGACCATAATGCCTTCGTGCTCTTCAGAGATGCCGAGCTCTTTCTCGGAACAGACCATGCCTTCGGACCGCACGCCGCGCAGATTGCTCGGTTTCAGCGTGATCATGCGGAATTCCTCGGAGTGTCCGTCAATCAGCCGCGCGCCTGCCAGCGCCAACGCGACGTTCTGACCACTGGCGATGTTTGGCGCACCCGTCACGACCGTCAGGTGATGCTCTCCCGCGGAGACCGTCGCCAATACCAGCCGATCAGCGTTCGGATGCGGCTCGACGCGGTCGACATGGCCAACGTAGACCTTGTCCCACAATGTGCCGATCTCGGTGATACCTTCGGCTTCGAGACCCGCCATGGTCATGCGACGGGCGATCTCGGTTGCACTCCAATCGACGTCCACAAGGTCGCGCAACCAGCGAACAGGAACTTTCATCGTTCGGACTCTTCCTCTCTGAGTGACCTACGCGGACGCCCGGTTGAACTGCGATAGGAAGCGGATATCACTGGCGTAGAACGCACGGATGTCCTGAATCCCATACTTCAGCATGGCGAGGCGCTCGATGCCACAACCGAATGCAAAACCTGAATAACGGTCGGGGTCGTAGCCGACGCCTGCGAGCACATTCGGGTGCACCATTCCGGCGCCAAGGATCTCGATCCAACCGGTTCCCTTGCAGACGCGGCAACCATCGCCATGACAGATCATGCAGTCGATGGCGAAGTCGACGCCCGGTTCGACGAAGGGGAAGAAGTCGCAGCGGAAGCGCACCTTGCGCTCCTGCCCGAAGAGCTGTCTGGCGAATTCAGCCAGCGTTCCCTTCAGGTCGGTCATGGTGATGTGCTCGTCGACCGCGAGTCCCTCGATCTGCTGGAAATGCCATTCGTGCGTGGCGTCGAGAGCCTCATAGCGATAGCAGCGCCCAGGCACGATCACTCGCACCGGTGGGTCGAGCCGCTCCATGGTTCGGACCTGCATCGGCGACGTGTGCGGACGCAGCACGATCTCGCGCGACTCCGATTCGACGAAAATCGTGTCCCACACGTCCCGCGCCGGATGATCCTTTGGAATGTTGAGCGAGTCGAAGGCATAGTATGCGTCCTCGACCTCGGGTCCCTCGATGGTCTGGAATCCAAGATGACTGAAGATTTCCGACGCTTCTCGAATCAACTGTGTCACCGGATGGAGTGTGCCGATCTGGACCGGACGACCTGGCAGCGTGACGTCGATCGATTCGGAGGCCAGGCGAGAGGTGAGCTCACCGGCGCGGACCTCTGCCTGCCTTTGTTCGAAGTCACTCGCGAGGCGCTCCTTGAGTTCGTTGACCGCTTTACCGAATGCTGGACGTTCCTCCGCGGCAAGCGATCCAAGCTGGCGCATGGTTCCGGTCAGCGCGCCTTTGCGGCCAAGGAAGCTCGCATACCACTCCGCAAGTTGATCGCTATTGTTCGCGTCTTTGAGCGCGGATTCCGCCTGCTCTCTAAGCTCATTGAGCTGGTCGATAGCCATCTTCCCTCCAACCGTTATCGTGCGTCTCGGTGTTCCGTTATTCAGACAACAAAAAACCCCGTCGCCTCAGGGGCGAGGGGTTCCACGCGGTACCACCCTGGTTTGCCGATCCAACGAACCGGCCTCTGTGCTCGGGATTCGTCATCAAGACGCCCGAGTCGGCTCCGCTAATGGGGAGCAACCAGGAACGACTAGTTAGCGCGCAATGCGCCGTTCACCGCCCGGCTCGAGAGCGAACTTCTTCGGCGTTTCGCATGAGAGAGATCTCAGTCGATGTCTCTCTCTCCCTGTCAGCTTCCCGCCGAGTACTCTTCTCCGTCATCGCCGTTCTCACGACTCAATTTGCGCAGAGTATAGCAGAGGGGCGGTACTGCCTGGATGTCCACTTTCGGTCGCGAAAGCGTGTGCGTCTATAATCGCCTGCAGAATGCTGAAGTCGAGCCAAACCGGCCGGTGAGAAGGGAAGCCTAACGTGAGCAGGACAGATATCGAGCGAATCCACGCACGCGAGATTCTCGACTCGCGCGGAAATCCGACGGTGGAGGTCGACGTCCATCTGGCGGGCGGGGCGTTTGGCCGGGCGGCGGTGCCGTCTGGAGCATCGACGGGCGAACACGAAGCGGTCGAGCTTCGCGACGGTGGCAAGCGATATGGCGGAAAAGGCGTCGTGCATGCGGTCGACAATGTGAACGGCGAGATCTTTCGGGCACTTGTCGGTTTTGACGCCCTTAATCAGCTTCGAGTCGATCAGACCATGATCGATCTGGACAGCACTCCGAACAAGGGTCGTCTCGGAGCAAACGCTCTGCTTGGCGTCTCGCTGGCGACCGCGCGAGCCGCCGCCGCCGCCGTCGGGCTGCCGTTGTACGCGTACCTGGGCGGACCGTCGGCGCACGTTCTTCCGTGTCCCATGATGAACATCCTGAACGGTGGCAAACACGCCGAGGGATCCAGCGTCGACATGCAGGAATTCATGGTGATGCCGGTCGGAGCTTCGAGCTTCGCGGAGTGTTTGCGCTGGGGCGCCGAGGTGTTTCACACACTGAAGAAGGTGCTTGCGTCGGAAGGGTACGCCACCTCCGTGGGCGACGAGGGTGGCTACGCACCGAACCTGAAGAGCAACGACGAGGCGCTCAGCCTGATCGAGCGCGCCATCGAGCAAGCCGGCTACCACCTCGGGGACGACATCGTGCTCGCCATCGACCCCGCGGCCTCGGAGTTCTACAAAGACGGCAAGTACGTGCTGGCTGGTGAAGGACGCGAGATCGACAGCGCCGGAATGGTCGACTTTCTCGCGGACTGGGCTGATCGTTTCCCGATCATCTCGATCGAGGACGGCCTGGCTGAGGACGATTGGGACGGCTGGGCGCTTTTGACCAAACGTATCGGTGACCGCGTGCAGTTGGTCGGTGACGATCTCTTCGTGACGAATACCGAGCGATTGAAGCGGGGGATCGACGAGAAGACCGCCAACTCGATCCTCGTGAAGCTGAATCAAATCGGCACCTTGAGCGAGACGTTTGCCGCGGTCGAGATGGCGCATCGAGCGGGGTATACCGCGGTGATCTCGCACCGCAGCGGCGAAACGGCCGATTCCTTCGTCGCCGACTTGGTCGTCGCGACCAACGCGGGCCAGATCAAGACTGGCGCGCCTTCTCGCATGGACCGGGTCGAGAAGTACAACCAGCTGCTGCGGATCGAAGAACAGCTTGGCACCCAGGCGACGTTCGCCGGTCGCCCGAGGTAGTCACCACATCCACGGAATCCTACGCGTGTCGCAGGGGAGCAGCTTGTCTGCTCCCCTGCGCCGCCACGACGTCGTACCGTGAGGTCAGACCTCGATCAGGGATTTCCCGGTCATTTCCTTCGGCTGTGGGATACCAAGCAGCTGTAGCACCGTTGGCGCTACGTCAGACAGTCGACCGCCGTCGCGAAGGCGCCCGTGTCGCAGCGGGCTGTCGTCAGGCGCGACAAGCACAACCGGCACCGGATTGGTCGTGTGAGCCGTCCAGATGTCGTTCGTTCCCGGCACGAGCATCTCTTCGGCGTTGCCGTGATCTGCCGTGATGATCGCCACCCCCTCGTGCTGCTCCAGGTGCTCCATCACACGCGCCAGACAAATATCGACTGTCTCGACCGCCTTGACCGCCGCCGGGAAGACGCCGGTGTGCCCGACCATGTCGCCGTTGGCGTAATTCACCATGAGGAAGTCGAACTTTTCGCCGTCGATGGCGTCAACCACGGCGTCGGTGACGGAATAGGCACTCATCTCGGGCTTGAGGTCGTAGGTGGCGACTTTTGGCGACGGAATCAGCACGCGTTCTTCACCTTCAAACGGTTGCTCGCGACCACCATTCAAGAAATAGGTGACGTGGGCGTATTTCTCGGTTTCAGCCGTGTGAAACTGTGATTTGCCCGCTTCGGAGATCACGCGCGCGAGCGGCAATTCCACGTTCTGCGGTGGAAAGGCGATGTGGACAGGCAACCCCTGTTGATATTCAGTCACGGTCACCACGAACAGGCCGTGCCGCACGACGCCTCGATTGAACTCGGCGAAATCGGGATCGGCAATGGCGTGCACGATCTGGCGTGGTCGATCGGAGCGAAAATTGAAGACGATGATGCTGTCGTCGTCATTCACGGTCGCGACCGGAGATCCGTCTGTCTCGCACATCACGATCGGATCGATGAACTCGTCGGTTACGCCCGCATCGTAGGACGCTTGAATCGCCGCCAGCGGATCAGTTGCTTTCACACCCTCGCCATTGACGATCGCGTCATATGCTCTTTCCGTCCGCTCCCAACGACGGTCACGATCCATGGCGTAATAGCGTCCGGAAATCGACGCGATGCGGCCACTGCCGATCTCCGCCATCGAGGTGAGCAGTGCCTGCATGAACTCGTGTCCTGAATGTGGTGGCGTATCGCGCCCGTCCATGAAGGCGTGAATGAATACGCGCGGCACGTCATGCTGATGTGCCAAACGAAGCAGCGCCACGAGATGCTCCTGAGAGGCATGCACGCCGCCGCTGCCGATCAGACCTATCAAATGCAGTGCGCTTTTGTGCGATTTCGCGTGGTTGATGGCATCGAGGAACGTGTGGTTCTCGAAAAACGTGCCGTCTTCGATCGCCGCGTCGATGCGGGTGATCCACTGGTAGACCACGAACCCCGCCCCAAGATTCAGATGGCCCACTTCGGAGTTCCCCATCTGACCGTCGGGGAGCCCAACGTCGCGTCCCGAGCATTTCAGCGATGAGTTCGGGTAGGTCGAGAGTAAACGATCCATGGTGGGTGTGTCGGCGGCCAACACTGCGTTGCCGGGGTCGTCAGGACCGATCCCCCAGCCGTCGAGGACGATCAGCATTACCGGGCGATATGGCATGTTGCTCCTCAATTCAAGACTGAACGAGTCCGTCTCTCATGGTATCAGAGCAGCGGTGCCACGGATTGAAATTGAGCAGGCCGATTGGCTGGATTGGGATCATCGAAGTGCTGACGTCCGTTTACGCCGAACTCGTCGGAGCCGGTGGAGCAGGTCGTCGCGGTCACTTGCGCTTCTCCGCAGATCCATGATCCTGAGTGCCCGTTCGATGACCGCTTCGGCCGCCGTGTAATCCCTTACGGTGTGCTCGAAATACTTGGCCAGTTCGATGAAGGGAAACAGGTCGAGTGGTTCGAGGCGAGCGTTCTCCTGGCACATCTCATCGAGCATCGTGATGCCGTCGCTCATTCGCCCGCGCCGCTTCATCAATCGCCACAGCTCGATTTCCGCACGCCGGCGGATCGACCCCGGAAGTGTTCCGCCCGCGAGAGCGGCGGAAAGCGTCTGATAGCCTCGAACGTCGTCTCCCGCGGCGATGAGCGACAGGCCGAGTCCAACCAGATCTTCATCATGACGAAGCTGGGCTTCGGGCGCCTGTTCCGCCTGCAGGAGAAGTTCGAGCAGACGTGCCAACGTCACGATGTCTTCCCGATTGTGATGAAAGACCGGTCGGAGGCGGGAAGCGTCGCCGTCGCGCAGGTAGTCGAAGTAGAGATGCGGAATCAGATAGCCGGGGACGTCGCCCTCGCGCCGGATATCGAATACTCCCTGCTCCAGCGACGTGAGCGAGCAACTTGCGAGACGGTGTTTCCAGATGCGCCGGGCAGGATGGAGAAGATCGAGGTGATCGAATCCGAAATCGAGGCGATAGCCATGCAGAACAAAGCGCGTATCGATGAGCGGCCAATCGAATGATTTCCCGTTGAACGTGACGAGCAGTCGAAAGCGAGTGAAGAGTTCGCGCAGCTCTTCGAGGAGCGCGATCTCCTCAGCTGGTGAGCGCATGAAGTATTGTCGTAACAGCAGCGAGCCGTCTTCGATGTAGCCGACGCCGACCAGGAACGCGTGTGTGCCGGTGCCGCCTGCAAGACCGGTGGTTTCCGTGTCGAGGAAGAGGAGATCGGAGGGCGCGATTGAGTCGTGTCGCATGTGACTGAGATAAAGTGGTGAGCGAAGCTCGGTTCGGGTTACGAGTTGTGCGATGTGCGATTCGGCGCGCCGATTCTCAGCCACAAAGATCGAGCCCGCGTCATTTCTCAGCAAAAAGCCGGATTCCATCGTTTCGATCGGAATCCCTACGATGCCGCGCTCGTCGCGCCGCTCGTCCTCTCGGCTCAATGCACCATAGCGCTCGCGAAAGCTTCGCACGCTCGGGAGCCCCCCGCGTTCCACGTCGACCGTGCCATTCGTGAGCGAATTGTACGCGCCATTGAACGAATCCGGGCCGAAGAAATGCGAGTGAAACGCGGACAGCGGCGTTTGACACTCGATTTTCCGCCAACCTACAATGCCTTGCGTGTGCGGGAAACCGCTTCTGAATGACAGACATGGGAGAGGTACGGCAAGCGGATGGCCTATCAGGTAACGCTGATCCCGGGCGACGGCATCGGGCCTGAGGTATCCGGCGCGGCGCGTCGAGTGCTCGAGGCGACCGGCATCGGATTTGACTGGGATGTCCAGGAAGCGGGAGTCACGGCCCTCGAGAAGCATGGCGACGTCCTCCCGAACTCGGTGATCGAATCGATTCGCAAGAACGGCACGGCACTTAAGGGACCTCTCACCACGCCAATCGGCGGCGGGTTCCGCAGCGTCAATGTGGCTCTGCGTCACGCGCTCGAGCTCTACGCCAACTTGCGACCAGCTCGAACCTACCAAGGCGTTCAGAGTGCGTTCGAATCCATCGACCTGATCGTCGTGCGCGAGAACATGGAAGACCTCTACGCGGGCGTCGAATTCGACACGGGCACGAAAGAGGCGCAGGAGATCATCGACGAGATCAATCGTCTCAGCACGAAGAAGGTCCCAGCCTCTTCAGCGATCTCCATCAAGACCATCACCCCGGAGAACTCGCGCCGCATCGTCAAGTTCGCGTTCGATTACGCGACGAACAACGAACGCAAGCTGGTCACAGCCGTGCACAAGGCCAACATCATGAAGTTCTCCGACGGCCTCTTCCTCAAGGTTGCCGAAGACGTGGCCAAGGAATATCCGTCGATCGAGTTCAATGACCGCATCGTCGACAACATGTGCATGCAGCTGATGCAGAAGCCGGACCTCTACGACGTCCTCGTCATGCCGAACCTGTACGGAGATATCCTCAGCGATCTCACCGCTGGCATGATCGGCGGACTCGGCGTTGCTCCGAGCGCCAACATCGGTGATGACGCGGCCGTCTTCGAGGCGATCCACGGTAGCGCTCCGTCGCACGCCGGTCGGAACGAGGCCAACCCGACCGCGATGATCCTCAGTGGCGTGATGCTGTTGCGTCATCTGGGCGAACAGGACGCGGCCAAGGCAGTCGACACGGCCGTTGCGAGCGTGATCAAGGCCGGCGAGCGCGTAACATACGACTTACGGCCGGATCGTAATCGCGAGCGGGCCGCCGGAACGACCGACATGGCCGATGCCGTGATCGCGGAGATGGGTCGCTAGCGAGGGACTTCGCCATAGCTCACAGCCAGGCGACGAGCGTTGATCTGGTGCGTCTTTGTCGGCATTGGACCGCTTCAAGTTTTCTTGACACGCCGCGGAGCGACACCTATAATCTCGTCCCTGGCTGGCACCTCGCATTGGGGTGCCATGCCGACGTAGCTCAATTGGCAGAGCAGCTGTTTTGTAAACAGCAGGTTGCGGGTTCGATTCCCACCGTCGGCTCTAGCGGGGAGGTTCCCGAGCGGCCAAAGGGGCCTGGCTGTAAACCAGGTGCGCAATGCTTCGGGGGTTCGAATCCCTCCCTCCCCACCAGGCCCGTCTGTTCGATGGGCTTTTTTGCGTGCGACGCCCGATTTCACCTGGAGAGCGTCGTGCGATAGGTTTCTATGGACACTAAAGCGTTACAGCCGAATTCAGAGTTCGCCGACTGGTGCGACTCTGGTGCAACCTGAAGGGTAATGTGCAGTGGGGAAGCAGCGGTTTGAGCGGACGAAGCCGCACATCAATATTGGAACCATCGGGCACGTCGACCACGGGAAGACGACGCTGACGGCGGCCATCACCAAGACGTTGGGGTTGAGTGGTGGATCGAAGTTCCGCTCGTTCGACTCGATCGACAACGCGCCGGAAGAGCGAGAGCGTGGCATCACCATCGCCATTGCCCACGTCGAGTACGAGACCGAGAAGCGGCACTATGCCCACGTCGACTGCCCGGGCCATGCCGACTACATCAAGAACATGATCACCGGAGCGGCGCAGATGGACGGGGCTATCCTGGTGGTCTCGGCGCCGGACGGCCCGATGCCGCAGACGCGGGAGCACATCCTGTTGGCGCGGCAGGTGGAAGTCCCGGCCATGGTCGTCTTTCTGAACAAAGTCGACATGATGGACGATCCCGAGCTGCTGGAGCTGGTCGAGCTCGAGGTGCGCGAGCTCCTCTCGACCTACGGCTTCCCGGGCGACGAGGTGCCGGTGGTGCGGGGTTCCGCCCTGGCGGCGTTGGAGTCGGAGTCGACCGATCCGACCAGTCCGGAGTATGCGCCGATCCTGGAGCTGATGCAGGCGGTGGACGACTACATTCCGACGCCGGAGCGAGCGGTGGATCAGCCGTTCCTGATGCCGATCGAGGACGTGTTCGGGATCAAGGGACGTGGCACGGTGGTGACGGGACGGGTCGAGCGGGGCAAGGTCAAGACCGGTGAGACGGTGGAGCTGGTGGGCATCGCGCCAACGCGCTCGATCGTGGTGACCGGCGTCGAGATGTTCCAGAAGACGCTGGACGAAGGCGTCGCCGGGGACAACGTCGGCTGTCTGTTGCGTGGGATCGAGCGAGACGACGTGCAGCGCGGGCAGGTGCTGGCGCAGCCGAAGTCGATCACGCCGCACACCAAGTTCGCGGCGCAGGTGTACGTGTTGTCGAAAGAAGAAGGCGGACGACACACGCCCTTCTTCCCCGGCTATCAGCCGCAGTTCTACATCCGCACGACGGATGTCACGGGAGCCATCCAACTGCCGGAAGGGGTGGAGATGGTGATGCCGGGCGACAACATCGAGATGCAGGTGGAGTTGATCCAGCCGGTGGCCATCGAAGAGGGGTTGCGCTTCGCGATTCGCGAAGGTGGCCGAACGGTCGGGGCAGGCGCCGTGACCAAAGTCGTACAATAAAACGAACCACGGAACGACTCGCGCGAGCGGCCATTTGAGTCGCAGCGGCCAATGAGGATGTGATATCATGGCGAAGAAATCGAAGGCTGATCGGTTGGTAGTTACGCTCGAATGCACAGAGTGCCGAGAGCGAAATTACACCACCGAAAAGAACCGGCGGAACGATCCGTCGCGCCTGGAGCTTCGAAAATTCTGTCCGCGTTGCCGCTGTCAGCGAACGCACCGAGAGACGCGATAATTCGGGGCGCGCGGATCAACAGCGTCTAGGGTCGTAGCTCAATTGGTAGAGCAGCGGTCTCCAAAACCGCAGGTTGCGGGTTCGATTCCTGCCGGCCCTGCCATTTCTCCACAAGTAAGAGAAGTGGCATCTGCAGAGAGCGTAGAGCGTTCAGGGGCGGAGCCGATGGCCCGCCCCGTTCATTTGTTGGCGGACGCTCTCCAGGTAGATACGCACGAACAACCGATCTGAGAATTGCTCAACCCGAGGAAAGGGGCCATGGCAACGAAGACGAGACCCAGGACCACGAGGACAAAGTCGAGCGAGCGGCACCCGAATCCCAATTCACGGTTCGCACGACTGGCCGGCTTGCAGCGCCTGTTTAAAGACACGGTCTCCGAGATGAAGAAGATCACCTGGCCGGACCGCGATGCTACGCGCAATCTGACCGTGGTGGTAATCGCAATTTCGGTGGCGCTTGGTGCGGCTCTTGGCGGTGTTGATGCCGTGTTCGTTCGACTGTGGCAGGCAATTCCCTAATTTCCCTCTACAGAGGAGGTACCTGTGGCGCGATCACTGCGTGAACGCCTTGCCCAACGTCGTGAAGAGCAATCTGAAGGCGAAGGTGGCGAGCAGCAGGGACGCTGGTACGTTGTCCATACATATTCGGGCTATGAGAACAAGGTTCGTCAGAACCTTCTCCATCGTATCGACACGATGGACGTAGCCGACAAAATCTTCGAGGTCGTCGTACCGACTCAGGAAGAAGTCGAGATCAGCGGCGGTCAGCGGCGCAGCGTGCAGCGCAAGGTATTTCCAGGCTACGTGCTGGTGCGCATGGAGATGGATGACGATTCCTGGTACGTGGTGCGAAACACGCCAGGTGTCACCAGCTTCGTTGGCATGGGAAACAAGCCTGCCGCGCTCGAGGCCAACGAGGTCGACATGATCCTCAAGGGAATGACGGCCAAGCCGACCAAGGTGAAAGTTTCACTCGCACTCGGCGACACTGTCCGCATTGTCGACGGTCCATTCAGCGATTTCCGCGGCTCGGTTGATGAGATCGACCAGGAAAAGGGCAAGGTCAAGGTGCTCGTCTCCTTCTTTGGACGCGAGACACCGGTCACGCTCGACTTCCTACAAGTTGAGCGCGAAGGGTAGCGATTGCCGGACGCTCTCAACCGGCGAGACGCGACGTGAGTTTCTTGAGAGCTGTGGGAGGGTTTCCCCCGTTCGTACCACCAGGAGGTTTGTCTAACCGTGGCGAAGAAAATTCGCGCATACATCAAGCTTCAGATCCCCGCGGGCAAAGCGACGCCCGCGCCGCCAATTGGCCCGGCGCTCGGCCAGCACGGCGTTGCCATCATGAACTTCTGCAAGGAGTACAACGAGCGAACCGCGAACATGGCCGGACAGATCATCCCGGTCGTGATCACCGTGTTCGAAGATCGCTCCTTCACGTTCGTCACCAAGACTCCGCCCGCCGCTGACCTGTTGCGACGTGCCGCCGGGGTCGACAAGGGCGCTGGCGATGTGACCCATTCGGTTGCCGGTCACGTTTCTCGCAACCAGGTTCGGGAGATCGCCGAACTCAAGATGCCTGACCTGAATGCCGTCGACATCGAAGGCGCCATGCGCCAGGTCGAGGGCACCGCACGGAGTATGGGCATCGAGATCGACGGCTAAACCTACCGTCCGTCGCTATGTGGGAGGGGTGAGAGCCCCGCACGCACCACGAGGAGTTGACGCATGCCAAAGCATGGCAAGAAGTTTCGCGCAGCAGTCGCGCTCGTTGAGCCCGGAAAGTTGTATGAGCCCCTTGAAGGCATCGAGCTCGTCAAGAAGGCGGCTTTCGCCAATTTTGACGAGACTTTCGAGACGCACTTCCGGCTCGGCATCGATCCTCGCCAGGCCGATCAAATCGTCCGCAGCACCGTCGTCCTGCCGAATGGCACCGGTAAAGAGCCGCGCGTGCTCGTTTTCGCGGCCGGTGAGGGCGTGAGAGCCGCTGAAGACGCGGGCGCCGACTACGTTGGCAGTGAAGATATGGTCCAACAGATCCAGGGCGGCTGGCTCGAGTTCGACGCCGCGATCGCCATGGCGGACCAGATGGGCCGCGTCGGTGGTCTCGGTCGTATTCTTGGTCGCCGTGGCCTCATGCCGAATCCGCGCAGCGGCACGGTGGTTCGCTCGGTCGAAGATCTTCCGGGCGTGATCCAGGAGCTGAAGCGTGGTCGCGTTGAGTTCCGCAACGACCGCACTGGATTGGTGCACGTCGCGACCGGCAAGCTCAGCTTCGATGCCGAGAAGCTCAAAGAGAATCTCTATGCGCTGATCGACGCGGTCATTCGAATGAAGCCATCGGGCGCTAAAGGCGTTTATTGTCGATCAATCACGATTACGAGTACAATGGGTCCCGCCGTGCCGCTCGATGTGACACGGGCATTGGAATTGGCCGCCGAGCAGACCGCTTAGCGGCAATCGCAACAATCGAATACCACTCCGGCGCTCAAGACCGTTGGGGCACGATGTGCTTAATCATCCAACCGAGGCGCGGGACAATGCGGACACGATCATTCAAATGACGTTGTCTTTCAACGCCTTGCCCCTGCGCTGCGTCAGTGCAGGGGTTTTTGATTGTCTCGAGGCGTTGGAAGGAGGTGAATAGCTTGCCTACACCAAAGAAAGTGGAACAGGTCGAGGAGATCACCGCGCTGCTGCGTGCATCACAGCTGTCGATCCTCACCGATTACCGCGGACTGACCGTGGCGGACCTGCAGAGTCTTCGCTCCCAGCTCCGGCCGCACGAGGCTGGTATTCGAGTGGTGAAGAACTCGCTCGCTGCCATCGCGGCGGATAACGTCGGTCTTGGCGAACTTCGTCCGTCTTTGACTGGCCCGACCGCTCTGGTGACGTCAACGGCCGACCCGGTCGCGCCGTCGAAGGTCATCAGTGACTTCGCGAAAGCGACGCGCATTCTCCAGATCAAGCTTGCGGTGCTCGAAGGTCAAATCATCTCGGCAGAAGAGATCGAGAATTTGGCCGGACTGCCGAGTCGCGATGTGCTTTTGGCGCGCGTCGTCGGTGGCGTCCAGGCGCCGATCGCTGGGTTCGTCGGAGTGCTTTCCGCAACCATCCGCTCGCTGGCGTACGTGCTCCAGAGCCGCGCCGATCAGCTGCAAGGCGGCGAGCAAACCGCGGCATAGGGTCGCCGCATGTGTTAATTCGAGTCATCGTCGTTACATAACCAGGAGAAGTGCACATGGCTGTTGGCCAAGAGAAGATGGAAGAGCTCATTAAGACGATCGAAGAGATGACCGTGCTCGAGCTTTCGCAGCTCGTGAAGGCGCTCGAGGATCGATTCGGCGTCAGTGCTGCGGCTCCGGTTGCGGTTGCGGCCGGTCCGGCTGGCGGCGCGGCTGCCGAGGTTGTCGAGGAGAAGGACACGTTCGACGTCGTTCTTGCCGACGTGGGTCCGAACAAAATCCAGGTTATTAAGGCCGTTCGCGAGCTGTCCGCCGGACTCGGCCTGAAAGAGGCCAAGGACCTGGTGGAGTCCGCTCCGAAGGCGATCAAAGAGGGCGTCAACAAGGAAGAGGCCGACGCCGCCAAGGCCAAACTGGAAGAGGCCGGGGCGAAGGTCGAGATCAAGTAGTCGCTCTCCCAGAACCTGTCAAGAATCGTTCGAGGAGCCGTGCATATCGCGCACGGCTCCTCGGTCGTTCAGGCACCGATATGCTATACTCGCGAGTACAGATCGGGGCGTAGCGCAGCCCGGTAGCGCACCGGTATGGGGTACCGGCGGTCGGAGGTTCGAATCCTCTCGCCCCGACCATCCTCTCGACAAACCGCATCCGCTGGGTCGAAGTGACTGGCCTGACGCCTGCAAGGAATATCCACCATGGAGAGCTCAACCAGCCCGGTACGGGTGGTCATCGCGGACGATGAGTCGATCATCCGCATGGATCTTCGTGAAATGCTGGCGCATCTCGAGTATGACGTCGTCGGTGAAGCCGCCGATGGCCAGACCGCTCTCGAACTTACTGAGAAGCTGCGCCCAGACCTCGTTATTCTGGACATCAAGATGCCCGCCATGGATGGAATCGAAGCCGCCGAGCACATCTCCGAGCAGCGCTTGGCTCCGGTCGTCCTCCTCACGGCCTACAGTGAACGACACCTCGTCGAGCGAGCAAAGACCGCTGGTGTATCCGGCTATCTGGTCAAGCCGTTTCGTGAGAGCGAGCTGACGCCGGTGATCGAACTCGCACTGGCGCGGTTCAACGACGTTCAACAGCTCAAGCAAGAGGTTGTGCAGCTGAAGGAAGCGCTCGAAACGCGCAAGCTTATCGAGCGAGCCAAGGGCATCCTCATGGAAGTGCATGGGCTGAAAGAGGCCGATGCGTTCAGCCGCATGCGGCGCACAAGCATGGACAACCGCAAATCCATGCGCGAGGTGGCCGAAGCGATCCTCCTGACGCATCAGGTCGAAACGCGCACGCCTTAGGTCGCACCGCTCTCAACAGCGCCCATTGTGTTACCGAAAATTTGAGGAAATCGCCTCACCGTGCTCGCTATGGAGTAGGTGTCGGCGCGGGCGTCTCTGTCTGACTCGGAACCGGAGTCGGCGTTGGCGTCACTTCCGACACCGTGACATTCACGACCTGGGGATCGACCTGCTTGTATTGAACGCCTGCGGGAAGAATGACCCTTGGTTGCAGCTGATACGTACCCGGTCCCGCTCCGTTCAGATCAACCACGACAGAAATGTCATTTTGGGTCAGGCCCTGAACGACGAGCTGCGAGCCCTCCAGCGTCACCGTGGCCGTCGAGGGAGATAACGTGGCCGTTGTGCCGGCCTTGCTGTTCACGGTCTTGATCGGGATGCTGCTGACCTGCTGCTGCGAAGACTGCTTCTGAATTTGAATTGAGACTGTAACGGTCTCGTGGTCGACCGTCACGCCGTCGGGGAGCTTCGAGGTGTCGACCTTCACGTTAGGGAGATCCTGTGATTCGCTCCACCCGGTAATGTCGATTGGCTCGGTCGTGAGGTAGAGAACCTTGGCGATCTGATCCACGGGACCGTCGATGATCACCTGATCGCTCGGCACGACGGTCGGCGGTCTAACGAGCTCATAGCCCGGCGCCAACGCATCGGTGCCGGTGACCTCTGGAATGACACGCCGAACCTGTCCGCTGACCTGCAAATCGACTTTGAGCGACACTTGCGCCGGCTCGAGCGTCACGTTCGGCACCGGGTTGCCGTTCGAATCGACGGGAACGGGCGTAACGAGCTCGGTGTAGCTCGAGGTTCGACCGGAGACGGAGACCTCGACGCGCGCCGCGGTCACCATGTTGACGTTTTCTTGTGGACCGCTGACGGACACCTGCGCCGGGGTCGTCGACATGGACTTCACCACGTAGTTGGACGGCAGATCGAACGGCTGGGTCGTTTCGACCGTGATGCCATCTTTCGACGCGATCCGATCCACCTGAACGTCCACTTCGCCGGGAGTAACGCTCTTCACTCGAATGCGACTTGGGGTGGCGACATCGACCCCTAGCGTTGTCTTGCCAGGTTGTTTGACCGAACTCAAGTCGACCGTCGCCTGTATCTGTCCGGTCTCAAGCCCCTGGATCTTGCTTTGTGGGCCCTCAAGACTGATCTCGACGTGCGGCAGGTCTCCAACGACCTGAAGCGACTTCGGGACGTGCTGGGCCGTCACCTGCACCGATGGAATCGTGCGTGTGATCTCCGGATCCTGCTCAGCCGTAACCCAGGCCCACAGCGAGAACGCCAGAATCAGCGCAACGATCGCTCGGACTAAGTTACCGGCGTCAAAGAACCGGCGTATTTTGTTCAGCACCAGCCGTAGTCTTCGCGGCATCTTCAGCTAGTTGCTCTCCTCCCGGGGGACGTTCATGAGGCTCCTTTGGCTCTTTGCGATTTCGTTGATTGCCTTGCGGCCGGTCCTTCGCGCGGTCGCCTCGATCGAGCCGCAACAGCATACGTAGAATGCGTCGCAAACGTTCCTGATCGAGATCTCTGACCAGCCGACCGTTGTGCGCGACTGATATGCGTCCGGTCTCTTCGGAAACGATGACCGCGATGGCGTCCGACTCTTCCGATATGCCGATGCCCGCTCGGTGTCGCGTTCCGAGCTGTCCGCCCGTGACGTTGTCGCTCAGGGGTAAAACGCAACCAGCCGATAGGATGCGATCGTTGCGAACGATCACGGCACCGTCGTGCAGGGGAGAATTGGGATAGAAGATGTTAATCAACAGATGGCGCGTCAACGTGGCGTCGAGTGGCACCCCGCGGTCGGCGTAGTCTTGCAGCCCGGTCTCGCGTTCGATGACGATCAGCGCCCCGTAGCGGCGTCGTGCCAACTGACCGGTTGCTCGCATGATCTCATCAACGGTCTTCTCCATCTGGGTTTCGTTCTGAGAGGTGAAAGGCGGTCGCAACCAGGAACTCGTGTGTCCCAGCTGTTCAAGGGCTCGCCGTAATTCCGGCTGGAAGACGATGGGAACCGCGACGATCAGCGCCGGGAGCGTTCGAGTCAGCAGCCAATTTAGGGCGGTTAGGTGGAAGATATTCGCGGCGCCGACGACGGCAATAATGAGGATTGCCAGTCCACGAATCAACTGCGTCGCACGCGTACCTTGTGCAACCCACAATAACCAGAAAAATATCAGTGCAACTGAAACAATATCAATAACGGCACGAAAATCGAGCCGCGTAAAGATCCATGGGAGTTCGGGCATGCTCTCACCGTGACGCTCTTCGATTCGCCCTCGCTGGCAGACTGAATTGTATCACGCGCTCTGGCCGCTCCCGGATGTGGCGCGTTCGCGGGAGGGCGCTAATCCGGGCCGTTTGCCATTGCAGCAAGGGCTGATTGCTTCGCCTGAATCGCGGGATCGTCCGGCACGAGCGTCGATAGCCGCCGGTAGACACGTTCGGCTTGCGCATACTCACCAACTGCTGCCAGCACCTCGCCGAGCTTGTGATATGCGTCAGTCTGCAGCGGACCAAGCGCGATGATCTGATGCAGCGCGGCGATCGCTTCATCCGGGTCGTCGAGCGTGTTCGCAATCCCGACCGCGGCCCAAAGCTGTTCGATCGCGAGCTGAATCTGTCCATACTCGATGAACTTCGTCGCGGCAGAGTGGCGCACATCGAGATCGTCGGGGCGAATGCGAATCATCATGCGCACGACGTTTTCGAGTTTCTTCCAGTCTCCGAGCATCGACGCCATGTCGAGCGCGCGCCGCAGCTGATCGACCGCGTCGTCGATGCGCCCTGCTCGCTCCAGAATTTGTGCTTGAGTCCAGCGCTCCTGGACCGCCTCGTGGAGTTTGCCCCGTTTCATGAATTCATCGATCAGGCGTCCGCGGAGGCGCAGGTTACCAGGGGCTATTTGCAGAATGGACTGAATGGTGAGGAGAACTCCCTCGGAGTTACCTCGCGACTCGTGCGTCTGCAACATCTCTTCCAGCCGCGCGACGGCGATTTCGCGCTTGCCGCTCTTGGCAAGTGCGTCAGCGTAGGCTCGTGAAAGGTCTTCGCGGTTTGGGCTCAATGTGGAGAGCCGCTCGAGTAGCGTTGCGGCGAGTGCGGCATCCCCTTGCTGCTGCAAGGAACCGGCAACTGACTTTCCGGTGCTGAACATGTCGTGCGGAGCTCGAAGCACTGAGCATTTGTCGGCGAACTCGGCGATCTCGGGCTTTTCATAAAGTTCGATCGCGCGATGAAGCGTGTCGACTGCCGCAAGGGAGTCTCCAGCCGCGTGGGCGGCTCTGGCGCAGGCGACCGTGGCGACGTAATAGGCAAGCGGATCGGCCGGCCGCACCGAGCTGAGTAGCTGAAACGCGGCTTCCGGATTTCCGGAGTTGATCTCGAGCACGCCGCTGTGGACCAGGAGTGACTCGTTGGCTGGTTGTACCGCGATCATCTCTCGCATTAGATTCTGAACGTGCGACGAGTCAATCTGCCTCGACTCGATTGCCGCGAGCAGTCTGGCGGTCACGTCCCACTGCGATTGATTCTGGTCAGCGCATTCGATAACCATCTGCATCACCAGCGCGCGCGGGTCCGTTCCCGCGCCGGGAAGCTGTGCTGAAACGCGTTCCCAGTCGAGTTTTTCACCGGCTCGGAGCGCTTCACGAGTGACGCAGAATGCGGCGTCGAGGCTCTCGGGCCGAATCTCACGCCAGTGTTGTGCGAGATCGAGCGTCAGACGAGGGTCATCCTGCAGCGTGGCTGCTTCGATGGCGATGGGCAGGTACCGGTCAATCAATTCTGCTCGGCCAGCGTCCAGTAGTGTTTGGGCAAGATGGAGAATGTTCGCGTCTGTCGGGTCGGCGTGCGTAAGGATTTGCTCCATCTCGACATCGACCGACGGCCCCTCCAGAACACCTCTCGCCCTCGCGATCGCACCGACGATGTTCTCCGCCGACTCTGGTCGGCCGGTCGCGAGAAGCAGTTCCGCGAGTCGTACGTAGAGACCGAGACAATCTGGGCGTTCAGACTGAGCGGCCAGCGTGAGGTCGAGCGCGCTTTCGAGACGGCCTCTGGCGATATCGCGGTCGGCGTCCAGCACCAGGCGCGCGATCTCGGTTGGAATCGGATAGTGTCGAGCAAGCGGCTGATCGACGGCGAAGTCTCCGATCGCGACAAGCGGCGGTCGAGAAATAAGTGTCACCGGACGGGCGGTCTCGTCCTCAATACTCGAACCAATGCTTACGGGTACGGTTTTGGCCGCGGGAGCGTGCAAGGCTCTGGTCGCTTCGCTTGAGACATCGTCGCCTCGACCAACCGAGTTCGTCTGCTCCGCCACGCCGATCTCCCCAATTCCAGCCTTGGTCGAACCAAGTCGAACCAACCGCTGGGTGTTCGCTCCGGTGCGTCCTGAAATGCGAGCGATTGCTCAATCAAGAATGAATATGAGACTGCTCGGAATCACTCGTGCATCCTCGCTCAGTATACGAATGTGTGATTGGGGAACGGATAGTACCAAAGTGCGGAACTTGGGCACTCGTGGGGAGTCGGCGACGCTAGCGGCCTCGTACCGCTCGCCCTCGGCGCTCGCGGTAATCCTTCGCGTCGACGAAGATGTGGGTGCAGATGGCCGTGTCCTTGATGCGCGATGCTATGCGCGGATCCATGCGATCGAAGTCGCGATTGGTCGTGATGATGGTTGGTTTTCGTTGGTTGTAGCGATAATTGATGATCTGAAAGAGCTTTTCAGTGGCCCATGGCGTGGCGTTCTCGGTTCCCAAATCATCGAGAACCAACAAACTCGCGTTGCGCACGTCATTGAATCGGCTGTCGTAGCTCTCGCCTCGATCGGGCGCAAAGGCAGCGCGCAGATAGTCGAGCAGATCGGGCACGACCGTGAACAGCGGCAGCATGACCTGTGTCTGCGCGACGTAATTGGCGACCGCGGCCGCAAGGTGCGTTTTGCCGCAACCGAACGAGCCGGTGAGCAGCAGCCATCCGTCAGGGTTTTGCGCGTAGGAGAGACAGATTTCGTATGCGTTCGAAACGCCGCGAATGTTATTGTCGAAGCTCTCGAACGTCCAGTCTTCCAGAACGCCGAGACCGCTGATCTCGCCGTAATCCTGGCTGCGGCGCGTATCGATCTGAGTTTGGCGACACTGACAAACGACCGGCTTGCCAAAGAGCGGGTGGCCGATCGGCACATCCACTCGATAAAACCCCGCACCGCCGCAAATCGGGCAGCTATCGGTCTCGTTTGAAGAGGGAGGAGTATTTGCCACGGAGGTATTTCTCCGGGTCGACGAATCCGGCAGGACCCTGATTTCGCCGATACGTCTCATCTCCACGTCCTTCAGTGCTCCATCGCTCGAGAATTCTCTGGATATAGCGCCAGTTACGACGGTTCAAGCTTACCGCTTCGCCGATCGCGTCTTCAATCCAGCTCTCGGGGCAAAGTTCAATAGCCTCGATTAATTGGTCGGCGATCAACGGTGTGAGCACGCCGATGTTCTGCTCGTATAGCCGAAATACGTTCGGTCGTTCGACCGCCACCCGCGTCGGAGCCGATGAGCGATCCGCCCGATAGGGGAAGGGTCGCTCGCCACGCACGAGTGCGGTGAGTCGCTGCATGTTTGCGGGTTCCTTCGGCATCAGCCAGAAGGATTCTTCGTTATCCTCCTCGACACACACTCGAACGATTGCGTCATGGGCCATCAAAATCTCGATGCCGCGGCGGATCTCTTCAGTCGGCTCGCGATTCGATCCGGCCAGCCGAACACCTTGATTGAGCGACCGATCCGAGAAGATGTCGTCCTCAGCGACAAACGGCGCTTCCTGGTCAAGCTTGTCAACGGACCGGTAAACCGTCAGCAAGATCTTGAGTGCGGCGACGTCTCGGATGCGCGGCAATATACGCTCGAAAAAGGACGAGGGAATCGGAATCGGCCGATCCCGGTCGTTCGATGCGGGGTCCATCTCTCCTCAAATCGGATCCGACGGCACTATCCAGGTGGTTCGAGATAGAGCTCGAGATCGGCGAAGCGAGCGGTTCGCTCGAAGAATCGAAGGTTGACGGTGTCGGTCGGTCCGTTACGATGCTTGGCCACGATGACCTCGGCGATGCCCTTCTTTTCGGTCTCGCGGTCATACATCTCTTCGCGGTAGATGAACATGACGATGTCGGCGTCCTGCTCGATGCTACCGCTCTCTCGAAGGTCGGAGAGGACAGGGCGGTGATCGGTACGGGTCTCGACCGCGCGTGAGAGCTGGGCCAGCGCCAGAACGGGAATGTTGAGCTCGCGCGCCAATCCCTTGAGGCCACGCGAGATCTCAGAGACCTCCTGGACGCGGTTTTCGGAACGTCGCCCTTGCATCAACTGGAGATAGTCGACGATCACGAGGTCAAGACCGCGCTCGGCCATGAGCCGTCGCGATTTGCTGCGCAGCTCCATCGACGAAATGCTCGGCGTGTCGTCGATGAAGATGTTGGCCTCGGCCAGCCGGCCAAACGCGCGCGATATCTGATCCCACTCACTGTCGTCGATGAGACCGAGACGGAGCCGGTGAGAATCAACACCCGTCTCCATCGCCAGCAGACGCTGCACGAGCTGCTCAGCGGACATCTCCAGGCTGAAGATGCCGATGGTCTTGCCGTGGCGGACGGCGGCATTGTGCGCGATGCCGAGCTGTAGCGACGACTTACCGACCGAAGGGCGAGCGGCGAGGATGACGAGGTCCGAACGCTGCAGGCCGCCGGTGAGCTTGTCGAGGTCGACGAATCCGGTCGGCACCCCGACGACTTCGCCACGATGCTGCTGGATGGTGTCGAGCTTGTCGAAGTACGTCTCGAGAACCTCGCCGATTCCGACGAAGTCACGCACCGTGCGGTGTTGCGAGACGTCAAAGATGGCGCGTTCCGAGCGGTCAAGCGCGTCCTCGATCTCGATCGAGTCGTCATAACCGATGGTGACGATCGTGGCGCCCGCGTCGATGAGGCGTCGCAGCGTCGCGGTGCGTTCCACGATGTGCCCGTAGAACTCGATGTGCACGGCGGTAGGGACGGCGTTGATCAGCTCGGTGAGGTATGAGATGCCGCCCACGTCTTGCAGTCGTTCGCGCCGAGTGAGCTCATCGACGATCGTCACAAAGTCCGGCGGCACACGACGGTTATACAGGTCGAGGATGGCTTGATAGATCAGGCCATTCCCGGAACTGTAGAAATCGTTTGGTTTGAGGAAGGATGCGATCCGAATGACGGCATCGCGATCGATCAGCAGGCTTCCGAGAACTGATTGTTCAGCCTCCATATTGTGAGGGGGAAGCTTTTCAACTGTTTCGACCACGATGTTGCCGTCCCTTGGGAGCGAGAAACTATTCCTCTTCGATGCCGCGCATTTCGTCTTCGAGCTCGGCGGCCGGACCAGCTTGCGCGCTCGCGGCCTCGCCCTCGTCGGCTGGCGTAGTCTCGACCTCACCGAATGCGCCGCCGACACCTTCTTCGGGTGTCACCACGACGGTCACGACAGGGCGGAGTTTGCCAACGAGATGCACGGTCACTTGATGCTCGCCAATCGTGCGGACCGGCTCGCTCATCAGCACCTTGCGGCGATCAATTTCCTCGCGGACCTCCGCGGAGATCTTCTCCGCGATGTCGGACGCCGTAATCGAACCATACAGGCGACCCTGCTCGCCGACGCGAGCAACGATCTGAATGCGCAGCCCGTCGATCTTTTCGGAGAGCGAGCGCTGCGCTTCCTCTTCTTTCTCGACCTTCCGCTGAACCGAGCGCATGCGCTGCTCAGCCTCTTTGACGCGGCCCGAAGTCGCTTCGCTGGCCAGCCCCTGCGGGATCAGGTAATTACGCGCGAAGCCATCTTTCACGCTCTGAATGCTGCCGGCTTCCCCGACCTTGGGCACATCCTGTAGTAGGACGACCTTCATGCTGTGATTGCCTTTCTTCAATTTGCTCGCCGGCCGTCACAGACAGAATCCACCGGCGCCAAAATTGGCGTTCGCAGTCGCGAACGCCGATTCCACCATCACTACTATACCGAGCGTGAACCACGAATTCAATTTGCGCGTCTCGTGCGTGCTCAAACGTACTCACTCGCTGGATGCCAATTGGCGCCGCAGCAGCTCGTAGAGCGCGATTGAGCCTGCCACTGCTGCGTTGAGCGATTCGATTCTTCCGGCCATCGGAATGTCGACCACCAGATCCGCGTGCCGTAACAGCGCTGGACCCACACCTTTGCCTTCCGATCCAATCAACAAGACCGTCGGTTCAGGTATCGATTCAACGAAGATCGATCGGGCGTTTTCGCGATGCTCGAGCGCCAACACCCAATATCCGGCTTCTTTACATTGCTCGAGAGCGCGGGCCAGATTCGTGACTCGAGCGACGCGCAGCAACTCGACCGCGCCAGCCGAGGCGTTCACGACCGCCGGAGTGACGCTGGCAGAGCGTCGTTCCGGAAAGAGGACTCCCGCAACGCCGCTGGCTTCCGCTGATCGAAGCAGCGATCCGAGGTTCTGTGGGTCCTGCAGGTGATCGAGCATGAGAATCGGTGGATGACGCTCGATTTCCAGGATCTCGTCGAGTTCCGCGTAAGGATAAGGGCCGGTTTCGAGCGCCACACCCTGATGATTGACCTCGCCTACCAGTTGGTCGATCTCCCTGAGGTGTGACCGAGAAACAGGCACGTTGAGCTCTCGGGCTCGCTCCAGGAGTTCCGCTACTCGCTCCTGACGCTCTGCTCCGTGGGCCACAAGCAGGCGACGGTGCGCGCGCCGTCCTCGCAACGCCTCGATAACGGCGTTGCGCCCATAGAGCATCTCCGTGTGCCGGTCGGCTGGCTGCCTCACGATCGTCGCCAGATCGTCCCTGAAGGCGTGTCTTCCAAGCGAACTCCGAGCTCTTCGAGTCTCGTACGGATCGAATCTGCAAGATCCCACTGCTTGCGTTCGCGCAGTTCCTTCCGCACGTCGAGAAGCATGTCGACGAATGGCTCAACGTCGACCGTCGATTCGCGTCGTGAAGCACTGAGCGTCAATCCCAACACGCCGGCGAGCCGCTTCAACGTCGATTGTGCGTAGGCGACCGCCGATGTGGGAGCTCCCGCATCCTCTTCGCGATTGATGGTCCTGGCTAGCTCGAAGAGGGCAGAGAGGGTAACTGGAGTGTTGAAGTCGTCGTCCATGGCGTCGCGGAACTGCGTTTCGGCGCGCGTCGCGGCTTCCGTCAGCGCGTGGTCCGGTGGGGCGTCCGGTACGTCATTCGGGTCGAAGTCGCGCACCGCGGAGGACATGCGGGCCAGCCCGCGCCGCGCGGATTCGAGCGTCTCATCGTTGAAGACGAGCGGATTACGATAGTGGGAGTTCAGCACGAGGAAGCGGAACGACTGTCCGTCGCCGTCTTCGAGCAGTTTGTGAATGCTGACGAGATTCCCGACCGACTTGCTCATCTTCTCGCCACCGAGCTGGAGCAAGCCGTTGTGGACCCAAAAGTTGGCCATCGGCGCGGCGTGCGTGAAGGCTTCAGACTGCGCGATCTCGTTCTCGTGGTGCGGGAAGATCAAGTCCGATCCTCCGCCATGAATGTCGATTCGTTCGCCCAAAAGGTGATAGATCATCGCGCTGCACTCGATGTGCCACCCGGGCCTTCCTGGGCCCCACGGGCTCTCCCAGGCTGGTTCACCTGGTTTGGCCGACTTCCACAGGACGAAGTCCATGGCGTCCTCTTTATTCGGGTCGATCTCGATGCGAGCTCCTGGAATCATCTGTTCGAGGTCTCGGCGAGAGAGCTTCCCGTATCCAGGGAACGAGTTGACGCGATAGAAGACGTCGCCGTTGGCCGCCGCGTAAGCGTTACCGTCGTCGATCAGGCCCTGAACCATCTTGAGGATGGTATCGACCTCCTGTGTCGCGCGTGGGTACGCCGTTGCCGGCAAGATGTTGAGCTCCGCCGTCTCCTCATGCCATTCGTCGATCAGGCGTTGTGCCAGCGCTTCCGGCTCGATACCCAACGTGGCGGCGCGCTGGATGACCTTGTCGTCGATGTCGGTGAAGTTCTGCACATGTTCGACGTGCAAGCCGGAGTACTCCAGGTAGCGACGAATAACGTCGAACACGATCGCCGACATAGCGTGTCCGATGTGCGCATCGGAATAGACCGTTGGTCCGCAGACGTACATGCGGACGTGGCCGGGTTCGATCGGCTCGAACGGACGTTTATCACCGGTAAGAGTGTCTGAAATTCGGAGCGACATTCAGCTCTCCTTATCGCTTGCAGTTGATTTCATGATGACGGTGCGTGGATAGACCGGCGATGAACGCGTACGCTGAACTCGCTGCCTCGCTCGATTCGGAATGGATTCAAGAGATATCTCACCGTCGGGCGAGTCAACGGCTAGCTGTTTGCTGGGCGTCACATCAGAGAATTGGAAGAAGTGGGCGGAGAGGACGCGTGACACCAAGAACAGGACGTCAATCCTGCCGGCGTACTCGGATCGTTGAAATAGTTCTTGCGGGCGTCGCAAAGCGAGCTTCCAATCTCCGGTCATGCCACGTCACGGGGAATTCAATCCCCGAAGATGCATTCAGAGGGGACGCCGTTCTGCCCGGCATCCCCTTCAGACAGGAGCAAAACACTCGCATATTCGACGCGGTAGTGGCGTCAAAATCGATCACTTTGGTTCCGTTGGTGCGCTGACAGGCTCGGACTTCGACTCAGTCGACGATTCGCTGCTGCTCGGGGTGCTTGACGTCGACGAAGTTGTCGAGCTCGTCGCACTGGTCGCGCTGCTACTACTCTTGCCGTTGTTCCCATTGCTGCGGCTATCGTTGATGTAAAACCCAGATCCTTTGAAGATGATTCCGGCCGGATGGAAGACGCGACGTACCGTCTGACCGCACTCCGGGCACTTGGATATGGGATCATCGCTGAATTTCTGTCTCGCCTCGAAATGGTGGCCGCACGATCCACACGCGTATTCGTAGATGGGCATCCCGCCCAACCTCCTTGACTGGACAACCAAACTGTATCCTTCGGAATTCTACGCGAACCGATCAAGTCGAACAACTCGATGTCATCAAGGTTGAGCTAGATCGGCTCTAGTTCGTCCCAATTCGATCCGACCGACTCCTCGACACCAAGTGGAACGCTGAGATCGACGACGTTCTCCATGATCTGCTTCACGAGTTTGGAGAGTGGCTCCACTTCGGAGCGCGGAAGTTCGAAGAGAAGCTCATCATGGACCTGCAAGAGCATGCGGCTTCGCAGTTTCTTTTCGACGAGCGCATTGTGTACCTGGATCATTGCCAACTTCATGATGTCGGCCGCTGAGCCCTGCAATGGCATATTGATGGCCATGCGCTCCGCCGACAGCCGAATGTTGAAGTTGGACGACGTAATCTCCGGGAGATAGCGACGGCGACCGAACATGCTTTGCACATAGCCTTGATTGGCGGCCTCTTGCTTGGTTCGCTCGAGGAATTCGCGCACGCCCGGAAGCCGAGCCATGTAGCGATCGATGAACTGTTGCGCTTCGGCCCGGCTCATGCCGGTATCGCGCGAGAGCCCGAACGCTTGCATGCCGTACATGATGCCGAAATTCACGGTCTTGGCCACGCGGCGCATGTCCGACGTCACATCTTTGAGATCGACACCAAAGACGTCCGCGGCGGTCGCGGCATGAATGTCCTGCCCCTCGTTGAAGGCCTTGAGAAGCGTTTCATCCTGGCTCATGTGAGCCATCAGCCGCAGCTCGATCTGGCTGTAGTCGGCTGAGAGAAAGACTGCTTCCTCGTCCCACACACGGCGATCGGGACGGTTATCCGCGATGAAGGCTCGGCGAACGCTGCGCCCGATGCCGGTGCGTACCGGAATGTTCTGCAGGTTGGGATCGGTCGAGCTCAGTCTGCCGGTGGCGGCAATCGTCTGATTGTAGGAGGTGTGAACCCGGCCAGTCTTCGGATTCACCTGCAAAGGCAGCGCGTCCACGTACGTCGACTTGAGCTTGAGGAGCTGTCTATATTCAAGGATCGAGTCCACGATGCGATGCTCCGCGCGAAGACCTTCGAGAACGTCCTGACTTACCGAGAACCCAGTTTTGGTTCTGCGGCCGGTCGGTAAGCCCATGTCCTCGAAAAGGATCTTGCCAAGCTGTCGGGTCGAGTTGATGTTGAATTCTTCACCCGCCAGCCGATAGATCTCGGCTTCCAGTTCTGAAATCTGGCCAGCAAGCTGCTTCGAGAGCTGTTCGAGGAATTCGACGTCGACGGCGATGCCGGTCTTTTCCATTTCGATAAGAACGTCGATGAGCGGAAGTTCGATCGTTTTGAACAGCTCAGTCTGTCCTCGCTCGTCAAGCTCCGGTCGCAGCTGATTGACCAGCAGGTACGTGGATTCAACATCGGCGCAGGCGTAGTCGGCCGCCTTCTTGACCTCGGTTTGATCCATCGTGATCTGCGACTTACCACGGCCGATGAGCTCGGTGATCTCGGTCATCTCAATTCCCAGCCGCGTAAACGCCAGGTGTTTGAGTCCAACTGAGCTATCGCCAAGCAAGTAGGCTGCAACCATCGAGTCGAAGTCGATATGCGGCCGCGTGAACCCAGCTTGTTCCATGACCAGCGCATCATACTTTCCGTTGTGCGCGTAGATGGCCGGTTTCGCCTGCGAGAAGAGTGGCGAAAAAGCGGCGCGCAGATCGTCGTCGTCGATTTGTCCGTCATGATCGACGTGGCGCACCGGTATGTAATAGCTGCGCTCTGGGGAGGTCGCCAGCGCGATCCCCACCAGCTGGGCCCTCATCGGATCGGTGTCGGTCGTCTCGACGTCGAATGCGACGGCATCGGAATCTCGCATCTCAGAAATGAGTTGACCAAGCTGGGCTTTGTCGACCACAACGCTGCGGGTCGCCTCGACGATTTGCGGTGGTGGTGCGTGCGACTCTTCTTCCATGTCCGGAAGCTTCTGGACGAGCGTGCGAAATTCGAGCTCTCTGAAGAGTTCGATGACGTCCGACCGATCAAAGTCCTTCAGTAAGCACCCATCGAGGTCGATGTCGAGTTCGACGTTACGGACGATCGTGGCCAACTCACGGCCGGCCAGTGCTTGATCGTAATTCTCACCGAATGAGTTGCGTGCGCGGGTTGGCGTGATCTCATCCTCATGCTCGCGCATTGCCTCGAGCGACGAATACTTCTGAATGAGCGCGGTGGCTGTTTTGGCGCCAATGCCAGGAACGCCGGGAATGTTGTCCGATGTATCTCCGACCAGTGCCTTGTACTCCGGAATGCGCTCCGGATCGAATTTATAGCGATCGATGACCGCCGATCGATCGTAGACGCGATAATCGCCGAACCGCTGTCTACCCGGCAGGATGATCTGGACGTCTCCGTCCACAAGCTGCAGCAGATCGCTGTCACCGGTGACGATGAGCACGCGCATCTTCTGGTCGCCGGCCTGGTGAGCGATCGTCCCGATAACGTCGTCCGCCTCGAAGCCCTCTTTGGAGTAGACAGGTATGTTGAGGGCTTCGAGGACGGCAAAGATACGGTGCATCTGGTCCCGCATCGAATCGGGCATCGGCGCGCGCTGCGCCTTATACCCTTCGAAGGCCTCGTGTCGGAAGGTTTTCCCCACGTCGAAGGAGACCACGACGTAATCAGGGTTGTGCTCACGAATGGCATCGAGGAGCATGGAGCTGAAGCCGAAGACAGCGTTGACGATCTCACCGGACGATGTTGTTAGGGTTTCGGGAAGGGCGTGGAACGCGCGGAATGCAAGACCGTACCCGTCTACAAGCATGATCGATCGACCGGCAGGATCCGCGGATGATTTCATGGTCATGAGACTCCTCTCTGCATCCTCAGATTATAGCCGTCGACCGGTAACCTGGTCGCGTGTTTCAGCGTCCTCCATACAGGGGTAGAGACTGTCCCTTACGGCATGAGATGGCATGGTGCTAAACTTGCTAAACATAATCGTGATATTTTGAGCAATCTTGCTCACAGACTCTGTAAAACACATCCGAACCGGAGAAACCCACGTATGGTGGGTATAGGATGCCAATTCTGGATGCCGAGATTGATATAATCCGGGCGACGATAAAACTCAGTACTAACCGGGGATGCCGGTTGCATTCACGCTGATTTTCTCTGAGGCACCTCCATAAAGATTTCAACCATGGTAGGTGAGGGACCGGGCTTGCCGATACCGTTTACGCTGACAGCCGCAGTGGACGCTCCGCTCGACGGGTCGAGTGGCTGTTCCTTCCACGGCGGGAAGGGAGCATCATGGACACCGCCGAGGCGTTATCAGAGCGCATTGTTCGCAACGTCGAAAAAGTCATCGTCGGCAAGCGCCAGGAAGTCCAGCTAGTTCTCGTCGCCCTCTTATGTAAGGGGCACGTACTGGTAGAAGACGTCCCGGGCGTTGGCAAGACGATGCTGGCCAAAGCGATTGCCCGCAGCATCGGCTGCACGTTCAAGCGTATCCAGTTCACGCCTGACCTCCTGCCGAGCGATGTGACCGGCGTCAGTGTTTTCAACCAGCAGACCAGTCAATTCGAGTACCGCCCCGGGCCTGTCGTGGCGCAGATCGTTTTGGCCGACGAAATCAATCGCGCCACGCCGAAGACCCAATCCTCCTTGCTCGAGTCAATGGAGGAGGGGCAGGTAACGGTCGACGGCGTCACACACATGCTCCCCAACCCGTTCATCGTTCTGGCAACAGAAAACCCTATTGAATACGAGGGAACGTTCCCACTTCCGGAGGCCCAGCTCGACCGTTTCCTGATCCGTATCTCGCTCGGATACCCCGGGCACCGGGGCGAAGTCGAGATCCTCAACCGACAGCACTTTCAGCATCCGATGGATACGCTCACTCAAGAAGTCGATGCCGATGAGCTGATCGCGGCGCAAAATGCCGTGCGGCAAGTACACGTCGACGACACCTTGAAGGAATACATCGTCTCAGTCGTCGAGGCGACGCGCGAGCATGACGACGTCTATCTCGGAGCGGGCCCGCGCGGCTCGCTTGCGCTCTACAACACGTCGCGAGCATGGGCGGCAATGTCGGGACGAGACTACGTGATCCCGGACGACATCAAGGCACTCGCCGGGCCGACGTTGTCCCACCGCGTGATCGTAAGCCCGGGCGCCCGCATGAAGAACGTCGATGGTCGCATGGTAATTCGCGAGATTCTGATGTCGACCGGCGTACCTGGATCGCGCCCGGTCGCCCGAGAGTCCGAACGTTCTCGTGGCTGGCGCGGGGTGGGTTCTTCGTAATGAACGGCATAAAGCTGCTCGTTCTGGTGCTGGTCGTTCTGCTGCTGGCACAGCTCAATCAGTGGGACGTGCTCGAGAAGATCTTCTTTGTTCTGAGCGCATTGCTGGTCGCGACCTTCGCCTGGAGTCGTTTGAGCCTGCGCGGACTGGTCGTCACGCGCGAGACTCGTGCAGACCGCGCCCAGGTCGGACAAACGCTGGTCGAGCGTATCCGGGTCGAGAACCGCAGCCGCATCGCCAAGCTCTGGCTCGAGGTTGCTGACCACTCCGATCTTCCCGGACATCACATGAGCCGCGTGGTGCACCTTGGTCCGAACGATGCCAATCGCTGGCGTGTCGAGACCTGGTGCTCGCGCCGTGGTCGTTTCCATATCGGGCCGCTGACGCTGCGATCGGGCGATCCGTTCGATCTGTTCCCGGCGCACCGACTCGTGCCACACGTTCAGGAGCTTCTGGTCTATCCGGCAACGGTAGATCTGGGTGGATTCCGGCTGCCGGTCGGAGATCTTGCGGGTGGTAACTCGCTTCAGCGGCGCACGCCGTTCGTGACTCCGAACGCCTCTGGAGTACGTCAATATTATCCAGGAGACAGCTACAACCGCATTTCATGGTCGGCCACTGCCCGAACAGGACAGCTTATGGTCAAGGAGTTCGAGCTCGACCCAACCGCAGACGTGTGGATCGTGCTCGATCTTGAAGCGCGTCATCACGTTCGTGCGCGCGGGATGAGTCCTGATTTCAGCGATCAGTTCACATCGATGCGTGAGATCCCACTGTCGTTTTGGCTCGATTCCACCGAAGAATACGCGGTGACGATTTCCGCTTCACTCGCGCATCATTTCCTCGACCAGAACCGCACCGTCGGCATGATCGTGAACAACAGCCAACCCACGGTGATCCCAACCGACCGCGGCGCTCGGCAGATGGTGAAAATCCTCGAACTACTGACCGTGGTGCATGCGGATGGCTCGCAACCCATCGAGGAGACCCTCATGGCCGAGGGTTCGCTCTTCTCGCGTAACAGCACCGTCGTCATCGTGACGCCCTCCACCGACGAACGGTGGTCTTCGGCAGTCATGGAACTTGTCGCGAGACACGCCCGAGTCGTGTCGATCGTGGTTGAGCCGAGCACCTTTGGCGGCCGTGACAGCAGCTTGCTCGTGGTCAGCGATCTTGCGGCCATTGGCGTGCCAAGCTACCTCGTCAAGTACGGAGATGATATCGGTCGTGCCCTTACGACGCAGGGGCAATCGATGCCGCACAAGCGCATCGTCTGATTCGGATCGCATCGAGTACGACCGCCAGTCGATCGCCCACATATTGTACGAAGTCGTTCTCACAAGCCAGGGATGAAACATGCAACGCTTCGCAATCCGAGAAGGCTGGACGTCATTTTTCCTCGTGGCGTTAGTCGTCTTCACTGCCACCTGGTCGACTCAGGCCGCCGATTGGACTGACGGTCTTGGCATTTTGACCACCGTCACCATCGTCGGTTTGCTGACTGGGCTGATCCTGTCGCAGATCGATCGCATCCCATCATTCCTCGGACACGTCATCGCCTTGCTTATCGGGTTCGTCGTCGTCATGTACGAGATGACCAACTTCCTGAGCGACAACATCGGTGGCCGCCAGGCGAAGCTCCACTATCTCTGGGGGCGTTGGGCGCAGTGGTACACGGCGATCTCGCATGGCCAGCATGCGGAGGACCTCTATCTCTTCGTACTCATGATGGCGGCTTTGATCTTCATCCTGAGCTACACCTCGGTCTGGTTCATCTTCCGGTCTCGCTGGATCTGGCTATCACTCCTCCTTCCCGGCGTCATGCTTTTCATGAATCTCGGCTACTCGCAGCACGTTCCGACAGGATTGGTCATCGTCTTCCTCATCGGCGCGATCATGTTGATGATGCGCTTCAACTTTTCGCGCAAGATCGAAGAGTGGCGACACTCCGGAACTCCATTCCCTGATTCGCTGGTGTGGCGCGGACTGTGGACTGCCAGCTACACCTCCCTCGCGGTGATCATCATTGGGTGGGCCATGCCCGTCTCGACGCAAAACCAGTCGATTCACGGCGCTTGGGAGTCGATCAACGGTCCATGGGTCCACGTTGAAGATACATTCAACAGCTGGTTTGGATCTTTGCGAGGTCCTGGCGTCTCGGGCGGAATCAGCGGCTTTGCCAGTTTCGGCGACTCGTTCGAAGTGGGCGGACCGCTTCATCTAAGCGATCAGCCGGTTGCGTTGGTTGAAGGAGGCTCGTCGCCGTATCTCGCCGCACATCGGTACGATGTTTTTGACGGCCGAGGTTGGTCATCGGACATTACCAGTACCTACCAATCGAATTCCGGCACCGGCGGGTCCTCTCCACTCATCCCCGTTCCGGCCAACGGGAACATTCCGATTCCATCGTCGACGACTGCGGGTACGTCCAACCAGAAATTTACGGTCAAGATTCTGAGCCCGAGAGGCGCGGTGATCTATTCGCCGGGTGAGCTCCAGTCGGTGACTGAGCCGACGCAAATTCAAGTGGCGTGGCACACCTACACCAATCAAGCCTTGGACGTGACGCAGGCAACCGAACAGAATACGCCGCCTCTGCTGTGGCCGCTCGTCAAAGAGCTTCAGCAGGCACAGTTCTCCGCGCCGCCACCACCAGTGGTCGCGACGCCGTCTCCGTCCGCGGAGGGGACACCGTCGGCCACCCCGGAAAATACGCCTACTCCCGCGGCGACACCCACCGTTAATCCAAATTTGACGGTTCAAATTGGCCCGGGAACCACCGTGAGTGTTGATCCGGCCGACTGGGCCACCATCAACAGCGAACGAAACGACCTGAGCTCACGTTCGATTCAGACGCAATTCACGCTGGATTCGAACTTCAAAGTGACGACGCTCACTTTCACAGGTCAGCTCCCGGTCTATTCCGATGTCGAAGCGGTCTTCGCTCAGAACGGCGTTGGATCGGGTGACACCTACGACATCAATTCAGTCGTCAGCAACGCCACGGCCGAACAGCTTCGCTCCGCTGGCACCGAGTATCCAGTCGAGATCACCAGCCGCTATCTTCAGCTTCCGCAGGTGACCGATCGCACCAAGCAGCTCGCTGATCAGCTTGCGGCCGGTAAGAACAATCCGTACGACGTCGCGGCCAACATTGAGCTGTATTTGCGTCAGAACCTGAAATACAACGAGAACGTCGGTGTGCCGCCCAAGGGCGAAGATGCGGTTGATTGGTTCTTGTTCGAGTCGAAGCAGGGCTACTGCACCTTCTACGCCTCGGCAATGATCGAAATGCTGCGCGTGCTCAACATCCCGAGCCGTATCGCCGTTGGCTTCTATCCGGCGCAGTACGACGACGCGTCAGCCGGATATCTGTATCGTGACCTAAACGCCCATGCCTGGGTTGAGGTCTATTTCCCCCAATATGGCTGGGTGCCATTCGAGCCCACCGCGGCGCGAGCCGCCATTGCCCGTGATCCCGCCGCGGCGTCAACGTCCTCCAACTCCGGCGGAGGGCCAGCCAACACCGGTGACGCCCAGTCGCTTCGTGACGAGCAGTTCTTCGATCAGAACGATCCGATAGGCGGCAGTGGGGGAGTCGTGGCATCCGCCCACGCTCCGACGACGACCTTTGACTGGGTTGTGCGAGGAATGATCGTCGTGCTGTTGGCGATTATCGCGTTCGTCAGCTACCTCTGGTTACGGGGTACTCGTGGTCTCACACCGGCAACCCAGTTCTTCACCAAGGCTCAGCGCAGCGCGAGCTGGGGTGGCGTGCCGGTCAGCTCAGCCATGACGCCGTATGAATACGCGCAGTTGATTGGCGATCGCGTGCCCGGAAGCCGGCAACACGCGCGATACCTGGCGGACGTCTACGTTCGAGAGCGCTACGGCGGGCAGCCCCCTGATTCGCAGGACGTTGGACATGCAAGGAAAGCGTGGCTGCGCCTGCGTGGCCTGATGATCCGTTACATACTCATTGGCCGATGGAAACGATCGGGACGCAGTTCAGATCTCTCGATCTACGATGAGTAAGGTCATCGCGGTTGGCAGCATCAATACCGACTTCGTGGTGCGCACGCGTCGATTTCCAGTCCCGGGCGAGACGATTGCCGGCGAGTCGTTCGCGATCTATGGCGGTGGTAAAGGGGCGAACCAGGCTATCGCCGCCGCACGCCTCGGAGCGGACGTGGTCTTCTTCGGCGCGGTCGGAGCCGATGCCAACAGCGACCAGCGCGTGATTGATCTCGAGAACGAAGGCATCGACGTCGCGAACGTCCTGAGAACGGATGGGTACGGCGGCGTTGCGATCATTCAGGTGAGCTCAGTGAGCGGCGAGAACTCGATCGTCCTGGTTCCGGGCGCGAATGCGCAAGTGACGTCTGATCGCGTGGAGTGTCAGCTGGCACAGCGTTGTACGCGGGGAGATGTCATCTCTCTTCAGCTCGAGGTTCCGATGGAGACCGTCCTGATGACGATGACGGTTTGCCATCGCTCAGGAGCCCGAAACGTCTTGAATGCCGCACCGTACTCCCCGCTCGCCGCGGCCATGCTCGACCTCGTGGATGTGCTCATCGTGAACGAGGTGGAGGCTGGCCAATTCCTTGAGACAGGTCCAATCGCCGTGGAGGCCGCGAGCGATGCGGCCCGGCAGCTGAAATCGTTCGGTGTGCGCGGCGCGGTCGCCATCACGCTGGGGGCGAGTGGGGCCTGGCTCGTCGACGACACGGTTGATGAGCTGATTCCCGCTCCTTCTGCTGACGTCGTCGACACTACGGGCGCGGGTGACGCTTTCTGCGGCGCGGTAAGTGCCTGGCTGGCGCGTGGTGAATCGCACCTCGACGCCGTTCGAGCGGGCGTCATCGCAGGCACCTTGGCGGTGCAGCGCCACGGCGCCCAGCCGTCCCTGCCAGACCTCGCATCAGTCGAGTCGCTGCTCGAACCGAACTGACCTCTAGCATTCGCCGCTGAGCGGTCACGGGACAATCCTGTGAGTTCGAAGAACCCGCTGTCATCCTTGACCGCGTTCGTTTCATAGATCACGAGATCGAACGCGAAACCCACATCAATGCGTGAAACCGACACTGATAGTCAAACGGCCGAGCGTATATCGCCCGGCCGTTCGTCTTGTCATGGGGGATCGGAACT
Organism: uncultured Chloroflexia bacterium; assembly: GCA_963822235.1. GTDB lineage: Bacteria > Chloroflexota > Chloroflexia > Thermomicrobiales > Thermomicrobiaceae > CALAGB01. The sequence continues at coordinate 1,297,973 of CAWGGU010000001.1, forward strand.
GTCGAACTTACCAGCTCAGGGCGACCACCAGGAGCAGCGCCACAATGTTGACGATCTTGATCATTGGGTTGATGGCCGGACCGGCTGTGTCCTTGTAGGGGTCGCCGACCGTGTCGCCGGTGACTGACGCCTGATGCGCGAAACTGCCCTTGCCGCCGTATGCACCAGCTTCGATGCTCTTCTTGGCATTGTCCCAGGCCGCACCACCGGTCGTCATTGAGATTGCCACGAAGAGGCCGGTTACGATTGAGCCAATGAGGAGACCTCCGACCGCTTCTTTGCCGAGCGTGATGCCGACCACGATTGGAGTAAGAACCGGGAGCAGCGCGGGCACCATCATTTCGCGTAGCGCGCGGCGCGTCACGATGTCGACCGCACGACCATACTCTGGCTTGGCCGTTCCTTCGAGAATGCCCGGGATCTCCTTGAACTGACGCCGAACTTCCTGCACGACCGAGCTTCCGGCGCGTCCGACGGCGTCCATCAACATCGAGCCGAAGAAGTACGGCAGCAGACCTCCAATGAGGAGTCCGATCACCACGTTCGGATTTCGCAGATCGAACGATATCGTTCCGGAGATCTCCAGGAAGTACGACGCGAACAGAACCAGCGCCGCCAGACCTGCCGAGCCAATGGCGTAGGCCTTGGTGATCGCCTTCGTGGTGTTACCCACGGCATCGAGCTCGTCAGTAACATCCCGGACTTCCTGGGGAAGCTCAGACATCTCGGCAATGCCACCAGCGTTGTCGGTGATCGGGCCGAAGGAGTCGATCGCGACGATGATGCCGGTCATGGAGAGCATGGCCATCGCGGCAACCGCGATGCCGTACAAACCGGTGCTGGCATCCCCCGCTTGTGAAGTCAGGTTGTAGGCGGTGTAGATCGCGGCGGAAATGAGAATGATCGGCAGCGCGGTCGAGCGCATCGAAACGCCGAGCCCGGCAATGATGTTGGTGCCGTGCCCCGACTCAGATGCGTCCGCGATCTGCTTGACGGGTGAATACTTCATCGACGTGTAGTACTCGGTGATGACGACGAAGCCCATCGTCACCACGATTCCGATGAGCGCCGCCAGGAAGAGCTTCAGAGACCCGGAGAGCGCGAAGCTCGCCTTGAACATCGTGATCGAGGCGCCCGTGACCTTGCCGTTGTCGTTCATGATCCAGTAGGTCAGCGGATAGAACGCGGCGGCGGCCAGCACGATAGCCGCGATGAGCCCCTTGTAAAGCGCACGCATGATTGAACCGCTCGAATCGAGCCGCACGAAGAACGTGCCGATGATCGATGAGACGATCGAGGCCGCGCCGATGACGAGCGGGAAGACGACCGCAAGCTCGTTATTGAAGACCAGGTGACCGAGGAGCATGGCCGCGACCGATGTGACCGCGTAGGTCTCGAACAGGTCGGCCGCCATACCGGCGCAGTCACCGACGTTGTCACCGACGTTGTCCGCGATGACACCGGGATTGCGGGGATCGTCTTCGGGGATTCCGGCCTCGACTTTGCCTACGAGGTCGGTGCCGACGTCAGCAGCCTTGGTGTAGATACCGCCGCCAATTCGGGCGAAGACCGAAATCAAGCTGCCGCCGAATCCCAAACCGACCAGCGGAGCGGTGTCGCGCACGATGGCGTAGAAGACTGAAACGGAGAGGAGTCCAAGTCCGACCACGAAGAGTCCGGTGACGCTTCCTCCGCGGAACGCAACTGAAAGCGCGGGGCCGAGTCCCTTGCGCGCGGCCTCGGCGGTGCGGATGTTCGAGCGAACTGCCACGCTCATACCGACGAATCCGGCTGTGGCTGAGGCAGTGGCGCCAACGAGGAATCCGACCGCGGTACTCAGGTCGAGGGCAAAGGCCAGGATGATTGCCACCACGACGGCGACAATAGCGACAAGCTGATACTGGCGCTTCATGTAGGCGCTGGCGCCCTCTTGGATGGCGGACGCAATCTCCCGCATGCGATCGTTGCCGTTGGGCTGAGAGACAACCCAACGTACCAGGAGCGCGCCATAGATCAGCGCAAGAGCACCGGCGGCAATCGCCACTGTCAGCGCAACTGCTACCGTGTTGGAATCGGACACAGACCCTCCACTCCCCGAACTTCCGCCTTGGCCGTCAGGACCTCGTCGGGATCACTTTGCAAATGCCGCTGCAATATTCGCTTCCGTAACACACAAAGATGCGCGGAACCCTATTCTCAATAGCCCAGCGCTCCGCGCGAAGAATATTACCCTGTTTTGAACTCTCGAACGCTATGCCGCGAATCGTGTTTCACTGTCGCTGGCGTTACCTGCGACCGCGCCCGGTTATTCGGCGCGCCGCCACTGCTGTTCGACCGCGATTAGTAATTCCCGAAGAGTGCAATCATCACCAGCATGATGGACACGGCCACCATCAATCCGGCTGCAAAGACGAACGTCAACAGCCGCGAATCGAACTTGAGGTGCATGTAATATCCGACGACCAGGACGAACTTCACAGCCATCAGGAAAATGAGAACCAGCGTGATCAAAAGGACCGGTGCGTCGATGTAGTAGGTGGCGACCTCAATGATCGTGAAAATCGCCAGAAAGACGGCGAGTTTGATGTACGTCGATGGTTCTGGATAGGAGTGCACGACTTCTGAACCCGAACTTGAACTCATGTTTTCCCGTTCCTCTCTCTCGAATCCGGATGCGCTGCCGCGACGCGTTGTGCATCGCGGCACACATGAGCTACGGCTTGTACGGGATCAGATAGACGACAGCGAAGATGATGATCCAGACAATGTCGACGAAGTGCCAGTAAAGTGCCACGATCTCCGGCATCTCTCCGCGAGAAGGTGGTATCTGTCCACGCTTCGACATGACCCAAAGGGTCAGGAGCCAGATGACTCCGATTCCGACGTGCGTTCCGTGGAAACCGGTCAGCACGAAGAAGGTTGAGCCGAAGAGGCTGCTGTGCAACGTCAGACCTTCACGATAGAAGGTCGTGAATTCGTAGAACTGGCCCCCAAGGAAGAGGAGACCCAGCCCAGCCGTCGCCAACAACCAGATACGGAACGCTCGTTCGTTGCCGCGATGCAGATACGTGAGCGCGAGAACGATCGAGAGACTACTCAGGAGCAGTTCCGCCGCACTGACTGACGTGTACGGGATGTTCCACAAGCTCTGCGGAGTTGGACCACCCGTCGCGTGACCACGATAGACCATGTAGGTCATGATGAGCGAACCGAAGAACATGCAGTCCGATGCAAGGAACGCCCACATCATGAGCTTATTGTGGGAGATCCCGGTCGAAGTCGCGTGCGTTTCGGCGGGATGCTCCCCGACGTGCACTGCCTGACTCAAGCGCTCATTCCTTCCTTGCTACCTGTCCGCATCAGTGGTTCGGCTCGAACGACCAGCCAAAGAGGCTGAAGGTCAGCACGAGGACTCCCGCGCCCGTGACGTACCAGGAGGCGGCCGTTCCTTCGCCGTGCAGGACCATTCCGATTGCCATCACAACCAGACCAAAGGCGGCCGTCAGCGGGAAGTAGGACGATGGCGGCAGGTGAATTCCGCGTGTTCGGTTCGGGTCTGGATACAGATTCTCTTCGCCGATCTGCTTCGCCTCTTCGGAACCACCGTATTTCTGCTCCCAGAACGCATCACGCGAATGAACGTTCGGAACCACCGCAAAGTTATAGACGGGCGGCGGCGATGGGATTGACCATTCGAGCGTTCGACCGTCCCACGGGTCGGCGGGAGCGATCTGCCCAGAGCGCATCGACTTGATGATGTTGAAGGCGAAGAGGAGCACGCTGGCGCCAAGAATGTATGCACCAATGGTCTCGAACATGTTCCAGAAGTTCCAGCCCATGTTGTCCTGATAGGTGTAGATACGCCGTGGCATACCGTCGATGCCCAGGAAGTGCATCGGGAAGAACGTCATATTGAACGCGATCAGCGTGATCCAGAATTGGATCTGGCCAAGGCGATCATCAAGCATGCGACCGAAGATCTTCGGGAACCAATAGTAGATCGCGCCGAAGATGGCCATGATCGAGCCGCCGAACAGGACGTAGTGGAAGTGGGCGACGACGAAATAGCTGTCGGTCTGCCAGTAGTCGACGGGAACCGAGGCGTGCATGACTCCGCTGATACCGCCGATCGTGAACATGCCCACAAACCCCGCGGCATATAACAGAGGCGTCTTGATGGCGATCGATCCGCCCCAGAGCGTGCCGAGCCAGTTGAAGATCTTCACACCGGTCGGGATGGCAATGAGCATCGTCGTGGTGGCGAAGACCGAGTTCGGAACCGGTCCGAGTCCAACGGCGAACATGTGGTGAGCCCACACCCCGAAGGAGAGGAAGCCGATGGCGACACCGGAATAGACCACGAATGGGTAGCCGAACAGTGGTTTGCGGGCGAAGGTCGGGAGGATTTCCGACACCATGCCCATCGGCGGCAGGATCAGGATGTAGACCTCGGGATGCCCGAAGATCCAGAACAGGTGCTGCCAGAGAACGACCGATGCTCCAGCGGTCGGCTCAAAGAAGAGCGTTCCAAAGTAGCGGTCGAACATGAGCTCGATCAAGCCCACCGTCAATGACGGGAAGGCAAGAAGCAACAGCACGGACGTCACGAACGTCATCCACGTGAAGACGGGCATGCGCATCAGCCGCATCCCCGGTGCTCGCATGTTGACGATGGTGACGAAGAAGTTCAGCGCCGATGCCAGTGACGCGATACCGAGCACCTGAAGGCCGAAGATCCAGAAGTCGACGTTCAGTCCAGGCGAGTACGTCAGCGTCGTCAGGTTGGCGTATCCAAACCAGCCAGCGTCCGGCGCTGCTCCGAAGAGGAAGCTGCTGAGCAACAGAAGCGCGCCAAAAAGAAACGCCCAGTAGCTGAAGGCGTTCAGTCGCGGGAAGGCGACGTCACGAGCGCCAATTTGCAGGGGGATCATGAAGTTGAAGAACGCCGCGTTCAACGGCATGACCACGAGGAAAATCATGATCGTGCCATGCATGGTGAAGACCTGGTTGTACGTGTCTGCACCAAGGACGGTGTTGTTCGGCACCGCCAACTGCGTGCGAATGAGCAGAGCCAGGAGGCCGCCGATCAGGAAGAAGATCAGCGACGTCATCATGTACAGGATACCGATGCGTTTGTGGTCGACCGTAGTGAGCCATTCCCAAAGGACTGAGCGCTCGTACTCGATTTCGCGTTGTGTAACTGCGACTCGCGCTTGCGCCTGCGCCACTACCGACCCCCTATCCCGGTGCACCAAATCACGACGTTTGCCGATCGATCATCACGTGTCGAAGCCGTCATTTGAGCGTCTCCAGGTAATGTGCGACCGCGTCTGCTTGAGCCTGCGTCAGACCCAGCTTGGGCATCTTGGTGCCCGATTTGATCGATGGCGGATCATGTACCCACTTGGAAATGTTCGCTTCAGTCTGCGTCAAAACTCCACCGGCAATGATTCCGCGGCTCCCGACGTGAGTCAGGTTTGGACCGATGGTGCCGTTGGCCGTTTGACCGTTGACCTGTGGGCCATTGATCGTGTGGCATCCAACACAACCCGCGCTAAAGAAGACCTGCTGGCCTTGCTGGGCAAGCTGATCATTGCCGACGTCAGCCGCCGGTTTCTGCATCTGTGCGACCCAGGCGTCAAAGTCGGCTTGACTTTCTACAACGACGTCGAAGCGCATGTTCGCGTGCTGAACGCCGCAGAACTCAGCGCATTGACCGCTGAACGTGCCGGTCTCAGTTGCCGTGAACGACAGATGGTTGTGCTGGTTCGGCACGACATCTTGCTTGCCGGCCAGTTTTGGAATCCAGAAACTGTGGATCACGTCGGCACTCGCGAGATCGACCTCGATCTTGGTTCCGATAGGGATGTGCATCTCGTCGGCCACGACGACCTTCTGACCGGGATAATCGAATTCCCACCACCATTGATGTCCAACGACCTGCACGGTCAGAGCGCCGGGACCCGGCTTCTTGGCGAAATCAGCAATTGTAGTGAGCGTCGGAACCGCGATAACAGCCAGAATGATCGCTGGCATGATGGTCCATGCGATCTCGAGCTTGGTATTACCGTGAGTTGGTACGGGAGCAGGTTGGTTGGGACGACGTCGGAAACGAACCACGGCGTAAATCAATACGCCTTGAACGATCACAAAAACCACCACCGACGCCCAGAAGATCGGAACAAAGAGGTCCCAAATCCGCTGCATGTTGTCGCCAGCGGGGTTATTAACAGACTGCGGCGTACCGCCGAAAAGGCTGCACCCACCCAGGACGAAGACGAGCAATCCTGCGACTACGACCATAAGGGCGCGCTTGAATCGGCCAGACCCTCTCGCCATGATCCTCCCTGCTCATCTCGTCGTGCGAACGAGGCTCCCCCCGCCCCAATTCAGGCCACAACAAAAATTCCGGCGACTATGCAACTACGCGATGCCGGGGCTGTCACGAGTTTGTTATACCATCCAATCGAGCATTGACAATCCCGTCACCGGAGTAATCCTGTCGGGAGTTTTCCGGCATTCTCCCTCATATTGCCCGTGCGCGAAAGACTCGTGTTCACGAGACGCCGTGACGTTCAAGGGTTTTTCGTTCCGCGAATGTCGATTACTATTGAATTGACCAACAGGGAGCGGACAGGCGGATTTCCGTGATTCGACGGGCTCCGCCCTGTCGGAGGGCAGAACTCTCACCCCATCACCTACGAATTTAGGAAGGAGCCTGCTATGTCGGTTGATCCGACCGGAATGATCGAGGGCCTACTTACGGAGTCCCGACGCTATCCGCCGCCGCCGGAGTTCGCCGCCAGTGCGAACGTGAACGATCCGGAGATCTACCAGCGAGCGCTTGACGATCCAGAAGGTTTCTGGGCCTCAGTCGCGGAGAACCTCGACTGGGACAAGAAATGGGACAAGGTCCTCGAATGGGATCCGCCCAAGGTCGCCTGGTTTACCGGAGGCAGGCTCAACGTTTCCTACAACTGTGTCGATCGACACGTCAAGACCTGGCGCAAGACGAAAGCTGCATTGATCTGGGAAGGTGAGTCGGGCGACGAGCGCATTCTCACCTATCAGGACCTCTATCGGGAGGTGAATCGGACCGCCCTCATGCTCAAGTCGTTGGGGGTGAAGAAAGGCGACCGCGTCGCCGTTTATCTCCCCATGATCCCGGAGCTCGCGATCATCCTGCTGGCGTGCTCGCGCATCGGCGCTCCGCACTCCGTGGTCTTCGGCGGGTTCAGCCCGGATTCGCTGGCCGACCGCATCAACGACTGCGGCGCCAAAGTGCTGGTGACCGCGGACGGCGGATTCCGCCGTGGCAACGTCGTGACGCTCAAGGACAGCGCTGACAAGGCGCTCGAGAGCACCCCGACCATCGAGCACGTCGTCGTGGTCGAGCGTGTCGGCAGGCACGTCCACCCCGTCCATATGCAGACCGGGCGCGACATCTGGTGGCACGAGGCAGTCGATCAGGTCAAGGAGACCTACTGCCCGCCTGAGATGGTCGATGCCGAGCACCCGCTGTACATCCTCTACACCTCCGGCACGACCGGAAAGCCAAAGGGCGTGCTGCACACAACGGGCGGCTATCTGGTCGGCACCTATGCGACCAGCAAATGGGTGCTGGATTTGAAGGACGACGACGTCTATTGGTGTTCGGCCGACATCGGTTGGGTCACCGGGCACAGCTACATCGTCTACGGTCCGCTGGCCAACGGCGCCACGTCGGTCATGTTCGAGGGAACACCGGACTATCCTGATCGCGATCGGTTCTGGGATATCGTCGAGCGACGCGCCGTGTCGGTCTTCTACACGGCACCGACGGCCATCCGCGGTTTTATGCGCTGGGGAACCGAGTATCCGGAGAAGCACGACCTGTCCAGTCTGCGATTGCTGGGAACGGTCGGCGAGCCGATCAACCCCGAGGCGTGGATCTGGTACCACGAACACATCGGTCATGAGAGGTGCCCCATCGTCGACACCTGGTGGCAAACCGAGACCGGCGCCATGATGATCTCGGGTCTGCCGGGTATTACGACGATGAAGCCGGGTTCGGCAACGACACCGCTGCCGGGCATCGTGCCAGACGTGGTCGACGAAAAGGGCAATTCGGTCCCCAACGGTCAGGGCGGCTATCTCGTGATGCGGCGTCCGTGGCCGTCCATGTTCCGCACCATCTGGGGCGACTGGGATCGCTACGTCAACACCTATTTTTCAAAATATGGACCGTCGGTCTACGTGACCGGTGACGGCGCCAAGCGCGACGAGGAGGGCTACTTCTGGTTGCTCGGACGCGTCGACGACGTGTTGAACGTGGCTGGTCACCGGCTCGGAACGATGGAGCTCGAGAGCGCGCTCGTGAGTCATCCAGCCGTGGCCGAGGCCGCGGTCATCGGGGTCACGCACGAGCTCAAGGGTCAGGCCGTCGCGGCCTTCGTCACGCCGCGCGGTGGCGTGGTGCCAGGGCCTGAGCTGGCCGAAGAGCTTCGCCAGCACGTCGCCGAGAAGATCGGTCCGATCGCACGACCGGATCGCATCTACTTCACGGCCGAGCTGCCCAAGACGCGCAGTGCCAAGATCATGCGTCGTCTCTTGCGTGACGTTGCGGAAGGCCGTGTGATGGGCGATACCACCACGCTCACTGACCCGGCCGTTCTTGACGAGATCAAGCGGCAGTATGAAGAGACCGATTCGGGCGACTGACGATCGACGTATCGATCTGAACGCCTCGTGACACGAGAGTGCCCGGCCGATTCCGGCCGGGCACTCGTCAATGTCTGATCTCGTCGCGGTGCAGGGCGTGTGAGCTTCCTACTCGGGCGCTTCCAGCCACGTCGGTGACCCGACAGTTGTGATACTGGCGTGAGTCATCGAGTGTCCGGGCGCGGCGCCATGCCAGTGGCGCTCCCCTGGTTCGGCATAGACCACGTCACCCGGGCCGATCTCAAATGATTCCGTTTCGGTTCCGACCCGTCCCTTGCCCTCCAGGACGATCAGCACCTGCTCGCCTGGATGTATGTGCCAATGGGTGAGCGCTCCATCGTCAAAATGAACGATCGAGACGCTCATGCCGCCCTCGCGTTGCAGCTTGACGGCTCTCTCCAATGTCGTTGGTCCCGTGAAGGTCTTGCCCTGTTCGGCAGGCGCCTCGCCCTTATGCACAATCTTCATCGTGGCTCCTTTCCTGCCTGTCTGCGATCCACTTCGACCGCCGCATGTCATGACGCAGCAACATCGCTGCCGTCCAGACTCCATCAAAGCATGACGTCCCCGCCGTTGGGTCCAAGGGTCTGTCCGACATAGTAGCTTGCAGCGTCAGATGCGAGAAACACTGCGGTGGGCGCGACCTCTTCTGGTTGGCCCTCCCGATGGATCGGCAGCAGGTTGACATAGCTCTTGGTTGGCGCGCCCGGTGTCTTGGGGACGATGCCCGTCTCTATCGGTCCGGGAGCGATGCAATTGACCAGGACGCCTCGTTCCGCGACTTCGCGTGATAAGGCTTTCGTGAACCCGATGATGCCCGCCTTGGCCGCCGTATAGTGCGCAAACCACTCGCGCCCGATCTGCCCAAGTTGTGACGAGACGTTGATGATGCGACCGTAGCGCCGATCGAGCATCCCTGGCAGTACCATGCGCGTGACGAGAAACGTTCCACGCAGATGTGTCGCGATCATCTCGTCCCAGGTGTCGACGTCCATGGACTCGACAGGTGCCAGCGTGACGAACCCCGCGTTGTTCACCAAAATGTCGATGTGACCGAATTCGTTCTGCACGCGGTCGACCATCTCCCGGACCGGTTCCTCTCTCGACACGTCTGCCCGGATGCTGATCGCATTCTGCCCGAGATCCCGAATTCGTCGAACGACATCCTCGGCTTCGTCCGATTGTGTTCGATAATTGACGGCAACGTCGGCACCTTCCTCGGCGAAGGCGAGAGCGATCGCCCGGCCGATGCCACGGCTTGCTCCAGTGACGAGTGCGGTTCGTCCCTCAAGAACTCCCATTTGTTCCCATTCTCCTTTGTCATGCGAAACTCACGAAATCGTCAGCGGTTTGCCCCGTCGTCAGTGACCTGTCATCGTTCGAATTCCGGCTTCGGCATTGGCCGATACGGCATCACGCGAGCACCGCGCGGTTCTGGATCGCGCAGGATCTTGTGTCTCAGAAAGCGGTCTATGCGTTCCGTCGAATCGATGATGTTTCGAATCTTGCGGAATCCGTGCCCCTCACCCTCGTAAATTTCATACTCGAAATCGCGATTCATCCGTTCGAGCTCGCGCACGAACGCATTCGATTGGGATGGGTTGACGACCGGATCAGAGTCACCCTGAAGGATCAGCATTGGCGACCGCACGCGTTGCACGAAGTTGATGGGTGAGCGCTCCCACCAGTTCGCGTAGTTTTCGTCGCTCGGCCCCATGATGCTCTGGATGTAGTAGCGCTCATAGCGGTGTGTCTCCCAGCCAAACGGATAAATGTCCGTCAATCCAAAGAGCGCTACTCCGCCGGCAAACACTTCCGGCGCTTGCGTCATACAGACGAACGTCGAGTAGCCGCCCGCGCTGCCTCCCCAGGCGACGACGCGATCGCGTCGAATCAGTCCACGTTCCGCGCAGACCTCGACGCCACCGATGTTGTCCCGTAAATCTCCGTCACCCCAAGCACCAAACAACGCCTCTCGATATTTGCGACCGTAACCAAGAGAGCCCCGATAGTTCGGCTGAACCACCACCCATCCACGCTGAACGAAATATTGGATCTGGGCGTTCCAACTGACCCGGGATTGATTGATCGGACCTCCGTGGATCTGGACAAGACAGCCATGTCCGCCCTGTCGAACATGGGTTGGAACGAAGAGATTTCCGTGCACCTCGAACCCATCGGCTGAGGTCCAGGTGACCGTTTCGGGCATGACGAGGTCATTTGATTCGATGCCACCGATGGCCGAATGGGTAAGCTGTCGAGTCGATCGATCTTCAACGTTGACCGACCAAACGTCGGCTGGGGCGACCGGGCTGTCGTGCACGAAGACAACGTTAAGGCCGTCAGGCGTCCAACCGGGATTGATCGCGTGACCGCGCATTGACGTCAGTTGCCGGGGTTCGCCTCCTCCGCTTGGGACGCTCCAGATCGTATATTCCGCCTCGACATTTCGCGTGTAAACGATGGAGCGTCCGTCTGGGGAATAGCTCGGTTCGCCGTGCTCCCAACCGTCGGAGTGAAGAATGGTCTCGCTGGCGCCGTCGACACTCATTTCGGTGACGTTGAGCCATCCATTGCGATCGCAGACGCAGACGATGCGTGTGCCATCGGGAGAGAACGCCGCCTGCGCAAACGCGACTCGGGGCTCGCTTTTCAATGTGTGTGGCGCGGCGTCGCTGAAAACGTCGGCGATCATGAGTGCGCTTTGATCCCACGGCATCAGGTTGAATGGGTAGGCATGCCAGATCAGCTTGCGACTGTCGGGCGACCAGGAGGGCGCCATCGGAATGTCACTGCCACGACTGATCTGCCGTAACTCAAAGCCATCAATCGAGACAACCATGAGATCCACCGACTCGGGGCAGAGGTTCAAGAACGTGACATAACGACCATCCGGCGAGACGCGAGGAGAATGATGTGTTCCCTCGACGCGGGTCAACCGTCGTGCGAGACCACCTGACGCAGGGCATGTCCAGAGCTTGCCATCCGTAGCCGACGTGAAGATGAATGCAGACGAATCGCGAGTCCACGTGTAGGAACTGCTGCCGATCGCATGATCGACACTGACCTGCCTCGTATGTCCACGGTCGTCCAATGTGAACAGGTCGGTGCGCCCGTCAACTGCCGAGAGATAGGCGACGTGTGAACCATCTGGTGATAGCTGCGGCGCGGAAACGGCCGGTTGCCTGGCGATCATCGCCGGGGAAAGAACGGTTGCCCACGTTCCGGGTATGCCGTCGTTCTCCATCTGTTGCCTCTTCTCATGCGCGTGGTCCCTGTCGGTGAGACAAAGGTTCAGGTTGCATATGGTTAATGTCACCTCGCGGAATGCACGTCAACCGACGAGCCCTTTGCTCAGGCCGATCGCCGCCTCTATGTACCGCGCATCTACGATTCACATTGTTGACATTGAAACAGCCTGAACATACGATGGGCCCATAATCCACAGAATTAGGGGGCGGCTACGGGCGTTTTCGGATCTGAGAATGCTTCCGTGAGATGAAATCGGGCAGATTCTAATCGTGCACCCACGGGCGTGCCCTGTGTCGCTGCGTCTTGTGACGTAGGTGGCCGTTATGGTTGTCGGTTCTGTCGCCACTTTCGCGGTGGCTATTGAGTTATCGGACGACCATGGGACGACAGCGCGAATGGATGCGGCTCGAGAGGAGGAAAGCAATCAGAACGACTATCGGCTCCACGTCGGCAGCCCGCGCACGGTGAAGCGTGGGAGCCTCGTATGAGCTGATTCTCGTGGAGAGCAGTCTCCAGCGAGATTCGTAGGTCGCTGATCTTTGGTCCATCGAGGGCAGAATGACGCGGCCGGTAAGAGCACACGTTTGAGGGGGAGATCGATGCAAGATTCCAGTGATTTCGACGATCGAGACGTACCTGAGACCAGTACACGAGTGTCGCTCGGCAGTCTCGTGCCGTTCGGCTCACGTCTAACGCGCCGCTCGCTGCTCGGCAGAGGCGCCGCGCTCGGACTGGGAGCATCTTTCGCTGCGACGCTCCTAGCAGCGTGCGGAGGCTCGAGCAAGAACACACCGGCTGCCACGACCGCGTCGACGTCGTCTGCAAGTACCGCTACGAGTACAACAAGTAGCGGGTCAACTGGATCGACGGCGACCTCGGCAGCCACGTCAGCAGCCACCACAGCCGCCACCCAGGCGTCGAGTGGCGGAAGTTACGAGCTTGCCTCGGATCAGACCCTTCGTCTTCCACTTTCTGAGCCGTCTACGATGGATCCCGAAGTGACGTCCGGTGGGACTGAGCTCGGGGTGATGTTTAACATCTTCAGCGGTCTCGTCGGCGTCAACCAGGATACAGGGAAGGTCGAGCCCCACCTGGCCGACAAATATGAGGCCAACGCCGACGCCTCGGAATACACGTTCACATTGAAGAGTGGACTCAAATGGTCCGACGGCACACCGCTTAACACCGCCGATTTTGTCTACAGCTGGAAACGCGTGCTCCAACCCGAAACCAAATCAGCCTATATCCCCGCGCTCTACCCAATCAAGGGCGTTCTTGATGCAGTGAACAATGGTGCATCAATCGATGCCATCGGGGTCACCGCGGTCGATGACAACACGCTCAAGGTGACGCTGACCGATCCGACCCCGTACTTCCCGCTGCTTGCGACGACCTGGACGTATTACCCGGTCCCCAAGCACGTGATCGACAAACAGGGTGAGAAGTGGACCGAGGCGGCGAATATCGTGTCAACCGGTCCATACATCATGTCGGATTGGACGCACAACTCCAGCATCACGCTCGCGACAAATCCAAACTATTGGGGGACGAAGCCGACGGTCACAAAGGTGACATACAACCTGTATCAGGATGAATTGGCGCAAGGGATTGTCGCCTACGAAAACGACGAAATCGACTTTGCTCAGGTTCCCTCATCCGACTTCCAACGGGTCAAGGGAGATCCAACCGAGAGCAAGGAGCTCATCAGCCTCACAGCTTCCTACACGCGATTCGTCATCTGTGACTGCACGAACACACCAACCGATAAAGTGGAATTCCGCCAGGCACTCTCGATGTCGTGTGACCGAGCGACTTTGGCGAACGATGTGCGTCATGGCCAGGTTGTACCCGCTCCGACCCTACTTCCTCCGGACATTCCGGGCTACAACGAAAAAGCCACTATCGGAGAGGATCTCAGCAAGGCGAAGCAGCTTCTCAAGGATGCGGGAATTTCGGACCCGAGCACGGTCAAGCTGACGATGGTGTATATCAGCACCGACGACTACAAGCTCGACGCGGAATACCTGCAACAGACCTGGAAGAAGAACCTCGGAATCGACGTCACGCTGGAGCCAATCGAGCGGACTGCGTACAACGATTGGCGACAGTCGAAGAAGAACGCTCCGTACAACATATATATCGGCAACTGGGGATCCGACTTCGAAGACCCTTCGAACTGGTACAACCAAAACTTCACCCACGCCAGCGACCATTACGTCAGCCACTGGAACAACTCGCAATTCGATGCCGCGGTCGAGAAGGCGCGGACCGACACCGATGAAGCGAATCGGGTGAAGGAATATCAGGATGCCGGGATGATCATCGCTCAGGATTCGCCGGTCATTCCGCTGTATCACGATGTCAACTACTATCTGGCCAAGCCGTACGTGAAGAAGCTGCATCTACAGGCGTTGCTTACGAGCGTACATGCGGACCAGTTGGAGATTGCAAAGCACTAGACGTGTTGTCAGGTCAAGAAACGGAGCTGGGTCTCCAGGCTGGCGCCGCCGGCTCTCTTTCGACAGAGGGCCGGCGGCCCGGCGGCAATAGACTGGATTGGGCGTGAACGCATGAACCGACGAGCGCTAATTCTGCGACGCGTGCTGATGCTAGTCCCAACGATGCTCGCGATCTACACAATCACGTTCTTCTTGATGCACGCGACGCCGGGTGGGCCGTGGTCCAACCAGGGAGACAAACCGATCCCGCCCATCGTCCTTGAGCGTCTCAACCAATCCTACGGGCTGGATAAGCCTCTCTGGCAGCAATACGTCAATTACCTCGATCATGTCCTCCACGGAGATTTTGGACCTTCCTATTCGCAGCGATCCCAAACCGTTTCGGACATCATCAAAACTGCCTTCCCGGTTTCGCTCAAGTTGGGACTTGTCGCGATGGCGATCGCGATCCTCATTGGCGTGACTCTCGGGGTGATTGGCGCGGTCAAGCACAATTCCTGGATTGACTATGTGACGAGCTTCACCGCCATCCTCGGCATCTCGACTCCGCCGTACGTAGTGGTGTCGGTTCTGGTGCTTATCCTGGCGAGCCGCATGCATCTGCTAGCAACCGGCGGTTGGAATGGGGTATTCAGCACGAAGATCCTCATTCCAGCTTTCGCGTTGTCGCTCTATCCCGCGGCGGTCATCGCGCGCTACACCCGCTCGACCATGCTTGATGTCTTGAAGATGGATTACATTCGCACGGCACGCGCAAAGGGCTTGAGAGAGTCGCGCGTCATCATTCGTCACTGCGTTCAGAACGCACTGCTGCCGGTTGTGACGGTGACAGGACTGATCCTGGCCGAAGTCGTGACTGGATCATTCTTTATCGAGTCTATCTATTCAGTCCCAGGGCTCGGGCGCTATTTCGTGCTCAGCATTTCGAACCGCGACTATCCAGTGATTCTGGGAACGGTCCTACTCTTCGGAGCGATGATCTCAGTCATGAATTTGCTCGTCGATATCCTCTATCAATTCCTCGATCCGCGGATCGAAATGAGCTAGATGTTGAATCTGGAGTATAGATAATGGATCAAGCCTCAACGAGCGTCACAACTAACATCGTTCACGGGAGTTGGGATCGTTCCGCGCGCAAGAGCAGTCTGTGGCGCGATGCTTTTCGACGATTCGCTCAAAACCGCATTGCCGCCGCGGCTGCGGTCTTCATCATCTTGCTGGCCCTCTCGTCGATCTTTGCGCCGATGATCAGCCCGTACAGCTATTCCGAGCAGAACTACGACTCTATCAATGTATCTCCCAGTCTGTCGCATCCACTTGGGACCGACCAGCTCGGTCGCGATATGTTCAGCAGATTGGTCTTCGGTGCTCGGATCTCACTGTCGGTCGGCATCGTGGTGCAAATCGTGATCGTGTTGATCGGAGTGCCGATTGGGCTCGCAGCCGGGTTCTACGGAGGCAAGATCGATACCGCGTTGATGCGCGTGGTCGACATCATGTACGCCATGCCCAGCCTCCTCTTCGTCATCATCATCATGACCTTTTTGCGCGGCCAGCTCGACCAACCGGGTGGTGGGTTCATGTCCGCCATCGCGGACCTCAACTCCAAGCTCGGAGGTCTGCTGGGCGTCTTCATCGGCCTGGGACTCATCAGCTGGTTGACGGTCTCGCGTATCGTTCGAGCGCAAACCCTGTCGCTGAAACAGAAGGAGTTCGTCGAGGCGGCGCGAGGTTCCGGGGCGTCGAATGCGCGCATCATGTTTCGTCATGTGCTGCCGAACACGTTGGCCCCGATCATCGTCGCGGTCACTCTGGGCATCCCTCGCGCCATCCTCTATGAAGCCGGAATCAGCTTTCTGGGTCTCGGGGTTACGCCGCCGACGCCAAGTTGGGGACTGATGATCAGCGAAGCCATTCGCTATCTGCGTTCGTACCCGTACATGCTCCTCTTCCCCGCGATTGCGTTGTCGGTGACGGTCCTCGCCTTCAACTTTCTGGGCGATGGACTCCGCGACGCGCTCGACCCCTGGTCGCAGCGTTGATAGGCTAAACGCGGCGCCGATCGCCATTCGGCGCCGCCGCTTTCTCACCGCGAACCTGGATTGGACTTCTCCCATGACGAATGAACTGGACCGAATCGGGCAGCATCTGCTGGAGCTCGAGGATCAGGGCTGGGCCGCGCTTTCGTCTGGTAAAGGTGCCGGTTTCTATGAAGAGCACCTCGCCGAGGATGCGCGCATGGTGTTCCCGTTCGGTGTGATGACGCGCGCTGGCTCGGTCGAGGCGATGCGGGTGGCGCCCCCGTGGTCGCGCTATCGGATTGAAGATCCGACCGTCGCGCAACTCACGCCGGGTTCGGCCCTCCTGACCTATCGAGCGATCGCGCAACGCGACGGTCAGCAGGAGTACCGGGCATGGATGTCGTCCGTCTACGTGCTGCGCGACGGACGATGGAAGATGGCGTTCCACCAGCAAACACCCCACCAGGGAGAATAGCCTCCGTGTTCCAGGGCAGAGATTCAGCGCACGAATACGAACACGGGTGCGGATCGCGAGACCGTTCGGCTCGCCATGGTCAGTGCGTAACGTCCGTGGGCAGGTGATGTTCGCCGGGCAGTGCGGCGCGTTCGACTTCCGCCTGGCGCGCGAGTACACGCTTGAAATCGTGGATCGCCGCCTCGCAGTTGTGGTGGTCGATCAGCAGACGAACCTGGCGCTCAGAGTCTGGCCGCGCCGTGAGCTCAACAAAACCGTCGGGACTCTCGAAGCGTTGACGCGTTGGTTCGTCAAGTGTCAGCGTCATGCCAATCCCGAATTCGCCAAAGAATTCGATTGCTTGCCTGCGGATCTCCGCTGCCGGTAATCGCACTGGATGTGTCTGTGCCATGGGTGGCCTCCTGAAATTCAAGCTTGCGCGGGCCTGCGTCTTCGCCTGTCCGCGGTGAATGCAGCTTGCGCGTTCACTGATTTCAGTCTCCACGACGGGCGTTGCAGGCTTGTGACAATCAATCGCCGAGAATGTCAGGTTGGCGCCAGAATTGGACGAGGTTTTGGCGGGCGTCGGCGTTGCGATTGACGACTTGGTTTGTTGATCCACCAAATGTTGAAGCCCGCTCGATTCGAGCGGGCTTGTTGGCTCAATGAAATGTGAGGACGTCGTGTGGGTGCCGAGGGCCGGGATCGAACCGGCGACACCAGCATTTTCAGTGCTGTGCTCTACCGACTGAGCTACCTCGGCAGATCGCGGAGCGGCGACCCACGTTCGTGGGCGATAGAGGACTCGAACCTCTGACATCCACGGTGTAAACGTGGCGCTCTTCCAGCTGAGCTAATCGCCCATACCTGAGCTTGGTCGGTGCCGAGGAAGGGACTTGAACCCCCACGCCCTAAACGGGCACTAGCCCCTCAAGCTAGCGCGTCTGCCTATTCCGCCACCTCGGCAAGGCCTGAACATTCGCCAAGCGGATGGGATTATAGTCGCTGGTTCGAACGTGTGTCAAGAATTCAACGGTTCACGCAATTGAGTGTTTGCGGCGTCCGGTCGGCGTTTCTGGTCGAAGCACGGCATTATACGTATGCTACTGTTGAACCGATTCGCCGACCTGTGGGATTGAAAGGAGGATCGTGAGCGGCCGTCCCGGGAGGCGTCCATCAGCGCATCCGCGAACCAGGCGAGGCTATCTCTTGCCCTTGCTGAGCGCTATCGGCATCGGTGCCATTCTGCTCGGGCTGCTCGTCGTCCTGATCCCGACCAGCTTTGGCAATGGGAACGGCTCAAACACGTCGAACAACACGGTTCAGGTGACTCCCGGCGCCGAAGAGGCGCAGATGCGGTCGCGAATCAAGGACAACCCTAAAGACGTCAACGCCATGGTTATCCTTGCGAGTCTGCTCGCGAACAATGGGCAGGGGACTGAAGCGATTCAGTGGTACGGCAAAGCAGTCGATCTGAAGCCGGATGACGAATCGTTACGCGTCGCCTTCGGTTCGGTGCTGATGCAATACAGCTTCTACCTCGACGCCGAAATCCAACTGCAGAAAGCTCACGACCTTACGCCGTCCGATCCTCAGCCGCTCTATTTGCTCGGTCAACTCTATGAGAACAAATCGCCATCGGAGCCGGACAAAGCCCTCGAGTTCTATCAGCAAGCCGCGTCGGTCTCGCCGGATTCAGTCTATGCCCAGCTGGCAAGTGATCGGATCGCCGCGATTAAGGCCACGCCGGGCGCCACTCCCGAAGCCACTCCGGTTGGCACGCCGTGAGCAACGACGGTCCACGCTACACGCACGTGATTCAACGCTATTTCCCGTTTCGAGGCGGTTCGGAGCGGTATTTTCAGGCGTTCTCAGAGCGATTCGCGCGTGACGGAGCCCGAGTGCAAGTCGTAACGAGTGATGCGTGGGACCTGGAGTATTTCTGGGATCCGCACGCCGGACATATCGATGGCCGCTGTTCGGAACATAACGGCGTTTCAATTCGACGTGTTCCGGTGCATCACCTGCCGGTTGCGACGTTGACCCATCGAGCGATTCGTCGGTTGATGGCGGAGAGCGGTCGGGTGTCCGTTCCGGGTCGTCAGGCGCTACTGATGCAAGGATCGCGGTTTGGTCCATGGCTGCCAGACCTCGATGCCGAACTCGAACGCGTTGCTGTGCCCGATCTCGTCAACTCGGCCAACATCGCATTTGAATCGATGATCGCCGCCGCCGAGCGATACGCCAGGCGCCACGACGTGCCCCACCTCGTCACACCGTTCCTGCACGTTGGGGAAGCTGACGACTCGCGAGTCGTGCGCTACTACACCATGCCGCATCAGATCGATCTACTGCGTCGCGCGGACGCGGTGATGTTGCTGACGAACCTCGAACGGGACGCTCTACTCGATCGCGGGCTGCACGCGCGCAAGCTGCACGTCGTGGGAGCTGGCATCGACGTTGAAAGTGTGACCGGTGGAGATGCCACCGTGGCACGAGAGCGCCTGGCATTCGACGGAACGATTGTCCTCACCCTCGGCGCCGCGGCGTTCGACAAAGGGACGATCCACCTCATCGAAGCGATCCAGTCACTGCGCCGGAAGGGTGAAGACGTCCATCTCGTACTCGCCGGACCGATGATGAGTGACGTGCGTCGAGCCATCGACTCACTAGATGTCGAGCAGCGGCAAGGGATTCACCCGCTCGGATTTGTCAGCGACGAGGAACGTCGCGACCTGCTGGCGGCGGCAGATATGCTGGCGTTGCCGTCACGCACCGAGTCGTTCGGTCTGGTCTTTATGGAGGCCTGGGCCAACGGGAAGCCGGTGATCGGCGCGCGTGCCGGGGCGATTCCGACGGTGGTGAGTGATGGTGAGGACGGGTTGCTTGTGCCGTTCGGCGACGTCGCCGCGCTCGCTGATGCGATCGCGCAGATCACGCATTCTGAGAACCTGGCGCGGACTTTGGGTGAACGAGGGCGATCTCGGGTCGTCACGGAAGATGAGTGGTTCGAACGCGTGCGCGCCGTCTACGCAACCGTGAGCGGCGCGTCCGCCTCACGTGTGTCGATTGGAGCGTGATCAATGAGCCAACGGGACGCGGCCGCGCGATCTGATGCGAGCGACGTAGCCGCGGCACTGGAAGCGATTCGCTCCGCCGTGCGACGAAACGCCGGTTATGCCTCGGCCGCCGAAGTTCCCGATGCAACGTCAACGTCGACCATGGTCTCGGAATTGGCCGACCTCGCCGTCGTCTCGGCGCATCTGCCGGTCACCTGGAGCACGCCAATCGTTGGCCGAGCTGTGGCGCTCGCCAAACGAAGCACGCGCATATTGTTGCGCTGGTACATCAACCCGATCGTGGAACAACAGAACAACTTCAACGAGGCTTTGGTGAAGGCCCTCGCCGCGTTGGATGAACGCCAGCGCGACATCGAGCGTCGACTCGACGCGGACGAATCGGGCGCATGAACATCGTCATCTGTGCCACGCAGGTCCCGTTCGTTCGTGGCGGCGCCGAGAACCATGTGGACGGGTTACGCGATGCGCTGCGAGAGCATGGACATCTGGTCGACGTGGTGGCTCTTCCATTCAAATGGTATCCGAAAGAGGAGATCCTCAAATCTGCCCTCGCCTGGCGGCTGCTCGACCTGACCGAGGCCAACGGCGTGCCCATCGACATGGTGATCTGCACCAAGTTCCCCACCTGGGCAGTCCGACATCCGCGCAAGATCGCGTGGGTCATCCACCAGCACCGTCAAGCGTACGACTGGTTCGGAACTCCACTGAGCGATTTCACCAACTCATCGGAAGACGCGGAGATCCGGCGTCGGATCATGGCGATCGATCGTCACGGACTGGGCGAGTGTGTGGCTCGCTACGCCAACTCGGCTAACGTGGCCGGTCGGCTTGAACGATCGATCGGACTAACCGCCACGCCACTCCACGTACCGATCAGCTTGCGCGACTTGCGCGCGGAGACTTACGACGATTTCATCCTCAGTGTGTCGCGTCTGGACAAAGCCAAACGAGTCGATCTGCTGCTCCGCGCCCTGGCGTTGACTGAGCGTAGTGTTCGGGCTGTCATCGCTGGCGACGGACCGGAACGGGAGGCGTTGACGAAACTGGCACGAGAGCTCGAAATCGAGGACCGGGTGCAATTCGTGGGGCGGGTTTCGGATGACGAATTAGTTCGCCTCTACAATCACACGAGAGCGGTCTTCTACTGCCCGGTTGATGAGGATTTCGGGCTGGTGACCGTCGAAGCCTTCAGTGCTTCCAAGCCAGTAATCACCGCGGCGGACGCGGGCGGCGTGCTGGAACTCGTGGAGCACGAGCGTAGCGGGCTGATCGTTGAGCGACCGACGCCCGACGCGCTGTCGTCAGCCATCGGCCGCCTGATGGCCGATCCGGACCTGGCGCGGACGTACGGCGAGCAGGGGCATACGCGAATTCGTGGGATTCGTTGGGATCGCGTCGTGGAAGAGCTGATGTCACATGCCCGATCCTGATGAACCCCGCATTGCGTGGTTCACGCCGCTCAGCCCGGTCGCATCAGGGATCGCGCTCTACAACGAAGAACTCCTGTCGGTTCTCGGACAAACATGGCCCATTGACGTCTTCGTCGACGGCTACACTCCGACGACGCTGACCACGTTCGGACGCCTGCGGATCTTCCCCGCCAAACGCTTCGAGCGTCTCGACCGTCGCAACTCATATGGGAGCATCGTCTACCAATTCGGAAATAGCCCCGCACATGCATACATGTACGACCTCGCGCTGCGTCGACCCGGAATCATTGTTCTGCACGACACCGTGCTGCACCATCTGCGCCTATCGATGGTGGCGCGTCGAGGCGGAGCCAAGAGCTATTTGGCCGAAATGGCGACCCAATATGGCGAGGCGGGAGCGCATGCCGCGTCGCAGGTGCTGCAAGGGCGTCTGTCGCGCGAGCTCTTCGAGTTTCCGATGTCGGAGGGACTGATCCGATCGGCCAAACATATCGTGGTGCACAGCCAGTTCGCGGCGAATCAAGTGCGCAATTGGGTTCCAGAGGCCCGAATTTCGGTCGTACCTATGGGGATCAAGCTGCCGCCACTGATCGACCAGCACGACGCGCGTCTGCTGCTCGGTCTCCAAGACGACATCGTTATCCTTTCATCTATTACCGCGGTAAATCCGTACAAGCGCCTCGACGTGGTGCTGCGGGCGCTCAGCCGCGTGCGGAAACGGGCGGCCGTCCTGATGCTGGTGGCGGGCAATGTCTCCTCCCATGTGCCTTTGGGTCGCTGGATCAGCGTCTATGGTCTGGACGGCATCGTCGAGCGACTGGGATTCGTCGACGATCGAACGGCACGCGTTCTCGCGGCTGCATCGGATATTCTGGTCAATCTGCGATACCCGACAGCCGGTGAGACATCGGCCAGCCTGCTGCGCCTCATGGCTGCGGGTAAGCCGGTGGTGGTGAGTGATGCTGGATCCTTCCGCGAACTCCCGGACTGACGCAGTGGCGAAGATTCCGGTTGACGTACTCGAAGAGGAAACGGTCGAAGCGATGCTCGCCGCCCTGATCGCCGATCCAAAGCTGGCAAGGCAGCTCGGAGCCAACGCGCGGCGGTACGTGGAGGAGCATCACACCGTCAACCACATGGCCGCCGCGTATCATCGAGTGCTCGCCCCCATGGTCGGTGGTCTCGAAGCTCCGCCTGTGGTCGACGTCGAAGAGTCAATCGATCCGACGATGGTCGTGAAGCCCGCGGCGGCCGAAGACCCGCTGACTGATCAGGTCGCACGGGCGATGATCGAGCTTGGTCTCGGCTCACATGCGAAACTCTCGCTGTCCGTTGCCGAGTCGATGGTCGATCTCGGTCTCGGCCCTGATAAGATGTGACCGGCGTAATGGGATCGTCGATCAACCCGGAGGATAGGATGAGCAGTCAGGAGACCAAGCCGATCAGCGACGAACTTCTCGAGATTCTCGCGTGCCCGGTCTGCAAGACCGCTGTGCGACTCGAGGATAACAAGCTCGTTTGTGATAACTGTGGACGGCGCTATCGCATTGAGGACGGCATCCCGATCATGCTGATCGACGAGGCCGAGATGCCCGAGCAGAAATAGCACGGACCGGCTCCAAAGCAAACAAATGTTCTACTTTGCTTGGTATAATTGACGAGACAGTGGATTCCGACGACGACTCACGAGGGATGATGGCTGCGCGCGTGGTTTCTGGTCGAGAACGAGATGAAGACAGCCCGGCTGAGCGAGGTCTGCGGCCGCGCCGTCTCGACGAGTACATTGGCCAGGGCAAGGTCAAGGAAGCCCTCAGCATCAGCATTCAGGCGGCACAAGCGAGAAGCGAGCCGCTGGACCACGTGCTCCTCTACGGACCGCCCGGACTCGGCAAGACGACGCTCGCGTCGATCATTGCAGCGGAGATGGGCGTGCATCTGCGGGTCACGGCCGGACCGGCGATCGAACGAGCGGGTGATCTGGTATCGATCCTCACCAACCTCAAGGCCGGCGACGTCCTCTTCATCGACGAGATTCATCGTCTGAACCGGGTCGTGGAGGAAGTGCTCTACCCGGCGATGGAGGACTACGCGGTCGACATCGTGTTGGGCAAGGGTCCGGCCGCCAGAACCATGCGGCTGAACTTGCCGCGCTTCACCCTGGCGGGAGCGACAACCCGGCTGGCCCTGATGACGTCGCCGTTGCGCGATCGCTTTGGCTCGATTCACCGGCTTGACTTCTACGATCAGGTATCCATGGAGCAGATCGTCACTCGGTCGGCCGTGATCCTCGACGTGCCGATGGATCGTGCCGCCGCCACCGAGATCGCGCGCCGGTCTCGCGGAACTCCGCGGGTGGCGAACCGACTACTGCGCCGTGTGCGCGACTTCGCACAGGTGAGAGCCGAAGGAGACATTACCCTCAAAGTGGCGCGTCAAGCGCTCGATCTGTTGGAGATTGACGAACTGGGGTTGGACGACGTCGATCGACGTATTTTGCTGACGATCGTCGAGAAGTTTGACGGCGGGCCAGTCGGGATTGACACGCTGTCGGCTGCGACCAGTGAAGAAACCGATACGATCATGGACGTCTACGAACCCTATTTGATCCAACTCGGATTCCTGCAACGAACTCCTCGCGGGCGAATTGTGACCCGACGCGGCTATAGCCATCTTGCGCTGCCGTTCCCTGAGCGGCCGGACGACTCCCAGACGAGCTTTTTCGACATCGAAGAGCGTTAAGCGATGCCGCGAGACCCGCTGAACCAGCATGCTGATCCGATCCTCATCAGTGATTACGACTACGATCTTCCTCAAGAGTTGATCGCTCAGACCCCGGTTGAACCGCGAGATAGCTCCCGCCTGCTGGTTCTTGACCGAGGACGAGGCGTCATCGAACATCGCACGTTTCATGACATTGGCGACTATCTGAGCCCGTCCGACCTTCTCGTCATTAATGACTCGCGCGTCCTTCCGGCGCGACTTCATGGCCGGCGTCCTACCGGCGGTCAGGCCGAGATCCTGCTGCTACGGCGCATTGGTGATCGTATCTGGCAAGCGTTGATCCGGCCGGGGCGCCGTCTGAAGCCGGGAAGTCGCGTACATCTGTCCACGGCGGACGGTACGTCGACCGATGCCGTCGCGGTCGTGCTCGAACGTGATGACGAGGGACAGGCGACCGTCGAGCTTCCGGCTGTGGTCGAGGAGCGATTGCACGAGTTCGGTGAGATGCCGCTTCCTCCATACATTCGGCAGCGACTGCAGGACCAGGAGCGGTATCAGACGGTGTACAGCGACGAGGTTGGGTCAGCGGCCGCGCCGACCGCCGGTCTACATTTCACACCTGAACTAATGAGCGCACTTAGGGCCCGAGGTATTCGATTCGCCCAGGTCACGCTTCACGTCGGCATCGGCACGTTCCTACCGGTGAAAGTCGAGGACGCTCGCGACCATCACATGCACGCTGAGTGGTTTCACGTTCCGCCGGAAACGATCGATTCAATTCGCGAAACGCGGTGTCGCGGAGGTCGCGTCGTTGCCGTGGGGACGACCAGCGTTCGCACTCTGGAGTCGATCGACGTTGAGAACGCGGGGAGCAGAGGCGCCGCCGACTGGACGCGACTGTTTATCACGCCAGGCTTCGAGTTTCGCAACGTCGATGCGATGATCACGAATTTCCACCTCCCCAAGTCGACCTTGATGCTGTTGGTGAGCGCGTTGGCCGGGCGAGAGCGCATCCTGGCGGCGTATCACGAAGCGATCGAATCGCCGCTATCGATTCTTCAGCTTCGGCGACGCCATGCTGATCATTTGACCACGTTCCACACGCGCGTCGAACGTGACGAATTCACCCCAATTTGCTGATATAGTCATGTCAGGCGGGCCACACTCCTGGCCAGCGCATTGCGCTTGAATCACCGCCTGATGTGGCCCGACCCAATGTGCGGATTGCCGGGTGGTATGAGCCGGTGTAGCATCGTCAGATGCTGCTCCGAGCGATACACACAGGTGCTGAGTGTGCCGTCAGGATCGCCATAAACACTCGTATGGACGACCGACGGTGAGGGAGAAGACAGTCGACCAGACAGGCATGCCATTCGTGCAGGCGTGCGACGTTATTTGGAGGCGAAATGAATACTACGGAAGTTGCCAGGTCAGACTCGCATCAACGATTGGCGGGTCTCGGCATTCACGACGCGGGCGAGATTTATTGGAACGCGCCGACGTCGATCTTGTATGAGCATGCAGTTCGGCGTCAGGAAGGCGAGATAGCCCACCTCGGTCCCCTGGTCGTTTCCACAGGCCGCTTCACCGGACGAACCCCCAAAGACAAGTTCATCGTGCGACAGCCGTCGTCTGAAGACAATATTTGGTGGGACGGCAACAAAGATTTCACTCCCGAGAAATTCGATGCGTTGCAGGAACGCGTGGCCGATTATTTCGCCGGTCGCGACGTCTACGTCCAGGATTGTTACGCCGGAGCCGACGACACGCACAAGCTTCCGGTTCGGGTCATCACCGAATACGCCTGGCACAGTCTCTTTGTGCGCAACATGTTCATTCAGATGCGTGCCGGCGCTCACTTCGACGAAGATCCTGGCTTCACCGTGCTTTCCGCGCCAGGCTTTCATGCTGACCCGGAGCGTGACGGTACCCGTTCCGATGCGTTCGTTATCCTCAACTTCGACAAGCGGCTCATCATCATCGGCGGCACCGAGTACGCCGGTGAGATCAAGAAGTCGATCTTCACGGTCATGCACTATGTTCTGCCGCTTAAGGGCGTGCTCTCGATGCACTGCTCCGCCAACATGGGGCCACAAAACGACACCGCGCTCTACTTTGGGCTTTCGGGGACTGGCAAGACGACTCTCTCAACCGACCCGGATCGCCAGCTCATCGGCGATGACGAGCATGGCTGGACCGAGCACGGCATATTCAATTTCGAGGGCGGCTGCTACGCCAAGGTGATCCGGCTCTCCTCCGATTCGGAGCCCGAGATCTACCGCACCACGCGCGAGTTCGGCACGATTCTCGAGAATGTGGTGATGGATCCCGTTTCGAGGCGCGTCGACTTGAACGATGACACCATGACAGAGAACACGCGCGCCGCCTATCCGCTGACTCACATCCCGAATCACACGATCAGCGGCACTGGAGGACACCCGAAGAACGTCTTCTTCCTTACTGCCGATGCCTTTGGAGTCCTGCCCCCGATCTCGCATCTCACGCCAGAGCAGGCCATGTATCACTTTATTTCCGGTTACACCGCCAAAGTCGCCGGAACAGAGGTGGGCCTGACGGAGCCGGAAGCGACCTTTAGTACCTGCTTCGGCGCTCCGTTCCTGGCGTTGCCGCCTCACGTCTACGCCAAGTTGCTGGGCGAGCTGGTGGTCAAGCACAAGACCAACGTTTGGCTGGTGAACACCGGCTGGATCGGCGGGACGGCCTCGAACTCGGATCGCGTGCCAATTGCGTTCACTCGTGCAATGATTCACGCGGCGCTGAGTGGCGCCCTGCTCGAGGTTCCGACCGAGCCAGATCCGGTCTTTGGCGTGGGAGTCCCGGAGCGATGTCCGGGAGTTCCGCAGAACGTGCTGCATCCACGCCGGGCATGGTCTGATCCTGACGCGTATGACGCCCAGGCTCGCAAGCTGGCAGGGATGTTTGAACGCAACTTCGCGAAGTTCGCGTCTACGTTACCGGCCGAGGTAAAAGCGGCGGGACCAACGGTAGAGTAGTCGAACCCGGCGATTGGCCGCGTGAACGTGGCCGCGCATGTCTCAAGAGGAGTAAGCAGTACCGTTGCGATATCAATATAGCGGGTGGATTCGCAGTCCGTTCGGCGTCATTGCGCGCCTACTTGCGCTCGGATCGCTCGTAACGATCATGATTGCCTGCGGCGCGAGCGCAGCGACGCCAACGGCATCATCTGGGAGCGCCGGTTCCGCCTCGACGGCGACCAGCAACGCTTCGAACGGAGAGGAATCGCCTGTGTCAACAAGTGGACAGTCAAACCAGTGGTCGTCGCCGCCGGCGATGACGATCGACAAGAACAAGAAGTATGAGGCCACAATTCACACCACCGACGGCGACGTTGTCGTTGATCTGCTGGCCTCCGAGGATCCGATCACGGTCAACAACTTCGTCTTCCTGGCGCAGCAGGGCTTCTACACGAACGTCCCGTTCCATCGCATCATCAAGGGTTTCATGATCCAGACTGGCGATCCGACGGGTACCGGTAGTGGTGGACCTGGCTACAAATTTCAGGATGAGCCGGTGACGCGCGATTACGCGCGTGGCACGGTGGCGATGGCTAACGCCGGGCCGAACACTAACGGCAGCCAGTTTTTCATCGTTCAGGCGGATATGACGGGCCGGCTCCCGAAGAACTACACCATCTTCGGCGAAGTGACTAAGGGCATGGACGTGGTCGACAAGATCGCTGACACGCCGGTTACGGCGAACCAGTTCGGCGAGAAATCACAGCCCACACAGAAGATCGAGATCACGAGCGTCGACATCTCGGTCAAATAACTCCCCGTCGACAACCCACGCATAAGACGCAGGGCCGGGTGAAATCCCCGGCCCTGTTCTTGTGTGCGTGGGCGACTATTCCCCGGCCGCGAAACAATATAGGGGCGAAGCTCGCCTTCGCCTACCTTCCTTGTGACGGCTCCGTCGCTGGCCGAAGTCTCGATGCGTCACGCGTCCGGCCGTACGGGCGACGCATGCGTGCCCAACTCGTGAAGTTCGACGAGGGCGAAGGTCGAGCTTCGCCCCTACGTCGCTTGGTGGCCGTTGGGGAACGCCGTCGGCGCGATAACGTGGTGGGCGACGCGTGCGTCGCCCGGACGTACGATGGAGAATGGGTGTTGTGGTGGTGTTGCGTGCCTTATCCCCGACGCAGCTTTCGCAGCCCATCAAAGAGCGCGTCGAGGTCAGCTTCGTTGTTGAAGTAGGCGCAAGAGATCCGAATGCCATTCGGAACCTGAACACGACGCTGGATGAGATTGAAGTCGTTCCAGAGCCGCTGGCTCAACTCGACGCCGTTCCAGCCTTCGTAACCAAATGCGACCAACGCTGAGCTGTCGCCCCACGCCATGGGTGAATAGAGTGTGACGCCCGGTTCGTCGGATAATCGGCTCTTCAACTCGCCACTTAGCGCCGCCGCATGTGACTCTATATTGTTCCACCCCAGTGTTTCGAGGTAGTCGATCGACGCGGGCAGCGCTGCGTACGTATGCCAGTTTCTCGTGCCAAACTCGAATTTCGACGCGGTCTCGGCGAATCCCCAGTCAGCTGAACCAGGATGCTCACCTAGCGCGATGCGATCGAATCTCGGCGAGACTGAGCCGTCTCCGACGTGGATGGGGTCGACGAGCGGGAGCGCATCCGGAGCGACATACAGGAAACCAGTTCCTTTAGGCCCGGCTAGCCATTTGTGTCCGTTTCCGGTCATGAAGTCGCAGCCGATCTTGGCCACGTCTATTGGGAACTGTGCCAGGGACTGCGCACCATCGACCATGGTGAGAATCCCGCGCTCGCGGCAGATGCGGCACATCTCTTCGACCGGCAGCCGCTGACCCGTTTCGCACGAGACGTGGCTTATGATGGCGATGCGAGTGGAGGGTTTCAGGGCCCTTTTGAAGGATTCGAGCGTTTCCTCGGGAGTCGACCCGATAGCAAAGAGCTCCAATTTGGCTCCGCCGCGGCGTTCGGCCGCCGCCCAAGGAAGAATGACCGCGGGATGTTCCTGGTCGGTCGTGAGCGCAACCGAAGATGGATCCAGCTTGAGTCCGGCCGCGACCAAATTAACACC
This sequence comes from uncultured Chloroflexia bacterium, assembly GCA_963822235.1. GTDB lineage: Bacteria > Chloroflexota > Chloroflexia > Thermomicrobiales > Thermomicrobiaceae > CALAGB01. The sequence goes on from CAWGGU010000001.1 coordinate 1,327,185, forward strand.
ATCGGTCGCGTTGCGAGTTAAAGCGAGGGACCCGGGCGTCGCTCCCATCAGCTTCGCGAGCGCGACACGGGCTTTCTCGTACCCTTCCTGTGCTTCCGGCTGCGCTACGTGCCCACCTACCTCGTAATTGGTGATTGCGGCAAGGTGTATCTCCAGCACCGGCACGGGCATGATGCCGACCGTGCCTGTATTGAGATAGGTGACATCGCTGAGAATGGGAAGAGCGCTGCGCAGGCGATCCAGATCGAGTGAACCGGCGGAATTCATCGAATGCTCCCCTCGCGGCCAGATGCGGCCGCTGTCGAGTTGAAGACAGGGCCACAGTGTACGACGCGCGGTTCGGGCAATGTCAACAGTCGAACCGAACTGCGTCACGCTTCACGCAAACAGAGAACGCGGCCGGAATTCCGGCCGCGTTCTTCATGAGCTTCTTCGGAGGGGTGCTAAGAGATCGACAGGAGATCGCAGACCTCTTCATACTCGCGCAGCAGCTTCCTCCATAGGTCGTCCCATCGGGTAACGTCCTCACCATCGGCCAATGCGCGTTCGATCCGATCATACCCGTCTTCGAGCCGCAGATAGAGAACGCTGGCGCGCTTTTCCATCCGCGTGCGATCCTTCGCGGTTCGGATCGGTTGAGTTGCCACTCGAGCGGTAGCGGCCATGATGCTTACACCAATCCCATCGTCCTAGGAAACGGCGTGCGCGGCTTCGCGTCGCTGCTGCAGACGCTCGATCAACGACGACGCATCCCGTCGTCGCAGCTTATCGACCGCCTCACCGAACATTTCCTGAGATTCCTCGTTCAATTCCTCATCCGAGAGACCGACTTCGCGGGCGATGGCGAAGAGGAATTTGACCTGTCGCTCAGTAGCCTGCATCTGATCCGGATTCGTTTTGCCGCGGCGCGAACGCGTGCGGTTCAAATCGATCGGCGAATCGACCACCCGACTATCCGCCGCGCCAAACTCGAAGTCGGGGCAGAATTGCGTGCCGTACCCAAGCGCCGCCAGCGCTCGCCCAATGGCCTTCGTTTCAGCCTTTTCAATGTAGTCACCGAAGTCGTCCGCTTCCTCGCTGCCCCATCCCGTGGCGCTGCCGCCGTCCGGAATTTCGACCGTCGCGCGGAAGACCGCGGTCGCATCCTGATGAGAAACGAGATCCGTCTGTATTCGTCCGTTCGGATTCTCGTTGCGGAACCAAACGAGCCGCCATTTCACTTCCAGATAGTCGGCTCCGCTGATGCGAGTCAGGTAATTCTTTGGTTCGAACGCGGTCATCTCAGCCATCCCAACGTCTCCTTGTCATCCAAACGTCGACCGCAACTAGAACATCAGTTCTACATCTATTCTATCAATCACAGGGCGAATGTCAACTTAAAAGTGCCGTACCGCGGTACTGATCGTGGCAGAATTACGTTGGCCCATGCCGACGCCAAAAACACAACATAAGGCGTCGGACGACCAGAGTCCATATGCTATAATGCGCAGACGATTGACTGTACGAACACAGAAGGGGAAGCACTGGTGCGGCTCTCCTGCCAGCAAGAAGAACTACAAAGAGCCCTTGGACATGTGTCGCGAGCGGTGGCGAAGAAATCGACGTTGCCGGTGCTTGGGAACGTCCTGTTCACAACCGAAGCCGGCAAGCTGCGGCTCTCCGCAACGAACCTTGAGATCGCCGTGACGGCCTGGATCGATGCTGAGGTCGAGAGTGAAGGGACGATTACCCTACGCTCCGATCTGCTGACCGATTTCATCTCCAGCCTGCCGAATGAGCAGGTGAAGTTTGAGCTCGATCCGAAGACGCTCAGCGTCGCGCTGGCCTGTGCGCGCTCAAAGGCACACATCAAGGGCATTCCGGCAGAAGACTTCCCGTCACTGCCAAGCATCGAAGAGATGAGCCCGACCGGGCGCATAGATCCAGCGACATTTCGCGAGATGATCGCGCAGGTTGCGTTCGCGGCTGCCACCGACGACAGTCGGCCGGTTCTGGCTGGAGTTCAGGCAGAGTTTTCCGGACCGAATCTGACGCTTGCGGCCGCCGACGGTTTTCGTCTGTCAGTGAGACAGGCGGAGCTGAGTGAGCCTGCCGGAGAGGATGTCGCCGTCATCATCCCGGCCCGTGCCCTTCAGGAACTCGCCCGAATCATTTCGGACCAAACCGATCCGATTTCGCTGTCGGTGACGCCCAACCACAGCCAGTTGTTGGTGAAGTCGGGCCAGATCGAGTTCCTTAGCCGCTTGATCGATGGTCATTTCCCCGATTACCGGCAAATCGTTCCGCGCCAGTATGGAACGCGTCTCGTCGTGGATCGGGATCAGTTCCTTTCCGCCGCGCGCCGAGCGAAACTGTTTGCTCAGTCGAGCAATGACGTCGTGCGTCTACAGATGAAGCCTGGCGACAGTGAGCTCGATCCCGGGTTGGTCAACATCTCGGCGCAGGCCGCCGAAACGGGCGATAACGAGGACGTCATTGATGGCCGAGTGGAGGGCCCCGAGTCACAGATCGCGTTCAACGGTCGCTATCTCACCGACGTTCTCGGTGTGATGCGGGCCGGAGACGTCGCGGTCGAGATGACTGGCCCAAACGCCGCTGGGGTGCTTCGGTCTGCCGGTAACGAAGAGTTCACCCACGTGATCATGCCGATGGTCATCGGGAACAATTAGGCGTTTTGCGGTTCCCGCGACCCCGTGTCGTTGTTCCTTTCGCCGCTCCGACTCTGGCGGTCCTGACCAGCAATGACATGTTCTGGCTAGCGTCGATCTCGATTCGTACTGGGCGAATGTCGAGATGAGACTGCTTCGTCTCGACCTCGACGAATTTCGCGTATATCGACACGCCGAGCTCGCTATTCCGCCCGCTGGGCTACGTCTGGCTGGCGCGAACGCGAGCGGCAAGACGAGCCTCCTCGAGTCGATCTACCTGCTTGCGACCACTCGCTCTCCTCGCGCGTCGCTCGAACGGGAGCTGATTAACTGGGAGAGCAACGCCGAATATGGCCTGGCGCCTTTCGCGCGAATTGCGGCCGATGTCGCCTCCTCCGGTGCTGAGTGGACACTCGAGCTCACGCTCTCGACCGACACCGCGCGCTCCAATTCAGTGCGAAAACGTGCCAAGATCGACGGGCGTGCCAGCCGCATCTCGGACGTCGTCGGCCGGCTCAAAGTGGTCCTGTTTTCACCCGAGGACCTCAGCCTGGTTCTCGGTTCTCCTTCAGTCAGGCGACGGTTTCTCGACATCACCATCAGCCAGCTCGATCGAGCGTACTTACGGTCGCTGAGTCGCTACGGCAAGCTCGTCGAACGCCGTAACAGCCTGCTCAAGGATCTCAGTGCGCGTGGCGCAGGCCGATCCGCTGATGAAGAGCTTGCCTATTGGGACGAAGAATTCACCACGTATGCCGCCTATTTGTTAGCAGCGCGGCATCGGTATCTGGCCGGTCTCAGTGGCGAAATCACCCGGTCCTTCGCCGAGCTGAACGACGGCGATCTGCCCCTTTCGGTCGTCTATGCGAGCACCGTGGACGTTCCGCCTCAGCAGATCGAGCGGGCCATTGACGGGTCGATAGCGGACGCTCAGCCCCTCTTTGCGCGAGCGATCGAGACTCAGCTGCGCCGTCGACGGGCTGAAGAGCTTCGTCGCGGATCCACGGTACTCGGACCTCATCGTGACGATTTCACGTATCTAATCAACGACCGTGACCTGTCGGCATTTGGCTCGAGGGGGCAGCAGCGGCTTGCCGTGGTCGCCACAAAGCTGGCCGAACTGGCCCGGATTGTCGATCTGACGGGCGAACCACCAGTTCTGTTGCTGGACGACGTGCTGTCCGAGCTCGATCCCGTTCATCAGGAGCGACTATTGGCCGTTCTCGGCCAGGCCGGTTGCCAGATCATCGTGACCGCGACCGCTCGCGAACTGCTCGATCACCCGGCGCTCTCCGGTCTTCCGGAAGCCGACGTGGTCGATGGTGTGGTCACCACACACGGCGATTCGAGCGACTCGATCGAACGCGACAATTGAATCGACCGAAAGTGGTCTGTTATAATCGCCTGTGCTGAGCCAATGGTTCGGCACCGATGGGGAGTCGTCTAACGGTAGGACAGCTGACTCTGGATCAGCCGGTTGGGGTTCGAATCCCTGCTCCCCAGCCCCAACTCATGTGAATTGAGACACCGGCGGCCTCATGGCTCGCCGGTTTTGCGTACGTTTTGGATCGTCGCCCAATCTGAACCTACCGAATCCGCCCCCCAGTGCATCCGATCTTCACGTTACTCCATATCCGTTGGAATGGCTGGGGTTGCCAGGACGGAGTCTCGCGTTATCATGAACGCAACGCAGACTACGTTGATAAGGCTTGACCGCGGCGTCGTGTTGGCTCCGTACTTCCTCAACATCCTCCTCTTGCCGTTGCCGAGTCGCACGCATGAAGGAGCGCTTCGTGTCGACTATCGAGAGCCGGTCGCTGATCGGCGACGCTCTGTATGAAACCGTCAAGGACGTCTCATGTGAGCTCTACAAACGCTCGCTGACTGATCTTCCGCCCGACGTTCGCGACGCGCTCGATCGTGCGATCGAGGAGGAAGACGGCCGTCACGCGTCCATGATGTTGAAGATCATGAAGCGAGCCGTTTCCACGTCCGATCGTACTGGACTCATCGTCTGTCAGGATACCGGAATTCCGGTCTACTTCGTGGGCATCGGCACGGAGATTCCGGTCAACGGGGCGAAATTGCTGGATGCCCTTCGAGACGGTATCGAGCTGGCGACCAAGAAATACTCGCTGCGCTCGAGCATCGTGCATCCCATCACCCGCGAGAATCGGCAAACGAGCACCGGACGCGAGATTCCGGTGATGCACATCGAGTTTCTCGACGGCGCCGACTATCTGGAATTCGAACTGGTGCCCAAAGGCTCAGGCTCCGAGAACATGTCCTTCGTGAAGATGCTGACACCGGCAGACGGGCTCAACGGCGTCAAGCGCTTCATTCTCGATTGCGTGGTGGAAGCCGGAGCCAATCCGTGCCCGCCGACGATCGTCGGTGTCGGCATCGGCGGCAGTTTCGATAAATGTGCGGAGCTCGCCAAGCGCGCCATCAAACGGCCGGTGGGTGATCCCCATCCAGAGCCCGAAATTGCTCAGCTGGAGCGAGACATGCTGGACGCCATCAACATGACCGGCATCGGACCGCAGGGGCTCGGCGGCAAAACGACCTCACTGGCGGTCCACGTCGAATATGCCTGGACACACATCACCATGAACCCTGTCGCGGTGAACATTCAATGCTGGCGCGGAGAGCGGGCGCGTGCCCGCGTGCATGCCAACGGGGAGGTCGAGTATGGCTTCTGACGCGGCTGAGTCAGGCTACCAAGACGCGGTGCGACTGACCACTCCGCTGAGCGAGGAGGTCGTTCGTGAACTCCAGGCCGGCGACCTCGTGATGATCGACGGTATCATCTGGGGCATCCGGGACGCCACCCTCATTCACATCTTCGATCGAGATCGTGAACCAGCCGCGGATTTGCGCGGGAGTGTGCTGCTGCACGTGGCGCCGAGCGTCCGCAAACGGCCGGACGGCGGTTACGACCCAGTGTCGGTCGGCACGACGACGTCAACCCGTATGGACCGATTCACCCGCGGCTGCATTGAAGAGCTGGGAGCCCGGGCCATCATCGGCAAGGGTGGGCTCAGCGCGAAGTCGCTCGGTGAGCTGCAGGAGCTGGGTGGGGTCTATCTCACGGTAACCGGCGGCGCGGCGAGCGTCGAAACGCTGCAGGTGGAAGAGATCGAGGAAGTCATCTTCGAAGACCTGATGCCCGAATGCCTGTGGAAGTTTCGGGTGAAGGATTTCGGCCCGTTGGTTGTGACAATGGATGCGCATGGAAATTCGCTCTATCAAGACGTGCGTCAGCAGGCCGAACGAAACGTCAAGGACGCGTATGCCCGTCTCAACCTCGGCAACTAGCGCGCCGGTGCCGTCCGCGACCGAGACGGTGCGGGTGTCGATCGCGCGGAGCGACCCGGCAAGCAGGTCGGAGTTCGACGTGCCGCGTATCGAGCCAATGATGGTTCTCGACCTGCTTCTCGCCATCCAACGCGATCAAGATGCCACGTTGGGCTTCCGCTTCTCGTGTCGCGTCGGCATGTGTGGAACCTGCACCATTCGCATGGATGGTCGCTCAGTGCTTGCTTGCCAGACGAGAGTCGGGCCAGATGTCGACGAGGTACGCCTCGATCCGCTGTCTGGGCTTCCGGTGGTGCGTGACCTCATCGTCGATACGACCCCCTTCTTTGAGGAGTGGGCGCGCGTGACGCCCTATCTTGTGCCGCGCGCCGATCTCACCGAACCGGCCGTTGTACGGCCCGATTCGCAGGAACGTCGGACGATTGATCCGCAGCTCGACTGTATCAACTGCGGCGCATGCTACTCCGGCTGTGGCATCGCCGACGCTCGCCGCGATTTCATCGGTCCCGCTGCACTCAACCGGGCACTCACCTTGATCGCCGACTCGCGCGACGGCGCTCGCGCCGAGCGGCTCAAAGCGGTGACGGGTGACGACGGCGCCTGGCGCTGTCGCTACATTCACGCCTGCACGGCGATGTGCCCCAAGGGACTCGACCCAGCGGGGGCCATTCGCACGCTGCGCCGCATCGCCATTGAAGGGATCCCTGGTGTCGAGAGCTAGCCAGATTGACGTGTTCCAGACCGACGTCGCCATCATTGGCAGCGGCGGAGCCGGACTGATGTGCGCGCTGCACGTCGCCGAACGCGCCCCGCAGCTGAAGATCGCCGTCGTCAGCAAAGGCGCGGTCGGCCGTTCAGGCTGTACTCGCATGGTCCAAGGTGGCTACAACGCGGTGCTGGATCCGGGTGATTCGGTCGACCTTCATTTCTACGACACGCTCAAGGGAGGAGCCTTCCTCAACGATCAGGATCTGGCCTGGACGCTGGTCAATGACGCGCCGAAGGTGATCCACGAGCTTGAGACCCGCGTCGGTTGTTTCTTCGATCGGCGCGAAGACGGGCATATCCATCAGAAGGCGTTTGCGGGCCAATCCTTTGACCGCACGGTTCACCGCGGTGATTTGACCGGAATCGAGATTATGGGCCGCTTGCGCGATCAGATGTTTCGGATTCGCCCGAGTGAATTCGAGGATGTGCGCGCGCTCGACCTCCTGCTCGACAAGAACGGCGAACTCGCCGGAGTCTCGCTGCTCGACATCCGCACCGGCGCGATCGCGGTGTTGCAGGCACGCATCGTCGTGATGGCGACCGGAGGTTCGGCGACGATGTTCCGCATCGCCGCGCCTGCCCGTGAGAAGACGGGCGACGGTGTGGCCATGTGCCTGCGTGCTGGTTTGCCTGTGAGAGACATGGAGATGCTCCAGTTCCACCCGACCGGGTTGTTGGCCGGAGACTCTCGATTGACGGGGTCGGTGCTCGAAGAAGGTCTGAGAGGAGCGGGCGCCTACCTCCTGAACGGGCACGGTGAGCGCTACATGCAGCGCTACGATCCGATCAATCTGGAGCGGGCAACGCGTGACGTCGTTTCACGCTCCAGCTACCTCGAGATTATGGCTGGGCGTGGAACCGAGGCGGGCGGGGTTCGCATCGATATCTCGCATCTTGGCGCCGGCGAAGTCGAGCGACGCTTTCCTGGGATGGTTGCCAGAACACGGCTCATCGGTCGCGATCTTGCACGTGAACCAATTGACGTGTCGCCCACCGCACATTTCCACATGGGTGGAGTCGTCATAAATGTCGATTGTCGAACCGAATTGGCTGGATTGTTGGTGGCGGGAGAGGATTCCGGCGGCGTACACGGCGCGAACCGTCTTGGCGGCAATGGCGTGGCGGAGTCGACCGTCTTCGGTGCTCGCGCCGGGGACGTCGCCGCCGACTTGGCGTCAGAGCGAGCCTTCCTTGAACCGGACCCGGAATCAGTTGAAGCTTCGATTGAACGGGCATATCGTCCACTCAGGAGCGAGAATGGCCCGTCGCCTTTCGAAGTGACCCGCGAACTGAAGGATTTGATGTGGGAGGACTGCGGAGTCGTCCGCACGCAAGAAGGGCTGCTGCGCGCCCGCGAACATCTGGCGGATCTGAGCGAACGAGCAGTGCGCACGTCGGTCCCCGGGCCGCCTGAAGTCAACTACGGTTGGCAGGAAGCCCTCGACGTGGTCAATCAGATCGAGGTGGCGCGCACGATCGTCGAGTCCGCTCTGCTGCGACAAGAGTCGCGTGGTGCGCACTATCGCGCGGATTTTCCTGAACCGAATGATGACTGGATCAAGAGCATCATCCTTCGTAAATCTCCTGACGACGGGTACGAGGTTGCATACACGCAGATCGAAATGAGTCGGATGACGCCAACTGATGCCGCCAAGCTCGGAGCGCGGTCGTGACAGCCGCACAAGGTGCATTTCTGGCTGGACTGACCCTGGTGATGTGCACCATCGTGGCGTACGCGGCGGTCGTCGTCGTTGGAGCGGTCCGCGGCGGCAAGGGCGTGGTCCTGGACGCGCGTCTGGTAGGGCGAATGCTGTCCGGCCGGGGCGACGAGCGGTCGGAGATCGACCGTTGGGTCTTCTACGCCCATCGCATAAGTGGCTTCGCCATCTTCGCCTTTCTGTGCCTACACGTGCTCGATGTCAGTCTCTACGCAGCCTCTGAGCACCTTTTCAACCAGGTACATGGCATCTATGGCAACGGGTTCATGCGTTTGCTCGAGTGCGGGCTGCTCCTGGCAATTTTGTTCCACACCTTCAACGGACTGCGTATTCTCGCGATCGACCTGGGGGACTTGGGCTCAAGTGCGTCGCGTCGAATCCTCGCGCTGAGTGTCGTGGTAACGGTCGTGGTCGGTATCGCCGGGAGCGTGGTGATCCTCAAACCGGTGTTCCAATGACGGCGCCAACGCTTGGAGAGGGCCGGTTTCGCCAGCCGACCGTCTACGATCAGCAGCCGCGCCCCAGCGCCGGCCGCGGACGCCTCGTTGCCTGGGTATTGGTTCGAGTCACCGGCGTGCTCCTTTCCGTGCTCGTGCTCGGGCATTTCGCCATGACCCACATTCTCACCGACGTGTCAGACACAGGGACAAGCTTCATCGCGCGACGGTGGGCCTCGTTGGTCTGGCTGGTCTGGGACTGGCTATTGCTTGCGTGCGCGGTGGCTCATGGCGCCAGCGGAGTGTGGGTCGCGATCGAGGACTATGCGAGCTCGTCAGCGCGCCGCCGGCTGGCACAGCGACTGCTGATCGCTCTTTCTTCGATTGTCGTCCTTATCGGCTCGGCCGCCATCGTTGTCGTTGGGCGCCGCTGACGCTCGAAGCTCTCGGTCAGTGTTGTTGTCGACAACGCCCTGATGTTAGCTGGAGGCGAGATCCTTCGACTCCGCTGCCGCCCTCTCTCTGACTCTCTTCCTGCGAGGGAGCGTGACCCATCGCTCAGGATGACATGGGTGGCGTTGGTCGTCCTTCGGGTGGCAAATCCTCTGTGGTCGATTACTCAGGATGAAACGGCCTCAATAATGCCCTGAAGATATGGCAAATCTCAGCTATTCGACTTGCGACACACCCGATGTGAGCGGTCGATTCCGTACGTACGCAGTCTGTCGTCGTCATCACCACGAGACATCATTTCGAGTGAGATCGTACGTACATAGCGTACGTACGATCTCTGGGCTCCAAACACTCGCCCTTTGTCGTAGTGGACATAAAGGCAATGCGTAGCGTTCGGGACATACTCGGACGAAGACCTGCTAGGGCCGTCGGTATCGCTGCGGTCCGCGTGAACGTCGCCGATAGTAGAGGAGACTGAGGGCGGCCAGAACATATCCGCTGATGAAGAGAGGTGTTGGCGATGAGAGGTGGACGAAACGTGCCGTCACCAGCGCCAGCATAGTGGGGTAGATCAGTAACCCAAGCGCCGCGAAGAGGGACGCCTCGATGAACGCCCCCCGCCACTCGGCACCAGTGAGCTTGCTGATCGCAAACGGAACTGCCGTCGCGGTTGGCAGCCAAATGAAGAAGGCCGCTGCGACATCAGACACTGGTCACGGCCGTCTCAGGCGCCGCACCTTTTGGTCGTGCGACGCGTTCGATGTTCGTCATTCTTCTCTCTGCATTGATTCCGGACTCAGAAGAGACCGAGAATGTTGCCCTCGTCGTCGATGTCGACGTTGAGCCCTCCTGGCTTGCTTCCCAACCCGGGCATCGTGCGCATCTCCCCAAGGATCGGGTAGATGAATCCGGCGCCCGCTGACAGTCGCACCTCACGCACGGTCAGCTCGAATCCCTCAGGACGAGCCAGGAGTGAGGGATCGGCACTCAGCGAGAGGTGGGTCTTCGCCATGCAGATCGGCAGATTGTCGTATCCGAGCCGTGTGTAAGAACGGATCGCTCGTTCGGCCGCGGGCAGGTATACGATGTTGCCGGCTCCGTATATTTCACGAGCAATGGTTTCGATCTTCTTTTTGATGGGAACGTCCAGCTCGTAGAGAGGCCGGTAGTTCGAGGGCTGTTCGGTGGCTTTCACGACCGCACGGGCCAGGTCGACTCCTCCTTTGCCTCCTTCGGCAAAGATGTTGGTCGGCACGGCATCCAACGCTCCGGCATTCATTGCCGTCTGTCGCACCAGCTCGATCTCGGCCGGGGAGTCAGTCGGGAAGAGATTGATCGAGACCACCACCGGCACGCCGAACTTCCGGACGTTCTCAATCTGCTTCACAAGATTGGGAATGCCCTCTCGTAGGGCTTCAATGTTCTCTTCGGTCAAGCCTGGATCGAGGGGACGCCCGGGCACGATCTTGTAGCGACCGCTATGCGCCTTCAGGGCACGAACTGTGGCGACCAGCACCGCGGCGTCCGGCTTCAATCCGCTCACCCGACACTTGATGTCGAAGAACTTCTCCGCGCCGAGATCAGCGCCGAATCCGGACTCCGTTACCAGAATATCCGCCAATTTGAGTCCGATGCGATCTGCCAGGATCGAGCTGTTGCCGTGAGCGATGTTTCCGAACGGACCGGCATGAACCAGTGCCGCCGAGTGCTCCAGCGTCTGCAGCAGATTCGGTTTCAAGGCATCGACGAGGAGCGCGGCCATCGCTCCGGCAGCTCCGACGTCCTCCGCGGTAATCGGCTTTTTGTCCCGATTCTGGGCGACCACGATGCGGCCGAGCCGTTCGCGCAAATCACGATATGACGTCGCCAGTGCAAGGATGGCCATCACCTCTGAAGCCGCCGTAATGTCGAAGCGAGTCTCGCGCGGAATGCCGTTGCCGTCTCCCAGCCCGATGACGATGTCGCGCAGCGAGCGATCGTTCATATCGAGGACGCGGCCCCAGCCAACGGACTTCATATCAATATCGAGCGGGTTGCCATGATAGATGGTGTTGTCAAGAAAGGCGGAAAGGAGATTGTGCGCCGCCGTGACCGCGTGTGAATCGCCGGTCAGATGCAGATTCAAGTCCGACATCGGGATGATCTGTGAATAGCCGCCGCCGGCCGCGCCCCCCTTGATGCCGAACACTGGCCCCAAGGATGGTTGCCGTACCGCAACGAGCGACTTCATGCCGATCTCCGCCAGTGCCTGCCCAAGCCCAACCGTGACCGTGGTCTTGCCTTCGCCCAGCGGAGTGGGCGTGATGGCGGTCACGTCGACGTATTTGCCGTTGGGCTTGTCCTTCAGTCGCTGCAGCACGCTCAGGTTGAGCTTTGCCTTGTATGGGCCGTGCAGCTCGACTTCGTTTGGCGTCAGACCCAGGTCGGCTGCGATTTCAGCAATCGGCGTCGGCTCAACACTCGTGGCGATCTCACTATCGCTCAGCACCGGTCAGTGCTCCTCTCCCTCGCGTCGTCAGCGCCCCAATCGGGGCTTGTAGAGCGGTCTCGCTCCGTCAATTTAGAATCGTCTTGATGGCCGTTAACGTGTTCCGCATCAGCACGGCGTTGGTCACGACGCCGGTACCGCCGGGCACTGGAGTGAAGGCATCCACCACAGCTTCCACGGCCGGATCGGCGTCGCCGACGATGGCGTCGCCCTGAACGTTCACTCCGAAATCCAGCACCGTCGCGCCCGGCTTCACCATGTCTGGTTTCAGCAATCCAGCACGTCCGACGGCGAGCGCGACGATGTCGGCAAGTTCTGTGTACGTACTCAGATTGGGGGTGCGGCTGTGGCAAATGGTCACCGTTGCATCCAATTTGAGCAACATCGTCGCCAGAGGCTTGCCCACCACCTGACTACGTCCGACCACCACCGCGTGACGACGTGCTATCGGAATCTCGTAGTGTTTCAAGATTTCGATTCCGCCCTGTGGCGTGCTCGGAACCAAACACGCCGCTCCGGCTTCGAGTCGACCGACGTTCGTCAGCGTGACCCCATCGACATCCTTGAGCGGATCGACGACTTCAGCAGTGAGGCTCTTCGGAATATGAGGGGGAAGGGGCTGCAGCACCATGATGCCCGCCACGTCCGGATCAAGGTTGAGTCGCTGTACAGTCGAATGGCAGTCGCCAGCACTCATATCCTCTGGGAGCTCAAGCAGCGTGAAGGGAATCCCCACGTTCTTCGCTGAACGGCGAATCGCTCGCGCATAGGCGGCTGAACCGGGGTCGCTCCCAACCTTCACTACGGTCAATCCTGGGATCTCTCCGTGTCGCGTGACGAGTTGCTCGATTTCGCCACGCACAACCTCGAGTATCTCACGCGCAACCGGTTTGCCTTCAAGGAGCCGCGCCATCGATCAGCTCCCCTGCGTTCCGTGGGCGATCGAATGACGCGCTCGCGCGACGACCCGCTCGGCAACTTCTGCCGCCTCCGAGTGGATCCGCGCCAAGCGACTCTTCATCTCATCCGCGCTGTCGTCGTCGACATAGGAGAGATTGGCGTCCACGGTGAGGAGCGCGGCATCGATCGCTCCCCGAGCCAATGCGGCAGCCGCTCCCAGGTCGCTGATGGTGAAGCGAGAGGCGAATTCGAGACCGGCCTCCACCTCATACATGAACGCCAGGCCCTCTTCCGCAAACGCCAAAGGAACGCTGGCGGCATGTACGTACGCGCGCTGAAGGGCCAGATGCGCGGCTTCAGGCTGTGCCTCCTTCAGTTCTTTTGCGGCCCGCTGCGCTTCGACCAGTTGACTGAACGCGGCCACATCTCTGTCGGCGGCATCTTCAAATGAAGATCGATGCGCCGCGACCACATCGAGCAAAGGCTCGATTCGCGGCCGGTCGGCAGCCAGAGATTTTCTGCGAGCGGCCAATTTCAGGACCAGCTCGGCGGATGCAGCGGCGGCGGCGAGCGCCAGTCCGGCTGCCACGCCTCCTCCTGAATTGTGGGCTGGGTCGGCCACCTGGGCGACGAGCGTTCGAGCGGGGAGGTCGACAAGAGGTACATGCCTGTCGGATTTCACAGGATCTTCGGGCACTGAGTGGGGCTCCAATTCCGTGTTTTCCAGCGTCGATATGCGGCAACTCAACTTAACGAGTATAGCACCCTTCTTCCCGCTCACCGCATCAAAAGGGCACTCTGACACGTTCACGGCGGCTTCCTGTCGCAATCATGCTATCTTGACAACGCAATGTGGATAACGTGGATAACTCTTGACACATTGGCACGCTGTACGTATACTGGTGCCAATGAGGACGAGTGTTCGTTCGCCGCTAGCGAACGGCGTGTTGTGGAGGCTCACATGGACGTCAGTGAGGGGTTCACGGATCTGGGGTTCGCCCAACTTCTCAAGCAGTACCGCGAGGGCACGCGGATTTCGCAGAGCCGGCTTGCCGAATCGTCGGGGTTCGACCATAGCTACGTGAGTCGACTTGAGAGTGGCCACCGCATGCCGACGCGTGACGCGGTCGTCAAGTTCGCCGATGCCCTGGGATTGGTGGCTGCCGAGCGGGATAATCTGCTTGCGTCGGCCGGCTTCATGCCGCAGCGCGTCGAGAGCCTGCTGGCCGAAGAGCCGATTCTCACCGAGGTATTCCGTCTTCTGCAGAGTCGCGATGTGCCGGAGGCCGTACGCCACGACGTGCGCCAGATGTTGCAGTTGGTCGTGCGCCAGGCGCGACTCGCGGCGCAGGGTTGGCCGACCGGACCAGGAACGACTCCCGATTCCATCGCGGCCGACTGAGCCGCCCGTTCAAGAGTGCTCGCGCGGACGATCCGTCACGGGCATTGACCGGCGGCTGCCAGAGGGCCACTTAAACGGGTAGACTCTGTACGGACAGTTCTGTGCGTTCACGCCCTCAGGCGTTATCGAGATCTTGACTGGGGTTCATGGGAGGAGTGGCGTGCCGTGCGTCAATTTGCGCACTTGCACCTTCACACCGAATTTTCGTTGCTCGACGGCATGGGGCGCATCGACGACTACATGACGAGAGCGCGCGAATACGGGATGAAGCATCTGGCCATCACCGATCACGGCGTCATGTACGGAGTTGTTGACTGGTATAAGGCGGCCAAGGCCAACGATCTGCATCCGATCCTTGGCATCGAGGCCTATCTCGCTCCGAACACCATTTCGGAGCGCGATAAGAGCTCCTACCATCTCTTGCTGCTCGCGGAGAATGAGCGTGGATACAACAATCTACTCAAGTTGGCCAGCCGCGCCAGCCTCGACGGCTTCTATTACAAGCCGCGCGTCGATCTCGACATGCTCAACGAGCTGCGCGACGGTGTAATCGCCACATCCGCATGCCTCGGCGGTCCCGTCGCCAACAACTTCCTGAATGGCAAGGACGAAGAGGCCGTGCGCATGGCGACGGCCCTGCGCGACATGTTCGGCCCCAAACACTTCTACATCGAAATCCAGGACCATGGCATTGATGGCCAGCGCCAGACCAACCCGCAGCTGATCGACGTCGCCCGCAAGCTCGAGCTTCCTTTGGTTGCGACCAATGACGTCCACTACGTCAACCGCGAGGACGCCGGAGCACAGGAGTTGCTGGTCTGCGTTCAGACCAACACCACGCTCGACGATCCCAAACGCCTCAGGATGGAGTCGGACCAGCTTTACTTCAAGAGTCCGGACGAAATGTGGCGTATCTTCGGTGACATCCCCGAGGCGCTCGAGAACACTGTCGCCATCGCGGAGCGTTGCAACGTCGACATGGAGTTTGGTCGTCTCCACCTTCCCGATCCGGGTATCCCCGACGGAGTCACCGCTCACGAGCACCTGGTCAACCTGTGTTGGACGGGTGTGAAGCAGCGCTATAGCGAGCTGACTGACGAGGTGCGAGGTCGACTCAATTACGAGCTGGACGTCATCGAGAAGACCGGCTTCTCCATTTACATGCTCATCGTGCGCGATTTCGCGCAGTTTGCCGCTGAGCGACGCATCCCCTTTGGCGTTCGCGGCAGCGCCGCGGCAAGCATCGTCCTCTATTGTCTCGGCATTACGGACATCGATCCGTTGACCAATCGGCTGGTCTTCGAGCGCTTCCTTAATATTGAGCGCCGCGAGATGCCCGATATCGACATGGACTTTGCCGACAACCGGCGCGGCGAGGTGATCGACTACGTCGCGAAGAAGTACGGGCATGACCGCGTGGCCCAGATCATCACCTTCGGGACGATGGGGGCCAAGGCGTCGCTGCGCGACGTTGGGCGTGCCATGGGTTGGGCGTACGGAGATGTCGACCGCATCGCGCGACTGATTCCACAGACGCTCAACATGTCGATTGATCGCGCGCTGACTGAGAGCAGCGAGCTTCGTGCACTCTACGAGCAGGACGATCGATCGCGCGGACTGATCGACAACGCCAAACAGCTCGAAGGCATCTCGCGTCATGCCGGAACCCATGCAGCCGGAGTCGTCATCTCCGCCGATCCACTGATGGACCACCTGCCATTGCAGAGGCCGTCCCGTCAGGAAGAAGGCGCTCTTCCAACCACTCAGTTCACCATGGAGACGGTTGCCGAAATTGGCCTGCTCAAGATGGACTTCCTTGGGCTGGCGAATCTGACCATCCTCGGCGAGGCGGTTGAGATCATTCGCGAGCGCCACGGGGTCGAGATCGATCCGAAACGCCTGCCCGAAGATGACGCCAAGACCTTCGAGATGCTTTCCAATGGCGAGACGTTTGGTGTCTTCCAGCTGGAGAGCGCGGGCATGCGTCGCTACATTCGCGAGCTGCGTCCGGGCTCTATTGCCGAGCTCGCCGCCATGGTCGCACTCTACCGGCCTGGTCCAATGCAGCACATCCCGACGTATTGCCGCGCAAAGCATGGCGAGGAACCGATTCGCTACCCGCATCAGGATCTGGCGGCTATCCTGGACGAGACATACGGCGTCATCGTCTATCAGGATCAGGTGCTTCTGATTGCCCAGAAATTTGCCGGGTACACGCTGGGCGAAGCCGACATCATGCGCAAGGCCATGGGCAAGAAGATTCCCGAAAAGATGGCGGCAGAGCGAGAGACGTTCCTGACGGGCGCCGAAGCGAAGGGCTACACCAAAGAGGATGCCGAGGTCATCTTCAACCTGATCGAGCCCTTTGCCGGGTACGCCTTCAATAAGGCGCACGCGACATGCTACGGCTTGATCTCATATCAGACCGCGTACCTTAAGGCCAACTACGCTCCTGAATATATGACCGCGGTCTTCCGCCTGGCATCGAGCCATCCGTCCGGCACGGCCAGTCGCGTTGCGGCGGCCGCGTCCGAGTGCGCCAAGCTGGGGATTCGCGTGCTTCCCCCAGACATCAATCGCAGTCACGTCGACTTCATCGTCGAGGACCAAGACGACGGCAATTCCAGTATTCGCTTTGGGCTCTCAACGGTGAAGAACGTTGGCGAGGGTGCGGTGCAATCCATCATCGAGGCGCGCAATTCATTACCCAGTAAGCAGTTCGCGAGCTTCGAGGAGTTCTGCAACACGGTGGACTGGTCGCAAGTGAATCGGCGCGTAGCGGAGAGCTTGATCAAGTGCGGCGCGCTCGATGGAATGGGTAACCGGGGAGCGTTGCTCGAAGCACTCGAGCCGGCCATCAACGCGGCGCAGTCGCGCCAAAAGGCAGCCAAGCGCGGGCAGGTCGACATGTTCTCTTCGTTGCAGGTCGAGAGTCCAGCCATCGCCATGCCAGCGCTGGCGGACGTCAATCTTCCGCCCAAGACGCTGCTGACCTGGGAGAAGGAGCTGCTCGGCTTCTACCTCAGCTCGCATCCGCTCAACGATCTGATGCGCATGATTCGAGATGGCGGATTCGTGCAAATGGCGGAGATCGACGAGGATACGGTCGGCGAGCAGATCGACTGCATCGTGCTCATTTCAAGCGTCCGGCGTATCACGACCAAGAAGAACCGACAGATGGCGATCT
Source organism: uncultured Chloroflexia bacterium (assembly GCA_963822235.1). GTDB lineage: Bacteria > Chloroflexota > Chloroflexia > Thermomicrobiales > Thermomicrobiaceae > CALAGB01. Next base: position 1,344,504 of record CAWGGU010000001.1, read on the forward strand.
GCGAGCTCGAGGATCAGTCGGGTTCGATTGAGGCCGTACTTTTTCCGGACGTGTTTGAGGCCTCATCCGATCTGATCGCTGAGGATTCAGTCGTGCGCGTGACCGCGCGGGTCGACAATCGCAATGACCGCGTTCAGCTGATCGCCACGAATGTTCAGCGCATGTCGACTGAGAAACCGGTGCCCGTGCGCGTGCGCGAGATTCACCTGCATTTGCTTGCGTCTCCCGACCTGGATCGAGATGTCCAGACCATGCACCGCATGCGCGAGTTGTTTGACGAATTTCCCGGCGACGATCGTGTGATCTTGCACGTGAGCGTGAGCGGGACGAAGGCCGTCCTCACCGCGGGCTCAGGCGTCGATTGGTGCGAGGACGTATCGGCCGCGCTGGCCGATCTGATTGGTGCCGAGGCGATTGACGTCAGCGAGCGTGAGGAGTTTCGCCAGCCGTCGGAACAGCGGCTATCGGCCTAGCCAGGCGAGCAATTGCGTCAGTGATCGAGTGTTGATCACATCCTGCGGGCCGATCCCGGCCCTCCGAGCCAGACCAATCCCATAACGCATCAGATGCAGCGAATTGACGTCGTGGGCGTCGGTATCGATCGAGATGGTAACTCCCGCGATGCGTGCCTCGCGTGCCACCTCGTCGCTCATATCGAGCCGTGCGGGGTTGGCATTGATCTCGATTGCCGTTCCCGTTTCACGAGCGGCCTTGAATACCCGCTCCCAATGATAGGTGCCGCCCGGCCGACGCTCGATGATGCGCCCCGTCGGATGGGCGATGATGTCGACGTGCGGGTTGTGAATGACCCGCTCGATGCGCTCGGTCAACTCATCGGTGGAGCGGCTCAGCGCCGAATGAAGCGACGCCACCACGAGATCGAGCTCGGCGAGGACTTCATCTGGAAAGTCGAGCGATCCGTCCGGATGCACCTCGACCTCGCTGGCTCGCAACAACCGAACTTCCGGCACGAGCTCATTCACGCGCTCGATCTCTTTTCGCTGCTCCCGCAGTCGATCGGCATTGAGCCCGCGTGCGATGGCAAGTCCACCCGAGTGGTCAGCGATGCTCAAGTACTCGTACCCCAACGCACGCGCTTCTGTCGCCATCTGGAGGATCGTGCCGTGACCGTCACTCCAGTCAGAATGCAAATGCAGATCGCCCCGTAGGTCGGAGACCGATATGAGCTCCGGTAATTTGTGCGCGCGAGCCAGCCGAATGACGCCCGGATCCTCGCGGAGCTCGGGCGGAATGAAGTCGAGCCCAAGCTTCGCGAATAGACTCTCCTCGGTCTCGGCCGACGGAAGTTCCCCGTTTGTCTCGTCGATGAGGGCCGCGACGAACGCTCGAGACCCTGTCCAACGCAGAAGCTCGGTTCCAAATCGCTCGGGCGGCGCGACCTTGATGCGGATCTGCACTCCGCAGTCATGCTCGCCAACGACGAGATCGTCGTCGGACACCTCGGCGTCCGTCGCGAAGGCCTTCGCCTCACGGGCTACGGACTCGACGTCATCGGTGGCGACGACGAGGTCGATGTTGCCGACCGTCTCGCACATGCGGCGCGTGCTTCCGGCTACTTGGACGTCGCAACCGAGGGCCGCGGCGATCGCCTGGGCCGCCGACTCCGCCGCCGGCAAAGCCGTGCCGATCGAGAGTCGCCCGGTGCGCTTGTTCAGAAAGGCGATTCCTTTGGTGATGCGCTCTTCCTGTCGTGCGCCGAATCCCTTGAGCGCGCGGATGTCACCGCGGTGCGCGGCGGCGTCGAGCTGCATCAGGTCGGTGATGCCAAGCTCGCGGTAGAAGCGAGCCACGGTCTTCGGACCGACGCCCGGAATGTCGAGCATGGTGAGTAGTGTCGAGGGGACGACGTCCAGGACTTCGTCCATCGCCGCGAATTGACCGGTCTCAACCATCTCAGTCAGCGCGGCGGCGATGCCGGCTCCGATGCCCTGGACGTCGGTGAGCGTTCCCTCGGAAACCAGATCGGCAACGGGTCGATCGAGATCCTCTACCAGTTCACCGGCCCTGCGGAAGGCGTTTACCCGAAACGCGTTCTCACCTTTGATCTCGATGAGGTTGGCGAAGGTCTTGAGTCGCTCGGCGAGCTCGCGATTGTCCATCGTCACCGACCCTCCGTCTGATCGTCCTGCCCGTCGTATTTCGAGCACTAGATCATCACATACACGCACGGATGCGACCGGGATTAGCTCGGTTGCGGGCCGATCAACGGCTCGTCGTCCCGAACCGCCAGCGACGCCACCGGTTGTCCACGATATTTGGCGATGCCGTTGCTCCAGCCGATGATCCAGCCGTCCGACTTGGCCACGATCTCGCCGCCGTCGATGGGCCGTCCATAGATGTCGACCATGCGGGCCAGGAGGTCGCCAGTACCGAACGGCTGTCCAGGACGCACGATCGACTGCAGTATCCCGGATACCGGCGCTCTCGCCGAATCGTCGCGTCGCACTGGAAAGCCAAGGTCGATGACCGGCACGTCGGAGATCGGCTGTGGCTCGCCGTCCAGCATGCCGTAACCGCGAAGCACATTGATGATTCCGTTGGCGCCAGCGTTTACCGCGGACGGGTCGATGGCCATGCCCATGCCCAGCTCCAACGTGAGAGACGGAATGCCGGCCGTATTGACCATGCTGCCGGCCACCGAGCGATGCAGCGCCAAATCGACATACTTGGCTGACGGCGACTCATTGACGAGCGAGAGTCCAAAGATTCGCGCCAGCCAATCGAGCCGGTCAGCGAGTTCTTTCGCCTGCGCCATGCCGTTATCGTCCGCGTCGGGAGCGTGAAGGACCCGATCTCGAATGGTGAATGGAATGGAATCGATGGAGGCATTATGCAGGTCGAGTAGGCAGTCCGGTTCAGTCGCCACGACCGCGTCGAAGATCTGTTGCGCTACCTGCTGATAGACAGCGGGCGGGATTCCGGTCGAATCACTTTTCTTGAATCCGGGCCAGACCCGATTGGGATCCTTCGCCTCGTAATACGGATAGCGCTGCATAACCTGGAGTCCGGCAGGGTTGATGGATGGCAGAGCGATGAGCGTCCCACGGAGCCGTCGCGGGAGTTCCTCGGTCAGCACCTTGTGGAGACTGGCGATGCCGGTCAGTTCGCCGCCATGAATGTTTGCGGTAACCCAGACGGTTGGACCGTCGTCGAGACCCTGCGCGATCACGACCGGTATCTCTTCGTGCCCGCCTGTTGGTAAGTCAAGCACGCGAATAGATCCGTACGAATAGTCTCCGCGCCGGCTCACCGCCGATCCGACCTCGAACTCCCTCTTCGCCATCTGGATCTCCCTGTCCATTGTCCCGCTCGAATAGTAGGCATCCTTGACGACTGCTCGCGCGTGCGGAGCAGCCGGACGCACTCAGGCAATGATAAGGCCCAATTGCGTTGCGTGTTGAGCGGTCAGCGCTGTCGTTGAACGGCTGCCACGGCCCGGTCGACATCGTCAGTGACGAGCAGACACAAGCTGCCGTCGCCGATCATGCGCATGGCATGTGAGATCGCTTCCTGTTCATCAGGCATGGAAAGAACAAGCGGGGGAACCTCGTTTTGGGCGATTCCGTCGATCATGAGATCGATGTTGGACCGGTGAATTTCATCTGCGTGCAGGATCACCGCGCCACCGAGGCGGCCGATCAGCCGGCCGGCTTCGACGACCTGATAATCAGGCAGGTGCGGGAAACAACCCGAGACGGCGATCATGCGGCGATGATGCTGATGGCGGATGCCGCGCGTCAACGAACGGAGCGTCCAGACCTGCCGCGCCGAGTCGATCACGATGGTTGCGTTTGCCACCTGGAAGATGTTGCAGCTTCCAGGAAGACGAATCGGATCCGGCACGAATCGGCGTAATGCCTCACGAATGGACGTATCTGGGATGTCCAGACCCACCGCCAGCGCCACCGCGCATAGCAGGTTCTGCACCTGAAACGTCAGCGCCCCGTCGAGCGTGAAGTGCGCCTCGGTCACATCTAACACGTGTCGATTGATCGACCGCGTGCCAACGACCACATGGCCGTTTCGCACCCACACCGCGGAGCCGCCTCCATTCAGGTGTCGTTTGAGCGCGGGGTTACCGTGGTGCAAGGCGAAGAGCACGACCTCCGCCGACGTGTGTTCGGCTGCTTCGAGGACCGCATTGTCGTCAGCGTTGAGGATCAACAGACCGTCCGGCCGAACAGCCCGGGCCACAATGGACTGAGCAACGGCACCCTGGCTTGCTTCCGGACTGATCAGGCATTCCTCATTGTTGCCGCAGAGGGTCGAGATGGCGGCAAGCGGATAGATGTGCTCGGGCAGACCGACGCCCGTGACGAGCGGAGTCTCGAGCTCCTGCACGGCCACGTCGAGCTCGCCCGACTGCGCGGCGCTGAGGACGTGACTCCAGGGGCCAAGCTCGCCAGCCTGTCGAGTCCCGTCGACATAGACGCCGGTACTCGACCACAAACCAACTGAGCGGCCCGCGGTCTGAAGCATTTCGTTCAGCAGCCAGACGATGGTCGACTTGCCACGCACGCCAGCCACGGCGACTAACGGGAGTGATGTGGAACGGGCGGTGCGTCGCGTGACTTTAGCTGCTTCGAGGGACTGAACGTCGGTCATGATTTTCACCCTGGTGTTCTTGTGGAGTCGTCGACTCCGTGATGCCGGTTCGATTCAAAAGTCTCGAGAAACGGCACGAGACGAGCGGCAACTGCGCGAAATGCTATCCCACGATGACTTATTTCGTTCTTTTGGTCAAGAGCGAGCTCCGCGAACGTTCGCTGCATGCCTATTGGTTGAAAGAGTGGATCGTAGCCGAACCCGTCGCTGCCCCGTGGTGCTGTCAGAATGTGGCCTTCGACGGAGCCGTCGTCATGGAGTTCGGTCCCGTCTGGGGACACGACCGCCACGACCGAACGAAATCGCGCCGAGCGCCGGTCGTCCGATACATCGCGCAGCATTGCGAGAAGCAGCGCGTTGTTGTCAGCATCGCTGGCGTCTTCTCCGGCGAATCGTGCCGATCGAACGCCGGGTCTGCCGTCGAGTGCGTCCACTTCGAGGCCCGAGTCGTCGGCGATCGATACCAACCCAGACTGTTGTGCGGCTGCTCTGGCTTTGAGCAGCGCGTTGTCCAAGAAAGTCGCGCCTGTCTCTTCCGGGAGCGTGACGTCCGCTTCGTCGGCAGTGACGATCTCGACCCAGTCAGGAAGAAGCCGCTTCAGCTCACGGACTTTGCCGCGGTTGCTCGATGCAAGGACGATCCGCATCAGGCCGCCTCCGGTTTCGGAGAGGGACCGGTCGCGGGAAGCTTGAACAGTTCCGTGGCATTTTTCGTCGTTGCCCGCGCGACCTCGTCGGAAGAGATGTCGCGGAGTTCGGCGATGCGATCGACGATGAATGGGAGGTAGCCAGGTTCGTTTCGTTCGCCGCGGTGCGGACTCGGAGTCATGAACGGGGCGTCTGTTTCCAGGAGGATGCGGTCCATCGGCACGATCCGTACGGCTTCGTGCAGGCTCTTGAGTTTGCGAAACGTCACCGCGCCGCCAAGCCCGATGTGCAGACCGAGATCCAGGCACTCCCGAAGATATTCCGAATCAGAAGTAAAGCAGTGCATGACACCGCGGTGCGGTGGCCCAGCCGCTCGCAGCACGTCTAGAGCGTCCGACTCGGCCTCGCGCTGATGAACGACGAACGGCAGATCGAGTTCCTTTGCCAGCGCGATCTGACGGGCAAACGCCTCTTTCTGTTTTGAGGCGGTCTCTTCTTTCCAATGGTAGTCGAGGCCAGTTTCGCCAATCGCGACGGCGTGAAGTTCGGTGGCCGCCGATCTGAGCCCTGATTCAAGCTCGTCGCTGTAGCGTTCGGCCTCGGTGGGGTGGAGTCCGACGGCCAGGTGGAGCCCGGCGTATCTGCGGGTAAGGCTTGCGCCGGACTCCCAACGGTCGGGATCGAACCCAATGATGATCATCTGCTCGACACCCGCTGCCCAGGCTCGTTGGATAACCTCGTCTCGATCAGCTTCGAACCGATCGAGATCAAGGTGGCAATGGGTATCGAGCAGTCGCGTCACGTTTACTTCACCGTCACACTCTTGGCGAGGTTGCGGGGCTTGTCTGGATCGTACCCACGCAGAAGCGCCAATTGGTAGCCGAGAAGCTGCGCCGGAATCACGTTGATGATCGGCGACGCATCGCCCACGTCCGCAACCGGAATGTGCACGTCGAAGATGTGATCCGTCTCCGGTGAGACGCCGATGATGTAGCCGCCGCGGCTGCGCATCTCCATGCCTCCGGAAAGGATATCGTCGCGCGTCTCGTCAAGCGGCGAGAATACGATCGACGGTGTGCCCTTGTCGACGAGTGCGATGACTCCGTGCTTCAACTCTCCCCCAGCAAATCCTTCGGCGTGCATGTAACTGACTTCCTTGATCTTTAACGCCGCTTCCAGCGCGGTGGGGTACGACAGCCCGCGCCCGATGATGAAACAGTGTTCACGTTCAACGATCGACGAGGCGATCCCATGGATGAGATCCACCGATGCCGGGGCAATTGCTTGCTCGATTCCATCCACGGTCTGCCAGAGGAGCTCGCGGGCCACGTGCATGCTGCCATTGAGCTCGTGGGCAACCATGAGCAGAATCGCAAGCTTTGCGGTATACGCCTTGGTTGAAAGGACGCATTGCTCAGGTCCGGCACCAAGGGGGATGCTGAAGTCGGCAAGCCGGTCGAGCGTCGAGCCTGATACGTTGACTAATGCCGCAATTTTGGCTCCACGTTGCTTGGCCGCCAGCACGCTCTCGATGACGTCGGCCGTCTCTCCGCTCTGAGAGAGGGCGATGACTAGACTGCGGTCGGTGATGAAGTGTTCTTGATATTTGAATTCGGAGCCGACCGTAAAGTTGACGTGCCGCCGAGCGATTCGCGAGAAGAGATAAGAGCCCGACAGGGCAGCGTAGCTCGCCGTGCCGCTGCCAACCAAGAACGAGCCGTACGACTCTCGAATCAGAGACGCGAGCTCCTTCACCGGCTCAACGTAGTCCTGGCTGATGCGACTCAAGACTCCAGGCTGCTCATGGATCTCTTTGATCATGAAATGCGGATAGCCGCCGAGCGATGTGTCCGCTTCGCTGAGTGTCAGCGGTCGGAAGTCCGGCTCCTGCCGTTCGCCGGTGGCGGCTGACCAGAGCGTGACCCCGTCGGATGACAGACGAGCGACCTGTCCATCTTCGAGGTAGTGAATGTGAGTGGCGTGACCGACAAGTGCAACGGCATCGGACGCGAGATAGATAGAATCGTTTCCTCTGCCCAGCACCAGCGGCGAAACGTTCTTGACCGCCACCAGTTGATGCGTCACGTTGTCCATGACGATGATGGCGTTCAGCCCTCGAAGCTGGCTAAAGACCTGTCGAACGGCGTCGACGAGATCTTCTCGAGGATCCTGATTGAACAGGTCCTCAACCAGGTGCGCGACGATTTCGGTGTCGGTCTCGCTGTAGAACTGATGACCTGCGGCGATGAGCCGGTCCTTGATGGTCTTGTAGTTCTCGATGATGCCGTTGTGGATGACGGCAAAGCGGCCGGTGCAATCCAGGTGAGGATGAGCGTTGGCGTCGGTCACGCCTCCGTGGGTTGCCCAACGCGTGTGGCCGAACCCGATCTGGGCGTCCGGCAGAGATGCTGTCGCATCGCCGATGCGTCCGGCACGCTTCGCGACGTCGATGTGGCCGTTGGCGCCGACCGCAACCCCCCAGGAGTCGTAGCCACGATACTCCAGCTTGCGCAGCGCATCCAAAATCATCGCGCCGCCCGGCTGGCTCACGCCCACATACCCGAAGATCCCACACATAGGAAATCCCTTTCCCGCACAGCCAGGCAGGTAGCAACATCCTGCCTCGCGGTTCGCTCACCACAAAGGCAAGGTTTGTGCCCGGCACAAATCTGTGTCGACGCAATCTCTAAGTTGGCGGGAAATCAGTGAGAGGTTTCGCACGTCGATCGCCGCTTGTCCCGTCGATCACTCGACGATTTTGGGGCGATCGTTACGACCGTGCCAGCCGGGAGACTACCCGCCGAATGGTTCGCTCAGTCTCCTCCGCGTCAACTCGCCGCCCCCAACGGCAAGTCCGGGCGCTATATTCGGTCGAATTCGTCACTTCCCGCCGAGTCAGTCCAACTGACTCCGATGACACTATAGCCCCGCAGGCGTCCCTGTTTCAACCTTCAAAAGTACTTTTCACGTACCGCGTGTCCGGCGTGATCCCGACGTACGGACGTTCGAAATGGGCAGTGTCAGACTTGGCCGCATATGTATAATCAACCTGTTGGTGAGCCTGCTTGCGCGATAGGGCAAATGAAAGCTCCAATTCCTCTGATCGAGCGCACTGATTCCTCCCGGCCTCGGCCGCGGTTCGCCATATGTACCCTCGGTTGCAAACTCAACCAGAGCGATGAAGAAGAGATCCGCCGAGACCTGCGTCGTGCGGGTTTGTCTGAAGTGCCGTTTGACGATCAGGCCGACGTCTACATCGTCAACACGTGTACCGTGACCCATTTGGCGGATCGACGCTCGCGACAGATGCTGCGACGTGCCAAGCGGCAGAATCCGGAATCGCTGGTGGCGGCCATTGGCTGCTATCCGGCCGTGGCTCCTGACGAATTGCACGCAATCGACGAGGTTGATCTGGTCGCCGGTTCAGTCGACAAGCTGACCGTCGTGGACGATATCTTGGCGCGCGTCGAGTGGGAGCACCAGGCGTTCGACGTTGAGAGTCTGATATCGCAGGTCGACACACGTACCCGCCGAATGATCAAGGTTCAAGAAGGCTGTCGAGCCCACTGCACGTACTGCGTCATCCCGCGCGCTCGGGGCGGCCCGCGCAACCTCAGTCCGGAGGCAGTTGTCGCGGAAATGCGGCACGCGATCGACAACGGCTATCGCGAGGTCGTGCTCACGGGCACGCATGTTGGAACGTACAAGTGGCCCAGCGGCGACCGGACGCTCCGTCTGGCGGATCTGCTCGAGTACGTCCTCGATCACACCCCTGTCGAGCGGCTGCGCGTCACAACAGTCGGGCCACACGAAATTGACGAGCGCTTCATCACGATTCTCAAGCGGCCGCGGATGGCGCCACATCTCCATATTGCGTTGCAGAGTGGCAGCGCCACGGTGTTGCACCGGATGAAACGCTGGTACAACCTGCAACAATTCCGACGCTCCGTGCGACGCCTGCGAGAAGAGATTCCGGACATCGGCATCACGACCGACGTCATCGTCGGGTTTCCCGGGGAGACCGATCAGGAATTTGAAGAGACGTGCGATTTCGTGCGCGACATGGCGTTCGCCAAGATTCACGTCTTTCCATTCTCGGCGCGGCGCGAGACCGCAGCGGCGATCATGCCGGAGCAGATTCCCAACCGGGTGAAAGGGCGACGTTCGGCACGCCTGCGTGAGATCGGTGACGGATTGCACGATTCGTTTGTTGCGAGTCAACTTCGTCGTGAGTCTGAGGTGCTCCTTGAGCACACGCATGACGATGTTCTTCCCGGACAGAGGGTGTGGAGCGGCTTCAGCGGCAATTATCTGCGCGTTTACGTGCCCTCGGTTGGCGACCTCCGGAATCGCATGGTGAAGGTGACGCTCAACGCCGCGATTCGGGATGGTGCCCTGGCGGGCGCTCCCGTTCGGATCAGCTAGGAGTTATTGCGTGATTGATCGGTATACACGCCCTGAGATGGGACACGTCTGGAGCGAGCGCAACAAGATCGATCTCTGGGTGAAGGTCGAAATCGCAGTTGCAGAGGCGTGGACCACGCGAGGAACGATTCCCGTCGACGCGATGGCGAAGATTCGCGGTGCGAGTTGCGATCTGGACCGCATGAAGGCGATCGAGAAGGAGACTGACCACGACGTCATCGCCTTTCTGCGAGCGATGGGTGAGACAGTCGGTGAAGATGCCCGGTTCATCCACCTCGGGCTGACCAGTTCCGATGTAATCGATACCGCGATGGCGATGCAGATCGTGCAAGGCCTGGATCTGTTACTGGAAGACGTCGATCGTCTCATCGAAGCGGTTGGCAGAGAAGCGGTCAAGCATAAGGACACCGTGATGATCGGCCGCACGCATGGTGTGCATGCCGAACCGGTCACGTTCGGCTTCAAGCTCGCCGTCTGGTATGACGAGCTTCGACGCCATCGTGTTCGCTTGCAAGCGGCGCGCGAGGACATTCGCGTCGGCAAAATCTCCGGCGCGGTGGGAACGCACGCGAACGTGCCGCCCGATCTGGAAGATGATGTCTGCGCGGGGCTCGGTCTCAACGTCGATGCGGTGTCGACTCAGATCATTCAGCGAGATCGCCACGCGCACGTGATTGGGACTCTGGCGCTGCTGGCGTCGTCGCTCGACAAGTTCGCGACCGAGATTCGGCACCTTCAACGGACCGAAGTGCGAGAGCTGGAAGAGCCATTCGATCCGGGTAATCAGGGGTCGTCGGCCATGCCGCACAAGCGTAATCCGCATGAGAGCGAGCGCATCAGTGGACTCGCCAGGCTCGTTCGCGGTTATGCCGTGACGGCTCTCGAGAACGTTACGCTCTGGCATGAGCGCGACATCAGCAACAGCTCGGCTGAACGCGTGACATTCCCGGATGCCTTCATTTTGCTCGATTACATGCTGGACCTGATGACCGAAATCGTCAGCGGCTGGAAGGTCTATCCAGATCGGATGTTGACCAACCTGAACGCCACGCACGGCGCAATCTTCTCGCAGCGACTGCTGTTGGCGCTGGTTGAATCCGGCATGGATCGCCAGCGGGCCTACCGCATCGTGCAGCATTCGGCGCACGAAGCCTGGGACACCGGAACGCATTTGCGAGTGCTGCTGCGCGACAACGCCGAGGTTCGATCGCGCCTTTCGGATGAACAGATCGAGGACGCATTCGACGTCAACCACCATCTGAAGCACATCGATGCCACGTTCAAACGGCTCGGTTTGGACGTGCCAGCGCCGGTTTCGGCGGGATAGGAGGGTCGAGTGCCAGTTCTCACCGAACACATCGAGATTCCAGGTTTGCCGCTCTTCAGTCGCGGGAAGGTGCGTGAGACGTTCGATCTCGGTGACCGCCTGCTGATGATCGCGACCGATCGGGTTTCGGCGTACGACTCGATCCTTCCAACCGGAATTCCGAATAAAGGAATCGTCCTCACACAGCTTTCGCGCTTCTGGTTCGGGCGGCTCGGCGCCATTGTTCCGAACCACCTGATCTCGACCGATCTGAATAGCCTTCCTGACGACGTACATTCTAAAGTCGAGGGCTATGAGGGGCGAACGATGATCGTGCGCAAGGCGGAACGGGTCGACATAGAATGCGTCGCGCGCGGCTATCTTTCGGGCTCCGCCTGGGCAGAGTACCGACATTCGGGCGAAGTTGCGGGACTCAAATTGCCGGCAGGACTGGTCGAGAGCGCCAAACTGCCGCAGCCGATCTTCACGCCGGCCACGAAATCCAGCTCAGGACATGACATAAACATCTCGTTTGAACAAATGTGCAGCACCATCGGAGTGGATCAGGCGACGACGCTACGCGATCGGACTATCGCACTCTATTCGGCCGCGGAGTCATACGCGGCTGGCAAGGGAATCATCATCGCCGATACCAAATTCGAGTTCGGAACGATCGATGGTCAGCTCACGCTGATCGATGAGGCACTGACGCCTGACAGTTCTCGATTTTGGGATGCAGAGCGTTACGCGCCAGGATCGGCTCAGCCGTCCTTTGACAAGCAGTTCGTACGTGATTGGCTGACGTCGTCGGGTTGGGACCGCGAGCCGCCGGCTCCGGCGCTTCCAACCGACGTGGCTGAGGCGACGTCGCAAAAGTACATGGAGGCGTTCGAGCGTCTCACCGGGCATCCGTTGTTCCCGCTCGATTAAGTTGGAGGAGAAAGCAGTTGTCGACTTCATCCGGAAACGGAACAACGCGTTGGCGAGCAGACGTCTTCGTAACGCTCAAACCGGTGGTGAACGATCCACAAGGCCTGGCAATTCGCGACGGGCTCCACATGCTCGGATATGACGAGGTCGGCGCGGTTCGCGCCGGAAAGTTCATCCAGGTGTGGGTCGAGGGTGACGATTCGGCAGTTGCCGAGCAGCGCGTGGCCCAGATGTGTGACAAGCTCCTGGCAAACCCGGTCATTGAACAATATCGCTTCACGCTTGAGGCCGACCCGGCCGATCGCTCGGAATGAGGTGGACATGCGGTTCGCGGTGATCACCTTCCCCGGCAGCAACGGGGATCACGACGCACTGAAGGCGATCGAGATGGGCCTCGGTCAGCCGGTGGAACCGGTCTGGTATCGCGAGACCGACCTGAGTCGATTCGACTGCCTACTCATACCCGGCGGTTTTTCATACGGTGACTACCTACGTGCTGGAGCGATCGCGCGCTTCGCGCCGGTGATGGAATCGGTGGCGGAGTTCGCTAAAAACGGCGGGCCGATCCTGGGCATGTGCAACGGGTTTCAAGTGCTGACCGAAGCTGGTCTATTGCCTGGTGCGTTGCTACCGAATGGCTCACTGCAGTTCCGTTCTAGCTGGGTCTACACTCGAGTGGAGCGAAGCGACACGCCCTGGACGTCCAAGATCGACGATGGAACCGTGCTCACGCTGCCGATCGCACATGGTGAGGGTCGCTATTTCGCGGACGACGAGACGCTCGAACGTCTCGAAGCCAACGGGCAGGTCGTGTTCCGCTACACCGATCCACAGGGACACCGGGATCCTGAGTTCAATCCCAACGGTTCGGCGAACGCCATCGCCGGAATCTGCAATGAGACACGCAACGTCGTCGGGCTGATGCCGCATCCAGAGCGCGCATTCGATGCGCTCATTGGGAGTGACGACGGATTGAAGGTTCTTACCTCGGTTCTCGAGGCGGGTCTGGCGACCGCCGCGGGCTAGACGCCGAGCGCACACAAAAGGGTTGCGAAATTGGTGGAGATCACGCCCGAAGTCCTGGCAGAAGTCGCGTTGACGCGAGATGAGTATGACCTCGTCGTCGAGAAGCTCGGTCGCGCGCCGAATGAGGTCGAGCTCGGCATGTTCGGCGCGATGTGGAGCGAGCACTGCGGCTACAAGAACTCTCGTCCGTTGTTGAAGTTGCTTCCGACTGAAGGTCCGCGCATCGCGCAGGGGCCCGGCGAGAATGCTGGGGCGGTCGATATCGGCGACGGATTGGTTGCCGTTTTCAAGATCGAGTCGCACAACCATCCGTCGGCTGTTGAGCCGTATGAAGGCGCCGCCACTGGCGTCGGTGGCATCGTTCGCGACATCTTTACGATGGGCGCGCGTCCGGTCGCGATTCTCGATTCGCTCCGCTTTGGTCCACTGACCGAGCAGCGCAACCGCTACCTCTTCAGTGGTGTCGTCGGCGGCATCGGCGGTTACGGCAACTGCCTCGGAATCCCAACCGTGGCGGGCGACATCTTCTTCGACAAATCATATTCGGGCAACCCGCTAGTGAACGCCATGTGTGTTGGTGTGGCCAAGCGCGACGATTTGATGCGCGCAATGGCATCCGGTGTGGGGAACTTGGTGCTGCTGGTTGGAGCCGACACTGGTCGGGACGGTATCCATGGCGCTACGTTCGCATCGGTCGACGATCCGGAAAAGTCGCATCGAGGCGTGGTGCAGGTCGGCAACCCATTCCTTGAAAAGCTCTTGCTCGAGGCCTGCCTGGAGGTTCTTCATTCCGAGCACGTCGTTGCCATGCAGGATCTGGGGGCGGCAGGACTTACCAGCTCGACGGTCGAGAGCGCAAGTCGTGGGGGTCTCGGCATCGAGATCGACGTGGCGCACGTGTCGCGTCGCGAGTCCGGCATGACGCCATATGAGGTGATGCTCTCAGAGAGCCAGGAGCGCATGCTCGTCATCGTGACGCAAGAAGGGCTCGACGAGGTGCGCGCGGTTTTCGATCATTGGGATCTTCACTCGGACGTCATCGGCCGCGTCACCGACGACGGAATCGTTCGTGTCCTCGATGGCGGAGACGTCGTCGCCGAAATACCGGCGACGCTCCTCACGGACGAGTGTCCGACATACGTGCGAGACGGAATCGAATCGGGTCTGATCGCCCAACTGCGAGAGTTCGATCCGACAACCTTGCCGGACGTTGGCTCGTCGGGAGCAGCTTCGGCCGAGGACGCTCTCAAACGTCTACTGTCGTCGCCAAACATCGGAAGTCGACTGGCCGTAACGCGAACCTACGATTCGACCATCATGACCAACACCGTGGTGGGCCCAGGAAAAGGTGACGCGGCGGTCATACGAATCAAAGGGACGAATCGCGGTCTGGCGATGAAGACCGATTGCAACCCGCGCTATTGCTATCTCGACCCATATCTTGGCGGGCTCCACGCGGTCGTTGAAGCGGCGCGCAACATCGCCTGTGTTGGTGGCGAGGCAGTCGCCTTCACCAACTGTCTCAATTTCGGCAACCCCGAACGGGCCGAGGTCTATTATCAGTTGCAGAATGCCATCGAGGGAATGGCGGCCGGTTGCCGGGCGTTGGAAGCGCCGGTGGTAAGTGGCAACGTCAGTCTCTACAACCAGACAGGTTCCGAAGCGATCTTGCCGACGCCGACGATCGGTGGCGTGGGCGTATTGGACGACATCAGTCTGCATACCGGCTCGTCGTTTCACAAGGACGGAACGGTTTATCTCATCGGCGCCATGACCGCCGTTCTTGGCGGCAGCGAGTACCTCGCTCGAATACACGACAAGACTGCCGGAGCGCCTCCTTCCGTAGAGCTCGATCTCGAACTCGCCGTGCAAGACGCGACGCGACAGGCAATTCGTGCCGGTCTCGTGAGCGCCGCGCACGACTGCTCCGAAGGTGGTGTGGCGGTGGCGCTCGCCGAGAGCTGCATCGGCGGATCGATTGGCGGTAGCTTCGATCTCAGTGAGTTGTTCGAAGTCAACGACAACCGGTTTGATCAGACGTTGTTTGGCGAGTCTGCATCGCGCGTGCTGCTTCAATCGGCGCTCGGCAAGGATGCGGACTTAGAGGAGCTGCTCGACCACAACGACGTGCCGTACGTGCGTCTCGGTGGTGTTGGCGGATCGAACTTCGTCATTGCCGGGGCCATCGACCTCTCACTGGAGAGTTTGCGCGAATCGTGGGACTCCGCGCTGGACATCATGCAGGACACTCAGAACATATGATCAGCGCATGATAGACTTGGTTTGGAAACGAATTGATTAAGGAAGGGCAGCCCCTGATGCCGTTCGACGAACCTCGCGAAGAGTGTGGCGTCTTTGGGGTCTACGCGCCGCATGAGGACGTTGCCCGTCTCACCTTCTTCGGCCTTTACGCTCTCCAGCACCGTGGCCAGGAGAGCGCCGGAATCGCCACGGCCGACGGTCAGCGCCTCCGTATTCACACCCGCATGGGCCTCGTCAACACCGCTTTCTCAGAGGACGATCTCTCTCGACTTACCGGTCATATCGCCGTTGGACATACGCGCTATTCGACGACGGGCTCAAGCCAGGCGAAAAACGCCGGGCCATTTTTGGTCGAGGGTGATTCTGGCGAGGTCGCGGTGGCTCACAACGGTAACCTGGTCAACAGCGCGATCCTGCGACGTGATCTCATCGACCACGGCGTCGCGTTTGACGGCTCAACGGACACCGAGGCGCTAACCTGGGCGATCGCTCAGAGCCATGGACCGAACGTCGCAGTGCGTGTTCGTCGCGCTATGTCGCGGTTTCTGGGGGCCTACAGTCTCGCGATTCTGACAAAAGACTCGCTGGTCGGTGTGCGCGATCCTAAGGGCATTCGTCCGCTCTGCCTCGGACGCATCGGCGAGGATGGCTGGGTCGTCGCTTCCGAGACGTGCGCGCTGGCGACCATCGGCGCCACGTTCGAACGGGACATCGATCCGGGTGAGATTGTGGTCGTCGATGCCGACGGGCTACACAGCTACAAAATGGATGATTGGGATGGCAAACAGGCAACCTGCATCTTCGAGTTCATCTACTTTGCCCGCCCAGACAGCGAGTTGATGGGCAAACGCCTGCATCTCGTGCGACAGCGCATGGGCGCCGAACTCTGGCGCGAGAGTCACGTCGATGCCGACATCGTCGTACCCATGCCGGATTCGGCTGTACCAGCGGCCATTGGGTACTCTCAAGCATCGGGCATCCCGTACGCTGAGGGCCTCATCAAGAATCGCTACATCGGCCGTACCTTCATTCAGCCGGATCAGCGACTGCGCGAGCAGGGGGTCAAGCTGAAGTTCAACGCGCTGCCCGAAGTGTTGGAAGGCAAGCGGGTCATCCTCGTTGACGATACCATCGTACGCGGCACCACGAGCCGACCGATCGTCGAGCTCCTGCGTCAGAACGGCGCGCGCGAGGTACACATGCGGGTGCATGCACCTCCGATTATGTGGCCCTGTTATTTGGGAGTCGACATGGCTCGCCGTGACGAGCTCATCGCGGCCAACAAATCGGTCGAGGAGATCGGCCGGGTCATCGGGGCCGATTCGATCAAATATCTCAGCCTCGACGGCCTGATGCGCGCGATCAATTTGCCCAGCGATCGCTTCTGCACCGCCTGTTTGACGGGTGTTTACCCGGTCCCGGTGCAGATGGAGATGGACAAGCTTTCCTTCGAGCGCGTCGGAACCGCATAGTCCGAGGTTGACGTGTCTACCGGCCGGTCCTTACAATCGGTCGGTTTGATTGCGACTTCGGGAAGGAGATCGGCGCGTGTCTGAACCAAAGAGGACACCGCTTTCTGAGAGACACGAAGAGCTCGGCGGCCGCATGGTCGAGTTTGCCGGCTGGTATATGCCGGTTCAGTTCACCGGCATCATCGACGAGCACAGCACGGTTCGTCACAAGGCAGGGTTGTTCGATCTCGGTCACATGGGCCAGGTCGACGTTCGTGGCGACGACGCCCTGTCGTTTCTCCAGTACATCACGACCAATGACGTCTCCAAATTGGAGCCCGGTGAAGCGCAGTATTCAATGCTGCTCCTTCCGACCGGATGCCCGATCGACGACATCATCGTCTACCGCCGGCCGGACGGTGACGGATACTTCGTCGTCGTCAACGCGTCCAACGCCGAGCGAGACATCGCTTGGATGCAGGAACAGCGTAGGAACCGTGCGGAGCTGGATGTCTCGGTGGAGGACGTCTCCGGTGTTACCGGCATGATCGCCATCCAGGGACCGCTCGCAGAGCAGATTCTGCAGCGAATCACCGATGCGGATCTCGCTGAGGTCGAGTATTTCAGCGCCAAAGAGACGACAGTAAATCAGGTACCGTGCATGGTGGCGCGCACCGGATACACGGGTGAGGACGGGTTCGAAATCTATTGCCCGATCGAGCAGGTCCTGGGAATCTGGAACAGACTGCTCGAGGTCGGTGAAGAGGACGGCATCAAGCCGATCGGTCTTGGTGCACGTGACACGTTGCGCCTCGAAGCCAAGATGGCCCTGTACGGCAACGAGCTTTCTGAATCGATCACACCACTCGAAGTCGGGCTCTCATGGGCTGTCAAATTAGACAAGGGCGATTTCATCGGACGAGACGCTCTGGTCAAGCAGAAAGACGAGGGCGTCACTCGCCGCCTTGTCGGCTTCAAAATGGTGGCGCGCGGCGGTGTGCCGCGAGCGCATTTCGACGTTCAGGTTGACGGAAAGAATGTCGGCTTCGTCACGAGCGGGACGTCATCTCCGACGCTCGGTGAGAACATTGGTCTGGCGCTGATCGACAAATCGTATGCGGGTGTCGGAAAGCCACTTCAGATCATGATCCGCGGCAAAGCGGTTGAAGCGGAGCAGATCCGCACGCCATTCTACAAACGGTAGTTGCCGGCACTTCAGCCGGGTGAAGAGGAGGCATAAGTCGATGACTGAGATTCCTGACGGGCTGTACTTCACGAAGAGTCATGAGTGGGCGAAGGTCGATGGCGATGAGGCTGTCATCGGCGTGAGCGATTTCGCGCAGAACGAGCTGGGTGACATCACCTATCTCGAGCTGCCTGAACCGGGCTCGAGTATCACGCAGGGCGAGCCGCTCGGCGTCATCGAGTCTGTCAAGGCCGCGTCGGACATCTATTCGCCACTCAGCGGTGAGGTGGTAGAGGCGAATCCCGAAGTCGTTGATTCACCTGAGCTCGTCAACTCCTCACCGTACGACAAGGCGTGGCTCGTCAAGGTAAAGCTGAGCGACCCGTCGCAAGTCAGCAATTTGATGGACTCCAAGGTGTACGCAACGTTCGCGGAGGAACAGGGCGGCCATTAGGCCGCGGCATCCCGCTCCTGCTTCCGGATCAGCGTCTGGTTGGATAAAGTCGCCCGGATGCGGAACAATAGATCGATCGCCGAAGAGCGGGCTCGCAGCCCGCTCCATTTGTCTTAATCGGCTGGATGCTGCCGTGCGACATTCGGTAGGTTATCGCGGGCCTACGTGACCTGCCGCGAGCGGACGGCAATTTGAAACATGACTATGAAACGCATTGAACGTGCTAGAGCGTTACAAACCTGATTGAGAGACTCAAAACATGCGCAAACCACTCGTCGCGATTATTGGACGCCCGAACGTCGGCAAATCGACGCTGTTCAATCGCATCATTCGTGAGCGACGTGCCATCGTTGAGGATATTGCCGGAACGACGCGCGATCGTATGTACGCCGTAGCCGAGTGGAACGGAGTTCACTTCGACGTCGTCGACACCGGCGGTCTTCAAGCCGAGCAGGAGATCGCAAGTTCGAGCTCGACCGAGATCTCGATCGCGACTCAACGCCAGGCAATCTTCGCGGTCGAAGAAGCGGATCTGCTGCTGCTGTTGGTCGACGGTGAGGTCGGCGTGACGGCCGGCGACTACGAAGTTGCCGATCTTGTCAGGCGCAGCAATCTCCCGGTTCTGCTGGTCGCGAATAAGTCCGAATCGCGTGTTCGGCAGGATGCCGCAGTCGACTTCTACGAGCTTGGGTTGGGAGAGCCGTTGCCGGTCTCGGCCCTGCACGGTGTTGGGGTCGGAGATCTGCTCGATCGCGTGGTCGAGGAACTTCCGCCATCCGAGGGGGGCGAGGACGAGGCTGAACTGCCAAGCATCGCCATCGTCGGACGGCCAAACGTCGGCAAGTCCGCCATTCTCAATTCACTTCTTGGGGATGCACGTCAAATCGTGTCGGAGGTGCCGGGCACGACGCGCGATGCCGTCGACACTGAAATCACCTGGGCGGGACAGCGTCTTACGCTGATCGACACAGCAGGTATCCGTCGTCGCGGACGGATCGACAAGGGTATCGAGAAGTTCAGCGTCCTTCGTTCCTTTCGCGCGATTGAGCGCTGCGACGTAGCGGTGCTGGTGCTCGACGCGAATGAGCCCTTCACCGCGCAAGATCAGCACGTGGCGGGCTACATCGTGGAACGAAGCAAAGGGGTCATCCTGGTCGTGAACAAATGGGATCTTGTTGAGAAGAACGACAAGACCATGAATGAGTTCATCGAAAAGGCTCAGCAAGAGTTCGAATTCATCCCCTTTGCTCCCATCGTGTTTACGTCGGCGCTGACCGGTCAACGGATCACTCAGATTATGGACCTGGCTCTCAGCGTGATGACCGAGCGAAGCAAGCGGATTCCGACCGGAGATCTCAATCGCTTGCTGCGTGACGTCATCATTCGACACGCGCCGCCGACGAAGCCCAATAAGTGGGTGAAGTTCTATTATGTGACCCAGGCGTCCACCGAGCCGCCCACGTTCGTCTTCTTCTGCAACGCTCCGCAGAACGTGCATTTCTCCTACCGGCGCTATCTCGAAAACACCCTTCGCAAGGAATACGGTTTCACCGGGACACCGATCGTAATCCGATTGAAGGGGCGAAATCCACGAGAGTAACGCTCGGAATGGGCTATGTTACACTCGCTGCGAACAAGCTCATGCACTGCGAACCAGACCGCTGAAAGGAACGCCGTATGGATCTTCTCCGGTCTTCGGACCCGGACGTGGCGCGAATCATCGACTGTGAGCGGGACCGTCAGGTCAACACCATCGAGCTGATCGCGTCCGAAAATTTCACCAGCGCAGCGGTGATGGAAGCCGTTGGCTCAGTGCTGACCAACAAATACGCCGAAGGGTATCCGGGGAAGCGCTACTACGGCGGATGCGGATGCGTCGATCAGGTTGAAACATTGGCGATCGAGCGCGCCAAACAGCTCTTCGGGGCCGAGCATGTCAACGTTCAGCCGCATTCCGGGGCGCAGGCGAATATGGCCGCCATGTTCTCGGTGCTTGATCCGGGAGATCGCATCCTCGGCATGAGCCTGAATCAAGGCGGTCACCTCACGCATGGATTGCACGTTAATTTTTCGGGTCGGTTCTTCGAGGCGCACTTCTACGAGCTGAACCCTGAGAACGAGCAGATCGACTTCGATCGCGTGCGATCGGCCGCTCACGAGGTTCATCCAAAGATGATCATCGCGGGAGCCAGCGCATATTCTCGCATCATCGATTTCGCCAAATTCCGTGAGATCGCTGATGAAGTTGGCGCCGTCCTGATGGCGGACATTGCCCACATTGCCGGCATGGTGGCGGTCGGACTTCATCCGACGTCGATCGGTAATGCGCACATCACCACGACGACGACGCACAAAACGCTGCGAGGACCGCGTGGCGGCATGATCATGAGCGATGCTGAGCACGGCAAGGGAATCGACAAGACGGTGTTCCCAGGCATGCAAGGCGGACCGCTGATGCACGTCATCGCCGGAAAAGCGGTCGCACTTGGCGAAGCACTGACTCCGGAGTATCGAACGTACATCGAACGCGTTCTGGAGAATGCCAAGACGCTGGCTGAAACGGTTCAGTCCGAAGGATTGCGAATCGTGTCGGGTGGCACCGACAACCACCTGATGTTGGTCGACCTCACGGCGCTCGACATGAGCGGTCGAAAAGCGGAGCGTCTGCTCGATGAAGTAGGAATTACCGCCAACAAGAACGCGATTCCTGGCGACAAGCGCCCGCCGACGCAGACGACAGGCGTGCGTCTGGGTTCACCTGCCATGACGACCCGCGGATTCGGACCGGACGAGATGCGTGCGACCGGACGGCTCATCGCGCGGGTGTTGCGTTCGCCAGACGATGAGAAGGTCAAAGAGTCAGCTCGAGCTGAGGTTGCCGAACTCGTCTCGAACCTGCCGCTTCCAGGCGTGCGATCCGAAGCTTCGACGATGGGCGACGATTAGGTGGTCCCTGGAGCTCGTCGATCGTGTTGACGCATGCGATCATCGCCCTCGTCATCGCGTGTCTGGCGGCGATCGTCACGAGTTCGCTGCTTCCGACGCTGATCCGCGTGGCGCACCAGCTTGGGTTGGTGTCCAAGCCTACTGAAGAGCGTCACGTACATACCATTCCCTTACCACGCATCGGCGGGCTGGCGATGTTCATAGCGTTTGTTTCGGCCGTCGCGCTCAGCTTCTGGCTTCCAGTCGAACGCTATCCCATAGAGGTCGAGCGCATCACCATGCTGCTGGCCGGCGCCGTGTTGATCGTGGCCGTCATGCTGGTCGACGACGTGGTGGGCGTGTCTCCCAAAGCCAAGCTGATCTGGCAGATCGCGGCAGCCGCCATCATCATCGTTCCGCGATTGCGTGGTGAAAGCCACGGCCTCGTCATCGACCAGTTCAACAATCCATTTGGTGGAATCGTCCATCTCCCGCTCCTGGTCGCCATCGGGTTCACCCTCTTCTGGATCGTGGGAGCGATGAATACGCTGAACTGGATCGACGGTCTCGACGGCCTGGCTGGGAGCGTGACGCTCGTTGCGGCGGCCGTGCTCTTCTTTCACACGTTCTTCAGACCGGCTGGTGACCCGCAATTTACGATCTCGATCCTCCCGGCGGCGCTCGGCGGCGCGGTGATCGGGTTCCTGCCCTACAACTGGCATCCCGCTCGCATTCTGATGGGGGACGTTGGGGCGATGTTTCTCGGCTTCACGCTGGCCGTGATCTCGATCATCGGCGGCGCCAAGATCGCGACCGCGCTACTGGCCCTGTGGATCCCGATTCTTGACGTTGCCTGGGTGATCGTGTATCGCACGGTCAATGGCCGGTCGCCGCTTCAGGCGGATCGTGGTCACCTGCACCACCGGCTTCTCGATCTCGGGTGGACGCAACGTCAGATCGTGCTGCTGTTCACAGGGTTGTCAGCATTGCTGGGCGGAGCGTCACTCTTCATACCGAAACCTGAACTAAAATTCTTTGCATTGGTTGGAGCCGGGATCGTCGGTGTTATCTTGCTGGCGTTGCTCGCGAGGATAAACCGGCGACATCTCGAGGCTCCGATGACTGAACTTTCAAGGAGACCCTGACGTGCCAATCTACGAGTATCGCTGTGCCGATTGCCGCAAGAAGGTGAGTGTCTTCTTCCGGTCCTATTCTTCAGTCACCGATCCAAAGTGTCCGATCTGCGGCGGCACGAACCTCGAACGGCTCTTCTCGCGAGTCGTCGTGCGGCGGGGAGGTAGTCGCTCCGAACCCGAATCCGATCCGGCAGGCATGGGTGATTTCGGTGACATGGGCGGCGGAATGGGAATGGACATGGGGATGGGCATGGGCGGCAACCCGTACGGCGATCCCTACGGCGAAGATTTCGATTCCAATCCGTTTGGATTCGACGACGACACCGATCCGCGAGAGATCGCGCGTTGGACACGCCAGATGAGCGCACAGATGGGCGAGCCACTCGATCCGGATCTGGACCTGGCGCTGTCGGATCTCGAACGCGGCGCCGATCCTGAAGAGGTCATCGAACGGCTCGAGGATAGCCCGCCACCACCCCTTGAGGAGTGACGGCGGGCGAGTCGAAGCTTATTGAAGCAGCAGGTCGAACGGTGGTTCCTGATCCGCGTCATGCCCGAAGAGAGACCAAAGGTCGAGCATTGCCGTGAAAAGCCGGTGACCAAGCAGGGCCCCCAGCGTCACTCCACCGATCACTCCAAACGCGGTTCCAATGGTGAAGGGAAGGACGAACCCAGATTTCGATCGTGCGGTCACAACGCTCCTCCTCGTGCCAAACTCGAGAAACGTCTCGTTACTGGATCACCAGTAACCGTTGTGCGTCGGTCCACAGATCCTCGAGCCGGTAGTGCTCACGTTGCTCGTCCGTAAACAGATGGACGATCACGGAGCCGTAATCGAGAACGATCCACCCGGTCTCTGGAACTCCTTCGCGCCGGTTGGGCCGTGTGCCCTCTTCACGCAGTTCGCGAGCGATCGTCTCACCCATCGCCCTCAGCTGACGCACATTGTCGGCCGAGGCGATTACGAAGCAATCTGCGATGGTGGTTAGCTCACGAATGTCCATTACCTGAATGTCCGTCGCCAACGCGTCCGATGCGATGGCAGCGATTCGTCGCGCGAGGTCTGTCGATTCAATCACCAAGCATTGTCCGTTCAATGCGTACGTACACAGTCTAGCATGGTCCTCCCAATGCGGCAATGGGTATCCATCGTGGTGGGCCTGGTAGGATTCGAACCTACGACCTTGAGGTTATGAGCCCCTTGCTCTGCCGCTGAGCTACAGGCCCGCCGGGTCAGGATCGGCCATGATTCTAAAGGATTCGGCCGTGAAGGGCCAATCGAGGCGGCCGTAAGGCGCGTGTCGGCGCCTCGATCGTGCGCCTAAACGATCTGAATGAGCAATCCGACGGGAAACGAGCCGAGAACGTCGTCCGCGGAAAGGGTGACCCGATCGGCGTGCACCGTCGTTTCAATTCGTTCGTCGGTGAACGCGTTCGTCCAGGCTTCCAGCGAATTCTAGCCGGGAGCGAGAGTTCAGTCTGATCCAACGCTCCGTTCAGCAACAAACCTGTCTCGAGCCTGATGGCACTCCCAATCAGACGAGGCACGACTACGAGGACTCGCTCATTGCCCGCCTGCCGCGCCGAGCCAATGACGTGCCGCTCGACCGGACCATTCACTTCGATCGATGTGTACGTACCATCTGAGAAGAGCGTCGGATGGGTGTTTCGCGCCAGCAGCGCTCGGTGAAGAACCCAGAGCTTGACCCGGCCATCGGTCCACTCTCGCGCGAGCTGACGCGCGAGCTCTGCCGGGCTCAGCGGCGAGCGATCGAGTTCGTTCAGTTCATGTGCCCGCCGTTTGTAGTCGACCGGTCGTCGATTGTCAGGGTCGACGAGGCTGTAATCCCACAGCTCGGTTCCTCGATAGACGTCCGGCAGTCCAGGTGCGGTTAGCTTCAGCACGAGCTGGCTGAGCGAGTTGACGGCCCCGGCTGGCGCGAGGCGGCGCTGGAACGCCTGAAAGTCTTCAAGAAAGGCTGACGACGAACTCGAATCGAGAATTGACTCGATGAAGTTCAGCACTGCGGTTTCATAGACGGAGTCGACCGCAACCCAACTGGTAAAGTTTTTCGCCTCGCGCATGGCCTTAGTGACATATCCCTTGAGCCGGTCGACAAGATCGGGCGAGCCGAAGTCATCGTTCGGCCAGACACCGATCATCGTCTGATAGATGAGCAATTCGACGTTGGCGTCCGGCACCGGAACCCCGTTTCGCACGGTCTTCTTGTCGGCATTCATCTCCTGCCAGCATCGGACCGCCTCGCTCCAGTCATCTGGAAACTCGCTCAGCACCGCGATGCGCGCTCGAACGTCCTCACTCCGTTTCGTGTCGTGCGTCGAGGTCGCGTTCATCGTCTGTGGCCACAGTTGCTGGTTGCGCTGGTTGTACTCGTGCCAGTCGTCGATCGAAATCCCGGCAGAGTCCGGATCGCCGCCGACTTCGTTGAGTGAGACGAGCCGGTTGAATTGATAGAGCGCAGTGTCTTCGTTCCCCTTGGCCATGGCTGGACCGGTCATCTGCTGCCAGCGCATCACGAACAACAGCCATTCTTCTTGAACGGCTGATTCAATTGTTGGAGGCATGTCGAGGAGAAGGACGCGTTGGAGGAACGCCAATGCATGCCGCAAGTCCGGACGACGCCCAGTCGCCTGCGCGACCGCTTGTTCGATCCAGCTCCGGTCGGCGTCGCTGACCTCGAAGCTGCTCACGTAGGTTCGATAGACGGAGAGTGCTGCCGTCACCTCGATAAGTGACGCGTGCAGCGACTCTGCGGTCAGATCCCGTCCATGTCGGTCGCGGTCGGCGATTCGACCGAGGAGCTGGCTCAGCGATCGGACATTTGCCGCAAACGATTCGTCGAGCACACGCAGCTTGGCACGATAGACCAGCTCAGGGAAGGACTCGGTGATTCCGGTGATGTCCCGATAGGTTCGCTCAATCGCGGCAAGTCCGGCGGGATCCACGAACAGTCCGTTGAGCATACCCATGAAGTCGTAACCGGTCGTACCGGCGATCGGCCACTGTGTGGGAAGACGTTCATCCTCGGCCAGAATCTTCTCGACGAGGATGTAGCGCCCGTCGGCCGACGATTGGTCATGAGACAGGGACCGCTGGAGTCGTTCGAGATATGCGTCCGGATCCCACAGGCCATCCAGATGGTCAATCCGAAGCCCGCTCACGTGTCCCTCGTGTACCAGCTCGATGATGCGTCGATGTGTTGCATTGAACACAGCTTCATTCTCTACTCGCATCGAGATCAGATCATTGATGTCGAAGAAGCGGCGATAGTTGATCTGTTCACGTGCGAGCTGCCAGAACGAGAGACGGTATGCCTGACTCGAAACGATGCTATCCAGGACGTCGAAGCTGTTCGGCACGCCCGGCGCGCCATTGATGTCTTCGATTGCCGACGCGAGCTCCTCGCGGATCTCTGGAACAGTTCGCAATCTCGGAAGCTCAGTTTCCAGGAACCGTCTGATTTCTCGACGTCGTTCGATGAGGGTTGGGTCATCGGCTGCACGTGGCGGAGTCCTCTCGATTTCACGCGTCAAATGGGCGTACGCTTGCCACGCATCGCTGTGTGACCCAAGTTTGCGTTCGATTTCAGGAGCCCTGGCTTCGAGGACCGGCAAATATGAGACGGTCGAAAGAGGCAGGTTCGTATCGTAAAAGCGCAGATGGTAACCGCGATCATCTTCCTCGATCTGAATCTCGCCGTTTTCGAGCGTCTCTCCGTAGGGGCTGCCAAGAATCGGCAGAAGCACGCGATTCTCCAGCCCGCCCGGAGACGTAGGATCCCACTCGATGTCGAAAAAATCGGCGTATCGCGAGCTGGGGCCGTTCTCGAGGACGTCCTGCCACCAGGGATTCTCGCCACTGGCGGCCATGTGGTTGGGGACGATGTCCAGCAGGAGTCCCATTTCATGCTCGCGCAGCGCCCGGCTCAGATCCAGGAAGGCTGCTTCTCCACCAAGCTCTGGATTCAAATGGAGCGGATCGACGACGTCATAGCCGTGGGTGCTGCCGGGACGAGCCGTGAGGAAGGGGGAGCAATAGAGGTCGCTGATGCCAAGTCGTTTGAGATAGGGGAGGATGGCTCTCGCGTCAGAGAATCCGAAGGATGGCGTCAGTTGGACTCTATAAGTGGAAAGTGGGGCAGGCTTGAATCGGTGCGTCGGTATCGTCATCGATTCCACTCCGGGCCAACGCGGACGAAGAACATCGCGGAAGAACGTGCGATCGGTACCGGCTGGCCGGGCGAAAAGTCGCAATCTAGGCGTGTAGGCGATTGCGGCCCGCCCCATCCAGCGTCGCTGGAATCGAGCACGAGCTTCCATTGCCCGTCAGGGCTTCGCAACTTCACGTCATCCGCATCTCCGAAGTTGAGTAGGAGAAGTGACTCTGCGTCGCCGTTCCAGCGTCTCAGGGCAAGGATCGACCGATTGCCACCAATCAATTCGACATCCTGGCTGGTGAACGACGGAGCTCGCAGTGACGGCGAAGCTCGTCGCACACGGATCAGTTCGCGGTAGTACCTCTCCAGACTGCTTCCGCGATGCGTCTGCCGATTGTGTAGATCGAGCTTTGAACGTCGAAACGTCTCTTCATCCTGCGGATCTGGGACCTCACCGGACCACGAAAACGCTTCGAACTCCTCGGCGCGTCCTTGCCGCACGCCTTCGATGAGGTCGGGGTCACCGTGGCTGGTGAAGTACTGAAATGGCGCCGTCTCGCCGTATTCTTCTCCCATGAACAGCATCGGTACGAACGGGGAGAGGACCACGGCAGCGGCCGCAAGCTTCAGCTCCTCGAGATCGAGTGCGGTGGTCAATCGATCGCCGACCGCGCGGTTTCCAATCTGGTCGTGGTTCTGGGTGCAGACGACGAAGCTGGCTGGCGAGGCGTTGATCGGGGGCCGTCCATGTGGTCTTCGTCGGCTTTCGGAATATTGGCCCACGTAGACATAACCAAGAGCATACGCATGCTTGATATCGTCAACTGAGCCGAAGTCGACGTAGTAGCCGGAACGCTCGCCCGTGAGACGGGCATGTAGGGCGTGATGCAGGTCGTCGCTCCATTGCGCGTCCAGGCCGTATCCGCCGATCTCAGACGGCTGGATCATGCGCGGATCGTTGAGATCGCTTTCGGCGATGAGGTAGGTTACGCGACCAAGTTGACGTGCCTCACGATGAATTTCTTCGGCGAACTGCCGTAGGAAGGGGTAGGCGCGTTGGTCGAAGATGGCATGAGCGGCGTCCAGTCGAAAGGCGTCGACGTGCAGGTCGCGCAGCCAATAGCGGGCGCTCTCGATGAAGTATCGCCGCACCTCGGCGGAATCCGGCCCGTCAAAGTTGATGGCCGAGCCCCACGGAGTGCGGTACTTGTCAGTAAAGTAATGTCCGATACCGCCCTGATAGGCGCCTTCTGGTCCGAAGTGGTTGTAGACGACGTCGAGCACGACGGCGAGACCGCGCTCGTGACAGGCATCGACGAAGCGTGCCAAACCTTCGGGTCCGCCGTAGCTCGACTGGGCCGCGAACGGATACGCACCGTCGTAGCCCCAGTTGCGACCACCTGGAAACTCAGCGACCGGCATGATCTCGATCGCGGTGACCCCCAGTGAAACCAGGCGATCAAACTGTTCGATTGCAGCGTCGAACGTGCCGCACTCACTAAACGTGCCGACATGCAGTTCGTAGATTACGTAGTCTTCGATGGCCGGAGCGGCCCACAACGTACGTCTCCACGGAATCTTCTTCGGGTCGAAGATCTCGGATGCGCCGTGCACGCCTTCGGGCTGCGACCGTGAAGCCGGGTCGGGCCAGTCTTGTGCGCCGTCGTGACGGAAGAAGTAGCGCGCCCCGTCATGGACATCGCTCAGCTTAACCCACCAGTATCCTCGTTCGTCACGCTCCATCGGGATCAGTCGATCGGACGGGCTCCACAACATGCAGTTCGACCATCTCCGACTTCGGTGCCCAGATCAGAAAGGACGTCGAACCATCCGGGCGCCGTACAGCGCCCAGATCCAGTCTTGTTGATGTCATAGTGCTCACTCTGAATGGCGAAGGAAGATCGCGCCGAGTGGCGGCAGACTCAGCTTGAGCGATCGAGGTTGTCCGTGCCACGGCACCGGAGTTGTCTCCACCTCACCATAGTTGCCGACGCCGCTCCCACCATAGAGCTCAGCGTCGCTGTTCAACACCTCTTGCCAGGTTCCAATTTGCGGCACTCCAATGCGATATCCGTGCCGCGGAACCGGCGTGCCGTTGAAGACGGCCACGATGGCGTCGTTGGAGTCTCGAGCCTTACGCGTGAAGCTGAGGACGCTGTTTTCTGAATCGTTCGGGTCGAGCCAGGAGAATCCGGCGTTCTCGAAATCAAGCTGATGCAGGGCAGGGTCCTCACGATAGATCCGGTTGAGATCCTCGATCCAGCGTCGCAGGCCTTCGTGTGACGGGTACTGCAGGAGATCCCATTCGACGCTGCCGTCATGGTTCCACTCGTGCCATTGTCCGATCTCATCTCCCATGAACAGCAGCTTCTTGCCGGGCTGGGCGAACATCATGGCGTAGAGGAGTCGCAGATTGGCGAACTTCTGCCAGTCGTCGCCAGGCATCTTGTTGATGAGCGAGCCCTTGCCGTGCACGACCTCGTCATGCGAGAGAGGCAGGACGAAGTTCTCGTTGAAGGCATAGATCAGCCGAAACGTCAGCTCATTGTGATGATAGCGGCGATGGATCGGGTCTTTGGTGAAATAGTCGAGCGTGTCGTGCATCCAGCCCATATCCCACTTCATACCGAACCCGAGACCGCCGACGTAGATTGGCCGCGAAACCATCGGCCAGGCAGTCGACTCCTCCGCGTAGGTCTGAACGTCCGGATACTCCCCAAAGACTTCCTGGTTCAGACGTTGCAGAAAGCCGATGGCCTCCAGGTTTTCTCGTCCGCCAAACTTGTTGGGGATCCACTCTCCCTGCTTGCGGGAGTAGTCCAGATAGAGCATCGAGGCAACGGCGTCCACGCGCAGCCCGTCGGCATGGTAGGCGTCGAGCCAATACAACGCGCTGCTCAGCAGGAAGCTCCGCACTTCGTCGCGTCCGTAGTTGAAAATGTAGCTGTTCCAGTCGGGATGGTAGCCCTGCCGCGGATCGGAATGCTCGAACAGATGCGTTCCGTCGAAGAAAGCCAAACCGTGCTCGTCCGATGGAAAATGCGACGGAACCCAGTCGAGAATCACGCCGATGTCGTTCTGGTGCAGAACGTCGATCAAGTACATAAAGTCCTGCGGAGTTCCAAAGCGACTGCTCGGGGCGAAATAGCCCGTTGTCTGATAGCCCCACGAGCCGAAGAATGGGTGCTCCATGATCGGCAGAAATTCGACGTGGGTGAAGCCGGTCCGTTTGACGTGCTCAACGAGCTTTGGAGCGATCTCGCGATAGCTCATCGAACGGAAACCGTCGTCGGGCACGCGCATCCATGAGCCGAGATGGATCTCATAGATCGAAATCGGCGCGTCCAAAGCGTTGCGAGCACCTCTGTGCGTCATCCAATCGGAGTCAGACCAGTCGTACTCCAGGTCCCAGACGATGGAACCAGTTTTTGGCGGAGTTTCGGCGTGGACGGCATATGGGTCGGCTTTGTCGACTTCATAGCCATTGTGGTGGGACTTAACGTGATACTTGTAGATCGTCCCCGTGCCGACGCCTTCGATGAATCCTTCCCAGATGCCGGAGTCGCCATGCGCGGTCAGTTGATCGGAGGACCGGCTCCAGCCGTTAAATTCTCCAATTACGGAGACCTCGCGAGCGTTCGGTGCCCACACGGCGAACTGGGTTCCCTCGACGCCGTTCAAGGTCATGATGTGAGATCCGAGGTGGCGGTAGAGACGAAAATGGTTGCCTTCATTGAACAGATAGACGTCGTCGTTGGTCAATAGACTGTTGGCGATGATCATGTGGGCACATCTCCTTCGAATTGTGAGCTGGGGCCTCAAGTCGCGCGGGTGGGCTGATCCGCTGTGCCGTTTCGACACTGTCAGAGCCCTGACAGTTGCCTGGCGCGTCCGATTGCGTGCCAAAACCGCATGATTCCATGGCGATTGGACGGCAGACGGGACATGTCCGTCCTGTTTCGCGCGCTTGGCGATGCCCGGTTCTCACCTCTAGCAGGGCAGGATTCGCGCCAGGAAGCGGATCGTACGGATCAGACTCCGTCGCCGATGATCTGCAGAATCCCGTTGAGCGGGATCTTCACCCACTCCGGCCGGCTATTCATCTCATAGCCGAGCTCGTAGACGGCTTTCTCGAGCACGAATGCATCGAGCAGGATCTCCAGATCGCCCTGGTTGTCCGGCAGAATGGCGTCAATCCCGGGTTCGCTCAGATACCCCTTGAGGTAATAGGTGCTGACCCACAGGTTCCAGAAGCGTGCCCATGGATCGAGCGATGGCGCATCCTCTTCCCGAATCAGTCCGCTGCGCTGGGCTTCAAAGAACGTCGCGTAGGCGGCGTAATGGAACGATCGAAGCATCCCCGCCACATCGGTCAGGGGCGAGCGCTTCAGCCGGCGTTCACCCAGCGGTCGTGCGGGCTCTCCCTCGAAATCGATGATCGAGAAATCACGACCGGTATGCAGCACTTGTCCAAGATGGAAATCTCCGTGGCAGCGCGTGCGCACGCCGCTGATCTTATGGTCGATGATCATGCGGAAGCGCTGTGCTACGTCTTGTTCTGCCTCCGCCGCCCGCTGCGCCATATCCCTGACGTCATCGGGAAGCGTGGGAACTTTGCGCCGAAGGGCTGGGAAGATATTGCCTGATAGGCCGCGCATACGCTGGTAAATGGATCGTTGATAGAGGGTGGTGAAAGGCTCCGGAACAAACGCCGGTCCTGAACCTTTTGCCAGCATCAGATGCATCTGCGCGGTGCGCTCGCCGAGGAGCCGAGCATCTTCGAGATAGGTCTCAAAGATGTCGTTCAGTTCGTCGGGCGGGCGGCTGTCGGCTCGACTCAACATCTCAGCGGCGTTCACGGTGGCCGGTAGATCCGCCTCGAGTGCTGATGCCGCCGTCCGCTCGTAATAGCGCCGCAGCACGTCGCCGGTGTAAGCCCAGACGTCGCCTTCATTGTGGACATATCCATGCAGGATGCCCATGGTCGACGACTCGCCGTTCCTGCCACGGTACTCGAGCCATCCGGCAACCGGCGGGGTGAAATCGAAGTTCTTATCGGTGAGGTAGAGTCCCATCTCCAGGTCCGGGTTCAGGCCCGGCTCAACGCGCCGGTAGAGCTTCAGGATGAGCTTCTCATCAAACGTCAAGGAGGAGTTCGACTGCTCCGCCCGAATGTTGCTCGGTTTGGGCGGATCCTCATCGTGATTGCCGTTCGGCAAGATCGTCCGAAGCGCGCGAGTCGTGTTGGTGCGGATTTCTCCCGTACCGCGCAGCCGTCGACGACCGCGCACCGCGTCGAGCAGGGCGGTCGCGAAGCTTGGTTCGTAGGCCGCATCCACTAACGCGCCCTGCGGCCCCGAAATGCGAGAGCTCAAATTGGCAATGATCGCCTGCGGCGTCCATTGGCGCATGTCGTCAGCTCGCTCCTGTGAGACCTGCGTGATGGGAAGAAGGTACGTCTCGGAATCTCCCTCGACGAAGTCGATTTGGACGAACGCGATATGCGCTATTCCTTCGGGATACGGCATCGAAACGGCGTCGACGATGCGCACGCCTTTGAGTTTGCGAGACTTGCTGCCAAACCAGCGACGTCCGCTGATATAGGCAGGCAGAATCGCCTCCAGCTTGCCTCTGCCTTGACCAACGAGGAAGTGCTCCCACCCTCCAGTTGTCGCCAGAGTGGGGACGGACTCCTCCGGCTGATTTGGCGCACGTCCATCGACACGCGGTTGTTCGAGCGAAAACCAATAGAACGCGTGTGGTCCGAGCGTGATGAAGTAGGGCAGTTCCCCGATTGAAGGAAATTCAGTCTGGCCGAATATCTCGACCGGGACCATACCCTGGCAGTGGGAGAGATCGAGCTCGGCCGCCTGAACGAAGCGTGACAGATTCGCAATAACGAGGATACGTTCGTCTTCGAATTGGCGTACGAACGCGAGTATCTTGCGGTTGTCTGGATGCAAGAAGGTCAGCGTGCCGCGGCCGAACGCCTGGTAGCGCTTGCGCAGAGCAATGAGGCGCTTCATCCACCAAAGCAACGAATGGGGGTTGTTGTTCTGGGCCTCGACGTTGACCGTTTCGTAGTGATACTCGGCGTCGACGACGATCGGCAGGTAGAGTCGCTGGCGACCGGCGCTCGAAAAGCCAGCATTGCGATCAGCACTCCACTGCATCGGCGTCCGTACGCTATTACGGTCTCCGAGGTAGATGTTGTCGCCCATTCCGATCTCGTCGCCGTAATAGATTACGGGTGTCCCTGGTAACGAGAAGAGGAGACCGTTCATGAGCTCGATGCGTCGGCGGTTGTTGCCAAGAAGCGGAGCGAGACGTCGACGAATACCCAGATTTATGCGCATCTGGGGATCGTGGGCATAGACCCGGTACATATAGTCACGCTCTTCGTCGGTGACCATCTCGAGCGTCAGTTCGTCGTGGTTGCGCAGAAAGACGGACCATTGCGCCGTCGGTGGGATGTCCGGGGTCTGCGCCATGATGTCGACGATCGGATAACGGTCCTCCATGCGCAACGCCATGAACATTCGCGGCATGAGCGGGAAGTGGAAGGACATGTGGCATTCGTCGCCGTCGCCGAAATAGGCGACCGCATCCTCCGGCCACTGGTTCGCCTCCGCCAGCAGCATGCGATCGTCGAAACCATCATCGATGTGTCGACGAAGCTCCTTTAGCACCTCGTGAGTTTCCGGCAGGTTCTCGCAGTTGGTTCCCTCGCGCTCGACCAGGTACGGAATGGCGTCCAATCGAAGGCCGTCAACACCCATGCGCAGCCAAAAGTCCATGACCGACAGGATTGATCTGCGAACCCGCGGATTGTCGAAGTTCAGATCGGGCTGATGATGGTAGAAACGATGCCAGTAGTAGGCTTCGGCCACCGGATCCCACGTCCAATTGGAGTTCTCGAAATCCTTGAAAATGATGCGCGCTTCGGAGTATTTGTCGGGGTCGTCGGACCAGACGTAGTAGTTTCGCGCTGCGCTTCCTGGTGGCGCGTTGCGGGCCTTTTGAAACCAGGGGTGTTGATCCGAAGTGTGATTGCAGACCAATTCCGTGATCACGCGAAGTCCGCGCTCGTGCGCCTCCCGGACAAATCGTCGAACGTCGGTGATCGACCCGTAATCGGGGTGAACGCTGGTGTAATCGGCGATGTCGTACCCGTCGTCCCGTAGTGGAGACGGGTAGAAGGGCAGAATCCAGATGGCCGTGACGCCGAGATCGTGGATGTAATCGAGCCGTTGCGTCATGCCGCGAAAGTCGCCGATTCCGTCCCCGTTGCTGTCGAAAAAGGCACGAGGATGGATCTGGTAGATGATGGCATCCTTGTACCACAGGGGATCTGACTCGAATGACGCGGACTCATTTCCAGAACTCGGCATGGCGTTCGCAACGCTCCCTTCGTCGGTCCCCCGTGGCGATTACATGAAGTAGTCGAAATCTTGCTCGGTACGCACGTGGTGGCGAATTTTCATGATGTGGGCCGGTATGTCGTTTGGATTCAACCGGACGAACGCGTAGCTGCCGTTCCACATGAAACGCTCGTCCGTCAGGAGATCATGCGCCTGGAACGGATGCGATTCGTCGACGCCCAGCGCCTCGAGATCCAGGTTGATCCAACCCGAATGCTCGTTGTAGGCATCTACGTTCACCACCGTCAGAATCGTTTGGCCGGACTCCTGATCTGACTTGCTATATGCGATCAACGCCGGGTTGTCGACGTTGTGGAACCGCAAGGTCTGATTCGTCTGTAGTTCGGCGCAATCTCGGCGGATCTCGTTGACGCGCGCGATGAGGTCACGAAGCGAGTCACTCCGCTCCATATCCCAATGCCGAATCTGGTATTTCTCGGAATTGCGATATTCTTCGCGCCCAGGTTCAATGGGCAGGTGTTCCAGTAGTTCGAAGGCTGGTCCGTAGATCCCGTAGCTGGCACCCAGCGTTGCCGCGAGGATAAACCGGACAACGAAAGCCGAACGCTGCCCGGATTGCAGGTATTCGCTGAGGATGTCCGGCGTGTTTGGCCACAGGTTCGGACGAAATATGTCACTGACAGGTGGGCTCGTCACTTCAGTCAGGTAATCCCGCAGTTCCCAGGTCGCGTTTCGCCACGTGAAATACGTGTAGGACTGCGTAAACCCGGACTTTGCCAGTCGATACATGACTTTCGGCCGCGTGAACGCCTCCGAGAGGAAAATCAGGTCGGGATGTTCGGCTTTGAGCGAATTGATGACCCATTCCCAGAATACGAATGGCTTCGTGTGCGGATTATCAACCCGAAAGATGCGGATTCCCTGGTCAATCCAAAATTGGAAGATGCTCCGTAGTTCCGACCAAAGGTCGTGCCACGCGTCAGACTCGAACTCGAACGGATAGATGTCCTGGTATTTCTTGGGAGGATTCTCGGCGTATTGAATCGTCCCGTCCGGCCGCTTGCGGTACCACTCTGCGTGCTCCGAAACATACGGGTGATCGGGCGACGTCTGGAACGCCGCGTCCATGGCAATCTCAAGACCGGCGTCCGCTGCGGCGGTGACGAGGTGTCTGAAATCGTCGAGCGTGCCAAGGTCGGGATGGATGCTCTTGTGGCCGCCTTCCGTGCCGCCAATGGCCCACGGGCTGCCCGTATCGTCGGGCTGGGACTCGGTGACGTTGTTCTTTCCCTTGCGGAAACTCTGGCCTATTGGGTGGATAGGTGGCAGATACAGGACGTCGAATCCCATTCCGGCAACATACGGAAGGACCTTCTCGACGTCCTTGAACGTGCCATGCACGTCGTCCGAACCTGTCGACCGCGGAAAAAGCTCGTACCAGCTACTGAACTCGGCCCGCTTTCGATCGACGACCACCTCCAGCACCAGCGGGTATTGCGTGGCGAAGCGAAGGTCGGGATAGGTAAGTGCAAGCTCTAACAAGCGGTCGTCGAATGCGCGGTCGGTCGCCCGTTCGAGATCGCCCGCTTCGCTGATCTCTTTCGCCCAGGTGGTAAGCGCCGTCCGATCTCGTCCGCCGGCTCGTTCGGCAGCCTCGCGGATCAACCCGACGCCGATCTCCAGGT
Source organism: uncultured Chloroflexia bacterium (assembly GCA_963822235.1). Classification (GTDB taxonomy): domain Bacteria; phylum Chloroflexota; class Chloroflexia; order Thermomicrobiales; family Thermomicrobiaceae; genus CALAGB01. Next base: position 1,380,124 of record CAWGGU010000001.1, read on the forward strand.
CGACCATGGTGTGTTGCGCGGCGTCGACTTTCTTCGCAATGTCGCGACGCCACGACCGCAAATGGTCTACCCAACCAACCAGCGTGTATTCGTACCGGCCCAGTTCCTCGACGATGAACTGCGCGCTCCACCGATCGTTCACCAGTGGTTCGAACCGGGTTTCGCACCACTGGTCGTCGCCGGCCTTGCGGTATTTCAGAATTCCAGATACGACGTCGTGCCCATCGGCAAAGATGTCGGCTTCTACTACCACTCGATCACCGACGACTCGCTTGATCGGGAAGCGGCCGCCGTCGATCTCGGGTGTCACCCCTTCGATGGCGGCGCGATTTCGGCCATGCTTGGGGAACTCATGTGATGCGTCCTGCTTGATTGCGGTTGTCTTTGGATCTTTCATGGTCTCCAGTCTACAGGCTGATCGCAATGGATGGTCAATTTTTGAGTGTCAGGCCTTCGCTTAAGCCGCCAGCGTCGACCGCAAATCGCGATCGCGGTCGTCAGCCACTTTGACTAAGGAAACGCAGGCGTTTTTGGCTTCGTCGGAATTGCCGCACGGCGTCTGAGCAAGACGACGGACCGCGATTCAACCAGGTAAGACGGCGCTTCAACCGATCTCGCGCGAGGCGATGGTTGCTCAGCGTCTTTCGTATCGATCATCACCTGCCACGGACGCTCCAGATCACCAGTCGGCAACTTGAAGTCCACCTGTGTCGTCGCGGCATTGAGGATCACAAGGAAGGTGTCATCCGTCACCGGATCGCCGATTTCGTCTACATCACCGATGGGACCACCGCCGAGTCGCATGCCCAGGCACTGCACCCAGCTCGAATTCCATTGTTCTTCGCTCATCTCCGAGCCGTCCGGGCTAAACCAGGTGATGTCGCGTACGTCGGCACCGCGAATGAGTCGTCCCTGAAAGAACTTGCGCCGCTGGAACGTGGGATGGTCGCGACGAATCTCGATCAATCGCCGGGTAAAGTCGAACAGCGATTGTTGGTCCTCGTTCAGCGACCAATTGATCCAGCTGATTTCGTTGTCCTGGCAGTAGGCATTGTTGTTGCCCGATTGCGACCGTCCGAACTCGTCTCCCGCGTTGATCATCGGTACGCCCTGCGACAGAAGGAGCGTGGCCAGGAAGTTCCGCAGCTGGCGCTGCCGAGTTTCGACAATCTCGGGATTGTCGGTTGCACCTTCGGCTCCGTAGTTGAAAGAGATGTTGTCGTCCGTTCCGTCCCGATTTTCTTCGCCGTTGGCCTCATTGTGCTTCTCGTTGTACGAAACGAGGTCGTTCAGCGTGAACCCATCGTGCGCCGTGACAAAGTTGATGCTGGCGTGCGGTTTCCGCCCATCCGGCAGATAGAGATCGCTGCTGCCGGTGAGACGATAGCCGAGCTCGGCTACGTGGCCCTCATCGCCTCGCCAATAGTGGCGAATCGTGTCGCGGTATTTGCCGTTCCACTCAGTCCAGAGGACTGGAAAGTTGCCAACCTGATACCCGCCGATACCGACGTCCCACGGCTCCGCGATGAGCTTGACCTGCGAGATGATTGGATCCTGGTGGATGATGTCGAAGAAGGCGGAGAGACGATCGACGTCGTGCAATTCCCGTGCGAGCGTGGCGGCGAGATCGAAGCGGAATCCATCGACGTGCATATCCTGGATCCAGTAGCGCAGGCTGTCCATAATCATCTGCAGAACCTGCGGATGGCGCACGTTCAGGCTGTTTCCGGTGCCAGTGTAATCCACATAATATCGCGGATTTTCGGGCGAGAGCCGATAGTACGAGGCGTTGTCGATACCGCGGAAGCTCAGCGTCGGTCCGAGCTCGCTCCCTTCAGCGGTGTGGTTGTAGACCACGTCGAGGATGACCTCAATACCCGCGCGATGGAGCGCGCGAACCATCGACTTGAACTCGGCGATTGGCGCGCCCTTCATCGGGTTGCTCGCGTAACGGTTGTCGGGGGAGAAGTAATTGATCGTGTTGTAGCCCCAGTAGTTTCGAAGGCCGCGGTCGATGAGGTGCTTGTCGTCCAGAAATTTGTGGACCGGGAGTAGCTCGACGGCCGTCACTCCCAACCGGCGCAGGTAGTCGATCACGGGACCACAACTTATCCCGGCATAGGTGCCGCGCAGATCGTTCGGCACGAACGGGCTCAGTTCGGTGAATCCCTTCACATGCAGCTCGTAGATGATCGATTCGTGCCAGGGTGTGTGAGGACGCCGATCCTCATCCCAATCGAACCAGGGGTTCGTGACGACGCTCTTGGGCACACCCCAGGCGCTGTCCTCATCATCGAATGAGAGATCGAGCGCCTCGTCGCCAATGCGATAGCCGAAAACCGGCGCATCCCAGTCGACGTTGCCTTGCACCGCCTTGGCGTATGGATCGATCAACAGCTTGCTCGGGTTGAAGCGAGCACCCGACTCAGGATCGAAAGGCCCGTCGACTCGGTAGCCATAGAGTTGGCCCGGCTCAACTGACGTGAGATATCCGTGCCAAACGTGTGCGGTCACCTCCGGCAAGCGCACTCGGCGGACCTCCTTGACGCCGTCGGCGTCGAAGAGACAAAGCTCTACCGATGTCGCGTTCTCGGAGAATATTGAGAAATTCGTTCCCGAACCGTCCCATGTCGCACCGAGCGGGTACGGTTTTCCAGGAAGGATGTTACGCGCCAATGTTCCCTCTAACCGAATGAGCATGAGCGGTATTTGCCCCGATTGGGCCCCGCGATCCATCCCAAATGCAACTACGGCAGACAGTCGTTGCGTCGCGGCGTCACGATGTTGTGACGGTCGCGTTCGCGCAAGCTGCGAAACCCGTTGCCTGGACGGAACAACGCAGGAACCTTGCCCGAACCTGACGAGACACGACCTGAATTGAGTGGCCGCAGACTTCTAGGGTAACAGACTGGAGAGATCGGTCAACCGGGCTGCCAGCGCCGCTGGATCGTCGCCGCGCAGGGTGATGTGGCCCAGCTTGCGACCAGGTCGCGGTGACTTTCCGTAGTTGTGGAGGTGTGCTCCTTCGATGGCCAGCACGGCTTCGGTGTTCGCCGGTTCCCCGATGATGTTGACCATTATTGAATGTCCGCGCGATGCGGTCGAGCCAAGCGGCAACCCGGCAACCGCGCGAAGGTGATTCTCGAACTGGCTGGTTTCTGCGCCCTCAATCGTCCAATGCCCCGAATTGTGGACACGCGGAGCCATCTCGTTCGCCAATAGGGATTCGCCGAGGTTGAAGAATTCAATTGCCAGCACGCCCACGTAATCCATGGCGGTCAACGCACGCTGCGCATGCTCCTGTGCGAGATTCTGCAATTCGGGCGAGACATCTTGAGCGGGCGCGTGCGAGACGCGCAAAATGCCCTCGTGATGTCGGTTTTGGACCAACGGATAGAAGCGGATGGACCCGTCGATTGCACGCGCGGAGACGATCGAGAGTTCTCGCTGGAAAGGAACGAACGCCTCTCCGATGAGCGGCACGCCGCTCAGTTCTTGCCAGCCGGCTTCGACGCCTCCGTCCTCACGGATGACGACCTGTCCCTTGCCGTCATATCCCATGCGTCGCGTCTTGAGTACGAGCGGCAGTCCGAATTGAGTGACGGCCGCGCGCAAGTCGTCGAGGGAGCCAACATCCATGAAGTCGGCAGTCGGAACTCCCTGCTCTCGTAAGAAGCGCTTCTCGGTCAATCGATCCTGCGCGACTTCGAGCGCGATCGGTGGTGGATAGACGGGAAGCGACCGTTCGAGATAGCGCGCCGATTCTACCGGCACGTTCTCAAATTCGTAGGTGACGACGTCGAGCCCGTGAGCGAAGCGATCAAGAGCCGCGCAAGTCTGTATATTCTCCGACAGACAGCTCGGTTACATGACCGCCGCACGCGTCGGGAGTCGATTCAAACAGGCGGACAGGGACATTGAGGGGGTATGCCGAGAGCGCGATCATGCGACCCAGCTGGCCGCCGCCTAGGATTCCAACTTTCACGACTCTTCCTTGGGGTCTGGATGATCGAGGACGTTGCGCGTTTGGGTGGCACGATATCGCTCCACCGATTCGCGATGTGCTGGGTATTTGTTCCCCAAGATCGACGCCGCGAGCAGCGCCGCGTTGACGGCGCCGGACCGCCCTATCGCGAGCGTACCGACCGGTATACCGGCCGGCATTTGCACGATCGAGAGGAGCGAGTCCATGCCGTTTAGGGCACGCGACTGTACCGGCACACCGAGGACGGGAAGAGAGGTCTTGGCGGCTATCATGCCCGGCAGATGTGCCGCCCCTCCAGCTCCCGCAATGATCACTTCGATGCCGCGGTTTGCCGCCGACGTCGCGTATTCGAACAGGAGGTCGGGCGTTCGGTGGGCCGAGACGACCTTCGTTTCACATGGAATGCCAAGCGCCTCGAGCGTATCCACTGCGTTTTTCATCGTCTCCCAGTCGGAACGCGAGCCCATTATCACGCCGACCAACGGGTTGGAGTTCATTGCCTCTCCGGAATCGTCGATTTCCCGGCAAACGTGTTGGGCGGCTTCACACTCCGCCCAGTGTCATTCAGCTGGCGAGCTAGCCCATGCGATGTGTGATTTTTCCGTCCTGATGGACCGGCTCACGCATGGTGACATAACCCCACACCGAGATCAGGAAAATCAGGGCGCCCACGATGATGTTGTTGGTCAACGCGGATGAGATATCACTATAGCTAAAGACGAATGGCGACGCGATCACCGCCAGTCCGAGCATGCCACTGAACAAGAACATCCAGCGAGACTCGTCAGACGGTATTCCATAATGCATGGACAGGAAGATGGTGAAGAAGCCGATAATAATGTCGCTCACTTTGGACGGGACGTTTCCGAATCCAAGCATGAACGAACTGAGAATAAGCCAAAGCGCCAGCAGACCGTTCAAGATCCCAGGCAACCGCGTGCTCACCGCCGAACCCATTCGACTCTTCCTCCTACCCGTAGTTTGACCGCTTACCTCAACTCCAACGGCATTGATCGCCGCGAGAGCCGTGCTTGATCTTAATCTGTCGCAGCGCTGGCGTAAAGTCGCGCTCGGTCATCCGAATTTCAGGACGCCTTTGGATGAATCATGACGTGATCGATGACCTCATAGCCGCTGATCTCGGGAGCCTCCGAAAGCAGATCGCCCATTCGCTCGACAATCGTGGGCAGAACTCGCTCTCCACCCGCCGATGCGCTCGTCGCGTCATCCCAAAAGGTGAGCGTCAAACCTCGCCGTGAAGTGGGCATCAGCATGAAGCTGTAGCCTCTGAAACCTTCAATCCGTCGAAACTCGTTGATCAGATCCTGGTAGAGGGCGTGCGCTTCGTCGTGCGAGACGGTTTGTTTGAAGCAGAGTTTGATGAGACGCGCATACATCGGGCCGCTCGATTCAATCGGTTTTGTTCGCTCACACTGCGAATCCCGGACAGCATTTCCTTGACTCGAATGTACCATGACTTGGCGTTGGGTCGTTTGGGTAGTTGCCGCCGCAATCGGTTGGAGAGATGATTTCGGCGGAAACGCCCATCGATGAATGAGCGTCGTGGAGCCGAAGGGATGACGTGATGCTACAGCTCGTGGACGTCGCCACCGCCCCCATTGAGGACTACATTCCGATCGTCGGCAACCAGGTCGCCGAGCGGTTACGGCGACTCGCAGACGATCTAAAAGGCGCTCGAATCCTCCACGTCAACGCCACGGCCTATGGAGGCGGTGTGTCGGAGCTGCTTCGGTCGTCGGTATCCATTCAGCGGGGACTGGGCCTCGACGTCGAATGGCGCGTCATCAGTGGCAGTCAGAGCTTCTTTGAAGTCACGAAGAGCATTCACAACGCGCTGCAAGGTGCGGGTTACGACTTCACGCCTGAAGCGCGTGAAACGTATCTGCTACAGAACAGCTATAACGCTCAGCAGTTCGAAGGCGATTATGACTTCGTCGTCGTGCATGATCCCCAGCCGGCCGCGATCCTCCACTTTCGAGGCCACGACAGTCACAAGTGGGTTTGGCGCTGCCACATCGACACGTCATCGCCCAATCAGGACGTCTTGCAATCGCTCCTCCCGTATATCGACGAGTACGATGCGCTGGTCTTCACGCTCGACCAATTCGTGCCTCAAATGCTGCGAGACCGCAACGTCCACCTGATTCCGCCGGGAATCGATCCCCTCAGCCCGAAGAATTTCGAAATCCCAGACGACCAGTGCCGTCGCATCATGGCGTGGGTCGGCGTGCATCCCGATGAGCCCATCATGACGCAGGTGTCGCGGTTTGACCCCTGGAAAGACCCGCTGGGCGTCATTCGTGTCTATCAACGTGTGCGAGAACAGGTGCCAAACCTTCAGTTGGCGCTGCTCGGATCGCTGGCACTTGATGACCCGGAGGCGTGGGAGTTGCTGAACGACGTGCAAAAGGAGACGAGCGGGGATCCACGCATTCTGGTGGCGACGAATCTAACAGGTATCGGCAACACGGAAGTCAACGTCTTTCAGCGCAAGTCCGACGTGGTGCTGCAGAAATCGATCAGAGAGGGCTTTGGCCTGATCGTCTCGGAGACCCTCTGGAAAGGGACTCCGATGGTGGCGGGCAATACCGGCGGGATTCCGATGCAAATGCCCGCGGGCGTGGGTGGATACCTGGTCGATCCGCTGGATGAGGTGGAGATGGCTGGCAAGGCACTCTGTCTGCTGCAGGATGGGCCGCGAGCCACGGAGATGGGACAACGCGGCAAAGAGCACATCCGCGAGCATTTCTTGATCACGCGCATGATCGAGCAGGAACTCTCGCTGTTGCGCTCGCTCAAGTCCTAGCGGTCCGGACCACAGCGGACGCTGCGACCCAGCCGTGCAATCACCTTTGGAGCTTCGTACACGTTCCAATGGGAAAGGGCGTCCCTTCGTGGCCGCCCTTTTGAACGCACTTGCTTCTTATGCGGATTTCGGCGGATTAACGCCAAGGAGCTTCATGGCGTTCCGCGCGAAGATCTTCTCTTTCACGTCCTGGCTCACCGGTAGCTGATCGACAACGATCGAGCACTTGCGAAGATCTCCGACCTGGTGTGGGTGGTCACTCCCCAACATCAGACGATCCTCGCCAGCGAAGGAGAGCCCAAGCTTCATCGCTTCGACGTCAAACAAGACGGTATCGAGATACATCTCCCGGAAGTAGTCCATCGGTTCGCGTTGAAGCTTTCCGGCGATCTCGGGATAGACGTTGTAGCCGCGCTGCACCCGCTCCGCCATGTACGGTAGGACGCCGCCGAGATGCGTCTGGATGAGCGTCAGCTTCGGGAAGCGATCCAGCACACCCGCCAGCACCATGCGCACGGCGGCCATCGTCGTGTCGTAGGCGAAGCCCAACAGCGCAACGAGCCGGTAATCATCCATGTAGGATGCAAACGCGGGAGCGGTCGGGTGAACCACGATGGGCACACCGAGCGACTCGGCGGCTTCGTAGATCGGCCAGAACTTCTCCTGCTCGAGCGTGTCGCCGTTGATGTTGGAGAAGATCATGCCGCCGACCAGGCCCAGGTCGGTGACGGCGCGCTGCAGCTCTTTGGCGGCAGCATCCGGCGTCTGTGCCGGAAGCGTCGCGAAGAACTGGAATCGGTCCGGATACTGTTTGACGAGGTCCGCGTACTCGTCGTTCACGATCTGCGCCAACCGAATGCCGAATTCTGGTTTTTCAATGTGAACGCCGGGCGTTGTGAGCGACATGACCGACATGTCGATACCGAAGTTGTTCATGTCACGGAGACGAATGTCGACGTCCCGGTGCGCGCCTTCTACGACGTTGTAGTCGCCCGCATAATTGACGAGCATGCGACCGTTGTCGTCATGCGTGATCGTCGCGTAATCGCTGTGAGCGACAACTTCCTTCAGGTAGCCGGCTGGATAGAAGTGCGTGTGAACGTCGATCCTCATGCAGGTCCCTTCTTCCTCACGGAATGACGTGATTACGGACTTTGTGTTCGCGCAGGCGCTAACGTAGCAGATTGGCGTCGATCCGGGAAGATCTGGGCACCAACGGTCGATTGATCGGCGCTTCTCAATCGTCGCTGAGCGCTCTGATCGTGACATTGACGATCCTGAATGAGCTTCTACACTGATACCGATTCAATGAAATCAGCTGGCGATTCGGCCAATGGGAAAGTTGGGAACATGCGGCTCGAAGCGACACTCGGTGACGTCCCCTGGTCGGACATCGGGAAGATTTCGGCGAGAATTGAGGAACTCGGATTCGATGGCATCGGTACGCCCGAGCTGAAGCGCGACCCATTTCTTCCGCTCGTTCTGGCCGCGGAGTCGACCAAACGCGTGCAGCTGGCGACGTCGGTGGCGATCGCGTTCCCGCGCAGTCCAACCATCGTCGCATACATGTCGCGCAACCTTCAGGATCTGTCGGGAGGACGCTTCGCGGTAGGACTGGGAACTCAGGTGAAGGGCCACATCGAGCGCCGTTTCACGACCGAGTGGGTGTCGCCAGGTCCTCGACTCCGCGAATACGTTCTGGCGATGCGCGCTATCTGGAAAACGTGGGACACTGGCGAGCCGCTGAAGTTCGAGGGAAAGTTCTACAACCTCTCGCTGATGACGCCCGAGTTCAGCCCCCCGCCGTCTGAATTTGATCCGATCAAGGTCCAGATCGCGGCGGTCAACGAATACAACATCCGATTGTCGGGTGAAATCTGCGACGGACTGCGCGTGCATCCGTTCTCGACGCCCTCATACACCCGGGACGTCATCTGGCCGAATGTGGAGCACGGCGCTCAACGAGCCGGTCGCTCACTTGATGCGTTCGATCTTATCGGAACCGGGTTCATCGCGACTGGACCGTCTGAGGAGAGCGTATCTGAGGCGCGGGAGAACGCGCGGTACCGTATCGCGTTCTACGCGTCGACCCGAACATATTTACCGGTTCTCGAGCACCATGGTTGGGGAGACCTCAACCCGAAGCTGCGGGAGTTGGTGGCGCAGAACCGGTGGGATGATTTGCCGACGGTCGTGCCTGACGACGTATTGGACGAGTTCTGTATCTCAGGCACCTATGATCAGATCGCCACGCTCATCGGCGATCGACTGGGCGGGTTGGTCGATACCGTCGGGTTCCCGCTACCGGACGATCTGGATCGGCCCAGCGATGAGTACCTGTCGGCGGTCGACAAGGTCCGGCAACTTCCAGGGGCAACGCGGACCGATTGATACCAAGACAGCGTACGTACGTACTGCCGCACGCACAAGGCCGAAAGTATCCCGGATGTACGTACGGGTCGGCAAACGTGTCTCGGTATCGAGCGGCTCGACATCGATCGTTAGCGAACGTACGTGTATACGTATACTATCTAGAAGGGGTGCATACGTCGTTCCTTCTAGCGACCGACGTTGCTTGAACAACAACTCATGACGACAGGATGGGTTGACGCTAGCCTAACCATGCCGGCAGCACGTGTTGGCCGAAGTGACCGTACGTACGCATAATTCCCGAGGACGGAGACTGGTTTCCGTCAGCCGTCGACGCGCTCGCCGCGTGAGCGCTTGGCGTCGATGGACTCATCCAGAATGTGGCCCTCGGGCCGTCTTCCGCTTGATCGAGATACGAACCAGTAAATCACAACCGCCAGCGCGATGATCAGTGCGATAGCAAGCAATACAAGCGTCGGCATTCTTCACTCCTTGTCAGCGAGAGCTAACACCCTTTCTCTCACTGCATCGTGTGTGCAAGAGTGATACCGGAGAATCGTGCCGATAGCGCGGTGAATCGGGCCGCCCAGATGGGCCGAGGTCGCGTCCGCGTGAACAGGCGCAGGAAATGTCATTCGCGGATTGCGCAACGTTTTCAGTGTTCAAGATGCGGACTGGCATGAAGAAGAGGCGACGCGAACGCCGCCTCAAAATGCCTATCTCACAATCTGCCCCGTCTATGCGGGTTTGAATTTTGGCAACGTGACTTCGTCAGTTACGTCGTCGTACACCAGCTCGACCGGCATCCCGATCTTGACATGCTCTGGATCGGCCTCGATGTCGATGAGGTTCGACATCATTCGCGGACCCTCTTCGAGTTCGACCATCGCCACGACGTACGGAAGTTCATCTGAGAACCCCGGCGCACGGTTTAGGTGCACGATCGTGAAGGCGTGCACGGTCCCCTTGCCGGAAACCGGCTCCCAGGAGATGTTGCTAGACAGCGTAAAGGGGCTCATGCCGCGCGGGTAGAAGAAGAATTTGCCCGTGTCATTGCAGCGCTGAATCTTCATCTCATGTGCTTTGACGCTCTCCCAGAACGTCGCCGTAACGGGATCAGCCTGTGGTAATGGTTTCTTGTAATCGGCCATCTCTATCCCCTCGCCAGAATCGCGGTGCCGGCCGACGACAGGACGCCACCCGTTCCATGGACAACGGCCAGCTCTGCATCCTTCACTTGCCGAATTCCCTGGTCGGCATAATCGTGACGCAGCTGACGCACGGTCTCGATAACTGCGAACATGCCGTACATACCGGAGTGCGTGTAGGAAAGTCCGCCTCCGTTGGTGTTCATCGGGAAATCACCGCCCGGGGCTGTTCGCTGTCCGCTGACGAAGTCGCCACCTTCACCTTTCTTGCAGAAGCCGAGCTCCTCGAGCGAGAGGAGGACGGTGTAGGTGAAGGAGTCATAGATCAGGGCCAGGTCGATGTCGTCATTCGTGACGCCTGCCATCTCGAACGCCCGCCGGCCTGAGTGGCGCGCGGCGAAACTGGTGTAGCTCGGCATCTGCGAGATCATCGAGTGATCGTGTCCCTCGCCGACGCCCATTACCATCACCGGCTTCTGTTTCAGCCCTTTGGCTCGCTCGGCTGTGGTCATGACATACGCGCCGCCCGCATCGGTCACCAGACAACAATCGAGCAAGTTGAACGGATACGAGATTGGGCGCGAGTTCAGCACGTCGTCGATCGTGATCGGGTCGCGCATCATGGCCTTGGGGTTCAGCGACGCCCATTTGCGGGTCGCCACGGCGATTTCGGCCAGTTGCTCATGCGTCGTGCCGAATTCGTGCATATGCCGCGAGCAGGCCATGGCATACGCGCCAACCGGCTGAGGCAGCCCAAAGGGAGCCTCGAATTGACCGCGCAACGAATCGGGATCGTTGGCCCGACGCGGCATTCCGACACGCGAGCGGCCGCTTTCGCCGTGCGTCACCAGTGCGACTTCGCATCGGCCGGTCGCGATCGCGGTTGCGGCGTGTGCGATGTGGATGACGAAGGACGACCCACCGACCGACGTGTTGTCGGTCACTTTGGGCTCGATGCCCAGGTATTCGCCGAGCTCAAGCGTGGAGACCCCGGCGGTGAAGAGACCGTCGACGTCATCCTTCGTCAGACCCGCCTCGGCCAGCGCCGAACGCGCTGCTTCGGCATGCAGCATCAGCGCCGGTTTGTCCGGTACTTTGCCTATTTCGTCGGACTCCGCCACACCGACGATGGCGGTCTTTCCAGAAATACTCACGCGTTCACGTGCCCTTCCCTGTCTTCGCGCCGCTGCGCGCCCGAGTGTCTTCGCCTAATGGCGCTCCTACCAAACAAGCTCTCCATATGGTTCGAGCTTGGTGCCCCAAAAACGTAGGCCTTCCCCGACCTCGACCCATTGTCCGTCCGGGATCGCGTCGATCTTGCCGCCGAATCCGCTTTCGTTCTTCATCGATTCGATCTCAGGTCCGAACGCCTTCGGGATGATCTCGGACAGCTCGTCGACCGACCAGCGATGATCCGACCGTAGCGTCTTCACGATCTTGGGTTGCGACATCAATGCGACGTTATAGCCGAACGAGCCGAAGATGTGGCCATTGACCGACTGTGCTCCGTCGCTGGCAAGAAACGCGATGAGTGGCGCGACATTGCCCGGATCCCGATCAGTCCCTTCGGCCAATTCGCTGGGAAGCTTGCCGGTATGTGCCACCGCATCCCGCGCCCGCGGAATCGAATCGATCATGCGCGTGTGGCCGGTTGGCAGGATCGCGTTCGCGGTCACGTTGTAGCGCGACAGTCCACTGGCGCAGCTGAGGGTCAGGCCTATAATGCCCGCCTTGGCCGCGGCGTAGTTCGGCTGACCCGGCGCACCGAACGCCGACGTGGATGAGAAGTTGACCATCCGCCCGGAGCGCTGCTCGCGGAAGCGCACCGACGCCCAGCGGCAAACGTTGAAGGTCCCTTTCAAGTGGACATTCAGCACCGCATTCCACTCTTCTTCACTCATGTTGAAGACCATGCGGTCGCGCAGGATACCCGCCACGTTCACGACGATGTCGATCTTGCCGAACGAATCAACCGCCTGCTGGATCATGCCCTCGGCTGCCTGCCAGTCGGTGACCGAATCAGTATTGGCGACCGCGTTTCCACCCGCAGCCGTGATCTCATTTACGACAGATGCCGCCGGACCCGTATCGACGCCCTGGCCGTCAAGGGTTGCTCCCAGGTCGTTCACGACGACCGAAGCGCCTTCTTTGGCCAGGAGGAGCGCGACGCCCCGACCGATGCCACGTCCCGCGCCAGTTACGAGCGCGACTTTCCCATCAAGAACACCCATCGCTCTCTCCCTCACTTTTTCGCGTCAAAGTAATTGGAACGCTCCCACAGATCGATGCCAGGAGCGACCTTGGACCAGCTGTTTGGATCGGCCTGCATGGCCGAAGTGCCGCGCATGGGTCGATCCGAGCCGGCCACCGCAACAGGTTCCGGGATGGTCGCGTATTTTCCGAGCGTCTCCGGGTAGAGGTCGACGAGTTCCTGCGGTGTCCACGTTCGATTAGCCTGCAGTACGCCTGCCATTTCCCAGTGAGAGTAAATAGCGATGGTGGTACCGCGAACGCCGAAGAACTGCCCATTGATGTGTTGCGCCTCGTCGGTCGCCAGGTAGGTGACCATCGGCGAAACGTTGCCAGGATCTCCCTCGGTTCCGCCGGCCATCTCGCTCGGCAGTTTCCCATGTTCCTTCATGAACTCCTGGCCCCGAGGCGTCGAGTCGATCATGCGTGTGGTGGCGTAGGGGAGGATGGCGTTGGCCGTGATGTTGTACTTATTCAGGCTGTTGGCCAGCACCGCCGTAAAGCCAAGGATGCCGTACTTGGCGGCGCCGTAGTTCGGCTGACCAGGGCTTCCCCAGGCAGAGACGCTGGAAAAATTGATGATGCGACCGCCGCGTTGTTCGCGCATGAGCGCGGAGGCATGCCGAACCGTGTTGAACGTTCCGTTGAGATGGACAGCGGTCACGATGTCGAATTCGTCCTCCGACATATTGAAGATCATGCGGTCGCGCAGGATACCAGCGACGTTCACCACGATGTCGATCTTGCCGAAATTGTCGACGGCTTGCTGAATCATCTCGCCCGCCGCGTCGTAGTCGGTGATCGAACTCGTGTTTGCGACCGCGTTGCCTCCCGCAGCTTTGATCTCATTGACGACCTGCTGCGCGATCGACTGATCGGTTCCCTCGCCGCCGAGGCTCGTTCCGAGATCGTTCACGACCACTGACGCGCCTTCGGAGGCGAGTTGCATCGCCACCGCCCGGCCGATACCTCGTCCAGCGCCGGTTACCAGCGCGGCTTTTCCATCGAGCTTCCCCATAGATCCTCCCGTTAGTCTCCAACCTGGTTGAAGAGAATGACGTGTGATTCTCTGTCCCAGATGGCATATTGTCCGGTTGCGAGTGCTCCCGGATTGATCAGATATCGTCGGCGTTCGCTGATGGTTAGTCGCCCGCGGGCGATGTCGATGGGACCATGTTCGTCACGAGCGTGCCGGAAATGGGTATGACCGGCGAACGTGATGTGAACGCGCTGTTCGTGCCCGTTCGATCTCTCTCGCTGAAACAGCCGGTCCAGCAGATCATGTCGGCCCCAATGTTCCACCTCGTGCAAGAGACAGACGTCGTCGATGACGACCCGCTCCTTGAGACTGCTCAGTAGTAGGAGCGTCTCGGCTCGCAACTCGTCGCGAAGTTCCTCGGATGCCAGCGCGATCTCGCGTTCATGATTGCCGTAGACGCCGACGATGTCCCAACCCGACAATGCCGCCGCACAAGGGTCGGCCTGTTCCGTTCGGTCGATGAGATCTCCGAGGAGCGCGATGGTCGAGACTCCCTCTTCGTGGCAACGCGCCAGTGCTTTGATCAACGTCTGATGCGCCCCGTGAACGTCCGCGAACAACGCCACCTTGTTCCCCAGTGTCATCTCGCCCCGTTCGCGCCTGGCACAATGAGGCAGTCGACCACCCGTGCGCCTTGACCTTCCTCGAACACCAGGAGCGGGTTGATGTCGATCTCGCTGACGTCTTCACGCAGGTCGAGACACATCTGCGAGAATTTTCCGAGAACGGCGACGATTGCCTCGACGTCGGCAGGTCCCGCACCGCGCGTCCCATCCAGGATGGCTTTGCCACGCAGCCGCGAGAGCATCGCACGGCTGTCTCGTTCCGCCAACGGCGGCACTCCCAGCGCCACGTCCTTGAGAACTTCGACGAAGATGCCCCCGAGACCGACCGCCACGGCCGGCCCGAAATCCGGGTCTTGAGACATGCCTAGAATCATCTCCCGGCCGCCCGCGACCATCTCTTGCACCAGCACGCCTGTTATTTCCGCGCTTGGATCGTAGTTTCGTGCGCTTACCATGACTTGCTCGAAGCCTGCTCGAACCGAGCCTTCATCCTTGAGCCCGAGCAGCACGCCACCGGCCTCAGTCTTGTGAGCGATGTCCGGTGACTCGATCTTGAGCACCACGGGATAGCCGATCTCGTCCGCGGCTTTGACCGCCTCATCAGCGTTGGTCGCGAGGATCTCACGTGTCACGGGGATGTCGTAGAGTGCAAGGATCTCTTTGGCCGCACGCTCGACCAGCGGCTTGCCATTTGCCGCCCGAACCAGCTCACGAGCACGACCTGCTACGGCGCTCGTGACGGATGATGGAGCGCCCGATTCCTTCCATGCCCGCTGGAATTCGCCGTATCTGATGAGCGAGCGAACCGCTCGAAGGCTGTTCTCGGCCCCTTGTAGGAACGGAACGCCGTCCCAATCCATTACCGGCTCGACCGGCTCCTCGTCGCGGCGACGACCATCGGCAACCTTCCCGGTAACAAGCGAGATAATCAGGAAGACCTTTTCAGGATAGCGCTCCGGCATGGCCCGCAATACCTCGCCGACCGGTGATGCAAGATCGACACGATTGGGATAGGCCTGTCCGTAGATCACGGTGTGGACGTTGGGGTCTTCAGCCATGCTGGTAAGCGAGCCCTCGGTGATCTCCGGTTGCGTGGCTGCCTGTCCGGTCGTGTCAAGCGGATTGCCCACGGTTCCGTATTCAGGGATCACATCGTTCAGCTTGCTAACCGTCTCAGGAGCGAGCTCTGGCAGTGAGATCCCCAAATCCTGCGACAGGTCGGATATGAGTCCGCCCGCGCCGCCGGAAACGAAGATGGTGCCGACGCCGGGGCCAACCGGTAGACGCTTCGAATGGAACGCAGCCAACGTCTCGGTCATTTCGTCGAGACTGTAGACGCGTACGATCCCATATTGCCGCATCACGGCGTCGGCAATGGCATCAGAGCCGACCAGGGACCCAGTATGCGCGCGCGCGGCGCGTCGCCCGGCCTCGGATCGGCCCACCTTGAGCACGACGATCGGTTTCTGCCTTTCGGCGGCGGCGGCGGCTACGCGGAGCAGCTTTTCCGGATCGCGGAACTGCTCGATGAAGCAGCCGATGACGCTCGTCTCGTCATCTTCAACCATGTAGCGGATGAAGTCAGTCGAGTCGAGATCAGCTTCATTTCCGGTCGTCACGACGTAGCTGTAACCGAAATCACGGTCTTGTTGCGGAATAACGATGCTGTAGGCGAGCAATCCACTCTGGAAGACGATGCCGATAGGTCCCCGGTTGACGTGCGTGTAGGCGCCGGATTTGGCGATCATCTTGGCCGGAGTGCTGATAATGCCGAGGCAGTTCGGCCCGACGATGCGGATACCGGTGCGTCGGGCGAAGTCACGGATGGCAAGCTGCCGCTCACGGGCGTCGTCGTCATTCTGTTCGCCAAAGCCGCTGGTGATGATGTTGAGCGCTTTGGTTCCGGCCCGTTCAGCCTGCGCGAGAACGTCCATCACGATGCCGCTGGGCACGACTACGATCGCCTTATCCACGCCGCCTGGAATGGCATCGAGCGTGGGATAACACGCACAGCCAAGCACCTCTTGGTGGCGTGGAGTCACCCCGAAGACTTCACCCTCGTATCCCCCGGCCAGGATTCGTCCGTGGATCGTGTTGGCGAATCCAGGTCGCGGGGTCGCCCCAACGATGGCAATGCGCTTCGGATGGAAGAGCGCGCTCATGGCGGCCGTGAAGGCTTTGGCCCCGGCGTGATCACCGTTCGCGGTCGTCTTCGATTCCAACTCTTGCTGTGAGGTTCCGGTGGTAAATGCTTGCGGTCCGCTCATCCGCACATCCTCATCCACGCGCTCGTCCGGGCGGAGAGACCGCCACACTTGAACGCGAACTCAGCCCGATGCCAGAAAGAGCGCGGCAACGCGCTCGACGCCTTGAATCGCTTCGTCATTGAAGCGTGGAGGCGAGCTGAACGCTGTGGTAGTTCGTCTCGAATCTTCGCATGCGGGAGCTAGAAGTAGGTGCGTCCCACTGTCTCGGCGACGCAGGCCGGCTTCTCTTCTCCCTCGATCTCCACCGTCTGTTGATTCACAGTCTGAATGGCCCGGTCGCCGATCTCCTCCACCGAGAGGAGCTTCGTGCGCACGCGAATACGTTTTCCCACGCGTACCGGCGCCGGAAAGCGAACGCGGTTGACTCCATAGTTGACGCCCATCTTGCCGCCAAGATCGATTTTGATGCCCTTGCGCGTTGATCCCAGCATCGGAAGGAGCGACAACGTCAAATAGCCGTGCGCGACCGTGCCACCAAAGAACGTCTGCGCGGCGCGCTCAGGATCGACGTGGATGTACTGGTGATCTCCGGTAGCGTCCGCGAACTGATTGACACGTTCTTGCGTTATTTCGAACCAGTCACCGACTCCAAGCTCTTGCCCGACGAGCTCTTTGAGCTCATCAACCGTCGTGACGACCCGCTCCTCGACGTCAGCAGAGTCACTCATCCCAACCTCCAGTCATTGATTCGCGGGTACCCTGTTAGCCCGCGACTCCAGCGACGTGACCGCTCAGAACGTTTTGCAGCACGCGTTCGCGGTGGAACTCCGTGTTGCCGTAGAGCGGCTCGAGATGCTTGGCTCGCTTGAAGTACAGGTGAAGGTCGTACTCCCAGGTGAATCCGATGCCACCGTGAACCTGGATCGCGTCACCGCACACATTGCGCGATGCCTCGTTGAGGGCCGACTTGGCCACGGAAGCGGCGAGATCCGCGTCCGGAGCGTTCGCGTCGAGCGCCCAGGCGGCGTAGTAGGCTGCTCCGTGGGAATTCTCGACCTGCTCGAGCATCTCGGCCAACTTGTGCTTCACGGCCTGGAATTGCCCGATGAATTGCCCGAACTGCTTGCGAACCTTCGCGTAGTCGACCGACATCTCGAGCGATTTGCGCGACGCGCCGAGCATCTCGGCGGCCGCGCCAACGGCCGCAGTCCGAATCGTTGCTTCCAGGATCGGCCAGGCCTCGCCTTCGAGTCCGATCAGATTTTCAATCGGAATCCGCACGTCGGAGAAGTGAAGGGTCGCCGTCCGCGTGCTGAGGTCCATCATGATTTCGCGCGTTGCGCTGAGCCCGGAGGAGTCCTTCGGTACAGCCACGATCGAGACGCCCTCCGCGCCCGTGCCACCCGACCGCGCCGCAACGAGGATGACGTCAGCCGTTTCGCCAAATGGCACGAACCGCTTCGTGCCGCTCAGACGGTAGAAACCGCCTTCTTTGACCATGGTCATGTTGATCGCGTTTGGCTCCCATCCGATCGAATCCTCGAGGAACGCGAGCGTCATGGTCAGATCGCCATTGCAGACGTCTGGCAGGTAGCGAGATTTGGCGTTGTCGTCGTTGGAATGCATGATGGCCGATCCAGCCAAAACGACCGTGGCGAAGAATGGCCCGGGATAAGGGATGCGACCCATCTCTTCGAGTAGGATCGATTGCTCGATCATGCCCAGTCCGCCGCCGCCGTATTCCTCAGGAAACGGGAGCATGCCGAGCTGGATGAGATTCCGGTAGATGCCTGCGTCGTAGCCGCGCTCGTCGTCCATCATGGCGCGGACGTGAGCTACCGGGCATTGTTCGGTGAGGAACTCGCGGGCGAGGTTCCTCAGCATGATTTGATCTTCCGTGAAGTCGAAATCCATCTTAGTTGTCCCCCTCCGCACCGGCTCCGGCCTTCTGCGCCGCCGCGATTCGGTCTGCCCGAACTTCCTTTGGTAGTCCGAGCACACGTTCGCCAAGGATATTCTTCTGAATTTCGGAGGAGCCAGCGTAGATCGTTCCGGCACGAGACCAGAGGAATGTATGCGCCCAACTACCGGCTTCGCCGTATCCTTCGGCTTCCTGATCGAACATGAGCTCTCGTGGCGCGCCGGCCAGCTGCTGGCCGTATGGGCCGAGGATGTCCAGGATCATCTCCTGCACGTGCTTGTCGAGCTCAGAATAGTGAAGCTTGGCAATGGAGGATTCGGGGCCGGGACGTTGGCCCTTCTCGAGGCTGCTGAGGATGCGAAGCGAGGCGTAGCGCAGCACTTCGATTTCGGAGTAGATCTGACCCATCTTCTGCCGGATGATCGGGTCGTCGATGGCCTTGGTTCCGTCGACGCGCAACGCGTGAGTAACCTCGGTCAGCCGCTCGAACGACTGCTGCAATCGAGAGACGCGGCTCAGCGCGTTGCCGCCACGCTCGTAGCCGAGCGTCGTCTGGGCGATGCGCCAACCGGAATTCATCTCCCCGACCAGGTTGTCCGCGGGCACGCGCACGTTGGTGAAGAAGACTTCGCAGAACTCCTGGCTGCCACTGATCTGTTTCAGCGGACGCACTTCGACGCCTGGTGCGTTCATATCGATCATGATGCAGGAGATGCCCTGATGCTTGGGGGCATTGCGGTCGGTGCGTGCCAGCATCATGCCCCAGTCCGACTGGTAGGCGCCGCTGGTCCAGATCTTCTGGCCGTTGATGACGAATTCGTCACCATCGACGTCGGCGCGGCATTGCAGACTCGCGAGATCCGACCCCGAGTTCGGCTCTGAATATAGCTGGCACCAGATCTCTTCGGCTGTCAGAATCTTCTTGACGTGCTCTTGCTTCTGATGCTCGGTGCCGTGATGTATGAGCGTCGGGGCCATGATCGAGATTCCCAGACCATTGAGCGAGGGCGGCGCACCGGCTCGTGCCAATTCCTCGCCGACGATGGCCTGCTCCATTGGCCGGGCCTCCTGGCCACCATATTCTTTGGGCCAGCCCATCCCGAGATAGCCTGCTTCGTAGAGCTTTGTATGCCAGATTCGCTTTTCGTCAAGCGTTTCTGGCTTCTTCCTCGGCATGTTTTCACGCAGCCACTGGCGGACTCGGAGTCGGAATGCTTGATCCTCCGCCGTGTAATTAAGATCCATACGGGGAACCTCCCTGATCGAGCTTCCGTCGAAAAGGCGGGAAGCGTGTTCAGCGCCTTCCTCGGTCGTGGAAACCTGACCGCCCGATCGATCCGGCTCAAACCTCATACACGAAGTCGCCGGCACCGGCCGGTCGTTGCGGTTCTCTCGTCTCGTCCTTTCTATCTGTGAATACGCTACCCGTTTCCGTCATACGCGTCAACACGATTTGGCAGAACTGGACCGTCATATGCGCAAACGATGAAGTGGACCTCCCGGGCTGTTTGTTGAAAACTTGAAGAGGGTTACTATATGATCGCCCAAATGCTCACAATCTCCGCGTCCCGATTGGCGAATCGCCCGCGGGCCGGCGGAGTCACGACACCAAGCGCGATGTCACACGAAACGCCATAAGATTCCACGTCTGCTTCCGTATCGAGACGGAGTTATCGGAAGGACGACCTCACTCGTATGAAAATCTGTGTCTGCGTAAAGCACATCCCCGATCCAAACATGCCAATGACCGTCAGCCCAGAGACGCGACGATTGATTCGTGGGCAGGGCCAAGCGATTCTCGACCCGTCCGACGAATTTAGTGTGGAAACCGCGCTGCGCCTCATCGAAGAGCATGGCGGTGAGACCGTCGCGGTGACGATGGGTCCGGACGCGGCCGATGAAGCACTCCGCCGTGCCATGGCCATGGGCGTCGATCGATCGATCCTGATTTCGGACGATGGATTGGCCGGAAGCGACGTGATGGGGACTGTTCGCGCTCTGGCGGCAGCGCTTAAGAAGGAAGACCCCGATCTTGTCATCTGCGCCACGGAAAGCACCGATGCATATACCGGCATGGTGCCCGGGGCGCTGGCGGAGCAGCTCGATCTGCCGATGGTCACCTTCGCTCGCTCGGTGACGGTCGAAGGGACGACCCTTTCGGCGCAGCAAGACACGGAGCTCGGCTACCGTACGATCCAGGCAGAGCTGCCCGCGCTACTCACCGTTACCGCCAGCATTGGTGAACCACGCTACCCATCTTTCAAGGGGATGATGCAAGCCAAGAAAAAGCAGGTCGATCGACTCGACCTAGCCTCGCTCGGCGTCGACAGCGCGTCGGTCGGTGAAGCGGGTGCACAGGAGCGAGTTCTTTCGATCGATCAGACACATCAAGAAAAAGAAGTGCGCAAGATCGTTGATGACGGCAGCGGCGACAGCGTCAGCCAGATCATCGCGTATCTCAAGAGTCTGCAAGTCGTCTAATCTGGAGGACTGAAACAACCACGACGCGCGCGACGCGGATCTCATCACAGCTTAGTCGACTCCGCGCGGACAGATTGAATGTTGAATGACGCTGTAGGAGTATTTGATGGCCTCACCGCGAATCTGGGTTTGGACAGACCTCTCACAGGACATGCCGCACCGGCTCTCGCTCGAGCTCTTGGTGCCGGCCCGATCGCTTGGCTCGGCTGAGGCGATCGTGTTGGGAGCGGCCTCTGACGATGCGATCGCACAGCTCGGGGAGCACGGTGCGAGCGTCGTCTTTCATGGCGACGACGCGGCCTACCAGGAGTTCGTGGCGGAGCCTCAGGCCGCGACGCTTGCCAAGCTGGCAGAATCGGAGAAGCCCGATCTGATCCTCTTCCCGAGCACGTTCGCCGCTCGCGACGTGCAGGCTCGCCTGGTTGGCAAACTCGGCGTCGGCGTGATCGCCAATGCCACGAACGTCGAGTTCGATAGCGACAGCGTGCGAGTCACGGTTCCCTACGGCGCCGAGACGATCGGCACCGTGACGCTCGACGGTGACGGCCCCGCTATCGTGCAGATGCGCCCTAAGTCGTTCGCCGCGGAGGCAGTGGGTGGATCGGCTGAAGTGCGCAAGATCGACATTCCCGTCGAGAGTTCAGCGTGCCGCGTGAAGATCCTTGAGACTGTCGAGCAGTCGGCGGAAGGCCCGAACCTCGAAGAGGCGGCGATCATCGTCTCGGGTGGTCGGGGACTCGGCAAAGCCGACAATTTCGCCGTTGTTGAGGCGCTTGCCAAGGAGCTCGGGGCCGCGGTAGGGGCGAGTCGCGCCGTCGTGGATGCCGGTTGGATTCCGTACAGCCACCAGGTTGGCCAAACTGGTAAGACAGTAAAGCCGGACCTCTACATCGCGTGCGGCATTTCCGGCGCCATTCAGCACATCGCGGGAATGGGAAGCAGCAAGCACATCATTGCGGTCAATACGGACCCTGATGCGCCCATCTTCGAGCATGCCGACCTTGGAGTGGTTGGGGACGCGCTGACCGTGATTCCGAAGCTGACCGAAGCTCTACGCGGCTGAGCTTGAGAATCACAGGGTAGTTTCCGGATGCATTGCCGTGGTTTGCACGGTGTCGTGGAGTTGAGTTGTCCTTACTGAGCGCGATCTGGTCAGGTGATCGGGAGAAGGTACGCCAGGCGGCAATAGCTGGCGGGATCTTCGTGGCCGTCGGCGTGGCGCTCGTAATTCTTGGTGTAGTCGAAGGTTGGGGACAGACGAGACTTCCCGGCGCCATCCTGATCACACTTGGAGGAGCAGTCGGCGGAGCGGCAGTCGGGTTATCTCAGCCCGTGCGTAGCGGGGTCTGGTCGAGGCTGTACCGCTGGCGTACCTGGATCGCGATCGTCTGCGCGGTCGTGATCGCCACTCCTGCTCTGCTGGCGACGGGGAGCGCGACGTTCGGTCCAGTCGCGGGTGGCGGCGATGCCAAGGATACGGCCCTGGTTGCGGTCGGAGTGTTTCTCGGGCTCGTCTTCACCGTGGGAACGGCACTCGCCGCGGTCCTCTCCGTACAGGCCACTCGAAACAGAGTCGCTCGTCCATCAGCCCACCGCGATCCCACCGATGTGGAAGGTCCGGCCTAATGCCAACCCGCGAGATTCTCTGGAACGTCGATTCCGTTGGTCGTGCCGCGATCTACGCGCTGCTGGTCATTCCGGTGGCGTTTCTTACATGGGGCCTGGCGAGGCGCGTGGGTATGTGGCGACGCGGTCAGGCTGATGATCGATTCGGGGAATGGTGGACCCGCGCTCGCGGCGCCGTCACGCAAAGCATCATGCACGGTCGTATCGCCCGCCGTAAGAACGTCTACGGCGGCGTGATGCATTTGCTGATCTTCTGGGGTTTCGTGACCCTGCTGATCGGCACCATCATCGTCATGATCGAAGACGACATCACCGTTCCGCTCTTCAACTTCAGCTTCTACCACGGCGATTTCTACCTCGGGTACAAGCTCGCCATGAATCTCGCGGGTCTGATGCTCATCGCGGGCGTGATGATGGCCCTCTATTTACGACTGGTCGAGCATCCCGACACCAAGGACACCAGCGCCGACGATCTGGTGCTCCTGTCGTTTCTGCTCGTGCTCGCGGTGCAGGGATTCACGCTTCAGGCGCTGCGCTTGGCTGTCGTGCGGGATCCGTGGGGGCCCTGGTCGTTCGTGTCGTATCCACTCTCGCTCTCGCTGCGTGGTCTGCCCGGCGGATGGCTCGAGGCCGTTCACCAGGCCAACTGGTGGGTCCATTTTGCGACCACGTTCGCATTTCTGAGCTATTTCGCATACAGCAAGATGATCCATCCATTCACCAGCCTGGTGAACGTCTTCTTTCGACGACTCAAGCCGATGGGCGAGCTGGAACCGATCCTCAACATCGAGGAAGCTGAAACGTTTGGCGTCGCCAAGCTCGAGGATTTCACCTGGGCACAGTTGATGAACGTGGATGCCTGTATGCATTGCGGTCGCTGCCTCGAGTATTGTCCTACCTTCAACACTGGCAAGGCGCTCAGACCACGCGACCTCGTGCTCGAGCTTACCGGCTTTCTGGCGGACAATGGAGGCATCTTCTCCGGCGAGCTTGGTGAAGGGGCGAACTCAGCCCGCTATCGTTGGGGTGCGGGCGCGGACCGAGATCTCCTGGGTGGCGTCGTCTCGACGGAAGAGATCTGGGATTGCACGACGTGTGGCGCTTGTATGCAGCAATGCCCGGTCTATATCGAGCACGTACCACTCATCGTCGGCATGCGGCGCAACCTTGTCCTTGAGCAGAGCGATTTTCCCAGCGAGCTCGTCAACGTCTTCAACAATTTGGAGCGCGTCTCCAGCCCGTACCAGATGCCGCCGAACCAACGCGCCCAATGGACACGGCGACTCGATACACCAGTCCCAGAAATGGCCGAGCTCGAGCACGACCAAGAAGTTGAAGTCCTCTTCTTTGTCGGATGCCTCGGTTCGTTTGACTCGCGTAACCAGCGCACGACCGTCGCGTTGGCACGTATCCTCCAACACGCGGGCATCAACTTCGCCATCCTCGGCAAAGAGGAGACGTGCACCGGCGATCCTGCCCGTCGCGTCGGCAACGAGTACCTCGCACAGATGATGGCGCAGCAGACGGTGGAGACGCTCAACTCCTACTCATTCAAGAAGATCGTCACCGCTTGTCCACACTGCTTCAACGCTATCAAGAATGAGTTCCCGCAGATCGGCGGAAACTACGAGGTCGTCCATCATAGCCAACTGATCAGCCAGCTGATCGACGAAGGTCGTATCACGCTCGATCCGCAGTCGGCCGTGGCGCGCGGCAAGGTGACGTACCACGATCCGTGCTATCTGGGCCGCTACAACAAGGTGTTCGATGACCCGCGCAACGTGGTGAATTCGCTGCCCGGGGCGCAGCTCACCGAGATGCGGCGTAATCGCAACACCTCATTCTGCTGCGGCGGTGGCGGTGGACGCATGTTCATGGAGGAGCACACCGGCCAGCGCATCAACCAGGCTCGCGTGCGAGAGGCGATGGAGACCGGTGCCGAGATTCTGGCGGCGGCCTGTCCCTTCTGCATGACGATGTTCGAGGATGGCATCCGCGGCGTCGGCGCCGAGGAGACGTTTGCCGTTCGTGATATCGCCGAACTGATCGCGGAGGCGATGATCAATCCAGCGATGGCGACCGCATCTGACGGTTCATCCTCAGGTCCAGCGGTGCCGCCTGCGGGCGTCGGAATGAGCTACGACATTTGAATCTCACCCACAACGACGATGCATCGAGGTGAGTAGGAGCAAAGGCAACACATTGAGTTCTAGTTTGCAGATCGAGATCGTCGAGGTTCCGAACTCAGGTTTCATGAGTGACCAGCCCACCAACGGTTGCATTGTTGGCACGCATGAGGTCCTGATCGTCGATCCGGGGGATGCCAACGGCGCCGAGATCTTTCTCAGTGCGCTCGCGAAGCGGGGCGATCCGCACGTCAAGGCGATCGTGCTCACCCACAGTCATCCCGATCACGCCGTTGCGGCTGTGGCGCTGAAAGACGCATTGAACTGCCCGGTCATGCTGAATCCGAAGGAACGGCCGATTCTGGAGCAGTTCAAGGGGCTGACGTGGGATCAGGTTGACCAGGAGCTGCGGGGCGGGATGTCAGTGGAGATCGACGGTGGTCGCCTCGACGCATACGACACACCTGGCCACTCTCCTGGCCATGTGTCATTGCTCGAGCCAGAGTCACGCCTACTCATCGCGGGCGACCTGGTGTCGGGTCATGGAACCGTTGGCATCTTCCCGCCGCACGGTCGCATGATCGAGTACTTCGGCTCGTTGCGCCTGGCCAAGTCGCTGAAGCCGTCCGCGGTTATTCCGGGCCATGGTCCGACCCTCACTGAGCCCGACGGCTTGTTCGACCAGTACATCGAACGTCGCTCGAATCGAGAGCGGGAAATTTATGAGGTCGTCGAGGAAGGGCCTGCGACCATCGAGGAGATGGTCACCAAGCTCTACCCGGACGTGCTGCCCCACTTTCGCCGGGCGGCCGGGGCGACCGTGCTCGCGCATCTGATCAAGCTCGAGTCTGAGGGCCGCGTGCGGTGTGAGGGGGAGGACCAGTTTGCAAGCAATTGGTCCGCCGTCTGAGCGACCGTAGCTTGGAGAAGAGTCGTCACACGGTCAATTGCGGTAAAAGATTCGTTCGGCTCCGCTGATCAGCGAAACCTCATTTACCGGTAACGGCTAGTCCGCGTGGTTCTCCCTCCGTCGGAGGGAGGGATTTTTGCTTGATGGCGCGGGCTTCGTCTTCCGCCAGCCGCGTCGGCGCCTTCTGGTTGGCCGGATCGAGTCGACGTGTCACGACGACTGCCATCAATGCGAAGACACACGCGATCAAGAACGGCACCTGATACCCAACGAAATTGAGGATGAATCCGGTGGTGATCGGCACCACGATCGCCGCGGCATGTTGCAGGCTGACACCCATCGCCAGCGACGGCGCGACGTCGTCCGACGCCGCGACCTTGCGCAGGTAGGTGGCTGATCCGACCGATGAGAGGGGCATGATGAACGTGTAGATGGCGTAGCACAGTGCGGCAAAGTAGACGCTCTGGACCAACGCGTATCCGCCGAGGGCCACGATGTAGGCGATGTTGATGACGCCGAGGATGCGCTTCTCGCCATACGCGTCGATCATGCGGCCGATGCGGCGACCGGACAGCATCGCCGTCAAATTCACCGCAATCAAGAGACCGCTGATCTTCGGCACGTCCAGCCCGTAATGATTGACGAGAACCCACAATCCGAATGAGAAGAAGATCTGCTGCCGCGCTCCATCGAGCAACGAGAGGTAGTAGTAGAGGCGATAGGGGCGCCGCACCACGAACTTCTCGCGTTTGGTGTGACGTAACACTTCTTCACCGTCACGCAGATTCGGGAAGGTCAAGACCGCTACGCTGGCGACAAGGGCCAGAACGCCCGCGACGATGAAGGTTGGTCGATAGCTGACGATGTGAAAGTGGAATGCCAGCAGCACCAGGATCATCGCGGCCAGACCGCCGCCAAAGTTGACGGCCGACATCGTCCCAAGGATGCTGCCACTCTTGTTTTCGGTCGTCAGACTCAATCCCAGCGCATACTGGGTTTGCAGGACGGTGTGGTATCCCATTGACGAGATGATGACCCACGGCGCGACGGACCAGAAGGACGTCGACGCGCCGAAGAGCATGTAGCCAATCGCGAGTAGGACCAGCGCGAGCGCTGTGAGCTTTGGAATCGAAAGCCGGTAGAAGAGCGCCGTGATGAAGATGAGCAGGAATCCGGGTACCTCGCGGATAGCAGTGATGTAGCCGAATTGAGGTCCCTGGAGCTTGAGGACGTCTTCGAAATAATTCGTGACGATGTTCTGTTGAGTCGCCATGGCCATGCCGAAGGCGGCGGTCATGATGGCGAGCAAAATGAAGCCGCGACGTACCGCGGGGGTGGTCTCTTCGGCTGCCGCTCTCACCCGAGTTTATCTCCCGTTTAGATCGATTGAAGTCTGCGTTGTTTGCTCGCGCAGGCGGTATTCTCTCATATTGAAGCCAGGAATGGCACGCCGCGATCAGACGGCGACGCGGATCGTGAGCGGCAATGCGCAGAGAATTGCGAGTGTAGACAACAAGAACTCATAGGGAGCGCGTGTGACACAAATGGAGAAGTCTGAGGCCAATCTGCCGGTGGAGCGATACGGCGGTTTCTACGAAGCTCAGGGACTGTCGGTTCGCGACGCCCGTCCGGGTGAAGTCGTCATCGAGCTCAACAATCCGCGAGACGATCAACGGGGCGGCGGTGGCACGGCCGCATTGAATGGCGGCGTGATCGCATACATGTTCGACGGAGCCATGGGAGCGGCGATTGCCTCATTGGTCATCGATACGTTCGGTCTCGACCCCGAGGACGAATCGGCCTTTGGCGAAGCTACCATCAGCATGACGATCAACTACGTTCAGCCTGCCATGGGCGATCGGTTCGAAACGCACGGTCACGCCGTGCGAACCGGGCGATCGGTGGCGTTCGCGGAGGCCAAGCTGTACGACCAAGACGGTAACGTCTGCGCCACGGCATCTGGCGTTTGGCGACTGTTTCTCAAACGTTGAGCGTCAATCCTCGACGAATCGGGATCGTGCCGCGCGAATGTGTTCCGCGGCTTCGGAAACCATGCCGTCGAGCAGATCTTTGACCGTTGGGACGTTGTGGATCAGACCGGCGACCTGACCGGCCCAAACCCAGCCGTGGTCAAGGTCGCCGTCGATTGCACCCAGTTGATTTACCTGCCCTCGAATTGAAGCGATTACCTCGTCACGTTCGCCGCGGCCCTCCATCTCGATGATGCGCTCGGCCATGGGGTTGCGGAGAACGCGTCCCGGCGTTCCAAGCGATCGTTCAATGATCGTCGTGTCCGTCTCCTTCGCCGCCACCAGCGCGTCTTTGTAGTGGTCATGCGCCACGCATTCGGCCGTGGCCACGAAGCGCGTGCCCATCTCTATGCCCGAGGCCCCCATCGCAAGCGCCGCGGCCAAACCCCGCCCATTGCCGATTCCTCCGCTCGAAAGGACGGGAATCGAGACCGACTCCAGGATGCGAGGCACCAGAACCATCGTGCCGACGTCGTCGCGCCCGAGATGTCCGCCGCCGTCGTAACCCACCGCGATGACGGCTGACCCGCCAAGTTGCTCCACCTTCTGTGCTTGCCGTACGCCCGCGACCAACACCAACGTGCGTACGCCGGTGCCCGCGAGCGTCGTCAGAAACGGCTCTGGGTTGCCTGCCGTGAATGACATGATCGAGACGCCTTCATCACGTGCCAGTTCGACCATGGGCATGATGTCGTGATGCGCGCTGATGGCGAAGTTGACGGCAAATGGCCGGTCGGTCAGTCTCCCGCACGTTGCGGATCTCGCCTCTCAACGCGTCGATGCCGCCGGGGATGGTTGCGGCGCTGATCTGTCCGAGCCCACCTGCATTCGAGACGGCGGCGCACAACCCGGCGAATGCGAGGTGCGCTAGGCCGCCCTGCACGATTGGGTACTTGATGCCAAGCAACTCGGTCATCGGCGTTTCGATGCGCATTCATGCTCCTTCTTGCCCGTTCGTGACACTGGTTGGTGGGATACGTAGTGTCTAGACGCGGAAATCATGCACGACCAATGCGGATGCCAAGCCCCTCCAACTATGGTGGACATAAAATCATGGCAGGATTGCCGATTCGACGCTCCGGTGCAATGCTATAGCCATCCTGAAGGAACGGCCAGATGCCCTGATACGCGAGTATCTCGCCGGATTACAACTGAAATCGCAGCTTCGATTCGCTGGAACGCATGGCAGGGAGTTCTCACGGATGGGGATTCGAAAGGTTGGGGTGATCGGCGCTGGAACCATGGGCGCGGCGATCGCCGCATTGACTGCATCGGCTGGACTACCGGTCGTGCTGCTGGACGTGCCGGGAAACGAAGATCGAAACGCCGTCGCAAAGAGCGGTCTGGACCGCGCATTGAAGTCGCGACCCGCGTCCTTCATGGACCCAGCGCGAGCGGCGTTGATCCAGCTCGGCAACACTGACGATGATTTGGCTCGGCTACGGGATTGCGATTGGGTCGTCGAGGCGATTATCGAACAGGCAGCGCCAAAACGGGCATTGTTTGAGAAGCTGGACGGCCTCCTCCCGGAGTCGACCATCATCACAACCAACACGTCGGGAATCCCGATTGCCAGTCTCGTACGAGAACGTTCGGCGGGTTTTCGTAAACGATTCTTTGGCACGCACTTCTTCAATCCGCCCCGCTATCTGCATCTCCTCGAGATTATCCCGACAAACGAGACCGACCCGAGCCGTATCGCCACGATCGAACGGTTTGGCCGCGAGGTGTTGGGAAAGGGAACCGTCCGGGCCAAAGACGTTCCCGGTTTCATTGCCAACCGGCTGGGCGTCTTCGGGATGGTTCGTGCCATCCGATTGATGCAGGAGCACGATCTCACGATCGATGAAGTGGATGCGCTGACCGGTCCGTTGATCGGCCGTCCCCGCTCGGCCATTTTCCGAACTGCGGATCTCACTGGTATCGACGTACTCGTGCATGTCGCCGACGGGCTGGCCGAGACGACCGGTGAGGACTTCGAACTTCCCGATTGGGTCCATAAGCTCATGTCAGACGGACGCCTGGGAGAGAAGACCGGCGGCGGATTCTATCGCCGTCAAGACGGTGCCATCCTTACACTTGATTGGAAGTCGAACGAATATCGACCGCGAGCCGACCTGCGGCTGCCGGAGATCGGCGCCATCAAGGATCGGCCGTTGGGCGAGCGGCTTGCCGCCGTGCTCGAGCTTCCGGGTAAATACGGCAAATTCATGCGCGGGCTCTTCATCGACAACACCGAATACACGCTGAACTCGGCTGACAAGATCGCCTACGACCTCGTCGACATCGACCGGGCCATGGAGTGGGGATTTGGATGGGAGATCGGTCCGTTCAAGCAGATCGACGCCCTCGGCGTCGACCGTGTGTCAGACCTACTTGCGCAACAGGACGCGACTCGTCCCGCGCTACTGAGTGACGCCACGGATGGGTTCTATCGAGAATCGGACGGGGGCCGCCAACAACTTCAATTTGCCGGTGGGTTCGCAGCGATCCGACCAATTCCCGGAATGCTCTCGCTCAACGATCTGCGTCGTGAAGGAAAGGTCGTCAAGGAATCCGCGGACGCCGCACTGTTCGACGTCGGCGACGGCGTCGCGCTGGTCGAATTCCACACCAAGATGAACACGATCGGCGACGGCGTGCTGCGCATGATCGACGAATCGCTGAAATGGGTGGAGCAGAACGACTACGCTGGACTGGTGATCGGCAACGAGCACGAGCGGGCTTTTTCCAGCGGCGCCAATGTCGCGCTCATGCTCGCGCTTGCTCAGGAAGGCGCCTGGGATGACCTGGAGATGGCGGCCCGAGCTTTTCAGCGTGCCACCACCAGCCTGCGCTACGCGCCTTTCCCAGTCGTCGTGGCTCCGTTTGGGCTGACTCTGGGTGGTGGAGTCGAGTTCGCACTGCATGCCGACCGCGTGCGCGCAAGCGCCGAACTGTACATGGGGCTGGTCGAGACCGGCGTCGGGATCATACCGGCTGGCGGTGGTACGAAAGAGATGCTGTTCCGCTTCACCAATGATCTGAGTGCCTATCCAGAGGCTGATCCGTTCGAAGCGCTGCGGCGCGCGTTCATGTTGATCGCCATGGCTCAGACGAGCCAGAGCGCGCTCGAAGCCCGCAACTACGGATTCCTGCGCCCCCAGGATCAGATCAGCATGAACCGCGACACACTCCTCGCAGACGCGAAGCGGGCGGTTCTCGACCTGGCACCGGGATACGTGGCGCCGCTCTCTGGCACGATTCGCGTCCTCGGTCGCGACGCCATCGGCAATCTACGCTACGCCGTCTGGTCGATGCATGAAGCGGGGCAGATCACCGATCATGAAGTGCTGATCGCGAACGAGCTGGCCTACGTGATGTGCGGCGGAGACGGTCTTCCACACGAGGCGACCGAGGAGGAGATCCTCGGCCTTGAGCGCGAAGCCTTTCTCAAACTCATTGGGACGCGAAAATCACAGGAGCGCATGGCCCACATGCTCAAGACCGGCAAGCCACTCCGCAATTGACGACGGGCACATGGCCCGCCGACGAGACGAATTTCTTCTTTGAGGAGCGCAGGTAATGAATGACGCGGTGATCGTGAGTGCGGTGCGGAGTCCCGTGGGAAGAGGTAAATCAGACGGTTCGCTGGCGCACGTCCATCCGGTTGACGTCTCGG
Source organism: uncultured Chloroflexia bacterium (assembly GCA_963822235.1). Lineage (GTDB taxonomy): Bacteria > Chloroflexota > Chloroflexia > Thermomicrobiales > Thermomicrobiaceae > CALAGB01. The sequence goes on from CAWGGU010000001.1 coordinate 1,411,271, forward strand.
CTACGGTGATGAAGTCGGCCGTCGAGCGGGCCGGTATCGACGCGGGGATGCTTGACGATGTCCTCTGGGGTTGCGCGCTGCCGGAGGGCGGGCAGGGGTTGAACGTCGCGCGACTTTCCCTGTTGCGGGCAGGTTTTCCGGTAACGGTCCCAGGTGCGACCGTCAATCGATTTTGTAGCTCCGGTTTGCAGACGATCGCAATGGGCGCTCAAGCAGTCATGAGTGGGATGGCGGACGCGGTGCTCGCGGGCGGCGTCGAACTCATGAGTCAAGTTCCAATGTCCGGCTTCCACACGCGCATTCACCCCGAACTGATCGAACCATACATCGGCATGGGCTTCACCGCCGAGCGGGTCGCCGAACGCTGGGGCATTCCGCGTGACGAACAGGATCGCTACGCCTACGAAAGCCACCAGAAGGCGTCCCAGGCCTGGTCATCGGGGCGATTCGAGGATGAAGTCGTCTCCGTGGCGGTCGAGAAGCCAGCACCAGATGGCGCCCCAGGCGATGCCGAAGCGCAACCGTTTTCTCGCGACGAAACGATTAGAGCCGAAACGACGGTTGAACGTCTGGCCAAGCTACGGCCGGCCTTCAAGACGACTGGATCGGTAACCGCAGGCAACTCGAGTCCGTTTTCAGATGGCTCGGCGGCAGTCGTCATCATGTCGGCTGCCAAAGCCGAGCAGCTTGGCATCAAGCCGCTGGCGCGGTTCATCACCTTCGCAGTGGCTGGTGTCGAGCCCGACGTCATGGGCATTGGCCCGGCCAGAGCCGTGCCGAAAGCGCTGGAGCGTGCAGGAATCGAGCTGGACGACGTTGATTTGATCGAGTTCAACGAGGCCTTCGCCGCGCAAGTTCTGGCCGTGGTCAAGGAGCTTGGCTTCCGCACCGACATCATGAACGTGAATGGTGGCGCCATCGCCCTTGGTCATCCGTTGGGAGCGACCGGCGCGAAGCTCACCACGAGCCTCATCCACGAACTTCGTCGCAGAGGCGGCGGCACCGGGCTGGTCACCATGTGTATCGGCGGAGGCATGGGCGCGGCGGGCCTCTTCGAAGTGTATGCCGCCTGAGGCGCCGAAAGGAATTCGTCATGGCAAGCGCCGCGGAGATCGCCCGCAAGGGTGGCGGATGGGTCCTCGAGCGTCCTGAATCGATCTTCACACCAGAGGATTTCGACGATGTGACGCGTGATCTGGCCAAGGTCACGCGCCAGTTTGCGGAGCGGGACGTTCTTCCCAAGCTGGACCGAATGGAGCACGGCGAGCTGGAGCTCAACGTTCCACTGATGCAGCGCGCAGGCGAGCTAGGTCCGCTGGCCGTGGAAATACCGGAGGCGTACGGCGGTCTCGATCTGCCCAAGGTTATCGCGGCGGTCGTTACCGAAGAGATGGCGGTGACCGGCGGATTCGCGGTCACCATGACCGCGCACACCTCGATCGGCACGCTGCCACTGGTCTATTTCGGCACTGAAGAGCAAAAGCAAAAGTATCTGCCCCGGCTGGCGACGGGCGAGTGGATCGCCGCCTACGCGCTTACGGAGACAAACTCGGGATCCGACGCGCTCGGTGCCCGCACTCGTGCAACGCTGTCCGCGGACGGAAGCCACTATGTCCTCAGCGGGACCAAGCAGTTCATCTCGAACACTGGATTCGCCAATCTCTTCACCGTCTTCGCCAAAGTGGACGGAGATGCGTTCACCGCGTTCCTGGTGGAGCGAGACTTTCCAGGCGTCGAATTCGGCGAAGAAGAGCACAAGATGGGGATCAAATCCTCGTCAACGCGTCAGTTGGTGCTGCGAAATGCTCAGGTGCCGGTCGAGAATCTGCTGGGCGAGCTCGGCAAGGGTCATCGCATCGCGTTCAACGTGCTCAACATCGGCCGTTTCAAGTTGGGAGCAAGCAGCGTCGGCGCGGCCAAGAGATCGCTGAGTCAGTCCGCGAGGTACGCTCAGGAGCGGTCCCAATTCGGTCAACCGATCTCGAGCTTTGGGATGATCCAGCAGAAGCTGGCCCGCATGGCGATGCGAGTTTTCGCTGCAGAGAGCGCCGTCTATCGGACGGTCGGCTTGATCGATGAGGCGATCGGCGAGAGCAAAGAGACTGATACCGCTCTCGCCGCCATTCAGGAATACCTGATCGAATGCTCGATCGTGAAAGTCCACGGAACCGAGATGCTCGACTTCGTCGTGGATGAGGGAGTCCAGATCCATGGCGGATACGGCTACCTCGCCGACTTTCCCATCGAACGCGCCTATCGCGATTCCCGCATCCAGCGCATCTTCGAGGGGACAAACGAGATCAACAGACTGTTGATTCCGGACATGCTGTTCCGGCGGGCGATGAAGGGCGAACTGCCGCTCTTCGAGGCTGCGCAGCGACTCCGCAGTGAGTTACTGGAGCCGAATTTCAACCGTCCGGAAGGGCCCTGGGCAGCTGAATTGGAACAGGTCGACAATCTGAAGAAACTGGCGTTGATGATCGCCGGGCTAGCCGTGGAGCGGTTTGGGACCGTGCTCGTGAGAGAACAAGAGGTCGTGGCATCGATTGCCGACATCCTCATTGAAGCGTTCGCCACCGAATCGACCGTGCTTCGGGCTCAGCGACTCGACCGTGACGTATCGAGCGCGATGGCGCGTCTGTATCTCGATTTCGCGCTCGACCGCGCACGGCGGGCAGCGGAATACGCTCTGCCGCGGGTTGCAGCGGGCGACGAGCTTCGTACCATCGCGTCGGTGGTTCGAAGACTCACTCGAATTGAAGCAGTTGACGCTGTTCAGCTTGAACGTGACGTGGCTAACAAGGTGCTGGAGGCGAACGGATATCCGCTTCACGCATAGCATCGTGATCGCTGTTACGTGATAAGCCGACAGAACTTTGGCTCTCAAACGGTGTTGTGCAGGCGAGAAGGGAGACCGTCGTGGACGGTTTGATGATGGATTTTCAACTGACTCTCCCAGCTATTTTGCGCAGGGCTGAAACCTACTATCAGCGACGTGAGATCGTGACTCGGATGCCCGACCGGTCCTTGCATCGCTACACCTATACAGAGATGACGGAGCGCGCTAAGCGCCTCTCTGTCGCGCTGCGGGACCTGGGCGTCGAATCCGGAGATCGTGTCGCAACCCTTGCCTGGAACAATTATCAGCATCTGGAAGCCTATTTCGGCGTCCCACTCTCCGGCGCGGTGCTCCACACGCTCAACCTTCGTCTACACCCGGACGATTTGACGTTCATCATGAATCAGGCCGACGACAAGGTGCTCCTCATCGACGAAGTCCTCTGGCCATTATTCGAACGCGTCAAGGAAGCGGTTCATCCGCGTCACGTGGTCGTCATCTCAAAGAGTGGACTGGCACAGACCGCGGTCGAAGGCACGATCGACTACGAAACGTTGCTGCAGGATGCCGACGTTTCAGACTTCACCTATCCGGAGTTCAACGAACAGCAGGCTGCCGCCATGTGCTACACATCGGGCACGACCGGACGTCCCAAGGGCGTGCTCTACTCCCACCGGGCCATCGTGCTCCACTCGCTCGGCTCGGCCTTGAGCAGCGACACCAGCATTAAAGAAGCCGATACCGTGCTTCCTGTTGTGCCGATGTTCCACGTGAACGCGTGGGGCATGCCGTTTACGGCAACAATGGTCGGCGCCAAACAGGTCTTCCCCGGTCCGTACCTCGATGGAGCGAGCTTGGCTGAACTCCTGGACGTCGAGAAGGTGACGCTCACCTGTGGAGTGCCGACGCTCTGGCTCGGTCTCCTTCAAATCCTGGACAGCGATCCGGACCGGTACGACCTTTCGAACCTCAGGTCAGTTCTGTCGGGTGGTCAGGCAGCCCCTGAATCTCTCATTCGCGGATTCAAGGAGCGTCACGGGATCGATCTCTCACAAGGCTGGGGCATGACCGAAACGACTCCCGTGGGCTCGGTGTGTCACCCGCCCGTGGAGCTTCTTCCGCTTTCCGACGAGGCGTTCTATCACTACAAGACCAAGTCGGGCCGACCGCTTCCATTCGTGGAGATGCGGCTGCGCTCCGGCGATCAGAACGTACCCTGGGACGGAGAGAGTCTGGGCGAGCTCGAGGTTCGCGGACCATGGGTCGCGGCTTCCTATTTTGGTGCGACAGACGGAACAGACCGATTCACCGACGATGGTTGGTTCCGTACCGGCGACATTGCGACCATCGACGAACTCGGCTATATGGAGATTCGAGACCGGCTCAAGGATGTGATCAAGTCTGGCGGCGAGTGGATCAGCTCTGTCGCGCTTGAGAACGCATTGATGGGACACCCCTCGGTCTCCGAAGCCGCCGTCATCGCGGTTCCGGATCCTCGTTGGCTGGAACGGCCTGTTGCGGTGGTCGTGTTGAAAGCGAACATGACCGCGACAGAAGCGGAACTCATCCAATATCTGGAACCGAAATTCGCCAAGTGGTGGCTGCCTGACGCGATCGAATTTCGCGAGTCGATTCCGCGTTCATCGACAGGAAAGTTCCAGAAGTCGACCTTGCGCGACGAGATCGCTCCGCGTTACGAGGGTGCCGCAAGCAAACAGGAGTCGGATTAGTTCGGGGCAGTTTTCGCGAATGTGATCTCGAGTGATCCGGCGCGGCGAACGTCAACTGGTTGGGTGAACCCGAAAACATGCGTGCAACGCGCCGATGAAGTAGTTCACGACGTTGCGCCCTACTCCGGGGGCTCTTCCTCTTCCGCCAATCGGCGCAGTTGATCGAGCGCACCGGCCCAATAGGGCTCGTACTTCGCGATCCATGGCGCAAGGGCATCAGCCATCGCTTCACCATTGATGCGATAGATCCGTTGACGACCTTGACGTGTCGCGGCCACCAGTCCCACCTCTCGAAGCACCATAAGGTGCTTCGAGATGCCGGATGCCACGAGATCCGGGAATTCGTTCGCCAGCTCAGAAACAGTGAGCGAACCTCGTTCCGCGAGAAGATCGAGGATATGGCGACGAGTTGGGTCCGCTAAGACGCGAAACAGGTCGTCGCTGGTGCTAGACACCGGCGCCCACCAACTCGGCCAGCGCGTCAAGGATTCTGTGGTGGTCAGCGCCACGCTCATACGCTTGCACGGTCTGTGGCCAGGTATCCTTGCCGATTCCCGCCAAGCCGTCATGGATCAGGCAAACGCGCGTGCCGCTCGCCGTTGGTGCCAGACGTGATCAGAAGCCGGGCGGGATAGACCCAATCACCGCCCTCTTCGAGCCAGGAGAGGACCAACTGACCTTCTGGGACCATTTCCAGCACTCGACCACTGATCGGAGTTTCACCGTCCGCACCCATCATGCGGTATTCGCCGCCGACCTTCAGGTCGATCTCCAGGTTTGGGCTGATCCAGCGACGAAGCGCCTCCGGCGTCGCGAGCCAGCGCCATACCGCACTCGGTGGAGCTTGAATATCGATCGAGCGAGAAACTGCAGGCATCAGACCTCCTCAAACGCGTTACCGAACAGTAAGGTATCTATGATGCATTACTCTACGGTAAGATATCGGCGTTGTCAAGAGAATCGCAATGACGTCTGTCATTGGGTAGGGGCGAAGCTTGCCTTCGCCCAACGCGCGAAACGCGGCACTCGTTCTCACAGCACCTCCCGTTTTCGTGTCGCCGCACTCGTTCTCACAGCGCCTCCTGTTTGTACGGGCGACACATGCGTCGCCCTGCGCGTGGGACGAACACCATGCGAAAGCAAAGGATTCGTTTGAGGATGGCGACGCTCGGCTTCGACGCTGAAACGCGGTTCGACGATGTCTCTGCGAGACCACTGCCGCCGTCAACTGGAAGGAGACGCGGGCAAGGTGAGCGAAGGCGAGCTTCGCCCCTACCAGACGGAGTGAATGGAAGCCGTCAGACGTCCAAAGGCAGCCAAAAAGCCCGCCTTCAGCTGAAGACGGGCTCTGCAGAGCGGGAGACGAGACTCGAACTCGCGACAACCTGCTTGGAAGGCAGGCACTCTACCAACTGAGTTACTCCCGCGGAGTCGGGGTGAGAGGACTTGAACCTCCGACCTCAGCGTCCCAAACGCCGCGCGCTGCCAACTGCGCCACACCCCGGCAACGTTGATCGCGCCTCAAAGTATAGCACGATCGAAGATCGATTCCGGAACGTCCAAAGGTCCCTATGATTCAGGAATCAGCCTGGCCCAGCGCAGCGGCCCAACTTGCAACACGGCCGGCTTCTCGATCGTGACCGTAGCGTTCGGGTCGGTGACGCGCGCTCCGTCGAGTCGAACGGCGTTACCCTGGACGAGCCGGCGCGCCTCATTTCCGGAGCTTGCCATTCCTGCATTCAGCATGATCGAGATGATGCGAGACTCTCGAGGTACGCTGAACTCGTCGAGTTCAGCCGGCATTTCGTGCTGGCGAAAGACGCGGTCGAATTCTTCGCGCGCCGCCTTGGCCGATTCGGCGTCATGCAGATCGGTCACGATCTGAACGGCCAGCTTGTCCTTGATGTCGCGCGGATTCATTTCCCCCCGCTCGGCGGCCGCTAACATGCGGCTGACGTCGTCGATGGGCACGTCGGTCAGGAGCCGGAAATACTCCGACATCGCGGCATCGGGAATCGACATAACCTTGCCGTACATGACGTTGGGCGGTTCGTTCACCCCGATGTAGTTGTCGAGGCTCTTGCTCATCTTCTGGGTGCCGTCGGTTCCGGTCAGGATCGGCCAGACGAGGATGTTCTGCGGCTCCTGATCCATGTCCCGCTGGATGTCGCGCCCAACCAAGAGGTTGAACGTCTGATCGGTGCCGCCGACCTCGACATCGGCATGCACGGCGACGGAGTCATACGCCTGAAGCAATGGGTAGAGGAGCTCCGTGATTGCAATGGGGGAGCCCTGCGAATAGCGGCTGGCGAAATCTTCACGCTCGAGCATGCGCGCGACGGTGTACTTGCTCGTCAATTGGATGACGTCGGTGAGTGAGAACTCGCCAAACCAGGAGCTCTGACGCACGATTTCGGCACGTTCGGTGTCCACGACCTTCGAGAACTGATCCAGGTACGTCTGCGCGTTGTGCTCGACCTCTTCGACCGTCAACATCTGACGCTGTGCTGAACGTCCGGATGGATCCCCGATGCGGGCGGTCCAGTCACCGATAATGACCACCACCTGGTGGCCCATTTCCTGGAACTCCCGGAGCTTTCGGAATCCGGCGTAGTGGCCGAGGTGAATGTCCGGTCGGGTAGGATCGACGCCGAACTTGACGCGCAGGGGCCGGTTTCCAAGCAACTTCTTTTTCAGATCCTCACGGACGATCACGTCCGCGACCGCGCGGGTCAACAGCGCTTCCGCCGCCGCCTCCCGATCGACGACATTACCTGTCACCGGTCAAAGCTCCTTTACCAATTCCAAGAATCGCTCGCAGAGCGTCTCCCGGCCAGTCTTCCGAAATGTGTGCGATCATCTGCTCAGTCTGCTCCTGATCCCGATGCATCTGGGCGATGAGCGCATCGGCGGAGTCAAACCATTGGTCGCCGCGGACCCGATCGACGAAGAGAACTGTCAGCACGGAGTCGTAGAGATTCCCGCTGAAGCCAATCAGATTGACTTCGACCGCCCGCGAATCTTCTGCAAACGTTGGGCTGGACCCGACGTATGCCATCGACGGTATCAGATCGTCGCCGGGAGAAGTCTGAGTCATGGCGGCGTAAATACCGTCGGCCGGGATAATGACGTTGTCCAGTACGCGCAAGTTTGCCGTGGGGAACCCGAGTTGACGGCCTCGGCGCTTGCCCTCTGTCACCGTTCCACGCAGAAAGAACGGGCGTCCGAGCAGTGCTTCAGCGTGCAGTACGTCCCCTTCAGCGAGTCGGGAGCGAACCAGGCTGCTGCTGAAATCGGTGTCGCCTTGCCCAATGCGATCGATAATGCGAACCGAATAGCCGTGCTCATTCCCGAGTTGACCCAGCACCTCTGGATTTCCCGAGCGATTGTGTCCGAAGGCGAAATCGGCACCCACGATGATCTCCGTTGGGTGGAATGCGTCAACTACCTGTCTGATGAATTCGGCTGGATCGAGACCGGCCACGTCACGCGTGAACCGAATTGGAACGACCTCATCGACCCCCAATGATCGGATCAGTTCGAGCCGATCGGCGGTGGACGTCAATCTCGGGAGACGCACTTCTGGCCGCAAGACTTCAAGAGGCAGCGGATCAAAGGTCAGCACAGCAGAATGAACGCCGCGCTTTCGAGCGTCGGATACGACCGCATCGATCAAATGCTGATGACCGAGGTGAACTCCGTCGAAGTTCCCGATCGTGATGACGTGCGCAACGCCTGCACTCTGTTCGCGGTCAGGAAAAAGCTGCGGGCTCACCCGCTTCCTCCCATGATCATTCGTGTACGACGATTCGAGGTTGGTACGTCGCGTCAATTGGATTAAACTCGCCCACGCCCAACCAGGTTCCATGCGGCTGGAACGCGTGCGCGATCGCGCTTGCCTGTTCGGTATTGTTCGCGACCACCGGTCGCCCATCATACCATGAGCGTCCGCCATCCGAATCGAGCAATATCGACTCTGTTTCATCGGGAATGCAGGCCGGGTGCAGGGCGAAGGACGAGAACGTCGCGGGAGTCAAGTCGCGTTCGAGGTGTGCGAGCGGCCATGCATTCGTCAGTTCAAATGAACCTGATCTTACCCGAAGTAAATAGTGCAGATACGCCCCGGTCGAGAGACTGGCACCGATGTCTCTTGCAAGAGAACGGATGTATGTCCCGGCAGAGCATTCGACATCCAGAATGAGATCAGGGTAGGTAAACTCGATAACGGTCAGAGAGTAGAACGTGACCTCGCGAGTCGGGATGTCGACCTCCACGCCTCGACGTGCCTGGCGATACAGCGGCTGACCTTGAACCTTGATGGCTGAATGAGCTGGAGGAACCTGGCGCTGCTGGCCAGCGTAGCTGTCGACGACGTCATGTACCGCGTCTGGAGACGGCTCCGAATTCCGTTCACTCGAGGAAATGGCGGGGCCCTCAATGTCTCCGCTCACCGAGTCGACGCCCAGCACGATGTGAGCGAGATAGCGCTTGCGTGAGCTTGAGAGGAACGACAGGAGCTTCGTTGCACGGCCGATTGCGATGACCAACACGCCCTCAGCCGCGGGATCGAGCGTCCCGGCGTGACCAACCTTGCGAGTCTTGAGGAGACGTCGCACGCGCGCCACGACGTCGTGCGACGTGATTCCACGGGGCTTATCGATAATGAGCAGACCGTGGACGTCGGACATCAGGACGATGCAGAAGTGAAGTCGCGGTTGGTGACGCGTCTGGAGATGTCGCGCAGGAACTTGTCCCGAGATTCCTCACCAGGGGGCAGACTGCAACCCGCTGCCCGGCTGTGGCCGCCTCCGCCATACAGCTGAGCGAGTTTGGCGACGTCCACGTCGTCGGCGATTGCTCGAAGACTGGCGCGCCATCCACCTGGATTCTGATAGAGGAGGATGCCGACCGTCGCCTCCCGCGTTCCAGCGATGAAATTGACGATGCCTTCGCCCTCGGACGAGAGTGCTTCACTCTCCTGGAGCATATCTGGTGTGATTTCCGTCCAGACAATGGGTCCGAGCATCGTGGCGCGCCGCAAAGCATGTCCCCAGAGACGCACGGTGGAGTAGGGCTTGACGCGGAATAGGCTGTCCACGATGGCGACGATGTTCGCCTTACAGTCGACCAGGTCTGCCGCGACGCGTAATGTGCGGCTCGTCGTGCTGGGCGTCTTGAGGCCGAGCGTGTCGCCATAGATTCCGGCCGCGAGGCACGTCGCCACGTCCGGAGTCATTGTGACGTTCAATTCGGTGAACATCATGGTCAGAATCTCGCATGTCGCGGCCGCGTTCGGATCGACGACGAACGCCACTCCAAACCCCGCGTTGGTTACGTGGTGGTCGACGCTCACGAGCGGAACGCTGCCATCAAACCAGGAATTGTGCTTGTAATAGAGCGGACCCATGCGATGGAGTTCAGCACAATCGACGACGAAGATGGCGTCGAATTCCGAACGCTGGATTTCGCTCGGGTGTCTGAGCCGATCAGCCCCGGGAAGGAAGTGGAGCGTGTCTGGAAGATCTCCGTCCCCAACGGCGGGGATCACGGTCTTGCCCTTGGAGGCCAGCAGGTCCGCAACGGCCAGTGCCGAAGCCACCGCGTCGGCGTCTGGGTGAGCATGTGTCGCGATGAGCAGGCTCTTGGCCTCGGATACCACGTCCCAAATATGCGCGAACGACGCCGCAACGGTCGTTTGATCGCCCGACGCAGCGCCCGTTGTTGAAACGGAGTCAGTCACGTTCGTTTTCGTCCTTACCTTGCGCGGATTTTTCTATCGCGTCGTCGTGTTGACGCATCTCGTTGAGCGTTCGTGTCATCTGTTCGGCACGCTGCATCGAGTGATCCGCGCGGAAATTGATCTCCGGAATGTGGCGCGTATGCATTCTCGGCTTGAGCTGATGCCGAATGAAGCCTGCCGCTCCGTTCAGGACCGTCACTGCCGATGCAAACTCCTCGTCCGTTCCAAGCACGGAGACGAACGCACGAGCATGTCGAAGATCCGGGCTAACGTCGACGTGCGTGATGCTGACCAGACCCAAACGGGGGTCCTTCAGCTCGCGAAGCATGATCTCGCTGATCTCTTCGCGCAAAAACTCAGATACCTGCTGTTGCCGTCGAGAGGTCATCAGGCTGGTTCCTTCCGCTCGACAGGATGAGCGCGCGGCCCTCGAATAAAAAGACGAGCCCCGAGGATTTCGGGGCTCGTCTTCCATTGGCTAGAGCGTTCGAGCGACTTCTTCGGTGTGATAGAACTCGATCTGATCGCTCACTTCGATATCGTTGAATCCGTCGATCGTGATGCCGCACTCGTAACCGGCTTGCACCTCACGGACGTCGTCCTTGAAGCGCTTCAACGATGCCACGACACCGTCGTGGAGCACTGTGCCGTTTCGGAGAATGCGCACGCGCGCGTTGCGGTTGGCTTTGCCATCGAGGACGTAGAGTCCGGCGACGACGTCGCGGGTCGGCAGACGGAACGTGTCTCGAACCTCGGCATAGCCGTCGGTCACTTCCTTCTGCTCAGGCGCCAGCAGACCAGTCATGGCCGCGCGCATCTCGTCGACCAGGTTGTAGATGATGTTGTAGTAGCGGATATCCACACCCGCGTTGTCGGCAGCCCGTCTGGCAGCCGCGTCTGGACGCACATTGAATCCGATGATGATCGCACGCGAGGCGACGGCCAACATGACGTCTGATTCGGAGATCGCACCGGTGCCGGTGTGGACGACCTTGACGCCGACCGTCGACGACTCCTCATTCAGCTTCATCAGTGTGCCCTGAATGGCTTCGAGTGAACCCTGCACGTCCGCCTTGAGGACGACGCGGAGTTCCTGCGTATCGCCTTCTTGCACGTGAGAGTAGATCTCGTCGAGCTTGATGACGCGCGTTTCGGTGAACGCCTCAGCACGCCGCTGTCGAGTCCGCTCTTCTGCCAGCGTGCGAGCGCTACGCTCGTCCTCTACGACCTGCATGATGTCGCCAGCCTCCGGAACCTCGAGAAGTCCGAGGATCTCGACGGGCATGGCCGGTTCCGCGCGCCGCAATTTGCGGCCGCGATCATCGTTCATCGCTTTGATTCGGCCCCAGGTGGCGCCGACCACGACGATGTCGCGAATACTGAGCGTTCCAGATTGAATGAGTGCAGTAGCAACTGGACCGCGGTTGCGGTCGACCTTGGCTTCGATGATGACGCCGATGGCCGGCTTGTGCGGGTTTGCCTTGAGGTCCTGCAGATCGGCGACCAGCAAGATCATCTCGAGCAGGTCATCGATACCGAGCTTTTCCTTGGCCGAAATCTCGACGAACGGAACGTCGCCGCCATAGTTCTCCGGGATGACCCCAATGTCCGACAGCTGCTGCTTGACTCGATCAGGGTTGGCCGACGGAAGATCGATCTTGTTGACCGCCACGATGATCGGCACGTTTGCCGCACGGGCGTGGTTGACAGCTTCTCGCGTCTGCGGCATCACACCGTCGTCGGCCGCCACTACAAGGACCGCGATGTCGGTCACTTGAGCTCCACGAGCACGCATGGCGGTGAAGGCTTCGTGCCCCGGTGTGTCGAGGAACGTGATCTTGCGACCCTGAATGTCGACCTGATAGGCACCGATGTGCTGGGTGATTCCGCCAGCTTCGCCCTCCGCTACATTCGTCTCGCGGATGGAGTCGAGAAGCTTGGTCTTGCCATGATCGACGTGACCCATGATGGTGACGACTGGAGGACGCGTGATGGCGTCGGGATCGGTCGCACCTTCTCCACGGCGATTCTCGACGGCCTTGTTGGCATGCTGAACGACCTCGGGAACGTGCTCTTCGGTCTCGTAACCAAGATCCGCGGCCACACCCGAAGCGGTGTCGAAGTCGATCTGCTGGTTGATGTTGGCCATGATGCCGCGGGCCATGAGGTTCTTGATAACCTCGACCGGATTGATTCCCAGGGCGTCGGCGAGCTCTCCAACGGACATTGCCGAGCCGATGACCACCGGCTCAGTTGGTGGAGCCGGCCTGCGACCTTCCATCACCTGGGTCGAACGTCCGGCTGCCTGTGAAGCTGGGTTGTTTCGATCTCGTGAGGAACGGTTACGTCCTCCGCCGCGACCACCTCTTCGACGATTTTGACTCATAAGGGCCTCCTTTATGGCGCGGCATCAGTCTTGTGCGGCGTCGTCCCTCCGGAAGTGCTCGTCGGCATACGTGAGCAGCCGGTCTCGAACGTCCGAATCGATCTCAGTCTTGAGTGCCCGGTCGAGTGCGTTTCCGCTCGCGGCACGTTCCCAGCACGAAAATCTCGTGCACAGATAAGCACCACGCCCGTTTCGTTTCCCGGTCGGATCGATCTGGACTCCTTCGTCTGAGGTCCGAACGATGCGCACGAACTGTCGCTTAGCGTCCTTCTCGCGACATACCACACACGTTCGCAACGGAACGTGCTTTGGGCGAGGTCCTTTGCGCCTCGCTTGCGCTCCGATGCTCTCTGACATGTTTCCACCTTCGACGTGGACGCCTGCGCGTCCCGCCGGTCGTTAGCGATTGACAGGCGATTCGGTCTCTTCGGTGACCGGAACTTCGACGGTTGAGTCGAAGTCGAACCGTGCCCGCAGATCTCGGTTGTAGTAAACGTTGAGGATTCCGTCCTCGACCTCGACGTCGACGCTCATGTTGATGAGATCGTCGGGCAGCGGCCCGAAATCCTTCTCGCGAACGTTGATCATGCCGTCAGTCTTGACCAATCGCGGCTGGCGACCGAGGCTCATCATGTCGTCCGGCACGCCGGCCAGCGCCTCACGTGCACGAATCAGGATGTCCTCGTCGTCGGATCGCAGCGATTCCGGATCCTTGATATCGATGCGCCAGCCCGTGAGCTTATATGCCAGGCGGGCGTTCTGACCATCTTTGCCGATGGCGAGCGACATCTGATCGGTCGGCACGATCACGCGCGCGACCTTCTCTTCGTCGTTCAATGAGACGCTGATCGGCTTGGCCGGGCTCAGCGCGTTGGAAATGAATGACGGCAAATCCGGTGACCACTCGATGACGTCGATCTTCTCACCGTAGAGCTCGTTCACGATGTTCTGAATACGAACTCCGCGTACGCCGACGCAGGAGCCGACTGGATCGACCTTCTCCTGCCGCGCGGCCACGGCGACCTTCGATCGCAGCCCAGGCTCGCGGGCGACCGCCATAATCTCAACGGCGCCACTGAAGATCTCTGGGACCTCAAGTTCGAAAAGTCGCTTGATCAAATTTGCATGCGTTCGTGAAACGATCAACTGCGGGCCGCGAGGATCCTTGTTGACTTCGACCAGATAGACCTTGAGACGCTGACCCGGACGGTAGCGCTCATTGGCGACCTGCTCACGCGCGGGCATTACGGCTTCGGCTTTGCCGAGGTCGACTATCACGGCCTTGGGATCGGCTCGCTGCACGATGCCGTTCAGAACTTCGCCGACGCGATCGATGTATTCGGTGTAGACGCCTTCACGTTCGAAATCGCGAATGCGCTGCAGCACGACCTGCTTGGCCGTCTGCGCCGCGATGCGACCAAAATTCTGTGGCGTTCGATCAAATCGAACGGTGTCGCCGATGACTGACTCGGGATGTGTCTTGCGGGCTTCCTGAACCGTCATCTCGGTTTCTGGATCTTCGACCTCTTCGACAACCTGCTTCACAACGTAGATGCGAATCGTGCCGGTCGTCTGGTCCATCTCGACCTGAACTTCTTCTTCCGTATTCGCCATCTTCTTGTAGACGGTCTTCAGCGCGTGCTCCACTGACGAAAGAACTGCTTCCCGTGGAATGCCCCGCTCAGCGGCGATCTGCGCAATGGCGGTATAAAAATCGCTCTTCATTTTGAGGGAAACCTCCTTCGCCGACCTGTTCCTGAGTGCATTCGGTGACTCGGGGTGTTGACGTTCCCGCAACGAGGATCGTCAGAGGCCAAGAAAAAACGAAAGTGGGCGCAGCCCACTTTGACCAGGGCAATGTCGATTCCTTCAAGAAGTATATCAAATTCGAGGAATTTGAAACGAGCGGATGAACGGGCCTGGAAAGCCTCCGTGCTATAATTCTGCGCGGCCAGTTACGGTCCGCGCGGGAGCAACAGGGGGATGAATGAAGCTCCGAACCTGGCTTCGTCCGGGGATGCTGATCAAGCGTTGGATCGCGCTTCTCATCGCCGGAATCGTCATGACGAGTCTCGCGTTGGCGATGGCTCTCGCCTGGATCTATCGAAATTACCACTTCCCGGACAGCGCAACCAACTTCGTTCAAACCGTCACATTGCAATTCATTCCACACCCGTTCCGTGAAATCATTGTGCTCGTTGGCGGTACGTTGTTCGTCGGGCTTGGCGCCCTGCAATTGGGCCGCTCGTTACTGGCACCGTTCCTCGATCAACGTCCTGGCGACCAGGGACTTGCTGAAATTATCCATTCTCATCGCTTTGGCCCGACGGAACCGGAACTTCGGGTCGTCGCCATTGGCGGCGGAACCGGGTTGTCCACGTTGCTGCGTGGACTGAAGACCAACAATGTCGACATAACGGCCATCGTAACGGTGGGTGATGACGGCGGAAGCTCCGGACGACTGCGCACCGAATTCAACATGCCACCTCCTGGAGACATCCGCAATTGCATCGTGGCACTCGCCGACGCGGAACCGCTGATGGGAGATCTGTTCCAGTATCGCTTCGAGCAGGAAAATTCGTCTCTCGCTGGTCATAGCTTCGGAAACCTCTTTATTACGGCCATGACCCAGGTAGCGGGAAGCTTTGAGCGTGCGGTGGTCGAGTCGTCGCGAGTTCTCGCGGTGCGGGGGCAGGTATTGCCGTCGTCGCTGGACAACATCGAGGTCTGCGCCGAGATGGCCGATGGTCGAGTCATTCGCGGCGAGTCGAACATCACCGGCGAGCGCTCCAAGATTCGACGCGTATTTCTGGAGCCTGGTGAACCCGATCCCTACGATCCGGCCATCATCGCCATTCTCTCAGCCGATCTAATCGTGCTTGGTCCCGGAAGTCTCTACACGTCGGTTTTGCCGAATTTGCTGGTGCAAGGAATCGCCCATGCGGTGAGGTGCTCGCAGGCAGCCAAGGTGTACGTCTGCAATGTGGCGACCCAACGTGGCGAAACGGACAACTTCGGTGTAGTTGAGCATGTGGCGGCGTTGCGCGATCATGTAGGTGGACACGCGGTTGATTACGTGCTGGTCAACAGCAACTTCGACCCGGCGGCCGCGAAGATCAAACCGGAGTGGTCGGTGAACGCGGTTGGTCTCGAAGGAATCGAACGGCTTGGAGACGACGTAACGATCGTCTTGCGCGATGTGGTCAACCCGGAATTTCCGTTGCGACACGATCCGGAGAAGCTGTCGACGGAGCTGCTCAAGCTCGGTCGGGCCCATCGCCTGACGAATTCAGGCAAGCCTTCGGGCGCGAGCAACGGACGGTACGAAGTCGAGGTTCGAGACCTCGCGACGAATTTGAGTGTCAAATCAGATGGCTTGCACGCGCAGGCGAAACAAAACAAGGGGGCTTAGATGGCAGTTCGAGTTGGGATCAATGGGTTCGGCCGTATTGGCCGGCAGGTGTTCAAGGCGATCGTTGGAGAGTATGACGACGAAATCGAAGTCGTCGGCGTCAACGACCTGATGGACACGCACACGCTGGCGCATCTTCTTCGTTACGACTCCACGTACGGTGTCTACGATTTCGACGTCGAGTCATCCGACAGTTCGCTGACCGTTGACGGTCATGAGGTGAAAGTCTTCACCGAGCGTGATCCAGCGAACATTCCGTGGGGCGATAACGGCGTCGATCTGGTGATCGAGTCAACCGGATTTTTCACTGACGCTGCGAAAGCGCGCGGACACATCGAGGGCGGCGCGAAGAAGGTCATCATCACGGCACCCGCCAAGAACGAGGACATCACGATCGTGCTGGGCGTCAATGAAGAGATGTACGATCCAGACGTGCACAACATCGTGTCAAATGCCTCGTGCACCACGAACTGCCTGGCGCCTGTCGCCAAAGTCGTGCAAGACAAGTACGGCATTCGCCGTGGCTTTATGACGACCGTCCACTCGTACACCAACGATCAAGTGACGCTCGACGGCCCACACAAGGACTTGCGGCGTGCTCGTGCCGCGGCCCTCAACATCGTGCCAACGACAACTGGAGCCGCACGCGCGGTAGCGTTGGTCATCCCTGAGCTCAAAGGGAAATTCGATGGGTTCGCGCTGCGCGTCCCGACGCCGACGGTCTCGATCATTGACTTTGTGGCTGAGATTGAAAACCCGACAACGGTCGAAGAGCTCAATGGCGTCTTCAAGGCGATGTCGGAGGAGGATCTCGTCGGCATTCTCGGCTACTCGGACGAACCGTTGGTTTCGACCGACTACCGCGGCGATTCGCATTCGTCGATCGTCGATGGCCTTTCGACCATGGTCATGGACGGGAACATGGTCAAAGTGATCGCCTGGTACGACAACGAGTGGGGCTATTCCTGCCGGGTTGCCGACCTCGCGAACATGATGGCCGAAATGGGAATCAGCTAGCTCGGGACTCGGAAACATTCAAACCGGATTCGGTCGCCGAGCGAACTTCTCAGGAAATGATCGAATCATTTGAGGCCGGATCCGGTTGCAACGACCGATCCGGCCTCTTCGTCTTGACCTGGCGATGTGGGGCATGAATCGGAAGTTCGATCGACCGAACATCTAAGGAGCGTCAATGGAACTTCGCCTGGTGCAGGACATGGATGTGCGCGGAAAACGCGTCTTCGTCCGCGTAGACTACAACGTTCCGCTCGACGACGGCATCATCACCGACGACACCAGAATTCGTGCTAGCTTGCCGACAATCAATTTGCTTCGCGAGCGAGGCGCCCGACTCATCCTGGCGTCGCACCTGGGCCGTCCGAAGGGGCAAGTGCGGGATTCGCTACGGCTCGAACCGGTGGCGCGCGCGCTCGCGGGGCTTCTCGGCGCGGACGTCGCTTACGCACGCGACGTAGTGGGCGAAGAAGCACATCGCGTATCCGCCACTCTGGAAGACGGTCAGATGGCGCTTCTGGAGAACTTGCGCTTCGACCCCCGAGAGGAAAAGAACGGAAGCGATTTCGCCGGGGAATTGGCCGAACTGGCGGACTTGTATGTAAATGACGCGTTCGGCGCCGCACATCGGGCGCACGCGTCGACGGTCGGAATGACCGAGTTTCTCCCTTCTGCTGCGGGCCTCTTGCTTCAAGCGGAGGTGGCAGCGCTTTCGCGTGTTGTCGAGAATCCCGAGTCGCCCTATGCGCTCATCCTGGGTGGTGCCAAGGTCTCGGACAAGATAGGCGTGATCGACAATCTGCTCGAAACGGTCGACAAGGTGTTGATCGGGGGGGGCATGGCGAACACGTTTCTGAAGGCGCAGGGACACGACGTCGGCAAGTCGCTTGTCGAAGAAGACAATGTCGACGTCGCGCGCGACGTTCTCGAGCGGGCGCGGGCTGCGAACGTGGAGCTATTGCTGCCCGTCGACGCGGTCGTGGCCGAACGCATGGATGCAGACGCCGAGGCACGTGAGGTCAGTGTGGACGATGTTCCACCTGATATGGCGATCTTCGACGTTGGTTCGTCCACAGTCAGCACGTTTGCCGAGGCGCTTAAGACTGCACGCACCATCGTATGGAACGGCCCGATGGGCGTCTTCGAGCTTGAGCCCTTCGCCAAGGGGACGAAAGGTGTGGCCCAAGCCGTTGCCGATTCACATGGCTTCACCTTGGTTGGTGGGGGCGATTCCGTGGCCGCGATCGAGCAGATCGGATTGGCCGACAAGATCTCCCACATTTCAACCGGTGGTGGAGCATCACTGGAATTCCTTGAGGGTAAGCGTCTGCCGGGGATCGCGGCGCTCGAAGTGAAGGAGTAGAGAACTCGTGCGAACGCCAATCGTCGCAGGCAACTGGAAGATGAACACGTCGCTGGAGGAGGCAACCTCCATCGTCACCGAGCTTGCCAACTTGCAGCCACGCGAATCGGACGTCGAACGCGTGCTTATCCCGCCGTTCCCGTGGATCGTGCCAATCCACGATCGGACGATTGCGGCCGGATTTGCCCTGGGTGCGCAGAGCTGCGCGACTCACGACAGTGGAGCGTTCACCGGAGAAGTCTCGGCGGTGATGCTGGCGCCATTCTGCACATACGTAGTCGCCGGCCATAGTGAACGTCGCCATTTACTCGGTGAGACGGATGACGTTGTGGCTGCGAAGGTCGACGCCATTCTCCGGCACGGTATCACGCCGATACTCTGTGTCGGCGAGCTGCTGGAAGAGCGTGAAGATGGCAACGCACAATCGGTGGTCAAGCGTCAGCTCGTTTCGGCCTTGGACGAGGTCGATCGAGATCGACTGAAGCAAATCGTCATCGCCTATGAACCCGTCTGGGCGATTGGCACGGGGCGAGCCGCGACTCCGGGCGACGCCGAGGAGATGGCCGCGTTCATCCGGGGGACGCTCGCGGAGATTGCCGACTCCTCCACGGCGGACGCTATTCGCATTCAATATGGCGGCAGCGTGAACGCAGGCAACGCGACGGATCTGCTGTCACTTCCGGATGTCGACGGCGCGCTCGT
The DNA here is from genome assembly GCA_963822235.1 of uncultured Chloroflexia bacterium. GTDB lineage: Bacteria > Chloroflexota > Chloroflexia > Thermomicrobiales > Thermomicrobiaceae > CALAGB01. The sequence goes on from CAWGGU010000001.1 coordinate 1,430,457, forward strand.
CGGTGGTGCGAGCCTGAAACCGGCCGACTTCGCTCAGATCATCGACGCGGCGCGATGATCGAGTCCTCGGTATGGTGATATAGTTTCGGACGTTGTTTTCCCGTTGTTAGGGCTAAGGAATCGATCATGACAACCGCTCTCAGCATCGCGATGATCCTGATCTCCGTCGTGCTGATTCTCGTCGTTCTCATGCAGTCCAAGGGATCAGGGTTCAGCGGAGCATTTGGTGGAAGCTCTTCGTCCATTTATCGCACACGACGCGGACTCGAGAAGACGCTCTATCAATTCACCATCGGCGTTGCGATCGTGTTCGTAGCGGTTGCCATACTCGCCGACTTCCTCATGTAGTTCTTGATGTCGGACAGCGATTCTCGTGCCTGACCGACGCAATAGTCGTCGACAAAATCGTCGTTCCCAACCTGGCCGATCTCGGCCGATTGCTCGAGTGGGAACGGCGATTCTCGTTCTGCTCGTTATCGCCACCGCGGTCTTTTTCGCGCAGCGGTCTTTTTCCGACAAGAAGTCTCCAACGACAGAAGACCAGGCAACGCAATTCCCAACTTCAAACGCAGTTCCGACAAAAGGCGGAACGCTCGTCGAGGGTGACGTGGGCGTGCCGACGACGTTCGATCCACTCCTCGCCAGAACTCAGACCGAGCGCGATCTGTCCACGCTCCTGTTCGACGGCCTTGCCCGAGTCGACGGCAGCGGAATGCCGACGCCAGAGTTGGCGAAGTCGTGGAAAATCAGCGACGACAGGCTCACCTATACCGTGACGTTGCGCTCCGGTATCACCTGGCACGACGGAGCGCCCTTCACGTCACAGGACGTGCGGTTCACGATCGGCCTGGTTCAGTCCCCAGATTTCCCGGGCGATCCACAACTCTCACGTTTCTGGCAGCCCATCGTGGTAGATACGCCGGATGATTCAACCGTCGTGTTTCATTTGATGGTTCCGTTCTCCCCATTTCTCAACTATTTGAATCTGGCGATACTTCCAAAGCATGTTCTAGGCGGCGTAACCGCCGAGGATTTGAGCGTGGACCCATTCAACCTCTCGCCAATCGGCACGGGGCCGTTCAAGTTCGTCTCGTACGACAAGTCATCACAAGAGCTCAAGCTCGAAGGGTTCCCGGCGTATTCCGGCGACGCGCCGCTGCTGAACGCCATCACGATCAAATACTTCGGTGATGCGGACAAGTTGCTCGCAGCCGTCAAGACCGGCGATGTCCAGGCCAGCGGTTCGTTGACTGACGATCAGCTGCTTCGGTCCGGCTCCCTCCCCAAGACTGATTCCATCTATGCTCCTCAGCTGATGAGCTACACCGCACTCTTTTTCAACACGCGAGTTGCGCCATTCTCGAATCAGGTCGTGCGGCAAGCGCTTGCGCTGGCTGTCGACCCCACGCAGTTGACCAACGGACCGCTCAAGTCTCAGACGGTAGCGGGGGCGAGTCCGATTCCCTCAACGTCATGGGCTTTTTCTCCGCAGCCGACCAATTTCGACCCGCAAAAGGCAGGCGACCTGCTCGATTCGGCTGGCTGGAAATACGTGGCTGACGACGGCGTCCGTGAAAACGGTGGTGCCAGCCTGAGCTTTCAGTTGCTGGTGAACGCGGATGACTCGGAACGTCTGCTGATGGCGCAAACGATCGCGCAACAGCTCGGCGAGATCCATGTCCGGGTCGACGTTCAGCAAATGACGTCAGACCAGGTGAACCAAGCACTGGCAAATCGGCAGTTTTCGGCTGCGATTTTCGGCGGTCACTTTGGAAACGGCGATCCCGACTGTCTCGACGTTTGGAGCTCGAATGAAGTGAGCACCGGGTTGAACGTCACCGGCGTGAATGATGCCGATATTGACAAGGTGCTTACGGATGCGCGGGCGACGACCGACATCGACAAACGGCGACAACTCTATGACCAGTTTCAACAAGAATTCATGAATCAGGCCCCGGCGGTCATTCTGTACTATCCGCGGTACCTCTTTGTAGTTTCTTCGGCGGTACATGGAGTGAGCCCGCAGTCGCTCGTGGATTCAAGCGATCGGTTCCAGCAGATATCGACGTGGTACTTGACCGAAGGTTCAAAGAAGGCGACTCCATAGCGATTATGCCAAGCTATGTGGCATAGTTGTGGTTGTCTGGTGGAGCGCTACGGTATAATCGCGGCCCTAGCTTCAGGGCGCGAAAACCGTCGAACGGAGGAACTCGAATATGGCCGGTTTGGGCTGGCAAGAGCTCGTGCTCATTTTGTTGATCGTTGTAATCATCTTCGGCGCGGGCAAGCTGCCGGAAATTGGTGGCGCCGTTGGTCGTGGCATCAAGGAATTCCGAACCGCGACCACGGACGAGCAGTCCGCCAATTCGGATGACAGCACCACGGTAAAGCCGACTGGTGAGACCATGCGCGAGGACGTCTAGACTCGCACTCCGCGGTCATCATTAAGAGCGAGAATATGTAAACGGTCACCGATTTCGGTGACCGTTTTGTTGCAATTGGCGTAGGGCACTGATGCGGGTCACATGCGACCGACTCGACCTTCTTCTCGGAAGAACCCGACGACGGAATCAGGCGCCTGCGTCTCATCCATCACTTCGACGAATGAGATGCGTGACCATGGATAAACGAACGCGGTAGCGCCGGTCGTGATGAACGTCAATGCCTTTCCATCCCGCTTACGGGGGTGACGAACCATGATGAAGTTGTCTTTGGGATCGGGAAGGTCGTCCATCTCAGCCAGAAATGGATCTTCGTTGTGAATGTGGACGACGACTCGAATCGGCATTGAGCATTCCTCATCTCATGGATCGCGTGTATCTCATCTGGTTCACCTTGCGGCGCGTCGACCGCAACGATTGGAAAGCGCTGAATAGGACCTCAAGCTCGTACGGCGAAAATCTTCCCGTTCATTGCCCCAACAATCAGTATCGAACCACTCTTCGTCGGTGTCGACACGATTGGACTGCCAATCTTGTGGCTCCAGTCAATCTCGCCTGATTCGAGATTCAGGCAGACAACGTAGCCATCAACCGTGCCGACATACCCACGGCGACCGTCAATAGTCACGCTCGACGTAATCTGCGTTGCGATCTGATTGACCCATCGAACCGAACCATCGCTCAAGCCCACGGCGTGCACTTTGCCGTCGACCGAACCAACGATGACGGCATCGGACACGATTCTCGGCGATGCGATGACCGGCCCGTCGGTCTTCACCGTCCATCTACGGTTACCGCTTTCGACGTCGACGGCGTAGAGCCCTCCGTCGTTGCACCCGACGATGACCATCCCGTCACGAATCGTTGGTGATGAGACGATTTCTCGACCAAGCTGATGTCGCCAGAGCTGCCGTCCATCAACCGCGGAGAACGCGTGAAGCGCTCCATCGTCGGAACCGGTCACCACGACATCATCCGCAATGGCGGCGCTCGAGCGAATCGGTCCCCAGGCTCGCTGTCGCCAGAGGAGATGGCCCTGTTCGATGTCCAGACAGTAGCAGTAACCGTCATCCGATCCGATGACGATGGCATCGCCATATTGCACCGCGGATGAACGAATGGGCATGGCTGTTCGGAACGACCACGCCATGCGGCCGGTATGGCCATGAATCGCATAGACGCAATGGTCCTCGGACCCGATGATCACTTTTCCGTCGACAACCAGAGGTCGTGACACGATGCCGCGCTGCGCTCGAAACCGCCAGGTGATACCACCGTCACGCACCTTGAAGGCATACAGATGCTGGTCATATGAGCCAATGTACCCATACTCACCGGCGACGGTCGCCGTTCCACGCACTTCGTCTGCCGTCTGTATGGTCCATAGCACGCGCTCTTCGGGCTCGACACTCGAGACCGCGTCGACGTGCTGTTCTTCCCGTGGCTCAGACGAAACGCCGATCTGAAAGAACTCATCCGCCGCCGCTGGCTTCTCGTCGTAATTCGGCAAATCAATGCTGGCGCGGTCGCTCGTGATCTGACCGATAGTCGTGAGTGCTTGCTGCATTGCGGCGGCCGAGGGAAAACGATCGGCGGGCGAATAAGCGACCGCTCTGAGCACCACGCTCTCGAACTCTGCGGTGATGAGCGGATTGATCTCTCGGGGTAGTCGTTGTGCGAATGTGAACGGTGGCTCGCTTCGTGGATCCGAGCAAGTGGACAGATGGTGGAGCGTCGCCCCCATGGCGTAGACGTCACCACGTGGTTCCGAGATGCCGCGGTATTGCTCTGGCGGTGCGTATCCCTCAGTGCCAATCATCGTCCCGCGCTGGAGCGGTTGAAACGTGCGGGCGATGCCGAAGTCGATGAGCGAGATCGATCCGTCCGAGCGCAGCATAATGTTCGATGGCTTGAGGTCGCGAAACACGATCGGTTCCGGTTGATGTTCGTGGAGATACGAGAGGACGTCCAGGATCTGATCGGACCATTCGATCAGCGTATCTTCCTCGATCGGTTCTTGCGATCTCGAGATGACGTGCTCGAGGTCCTCGCCGTCGATGAACTCGAGAACGAGATAGATCAATCCACTGCGGGAGAAGTAGTCGTAAATCTTGGGGATGGCTGGATGGCTCAGCGTCGCCAGAAGGGATGCTTCGCGTTCGAAGTTGGCCATCCGCAACATACGAGTCTGATGGTCGCGAGCCCGATCGACCATCTCTTTAATGGCACACAGTCGCTCGACGTGGCTGAAACGGAGATCACGAGCAACGTAGACGGTGCTCATTCCACCACGGCCACAGACGCGCAGTATCTCGTACCGGTTCTCGAGAACGGTTCCGGGCGTCAGGGTGTCTTGATCCTGAACCTCGGGCTCAACCGTTACAACGGGCGCCGGTCGTCGCGTTGGCTTGAAGTCACGTTTCAGTCGCAGAGACGGCTCCTTATGCGACTACTGCCTAGCTCAATCGTCTACGAATGGTAAGAGACGGGTCCTGTTTGTCACATCCCACAGTGGTCCCAATCGGCCATGGGGGGCAACGGGCGACATGTATAATCGCAGAGTGTCACGTCCCACAACGAGCGGGACCATGTATTCGGAGGACGAGTGGGAGAACTGAGATCCGGTGAGGATCTTCCCCTGGGAGCACGACAGATAGAGGGCCCGATGAGACCCGTCTCCCTCCGGCAAGAGCCGACCGCACCCGAAGATGACGATCAGGATTCCATCGAAGACGAATCGATCCCCAGCCAATCTGAAGCTCGGAAAAGACGAAAATCAGCGGTTCAGGAGATCATCGAGACGCTCCTACTCGCCGTACTCATCTTTGTGGCCGTCCGAACCATCGTCCTCAATTTCCGTGTTGACGGCCAAAGCATGGAGCCGAATCTGCAGAACAGTGAGCTATTGATCGTCAACCGGCGAGCGTATGTTCATTTCAACGTCAATTGGCTGCCGTGGGAGTCGAGCACGTCGAGCGACTGGTATCCGTTTGGCAAACCGTCGCGCGGTGATATCGTGGTGTTCAATCCACCTGGGCAGCACACCGAGCCCTATATAAAGCGCATCATCGGGCTGCCGGGAGAAAAGATCTCGGTTCATGACGGGGCGGTCTATATCAACGACCAGCGGCTCTCGAGAGACGTACTTGACCTCCCCGACCGAGTGGCGAGGAATCGCCACGGAGGACGTGACAGTCCCGCAGGGTTACGTCTTCGTCATGGGCGACAATCGAAACAACAGCAGCGATTCACGAGTGTTTGGAGCAGTGCCGATTTCGTCGGTCATCGGCAAAGCCTGGGTCGCGTATTGGCCGCCATCGCAAGCAAAAATCTTGTCCGACCCGTCATTCTCGCTCGGCAAATAAACGGTGGCTCGAGTATTGGACCGGTAGTAGAATCGATCGAGAGTCTCTTGCCGCCCGAACTCGTTCGGAAGTCACCGCAGCAGAATTGACAAACATGGATCGACAGGATGCGAGAGGAAGGTATCCTGAATGATCGAGACGGTTGTTGAAAGCATCCGCGTCAGTCTCGTGACACAACACCGCGTCGTCATTCTGAAAGAAGTGTCCGGAGAGCGTCATCTTCCGATTTGGATCGGCCCGTTCGAGGCCGAGGCGATCGCCATGGAGCTTCAATCGATGTCGTCGGCGCGTCCGCTTCCATACGATCTGATGAAGACAATCATCGGTGACATGGGTGGTATCGTTCGTCAGGTGTTGGTCACCGATTTGTCACAGGACGTCTTCTATGCTCGAATCGTCATCGATCAGAGCGGCAAGACGATCGAGATCGACAGTCGCCCGAGCGACGCTATCGCTCTCGCCGTGCGCGTCAAGGTTCCAATTCTCGTTGATGAAGCGGTGATGGACAAAGCGGGGGTGACGCTCGAGCAAGAAGGAGAAGATGACGAGGAGGGTGTCCCGGATCGTGAGCGGACGAGTGACGACGTGCCCGCCGGAACCGACCTCTCCGTCTTCCGCGATTTCATCAACTCACTTGACTTTGAAGACTTCGAGAAACGTCGTGACAACTGATCTATCAATATCCGAAGAGATGGTATGGATTCAAACGAGTTTGACGTTCGACGAACCGTAGTCTCGGTTCTCGAACAATGTTCTCACTGCAAGCATCAATACTCGCTCGACGACGCACGCGTCATCGAGCGCCAGGGTGAGCTTTGGGTGCTCTCCGTGCGTTGCTCGCATTGCGACGCACAGGCGTACGTGGCAGCGGTCGTTGACGGCGAGGGCGCCGAGATCGACGAGATGACCAATCCCACCGAAACGGTTTCCGAAGATGCGTCCGAGGAATCTGTCACCGTGGACGACGTGCTCGATCTGCATGAGTTTCTTGAGTCGTTCGACGGGGACTTCGCGGCGCTCTTCAATTGGCGCCGCAGCTGAGCCTCCGCGAATCCGCGCGCACCTCAAATTGCACATTTCCGTTGCTCGTTGGTTCAATTTCTGGGAGGCGCGAGCGGTCGTCGCCCGAATCTTATCGCCTTCTCTGTGGTGCTCAACAGTAAGGGGCAAAACCTGGTGACTGAAAACGGCCGACATCCCGAGCCGGTTCGAGAATCCCTTCAGCAGGAGGCGCTCAGCCACATTGACTCCCTCTATCGAACCGCCGTACGCATGACGCGAAACCCTGTTGATGCCGAGGATCTGGTGCAGGAAACCTACCTCCGAGCGTTTCGTTCTATTGATCGATTCACGCCGGGCACAAATTTACGGGCTTGGTTGTTCAAGATCATGACGAACGCGTTCATCAACGAGTACCGCAAACGTACACGGCAACCGCGGAACACGTCGTTGGACGATGTCGAAGAGTATTATGTGTACGCGCACCTGATCGATTCTGGTTTTCAACCGGAATCACGCGGACCCGAGGAGGAGGTCCTCGCCGGGATCACGGACGACAACGTCGTCGTTGCGCTAGAGTCGCTGTCGGACGAGTTCCGTCAGGTCGTGTTGCTGGCGGACGTTGAGGGCTTCGCGTACCGCGAGATTGCGGACATACTTGATATACCGATTGGCACCGTAATGTCTCGATTGCACCGCGCGCGCCGGCGGCTCCAGCGCATGTTGGTTGGGTCGCTTGTAGACGTAAGGCATGCAGGAGAAGCGTCCCATGGGTGATTGCAGAGATACCCTGGACAAACTGTACGAATATCTGGATCGCGAATTGTCGCAGCAAGAGCTTGTCGGAGGTGCAGCAGCATCTCGACGATTGCCCGCCCTGCCGCGATCGCTTTCACTTCGAGGAAAATGTGTCTGCGCGCTGTGCGACGATGCTGCCGCGACGTATCCGCTCCGCCGTCGCTGGTCGAGAAGGTCCGCAAGATCTGCAGTCAATAGGCCAGACGACGTCGCCGGATCAGATCTTCCTGAAAACGTGGAATCTCGAGCGAGATCGATGGGCACCGAAGGTTGTGCTCATCGATCTTCTTGTTCACCTGGGTGGCGCATTCGATGTAGCGTTCTTCCAACCGCACCAGAATGGCTGAGTCTCGAATATTGAACGGATCACGTTTGGCACGCTCTGATTCATATTCATGCAACGCGTCGAGGACCCGAGGTCGTTCGTGGTAGATCTCCGTACGAAGCTGCAGCCACGTCGGAAGCACACCCGCCTGGCGTAGCAGATGGTTCGCGAGCCAGTCCTCGCCGTTGGGCTCACCGTCGTCCGGAAGTGGCTTGCCGTGGTTCTTCAGATTGTCGAAGGCACCCGACTCCTGCGCCGACTTGATCTTGTCGTCAATGATTCGTTCCCACCACCACACGATAATGACTCCATTGATACTGCGGGCATCATGCGCGGGCACGCCATCGACGTGCCCGCGTCGAACAAAAGTGTAACAATGTCGCCGACCCGGACGCCGTCTGCGTTTGGGCTTATTTCATGCGGAATCATGCGTTGTTGACCCTATACCACCTTGTTATACTGCGAGGTGGGTTCTAACTCTGGGTCCGTTCGTGGAGGACTCGCACATGCAGAGAGGCGGCGAGTTGGCTCATCTCGTGCAATCCGAAGAAGACATCGACCTCGAACCACTTCGATCAATTCTCAAACGCGACTTTACTCCAGACGGATATCAAGAGGCTCAGGAGCTCATCCTGGGAGCGTGTCAGGAAGCCCAGATACTATATGGATGGGTTCCTCGCATCGCCGCGCAAGCGATCGCGGATCACCTTGGTGTGACCATCAATCGCATCTTTGGACTGCTGACCTTCTACGCCGACTTCCGCACCGACCCACCAGGTGAGCATGCCATGCTGCTCTGTCATGGCGCCGCTTGTTACGTGATGGGGTCGGAGCGACTTATTGACGAAGTCCGGGACGGTCAGAAAATGGGGCATGATGGTCGCACGCAGGACGGTCAGTTCTCAATTCAAATCGTGAATGGCTGTCTCGGGGTCTGTAATCTGGCTCCCTGCGTGCAAATCGATCATCATACGTACCTCGGGCATCTGACGCGTGAGCGTCTGGCAGAGGCCATGGACTCGATTCGCAACGGTCAATCGGCGGAGGAACTTGATGGCGTTGAATAGCCGAAACGATTTTCAGAAGTATTCCGCCGACGCCTCCGACCGATGGTCGCGACGTCTGGCTGGGGAGCGCTGGTCCGTCAGCGTCGGCATCAGTGAGTGCAGTCTGGCTCGCGGCGCGGCCAAGACGTTTGAGCATCTTCGCCTGGCACTCGAGCAGGCCAGTCTCGACGCCGACCTTCGTGAAGTCGGGTGCGCTGGTTGGTGTTGGGCCGAGCCGTTCGTCGAAGTGACGGGACCAAACCATCCTCCTGTCGTCTACATGAACATCACCACTGATCGCGTTCCTGCACTTGTCGCGGCGATCAAGCGCGGCGACCAGATGGCTGAGTGGGCCATGGGCGTTCGAGCCGACGAGCCGTTCAACGGTATTCAGCCACTGAACGAGCACCCGTTCATGAAGGGGCAGCGGCGACTCCTGTTCGAGCATGCGGGCGCGATTAATCCTGAGTCGATCGAAGACTACATCGCGGTCGGCGGCTACAGCGCCTGGATCAAAGCGCTCTTCGACATGACGCCGGACGAAGTTGTGGCGGAAGTAAAGACCGCTAACGTTCGGGGCCGTGGGGGGGCCGGGTTCCCTGCCGGTATCAAGTGGGAGAGTGGCCGACGCACGCAAGTGTGGCCCAAGTACGTGGTTGCCAACAGTCACGAAGGAGAGCCGAACGTCTTCAAGGACCGTCGTCTGATCGAGAGCAATCCTCACCTGGTGCTTGAAGGCATCATGATTGGCTGCTTCGCGCTCGAAACGGCGAACGGGTACAACTACGTCGGCGGTGAGCACGTGCTGGCGATCAAGCGATTCCGTAAGGCAGTCGAGCAGGCGTACGATCTTGGACTGCTGGGCGAAAACATCCTCGGAACCGGCATCACCTGCCACGTGAAGACCCGCACCGGCGGCGGCGCGTACATCTGCGGCGAAGGCTCGGCGCTGATGTATTCGCTCATGGGCCTGCGTGGCCAGCCTCGCACCAAGCCACCGCGCTCAGTCGAAGAGGGTGTTTGGCGGCGTCCGACCGTGCTCAACAATACCGAGACCTACGCATGTGTCCCAAGCATCATCAATAACGGCGGTGAGTGGTACGCATCGCTGGGCACGGAAAAGAGTAAAGGGACCAAGCTGGTCACCGTGCAGGGGCCTGTTGAACGCATCGGCCTCGCCGAAGTCGAGATGGGACTTCCGTTGAAGGATCTCATCTTTGGCATATGGGGCGGGATGAAAGAGGGCTACACGTTCAAGGGTGTGCAGACAGGCGGAGTCTCCGCCGGGCCGCTCAAGGAGGATCAGCTCAATTTGACCGTCGACTTCGACTCGATGACCGAAGCCGGCGGCATGCTCGGATCGGGCGGATTCGTCGTCTTTGATGAAACGGTCTGCGCTGTCGATTTCGCGCGTTATTTGACCGCCTTCAACCGCTACGAATCGTGCGCCAAGTGCACGCCATGCCGGCTGGGTAACCCGGCGCTCCTCGAAATCGTCGATCGCATCCGAAACGGCGAAGCACGCGAGGGCGAGAACGAACTCATCACAAAGACGAGCCAGAATGTGATCGATCTCTCACTTTGCGGACTCGGGCAGGTTGCGCCCATGCCGTTGCTCGGCATGATGCACGCGTTCCCAGACGAATTTGCCGCGCATACGGAAGAGGGCGAGTGCCCGGCGGGCGTCTGCCCCATGGAGAGTCGCCCCGGTATCCTGTCTCTCACCGGCGCGATGTAGCGCGGAATCCAGGTTCACTCGAATGAAAATGGCCCGGTCATCACGACTGGGCCGTTGCCTTTTTGCCGACCGGTGCATGGCGTTGTCGAGGACATTGGGCTAGAGAGATATGTGTTGTCCGCGCCCATGCCTCTCAGCCATGGCAACCGCCTCGTGCCCGACAATGATGTCCTGTACGGCGTTCCCCACAGACTTGAAGAGCGTGATCTCGACGTCGTTTTGACGACCTTTGGACCCGTTCACGATTTGACCGAGTTCGAGCGAGACACGATCCCGGTCAAGCTCACCCCGTTCTACCGGGATAATGAGGTCTCCCGCTTCGGCCATGACGGCGTCGACATTGTCCACGATGATCCGCGCTCGTTGAACGGTGGCGCTCGGGATTTCTTGCATCTCCGGGGTGAAGGCGCCAATGGCGTTGACATGCGCGCCGTTCTTGAGCGTCTCATCATTGAACACGGCCGAGCGCGACGTCGTGGCAGTGCAAATGACGTCGGACTCAGCGATGGCACGATCGATGTCGGTCACCAGTTCGACCCGTTCCACGAGTTCCGGTGCGAATTGCCCGAGGCGTTGAGCGAACGACTTGGCGGAATCGACGTTGATGTCGGACACGTAAATGCGCTCGATTGGACGCACGCACGAGACAGCCCACGCCTGCGTCACGCCCTGTGTTCCGGCGCCGACGCACGTCAATACCCGGCTGTCCTTGCGGGCGAGGAGGTCGGTCGCCGCGCCGGAGACCGCGCCGGTTCGCAGAGCGGTCAGGAATGTTCCGTCCATGATTGCCAACGGCTCGCCGGTCTCGGCGCTCACGAGCGCAACCAGCGCGTGAATCGTCGGCTTGCCCGCGTCTCGGTTGTTGGGAAAGACGGATACGATCTTGAGACCGAGACCTTGCTGCGACGGTACGAACGCCGGCATGAAGAGAGTGACGGCGGATTGGTCCGGAACGTCGATTGGCGTGCGCAATGGCGAGAATGCACGCCCCGCGGACAGCTCCCCAAAGACCTCCTTCATCAACTCGATCGCGCGCGTCATCGGAACCAGAGCGCGAACGTCGTCACCACTCAACGCGAGCATACAAACCTCCATATTTCGTGAGAGAACGCATCGCTGGGCAGTGTAGCATGACGAACGGCAACCGCTATTTCGCTGATCGGACGCAAGGTGTGAGCGCTTGCTGGCGTGCGTTGAAGGCGATAACGTCGGCGATAAACACAAGCAGAAGAGCGCGAACCGAACCTGAATTTCGCGTGAGGTCATCTCCAACGTGGGCCGGTCAACGACTTCGACGGTGGACGTGGTCAATCACTGGAAAACAAAAGAGGCACCTCCGGAAGTACTCCGTGATGCCTGTCGCACTGGCTCCCCGAGTAGGACTCGAACCTACAACCTAGCGGTTAACAGCCGCTCGCTCTACCATTGAGCTATCGGGGAATATTCGCTCCAACGAGCAAGCAAGAGTCTAACATTCGAATCCCGGTGGATGCAAGCATTTGCGCGGCAATACTGCCATGACGTGAGCAGTTCGTGCAATTGCGCACAAAGTCCAGATGCCGTGCTAGAATGGCCTTTCTTGACGGCGGACAGCGTCGGCAGTGGGGGCCGATGTCCGCCGTCGAAGCACACTGGAGGCCACCTTGGAGCAAGTTCGATTGCCGGGTGGATGGAACACTCGACTCACCTCGCATATCAACGTCTGTGGAATAGAGATCGGTGGTCGCGGGCAGCGGGTCGTGATTGCCGATGGCTCAGGACGCATCGTCGGGCAAGCACGCTCGATCGACAGTATGACCCCGGCCGCCGGGGCACTGGAGATCGTGCGCGGTCTTGTCGATCAGGCGTGTCACTCGGCTCGGATCGAGCGGGATAGCATCGTGCGCGTCGGGATCGCCTTTGGCGGGCCGGTCGACGTATCGCGTGGAATCACCCTGCTGTCCCATCGTGCCCCCGGTTTCGAAGACTTCCCACTGGTCAACTTGGTCGAAGACGAGCTCAATATTCGTACCGTGATCGACAACAGCGCGCGTGCCGCGGCACTCGGTGAGATCCTCTATGGAGCCGCTCGCGGATCAGACGACGTGGTTTACGTGCATCTCGGGACGGGTGTTGGCGGCGGCATTATCGTTGACGGTCGTCTGCTACACGGCGCCAGCAGCACGGCTGGCGAGATCGGCCATATGGTCGTCTCGATCGGCGGGCCGATCTGCTCGTGCGGCAAGCCTGGGCATCTGGAGGCATATGCCGCGGCACCGTCGATCGTCGCTCGATTTCGCGAACGACTTGAGAGTGGTCCCGAAGACGATCTTGGCCGCTGGGCGAACCCCAGCACGATAACGGTGAAGGCCATTTTTGACGCATCGAGGCGTGGAGATGCGATCGCGAACGCGATCGTCACCGAAACGGTTCAGGTGCTTGGCCTGGCCGTGGCCAATCTCATCACGACGCTCAATCCTGCAACCGTCATCATTGGAGGATCGGTCTCCGACGTCGGCTCATTGCTCATGGATCCGTTGAGCGCGAGAGTTCGACAGTACTCTTTCCCATCCGCGGCACGTCGCGTCCGCCTCACCGCCAGTCAACTGGGGCCGGATTCAACTGTTCTGGGTGCCGTGGCTCTGGCGCTGCAGAGTGTGCGAACCAATGAGCCTGTCACTCAACAGAAATTGTCGGAATGAACGTGCACGTGTAGACTTCAAGGGTTAGATCGTAGATAGGGACCGCCATGGACAATCTCCAGCTCAGCAGCGAACACATAACGTATCTATTGACCGTTCTTAGGAATTCGAGCCAGCCAATCACAACGGCTGACCTCGTTAAAGCGCTGCGAGATCGGGCGAGCTCGTCGAAGTAGCAGTCCCGCCAAGCAGGCAAGAGGAGCGAGCGACGGGCATGCAGGCGACAGAGGTCACACCTACGCCCAGTTTTAAGGGCAAAAAGGCGGATCAAGAAATCGCGTTGGACATGTTCAACGTGATGCGGGCATCCGCTCGATTCTACCCGAAGACGGCGCCAGTCAGGGCGTCGTTGTCGTCGTTGGGCGCGTATCTGGCCGCCACCAGAGGCGATCGTTCGGCTGAGGAATGGCAAGCCGATGTCGAGCGGATCGTGAAAGCCAACGGTGCCGTATTTGGTATCGAAGAGATCGAAGATACTCGCTACGTAACGACCACGCTGCAGGGTACGCCTCCCGCTCCACCGGTTGTTGACGGCGAGCATGTGCTCGCTGAGCGCTTTGCCGAGCCCAAGCAGGCTCCAGAGCGACCGGCTCAACCACTGAAGCGGGCCAAGGTCGCGCACCTTCCCGAAATTTCAGAGCCCGAGCTCGTTGGCGGGCCGTCGGTCTCGGATGATGACGACCAAGAGGCCGAAGCGGTGGCCGCCGAGGCGCCAGAAATCGAGGAGGCAGTCGAGGTACCGGTCGAGCGAGTTGCGCCTTCCGGCCCCGAGACGTTGATCACGGACGTCAGCGACTTTGGTGACGACGCGCTCGCCACCACGATCGCAGCCCAGCTTCGAGACGAGATTACGGTTGCCAGCTTCGGCGATCTGTGGATGGCTGAGGAGAAGGTTCCGCGCCTAAGCCGTGGCGACTTGCGACGACTTCGTGAGTATCTTCTGGAGCGGAACGAGCCGCTCGCCGACGAAGCTCTGCTTCAGGACGTTCTTGGAGTTCGGCCGAATGCCGAAGAATACGATCTGATGCGCTTTGCGGTTAATTTCCGCCTGTCGCGTGAGCAGCGTGAGTTCGAGTATGTCGGCACGTCGATGCGGCGCTTTTGGTCGACGAGCGGTCTGCCCTCGATTGGTACAGCGAAACGGAAGCCGAGCGAGATCGGCACTGATTACCGCTTCCTTGCCGACGAGCCCGCCGCTGAGCTTCCGCCTGGTGAGACCGTCGTCGAGCATGTGCTGACGTTCTACGAATACCAGTACGGCGTATTGCCCTTGAACGGCATGTTCGCGTCACTGTTCCCGAAGCCGGAGCTTCCCGATCAGCATGCGGCGGTCATTGTTTTCGAGTCTCCGCAAAACTATGAGACGTTCTTCGTCGAGCTTCACTTCCCGACAGGGAATCGCGGAGGATACGTTGCCGGTCTGGAACGCTTCTTCCTCGAGAATCTCGTGCCGGGCGCGCTCTTCACGTTGGAGCGCAATGAGCAGGATGGACGTTTCCTGATCGAGTACTTACCCGTCTCGGGCGAGGATCGCAAGCTGCTCCAAATCGATGACAAGCGGGGGCGGTATGTGTTCCGTCCGATGACGTTCTACTGTGCTACGCAGGAAGACATGGTCGTTTCGGAAAACCGATTCCCACAGCTCGCGAATCTGCCGTTGCTTGAGGACCGCATCCGTCGCCGGCCAGAGCTCACGCTCGCCGCGGTGTTTGAGCGGGTCGGCGAACAAGTCGGCTCGTCCGACAGCCCGAAATTCATGGCGATGCTCGATGATCTCGTACCCGCGTGCAACGTGGAACGTCCCATGAGCGCGGATCTGATTCGTTCCATCGTGGCCGCCAATGACAATTCGACATTCAGTACAGATCCAGACGTGGAAGATGTTTTTTACTACGAACCCGCCAAGTCCTGAAGACCTCGACCCCGAGCTGATTCAGGCAATCTCCGAACTCAGTAGTGGCAAGCGGAGCGCGAGCGATGTTCTGAGACTTTCAGACATCGATCGCGGCGCCGCCGCCGCGATTCTTCCCATGCTGCGGTCGCTCCCAGTCGACACGCGGCGCTTCGTCGTACGTCAGATGCTCGAACAATCCGAAACCAACGTTGAGCTGAACTTCTCTCGTGTGTTATCCCAATTCGTCGACGACCCTGATGCCGAAGTCAGGGTGTTGGTGATTCAGGGACTCTGGGAGGACGAGAACCCCTACTTTGCGGATCAGCTCCTGAAAATGTTGGAGACGGAATTTGACTCCGCGGTGCGTGGAGCGATCGTCGAGGGACTCGGTCGATTCAGCTATCTGGCCGTCACCGGCAATCTTGACGACGAGAGGACAGTCGCGCGTCCACCAAACCTTGATGGACATCTTTCAATCAGACGAACAGGTTCCGGTGCGACGTCGCGCTCTGGAATCGCTGGCCTATTTCGATGACGAGGAGGTCGAGGAAGCGATTGCCGAGGCATTCGACTCGATCATTCACGACATACATATTTCCAGCATCTTCTCGATGGGGCGCAACCTGTCGCCGCGCTGGTTTTCGACCGTTGTGAACGAGATGCAGAATTCGGATCCTGAAATTCGATTCGAAGCCGTTCGCGCTTCCGGCGAATTTGGAGATGAGCGGTCAGTGGACCTGCTACTCGATCTCCTGGACGACGAGGATGCCGAGGTGCGCATGGCCGCGATTGCCGCGCTCGGCCAAATCGGCGGAAAGATTGCGGTTGGCGCCCTGCGGCGATTGGCTCGCGACGGCGATCCCGTGGCTCGTGAGACCGCGCAGGAAGCGCTCAACCAGGCGCTGACCTCGAACGATCCGATGCGCCTCTTACCGTGACCAGTGTGACTTCACCCGGTACCCGCAATGAGACATCGAGCGTTAATGCTGTAGATGACGCTACCACGTGGGACGGCGCCGTCTCCGCGTTGCAGGGGCATCTCCTACAGACGTGGACGTGGGGTGAGTTCAAGTCGCTGCATGGTTGGATTCCAGTGCGACTGCTGCTCGCGATTGACGACGAGCCTCGCATCGCTGCGCAGATCCTCTTTCGACGCGTCGGCCCGTTCAGCGTCGCCTACGTGCCACGTGGTCCGATCGCCAGCGACCTCTCGGTCGGCGAGTTAGCGGCGTTTACGCGTGCGGTTGACGTCGAGTGTCGCGCGCGCAGAGCCATCGCGGTCTTGATCGAGCCGGAAACGGTCGAACTGCCATTGCGATTGGGTCGTTCCGCGCTCTGGACGTCGAATGACGTCCTGGTTCAGCCCAGGCGGACGATCAAGGTAGACGTCGGTAAATCGAATGACGATTTGCTGGCTGGAATGAAGACGAAGACACGCTACAACGTGCGATTGGCCGAACGGAGAGGCGTCACAGTGCGCCGCGGTGGAGTGCGTGACGTGCCGATCTTCTACCAGCTTCTGGCTGAAACGGCAGACCGTGACGATTTCGGCATCCACGCGATTGAATATTTTGACGACATGATGCGAGTCTTTGGCGACGATGCCGCCCTTTTCTTGGCTGAATACGACGGCGCTCCGGCCGCGGGCCTTCTGGCGCTGAAGACGCCTGAAGAGGCGATCTATATGTATGGAGCCACGCGGAGCGAATATCAACGTCATATGCCGGCCTATTCGATTCAGTTTGCGGCGATGCAGTGGGCTCGGGATGCGGGCTGCGAATCGTATGACCTATGGGGAATTCCGGCGGACGACACACCGCCTGACGGCGCATCGGACGAACACGGCTCAGTCAACGTCAGGGATGGGATGTGGGGCGTCTTTCGATTCAAGCAGGGCTTTGGTGGTGATGTCGTCTCATACCCGGGAATGTTCGAGCGTATCTACGCCAAGCCTCTCATGCGTGCCTGGCGTACCGTAAGGCCGAATCTTCTGTGAGCAGCTTCAACTGCCGCTTCGAAGACTTGCTTTTGCACGAACACATCCTTCGCGCCGAAGGATCCAGCGACGTGGTCGTCACGTCCGTCTGTTACGACTCTCGTGAGGCGCAGCCCGGTTCACTGTTCGTGGCACTGCGCGGAGGCTACGTCGATGGTCACGAGTTCCTGAACGACGCTCGATCCCGAGGGGCTGTTGCCGCGTTAGTGGAAGAGTGGAATCCGGAAGTTGAGGCGTTTCGCGCGGCGGCGCAGGTTCGCGACACGCGCGCGAGTCTCGCACGCGTGGCAGAGCGCTTCTATCAGAGTCCAGGAATGTCTCTCGGCGTCATAGGCGTTACTGGAACAGACGGCAAGACCACGACGACGTTTCTGATCGATGCCATTTTGCGACACGCGGGGCTGAAGACCGGGATGATCGGCACGGTGTCGGTCCGTATCGCGGATGAGATAACCGAGCATGACACGCGGCAAACCACTCCAGAGTCGCTCGAGATTCAGAGACTGCTCAGCCAGATGCGAGACGCGGCAGTCGATTGGGCCATTCTCGAGGCTACGTCGCACGGGCTCGAGTTGCATCGGCTAGACACGTGTCCCTTCGACATCGGCGTCGTGACCAACATCACGCACGAGCATCTCGACTTTCATGGCACCGTCGACGCTTATCGACGCGCGAAGGCTCGCCTGTTGGAGGCTGTGGCCGATCGCAGAGACCGTTCCTATCCGCATGGGATCGTGCTGAATCGGGATGATCCGGGGGCGCGCTCCATTGCGAGCTATGCCGGAGACGAGCCGGTGCTCTGGTTCAGCGTGTTGGATCCAACGAGTGATCTCGTCGCCTCGAACGTTTCCGTACGTGCGGACGGTACGGCGTTTGATTTGAGTATCCGTGGGGAGACTCGGCCTGTACGCCTCAAGCTGATTGGCGAATATAACGTCGCCAACGCCCTCGCGGCCGCCGGAGCGGCAACGATCGCGGGGCTCAGCGTCGAGACGATCGTGGACGGACTCGAGTCAATCTCGTCGGTTCCTGGACGACTGGCCCGTGTCGATGAAGGACAGCCCTTCAATGTCTTTGTCGACTACGCCCATACGCCAGATTCGATCGAGAAGACTCTTCGACTCCTCCGATCGTTAAATGACGGACGTCTGATCGTCGTTTTCGGAAGTGCTGGAGAGCGAGATCGCGCCAAACGCGCCACTCAGGGTGCGGTCGCCGCCAGGCAAGCGGATTTCGCCGTCTTCACCTCTGAAGACCCACGCTTCGAGGACCCAAATGTCATAATCGATGAAATCGCGCGAGGGGCGATCGATGCTGGTGCGAGTGAGGGAACTGACTTCGTCCGGCGCGAGAATCGCCAAGAGGCGATCGAAACGGCCTTTGCCTGGGCAAAACGAGGAGACGTAGTGCTTCTGGCTGGCAAGGGCCACGAACAATGCATAATTTACGGTTCTGAGCGGCGACCGTGGGACGAAGCCTCGGCTGCTCGAGCGGTGCTCCGTGCCCAAGGGTATTCGGGTGCCGGCAGGATGGAACGCTGATGACTTTCGTCAAACTACGGCTAATTCGGACCAGCCATTTCTTCTTCGTCGCGGTGCTGATCCTTGCGACGTTGAGCGCGTGTGGTACGCCGGATCCCAGCCTTTCGCAGAATGCTCAGGCTGGCGCCAAGCCACAAGGCAAGATCCTCTTCGCTCAGAACGGCGACATCTACATGTGGGACGGCAGCATCCACCAGATCACCCATGTTGGTGATGCATCCTTCCCAACCTGGTCGAGCGACGGCAACCGCTTCGCATTCATTCGGACGGGAGACGCGTTCTCTGACCTGTACACGTACAACATATCGAGCAATGAGATGGCGCAGTTGACTAAGAACCAGCCACAAGGCCAGGAAGGGACCAAAAACTACGTCGACAACGCTGTCTGGGCGCTCGATCCAAACTGGGCACCGGCTGGAGACACGATCGCATACGTCAGCGATCTGCAGACCGCTAAAGACTTCCTCTGGATCATGACCGGGCTGGGAAATGCGCCGCATCAGGTTCCGGCATCGACGGTCAACGGTGACAACGTTGAGAATCCGTCATACTCTCCAGACGGAACGCAAATCGTCTTCACCCAGCGCACGACCATGCAGAATGACACCCAACGTACTACCGGTCTGTGGGTGGTCGATTTGAACACCGGTAAGCTCACGTCGCTCGTCACCGCGGATTCGGGAGCGTTCGATGGGACGTGGTCTCCTGACGGCAAGTGGATCGCATTTATCCAGCGCGATGGCACCGCGAATGACCTGTGGGTCGTACCAGCCACTGGAGGCCCACCGACGCAGCTGACACATGGCAAGATGCTGGCGTCGCCTGTCTGGTCACCAGACAGCAGCCAGATCGCTTTCTTCGAGGAAGATGGGAATTCCTTCAAGGTGTCCTATGTCGGCTTCAACGTCGATGGGAGCGGCACTCCGAGTGCCACGTCCGTCTCCAAGCTCTTCTCCGACGGCAACATCGACGCCGCGTCGTCGATGTCCTGGATTCCGTAGCATTCGGATAATCCATTGCGAACGAACAGAGATCGGGCGGCCATGTGGCCGCCCGACGTGCTTTGTCTGCATTGCACTCTGAGTACTACTTTTTGGACGGTTCCGGCATAACTACGCGAATGTGCAGCTCTTCCAACTGACGGTCGTCGATTGAAGACGGAGCGCCCATCATCAGATCCTGCGCCCCCTGGTTCTTCGGGAATGCGATGACTTCACGAATATTCTCTTCACCGGCCAGGATCATGACGGTGCGATCGATACCGGGTGCCATCCCGCCATGAGGCGGTGCGCCGTATTCGAACGCGCGCAGCAAGTGTCCGAAGCGGCGTTCGATCTCTTGGGCGTCATATCCCATAATCTCAAAGATCTTGTTCTGCACTTCGCGGCGGTGGATGCGGATGCTCCCGCTACCGAGCTCAAGGCCGTCCAGAACCAGATCGTAGGCTTTGGCTCGCACCGCTCCGGGATCGCTATCGAGCAACGCGACGTCTTCATCCATCGGCGAGGTGAACGGATGATGCATGGCCTCCCAGCGGTCATTGTCGTCGTCCCACTCATACATTGGGAAGTCGAGAACCCAGCAGAAGGCGTGCACACTTTCGTCGATGAGTCCGAGCTCGCGTCCCAGATGGCTGCGAAGTCGACCCAGAACCGTGGCCGCGACCGGCTCAGTGTCCGCGATCAGTAACAGCATGTCGCCCGGTCGAGCATCAAGTCGCTCGACCATCTGGTCGACTTCGACAGAGCTGAGGAACTTCGCGATTGGGGACCGAAGCGAAACGTCGGTGTCGTCTCCGGCCTGCAGTCCGATCCAAACGAGCCCCTTGGCGCCAAACGACTTGGCGATGTCGGTGAGTTGATCGATCTGCCCTCGAGTCGCACCCGCCTGACCGGGCGCGACGATGCCGCGCACTACTCCGCCAGATTTCGCGGCGTTGGCGAAGACGCCGAACTCACTCTCCGCGACGATATCGGTGATGTCACGAATTTCCATCCCGAAGCGCAGGTCAGGTTTGTCGTTGCCGAATCGTCGCATCGAATCGGCATAGGTGAGACGAGGAAACGGCTTCTCCAGGATCGGCTTGGAGGAGAGCGTCTCGAATAGGCCGGTGAAGAGGCCTTCCATGAGACGAAGAACGTCTTCGCGGTCGACGAACGACATCTCGAGATCGAGCTGAGTGAATTCCGGCTGGCGATCGGCGCGCTGGTCTTCATCTCGAAAACAGCGAACGATCTGATAGTAGCGATCCATCCCGGAAACCATCAGCAGTTGTTTAAGCTGCTGCGGCGACTGAGGCAGCGCGTAGAACTCGCCCGGGTAGAGCCGACTTGGCACCACATAATCTCGCGCGCCTTCAGGCGTGCTCTTCATTAGTGCCGGCGTTTCGATCTCGACGAAACTGCGCTCGTCTAAGTAGTCTCGAATGTATTTGACCGCGCGGTGGCGCAGCATCAGATTACGCTGCATGTGCGGGCGCCGCAGGTCTAGATAACGAAATTCGAGGCGCAGCGATTCATCCACCGAGCCCTCGTCGGCGATATAGATCGGCGGGGTCTTGGATGGGTTGAGGATTTCAACGGCCGAGGCGTGAACCTCGATCTCGCCCGTTGGGAGCGTCTCGTTCACCGTTCCCGCCGGACGTTTTTCGACCACTCCGGTGACCGAAACGACGAATTCGCTCCGAACTGTCTCAGCGATCTGGTGGGCTGCAGGCGATTCTTCTGGGTTGGCGACCACCTGGGTCATTCCATAGCGATCGCGCAGGTCGAGAAAGATAAGCCCGCCATGATCGCGACGCCGATTGACCCAGCCCTTGACCGTCACGGTCTTACCGACATCTGACAGCCGCAGTTCGCCGCAGTCCGTGTAATGGCGTTGTCCCGGGCGGAGGTCTTGTTGAGTCGAATCATCGATCATGCGAGGAGCGCTCACTTTCTGTTTGCTTCTTCCGAAATTGATTCACACATTCACCTATTTTGAGACCGCAGGGCATTCTCTGAGCGCTCGATGAGCGCGCTGGTCCAACGACGCAATGCCTGTTCGATGTCGATACCAGCAGCATCAGCCTCTGACACGACAGACGCCAGCCGCTGTGCGAGCTCGAAGTCGCCCGCACTGTCGGCGGTCTGCAGTGCCCCCTCGATGCCGATCGAGATGCCCAGGGACCCTGCTCGACGGAGTACCGTCTGCGCGCGCGCGAGCGCGGGCATGGAGATTGGGATCGAGGCGAATGGAGATTGCGCTTTCTCGGACTCTCCGGATCGTTCTTCCTGTTTGATCTGATCCCAAGCCTTGACCACGTCCCTCGAGGTCGAAATCTGCCGGTCCCCGAAGACGTGTGGGTGACGGCGCACGAGCTTTCTCGAGAGCGTCTCAATGATGTCTTCCAGCGTGAATTCGGCGGATTCCTCCGCGATCTGGGCGTGCAGGAAGACCTGCAACAGCACGTCGCCAAGCTCTTCTTTCAGATCGGTCGCGGAATCTCGCTCGATGGCGTCGATCGCCTCATACGCCTCTTCGAGCATGTGTCGCGTCAGTGAGTCATGCGTCTGCTCACGATCCCAGGGACAGCCTCCAGGTGCGCGCAGGCGCGCCACAATGCGCTGCAAGCCCTCTCCAACCTTGTTGACGTCAAGAGGGTCAACGGCCGGAATGTACAGGCTACTGAGATGATCGACGGTCTGTCGGTTCAATTCGAACAGAGGGAATGTTGAAACCGAATCCGAGCCTGTGCGAGTGACCGTGATGAGCGTCACGTCGATATCGTCAGGATAGACTTGGGACAGCGCCAGTTTCACCGCCGACGCAATGCGATCCGAACTGACCTGTGCGATCACCGCCGGTCGCAGTGGTGAGATGGGCAACAGCCCGCCGGAGTAGGGCCGCGCCTCTGAAACAGCGGCGACGTCCAACGCGTCGACCAGTTGCAGATCTTCGTGGATCGGGTCGATCCGCAGCGTCGTCGAAACCGAGTCAAGAAAGCTGATGGCTGGGACGATTCGTATCGTCACCCTGGATTCAGCCGCGGCGGCGATAAGATGTTGCACCGTAGCGTCGCCGAAGAGTGGGTGGCCCGGAACGGCGTAGACGATAGGTGCGCTTGTCGCGGCTTTCATCAATTCGGCAACGATTGCTGCGTTGACGCCTTCAAATGTGCGATTTGATTCGTAGAGATAGTCGAACGACGGCCAATCTTGAGATCCAGCCATGGTCTCGATCGTCGGATGATGTCGCGTTCTCAGGATGACCGTGCCGTCGCGCAGCAGTTGAAGAGTCTGTTGCGTCAAAAGTCCGGGGTCACCCGGTCCAAGTCCAACGACGGTAATCCGTGGCGTAGGGTCGCTCATTCGCGCCCTGCCCCACGGCCATCACCACCCATGCTCAACACGGCCAGGAAGGCTTCCTGGGGAATCTCGACACTGCCGACCATCTTCATGCGCGCTTTGCCCTCTTTTTGTTTTTCGAGGAGCTTGCGCTTACGTGTGACGTCGCCGCCGTAGCACTTCGCCAGCACGTTCTTTCGTTGGGCACGGATCGTTTCGCGGGCGATGATGCGACTGCCGATCGACGCTTGAATCGGGATGTCGAACATCTGACGAGGTATGAGACCGCGCAACTGTTGCACGAGATCGCGGCCGCGCTCATAGGCCGAGTCGCGGTGCGTGATCATCGATAGCGCATCTACCGGCGATCCGTTTACCAGAACATCGAGCTTGACGAGCTGCGAGGCGCGATGCTCACCAAGCTGATAATCGAGGCTGGCATACCCCTGCGTGCGAGACTTGAGCTGGTCGTAGAAGTCGACGATCAGTTCGCCAAGCGGAATGCCGAACGCCATCCGTGTTCGGTCCTCGTCGAGATACTCCATCTCGGCCAATTCGCCGCGTCGGCTGGTAACCAATTCCATGATCGTGCCGATGTAGCGAGAGGGTGACATGATAGTCGCCTTGACCCAGGGCTCGCGGATCTCCTCGATCTCGCCGCCGTTGGGCATCTCCGACGGGTTGTCGACGAGGAAGGTCGAACCGTCCCGCTTCAGTACCTCGTACTCGACGCTCGGCGCGGTTGCCAGAAGCTCGATGTTGTATTCGCGCTCGAGCCGTTCCTGCACGATCTCCATGTGGAGCAACCCCAGGAACCCGCAGCGAAAGCCGAATCCGAGCGCGTCGGACGACTCCGGCTGGTAGATCAGCGACGCATCGTTCAATTTGAGTCGCTCAAGGGCGTCGCGAAGTTCAGGGTATTCCTCGCCGTTTACCGGATAAAAACCGGCGAAGACCATCGGCTTCACCGGACGATATCCGGGGAGCGGCTTCTTGGTCGGAGCGCTTGCCAGCGTCACCGTGTCGCCAACCTGGCAATCGTGCACATTCTTGAGTCCCGTGGCGATGTAGCCGACCTCGCCAGCCGACATCTGCTCTACCGACGTCATCGCCGGTCTGAACGTGCCGAGATCGATCATCTCGGTCTCCTTGCCGGTCGCCATCATGCGGACGGTGTCGCCAGATTTCAGCGTTCCGTCGACGATCTTGATGTAGGCGATGACACCGCGGTACGGGTCGTAATGGGAATCGAAAATCAGTGCGCGCAGTGCCTCGTTCCGATTGCCCTCCGGCGGCGGTATCTTGTTGACAATCGCTTCGAGGGTCTCGTCAACCCCGATTCCGGACTTGGCGGACGCGAAGATGATCTCGTCGTCCAACAGACCGATGAATTTGCCGATGTCCCGTCCGACCCGTTCTGGCTCGGCATTGGGGAGGTCGATCTTGTTGACGACGGCGACCAACGCCAGCCCACCATCGACCGCCAGGTGAACGTTGGCCATCGTCTGCGCCTCGATCCCCTGCGCGGCATCGACGACGAGCACCGCGCCCTCGCAGGCGGCCAGACTGCGGCTGACTTCGTAGGAGAAGTCGACGTGTCCTGGAGTATCGATCAGGTTGAGGATGTAGTTCTTTCCATCCGCTGCCGGATACTCCATGCGCACCGTGCGCGCCTTGATGGTGATCCCTTTCTCGCGCTCGAGGTCCATCGAGTCGAGGATCTGCGCCATCATCTCGCGTTCAGAAATGGTGTGTGTTCGCTCCAGCAAGCGATCGGCGAGCGTCGACTTGCCGTGGTCGATATGCGCAATGATGCTGAAATTTCGGATGAGCGATTGATCGATCATGATTCGTTCGCGCAGGCCTCTCCCGGAAGGTGTCCGACCCACAAGTATACCGAAGGTCGCGCGATCCGGCTGACGGGCTTAGGCCCTCGCTATTCTGGATCGCACGCGGCGCATGAGCTGCTGGAATGCACTGATGCGTAGGTAGTACGCGGCAACGAGATAGCTGAGCGTGACGGTGCCCAACGTGAAGGCGAACGCCACGTACATGGTCAGACTGTGGCCGTGAATCGGATCGGTTGCACGCGCGAGGGATGGAGCCAGCAGGCGACACGAGCCATACAAGACAAGTCCCGCGATCAGCATCTTTCCGATCTGGGCATAGAGCTGCCGCTCGAAATTGCCATTTCGGCGGATCAGGACGGTCAACAGGATCGCCATTTCGAGCGTCGTGGTGATGGAGATACTGAGCGCCAATCCGCCGATTCCAAGCCGAGGAGACAATATCCAGCTCAACAAGATATTGGCGCCGATCGTGATGAGCGACGCGATGACGGGCGTGCGCGTGTCGTGCATGGCGTAGAAAGCTCGTGTGACCGATTCGACCACCGCGAACGCCAGCAGACCAACGGCGAAGAACTTCAGAGCGTGCGCGACCAGTTCGGTGGAGTTCGATGAGAACGAACCGAATTGCAGCAGCACCTGAACGATGCTTACACGGAACATGAAGAGGCCGATGGAGGCTGGAATGGTCAGGAACAGGAGCGGCGCGAGCGCGCTCGAAAGCGTGTGCCGTAGCTCACGAGTCTGCCCGAGCTCGAACTGGCGCGCCATGGCAGGGAATATCACGGTCGAAATGCTGAGCGCCAGGATGCCATGCGGCAGCATGAAGAGTTGGTTGGCGTAGTTGATACCGGAGACCCGGCCCTGCCCAAGTCGGGAGGCGAAATTGGTCATCACGATGAAATTCACCTGGAACGCCGCCTGACCCACCAGGCGTGGCAGCATCAGGCGTCCCACCTCGCGCAGCCCTTCAACGTGCCGCGATAGGGAAGGGTTGAAGCGCAGTCCGCGCCGAGCCAGTGTGACGAGCTGGATGCTCGCGTGCCCGGCCGCGCCCGCGATAACGCCGACCGCTAGCCCATAGACGCCCATGTGCGGAGCGAGAAATACCGCGCCAAAGATGATGCCGACGTTGTAGAGGATGGGGGCGATGGCGGGTATCGTGAAGGCGTCCTGTGCCTCGAGCATCCCCTTTCCCGCGGCTCCAAGCCCGAGCAGGAGTGGCGAGAGGAGCAGGAGTCTCGTCAGATTGGTCGCCAGGTGTTGTTGCGGCGCCGCCATTTTGGGAGCGACTACGATGCTCATAAGCGGCCCGGCAAACAGGAAAACAAGCACCCCGCCGCCGACCAAGACGGCAATGGTGTATGTCAGCACCGAGCTGGCGAGCCGCCAGGCCTTTTCCCGCTCCCCGCGGCCCAGATATCCGCCAAAGACGGGAATGAAAGCGGATCCGAACGCGCCGCTCATGACGACGAGAAAGAGGAGATCGGGAATCTTGAAGGCCGCCACATAGGCATCATAGTTGGGACTTGTGCCGAATTGGCGGGCAATCAGGACTTCTCGCAACAGTCCGAGGAAGCGGCTGATGACGTACGCTCCGGCCACAATCGTCGCGTTGGCGGCGACCGAACGTTGCGAGACGACGGCGGTTGTATTAATGCGCCGGGGGCGCCGCTGAGCCGTGTTCATCGGGCGAATTCTACGTGACTTCGATGAAAAGCGCTTGTTCAAACACTGAGAGATTGTTATGATTCGTGGGTGGCAGCCTATGGTGCTGCCGATTTTGTGTGGATCAAATCGCCTGGAGGTAATGGGAGCTTGGCCAATTCGAAATCAGCAGAGAAGCGCGCCCGAGTATCAGAACGTCGCAGGCAGCAGAATCGTGTTTACCGGTCGGCTGCCCGGACTCACGTTCGGACCGCGGAGCGACTGATTGCTGACGGGGACGCTGAGGGAGCCGCTCTTGCGGTGGGTAACGCGATGAGTACGCTTGATCGTGCCGCCATCAAGGGCATCATTCACAAGAACAACGCCTCGCGGCACAAGTCGCGGTTGATGGCGCGGTTCAATGCGCTGGTTCGTCCTCAGCCCGAGTCCTAAGTTCTCCTACATTTGAAACGTACAGTTCAGCCGGGGTAGTGTGTTACCTCGGCTGTTGGCGTGTCCAGCGGCGCGGTTTCGCGGTGGTTCCCGATGCCAGCGAAGCGATCAACGGAACGAGCGCGTCTTCAATGTCGGCCGTGCCACTCTTCATCGCCGCATCAAGTTCACGCAACGCATCCAGGCCCGAAGCGATCCGCTCCGGAGGGAATGAATGCGCATACCGTGACGTCTGCCGTAACCTGCCCTCCGACAACCCAGACACAGACGAAAGCTGGCTGAGCGACACGTCGCGGCTGGCGAGCGATGCGACCGACAGCGCTTCGAACTGACTCGTTAGCTGTCCAAGAATCGCTTCGGGGGCGGACCCGAGGGCATAGGCGCGCTCGGTCTCGACCACCGCTTTTGCCGGACTGCCATCCATGATGGCGTTGGTGATACCCCAAAAATCCTCGGCCTCGGCGCCTGGAACCAGCCGGGCAATGAGCGCACTGGTGATGCTCTCCTCGTCGCCCGCGGCCGTGGCCAATTTGGCGATCTCGGTGTCGAGGCGATAGAGATCGGGCGGCACGTCGTCACGTCGCGACTCAGCAGGCCAACTGCCGGGGAAGAGTGCCTCCAGCAGTTGCCGCGCTTCGTTCTGTCCGCAAACGGCCTGATAGCGGCGTGCGCGTTGGCAGGTCCAGTCGACGAGGCGCTGACCTCTTGGGACGTCGAATCGCTCGACTTCAAGGTCGGTCACGGCCTTCCGAATCTCGCGTTCTGAGCGCGGGTCAAGAGATTGCTCGACGACGAGCAGCGTCGTTTCCCGCGGTACTCCAGCTAGAATCGCGACCGCCGAATCGCCTTCATCATCGTTGGCGACCTTGCGACCGCGACGCTTTGGGCCGGAGAGTAGGTCTCGCGCGACGACGAAGCGGCCAGATCCGAAGAATCCGAGCGCGCCACATGACGAACGGACCACGCTCAGATCGCCTGAGGCGTTGTCGATGATGGTCGACGAGATGCCGGACGGATCGACCTCCGCTCGGACCGCCGCGACCCGTTCATCGATCGTCAATCGATCTGACCCATAAAGAATGGTGATCATATGTGGTTACTCAGGCGTCCCATTTGAGAGGCAAAAAGAAGGGCTTGACCACCGCACCGCCGTTAGTGACTTAGCTTTGAACCTGCAAACGCAGGTGGGCACCGCAACCACCAACCCCACGAGGCTGGCTTAGCAGTTCCCGTTGATTTCTAACGTTGGCTCAAAACGTTACATCACATCGCGAACGGTGCTGGTCAAGGCCCGCTTAATAATACCACCCGTCTCCTCGACTCCCGCAACGCGTCGTTCAAGCAACGATTTTGCGATGTAGATGCTCAGGCCGTTAGAATCCTCGGGTATGGAAGGAGTTGTGCGTGCGGGTTGCCGTTACGAGAAGGATTCCCGAATCGGGCCTCGAACTGTTGAAGTCGTTTGGCGACGTCGACGTCTGGCCGGATCAGCTTCCACCTGATCGCGATCAGTTGGTTGAGTTCGCCCGCGGCGCGGACGGACTGTTGAGCCTGTTGACCGAACCGATCGATGGAGAGCTGCTGGACGGCCTTCCCACGGTCAAAGTTGTGAGCAACTTTGCCGTCGGTTTCGACAACATCGACGTGCCTGCCTGCACTAAGCGCGGCGTTGCCGTCTGTACTACTCCGGACGTCTTAACCGACACCACGGCAGATTTCGCATTTGCACTCCTGATAGCCGCTGCGCGACAGGTGGTCGCATCGGCCGAATCGGTCAAGCGTGGTGAGTGGCGCACGTGGGAACCGCTTGGCTACCTTGGAAAAGACCTAGTGGGTGCCACACTTGGTTTGATCGGAATGGGACGCATCGGTGCGGCCGTGGCCAAGCGATCCACCGGTTTTGACATGCGAGTCATCTACACCGATACCGATGACCGTCCAGATGTAGAGCGGGAGTTTGGTGCTCGACGCGTCGAACTCGATGAGCTGCTCAAGACGAGCGACTTCATCAGCGTCCACGTCCCGCTGACTCCGGAAACTAATGGAATGATCTCGACACCGCAGCTTGAGGCCATGAAGCGAAGCGCGGTCCTGGTGAACACGTCCCGCGGTCCAGTGATCGATAATGACGCCCTCGCGGCTGCCCTCGAGTCGGGCGATATCTGGGCGGCCGCGCTCGACGTCACCGATCCCGAGCCCCTACCGGCAGACCATCCGACTCGTGCATTTGCCGAATTGCATCGTTACTCCTCACGTCGCCAGCGCCACGGAAGTGACCCGCTCAAAGATGTCGGAGCTCGCTGCGCGCAATCTGATCGCGGTCTTGAGTGGCGACGAGCCACCACGCTGCTTGAACCCCGAGGTGCTGACGCGTGACTGACGAATCTGCAGGCAGACCTCTGAACTCTCGTGTCGCCATTACTGGCATGGGAGCGATCACGCCGATCGGTAACACGTGAACGACTTCTGGTCCTCGCTCATGGACGGGCGCAGCGGGACCGGCCCGATCACGTTGTTTGACTCGGAAGGATTCGATTCGCGCATCGCGGGAGAGGTCAAGAACTTCGATCCGCGTGAGTTTCTGGATGCCAAAGACGCTCGACGCACCGATCGCTTCATCCAATTCGCGGTGGCGGCCACTCGAGCGGCGCTGACCGACTCCAGATTGGCAATAGACGACGGCAATCGAGGCCGCGTGGGCGTTCTGATCGGTTCGGCACTGGGCGGCATCGGCACAGCCGAGCGGGAATTGAACGTGTTATCGACGCGCGGACCGAAGCGCGTGAGCCCGTTCTTCATCCCCATGTATCTAGCTGACATGGCTTCAGGATTCGTCGGGATTGAGGTCGGAGCGCAGGGACCCAACCTGGCCACACTCTCCGCGTGCGCCAGTTCGGCGCATGCGATTGGTGAGGCCGCTGAGATGATTCGACGCGGCGCGGCCGACGTCATGTTGGCTGGCGGTTCGGAGGCAGCTGTGACGGCGGGCTCCGTGGCCGGTTTCTGTGCGTTACAGGCGCTTTCCACGAACAATGAAGAGGGGACCACGGCGAGTCGACCGTTCGATGCCACCCGTGATGGATTTGTCGTTGCCGAAGGCGCTGCTGTTCTCGTTCTCGAGCGGTTGGATCTCGCCATCGAGCGTGGAGCAACCATTCTAGCTGAAGTCAGCGGGTACGGAATGTCGGGCGACGCGTATCACATTGTTCAGCCGACTCCCGACGGCTCCGGTGCCGCGGCCGCCATGCGATTGGCGGCGGCCTCCGCAGGTGTCGATGTCGGTGACATCGACTACGTGAATGCGCATGGCACGTCGACACCGCTTAACGACAAGATTGAATCGAGCGCCATCAAAGCCGTCTTCGAGGGTGTGCAGATTCCGCCAGTCAGCTCGATCAAAGCGTTGACGGGCCACCTGCTGGGCGCCGCGGGTGCCGTCGAGGCCGTCGCCAGCGTGCAGTCGTTGCAGCGGCAGATGATTCCGCCGACGTGGCATCTTGAGACGTCCGATCCCGAGTGCGATCTGGACTACGTGTCGAGTGGACCGCGCCAGGCGAGTCTGACGCACATGCTCAGCAACTCACTTGGCTTTGGTGGACATAACGTTTCGCTGCTCTTCTCGAGATGGAGTGGGTGACCGATAGACGTTCAGAAGGGGCGATCGAGCAACTCCCTTTGGTGAATCTCCGCCATGTCCGGTTGCTACGTCTGGTCATTCGAGAGACCAAAAACGGGAGCCATCGGCTCCCGTTTGATCATCCGAGCTCATGAATGGAAATCAGTCGAGGTAGCCTCGCAACGTGCGGCTGTAATTGGGATGCCGCAGTTTGCGCAGCGCCTTGGCCTCGATCTGCCTGATCCGCTCGCGCGTGATGCCGAACTCTCGTCCAACCTCTTCCAGTGTGCGGAATTGACCATCGTCGAGACCGAAGCGCAATACGATGATGCGTCGTTCCCGCTCGGTGAGGCGATCGAGTGCATCCCCGATCTGCGACTTCAAGAGCTGATGCGACGCCAACTCGAGCGGTGCCGGCATGGTGTCGTCCTCGATGAAGTCACCCAGGAACGCGTCCCCCTCTTGACCGACCGGTGCTTCGAGCGATACCGGATGGCGCGAGGCATCGAGCACCTGGCGCACTTTTTCGAGGGGCACATCCATGGCCCGGGCGATCTCGTCGTGCGATGGCTCTCGTTCGAAGATCTGCTGCAACCGGTGCCCGGTCTTCTTCACGCGGTTGATCGTCTCGCCCACGTGCACAGGCAGCCGGATCGTGCGGCTCTGATCGGAGATGGCACGCGTGATTGCTTGTCGGATCCACCACGTGGCGTAGGTCGAGAACTTGTAGCCGCGCTTGTAATCGAACTTGTCGGTCGCTTTCATCAGGCCGATGTTGCCCTCCTGAATCAGATCCAGGAAGGAGAGGCCGCGGCCAACGTATTTCTTGGCAACGCTGACCACGAGACGAAGGTTGGCCTGGATGAGGTGAGCACGTGCGCGATCGCCGTCCTCGCGATCGGCGACGAGTTCATGCTTCTCGGAATCGTTGGCGTACTCGCCGAGCCTTAGCCGGTCGGCTGCCATCTCCCCACGTTCCATGCGTTTGGAGAGCCAGACTTCTTCCTGCATGGTCAGAAGATTGGTTTCACCAATTTCCTGCAGATAAAGTCGAACGGAGTCGTTGACTCCGCTGGCCATGGGATCGATGATTTCGTTGGCGCGATGGTGATCGGCGTGGCTACCGCGAGACGGCTTGGCCGGACGTTCGACCTCTGCCGGAGCATTGGAAGCAGGCTCCTGATCGAGTACCTCGATCCCCTGCTCATATAGCGTCACGTAAAATTCTTCGAGCGACTCGAGGTCGTTCTCCGCGTGAGGAAAGACTGCGATGACTTCCTCGGAGAGAAGGTATCCGCGATCCTTGCCCTTAGCGATCAGGCTCGCATCCATTGTCTAGCTCACCACCTTTTCTAGGTGTTCCTCCCACCCCAGATCAAGCAGGTCAGACAAAAACAGCCCTTGGCCGTTAAGCGCGGGGCAGTTGATGAAAGTGAAGTTGCGCGCAGAAAAAGTGGCGGCGACGGACCAAGGTTACAACTTGTCGAAATCATGTTGCGCCTTTTCCCACCTACGGTCGTCAGTATAGCGAACAGTTGCGCTGATTTCAAGACAGAGCGCCTTTATATGCCGATCGGTACGTTCGCGAGCTTGCCGCCTGTCGCATAACGAGGCACCATTGAGTCCGCACTGCCGTTTCAACACATTGACCACCCGCTACTTGCCATAGGAGCATGTGAAATGCGCAATGACGTGGTCGTGGGGTTTGACCCAGGTACCGCGAGACTCGGGTACGGCGTCGTTGCTGGTGATGACGCACCATCTCCACTCGATTACGGCGTCATCGAGACCGCCGCCGGGGAGCCGATGGCCGAGCGTCTGAAGCTACTGTACGAACACGTCTGCGAAATCTTGCGAACGTATCATCCAAGTGTTTGTGCTATTGAACAGCTCTTCTTTTCGCGCAACGTCACCACCGCTCTCTCGGTGGGGCAGGCGCGTGGTATCGTCATGCTGGCGGCGGCTCAGGCAGGCTTGAAGGTCGTGGAATACACTCCCGCTGAAGTGAAACAGGCTGTTTCAGGATATGGAAAAGCCGACAAATCTCAAATGCAGGAGATGGTTCGCCTGATCCTCGGGCTTCAGGAGATTCCGTATCCAGATGATGCAGCCGATGCATTGGCCGTGGCGCTCTGTCATATTCAATCGGCACACTTTCGCAGTGCAATCGGAGAATGAGGTCCGACACATTCGTGAGTCAGAGGCGCATGAGAGCGGATGAGTTGATGGTGGAACGCGGGTTGGCGCCCACGCGCAGCAAGGCACGCGCGATCATCCTGGCCGGGCAGTTACGCTCTGGGACCCAGGTCATCGACAAGGCGGGTCACATGCTGACGGACGACGCCGAGCTCGAAGTAAACCAGCGTCCACGCTTTGCAAGCCGTGGCGGCGAGAAGCTCCATCATGCCTTGACGACCTTCGATATCGACGTGACCGGACTTATCTGCGCGGACTTCGGCGCGTCGACCGGCGGTTTCACCGACGTCCTGTTGCAGGCGGGCGCGAAGAAGATTTATGCCGTCGATGTCGGATATGGTCAGCTCGATTATCGGCTCCAGACCGATGACCGTGTCGTCGTTCTCGATCGCACGAACGCGCGGCATCTCGACGCGTTGCCTGAACCGATCGATCTCGTCACGATCGACGTCTCCTTCATCTCGCTCGCCTTGGTTCTTCCCGCCGCGAGGCGCGTGCTGACTGATGGCGGCATTTGCGTTGCGTTGATCAAGCCCCAGTTTGAAGCCGGCAAGGAGCGTGTCGGGAAGGGCGGGGTGGTGCGCGACAGACAGGTGCACCGCGATGTGCTTCGCGGCGTTCTGAACATCTCGATCGAGACCGGATTTCACGTTCGTGGGTTGACCAGATCACCGATCACGGGACCAGCCGGAAACGTTGAATTCCTGACGTATCTTGCTCGTTCGACGAGCGCTGAGCTGGATGTGGAGCGATTGATCAAAGACGTTACCACGGAAGAACGGAGCGGTGCGGATGCCAAGTGATCGTCCGTCAGACCGCGTACTCGGCGATCTGCTGGATGCGCTGACGAACGGCGCTCACTCGTCCGGCGCCGCTCACGAGGAACAAGTGGTGGCCGACCCTGGTCGATCGAGACGTAAGGGCATACCGGAAGTCGTCTACGCCCCGAACAAGTCGATCACACAGCTCGAACGCGCTATAGCGCTGCTTATCGAGTCAAACGGACGCGTGGTCGTCAGCAGAATCACTGAGCCGGAAACGGTCGAGCTGAGCGGGCTGCTTCCCGAGCTGCTATCGGAGCAATCGCCAGGAAGCTGGACCGCCGTCTTCTCACGCCACGACGCTGAGCCGCACGCTACCGGAGGACGCGTCGCGATTTTCGCCGCGGGAACCTCCGACTGGCCGGCGGCTCACGAGGCACGCATCGTGGCCCAGGAGATGGGTTGCCACGTGGATTTGGTGGTCGACGTCGGAGTTGCGGGTCTGCATCGACTGTTTGGGCCGTTGCGCGACGTCCTGGACAACGGCGTGGATGCGATCGTCGTGGCGGCCGGAATGGATGGCGCACTGCCGTCAGTGATGGCCGGGCTCGTCCCGGTGCCCGTCATCGGACTGCCCACGTCGGTTGGCTATGGCTATGGTGGAAATGGCCAGGCTGCCCTGATGAGCATGCTGCAGAGTTGCGCGCCCGGACTAACGGTGGTCAACATCGACAATTCGGTTGGCGCCGGTTCGACTGCCGCCCTGATTGCTAACGCCGCCGCCACGGCGCGGGGAAACGCGCGCTAGCCGCGCCGATCGCGGGCCGCTCGTTCACTGCGGAAATCCTCGATCAACTGCTCAGTCACGCTTCCCGGATCCGCCGTTCGATGAGTCAGCGCATCGATCGCCGACTGATGCGACTCGCTCTTCATCCAAGCGTTGAGCCACAGATCAAACTCTTCGCGTGCCAGCAGCGAGACTTCCCGCTCGAGCCGACGCTTGACCCGCTGCTCAGCCTCTCCGGTGCCGGCCAGATGCTCGCGATGCGTGTCGATCTCTGAAATGAGACGCTCTACTCCGCCCGCTTCCGTCGCGATTGTTTGGACGATGGGCGGCATGCGGTCTCGCATGCTCTCCGAGAAGAAGCATGTTGCGTAGATCCCGAACGAGCTGACGCGCATCCGGGCGATCCGCCTTGTTGACGACCAGAATATCGGCGATCTCGAGAACGCCGGCCTTGATGGTCTGAATGCTGTCCCCGAGACCTGGAACCTGGAGTACGATCGTCGTGTCGGCGGCGTCAGCCACATCGACTTCGTCCTGCCCGACACCGACGGTCTCGATCAGAACCATGTCGAACCCGAATGCGTCGAAAAGGTGCACTGCGCCGCCGACCGCGAGGGAGAGCCCACCCAACTGACCGCGGGTGGCCATGCTGCGTATGAAGACGCCATCGTCGGCGTAGTTTTCCATCATGCGGATGCGGTCGCCCAACGTCGCGCCGCCCGAAAGGCTGCTAGACGGATCAATTGCCACGACCGCCACGGTACGGCCCATAACTCGATAATTGCGAATCAGCGAGTTGACCAGCGTACTCTTGCCCGCGCCGGGAGGGCCGGTGATCCCGACCACGTGAGCGCGACCCGTGCGGCTGAAGACCTCTCGCACGGCTCGGCGACCCAGCTCGGTACGATCCTCGACGTGTGAAAGAAGCCGCGCAAGAGCGCGGCGCTCGCCATTCAGAAATCGCTCAATCAGGTCCTGGCTCAATGGTCTTGCTCTCGCGACGGAACGTTCCGCCGGATGAAGTCGATGGCGTCCGTGAGCGGTGTGCCCGGTCCGAAGACCGCCGATACGCCCATCTCTTTGAGCGCCTTTACGTCATCGGCGGGAATGGTGCCGCCCGCTACGAGCAGTACGTCGTCCAGCCCTGCCGAGCGAAGCTCTTCGATGATGCGCGGCATCAACGCGTTGTGGGCGCCGGAAAGGATGCTCACGCCCACGACGTCGACGTCCTCGTCAGACGCCGCGCGCGCGATCATCTCTGGAGTCTGAAAGAGACCCGTGTAGATGACTTCCATACCGGCGTCACGCAATGCCCGCACGAGGACTTTGGCCCCGCGATCGTGTCCGTCGAGCCCAGGTTTGGCGATCAGCACCCGAATCGCCCGCGTAGTCGAGCTGGCTACCAATCGAGACTCCTCTCTAGACGATCTGCAACGGCCGGTGCGCACCGTAGACGACCCGCAGGCGATCGGTGATTTCACCCAGCGTCGCATGAGCCTTGACCGCGTCGATCAAGAACGGCATGAGGTTGCGATCCTCACGCGCCGCAAGTTCCATCTCGTCCATCGTCGAATGCCAGCGCTCGGCATCACGCGATTGACGCAACACCTTAAGTCGCTGTCGTTGCCGCTCTTCACCTTCCGGGTCCATCTGAAGGATCGGGATCGTCGGCGCTTCGTCAGTGCGCATCGCGTTGACGCCCACGACGATCTTGTCCCGATTCACCAATGCCTGTTCGTAGCGATACGAAGAGTCGGCGATGCGCTTCTGGAAATACCCCGTCTCGATGGCAGGGACGACGCCTCCGAGCTCGTCGATCTCATCAAGAATCTTGGTGACGCGATCTTCCATCTCCGACGTCATCGTCTCGACCATGTAGCTTCCGGCCAGCGGATCGACGCTGTTGGTGACACCACTCTCGAACGCGATGACTTGCTGCGTCCGTAGGGCAATGCGCACTGCCCAGTCAGACGGCAGCGCCAGCGCTTCGTCGAGCGAATTGGTGTGGAGCGATTGAGTCCCGCCGAGTACGGCCGCCAGTGCCTGAATCGTCGTGCGCACGACGTTGTTCTCGGGCTCCTGCGCGGTGAGCGAACAGCCAGCCGTCTGGGTGTGAAAGCGCATCCACCAGGAGCGCGGATTTTTCGCGCCGTAGCGGTCCCGCATCAGCTTGGCCCACAACCGACGACCCGCGCGGAATTTCGAGATCTCTTCGAAGAAGTCGTTATGGCAATTGAAGAAGAATGAGAGCCGCGGAGCGAACTCGTCGATATCCAATCCTCGTTCAAGGGCGGCGTCGACGTAGGCAAGCCCGTCGGCAATGGTGAATGCCAGTTCCTCGGTCGCCGTCGATCCGGCCTCGCGGATGTGGTATCCGGAGATGCTCACGCTGTTCCAGCGCGGCATCTCTCGCGTGGCGAACTCGATCGTGTCGACTACGAGCTTCATCGATGGCTGCGGCGGGAAGATGTACTCGTTTTGGGCGGTGTATTCCTTGAGGATATCGTTCTGCAGCGTGCCGCCAAGTCGCGAGCGGTGGATTCCGCGGTTTTCAGCAGTCGCGATATACATGGCCCAAATGATGGCCGCCGGACCGTTGATCGTCATCGACGTAGTGATTTGGTCCAGCGGGATCTTGTCGAGGAGGACGTCCATATCGTCGAGCGAAGAGACGGACACGCCGCATTTCCCGAACTCTCCCTCTGCCAGCGGATCATCAGTATCACGGCCGTAGAGCGTCGGGAGATCAAACGCGATCGAGAGGCCGGTCTCTCCGTGATCGAGCAGATAGCGGAAGCGGGCATTCGTCTCATCGGCGGAACCAAAGCCGGCGAACTGACGCATCGTCCAAAGTCGGCCACGGTACATCGATTCATGTATTCCGCGCGTGAACGGAAACTGTCCCGGCTTTGCCAGGTCGGCCTCTACGTCAAAACCGATGCGACGCAGATCTTCTTCCGAGTACGACTGCTGCACCGGTTCGCCGGATACCGTGGTGAAGTCACGCCGACTCGGATCGGGCTGGCTCGAGAACGATCCCTCTGTTCCATTGGTGCCTTGATGATGCATGGACGACCTCGTCCTTTCGCGCTGCGTGCCTAGTAATGAATGCCCGGTCGCAGCTCCGCGGTGCTTGCATCCGCTTTCACGGTTTCCATG
Source organism: uncultured Chloroflexia bacterium (assembly GCA_963822235.1). GTDB lineage: Bacteria > Chloroflexota > Chloroflexia > Thermomicrobiales > Thermomicrobiaceae > CALAGB01. The sequence continues at coordinate 1,468,072 of CAWGGU010000001.1, forward strand.
GTCGTCAGGCTGTTGCAAGCATCCTTGAGACCTTTGGATGCCTTCGATCCGGTGGCAACGATGTCGAGCCAGGGAGCGCCTTTGTTGACCAGATCGAGAATACGTGACTCTTCGATGACGCCGTGCTCAACCAGAGAGAGTACCCCCTCGAGAACCAGAATGTTCGTCACTCGTCGTGCAACATGCAGATCGGCTTCCTTCAGCGCTTCTTCAGCCCGCTCGGGCGAGATTCCAGGCCCGGCGGCATCGTCAACGGACTGGTCCGCCTCGATCGTCCCGTACTGAGCGATCGAAACACCGGTCAAGAAGGAAGTCGCAACCACTTCTCCACGGTCTCGCCCGGTCTTCTGGAACTCAATGATGTGAACGCGCAAATTATGACCGGCTCCGCGCAACGCAATGCCAAGTGCCGCGTCCGACGTGGCGCGCTCGTCTCCTTCTAGCAGCATCATGTAACCGCGTGGGCTGTCCTGACCGTTGTTCTTATCTGATTGTTGGGGCATCTTATCTCCTCGTGAATTCGTTATCGATTCTTAGCGACACAACCAATTACTCGTAATGATAAAAGCCGTGATTCGTCTTGCGTCCAAGTCTTCCCGCCGCGACCATGCGCCGCAGCAATGGGCATGGACGGTACTTCGGATCGCCAAAGTCTCGCTGCAGCACCTCGAGGATATCAAGGCAGACGTCGAGACCAATCAAATCCGCAAGCGTCAACGGTCCCATGGGATGGTTCATACCGAGCTTCATCACGGTGTCGATGTCCTCGCGACTGGCAACGCCCTCTTCAAGACAGAAGATCGCCTCGTTGATCATCGGCATCAGGACGCGGTTCGAGACGAATCCTGGCGCATCTTCCACGGTGACCGGGGCTTTCCCGACACGCTTTGCGAGGTCGTAGACGGCTTCGACGCTCTCTTCGGACGAGACCAGTCCGCTGACCACTTCTACCAGCGACATCAATGGCACCGGGTTGAAGAAATGCATTCCAACGACCTTCTCGGGTCGTTTGGTCTCAGCCGCCAGTCTGGTAATCGAAATCGATGAGGTATTGGATGCGAGGATTGCGTGCTCAGGGGCAGCATCGTCGATGGTCCGAAAGATTTGTGTCTTGAGTTCGAGGATTTCAGGAACGGCCTCGATAACGAGATCCACATCTTCCGTGGCCCGGAGGTCAGTGTCGGTTTCGATCAACCCGAGTGCGATACCGGCGTCCTCTTCCGAGATCCTGCCGCGCTCGACTGAGCGACTCAGGTTCCTCTCGATCGTGGACTGAGCGCTGGAGAGGATCTTCTCATCGCGATCGATCATAGTGATCGGAATGGCCGCTTGCGCCATTATCTGCGTGATTCCGGCACCCATCGTACCGGCTCCGATGACCGCGACTCGTGTGATCTCCATTCCCCAGAACACTCCCTATCGTTTCGTTCGACGCATTCTCAATCGATCGTCGCCCCGTGAGACGCCTCGACACTCTGTCGTGATTGTAGAGCGAAACGCAATTCGCTGTCTCATCATGGCCGCGTGGACTCCAACCGAACGTAGCGGAGACGTATATATTCTCGGCCTCGTTGGAGCGAACTGCGCAGCCTATGTGGTGTCCGACGAGTCCGGTCCGATGCTGCGGTTGAATTCATTCATCGCATCGTCGATACCTTCGAAGTGCCATCGAAGAGCCGCCGAGGCGCCGCGCGCAACGTAGTCCTGCAACTCTTTCTCCTCGGAACGGCTGAAGCGGGTGAGAACATGAGAAATGGCTCCGCCGTGGTCGGATCGGCCGATCCCGAGCCTCAATCGCGGAAACTGCTCCGTGCCAAGCGTCTGGATGATTGACGTAACGCCATTGTGTCCACCACTGCTGCCATTCGGTCGCATTCGCATCCGGCCGAATGGGAGATCGAGGTCGTCGTAGATGACCAGAAGCTGGTCGAGCGGTACGTGATACCAGCGGATCGCCGGGCCGACCGCGTTCCCGCTCACATTCATGAACGTTTGCGGCTTGAGGATGACGACCCGACCGAGATTCGTCCGTCGTTCGAGGATCTCGGCGTCAAAGCGTCGTAGCTTGCCGTCCCCTTGCACGCGTTTGGCAATTTCGTCGGCAACCATGAACCCGATGTTGTGTCGCGTCCGCTCGTATTTCTTGCCGGGGTTGCCGAGTCCGACGATCAGCCAGGTCGCGAGGTTGCTCACGATTGGAGCAATTCACGGTAGAGACTGGCGGTCGACCTGGCTGTCTGCTCCCAGGTGAACTGCCTGGCACGTTGGATCCCGACCCGCGCCAGTTCATCACGTCGTTGACGGTCTATCACAAGTGAACCGATGGCCGTCGCCCAATCCTCGGGTTCGTCGCTGTCAATAAGTACGGCCGCGTCGCCAGCGACTTCCGGCAATGCACCGCGATTCGCGGCGACGACTGGAGCGCCGGCCGCCATGGCCTCAAGCACCGGGAGCCCGAAGCCTTCGTCGAGCGACGGCACGGCCACGACCGTTGCGGCGCGGTACAGTGACGTCAATTGATCATCCCTTAAGTCGTCGAGCCAGATCACATCACCACCGATTGATGCCGTTTCAATCTCACACACAATCTCGTCGCACATCCAGCCTCGTTGTCCCGCGATAACCAGCATGACGTCATTCAACGAGCTTTCTCGCCGCATGACGTCCAGCGCTCGCAGTAACAGCACGTGTCGCTTGCGCGGCTCGATTGTACCGACCATCAGGACGATTGGCCGGTCCAGAGCGATATCTCGTGCACACATATCGCCCACAGCGGTGATGGATTTGACTGCGCCATCGTTCTGGGATCGTTCGCGTTCGCTCAGCTCCACCCCATTAGGAATCACGTCGATGCGGCTTGGATCGATGTGCAACACGTTCTCTAGTTGACCTGACGTATAGCTGGAAACCGCGATGATGCGGTCCGCTGAGTGCAGGCTCGATTCCAGCTGCCGGTAATAACGCAGTGAATCGGGCGTCAGTTGCTCAGGATGGTTGACGAAGTTCAGGTCGTGCACGGTGACGACGCGCCTCGCGCCAACCACGCGTGGCGTGATGAAGTCGGGGCTATGAAGCAGCCTCGGACATCGCGTGCTCAACTCCAGTCCAAGCAACGTCCGCTCAAACCGTTTATGAGGAGGCGTGTGGACTCGAACCGGTGTCGTCTCCAACTCCGTATGGCGATTGATGAACGGACGAATGTCGAGATCCGGGGCAACACGCGGCAGCCAGTGCAGCAGCGCCTCGACGTAACGTGAAATGCCGCCACGCCGGTAGGCGAGCAGCCTGGAGTCCAGCAAAACGTCGGGTCGGTGCAAGCGCATCACACCTCGGCAACATACTTGCGCGCAATCAAAAACGACCATCCTGCGCAAGGTCGAAACAGGTTCGAATGGTATACTACGCCCTACGACGACAGAGCAGAGCATGACTGTGGTGTGCTGAACGGAGACCTCTACATGAATTTCTTCGGCATGGGTCCAATGGAGCTCGGGGTGATTCTGGTGATCGCCCTGGTCATCTTTGGCCCCGGCAAGCTCCCGGAAATTGGTGGACAGATCGGGAGCGTCGTGCGTGACTTCCGCAACGCAACGGGAGATCTGACTGGCGAGTTTCAGGATGCCATGAGCGATTTCAAGGGCGTAGCAAATGAGGTCAAGCAGGCCGGCCAAGAAGTTCAGGATACGACGCGTTCATTGACGCGTCTCGACCAACAGATCACTCCGGTGACGTCTCCCTCAAAACCGCTCCCGTCCGAAGTGCGCACGGATGCGAATGGACCGGCAGAGCCCACCAAATCTGATCCGCTCGCCGACTTGATGGGCTGATCATCGAATCTACCCCTTCACCCGTCGCGGCGCGCCAGCCACACCAGCGTCCGATCAGAGCCTGCCTCGATCCGCCGCCACTCTCCAGGGAGAAGTGCGTGATGGAGCAATGAGCCGTCCGGCAACGACCGGTTTGAACTTGCGCCGTAGAAGAGCCGCAGCAGCAGGCGAATAGGACTCCGCCACCACGAACTCTCCGTCGTTTCACCCCCCATCAGAACAACGAACATTGCACCTGGTTTGAGCACCCTGGCGACCTCGTCGAGCGTCTCCGTTTGCAGAATAAATCCCGCAGGGAACGTGCTGACGCATGATCCCACCGAATTGGATGTGACCGGCAATCTCGTTGCATCGGCGCGAACCAAGCGTCCACGAGCGACGCGACGTCCGGATGCGGCCCGCAACATCGATGGCTCTCGCTCGATCCCAAGAACGCTGAATCCGCGCTTCGCGGCTGCTTCAACCAGGACACCCGTGCCACTTCCGAGATCGAGGACGGGACCCTCTTCAACGAAGTCCAGGGCGGACAATCGCCACCTGTTCCATGCGTCGCCAAAGAGGGTCAGCACGAAGCGATCGTAAATTGGTCCGCCGAATCGATAGAGGATGCGGAACGCGCCCGATTGGATCCGGCGCCGGATTCCGTGTCGGCCATGATATTGATCGGCGTGATGTCTCACTTTTGACACCGCTGTATTGCGCTCCGTACCATTTGAGGATGGAAACTGAAAGCGATTCGAAAGACGACACGGAACAGTCGGCAAGGCTCGGATTCCGGCTCGGCATGACCGACGCGGAATCAGCTGCACGTCTGGGAGTGCTTGAGACGAGACGTGGTTGCGTTAATCTGCCGGCCTTCATGCCGGTGGGCACGCAGGCTACCGTCAAATCCCTCTCGCCGAACGACGTCACGGCGACTGGTTCCGAAATCCTGCTGGCTAACACGTATCATCTCATGCTTCGCCCAGGTGTCGATCTCATCCGCGACGCAGGCGGCCTGCACCAGTTCATGGCATGGCCGAGGCCAATCCTGACCGATTCCGGCGGTTTTCAAGTTTTCAGCCTGGCACATCGTCGCAAGGTGGGCGAATCGGGCGTCGAGTTCCGATCACATCTTGACGGCAGTCGTCACCAATTGACGCCCGAACGTGCCATCGACCTGCAGTTAGGGTTCGACTCCGACGTCATCATGCCGCTTGATGACGTCGTCGGCTACGACAGCGAAGACACCGCTCAGGATGCAGCCATGAAGCGCACACATCGCTGGTTGCAGAGGGCTGTCGATCATTTCGGCGAATTTGTCGACGTTCACGACGACAACCATCAGCGTCCACTGCTGTTCGGAATCGCACAGGGCGGATTCGATGGAGATCGCCGTCTCGAGAGCGCTCGACGCGTCAGCGAGGCACCCGTCGACGGCTGCGCCATCGGCGGGCTCAGCGTGGGCGAACCCAAAGTGTTGATGCTCGAGATGTTGGCTCACTCAATCGAGGGACTTCGAGCGGATCGGCCTCGCTACCTGATGGGCGTCGGCTCACCGGAAGATCTCTGGCAGTCAGTCGCACTCGGAGTCGACATGTTCGACTGCGTTCACCCGACTCGCGTCGCCCGACGCGGCGCTCTCTTTACCTTCGACGGCAGAGTGAACGTGACCAATGCGCGATTCAGACGCCACTTCGACCCGCTTGACACTTCGTGCGACTGCGAAACATGCCAGACCTTTTCAGCAGCGTACCTGCACCATCTCTTCCGCGCGCATGAGTTGCTCGCGTACCGTCTGGCAAGCATTCACAACCTCCGATTTATGCAACGGATTATGAGTGCGATCCGGTCGTCGATCGAAACCGGTACCTTCGCGAGCGAGATGAAGTCGTTCCTCGACCGATATCACATTGCCGACGTCGATCGGGCCGCCGAGCAAAAGCAGAAATGGGTCGTCGCGCGCGACCGATCGTCGAGCTAAAGACGTGGAGGGGATGTGACTGAAACGCTGCACATCACCGTTTTCGGACGCGTTCAAGGCGTGGGTTTTCGCGCGTTCACGGTTTCGGCAGCGAATCGGCATCGCATCGTAGGCTGGGTCATGAATGCGCCAAATGGACGCTCGGTCGAGATCGTGGCGCAGGGCGACTCTGAGGCGATGCGCGCCTTCATTGATCTCCTGCGGCACGGCCCCGCGGCGAGTCATGTAGATCGTGTTGACAGCCATCCAACTGAAAGCGCAGAAGACTTCACCCGGTTCAGTGTTCGACATTGATACGGATGCAGCGAACGTAAAGAGCGATGCCAATTGCTCAACTTCGAACGTTTTAGTACCAAAGGACGGAAAGAGTCCCCGTCAAATTCGTGTACAGTTTGGCCGGATCGGGTAAACCGGGACGTAGTTTCGCTTCCGTCACGCGTTGGTCTGGGAAAGGGAATCCAGGGGCATGGCAGTCATTACGATCATCGGCACTGGCTACGTCGGTCTCGTGACGGGCGCGGCGTTCGCCGACCTCGGCAACACGGTCTTCGGCGTTGACATCGACGCAGAAAAGATCGAGCGTCTTACGCACGGCATCATTCCAATTTACGAACCGGGCCTCGAAGAGGTGGTGGTACGCAACGTTCGCGCAAAGCGCCTGAAGTTCACGACCTGCTATGAAGAGTCGGTTCCGAACTCCGAATTCGTCTTTATTTGCGTGGATACGCCATCATCCTTCGACGGAGACGCGGACATGCGTGCCGTCCGTTCCGCCTCAACTATGATCGGGAAGTCGATGGCCGATCATACGATCGTCGTCAACAAGAGCACGATGCCGATCGGATCCGGCGATCTCGTCTCGTCGATTTTGGAGGAGACGAAGAGCGAGGGCGCCACGTTTGCGGTCGTGAGTAACCCGGAATTCTTGCGCGAGGGATCGGCCGTCGCGGACGTGTTCAAACCAAGCCGCGTCGTCCTAGGGGCGGAGGATCGGTCTGCCGCGGAACGTGTTGCCGAACTGTATCGCTCGCAAGGGGCGCCGATCGTGATTACGGATCGGCGTACGGCCGAGATGATCAAGTACGCGTCGAACGCCATTCTGGCCACGCGCATCAGCTTCATCAACGAGATGGCGCAGATCTGCGAACAGGTCGGCGCCGATGTCACGGTGGTGGCGCAAGGCATGGGCTACGACCCGCGCATCGGACCACTCTTCCTGGAGGCCGGCATCGGATTTGGCGGCTCCTGTTTCCCGAAGGACGTGAAAGCGTTGGCGTTCATGGCCGAAGAGGTCGGATGCCATCCTCAGTTGCTACACGCCGTTCTGGAAATCAATAAGGACATGCGTCGCCGCTTTGTGTGGCGTCTGCAAAACCTTATCGGTGACCTCCATGGACGTCGCGTGGCGCTGTGGGGGCTCGCCTTCAAGCAAGACACCGACGACACGCGTGAATCGCCTGGTCTTGACATCGCACGCATCCTGCAGCAACGTGGTGCGAAGGTCGTTGCCTACGATCCGGCGGCTCTCGGAAACGCGCGGCGTGAGCTTCCCGAGATCGAGTATGCGGACGATCCGTACAGCGCGGTTGACGGGGCCGATGCTCTGCTCGTCGCCACTCCGTGGAATGAATTCAAGCAGGCCGATCTGCGGCGCGTGCGTGAGCTGATGCGGACACCGGTGCTGTTGGACGGTCGTAATATCTACAATCGTGAGGAGATCGGAGATCTTGGATTCATCTACGCCTCGGTTGGACGCTGAGTACGTCCCCATATGGGATCCGGAAGCTGCCGGACCCATCGAAGTTGGCGTAGACGCAATCGAGATCGATCGAATCAAGCAAGCGCTCGAACGATTTGGTGAGCGCTTCCTCAAACGGATCTATACGGAACGCGAGGCGAACCGCTATCGGAATCGACCGGCAGAGCTCGCCGCGCGTTTCGCCGCAAAAGAAGCGGTGATGAAGGCGCTCGGCACTGGCGTTCGAGGTATTCGTTGGCGCGACATCGAAGTCGTTTCCAATCGTCGAGGCAAACCGATCGTCGTTCTCCACGAGACTGCGGCCCGTCGAGCCCGCCTCCTTGGGTTCACGCATATTGCCATTTCATTGACGCATTCTCGAACCGAATCGATCGCCATGGTCGTGGCGACCAAATTTCCGACGACGAATTGAGAGGGAGCAACCGGTGACCAAGTTGTGCACCGTCGAGGAGGTTCGCGCCGCGGAACAGCGGGCGGCCAAATCCGGACGATCCGAACGGACCCTGATGCGGGCAGCGGCTGAGAGCTTTGCTCGACTCGTTCAGGACGAGCGTTGGGGTGATACCGGCACCGCGCTTTTCTTGATCGGACCTGGCAACAACGGCGGAGACGGCCTCGTGGCCGGCGTCAATCCTCGCCACCGAGGGATGGACATGCCAGGCATGGACGTATCAGCGCGAAAGCCACGGAGACATTCCGGCCGACGACTCAGCGGACCAGATCGAAACGATTTCGACGAAGGATCTGGCGCGGGCGATTGCTCAGGCTGATCTGATCGTCGATGCCGTCTTTGGGATTGGCGGACGGGCCGAGCTTCCGGACGACGTTGCCGAAGCGTTCAAGCTTGCGCATCAGGCCCGCATCGATCGGGGGACACCGCTGTGGTCGGTCGACGTACCGTCCGGTGTCGACTCTGATACGGGAGACGCATCGGAGCATGCGTTCAACGCCGACGTGACCGTCTCATTCGGATTGCCGAAGATCGGTCTTTACAAGGCTCCGGCGCTTCGGCACGCGGGCACCATCAAGGTGACCGAAATCGGTCTCATGGCGCCTGGTGCAGATAACGCGGACGTGACGCTCATCGACGCTGTCACGGTTCGGCGGCTGATGCCTCGCCGCCGACAAGATACGCACAAACACCAGGTTGGCTGGTTGATGGTCGTTGGTGGGGCGCCAAACTACTTTGGTGCCCCACGAATGGCTGCGGAGGCGGCCGCTCGCGCCGGGGCGGGGCTGGTTTGCCTGGCGGTGCCGCGGTCGTTGGTCGCACCGATTTCGTCGTCGGTACGTGAAGTGACCTTCCTGCCGCTTCCGGAAGCCGAGTTTGGCGGTGCGGGCGATCGAATGGCGACGCTGGTCCGCGAAAAGCTCCCGAACTACGCGGCGATGTTGATCGGGCCTGGGCTGGGGCTCGATGATCCCGTGCCGGAATTCCTGTCCGGTTTGTTCGGCATGCGTTCGTCGTCCAAGTCGATCGGGTTCAGTTCGCTGGCCAGCGCGGGAGGGGACGGTGAGCGATTTTCGGGTAAGGCCGTGGTCGATGCCGATGGGCTCAATTGGCTTGCCAAACAAGACGGCTGGGAGAAGTCTCTCAAGGGTGCGGACCTCGTGTTAACGCCCCACCCCGGAGAGCTTTCCCGTTTGACCGGCATGTCGGTCGATGAAGTTACCGCTGACCCGTGGAAAGCGGCAAGAGACGCCGCCGAGCGGTTCCAGCAGGTCGTCGTCCTCAAACACGCTCATCCGGTCGTCGCGGCGCCTGGACAACCACTCGCCATTGGCCCGAATTCTGAACCCGCGCTTGCATCCGCCGGAACGGGAGACGTGCTGGCGGGAATCATTGCCGGGTTGTTGGCGCAGGGGCTTTCGACGCGTGATGCCGCCATTGCCGGAGTCTACATTGGCGCTCTGGCATCGGAACGAGCGGTGGCTGCCATGGGAACATTGAGTCTGGTTGCCGGGGATGTGATCGAAACGATCCCCTGGGCGGTCCGATCGCTCTACGACAGAAGTTGGTAGGTAATTAGCGTGGCAATTGACTCTCGCGTGTCGTTGATCATGACTGAAGACGTGATCTCGATCGAACCTGATACTGAAGTCGCTGAAGCGGCCCGACTTATGTGGGAAAACAATTTGAGCAGTCTTCCCGTGCTTGAAGGTGGCCGTGTGATTGGCATGCTCACGGATTTCGACATGATCGCGCGCGAGTCAGAATATAACGCGCCGATGTATGTCCCGTTTCTGGATGCCTATTTCCGAATTCCGGGGTCGGGCGATCCTGAGCAGCTTCGTCGCATTCTGGCGACGTCGGCCAAAGATCTCATGACGAAACCCGCGGTAACGGTGGAACCGGACACGACCGTGCAGCAAGCAGCGACAATCATGTATGACAAGCGACTCAATGCGTTGCCAGTCGTCGATTCGGATCAACATCTGATCGGGATCGTCGCTCGGGCGGACATCGTGCGGCTGATGGTCGCGGACGAGGATTTGTACGCCCGCACCCATCCTGAGTTGCCGTAGCCGAAGCGAGCGGCCCTGAAGACGAGGAACCACGAGAACGACCGGCCAGAATTGGCCGGTCGTTTGAATTCGAAGTTAGTTGTCCGACGATTAGGCTTCGGCCACCGCTTCGGCCACGTCCTGACGCAGATTCTCGACGTCCTGACGCACGACGAACGTACGGCCAGACATCTCATCTCGCACATAGCCGAGCGTGCGATCGTCCATCCACCGGTAGATGGTCGGGCGAGTGACGCCAAGCTGCTGGGCAGCGTTGCCGATGCTGACCAACTCGGCCGGCTCGTACGCACGGAATTTAGCCATCGAAAGCATTCGTCCGAGATCGGTCTCCCAGAAGCTCCTCGGAACTGTGTAATCTTCGGCTCCTGGCGGCCAGAATAGGATCTGCTGCACCGAATCAATCGCCTCGACAACGCGCTCTTTGGCTTCGCGGACTTCTCCGCGTGCCAGTGCTGCTAGCCGCGACAGATCACGCCCCAGCGGACCAGAGCGAAGCTGCTCAATGGTCAACGGCTGAACGGCGTCCGGAAACAGTCGCGTCATAAGACGGTGATGCTGCGTATAGATGAGGCGCAGCGCGTTATCGAGCGTTTCCTGATAGTTCAACTTTTCGACATCCACGTCTACACCCTCTCCGCAAGCGATACGCCGATCCCCATCCCATCGACTGTACGTACCTATTCTACGCGGCCCGCAGTTTGCGGTCAACAAGGATTTCAGTCAGGGTAGTTTTCTGTCGGTACTGCAATCCGCTGGGACGAATTTAGGCCTCTCTCGACCGCGGAATAGTGCATTCGATCAAGGAATTACATGATATAGTTCCCGGATCACACTGGGATGAGGGCGATAGGAGCTTGTGTGCGGGTTCTGCTTCGAATTCTTAGATATCTGGGTCCATATAAACGCCGAGTGATTTTTGGCTACATTGCCCTCGCTATCGCGACCGGCATGCAACTTCTTACGCCGCGACTCGTCGAATACGTCATCGATAGTGGACTGGTGATTCCGAACTATCACGTCGTGATGGTCGGTTCGATTGCCGTCGTGTTGGTCGGTGCGTTCCTCGGCATCTTCACCTATGTCCGCAGCTACATTTTTCAATGGCTGGCGGAGCGCGTCTCCTTTGATGTGCGCAACGATCTATACCGGCATATGGAAGTCCTCTCCTTCAGTTTCTTCGATCGAGCGCACACCGGGCAGTTGATGTCGCGCGCCACCGAAGACGTCAACTCGATTCGCCGCTTCATGATGATGTCGCTTCGATCCATCGTGCAATCTCTGGGTATGTTGATCGTGATCTCGATCATCCTGTTCAGCACCGACTGGAAGCTCGCCGCGATATCGCTGAGCGTCATGCCGGTGTTGATCGGGGCAGCCCTCTATTTCGGACGCAGCATCCGGCCCAAGTTCCTGGCCGTGCAGCAACAGTTCGGCGTCATGACGAACGTGCTTCAAGAGAACCTTTCTGGGGCCCGAGTGGTGCGCGCCTTTGCTCGTGAAGATGACGAAGTGCAGAAATTCGACGGCGAGCTTCGGAACCTGTTCGATACCAACATGGCCGCGATCAAACAGTATTCATTTTATTTCCCGCTGATGACGCTCCTTTCTAGTGGTGGGATCATGCTCATCCTCTGGTACGGCGGTCGACAAGTAATTCAGGGTAATCTGTCAATCGGCCGCCTCACCGCGTTCTATCTCTATCTGTCCATGCTTGCGCCGTCGATCCGGATGCTTGGCTGGGTCGTGAATAGTGCCGCCCGCGCCATCGCCTCCGGCGAGCGCATCTTCGAGGTGTTGGATACGAAACCGAAGATTCAGAACCCGGAAAACCCGATCAAGCCGCAGCGAGATCAACGGTCGCGTCGAGTTCCAGAACGTCAGCTTCCGCTACCTCGACACGACCGAAGACGCTTTGTCCGACGTCACCTTCTCGGTCGATCCCGGCAAGCGCATCGCGCTCATTGGAGGGACCGGATCGGGTAAGAGCACAATCACGTCGCTCATACCACGCTTCTATGACGTTTCCGATGGAACGGTCTTGGTGGACGGCGTCGACGTTCGCAAGATATCGCTCGAGGATTTGCGTCGTGAGATAGGGATGGTGTTGCAGGACACGTTCCTCTTCTCCGATACCATCGGCGAGAACATTGCCTATGGACGGCCGGAAGCGACTGAAGAGGCCATCATCGCGGCCGCGAAAGCAGCCAGGATCCATGACTACATCGCGTCGTTGCCGGATGGCTACGATACGGTGGTTGGCGAGCGAGGCGTCTCGCTTTCTGGTGGTCAGAAGCAGCGCGTGGCCATTGCCAGAGCCCTGGTGATGAATCCGAAGATTCTGATCCTGGACGACGCTACGTCGAGTGTCGATACCGAAACAGAGTTCGAGATTCAGCAGGCGCTGCAGGGAGCGATGGAAGGACGTACAACCTTCGTGATCGCTCACCGTCTTCTCTCGCTGAAGAACGCGGACGAGATTCTTGTTCTGGATCGAGGTCGTATCGTCGAGCGTGGCACACATCGCAAGCTCCTCAGTTACGAGGGCGCGTACGCTCGAATCTACGAGCTTCAGCTCAAGGATCAGGAAGAGTTCGCGGCAGTCGCGGATTAGTTATCGTGGGGGTTCATGCAATACGCGGATCCAGATGACATTCTAGGAAAAGCTTATGACAGCCGCATCGCTCGTCGGCTGGCACGTCAGGCTCTGCCGTACCGCAAGCAGCTAATTCTGACGGCATTTCTCATGATCGCGACGGCGGTTGCTGACCTGGCACTGCCGTTCCTATTTGGACTTGGACTCGACGTCGTGACGTCGTCAGCCGGGCGAACTTTCTTTGGCCGAACCGGAATGCCGGCGCTCGACATCTTGATACCGGTTCTGGCCCTTTCGATCGTCATCAGGTTCTTCTCTTACTACGGACAGACCTATTACACCTCCTGGATCGGCCAGCGTGTGGTGCTCGACATGCGCTCGTCACTCTTTCGCCACTTGCAGCGCCTGAGCATCCGCTACATCGACCAGCGGGGCGTCGGCTCGATCATGTCGCGACTGCAGAATGATGTCAGCGTGATCAACGACCTGTTCTCGGACGGCCTCGTGGGCATCATGGCCGACTTCGCCATTTTGGTCGGGATCATCGTCGTCATGTTGATCACCAACGCCAAACTGGCTTTGCTCACCTTCGCGGTCATGCCGATCATGGCGGTCACGATGATTTGGTGGCGCAAGCACGCGGTTGCGGCTTATCGCAGCATGCGCATCACCATCGCACGCGTGAACGCGAACCTGGCGGAGAGCATCGCGGGTGTACGAGTGGTGCAAGCCTTCTCGCGCGAGAAGCGCAATATGCAGCGCTTCCGCCAGATCAACGGGGACAATCTCGACGCCAGCGTCGCGGCGGCCAAGCTGTCGGCGATCCTTTTTCCGATCGTCCAGGTGGTCGAGGCGGTGGCAACTGGACTTGTGCTCTTCATCGGCGGTAGAGTGATCCTTGGTGGAGCGGCCTTCACCATCGGCGAGTTGTTTACATTCGTCGCCTATATCGCACGCTTCTACGAGCCAATTAGAGACCTTAGCCAGCGTTACAACACGATGCAGGCGGCCATGGTGGCGGGCGAGCGCATCTTCGGGCTGGAAGACGTTCAGCCGGAGATCGTTGATGCTCCTGGCGCGATCGAATTGCCCCGGGTCGAGGGCGAAGTCGACTACGATCACGTTGTCTTCGGTTACGAAAAGACGGAAGTGCTGCACGGCATCACGTTGCACGTGAACGCAGGTCAGTCGGTCGCCTTCGTCGGTGAGACCGGCGCCGGCAAGTCCTCGATGATCAATCTGCTCTCGCGCTTCTACGATGTCTGGAGCGGGGCGGTCCGGATCGACGGGCATGACGTTCGGGACGTGACGCAATCATCGCTGCGCTCCCAGTTTGGCATCGTGCTTCAGGACACATTCCTGTTCGCCGGAACCGTGCGCGAGAACATCGCCTATGGACGGCCCGACGCGAGCTTCGAACAGGTAATGGATGCTGCAAAGGCAGTGGGCGCGCACGAATTCATCGAGAAGCTGCCGGACAAATACGACACTGAGGTTCACGAACGTGGAGCAACGCTCTCTGTTGGTCAGCGGCAGTTGATCTCATTCGCGCGCGCGCTGCTGGCGAATCCACGCATCATCGTGCTCGACGAAGCCACCTCGAGCGTCGATACCGAAACCGAGCTGTTGATTCAGGAAGCGCTCAGAACGCTGCTGCGCGGCCGCACGTCGTTCATCATCGCCCACCGCTTGTCGACGATTAAGACCGTGTCCAAAGTCGTCGTGATGGACCAGGGACGGGTGATCGAGACCGGGACGCATGACGAATTGCTGAGTCGACGCGGAGCCTACTTCAACCTCTACACCATGCAGTTCCGCGCGCAGGAGATGCAGAGCGCGGCCGACGACTAGTCGGAGTCTTCGTGGCCGAACAGGCCGGTAAGCTGTTTCACGGATTCCAGCGCATCCCCAAACAGACTCTGTTGGCGAGGTCGACTGGCGGCCTCGTCTGAATCCCATGACAACGTCGCGCCATAACGCGGCAAGGTTGAGATCCGGATGCGCTTCAGAGAGGAGCGCAGGCTCGCCTCTGCCGTGGCATGAGCTATTCGCGGCAGGTTGTTTTTCTCGGACAGGTGCGCCAGCCAGATGTCGCCGGTGTGATCGTCGACATTGTCCGCAAGCAGCGTGGAGCAGATGTCGTTAGCCAGGTGCCCCAGCGGACCTCGAATCCGCCGTTTGAGATGCGTTGGATATGGCCCGTTTCGCAGCATGGTTTCGTCGTAGTTCGACTCGAGCACGACCAGTGACGCTCCACGAATGGCCGAGGAGACGTCCGAGCTGGGCTCGCCGAGGTCGGTAAAGATCGCGACCTTAGTCTCTCCCTCGGCGATCAGGAAACCCACCGGCTCATTAGCGTCGTGCGATACCGCAACCGGAGTGATCTCGAGCGAGCCAATTGAAAAGCCGACACCGCCCGTCATTGGCTGCCACTCGCCATGCACCGAACGCTCGATTGCCCGACGCGTGCCGATGGTGCCGAAATAGGGGACGCGATGATACTTCGCGACCTGTGTCGCCGAACGTATGTGGTCGGAGTGTTCGTGAGAGATGAGGACCGCGTTCAACCCGCCGTCTGATACGCCGGTCTGGCGCAGGGAAGCCCGTAGAGTTCTGATCGGAACACCGGCGTCGATGAGGATAGCCGTCGTTCCGCTCTGTACCAGGAGGGAGTTTCCGTTGCTGCCGCTGCCAAAACAGGTCACGCGCACGATGTGAAGCCAATCACGTCTAGCGTTGATGAGGTTCGAAGACGACATATCCCTTGAGATCTCATTCAACAAAGATCGCACGACCAATACGAACGAGCGTCGAACCTTCTTCGATCGCCACTTGAAAATCGTTCGTCATACCCATCGATAGCTGGGTCAGATCGAGCTCCGGATGCGTCGTTTGGATCATGTCCCGCAGTTCACGAAGCCCACGAAAGACCGGCCGAGCTTCCTCGGGCGTCGAGACGAGTGGAGCGATCGTCATCAAGCCATGCACGTCAAGGTGCTCACACGAATTCGCCGCCAAGACGAGATCCTCCGCGTCTGACGTGCTGCAGCCATGCTTTTGCTCTTCGCCCGCCACGTTGACCTGAATCAAAACGCGCAGCCGTTTTTCAGCCTGCTCGGCGCGTTTCTCGAGGGCCTCTACAACGCTGAGCCGATCGACTGAATGGATCGTGTCGAAGAGTGAGACCGCATCCCGTGCCTTATTTGTTTGGAGATAACCAATCAAATGGAGATGCGCGTCGGAGGGCAGGGGAGGCTCAAACTTGTCCTTGGCATCTTGAACGCGGTTCTCGCCAAAGTGTCGTACTCCCGCTGTATAGGCCCGATCGACGGCGTCTCGTCCAACGGTCTTCGACACCCCAACGATCGTCACTGAGCCCTCTGGGCGGCCCGCCCGATGCTCGGCAGACCGAACCTGCTCGAGCACTCGACGAAAGTTCTCATCAATCGTCACGAGCGATTCCACCTTTCACGCATCTTTATCGAAACTCGTCAGCGGTGCGAGCGCGGCGATGGTGGCGAAGAGCCCGCGATGTCCCACTCCTGAGCGGCGTGAGAAATAACGGTCAGATTCGCAACGCGTGCAGAGTTCGGAACGTTCGATACGCTCAAGTGGAACCCCGGCACTTTCGAAGGCTAGCTCGTTGGCGCGCCAGAGATCGAGATGAACTCGATCACCCGACCGAATAACTGCCTCGTCGCCACGATCGATATCAAGGTTTTGCCAGGAATCGATCACCTCACCGCCCACCTCGTAGCAGCAAGGTCCGATCGACGGGCCGATCCCCACGAGCAGTTCGTTTGGGACAGACCCAAACGCGTCACGCATCGTCTCGACCAGAGCGCCTGCGACGTTCGACACCGTTCCTCGCCACCCGGCATGGGCCACGCCAAGCGTATGAGTCGACGCATCGTAGACGATTATGGGCACGCAATCGGCCGTGTAGACCAGGAGCGGCAATCCAACGGTGCGCGTGACGAGCGCGTCCGTGGCCGGTATGGCGTCCTCAATGAACGTCGCGCCGCGGCCAGCGTGTGTCTCATTGACGATCTGGACGCTGTTTCCATGCACCTGCCGCCCAGTCACGATCGCGGACGCATCGATGCCGATCTCGTCGGCCCACGCCGCTCGGTTCGCCAACGCATCTTCACGCGGTATTCGTCCAGCGATGTTGACGTCCCCCTCACCGGGCAAGGAGGGGTGTCGTCCAGTTACCCCATGCACGAGGGGATGACGCGCAAAGCTCTCGAATCGGAAGATCGGAAGCGTTGACCGTACGGCCATCAGATCATTCTCCCCGTGCCGCGTCGACGATGATCGAATCGATGACTCTTTCGACCGGCGCGTGATCGTCGGTGAACACCCACTTTGGATCGGTAGAGGTCCATTCCCGAATGTTGCCACTCTGCAGACTAATCTGCCCGATCTGTTTGATCAAGCCCGGCTGCAACTGGGCGATGTTCGCCGCGAAATTGCCGATCTGTGTCGGCGACTTCGTTCCGATGACGATCGAATTTTCGAACTTATCGGCGTCAATGATGTAGACGTTGGGAAAAACCGTCTTCATGGTACTTGCCAGCACGTCAGTCAAACGATAGTCGTTGGCCGTGCGACCAGTGTTGACGATCGCCACGCCATTGTCCTCCAGATGATTATCGACCTCCTGGAAGAACTCCTTGGTCGTGAGGTGAAACGGTATATAAGGCTGATGATAGGCGTCTACGCCGATGACGCTGTAGCGCTTGTCGGTCGTTCGTAAAAAGTAGCGCCCGTCCTGCACGATGACGTTCAGATTGGGTTCGTTCATGTTGAAGTACTTGCGTCCGACGGCCACGATCTGTGGGTCGATCTCCACGCCATCGATCGGGATTGGACCATAAGCGGCGGTCAGTTGCTGCGCCATGGTGC
Source organism: uncultured Chloroflexia bacterium (assembly GCA_963822235.1). Classification (GTDB taxonomy): domain Bacteria; phylum Chloroflexota; class Chloroflexia; order Thermomicrobiales; family Thermomicrobiaceae; genus CALAGB01. The sequence continues at coordinate 1,485,648 of CAWGGU010000001.1, forward strand.
CAGCGGCCAGGCCAATCAGGGCCACGTTCTTCACGTCGGTGGGCGTCTCGTTCTTATTGAAATATGAGCCGACCGAGAAGTAGTCCCAGTAGCCATACAGCACGCGTCCGGGTTGGTAGATCGAATGGATCGCATGCCCATCGTTAAGGCTCAGTAACGTGGCATTGCCGTCCTGGGTCACCTGGATGTAATTGTATTGTGACTCCGTCTCGTAGATCAGCTTGCCGAATTCCGGCGGCCGGATCTCCTCGCCATTTGTCAGGATCGCCAACGTCAGGACCGCAGCCAGGAGAACCGTCGCAAGCGCGCCGAGCTTATGTGCGTGCAGAATGAGGAGTCCAAGGGCCGACGAGACGAGTAACGTGATCGAGATCGAGTAGAAGGTCCAGTAGGTTCCGATCGTCGGGATGAGGAGCAGCACCGGTAGAAAACTGCCGGCGATGCTGCCGACCGTCGACAGAGCGTAGAGAGAGCCGGCGGTGTTTCCAGCAGCGTTCACCCGGGCAAGACTCAACCGGATGGCGTAGGGCGAGACAAAGCCGAGAAGCGTGACCGGGATGGCGAAGAGGAGGATGACTCCGACCAGTGAACCATAGAACGAACCGACCGAGTAGCTGGAAAAGGCAGCAAGAGATTTTTGCAGGATGGGTCGTGAGAGCTGCGGGATAGCCCCGGTGCCGATCCCAGCAATTGACGTAAAGACGAGCAGCAACGTGGCGCTCGGCCAGCGGTCGGCGATGCGCCCACCGAAGTAGTAGCCGATTGACAAATAGAGGAGCGTCAATCCGATCAGGTTGGCCCAAATGAAGGTAGACGTTCCGAAATACGGCCCGAGCAAGCGAGACGCCGCGATCTCGATGGCGATGCTTGAAACGCCGCCCACGAAGACGATGAAGAGTACCAACCAATGGAAGAGTCGACTCGATGATGCGCCTGACGCCAGCTCCGGAATTTCCAGGTCAGTTGATGATGTTAGCGCCACGCGTTCTCCCAGGGTCGCCCACTCCGTTACCATCCCTTGATGTACTCGCCCGATTATACCGATACCCCTATTGCCCAGACCTGGATCCGCAATGACGAATCCCCAAAATGGCAAGGCCAATAACCGTGAGCCTGTGCAGCAGGGATGGTCACCCGTCAGAAAGACCATTTCGCAGCGTGAGTATTGCGAAAAAACGAACAACGTATCTATCTCAAATACGTGTCGATAGATTTCAATAACTATCTGTAGTAGTTATGGACTGAATATCTCCATGGACTATTAGGTCATAGATTCCTGAGGTTGCAAAATTCATACTTATGTTTGGGGAAGTGAGTCCAAAGTAGAGGCCGACGAAGCTTCCGAAGTATGTCGCAACTCCCCGCAGCTGAACCCTATCGCTCACATTGTGACCTGGCCTGCGCTTGTCGTATCGAGGAACGCTGACGATGGCGCGGCCCTTGACCTCCGTGATTGGAGCCCAGTTGTTCAACCTAACTCGATGGTCTAAACCAGTCGTATTTGTTGGCATCGCTGTTTGCGCAGTGCTACTGGCGAATGCTTATCCGAGAACTGGGGACGCGGCAACGGCGTCCTCGTTAGGCACGGCCCAGAGCTTCGCGGTTCTGGCTGGATCTACGATCACGAACACTGGGCCGACAACCGTCAATGGGAACATAGGAGTCGATCCGGGTACCGCCGTTACAGGTTTCCCTCCAGGCGTTCTAACTGGAGGGTCTATACATCTGGCTGATGGGGTTGCACTTCAAGCACAGAGTGACGTGACGACCGCCTACAACGCCCTGAGCGGGCAAGCGTGTGACGTAGACTTGACTGGGCAAGATCTGGGAAACATGACGCTAACGCCAGGAGTGTATTGCTTCTCGTCGTCGGCTCAGTTGACCGGCGCACTTACGCTTGACGCCGAAGGCAACGCGGACGCGGTATTCGTTTTCCAGATCGCTTCCACGGTGACAACCGCAAGTAATTCGTCGATTCTCATGATCAACGGCGGTTCAGCGTGCAACGTCTATTGGAAGATCGGCAGCTCCGCAACTCTCGGAACCAACACGGCGTTCGTCGGCAATATTCTCGCGCTTGCGAGTATCACGTTGAATACGGGAGCAGGCGTTAACGGTCGAGCTCTTGCACGAACCGGCGCCGTAACCATGGACGACAACAATGTCACTATTGCGGGGTGCTCAAGTCAGCCCGATGAAACCCCAACTGAAACTCCAGTTACAACACCGGCATCCACACCGGCGACGACTCCTGCAACTACACCAGCGACGACGCCCGTCGCGACACCAGTTACCACGCCAGTTGCCACCGTTGCTACAACACCGGTATCGACACCCGTCGCGGCACCTGCAACAACGCCTGTATCAACTGCCGTTCCAGGCCCTGGCACAACGCCTACTGGCACCGCGGTGGCAAGCGTAGCAGTCTCCCCGGAGTCTTCGCCATCTGCTGGAATCGGAGAAACCCTGCCAAACGGCGAAGACGCCACGACGCCTATCGCGGCTATTGACACCGAGGCGTCATCCGCGACGAACGCCGAAGTACAAGCCGTGGCTGAGGAGTTGGCGCAAACCCCGAGTGCCACAGCGACTGCAACAAAAGTCACCTTTCCGAACACGGGATCCGTGGGAACCGCGTCACAAAGTAGCTCTGGACTTCAACTGGCGCTTGAGGCCGCACTCGTAGTGCTGCTGGCGAGCGGCGTCGGACTCGTCGTGATGAAACGTCGTCAGCGTTAGCGTCGACGGCCGGTAGTCAGAACAACACACGGCTAAGACTAACGTCGGCGTAGGGCTGTTCTCACTGGAGAACAGCCCTTTCCAAACGGAGACCAACTATGGTTCGGCTGGCACGTGCGGCAAGGAAATACTGGTCAGCGGCGCGCCGCAGGCTCGCCGTCGTACTGACTATCGGACTCGTCGTAGGAATCGTCACGTTTTGGAGTACGACACTTCGTCCGATCTCGGTAGAGGGGGTTCCTTTACCCACTACGTTGGTGATCGGCACACCAAGTGGAATGCTTTCAAACGTGGTGACTTCAACTGAAGAAAGCCGGACCGCGGATAGCATGAGTCCTGGAACCCCAGTGATCGCCGTCCCGTCTGCAACTACAGAATCGACGTCCATGGAGTCGACGGTGAGCGCGACTCCGACCACGACACCAACGATAGTTGCCCAGCAACCGACGCCGGAAGTTCGATCCACAGTTGCCGTCGGCCCTGAAGCAACCACTGCACAGCATGCGGCGGCGCCACGCCTCGTGATCCCGTCGATTGGCGTTGACGCGCCGGTCGAGACCAAAAGTCTTGATGCGGATGGAGTGATGCAGGCGCCTGACTCGCCTGCTGTTGTCGCGTGGTATGACTTCTCCGCACAGCCCGGGGCGACTGGAAACACCGTCTTCGCCGGTCACCTCGATTTCGCAGGCGTCGGTCCCGCTGTATTTTGGCACCTGAGCGAGTTGGCGATCGGGGACGACATCAACGTAACCAACAGGAATGGCAAGACGGTGCACTACCGCGTGTCTTCAGTTCGATCGTATTCCGCAACTGGAGATGCGAGCGGGGTTGTAGCGCCGACCAGCGATCCAACCATAACCTTGATTACGTGCAATGGGAGCTACGATCGCAGCAAAGGCGAATATAACGAGAGGATCGTCGTTACCGGATACATCGTGAAGTAGCAATGATCACAGCAGAGCATGCGGCGGTTACGACGTTTCCCCGAGGATCAGCATCTCCGCGGAAAAGGATTCGGCCGTGTCCGCCAGACGACACGCACGATAACGTCGCGCGAGGCCGACTGGCCACCGGCCACGTGCGGACGACCTAGTGGAATATCGAAAATTGGTCAGCGGCGCGTTCTGCGCTGCGGGCGTCATCACCAACACGTTCCGTCCAACTGCGGCTTTCCCAACGCGAAAGATCCCCAGCGCGTTATCGTCTATGGACACCTGTTCGACCATGCTCGACGTTCGACATGGTACGACAAGCGTCGCTCACTCGGGGTGGGATCTGACGATCACCGGTATTTGAAATGCGCATAAGTGCAGTTATGCGCAAACCAGAGTTCGGCCCCGTAGCGGACCCGCCCGCCTGTTCCGCAGGCTCAATCACGTTTCCATTCAAGATCCTGCCGCCTGCTACGCGGGCGTATTGCCGTCCCAATTCGTTCGGGCCCCTCTACCAATCCACAGCGGAATCAGCACGCCGATGAGCATCCAAATAAATGACTCAATCATGATGCTGGTCAGTGTCTCGCCAGACTCCGGATCGTTGTAATTACCCAATGCCAGCACAACGATCCACTCGGTAACCACGGCGCCGAGCCACAAGAGCCAAACGTGACGAGGACGCAACGCGAAGCCGACGACGATAGCGACGAGGGGCAACGGAAACATCGGCAAAACGTTTTCGGCTTTGTCCGCTTGATAGACCACCCACGCGATCGGCGCAACCAAGATGAGCATGGGTAACCAATGCTCACGACCCGCGCTTTTCAGCCACTCGACCGTGCGTTTTGACGCAGTCATTGGTTTCTCCTTCAACGTAGATGCCGATGATGAAGCAACCCGCGTGAAGAAGGCAGTATCAATTCGACTCAAACGCGCAACGAAACCTTACATGTTTGAATTTGCCTTGGGGATGCTCATTCTGTTGGAGATTTGAGTGAAGATTGGAGCCGTACGGTGCTAGACGGGAGCCCGATGTCCGGGCCGCGTTCGCTCAGCTGGAACCGTTCAGATTGTTCGAGTCGGAATCGAATCTGGCGCTCACGTCACGACGCAATCCACGCCACCAGTCCTCAGCAAGCATCATCCGCTTGCCCTCAGGCTGGACCTCTCGAAGCTCGAGGCAACTGGCGCCACACGTAACGATCACTCGTCTACCAGCCTGACCCACCATTCCCGGCTCACCGCGACCGTGCTCCGACCAGACTTTTGCCGAGTGGACGACAAGTCGCTTTCCGTCAAGAGTCGTCCACGCAGTCGGCCAGGGTGAATACGCGCGGACCTCACGCTCGATTTCAACCGCGCTTCGTGACCAGTCGATGCGGCCGTCGTCTTTTGTCAGCTCTCGAGTGATGGTGGCGCTTTCGTCGTCTTGCGGTCGGGAGTCGATCCTACCATTACACCAATCAGCCGCCACGTCCGGCATCATTCGCGCCGCCAGGTTCGCCAATTCAATACTCAGTGTTTCGGCGGTCTCATCGCCATGCAGTTCAACCTCACGTTGCGCCACGATCGGGCCCGCGTCCAGTTTTCGGACCATCTCGATGATCGAGACGCCAGTGGTCTTATCGCCGTTGAGGATCGCGGCCGGAATCGGAGACGATCCGCGATACCTTGGCAGCAAGGACGGATGGACGTTGAGGCAACCATGTGTCGGAATGGCGAGTACATCTCGACGAAAGATCTCGCCATAGGCGACGACCACGAAGAGATCGGGATTGGCAGCCTTCAGTTTGTCCACGATTTCCGGCGATCGCAGCGTCTGCGGCTGCCAGACTCTGAGCGATCGTTCCGCCGCCGCTGTTTTGACGGGCGGCTCGACCAGACGCCGGCCGCGACCAGCCGTGCGATCGGGCTGTGACACCACGACGGCGACGTCAAACCGGTCATCGTCAGCGAGAGCACTCAACGTCGGGACGGCAAATTCAGGTGATCCAAAGAAGATGATGCGGAGGGACACGCGGCTTAGCGCCGGGCGGCGGTCGCGTGCGTCACGGCCTCGTTGGCGAGCATGGAAAACGCTTGCACGACGTTCTCTCCCGTCTTGGCAGAGAGGAATCCGTGACGAGCATTGATGTTCTTGGCGAACACGCGGCCCCAGGTCTGGTGAAACGCCAGTCCAAGGTCGACCTTATTGCAGACGACGATGATCGGCGCATCGCCCGCATAGCGTTTGCAGCGGTCATACCATTCTGCCAACGCCTCAAGTGACGATGGCTCGGTGCCGTCGTACACCAACATGGCGGCTTGAGCACCAATGTAGAAGTTCGGCCGATTCCCCGCCTGCCCCTCGATGTCCCAAATGGCGAGGCGAACCGACTCCCCTTCTATCTGGAATTCCTGCGTCGTTATGTCGATGCCAAGCGTGATGTTGCGGGCCTCACTGAACTTGCCCTTCGCATACTGACGAATCAATGAGGTCTTCCCCACATTGCCTTCGCCACCCACGATGACTTTGAGCGTTTTCATTCAGACGGCCCCGACTCGAGATGGACACGATGTATGTCCATCGGCTGGACGTTCGATCTGCCACGAGTATATGGGCGGGGCCGCATCAGGGTCAACATCCGATTGTCCTAAACATGGCGGATTGCTATCATCTGCATCATCATGTGGACCGATTCGTCGCGCCGCGCTGCTTATTACCTCGGTGTCATCACCACACTCGCACTCGCACTCTTTCTGCGGTTGTACGGGCACAATTGGGACGACGGCTGGTATCTACAGCCGGATGCGCGCAACATCATCATGGTCCTCACCGAGCGAATCCATGGACCGAGCATATCCAATCTGGGCGCTCTGCTACACCCGGCACATAGTCCGCTCAATCCTCGATCCGTCGATCCATTCGGCCGGCCGCAGTCCTTTGCCTACGGCAGCCTGCCGCTCTACGCCACAGATTTCGTCGCGTGGCTTGTTGGAACCATCGTTGGAACAAATCTGAATTCCTACGATCACGTCGGCCAGGTCGGCCGCTACCTGACCGAGTTTCTCGATACCGGGACCGTAGCCCTGGCGATGCTCTTTGGACGTCGAGCGTTTGGTCGTGCGACCTCGCTGCTGGCCGGCCTGCTCCTCGCAACTGCGGTGACGATGGTCCAGCTGGCCCACTTCTTCACAGTCGACGCCTGGGTCACCTTCTTCAGTATGGCTCTGTTGCTCTCGTGTCTTGAGCTCCGGTCAAGGGCCACCTATCGATGGACCGCGCTTTCAGGAATCATCTTCGGCATGGCGTTGGCGACCAAAGTCAGCGTGGTTGAGCTTTCCATCCCGATCGTCGTGACCGTCGTCGCGACGTTTTGGGATCGCGGCTGGCCCGAGATCGTCGAACCGGTCGTCAAGCACATGGCAGTTGCCGGCTGTGCGACCGTGGCGACGTTCGCGATTCTCGAGCCATACGCGTTCCTTCAGCCGCGAGCGTTCATCGACGACGCGAGCCTTCAGTGGCGCATCGTCTCCGGACGATACGACGTTCCGTTTACGCGGCAGTTTGTCGGAGACATCCCGGTCCGCTACCAACTGGGAAACCTCATTCACTGGGGACTCGGGCCATTTCTCGGCATCGCGGCGATTCTTGCCGTCGGTTACACGTTCTGGCGCTGGCGCTCACGCCGTTTCGTTCATGTACTCATGATCAGCTGGACCATTCCGTACTTCGCGCTCATCGCCACCGCCCAAGCGCAATTTCTCCGCTATCTCGAGCCGATCGTCCCGGCGCTCGTCATCCTGACGGCCGCGTTCATGATCGAACTCCTCCCTGCTAGGCCGCGACTTACCCTACGATCGATCAGCGTCGCCATTGGGATCGCGGCGGTCCTTCTCGGCACACTCGGTTGGTCCGTCGCGTTCGAGTCGATCTACAGCCATCAGAACACGCGACTCTCGGCATCAGAATGGATCTACGACAACATCCCGAAAGGCTCGACCATCAGCGCCGAGTATTGGGACGATGCGATGCCGATACCGCTGGCCGGTAAGCCCTATCCCATTCCCTATTACAAGCGCGTGACGATGGACCTGTACGCCGACCGGCCCAATGAGGACGAGTTCTCATATATCGCGGATTCGCTGAAGAGTACCGACTACATCATCCTCTCCAGCGATCGATTGGCTCAGTCGATTCCGAAGCTCCCATGGCGTTATCCGGTCGATTCCGAGTACTACCGATTGCTGGAAAACGGCCAGCTCGGTTTCCAGGAGGTGTATGAATCCGATGTGATGCCGGAGATATTCGGCGTCAAGTTCAACGACCGCAACGCGGACGAGAGCTTCACCGTTTATGACCACCCGCACGTTCGCATCTTCAAGAAAGTTGCAGACGCTCTCGACTAGCGAACTGCGCCAGCGATTCGCCACATCGATCGCTCAGCCGTGGGATCCCGCGCGCGCTCCTGCGAAATCCACGCTCCTTCTGAATCAGCCTGTCGACCAGCGGCCGGTCGCCAACGATCTCGGCTGGTCGTCGACACTTACCCACTACAGCCTAGCCTCGGCGGTGATCTGGTTCCTGGTGCTCGCACTGATCGGGCTGAGCAGCCTTCCGCTGACGCTCATGCTCTTTGGACGCTTCAGTGATTTCGGTTGGGGGCTCTCGCGCATCGTCGGGTTGATCGTAACGGGCTATGCCGTCTGGATCTCAGTCAACCTGGAGCTGGTCCATTTCCGGATGCCAAACATCCTCGTGCCGATGGCGATTGTGACCGCTCTCATTTGGTTGGTGTTTCGTCGACGAGTGGTTGAGCTGTGGCCGCTGATGCGCGAGCGTTGGCGCATCATCCTGGTGAGCGAGCTCTTCTTTGTCGGGGCTTTCGTCATCTTCCTAACATTCAGAGCGATCAATCCCGACCTCTGGCAGACCTACTACGGTGGCGAAAAACCGATGGAGATGTCCTTCATCAGTGCCATCGGGCGGAGCGCCGTCTTCCCGCCCTACGACCCATGGTTCGCCAATGGGGCAATGAACTACTACTACTACGGCTTCTATCTCGTGGCCTATCTGTGGAAATTGACGGGGGTGCCGCCGGAGATTGGATTTCAACTCGGCATTGCGACGGTGAGCGGGACGCTGATCTCCTCAGTCTTCAGCCTGGCTTCGACGTTTGGATCGGACCTCCTTCGCACCACGAAACTTCGATGGGCTATCGCCGCGGGCGCCATCGGCGTGCTCTTGCACTCGTTCATCGGGAATCTCGATGCCGTCGCACAGCTTCTGTCCGCTTCTCCAACCGGCTTCGACTTCTGGCGGAGTCGAGCCGTCGTCGACTTCACGATCACCGAGTTCCCCTACTTCACTCAAATCTGGGCCGATCTTCATCCGCACGCCATCGACCTCCCCATCACGGTATTACTCATCGCGTTGGTCTACGCGCGTGTTCGAGCAGGTTGGGGACGCGTCAGCGAGGTCATCCTCTGGACGGGGATGTCCGGGCTCGTCTTGGGATCGATGGTTGTGACAAATTCCTGGGATATGCCGCTTGGCTTCCTGCTCGTTGGAGCGGCGCTCATCACCGTCGCGCTGAAGGCTCGGCCAATTCAATTCAAGCTGATCGCGTTGGCGGTCGCCCTATGGCTCGTCTCCGGAGGACTCGCCTACACGTTTTTCCTGCCCTTCTTCAGTCGATTCGTGGCGCTCGTCAGCGGAGTCTCGCGCACACACAACGGGAGCGCGCCAGACCAGTTCCTGGATCAGTTCGGTGTCTTCCTCGGCATCTTGACGTGTGGAGCGGTGGTCGCCGCAATCGGGCGAGTTAACCTTGCGGCGCAACGACGTTCTGGCCGGGGCGCTCGGCGCGGCAGCGGGGATGGCCGCTGCGTTGGTTGGTTCCGTCATCAGTCGACAGTCGGACGTGAGTCACTTCTTGCTGACCATGCTGTTTGCCGGCCTGGTCGGATTACTTCTGCCCCCGCTGATCCTCGCCGTCGTGGACGAAGATTCTCCACTGCAGAACCTCGCGTTCCTCAGCCCAGCGGCCGCGGCGGCAATTGGACTTTTGCTTCCGATACGGCCTACGGCTGCCATGCTCTGCATTCCGCTCGTGCTTGGTGCGCTCCTGTGGTTGCGCTATTCGGCCGAACGACCGAGCCTGTCAATGCTGGGGTTGCTCGTGGCGGCGGCGTCCGGCGTCACTGCCGGAACAGATCTGATCTTCGTCGTCGACGATCTCTCCGGCTCCCCGTGGGAGCGCATGAACACCGTCTTCAAATTCTTTATGGAGGGTTGGACCCTCTTCGCGCTGGCGTCCGCCGGAGTCATGATCTGGCTCATATTCATCGTGTGGCGCGATGGGCAACACGAACCGGTTGGCATCATGGCCGGTCCGCGACATGATGCCGCACAGCGGGTCGATGAGACTCAAACCTCAAGCCGGCTGACGGCGGCACGAGTGGCGCTCGTGTTGTGTGCCGCGTTAGTGGCCGCGGGACTCGTCTACCCAATCGTCGGAACTCCGCAACGTCTCGACCTGAGCATGCCCGGGAGTCCTTCGCAGCTCACGTTGAACGGCCTGACCTGGATGAAGGGATCGTGGATCATCAACGCGAGCGGCCAAAGAATCGATTTCACGGGCGATTATTACGCCATTCTCTGGCTGCGCCAGCACGACACGAACAACGGCATCATCGCGGAAGCGAGCATCGGGCCGTATCGGGGCAACGGAGCGCGGATTTCCGCCGGAACGGGACTGCCAAGCGTGCTCGGTTGGGACCGGCACGAACGCCAGCAACGGTATTCGCCTGGCATCGACCAGCGCCTCATCGATTTGAGAACGCTCTACGATACGACCGATGTACAGATGAAACGCGCGTTGATCGAGCAGTACGACATCAGCTACATCGTGGTCGGCGACGTCGAGCGCAAATGGGAGCCGGAGCCGGGCTTCGCGGGTAGCCCGATCGGCGGACTACCTTACGCCAGCGCGGAAGGGCTCGCCGCGTTTCAGTCAATGGTAGGCTCGGAACTCGCGATTGCGTTTCAATCGGGCGACACTACCGTGTATCGTGTGAACCCGTTCCCGAGTATTCCCCCAGCTCCATCGGTCAAGGCGAGCTCGTGACGGCTGCGCACGTCTTCTGGGAGTCGGCCCGCTGGTACATCGCCGTCAGCGCGATCGCCTGGCTCATGTATCCGTTCATATTCCGGGCGATCGGGCACCTTCCGTCTCGCGGTATTCCATTCGTTCGTCCGCTTGGACTACTCCTGTTCGCACTTGTTCCATGGTGGATCAGTGCCATCGGGCTCACTCCATACGTGACATGGGTAATCGTGGCCATTCCGGTGGCGCTCGCGCTCGTGATGTGGATTCGAGAAGCACGTGCCGGAGAACTGTGGATCGCGCTCAGCTCAGCTCGTAACCAGCTCGCACTCTTCGAACTCGTTACGATTGCACTCTTTGCGGGATATGTCGTGTTCCGATGCTACAACCCGGCCATCCAGCACACCGAGAAGCCAATGGAGCTCACATTTCTCACGAGCCTGGCGCACACGCATACGATGCCTCCACCTGACCCATGGTTCCTTGGTAAGTCGATAAATTACTACTACCTCGGATATCTGCTGATGGCGCTGCCCGCCCGCCTGACTCATATCGTCCCCGCGCACGCCTTCAATCTTGCGCTCGCAACACTCTTCGCCACGGCAACCGTCGCAGCCGTAGGAGTCGCCACCGACCTTGCGAGAACCAGAGATTCAGCGTCGCGCGTGGCAGTGGTAGTCTCCGGGTTCCTGGCGGCAATCTTCCTGGTTGGAATCGGGAATCTGGTCACGCCGATCGAGTTCATCCAGCACCCACTACGAACGCTGCACGCCGGTTGGTGGCAGGGAGTTGGCTGGAACGCGTCACGAGTCATCTACGACGGGCCAAATCAACAGACGATCAATGAGTTTCCATCTTTCTCGTTCGTGCTGGGCGACCTCCACCCGCACGTCCTCGACTTCCCCATGTTCATCTCCTCGCTCGGGCTCGGGCTGGCGCTAGCGCGCTCGGCACGAGGTCGACTACACCTGTATTCGGCGTCTGCTCTTGCTGGGGTGCTCGCGGCCGTTATGTATGCGACGAACTCCTGGGATATGCCCCCTGCTCTGCTGCTGGCCGTGGCCGGGATCATCATCGCAACGACAGATCTCTCCTGGCAAGACCGAGTCAAGCCGCTTGCGGATCCTCGCGGGAAGTGCGTTCGTCGCCGTGTTTCCGTTCTGGATCCACTACGTTCCCGCGGTTGGACTTCCTGACGGCAGCATCCCTCAATCGATTCGCAACGCACCGATCCTCGGGAAAATCGTCAAGACGGTCGGCGTAGTCACGTGGCCGCGAACGTCGACCGCGGAACTGCTCAAGGTTCACGGGCTGTTCCTGGCGATCGCGGCACTCTTCCTGGCTTCGATCGCCGTTCCGGCGATACGCAAAGGAGTGATCGCCCCACGCGTGTTCGGATGGACCGCACTCGGGATTTTCGCGGTGTCGGCCATCATTCGGTTTCCGGGTCTCTTCTGGTTCGTCGGTCCCACCGTTCTCTGCTCGGCGCTCCTCATGCTTGTGCACGCTGAGGCAGCGGAACGCTATCATCTGGCGCTGTTCACTCTGGCGTTCACGCTGCTCTCCATCACGGAACTCGTGTTTCTCGAAGACGCCTTCGGCGACCGAATGAATACGGTCTTCAAACTCTATTTCCAGGTTTGGGCCGTCTTCGCCGTCGCGGCGGCGGTCGCGATACCTGTTGGCCTTCGCTGGCTACGTGGCTATGCTGGAAACTTGGGGGCGGCGGGAGCGGGCACAATCTTTAGCATCGTTATCCTCGGTGCGGCGCTCTATCCACCAATTTCCGCATATCACTGGACCAATGGCTTCGAGCATTCGAGCGGCCTGGACGGATTGACCTACGTGCGTCAATATGCGCCGGACGAAACATCGGCAATCGACTGGCTCAATGCGCACGCCGAATCCACCGATCACATCCTCGAAGCTCCTGGGTGTTCCTACGGCGAGGACGGAGCAATTCCAGACAACATCTTTTCGATGGCAACGGGACTTTCCACGCCGCTTGGCTGGCAATTCCATGAATATCAATGGCGGCTGGGAGACCCTAACATTTCGAACGAGATCAATCAGCGAAAGGCTGACGTGAAGACGATTTACGACACGCCAACCTCAGCACTGGCGCGGAGCTTGCTGGACAAATACCGCATCCGATTCATTATCGACGGCCCAATTGAACGCAATGGATACGGGTCCCAATGTGACGGTGGAGCGCCCTATTCGCAGACGGGTCTCGAGCAGCTGAATCAAATCGGATGGTCGCTCGCGTTCCAGAATTCGAGTGTGAAGATTTACGAGCGGCCCTGACCTCGAAATCATGCGTCCATTGGCGGAAAACGCCATTTGGCTTCATTGACCCTGAGTTGCCGATTATGCTAGCATTTAACGTCATAGCGATTCTCAGCCGCAGCAGGCGCGGTAGTCGGTGCTGCGGCTCTGTATGTTCCACGGGAGGCTTCCATTAGCACATCACGACCTGCACGCGTCAACGAACGAATTCGGATTCCCGAAGTTCGACTCATCGACGAAGAGGGCAATCACGTTGGCATCGTCCGCACCCGAGACGCGATGGACATGGCGCGTGAGCGCGGCCTGGACCTGGTAGAGGTTCAGCCGAACTCCGTCCCGCCGGTTTGCCGGTTGATGGACTACGGCAAGTTCCGGTATGAGGAGAGTCGACGCGAACGCGAGTCTCGAAAGCGCCAGCGAACCGCGGATCTGAAAGAAATTCGTATTCGTCCCAAGATCGACGGCCACGATCTGGAGACGAAAGGGCGGCAGGCGGGCAAATTCCTGGAAGCTGGCGACAAAGTGAAGCTAAGCGTCCTGTTCCGTGGACGAGAGATGGCACATCAAGAAATCGGCAAGGACCTTCTCGACCGGCTAGCCCAGCAGTTGAGCGAGGTTGGAACCGTCGATCAGAACCCGCACATTGAAGGTCGGACGATGGTGATGCTTATGAGTCCGACGAAACCCGCGCGGGGAGCGGATGAGGAATCTGAGGAAGTCGCCGAAGCCTAGTCTTTGGCGCCACCGTGTCGAGGGGAAATGCAATGCCTAAGATGAAGACGCGCAAAAGCGCGAAGCGCCGGTTCAAGGTGACCGGAACCGGAAAAGTGATGCGCATGAAGGGTCTGCGCAGCCACTTCCGGCGCCGCAAGTCACCACGCAGTCGGCGTGCTATGGACAAAATGTTCGAGGTCTCGCCTGCCGACCGCAAGCGCTTCAAGCGCATGCTGCCCGGCGTGTAGCGCGACGACGAAGGAGAAAGCGATTCAATGGCTCGAGTAAAGCGGGGTGTCGCGGCTCATCGTCGTCACACCAAGATGCTCCATCAAGCGAGCGGATTCCGCGGCACACGCCGCCGTCTGTTCAGGCGCGCCAATGAAGCGGTCATGCGCTCGCTGGTTTACCAGTATCGCGACCGCCGCACCCGCAAACGCGACATGCGCCGTCTCTGGATCGTGCGTATCAACGCGGCGGCACGGCAGAATGGCCTGCCATACGGCAAATTCATGAACGGCCTGATGAAGGCTGGGGTCGAGATCGATCGAAAGATGCTGGCCGATCTGGCAGTACGTGACGGCGCGGCGTTCACGCAGCTCGTCGACGTTGCCAAGGCCCAGCTCTGATCGGCTGCTCGTGCCGATAGACGGCGTAGCCCTCACCAGCACTCAAAACTCGCACGTCAAATACGCCCGTTCGCTGCACACGCGGAAACACCGCCGGCAGGAACGGGCGTTTATCGTCGAGGGCGAGCGACTCTTCCTCGACGCCCTTGACGCGGACGCGATTCCCCTGCGCGTCTTTGTCGACCTCGAACGAGTGCACGATGAGGTTCGAGAAACGTTGGAAGGCCTCTCTGAGTCAGTTCCAGTCCACCCGTGCAGCGACGCCGTGATCAAGGCTGTCGCAGACACTCAGACTCCGCAGGGGATCGTCGCGATCTTTCCGATCCCGAATCAAGCGTTATCAGACAGTATCGCGGCCCCGCTCTTCGTCATTGCCGACGGTATCAAGGACCCGGGAAATCTGGGAACGCTGATGCGCTCGGCACTCGCGTGCCGGTGTGTCGGCGATCTTCACCTCCTCGGAGTCAGTAGATCCGTTCTCACCGAAAGTCGTGCGAGCGGGGATGGGGGCACATTTCCGCTTGCCACATCGATCACTTGACTGGCAGTCGCCTCCTCCATTCCTCGCGGAGTGCCATCACAAGGTGATCGCCGAGACAAATGCGTCAATGAATTATGACGAGCTGGACTGGACTCAGTCCGCCGTGCTGATCGTGGGAAGTGAAACCGGCGGAATCAGCGAAGATGCGCGTAGGTTCGCCACATCAAGTGCCTCGATACCACTTTATGGTCATGTTGAGTCGCTCAACGCGGCAGTCGCGGGTGCGGTAATATTATTTGAGGCCGCAAGGCAACGACGGACGCAATAATTGCGTCTGAATTCGGTACAATATGGGCGTACATACGCGGTCGATATTTGCTCATGGCCCGTCTCGTGCTATATAGTCTTGAAAACGCTTCGGGTCGCGGCCATTAGTTGAGTAAGAGCGGAAGGGAAATCGCATGAGAAAAAGTGATCTTGTGAAGTCCGTCTCCCAACAGGTTAAGCAACCGGAGACTCAAGTTAGTGCTGTCGTGAATGCCACCTTCAACGCCATCCAGGACGCGCTTTCCAATGGTGATGAAGTCGCCCTCACTGGATTCGGAACATTCCGCATCAGCGAGCGTGGTGCCCGCGAGGGCCGCAACCCACAGACGGGCGAGCGTATCACGATCCCATCGAGGAAGAGTCCCAGTTTCAAGCCAGGCACGCAGCTGAAGCGCGCTGTCGCTGGCGAGGATTAATTAGCCAAGTCCAACATCCTTGACCGATCTTTCGGCCGGCCAGACGATCTCTTGCGCCCAGCGCCGCGACTCGTATCTGGTCGGCTGTTTTCTGTCTCCCATTTCCCTCTGTACATTGATATCCAAACTCCAGAGCATTTTTCAGAGCGGTCTCCGATGTGCGAGGGCCACGGAGCGCTGTTGAATCCGCTGGGCGTTTTCGTCAGGACCCATCCCGTAGCGAGCGATCCGCGGCTACGATGGCATTTGCGATCGCGTGCCGGTCCGACCTGCCGTGGGCGATGATGACTGGCCGCTTGACCCCCAACAACGGCGCCCCGCCATATTCTCGATAGTCGAGCGACTTCAACGCGCGCCGGAACGCCGGCCTTAGACCAGCCGCCAGAACTTTGGTGTACCAATGCGCCGAAAGTTCGGCTCTCAGTGCCATTTGAACCAACGAAGCCGTCCCCTCAGCCGCCTTGAGCAACACGTTTCCGCTGAAACCGTCACAGACGACCGCGTCGACTTCACCATCCGGCACGGCGTTCGCCTCGATGTTTCCGTAGAAGCTCAGGTCGGATTCGTTCGCGAGGAGCTCGTGCGCTTCTCGCACCAGAGCATTTCCCTTGCTCGGCTCGCTTCCGTTGCTCAGCAGCCCAATTCTTGGCTGTTCGATCCCTTGCACTGTTCGTAGGTAATCGCGAATCAGCCGGGCGAACTGGAGAAGATGAACCGGACGCGGATCAACGACGGCGCCTGCGTCGATGATGTAGACCGGTTGTCCGGATATTGAGGGGAACGGGATAGCGATTCCAGGACGTTCGACGCCGTCTTCGCGCCCGATGGCGAAGATGGCCGACGCGACCACCGCACCAGAATTTCCGGCAGAGACCACCGCCGAGGCGCGGCCCTCAGCCACCTCCTGGCACGCGACGATGACCGACGCGCGCGCTTTGCGGCGCACGGCAGCCACGGCATGCTCCTCCATGGTGACGACATCTGGAGCGTCGATGATGGTGATTTGGCTGGCTTGCACGTCAATGTGTGTGAGAAGCGGCTCGACGAGGGACCGACGCCCGACCAGACTGATCGGAAGACCATGCTCTTTGGACGCGATGACCGCGCCAGCCACAACCTCGTCCGGAGCCCGATCGCCGCCCATAGCGTCAACGGCAATGGGCAGACGCGAGTCCAGCGGCGGATGAGACAAACTGGACGCCAATGGTTGCTCTCGATCCCTGTCAGATCTTCAGTCGATATCCGCCGCAGTGAGCTAGATGTCGAGGTTCTCGACCTCGCGTGCATGCGTCTGGATGAAGCGCTTGCGCGGCGGAACCGCGCTGCCCATGAGCATGTCGAACGTCTCATCAGCACGAACCGCGTCATCGATGTTCACCAGAAGCATGGTGCGCTGTTCGGGATCCATCGTCGTGTCCCAGAGCTGCTCGGCGTTCATCTCGCCCAGGCCCTTAAACCGCTGAATGTCCCATTTGCGACCAGGATGAGACGAGATGATCTCATCGCGCTGCGGGTCCGAGTAGACGTAGTGCGTGTCTCGACCACTCTGCATTCGATACAGAGGTGGCTGGGCGATGTAAAGTCGCCCGTCGACGATCAATTCTTCAAGATGCCGGAAGAAGAACGTCAGGAGCAACGTCCGAATGTGAGCACCGTCCACGTCGGCATCGGTCATCAAGATGATCCGATGGTAGCGCAGCTTCGATGCATCGAACTGATCGCCGATCGACGTGCCGAGTGCCGTCACCAGCGCACGGATCTCTTCGTTCTGGAGCATCTTGTCGAGACGAGACTTCTCGACGTTCAGGATCTTGCCTCTGAGCGGCAAGACGGCCTGGAAACGCCGATCGCGCCCCTGTTTGGCGGATCCACCGGCCGAGTCGCCCTCGACGATATACAGTTCGGCACGCGACGGGTCTCGTTCGCTGCAGTCAGCCAGCTTGCCGGGCAAACTGAACGTATCGAGGCTACCCTTGCGCTGCACGAGCTCACGTGCCTTGCGGGCCGCCTCTCGCGCACGAGATGCAAAGACGCACTTCTCGACGATGCGACGGGATGCGGAGGGATTCTCGTCCAGGAACGCGGAGAGACTGTCGTTGAGCACCGATTGCACCATGCCCGCCACGTCGGCGTTACCCAGCTTCCCCTTCGTCTGTCCTTCAAATTGCGGCTCCGGGAGCTTGACGCTGACGATCGCGGTCAAGCCCTCTCGCACGTCCTCGCCGCTCAGGTTGTCGTCCGTCTCCTTGAGAAAGCCGTTGCGGCGCGCGTAGTCGTTGATCGTTCGTGTCAGCGCCGTCTTGAAGCCGGTCAGGTGCGTGCCGCCATCGACTGTGTTGATGTTGTTGGCAAAGGTGTGCGTCGACTCGGCGTAGCCTGCGTTGTATTGCAGCGCAACCTCCACCAGGCAATCGTTCACTTCCCGGAAGACGTAGAAGGGCTTCGGATGGATCGCCTGCTTGTTTCGGTTGAGCTGCCGAACGAACGAGACAATTCCTCCGTCAAAGAAGAATGACATCTCACGGTCAGTCCGCTCGTCGCGGAACGTGATGCCGAGCCCTTTGGTCAAATATGCTGCTTCGCGGAACCGTTGCAACAATATGTCGAAATCGTAGTCGAGTGATTCGAAGATCTCGCCGTCCGCCAGGAATGTCGTCGTTGTCCCGTGGTCGTCTGCATCGGTCGTTCCGACTTGTTCGACCGAACCTTCGGGAATTCCTCGGCGATAGCACTGCTGGTAGACGACACCCTCTTTACGAACTTGCACCTCCACCCACTCAGAGAGCGCATTCACGACCGACGCGCCGACTCCGTGGAGACCACCTGAAACCTTGTATCCGCCGCCGCCGAACTTTCCGCCGGCGTGCAGCACGGTCATGATCACTTCGAGTGCCGATTTGCCAAGCTTTGTATGCTGATCGACCGGGATTCCGCGTCCGTTGTCGCGCACCCAGACGGTACCGTCAGCGCGAATCGTGACGTCAATATGGTCGCAATAGCCTGCGATAGCTTCGTCCACACTGTTGTCGACGATTTCGTACACGAGATGGTGCAGTCCGCGAGAGTCCGTGCTCCCGATATACATACCTGGGCGTCGGCGAACGGCCTCCAGACCCTCGAGGACCTGAATATCGGCGGCGGTGTAACGTGATGCGGTGATATCTGCCACGAATCGGAGACCTTTCAGCTGGGGCGATCGGTGACCCCTGCGACAGCTCTGGGAGCGCGAATCGCCGATGCGCGATCGCGATAGAAGAGCAAAGCGGCAAGAGCCAGTCCGGTCAACACGTATGCTCGAATGAGAAATGCAAGCGGCATTCCCCAGGTAGAGCGGGTGAACACGTTCAATGCGAGTGGCGTCCCAATCTGGATCACCATCGAGACGACGATGAGTCCGAGACAGGGCCAGAAATAGGCGCGAACGACGTTGTAACTCATGTAAATCGCGCGGGCGGGTCCAGCATTGGAGATGACAATGGCGTCCTGAGCGAAATAGAGCAGTACGAACGCCCACATAAACCCAACAAATAACAGTGCTGTGGTAACGGGGATGATACTGATGCCGAATGCCAGTAATAGTCCCGACAAAAGGAGCAACGGGAATAGCAGCAACAACACGATGCCGATGATCAACAAGTTGAAACCGATGAATCGGAGGGTGTTTGTGGCGCTCGTACGCGCGTACTGACGGAGTGAGAACGCCCCTCCATGAGCCAGACCGCCCAAAAACGTGAGATAGGCTGTGCCGATGGCGATTCCAGCGACGATCAGAGCCAGAATTACGGGGCCTAGAAGCCAAACCGGGATCACTTCTCGTGCTCGCGAGGCACCATCTCCAACGATCCCGCTTCCCAATCGTGTCATCGCCGAAGGCATCGAGACGGTCAGTACCATGAAAAGATTCGAGCTCGATCCGAGTTTCTCCAGGCGATCGATGGTCGTGGCGTCCGTGTTTGGGGCCGAGTTCAGCCAGCGGATCAATAAGGTCGGTCAGCGGTTTCAGCGAGAGCTGATATCCGAGCCAGAGACAGAGATCGAGGAGGACCGGCGCGACGAGAATGTACGGACGCATGTTCAAGATCGCGAACGCGTTCCCGATCGTCTCTATCACGCCTGGCGGAGCCGACGTGTTATCTGAGTTGCGCCCGGACCTGGGCCACTGCATCTACTCGTCTACCTTGCCAATCGCCCAACTAATATGCGCCGAGTTCCTTCAGACGCTCGTCGGAAATACCAAAATGATGCGCGATTTCGTGAAGCACGGTCCGCTGAACCAGTCGCTTCAGCGAATCGTCATCTTGAGAGTGCCTACGAATGGGGCCCTCGAAGATGGTGATCTTGTCCGGAGCCACGATTCCATACCCGGACGTGCGCCGCGTACGTGGCACCCCTTCGTACAGTCCAAGCAACGAAGAACCAGGGGCCGCCAGTCGCCTTTGCTGTTCGGGACTCGGCTCAGGTTCAACGACCACGTCCACGTTTTCGAGCGCGTTCAGGAATGCTTCGGGGAGCTCATCCAATGCCTCAGTGACGAGATCCTCAAACGTGGGCCGAACTGCGTTCATGACAATGCTCCACGCCGTCTCACGACTCGTAATTTTACCAAATTTCGCGTCCAAAGGCGAAAAATGGCCAAATCGACGCCAAAATCGCGAGATCGCGATGTCACAAGTCAGGGGGCTGGTGAAAGTGACCGTACGGGAGTCCACGTCCGGGACGACGAACCTCGAAAATGAGGTGAGTGGAAGGGCTATTCGCTGTCACTCTTCGTCGTCGTGAGTGAAGACGATCTGACGGAGACAGACGATCAAGGGTTGGCTTGCAGCGCGGCCTGAAGCATCTGCTGCCCGATCGGGAGTGCGACCTTGCCGCCCTCACCACCGTTTTGCACCACAACCGCCACCACGTATTGGGGATTGTCCTTGCCCGCGAAGCCGATGAACCAGGCATTCGGCTGTTTGTCGCCGCCAACCTCGGCCGTTCCGGTCTTGCCGCCCACGACGTATCCCGGAATCTGGGCCGGCGACGCATATCCGTTCTCGACAGACTTGACCATGATCTGCTCCATCTGGTCCGCGGTAGATGACTCAATCGCCTGCCGCCAAACAGACGGCGCCGTGGTGGAGAGCGTCGACCCCGACTGATCGGTGATTTTATTGACCATGTACGGCGTCATGATGTTGCCGCCGTTGACGACCGCGTCAGTGATCAGCGCCATTTGAAGTGGCGTTACCTGGAGCTGACCTTGCCCAAAGGCGGTGACGGCCACCGCGGCCTGGCTCGAGAGGAAGTTGGAATCGGTTTCCAGTTCGCTGGTTGCAACAGGAAGATCGAACGGGATGTCGGCACCAATCCCGAACTGTTGGGCGTATTGCGCCAGTCTGTCCGCGCCAACTTGGAGTCCGACCTGAGCGAAGACGACGTTCAATGACCACCCATAGGCTTCGGTCAGCGTGTAGTCGATTCGATTGGCATCGGGTCGATTCTCTTCGGGGATTACGCGAGACTCGACGGTCAGCGCTCCCTCATCCCGATAGACCGTGTCGGGCTGCGCGATGCCGGACTGAAGCGCGGCCGACGCGGTCACGGTCTTGAAGATCGACCCTGGTATGAACAGCCCCTGAGTCGGCAACAAGAGTAATGGTGAATTTCCCGCCGAATTAAGTTGCGCCCAATAGTCTTTCGCGGTCTTTGTCTGCTGATTTGTCGTACCGGAGTTCACGTAGAGCTTGTTGGGATCGAAGTTGGGTGTGCTTGCCATCGCGACGACGGCCCCGGACTTGGCATCCATCAAGACGATCGCTCCAGTCTGGTCGCCCAGCAGATCGTTGGCTTTCTTCTGGAGCTCATCGTTGATCGTCAACTGTAGATCGTAGCCCCGCTTGTTCCGGTGAAGCACGCCGTCGAGCCACTGCTTGATGGGATTCCCGCCCTCGGTTCCCATCAACTGTGCGTCGTAGGCTGCCTCGAGGTTGCTACTGCCATAGAGGAGCGGCGAGTAATACCCCGCGAGATATGCCGTCGCCGGGTCAGGATAGGTTCGGCTAAAGGTGCCATCGGCGTTCTTTGCCGACTGAGCCACGACTTGGCCGTCGCTGGTCAAGATGCTGCCCCGAATGATCTCGGATGCGGCCAGTCGCTTTCGTGGATCCTGCACGATGAGATCGCCTGACGCGGACGCTGATCTGGCGCTGATCTGGCTGCTGTCGACCACTTGAATGCGGGCCAGCTGGACCCCGAGCACGAGAAACCCGACCAAAAAGAGCGACGTCCCACGGATGATGGTTCGCTCGATCGTTGCCGTCGTACGCGGAATCCGCGGCCAGATGGCCACGGTAAGGAGCACGGTTCCGATGAGCAGAACCATCAACCACACGGATGCCGACATATTCTTGGTGACGATGAGTCCGTATGCCAGGACCATTGTTCCGGCCACGAACGCCGATGCGCGGACGAATCCGCTCATGTCTTACCTACCCCAGTTTCACTGATACGTAAGAGGAGTCCAACGATGATGAAGTTGGTGAGCAACGAACTGCCCCCCGCGCTGATGAATGGAAGCGTGATGCCGGTGAGGGGGATGATCCGCAGCGTTCCAGCCAAAATGATCAACGTTTGCAGGGCGAGAATCGTGGTCAGTCCGACTGCGAGGAGCTGAGGGAACCCGCCTTCGGCGCGCAACGCGATGAGCGAGCCGCGCGCAACCAGCAAAAGGTACAGCGCCAGAATCGCAATGGTACCGAGCAGCCCGAGCTCTTCACCCAACGCCGCGAAGATGTAATCGGTCTCGACCGCGGGGATGTATTGTGGATGACCGTAGCCAAGCCCCGTTCCAAAGATGTGTCCCGCCGCAAGGCTGTACTCAGCCTGAATCTGCTGAAACCCGGCCACGAGCGGATCGGACCATGGGTTGATCCAGTTTTGAACGCGTACGGCGATCCGGTCGAAGAGCTGATAGGCCACATAGACAGCGACGGCGAAACTGCTCAAGCCGACGACGACGTAGAGCAAGCGGCCCGTGGCGACGTAGATCATCACCAGAAAGATTCCGAAGAAGAGGAGCGCCGTGCCAAGGTCGTTCTGCAACACGACGATGCCGAGCGACGCGACCCACATGATGATCATCGGCAGCAGATAGGGGATGGGGGGCAGCTTCAGCGGACCGATTCGATACGAACCCGCGATCAAATCTCCGTAGTCATCGAGATAGGCGGCCAGGAAGACCACCAACAACACTTTGACGAGCTCGCTCGGCTGGACCGTGACGATGCCGAGATTGAGCCACAATCTCGCGCCGTTGACGTTCTCGCCCGCGACCATGGTGACCGCCATCATGGCCAGGCCAAGAAAGCCCCAGGTGTATTTGTAGCGCCGCAACCAATCGAGTCGCCGAACGAAGACCATCATGCCCCAAAGAAGGAGCAGCCCCAGCGCGAGAAAAAGGACTTGCCGCTGAGCGACGTTGGCCCAGCCGGGTCCGCGTTCCTGCAGAACGGGGTTGAGGCGCTGGATCTCGAGCAATCCAACCCCGGCGAGCGTCGCCACGATCGGGAAGAGGACCTGGTCTCCCTTGAATCCAGTGGCGCTGAACCAGATCGTCATGCCAAAGAGGAGCGCTACGTAGCCAAGACTGACCGAAATGTCGCTCAAGCTCCATTTGGTCGAGCCAGTTCGTGCCAGGAAGATGGTCAGCAGACCGACCACGGTCATCAGCGACGGGGCTACGAGTAGCTGAAACTCGGTGAACCGGAACCGGCGAATGATCGCGCCCATTATGCTCGGCTCACTGCCTCACGTCGGGAGAGAAGAAAAAGAAGGGAGTTGTTTTCGTCAAGATAGATGTCCAGTTCTTGGCAACGGCGAACGTCGAATCTAGATTTCAACTGTGATTCCTCGGGTCGCTACGCGTTCGATCCGCCCAGAAGGAGCGCCAAACGCTCCCTCGTCTCACTCGCTATTCCGTCCGGCGCGGTCGCTACGGCACCGTCGAGCGCCGATCCACATTGACAGTCCCAGTCGTCATGAAGCCGCGGAACCGCTGCTCGAATAACGTTCTGAGCATTCGTTGCGTTACGTCTCAGATTTTCGATGACGGCTTGAACGCTCACCGCGTCCTCGACTTCGTGCCAGACATCGTAGTCCGTGACCATCGCAAGTGTTACATAGCAGAGTCCGGCTTCGCGTGCGAGCCTAGCTTCGGGCATGGCGGTCATGCCGATGACGTCGACGCCCCATGAACGGTAAATGCGTGATTCCGCTTTGGTTGAGAACTGCGGTCCCTCGATGCAGACGTAGGTTCCGCTCTCGTGTATCGAAACGCCCGACTGCTTCGCCGCATCCACCAGGGAGTGACGTGCACGCCCGCAAAATGGATCGGCGAGCGATACGTGAACAACCATGTCGTCAAAGAACGTTCGCGGGCGCAGCGTGGTGCGGTCGAAGATCTGATCCGGAACGAGCATGTCCAGAGGATGCACATGCTCTCTCATGCTTCCGACAGCGCTTGCCGACACGAGCCGCTCCACCCCGAGAGACTTGAGCGCCCAGATGTTGGCGCGATACGGAACGTGAGTCGGCGAGAGGCGATGGTGTCGCCCATGTCTCGGGAGGAATGCCACGTCGTACCCGTCGATTTCGCCGATGCTGATGCGATCGCTCGGTGAACCGAAGGGCGTCTCGACGTCAACGTGGGTCAGGTTCGTCAATCCCGGCATGTCATAGAGACCGCTGCCCCCAATGACTCCGAGTCTGGGTCTGCGTTGCAATGCTCACCTCCACCATCACTCAGGAATGACTTCGATTGACCGCTCTTTGCGAGTCTATCAGCGATTTCTCGACTGCTATACTAGCCGCCATGCGATGTGAATTCGACGGTGCGATGAGCAGACTTGACCACGTTCCTAGAATACTTCGCGACTTCCCACAAACCGTGGTCACGACAATCAACCTTTCGCTTCTTGCTGGAACTTGCTCGTGATCGAGACGTCCGAAAGTTCGGTTCGCAGCGAGCGAACGCCGCGGGTGCGATCCGAACGCAGGCACACGGGTCTCTCGTTTGCCGTGGTTGGCCCCATCTTCGGAGTCATCTGCATCATGCTTTCACTGACCTGGGTGATGAATCTGGAGGCAACCCTGCCGTCGATTCGGGTTGGTGATCGGACGAACGGAAACGCCGCCGCACAGACGCTCGAACCTGGCTCATATTCAGCCGAGGATCAGGCTATCACGCTTTCCGGCGACTGGTTTCAGCAGACGATCGGCAGTAACGGCTCATCGACCGTCACGTCTCTCGTCGTGACTGCCGCGCCCGGAAGTGTTATGTCGTTCCGATTCTACGGGACAGACCTGTCAGTCGCGGCTCGCATCGGCCCGGAATCGGGCACCGTCTACGTCACAGTTGATGGTAACCCTTCGACGGTACTGCCCACTGATTCCAAAGGTAGTTATCTTGACCTGTACGCCCAACAGGCCGAGGATCAATCGATCTTGATTGCCAGCGGCTTGTCCCACCGCGATCACGAAGTCACGATCACATCGGACGGGACCAATCAGGTGGCCATCAGCGGATTCAATATTTCCGCCAATACTCCGTTCCCATGGGCGTTCGTTTTCCTCTACGTCGCGTTGGCCGCGGCGCTGTTCGTCCTCGTACGCATGTCGGTCGTCGGGATCTGCCGCCAACTTGGATGGATGTCGTAATGTACGGGCAACGCCGAGCAATCAGGTCAAGTCTCGCGTGATGTCCAGGTCATACGCTGCGCCTGCTGGGCGTTGGCTGCGGTCCGACGCGAATCTCCCATATTCTCTGTCGATCTTGGCCGTGATCGCCGCGGCCGTCCTTGCGCGAACCACCGTATTTTCGCTGGTCGCGATTCTCGTGCTCGTTGCCCTCGCCGCAGTACGCCCCGCCGCTTCAGTGGTTGCGATCCCCGCGGTCATCGGGTTCGTCTTGGAGCCGGTACGTGTTCGAGGTCTGGAGTTCAGCCCCCTTGAGACACTGCTCGTCACAACGGTCGCTGGAGTCGGCCTCAATGTCCTGTGGACGGCAGCACGCGGCGACCCATTCCAACGGATCCGAATGTTTATCCTGGATGTCGGCCGGCGTGCGCGGATCATCGACGTTGTGGCCACCCTCTTCCTGCTCGCTGGAGTCGTCTCGCTGTTCACGCTGGCGCTGCCTGCCTATCGGCACGAGAGCATCCGCGATTTCCGTTGGACGATGCTCGAGCCGATCGTCTTCTATGCATTGGCGCGTTGGTATCTCCAAAACCGCGCAAACCGGAATCTTTCCGTGGTCCTCTTCACGGCAGGTGCAACCCTTGTGGCAGTCACGGGAATTGTGAGCTTGATCTCGGGTCACGCGTTGTCGGTGGAAGGCGTGAGCCGGGTAAGCGGTGTTTACCATCATCCCAACGCGCTGGCACTGTTCCTGGAGCGGCCATTCCTACTCTGCGTGGGGCTTGTGGCCGCCTTCCGCAAGCGGCTCCAATGGGTCTGGATTGTCCCGGCGGCCATCACTGGGGCAGTGCTGGTGATGACGTTTTCGCGTGGAGCCGTGCTGGCCGCGGGACTGAGCGTCATCGCGACCCTGCTCATCGGCCAACAGCGGCGACTGGCGGGATTAGCCAGCGCGGGTGCGGCGATACTGGCCGCGGCACTGGCAATCACGGCTTCAGCCCGAATCGATAATCTCTTCTCGGGTGGCAGCGGATCCTTGCGAATCGATCTCTGGGAATCCTCGATCCAGATGATCCGAGATCATCCAATCTTCGGCATCGGTCCTGATCAATTCTTGTACGTATACGCCCCACGCTACATCAAACCGCAAGCGTGGTCCGAGCGCTTCACGTCTCATCCACACGACATCGTGCTCGATATATGGTTGCGCCTCGGTATAATGGGCGTCGTTCTTGCTCTGGCATACCTTGTCCTTCTCGCGTGGATGACGCTCGGCGTTATACGATGCAGAAGTACGTTAGGACTTGCCGCCGCCGGTGCGTTGCTCGTGGGGATGCTGCATGGATTGGTCGATAATGGCTATTTCCTCCCCGATCTTGCGTTGCTATTTTGGTATCTGACCGCGTTGGTCACGATAGAGGCGCAAGACGAGACGTCTGACACTGCGCTGCCCACATGAGGAGGTTGTCATTGCGTGTCCTGGTCGCGGGCGGAGCCGGTTTTATTGGGTCGCATTTGTGCGATAGTCTCATTCAAGATGGTCACTCCGTCGCCGCGGTTGACAACCTCATTACCGGTCGCCGCGAGAACGTTGCCCACCTCTTTGAGAATCCCAACTTCACCTTCGTCGAGCACGACATCATCGAGCCCTTTGACATCGATGTCGAGCAGATCTTTCATCTGGCAAGTCCCGCGAGTCCGGAAGGATATATGCGGCATCCGATCGAGACCCATTTGGTCAACTCGGTCGGAACACTCAACTTGCTGAACCTCGCACGATCTCGCGACGCTCGGTTTCTCTACACGTCAACCTCGGAAGCGTATGGAGATCCAGAAGTTCACCCGCAGGTCGAGACGTATCGCGGGAACGTGAACCCGATCGGTCCGCGCAGTTGCTACGACGAAAGCAAGCGTTTCGGTGAATCGATCACGATGGAGTTCGTGCGTCAGTTCGATCTCGACGCTCGCATCGTGCGGATCTTCAACACCTACGGACCGCGAAACGACCCACAGGACGGACGCGTCGTTCCGAATTTCATCATGCGGGCGCTCAGGCACGAAACGTTGCCGGTCTTCGGTGACGGCAGTCAGACCCGATCGCTCTGTTTCGTTTCAGATCTTGTGGCCGGGCTGCGACGGGTGATGGATTCGCCGGATGCACGTGGCGAGGTCATCAACCTGGGCAATCCAGATGAGCGAACGATTAAGCACCTCGCCGAATTGGTTAAACGTTTGTGCGACTCCAACAGCGAATTTGAGTACCTACCTGAGCGTCCTGACGATCCGTATAAGCGCTGCCCGGACATCACCAAGGCGACCAAATTGCTTGGCTGGAAGCCAACGGTGGACCTCGAGTCCGGTATGAAGCAGACGATCGACTATTTTGCGGCGTATGTGACTCGAGAGCCGAGTGCGGTCAGCGACTCTTAATCTGACGTCAACGCGCTCTTTCTGGCTCGTTCTCGGGTTGGTGCTGGCGGCATCGTCGGGCTGGGTCATCCTGCGCGCGCCGTCGCCCATCAACGTCGCGTTGTTTCCCGGAATCGCGTTTGCCTTGGCTGTCGTGTTGGTTCCCTGGCTAGGGCCACTCCTCCTTACCGTTTCGGTTCCAGTTCAGCAGTTCGGCTCCATCAGCATGGGTGGAGTCGGATTGACCGCAACCAAAGTAGCTCTTGCCGCGTCACTCGCGGCGCTCCTGATTCAACTCGTCTCTCGACGAGAGGCGCTCCGCGGCTCGATCCTGCTGGTTCCCTATTTGGCCTGGTTCGGAGCCATGGTTTTGTCGCTTCACGGAGCGGTCGATATGCGTGCGGGGATCGCTGAGCTGTACCGCTGGACCGTCACGCTCTTTGCATTGGCCGTGGCGCTCTACGGAATCCGTACCGGACGGTCCGTCCTGTTTACGAGCATCGCGATGGGGTTCGGAGTCATCTTCGAGGGTTTGCTTGGGGTGGTTCAGTCCGTTAAAGACATCGGACCCTCCAGCTTCGCTGTGACGAACTCGGTCTCTCGAGCGTATGGCACGTTCGGCAAACCCAATACCTTCGCGGCCTACTTCGAGCTCACAGGGCCATTGATGGCAGCACTGGCGGTTTGGAGCCTGCTGCGGGCGTACCGTTCGTTGAATCAATATCGCGTCGAACGCCGCAAGGGTATGGCTTCATCCGCTCGAGTTCGTCACGAGCTCTTATGGTTTCTGGCGTTGACGCTCTGGTTCGGTCTGTCGTCAGCGATCAGTGTTGCGGCGATTGTGGCGAGCTTTTCGCGGGGAGCGTGGCTCGGCACTGCCGCGGCCGTTGTCGTCATGCTGATCATCAGCGACCGGCGCGGAGCCTTGGCCGTCGGTGCGCTGACTATCATCGTGGTGTTAGGCGGACTTGCTGGCGGGGCGTCGTACGCTCCCTCCGCGCTGAAAGATCGATTTCAGCAACTTGAGAGCCAGGTGCGCTTTTTCGACTCAACCGACGTCATGGTCACCGATTCCAACTTCGCGGCAGTTGAGCGCATGGCGCACTGGCAAACGGGAATTGCCATGTTCAACGCGCATCCATTCACCGGTGTGGGGATCGGAAACTTCAATGCGCGCTTTACCGAGTTCGCGGTGAACCCTCGTTTCACGGTCTCTGAAGGCCACGCGCATAATTACTACATCAACGCCGCAGCCGAAACGGGGATCGTCGGACTCGCGGCGTACGTCTGGCTCATCCTGACTGGCCTATGGGTGAGCTTGCGGGCTGTGCGGCGATCGTCGTCCGATTTCGGTCGGGCCATCGGTGTCGGTGCTGTGGGAGTCACGGTGGCCCTGATAGTTCACAACGTGGTCGAAAATCTGCATGTGTTGAATCTTGGCGTCCAACTCTCCATCGTTTGGGCGCTGGCAATCATTGTTACCCGATTTCTTCCGGACGAGCCCGTTACCATCAGTTCACAAGAAATGGCCGGTACATGACAGGGACTAGTATCGAGGAGCAGTTTCCTCTGACATCCAAGATCGACCACCCCGAGCCCGCGAATGACGTGGATCAAATCGACTCCGACGCTGAGTTGGGGGGTGTATCCCTCACCAAGAAGCTGCTCAGACCGAGAACGATCATCTCATTTGTGATCGCGATCGGCATAGTTGCATTCGCGCTGACACGATTCAACCTCGACCTCGGCGCTGTCTTCAACCAGATGAGCCATGCCAACCCGGTCTACCTTCTTCTCGCATTTGCTACGTATTACGGTTCGTTCACATTTCGGGCGGCGCGTTGGAGATCGATCTTGCGGAGCGCCGACATTAAACCCGCCGAGGGAAAGACCCTGCCCAACGTGCCCCAACTCTCTGTCATGTACGTGCTCGGTTGGTTCGCCAATTGCATCGTTCCGGCGAAATTGGGTGACGCATACCGAGGCTATTTACTCAAGCAGCGGAGCGGCACTCCATTTGGCTCGGCTCTCGGCACCATATTCGCCGAACGGCTCGCCGACATGATGACGCTCGGCCTGGTGTTGGTCGCCACGGCCTTCATCGTATTTGGGCGTCACATACCCTCTGACGTGTCGATGTGGATGTACGTCGCGATCGGACTGGCACTGGCACTCATCGTCGGGGTGCTCGTCGTCTACAGATTTCGGCACTTCTTTCGCGGGTTCGTACCGGCTCGTATCCGCGATCATTACATCTCCCTTGAAGAGGGCGCTCTGGGCTCGTTCGGCCGCCTTCCAACGCTACTGACTCTTACCGCGGTCATCTGGGCGTGCGAGGGAATTCGGCTCTACTTTGTGACCTTGTCACTTTCCGGCGGGATCACCTTCGCCGCCGCCCTCTTCGTCGCTTTGCTCGCCAGCTTACTGACCGTTGTTCCATTGACTCCGGCAGGTCTAGGCTTCGTCGAATTCGGTGTCGTCGGTATTCTGACCGTCATTGGCGTCAGCGATCAGACCGCTGCGTCGATCGCCCTCCTCGATCGCGTCATCGCATATTGGAGCGTTCTCGTCGTGGGTGCCATCGTCTACTTGATCGCCAGATGGGCCTGGCGTTAGGCGTGCGCGTCGCGATTGACTACACGTCCGCTGTCCATCAGCGGGCTGGAGTTGGGCGCTACACGCGCAGTCTGGCGGAGCATCTCACGCCGCTTCTCGTAGCGGATGACGAACTCCTTCTCTGGTACACCTCGCGTTCGGACGATCCGATTTCGCTGCCGACGAGGATGCGGTCCGGAAACGTGTCAGTCAAACGCATCCCGATCTCTCCTCGCTGGGCCGCAGCGGGTTGGCACCGTATGCGACTTCCAATTGCTATTGATCGATTCGTTGGCGACGTCGACCTGCATCACGAGCCTGATTTCGTTGCGCCGCCAAGCAAAAAGCCAACGATCACGACGATTCATGATTTGAGCTACCTGATCGTACCCGAGTACGCTCATCCGGATCTACGCCGCTATCTGGAGCGTTCGGTACCTCATACGTTGAAGCGAGCAAATCGCGTGATCGCGGTGTCGGAGACGACGAGGCGCGACGTGATCGAGCGCTACGGCGTTGATGCTGAGCGTGTCACGACCATCTACAATGGCGTTGATCGCTGGTTTCGCGCGCCGGAACAACCCGCCGTTGAACGCGCTCTTGAACAGTTTGGCCTGCGCCAGCCCTACTTCATGATGGTCGGAACTGTGGAACCACGCAAAAACCACATGACCGCGCTCCGGGCGTTCGCATCTCTGTATGAGCGACGTCGCGACGTCTCGCTCGCCATTGTGGGCAACCCCGGGTGGCTGTCGGGACCGATTATCGAGGAGATCGAGAAAGCGTCAAAATCGATGGCGGTTCGCTACCTTCGATTCGTGGACGATACCTGGATTCCAGCTCTTTATGCGGGGAGCGTTGGATTGCTCGCGCCTTCATGGTACGAAGGATTTGGCCTCCCGGTGCTGGAAGCCATGGCCTGCGGTGCTGCGGTGATCACCAGCGATCGTGGCGCATTGCCAGAGGTGGCCGGAGATGCTGCGTTGATCGTGTCACCAGGAAACGTTGAGGAGTTGGCGGCGGCGATGACTCGCTTGCTTGATGACCGAGAATTGCGTGAAGTCCTCTCAGATATGGGCGTCGCGCGCGCCACACAGTTCACCTGGGAAGAGGCGGCGAGCGCACACCTCGAACTCTATCGATCGGTGGTTGGTACCGGATGAGCGACTCACAAGACCAACCAGACACGTCCGAACCGACCACACCCACACGTCAGGGCAAGATCGGCTTTGGAACGGTGTCGATCTTGATGATCTTCTTCGCCATTCTTGGCGCGATGTGCGTCGGGTCGGTCCTCATCGTAGCCGTCCTCGCCTTCCGATGACCGCAACAGAGACGATGTTTACTCACCCGAGTCCGCGCGGAGTCCAGCCCACTCGATGATCGACCGCATGACTCAATCTGATTTCACGGTAGCCCTCGCACTCCTGTTTGCGGGAATCTCTTCACTCGTACTGCTCGGCGTCGCCCGCATCGGCATTCCAACGATCGAGAAGATCGCCGGCAATACGGTGCGTCGGATTCTGACCAACAGCGCCGTGCCGATCGCCGCACAGCTCTTCAACCGAGCCATGGACCTCGTCTTTGCCGCGTTCGTGTTGCGAATACTTGGAGCGGGCGGAAACGGCCAGTACGTGGTGGCAACGACCGTCTGGCTCTACGCCAAGACGGTCTCCGATTTTGGACTCGGCGTGCTCGTCACGCGCGAAGTGTCGCGAGATCCCAATAGTGCGGGACCGCTGCTCGGATCGACCACGCTGCTGCGACTCGTCGTGCTACTCGGGCTCATTCCCGTCGTAGGTCTGTACGTGCTGTGGGGATCGACGTGGTCCGATCTCTCACGCAACAGCATGATCGCGATCGGCTTGCTGTTCCTGGCGATCGCGCCGAGCAGCTATAGCGAAGCGGTCAATTCGATCTTCAACGGTCGCGAACGCATGGAATTCCCCGCGATTCTGAATATCTTGACCAACTTTTGCCGCGTCGGGTTTGGCCTGGCAGCGTTGTTCGGCGGATTCGGTGTCGTGGGTCTCGCCGGAGTCGCCTTCGTGACAACCACGCTCTCCGCGCTCGCGTTCCACATATCCGCCCGGCATGTGCGCGTCAAGCCCGTATGGCGCCTCACGCGCGCGAACGCTCGTGAACTGGTATTCCTCTCCTGGCCGCTGTTGCTGAACGCGCTGCTATTGAATTTGTTCTTCCGCGCTGACGTCTTCATCATTCAAGCGTCAAAAGGCGATTCGGCGCTCGGCTCCTATGATGCCGCGTACAAGTTCATCAACATGCTGCCACTCATTCCGGCCTACTTCACGCTGGCGGTCTTTCCAATCTTGTCTCGCTACGCGACCTCGAGTGCGGAACGACTCATCGACAGCTACCGACTTGCCGCGAAGTTGCTGTTCATCGTGGCCTGGCCAATCACCATCGGAACGATGATCCTGGCGCCAGACCTTATCCGTCTCCTCGCGGGCGAATCCTATCTACCCAATTCGGCTACCGCCCTGCGGATCCTGATCTGGTTTCTACCCATCAGTTATGTGAATGGAATTACCCAGTATGTGCTCATCGCCGTGAACCGGCAGCGAACCATCACGGTCGCATTCGCCGCCGCGGTCTCCTTCAATCTGATCGCGAACCTGATCTTCGTGCCGATGTATGGATATATGGCGGCCGCTGCCGTCACGATCGCCACTGAGGTGATCTTATTCGTCCCACTCTCGATTGCGATCCGTCGCTACGTCGGCCGCTTCAACTGGTTCGGTTTCGCCATTCGACCACTGCTCGCGGCGGGGGCAATGGCAGCGGTTGAGGCGGCGACGGTGCGTTTCGGCGTTATCCCGGCATTGGTCCTGGCGACGCTGACGTACAGCGTGGCGCTGATTGGTACCGGAACTCTGGGCAAACGTGAGGCGGACATCGCACTCTCAGCGCTCGGCAAGGGGAACGCCGTCGCAAGAGGGACGTGATGAGCGCTCAAGGCGTCAACGCTTGAACGTGGACTGTCTCGTCCGATTCATTCCAGAACGCGACGGCGTCGCCACCAGCGCTCACCTCCCACTCGCCACCCAGCACCCTCCCGTCGAGCGGCACCGTCGCCATGACTGTGTCGGTGGCGATATCGACCTCGTCGAGTTGATCGTTTCCGCCTCCAGGGGGCGCGAGGCGCAAGAACCAGAGCTTGGTCGAGTCGCTCGACCATCGATATCCGCCTATCTCGCTCAGATGTGTCGCGTTGGAACCATCGACGTCTGAGACCCAGACGCCGTCTTTGCTCGCGTCTCCACTGAACGTCACGAGATACGCCATCTTTTGTCCGTCCGGCGATACACGCAGCGCTTGAATGTAGGTGCCCGGCACGACGATGCCGTTCGTTCCGTCCCTGGTGTCTACGCTCCAGATTCCCGGATGTGTACCATCCTGAGCGCGCGCGATGCTCAACACGTGGACGTTGTCCGGAAGCCATTGGAGCGACGTATCCTCGAATTCCAGCACTGACTTCTGGTTCGATCCGTCGACGTTCGCGGAGACGAGCTTGACGATGCGCTTGACGAGCGAACTGGTGTTCCCGATTCCTTGATCGACGAGCCAGACGACGTGCTGGCCGTCTGGAGAGATCCAGGTCTCCGATCCACCATTCTGGAGCGTTGAAACGAGCGAACCATCCGCGCGCCTGATCTCGGTCGCACCAGTTTGCGCGTTCGGAAAAGCAACGAGTCCCGATGCCGAGGGCGTTCCAAATACATCCGAAACGAATGTTCGGCTGTCGTCGCGAACGTTGACCAGATAACTGCCCTGCTGTTTGCCACTGGGGATGTCGAAAACGAGCAGTCTGTCTGCATCGAGCCACGCGAACACGCCGCAGCACTGTGCGATCGTTGTGGCCTGGATTGTTGGTTGGGGAGTTGGTGAAGGCGTAGGCGTGGGTGACGGATTCGGGCTGGGAGTTGACGTTGGGACAGCGCTCGGATCGGACGTCGGTAATGCGGATTGCGTTGGCAAATCCGTCGTGGTCGATAGGGCGCCTGTGATGGTTGGCGTGCTGGTGGCAACTGAGCCGACGCTGGTTTCGATAGCGGTCGGCGTTGGTGACGACGATGACCACGGTGCCTTGCAGCCGGCCAGCAGCGGCAGTAAGGCAATTAAGATCGTGAACCTCAATCGGGCGGCCATGCTGGTCCCGTTCGGTTCAGGATCGGACCGCCGAACTGCGTTTGCGGTTGGTCCTCGTTCGTCATCCAGGTGCCTGGGTCGTTATAGAAGAGCTCGAAGTGCTGCCCGGGAGTGTCGGCGCCAATCGTCACTGCACGCCAATCGGCGTCAATCAGCGGGACTGGATTCACGGCGACAGACATCCCGCTGGTACGAATTTCGAGATGGAGATGGGATGACTGGTCGCAACTCTGAGTCGTCGGATCGCCACTGAGACCAATCACGTCGCCTTGCTTCACCGCTTGACCTACCGCGAGCGACGAGCGCTGATGAAGGTGCCCATACAGCGAGAAATAACCATTCTGGTGATTGATGACCACGTTGTGCGGCGCTGCACCATACGGGCCGTCAATCGCGTAGACGACGCCGTCCCCAATCGAATGTACGGGGGTGTTACATGGCGCGGCGAAGTCAACACCGAAATGGAGACCCTGTCCCTGGCTGTATTGGTCGTGCCAGTTTCGATACGCCCACTGCGTCGATCCATACCACTGAGCGACGTACCAGGTCGATGGGCCGGGATCCCCGGCAAAGGGGAGTCCGAATTGCGGCGTCGCGGCATTGGCGTTGGCCAGAATCGAAGCCATGATGAGGGCGAAAACTGCAAACAACGGCCAGCGGAACCGGGATGTCGAGCGTGGTCGAGATGCAGAGGTGTAGAAGGAATCACACATCACTTCTGGCGACCGATCAAAATCATTGAACGCCCGTGACGAGAATGGTCCGTCGGAGCACCTGTTAGGCATGTTGCCAATCTTGACAGAGTTTTCGGAATCGTGGTAGCATTCGCTCCGCCAAACACGGAGGCGTGGTGTAGTGGCCTAACATGCAGCCCTGTCAAGGCTGAGACCGCGGGTTCGAATCCCGTCGCTTCCGCCTGTTGAATCTTTTGACAGCGCCTCAAGCGCAAAGAACGGCATGAAGTCGGGTTGTGGCAGCACCGCCACAACCCGATCGTCGTGTATGCGCACCTGCTGGAAAATCAGCCGGGCGAGCCGGTTGCGCTGCGCCTGGGTCGCTTGTCCCCACGCCAGCGGCAGATCACTGAGAAACGTGGCCGCGCGCGCGAGCACGCGTGAGCGGTCATCGTCCACGGCGAGCGTCGCCAGTTCTGTCGTCAGCGCGTCGCGCTCTTGTCGGTAGGCGGACCGATCGAGATCTCCCCAGCCGTACAGTTCGCGAATGCGTTCTAGTCGCGAGATTATCTGGCGGCGTCGGGTCTCGTCGTCCGAACGGTCAGCGTGCGCCTGTCGGTAGAGCGCCATGATCTGATCCTGATAGTCCTCGGGGATCCGGATCGACGCCAGGTACTCCTGAAGCTGGACCTCGCAAATATCCAAATAGGTCGACGGCTGCTGGCAGGGGTCGGCCTGGCCGCCGTTGTAGCAGTAGAGCCTGGGGCGTCCTTGACGGTTCGATTTGACATGGAGCGGACCGCCACAATAGCCACAGATCGCCAAGCCGGAAAGAGAATAGGTCTGGAGT
Organism: uncultured Chloroflexia bacterium; assembly: GCA_963822235.1. Lineage (GTDB taxonomy): Bacteria > Chloroflexota > Chloroflexia > Thermomicrobiales > Thermomicrobiaceae > CALAGB01. The sequence goes on from CAWGGU010000001.1 coordinate 1,521,642, forward strand.
GACCGCCGGACCTTGAGCGCATTGGTCTGGTTTTTCGCACGCGCAGCCTGCGCCGCGTCGAAGAGACCGGCGTCAAGCATGGGGTGATGCTTACCGCTCATCCAGCCCCCAGCGCCGTCTGGTAACTCCCCGAGGTAGAAGCGATTGATCAGAATCCGGCGTACCGAGTCTTTCCGGAACGGATTTTGACCACGGTTACCGGTCGTCCGATAGCCCGCGGCATTCAGGATTACCGCAACTTCGCGATCGCTCTTTCCTTCTGCCGCGGCCTTGAACGCCGTGAGCAGCCCCGGATAGGTTTCCGGGTCAGGTACGGGAAGGCCGTCGTCGTTCTTCTTCACCCCGAACGGGAGCAGCCCATTATACATTCCTTGGGCCTTCCGTTCGTGCTTGCCCTTCTTCGTCTCGATACTGAGATTGTCGCTGTAATACTGGGCGAATGCGCCCAACGTCGCAAGAATCACCTTGCCGATTGGCGTGGTGAAGTCCATCTGTTCAGAGATCGATACGAAGGCGACGTCGTGCTTCGACAGTCGCTCGAGCGTTTCAAGCGTGACGCGGAGATTCCGCGCGAATCGATCGAGCTTATGCACGATGATGACGTCGATCAGGCGGGTCTCGGCGTCGCGCAGCATGGCGGAGAACTGCGGCCGGTTCGACAGATCTTCGGAACGAGCGCTGCGACCCTCATCCCGATACTCTCGGACGATGGTCCATCCGTGCGCCTCACAGTACAGGGTACACGCCCGTGCTTGCGCATCAAGACTGTAGCCTTCCACCTGTTCTTCAGAACTCACCCGATAGTACAGAGCCGCCCGCGTTGGTCCCGGACCGCCGACTCCCGCCCCTCGCATGACCCATCCTCCGATGTAACTATCGCTCGCGAGCCCGTGACCACGCCATCGTCGCCATCTCCTGGTTGCGGCGAGTGAGCTCGGCGGTAACCTCCAACGCCCTCTCGTCCGTTTGACCCAGTCGACCAACCCAATGTATCACTTGCCCGCGTCGTCCCGACCCCGTTCAACCCTGGGCACATCCGTGGCTCGGCCTTCCCGCTCCCGCTTCGTTTCGACATCAGCGGCGATATCGGCGAGCTCAGCAAGCAGATGAAGCAGCGCCCACTCACGCTGCCGTTCATATGGTGGCCGGGCTTCAGCAGCAGCACCGTGATCGCGTTGCATCACTCGTCTCCCTCAGATTCTCGTACGGGAGCCCGGCGCGAGCTCGGACCAATGGGCAACGCACGTGGGCCAATTTCCGCGTTCCTGGACAAGCGCCGTTGGTTGTCTCCAGATCCTTCCCAAGAATCCGTCTGGATTGCGCCGGTCATCGACGCGCCATTGGCAGGTGAGAAGCATCGGCAACGCATCGCCCCGGCCGACCATCGCCGCCCGGACGGCGCCAGCGATCCGATCTTCGGCCAGGTCGTCGGACGTCACCATCAGGATCGTCGGGAAACCGTCGTAGTCGCGATCGAATCGCTCGCTTCGACGATAGGCATGGTACGCGGAGAATTTGGCCGCGTAGTTGCGGGCATTCATGGTGCCGCGGTCATACTCAAGGAAGAAACCGGAAAGTCGACCGTGGTGGCGATAGACTCCGTATGCGTCCGGTCGAAGATGTCGACGGGCACAAACTGCTGCATTGCGCCATTCAACCAACGCGTCATCGCGTCCGGTCGCCGCCAGTTGGCGCGCTGTCTCCCAGAATCTCACGAAGACGCGGTTGACTCCGCACGTGTGATCGAATTGACGGATCAGCGCTGTTCGTTGCCCAACCGGATGCTCGGGTCCGCCGCCCGCGAGACCGAGCGCGCACACGGCTGCCGACAGCGATAATCCGTGATGAGCGGAGATGACGTCCAACCCCTCGACCGTCGCCTCGACGAATTCATCGTCGCGCATGTCAGTTGCGATCTCGTCCGATGTGACGGGCCGCAACACTCCTTGCGCGATCAGCTTTTTACAGCGTCGGCGGACCGTTGGTGCCTCGATCGCAAGCACGGCGGCACGTTGAGCGAGCGAAAGGAATGGATGCCGGGATACAAGGTCAACGAGCTCAAAATCGGCCGGTCCGAGGCGAGCGGCCAGTCGACCCAACTGAACGGATGGATGAGTCGTAGTCGACGTAGGATCCGACGGATTTCGGGTCAACGAGGGGAGTGGTGTGCCGGAACGGCTTCGCGGCTCGAACTGGTCGAGCGGGGGCAAGCGAAGCACCCGTTCGCGCGGAACCTGGCATGCACCGACGTCGATGCTGAAACCGTCGCGAAGTTCCTCCCACGTGAGCAACCGGACAGCCGCTGGCATGACGCCTCGCCCCTGCGTAACCTCGACGAGTAGTCGTTTCCACGCGTCGAGACGCCCTGGAGTGGTCGTCACGACGAGCAGAGTCGGAATCATTCCAACTTCATGCGAAAGATAGTCAGCGAGTCGGTGGAGCGAGGGTCGAACGGCACGCAGCGGAGCCGTTCCCAGATCCGGAAAGAGGAGAAATGCGGATACTTCTGAACTTCTCCTGAGATCCACGTACGCGGGCATCTCGATCCTGACTGGAGTGACTCGGCTACGCCTGTGAAATTGCCGTCGAAAGGGCCGCTCCCACCTCAGCAATTCGGCCGGGCCCGGCTGCGCAGCGACGACGAACGCGAGCAATTCGTAACAGGCGAGCACGTGCGGTAACTGGGCCAGCATGGACCCCAGATCGGCCGTTCGTAACCGATGTTGGCGGGCGAGGACCGCGGGTTCGATCCCCGTGAGCAGACCGACTGTCGCCACGCCAAGATCAGTCAGGTAATGCAGCGCCGACCCGTGTCCTCGGCTGATCACGGGCCGGACCGTCGTGACGAGTCCCTCTTCGCGGAGTCGAGTCAGGCAACGATAGGTGCTCGCACTGCTCTGATATCGCGTGAGTCTTCCGATCATCTGAGCCGGGAGTAGCGGGAGTTGCGAGAGTAAGAGCAAGATCGCGCCATCGCGCTCTCGGCTACGGATCAACGCGGCTGACCGGATCGCGTCGCTCCATCGCAGTTGATTGTTCATTGCCCTGCCTCCTGAGCGAAGTCGGGTTCATTGTATTGACGGGGGAATCGAACAACGGCGTTTGTTCCACCCCGGCTCCTTGCCGCTTGGGCGGACGGTGGTCGTTCCGCTGACGCCTCGACTTCTGTGAACGCTCGGTGGTCGCGGCGAGATCACGGGCAACGCCGGTACCCGTGGTTGCGGCTGATTGATGACTGTCCTGAATCCGCTCAAGTGCGGCTTGTAAGTCACGCTCGACCGCCGCGCGATCGCGTCCGAAGCGTGCTACCGAGTCCGAGGCGAGCTGCGCTGCCAACGCAGGGTCGCTCTGGGGCGGCGCATCGAGCTGGACCGAGAAGGTCGGAGGCGGGTCATCACCCGCAAATATCTTCACGTAGCACTGGTGGTGCGGGAGCGATACGAGATCCTGCTCGTCGATCTCCGACCCGAGTTCGCGGACAAGGTACCGCGCATCCTCGGCGCTGGTCTGGAACGCAACCAGGCCGTCCAGGTTGGCAAACAAGGTCGACCGCAGCGCGCGCGCATTATCCCGGTCGACAAGATCGAGACGCGCGAGGCTCTGCGTCGCGAGGATGAGATTCGCCCCGTACTTCGCCAGTTCCGCGAGTATCGCCTCGTAGTCGGCACCTGGCATCGTGTGGAACTCATCAACGATGAAGGTCACCGCATGCCGCGACATTGGTTCCAGCGCCGCTTGTTCGGCGACCAACAGTGACACAAGATTCAGGAGCGTGGCGCCGATCAACGCCGAGGTATCTTCGCCGACCACCCCTTTGGCCGTGTTGACCAAAACGATATTGCTGGCCGCAAGCCACTCCGCTGGGTTGATCGTTGACTGTGGCTGCCCGATGATGTCGCGCGCCACGCGACTGCCGACAAAGCGCTGCACTTTGGTCTGCACCGGGTTGGCGATCTCGAGCTGAAAGCGGCGGTCGAGCCGCTCGAAGTAACTCGTCCACCACGTGGTGATGGCCAGATCGGTGACGAGCTCCAAGACGCGCCGACGAAACGCCGGGTCGACCAGCAGCGCGGGCACGTCGAGGACCGTATGCTGACGCGCGCGTCCGCGGGGATCCGCCGCGCAGATGACGCGATTCGCCTCGTACAGCGTCAGCAAGGCGAAGCGGAACGCGTCCTCCATGCGTGGTCCCCAGAAGCGGTCGAACTCCCGCCGAAAGATGGTCAACGTGTTGGCCACGGCCTTATCGCGATCGCCAAAGAGGCGAACGTCGAGGAGGTTGAGCCCGAATGGACGCGTTCGATGGCTGACATCAAGGGAGACGACACGATCCTGCCATCGCGTCGGAACCAGGCCAAGTGCGCTGTGCGCCAGATCCTGATGGGGGTCAATCACCACCAACGTGCGGTTCGGTTGCGTTTCCATAAGGAAGTACGCGAGACGGAGTAGGAGCGACGACTTCCCACGCCGCGTCTTGGCGACGAGGAGAAGATGCCGATCAAGCACCGATTCCGGCAGCGCAACTGGGAACGGTTGACCACGGTGTTGCGCTACGCCAATACGCGCCCCATGCGCGACGGTCTCGGGACGTGGTGGGCGCTGGCGGGCACCGGTGCGCTCAAGCAGCGGGACATCCGTGTCACCGTGGGGAAGATGCCAGAGCCCTGCAAGTTCGTGCGTGGTCAGCACTGGAGTTTGGCGTGCGGATCGGAAGCGTGTCAACTGCGTGAGCTCGCGGCCACGGAGATCGAGGCGGCGTGGTTCGAGCGTGTTGCCGGCCGACAAGCCGAAGGGTCGATACGCCGCGGCAAGCCTTGAAAGGCGCTCTTGAAGCTCCACGACCGAGGATCCCGTGGGGCCGAAGACGGCCAACCGAATCTGGCAGAAGTAGGCCGGATGGCGAATCTTCTCCTGGACGAGCTGACGGTCGTAGATTGGTTGGCGGCCGAGATGCCGCCAAGTCCAACCAAGGAGTAGGATGCCACCAGCTATACTACCAATGAGCATCGCGAGATGCCCCCACGCATCGGCCGCATACCAGTGCGCCCCTTGCAGACCAAGCGTCGTTGCTGCCAGCATGACGATCAGCGGGGCAAGGCTCCCGTTCTGGACCGTCTCACGACGACGAACGCGGTCCAACGTGAGTGGGTCCTCAACAGCGAGGCGGAGATACGGAGCACACCAATCGGCTGGCGCCGGGCGAAGAACCAGTTGTGCCAGGCCATGCCAGTCATGTGGGAGGGTACTCAAGGCCCCGAGGATGCCAAGCACGGGATCGGCCTGGGCGTCTCGGAGGTCGGCATCGCGAAAGGTTCGCAATGGTAGGTAGGCAGGTTTCCGCAGGACCAGCGTGTAGGCCGCGACCAGCTCGTCCCGGTTCTGCCGAGCCGGATCACGACTCGGATCAATTGCCCGAAGCTGTGCTTGAGGATAGATGACCGCAAACTGCGACTCGAGTGACTGCCGCATGGCGAGACAGTCCGCACGGAGTAGGAAGCGGCGCTCCGCCTGGTTCCCCGCGATCTCCAGCGCGAACGGCTCGCCGCTCCCGAGCGACGACACGAGGTTCTCGGCCGGGAGGATACCGGCCGTCGACGAGCGAGGGGCGACGACCTCAACGAGGTGCGTTTCGCGCGGTGGCTGGCGGCGCCAACTACGACGTCGGAGCATCAGGTTCTCCCGACGCCTTCCGCGCCTCCCGCCGAGCCGCTTTGGCGGCAATCGCACGCAGCAGAGCTTCCTGTTCGCGAATCACCGCGTCGAGCTGCGAGCAACTACAACATCGCCATGCGCACCCGCTCAGCCCTTCGCTGAAGGCGCGCACGTCTTTTTCGTGCCAACCGAGACGCACACCCAGGCGCATGACCTCCGCACGTCGCCGTGCACGTTCAGGCTGCAGACGCCTAACGCATTCGGGACGCTTATCCATCGTGCCCGCCTTTCGTATTGATCGATGGTCGCGAGGCGTTCTTCCGTCTACTGAACGCAACGCGACCATCGGGTCGGCGACCAAGATCGTTGAGGTCGCATCCGTCGGGCAGCGCAAGGGGCTGCCAGCGAGCGCCAAGTCGAGACGCAAAGCGCTCCGCGGCGGCCAGGCCCGCGGGATCCGCATCGAAGACGCCGTAGACCACCTCGGCGCGTGCGAGGAAACCGAGTCGCTCGGCCGGCAGCGACGTGCCACACGGACTGCAGGCGGGGAGGTCCCATCCCACGGCCGTGAGATAGTCGAAGACACCCTCGCAGAGAAACACGTTGCGATGGCCCAGCGCCCGCTCCATGCCGAGCACGGGTCGTTCGCCGGGCAGCGCCAGGTACTTGGGGCGGGATGGGTTGTCGTCCAACCGTCGGCCGATCAACCAGATGCAGTGGCCGCCGCGGAGCTCGGGCACGACGATGCGTCCGGCGAAGAACTCCACCAACCGACTCGATCGGTCACGCCGCCGGGAGCGATGAAGTAACCCGAGATCCTGGGCAATACGCAGGGCGCCTCGGCGCCGTAACTGCCCGACCAGCGTCGTGCCATCGGCATACCCAAGCTGACAGTTCCGAACGGTCGTTTCGGAGATCCCGCGCCGCTTGAGATACGCCAAAGCCTGCGGCGTGCGCCAAAGCGCTTCCTGATAGATCTCGAGCGCGCGGTTCATGACCTCTTGCTCATCGAGGGTGAGGCGGTCCCACTCGCGCACCGTGTGCCGAAGTGTGGGGAGGCTGAGACTGGGCTCGTTCGGCAGCCCGGCGAGCCGCTCACAGGCGGCCGAGAAACCGAGATTATCCCGCCGTTGGATGAAGTCGATGGCATCACCCCCGACGTGGCAACGGTAGCAGTACCAGCGCTGGGAGTCGGGGTAGACGTAGAGATTGGGGCGCCCGTGATCAGCATGAAATGGGCAGCGGCCGACCAGCGCGTGTCCGCTCGCGTGGAGCGCGATGCCGTAGCCGCTGATCACGCTGGCGATGGGATGGGCACGACGAAGCGCCGCCACATCGTAGGGGTGAGAACCAATCGTCATGATGCACCTCCGTTCCCCGCAGACCGCCGTCGTTGTTCCACAATCTCCTGCGGCGCCGTCGTCGCGAGCTGATGTTCACGTGGGCTGGCTTCAACGGTGAGTGCCAGACGACTGCCACGCGCGAAGAGCAAGCCCTCGCCCTTGCCGGCCGCGAGCAGCAGTTGCCGTTCTCCCGGCGAGAGGCGAAACGCAGCTGACACCGGCTCGATGGTCGTGCTGTCCTGCTTCATCAGGAGCTTCATCGACGCGTTCGTCAGCACGGTGCGGCCCTGCTCGGCCCCGAGGAAATCGGCCACATCTTGCGTAATGGTGATGAGCCCCAGATAGTATTTCCGCGCTCGCCGCGCTAGACTCGCGAGGAAGGCGCCGCCTTCTGGGTACTGGAGGAGGCTCCAGGCCTCATCGATGATGAGGAATCGCGGACGCTGCGACCGCCGCACTTGATGCCAGACGAAGCTGGTGATGAGGTGAATGCCGAGCGGCCGAAGCTCCGGCTCCAGTGACTGAAGATTGAAGACGACGACCTGACCATCGAGGTTGACGTTGGTCGGTCCATTGAAGAGGCCGGCAAGCGAGCCCTCAACATAGCGATGCAGCCGAGTGGCAAGGTTGGCCGCAATTGGATCCCCTTGTCGCATGACCAGTGTGTCGAGGAGATCGCGCAGGAGCGGGGCAGGTCGCGCGTGACTAGCAGGGTCCGCGGTAATCCCGGCACTGGCATACGTCTGGTAGCAGGCGTTGTCGAGCACCGCTCGCTCTTGCGTCGAAAGTCCCTGACGCGGTTCGGCCAGCATGACTTCCAGCAGTCCGATTACCTCCGCCACCTGCTCGGCCAGCGGATCGACGCGCTCGTCGTCGGATACCAGCGGCAGGTCGAAGGGGTTGAGGTGCTGCTCCGATGAGCTGGCCAGACGGATCGATTGTCCGCCGACCGCAGTCGCCAACGTCTGGTACTCGTCTTCGGGATCGATGACCAGGAAATCGATGCCCGCCAGCAGACTGCGCAGCGCCAGCAATTTGGTGAAGTAGCTCTTGCCAGCGCCCGATTTGGCGAATACGACCAGATTGGCGTTCTCGAGGCTGGCATCGAAGGGATCCAGGATGACTGGCGTGTGGCTGGGTTGGGCAATGCCATAGAGAATCCCACGATCCATGGTGAGCGTGTTCCCCGCGAATGGGAACAGCATCGCGAGTGAGGTGGTGTCGAGGTTGCGTGACCGGAGGAGCCGATCCTGTCCGGTGGGCAGGCAGGCGTGAAAGCCGACATCCTGTTCCAACAGCGCGATGCGTGACTGCGCCAACATCCCGCCAAGGAGTCCCTCCACCCGCCGAGTGAGTGTGTCGAGCTCGACCAGCGTGTCGGCCCGAAGCAGGAGATAGAGACTCACCGCGAAGATGCGTTCTTCGCCACGCTGCAGAGCATCGCGCAGACGCTCGGTATCTTCGTAGGCGATCTCCCGTTCCGGATCGGCCAGTCGACCGCCACGCGCGGCGAGTAGGCGCGAGGAGTGGAGTTGCACCAGCTTGTGTGAGAGCGCCGAGAGCATCTGGCTCGTCTCGAGCGGGCGGAGATGGACGCTCAACTCCAGTGGGAGATCGGTATCCAGCAACGGGTTGAGCCAACCGGGACGGACGCTGCGCGGATACCCGGTCACCACCAGTGTTCGAACATATTGGTTGTCCAGGCGCAGATGGTCGCGTGCGACTTCGACGGACGACGGCGCAATGAGATCCGCGACCGTGCGGCTGCCCCGGCCGAAGTCCTGCGGATTTGGCCTGGCAATCGACGGGAGTGTTGCGCTCGTTGACGACGCGTTCGCTTGGCCATCAGACGTTCCTCTCCGTAGCCCGTCGGGACTGCACGACGGAGGTGGTCGTGCGAAGAAGCTCAAGCGGGGGGATTCGTGATTGCACGTGAGACAGACGCCAGCAGGCGGCGAACAGGTGGAGCAGTTCGGCGCTGCCAAGCCGTCGCACGGCGAGGCCACAGCGC
>CAWGGU010000002.1:0-144525 GCA_963822235.1 uncultured Chloroflexia bacterium
TGCGCATGTACGAGTTCTACGAGATCGAGGGCCTGCTCCTCTTCGACATGTTCAAGGGCTCACGCGAGGCGGCCGGAGCGCGTTCCGCGTAGCTCGATCGTCGCATCATGTGATTAGAGCAATTTGCGGAAGAATTGCCCAGCGAACTCTAGTCCATACTCCCGTACAATCCGGTCGCGGCCCAAGCAGCGAATCGAACAGAACTGGATGGAGCGGCGGGTGCGAGTTGCGATTGTCGGCTTTTATCACGAGACGAATACCTTTGCCCTGGAACACAACGATCAGGTTGACGCTCACCTCGAGATGGGCCAGGCGCTGATCGATCAGGCTCACCCTCGGAGCTATATCGGTGGCTTTCTCGAAGGAATGCGTTCATCGACCGTCGAACTGGTGCCGATCGCCAACGTCCGCTTTGTCCATGGCGGGATCATCCACGCTGACGTCTACGAGCATTACCGCGATCTCATCGTGGGTGGTCTGCGTGATGCCCCTGCGCTTGACGGAGTCTTCTACGCGCTTCATGGCGCAATGGTCGCCGAGGGCCCGTACACGGACGCTGAAGGTGAGCTCCTCGCGGCGGCGCGTCGCGAAGTTCCGGACGTTCCGTTCGTCGCAACGTACGACTTTCACGGCATCATGACCAATCGGGAGTGCGAGCTACTCGCGTCGGCGTTTCCCAACGACACCAACCCGCACATCGACAGCTATGAACGGGGCATCGAGGCCGCGTCCTCGATGTTGAAGATCCTGGCAGGCGAAAGCCGCCCGGTGACGAGAGTCGTCCACATTCCGATCATCGGTCCGAATATCGGCCAGAGTACGTGGTCGCACGATCGTGAGGAAGAAGAGCGGCTGCCTCTCTATCAGCTCAACCTGATCCGAGAAGAGATGGAGCGGATTCCTGGCATCATCAACCTCACCATCATGGGAGGGTATGGCTACGCCGACACGCCCAACACCTGCATGTCGATCATGGCTACGGCCGAAGGGGACGCGCAGCTCGCGGTGAGCGTAGCCACGGATCTGGCGCGTCGGGTCTGGGAGCTGCGTGAATCGATCCTGGGCGTGCGTCCAATCGTACCGGTGGACGACGGGGTGCGGGAGGCGCTCAATCGATCTGCGTGGCCGGTCGTGCTGGTCGATCTGGGCGACGATCCGGGAAGTGCCTGTTCGGCCGATAGCCCGGCTGTTCTTGAGAGTCTCATCCGACACGGAGCCAGCGACGCCGTGCTGACCATCCGTGATCCGAATGTCGTGCGAGCCGGGTTGTCCGCGGGGATTGGCGCCACGCTCGAAATGGAGGTCGGGGCGGCGATCGATCGACGCTTCTATCAACCGCTTCTTGTGCGAGGAACGGTGCGACTGATCGACGACGGCAATTACATGATCTGTGGACCGACACACGGTGGTTGGAGCCGCGAGGTGCGGCGAGAGGCCTGGCGCGAGGCGCATGTGGGACCACGGGTCGTGCTTCGGCTTGACAATCGAATCGATGTCATCTTCTCAAACCAGGAGACCGGAAAGGATCGGGACTTCTTCAAGAGCGCCGGTACCATCCTCGAAGAAAAGAAGATCATCGTGGTGAAGTCGAATCAGGCCCACCGGGCATCATTCGACCCGATTGCCGCGGGGACCATTCAGTTGGCGAGCCCCGGCGCCTCCACGGTCGACTACAGCTCATTGCCGTATCGTGATATTCCTCGACCACTGTGGCCGATCGATCGCGACTTCGATTGGAGCCCAGACTGACGCTGAGGCGTCAGCGACGTCAATCGAACGATTGGATGGACCGCGCGGCACGGCGGTGGCGCGCGGTCCGTCGTCGGGCGGTTGGCTCTAGGCCCAGGCTCGTTTCAGCGCGTCAAGCCAGTTCTGGTGCATGATGGCGCTGATGTCGTCCTCGCTGTAACCGCGCTGCCGAAGCAAGTCGGGGATCTTCTGCAGGTCGGCGATCGTATCCAGATCGTTCGGACACTGTTCGGTGCCATAGCCGCCGTCCAGGTCGGTTCCGATGGCGGCGTGCTTGGCATTCCCGGCCAGCTGGCACACGTGGTCGATGTGGTCGACGACCGTTGCGATGCTCACGTTTTCGGGCAGTGTCTCGCCTCGAACCCAGTTCGGTTCGAGCATCCAGGCATCGAAAGCGGCCCCGATCACGCCTCCGCGCTCGATCATGTGCTTGATCATGTCATCGGTGAGCTGGCGGTCGCCTGGGACGAGGGCCCGGCAATTCGAGTGCGTTGCGATCACCGGCCCGTGAAAAGCATTCACCGAGTCCCAGAAGCTGTCGTCTGAAAAGTGCGTGACGTCCAGGATCATACCCAGTCGGTCCATCTCACGCAGGAGCTCCCGCCCCTTCGGTTTGAGCCCGCCGACGCTCTCGGTTCCGAACGCATAGGCGCTCGGACCATAGTGGACGAGACTGACCGCGCGACATCCCTGTTCCCACCAGACCTCAGCCTGCGCTGGTTCGACGATGGGATCCGCGCCCTCCATGGTGAGAACACAGCCGATGGGCGCGGTATCCGGATTCGCTTCCCAGTCCTGGATGTGTCGCTCCATGGTGGGCTGATCGGCGATCATGCGGATCACGCCCTGGCGTTCCAACTCCTGATAGTAGGCGAGCATGCCTTGCGCCCGGCCATACGCGATCTCGTGCGTTCGCGCTCCTGGCCGCACCGCGCCGGGATATTCGACGCGCGCGATCACCGTGCAGAAGTTCACCCCGATGTTCCCTCGGCGCATGTCCGGAAATGAGACCGTTCCGGCGGCTCGCCCTTTCTGTGTCATTCCCTGCTCGAGCGCGCGCGTCTCGTGAGCGCTGATGCGCAGATCGCGATTCCAGTCGAGCGCGTTCATCGCCAGATCAAGATGTCCATCAATGATCATCATGGGTTTTCCTCCTCAGCCGAACGGTCGTCTTGTCGGGAATCGCGCGATGGTGCCCCATGGGACGTGAAATCTGGAATAAGGACTGTTGGCGGAGCCCGGCTCGCTCGATCCTGGTCGTCAACTCCAAGAAACGTGGAGTCGGTGCTGGTTTCGTGACGCCTCATGGATTCCACGTCATTTCACGGTCCCACGGATAAAGTGGTCGCTGAAGTCGGTGGAAGCTGAGGCGTTGAAGGTGAGGACTGGCCAATCCGGGAGTGTCGGCTTCGATAATATCGGCGGCAATTGGCTCGAATGCCGCTCGATAGTGAACGGCGGATTTGATGCCGATGATATCGAGCGCCTCTAGCTCAAATCCCTGGCTGCGGAGTACCTCAAGATCGGTTGGCTGGTGACGAATCGTGGTCGTGATGACCTGGACAGATCCGCCATGCTGGCCCTGGACATCGAGGACGGCGGTCCGGCCCATATTTATCTCCATGCCGGTGTTCATGGGACCGGTCTGCACGAATCGACCTTCTGAAAGCCTGAGAACTTGCGCGGTGACATCGAGCGGAGTACCGTGCAGATCGTCGGTCTTCCCGCCGAGCGTGACGCGAATCGTGGAACCGACTCCCGCCGCGAACGCAGTATCAACGACGTCAGGATCATTCATTGGCACGAGAACGGCACGTCTGGCTCCTAAGCGGAGCATCGCTTCAAGGAGGACGGTGCCGTCGGCTGGACAACCGCCGCCTGGATTGTCTCCAATATCGGCCAGCAGCACTGGTTTTCGATCCGCGTTCATCGCCCGCCTGACGGCCTCATCGGGGTGAACTGGGATGACTTCGAAATCGGCTCGGCGATCCCAGATGAATCGTGCCAGACGGTGCGCCACGTCGGTCGCCTGTGCTCGATCGCCGTCAGAGGTGGCCACGACGCTGAAGCCGGTTCGCTCGAGATCCGCCCAGAAGAAGCCCGGTAAGTAGCTGACGTTGAGAACGCCGCGCTCGCTTTCCAGATCATGCGCCAAGTGCTTCACCGCTCGCATGGGCTCCGCGAATGTGTACTGCCGTTGGGCCCCGGCAAGAAGTGGGATCTTCACAAGCGTTGACGTGGGTCTCACGTTGCTTCGTATGATGCGCGCCAGCAAGAGCCCCATATCGTAACCGCGCTCGTATGCGTCAACGTGGGGATATTCGTCATACCCAACCAGCACCGTGGTCAGGTCCACCAGGCGTTGTGTGACGTTCGCATGCATGTCGAGCTCGGCCAGAATGGGAACGTCGTCGCCAACAATCCGTCTGACTTCGCCGAGCACGTAGGACTCAGCGTCTTCGGCGAACTCGTAGATCATGGCGCCGTGCATTGCCAGCAGAACCCCGTCGATTGGTCCGTCTTCCATCGCCTGGGTCAGGCGATCGCACAGCGTATCCGTCAGCGCGCGAGCGGCTTCGGCCGTGATGATTCCCCCCGACAGCGCCGACGCGACAAACGTTGGAGCGACCTCAAAGTCTGCGTCGCGTGCGGCATCAAGAAACCCTCCCACAGCCGTCTTGGTGCCGGCGAGTGTGTCGATGATGTCCCGTCCCTCGGCCCAGGTGCGGTGTCGAAAATCCTCAATCGTTGTGTCGACCCGAGCAAACGTGCTCGTTTCGTGCGCGATGCCTCCAATGGCGACCCGCATGGTCACTCCTTGCGCGTACGCTGCGTCGCTATCGATGTTTCACGTTCTCGGATGACATCAATCGACGAGATTTCAGCGTCGATCTTTGGCCATGACCCGCTTGCGCACGTGCGGTGCGGACCTGAAGCCGGATGTCCGATGAGTCAACGGATGCTGTGCATTGTTGACACAGTGTAAACGTCAATGTATTCTGATTCAAGCAGCGAACATCGAGTTCACTCAGTGATACGGTAAGTGCGACGCATCATGCTCCGCGCAAACCTTCGCGTGCAGCGTGCGGGTTCGTCGCCGCCGTGACGTGTAGCGCGATTGTGCGTGCTGCGAAGCCTCGTCCCTGTGTGTAGCGGTTGATGAATCGGTCGCGCTTTGCGGTCGACACCTGGTGGAGCATCAAACGTAACAGTCCTCGAGGAGGAGACAGTAATGGAACACGAGACCCATTTCGACAAACTGCTGAGCGAGGCGCGGTCCGGGAAGGTATCCCGTCGTGTCGTGCTCAAGCGGGCGACTGCCCTGGGCCTGAGTGCTCCGGCCATCGCGGCACTGCTCGCCGCATGCGGTGGAAGCAGCAGCACGCCAACCACGGCACCTACGACCAGTTCGGGGGGAACGGCGAGCACCGCGACGAGCGCTGGATCAGCGTCGACGGCCACTTCAGCCAGCACGGCCACCACCACGTCCTCGCAAGGAACCCCGTCGAGTGGTAGCGCGGACAAGGATCCGTTCACCGGCGGCAAAAAGGGCGGCACATTGCGTGTAGCCTCAATTGGCGACCCGGCCACCCTCGACGAGCACCAAACGACTGCCGGTATCACGGCCGAGATCGGGTACTGCTGGTTTGAAACCTTGTTTGCCTATGACGATCAGTATCAGCCGGTACCCATGCTGGCCGAGTCGTTTGAGGTTAGCAGCGACGGTTTGACCCAGACGATCAAGCTGCGCCAGGGCGTTCCCTTCCACAACGGTGAAGAGATGAAGGCTGCTGACGTCATTTCGTCCCTCACTCGCTGGGCCGGAATCTCGGGCGTCGGCAAGAAGATGTGGGTAGAGGTCGATAACATCAGCAATCCCGACGACTACACCGTCGAGATCAAATTCAAGAAACCGTACGGCACGACCCTCATCGCATTCGCGAACAACACCCAGGCACCCGCGATCTATCCCAAGTCGGTCATCGACAAGACGGGCGATGGCGACCTGCAAGACTTCATCGGCACCGGTCCGTACAAACTCACCGAGCAGGCTCCAGACAAGTACATCCGATTCGAGCGTTTTGCAGACTATAAAGCGCGCGACGGTGGAGCGGTCGGCAGTTATGCCGGGCAGAAATACCAGTACGTGGATAAGATCGAGTTCGTTCCGGTCCCGGACGAATCCGCCCGGGTCGCGGGCATGCAGGCCGGTGACTATCACATCTCGATGAGCACCGGAAACGATCAGTATGACGTCCTCAAGGACGATTCCAGCCTGAACGTGAAGATTCTGCCTCCCAGCAACTGGGATGTGTTCTTCTGCAACTGGAAATCTCCGCTGATGTCCCAGCTGAAGATTCGCCAGGCGTTTCAGGCGTGCATCGATGAGCTGCCAATCATGCAGTCCAGCCGCGGTGGTGGAGATTTCGTCAAGCTCGACCCGAGCTTCATGATGCACCCGACCGCCTGGTACTCGACGGTGGGCGAGGAGTACTACAACCAGAAAGATCCCGACAAGTGCAAGCAGCTTCTGCAGGAAGCGAACTATGACGGCACACCAGTTCGGTTCATGTGCACGCAGGAGTACTCCTACATGTACGGCGCCGCGATCGTCGCCAAGCAGCAGATGGAAGATGGTGGGTTTACCGTCGACCTGCAGGTCACCGATTGGGCGACCGTGCTTCAGCGGCGTGCCAAGCCGGAAGAGTGGGACGTCTTCGTCACCGGACACGGCTTCGTTCCGGATCCCAGCCAGATCTCCTACGTCGGGCAGATGAACATTTACCCGGGTTGGTGGGACAGCGAAGAGTCGCTCAAACTCGCCGATCAGCTGCTGAGTGAGACCGACTTCGACACCCGCTTCGAGATCTGGAAGAAGATCCAGATGAACATGTATACCGAGGTCCCGGCGGTCAAGACCGGAGACTCGAGCAACATCACGGTCTGGTCGAAGAAGGTCGGCGGCTACACGACGCAGTTGCAGCGTGGAATCCCATACTGGAACGTCTGGCTGACCTAGTCGACGGATTCATGCATGGCGGCACCAGAATGCCGAGTGTCGCCATGCAGTCCAACCGGCGTGGGTCGATCAATTCGTGCCGTATCCGTGGATTCAACCTGCGGATTGCGCGAGAATCACGCGATGTGATGCTCGACGCGCGTTCGCCTCGTCCGCATCACATGAGACCCCTCGTTCTCCCGATAGATTGGTGGAGAGAGACGTGATCGGGAAGCACACGCGAAGTGAGGCTGGCCGTTGACCGCCTATATTCTGCGACGTCTGCTGATGCTTCCATCAGTTCTGTTGGTGGTTGGCGTGGTGGTGTTCGCACTGATCCACCTGACCCCAGGTGATCCGGCGGCTGTCATCCTGGGACCAGATGCCACGTCGGAGCAGATCGACCAGCTCCGTCAGCAGCTCGGGCTGGACAAGCCGATCTACGTTCAGTTCGGTCACTGGTTTGGCGGCGTTCTCCACCTGGACTTCGGTAACTCGCTCTTCCTGGACGAGCCAGTGACGACCGCATTGCGGTCCCGCGCCGAGCCAACCATGCTTCTGACGCTGTATGCGCTCACGATTCAGATCCTGATCGGCATCCCGGCGGGAGTGATCGCGGCCGTCAAACGTAATACGATTTTCGACCGGCTATTAATGGTCCTGTCGATCAGTGGCGCCGCCATTCCCAATTTCTTTCTCGGAATCCTGCTGATCCTCTTATTCGCGGTGGTGCTCCGCTGGTTGCCTTCCGGCGGATTCGTGCCAATCAGGGAAGATCCGGTCGCGCATTTCAAGGCGATGATCATGCCTTCGTTCGCACTCGGATTTTCGTCCGCCGGGCTCCTCGCGCGTTTGGTGCGTTCGTCGATGCTCGACGTACTCAACGAGGACTACATTCGAACCGCACAGGCGAAGGGCCTGCCGCAGCGCATGATGGTCGTGCGCCATGGATTGCGCAACGCGCTGATCCCCGCCATTACGGTCATCGGCTATTCGCTGGGAGGGCTTCTGGGAGGGGCGGTGGTCACGGAAACCGTCTTCACCATTCCCGGGATGGGCCGCCTGGTGGTGCAAAGCATTGCCCGTCGTGACTTTCCCGTGATCCAGGGAGCGGTGATGACCATCGCCGGGTTCTACGTGCTTGCGAATCTGCTGGTTGACGTGCTCTACGTCTACATCGATCCGAGGATTCATTATGGAGGCGACTGAAACCCTGCACGAGGGCGGGGCCGATCATGGTGGACGCGGTCGACTGATGTCAGGAGTGCGGCCCGGCTCGCGCTTCTATTGGGTGAAAATGCTGCTCGAGAATCGGGCGGCGGTGGTGAGCGGGCTGTTCATCCTGATCACCCTGCTGATAGCCATTTTCGCGCCGCTGTTGACGCCCTATGACCCGACTCATCTCGAGCCGGGAATTCGACTGCTCGGGCCGTCATCCTCACATTGGTTCGGTACCGATGATGTGGGTCGGGACGTGCTGACGCGCATCATGTTTGGCGCGCGGATCTCGCTGCTGGTAGGCGCATCAGTCACCGCCGTGGCGGCGTTGGTTGGTTCGGTTCTCGGTCTGATCGCTGCCTACTACACGAAGTTCGATACGCCAATCATGCGAATCATGGACGGGATGATGGCCTTTCCCAGCATTCTGCTGGCGATCGCGATCATGGCCAGCCTCGGTCCGAGCACGACCAACGTGATCGTCGCGCTCTCGATCGTCTACACCCCGAGCATCGCGCGTCTTGTGCGGAGCGCCGCGCTTGTGACCAAGCAGCAGCCCTACGTGGAGTCGGCCCGAGTCATTGGCGCG
This sequence comes from uncultured Chloroflexia bacterium, assembly GCA_963822235.1. Taxonomy (GTDB): domain Bacteria; phylum Chloroflexota; class Chloroflexia; order Thermomicrobiales; family Thermomicrobiaceae; genus CALAGB01. The sequence goes on from CAWGGU010000002.1 coordinate 8,556, forward strand.
CGCGATCCACTCATCCTCCGACGCTACGTCTTCGCCAACTCTTTGTCACCGCTGATCGTGCAGTGCACGTTCGTGGTGGCCTTCGCCATCATCTCCGAGGCATCGCTCTCCTTCCTTGGAACCGGCGTCCCGCCCGAGATTCCGACGTGGGGAAATATGCTGCGGGATGGCCAGCGGGTCCTCCAGCGGGCATGGTGGCTGGCGGTCTTCCCAGGCACCGCCCTCTTCCTTATGGTGCTCGCGCTCAATCTCCTGGGCGATGGGTTGCGAGACGCTCTTGATCCTCGATCCCGCCGGCGATAGCGATTCATTTTGGCGAAGACCGGAATCGATCTCGTTCTCACGACATCCAGAGGAATAACCATACGCCGGCGCCACGATTAAGCATGTGACAACCAAGGAGGGGACGAGTGCCAGGACCGGTTGGACGCGGCGAGATCAATCCGATGTTCGAAAGCGCGCGGGACGTCCTCGCAAGTGGCGTGTCGGCGTCAATGCGCTTTCATCCGTACCTCGGACAACCCTTCTACATCAGCCGTGGTGATGGCGCTCACGTCTACGACGTAGATGGATCCCGCTATATCGACTTCAATGAGTCAAACGGGGCGACGCTCCTCGGACACGGTCATCCAAAGGTCAGGGAGGCGATTCAGCGGGGACTCGACGCCGGGATCATCGCGGCGGCGGAGACACCTTTTCACCAGCAGTTGGCGGCCGAGCTAACTGAGATTATCCCCGCAGCTGAACGCGTGCGGTTTGCCAGCACGGGATCCGAAGTGACATTGGTCGCGATTCGTCTCGCGCGACACGTGACGGGCCGCGCAAAGATTCTGAAGTTCACCGGCCATTTCCACGGCCTGACCGAGCCGTTTCTCTTCAGGCCCGCGGATTCAGCGACGTCTGCTGACGACGTTGTCCCGACGTCCGGCGGTGTGCCCGCCGCATACGGATCGGACGTGGTGATCGTGCCGTGGAACGATCCCGACGCGTTCGAACAGGCGCTTGCCGAGCATGGCGAGTCCATCGCCGCGGTGATCTGTGAGCCGGTCTTCTACAACGCGGGTTGCATTCCACCCGAACAGGGTTTTCTACAGTTGCTCCGGCGACGGACACAGGACCAGGACATCATCCTCATCTTCGACGAGGTGCTTTCCGGTTTCAGAATGGCGCTCGGGGGAGCGCAAGAGGAGTACGCGGTCACTCCGGATCTGTCGACGCTGGCGAAAGCCGTGGCGAACGGCATGCCTCTCTCGGTCCTGACTGGGCGCTCCGATTTGATGGAACACCTGGCGCCGAGCGGTGAAGTAGCCCACAGTGGGACTTATTCTGGACATCTCCTCTCCATCCTCGCCGCGCTGACTACGGTTGAAGAATTGCGCAAGCCTGGGATGTACACTAGCCTTTCTCAACGCAGCGCAGCGTTCTATTCCGCGCTGCAGGAGCTTTTCGACCGGCGCGGTCTGCCAGTTCGCGTCCAGGGAATGGGCGCACGGTTCGGGCTCTATTTCGGGAGACGAGAACCGGTGATTACCTATTCAGATGCGCAAAATCATGACCATGAACTGAATCGACAGTTTGTGATCGGATGCCTGGAGCGCGGCGTTTATTTCCATGCCTACAATCGATCGGGCGCGCCAGGTCACTCAGGATTCTCGTTTGCGCATTCCGACGCTGATCTGGCCGACGCGCTGTCAAGAATGTCCGACGTGATCGACGATATGGCGAGTAAGGCGATCCCCGCATGAGCCGGCCGACCCCAGACTACACCATCGCGGTGCTCGACCGCTCGCTTGACGTTCTCGAGGTCCTTGCGAACTCAGACGTGCCGCTCGGAGTGACCGAGATTGCACGCAACATCAACTCGACCAAATCCGCCGTCTACCGGATTCTGGCGACACTGGAAAGCCGTGGCTACATCGTTCGGGGTGGAGCGAGCGTAAATTATCGGCTTGGGACAAGGCTGACGTATCTCGGTCAGCGAGCGCTCGAAGGCTTTGATCTGCGCGAGCACGTGCGCCCTTTCCTCGAAGAGCTTCACCGCCGTTTTAACGAAACGGTCAACCTCGGCGTGCTCGATGGTCAAGAGATCGCGTACATCGACATGGTCGAAAGCGATCATGGCCTGCGTATGGCGGCTCAGCTCGGCGGTCGCGATCCGGCCTACGCGACGGCGCTCGGCAAGGCAATCCTCGCGTTCCTGCCGGTCGAGGAGCGCGCGCGTCACCTGCCACCGACGCTGATTCCGCGCACCAAGTGGACGATCACGGACGTCGCTGCCTTCCGCGACGAGCTCGAGCGTATTCGCGAAACGGGAATCGCAGAGGACCGCGGGGAAAACGAAGCGGGCGCCCATTGCTTTGGGGCGCCGATCCTCGATCATCGGAGACTTCCAATCGCGGCCATCAGCGTCTCGGCTCCAGACAGCCGCGTAGACGAGCTACGTTCCCACGACATCGCCAGGACCGTCAAAGAGACCGCTCACGAGATATCGCTGTATCTGAGTGGATTTGGTCCGATTCAGACGCCCGCCCGACCGGCTGACTGAGTCGCGCCAGTCGGTTCATCTTTACGGCAGCTTGCAGAGTGGTTATCCAATGGACCCAAAGCTGGGCGTCACAAATGTCGCCCTTCGGATTCAACAGCGTTCCCTGGCCTTCGCCCATCGGCGACCGCGCTGGAAAATGCACTAGGTCTGAGGTAGCCAGAGTCTGGATTGGGCACGCCGTGTGGCAGAGAAATTCCGGTCACGCGGACGCCCATATCTCGCATGCGGTCTTGTTGCGGCTCGACTAGAGGATCGCTCCGTCGAACGACGGTGTTCCGAGTGGGAAGCGTTCCTCCTCCGGATTGACCTCCCAGGGGACGACAAATTGCCCAGGAGCCTCGTGCTCGTCGTCAAATTGTGGGTGGTGTGATTTCGGATCGGGCGGATCGCACTTGATCCTCCAACGCGGCGGCTCGTCTTGACGCAACCGGACGCGAAGGTCGGCCACGGCCTCTCTTTGTGACCGTCCGGACCCAACCAGCATCCAGCGAGGTGAGCCCGAACGCTGCGGCTGCGGCCAAAACATGATGGTCCCGACGGCGATCCAACGGTCGGGCGAGGGTTCAGCGGTGTAATAGTGAGCGACGAGCGCTCCGTCGGAAAGGATTCCCCGGCTTGTCGCTTCCGGGGCGTGTTCTCGCGTGTTCCGGTCCGCATCTGGCGTGGCCATAGTCTTCCCGCCTCCCGCGATTGCCTTGACGAATCTCATCGGCAGCATTCAACCGATCGGGCGTCATCCCGCTGATGCGCCGTCTCGGTTGACTGAGATTCACGGCAACATGCTGATGTTTAGGGTAGGCGTCGTGGGGTGACTTAGTTGCGACAACCGCCGAGTTCGCGTGACAAAACCGTTAACGGTCGGAGGAAATTTCTGTTAAGCACGATCGTCCGGAGCAGATGACGACCCTGCTATCTCACCCAGAGGTAGATGAGCAATGCGGTGAGGAGCGCCGGAACCGAAATCAGCATGATGATGATGCCGACGCCGAGGATGCCGGTGCCGATTCGTTCTAGCGCTTGAATCTGTTGGCCGCGCCCGACTGCGTCTTTCCCATGCTCAGCGCTCATGTGTCGTCTCACCCTTCTTTGATCGACAGGGTCGATTCCCTCATTCGGTATAGCGCGCGTCGGCGTTTCTGGCAAGCGGAATGAGAACGCTCATGCACGCTCAGATTTGTTGATAGCGCTCGATCCCGCGTCGCAAGATATTGCTGGCACGTGCCAGTTCCTGCTCATCCACGATACAGGCGATGCGGATCTCGTTTTGCCCTTTGCCTGGCGTCGCGTAGAAGTCACTCATGGGTGTCACCATCACGGTTTCACCATCGACGTCGAAGTCGGAGAGGAGCCAGGCAGCGAACCGCTCAGCGCTGTCAACGGGAAGACGAGCGGCGACGTAAAAGGCTCCATCCGGTTTGCGCGCGTCCACGCCTGGCGCATTCGACAATCCGTCAACCACCGCGCTGACGCGCCGGTCGTAGGTCTTCACCAGTTCATGCAGGTATTCGGACGGCGTCCCGAGCGCGGCCGAAGCCGCGTGCTGCTCGACGGCCGGCACCGCTAGTCGCAGCTCGGCCAGCTCCAGCGCCGCCGACATGATCGCCCGGTTGCGGCTCACAAGACTGCCGATGCGCACGCCGCAGATGTTGAAGCGCTTCGACAGGCTATCGATCACGATGGCCGTCTCGTCGAGGTCGGGAATCGAGAGCGCGCTTGGCGCGGCGGGACCGTTGAAGACGATTTCGCGATAGGTCTCGTCGGAGAGGAGGAAGAGTCCGTCCTCGCGCGCAAATCTTCCGATCTCCGTGAGATCGTCGCGCGTGTAGACCGTGCCGGTTGGATTGTTGGGGCTGCTGATCAGAATGGCTCGCGTGCGCGGCGTCCGCGCCTGTCGAAATGCGTCGATCGATGGCGGAGTGAAGCCTTCGCGCAGGGGAACGGGCACGAGGCGCACGCCATAAATGGACGCAACACCGCGGTAGGGCGCGTAGAACGGCTCCGGAACGAGCACATCGTCACCTGGATCACACGCAAGCAAGAAGGCCAACGATAGCGCTTCACTCGCACCCGCGGTGACCAGCACGTCGTTTGGCTCGACCTCGATACCTGCGTTTCGATAGTAGCTCACCCACGCATTCACGGTGTCCGAGAGCCCGCGTGACGGCGCGTAGGCTAGTCTGACGTGCGACGCCCGCTCCATGGCCGTGACCACGCCCGGAGGCGGCGCGAGATCGGGCTGCCCGATATTCAGGTAGTGGACGCGCAGACCACGCGTTTCCGCGGCCGCCGCCAGCGGCGCCAGACGTCGAATCGGCGATGCCGGGAGCGAACGCCCCCGTTGTGACGGCTGTCGCTCGGCCAGCTTCACCCGATTTTCCTCACTCTCGTGGTCACAACCTTCACATTCTTCCGCGGCGGAGATGCGCCCCACTTCAACGCTAGCATACCCGCTCGAGATAAACGTTGGCTGTGCGGTGCGTGGCAGAGAACTGTCACGGGATTGCAACGCCGAGAGCCCTGTGGGTGATGGGGATGTTGCGCGTCTGCCCATATGCTTTCGACGAGCGTCGCGGTCGGATCTGCCTGACCCGCAAGGGAAGGGGCACCGGGGACGGCTTGATGGGGGAACGGCCTCGACGCTTCGCCTTGAAATTCCCGACCCTCTCTCAGGAGCCTGAGCGCGCGCTTGGGCTCCTCATTTTTCTCTTGATCATGACGGTCCAACCTCCTTGCGGGACGCACCGCACCCGGCTATGGTGTCCTCTCATAGTCCTTCATGACATTGGAACCGAATTGCAGACAAACCGTGATCGTCAGGGGAGGCCGACATGAGCAAGACTGAAGTGGCGCGGGCCACGTCAACGTTCAAGCAGGAGGCGGTCGCAGATCGAGGAATGGTGACGTCCAACCATCCGTTAGCGTCGCTGGCCGGCACTGAGATGTTGGTTCAGGGTGGCAACGCCATCGACGCCGCAGTCGCGACCATGTTCGCACTGTCGGTCGTCGAGCCGATGATGACGTCCATCTTCGGGGCTGGATTTCTGACCATTCGTCTCGCCGATGGTCGCCAAACGACGATCGACAATTACGCGACCGTGCCCGCCGCGGCACATGCAACCATGTTCGAACCAATTGCAGGCTCGCTCGACAACGACGTTGTGGGAGCACTCAATGACGTCGGCTATCAGGCGGTCGCCACGCCCGGCACGTTGCTCGGCTGGGCCACGGCGGTTGAGCGCTATGGGCGACTCGATCTCGCACAGGTGATGGCTCCAGCCATCCGCTACGCTCGCTATGGCTTCCGGGTCAGCCCGTATCTGCGCAGCATCATTGAAATGTCGCGCGACGCGCTGGCACGCTTCCCCGCCAGCGCCGAGGTCTTTTTGCCCGAAGGTGGACTTCCCGCCGTCGGTTCGACGTTACGGCGCGTCGACTACGCCGCTACGCTGGAGCGTATCGCTCAAGAAGGTCCGGACTGGCTCTATCGGGGGCCGCTTGGCCAAACCGTGGCTGACGACATGGCGCGTAACGGAGGGTTGATCACGACCGAGGACCTCGCCGGGTACCGCGTCGTCGAGCGCGAACCGGTGCGTGGAACCTATCGCGGCTACGAGATCGTCTCGATGGCGCCGACCTCGTCCGGCGGAACGCACATCATTCAGATGCTGAATATCCTGGAGGGGTTCGATCTGGGCTCGATGGGATTCGGCTCACCCGACAGTGTGCATGTGATCGCCGAGGCCATGAAGATCGCGTTTGCAGACCGGTTCCGCTACATGGCCGACCCTGCGACGACTGATGTGCCGGTTGATTGGCTAACGTCGAAGGAGTACGCGGCATCCCGTCGAGGCGAGCTTCAGCTTGGGCGTGCTCAGCAGTTCAGCGCCGCAGTCGCGCCGGACGGTGAGGGCAAGTCGACCACGCACTGCTGCGCCATGGACGCGGATGGCAACGTCGTCTCCACCACACAGACCCTCAACTCCGGGTTCGGATCGAAAGTCACCGTGCCGGGGACCGGAATGCTCCTCAACAATTGCATGCACTTGATGGACCCGACGGCGGGACGAACCAATTCAATCGCGCCGAACAAGCGCATCCTCTCGTCGATGTCACCGACGATCGTACTGCGCGACGGTAAACCGTTCATGGCCATCGGGACGCCAGGCGGCGTTCGCATCTTCGGCTCGGTCATGCAGGCCATCATCAACGTCATCGACCACGGGATGAGCCTGCAACAAGCAGTTGAGGCGCCGCGAATGTGGGATCGTGGACCGACGCTGGAACTCGAGACCGGATTCGGCAATTTGAGCGAGCTCAGGGGAGAGATGGAGCGGCGCGGTCATCAGGTCGAGACGCCCCTCAAGGTGGCCGGAGGCATGAACGGAATCCTGGTCGATCAGGAGAGCGGTCTGATGCATGGCGGGGCATGCTGGCGGGCTGACGGCGCACCGATGGGCTTCTCGGGCGGCGATGCGCGCATCGACGAAGTCGGCGACGCGGGAATTCCGATGTAGCGGCGCTTCGAGCCCCGCTATTTGAGACTTTTCAGATACGCGACAAGCGCGTCGATGTTCTGTGTCGATTCAAGATCGTTCTCGAATTGTTGGATGTGGCTCGACATGACGCCGGAAGGGTAGCCATTCACGACCTGCGAGTCAGGCTCGATGATCGCCAGCTTGAGGTACGCGTCATCGGCCACGACGGACTTGCCATTCGTGAGCGAAACGGTGCTGCCATAGACGCCGTTCAACGGTGGTCCCACGATGCGCTCGCCGGCAATGCTGTGGCATTCAGCGCATTTGTATTGCACGAAGAGTTTCTGCCCGAGAGCCGCTGGACCGCTCAGCCCGGCTCCTGGAGACCCGACCGGCGACGCGGCGGGAACCGCTCCAGTTCTGGTCGGCGTCGGCGTGGCAACGGTCGTCGACCCACAGGCGACGACCAAGACTGCCGCGAGCACCAGAGCCAGCGGTCGGACCAACGTTCGAAACGTGAAAACCGGCATCGGAAAGCCTCACCATCGAGCAGACCAAATCGAACGAATCGCAGCCAAGGACGGAATTCCGTTGGCCGCGTGAACGTCTGCTCAGCGTGGTCGCGGAATCCGTTCCCTGGCGGTGCCGACGCGCATGATATGTGCCCACGTCAGGTTGTCTCATGGTCGAGTTGGGTCAGCGCGGCGTTGCTCATTCCCAAAGGGTGATGAGGTCGTCGAGGCTGCGCCGCTCACGTCGCTTCGGATCGGCGGCGATGTAGCCGATCGGGATGAGCGCATGCGGTACGTGTGATTCGGGCAGCGAGAGGGCGTCTCGCACGACGTCTGGACAGAAGAGCGGAGCGCACATCCATCCTGCGTCCAACCCCAGCTGATAGGCGGTCAGCAGCATATTCTGGATGCAGGCTCCCAGGCTCTGAATCGCCATGGTCGTCTCAGACTCCTGTCGATCGGAATCGGGATAACGATCGAGATCGTCGGTAACCAGTGAGACAAGGATGAGCGCCGGAGCCTCCAGCATGCGTCGACGAGATCCGGCCAAACGCTTTCCGACGATTTCGGTATCTTGTCCATCGAGCGACAGGTTGCGCTGCCAGGCGTCCGCCATGGCGTCGGCGAGATGCTCACGCAGAGGGCGGCTCTGGAGCACAGCGAAGCGCCACGGCTGGGTGCCGTGCGGCGACGGCGCCCAGCGGCCCGCCTCGAGGATGGTTAAGATGACGTCACGCGGGATTGCGTCGGGTCGCAGATGCCGGACCGATCGGCGCTGGCGCATGAGCTCCGCCAGTTCGAGATTGCGCGGCACCGGCCGGGTCGACGTGTCTGCCATGAGTTCGGAGCGTTCATCGGTCATGTCACCCACTCGCATCGTTGCTTTACATCAGCTAGAACGAAACCCCATCGGGGAGTGTAACGCAGGTGATTGAGATCCATTTCGCGACGCCGAAAGAATGAGGTCGGACGCGGAACGATGGTTATTTCGCCCGACGCAATCTGCGTATGCGGCGGCGTTGATCGTGACGCATTTCACACAGTCGGAGTTGCGATGTGACGAAAGCGGGAGTAGAATCGAGATTGCACGACGAACAGTTCAGCCTCATTCACGCTGGAGGGCGCTATGCTTCGCCAGGAAAGCTCCACCGTCGAGCAAATCCTCTCCCATCTCTGCTCAAAGGAGGTCTACGGCGACGTGACCGAGTGGTGCGAGATGCGCAACGACTGCGTAATTGTGGTCAGCTGCCCAGACTGCAACGAGACCTTCACATTGAACGACGCCGAATATGAGGAATTGCTGCGCCTCAGCCACGAAGAGCCGCGTGCCTGCGGAATTCATCCGATCGTCTGAGGGACGAGGCTGCGCGCTCTTCAGCTGGGTCGATGCCCGTTCGGGTTGAGCGGTGCTCGCCGTGCCGCTGAAGCCTCGACGTGCAGGTTTACGATCAGGTTGGTCAATCGCTGACACGCGTCTTCGAGCGCTTGATCCTGATCACTGTCCAAATCGATGACCACTTCCGGTTTCGGTGACGGACCGAAAGACAGGATTGGCACGTCCGGAACGAGCGCCCGATAAGCGTCGGCCAGCGCGTCATTTCCCAATACGATCGCGCTGAACTCAGAAAAATGCTCCCCTCGGTCGGGGCGAGCGTTGACGGTTCCATTCCAGCCGGTGTCGACGAGAAATGTCTGCAGGTGAGGCCGGGTCAGCTTCCCGAGCCAGCCGACCAAATCGTCGGACGCGTTGGCCGTGATGAGGGCTACGTCCGCGGTGGCCAGCGTGCGCGTCATCCACTCGACCAAATCGGCGCCGCGTCTCGCTTCGAGCGTGCGATATTCGATGTCCGGGTGGCGGCCACGAAAATCGCTCAACGCTCCCGATCCAGAATGTTGCAGTAACGCACGCACCGCATCGTTGCCGCGCGGCTCGAAGAAGATGGCTTCGTGCTCGCTCTGTCGCAGAAGACGCCCCAGCGTGCGCCAGAGATGGGCGTCCGGGTTCTCCATGGCCGAGACGACTGAATTGGTGAAGATGGCCCAGCGAAGTCGTCCTTCTGTCTTCATTTGGCTCCTCCTCGCGTGATTCGTGGCTGGATTGTAACGGACGACCGTCGCGATCCGCGCAAAGCAACCGGGCCGATGATTCCGGCCCGGTCGATTAGTCGTTGAAAAGCGACATGGTTGTTGATTGTCGTCAGGAGGCAGTTCGCGATGCGTGCTCCTTGACGAATGGAATCGCCTCGCGGCGTGGCAGTCGCATGAGCCAAACGCGAAGCAGAGCTTCGGCAACGATCGATGAATCCATCTTCGAGCAGCCCGCGCGGCGCTCGTGAAAGGTGATCGGTACCTCTATGACGCGAAAACCCGCCTGATGCGCGCGATAGGTCATCTCGATTTGAAAGGCGTAGCCTGTTGAATCGATCGAATCGAGATCGATTGACTCCAGAACCTGCCGTCGAAAGCACTTGAAACCGCCCGTAAGGTCTTGATATTGCAGACCAAGGACGGTGCGTGCGTAGGTCGATCCGCCGCGACTCAGGAAGCGTCGCATCGTCGACCAGTTGACGGTCTTGCCACCCGGCACGTAGCGAGACCCCAGCACCAGATCGGCACCGCCGGTGGCGTCGGCCAGTCGTGGCAGCACGTGTGGATCGTGGGAGAAGTCGGCATCCATCTCGCAGATCAAGTCAAAGTCTCGGGCCAGCGCCCAATGAAATCCTTCGAGATATGCGGTGCCGAGCCCGAGTTTGCCGGGCCGGCGAATCAGGTGTACACGGCCAGGGAAGGCCGATTTAATCTCCTCAACGGCATCCGCCGTCCCATCAGGAGAGTTGTCGTCCACAACCAGGACGTCAAAACGTCGATCTTCGAGAATTGCCGGGATGAGCTCTGTGAGGTTCTCTCGTTCGTTGTAGGTAGGTAGAACGGCGACGGCCCGAGCGTTTTGGGTTCTGCGCCGCTCACGTAATTCGACCAATTCGAACACGTCCCTTCGAACATGGCTCTCAGAGCCATCAACCGGCGCCAGCGGCCGGTCCGCGACTGCGGTTTCTCCAGTCTGACGTCCGGTCCTGTCATGAAGCGATACGTTCATGTTCGGTTCCATTCCGGCGAATATCGGCGCCCACTTGCCCGATCTCGTCTCAGGTGCAGGCGCAGATATCGTGCCGGGTTGCTCGAAAGCCTCAAAATGGGCCATACGAATGCTGTTTTTGACAGTCGTCACTGCGGCGGCGCCCATCGATCCAGACGCTTACGCAGCATCGCGTTGATTTCCGTTCGGTTCTCTCGCCATAGGTGGATCGAGGTCGGAGCAACCGAGGCGACGATGATCGCGAGCACGATCGGGAGCAGATAGCGGTCAATGTTGGGGATGGCGCTCCCGAGGAAGTATCCGGCCAGCGAAACTCCGACGGCCCAGACAAAGCCTCCGACAACGTTGAAGAGGGCGAAACGCGGGTACCGCATGCGACCGGCTCCCGCGACGACCGGTGTAAACGTGCGTACGATGGGAAGAAACCGAGACAGCACGATGGCGAGCCCGCCGTGCCGCTCGAAGAACAATTCCGCACGTCGCAAATGCTCAGGTTTGAAGAAGGTCGATTCGGCGCGGTTGAAAAGGGAACGGCCCAGCCTGTGGCCGATGCCATAGCCGACCGCGTCTCCCAGCACGGCGGCGACGAACGCCAACGGTGCAAGAATCCAGATAGAGAGATAGCCTTGTGCGGCGAGGAATCCTGCCGTAAATAGGAGGCTGTCTCCGGGCAGGAAAAAGCCAACGAGTAAGCCGCTTTCGGCGAAGATCATGCCGAAGACCCCAACGTATCCGACCGCTTTGATGAAGCCCACAAGATCAACGTGGGGCATGAAGTCTCCTCGAAGCAGGCGCGATCGCACGACGGGCGCGACCTACGACGGCGTCGGTCCGGCGCTCGCCACGCTGATCGACGCGGGAGGTCGTGTCAGGCAAGAGCGCAATCTCGTTCGTGGAGACGCTCCCACCTGAACCTGCGCCAGGAGAACCGTATTCACGCGGCTCGATCGATGCGGGATTCGCGGGTCGTGATCCCAGATATGTTTTCGTTGCCACGTTGTGCGCGAGCCTGGCTCGCTCGATACCTTTCAATGAGACTCGATCAGGTTCATCTGGCGGCCGCCATCGGCGACCGGCGTGCGCTCGACAGGCGGTATCCGATCATTCAGATCGAACGCATTAGATGAAATGATAGTCAGACCAACATTAAAGGAGTATGAAGAGGCGGCAGCACCGGAAGTCATGCGAGCCAGGAAGGTGGTCGACTCGTCACACATTCTACGCTTCTGATGACCAGATGAACCGTGTCATCGAAGTTCGAGACGTCGGACTTCCCATAGGTGAGTCAACTGCTGGTCGATTTCTCCCAAACGATTGCGGGCCATACGGCCATCGTCGAAGCGTGTCAGTTTGCCGAGAAGTCTTTCTTCGTTCGTCAGCAAGTTGCTCGATCTGCGCCAGAATCGCTGTTGGCAAGCGAACCGGCGCAAGCTCCTCCATATTTCGCATCTCTTCAGTCATGGTCATTACCTCCGTGCTCAACTGAACGGGAAGCGACGAGCCGCCCCCGTTATGTGCGCCGCATGTTCATTTCAGCGGCGCGCCGCAGGTTGAATGCTGACGATAGCAACCCGCATGCCACAGAATTTCAGATTGAGGGCCGCATCTCCTGTCGCGATGATCGATGCTACTATCGAGCGGACCGCATTCCGCGATACGGATGTCGAAGCGTTTGTTCGTGTTGAAATAGCCAATGGAGAAGAGGGGACATGTACGTCATTGCCGCGCGTTTCCTGGCCAAGCCCGGTGAAGAGGGCAAGGTCGCCGAGCTGTTGACCAAAATGGCGGAGCTGTGCAATTCCGACGTCGAACCTGGTTGCGTTCTGTATACCATCAACCAGTCGACCGAGAATCCGCGTTCATTTCTGCTGTACGAGCAGTATCAGGACGAAGCGGGGTTCCAAGCGCACACGCAGACCGACTATTTCAAAGAGATGGTCGTGGGAGGGACCTTTCCGCTCCTCGAACATCGCGACCGCGAGTTCTACACGGTGATCGCGCCATAAGGGTCGACATTCATGGCGCCCACCACTCGAGGATTTACCAACGTCGCGAAATTGGTTTCATGACGGCGGACGGGAACCCGTCAGGCAGGAATCGCCACCAGTGCGATGAGGTCGCCCGCCTCAGGCGATCCAGGCATCGCGCTATAGGAATCACGCAAGCCGAAACCGGCCTCATGGAGGAGATTCGTGTAGTCCTCCAGCGTGTATGCCTGCATCGTCTCAACGAATTTTGTCGTCGCCGAGGTTTCGACGTCGACCACGAACGTGCGCTGGGTTGCAACTCGAAGTAAATCGTCCCAGAAGCTTTCGCTGAGCAGCAGATGCGGTCGCGTCGAAAAGAGTCCGCCCTTGGACGCGCGCCAGGTCGGCTGCTCGCGTCCATGCTCTTCCACAAACTCGTAGGTGTGCGGTTCGAGCAGCAGAAAACCATCCGAGTTCAACGCCGCGTGAGCTTTGCGCAGAATGAGCAGCGCGTCGTCGCGACGAAATGTGTTGAGCTCGCCGAAGATCAGCATGATGCCGTCGAAACCCTCGCCATATTCAACCTGCCGGAGATCACCCTGCAGATATTGGCAGTTGCCCGGACCGTCGATCGGTTGCTGTCGAGCGTATTCGATGGACGCGGGCGAGAAATCGATTCCGACACACTCGTGGCCGAGCGCTGCCAGGCGCGATGTGTAAAGCCCAGGCCCGCAGCCGAGGTCGAGCAATCGACCCGACCGACCGCCCAGCAATTCGCGATGGATCCAGTCGACGTGTTTATCGATGATCGCGGATCGGCGACTCGCAAGATCGTGACGTTGCGTCAGGTGCTCGTGCAGCATCCGTTGGCTGAACTCCGGATCGTCCCACGGTATCTTGTCCCCCTCCTCCCAGGGCTGAGGCGGAACGACGCGATTCAGGATGTCGTCAAGCGTCACGTTCGACTCCTTCGTTCTCCGGAACAAAGACGACGCGCAAGCGTTCGCACATCAGCGGCAGGTCCTTGCTGGCTGAGTGGCCGCTGGCAAGAGCCTGCTGCTCGTAGTACTCCCACATCGCGTCGCGCCACCACTCGAGCGTCCGGTCTCCCTCTCCATAGTCATAGGCAAACGCGGCGTCGACCTCGTCGAACGGAATAATTCGCATTTCCAGCGTTTCCGTGACGAAGACAGGCGCGCCAGAGCCGTCCAGCACGATGCTGAAATCCCCGACGCGCGGCGGCCGCTGTCCTGAATCTTCGTAGACCTGCATCGCTTCGGAGGTCGCCGTCTTGATTCCCGCCAGCACCAGATGGGCAAGCTCTGTCGCCAATTCGGATTGGCTGCCGAACGAGAACGCCTCGTAATAGGTGAGGTCGCTCGGGAGATCGGGTCTGGATCGGAGGAAGGCAGACCAAATTGCCGCGACCGGTGATGAATCAGGCATTGTGTCAGTGCTCCTTCCGACTTCGATGGCTGCAAAAGTTGATCCCGGATCTCATCTCAATCATGCCTGACATGCCGCGTTCGATGAGCGGAAGTGTCCGTCAACCTCCAAGCGCGATAGCCAGGACGCCCGCGACGATGAGCGCCGAGGCGAACGCCTGCCAACGCCGCAGTCGTTCATGCAGGATCGACCACTCCCAGGAGCGTGCCGAAGAGGATGCTGACCTCGCGCAAGGGCACGACGTAGCTCACGTCGCTCAGCCGCAACGCCGCCAGGACGATGAAGTAGGTGCCCAGCGAGAGGATGCCTCCAAGGAGGATTGAACGCAGATTCACGCGCCACTCCTGGACGAACGCCGCGCGATGGCGCAGCAGCACCAGCGGAGTCAGGAAGACGACCGTGAGCAGAAAAATCGAATAGACATAAACGAGCGGATAAACGTGGCCGACGCCAGCCTTGTCGGTGAGGGAGTAGGAGGCGATCGCGCAGCCGGTGACCAGGGCGAAAAAGATGCCTCGTCTGTCGGCGGGATGACCGGTCGACCGTTGATGCCGCATGCTATCGGCACCAATCAGCGCGAGGGCGACGAAGATGGAGACGATCCCGCAGGCGCCAGCAATCGAGGGGCGCTCGCCATAGATGGGTAGGGCCAGGATCGCCACGAGACACAGACCAGTGCCCCGAGCGACCGGATAGGTCAACGCAAGCGCACCGTATCGGTACGCCTGAGCCAGTGAGACGTCGTACCCGAATTCGAATGCGGTCGAGACCACAACGAATGGGATCCCGATCAACGGAAATGGATGCGCCCTCAGGGCGATGAACGCCGGGACGCCATAGACGACGAGGCTGACGAGCTGGAAGGAATACATGAACGCGAGCGGGTCGGCGCTACGCTTGGCAAGCAGGTTCCAAACTGAGTGAAACAGGGCCGAGAGCAGGATCAGGCCGATGGCCGCCGACTGCACAGCTGGTTCCGTTCAAAGTGATGGACGAGGTTCGACGAGGCAGTGTAGCGCAGTCGACGAGTATTGGGTCGGGTGACGACGCGAGACGGCGGGTGTGTTTTGCCCGCCGTCTGTCGTGCGTCCAGAAGTCGTGTCTTGAGGAGGGCGTGGCTACCCCTGCAGATAGGTCAGCGCCGCCGCGGTCATCACTTTCACGCCCGCAGCCAGCGCGTCCTCGTCGATGTCGAAACGTGGGTGGTGCGGTGCGAAGGTGAAGCCCATCTCTGGATTGGCGATACCGAGATTGAACATGCAGGTCGGAACGCGTTCGGCCACGAAGGCCATATCCTCGCCGCCCATGCCGGGCTTGCGCTCGAAGACGTTGTCCGGTCCCAAAACCGCTTGAGCGGCCTGGCGCACGATCCCGGCCATTTCCTCGTCATTGTTGAGCGCCGGATAGCCACGCAGGTAGACGACCTCGACTTCGGCGCGCATGGCCATGCCGATTCCCGCGCCGATCTCCTTGATGCGCTTCTCGATGTGATCGCGTACGTCCGGAGAGTAGGTCCGCACGGTCCCCTGCAGCACTGCGCTGTCGGGAATGACGTTGGGGGCCGTCCCGGCGTGCGACGAGCCGAACGTAATCACCGCCTGCTCGAACGGGTCGATCTCGCGCGCCACGATGGTCTGGAGAAGCGTGAGGATCTGGGCGGCGACCAAGGTCGAGTCGACGCTCATGTGTGGTCGAGCGGCGTGCCCACCGACACCTTTGACCTTGATCATGACGCGATCGGACGCCGCGCTTGAATAGCCGGATGCGACGCCGATCTGTCCGGCGCGCCACATCGGGCTGACGTGAAGTGCCAGCGCCGCATCGACCATGGGATCCTGAAGGATCTTGTCGTGGATCATGGCGACGGCTCCGCCGGGACCTTCTTCAGCGGGTTGGAACATGAGCTTGACCGTGCCGTTGAACTCTTCTTTGCGGCTGTTGAGAAGCTCGGCCACGCCCATGAGGATGGTGGTGTGAGCGTCATGGCCGCAGGCGTGCATCACACCCGATTTCGTCGATTTGTAGGGGACGTCGTTCTGCTCATCGATGGGGAGCGCGTCCATGTCGGCCCGAATGAGGAGGGTCTTTCCCGGTCCCTTGCCCTGAATCGTGCCGAGGATGCCGGTCCCTCCGGTGGCCGGGCCCGGCGTGATGCCCGCGGCCTTCAGCGCGTCGGCATCCATGAAGAGGGAACGCCCGTCACCCCCAACGCCGGTCTTGTGCTGGATGCCCAGCTCCTTGAGGTGACCCGACACGAGACGTGACGTGTTGTTCTCCTGCAACGAGAGCTCGGGATTCATATGCAGGTAACGCCGCGTCTCTCGCATCCAACTGTCGAGCTCCGGGCTCACCTCGACATGTACATCGGTCGACAACATGCGCTCCGTTCATTCTTGGTCGTGTTCGTCCAACTCGTGGGTTTGACTCAGCCGTTCAGGTACTTCAGCGCCGACGCGACCATCACCTTGACCCCAGTCGCCAGCGCGTCCTCGTCGGCGTCGAAGCGCGGATGATGCGGCGGATAGATGATGTCGCGTGAGGCATCCGTGACGCCGAGCCCGAACATGCAGGTCGGGACTCGTTCGGCAACGAAGGCCAGATCTTCACCGGCCATGGATGGCTCGCGATCTTTGACGTTCTCCGCTCCCAGCACTTCGATGGCCGCTTCGCGCACGACCTCCGACATGGCATCGTCGTTACGCATGGAGGGGTAGCCGCGCAAGTAGACGACCTGGGCTTCCGCGCGCATGGCCTTGGCCACGCCGGTCGCGATCTCGCCGATGCGCTTCTCGATCAGGTCGCGCACCTCGGGCGAGTGCGTTCGCACCGTGCCGTTCATCTCGGCGCGCGCCGGGATGATGTTGTTGGCGGTTCCGCCGTGCAGCGTCCCAAACGTGACGACGGCAGGCTCGAACGGATCGACCTCGCGCGCAACGATCGTCTGCAGCGCGATCAGAATGTGGGCGGAGACCAGCATGGTGTCGACGGCCGACTGCGGACGAGCCGCATGTCCGCCAACGCCGTTGACGATGATCTTCACTGTGTCTGCCGCCGCGTGCGCCGGACCGCCTTTGACCGCGATCTGCCCGGCCGACATACCGGTGCCGACGTGCAGTGCGATGGCACCGTCGACCGTCGGATTCTCGAGAATCTTGTCGTTGATCATGGCGACCGCGCCGCCCGGACCCTCTTCGGCTGGTTGGAACATGAATTTGATCGTGCCGTCGAACTGATCGCGCAATTCGTTCAGCACCTCAGCCGTCCCCATCAGGATCGTCGTATGCAGGTCGTGACCGCAGGCGTGCATCACACCTGGCTTGGTCGACTTGTAGGCAACGTCGTTCTGCTCGTCGATGGGGAGCGCGTCCATATCAGCCCGCAGCAGAAGCGTCTTGCCGGGACCACGACCCTGGATCGTGGCCAGGATGCCGGTACCACCGGTGGCCGGGCCGGGTGTGATACCGGCGGCAGCGAGTGCGTCCTTGTCCATGAACAGCGAACGGCCGTCTCCGCCGACCCCGGTCTTATGCTCGATGCCCAGCTCTTTGAGATGGCCAGAGACGAGCCGCGAGGTGTTGTTCTCGTCGAGCGAAAGCTCGGGGTTCATATGAATGTAGCGCCTGGTCTCGCGCATCCAGGCATCCAGTTCGGGTGAGACCTTCACGATTTCAGCGATTGACACGGGATAGTCGTCCTTTCTCACGCATGGTCGCAGATTCAGGCGCCGAGATAGCGCAATGCCGCGGCGGACATCACGCGTACGCCGACCGCCAGCGCGTCCTCGTCGATGTCGAAGCGCGGATGGTGCATTGAGTAGGTGATGCCGCGTTCTGGGTTGGCGATGCCGAGCCGGAACATGCAGGTCGGAACGCGCCGGGCGATGAAGGCGAAGTCTTCGCCGCCGAAGGTTCGCTCGGTCTCCTTCACGTTCTCAGCTCCGACCGTGTCGATCATGGCCGCGTGCACGATCTCGGCGACGGAATCGTCGTTGATCAGGGGCGGATACCAGCGGAGGTAGTTGACGTCTACTTCGGCCCGCATCGAGGCGGCCACTCCACTGGCGATTTCCTTGATACGCCGCTCGACGAGATCCTGCACTTCCGGTAGGAAGACGCGCACCGTTCCGCGCATCTCGGCGGTAGCCGGAATGATGTTGCTTTGCGATCCGGCGTCGATCGCGCCAAACGTCACCACGGCGGACTGGAATGGATCGATCTCGCGGCTGACGATGTCCTGCAGCGCCACCAGGATGTGAGCGGCTACCAACGTCGAATCGACCGCGAAATGAGGGTAGGCCGCATGACCGCCGACGCCACGCACGGTGATGTTGACGATGTCGCCCGCGGCGCAGACCGGTCCACCCGCCACGCTCACCTCACCGACTCCGATCTGATTGTCGACGTGCAGCGCGATGGCGGCGTCCACCTTTGGCTCGTCGAGGATCCCGTCTTCGGCCATCGCCAGCGCCCCGGCATATCCCTCCTCGCCGGGCTGGAACATCAGCTTGACGGTCCCGTCGAACTGATCGCGCAGGCCGTTCAGGACCTCAGCCACGCCCATCAGGATGGTGGTGTGGGCATCGTGGCCGCACGCGTGCATAACCCCTGGTTTGGTCGAACGATAGTTTGTGTCGTTCATCTCATCGAGTGGCAGCGCGTCCATATCGGCGCGAATCAGGAGCGTCTTGCCAGGAGCTCGCCCCTCGATGGTTCCGAGAACACCGGTCCCGCCCTTGCTCGGCTTGAGCGTCAGCCCAGCCGCTTTAAGCATGGCCGGATCGACCATCAACGGTCGGCCGTCTCCTCCCACGTGAGAACGATGCTGCACGCCAAGCTCCTTGAGATGCCCGGAGACGAGGCGTGCGGTGTTGCTCTCTTCGAGCGAGAGCTCGGGGTTCATATGTAGATAGCGTCGTGTTTCGCGGAGCCATGCATCGAGCTCGGGTGATACCCGAACCCGGTCAGTGACGCTCAATGGCTCGTCCTTCCCAGTGTGTCATTCCGACGATTTGACTGTCGCGCGCATGATAGCAGACCCGTCCGTAGGAACCTCCATGAATCCCCTGCCGACGGTTTCTGGACGGCGCCGTCGCTCGCGAAGCGCGTGGTAGGATGAACCGCGAACGCTGGCGCGGCGGATAGCGGTATCGCGCGTGAATTCGAACCTCACTCCGATGTCTGGGCGCAACCGAGATCGACACACGGGACTGGTATGTCTGTCGAATTACTGACAAAAATCCTCTCGATCATCTTCATCAACGTCGTGCTGAGCGGCGACAACGCTCTCGTGATCGGGATGGCCGCGCGAACGTTGGCGCCGAGGCAGCGCAGGATGGCGATCATCCTGGGCGGCGCGGGCGCAATCGTGCTGCGCATCATCTTTACCGCCATCGCCGCCTTCTTCCTGCATGTTCCACTGCTGGAGGCGCTGGGCGGTATTGTTTTGGTCTGGGTTGCATTCAAGCTGCTGAACGACGAATCAGACGCTCACAACATTCAGGCTGGCGATTCCCTCGTCTCGGCGGTCCGCACCATCATCGTGGCCGACGTCGTGATGAGTCTCGACAACATGCTGGCCATTGGTGGGGCCGCCGGGGGGAGCATCGAATTGCTCCTCTTCGGCCTCGGATTGTCGATGCCGTTCATCTTGATCGGTAGTAACTATCTGGCCCGGTTGTTGAATCGGTATCCGTGGCTGATGATCGGTGGCTCTGTCGTTCTGGCGATCACCGCGGCACGGATGATCGCCGACGACAAGCTGGTTTCAGATGCGGTTGGCGAGCAGGCGAAATTACCGCTGATGATTGCGCTGGCCGTGGTGGCGGTCGTCGTCGTGCTCGTGCCGAATCTGCTCAAGTGGCGGCGTGAACGAAACGGACGACGAAGCGGGGCAAACAGGCAAGTGGAGCCCAACGCCTGAGCGGTATCGCGGGAGTGGTTGTAGAGATGAGCCAACAGCAGGAGATCACGGTCGCGGACCTGAATCGTGTCTACATCGTCGTCCCACGGGACGACGGGCCCGGGACGTTGAACCTGACGGTCGCGCAAATGACGGATCGGCAGTTCCGAGAGTGGATCAAGGCCAAGGCAGAGATCTCCGGCGTTCAGATGATCGTGCCAATCGGACGGATCGGCTTCGAGACGCGAGTCTATATGCTCAACCGACTGATCAGCGCGGGCGTGCGCATCTACATGGTGCCAAAGGCCTGAAGCAGAAGCGTGACAGGAACGCTCAACGCCGCGCGATATTGCGCATGACGAAGAGGAGGTTGGCCGGCCGTTCCGCCATCCGCCGCATGAAATAGGGGTACCACTGACGTCCGAAAGGGACGTAAACCCGCACGGTGTAGCCCTCTTCCACGAGTTCTCGCTGTAGATCCTCTCGAATTCCATACAGCATCTGAAACTCAAAACGGTCTTTGGGCGTGTGCATGCGCATGGTGTACCCCTTGGCCGCTTCGATGATCGATTCGTCGTGCGTGCCAATGGCCAGATGATGCCCCTTGTCGAGCATTGCTTCCATCTGCCGCCGGTAGGCGGCATCGACCGACGACTTACGTGGGTAGGCGACGGCCGCAGGCTCGGCGTACGCGCCTTTGACGAGCCGCACTCGCGCGTGCTTCTCAACGGCGGTCGCCACGTCTCGGTCGGTTCGGTAGAGGTAGGACTGCAGCACGATGCCGACGTGTTCGCCGAACTCGGCAAACTCGTCGTAGAAGATTTCCAGCGTACGCCGCGTGTAGTTCGAACCTTCCATGTCGACGCGGACGAACGTGTCGAGATCTCGCGCTCGTTCGAGGATGCGGTGAAGATTGGCGCGGCACAGCTCGTCGGAGATGTCGAGCCCGAGCATGGTCAGCTTGAGGGAAATGGTGCTCTTGACGCCCGCCTGCACGATCCCGTCGAGCATGGCGAGATACTGATCGCGCGCGGACGCGGCTTCCGTCTCGCCGCTCACGTTTTCGCCGAGCGCGTCGAGGGTAACCAGCATCCCGGCGGCGTTCAGTTCTCGAACGGCCGCGATCGCCTCATCGAACGTCTCACCGGCGACGAAGCGCAGGGCGAGGTTTTTGGTGACGTCGTTGTGTCTGACGAGGTCGGAGACTCGTTCGCTTCCCGCGAGTCCTAGCATCACCGAGCGTAGCATTGTTGAACGTACATGCCTTTCTACTGCTATCATCGCACCATTGCTGAGTGTAGCACGCGTGGCACCTTGATCCGGCATCCAACCCTTAGCCCTCGAATGCGAACTGATGTTCGGGTAGAATTGGGTTTTGATTCTGTAACCCAGCCGCGGAGCGACGCACGTTGAACCGAGACCGCATCACCACCATTCGCGACAATCTGCACGATCGCATTCCGCTCTCCTCTGCGGACGTCGCGCTGATCGAGACGCCCGAGTTTCTGCGTCTGGATCGCATCCAACAGCTCGGCTTCGTGAGCAAAGTCTGGCCGGGAGCCAAGCACACCCGTTTCGAGCATTCGTTAGGCGTCTATCACCTGATGCGACAGGCAATAGCCTCGCTCGATAGCGTGCATGGGCCTGGGTGGGTGCACGAAGAGTCCAAACGCGTCGGAGCCGCCGCCGCGTTGCTGCACGACGTGGGCCACTATCCGTTCAGCCACGGCATCGAGGAGCTTGGTCCGCCCGTTCTGCCGCATGAAGAGGCAGCGCGGCGCATCATCGAACGGGGCGAAATCGCGGCCGTGCTGCGCGAGTTCTGGCACGTCGAACCGCGACGGGTCGCGGACTTCATCAATCCACCCGGCCCGCTACCGGATGACGATCGACTACTGCGCGGATTGCTGAGTGGCGCGCTCGACGTCGATAAGCTGGATTATCTGCCGCGCGACGCTCGCAGTTGCAACGTGCCATATGGCGGAGTCGATACCCCTCGGCTGCTCGACTCGTTGCGCGTGGCTGAAGTCGACGGGCAGCGTCGCATCGTGATGACCGAAAAGGGAATCAGCCCGCTTTATTCACTCATCAATGCCCGCCAGGAGATGTTTGACAATGTCTACTGGCACCACACCAACCGTGCCTGCATGGTCATGCTGCTGCGGGCTGTTCAAGACGCGTTGAGTGGAGGGCGTCTCAGCGCCGACGACCTCACGGATCACGATGACGGCACACTGATGGAGACGCTGAGTCGATCGGACATGCCGGAAACGACGCGAGATTTGATCGACGGACTGCGTCGGCGACGCCTGCACAAGCGTGCCGTCGAGATCAGCCCGCGAGCGGGCGAGCTCTTCGCCCACCTCAACGATCTGTATGCGAACCCGGCTGCACGGCGCGGCGTCGAGGTCGGGATCACTCGTCGATTGCGAGCGGAGAGCGGGCTCGAGGTTGGCGCGCATGAGGTGCTGATCGACATCCCCAAGCCGGAGCGCTGGCGTACCGACGTTTGGGTGCAGTTCGATCGTCCGCCGGTTGGGTTTCATCATCTGATGCCCTGGGTCGAGGTGGTTGGGTTGGGCGACGAAGACCTCAAGCGCTACGAGGAGCACCGCCGCGTCATTCGCATCGTCGCGACTGAACGGCTACGCGAGGTTGTGACCGAACGGTGGGAAGAACTGCTCCTTCCCAGTCTCGGGGGATTGATCTAGCGGTCGTCTCGAAATATGATCCCGGCTCAGCCGGCAGCCGGAGCCACACCGGCGTTGATGGTGGCATGGCCTCGTATGAGCTCTTCGGCTGCCTCTGGAGTCAGCCCGCGCAGGCTCCCGACGTATTGCTTGTTCTTCTCGAAGAGTCGGATGTCGAAACCGGTCGCCTCGCCCCGTTCGGCTTCGGCCCACCAGGCGAAGAGATTCTTGAGGAATGAGAATCCGGTCGCTTCAACGCGGAAGAGCGCGACGCCCTGGCCGCGAATGTAGGCGAGCGGCTCGCCGAAATAGACGCGGGCATCGCCGGTCGATTCGATGGCCGCCTTGATGCCGTCGTAGTGATGCGGGACAGAGCGTAGCGTAAAGAGGAGCGCGTTCGGCATCGTTGGAACGTCGCGCTTCGGCTGAACGGGCGACCACTTCTGCTTGCGCCAAAAGACCTGCATCTTCTCGACCAATTCCTTTCGCTCCGGACCGATGGCGTGCACAACCGCCGGTTTCCTGATTGTACGCGAGGCAGGTTCGATCGTCATTCCCACGAACTGCGTGCGCGGTTCGCGACCGGCGCTGAACGGTCGAACACGATTGTATGAGACATTCCGTTATTCGCGGACTGAAATGACCCTCGTGGTACACTAGATTGTTAGGCAGGTATTGGGAATCGGGGCATTTTGCCGGCCATTCACCGTCGTCGATGCGGCGACCAGTGGACACGTGAGGAACCATCGTGAGTATTCAGCTCAAGCAGCCGGAACAGCTTCAAAAGATGCGGGACGCCGGCAAAATCGTGGCGGAGACGCTTGAAATCCTGCGCTCATCCGTGCGACCTGGAATTACGACGGCCGAGCTCGATCAGATCGCCGAAAAGAATATCCGGAAATATGGTGCCGTTCCCTCTTTCAAGCACTATCGCGGCTTCCCGGCGACGATCTGCGTGGCGGTCAACGATGAGGTCGTTCACGGCATACCAGGCCCGCGAATGCTCGAAGATGGTGACATCATTAGCCTCGACACCGGTGCCCGTCTGCGTGGCTTCCATGGTGATGCCACGATCACGGTTCCGGTTGGACAGATCAGTCCGGACGCCGAGCGCTTGATCCGTGTTTGTCGCGAGTCGCTCGACATTGGTATCGATGCCGCACGGGCTGGCAAGCGCCTCACGGACATCTCAGCCGTCATTCAGGATTTCGTGGAGTCGCACGGATTCAACGTGGTGCGCGACCTCTATGGTCATGGCATCGGTCGAGCGCTGCACGAGGAGCCGATGCTGCCACATTACGGACCTCCAGGGCACGGCCCGCTGCTGCGATCCGGCATGGTTCTCACCATCGAGCCGATGATCGCGGCCGGCAAGCCTGCCACCAAGACGCTCAAGGATGACTGGACCGTCGTGACGCTTGATGGCTCCTGGGCGGCTCAATTCGAGCACACGGTAGCAATCACCGACGACGGACCGGAAGTGCTGACCCGCTTCCCGTAGTCTGCCTCAAACAACCAAGCGACTGACTCATGGCGCGGGTATTCCGCGCCGTTTTCGTTGCACGTGAATACTGACTTACAGGTCCTCGAGTGGGATTGAACCTGACGGCGCGTCGACCAACGGCTGGGTCACGCGCCGCGTGCGAAGAGTGCGACGAATGCCAGTGGCGATGAGGAGCCCGGCGAGAATCATGATGACCCCGAGGACCGTCCGCAGCCCCACCGATTCGCCCAACAGAAGCCAACCCCAGAAGATGCCGACGATCGGGATGAGGTACGTCCCGAACGACGCGGACGTGGCGCCGATCTCGGCGATGAGCTTGTAGTAGAGGATGTACGCCACGCCGGAACTGAACGTGCCGAGCGCGATCCAGCAGATCAACCTACTGGCGTTCAACTGCATGTCGAGTGGATGTCCGAAGAGGAGCATTCCTGGCACGAGGAGGACCGCCGACAGGAGCATCTGTCCCGACGCCAAGACGAGCGGCTCTCCCTTGAGAAATCGCCTGGCATAGGCGAAGGCAATTCCATAGCCGAGCGAGGAAAGGAGCAGGGCGATTTCTCCCTGCGCCGAGCTCGAGGCCAGCTTGAGTATGCTGCTGCCGGTCAGGACGGCGATTCCCGCGAATCCGACAACGAGTCCGGTCAGCTTCGCGCCCGAGAAGCGTTCAGTACTGAAGACCGCCGCCGCGAAGATGAGCGTGAAGAACGGCGTCGTGGCATTGAGGATGGCCGCCACACTCGACGACACGTGCTGCTCGCTCCAGGCGATCAGAACTTGCGGCATGATGATGCCGACCAGCGACATGACCAGGATGTGTGCCCAGAGCTTTCGGTCGCGACTGAGGTTGAGGCCTCGCGCCCGCATCATTGAATAGAGGAAGAGGGTTCCGATCGCTAGTCGACCGGTGACCAACGTCACCGGATCGACGCCGTCGACCGCGACTTTGATGAAGAGGTACGAAGATCCCCACAGGACGCCAAGCACCAGAAGCTGAATGAGCTGACTCGTTTTCACGTTCTCCGAGAACCCCATCCGTAGTGTTGCCGTCGCACGTCACTTAGCGCATGTGTTGGGTCGCATTTCGACGGACCGGGCGAACGGTAACGCGCTCACCGCCGATCGACAAGTGCCAATTCGGCGTCAGTTTGGATGACACGATGTCGCGAGGGTTCGTCGAGACCGATCGCTACACCGGCTCCAGGGGGCGGTGCTCGCCGTCTGGGAACTCGACGTGGATGGCGTCATCTGGATGGACGATCCCACCTGAGACGACGACGCCCATGATGCCGGCCTTGCGGATCAGATTTCCGTGCTCGTCCCGATCTAGCACGGCTTTCATCAGGCCTTTTTGAATGGTCTCAAGCTGAGCACAGGGGTTGCGCAGACCGGTAATCTCGATCACGACCTCGTCACCGACACGAAGGAGCGTGCCGGTCGGCAGGCCGAGAAGATCGATTCCTGCCGTGGTGATGTTCTCACCCATTTGACCAGACACGATCGGGAATCCGCGCTGGCGCAATTCGGCATGTAGTTCGCTGTGGATGAGATGTACCTGGCGTAGATTGGGCTGGCTGGGATCTTGGGCGACGCGTGAGCGGTGCTGCACCGTGCCGCCCGAGTGAGCGTCCCCTGCGACACCAAGTCCCGCCACCAGGCGGATCTCGTCACCATTCGATTTGCTCATCGTATGAGCGGGACTCAAACTCACCGCGACGACTCGACCGTTCATATCACTCCTCGAATTCCGTCAATCAACCGCCACGATAGTAGACGCACGACGGCATGCTGTCGATTGCGGCATGCGTCCTGCCTTAACACCGCGCGATGCTGGCGCCCGGCGCCGTCCACAGAGTGTGCGTAAGGCGGGGCGTGTGGCAGGCTTAAATGCACGTTCCGTTGGATTGATGGATCCAGCGTAACCGAACCAGCCGTGTGAGCGTCCTAGCTTCAGACCAAATGCGACGGATCGATCACCGCTCCAATGCACTGAACATTCGTCGCAACCATCGGAGGATCTCGCTCATGTTGTGTCCACGTTGTGGGGCCCGACAACCGCTCGGATCAGCACGATGCGCCAACTGCGGCGCTCCCTTTACCCGGCGTGAGGCCGCCAAACGCCAGGGCTCATACCGTCCATCCGGCGGTTCGTCGGCGGTTGCCGCTGCCCGCCGCTACGAGCGGGGCAACGGCGTCGGGCGGTCCGTGATGGCCTGGATGGTGGTCCTGTTCATCGTCGTCATCGCGGTCGTTGCGCTGGCCGCCTTCTTCTCGTCCTCGGTCGTGAAGCCCTATGTCGGCCGCAGCGTCAACAACAATCTGCAGGGGCAGATCGCCGGAAGCGTCCCGAAAGTGACACCGGCTACGTCGACGTCGACCGACGCCAACGCAAACCAGCTTGTGATCACGCAAAAGGAGATCAACGATCGCATCGCGCAGAACGCCGGTTCGTTTGGACCGCTGAGCAGCGTCGCGGTCGAGATCGACCAGGGACAGCTGGTGGTTGACTTCAGTGCCTACGGCATGAGTGGTAAGTACAAAGGGCACGTCGAGATGCAAAACGGCCAGCCCGTCGTGACTGGCGGCCACATCACCGGCATGTTGGGATGGTTTGTCCCAACCGATCAGGTCGAGTCAGCTTTCAACCACGAGATCGCCACAGCCGTTTCTCAGGCGGGCGTACAGGTCAGTTCGGTTGACCTTCGTCCTGGCGAGATGGTCCTGACCGTCAACTCCTAGCAGTCGCGGCCGTCTCCGCCCTGAGTCGCGACGCGGTCCGGGCAAGATCCATCGCCGCACGCTCAGTTTCGTCGGCGGTGGTCGGTCGGCCCAGACTCAGCCGTACCGCTCCGATCGCGTCGAGTGGGTCAACTCCCATCGCCAGCAGCACCGGAGACGGCTCCGACAATCCTGCATGGCACGCGGAGCCGGTCGACGCCGCGACCGACGGCGTGGCTGCCAGCAGCTGATTCCCATCAATACCGTGAAATCTGATGTTGAGCGTGTTCGGCAATCGAGCGGTCGGATGACCGGTCAGCGTCACGTCCCCAGGGTTGCCTTCCAGCAAGCGAAAGAGTCGATCGCGCAGCTCTCGCTGTCGAGCGTGCTCGGCCGGCAGCGACTCCCGCGCCAACTCCGCGGCCATGCCAAGACCGACAATGTACGTGACGTTCTCCGTTCCCGCGCGCCGCCCGCCCTCGTGTCCCGCGCCGTGAATCAGAGGCTCGACCTGAATGCCATTGCGAATGTAGAGGGCGCCAATTCCCTTAGGGGCATAGAGCTTGTGACCGGCGATCGTCAGCAGATCGACCCCGAGCTCATCGACGCCTGTCGGCACTTTCCGACGCTCTGCGAGGCATCCGTATGCAGCGGCACACCTGCCTCATGACAGATTCTCGCGATCTCAGCGATTGGCTGTAACGTGCCGGTCTCGTTGTTGGCGTGCATGATCGAGACGACGACCGTCTCGGGTCGCAGCGAATTCTTTACGTCATCGGGATCGACCTGGCCATGCCGATCGACCGGCACGTAGTCGACGGCGACTCCCTGCCGTTCGAGAAAGTGGCAGGTCGTCAGAATGGCTGGGTGCTCAACGACGCTCGTGATGATGTGTGGATTCGACTCTCCGGATGCCCAGACTCTTCCCAGAAGCGCCATGTTGTCGCTCTCGCTGCCGCCGCCCGTGAAGATGATCTCATGCGGCGCGCAGCCCAGCAGCGAGGCCACCTGCTCACGGGCCCGACTTACTGCGGAGGCCGTGACGTGACCGTAGGCATGGTCGCTGGATGGATTGCCAAAATGCGTCTCGATGAAGGGGAGCATCGCGGCGCGAACTTCGGGTGCGATTGGCGTGGTGGCGTTGTAATCGAGATAGATGATTTCGTTTGCTCGGCTCATGATGGAAGTACCTCACGCATCGACGCGATCGTCTCTATGTCTCTGCTCTGGATGGTAGCATGGTGCATTCGCGCGCCGCTTCCGGCCCGGTCGCCGCACTCAAGGATCCATCAGATGGAGTCTGTCCCAACCAATCCAGTTGACGTCGTAAAGTCTGCCATCGCCGCGCTCAACCGGGGCGATGTCAATGCCGTGCTGCGACTCTGCTCCGAGGATGTGACGCTTTGGGCGCCGGGTCCGGATCTTATCGGCCAGCAGGTGACAGGCAAGGCTCAACTGCGCGATCTCCTCGAGTATTCCGAGGATCGCTGGCCTGATACCTGGACATCGATCGATTCGATCATGGGGGAGGGTGAACTCGTGGCGGTCGAGATGACGACCGTGGCCTCACAGGAGGGCCTCTCATTGGTGCAGCCGATGGCCGCCTTCTATCGAGTGCGCGACGGGCTCATCGTGGAGCAGCGCAGCTACTATGATCTGCGTGCGCTGGAGCACCGTCTGAACAGGTGAGCATCCGCAACCGTGTAGTTTGTCGTCTCGTCGGGCGCCATGATGGCGATTGACGAAATGGTTGGGTCATCGGGTGTGGTCTTTCGACCTTCGGTCGAAGGGCAACAACAGAGGGATTGCCCCTGCGTGTGCCCGCCTACGGTCAGTCCGTTTAGGGACTTCGTCTCGATCAGCCTGGGTTTTTAACCCAGGGTGACCGACGGGCCTTGCACCGAATTATTTCCTCAATCACCATAATGGCGGCCCTACGACCGCGTGCCATTTGTTTCCATTGTAGGGGCGACATTCATGGCGCACAGGGCGACTCGAACGCTTCGGGGTTATTTGAGGCTTTCTCCGTCGTGCGCTGAGATCAGAACCTCCGCCGCTTCCCTGAGCCACATGGCGCGCTCGTCCTCTTCGGTCATCCAGGCCACGCGTGGAGTCAACACGACGTTCTCGAAGCCGATGAGCGGACTGTCGACCGACAGCGGCTCGTAGGCGAACGTGTCCAGCCCTGCCCCTCCGATGTCCCCATTGCGTAACGTCTTCGCCAGTGACCCCTCGTCGATGAGCATGCCGTCGGCAACGTTGATGAGGAGGGCGGTCGACTTCATGGCCGCCAACTCCGGGGCGTCGATCATCCTGAAAGTGTCGCGCGTTGCCGGCACGTGCAGGCTCACGACGTCTGACTCCCTCAGAATCTGATCGAAGCGCCGCCATTCGATGCCCATGCGTGCTTCCACGTCCTGTTTTCGTTCGACGTCATGGTAGAGGAGGCGCATGCCGAAGCCTGACGCTCGACGAGCCAGCGCTTGACCGCTGCGCCCCAGCCCGATCACGCCCAGCGTCTTGCCGGCGAGGATCGCTCCGCTTGGAGGCTCGCTCCAGGATCCGTCGACGACCGCGGAGTACGCGGCGAACAGGCGACGCGAGAGCCCAAGCATGAGCGTCATGGCGTGCTCGGCCGCCCCGTCCGCCGCGTGAGAGTCAAGCACGTGGATGCGAACGCGCGGATTTCCGGCGTTGAGCCCGATTGAGCGCACGCGTTCGTCCTCGTCAGGATTCACGAGCAGGATCGCGCTGGCGCTGCGCAAGGAGTCGTCGGAAACCAGGTGCAGCGCCCCTCGGTCCGCCACGATCACATGAATTGGCGTGTCTTGTTGAGATCGAGTGGTCTCGTGAGGACTGTGTTCGCTGAGACCGTCATGCAGCCAATCCTCGCCCGCGACCAAGATTCGCTGAACGTGGTCGCCCTGACGCCATTCGATGGCCCGGAGGTTCATCATCGCTGCCGATGGACGCGTCGCTTAGCTCTCGGCGACCGGCGCTTCGAGCTTCGGGAAGATCGGTTGCGGCTTGGTCACCTGCGTCCCCGGCATGATTTGCCCCCAGACCAGTTCCTCGGTCCAGCTACGATCACTGTCGTTCACGCCGAGCTGTTCCGCGATTCGCCGGGACGTCTCAGGCAGGAATGGGCGAAGCGCCGCGGCGACGACCCGGAGCGTTTCGGCAAGCGAGTACAGGGCGGTGTCGAGTTTGCCTCGCGCTTCTTCGTCTCCGTTGCGCTCTGCTTTTGAGAGAATCCAGGGCGCGGTTTCCTCGACGTAGCGATTGGCGCGCACCACCGAATCGAATATGGCACTCAATGCCTGCTGCGGGTCGTAATCCTGCCCCATGGCGGTCTGAATATGTGCTGCCAGTTCGTCGCATCCGAGTGTCTCTCCGCGGTCTGAGGGCTTCGGGATGGCGCCGGCGCGGTAGCGCTGGATCATCGAGACGGTGCGATTCAGCAGGTTGCCGAGGTCGTTCGCCAGGTCGGCATTGTAGCGGCGCTCGAGCTTCTCATCAGTGTAATCGGCGTCGCCGGTCGGCGGCACCTCGCGCAGCATCCAGTAACGCACAGCTTCAGAGCCATATTGCTCGACCAGATCGGCCGGGTCGATCACGTTGCCCAGCGATTTGCTCATCTTCTCGCCATCGATGGTGAGGTAGCCGTGCACGAAGATGGTCGTCGGCAGCGGCTGTCCCGCCGAAAGGAGCATGCCGGGCCAGTAGACCGCATGAAAGCGCAAGATGCCCTTGCCAATGACGTGAACGCGCTCAGGGTTGTCGACCCAATACTTTTGATAGAGATCGCCGTCGAGCCCGTAGTTGAGTGCCGTGATGTAGTTGGCCAGCGCGTCGAACCAGACATACATCACCTGGTCCGGATCATCCGGCACCTCGACGCCCCAACCACGCGCACGTGTCCGCGAACGCGAAAGGCTGAAGTCTTCGAGCCCGCGCGCGACGAAAGAACGCACTTCGTTGCGGCGCGTCTCCGGGATGATGCGCAGTTCACCGGAATCGATCAGCTCGAGGAGCTTGTCCCCATAGCGCGACAGTCGAAAGAAGTAGTTCTCTTCTTCGACCAGTTCAGGCGGGATGTGGTGCTCGGGGCAGAGTCCGTTGTCGAGCTCGTCTTCCGTGTAGAACTGCTCGCAGCGGACGCAGTAGAGCCCGCTGTAATGCTTCTTATAGATGTCGCCGTTGGCCGCACATGCCCGCCAGAGCTTGCGTGCGCCTTCGACGTGACGCTCCTCAACCGCGGTGCGGATGAAGTCGTCGTTGGAAATGTTCAGGATTTCGGTCAACCCGATGAACGTGGCCGCGTTGCGCTCGACGAGCTGTGCGGTCGGGATGCCTTCGCGTTCGGCCGCCAGCACGTTGGTCAGACTGTTCTCGTCGGTGCCGGTTAGAAAGCGCGTGTCGTCACCCATGAGCCGGTGGAAGCGGGCAAATGCGTCGGTCTGCACGAATTCGAGCGCGTGCCCGATGTGCGGCCGCGCGTTGACATAGGGGATGGATGTCGTGATGTAGAAGCGTTTACCACTCGCGCTCAAGATGTTCCTCGCTCACCAGATTGATCGACAATCGGGCTTCGGTGCCCGACCACGCGTTTTGGCGCCAATAGCACCCCGGAACCGGGTCAATCAGAACCCGATCGTCAGTTCTTATCATACGACGAACGAACAGGCCAGCAGACGGTGGAAAGCCGTGTGAGGGCGGATCGGACGGTGACGGCTTCGGTCATCTTGAGCCGATCGGCACTTCAAGGCTTGATACAATAAATTCTCATTCGATCGTGAAAAGTTGCGTTCAGAAGAGTGGCGAATTAGGGAACGATGGTTGAGTCACAGTCGCGGGGATATCACAGCCGCTGGGGAACCGCTTTGAATCGTATTCAGCAACGGCTTCGATGCCGTTCTGCGTGTCCTCTTCATCATCCTCGTCCTCATCCTGACTCCTTTCGGGGTGTTGGTGCTGATCGGTGGGTTGATGGGAGGAGGCGAAGATAGTTCGTTCTTGATTGCCCTCGGACTCGCAGACCTCGTTGCCGCGGCGCTGTTCGTGGCCGCGATTTGGCTCGTACGCTCGCCAGAGCCAAAGTTGCCTGCCTGGCGTTTCCTGGTATCAGTCGGGGCTTTGATCTACTTCGTAGGTTTCGTGTTGCCTATTCTCAACCGGGTCTGGTATTCGGTGCAGATAAATGGCCGATCAGGCTGTCTCAACCTCTGGGCCGCCATTCCGATCTTCCCTGGATCGGCGGGTTAACGATTCATGAACTCGAGTTCCCATCCTCGTTTGTGTCGTTGTCTTGGAGGTCCGTGCGACGGTAGAACCCCTATCCAACCGTTCGGCGAACAGAACTGAATAGCGACCGAGCGATTTCCGGCAATGCATTCATGAGCTCACGATAAGCTGTCCAATCGTTGAATTGGGGTGTCACGTTCGACAATAGATAGAGGCCCATCGGTCCACGGAAGGTGGCTACGATGGCGCTGTTATTGGTTCACGGCCGCACGGATTTTACGGTCCATCAACACTCTGGGAAACAGTGCCCAAGAACTCAAGTGTTCGATAGTACACTCGTTCAATCTCCACTTACCGCGACCCTTGCAGACAATGCGAGATGCTCGTTAACCGAGCTCATGCCATCGAACCGACGCGACTTCTCCAGCGACTCGCTTCACGGACCCGTGCCGCACATCGCCTACCGCAAAGACGCCAGCGAGGCTCGTCTCAAATGGCAGCGGTCTTCTGCCAGGAACATCCTTATCTATCGTGACCTCATGTCCTGTTACAATAAAACCTCGCGGATCACACTGAACTACACCGTCAAGCCACGTTGTACGAGTCTCGGCTCCGATCAAGACAAAGACCGCCGCCGCAGAGACCACTTCACGTTCCAGAGTGTGCGTGTCTTCCAGTTCGAGGTGTTCGAGGCGTGTTTCACCGCGACCATCGACGACGCGCGCGTGGAGCCGAATATCGATATTCGAGTTCAGCTGCAACTCCGTAATTAGGTATTCGGACATGTTCGTCAGCGCGTCGGAACGCACCAGAAGCGTGACACGCGCGGCGAACTTGGCCAGATGCAGCGCTGCCTGCCCGGCGGAGTTCGCCCCACCAATGACGTAGACCTCCTCACCCATCATCGAAGTCGCCACTGAAGTTGCGGCACCGTAGAAGACGCCCATGCCAACAAGGCGGTCCAGAGCCGGGATGCCGAGCCGTCGGTACTCGACCCCGGTAGCTATCACGACTGTCCGCGCAATGGCTTGGCTTCCGTCGCCCAGCCCGATCTCGTGCGAGTCCTCGCCGCTCATCAATTTCTTGGCGCGCTGCATAAACACGAACTGGGCGCCAAAAAGCAGCGCCTGCTCGTAGGCTCGAAAAGTCAGATCGCTGCCGCTGACGCCGCGCGGGAAACCCAAGTAGTTTCGGATCATTGAACTGGTCCCGGCTTGTCCGCCTATGGCCTGTGGCTCGATGATGAGAGTTCGGAGACCTTCTGAAGCGGCGTACACCGCTGCTGAGAGCCCGGCCGGGCCTGCGCCGAGAATGGCAACATCGAACGTTCCGGCAGGCGGCCGAGTCTGGACTCCGAGCGCGTCGGCGACATCAACATTCGTCGGATCTTGGAGCACGTTTCCGTTGTGCCCAATCACGGCAGGTAACTGCCGTGCGTCGACGCAATAGTCATGGATAAGTCGGGACCCTTCAGCCGATTCCGTGGCGTAGAATCCAAAGGGAACGGTGTTACGGGCGAGAATATCGTGTAGTTCGTGGCTGCGGGGCGACTACTGGTGGCCAACGACACGCATCACCTCGTGGTGCGGCCGCTGAACCGTAGCCCATTGGCTCAGTGCGTCCTGCACTTGGGGATAGAGCCATTCTTCAGGAGACACCCACCCTTTCAGAATGGAGAAATCAATACGACCCAACGCGATGGCCCGTTGGAGCGGCGGAACTGCACCAGCCGGTATGCGCGTACCACGATCATCCATGGCGATCAGAAGCGCACGTTGGGCTTCTCGATGAAGTGTGTGGGCCTGTTCGAGAAAGGCGATTCCGTCGTGGCCGTCTAAAGCGAGGTCGGCGGCGACAAGGGCGACCTCGCCGCCGTTCTGCGCCAAGCGCTCGAGCGCTTCGATCCCCGCCTTGTACGATCCGGACGACAGCACGCGGAAGTCTGTTCCAAACCGGCGGGTTAGCGCCGTCTCGATTTTGCCCCGAGCATCGTTATCTGCGTCGGCAATGAACAAGACCGGAAGGTCTCGCTCCGCGCTATCGGTTCTCACTCGGTCAGCCATCACGTGGTTTTCCCTTTCGCCGTAACGATTGCGAGATTAGGCATCTTGTCGCTGCAAGAGTGTGGTAGCGACGGTCACCGTCACCGACCACTGGAGACTAAAGACGAAGAAGCCGGTCGTTCCCCAACGTATCGAGGTCATGCCCATCGCGCACGAACTGGTGTCCAGCGTTACTGGTGTAATACGGATCGAAGAATGTTCCCCAGAGGCCAGGAATTGTGCGAGTGAGATGGTACGACCGTTAAGCTGCAGCTCACGAAGCCGCCAGAGCCACTTCAGCAGTGAATTCGGGCGACGCTCCAGCGTCATTCGCCGAATGGGATCGAATCAACTGCTGAGTGACGACGGCGGCGTCAGCCCCTACGCCGCTGAGTAGTGCGGAGCTACGAGACGACTGCCAGCTTCGACGAACAAAGTACAACCCTTGGACTGGAGACAGTCCGCCGTGTTGGAGAAAAGCCCCGCGCTTATCCTTGACCTCCGGAATGACTACCCATTCGGATTGGTCGTGATATCCGGTGGACAAATCACCATGTCGATTCAGCAGGTGCTCCTTCTGCGAAAGACACTTTCCGCCCTGTCACTTCAGTGACACGACCAATCACGTCACTCTCTTGGCGCGGAGCCGAGTAAACGTGAGGTCTTTCCCAGGGAAGGGATCGGTGCGCATCAGATAGCGGCCACCTTCGAATCGCGCGACGCTCCCAGCAGACTGAGCCGGTCCATCACCAGAAGATGCTCAACCCAGAAATCGATCCGGGCTGACCCGTCGGGGTCGTCCGGTGGACAGCAACACCCGGTGGGTTGCGCTCAACTCACGGGCAATCTGTCGACTGGTCGCTCCGTCACCGACCACTAGCACCGTCCCGGCGGGCGTCTGCGCAGGATTCTGGTAGCTTTCCGGGGTCAGTTGCACGACGCCAGATGTGAGTTGCTTGCTCAGTGGAGGAACAGCCGGTTGCTGGAAAGCGCCGGTCGCCAGCACCACGGCGCGGGCGCTTTGTTCCTCGCCTGCGCTCGTCGTCGCGACAAAGACTCCATCGTTGCGCTCGAGTCGGTCGATCCGTACTCAATGCGAGGGGCATGGAGAACCGCTGCGCGTATGATTCGAGGTAGTCCGCGATTTCATCCTTGTCAGCATATCCTTCTGGATCACCGGAAACTGGCATGCCCGGGAGGCCGCTGTAGCTGCGCGGCGTGAAGAGGGTGAGCGAGTCGAAGCGCTGGCGCCAACTGTCGCCGACACGTGCATGTCGATCGACAATGAGAAAGCTCAGACCAGTCTGCTGAAGTTGCTGACCGAGCGCGAGACCGGCTTGGCCCGCCCCGATTACCAGTACGTCGACGATGGGAGTGAGAAGCGTCGTCATCGGATTCCCTCCCGCTAGCACCTAATTTAAACGCGGACTCGTGCGCGACTGTTGACGTGCTCAGGGAGACTAGCTCAAGCAAACTGTTGGAACTGTTACTTGTTCTTCTACTGGGTGCACGATTACCTGCTGATCGTTATTCACGTTGGCATCGATCGGTAGCCGGTTGTGGCAGTCGCGCTTAGCGGTCTGCCGGAGCGAACCGCCTCAACGACATCGTCAATCGCTCGGCTGGACAGAGTGGCTGTATGTTGGTCCTCTACGAGCGAAACGTGTTCGACGTCGGGCAGAACACGGTGAAGACTGTTGGTCGATAACGCGGCCATCTCATCCTGCAGCGGGATCACCTTGTTGCGCTTTCTTGCCAGCCGTGATGACGATTAGCGGCTTGTCACCGAGCGTTGTGAGCACTTGGGCTTGTTTCAAGGCTGTCGGCAGTTCGGCAAACTCGTCGCGCAGGGTCCGATAATGACGTGTCGTCGACCACGTCCTACGTTCATCGGTCCGCGACTGTGGCGGCAGACTTGCGCCCGTATTCAGTGAGGCCAGCCGCGCCACGCCGAATCGAGCGAACGACGGGAACAGCGCTGACCCTCGCCGAAAGAGGGAGTAGAAGGCGGGATAATCTGGAAGCCCAGTGAACGCTTCGTTGGGCTGTGAGTCGAGTAGCACCATCCCGGCGACTTGATCGGGGTAGCGTGCCGCGAAGATGCGCATATATACACCGCCGGTCGAATGACCAACGACCACGAATGGCCCCGCAATATGCGTCTCGATCCAGCAACGTGTGGAGATCTGTTGCGACCGCGATTCCATCCTGCGGACCAGGCGCCGCCTCGCTCCGGCCGCGGCCCGCGCGGTCGTAGACACATACTCGAGTGTTCTGCGCAACGGACGGTGCAATCCAG
The DNA here is from genome assembly GCA_963822235.1 of uncultured Chloroflexia bacterium. Taxonomy (GTDB): domain Bacteria; phylum Chloroflexota; class Chloroflexia; order Thermomicrobiales; family Thermomicrobiaceae; genus CALAGB01. The sequence goes on from CAWGGU010000002.1 coordinate 44,990, forward strand.
CCGCCGATATCCGATGAAGGTTCTCCAAGCCCAGCCTCGAGCAACACCGTTGGACTGCCCACTCCGGTGCACTCGATGTAAAGCTTGAAGCCACCGACGTCAATCATTTGGCCCGGCATCGCAGAGGCGCTGCGGTCGAGCGTCTCGCTAACCGTTTCATAGCCACCGCCCAGAGAGACAAGCGCTAGTGCGCCGAACACGGGGTATAGCAGCAGCGAGCCGCTCCGGCTATGGAGCTGTCGGCGGGCTTGCACGATCATCCAGACGACAAGTGCGAGAAGGGTCGGGGGCCACAACCACCCAAGCACGTTAATCACGACGATATGGGACCACAGAAGGAAAACGACGCCCGTCAGTGCCATCAGGGTGGCCGGCACGGCTGCCCAGGGCTGGGGTTGGTTGCTCCATCGCACCGAGAGCATCGCCAGCAAACCCCACCCAAGGGCAAAGCCGAGCATTGCCGTGCCGCTGATCACGTTTTCTCGTGCTCCAGCAAACGCTACGACGACGAGAAAGACGGCGACGACAAACCCAATAATCAGGCTCGCGGCAACGATGAATCCGACGTTCAGCCTGCGGGAGCGGGCAGGTGGCCCAGTAGTCGCAAGGGCCTCGGCAGAATCATCGACTGAGATTCTGTTGTCCGCGGATGTCGGTTGCGTCTCAGGTCTTGTTCTGACCATCCCGGGCCTCCTCCTGATGCTCGCTTAGAACGTGATCGATTGAAGGGGCATCTAACCTCATTTGCGGTGTAAGAGCTGGCCGCCTGGTGTTGGTCTGACTTTGCACCCTGGAAAGGCGGATTCGAATGTGATGATCAAGCGCAATTGCGTGGTGTACCGCTACGGGATGTTGAACAGACGAAGAGACTCGTTGAAGACCTTCCGCCGGGCCTCGCCCTCGATGGGCGGGACCATCTGCAGGCAACCCACGTAGAGTGCATAGAGCAGGTCCGCCGCGACCTGTGCCCGTTCTTCGTCACCGCTGAGCGACGCGCAGAGCTTGCGGAAATAGATACGTCGTCGGGCATCCAACCGCTCTTGGCACGTGCGTACCTCTGCATCTTGGAGAGCCCAGGCCCGAACCGCGGCCTCGACGCGCCATGGACCGGCGGCGACGACATCGAGCAATTGTCGCAACTTGGTCAGGTCCGACCCTGCCTCCTCGAGCTGCGCGATGATCTTGACCGTCCCTTCACGCTCGAAGTGATCGAGCAGAGCCGCTTTGTAATCCTGGAACGCGCCAAAGTGGTGGTAGAACGACCCTTTCGTGACACCGAGCGTAACGGTGAGTGCGTCGATCGTGAGACCGTCGGCGCCGATCTCTGCGAGAAGACGTAACCCTGTGTCCAACCAATCGCGTCGTGTCGTACGTGCCGTAGATCCTCCTTAGTGTCTGGATACCATACTGTATGGTATGGAAAGTGTCAATCACCGATGGTTGGTTGTGTAGTGACTTCTATACCTTAATGGTGGGGGCGGATCGACTGGAGACGTGACCTGGATTTCAACAGTTGCTCAGCTAGATCTGAGTTAAATCACGTGACGGTCTGAGAACAAGAGAGTGCAACATCTTGAAAACGTCGTGGTGTGCGGTTCTGCACATCTAGATCCGGAAGTACGGGAATTCTCGAGCGACCGATGACTCAAAACCGCGACCCTAACAGGGTGCCCGGTACACGTTGTTGGCAATGGGCGCTGGCTTTCAACACGGGCGGCTGCCGCGGCACTCGTATATCTTTCGAGTTTGTCTGCGACGCGATCACATTCCCCAGACAGCATTGACGTAAAACCTCAGAACTCCTTGAGGCGTGACTCGGTTTGATGCCAGCGGTCGATGCGTGGGTTGAGGACGCGCGCGCCTTCCTCTTCGATGACTAGCGTCTCGACGTTTCGTCCGCCGGTGCGGCCGGTCACGTAGACCCCCGGGCGGTTCACCAGCACCATGCCCTGCTGCAGTTTCGTCTGTTGCGAGCGAACCAACCAGGGAGCTTCGACCGTGGAGAGACCGATGCCACTGCCGGTGCGATGTCGCAGCATGTTGCCGAAGCCGAGCCGTTCAATCACCTTGCGTGCCGCCAGGTCGACCGATTCGGCGGTTGCTCCCGGCAGCATGGCCTCGCGCGCGGCATCTTGCGCCTGGATGGATGCCTCGATCCAGCGGACAACGTCGCGTAGTGGATCTCCAACGAAGAAGGTCGAGCCAGCCTGCGCATGATAGCCTGCAACGCTGGCCGTGAACTCCACCACGACGGTGTCCCCCCGGGTGAATCGCCTTGCGCTGGTCGGTGCGTCCGGAAACGCGGCGCGCGTGCCGCTGCGGATGGCGCCGGTGATCGGACGTGAAAGCGGGTCGTAGAGATCGCCTAATTCCGATCGCATGATGGTGTCGACCACGCCGATCACTTCATGAATGGCATCCCGCTCGGGCGATCCGCTCGTCAGTCGCGCGAAGAGACGTTCGAGGGCCAGGTCGGCGAAGTCAGCGGCGCGCTGGATCAGGTCGAGCTCCGGCTGACTCTTGACCATGCGCATCTCCGAGAGATAGTCACCTGGCTCGACTTCCTCTATCTCGGTCTTGACGTTCTCCCAGTCGGTGATCGGGACGTCATCAACCACCAGCGGCGTCCCAGCCTCGCGAGCCATCCAGAGAATCGGGGTAGTTTCGGCGGGATATTCGGCGTACCAGCGAACGTCGCGAATCGATGCTGAAGCGGCTGATTCCGCTTCCAGCTGCGGCACGAACAGGGCCACGCGTTTGTCAGCCCAGACGCAAGCAGCGATCGGTCGATCACTTGCGGCGAACGAGAGCCCGGTCAAATAACGTATGTTCTCGGGATTGAAGACGAGCGCCGCATGTTTGCCGTTCGCTTCCAGCCGCTCGGCAAGCCGGTTAATGACCTGCCGGTGAAATGCTTCTCCCAGAACCATCAGGCGCTCCTCGACTATTGAATTTGAGCGTGTCGACGCTCGCTTCCTGGACGTTCCCGCATCGTTATTCTCACCTGATGGCGCCAAAAATGCTACTAAGAGCGTCGGCTGGGTGAGAGCACAGACGTACCAAAAGGTACTACCGAATCACAACAAAGACATCGGCGTTCAGCCTAGACAAACGAGCCACAACCGGAGACAATAGACGTGACGGTCGGTCACGAGTGTTTGGACCGGCCCACTTAAATCAGAACACCAGACTCATCTCCTCCTCACGTGCGGGGCAGCCGTCCACCAGCGGCTGCCTCGTGCGGTTTGTTGCAGGTAAATTCGCACGACAGCCACGTCGTTCTATTCGAGATACGATGTTTCCCACGCGCGCGGGACCTTGTAGGTGACTGTCAGCCCCGCTACATTGGGAAAACCGGACCGCCAGCGGATACAATTGATTCGATCATCCGTGGGATGGCATCGCAGGTGCGACGGTTCATCCGAAGGTCGGCCCGTATGATGCCGATCACCGGACACTCCTCCAATCCACGGAGCTGTCTTTAGGAAGGTGCTCTGCATCCATGAGAGATCCATCGGGTCGACAGCGGCCCGACCGTCCGAACGGGCCGCAACCACCCACCAATCGATCACGCTTCCCAACCTGGATCATCTGGGTGGTCCTCGGCGGTTTTGCCCTGTATTACGTTTACGTCCTCTTCTGGCCGCACACGACGGCACATTTGAAGGTTCCGTATTCAGCCTTCGTTACCCAGGTCCAGTCCGACAACGTCAAGTCGGTGACGATCGAGGGCCAGGATGTGACCGGAACCTTTGATCAGGAGATGCAGCTCGCTGGAAATCAGCTGCTGCCGTCGAGCCAGCCGCCGCCATCCGGCGTCTCGAGCAGTGACATCTCTAAGGGAACGAACTTCGAGACGACGATTCCGGAGAACACGCAGTCCGATCTGACCACGTTGTTGCAGCAGCACAAGGTGACGGTCGACGTGAACGTGGCTCAAGGTTCGATCTGGCCGAGCCTGCTCATCTTCGGATTACCGATTCTTTTATTTGTCGGTCTGATGTGGTTCTTTGGGCGCAATATGTCTCGCGGCCAACAGAACATCTTCAGCTTCGGCCGAAGTCGCGCCAAGATGTACGACGCGGAACGTCCGAGGGTGACGTTCACCGACGTGGCCGGCGAGGAAGAGGCCAAGCACGAGTTAACGGAGGTCGTCGACTTCCTGCGAAATCCGGCCAAATATCACAGCATCGGCGCTCGGCTGCCGCGCGGTATCTTGCTGATCGGCCCGCCTGGTACCGGAAAGACACTCCTCGCACGTGCCGTGGCCGGTGAAGCGGGCGTCCCGTTCTTCAGTGTCAGTGCCTCGGAGTTCGTCGAGATGTTCGTGGGTGTCGGCGCGAGTCGAGTGCGCGACCTCTTCGAAAAGGCCAAAGCGTCCTCGCCATCGATCGTCTTCGTCGATGAGCTCGACGCGGTTGGGCGGCAACGCTTTGCTGGCGTCGGCGGCGGCAACGACGAGCGAGAGCAAACGCTCAACCAGTTGCTGGTCGAAATGGATGGTTTCGACGCGCACCAGAACGTGATCGTCATCGCGGCCACCAACCGTCCCGACGTCCTCGATCCAGCGCTCTTGCGCCCCGGTCGTTTCGACCGTCAGGTGACGGTCGGTCTGCCGGATAGACGTGGGCGTGAGGCGATCCTCAGAATCCACGCGCGGGGCATCCCCGTTTCATCGAATGTCGATCTGGACGGCATCGCCGGCGTTACGCCGGGCTTCTCCGGCGCCGACCTGGCCAACCTGGTCAACGAGGCTGCGTTGTTGGCCGCACGCAAGGATAAGAAAGTCGTGGAGCGCCGCGATTTCGACGAAGCGATCGACAAGATCGTCCTCGGAACCGAGCGTGCGTTCGTCATGAGCGAGCACGACAAGCAGGTGGTTGCCTACCACGAATCGGGACACGCTCTTGTTGCCTACTTCTCCGAAGGGGCCGACCCACTGCGCAAGGTGAGCATCGTTCCGCGCGGACGCGCCCTCGGTGTCACGGTGCAGTCACCAACCGAGGATCGTTTCAACTACACGCGTCACTACCTCAAGGGTCGCCTGGCGGTCATGATGGGTGGCCGGGTCGCGGAGGAGATCGTCTTCAAAGAGGTGACGACTGGAGCGCAAAACGATCTCAAGGAAGCGACCTCACTGGCTCGACGCATGGTCGGGTTGTGGGGCATGAGCTCGGAGGTCGGCTCGATCTACCTCGGCACGGGTGAAGAGCACGTCTTCCTCGGGCGTGAGATGGGACAGGAGCGCGATATCAGCGACGACCTGCTCGACCGAGCGGATCGCGCTATCCAGGCATTCATCGATGAGGCCAGGAATCGAGCGGACAAGATTCTGACCGACTATCGGGATAAGCTGGACGCACTGGCCGAAGCGCTCATCACCGACGAGACGGTCGACTCCGATCGCATCGCCGAGATCCTTGGAGTGCCGGCCGTACCGGCCGCGGCTCCGGTCGGAGGCGGCGACGGGGCGGACGACTGAGAAGTTGCCGACGTACGTCCTGCAACACGAATCAACGTACATGAACGGCTCTGGATCAACGAGATCTGGAGCCGCTTTCCGTGTGCCTTCGGACGTTCCGGATACGTATCACCGACAGTGTGATCTGGTTGGATGCCGATGAAGATCGAGCACAACGGCGAGACACTCAGTGTCTGGTTCGTCGGTATCGTAGCGCTCTTCGTCACCTGCCTGATCACGGCCAACATCGTCGCGGTCAAGTTGGTCGACATCTGGGGCATCATCGTTCCAGCAGGGACCGTCACGCTCTTTCCGATCAGCTACATCATTGGGGACGTCCTCACCGAGGTCTACGGCTACCGGCGTGCGCGGCAGGTCATCTGGCTTGGCTTCGCCTGCAACGTGTTGGCGGTTATCGCCATCTACCTGACGCAAATCCTGCCTGCTCCCGGTTTCTGGGACGGTCAACAGGCCTACGAGCGCATTCTGGGCTACGCGCCGCGACTACTGCTCGGTTCCCTCGCCGCCTATCTGGTGGGTGAGTTCGCCAATGCGTTCGTGCTGGCTCGCATGAAGATCTGGACGCAGGGCCGCTGGCTCTGGACGCGCACGATCGGCTCGACCGTCGTGGGTGAGGGATTCGATTCGATCGTCTTCGTGAGCATTGCCTTCGCGGGAACGGTTTCGGGCCATCAGTTGTTACGAACCATCGTGACCGCGTGGCTGGTGAAGACCGGATATGAGGCACTTGTGACGCCTGCAACCTATCTGGTGGTCAACTTCCTGAAACGCACCGAAGGCGTCGATACATTTGACACATCAACCGATTTTTCGCCGATACGTCTTGACTAATGCGCGATTTGCAACAGTTGATATTGAACAGTTGATCGTGCCGGTCATGGTATTATTCGGTCGGGTTCGGCTTGCGTGCCGCCATGCTTAGGCGTGCGTTCGATTCACGGCCGTTCCTCGATATTTGCGCGTAGGGTACTCGACCAGAAAGGGGAGTCGTCATGGGTCTCGGCGACGTGATCTCTCGAAAGATCGCGTTCGTGTTTCCTGGACAGGGCAGCCAGTATGTTGGCATGGGGAAGAGTCTCTATGAAGTCTCGTCGGCTGCTCGAAAGGTATTCCACCAGGCAGACGAGATCATGGGGTTCTCGCTTTCATCCATGTGCTTCGACGGTCCTGACGAGGATCTGAACGACACGATCAATGCGCAGCCCGCGATCCTCACGGTGAGCCTCGCCTATCTCGAGGCACTGCGAGAGCGCTGGCATACGATCGGATCCACGGTCGCGCCGGTGGCGGTAGCCGGGCATAGCCTGGGCGAGTTCACCGCCTTCGTGGCGGCCGGAGTGCTCGATTTTGCCGACGCGCTGAGACTCGTGCGTGAGCGCGGACGTCTCATGAAAGAGAGCGGCGATCTCATTCCTGGCGGCATGGCCGCTGTGATCGGTCTCGACCGAGAGGAGCTCGAGTCGGTCTGTGAGGAAGCGGGCGCCGTCGGAATCGTCGTGCTGGCCAACGATAATTGTCCCGGTCAGTCGGTGATCTCGGGCGAGAATGCCGCCCTCGAGCGCGCCATGTTTCTGGCCAAAGAGCGGGGCGCCCGGAAGACGGTTCGGCTTGGTATTTCGATCGCATCGCATTCGCCGCTCATGGAGCGGGCCGGGCAGCAGTTCGCCGAGCTTGCCTCACGTATCCATCTGCACGAACCGACCGTGCCGATCATCGCGAACATTACCGGGCAGATGGTGGTAACCGTAGAAGATATTCGCAAAGAGATCGCTCAGCATGTGGTCCGACCGGTCCAATGGACAGGCTCGGTGCGCGAGATGGTGAATGGCGGCGTAAGCACATTCCTCGAGGTGGGTCCTGGAAACGTGCTTGGAGGCCTGATCCGGCGCATTCGAAGTGACGTCGAGGTCGTCACGGTCAAAGACTTTGGCCTAAGCGGCTAATTCCATGCTGGGATAGTTGGAGGGTAGATCGTGCATCGTGTCGTGGTGACCGGCATGGGAGCCGTGACTCCGATCGGTAATACCGCACCTGAATTTTGGAAAAACCTCATCGCCGGGGAATCAGGCATCGACCGCATTCAATCGTTCGATCCGTCCAACCTCGAGGTGCAGATCGCCGCGGAGGTTAAGGAGTTCGATCCCAAGGATTACATGGACTTCAAGGCGGCGCGACGCATGGACCGCTATTCGCAGCTAGCGGTGGCGGCATCCGGTGAAGCGATTAGAGACGCCTGCCTCACCATCGACGAGCAAAACACCTTTCGCGTCGGTGTGATGATGAACACCGGTGGCGGTGGTATTCAAACGCTGACGCATGAGGTTCAGGTCCATTACGGCAAGGGACCTCGGCGTGTCAGCCCCTTCTTCATACCCATGTTCGCCCCCAACATGGCCGCTTGCCAGATCTCGATCACCCACGGCATTCAGGGACCGGTTCAGGCGTCGGTCGCGGCCTGCGCGGCCGGGACGCAGGCGTTCGTCGATGCCTTGCGCATGCTGAAGCTCGGTGAAGTCGACGTGATGATCGCCGGCGGCACCGAAGCGGGGCTCGACCCCGTCGCGGTAGCGGCGTTTGGCAATATGGGGGCGCTCTCCAAGCGAAACGATGAGCCGACGCGAGCCAGCCGCCCGTTCGACGTCGATCGAGACGGGTTCGTCTTTGGCGAAGGTTCCGGAGTTCTGGTTCTGGAGACAGAGGAGCACGCCCGCAAGCGAGGTGCCCGCATCTATTGCGAGCTTGTCGGCGGTGCGGTGACGGCCGATGCCTTCCACATCAGCGCGCCGCTTCCGGGCGGACTCGGTGCCGCGCGAGCGATGAAGCAGGCACTGGATATCGCCGAGATCCTGCCGTCCGATCTGGATTACATCTGTGCCCACGGCACGAGCACTCCGCTCAATGACGCGTCGGAGACCGCGGCGATCAAGACGGTCTTCGGGGAGGCGGCATACAAGGTCGCCATCAGTTCGCCCAAGAGTATGATCGGGCATCTGGTTGGGGCTGCCGGGGCGGTTTCGGGCATCGTCTGCATCTATGCAATTCAGAACAATCTGGTTCCGCCGACGATCAACCTGGACAATCCGGACCCGGAATGTGATCTCGATTACGTTCCGCACACGGCTCGCGAGATGACCGTCGACTCTGCCATGGCGAATGCCTTTGGATTTGGTGGTCAGAACGCGGTCGCCATCTTCAAACGCTACGAGGACTAGCTCCTCGCCAGAAAACCCGGAGGAACATGGAGACTACGCAGAAGCGCGATTGCATCATCGTTCGCCCGAAGTCGGAGTACGCCGGGAAGCAGGGCTTCTCCTATTTCGCTGGTATCTCGAACGAGACCGCAGGTTCGACCGGCATCTGCATGCACATGCTCGTCATTCCACCCGGCGGACGCGCCAAACCGCACCTTCATGAGGCGCATGAGACGACGATCTACATGATCTCCGGTGACGTCGGCATGTGGTATGGCGAGGGACTCAAGCAATACCTCGTCATGAAGCCGGGCGAGTTCCTCTACATCCCGGCCGGGATGCCGCATCTCCCGGCCAATTTGAGCGACACCGAAGACGCGGTCGCCGTCCTGGCACGCACGGACCCCAATGAGCAAGAAAGCGTCGTCCTGCTGGACCTCGAACCGCCCGCTCAATCGTAGCCCGCATACCAAGTTAACCAGCCTGAATCAGATTCCGCCCGATCGATAGTCGATCGGGCGGATTTCGCGTTGCTTGGACGATGGTCGGATGTCTTCAGCCACCTCGCCTCAACAGGCGGGCCACACGCTTCAGCGCGAGTGTCGCGAGGTTTCGTGGGTTGATCTGGAGCGACTGAATCGTGCGATCTTTCTCGGCGACGACGCGTTCCAGGCGACGTGCATATTCGGCCGTTTCGCTGTAGATCTGCTCCAGGTGGTGCGTGTAGCGCTCGCGCGGATCCACGGCCCGCTCGCTCACCTTATCCGGGTTGCGGCACCAACGTAAGAGTGGCGCGGCGACGTTTTCCCACGTGTTGCGCTCGACGAGATCGACCCAGGTTCGCCCGGAATACACGTTGGCGTTCGGGATCGAGCGACTCGATCAGCGCGTCGGCGGCCGCGTTTGGGTCGCTTGGATCGACAACGACGCCCACCTGTTCTCGTTCAACCAGGTCCGCCAGGACGTCGCCCGACGTCGCCACGACCGGCAGTCCGCACCAGATGTTGTCGAGCATGCGCGTGCGATAGGCAAACCGAGACTCCAGCGAGTTCAGGTGCAGCGACAAACCGACGTCGGCCTGCAGCAGCCAGTTGTGTCGCTCTTCGTATGGCACCCAGTCGTGGAAGAAGACGTGCCTGTCGAGAAGGTTCAGATCTTCGGCGAGCCCCCGGGCGTCCTCCACAACACGCATTTTGGCGATTTCCGCCACCGGGCTTTTGACCCCCATAAAGACGAGCCTGGCGCGCGGCTCCTGTTCCACCAGGCGGGACATGGCGCGTATCGCGGTGAAGGGATCAAGCCAGTTCCACAAACCGCCGTTCCAGAGGATGAGTGGGTCGTCGTCGCCAATACCCGGGATGATTTGGCGTGGCCCAGCCCCACTCTGCTGCGGCGGCTCGGAGGGCAGACCAAACGGGACCACGTCGATCAGCCGGCGAACGTCGACGTCGGCCTGTACCTGCGGGAGATCGAGTCGCCCCGCAGCCGCCAGCGCCCCGAGCCAGAAGTCGCGCTGCCGCTCCGACGCGCAGATGAAGGCATCGCCTAGTCGAAGAAGCCGGTTGAGGACGTCGACATCGTCCTTGCGGTTGCGTTCGCCTTCCTCCGGATCGACGCGCGCGTGCTCGAGCTTCTCCAGAATCCAGGGAGCGTAGAGATCAACGATCAAGAAGCGTTCACGCAGCAGATCGTCGCTGGCGTAGAGGTAGGGGATGTGCTGCGACACGACGACATCGTGCTGCTCAATCAATCGTGCCAGATTATGCCCACGTTGGTCGTTGTCAGCACCATGGTAGCTGCTGAGCGTGACGTTCTTCGGCGGCGTCAATTCCGCCTGGATGGGGCTGGCGAGCGTCACCGGCTGTTCGCGAGCGATGACGCGGGCGAGATTCCAGTAGCGAATGCCCGTGCCGGCCATCTTGTGGCCGATCGTATCGGAGGAGATCAGCAGCACCTTTGGGCGGTCGGACGCGTCGCTCATCGGCCGGTGACGACCCGGCGCGACACGGGAGCCGATTCCGGCCGCGGGCTCATGGCGCCCCCGCCGTGACAATGATGGTCGCCTTCATCCAGGTGTAGAAGCGGCTGTGATAGTGATACGTGCCCGGAACGTCGAATTCGTGGAAAAAGATGTCGCCGTGGTTCAGGTCTCCGCTGTCCCAGGTTCCGTCGTCGGCGGTGATGGAGTTGGTCCGCTGGCCCGAGACGGTCCAGACGACTTTGGTGCCAGCCGGAACGGTAAACACTGACGGGTTGTAATAGAAATCACCAAGATCGATGGTCCGCGGTGCCACTGGCGTCGAAAGCTGATGGTAGCGCCAGGTGTGATAGTGCTGGCCGATGTTTCCCATCTCGACGCGCCAGTTGTCGGGATTCGAAGGCGTGTAGGTCAGTATGCGCCGCTCGAAGGGCTGCACCATCACCCACGTCGGTTGTCCCGCAAGCGCCACTTCACACCAGAAGGGCTCCCCAATCGGGTACCCCATGACGAACTGCCAATCGAACAGGGGAGAGGCCTGCACCAGGTTGCCGTCCTGGTAGATCGGACCGGATTGATTCATGAACGTCCAGAACGCCTGTGGAATGTTATAGCCGACGGTCTCGCCGTTTCCGCCCTGGTAGGTGAAGTACTCCGTCGCGACGGTGCTCGAGTCAGATGCGTCACCAGAGTAGGTCGTTGTTCCTGTCGGGGTGAGCTGCGCGGTCATTGGCTGGCCGGTCAGTTCCTGAGCGGAATGATCGATCCAGCCGGAAAGGTCCGCATATGTCGGGAACGTATTGGTGTCGTCTCCGGCGACGGCAACCTTGGCAGGTTGGCCGGTGTCGTCAAAGGAGCTGCTGCCAAGCTGTAAGCGACCTGATATGAGCTCGCGCGTGAGAAGCCCGCTGGTGACATACCAGGGCGACGTGACATCTGCCTGCGGATCGGTGATCTCCATGCGTCCTTTGTCGAAATACTGCACCACGCGCACGCCGCCCGGCGAATCCTTATAGGACTCGACCATCGGATTCGCCGAAAGCTGATCACCCCACAGCCAGCTACGTTGCACGTTGTCGACCGCAACCGGCAGATCAGTGCGCTGCCAGACGGCCAGGAACGATCCGGTCGCCGGCGCTTCAGCGTTCACTCCAGCAGTGAAGATGTTGGTCAGAAGCAGTGTCAGTATCGAGAGAACAGCGGCGCGTCTCACAAACGCTCCGTTCGTTGCTTACCCACTACACTAATTGAACGATTGAGTTCATATTGGGGTGTCACCGGTAATGAATGACGACCGATTGGATGAGAAAGAATGGTGGCGCTGGGACCACCCCCTGCGAGGCTGTGTTGGAGATGGTCAGCGTATTCGACCCGTCATGCAGCATTGAGAGGTCGTCGAGCATGAGCCCGTACGTCCCCCAATCGGCGTTGGGAAACGGACTTGGACCCTGCCAGATTACTTTTCCATTGATCTCGATCTGAATCGGGGTCTTCGCTTCGCGATTGTCGTCGAATCCGGAAAACTCCAGCACCATGACCGGCACCGCCGAGTTTGGGTTATAGCCGAATTTCGCTGAGCCGGTGCTGAAATTGGTTTGTTGGCTGAAGAAGGCGGCTGTCCCCTCGGGCTCGCCCTGAATCGGGGTCGTATACGCGCCGTCGAAGTCGCTCCCTTTGAGCTTCACCGTCTTCATATTGCGAATGAAGTCGGTCAGCTGAGCGATCGGCAATGGCTGACCAGCTTGCGGTGTACTGTTGCCAGGTGTCGGCGTCGGCGGCTCAGGCGTGGGCGTCGGCGGCACCGGAGTTGGCGTCGGTGGTTCCGGAGTAGGCGTCGGTGGCACCGGAGTTGGTGTTGCCGGCTCTGGCGTTGGTGTGGGTGGTACCGGTGTCGGCGTCGGTGACGGCTCCGGGCTCGGGGTCGGCGCCACAGTGGCGGTCGGCGTCGTCGTGCTCGTTGCCGATTGGGCAACCGCCGGAGCGGTCGGAGTCGACGCGTTGTTATTGTTGTCGCGCATGGCGAGGATCGCGATCGCGCCAAGCCCCAGAATGATGAGCAGTGCAGCCACCAGGATCAACGGCCAGGCCGGATTCGATCCATCGGGCGCCGAAGCGCGTCGACGTGGAGGCGCGCCACCTCCACCACCAGCGGCCCGTACCGGGCGTCGTGTGGTGGGAGGGGCGACTGCCGCCATGATGCGGGTCGATTCGTCCGCGGACGGCACACGGTTGAGCGCGGCTTCCATCTCATCGGCCGATTGAAAACGGTCTTCTGGATCTTTGGCCATGGAGCGCATCACGACCATCTCCAGCGCCGCCGGTATGGCCGGGTTGATTTCGCGCGGCCGTGGCGGAACGTCGTTGACGTGCCGATACATCACCTGGACGGGATTATCACCGGGGAACGGAAGCTCACCCGTGAGCATTTCGAACAGGATGACTCCGGCGGAATAGAGGTCAGCGGAGCTCGTGACGTTGCCTCCGCTGGCCTGCTCAGGCGCCATGTAGGCAGCCGTGCCAAGCGCCATGCCTGTGTCGGTCAGACCGGAATCGACGCTGCCACGGGCGATGCCAAAGTCGCTCAGCTTCGCCTGTCCGTCGCTTGAAATGAGGACGTTCTGCGGTTTGACGTCACGATGGATGATGCCGGCCCGATGAATGGCACCAAGGCCGCGTAGAATTTCACGAATGAGGCGTGTGGATTCGTCAATGGGTAGCGGCGCTCGGTCCCGAATCAGATGCTTGAGGTCGCTGCCATCCACCCATTCCATGGTGATGAAGAGGGTGTCGTCGTCCCGGCCGTAGTCGAAGATGTCGACGACGTTGGGGTGTGCGACCGCGGCGGCGGCACGAGCCTCGCGTTCAAAACGCGTGACGAACCGCGGATCGCGCGCATAGTGCTCGCGCAAGATCTTGACGGCTACCTGTCGCTCGAGCGACGTGTCGGTTGCCAAATAGGTTTCGGAAAAGCTGCCCTCGCCGATACGCGACGTGAGACGATAGCGATTGGCAAGAACGAAGGGCAACGCCAGGGACACAAAACCTCCTCATGAACGCGCCAACACTTTCTGGCGGCGTTTTCCCGCAGCGATTGTACGGGTTTTCGCGGCTCGGGGTCGAATCTCCCCGTCGGCGAAGCGGTTTCCGCGTCAGGTTCCACTTTCCGCACGGAAAACGACCAGCGGCAGGAGTGCACGAACGGTTCCATTATCGTGGAGATCGCGGCAGGTTGGGGGAATTGTGGGTCAGCGAATGGCTTTCCCGACAACGGCCACGGCATATCGAAAGGATTGGGATGCTGAAGCGAGCCGGTCTTGCCGCGGGCGGTCAATTTGACGGTGACTCATAGTCAGCGAATTGCTAGACTCCGTAGGGGGGATCTGCTATCCTTGGCGTTCATAATGTACGTACATACTGGATCGGGGAGTCTGCCATGACACCGATCGTCGCATTCTTCAATCAGAAGGGTGGGACCGCCAAAACAACCAGCACGTTGAACATCGGGGCGGCGCTCGTCGAGCGCGGCCGTCGCGTGCTGACGATGGATCTCGATCCACAGGCGAGTCTTACCATGGCCCTCGGGGTCGACGTCACTCAGCTCGATCTGTCGGTATACGATCTGCTCGCCGACGAACGTCTGCCGCTGGCGGACGTCGTGCTGCAGACCGGCATCGCCGGGCTGGATCTTGTTCCGAGCCATCCCGACCTGGCGGCAGCCGAGCTCGAGCTCCTGAACGTGCTGGAACGGGAGCGGCGGCTGGACGAGAAACTGCGGCAGTCGCAGCCACTGCCCTATGACTTTGTCCTGATCGATAGCCCACCCGCGTTGAATATCCTCAGCATCAACATCCTGGTGGCGTCGTCGGCGTTGGTGATCCCGATTGAGCCGCATCCGCTTTCGCTCATGGTGCTGCGGCGCCTGTTCGAGACAGTGGATCGTGTTCGTCGGCTCAACCCACGGCTGGAAGTGGTGGGGTTCCTGCCGACGAAGGTGCACCATTCGTCGCGTTTGGCGGCCGATATGATCGAGACGTTGAAGGAACGCTTCCCGGAGCTCGAGCTGCTGCCGCCCATCCCGCTCTCCGTCAAGAGCGCCGAGTCAATCGCCGAGAACTCGTCCATTCTGCAATACATGCCGAGATCTTCGATCTCGATTGCATATCGTGAGGTCGCCGCGTTCGTCGAGAGACGGGTTGGGAGCGTTGCCAGTGTCTGAGACCACCACCCGTTCGGCTCGTCGACGGCGTTTCACGGTCGATTCGCTCTTCACCGACACGACACCGCGCGCCACTGGAGTCAACGACCTGCCGAACGCGAAAGAGATCCAGCTGAGTCGAATCACTCCGGACCCCGCGCAGCCGCGTCAGACGTTTGACGACGAGCGTCTCGAGGAGCTGGCTGAATCGATGCGACTCGAAGGTGTGCTGCAGCCGATCGCGGTTCGCTATGAAGGTGATGGCGATCGCTACGTCATCATCCATGGGGAACGGCGCTGGCGCGCCGCGCGAATCGCTGGACTTCCGTCGATCCCCGCGATCGTGCGTGAGGTGCCTGAAGAACGTCGGCTGATTCAACAGCTGATGGAGAACGTTGTCCGTGAGGACCTCAACGCCATCGACCGAGCCGCCGCGCTGCGGGCGCTGAAGAGTCAGATGAGCGATGCGCCGTGGGAGCAGGTGGCCGAAGCCGTCGGCATCCGCCGTAGCCGTCTCTTCCAGCTTCTTGGAACCGAAAAGCTTCCCGAGAGCGTGCAGCAAGAACTGCGAGCCGGGCGCCTGTCGGAGAAGCAAACGCGCGTGCTGCAGGGGCTGCCTGAGACCGCTCAGGAGGTGCTTGCCAAACTGATCCTCTCCGACAACCTGCCGCAGACCGCCGCGCAGCGCCTCGCGCGGGCGGTGCGTGCCGATCCGTCCTTTGTCGACCTGGACGAGCCGGAGATCGAGCGCCGCTTCAGCGGCATGCGCGAGGCAATTGATGCGTCGACGCAGCGCTCGAAACAGCGTTCCGGCGGTTCGGATAGTTCGTCCGCGATGCGGCGGCTGCTTGGCGACGGCGATGCGGAGGACATGCCATCGGCGATTCGCTGGAACGGTACGTCGCTCGCCGAGCTGGACAGTCACATCGTTTCAATGGCGAAGCTACTTCAAACCTATCGCGCGGCGACGGTGGGTAAAGCAGAGCGAGCGGCTTTGAACGAACGTTTGCGCGCGCTGCAGCACGTCATCGACGACGTTCTCAAAATCACCCGCCGTTGAGACGCACTCACGTTGCTGGAAGTCACGCCGTTTCGTTCACAAATTCGGGGTAGACGGCGTCAAAGAGAAACCATGTGTCCGGATCGACGTCGACTCGCGCAATTTGCATCCCGATTTGAAGCTCCTGCAACGCGCGTTCGAAACGTGAACGATCCGAAGGTTGATGGAATCCCGCGTCCAGCCTGAGTTCACCGTTGGTGATGGGCCGAAGTCGAATGATTTCCAGCAGCCGCTGCGCATCACGACCGGCGTCTTGCGGCTGCAAGCGCTGAGACGGGTAGATCTGTCTCAACCGTTCGAGCGTGCAGAGCATCGCCCGCCCGCCGGCGAGCTTGCCGTAGAAGATCTCTTCCGGATGGATCATCGGCAAGTCGTTCTTCAGCCGCCAAACCACCCCCGTGCGTTCACCGAACCCGCGCTCACCGGGCTGTTTGTCGGGTGCGTCAACCACATCCCACAGCGAGATCAACGGCTCTCGCCTGGACTTTTTCGTCTGGCTGAAGATCAGGCAGAGCCCGACCTCGCGAACGAACTCCAACGCGTCGTCGACCGTCCGAACCCAACGTTCTCCGCGGTCAGCGGTCTTAATCGAGCGCGTCGAGGGCGCCTTCGAATGCGTCGAGTGTGCGTTCGACGTCGTTGGTGTCGTGAGCCAGGGAGACATAGAATTTTTCACCCGGATTGACGAGCAGCCCGCGTTCCACGCAAAGGTTGCCAAATTTGCGGCTCCTGGCACGATCACTGGCCAGCACGCCTGGATAGTCCGTAACCGTCGTATCGGTGAAGAAGACCTGGAAGAGCGGTCCTTCGCCCGAAACGTCGGCGGCCATACCTCGCTCCGAGAGGAGTTCGCGCAGACCGCCCTTGATTCGCTCGGTCGTCCCATAGAGCTGGTCATATGTACCTTCGCCGCGCAAAATCTCGAGCGTCGCGAGGCCGGCCACGGCCGCGACTGGGTTACCGTTGAGCGTCCCTCCGAGATGTGCGACTGGAAGATTTCCACGTCGTATGTGATCGGTGACGGCCATGATCTCGTGCGAGGCGGCGATGGCCGCCATCGGATAGCCGCCACTCACGGCCTTGCCGTAGGCGGCGATGTCCGGCACGACGCCGTAGCGCTCCTGGGCGCCCCCGTAGGCCAGTCGGAAACCGGTGACGACTTCGTCGAAGATCAGCAGCACGTTGTGCGCTTGCGTGATCGAGCGAAGCTCGGCGAGAAAGCCTGGAGAGGGTTGCAGCGAACGCTGCAGCGGCTCACAGATGACCGCCGCAAGCTCGTCGGCATGCTGTTCGACGATCGAGCGCGTCAGCTCAACGTCATTCCAGCGCGAAATGAGGATGTCGGCCTCGACCTCTTTCGGTATTCCAGCGGAGTCCGGGATGGGCGTGGGGTATGAGGTCTGCCGCGTCGCGTGCGCGCTCATCATGGCGTAGTCGTTCACGCCGTGAAACCCGCCCTCGAACTTCAGAATCTTGGGTTTGCCGGTGAATGTGCGGGCGATACGCATGGCGTGGAACGTCGCCTCGGTGCCGGTGCTGACGAAGCGAACCTCCTCCGCGCACGGCACCGCTTCGACAATGCGTTCGGCAAGCTCGATGATCGGCTCGTTCAGCGTGTAGTAGGTGGAACCGAGCGCGGCCTGTTTCTGGACGGCGTCTACGACCGCTGGATGCGCGTGGCCCACCAGAAGAGGCCCCGAGCCCATCAGGTAGTCGACAAACTCCCGGCCGTCTACGTCGTAGATTTTGCTCCCCTGAGCCCGTGCCACGACCACTGCCTGGTCGGCTGGGAGGCGAAATGCGCCGAGGGTGCCACCAAGCACGTCTGACGCGCGATCGAGCCATTGCTCCTGGCTATGCGAGCGAGATTCCACTCTCATCACCTTCTGATCATGTTGTGTCCGGGTTCTGCGCCGGATCTACGATTCGGTGGTCGACAGAATGGCTTCAGAATCCTTCCGGCGGCCGTTGCCGTCAAGAGGGCGCGCCGGAATCGACCAGTTCTCGATCGATTTGATGATGCGGGGAATGACGAACGTGCGTGCGCGCAGCACACCGGGGATGCGGTTGAGCCGCTCGGTGACGATGGTGTAGAGCGAATCGACGGAGTATGCGTAGAGCTGGAGACTGATGTCTCGGTCTCCCGTGGTCATGCCCACGTACGTGACCTCGGGGAACGCTGCCACGAGCGCGGCTACCTCCTGCACGCGGCCGAGCTCCACTTCGAGAAATACGTCGGCGGTGACGGTGTAGCCAAGCGCCTCCGGGCTCACCAGCGCGACGAGCCGAACGACCTTATCGTGAACTAATCGGTCGATTCGTGCGCGCACCGTTCGCTCGGCGACCCCGACACGACGCGCAATTTCCGCGCTCGGTGTCCGGCTGTCGAGCTGCAGGCAGGAGATGATGGCGTGGTCAATGTCATCGATCAGTCTGGCCATATTGGCGGACTCCTCGCGTGAGTTCGAGTATGTTTGTCGGGTCTGCGCATTGTAAACGAGAATCCGTCGACTTGTGAAGAGGGCAGCTCGAATCGTGATGAATCAGGCCAGGATTTCTCCGATGTTTCACTGGAAACACAAGGTTTGAGGCCGGATCGGTCGATCCGGCATCCGTTGATAGAGCGCACGCACAGGTGAGAATCTGCCCCGGGCTCTGGTTACCCGAACGTTCGAACGTTCGGGTTCGTCACCTGAGATGCGACGGAGTGAGGTCAGGGCTGGTCACGATCGGGGAGAGCGAGCGCCTCATCAATAGCCTCACCGAGCGAGAGTTCAAGTCCTTTGGCGCGAGCTTCCACGTACACATCGTCTCCGAGCGAGGCCTGAATCTTCGCGACGATGGCGTCATACTCAGCGAGGTTCGACGGTGGCACACGCAGATTCATCTCTGCCCGCAATCGGTCGCTCGCCGCGATGAAGCGTGCCGCGCGTTCCCGTTCGCCTCTGGCTGCAAGAATGATCGCAAGTCCGAGCAAAGAATCAACGATCCCATCTTTGATCTGGATCTGTCGTTGCAGCATCAACGCCTCTTTGTAGAGACGGATCGCCTGTGAGGCATCGCCTTCGTCGCGCGCGACGTCAGCGAGCGAACCTAGCGACACCGCAATGCCGAACCGGTCACCAATTTCCCGGCGAAGCCGCAACGATTTCTCGATCAACTGCCTGGATTGATCCAGATCACCGCTGCGCTTGACCGCCACGCCGAGATTGTTGAGCGCAATGGCGATCCCGCGTTTGTCGCCGAGTTCCTGCCGCAGAGCAAGACTTGCCTGATGAAGTTCAGCTGCCCGAGTCGAGTCACCTCGCTTCTGCATGACGACGCCGAGCGCATCCAACGAGCGGGCTCGGGACGCAGTCTCTCCGATTTCCTCACGTAGTCTGAGCGCTTCTTCGAGCGCGACGGCCGCTTGATCGTAATCGCCAAGGTAGCCGAGCGCGATTCCCAGGTTGTTCGAGGCGTTGGCGATGTCCCATTTCTCCCCATGTTCACGGAAGAACGACAACGCTTCAGAGTAGAGCCGGGTCGCAGGCTCGTAGTTCCCTTGATCGAGCATCAGATTTCCCAGGTTTGTCAGAGATTGTGCCTGTCCGTACTCGTCACCCTGCTGGCGGCGTATCCCGAGACTGGCTTGGTGGAGTTCCGTCGCACGGGTATTGTCGCCCTGATCTCGGGCAAGATTCCCCGCTGCGTTGAGCCCTCGCGCGCGTAGCTCAAGGGGGACGTCGGCATTTCTTTCAAGGGCGTCCTCCAGCCAGCGGCGGCCCTCGGTAATATATCCGCGGGTCTCCCAGAATCGCCAAAGCGACGTTGCGAGTTGCAGTTCCTGTGCACCGGCGGCGTTGGGCTGCTGGCTCCAGTTGAGGGCCGTGCGAAGGTTGTCGTGTTCGATCTCCAACTTGTCGAGCCACTGATGCTGTTCCGCGCCCCTAAGCTCGCCTCCAGCATGCTGAGCAAATGACAGAAACCATTCGAAGTGACGCTCGGACAGTTCGGCAATCTCTCCCGTTTGCTCACCCTGATGACGAGCGAACTGGCGAATTGGCTCCAGCATCCGATAGCGGACAAAGCCGTTCGAGTCCGTATCGACCGTGACGAGTGACTGCTCCACAAGACCTGACAGAAGCTCGAGCACATCGTCGCTATCAATCGCGCCAATGGCGCACACGCGCTCCGCGGCCTCGAGCGTCCAACCGTTCGAGAAGACCGAAAGATGGCGGAAAAGTACCTGCTGGGTGGGCTTGAGAAGCTCATAGCTCCAGTCAATCGCGGCCCACATCGTCTGTTGTCGTTGAGGGAGGTCCCGAGAGCCGTCAACAAGCAACCGCAACACATGATCGAGACGCGCAAGCAGGTCAGTTGGTCCCAAAGATCGTACGCGCGCTGCCGCCAACTCAAGCGCAAGCGGGAGACCGTCGAGCCGTCTGCAGATCGCCGCCACCGCCGCGCAATTCGCCTGTGTCAACGCGAAGGTTGGTACGGCCGCTTGCGCCCGCTCGATGAACAATTCCACCGAACTGACCCGCTCGACCTCGTCCAGCGTCGGCACGCGGCTCAGATCGGGCGAGTCGAGCGGGCGCACCGGATACTCCCGTTCCGACCGAATCCTCAGCGGTGCTCGGCTCGTGATGAGAAGTGTGATTTCGGGACAGTCCGCGAGCAGTGCTGCGATTTCTGGCGCAACGTCGAGAACGTGTTCAGCGCTGTCGAGGACGATGAGCCACGGACGCCCGCCGACGTTGGCGGCGATGGACTCGTGGATCGAGGCAGTTCCGTCCTCGACTACTCCGAGCGCCTGAGCGATCTCCGGAAGAACCAGAGCGGCGTCGTACAGCGTGGCCAGTGAGACGAACGTCACTCTTGAGAACGTGTGCTCTGCAAGCCGAGCCGCTACTTCAAGGGCCAGCCGCGTCTTGCCGACTCCTCCCGGCCCGGTCAGCGTCACCACGCGCACTCCCGAATCACGGAGAGCGTCTGACAACTCTTCCACTTCTCGCGCGCGGCCAATGATGCGCGTCGGCGACATAGGCAACGAGATGGACGGCGACAGTGTCTCGACTTCCGGATGGGTTCTGCTCGGAACTGCCTGAAGGAACTCCGTCTTTGCATGGTCGGGCAAATCGAGCGCATCGGCCAGCGCGCGGACGGTGTGGGGATAAGGCCGTTGACGGCGCCCGCGCTCAAGGGCACTGACGGCCTTGACACTGATTCCGGCCCGCTCCGCCAGTTGTTCCTGCGTCAGGCCGGCCGCCTCTCGAAATCGTCGAAGCAGAGAACCGAACGGAACGAACGCCTCGTCTTCCATGCCTGTACTCCAACGAACTGCTGCATTCGGCACGCCCGAATCCTAGCATCGCGGATCTCGTCCGGAACAGGGAGACGCTACCCCTACAGTTGGCGGCCGCGCCCAACTGTGGCAGTCGCGTGCCTGTCTGCCCAGGCAGCCATTGCTCAGGATAGAGCACAGAAGACGAATGTCGTGTGGGGCATCGAGGTGAGGCGCCGGATGCGGCAAAGGAGGTGAATCTTGATCGCAATGCCGGCCGGGAATCAGTGGGTCGTGCTGGTGTCCGGAGACAGTACCGACGGCCGGTTCGCCGTTTTCGAATCGCTCGAACGGCGAGGAAGCGAGACTCCGAGACACGTGCACAGCCGTGAGGACGAGCTCGTCTGCGTTCTTGAAGGACATGTGACGTTTGACGTCAGCGGCGAGTGCGTCGATGGACCGGTCGGGACATGGCAGTTCCTGCCACGAGGTAAGGACCACGCAATCAAAGTCGAGACTGAAGAGGCACGGCTGCTCGTATTGCTCTCGCCGGCCGGTCTCGAAGGCTACCTGCAAGAGCTGGGTGAGCCGGATGACGCAGACGGAGATCAGCAGGTCATCGAGAGATTGGTGACGACTGCCGCCCGGTACGGCATATCGATCATCGTCCCGGCTCGACCGCGTTAGATGGCAGACGCGCCGGACAACGACGCGATGCGGACCAATGACGTAAGCAGCGTCTCGGTGACCGAGGCAACACATTCATCGAACCAGGGAGGACCAATGTACACGCGCGTTCCGCTCCGCATTGTGGCTCGGCCGCTGACCGCCCGGATTAGAGCCGGGTCCGCGATGGGCTCGTGCGATCGAAGAGCTTCGATCTTCGACGTCTCACTCGGGTGTGTCGCACACCGTGGGCGCAAGATCCCAATCCATGTTGACTGGGTTGATCCCCTGGGAATCGACCCGTCCAGTCACATCGAATCTTGGTAAATCAGACAATTGCTCGTTCATCAAGTAAGGAGCCAAACATGGTTGTCGCAACTCAATTCACCACCTCGACGGATGAGCTCTTTCTTCTCCGTCAGCGCATCTCCGGCAATCTCATCACGCCGGATAGCGTCGAGTACGATGAGGTTCGGAAAGTTCAAAACGTCGCGTTCGATCGTTATCCGTTCGCGATCGTGCGGGCGGCAAATGCCATCGACGTGGCCGAGGCGGTGACCTTTGCCCGCCAACGATCCATCACCGTGGCCGTTCGGAGCGGCGGGCATAGTCTCGCGGGGCACAGCATGGAGGACGACGTCCTGGTCATCGATCTTTCGGCCATGAAGCGTATGATCGTCGACCCGGTCAACCGGGTCGCTCGCATCCAGGGAGGTGTGACGTCGGGCGATCTCGCTGAAGAGGCTGGAAAGCATGGACTGGCCATCACCACGGGTGACACGTCATCAGTGGGCTTCGGTGGTTTGACCACGGGTGGCGGCATCGGGTTCATGGTGCGCAAGTATGGGCTCACCATCGATAGCCTCATTTCGGCGGAGGTTGTTACGGCCTCGGGTGACATCCTCGTGGTCAGTGAGATCGCCCACGCCGACCTCTTCTGGGCCATTCGCGGAGGAGGAGGTAACTTCGGCATCGTCACTGAATTCACTCTGCGACTCGCTCCCGTCGCGCAGATTCTTGGCGGAGACCTGATCCTGCCCGCCAGCCGAGACGTCCTGCGTGGCTATCTCGAGTACACGGCGTCAGCGCCCGACGATCTCTCGACGATCGCCAACCTGATGCATGCTCCTCCAGCGCCATTCATTCCCGAGGACATGGTTGGGAAGTTGGTCCTCTCAATCCTTGTGTGCTGGTCGGGTGCGCTTGAGGAAGGGGAACGTGCCCTTGCGCCGCTGCGAGCGCTCGCGGAGCCGATCGCCGACGTTGTGCGTCCGATGCCCTATTCGGACATCTACCTATCTACGGCACACCAGGCCTACCCGCATGGCGCGGCGATCCGGTCGATGTTCGCGAAGGAACTCAGTGACGAGGCGTTGGATGCCATGCTTCATGGGATAGAGGTCAGTTCCTCGCCGTTCAGCATCGTCCACTTGCGCGGACTCGGAGGAGAAATGGGCCGTGTGAGCAAAGACGCTACCGCGTTCGCACATCGAGACGTCCGCTACCTCGTCGCCATCCTCGGTCTGTGGCTCGACCCGACGGAAGACAATGCTCCGCATCGAGCCTGGGTCGAGTCTGTCTGGAAGACGATTCGCCATGAAGGGACGGGTGTGTACGTGAACTTCATGCATCGCGAAGGAGAGGATCGCGTTCATGAAGCCTATCCGCCGGCCACCTATGCCCGCCTGAGTGAGATCAAGCGTGCATACGACCCCGAGAATGTCTTCCGGCTCAACCAGAACATCATCCCAGCGCCGGAAACGGGCAATTGCGGATGCGTGTAGGAACCGAAGTATGGCGAGTTAGCGCCGTTTTGCCCATACGATAAGGCCTGAACACAGCAGCAACCTGCCGAAATTGGGAGCCGACGACACCAGCCAGCGCTCACGCGCTCGCGATGGACTGTCGGCTTCTTCGTGTGAGGTAAAAGGGGCACAGGTGTGGACGTCGTTACACGGCGATTTGCGGTTAGGCCGTCAATCTTCGTCGTCCAGCGCGGGAATGGTGAAGCGGATGCGGGTTCCGCCGTCAGTCGGGCGTTCGGCCACGATGGTGCCGCCATGCGCCTCGACCAGGTTCTTCGCCAGGTAGAGGCCCACGCCCATGCCCTCGATACGACTACGCTGGCTTTCCGCGCCTCGCCGGAAGCGTTCGAAGACGAACGGCAGATCCTCGTCGGAGATGCCGGGTCCGTGGTCGCGCACGCAGATCTCGATCATGTCGCCATCTCGTTGCGCTTCTACCTCGATCTCGGAATTCGACGGCGTGTATTTGATGGCGTTGCGCAGCAGGTTGAGCAGGATCTGGTCGACGCTGATCTGGTCGGCTTCGGCGAAGAGGTTCGGCTCAATGGTGGAGTTGAACCGTCGCTCCGGAGCCGTCTCATGCGCGACGCGAATGGCGCGCTCGATGACCAGGCGCACGTGCAGCGGCTCCGTCTCCAACGAATAGCGCCCAGCGCGGATGTTGGCGAGCTGGACCATGTTCTCGATGATGAACTGCAGTCGCTCGCCCTCCCGCTCGATGTCGGCGAGAATCGACTCTTGCGCGAACTCGTCCAGGCTCTCGAGGTCGTGTCGCAGCATGAACGCGCCGCCGCGAATCGTCGTGAGCGGCGTTCGCAATTCATGCGAGACGAGTGAGAGGAAGTCGTCCTTGATCTGCTCGGCGTCCCGAATCTGAGTGTAGTCCTGGAAGACCGCGACCGCGGAGGTGACGGTCCCTCGATCGTCGATCAATGGAGCGCCATTGACAAGAATCGTGATGCGTTCGCCATCCGGTCGCTCAATCAAGAGCTCGGATCGGGTCAGCACCTCGCCACGCCGAAGTGCCCTGACCATGGGAACGTGATCGTCGGTAATCTGATTCCCTTCCAGGTCGAGACGCCGATTCCTGTGGAGGAACTCAATCAAGGGCATTGGAGTCTGGATGTCCCACCCAAGCAGCCGCGACGTCTGTTGGTTGACCATGGTGACCTGCTCAGGATCGGACTCGACCACGATGACCGCCTCGGGGAACTGGTCGATGAGCAGGTTCAGCCTGCGACGGTCGAGGTCCAGTCGTTCGTAGAGTTGCGCATTTTCGATGGCGACGGCGGCATGGCGAGCCAGGATCTCGACGAGACGCGCGTCGTCGTCGTTGAACTCGGTACCGGTCCGCTTCTCGGTGAGATAGAGATTGCCCAGCACGCGTCCGTGCGTGACGATCGGTACCCCCAGAAAGCTCTTCATCGGCGGATGGTTGGGCGGGAATCCGACTGATTCAGGATTCTCCTTGAGATCGGCAAGCCTGATCATCTTCGGTTCTCGCAATAGAAGCCCGAGGATGCCGAGGCCGCGCGGCCGCGGACCGATGACGTGCTCCTGGGCGGGTGTAACGCCGGACGTGATGAAGCTTTCCAGCTCACCCTGGGCGTTGGGCACGCCCAGCGCCGCATAGCGTGCGCCGGCCAACTCGCGCGCCAGATCGACGATCCGTCGCAGCACGGTCTCGATTCCGAGCTGCCCCGTGATGGCGATGACCGCGCTCCCGACCAGCTCTAACTGGCTGGCGAGCTCCAGTCGCTCGTGACGCACGCTGTCCAGCTCGCAATATGCCTGAGTTGAAAGCGCGAGCGCCTCGCCCGCCTTCTGTTCCAGCTCGGCCGACAGCGCGGGGATGTCCGACGCTTCGTCACAGTCGCGCCGGTACGGTCCAAACACGATGGTCATGCGGCGCTGATCGCAGTAGCAGCCGAGATAGCGTTGGCCGTCGACGACGAATGGCTGGCTGCCTGAACCAGCCCCCACGGCCAGCTGTGCCGCGTTGCGTACATCGTCGGTCAGAGCATAGGCGGACTGGACATCTACGTTGAACGCAGCGGAGAGTGCTGCCAGAACCGGCGAGCTCGCGCTGCCGGGCATGTCACGCGACCTCTTTAGGCGGCTCGAGTCTATAGCCCATGCCAGGGAACGTCGTGATGAGCTCCGGATTTTCCCGGTCGTCCTCCAGCTTGGCGCGCAAGCGGCTCACCCAGGTGCGCAGGTAATACGTCTCGTCGCGGAATTCGGGGCCCCAGATGCGCGAGAGGAGCTCGCCATGGAGCATCACGCGGCCGGCGTTGCTGGCGAGCTGATAGAGGAGCTCCCACTCGGTGCGGCTCAAGCGCACCTCTTTGTCGTGAACAGTGACCTGTCGGTTTGCCAGATCGATTGTGACGTGATCGTAGACCAGCGTCTGTGCGGCCGGTGTGGTCGCTCCACTCGAGCGGCGCAGCACGGCGGCCACACGAGCGGAGAGCTCGTCCGGGTTGAACGGTTTGGTGATGTAGTCGTCGGCGCCGAGATCGAGCCCGCGAATCTTATCCTGCGCTCCGGAACGAGCGGTCAAGAGGATGACGGGGACGTTCGACGTCTGCCGGATTCGCTGCATGGCCTCGAACCCGTCCATAACCGGCATCATCAAATCGAGCACAACGATGTCCGGGTGCTCCTGCTCGAAAATCTGAACGGCCTCTTCACCATTCATCGCGGTCAGGACGGTGAACCCGTCTGCCTGGAGCTTCGCACGAACGAGACGCAAGATGGGAGCGTCGTCATCCGAAACGAGCACCATGTGTTTGCGCATCAAAGACTCCTGCTCTCACCGATGCACACGTGGATGCGCAATCGGTCTCAGGCGGAGCGTGCCGATTGGCCCGCAATGTCCGTCAAGTCGCGCCGCGCCTCGGTGGTCATTGTAACGCTCAGAACAAGAAAATTGCACTAGAGGAAAATCGCCAGATCCCGTGCCCGACTGGTGTCGACGCCACGTCGATGCCGAATACGCCGACCTGGCTCAGTATTCGACCAACGCAGCCCTCGAGATGGTCGACAGGTTGCTATGCACGGTCTGTGGGCGCGGAACCACTCAACTGCATATCGGGAAGGTCGTCGTGCGAGAGGTAGAGCAACAGGCCAAGAATCCCCACCACCGCAAGCGGAAAGTAATAGTGGTTCGGTAGCGTTGCGGCCATTCCGATCCCGCACAATGCAAGCCCGACGTACCAGATACCGTGTGCCCGCCGGAATATCAGGACGCCCACTGGGAGATTGGCGATGGTCAACGCCAAGTCAATCAACCCCGCTGCGTGGAGCCCGCCCGCATAGCGAAAGAACCCAAGGATCGCCCACATCCCGGACGCCACCAGAAACCCGGTGCCACAGATAAGAATGCGACCCGATAGCGTGCCCGGCTCTCCCTGATCCTGTCCTGGAACCGATCTCATTTACGCTCTCCCCAGACGCCGTAGCGATCGATGCAACGAAGGCGGTGACGCCGGCGCCGAGCGTTCACTCACGCCTCAATTGTACCCAATGCGCTCGATTGCGGGTCATGATCGCCCTGGCTGGACTGAACGTCCCCGACCAGCCGATTCAAGTCTGCACATTGATGGGACTGCGCTAGAATGGCTTTCCAGTCTGAATGATGTGGGCAACGGAGGAAGAACGTCGCCTACAAAGGGAACAGGATCGAATCGTGACCACTGAGGAACTCAAGAGGCGCGTGTGTGAAGAGATCGATCGCAACGCGGATCGGATCATCGAAATCGGTGAACAGATCTTCAAGGATCCCGAGCTCGGGTTCAAGGAGGTCCGCACCGCAGCCATCGTGAAGGACGTCATGAACTATCTCGATCTTCCCACGCGGGAAGGTCTGGCCCTCACCGGCGTCAAGAGCATGGTCCAGACCGGTGGCGACGGTCCGACGGTGGCGGTGATCGGCGAGCTCGATTCGGTTCTGGTAGCCGACCATCCGTCGTGTAACCCCGAGACCGGAGCGGCACACTGCTGCGGGCACAACGCGCAGATCGCCACGATGCTTGGAACGGCCATGGGCATTCTCGGATCCGGCGTTCTGACGGAACTCTCCGGCCGCATCTCCTTCTTCGCCGTTCCGGCCGAAGAATACGTCGAGATCGACTACCGCAACTCGCTGCGGCGCGAAGGCAAGCTGGAGTTCCTGGGCGGCAAAGGCGAGCTTATCGCCAAGGGTGAATTTGACGACATCGACATGGCAATGATGGTGCATGCCGCCAGCAGTCAGAACATGTCAGCCATCGCGGGCGTCTCGGCGTCGAACAATGGATTCGTGGGTAAGCAAGCACGCTTCGTCGGCCGGGCGGCGCATGCCGGTGGGGCTCCAGATCGCGGCATCAACGCCCTGTACGCTGCCGAAATCGCGCTGGCCTCCATCAATGCTCAGCGCGAGACGTTCCGGGACGAAGACGCTATTCGGGTGCATCCGATTCTGACGCGTGGCGGGGATCTTGTGAACGTCATCCCCAACGACGTGCGACTCGAAACCTACGTGCGCGGGAAGACGACCGAAGGCATCGAAGGGGCGTCCACCAAGGTCGATCGCGCGCTTCGCGCGGGCGCCGTTGCGCTCGGCGCCCAAGTCGAGATCCAGACGTTGCCCGGCTACATGCCGCTCTTCAACAACCGACACATGGCAGACCTGTTCAAGGGCAACTTCAATCACTTCTATGACGGGTCGCAGTGGGAAGAGATGGGTCATCGAACCGGCTCGACCGACATGGGGGACGTCGCCCATATCATGCCCGCGCTTCATCCATACGTCGGTGGGTTCTCCGGTGCCGGCCATGGCGCCGATTGGACGATCGAGGATCGCTACCTGGCCTACATCCTGCCGGCCAAGCTGATGGCCATGACGGTAGTCGATCTGCTGGCCGACAATGCGAGGGTGGCGAAAGAGATCATGGAGCGGGACAAGCCACGCATGACGAAAGAGGAGTACCTCACCTTCATGCGCCGTGTTGTCCACGATGAGCATTTCGACGGGGCGACAGTCGGACATGCGTGAGCGTTGAGGTCCAACGGCGGCGATCAGGAAACGTCCTGCTCGTCGCCTGCGTCTTCTTCTGTCTAACCGCGACGGTCAACACGCAGACGTTCGGCCTACTCCTCGCGCGCGTGGCTGATTCGACGGGTCTATCGATCGCGGCTATGGGCGGACTCAGAACGCTTGAGAACGTGGCGACGATCATCGTGGCGATTCTGCTCGCGCCGCATGTTGATCGCTATCCGCGGCGGCTGCCGCTGCTGGCAGGATTCGCGTGCGGTATCGCGGCGGCGATCACGCTTTGGGCCTTCCCAACGCCTCTGGGTGCGGCCGCGTACTTTCTGCTGAACGGTACGGCGGTGATGCTGACGATCAGCACGGCGCTGGCCATCCCCGCCGATTTCCTCTCAGGACGTGAGCTGAGCCGGGCGATGGGGTTCATGATTGCCGGGTTCGCGCTGTCTGAGGTCTTATTTCTGCCGGTGGCGGGGCAGGTGGCTGAGACGTACGGCTGGCGAGCCAGTTATCTGCTTACTACGACGCTCTTGCTGGTCGCATTCTGTGTTGCGTTGGCCGTGTTGCCAGGCTCAGTCCCCCAGGTGGACCACATCGAGGGCGTGACATCGGGCAATAGCTACCGGCGTTTCGCACGGAACCGTCGTCTGTTGATGCTGCTTGTCTCGGCAATGCTGCGCTTTGCGCAATATGCGGCCCTTACGACTTTCCTGAGCACGTTGCTCATTCTCAGATTCGGGCTGCGTGTGTCGAGCATCGGCGAGATTTTCGCGCTCGTCGGGATCATGTCCTTTGGCGGCAGCGCGATGAGCGGATTCGTCCTGCACTCTGGCCGTTTCTGGCTGACGCTGGTCGTCGGCGGAGCGCTCGTCGCAATCCTCACGTTCGCCAGCGTGACGCTGAATCCCGGTCTGATCGTGACGGTGCTGGTGATTCTCGTGGTGATGTGTGGATTGGCATTGCAAGAGAACGCCTCGACGCTGTCGGTGCTTGAGTTCAGTCGTGAGGCGCGCGGCGCGGCGACGGCACTCAATGAACTGAGTGCCGCCTCAGGAGCCTTGATTGGTATCGGTGTGGGGTCGATTGGCCTCGAGATTGCCGGAATCCGGGGCCTTGGCATCACGCTCACGGCTCTCGCTCTGCTGGGCGCCGTGGCGACACATGCGGCCTTACGTCATTGGGGCGAGGATGTTGCAGGCGTCGACGAGGCCGTGTTAACTGCGGCGGCTAATCGCGGGAACCGCCCTTGACCCATTCGTCGTCGTCGTTCTTGTGATACGTGCGTTCGACCGCTCCCCAAGCGACGCGATGTGCCCGGGACTCGTCATGTCCATACTCGTCAAACGCGCTGTTGAAGGCCTCTTTGTAGATGTCCTGGCCGTGAGCGGGCAACGCATCCCGGACTGATTCCGGCAACTCTGAACGCTTGTCGTATGGCATCACGCACTCCTTTCAAGTACTGCGTCTTGATTTCTGGGTGGCAATTTGAATGCCAGCATGGAGCATTGTCAAAGACGCGTACGTATGCTGGTTGTCCGCTTGTAAATCGTTACACGGGTATCGCGTCCGCGCTCGTGCGAATCGTTCACATGGAAACGAATGGAGTTAAGAGGCGACGCGGAGCGCTGGGGGACGAAGCACTCCGCGTCAAGGGAAGGGAAGGGATTGGGTTCCGAGATACGCCGTACGACGCGTCCCGGTACTCTCTTTTTACCATTTGACATAACTGATGTCAATGGCTGAGCCGCGTCAATTCAGCTCGCCGCTATAGAAGGCAAGACACGTGCCAAGGTCGTGACAGGTTGGCACACGAGTCTGTGCGCCGCTGAGCAAACCACTACATGAGCGTCATGTGCGGCATACGGACGGCCAGCCCTGGCGCTTTATCCGCGTACCAGACCAATCGTGTCAGTTACGTTATCGTTTCGGACGTCGTCGCGTTGGAGGTTGATTCTTCAACAGAAGCGGATGACCCGTTGGGCCTGCGGTCGCGCACTTCGAGGTCGAGACGACGGACAAGCGCCAGTGCCAGATCGGCCGCGATCTGCATCGTTTCAATCTTGACCTTATCCTGCGTATCGGTCGCCTGGTGCCAGTGAGGGAGGACGGCGTTCTCGTCGAGCCCCAGAATCGTGACCGCCTGATAACCTCGGCTCAGCGCCGCGAACTGGTCAGTTGGCAGCATCCGGTGCACTTCCGACGTCACGTTCCATTCAGGATGATGCGACGAGATGTCCGAAATGAGGCGCGTCAGTGGTGCAGATGAACGACGCGAGCGAATCAAGCCTTCACCACGTGTGAAGTGAATGCGACCCGATCCGACGTGGTCGACCGTGACGAAATAGGTCGTGTTGGGGTTGAAGTCGTTTTCGTCCAGGAATCGGTTCATACCGATCAAGCCGGCCTCTTCACCGGTAGTGAACAACAGCCACGTTTCGACGTGGGCGAGGTGTGATTGGCGCACTGCCGACGCGATGGCCAGCAATACCGCGACACCGGATGCGTTGTCGTTTGCCCCACTGAGCGGCACGCCGCGCCATTCAGATTCCGCCATCAGGATGGCCACGACGAACAGGATCGCCATCAGTACCCACGCGGCAATCCAGAACGCCGCAACCTGACGGATGGTGTAGGCGAGAAGAAGGACGGGTACGGCCAGCGCGCACCCAATCACCACCAGAACGAAGAGGCGGAACGAACGCATCAGGCTGCGATGCCAGAGCAGGCCGCCGCGCCCGGTGTCGATGTGTGCCGTCAGAATGACGCGCCGGGCAGGTTCACCGATTTCGTCGTTGACAGCCGCCGGGATGATGCCCAGTACGTTGTGACTGCGGCGCGTGGCGAAGAAGCCGGATAGGAGCGGCCGATTGATGAGCTCTAGAACGAGAAGGCCGCCACCAAAGACGCTGATCAAGAGACCCAGGAAACGCGATACGGCCACCAGCGGCACCGCGATCGCGATGATGGCAAAGATCGAGAAGTAGATGGGAATGAAGCTGGGAGCGGTCCTGATGGGGAGGAGTCCGGCTGCCACACCGCTGTCGCGTAGACGTTCCATCACGTGATGCGCCGCACGTCGCTCTTTGCCGGTCCCCGGAAGTCGCGGGCCGATATCTCGGGCGAGACTGGTGATATCGTCGAGATTGACGGCCACCCGGGCCTCCCGAATTCAGAGCATTTGCCGGTCGACGAATTGGCTTCTTCGTGGGCGCTCGATCGTTGAGCGCCCAGCCTCGATCTTCATGACCGGCATTCGGCGGTCCCTCGCGATCGTCGAGCCACCGATTCGGCATACGACGTTCGCGGTTGTTCGGTCCGATGATGGCACGCAGACGTCGCGCCGAATTCAATTCTTCCCGCGTACGTTCTATCAAATCCAAAGGGTGCTCGTCAACGTGAAGAGGCGGGAATGGCCGATTCAAGCACGTCCAGGTTCTCCCAGCCCATGCCGCGCTCGCCCTGTTCGATTTGATGGATGACCTCAACGACCTTCTCATTAACCGGCGTGGGGATCCCCATTCGCTTTCCCGCCTCGACGATCGGTACCGATTGCATGTCGACTTCCGTCTTGCGATGCTTGATCGCCAGGTCCATCCAGATGCCCATGTGACTCTTGAGCGAACCTTGCATCTCCTGCCCCAGCTCGTCGAGCACGCGATTCGCCTCAGCCTCCCAACCTGGCTTGCGGACGAACGCGTTTGGATTGAAGTCGGCGATCATCTCCAGCGGATATCCCTGGGCGGACGCGACCTGCGCCGCTTCGGCCGCGGCTTCCAGTCCCACACGTCGCCCGCGCGGGTCGGACAGCACCTCAAAGACCGTGGCATCGACGGTCGAGACTGCGAACGCCATCGCCGCGTAGACAAGCTTGCCCCAGAGGTAGCCCCAAATGTTGGTTGTGATCCCGGTCGGCATAACCGACTCGAGCGCGTCTTTGATCTCGTTTAATCGTGGCGTGAGGCTGCCGTCGAGCTCGCCGATGCGCATGTCATGCGTGTTGCTGAACTGGATGACTCCCGGCTCGATGTAGTCGGCGCTGAAGTGGACGAAGCACCCGACGGTGCGCTCTCGACCGATGTGCTTGGCGATGATCTCTTCGTTGAGGCCATTTTGAATCGAGACGACGTAGCCGTCTGGAGCGAGTTTTGGCGCGATCTGCTGAATGGCGCCCTCGGTGAAGTGTCCTTTGACGCACAGGAAGACGACGCCGAGCGGCCCTGTCAGGTCGTCAGCCAGCATGGCTTTGACCGGATAGTGCTCGTCACCACGCGCGCCGGTGATCAGCAGTCCACGCTCATTCATGATCTTGACGTGCTCCGGAACGATATCGACGAGCGTGACGTCATGCCCGGCTTTGCCCATGAACGCCCCGATGGTCCCGCCGATCGCTCCGGCGCCCACAATTGTTACCTTCATCTTCGACTCCCTCGCCACGTATGGTCGCCCGCTGGCACACACGCCAGCGATGCGACGAAGTTGACCGCGTTTGAATCAGTGTAGAGGAGTCGCAGAGGCGAGGAAAGGCGTCAGAATTAGCCGCCTGGCTCGGGAAGCCGGTCAATCCAGGCGTAACGGAAGGTGGCCTTGAAGAGTGGACGCAGATCGACGGCGCTATGTTCCTGCCAGGTGACCAGCACATCCCAAGGGGTCACGACTCCATATTCGAAGTCTTGGTAGAGCTGCTGCATGGCTCCCCAGAAGGCATCCTCTCCCATCGTGTCCATTACGGCGTTGTAGAAGCGCTGTCCCTGTTCGTAGATCGATTGGTAACCGGGAATCCCGGAGCCTTGCGGCAGCTCGTCGTCGTTCGAATCGAGCGGGAAACCATAGCCGCCATTCGGCACAGTCGGGAGCGGCGTGCCGGAGTCGAGGTAGCCCTCCAGGAACTGCGCGCCTCCCTCGTCGATCCAGATGTCCTGCTGCGGACGCGTGCCGATGATGCCGTATAGCCATTGGTGGGCGGTCTCGTGATAGACGAGTCGCGAGGTGGACCCGATGTTCGGATTGAGATCGATAAACATGGGGAATTCGATTCCGCCCGGCAACGACGGCCCGGCGTTCGCCATGCTGAAGACCGGATACGGATATGGCCCGATCAAGCTCGACAGCGTCTCGATCGTCGTCCTGGCCGCCGCGAGCTCGGTGGAGCGTTGTTTGGACGTGGTCGTCGGGTTGCTCAACAGTCGAATGGTGACGCCGTTTGAGGTCTCGACTGTGTCGATGCGACCGTCCGGCACGATGGTCAGCGCGAAGTCGCGCACTTTGTCCGCGTGAAGTTCATGGCGGGTGTGCTCTGCATCGATCGCGATCGAGTTGACCTCGGTGCCGGTCGAGACGAATGGAACGTCGTTCGGCAGCGGCAGCGAGACGTCGAAAGTCGCGACACGTGTGTACGCTGGGTCAGCGGTCGAGGGGTATGGGAAATTGGTGGAGAGGATCGGGAACCAGTAGCCGAGGCGCATGATGTTCCCATCCATGCCGGACCCGTACCAATCTTCCGGCACCTGAGTGAGATCGAGCTCGAACTCGAATCCGACAGTCCAATGTTCACCTGCTGGTGGGTCGAGTGCCAGCGTAAAATCGTCGTTGAGTGACGTCGGTGTCTGGGGAACGCCGTCTACCGACGCGGCGGTCAAGTGGAAGTAGCCCCATTGTGCGGTGGTGACGGTGAAGAAGAGTCGCTGGATCCACCCTTGACGAGACGAGATGTCGACGCGTTCGTCGATCATCACCACACCACTGTTGAGATCGAGGCTGGTGACGTTGAGCGTGTAATGCGTGTCAACGTTCGGCAGATCGACGACTTGATCCGGTGGGCGATTGGTGCCAACTAGAGTAGTAGTCGGTATTGGCATCTGGGTCGGCGTCGGCGTGGGAGTCGGAGCAGGTGTGATCGTTGGGACCGAGGTAGGCGTCTCCGGCGGTAGCGACGTTGGAGATGGTGTGGCGGAAGCTATAGCCGTAGCTGCGGTGGGCGTGGATTGCGCGACCGACGAAGCGGTCACGGTCGAGGGTGTCGGTGTGTGACTGGCGGAGTGGGAGCAGGCAGCGAGCAACAGGACCAGAACGCAGGAAATGGCGATCGACGTGCGAGTCACCAATTGTTCCGCCATTTGCTACTCATATCTTTGCGTGCTTGCCGATCCCACGTTCAAAAGGGTCGCGTTCTTTGACAACCTGACATGCGATTTCAGATTCCTGGCTGGCACAAGCGCTCTGTCAGCGATATCATCCCGGACAGTCCGGTCTGGTTCCCGGGGGCAACAGAGGGAACCATGACACGTCTTCGACGTTATAGCTAGTGGCCGATCGTCAACGTTCACCATGCTGTCGGAATCGGGAAGTTTTGTTCCAGTTGTTCTCGGCATCAATATTCTCATCCTGGTCGACACTGTCGTTCGACGGGTGCTGGTCAGTTTTCCCACCAACAATGACATTGAGCGGGCGGAACCATCGGAATGTCGTAGTGGACGCCGAATAGCTCTGGCGCGAGCGCGGCTCAGTCAGATCTTGGGGATGTATTTTGGCAGACTCAGTACGAAGCCGAAAGAGCGTATTCTGCCTGGTTGCGGTAATTCTTGGCCTGTTGATGGCCTTGCCAGGGAGTGTCGGCGCTACCGGACTCTTTGGATCTACGCCTGCCGCCACTCCGGTTGCGACGCAGAACTGGATTGTTGGATTGCGTGGCGGATCCTCCAACGCGCTTTCGGTGATTCAGCAGGCGGTCGGCGACTCCGCCGTCACTCAGGTCTCATCCCGCTCCAATGCCTTCACGGTCCGCGTCAACAGTTCGAATCAAACTCCGGACGTGGTGTCTCGACTGCTGAACCTCCCTTCGGCATCCTACGTCGAGCCAGACGTCGAATATCAGTGGCAGATCGAGCCCAATGACACGCTCTATTCGAAACAGGACTGGGCACAGACCGACGATCTTCCAAATGCCTGGTCGATCGCGACCGGCCAGAACTCAGTCGTGGTGGCCGTGCTCGATTCCGGCGTCCGTGCAGATCACCCCGATCTCGCGGGCAAGGTCGTTCCCGGCTTCGACTTCTTCAATAACGATTCCGATCCGACCGACGACGTCGGCCATGGCACCGGGGTGGCCGGCATCATCGCGGCCAATGGGAATGATGGCATCGGCATCGCCGGAGTCGCCTGGAATGTGAAGATCATGCCGATCAAGGTCGGCAACACCGACGGCGCGCCGGTGAGCGTCATTGCGCAGGGCATCTATTACGCCGTGGATCACAACGCCACGATCATCAATCTGAGTCTGGGTTCCGACACGCCGAGCGCAACGCTCGAGGATGCCATCAAATACGCTTACAACCACAACGTCGCGGTGGTCGCCGCGGCTGGGAATAAGCCTGACCAAGCGTCGTTCCCGGCCAGCTACCCGCAGACCATTTCGGTCGGCGCAGCGACCAACGTGGGCGACAACGTGGCCGGATTTTCGTCGCGCGTGAGCCGCGTCGACCTGTCGGCGCCGGGCGTTGACATCCTCACTACCTACTGGCAGCCAAACACTGGCAACGACTGGGCGGTCGGTTCGGGCACGTCCTTCTCGACCCCAATGGTCGCTGGTGCCATCGCATTGATGAAATCGGTGAATCCGTCGCTGACCGTCGAGCAGTTGCGGTCCATCTTGACGGGGACGGCGAGAAAGTCGTTCCAGTCCTATCAGGGTGGCGGCGCCGGACTGCTGGACGTGGCCGCGGCCGTGCGTCGCGTGCTGCTCCCGAACTTCACGGACGTCTGGGCTCCGCTCGACCAACCGGTTGAGTCGGGCGCCGTCCAACGCACCTGGAACTGGGGACCGGGCGCCTTCGACGTGCGCACAGAGCAGTATGCAGAGTCCCCCGAGGGCGATCGCCTAGTCGTCTATTTCGACAAGACGCGCATGGAGATCACCAATCCGTATGGCGATCAGAGTGGCAATTGGTTCGTCACCAACGGCTTGTTGGTCACGGAGATGATCACCGGTCAGCAGCAGAACGGCGACCACACGTTCGTCGAGCGCATCCCGGCCAACATCCCGGTCGCGGGTGATCCGGATGACACTACGGGACCGGTCTATGCCACCTTCACCGGGCTGCTCGGCGCCGCGCCACTCAGCGATGGAAGCGTCATCACCCAGACGTTGTCCCGCGATGGGAACGTTGGATCAGATTCGAACCTGGCGAGCTACGGCGTAACGGATGTGGCCCTGGTGCCTGAGACGAATCACCGCATCGCCAGCGTCTTCCAGGACTATCTCAACAGCTCCGGCATGGTTTACCAGGATGGGCAGGACGTCACGGGGCCGCTCTATACACCCGCTTTCTACGAAACCGGTTATCCCATTACCGAACCGTACTGGGCGAGGGTGAAGGTCGCGGGGGCTGTACAGGACGTCTTGATTCAGTGCTTCCAGCGACGCTGTCTCACCTACACGCCGTCCAACTCTGATGGTTGGAAGGTTGAGATGGGCAACGTCGGACTGCACTACTACCGCTGGCGCTACGGCACGCCGCCGACTGGTCCGGCCGCCGAGGATCCGACGAAGTTGCTGCCGTAAAGCAGCATGCAGAAGGAATGCCCAAGGATCACCAGCTGGGCGACATAAAACTCGCCCCCAACGAGCGTTCTCCCTAGCGGCGGCGTTTAGTCACCCTTCGAATTCAACAGCGCTCCAGGGCCCTCGCCCATCGGCGAACGCTCTGAAAATTGCCATAGCCCCTCAACCGGGATCAACGCCACCGACAGAAACGAACCGGGCGCCAATTTTGGCGCCCGTCTTGTTGAGAGATGAATTGTTCTGATCACCGTTCGATGCTGGCCGCGTTACACGTTGGTCGGTTCGGTCACTGAGAGGATCAGCCAAACCAGTTTCATGACGCCCCACGCCAGAAGCGCAATGATCAGCATGGCGATCAGCGAGTTGATTTCTAGAATGGACGAGCCGGACGAAACGTCATTCACCATGCCCTGGAAAGGGTTCACGAAGACGCCGCTCAGGTTGTAGATGAAGTTGACGAATCCGTTGCCAGCGTTCGCCGCAAGCAGCTTGAAGAGGATTCGTAGCCCGATCAAGATCTCGATGAAGCCGGTGATCGTCCAGATGACCGCGGAAATGCGCCGGTACGCGATGATGCGACGAGTATGTTCGTAATCGCCGTCCAACTCGTTGTCGACTGGATCGCGCGTGGTACGGTCGACGACTACTTCGTGGTCGACTCGCCGCACATTTCTCGTAGGCTGTTCGTAGTCGTCCGGGGTTGGCGGGTTGTTTCGATCATATGCGCTCAAGGTTAGCTCCTCCGATACCGATTGATCCTCGCACCCACGCTTGTTATGCAAGGATCGTGCCGAGCACGAAATGGTGATTTACATGCCGAAATCGACGAGTTTTGGAGCGTCCTGAGCTGTTGGCGCGGGTCCATCAGGGGCACGCCGAGGCTATCTCGGGGAAGTGAAGAAGCGGCCTCGCTAGGCCGCTTTGGTTGGTCAAATCAATACTGACGAGCGTCAGCTCTGCTGTTGGGAGCTTTGATCCTTGCTCGATCGTCGCCGCCGAGGCACAAGATCCGGACTCGGTGGCGTCCGTCGTGGCGCGGTTCTGGTTCCGGAACGCCCATTCTGCGACTTCCGCTGCGCCTTCGCGGCTGGGGCTGCCAATGTTTCGTCGTCGTCCTCAGCGTCTTTTTCATCGACCTTCTGTACCTGGCCCTGTATCTGGCGGTTCAGCAACCCGAATAGGCCCTTCTGCTCTCCGCCTGCCTTCTGACGTCGGGCCTCCCGCTTCTCGGGTGCTTCGTAGCCCAGGCGGCGGTGCTCCGGGAGATCAGGCAGGAATGGGAACCAATCGAGCATCGAGCCCCAGCCGGTGATGAACCATTGCTGGATCGCGCTGTAGACGGCCGAGACGGCCCAGTAGATGACCGGCCCGGATGCGAAGCGCCAGCCAAAGACGACGACCATTGCCGGCATGAACATCATCATCGTGTTCATCATCTGCTGCTGCGGATCGGCCGCTTTCGGCTGATTCTTGGGTCGCGCCATCTTGGTCTGAACGAACTGGAACGCACCTGCGGCGATCGGCAGAATCTTGTACGGGTCCGGCTGGGCCAGACTCGGTAGCCAGGCGAAGCCTTGACCCCAGACGCCGACGCCCCCCTGCGAAAGGTGACGAATCGCGAAGTAGAGGCCGAAGAAGATCGGGATCTGCAAGATCATCGGCAGACAGCCGGACGCCGGATTGACGCCATGCTCCTGATAGAGCTTCATCGTCTCGGCGGAGAGCTTCTGCCGATCCTTCGCGAATTTCTTCTGGAGTTCTTTGATCTTGGGTTGAAGCTCCTGCATCGACGACATGGAGCGAACTGACTTGATGGTCAGTGGCAGCAAGAGTGTCTTGAACAGGATGGTGAAGACGATGACCGAGAGTCCGGCACTGCCGAAAAAATCGGCCAAGTACCGCAAACCAAACTCGATGACACCGACGAATTGGGACCAGACAGGCAAGTAAACTGCCCTCTCTCAGAAAGAAAATTGCCGGATAAATCGTTCTACGTGGCGAGACCCTCGACGAGATTCGTTGACTTCGGCATGGAACTCACCGGTTCACAGGGATAGCTCTTCAATTAATGCTCGCGCATCCGAAGAATCGTACCCCGTCTGTCAAAGCCTAGCATTCGGCGCCCGAAAGTCAACGTACAGGCACGACAAATTCGTGCCGAATTAGCGTGCCATGCGGGGTCAATTTGTACCAAATAGCCGGTCGCCCGCGTCTCCGAGCCCCGGGACGATGTAGCCATCATCGTTGAGTCGATCGTCGAGCGCCGCAAGATAGATGCGGATGTCAGGGTCGGCATCGAGCAGTTTCTGCACGCCAATCGGTGCGCCGATGATGCCCAGAAACGATATCTGGCCGCTGAATCCGGATCGAAGTCGTTCGATCGCCAAACCCGCTGATCCCCCAGTGGCGAGCATGGGATCAAGAAGCAAGACGTGCCGGCGCTCATCGAGGCGTTCCGGAAGGTTGGAGTAGTAGAGCCGCGGCGCGAGGGTCGCCTCATCCCGCTTGATGCCAACCTGGTAATTCGGGGCGTCTGGGATAAGCATCCGCACTGGCGGGAGCATGCCGAGACCCGCTCGCAAGATGATTAGCGACGCGATATTCCGCTCCAGGGCTGACCCTGCGACCAAACTGCCGTCAAATCCAGTGACGCGCGTCTGCCGGCGCGGCTCATCGACGGTCGCCTGCCAGAGCAGGTGTCTGGTGAGTTCTTGAATCGCCATCTCGAAGTCGCGAGCCGGAGTTGAAGTATCCCGCAACAACGTGACGAGGGTGTCCGCCAGCGGATGCGATATGACCGTCAAGCGGTCCGATCGTTCCACATCCGCGCGACTGGGCTGAGGACGACCTTTCATGGGCGATCGCGGAGATGGAGCAGTCATGGACCTCCCGGCTAGATGACCCAATACCAGCGAATGAATAGGCCAGCCATGATGACCTGCAAGGGAATGAAGATAATGGCAAGCCCGATCAGCGCTGGTCGCCCTTTTGCCCTGCGAGCAAGCGGGATGAACATCGGAAAGAGGACCACAACGTAGCGCGCCAGGCTGATCGACGGTGCACCGGTAATCGGGAACGTGAGGGGCGCGAGCACACCCGCTAGCACGAAAAGTCCGCCTGCGATGTTGCGCCGCAGCAGAGCGACACCGAGCACGATTGCGAGGATCCCAGCACCAGTGTTCACCACGTTCATGAATTGCGCGATGCGCGTGCCGTCGCTCATGAAGATTTGTCGAATTGCCAGATCAAGCGATGAAAGTGGCGATTCTCGGCCGTGATTCCAGGCTCCTTGAGCGGTGAGGAAGAGGAACGGATCGCCGAATTTCCACCAGAGGTAGAGCATGAACGATCCCAGACCGGCCGGTAACAGCAGAATCCAGACGAGTTTACGGGGCAGGTCCGGCCAGATCGATCGTCGCTGCTGCCAGGCCTCGATGACGAAAGGGATGCCGACGTAGAGACCAGGTGGACGTGCCAGCGCGGCGAAGAAGCCCGCCGCGCCTGCTTCAGCGAATCGACCCCATCGCAGCATCAGGAGCGACCAGGCCACGACGAGGAGGAAGACCGATTCGCTGTATGCCGCCGAAAAGAAGAATGACGCGGGAAAGATTGCCAGGAGGAAGAGGACGC
Source organism: uncultured Chloroflexia bacterium (assembly GCA_963822235.1). Classification (GTDB taxonomy): domain Bacteria; phylum Chloroflexota; class Chloroflexia; order Thermomicrobiales; family Thermomicrobiaceae; genus CALAGB01. The sequence goes on from CAWGGU010000002.1 coordinate 85,852, forward strand.
GCCGTGCCAGCGGACGGCCGCCGAAGCTCTCGGCGTACAGCCATATGGCGATCAGCGCCAGGAAGAGGGCGACGTTGGTCACGATCACGCCCGCCACGTACATCCAGTGTAGTGAGAACGGTCCTACGGCGATGCGCACCAGCATGGGAAAGAGGGGGAAAAAGGCGATGCTGTTCTGCCCGGTCGATTGGGTATACCCGTGCTGGATGATGCTGGCGTACCAGCCCGAATCCCAGCGCCAGCTTTTGGCGATCACCGGCCAGACCGGCGCCTCCCACGGCTGATACTCATGGCCGGAGTACCTCGGAATTGCGAGCACGGCGATAAGCATGGCGCCGTAGAAGAGGACCTTGGTCAAAATAAAGGTGAGCATGACGTCCACCAGCAACGGCCGCCTCAGCCATGCTGGCAGATAGGTCGACCGGTCCCGCAACCTCGAAACCGCGACCCCCGATCGCTTCTTCGCTTCCGATATCTCGACGCTCACGAACCTCTCCGAACGCGCTCAATTCCATCGTGGATGTGCCGAATGATGATAGCCGATGCTGGTTGAGTGCGATGCTAACGGTTCGGGACGACGTCAATCGATGCCGTCAGGTATTGGAGATCGGTGACACCATTTGGACCTTCGATGGGAGTTCGCTCCAGTGTGGGACTCGTGTGATCGTAGAACGCGATCATCACCTTGATTGACGACGCCGTGGTGTTTTCTGGAATCTGAACAAGAAGCGGCACATCGATCACTGCCCCAGGATGCCACTCTCGTGTCGAAAGCTGCGATCCGAATGGCAATCCATCTTGTTGCGCGATCACGTTGTTTGCGTCGTCAAGGAGCTGTGCGGTCAGCGTCAGATCCTGGTCTGGCTGTTGCAGCACCTGCAACTCGGCCGTGATGCTGAGCCATTCTCCCGAACGGTATGGGCCTGGCGGCAGCGTCAGCTTGTGCAGAACGAACGTTGGGATGTCCGCTGATGAAGTCGACTCACTCGAGACGACGGTCACGGTCTGCACGAGTGGCTGATCGACGCACGTACAGCTCATCGTCAGCTGATAGTTTCCCGGCTCGCTTGGCGCGGTCATGAGGACCGGCTGAACGGTGAGGCCGGGCGCGGCAGTCACTTCGACCTGCGCCGGAACCGTCGCAGTAGAGATGATCTTGCCGGTGGACGACTTCCAGGTGAAGGATGCTTCGGGATTTTCGTCCAGCGTATTGAGGGCGGCGGTCGAGTTGTCGTTACGGGTCAGGACGTCGCCCACCACCTGTTTCCCCGCGACGGACGTCGTTGGCGCCTCGAGTGAGTGGACGACCGGCAGCCGATCCCCTTTGTTGAGCGTGAAAACGGTCGCATCACCGAACTGCCCCACGCGCGTCAGTTCGGGCAGCGCGTAGGCGTCGTCAAGCGCGCTCTTCCAGTCGTAATCCGCCCATTGGTGGATCACCACGTAGCGGATGCCGAGATCCTGCAGCAGGCCGACGTTGTTGGCGTTGACCAATGAGGGCGTGTCGGTGCCACCGTTGATGGCCACCAGCAGGTCGACGTCTCGTTGTGGGATGAAGCTCGTGTAAGCCGCCACGATTGGATCCCAATGGCGCGTCGAATAATAGATCTGCTGAATGGTCCAACCGAGATTGGTCCACAGCCCATTCGACGGAAATTCAATGACCGGGCCTTCTGGTTGGCTCGCCAGCCAGTCGTAGACCGCCGTGGTCTGTTCGTCGTTGGGTACTTTTGCCGTGCCGACGTTGGTCTTGAGCTCGACCGATGCGGCGACCAACAGCAGCGCAAGAAGCGCGACTCCAGCCGTCGACCTCCACTGTTCCGGCAATCTCGGTCGAATCAACCTCCAGAGCGCCGCCATTCCCAGCCCGGCGAGGATCTCGACGCCGATCAGTGCCAGCATGCCGAAGCGACTCGCATCGCGCATGGCATCGAACCCTGGCGCGTGCAAGAAGAAGAAGTAATAGGGCAGACGGAAGCGATGGCCATTGAATGACGTGTATGGACCGAGTGAGAAGACGAACCCGACGATCGCGATGATTCCGGCGAACGCCGTCCAGTGTGGCCATTGCCTCGCAGCGAAGACAAAACCGATCAACGCCGCCAGCGTAGCGACGACACCGGGGAAGAGTGGGCCAGGGTAGCTGGTGGGTAACAGCCCTATGGAATCCCACAACTGGTTGCCGGGACTTACCGACCAATACGTTTGAAAGCTGGCCGACATGCTGGCCACGGTATCCAGACTACGATTGAAGTCGTACATACGGTCGACGCGCAGTCGCGCGACAACGACCGGAAGCTCAGCGATTGCCGGGATGACGAGTATCAGCCCGAGGCCGAGGCCGAGCTTGACGCTCAACCGTCGACGCTCCTGCCACAGAACGACCAGGATGGCGCAGGCGATCACAAAGACCGCCATCACCCCAAGCGTGTCCGACGCCAGCATTTGAATGGTCAGGCAGACGGCACCCAAGAACGCCTCGAGCAGGCGGCGACGTCGCGCGAAGTGCAACAGCAGCCAGAGCGCCAGTAGGCCCCAGCCATAGCTCAGGAGATTCAGATGGCTGAGATGTCCGTAGCGATACGGCACAAAGGCTGAGATGAAACCGGTGAGAACAGCCGGTCCGGCCTCGCTCGTGATCTCCAGAACGATCAGCGCCATCCCCAGTCCGACGACGACGTAGCTCGCCATGAGCATCAGGTTGTAGCTCAGGACGTCGTTCCCGGAGAGGATCTGAATGGGCCAGGCGATGACGCTGGTGCTGATGCGCGGCTCTGAGAAGAGGAGCGAATCGGCGAATGGATAGCCCATATTGCCGTCCCAGAGATGCGACGGATCGGTGGCAACCTGATGCTGGACCCAGCGCATGGTCCAGATTTCGTAGAGCGGATCGCCCAGGTCCTGCACCGAGCTTCCGGCGTGCAACGGGAGCGGCCACAACATGGCCATAGTGAAGGCGATGAACGTCAGGACCAGCAACACGGCGCGGACTACTGGTCGCGGTGTGCTGGTCGATACCCAGGAACGCCATCCGCCGCTTGTTTGTTCAGTGGTCGTTGAGACGTCGCGATCGGGGCCGGACTCGCTCAAAACGCCGCGGTCGGGCATTCAGTGTCAGCCCCAGCTAAGCTCGGTGAATTCGCGACTGAAAAAGATAAGCGGGTCATCCTGCGCTCCCCGGCCGGCGTTCCGAACCTCGCCGATGAAGATCGTGTGGTCACCGCCGGGGTAGGAGTTCCAGGTGTCGCACTCCAGCCAGGCAACCGCGTCACTCAGGATAGGCAAACCGGATTCGGACACGATATGAGGCACGCGGCTGAACGTTGGGTCAGCCAGCGGCGTCTGTCCCGAAAACTGCTCTGCAATGAACGTCTGACCGCGGGACAGGATGTTGACCATGAAGCTTGGCGCAGAAGTGATCATTTGGTTGCTCTGGATCTGGCGATCGACGCAGAGCAGGATGAGGGGCGGATCGAGCGACAGGGAACAGAAGGACGAGACGGTCACTCCGTGAAAGCCGCGCTCGTCCGCGGTCGTGACGACCGTGACGCCTGAGGCGAACTTCGACACCACCTCTTTGAATTGATCCCGGTCGATTACCAGCGTGTGCCTCCTTCGAGGAATCGGTACCACGAACGGTTCTTGTCAGTATACGGAACGAAGAACAAGGCCCGAACGACTCGTGATTTCCACGCGACATATCGCATGAGCTCACAATTAGCCCACTAGCACATAGCGGTGATGATTGGGTTGTCTCGCGCTGAACTCGGACATACCATGTCTCGACGCATTCACGAGGTGCCAGTCCACATTTAAGACAGGACGTAACAATCGGTGAACGGCGATTTGAATACAACCAAGTACCGCGTCGGCGTCGACATCGGTGGGACGTTTACGGACGTCGTGCTCGTGGGTGCGGACGGCACGGTCTGGCCCATCAAGGTTCTCTCCACACCGCACGATTTCAGCCGCGCGGTCATCGATGGCCTGCGGCGTCTAATTCAGCAGACAGGCATCGAGCTCAGCGAGATCGAGGAGCTGGTTCACGGCACAACGGTCGCGACCAACGCGATTCTCGAGAAGCAAGGAGCCCGCACGGCGCTGATAACGACCGCGGGTTTTCGAGACGTGCTCGAACTGCGACGTGTGCGAATGCCGCAGCTCTACAACATCCAGTGGGAGAAGCCGGAGCCGCTGGTGCCGCGCTATCTGCGTTACGAAGTTCGCGAACGGATTGACGCGCACGGCGAGATTCTGATCGCGCTCGAAGAGGATGATGTCGATCGCGTCGCGAACGAACTCCAGAGCGAAGGCGTCGAAGCGGTCGCCATCTGCTTCATCAACGCCTATCTCAACCCGGCGCACGAGCAGCGCGTCGCGTCGATCCTCAGGGAGCGGCTTCCTGGCGTTAGACTCAGCGTCTCCTCTGACATCTCGCGGGAGATGAAGGAGTTCGAACGGACGAGCACGACCGTGATCGATGCCTACGTCAAGCCGGTGGTCGGCCAATATCTGAGCTCGCTCGAAGCGGGCATTCATGACCTGGGTGTGGCCGGACGCATTCTGGTGATGCAGTCGAATGGCGCGGTCATGAGCGTCGAGGCGGCTCGAGATCAGCCCTGCTTCCTGATCGAATCGGGCCCCGCGGCCGGCGTGATTGCCGGGGAGGACGCTGGCTGAGCGCATCGGCGAGCCCAATCTGATCACGTTCGATATGGGCGGGACGACGGCCAAGGCGGCGTTGGTCCAGGGCGGCAAGATCGGCTTGACCGACGAGTACGAGGTCGGTGCGGGCATCACGGTCGGAACGCGACTGATGAAGGGCGACGGTTATCTGCTGCGCATACCAGCCGTCGACCTGGCCGAAGTTGGGGCAGGGGGCGGATCCATCGCCTGGGTCGACAGTGGCGGACGCTTGCAGGTAGGGCCGCGCAGCGCGGGATCGGATCCGGGCCCAGCTTGCTACGGCAATGGTGGTAAACAGGCAACCATCACCGATGCCAACGTCGTGCTGGGCTATATCGATCCGGATAGGTTCGCCGGAGGTTCGATGCGCATCGACGTCGACGAAGCGCACAAGGTGATGCAGCGAACTCGGAACGCAGCTGGGAATGGCGGCCGAGGATGTCGCGCTGGCGATCCACGTGGTGGGCAACGCGCGCATGAGCCGATCGATTCGTGCGGTCACCGTGGAGCGAGGACTCGACGCCCGCACGTTCGCACTGCTGGCGTTCGGTGGCAGTGGGCCGTTGCACGCCGCCAGCCTGGCCGCTGAGCTTGGTATCAAGCAGGTCGTGATCCCGCCACTTGCTGGAGTTTTCAGTGCGATTGGCCTGAGTCTGGCCAACGCCGGGCATCACATCGTTTCGAGCTTCCTGCGAGAGGCCGCTTGGCTCTCGTCGTTTGATCTGATGACTGAGATTGCCAACCAGCAGCAGCGTTTGCGCCGACAGTTGCAGCGACTCGACTACCCGCCCGGCGAGCTGCTGTTCGAGACCGCCGCGGACATGCGCTATCAGGGTCAGGGATTCAGCCTCACCGTCGAGCTCGATGACGCCCTTCGAGATTCCGATAACGCGGTCGAGAGGGCCGCGGAGGCGTTCGTCAAGCAGCACGAGCAGACCTTCGGCCATCGAGCGCTCGGATGATCCCATCGAATTCGTGAGCCTGCACATTCGCGCATCTCTCGCGACCGAGAATGTCTGGCCGATGACTGAACTCACCTCGCAGATCGCAGCCGATGATGTCAAGGACGCGACCGATGCGGTTTAGCCGGGGACAGGCGCCCGTTGACGTTCCACTGCTGTCGCGCTCCGATCTCGCCCAGCAACATGAAGGGCCACTCGCCGTCGAGGAAGCCGACACGACCGTCATCGTGCCACCCGCGCTGGCGCGCGGGCGTCGACGAGTGGGGTAATTTGCGGCTCGATGCGATGGGAGACGGCGGATGACCAACACCAAGTTTCACGTCGACCCGGTCGACTTCGAGCTGATCTACAACGCGCTCAGCTCGGCCGTTGACGACATGGCGCATACCATTGTGCGTACCGCCTACTCCAACGTGGTACGCGACAACATGGATTTCTCCACCGCGTTGTGCGATCGCCACGGAAACCTCATCGCACAGGGGTTGACCATCCCCCTCCATCTCGGATCAGTTCCCGACGCTATGTCGTCGTTTCTTACGAAATTCGGCGACGATGTCGCGGCCGGTGACGTCTGGATCATGAACGATCCCTATCATGGCGGCATGCACTTGCCCGACGTCTTCCTGATCAAGCCGGTGCTGAGCATCGACGCAGATCTCTGCGGATTCGCCGTCACCATCGCCCACCAGACCGACATCGGCGGTCGAGTGGCGGGCGGCAATGCGTCGGACTCGACCGAGATCTTCCAGGAAGGGCTGCGCATACCTCCATTGCGCCTCTACCGCCGCGGCGAACCGAACGAGACGCTGTTCGGCCTCATCTCTGCAAACGTGCGGGTGCCCGACAAGGTTATGGGCGATTTGCGAGCTCAGTTGGCCGCCTGTCATTTGGGCGAGCAACGTGTGCTCGAGCTGTATGGACGCTACGGGAACCAGGTGATCGACCGCTATTTCGCCGAGTTGCTCGACTACTCGGAGCGAATGGTGCGATCCGAGATTTCCGCCATGCCCGATGGCCGTTACGAGTTCGTCGACTTCATCGACGATGACGGCATCGATCCGGAACCGATCACGATCGCGGTCGCTATCGATATCGCGGGCGATGAGATCTCTGTCGATTTCAGTGGCACGTCACCTAAAGTGAGGGGCGCCATCAACGCTACGCTGTCGGTGACCAGATCGATGGTCTACGCGGCCGTGCGCTGCATGCTGCCGCCCGAGACTACCCAACAATGCCGGGCTCTTTCGGCCGATCTCGGTCACCGCTCCGCAGGATTCCATCGTGAACGCCCAGTCGCCGTCCGCCGTCGCTGCGCGTGGACTGACCGCATTCCGTATGGGCGATGCGCTCCTTGGTGCGCTCGCCAAAGTGATGCCGGAGCGCGCCATCGCCGCGGGTGAAGGAGGCAACAGCGGCATCTCGATCGGCGGCTATCGCGCCGATCGCTCACCGTTCATCTACGTAGAATTCGTCTGCGGCTGCTGGGGAGCCCGTGCCGATCGGGACGGTGTGGACGGCGTCACCAACATCTTCTCCGACCTGTCGAACAACCCGGTCGAGGTGATCGAGGCCGAACATCCCTTGCGCGTGGAAGCGTACGAGCTGATTCCCGACTCAGGCGGAGCGGGTCGGTATCGCGGAGGTATGGGCGTGCGCAAACGCATCCAGTTTCTGGAGGAAGAGGCCGTGCTGCAGGTGCGCAGTGACCGCATGATTCATCGACCCTACGGATTAAACGGCGGCAGCCCCGGCGCTCCGACGCGCAACCTGCTGGTGACCGGTGCTGAAGAGCGCCCGATGCCGTCCAAGATCACCGAATGGATCCGGCGCGGCGATACATTCGATCACTTCCAGGCAGGTGGCGGAGGATATGGCGATCCCTTTGAGCGCGACCCCGAATGCGTATTGAGCGACGTGCGCAACGGTTTGGTTTCGGTTGGCAGCGCGAAACGCGATTATGGGGTTGCTATCGATACCGAGTGCTGGCTCGTCGATGTGGACGCCACACGCGATCTGCGACAGCAAAAGCAGACTGCTGATTCACGGGCGTGACGTTTTCGCGTTATTCGAGGATCTTGACCAGTCTGACGCTCTCCTCACCATATCCCTGTCGCGCGTAAAAGCCGCGCGCACGCTGGTTCCCGGCGCCGGTCTCGAGGGCGACCAAGCGGTAACCACGCTCGCGAGCCCAGTGTTCCGCGGCGGCCACTAACGCTCGTCCAACGCCATGCCCCTCGTGCGGCGCGGCCACCGCCAATTCACCGATGTAGGCGTAGTCTTCACCCGTGAAGTGACGATGGCGAGTGACGCTCACGACGCCGATGCAGTCTTCTGAAGGAGCGACGGCGACGAAGACAGCGGAGTCTGGGCCGACCCCATCCATCGATCCGGCCAGCCAGTCTTGCGCCGCCGATAGGAACATGTCGTGGTCCAGCCAGGGGGCGGCGCCTACGGTAAGGCGGTCGGCCAGCGCCAGCACCGCGTCGCGGTCAGCCTCCGTGAAAGGTCGAACCGTAAACCCAATCTGACCAGTGGGACCTATGTCTGCGGCTGCCATTCTTTGCCTCCTGTTCCGAGCAACGTGACGTCACGTCGTTGAGCGGAGGCGAAGTGTAGCAAAGAGCATTTTTATTATGCGCGGCATGCCATGAACGTCAGAGATGCAGAATGCAACGCTACGTTCTCCAGGCGACGCCGTTAGGGAACTCGAATTCGGCCAGCGAGCCCGGTTTCATGGTGATGCTGTAGCCCGGAGCGGTCGGTGGCACGTAGCGGCCATCGCGGATCTGGACGGGGTCCTCGAAGTGCTCGTGCAGGTGGTCGACGTATTCGATGACGCGGCTCTCCAGCGAGCCGCTCACGGCGACGTAGTCGAAGATTGAGAGGTGCTGGACGTATTCGCACAGACCAACGCCGCCCGCATGCGGACAGACCGGCACGCCGAACTTCGCCGCCATGAGCAGCACCGCCAGAACCTCATTCACACCACCAAGTCGACAGCTATCGACCTGGCAGAAGGAGATGGCGTTGCTCTGCAAAAGCTGCTTGAACATGATGCGGTTGGCGCAGTGCTCGCCGGTCGCCACGCCGATCGGCGCAACCGCCCGCGCGATGGCGGCATGACCAAGGACGTCGTCGGGATGCGTCGGTTCCTCGATCCACCACGGATTGAATGCTTTGAGTCGCTCCATGGCGGCGATGGCTTGATCGACGTCCCACCACTGATTGGCATCGACCATCAGCTTGCGTTCGGGGCCGATCTCCTCGCGCACGACGGCGGCACGACGTACGTCGTCGTCGATGTCGGCGCCAACCTTCATTTTGAAGACGTCCCAGCCGCTGGCGACCGCGTCGCGGCAAAGCCGGCGCAGCTTGTCGTCGTCATAGCCGAGCCAGCCTGCTGACGTGGTGTAGGCGGGGTAGCCAACCTTGCGGATATTGGCTTCACGTTCTGACTTGGTCGATTCGAGCTCTCGTAACAACTCGAGCGCCTCTTCAGGCGTAATGGCATCGGTGATGTAGCGGAAGGGGACGCAGCGGACCAGTTCCTCCGGCGTCATGTCGACCAACAGCTTCCACAGCGGTTTGCCTTCGGCCTTGGCATACAGATCCCACACCGCGTTCACCACCGCCGCCGTTGCCAGGTGGATAGCCCCCTTGTCCGGGCCGATCCAGCGCAGCTGGCTGTCGCCGGTGATCATGGCCCAGAACGCGCCCAGGTCGGCCGTGAAGGTCTCCAGCGCCTTGCCAAGCACCAACGGCTTCAGCGCTTCGACTGCCGTCACGCAGATCTCGTTGCCGCGGCCGATGGTGAAGGTGAGTCCATTCCCTTGCAGACCGTCCGGGTGATCCGTTTCGAGCGTCACATACGTTGCGGAGTAATCCGGATCGGGGTTCATGGCATCGGACCCATCCAGCAGGCGCGAGGTTGGGAAGCGGATATCGCGTACCGTCAGCCCGGTAATGGTGGTCGGCATGTCACTCCTCCAGTTGCGACGGCAGCGGCGCTACGATCGGACCCCATTGCGCAGCAGCAGATCCCCGACCGAGACGTCGACGTGATCCCCGGCCTGCAGCGAAAACTCGTCGGGTGGGACGATCCCGGTGCCGGTCATGAGAAATCCACCGTTGGGGAAAGAGAGCTCGAGACCGGTGTACTTGACCAGATCCTCAAGCGACCGCTTCATCGAAGACGTGCTGGTCTCGCCACGGAAGATCTCGGCTCCGCGTCGGAATATGCGCAGCTGAATGGCCAAGTTACGCATATCGTCGGGACCCGCCACCACGATGCCGGGTCCAAGCGAACAGGAACCGTCGTAGCACTTGGCCTGCGGTAAATAGAGTGGGTTCTCTCCTTCGATCGAGCGAGAGGAGACGTCGTTTCCGGCACAGTAGCCGACGATCTCGAGTCGGCTGTTGAAGACGAGGACGATCTCCGGCTCCGGTACGCTCCAGGTACTGTCTTTTCGTACCCGAATCGCCTCGTCGTGACCCACCACCCGCCAGCCAGGCGCCTTGAAGAAGACCTCAGCCCGTTCGGCCTCATAGACGCGCTGATAGAAGTCGCTGACGGTCGATTCCGCCATGCGTGCGTCGCGGCTGCGCAAATAGGTCACGCCGCTGGCCCAGACCTCCAGCTGCGCGTCGATCGGCGCGAGCACGCGGTCCGGCGCGTTCTCGCCGGTCGGGTAACGCCGCAATATGTCGCTCGCGTTCGCCGATGGGAGCTCGAGCCAGCCGCTCAACGTGAACGATGGCGGCAGCAACTCTCCATCGCGTGCCCACTGGGTTCCATGGCTGGTCTGATGTCGGGTCAAGTACATGTCAGATCCCTCTCTATCGCGCGGCGCGTCAATTCATCTCATCGAATGCGTCGGCGATCATCGCGCCGATCACGAGGGAGGAGGTTGCGGCGGGTGACGGCGCGTTACGCACGTGGAGCACGCGGCTCTCGCGATCGACGATGAAATCATCGACGAGGTTGCCGTCTTCACTCAGCGCCTGCGCTCGCACGCCCGACGGGCCGGGAAGCAGGTCTTCCATCTCCATCTCGGGGATGTATTTCTGCAGCGATGCCAGAAAGCGCTTCTTGCTCAGGTCGCGTGCCATCTCCTCGAAACCGGTGCGCCAATGCTTGCGGGCGAAGTTGCGGAAGCCCCCGAAGCGCGCCATATCGCCCAGATCGCTCACCTTGAGCGAACCGAAGGAATAGCCCTCGCGCGAGAAGGCCAGCACCGCGTTTGGCCCGAGCCACAGGTCGCCGTTCATGCGTGGGGTGAAGTGGACGCCGAGGAATGGGAAGCGTGGATCGGGGACCGGATAGATATTTCCGCGCACCAGGTGGCGTCGCTCGGGTCGCAAGATGTAGTAGTCGCCTCTGAACGGCACGATGCGCGGTTCGAGCGGCGCGCCGGTCATGGCGGCCACGCGATCCGCATAGACTCCGGCACAGGCGATGACGCGCTTGGCCTCGAAGTCGCCGCGAATTGTGCAAACGAGGGTACGCGTGGCTCCGCGGATGATGCTGACCACCTCATGGTCGGTCAGGATCTCGCCGCCTGCGTTCCGTATCTCTTCGGCATAGGATTCCGCGACCTGTCGATAGTCGACGATGCCGGTGCGTGGCGAGAGGATTGCGCGAACGCCGGTAACGTGGGGTTCGACCTCCTTGAGCTCGTCGGCGTCGATCATGCGCAGGCCGGGAACGCCGTTGGTCTTGCCTCGCTCAAGCAACGCGTCAAGGCGCGGGATTTCGGATTCGTCCGTGGCGACGATCACCTTACCGCACAGTTCGTACGGAATCTCATGCTCGTCGCAATAGGCCATCATCTGGGCTGCCCCGGAGACGCAAGCCTTGGCCTTGAGCGATCCCGGTGCGTAGTAAATGCCAGAATGGATGACGCCGCTGTTGTGCCCGGATTGATGTCCGGCGATCGCAGGCTCTTTGTCGAGAACAACCAGCTTTTGATCGGGGTGACGCCTCAGGATCTCACGTGCAGCGGCCAGGCCGACGATTCCGGCCCCAACGACCACCACGTCACCTGACCAGGTTCCGACGTTTCGCTGCGTTCCACCCTGTCTCGTTTCGGCCGCCATCATCCCTCCCTCGGGCTTGTCGCCGCGGCGCGTTCGCCGCGATTTGACGTCAGGGCCAGTGTACGGGATGTTCGCTCCAGACGGGAGACGCGCGGGAATGCCCATCCAGCACCGACAATCCCGAAGTCTCGAAGGGTTATGATGCCCAGAACGAAACGGCGCCGCGCCGCCGAACGATCCAGAAAGGATGCGGGGACTTTATGCCAACGCCGATGTTCGATCTGGTCAAGACGCTGACCGAGATACCCGGGCCGACCGGCCAGGAAGATCTGGTCCACGAGTGGTGTGCCAACCATTGGTCTGAATTCGCGCAACACGTCGAGATCACGCGGGTCGGGAACGTCGCGGCGCGCGTTGGAGGTAGCGGACCGAGTCTGATCGTGCTGGCGCACGGCGACGAGCTCGGGCTGATGGTCAAGTCCATCTCGGACAACGGGCTGCTTCACATTTGGCCGGCTGGCCGCGATTCGCGTGGCCGCCCGCCGCATTGGTACACGCCGGTCAATCAGCCGGTGGCGGTCCTTTCGGAAACTGGACCGCTCGATGGGCAGCTTTGCTACGCCAGCGGACACGTGATCGGCGGCGCGTCGGACAAAGAATTCTTCACATGGGACGACTGGTTCGTCGATCTCGGCTATTCGAGTCGCGAGAAGGTCGAGAGTCTCGGCATTCACCCCGGAACACGTCTGTGCGTCAATTCGCCCACGCGTCGACTTGGGGAGACGATCGTCGGCAAGGCTATGGACAACCGGGCGGCCATCGCCATCGCGACGTCGGTTGGCGAGCGCGCGCAGGCCGCGAACCTCCGCTACGAGCTGTGGATCGGCTCATCCATCCAGGAAGAGAACGGACTCTTGGGTGCGTCAAGTATTCCCGAGATCCACGCGTTCGACTCGGCCATCGCTCTGGATGTTGGCCTGTGCGGGGAGGTCCCTGGTACGAAGGCCGAAAATCATCCCTCGAAGCTGGGTGCCGGGCCAATCATCGTTCATCAGGATTCGTCAACAAATTACTCACATCGCATGTCGATGGCGCTGGTGGATGCGGGTAAAGACGCCGGTATCCCCACTCAGCAGGCCGTCTTCCAGAACTACGGAAGTGATGGCGCCGAGCTGATTCGTCGCGGCATCGAGACGGTGCTGCTCACATTCCCAACACGCTACACGCACTCGCCCAACGAAATGGTGACAGAGCGGGATTTGGTACACTGCGTCGACTTGATTTTGGCGTTTCTCGAGCGGGAACCGTTGCCTGCACGCTGGCAGGGGCGCTGAGAACGCTTGCGCAACCGGCGGATAACGCGTTTCTCGAGCCATCGGTTGACAGAGGGGGAAGACGTTCGCACGATGAGTATTGCAGACCAGGTTGCCACCGCGATCACGAACTACGAAAGCATCGAACCGGTTGAGCCGCCGGAAGAGATGACACCCGAAGTGGCCGCGACTATCATCCCGAATCCGCTTGGGTTCGCGCTCGGCTGGGCGTTGGCGGATGAGATCGTCGCCAACCGCTATCATGGCTCGGCCGTCGACGTGCTTCCCATTTGCCATCCTGAGAATGGCTGGGATCGCATGCTTTTGACGCGTCGCGTGAGCTGCATCCCCTGTGCGCAGGAGTCTGCCGACTCTTTCGGAACGCTCATGTTGACTGGTGAGGACGCCCCGATTTACGTGGCGCCGAATGGCGATGAACTGCCGCTTGGGTCTCTGCTGCGCGAGGATCCGAGCTCCGCGATCGAGAGACTTTTCGAGCAGGTGCCGCAGATCGGCCTCGTTGTTGGGGAACACAACAACTGCTGGCACTCACGCGCCGAGCGCTATCCCGATATCTTCCACGCGGTTGCGTGCGCCATCATCGAGAATCCAGGGCTGATCGCCTTGCGCGAGATCTTTGTCGACGAGGTTCAGTTTGAGGGAACCTACCACCCGATCTATTTGATGACGGGTGCCCTTACCAAGGGATTGACCTACAACTGGTTCGCGGTCGAGAGCCCGGATTACGTCTGCTTCTTCATGATCGACGGCGGCTCGTCTATCTATCAGACCGATGCGGGAAACTGGTCCTCGGTGACCAAGCAGCTCAAGGAAGAGGATCGCGAAGGCGTTCGAACCCGTATCCTGTCCTGGCTGCGCATCGAGGGGGAGCCCAACAAAGACAAGGTCGACTAGCTCGTCGCCAGAATGATCTGACTCGGGAAACCGGCTTCGACCACGACGTCATGTGTGATGTCGCGAAATCCCTCACGCTCCATCAGCGGAAGGAGCTCGACGGGCCGGCATCCGCCGCAGGTTATTGGGCTGATCCGGTACAGGCGATTCCAGAGCGCGATGAGAAGCCTGCTGAACGAGGTGGTTCCGTCTGTCATGGTGATGAGCACGATCTCACCGCCGGGTCTGAGCACGCGATGAATTTCGTGCACAGTCGCCAGCAGTTGCTGTTGCGGGATGAGATCGAGCACGTAGGAGCAGAACAAGCAGTCGAACGACTGATCGCGAAATGGCAGCGATCGCGCGTCGCCGCGTACCACCGGTTGTCCTGTCCGCTCACTGACCAGACGCAGCATCACCGTCGACAGATCCAATGCCACAACCGTCCCGGTAGAGCCAACCTGTCTCGCGATCTTACCGTGGTCGATGCCGGTCCCAGCGCCGACGTTTAGCACGCAGTCACCCCGGCGCAGCCGTAATCGATCGAAGGCGAGCGACTTCGCTTTTCCCTCGAAGCGCTCCGCCAAATCGTAGCGGGACCCGACCCGATCGTAGAAATCCTGGATGCTGGGCACGTCAGAATTCGACCTTCGGCTCAGTACTTGGCCAACACGCGAGCGAGCTCGAGCAGTTGAGGATCGAGCGGTTTCGTTTTTCCGACGATCTCCTCGAATGGCGTTGACGCCACCGCGCCACCGACCAACCCCACCAAGTGGCCATATTCGCCGCGGGCCAGCCGGTCGACGGCCGCCGCTCCGAAGCGGGTGGCAAGCAGGCGATCAAATGCTCCGGGCGCTCCGCCTCGCTGCACATGGCCCAGGATCGTCGCTCGGAATTCGAATCCCAGTCGCTCGCGATGCTGCGCGAAATACTCGGCCAGCTTCGCGGCGTTATAGCTGGCACCCTCTGCCACCACAACAATCGCGTGCGCTTTGCCTCGCTCGTAGGCGCGCTGCACGATCTCGGCGAGCTCCTCGGGATTGAGCTCCATCTCCGGAATGACAACCGCTTCGGCTCCGCCCGAGATCCCAGCGACCAACGCGATGTAGCCACAGTTGCGGCCCATCGTCTCGACGAGAAAGGCGCGATGGTGCGACGAGGCGGTCGTCTTGAGCCGGTCGATGGCTTCGAGTGCGATATTCAACGCGGTATCGACGCCGATGGTGATCTCTGATCCTGCCAGATCGTTGTCGATGGTGGAAGCCACGCCGACGACGGGGAATCCCATGTTCCAGAGGTATTGAGCGCCCGTCTGCGAGCCGTTGCCGCCGATGACCACAAGTCCGTCGACGCCGATACGTTGAAGCGAATCGAGGGCATGTCGGCGTCCCTCTTCTGTTCTGAACTCGGGGCTACGAGCGCTTCCAAGGATGGTCCCGCCGCGCTGGATAATGCCCCCGACATCACGGGCACCCAGCGGAATGAAATCGCCCGCGATCAGACCGGTAAAACCGCGTTGGAAGCCGACGACCTCCCAACCGCGGTCAATTCCAGCGCGTGTTACGGCTCGGATGGCGGCGTTCATTCCCGCCGCGTCCCCTCCACTCGTCAGCACGGCGATGCGTTTCATTATCTTCACTCACTCCTGGTTGTGTGCCGAGGATGGTCGAACAGCGGTCTCAGCCGGCGAGTGCGGGAACCAGATCTGCGGGCTGCCCCACTGGGACGGGACGGCTGAGAATCTGTTCGATCCGAGTCAGGTCGACCGTCTCTTCTTCGATCAGGATACCGGCCAGACTGTCGAGCTCGCCACGATGCTGGGTCAAAATCTGCTCGGACGTGTGCGATGCCTCGCGCAACAGTCGATGGATTGCCTCTTCCGAGCGATTCAGCATCTCTTCACTCAGATTCTGATCCTGATGGAGTTCGCGACCGAGGAAGACGTGCTCCTCACCGGTGCCGAGGAAGAACGGGCCAATCTCGTCGCTCATGCCCCAAAGACCAACCATACGCCGTGCCAGCGACGTTGCCTCTTTCAGGTCATTCTGGGCGCCGGTCGTGATTTCGTTCACGACCAGGCGCTCCGCGGCGCGTCCGCCCATCAGTATAGCCAGTCGTCCCGTCAAGTAGTCGCGTGAGTAGTTGAAGCGGTCGTCCACCGGAGCTTGAATGGTGACGCCCAGCGACTGTCCATGCGGGATGATGCTGATCTTACGCAGCGGATCGGCTCCCGGCGTCAGATGCGCTACCAGGGCATGACCGGCCTCGTGGTACGCGACGACACGCTTCTCCTGGTCGCTGAGAAGGAACGGACGTTCGACTCCGAGCAGGATCTTGTCGAGCGCGGCCTCGAAGTCGGTTCGATCGACGGCCTGCTTGTTGGCTCGAGCCGCGATAAGAGCCGCCTCGTTGACCACATTGGCGAGATCGGCACCGGAGAAGCCGGACGTGACCGCGGCGACGTCATCGAGGTTGATGCCTGGTGCGACGACGATTCCGCGAGTGTGGATCGTGAGGATCGCCAAGCGGCCACGCCGGTCGGGCAAACCGAGGGTCACCTGTCGGTCAAAACGCCCTGGACGGAGCAGCGCGGGATCGAGGACGTCGGGCCGGTTGGTGGCCGCGATCACGATGACCGTCTGATGCGGTTCGAAGCCGTCCATCTCCACAAGAAGCTGATTCAGCGTTTGTTCTCGTTCGTCGTTGCCACCGCCGATTCCGGCGAAGCGTTGACGTCCAACCGCGTCGAGCTCGTCGACGAAGATGATGGATGGCGCCGCCTCTTTGGCCTTTTCAAACAGGTCGCGCACGCGGCCCGCTCCGACGCCCACGAACATTTCGACGAACTCAGACGCGCTGACCGTGAAGAACGGGACACGGGCTTGCCCCGCGACGGCTTTTGCAAGGAGTGTCTTTCCGGTGCCGGGAGGCCCGACGAGCAGGATGCCCCGCGGGAGATGCGCGCCAATTTCCTGATATTTCGCCGGGTTGGTGAGGATGTCGACCACTTCTGAGAGCTCGGTCTTGGCTTCGTCTTCGCCCGCGACGTCGGCAAAGGTGACCATCGGACGCTTCTCGTCGTACAGCCGGGCCTTGGAGCGGGAGAATCCGAACATCTCCTGACGTCCGCGGCCCATGCCCGAGCTTCGCGACATGAGATAGAAGAGACCACCGAAGAGAAGGATTGGCAATCCGAAGGTCAAGAGCGTCGGCCAGATTGACCCGCTCGAGGTCTTGACAGTGATTGGAACGTTGTGGAGCTCCAGTAGCGAAACCACGTCGGAATCGATTCCCGACGGCATCGTGGTCGTGAAGGTCTTGCTCGTACTGATATCGTCGGCGGTTACCGTATCAGGGATCGGGTCGTTGAGGTTGAGCACCTGATCGCCTGCTTGCCGCTTTTCGACGACGAAAGACCCGCTGATTTTCTGTGCGTTGATCGTTACGGCGGCAACCTGATCGGTTTTCACCTGACTCACGAAGGCCGAATAGGAGATAGAAAGTGGCGGCGATGCATGTGAAGTGAAGGAGAAGATGTAGATCGCTGCCACGATGATGGCGGTGATGATGATCCAGGCAAGCCAGCTGTAGCGATTGATCCCGGGAATACCCGAATCCCCCTTGTTTCCAGAACCTCGGTTCTCGCCGGGTGGCTTGGTGCTCATGAGTCGTCCATTCTTGTCCTGTGCGCCAGCACGATGCTCGTCGAGAGACGGTGCCCGCTTGGTTCACCTCGACGACGCTGCCGAAAATGGGTGCTCGGCAGCTATTGTTAATCTAGATTTAGATGCGTCGCGCCGGTGTGTGAATGTCGAGCGGACTATTACAGAATCGCGACAGATGCGATTGCCGAGCACGCTTGCCGCTACAGTCTGTCAGGCGGCCAATCGCGCACACCGGAGTTGGCTGTTGACATCCATTGCCGGAGCCGACACGATCCGCAGTTGAAACCTGATGAATAGCGCGGAAATTGGGCAAGCGACCGAAGGGGAGATCGTGTTCAATCCATCACTTGCGGTGCAGCGCATCGAGGCCACATCACAGCGACCGTCCCGCCGACCCGGGCCAGGAGTCATCTCGCTGGCATCTGGTGACCCGGACTTCGCGACTCCGGACTACATTCGCCAGGCGTTGATCGACGCCATATCGGCCGGTTACTCGCACTATGCCGACGGACAAGGGGATCCGGAACTCCGCGCGGCGCTGGCGGCTCAGGCAACGAGGAGCGCAGGCTCTGAGATCACGGCCAATCAAGTGCTGGTGACCCATGGTGGCAGTGCCGCGCTGACCGCGGCCATTCTCGGCACGGTCAACCCTGGTGAGCGCGTACTGATCCCCGAACCGACGTACTCGTTGTATGCCGACCTGACGCGCATGATCGGGGCAGAGCCGGTCTTCATTCCGCAGACGCCGGACTTTCACCTGGATATGAACGCTATCGAAGCGGAAGCGGCCAAAGGTGCCAGTCTGCTCGTCGTCTGTCACCCCTGCAACCCGACCGGAGTCATCTACAGCAACGACGAGTTGCGGGCGCTCGGGCGCATGGCAGAAACGCATGACTTCCTGGTGTTGGCGGATGAAGCCTACGACCACATCGTCTTCGCCGGTCATCCATTTACCTCAACGCTGGCGATCGACGAGCTGCGCGAACGACTGATCTATTGCCAGACCTTCTCGAAGACGTACGCCATGACTGGCTGGCGTGTCGGCTTTCTGATCGCCGCGGCGCCGATCACTGCGGCTGCGGCACGCATCCACCGATCCCTGGTTGGCCCTATGAACTCGGCAGTGCAGCGGGCTGCGTTGGCCGCGGTGACGACTGAGAGCGACTGGCCCGAACGCATGCGCGTCGAGTATGAAGCGCGCCGCGAAATCGTCGGCAAATTGCTGAGCGACGTGCCGGGCGTCAGTGTGCGCCTGCCCGACGGAGCCTTCTACGCCTTCGTCAAATACGAGGGAGACCCGACTCCTCTGGAAGTGGTCGAGGCCGCCTACGATCTCGGCGTGGCGGTGCGGGCCGGAACCGAGTACGGTCCAAGTGGTGACGGCTACGTGCGCCTGGCGTTTGCCACCAGCCGAGAAGAGCTGACCGAGGGGGTTATGCGCCTCCGCTCGCTGCTGGCGTCGCTGGCGTCGTGAGACGGTCGCAGCCTTCGAGAGATGTGAGCTTCCTCGAATCGCGGCTCGATCAATATCTGGCCGAGTTGACGCTGTTGGCAGGGATCGACTCGGGCAGTGATGACAAGGAGGGCGTCAACCGTGTCGTCGACTGGCTTGAAGAGCGTTTTCGTGGGCTCGGACTTCGTCGTCGAGCGCGACCAACAGGCTCGCCTCGGCGACAATCTGATCGCGCGGCTGGGCGGTGATGGTGACGTACGGATCCTGCTGCTCGGTCACTCCGATACGGTCTACCCACGTGGGACGGCCGCCCAGCGACCGGTGCAAGTCGACGGCGATCGTGCCATGGGACCGGGCACGTGCGACATGAAGGCCGGCATCCTCTCCGGCATCTATGCGCTCGAAGCGCTGATCGATCAGGGCTGGCGCGACTTCGGCACCATCAGCTTCCTCATCGTTTCGGACGAGGAGACAGCCGAGCGCGGCTCAATCTCGCTCATCGAGCGGGAAGGCAAAGGGCATGACGTCGTGTTGACGCTCGAAGCGGCCAGAGAGAATGGCGACATCGTCTCGGCGCGCAAGGGCGTGCGCTGGTTCACGGTGGAAGCAGAGGGTCGCTCAGCGCACGCGGGTGTCGAGCCGGAGAAGGGACGCAGCGCCACGTTGGCGATCGCGCGGCTGATCGATGCCGTCAACAATCTCAACGGCATGAAACCAGGCATGACGGTAAACGCGGGCCGGATCGGCGGCGGAGGCTCACCAAGCGTCGTTGTCGATCGTGCGTTCGCGCGCTTCGATCTGCGTGCCTGGACCGATCAAGAGCTTGACGAGTTGGAGGACGCGTTTTGCCAGGTGTGCGCCCGGGAATTCGTCCCTGGTGTTTCGGTGTCAGTCACACTGGAGCCGGGCTCGGATTGTCCGGCCATGCCGAGGACGTCTGACGTGGCGAATCTGGAGCACACGGCTGTTTCCATCGCCAGCCAGCTTGGCTTTTCACTGCACGGTGCGGCAACGGGTGGGGCGTCCGACGTCAGCTACGCCATGAGGACGGGAACTCCCGGTCTGGACGGACTCGGACCGATAGGCGGACTCGACCACGGCCCTGACGAATACATTCTGCTGAGTAGTATCGTGCCACGTCAGGCTCTCCTGGCGCGACTCTTGATCGCCGTGAGCGAACAACGGCAGAAAGCCGCCGGATGATGAGTCGAGCACCGGCCCTCGATCTGACTGTTATGCCGACCAGCGCCCTGACTCCCGATACCCGGCGCGAGATCATCGATCTGTGCAATCGCGCGTTCGAGACGGATGAATTCAATGAGCTGTTCGACATAATCGCTGACGCTGTCGACCCGACGCATCTGCTCGGCCGGCTTGATGGTCAACTCGTAGGACACGTATTGCGGACTACCCGACGACTATGGCTGGCGGACGGAACGTGCCTCATGACCGCCCATCTCGACTCGGTCGCCGTCGAACCGGACCTTCAAGGTCGTGGCATTGGGTCGTCACTCATCGAACGGGTTGCGGCCGAGTTCGGCGAATTCGACATCGGCACCTTGTCGACCGAGCGCCAGAGCTTCTACACCCGCTTGGGGTGGGAAAGCTGGAAGGGTCAGACCGCCCGTCGGCGTGAAACCGAGGACGTGCCAACGCCCGGCCAGCCCGTGATGGTGCTGAGGACGATACGCACGCCACCGCTCGATTTGAATAGCCTGCTCGTCATCGAGGCGCGTGGCGGCAACTCCTGGTGAGCGCTCCCCTTTACTGATCGTCGTCGCTGATGCGTTCCGGATGGGCGTGTTTCGGGATGTCGGACCACTCCCGTGCGGCATGTGCCAGCTCATCGCAGCGGGCGAACCAGACGCCGTCGTGCTGCTTGATGTGCTCCACCAGCGACTCAAGTGCCCGGATGCGTGCCGGTCGACCCGCGAAGCGCGGATGGCAGACCAGCATGAAGCAGCCGGTCATCTCATAGGCCGCGTCGAACTCCTCGATCCAGAGCTGTACGACCTCGCTTGGACGTCGCATTGTGCCGGGATGAGCGTAGAAGACCGCGTCGTCCAGCGGCCAAGTCCAAGGCAACTCGATAATCTGGTCGGACGAACCTGGGGCGACATCGACCAGATACGGTGTGTCGTCATCGCTGAAGGAGCTGTCGTAGCTGTAGCCATTCTCGTGCAGGATCGAGAGGGTTTCGGGAGACGTTAGTCCGCCCGGAGACCGCCAGCCGATCGGTCGGTTGCCGAGAACGTCGGCGAGAGTCTCGGTCGTGCGACGCACAAGCTCGCGCTCGCGCTGGGGATCCAGCTGACCCCAATCCTCATGCATCCAGCCGTGAGCGCCGATTTCGTGTCCTTGCGAGAGGACCTCGCGAGCGAGCGAGGCGTACTTGCGGGCACCCCAACCCTCGGCGAAGAACGTGGCCGGAATAGAGTGACGTTCGAGAAGCTCGAGGACGCGCTCGATGCCGCGCCGCGGGGCGTAGACGCCGTCCGCGTTCGCGCCACCAGCATGACCGTAGCGCAGCAGATCGTAGGATTCGCCGAAATTGTCGAACGACAGGGACACGGCACATCGTGCGCCATTGGGCCAGATCGGTCTTTCAAACGCCATCGATACACGTCCTCTTCCGCGATTCGCGCTCAATTTCTTCGCCAGCAGCGATTGATACAACGCGAGCGTCTTCTCGGCAATGGCCGTCCAACTGAAGTGTTCTTCGGCTCGCTTGCGACCGGCCCGTCCAAAGCGCCTGGCCGTCTCTCTGTCCAGCGCCACCCGATTGATCGCGTCAGCGAGAGCCGACGAAAACGCCGCCGGGTCGACCGGATCGAACGTCCCAGCTTTCAAATGTGGATCGACCAATAGCCCGGTCTCATTCGGCACCACGACTTCTGGTATTCCACCCACGGCTGAAGCCACCACGGCCGTCTCGCAGGCCATCGCTTCCAGGTTGATGATTCCGAACGGCTCGTAGACGGAGGGGCAAACAAAGGCCGCCGTGTGCGAATAGAACTGAATCACCTGATCGCGCGGCAGCATCTCGGGAATCCAGATGATGCCGTCGCGTCCTTCACTGACCGCGGCAACGCGCTCGCTCATCTCGCGACCGATTTCAGGCGTGTCGGGCGCTCCTGCGAGGAGCACCACCTGCAGCGTCGGGTCGATCAATGGAATGGCGTTGACCAGATGGATGATCCCCTTCTGGCGCGTGATGCGTCCGACGAAGAGGATGAACGGCCGATTGGGATCGACGCCGTGCTCGATGAGGGCGTCATTGGCGTCCGTCCGTCGATACTCATCGAGGTCGATTCCGTTGTGGATGATGTGGACGCGATCCGGGTCAACGTCGAAATGGTTGAGCACGTCCTTGCGTGTCTCGCTCGAGACGGCGATCACGGCGTCGGCCCCTTCGATGCCGGTTCGCTCCATCCATGAGCTGACGTGATAGGCATTGCCGAGCTGTTCCACCTTCCAGGGGCGCAATGGCTCGAGGGAGTGGATGGTCACAACCAGGGGCACGTCCCAGAGCTTCTTGGTGAGGAATCCGGCCAGATCGGTGTACCAGGTGTGGCAGTGGACGATGTCGGCGTCGAAATTGTCCTTCGACATCACCAGGCTGCGCGAGAGGGCGTCGAGCGCACCCATGAAGCGCTTATCGGTGTTCTGGTGCAACTCCTCCCAAGGTGAATACCCACGCACGCGCAGGTTGGGTTGCTCAACGTCCTGCGTGCCAAAGGAGCGCACCTCGACGTGCACCAGTCGTGAAAGTGCCTGGCTGAGATATTCGACGTGCACGCCAGCGCCGCCGTAAACGTTGGGCGGGTATTCGTTGGTAAAGAGCGCGACTTTGGACAAATCGGGCACGTGCTTCTCCCTCACATCGGGTGATCGTGCGGCGACGGATCGTGGACTCCACCGCAAGAAACGTAGCATATTCATGGTCGCGCGGGACTTCGACGGCGCGACCAGGAATAGAATCGTGAGGAGGTTCGGGCTATTGCCTGGTCAATGTCAAGGACGCAACGACCGGTCTGTGATCTGACGCGATGCTCTCGATCACCTGTTCGGAGTTCACCTGAATGCCGTTCGTCACCAGGATGTAATCGAGCCGACGAGCATCAGTTGTTGTGGTGGCGTTGGGAGTGAAGGTCAGTCCGGTATCAGCCAGACCGGCCGCGTTGAAGGTAGTCAGCACGTCAGTGCCTGGGTCGGCGTTGAAATCGCCCATCACGACCGCCGGATAGCGATCCTCCAGAGAGGCGACGAGCTGTCGGGTCTGTTCCAGACGGATGTCATCCGCCGCCTTGGGATTGTCGAGATGCGTGCCCACGAACCAGAGGTCGCCTGAAGGCGTCGGTACCAGGACCTCGATCGTTCCGCGTTTCAGGTTTTTCGTCAACGTGAAGTGAAGCTGCTTCACCGTCGAGACGGGAGCACGAGTCAGAATGGCGTTGCCCCACAGCCCGTCATCCGAATTGCCGCCGAAATAGATTGGCATATTCAGACGATGGCTCAGCCACAGGGCTTCGTCCGCGCCGGAGGTAGCCAGCCAGCCACGGCTGACCTCTTGCAGCACGACCACATTCGGGTGCGCGGATTCGATGACCCTCGCTTGAGCCTCGAGATCGAACGAGTTATTCGCCGCGAATCCATCCTGTAGGTTGTAGGTCATGACCGTGAATGATGCTGGGAACGTCGTGTCGGTCGACGGATTCGAAACGCCGATAAATTGCCAGCCGCAGGCGATCGCAAGGAGCGCCACTGGAACAGCAACGATGGCGATAGATTGACTGGACAGAGCGAATGGATGTCGCTGTCGGGAAACCTTGAACACTGCCGGGAGCGAACCGGCAGCGAGGGCGATGGCCGCGATCACCATGTAGCGCGCGCGTCCGGACGCGTCGTAATAGTAAAAGAGGATTCCGACTTGAAGGAGCATCCCGATGCGTGAACCAAACGGTCGGCGCAATAAACCTGCTCGTCCAGATGACGTCGTGTCTCTCCAGATCGCCCCGCTGATGAGCGTCAAATTAGCGGCGACGACTAATGGAAGTGCATACGGCGCCAGGTTCTCTCGCGTCCAGAAGATCCAGAGCGCTGATGCCGCCGACAGCGATCACAAGTAGCTGTACGAACATGCCGGCCACGAGTGACTTGCCACTTCGATAGTGGAACGCCAGGATCGAGACGATCAGGCCCAGGGCGAGTCCAAGCCCGAGAATCGACGCGGCACCGGCGAACCCCAACCCGGTCTTTGTTTGGGCCAGTCCAAGATTGCCGCCGACCAGATGGAACATCGCGAGCCCCGGTCCAATCGCGATAAGCGCGAGGCTGGTTCCAGCGAATTCCGAACGTGAATCGGGAGCGCTCGTGCATAGGGATGAGCCCAGTACGAGCAGCGCCGCGAGTGCGACCGTGACGATCCCCGCCGAGATTCCGGTGTTCCAGGGAAGATCCATCGTCAGGAAAGCAACACGAATGGCGACGTCCAGGATCATGCCCGCGAGCAGCCCGACTGCCACGGCACCAGCGTCGGCCCGAATGAGTGTGATTGTGAGCCAGCCCCAGAGAATCACGACGGCGGCCGAAAGCATCAGCCGGGCGTCTGCTTGAGTCCAGAATTGCAGCACCGTCCGTAAGATGGCCATCGCCACCGACGTGACGACCACCGTGCGGCGCAAACCAACGAATCGGATGAAGAGCGGCGCGGCGGCCATGGCGAGGAAGATGGCCAGTGTGTCCCGTTCCAGTGCCACGCGATTCGCCTGACCAACCACCACCACGAGATAGGAAACGAGCACACGCATGGCCTGGAACATGATTACGGTTGAAAGCGCCGCCATGCTCAGCACGATCGCGCTCGAATCCGTCATGGGCCACGACAACGTTCGACTCTGGACTCGCCTCGTGTCACTGGCAGCGGACATGCATGCCCCCTCATTCACTCACGGTTTTGGGGATTCGCGAACGGACAAGTCAAATTCGATCACGCGACGTTGTTGTCGACGTGCGTGCTGAGAGGCGTCGGGCGACGCGTCCTTATCATGACTGAAAAGGCGTATCAGAGTCGTAGTCGAATGATGCTGCGCCATCGCAGGGATGCGACAACATTCGTCAGTGACAAACGTGACGGTCGATCTTGAACCAGGATCAGACGATGATGTGGAAACGGGCGGCGACAGACGTGGATTCCATCGCAAGAAACGACGACTATCCAGCGATGTTCACCGGCACATCCGCTAGATTCGCGAACGCCTTTTGCTCGCGCTGCTGGTATCCCGTTCCGCCGATGAGATCAGATCATGGCTGGAGCGGTCGATTGGTCGGGCGGCATCATGAGATAGCGACGAAACGCCCCTTCGATGCGAGGGAACGCGTCCTTCCACGTGCGACGATGAGTGAAGGTGTGGGTCTCGCCGGGATAGTAGAGGACCGCGAAGTCCTTCTCGTGCGCCACGCAGTCTCGAATGATCGAATCCATCTGGGTGAAGTCGACCCGTTCATCCTCAGTTCCCATCAGGTTCAGTAACGGATTCCGTAGTCCCTCGACAAAGTGCATCGGCGACGCCTCGTGCCAGACCTCTGCATTCTCCTCGTTCGGTGGTCCGCCGAGCCGTTGCGTTCCCTGCCAGCGACTGCCGGGATAGGACTCTTCCCGCCAGCGCTCATACTGCGGCCAGTCCCAGATGCCGGCGATGTTGACACCGACGGCGAACGCTTCGGGATACTTGGTCATCGCGCCGAGCGTCATGTAGCCGCCGTAGCTCAACCCATAGACGCCGATCGAGTCCGAATCGACGTAGTCGAGTGACTTTAGGTACGTCGCACCTGCAACCACATCGGCCAGATCACCCTGACACATCGAGAGATAGGTTCCCTCCTCGTACGCGCGCCCATAGCCGATGCTGCCGCGGTAGTCGACCGAGAGGACGACGAATCCACGATGCAGCAGATATTGGTTGAAGCTGTAGAAGAGGGAGTAGGAGTGCATTGGATGCCAGCCGTAGCGCATCTGACGGGACATCCCGCCGTGCACCCAAACCACGGCCGGGTAGCGCTGAGCCGCGTCGAATCCCTTCGGGAGAAAAATGTCGCCGTGCACCTGGAGATCGTCGGAGCTGGGGAAAGTGAGATGGCGCGGCAAAATTGTCTTATCAGGAGTAAGCGACTCGGGCATGGATCGCGTGAGCGGACGCGCGGAGTCGAGTTCCGCGATTTCGAGCAGCCAGATGTCGGCGCTCTGATCCGGGCTGCAATGGAGATAGGCGATTGAACGTCCGTCGGGCGACCATGCGGCGCATGAGTCGGTACCGGGAGTTGACGTCAGCCGGGTGACCTTGCCCGAATCGATTCCGACTAACCAGAGCTGCCGCTGATTCAGGTCCGTCTCCCGGTTGGTGCTGAAGACGACCCGTGAACCGTCCGGCGAGAACTCCAAAGCGTCGCCAGCGTGACCGGTGTCGTCGCAATCTCCATCGGTCAGTTGTCGCAACGAGTTTGAGGCGAGGTCGTAGTAGAAGACGTGCGGCCAGTTCTCCGGTGTGAGCACGTAGGCGATGCCCGCACCGTTCGGATGCACGACGGGCGATAGTTCACCCTTCAATCCTTTGTCGCTCTCCTCGCGCACAAGCTCGCGGGTCTCTCCGGTACCAATGTCGACGAGTAGATGGACTCTGAATCGAGTAGCGGGGTCAACCTGTGTGACGTGCAGGCGCTCGGCGTCTACCCAGGCGAACGCTGCCTCGTTATCGGCGGTATGGGTACGCCAGACGAGCTCTCCCGATCGATTGACCACCGCCAAATCACGCTGGGCTGAGCAGACGATCCCCGCGGCAAGTCGTTCTCCATCGGGAGACCATCGGACGCTGATAGAGTCGGCATAGCCCGCTGCCACGGTGCCGGGCAATTCGCAGGTGGTCAGGACCTCACGGTCGAGCTCGTAGACCAACAGTCCACCGTCCCGCACGAAGGCGAGTCGCTCCCCAACCGGCGACCAACGGGGCGATGAGTCATTACTCGCGCCGCGCGTAATCCGTTGCGTGTAGGTTCCGTCAGGTTCGGCGAGCCAGATGTCACCTCCCTGCGCGTATGCCAGTCGACCTTCTGGTGACCAGTCGAACGCGCCGACTGTCGTGTCGCCGGTGGAGACCTGCTGCTGCATCGAGCCGTCCGGACGGCTGACCCAGAGCGACACCTGACCGCCGTCATCCCAGCGCCAGGCGAGCCAGCTTCCGTCCGGAGACCAGCGCGCCGGGTCAGGGTGTTTGATCGCCAGAATCTCCTCCAGCGTGATGTCGTCGATGCCCGCTGGGACTACTTCGCGTGCCATTTGATCCTCCAGATGCGTTCTGACCGTGCGTTTATACTCGTTTGGCTGTCAAACCGAGGAAGTGACCATAGCGTTCGACCTCTTCATCAAGCTCCTGTCCGCGCTGCGGTCGATCGGCGTGAACAGATTGACGCGTACGTCCACGTCGGTCTTCTTCAGCTTGCGCGTCCACGTTCCGCGGATTCGACCGTCGATGACCACTGTATGGTTGAAGAGCGGATTTGAGCGCGACATGTCGGCGTCATCGTGCGACTCGTGCCAGTAGGCGCCGCGATCGACATATCCGACGACATACTCGTCGTAATTGGGCAGCAGATGCAAGCGCCGACTTGCCCGTCTGTTCCAGTCCGTATCAGCCGTGATCCAATATTCCACGTCGTTTACGCTTCGCGACTGCAGCTTATCCCCGACCAGGGCCAACCCATGCCGCACATCGCTGAGCTTCAGCCCTGACCACCAGGAGAAGTCCTTGATCGTGGCCGGACCGTGACTCATGAAGTAGCGCATGGTCAGCTCGGCCAGCGCTTCGCCTCGACTCATGGAACGTGTCCTCGGAGCACGTTCATCGAGCAACGCGTACGTGAATTGATTGCCGACGCGCGGGCCGCTACAAATGACACCGTCGAGTTCCGCTCGCATGAGGAGATGAACGTAATCGAGATTGCTCATCTCGATTCCTTCGCGGTTCAGCGCCTCGATCATCTCCGCGCGGGTCTGATGCCTTCCGCCCTCCAGCGCGGTCCGAAAGACCGCGTTGCTGCGCTGAAAAGCCTGATCATCGAGTCCCAGTCGCCGATACATGCTCGCGGCCGCCTGGTTGACGCGCGGAGCGGTCAATTCAAGCAGCCAGCGGATGTCCTCGGCCGTCACGAAGTGCCAGGTTGGACGTAGTAGATGCGTTCTCAGAATGCGGCCGTCATTGAACGCGGCCGTGATCGACGCGTCGGTGGAGTCACGCGTCCGCACTCCAACGGCCCACTTCGCCGCAGCGAAATCTTGCGCCTGCACCGCTCCCATCCAGCGAACGAGCTCTGCTGGATCGTCGTCCACCGGCTCGACGATGCGCTGATTATGCAAGCGCCACTGCGCGATAGGTGATTCGGGCCGATCGGGCGTTACATGCGCGTCAGTCATGCTTCTGGATGCCATCCGGGTCGATCAATTCCATATCGGTAACCAGGTTCTGTCTCATTCTCTCAGCTCCGCGACAGTCGCAACGTCACGATTTGGAACGGATGGTAGCTGAGCCGAATTGAACCGTCGGGTCCAATATCAACTCG
This sequence comes from uncultured Chloroflexia bacterium, assembly GCA_963822235.1. Taxonomy (GTDB): domain Bacteria; phylum Chloroflexota; class Chloroflexia; order Thermomicrobiales; family Thermomicrobiaceae; genus CALAGB01. The sequence continues at coordinate 114,473 of CAWGGU010000002.1, forward strand.
TTCGATCTCCTCCTCCAGCAAATTGGTCAACGACGCACGCGCGACCTCCATGTCTGGGCGAACCGTCGCCGTGCCATGCCGGCCATATGGATCGTAGAGCCGCAGAATCACATCGTCGTCATCCTCGGCGAGCTTCAGCGCGGCCAGCGTAAGGCCGTCAATCTCGAACCACTGCCGCTCAGCGCCTGCCTGGTGCGACCCGGCGTCGAGGGTTCGCCCGACAAGCGGGCTGTTGAGATCAATCGCCTGCTGCACCGTCCCGGCCTCATGCCAGTCCCCAGGATGTGGATAGATCGAGTAGGTGAAAACATGTCGTCCAAGATCTGCCAACGGATCTGGATCGCGAGGCGAACGAAGCAATGTCAGTCCGAGCGTGCTGCCCAGCGCGGAGTGGCCGTAGCGGCCGTCATTGAGCAGGCTGACGCCATAACCAGTTTCGGAGAGATCGGCCCAACGCTGTGCTGGGACTTCGAAGCGCGCGGTATCCCAACTGGTGTTGCGGTGGGTTGGTCGATGCACCGCGCCGAAGCACGTCTCGAACGTGGCGAAATCGCTGCGAACGGCCAACGGAAAGAGTGCGCGCAGCAATTTGCGGCGCTCGTGCCAATCGATCTCGGTGACGATGTCGAGTCGCGCCGAACCCGTTCGTAGCTGATACGTCTGGACGATGCTGGACGATCCGTAGCGGCGGCGTACCTGAAGGGCGGTGCGGAGCGGGCCGTGTTCGACGACCTCTATCGACTCAACCTGCCCGGCCGGCTCGCCCGTCGTGCGGGATGTGTCGGTCAGGTTCCAGGCTTCCCATGCGGCCGGCAGATCATCGAACATGCGCAGGTCGTTGCCTGGCTCGCTGAATACGGCACGATCAGCTCGCTTGTCGAAGAGCGACTCGATCGAACCGTCATTGCCGATCGTGACGTGAAGCTCATCGTTTTCGAGCACACGCCCCGAGATGCTCGCCGCCGACGTCACCTGCGGAGGCGCCCCGCTGTTGACGCGCAGATCGAGCGCGCCGGTTGCGGGCACGATGAGCTCGGGTTGATGAACCAGTACCTGTCCGTCGGCTGTTCGCTGCCAGGGAACGTTGCCGCCATCTGAGTCCTCAAATATCGTTCCATCCGCGAAGTCGCCCTCGATGGTGCATGACAATGGTCGGCCAAACCCCTGCGGGTTGAAAACGCGGATTCCATGCTCGGTTGCATTCACTCCCGGTTCGCCATGGCTGTATCGCGCAGCTGTGTCGCGCGATCGACGACCGATGTCAGCTCTCGTTCCGCCTGTTGGTTGACTTCATGGATCGATGAGCCCGGGAGGATGTCGTGGAACTGGTTGCGCAGCAGCGTCGTCCAGGCATCGACGAGCTCTTCTCGCGGATACGACGCGCCGTTGAGACCCGCGATGGTCGCGGCGGTCTCCGCCTCTTGCAGCCGGTGCTCCGCCATCCGATTGAGGCGCTTGATGCGCGATTGCGTTGTGTAGGTGCCGCGGTGGAACTCGAGGTACAGCTCGCCGGTCCAGGTCGGGAGGTTCTCGGCATCGATCCGGTCGAAGAAGCTCTCGACGGTGGTGTGCTTGAAGCGCGGGAGGGCCGGATAACCATCCAACAGCGCGGCGCGCTCGAGCATCTCCGACGTTGGTCCGCGTCCGCCATCACCCATGCCGAAGGCATAGAGACTCACCGGATGAAGTGCTTTGCCGCGGTAGTTGCGCCACGTTTTGTCCAACGATCCGGGCGTCATCTGTCCGTTGTACCCGCCGGTCGGATTGTCGAATGAGTGGGCCACCAGCGAGGTTCCGTCGATGCCTTCCCAGCGCCACAAATCGTGAGGAAAGCGGTTGGTGTCATTCCAGCTCAGCTTCTGCGTGAAGAAGGAGCGCATGCCACCGCCGGCCAGGATCTGCGGAAGATTCCCACTCAACCCAAACGTGTCGGGCAGCCAGGCGACCGTACTTCGGCGAGCGAACTCCCGTTCGAAAAAACGCTGACCCAGCAGCAGGTGACGCGCCATCGATTCTCCGTTGGGCAGATTGCAGTCGGGTTCCAACCACATTCCGCCGATCGGCTCGATTCGTCCGTCGGCCACGAGCCCGCGAATCTTCTCGAACAGTTCGGGATCGTCGTGTTGGACGTAGGCATAGAGCTGCGCGCTGCTGGCGGTGAATACGAAATCGGGGTAGCGCTCCATCAGCGTGACAACGTTGGCGAAGGTGTGTCGGATCTTGCGACGCGTCTCGGCGAGCGGCCAAAGCCAGGCCACGTCGAGATGCGCGTGCGAAGTGACCGCAAGCTCTCCGGCCGTTGGGAAGCGCCGCGAGATTTCTTTCATGCGCTGACTGAATAGCCCCAATGCCTGACTCACATGTGAAGGCTGCCTCTCGGGGCTGGTCAGTGCCGGAATGTCGACCGTGTTGAAGTGCTCGGTCTCGACAAGCAGATGTTCGATCGCTCGTTCGGGGTGTTGGTAGCCATAGTGACGGCTGAGCGAGCGCGCCTCGTCCAACCTCAGCAAGAGCTCTTCGCGCAGGATGCGAGTGCGATGGAGGACGGTATCGGCGTCCGAAGGGAGCGAGATGACGCTGAGCGCTTCGTCGATCGCATCAAGCACGGGAGTCCTCGCATCGCTTTCGGAAAGGTCCGCGCAAAATTCGACAGCGAGCGAGAGATCGCGAAAGAGCTGGCGCACCTGATGGTTTGGCCGTACGAGTCGCGCGACTTTGATATGGGCGGTTTGTCCAACGCGACCGAACGAGTCGTTCGGCGAGACCTCGACCTCGATCAGCCGCGTGCCTCCTATCGAGATTTCTCGTTCGAAAGGGCTGATCGCGCCTGAAAAGTGGCCGTCGAGGAAGACCAGTCCATCACCTTCGAGGAGCAGATCCAGCAGCGCGCCTTCGGGTGCTGGCTCAGCGAGTTCGGTTCGCAGTCGCATCGGCGTCCCAAAAACATCCCAGCGTTCACCAAGACGGATCGTCTGTGCGTCTCCAGTCGGTGGGGCGGCGGTCCACGACTCGAGGTTCATCGTCCTGATGTTGCGCCAGGCGAGAAGTTCCCACACCTGTCGTTGCAGTCGTCGCCACCGTCGATCCACGCTCATCGAAGGCCCACCTCCGCCATTCCACCGCTCGACCCAAGCTGATTTCCACGCAGTTCAGCATAGCGCGATGTGCCGCGTATCGACACGATCGTGTGGATCGGGTTCAATACTCACGCGCGAACCATCAAGCTATGACAACTGAATCTGGTCTTTCGCCGAAGGAGAGGTCGATGGTCGAACGGCGCCCGAGTCCGGGCCGGTGGCTCTACCTGTTGTCGCTCATCATCTTCGTCGTTGGCGTGCTCGCGGCGATTGTGCTGGTGGTTGTCTCAATTCGCCATTTTCGTAACCTACCGCATGGCTTCACACGGGTCGTTGCTCCTGGAACGACGGTGGTCGAACTGAAGAAGAGCGGCTCCTACACCATCTTCTACGAGTATGAAAGTCAAGTGGACGGACAGAACTTCTCGACCGGCCAAGACCTTCCGAATCTGCTCGTCTCAATCAAATCGGTCGACTCAGGCGAGGTGATCGACGTCAACCAGACCGGTTCGACCAGCACCTACTCGCTCGACTCCAATTCAGGAATTTCGGTGCTCAAGTTCAAGATCGATCATGCTGGGTCCTACGCGATCACCACGAGCTATCAGAATGGCGCTACAGGTCCCGACGTTGTGCTCGCCATTGGTCAGGGCTTCACCGCAAACCTCATCGGCGGCATCGCGTCGATCTTCGGCAGCATTGCGATCTTCTGTGGCTCGACGATGATCGCGATCGTGCTGACCCTGGTCGTTTTCTTCTTGCGACAGCGCAGACCGAGAGATGTTGTGCCACCGCCGATGCCCGGTCCGGTGGTGTGACGACGCCTACCGCTCGATTGGACATGGTTATTCGACTGGACTGGTTCTTAGGTAGGGGACGAGTCAGCGCGCTGAAGATAGGTGATCGGACCGCCGAAGTGAAACGTTCCACGGTCGTCCGAGAAGAACGGCGTGAGTCCTTCAACCAGCCAATCACGCACGTCCTGCGGTGATTGATTGCCTTCTTCGATGGCGGCGATGATGTTTGACTGGGTCATCAGGTAGTCTGCGAGGAGGTCGCGGTCGAATTCGACGTCGTTGCGATAAGTCTCACGCCCGGAAACCGTGAATCCGAACGAGCGCGCGTCCTCGTCAGTCAGTGGCGTGCGATTGCGCGGCGGTGACGGGTAGCGGGGGATATAGCGATCCACAAACCATGAACGAAACGCCGGGTTGCCCTCCATCTCGGCCAGAAACGCGTTGTCATAAATGACGAGCAGGCCATTGGGACTCAGCACGCGCCGCGCCTCATTCAAGAATGCTTCGCGGTCGAACCAGTGAAACGCGAGCGCTACCGTAAGCAGGTCAAAACTCGCATCCACAAAGGGGAGTCGTTCGGCACTCGATCTCGCAAAGGCGACGTTGGGAATGGGCTGCGCCTGAGCGAGCATGCCGCGCGATGCGTCCGTTCCGACGACGTAGTTCGCGAGATCGCTGAGAATGCGCGTCGATTGGCCCGTGCCGCATGCCACGTCGAGCGCTCGGTTCAGTGGGATCACCCGGCCGAGACGCCGTTCGATCAGTCTGCCTACGACCGGGTGAAAATAGGGGCGAGAGGTCGCATAGCGTCGAGCAGCCGAGGTGTGTTCGAAATAACTCAAGCGCAGCACAATCTCGAATTGATTCTCAGCAATGCCACGCTGCGCCGGGTCAGCGTGTCAGCTTGGGACCCTCTCTGCTGCCGGACGGCGATCGTCACGAACTCTACGTCGTCGGGGCGTCGATCGCGGGTACATCAGGCTCGGCAGCGATCTCACTCACCGCGCGGGATGTTCCACAGTTTGGACAGAATTTCGCTTCCGAAGCCACGCGTTCGCCACAGCTTGTGCAGAAGATTGCGGCCGTGTTCGAGGACGTCGTCACGGTAGGCGTGAACCGCGCGGGTTGTTCGACCTGGTCCGTGGAATCCGTGGCGTTCTGCACTTCACTGCGGAACTCTCGAATCCCTCGCCCGAGCGCGCCACCCATTTCGGGAAGCTTTCCGGCGCCGAAAACAATCAGAATAACGGCGAGAATGAGAACGAGATGAATCGGCTGAAACAGACCTTCGATCATGGGCGTAACTCCTACCGTCGGTTCGAACGGCTATGAGATTCCTGCGAAACCTGCGTTGTCCCCATTCTACCCCCGATTCCATATGGAGCGCGGAGTCAGTCCACACGCGAGTCATCCCGCGCTCACGGGCCGATCTCCTTGCGTGCGAAACAATACGTAGCCGCTCAGCACGATCAGTCCGGCAACCGGGCCAACGAGCCGTACTCCCCAGGCGCTACCAGGTTCATGCCCGAGAAGTAACACGAATCCAAGCAGCAGTGGCGCAAACGCTTCGACCACTTTGTCGGTGAAGGCCTGCGTGCTGAAGAACATCCCTTCTCTTCGCAATCCCAGCTTTTTGAGCTCGATGTCGCAATATTCCGCGATGATCGGCCCAGGGAAGAGATAGACCCCGGCCAGCGGCACTCCAATGATCACCATGGCGACGAACGCCTGTGCGGCACCAGGGATTCCAGGCAGCCAACCCGCGACCAGCAAGACCTGAAATGCAATGCCGCACGCAAGCATGGCCCGCAGATATGCGTGCTCGTTTGACGTGCGCTTCGCTAATCGACCGAACAGTGGAATGGAGAGGGCCATCGATGCGATTCCGACGGCGGTCAGCAGTCCCGCCCAGGTTCCGGTGTCCGATTTCTTCAGCACCACGGTGACATAGAAGGGCAACAGACCAATCACCATTGAGAGACCGGTACTGAAGAGGACGAAGGAGGTCATGAAGATCATGAAGGACCTGTTGGACGTCGTCATCCGAAGTGTGTCCATAAATGGGGGCGACGTCGTCGGAGTGTCGCGCCGCGTGTGGTTCCAGATGCCTGCCATTCCAGCATAGCGGGTCACGAGGGCGAGGATTGCCAGCGTGACGGCCATGATCTGGTATCCAAATAGGCTGATCAGCAGTCCACTGCCGATCAACCCAATGCCTGCCCCGATCACCCCAAATTGCACGCGCCACGAGGAGATCGAGACTTTGTCTTCGCTCGTCGGCGCGATCTCGGGCAAGAGCGATTCAAACGGAACGCTGACCAGACTGTTGCAGAGAAAGAAAGCCTCCAGCACGGTGAAGAAATAGAGTCCGGTAGCGAACCGACCGGCATGATCGGGCGGAGTAAACAGCAGAATCGCCAGCAGCGTCATCGGCGGTGACGCGAGCATGATGAATGGGATACGGCGGCCGAAGCGTGATCGCGTTCGATCGCTCCAGTGACCGATAAAGGAGTCCGCGAACGCTTCGAGGACCTTTCCGCTGGCAAAGAGCAGACTGACAGTCGCGAGGGAGAGTCGTGCCGACTCGCCGCCACTCGTCGCTGAGGCATAGAAGAAGACCAGCCAGGCGATGCGACTCTGGCGCAGCGCCTCCGCGCCGAGACCGGCGGTTCCCCATGCCAGTTTCGTGCGAAGGCTCAATGGTTCTGACTCCCGAGCGCACTCGGGCTGTTCCGGCGACGACGAAATCGTCTCGGTCACGTCCATGACGTATCATCAATCCACACAGATGAACGACTTTTGAGATCAGTTGCTGCCGATGTGCTGGAATTATTGCACTTGGTGCCATGGATGCGCCGATCGTACGCGATCAATACGCGCCATGTCACGAGAGCGGTCGCGACGGAAGATTGACGAGGTAAAGGGAATGATCTCAGCAGAGGCGTTCAACGATGCGTTCGCCCATGGGGCGACCATGACTGGGATTGAGTCGAAGGATTTTGCTCGTCGGGCGTTTGCGACGAATTAGCCATGACGCACTCAACATGCATGCCCATTGAAACTGCTCACTCGCGCGAGAAACCTTCGGCCGAGGCGGGGTCGCCATCGGGGGGCCGAGATCCATGTGACAGTGCGGCATGTGTCGACGAGGTAGACGCCGCTGGTCTGACTACACCTTCGTCGGGCTCCACCTCGTGGAACCACCAGAAGTAGAGCGCCGCGTTGATGAAGAGACAGGCCGCGGTGGCCACAAACGGCAGCTCCAACTCACCCACACCGAACCAGTAGCCCGATATCGTCGGTGATACAGACGCGGGTAGACGTCGCGCTACTCCGCTGATTCCCGCGGCGCTGCCGCGCGATCCGGCGTCAATGATCCCCATCGTGTAGGACTGGCGCACGGGCATCGCCATGCGCGCGCTGACTAACCGCGCGCCATAGATGACGGCGGCTACTGGGTAGACGGGCGAAAACGGTAGGATGAGCGTCAGCACGACTCCAACGACTCGCGAGCCGGTGATGACCATGATGTCGCCGAATCGTTCGGCCAATCGCACCGCGTAGAGGGACGCTCCGGCTGTCAGTGCCGAGCTAACGGCCATGATCGGGCCGATGGCTCCCGGCGAAACCCCATAACGGATGTGCATCCAATACGGAACCAGGCTGGCGATGAACCCCATTCCAAAACCATTGACGGCTCCGGCAACCGCAATCTGACCAATGCGCTGCCGCGTTTGGCGACGCTGAGCGCGTCCCGCGGCGCTCCGCTTGCTCGGTCTGCTCACGTGTTTGACGTCGGTGACGGGCCAGAGGAGTACGACCGACAGGAGCCCGACGAGCGCCACGCCGAGATAGAGTGGGCGGTAGGAGGCGACCAACGTGAGGTGGCTGGTCGACCGCAGCCACTCTGGAACTCCGGCGAAGAGGGCACCAACGGCCGCCGCCGACGTGCCGACCACGCTGTTGGCCGCGAAGACTTTGCGTCGAATGTCCCCGGCGGCCTTCTCGGCGATCATGGCCTGTTCGGCGGGCGCGAACGCTCCCGCCTGTCCGCCACCGCCTCCGCCGCGGCCAAGACCACCCAGCGCGCTGATGGCGATCAGGATCCAGGGGATGGTGGTTATGCAGAAGATGATGCCCGACGCAAAAAGGAGCAAGCTGTAGACGATCAGAAACGGACGTCGTCCAAAGCGATCGCTGCTGACCCCGATCCCCAGCGTCAAGATTGAGCTCGCGACGCCGATGATGGTGAGCGTGAGGCCGATGAGCCAGGCGGAGAACCCAATCTCACTCAAATAGATGGTGAAGACGACCATTACGTAGCCCTGCACCAGGCTGCGTAGCCCGCGCACGGCGATGAGACGGCGCAGATCGCCCGACGGCGCCCACTCCGCGAGTCGCGTCATCCGCTCTAACAGCATGAGCCCTCATGACCGTTCGGAGACCGGCGACGGTCAGTCCCACGATGCGAAACATAGATCATCAATATACGTCATGGTCTCAAGTCGATCCAGATGCGGGAACGGCTCCGTCCGCGCGCTTGACCCTCTGACAAGGCTGGTGCTACGATGGTCGCTGTCGTGCCTTTCCGGCACGTAATATACGTTGTCGTATAGTAATAATTGACCCGACCTGGTAGCCTCGTCATCCGACTGCTCGTGCTGCAGATCGGGCCATCCACACACGGAGGCTACATGAGTGACGTTGACGGCCTGCTGAGCTCCGTCCATTGGCGTCAGGCAGGTCCGTTCCGGGGCGGTCGCGTGGTGGCGGTCGCCGGACATCCTACCGATCCCCTCACCTACTACTTTGGTGCCTGCTCCGGGGGTGTCTGGAAGACAGGCGACGCAGGCCGCACCTGGCGCAATGTTTCCGATGGCTACTTCAAGACCGCATCAGTTGGCGCGGTCGCCATTGCCGAATCCGACCCGAACGTGATCTACGCGGGTATGGGCGAAGCCTGCATCCGCGGTAACGTGTCTCACGGCGACGGAGTCTATCGCTCCAACGATGGCGGCCAATCCTGGCAGCACTGCGGACTCGAAGCGACGCGGCATATTGCCCGCGTGCGCGTTCACCCGCGCGATGAGGACGTGGTCTACGTTGCCGCGTTCGGGCATGCGTTTGGACCCAACCAAGAGCGAGGCATCTACCGAACGAGAGACGGCGGCCAGTCCTGGGAGCTCGTCCTGTTCCGCAACGAGCGGACCGGCGCCGCCGATCTGAGCATGGACCCGAACAATCCACGCGTCCTGTACGCCGCGCTGTGGGAAGCGCAGCGCTATCCGTATCAGCTCATCAGTGGCGGCGAAGGTAGCGGCATCTTCAAATCGACCGACGGCGGCGATACCTGGGACGAGCTGACCAACAATCCGGGACTGCCGACCGGTCTGAAAGGGCGGATCGGCATCACGGTTTCGCCGGCCCGTCCGAGTCGAGTCTGGGCCGTCATCGAGGCCGAGCAGGGCGGTCTGTTCCGTTCGGATGACGGTGGGGCGACCTGGAAGATGGTCTCGGACAGCCCGGATCTACGCCAACGGCCGTGGTACTACATGCACCTCTTCGCCGATCCCATCGAAGCCGAGACCGTCTATTGCCTCAACCTCGGTATGTGGAAGTCGACCGACGGCGGCTCCAACTTTCAAGAGATTCCAACGCCGCACGGGGACAACCACGATCTGTGGATCGATCCGAACAACACGCAGCGCATGATCGAAGGCAACGACGGCGGTGCGAACGTCTCATTCAACGGCGGCGTCACCTGGTCGAGCATCTACAATCAGCCGACCGCGCAGCTCTATCACGTCATCACCGATAATCAGTTCCCGTACCGGATCTATGGTGCCCAGCAGGACAACTCGACCATCTCGGTACCGAGTCATTCTGACGGCGGAGCGATCACCAACGACGAGTGCTATCCGGTTGGTGGGGGTGAGAGCGGCTACATCGCCATCGATCCTCGCGACCCCAACATCATCTACGCCGGTAGCTACGCATCGCGCATGACCCGCTACGACCACCGCAGCAACACTGAGGTCGACATCACGGTCTGGCCAGACGATCCGATCGGCTACGGCGCCGAGGCCATGAAGTATCGCTTCCAGTGGACTTTCCCGATTGTGATCTCACCTCACGACCCGGACGTCCTGTATGCCACCGGCAACCACGTGATGCGTTCGAAGACGGGCGGACAGGACTGGGAAGAGGCTAGCCCCGACCTGACCCGCGGCGACCCGGAGACGCTGGGCTCCTCAGGTGGGCCGATCACGAAAGACAACGTATCGACCGAGTATTACGGGACGGTCTTCGCCTTTGCTGAATCGCTGGTGCAGCCAGGCATCCTGTGGGCCGGGTCGGACGATGGCATGGTGCACGTCTCGCGCGACGGCGGCGATAGCTGGACGCACTGCACGCCACCACAGCTGCCCGACTGGTCGTTGATCAGCATCATCGAGCCGTCTCCGCACGATCCGGCCACAGCCTATGTCGCCGCCACGTGCTACAAGACGGACGACTTCACACCCTACTTCTTGAAGACGAACGATTACGGCGAGAACTGGCAGTTGATCACCAACGGCATTCGCGAGAACGACTTCTCGCGAACGATCCGGGAGGATCCGACCCGCCGTGAGCTGCTGTACGCCGGGACCGAAACGGGACTCTACGTCTCCTGGGATGGCGGCGCGCACTGGACCGCCGTAGGTGGCGAGTTCCCTGTCGTGCCGATCCACGATCTCGTGGTGCACGACACCGACCTGGTCGTGGCTACGCATGGGCGCTCGTTCTGGGTTCTCGACGACCTCTCGATGATCCGGACGTGGCCCGACGTGCAAAACAACGCACAGGCCACACTCTTCCCGGTGCGCCCGACGTATCAGCTGCACGGTCCTCGGCGCTGGGGCCGCGAAGACGCCATCGGTTACAAGACGTATGGCGCCGGGCTGCGCTCGAACGAGGCCATTGGCGAGATCGTGCCGGACGGCAAGGGTGGAACGACGATAAAGCTGCTGACGGCTGGCGACAACGCGCCGTTCGGCGTGATGGTCAACTACGCGGTCGGCAAGTCCAACGCCAAGTCGGTGGTACTCAGCTTCCACGAGTCCAACGGCAACGAGATCAAGCGCTTCTCCAACGAGGACGATGACTCTCTAGTGGAGACTTCATCGGGTTTCCATCGCTTCATCTGGGATATGCGCTACCCGGATGCGACCAAGCTTCCCGGTAGTCAGGCCGGTCTCTCGGGGTACTGGGGCGGCAGCGTCATCGGGCCGGAGGCCGTGCCGGGCGAATACGAAGTGCGACTCGATGTCGACGGCAAGGTCGAATCTCAGCGCTTCGCCATCCGGAAAGATCTTCGCCTCAGCGCGAGTCAGGAGGATCTGCAAGCGCAGTTCGACCTTCTGATCGCGATTCGAGACAAGCTGACCGAAGTGCACGACGCCGTGCTGCATAGCCGCGGATTGCGCGAGCAGATAACGCTTTGGCAGTCGCGCTTGAAGCAGTCGGGTCAGCACGAACTCGCCGACACGGCGGAGAAGGTTTCGGAGAGCCTCAAGGCTGCCGAAGGCGAGCTGGTGGAGTCGCGTAGCCAAAGCACCGCCGACGTCTTCAACTATCCGCCGAAGGTGAATCGAAAGCTGGCGTCGTTGCAGTCAACGGTCGCCTACGGTCCCGCCCGGCCACCACAGCAGTGTTACGGGGTCTTTGACGAGCTCTGTGCCTGGGCCGATCGGGATCTAGCACGTCTGCACCAGGTCATCGAGACCGGCGTCAGCGATTTGAATCGCAAGCTGGCGGCAACCGACGTTCCCGCGATCGGTTAGTTGTCTTGAACGGCCCACGCTGCCTTGCGTGGGCCGTTCGTTTGAACCGACGAGATGTTCGGCTATCCGTGAATCGGAGTTCGAATGAACGGAACGTCGCAACCGCTTCCTGAGCAAGGTCCCAAGACGCTCGCGACCGGATCACGCGCGATGGTGAGCACGTCGCACCCCATGGTCACGCAGGCCGCGATCGACGTGCTGCGGGCCGGTGGCAATGCGGTCGACGCCATGCTGACCGCCATGCCCCTGCAGCACGTTGTCGAACCGCAGATGTCGACCATCGCCGGTGGCTTTGCCATGCTCTACTGGGAGGCGGCAACCGGCAAGTCGTACTTGCTGAATGCCGAGCTCGACCATCCTCGCGGTGCTCCACTCCCTCGCGGTTACCCGGCTGGTGAGCGCGAAGTTGCCGAAACGAGCGGACGGCGAATTGCCGTCCCCGGCACGGTCGCAGGTATGAAGGCGGCCGCTGACCGCTTCGGCACACGGCAATGGGATTCCTACTTCCAACCCGCCATCGCCACGGCCGACAACGGATTTCCGATGTATTCGTTCCTCTACGGCGAGATGGCGGTCGGATTCGAACGGCTGACGCACTTCGAATCTGGCCGTGAACGCTATACGCCCGACGGGTTCCTGCCGCCGGTGGGGTCAATCTATCGGCAGCCGAAGCTCGCCGCGACGTTGCGGCGCATCGCCGAACCGGACGGTGCTGACTGGTTCCAGCGAGGCGGATTCGCGCGGGACTTTGTCAATGCGGTGCGCGAGACGGGCGGGCATATCAGCCCCGAAGATCTGTCCGAATACGAAGCTCGCTGGGACGACCCGGTGCGCTATCGCTTCGGAGATGACGAGTTGCTGGGTGGCTATCCGCCGGTCAACGGCGGACTCTACACGGGATTCGTGCTCGGCGTCCTGGAGCGAATCGGACTCGATCCGGCGAAGCCATGGATCGACTCGCCCCATGCGATGGCTACTATCGCCCGGATTCTGGCGGCGGCCGATGAACTGATCGGACTCTATTGTCAGGACCCGAAGGCGATCCCGGTACCGGTCGATGCTGATCCTCTCGCCGGACTTTCTCGACCTGCACGCACGCCTGCTGAAGGAGAGCAGCCGAGCGTCGATCTCACGGTTGCGTCGTCGGCTAGCGCATCGTCGCGACTCGATTCTCACGCTCCAGGGAGCACGGACAGCAATCACATCGTCATCGTCGACGAGGCCGGGAACTGGCTGACGATGCTGCACACCGTCTATGGTTCACCGTTCGGAACGGGGCTGGTCGTGCATGGCGTCGGAGTGAATTCGGGAAACGGCTTTGCCGGGCTGCCGGTTGGGCCGGGCCGACGAATCATCACCCCATTGACTCCGGTTCTGGTGCTGCGCGACGGTCAGCCCTGGCTTGGGATCGGCACTCCCGGCACGGCCAACCAGACGGTCGCCCTGCTACTCGTGAACATCCTGCACTATGGGATGAGTCTGGACGCGGCCATCGACGCGCCGCGCTTCCGGATGCTGCCTGCGGAAGGCTTCCGGCACGGATGGGATGTTGGCAAGATCGCCTTTGAAGATCGAGTCCCCAACGAAACGTTAGATGGCCTATCCCGCATGGGAGTCGAGACCCACTCGCTCGGTCGCTACAACTGGCACTCAGGCTCGGTGCAGGCAGTGCAGCGAGACCTCTCGAGCGGGACGCTGACGGGCGCAACCGATCCACGCCGCGCCGGCAAGGCCGACGGTTATTAGGTAACGTTGCGGCGTCCGGCGTTCAATCGTCGCCGGACGCCCGCGTGCCAATTCCGACCGGAAACAGCTGCGGCAACCGCGAGAAACCCGATCACTCGCGTGTCGCTTTCCGCAAACTGCCACAGGGACGGACCCGGTGCGCATGAAGAAACGGAACGTCGAAGATGTTGATGCCCCCTCCCGAGTGTCTCCTCGGTGCATCCGCGCCGAACGAGCAATCGTTCGGCGAGTTGGAATCGTTCCACGCCAGTCGCAGGGTAAGCCACGACAGGATCGGAGCGGCGCATGCCCGCATCTGATTCGGTCGCCAGTTCTCAATCGTAGTCATCGCGGCCACGGTAATGGGCGCGTTTGCAGACGGCAACGTCGTGCCGCGGACCGGTCGTGCCGATTTGCCGGGATGATCGTGACGTTCGATTGTCAGACTGTCGAGCGTTAAAGAAGGTTCGACAACACGTATCGCTAGCTAGGCTGGAATCAGATCGCTCGCCGCTCATGCTGTGACTTCAGCGCCGTGAGTCGTGCATAGATGGGGATAGCACGGCAACGGGAGGCAACCAGCGATCGCCCAACAGGGTCCGTGTCGCTTCCATGCTTCAACGACGTGCATCACGTGCGACCTTCGCGCGAAGGCAATCTGCTGGTGGCGAACTCCGGACTCGACATGGTGCTTGAAGTCAGCACGGCTGGTGAGATCCTGCGAGTTTGGAACACGCTGGGCGATGAGCCCTGGTCCAGATTCTCACCTGAGACCGACTATCGACTCGTCTCCAGCATGAAGCCGCACGCCTCGCACCCGAACCATCTCTTCTACGTCGGCGACGACTTGTGGGTCACCCGCTTCGAGCAGCGCGACGCCGTCTGCCTGAGCGATCCATCCAAGCGAATCGACGTCGGTAACGAGCGCATTCACGTCAGACATTATTATGACGGCGTGATCTATTTCACTTCGGTCGACGGCCACGTCGTCATCGTGGACGCTAAAACGTTGCAGGTAGTGGAGCGGATCGACCTCAACGCACTCGCTCCGGATGACGCGATGCTCGGCTGGTGTCGCGGGCTTCGCCTTGAAGACGGGCGTCTCTGGGTCGGGTTCTCTCGGTTGAGGCTGACCAAGTTTCGTGAGAACGTCTCCTGGGTTCGGCGCGGGTTTCGCCGCCAGCTCCCGACGCGCATCGCGTGCTACGACCTGGCGAATCGGCGCTGCCTGCAGGAGATCGATTTGCAGCGGCACGGGCTCGACGCGGTCTTCAGCATCTTTCCGGCTGCAGAGCAGGTTGACCTCGACGCCGCGAACTCGCCCATTGAGCAGGTTGCCAGCTGAGCAAGAGGAAGTGAGCGCTCCGCTCGGTCAACGATCGAGCCAATAGGAGAGCCAGCGCCCGAAGCGCTCGCCGTCCCAATCCTTCACGAACAGGCGAGGCAGTTGCAGGGGGTCGCTGGACCTTACAATCGTCCCTTCGAAGTTGACGCAGGCAGCGGCGAAGCCAGCGTCGTGAACGTCGTCGACCGTCTCGGACGTGAAATCCTCGGGACGTCCGAACGGATAGGCGAAGCTCGTGACTGGGCGGCCGAGCTTCGACTCCAGTGTTGCCTTTCCGTGCCGAATCTCGTATCGCTGCTCGTCACGTTCCAGCGAGGCGAGCATGAGATGGCCGATAGTGTGTGCACCGGGTTCGAACAATCCGTCCTCAAGCAGCGCGATAACTTCAGCCCAACTCATCACCCGGTGACTTGAGCGGGCGTTCGATTCTGTTCTCGCCACCTCGCGCAAATGTGCCATCACCCGCTGCCGTTCGTCTTCCGATGCTCGCTGCAGTAAACGGTAGAGCGATTGGTAGACCCCTTGGCGCGCGGTTGGCGGATCCTGCCACGCGCGCCATTCTCGGTGACGGAACGCGTCATCGCTCCGATAGTCTGCCGCACTCCCAAGCTCCCAAGAATACGGCACGCCATTGACGTCAAGCCGCAGACACGGTGGAAGTTCACCCGGCTCGAGCAAGATCCGGTCGAGTTCATCCCACCAGAACTCATTGCACGCACCGATCAGCCCGCTCGGCAAGAATACGGTCGCTGGAATCGCATATCGGTCGAGCACCGGCTTGGCCGCATGGAGCGTATCGGCATACCCGTCGTCGAATGTGACGGCAACCGCCCGACGCGGTAATGACGCGCTTGTGCAACCCGTTGACGATCGACTGAAGGGGTACTGGATTAGCCAGAGCGCGGAGCGCCGCCATTTGCTGTGCGAAGTGCTCGGGAGTCACGTTGAGGGACCAGGGATCGGTCTGGTGGTTCGCGATCCGGTGATAAAGCAGGATGACGGCCCGCGGCGCGATCCGGTTGCGCACTCGCCGGGCCGAGCGACGGGCCGCTCGGATCACGCGGACAGTCATTGGTCAGGCGCTCCAGCGGGCTTCGTTGCTCTGATCGTGATCAGCAGCTGATAATGCGGGTCCACGTGGTCGAGTTCCGACGCGGTCAGTTCTTCGGCCGCGAGCCCGTGCAGGAAGGCCGTGGCCGTCAGGACGTTGCCAGACACCTCGACCCGCACGTGCGCCTCGGGGAAGTTCTCCTGGAAGAGCCGCCGCATCGATTGGTCGGTGAACGACCAGTACCAGGCGTCACTCCACTCATCGTTGCTGATCTGCGTGATGCCGGGCACGGTCGCCAGAACCACCCCGCCCGGTTTGAGAATCCGCTGGATTGTCCCGATCGCCGCCGAGAGATCGTAGATGAGGTGCAACGTCTGGGTCAGGATGACGCAGTCGAAGCTGTCCGACGCAATGTGTGCCGCATTGGCGAGGTCGCCAATGATCGTGGAGTGAGGGTTGCCCTCATGCACGTGCAACACGTCGCTTTGGATCACCCGGTTCCCACCGAACTGGCACGTATAGGCCGCGTCGCCGATCTCGAGCACGTGCCCTCGGACATCGTCGGCATATCGACGTAGAAACTGCTCGATGTAGTAGCGATCAACCGGTTGTCCCCGATCGAATCCGAATGACCGACTTATTGGGTATAGGCGTCGCAACGAGCCAAATCGAACGTCACCTACGTGCACGTGTCCGTTCTGCCGTCCCCGTATCGGACGAAGATGTCGCCGGAGCGGCGACGGGACGACTTTGCGCGCAGTGCTACGGGTCAGACGAAAAATACGCTTCGGCATCCGCCGCGCAGTGTCGCGGGCGAGATGCCGCGCAGGATGATGATAGGGATACATCGCTCGCTCGAGCGCGCTCCAGAGCGCCTCGTCGGCCACGTCATGGGTTGTCAGGTAGTTCGACAGCCACGTCAGAAAATGACGGCGCGCCGCCCGCTCCCCTCCGTTCTTCTGCGACATTGCGCAGATCGAATCCGGGTGCTGTCGGTAGCGTGCCCAGCGCTGGTCAGTCACATAAACGGGAGCGGCCAACGCCAGCTTGGCGTAGAACGCCTGATCTTCATAGAGCCCGTCGAACACTGCGTCGAAACCTCCGACCTGCTCGACGAGGTCACGTCGCGTGAGGAGGCTGCACATACACGGAACCGCGCCACTGTCGTTCAGGAAACCGGTCAGCACATTTGGCGGCTCGACCAACTGATTCGGACGGAATCCGCGACCAGGGAGAAAATCGAGCGCGTCACGGCGCAGGTCTTCTCGTCGTCCCGTCCAGCTGTACCACTTCTCGGTCGGACCGTAGATCAAGCCGGCCCGCGGTTGTCGCGCAGCCAGATCGACCATTGTCGCCAGCGCACACGATTGCCAGACATCATCGGCGTCAAGGAATGCAACGAAATCGCCTCGCGCGTGCGCGATCCCAAGATTGCGCGACGCTCCGGTTCCTCGGTTATGGTGATTAAGATGCTCGAGGTAATGAATCTGCTGTGGACGCTGGGCGGCATACCGCCTGGCGATCTCCGAACTTCCGTCGGTCGAGCCGTCGTCTACGAGCAGCAAATCCCAGCATCGATACGTCTGGGCAAGCACGCTCGTGATCGCCTCGTGAATGAAGCGCTCCGCGTTGAGGAAGATCATAACCACCGAGACCATTGGCTCATCCGGGTGTCCACGCATGTTGCTAGACATAGCCAACCCAGGAACGGGCAACGCGGTTGCCGCGACGCAGCGCGCGAGCCGCGAGGCTCACCGCGCCGGGGCGGTCGTAGCGCAGCAGACAGACAATGCCTCGTGCCACGTCTCGCCAATTCTGACGCATGCGAATATTCCGAACGATCTCAGCGACCAATTGATCGCCATAGTAGTGCTGCCAAAACGCGATTCCCTGGCGATAGGCCTCGGCGTACGCCGGCCGTCTCGCGACATATGACCGCTGGCGGCGGAGCACCGATATCGTGTGACTGAGCATGAGCGGCAGGTTACGAGTCATGGTCCCGCCGTGAAGGCGGTACTCCGCGACGAGCTCTCCGTGACGAACAACCGGGAATCGCCTGGATATTCGGAGATATAGGTCATAGTCTTCGCAGGCGCGGAGCGAGACGTCGAAACCACCGACCTCCTCGAGTGCACTCCTTCGGTAGATCACCGTTGCATGCATGGCGATGACATTGCGCCGCAACAACGAGAGGTAGAGATCCGCGTTTCCGGACAGGTCTGCAGGGTGAGGTTCTATCAACGAACGTCCGTCATCGCCCATGAAGCGAAAGTGGCCATAGGCGAAGGCGTGGGATGGATGCGCGCTGAGGCACGCGACGCCCTCCGAGATCGCATGAGGAAGCAGACGATCGTCGGCGTCGAGAAAGATGAGGTAGCTGGCAGTGCTCGCACGCAGGCCCGTATTCCGTGCCGCCGCGAGCCCCTGATTGTGCTGCCGGACGCACTTGACTTGTGCATATCGGGCAGCCACGTCCGCCGTTGCATCGGTCGAACCGTCATCGACCAGGATGATCTCGATCGCAGGAACCGTCTGGCTGAGCGCGCTCTCGATTGAATCGGGCAGGAAACGGCTCTGGTTGTGGCACGCGATCACCACGGATACTCCTGGTTGCACGGGGTGGCCGATCCGCCGGAAGCCTGAGTCGATCATGGCGTCAGGTCCGGTGAGGATCACGCGTTACCGCCTGTCGCGGACGGTACTGAGGCGCGATTTTTGGCCAGAACCTGGTCGTAAAGGGCGTCGAAGTGGCACACCATCGACTCCACCGAGAAGAGCCGTTCGGCCCGCGATCGGTTCCACTCGCCGATGCATAGTCGGTGCTCAGGGTCATCCAGCAACTGGACGATAAGATCAGCAAGTCGGTCGCGATCCCCTGCTGGTGCCAGAACACTCGGATCTCCGAGGATCTCTTCAAGCGCTCCGACGCGATACCCCACGACGGGAATCCCCATGTGCATGGCGAACGGCGTGACCTGGCCGAAGCTCTCGGTATGGACCGGCGCGACAAATATGCTGAGCTGCTCGTAGTAGGCTGGCAGGTCGTCATAGGAGACGTAGCCGGTGAAGGTGAACCGGTCGGCAAGCCCAGCCTCCGCGACCGCGGCTCGGTAAGTGTGGAAGAAGTCTCCGCCGCCCACGATCAGGGCTCGTGTTCCCGCGCGCCGGCGCAGCACCTCGATGAAGACGTCGATCGAGCGCTCGTACAGCTTGTCTCCCTGCAGCCGGTAGACCATTCCGATGCACTCGCTGGGCAGAGGATCGACCGCATGGCGCGTGAATCGATCGAAGTCGATCCCCGGGTAGATCGTCAGGTCCCCTCTATCACTCGACCCGAATGCATGCCGGACGTAGTCACTGACGTAGACATAGGCGTCGACCGCGCTGCTGATGAATGGATCGACCGGAATGTTGACGTTCTCGATCACGCCGCACCCAAGCGCCTCGGCTGCGCCGAACAGCCGAGCGTACCAGGTCCACTCAGGCAGATCGAACGACGAGCTTGGGTCGGCGAGGTAGTGAACATGAATCAGGTCCGGCTGAATCTGATCCAAAATCTCCTGCGCCTGGCGCTGGTTTCGAATCGCCCCGGTGGCACGAATATCGGCACCCGTATATTCGGCCCGAGATGGCAGATCCTTGGTGAGCACGATCTGTTCGAAGCGGTGCCCAAGATGCTCGATGAGATCGACGATCAGGCGGGTCGAACCACCCGTGGCCACGTTCGCGATTACGTGGAGTACGCGTGGACGGACAGGGAATGGTGGCTGCCGCGATCGTACTTGATAGGGTTTGAACATCTGATGGAAGTGGCCGTTTTCGACTGGTGCGTCAGACTCGCTGAATCGCGCAGTCAGCTGCTTCATGCTTCGGCGCACAATTCGCCGACCCGAAAGCGCCAGTGCCCTGACCAGAAACCGCGCGTTCTTGTGTCGCTCGACCTCGAGTCGCAGCGCCTGGTTTTCCGCTCGTAGCGCGTCGATCCTGCCTCTGAGATCCTTGAGCTGAGACTGGACATTACCCGCGTCGACGACATCGTCGGTGGCCGTCTGACCAATCGGCGCGAATGTAGCGGCCGAGTCCGCGCTCGCAGGATGGACCGTCGACATTCCGTTCACCCTATGACCTCACCGGTCGACTTGACAGAAGATACGGCTTCATGGCTCGCAATCGCCCATAGAGCGACGGGAAGCAGGATTGGAGCAAGAGCTTGACCCGGCGCCTGTCCCTGAGACGCGTGAGCCCTGGGAGGTCAGCCATTGAGCGTCGCGCGTAATGCCTGGCCCGTTCGTAATCACCCGCTCGTAGAAAGGCGTGCGCGGCATTGGCACAGAGGTCGGCGAGCGGGCCCGCGGCTCGCTCGTGATAGCGCCCGCCGAAGTGCCGGTCGAGCGTATCGAAGGCGCCAATCATCCGCTCGAACGTCATGCCGTCGGGATACAACGACAGCTGAGACGACCAGAGTCCGCGCGCATGGACGCGATAAGTCGCGAGGATCTCGTCGATATAGCCGATGTTGCCGTGCTCGGCGTTCAGCACGTGGAGAGGCCAGTCGCCGACCATGAATCCGTCAAACCAATCGGGCCAGTAGGCAATCAGTCCAGCGCGAAACATGACGGAGCAGGTCTGGATGAAATTGCCGGACATGAGGTCTGCCACGGTCGAGATCGACGACG
Source organism: uncultured Chloroflexia bacterium (assembly GCA_963822235.1). Taxonomy (GTDB): domain Bacteria; phylum Chloroflexota; class Chloroflexia; order Thermomicrobiales; family Thermomicrobiaceae; genus CALAGB01. Next base: position 134,967 of record CAWGGU010000002.1, read on the forward strand.
GCGCCCGCGCCGATAGCCGGTAGCTCGGCTCTGGCAGGTAGTATGGGTGCGACGGGAGGGCTCCATCGTCGTAGACGACATCAACATTGTGACAGCAGATGGCGCAGTCGGCGTGCGTGTCCAGAAATTCGACCTGCTTGCGCAGCTTTTCCGGCGACGTCCAGTAGTCATCGCCGTCGAGCACAGCGACGTAGCGCCCGCGCGCCGCGCCAATTGCCCGGGTGAGTACCTGGTTGTCATTCTGGTTCCGCTCTGAGAGAAGGAGCCGGATCCGATCAGGATAGGCGTCGCAGTAACGGAGGAGGATGTCCCGTGTTCGGTCGGTCGAGCAATCCTCTGTGATGATGATCTCAACCTCGAACGTCGTCTCCTGTGTCAGGACGCTCTCGATCGCTCGCGAAATGAACCCCTCATGGTTGTACGTAAGGATCACAGCGGTGACCGTAATGTCCGTCGTCGAACTCTGACCGGTCGTTGTGCCGCATCGGTCGCCGTCCTCAGGCGACGGACGCCGTGATCGGCGCTGGTCCCGCGATCGCGGTCGAATTTGCAACCGCGAGTCGGATGATCTCGCAGACCGTGTCGATATCTTCGACATCGACCGCGGTTCCGGTCGGAAGCGACAGGACCTGCGTCGTCAGCCGCTCTGTATGCGGGAGCAGCAGCCCGGCGTGCGGAAAGTAGGAGCGATACGGTTCCATGCGGTGACAGCCGGGATAGAAGTAGCGCCGAGCCAGCACGTTCTCTTTCCAGAGGACACGATGCAGGTCGTCGCGGCTCATTCCAGCGACTACCTCGTCGACCTCAACCACCAGATACTGATAGTTGCAGCGTTCGGTTTCGTCGTAGGTGACCATCGAGATGCCGGGAATATCAGCCAAGCGCTCCCGATAGCGGGCGTAGTTCTGCCGATTGACCTCAATGATCTCGGCGCAGCTCTCGAGCGACGTCAGCCCCATGGCGGCGGCAGGCTCAGTTAACTTGCCGTTTGTACCCACGTAGATCACGTCGTCATAGTCGGCGAAACCGAAATTCTGCATCAGTCGGATTCGCTTCGCGAGAAGTTCGTCGTTCGTGACGATCGCGCCCCCTTCAAAGGCGTTGAGGAACTTCGTCGCGTGGAAGCTGAATACTTCGGCGTTGCCGAAGTTGCCGATCATCTTACCGTGGTGCGAGCAGGCGAACGCATGCGCCGCGTCGAACAGGAGCTTGAGGTTCCGCCGCTCGGCGATCTCCGACAACGCTTCGACGTCACACGCGCGTCCCCACACGTGTACACCAATGATGCCGGTGGTCCGGGGAGTGATCAGCCGTTCCACCTGATTCGGATCGAGCGTATGGGTGCGCGGGTCGATGTCGCAGAATACTGGAGTGATCTCCTGCCACTGGAGCGCATGAGCCGTCGCGACGAACGTAAACGATGGAATGATCACCTCACCGCGCAAATCGAGAGCGCGGATCGCGATCTCCAACGCGATCGTCGCATTACAGATCGCGATGCAATGGGCAACGCCCGTCATCTCTGCAATCCGCTGCTCGAACTCCTGGACGTAGCGTCCATGGTTCGTCAGCCAGCGGCGGTCGAGCATGTCGTTGATGCGGGCCAGCAGCCGCTCTCGGTCGCCGATGTTGGGCCGTCCAACGTGCAAAGGGGCGTCAAAGGCGGGTGCACCGCCGAGTATTGCCAGGTCCTCGACTGAGAGCTTCATGACTGGTAGCCCACCTTTCCCAGGGGACCCGATACGTCGGAATCATCGAGGGTCGAGAACAGCAGTGTGCGGGCGATCAGCCTCGATAGGCGGGAAAGTATCCGGTACGGTCGTCGGGATCGGTGCCCACTCCCCGGCAGAGTTCAGCGTAGATCTCCGGACGGTAAACCTGCTTCAAACAGTTCAGCGGTCGTTCCTGCGCGCCGAACCGTCGCTTGAACTCCGCCACACTGTCACCCATCCGAATGCCACCGCCGAGGTTGAGGGTCGGGATGCCAGATGACTTCAAGTGCTTCAGACCGTACCAGAGCAAACTGACCGCATGATGACGGCCTTCGGGACGAGATATGTTAAAGAGGTAATCTCCGACGAACGGTGTGTGGGCGAAGACCGAAACGGCGTCGATGCGGTATTCATCACCTATCCCGACGAGAAACACGTTGCCGAGCTGGCTGAGTGACGACAACGTTGCATCGGTGAAGCCGTACACCGATGGTGCCCCCTTGCTCCGAAGGAACTTGGCGCAGTTCGCGACGAGGAACGAGGTGAGAACCTCTTGATCCAGCACGATGTGATCAAGCGTCCGGTCCCAGTCTCGCAGTTGTCGCTTCCGATTCGTGGAAAGGCGGCCGTAAATCTCACTGACAGGGGGCGTCAGGTCCATGAGAAAGAGGTTGTTGTGGCTGTACCGCGTGGCTTTGTCGTAGAGATGGACGTCGTCGAAGGCCGGATTCAGCCCGATGTAACCACAGACGTAGCCCTGGTCGTGAACAAATTCCGACCAATGATTGGGAAAGTCGTCCGGTGCGCCGATCCCCGCAAAGCCAGAAAAGCCGTAGGGCGTGACGATGTCGGTGAAACCCCCAACGTTGCGCTCGGCCAGTGGGCAAATGACTCTCGCGCCTCCACGCTCGAAGGAATAGAGATAGGTCTGGAGTCCGGTTGATAAGGCCATTGCGTGGCAATGCTCCCAGGTGTGGAAGAAGGAGTGGGGAATTCCTTCAAGCGCGTTACGCCATTCGGTTGCGCTGTCCAACGGAATGCACGTTTGCTGCACGGTAGTCGTCTTCGCGTTCAACTCGCCCCCACAGTTCGCCGGACCCCGAGATAGATTCCTCGCCCAAAGAGACCCTCTGCGTCGTATTCGACTGTCAGCCCTGCATCCTGGAACGCGCTGACGTACTCCTCGTGTGTGAAGAGGCCCATCTCATGGCGTTCGCTAAAGTGCTCGACCGATTCCGGCGTCCCGACAAGGTAATGGATGTCGAAGATTGAGACCGTGCCCTCGATCTCACTCGTATACATCCAGGCGATCTTGAGATCCGGCTGGTCGACGTGATTTGCCGTGATCCGTCCGACCCAGTAGGTCTCCGGACTCAACCAGGGCTCGACCACTGCGAGTCCACCCGGATTCAAGTGTCGCGCGAGGCTCGCGATCGTCTGCCGCATGTTCTCCAAGGTCTTGACGTATCCAATTGAGCTGAACAGGCAGGCGACAACGTCGAACCTGGTGTCGAGCGAGAAGTCGACCATGCTCGCTTCGTGAAGTGGCACGTCCGGGCAACGTGCGTGAGCGATCGCGAGCATCTCGGGGTTGATGTCCAGCCCCTGAACGCGGTAGCAGCGGCACAAGCTCTCCAGATGCTTGCCGGTGCCGCAGCCCACGTCGAGCAGCGTGGTCGCGCGCGGGTTGTGCAGCTGGATGATCTGGTGGAGCTGCTCCGAGGCAACTCCATAGTCCTTGAAGTGATAGAGGGCATCGTAGAAGCGGGCTGACTTGTCAAACAATTCGCTCATCCCCCTTGGTCTCCCCAGAAGCGCCGGCTAGTTGCCGCCCGTTAGCACTCTAAGTGAACTCCCCGCGCCGATATGCCGGGAAATAGGACGTGGGATGGTCACATAGAGCGCGTGTGAGAGCGACATACGCCTCACGATCGAGGATCCGTCCGCAGAAGAAGGCCGTCCGGGTTCCGGTTGCCCAGCCGCGCTTGAAGCGCGTCAACCCGTCACCATTGTTAGCGGACAGTCCTGCCCCCGCGCCAAGATCGAGCCACTGCAACCCAAGCTGGCGAAAATAGTCCATTGCGGTCCAGAAGAGGCCGAACATCGCCCGGTGCTCGTATCCGACGGCATTCGACGCACCGAGGTGGTAATAGGCCACGTTCCCCTGGACCATCCAGAGGCACATCGACACGACCTCGTCGCCATAAAGCGCGCGAAAGGCGACTAACCCCGGCAGGCTGAGCTGTTTTTGAAAGGACGACCGCGAAAATGCGCGAATGCCAGTGAGCCGGTGTCGGTCGACCAGACACTGGTAGAGACGTACCCACGAATCGAGCGACGCTGGAGGATCCTCGCAACGCTCAATGCGAAGCTGTGTCAGCGCTGCCCGGGCATTGCGCCGGTGATGCGCGGAGATGGAGGTAGGTGCCTGATGGCCCAGGTCGGCGATCATGTGCTCTTTGAACGGAACAACGACGTCCGGGAAGCATCGCGTCAGATCTGCGAAGCTGTGCGAGCCGAACGGGTCGGTGACGACCGTCAGGGACACCAGACGACCGGTCAACCGCTCGACATCCTGGTCGAGTTGAGACCAATCGTGGCAGGCAACTAAGGGATAGCAGCCCATCGCATCACAGTTGGGAGACCCAGGAATTTGGCGGACCAAGACCCAGCCACCGGAACCAGGAAGCTCGAGCGGTGTGCCGAATTCATCGAGCGCGCGAGCGTAGTCGGGATGCGCATAGCCGCTCACGCGCCTGTCCGTATCCCCGTCGTTTGATGGGAGACGGAAGGCTCGACCAATTCGATCTTCCACGGGAGCGCCGGCCGAACAGCTCCGACCCACTTTCCGTGCCAGTCTCCACGGGTCTCGCCAGCGTCATGGATATCGAAGATCAAAAGATCCTCTTCGCGATGGATGATGTTGGCATTGTCCTTCACCACAAGGAGCTCGACCCGATGGATGCCATCATTCATAAGATCCCCGGGGATCGTACAGGTATCGCGAAAAAGCCCCACTGGGAACGGACGCCCGCTCCACGCTGAATCGATCGTCGGCGTCGCGTTGAATACGATGTTCCCTTCTTCGTTGTAGACGTGGATGCTCAGATTGAGATATACGTCCGGCTCCAAGTTCCAGTACTCGAACTCGAGCTGGAACGGCGTGCGAACCGTGATCGGGTCGGCGACGGATCCTGCCAACCGTCGCACCGTCGCACGGTGCAGGCGGACTCGCTCGTTGCCCGAAGCCGTCTCCGGATCATTCCAGACCCGTTCGCTCACGGCCGAGAACGAGGTCTGAAGGTATTTCGAGACGATCTGATCGGCCCGGCCACGCTCCAAGATCCGACCCTGATCGAGCCAGATCACTTGTTCACATAGGCGTTGGACAGCAACCATGTTGTGACTCACGAACAGGACGGTCCGGCCAGATTGTGCGACGTCCCCCATCTTGCCCAGACACTTTCGTTGAAACACTGCGTCGCCCACCGCCAGTACCTCGTCGACGATCAGGATCTTGGGCTCGAGGTGGGCCGCCACGGCGAAGGCCAGTCGCATGTACATGCCGCTGGAGTAATGCTTGACAGGCGTGTCGATGAAGCGGGCCACCTCGGCGAAGTCGACGATCGCGTCGAACTTCTTCCTGATCTCCGCCCGCTTCATGCCGATGATGGCGCCGTTGAGATAGATGTTCTCGCGCCCAGTGAGTTCGGGATGAAACCCGGTCCCGACTTCGAGCAACGAGCCGATCCGGCCGCGCATTACGGCTTCGCCCTCTGTCGGCTCGGAGATGCGCGAAAGAATGCGGAGCAATGTGCTTTTCCCGGCTCCGTTCCGTCCGATGATCCCCATAATCTGGCCTTGCTCAACCTCGAACGAGACGTCCTTCAGTGCCCAGATCTCATCGTTTGATCGACCAGACCGACGGAGTCGGCGAATCGGTGCCGTGACGCTCTGAGTTAGGGCTGAGCGCACCGTTCGGTGTGAGACCATCTCGCCGACACGGTAACGCTTGCTCAGTTCCTCAACAGAAATCGCGAGGTTATTCACGGCTACACCACATCGGCGAACGTCCGTTCAAGGCGCTTGAAGAAGAACAGTCCGCCGACCATGAGTGCGGCGACGCTCAGGAGCGAGACGCCAAGCAGCGGTCCAGGAGCCTGTCCGTTACCGAGCAACGCCCAGCGAAATCCCTCGACGACGCCGGCCATTGGGTTCAAGCCATACAGCGCACGCCAGCGCTCCGGAACGATGCTGCTCGGATATGCGATCGGTGTCGCGAAGAGCCAGAACTGGACGACGAATGAAATCGCGTGGCGCACATCGCGGTACTGGACGTTCAGAGCGGAAAGCCACAGACCAGCGCTCCAGGCTGTGGCGGCTGCGAGGAGCACGAAGGCAGGTAACGTCACGACGGCGATTGTCGGCACGATTCCGTAGTAGAACATCAGCCCGAGTAGCACGCTGAAGGCGATCGCGAAATCGACCAATCCTGCGAGCGTTGCGGAGAGTGGTAGCACCAGCCGCGGGAAATACACTTTCGTGATCATCCGCTCTTGCTGCACCAGACTGTTACTCGCCGTTGATAGCGCGTTCGCGAAGTACATCCAGGGCACGAGACCGCTGTAGGCAAAGACGGGGTAGGGCATGCCGTCGGACGGGATCCCGGCCAGACGACCGAAGAAGATGCTGAAGATCACCATCACGAACACTGGCTGGATGACCGCCCAGGCCAGGCCAAGCACCGTCTGCTTGTAGCGTACCGTCACATCGCGCCACACAAAGAAGACGAGCAATTCTCGATACGCCCAGAGGTCGCTCACGTCGATCGGTACCCATCCGCGCGACGGCCGAATGACGGTGATCGGGTCGCCTGACTCATCTTCTTTCGGAAGTACAGACGTCATTCGCTCGCGTGAGGCCTGCGCCAACCTGTTCCCCGATTCCGATGACGGACACGTATCGCAAATGCGGCGACTCGACGCCGCGTTCGTGAGTGTGACCAGCGTGCACGTGATGCTCATCCGACGACCTAGTTCGCCGCAACTGTGACCCATCCTGATTCTGAGCCCTGTCTGCCGAGAGCGACCTCCGATGATGTCCCCTTAACATGTTGTCAGAAGGAATGTCGTGCACGGGCGTGACGCGCACAGACTACAAGCGGATCCTGTAGCTGCACGTCAGGACATGCACGTGGTGTGCTCGTGACCTGTTCGGACGACGGAAGCCGGTCGACGAGCGAAGAGAGTCGGCCCCTGATGGTGATCCGGTGCGAGTGAGGGAAATCTTGGTGTGGTGGGGCTGCAGTCAATCAATCGCGAATGCCATGAGGCGTCGGTTGTGTCTCGGCACCTGTCCCGTGTAGAGCGAATGGTGGAACCGGCTCATGTCAATGTCGTACTACTCCATTTTGGTGTGTCGATTCACGGAACGGGGCGGACCTGCGCGATGGACGTGACAATTGGATCTGTCGCTGTCTGGAGTAAGCGAAGCCCAGCTAGGACCTCGGCGGTTTCTAGTTCGATTCGTGTCGCACGCGAATCGGTTACATCATTGTCGTCAGGACGCTGCACTGCTCTGGTCCCGTGGCAGATCAGGACGTAGCAGACGACATGACGCACATGCTGGAATTGGCTGAAGACGTTGGGGGCCTTCCAGGTGTGACGGTGCTGATGCCGGTTTACAACGGGGACGCTACGTTGCGACAGCCATTGAGAGCATCCTGGCTCAAACGCATTCCGCCTTCGAGTTCCTGATCATCGACGATGGCTCGACTGACGCCACCCCCGAGATTCTGGCGGGGTATGCCGCGCGGGATGCGCGCATCCGGGTGGTGCGTCAGGAGAACCGCGGACAGGCTGCCAGCCTCAATCGGGGTCTGGCACTCGCGCGTCATGCGTGGGTGGCAATCATCGACCACGACGACGTGAGCCTGCCCGAACGACTGGAACGACAGCTTGCGCTGGTGGCGCGCGAGCCGGAGGTGGTCGTAGTTGGCTCGTACGTCATTGAGATCGATGCAGCGGGTGCGGAGATGGGGCGCTGGTACCATGGACCGACGACCAACGCGGAGTTCTGGTCTCTTCGACGGAGGAACGAGCGCATTAGCATCATCCATCCTTCGGTCATGATGCATCGCTCGACGATCCTGAGCCTCGGAGGTTACGACCCAGTGTTCGGAGCCTCGGCCGACACCGAGCTCTGGAGCCGAGTGGCGGATGAACATGAGATCCTGACGATTCCTCGGGAGCTTGTCCACTATCGACTGCACCAAAACAGCATGACGATGACGCACTTCTTTGAGCAGAAGCGCATGGGGCGCTGGATCGTGTCTCGCCAGAACGCGCGCCGAAGGGGGTTGCCCGAGCCTTCGTTCGACGCGTTTATGCGATACGAGCGGGGATCGTTCGGTCTCCGCCTGCTGCTGCACCGTCGGAGCGATTGGCTTCGGTACTGCGTTCGGGCTCGCCGTCTCGCTCACGCTGAACGCCGTCGGATCCATGCTCTGCGGCTGGCGATTGCGATGTTTGTTCTCGATCCACTCGTCATCGGGCGAAGCATACGTGCCAGAATCCGGCGTATGCGCCTCTCCGATGCGACCGCAAGCTTAGGCCCGAATTCGGGCCGCCCACGATGGAGATCCCGGTAGACGCGATCGCGCATTGTCACGTGTCCCGTCTCCTGACTCAAGTTGGAAGCGAACAGGCTTTGAATGAGGGAGAGTCGAGAGAATGGTTGCAGGGGAGCATGTAGGCGTGACGGTGCTGATGCCGGTTTACAACGGGGAGCGCTACGTTGCGACAGCCATTGACAGCATCCTGGCCCAAACGCATTCCGCCTTCGAGTTCCTGATCATCGACGATGGCTCGACCGATGCCACCCCCGAGATTCTGGCGGGGTATGCCGCGCGGGATGCGCGCATCCGGGTGGTGCGTCAGGAGAACCGCGGACAGGCTGCCAGCCTCAATCGGGGTCTGGCGCTGGCGCGTCATGCGTGGGTGGCAATCATCGACCACGACGACGTGAGCCTGCCCGAACGACTGGAACGACAGCTTGCGCTGGTGGCGCGCGAGCCAGAGGTGGTCGTAGTTGGCTCGTACGTCATTGAGATCGATGCCGCTGGCAACCGCCTATGCCAGCGAAACTGGGGAGCGACGACGGTTGAGGCCTTTCGCCAGCGACGGGCATGCAACGACTGGATCGGCCTCGCACATCCCTCCGCCATGATGCACCGGCCGACAATCCTGAAACTTGGCGGCTACGATTCGACTTTCGGACCGGCGATCGACACGGAACTGTGGAGCCGCGTGGCTGACGAACATGTGATTCTGGTCATACCGGAACCGCTCGTGCTGTACCGTGTCCACTCAGGCAGCATGTCGTCCGCGCAGTTCTTTAGGGCCGCGCAATTTACACGGTGGATCATGTCGCGACAGCTCGCGCGTCGGAGTGGAAAACCTGTACCAGAGCTGACGTCATTTCGCCGCTTGGAACGAGGGCGGTTTGGTCTGCGGTCGATCCCGATCGCGTATCAGGATCGAGTTGATCACATCGAGCTGTGCCGAAGCATTGCGAGCATCGAGCGCCACAGTCTCAACGCGGCCTTGCTGCTGCTGGCCGAAGCTGGCATGCGGCCAGTTTGGGCCGCGCGAAGAGCCGGTCAACGTGCTCGGAACTTTGTCCATGCGCAATTGTCTCGTGCCCACCAGTTCAGAACCGGCATGTAGAGACACTGGTGCTCGAGGTTGCGCCTTGATCGATGCGGAGAATTGCTATCCATTCGAGATTCGGCGCGAATATCAGTGAATCTCTGTGCCGATCGGCGGTGAGCCCGCTGGGACTCGAAC
>CAWGGU010000003.1:0-96906 GCA_963822235.1 uncultured Chloroflexia bacterium
CTAGCCCCGTCCCGTCGTTCTCCCGCCCGGTGTACTGCTGCGTGTTGCTGCTGCTGGCCCCGGTGGACGAGGCAGTGCCGAACGGATCGTAGGTGTAGCTGGTCTGGACCGTCCCGCTGCTGTCCGTCAGCGCGATGGTCGAGCCGAGGGCATCCGTCAGGAAGTTGCTGGTGCCACTGCTGTCGGTGCGACTGAAGACCTCGTCGATCCCCAGTCCCGTGAGCATATTGGCCGTGGGCGTGCCGCCCGAGAGCTCCTGCACCAGGTTCGAGCCATCATAGAGGACGTCGGTGGTGGCGCCGTTGACCGTCTTACTGGTGCGGCGACCGAACCCGTCGTAGCTGAAGCTGGCCGTGTCCGGCCCAGCCAGGGCCGACAACTGGTTGCGGGTGTCCCAGGCCATGCGCCGGTCGTCAGGAAGGACGGGCATCCAGCTGGCGTAGATCCGAAGCGGCGCGTTCGGGTAGCGTTCAAGGATCTGCTGGTGGATCCAACTGATCCCGGCACGGCGCCGATGGCCACGTCGACCCATGGAACCACGAGCTGAGTCGGCCGCGTGCTCTGCTCCAGGTATCGTGACGTCGATCCATCGCACGCTGGGCCGGTTCCCGTACACTTGGCGGGATCGACCTCGTATCGTCGTCAAACGAGAGGTAACCATGGGTGATGAGAACGTCAGGCTCATCCAGTCCGCCTTTGCTGAGTATCTGCAGGGCAATCTCAGCGCGATTCTCGATCTTGTCGACCCTGAGTTCGAATGGACGTACCTCGAACCCAGCCTGGCTAATCCGGAACCGCAGGTCTGCCACGGGCGGCAGGAGTTCCAGCGGGCGCTGCAGCGGCAGCTGCATGCCGGCTTCACCGTCGAGCTCGAGGAGGTTCAAGGGCATGGCGAGCACGTCGTGGTGATCGTCCACCTGCCTGGCCTCGATCATCACCGGGTTCGGCAAGCGAATGATCGGAACTACGAGGTCTTCACCATTCAGCAGGGACGGATCACGGCGTTACGTGCCTGCCATGATCGTGACGAGGCCCTGCGGGTTGCCAGCCTCGTTCCCTAACCGGTTCTTTCCAGATCCCTCGCGGCCCCGCACCCGAAGTTCACACCTCGGGAGTCTTGAGACGTGAGTGGGAACGACGGAACATCAACCTAGTCACCTGCGCTGGATCGTCACGCGGGGCTTTCCTGGGGCTGGTACGTCCACGGTGCCCGCTTGGGGGCAAGACCAACGTGCAGGTGTCAGGGTCCGGTGAGGCGATGCACGGGGCAGAGCGGGCCGATGTATGCGCGTCACGTGGGTGCCCTTCCTGACAACTGCAGGGATGACCCTCACGCGTCGATCAGCCACAGATAGGCGGCACTGCGCGGTACCTCGTACGTCGTGCGGCACCACGGGCAGCGGAAGGGCTCGATCCGCTCGCACTCGTCCCAGCTCCGGTTCGTCGTCTCAGGGAACCGGACGAACTGATCGGTCTGCGGGCAGGTGACGTAGGCCGTCACGAGGGTGGCCGCGGGTATCCCATGCAGCAGGTATCGAAGCCTTTGACGACCTACACCGTGGACTCAGCGGAGCAGATTGCGACCGAACGGGATGATCGCGGCCTTGAGCCATGATGCGACGAACGGTCACGGGAGACACCGGAGGCAAAGCGGCGATGGAACCACCTGAGGTCTCGCGGGCGTTGGCGGCCACGACGACCGATGCGTCAGCGCGTGGTCTGAGCATTGAAGCTGCCAGCGTCATCCAGAACGCGAACCGGCTCGCAGTGCGGCTCGTGCCGTGTGATGTGCTCGCTCGCGTCGCGGCCCCGGTTCGACGGAACCATGTCGTTGCCGCGTTCGAAGTCGAGATGGCACGGCGGCTTGAGGAGGTCAACTGTCCGATCGCGGTACTCGAGCCTCGGGTGGAGCCTCGCGTTCATCTCCGGGACGGCTTCGCGATCACCTATTGGACGTACTACGAGCCCTTACCTGCGGTCGACACCACGGTGGCCGAGTACGCGCAGACGCTCGAACGCCTGCATGCCGGCATGCGACAGCTCGATGTGCCGGCACCGCACTTCACGGATCGAGTTGAAGAAGCCCACGCGATCGTGCGAGATCGTTCGCGGAGTCCGGAGCTCAGCGACGCCGACCGGGAACTCCTGTCGAACTCGTTGCGCCGCCTTCGCCTGGCCGTCGTCGACCGCGGCGCGGACGAACAGTTGTTGCACGGCGAACCACACGCCGGCAACCTGCTGCGGACGACGAGCGGCATGCGGTTCATCGACCTCGAGACGTGTTGCTACGGGCCAGTCGAGTTCGACATCGCCCATGCTCCCGTCGAGGTTGGCGATCACTACGTCCTCGCCGATCCACGCCTGCTGCGCGACTGCCGGATTCTCATGCTTGCGATGGTCGCCGCGTGGCGAGCGGATCGGGACGATGACTTCCCGAACGGGCGCGCGGTGCGTGAGGCGCTGCTTAGCATGGTCAGAGAAGCCCTCGATCGCCGTGGTATCGACGTGGATCGCTAACGGCGGCGCGGCCCCGCCGAACGACACATAGGTGTCGGATAGGCTGTGGCTCGGATGGTGCTGGTGGGCCCGAATATGGCTGCTCGCGATCATCGGGACGGAGCATCGATCTGGTCCGTCTCGGCCGCCTCCGGTTGCCGTTCCCTCAGCATCCGCTCGCAGAGGCCTGCTTGCTAGCAGCACCGTAACCGGCTGTCGACCGCCTTCCAGGAGCCGTAGCGCTCCGGCAGATCCCGCCACGGAGCGGCGGTCCGCAGAATCCAGAACGTCCCGTTGAGCATGGTGCGGTGGTCGTGATTGAGGCGTCCCGTCGCGGGTTTGGCCGATGACAATAGGGGAACAGGGACAACCACCGTTATCCCCAGCGTTTTTCATTCGTCTCCATATCCACCCACCTCATGCTCACCACTTGTATTCGAACAATTGTTCGAATAGGATGGGCACATGGAAAAAAACGCTTCTGTCAACCACTGGCGCTCGCACAGTGCCGTCACACGCATCGATTCCACCGCAAAGGTGCTAGACGCCGTGCCGGCCGATCTCGCCGGTCTGCGTCAGGTGAGCCAACAGCTCGTCACCCACTACATGGGCTTCAGTGATGAGATGAGCGGCCCGGTGACTGGTCCGACGCCTGGCCGAGGCCGACACACGCTATGCCGACCCGATGTTCGCCCGTATCCTGGAGCTGGGCGAGCCAACGCTGCTGCGCAAACGACCGGTGGCCGAACGCATTGCGGGTTGCTGCCGCGACTTCGCCCTGCTCTACGTCGCCATGGCGCGGCACAAGGGGATCCCGGCCCGCATGCGCGTCGGCTACGCCGGCTACTTTCAGGCCGGTTGGTACGTCGACCACGTCATCGCTGAAGCGTGGGATGCCGCCGAGGGACGCTGGCGCATGATCGAGCCGGAGATCGGCGACGATTTCACTCCGGCCACCGATGAGCGGTTCGATCCGCTCGACGTCCCGGCGGATCGCTTCCTTGTCGGTCCGCGCGCCTGGCTGTTGGCTCGCTCCGGCGAGATCGACCCGGAACGCTTTCTGGTCGATCCCGATCTCGACATCCCCTACACGCGCGGCTGGCTCTCGCTGCGTCACCACCTGGTGCAGGATCTGGCGGCACTCAACAAAGCCGAGATGCTACTCTGGGATCAGTGGGGCATCTTGAACGACGACGATCCGCTCGAGCAGGCCGATATGCTCGACGAATTGGCACAAGCCATGCTCGATCCTCAATGCTTCCCCGCGACGCTGACCAGTTGGATGGCGCGTGACGGCTTGGCCGTGACGCCGACCGTCGTCAGCTACAGTCCCACGCAGTTCGACCCGATGGAAGTCGACGTCTCCCCCACGCTGATCGGCATGCTGTGGGGGTGAGCAGGCGCGACATGGCTGGCAATACGAACTGGGCATGGAACTGACGCTCACGCGGGGATGTTGGTGGTTGGCGAAAGAGCTCGGCACTCGCGCCGCCTGCGCACGAGGCTGATGGTCGTTGAAGAAATAGCTGGGCATTTTCGTTGCGGTCTCTCGACCTTTGGTCAAAGGGAGGGCACAGGTCCCTCCCCTACGTTTGACCGCGTACGTTCGTAGGGCAACCACAGGGGGATTGCCCCTACGAAAGTGCGCGCACGTTTAGCCCGTTTAGGGGCTTCGTTTACATAGCCTGGGTTTTCAACCCAGGGTGAACGTCGGACGACTACCGAGTGTATTTCCTCAATCCCATCAAGCGGACCTCGCTTGAGTCGCGCGGCGGCTTCAGCCCGAGCGGAGCCGTCCGCGTCGCATCGCCAAACGCCGGTAATGTTGCCGCGAGTTATGTCCATCAAGCCTTCGTCCCCTTCCCTGTCGAAATCAGTCCATCCCGGTCGACTATGAGGTAGAGGCCGTTGGGCAGGGTCGCGTCTGCTTGTCGGGAGTCCGCCGGGTCTCTAGGATGTGGATCGAGGTTTGACCGTATGGTGAGGAGCACAGGGGCATGGCGCAGCAGGATGTTCGGCTCGACACGATCTATGGCGGCTGGGCGACCTATCAGAAGATGCTGAAGGAGATGCTCGCTCCCCTCAGCGACGAGCAACTGGCTACGCCTGTCTCGTCCGATGACTGGACGATCGGCAAAGTGGCTCAGCACGTCATTGCCAACCGGGTCTGGTGGTTTCAGCTCTGGTTCGGGCAAGGGAGCGAAGATCTGGCTCCGATTATGAAGTGGGATCCGGGCGATAACGAGGAGCCGTCTACGCTCGACTCCGCCACGCTCGTGGACGGACTCGATTCGACCTGGAAGATGATCGCCGACGCGTTGGCCAGCTGGACGCCCGCCGATCTGTCGGAGGTCTTCTCGGCTCCTTCCGTGTTGAGCGAGAAAGAGCAGGAGTTTTTTGGATCCAACAGTCGTCAGTGGATCATCTGGCACGTGTTCGAGCACGAGATCCATCACGGCGGCGAGATCTCGCTGGTGCTGGGCAATCTGGGTCTGCCCGGCATCTACGGCAACTTCTAAAGAGCGTCTCAACCGTCTGAAACAACGAGACGATGACAGCCGACCAATCGACGCAATCGAAGAGAGAGGAATCCAGCGATGACGGCGAGCACGAAATTGGGCGGAATCAACGTGGTGGTCCTCTTCGTGGCGGACCTCGACCGCGCCAAGACGTTCTATCGGGATACGTTGGGGCTCGTGATGGACAGCGAGGATCCGCAGTCGGCGGTCTTCTCGCTGGGGCCGATCATGCTGTTGCTCATCTCCAATGCCGCCGGGCAGGAGCTGCTCGGTGCTGACGCGATCGCGACGAGCCGCCCGAACGGCACCTCCTTTCAGCTCGTCTCCTTCGTCGAGGACGTCGATGCGCTTTTCACCGAGCTGAGCGCCAAAGGCGTGGAGTTCGTCAAGCAGCCGGTCGATCAGCCCTGGGGACTGCGTACCGCCCACTTCAAGGACCCGGAAGGGAACGTCTGGGAGCTGGCCCAGCCGGTGAAGTAGGAGGCGGCGTAGATCGACTTGGGATAACCAACTGACCGTCACACGTCCAGCGCCTGCCCGGTTTTGAAGAATAGTCGACGAAAAACATCGGTTGCTGCTCGGCGCAAACGTGTCCCGATTGCCGATGTATTTCGTCGGTCGCGCTCGGCAGGTTGTCCCCATCTGGCTGCACACCTCTGCTATCATGCCCCTCCGCGTCGCGGGATGAATGACGGGAGGTGCGCATGACCCAGAACAAGACCGGGCGCCGTATGAAGATCGGCGCGAACACGCTCCTGGGCGAAACGACGCTAAACGGGCGCACGCCCCGCTTCGCCGACATCAAGGAGTTGGTGCTCGCGGCGGAGGCGGTGGGGTTCGATTCTTTCTGGCTGCCAGATCATTTGCTCGTGCGTACCACCGATGGTGAAGAGATCGGCTGCTGGGAGGTCTTCACCTTCCTCAGCGCTCTGGCCAGCGTCACCTCGAAGATCACGCTGGGACCGTTCGTGACGGCCAACACCTTCCGCAACCCGGCGCTGCTGGCCAAGATGGCTGATGCGCTGGACGAGATCTCCGATGGGCGCTTCATCCTGGGCTTCGGCGCCGGCAACTTGGAGTCGGAGCACAGCGCCTTCGATTTCCCGTTCGACCATCGCGCGGCACGCTTCGAGGAGGCCATCCAGATCCTCCGGCCGCTGCTTCGTGAGGGGCAGGTCGACTTCCACGGCAGGTATTACGACGTGAACGATTGCGTGATGCGGCCGCGTGGACCATCTCGATTCGGCCCGCCGATCTGGTCCGGCGCGCGGGGCGAGCGCATGCTGCGGCTCATCGCCCAATACGCCGACGCCTACATCATGATCTGGCCGCACAGTGCGGACGAAGTGCGCCAGGGCTGGGAGAAGATGGTTGAGATCTGCGATGAGGTCGGACGCGATCCCGCCACGCTCGATCTGGTCATCGGCACGCATGTGCGCCTGCCGGAGGACGGCCAACCGGTCCACGACGACCGCGCCATCTGCGGCAGCTACGAGGAGATCGCCGAGCAGCTCAACGCCATGGCAGACGCTGGTGTCTCGCACGCCGTCATCCTCTTCCGTCCCGACATCAGCGTCCAGACCGTGGAGCAGTTCGGCCGCGTGCTGGAGTTGCTCGATCGGAGCTAGGAGTAGAGCGGACTGCCGAATCCGGTTTGTAGTTCTGGCTGCCAAAGTTTGGCGGTCAGAATATGGTATACTCGTCGCGACGCAGAATTCGGCTCTTCACTCTTGCACATCGGAGATCGTATCCATGACAACGTTGAACATGACAGCCGGGCAGGCCGTCGAACGACTGGAGCGTGATCTGGGACTGCAAATGGACGAGTTGGCAGGGGCCCTGGATGTCTCGGCTCGTTCGGTGGAACGGTGGCGTACAGGTGCGACGTACCCACAGCGTGATGCTCGCGAGCGGTTCGCGATCCTGTTGCGACTTGATTCGCGGCTTCAAGATACATTTGAATCGAGAGATGCGATTAAGCTCTGGATGCATAGCGAGAGCCGCTACCTGCGTGGACTCAAGCCGATCGAGGCCGCGAAAGTTGGACGCTTCGATGTGATCGAGGCCGCGCTCGATGCCCTCGATGCTGGCGTCTTCGTCTAGCCTCTGCAAGCTTCCTCCTGACCGTGGGTAGCGCCTATGGCTGGAACGCTGCAAGGGCGATCGCTCGCTGTCCGGTTGGGCCGTGGAACGGCCATGCCTGGCGCATTCACGACAGAAAATACCGTCCAGATGACTCCGCTGGATCTCTTAGGGTTTCGGGCCGGTTCAATCGAGGACTCGATCAGTTTTCCGTCGAAGAAACGTGGTCAGTCCTCTATCTTGCCCTCGGACGCGACGTAGCGCTCGCAGAGATGATTCGACACCTCCAGCCGGAACTTCTCAGCCGCGTCAAGAACAAGCGATTGACCGAGTTTCATCTTGAATTGCGGACGGTTATTGACTGCCGGGATCTGACGCGTCTTGGTGTGGATCGAAGCGACTTTTTCCACGATACGAGTTACGCTGTACCGCAGGAGTTGGCGAAGGCAGTGCTCAACCGAGGCGCTGAGGCAATGCTGGTCCCCTCGGCAACATTACTCGGCGACAACCTCATAGTCTTTGACCGCAACCTTGATGAGTTGTCGCGGATCACCGTCGTCGAGAGTGTCGATCCGCGTCTGTATGTGGACCGGCCGCACCCGGAGATGCAGGGCTAGATCAGCTCGACCGTTCTGTAAAGACAGGGGTAACAATGCGCCGACTACTCGTCCTTCTGGCTCTCATCGTCAGTCTGGTGCCGGTTCTGCCAGCGACCGCGAGTACGCCCCTGTTTGCGAATCCGGCCTTTCAGGCAACGTGGGCGCGCACCGATCTTCCCGTGGCGGTGGGACAGGTGGATCGGACCTGGATGTGGGGCTCGCTGCCGGACACGCAGGCCCTGCAAGAGCCGTACGCCGAGGCGCCGGGCGGCCAGCGCACCGTCCAGTACTTCGATAAGTCCCGCATGGAGGACAACTCCTGGCGTGACGCGCAGTCGCCGTGGAACGTCACCAACGGGTTGCTGGCTGAGGAGCTCATTACCGGCAGGCTGCAACTCGGCGACAATCAGTTCGAGCAGCATGATCCCGCCCAGGTCAACGTCGCGGGCGATCTCGACGATCCGAACGGGCCAACCTATGCCACGTTCAACACGCTCCTGAGCTATGAGGCGATACCCAGCGGCTGGAAGATTACGCAGACGGTCGATCGCGCGGGGACGGTCGGCTTCGACAACAGCCTGGCCGGCTACGACGTCACGGCGCAGGACGTGGGCGCGCCGACCAATCACACCGTCGCCTCGGTCTTCTGGGACTTTATGAACAGCAGCGGACCGATCAGTGTGAACGATCAGTTGGTGAGCGGAAAACTCTTCGCGAATCCGTTCTATGCCACCGGCTATCCGCTCACGGAAGCGTACTGGACCACCGTGCTGCTGCAGGGCGTGCAGACGCGGGTGCTGGTGCAGGTCTTCCAGCGCCGCGTCCTCACCTATACGCCGAGCAACCCTACGGGCTGGCAGGTGGAGGCGGGCAACGTCGGCCTGCAGTACTACCAGTGGCGCTACGTGCAGTTAAGGAAGAGCCCAAGCGGAGCCGTGCGTGCCGCCAAACGCAGGTATTTGCCGCGAGTTATGTCCATCAAGCCTTCGTCCCCTTCCCTGTCGAAATCAGTCCATCCCGGTCGACTATGAGGTAGAGGCCGTTGGGCAGGGTCGTGTCTGCTTGTCGGGAGACCGCCGGGTCTCTAGGATGTGGATCGAGGTTTGACCGTATGGTGAGGAGCACAGGGGCATGGCGCAGCAGGATGTTCGGCTCGACACGATCTATGGCGGCTGGGCGACCTATCAGAAGATGCTGAAGGAGATGCTCGCTCCCCTCAGCGACGAGCAACTGGCTACGCCTGTCTCGTCCGATGACTGGACGATCGGCAAAGTGGCTCAGCACGTCATTGCCAACCGGGTCTGGTGGTTTCAGCTCTGGTTCGGGCAAGGGAGCGAAGATCTGGCTCCGATTATGAAGTGGGATCCGGGCGATAACGAGGAGACGTCTACGCTCGACTCCGCCACGCTCGTGGACGGACTCGATTCGACCTGGAAGATGATCGCCGACGCGTTGGCCAGCTGGACGCCCGCCGATCTGTCGGAGGTCTTCTCGGCTCCTTCCGTGTTGAGCGAGAAAGAGCAGGAGTTTTTTGGATCCAACAGTCGTCAGTGGATCATCTGGCACGTGTTCGAGCACGAGATCCATCACGGCGGCGAGATCTCACTGGTGCTGGGCAATCTGGGTCTGCCGGGCATCTACGGCAACTTCTAAGGAGCGTCTCAACCGCCCGAAACAGCGAGACGATGACAGCCGACCAATCGACGCAATCGAAGAGAGAGGAATCCAGCGATGACGGCGAGCACGAAATTGGGCGGAATCAACGTGGTGGTCCTCTTCGTGGCGGACCTCGACCGCGCCAAGACGTTCTATCGGGATACGTTGGGGCTCGTGATGGACAGCGAGGATCCGCAGTCGGCGGTCTTCTCGCTGGGGCCGATCATGCTGTTGCTCATCTCCAATGCCGCCGGGCAGGAGCTGCTCGGTGCTGACGCGATCGCGACGAGCCGCCCGAACGGCACCTCCTTTCAGCTCGTCTCCTTCGTCGAGGACGTCGATGCGCTTTTCACCGAGCTGAGCGCCAAAGGCGTGGAGTTCGTCAAGCAGCCGGTCGATCAGCCCTGGGGACTGCGCACCGCCCACTTCAAGGACCCGGAAGGGAACATCTGGGAGCTGGCCCAGCCGGTGAAGTAGGAGGCGGCGTAGATCGACTTGGGATAACCAACTGACCGTCACACGTCCAGCGCCTGCCCGGTTTTGAAGAATAGTCGACGGAAAACATCGGTTGCTGCTCGGCGCAAACGTGTCCCGATTGCCGATGTATTTCGTCGGTCGCGCTCGGCAGGTTGTCCCCATCTGGCTGCACACCTCTGCTATCATGCCCCTCCGCGTCGCGGGATGAATGACGGGAGGTGCGCATGACCCAGAACAAGACCGGGCGCCGTATGAAGATCGGCGCGAACACGCTCCTGGGCGAAACGACGCTGAACGGGCGCACGCCCCGCTTTGCCGACATCAAGGAGTTGGTGCTCGCGGCGGAGGCGATGGGGTTCGATTCTTTCTGGCTGCCGGATCATTTGCTCGTGCATACCACCGATGGTGAAGAGATCGGCTGCTGGGAGGTCTTCACCTTCCTCAGCGCTCTGGCCAGCGTCACCTCGAAGATCACGCTGGGACCGTTCGTGACGGCCAACACCTTCCGCAACCCGGCGCTGCTGGCCAAGATGGCTGATGCGCTGGACGAGATCTCCGACGGGCGCTTCATCCTGGGCTTCGGCGCCGGCAACTTTGAGTCGGAGCACAGCGCCTTCGATTTCCCGTTCGACCACCGCGCCGCACGCTTCGAGGAGGCCATCCAGATCCTCCGGCCGCTGCTTCGTGAGGGGCAGGTCGACTTCCACGGCAGGTATTACGACGTGAACGATTGCGTGCTGCGGCCGCGTGGACCATCTCGATTCGGCCCGCCGATCTGGTCGGGCGCGCGGGGCGAGCGCATGCTGCGGCTCATCGCCCAATACGCCGACGCCTACATCATGATCTGGCCGCACAGTGCGGACGAAGTGCGCCAGGGCTGGGAGAAGATGGTTGAGATCTGCGATGAGGTCGGACGCGATCCCGCCACGCTCGATCTGGTCATCGGCACGCATGTGCGCCTGCCGGAAGACAACCAACCGGTCAGGATGACCGCGCCATCTGCGGCAGCTACGAGGAGATCGCCGAGCAGCTCAACGCCATGGCAGACGCTGGTGTCTCGCACGCCGTCATCCTCTTCCGCCCCGACACCAACGTCCAGACCGTGGAGCAGTTCGGCCGCGTGCTGGAGTTGCTCGATCGGAGCTAGGAGTAGAGCGGACTGCCGAATCCGGTTTGCAGTTCTGGCTGCCAAAGTTTGGCGGTCAGAATATGGTATACTCGTCGCGACGCAGAATTCGGCTCTTCACTCTTGCACATCGGAGATCGTATCCATGACAACGTTGAACATGACAGCCGGGCAGGCCGTCGAACGACTGGAGCGTGATCTGGGACTGCAAATGGACGAGTTGGCAGGGGCCCTGGATGTCTCGGCTCGTTCGGTGGAACGGTGGCGTACAGGTGCGACGTACCCACAGCGTGATGCTCGCGAGCGGCTCGCGATCCTGTTGCGACTCGATTCGCGGCTTCAAGATACATTTGACTCGAGAGATGCGATTAAGCTCTGGATGCATAGCGAGAGCCGCTACCTGCGTGGACTCAAGCCGATCGAGGCCGCGAAAGTTGGACGCTTCGATGTGATCGAGGCCGCGCTCGATGCCCTCGATGCTGGCGTCTTCGTCTAGCCTCTGCAAGCTTCCTCCTGACCGTGGGTAGCGCCTATGGCTGGAACGCTGCAAGGGCGATCGCTCGCTGTCCGGTTGGGCCGTGGAACGGCCATGCCTGGCGCATTCACGACAGAAAATACCGTCCAGATGACTCCGCTGGATCTCTTAGGGTTTCGGGCCGGTTCAATCGAGGACTCGATCAGTTTTCCGTCGAAGAAACGTGGTCAGTCCTCTATCTTGCCCTCGGACGCGACGTAGCGCTCGCAGAGATGATTCGACACCTCCAGCCGGAACTTCTCAGCCGCGTCAAGAACAAGCGATTGACCGAGTTTCATCTTGAATTGCGGACGGTTATTGACTGCCGGGATCTGACGCGTCTTCGTGTGGATCGAAGCGACTTCTTCCACGATACGAGCTACGGTGTACCGCAGGAGTTGGCGAAGGCGGTGCTCAACCGAGGCGCCGAGGCAATGTTGGTCCCCTCGGCAACCTTACTCGGCGACAATCTCATAGTCTTTGATGGCAACCTTGATGAGTTGTCCCGGATCACCGTCGTCGAGAGTGTCGATCCGCGTCTGTATGTGGACCGGCCGCACCCGGAGATGCAGGGCTAGATCAGCTCGACCGTTCTGTAAAGACAGGGGTAACAATGCGCCGACTACTCGTCCTTCTGGCTCTCATCGTCAGTCTGGTGCCGGTTCTGCCAGCGACCGCGAGTACGCCCCTGTTTGCGAATCCGGCCTTTCAGGCAACGTGGGCGCGCACCGATCTTCCCGTGGCGGTGGGACAGGTGGATCGGACCTGGATGTGGGGCTCGCTGCCGGACACGCAGGCCCTGCAAGAGCCGTACGCCGAGGCGCCGGGCGGCCAGCGCACCGTCCAGTACTTCGATAAGTCCCGCATGGAGGACAACTCCTGGCGTGACGCGCAGTCGCCGTGGAACGTCACCAACGGGTTGCTGGCTGAGGAGCTCATTACCGGCAGGCTGCAACTCGGCGACAATCAGTTCGAGCAGCATGATCCCGCCCAGGTCAACGTCGCGGGCGATCTCGACGATCCGAACGGGCCAACCTATGCCACGTTCAACACGCTCCTGAGCTATGAGGCGATACCCAGCGGCTGGAAGATTACGCAGACGGTCGATCGCGCGGGGACGGTCGGCTTCGACAACAGCCTGGCCGGCTACGACGTCACGGCGCAGGACGTGGGCGCGCCGACCAATCACACCGTCGCCTCGGTCTTCTGGGACTTTATGAACAGCAGCGGACCGATCAGTGTGAACGATCAGTTGGTGAGCGGAAAACTCTTCGCGAATCCGTTCTATGCCACCGGCTATCCGCTCACGGAAGCGTACTGGACCACCGTGCTGCTGCAGGGCGTGCAGACGCGGGTGCTGGTGCAGGTCTTCCAGCGCCGCGTCCTCACCTATACGCCGAGCAACCCCACGGGCTGGCAGGTGGAGGCGGGCAACGTCGGCCTGCAGTACTACCAGTGGCGCTACGTGCAGTTAAGGAAGTAAGAGACGCGATCTGCTTGCTCCAAAACGCATCGTGACGCCCATCCCAATCCGGGAGCACATCACTTACGTCGTGGGTAACTGGCTCGCCTACACGACAAGATTTGTAGGGGCGAAGCTCTGGAGTCTGTCTCAGAAGTGGTGGGATCGGCGATACTGGGGGCATGCCATCGGTTTTGCCAAGGAGGTCCCGGATGCCCCGTCGTGCGTTCACCGTGACCAAGCGTACCTGCTCCCGCCAGCGTTGGATGACTGGGTGCGAGCGGATCATCCGGTGCGGTTTGTGGCGGCCTTTGTGGACGGGCTGACTTCGGCGGACTGGGCGCAGTTGGGGGTGGCGTCCAGGGGGGCCTGGACCGGGGCTCCCGCCTATCATCCCGAGGTGCTGCTGAGTGTCTGGCTGGCGGGGTTCATGAGTGGCGTCCGCTCGGTCCGGGCCTTGGAAGCCGCGTGCCGGGACCAGCTCTCCTTCCGCTGGCTGACCGGGAACCAGGTCCCCGACCACAACACCCTGTGGCGCTTCTACGCTGTCCATCGGACGCAGCTTCCGCAGTTGTTCCAGCTGACGGTCAAGACGGCCTGGAAAGCGGGGTTGGTCGATCTGGCGCTGCTGGCGGTGGACGGGACCAAGGTCGCGGGGAACGTGGCCCGGGCCGGGATGCAGGATGCCGAGGCCCTGGTGGCGCTCCAGATGCAGGTCGCGGCACGCACGGCCGAGTTGGTGGCGCAGGTGGAGGCCGAGGGAGCGACGGCGGCACCACGGTTGCCTCCGGAATTGCGTCAGACCCGTGCTCTGCAGGACCGGGTCACGGCGGCGCGGCAGGCCGTGACGGCGGAGGACGGACCGACGCGGGCGAACCCGGTGGATGCCGATGCACGGCTCCTGCCGACGCGCCAGGGCTGGATCGCGGGGTACAACGCGCAGGCGGCGGTGGTCGCCACGCCAGCGACCGTGGCCGACGAGCCCGGGGGACGCATCATCGTGGCGGTGGACGTGGTCACGGCGGAGCATGACGCGGGACAGTTGCTCCCGGTGCGGGATGCGGCGGTGGCGACGCTGGGCCAGGCACCGGAGACGCTACTGGCGGATGGCGGCTATCACCGTGGCCCCGACCTGGTGGGGTGTGCCGCACGCGGTCAGGTGGTGGTGATGCCGGAAGCCCAGGGAGACCGCCTCCAGGATCCCACGCACAAGGATCAGTTCGCCTACGATCCGGAGACGGATCGCTACACCTGCCGCAGGGGCAGCCGTTGCGCCGCCAGGGAACGATTCACCGGACGGACCGGCCGACGGTGCAGCGCTACGTCATGGTTGAACCACGGGTGTGTCGGACGTGTCCGCTCTTTGGGACGTGCACACAGGATTACCGGCATGGCCGGACACTGGAGATCGGTCCGGAGGATCAGGCGCTACGCGCCCATCGCAGCTGGATGGCGACGGCTGAAGCGGAGGCGCTGCGACGAGAACGGCAGACGCTGATTGAACCGGTCTTCGGCATCCTGAAAGAACGCCTGGGAGGACGGCGATTCCACACCCGCGGACTGGCCAAGGTGCAGGTCGAGTGGGCGTTGCTGGCGACGGGGTTCAATCTGCGGACCCTGTGGCGTGCGTGGCGCCACGGACCGGGGGTTGGAGGACGGCCACGAGGCTCCGGGGTATGGCGCAGGGTCGCCGCATGAGGCCGCGCGGCTGACCCTACCCGAGACGCCGGGGCGGATGGGTGGTTTCGCCGCCGCTGCACCGGTGCGCCGCTCCATGTCTTTGATACTCTGCATTGGCCCAGTTCGATCATTTCGAATGGCCCACCCTCGAGATGAAGATTTCCGTACGCTCCCGGTGTCAGGTGCACCGGGAGGAGGCGGGATGCGACGGAGGAAAGCGACGGTGGAGCTATTCGAAGAAATCCGACGCGAATACGAGTTTGGGATTGGAACGGTCCAGGGAGTGGCGCGCAAGTTCGGGGTTCATCGACGCCTGGTGCGCGAGGCGTTGGGCACGGCGGTCCCGGTCGAGCGGCCCGCACGGCGGCGTTCACGGCCACGCCTCGAACCTGTGATGCCCTTCATCGAGGCGATCCTGGAGGCCGACCGGCAGGCACCCCGCAAGCAACGCCACACCGCGCATCGCATCTACACCCGGATTCAGCAGGAGCTGGAGGACTGTCCCATCGGCGAATCGACGGTGCGGCGCTACGTGCGCGAGCGGAAAGCGGCGCTCGGTCTGCTGCAACGGGAAACCTTCGTGCCGCAGAGCTACGCCTGGGGTGTCGAGGCGCAGGTCGACTGGTACGAGGCGGAGGCGGACCTGGGCGGCGAGCGGGTCACGCTCCAGGTCTTCGCGCTGCGGAGCATGGCCAGCGGGGCTGCCTTTCATCGGGCCTATCGTCACGCACGCAGCAGGCGTTTCTTGATGCCCATGAGCACGCCTTTCGGTACTTCGGCGGCGTCTTCCATCGGCTGCGCTATGACAATCTTTCGGCCGCCATGAAGCGGGTGCTGCGGGGCTCGCGGCGGGAGGAGACGGCCCGTTTCGTCGCCTTCCGCTCCCATTGGCGCTTTGCCGCGGAGTTCTGCACCCCAGCCGAAGCCCACGAGAAGGGTGGCGTCGAGAACGAGGTGGGGACTTTTCGTCGCAACCACTGGGTGCCGGTCCCGCAGGCCCGCGACCTCGACGACCTCAACGCGCACCTCCTGCGCGCCTGCCAGAGGGACGAGGGACGCATGCTCGCTGGGCGCACCGAGAGCATGGGGGCGGCCATGCTGACCGAACGCCCGCAGTTGATGCCCCTCGCGGGCGAGGGCTTCGATCTGGTCGAAGACAGCTTCCCGACGGTGAATCGCGTTGGGTGTGTCGAGTTCAAGACGAACGCCTACTCGGTGCCGATGCCGGCAGGGAACCACGGTGGAGGTCAAGCTCTCCGCGACCACGTCGCCATCTGGCATGACGGACAGAAGCGTGGCGAGCCACGAACGGTGCTACGGGCGGCAGCAGGAGATGCTGGATCTTGAGCATTATCTCGACGTCCTATAGCACAAACCCGGGGCGCTGGCCGGGAGCAAGCCGCTCGACCAGTGGGGTCGACTGGGACGCTGGCCGGGCAGCTACGACCGGTTCTGGCAAGCCCTGATGGATCGCCAAGGAGAGCAGGCGGGAACCAAGGAGATGATTGGCCTGCTGCAGTTGGGTCGTAACTACTGGCCAGAATAGGCTGCGTGCGGCGATCGAGCAGGCCATCTCGCTGGGCTGCACCGACGGTGCGGCGGTGCGCTACCTGATGACCGTTCCGAACCAAGACCAGGTGCCACCGATGCTGCTGGACGTCGGGAGCCTTGCCGGCTTCGAGCGCCCGTTGCCGGATGGCACGTACTACGACCAACTGCTGCCGGTCGGGGCTGCGCGATGAGAGCTGGCACGACCGACCTTGCGAACGAGCACGAGCCAGCAGGCCTGTAAGCAGCTGCGCCTGCCCGGAATCGGCAGCCAGTTTGCCCGCTGGCGGAGGAAGCTGAACGGGAACACCAGAGCTACCTCGGCTATCTGGACGCCTTGTTGCGGGTCGAACTCGAGGAGCGCGAACGCAATACCGTGGCTCGTCGACTCAAGGAGGCCCATCTGCCGAGGCTGAAGACGTTGGACGAGTTCGACTTCAGCCAAGCCCCGCAGGTCTCGGCGAGGAGGATCGCGGAGTTGGCCGAGGGCGGCTACATCGAACGTGCGGAACCGGTGGTCTTCATCGGGGATTCCGGGACCGGCAAGACCCATCTGTTGACGGGACTGTGTGTGGCGGCCTGTCGCCAACGACGGCGGGTGCGCTTTGCACGGCGGCTGGCCTGGTCAACGAACTGGTCGAGGCCAAGCAGCAACTGCAACTGCGCCGGGTGCTGGCGCGCTGGACCCGCTACGAGCTGATCGCCATCGATGAGGTGGGTTATGTGCCCTCGCCGAGGTAGGTGCAGAGCTGCTGTTCCAGGTGATCGCGGAACGGCGGAACAGGCCGCGGTGATCTTGACCACCAACCTGCCCTTCTCCGAGTGGACCGAGGTGATCCCCAACGCCAGGCTCTGCAAAGCCTTGCTGGATCGCATCACGGATCGAGCCCACATCATCGAGACGGGCAGCGAGAGATATCGCTTTCGTCGGACCTTGGCCCAACGACGAAAGGAGGAACCACTCAGCACGACACCCTGATCGTTCGACGGCAGGGTGGGCCATTCCCGATGAGCAAAGTGGGCCATACCGCATTGTCAAACACACTCCAGTTCGCACATCCTTTTGAGACAGACACCTCGTGTGCTCCCGATGTCCTCGCACGTCGCACGACGCGGTCACTTTGCAAACCGCTGTGGCGTGAGTCCGCGCTTCCATGCCCTACCTCACCCCGTACCAGTTGCCGCCGTCGAACTCGCCGAAGAAGACGCGGCGCTCCTCCTCTTCCACCATGCTTTCGCCGCCCTGCCGGGCCAGCTGGATGTAGTTCTCCGCTTCGGCACGATTGCCGTTGAGGGCGTGAGCGCGCGCCATAGCCTCGTAGGCGAAGGGCAGGTCAAACTCCTCGTTCTCATCCGCATGGGCCTGGGTGAGCTCCAGACAGCGTTCGGCGTGCCGCAGCGCGGGCTCAGACTCGCCCAACACCGTGTGGACCCGCGCGACCATCCACTCGCCGCGATGATGGTTGACCGCCGACCCCGCCACGCGCCAGTGGGCCAGTGAGGCGTGGGCGTAGTCCAGCATCAGCTCGTCTTCTTCAGGCGTGCGAGTGGGTTTATCGAGCAGGTCCCACGTCTTGAGGTGGTACTGCTTGGCGAAAAAGAGGTGGGCCTCGGACTCGGTGAAGGTCTTCTCGTCTGACATGTTGTCGCTCCTTCGGTTCGCGCGATTATACGCGGCCACATGGCGCGCGAGGTCGCCGACGGAGCCTGCTCGTTGCCATTGCAGCACTCGGAGACGGCATGCTGTCGCCGCGACTGGGGTGCGTTGTAATGCGGCATGACCCGGCGGGTTAGCTCCGAGCCGGTCGGACTCTGTTCAGCGCGTGGTTGGCGTCTTCCGGGAAGTCGAAGGTCACGTCTGACCGCCCCTGCGCCGCCTGCTGCAGTATCTCGCCATCGGTCTGCCAATCGACTTGCAGGTCCTCGTGCCGATGGTCACCGCGCCGGACAATCGACGCGATAGGCGGCGCGGCGGCGTCAGCTGTCCACGCCGCGAGAAAACGGCAGGTCATGGGGGAGTCCACTGGCTATGGAGCAGCGTCTGGATGCCTGCTGTTGCTCGAAGGCCTGGACTGCTGCGTCCGACACCTTGAGCCGCGCGCATTGGCCGCCTGTCGCAGGATCTCATCTCCGATCAGCGCGTCCAGTGCGGTCTTCACCGAATGGTCCACCTCGGATGCTCCCGGACCGGCGTGCTCGACGATGTAGACTCGCTGCGCTAGTGCCTAGCCGAAGATTTGCTCGTCGCGCACTGAACTCCTGGCCCGCCAGCGATCCGCACGGCCGCGGCCAACGCCATCGCGGTGGGCTCCGCATGCTGAGCGTGCCGGTCAGCGCCTGCCAGTACTCGGCGTGGATGCTGCCCGGAGGCGCGCTTGTCATAGCGCAACGACGCGAATCCGGCGCGTGCCAGCCCCTCGGCGATGAGCGGAGCGCTCCCATTCGTCCCCACCAGCAGGGGCGAGGTCCAGTCCCGATCGGTTGGCCCACTGCCGGCCACCAGCACCACCGCAGGGAAGGGACCCACGCCGTCTGGCTTGACCAGCGTGCCGGACATGGTCGTGTCGTATAGCTGCCAGCTGACGTCGATGCGCTCGCCCACTTCGGATCGATCCGTCATCTTGATACCTTTCATCGCCCATCGATCGGGACTGACTCATTCGCCGTGATCAGCATACGCTTTGCATGCTCGAAGCGATGCCAGCATTTGACCCCCTCCGCGTTGCCCGAATCGGTACGTTTGTTCTAAAATGACGCTCCACTTCAGGAGTTGAATCAAGCCTCGTCGATTATCGAGAGGAGCGTCGAGATGGCCGAGGTCCTGCTGTTCCACCACATTCAGGGGTTGACGCCCGGCGTGGCCGCCTTCGCCGATGAGTTGCGCGCTTCAGGCCATACCGTTCACACGCCGGACCTGTTCGACGGCCGCACCTTCGCCAGTATCGATGAGGGCATGGCCTTCGTGCAGTCCGTCGGCTTCGGCGAAATGATCGAGCGGGGCGTGCATGCGGCGGATGGGTTGCCGAACGAGTTGGTCTACGCCGGGTTCTCCTTCGGCGTGGTGGTGGCGCAGAAGCTGGCGCAGACGCGGCCCGGTGCGCGCGGCGCCCTCCTCTTCTACTCCTGCGTGCCGGTGACCGAGTTCGGTGATTCCTGGCCGGAGGGCGTGCCGGTGCAGATCCACGGCATGGACGCCGACCCGATCTTCGTCGGCGAAGGGGACATCGACGCCGCCCGCGCACTGGTGGCGGAAGCCGAGAATGCCGAGCTCTTCCTTTATCCCGGCGATCAGCACTACTTCGCCGACAGCTCACTCCCCGGCTACGACGCCGACGCGACTGCACTGCTGACCCGGCGCGTGCTCGACTTCCTCGCCGCGCTCGATTGAGTCCCTCGCCCGCGTTGCCGGTACGAACGTCCCTTCTGAGCGGTACATTCGCATGCTAGAGTGGCGCCGTTCGTACCAATACACCGAGCCAGGCGCGTCGCTCCGACGCTCCGTCGAAGGTCGAGTGTGGGCGGCGGTCTCTCACGTTCGCATCACGTTGGCCCGCACGAGTGACCAGAGTGAAGCTCGGTTTCGGCCGTAATGAGAGGATGTCTGAATGCGCAAACTGATCGTCTTGATGATGTCGCTCGCCATGCTGGCGGTTTTTGGCGCGACGGCCAGCGCGGCGCCCGGCAACGGCAACGGTGCGCAGGTCGTTCATCAGCATTCCTGCGACGTCGACACGCCCGCAGTAGGTCTGACCGAGTGCATCGATGCCGACTTCGAGGGTATCGACCACGTGACGCCATCGGGCAACGAGAGTCAGTCGGCCAACGGTTCGTACTGCGACACCATCTCCGATTCGGCCACCGGCGACGTTGTCTACCACTTCTGCGAGAACAACGTGCACGCCCACTACCTCTTCACGAGTGACGGCACGGTGCTGCAGGAGGAGGGCGTGCATTACACGATTATCGAGACGTCCGGCGGCACCACCTGCACCGAGGTGCTCGACCTGCACATGGCCAACGGCCAGGTCCAGTTCGACCACGACGACATCAACTGCACATCGTAAGCGTTCGGCTGCCGACGGGATCACAAGGTTGAGAAGGACGAGACCGGAGGGCGATGATGCGCCCTCCGGTCTCTCGCGTGCCATGCCGCTCTCCGCCTTGACGATTGCGGCCTCCGTTGTTCATGCTGAACCCTCGCGAGGCGGCGCCGTGACGCCGCGGCTGGATTGACGAGGAGATTGCGCATGAATCCTGGAGGCCAACTCGCGCGTGACGGCGGGACGGTCGCGATGAGCATCAGCGCGCGCAGGCTCAATCGCGCCACGCTGCAGCGCCAGATGCTGCTGCAGCGGGAATCGCTTTCCATCGATGAGGCCATGCGGCGCGTGGTCGCGCTGCAGGCGCAGCACCCGGCCTCGCCCTACCTGGCCCTCTTCAACCGGCTCAGCGACTTCGACCCGGCCGCGCTCGACGCGGCCTATGCCGACTACACCGTCGTCCGCTCCACTTTACTGCGCATCACCATGCACGCGGTGCACGCCGACGACTACCCCGCCTTTCGCGAGGCTATGGATCCCACACTGCGCGGGTCTCGCCTGCGCGACGATCGCTTCACCGTCACCGGGCTGACGCAGGAGGACGTCGACGTCTTCATCGCGGAGCTGCTCGATTTCGCCACACAACCTCAGACTCCCGAGGCGTTCCAGGCGTGGTTAGCCGAGCGGACCCAGGTGGAGCACAAGGGGATCTGGTGGGCGATGCGGCAGTACGCGCCGATGTGGCACGAGCCGAGCGGCCACCCTGGCAGTTCGAGACGTCACGCTCGTACGTGGCCGCCACACCACGGCCGTCGCTGGCCGACGAGGAGGTCGCCCACGCCTCGTTGCAGACGCTGATCAAGCGCTATTTGGAGGGGTTTGGCCCGGCGACGATGCCCGACATGGCGCAATTCGCGACTGGTCCTGCGCTCGCGGGCCAAAGCGGCGATGGAGCGTTGGGGGACGAGCTCGTCAGCTTCAAAGGGCCGGACGGCAAGACGCTCTACGACCTCCCCGGCATGACGTTGCCGGACGAGGATCTGCCCGCGCCGCCGCGCCTGCTGGGGATGTGGGACAACGTGTTGCTGGCCTACGTCGATCGCAGCGCGCGTCATCCCGGGGGCGTATCGCAAACAGGTCACACGCATCAACGGCGACGTGCTGCCGACGCTGTTGGTCGACGGCCGGGTAGTTGGCGTCTGGCGCACGACCGAGGAGGGCATCGAAGCGAGCGCGTTCGAGCCTCTCAGCGACGACGCCTGGCAGGGCCTCACCGCCGAAGCCGAAAAGCTGCTCGCGTTCCTCGCCGACCGCGAACCCCACGCCTACCGCCGCTACGACCACTGGTGGGCAAAAAGCATGCCGAGCGTGGAGGTCGTGCAAGGTGCCCTCGCTATTGCCGAGTCCGAAGATTTGATCGTCGCGCACGAACTCCTGGCCCGCCAGCGTCCGCACGGCCGCGGCCAACTCCTCGCGGTGGCTCCGCATGCTGAGCGTGCCGGTCAGCGTCTGCCAGTACTCGGGTGAATGCTGCCCGGAGGCGCGCTTGTCGTAGCGCAAGGAGGCAAATCCGGCGCGCGCCAGTTCATCGGCGATGAGCGGAGCGCTCCCATTCGTCCCCACCAGCAGGGGCGAGGTCCAGTCGCGGTCGGTTGGCCCACTTCCCGCCACCAGCACCACCGCGGGGAATGGACCCGCGCCGTCTGGCTTGACCAACGTGCCGGACATGGTCGTGTCATCCATCTGCCAGCTGACGTCGATGCGCTCGCCCACTTCGGATCGATCCGTCATCTTGATACCTTTCATCGCCCATCGATCGGGACTGACTCATTCGCCGTGATCAGCATACGCTTTGCATGCTCGAAGCGATGCCAGCATTTGACCCCCTCCGCGTTGCCCGAATCGGTACGTTTGTTCTAAAATGACGCTCCACTTCAGGAGTTGAATCAAGCGGCGTCGATTATCGAGAGGAGCGTCGAGATGGCAGAGGTCCTGCTGTTCCACCACATTCAGGGGTTGACGCCCGGCGTGGCCGCCTTCGCTGATGCCCTGCGCGCCGCCGGACATCAAGTCCACACGCCGGACCTGTTCGACGGCCGCACCTTCGCCAGTATCGATGAGGGCATGGCCTTCGTGGAATCCGTCGGCTTCGGCGAAATGATCGAGCGGGGCATGCGTGCGGCGGATGGTTTGCCTAATGAGCTCGTCTACGCCGGGTTCTCCTTCGGCGTGGTGGTGGCGCAAAAGCTCGCGCAGACGCGGCCCGGTGCGCGCGGCGCCCTCCTCTTCTACTCCTGCGTGCCGGTGACCGAGTTCGGTGATTCCTGGCCCAAGGGGGTCCCGGTGCAGATCCACGGCATGGACGCCGACCCGATCTTCGTCGGCGAAGGGGATATCGACGCCGCCCGCGCCCTGGTTGCGGAAGCCGAGAATGCCGAGCTCTTCCTTTATCCCGGCGACCAGCACTACTTCGCCGACAGCTCACTCCCCAGCTACGATGCCGAGGCGACTGCACTGCTGACCCGGCGCGTGCTCGACTTCCTCGCCGCGCTCGACTGACGCCCGCGCCCGCGTTGCCGGTACGAACGTCCCTTCTGAGGGGTACGTTCGCATGCTAGAGTGGCGCCGTTCGTACCAATACACCGAGCCAGGCGCGTCGCTCCGCCGCTCCGTCGAAGGTCGAGTGAGGGCGGCGATCTCCCACGTTCGCATCACGTTGGCCCGCACGAGCGGCCGCGTTGAGGCTCGGTTTCGGCCGTAATGAGAGGATGCCTGAATGCGCAAACTGATCGTCTTGATGATGTCGCTCGCAATGCTGGCGGCTTTTGGCGCTTCGGCCAGCGCGGCGCCCGGCAACGGCAACGGCGCGCAGGTCGTTCATCAACATTCCTGCGACGTCGACACGCCCGCCGCGGGTTTGACCGAATGCATCGATGCCGACTTCGAGGGTATCGACCACGTGACGCCATCGGGCAACGAGAGTCAGTCGGCCAACGGTTCGTACTGCGACACCATCTCCGATTCGGCCACCGGCGACGTCGTCTATCATTTCTGCGAGAACAACGTGCACGCCCACTACCTCTTCACGAGTGACGGCACGGTGCTGCAGGAGGAGGGCGTGCATTACACGATTATCGAGACTTCCGGCGGCACCACCTGCACCGAGTTGCTCGACCTGCACATGGCCAACGGCCAGGTCCAGTTCGACCACGACGACATCAACTGCACATCGTAAGCGTTCGGCTGCCGACGGGATCACAAGGTTGAGAAGGACGAGACCGGAGTGCGAAATTGCGCCACTCCGGTCTCTCGCGTGTCATGCCGCCCTCCGCCTTGACGATTGCGGCCTCCGTTGTTCATGCTGAACCCTCGCGAGGCGGCGCCGTGACGCCGCGGCTGGATTGACGAGGAGACTACGCATGATCCTGGAGGCCAACTCGCACGCGACGGTGGTATGGGCGATATGAGCGTCAGCGCGCGCAGGCTCAATCGCGCCACGCTGCAGCGCCAGATGCTGCTGCAGCGGGAATCGCTTTCCATCGATGACGCCATGCGGCGCGTGGTCGCGCTGCAGGCGCAGCACCCGGCCTCGCCCTACCTGGCCCTCTTCAACCGGCTCAACGACTTCGACCCGGCCGCGCTCGACGCCGCTTATGTCGACTACACCGTCGTCCGCTCCACTTTACTGCGTATCACCATGCACGCCGTCCACGCCGACGACTATCCCGCCTTCCGTGAGGCCATGGATCCCACGCTGCGAGGGTCTCGCCTGCGCGACGACCGCTTCACCGTCACCGGGCTGACGCAGGAGGACGTCGACGTCTTCATAGCGGAGCTGCTCGATTTCGCCACACAACCTCAGACTCCCGAAGCGTTCCAGGAGTGGTTAGCCGAGCGCACCCAGGTAGAGCACAAGGGGATCTGGTGGGCGATGCGGCAGTACGCGCCGATGTGGCACGAGCCGAGCGGTCACCCCTGGCAGTTCGAGACGTCACGCTCGTACGTGGCCGCCACGCCACGGCCGTCGCTGGCCGACGAGGAGGTCGCCCACGCCTCGTTGCAGACGCTGATCAAGCGCTACCTCGAAGGGTTCGGACCGGCCACGGTGCCCGACATGGCGCAGTTCGCCCTGGTCTTGCGCTCGCGGGCCAAAGCGGCGGTGGAGTCGTTGGGAGACGAACTCGTCAGCTTCAAAGGGCCGGACGGCAAGACGCTCTACGACCTCCCCGGCATGACGTTGCCGGACGAGGATCTGCCCGCGCCGCCACGCCTATTGGGGATGTGGGACAACGTGCTGCTGGCCTACGTCGATCGCACGCGCGTCATCCCGGAGGCGTATCGCAAACAGGTCATACGCATCAACGGCGACGTGCTGCCGACGCTGCTGGTCGACGGCCGCGTAGTTGGCGTTTGGCGCACGACCGAAGAGGGCATCGAGGCGAGCGCGTTCGAGCCTCTCGGCGAAGACGCCTGGCGGGGCCTCACCGCCGAAGCGGAAAAGCTGCTCGCGTTCCTCGCCGACCGCGAAACCCACACCTACCGCCGCTACGACCACTGGTGGGCGAAGGGCATGCCGAGTGTGGAGGTGCGGGTGTTGGGGTGAGGGGGGCAGGGCGCGGTGGGTGAGTAGGCCGTATTTGGCAAACGCCATGTTGGGCAATCGGACGGCTTTAATGGCCGATCGGCACAATTTCATTACCAGTCGAGATGAGGCCTCGGAGACGGCCTCCAGCAGGACACATGCAGCGGCGTCAGTTCTGCGCTCGAATTGCCATGCTGAATCGCATTCCGAAAGAGATGGAACATCAACAAATAACAATACTCAAAACGAAAGGAGTTGCTGCCTTCGGTCTTGGGCCTGTTGGTTAACTTGCTTGTGTGTCACCTGTTCATCCAGTATTATTGGACATATGGGTGACATGATTGCGACGCGACCTGACCATCTCCAACTTTTCGAGATAGCCTCGGAGCAGCTCGGCTACTTCACGGCGGAGCAGGCACGGGCCTGCGGACTTTCCTGGAAGCTGCTGAGTCATCATGCGCAGAGTGGGCGGTTCATTCGCGTGCGGCGGGGCCTCTATCGGTTCCGTGACTATCCATCCTCTTCACGTGAGGACGTGATGGAGGCCTGGCTTTCCGTCGGAAAAGACGTAGCGGTCGTCTCTCATGAGACCGCTCTGGAACTGCTCGGCCTGAGCAACGTTATCCCCAACGCCGTTCATCTCACCGTTCCGCGCAGTAAGCGACATCTTCCGAGCCTGCGCGGTGTCGTGATTCATACGACGACGAGGCAAATTGGCTCTCGAGACGTGGTCACACGCGACGGCATCCGACTGACTGACGCATCGCGTTCCATCGTTGATTCTGCCGAGGCGGGCACGGCACCGGAGCAGATCGAACTGGCGATCAAGCAAGCGATCGATAGTGGGTTCAGCACACCTCAACGCCTAACAACTACTGCGCGGGAGCGAAGCCGGCGTGTGCAAGAACTCGTCTCAAACGGCCTGCGCCTGGTGAACGCATGAAGTACACATCAGCCAGCGCGTTCCGAACTGCCCTCGAAAAGCGCCTCCTGACAACATCTCAACAGACTGGCACATCGCTGATGCGCCTTCGTAAGCTGGTGGTGTTCGACCGTCTGCTCGCTCGGTTCCTCGTCGTAGCCCCGGATCGATGGATTCTCAAAGGAGCTCTCGCGCTCGACTACCGGTTGAACGACATGGCGAGGACCACTAAGGACCTCGACCTCTCTCGGCAGGACGGTGAGGAGGCAGCCACCGAGGACTTCGTTGCGGTTCAGGAACTCGACCTAGGCGACTATTTCAGCTTCGAGATCGTGAAGACAAGTCGCCTCGATGTCGCTCTCGAGGGCGCAGCCGTGAGATATCGCGCGATGGCAGATCTCGCAGGTCGCCGATTCGAAGACGTGATCATTGATGTGGGCTTCGGCGATCCTGTTATCTTGTCGCCAGAGGTTCTTCAAGGCCCCGACCTTCTAAGTTTTGCCAACATTGACCCTGTGATGGTTCCAACGCTTCCACTTGCTCAGCACATCGCGGAAAAGGTTCACGCATACACGCGAACGTATGGCAGTCAGCGCTCGAGTACCCGTGTCAAAGATCTGGTGGATCTCGTGCTGATCCAGGCTCATTCGGACTTTCAGGCTTCAACATTACGGGCCGCCCTCAACGAGACCTTTAACGTCAGGGGGTCACATCCGCTTCCGGATAGGCTGCCTCCGCCGCCTCCCTTCTGGACCACGGCCTATCGAAATCTGGCAGTCGACGTAGGAATTCCGCGTGATATCGCCGAGGGATTCGGGCTGGTTGCCAGGTTCCTGGACCCAGTTCTCGACGGGACAATTCCCGAGGACGGATGCTGGGACACGAAACTTGGCTCGTGGGAAGTGTAGGAGATAACTTAAACTGGCATCCCAAGGCACTCGTTAGCAGCAAGCAAACGAGCCAGTCTCATTGCTTGAGGACGCGTCGACGTGCCCAATCCCTCCCGTTTTATCTTCCCGGACACACATACTCCACCACCACGCCTCAGCGCCTTGCGACCGTTGCCTCTGAGCGCAACCGTTGCGTGCGGGATCCGATAAACGACACTCTGCATCTGGTGGATGCCTGAAGTACGGGTCGGCTGGGGCATGTATGTCATTGATGAAGAACTTGAGTGGTCGACGACGTTTCCCGGCCTGCGGCCGCAGGGGCGACCAACACCCGGAGGGTTCCCGGATCGCCCCTGCGGTTCCCTGCGTACGTTCAGCCCTCGGGACACCCGCTTGCGGGTCGGGCTTCGTCTAGGTCAGCGCTGCGGCTTTAGCCCGGCGCGATCGCCGGTTGCGGTCCAACTTACTTGCTCGTCGAGGGTGTTGGGGTGAGCGTGATCAGGGCGTCGCGATGACCAACCGGCCCTCTCACTCGGGAGTCGGTTTCATCCCAGCGACGATTGCTCCGGCCGGGCAACGCGGATCTCAACCCGGGGAGGCACCCGAGGGCGGAAACGACCTTCACGGTCCCGTCGAGCAGCCGCGCGCTCGGGGTCCTCATCCAGCCGCTCGTTCTCCTTGACGCCGATTGTCGGCGCCCGTAGAGTGTGCTTCGCCTGAATGACCATAACGGAGGCAACGGCTGGGAGAAGGGGCTCGCCATGTCGGCAGTGAAAGCCACGCGCATCACCCAATACTGGCACGCCATCGCGACGTCCGAGGAAATCACCGAGCAGCCACAACGATTCACGCTGCTCGGCCGGCATCTCGCGGTCTTTCGTGACCAGCAGGGCGTGATCGCGCTCAACGACGTCTGCATCCACCGCGGAGCGGCCCTCTCCAGGGGTTGGATTGAGGACGGGCGGCTCACCTGTCCGTTCCACGGCTGGCAGTACGATCGCGAGGGGATGTGCAAGCGCATCCCGGCGCTGCCGCGCGACGCGCCGATTCCTCGCGCCGCGCGTGTACCGTCGTTCCACACGGCCGAGCGCTATGGACTGGTATTCGTGGCCCTGGAAGACCCCGTCGCGCCGATTCCGTCCTATCCATGCGGCGAGGACACCAACCGGGAGTACCAACGCTTCTTCGTGGCCAAGCTCGTCTGGAACACGTCCGCCGGACGGGCGGTCGAGAACTCGGTCGACGTTTCGCACTTCCCCTATGTCCACGCGCATATTCTCGGCGATCCGGAGCACCCGGAGGTACCGCACTTCGACGTGCATGACTACCCCGAAGGGGTCTGGTATCGCACGCCGCGTGAAGGCTACGTGCCGGAGGGGCAGGAGCGTCCCGGCGGCTTCACCGAGTATCGCCACGCCTTCCCCTTCAGTATGTTCCTGACCAATGCCGAGGAGGATGGCCACACCTCCTGCCTGGGCGTCTTCTATTCACCGACCGGTCCGAAGACCACGACCGCGTTCCGCGTGGTCTACCGCAACTACCAACCGGCCCTGGATCGCGAGGATGAGATCGACCGCATCTTGCAGGTGCTGGATCAAGATCGCGACGTGCTGGAATCGGTCCGTCCGGAGGAGATTCCGGTCTCGCTGCGTGAAGAGCTGCACATCAAAGCGCCGGATGCCGCGTCGATCGCCTTTCGCCGTTGGATCGAGGATGTCGACATGCTGGACCTGGCGCCCGTCTAGCGGACCCAGTCGTCAACGTTGCGGCGACCGTCCGCGCCCTGCTGACGCGATTGGGATAACCCAGATGACGGTCTCCCCCGCGCGAATTCGTGCTGCTCGAAGTTGCCGAGAAGCTGCTCGCGTTCCTCGCCGACCGTGAACTGCACACCTACCGCCGCTACGACCACTGGCGGGACAAAAAGCTGCCGAGTGTGGAGGAAAAGGTGCTGGGTTGAGCGTTGCCATCAAGCGGGTCGTGCAATTCAAACGACTTCCGCTTGATGGAATCCGCGGATCGCCGCGTTCGATACGCACTTCTTCGCTACCGTCGATGCACGCTCCTCCGTCGCCTGCACGGTCGGCGCGCACTTAGCCTGCCGTTCCTTGCGTCGCCGCGCTGCATGGATGTGCGGCCTGCCTGAGCGTTTGTGCACCGTCTCACGCGCGAGAATTAGGGCGCGGACGCGTGTCGGTTAGCGTGCCCAAAACGTGGTGTGCTCGCGGTAACGTTCGCGTCGGAAAGGTCTCTTGCATCCGGTTCATCACGGTGCTAATCTACGCTTCTGACTCGGTTGCTTGGTGTACGTACGAGCAAATAGGTCGTCGCCCAACCTGAGGATCGAAGCCGGACTGACGTGTTTGGTTTTGTTGGCGCCGCCACCTCTTGGTCTGGATCTCTTCGTGGTGACGCATGTGCAGCGCGCATGCGCTGAGAGGAGATTCCCGTGGCGGACGGTCGTTGGAGTGCGTCGAAGACGGGGCGAATGAGTGGCAAGCGCGGCCTGACCCGGCGCCCGCTTGCAGTAATCCTCGCGTTGGTCCTGGTCCTGGCAAGTTTGCCGCTGACGGCCGGTCGTGGCTCGGCGCGACGCCGAACCAGCCGACCTGGACCCAGCTCAGCCCTGGAACCAGTCCATCCCAGCGAGTCGACGCCAGCATGGCGTTCGATCCCGCCACCGGCCAGATGCTCCTCTTCGGCGGGTTCGACAACGCTGCGCATAACGACACCTGGATCTGGGATGGCACCACCTGGACTCAGCTCAATCCTGCCACCAGTCCCTCGGCCCGGGCCGGAGCCAGCCTGGCCTACGACCCCGCCACCGGCCAGATGATCCTTTTTGGCGGATACAATGGCAGCGATTCAAACGACACCTGGGTCGTGGGACGGGTTGACGTGGATCCAGCTCAGTCCCGCCACCAGTCCACCAATCCGCCAAGACGCGAGCCTGGCCTTTGATCCCGCCACCGGCCAACTCCTGCTCTTCGGCGGCAATTCCTCCGCCAACCTCCTCAATGACACCTGGGCGTGGGACGGAACCACCTGGACGCAGCTCTCACCCGCCACCAATCCCTCAGTACGCTATGGCGCCAGCCTGGCCTTCGACCCCGCGACCGGCCAGATGATCCTCTTTGGAGGATTCGACGGCAGTGCCACGCTCAACGACACCTGGAGCTGGGACGGCACAACCTGGACCCAGCTCAGCCCAGGTACCAGCCCATCAGGTCGCTATGGCGCCAGCCTGGATTTCAATCCAGTCAGCGGCCAGCTCCTTCTTTTCGGGGGATTCGGCGACAGCCAGTATCACAGTGATACCTGGACCTGGGACGGAACAACCTGGACCCAGCTCAATCCCAGCACCAGTCCGATCGGCCGGCGTTTTGCGAGCATGGCGTTCGACCCAGCTACCGGTCAATTTGTCCTATTTGGAGGTCTCAACATCAGCGTCGGCTACTTCAATGACACCTGGGTCTACGGCGTGCCCTCGTTTGGCGTGAACTGGACCCAGCTCAGCCCCGCCACCAGCCCTTCGGGCCGGGAGCGTGCCAGCTCAGCGTTCGACCCGGCCACCGGCCAGCTCCTCCTCTTCGGCGGCTTCGATGGCACCAGCGTTTTGAACGACACCTATGCGTGGGACGGCTCGACCTGGGCCCAGCTCAG
This sequence comes from uncultured Chloroflexia bacterium, assembly GCA_963822235.1. GTDB lineage: Bacteria > Chloroflexota > Chloroflexia > Thermomicrobiales > Thermomicrobiaceae > CALAGB01. The sequence goes on from CAWGGU010000003.1 coordinate 30,257, forward strand.
TCCCACTACCAGCCCGACAGTTCGATATCAAGCAAGCCTGGCCTTTGACCCGGCCACGGGCCAGCTCCTCCTCTTCGGCGGGCAGAACGCCGGCGGCTATTTCGGCGACACCTGGATCTGGACCGGCAGCACCTGGACGCAACTGACGCCAGCCAGCAGCCCTCCGGAGCGGTCTGGCGCTGGCATGGCCTTCGATCCGGCAACTGGTCAGATGATCCTGGTTGGCGGCCACAATGGCATCAGCGGCTATCTGAATGACACCTGGGCCTGGAACGGCAGCACCTGGACGCAGCTCACGCCCGCCACGAGTCCCCCGGTCCGGATTTCCCCCAGCCTGGTCTTTGACCCGGCCACCGGCCAGCTCCTCCTGTTCGGAGGATCCAACACCAGCGGCTATCTCAATGACACGTGGACCTGGACCGGCTCGACCTGGACCCAGCTCTCACCTGCTACAAGCCCCCCGATTCGGGACGGCGCCAATCTCGCCTTCGATCCGGCCATGGGCCAGCTGATCCTTTTCGGCGGCCTGGGCAGCGACTTTTTGAATGACACGTGGACCTGGACCGGCTCGACCTGGACCCAGCTCACGCCCGCGAGTCCTCCGGGGCGGTATAACGCCAGCTTGGTCTTCGATCCGGCTACCGGTCAGTTCATCCTCTTCGGGGGCACGGGAGCCAATTTCGACAGTCTCAACGACACCTGGGAACTCTCCCCGGTCCTGGACACCACCGCGCCAACGACCACGGCAACCGGCGCGAACACCGATACCACCGCCTATACCTTCGGCAGTTGGACCAACCAGACCGTGACGGTCACCCTGTCCGCCTCGGATGATCTCTCCGGCGTCGCCGCCACCTACTACACGATCGACAGCGGTTCGCAGCAGACCTACTCCGCACCCTTCGACGTCAGTGGGTCGGGCACGCACACCGTCACCTACTGGAGCATCGACAAGGTCGGCAACGTCGAGACCGCCAACAGCGCCACCGTCAAGATCGAGACCGTAGCCCCCGTTACCACGGCGACGGCCACCAACGCGGACACCTCGACCTACACCTTTGGCGCCTGGACCAACCAGGCCGTGACCGTGACCATGTCGGCCAGCGACAGCGGCGGTTCGGGTTTGGCCGGTACCTTCTATACCATCGACAGTGGATCCGAGCAGACGTACGCCACGCCCTTCACCATCAGCTCCGGTGGTGACCACACCGTCACCTACTGGAGCACTGATGTGGCCGGCAATGTGGAGACCAGCCAGACGGTCCACGTCATGATCGACACCACCGGTCCAACGACGTCAGCCACCGCCATCAACGCCGACACCACGACGTATACCTTCGGTACCTGGACGAATCAGGCGGTCACCGTCACCCTCTCCGCTAGCGATTCTGGCGGTGCGAGTGTGGCGGGGACGTTCTACACCATCGATGCGGGCTCGCAACAGACCTACACGACCCCCTTCACCATCAGCTCCGAAGCGGATCACACCGTCACCTACTGGAGCACGGATACGGCCGGGAATGTGGAGACCGTCAACACCGTCCACGTCATGATCGACCTGACGAATCCGGTCGTGACCTATAGCGGCAACCTGGGCACGTACACCGTCGATCAGACGGTCAATATCACCTGCACCCCAACAGACGCGCTCTCCGGGGTGGCCTCGAGCACGTGCCAGGACATCAGTGGTCCGGCCTACAGCTTCACGTTGGGAGTGAACACGTTCAGTGCCTCTGCGACCGACAACGTCGGCAACGTGGGCACGGGGTCGACGTCGTTTACGGTGACGGATACGACGGCCGGTCTGTGCGCGTTGACCAAGCAATTCGAGAGCAATCAAGCGACGGCGAGCTGGCTCTGTTCCTCACTCAACCTGGCCAACTCCGTGCCGCAGCGTAGGACAAAGGCCTTCTTCATCAACATCTACGTGACACAGGTGATGCTGGACCGGACGCTGACGCCGCAGCAGAAGACGATCCTGATCAATCTGGCACGGTCGTTGTAGTCCAGACGGACGCCCCACCACCTGCATCGGCTCGATCCGCGGTCTCGTCGACTCCCGACGAGACCGCGCATTCTCTGCCACCTATCCCGGCCGGCACGCACCGTGGCGGGACACTTTTCGCCCACGGCCGGCACTCTGGGGGCCGGAGGGCGCTGTCGAGGAACCTCCGGGCGGAGGCCATCAGACTCGTCCGATCGTAAGTAAATTATGTTAGACTGACGATATCTCCGAAAAAGCACCAAACAGTTTTGACGTCTGCGTCACCATCGAGAGAGTCTCTGCGGATGCGGTCATCAATTTCTCGTCATTCACTACCGCCACGGCGTCCCGTGCTCGTGGGTCGCGAGCGCGAGCAAGACGCAGTTCATCATTCGCTGGACGACGTGTTGGCTGGGCAGGGCTCGCTCGACCTTCGCAGTTCACCCAGCCGTTCCGCTGTCGGAATTCCTGCCTGCCTGCGAGTCCAACATCAAATCAACTCAGGCCGCGTCGTACGCGGAGGGTCGACATGAGGGCCGAGGTTTCCTCCGTCGAGCGACGACCACATCGACCGAGTTTCCCCGGTTTGCGCCGGTCCCTGATCGGGCGGGACGCGGAGATCAGCGCGGTTGCTGCATTGCTGTCGCGAGTCGACGTCCCGCTCGTCACGCTGACCGGCCCGGGCGGCGTTGGTAAGACGCGACTCGCGCTGGCCGTCGCTGACGAGCTCGCCGATCAGTTTGCGGATGGCGTCTGGTTCGTCTCACTCGCGGCACTTCACGACCACGCGCAGGTCGTGTCGACGATCGCGCAGGCGCTCGATCTCGGTGATTACGGCGGTCGCCCAGTCGAGCAGACGCTGACCGCGTACCTCAGCACGCGTGAGCTGCTGCTGGTCATCGACAACTTCGAGCATGTGGTGGAGGCGGCGGCACCGATCGCCGAATTGCTGACCGACTGCCCCAGGCTCACCATCCTGGTCACCAGCCGCACGCCGCTGCACCTCCATGGTGAATATCCGTATGCGGTCCTGCCGCTCGCCCTGCCCGACCTCTCTGATCTTCCCGCCGTCGACGTTCTGGAACAGGTCGCCGCGCTCAGACTGTTCGTCGAGCGTGCCCACGTCTTCACGACTGGAATCGGTCTGACGACGGAAAACGCCGTGACCGTCGCCACCATCTGCAGTCGACTTGCTGGCTTGCCATTGGCCATCGAACTGGCGGTGGCACGACTGAACGTCCTCTCGCTGGCCGAGCTTCTCCGACGGCTTGATCAACAGCTCGGGTTGCTGACCGGAGGCGCGCGCGATCAGCCGGAGCGACTGCAAACGATGCGCGCGACCATCGATTGGAGCTACGACCTGCTTGACGAGCGGGAGCGGCGGTTGTTCCGGCAGTTCTCGGTGTTCGCTGGTGGCTGGACGCTGGAGGCGGCGAGCGCGGTCGCGGATGCCGACGAGGATGTGCTGGAGGGACTCTCGACGCTGGTTGCCGGCAGCCTCATACAGCGCGGTGAGACGTCGAACGGGGAGTCTCGCTTCAGCATGCTCGAACCGATCCGCCAATTTGCTCGCGAGCTCCTGGATCAATGCCAGGAAGCAGCGGAGGTCGAAGAGCGACATGCCAGCTACTTCGGCCGAATGGTGGCGGAGGCCGCACCCGGGCTCTTCGGGCAAGATGCAATATACTGGTGCGACCGTCTCAAGCGTGAACATGACAACCTGCGCGCCGTGCTGCGCTGGTCCGCCGAGTCAGGACAGGTAGCAGCGGGCCTCATGTTGGTGGGTCACTTACGGAACTTCTGGTTAAAGTGCGGATTCCACCGCGAGGGGGTCAAGCGGGCCACGCTCGTGCTCGACCTGCCAGAGGCGGCGGAACCGACCATCCAGCGCGCGGAAGCGCTCGCGACCAGGGCGTGGCTGTTGATGTGGCAAGGTGACTACGAACGCGGCATCGGCGATGGCAACGAGGCGCTGGAGATCTGTGCCAGGCATGATCACCATGCGTTGGAGCCGTGCGTCTTCCACACACTTGCCATCCTGTACAACTGCATTTCCGAACATAAGAGCGCGCGAACGATGTCCGAGATGGCGCTGGCTGGCGCACGCGACGTGGGTGATCCATTCACGAGGCAGCGCGCACTCAACTCCCTTGGCCACATAGCGGCCAGAGACGGCGACATAGAGGGAGCGCTCGCATTCTGCGACGAAGGCATCGCCATTGCACGTACTTCTGGTGACGACGACTTCGTTGCGGCCTGCATGTTGAACAAGTCACGGTGTCTTTGGGAGATATTGGGCCAAGACGAAGCGCGCCGCCTGGTGCATGAGAGCCTCGGGCTCTATCGCAAACTGGGATTCCCGTGGGGCAAGATCGCCTGTCTAGAGCAGCTCGCGACGCTCGCACTGGCTGGCGGCGATGCTGAGCGTGCCGTGCGACTCTTCGCCAGTGCGGCAGCGCAGCGTCACCGGTATGGCCTCCCCTTGCCGTCGAACGAGGAGACTAACTTCCAGCAACAACTGGCCCAGCTTCGCGCGCAACTTGGATGCGAGGACTTCGAGGAGCTCTGGGCGGCACAGCTCGTCGTTCCGATCGAGCAGGTCATCGACGAGGTTCTCGACGGCGAGGGGGCCGCTTCATCCCAGTCGGTGCCAACGCACGGATTGTCGCCGCGAGAACTGGAATTATTGCGACACATTGCCGCCGGAGAGAGCAACCGTCAAATTGCCGACGCCCTGTTCCTCAGCCCGCGCACGGTCGAGCGGCACATCGCCAACATCTACCTCAAGATCAACGCCCACTCTCGGTCGGAGGCGACCGTATTCGCCCGGCAGCACCACCTCGCCTGATACACAAAGCCCAACTTCGACTACATAGTTTCCACCTGAAATTACATACCCGGATTACATACCGTGACGGATGCTGGCTTGGCGCTCGCACGTCAACATGGGTTCTGCCGAGGGATTCGCCGGACGCTGGTGTGAAAGATCACGGGTGCCCGGCGGACCCTCGGCTCCGAAGTTGGCATTCCCGGTAAGGAGGCGTCTATGAGCAGGGAACCACGAGCGATCTCGTGCAATACGCGGCTGCAGAGCAGCGCGGCCGGGTCGGCCCTTCACCACTCCCGATTGCGCAATATACGTAGTTGTCTCGCGCCATCGGCACCGACGTTAAATCCGTACCCCTTCCGATGTCGACCCGAACACCACTTCCCATACTGGAACCATGCAACTTGAGTCGGCGGAGTGGGCTGTGGAGCGCGTCTACCGCCGGACAAGACGAGAGTTGGAACCGTCGTTCAGGGCAAGGGGGCTCCTGTGGGCAAGCAGTCACGAACAGTCTCACGCAGAACGCTGCTTCAGAGCAGCGCGGCCGCGGCAGGAATGGCATTCCTCAGTTCTCAATTACCAGCGTCGGCGTCGGGCTCGGCGTCGGTAGCCAGGCCCGGCAAGCGATTCGATCCACTGAGAACCGTAGCACCGCCCGACTTCCCGAGTCGGCCAGGTGAGGTGGTTTTACCCTGGCTGGATCAACCAGCCGACAATCCGGTGCCCGATATTCTTGGTCATCAGCTCAAATGGGAGGATCTCGACTCCTGGATCACGCCCGACGAGAGCTTCTTTACCGTCCATCACTACGCCCAACCTGAGATCGATCCTTCCAGTTGGTCGCTGGAGATCTCGGGGCTGGTCACGCAACCGTTGACGCTGACACTCGATGATCTCAAAGCTCGCCAGTCCGTCGACGTTCCCTTCACCCTTGAGTGCTCGGGAAGTAATGGACTTCCGTTCTTGAACGCTGCGATCGGCAACGCGGTCTGGACGGGCACGCCGCTCGCGCCTCTGCTCGAGGCGGCCGGGGTGCTGGATGAGGGGACGGAGGTCGTCTTCTGGGGGACCGATACGGGCGAAGAACAGGTCAACGACCTGCAACTCACCGAACGTTTTGCCCGCGGAATGTCCCTGGCAGAGGCGATGGACCCGCGCAACATCCTATGCTGGGGCATGAACGGGGACGCGCTACCAACACACCATGGTGGACCGGTGCGACTGATCGCCCCGGGTTGGTTTGGCATTGCCAATGTGAAGTGGCTGAAGCGGATCGAGCTGCTCAGTACACCCTATGAGGGCCGCTTCATGTCACGCGATTACGTCACCATCCGACAGGTTGAAGATGACGGCGCCACCATAGCCCGCTTCACCCTGGTAGGACACATTTTGCTCAAGTCGGCACCGGCCAAGGTAACCGTGCTCGACGGTCAGCACCGCATCGTCGGCGCGGCCTGGGGTGGCTCGATTGCCAGCGTCGACGTCAAGATCGACGACGGTGACTGGATGCCGGCAACGATCCAGGAGCGCGGCGACACCGATCTCACCTGGGTAATCTGGACGTTCGACTGGGGAACGCCATCGGACGGCGAGCATACCGTTACCTCACGCGCGACGGACACGGACGGCAACGTCCAGCCGACGATGGACGATCCACTAATCGCCAACAAGCTGACCTACTGGGAAAGCAACGGACAGATCACCCGGCACGTCATGATCGGCATGCCGTCGACTCCTCAGGTCAGTCACACGCTGAGTGGCGCGTTCCTGGAGTACTGGCAAAAGAACGGTGGCGTGACGATTTTCGGCAATCCGGTCACGGCCGAGTTCGACGAACAGAGCCTGACCGACGGCAACACCTATCACGTCCAGTATCTCGAGCGGCACCGTTTCGAGCTGCATCCGGAGAAACAGGCACCCTACGGCATCCTGCTCGGACTGCTGGGGAACGAAACGATCCCGGCCGATCAAAAACAGTCGCGGGCGGAGCCGGACGTTAGCCAGAGCTGTGCCTGGTTCGAGTCGACCGGCCACAACATCTGTGGACGTTTCCTCGAATATTGGAAGCAGAACGGTGGCGTAACGATCTTCGGCTATCCGACTACCGAGGAGTTCACGGCACAGATCGACGGCACGCAGCTGACGATGCAGTACTTCGAGCGCGCCCGGATGGAGCTCCACCCGGAGAACCAACGACCCTACGACGTGCTGCTGGGTCTCCTTGGAAATGAAGCGCTACAGGCGCGCTACAACGGTCAGCTGCCTTCCGGCGCGTAAATCGAGCAGACGACACCCGTTCCCGCGGCGCGAAGTCGCGCGTCGGGCGGAGATAGCATGACTCAACCCTGGGAGGGAATCACACGGTGACACATCGAAACCACGCCCCGTTCCTTCAGTAGTGTCAAGGAGGGTTCATATGAACCGGCTACGACTGATCTTCGGTCTCGCGGTTAGCTTCCTTCTCGTTCTGAGTACTGGCGTGTCGGGCGCCCTGGCGAAACCTGCGGCGAGTCCCACCTCCACGCTGCTTGCGTCGGGTTTGGTGGGAGCCGCGGGCAGCACGATCGGACCGGGTGGCGCCCTGTACGTCGCGGAAGGCATTGCTGGCCGCATCTCCCGTATCGATCCGCGCACCGGCGCCGTGACGACATTCGCCAGTGGGTTGCCGACCCGGCGCCCGGGATTCGACTTCGGCGGGCCGGTCGACATCACGTTCGTCGGCTCGACGGCCTATGTCCTGGTCACCCTTGTCGGTCCTGATGTTGGAGGCAGTGACGTCGTCGGCATTTACCGGGTCGACGGTCCACACCAGTTCACGGTCGTCGCGGATATCGGTGCGTTCTCTGAGCAGAACCCGCCGGATACAGATTTCTTCGTCCCAAGCGGAGCCCAGTATGCGTTAGAGAGCTATCGGGGCGGGTTTCTCGTCACCGACGGTCATCTGAACCGTGTGCTGTCGGTAACTCGCGACGGCGCCATAAGCGTGGCAATCGCCTTCGACGACATCGTTCCAACCGGATTGGCCGTTCACGGCAACACGATCTACATGGCTGAGGCCGGTCCCGTTCCTCACATGCCGGTGGACGGTAAAGTCGTGAGTTTCGAGACCAAATCGCCATCGGTGACGGAAGTCGCGTCTGGCGCACCTCTCCTCGTCGACGTGGAATTCGGTCGTGGTCGCCAGCTCTACGCGCTGTCGCAGGGCGACTACTCGGGTGGTCCGGCGGGATCGCCAGCGCTGCATAACACGGGATCGCTGGTCAGAGTCAATGAGGACGGTACCTTCACATCCGTCATGGACGGTCTAGATCAGCCGGTCTCCCTACAGTTCATCGGGAACACCGCATACGTGTTCACGCTGACTGGGGAGGTCGTGAAGATCGACAACGTCTCGGGTCCGCCCTACGGAAGCGCTCCATAGGCACCTTGTGACGGTCGGGAGACTGGTCGCCAATCGCCGTCGGCCAGTTTTCCCGACCCGCGGCCGTCGGCGGGCGCGGTCCCCACGCCTACCGCCGCTACGACCATTGGTGGGCCAAAAAGCTGCCGAGTGTTGAGGTGCGGATGTTAGGGCGAGGGATGCCATCAGCACGGCGGTGCCGCTGAGCCGTCTTTCTGACTAATGCTTTTTCCACACAAATGGGCGGCTGTGGTAGCTGCTCGATAAATCGGCATACCAATCCACCCGGATGCTATCTCACGATCCGACGGTGAACGGACGGAGCGGAACGACGTCTCCAGAACGGGAATCTGAGACAGCGCTCATACAGCAATTGACGTGTTCTGTGCGTGTTACCTGCGGTGCATCAAGAATGGCATGATCTGAGATGCGAGTCACTATGGAGCTACACATTGAGCCCGTTCTAAGACGTCCATGACGTAGTGCAGGAGCAGGTCCGGACGGTTCGTCATACCGAAGGTATACGGCGGTATTCCCCTCGATTCATCGAAAGATCTAGCGTAGAAAACCGTTGGCCTATTCAAGTTCATTGCTCGAATCTTCATCACGAACTGAACCCCTTCGTCCTGCACTCCGTCGCGCTCCATATCCGAAATCACCATGTCATACCGTTGCTGACGAAGCATCTCTATCGCCTCGTCACTTGAACTTACCAGGTCAACAAAAATCCCAAGATTTCGAATAATGCGGCGTTCGTAGAGGTTGTACTCAGGATGGTCATCTACCCACAAAATCTCAGCGCCCCGGAGTACCGGAGCTGCACGCTCCGCACGCCGCGCATTACTGCGGACTTCTGTTGGTCGTTGAGAAGGGGTCCACCCTTCGCTTTGACTGCGTCCTCGAGTTCGGGCAGGATGACGAGCACCGCGTTGAGCATCTCGCCGCGACGGATCTTGATGGCACGCTCAACGACTCCATTGAACTCGATGGAGTCAGCAATGGAGCACTTGCATTGCTCGCGGTTCGTACATAAGAGCGTCGCCCTCGACAAGGTGCCTGGGAAATCCATGGCCGTGATGTGCGGAGAGAACGAGAAAGACGGAACCTCGATCACGACGAAGAGTTTTCCGTCACACTCCGCGTGTCGGAGTTTGCAGGTCAACAGCAGGGTCGGCGTAGATGTTGACAAAGTTGTTCAGCCGGGGGGTCTCCCACGTCCCGGCTTGGGCAGGCTTGAGACCTGAAAAGTCGAACCCATGGTTGGTCTCATGGACGCCCACGACGATTCGCCCACCTGCGGCGTTTGCAAGCGCGAGGATGTCCTTCACCAGCGCGGTGCAAGCCTTCTTGTCACTTTCGTCCCAACTCGCCGGAGCCTTGTAGTCAAATTCTCGTGTTTCTTGGCCGAAGGTGACCTGCCGACAGAGTTGCGTTGTAATGGTGCCCATTTCTAGTCTCCTCACGATCAGGGACTATGAATTTCGATCCCGAGACTGGGGCCATGATAGCGCGGAGTCATGGATGATAAGGATTGGGTATCGACTCTGCCGGTGAGATCGAGAAGGATGCACTTCATGCACTGTCTATTATCGATTCGACCACAGCGCGGGACCGTTACGGATAATCGAGCAACTCTCGAGCCGTCCTTGACCGACCGCAGTAGCTATGATTGGCACGATGACCGATAGACGATCTGAGATTGACCTCGCCTAAACTATTGATGTGGTCACACATGGCGGGGACGGTCGCGTTCTACAGCAGACGGATACTTCTGTCGAATCGCACAGCGAACGGGCCAACCGTCGGTGGATAGCCGGTTCGTTCATCGCGAGCGCCTTCAAAGAAGGAGACACTCATCCCTGGACGGGAGTCGTATTCGAGACGATGGGTAGCCTTCGCGGTGCAGTCCGACCAGTCCAATGACCAGCTCTGCCCCGATCCCAAGGGTGATTATCAGCAGCAGTTCCCGGTGGGCGTCGTTTCCCCGGTCTACTTCGGCTTGACGACGTGTGAGTCGCTGAGTGCCGCGTGACGTCGGCCAAACCACGAGACGACGGAGCCCGGAGGATTCAGCCAGCCCACATCGTTCAGAGCTCAAACTGGGGCCAGCTCAGTATCTGGAGGGCAACCACGATCGCCAGACTAATGACGAGGCCAATGGCACCCTTACCGCCAAGCATTTGCGTCTTTCCATCCCAGAAAAGGATCGTAAACACGACACCGCCAATGGCCGCGGCAACCGGCACGGAACTCCACCATGACTGGCTGAACAACAATCCAATCCCGCCAGCCACAAACCCGATCGCAAGCAGGATATAGACAGCACTCACAAACGTTCGCGTCGTCGTGTCACCTAGCCATCGAGTCAACGCCCACGACCCGTCCGGCCAGCCAGTCCCTCTTGAAGCTCAAAGAGTCGCGCGCTTTGGCCGGCGTACAGCAGATGCACCAACCCATGCAGCACCAGGAACACACCGATAATGAGTCGTAACATCGCAGCACTCCGCTCTCCAGACCGCGGGCGAGAACAACCAGCAGCGGATCAGTAATACCGAGTCGCCAGTGTTCTCGCCGCGTGCATGAAGCATTCAATCGCCTGGTGCTCTAGGCCCGCTGCTCCAGGTCGTCCGCGACGGCCGTGACCATCGCCAGCGGCACGAGCACGATGGACAGATAGAAGCTGTACAGAAACAGGTCAGGGTGGTTGAAGTCGAACCCTAACACGAGCACGAGCGACACGATGAAGAGAAGCGCGCCGTTGAACAGCGCAACCCCAAAGACCCACGGCCAGGCATCGCTCAACGTCTGCTGCGTACCGGATGTTACGTGCTCATGCCACCAGAGATGCGGGTTGTGGATCTCGCCTCCGGCGATCGCGGCCAGCATCCCCACGACTGGCGGGCCGAACCCGCCGCCGACGAGCAGCATGCCAAACGTCAGAAGGAAGAGGACCAGGCCGCCATGTTCGCGTTGCACAAAAGACAGGGACCAGACGATGACCGCAAGTGAGACCACGATCGTCAGCAGTCCGGTGACGAGCATGTTGGGAATGATCGTTAGTCCAGGCTCGCCGCCCATATTGGTCGACAGTGGTCCGATTGTCCACGACTCGGTAACGAGTCCTTCCGATCTCACGTTCCCCTGAAGGACTTCGCCGATCCCATGACGCAACCCTCCCAGTCCGCTCAAGACACCGAAGACCAACGCGACGAGGTGTGTCGCGCTGATTTGCTGCACTGACTTGCCACGTTCCATTGATTGCTCCGTTAGGTGACCTGCTGAACCAGAGTAGCAACCGGTCGCCCTCTTCTGAGAATAACCACGCGTTTGTGTCGATCACGCCAGTTGTCAGCGAATTCGTTGTCCTGGCTGACCTGGGCTGAGAGCAGAAGGCGGCTCGTTTGTGTTGTGTTGACAGGAGCTAGCCACGAGAAATCCTCCCTTCGCCCGCCAGTAGGGTGCGTTGTTTGAGCGATATGGCGGCTGCTCGCGCTCAAAGTACTGCACCGTCAAGCTGATAGCCCTGGATCGCCAATCGACTGGGCGTATTCCAGAAGCGCGGAAACCGAAGCAGAGACGACGCCTGGTCTGCGCGAAATAGGCACATGCCTGATCTGGCGGGCAAGGCTCCGTGGCTGGTGATCGAGTGAGGTACGCATCGGCCGGCCACTCCTGACGTTACCGGCCGGGTGATTTCAGCGGCGCGTCAGTCCGCGGCGTCGCGGCTCTCAACGCGCAATGCCAGGAAGTGCGCGAGACCCTGGCGGTGCCAGCGGCGGGCGACATCGTCCGGGACCTGCGCCTCGGCTACGCTCGCGGGGACGACCTGCGGCGAGGTCAGCGCCAGGTCATCTCCATCCAGGGTGAGGCGGCAGCCGCCCGATACCAGAACGTTGCGGCACCAGTCGGTGCTGGAACCATATGGCAGCGTGATCAGCACGCCCGCGGGTGTGCGTTGAGCGTCGACCGGAGTCTCGTAGGCGGCGCCCGAGCGGCGGCCGTGATGGTGCACCACGCCGTAAGAGGACGTCCCCTTCGCAATGGAATGCATCGTCGCCGGGTTGATCACGTGTTTGAGTAACGGACGCAAGACGGGGAGCAATCGCTGACGTCCTCGCTCATTGAAGAACATGGTGGCAATGAACACCGTCGCCGAGATGACGAGTCCCGCAACCGTGAGCCAGATCCAAGCACGCATGGCGACCACCTTCCGATTCCACATTGATGCGATCCGTCGCCAATGCCTCGGGCCCGGCCGATTCCCGTGTAGAGGAACATGGCGATCCGAGCGCCCCGATCTGAACTTCACGTCGACGGTTGCTCAAACTTCCAACCAACCGTACGCCGCCGTCCGGCGCGCGGTTCTTCGGACTAACCATGGTGGCCATTACGGCATCTCCAATCGTGACAATCCGACGCAGTCGCCCTCGCGGCTGGCCACCGGTTTCCGATCATCTCAGCATGTCCCGCATCCGGTCGCCAGCAGATCAACCCTGTGCCATCACGATAGGCCCTCTGCCATTGCAGCGGCGCGACAATTCGCTGCTCGGCGTTGCACCGACGTTCCAGATCCAGACAACTTCAGCCTGCGTATATCGGCCCGTGTTCGCTGACGCGATGCCCGTCTCATCAAGCCGCTCGTTCCCCCGCTATCCCTCTGAGCAGATGTATTCCTCCACCAGGAACCAGGGGCCGTCGTCGATGGAGCAGTCGTTGCGCCATTTCACCACTTCAGGCTCGAGCAATTCCCAAACCAGGCGATTCCGAATTGCCGACTCACCTAACGTCTCCATGACGAAGCGTTTGCCCTCGACCCAGCCACGCAAGAGCGCGGAGTTTCCATTGTTGTCGACGTACGTGGCGCGATATTCACCGGCACGCGTGTCCCAACCGATCACGAAGTGCGCTTTCCAGGAGATGACGCGCCGTCCCGCGAGATACTGGTCTTGCTCGAAATCGCCGACAAGCCATCCGCCGTCCATGATCGTCCGATAGGTTGCCTTGCCGATCGCGTCCATCTCCGGAGAATCGAGGCCCATACCGCCGGCCGCCACCTGTCCGCTCCAGGTGCAGTCGAAATGAAAGGTGCGGAGCCTTTCCATCTCCGGGCCGGACGTAATCGGGACCGGTGGTTGCCACGCTGCCGCTGTTGTCTCCGTCGCCATGTTGCTCACTCCCTCGGATGCCTGCCGGTCGAAATCGAGAACGCATCCATTGACCGACGGCGAGCGCGCCCACGCCGGTCACGACGCTCGCCGCGGTTCTGGTGCGAGCATGAGCCATGAGTGGTGACAAAGTCGCGAAAATCCGGACCTCAATCCGTACAACGGCACGGCAGTTCTTTCGATCCGATCGTTCCGGGAAAGCTGCCGGGGCGGCGCCTGTGCCGCATCACACTCTCTCCTGAAATGACACAGATGTGCGTGATCTCGGTTATGCGTGTATACTGTGCCACATGAAAGAGAACACTTCGCCAACCGACGCCGAACTACTCTTCGCCGATCACATGGGGCGCTACTACGTGCGTCGCTTCGGCTTCCCGCCCATGGTGGGCCGTGTGATCGGCTATCTGGCCGTCTGCGATCCGCCCGCACAGACCATCGGTGAACTGGCCGACGCGTTGCTCGCCAGCCGCAGCGCGATCACCAGCGCCCTGCAGATGCTGGAGACTCAGCACACGATCAGGCGCACGCGCTCCGCGGGCGAGCGCATGGACCGGGTCCAGCTCGATGTGAGTTCGCCGGAATCGATGGGCATGGACATCACCGAATATCAGGAAATGCACGAGCTGATGCAGGAGGGCCTGCAGGTGGTGGACGATGCCCCGTTGGAGCGCAAGGCGCTGCTGTTGGAGATGGTCGCCTTCGCCGAATTCATCATAGAAAAAGTTCAGCTTATGCAGCAGGAATGGGAAGCGCGTCGAGCCGAGCTCGTCGCACAAGGAAAACTACCAGACAATCCGCGACGCCAAGGATGGGGACGATCATGAAAAGCTTCGGTGCACCCGCCATTACTGCAACCGGCGTGTGCAAGTCTTTCGGAGAGCACAACGTGCTCGATCACGTCGATCTCACCGTCGCCGAGGGCACCATCTTCGGTCTGCTCGGCCCCAATGGAGCCGGCAAGACCACCATCGTACGCATCCTCTCCACCTTGATCCCGGCGGACAATGGTGAGATGCGCGTCGCCGGGCACGATGTAGTCAGCGATCCGGACGGCGTGCGCGCGTCGATCGGCGTGACCGGCCAATTCTCGGCCGTGGACGACCTGTTCACCGGTGAAGAGAACCTGCGCCTGATGGCCGATCTGAATCATCTGGGACGCACCGAGGGCCGACGTCGCGTGGCCGAACTGCTGGAAGCGTTCGAGCTGGTCGATGCCGCCAAGAAGCCGGTCTCCACCTACTCCGGCGGCATGCGCCGACGGCTGGACCTGGCCATGACGCTGGTCGGCTCGCCTCGCGTCATTTTCCTGGACGAGCCCACCACCGGCCTGGATCCGCGCGGGCGGCTCACCATGTGGAAGGCGATCCGCGATCTGGCCGCGCAGGGCGTCACCATCTTCCTCACCACCCAAACCCTGAACGAAGCCGACGAGCTGGCCGACCGCATCGCGGTGCTGGACCATGGTCACATCGTCGCCGAGGGGACGCCGGACGAGCTGAAGCGACGCATCCCCGGCAGTCACATCCAGCTGCAGTTCGACACCCCGGATGAGCTGCACGCTGCCGAGCGCGTGCTCGTGGAGGCCTCCAGTGATGAAGCCAACCTGACCATGCAGGTGCCCAGCGACGGCAACGTCGCCGCCCTGCGCCGACTGCTCGACCAGCTCAACGATGCCGGGGTCGAGATCGCGCAACTCTCGATCCACACGCCGGACCTGGACGACGTGTTCTTAGGAGTTACCGGACAACCTGTCCCAGAGGAAGGCGCCGTTCGATGAGTACTCTCGCCTATTCCGTCACCGATTCCACTACCATGCTGCGGCGTAACTTACGTCGACTGCAGCGCTATCCGTCGATGACGCTGCTCCTGATCGGCATGCCGATCGTCTTCCTGCTCCTCTTCGTCTACGTCTTCGGTGGGCAACTCGGGGCTGGGTTGAGCAGCGGTCTGGCCGGTGGCCATAGTGGCCGCACCGGCTACCTGAACTACGTGACTCCGGGCGTCATCCTGATGAGCGTGGCCGCGGCCGTGCAGGGGACCGCGATCGTGGTCGCCATGGACATGACCGGCGGCATCATCGATCGCTTCCGCACCATGGCCATCTCTCGTTCGGCCGTCCTGACGGGTCACGTGCTGGCGAGTCTCATCCAGTCCCTGATCAGCATCGGTATCATCCTGGCCGTGGCCGTGGCGCTCGGCTTTCGACCGAGTGCGGACGCGGCACACTGGCTGGCCGCGATCGGCATGCTGGCGCTCTTCGCCTTTGCGCTGATCTGGCTGGCGACGGCGCTCGGCCTGGCCGCCAAGAGCGTCGAGACCGCCAGCAACACGCCGATGTTCTTGACCCTGCTCCCCTTCCTGGGTAGCGGCTTCGTGCCGACCGACACCATGCCGGTCGGGCTGCGGCAGTTCGCCGCCTATCAGCCTTTCACGCCGGTCACCGAAACCCTGCGCGGACTGCTGTTGGGCACGCCGATCGGCTGGAATGGCATCGGCGCCATCGCCTGGAGCGTCGGCATCGCCGTCGTCTCCTACCTGTGGGCCCGCCAGCTCTACAGCCAGCGCCGCGCGCACTGATCCGATCCCAACGCAACGAAAGTCGGCCAGGAGATGACCGATCATCTCCTGGCCGTATTCTTTTCTGACGAGCCGTATACCGACCCATGTTCACACACCGCCTCGCATCAAGCGCCAGGACAGATCGCCGTCCCGAGCAGGTCCCATTTGACCAAGACGCCGATTACCCGCATAATGGCCTTACAGCCACATCAAATAGCGAGGCGTTTCTCGCATCAGCCTCCGTCGTCACTTCGTCTCTGAGGAGGGCTGACATGCACAAGAAAACCCGCCGCCGGGATACCCGTGTGGAGAAGCAGAGCGCGATGCCTGGCACCGCCGAGCTGTCCGCGAGCCCGTTCCCGAGTCCGGACATACCGGAAAGTGAGCGTGACGCCGCACTGCCGGAGCTGTCGAACCCAGTCGACTATCGGCTGGATCAGATATCGATCGTTGCTGGTGCCGACACTAGCCCGCCAGACCACGACCTCGAACGCGATCCTGATCGACCGCTGGAACGCGCTCTTGAGGAATCTCCTCCCGGCCAGCCGCTTGACCCGGAAGCCCGTCGGGTGCTCGAGCCCAATTTCGGATATAACCTCTCAACGATTCGCATCCATGCCGATGATGAAGCCGACCGCCTCACGTCGTCGGTCGATGCGCGTGCGTTCACCAGCGGCTCGGATATCTATTTCAGCCACGGAGCCTATCAACCATCCTCACCGCGCGGGCTCCATTTATTGGCGCACGAGGCAACGCACGTCATGCAGCAGCAGGCCGGCGATGTGCCCGGAACGCCTCATGAAAGCGGATTGCGGGTAAGCGATCCCACGGACGAGTTTGAACGAGCGGCGCACCGGACTGCCGATCGCCTCCTCACGCACGTCGGGCCGCCGATGTCGATGCATGGCGCCGGGGTGGAAGCTCCATTCGAGGGGCAAGAATTAACCGCCCAGACCGCTGCCCTTCAGAGAAGCACCAGCGGTTCAGGCGTCGCCATCCAGCGTGCTCCCAGCGGTTCCGCGGCATATGTCGGTGGAGGAACTGACGAATCCCAGAAAGTTGAAACCTACCTCCCCAACCGAGAAGGGGGAGACGTTGCTATCGGAGAAGCCGGTTTCAGCAGGGCAATGCTGACCCAGGCACCGGCGGACGCAGCCGCGCTTGCTGATCTGAGCGTTTCGCGGGAGCTCCAGGTCAAGAACGTGGTTCCTGACCTGACCGCGCTCGAACGGGGAAAGAAGCAACGGGGAGACGACATCGCGCGCATGCAAGACGTCATCGATGCTCCCTGGTACGAGGAGAACCATTTCACGCGAGAGCTCGCACGCGACGGCAAGGACTGGGCCACTGGCCATCTCGAGACGATAACGAAGGATGGCGACACGGAACAAGAAAAGTTCCAGAGCTTCAATAGTTGGGTTCCTCAAGCCAATGGATTTTTCACGTCAGTCACGCGTCTTCAAGCCGAAATGAACATGCTTGGTATCACGGACCTTCAGCAGATGGCGACGTCGCTGGTGGAAGGCCTTGGCTCCGCTGAAACGGCGGAAGGCGGCCGGGCCACGGGTGCAGTCGCCGTGGGCGAACGGTACATCAACGCGCAGACTGGTAACGATCGACGAGACGCCCGAGGCCGGGGGACGCGCTCACCGCAACCAACGGCGCCATTGCCGGTCCCACCGGTTGACGACACCGCCGCACAAGCCGCGACCGATGCCAACCAGGCGTTCAGCGTGATGAACACGACGTACCTCGGAATGCAGCGTAACTTTCATCAACAGCGGAGATCAGAGATCAATGCAGAGGGAGACGATGCACGTCATCGTCTCAGTGAGATCAATGACGTCAAAGAGTTCATTGGAAACGTTGGCACCACGATCGATCTGGCAGCCGCGGTCGTGAATGGCGCACCGGCGGCGATCGAGAACGCCACGACGACCGTGCAACGAGCTGGCGCGCAATATGGCGCCATTCGCAACCGCCGCGCCCTGATGCGTGGCGAATCCGCTCGCTGGAATCCGACCTACACGACGGTTGATGACAAAGGAAACATGGTGGTCCGTAACCTCCAGACTGGTATGGATCTTGACCCATCGGTTGAGCCCGGTGAAGAAGGCCGCCATCGAGAGAGTCCCGGAGGAGATGGCGGGGTACATCTCCCCACAGGTGTTGGCGATCTCCTCAACACTATCGCGGATTTCGCCTACGCCGACGAAATCCGCGAGCTCAACAAGGTGCTGGCCAGCGTTGAAGCGCGCTGCTCGGCCGAGGATGTCGCCTCGGCGTTTCTCGAGACCCTACAACACGTTCGTGAGTACCGCGACGCGCTCAATGACTACGCACTCAAGGCGTTTCATCTCCAGCAGCGGCTGGCCGAGCGTCGACGTCAATACCTGGAATTCGGCGAGCAGCTTGATTCGTTCGCGCGCGAGGACCCCCGCTCGAGACTGGCCGGTGAGGCTCCCGATCAGGGCGGTCATGGGCGTCCCGCCGGTGAGCGTTACGCCACCATCATGGCCTTGACCAGCCAGGTTCGTGAGGCGGTCGTGATCGGATCGGCCGCGCTCTCGAGCGACAACGTCGACACGGACAGCGACATCCGCTACTGGGCCGGGCAGATTCGGGATCATCGCACGAGTTTGCGGGGGCTATCCGGAGCGGGCGCGCAAAGCACCATCGATTACCTGCGCTGGCCCAAGGCCGAGCAGACGCAGATCGAAGCGCTGTTCAACGAGATTTCGACGTTCCGAGCCCGAGCGACGATGTTGATAGAAATCTTGCGTCCCGTTGATGCGGCGGCCGATCAGGTCATCCGGGCGTTGCACCCGGGTGGCGGAAGCGGAGCCTATTAGCACGGCCGTGGAACGACTTCGAGGATCCGCTGACGACCCGCTGGCGATTTTCACCGAGACCGTGCGCGGGCTGCTGCTGGGCACGCCCATCGGCTGGAACGGTGTCGGCGCCATCGCCGCCTACCTGTGGGCCTGACAGCTCTACGGCCAGTGCCGCGCGCAATGAGGGAAGCCCTCATCCCCTAACCCGGTCCATCCCTCTAACTCGTCCTCCCTCACTAACTCTCCCTTTTACCGAACCACGGGCAAAGGGAAGGTTGGTTCTCATGCGGTCACCAGCGTCTCGAATTCGGCGGGTGGCCGATAGCCGAGGCTGGAGTGGAGCCGTTTCTGGTTATAGACGATCTCAATGAACTGCTCCAGGTGCGCGTCGGCCTCGGCGAAGGATTGGTAGTCGTTGAGGTAGACCTCCTCTCGTTTGAGCGTCTTGAAGAAGCTCTCGATCCGGGCGTTTTCGTAGGGGTTCCCCACCGCCGCCATGCTGAGCTGGATCCCGGCGGCCTCGAGCCGGGTCACGTAGTCGGTGCTGGCATACTGCACCCCATGGTCGGAGTGGTGGATCAGGCCGGGGTCCGGCTGCCGCTGCTGGAGCGCCCGCTCCAGCGCGGCCAGGGTCAGTTGCGTGTCGATGCGGGTCGAGAGCTTCCAGCCGATGCAGCGGCGGGAAGAGGCATCCAGGATGGCCGCCAGGTAGACGAAGGCGGTGGGCAAGCGGATGTACGTGAGATCGGCCACCCAGACCTGATCGAGTCGGTCGCTGGGCAAATCGGTGATCCGGTTGGGGGCGGAGCACAAGCCGTGGGCCGAGTCGGTGGTCACGACGAAGTGCCGTTTGAGCTGACAGAGCAAGGATTCCTGGCGCATGACACGCAACACCCGCTTGTGATTGACGCGCCAGGATCTCCGGTGGAGTTCCTCCGTGACCCGGCGATAGCCATAGCCAGGGAACGACAGCACGATCTGCTCGATGGCCTCCCGCAGCTCCACGTCCGGCGCGGCCCGCTGAGCCAGCGACGGATGGGTGGCGTACCAGGTCCGGCCGGTGCCGGTGAGCTCGCACAGACGGCGGATCGAGAGTCGGGGCTCGGCCGTGTGCAGCGCGGCAATCATCGCGTGCCGCTCCCCCAGGGACCGCCCTTGAGCCCCTTTTTTAGGGCCGTGTTCTCCAACACCAACTGCCCACACAAGCGCTCCAGGTCAGCGATGCGCGCTTCCAACGCCGCGTCCCCCGTCACCACCGGTGGGCCAAAGGTGTCTTCCCCGCGCTCGGCATACTCGTGCCGCCAGCGATCCACCACGCTGTTGGCCAGCTGGTATTCGCGACACACTTGGGCGGGCCGCTTGGCGCCACTCACGATCTGGCGCACCACCTCGAGCTTGAATTCCCGGCTATGGACTCGTCCGCGTGCCATGGGTTGGTCTCCTTTACGGTGCGGTCAGTCTACCGCCTCCGCTGAAACCTCCCTTTGCAACTGGTTCGCTTTTTGGGGTGCACTCCACTCCCTCCACCGGAGGGAGAGAACCATTCCCACTGAAGGGAGAGCCATCTCCCGTCCGAACGGGAGCAGGGGAACAACGCGCAAATTTGCTCGTTCGTCTCCCCTCTCCTGATCGTCGGGTGAGGGCTTTTGGATGACGGACCCTCTAGACTCGCCCTACAGCGTGACCGGCCCGCGGTCGTCATCATCCGTCTGCTCTTCCGGATCCTGTTCAAAGACCTCGGCAAATGCTTCCAGCACGCGCACGACCAGCGGTTGCTCGTCAGGTGTGAAGCGCTCGAAGACCCGCTGCATCCGGGCGCGCTGTAGGTCCCAAACGTAGCCCGCTCGCTCGATCGCCTTGGGGGAGAGCTCGACCAGCACTTCGCGCCGGTCCTCCGCGTTGACGCGTCGCTCGGCCATACCGGCATCGACGAGCCGGTCGATCTGCTCTGAGGCGGTCGGCAGCGAGATGCCAATCCAGCTGGCGATGTCGCTGATCTTGGCCGGCCCCCGCCGATAGAGCTGCATGACGATGCGCATTTGCGCGGGGGCGTCCGGTCCGCCCCAGCCACGTCTTCCGGGCCCGAAGCGGCCTCTTGGGCCGTGTCCGTGATCGCCGGGCGGGCCGCCGCGACGTCCGCGATGCGGTCGCGGTCCGCCGTGCTGGAACAGGCTTCTGCGGAAACGGGGCAACGCCTCCATGGCCTGCTCGATCAATTCGTCGTTCGGTGTGTTGGTGTTGGACATTATCGTGTCTCCTGTCCGATACAAAGTCGCCCAATCATTGGGATCGACAGCGGGAAAGTGTTGGCGCGAGGCGCCTCGAGTGCGGTCTCCGGCTGGCGCTGGACGTGAATCGCCAGCGCGGGCTGAAGCTTCGTCGCCAGCGTGACCAACCCAAGCGCCACGCGGGTGCGGGCGGGCGACGTACTGGTGTTGAGTGCCTTCTGCTGGTTATATGCCTGTTCGGCGCGGGCCAGGTCATCGGCATAGCGCTGCAGTGCAAGCAAGTCGTTGAGCATTTCGTTCAAATGCGTGTTCCTTTCTGATCGGGAGCGGACTCGTGCTCCGCTGTTGTCAAGACGAGGTCGAAACCTCGTTCAGTCTTCGTGTCGCTATCCATCGTTCGTCCTTTCAGCTACGTCGTCAGAATACTTCGATACCCGAATAGTAAGGGACACGAAGCAGAATGTCAAGGGTTCCGAAGTAAACCAACGAAATCTGGCAGGCATGGGCGCTATTGTGTGATCGGGTTGGGCGCGATAGCGCGATCCAGAGCGCGTGAGCACCATGACGACGTCGACCTCGGCGGCCAGAGTTCCGGTTGGATATCACATAGTGGCGTCCTGGATCGTGACGTGGGACACGGGAAACGAGATCGACTTCCTGCGTGAAGCCCTCTGCGGCGTAGAGCTCGGTCGGGTGCTGAAGGAAGACGGCTCCATCAGTCACAGTCTTGGAATGCAGAGCCAAGAACTGTCACACGTGTGCGACACGGACGGATCTACGGTAGACGGGCAGAGTCTATCTGCGGGCGGCTGAACAGCGTCACGTAGTCGGTCCGAGTGCATCGAGCTCGCGCTCCCAATGACCGACCTGGCGGCCCGCTGGCGGACGCCCTGGGAGAATCCGATGCCAGCTTCTGACGGCTGAGAAGACTGGGTCAAGTTGTCTCGATCGGAGGTCCGGGGATGGGTATCGCTACTCTGGAACGTGCGCACACGATACGCCAAACGCAATACGCTCCCGCTCGATGGCTAGGGACGGCATTCCTGGCCGTGATCCTCACCAGTTTGGTCGGCGGTCTCCTACTCGGTTCAGCAGTTGAGTCCGGTGATCGTGCCGACCTACTCCAGCATCTGTCCAGTCGGCTCACCATGGCCAGGGCGGGTGCCGTGATTGACCTCATCACGAGTTGCGGCATCATCGCGCTCGCGGTGCTTCTGTATACCGTCTTGCACCGGTATGGCCGGACGGTCGCTCTGGTGGCCCTTGGCTGCTGGATGGCGGAAGCGATGTTCATGGCGATCAGCCGTCTCGGCGCGCTGGCCCTAGTCCAGCTTAGCCACAGCTTCGTCGACGCCGGTTCGCCGTCGCAGTCCGCCTATCAGGTGGTGGGAGATGCGCTCTACAAAGGGGTCTACGCGCCCGCCTACACGGTCCATATGTTCTTCTACTGCATCGGTGGGTTGCTCTGGTACGGGCTGTTCTACCGATCCAACACCATTCCGCGCTTGATCGCACTCTGGGGTCTCCTGGCGGCGAGCCTTGGATTGATCGGCATCGTCGTCGAGCTGTTCGGAAGGAGCGTTCCGACCCCCGTCTTTCTGCCGCTCCTCGGGTTCGAGCTGGCCATTGGCATCTGGCTGGTGGCCAGGGGCGTTCGTGAGGAGGGTCGCGAGACCCTGAGCTGAGCAGAGGGACTTGGACAGTCCTCCTGCCTCACACCACGTGCCTGGCGATGGCGCGGGCGCACTCCAGCGATTCGGTGTGGCTGGTATCGACCTCCACGTCGTAGACGACGCCCGCGTGGACGACCTCCGTCTGTAACGCCGCCATGCCGATGGCGCGGTCGCCCCGGGCGATCTCGCGGCCGACCACGATCTCGGGATCGCAATGGACGCCCACCCAGAGGACCTCGAGCCCATCCAGATGTGGGCGCAGGCGCTCCTGGGAGCCGCCGCCGTCCAGGAAGACGTCGTCGATGATGACGCGCGCACCGGCACGGGCCATGGCAGCGAGACCGATTAGCCAGGCGGACTCGATCTCACGAAAGCCCTCGCCCACTTCAACCTCGCCCTGCGCGCCGAACTCGATGCCGGTGCCCTGCCCCATCAGGGAGGGTGGCAGCGCGTTGAGCAGATCGTCGATGCCGAAGTGAATCCATGGCTGCGGCAGGATCGCCTTCAAGCAGCGTGCCACGCCGGTCTTGCCGGAGCTCGATCCACCGTTCAGCACGATAACCTGAGTCGCCATGGGATCAATGCACCTTCCATATAAGATCGGTCACGTCGCGGACGAGTCATGCGGCTGACGCACCGCCACGCCAGCGGGCGACCACCTTACCACAGGCCGGAACGCACCAAGTGGAGGGACGGATCGGTGTTGGTGAGCATGATGCTCGATCGCGAGCTCGCATGATCCATCGCGCGCTTTGGTCCAGTCCGTCTCACGTTCAGGACTATCGGCTCTCACGATCACCTAATCAATGGGTGATACAACGGAAATTGAGCGAGAGACTGGACCTGAACATCCGTTGATCTGGACACTGCCAACTACATCAATCTGCGCGCCGAACAGTGTCGGTGTCGACGCGGAGACCACAGAATCGAGGAGCTTCTCATGGATCGCGCGTCCGATCCCCGCATCCCGTTGCCTCTGCTGAACCGCCTGCCCACTCCACTCTTGCGCAAGGTTCCAGCGATCACGATGATCTTCTGGGTCATCAAACTCATGACCACGGCCGTGGGTGAGTCAACATCCGATTATCTGGTCTTCCATATCAATCCGTATGTCGCGGTGATCGTGGCCGGCGTTGGACTGGTCGTCGCGCTGACGCTGCAGTTGATGGTTCGACGCTACGTTCCCTGGATCTATTGGCTGGCCGTGACCATGGTGGCGGTCTTCGGCACGATGGCCGCCGACGTCCTCCACGTGGTGTTCGGCATCCCCTATGCAGTCTCGACCGCCTTTTTCGCGACGGCGCTGGCTGTGGTCTTCGTCCTCTGGCAGCGGACCGAGCACCGTTGTCGATTCATCACATCGATACTCCGCGCCGCGAGCTCTTCTACTGGGCGACGGTGATGGCCATTTGCGCTCGAGACGGCGGATTCGGAGAATGACGGCGGCGACGCTCGGACTGGGTTACCTGGCTTCCGGAATACTCTTTGCGCTCCTCTTCGCCGTTCCGCGGTGGCCTATCGATTCCTCGGGCTCAACGCGATCGCGGCCTTCTGGTTCGCCTACATCGTCACGCGTCCGCTGGGCGCGTCGTTCGCGGACTGGTTCGGCAAGTCGGCATTGGGTGGGCTAGGACTCGGTGATGCCGCCGTCTCATTGGTCTTGACCCTCTTGATCGTGGGCTTTGTTGCCTACTTGACGATGTCCCCCCAGCACGTTCCGCAGCCCGGCCGGGTTGCGAGCGAGGGTGTCGACGAGGAGCTGAGCACGGCATCGGGATAAAGCCGAGACTCGCGATACGCATCTGACGTCAGGACCGCCAAACTCATCTAGGTTTAATCCTGCCCTGTCACGATACGGCCGAAGCGGGCATCCGCGGATGGCGAACCGATCATCCCGTGATGCTCATAATGCTGTGGATTCCGACGGAATCAGCCTAAGGATCATGCCATGAGCGCCTCGGACCCGCCCCATTCGCCCGTCTTCCCCTCTGCCGATGGGCCGCCCCCTTCCCCACGTTCGTTTGACCCGGATACGCCATCGGGAATCGTGATCGGGGCCGTCCACCTGAGCAAGCACTACGGCACGGTGCAGGCGGTCAAGGACGTTTCGTTCACCGTCCGAAGAGGTGACGTCTATGGGTTTCTCGGGCCCAATGGCTCCGGCAAGAGCACGACGATCGCCATGCTGCTCGGCCTTGTGACGCCGACCGCCGGTGATATTGATCTGTTCGGGTTTGGGGATCTGCGGCGGTCCGAGGCGTTGACCCTGGTCGGCGCCATCATCGAGAGCCCCACCTTCTATCCATATATGTCTGGGCGGGACAATTTGCGCGTGCTGGCCCGGCTTCGATCCGGCGTCTCTCCGCAGCGCATCCGGGACGTCCTTGAGATCGTCGGGTTGAGCGACGCCGGCTCAAAGCACTATGGCAACTACTCGCTGGGTATGAAGCAACGTTTGGCAATCGGCGCCACGCTGCTCCACGATCCGGAGCTCCTGGTGCTGGACGAGCCGACCAATGGGCTCGATCCGGCCGGCATGCTCGAAGTGCGCCATCTCATTCAGCGGTTGGCCGCGAATGGGAAGACGATCTTCATCTCAAGTCATCTCTTGAGCGAGGTCGAGCAGGTCTGTAACCGCGTTGCGATCCTGCGCAAAGGCGAGATCATGGCCGAAGGATCCATCGCCGAGCTTTCCCAACGGGGACAGGCGCTGATCGTGCGCGTGGTGGATGCGTCGCATGCCATCGACGTGCTCAACGGAGTGGATGGGGTCACCAAGGTTCAACGAGATGGTGACCATCTCGTGGTCACGGCCTCCAGTGCGCGCACACCGGACATCAATGTCGCGCTCGTCCAGGCGGGTATCCCGGTCTTCGAGCTCCGACCGGCCGGCAACTCGCTGGAGCAGGTCTTCCTGGAGGTAACCGGATCTCCGGATGAGCAGAGTGCCGACGCACTTGTGACGAGATAAGAAGGCAGGTTCGGTTATGGCGGACGTCCTCAACAATGAAGCCGTGGCGCAGACGCCGCGGCCGATCATGGTTCCTCGCGCCCAGGCGAGTCTCGGCTCGTTGGTATCGATGGAACGGATGAAGCTGGTCAAGCGCCCCATGACGTGGATCACCTTCCTCATCCTCGTCGCGGGTGTGGCGGCCATCATTTTCCTTGCGTACATCTCGCTCCACGCCTCAAACGTGCGGCCGGATGAGAAGGCAAACCGTCTGCACAACTTCACGTGGCCGATAGGGATAGTCCGCAGCTTTGATATCTCGGGGTTCCTTGGTCAAATCGTGATGGTGGTGCTGGCCGCGTCGCTGGTCGGCTCTGAATATGGCTGGGGAACCATCCGTGTCATGGTTGGCACCGGTGCCTCCCGAACCAAATTGCTGCTGGCTAAGCTGCTGGCCCTCACCGGCGCGACGATCGTCTTTTTGGTCGCCGCGGCGGCCGCGGGATCGCTGGCATCGCTGATCAACACTGTTGCCGGTGGTCATCCGGTCACGCTCGGAACGGTCAACGCGGCCTGGTGGGGCGATCTGGCGCTGATGATCGCACGCTCATCCTTCGTCCTCTGGGTGATGGTGGTGCTGGCATTCTCGATCGCCAGCCTGACGCGCTCGGTTGCGGCCGGGATTGCGGTCGGCATTGGCTGGCCATTTCTGGAGCAGATTCTGGCCGCGCTCATCGGGCTGCTCGGCAACATCGGCGACGAGATCAAGAAGTGGCTCATTTCGACCAACACGAGTGCTTTGACTCAGCGCAACGGATTCGGACCACATACGGTTGATTCTGGAACGCCCGGTGCCTGGCACGCCTTCCTGGTACTCATGGTCTACGCTGTGGTGCTCCTGGTGGTCGCCTTCACGGTTTTCTGGCGACGCGACATCGCGTCCGGTTCGTAGGCACGCATGCGGTGAGATGCCGCTAACGTCGCGCGGCACCGAGTTTGATCGCATGCGTTCGCTCGCCCAACGGCTTCCGTGGGACAGGCGTCGGCAGTCACGGAGCTCGATGTGACCGTTGAGACACGGCTGGACCGGCAGTGTGCGCAGACGCGTCGACCGTTCCTTTCACCGCTCGCCGGAGGTGTCGGTGGTTGCGCGTGCGCCACGGCGGGATTGTCGGACGTCCAGCCCCTGATGCAGGCGAATCCGCTGCAGGAACGCCTGAATCTCGAGGTTGCCGACGCCAAACCGATGCAGCGCCGCCCGCGTCATCTCCAACGCAAGCTCCAGCTCACCCAGCACCACCTCGCTCACGCCGCGTTCCCGCAGCGCTGCGTACTCGCTCGCGTAGTGGCTGCGGGCCACTACGTCCAGCTCAGGGTTGGCTTCGCGCGCATAGTCGACGATGCGCCGTACCGCGATCGGATCGGGGATGGCGATCATCACGATGCGGGCTCGTTCCAGTCCGGCGTGCTCCAGCACCTTCGGGTTGTCAGCCCGGCCGAAAATGGCCCGAATCTGTTCCGCGTGCAGCTGCTTCACCACCTCGTAGTTTTGCTCTACCACCACGAACGGAAACCTGCGTCGCTGCAGCGCGTCACCGATGATCGCCCCCACCCGGCCGTAGCCACAGATGATGGCGTGGCCGCGCATCCCGGCCATCTCGGCCTCTACCTCAGGCAGTCGCGCGTAGCTCGGTTCCGGCAGCTTCAGCTCCACCCAGGCGGCGATGGGACTGGCCAGCGCCTGAAGGTTCGGCGCCAGCACGATGCTCCCGGCGGCGGCCGCCAGCAGCAAGCTGAACGTCTCCTCCGTGATAGCGTTGAGCGACAGCCCCAGCCGAGCCATCAGGAAGGAGAACTCCGCGGCTTGCGCCAGTGCGACTCCGGCGAGAATCGCAGTGCGCAGGGGCGTGCGCAGTAGCAGCGCCAGGCCTGTCGTCAGGGCGCCTTTCAACAGGATGATGAGGCTCATCATCAGCAGCACGAGTGGCAGGTGACGCAGGACGAACCCCGGATCGACGAGCATGCCGACCGAGACGAAGAAGAGGGCGGCGAACAGATCTCGCAGGGGAGTGATCTGACCCAGAATCTCGTGGGCGAAGTCCGACTCGCTGACGACGATGCCGGCCACGAAGGCGCCGAGCGCGACCGAGAGCTCGAACTTGGTAGCGATGGCGGCTACGGTCAGCGCGCAAGCGGCGGCCGTCAGTAAGAAGAGTTCACGGCTGTGGAGCGCCGCGACGCGTGAGAAGAGGCGCGGCAGGAGATATGGACCGACCGTCAGCACCACGCCGAGGAAGAGGCACGCCTTGAACATGGATACGCCGACGTGTTGCAGCACGTCGTTCCCACCCGTCGAGACCGCCGCAAGGACGACGATGAGGATGACGGTGCTCAGATCCTGGATGGTTAACCAGGCCAAGCAGAGCCGGCCGTGGCTGGAATCGGCCTCACCCCGTTCCTCCAGAACCTTGATCAGGACCGTGCTCGACGAGTTGGAGATGAATGACCCGACGAACATCGCTTCCAGGGGCGGCATACCGATCGCTCGCGCGACTACGTAGCAGATGGCGATGGTGGCGATGATCTGGATCGAAGCGCCGATGATGGCCACACGGCCGCTCTTGAGGAGCTGCGGAACCGAGATGTGCACACCGATGGCGAACATCAGTAGGATGACGCCGACGTCGGCCAGTGCCTCCACCGCCTGCTGCTCCCCCACGAATCCGGGCGTGTGCGGGCCGATCACCAGCCCGCCGAGGATGAACCCCAGGATCGGCGACTGCTTGAGTCGCACGGCCAGGACGGCACCCACCGCAGCCACACCAACGGCGATGACAAAGGTGATCAGGACGTTGGGTTCGGTCATGCATCAGTCCCGGTGAGTGGTGACTCAATCGTCGAGCCACCTTGCGCGACGTGGTGGCACGGTTGGGAAACGCCAATGCCTGAATCAGACACATCAGTTTGTAAAGACGGACAACTTCTGGCGAGCCCGTGTTGTTGAGGCAATTGTAGAGGGTGAGGCAGGATTTCCGCCGGAAATGAGCTGCCGGTTCGCGTCCAGACCGTCACATTTCGCGTGGTCGGCTGGCGGTCATCTGGGTTGGATTGTGGTGGGCATCTTCGCTGGGCAATCACTCAACATTCGCGCGGGGCGGATGGCGATCGGCGATTTAGTTCGGCGCGAGGCCCGTCGGTCAACCTGGGTTGAATGGGTGTTGATGAATTGATTCGGATCAGGTGACGGTCGTCGGCCTTCGGCCGAAGGGCAGTCACGGGGTCTGCCCCTACGAATACGGGCGCACGTACTCAGCCCGTTTAGGGGCTTCGTTTCGGTCAGCCTTGGGTTTTCAACCCAGGGCGAACGCGGAGCGATTGCCGATGTAATTCCTTAATCGCCATTCAACCCGGCACGCTCCGAATAATTGTTGAATTACGTCTCTCCCGCGGGCGTGCCGTGCCACGAATCCCGATCCGCTCTCATTCGTTGTTTCAGTCGTCTTACGATCGACGCTTGGCGCTCGAACTGAGAAGGCCGGTCGTCAAAGGTGACGACTGGCACCTTGGTAACGTTGATCGGTTCGTGGTAGATTCCTCCACGCGGAACACTGACCAGACTACGGTCCGCTCGGACATGTTGCTCGATCTAGATCGTCTCATTTCAGTCGATTTGATCCCTGAGATTGCACCGGCTGGGACGGTCGCGCTCTCGGTCGCTCCCGAGGGCTGAGGCGGTGCACGATGACTCGGCTCCTGCGGCTGCTCAAGCCGTACCGGTCAAACCTCGCGCTGATTTTGTTGCTGGCCCTGCTACAGTCGATTGCCAATCTGGCGCTGCCGACCTTGATGGCGGACATCGTCGACAACGGCATCGTCAAGAACGATACCGGTTACATCGTCCGCGTTGGCGCCATCATGCTGCTGGTGACCATTGGCGGAACAATCTGCGCCATGGTTGCCGCGTTCTTCTCATCGCGAGTTGCTCTGGGCTTTGGCCGGATCCTCCGTGCCAGGATCTTCACGCACGTGCAGCATTTCTCGCTGGATGCATTTGACACTCTAAGCACGGCATCCCTGATCACACGCACGACCAACGACACGACCCAGGTGCAGCAGGTCGTCACGATGTCGCTGCTGATGGTGATCACCGCGCCGATGATGGCGATCGGCGGGGTCATACTGGCACTGAGCGAGGACCGATCTCTGTCCTGGATCCTGGTGGTGGCCATTCCGGTCGTCTTCCTGGTCTTCGTCCTGACCCTGCGCAAGGCCGTGCCCCTCTTCCAGGCGATGCAGGTCAAGCTCGACAAGCTGAACCTGGTGATGGACGAGGGACTGACCGGTGTGCGGGTCGTACGCGCCTTCGACCGTGACCGCCACGAGCAGCAGCGATTCGACGTTGCCAATCTCGATCTGACCAACACGGCCATCACCGTCAACCGCATCGTCGCGGTGCTGATGCCGTCGATGATGCTGATCCTCAGTCTGACCAGCGTCGCCATCCTGTGGTTCGGCAGTATCCGGGTCGACAATGGGACGATGCAGATTGGCGCGATGATCGCCTTTCTACAGTATGCGATGCAGATCCTGTTCGCCATTCTGATGGTTGCGGTGATCTTCGTGTTGCTGCCGCGCGCGGCGGCGTCGGCTACGCGGATCAACGAGGTGCTCGACATTGTGCCGAGCATTGCGGACCCGGTGCAGGCACTACCGGCTGGTCCCAAGCGGGGCGAGCTCGAGTTCCACGACGTGACATTCCGCTATCACGATGCCGAGGAGCCGGCGTTGTCTCACATCTCATTCAAGGCCGGACCCGGCGAGATCACCGCGATCATCGGCGGTACCGGAGCGGGCAAATCGACGCTCGTCAACCTCATCCCGCGCTTTTACGACGTGGATGCCGGTGAAGTGCTGGTCGACGGCCGCGATGTGCGGGAGATGACACAGCACGAGCTGCGGTCGAAGATCGGCTTTGTGCCGCAGCGGGCGGTCCTCTTCTCGGGCACGATCGACGCCAACCTCCACTTCGGCAAACAGGACGCCTCCCGTGAGGAGATGCTGCACGCGCTGCAAGTGGCGCAGGCGGCCGATTTCGTGGAGTCCATGCCCGGCGGAGTTGATTCGGCGATCTCCCAGGGTGGCACCAACGTCTCGGGTGGCCAGAAGCAGCGACTCTCGATCGCCCGCGCCCTGGTGCGAAGGCCGGAGCTCTACGTCTTCGACGACTGCTTCTCGGCACTGGACTTCGCCACCGACGCTCGGCTGCGGGCCGCGCTGCGAGGCGAGATCGGCGATGCGACGGTCGTCATCGTGGCGCAGCGAGTAGGGACCGTTATGGACGCCGACCGCATCATCGTGCTGGACGAGGGCCGGGTGGCCGGAATCGGCACGCACCGGCAACTACTCGAGACCTGCGAGGTCTACCAGGAGATCGTGTCCTCCCAGCTGTCAGTGGAGGAGATCGCATGAGCTTCGGAGGGGGCGGGGGCCGGCCAGGGGGCGGCATGTTCCGCGGCGGGCCAATGGGCGGCGGCGGTATGCCCAACGCAAAGCCGAAGGACTTCCGTGGCACGCTGTTGCGCTTGCTCGGCTATTTCCGGCCGCAGCGGTTTGCGCTGCTGGTCGTCTTCAGCGCGGCCGTGGTCGGGACCGCGTTCAACGTGTTTGGCCCGAAGATTCTGGGCATGGCGACCACCAAGCTCTTCGAGGGCATACTGGCCAAGTTCCAGCACAAGCCGGGCGCTTCAGTGGACTTCACCTACATCCACCGGATCCTGCTGATCTTGGTCGGGATGTACGTCGTCAGCGCCGCGTTCCAGTACCTGCAGCAATACCTGATGGCGGGCGTGGCGCAGAAGACCGTTTACGCGTTGCGCCGCGAAGTGGACGAGAAACTCGAGCGCCTGCCGCTGAGCTATTACGATTCTCGTACCCACGGCGAGATCCTCAGCCTGGTGGCCAACGACCTGGACAACGTCAGCAGCACGCTGCAACAGAACGTGACCCAGGCGATCACCTCGGTCATCACGTTGGTCGGCGTGATCGTGATGATGTTGACGATCAGCCCGCTGCTGACGCTGGTGGTGGGCCTGACCCTGCCGCTGAGCATCGCCGTCACGACCGTGATCGCCAGGCGCGCGCAGAGCTACTTCTTGAACCAGCAGAACGCGCTCGGTGCGCTCAACGGCCACGTTGAGGAGATGTATACCGGCCACCAGATCGTCAAGGCGTTCGGGCACGAGGAGACGGCGGTCGCCCAGTTCGGCGAGCTCAACGACCGCTATTACGAGGCAGGCTGGCGCGCTCAGTTCGTCTCCGGCATCATCATGCCGCTGATGCGGTCGATCGGGAATCTGGGCTACTTGCTGGTGGCCACCATCGGCGGGATCTTGGTCACGGGTGGATCCATCGCCATCGGTGACGTCCAGGCGTTCCTGCAGTACGCCCAGCAGTTCACCATGCCGATCACTCAGCTGAGCAGCCTGGCCAACACGATCCAGCTGACCATCGCATCCGCGGAGCGCGTGTTCGATCTGCTCGACGAGGCGGAAGAGACGCGCAACGTGGCCGACGCCGTGGTGATCGCCAGGCCGCGGGGCCACGTTCAGTTCGACCATGTTGAGTTCAGCTACAAGCCCGAGGTCCCCCTGATCTCGGACGTCAGCTTCGACGTGCAGCCGGGCCAGACGATCGCCATCGTTGGTCCTACCGGCGCGGGCAAGACGACGCTGGTGAATCTGTTGATGCGCTTTTACGACGTGAACTCAGGACGGATCCTCGTCGACGGCGTGGATACCCGACAAATGCGGCGCGGTGACTTGCGACGCATGTTCGGTATGGTGCTGCAAGACACCTGGCTCTTTGGTGGGACGATTCGCGACAACATCGCCTACGGCCGTGACGACGCCACCGAGGAGGAGATCGTCGAGGCGGCACGCGCCGCGCAAGCCGACCACTTCATCCGCACGTTGCCCGAAAGCTACGACACCGTCCTGAACGAGGAAGCCGGCAACATCTCCCAGGGGCAGAAGCAGCTGCTGACGATCGCTCGCGCGTTCCTGTCGAACCCAGTCGTCCTCATCCTGGACGAAGCCACCAGCAGCGTCGACACCCGCACCGAGGTCCTGATCCAGGAGGCGATGAGCCGGCTGATGCGCGGGCGCACCAGCTTCGTGATCGCCCACCGGCTCTCGACGATCCGGGATGCCGATTTGATCCTGGTCATGAACCACGGCAACATCATCGAGACGGGATCCCACCATGACCTGCTGGACAGGGGCGGCTTCTACGCCGACCTCTACAACAGCCAGTTTTCCGAACGGGTGGCGACGGTGGAGGTGACGGCGCCGCCGGCCTGAGACCACGAGGTTTGGGCCGGCGGCGCTCTGAGTCCCGTGGCTAGGCGAGCAGGTCAGTCGCCGGACGGGGCGGCATAGGACAGGTCATGCGCGCGCTGCATGGCTGACATCATCTCGTCGTTGGTCATCAGCTTGGTTGTCCGGTAGCTGCCCAGGTGTCCCGCGCCGGTGACCGCGAGCGCGGCCGCCGCGGCGGCGACGTCGTCCGGAAGCTCAGCGATAGCCACCACATCGTACTTGCCCATAGCGAAATAGAACGTTTCCAGCTTCCCGCCCAGGCGCTCCATCAGCGCGGCGACGCCCCGCACCCGGTCCTCCGGATGGGCGGTGAGCGCCTTGCGCGCTTCGGCGGTGTAGGTGGCCTGAATGAGGTAGTGTGGCACGTCGGGCCTCCTTGAATTGTGAAAACGCGTGCCGCCAGAAGACGAAGTAGCGACACGCTGACTATGGATAGCGGCAGGTGGTATGTCAAGCGGAGAGGCACAGGATTGGTGGAGGGTTCGCGTGTTTGTGTCGATGTTGGCCGGAAAAATCCGAGTGGAGAGTCGTCACCCTCATCGGCAATTGCCGTGCGTCCGCCCTGGGTTGAATGGTGGTTGACGAAATAAGCCGGTCCTTGCCCGACCTTCAACCTGGGTTGAAAACCCAGGCTGACCTATACGAAGCCCCTAAACGGGCTAACAGCGCGCGGGAACGTAGAGGCCGGACCTGTGCTGGCCTTCGGCCGCAAGCCGAGGACCGCTATTTGATCAAACACCATAAGCCGGCTCCTAGCGGTACGCTGATCAGACTGACGGCGGCCACGGGTGCCGCCGCTATGTTTGCCCGCGTACGTTCAGTCCCTTTAGTGGACTTCGTCCAGGCTAGCCCGGGATCTTTAGTCCCGGGTGAACGTGGGCTGCATACCGGTTTATTGCGTCAAACACCATCAACGAGCTTCGTTCAATTGAGCGCTGCGGTTTTAGCCCGCCGTGAACGTGACGCACGCACCTGGATATATCGCGCGCCACCATCATCAAACCCACTGGAACCCAATCCTGCTCCCTGGCGTCTTATCAGTAGGACACGGTGACGTCCAGCATCTCGACGCGCTGCAAAGGTGGCCAGCGATGTTCACGAACAAGCGATTGCTCATTCTCACGGCCCTCATTCTGGTGCTGATGACGCTGAACGGATGTGGAACGAGTAATGGCTCGGGGAATGTCGCCGGAACGCCCTCAGCCACGCCCGTTGCCACGCCTGTCGCCACCCCTGCTCAGCCGGATCAAGTGCGCATCGCGATTGACGAACCCATCGCCCCGCCGCCAGGAGCACCCGCCACGCCGTCGGGAAGGGATCTGCCGACTGTGACGCTGAGTGATGCCGCGCTGGTGCGGCAGCTCTATGCGACGATCTTCTCGTTGCCGGAGCTACCCTCTGATCGAGCCTGCACCGCTGAGCTCGGCCCGCACTACACGTTAACCTTCCTCCAGGGAACCACCATCGTGGCGAGCGTTCAAGCCAACCGCGATGGCTGCCGGCCGGTGACCATCGCGGGCGAATCGAAGGTTCGGGAGGGGGCGGTCGACTTCTGGCAACAGCTGGATCAAGCGATCTTGACTGCGACCCCGCCGCTCAATCCGGACCGTCTCGCCGTCGAAACCGCATCGCACCCGACTCAGGCGCCGCAAAGCGCGATGATTGCGGCGGCCGACGACTGCCAAACAACTGTACGATGCCGTCCTGGCGCTGCCCCGGACAAACGCCGCTCCGAATTGCTCCGCGGTGCCTCAGCCGACCTACCAGCTCGTCTTCTTCGAGGGCGACCAGGCGCTTCCCGCGTCCGTGTACGAAGTGTGCGGCGCGGTCGAGGTGGGTGGCGACTTCCAGTGGCGCGGCGCTTGGTTCGCCATGAACGATCAGTTCAAGAACATGCTGCAGACTGTTCTGGCGGGAGCCACTTTTGCGCCAGCGCAGCCGGACCAACTCGCGATCGTGGTGGACAATAGCCAAACCACCAGCTATCAGGCAAATGTCGGCGACCATCAACTGATGCTGGACCTGTACGCCCAGGTCTTCACGCTGCCGGAAACCGCAGCGCAGCCCGGTTGTCCCCCGGAATCGGACAAGCTCGCGGGTAAAGGCACGCGCACGACGCTTGTATTCACGCAGTGGGACCTCCAGCTGGTGCGCATCGACACCTACGAAGGGAGCTGCAGGTACGTCCGGCTCAATGAATCGGGTGAGTGGCTGCAAGGCAACCAGACCTTCTGGGACCTCCTCCACCGTGTGCAAGGGCAGTGAAGTTCGTGGACCGTTGGGCAGTGAGTTATGTCATTTTGAGTAGATGGCTACAATGATTCTGGCACCAGTTACCCTCGGTCAGCAGTGCCGCTCACGTTGTCATTCTGAGTGATCATGCGCCGCTGGCGCGCCACCGGGCATGAAAACAGAGAGAATAGGGCGGGTCTGCTTGGTGCCGCGAGGCCGTTCCTGAGTCTGCCCCCGCGCGTCCGTCAGGCACCACCGACTGTGCCGCGAGCACGTATCAGAGACGCTGGAAGAGGGGACGCGTCGGACGATCCGCGCGTGGTGCGATCCGGAACGGAGGGTCGGTTGAAGGTTGAGCATCCCTATGGGCGCGGTCTGGATATCCACAAACGCTTCGTGATGGCCCGTGTCATCACGCCGACGCAGCAGGAGACGCGACGTCTCTAGCGTGCAACCGGTGCAACGTAGAGGCCGGACCTGCGCCAGCCTTCGGCCGCAGGTCGACGACCGTCACGCGATGCCGAATCAAATTGTCAGCCAACTCACGCCTCTCCGAACGGGTCGAGCGGTGCGCGGAAATAGGGAGAGGTTTGCCCGGTTTCGTAGTTTAGCGCACCAACGTTAGCGCAGATCGTGCGACGTCCGTACGGCTCCAAACAGGGCATCCATGTCCTCTTGAACTGCGTACGGGGACCTGTTATTTTCCACATACTTCCAACGGGAAGCAGTTGTTGGGCCCGAAAATTTTGGGGAGAGTGACGCATGTCTCGATTTCCGGCGCGCCGGGTCAAATTGCTCGGAGTGGCGATGCTGCTTGCGGTGTTGGTCGCGGGCGGCACGCTGTATGTTGCCTCGGGCGACACCCAGAATACGGTCTACTACGCGTGTCTGAGTGGCGGCACACTCTGGCAAGTTGGAACGACTCCACCGAAATTCTGCGGTGGAAATGGATTTCTTCCTAGCCTTGGAACGGTCATCCAGTGGAGTGAGGTCGGACCGAGCGGCGCGACCGGCCCGACCGGCGCGATTGGGCCATCGGGTGAGATGGGACCGAGCGGCGCTACCGGCCCGTCAGGGGCTGTTGGGTTGACCGGTGCTACCGGGTCAACAGGTCAGACTGGTTCGTCTGGACCGACTGGACCAACTGGAACAAGCGGGGCAGTCGGTCCGACCGGTGCCACTGGGGCATCAGGACCGAGTTTGGCAATGGCGGCCGCAACGATCGACATGACGACATGCCAGGACGTTGACAACACGATCTTCACGGTAACCTCAAATAGCGGGAATTGTGACATCTCGTTCCCGGCTGGAACGGTGAGCGGTTATCCACTACCATTCGTGAGCTGTGGCACCATCACGAACTATTCGCTCGGCGGAGACGGGAGCGGCACGTTTAGCGTGTCGGTCGCGACGGCATGTAATCCCTTCGCCTTCGTATTGGTGACGTCGGCCGGCAGTTCGGCATCGACAACGTCTATCTCCGCGCTCGACGTCCAACCACCTCGAACCAGCACGGGGAATTAGGCGGTAAGCGGCCGGTCTCGGCCCGTTGCCTCCATTCGCTGACGGCGGGCTCGGGTTCCCGAGCCCGCCCTCTCACCCCTTCCTCACGACCGTGATGATCTCGTTGCTGGTTGGCCCGATTGGATGACGCTGCCAGTCGCCGAATTGCTCCTCGATGACGAACCCGGCCTCATTCAGGAACGTGGCGAGAACCTCTGTCGACATGAAGCGCAGTTCGCCGAGATCGGTGCGGCTGCCGCTCTCCCACCAGCGGCCGCTGAGCGTCTCGGTCAAGCGCACGACATCGCCGGTGACGTCCAGCACCTCGTAGGAGACGGTGACGGCTTCCCCGTCCGGGTTGCGCGCTTCGAACGATGAATCGTGCCAGTCCTCCCAGGCGCGCGCCTGCGGATGGCGCGTCTCGAAGGCGAAGCGACCTCCTTCGGCCAGAGCGTTGCTAATGCCGCGCAGCGATCGGCGCACGACGTCATCGGAGATGAGCGCCTGGAAGGCGTGGCCGGTCATCACCGCCAGCTCGAATTCGCCGTGCCAGGGCGCCGAGGCAGCGTCGGCCAACAGCCACTCGATGTCGCTGCGCTCCTGCGCCTGACGCAGCATGGCGGGGTCCGGGTCGAGCCCGGTGAGCCGTCCCGTGTGCCCGGCATCGCGCGCCTGATGCAGCAGCGTGCCGGTGCCGCAGCCGACATCCAGCACCGACTCCGCGCCCATGATGAGCGTGAGATAGAAGTCGTCGCACGGTCGCCAGGGGTTCATCGCGTTGTACCAGTTGGCCGGGTCTTCCCAGTTCACGAATGCTCCTCACGCATGGGCGTCGCGATCCTCAACCACAGCCTACTTCCATCGCCGGGCCTTAAGCGCGATTATGGCCGTGTCAATTTGTACGGTTTCGCGCCGCGTCCGCTCCTCATCCCCTTCCCAGGCGCGTCCGTCAACTGAAGGAGTCCATGTGAAGATCGGTCTGACCCTTCCCAACCGCGGCGTCCTCTTCGGCGCCACCACGCCCGAGCAGATGCTCCAGATGGCGGAGATCGCCGACCAGTCCGAGGCGTTTCAGTCGGTCTGGGTAGGCGACAGTCTGCTGGGCAAGCCGCGAATGGAGTCGATCACGCTCCTCTCCGGCATCGCCGCCCGCACGAAGCGTGTCCGCCTCGGTCCGGCTTGCATGGCCAGCTTCCCACTGCGTGATCCGGTGCTGCTCGCCTATCAGTGGGCCAGTCTGGATCTATTGGCGGAGGGCCGCTCCGTGCTGGTCACCTGCACCGGCATCGTCCCGCAGGAAGGTGGCAAGATCGAGGGTGAGCTCTACGGCCTGCAGCCCAGGGACCGGGTCAAACGCCTGATCGAGTGGATCCAGCTGATGAAGCTCCTCTGGACTGAAGACCACGTCAGCTTCCACGGCGAGCACTATGACTGCGACAACATCAGCATCGATCCGAAGCCGGTCGCCAAACCGCGCCCGCCGATCTGGATCGCCAACAACGCCGGTCGCGAGGGCTTCGGCTATCCCGGAAGCCGCGAACTGATCGAGCAGACGCTGCGCCGCGTCGTCAACCACGCCGACGGTTGGCAGACCTCCCTCTACGATCCCGAGGACCTGCGCTGGCGCATCAACTACATCCGCCAGGATGCCGAGAAGAAGGGTCGCGACCCCAAGAGCATCGAGACCCACCTGTACCACAACATCAACATCAATGAGAACAAGCAGGCAGCGCTCGAGGAATCGAAGAAATTCCTCGACATTTATTACACCGAGGACTACTCGCTGGATTTCATCGACGGCTGGGTGGCAACCGGCTCGCCCGAGGAATGCGCTGAGCGCCTGCGCGTCATGAAGGACGTCGGGTTCGACGAAGTGACGCTGCGCATCGCCGGTTGGGATCAGTTTGGCCAACTCA
This sequence comes from uncultured Chloroflexia bacterium, assembly GCA_963822235.1. Classification (GTDB taxonomy): domain Bacteria; phylum Chloroflexota; class Chloroflexia; order Thermomicrobiales; family Thermomicrobiaceae; genus CALAGB01. The sequence continues at coordinate 68,904 of CAWGGU010000003.1, forward strand.
AGCGCCTGATCGAAGAGGTTCTGCCGCTGGTGGATCTGGGGTAGGAGTGGCCCTCATCCCAACCTGGCCACCCTCATCCCCTTACCCCTTCTCCCGCGTGAGCAGGAGAAGGGGAACGATGCTCAGCGTCGGTTCTCCGTCTCCTCTCTCCCGTTCGGACGGGAGGTGGTTCTCCCTTCAGTGGGAAGGGAGTCAGTGGGATGGACCGGCCGGGGGTGAGGGCTGATCGCCGCTCAATCTGAGGAGGAGCCATCCGTGAACACAACCACTGACCACTCTGCAGCACCCCGTTTCGAGCGGGTGCCGGTGGTGACGCTGGCCGATGAGGTGGTCCACGTCCGCCTGACCGGATTGACGCCGCGTTCCAACGTGACCATCTGCACGCGCCTGACCGACGAGGCCGGCGGCGAGTGGGAGTCGGCCGCAAATTTCACGGCAGACGACGCGGGAGCGGTCGATCTCGCCGCCCAGGCGCCCGACTCCGGCTCATACGACGGTGTCGAGCCGATGGGTTTCCTCTGGTCGATTACGCCGGTCGGTGACGGTCCGAACGCCAGCCGCAAGTCGACGATTGCCCCTGATACTTTCGTGCTGACGGCAGAGCAGCACGGAGAACCGGTTGCTGAAACACGGTTGACGCGTATCGTGGCGGCGCCGGGCGTGACACGGACCGAAGTGCGCGACGACGGTCTTTACGGCACCCTCTTCACCCCGCCGGACGACGGCCCGCATCCGACCATCATGCTCTTGAGTGGCTCCGGTGGTGGGCTCTCCGAGGCGCAGGCGGCTCTGTATGCCTCGCGTGGTTACGGCGCGCTGGCGCTGGCCTACTTCCGTGCCGGGCATCTGCCCCAGACGCTGCAGCGCATTCCGCTGGAGTACTTCGAACGCGCTATCGCCTGGCTGCAGGCGCGTCCCGAGGTGGATGCCGATCGACTGGCGGTCGGTGGCACCTCACGCGGCGGCGAGCTCTGCCTGCTGCTGGCGTCCCGCTATCCGCAGTTCAAGGCGGTCGTGGCACGTGTCCCCAGTGCGGTCGTCTACGGCGGCATCGGCAGCGACACGGCGCATCAGGAGCCGGCCTGGACCTATCACGGCGAGGGCATCCCCTTCCTCCACTCGCGGCCAAACCGATTGCCGGAATACGAGACGACCGATGGTAGCGGCTTCGCGCTGACGCCCATCTTCCTCAAGTCGTTGGAGGACCGAGAGCAGGTGCGCCGGGCCGCCATTCAGGTGGAGAAAATCAACGGGCCGGTGCTGGCCATCTCCGGCAAAGTCGACGCGATGTGGCCGTCCTCGGTCTACAGCGACATGGTGATGGAGCGGCTGGCCGAGCACATGCACCCGTACGCCTACGAGCACGTCGCCTGCGAGGGGACCGGCCACAACGTCGGACAGCCCTGGTGGCCGACCACGGTGAACGACAGCATCCATCCGGTGACCAAGACGTATTTCGCGCAGGGTGGTGAGCCGAAGCGCTCGGCCAGCGAGCAGGCCCGCGCCTGGGCGCGCACCATCACGTTTCTGGACGAGCATCTGAAAGGCGCGCCGGTGCGGGAGCCTGTTTTCGGTGGAGATGGTGGTTGACGAGAGGCATGGTGGGCGTTTCGCGTTGGGCGCACGGCTGTGCGCCCCTACCACAACCCACGGGCATTCGTACGGGCGACATCATTGCGCCCGCCACCTGCGCCGGGCTAATGGTGATTGATCAGGTAGTCGGGTATGCGGTAACGGTCGTCGGCCTGCGGCCGAAGGGCAGACACAGGGATCTGCCCCTACGTTCACCCGCGTACGTTCAGTCCCCGCGGCACCCGCCATCGTTCAGCACCTACTTCGCCGACCCCTTGGCGGCGGCCAGGATCTTGGCGCTCGTGTGCCAAAAGCGGGTCGTTCCGGGGACGCCCAGCTTCTTCTCGATCAGCCCGTAGGAGTTGCCGGGGCGGCCGTTCTGCAGGTACCAGACGACGAAGACCTCCGACGGCGTGCGCTCCACCACTTCATAGGCGCCGTCCGGGGTGCGGTACGGCACCGGAAGTTCGGCACTGACCGGCTCGGCGAAGAAGGTGACCGAGAGGCGCATATCGGGCGTTACGTCGATGCCTGCGAACGGCTCCCGCGCCAGCACCGCCTCGAACTCGTCCAGCGTTCGTAGGCAGGTTGGGACGGCATAGCCTAGAGCTTCGCGCAGCCCAGTCTCGATGGTCGAGCGCAGCGCCGCACGGTCCGCTTCGGCAGTCTGGAAGAAGACGTTGCCGGACTGGATGTAGGAGCGGACGTTCTCGAACCCCATATCCCCGAAAATGCCGCGCAGCTTATCCATCTTCACGTTGTGGCCGCCCACGTTGATGCCGCGCAGCAGGGCAATGTAGGTCGTTTCGCTCACGAATCCCCCTAAATGTATCCAGTGACGTCGCTTCAATCATAGTCAAATCAGCGAAGGGCGCCGAGGACCACGGAGAACGAAGTCGCTTGTGGCGGTTCCCAGCGTGCCGCACAATGCGAGCACTCCAGAAAGGAGGCGGATGATGCGCGTTACAATCGCCGGCGGCGGCATCGGCGGTATGGTGCTGGCCCTATCGCTCGAAGCAGCCGGCATCACGGACGTCGATGTCTACGAGTCAGCCTCCGCTATCCGCCAATTGGGTGTGGGGATCAATATCTTGCCCCACTCGGTGCGGGAATTGACGGAACTTGGACTGCTCGATGATCTGCTCGCGACCGGCATCCCTACCAGCGAGTTCGTCTATTATTCGAAACACGGCCAACTGATCTGGAGCGAGCCTCTGGGTCTGGCAAACGGCTATCGCTGGCCGCAGATCTCGATTCATCGCGGCGCGCTATTGAGCATCTTGCATCAGGCGGTGCGCGAGCGGTTAGGTCCCGAGCGCATCCACACCGGACACCACCTCGTGGATTTTGGTCAGGATGAACATGGCCGTGCCTGGGCGACCTTTGTCGACCGATCCAACGACAAGACGGTGGCGCGTGTCGAATCGAACGTGCTGGTCGCGTGCGACGGAATTCACTCCGCCGTTCGCCGCATCCTCTTCCCGCATGAAGGCCCGCCGAAGTGGAACGGCGTCACCATGTGGCGAGGGGTGACGGTCGGCCAGCCCTTCCTCTCCGGTCACACTATGATCAACGCGGGCTCAAGCCAGCAACGGGTTGTGGTCTACCCGATATCGAAGTCGCACGAGTATCAGGGGCAGGCGTTGATCAATTGGGTGGCCAATTTGAGGACAGCTGGCAGTGGTCCGATGCCCACTCAGGACTGGACCTATGCCGCGAATCGGGCGGAGGTGCTTGACGCGTTCGCCTCGTTCGACTTCGAATTTCTGAGTATCTCGGAGTTGATCCGAGGGGCTGAAGCGATCTATCAGTACCCGATGGTCGATCGCGATCCGCTTCAAACCTGGGATTTCGATCGCGTCACCCTGCTGGGGGATGCGGCACACCCGATGCATCCGGTGGGCGGAAACGGTGCCTCGCAAGCGATCATCGATGCTCGTGTCCTGGCACGCGAGCTCGCGCTGCAGCCATCAGTGGCAGACGCGATCGGCGCATACGAGCGCGAGCGACGTCCGGCGACGGCGGCTGTGGTGCAATCGAATCGGCGAGCCGGTCCGCATCGCTGTCAGGATCTGGTCGAAGAGCGCGCTCCCGACGGATTCAACAATCTCCACGACGTCGTGAGTCAGCAGGAACTGACCGCTATTGCCGACGAGTACAAGCAGATTGCCGGGTTCGACGTTGACCGGCTGAACAACCAGCCCTCTCGTTCAGTTCGTTGAACACGAGGTTCGCCGTTCTCGTATCCACACGTTATCTTCGGTGGCCCAGGCAGTCGCGGGCAGGGCGTCGGGCGCGCATGTCACCCCCTTCGCTGGCGGCGGTATCATCAGCGGGAGGTTTCGGTATCATCGAGGCACATCAATGCGACGATCCTGGGCTGATTCAATTGAGCTGATCCACGCGCGCAAGGCGACCTCCGCCTACGTGATCGCTCTTTTCGCCGCGCTCGGGTCGACTGCCGTGCTCTTCCCGTTTCGGCCGCATCTGACCACCCTGAGCCTGGCACTCCTCTACCTGATCGTGGTTACGATCGTCTCGCTGGTGACCGACATCGGGCCGAGCATCGCGTCGTCGCTGCTCGCCTTCCTCTGCTTCGACTTCGTCTTCATCCCACCCTATTACACCTTCACCGTGGCGCGGGCGGACGACATCCTGCTCCTCCTCGTCTTCCTCGGCATTGCCATTCTCGTCACGCAGCTGGTGGTGCGTATCCGCTCGCAGAACGCCGAGGTGCTGCAACATGCCCGGCAGACCGCCACGCTCTACGATCTGAGTACCGCCCTGATTGGCGAAGTCGGTCTGGATGACACCCTGACGGCGATCGCTAGCCGGGTTCGACAGGTGTTCGGACTCGACTATTGCGCCTTCTTACTGGTTCAGGGCATGTCGCTCAGGCCGCATGCCGTGGAGGGACGGGTCGAGCCGTTCCTCTCCGACCGCAACCTGCTGAACGCGGCGCAGTGGGCGTTGGAGAAACGCCAGGTCGCCGCCATCGGAGCCACGCGAGCCAAGCTCAGCCCACCCCGATCGGCCGAGCATGGGCGGCTCTGGAACTTCGCACAGGGGTTTCGCGAGCGGGATGCGCTGCTCGTGCCGATCGCGACCGCCAATCGCTCCATCGGCGTGCTGGTAGCAGGCGGGCATAACCGCGCCCGGTTCAATCGCGAGGACGAGCAGCAGTTGCTCGTCACCTTTGCCAACCAGGCGGCGCTGGCGATCGAGCGCAGTCTGCTGACCGACGAGCACCTGCGGGCCGAAGTGCTGGCTCGCTCCGACGAGCTCAAATCGGCTCTCCTCTCGGCCGTGTCGCACGATCTGCGCACGCCACTGGCATCGATCAAGGCATCGGCCACCAGTCTGCTGCAGCAGGACGTCACCTGGACTGACGACGACCGAGACGAGCTGCTGCATGCGATCGACGAGGAAGCGGATCGACTGAACCGCTTCGTGGCCAATCTGCTCGACCTCTCGCGCATCGAGGCGGGCGCGCTGAAACCCGCGTTTGACTGGTACGACCTGCGTGAGATCGTCTATGACGCGGTCAATCGCAGCGCACCAGCGTTAGACGATCACCAGATCACGTTCGATCTGAGCGCCGACCTGCCGCCACTCAAGCTCGACTACATCGAGATGCTGCAGGTCCTCATCAACATTTTCGAGAACGCTGGGAAATACTCGCCGCCCGAGAGTCAGATCGACGTGACGGCGGGCGTCGACGACGGCACGGTCGTCGTCTCGATCTCGGATGAGGGTGTCGGGCTCCCTGCCGGTGAAGAGGAGCGCATCTTCGATCGTTTCTATCGCGTCGAAGCGCCAGACCGCCCCATCGGCTCAGGAATCGGATTGGCGATCTCGCGCGGGTTCGTCGAGGCGCACGGGGGGCGGATCTGGGCCGAACGGAATCCGGTGCGAGGCATCACGGTAAGATTCACTCTGCCGATTTCCGAACGCCCGCCCATGATCAGCGTGTCGGACAAAGAAGGCCAGATGGGAGCGTAATGGCGACGCGGGTGCTGGTGGTCGATGACGAACCGCAGATCCGGCGCGCTATTCGTGCCGGGTTGAGCGCGCATGGCTTTGAAGTGGAGCAGGCCGAGACCGGCGAGTCCGCGCTCGATCAGATCTCGCTGAGTCAGCCGGACGTCGTCATCCTGGATCTGGGACTGCCGGACATCCCGGGCATCGATGTCGTGCGCGAGGTGCGTTCCTGGTCCACCGTGCCGATCATCATCTTATCGGTGAAGGACTCCGAGCGGGACAAGGTTCGCGCGCTCGACAGCGGCGCCGACGACTACGTCACCAAACCGTTCGGCATGGACGAATTGCTCGCGCGCGTGCGGGTGGCGCTGAGACATTCGGAGCGTCAGGAACCGCAACAGCCACTGCTGCAATTCGACGATCTGGTGATCGATCTCCCCAAACGGCTCGTACGCGTGGCCGGTGAAGAGGTTCATCTCACGCCGACCGAGTTCGAGCTCCTGCGTGAGATGGCGGTCAACGCCGGCAAGGTGCTGACGCATCAGATGCTTCTTTCCCGCGTTTGGGGTCCAGCGTCGTCGGACTCGACGCACTATCTGCGGGTTTACGTCAACCAGCTGCGACAGAAGATCGAGCAAGACGCCAGCCGCCCGCGCCACATCCAAACCGAGCCAGGGGTTGGTTACCGCTTCCGCGATGGCGGCGCGAGCTAATCTTCGGGATCCTGACATGATCTTGACGCCCCCCTCCCCCTCTTTGACATCTCGCTGACGGCACCGGACCTACACTCTGAAGCGATCCATTCGGCAATCTCCGGCAGATGACGGCGCTGCTCACGCTCCGTCTTGACGTTTGGAGATCGCAGGATCGGAGCGTCTCGACGAAGGGGCATGGTCATGCCCATCACGCGTCTTTCGGAGCCACATCGATGAAGAATCACCCGTTTCCAGGCTCGTTTGATCCTGACGGGCCGGCGTACGATCCGAACCTCGCCGACAATGTCGCGGCCGAGCTGGTTCAGCAGTTGCTACGGCCCGGCTCGTCAGACGTGGTCGGCTGGGACCCGATCCCGTTGGAGCGTGCCTGCCGCACGATCGCTGGAAGTCGAGATGGATCGATCCGGCGCATCCACACGGTCATCCCGTGCCCGCGCCAACCGCGCGGAGCTTTGCCTGTCGTGGAATACGCCCGAACTCTGGCCGACCGTTGTGGGCTTCACGTCCACTGTGGATTGAGACAGAACACCATCACGGTCACGTTCGAGCAGCTGAGTGGTGCCGACGAATAACTCTCGTCTGTCCGCCAGGTCGCTGTACCAAACCCCGCTGAAGCGCGACGAAGTTGGATACAGGTTAGGGATCGAGCCGCACATCGTGACAACTAAGGACGTCCTTCTGATTGAGGATGATTCGCGCCTTCACGCCATTTTGGCGTTGAACCTGAGACGGCGTGGGCACGAGGTGCGAAGCGCGCATCTGGGTGCGGAGGCCCGTCAACTCATGACGGAGCGTATGCCGGGTGTCCTCATTCTCGACGTCAATCTGCCGGATGAGACGGGCTGGGAGATTCTTCGCTGGCTGCGCACGCTGTCCGGCGCTCACCCGCACGTCATCGTCCTCACGGCATTTCGCCCTTCGCGGACCCGCATCGACGATTTGGCGCCAGACGCCGTGCTGACCAAGCCGTTTCCCATCGATGCGCTTTCTCGTCTGGTTGAGAAGGACGAAGGCGATGCGGCCGATTGAACCGCGGTATTTGAGTCTGAACAGGAGAACCTTACGTGTGGGATGCGCTCTTCATCGCGATCACGGTCGTTTTTTTCGCCGCATCCGTGATGTACATCGACGGCTGCGAGCGTCTGTGAGGGATGGTTCCTCGATGAATCTGGGGTACTGGGTGCTGGGGCTCATCAGCCTGGCGGCGTTGGGATATCTCACGTACGTGCTGGTGCGACCGGAGCGGTTCTGATGCCCGGCCGATTCTTCTTCGCGTGTGTTCCTGATGGATCAGCGCCGGTGATGGGAGGGCGTGCATGACGCTCACGGGTTGGCTGCAGATTGCGGTCATGTTCTTGATTGTGCTGGCGCTGACCAGGCCGCTGGGTGCCTATATGGTGCGCATCTTCAACGGCGAGCGCACCCTGCTGACGCCGGTCTTCGCGCCCGTCGAACGCGTCATCTACCGCGTCTCCGGAGTTGACCCGGAGCGCGAGCAGAGCTGGGTGGGCTACACCGTATCGGTGCTGGTCTTCAGCCTGGTCGGGGTCGTGACGACCTATGCCATCGCGCGGCTGCAAGGGCATCTCCCGCTGAACCCACAACATCTGCCTGGCGTCAGTCCGTCTCTGGCGTTCAACACGGCGGTCAGCTTCACCTCCAACACCAACTGGCAGAACTATGGTGGCGAAACCACTATGAGCTACTTCACCCAGATGACGGCGTTGGCGGTGCACAACTTCCTCTCGGCCGCCGCGGGCATCGCCATCGCCATCGCCGTCATCCGGGGCTTCGCGCGCCGTCAGAGTCAACGAGCTGGGCAACTTCTGGGTCGATCTGACCCGCTGCACGCTCTATCTCCTGCTGCCGATCAGCATCATCTTCGCGCTGGTCCTCGTCTGGCAGGGTGTGCCGCAGAACTTGCACGGGTATACCCAGGTCGCGACCGTTGCAGGGCGGCACGCAGACGATCGCGCAGGGACCGGCAGCGTCGCAGATCGTCATCAAGCAGCTCGGCACGAACGGTGGCGGGTTCTTCAACGTCAACTCGTCGCATCCCTTCGAGAACCCAACGCCACTGACCGATATGCTCGAGCTCGTGGCCATCCTGGCGCTGGGCGCGGCGTTGACCTACACCTTCGGCAAGATGGTCGGGTGATACCCGCCAGGGCTGGACCCTCTTTTCGGTCATGAGCGTAATCTTTCTGGGCGCGGTCGCTATCTGCTATTGGGCCGAGGCCAGAACGATCCCAGCGCTGGCCGGCCTGCACATCGATCAATCGCTGGGGAATATGAGCGGCAAGGAGACACGCTTCGGCACGGCCGCCAGCTCTCTGTGGGCGGTGGCGACCACCGCGGCCTCCAATGGTTCGGTCAACTCCATGCATGACAGCTTCACCGCCATTCGGCGGCATGGTCCCCATGGTCATGATCCAGCTTGGCGAGATCATCTTCGGCGGGGTCGGATCCGGGCTCTACGGGATCCTCATCTTCGCCGTGCTGGCCGTCTTCCTGGCCGGTCTAATGGTCGGCCGCACGCCGGAGTACCTGGGCAAGAAGATCCAGTCATATGAGATGAAGATGGTCGCGCTGGCCATCCTGGTGCTGCCCGCGTCGATCCTGGGGTTCACGGCCCTGGCTTCCGTCACACACTGGGGACTGGCCGGGCTCAATAATGCCGGACCGCACGGCTTCAGCGAGATCCTTTATGCGTTCACATCCACGACCGGCAACAACGGCTCTGCCTTTGCCGGGCTGGCTGGCAACACCAACCCGTACAACACCACGCTCGGACTCGCCATGCTCATCGGGCGCTTCCTGGTGATCATCCCAGCCATGGCGCTGGCCGGTTCGCTGGCCCGCAAGCAGGCAGTCGCGCCGAGCCTCGGCACCTTTCCCACCACCGGCGTCATGTGGGTGGTGCTGCTTACAGGCGTCATCTTGATCGTCGGAGTCCTGACCTTCTTCCCGGCACTCGCACTTGGACCGATCGCCGAGCACTTCCTCGGCAACGCGGGCAAGCTCTTCTAATTCACGCGCGGAGGATTCGTTCGATGAATGATCGTATCCCAACAAACAACGGCCAGCGGCCGGTTCATACCCGGCCGGATCGGGACGCCGACGCGACTCGTGGTTTGCAACCACCGACCGATCGATCGCCCGAGACCGACGAGATGAAACGCAACGCGGCGGCGCGGCGCACCGGCGCAAGCGTTTGGCAGTGGCGCTACATCCAGCCCGCGCTGGGCGAGTCGTTCCGCAAGCTGGATCCGCGCTGGATGATCAAGAGCCCGGTCATGCTGATCGTCGAGGTCGGCAGCGCCATCGCCACGTTCATCGTGGCCAAGCAGATCATCGTTGGCCCGCATGCTCATCTCGGCTTCGTCATCCAGATCGCGATCTGGCTCTGGTTCACCGTCCTCTTCGCCAATTTCGCCGAGGCGCTGGCCGAAGCGCGCGGCAAGGCGCAGGCGGACACACTGCGCGCCACGCGCAAGGAGACCCCGGCTCGGGTGCTGCGCGACGGCCGCGAGGAGTCCATCTCCTCGAGCGATCTGCGCAAGAACGACGTCGTGCTGGTGCGTGAGGGAGAAATCATCCCCTCCGACGGCGACGTGATCGAGGGCGTGGCCTACGTCAATGAGGCGGCCATCACCGGCGAATCGGCGCCCGTGCTCAAGGAGCCGGGGACCGACATCCGCAGCACGGTGACCGGCGGCACGCAGGTGTCGTCCGACTGGCTCAAGATTCGCATCACCGCTGATCCCGGCCACACCTTCCTGGACCGCATGATCGCGCTGGTCGAGGGGGCTTCACGCCAGAAGACGCCCAACGAGATCGCGCTGAGCATCTTGCTGGCCGGTCTCAGCATCATCTTCGTGCTGGTGGTGGTCACGCTGGAGCCGTTCGCCATCTACGCCGGTGGCGCGATTTCGACCACGATCCTGGTCGCGCTTCTCATCTGCTTGCTGCCGACCACGATCGGCGCGCTCCTCTCCGCCATCGGCATCGCCGGTATGGACCGGGTGACGCGCTTCAACGTGCTCGCCATGTCGGGTCGCGCCGTGGAGGCATCGGGCGATGTCGACGTGCTGCTGCTCGATAAGACCGGGACGATCACCTACGGCAACCGCCTGGCAGCCGAGATCATCCCGATCGAAGGAGCCACGCCGGACGAGGCGAACAAGGCGGCCCTCTGGGCGTCACTCGGTGACGAAACTCCGGAGGGGAAGAGCATTCTGGCGTTGACGGCCAACGAGGGGATGGGGATCCCGCCCGGCTGGGGGCCTGGTGGGACGACCGCGCCGGATGGTGCCGAGATCATCCCTTTCCGAGCCGAGACCCGCATGAGTGGCTTGAAGTTCGACGGCTCATCCTGGCACAAGGGCGCGGTCGACGCCGTCTATGATTGGGTCAAGCTGCCGGTCTCACCGGCGGTCCAGACCGAGGTCGACCGCATCGCGCGAGCGGGCGGGACGCCACTGGCCGTCGTTCAGGAGAACCGGCCGGTTGGGCTTATCTATCTGAAGGACACGGTCAAGCCCGGCATGCGCGCGCGCTTCGACGAGCTGCGCCGCATGGGTATCCGCACGGTGATGGTGACCGGTGACAACCCGCTCACCGCCGCGACGATTGCCGCGGAGGCCGGTGTCGACGACTTCATCGCCGAGGCCAAGCCCGAGGACAAGATCGCCCGCATCCGTGAAGAGCAGGAGGAAGGGCACCTGGTTGCCATGAGCGGCGATGGCACCAACGACGCCCCGGCGCTGGCGCAGGCCGACGTGGGACTCGCCATGAACTCCGGCACGGCGGCCGCCAAGGATGCCGCCAACATGGTCGATCTCGATTCCGACCCGACCAAACTGATTGAGGTCGTGCGCATCGGCAAGCAACTGCTGATCACCCGTGGCGCGATCACCACCTTCTCGGTGGCAAACGATGTGGCCAAGTACTTCGCCATCATCCCGGCGGCGTTCGCGGCGACCTATCCGGAGCTCAACTCGCTCAACATCATGCGGCTCAACTCGCCACAGAGCGCCATTTTGAGCGCGGTCATCTTCAACGCGCTCGTCATCATCGGCCTGATTCCGCTGGCCATGCGGGGAGTGGCGTATCGCGCCATTCCGGCCGCCGACATGCTGCAACGAAATCTGCTCATCTATGGCCTCGGCGGCGTGATCGTTCCATTTGTTGGCATCAAGCTCATTGACGTGCTGGTGCACGCCATCGGCCTTGCGTAAAGAGGTTGGAATCATGACTCGCTCGTTCATGCAACAGATACGACCAGCAATCGTCGTCTTTGTCGTGTTTACGGTGATCCTCGGGCTGGCGTATCCATTCGCGATGACGGGGATCGCGCAGGTGCTCTTCCCGCATCAGGCCAACGGCAGCCTGATCAAGAATGCGCAAGGGCAGGTGATCGGCTCCGAGCTGATCGGCCAGAACTTCAGCGACCCGACCTACTTCTGGGGCCGGCCATCGGCGGCGGGCAAGGATGGCTACGACGCGTCAGCCTCGAGCGGGACGAATTTGAGCACGACCAGCCAGAAGCTGCACGACGACGCGGCGGCCCGTGCGGCGGCGATCCGACAGGCGAGTGGCTTGCCGGCCGACGCGCTTGTCCCGGAGGATCTGGTCGTCGCCAGCGCCAGTGGCCTTGATCCGGATATCAGCCCGGCGGCGGCGAACTTCCAGGTGCCGCGCATCGCCAAAGCGCGGGGCGTCCCGGAGGCGACGCTGTATGAACTGGTGAAGAAGAACACGTCTGGACGCACGCTCTGGATCCTGGGCGAACCGCGCGTCAACGTGCTGAAGATCAACCTGGCGCTCGACAAGCTAGGAAAGCCATAGAATGGAGGCGGAGTCGAGGGGCGAGCGTGCGGCCACAGAAAATGCGTCGTCACGTATCGGCAAACCAACGGACAATTGTCATTCTGAGCGAAGCGCAGCGGAGTCGAAGGATCTCTCCGGACGCTGAAGCAGGAATCCAGTGAAAATGGTGGGGAGGTCCTTCGACTGCGCTATCCCTCTCTGACTCCCCCTTCACCGGCGGGGGAGAATCATCAGGAAGACAAGGCTACGCTGGATGCTGACGGATCACACATTCACTTCAATTCGCTATCACAGTGCAAATATGGTTGCCAATCCGAGGACGCCGCCGTTCAAAACCCTTGAGGTCTCCTGCTGAGGACAAACGCTTGATGCACGATAACCCCGACCGCGAACGCGTTGACTCCGAACGACCCACGCCCGAGCAGATGCTCGAGCGCGTGCGTCGTGAGGAGAAGAAGCACCGCGGACGCCTGCGTGTCTTCCTCGGTGCCGCTCCCGGCGTGGGAAAAACCTACGCCATGCTGGAAGAAGGGCACCGGCTGAGGGACGAGGGCCAGGACGTCGTCATCGGTCTGGTCGAGACCTATAGCCGGGCCGAGACCGAGGCGCAGATCAAGGACCTGCCGAACATCCCGCGTCGACAGATCCCCTATCGCGGCGTCATCCTGGAAGAGCTCGACACCGACGCGATCCTGGCGCGCAAGCCAAAGGTCGTGCTGGTGGACGAGCTGGCGCACACCAACGCACCGGGGTCCGAGCGGGAGAAGCGCTATCAGGACGTCGAGGTGCTGCTGGATGCTGGGATCGACGTCCTGAGCACCATGAACATCCAGCACCTACAGGGGCTCAACGACGTCATCGAGGGGGTCACCGGCGTTAAAGTCCGCGAGACCGTGCCGGATCGCATTCTGGATGACGCCGAGGTAGAGCTGGTCGATCTTTCGCCGACGCTGCTGCGTGAACGACTGGTGGCCGGCAAGATCTATCCGCAGCAGCAGGCGGTACGGGCGCTGCAGAACTTCTTCCGTGAATCGAACCTGACCGCGCTGCGCGAACTGGCGCTGCAGCGGACGGCCGAGGGCGTGGAAGCCGCGCTCGAGGAGTACATGCGCGGCGAGCAGGTCCCCGGGCCGTGGCCGACGATTGAACGGGTCATGGCCTGCTTCACCGCCCAGACCGACGCCGAGACCGTGGTGCGGCACGCCTGGCGGCTGGCCCGCGGTCTGCACGCGGACCTCATGGCGGTCAGCGTCATCAAACGGCCGCTGGAGGAATTGCCCGAATCTGAGCGGTTTGCGCTGAAACGCAACATCGAACTGGCTGAAGACCTCGGAGCCCGGGTCATCACGGTCGTGGATGCAGACGTGGTGAATGGTCTGGTGCGCATCGCCGAGGGAAGCAACGTCACCGACGTGGTCGTCGGCCGGCCGGACTTGGGGCCAATTCACCGGCGCCTTACCCGCTCAATGCTGGATCGGCTGCTGGAGCGCCTCGATTGCGTCGACGTCCATCTGGTGGCACCCTATCGCGTCACCTGTCCACTGCCGAACGTGGATGGGGAGTGAGGGCCTTTTCCTTACTCTCCCTTGCCTGTCTTCTCCGCCTCGAACCCTTCGCCGACGTAATACGGTACGTCGATGGTGATCGTGTTGCGGCGCGTGAAGAGGTGCAGCTTCAGTCTCCAGGCGGTTAAGTTGTGCAGCAAGTTTTCCCACCAGTGCCGCGGTACGAACTCCGCCAGCACCACCGTCACGGGACGGCGCGGATCGCGTTGATCGACCATGTCGATGTACTCGAGGAGCGATCCGAGCAGCCGCCGGTAGGGTGATTCGACGATCACCAACGGCACGCTCAGATTGAAGGCGTTCCAGCGCTCGCGGAAACTCTCGGCTTCCTCTTGGTCCTCTACCACGTGCACGGCGGTGACGTCGGCTGAGATCGACTGGGCGAAGTTGATCGCGGCCAGCGCCGGTCGCTCCAGACGGCTGATCGGCACCACCACCAGCGGCGCGATGGTGACCGGCAAGATCTGCTGGTTCGGCTGCGCCTCCAGTTCCTTCCCCAGCGTCATGTAGTGGCGATGGATCCAGAGCATCACCATCACGAAGAGGGGGATCAGCAGCAGCACGATCCAGGCGCCGAGCATGAACTTGGCGATCCCAACCACGACCGCGACCACCGCCGTGGCCAGCGCCCCGATGCCGTTGAAGCTGGCTCGCACCCACCAGCGATGGTCCTGATGGCGTAACCGCCACCAATGGCGCACCATGCCGCCCTGGCTGAGCGAGAAGGCGACGAAGACGCCCACGGTGTAGAGCGGGATCAGGTTCGTTACGCTCCCCTGGAAAACGACGATCAGTGCTGCGGCGATAGCCGCCAGAAAGATGATGCCGGTGTCGAACGCCAGCCGGTCACCACGATACTGAAGCTGGCGCGGCAGGAAGCGGTCCTTGCCCAGGATGCTCGAAAGCCGCGGGAAGTCGGCGAAGGCGGTATTCGCGGCCAGTACCAGAATCAAGGCGGTCGAAAACTGCACCAGGTAGTGATAGGGGCTGCCCTGGCCGACGAGTGAGACGGCCAGTTGATTGACGACCGTTTCGTGCTCGGTCGGGTCGGGCAGAATGCCGATGTGCGTAACAAGGAAGCTCATGCCCAGGAAGATCGTGCCGAAGAAGGTGCCCATCATGATCAGGACCACGCGCGCGTTGACCGGCTCCGGCGGCTTGAAGGCAGGCACTCCGTTCGATACCGCCTCCACGCCAGTAAGCGCCACGGCTCCAGAGGAGAAGGCGCGCAGGATCAAGAGCAGGCCAAGCGCGCTCAGCCCGTACTGCTGATGCCACGTTTCCGGCGCCGTGTATTGCGGTAGGTTGCCGGTCGCGTCGCGAAACAGCCCGTAGCCGATCAACCCGAAGATGGCGAAGAGATAGATGTAGGTCGGCGCCGCGAAGATGGTGCCGCTCTCCCGGATGCCGCGCAGATTTCCGACGGCCAGAAGGGCGACGCACGTTACGGCGATCGGCACGCGAAATTGGAACAAAGATGGAAAGATCGAGGTGATGGCCGCGACTCCCGCCGCAATACTTACCGCGACGGTCAGCACGTAGTCGATCAGAAGCGCCGCCGCCGCGATCAGCCCGGGGATACGGCCCAGATTGTCGCTGGCCACAATGTAGGAGCCGCCACCGCTGGGGTATGCCTGAACGGTCTGCTGATAGCTGGCGACCACGACGGCCAAAACCACCACAATGACGAGCGTGAGTGGGATCGTCCAGGTAAGCGCCGCGATCCCGGCAATGACCAGCACGCGCATGATCTCTTCGGTCGCGTAGGCCGACGACGAAATGTTGTCGGAGGCGAAGACCGCCAGGCCCTTGAGCTTGGTGAGGCGTTCGTGGACCTCATGCTCGGTCGGGATGGGTGAGCCGACTAACGTGCGCCGGATCGACTGGCGGACGCTAGCGAACGAGCGCGTTGGATGGTCGGGATCACCATGGGCCACGACGCGCGCCACTGGCCGCGGCCGATTCGCCGTCTGCGAATCTCGCACGATGCGCACGTAGCGGTCGCCTGGGTGGCGCCCCTGCTTGACCTCTTGCCATTCCATCGTCAGTGAGGAGCCACGCGGCGGGTCTCCCGGTTGGTGACCGTTGACCGGAGCCGCCGATGTCTCCGTTTCCTCTGACTTCATTCCACGTCACATCCGTATTGACTGGCAGGGCGATTACCTGCTCGGCGCCGGCACCCGCGACCTCCCGAGCAAACACATCCCCCAATCATCAGCCGGTCACTATCAAAGACGCGTCAGGAAACGAATGAATCAGATCAGGAAACTATCAAGAATCTGCGAGCGCCGGTTCTCCACGGTCCATGGCGTCCCGGCCGCACGGCTTGACAACCGCCATCGAAAAGAACTATATATCTAGTAACCTAGATAAATGGAGGTTGAATGATCGAATTCCATCTCGACAGCCGTTCCGGTGTCTCGCCTTATCTCCAGATCGTCCATCAGGTTCGGCACGCGTTGCGCCTGGGCCTGTTGAAGGAGGGCGATCAACTTCCGACCGTCAAAGAAGTGGTGGCGAAACTGGCCATCAATCCCAACACCGTGCTGAAGGCCTACAAGGAGCTCGAGCACGGTGGACTGGTGGCTGCCAGGCCCGGCATCGGGACGTTCGTGATCAAGACACTGAGTGGCGCTTCGTTGATCGCGTTAGGTCCGCTGCGCCAGGACCTGCGGCGCTGGTTGACCAAGGCTCGTCGGGCCGGCCTTGACGACGAGAGTATCGAGGCACTCTTCATCGATTGTTTTCGATCTGAGAGTGAAGAGGACGTAGCATGAGTGCGGTGTTGACCGCCACCGGGTTAGGTAAACGCTATGGGCGTCGCTGGGCGCTCGAGAATTGCACCCTGGAGATTCCGTCCGGCCAGGTCGTCGGTCTGGTCGGCCCAAACGGAGCCGGCAAGACGACCCTGATGCACCTGGCAGTCGGGCTGCTCACGCCGACCACCGGCAGCATCGAGGTTCTCGGTGGACGTCCGGCGGAAAACCCGACGCAGCTCAGCCGGGTGGGGTTCGTGGCGCAAGAGACGCCGGTCTACGAATCGATGTCAGTTGGCGATCATCTGCGGCTCGGCGGCTGGCTCAACCCGACCTGGGACCAGCAGGTGGCCGATCGCCGCATCGATCAGCTGGGGCTCGATCGCTCCCAGAAGGCGGGCAAGCTGTCGGGCGGCCAGCGCGCGCAGCTGGCGCTCACCCTGGCCATCGCCAAACGACCCGAGCTCCTGATCCTCGACGAACCAGTCGCCAGCCTCGATCCGCTCGCCCGTCGCGAGTTCCTGCAAGGACTGATGGAGGTGGTCGCCGAGCAGCAAGTCAGTGTGGTCCTGTCGTCTCACTTGGTTTCCGACCTGGAACGGGTCTGCGACTACTTGATCGTGCTGGTCTCCTCTCACGTGCAGGTGACGGGCGAGATCGAGGATCTGCTGGCCTCACATTACCGGCTGACCGGTCCGCGCAGCGGCCTGGAGACGCTCCCGCCGAGCCTGCGCATCATCGAGGAGAGCCACACGGATCGGCAGAGCACGCTCGTCGCCCGCCTTGACGACCCGATCCTCGATCCCGCCTGGGTTGTTGAGCGCATCGGTTTGGAAGATCTGGTGCTGGCCTACATGCGACAGTCGCAACTCCCTGCTCCCGCTCGACCGCATCTGGTGGAGGCACACCGATGATTCGGCTCAGCTGGCTTCAATTCCGCCTGCAAGCCATGATCGTGGCCGGAATTCTGGTGCTCGCCGCCATCCTGTTCGTCATTTCCGGCCATAACCTCTACCACCTCTACAACACCACCGTGGGGAGCTGTCCGGCCGGTTCGGATTGCTCGCCCGCGCGGAACGCGTTTCTCAACAATCACGTGATTCTGCGGCAGCTCCTCGGGCTGTTCCTCCTCGTGGCACCGGCACTTCTGGGGATCTTCTGGGGCGCGCCGCTGGTCGCGCGTGAATACGAGACCGGCACCTACCGCCTGGCCTGGACCCAGAGCGTCTCTCGCGATCGCTGGCTGCTGACCAAATTGGGCCTGATGGGGATCGCCAGCGTGGTCGTGGCCGGAGCGCTCAGCCTTCTCTTCAATTGGTGGACGCGGCCGTTTGTGTTGATCACGGCGGATCGGTTCAACCCCGGCAACTTTGACGAGCGAGGCGTGGTGGTGATCGGCTATGGCCTCTTCGCCTTCGCGGTGGGGCTCACGGCCGGTGTCGTGATCCGGCGAACCCTGCCGGCGATGGCCGTCACCCTGGTTGGATTTCTCGCTACTCGGATAGCGTTCACCTTTCTCGTGCGGCCACATCTGATGCCGCCGCACCAAACAACCTTGCCGCTTCAGTCGGGCGAAGGAGTGGGATTTTCGCCTAGCTCCGCAGGCATCACCTTCTCGCTCGGCACGCCGAGTATCGACAACGCCTGGGCGATCTCGAGCAAGGTGGTCGACACCGCGGGCCATACCGCGTCAAACAGCGCCCTCCACAGCTTCATGGTCAACGCTTGTCCGGCCATCGTCAGCGCGGTGGGATCAGGATCGTCGACTCCGGGGGTGAATCACGCACCGGCTGATCCGACCGTCTTCAAAGACTGCGTCATGAAGCTCGCCCAGAACTATCACCTGGTCGTGACCTATCAACCGGCCGGCCGCTACTGGACGTTCCAGTGGTTCGAAATGGGCATCTACGTGGCGTTGTCGGTGCTGCTTGCGGCGTTCTGCTTCTGGTGGGTGCGCCGCCGCATCGCGTGATTGGACGAAGGGCCTGCACATGTTTCAGCTCACCTGGTTGCAGTTTCGACTTCAGTGGCTCGTGGCAATGTTGGCGCTTACGGTCGTGGCGGTCATCGTTGGCCTCACCGGCCTCCACCTTGCTCACCTCTACGACACGGACGTCGCGCCCTGCTTGCTGCAGTTGCAGGCGAATGGGAATGCGGGAGGCTGCGGGATTACGCTGACCTCCTTCATCCACAGCGATGCACTCCTGCAGAACGTGCTGCGCGACATCCTGCTGGCAACCCCGGCGCTGCTCGGCATCTTTTGGGGAGCACCGCTGGTCGCGCATGAGCTGGAGCGCGGCACGTTCCGGTTGGTCTGGACGCAGAGCATCTCCCGGCGGCGTTGGCTGGCGATCAAGCTCGGCGTGGTGGGGCTGGCGAGTGCGGCCGTTGTCGGACTGCTCAGCCTCATGATCACCTGGTGGTTCAACCCGATCGATCGCGTGAACGCAAACGTCATCTACTGGCAAGGCCCGATCAACCTCAACCTCAACCGGTTTGACCCATCGGTGTTCGCCATGCGTGGGATCGTACCGGTTGGCTATGCGCTCTTTGCCTTCGCGCTCGGCGTGACGGCCGGACTTCTCGTCCCGCGTATCCTGCCGGCCATGGCGATCACGCTGCCGCTGTTCATCGGCGGCCGGTTCGCCGTTACCTGGATCCGCCCGCACCTGATCGCACCGGTGAGTCAGAGCCTGCCGCTTGTCTGGGGCCCCGGCGCGGGCATCGCTCAGGGAGGTACGGGCACGGGATGGTTTGTCATTGCGCCGACCCCCAAACTTCCGAACGCCTGGATCTACTCGAATGTGTTGGTCGATCAGGCCGGGCACGCTCCAACCAGCCAGTTCCTGCAGAGCACCTGTCCGGCGCTCACGGTTGACCTCTCTGGCCCCGCCAGCAACGCCGCTAATGCGAGTGTCTCGACAACAGCCGCGCCCGGTCCGGGCGGCCCGAGTGAGCAACAGGTCCACGCGTGCGCATCTGCCATCGCGGCGAAATTCCACCAGGTGGTCACCTATCAACCGGCCGGCCGCTACTGGGCGTTTCAGGGTCTCGAGACGGCCATCTTCATCGCGCTCGCGCTGCTGCTGGCGTGGCTCTGCTTCTGGTGGATGCGCTATCGCATGGCGTGACGCCTCTCGCGTTCTCGCAACACTTTCTCGTTCGATGCCGCTCCGGTCTTACTCCGGAGCGGTCTAATTTGTCGAATTCGTTTCTCCCCAACCGACAAGTTGACAGAGGACGATCGAATGCGGTGCAGCTCGCTGTGGCTGTTCACATGAAGGAGCACACAATGAAACACAAGAACCTGGATATTTATGGGAACGAGCCGCTTCCGTGGTCGCGCGTAGAGGCGGCGTTGGAGGCAATCGAGCCGATGACGACCTGGTGGCTATCGACCACATGCCCAGACGGACGGCCGCACTGCACGGGAGTCGGCGCCAAGTGGTTGGAGGGCCCGATCTACTTCACCAGCGGAGCCGGGGCTCGCAAGAGTCGCAACCTGGCCGAGAACCCAAACTGTGTCATCTCGGTATCGCTTCCGGGTCTGGATCTCGTGATCGAAGGGTCGGCCGCTCGCGTCACCGATCAGGCGACGCTGGAACGAATCGCCGCCAGCTATGCCACCGACGGATGGCCGGTAACAGTGACCGACGACGCCTTCACGGCGCCCTTCAGCGCACCGAGCGCCGGGCCGCCGCCATGGGATCTTTACGCCATCACGCCGGAAACCGCGTTTCTGGTGGCGACGGCCGAACCCTATGGTGCCACGCGCTGGCGCTTCGACTGATCAGCTCATGACGCCGTGATCGTCTGCAGCGCTGCTATGCTGCAGTCATGATTCGCGTGCTCATCACCGGCATGTCCGGCACCGGGAAATCGACCGTCATCACCGAGCTCGCCGCGCTCCGCTACCATGCCATCGACACCGACTATGACGACTGGCACGAGTGGGTGGAGGTTGACGGCGAGCTCGATTGGGTCTGGCGGGAGGAGCGCATGCGCGAGCTCCTCGCCTCCGATGAGCCTGGGCTCCTCTTCGTCAGCGGCACGTCGGTGAATCAGGGGAAGTTCTACCCACGATTCGACCACATCATCCTGCTGAGCGCCCCGACGCCGCTCATCGTCGAGCGGCTGAAAAACCGCACGAACAACCCCTATGGCAAGAGCTCGGAGGAGTTGACACGCGTGCTTGGGCACATCGCGACGGTGGAGCCCCTCCTGCGCCGCGGCGCCACCGCCGAGATCCGCACCGACGTCCCCGTCGACGAGGTCGTGCAGACGATCCTGGAATTGGTGGGGGTGGGAGAGGGTGCATGAGTAACTGGCAGGCAGTCATAGCTCGGCGTCCACCGTGGGTTGACTGGTGATTGATCGAGATGTTGGGCGATGCGTCCTCGCCCGCGCTGGGCTAAAGCCGCGCGCTGAATTAGCGAAACCTGGTGAACCAGGTTGAGATATTCCGAAACGAATTCAGGCCCACTGCCGAGGGAGGGCACAGGTCCCTCCCCTACGTTTGGCCGGGTACTTTCAGCCCGTTTTCACCGGGCTTCGCATAGGTCAGCGCGGCGGCTTCAGCCCAGCGCGAACGTGGAACGAAGGCCCAATTGATTGATCAATTACCAATGTCTCACCCCAACCGAGTATTTCCCCTGCGCACACGTTCGTAGGGGCGCGATTCATCGCGTCCGCGTGACGCCCCCTCGTCGCTATGCCTTCCCACCCAGGACATGGGGGTTAACCCTACGTCCGATTTTCATGTAAGCCGCGTAGTGCCTTTCCGCCCTCATACCTAGGATGGAGTCATGAGGTTCGGTGGTTGCTGATGACGCCGAACGATCGATGTCGCATGGCGATGCACTTGGCACAGGAGGACACATGGCTCTGTTCAGATCCACCGAAGAGGAGCGAAACCCGATGAGATTGGTCCCGAGCGATCAGCGTGAGCGACAGATCATCGCGGCGATGGACGTGAGAAAGATCTATGATACGGGCAAGATGGAGGTTCCGGCGTTACGGGGGGTCGATTTCACCGTCTCGCGTGGCGAGATGGTCGCCATCATGGGGCCGTCGGGCTGTGGCAAGACCACCCTCCTCAACTGCCTCTCTGGCCTCGACACCATCAACGATGGCCAGATCCTGATCGCCGGGACCGACATGGCCCGCATGTCGGACAACGCCCGCACGACGTTTCGGGCCCGGGAGATGGGCTTCGTCTTCCAGTTCTATAACCTCCTCCCCGTCTTGAGTGCGGTCGAGAACGTCGAACTCCCCTTGCTCGTCAGTGGCGTCAAACCCAAGACGGCCCGCGAGCGGGGCATGCAAGCCCTCAAGCAGGTGGGGCTGGAGCGCCAGGCCAGCCAGAAACCGGCCGAGCTCTCGGGAGGACAGCGGCAGCGCGTCACCATTGCCCGCGCGTTGGTGAATCAGCCGTCGATCGTCTGGGCCGATGAGCCGACCGGTGATCTGGACACCGAGACCGCCGACGACGTGATGCGCGTGATGCGGGAGCTGAACCAGCGCAACCAGCAGACCTTCGTGGTCGTGACGCATGATCCCCGCATCGGCGAGATGTGCGACCGCATCATCCGCATGCAAGACGGTAAGGTGATCGACGAGGGTCTCGCCGCCGCCTAAGGCAGGGATTCAACCCTCAATGAGAGGAAGGGGACAAACACCGTGCAAAAGATGTTCGGCATTCCGATGAGCTCGATCATGGTGGTCCTGCTCATCCTATTTGCAATCTGCCTGAGCTCTGGTCTCTGGGTGCTGCTGCGGCAGCGTGTGATCTTCAAGATGGGCATGCGCAACGTCCCGCGGCGACCGGCGCAGACCACGTTGATCGTCATCGGCTTGATGCTCAGCACGCTCATCGTCTCGGCCGCATTGACCACCGGCGACACGCTCAACAACTCCATCACCAGCGTGGTCTACAAGACGATGGGGAACACCGATGAGCTCGTGGTTCTCTCGGCCGGGAACAAGAATTCGGACGCTTCCTCGGTCGGAAACGCATACTTCCCTGAAAGCGTCGCCACCGATCTCAAAGCCAAGCTCGACCCGAGCGCTCCCATCGATGGCTTGATGCCCGCGTTGGTCGATCAGGTTCCGACGATCAACACCAGCAACAACCTGCACGAGCCCTCGATATCGCTGGCCGGCATCGACCCGGCGGGCATGACGGCCTTTGGTGCGTTGAAAGACGTCACGGGCCACACCATCGACTTCGCCAATCTGCCCGCCAACAACGTCGTCATGAGCAAGACGGCCGCCGACAAGCTTGATGCCAGCGTTGGCGATTCGCTCACGGTCTACACCAACAACCAGCCGCATCAGCTCACGGTAGCCGCCATCGCCCCGGACAGCTTCTTGAGTGGGGCGGTCAATATCGGCGGTGACTCGGCCGGTGGATTCTCGATGCCGCTCAAAGAGGCGCAGCAGATCATCGGCCGGTCGGGCCAGATCAGCGCGATCGCCGTCTCGAACACCGGTGGTGTCAGGGATGGCGTCAAGTACTCCGATGCGGCGGTCGCCGCCGTCGACAACGCGCTTGACGGTACACCCTATCGCGCGGTGGCGTTGAAGCAGAGCACCGTCAAGGTGGCTGAGACCGCCGGAAACATCTTCACCAGCATCTTCCTGGTCCTGGGGCTCTTCTCGATCGCGGCCGGCGTTCTCCTGATCTTCCTGATCTTTGTCCTGCTGGCTGCCGAGCGGAAGCCGGAGATGGGCATGTCGCGCGCCGTCGGCATGAAACGACGTCAGCTCACCCAGATGTTCCTGGCTGAAGGCATCGCCTATGACCTGGCCGCGGCCGCGGTCGGCGCCGCACTCGGTGTCGGGGTCGCCTTCATCATCACCACCTTCATCGGCCACATCATCGGGAACGCCTTCAACATCACTCCGATCGTGACCTGGCGTAGTCTGGTGATCGCCTACACCCTGGGTGTGATCGTCACCTTCATCACCATCACGATCTCGTCCTGGCGTGTGAGTCGACTCAACATCGTGGCGGCCATCCGCGACATCCCCGAAGCGACCATGGCCAAGGCCGGTCGACGGTGGCTGATTTTTGGGATCCTCGGCATCCTCGTTGGCGCTTTGCTGATGTGGGTAGGGCGCAACAGCAACCAGGCGTTCCCCTTCACCATGGGGATCTCCCTGGTGCCGCTGAGTCTTGCCGTGGCGCTGCGACGCTTCGGCTTGCCCGCCCGTGCGCTCTACACGGTCGCCTCGCTGCTGGTGCTGGCTTACTGGCTGGCGCCGAATAGCTGGACGAACTGGATGAGTGGCGGCGAACTGAACGGCGGCATGGAGATGTTCTTCGTCTCCGGCATCATGATGGTGGCCGCGGCGACGCTGGCGATCATCTGGAACGCCTCATTGCTGACGGGATTGGTCAGCTTCCTGGGTCAAGCCTTCAGCCGCTGGCTGCCCGCGGTCAAGACGGCCGTGGCCTACCCGATGGCCAGTAAGGGACGCACCGGTATGACCATCGCCATGTTCAGCCTGATTATCTTCTCGCTGGTCATGATGGCGACCATCAATGCGAATCTGGTGCAACTGTTCACCACCAAAGACGCTGGTGCGGGCTACGACATTCAGGCAACGCAGGCACCCAACAACCCGATCACCGATTTCAAACAGACGCTGCAGCAGAAGGGCGTCGATTCCAGCAAGATCACCGCGGTTGGGCAGGTGCAGGTGATCGGCGGCGAATCGACTGAAGTGCGCATGGCCGGAGCGGCCGACTGGAAAACCTATCCAGTGGATGGGCTCGACGCTCAGTTCATCAACAACGCCAGCGCTCCACTGCAGACCCGCGCGACCGGCTACGCGACGGATCAGGATGTCTGGAACGCCGTCCGTGACAACCCGAACCTGGCCATCGTCGACATCAACGCGGTGTCACAGGGCGGCTTCGGAGGCGGCGGGAACGCGTTCGGCCTGACCGGTGTCACGCCGAGCGACAAGACCATGCAGCCGACCAAGATCGAGGTGGGCGATCCGTCCACCGGCACCAGCAAGACGGTGACGGTCATCGGTGTGCTCAATTCAAAGGTCTCGATGTTCCAGGGTGTGATGATGAATACGCAGGGATTCGATCAAACCTTCAAGCAACCCGACACCATCGCCTACTACATCAACGTGGCGCCGGGTGTCGATGCCAAGAGCTACGCCCAGTCGATCGAAGCGAGTCTGATCACGTATGGTGTCCAGGCGGACTCGATCCACGACCTGCTGCAATCTCAGTCAAGTCAGGAGCAGGGGTTCCTCTACCTGATCGAGGGCTTCATGGGATTGGGCTTGCTGGTCGGCATCGCGGCCCTGGGTGTCGTCTCCTTCCGCTCGGTGGTGGAGCGACGCCAGCAGATCGGGATGCTGCGGGCCATCGGCTATCAGCGCAACATGGTTTCGGCCAGCTTCTTGATCGAATCGTCCATGATCACGGTCCTGGGGGTGGCGTCCGGAACATTGCTCGGCCTGATCCTGGCGCACAAGCTCTTCACCGGTGGAGACATCGGCGGTTCGGCAGTCAGCAGCTTCGTGATACCGTGGCTCGAGGTGGTCGTCTTCATCGCCATCTCGGTGGGCGCCTCGCTCCTGATGGCCTACATCCCGTCCCGACAGGCGGCACGGGTGCCGATCGCGGAGGCGCTGCGGTACGAGTAGCGCGTGAATCATTGCGTACGTTCGTAGGGGCAGACACAGGGATCTGTCCATAAAACCAACACATCGCAACCTAACGAATCGGGAGGATATCGGGTGAAGGTCGAGGAACAATTCAGCGATGAGCGCGTGGCGGCACTCTACGATGTCTTCCACCCGCCGCTCGAGCGGGACGACTACCGCTTCTACATCGAGCTGGTGATGCAGGCCGATTCGGTTCTGGACGTCGGCTGCGGCACCGGCGCGCTGCTGCACGAGGCGCGGGAGCGTGGCCATACCGGTCGACTCGTTGGAATGGACCCGGCTCCCGGGATGCTCAGCCTGGCCCGGCAGTGGACCGACGTCGAGTGGGTGCAGGGTGACCTTTCACAGGTCGACTGGGAGCGCGAGTTCGACCTGATCGTCATGACCGGGCACGCCTTCCAGGAGCTCAGAGAGGACGAAGTCATCCTGACCGCGTTGAGGGCGGTGCGCTCGGCGCTGACTGACGACGGACGCTTCGTCTTCGAGACGCGCAACCCGCTGCTGCGGGGCTGGGAGCGTTGGGCGACGCAGTACTCCGGCGAGGTCGTGGATGCCAACGGTGATGTCGTGCAACGCGAGCACCGCCTGGTGCAGCCCGTCGAAGGGGAGATCGTCCACTTCACCACGATCTACTCCAGCTCGAACTGGTCGACGCCGTTCGTCAGCCGCGGCGCGCTTCGCTTCCTCCCGCGTGAGCGGCTGGCGGAGCTGCTGGCCGAAGCCGGTTTGAAGATTGAGAAGCAGCTGGGAGATTGGGACGGTCAGACCTTCAGCGACGCCAGCCCCGAGATCATCACCTTCGCGCGGCGTCGGTGATTACGGGACGAGGCGAAGTGGGTGATCGGATCCGCGGCACAACGGCGGCCACAGGTGCCGCCG
Organism: uncultured Chloroflexia bacterium; assembly: GCA_963822235.1. Taxonomy (GTDB): domain Bacteria; phylum Chloroflexota; class Chloroflexia; order Thermomicrobiales; family Thermomicrobiaceae; genus CALAGB01. The sequence goes on from CAWGGU010000003.1 coordinate 94,899, forward strand.
CTACGTTTGGCCGCGTGCGTTCAGGCAAGGGCATCCATTTCGTCGATCACCGCGCTCAACGCAGCGTGCGATAGTGAGCCGGGGTTAGCCCGAAGGCGGCGCTGAACATACGCGAGAAATGAGCCTGGTCCGCGAACCCGGCGTCGTATGCCACATCGCTCAATGCACGCCCCTGAGCAATCCCGTCCCTCGCGGCATCCAGTCGCCGCATCAGTGAATAGCGATAGGGACTGGTGCCGCAGACCAGCCGAAACTGGCGCGCCAGCTCGAAGCGGCTGAGTCCGGTGACGGCTTCCAGCTCGGCCGAATGGACCACGCGAGTCGTCTCCGCATCCAGAAAGTCGCGCGCCCGCCGCACCGCCTCCACGTCGAGATGCCGGGGACCCGACGCGTGCCCGCTCTCGGGAGACGCATCAAGAAGACCCTCCGCCAATTGCAGGAGCAGCGAGTCCAGAGACAGCGGCTCACGCTCCTCTTCGAAGGCGCTGCTGACCGCCTCGGCCAGTTTCGCGTTGGCCGCGACCGGGTTGCGCACGAACGGGAGCGTACCGACGCCGTTTAACGTTCGCACGGCATCGAAGATCAGGGCCGGTTCGACATAGAGCTGGCGGTAGCCGAAACCGGCTGGCGTGGCCGGGAAGCCGTCATGCAGCTCGTCCGGATGCAGTACCACGACCTGCCCGGGCAGGCTGATTTCGCGCTTGCCGCGATAGTCGAACGCCTGCACGCCTGAATTCGTCACGCAGATGGCATAGGTGTCGTGGCGATGTTTGCGGTAGGCTGGCCCGCCGAACCAGGCTTCCAGTCGCTCGACGCCCTCGTCTGGTCCCTCGCTGCGCAACCAATCGCCCGGAAACTCGCCGCACGATCGTTCAAGACCGACCCCGCTCGACTTCTTACGATTACCGAGCATGACCCGTCGCTTCCCGCTCCCACGCATGGGAAGGAGCATCGACCGTGAGCGTTGGACTCGCCCTACCCTTTCTCCTGTTCGCCATGGTGGCCGCGATCACTCCCGGACCGAGCAACCTGATCCTGACGTCGACCGGCGCCGCCGTCGGGGTGCTGCGCGGTCTTCCGGCGCTGATCGGGCAGGTGCTCGGGATGGGGCTCATGCTCTTCATTCTGGCCTTCGGACTGGGGAGTCTGATTCTCGACAGTCCCCTGATTCTACAGGGGCTGAAGTGGTGCGGCATCGCCTTCCTGCTCTGGCTGGCCTGGAAGATCGCCACCTCGGGTCACAGTGACGACAAGGCCGAGCGCATGCGCGTCGGGTTCTGGGGCGCGGCCGCGTTTCAATGGGTCAACCCCAAGGCCTGGATCGTCTGCGCGGCGGCGGTCGGGACGTATTTTCAGGCGGAGACGGGGAGCGCCTTCGGACGAGCGTTGGCCCTGGCGCTCCTCTTCATCCTGGTGGCGCTTGCCGAGCTGCTTCCTGTGGCTGGCGGCGGGAGCCAGCCTGCAGCGGCTATTGCACACGCAGCGCTCGGCTAAGGTCTTCAACGTCGCCATGGGCGCGTTGCTGGTCGGCTCGATCGCGCTGTTTGTGCGGTAGGAGCCTTCAACTCGACACGAATAGCTCCACCAGCGCTACCTCGTTGCCGTCGGGGTCGAGCGTCGTCGATTTACGACCAGCGCCGGTCACTTCTTCGATCGCTCCGGGCGTGATCCCGCGAGCCACCATTTCCGCGAGCGTGGCGTCGAGATCATCCACGACGAGTGTCACGACGCTGTGGCCTGCGCGCTCCTCATCCATCAGGACGTAGACCGACGCGGTCTGTGCCACCTGCCAGACAGCTTCCTGGTCGTTCGGTAGGAAGGTGGGTGGCCGACCAAAGAAGCGCTCGTACCAATCGACCGCTGTATCGCGATTCCTCACCATGAGGCAGGCAAAGGCATAGCTGATGTTCAACAGTGGACTCCAGTTCCGAAACTTCAGTGACGGGTCGCGCTGGGAATGTCCCAAGAGATTCGAATTGACCGTTCAACCAGTGGAACCGAGCAAGCC
>CAWGGU010000004.1:0-247500 GCA_963822235.1 uncultured Chloroflexia bacterium
TGCGTCCGCTATCAGTGTTTAGACCGTTGCGGTCATCTCTCATATGATGACAGAAATGTTCGACGAAAACAGACAGGGAAGGTGAGAACGCCATGAGCATCGACGCCGGCACACGCAATTTCATCGAGCAGATGAATCACGCGCGACAGATTCGCCAGTATCACAGCGATCCGGTTCCAGATGATCTGCTCAACGAATTGCTGCAGATCGCGCGCTGGAGTGGAAGCTCGCGCAACACTCAGCCGTGGCACTTCGTCGTCGTCACCGACAAGGAGAAATTGGGCCAATTGAGCGAACTGCGTACGCCGATCAACTGGGTAGCCGGCGCGCCTTTGGGAATCGCCATCGTGCTGGACGGCACCGGCGGAGACGCAAGCGAAGCCTACGATGAAGGCCGTGTGACGGAGCGCATCATGATCGGTGCGCGCATACTCGGTCTTGGTGCTGGCGTTGCCTGGTTCCTCGAGGACGAAAAGGAGGCCGAAGCGAAGCGCATTCTCGGTGTCCCGTCTGAGCGCACGCTGCGGCAGGTTATCGCCATCGGCTACCCGGTCACATCGAAGGATCCGCGCCCCAATCCGGCTCGGGCTGGTCGCAAGCCCCTCTCCGAGATCGTGAGCTACAACTCGATGCAGGTCTGAGCGCGACGAAACTCACTCTCCCAATGCTGTTTCCGGAGCGGGCTTTGGCGACAGAGTCCGCTCATCTTCCGGGGAATCCATGGGTGCGCGTGTCAGCTGCTCTTCACCGCGATAGCGCCACAGACTGCGCGCCCAGCCGAGCGAGCTGGATGCCATCAGCAGACAGGCCCCGCCGCCGAAGACCATCGCGCCACGAGGACCGATCGCGCTGGCGATCAACCCACTCTGGAAGTCCCCGAGCCGAGGTCCGCCCGCGGAGAAGATGCTGGCAACCGCGCCAATGCGGCCACGAAATTCATCCGGCGTGGCCAGCTGACGCACGGTATGTCGCATGACGCGACTGACCTCGTCGACGCCACCCGCCAGTGCAAGCAACACCAACGCCATGATGAACGATTGTGACAGACCAAACAGGGCCAACGACAGCCCGTAACCTCCAATCGCAATCGCGACGACGCGCCCGGGATGCTTCGGCGTGCGCACCATGGTGAAGAGAACCGCCCCAATCACCGCACCCGCGCTGGGCGCCGAGTAGAGGATGCCCAGGCCTTTCGGGCCAATGTCCAGCACAGCCTTGGCGAAGACCGGCAACAGCCCCAACGTCGATGCGAGCAGCGTCGCCAGGAAATCTATGACCATAAGCTGCCAGAGGATCGAACGCTCTTTAAGGAACTGCAGACCGTCTACCAGCGCACCTAAACCCCGCCGCGGCACGACCGGCACCGGAAGACGCTGGCGCATGGCGACCAATGCCGCGACCACTGCCATGAACGAGGCAGCATCAATGAAGAAGGCCGCCGAAGTTCCCAGCGCCGCAAGCACCAGCCCTCCGACCGCGGGACCGAAGACTGCCGCGGTGTCCTGGGCCAGCACGTTGATCGTCAAGGCATTGGCCAACCGGTCGCGTGGCACGAGAGACGGGATGATCGCTTGACGAGTCGGTCCATCGAAGGCCGAGGCCGCGGCGGTGATTACGGCAAAGCCATAGAGCAGAGCCAGACTTGCCCATCCGAGTGCGACTGAAATTGCGAGTAGCAGCGAAAAGCTGGCCAGCACCGATTGCGAGATGAGGAGCAGGCGGCGCCGGTCAACCTGATCCGCCAACGTTCCACCGAACATCGACAGCAGGATGATCGGCACCGCGCGCGCCAAACCGACGACGCCAAGGGCCGCCGCCGATCCCGTGATGGTGTAGACCAACCAGGCCAGCGCGACGGTCTGAACTTGGGTGCCGAGGATCGAAACGAATTGGCCGAACCAGATGAGACGGAAGTCGCGATATCTGAGAGACGCAATGGCAGCAGATGGTTTCAACTCGTCCGCCTCGGAATCGAGCCGAGGAGCGAGTCGCTGTCACGATTCCGCATGTCTATGAGCATCCCAGCAATATCGCGAGACGTGGCGTTGCGCGAGTGAAATCAGCGGCAATTCTACCAATCAACGGCAGAGCGAACGTTCTCCAGCTCTGAGACGTGTTGCCGATCCCGGTGCGCGCCACCAATGGATACCAGTTCCTCATGATATTCGTCACAATCGATCCCTCATGCATCGTCATTCGTGGCACGTATTCTGCGCTGTTCGCTATTCCGTAGCAAATTCGAATCTCACCTGCACTTTGCGGACGGATATTTGTGCATCTCTCTGAAGGCTGAACTTTGTAGCTAAGAGAGTTGACTAAATTGCGGACTCTTGGGAAACTCCTGAGAACGTAGCATCTCTTTTGACGTTCCGTGAGAACTGGTCCGCCAGGTCATTGGTCGCGCCATGCGAACGCGCGATTAGCGGCGGAGTAGCAGTGTGTAGCGGGTGATACATCGAATCCCCGCTGAAGCGGATCGGAGGTGATCGACCAAGAGCGCAACTCGTCGAACCAATCGACAAGTCCAGTGCCATTCCTGCTTCCATCATTGCCGTGGCGCCGGCCAACGTAGGCTACGCCCGCGCATCCACGTGTGGCGAAGCCAATCAGACGCGATCGCAGCAGAAGCCACGTCGGTCGGCTCGGGGGCCGGTTCGACAGTTTCGAATCGAGGAGGAGCTCGTCGATGACAGAGAAGTTGTGGCATGAGAACGGTAACGAGGGTCGTGTAAAGCGAAGCAGGATGACGCGACGTTCGCTTGTGCAGCGGGCCGTGGCGTTGGGACTCAGCGCGCCGGCCGTTGGTGCGCTATTGGCAGCCTGCGGTGGCAGTTCGAATACGCCTGCCGCCACAAGTGGGGCGTCCACTGCCGCGCCAACAACGGCATCAGCAGGAGCTTCGTCGCCGGCGGCCACATCAGCTGCGACAACCGCGCCGACCGCTGCGTCGACGACCGCGGCTTCTTCCTCGCCAACTCAAGCATCATCATCGAGCCTGGGCACCACCGAACCGGCCAAGAACAAAGGCGGACAACTCGTCGAAGGCACATTCGCCGACGCCAAGACCTGCTGCTCTATCCTGTCGACCGACACGTCTTCCAATCGGGTGATCGACCTGATGTTCAACAGCGTCATGACCGTCGATCCATCTGACGTGTCTCCCAAGGGGGAGCTGGCCGAAAAATTCGACATTTCGAGCGACGGTATTACCTACACATTCAACCTACGCAGCGGAGTCAATTGGCATGATGGACAACCGTTCAGCGCCCAGGACGTGAAGTTCACGTACGATTTGGCGATGAACCCCAAGACCGGTTCACCGCGCACGTCCGAGCTGACTGAGCGTGTCGACTCAATCGACGCGCCGGATGACAGCACGATCGTGGTGAAACTCAAGGCTCCAAACGCGGCATTCATGGTTTCGAACGCGGTCTACAACATCATCCCGCAGCACGTCCTGAAGGATGTCGACCCGGCCGCGTTGGCGCAGGACGCGTTCTCCACGGGTAAAAAGGGCCGCACCATCGGCACCGGTCCATTCCAGTTTGAGGAGTGGGTCAAGGACGACCACATGACGTTGGTGAAATACGACGGTTATTGGCAGGGAAGCCCGAACCTCGACAAGTACATCTACAAAGTCGTGCCGGACCAGAACGTCCTGGTGCAGCAGCTCAAGACTGGTGAGATCGACGTTGGGACGATCCAGGAATCATCCGTTGACGAGATGAGCAAGCGCGACGATCTCAAGGTCGTGCAATACGATACCTTCAGCTTCACCTTTTATTCGTACCAGCTCGACGAGACCAAGACCAAGCTCTTCCAGGATGCCGCGGTGCGCCAGGCGCTCTTCTATGCGCTCGACCGCAAGGCGATGATCGACGCAATTCGATTCGGAATCGGCACCGTCGCGGTTGGCACCATGCCGGTCCTCTCGTGGGCCTACAACCCTGACGGCATCACCAACAAATACGAGTACAGCGAGGACAAGGCGAATCAGCTGCTTGATCAGGCAGGCTGGGCGAAGGGCTCGGACGGCATCCGCGCCAAGGATGGCCAGAAGCTCTCGTTCGCGATGTACACGAACTCGGGCAACGACGTGCGCCAGCAATATTTGACGGTCATGCAGCAGCAATGGAAGAAGATCGGCGTCGACATGACGCCCAAGACTGAAGAATGGAATGCCTTCCTCGACCGGATCACCGGGACGAAGGATTTCGACGTCTTTCTCGTTGGATTCAGTTGGAATACCGATCCGGACCAGACGACCATGTGGGCCACGAGTTCCTACACTGGTGGCTTCAACATGAACAAGTACTCGAACCCCAAGGTGGACGACCTCCTCAAGCAAGGTCTGGCGACAACCGACCAGTCCAAGCGCAAAGACATCTACACCCAGATGCAGAACATCCTCCTCGATGACATGCCAAGTGCCATCACGGACTTTCCCAAGGGAATTTACGGCGTCAACAATCGGACGCACAACTACTTCCCGAACGCGGTTGACATCCCGTTCAACGCTCATCAGTGGTGGGTCGACGCGTAGGAAACGTTGCATGCAGGCCTGACGGGCAGGGGAACGAGTGCGCAATCACTCGTTCCCGACCCACATCGACTGGGCCGTTCGCTGACCTGCGCTAGAAGGGACCTAACATGGGGCGCTTCGTGCTCCGCCGGGTGATCCAGATGATTCCCTTGGTCATCGGTATCACTATCATCACGTTCGGACTGGCCAATCTCGTCCCGGGTTCGCCGGTATCCGATCTCGAACTCAACCCAAACATCCAGCCCCAAGATCTGGAACGCATCCGCCATAGCCTCGGACTCGATCAACCGCTCTACATCCGATACTTCCAGTGGTTCTCCCATATCATCCGGGGCGACCTGGGAATCTCGCTGGTGACGTACCGTCCTGTCTCAGAGCTGATCCTGCAAAAACTGCCGAACACGCTCCTCCTGACAGGGGCAGCCTTGCTCCTCTCACTCGTCATCTCCATTCCAGTCGGCGTCTACTCCGCGACTCGCCGCAATACCATCTTCGACCACGTCACCACCGTCGGCGCGGTAGGGGGAGTGGCCGTGCCGATCTTCTGGCTCGGCTTGATGATGATCATCCTCTTCTCAGTGAAGTTCCGCGATTGGGGCTTGCCGTCGCTGCCATCCGGAGGCGTTCACACGCTCGGGCAGAGCGGATTCCTCGACTTACTCAAGCACTTATTAATGCCAGCCTTCGTGCTGGCCTTCGTACAGACCGCTGCCTGGACACGCTATATCCGCTCGCAGATGATTGAGGTGCTGCGCCAGGATTACGTGCGCACCGCCGCATCCAAGGGACTGCGCGATACCGCCGTCGTCTACGGCCACGCGTTACGTAACGCGGTTTTGCCGTTGGTCACCTTGCTGGCGCTCGATATCCCCACGCTCTTCAGCGGCGCGGTCGTCACCGAGCAGATCTTCTCGTGGAACGGCATTGGAAGGCTGATTTACGATTCAGCCGTCAAGCGCGACTACACTGTGGTCATGGGTACGGTGCTGATGGTTTCGATTCTCACCGTGGTTGCCAATTTAATCGCCGATATCGCCTACGGCATTCTCGATCCGCGCATCCGCTACGAGTAATGGAGGAGGAGATCCAACGTGGCTGAGGTAGATGCCAATCAGCGTGGCGGTGTTGCGGTAAAGGGAGAGTCGGGCGTCGGATATGGTTTTGCCGACTCGCTCAGCAGAGCGGCGCGGCGAACTCCGGAGAGCTACCTGCGGCAGTCGTGGCGTCGATTTCGTACGAACAGAATCGCCATTGTCGCCCTCATTCTTACGGTCTTGATCCTCGCGTTCAGCTTCGGCGCGCCGCTGATCTCTCACTTCATTACCCACAAATCGATGAGCGAGCAGACCCTGCTCGACCGCTTCACGAAGCCGTTCCACCATGGATACATTCTGGGGACCGACAACCTGGGGCGCGACGTGCTCACTCGCCTTGCCTATGGCGGACGCGTGTCGATGACCGTCGCCATCCTGGCGACGCTGAGCGCCTTCGTCATGGGTGGGACGCTCGGATCGGTGGCGGGTTACTACGGAAGATGGATCGACTCGATCATCATGCGGTTCGTCGACATCATGCTCTCGATCCCCGCCCTCTTCCTGTTGATCTTCATCAATACGCTGTTCAGCGTCGGCGCGACGGCACTCGCGCTGGTCATCGCGTCGGTGAGTTGGATGGGATTGGCGCGCCTAATCCGCGGCGAGGTCATGTCGTTGCGTCGGCGTGACTACGTCGAGGCCGCCAAGGTGGTCGGGGCGTCCGACCGTCGCATCATCGTGCGCCATATGTTCCCGAACGTGATTCCGCTCGTGATCGTCTGGTCGACATTGGCCGTACCGGTTTACATCATCATCGAGGCGTCACTCAGCTATCTCGGGCTGGGCGTGCAGGTGCCGACGCCGTCGTGGGGCAACATGCTGACCGGCGCGCAATCGTTCATGACCCATTCCTGGTCCCTCGCGGTGATTCCGGGGCTGATGATCTTCTTCACGGTGCTGTCGGTCAACCTGCTCGGCAACGGACTACGCGACGCGCTCGATCCGCGTTTGTCGGAGTAGGACGAAAGCGGGACGACAACCAATTTAGCCTTCGCCAAGCCGCCCTCACCCCCCAGGGGATGAGGGCGACCAGTCACCCGCGGCTAATCTGCCTCCACGCCCATCCAACGGCACAGCCAGTCAATACCGCGATGGTACATGTCGCGGCGGTGGGCATCCTCGCGGATCGGGTGACCCTCCCGCGGGTAGATGACGCACTCCGTCGGCACGCCCCGATTGCGCAGCACTCGGAACATCTCCATGGCCTGACTAACGGGGCAGATCAGGTCGCGCTCGCCATGCAGGAACATGGTTGGCGTCGTGACTCGATCGGCCGAATAGATGGGCGAGAACTTGATGTACGGCCCATCCATCTCGTACGGGCTCGAACGATAGAAGAACTCGTCGAATGCCGGGATATCGCTCGTGCCGTGGAACGAAACCCAATTGGTGATGCTGGCCCCCGCGATGGCGGCCTTGAAGCGATCGGTTTGCGTAACGGCCCAGGCGGTCAGGTAGCCCCCATAGCTCCAGCCACAGACCCCCAACCGCTCCGGGTCGGCGATACCGTTGCGCACGCAGTCGTCGACGCCCGCCAGGATGTCCTGCAGATCGGCCCCGCCCATATCGCGCTGGTTGGCCTCGGCGAAATTGAGTCCCCAGCCCGCGCTGCCGCGGGCGTTGGGGAAGAAGACCGCAACACCACGCCGCAGCAACTCCGGCACCCACATCGACGTCCCGCGCTCCGGATAGGAGTTGGGCGACGTGCCGGTCGGCCCGCCGTGGATGATCGTCACCATCGGCACGGCGGTGCCCTTCTGCACGCTATTGGGCCACACCAGCCAGCCCTGGATCTCCTCTCCGTCGGCAGTCGTCCACGAGCGCGACTCGATGGTGCCGGGAAGGCGGTCGACGAACTCATCGTTGTGATGCGTGAGTTGACGCCAATCGACGTCGGCACCCGCACGCCCAACCCAAATCTCGGCGGGTTGGTTGAAGGCGACGATCACGGCGGCGACCATGCTCGTGTCGCGCGAAACTGTGACGCCGTAGCTGCCGAGATTCTTCTCTTCACGCCACAGCGTTTCGGCCGACCCGTCGAGGGTGACCTGACAGACGGCCGCCGTGCCACGCTCCATTGTGCCGGTCAGCAGCGAGCGGCCACCCGGCTCCCAATGCACCGTCAAATGCGAACGAGCGTCGTTGCCTCCGAGGTGCCGAACCTCGCTGCCGTCGGCCGCGACCAGCAGCACGTCGCCGCCGGTCATACCGGGATCACTCCAGATACTGGTCGTCACGGCGATCCATTTGCCGTCGGGCGACCAGACCGGACGCGCCAGCTGCCGCTCCGGCTGGTGCAACATCGTGATTTCGCCGCTGGCGACATCGATGCGACTCAAACGCGCCCGGTACCAGTCCCATCGATGCGGGGTTTCGCTGGTGATGGCCGCGATAGCGGAGCCGTCCGGCGCCCAGCAGAACTCCCAGATCTGCTCGTCGGCCGTGGTCACTCGACGCGCCGCACCAGTCTCGACATCGACGATCCAGAGTCGCCCGTAGCGCGCCTCATCTTCATACAGGATGCGGTCGTCGCCTTCGTCCCGCTCCGGATTCGGATCGCTCGCCACCACGACTATGGACTTGCCGTCGGGAGCCCATTCAAAATCGGAGACGCCGCCGCCGAAGTCGGTCAGCCTGCGTGACTCGCCGGTTCCGGGCGGCAAGAGATAAACCTGCGCCCTGCCACGCTTCTCACGGTCCGACCGGAACGCCAACCTCGATCCATCTGGCGACCAGCGTGGAGAACGGTCAGTGGTCGCACCCTCGCTCACTTGACACGGCTCACCTCCATCGACGCCAACCACCCAGATGCTGCTCCTGGACGACGGCTCGCCGACTCCGAGCGCGCTCTCGGCTAGCACATACGCGACCCGCTGTCCGTCCGGCGACATCTGCGCGTCGCCAATCGATTTGAGCTTGCAGAGCTCCTCAAAGGTGAGTGGTGCTGATGCGCTCATGATCATCCATCTCCGTATCAGTTGAGTGGTCGATTGGGCTAGTTGAGCACAGGCGATTGGCGCTGTCGAGTATGTGCGGCGGAGCAACAGTCGAGCTTGCGCAAAGTTAATAGAAGGACGTAGACTGAACCGCAGCGAGACCAATGACACAACCGCGATTGATGAGGAAAGGTGTGGATGAACACGGCGCATCTCTTTCCCCGAGAAACTCGCGGACGAGCGACGTTGTATGGAGTCGCGGCCGCTGTGGCCACGACGCTTCTCATAGGGATCCCCACAGTTCTGATACCGAATCCGATCTTCGGCCGTGAAGTGCCGGTGCGGCCTCGCGACTATGTCTTCCTGGCTATTACCGTAGCCCTGACCGGTTTGCTCGCGGCGACGTACGCACTCCCCGCCCATTGCTCGTTGCAGGACGGCAAGATGGCCGTTGGCGGATTTCTCTCCTTTCTGGCCGTCGGTTGCCCGGTCTGCAACAAAGTCGTGGTTCTGGCTTTGGGTGCCAGCGGAGCCATGAGCTACTTCTCACCGCTGCAACCCATCCTCGCACTGGCTTCAACGATCCTGCTTGGATACGCCATCTGGATACGCCTGCGAGCGGTTCAGCCATCTGATGGTGTGGTCGAGGTCACCGAATTGCAGCAGACAAAACAGATCTAGCGATCAATTTGTCTAAACACCAACTGAGAAGGGATGAACCGTGAGCAAAGAGCTGAGAGGTTCCATCGTTCCCCTCGTTACTCCGTTTCGGAACGGTCAATTCGATGAGCCGACCTTCAAGGACCTGATCGAGTGGCAGATCGAGAGTGGAAGTCACGGCATATCGATCACCGGATCGACCGGTGAGCCGTCCTCCCTCTCGACCGAGGAGCGCGAGCACGTCATCGAGACGACGGTCAAGGCCGTGCGCGGACGCGTGCCGATCGTGGCAGGGACCGGCACCAACAACATCGACGAGACTGTTCGACTGACGCAGTTCGCCGAGAAGGTCGGCGCCGACGCTTCCCTGATGATGGTGCCGTACTACAACCGTCCGAGCCAGGAGGGGCTGTATCAATACTTCACCTCTATTGCCGAGCAAGTCACGCTGCCGATTATCATCTACAACATCCCGGGACGCACGGCGGTCAACCTGGAGCCGGACACGGCCGCGCGCATTTTGAAGGCGCGCAGCAACATCATCGGCGTCAAGGAGGCCAACAAGGACTTCGAGCAGGTGACCAAACTGTTCGATCGCTGTGGACGCGACATTCTGGTCTACTCCGGCATCGAAGCGCTCTGCTTCCCGCTGTTGGCGCTCGGTGGCGCGGGCTACATCAGCGCGACCGGCAACGTCATGCCGCGCCAATCGGCCGAGCTCTACAACCTGACGGCGGCTGGCAAATGGCTCGAAGCGCGCGATTTGCACCACGAGATGTTCCCGATGAACGAAGCCCTCTTCTTCGAGACCAATCCTGGTCCCGTGAAATACGTGCTGGGTTTGATGGGCAAGATCGAGCCTGAGCTGCGGCTGCCGCTCGTACTGCCGTCCGACGCCAATAAGCAGAAGCTGCGCGCGGTGGCCGAGCGCTATGGGCTCGTTCCGGCCGGTGTGGCCAGCGGAAGTGGAGATCATTGATGCGATCAGCGCGATTTGTTGCCAACGGCCACATCCATACGGGAACGGTGGTGGAGGATCGAGTCGTCGACGAAGCTGGTCGCAGCTACCCGCAGAGCGAGATCGTTTGGCTGCCTCCAGTGACACCGACCAAAGTCGTTGGGCTTGTACTGAATTACGCCGATCACGCCAAGGAGCTCGGGCTCGACACGCCGACCGCGCCGGTCCTCTTCTTCAAGCCGCTGACGTCCCTCATCGGCCATGGCGCCAAGGTCGTGCGACCGAAAGGTGCCGAACAGCTGCATTATGAGGTCGAGCTGGGTGTAGTCATCGGCAAGCGCTGTCGCAAGGTGAAAGCGTCCGACGCCGCCAGCGTGATTCGCGGCTACACCGTCGGCAATGACGTCACCGCACGCGACTACATCACCAACTACTACCGACCGCCGGTCAAGGCCAAGGGCTACGACACGTTCGGCCCGCTCGGGCCGTGGGTGGTCGAGGACGAGGATATCGACCCCGACAACGTTCAGCTGCGCGCCTACGTCAACGGCGAGTTGCGCCAGGAGGGCCACACCTCGAACCTGATCTTCAAGGTCGCCCCACTGATCGAATACATCAGCGAGTTCATGACGCTGGAGCAGGACGACGTGATTCTCACCGGCACACCGGAGGGCATCTCCTACGTACAGCCGGGCGACGTGCTCAAGGTGGAGGCGGTCGGAGTCGGCGCGCTGGAGAATCAGGTGGTCGGCGAAGAGGATCTGCCGATCGGCTAGTGTGAGCGGCGGACACCACACGAATATCACGAGCAGTGGAGGGATAAGAACGCATGGGAGCGCGATCGGGAGAAGCATATCTACAAGGTCTGCGGGAGCACCCGCGCGAGGTATGGATCGAGGGCGAGCGCGTCCTGGGTGACATCGGTCAGCATCCGGCGTTCCGGAATGTCACCCGCAGTCTGGCGTCGCTCTATGACATGCAGCTCGAGCCCAGCCTGCGCGATGAGATGACCTACGTCTCTCCCAGCAGTGGCGATCGCGTCGGACTCTCGTTTATCCAGCCACGCTCGCACGAAGACCTCGCCAAGCGCACCGCAATGATGAAGCATTGGGCGGACTTCTCGGGCGGAATGATGGGTCGCACGCCCGACTACCTCAACGTTGGGCTGGCCGCCTTCAGTGCCGCATCCAGCTTCTTCGCGCAGGGCGACTCTCGACACGGACCCAACATCCAGAACTACTACGAGCACGTGCGCGAGAACGACCTGTGCATGACCCACACGCTCATCACACCGCAGGTCAACCGCTCAGTGGGCCCCAGCCAGCAGGTCGATCCGTACATCGTGGCCCGCGTGGTGAAGGAGACCGACGCCGGACTCGTCATTCGCGGCGCCCGCATGCTGGCCACGCTGGGTCCTATCGCCGACGAGATCGAGGTATTCCCCTCGACCGTGCTGCGCGGCAATGAAGAAGACATCCCGTACGCGTTTGCCTTCTCGATTCCCGTCGACAGCCCTGGCCTGAAATTCATCTGCCGCGAGTCGTTCGACTATGGCCGATCGGCGTTTGATCACCCGCTCGGGTCACGCTTCGAGGAGATGGACGCCATCGTCGTCTTCGAGGACGTGCTGGTTCCATGGGAACGCGTCTTCATCTATGGAGACATGCGGCTGTGCAACGGCGTCTTTTCGGAGACCAATGCCGTCGTCCACATGGCCCATCAGGTGATCGTGAAGAACCTGGCCAAAGCGGAGTTCGTCTTTGGTGTGGCCGCCCTCATGGGCGACCGCATCGGCATCGACGGCTTCCAGCACGTGCAGGAGAAGCTGTCCGAGATCATTTTGGACATCGAGGCTATGCGTGCCTTCCTGCGCGCCAGCGAGGCCGACGCCAACGTCGACGCATGGGGCTTGATGACCCCGGCGTTCGCGCCATTGAATGCCGCACGCAACATGTTCCCGAAACTCTATCCACGCATGATCGAGATCTTGCAGCTCCTCGGTGCCAGCGGACTGATGGCGATCCCAACGGAAGCCGACACGCGCAGCCCGATCGGCCCGATGATCGACAAATACCTGCAGGGCCGAAACACCGACGCCTACAACCGGGTGAAGCTCTTCCGGCTGGCATGGGACGTCGCGCTGAGCGCCTTCGGTTCGCGCCAGGTCCTCTATGAGCGCTTCTTCTTCGGCGATCCGGTGCGTATGGCGAGTGCCCTCTACACCAGCTACGACAAGGAGCCCTATAAGCGGCGCGTGCAGGCGTTCCTCGACCGACCTGACTAACACGCCTGACCGAGAAGAAACGCACTTTGGAGTGGAGCGATAAGCCATGACTGCGGCAAAGCGCACCCTACCGTTCAACATTTTGAAGACTGGCCACGTCGAACTGCGGGTTACCGACCTGGATCGGGCACACGACTTCTACGTCGGCCTGCTCGGATTGAACGAGACCGAGCGGATTGGCGATCGCCTCTTCCTGCGCTGCCTGGAGGACTGGGAGCACCACAGCTTGATCCTCCGCCAGGCGGAATCGGGCGGCGTCGGACACATCGGCTATCGTGTTGAGGGTGAAGAGGACCTGGACGCACTCTTTGATCTCGCTCGCAAACGCGGGCTTCCGGCGCGGTGGGTAGAGCCGGACGAAGAGCCAGGTCAGGGACGGGCGCTGCGCATCAGCGATCCGATGGGCTTCCCGGTCGAGTTCTATCACCAGGTCACGCGGGTTCCGCGATTGCTGCAGGAGTTTCATCTCTATCGCGGACCGAACATCATGCGCATTGACCACGTCAATCTGCACGTGCCGGACGTGACCGCGGCCGAGATTTGGTATGCCGACGATCTCGGATTCCGCCGCGCGGAATACACCGAGACGGAAGAAGATCAGCCAAAGGTCTGGGCGACCTGGCTGCACCGCAAGCAGAATGTGCACGACGTGGCGCTCATGACCGGGCCGGGTCCGCGGCTGCATCACGTCGGATTCTGGACGCAAGAGTCGAGCAACGTGCTGCGTGCGGCCGACATCCTCTCAGCCGCGGGTTACGAAGCCAACCTCGAGCGCGGACCAGGCCGGCACGGCATCTCGAACGCCATGTTCCTGTATCTTCTCGATCCGGATGGGAACCGCATCGAGCTCTATACCAGCGACTACCTGATTCCAGATCCCGATTTCGAGCCGATCCGCTGGCGGCTCAACGATCCCAAACGGCAGACCTATTGGGGGCAACCGGCGCCACAGAGCTGGTTCAACAACTCATCGCTGGTCGAGAATTTCACCGGCGACGGCTTTGTCGAGCTCACCACGCCTGAAATGGCCGACCGTCCAACCTTCATCGGGCACTAAATCTTTCTTTCGGCGGTCGCCAACGGGCGCAAGCCGGGGGAGTACTTCTCCACGGACGTCGACAGGCGGGTGTCATAACTGTCGCAGGCCTATCACCTGCGGGCGTCGAAATATCAACGGATGCTCGCGGCGCCACATTCACGTGTACATTGCTCTCAATCCCGTTGGGATTCGCCTATTGACTCGATTTGAGTGAATCGGAGAGCGCCATGCCGCGCTCCGTCAGGCGCTCATGCACTCGCTTGACTGCCGCCTTGCGCACAACGGCGTGGACGGCAGATCCGGGGAGCGGCGTCAAATCCGGGCGAAGCTCAGGATCGGCGAGGAGATCCTGAAGTACGTCGGAACTTTCAACCTGCAGCAGCGTCACGTCTTGTAGCGATCCGCTGCCCCAGTTCTTGGCCCACCGACGCACGAACGCCTGCACCGCTGCGGGAACGTCTCCGCCGGACGCCTGATCGAGCCGCGAAATGACCTGGTCTGCTTCGAGACCGAGTTTGGCGCCACGCCGCAGGCTTTCGCGAGTCAGCCTGAGAGTTCCGTCAGAGCCGTCATCGGCGAAGCGACGAACCGCACCGGTGACAAAAACGCTGGGCAACGCCTGCACAAAGCAGATATGGCCGTCATCATCCAACGTGAGCTGTTCTGTGGCGTCTGCATCGTCGCCTTCGCTCGTCGCCGGGATTCGCTCGAGGGCGATGAGACGGTCATGCAGGGCACGCAAATTCGTGTGTGACGTGAAAGCGGCCGTTGGACCCATCCGCCGTCCCAACAGTGAACTCACTCGTTCGTCGGCATATAGAGCGTCGAGCGTGGCTTCATCGACCGTCTGCACCAATGCGGTGCCACGTCGAATGGTCACGCGTTCATGACTGGCGCCCCACTCTTCCAGCGTCCGGCGCACGTTCTGTGGGAGATCCACCCGGCTCAGGTGCTCGAGCGTCGTCAGAATCTCGACGACGGTAAGTCCCTGCTGCAGCCCCACGCGGAGCGACTCGCGCGTCAACTCGTACTCGAGTGCCTGGTCCACACGACGTCGTTCGGCAACGCGATCGAGAAAATACAGGACGGCTTCGCGCACGGGCTCAAAGGCGAAGACCTGGAAATTGGGCTGAACCACGACGTTGGCGGGAGGATCGTCGATTCGCGGAACCGCTCCGGTCAAGAGTCGTTGCCCGTTCTCGGTGACTCGGAACGCGACCAGTTTGTCATTCTCGTAACCGAGATCGACAACGCCGAGCCAGTGCAGCGCCTCCTCCACCACGACGCGGATCATCCCACCTTCGACCGTTGACCAGCCCTCGACGTCCGTTTTTACGTCGGGGAACGTCCAGCCAAGCTCATTGTTGCCGATGTAGGGAGTGGCTACTTCACCATAACCATAGCCATAGCCATAGCTGGACGAGTAGTACTGCCCCCGGGTTCTACGGGGGAAGAGGAACTCGTAGGCTCGGCGCTGCACCCGTTCGAGCAGATGCCCGAATGAGACCCAGCGATCCGACGGAAGCTCGCGAAGTACGTCGACCAGCCTCTTGCGGGCGGCGATGATCGGCTCCGGCGCCAATCGCAACGTGAAGATCGCGGCCTTGTTGCTAATCGTGAGGTCAGGGATACGGAACAGTTCGCTCCAGCGGTGTGTGTCCAGATACCCCTCGAAATACTGTCTGAGGCGCTCTCCTTGCGGCAGTGAGAGCACTTCCGACGCGCGATCACCCACGTACAGCCCTCCAACGTGCTCAACCAGCAACCCGACACGCTCATCCATGGCCCGCAGGAACGGCAGGCGGCCGAGTTCATCTTCAGAACGGACGTCAGAGGCACGCTCGGAAATGCGCAGGGTCTGATCGATGGCAACAAGCGAGCGTTTCATGATCTGCCCACGTTTGGTCAGCGGAATTGGGTCTCGTTCGGCAAAGCTCAGCAACAGATAGGTATCGCGGAGCAAGAGAGTTGGATCGGCCAAACGCATTTGCGCCGGCTGATCTATGAACTCCGGTTCAATGGTGACCTTCGGTAGGTGCGCCAGGATTTCCTCGGGGATGTAGAGCTGCGACCCCGGAACACCAAGATTGACGACTTGAGAACCATACGACTGCGGCGGCGTGCTGAAGACCAGGCACAGGGCGCCGAGTCGCGCGACCAGATCCTCGAACATGCGGGAGCCGCGCACCGCTGCTGATCCGGTCGACGGCCTTACGTAGACCGATTGGTTCGTCCTGGGAGGGTCAATAGTGCCCCGGGTCGTCAATTGTGCACGAGCCGCCACGCTCGACGTGGACCCGCCCGCCGCGGCTACGATATCGAGCAACTCGCGCTCCGCGGACGTGATATTCTCCAGCGCATCCTTGATCAGCTTGGGATCGAACAGCGTCGGTGCCAGCGCAGCCACGAGGGCTTGCTTGTTCCCTTTGAAGCGGGGATTGCGGAAGCGCACCATGACGTCCAGCGATGCGCGGTTGTAGCTCTGCAACAACGCCGTCGCATCGGTCGGCATCACCCCTCCTCGATCAGTCGCGGACTGTAACCGAGCCGGGACAACTCCGCGGTTAAGTCGTCGACGGCGGCGGATTCGACGACGATCAAGCGCGGGGAGAACTGGTGCACCACGCGACGACTGAGCGACGTAGCAGCCGAGAGCTCCGGCAAGAGGAGGTCGTCTGCCAGCTCGATGAGGCTCACGTCGTCGTAGAGCCGCACCCGTCCATACTGACCCCAAATTTGCTCAATCCGCTGGCGGAACGGCGGCGGAATGGGCTCCACCGCATGCTCTTCGAAGAATCGAAGCAGGTCTTGCGCCGTTTCCCCGTTCCGGAAGGCGTGTTGAAGTCCAGGAATCGAGAGCCGGTAACGGACTCCATCCGAGCCGACGTCCTCAAGCTGACCGATAGACGTCATGCGCGCGTACAGCTCGGTATCGGACGATCCGAATGGGAGAATCAGTGACATCTCATCACCGAATCGGAGTCCCGATTGGCTTTGCTGACCATCGGTCGCGAACGACCGTCCGATCAGCGTGCCGGCCTCTGGCCGCACACGCATGAGGGGGACACTTTCCGCGTCTCGTGCGGCGTCGATCAACCCCATCCAAGAGATCGGACCCATGAGCAGACCGAGCAGGAACTGGTTGACCATGAGCGTCCAACCCTCTACCGAGTTGATATCGATGAGCTTGTCAGGCGTTGACTTCTCTGCCACCCACAATTGCGCTCTTCCATGAAGTGGCGCTTGATTGTTTCGCGGGGCAAAGCTGGGCAGAAGAATCTGAACCAGGTGACGAGTCTTGCTTACCACATCCTCGACGCGATACCACTCGTCCGGTGACAGGCGAGCGATCAGGCGCATCAGCAGCCGTCGGAGAACCGCCATCTGCGTGAGTTTCGCGGCCCAGCCATACGCTACAGAGTTGGAAGACCCGCCGATATCGATCGGTCCCCACTCTCCGATCAATAACGCCAAATCCATCCACGGACCAATTTCGTGCCACAGTTGCGCGACATAGGTACGCCGCTTGGGTTCCGACATGGAGAGGAGCTCAACCAGTCTCGAATCGTTGAGCTCGAAACGGTTGCCAAGGCGGAGCACCCCACAGGCGACCAGCATGCGCACGGCGAACTCGATCGTTTCGGGCGGCCGTCCCGTCTGATGGTGAAGCCGCTCGAGGCTGTCCTGATCCACCAGCGGAGACGTTGGGATGAGCTTCGCCTCTCTGGCCGTGGCGGCGGAGGTGGGGCCTTTCCGATCGGGTTCCAGGGGCGCATACGTCCAGACCCCGTGCCCCCATGCGTAGATGGGCGGTGAGACCTTCGACGTTTTCGACTCCATGCGCCGGTGAAGCTCGCCCACGGACGCCGCATGGGCCAGCGTCAGAGCCAGGCCACTGATCCAGTCACGCCCACTGGAGATGTCGGAAATGTGCTCCGGACCGGCTGGTGCGACGATCCCGGTGAACGTCGGGAGACACGCTGCGATAGCGCGAGGAACGACGATCTGAGGGGAGTCGTTCGGGGAATCCCACGGCTGCGATTCGAAGATCAGCCCGCGATCCTGATAAGAGTCGATCTGCGCGGGAAGGTCGTCTCCGCCAATCGATTCAAAGACCCGCCGGACCATGCTGGTCGTGTTGAAGCTCACTGCGTTGGTCAAATGGATAGCGGCCAGCAACCGGGTGTCTTCTGTACCCAGGTCAGCGAGCGCCTCATTATTCGACGCCGGATCCGCGAGTGCTTTCGACAGCTTTTTGATCATCTCCGCTTTGGTTGAGGCCTTGAAGCGAAACCCGCGAGCTTTCACGATGGCGCGAAGTTCCGTCATGACGATTCCATACAGAATCTCCCCAAGCTCGTCGGTTGGGGATTCAAATTGGACCGGCACGTCGTCAGGAGACTCGTTGGAAACAGCGGCCAGACGTTCGAAATTGACGTAAGAGAACTCATCACGCCGTCTAAGCCAATGCAGCAACAGGGCGCCTGCGTGGCGACAGAATCCGCCGGAGTGGCAAGTGCAGTGTGGCACGAGATCACTGCCGCGTATGGAGATTCGCACGTCATCCTGTCGCAGCCAGGTGCCGCGGACGATGCCGCGCAACGCGCCCTCCTCGATCCCCGCGACGATGACGTGCCCGGCTTCCTGAAGTTCTGACGCCCGCGCGAAGCGCGCCGGACCGCAGAGCACGCGGACGTCCCCTTCTTCAAGCTTGAAGCGGAACAGGCCGGCTGGGTCCGTCATTGACCGGACCTGCTCACATTTTGCTCATGGCCATTCGACGCGCCATTGCTCCGTGACACGGCAAAGCGCTTCGGCTCATATTCGCGGATCTCCTCGTCATACAGGATTTCGTAGCGGTAGCCCTGCTCGGTTAGAGAATTTCTGGCGGTTCGCGGCAAACTCCTGGTCGCGCGAGTCGCGTGTGACAAGCGAGTAGAAGTGCGCGATTTCCCCACCCGCCTTCGGGCGCAATATACGCCCAAGGCGTTGCGCCTCCTCCTGGCGCGATCCGAATGTGCCAGAAATCTGGATGGCCACGCTGGCGTCGGGGAGGTCGATCGAGAAGTTGGCCACCTTTGGAGACGATCAGGAGGCGAATCTCTCCGTGCCGAAATTGATCGAAGAGGCGCTGGCGTTCGAGCGTTGGCGTCTTGCCGACGATCAACGGCGCGTCATAGCGTTCAGCCGCCTCATCAAGCTGATCCAGATACTGGCCAATCACCAGCACCGGGTCATCGATGTGCTTTTCCAGAAGCTCATCAAGAATGTCGAACTTGGCCGGATCCTCGGCGGCGATGCGGTAGCGCTCGCGTTCGTCCGCCAACGCGTACTCCATACGCCGGGACTCGGACATCTTGACGCGGATCTCGTGGCATTCAGCCGCGGCTATCCAGCCCTGACGTTCCAGATCTTTCCAGGGCACGTCGTATTTCTTCGGGCCGATGAGGGAGAAGACGTCCGATTCGTGGCGATCCTCGCGCACCAGGGTTGCCGTCAATCCGAGGCGCCGGCGGGCCTGAATCTCCGCCGTCACACGGAAGACTGGCGCCGGCAGCAGGTGGACCTCGTCATAGATAATCAGGCCCCAGTCCCGCTCGTTGAAGAGACCGAAGTGCGGGAAATCTGTCGTGCGATTGGGACGATAGGTGAGGACCTGATAGGTCGTGACGGTGATGGGCCGGATCTCCTTGCGTTCACCGCTGTACTCACCGATGAATTCAGCTGGGACGTCTGTCTTATCGACGATTTCGTCGATCCATTGACGGGCGGCCACGATCGATGGTGTCAGGATCAACGTCTGGCATTGGAGCGCGGCCATGG
The DNA here is from genome assembly GCA_963822235.1 of uncultured Chloroflexia bacterium. Lineage (GTDB taxonomy): Bacteria > Chloroflexota > Chloroflexia > Thermomicrobiales > Thermomicrobiaceae > CALAGB01. Next base: position 19,338 of record CAWGGU010000004.1, read on the forward strand.
CTCCGAGGCCGATAACGGTCTTTCCAGCGCCGCAGGGCAGGACGATCACACCGCTGCCGCCACGCGCCGCCCCCGAAGCGTGGAATGCGGCCACGGAATCCGCCTGATAATCGCGCAGCGCGAACGGAACGCCTTCACTTGACGTCATATCGCGAAGTGTTACCTGGAGTGGTGCTCCGGGAACATAGCCAGCAAGGTCTTCCGCGGGATAGCCGAACTGGACCAACGCTTGTTTGAGGTGGCCTCGCTGAGCAGGATCGACGATGAGCGTTCCGTCGGGCTCTGTTCCGCTGATGAGCGGCGCCAGGCGCCGGTGATTGGCGATCTCGACCAGCAACGAGCGATCGGTCGAAGTCAGACGCAGCTGATCGCCATCTCGCTCGATCTTGACGCGTCCGAAGCGACTGACGTAGTCGGCGACGTCGACGCGGACGTTGTCGGGAAGATCGTATTTGCCGAAACGCACCAGGGAATCGACGATCGACTCGGCGCTCTCACCAGCCGCGGCGGCGTTCCAGAGTGAGAGGGGCGTAATGCGATACGTGTGGATGTGCTCGGGGCTCTTCTCAAGCTCGGCGAAGCGAGCCAGGGCATCGCGCGCTTCGTCGTAGAGCGGATTATCGACCTCGAGCAAGATCGATTTATCGCTCTGGACGATAACTGGATTGGAAGGTTGATAGCTCATTCTCAGGTATATCCAGTGGTTGCCTGTTGGTTGGTGACCGTCGCATCGTGCCCTCGTGACCATACCGATAATAGCCAATTGCAGCATCTCAGCAAGTGGCACGCCTCCATCGGCGGCTGGTTGCCATGCTCTCTCCTCCGGTAACAATTTCGGTGAGAGGGCACGGCGACTGGTTCAGCGCACGATGCGTATGATAGAATCCCAGACGGTTCGGCGTTGAGAACCATTTCGTTGACGTGACGACCGCCAACTTCGGAAGGCCGTCCGCACGCGGCGAAGACAACCGAAGCGACGGGCATGGGCCGCTAGCTCAATTGGCAGAGCAGCTGACTCTTAATCAGCGGGTTCGGGGTTCGAGTCCCTGGCGGCTCACAACAGAAATCACAAGCAAATGCGTACGACGAGCCGGGCGGTTTGCTCGGATTCTTGCTTTCCAGACGTGCACATGGAAGATCATCACATCACCTCCCTGTGGCACCGTACGTGGATGCGGTGATGATTTGAGTTACACGATCGGTTGCGCCGGGGTGGCTGAAGGGTACGCGAAATCCCGTCAGCCTCGGTGACAGTTGTGTTCGGCCGACTGATTTGCTAAGACGGTGCCGTATCGGGTGTTATCGCGGCTCGAAGGAGCCCAGTTGCATTCGTGCGCATAATTGCGACCGCCTCCTCGCGCGTGACCCCGGCGATATCCGTCAACCAGACGAACGCTTCGATGCCAAGTGTCGCGCCGATCCCAAACGTCAATCGCCTGAGTTGGTCCTCCGGAATCGTCGAGCGCAGCGGCGCCAGAGCGTCCTCAATCCAACCGATACGCAAACCTCGATGCATTGGAAGCCTCTGGTCTGACGGCGTGTCAGCCTCAAGCGAGAGGCGCAGTACCGTCCGCATCTCTGGTTCGTAGGTCAGGATCCTCCGCCCTTGATCCTCGGCGATGATTTCCAGGCGTGCCATCGGATCCGCAGGCGGGTTTAGGCCAAGCAGCGATTGCTGTTCGATGTGGGGGTAGGTGGCGACCAACAACGCGCGCAGGTTTGGAAAATAGCGATAGGCCGTCGTGCGAGAAATCGATGCGGCAGCAGCGGCACTCTCCATCGTCGGGGTAACCCCTTCGGAAAGCAACTGGCGTGCGGCGGCGATGAGCGCCTCCCGTGTCCGAGCCTTTTGACTCACTCGCCCAACGCGATCATATGGTACACTCATACTCATAATGGTACATCATGTTCACTTAAACGTCGACCGCTTCGGGCGAATCGCAGGAAGGACCCATAGAATGGCCGCTGCAGTCGCGATTATTCGGGCTGATGGAGAGGGAGAACACCTCCGCTTTTGGGGTGGGGGCGTGCTGACGATGAAGGCGGGCACCGAGGAAACCGGCGGGGCGTTTCTTCTGTTCGAGGATCATATGCCGCAGGGCAAGACCACGCCGTTGCATATCCATGCGCATGAAGACGAGGCGCTCTACGTGCTCGAAGGCGAAATCCTGGTACATATCGACGGCGTTGATCACCCAGTCGGCCCTCGCGGATTCGCAATGGCGCCACGCGGCACTCCGCATGCGTTCATGGTCACATCGCCGACGGCGCGCGTACTCACGCTCCAGACTCCGGGGAGCGCGGAACCGTTCTACCGTGGAGCCAGCGAGCCCGCGAGTTCCGACGCCGATCCCTCCGGCCCAGTTGATTTCGCTCGGGTCCGCGCGGCCGCGGAGCGCTCCGGCGGCATGCAGGTCCTCGGCCCACCTCCTTTCGCGGCGACTGCGGCGGGTGCCGAAGCGCGCACGAACGTGTGACGACAGAGCAGCTGATTCTGAATCAGCGGGTTCGGGGTTCGAGTCCCTGGCGGCTCACCACAGAAAACCGCATATAGACGCGGAAAACGAACGCTCCGGTCGTATTGACCGGGGCGTTTTGGTTGCGTTTGACCGATCCATGGTCCGCTGAGCGGTGCTCGCTATGTCCGTTCAGGGCGGACGAGGCGGCGGCGCAGCCAGTGGCTGACCACGACTCGGACAAACTGCTGATCGTCGATCAAGTAGCGGCGGGCCAAACGACGTGGTTCCTGAACCATGCGAAACAACCACTCGAAGCCGAATCTGGTGGCGACACGTGGAGCCTCTCGCACGCGTCCCGCGATGATGTCAAACGTGCCTCCGACCCCAATGGCTACCCGCGCTCCTATCAGATCGCGGTTGGCAGCCATCCACTTCTCCTGCTTCGGTGCGCCCAGCGCGACTAGCAGAATGTCCGGATTGCATGCGTTGATCATGGCCAGAGCCCGGGCATTCTCAATCGGGTCCGCTTCGAATCCATACGAAGGAGAGAAGGTCCCCGCGACGATCAAGCCGGGGTACTGCGCGGTCAACTGGTCGGCCGCCTCCTGCGCGACACCGGGCCCGGCGCCAAAGAAGAAGATGCGGTGGCCCGTTCGCGATATCCGCTCGCACAGACGCGGGACCAGCAACCGACCGGCAACGTTGCCCTGCAACGGTGTCCCCAGCAGCCGCGATCCATAGATGACGGCCATCCCGTCGGGGATGGCGAGACTTGATTGGTTGATGATCGAGCGAAATTCGGCATCGTGCCAGGCTTTGACAACGTGGTCGGCATTCGGCGTGCAGATCAGTTGCAGTTCCGATTCGTTGAGGAAACGATCGATACACTCCAACACTTCGTCGATCGTGACATTGTCGATACGCACGCCGAGAAGATCAACGCTCGCGATCACTGGATGGCCTCCTTCTGCGAAGGTTGAACAACAGCGCGCCCGCGGCGCCTCTCTGCCAACACGCGCCGGTAAACCGTTTCGACCTCTCGTGCCATGCGCTCGGCGCTGTACTGCGCTTCGACCCTCTCTCGCGCGGCTCGTCCGATCTCCGTTCGCCGTCCCGAATCGCGCAGCAGTTCGATCAGGCTCCTGGCCCAGGCGTCGACGTCACCAGCAGGCGAAAGGACACCGCTCTCGCCATCCACGATCACTTCGTTGATCCCTTCCACCGGCGATGCAACGACCGGCAGACCCATCGCCATACTTTCGAGCAACGCCATCGGCGTCCCCTCGCCGTAGAGCGATGGCATGGCGACGACATCGAATGCAGACATCAGCGTCGCCACGTCACTGCGGAACCCGGTGAAGAGCACCCGACGCTCCAGATCGTGCACGCGACAGCGCTCCCGAAGCTGTTCGAGATAGGCGTCTTCGATGGCCGATCCAACCATAACCAGGTACGCGTGGGGAATCGCACGCGCCACCTGTTCGAACGCGTCGATCAGGATTTCAGCTCCCTTGCGCGGGCGAAACAGGCCGATCATGGCGACGAGAAGCCCGTCGGAAAATGGCGCGCCGAGGTCCGCGCGTGACTCCGGTCGAAAGTCGCCTGGCCGAAACGAGCCAATGTCGATGCCATTGGGGACAACCGAAACGCGTCGCGGCGACACCCCTGACCGAATCAGCTCATCGCCGAGACTCTGGCTCACGGTGATGAAGACGTCGCTCCAGCGGCTCGTCACGCGATCGACGAGCGCGTTGGCCACGTTCTTCACTCGCGACTCCGTCTCACGAAGCGTCGGAGAGTGAATGTGAGACACAACGGGGACGCCCGCCATCATCCCGGCGATCCGGCCAATAAGGTTCGCGCGTACCGTGTGGGTGTGAATCAGGCTGATATTCTGATGCCGAACTCTCTCGGCAATGCGTCGAGCCGCGAGGAGGTCAACTCGTCGGCGCATGCGGTCCGTCTCAACGCTGAGCCCGAGCTGACGGGCGCGCTCTGAAAACAGCCCGTCTTTGAGGCAAAGGAATCGGACGTCGACCGCACCAGGAGTTGCATAAGCCCCAAGGAGCGCCTGAACGCGTTCCGCTCCGCTCCAGTACTCTCCGTTAACGAGTTGGAGAACGCGAATCGGCTCCAATGCAGACACGATCTGCTCCTCATCCTCGCCGGTGGCGTTTCTATCCGGCCTGCTCCCGGTGATTGGGGCGTTCCCGTTATAGGTAGCCGAGCGCCTTCAATCGTTCCAGAACAACGTCACTCTCATCCGACTCGGCCGCTTCAGTCGGCGCAACGCGATCTCCGGACTCATAGCTGTCGCAATAGGTGATCGGACTCCGTCTCAGAAGTTCCTCGGTGAGCGCCTCAGTGAGCACTCGACCGTCCATGTCTCGCGGAACCGGCAGTCCTGCCAGTGCGAGCAGCGTCGGCGCAATCTCGAGCGGCGACACCGGCTGCAAGGTTTGTCCCGGCCGTATCCCGTTCCCACTCATGATGATGATGCCGTCAGGATGGTGTGTGCCTGAATCAACGAATCCGCGGTCCTCGAACAGGTCGTCGAAGCTAAATTCCCCGAACGGTGAACTGAACGAGCATCCGACCAGGTCACGTCCTCGGTCGGCGAGCACGAACGAGACGAAGCCGTCACCTTCACGAACGTCGAACAGCAGGTCATCCGTCGAGGAGATCCGGACCAAGGACAGGAGGTTCACGACCGATTTCTTCCTCGCCAGGTCCTTGAGATAGAAGACATGCTCCGGGCCGAGACGCGCCGGAACCGTGTTATTGGTCGTCAGACCCAGCAACCGCATCAGGTGTTCGAGCTTGAGTGTGTACTGATAGTTCTGGCCGTACGGAATCGGCTTGAATCCATGATCCGAAACGACGACGACGGTGGTCTCCGGCCCGGCCAGACCCAGTAGTCGCCCAAGCGTACGATCGGCTTCGCGATAGGCCGCGGGAATGACGTCGGAGTAGCGCTCGACCTCGTTCTTGTCAAGGCCTTCGAAGGCGTTGGGGTCCCAATGACGCCAGTAGCGGTGCGAGAGTGTATCGGTCGTATGAAAATGGAAGCTCAGATAGTCGAGCTTCATTCGCTTGGTTAGCTGGGCGACGACGTCAGTGTAGATCCGCGGCTGGAGCAACGCCTTACGCCAGAACCATGAAAGGAACGGCTCGGTCGGGTGGAGTCGTCGACGCGCAAGGAACTTCGCCGAGGCAAGCATGGTTCCGGATCGAACGCCGTATCGCACGAGCTGCCGTGGGACAGCGCCGGGAACACCCTGGCTCGTCCTGTCTCCGTTCTTCTCACCGAGCGCGATTTCTTGAAGAAACCGAAGATCTGCAGGATAGGTCTCTGGTCCAAGTGCAAACAAATCTGGGATCAAGAAGCCGTTTATTGTTCTTGGCGGCCAGGTGACCAACTCGCCACAAACGCCAACGCGCCATCCTTGCTCCTCAAGCACATCCCACACGCGCTTGGAGCGTACGTCGGTCGAGGTCGCGCCGAAAAACTCAATCCCGTGCTTCTCCGGCAGCTTCCCGGAGTTGATCGACGTCCAGAGAAGCGCAGAGTTGAGCATGTACTGGAACGCCTGCATCGTGCCGGACGCGCCACGTTCCCGCAACCGCCGGAAGTGCGGCAGTTCCCCACGCGCGATGAGGGGGTCGATGACTGACCAGGTGGCGCCGTCGACACCGACAACGAGTAGCTTCAGCATGCTGCCCCCTCAATCGGACACTGATGGTTCTCAGATGTATCCAAGTCCGCGTAGCTGCTCGGCGACCTGCGACTCCTCCAGATCGGAGTACTCCCGCCTTGCGCCCGCTCCGGCACCGACTCGCTCATACATGATGTCGTTGCTCTTCACGAGACCAGGATTCAGTGCATCGACGAGCACGGTTCCGTCGAGGTCCTCAGGGATCGACGCCCCAGCCAGATAAAGAATCGTTGGCGCGAGATCGATCAATTTCGCATTGTTGAGGATTGTCCCGTGCTTAAAGCTGCTGCCGTAGCCGACGATGATGCCGTGTAGTGCATGTTCTCCGGTGCGCACCTCCGCTGGTGCCAGGTTGCGATGCTGCTCGCTCACCGTGGTCAGCCCTTCAGCGGGGACGAAAATGACATCAGGCGCCTTGTCCAGGCACGACCCGTGATAGATCTCTTCCCGGAACCAGACTGCATCGACGAGAGCGTTTCCGGTCTCTGGGTCTCGAAGTCCCAGCAGTACCTTGCGGATCTCCTCCCGAACATCGTCGTATTCGCCATACGGGTTGACCACACCATATGGTTCGCGCCCGGCAACGTTTACCGAAACCCCTTGGTCGGTCGCAGTCGTAACGTAGGCTCGCGACCGGCTCCAGTCGACGTCCAGTCCAACCTGTGGACCGCGCGACGGACGTTGGCGCGATGCCGCCGCCCCGAGCGCCTGGCGGATCACACGGCGAACGCGCCGGTTCAGCACTCGACGCTGACTCCGCGCCATCAAACCGTGCTGGGCGAGGATTTCTGGAACGTACAGCTCGCGGTCACACGGCTGGAAGCCGTGGTCGGAGAGCACGATGAGGCTGAGTCCGTCACGATCGGTCCGCTCGATGACGCGCCCGAGCATGTCGTCCAACGATCCGTAGAACGCACGGATGAGATCTCGATACTGTCTGGCTTCTTCCTCGCGATAGTGCGGATGACATGGATCAATCATGTGCATCAGCGCGTGCTGGATACGGTCAGGACTGACAAAGACCTGCGCGTAGACGTCCCACCTCATGTGGTCCATCAGATACTCGAGCACCCGCGCCCGCTGTTGATTGACCTGAATTGCCTCCTCTAGAAGATCACGGTATTGATGTGGCATGAACCGCCAGCGGATCTTGTTCAGCGGGAAACCGCCCACCGCGTCATCGATCTCGCCCGCTAGCGAGATTGGGTGCGTGTATTGCGCTCCTTCGGGCACGAACATTCCAGAGAGCAAGAATCCGTTTACCGCGAACGGGGGGTAGGTTACCGGGACGTTGACGGATCCGACGACATACTCCTGGCGGGAAAGAATGTGAAAGATCGATTCCCGCTGGTTCGAGCGCGAGTTGACCCCGATGAGTCGCATCGGGTCGTCCGTTGCACGCTCCAGGAACGAGAAGACTCCGTGTGCACCGGGATTGACGCCAGTCATGAAAGAGACCCACGCCGTATTCGAGTGCGTGGGAATCGTCGACTCCAGCGGACCACTCACACCGTTCTCGATGAGATGCTGAAGATTCGGCATCACACCATCTGCAATTAACGGTCGAACGATTCGCCAATCCGCTCCGTCAAGGCCGATGACGACCACTCGCTCACGCATGGGGCCCTCTCGTCTCTAGTTCACCGTGCCAAATCAACTCATACACCCCTTCGGAATCGATAGCGCCTCGCTCGGCCAATTCGGTCAGCGACGCGAGAGCGCCAAGCAGGAACCAGAACAGAGACAGCGCGAAGGGGAAATACTTCATGTCCATCGTCGACGACGTCCACAGGAAAACCACAATGCTGATCCAGATCACCGCGACAAGCTCGCGGCTCCAGAAGCCTTGCCTCGGCATCATTCGAGCCGCTCGCACGCTACGTTTCAGAATGAGGAAGATCGGAACGACGTAGAGCGCGAGGCCGACCACCCCGAACTCGACCAGGATTGTCAGTAACGTGAAGTGAGAGACGCCACCGACGTAGTTGATCTGGACGAAGTAGGGGATCTGCCGCAGATACTCCACAAAGTGAGTGTCCATCTGACGATAGCCCCATCCAAAGATCGGATGAACCTCGAACATGTGGAACGATGCCTGAATTCGACCGATCCGTCCGTAGATCGTCTCGGAGTCGCTGAAACGCTGACGGGCGTACGCGGCATCCTGAGCCAGGAATCCGCTGAACAGAAGGCCGACAGTCAGCAAGGCGAGCGGGATGATCGACTTCACCGTGTTTCGGTGAAGCGTCACGCTCAGGAGTAGCACAAGCGCGGCACCAATCCACACCGATCGAGAGAAGGTCAGTGCAATAGTCACGGCGCCGACTACCGAGACCAGCTTAATGAGCGACCGCGTGCGCGCGTCCGACGTGTAACGCTGAAAATGATTCAGCAGAACCAGCGTCACCAACAGCGTGGTCCCAAACGCCACCGGGTTTCCCAGCGAGCCTGTAAAGCGATCGCTGCGCGTGAACCAAATTCGTGGAAGGAATCCGCTCAAACTCGGGATCGACCCTGCGATCGCTACCGCGCTCTGTAGCAGTGCGACGAACAACAGCACGCTGAGAATCGACGTGAGACGTTCGGGGCGATCGACGAGATGCTTCGCCAGAAAATACATCGCCAGAGGCAAAAGCACGCGGTCGAGGGCCGTAAGCGAGTCACCTCTTAGATTCGAGCTGAAGAACGCGACCGAACCTGCGGTGTAGATCGCATAGAGAGCGAGCAAGACCTCGGGTAACCCGATCTTCAGCGAACGCCGTTCCGCAAGGACGTTGAGGATGACCAGAAGGACGAGTCCAAGAGTCAGCAGACGATAGATTCCGTCGTATGCAAGGTTGAATGCGGGCGACACACCCCGAATCCCTATGAGCGGTGCGACCGCGAACCAGATCAGGAGTCCATTGAATGGTTTGCGCACGACTTCGAGTCCGCCCGCGACGAGCAGAAGCCCGAGCGGGAGCAGTGACAAGCCTGGCCGCGTCGTCGCAGCTCCGGCAATCAAAGCTATGGCAAATGCCATCAGCACGAGGAGGACGATTGCGGCGTCTCTCGTTCGCAGCGCGGAGAATCGCGGTCCGGTGTGAAATCGCTGGCTCCAATAAGTCGGTCTCATCAGTATCTTCTGCTTCGTCGTTGCGCTCGGTGCGCCGCGATAGAGCAGCGGCGACAGGCGCACGGGTCGGGCCACGACACCTCCCGCGAAGTTCCGCATCCCAACCGTCGGATTGATTTGTTCATCGTGTGGCATCTCCGCGCTTTCGTTATCTAATCGCTCGCGCCGACAGGTTCCGGCACGAGCTCACGTGCGACGGATTCGGCCACGACCGTCTTATAGACGTCGATCATGCGACCCGCGACCGTAGATGCGCGAAACCGAGCTATCGCTTCCCGTCGGGCGCGTAACCCCATCGTCCGCGCGCGAACTGGGTCGAGGAGAATCTCCTGGAGATAGTTGGCGATTCCCTGCGCGTCACCGCGATCAACCAGAAACCCGGTACGTCCGTGATCGATCAAATCGGCAATCCCACCAACTCGCGTCGCGATTACCGGCTTACCGGCGGCCATCGCCTGTTGAATGACCATGGGTGAGGTTTCCTGGTCCGACGTGAGGACAAGGACCGAAGCCGACTGGTACTCCTGAAGGAGAGCCTGCTCCGAAAGGTGGCCGAGAAACGCAACGTTGTGCTCAAGCCCACCGAAATTCACAGCCTGTCTCAGACGAGATACGAGACGGGCGTCCACCTCACCTCCGGCAATGTGGACCGACAGATGTGGGAATCTCGGTCTCACCATTGAGGCAGCCTCGACGAGCAACTGCGGGCGTTTGCGGCGTGTGAGCAGACCTGCGAAAAGCACCCGACCCTGGACACCTCGTTCAGGATCCAGTTCGAAAAAGGCGTCGTCGATCGGGTTCTCGATTGAATGCAATCCAGCATTCACGCGCCCTAAATAGTGCTCCTGAATATACGGACTGATACAGATCAGGTGACGTACGTGATTTTTGAAATAGACGTAAAAGACGTGCTCGTGAACTGAAATTCGAGCGCGCTCGAAAGCACTGCTCCGATATTTGGTCTCTTGACCGTGCACAGAATGAGCGGTGATGACGGTGGGATAGCCGGATTCGGTCGCGAGCCAACTCGACAGCCGCGAGTCCTGCGCGTGGACGATTTCTGGCTGTATGTCGTCGAGCACTCGATGCACGGCTCGCCGAATCCGGAGAAAGAGCGTCTCGATCGGAAGACGGGGCTTACCGACATAGTGGATTGTCGCACCCGCCCAGTGATCTACCCGGTCTCGGTCGAGGCCGGGTGCGAGGGACACGACGTGTAGGTCGATGGATGGATGGTCCCCGAATCCCTTGACGAGGTATGCGAGGACGCTCTGGGGCCCACCGGTCAAAACGTTGGGATTAACCGGGAAGTCTCCAAGCAGCACGACCCGCATTTGCCCTCCACAGTTTCTCCACCTGACACGCGTAACGCGGCCGACACGTTCGATCGTGATGAATTGAAGCCGACCGAATGCAGTCGTTCGTCAATGGGATTCACAGCTTTTTCGATGACGATCGGACTTGGGGCCAACAACCTCATTGTGTTTGGGGCAGGTGATTCGGTTACTACGGGGCCGCGCATCAACCAATGGCAAGTTGTTCAGGTGAGCTAACAATAGCCGGTAATATGAGGTGAGGATGGGATCACTACAGAGTAGTCGTGCGGTTGGCGGTGCCCGGAGCTCAGTGAGAATATGACCGACAGACTACGGGATGTATCCGAGATCCCGTAGTCTGTCGGTAACTAAGTCATCGAAGACCGCCTGGACACCGGGCGCGACTTGCTCTGTCGTGCCAAACCACTCGAAGAGCAAGTGGTGGAGATCTCCCGCGGTGTCCGGATACACGGACACGAGATTGCGCTGCTCGCCGGGGTCATCGTCGAGGTTATACAACTGGTGACGGCCATCGGATGACCAGATGTATTTCCACGGCTCACGCCTGATCGCCCTGAGCTCGCGCTCGTATGGCGCGGGATCGAAGTAGGGGAACCGCTCGGCAAACAGGTCGAATCTCGGTATGGATTGCTCGGCGACGGCAAAGGGGTGTTGGCCGTCTGTTCCGAGCAGACTTCGCCCCTGCATCACGTATGGCGCGTCCGGACGATCGACTCCGGCGAGATCGAGGATAGTCGGGGCGAGGTCGAGCGTCTGAACGAGCATTCCCGCTCGACTGCCTGGAGCGAAAGCATCCGGGTAGCGCACGACGAGCGGTACGTGGACCAGCGGTTCGTACAGGTCGCACTTGTGTCCGAGCAGTCCGTGCTCACCGAGCGCTTCGCCGTGGTCTGCGGTCACTGCGATGAGCGTGTCTTCGAGCAGATCGAGGTCTCGCATTGCCGCGATGATGCTTCCGAGGCGGGCGTCCGCGTACGCGATTCCTCCGTCATACATTGCACTGTAGAGTCGGAAATCGTCGGCATCCCACGTGACGGATCCGGCGATGATCTCGTTCACGTCCTGAGTCACGGCGGCAACCGTCCGCTTGTCGGCCAAATCGCAGGTGAAGCGCGTCCGATGCTTGAGCGGCAGCTCATGTGGTGTGTGCGGCTCGTTGAAGTGCACGAACATAAAGAACGGTTGAGGCTGTCCCTTCAGTCGATGCAGCCACTGTTTGGCCTTAAGCGTCGCCCAATCACCGCTGACCGATCCTCCGTTTTCGGCGAAAAGCATCGCCTTGCGCAAGATCCGTCCGGTCGCCTGGCGTATGCGAGACCCGTGGCCTGGCTGGATCGGCAACAGGGTATCGAAAACCTGGAACCCTCGCGCGAGGCCGGTCTCGCGGCTTACCCACGGATTACCGCAGATGCCGATAGTGCGGTAGCCCTCCAACGCGAGCAGTATCGGGATGGTTGGCACGTCGACATCGAGACGCTGATGCTGATCGTCAGCGCCGTGCCGTGACGGGAAGAGACCCGTGAACAGAGAGGCGTGCGCGGGCAAGCTCCAACCAGCTGGGCTGATGGCTTGCTCGAAGACGGTCCCTTCGGCGGCTAGCTGCTCGAGCACCGGGGTCGTCGGCCGTTCGTAGCCGTAGACGGAGCAGTGATCCGCCCGGGCGCAATCGAGTACCACCAGCAGAACGTTCGGCTTTCGCCCGCGTTGACGGTTCACAGGCTACTCCTCTTTCGGTCAATTTCTCGGAACGCTCGCTCGTCGTCCACTGCGTACACCGCTTCAACCGTTTGCAAGAAGCGTGACGATCGCTACAGGAATGTTCATGAATGTCGGCTCAGGGCCGCCGCGCTGATTCCTTGGCGCACCGGTACACCATTCACACCCTTGCTCATCACCTGGCTCGGGTTTCGAACCTTCTCGGCAATGTCGAAATAGGCGTCAACGGTACGGCCGGCAACGGCCGACGCACGATAGTCTTTCGACGCCCTTAGCCTGCCGGCTTCACCGAAACGGCGTGCTACATCCGGTAGGCTCAAGAGTCGGAGCAAGTGCATGGCGAAAACGTCGTTCTCCTGGATTCCAGCCACGAAGCCGGTAACACCATGGTCAATCATGTCCGCGACACCGCCGACGGAGGTCGCCACAACAGGCTTTGCGGCAGCCATAGCCTGGGCGACGACCATTGGAGCGGTCTCCTGTCCGGAACAGAGTGCCAATGCCGAGCAGTGCCGAAATTCATCGAGGACGGCGTCCTCGTGGAGTTGCCCGAGAAATACGACGTGGTTTTCCAGGCCCCGCATCGTAATCAACTCTCGAAGTGACGTCGCGTAGGCCTGGTCTGACAGATCTCCAGCGACTCGCAATACGACGTTCGGCCGGTCGATCCGCACCCGATCAATCACCTCGATGAGTTCGTGGATGCGCTTACGAGGAATAACTCGTCCGGCGTACAGAACCTGGTCCAGCGTTCCCGAGCCATCGATATTGAAATAGCGTTCGTCGATCGCGTTTGGAATGTCGTATACGCGACGATCTGTTCTGGACGGGAAATAGCGCTTGACGTACGGACTGATGGCGATGAGGTTGCGCGTAGAGCGCATCGTCGGCTCGCTGATCAACCGCGCGCGCAGACACGTTCGTAGCCGATCGCGCCAGCCATCGACAAACTTTGCCTCCTCTCGCGCAATGCCATGGACGGTGACGACCCAAGGGCGCGGTGAGTCGACCAGACTTAATGCGTATTTATCGAGATCCTGCGCGTGTACCACGTCCGGTCGAATCCCGTCCAGTTGACTGCGAATCCTGCGTCGAATCGAGCGATAACGCGTAAGAACCTGACCCCGGCTCGAGCCAGGAAGTCGATGGAGCGTGATCGCTCCGTGCCGCTCAACAATGGGCATGTCGGTCGGCTGATCGCACGTGATGACGTGGATGTCGATATCTTCCGTCTCACGAAGTGCGTCGATGAGGTACGAAGACGCGGACTCGACCCCACCGACGAGCATCCGACCAGACTCTGGCGGTATGTAGTTGCTCAGTATTGCGACACGCAACATTGCTCTGGCCCCGATCCGTCAAACGTTAGAGGTAGCCGAGCGCACGGAGATGCTCGAGCACGCTCTCGTCATCCTGCTCGGTCACCGGATGCACGACTTGTTCGACACCGTCAGTCCAGCGCCCGCCGCCGTCTCCGGCAGAGAAGCGCTCGGGCATGGAATGGATGCGATTCGGAACCATGGCCTCAAACAACACACGTCCATCCATCTGCTCTGGGACGGGACAGTCCAGCAGATGAAGGATGGTCGGCGCGAGGTCTTCAATCCTCAGCCCGGAGAGTTCGTTGCATTCATGCTGGATATCCGGACCGGTGGCGAGGAATATCCCGTTGTCACGATGGGCCCCCGGGATCTCGACGTTCTGGCGAGGCGTGACCATCGACGTGAAATGGCTGACCCGCATACTGCCGGAGTATTGGGGCTCGGCGATGGTGATGATGTCTGGCATCGTGTGCGTGTATGGACCATGGTAGATCTCTGACCGAGTGGCAACACGCCGGAAGATCCGTTCGCCGGTCGCCGGGTCGCACATCTCGCGCAACTCCGCCATCAGCTGATCTTGCAACAGATCCCCCGATGTCGACGTCGCGCCGGGGTTCAAATGAATGCCACCGACGTGGTTGTAAATCGGCATGAAAAACGCTTGGCTCATGTGTGGATCGATCGTGACTCGACCCGCTGCTTTGGCTGCACGTCGAATCGTCGATTTCGAGATCGGCAGCGCTCGAGCCAGACGCGCCACCTTGTCACGTGGAATGCCGAGGCGCAACAGCCATCGATCTGCGTTCGATCGCGTCGCTTTTGACTGATCGAGTGCGATCAGCCCATGTTCAAAGAGCCATCCGTTCATGTGAACGTAGCGGTCCCACGCTGGTCCCATTCCATGATCGGACATGATCAGTGTGACTGCGTGCGGCCCTGCCGCATCGACCAAATCCCCGATGATCGCATCGAGCGCGCGGTAATAGTCGCGTACTGCCCGACGGCGTTGTGCCGCAACATCGCCACCAATCGGCGGATCGGCGGGCTCATGGTAGGGCCAAGCATAGTGACCGATCCGGTCGGTCCCAGTGAATACCACCATGAAGAAGTCCCACGGTTCACGGCGCACCAACCGGTTGACGACGGCGCCGCGAGTCAGAAGGAGCTCGTGGTATTCGCGAATAACCCCGTCCACGTCGCTCACGCCGTAGGCATCATCCGTGTCTCGTGCAAAGGGTGTTTCTCCTTCGAACCGAGCGACGTCAATGCGGTAACCGTCAAGCTGACCGGCAAGATCAGCAGGATACGTGAACGGCGCGTGCGGCGGAGTCATCATGCCGGTGATCATGAGTCCGTTCACGGGTCTGGGTGGGTACGTCATCGGCACATTTACGAGTCCTGCGCGGCCACCTTCGTGAGAAATGATGTCCCAGATCGCCGGGGTTTCAGCCGCGCTCGTTGGAGCGAGGCGGCGCTGCCCGCGCGCATATGCCGCGTGATCAGCCAGGTCCAAGAAATGAAACACTCCGTGACTGCCCGGGTTTCGGCCGGTCATGAATGACGTCCAGGCCGAAGCAGTCAACGGAGGTACCGTCGACGCGAGATTACCCCACACTCCGGACGACCGGATCGCCGCGAGGCTCGGAAGCGTCCCATCGTCCATCCACGGAGTGAGGACGTCGAAGGTCGCACCATCCAGCCCAATACACAGAACACTCCGCGAACCCAGCATCACCTGCTCCCAACGCGCGTCACGCTTTGCCGAACAGCGGCAGCATGGTCGTCAGCTTCCTTCTGGCCGCATTAGTCACCACCAGATCAGATTCATCGAGCCCAAGCACCAGGACGGTCAGACTGTATGTAGCCCAGAGGACAACGGTCGCAATTGCCGCCGATATCAGATCGTTCTCCACGGAGAGAGCCGAGCGAGCGACAAGGACGCAGATAACAGCGACGCCACCGGCGACTGCCAGCTTCCAGAGTTGCCAACTATATGGATGGAATCCGAACCAACGGTAAATCTGAATCAGTCTGACGGCGTTGATCACGGCAAAACCACAGAGGGCGGCGATCGCGGCGCCGAGCAGACCGAAAGGCGGAATCAATAAAAGATCCAAAGTGATCGCGGAAGCGAGGGAAAACCCGGAGTTGAACAGGGCGACATCGGTACGACCTACCATGTTGATGAGTGTTCCGCCGATGCCGGTCGCGGCGTCGACGAGACGCGAGATAGCGAGGAGGCTCAATACCATGGTCCCCTGAGTAAATCCGCTTCCGAAAATACTGAGCAGGGGTTTGGCGAGAAGCACGATTGTCAGCGCAATCGGAAGATTGGTCAGGATAAGCCACTTTGTGACCAGTTTGAACACGAATGCAAGCTCGCCAATATCTTTCCGGTGATGTAAGCGGGCAATCAACGGTGAGGCCACCGCAATGCTGGCATTCACCAACATCGCGCCGAGTACCGACACCCGCAACGAAACATTGTAAATTCCGGCTGCGTGGGCCGTACCTAGCGCTCCGAGCAACAGGAGCTCAGTCCTACCTTGAAGTTCGTTGATGACGTTGCTCAGGTGAAGCGGAACGGAGAATCGAAGCAGCCGAGTTGGTTCGAATACCACTCTGCCGGTTCCACCTCTGCCAAGCCAGGCAGGATAGATGACAGTCAGGGAAACGACCATTAACAGAGCAGCCGCGATCGTTGGAATGAGGTACGCGAGCAGCACGGCTCGCAGTTGCCACCCCGCCGTCAGCAGCGCGATACCGATCACGATCTTCAGCGCCGACTGACACAGATCTTCGACATAGACACGGTATCGCATGATCCCGAACGCCTGGGTCATCTTGCCGCTTACGTTGATGACCACCAAAAAAGGTACCGCGAGTCCAACGATCTGGATGACCCCTGACATGCGAGCATCATGAAAGAACCGAATCGCAATAGTCTCGGACAGCAGATGGAGCAAAAGGGCTGCAATTGCTCCGACCGTAATGACGAGCGCGAGACTCAATCGGATTGTGCCGCGAACACGCGCATCGTCGCCGTCGTGATGCTGAATCGCAACAAAACGCTGTGAGCCTGACGCGAGACCCAATGATGCAAACGTGGCAATAAGCGTCGTCACTGAGACGCCGAGCGCGTAGAGCCCATACTGGCCGGCACCAACTCGTCGGGCCACGAGGATATTGAAGGCCACGCCAAGTGCGTAGGCGGTCATACTCCCGACGAGAGTAATGCTTCCCCCCTTGGCGAGCGCCATCAGGCTCCCACGTCGCCCGTCGTTTGGACGGCTGGAATCTCTGCGTTCTGCGGACCGCTCGTTCGCTCGTACGCTACGTTCCACGCGAAATCACCTAACTTTCGCCAATATCGGTGAGACGGCGTTGGATGTATTGCTCGTTCGGCTTGATCTGCAGGGCCCGCTCGTACCAAACTCGCGCACTTGCCACGTCGCCCGACGCTCGATACAGGTCGCCAACGGCAACGTAGGATGGTGCGTGTTCCGGGTTGCGTGCGATTGCCTCGAGATAGAAGGAGAGCGCGTCCGACACCTCGTTTTCCTGAAGCGCCAGATCACCGAGCCGCTTATAGGCGCCGCCATTATTCGGGAGCACCGATACCGCCTGCTGATAGAGATCACGAGCGTCGGTCTCTTTACCGGTCGCCGAAAAGAGACTTCCAAGCTGGATGTACGCGTCGTAGAAAGAGGGGCTCATCTGTATTGCGCGCCGAAATGCCGCCTCCGAGTCGGTCATCCTGCCGGCACGCCGGTACAGCACGCCGAGCTCGGTCTGGATCTCCGCCGACGGGGGAGCTTTTGCCGCATATTCTTCGAACGCGGAAACCGCATCGTCGACCCGACGATCGGCGACATATAGTTCGGACAGACCAGCGTAGAGCGATGGCTCGTCTGGGTTGAACGCGAGACCACGCAGGTAAAGTCGGCGAGCGCTCTCGAGCGATGTCGCGCTCTGGATCGCCTGGTCGCGTACGATGTCGCCCATCCCCGCGTACGCGCGAGCGTAAGCCGAGAGGTCGGAGAGGACCGACGGCGACCCGCCCACTCGCGCGAGCGCAGGCTGCGCCCACGACTTTTCAGCCTTATTGATCAGATCCTGGTAGATTGGCTCTGCATCTCCGATTTGACCTGCATCCTTGAGCAACTCGGCCAGCGTGAGTTGATATGAGGGCTCATTCGGATTGAGAGACGCCAGGGTTCGGTATTCGGCAATGGCATGGTCGGGCTGGTTGAGCCGCCGATAGGTTGTCGCCAGACGCGTGTGTGCTTCCGTGTCCGCGGGCGCCATGTCAGCAGCCTGCACATAGTATGTCAGTGCATCCTGAGGACGAGCTTGACGGGTTGCCAGCGCGCCCATATGGAGGACCGGTGCGAGATCATAGGGCGCGAGTGACGCCGCCTCCTGGTAGTCCGCCTGGGCTTGATCCCACTTAGATTGCGCCGCAGCGATATCCCCGAGCTCCATTTCCCCAGAAATTACCAGCGAGGGTGCTTTTTCTCGCTGCTTGTGCCGATATCCACTCTGCGATCCAAGGATCGCGTTCCAAGATAAGTTGATTGATAGCTGCGCGAGCCCCGTCGCCTCGTCATACCGCCCCGCCTGCAACGCGAATCGAGCGAGGGCGAGGGTCGAGCTTGGATCGCCGTCATCGATCGACAACGCTTGTTGGTAGGCCTGGAATCCAGCTGTCTGGTCGTTCTGTTGCCACTCGGCACTCGCGAGACCAATCCAAGCGGACCGGTTTTCAGGATCCTGTTGAATGGCCTGCTGGAAGGCGGCGATCGCGTTTTCTGTGTCATTGGCGCGCGAGAAGTAGGCACCAGCCGCCACGAGCCCGACCGATTGAGAGCCCGCGGCACGACCCGCGGAGCGGTAGGCGTCGAGCGCGCGGTCGGGCTGCCCTAGCTGCTGATACGCGTCTCCGAGCAGCGTAAAGAAATCCGCGCGGTCTGACCAACGACGCGTCATCGTCTCGTAGATCGAGGCAGCCGTGACCCAATCCCCACGTTCCGCATAGAGATCTCCCATCTTGCGCAGTGGGAACGGGCTCGAGGGTTGCGCCTCTTGCGCCTGCTGATATGCGACAAACGCAGAGTGCCAGTCGCCCTTGGCCACGTATAGGTCGCCAAGCCCGATGGGAATGTCAATGTTGTGAGTGCCACCGGAAGCTGTCGCCGCATCACGCATCATCGCGATCCGGTCGTCCAGTGACATCAGATCGCCCTTGCGTGTCTTCAAATAGACGGGAAATCCATTGAACTGGAACACCAACGAGTCCTTGATGACCCACTGGTAGAGATCAGGATTCGTGAGCAGCAACGCTCGCCTGTCGGCGACGATCCAGAGCCGCTGATGACGATCGAGCTGGCGCTCCGCGTCCGCGACCGACGTCAGCTTGATCGGTCGGTTCGATCCGTCATACGTTTTTCCCTGAAGTAGCGCGTCGTAGAAAGAAAAGCCCGCGTAGTGGGTTCCGTCGACCATCGCCACGCTATCCTTCGCCTGCAGATGCGACCGAATGAACATCGCGGCACCTCGAGGGTCGAGCAGATAGCGGTTATTGAAATAGGTTTGGGCGTCTGGGATTGTCGACATAATCAAGGGAACGAACAAGACGAGAGTGAACATCGCGCTCATCGCCGGCGCGGATGAGCGACGAGAGTTGGCGAGAGCTCGTACCGCCCGTCCGAGAAGCGAGCCACAACGTTCGACCCCGAGACCGATGGCCATGAAATACAACGGCAACAGAAAGATGACGTAGTACGGATTGAAGAAGTGACCTGAGTTGATGATCGTAAGGAGGACAAACGGAGTCGCCGCGGTCAGGATGAGGAAGAGGAGCAGCCGCCAGCGGCGGGAGATGACGAGCGACACGAGTCCGGTAATAGCGAGGGCCAGGAAAATCCACGGCTTCGGCTCAGTCTTCGGCCCAAAGTCGTGCATCGTGCGATTCAGCTCAACGAGAAGGTGGAATCCGGTGACTTCGTCAGCGCGGAGCGCCGTCGCCGAACTCGCGGCAGGCTGCGCTGTCTGGGTAGACGCCGAATTGCCGAGCCACTGCCCTATATAGAGCCGGTTAAGCATCTCGGAATTCGATAGCATGTCGATGATCGCCGGGAGATAGAGCAAGGTGATCGCGACACCGCTTGCGATCAGCAATCCCATCTGGCGCACCACCGCACGACGAGGCCGTTCTGTAGCCGGGAAAAGCAACGCCACGAGGAGCATGATGCCCGCCCACGTCACGCTGCTGAACAGCACGAACCCGGCAAATAGATGGTTGTACAGATTCAGGGTCGTCATCAGAACGAAGGCAGCCCAGTACCGCTTCTGACCGGTCTCGATTGCCAGGTAGATCGATATCATCGCCAGCAACGAGAACAGCATCAGACCCGCATAGAAGCGGGCGAACTGCGATTGGTGAAGATGCAACACCGAAAGACTGACCAACCCTGCAGAAATAATCCCCACCGCACGACTTCCCGACATCCTGCGGGTGACGAGGAGAGTCACGCCGATGCCAATCGTGCCGAGAAGCGCGGGCATGAAACGTAGGCTGAACTCGCTCAAGCCCATCCATTTGATCGCGTAGTGGGTAGTCATGTAGGCGAACGTTCGGTGGCTAAGATGTCCTGGATACAGGTTCGTGAACGCGAAGCCCGCCTGCTCCCGTACCGTGATGCCTTCTTCGTCGAAGACGCTCTCGGCGCGCAAGCTACCTAATCGAAGCCATCCGCCGAGCACCACGATTCCGACGAACGTAGCCGCGTAGAGCACCGTCGCAACCCAGTCCAGAGTCAACGACTCGATTCGCCGTTTCAACAGTGCGGCAAGATGGGAACGCCGAAGCGTGAGACGAGCGTCCCATCGTTGCGGGGAGATTCGCGTTGTCTGGCTGCTCATGCACCGTTGCCCATCGGTTACCCGTTACCGCTGAAGGTGGTTGAACTCTGCGGTTCACACTACATCGACCACCCGCATTCATGAGGTGAAGAGACGCACGACTAGACTGAAACTTTTGCCAGACAGGACCGCCCGAGATGCAGACG
Organism: uncultured Chloroflexia bacterium; assembly: GCA_963822235.1. Classification (GTDB taxonomy): domain Bacteria; phylum Chloroflexota; class Chloroflexia; order Thermomicrobiales; family Thermomicrobiaceae; genus CALAGB01. The sequence continues at coordinate 40,073 of CAWGGU010000004.1, forward strand.
GGCGAAGCATTGCCCGTCTGCATCTCGGGCCGCACGGCGTCCACAAGGCGTTGATGGGCGGCGCCGGTTCAGAGTTGATTGGGTTGCCACCCTGTCACAGATCCTGTATGGTAGGGGCGTCCCCCAAAATGACTTTGACTGCCGGAGGCCTCCGGGTAACTTTTGTCTTGGGGAACGACTGGGCACCACAGTCGAATTCGGTCGAGGTTCGGAGAGGACAGTACTGACGCGGTTGCAGACAGGCGTGGGCTATTTGGCAAAGGCATCGACGGACGAGGGGACGACCGTTCGCCTGCTGTCAAGCGCCGACGCAAACCAGTAAAAGGAAACCAGTCCGCGCCAGCCTCACGTCTGCTGCAGCTGTGAACGAGGTGCCCGTTTGCGGTGACCTTGCTCGGCGATCCCGACAACGTCGGGTGCTGCGCCCCGGAGTCATCGGGGACAGCAAAAGTCAAACGATCGCCGGAATCTCATAACTGATTTTTAACACCGCTGTCGATGCCCGGGAATGTTTCCCGGGAACGCTAGCGCTGTGCCGAAAACGACCAATCTTGGTCCACCACGGCGAGCTTCTATCTGACAGCACTGCTTCGAAGACCTCTCAATTACGACCGCGCGGGGAATAGGACAGCGGTCATGTCACAGACGACCAAAAGGGCCATCCCTTCAGTCGGCATTCGCGACCTTCGGTGAATAGTTGATTAGGGGATCACGAACTAAGTTGAGTTCGAAAATGGCCCGGCATCTGCCTACAGATGCTCATTCGGTACGCTTGGGAGGTTTTGGATTGGTGATACAGCGAATCGGGGGAAAGCGACGACTATATTCGCAGTTGGCGATAACGTTAGTTGTCCTCTCCATCATTGTCTCAGTGCCACGAGTCATCGGTGCTGCTGGAAGTGACAGCGTCGAGTGGCTCACTCCCGTTGACGGTGCTACCGTCAGCGGAAACATTACACTTGAAGTCTCGGCGCCGGGCACCACGGCGAGGGTGGGCTTCTTCGTTGATGACAAGTGGATCGACGTCGACACCAACGGTAGCCCCTGGACGACCACTGTTGACGTGACATCTCTATCTGATGGCGCACACGTCCTGAAGGCAACGGCTCGCGACGCGAGCAACAAGGTCTTGAGTCGGGGCAGTATCACGATTACCGTCGGCAGCGCACCACCAGCCGGTGGAACGGGGCAATCCGTTACGCCGGATTCGTCCGCGCCAGCCACCTCTGCAACAACCGCATCTTCAACCGTGGTCTGGACGAACCCGGCGAACGCGGCGCAGGTGAGTGGAACCGTCGCCATGGAGGCAACCGGACCGTCGGGAACGACGAAAATGTCCTTCTTCATCGACGGCGGGACCTGGCTCGCTATGGATACCGACGGATCGCCTTGGATTGGGACGTTCGACAGCACGAAATTCCCTGACGGTACGCACCGACTGAAAGCAACCGCTCGAAATAGCAACAACTCAATCCTGAGTACCACCACGATCAACATCAACGTCAACAATTCTGGAACGTCGGCGGCGTCGGCACCAGTGGCGAGTTCAACAGCCACGCCAATCTCGACGCCAACACCGAGCCCGACACCAACGGCAACACCAGCGACGCCGGCGACGCCAGCTACGAATACAGCGCCGTCCGGTTCGGCGACGATTGTGCGCACGGTCACCGGCGATGACTGGACGTTGCCAAGCGACGTCACTCCGTCGGCGCACTCAGCGATCTACGGATATGGCACCACCAATGACATCATGACGACGCGGACCTACATGATCACCTGGGCCGACATCCAAAAGGGTGACAACCAGTTCGATTGGTCCGCGCTCGACAATCAGCTTTCCAAAGGGCCGCTCGTCCTACGTATCAAGGCCGGCACTCCGGACTTTGTGCCAGCCTTCATCCGAAACCGTCACAATTGGCCGACCTTCATCGGGAGCGACGGTGAGGTCGAACTTCCACAGTGGTCGCCCGGTTGGGTCGATGAGTGGAAGCCGTTCATCACGGCGCTCGGAGCACGTTACCGCGATGACCCCAGACTGGTCGGACTGCAGCTAGGAATAACTGCGAGCGGTGAGCCCGGTATGCTCAAGACCGACATCGCGAATTTCGAGCGCCTCGGCTTCACGCCGACAGTCCTCCGTGACTTCCTTCTGCGCTATCAGGGAGACACGCTCACCGCGTTCCAGGGCGCCGAGTGGAAAATCTTCACCGTCGTCAAGCCCGACTTCATCGGTGCATACGGCGGGAAGTTCAGCAAACCACAGTACGCCCAGGCGGTTCGAGACGGAACTATTCCGTTGATGGCACGCGGATTGGGCATCCGCGGAACCGGAATGAGTGAGGACTATGAGGCGGCCCCCACGTGGAGCGAATGGGGCGAATTCGTCAACGGGATGGTGACGACGCACGACTCTACGTTCCAGCCTCTCGTCACGCAAGGTCATATCGATGGCCAGCTCGAGAACTGGTATGGGGATAACAAGGGCAAAAAGGTGACAACCTCGGATCCCAACAAGCTAAAGTACGCCATCCGGATGTCCTTTCTGCGCGCCCTCGCCGACCAATACAGCTTCCTCTGGATCGACTCACAGGATCTCGATTTCCTTGGAGGCGACCTGCCACGCTACGTCCAGCTCAGCCTGGGCAAGAGCCCGTCCCAATCGCCCGACGCCTTGCTGGTTCTGGGCAACTTCGACGGTATCAATGCTTTGCCGCGCTGGCTGACACCGCTCAATCTGGACGCTACCGGGAACGGTCAGTATGTTGACACGAACGGACTGGGATGGGTAACCAGTGGCAAAGATTACCTTGGCCGCACGATCAATAGCGATCTGCAACTGGCGATCGACGATCGTGTAATCAGCCCGACGTCGCAGGGGACTGTCCAGGTCGCGGTGACCTACCTCGACAACGGAGGCGCCTGGCACCTGGAATATCAAAGCTCGAACGGGATTGTGTCGGGTCCTCAGATCAAGGGTCAGGGGACCGGCGCCTGGAAGACGGTTACGATCTCACTGCCGAGTGCGGTGTTCGCCGGCCACCTGACAAATGGAGCGGATCTCCGCCTGGTGACCGATGGAGGCCCAGTGACGGTTCAGATCGTGCGCGTAATCAAATAGTGGAAAGACGCGCCGCCACGCTCGAAAGAGCGTGGCGGAACGCTCGTCGCTAGTGCACGTGTGTGAGATCGGCATCCGCCGGTCTCACACCGTTTGTACCTCGACTGGGGTCATCGCCAGTGCCAGCCACCAGCGGCTCGGTCGCATCTCCAATGTACTGGTCAGCGTGGACCACTCCATTGGTCGCGGTGTCACCGTGGACGCTCCACCCGAGTCGCTCGCGGAGGGTGTAGATCGGTTTTTCCTGCGCTTCGTGGTAGATGCGTACGAGCACCTCTCCCAGCAGCCCCATTGAGATCAACTGAACTCCGAAAATGACGAGTAGCGTGCTCAGTACCAACAGCGGGCGTCCGCCAATCGCCTGATTCGCAATCAGCTTTTCCGCCGACAGATAAAATCCGATCAACACTCCCATACTGGCCGCCAGCAGCCCCGCAACTCCGAAGACTCGCAACGGTCGGCTGGCATACGTCAGCAGGAATTTGAGCAAGATGAGGTCAAGGAAGACTTTGAAGATGCGGCTCAGACCGTATTTCGACCGCCCGGCGTGGCGCGGATGGTGTTGTACCGGGATCTCGATCACCGTCGCACCGAGACCGGTGGCCACGGCCGGAATGAACCGGTGCATCTCGCCGTACAATCGAAGGCTTTTTGCCAAATCGGCCCGATAAGCCTTGAGCGTACAGCCGTGGTCGTGCAACGACAGTCCCGCGATGCGAGAAATAAGTCCGTTGGCCATGCGAGATGGCAACGTGCGTGTCAGGAAGGGATCCTGACGATCGGCACGCCAACCGCTGGCGATATCCCAGCCAGCATCGAGCGCGGCCAACAACGTAGGAATGTCATCAGGGTCATTCTGCAGATCGCCGTCAAGCGTAACGATGGCCGCGCCGCTAGCAGCCGCAAATCCCGCCGCGATCGCCGCGGTCTGACCGTAATTGCGGCGGAAACGGAGCAGGCGCACATGTGGATCATTGGCCTGAAGCTGGGCCATGATGCTTGCTGATCCGTCGGTACTGCCGTCATCGACGAAGATCAGCTCGTAGGAGCGCTCCAGGCTATCCAGGACCGAGCCGACGCGCTGGTAAAGAGGGTTGAGGTTTTCCTCTTCATTGAAGATCGGGATGACCAGTGACAGGTCGAGGACGGCATCATAGAGCCCCGCGCGGGGCAACGGCACGGAGAACGCGGGTGGGGGACTGGCCGGGGTCGGCTTGGCCGGGCCGCGAGTCCGGGTCCGGAAGCGACGGGAGGATGTGGCCGACGCCAAGCTCATTGGTCTCCCCTAATCCGACGACGAGTGGACGACTCTGGCTCAGTTTGGCGTGTAGGGCTGACGGGCAGGACCTGAGCACGTCGGTCGTCAACTGACAACTTGTTCACTCGTCTGTGCAACAACGACCGAACGTGGCTGGCAGAACTTTCCGGTCAACGCGCGGTGAGAAAGAGTGCGATCAAGATGAGGATTGTGAGAGTCGTCGGAATTGCAAGGATCCAGAACGCAGAGGTGAGGAGCGCTCGGGCGACTCCGCGCACGCCGGTGTGGTTTCGCTCTTCTCTGCCTGCCGCCTCGAGTCGCATCGTCGCGGTGACCATATGCGGGCAACGGTGGTACGCCGAAGTCGAGCAGTAGGCGCGCTCCCGGCTGACGGAAATCGGGGCGACCACCGGAAGAGCGGAGCACAACGGAAGCGTTACATTTCGCACTTCAGCCCGATCACCCGTCTCTGCCAGTGTGAAATACGGGCACACGACCCGGACAGGCTCCGGGCGCACGATTCGAAGCTGATGCAGGTGCGCCTTTCTCGGCCGCGGCGACGCACTCATGCCGTCGTCCGCTCTGGACTCAGGTTCGCTCCACACTGCATCACAGATCCTCGAGCAGGTCGGCACGCTTCGTGTCGTGTTCCTCAACGGAAATCAATCCGGCATCGCGCAGCGCCCTCAACTGGAAGAGTCGATCGGAAATGTCGACCGCGAGAAGAACGCGAGCTCGCTGCCGCTGCCAATCCTCATCCGAGATCAGTTCGGCATTTCGCAGTCTTCTCAACGACTCAAGTCGCGCCGCGACATGCTCCCGCAGCATGTCGTCCTGGGGTGGTTGAACCGCAAAAGTCCGACTCGAGACTGTTTCTCTCGCGCCCTTGAAGTCATCTGCCGTCCGATGGGAGCCGTGTGGGGTGCGGCGATGGATCTCAAAGAGTCCTCCGCCTCCTCCAGCCACAATCGGAGTCCCGTCATTTCGACGGTCGACATCGCGACGGCTTCCCAGCGTGGCTCGAGCCAATGGACCGCGCTCATCCGCGAGGTCCGCGACCCCACGGCGCACGAGTAGCTCGATGAGCTCGCGCACGGAAGACGCGGAGACGCTTGGCGCTTCCTCGGCAAACCTTAGACGGAGGTCAACCCGTGTTTCGTCATCCCAGACGGTCAGAAACATGGTCTTGCCCGCACTGGAAGGTTCATCTTCGATCAAAGTATAGCCGGCGATGTCCGAGACCTGGATTTCGACGAACGTATCAGAGACGATAGCTCGGAGGCAGTCATCGACGAGCCACATCGTTGAAACGTAGTCTCCAGAGGCCAAGGATATTGTCGCCTGCCCGCTCCAATCAGCCGGCTTTGACTCGTGGCTTTGCAGATCCGTCGATCGAACAACCATCAGAAGGCCAGGGACGACATCGCCAGTGTCGACTCGCGCGATACCGGCCGCCTCGAATTGAATGGCGAAGCGGCTGAGCCGTGATGCCAATGGCGATTTCATTCGGCGCTTGGCGTCCCGAAGCCAGAAGCGGCGAACCGTTCTCGTCGCATCACAGTAATCGATCAGAAGAATCGCACCGTCAGGACGGTCTACCGCTGAAATCAGAGCGACACGCTCGACAGCGCTGGTGGGGATCGCGAATAACTTGATATTGGAATCCACGAACAAGAAGTTGGGCGTCAGCTCCACGCGGGCACCGAGTACCGCTGCCGCAGCGCTCAGATATCCAGGAAAATTTCCGCGAACGTCTGCCCACATACGCCAGATGACTCGGTCGCGCTCTGGACACGTGTCGCCCGAGCATACGTAGAATGCTGTGGAATCTGCTGCGGATACATTAGGACGCGCAGGTCCTGTCATGGATCGGTCCCATTCGTCTCTCGAAAGCCTAGAGATCGACATAAACATTTCAAACGGACGCGTCGTCGAGACGAAGACGGCGCACGGCGCGATCGAGAGTAGGTCAGTCAGGTGCGCACATCATAGTGGTGCAGCCATCTCCAGAGCAACACCGATAGCCCTGCCCACTGATCGACCAGGCGCCGCGGGTGCTCAATATTCACTGCCGAATACCGAGAATAGTCATGACGACGGTTGCCGGGCATACAGAAGGTCAGCGCCAAGCCATCCGAGAACCACCGGTGTCAAACCGGATGCCCCAGGCTGAAGTTCCATGCGCGCGCGTTCAAAGTACTGTGTGACGACACCTGTTTCGCTGTTCGTGAACGGCTCACTTATCGGATACCCGAACAGAGAGACAGCTTCTCGTTCCGAAATCCCAGAGTCGCCAAAGTCAAGTCCGTGGGTTCGCCAGAAATCAAGGAACTCGCCGCAGACTTGATGTTGGGTATCGCTAAAGTACACGCAGTCATCCCGTTCGAACGTTGGCGGCGCAATCGGCTGGAACGCCGTTGTGGCAAAGAGCCCGCGGCGAGCAGCGTCGTCAACGCCAAGCCGCTGAAGCTGTACCTCATACGGCGTGCCCGTAAACTCCGGGTGATACTCCAGAACCTGCGTCGAAAAATACTGGATGACGACGCTTGTTCCTGAATCAGGCTCAGTCTCCACCATCTCATCCGTAAGTGGATAGCCGAACGTCTCGAGTCCGCCGGACCTCTTCCAGAAGTCCTTGAAGAGCACGATGGAGTGACCGGTCTGCGAGAAATAAAGGCCAGCGTCGGTGGATGACGGCGTGGCTTCGGGTTGCGACGGGGCCGCAAGCTGTCCAAGTTCCGTCGTCACCTGGTTTGACGACGCGCCGTTTCCGGAGGATGTCACAACGCCGCCGCCAGTGACCGTCGGAACGTCAACGACAGACGACGCCGGTTTGAAGGCGAAACTTGGCTGTGCCCTCCGCGGTATCACGGCGGATGGCCAGACGACCGCTGCTGCGACGGCCAGTAACGCACAGATTGCGAGCAGGCTCGTAATCCGTAGCCGCAGCGGTGTCCGGCGCCAAGCGTTGTCCGGAATCTGCATCTCCACCTCTCCTGCTTACGGATTCGTTCGGCGAGACGACGCGTCGCTGTTGTGGGCCAGCACCGGCGTCGGTCTGATTCAAACAGGGCGCGTGTCCGGAGGGGGCACCACCGCCATTCACGCGTCGCATTCTTACCTTCCGAACACCGGCACTGGTAATCCCGAGACTAGCGTGACGGTGTGCTCTCCTGCTTCTCCCCGTCTTGAGGCGGTCTGACAGATCAGTCAGCGAAAAGGTCACAGCAGCGATCAGCTCTGGACGCGACAATTCGCCGCTCCGCTTCGCTAGAGGCCCGTGACCTAGTGCCGGACAGTCAATGCCGCGGATGTCGATTCGGCCGCACGAACCGGTTACGACAACGCCAAGCGGGCGATTCACGGATGAGATCTCGCACGGTGCGGATTTCCCCTGAACGCATAGGAGCTGCGGGTGACGATTCTGATGCAAATACCGTTATGTCGTGGCAATCACCTGAACATCATCTGAACGAACGATCAGGCAAGGACCGCGTTGATGTCACAGGTTTACGAGGCAGGGACGCTATCCTGGAGAGGGGCTAGATGTGTCATCACGTCTCATCAGTAGCAAGCAAACACTCGACAACAGCGTGGAGCCAGGGGGCCAGTAACGGATTCGGCGATGACCGATGGGCTGGACGTTGCCGAAAAGACTCGTCAGCTAGCTTTGTCATTCGAAAGTCGGTTCGTCCGCACACCCGCTGGTCAGACATCAAAACATCTGGGCCAACCAGCGGACAACACTCAAGCCGCGCTCAGGTTGCGACAACTTCAAGATACGACTTTGCCGTCATTCGATGTATGCCCTGTTCGGGTAGGCCGTGAACGAGCCGGGACGCGTCATCGCTCGCCTCACGACCCTGTGAGCGTCCAGTGTGCGTCCTTAGGAAAGGGAAGAAAGGATATCGAGATGAGTTGGCATTCACCGAGACGTCGATCTGCAATGATCCGTTTCTATCGTCTTATTGCAGTCATCCTTTCGCTGTCCTTCTTACCACTTCAACCATTCGGCGGGACGGTAGCCGCGCATACCCCCAACAGTAGAGGGAGCGCAGACGGCAGCGTCGTCGTTTCCGTGCACAATCCGCTCAAGAATCCAGCCGACTTCCTCGTTACCGACCCGAACACCGGAGCCCTCAGTCCGTATCTCGTCTTTGACGAGAGCACGGGCGCTGGTACGAAGCTGCGGGTACGTATTCGGGCGACGACCGTCGTCGGATACCAAGACTTCGTCTTTGACACGGCAAACAACTCAGTCTCTATAGAGGCGGGGGACGACGTGATCCTCCAAAAGTTCCAGGTCGTCTCAGAAGAGAGCCGGAACGGAAGGGGCTGGGCTCGCAGCCAGGCAACGCAGGTAGGCGTCAACCTGGTCCGACATGACAATTACGCCGAAGTAGTTTTGACCAACCAAATCGGGGCGGCTGGGCAGATCGTCACGACATTCAAGCTTGGATTTGACGGCCAGAATTACATCAATACCGTCGAATCACGGTTCCAGCCGAACAACGGCAACGGCAACGCGTTCGGTCTTCAACGACGAGCCTGGTTCGCCATGCAGGGCCTGCCGGTCACGATTGCGGACAAGCAGATCACGCCAGACGCGCTGACGTCTCCGGACGACAACCGGCCAGCCGCGCTCCAATATGGAAATCTGATGCTGCGGTGGCTCGGGCCAGGAAACGGTCCGTTTGGCCAGCAGCGGGGCGCGAGCAACGAAATTGACCTCCAGCCAACCATTGATGGCATACTCAACTCCCCCATGACCAACATCGGCGGTTCCCTCCCGAATACGATGTCGTTCCTCTCCAACACACTGAGGGCCGTGAACGCTGTAGCAACGTCAGCTGCCTCTGCCTCAAGCCAGACGATCGGTGTGATGAACATCGGAGCCACCACGACGTCGAGCACCGTCACGGTTACGTCTCCAGGCAAGTTCGAGCTCACCTTCGATGGCGCCACTGGGGGCGGCATTTCGACCTGGTACGATCTTCAGAATGACCCGTCCCGAACCCAGAACCTGGTCTTCGATCGCGACAACTTGGTCGATCATCGAGTGTTGGTGGGCGGAAACTGGTACTACACGAGCATCACCGGCCAGGTCGAACTGGTCTCGTCTGACGAGACCAAGGCGGTCGTGCGCCAAACCGGCACGTTTACCAGAGGATCGTCATCGCTGGATGGAACAACCTACGAGATCACGTATACGGTGTGGAACGCAGGCCAGGTCGGGATCCAAGTTCACACCACAACGAGCACCGATGTCAGCGTTTCTCGCGAGGATCGGGAGGTCCAGGTCAACTCGAACTCGGGCTGGTCAGCTGTTGACGACGGTCAGGTAGTGCAGGCGAGTGACTTCCAGAATAATTTCTCCGACTATATCGGATTCTATAGCACTGGTGGTCCGTACCTCGATCCGATCCTCGTGCAGAACAGCGATTGGCCGGACGCCGACGTGATCTTCTATCAGAGCTTGAGTGGAGGAAAACGGATCGCCTGGCGCAATTCGGACGGAAAGACCTGGAGCGCTGGCTCGAGCGAAGATTCGACCTACCTGCTACTTGTCGGCAACAGCAACTTGAATAGTTACAGCAGCCCTGCCGCATATTCCGCCGACTACCGCGCCCCACAGATCAGCGTTCGAGTGGGAAATAGTAATGGGTTCGCTCCGGCAACTGCGGCATATCGCGTCCAGGCCTCGAGCAATCAAGCCGCGTTCACTCTGGGGCAAGGCTATGCCCGTTATCAACCACGCTTTCTCGTCACGAACTGGAGCGCCCAGACCTGGCGCCTCTCGTACAACGGTGCAGACTTAGCCGAGGGAACCGACTACACACAGTCTACCGACCTCCAATCTGGAACGGTCTCGATCCAATACCTTGGGGTCCAAGCCGTGGGCGCCGGGGCTGAGTTCCGAGTTTACGTCCCGGGCGGAGGAGGCGGTGGGACCACCGCAATCATTACATCGTTGACACCGCCTGACACCGTTGCGATCACGGATGAAGGCGGCACATTCGTCATCCCCTATATCCAGGAATCGACAACACTCAACCTTGCGGCAGTGGCCACCGGCGTACCGTCCGGTGGTGGAATCGAGTTCGTCCTCGATGGCACGTCGATCTTCGACCTGTCTGCGCCCTACGCACAGACAGTTACGGCCTCGCGAGGCGATCATCGGTTGGATGCATACGTCGTCGACAATTCGGAGAATCGTCTGACGAATCCCGAAGCGTACATGTCGCGACCGGAGATTGGTGTCGGGAACCTATGGGATGCGATCGGTGACTCGATCACAGCCGGATATCTCGGAGCAAGCTCGAACACGCCGGTTGAGTCGTGCGTGCAGTCGCCATCGTCAAGTCTCGACTGCCGCAACTTTTATCAGTACAACCCGAGCAACAGTCTGTGGTACCGCGGATTCCAGGTAAGTGCCAATGACTGTCTGTCGCAGGCAACCGGAAGCGCAGAGTTCCTGATGAATGACGGCTACGGCGGCCTCACAACCCAGCAGATCATTAACCGAATGAGTGTTTACACCTCTCACGTCCAGCAGGTTGGCATTACCCACGTGATGCTGATGGCTGGAACGAACGATGCGAACCGGCAAAATCCGGTAACGGCGGACACATGGCAGAGCAATATGGAGAAGATCATCGGCAGCCTCGTTGCAGCCGGGATCTCACCGAGCAACATCTTTGTTGCATATGTGCCGTGGACCAAGGGTAACAACAACATTGGACTCATTCGGCGGCAGGCGATACAGGGATACAACGCGCGTCTCCCGCAGATCTCGGCGGACACCGGGATCAAGATCGGCCCAGATTTCTTCACCTACTTCCAGGCACATGAAAATGACCAGATGGCCGACGCGCTCCATCCCAACCAGACGGGATACGACGCGATGGGAGAACTTTGGGGTCAATCGATCACCGGGTCGAGTGATTGCTCACCTGGAGGCGGGACTCAGACGCACGACGTTGAGGTAACGAGTATCACCGCACCCACCCCGGTCGTTGACGGCGTGGCAACCACGGTCACGGTCCACGTGCAAAACCAGGGGAACAGCGATGAGGCAAACCTGGCGTTGACACTGCAGGACGGAACAACGAGTCTGACCACATCGCAAGGGGCACCGGATCCGTCATCATTTACATTGATTGCAGGCAATGGCCGGGACTTCCAATTCGACTGGACGCCGAGTGGTTCCGGCAATCACACGCTCAGCGCCACCGTTGTCAACAGTAACAACAACTTCAACAAGCAGACGATCGTCACCGTCGACGCGGTGAGCCACAACGTGACGGTCACCAACGTTCAGGTGCTGACACAGCCGGCCTATCTCAACGTGGACAACAATGTGACCGCGCACATCGACAATAGTGGGAACGTGGCCGAGTCACTTACCGTCTCCCTGGGAGACGCGAACGCCACGGTCGGTTCCAATCAGACGCTCAATCTGAACGCGGGCGATTCTACCGACGTCACGATTTCCTGGAAACCGATCACCTCAGGTTCACATACCGTAGTGATTTCGGCGACGAACGGATCGGTCAACGCTTCTGGTCAGGCGCAGATCAACGTTGGGCAACAGGCGCACGACGTGGCGATCGAAAGCGTGAGCGTGCCGAGTACGGCAACGCAGGGACAGCAAGTGACCGTGAGCGTCACGGTGAGTAACCCCGGTTCATTCACCGAGACCGGCCTTACGGTATCGCTAAGCGGCGCGCCGGGACTGCCGGGTGCAAAGAGCGTGACGCTTGCCTCTGGAGCGTCGACAACGGTGGATTTCGCCTGGGACACGTCCTCAACCAGCGCGAACACCGGCTACACGGTGACTGCAACCGCGACGCTGCCCGGGACGGAAACCGACGATGCACCCGGAAATAACAGCGGCACGTCAGGAACGATCACCATCGAGGCGTCGCAGCCGACGAGTTGTGCGACAGGGCAGTTCTTCGCGCAGTACTACGCTAACCAGACGCTGAGCGGGACTCCCACCTTCAGCCAGTGTGAGACGAGCATCAACTACAACTGGGGGACCGGCGGACCCGGAAATGGGGTTGGTCCGGACAACTTCTCGGTGAGATGGGACGGACAGTTCGACTTCAGCGGTGGGAACGTTACGTTCACGGCGACGACCGACGACGGCATCCGGGTCTATCTAGACGGGACGGTGCTGATCGACCAGTGGCAGAAGCAGGGACCAACGACCTACACCGCAACGGTGCCGGTGAGTGCCGGGACACACGAGGTCAAGGTGGAGTACTACGAGCAGACCGGCGGAGCCACAGCCCAGGTGAGCTGGATGGCACAGCCGACGAATTGTGCGACAGGGCAGTTCTTCGCGGAGTACTACGCTAACAAGACGCTGAGCGGGACTCCCACCTTCAGCCAGTGTGAGACGAGCATCAACTACAACTGGGGGACCGGCGGACCCGGAAATGGGGTCGGTCCGGACAACTTCTCGGTGAGATGGGACGGACAGTTCGACTTCAGCGGTGGGAACGTTACGTTCACGGCGACGACCGACGACGGCATCCGGGTCTATCTAGACGGGACGGTGCTGATCGACCAGTGGCAGAAGCAGGGACCAACGACCTACACCGCAACGGTGCCGGTGAGTGCCGGGACACACGAGGTCAAGGTGGAGTACTACGAGCAGACCGGCGGAGCCACAGCCCAGGTGAGTTGGTGAGCTACAGGGGCACTGACGCGTAAGGCGGACTGTCGCGAACGCTCATTGCGAATCTGAGGGAATTTCATGTCAGCGATTTCGATCTCATCGCCGCATCATGGGATCCGAATGACATTCGTCTCGATCATCGACAATCGTCCTGTAGTTGATCGACGGACACTCCTTGCCGGGCGGAAGGCTCCGAATCCCGGGTACCGCATTAAGGCACCGCACCACTGGGTTGTGATACCGTCAACTTTCGTGGTCAAACGGGATCCACCACCGGTTTGATCAATTGGTGACGTAGTGCCGGATCGACCGTCGCGGGTAATCGCATCGAATGGTCGGGCGGCTGAAGTCGTTGTCGGCCACCCCCCGGTTCTGCCATGTGCGTCTGTTGACCATAACCGGGGCTTCCTTTAACAACGGTGACATTCTGAACCATCCGTCAGACAAACCCTGGCCATCGGCGAAGGTGTGCGCTACCCGTGTCGGCGCCCATCGACTCTGAATCACAATGCACGTTGACCGCGAACTCGGCGTTTGACCGGTAATCCGCGCTGCAGCTGCGCTACATACGACACGGCGATTCAATCCCCGCGTCGTCGTGACGCATGCGGAGCGCTTCTCCCATCACGATGCCGAGCACCGGCAGGTTTGCAAGCAAAGCCCTGGTCCACTCGAGTCAGGGGGGCGGTACGGGTCCTGAAGGACTCGTTGCGCCAGCTGTCGAGGCTGGGGAATGTTGGATGGTCAGAATGAAGCTTTCGATCCAATGGCGTTTACGCGCGTTTGAACGGACACCTACTCGTTCGCACCGCGGCGCCGACATGGCGGGTCAACTCGGGGTTGCTCGGATTTCACGATCATCGGCACTCACAAATGGTTCAAGGATTGGGAGACGAGGTACGTGGAGCCAACGTATTTTCAGTTTGGGCGCCCTACCTTGGGCCGCGACATGACTGTCGATTTGAGTTCCAGAGTCGTTCAAGCGTTTGGAACGATTCGGCCCGCCAAGTGTCGGAAATCAGTCAGCTCCGGGTCCAGAGGATGACCTGGATCGGAGCTGATTCATGCACGAGATTGTCAGAACCTTCAGGAACGATTCTACTGAACGTTGCACACAGAGGAAACGAGCGACGGCGCTGGCGGACGGAACGTGTAGCCGACACCCCGCACGGTGTGGATGTACTCGGGACGCGATCGGTTCTGTTCGATCTTCCGTCTCAGCCGCATCATGTAGACGTGAACTCGATTGCTGTCGGATTCGACATCGTCCCCCCAGGCCCAACGAAGCAGTGCTTCCGGGCTGATGACGATCCTGCTGTTGCGCATCAGGTATTCGAGAATCCGCATTTCGATGGGTGTCAGCGGCACGGGCGGCCTACCGGCCGACTGGAACGACAGCTTGCCGATCGAGAGCTCGGCATCGCCAACTCTCAACAGGCCTAGAGTATGATCGTCGAGTCGCTTGCAGCGTCTGATCACTGCTTCGACGCGAGCCACAGCCTCAACCGGATCGAACGGCTCGGCGATGTGGTCGTCTACACCAAACTCATAGGCGAGCAGGATCTCCTCTTTGCGCCGCTCCCCCCAGATCAGAAGTGGGCCGTTGTATGACTCAGCTCTCAGGTCGCGACAGAGTTCACAACCGCGCATTTCATTGAATTCAGCGTTGACGAGGACAGCGTTCGCTCCTCGGTCGATGACCTCATCAAAAGCCATTGGGATGCTGGTCGCTAGAACCGCTGTGGCTCCACTATCGGTGAAGACGTACTGGAGCAGTTTTCCTGTTACGGAGCCTGAGTCAACGATGATGACGCGCATGGTGTGCCCTCCACGCTCCCAAGACGACCATTCATCTGTCGCGATCTGCTGGATATCCGATGGCGTCAACGGCGACACCGCGATGTCTCCCTGCATTGAATTCAGACTAACGGGTGACGGACCCAGAATCGAAGCACAAACTGTCATCTTCAGGTGAAAATCTGTCTAGGCGTGTTCCATCGTCCGCCTGAAGGAGACGACGGTCGACACACAGCACCGTGCGCCACTGTCGGGTAGAAACGAGCCTGATGCACTCGCGCTCATAGCTTAATCGCACGAATCCTTACATCGGAGTGAGCAAATCCGTCTACGTTCGTCAGAAAAGAATCCGCCAACTGAACAAGTTGCTGTTCACAACTGGTGCGATACCACGCCTGTCGATTCAGGTGCGGACCTGAAAATTCAAACAAGGTATTGCGGGGTAACGTTCATGGTTCACCGGCCGCATGGCAAACCGACGGTCGTACGACTCAAACGACGCCGATCGATCCCGACCAAAGTGTTCGCACTCAGCCGGAAGACAGAGAAGGAGATGAATTGATGCGGGTGATTGTGACCGGCGGAGCAGGATTCATCGGATCGCATATCGTCGATCGTCTTATCCGTGACAACCACACAGTCCTTGTCGTTGATGACTTGTCCACCGGAAACTTGTCGAACCTCGCCGACTCGCCCGGCGCGGAGTTTCTCGAAATGGATATGGGGCGCCCAGAATTCGTCCAGGCCGCAATCGCATTCCGACCGGACGCGATCAGCCACGTGGCGGCACAGCCGTCGGTAGCCATTTCGATGAAGCATCCAGAACAAGATGCGGCCACCAACATCGTCGCCGGACTCAACGTCATGCGCGCGGCGATAGAGAGCAAAAGCTCGCAACTCATTTACATTACGACTGGCGGCGCGCTCTATGGAGTTCCAGATTATCTGCCGTGTGACGAAGACCATCCGATCCGGCCGGCAAGCGCCTACGGGCTAAGCAAGTGGACGTTGGAGCGCTACCTCGGGATTCTTCTCCCAGTCGAGGTTACGAGGAAAGTCCTCCGCCTTGCGAACATCTACGGTCCGAGACAAGATCCGAACGGGGAAGCGGGGGTCGTTTCCATTTTCGCTGACCGCATGATTCGGAACCTGCCGGTCGAGATCTTCGGCGATGGGGAACAGACGCGCGATTTTGTATTCGTAGAGGACGTCGCGGCAGCTCACGCCGTCGCACTCAACACCGCGCAACCGCTCACAGCCAACATCAGCAGTGGGACGCCCGTATCGGTGAACGAATTGTTCCATGTCATAGCGCAAGGCATCGGGTACGAAACCGACCCCCACTACCTGCCCCAACGTCCTGGAGATCTTCGGGATAGTGTTCTCGCGAATGATCGTGCTCGACGCCTATTGGGCTGGTTCCCAACTACGTCGTTGCCCGAGGGGGTGGAGACGACAATAGGCTGGATCCGGACGTCGGAAGAGATCACCCCGCTACGAGCTTGATATCGGATGTCGTTGAGAGGCAAGAACCGCATGTGGTCAATTGGTTCTCGAAATCCACGCGATGCGGGAAATTCTGATCAAATTAAGGCACATGTACGTACATAGTTTTGTGAGATGTTGCATTGCCAGTTGACGTGGTAGAGTGTAGCTGCTAATATGTCAACATCGGACTACAGAAAGTTCTGGGGAGCACCGATATTTCGTCGTGCGGAGTGTTGCGGGGGTGTTCATCACATTGGCGGCGATGGACGTTGCCAATGTACCCAGCGGTAGGCTCGATTCTCGGCGCATACGCGTAACGACAACTGAATACTTTCGAGACAGCGGAAGCTTTGATTCCCGGATCGTAGTTGGGCACCTGATCCGGGCGGAGTTGGTGGTGCACCCGGCCGCGACCAAGAGTCAGGCCGGTTTTTTTGTGTTCGCGCGCCGAACGTCAGACTAACAGTTGTTGGTCGCCGGAATCGACGTGGTTGTCGTTAGTTGGGCATAGAAGGGAGTGGCCGGTTTGTATCAAGCCGACAGTTGACCTCTGCTAGACACGGGGAAGGAAGACCTATGGGTGTCGTGATTGTCGAACCGGACGTGATGTCGTCCAAGCTTCTTCAATTCGTTCTGGAGACAGCAGGACACGAGGATATCGAGGTGGCGTCGCACGGCGCCCATGCATTGAATCTCACAAAAGAACGAGATATCAACCTCGTGATAATCGAACTTGAATTACCTGATATGACCGGCTTCGAAGTTTGTAAGGCGCTCAGAGATCAACGATACAAGGGGCCACTCATATTCATCGCCAATGTCAGCACGTCTCCCGAGCGCGTGCACGCGCTTCGGATTGGGGCTGATGATTTCATCTCAAAGCCAATCTACCCGCAGGAGTTCATCGCCCGCGTCGAGGCGGTTGCTCGCCGCCACGGACAGCAGGACTACCAGGCTTTAGGCACCATCCTGAAGGTAGGCGACGCTGAGCTGTCAATCACGGATCTCAAGTTCCGCGTTGCGGGTCGCGAAACCGTTTGTTTGACTCCGACCGAGATGCGGATTCTCGAGTGTCTGATGCGCAACAGCAACATCACCATCAGCCGAGAGACACTGATCGAACGCACATGGGGATTCGACTTCTTTGGTGACAGCAATCGAGTCGACGTGTATATTCGCCGGTTACGCAGCAAGATCGAAGGAGACCAAAGCCAGCCCGAGTATCTGCACACCGTTCGGCGTGTTGGCTACGTCTTTCGACCTCCGGTCCGATCAAAGCGCGAATCCGCTGATGCCATCGTATCGACGCTGCCAGTACGAGATCATACCGTGCCGTTCGATATGGACATCGACCAGGTGGCTGGCCTTCTCTAGGCTCGTCTAGAATTGACTTGCGACGAACGTCTTGGAGCCGGTAAGCGCTTACCGGCTCCAGGCGTTTTCACTGATCGTTATGCCGGCAACTCTCTGAGTTCGTGGAGTAATCGCGGCCCCCTCCTGCGGGCGCAATTAGCCATTTGTCGACTGACCGGCTCGGTCAGCACCAGAGTGAAATAGGTCGTGCCAGGTCGGAGCACAAAGACCTGTATTCGAGAGTGGTCCGCTCCGAGCGACTCCTCCTAATCTGATGTTACGTGCATGCTGGATAGATCTGCCGCTCCCAATGAGGAGATCTGTGACGGATCGCGTCACAATTCGATTGCTATCAAATCGAGCCGTATATTTTCAGACCTTCGACGCATGCGATCGGTCGCTAGACTTGCAACCGACAAGACGTCGTTCAGGGTACCGTGGCATTTCCAACAATCCGCCCGAGTCGCGCAACTAAAGGTTCGGGCGGAGCAGCTACACTCGGACACGTATGAACAGATTGCTGCACGAATTGGTATGGGCGGCAGCGGACATTCCGGGCGTCAAGTCGTAGCCGCGTTGCCCGGTTCCAGCTCGCTCTCGATCGTCGTGGGCTTTCCGCTTCTGGCCGCTGTCGGAACGACGGCGCGTGTCAGGACGGTGCCGAGCAGGCGCGTATCCATCTGGGAGAGCTGTTGGCAGGATTCCGCGACGTCACCTCGTCGAGATTGGCCCGCGCCGACGACGAGGATGACACCATCGGCGCCAGATACCAGAACAGGGCTATCAACGTGATCCAGCAGGCCGCCAGATAACACGATCACGACGTTTGCAAGCTTTCGCAACTCGGTCAAAAGCACTCTGACGCGGTCCGGGTCAACAGGATTACCGATCCCATCTGAGCCCGTCGTTAGGATCTTCAAGTTCGTGGAGATCGGGACCAGCAGGTCGCCGACCGATTCCGTTGTGACCGAGGTTGATCCGTTGACGACGGCCGCGAGTCCTCGCGAATTGTTCGTGCGGAAGTACCGGTGCAGTCCTGGGTTGCGAAAATCGCTATCGATCGCAATCACTGAATAGCCGGAGCGTGCGGTGGCCTCGGCCAAACCTCCGGTGACGTAGGCCGCCGCGTCACCGTCTCGCGGCGACGCCACCATCACGACCCTTCCACCATTCACATCGTCGGGTATCCCGTGAAGCAATCGGTGCAACAGGCGGAAGGCCGCCGCGCCGGTGGAGCCATTGTTTCCGACCACGACCATGTTGCCGCGATCCGCGAACGGCCGAGGAAGCGCGAAATCAATGCTCTGATCTCCGCCTCTCAGCGCGAAGTCAAGATCGACGCTATTCCGGACACGATCATCGAAGTAATTCAGGATGATCGCAACTGAGATTGCAAGCACGAGACCGGCCAGCCCTCCCAGCACCGTGTTCCTCGTTACGTTTGGTGAGATTGGAGTGTGTGGCAATGTTGCTTGCTGATCGATCAAAATAGAGCCTGCGCGTTGCGCATCTGCGATACGGAGGTCCCCGTATTTCTGCAACAAGTTCGCATAACTTGACCGATACGAGGTCAGGTCCGCGTTGAGACGCTCGAGCGTAGCCTGGGTGTCTGGACCACTCGACTTCTGGGCCTCGTTGATCTGAGATTGCGCGTTCTTGATGTCACCGGCAATCGAGTTGAGCTGGTCCGAGAGGCGATTACTGATTTCTGTGAACTGAGCCTGCTGAACTGATTGATCATGCGCGATGAATATCTCCGGCAGCCGATTGGCAATTTCAACCGCTCGAGCAGGATCAGAGTTCGTCACGCTGACACGGACCAGGGAGGTGTTCAGGATTGGATTGGCAAAAACGCTGCCGACCAACTGATCCTGACTGATGCCAAGCTCAGACCCAGTCGCCTGGAGCACCGCTTGAGACGTCATGCGATCGGCATACGTATCAACCAAATGCTGGCTAGCGAGCACGTCCTGGTAGTCAGGTGCTGTTGGATCTTCGACCTGATCGACCATCACGATCGACGAAGCCCGATACGTAGGCGTCATGCGCTCGCTCAGGATGTAGGCTCCGACTCCACCGAGGATCGTACTGAAGAGAATGACCCACCACCAACGGCGGACGATGTTCCCATAATGAATCAATACTTCCATGATGAGGTGCCTCCGAGTGCCCAGAGTGAGCCGGGCGTCGTATTACGCGGTCGCCGTGACCGCGCGTCGAACCACACGCGTACTGCGCATCAGGTTGAGTGCATTTTCGGCATAGTTGGCGATGCCCGGTTGACCCTGGGCCCACTCAATGTAGGATTCGGCAATCTCCCGCGGGGTGCAGCTCGGCTCCCAGCCAAAGGACCGGAGGCGCGCGATATCGGAGACGATGTGGCGGGTATCACCGTGGCGAAATTCACCGGATATCAGTGGTTCGAACTTCTTGTTGAGACAATCGGCGATAATCGACGCATAGTCGACTACTTTCGTTCCGTGAGAACCCCCGACGTTGAGGACCTGGAAGTCGGTCTTGGGATCCTCGAGTGCCAGAATATTCGCGTTGGCGACATCGCCTACGTAGACATAATCACGAAGCTGCTCGCCGTCTTCGTAGACCAGTGGCTGTCCATTGTGCATCAGGGTGAGGGCGAAGATACGCAAGATCCCTGAATACGCGTTCTGGAACGATTGCCGAGGGCCCTGAGTGATCGAATAACGAAGGGCGGTTGACGGAATTTGATAGCGGCGGCCGAGATTGATGGAGATCATCTCCTGCGCGTATTTCGACATCGCGTATGAGTTGTGCGGCTTGACTACGGTCTCGTCCGTCACCTGATGCATCAGCGGAGAGCCACACTCGGGAGCAGGATACGTCCCAGTTGCTCGCGACGAGTTGCTCGATCGGCCGTGCATCAGGGTATTGGACACCGTGAACAGGACAGCAATATTTTCCTTCACCGTAGACGGCCTGTGACGAGGCGACCACGACCTTTTGCACTGGAAAGCCCTTGTTGAAGATCAGCTCGTACAGGAGCGCGGTTCCAACGCTATTGGTGCGAAAAAAAGTCGAGAAGTCGGTTAAGTAATCTTGATATGCAGCGAGGTGAAAGACATAGTCAACGCCCTGCAGTGCCCGCTCCATCAGCGTGCGGTCCAGAAGGTTGCCGTGGATGAACTCAGCGTCACGCGGCACGTATGACGGAACCACCTCGGACCGATGGACCGGAGGTAGGAGCGCGTCCACAATCCGAACCTCGTATCCGCGTTCAAGTAGCAGATCGACCGTATGCGAACCGATAAATCCCGCGCCGCCTGTAACGAGTACCTTCATCAGCTGGCTCCCTTTCCCAACAGCATGACCCAGGGGGTTCGAACCATTATCGAGAGGTCGAGGAAAAGCGAGCGGCGCTGGATGTAATCCAGGTCGATCGCTACCATTTCGCGAAACCCGACGGCGCTTCGAGCGGTCACCTGGTACAGCCCGGTGATTCCCGGCTTAACCAAAAGGCGCTGGCGCGCGTAGTCGTCGTAGTGGACGTACTCGTAGGTCACTGGGGGCCGGGGACCGATGAGACTCATCTCCCCGCGCAGCACATTGATAAGCTGCGGCACCTCGTCGAGACTCGTTCGTCGTAGCCAGTAGCCAACTGACGTGACGCGCGGGTCATTGACGACCTTGTACACGGGTCGAGATCCGGAGGCGGTATCCACTCGTTGGAACGGACGGTCCGACTTGACGAAGTCCTCCAGCCACTTCTGGTGGACACGATTGTCTGAATTCGCATACATCGTGCGGAATTTGTAGTAGGTGAATTCCTGCCCGAATCGACCCACCACCCGCCCCCGGAAAAGCGCGCCACCAGGCGAGGTTCGTCTGATCCCAAGTGCAATCGCCAGCCACAAGGGACTCAGCAAGACAAGGAAGGTCAGCGAAATCGCGACGTCGATGAATCGCTTGACGGCATCGTATACAGGTCTGCCCCCAGCGCGAATCCCTTGCCGGACGTCGGTGGATTCCGTGATCGCCTGGGTCTCGTGAGCAAGTCTCATTGTCACACCCTAGTACCTAGCTCTGTCGAACCTCGTGTTCGACTCTAGGAAGTTCAGGTGTATGACGACTGAGAAGCTTTGAAGACCACGATGATAAATACTTCACGTATGGGGTGCCGACAGCGTTCTATGCCAGGATTCTCCGGTCGTTGACGGCGGTTGGGGTTCGCCAATGGCCTCACGAACGGAATAGTCACGATGGTGTCGTATGAAACCGACTTTCCCGTACGGCCACTGCGATAAGGTTCCGTGCAAGAGCATGAGGACCAGAGCCGAATTCCGTCATCTTGCTGGATACGCTTAACGTCAGTGATCTCCCACGAGCGATTGGGCGAAGTCAGTAGTCACCGGGTACTGCTGCACGCGAATAACGCGGACGATCTGAATCGTAACCGAACCATGCTCGGTCACGATGCGCAGATCAGCTCCGGCGATGCTAGCGTGGAACTGGGCATCCGACAGCGCGAGGGTAACGGTTTTCCACTCTCCACTGTCCTGTCCAACAACGGATGGAGTCTCGGTAATTCCGGATGCTCCCTCGTATTCCAGATGCCAAGCGCTATCGGCGTCAAGGTACGTGACAAGCACCTCCACGTCCGCATGTGCATCTGGGTCGATCACTCGATCGTCGATTGCGAGCTTCAAATCGCTCTTGACCGTGCGACCGAGAGAATCGCTGCCGCTGTCTACCCATCCAAGACCGCTCGTATCCACAAGCTGGCCATCACCTGTCGCGTTCAGGTTGAGAGGGACGAGCCAACGCGGCCACGCCAGAGCGTCACCGAAATTGCCGAGCACGAGCATCGCGTCGCGTGACTCGGACGGCTGCTTGCCAAGGCTGAATTGTACGTATCGAGCCAGGTCGCTTCCGACCAGATTGAGGTCGTCTGTATCCAACCAGAGGTAGCTATATTGGTCTGCCAACGCCCGCAAAAGAGACAGCCGAAGAGCATAGCGAAGCTTCTCCGGATCGGTTGTCGTTACACGGCTGTCCTTGTTGTCGCCATACCAGTTTTCGATCTGACCATCCAAGTGACCCGGCGTGAGAAGTCCGGAAAAGCTTGCGTCGTGCGTGACGACCATGCCATCCATGAACTCCGACCACTCGGGCCACGCCGCTGGAGCTTTGTAGTCTTCCGTCGCCCCAGAACCTCTCAGTCCCATGCCTCGCGCCAGAAACGGCAGAGTGCCATCGCGGACTGCTTTCGCGTATTGGTCGTTACTGAAATACCCTGCGTACGCACTCATGAAGTCTGGTCGAATGACCGAGAAGATCTTCCATTCCGACCCACGAAACGCCTCGAGAGCGCTTCCGTGGAAACTTGTCAGGAAGTCCCGGAGAACGTCTGGCGTCAAGCCGAGCCGCTCGAACGCCGCGACTTCATCCGCATTCATAAACGGCTCTCCACTCGCCGTTATCCCGAGCTGCAACCCGACGAGGCGAGGGTCATCGCGGTAGCGCTCTCCGAGGGCCGCGATGAACGGCTGCCATTCGGCAAGCCAACCAGGTGACCACTGCGGAAGTTCGATTTCGCCACTGTGATTGACGAAGGTGGACCACGAATGACGATGCAGGATGAACAGTGGAACGTCGCTCGGGGTTCCACACTTGAGGCGCACGACCGCCGACCCACGTTGGAGAAGTTGATCGAGCAGCTGCCAGTTGTACACGCCGTCGTCGGTCTGTAGATCGGCCCAGGTCAAGACCGGCGTCTGAATGGTCATGATGTCGTTGAGCGATCCGTACCCATAAATGCCTGATCGTGTTGAGATAGCGGCTCCTGGAGGTAATCCCCAGTCGTCACCGACAACGATGCTTTTGATCGTGTTACCGACGGTAATCGAAACTTTGGCGCGCGCAACGACAGTGTTGTCTTCCCGCCGCGCAGTCGCCTTTACCTGATGATCTCCGTCCGCGATCAAACTCGTGTCGAGCTTGATCGTCCACACTCCTGAGCCGCTGACAACGCCAAGCCATGTCCCGCCATCCAGGAAAAATGAGACCTTCGTGTCGTCCAGCGAACCGATCACGATCAACGACTGAATCCCTGAAAGGACGCTCCCAGATACTGGGTCAATGAAGAAGAGCGAACCGCCGTCGTCTTGCGCGGCGGCAGATCCGAGTGGAATGCAGGTGGAAGCGAAGGCGATGACGAACGCAATAATCGCCCTGAACGCCCGCCAATGCTTCACCATCGCTCCTTCGGAGACCGACATGATCGACTGAACAGTGTTGGGTACGTGTCGCTATCCACCGCTCTAGCGTCAACT
Organism: uncultured Chloroflexia bacterium; assembly: GCA_963822235.1. Lineage (GTDB taxonomy): Bacteria > Chloroflexota > Chloroflexia > Thermomicrobiales > Thermomicrobiaceae > CALAGB01. The sequence goes on from CAWGGU010000004.1 coordinate 64,084, forward strand.
GCCAAACCGGGGCTCGGTCGCAGTTGTGCGACGCGGTATTCCCTGTTCAAGCATCAGGTTCATACGGCACGCCCTGCTGAAGAACCGTGGCATTGGGGCGGAACCGGGCGTAGAGAAACACGTACGGCGCGAACCTGTCTCCTTCGGCACCGCCCATCTCAAGACAGTATTGAGAAACGGGCTGACCAAAGCGGGAGGCGATGCTCCCTCGCGCATGATCAAGCGTTCACGTTCTTCGCGGCCGCGATCTCGTCAGTCCGCGTTCGACCCCGCGATGTCGACACAATCGTTCCGCCCAACAGAGTCAGAAGATCTGCACAGTTTGATGAGGTGCCGGTTCCCTATTCAGTATTGGAGGATGGGATACGGACCGAGTTCTGCCGCGGCGAGCCAGTCCCGACTGAACAGCTTGTCAGCACCGGTGGGCACCCCGCAATCCGGCTCCGTCAGCCATGCCCCCTAGCATCGATACTGCCCAGCCATGATTCCGCGATGGCCGCGACGAGCATACGTCGCGGCCATCGCGAGACGTCGACAGACCATGGCAGTCGAATGGCGCCGATGTGTAGAGGGCATAACACGTCACGAAGGGGCTGATGAACCATGCTGACGGCCGCGACGGACCACGAATACCTCGCCGGTCTGAAGCTCCTGCTCGACCGAACGCCGATGCCGGTCGTCTCCCAGGTAATTGAGCGATTGGCACGCGCCGCGGAGCTCGGACAGCGAATCTTCATTCTTGGTAACGGCGGGAGTGCGGCGACGGCGTCTCACTTTGCCTGCGACTTAGGTAAGGGAACGACCGTCACCGCTCCGCGCCGTTTCAAGGTCATCGCATTGACGGACAATGTGCCGCTCATGACCGCCTGGGCGAACGACGCCGACTATCAGTGGGTCTTCGCCGAACAGCTTCAGAATTTGGTCGAACCGGGCGATGTGGTGGTCGCGATCAGTGCGAGCGGGAAATCACCAAACGTGTTACGCGCAATCGAGGCAGCGGAGGCCGCCGGGGCTGACACAATCGGATTTACAGGCGGAGACGGCGGCCCGCTCCGAGTGATGGTCGACTACGCTGTTCATTTCCCCGGCGGAACGACAGAGCAGATCGAGGATGCACACCTCGTCCTTCAGCACCTGATCTGCACCGACCTGCGAACGAGGTATGCCGATGGACGCGCTGTTTCTTGACCGCGACGGCGTCATCAACGTCAACCGCGCGGACCACGTCAAATCGTGGGATCAGTTCGCCTTTGTGGCAGGAGCCCTCAATGCGTTGCGCCGTCTGCGCGACGCAGGAGTCCCGATCGTGATCGTGACGAACCAGGCGATCATCGGACGCCGAATGGTCGATCAGGAGATCGTCGAGGACATTCATCGGCGCCTCAAACGCGCGGTCGAATGGGCTGGCGGACAGGTGCTCGACATTCTCTACTGCCCGCACGCACCCGAGGACAACTGCAATTGCCGCAAGCCGCATCCCGGGCTGTTGGTCGAGGCGGCGCAGCGCCATGGGTTCGACCTGTCGCGCTGTGGCCTGGTTGGAGATGCGGTGACCGACATCCTGGCGGGGCAGGCGGTCGGTTGTACAACGGTGATGGTGCGAACCGGTCGCGGGACCGAGCAATTCCAGATCGCCGCCCATATGACACTCAACAGCTTTCACCTCTCCGACGATCTAGGAGATGCGGTCGAGTGGCTTCTGACTCAACAACAGAGCATCGGAGTCGGCGTCGCGCCCGCTCCGGCCTTCGCACTTGGTGCGGATTTGGCTGCGTCGGACTTGAACACGTCAGACTCACCTACCTAAGCAGTCGGTCGGCTGAAGAAAGCGTCAGCGCATACGTGCGATTTGTCAGCCACGACTCACGATCAATTCGTACGCTGGTGACAACACCGGGATACGCACAGTGGTTGGGCGGATGAGAGGAGTATAGATCTGTGAGTGATCGACCTTGGCAACTTGACGCTTTCGACAAGACGCTCAAGAAACGACAGAAGTATCAAGTACTCCAGCGGAGTATTGGTAAGACGCAGGGCAAGGATTGTCTTCTGGTGACCTGCGGAGACAATAACGGCGCAACCAACTACTACTTCCGCGCACACGGCGGCCGGTGGAAGTGGGCCGATGTCGAGGGAGACTCCAACGAGGACATGGAGCGGTTTCTCGGGGATCCTGTTGTCCATCTTGACCCCGCCGCGTTCCCATATGCAGATGAGACCTTCGACGTGATCGTCGTGATCGACGTGATGGAACACCTCCCAGACGACAAAGAGTTCTTGAACGAGGTTCGGCGCGTAACGCGTCCCGGAGGAACGTTCCTCGTGACGGTCCCAACCTCCAATTCGCGCAAGCTTGCCAATCGCATGAAGGAGCGAGCCGGAATGGGGCTCGATTTCTACGGCCACACCCGGCTCGGCTATTCGGTCCCGGAGCTCGAAACGGCCGTCTCCAAGGTCGGCTTTCAGCCACAGCTTGCGGACACGTACATTCGGCCCGTTACCGAGCTACTCGAGCTAGGCCTCAACTATGGCTACGTGTTCATGCTTTCCCGCAAGAAGAGCAAGACGGTTACGCAGCGTAATGACGGTGCCATTGGCCACCCAACATCCATTTCACCGACGACCGGTAACGCGTTCAACGCGCACAGCGGTGCGTTTCGGCTGTACGCGATGGTCTACCCGATCCTGAACGCGATCACCAAGCTCGACCGCCTGCTTGGGTTCACCGACGGACACGCGGTGTTGGTGCGAGCAGTGCGCGGTGGAAATCAGTCAGTGAAAGCTGAGGCGTAACGATGAAGGTAGTGGTGACCGGGGCAGGTGGCTTCGTTGGCAGCCATCTCGTCGAAAGCCAGGCGAGGGCCGGACATGATGTCCGCGCACTCGATCTCCGCACGCGCTCGATTGAGCATCTCAGCGGGCAGCCGAACGTCGAGATTCTTGCAGGGGACCTGACTGACACCGACTTTTTACGTGGTGCTCTCAAGAATGCCGACGTCGTCTATCACCTGGCGAGCATCCATCTGGAGATCAGCGTCCCCGACGAGACCTATTGGCGCGTCAACGTCGAGGGCGTTCGTAACCTGCTAAGGATGAGTCACCAAGCGGGAGTCAACCGCGTCGTTCACTGCAGCAGCATTGGTGTCTACGGCAGCACACCGGAGGAATTTCCTTCCAACGAGGACTCCCCATGTCATCCACAAAGCATCTACGAGCGCACCAAGTTGGAGGGCGAACGTGTGGTGCGAGAGGTCGTCGCCGAGACCGGACTCCCGGTTACGATCGTTCGTCCCGGCTGGGTATACGGGCCGCGATGTCCCCGAACGCTGAAGCTGTTCAAGGCGATTGGCAGCGGGCGGTTCCTCCTAGTCGGAGACGGCCATGCGGTTCGCCAGCCAGTCTACGTTGAGGATATCGTTCGCGCGCTCGAGAATGCGGCGCTTTCTTCTGACGCAGTCGGTGAAACGTTCGTCATCGCCGGGCCTAAAGCAATCACGATCAAAGAGCTGACGACGGCTATCGCTCGCGCACTGGGCAAGCCCCCCGTTCGTCTCCAGGCGCCATATGCCGTTGTTTGGCCCGCCGCGCTCGGGGCGGAACTACTCGGCAAGGTGACTGGGAAAGAGCCGCCAATCTCGCGACGGAGTCTGAAGTTCTTTGACGGAAACGCCACGTTCGATCTCTCCAAGGCTGAGAGACTGATCGGATTCAAGCCCCAGACGGACCTGGATGACGGGCTCACCCGCTCGCTCAGCTGGTTCCGAGTTGAGGGACTGGTTTAGCGTCATCGGGCAGGCTGGCCAGGTTTCTACCGTGGAGCGGAGAGCTCTGGCCGACGGTCCCGGAGACGCGTCAAACGCATTCTGTGCGAGCCTTTCACTGGTCCCTGATGCCGAGCTCGTGCTTGAGGTCTAGTCGTTCGCTGGTGACTCCGCCCCCGGCTGACAACGCGAATGCCAGAAGGTGAATTCCGCACGAACCTGATAATCAAGGTTTGAACTCGTTGCGCGGCGTACGAACTGTTCAATTTGAGCATCCCCGACCTCTCGCGAGCGACGACGTTTCCGCGCTCGTGCCGCGCGCGCCCATGACGAATTGGCAGGGACGATGAGCAATACGTCGAAGAGTATCCCGCTCACGCGGAGTGCCGACACGGCCGGCGACCTTGCCGTTCCGACCCCGGCAAAGTCAGCGTCGCGCGCCCGGGGCCGATTGGGCACGGTCGTACGAGTGCTCGTCAGCGTCGCGCTGCTCGTCTTCGTCTTCCGCCGTACAGGGTGGTCAGACATTACGTCGCTGGTCTCCCAAACGAACCTTGGGTACTTGATCCTGTCGGTTTTGGTAGGGATGTCCATCAATTATCTGAGTGCCTGGAAATGGGGGCTGCTGCTCCGCACATCCGGGCTCGAAGTCCCGGTGCCGCGGCTCTTCTTTCTCTACATCGTGGGCGGATTCTTCAACAACGTCCTCCCAACGAACGTTGGCGGAGACCTGGTCCGGGTGGCGGCCGTCACTCGAGCGACGCCGAAACGCGCAGCGGCGGTCTCCTCGGTGTTCATGGAACGTTTCACCGGGGTGACAGTCCTCGTTGCCCTCTCGCTCATCAGTCTCACGCTCAATCCGGATCTCAGGGACGTCCGGGTGATCGCGGCGACTGGAATTGCAACGAGTGCCTATCTGGTTCTGCTGCTCCTTGTTTTGACACCGCGTTATTTGTACTTCATCGAGCGACGACGGATCCCCAAGAGCGTCCGAAAAGTGTTGGGCAAGGTACACGGCTTTCAAGCGGCGATCCGTCAGTATCGACATCACCCGCGCGTGCTGATCCAGACGCTGGCCCTCTCGGTTCTCTGGTACGTCGGCGCGGCAGCGAACGTGTACGTCAGCGCTCTAGCATTCGGACGAACTGTGTCCTTCCCACTTCTACTCATTTCAGTGCCGCTGGTCCTGACGATCACGATGCTGCCGATCAGTCTTGGTGGGATCGGACTGAACGAGTGGGCCTACTCATTTGTCTTCGCCCAGATCGGAGCTGGAGCTCCGACCGGGCTACTCGTCGCCTTTCTGTTGCGCGCGAAATCAATCGTTGTGGGGGGCGTGGGCGGGGCGCTCTACGGCCTGGGATTCGGGGACGTGCGGTCGGTGATGATCGACCGATCCGTTGGCTCACCTGAAGGGATGGTGGACGGATGAGCGGTATTTATGGCATCGCCGGCGGCGCTGACCTGACACAGCTGCGGCGAATGGGTGCGCGGCTCGAGCATCGCGGAGAAGTGATATCCGAGATCGATGCAGGAGGGGACCGCTGTTTCCTCGGCGGTCGGAGCAGCGGTCCAGATCCTGGCAGCTATGGCGACGAGGATCTCACACTGGTGGCCGATGTCACGCTATACAACACGTCTGCAATTCGTGCTGAGATCGAATCCCGAGGGTATCGCTTCGCGACGGATTGGGACAGCGAGACGGTCTTCGCCGCCTACCGGGTGTTCGGTACCGAAAGCTTTGCACGCCTGCACGGCGCCTTCGCCATCGCTATTTGGGACGCACGGCGGCAACGGCTGATTCTGGCGCGCGATCCGTTCGGTATCCGTCCGCTTTATTGCTGGCAGGAGGGGAAGCGGTTCATCTTCGCCTCGGAGTACAAAGCTATTCTGGCGATCGACGATGTCCCGGCCATCCCCGACCTCGATGTCATACAGCGATTGCAGTTCACGAAATACAGCCCCCCGAATCAGACACTCCTTCGTGGGATTCGCCCGGTACTGGGGGGACGGTCCATCGTGTTCGCCGACGGCGCGACCACGTCCGATCGCTATTGGGTTCCGACCGTCCGGATACGACCAGGATCGGAACAGGACTACGCTGGACTCCTTCGCGATAGGCTGTGCCAGGCCGTGGAGCGACGAGTGGTTGATCTGGACAAGGTAGGGATAGACCTGAGCAGCGGCATCGACTCGACCGCGATCGTCGGGGCCGTTCGTCGTTCGCTGCCCGGACTCCCGGTGTACACGTTCACGGCAGGATATGGACTGGATGATCCGGAGATACAGGGAGCTGAATTCATCGCAGAGCACTGCGGCACGATCCATCAGTCAATCGTGGTGGAGCCCGAACGGATACCGGACCGTCTTCCGGAAATTGTCCGGAACCTTGAAGATCCGGTCGCACGAAGTGAATTGATGTTCTATGACGCGCTAGGAAGGGCGGCCGCACCGGTCACGCCAGTCGTCCTTGGCGGATATGCCAGTGACAATTTTTTCGGGGGTATGCCAAAGCACAAACTCTACAAGCTCATGCAAATGGTGCCGCCGCTCAAACGCCCCCTGGGTGAATTCTATGATTTCACTCAATCGAGCCTGAAACCGCACAGTGCAGTTGGACGCGCATTGGTCGGCGCGTATTTCCGTGGCCGCGAGCCACAACCGGCTGAGATCGTCGGAGCGAAGTGGAATCCGACCCGCTCCGTCTTCCCGGGTGAATCGAAGGAATTTATCAATAGGACACTCATCAACGGAGTGCATGACGGGTGGCGTGCCGCTGGGAAAGTGGAGCGGCCGCATATCGCCCATGGTGTTACGGTGCGATATCCGTTTCTTGACCTGGATTTGTTCAGGATCGCGTTTTCGATCCCTGACCGGTACAAGATTCGCCGCTGGCGCGAGAAGCACATCCTGCGAGAGGCGGTCCGTCCTCTGCTCCCCCAGTCAGTCTTGAACACGCCCAAGTTCCCGGCCCGCATGAAAAGTGACCTGGCGTTCAGCGACGTTCTCGAGGAGTACGGCCGATCGTTGCTCCAGCCAACCGATGTCGCCGCACGAGGGCTGTTCGACGTCGGAGCGACGCAGCGGCTTCTTCGCCGCCCGCCCGGAGTTCCCTACTCGTACGGTCATGCCATGCGCATCTGGACGATGGTAACCACGGAGCTCTGGGCACGGGCGTTCCTGGACAATCGGGGGGCGCCACCGGACCCGATCGAACGCGACGATGAAGCGACCCGATGTAGCGGGAGGGCTCCGATCACGTCCAATGCCGACTGATCGCGCGACGAGAGCGGAAAGGGATGACATGACAGGTTACCGAAAGACTCACGTGGAGGTGACCGACGCCTCGCGCTCACCGCTGCTCAGGTATCAGCAGATTGTGGTTGGTTCCACTGGCCTCGGACATACAATCAAGTACGAGTTCCTGACCGGACTGCTGGGAGGCATGCCCGGAGCGATCGGGCTCTTCCTGCGCGGCAAGCTCTACCCCTCGCTGTTCCGATCGGTCGGGCGGGGCGTGATTTTTGGAAAGGACCTCACGCTCAGACATCCATCGAAGATATCCATCGGCGAGGCGGTCGTAATCGCCGACGGCGTATCGCTCGAAGCTCGCGGAGACGCGAGCAGCAGTGTCATGATCGGCAACCACGTTGTCATCGGGGAACACGCGTCGATCGGCTGCAAGTACGGTAACGTGCGCATTGGCAACTACGTCAATATCAGTGAAGGAGCCCACTTGGGAGCGATCCAGGGGAATTCACTGGAGATTGACGACTATGCGCTGATCGCTCCATTCACCTACATCGGCGGAGTCCGATACCATACCGAGCGCACCGATATCCCCATCGTTCAGCAAGGGCTCGACCCGCGCGGTGGCACACGGATCGGCCGTGGAGCCTGGCTCGGAACGCGCGCGGTCGTCCTGGATGGAACATCCGTGGGTGACGGCGCGATCGTTGGCGCGGGCGCGATTGTGAATCGTGACGTTCCCGCGTTCGGAGTGGCCGTCGGAGTCCCGGCGAAGCTGATCCGCATGAGGAATCTAACGGACGTAGACGGCGTGTCACAGGTCCCAAACGAAGTTCCCGTCTCACTCAAAACTTGAATCAACCAGTAATGAGCGAAATAGCAAACGGTTGAATTGGTTCGAGCGCATCCGATGGCCGCGGCTGTCTTCGAAGCCTGCGGAGACCCGAGCCAAGGTAGGGGGCAGCGGATTTCGGGTTTCGACGCGACCGCTCGGCTGCGAACCTGGACGAAGTGTGTGGGGCGACGTCAGGCCACGGCTTTCTTCGTCTTGATTGGCTCCATCAAATAGAACACACAACCTGGAAGCATCCCCACGAGGACCAACAGGTGCTGCAACAATCCCATAGAGAATGCCTGCGACGTTCCGACTCCCACGAACGAGAACATCACGACGTACAACCCCTCCTGAACTCCGATGACGTCAAACGGCAACGGAATTCTGGAGAGGAAGAGGATGATTGGGATGATTCCAACAAAATACAGAAATGAAATGTGGACATTCAGGGCGACGGCGACATAGTAGTTCGCGAGAATCGGAATCGTGAGCTCCGCCGCGGTCATCAGCGAGAAACCGACCAGGCTGCGCACTGACTGTCGATACTCGCGGTATGACTCGTAGAACGCGTTCAACTTCGCAAACCAGGCGTTGTTTGTCAGAAAGCCCAGTCGCGATCGAACCATCGATTGCGCGAACCGCGAGACGGAGAAGGCGAAAGCGCTGCTGAGCGCGATCAGGACGATCAGGTTGAGCCAAACGATGCGAGAAAGATCGGCATCGACGAAATACATGGAGAGCAGAATCGCTGGGAAAGCGAAGAGCGACAGCACAATGAGGCCGAACAATCTCTCGATAACGATCGAGGCCGCGATCTTCGAGATGTTCGAACGATATTTGGACAGATGCCACAGCCGCATGCCGTCGACACCGACCGTTGCCGGCAAAAAGAAGCCGACGAAGTTGCTTATGTAGTACGTCTTTATGAGATCTCGTGTGGGGATGATGACCCCTCGCGCTCGTAAGAGCACGTTCCACTTGACCGCCATGACAATTCTGTCGATCGTGATGAACATGAGCACGACGGCTACGTACAACGGATTCGTGGATTGGATCATGTCCGCGATGGTTCTGACGTCGACGAATCTCGTGACCAGGAACAGCACGGCGGCGCTCGCAGCAAGTCGTAGATAGAGCGGCTTGATTCGGCCCTTGCCTCGAATGTTACGCAGCATTTCTGTTCTCCAAGGAGTAACACTCCAACGGCATTTCGCTACGAGACGTCGAGGTAAGCCGCCACCGACGGGTCTGGCGTAGTCATGTCGCGCTCATCGCCTGCTTGTCTTCCAATGGCATGGGTCTATCGTTGGAGCGGTGTCGACGAGATCAATGCCGTGGACGTCGACTTGGCTTGGTTGCCAACCATCTCAAAGAGTGCGAGCGTCTCTCGGGCACACTTTTCCCAACTGAACTGCCTGGCCCGCTTCAGACCACGATCAACGAGCTGGGAACGCAGGACATCATCTGAAAGCACTCGTTGCACGGCCGTGGCAATCGCATTCGGGCTTTCAGGATCAACCAGGATTGCGGCATCACCCGCCACTTCAGGCGAGCAACCTCGCTCGGTTGTAATCACTGGGCACGCACACGCCATGGCTTCGAGAACGGGCATTCCAAAGCCCTCGTAAAGTGACGGAAATACAAAAGCGTCGGCCAGGCCATACATCGCGGGGATATCCTCATCGGGCAAGAAACCGGGGAAGATGACGTCATCGTCGAGACCAAGCTGCGTGATCAATTGCAGGTCGGCCGAGACTCCCCACCGTTTGAAGCCGACAACGACCAGCTTGTGGGGGGAATGCTCGTGGATCAGTCGATACGCGAGCAATAGGTTGCGGAAGTTCTTGATCGGGTTGAGACCGCCGACGAAAAGAATGAAATGGTCGGGTAGCCCGTATTTCTCTTTGGCGGCCAGCAATCGTTCGCGATCGATCACTCCGCATTGCTCGTTATACGACTCAGGAATCACCGAGATCTTTCGTGGATCAGCACGCATATAGTTGCTGATGTCTCGTGCACCGATGTTTGTCATGGCGATGATGGAGTCTGCCCGCCGCACATACAGACGGTTTGCGATACTAAAGTACATTCGATCATGCCATTTGAACGCGTCAGGGACCGCGAACTGTTCGGCTCCGTGCATCACAAGGACTGTTTTTGATCGAGTCATCAGAGGTATCGACAATTTCGGGTTGTAAAGAAGGTCGATGCCGTTGCGCATGGCGAACAGGGGAACCGTGATCTGATCCCATTGGAGCTTCATCCTGGCCGGCAGAACAACCTCTCTGCGGCCTGGTCGATCCGGGAACCGCCCCTGCTGGTCAGGGTGTTGGTAGATCAAGAAGTACTCATTTTCGCGGTCAATCTGGAGCAGGGCCGAAACAATATTTGAGCTATAGACACCTATTCCGCCTGGCTGTCCAAGATGCCGGAGCATGACGCCGATTTTCATGCTGACTCCTTACAACGACTGTCATGGGCCGTGCGAATTCTGCAACTAACCGGCGAATGACACTGTTGCTCGTTGTTCGTGCGAAGCTCCGCCATCCAATTGGTCACGCATGCTGACCACGCGAGCTGGCACACCAACCGCGATCGCATAAGCTGGCACATCCTTAGTGACGACCGCGCCCGTGCCGATGATGGCGTCATGCCCAATAGTTACCCCATCCAGAACCGTCGCTCTGGCTCCGATCCAGACGTTGTCCTCAATCTTGATTCCACCTTTGAGATCAAGGCCTTGCTGGGAGATGGGGATGTCGATGCGGTCAAAGTGATAGTGACTGCCCCCCACGAGATACGTGTACGCGGCGATCACGACGTTGTTGCCGATCCGGACGTTGCTCCGTCCGATCGCATGAATCGTCGAATAGGCTCCCACCCCAACGTCATTGCCGATCTCGATATTGCCGTCCTTGCAGCCCAGGATGATGCCCCGAGCCATCATCACGTTGTTGCCGACGACGATGCCCTTGTTCGACTCTCCCCGACCGTCGAGAACACAGTCATCGTCAACGACCACGTGGTCCCCAATCCGGATCTTTCCTGGGTGCCGGAGAACCACGCCACGTCCAAAAATCGTGCCGCGGCCAACGTGCTGAATCAGCGAGGGGTAGACGAGGCGCCGCAAGAAGAGACCGGCTGCGCCCGGAATACCGCTGACGCACAGTGTCGCGAGCTCATACCGCGCGAGCGCGGAAGCACTCGATGAGCCCAGGACGATCCGCCGATAACGGTCAAGCGGTGAGATTGCTTCATCTGTAATCTGGCTATGTATCTTCTTCGGAGCCGTCGTCGCACTCTCCATGGCCATCACCTCGTCGTTTCCTTTTTTCGTCAGCCCGTCGCGCGTTTAGCGAGCGACCGCGGTGCTTAGAGCGGAAGAGGACGCATCAACTCTGGAGGATCTTCTACCCGGAGAGATTCCATCGCTCCGAAGGACCTCCTCGAGGTCTTCCTTCGACTCCCCCGCCACGAACATGCGGTGCCACAGCTCGAGGTTGAGCAGCAACCACAGCCGGTAGTTGTGATCGACCCGACCATTGACGTGTTCGTCCAACAGTGTCTTGATCGCTTGAGGACGGAAATAGCCTTCATCCACAAGGTTCGAATTGAGCAGGAGGTTCGTCGTCAGATCTCGGAGTTCGTGTGCGAACCAGTGTGCCAGTGGAAAGCTGAAGCCCTGTTTCCCACGACTGAGCAGTTTCTCTGGAAGATAGTCACGCGCGACTTCACGCTGGATGTGCTTGAGGCGTCGTCCGTTGAGCTTCAGGTTGGCAGGGATGCGTGCGGTGAACTCGACAACTTGCTTGTCAACATATGGAGACCGGCACTCCAGGCTTTGAGCCATGGTCATACGATCGCCGACCATCAAGAGATGATCGGCCAGACGTGTCTTGACATCCGTGTAAAGCATGCGATCAACCGAATTATCCAGATTGTCCGCATCGAAGAACTGGGTGAGCTGCGCGGATGAGTCGAGATTGCCCACTTCGCGCCACAACGAGTCGGTGTACAGCCGCTCTTTGTCAGCGTAGCTGAATCGCAAGAACGCCGCGCTCTGCGCGTAACGCTCGCCATCCGTAGTCTCCGACATCGCCATCAACCATCGAAGCTTCTGCACGCGATTGTTGTAGCCAAAGTTATCTGGTAAGCGCCGGACCAGCGGCTCGACCACCCGACGACGAAGACCTCTCGGGACCAGACAGTACATTTCGGCGACCTGGTTTCCGAGATAGCGGTCGTATCCAGCGAATATCTCATCCCCGCCATCGCCTCCGAGCACCACCTTCACATGCTGGCTCGCGAGCTTGGCGACCGAGTACACACCGAACGCAAATGGATCAACGGGCTCTTCCATATGCCAGAGCATTTCCGGCACGGATGTGATCAGGCTGGGCTCGACGATGAGCTCGTGGTGCTCAGTGCCGTAGCGCTCGGCGACAAGTCGGGCGTACGGGAGTTCGTTGAAGCCCTGATCACGCACGCCGATGGAAAAGGTCTTGATCGGGGCGCTCGATAGGCGGCCCATCAGGCCAACAATGAGCGACGAGTCGATCCCACCACTCAGAAATGCGCCGACCGGAACGTCGCTGAGCATGTGACAGGAGACGGTCTCTTCCAGGAGCTGCCCGAGTTGACGACATATCTCCTCCTCGGACCCCATGATCTTCGGTGTGTAGTTCACGTCCCAATACTTCCGAACCGTCAACCCTTCTGGATCCAGCGACAACGTGTGACCAGCCGGGAGTTTGTCGATGCCGTCAAACAGTGTGTCGGAGCCGGGTATGCAGCGAAGAGAGAGGAGATGATGCATCCCCCTAAGGTTGAGGCGTGGAGCGGACGCCTCATCGCTGAGCAGAGACTTGATCTCGGACGCGAACGCCAGGGAATCTTGACGATGCGAGTAGTACAGCGGTTTCTGTCCCAGTGGGTCTCGGGCGATAAACAAACGCCGCTTTGATTCGTCATAGATCGCAAATGCGAACATTCCGCGCAGCCGCTTGACGCAGTCGACTCCGGCATCTTCATAGAGGTGAACAATAACCTCGGTATCGGATTGCGTCGTGAAGCGGTGGCCACGTTGCGCGAGTTCTTCTCTCAACTCGGGGTAGTTGTAGATCTCACCATTGAAAACGATCCAGATCGACCCATCTTCATTCGAAATTGGCTGATGACCCGCCTCGATGTCGATAATGCTCAATCGCCGGCTGGCGAGTCCGACATTTCCATTTAGATAGAAACCGTCGTCATCCGGCCCGCGGTGGCGGATTGCCGCAGCCATCCGTTCGAGCGATGCCATGGTGACGCCATGTTGGCTCCACTTTCCGCAGATGCCGCACATCCGAATCAGACTCCCTATGGCTGAGCGCTGCATACCCGTCGGTGCGCGAGGCCGGATGTCCTAGCCCTGGCAAGATGGCGCAAGAGCCAAAAAATGCCGGTGCCCGCGTGGATACGCACTTCCAGTCGAATCGATCAAACGTCATGGTTGACTCTAGAAAGGTCAGGTGTATGACTACCGCGAAGTCTGGGGACACCGGATGATAAATACGTCATTCGCTGAGGATCGACGCATCGCCAAGAGTCATGGGGCACCGCGGGGAAGGAGTACTAATGTATATCGTCGCTTCTTGCCCCTTGGGGGATACCGCGAGATTAGGAAAATGGCTATAGTAGCCTTGCGGGACCTCCATGGAGGCGGCAAAGCCGCGGGCACTCTCATGGGGGTTCCGTACGTCGCCACGAAGATCGCCCGATCACAAGTGGCAACCACAGACTAGCTCGCATGAATGTCGGATGATTCCGCAACGCCGAGCCCAGTCGCGAACGCATCACCATCCCGATCTCGTATCCGCGTGCGATGTACGAGAACAAACGGCAGCAGTACCATGACCTCGATCGCCACCGCCGCCAGGTGATGCCAGGTGATCCAGGTTGACCTATCCCTCCACTCGATATTGAGGAAGATCGTAACCGGAGAAATGTGATAGCTGCCGGAGATTGGCCAGAACATCGGTACTCCGCGCGGCGCACCGGGGTCAGCGTTGAAATAGTCGAGCAAAACGTGGGACGCATACACGGACCCGAGGATGCCGGCCCATCGGACCGCGAAGCGCATGCCGCCACGCTGAAGAACGACGAACACAAGCGCACCGAGGATCAGGGCAGCGCCAAGGCTGTGAAGTGGTCCCCGATGCACCAACCAACCATTCGTTGACGAGCGCTCTCCGAGAAAATATGAGAGGGCGTCGATATCTGGGAGATTCGCCGCAACTACAATCGCGATCGTGCTGCGCCAATCGGGGTGAATGGGCGACCGCGAGTGGTTCCAGAGCCGACATATCGCTAGCGCGGCGAGAGTGTGTCCGACCGGAGACGGCATCGATCTATTACTCCGTGATCTGCGATTCGAGACCCGTCTTCATCCGCCGATCGCCGACATACCTGAGCGCTCGCGGATGTGGCCGACCGAATCCAGCTCGGTAGCCATACGACGACTGTCCCAGCCGAGCTCCGCACCCATGATCTCGGCAACCACGTGTACAGCTCGATCCGAAAGGCATGCCCCTGTTCCGAGTCCAGTCCGTCGATAGACGACGTCTGCCAGTCGAAGCGCCATCTCCTCGCGCACCGCGTGCAGCACTTGCGCCTTGATGGTCACGGACCCGCGGTCGATCGGCTCCGCGAGCGTGGGATCGATCCGAGCGTAGTCCAGAACTTGCGTCGTGGCTGTGCCGTAGCTTTGCGTCAGATGTTGAAGCACCCGGCTTCCGAGGCCATGTCGCTCCGTCCACACGCCGCTGTCGAGGTCTTCACCGCCATGAACCGGAACGGAGTCGGTCTTCGCAGGCGGAAGCGCCGCCGCGAGCTCGTCGGCAACGGCGTCGACCGCCCGACTGGCGACCAGACGGGACGTCGTGTACTTGACGTTCGTGACTGTGATGAGTCCCGCCGGGCCCCCATGTCTCCCATCCCGAACAACGAGTGGATGTTCCGCAACTGAGGCCCCGTCGTTGGCCGTGCGCTGAGCGATTGCTGGCAGCAGCCCGGTGTGGACATAAATGATGTCCTTGCGTTCGATACTCGCCGCCGGATAGGCCTCGTTGAAGTCGTCAAGAAACTCAGTGATCTCGGATCCGGCGATCGAGAAGTGGTCCGGATCTCCGTTGTTGGGAAGGTGAGCCGTCCCGATGAGCGTAAGGTCACGCCAGGGGGTCGCGAAAAACATCCGGCCACGCCCACCGTTCTTGCCCTTACTCGGAATTCCCACTGCAGTGTCGGCGAAGATCCGGGGAACTGCCAGATTGAATGCTCTTGACAGCCGATATCGGTTGGCCGTTTCAGCCGCCCCGTGCCGGAGCGAAAACGGAGCGGCCCATGGGCCGGCCGCGTTGACAACTACGCGAGCACGGATGCTCACGGGCGCGTCGCTCAGCATGTCCCGCGCATGAATACCAGCGATTCGGTCAGCGCGGATCAATAGCCGCTCTGCCTCGACATAATTGACGACCACGGCGCCAGCGGCGACGGCCGATTGCAGCACGGCGATGACGAGACGCTCCGAATCGTAGACCTGAGCGTCGTACCAAACCGCGCCACCGGTGAGATCGTCCGTGTCTATTTCTGGAAGCTGCTCTAGGCACTCACCGCGAGAGAGGATACGGCCGCGAGGAAGATGGTGAACTTGGTCAAGAGCTTGGTTCCGATTCAGTCCGATGACGTCGGTGATACCGAGAGCGGCTCGCATGGCTTCGGGACCGCGTACTCCACGTCCATACAGCGGGATTGTAACCGGGAGGGGATGGATCAGGTGGGGCGCGATCCGCATCAGCACGCTGCGCTCTCTGATCGATTCGCGCATGCGTTTGATGTCGCCGCTCTGCAGATAGCGTAAGCCACCATGAATGACCTTCAGGCTGTTCGACGACGTACCTGAGGCGAAATCGCTCCGCTCAACGAGAGCAACGGACAAGCCACGAAGGGCCGCGTCCAGTGCAACCCAGGCACCGAGAATGCCTCCCCCGATGATGGCGACGTCAAAGACTTCATCGGCAAGTCGATGCAGATAGCGTTTCACTCGTTGCCGCCGACCGGTTTGGTAGCCAAGGCGATCACGTGCCAGCCGTAACGTCCGACGATGCGGCGCGGCAGGTACTCAAATGCGCGCACCATGATCTCGTTGTAGAGCAGACCTTTGATTCCCGAGCCGTGCAGTCGACTACGCACCGGGAACCGCTCGGTGAAGACTCGCGAACCTTTGAACGGGCCCAGCAGCTGCTTGAATTCATCGACCGACCGCACCGTAAAGATCGGAGCGTCCATATGCTCCAACTCGACTCTGGAGACCTTTGACATGATCCAGAGCCACGAGTGCCGGTTGTACGTCTGCAGCAGCGCGGTACCGCCAGGCCTGCAGACTCGGTATGCCTCTCGGATGATCAACTCCGGATTGGCCGCGTAGTGGATGACGTCGTGAACGTAGACGAGATCGAATGAGGCGTTCGGAAACTCGAGGTGTTCCGCGTCCATTACGAAGAACTCACCAGCGAGACCCGATTGCGCGAAGTTTTGCCGGGCCAGGGCGATCGAACGCGGCGAAAGATCTATTCCAGACACCTCGGCACCCCCCCGAGCAAAGCGCGCGAGGTCGATCCCGGATCCGCAGCCAATGTCGAGGACGCGACGACCGCAATGTCCGTTGAAATCGATCGTGGTGAGGAGATGCCGTTGCTTGTCAAAGTGATATTCGTCAAGTTCGCGAAAGAATGCGGGACTTCCAACAGGAGATTGGGTAACCGCCTGATCGTGAAGTGTCTGATCCCAATACTCACGCACCGCGTCATTGATCGATGACTGACTCGATCGAAGCGCACGCTGCTCGACTACGTTCATCACGGTCCCGATTGCCTTTCCCGGTACGGTGAATGCACGGCGAGTTTTCGCTTGAATCCGATTGAGATCCCCGAATCCACACGTAAGTAACCGCAGCAAACCTCGTCAAAACGCGACAGCCGCGGTTGCCGGTGCGAGCCCGTCGTAGAGCCGCTTGGTTTCCCGAACGAAGTGCTTGTAGCTGTACTTCTCTTCCGCCAGTCGGCGGGCCGCCTCAGCGATCCGCCGACCGTCTTCCGGGCTATTCAGCACCTGGATGAGGCCGGCCGCGAAATCATGAGCGTTCGGTTGCGTCAGAATTGCCACGTTCGGGTTCAAAACTTGGGTGTGCGTCCAGAGATCGGTCGCGACGATCGGTTTGCCCGTGCGCATGTAACCGTAGATTTTGAGCGGCGTATTCGTTCCCAGCAGGCGTGGCGAAACCAGGATATCGGCGACCTCTAGAAGACCAGGGATCTGATCCTGAGGCACGATCCCGGTGAAGCTGACGGCGTCATGCAATCCGAGCTCTTGCGCACGATGTCGTAGCGCATCGACTTGCTCGGGCTTCCCGCCGACGAGCAAGAAGAGTACGTTGGAGATCGTTTTCCGCACCTCGGCGGCTGCGTCGAGCAGCATTTCGAGCCCCTGGTAGCGTTCGAATGTTCCGGCATAAAGAATGACGGGACGATCGTTGAATCTGTATTTCGCGGAAATTGACGACTCGACCGACCCTCCTTCACCGTACTGGGAAGAGACCGCCTGATTGTGCTGCGGCGCGGCATCGCCGACGTTCTCCAACAATGCGTGCGGAACGTTGGGATCGATCCCGGCCACGTGGTTCTGGAGATCGACACAGATCGTGATCACCGCGTCGCTATGCGCCAGCGCCCATCGCTCTAACCACTGGAACACGCGGACCAGCGGTCGTGCTGCGTAGAAATTGAAGTTCGTTAACTGCTGCGGGAGGCTCGAGTGCATCTCGTAGAGCAGCTTGGTGTGGAACATGCCGCGCAGGATCACGCCGAGGAAACCCGCCTCCTCGTGCGCGTGAATCAGATCGTAGCGGTTACGCAGGAGAAGTCGAACTGCGGTAATGAAGAGCAACGAGTCGAGTAGAATCTTGGGTCCGGACGGACCAACCTTGACTCTTTTGATCCCCGGTATTCGCCACGTCCGATAGATGGTCAGCCCCTCGATCGTCGGCGTCGCTCCCACGTGGTACGTCACGAAGTCGATCTCGTGTCCGAGCGCCGTGAGTGTCTCGACCCGGTGAAGTACCTGGTAGCACGACCCACGGGGTTCGAAAAACGGTTGAGGCGTCAACATCAAGACACGCATGGATCACCTTCCGACTCGCCGCAGACTGGCACCGTGATGATCTGGACGACGGCCAGCCACGACCAATCGGACGTGTGGCGGGCGTCTACTCCTGTGTACTCAGAGCGACTGACCGCGGAAGTCGTCGGGACAAAGTCGCGTGTGACAAGCCATTCAGTTGATCGTGCACCGTCTTGAAATCACGTTCGACGCGCTTCAGCAACTCCACCAGCGGCGGACACCCCGAGGAATCTATGACCGTTGGACATGTCGACACCGCGGCAATGGGATTCGAGCCATCCGCACTCGTGACGACCTTCGATCTTGACGCCGCCAGCACACAGTCGATTAGTCGGTCACTGAGAGAGTTCAAGCTTGTCACAGTCGATGAGGACATCGAGATCGGGCTCGGAATCATCTTCCCATCCTGGGCCTATCAGCGACACGTTCCCGGGCCGACCCACCGATGCAACGACGGGGACCAGTTGCAGATACGCTTCCCGGTCACTTCCAGGTTGATTCTCAAGACTGTCCAAGCTCTGAGATGGAATTGTCCCACCCCCTCACCGATCGGTTCGGGCTCCACTTAAGCGTTCCGTTCGATCCCTCACGGCGCCACGAGATGAACAGGTTCTCAACAACGCGGCCTCTACTGTCTCTCTCCGTGTCATTGTCGATTCGTAGGCTGAGCCACACACGAGCGAAGTCGCCGTGCCCGGCGGCGCTGATTTCCTTGCTGGCCTCTCGGCAGCAACGGGTGAACTGGCAGTCGAATGCAGATGTGCGGATGAACCGCCAATGATCGAGTACGTCAACGGAGTCAATGATGACGCTGGAGTACGCGCTGATCGGTTTCGTCGCCGGTTTGCTGATCAGTCTCACCGGAATGGGCGGCGGCGCGATCGTCACACCATTGCTTCTGGCATCCGGGATCTCTCCGACGGTCGCGGTGGGGACCGATCTGGTGTTCGGAGCGATCACGAAATTCATCGGAGCGGCGTCGCACGTCAGATCCGGCGCCATCGATCGACGCGTGGTCGCGTGGCTCTCCTGCGGAAGCATTCCCGGATCGCTCCTGGCCGTCCTGGTCCTGCGGGTTTGGCGCATGGAGGACCGCTCCGGAGCGGACTCGCTGGTGAAGCACGCCATCGCCGTCATCCTGATACTCGTGGCGATCATCACGATTGCGCAGCTTGCGTTGTCAGTCTTCGCTCCGGCGCGTCCGCGAGCCCTTCTCATCCTCCGGGTGAGCGGTCGTCCACCCCCACGGCTGCTCATCCCGGCCGGAGCGATCGTTGGATTCGCGGTCGGTATGACTTCGATCGGTGCTGGAACGCTGCTGATGGCGATCCTGCTGCCGGTTTGGCCGGCTTCCGCGGTCACCCTCATCGCAACCGATATCGCCCACGGGGCCGTACTCGCCTCGGTGGCGGCTCTCGGTCATCTCGCGATCGGGGAGGTCGATCTGATCGTCGTCGGCTCGCTTCTCGCCGGTTCGATTCCCGGCGTGCTCATCGGCTCAGTGCTCGCCCGACGTGTTCCGAGTCGCGTCCTGAAAGGGGCATACGCGGCGTTCCTTTTCACGATAGGGCTGCGCCTTTTGTAGTGGCGCGCGGCGAGATGGCCGCTTTGACCTGAATTCGACAGACCGCACGCGCTCAAGAAGGCAGGCGATATGGCAAACAGCATCCTGATCACCGGTGGGGCTGGATTCATCGGGAGTCATTTGACAGATAGGCTCCTGGCCGATGGCTGGCGAGTCACCGTCGTGGACGACTTCGATCCGTTCTATGACCCGTCGGTCAAACGCCGGCACGTGGCAGCGCATGCCTGTCACGACGCCTACACCCTTGTTGAGACCGACATCCGTGACATGGGGAGGCTGCGCACCGAATTGCGTGGTGACTTCGACGTCATCGTCCATCTCGCTGCCAAGGCGGGCGTCCGTCCATCGATCCTGGATCCCCTCGAGTATCAGGATGTCAATGTCCGCGGAACCCACACCTTACTGGAGTGGGCCCGGGAGCGTGGGATCACCCAGTTCGTCTTCGCGTCATCCAGCAGTGTCTACGGTGTCAGCCCGAGCGTCCCATGGCGCGAGGATGACCCGGTTTTGCTTCCAATCAGCCCATATGCGGCGACGAAGGTCAGCGGAGAGCTGTTGGGCAAGGTCTACAGCCACCTCTTCGGTATTCGCTTCATTGCGTTGCGGTTCTTTACTGTCTATGGTCCGCGGCAGCGTCCCGACCTGGCCATTCACAAGTTCGCCAGGCTGATGCTCGAGGATAAGCCGATTCCGGTCTACGGCGACGGCAGTACGCGGCGAGACTACACCTACGTCGACGACATCGTCGCGGGCATCCGGGCGGCCATCCACTATCGTGAGACTCCTTATGAGGTCATCAACCTGGGCAACAATCGCACCGTCAGTCTCATGGAAATGATCGAGACATTGGCAAGCGTGCTCGACGTCTATCCGGTTCTTGGGTTCATGGATGAACAACCAGGTGACGTGCCTCAGACGTGGGCTGACCTTACGAAAGCTTCGCGGCTGCTCGGGTATCGGCCCGCGACTGAGTTCCGCGACGGCCTTGAGGAGTTCGCCAAATGGCTGGGCGCATCGCGCTCGGACCGCCACGTCACGCCGGAGGCCGCACTTCCGCTGGGCGCGCCCGCGCCGGTCATCTTCACGTCCAGCGAATCTGTCGCAAGTCAGGGGTGATAGGGGAGTAGATCGATCTTCGCACGTCGCGGAGACGCTACCGCGGCGGCTGGCTGAAAGGCACCTGAGAGGGGCGGCAAGGTATGGCAACGATCTCGATCGTCGGCAGTGGGTACGTTGGGTTGGTGTATGGCGCGGCGCTGGCCGACCTTGGCAACGATGTCTACGGACTCGACATCGACGAGCGCAGGATCGAGGAGCTGAATCAGGGGCATACGCCGATCTACGAGCCGCGCCTCGATGAGCTGATCCAGCACAATCTCGAGGCTGGCCGGTTACGCTTTACGACACACTACGACGAAGCCATCCCAGAGTCGGAGTTCGTCTTTATCTGCGTCGGCACCCCATCGTGTTTCGATGGACACGCCGATATGCGGGCCGTTCACTCGGCTTCCGCCTCGATCAGCCGCCACATGAGCGGCTACACGATCATCATCAACAAGAGCACGATGCCGATCGGATCGGGCGACTTCGTCAACTCGATCGTCAACCAGTTCAAGTCACCCAGCGCTTCATTCGACGTCGTCAGCAATCCCGAGTTTCTCCGGGAGGGCTCGGCGATTCAGGATGTCTTCAGTCCGAGCCGCGTTGTGCTTGGCGCAGAGAATCGACACGCTGCCGAAGAAGTCGCTGGACTCTATCGGACGCTGAATGCGCCGGTCTTGATTACGGATCAACGAACTGCCGAAATGATCAAGTACGCGTCGAATGCGATTCTGGCTACCCGGATCAGCTTCATTAACGAGATCGCACAGATCTGCGAGCAACTCGGCGCAGACGTCACAGTCGTGGCAAAGGGTATGGGCTACGACCCGCGAATCGGTCCGCAATTTCTCGACGCCGGTATTGGCTTTGGCGGATCCTGCTTCCCGAAAGACGTGAAAGCGCTTGCGTACATGGCGGCGGAGGTCAACTGCCACCCGCAGCTGCTGCACGCGGTGCTGGAGATCAACGAGGACCAGCGGAGACGTTTCGTGTGGAGACTGCAAGAACTCATCGGTGACCTGTATGGGAAGCAGATCGCGGTCTGGGGGTTGGCATTCAAGCAGGACACGGATGACATCCGGGAATCGCCGGCGGTCGACGTGGTGAGGATGCTGCTGCAGCGCGGCGCGCATGTGCATGTCTACGATCCTGCCGCAATGAGCCACGCTCAATTCGAGATTCCCGAAGCCGTGCTCGGCACCGACCCGTACTCCACAGTTGCGGGGGCGGATGCGCTCCTCATCGTCACCCCGTGGAACGAATTCAAGCAGGTCGACCTGTCTCGAATTCGGTCGCTGATGCGCGTTCCGCTCATTCTTGACGGACGAAACATCTACGATCCTGAAGAGGTACGCAGCCTCGGAATTATGTACTCGGGTGTCGGAAGGCAAGACTACCGGCCGCGTATTGGCACTCGACCGCCTGCCCACGTCCAATCGTTGGTCACGACGGATGTACTTGAGGCAGCCGAGTAGTCCTGGCGGATTCAACTAGCAGCGGACAGCAGTGAACACCGAGCGAACGGCGCTTGCGCCGAGACGCATGCGGTAACCATGGGGTGCGCTTGAAAGCAACGATCTGGTCGTGGTGCGGCGCGTCCCTTTTTCGCTGTTTGCCTCTGCTCACCATGCCGCTTCATAGCGGCTATCTCGCTTATTTCACACCAACCCGAGGCGCTGAATGATTTTTCACTGACTCTGTCAGATGCAGGCGGTCTTTATCTGTCTCGCACTGCGACAGTTGCTCTACGACATTCCACGCTTCTGACAACGCGCAAATGTGGGATGCAACACGTTCGAACGAGAGGAAACACTGATGGATGTGGATGTGGCACGTCGTTCGCCCGTCATGCGTGCTGCGCTCGCCGCGCACGGTGGTGAGCTCATCGACCGGCGACTCGACGGCGACGCGGCCGCTCAAGCCATGGTCCGCGCTCGGAATCTCCCGCGGGTGCCGCTCAGCGAGATGGCGTTCTCTGATCTGCAGCTCATAGGTGACGGCGCCTTTAGTCCGTTGACGGGTTTCATGGGGCAGAGTGACTACCAAGCGGTCGTCGAGGACTGGCGATTGGCCGATGGAACGCCGTGGAGCATACCGGTCGTCTTACCACTCGATGAGTCGCTTGCTCGGGAGGTATCCCAGCAGGACGCTGTTGCCCTGGAGTGGAACGGCGATATCGTCGGGATCATCGAAGTAGTCGATATCTTTCGGCGGGACGTCGAGCGCGAGGCCGTCAACGTCTACGGCGTCGCAGATCCAGCGCATCCGGGCGTCGCCAGGATCTTTGGCGAGAGCAGTCTGCTCCTCTGCGGGCCGGTACATGTGTTTCGGTCGAATGCCATGCCGTTTTCCGAGCACTACCTGACGCCACGCCAGACCCGCGATATCTTCAACCAGCGCGGCTGGCGACTGATCGTCGGCTTTCAGACGCGTAATCCAATCCACCGAGCTCACGAGCACATCCAAAAGTCCGCATTGGAGACGGTGGATGGCTTGTTGCTCCACCCACTCGTTGGGCAGACAAAGAGCGACGACGTCCCTGCATCAATCAGACTGCGAAGCTACCAAACACTGATCGACCACTACTATCCGCAGGATCGAGTGCTGTACAGCGTCTATCCGGCCGCAATGCGCTATGCCGGACCTCGTGAGGCCATATTTCATGCGATCGCGCGCAAGAACTTCGGCTGCACCCATTTCATAGTCGGGCGAGACCACGCCGGTGTCGGCAACTACTACGGAACGTACGACGCGCAGAAGGCGTTCGATCGCTTTGCCCCAGGCGAACTGGGAATCACTCCGCTCTGCTTCGAACACAGCTTTTTCTGCCGTCGCTGCAACAGCATGGTGTCGTCCAAGACGTGCCCTCACGATTCGTCGGACCACGTGACCCTGAGCGGTACGCGTGTTCGGCAAATGCTGCGCGACGGTGAACTTTTACCGCCAGAGATTTCCCGTCCGGAGGTTGCCCAAGTATTGATGGAAGCATTTCGCGGTGATGGTGATGGGGCTAATTCCCAGGGGGATCAGTAATGCTTAACTTGCGGCGACGAAAGCAGGAAATGCCAAAGGTGATGGTTATTGGCCTCGATTGCGCGGAGCCAAGCCTGGTTTTCGATCAATGGCGGGACGAGCTGCCAAACCTGAGTAGACTCATGGAGCGCGGAGTCTGGGGGCCGCTCGAGAGCGTCGTTCCGCCGATCACTGTTCCCGCCTGGAGCTGCATGATGAGCGGCCAGGATCCGGGACAGCTCGGAATCTATGGATTCCGCAATCGGGTCGATTACTCATACGACAAGATGTCGATCGCCACGTCCAGCGCAGTGCGTGCTCCCAGAGTGTGGGAGCTACTCTCGGCAGCCGGGAAACAGGTTCAGATCGTTGGTGTTCCCGGAACCTATCCCATTAAGCCCGTCAATGGATACATGATCAGCTCATTCCTGACCCCGTCGACAGATGTGCAGTTCACCCATCCGGCATCGTTCCGGAACGAGGTGCAGCGCTGGGCTGACGGCGACTATATGCTCGACGTTCGCAACTTCCGAACAGACGACAAGGATTGGCTCCTCAACCAGATCCATCTCATGACCGAGAAGCGATTCGCAGTTGCCGAGCACATGGTGACGGAGCTTCCCTGGGACTACTTCATGATGGTGGAGATGGGGACCGACCGAATTCACCATGGCTACTGGCGCTATCACGCCAAAGATCACCGCCTGTACGAACCCGGGAACAAATATGAGAACGCGATCCGCGACTACTATCGATACGTCGACACGCGGATCGGGTCACTCCTCAGTCTGGTTCCAAATGACACGTCTGTATTCGTCGTGTCAGATCACGGTGCCACCACGATGCATGGCGGGATATGCGTCAACGATTGGCTACGCCAACAGGGATACCTGACGCTGACCGAGGAACCAACCGGCATCACCAGCTTCGACATCGACAAGGTCGACTGGTCCCGCACCCAGGTGTGGGGCGAGGGAGGTTACTACGCCCGCATCTTCTTCAACGTCGAAGGTCGCGAGCCACGGGGTATCGTGCCGAGCGAGGAATATCAGGCACTCCGTCGCGAGGTCAAATCCAAGCTCGAGGCAATCACTGATGAAGACGGTCGATGCATCGGCACTCGGGTCTTCTTGCCGGACGAGGTCTACCAACAGGTCAACGGCGTCGCGCCTGATCTGATCGTCTACTTTGGTGATCTCAGCTGGCGATCCATCGGCACCGTCGGCAACACCACCATTCAGGTTCGAGAAAACGATACCGGTCCTGACGACGCCAATCACGCTCCGTTTGGCATGTGTATCTACGCGAACTCCAAAGGGAAGGCGCGGGGCCGTGTCGAGGGGCTGCATCTGTTCGACATCGGCAAAACCGTGCTGAATCTGCTCGACGTTCAGCCGCCGCAGGCAATGCGCGGAAAAGTCATTCCAGTCTGAGACGCGCGGAAATTTGAAACGTCAGATCCCGTTGTGCTGAGGTGGAGTTCTGCAACTTGAGGGAAGAGGTGAAATCGATGGCTGAGGAGTTGGTCCAGCGTGTCTCGAAGGGTGGCGTCGTCTGGTTCACCGGTCTATCGGGAGCTGGGAAGACGACACTGGCCGAGTCTGTCCGGCACGAACTGCTGGAGCGCGGCATTCCCGTCGAACTGCTTGACGGCGATATTGTCCGCACTCACCTGAGCAAGGGACTCGGGTTCTCCAAGGAGGATCGGGATACGAACATTCGACGCATCGGATTCGTGTGTCAGCTCCTCTCCCGCAACGGCGTTCTGGCGCTGGCGTCGGCGATCTCGCCCTACCGTTCGGTTCGGGACGAAGTGCGCGAGATGGTCGGCGAAAACTTCATCGAGGTCTACGTCGATTGTCCATTGGAAGAGTGCATCCGTCGAGACGTTAAAGGGCTCTATCAAAAAGCCATCAACGGTCAGATTCCATACTTCACGGGGATTTCCGATCCTTATGAGCAGCCACTGAACCCAGAATTACGGGTGCGATCCAACCTCGAAGATCTGAGTCTGAGCACGCTACGCGTGCTCGCATATCTCGAGCGTCGCGGTTTCATTCCAGCGACCATGTCCGCCGGGATGGTGCCGAACATCGATGGGAGAACCGAGGCCTCCGTAGCCCCATGAGATGCGAGCGTTGGACGAGATCACAGAGCGCGGTGTCCGGTCTCGTCCGCAAGAGAACCTTTGCACATCCGCACCTTACGGGGCTCCGCCGCGCTTCGCCCGCGTTAGCAGGGAGGATCCACTATGAGGGACATCATCGGGCGCTTGCGACGACGAAAGATGGGAGCGGCTCGAAGGGGCGCCGCGCCGGGGATGGAGACCATCCCCGGGAATGCCACAGAGAACGTTGGAAACGGGACGGGGGAGCCCGCTCCAGGAGAGCCAGACGAAAAGCAGGCCAAGCGCATGCACGAGATCCTTTGGGAAATCGGGTATGTCGAATAGCGGGCCCGGTCAGCGACTGCTGCCCTCTCGCAACTGATCCACAATATGACGGGTTTGTGAACGCGTCCGAGTATGGTGCACCGGAGTCACGTTGACCGTCGTCGGTTTCGTGGGCTCTGCACGTGTGGTCCACCAGGGAACGAGCTACGTCGGTTATCTCCGATCATGATCACACCGGTATGACTATTGGCTTCCAATGAATGCGGCGCGCCCGCTGCAGCCTCAAACGACATGAGAGTCTGACTGCGATCGTGCATCAAACATGAGCGGCTGGCAGCGGAGAGGCAGGAAGTGTGGGACGCAGTCGACCAACACCCATCCTCGGGGCGCTGCTCATGCTGACATTCACTGCAACGATCGCGCTCGTGGTCAACGGATCAGCGTCCGTGACACCAACGCTCTCTCCCGTCCCGGAGAGTTTCGGCACGCCCTCAGTTGACCCGCTGCAAACGAAAGTCCACGTCGTCGAGCCGACAATCGTGAGCACGGTGCCGGGAGACGACTGGCACCTGACCAGTTTGGTTCTTCCCGCACCGCGAAGTGGTTTGTACGGATTCAACAACAATGACCTCGTCACGGGTCAGACGCCGAAAATCACCTGGGCCGATATGCAAACCGGTCCAGATACGTACGACTGGTCGAAGCTCGATGACTATCTTGCACGAGGTCCGGCGGTCGTCCGTCTTAAGTGCGGCACACCAGCCGACGTGCCGAAATTCATACGCACCAAACACCCTGAATGGAAGACCTTCCGCAACTCTGAGCACGAGGTAGAGCTTCCTCAGTGGTCGCCGGGCTGGCTTGACGAGTGGAAGCCGTTCATCAACGCATTGGCGGAACACGCCAAGAATAACCCGAACCTATGGGGCGTGCAGCTACAGTTCACCGCGGACGGTGAACCGGGCATCGGACCGGATGACATGGCCAAGTTCGAAAAGCTCGGTTTCTCGCCAACGGTGCTGCAGGACTTCCTGACCCGCTATTACCAGATTTCACTTGACGCCTTCTCCAGCCAAGAACCGAAGGTTTTCTCAACTTGGAAGCCAAATTTCATATACGGCAATTACCAAGGGAAGTACAGCGAGGGGGCGTACGCCCTTGCCAGCGTGAACGGATCGTCCGTTGCCTTCACGCGCGGACTTGGGATTCGTGGTTCAGGTGATTCCGAGGATTACGAAAAGGGCGGTGACTGGCCCGAATGGTCGACGATCAACGACGGAGTCGTCGTCGTCCATGACACAACGTTTCCGCCGATCATGCTGCGTGGCCATATCGATGGTCAGCTCGAGAACTACTATGGTTCGAACAAAGGAGTCGCTGAAGGAGTTACGACGAACGATCCGAACAAGCTCCGGTTCGCCATACGCATGAGCCTGTTGGGGGCGCTGTCGAACGAATATAGCTTCCTCTGGCTCGACGGCGATGACGCCGAATTCGTCGGAGCCAACCTTGTCAATTGGGTCCGACTGGAGCTCGGGCGGCAACCAGACAACGCGCCGGACGCGTGGATCGAGCTCGGGCAGTTCGACACGATCAAAGCGATGCCGCGATGGGTACAACCACTCAACCTGAGCTCCACAGCTCCGGGTCCCATTCTTGACACGTCAGGGCTCGGGCTTGTCGATGGCAGGCAGTCCCTCGGCCGATCATTTGCTGACCTACAACTCGGAATTGACGACCGCTTTCTCAAACCCGGCGGAGACTATGAGGTTCAAGTGGTCGTGACCTACTTCGACACCGACGCCAGCTTTCATCTGGAGTACGACTCCACGAGCGGGCCGAAGAGCACGCCAACGATCGGCGGAAACGGTTCGGGAGACTGGATGTCGACGACCATTCAGCTACCGGACGCCGCCTTCGCGGGACGGCTGGAGGGTGGCGCCGACCTGCGACTCGTCGCTGATGCCGGTATCCCTGTCGTCCAGCTCGTTCGCGTCATCCGCTAGAGCGGCGACCGTCCGAGATCGGTGGCACGTCGTCCAACCTCGACCTCCTCACGAAGCAGAATCAATTGAGCATCCGATCGACTATTCGCCCTCGTGAACGGCTTGTCATGGCCCTCTCATCTCCGCACGAAGACCGCATTCACGTGTTTCACTCACGATGAGAAGAGTTCCGGCGAACCGGATAGTTAGAAAATCAAGGAACCCGCGGCGCGTCGCCTGACATTCACCTCCGGTCGAGCCACACGGGGAGGCATTCAATGCTCATCGCGCGAGCCCCAGTCCGGATCAGTTTCGCGGGCGGTGGTACCGATCTCGAGGCCTATTATCGCCAGTATGGTGGCATGGTTATCAGCACCACCATCGACAAATATTTCTACGTCTTCCTCAAGCCAAACGTGAACGGCGCGATCCAAGTGTCATCTTCCGATTACGGCACGTTCTACCGTCAGGGAGTCGAGGAAGACCTTTTGTGGGACGGCGTGCTCTCGCTGCCCAGAGCGATCCTCCATCACTTTGGTATCCGCGACGGGGTATCGCTCTTTCTCGCCTCTGAAATTCCGCCGGGAACCGGGCTCGGCTCGTCGAGCGCGGTCGCCGTCGCGGTGATCAAGGCTATTAGCACCGCTTTCGGCGAGCGTCTCAATCGAAGCGAGGTTGCCGAGCTGGCATGTGAAATCGAGATCGAGAAGCTCGGTATGCCGATCGGCAAGCAGGATCAGTATGCAAGCGCATTTGGCGGGCTCAACGTCATGTGGTTTCGGGAATCAGGGGTAGAGGTTCAGCCACTCAACCTATCTGAAGACACGCTTCAACGGCTGCAGCGAAACATGATGCTCTTCTTCACTGGATCCTCCCGAAATTCGTCAACCATCCTGCAGCAACAGACGAAATCGAGCAAGGAGCAGAACCCCAAGGTGATCAAGGCACTCCACTCCGTCAAGGACATCGCGCTGCGTGTGAATGATTGTCTTCTCCAGGGGGATCTTCCGCGGCTCGGCGAGCTCCTGCACGAGTCCTGGGAGCAAAAGAAGCGCTTCGCATCAGGCGTATCGAACGACATGATCGACGACTGCATCGCGTCCGGACGTGCGCACGGGGCAATTGGCGGAAAGATAACCGGAGCGGGAGGCGGTGGCTTCCTGATGCTCTATTGCGACGAAGAGCATCAACCCGAAGTCCGCCAGGTGCTCGAAGCTAAGGGACTTAAGGAGATGGATTTCAACTTTGACACCGAAGGCGCACGCGTGCTGATGAATTCGACGCTGACGATTCCGCACTATCAATTGGTTCCAGTCAGGAAGCTGAGCCCTGCATGAACGGAAACCGTTCGCGACACATCTTGACGTATGCCCTCCTCATGAGCGATGCGATCGCCATCGCGGCTGCCCTCTTCATCGCAGGCAAGAGCGTCACGATTTTCGGAATCTGGAATGATCCGCTTTCGCATGGGTGGCTCGCGTCGCACAGATGGGCATGGTCGCTCGCAATCCCGCTCTGGCTGTCGGTCTTCGCGCTGACACATCTCTACCGCAGACGGAACCTCTTTCTTGGACCGCAAGAGTACGCGAAGGTCTTCTCGGGCTGTACTTCAGGCGTCATGAGCATGGCGTTGGCGAGCATTCTCTTGCCAGGTCCGGCGAACGTTTCAGCGGCATGGCTGCTCGTTACCTGGGCGCTGTCGATCGTCCTAGTTGGCCTCAACCGGTTCGGGTTTCGCCGTGTTCTCCGCCACCTACAACACCGGGGTCACTTCACCTCTCGAGCTATCATCGTGGGAGTGAACGAGCAAACCAAGACAATGGCTCGGCTTTTTCAAAGTGTGGCGCAGGGGGCTTCGATCGTTGGGTTCGTCGACGACGACATCCCGGTGGGAACGTTGATCGATGAACAGATCCGCGTTATCGGCTCTCCCAGAACGGTCGGCCGGCTCGTCAAGGAGCTCAAGGTCGACCAACTCATCATCGTGCATGAAGCGTTGGCGTGGGAAAGCTTTCGCGACATTCTCGAAGAGGCAGCGTTCGACAGTGACGGTCTCGAGGTGAAGATCTTGCCGAGCTTCCACGAGATTCTGACGACCGGTGTCGAAATTCAACACACTGGGTTCATGCCGCTTCTCGCGCTCGACCGGGTGCGAATCACCGGATTCGACGCGTTCCTGAAGAATGTGCTCGACTATGGTCTGAGCCTTGCCGCCGTCATTATTCTCGCACCGGCGATGGCGTTGCTCGTCATACTGCTGCCCTTCCTTGGCCCTGGTCCGGTGCTCCAGCGGAATCGAGCCTATGGTCGCAAGGGCATGGTTTTTTCCCGATTCAGCTTCAACCTACGACATCGCAACGCGACTCAACCGGGGTGGCGCGCCGGCGCGGTTCGTCTTATTCGTCGCTGTCGCCTTGAAATGTGGCCGCAACTTTTTAACGTCCTACTGGGGCAGATGAGCTGGGTCGGGCCTCGTCCGGTGTATGTGGGAAACGAGGAACGCGTCGAGCCATGGTTGCCCAACCTGGTGACGGTTAAGCCGGGCATCACCGGACCGTGGGCCATCGCCGCCAGCGCCCGCGGGTCGCTCGCGAGCGAGATGCGCGGGACTATGTACTACGTCCGCAGCTACTCTATCTGGCTCGATCTACAGATCCTGTTCCAGACTGTCAGAAATCTGATTCGGTTTCATCCGGATCAGCTCCGCCTCCGCTATCTGGAGCGGATATCACCAGAAGACTTACGCAACGTACGCCAACTGGCTCGGCGACTTACCGCCGATGCACCAGCCGCCGTGTGCTGTGTCTCGGTCTGGGACGACGAGCGACATACACTGGCCGTCGCCTCGGTACACGAGCGCGGCGTCGACCAGGATGATCCCGCAAATGACGCTGCGATCGACATCAATCTGCTGGACGCGCCACTTCACCGCACCGTTATGGAGAAAGGTCAAGCGATTACGTTCGAGCGACGACCGAACGAGGTGGCGACCTCATGGCGGGAACTGCCGATTGAGCAGCTTGACGAGGTTGTGAGCGTGGCGTTGCTGCCGCTTGCAGGCGACGGCCGTTCAGCGGGTGTCGTATTGCTGGGCAACCGAGCGGGCGACGAACCGTCAAGCTTTGACGACGGGACCTTGCATCGGTGCCGAGCCTTGATCTCGTCCTATCTTTCGGAGTCGAATCTCGACAAGGACCAGCCCGCGGCCGGGCCGCTAAGGTCGATGCCGCCCATGATTCAGGCGCCGTAGGATACCTGGACACGTGAACCGGCGAAAGACACGAACCCGGACGTTTCGTTTGGGTCGGCAGCATTGAATCGCCTCGGTCGTATTGACCGAGGCGATTCTGTGCGAGCCGAACATCTGACGTGCGTGCTGGCTCAAGCTAATGACTCGTTCCTGGGGAACAAATTCGGCCGATGGGCATGGCGACGACTCGCGTTGCTCTAGAATGTGTCGCAAGACCACAGGCGCAGTGGAAGGATGAACTCGCCCCATGAATCGACCGAATTTCACGGACCTTCACTATCTGGCTGAGTCCGCGGAGTGGCGCACCGATCGCTACTATTCCTACGATCTGATGACAGAACTGCTGCGAAGCTGGGTCGCAACCCACCCGAATCTTGCGACGCTGGAGAGCATCGGAAAGAGTGGTGAGGGACGCGACATCTGGGTCGTGACGCTTACCAATCGCGAAACTGGCCCGGCAATCGAAAAGCCCGCGTACTACGTCGACGCCAACATTCACGCCGCGGAAGTCCTCACCTCGTCGGTCGCCCTGGCCACGATCCACGATCTGTTGAACCGTTACGACAGCGATGCCGTAGTCACGCGCCTGCTGGACGAAACGACGCTCTACGTCATCCCTCGCATCGCGGTCGACGGAGCCGACCAGTTCCTAACCTCGACCGCTATGGTCCGCTCGGTCGCCAGGCCCTACCCGGCCAATCCGCTCGACAATGCCTTCGACGGTCTTGAGCCGGTCGATCTTGATGGCGACGGACTGATCGGCTCGATGCGCATCAAGGATCCGTCCGGTCCCTGGAAGGTCTCGACGCGCGATCCGCGTATCATGCTGAAGCGCGAACCGAACGAGTTCGGCGGCGAGTACTATGTGGTGCTCGGTGAAGGCCTGATTCGCAACTGGGCTGGCGGCACGATAACGCCTGCGCCTTCGCCGTTCGCGCTCGATTTCAATCGCAACTTCCCGGCGGACTGGAAGCCGGATTGGGTTCAGACTGGTTCCGGACCCTATCCACTGAGCGAGCCGGAGACGCGAGCCGTGGCCAATTTCCTCATGACGCACCGCAACATCCACGGTGCGCAACTGCACCACACCGCTGCCGGTCTCATCCTGCGCTCCTCCGCCCGCTACGCCGATGAGAATATCCCGAAGCTCGATCTGCGTGCGTTCCAGGCAATCGGCGCGATGGGAGAGGCCAGCACCGGTTTCCGCTGCGAGTCTCCATTCCACACCAACCCTTACCAACCCAATATTCCGTCGTATGGAGTCGAGAGCGACTGGCTTTACGACCACCTCGGGATCATGTCCTTCATGACCGAGCTGTGGGGACTCGCCCATCGCGCGGGAATTCAGAGCACGAACTACTTACAGCTAGAGGAGGAGCGGACCGAAGAGGACGAGCTCAAGATCCTCAAGCTGCTCGATGATTATGCTGGAGGACGAGGATTTACTCCCTGGCACGCGTTCGAGCATCCGCAACTGGGTCCCGTCGAGCTTGGCGGACTCGAGGTCAAGTTTGGGTTGATGAATCCACCGGGCCCGCTGATGCCGGAGGAGATCGAGCGTGCCGTACCGTTCACGGTCGCGGCCATGGGCACGGCGCCGCATCTGCGTATTGCTGAGAGCGGCACGGAGCAGGTTGAGCCGGGTGTTTACCGAGTCTGGGCCAACTTCTGCAACGACGGATTTCTCCCGACCTCCGGCAGTGAGCGAAATCGCGTACCGGGTCGACTATTGCTGGCACGGGTTGGCCTTCCCGAAGGTGCGAGATTGCTGCCAGACGATGCCAGGGCGACTCAGGAGCTCGAGCACCTCGCGGGCCGCGTCAGCCACTATACGAGTCTTCACCTGCTGGCTCGGTATCCCAATCTCAGTCGCGGCCACGTCGAATGGCTCGTCGCTGCTCCCAAGGACTCCACATTCGAGATCAACATCGAGTCGGAAAAGGCGGGGTTCTGCCGGGCGAAGATCGCGAGCGGCACATAGATCACGCGTCATCACCCATGCAACTGCGGTGTGGCGCCGTTCTGATTCGCGCCAAACCGGTTGAGCCGGAAGGGCTCGATCGGAAGCGACGACACTCCGCTCGTGGCGAGCTCACTCAAGATCCTGCCAGTGATCGGACCAAGGCAGAAACCATGACCGGAGAATCCTGCACCGACAATTAGGCCGTCGATCTCCGTGATGCGCTCGATGACCGGGATGTCGTCCGGTGTCATGTCGAGCAGACCTCCCCAGACCCGTTCTATACCCGCCCGTCCAAACGCCGGAAAGACCATTGAAGTACGCTGGATGAGCGCGGCAATTTCGCCTGCAGGCGGTTGCAACGCCTCGGGGTCATGGCGCGGTCCGTCCCACGGCCACGGGAGCGCCGCGCCGGTGAATCGAAGTCGACCATCGACCTCCTGCCGCCCGGCGACGTCTCCGTTTGCCACTCCCAGCACCTGAGAGAGGATTGGCGGCATTTTGACCGTCTGCACGATGATCGCGTGTGCGATGGTGATTGGCAGATCGATCCCCAATGGCTCGAGCAGACGATCGGTGTAGACTCCAGCCGCGACGACCACCACGTCGGCCGGGATCAAACCGTCGGTCGTCGTCACGCCACGAACCGCACCACCCTCGACTTCGATGCGCAACACTTCGGTATTTGTCCGAATCACGGCCCCTTCGCGCCGCGCCGCGTTGCCGAACGCTCGCACGGTTTTGTGTGGGTTAGCGTGGCCATCGCTCGGGCAGAATGATGCGGCCAGCACCGAGTCTGAAAGCTCGGGAGCCACCTGCTTGATCGCCGCATTGTCGGCGAGATACGTCAGTTCGAGACCGAGCGCTCGCTGCTCGTCGACCATTGCCGCGATTCGCGGTACTTCCTCGGGCGTGCGCGCCAGGCGGAGATTGCCTTCTTGCCGATACTCGACGTCGGCATCCAGCTCTTCATTCAGGTGTTCCCACCGGCGCACCGCCGCCCGTGCCAGCGGTACCTCAGCCGGGTGCCGGCCAGACTGCCGCACGCCCGCCAATGTCCAGCCTGACGCCATCGATGCCAGCTCGCCACGCTCGACGAGCGTCACCTTAACGCCTCGACGCGCCAGGTCGTGCGCCGCCACCGTGCCGCTGATTCCACCGCCGATGATCACCACGTCGCGAGGTACCGTCACGATGATTCATCTCCCTCACGCGACCCGAGCCCGTACGCGTCGCGAGCTTGGTCTTCACTGATGAAGCCATCGGCCAGATCTCTCTCGACCAAAGCTCTGTCGCGCTTACACGGATCGCCATATCCACCGGACCCGCCCGTCACCACGCTGACAACCTGGCCAGGTTGCAACAGAGGATAACCGCGCGATTCGTCGCTCATCGGCTCACCATCAATCATGATGGTCGAGAGCCCACCTGAAAGACCTCCGAACAATCCCCAAGGCGCGCTGAGTCTGCGACTCGTGTTGCCGCGGAAGGCTGCCACGTGATCCAGCACCCGTAAATCGCGCCGAATGGCGGTTCCGCCGCGCCACTTGCCGGGGCCACCCGAGTCGGGAACGAGCTCGTAGCGCTCGACACGCAATGGGTACTCCACTTCCAGGCTTTCCACAGGTAGGTTCGACGTGTTGGTGATGTGCGTCTGCACGCCGTCGAGTCCATCCTTGGTCGCCCGCGCTCCGAATCCGCCCCCGATGGTCTCGAGGTAGGAGTAGTAGATGCCGCTACGCGGATCGACGCCCGAGAACGTGATACTCGCGTTCGAACCGGTGCACGCGGCGATGACGCGCTCTGGAACGGCCTGCGCCAGCGCTCCAAGCACCAGATCGACGACCCGCTGACACGTCTGAGTTCTCCCATTGATCGCGCTTGGTGGCAGGCAGTTCACGATAGTCCCGGGCGTCGCCTCGACTTTGATGGCTCGGTACATACCGGCGTTGGGCAGGATGCTCGGATCGACCACGGTCTTGACCGCGTAATAGACGGTTGCCAGGAGTGCCGTCCAGACCATGTTCAGCCCGGCACGTACCTGCGGCGGATTGCCGGTGAAGTCCAGCGACATCTCATCGTCCATCACCGTAACGGAAACGCGCATCTGCAGTTCGGCGACGCCAAGTTCCTCGCTGTCAAAGCGGTCTTCAAAGGCGTAAGTGCCGTTCGGCACCTGGCGAATGCCCGCCCGAGTCTGCCGCTCGGCATAGTCGAGCAGGGCGTCACCGGCCGCGACGACGGTATCGGCCCCGTACTTCGCGCAGAGCGCCTGGACACGTCGCACACCCAGGCGGTTCGCCGCGAACTGCGCCCGCAGATCACCGCGCCGCTCATGCGGCACCTGACAGTTGAGCAGGATGAGTTCGAGGATGTCTTCACATAGCTCGCCTCGGTCGAAGATCTTGACGGGCGGAATGCGCAGCCCTTCCTGAAAGATGTGCGCGTGGCCGCGGTCCACGAAGTCGGCGTGATGCGAAAGATTGGCGGTGAACGCAACGACACGCTCGCCGACGAAAACGGGCGAAAGGACGACAATGTCCGGCAAATGTGTCCCGCCACCGGTGTAGGCGTCATTCCCGATGAACATGTCCTCCGGGTGGATCGTCTCAAGCGGATGGCGGCGCAGCACCTCCTCGACAATACCCATCAAAGATCCCAGATGGATGGGGATGTGCTCAGCCTGGGCCAATGTGCGTCCGTGTGAATCGAACAGGATGGTTGAGCAGTCACGACGCTCCTTGATGTTGGTCGAGTAGGAAGCGCGAATGAGGGCCGTGCCCATCTCCTCGACGACAGAGCTGAAGGCGGATCCAATTACTTCCACCGTGATCGGCGAAAGACCGGAGCCCGCCGTTGATTCATGCATCTTCGTCGACACGTTACCCTCCTCCTTGCTCGTCGGTGACGATCAGATTGCCGAACGTGTCGACGTCCGCGTGTTGGCCGGGCAAGATGAGTGTGGTCGAATCCATCTGCTCAACGATGCCAGGTCCCGCGAAGGTGGCCCCGGCCGTGAGCTGGAGTCGGTCATAGAGCGGCACATCGCCCCATCCGCCCTGCTCGGGGAGAAATACCCGCCGATGACCGATGATCGCCGCATCTGCTGAACAACCCGAACGGATTCGTCGCGGCTCCGGCTTGTCGACCTCACCGATGGCTTCCAACCGCAACGTGACGAATTGGGCCGGCTCATCCTGGGCGGCGTAGCCATAGGCCTGGTCATGCACCAGATGGAACGCTGCCAGAATTTCCGACATGACGTTGTCCGTAAGCGGGCGATTCGGAAGGTCGACGGGCAGCTCGTAGTTTTGCCCGACATAACGCATATCGATTGATCGCTTCACGCGACGGCGGGTGAGGTCGATGACCTCACGTTCGAACCACTCATTTGCCGCGGCGGCCAGCTCCTCGAATCCCGAGTTGACGGAATTGAGCGATTCTGCGTCCGCTGGCACGACGACTGTGCGCGAGAAATCGGTGCGCAGATCGGCCACCAGCAGACCGTAGGCGCAAAGGATTCCCGGGATGGTCGGTACCAAAATGCGCGGAATGTCGAGTTCGCGCGCAAGCCGGGCAGCGTGCAGCGGACCGGCGCCGCCAAAGGCGACTAACGTGTAATCGCGCGGATCGTAACCTCGCTCCACCGAAATCACCCGAATCGCCTTAGCCATATTGACCGTCGTCAGCGCGATGATTCCTTGCGCTATCTCGTCTCGGGACAAGTTCAGCGCTTGAGCCAGACGATCAACGGCGCTATCGGCCTCGGACGCGTCGATCGGCATGCGACCTCCGAGCAGCGCGTCGCGACTGAGGATGCCGAGCGCGACGTTGGCATCCGTCACGGTGGCTGACTCGCCGCCGTGTCCGTAGCACGCCGGTCCGGGGTCCGCTCCAGCACTCTGTGGACCGACTTTCAAATGCCCACCACTATCGATCCAGGCGATGGATCCACCCCCGGCCCCTACGGTGCTGATGTCCAGCATCGACGTGCGAATGGGATAGCCCGCGACCTCCTGTTGCATGCGAGTGCTTCCCTGACCAGTCGTGAGCAGCGAGACATCCGTGCTGGTGCCACCCATGTCGAACGTGATGACGTCGTTGATGCCGGCTGCCTCAGCCACGCGCCGTGCGCCCACGACTCCGGCCGCAGGTCCTGAGAGGATGGTCCGCACCGGGGTCTCACTCGCGACGTCGAGCGAGATGATGCCCCCGTTCGACTGGGTGATGAACGGAGACGTGGGCACGCCAAGCTCGGCGACCCGCGTGCGCAATCGACGGATATAGCGGCTCATCAGTGGGCCAACGTAGCTGTTCACCACGGCAGTCGAGAGCCGTTCGTATTCACGAAATTCGGCGATCACGTCGTGCGAGAGACTGACATACGCGTCCGGATATTCTTCGTCGATGATCTGAGCAACGACATCCTCATGTTCGGGGAAGAGGTAGCTATAGAGAAAGCAGACCGCGATCGACTCGACCCCGGCGCGCTTGAGCTCCCGAACGGCGTGACGCACTCCAGCTCGATCGAGCGACTTCAACACGGTGCCCGTTGCTAGAACACGCTCGTCCACTTCGAACCGATGCGCACGACGCACCAATGGAACTGGCTTATCGGCCTGTAGATCGTAAAGGTCTGGACGCATCTGCCGGCCAAGCTCAAGCAGATCGCGAAACCCCGAAGTCGTCAGCACGCCGGTCCTGGCACCTCGATGTTCGAGGAGGGCGTTGGTCGCCACCGTCGTGCCGTGTCCGAGATAGCCGACTGAAGTCGCGTCTGTTCCTTGTTGCTCGAGGATCGAGACGAGTCCGTTTGCGATTGCCTCACTTGGGTCATGGCCCGTTGACGAGAGCTTGAAGATGGCGAGCGAGCCCTCCTCATCAACGAGGCAGACGTCCGTAAACGTCCCACCTGTGTCGATCCCCACGCGCACCGGCATTCGCATTCCTTCCAGTCACCCGTTTCCCAGCCATGAGACTCGCCGTCGTACAGAGATCGAGAGTCATCTGAGTGGAGCACCGATGTGCCCTGCCGGCTCCGTTGACGACGTTAAAACATTGTAGGAGCACTCGCCACCGGCAGGATAGAGACCGTGTCAGATTCGACTGCTTCCCGGCATCAACCATGCGATAGTGATATACGCATGAGTTGACCTGTTCACCTGAACGAATGACCGCATTGCGAATAGTCTCGGGAACGCACCCCAGACGAGTGGGTCAGAATAGTCGGTGACGATGTCGTTATCGATTGTGTGTCATTGCGCCACGCACCTAAATGAGAAATCTCAAGTGTATGTACAGTTGAAATAACTTAACATTTTCGTTAGGATCAGATAAGCTGGTGCTTGCTCACACGAATCATCTCAATGTGAACCCAGATTCTGCGCACTCTGATGCGGACGTGACTGCATCTGAATGAGCTGCGCACATTTGAAGCTTCGCCGTGCGTTGCGCGTTTCATCGACTGAAGCTCGCGACGATCACGGCGTCGGGAACGATGATTCAACTTTTTTGTGCCAGCACGGCAACGGCACCCTTCTCGATCACACCCTACCTCGCGCGATGATCGACGGCTCGCTGTGAATGACGCTGGTGCAACCGCGGAAGCTTGAGGG
This sequence comes from uncultured Chloroflexia bacterium, assembly GCA_963822235.1. GTDB lineage: Bacteria > Chloroflexota > Chloroflexia > Thermomicrobiales > Thermomicrobiaceae > CALAGB01. Next base: position 103,044 of record CAWGGU010000004.1, read on the forward strand.
GGCAAAGATGGCGGTCGCAATCGCTCATTGGAATTCCATGACCGTGACCATGCTCAAATTCGTGCTGGAAACGGCCGGTTACTCCGATGTCGTGACATGTTCTACGTCTACGGACGCGCTCCGGCTCATTCGGGAAGGGGCGGTCGACGCTATCCTTTTATCCGTTGGACGGGACGACAACGCGGGTATCGAACTGTGCACGGAGCTCCGTGCACATAACTATCAGGGACCCGTCCTCTTCGTCAGTCGTCGCAAGGACGTCGCGACGAAGGTGATCTGCTTCGAGCATGGCGCCGACGATTACATCATGGAGCCGTTTGACCCCGCCGAACTGGTGGCCCGCATACGTGCCTCGATGTGGCGATCCGAGCGAGTCAATGGCGCCAGGGGTTCGGGACGGATAGCGGTCGGCAACATCACACTCTCGCCGTCTGACCTCACGTTCACCACCGAGGACCGCGGCGTCGTGCATCTGACACCGACCGAGACTCGTATGCTCGCGTGTCTGATGCGCAATCATGGCATCACCGTGCGGAGAGAAACGCTCTCCGAGCGAACTTGGGGCTTCGACGATTTCGCGGGAAACGCTCGCATCGACGTCTGCATCCGACGTCTGCGTGAGAAGATCGAGCGGAATCCGGCCTTCCCCGAACTGATCCAGACTGTTCGCGGAGTCGGATATACCTTCCGCGCCTCCTATAGTCTGGACCTCCCGTCCGAATTTCCGTCATTTGGGGGCGAAGCCGCCGCCAACTAAATCAACGCAACGCAACGACACGTTCCTGGCTTCCGCGTAGCGAGCCTCACCCGCTACGCAGAAGCCAGGATTGCGATCCACGGCCACCGTGCCGTGATTTTTCGCTCAAACGGAGTTGTGTCTGACAACCGCGGGGCGAACTGTGCGCTTGACGCCGCCGGGCCGGCCGTCCGCTACCAGTGCTTGGTCAGGTAGTCGTGCACGCCCTGACCATATCCACTTTCAGGTATCCCGGAGTCATTCTGAATAAGTGACATCGCTTCACAGCTCGGTCCCCAGGCATCCCAGGTCCAGGCGAGATAGTTCTGACCGTGCGCGTCCAGCCACGACATGGCATTGGTGACGAAATCGGCGGAGCAATCATCCTCGCCGACCTCTCCCGCGATAAGTGGAACCTGCGCGACCAGTGCCGCGAGGTTCTGATCCCAACACTCGGTCGTCACACAAGGGTTGAAATTGTACAGGTGCCACGCGGCGGCGAGATTCTCCGACGGATCATAGGGTCGATTTGCCAGCCAGCCGCTCAGATCGTGCGAGTAGGACGTACCGCCCAACATGATCAGGTTGTTGGCGCCAGTTGCGCGCACGGCGTTAACGAGCTCCTGCATTCCCGCGGAGACGAACGGGATTCCCTCGCAGTCTCCGCCACTGTTCCAGCACGTCCAGGCGGCTTGTGAATCGTCGCCGGAAGTTGGGAACGGCTCGTTGAAGAGGTCGAAGATGGCTCCAGAGTCGTTCCCAAAGGTGCGCGCCACCGACGTCCAGAAATCGATGGAGTGTTCCCGATCGGGCATGGGGCGCTGTTTCGTCGCGCGTTGCGAGCCCGGCGCCGACCAATGCAGTTCCAGAATCGCGTAGATACCCGCCCGATTAAGCAGCGCCACGTAGTCGACAACCGCCTGTTGGTAGGCCCCGCCCGCATAGCTCGCCTTCACCCCGTTGATACCCAGCCAGCAGTCTTCGTTCAACGGAATGCGGACGACGTTGATCTTCCAGGCCCGCATGGCGGCAACCGAGCCTGCATCAGCGGGTCCGTCGAAGATGCCCCATCCCTGGATGCATCCTGATTCCGTTCCGGAACGATTAACACCGTGCAATCGCACCGTTTGTCCGTCACTCCCTTTGAGCGTGTTGCCGTCGGCGATCAGGCTTGGAAGGTTTGACTCGGGTGCGGCGACGGGATCTGGAACCGACGGGCTACCTGTCGCTGACGTCTCTTTGGGCGCAACGCGAATCGCCACGACTTGACCGACCATGTCGTTGGGCGCCCGATAGTCACTGAGGAAGGTTCGCGCGTCGGTGCTGGTCGAGTCCACGACGTACTTCTGCGCCGCCGCGAGTGAGAAGTGCCCCTGCCGACGACCGGATCCTGAGACGATGTCCATTCCATAAGGTGCGTTCCAGTGAGGAGACCCATGATCCGCGGCCGCGAAAGCAAGGAGCAAGGAGCTGTCGCTCATCGTGGTCGCGGAGGGAACAGTGACCGACACCCCGACGCTGCCCAAGCCAACATCAGCGTCGATAGGTCGATCGATCTCAGCACCGGCCGCGTTGGCGATCCCGATAGATGCCGAAGTCTGCTGGTCAAATGAGAATTGGTAGGTCGACGGTTCATCGGTGCCAACGACGTGGTACCACAACGATTGTGTGAACTGATTACGCGCACTCGCATCCTTACGAATCAGGAACCAGCCGTCAGGCGGAGTGACGTTGACGTCTCCAGTGTCCACGAGCACGAGCTGAGCAATCAGCAGGTTGTCGCGCGCGGTACGGGCAGGACGTGACACCTCGATCATGTTGGCGTCCGCGGCCGAGGTTTGAGCCAGCGAGGCAATCAATGCCGGCGCACCGCGATCGTCGTGCATTGAAGAGACCGCTCCGATGCCCAGGACGACGATCGCCAGACTGAGCACCACCATGACCGGCCAGTAGCCGCGCGCGAGCATCGCCGTGTGTGACCGGCGGCGCTCATTGATCTGTGGCTCACGTGGGCCGGGAGAATGGGTGAGATCAGCTTGAATGCGAATCGGCCTGAGGACCGGGCTCTGGTCTGTACGTCTATTCACGAGGAACCCTCGATTCGCTCAATCGTTGCTTTCAGTCGCGTCACCGACGGCGCGGCAATCCAACAATTTCGTCATGTTCAGCGGCCCATTCGGCCCACCGAGCACGGACCTCCGCACACGTGAATTGCCATTCGCTGCCGCTTCGAAGCTGGTTAGGCACACCTGGCATAACCGATCTCTCATTGCCAGTGTTCGCCGATGTGCCACGTTGAGGGCACGAACGGTCGCAAGTTCATGACGGTATCTACACGTCCCGGGATTCGACGAAGCGCTCCCGCTCCTGCTCAGCTTTCGGACTTGGGATGAAATTTACACGCCCGCAATCGTGCAATAGCCAATTCTTTCGGAATTGGAAGGATCATTGACTCTCAGTCCCTGCACTTTGATAGGTAAGTGTAAGGAAAGGTAAGTACGCTAGTCCCTCACCAGGGGGAAGAATGGGCTATGAGAGATCGGTACTCAGGTCGGTTCTTCCTCTCCGGCGCGACTAACCCGGGGATGCGTCAATGAGGGAGGATCAATGGCTCTTCGCGAAATGGGCGACGAACAACGTCTCGATTTTCCAGGCGAGTTCGTTATCCCAACGAAAGATGTGCCAGTCAGTCATCCAGAAGGAATCGAGAGCGAAGAACCCGTCGGATTGGCGCGGGAAACGACGCCAGTCTTGAGCATCATCGTTCCCACAAAGAACGAGGCCGCCAACGTGCCCGTCTTGCTTGAGCGCCTCGCGTCCATCTGGTCCCTTCCCTCGCACGAGATCATCTTTGCCGACGACAGCGACGACGAGACGCCAGACAACGTACGCTCGTGCGCTGAGTCGTCTGAAACGCGGATCTCTCTCATTCATCGCGCTCCAGAGGAGCGGGCTAGCGGGCTGGGTGGTGCCGTCCTCGAAGGTATGCGTGCCGCTCGGGGCGAATGGGTTTGCGTCATCGACGGCGACCTCCAGCATCCGCCCGAGCTCATCGTCGAAATGTTCTATGAAGCCGCGAACACTGATGCCGATATCGTGGTCGCAAGTCGCTATCGCGAGACGCGCACCGTCTTCGCGCTGAACGCCGTCCGTCGCGTCGCATCAAACGCATCCTCTCTGCTCGCACGCGGGTTGTTTCGCTCGCGCCTCACCAACGTCTCCGATCCGATGAGCGGATTCTTCCTCGTGAAAGCATCAGCGCTCGATCTGGATCGACTGCACCCGCGAGGATTCAAGATCCTGTTGGAGATCCTGGCCAAGCATCCCGAGATGAACGTTTCTGAAGTCGGATTCGAGTTTGGCCGACGCTTTTCCGGAGAGAGCAAAGCATCATTCTCCGAAGGGATCACCTATCTCTCACAGCTCGGCAGGCTGCGTGTCGGCGAAGACGGGCTCCGCTTCCTACGTTTTCTACTCGTCGGAGCAAGCGGCTTTTTGATCAATGCGTTGCTGATTCTCGCGATTACCACCCAACTGGGTCTCAACTATCTGGTCTCCGCGGTCTTTGCCAGCTGGGGCTCGACCACCTGGAACTTCATCCTCGCAGAGCTCTGGGTCTTTACCGATCGGCCCGCGACGCGGCATCGTATGACCCGATTCACCCTATTCTTCATGATGAACAATGTAGTGCTCCTCATCCGAGAGCCGATCATCTACGCGATGACCGCATATCTCTCGATCTACTACGTGATATCCAACTTCGTCTCGCTGGTGGCGCTTACGATGATCCGCTACGGTCTGTCGGACGCCTGGATCTGGCAGCGGACGACCCGCAAGACGTATCGCCGCGAGCCCTTTTGCTACGACATTCACGGCATCGTAAGCGTCAACTCCGAGGTCTGGCTCCCTGAACTGGAACGATTCCTGGTCGAGGAGCACATCGACGTTCCAACGATCAACGTGCGCATCAATAAGTCATGGTTCGAAGCGCAGCGTGACAGTGGATCGGATGACGGCAGCCGTTTCATCTACGACGAGGGGTTTGGCCCGCTGGGCTTCGGGATCGATGTCTCGATGAGTGATTCGATCGATATCGCCGCGACGCCGTTGCTGCGCTGGTCGCCTCACGTGCTCTACACCAACGTCGTCGAGCCGATCCTGCGCTGGACGTTCACGCGTAAGGGTTACGCGCTCGTCCACGGAGCCTGCATCGCGTTCGGTGATTCCGCCTATCTGGTTACGGCACGAACTGACACCGGCAAGACGACGACGATTTTGCGCATCCTCGACCGACAGCGTCGGCGCAGCGACCGCGGCTCGTTCCTCTCGGACGATCTGACGCTCCTGGCCGAAAACGGCCGCGTGCTGACCTATCCAAAGCCACTCACTATCAGTCGGCATACCGTTGCCGCGGTACGGACCCCGTTGCTTTCGCGTCCCGAGCGGCTGGCGCTCTTCATTCAGAGCCGGCTCCACTCCCGAGAGGGACGGCAATTCGCCTTCAAGCTGGCGTCGACCGGGCTGCCTGTCGCCACCATCAATGGCGTCGTGCAATGGCTCGTTCCGCCGCCGAAGTACCACATCCAGCGTCTGGTTCCGCACTCCCGCGTGACGACTGAGGCCAGTTTGGCAGGAGTCTTTGTGATCGAGCGTGGTGAAGATGGCGAAGAGACCCTGAGTGACACGTCGGCAATCGAAATCCTGATGCGCAATTCGGATGACGCCTACGGATTCCCACCGTATTCAGTCATCAAGAAACGACTCACCCAGTTCTACGGTTCTGAGCTCGAGCAGACTGAGCGCTCGATCGTGGCCGAAGCGCTCTCGGGAATGTCCGCCAATTTGGTGCGCAGCAGTTCGATGAACTGGTCGCAACGCATTCCTGAACTGGCGGGAATCGTCAGCGAAGAACGAACACCGATCGAACTCCCGGAACGAGCGGCGCTCTCGCCGGCCTAGCCGAGAAGCACACACATCGTCATCGGCTGAGTGAACGATACGAAGTGAGAACTGGGAGTACACGGTGCAACCAATGGTTTGCCGGCTCGAATTGGCACGAGCCGCGGATGGACGGATTCCATGATCGATCGTTACGGACCCATCCTACTTGGAATCCTGTCCCTACTGCTGGCGGCGCAGGGGCTCGTGACGCTCTACCTGATGCTCTTCACGTGGATGCGCCCGGACCGGCTCGAACGCGCACGAAGTCCGCGTCGCTTCCTCGATCCGGAATTGCGCTTCACGGCGCTGCTTCCGGCACGTCACGAGGAGGCGGTGATCGCGCAAACGATTCGCCGGGTCTGCACCACGACCTATCCAGCCGATCTGCTGGAAGTGGTCATCATCTGCGAGGCGGGCGACTACGGGACGATCGCCGAGGCCGAGCGGGCGGCGCGTGAGTTCGAACGGCCGACGGTGCGAGTCGTCACGTTCGACGACACGCCCATCAACAAGCCGCATGGTCTCAACGTCGGCCTGCGCGCGTCGCATCACGAAATCGTCACGATCTTCGACGCGGAGGACGACGTTCACCCAGAGATCTTTGACGTGGTGAACACCATCATGCAGACCGATGGCGCGGGAATCGTGCAGGCGGGAGTCCAGTTGATGGACTTCCGCTCAAGCTGGTACGCGCCGCACAACGTGCTCGAGTATTTCTTCTGGTTCAAGTCGCGCCTTCACTTCCACGCACAGGTTGGAAGCGTTCCGCTCGGAGGGAACACGGTCTTCATGCGACGAGAGCTGATCGACGCGGTCGGCGGCTGGGACGAGGAATGCCTGACCGAGGACGCCGACATCGGCATCCGTATGAGCACGCTCGGCGAGCGGATCGCGATCACGTACGACCATGAGCATGTCACCCGCGAAGAGACTCCACCGACCATCGGCAGTTTCATCCGGCAGCGTACTCGTTGGAATCAGGGATTCCTGCAGGTCATCGGCAAAGGCGATTGGCTGCGACTGCCGACCCGTAGTCAACGCATCCTTGCGGCATACACGCTCTCGTATCCCATCGTGCAGGCCGCGCTGGCTGTCCTGTGGCTGCCCGCGTTGGTCACCACGATCACGTTGAAGGCGCCAGTCATCATCGCCATGATGTCGCTCGCGCCGTTCTATTTCCTCGCTTTTCAGTACATCGTCGACCTCATCGGACTGATCGAGTTCTGCTCGTCGCAGGGGCAAAAGCTTCGGCCACGAGACATCGCCGTCTTTAGCGTGGGATTCGTCCCATATCAATTCATGTTGAACTTTAGCGCGCTGCGGGCGGTCGTACGTCAGATACACGGACAACGCAACTGGGAGAAGACTGCGCATACCGGCGCGCACCGAGTCGATACCGTGCATTCGGGCGTTCCATCAGGCGCGATTTTGGCAAGTGCCGGCGAGGTCGTGGGTCGAGATCGTCAGTCGATTCAAGACGCGGCGGACGACTGACGGTTCGCGACGCGAGCGCGTGGCTGAACCGCGGACATGTGGGAAGGGAAGCGATCTACATTGGTACGCACCTGGGAGCCAAGAGAAAAGACGAGCGAGGGACGCCGACGCGCGTTTAGCCCGCGGTTGCCATCACCGGTCGAACTGGCACGGAACGCCTATCGGCTCGCCGTTGAACACCGCAGTTTCATCGGGCACATCTCGGCTATCCTGGTCGTACTGGTCGTGGCCGACGTCTTCACCGGCTACAACATGTTCCACTATCCCCAGTACGAGCTCGACGAAGGCACCTATGTCGGAGCCGCCTGGGCCATGATGAAGCACGGCCAACTCTTCTATTACACCTACACCTACAGCCATCCGCCACTCGGCTGGATGCTGATCGGCATTTGGGCCACGCTCGTCAACGGCTTCAACGCGTTCGGCATGGCGATCAACGGCGGACGCGTCTTCATGCTGATCGTGACGTTGATCTCGTCATTGCTGGTCTATCTGATCGTGCGAGACGCGACTCGACAGACCGTCGCCGGGCTTTTCGCCGCGTTGGTCTTCTCGATCTCACCCTTGGGCGTTGGCTTGCACCGGCAAGTCTATCTGGACAACATCGGCACGGTCTTCCTGCTCCTCTCAGTCTGGCTCATGTTGCGCGGTCCCGCGCGTCTCGACCGGATGGTGCTGAGCGCCGTCGCCTTCGGCCTGGCCTTCTGGAGCAAAGAAACGTTCGCACTCTTCTTTCCGGGACTGGTTTTCCTGGTCTTTGTGCAGGCGGACCGTTCGATTCGCCGCTTTTCAGTCGTGCTCTGGACCACGACGGCGTTGTCAATCGTCTCGCTCTTCATTCTTCTCTCGTTCCTGAAAGACGAGTTCCTGCCCTCCGGTGTTCTCTGGAGCTCGTCGAGACCCCACGTGAGCATGATAGGCACCTATCTTCATCAGGTTGGTCGAGCCGGTCATGGGTCTCTGCTGAACTCAAACGGCGATGCCATGATCCGCTTCAAGCAGTGGCGAGCGTCCGACCCGATTCTGATTAATGGAGGATTTCTCGCGGCAGGACTGGGACTGGTGCTCGGTTACTGGAACCGATTCCTGCTCGGAATATCGCTTTTGATCCTTTCATTCATCGTCTTCTTCGGGCGGGGCGGGATCGTCCTCTACTACTACATCATCCCGGTGCTGGCCCTGCTTGCGATCGCGTTTGGACTCGTTCTTGGTTGGCTGCTGAATGCCGTTTCCCGGAAACAGATCTTCGGGGTCGCATCCAGCGCGCTGCTCCTCGCGGCGTCCGTGCTGTTGGTGCAACAAGGGACGTCGGCGAACCACACGAATTTCACGGCTGACCGCACCACGCCGCAGACGGACGCCGCCAAGTGGATCGTGCGCAACGTTCCCAACGGCAGCACCATCATCATGGATTCCTATCCCTGGGTTGATTTCCGCGATCCGTCATTCACCCAGGGTAAGACGCTGATCGCCCACTATTACTGGCCGGCTTTGTCTGACCCGCAGATCCGTGACAACCTGCTTCACGACGACTGGCGCAACATCGACTACCTGCTAATCAGCCCGAACTCGACGGCCGATGCGGCACGCAGCTCGCTGCCAATCCTTTCGGAAGCGATTCAGAACTCCGACGAGATCGCAAGCTACGCATCCGGCAGCTGGACTGTGAAGGTCATGCGGGTGCGCAAGCTGCAGTCGACCAAGGTGTCGAACGACTCGTTGCTGCAGACTTCGTGGGCCAGCTTCAAGACGACGTTGATCGACAACGGACGCGTCTTCGATCCGCAGTCGAACAATCGCTCGACGTCCACGCAGCAGGCCGACGCCATGCTGCGCGCCGTGTACGCCGGTGACGAGGCGACCTTCGACCAATTGTGGAGCTGGACGCAAAGCCATCTGCAACGAAGCGACAATCTGCTCTTCGCCTCACAGTGGGGCACGTCTTCAGGCTCAGGACCCGCGGGAGTCATCGAGAACAACACCTCGTCGAACGCCGACGAAACAATCGCACTGAGTCTCCTACTGGCCTCTAAGCAGTGGAACAGCCAGGCGTATCTGGACGCGGGAAAGCAGATCGTCAAACGGGTTTGGGAGGTCGATACGTCGACGGTGGGCGGTCGACGCGTCGTTGTGGCGGGCAATTGGGCTGGTGGGGGCGGACCGACCAACGACAATGCCACGGTCAATCCGTCCTACTTCATGCCGTATGCGTATCGCATCTTCGCGGACGTCGACAGCGGTCATCCCTGGATGGATCTCGTCGATTCCTCCTACGACGTCCTCGAACGCATCCATCATAGCCCGGATTTCGGCGGCCCGGTTGGTCTTTATCCGGATTGGGTCAGTCTCAGCATCGATAACGGACAGGTCGCCGCGGCTACCGTCAACACACCGGACGTGAATCAGTCGTCACACGACGCCACGCGCATTGCCTTCAACCTGTCGATTGATTGGCTATGGAACCACGACGACCGCGCTATCCAAGCGCTGGAAACGGACACGTTCATGTCTCAGGTCCTAACCAGCTCCACAGCCTTGATGAGCGCTTATACCTTCGGCGGTTCACCGGTCACCAACAACGAGTCGTTGTCGATGATTGCCGGAACGCTGCCGCAGGTACTGCTAACCGGCGATCGTGATCTCGCCATGCAGCTCTTCGCTCAGAAGATCCTGCGCGGATTCGACCAGATGGGCCAGCTCCCAAGCTGGGGCTCGGATCCCAACAACGTACGTCTCCAATCGACCGTCTGGCTCACGACGGCGGTCATGGACGGCGGACTCTCGAATCTCTGGGATGGACGAACGCTGATCGATTGGAGTGTCGCGTTCTACCGGTAATGGGGAGACTCGATCAGACACCGTGAAGACTGGGCAGGCACGCCGTTCCGCGGGGATCAAAGGGAGATGGGATGTCGCACGTTCATCGACACGATCCGAATGAAGAGCGCCGATTGCAGCAACTATTGATGGTGGGCGTTGCGCTTTCGGTATCGGTGGCGCTGGTCGTCTTCGGCATACACCTGGCATCCGGTCCGACATCCCATCCTGCACCGCCAGTCGCACAAGCGAACAACCAGTCGGCTCAAGCGACGGTGGCGGTTGCGACTATCGCGCCCGTGGTGGCGGCCCAATCGAGCACCAACGCCACGTCGATTCCAACGACGCAAAGCGTGAGCTCGACGAGCGCCGCCGCTGATACCCAACCCACTCCAGCACCAGAGCCAACGCCGACTTCGACGACCGCAGCCGCGCCCGCGCCAGCAATCATCGATGGTGCTTCACCCAACGCGACCGCGGCGATTCAGGCGTTCATCACGCAAAACGGCGCTTCACTTTCTGCCGGTGATGCGGTTGGGAATCCATTTACCGACCGTGTGACCGGCATCGTCGGTCAGTACTACGCTCAAGCTGTCGTCGAGTTTCACCCAGAGCTTGCTCAGACTCCATACGCCATCGAGCTCGCTCGCATCGGCGTCGCGGCGGCCGCGGCCCAGGGGCTTCTCGATTCGACACCATTCCAGCCGCTCGCTGCCGACACCCAGCCAGACGAGAACTGCTTGTTCGTGAAATCCACCGGTCACCGGCTGTGTAACGGCTTCCGTGCGTATTGGCAATCTCATGGTCTTGATCTCGGGGACTCCGGAACCACGTATCGTGAGTCGCTGGCGCTATTCGGCTATCCAATCTCAGAGGAATTTGTCGATCCGGACACCGGGTTCGTCACGCAGTACTTCGAGCGGACCAAACTGGAGTACGACCCATCGAAACCTCAGAAGGAGCGCGTGCGCACCAATGCATCCAGCGACCGGGTTCGCACTCGCTGGGGAACACAGATCGTAATCGGAATCCAACGTCTCATCACCGGAGACTAGACGTGGGTCATGTTGGTTATTCAGAGGAATTGAGCGCGACCTGCCTATCGGGGCTCTGGGCCGGTTGCGCCGCGGTCAGCGGATTTCATAAGGGGAATCATTCATCAGTATCGTCTCGAGAGTTTACCCAGGAGGCCGTTCTATGACCTATTTCAAGACTCTTCGCCGCGTGATGGCCGCGATCATCACGGTGGCCATTGTTGCCATCGTCGCCGGGGTGTCCAACGGGCCATACCCACGTACCGCGTTCGCAGCGACAACGACGAGGACACTGACTCCGGTCGCGGACGCCTACGTGAGCAGCTCGTCATCCGGCAGCAACCATGGCACTGGATACGAACTCGACGTCGATGGATCACCGGTGAAGATCGCCTACTTCACCTTTGACTTGAGCAGCCTCAGCGGAACAGTCATCTCGGCTCAGTTCACGATCACGTCGTCTTGGGATGGGTCCGCCAATGGCGGCGACATTCAGACCGTCACTGACACGAGCTGGACAGAGTCGACGTTGACGTACACGAACCGCCCCGCGACGTCGGGAAGCGCGGTTGGCAACCTCGGCGCGGTCAATCCCTACCAGACCGCGTCAGCCGACGTCACGAGTGGCGTCAGCAGTGGTGGACTCGTGGGACTGGCAATCGTTTCGACGAATAGTGACCAAGTGGCATATTACGCGCGGGAAAGCCCCACGCCACCAACGCTCACTGTCACGGTCGGCATACCGACGCCAACTCCAACTGATACCGGAACTTCGACCGCGACTGGAACGGGAACCGCCACCGAGACTTCGACGGCAACCACCACGCCGACTGGTACTCCAACCGGCACACCGACTGGCACGCCCACTGGAACACCGACATCAACCACGACGATGACGCTGACACCGACTGCCGATGCCTACGTCAGCAGCTCGTCGCCGAACGGCAGTCACGGAACTGGCTACGAGCTCGACGTCGACGGCTCGCCAAACAAAATTGCTTACTTCACCTTTGATCTGAGTAGCCTGGGCGGCACTGTCATCTCTGCGCAATTCACCATCAATTCGTCATGGGACGGCACGGTGGACGGCGGTAACATCCAGACCGTCAGCGACACGAGCTGGACAGAATCGGCCCTGACGTATACCAATCGACCGGCACTCTCCGGAGTTGACATTGCCAATCTAGGGCCGGTCGCTCCGTATGCATCCGCGACCGCGGACGTGACCAGTGGCGTAAGTGGAAACGGTCTCCTGGGCTTGGCCATTACATCCACCAGCAACGATGGTGTGGCCTATGACGCCCGTGAGAGTCCGCAGCCACCTACGCTCACGTTGACCGTCGGCGTCTTCGACGGCACACCGACTCCAACGCCGAGTCCGACCAACACGCCGACGCAGACAGCGACGAGCACGTCAACGTCTACCCCAACGAACACGCCGACGAACACGCCAACCGCAACGCCGACCGGCACACCGACTGGTGACCCAATCGTCGCGGTGGCTGGAGACATCGCCTGCGATCCGACCAGCCCGAACTTCAACAATGGAAATGGCACGGCCGGCCGATGTCAGCAGCTGGCGACATCCGATCTGTTGATCGGACAGCCACTGACCGCCGTGCTGGTGCTCGGCGACAACCAGTACGACGAGGGAACGTTGGCACAGTATAACGGTTCCTATGACCAGTCCTGGGGCAGGGTGAAGGACATCACCAATCCCATTCCCGGTAACCACGAATATCGAACGGCGGACGCCGCAGGCTACTACGCCTACTTCGGTGCGGCCGCGGGTGATCCGAACAAGGGTTATTACTCCTACGACATCGGTTCATGGCACATCGTGGCACTGAACGGCGAGTGCTCCTACATCGGCGGGTGCGCGTCCGGCAGCCCTGAAGAGGTCTGGCTCAAAAACGACCTCGCGAACAACTCGAACATGTGCACCATGGCATTGGTCCACGAGCCCGAGTTCGACTCCGGGCCAAACGGGAGTAACACGAACTACCTTGCATTCTGGAACGACTTCTATGGTGCGGGCGTCGAACTGGTACTGAGCGGACACTCACATCTCTACGAGCGGTTTGGCCCGCAAACGCCGACCGGAGCGTCTGATCCGGCACACGGCGTGGTTCAGATGATCGTCGGCACTGGCGGAAACAGTCTAGACAATTTCCACACGATTCGTCCAAACAGTATTGCCCGCAACAACACCGATTTCGGTGTGATGATGCTGACGCTGCATGACGCCAGCTACGATTGGCAATTCGTGCCAGTCGCCGGTGGAACGTACAGCGACTCGGGCAGTGCGAACTGTCATTCGGCTCCATAACGTCACGAACGGTCGATTTTCGGAAAGGGGGCGTCACGAGCTGCACCAGCACTACCCCAGCCTTTAGGAGCGATGAATGAGTCGTGACAGGAGCAGTAGGGGGCGAGCGACGTCGAATTGGATCATGTTCCTGGTCCTCGTGCTCGGTTTGACGAGCTGCCAGATGGGTGGTGCTGTCCAGCCGAGCACCCCGCCCCCCGCATCACCGGAAGTGGGCCTCACAGGAAATGGAGGAGTCATACAGCCACAGGGAACGCCGGTCAATGTACATCACCCATCACCGGCGCCGACCGAGGTCGCAGTCGAGAATGGAGACCACGCAACTGCAATTGCGACGGCAACAGCGGCGGTTCCGGCGACGGCGTCGGCGGAACCGGGAAGCCCAACGCCGACCAGTCGACAGACTGTGCCGAGGTTCGATCACATTTATGTGCTCATGCTCGAAAACAAGGAGTCGACTGACGTGATCGGGAGCGACCATGCTCCCTATCTCAACACTCTCATCGACCAGTACGGTCTGGCGGCAGGTTACACCGGAGTGGCGCATCCATCGCAACCGAATTATCTCGCTATTTGGGCAGGTTCGACATTCGGCATCACGGACGACGGGGTCCACGATCTGAGCGGTCAGACGTTGGGCGACCAACTGGAATCAGCCGGTAAGACGTGGGGAGTCTACGCCGAAAACTATCCAGCCGTGGCCGGAACCGGTAACGATGCCTGCTACACGGATGCATCGGCCTCTGGTGGTGAGGATGGCAGCGGCAGCTACACACGCAAGCACGACCCGGCAATGAGTTTCGTCGAAGTTAGTCAGGACAAGGCGAGGTGCCAAGCGCACATCACCGATCTGAGCCACTTCAGCGCGTCGGCAACGGATTTTTCGATGATCGTGCCAAACGCCTGTCACGATATGCATGACTGTCCGGTATCGACCGGAGACTCATGGCTGTCAGCGTGGCTGCCGGAGCACATCCTGAATACCGAAACGTGGAGGGAGACGAACAGCGCGCTATTCATCACGTGGGACGAGGGTGACACCTCCGTCGGCGGTGGGGGTTCGGTGCCGATGATTGTGATATCTCACCAGACGCCAGTGGGAGTTCGTTCGTCAGTGACCCACGATCACTATTCCCTACTGGCGACCATTGAGGACTCATGGCAGCTTGGCTGCCTGCGTCAGGCCTGTCAAGCAAGCAATCTCGCGGAGTTCTTCAGCAAGCGTTGACGACCACTTCGGCGAAGAAGGGGGCACTCGTAGCGCCGATCATGCGGCGACCGCCGGGCTCCGGCGGCGTCTGCCCGGCAACGAATAGTGGCTCCGTTCAATGGAGCCGATCGGCCATTCAGACGTTCGAGCGGAAGCGGGAAACGCGAATCGACGTTGGATCCAATCGCACAGGGGAGTGAACGTGAGCACCAACGATCGTGACCAGTTGGAACGAGAAAATGTTGCACGCAACTCGCGCAGACTCAATGACCTGGAATCGAACATCAGCGAGCTACAACTGCGGGTCAGGGAACTGGTACATCGTGTCGACGATCTCACGACGTCCCTCGAGCAGATGGCTCTGGCGATCGAATTCTTCACACAGCGTCAAAATCCGGAAGCACAGTCAAATTGACGATTGGGGCCTTCAGCGAATTTGAAAGAACCATCGAAGAGTGCCCGGTCAACATGGACCGCCAAACGTCAAATAAAACCGTCACACAATTCAATTGTATGAATAGGTCCGGTTTCACGTTCAGAGGAATGGCTTGAAAGACTACGCAACCGGCGCATCCTGCCGCGGAATCAACTGATGGGACTCTGCTGCACCGTGATACGTGACTCACCGGCACAAGGATTGCGTTGAAGATTAACTGTGGCGGCAGGGGCGTTCATGCATACGTCACATTCAATTGGACCGTCATCCTTCGCTGCCTGAAGCGTTGTAGGCCCCGGCCTCCGGCGTTCTCGTTTCAATTCAATGACTGTGGGTGCCATGCGAATCGTGCTGCTTCATCCTGAGAATTTCCAGCGCCAAGTCCTTCAGTTCATGCTCGAGCAGGCAGGTTTCGAGATTCGCGTTGTCAACAGTCTCAGGCGGGCACGTGATGAAGTGCTGAATGATCAGCCAGCCTGTGTGATCGCCTTCGAAGATGCCGACTACCAACAACACTGCACGTTCTTCGGCGAGCTTCGTGAATTGCAGTTTGAAGGTCCAATCCTCGTTCTGGCTCCGGAACCAAGCGTCGACAGCGAAGTGCTCGCGTTTCAATCCGGCGCTGACGACTATGTCGCGTCCCCAGTCGACCCAGCCGTCCTCATTGCCCGGCTCTCCAGAATTTCCGCGCGCGCGACGCGAGCTGGACATCGCTCCTCCAGGAGTGAGAGGACTTCTCGCACACAACCGGCACGCGACCGCTCAACTCAACACAAGGAATTCTGAGGTTCGAAGGTTCGACTGAGCCTGGTCGCATTCGTGTCACGGAACCGGTGACCGAGAGATCAATAGTCAGTCCTTTACTCGTAGCGACCTCCTCGGACGCTCACAGCAGAGCCGTCGGCATTCGCTACACCAGCGCCCCGCGGCGTTCCAGCGGCAAGAGCTTGGATACTCCTAACATCTAGAAGTCGAACCATTGCAGCAAAATGGGTGCAAAATCACACGTTCCGAGGAGCTCTTTTCGGTTACATAGCTTCGCGATCACGGCGAGTCGGTGGGTGGTCGCCGCTGCCGGTGGATTTGCCGCGTGGACCGGCCCGAATTGATTGTTGCAACGCGGCACGATCAGCCTGTCATTAGTTCCCGGGCCGAATGATCCGAATTGAGTCTCCCCTTGAGTTTCTTACGAGCACGCCATTCTGTGTAAGTAACCCACCGCTGTTCACTTGCCACCGACTCAGCCCGATACCCGCCTCAGATTGCAGCTGCCCGTATGCCGTTTCATTCGGGTAGATACGATATTCGACGCCATTAACTGGGCCGATCTTGAGTTCATCCGGTCTAAGTCCCGTCTTTAAGGCTTCAGCGGCTTCTTCAGTGCTTCGGATGCGCAGCACGCTCTCGGTATGCTCCATTTGCTCAATCGCATGGCCGATATCACCACCCTTGACTTCGCCCGCAACCCATACCCCAAACCCTTGATTCGCTAGGATATCGGCGCATGGCTCGTCGCCAGGTATCTTGAGTGCTCGGCGAACGTCGATGTCTGACCTCCCAACAGGGAAGGTCATGCCTTCGTTTGCTTCGAGCCCGTGGAGAACCCCATGCTCACGCTCGAGATCCTGGAAACCTCCCTCGAACTTGCCGGCCTCATCGGCCAACGCATTCATCCGCTCCTCATACCCCTTCAAGAACTGCTGGCGTCTGAGTCGCTCCTTTGCTGGGCTGAGCGGACCTTCTCGCCCGATAATCGCGGCCTTTTCCTTCTCCCAGGTCGCCGGGTCGTTCATCTCCGCGACGAGCTTCCCCCATTTATTCGAGTTTTCCTCGGCGTTTGCGATCAGTCCTTGCAGCTTGCGTGCGGTATCTGCGTCGGGAGTGCCGGGCAATGCCGCGAAACGCTGGCGCATCCGCTGCGGAACGATCAAGCAGGGTGGATCGCTGCAGATTTCCAGGCCGTGCTCGGTTGCGTGCGCAGAGTGCGCTTCGCCGACGACGTCATCGCGGAACTCCCAGTTCTGCTTCTGTTTGATCTCCGCCTCGATCGCGCCGCCAGCCTCCTTCGCCTCGGCCTCTGCCAAACGTCCTTCAAGCGTCGCCACGCCTTTCGCTTCTCGCACGGCAGCGGAACCCGCGCTATATAGATCGAGGAATGCGGTCGCGGTATCCAGCACCGCGGTGATCAGAGCAGCGTCTGCTTCACCCGATTCCAGCAGTTTCGTCTCGTCGGACATGCTCGCGCCCTCGGCAGCACTCTTCTCCTGCCACTTCTCCCAATCCTGCTCCGCTCGCGCGACGCCAACGCCCGCGCCGATCGCCAGGAAGAAGACCGCCGCGCCACCCGTCGCGAGCTCGGCGACGGCGAAAAGTGCGAGCTGCAGGGCATCTACGCCGATCTCTTTCCACCACTGCGCTTCTTCGTATCCCTCGATGGTCCTCTTCGCGACGCCTTTTCCAAACGGCTCGCTCCACGGCGATCCAGGGGTGACGTAGAGCTGCTCGTGGATCGGATGGAGTTCGAGCGGGAGCGTACTGGTCGGATCCGCGAGCTTGCCCTCGGTCGTCGCGATATTGTCCAGCACCCCCTGGAGGGATTTGCCGATGGTCTCACGCGTCTTGGTGTCGTCCGTCCCGCGAGCAACGCTGCCGATGTCATTGTCGCGACGCAGTGCGTAGATGGCGGGATGCTTCTTTGCGAATCCCTTGATCGTGGATTCCAGTCGCTGATATTCTGCGTTGGTCGCTTCCCACGTCGGCATTGGTTCGCTCTCGAATCCAACCGGGCCACTATGCTTTGGTGGTTTGTCCGGATCAAAACCCTGGATATCCCAGCGGTCCTTTTCGGGTCTCATGTCCATCGGATCGTCGCCGACGTATGGGATCGGGTTATAGCCGACTTTGAGGTCGGGGAGCGCCGCCTGCTTTTGTTCCGCGGCATCAACCTGCTTCGCCACCTCCTTGAGGTCCGCGAGGGCTTTGTTCTGGTCCGCGGTAGGGGGCGACTGGGTGCTGTCCAACCCGAGGTTCTTCTGCTCGTTCTGGACGAAGGCACGATTCTTCTCGAGATAGCCGTGAGTCTTCGCCGCGACATCTGCTTTGAACTTGTCCTTCAGAGGACCGAGTTCGGCCAAGTCCCAGAGTTGCGCGCCACGATCGACGCATAGGTTCCAGAGGACGATCCCCTTTGTTGCCGCGCTCTGGAGATTCTTGCCGAAACTGCCCCAGATATGTTCGAGATAGTACTCATCGCGCGGTCCGACCCATCCTTGATTGAGCAGGATGCCAATCAACCGATAGCGATCATCGTCAGAGGCGAGGTGGAACGCCTGAGCGTTGATGTCCTTCACGTCGCTGACCGTTTTCGCATCGCGGATCAGACGGCGCTGCTCGGTATCGAAGTCTTCCTTGACGTCCTCATCGCGCTGGATGGCGCGACCGTCCGCCTGCGTCGGTGCGACGGCATCTCCTCGCTGCTGGATCACATGCGTGAGCTCATGGGCGAGAAGCCAGCGCCCGCTCTCGGTTTGAGGCGCGTAGTGGCCCCCGCCGAAGACGATCTGCTCACCGACCGTATAAGCCTCCGCGTTGATCGCGCGGGCGGACTCAGCCGCCTGGCCGTCGGAGAGAATCCGCACGCGGCTAAAGTCGTAGCCGAAGCGGTCCTCCATCTGTGTGCGCGTCTCCCGATCCAACGGGTCGCCACTGGAGCGGAGCGTATCGTTGACAACGGATGGGGCCTGCTTCGCAGAGGATTCTGTCGTCCCGTCTGTCTCCTTGCGGGAGAGGCGAGTATCACGTTCGTCCTGACCGGCCTTGGCGGCGCATTCGGGACAGAGTTCGCCCTCCCCTTCTTCGACGGCCTTCGCGCATTGCGTACACAGTCGCTGAGCGCGTTGCGGCGCGCGGCTAATGCCCCAACTGATTGGCTGGTTGGTTTCGTCCGCGCGCATCACTCGATCGGCCATCGTGTCTGCTTCGCGCTCGTATGGGTCGTCGGCGGGTCCAACGATGAGTCGAGCTTGCGGTGTGGGAACAGTTGACTCGACGGGATTAGCGCCTTCGTCCTCAACCGATTCGGACTGATCTACAGTGGTGGATGACTTGGAAGCAGCACCCGCATCCGTGTCGGGTCCGGTGTCGAGAATCGTCGGTGGAGTTCCATTTCGTCCGTGATCGGTCTGGGTATCGTAGGCATCCTGTCTTGCCTGCACCTCCGCGCGCAGTGTGCTGCTCGTTTGCGCCACCTGGGCGGAGGTGTTCCCAACGAAACGCTGATGCGCGTTCGCGAACATCTGTCTGTCAATCGCGACGTGCCCGTTTTCATGCTGTGTGAGCGCGCCAAGAAATCGATCCCAGGAGCTCTTGGCTGAGCCGGAGGCCTTATCCCGCTCCGCCCAGACGGGCAGGGTCATCGTCTGCGATACGGTCAATACCGCCGAGGTGGCGGGGTCGCCCTGGGTCGCCACAGAGAAATCGAATTCGAGCGACCCGGCTTCATCTCCAAAGGCGTTGGCCACCGCGGCGAGAGTTGTCCCGTGGACGGTCGTGGATTGCATCGTTGGCGGATCCTGAATGGTGGTGGAACCAGATGCGGCCTTGCTGGTGTCCAGCGGCACCGCACCGTCCCCTTCTGTGGACGTGGAATCGTCACCGGTACTCGTCCGCGCCGCGCCTGGATCAGGGGCACGCTGGATTGGCTGATCGCCGCCAAGCATCGACGGCGGGAAGATCGAGATCCGCCCAATGCTGTAGCCAATCCGCTCGCGCGGATTGGAGACGTCGTTCTGAACGTCTTGTGTGTCACCCGGTGTCGCCCCGCGTGTCCCGCCGCTGATATCACTCACAACGGGAGCGACCGCGAGTGTCGAGTCTGTCGTGGGAGCGGCCGAAACCGTGTCCCACGCTTCCACTTGCTGGTGTTGACGCCGCATGACGTGCGTGTGCACGGTTGCTGTCTCCCTGACGCGAATGGACGAGGGAAAACAGAACTCACGAAGATGATCGGGCAATCGTATGAAGAGATATCGCAGCTTTCCTACACGGGGTCATCACCGGCTTCACCATGGTGCGCCCGCCCCGGCTTTTCATAAATGGATCCTCTGCTCGGTGCCGTAAGAAAAGGGTTCCCATCGATCCACCAGCCCATCTGGACAGCGTCTGAGAACGGCGCCCGACCTGTTGGATTCGCGGTTGCGTCGTGCCGCAGTGGCGCTCACTTGCATGATTATCCCGACACCTTACCAACCACCATGACAGAACAATAGAAAATAGTGGGCATGGCTCTTTCCGACGCCTTCTCGACTGACGGGCGCACGCGTTCCGTCGCGGTTGTCACGTCTCTCGCGAAATGCCCGAGCGAAAAGGGTCCGATTCATGCGTCACCGGCGACGGACCAATCCTATTTTCCGCTGCCATGCCTGCTATTCGTCGTTGTCCTCGGCGCCGGCCTTTGTGCTAAGCGGCGTCATCTCCTTCAACAAAGTCAGCCGCATTTCACGGCACGGAGCTTGATCCGCTCAAACCGGCTCCCGCGTTCACGCTGACGAGCGGTGGTGACAAGCAGGTATCGCTCGATGCGTTTCGTGGCAAGGTCGTTCTCCTCTACTTTGGCTACACATTCTGTCCAGATATTTGTCCCACCACACTGGCTCAACTCGCACGAGTACAAAAATCGCTCGGAGCCAAAGCCGATCAGGTTCAGGTCGTCATGATCACCGTGGACCCAGAGCGCGACACCCCTCAGGTTCTCAGCAACTATGTCCAGCGTTTTGACCCCAGCTTTGTGGGACTCAGCGGGTCGCTCGATCAGATCTCACCGACCGCGGCAGCGTACGGCATCTCCCTCCATAGACAACAGGTCACTGGCGCCAGTGGATATCTCGTGGACCATACGCCCGCAGTGACCGTCATCGACAAACAAGGGAACCGCCGCCTCATCGAGTCGTACGGGACGACCGATGGTGCGTACGAGTCAGACCTGCGGACTCTGATAAAGGAATAGGTCGTTGGACAGCTGGATTTCAGATCGTGGCCGCGACAACTGTCACCGCCAAGTCTGGACATTCACCCTAAGCGCGTCGATCCTTATCGTGCTGTCGCTGAGCGCATGCGGGTCCAAGGGCGCGACCAGCACTGCGACGTCATCCGGCTCTGCATCGGCGAACGGCATCGTCGTCGAAGCGGCGTGGGCACGGCCCGTCATTGCTGGCACCGGCACCCCGACGTCGACGCCAGGAATGTCAATGGCAACTGCATCTCCCGCATCGATGGACATGGGCTCAACCGCGACGACCGACGCCGTCTATTTCACGATTCGCAACAACGGCAAACAGGACGACGAGTTGATTTCGGCCTCGTCGAACGTCGCGGAGGCCGTCGAACTCCACAAATCGGAGATGTCCAACGGCGTCATGACCATGCAACCGGTGCAGTCGTTGCCGGTGGCCGTCGGTGGAACGGTAGAATTCCAACCAGGGAGCTTTCACGTGATGCTCATCGGGATGCGGCGCGACCTCAACGTTGGCGATCAGTTTCAGATGACGCTCAACTTCAAAGAGGCTGGCGCGATCACGGTTGAGGTGGACGTGCGGCAGCAGTAGCGACTGTTTCCGCGATCGAGGTCAATACGGTGCCCTTTAAGCGCGCAACCCAAACCTGGCACAGAACGCAGCGCCCGCCGATCTCGGTCGGCAATTTCCTCATTCTCGTGACGCTCTTGACGGGCCTATTGAATTTCCCCTCGATGAGCACGAGCGGTGCAGAGCTTTCTCATCCTCATTCACTCTTTATGCTGGCGCACCATCACCACGATCATGACGGTGAAATCGACGACGTTGCCGATCATCACACCAGTTCGCATCCGGACATCAACCCGCCGGTGGCTTCGTCCGCGTCGGACGGACCGGTCCTGCAGCAACCGGCCGCAGAATTCGTGGGCGGCGGGCCCATCGGACTGACGCTCGGACGACCCACAGACCACGGGATTTCACGCTCTTCAAATGACACCGAATTCATCATCGAGCGGAGTCCGGCTGGCCTGACGGACCAGCCCGAGACACCCCCTCCTCGAGTCTGACGCGCACACCAACAACTCCATCTGCAGGCTGCTGACATCCGTCCACGCAGACGAACAATCGAAACCCGTTCCGCTTGAACGGCGTAGCGACCAGCCATAGATGGACTACGATCACGTCACCAGACGATTGGAGAAGACATGTCCTATCTTCGTCGATTAGGGGTACGCGCCCTGGTCGCGGCGGTCATCGGGCTAATGGCGGTCGGACTCGTCGCAGGAACGGCAAGCGCGCACGAAAAGCGTGCGGTGGGGCCGTTTACGGTCTTCGTCGGCTTCGCGAGCGAACCGGCGATCGTCGAGCAACCGAACGCGGTCCAGGTACTTATTCGCAACGGGGACAGCGAGAACGCTGATCCGGTGACCGGGGCGGCGGACACGCTCAAAGCCGATGTGAAATTCGGCAATGAAACGACTACGTTGAGCCTTGAAGAGTCGGATGAGAATCCGGGCGAGTATCTGGCGAACTTCATTCCGACGGCACAGGGGCCATACACGTTCCGCATCTATGGAACGATCAACGGGACGAACATCGATGAGTCCTTCACCAGCGGTCCGGAGACCTTTTCCGAGGTCCAGTCGAGCTCGTCTCTCCAGTTTCCGAACAAGGTTCCGGCAATCGGGTCGGTGGCAAGTACCGCCAACTCGGCCCATGACACGGCCGGAACGGCACAGACGCTCGGTGTCATCGGCATCGTCGTCGGAATACTGGGGCTGATCGCTGGGGTAGCCGGAGTGATGATGGCGCGTGCAGCACGCGCTGCGTCACCGGCAGGTCAACAGCCTGGAACCGGTTCGGATATCACGAGGTCATCGGCCCAATCGTGATGTTTACCCGGTTTCTCAATCAAGTGGGCGGCGCTTCGGCGTCGCCCTGATAGCCCTGCTCGCCGCGATCACACTCCTACCGGTGCTGGCGGGCGCGCACGCCTTCCTCGACACGAGCGACCCCACTCCAAACGCGGTGGTGCAGTCGACGCCCGCCGAAGTGAAGATGACCTTCACCGAACGCATTCAAGCCTCAGGGTCGCGCGCCGAGCTGTTCAACTCAGATGCACAGAAGATCGACACGCCCGCGAGCCATCTCGGATCCGATGGGCACGTCCTGATCTTGCCGTTGCCCACCAATCTCCCCAACGGCACCTACACCGTTCAATGGAAGAACGTGTCGACCGAGGATGGCCATCCCAACAGCGGCTACTTCGCGTTCACCGTCGGAGGTCAATCCAACGTCGTGATTCCGGCGCCACCGCCCGCTCCGTCCAACTCGTCGTCGGTCCTCTCGCTCAGCTCCTTCGCCCGCTGGCTCGGTCTGCTCGGTGTGGCAACTCTGGTCGGTAGTCTGTTCATTTGGCGGCTGATCATCCGACCTTCTATCCAAGAACTGGATCCCGAGCAGCGTCTGCAAGTCGCCCGCCGCGTGCGCATGGCGGCACTCACTGGCGCCGGTGCGGCGATCCTCGGCAGCCTGCTCATGGCTGTAACCCAGGCGCAGACCACCGGCGGATTCAGTGCAGGCTCTTTCTGGTCGGTCGTGGCCAACAGCCGCTTCGGGTACCTGCTCGTCACGCGGGACGTCCTGGCGGTCGGCCTCTCGATCGTCGTTTGGCGCGAACGAGTCTGGACCGAACCAAGCACCCGTCAAAATTGGCTGACTCTGGGGCTTGCGGCGGTGACGCCTATCCCATATGCGCTGACAAGTCACGCCGCGAGCGGTTCGACCGGTAAGCAGACCGCCATCGTCGCGGACTGGCTACACCTCTCGGCCGCGAGCGTCTGGATCGGCGGGCTCGTCGCGGTGGTCGCAGGGCTGGTCGTCCTCGTCAGGCTCGCACGGGGCGAACGACGCGCGGTCTACGCGAAGGCCATCCCGCGAATATCGACGGTCGCGATCACCTCGATCATCGTTCCTCGCGATCACTGGGTTCTATGCGAGCTGGCTGCAGATCGGGAACCTGAACGCCCTGTGGCACACCACCTATGGTCAAACCCTGATCGTCAAGCTGGCGCTCCTCGTGCCACTTCTGGCGCTGGGCGGGATCAACCTGCTGATCATCGGGCCACGCATGAAACAGGGGGAGTCCGTCGTTCGACTCTTCGGGCGCGCGGTCGCGCTCGAGGTGGCGCTCGGCGTCGCTATTCTTGTCGTTTCCGGTACGCTGACCGGCATGCCGACGTCACGCGAGGTCACTACGTTCGCCACAGGTCATCCCGCATTCCAATTCGACCAACAAGGGATCCGAGCAGCGTTGCAAATCTATCCGGGTGCCGTCGGTGTCAACCGCTACACCGCCGATATCCAGTCGCACGCCGCAGAACTCCGCAGCGGCTCGCAAGTGTTCTTGCGCATTTCGCCAAGCGGGCAGTTCAACGGACAGCAGCAGATCACGCTCACCCGGGAGACCGGAAGCACCACGCGGTACACCGCGCAGGGGAGCGAGTTGAGCGTGGTCGGTGACTGGCAGGTGGACCTGATCGTCCGCGAGCCTGACAAGCCGGATTGGGACGCCAGGGCAAGCGTGTCGATTGCGAAGACACCCGCGCAGGAGCAGGCGCCGGGACTTCCGCTGCGCTTCACCGGGTACAGCCCGGCCATCGGGCTACTCGTCGCCGCGGCCGGAATCGCGGCGCTCGTCGTCGGGCTGCGTGGTCGAAGGGACAGCGCCGTATCGCGACGATTCACGAGCGAAGCAGGGGCAAGCGCGCTGATCGCGGGCGCACTCATCCTGTTCCTATCACGCGCGCCAGGGCTTCCATCGTCGAGTGGGAATCCAATCCCCAACACGCCGCAATCGGTCGCGGCAGGGAAAACAATCTACATGCAGAACTGCGTCGCCTGCCATGGCGCCGATGGACACGGAGACGGTCCGTTGGCTGGCACACTCAACCCGCCGCCAGCCGATCTGTACGCCGCGCACGTCGACTATCACACAGATAAACAGCTTTTCGAGTGGATACAAAACGGCGTCAATGGCTCGGCCATGCCCGGGTTCAAAGGCAAGCTGACCGACCAGGAGATCTGGAACGCGGTCAACTACGTACGCAGCCTGCGGCACCCGGTGCCGTGAGCGCGGCAGGAAGACGGGACGGTTTCAGGCGCGGATGCGCAACGGGCTGAGGAACGCGCCGGCGTAGGTGCTGATCAACGCCGGAATCAGAAGCACCACTGTACTGATGGCGTTTGACAACGTCGTCGGCTCACAGCTGTAGGGATGGCCAGGCCGGCATGGATAGTAGACGCCGGTCTTTAGCGAGATGAGTGAAGAGACGGGGATGCTCAGAGCAACGATGGCTGCCCACAACCAGGCGCGGCGTGGCCGCAACAGTCCAAGCATGAACGACGCGCCCAAGAGAATGGCCAGTGGAGCCTGCACTTCGTCGTTGTGGAGGTTGACGTAACCAAGGAATGCGCTCGCGGATATCGCGGCAACCAGGGCGGCAATCGACCCACGCGTCGGTCGCATCTCGCCAGATACGAGCCTCAGCCACTCCGCCGAAGCGCTCCACACCACATCGGCCAGCGAACGGATCCAACTGATCATGAATCCGAACGGTCCGCAATTCTCCACGTCCGCTTCGCACTGTTGCGCGAAGGAGAGTGCCATCTCCTCGCCGAACCGCTGACGAAATTCGGTTGGGTAGAACCGGAGCAGCGCGCGGTAGACCTTCAATGACCGCCGGGTAGCTGGACGAAACGGCACTGTTATCACCCTCTTTCCGGATCGAGCCTGGCTCGTGCGTGCCTCACCATCAATTCGAGCCGTTCGGCCTCGACAACGGCTGCATGCCTACCAAGATCTGTCAGCCGGTAGTAGCGTCGTCGCGCGTCGTCGACTTCCGGATCGGGCCGCTCGTCGCTCTCCTCGATCCAACCCAGGTCAAGCAGCGTGCTAATGGTCCGATAGAGCGTACCCGGTCCCGGACGAAGGGCCGAATCCGTCTGATGCTCAATCTGCTGCATGATGGCGTAGCCGTGCTTTTCACCGTCGACCAGCGCAAGCAATACCTGAAACCCGGTCGGTGTCAATTCGGGGGCACGTTTGGCCATCAGCCCGTCACCTGCTGCATTTCTATATCCATCGTGGATATAGTGCGCTCCGTGCGCATACGTGTCAAGAGAAACCAGTGGAGAGCTTGCACCCGTACGTTCCTGGTGCTACCGTCCGTGTCAGCAATTCTCAGCTTCAGCGTACGCGATGCCGCGAGCATGCACGCTGCCCTCGCGTACGAGCGGCTCCGACGCGAGATGAGTCGCGTCTCGGTCAACCGGCCAATCACCTCGGACTTTCACACCGATGGCACACCGACTCTCGTCGATGGGATCTGATCTACTCAGAGAAATGCGCGGATCACGATTGCCAAACCGTCGAACGCCCGCACGGTTTCGCATGGCTGTCTTTCTCCTTGCGCTGGTACTGATCTGGCTGACACTCATGTCTTCCGCGTCCGCGCACGCCTTCCTCAAGCAGAGCACGCCGGACGATGACACCGTGGTGCCCCAGGCGCCGCCCGAACTTCTGCTGTCATTCACCGAACGGATCGAGCCGCAGTTCAGCTCTGCCCAGCTTTACGACGCAAACGGGAATCTGGTCCAAACAGGCGCCAGCCACATCGCGAGCGACACGACCGTCCTCATCCTCCCACTCTCGTCGCAACTCCCCGACGGCACCTACACCGTTCAATGGAAGAACGTTTCCGCCGACGATGGGCACTCCAATTCAGGCTATTTCGCGTTCACGGTCGGCTCACAAGCCAACGTCGTCATTCCAAGCCCGCCGACCGTGCACACGACCACCTTCTTCGACCGCGTCGTCAGCGTTTCTGGACGGTGGCTGGCGATTCTCGGCTTGGCAGCCGCAATCGGCTCGTTCGCCACGTGGCTGCTGGCCATCGCGCCCGCCATTCTGCCGCTGCCCGACGACCGACGCCTCCAGATCTCCCACCGCTTGCGACAACTCGCGCTCGTGGGAATCGTCGTGTCGCTGATCGGAAGTCTCGTTTTATTGATGAGTCAGAGCCTGTCCGGCAGCGACAGCGTCGGGCCACACGCCATATGGAACGTCCTTTCCGCCACGCGTTTCGGCTGGTACTGGTTGGCTCGGATGCTGTTGCTCCTGCTTCTTGGCGGAGCGTTAACTCGACGCGCGTCCTGGTTGGAAGGAGCCACGTGGCTCAATCGGACGCTGCCCGCTGGACTGTCGCTCCTTGCCCCTATACCGTTCTCGCTCGTCAGTCACGCCGCGGCGCAGCCATCGGGCAGGCCCATGGCGGTGGCGGTCGACTGGTTGCATCTGCTGAGTGCCAGTGTCTGGATTGGCGGATTGCTGGCGCTTCTGGTGGGCGTGGTGAGCATTGCGAACCTGCAGTCGATGCAGCGGCGCGTGGTCTATGCGTCACTCATCCCGCGATTTTCAACGCTGGCGATCGGCTCTGTGCTGATCCTGGCGATCACCGGCTTCTATGCCAGCTGGCTCGAGGTCGGAAATCTCTCGGCGCTATTCAGCACGAGCTATGGCCAGACGTTGCTTGTCAAGCTCATCCTTATCGTGCCGATATTGGCGCTGGGGGCCAGTAATCTGCTCGTCTGGGGACCGGGCATGATGCGTCGCAAGCAGGCGCCGGAGCGATTCGGACGATCCCTGACGGGTGAGGTGGTCGTCGCCGTGCTGATTCTGCTCGCGGTCGGCCTTCTGACGAGTCTGCCGACGGCACGCGAAAGCTTGAGCGCCACGGCAGATCACCCGATCTTCAACTTCGATCGGCAAGGTATTCGGGCGACGCTGCAGATTACCCCGGCCGTTGCCGGACTGAACAAATACACCATCGACACGAGCACCCATTCCGGACTGCTGCCTGCGGGTACACAGGTGCTCTTGCGGGTCTCCAAGAACGGTCAGATCGAGGGCCAGCGTGAGGTAAACGTTCCACTCCTCCCGGGCAGTCAGAGCCGCTTCGAGTCTCAGGGGCGGGACTTGAGCGTGGTGGGAGACTGGCAGATCGAGCTGGTCGTCCGTGAGCCCAACCAGGCGGATTGGACAGTCGACACCAACGTCAATGTGACCGGCAGCGCCAGTCAACGGGTCGACATCCCCGGACCGCCTCCGCGATTCGCCGGACTGACCGCGCTCGTCGCGGTGCTTCTGGCCGGTCTGGGTGTGGCGCGACTGCTCGGTGGGTTGCGCGGGACCCTCTTTGCGGGCGGACGAATGGCGCACGGACGGCTGTTGGTAGGTGATGGACTGGTGCTCGTTGGCATCTGCGGATTGCTGTTGGGGATCTCCTGGACCGGGCCGGCGCCCTCCAACAATCAGAGCAACCCGATCAAGATGACCTCATCATCGGTCGTCACCGGTCAATCGATCTTTTCGCAGAACTGTGTTCAATGCCACGGTGAGAATGGGTTCGGCGACGGTCCGATGGCGGCCACCTTGAATCCGCCACCAGCTGACTTTCACGCTCGACATCTCGACGACCACACCGATTTGCAGCTCTTCCAATGGATCCAGAATGGCATTCCCGGCACCGCCATGCCCGCCTTCAAAGGGAAGCTGACCGACGATCAGATCTGGAATTTGGTCAACTTCGTGCGCAGCTTCCGCCACCCGACGGTCTCTTGAGAACGTGGATCACCGGGTCCAGACGAGGCCGTTGCCGATGTTCACGGCAAACAAGTCGGTGCGGTTCTGCTTGAGGTCGACCACATAGAGGCCCAGGTCGGCATTGACGGCCAGTTCGTCGCCGGTGGGGGACCAGACGAGTCGCGGCTGATTCTCGGCGAACGCGGTGCGAACCTCCGCCTTGCCACCGTTGAGCGAAACCGTGTAGACCTCCCAGTTGCCGCCGTGAGCCGACGCAACGGACGGGCTGAAGAAGGGGATGCGCGGCACGAGGCTGCTTTGCCGCGTCGGGATGTATGGGGCGGAGAACGCGAGTGTCTTACCGTCCGGCGAGACGACCGGGGAGACGACGTTCTGAAAGCGGGTCCCCTTGATCGCTTTGGGGTTGGAGCCATCCAGGTTCGCGCGCCAGACCTCCGCGTAACCATCGCTCGCCTGGACGTGCACGAAGATCAGCGTCTTGCCGTCGGGGGCACAGCTTGGCTCGTCGGCCGAGTCGGCGACCTTGACGATGCTTCCGTCAGCCACGGCGACGCGCACGATCGACGTCGCCGATGACGAATCGCTCGTCAGGACAACGTAGACGAATTTGCCGTCATTCGACCAGGTTGGATGAGAGATGGCGCCGCCGGCCTTTCCGTGGCTCAGGAGCAACCGCGGCTGAGCACCAGATGCGGACATGACGTACAGATCCATGAGCTTCAGCAGATCGTCGACGGCGGTCGCTCCGTTTGCGTTTGGGGCGTACGTGAGGGCGTAATTGCTGCCATCCGATGAGAGCGCCAGATCGGAGATGATGCTCCCGTCCGCGAGCGTCGCTGGGGTGGGCTGCGCTCCGGTAGCCGGAACCACGCCGCTCAGCACGTTGTTCTGCGCCCAGAGGACCGTACCAACCACGCCAGGAAGCTGCGTGACGACCACCGGCGCGCTTCGGCCGCACAGTGGTGGTGCCGCCCATGACGTCGGTGAGGACCAGCGCCACGCCGACCAGTCCCGCGATGCCCCACAGACCGTAGCGAAGAATGTCGCTCGATCGGGCACCGACGAACGGGAAGAGGACGATGGCCACGCCCAGCAGAACCAACAGAACCGTGAGCGTGGGCTTCAGGCTGAAACCAAGGGTGATCGTTACCGGAGCACTCAGGACGAGAACACGTCCAATTGCATGTAGCAGTCCGCGCATGCACGCTCCTCGCGCGGGTGAGGACCGAACGGACGACATCTGATCTACAACAATGCCGCTAGTCTATATCGGGATCATGCGTTCTGTCGCGTAGCCGGTAGGCAATGGAATCGGTTGCCGTCTCTTCTACAATTGACTGTCACGTCGACCATGCATGATTCGTCACCCAGGAGGATTCCAACCATGGAGCTCGAGCTTACCGGACTGCACCACGTCACCGCCATCACCGCTCATGCGCCCGAGAATTTGGCGTTTTATACGCAGGTGCTTGGGTTGAGGCTGGTCAAGAAGACGGTCAACCAGGACGACGTCTCGGCCTACCACCTCTTCTACGCCGACGCGCACGGCAGCGCCGGAACCGAAGTAACGTTCTTCGACTGGTCCATGGCCGCGGCCAATCAGCCCGGTGCTGGCGAAGTGTCGTCAGTTGGACTTCGCGTGCCTGGCGAAAAGGCCATGAAGTGGTGGTCGGAGCGCTTCGAATCGCTCGGAGTGCCACATCGTTGGGTCGACGACGCAACCGGCAATCGGGTCATTGCATTCGTCGACCCAGAAGGACAGCGTCTACGACTCATCGACGACAGCGACGCACCGATTCCGGGTGGGACACCGTGGTCTGGAAGCAACGTGCCAGCCGAGTTCGCCATTCGCGGCCTCGGGTCGGTCACGCTCACCGTTCGGCGTGTCGAGGGGACCGCTCGGGTGCTGACCGAGCTTCTGGGGTTCAGGCAGACAGGCGAGTTCGCGTTGGCCGATTCGGATTTAGGCCAATTGGTCAGGTTCGAAACTGGTAGAGGCGGTGTTGGCGGAACGGTGTTGGTGGAGGTGCGACCTGATCTACCGCATGCCCGTCAGGGGCGAGGCGGCGTCCACCACATCGCCTATCGCACGCCGACTTTCGAGGAGCACGAAGCCTGGCAGCGGCATCTTGAGACGTCAGGAGTCCGCGTCACGCCGGTGATCGACCGTTTCTACTTCCATTCAATCTATTTCCGGGAACCGGGCGGCGTACTGTTCGAAATCGCCACTGACGGACCTGGATTCGCCACCGATGAAGACGAGGCGCATCTGGGAGAGGGTCTGGCACTGCCACCGTTCCTGGAGCCGCACCGCCAGCAGATCGAGGCCGGACTACAGCCGCTTGACACGTCTCCAGTCCCAGCAAGAGCAGGAGACGAATAGTGTTCAATGTATGAACGCTAAGTGC
Organism: uncultured Chloroflexia bacterium; assembly: GCA_963822235.1. GTDB lineage: Bacteria > Chloroflexota > Chloroflexia > Thermomicrobiales > Thermomicrobiaceae > CALAGB01. The sequence continues at coordinate 134,123 of CAWGGU010000004.1, forward strand.
GGCCCCTTTTTCCTAGAATTGGGAGAACGGACCAGAGGAGGGGGGCTGCCAGCCCTCACAGCCGACCGGTCCATCCCCTGACTCGCTCCCTCACTAACTCTCCCTCGGGTCGAGGGAGAGTTCCGACTCCAAATTTGGGAGCGGAGAGAGTCGTTCGGCGAATGCTCGCACCTTCGAGTATGGACACCCCTCTCCTGATCGTCGGGAGAGGGGAAGGGGGTGAGGGCTGCCAGTCGAAGCACACGCAACTCGCTCTAGCGCAGCGTGCCGTCTAGACGGAACCAGCGATAGCCGTATGGGGCAAGGTCGAAATCGGTCTGGTGTGGCTGCGGATCGTCGTACCGGTGATCGCTGAAGATCTCGATGAAGCGGTGCTTCTCGAGGTCTTTGAGATCGACGTGAGCGCGACATTCGTCGGCAGCCAGATTGTGTAGCGCGAAGACCCGACCATCATTCCAGCCCGCCGTGTGTGCGAATACGGACTCCTGATCGGATTCGAGACTCTCAAAGCGCGCCCAGCCCCATTCCGGACACTGCCGACGCGCCCGAATCGCTCTGCTAAACCAGTTGAGGAACGACCCCGATTCGAGACTCTGATCGGCCACGTTCACCTTCTTATAGCTGAAAGGTCCATCGGAGATGACCGGCAGCACCAATTTGTCTGGGTCGGCCTTTGAAAAACCCCCATTCTTCTCAGCGCTCCATTGCATTGGCGTGCGAACGCTCAAGCGCTCCTCAAGGTTCAGGTCCTCGCCCATGCCGATCTCCTGTCCCGTGCGAATGATCGGTGTCCCGGGCAGTGACAGCATCAGGCTATAGGCCATTTCCATGCAGCGTCGATCCCCGTTTACCATCGGTGGGAAGCGACGCCGAATACCGCGACCGTAAATTCGCATGTTCTCGTCAGGAGCAAAGACTCGATATACCTCGTCACGTTCGGATTCCGTCAACTGTTCCAAATCCAGCTCATCGTGATTGCGCACCCAGTTGAGCCATTGGCCGATTTCGGGCAGCGTTGGGAGCCGGTCGTACGCTCGCTGGAGCGGTTCAGCTTTTTGACGCGCGAGCGCCAGGAAGAAGAAGTTGTTGACATAGAAGTTGAAGAGCATGTGGATCTCGTGGCCATCACCGACGTAGTTGGAGAGATTTTGAGGCGCGACATCGGCCTCGGCCATCAGCGCCACGTCGCCGCGAAACGAGGTGGCATAGTCTCGCACACTGCGAAGAGTCTCATGCGGTCGCGCGCTATTGTTCGTATCACTCGGCCTGTCACCGAGATAGGGTGCCGCATCAATGCGGAATCCATCGACTCCGAGTGTGGTCCAGTATTGGACGATCTTCTCTATCTCAGCCCGGACAGCCGGATGGTCGGTATTCAGTTCGGGCTCGAATGAGTAGAAGCGGTGGAGATAGTAGGCGTTGGCTTTTTCGTCGTACGTCCACGGTCCGTGATCACTGTCTTCGAAGACCACCTGTTTCAGCTTCGGATTGTCGGGCGGCTGCTCGCGGAAGAAATAATAGTCACGATAGGGCGAGTTTGGGCTCGATCGCGCGGCCTGGAACCAGGGGTGCTGGTCGGAGGTGTGATTGATAACGAGATCGATCACCACGCTGAGTCCACGCACGTGCGCCTCACGCACGAAGTCGACGAAGTCTCCGGAGTTCCCGTACCGAGGGTGTACTCCGTAGTGGTCGGTCACGTCATAACCATAGTCCCGTTCAGGCGACGGAAAGAAGGGGAGCAGCCAGAGGCAGGTGGCTCCCAGCGTCGAAATATGGTCAAGCCGCTGTGTGAGACCGATCAGATCGCCGACTCCATCGTCATTGGAATCGAGAAACGTTCGCACGTCCACGGCATAAACAATCGCTTCTTTGTACCAGAGATCTCGTCGCGTCACGCTGTTTTCCCTACAGGATTGCGTCTACATCGGTACGGTAGGTCGGAGTGACGAGCAACACCGCACCCCCTTCACGTGATCGCACCCTTGATGCCAGAGGCGCAACATCCTCGTTAGATTGTCATAACTCCATCATGAGAAGCGGTCAGGGATGGTCCCGCGCAAAGAGCGGCGTGTAGGGGAGTTCGTAGCCGAAAGCTTTCGGACCGACGAAGCTGAGCGCCTGTGGAGTGGTGAGCTGACTGGGAGCCGGGATGCCCAGGATCGACGCGCGCACGCCGTAACGCACGACCTCGGTGGTGATCGGCGTGCCGTGATCGCGGTCGACCAACGTGATGAGATCGGGCACGATTGCCACCACGTCACGGTCGATGAAGCAGATGAGGTACTCATTCTGCAGCTCGATCGCCGCCTCATGACCAAGCCACTCGTCGGTGCCAGCCAGCGTCAGGCGCCCGAAGTTGTAGCCGCGCTCGACTCGCCGGTCGACGTCGGTGACCTTGCCGCAGAAGAGCTCGCGTCCGTTCGTCACGGCGCAGATCGCATCGATCGGGTGACGTCCCGACGATTGCGCGTTCAGGACGGCATCACCGACGCGATGAGCCAGCCTGATGGTGCCAGGGATAGCCGTCTCCTTAAGGCGCCGCACGGTAAGTGGACAATCGGCCACCATTGCGCTGCCCCCAAGTTGGACGCAGATGGCGCGGGAGACGCGCTCCAGCATGGTCGTCTCGAGCACGTTCTCAATGATGAAGCTACGGTGCTGCGAGTCGACCATTACCGTCGGCGATGGCGCCACGCCATCGAAGTAGAAGCTGATCATCGACGTCTCGGGGAACGCGCGGCCCATCCCGTCCGCATCGACCGTTGGCAGGCCGAGCTGACAGGCCGCGATCATGGGGGCGAAGGAATTGCCGCCGCCGATCTCGATCGGCACCGCAGCCGCAACCTTCACTCCCAAGCGTTCCTGCAGGATCTCGATGGCGACTTTGCCTTCGTCCCCACGCCCCAGCTTCTCAAGTCCGATAGTCGGAGCCCCCATGCCGCCCATCGGAACGACCAATGCATCGTCCGGAAGCTCGTCCAGACTGACGATGGTCAGCTTGAAGCCTTCCTCAAGCTTGGTCTGCGCGCGGATGCGTCCCTGCCGCGGATTACCGCCACCGCCGGTACCAAGAATGCCGGCACCGATCGCGATGCGCGCCACGTCGTCCGCGTTCAGATCCCAGGGCACATGAACGTCCTCTCGACGTTGTCGACTTGCCTCATCGTCGAGCCGTTCGGGGAGCGCGTTCCTCAACCGGCTCGAAGTCGACCGCGAAGCCGAAGTAGCGAGGTCCGGCCAACTCGAGGCCGCGCGGCGTCCGCCAGACCGGCGGACACGGAATGCCGATGACCGTCACGCGTTGCCCGTAATGCAGCATCTCGGTAGTGATGGGAGTGCCAGTCTCTGTGTCGAGGACGGCGATCAAATCGGGTGTGGTGATCAGTACGACGGACGCCTCGCCGTCGTCCAGTTCGCGCGCAATCAGATGCTCGTTTTGGAAATCGATGCGGATCGCCCGTTCGCGTTCGTCGCCGATGCCGGAAATGACGGCGTTGCCGCGCGCGAATCCGCCCGACGTGCGGCGGTCGACCGAGGTCACCTTGCCCGAGAAGAGAGGGATGGCTTCAACCACTTCAAGCAAGCGCTCCAGCCAGGGCGAACCGTGCGACTTCGCCTCACGCAGCGCTTCCCCGATCTGAACGGCGAGCGAAATGGTCCCGGAGATGGCTCCGCGCTTGACGTCGGCTCCGGTCAGACCGATGGCCGTGATGACTGAACCACCCATGGCGATCAGCGCCCGCCGGTTGATGCGCTCGATCCAGCTTGCGTCGATGCCCTCGATGCGCAGCACGTTCCCCTTCTCGTCGGTCACGAAACGTGGACCGAATTTGACTCCGGAGACGTTGAAGGAGGTCATCTGAAATTCGGGGAAGGCACGGCCCATCCCGTCACCATCCACCAGCGGCAGGGACGCTCGCGCTGCCGCGACCACTGGGATGACCGAATTCATGCCCCCGATCTCGACCGAGATGACGGCGTCCGGGCTTCGACCGGCGAAGTCCGCCACACGCTGCAGCACTCGATCGATCTCGCCGCCGTTGGGGATCTTCTCGGTCATCACGGTTGGCGCGCCGGACATGCTGACGATGGCGATGAGGGCATCGTCGTCTAACGCATCAACCGGCAGCACCGGCACCGGTCCGTAGCGCTCGATAGCTTCACGCGCCATCAGCGAGCCGATGTGCGGGTCGCCGCCGCCTCCGGTACCCAGTAGGGCAGAGCCGACCGCCAGGTCCGCGATGCGCGAATCGTCGATCACGGTCACTCGTGGGCGAGTCATGCGTCGCACTCGACCGCGAGATCACCCGCGGCACGCACGCGGATGCGAGTCGCGTTACCTGGCAGATAGGCGAGGGGCACCTCGTGCACGTCGACGATCTCGACCGTGGCTGGGTCAGCGCCTGCCTTGACCGCCTCGTCCTTGGCCATCTGCCGGGCCAGATCGAGCGCCTGGGTTCGCGTGTACTCCTCCAGTGAGAAGATGCGTTCGATCTCGCCGCTGCATTGCGCGATAGCCGCGCCGATGGCGTTGGCCACGTCGTAATGGTCCGGACGGTGGATCTCGGCAGCGCCGGCCAGATCGGAAGGGATCACCACGCTGCCGCCACCCACCAGCACCACCGGAACCGGTTCGGCGCTGGTCTTCATACGATCGATCGTCTCCTCGCACATGGCTCGCACGCGAGCGGTGACCTCACGCACCATGGCGGCGTCGAGCTCGGCCACCCGTGAACCATCGCCCATCTCGGCGCGACCGTCCGCCACGGCGACGTCGGAGAGTGTCAGCGTCTGGCCACCGAAGACGAGCGCTTCCTCTGTGATGCGGTAACCTACACTGTCGGGACCGATGCGGCATCTGTCCGACTGGTGAATGCGGGTACCGCCGCCCAGGGCGATCGAAATGAGGTCGGGCATGCGGAAGTTGGTGCGCACGCCACCGATCTCGACCGCGATGGCTGATTCGCGCGGGAAGCCATTCACCAGGATGCCGACGTCGGTTGATGTGCCGCCCACGTCGACGATGACGGCATTCTGAAGTCCGGAGAGGAACGCGGCTCCGCGGATGGAGTTGGCTGGTCCGCTGGCGACGGTCAGGATGGGGTAGCGGGTGGCGTATTCGAGTGCCATGAGCGTGCCATCGTTCTGGCTGAAGAACATGCGCGCGTCGATGCCGTGCTCGGCCAGCGCACTGGCAAAACCGTTGGCCGCCACTCTCGCCGGGCTGGTGACGGCGGCGTTGAGGATTGACGCGTTTTCTCGCTCCAGAAGTCCGATGCTGCCGATCTCATCCGAATAGGTGATCGGCAGGTCTCCCAGAGCATCACGCACGATCTCGCCGGCGCGACGCTCGTGCGAGCTGTCGACCGGCGAAAAGACGCTGACGATGGCGACCGAATCCACTTCACCGCGAAAGGATTGGGCTGCCTCACGTATGGCCTGTTCATCCAGCGGTCGGATCTCGCGGCCGTCGTACTCATGGCCGCCCTCGACGATGGCGTAGCGACCGCCGATCGCCTCGCGCAGATCGGACGGCCATCCGACGAATGGTTTGATGGCCAGCGTGGCGGGCGCGCCGATGCGGATCAAGCCGACACGGTCCAGATTGCGGCGCTCGAGGATGGCGTTGGTGCAGTGGGTGGTGCCGAGCATGGCATAGCGGATGGAGGCGAGATCGAGCGACGGGCTGCTCTCGACCAACCCGCTCAGCGCATTGCGAATACCGCCGGTGACGTCGGACGTCGTTGGCGCCTTGAAGCGAGCCAGCAGATTCGAGCGTTCGTCCAGCACGACGGCATCCGTGTTGGTGCCGCCCACGTCGATCCCCAGCCGCAGATTCATGCGCACTCCCGTTTCGTACGGTCGAATTCACGGTTGGAGATTAGCGCGGTAGGCGAATTCCAGCCAGTGGTCGACCTCGTCATCGACGTGGCTGACCGAGGTTAGGCTGACTACGGCCCTCATCCGGCCCTGCGGCGCCAGCTTCTCCCGTCCGAACGGGAGAAGGAAAGATATCTCCCCTCTCCCAGAATTTGAAAAGGGGCTGGGGTAAGGGCCGCCTACAGCTTCTCGCCGACCGCCTTGGCCTCCATGTAATGAAGGAGGTAGTCAGGGCCGCCCGCCTTGGAGTCGGTGCCGCTCAGCTTCATCCCGGCAAACGGATGCACGCCCATCATGGCGCCGGTGCATTTGCGATTGAAGTAGAGATTTCCCACGTCGAATTCGCGGCGAGCCTTTTCGAGCTTAGAGCGATTGCGCGAGTAGACAGAGCCGGTCAGGCCATACTCGGTGTCGTTGGCGATGCGCAGCGCGTCCTCGAAGTCCTTTGCCTTGATGATCGAGAGGACCGGCCCGAAGATCTCCTCGCAACCGATCTTGGACGTAGCCGGAACGTCGGCAAAGATGGTCGGCTGGATGAAGTAGCCGTTGCCCTCGCCTTTGTCGCCGCCAAGAAGCAGACGCGCTTCCTTCTTACCCACATCGATGTAGCCCAGGATCTTGCGGTACTGATTCTCGTCGACGACGGCGCCGACCGTGACGTCTCCTTGTGACGCCTGGCCGGCTGTGACCGTCTCCTTGGTGATCTTGAGGACTTTCTCGACGATCTCGTCATAGACGTCGGCCGCCACGATGGCCCGCGAGCACGCCGAGCACTTCTGGCCCGAGAAGCCGAACGACGATATGACGATCCCCTGTGCCGCCGCGTCCAGATCCGCCTCGGAATCGACGATGATGGCGTCCTTGCCGCCCATTTCGGCGGTGACACGTTTGAGCCAGCGCTGACCCGGCTGAAGTTTTGCGGCGCGCTCGTAGATACGCACGCCGACGTCTTTCGAACCGGTGAATGCGATGTAGCGCGTGCGCGGGTGATCGACCAGCGGATCGCCGATTTCGGCGCCGTTGCCTGGCAGGTAGTTCACCACGCCAGCCGGAACGCCCGCCTCTTCCATGATCTCGACCAGCTTGTAGGCGATGACCGGCGTGTTGCTGGCCGGTTTGAGGACGACGGCGTTGCCCGAAACCACACCTGCCATCGTCATGCCGACCAGGATGGCGCAGGGGAAGTTCCAGGGCGGAATGACCACGCCCACGCCGAGCGGCTGATAGAACATTTCGGTCGCTTCATCCGGCAGGTGCGACAACCCAGGAACCGGACCGTCCAGGCGCAGCATCTCGCGGCCGTAGAACTCCAGCAGATCGATGGCCTCGGCTACTTCACCGTCAGCCTCATCCCAGGCCTTATCCAGTTCGAGCGCCATCCAGGCGGACAGTTCGAGTCGACGGCGGCGAAGGATTCCAGCCATGCGGAAGTTGACGCTGGCGCGTCCTTCCGCGGGCATGTTGCGCCAGGTCTTGAAGGCCTTTTCGGCCGCCGCGATGGCGTCGTCGACGTCTTGCTTGCGTGCAATCGCGACCTCTCCGACGACCTGATCCAGGTTGCCCGGGTTGACCGACGTCATCCACTGTCCGGTCTCGCGGCGCTCGCCGCCGATGATCAGCGGGTAGCGCTTTCCCAATTGCTTCTCGACGTCGCGCAGCGCGGCCTGCATGGCTGAGCGATTCTCAGGCACGCTGAAATCGACTGATGGCTCGCTGTAGAACGGTTCACGTAACATCGCTTCGCCTTTCCGTAACTGTCGACTAGAGGTTTCCCTGTCTTACGATTGTGGCGTTCCCACCGTGGGTAAGCCCGCATCTTCGACGGCTCGGTTGAACGCCCGTAATTGGTCGCCGAGCAATCCCTCGAAGCGTCCCTCAAGATGATCCAACTCCGAGCGCAGCTTGGCAAATACGTCGCGCGCTTGTTGCGGCGGCGCGTAATCGGCGCTGTCGACCGAATCGAAGAGGGCATTGAATTTCTCGTGCAACCCGCTGGGCCAGAGCTGCGACTGTGAGATGTTCAGATCGATGAGGAGCCCACTGATTGAATCGAGCTCGGCACGCATCTCATTGAGCCGATCCTGCAACGTCTCCGAACCGGCACGTCCTTCCCATGGCTTCAACTGCACCTCGAGCGCATGGATCTCGTTAAGCAGTCCATTGGTTGTCGCCAGCGCGTTCAGCACGTCCTGCAGAAAGTCGAACTGCCGCTGCAGATCGGCGCGCGAGGTTGGCACGCGCGGATCGGCTTCCACCTGGAAGGACTGGGTCAACTCGCGCCCGTCGACCGTCAGCCTCATCTGAAAGGTGCCTGGCAGCACCATCGGGCCGTCCGGCCGGTCCCAATGATCCATCCCGGGAACCGTCACGTCCGGCGCACCGGGCAAGCGCAGGTTCCAGACGAAGCGGTTGACGCCGGGTTCGGCTGGCAGGCCGTCTCCTGATGAAGTGAACGAGCGCAGCTCGTCGCCCGACTCACTCAAGATGGACAGGCGCACATCCTCGTTCGGTTCGCCGCGCAGCACGTAGTGAATGACGACGCCGTCTGGTGGGTTCTCACCGGCGTCCAGCAAGCGACGCTCGACGCTGCCGTCCGGACGATGGATCACGTCAACCGAGAAGACGGTGGTGTCGGCGTGGCCGAAGTGGACGCGCCCGAACTCCTCGTTACCCCCGGAATCGCCGCCGTACGTGCGCATACGTAAGGTCGGTTTCGGCTCGAACAAGACCGGTCCGTCGCCGCTGGCCCCATCCTGCAGCTGATGCAACGGCGTGAGGTCATCGAGGACCCAGAAGGAGCGACCATGCGTCGCCACGATCATCTCGCGATCCTTGATAACCAGGTCATGCATCGGAACGATAGGCAGGTTACCGCCCATCGGCTGCCAGTGAGCGCCGTCGTCGAACGAGACGTAGAGACGCGTCTCGGTCCCAGCGTAGAGCAGCCCTTTGCGGTTCGGATCTTCCCGAATCACCCGCGTGAACTCGTCGACTGGAATGCCTTCAACGATCGACGTCCAGGTCTTGCCGAAGTCGTTGGTCTTGTAGAGGTACGGGGATACATCGTCCAGCTTGTAGCGCGTGGCGGCGACGTAGGCGGTGGCGGCATCGTGCGGAGAGGCTTCGATGATCGAGATCATGGCCCACTCCGGCAGCTCGGGCGGCGTGACGGCCCCCCAGCTTCCACCTCCGTCTTTGGAGACGTGAACGAGTCCATCATCCGAGCCGGCCCAGATCACGCCCGCCTGCACCGGCGATTCCGCCAGCGCGAAGATGGTGCAGTAGACCTCGGCGCCCGTATTGTCACGCGTGATCGGTCCGCCGGATGGCTTGAGCTTCTCCGGGTCGTTGCGCGTCAGATCTGGACTGATGACCTCCCAGCTCGCGCCAAGATCTCGCGAGCGGTGCACGTGGTTGGAGCAGACCCACAGGACGTCCGGATCATGCTGCGAAAAGTGGATGGGAAAGGTCCACTGGAAGCGGTATTTCAGACTCTCGGCACCAGCACCCCAACCGTACAGCTCCGGCCAGACGGTGTTGTTCCATTTCTGTCCGGTGCGCCGGTCGTAGAGGGTCATGATGTCGTTGTAGGCGCGGCGTCCGGCCGGTCCCGATGCCACCACGAGGTTCTGGTCGTCTGGCTTGAGCGCGATGTAGCCACTCTCGCCGCCGCCCGGAGCGAACCAATCCCGCTCGTGAATGGCGCCATCCGGCGTGCGACTGGGGATGCTGATGGCGGTGTTATCCTGCTGGGACCCGTAGATCCGATATGGCACGTCGTCGTCGGTGATGACGTGGTAGAGCTGTGCGGTCGGCTGGTTGTAGATGCTCGACCAGGTCTCACCACCGTTGAAGCTGACGCAGGCGCCGCCATCATCTCCCTGGATCATGCGCTGAGAGTTGTTCGGGTCGAACCAGAGCGCATGCTCGTCGCCATGCGGCGTGGGAAGCTTGTGGAACGATGACCCCGCGTCGATCGACTTCCACAGGCTGTAGTTCTGGATCCAGACCGTGTCGGCATCCTGCGGATCTGCCGTGATGTGCATGTAGTACCAGGGGCGCGTGCGCAGAAGAGACTGCTCGCTCAGACGCACCCAATTGTCACCATAGTCGTCGGAGCGGAAGACGGCACCGTCCTCAGCCTCGACCACGGCCCAGACTCGTCCCGATTTCGCGGGAGACGCCACCACACCGGCCTTGCCCCAAATTCCCTGAGGAAGCGTCGAGCGGTGCGTGATCTCTTCCCAGGTGTCGCCACCATCGAAAGAACGCCACAAGCCGGAGTCGGGCCCGCCGTTGATCAACGAGTGCGGGTAGCGCTGCGCCTGCCAGATGACCGCGTAGAGGATGCGCGGATTTTGCCGGTCCATGCTGATGTCGTGTGACCCGGCGCGTGGACTCTTGTACAGGATCTTCTCCCAGGTCGCGCCGCCATCCTTTGAGCGGTAGATGCCGCGCTCCTCGTTCTCGCCCCAGGCGTGTCCGAGCGCCGCCACGTAGACCAGATCAGGGTTCGTCGGATGGACCACGATCTTACCGATGTGGCGCGTGTCGGCCAGTCCAACGTTGGTCCAGCTGCGACCGGCGTCGGATGACTTGTAGACGCCGTCACCGTGAGAGACGTTGCCGCGAATGGTGGTCTCGCCGGTACCGGCGTAGATGACGTTGGAGTCCGACTCCGACACGGTGAGTGCCCCAATTGCGGAGGTGTTGAAGAAGCCGTCCGAGACGTTGCGCCAGTAGCGGCCACCGTCGGTCGTCTTCCACACTCCACCGGCGCACGCGCCGAAATAGAACGTCATCGGGTCGGTAACGTCGCCCGCGACCGCGACCACGCGGCCGCCACGATGCGGTCCGATCAGACGATAGCGGAGCGAGGAGAGGACCGCATCGCGAACGTCGATCTCTGGCATGTGAGGTTAACCGTCCTTTTCCATGTTGGTGGTTGGGTTAGGCGTTGTGACGAAGGCGGCCCTGCGGCCCTCATCCGCTCCCCTCACTACTCCATCACCACGAGATCTCGGCGACAATGGTTGATCTTCTCGCCGCCGCCTTCGCGCACGACGACCGAGTCCTCAATGCGGATGCCGAACTTGCCCGGGATGTAGATGCCTGGCTCGTCGCTGAAGACCATGCCCGCCTTGAGCGGCAGCGTGTTCCCTTTCACGAGATAGGGCTCTTCATGGCCGTCAAGCCCCAACCCATGACCGAGCCGGTGGCTGAAATACTGGCCAAATCCGGCGTCCTCGATCACCTTGCGTGCCGCCTGATCGACCGCCTGACATTCCACGCCCGGTCGATAGTGGGACACCGCAGTCTCGTTGGCCTGCAAAACCGTCTCATAGGCACGGCGATACTCGTCGGAGGGCTCACCAATGTGGACCGTGCGCGTAACGTCGGCGGTGTAGTGTTCGAACTTGCCACCGAAGTCGAAGGTTACGGAGTCACCCGGCTGGATCTTGCGATCGCCCGTGCGGTGGTGAGGCTCGGCGCCCTCCGGACCGCTGGCACAGATTCCGATACTGGTGACCTGCAGGCCGTGCTTGGTGCGCAGGTTGGCCAGTTCACCGGCTGCCTCTCGTTCGGTCTTGCCGGTCAGCTTGGCCGTGGCCACGAACTCATCCCAGGCCGCGTCAGCCATGGCGGCGGCGCGCTTCAAGCGTTCGATCTCGGCTTCGTCTTTCACCATACGCAGTTCGCGTACGATCCCCGTTCCGTTGACGAACGCGGCATCGGGGATGGACTCCAGCATGCCGACCAGGAAGCCAGCCCGCATTTGATCGGAGACGGCGATGGTCGGCGCCTTCACGCCCGACACGATGTCCTGCACCAGGTCGAGCGGACGCTCGTGCTCTTCCCAGGTGTGAAGGTCGACGAGCTCTTCTTTCCCAGCAGCGTGCGGGCTCTCGAAGTTGGCGATGACGAGCTGCGACTTGCCATCCTTCGGGATGATCAGGAGAAGCAGTCGCTCACTTGCATGAGCGTCGACGTCGAAGAAGTAGATGAGATCCGACGACGGCGCGACGAAGAGAAAGTCCACGCCACGTTCCTGCATGACGGATTGAACGCGTTGCATCCGTTGCCGTAACGATTGATTGTCCACTCAGTGTCCTCTCGGTGTAGTAACGCTTTCACCCGCATCGATTACGACGTGACATACCACTTCTCGAGCTCGGTGAAGAGCCCTTCCGGTAACGCATTCGTGTCCGTGTAGCCCGCGAATTTTTTCTTGGTGACGTGGATGTAGGGACGGTACCAGGAATAGGTTGCTGGCATGTCGGTGGTGAGGATCTGCTGGATCTGCTTGTAGATCGGCACCTGCTGGTCGACGTCCAGCGTCTGCTTGGCCTTGGTCAACAGATCGTCCAGCTGCGAATTGCTGTAGCCGGTGAAGTTCTCGGAACCCTTCGACGAATAGATGTTGAACAGCTCACCGGGGTCGACATCAGCACCAGAGCCGACCTCCTGGCTTTCGGCCACGTCGTAGTTTTTGTTGATGATGTTGTCGACCAGCGTCGCGTACTCGATCAAACTCGGCTTGATGTCCCAGCCGATTTTGTTGAGCTGCGACTGCGTGTAGGTGAGGAAGTCCTGACGCAACACATTACCCTGATTACTGGCAAAGGTGATTCCACTCGGCGGCGGTCCAGCCTGCTGGATGAGCGACTTGGCCTTGTCCAGGTCGTACGGCCAGATCTTCAAACTGCTGTCGTAGGCGTAGCTTCCTGGGGCGATCGGTCCGGTGCCGGCCTTGCCGACTCCATACAGCGAGTCCTTGGCGAACTGCTCCATGTCGAGCGCGTAGGCCACCGCCTGACGCACTTCTTTCTTGGCCAGATACGCGTTGCTGAAGTTGAACTGCCAGCCATCAGGGGAACCGAAGGGCGGCACCAGCACCTTCAGATCGTTGTTCGATTTGAGCTGATCGGAACCGGCCGGATTGGCGTAGATCGAGCCGTCGATGTCTCCTGATAGCAGGGCATTGACGAGTGAATCGGAGTCGGCGATGACGCGGTGGGTGAACTTGTCGAGGTAGGGCATTGGCGCGTTGTAGTAGTTGGTGTTGCGCTCGGCAATGAAATCCCCGCCGACGTTCCAGGACGTGAATTTGAACGGACCCGCGCCAACCGGTTTCTGAAAATAGGGATCCTGGGAGCTCTTGCCGAGCTCCTTGCCCTCCAGCAGTTTCTTGGGCACCGGCATGACGTAGCGCAGGTTCAGCAAGAATGAGGCGTCAGGCTGCGCCAGAGTGATCTGGACAGTCTTGGGATCGACTGTCTTCAGCCCGGCGATGTCGGTTGCCGATCCATCCGCAAATTCCTGCGCGCCCTGAATCGACGTCAAACGCGTCTGGTTCGGGCTCGCGGTCGATTTGGCCAGAATCGATGTGATGGTGAAGACGATGTCGTCCGCGGTGAGATCCGACCCATCAGAGAACTTGGCGTTGTCCTGCAAGTGAAAGGTGAAGGTCAGGTTGTTGATATCCCAGGATTTGGCGATGCCCGGCGCGGGCTTGAGCGTCCCTGGATCGATCCGCACCAACTGATCGAAGAGGAGCTTGCAGCGGAAGAGATCCTCCGATTGATTGGCCACAAGCGGATTGATTCCGGATGCTTCTCCGAGCGTGCCGATGATGATCGAGCCACCCTGCTTCGGCGATCCCGCCGCGGCGGATGACGCCGCCGTCCCAATCGGCGAAGCTCCGGGACTGGCGCTCGTCCCACCGGTGCCGGTCGTCGGCGCCGACGTTGAAGCGGAGGAGGTCGTCGACGTCGACTTGCTCCCGCCACCACCGCAGGCGGCCAGTAGGCTCGCGACGATCGGCGCGCTGACACCCAGCGCGGCCGCTCGGCGCACCACGTCTCGACGACTCATTCTTCCGGTTAGAACATCGCGGACCAGTTCGTCTATTCGGGAATCTCTCACGACTCACCTCCTCAAGGTGTGCTTATCAATCAGGAACGGCCAACCGCATGAGTGACGATGGCCTTCCAGCACCCGTCCGTGCGGGTTCCATGGACTTCTGTTGGTGGTGCTCCCCTCTCGAGCGCATCTTTCACACTCACGGACTTGAACTGATCGGCTGCGAGTCCGCGCGCTGCCATGCGAATCCGGCGGTCACTATCGCCGTCTCAGACGTGGGTCGAACGCGTCCCGTAATCCATCACCCATCAAGTTGAAGGCCATCACGACCAGGAAGATGGCCAGGCCCGGGAAGAGCGTCAGCCACCAGGCGCCAAGCAGCAGCTCATGCTGGCCGTCCTGAAGCATGTTGCCCCAGGAAGGCGTCGGAATCTGAACCCCAAGACCGAGATACGAGAGGGTGGCTTCGAGGATGATGGCGAACGAAAGCCACAGGGTCGCCTCGACGATGATCACGGCGAGTGAGTTTGGGAAGAGATGCCGCCAAATGATCTTCCAGGGGGTTGCCCCAACCGTGCGAGCGGCGGTAACGAACTCTTGATCTTTGAGAGACAGAATCTGCCCGCGAATTAGACGCGCGGCACCTGGCCACGATGTCAAGCCGATGACGATGATGGTCGTCGCGATTCCGGCGTTAAAGAGCGCGGCCGCGGAAATCAGCAGCAGAATTTGAGGGATCGACAATAAGATATCGGTGAAGCGCATGATGACGCTGTCGATCCAACCTCCGAAATAGCCGGAGATCGCTCCGAGCGTCGTGCCAATGGTCATGATGATGGCGACGGCTACGAAGCCGACAGCCAGCGACACACGTCCACCATTGAGGAGACGCGAATAGGCGTCACGTCCGTTGCGGTCGGTCCCAAACCAGTGCTGCGCCGACGGGTGGAGGTCGCGCGCGCCAGACTGGATCTGGCTCGGTGGATAGCGCTGAATCAGGGGGGCCATGATCGCGATGACGTAGAAGATGACAACGATGACCATCCCAACGACGGCCAGCTTGTTCTCCATGAAGCGGCGAACGATTGGATGCTTGATCTCCGGTCGCAGGGCATCCTCGCTGATTGACTTCGAGAGCCTACCGGCGCGCGATTGCCGAGGTGTTTCGTCGGTCCGATCGGCCATGGTCTATCCTGACAGCGAGACGCGTGGATCGACCACGACGTACAGAATGTCTACGATGATGTTGACCAGCACAACGAAGGCACCGGCGATGATGGTGACTCCGAGGATGACCGGGTAGTCCCTCCGCGTAATCGCCTGATACGAGAGGTAACCAAGCCCGGGCCAGGCGAAGATCTGTTCGATGATCACCGCCCCACTCAGAATGTGCGCCACCTGCAGGCCGGTCGTGGTGATCATGGGGATCAAGGCGTTGCGCATGGCGTGCCGATTGACCACGACCCGTTCGTGTAGTCCTTTCGCGCGCGCGGTCGTCATGTAGTCCTGGTGAACGACTTCCAGCATGGCCGAACGCATGAAGCGCGCGAAGTAGGCGATCGACGGAAGCGCCAGCACGATCACCGGCATGATCAGATACTTGATCTTCCCTGGAAACGCGACGCTCGATTGACCGGTGCTCAACGCCGGCAGCCAGTGCAGCTTGACGCTCAGATAGAACTGCAGCAGCAACGCCAGCCAGAAATTGGGAATGGCCCAACCGACGAACGCGCCGATGGTGGTGGTGTTGTCAAGAAAGCTGTATTGCCTGAGCGCGGACAATATGCCCAGCGGAATGGCAATGACGAGCGCAATCAGCAGCGAGATCGACTGCAACACGAGCGTCGCGCCCGCGTGTGACTTGATCAGCTCCCATACCGGCTTCTGGCCGAAGCTGATCGACGTGCCAAAGTCGCCCTTCAACAAGTTCCCAACGTAGATGACGTACTGTTCGGGAAGCGGTTTATCGAGCCCAAAGTTATGCCGAGCTTGCTCGAGGAACGTCGGCGGGCTGTTTGGGGAAATGAACGCTTCGACGGGATCACCCGGCGCCAGATGAACCAGCGCGAACATCACCAGCGTCAGGCCAATCATCACCGGAATGGCGACGAGGACCCGGCGTATGATGAAGCCGACCATATTGGTTCCCATCATGCTCGCTTTCTCGTCACTTCAGGACGGCTTGGAAGCCGCCCGGCAAGCGGTGGCCTACCGGGCGACCCGTGTTCGGATCGACGTTGTTTTGTAGGTACTCGCGATACCGACTCGGGCGACCGGCGGGCCCGCTGGTTGGTCGAGCCGATCAAGCGGGCGCTGCCAATCGCCGGTCTTCAGCGCCGTACGTGCACGCTGGCAAGCAACGGATCGTGATTACGACTTGACGTACCAGTTCTGCAAGTCGTTGAAGACGCCCTCAACCAGCACATTCTGGTCCGTAAATCCTGCGAACTTGCTCTTGAAGACGTGGATGTACGGCCGATACCAGGCGTAGGTCGATGGGAATTGCTGCGTCAGCGTCGCCTGGATCTGTTTGTAGATCGGGATCTGCTCATTGATATCGATCGTCTGGCGCGCTTGATTGAGCAGCTTATCCAGATCCGGGTTGCTGTAGCTCATGTCGTTCTCAGACCCGTCGGTCGCGTACTCCTGATAGAGCTCGCCGGGATCGAGCGCCACATAGGTTGAGCCCGGTCCACAGACTACGTCAAAGTTCTTGCTCTGCGTGTTGTTGACCAGCGTGGCCCACTCCAACGTCTTCGGCGTGATCTTCCAGCCAATCTTGTTGAGCTGCTGTTGCGTGTAGGTCAGGAAGTCTTCGCGAAGTACGTTGCCCTGATTGACCGCGAAGACGATTCCGTCGGGCGGCGTGCCCGCCTGCGCGAGGAGCGACTTGGCTTTGTCCATATCGAACGGCCAGGGCTGCAAGCTCTTGTCGTAGGCATAGTTGCCCGGAAGAACTGGACTGACACCCGGCTTGCCAATCCCGAAGAGGGAGTCTTTCGAGAACTGATCCATGTCAAGCGCGGACGCGACTGCCTGGCGCACCTCGGTCTTGGCGAGATACGGATTCTTCTGATTGAAGTACCAGCCATCAACCTCGGCAAACGGCGGCACTAGCACTTTCAGATCACTGTTGGACTTCATCTGTTCGCTGGTGGCCGGGTTGGCGTAGATAGTCCCGTCGATTCCGCCCGAAAGCAGCGCATTGGCGAGAGAGTCGGAGTCGGTGATGGCGCGATGTGTGAATTTGTCGAGATACGGCTTGGGTGCTCCGTAATAGTTGTCGTTGCGTTTGGCGACGAAGTCGGCGCCGGTGGTCCAGGAGACGAAGACGAACGGCCCTGCCCCGACTGGGTTCTGCCAGAAGGGTTCTTTGGACGCGAGTGACAGATCCTTGCCCTGCAGCTGCTTCGAGGGCACGGGTCGGATGAAGCGCAAGTTGAAGAGGAACGAGGCGTCCGGCGTCGCCAGCGTAATCTGGATCGTCATGGGATCCATGATCTTGATGCCACTGACGTCATCCGCCGTGCCGTTGGAGTAGGCCTGCGCTCCATCAATCGAGAAGAGGTAGGACTGATACGGGCTGGCCGTCTTCTTGTCGAGTGTGCCCTTCAATGCAAAGACGACATCGTCAGCGGTCACATCGCTGCCGTCAGAGAACTTGGCATTGTCGCGCAGGTGGAACGTGAAAGTCAGGTCGTTGACGTCCCACGACTTGGCGATGGCCGGTGAAGGCTTCAGCGTCGCGGGATCGACACCAACAAACTGGTCGTAGAGCATCTGGCAGCGCCAGGTCCCCTCGGACTCGTTGGCCACGAACGGGTTGATGGTCGAGGCTTCGCCCAGCGTTCCAATAATGATGCTGCCGCCCTGTTTGGCGTTGCCGCTGGATGCGCTGGTCGCCGACGAGACCGGGGAGGCTCCTGCTCCACCAGAGCTCGTGGCGGAGGGGCTTCCGGACGCTCCACCTGACGTGGACGTCGTGGGGGCCGAAGTCGACGCCGACGACGTCGTTGACGTTGACTTGCTCGAACCGCCGCCACATGCGCTCAAGAGCATGGCGACGACGCCACCCGAAAGGCCAAGCGCGGCCCCGCGCCGGATAACCTGGCGACGGCTCGCCCGACCGGTGAGGACGTCATGATAAAGGCGTAAGAATCGGGGATCTGGTTGCTCACTCATTGTTGTTCTCCTCCACGCTGCAACGGGACGATACGCGATCCGACACGCAACCGGTGATTTCTAGAGCCACACCGTCAGGCTCGTGAGGTCACGAGGGTAGTAGGTGATTCGCTCAGCTCCGTATTGGCGGATGACCACCGTGTCGGAGTGTCGGAATCCGGCCAGACCAGGAACGTAGATACCTGGCTCGACCGAGAAGACCATGTTCTCCTGGACTAGCCGTTCGTCTCCTTTGTCGATGTAGGGCGCTTCGTGCCCTTCGAGACCGATCCCGTGACCGGTATGGTGGCGCTGATGTTGCGCCACACCAAGCTCGATGAACGCCGACGACACCTCCTTCTCAACGTCAGACAGCGTCCTTCCTGGCCGCAGAGCGTCGAACGCGACCTGCTGAAGCTGGATCATTTGCTCGAACGCCTTGATGAAGCGCTCGCCCGGCTCGCCGATGATCATGGTCCGTTCGAGCTCCGACTGATATCCGGCAACGTCCGCGCCAGCTCCCGTGACGAGCACGTCGCCTCGCTGCAATCCAAGACTGCTGGCGAGCGGATGTGGGAACGAGGTATTGGCGCCGGCGTGATACATGGCAAGCGCCGGATTTGGCGCGCTCCACGCGCCAGACTCCGGGTGATAGGTCGGGCCAAGCGTGGCGAGCATCACCCGGCTCGCCTCTGTTGACGCCTCGAGCGCCACATCGATCTCGTTGCGTCCGAGCTCCAACCGTTCCTGCATCAAACGGTGTGCCAGGTTTCCCCACTTGGCGCTCTCGAAGATGAAGCGCAGCTCGTTCTCGCTTTTGATCATGCGAAGAGCGTCGACGATATCCCGCGCCCTCTCGGAATGGCCCTCCCAGATCTCACTCAGGTCCGGGCCGTCATAGCCGTTGACGTCAAGGCCGCCGTTGTTGTCATAACCGATACGCTTCCCAGCCAGCCCCATCTCATTCATGAGGTCGACGAGATGCTGCATCGGATGCTTGGTGCCGCCGGTCGGGAACTCGGGGTAGACCTTGACGTGCTTGACGCTGGGAGATTTCGCGATGTGCTCTTGCTCCAGCTGCGGAATAAGTGCGCCGAGATCGCCATCGAGCGGGACGACGATGGCCATGGGACGTTCGGTCGTCAAATGAAAAAAGCCGGAGACGTAGGCCATGCGAATCGGATGAAACAGGACGATCGCGTCCAGGTTGCGCTCACCGAGATTCACGCGTAGTCGGCTCACTCGCTCATCAAATTCAGTCTGCTGAATGGACCAATTCTGTACCGGAGTTCCCGAGGTTGCGGTCATGTGCTGGTCCTCCCTCGTTGATGCCTGTGTTGTCCTGTGGGCCGGCCATCATGCCGGTCTGGACGCAATCAAGGTGATGTAGGCGGTCCGCACACTCGCATTGCGATCACCTGCGGACGGACCGCGAATGGCTGGATCAGACGGGGATGATCAAGCTCTCCAGATCACGCGGGTAATAGGTGATCGATTCGATCCCCGTCTCAGTGACGACCACGGTATCGGAGTGACGGAATCCAGCGAATCCACGCACGTAGATGCCTGGTTCGACGGTGAAGACCATGCCGACCTCGATCAAACGATCATCGCCAGTGTCGAGAAACGGGGCCTCATGAATCAACGTCGATTTCGCATGCCCGGTGTGGTGCCGCCAATTGTCATTGAGATCGTGCTCGTCGAAGAATGCGTGAACGGCCTTATCGACGTCGGAGCACTTGATACCCGGCTTGATCGTCTCGAGCGCCAGCGTCTGAGCCTGGAACATCAGATTGAAGTAGCGTTCCTGTTCCGCTGACGGCTCGCCCATAACCATGGTGCGTTCGAGCTCACTGCCGTAGCCCCAGACGTCGGCCCCTGCACCGGTGACCAACACGTCCCCCGCTTTGAGCTTGGCGTTGCTCGTCATGGCATGCGGCAGCGACGAATCTTTGCCGATCTGACCACGGAACCCTGCGTGGGCGGGCATGCTCCCCGCACCGACCGGCCGGTAGCTTGGTCCGAGGGTACGGATCATGGTCTGCGATGCCTCGAAAGAGGCGCGCATCGAGATCTCGGTCTCGGTGATGCCGACTTTGCAGAACTCTTGAAGATAGACGTGTGCCAGGTTGCCCCAGCGGGCGCTCTCCGCGATGAGGGTGAGCTCTTCCGGAGAATTAATCATCTCGAGGTATTCGATGTCGTCGGCGACGTTCTGCACCTGCGCGTCGGGCAGAAGCTCGCTGACGCGAGGTCCGCGGTAGCCGTAAATGCCGCCATAGCCGTCAGCGTCTACGCCGATCTTGGCGTGCTCCAACCCAAGCTCGGTGAGGATGTCCTTGAAGAATTGCATCGGGTGCCGGTCGCCGGGGTATTCGGGATACGAGCGCAGCTTGTCGACGATCACGAACTCAGCGGCATGTTCTTCTTCCAGTCGTGGAACGAGGAGAGCAGACGAGGATGGGGTGAGGGCGTAGGCGATGGGACGCTCGGTTGGAATGAAGCCCCAGCGGCAGAAGTAGCGCACGTTGTTGGGATTGAAACAGATCAATCCATCGAGCCCGCGATCGGCCAGCTTGGAAAGGATCGCATCCCGATGACGCTGATACTCCGCGTCACTCAAGCGCAATTGGGGCATGCACAGGTCTCCATTTCACACAGCACCGAACGCCGGACCCGCTCACCGGCCTCAAACACGCACCACTCGTTGTCTGGTTTGAGAACGGGGGCGGAGATGAGCTTGGTGACGACCACGACGGAGACGCTGCCAATTCCATAAAAGCTCGCGTGAGCCTGGTCAGTCGAAACACGCGTACGCAGAGCGGTTTCTCCTATCGGCGGATGGCCGCAACCCTAACATCGTGGTTGATCAACCGGACTCAACCTAGCAAAGCTAGGAGCCCATGTCAACGAAATCAAGCGCCTGAAACGTCGTGTGTGATGCGCCGGAATCCAGCCTCTCTTGTTGCAATCGCCGATGTTCTCAACAATAATGATGCCAACGACTCCGGTGAATCCTCGCGACCTGTCCGAAATCAGCAATTCTGCTCGAAGGAACGCGTCCAAATGGCAAATGTGGTGCGTCATCAATTGCTCACCGACGCCGCGTACGACCGTATCAAGCGCGCGATCATCACGTGTGAGCTGGCGCCGGGACAACAAATCGCCGAGGAGCAGTTGGGCGCTATCTACGCGGTCGGTCGTGCCGGAGTCCGTGCCGCACTTAAACGGCTATGTCAGGAGAATTTCGTCCTGCTGGCATCGCGCAAGCGCTACGTTGTCGCCCCGGTGACGCTCAAGCACGTCAATGAGCTGTTCGAGCTACGCCTGATGCTTGAACCCGTCGCCGCACGCCGCGCGGCCGGACATCTGCCTGCTGACATAATCGAACGATTGCGACGCTTGTGTGACGAACAATATGTGCTTGGTGATCACGACAGCGCGGCCAGATTCTTGCACGCCAACACCGAGTTTCATGCTGCCATCGCCGCAAGCTCGGGCAATGCGCTTGTTGCCGAAGTCATTCGCTCGATGCTCGACAAGGTGGAACGCGTGCACCACATGGCGCATCTGCTGCACGATCGGAACGACCTCTCGCGGCAGGAGCATTTCGAGCTGCTCGACGCACTTGAGTACGGGGAAGAAGATCGTGCGGAGCGGCTGATGAGCGAGCAAATTCAATCGTCCAGGGCGTTCGTGGTCGATACAATGGTGGCAAGCCCACGCCTGCAAGCCGCCCACGTCGGACTGGAACGCCACGCGCAGCGCGCGGGGTGAGCCACGCGCTCCTCATCGACCGGCGTTCGCGACCATTCAAGTTGGCTGCATACATCTTTCACGTACTCACAGGGCGGAGGATCGGCATGACAACGTTTCGCGACCGCGCCGACGCCGCAGAACAGCTCGCCCAAGTGCTGATGGAGCGGGGGATCGAACACCCTGTCGTGCTCGGCATCCCGCGCGGCGGCGTAGTCACCTCCGACATCGTCGCGCGCAAACTCGGCGCGGACCACGGTGTCGTCGTCGCGCGGAAGCTCGGAGCTCCCACCCAGCCGGAGCTCGCGATCGGGGCGGTCACGGCGCGCGGCGGCACCTACATCGACGCGTCAATCGCCACCATGAGCGGCGCGACGGAGGAGTACATCGCCCGCGAGCGCGAGCGTCAGATGGACGAGGCTAAGCGTCGCGAGGCGGCGTTTGACGGCCAGCGAACCCCAAACGTCGCCGGGCGCGATGTGATCGTCGTCGATGACGGCGTCGCCACCGGAGCCACGGCAATTGCGGCGATCCGTTCGGTCAAGGCGCAGGGCGCTCGCCGGGTCATCTTTGCCATCCCGGTCGGCCCCACCCACACCGTCGCGCAGCTTCGAACGGAAGCCGACGAGGTCGTCTGCCTGAACGTCGAGGCTGATTTCTACGCCGTGGGCCAATTCTACGACGACTTTCGACCGATCCAAGACGCCGAGGTCGATGCGCTGCTGCATAGGGGACACGATTCCGGCTCTATCAACTGAATCCACCAGACTCGGTCGCCCGTACCGATCAACCACTCCGCCCAGCTTCGAGAATAACTTCCTATTCGGCTTCCTTATCATGTATGGAATCAGCGGCTAAGAACCAAGTCTCTACCCGTGAAGGGAAAACGTATGGTCAGTTTCGGACTCAAGACTTCGCAACCGGGCGCCAGCTTCGAGCAACTCCTGGATATCTGGACGGCCGCCGAGCGCTGCGGCTTCACCTCTGCCTGGATCTATGACCATCTGACCGCCCTGGGCGATCAGACCCAGCCGACACTCGAAGCTTGGACGCTCCTGTCGGCTCTAGCGGCACGCACCGAGAAAATTCGCATCGGTGTGCTGGTGACCGACAACGCGCTACGTCACCCCGCCATGCTGGCCCGCGAGGCGGTTACGGTCGACCAGATCAGCGGCGGCCGGCTCGAGTTCGGCATCGGCGCCGGTAATCCGCGCTCCGAGATCGATTACCGCAGCTATGGCATCACCACGAGTCCGATCGGCGAGCGCATCAGCAAACTCGACGAAGCCTGCCAGATCTACAAAGCGCTCTGGACCCGGGAGGCGGTCAGCTTCGAGGGGCGCTACTACCAGCTTGACGACGCCAAACCGGCCATCTGGCCGGTGCAGAAGCCTCATCCGCCCATTTGGATCGGCGGAAGTGGAGACCGCGTACTGCGCATCACGGCGCGCCATGCTGACGGCTGGAACTTCACCGGTCCATTGGAGCGCTTTAAGGAGCGTGCTGACTATCTGCGCTCGCAGCTGACGCGCTACGGTCGGTCGCACGACGAGATGCAGATGTCGGCACAGTTCTTCCTGCGGGGTAAGTCGGACGAGCAGATCCGACACGAAGTCAAGGAGTACGTTGACGCGGGAGCGACCACCCTCATGACCATCATCGAGACACCCTACACGGTGGCCGCGGTCGAACGCGCGGCGGCATTGCTGATGGGGTGAACGCCCGGCGGCTGGGCTACAATCGGAACATCGATAGTGACGAGACGCGAGCGAGGAAAGGACCAGAGCGATGCGTGCCAACCATGTTCGCAGGAGACTGGCGCAGGGCGAGCCGTCGATCGGCACCTGGCTCTCGGTCCCAAGCCCAGAGGTAGCCGAATACGTCAGCAAGCTCGGGTTCGACTGGCTGGTGGTCGATTCCGAACACAATCCGGTCGACATCCGCACGCTTGCACAGATGTTCGCGGCTATGTCGGCGTCATCGACCGCGCCGATGGTGCGGATTCCCTGGAATGACCCACAGAACTTCAAACGTGTGCTCGATGCGGGAGCCTGGGGCATCGTGGTTCCCATGGTCAATAGCCGTGAAGAGGCCGAACGCGCCGTCGAGGCCGCGCGCTACCACCCGCTCGGCAAACGTAGCGTGGGTGGTGGTCGACACGCCGTCAGCTGGGGAACGACCGCCTCCGATTATTATCGACACGCCAACGACGAGGTCTTGCTCGTGCTGCAGATCGAGCACATCGACGGAGTCGAGAACGCCGACGAGATCTTCAGCGTCCCTGGATTCGACGCGTGCTTCATCGGGCCGAACGATCTGGGCGCCTCGATGGGTCTCGGACTTGGCGTGCCACTCGAGAGCGATCATCCGCGCATGATCGAGGCAGTCGCCCACATTCGCGAGACAGCCAAGAAGCACGGAGTCGCTCCCGGTATCCACTGCTCCAGTGGGGACGCCATCAATCAGCGAATCTCGGAAGGGTTTCAGTTCTGCGCCATGGCCAGCGAGCTTCGCTATATGCTGGCCGGGCTCAGCGCCGACATCGCCAAGCTGAACTGGAAAGCGGCTGAGCCGCACATGATCGAGGAAGCCGGCCACGGCGAGATCGTGCGGTATTAGTTGGTAAGCGCTCGCCGTCAGCCCTGGGTTGAAAACCCAGGGCTGTTCCAGACGAAGTTCCGAATCGGACTGAACATACCAAGAGAAACGTAGCGGCGGCCACCTGTGGCCGCCGTGACACCACGCGGTAGTCGCGACACGCCCGCGCCGGGCTAAAGCCACAGCGCTAATCCTGGCGAAGCCCACTAAAGGGGCTGAACGTACGCGGGCAAATGTAGTGGCGGGACCTGTGCCCGCCAGCGGGACGTCAGGCCCGGAGCCCAAGGAAACACCCGCTGAAAGCAATTTGCAGATGGATCGCCCATTGGAACGAGAGCTGGGCGACATTCATGACGCCCTTCGGATGACGACTGCAGACAAACGCTCCCCGCCCTCGCTCATGAGCAACCGCGCTGAAAAATGCGCTAGTCGTCAAAGAGCCATCTACTCCGCGAAGGAGTGACCACGCCCGGATTTACACGCTTGGTGTAACGCAATCAGTCAAGAACCCCTTGGGAAATGTGACGCGATTCGTCGTCCAAACGGTCCGCCTCGAGAAACGCCGATACGTCTTCTCGCGAAAACTGCCTGATGGGGACATCCGCCTGCGTCCGGGTTTCCCAAAGCAACAGATCGATATTTCGCTTCGGGATGCGATAACTACGACCAATTCGCGATGCCCCAAGTTTCCCCTGTCGGATGTAGCGATAAACTGTCTCCCGAGCAACCTGTAGATAATCGGCCGCCTGTTCGGGAGTCATGATCTCACGCACCATTCACCTCGTCGCATTTGTATCTCTCGAAATACAACTCCAGACAACATTGCAGGACTCTATTTTACTCGGTCCGACATTCGGATCGTATCGAGACATGAGTCGTACCGATCACGAGGGGCGGGTTCAAACCGCGGCAACGTAGATGCTCACCTATCCGTCAAGACTTGACGTTCACGTTAACAGGGTTAAAATCCTTGAATGGCAGTGAATGAAGCGACACAAGACAACCAGTCGACTCCGGGCGATCAGGGGCTGAAAGCGATCGGCGAGGTTGCCGAACTGGTCGGATTGACCGCCCGCGCCATCCGCTACTACGAAGAGCTCGGGCTTCTGACACCGAACGTGCGGGTCAAGGGCGTGCCTAGGCTCTTCAACGAGAACGACATTCAGCGCCTCCGCGAGATCAAACGACTGCGCGAAATCGCCGGTTTTTCTCTGGCGGACGTCTCGGACCTCCTCGAGAACGAGAGCGTACGCGCTCAGCTACGCAACCGTTTCAGGCACACCGAAGACCGCGACGAGCGTATCGCCGTGCTGCGGCGCGCAGCCGAGTTGGCCAAACAACGCCTCGAGATCATCGAGCACAAACTAGAGCAGCTGCAATCGGTTCGCGACGCCGAACTGGAGCACATCGAGCTCATTCAGGCACTTCTTCGCGAACAGGGAATTGACGAGAGAGTAGAGGACTTAGGTCAGCATGCAGAATCAGACTAGCCGGACGGAAGGCGCTACATTCGATCCGGATGCTGGTTACGAGTGGGTGGCGCTGTCGGTTACGACGCTGGGAGCCTTGCTGGCAGCCCTGCAGGGATCTGCCCTGCTTATCGCGCTGCCAGACATTCTTGTTGGGCTGAAGGCGAGCTTTCTGACCATCATGTGGGTGCTGCTTGGGTACCTGCTGATCACTACCGCATTGGTTCCGGTCATCGGCCGCCTGGCGGACATGTTCGGTCGCAAGAACCTCTACAACGCCGGGTTCCTGGTCTTCACGCTCGGTTCGCTCGGCGCCGGTCTGAGTCAGATGCAGTTTCATGGGGCGGATCTATTGATCGCCCGCATGATCCAGGGCGTTGGTGGAGCACTGCTGCTGACCAACAGCACGGCAATCGTGACTGACGCGTTCAAGTCGGGCCGCGTGGGACTCGGCCTCGGGGTGAATCAGATCGCGGCCGCCGCCGGATTCGTACTCGGTCCTGTCGTTGGAGGCTTGCTCACCGCCATCTCCTGGCGCTGGGTCTTCCTCTTTAACGTGCCTCTCGGTCTCTTCGGCACGTTCTGGGGCATCAAACGCCTGCGCGAACCGGTCAAGCTGCCGTCCAGTCAGAAATTCGACTGGGTTGGCAGCATCACGTTCACGCTTGGGCTTGGCGCATTCCTGATGGCACTCAGCATGGTCGCCTTCCCCTCCTGGGGCTGGACGATCATCTACGTCATGTTCGTGCTCGGTCCGCTGGCGCTGATCGCATTCGTCTTCACCGAGCTGCGCGTCTCGCAGCCGATGCTCAACGTGCGCCTCTTCTCCGGCCGGCTCTTCACCCTGGCCAACGTCGCCAACCTGCTGAACGGAGTGGCACGCGGCGCCGTCTTGTTTCTCCTCATCTTCTTTCTGCAAGGACCCTACGGCAAAGACCCGCTGACCGCCGGATTGATGATGGCGCCGTTCGGCCTCGCCTTCATGCTCATCGGGCCGATCAGCGGACACCTATCTGACCATCATGGTCCGCGCATTCTGGGAACGATCGGACTCCTCGTCTCGGCGATCGGGCTGGCAGGACTCGCGACCGTCAGCGACCACACGCCCTTCTGGGAACTGGCTATCTGGATGGCATTGATGGGCGGCGGCTCGGGCTTCTTTAGCTCGCCCAATACGAGCGCCATCATGACGTCGGTGCGACCGGAGCAGCGTGGCATGGCGGCGGGCGTGCGCATGATGCTGGCCTACACCGGACAGATGCTGAGCATCGCCATCGCCTTCCCGCTGGTGCTCGCCAAAATCCCGCAAGACGTCATGATGAACATCTTCATTTATGGCGGCGGCATGGGGAACGCACCCGCCGCGTTGGCTGACTTCACTCATGGCGTTCACCTGGCGTTCTTCATCTCGGCCGTCATGAGCGTCATCGCCGCAGGCGTATCAATCATGCAGCCCTCGATGGGGCATCGATCTCAGGCAACACAAGCGGAACCGCACGTAGCGCCAGGGAGGCGCAAACAGCGACTGACACTGCCGTGAAGCACGCGAATGGTGCTCCGCGGAAGACACGTCCGGAGCGCCATGCGTTTGTCGACAGAGCCACGTTTCGGGCTGACCTCTGTATCTCTGATATATAAGTTCGGTTACTATGGGCCTGCACGAGTAACAGTGCCGCGCTGGGTTCAGTCCCGGGCGCGGCAGCCACGGACCGGAATGGGAGAGAGTGGTGGACGACATCCTCATCGAGCGCATGACCTGGCACGACGTACGGGATGCCATGGCAGCCGGCAAGCGGACCGTGATCATTCCAATCGCGGCTATGGAACAGCATGGGCCGCACATGGCCATCGGCACCGACACGTTCCTTGGCTATGAGACCTCCGTGCGTTTAGCCCGAGCGCTGGGCGATGCATTGGTTGCGCCGGCCATCAGCATCGGCTACTCAGTCGGACATCTGCCGATGCCGGGCACGGTGACGATCTCCGAGGAGACGTTGATCATCGTGATTCGTGAGGTCGTCGAGTCACTGGTCCATCATGGATTCACCGATGTGGTGATGGTCGTGAGCCACGGCGGCAACTTCGCCGCGCTGCGCGCCGTCGTCCCGGGCCTGCGCGAGGCACATCCCAACGTGCGATTCCACGCACGCATGGACTTCGAAAGCCATATGGGCGAGCGGCGGCGACTCTACGATGAACTCGGCGTCGATGAAGTCCGTATGGGCGTGCACGCGGCGCAGGGCGAAACGTCGATGATGCTCGCCTGCCACCCGGATCTGGTCGACATGGATCGAGCAGTCGAGGGGTTCACCGGCGATGCTTCGATTCGCTGGAAGGCTAAAGTTCCGCCGCCCATGGATGAGATGAGCCCGACCGGCATCCTTGGCGACGCACGCGACTCGACGGCTGAGATTGGCGAGCGTGTGCTCCAATTCGAGATCGACCGCTGGGTCAAGGCGATCCGCTCCGGCGAGATTGCCAAGTGAACCAAATTGTGACCACGCTCATGGATAAGTCGGACAAGCAGAACAGAAGGAGTCTCCGATGAGAACCGTCATTCGCGCCGCCCGCCTTTTCGATGGCAGCGGTGACGCGCCGGAACCCGCCGAGATCGTCGTCGAAGGCGATCAGATCGTCGACGTCGTTCGCGGTCGGGGAACAATCGCGACGCCAGAGGATCAGGTCATCGATCTGCCGGACGGAACTCTGCTCCCTGGATTGATCGACGCGCATGTCCACATCATCGGCAGTGGCGAGCCGGGCGACTCCGCGTTCGGCGTTGGCGACATCCTGAATTCGATCCCGGACGTCACGCTGAACTGCCTGCGCAACGCTACGCGCGACCTGCAATCCGGCTTCACGACCATTCGTGACGCCGCCGCACGTCACTATGCCGACATCGCGGTGCGTGACGCCATCAACCGCGGCGAATTCGTCGGTCCGCGCATCTGGGCCTGCGGATTGGGCATCACGTCGACCACCGGCCACATGGATCGAGAGAAGATCCTGCCCCCGCATCTCAACCTGCCAGGGCCGAGCACGGTGGCCGACAATCCAGACGAGGCGCGCAAGGCGGTGCGGCTCAACCTGCGCTACAACGTTGATTTCATCAAGTTCAACGCCACACTCACCGAGCACGTGCGCCGCTATCGTGGCTACTGCGCCCCGGAGATGACGTTCGAAACCATGAAGGCGCTGATCGAGGAGTCTCACTGGCACGGACGCACCGTCACGGCTCACTGCTACGGCGGCGACGGCGCAACCTGGGCGCTCGAGGCAGGCATCGACGGTATAGAGCACGGCTTCTACCTGACCGACGAAAACCTGCAGCACATGGCCGAGCATGGAACCGTCCTCTGCCCGACGCTCAGCGTCGTGGGCCGCTTCCGCGAGATGGGCACGAAGGCGCTTCCCGCTGGGAGTCCATCGTACCTGGACGCATGGCGTCATAAGGCGATCGCCAACGCCTGGAAGACGACCGCACGGGCGCGCGAGCTCGGCGTCAAGATCATTTGTGGCACCGACGCGGCCATGCCGTACGTCACGCACGGCGGCAACGCCTACGAGCTCGAGATGCTGGTCGAAGCCGGACTCACGCCGACCGAGGCGCTCGTCGCCGCCACCAGTGGTGCGGCGGACGGCATCGCCTTCCCGGAAGTTGGTCGCGTTGAGACTGGCAAGTTTGCCGATCTCGTCTGGGTTGATGGGGATCCGCTGAGCGACGTTCGCGTCCTGCAGCAGATCGATCGGATCGGGCTGGTCATCAAGGGAGGCGAAATCGTCGCTGACCGCCGGAGCAACGTCGGTGCGACCATCGTCGCCTGACGTTTGAGCGCCAGAACATTTATGACGTCAGAACGCAGCGATCCTAGTCTTGTCACCATGAACCGCAGCAATGGTCCTCGCCCTCGTGCGGAGGAACGGCTAGTGAGGGAGAAGGATCTCTCTGAATTCGAGGCGCAGCGGAGTCGACGGACGGAGAGATCCTTCGACTCCGCTGCCACCCTCTCTCTGACTCTCTCCCTGCGAGGGAGCGAGAACCATCGCTCAGGATGACAAAATCAGCTTGATAGTCAGCTTGTCATGCAGGGACTGAAAGGAATTCATATGCGCGTAACGGTAGTCGGCGCCGGAGCGATCGGTGGCACCACGGGCGTCATGCTGCATCGCGCCGGTCATGACGTGACGCTGGTTGATCGTGCGGCCGAGCACGTCAACGCGATCAACGAAAACGGTTATCGCATCTCCGGCTACGTCGACCTGGTCGAGCACGTTCCCGCCATCGTGCCGGACGAGCTATCCGGCGCACGTTGAACAGCACGGACCGCTCGGCATGGTCGTACTGGCCGTCAAAGCGATGGACACCGAGTCCGCGGCCGAGATGATCGCGCCGTTTTTGGCGCCCGACGGCTTCATCGTCTCGTACCAAAACGGTTTGAACGAGGAGCGTATCGCGGCGATCGTCGGCAAAGAGCGCACGATCGGCGCGTTCATCCACTTCGGCGGCGATTTGGTCGAGCCAGGTCACGTCGTCGTGGTCAACAGCATTCCGACCTATCTCAGCGAGCTGAACGGCGAGGTAACACCGCGCATCAAACAGGTTGCCGAAGTCCTCTCGGCTGTCACACCGGTCGAGATCACCGACAACCTCAACGGGTATCTCTGGGGCAAGCTCTGCTACGCCGCCTTCGGATTCGCCGTCTCGGTGGTCGACGCGCCGGTCGATGAAATCGTCGAATCCGATCGAGAACTGCGAACCGCGCTGCGCGGTGTGGTGGCTGAGGTGGTCGACGTCGCCCGCGCGCAGGGGATCACGCTGGAGAACATCCACGGGTTCGACCCTTACATGTTCGATCGGGAGAATCCAAACCGCATTGCCCAGACCGATCAGTTCTTCGACGAATGGGCGACGCGCGGGAAGAGCTCGATCAAGCGACATATG
The DNA here is from genome assembly GCA_963822235.1 of uncultured Chloroflexia bacterium. Lineage (GTDB taxonomy): Bacteria > Chloroflexota > Chloroflexia > Thermomicrobiales > Thermomicrobiaceae > CALAGB01. Next base: position 164,795 of record CAWGGU010000004.1, read on the forward strand.
GGTATCCATCGCGACATCAAGGTGCGCAAACGCCGAACTGAGGTCGATTTCCAGGTCGGCCCGGTGGTTGAGCGGGGGCACGACCTCGGAGTGCCAACGCCACTCTGCGACCGGTTAATCGAGATCGTGCACGACGTCGAGAACGGGAAACGAGCGCAGGATTGGTCGACGTTGCAGGAGTTGGACGAGGCAGCCAAGGCGTCTGCCGCAAGCTAGAGATTGCCACAGAATCGGTCGGCGGCCCCAATCGTATTGACAGGCTGGGGGCTCTCGACTATTCTGGCGTTGTCTGACAATCGGACAATCTCTTCGAGCGGCAGTGCAAAGGATGTCACCAGCCTGTGATCACTCCACCGTTGGATCGCACCTTGACCGACCAAGTCGTGCAGCAGTTGCGGAAGAAGATCATTCTTGGGCAGTTGCCGCCGGGAGAACGGTTGACGGAAGCGAGATTGTCGGAGCAGCTCGAAGTCAGCCGCAGCACCGTGCGGGAAGCACTGCGACGGTTGGAAGCGGAGAGTCTGATCGAGACGTCATCCCACCGAGGGGCACGTGTGGCGTTTCTAACGCCGGAGGACGCCGTTCAGATCTCCGAGATCCACTCGATGTTGGGCGTCTACGCGGTACGGCATCTTGAATTGCCGATCAGCGCGTCGCTCATGGAGCGGTTGCAGCAGACGAGCGCCGAAATGCACACGCTGCACTTCCCGGAAGACGTCGATCGCTTCATCGAGCTGGACAACAGCTTCCATCACGACATCTTTTCCGCCACGGGGCAGCGGCGCGTCCTGCAGGTCTGGGCCGGGGTCAGCTCTCTTCTCGGCATCCTGGTCGCCCTGTCGCTGAGGACGTTCAGTATCGACGGTCACGAGATCGCATTACGACACGATGACATCGTCGAAGCGTTGGGCCAGCCGGACGTCGAGCTCGCCGCCGCGAGCATCGTCGAGCACTACCGTTCGAACGAGAGCCGCCTGCAGCGGTTGGTACTCAATGGACATCTTCGGGAAGGGACTGGGACGAATGACCGAGCAGACGCAGTCTGATTATCTGGAGCGCATCCCGTTGCTCGGGAGGCTTCAGCCAGGTACGCGCCAAATCCACAACGTCACGTTGCCGGGCTCTGCCCTGACGGAGGACCCGCGCACCGTCGTCACCATTACCGGTTCCAAGCCGGGCCCCGTCGTCTTCGTCAACGGCGGAGTACATGGCGGTGAGTATCCGGCGATCGAAACCGTCATCCGCCTGACAACATCGCTCAAGCCAGAGGATGTGACCGGCGCGGTTGTATTGATGCCGGTGCTCAATATCCACGCATTCTGGAACCGCAGCATGTTCGTATGCCCGGTCGACAACCAGAACCCAAATCGGCTCTTCCCAGGTGATCCCAACGGCAGCTACAGCGAGCAGATGGTCTATGCGCTCACCACGGAATTCATCGCCAACGTCGACTGCTACATGGATTTGCATGGCGGCGACATGGTCGAGGAATTGGTTCCATTCTCCATCTGCCGGCGCGGCGATGAGGACGTCGACCAGAAGTCGCTGGAGTACGCCAAGGTCTTCGGTCTGCCCTACGTGTTGATGGTCGATCGCCCGATTCAGGTAGCCAAGGGCTCGATGAGCTTCGTCGCCGGAGCGGAGCGGGGCGTTCCGAGCTTTATCGCCGAGGCCGGGGGCGTCGGCCGACTACAGCTTGACGCCGTCGATCAGCTCACGAACGGGATTCTGCGGGTCCTCAATCATGTTGGAGTCACCAAGAAGGACGTGCCGCAGGCAGACGATCCGGTGCTGTTGAGCAATTTCGAATGGCTCTATTCAGAGAAGGCGGGAATGTTCTACCCGTCTGTTGACATTGATGAAGAGGTCAAGGAAGGCCAGGTCGTCGGCCGCATTGGATCCTTCACCGGTGAGACGCTCGAAGTGGTTCAAACGCCAATTGGTGGTCGAGTTCTCTTCACCACGACGAGTCCGGCGATTTCGGAGAAGGGTCTCTTGATGGGGATCGGCGTTTAGCGCGGATGGCGGGGTAGAAATCGGTGGCGCTCACGTCAACACCTGGCGCCATTGGGGGAGCAGAACGCTATGCGGGGTTAGCGGGAAGACGCCCGGAGAGGAGGACGTCTACGGACTGAAGACCCGTCAACACACTCGGATTCGCGGGGGACGCGAACCACGAGCACATGCGAACCGTTTCGGAGGAGGTAGACATGTCCAGTGATTCACGCTGGAGCGATTTGATCCAGAAAATGCAGACACGTCATATCAATCGCCGCTCCATGCTGCGCATGATGGGCGTCGGCGGCGTTGGTCTGTTGGCCGCTTGTTCATCCAAGAGCTCCGACAACCCTGCAACGACCGCGCCGACAACGGCCGCGACGACGTCTGGTGGCGGAGCGGCTACGTCCACCTCGAGTGGCGCGACTCCGTCGGGCGGAGCCGGTTCGCCGGTCGCATCCCAGGCGGCAGCCACCACACCGACGACAGCCGGTCCGGCCCCGAAGCAGGGGGGCACACTCACGGTTGGTGTCGACCAGGAACCACCCACGATGGATCCGCACGCCTCGCCGTCGGCCATCACGTTCTATATCACGGCGTCGACCGCCGAATCACTCCTCTATCTGGATGCTGACCGGAAGATTCAGCCGCACCTGGCGTCTGCCTACGAAGTGTCGACCGACGGCAAGTCGTTCACGTTCAAGCTGAATAACGACGTGACTTTCCAGGACGACACCCCATTCAACGCGGACGCCGTGAAGTTCAACTTCGACCGCATCGTCGACCCGAACTTCAAGGCCGGCGGCGCACTGACGTCCTTGACCGGCTACACGGGCACCGACGTCGTCGATGACCACACCGCGAAGGTCAATTTCAAGGATCCGTTCGCTCCGTTCCTGACCTATGCCGCAGGTGGCACCTTGGCCATGCTCTCGCCGACGGGCACCCCGAATCAGGGTGCAGACGTCAACACCACGCCGATCACGTCCGGTCCGTACAAGCTGTCCGAGTACGTAGCCAAGGACCATTGCACCATGGAGCGCTGGGACGGCTACAAGCGCAAGGCTCCCTGGATGTCCGATGCCGGTCCGGGCTACCTGGATAAAGTAGTCTGGAAGTTTGTCCCAGAGGCCGGAACCCGCACGACGACGGTTGAATCTGGCGAAACGCAGATGGTCGACGTGGTTGCCGGTCAGGATCTGTCGCCGCTGGAGTTGAACAAAGATCTCAAGATCATGAAGAAACCGTGGACCGGTGCGCCGCGAATCTGGCTGCTCAACGTCACGCTCGCGCCGACCGATGAGGTCGAGGTGCGACAGGCGATCAACTACGCGATCGACAAGAAAGCCATCGTCAACACGGTCTTCAAGGGACTCGGCACGCCGGCCATTGCACCGATGACGGCCGCGATGCTTGACGATCCTTCGCTGCGTGCCCTCTACCCGTTCGATCCGGCGAAGGCCAAGCAGATCCTGGATGGCGCCGGATGGAAGGGTGATTCCGGCATCCGCCAGAAGGACGGCAAGAATCTCCACCTGGTCCTCAACGCCATCGACTACGGTGGAGGCCCAGAGCAGACCGTCATCCTGATCCAGGGACAGCTGCGTGAGGTCGGCATCGACGTCGAGATCAAGGCGCAGGCGCGTCCGCCGTGGTACGAGGACAACTACAAGGGCGCCACCAACGGACCGGTCCTCTTCCTGCGCTCGGGCGACCTGGACGGTCTCTACGCGCTGTTTGACTCCGCCAACGTTGGCAGCAACTTCGGCTGGACGATGATGAAGGACGACACCATCGACGGTCTGCTGGAGCAAGGGCGCCAGGAGAGCGATCCTGACAAACGCAAAGCGATCTACCTTCAGACAGAGCAGAAGCTCATGGACATGGCAGTCTGCGTACCGCTCGTCGACGAACTGTCGGTCTTCGTGATGCGACAGAACGTGTACGGGCTCCAGTTCAATGGCTACACCTACCCGGTGGTTGCCGGCTGTTACATGAGCTAATCGAGATCGGTTCGGATTGAGACCATGTACGCTTACTTTGCACGGCGGCTGCTCTCGACCATCCCGGTCCTTTTCGGGGTGCTGCTGCTCGTCTTTTCGATGCTTCATCTTGTGCCGGGTGATCCGGTCAAGATGATGCTTGGCGAGTTCGGAGCGAGTCCGGCGCAGATCGCGAAGCTGAAATCACAGCTTCACCTGGATGAGCCCCTTCCGGAGCAATTCGGGCGGTACGTCTGGGACGCCGCGCATGGCGATCTTGGCCGCTCAATCCGATCGAATAAGCCGGTGACGGAAGAGATCAAGGACAACCTTCCGTCCACCCTACAGCTTGCGTTGTGCGGGCTGTTGGTTGCCGCGCTGATAGGGATACCCCTCGGCGTTTTGGCGGCGGTCAAGCAGTACTCCATCCTGGATGCCGGCTCGATGCTGGTGGCACTCATCGGCATATCGATGCCGAGCTTCTGGCTTGGATTGCTCTTGATCTTCGCCTTTTCGCTGAAGGTGAGGCTCTTCCCGGCGACCGGGGGCGGCGATCTTCGGCACCTCGTGCTGCCGGCAGTGACGCTTGGGCTTGGGGCCTCGGCCATCATCGCCCGGCTCACTCGATCGAGCATGCTCGAGGTGCTGCGACACGAGTACGTGACGACCGCGCGGGCCAAGGGCCTGCGCGAGTCACGCGTCATCATCCGGCATGCATTGAAGAACGCACTCATACCGGTGGTGACGATCTTTGGACTTCAGTTTGGACAGCTTCTCGCCGGGACGGTCGTCATCGAAACGGTGTTCGGTCGACCCGGTATCGGCCGTCTGATCGTCGACGCAATTCTGAATAAAGACTTTCCGCTGGTTCAGGGGATCGTTCTTGTCGTGGCAATCAGCTACGTGGTCGTGAACCTCATCGTCGATCTGCTGTATGCGTTCCTCGACCCACGCATTCGGTACGATTGACAGGAGAGACTGAGTTCAATGGAAACTACAACACGATCACGCCCAGAGGGTAAGACGAGCACGCTGGAGCAGATCAAGCCGACTCCACCGTGGATCGAATTCATGCGGCGACTTGCGCGCAGCAAGGGCGCTGTCGCGGGCTTGGTGATCCTGCTTCTGCTCGTCATCATCGCCCTGCTCGCGCCGCTGATCTCGCCCTTTGATCCCATCAAGATCGACACGGCGCATTACCTCTACAGTCCGGGGTCGCCCTACTTCTTCGGCACCGACCAGTACGGGCGCGACGTCTTCAGTCGCGTGCTCTATGGGTCGCGTATCTCACTGGTGATCGGGCTCATCTCGGTGGGCATCGCATCGGTCATCGGCGTGACGGTAGGGTTGGTTTCCGGTTATTACGGCGGCTGGGTTGACAGCATCCTGATGCGGTTGATCGATGTCATGCTTGCGTTCCCTGGGATTCTTCTGGCGCTTGGGATCGTCAGCATGCTCGGGCCTAGCCTGCGCAACGTCATGATCGCGGTCGGCATCTCGTCGGTGCCCACCTATGCGCGTCTGACGCGCGGCTCCGTCCTTTCGGCCAGGACAGAGCTCTACGTCGACGCGGCACACGTCACCGGTGTGCCCAATCGGCTGATTCTCTACCGGCATATCTTGCCGAACGTTGTCGCTCCGGTGATCGTCGCCGCGACCCTTGGCGTGGGCGCGGCAATCCTGTGGGCAGCAGCACTCAGCTTCCTTGGCCTCGGCGCTCAGCCACCGACGGCTGAGTGGGGCCGCATGTTGAGCGACGGCCGCCAATATCTTCGTGATCAGTGGTGGATCGCCACGTTCCCCGGGCTGGCGATCATGGTCACGGTCTTGGCAATGAATATGCTCGGTGACGGGTTGCGCGACGCGCTCGACCCGCGCCTGAAGAACTAGTCTCGACGACGAACAACTTCGATACCACCTCGCGACACGGAGCCGAGGGGATGCATTGGCGACATCGCGCACCGCATCCCCTCGGTTCCCTTTATTAGCCCGACTTTGAGACAGGCAGGCTAGTTCGCATACCATCAGATTCCCGGTCATATGACTAGTTCTCCTGCTATCGTTTAGCCATGAACCGGACGGAACGTCTCTACGCGCTGGTCGAAGAATTACGCTCCCGCGCGCCACGTACGATGCGGGCCGCCGAACTCGCCGCACGTTTCGAGGTGAGCACTCGCACGATCGAGCGTGATCTGCTTGCGCTGCAAGAAGCGGGCGTACCGATCTGGGCGCAGCCGGGTCCTGGCGGCGGCTACGGGCTCAACGTCGACACGACGCTTCCGCCACTCAATCTGACTCCCGCCGAGGCTGTGGCTATCGCGACCTCTCTGGCGGCGACGCAATCGATGCCCTTCGCACTGGCCGGTCGATCCGCGCTGCAGAAGATCACCGCCGCCATGGCGGGTGCATCCAAGGAGACGGCCGAACGCCTGGTCAGTCAGGTGCGCGTCGTGGCGGATTCCAGCGAGCCCGCACTACGCGCGTCCCGGGTTATCGAGCGAGCGCTGCTCGAGTCGTTGGCCGTCGAGCTGCATTACCGGGATAAACAGGAACGGGAGTCTCACCGCGTAGTCGAGCCAGTCGGCGTTTTCAGCACCGGCAAAGGTTGGTATTTGGCCGCGTGGTGCCGCCTGCGCCAGGCTCCTCGAGCCTTTAAGCTCGATCGAATTCTGGAGGCAACGATAACCAGCGATCCGATCGAGCCCCGTTCCCTCGACGCGGTCATCGCCGATCTTCCCCATCTGCTGATCGAACCCTCTCTCACTTGACGAATTCCCGACATAGGGCTGTCGCCTGCCTCCGCTAACCTGGGTTTCGTCGTCAAATTGAGACGACGGAATCGACGAAAGGGAGTCACTGATTATGGCGAACGATCTGCGTTATGGGCTCATTCTGGAATACGTCACGGACATCGCCTCCACCAAACTGTTCATGGTCGACGTGCTGGGACTCGAAGTGGAGTTGGACAGCCCCGTTTTCGTGCAGTTCAAGGATCGCAACGGCGTGGCTTTCGCCATCGCCAGCGACGAGTCACTGAGCGGCACCGGTGAGCGGGAGCTCTACTGGGTCACCGACGATGCCGAAGCGGCCCTGCGACGACTGTCACAGGCGGCAAAGGTCAGCGTGCCGCTGGACACAAAACCGTTCGGCAAGGTCTTCGGCATCGAGGACACGGCGGGACAGACGCACTTCGTCATCGAATTCGCCACAACCCGGCCGAGCCAGGCCGTCTCCTAACCCGCCAAGCGCGTGGAATCTGAGCGGCCGCGTGGGATGCGGCCGCGCAGCCTCTGGTACGGTATCGGCGTGAGTCTCGTCGAGAGGAGGCGCCGTGACGTCATGGGCGGATGAATCAATCTGGTATCACCTGTACCCACTCGGGTTTCTGGGAGCTGAGAAGCAAAATCCGAGTCCAGGGACCGCTGACGGCCCGATCGAACACCGATTGCGCCGCCTTGAGGGCTGGCTCGATTACTTCACCGAGCTGGGCGTCACGGGTTTGATGCTGGGGCCAGTCTTCGAATCGGAGACGCACGGCTACGATACCGTCGACTATTTTCGCGTCGACCGGCGACTGGGTGACGAGGCGGACCTGGTTCGTTTGATCGAGCGCTGTCATGCGCGTGGCTTGCGAGTGCTGCTCGACGGCGTCTTCAACCACGTCGGCCGGCGCTTTCCGGCCTTTCAGGATGTCTTGCGGCATCGAGAAGCGTCCTCAGCCTCCGGCCTGTTTCGCGTCGACTTTGCGACGTGATGATCCTGATGGTTTCGCCTACGAGAGCTTCGAAGGCCATAAGAGTCTCGTTACGCTCAACCACTCCCACGACGCCGTGCTCGATATGATTTGCGACGTTGCTGAGTATTGGCTGGCGCGAGGAGCCGATGGCTTCCGGCTAGACGCCGCGTATGCTGTACCGGTCGACTTCTGGCGCAGCTTCATGGATCGTGTTCGCGTCGGACACCCAGAAGCCTTCTTCGTTGGCGAGGTCATTCACGGCGACTACCCACGCTTGGTAGAGCAAACTGGCATCGATTCGGTCACGCAATACGAGCTGTGGAAGGCGATCTGGAGCAGCATCAACGACCGCAATTTCTTCGAGCTCGCCTGGGCTTTGTCGCGGCACCACCAGTTCTGCACGTCGTTTCCACCGCTGACATTCACCGGCAATCACGACGTCACGCGCATCGCCAGCCGATTGGACGACGCTCGCCACCTTGCACATGCCCTCGTGGTCCTCATGACGGTTCCTGGCGTTCCGTCGATCTATTATGGTGACGAGCGGGGATGGCGTGGAGTGAAATTCGAGCGCGAGGGCGGAGACGACGAAATCCGCAGCCCGTTCCCGAACCAACCTCACGAACTGGCGGAAGGCGGCCAACAGACCCACCGCATCTACCGTGAACTGATCAAGTTCCGGCGCGAGCACGCGTGGCTAGCCACCGGCTACCAGGAGACACTGCATCTGACAAATCAGCAGATCGTCATCCAGGTCGTCGGACTAAACGACGAGCGGGTGCTCACGAGCCTGAACGTAGGCGACCAGCCCTCCTCGGCGAGGATTCCGTGGGATCGCGACGTGCTTCCTACGCTGGCTGTCGGACGCGAAGTCGAGACATGGCTGGATGACGGTGAGCTTCACGTCACAGGACTCGCGGCGCATGATTGGTCGATCCTCGAAATCGGGCCGCGCTGAGGGAATTCGGCGCTCAGAAATACTCCACCGTTTCCGCGTACTTCACGGCGCCGACGCTTGCCGCCAGGGCGCGCGAGGCGTCGTTCGTCACCAGATGGCTGTAGAACGCGACCTTTCCTTCACGTCTGACGTGTTGCGTCCAGGCTGCCACGGCCTGGCGGGCGTAACCCCGTCGTCGATATGCCTCGGCAGTGTCGACCCTGACCTCGTCGGCGCGTGTCCCCTGTTGCGCGGACCACGCGTCGGCGGCAATCTGGCCGTCCCGCTCGATCACGAACCGACCGTCCCGTTGCACCACGTCGGGGAACTCGCCGGGGTCGGGCACGCGATCGATCACATACCAGCAGCAGCGAACGATCTTTTGAACGTCGCCCAGCACGGCGGCATCAACCTCATCGATAGAATCGAAGAGCCGTTCGCCATCCAGGTTTCGTGAGCGCGTCGCGAGCATCGGTTGGAAGGGTTGACGCGAACAACAGCATGTAGCCGTCGGCGTGACGGGCTACCGTCAGCCTGGGAACGTCGGCCGCATTGGCTTGAGTCACGGGGATTACGTCGCCATGCAGCGCGACGCCATACTCAAGCTCAGTCTCGAGCCGAATGAGGTCGATTGGTGACAAATGCCCACACCTTCAATGATTCATCGAGTCACGCAGACCGTGGAGTCTCAGTCTGCAATGTACGTTCGCCAACCAACTCTGAGAACTTCGCTGTGCGGTCCAACGACTGAAAAAGCGCCCGAGACGCCGCTATTGTCGAGAACCCAAGCCAGTTGCTCGCTCGAACTCCTCACCTCGATCGAAGGTCCAATCGATTGGCCCGCGCTCGCGGCGCATCTCATCGCGCAGATGCTCCGTCTCTTGCTCGTCGACGACCGGCGCGCCGTTTCGATCTTGAATTGCGACACCGTACGATGCGCGCGCGGCCGCTCGTGAGATCCGACCGTCGATGAGGTCGTCCAACACCAGCTCCGGGGGCCGTTCGAGAGGGTCGCCATAGCCCGCGCCGCCGCTGGTGAAGACCTGCAGCCGATCACCCGCCGACATCGAGGCGACGACCTTCGAAGGGAGCGAGGCGGGTTGCTCGGCGCCGTGAGTCAGAAAAACGCGGGACGTCGGAGCCGACTGCCCGCCGCGAAGCCCCCACGGTGCCAGGTCGTGGCGATCGCGGCGAACCACCAACGTGGCGTCACCTCGCAGCAGTTCCGTCTCGGCCTCGAAGCCAAGTCCGCCGCGGAAGCGTCCCGCGCCGCCCGAATCGGCCCACAGCCGGATGTGATGCACCCGCACCGGGTAGTCGATTTCGGTCGCCTCGACCGGCTCGTTCATGAGATTGGTGACGTCGGTGTCGATGACGTCGATGCCGTCTTTGGATGGTCGAGCACCCATACCGCCCGCGGTCGGCAATCCTTGCCATGTGACGTAGTTACGGCCGTTGCGCGGATCGACGCCGCCCAGCACCATCAACGCGAGCTGGCCGCACGATGCGGCGTGGATGCGGTCGGGAATCGCCTGCGCGAAGCAGCCAAGAAGCACGTCGACGATGCGTTTGATCGTGATGGTGCGAACGCTCACGGCGGCTGGCTTTGACGGGTTCACCACGCTCGCCTCGGGGAAGATGATCGAGACTGGCCGAAAGCAACCGTCATTGTTGGGGATGTCCGGATCTGTCACCGCACGCACGACGTAATAGACGGCCGCACGCGTCGAAGAGGGGACCGAGTTGATCGCGCCGCGCGCCTGCGGACTCGAACCGCTGAAGTCGACCAGGATCTCGGATCCACGGACGGTGACGGCGGCCTCTATGCGCACCGGTTTCCCAGGGGTGATGCCGTCGAAGTCAACGAAATCGAAGAATTGATACGTGCCATCCGGAATATTGGTGATGGCGGCGCGCGTTCGTCGCTCGGCGTAGTCCATCAGTTCGTCGGCGATCCGCAAAAACCGATCGACCCCAAACTCCGCGCAGAGGCGCTGTATACCGCGCGCTCCAACACGGTTGCAGGCGATCTGGGCATCGAGGTCGCCCAGAAGCGATTCCGGTGTGCGCGAGTTGATCTGGAGCATGGCGAACAGCGTCTCGTTCGGCTCGCCCGCGTAATAGAGCTTCAGGGGCGGAATGATCAGCCCCTCGGCATAGATCTCGGTGGCGTCCGGCGGAGTGCTTCCCGGCGTCTTGCCGCCCACGTCCTGGTGATGCGCCAGGCTCGCGCTCAGCGCGACCGCCTCTCCCCCGACGAAGACTGGTTCGAGGAGCGTGATGTCGGGCAAATGCGTGCCCCCGTCGTAGGGGTCGTTGAGGATGTAGACGTCACCCGGCGCCATGCTGACGGCGGGATAGACCTCGACGATGCGTTGTACGGCCGTGATGATCATGCCGAGCTGCGCCGGAAGCGCCGCCGCTTGCGCTAGTGTGCGGCCGGACGCATCGAAGAGCGCGGCTGAGGCGTCGAGCGCCTCCTTGATGACGGGCGAGAAAGAGCTCTTGAGGAGCGTCATCTCCATTTCATCGGCGATCACGTTCAAACGATTGCGGACGACCTCCAGCGTGATCGGATCATCAGTGTACAGAGTCACGACGACTCCCTCCTTCTTCTTGGGGGTTGAGCGTCATGAGGAGATTGCCGATCGCGTCGACCTCGGCGCGCCAGCGGGGATAGATGACCGTCGTCGTGTCGGATTGTTCGACGATAGCCGGACCCTCGATCCGCTGCCCAGCAGAGAGCTGCTCGCGTCGATAGACCGGCGTCTCAACTCGGGTTTGATATTCGTCGAAGTAGACGGCGCGTGAATCCGGTCGCGAATCCGAGATCGCATCGGACCCAGTTTGTGTGCGTTCATAGGTGGGCCGCTCGAGTGAATAACTGTGCACGCTGCGCAGGTTGACGAACTCGACGCGGTTGTGGCGGTTGGCATGTCCGTAAACCTGCTCGTGACGCTGATGGAAATCTTCGACCATCGCGGCTATCGTCGACGCGGATAGTTCGGTCTGTCTCAGAGGAACCTCGAGTTCGTACGACTGACCTGAATAGCGCATGTCGCACGACCAGCGCACGATGCCACCGTCGACCGGTACGTGGTCCCGCGCCATCCTTTCGCGGCAGACCGCATCCAGGTTGGCGAAGAGCGCGCGCATGGCCTCTCGTTCGGCCACGGCCGCGTCTTGCGCGAAGGTGACCGAATGCTCGTGCTCGACGTCGGCGACCAGCAGCCCGAAGGCCGAAAGGACACCCGGCGTCGGTGGAATCAGTACGCGTTCGATGCCAAGCTGCTCGGCCAGGCGTCCCGCGTGAAGCGGCCCGGCTCCCCCGAGTGGCAGCAGCGCAAATTGTCGCGGATCGTGACCACGTCGGATCGAGACCAGACGCAGCTGATCGGCCATTCGGGCGTTGACGATGCGGTGGATACCGGACGCCGCAACGTCGAGATCCATCCCCAATGATGCGGCCACGGCAGTGACCGCTGACCGGGCCGCCTCGACGTCCAGTGAGATCTCACCGCCCGCGAAGAATCCCGGATTGAGATAGCCGAGGATGAGACTCGCGTCGGTGACGGTTGCTTGTGTACCGCCCGTGCCGTAGCAGGCTGGACCGGGATCGGAGCCCGCGCTCTGTGGTCCAACCCGCAACGCTCCAGCCGGATCGATCCAGGCAATGCTGCCGCCGCCCGCTCCAATCGTGTTAACGTCGATCATTGGCTGGCGCAAGGGAAACGTGCCGATCTTGCCGTCGCTGCCGATGAGTGGCCGGCCGTCAAGCACGAGCGCCACGTCACTGCTGGTGCCACCGATGTCGATCGTGATCAGGTGAGTCAAGCCGGCCGACGAGCCTGCGTCGCAGCCACCAATGACTCCCGCCGCCGGCCCGGACAGGAGCGTCGTCACCGGCTTTTCCAATGCCGATACTGCGCTCGAGATTCCGCCGCGCGACTGCATGATCTGCACGTTGATCGATGGAGTGAGATCGCCAACACGAGCTTCGAGCTCGCCAATGTAGCGGGCCATTACGGGCCGCACGTAGGCATCGAAGGCCGTGACGCACAAGCGCTCGTATTCGCGGAAGCGCGGATCGACCTGGCAGGAGAGAGATATCGGCAGGTTGGGATAGAGCTCCGAAATGATGCTGGCGGTGCGCAGCTCATGTTCCGGTCGTCGAAAGGAAAAGAGATAGCAGACGGCGAGCGATTCGATTCCTTGCTCCTCGACCAGATAGCGCGCCGCATCTCTGACACCGTCCTCATCCAGCCCACGCACCACGTCTCCGTCCGCATCTATCCGCTCGGCGATCCCGCGAATGCGGCGTCTGGGTGCTAGAAAGATTGGCGTCTCGGCGTCGATGAAGAGGTCGTACATCTCGGTGCGCTTCTGACGGCCGATGATCAGGACGTCCTGGAACCCCTCGGTCGTCAAGATGCCGAGGCGGGCACCCTTCTGCTCCAGAACCGCGTTGGTGGCGATTGTCGTTCCATGGATCAGGCGGGAGACCTGTGATGGAGCGGCGTCGATTCCATCAAGAATTCGGGCCAATCCGCGCATAAACCCGTCGACCAAATTTGGTGGGGTTGACGGAACCTTGACCGATGCCAATCGGCCGTCGTCATGGTCGTAGGCGACGACATCGGTGAAGGTGCCGCCGATATCGATTCCAACAGTCAGTCTGGTCATGCGCACGGGCTCACGGGTGAGCCAGGATCATGTCCAGCACCACCGACTGGCCCTCGCGCAGATGCTCCAGACCGCGTCGAAGAGCCGGGAGGACGTCGTCCGGCTGCTCGACTCGCTCGCCATACGCGCCCACCACCTGTGCCAGCAGGTCGTAGCGCGGTGGCGGCATCAGATCGACGCCGACGAACGTGTCGTCCCGCACCGAGTAGCCCTCGGGGTAGTTGGCGACGAGTGGACGTTTGGTCGCGTTGTAGCAGGTGTTGTTCAGAATGACGGTCATGACTGGCGCCTTGTTCACCTGCATGGCCCACAGCGCGGCGGTCGGTGCGCCGAAGACGAAGGATCCGTCGCCGACCAGCGAGATGACCGGTCGATCCGGTTTGGCCAGACTCACGCCCAGCCCGGCACCCAGGCCCCAACCGAGACCGGAACCACCACTGCAGAACCAGGTGCCGTACTCCCTGACCGGGACCTGCTGCCACATGGCCACGTTGTTGGTGACCGTCTCGTCGATGAAGACGCACTCGGGCGACTCCCGATAGAGCTCTCCGAGACAATGGCCGATCCAGGTGGGCGTCATCGGGCTGGTGTCGCGATCGCGCTGCGCTGCATCGGCCCAATCGCCGCGCTGGCGCTCGTGCTGCGACGCCAGCCGTTCGCGCCGAGCTTCGATGCGCGTCCGATCGTCGTCGGTCAGCATCTCGCCAGCCATATCGGCAATCACGGCCAGCGCTTCTCCGGCGCTGGCACGGATGGGCAGATCGATCGGGAAGCTCCAGAGCGGAATTTGCTCCTTGATCGGGTCGATATCGATCTGAATGATGGTCGCGTCGGATGGCGGCCGCGTGTTCGATGGGATATACGGGTAGTCGTGGTCGAGCGCCAGAATGACGTCGGCCGATTCGACGAACTCTTTGTCGTCATAGCCGAGATGGAGTGGGTGATCGGCCGGGAAATTGGCGCGATTGCGCCATTCGACCACCGGCAGCGCCAGCATCTCGGCCAATCGCACCAGGTTGGTGAATCCGGCTTCGGTCCGTCCGCTGTTCTCGCACAACACGATCGGCCGTTCGCTGTCGACCAGCTTGCGAGCAACCTGGCGCAACGCCTCCGGGTCACCGGCGCCCAGTTTGACCGGCGGAAAGCGCTTCGGCTCCTTTAAGGTCGTCTCGCCGACGCTGTTCATCAGAATCTCACGCGGCAACGTGAGGTAGGTCGGGCCGGGCGGATCGCTGGCCGCGATCTGGAACGCGCGAGCAACGACCTCGCCGACCTGATCGGGGCGACGCAGTTCGTAATCCCACTTGACGTAATTGCGGACGATGCCATGCTGATCGAGCTGCTCTTGTAGCCAGTGGATGTAGCTGGAGCGGCTGCCGCGCAGGGTGGGGTCGTCGGTGTAGGGGGCTCGTCCCGCCGCGATGACTACGCCACCGTGACCGCGCTGGGCATCGTGCAGCATGCTGCCGAGGTTTTGCGTGCCGACATCTACATGCACCATCACCGCCTGCGGGCGACCAGTCGCCGCGAAGTAACCATGGGCGGCGGCCAGTGCCACGATCTCGAAGAGGCACAGGATGGTCTTGGGGACGGGTCGGCCCGTATCCTCGAGCTTCTTAAGCGCTTCCTGTACGGGGAAGGTGTCGGTACCGGGATTCAGGAAGAGGTACTCGACCCCCTGCGAGATCAGCGCCTCGACGTAGCCCTCGGCCGTCTCGCCCACGTCGATGCGTCGAATATCGGTGCGCGTGCTGTCCGAGGCGCCTCGCGGCTGTGGCATGCGGTCCCTCCTGTCTCGGTCTCGTTTGGCAGTCGGTCCATTATAGGGTGCCAGCGGTCAGGCGGAAGTCGATCGTCGTGAGCCGTGGATGAATACGCGTCGCGATCGTCAAAGGTCTGCCCCACCGCGCCAGGCTATGTGAGAATGGCAATGGCACCGCGGGGATGCCAATCGAGCGCTCGCTTCACCATCAAGGAGTTGGTCGATGCCAACCTATTCGACGTTGACAGTCGAACGGAACGTCGCCGTTCCAATGCGCGACGGCGTCAGCCTCTACGCCGACGTCTATCGCCCGGCCGGAACGGGACCGTTCCCGACCCTGCTGCAACGCACTCCCTACGACAAAAGCGTTACCAACATGTTCCAGCTGATTCTGAGGGCGCTGGAGCGAGGCTACGCCGTCGTGCTCAATGACGTACGAGGCCGCTTCGCCTCCGAAGGTGACTTCATGGCCTTCGTGAACGAGCGCAACGACGGCTATGACGTGCTGGAGTGGCTCACGAATCAATCCTGGTGCGACGGAAACGTCGGCATGTTCAGCCAGTCCTACGTCGGTCTGACTCAGTGGCAGGCCGCGCTCAGCGGTCATCCCGCCCTCAAGGCCATCGTTCCCGTGGTCACGGCCGATGACTACCACGACGGCTGGGTCTATCAAGGAGGCGCCTTCGAGCTCTCCTTCAACCTCTCCTGGACCTGGTCGAACCTGGCCGTCAACACCATCCTGCGCCGCAAGCAGGACGATCCCAATGCCGCCGAGGAATATGAGCAGCTCGTCCGTATGATCGACGGCATGGAGGAGGAGTTCCGCAAAATCCCGCTCAAGCACAGCGAGCTCATCTCCAAGTACGCTCCATATTACGATCAGTGGGTCGACCATCCGGCCTACGACGATCTCTGGGCAAGTCTGGACGTCTCCAAAGGACACGAACGTCTCACCATCCCGGCCATGAACGTCGGTGGCTGGCACGACATCTTCCTGAAGGGGACCATCGGCAACTTCACGGGGATGCGCGCCAACGCGGCCACGGCTGACGCGCGGGCAGCGCAGCGCCTGCTCCTTGGGCCCTGGAACCATTCCGGCATGCGCACCGGCAACCCCATCGGTTCAGTCGACTTCGGCGTGCACTCGACCGGCGGCGACCTGGACGTGGATGGCATGCACCTGCGCTGGTACGACCACTGGCTACGCGGAATGGACAACGGTGTCGAAAGCGACAAGCCGGTAAAGGTCTTCGTTATGGGGGCCAAGCGCTGGCGCGAGGCGGACGCCTGGCCGCTGCCGAATACGGACTGGCAGAACTGGTTCTTCCACAGCGAAGGGAGCGCCAATTCGCTCAATGGGAACGGCAGCCTCAGTCGCGATTCGGCCAACAGCGAGCCGCCCGACTCCTACGTCTACAACCCTCTGAATCCGGTGCCGACCCGCGGCGGCGGACTCTGCTGCAACGCGGTCTTCAGTCAGGGTGGCTCCTACGATCAGCGTGACGTCGAAGCACGCTCCGACGTGCTGGTCTACACTTCGGCGCCGCTGGAGCGCGAACAGGAGGTGACCGGTCCGCTGAAGGTCGTCCTGTATGCCAGCAGTAGCGCGACCGACACCGATTTCACCGCCAAACTGGTCGACGTGCATCCGTGCGGCATGGCTCGCAACCTGAACGACGGCATCCTGCGCGCACGCTATCGCAACTCGATGAGCGAGCCGGAGATGCTGACTCCGGGAGAGGTGACGCGCTTCGAAGTCGATCTGGTGGCGACGAGCAACGCCTTCCAGCCGGGACACCGGATTCGAGTCGAGATCTCGAGCAGCAATTTTCCGCGCTTCGACCGCAACCCGAACACGGGCGAGCAGCCTGGACGGTCGGATAAGGTCGTCAGCGCGCTGCAGACGGTGCATCATTCGGCGGAGTACCCGTCGCACATCGTTTTGCCGGTCATCCCGGCAGGGGAGTAAGGCGGTCGATTGCCCCGTCGTCGGAGTTCGTGCCAATGGCGGGGAATGTTTGTACGCCGACGAATTGGATTGGTACGCTCTCCGCGTTCACCCGGGACTAAAGATCCCGGGCTAGTCTCGGCGAAGCCCGACCCACTTCGTGGGTGCCCCGGGGGCTGAACGTACGCGCGTCTTTCGTAGGGGCGGACCCGCACACGGGTGCCCCCTGCCCTCCGGCTAAGCACCGAATGCCGTGTTATCCGTTCCCCAGGTTGAAACGCGAGGAGCGACCGACCACACGCGAGCTTGGAACGAATCACAATCATGACCGCTGAATCGACCAACAAACAACAAACATCACCCATCCGTGAGGTGGCTGTGACCCGCTACGTCACGCCGTTGCGGGAGGGTGGCTCGCTGCCCGCCATCGTGGAAGCGGACGACTTCGGCACCTACGTGCTGAAGTTTCGCGGCGCCGGACAGGGGACCAAGGTGCTGATCGCCGAGCTTCTGGCAGGCGAGATCGGCCGCCTGATGGGCCTGCCGATTCCAGAGCTGGTCTTCGCACACCTCGATGCAGCGCTCGGCCGCAACGAAGGGGATCCAGAAGTCCAGGAGCTGATCGAGCGGAGTGAAGGACTGAATCTGGGGATGGATTTCCTGCCCGGGTCGTTCGGCTTCGACGCGCTGCAGGCACACGAGGTCAGCCCACAGCTCGCGTCGGAGATCGTCTGGTTCGACGCCTTCATGACCAACGTCGATCGCACCCCGCGCAACACCAACATGCTCATCTGGCATCGTGAGGTCTGGCTCATCGACAACGGTGCCTCGATCTACCCGCAATACAGCGGACCAAGCTTTCCGAGCCGGGCGCAGACGAAGTTCCCGCAGATCAGCACTCACGTCCTGCTGCCGGTCGCCAGCGAGATCGAGGCAGCCGATGAGCGTTTGAGCGCTCGAGTCACCGCCGACCATCTGGCGCAGATCGTCTCCACAATCCCAGAAAGCTGGCTGGGGGATTCGGCATACGAGAATGTCCAGGCTGAACGAGCGGCCTACGTCGAGTATTTGACCACTCGGCTCGAGGGCCCACGAGCATTCGTCAAAGAGGCGATCGATGCGCGATCTCAGCTCGTTTGACTACGCCGTCGTGCGGGTGGTGCCGCGCGTCGAACGGGGCGAGTACCTCAATGTGGGCGTCATCCTCTTCTCCCGCATGAAGAACTACATCGATGCCCGTATGGCGCTCGACCGCGAACGACTGCGCGCGTTCGACGAAGAAATCGACGTCGACGACGTCGAACGACATCTGGAGATGATGCTGCGCGTCTGCCGCGGCGGACCGGAGAGCGGCCCCATCGGCCAGCTCTCCCCGTCCGAACGCTTCAATTGGCTGGTGGCGCCGCGCAGCACCGTGATCCAAACTTCGCCGGTGCACTCCGGCCTCTGTCACGACTCCGAGACAATGCTGGAGCATCTGCTCCGCTCGACCGTCCTGGGCGAGTGATCAGGACGTTGCGTCGTGGAGTGCTCGGCGGAAGGTGCGTGCGCCCCGCCTGCGAGCCACCGTTCACACCGATCACTTCGCCGCTGAGCCAGGATGCTTGCTCCGAGCAGACGAAGAGGACCGCGTCGGCGATGTCGTCGGGACGACCGGTGCGCCCAAGCGGGATTCCCTTGAGCAACGTGCCGACATACTCGTTGGCGCCTTCCGGCACCGGCAGGCTCATGACCTCGTCCAGAATCAGTCCCGGAGCCACTGCGTTCACCCGGATCTGGTGCGGACCGAGCTCTATGGCCAGCACCTTCGTGAACATGTTGATGGCCGCTTTCGAGCCGCAATAGTGTGTGCCACCGGTTCGCGCCGAGCTTCCTGCCCCCGAGCTGATGTTGACGATGGAACCGTGGATTTGTTGGTCGATCATGTGACGCGCGATGGCCCGGCTGAGGAAGAAGGGACCGTTCAGGTTCACGGCGAAGACCTTGAGCCACTCGGCGGTATCCATGTCGACCACCTGGCTATTGGGGAAAATTCCGGCGCAGTTGACGAGGACGTCGATGTGACCCGCCGCTTCGATGGCCCGCGCGGCCAGGCTCTCGACCTGCTCTTCATTGGCGACGTCGGCCGCGATGGCCGTCACCGTCCCGCCCGCTTTGCGGATCGAATCGGCGGTCGCTTCCATTTTTCCAGCGTCGAAATCGGAGATGACGACGTGGTCGCCCAACTCCGCAAACTGGCGCGCGATGGCTGCGCCGATGCGCCCGCCCGTGCCGGTAACCAATACTCCTCGACTTGCCATTGGTTGCGTTCCTTCCCTGTTTGCTCTCCGTCAATACGAAGCGGCGCGAGCTTCGCGGCAGCACTCAGCCTCGCATCTCGCAGCCGCTCGAGCAAGACGGGAAACGCGGTAAGCGGGACGCATGAATGTCACTCAGACGCCCTGCTTCGCCGTTGACGCTGACTCATCGCTCGTCGAAGATGATGGATATATTGGGAACCTGCTGGACGAAAGGGATGGGAATGCTGGCGCTCACCAATGGCAAGGTCATGACGATGGCCGGGCAGACCTACGAACGGGGCACGGTCCTGGTCGACGGCGGCAAGATCGTCGACGTTGGCGGGAACGTGGTCGTTCCGAGCGACGCCGAAATCATCGATGCCACCGGCAAGATCGTCATGCCCGGATTCGTCGAATCACACTCGCACGTCGGCATTTGGGGAGACAGTGTCGGCTGGGAAGGTGCCGACTTCAATGAGACGTCGGAGCCGATCACACCGCACATGCGGGCCATCGACGGCATCAACCCGCGCGACCCGGCCTTCGGCGACGTCCTGCGAGCGGGCATCACCTCGGTCATGACCGGCGCGGGCAGCGCCAACCTCATCGGCGGCGAATGGGTAGCGCTGAAGCCGGTCGGAACGATGGTCGACGACATGATCCTGCGCTATCCATGTGGATTAAAGATGGCGCTGGGTGAGAACCCCAAGCGGGTCTACGGCGATCGAAAGACGAGTCCGATCACGCGCATGGGTCAGGCGGCGCTGATTCGGGACGCCTTCCTCAAAGCGCAGAAGTACGCCAAATCGATCGAGCAGTCGGAGAAGGAGGGAACCGAACCGCCCGATCGCGACCTGCGCATGGAACCGCTGGTGCGAGCCATGCGGCGCGAGGAGAAGACACGTATCCATGCCTATACGGTGCAAGACATCACCAACGCCGTGCATCTCGCGCGCGAATTCAACCTCGATCCGGTTATCGAGCACGCCTTCGAATCACACCTTATAGCCGACTTCCTGGCCCGCGAGGACGTCGCGGTCAGCATTGGCCCGTTCCAGGTGGGTCGTATGAAGCGCGAGATGCAAGAGATGACGTTGCAGGCTCCAGGCATCCTGGCGCGTGCGGGTGTGCGCGTAGCGATCCACATGGATACCACCGGCAACACGGCGCTCCTGCCGATCTTCGCGGGATTGGCCGTACGCGGCGGAATGGCGGAAGAGGATGCGCTGAAAGCCATCACCATCAACGCGGCGGCGATCAGCGGCATCGGCGACCGGGTCGGGAGTCTCGAGAAGGGTAAGGACGCGGACGTGATCGTCCTGTCAGGCCACCCGTTCGACCTGATGACACAGGTCGAACGCGTCTTGATCGACGGCAACGTCGCCTATACACAGCAGGGCATCGACGCATAGGGACCGGTTGCGACGATCGTCGCGATCGGTGCGAGGGAAGGAAGTAACATGGTCGGTAAGCTCGTTGAGGCGGTATCGGGCTCAGAGCTCCAACGTCACCTCAACTCCATCGCTCAATACGTACGTCTTTCGGGAACGGAAGACGAAGCCAAGGCGTTCGACTACATCGAGTCGGAGCTGAAGAAGTTCGGTTACGAGGTCAATCGCTACCTGAGCGACGCGCTCATCGGTTATCCCGGCAAGTCGTCGCTGGAAATGGTCGCACCAGAAGAGATGTCGATCCCCTGCAACGGCTACTCGCTCAGCACGCTCACCGACGACGACGGCGTAACAGGTGAGCTCATCTTCGTTGGTGACGGCCATCCGTCCGATTACGAGGGGCTCGACGTGCAGGGCAAGATCGTCATCAGCAACGGTCTGGCGATGCCCGACAAGACGCTGGCCTCGCAAGAAAACGGAGCCATCGCGCAGATCCACATCAACGACGAGTACATTCACGAGATGTGCATCTCGCCGGTTTGGGGAACGCCTATCCCGGAGACGGCCGGTTTGCTCCCCAAGCTCCCAGCCGTCGCCGTGACCAAGCCGGACGGCGAGAAAATCCGTGCCGCCATGGAGAAGGGACCGGTCACGGTGCGGCTGATGACCAAGCCGTATCGCGCCTGGTGCAAGATCCCGACACTCATCGGCGATCTGCCCGGCACCCGTGAAGACACCTACGTCATGTTCAACGGCCACGTCGACTCCTGGCATTACGGCGCCATGGACAACGGCACCGCCAACGCCACCATGCTCGAAGTCGCGCGTCTGCTCGCCGAGCACAAGGACGAGCTCTATCGTGGCGTGCGCATGGCCTTCTGGTCGGGACACTCGCATGGCCGCTACGCCAGTTCCGCCTGGTACGCCGACGAGTTCTGGCACGATCTGCACGAGCGCTGCGCCTGCAACGTGAACATCGACTCAGTCGGCGGCAACGGCGCGACCATCTTGAGCGAGGCACCAGTCATGGCGGAGACGTATGACTTCGCCAAGGGAGTGCTCAAGGACACCGTCGACGTCGACCTCGACTACCGCCGCATGAGCCGCTCGAGCGATCAGTCATTCTGGGGCCACGGCATCCCGACCGTGTTGGCTTCTTTGTCCGAGCAGAGCGCCGAAGACTCCGAGATGTTCAAGACGATGGCGAGTCTGCTGGGCGGCGGCACCAAAGGTGGCGGCCTCGGCTGGTGGTGGCATACGACCGAGGACACCCTCGACAAGATCGACGCTGACTTCCTGGTACGCGATGCCAAGGTCTACGCCGAGACGATGTGGCGCATCTGCACGGCACCACGTCTGCCGCTCGACATCGCCGCGCTGGCCGATGAGATCGGCGACGCGGTGAAGAGCCATCAGGAGAGCGCCAAGGGGTCGATTGACCTTTCCGGCACGATCGAGATGGCGTCAGCGCTGTCGGATAAGATCCGCGCGATCGACTTCACACAGGTCAGTCCGGAGCGAGCTAACCGGCTGTTGATGGATCTCGACCGCATCCTCTTGCCGGTGAACTTCACCGTTAACGGCCCGTTCGAGCAGGACCTGGCACTGGGCACGGTTCCGGTGCCCGGACTGCGGGAAGTCGGGCAGCTCGCGTCTCTGAATCCGGCGAGCGACGATTTCAAATTCCTCAAGACCAAGCTGGTGCGACAGCGCAACCGCATCGAGCACGCGTTGCGTGCTGCAAGTCGGAAGGTCGACGAGTTCGAGTCGTAGCATTTACACGGATTTCGCGAGGGCAACACAAAGCGGGAGTACCTTGTGTGCTCCCGCTGTCATACGACTGCGCTTTCGCGGAACTGCGGATCCGTGATCGATCTATCTACTCAACCGGCTCCAGGATCAAAACGGGAATAGTGCGTGATGTCTTGCGCTCGTAGTCGGCGAAGCCGGGATAGCGCTCTTTCTGCGTTTCCCAGATCGGCCGCCGCTCGTCACCGGTGACCTCGTGAGCAGTGACGTGCTTGGTCTCGGTCCCGATCTCGATCGTGGCGTCCGGATTTGACTTCAGATTGTGATACCAGGCTGGGTTGGAGGGTGCTCCACCCTTGGACGCGAAGATGGCGTACTTCCCGTCGACCGCCTGATACATCAACGGATGAACGCGCTCTTCACCCGACTTCGAGCCTTTCGTGTGCAAGATGAGCATCGGCGCGCCCTCGAACGGACCTCCGACTTTGCCGCCGTTGGCACGAAACTCGTTCACGATGTTGGTATTCCAGTCATTGCCACCTGACACAACTAGTCCTTTCTGTTTGCGATTGCACGTCGCCACCGCCAGCGGTGACAACGGGCAGTTGATGCCCCGTATTCCTACCTGGGCGCATCTCCCGTGCCGGGTACTCGGAAACAGCTCCAGAAAATCGGCGACTCGGGCTCTCGTGTTGATTCCTGTGAGGATTCACAGCGGTCGTTAAGCGATTGCTCAGGTGCGCAAGACAGACTGAAATACGCGAACCGATCGGTCCGTGATTGGTGATTGGTCAACGCAACGGAAAGGCTTCCTGACAATGCATCTTCGTCTCTGGATAGCCGGAGTTGGTACCGGGCTGCTCCTGCTCGCTGGCGGGCTGCTGGCTGGACCGATTTCGTCGTTTGCAGCGTCGAGCACGCCGACTTCACAGTCGAGCGCGACGCCGCAGTCCGGAGGTTCGGCCGGAACGTCAACAACGTCGGCCACCAATGGATATCACTGCGATCATGCCAACAGCGGAGGCTAGTCACCTCCGCTCTGGCGCCGAACAATCGACGACGTCGACGGGCTGATGCCGGTCGCCGTCGCAGTCGGATGGCGTCGCTTGCTGCACCCCGAGGTAGGCGGCGCCATTCGTTATTCGCGCAACGGGTGAACGGGAACTTCAGCAGGATCGGCGACGACGTCGTTAGTCGTCGTATGATCTCACGACGACGTGACGCGAGGAGGGGCACATGATTCGACGGCTTTCGTACTCATTGATGCTAGTGCCGGTATTACTTCTGGCCGCGTGCGGCGGCTCGTCGAGCACACCAACGACCTCGGCAGCAACCACATCCTCGACCACCACGACGAGCGCGAGCGGCTCAGCGTCAACATCCACGTCGTCAACCAGTACGGTGGCGGGCACGTCGGCTGCCACTCCAGAAGCCACCACGAGCGGCTCCGCCTCAACCTCTTCCGGCAGCGCGACTGGGGTGACCTACACGCTCGATGCAACGCAAAGCTCGGCCGAATACAAGGCGCGTGAGACGCTGGCCAACATCGGCTCGCCGACGGACGCGGTTGGAAAGACGTCGAACGTCACCGGAACGATCGTCTTCACCGATTCCGGAGCGATCGATTCGTCTGCCTCCAAAATCACGATCGATCTCTCGACGCTCCAGAGCGACAAATCGCAACGGGACAACTACATCAAGCAGAACACGCTCAACACGGGCAAGTATCCCGACGCGGTCTTCGTGCCGACGGCCATGCAAGGTCTCAGCTGGCCGCTGCCGACTTCAGGTCAATCGACCTTCAAGATGGTCGGAAACCTGACCGTTCACGGAACGACTGCGCCGACCACGTGGGACGTGACCGCGACGTTCGATGGCAACCAGGTCAAAGGGACGGCGACCACGACCGTGAAATTCGAGGATTTCGGCATGAAGGCGCCCAAGACGTTCCTGGTCATCAGCGTCGAGGACAACCTGGGACTGCAGATCGACTTCGTCGTCAATCAGGGGAGTTGAGCGACAGAACCTGCCACCGCGAGATTTGATCGATGCCGGGCGGACAGCAGTCCGCCCGGCACGTCGTTTCTCATCCCAACGCCCCGTCCAGGAACGTGTTGATCAACCGACCGACTGCCATCGGGCGGTCCTCCTGGATGAAATGGTTGGCGTGCTCGAATATCTCGATCCGCGACCCCGGAATCAGACCGTGTAGGTCTCGCGCCTCATCGGTCGTGAAGGTCGGATCGCTGGCACCCCAGACGATCAGGCTCGGTACCGCCAATCTCCCCAGAGCTCCTCGCCAGCGCTCAAAATCTGCGGCTGTTGCCGCGTGTTGGCGCGACATGCTGAGTAACGTCCCTCTGTAGCCATGTTCAAACGGCCACCAGTAGTGGCCCATCACGTTCGGCGTCAGACGCTCATCACAATCGACGTACATCCTCATGGCACGGGTAAGCATCCATTGACGGCTGAACGTCATGGCCAGCTCACCGGCAAGTGGTATTCGCAGCAACGAGAGTGGCGACAGTCCGCCGCTCCATGAACGAGCGCGCAGGCTCGTGTTCAAGATCACGACATGAGTGAAGGTCTCTGGGGCACGCGAGATCAGCTCACTCGCAACGAGCGCCCCGAAGTCGTGGCAGACGATGGCGAGACGATCGATCTCGAGCTGCAGCAGCAGCGAACGGATCGTGTCGGCCTGAGCGCCGGCGGAGTAGTCCCAATCTCTGCGCTTTTCGGAGAGACCGAATCCGGGCAAATCCGGCGCCAACGTGCGGTGGCGCAACGCGACCTCAGCGATGACGTCGCGCCAGAGGTATGAATAGGTCGGGATACCGTGAAGGAAGAGGACAGGGGAGCCAGCGCCCTCATCACGGAGAAACACGTTGCGTCCCGGTGTCGCGACGAACCGTCCTGATGCACGATAGTCGTCGATGAGGTCGCGGCTGCTACTCACATGATGGCTCCGTTCCGTTCGGCTGACCAGGATCAATCCTATTCTCTGTGACAAGCTCATCAATGCTTCGACTCAGACACTCGGAAACGCTGGCAAGAACCGGGCCGATCGGTGAGAATCGCCCCATCGTCGCCGTCACAAGAAAGTGAGCCGCACCAATGAATCAACCGCCAACTGAGGAGCGCCATGTGGTCGAGACGCTCCTCAACGTCGCCGGAATCCCAGTTCCTGACGCGGAAATCGACAAGCTCATTGAAATGTATCGTGGAGCGGCCAAAGCACGGTCGGCGCTGCGTGAGCCCGTTCTGGGGGAAACCGAGCCGGTCATCGTCTTCGCACCAACGATGGAGGGCGGCAATGGCTGATCGAGACCTGGCGTTCTCTTCCCTGTCCGATGTTGCCGATCGACTGGACCGCCGAGACGTCTCGTCAGTCGAGCTGACTGAGGCGTCTCTCGCGCGCATCGCCCAAGTCGACTCACACCTGAATGCCTTCATTACGGTCCTGGCCGATGCGGCGATGGACGCGGCACGCGCCGCAGATGACAAGCGTCAGCGCGGCGAACGCGGCCGTCTACTCGGCGTTCCGATCGCGCTCAAAGACCTCTTCAACACCGCTAGAGTGCGCACCACGGGCGGAGCGCGCGTACTGGCCGAAAACGTCCCGAACGAGGACGCCACCGTCGTTCGACGACTGCGGGAAGCGGGCGCGGTGATTCTGGGCAAGACCAACATGATGGAGTTCGCCTACGGCTATCCGCATCCCGATTTCGGCGAGACGCGCAACCCGTGGGGGCTCGACCGCACGGCAGGCGGTTCCAGTGGCGGGTCGGCGGCCGCGGTCTGCGCCGGCCTGGCCTATGGCGCGCTCGGCAGCGACACCGGTGGCTCCATCCGCAGCCCAGCCGCCTACTGTGGACTGAGCGGGCTCAAGCCGAGCTACGGACGCGTCAGCCGTCACGGCGTACTGCCGCTCTCCTGGTCGCTCGACCACGTCGGGCCCCTGACGCGCAGTTCGCGCGACGCAGCCATCATGCTCGACGCCATCGCGGGCTTCGATCCGCTCGATCATGCTTCAGCCAATGTGCCGCACCATCCGACCCTGGCAACCATCGATGGAGACGTGCGCGGTCTGAAGATTGGCGTGGTGGATGAACTCTTTCAGCGCTACGTCGATCCTGAGGTCCGTGCGGTGGCGTTGGCGGCCGTCGACCAGCTACGCGGTTTAATCGGGCAAATTGAGTCGGTTGCGCCGCCGCACCTGGATCTGGTCATGCCGGTCATCACACCGATCGTGCAGGCCGAGGCGGCGTCCTATCACCGCCGCACTCTGGCAACGCAGGCAGCGGATTACAGCGCGGAGGTGCGCGACAATCTGCGGCTGGGCGCGATGATTCCAGCCATCGACTACATCGACGCGCAGCGTCTGCGCAGTTGGATACGAGACGGCATCGAAGAGGCGCTGCGCAGCTACGACGTGCTGATCTTCCCAACACAGCCGATCGTCGCTCCGCTGATCGGCGCCTATCAGACGGCGGAATCGCTGAGCGATGACGTCCTGGACGTCGAGATCGGTCACACCGGCATCGCCAACTTGACCGGACATCCGGCCCTCTCGGTTCTGGCTGGATTCACGGATGCTGGTCTTCCGGTTGGATTACAGCTCACCGGGCGCATGTTCGACGAGGCCACGATCCTGCGCCTCGGTCACGCGTTCGAATCAGCCACCCAGTGGAACCTCAAACGACCGCCTGAGGTAGGCTGATCGGCGAGGTGAACGTGGACCGCGCACCGGGAAGGATCGTGGGATGGCATTGAAGCAGGTGCTCGACGTCTATGAGGCGATGGACCGTGCCCATGTCGACGGTGCGGCCATTGCCGATCTGCTGCGTGGCGGCGGTGTCGAGGACGTTGTGGTGGAGCGTATCCACGGAGAGACCGGCTTTACCGACTGTCTCAAAGCCGTCATCCCCGGCACGCAGGGGAAGACAAGCGGCGGGACAGCGCCGACTCTCGGCGTCATCGGGCGGCTCGGCGGACTCGGCGCCCGGCCGGAGCGCATCGGGTTCGTCTCCGACGGCGACGGGGCACTGGCGGCGGTGGCCGCGGCGCTGAAGCTGGGTCGCATGAGTCGGAACGGCGATCAGTTGCCCGGTGACGTCATCGTCGCCACCCACATCTGCCCCGACGCGCCGGTGATCCCACACGATCCGGTCCCCTTCATGGGCTCGCCAGTCACCGGCTCACAGCTCAACACACATGAGGTCGACGATCGCATGGACGCTATCCTCTCGGTCGACACGACCAAAGGGAACCGCATCATCAACGTCAACGGTTTCGCCATCTCGCCAACGGTGCTGCAAGGCTACATTCTGCGCGTCAGCGAGGACCTGCTCGATCTGATGCAGTGGGTGACCGGCAAACAACCTGTCGTCTTCGCTGTCACCCAACAGGACATCACCCCGTATGGAAATGACCTGTTCCATCTGAACAGCATCTTCCAGCCCGCCGTCGCGGCGAGCGTGCCATTGGTTGGGGTCGCTATCACTACCGAAATGCCGGTTCCCGGGAGCGGCACCGGAGCGACACAGCTGGTCGATGTCGAGAGCGTAGTGCGCTTCTGCATCGAGGTCGCCAAAGCGTTCGGCTCGGGCGTTTGTCGCTTCTACGACGAGGCGGAGTTCGCGCGCATCCAGGCACGCTACGGAAATATGAAGCGCTTTCAGACGCTGGGGAGCGACTAAGCCAGCGTCGACGTGCAGCAACTGATTGCGGAAGACAAAATCAGAAGCCGTGGCTCACGCCACGGCTTCGGCATAGGGGAAGGGGGTGGGATGGAGCAGAATGCCTATCCTATGGAAGACCGATCCGTGTCGACCGGCTTCTGCCCTTAATACGGGATTACTTCCGGTTCGGATTGCACGCCATCAGCGCTCGGTGATGAGCCCCGCGGCGCGGGCGCGAGCCATGGTCGTCTCGGCCATGCGGATACTGGCCACGTCGACCATCTTGCCGTCGATCTGAATCGCTCCTTGACCCTGATCGGTCGCCGTTTGGTACGCGTCGACGACCCGCGATGCCCACGCGATTTCCTGCTCCGAGGGTGAGAAGACTTCGTTGGCGATCGGGATCTGCGCCGGATGAATACACATTTTGCCATCGAAACCGAGCGAGCGCGCCAGCAGACAGGACGCGCGAAAACCATCAAGGTTGCGGAAGTCGGCGAAGGGCCCATCGATTACCCGGATTCCAGCTGCGCGACCCGCGACCAGAATACGGTGCATCGGGTAGTGGAATCGATGACCGGGATAGGCGGCATCCCACTCGTCTGGCGTGCCGATCGACGTGGCTGGGATGCGCAGCGAGGCGGTGTAGTCGCCGGGTCCGAACACGATCGATTCGACGCGCGGACTGGCCTTGACGATCGACTCACAGTTGATCAGTCCGTCTGCAGTCTCAATCAGAACCTCCAGGCCAATGGGAGTCGCACAACCCGCGTTCGCCTCAATCTGAGTCAGGAGCATGTCGATCGCGTAGACGTCTTCTGGCCGGTTGACTTTCGGCATCAGGATCATGTCGACTGTGCTGGGACAGGACTCAACGATCTCGATCAGGTCGCGATAGAAGAAGGGCGTGTCAAGCGCGTTCATGCGGAATACGCGCGGTTTGCCGTGCCAGTCGAGCTCCCTAAACGCGCGGATGACGTTCTTGCGCGCGTCAGGCTTGGCATCTGGAGCGACTGAATCCTCCAGATCGAGAAATGCCAGGTCCGCATCTGACGTCGACGCCTTCTCGATCATGCGCCAGTTCGACGCCGGTACCGCTAGCTCGCTCCGCTCGAGGCGCATCACGCCATCCGCTCCAATCCGACCGCCGCTTCGACAGCGCTCAATAACTGACGACTCATTCTGGGTTAGCCGCTCCCTGAGGGCAAGCATCGGGCCAGAGCCACTGGCGCGATTCGTCATATTGCGTCATTCTCCTGACAGACGGATGCCGCACGACTCTTGCTCAGCAACCATCACTCGGGTGGTGCGGCGACAACGCAAAGGGACAGGAGAGACGATGGCCGCCACCACGACTTCATTCGATGTGCGACACAAGAGCCGCAAGCTGCACGACGGGCGCGACCGCGCCGCCGCGCGGGCCATGCTGCGCGCGATCGGCATGCAGGACGACGATTTCAACAAGCCGGTCATCGGGGTGGCCCACTCCTGGATCGAGACGATGCCCTGCAACTTCGGCCTGCGCCGGCTGGCCCAGCAGGTCAAGAAGGGCGTGCGCGAGGCGGGTGGCGTGCCGATGGAGGTCAACACCATCGCCATCAGCGATGGCGTCACCATGGGAACCGAGGGGATGAAAGGCTCGCTCATCAGTCGCGAGCTGATCGCGGATTCGATCGAACTGGTGGCACGCAGTCACATGTTCGACGCCATCGTCATCCTGGCCGCCTGCGACAAGACGCTGCCTGCCGCAGCCATGGCCCTCTGCCGTCTCGACATCCCCGGTTTCGTCCTCTACGGCGGTTCGATCATGCCCGGGCACTTCCAGGGTCACGACGTCACCATTCAGGACGTCTTCGAGGGGATTGGAGCCAATGCCGCGGGACGCATGAGCGACGCCGACCTGCTGGAACTGGAACGGGTAGCATGCCCGGGCGCAGGCGCCTGCGGCGGTCAGTTCACCGCCAACACCATGGCCACCGCGCTCGAGGTTTTGGGCGTCTCGCCAGTCGGCATGGCGTCGACACCCGCCGTCGATCCGACTCGCGAGCAGATCGGTCTGGCCGCCGGCGGCCTGGTGATGGATCAGCTCAAGCGCGGGCTGCGCCCCAGCCAGATCCTGACGCGCCAGTCCTTCATCAACAGCTTCGCCAGCGCCTGCGCCACCGGAGGATCGACGAACATCGTGCTCCATTCGCTGGCCATCGCCCGTGAGGCCGGCATTCCCCTCTCGATCGACGACTTCAACGAGATCAGCGATCAGACGCCGATCGTGGCCGATCTGAAGCCTTCCGGTAAGTTCACGGCCGTCGACGTCTTCAACGCGGGCGGCATTCAGCTCATCACCAAACGCCTCATCGAAGGGGGCAAGATCGACGGCGACCAGCTCACGCCGACCGGCAAGACGCTGGCGCAGGAGGTGGCGTCGGCCGAGGGAACGCCTGGACAGGAGGTTATCCTGACGGTCGACACGGCCAAGAAGCAGACCGGCGGACTGGTCATCTTGAAAGGGAACCTGGCGCCTGACGGCTGCGTGATCAAGGTGGCTGGCGAAACGCGCACGCGCCATCAGGGGCCAGCACGCGTCTTCGACTGCGAAGAAGACGCCATGGAGGCGGTGACGAGCCGCGACATCCACTCCGGCGACGTCGTCGTGATCCGCTACGAGGGACCTCGCGGCGGCCCGGGGATGCGCGAGATGCTCGGCGTCACCGCGGCATTGGTCGGTGAGGGACTCGGCGAGGAAGTAGCACTGCTGACTGACGGTCGGTTCAGTGGCGCGACGCGCGGCTTCATGATCGGCCACGTGGCTCCCGAGGCGGAGGCCGGCGGCCCTATCGCGGCGATTCGCGAGGGTGACATCGTGACGATCGACGTCAACGAGCGTCGCCTCGACGTCGATCTGAGCGACGACGAGATCGCTACCCGGCTGGCCGATTGGCGCCCAAGAGGTATCAGTTACCAGACCGGCGTCTTTGCCAAATACGCCGCGCTCGTCTCCTCGGCGTCCGAAGGTGCGGTGACTCGACCGCTGATGTGAATCGGCGGAGCAGCGATGGGATAACGACGATCAAAAACGGAGATGCGTAATGACGACCATGCTGCTGCGTC
Source organism: uncultured Chloroflexia bacterium (assembly GCA_963822235.1). GTDB lineage: Bacteria > Chloroflexota > Chloroflexia > Thermomicrobiales > Thermomicrobiaceae > CALAGB01. The sequence goes on from CAWGGU010000004.1 coordinate 196,049, forward strand.
CCGATCCGGACGCACTGGGTGCCGAATGGCGCGATCTGGTAATCGCAGAGCGCGAGCAGACCGAGCGTCTGCGCGAGTGGCAGGAGTCGGACTACTATCGCCCGGTGGCACAGCACTTCGTCGAGGATCCGCGCCGGGAGGGCGACGAGATGCTCAACGAGCTGCGCTCCTATTGCGCGTCAGACGTCACCTGGCTCGACGTCGGCGCCGGAGGCGGGCGGAACGCGCTGCCGCTGGCCTTGCTGAGCAAGCGGGTCATCGCCATCGAGCCGAGCGAAGCCATGCGCGAGGTCCTGACCGGCGTCGCTCGCGATAACGGCATCGAGAACGTGGAGGTTCTGCCGCTGCGCTGGCCGGAGGGCTCCGAGTCGATCCAGGTCGATTACTCCTTGATGGCGCACGTCGGTTACGACATCATCGAGATCAACCCCTTCCTGGATGCGCTGGAGCGATCGACACGCAAGCGTTGCTTCGCCAGCATGATGGCACACGCCCCGAGTAGCGGCTTCGAGGCGCTGTGGCAAGAGGTGCATGGTGAGCCACGCTACACACTGCCAGCCATGCGCGAATTCCTGCACCTCCTTCTGGCTCGCGGTGCTTCGCCCGACGTACGTATCTATGCCCGCGACGTCGCGCCGCATCAACCCGACGATATCCGCGCGTCGGCACGTCGCCGTCTCTGGCTCAATGAAGGTTCCGAGAAAGATCGCAAGCTCCAGCGCTTGATCGACGAGGAACTGACTCAAGGGTCCCGAATCCTCCAACGGAGACTCGTCGTCTCGCTGATCAGCTGGGAAGCGGAGTCGATCGCGTAAGGGAATCGCCCCGCAACGAGCGGACAGCGCCTCTCCCGGCGTGCGTCGAATTTTGCGCATGTCACGCCAAACTGCGTCTCCTTTGATACTATGAGGGATGGAAACGCCGACGCGAGTCGGATCGCGGCGGCGCTATCCCCAACGTCCCAACGTTGTACCGAGCCTTCGTTCAGCGTCACTGGCCATCTGGCCGGCGAACGGTGCCGCCCGCGCGGTCTTCGCCTGGGTCGTCGAGATGCGTGGCTTCGGGGAGCCTCGTTGTGCCAAATCACGCGGAGATTGACCTCCGCCAGCGCGGCATGCCGTGTGATATGGTCAGACGGAAGGAGAGGTCAGTTCACACAAATGAATAGCGCTACACCAAGTGATATGCCGAGTCCAAGTGGTCAATCGCTCCTCCAGCGATTAGGGATCGCAAAGGGTGACTCGGCAACGACGCGAACGCAGTATTTTGCGCGTTGGGTAATGCTGGGGATATTGGTCGGTATCGTCGCCGGCCTCGCGGCAATCACCTTCTACTGGTTGCTTGAAACCTCGACCCACATCTTTCTCGGTCATCTTGTTGGGTATCGTCCTCCAAGTCCCGTCGGCGAAGGAAACGCGCCTGAATCTTCCTGGGGACATCGCTGGGCGCTCCCATTGGTAGTCGCACTCGGCGGCCTGATCAGTGGACTGATCGTCTTCCTCCTGGCACCCGAAGCCGAGGGGCACGGAACTGACGCCGCAATCGAGGCCTTCCATCAGAAGGCTGGTCGTGTGCGAGCCCGCATCATTCCGATCAAGACGATCGCCTCCGCCATCACGATCGGCTCAGGCGGGTCCGGTGGTCGTGAGGGTCCGACGGCGCAGATCGCGGCCGGTGTCGGATCGTTGCTCGGCCAGGCGCTCAAGCTGGACGCCAACGAGCGGCGTATCCTCGTCGCGACCGGAATCGGCGCCGGAATCGGCGCCATTTTCCGTGCTCCGCTTGGTGGCGCCGTGCTGGCAGCCGAAATCCTCTACATCCACGACCTTGAAATTGAAGCGCTCTTCCCCAGTTTGATCGCGTCCATCGTCGGTTACACCATCTTCGCGAGCTACGCCGGTTGGAGTCCGATCTTCGGAACGCAGTCTTCCCTCGATTTCTCACACGCGCCACAGCTCATCTATTACGCAATCATCGGTCTGATCTGCGGTGGGTTCGGAGTCCTTTACGCGAAGACCTTCTACGGCGTGACCGACATCTTTCATCACATTCACTTACCGAACTGGTCGAAGCCCATGATCGGCGGCCTGCTGGTCGGCCTCCTCGGCCTAGCCGTTCCGCAGGCGATCGGCACCGGCTACGGCTGGCTGCAGGAAGGCATGACGCCGACTCAGCTGGTGGCGATCCCGCTCTGGATCCTGCTCCTGGTGCCATTCGCCAAGATCGTCGCAACCTCGCTCAGCATCGGATCAGGCGGCTCCGGCGGTATCTTCGGACCCGGCATGGTGGTTGGTGGTTTCATCGGCGCCGCGTTCTGGCAGGTCTTTCACAACGTTTTGCCGAGCATGCCGAACAACCCGACTCCCTTTGCGATCGTGGCCATGATGGCCCTCTTCGGCGGAATCGCGCACGCACCACTCTCGGTGATGCTCATGGTGGCGGAGATGACGGGCAACCTGTCGCTCCTGGCACCGGCCATGATCGCCGTCGGACTGGCAACGTTGGTCACGGGCGACAACACGATCTATCGCAGTCAACTGGCGACCCGCGCGGACTCGCCTGCGCACCGCTACAAGTTCAGCTTCCCGCTTCTGAACACATTGGCGGTGAGGGACGCAATGACAACGTCCCCGATTTTGCTGACACCCAATCTGCATTTGACAGAGGTAGAACAGACGCTCGAGGAACGGAGTCTCACGGGGGCGCCGGTCGTCGACGAGCACAAGCATCTGGTCGGTGTCGTCACCCTAACCGACATCAGTCACGTGAACCCCGATGAACGCGAGAGAACGGCGGCTGAATCGATCATGACGCGCAACCCGTTCACCATCAGTTCCGACGCAACGCTGGATGTCGCGCTCGAGTCATTGGCGTCGCACGGCGTGAGCTGGATGCCGGTGGTGGACGGTCGCGATCAGAAGGTAATCGGCACGATCAGCGCGGCCGACGTGGTGAGCACCTACCGCGCCTCGCTCCGCTGGACGGTGCGCCGCATGCGTGGGCTGACCGTCGATACGGTCATGCTCGAATACCGCGTCGATCGCACGTCGCCTCTGGCCGGAAAGGCGCTGCGCGAGTTGAGTCTGCCGACCGGTTCGCTGGTCGTCTCGGTCAACCGCAACGGCTCGACCGTGCTGCCGCGTGGCAACACCACCATGCAGTCGGGCGACGTCGTCACGTTCCTGACGAACCCGGAGAACGAGGTGCTGGTGCGTGAGTATCTGAGCCAGGGCGATCGAACGGTGGAATCGAAGGCCATCGCCGCGACGTAGCGCCGAAAGCAGTCAAATCACAGTCATCGGTAGGGGCGAAGCTTGTCTTCGCCCAATATCCCCCCGACGGCGAGTGTTTGCACGTATGCGACGCTCTCCCCGGGTCGAACCGCTCCGTCTGTACGGGAGACGCATGCGTCGCCCAACGCGTCACGTGAGGAATTGCGTCGGAAAATCCTCCCACGTCTCGTGGATCGCGACGGCGCGTGCGATCCCAGACGAAGACCACCATCACCCCGCTTCAACCACCCCCGCCAATGTGTAAAGCAACACATAGATGCAGATCGAGTGGAGCGTCTGCGCGTTGTACGGCAATGCCGAGATCGAGAGACCGCCAAAGCGCTCGCGGCCCGCCGCTTTGCCAACCTGATAGCAGAGCTCAACCACCTCCTCGACGTGGGGTCCCAGTGGCTCGTCGGCGAAATCGGGATTCGATCCCAGGTCGAAGACGTCCGGATCGATCGCGATCCAGACTTTGGCGGTCCCTTCCATCATCGTTGTTGCAAGCTGCTCGGCCCACTCATCGAAGCCGGACTTGCGCGCCGCCTTGAGCTCGCGGTAGGTGTAGATGTTCTCCCGTTTGACGCCGCGTTCCTCGAAGCGGGTGATCGTCTCTCGGTCATTTCGGGGCCCGCGTAACCCAAAGTGGACATAACGCGAAGGATCGACGCCAGGCAGGGCGAGAATGCGACGCGCCCAGGTGCTGCCCCAGCGTGGCTGGCGCGGATCGTCGTCTTCCCATTCGCCGCGTTGATTGTCGTGGTGGGCGTCGAGATTGAGCACGGCAGTGGGGCCGCCAGCACGTGCCGCAATCGCCTTCAACACAGGGTAGCTACTCGGACCCGAGTTGCCGCCCAGACTGAACGGGATACAACCAGCATCGAGCATGGCATTGATCTCAGTCTCGACGTTCGCCAGCGTCTGACCCATGTCTCGCACGACTTCAGCGTCGCCCCGATCGACCAGTTTGAGGTGTTCGAAGACGTCGATATCGAGCTCCGGCAAGTAGCCGCCGTATTTCAGCGAGTTGCTGCGGAACTGAGAAGGGGTGAGAAGCGTCCCCTCGTAGTTGGCCGCTGCTGTGCCGCTGCGGGAGTCGGGCGTCGGCGCGCGCCAGGGAACGCCAAGGAATGCGACATCTGCCCCACGCAAGTCCTCGATCGTTTCCGCCAGCGGCGCTCCGAACAGCGTTGGCGTGCCGCCATACAGACGTGGAACGAGCATGCGCATGGTTGGATCTGACGGTTTGCGAGCCCAGGAGTCGGGCATGATGACCTCCATCTGTGAGTTAGTCGCTACATCACCGTTCACGGTCATGCGCAGGATCACGAGCGTGTATGACGGCTTTGGCGTAATCTAGCATAGCGCCAAAGCTCAATACTCGAAGCCAAGGGCTCATTGAAATAGGAGGTCCGACGGGACGATCCGGGATCAGCTCACAACGCGGTTAGCCGGTGATCGTGACGACATCGTTCGTATGTGTCAGGACCTGGCGCGCATCCCCAGCGAAAATCCGCCCGGCGATACGCGCGACGCGTTGCGGTTCATCGCCGATCTGCTCGATCGACATGGTCCGCAACAGGATTCTTCAAGACAACGCGGACGCACTACGAGGAATTCGGCCAAACTCGAACATCAGTCCGGGCGGCACTGACTGCCGCGTTTGGCGAGCGACGGGCATTCCGGACTTCGTCCATGGCCCGACGCCATAAAATATGGGCTCGACAGACGAATACGCGAGCATTGACGACCTGATCGGGACCGTTGTCGTGCACGTCCTGTCGGCGTTTGAATACCTATTGAACACTGCAGTCGGATGATCGAAGGCGCCGAGAACAACAACACCGGGGTCACAAGATTTGTGAAATGAGGAGGAGAATCATGACGGCGAACGGATCCAATGATGCAACGTTGTCCACCCAGGAGACGATCGACCGCTTCAATGTGGTTTTCAACGACCATGACGTCGACGGCGTGATGAACATGATGACGGATGACGTCCTCTTCGAGAACACGTCACCGGGACCTGATGGAGAGCGCTATGTCGGGAGCACGGCCGTGCGTGCCTTCTGGGAGGACTTCTTTCGCAATTCGCCGCACGCGCATTTCGAGTCTGAAGACATGTTTGTGACGCAGGATCGCGCGACGGTGCGCTGGATCTACAGCTGGATAGACTCGAACGGCAACAACGGCCACATACGGGGTGTTGACGTCTTCCGGGTTCGTGACGGTAAGGTCTCGGAGAAGCTGTCGTACGTGAAGGGGTAGACGTTATCTGCCCTCACCCCCGACCCCTCTCCCGCACGAACGGGAGAGGGGAGACGGAGTGCCACCGTCGAGCGTTGTTCGCCTTCTCCTGATCGTCGGGAGAAGGTGGCGCCGCAGCGCCGGATGAGGGCTCTTCTCTACCCCATCTCGACGGCTGGGAGATCCGCCTGCTTCACGATCCAGTTGAACTCCTCACCTGAGGTGCCCAGGACTTCGTTCAGCTTGGTGAGCTGCACGTTGACCTTCGTTGACAGATCGTCGAACGACTCGTACGCCTGCTGCGGCGGCTTCGACGTCGCACCCGAGGCATATCCGGCCAGCCCGGCGATCTTGGCGTTCAGCTTGATCGGGAAGTTGAGCGTATCTTGCGTGCTCTTTGCCTTCACCTGGATCAGCTCTTCCTCAATCGCCGACAGCTCTTCCTTCAGCTGCTTGGCCGCCTCGACCACCTTTTCTCCTCGACGGCTATCCTTGGCCCGCTTCTCCCAAGCTTCCACCTGGCCACGGACCGTGCGGATGCGGTTGATGGCATCGTGGGTTTCACTGACTTTGTCGCGAACCTGCATCAGGAAGTCGAACTGCGCTTGCAGATCCTCCTGCGTGGTTGGCACGCGCGGGTCTTTGACGATCTCGAAGGACTGCGTCTGCGTCTCGTTACCGATCGTCAACTGCACCTGATAGGTGCCCGGAATGGCGATCGGCCCCTTGACTCCGCCGACGAAGCGCATCGACTTGTCGCCCGGAACCTTCGACGCGCTCGCATAGCGCATGTCCCACTCGAAACGATTGAGCCCGGCGTCTTTCGAGACGGTCGGTTCTTCGTCCTTGTCCTCGTCGTCCTCGGACTCGGCGTCCTCTTTTTTGGGTTCTTCATCCGGCTTGGAGACGAAGCTCTTGATCTCGTTGTTGTGCGCGTCGAGGAAGGTCAGCTTGACCTCACCCTCCGGCTTGTCCTTCAGCGAGTAGAAGACGACGACGCCATCCGGCGGGTTTTCGCCCGCATCCAGGTACGTCGGCTCTGGTTTCCCCTCGGCGTTCTTCTTCATGCGGTAGGTGGCCATGGTGGCACCCACCATCGTGTAGCTCTTCCCGCTGCTCGGAGGATGCGCGATGCTGCGCGCCGTCTTGAACTGGATGGTGTCGCGTGGCTTGAAGAGATGCGCGGACCCATCGGCATCGCTTAACTGGTGCAGCGGCGAGACGTCGTCGATCACCCAGAAGGATCGTCCATGCGTTGCCGCAATGAGGTCGGAACCCCGGACCTCGAGATCGTGGATCGGCACGATCGGCAGGTTCAGCTGCAGCGGTTGCCAGTTGGCGCCATCGTCGAAGGAGACGTACATCCCCGCCTCGGTGCCGCCGTAGAGGAGGCCTCGACGGTTCGGATCCTCGCGGATGACGCGCGTGAAGTGGTCGTCCGGAATGCCGCCGACGATCTTGACCCAGGATTTACCGTAGTCGTTCGTCTTGTAGAAGTAAGGCGAGAAGTCGTCGAGCTTATAGCGGGTGGCGGCCAGGTAGGCGACCGCTGGATCGTGCGGAGACGCTTCGATCACCGATATGAGCGCCCACTCCGGTAGCTCGGGCGGCGTTACGTTGTCCCACGATTTGCCGCCATCGTTCGAAACGTGTACCAGGCCGTCGTCAGAACCAGCCCAGAAGAGCCCCTCCTGCAGCTTCGACTCGGCGAAGGCGAAGATGTCGGCATAGTACTCGGCACCGGTGTTGTCTTTGGTGATCGGCCCACCGGAGGACTTGAGCGTCGACGGATCGGCTTTGGTCAGGTCAGGGCTGATGACCTCCCAGGTCGTCCCCGCATCAGTGGTGCGGTGCACGTGCTGCGACGTCACGTACATCACGTCCGGGTTGTGTGGCGAGATAACGATGGGATAGGTCCATTGGAAGCGGTACTTGGCCGCCTCCGCGCCTGATCCAAGGGTGTTCTCCGGCCAGACGTTGATCATGCGATGCTCGCCCGTGGCCCGGTTGAACTGCGTCAGATAGCCGCCGTAGCTCCCGGCGTAGATGATGTTCGAATCGCGCGGATCGACCTGAATATAGCCACTCTCGCCGCCGCCGACCGCGAAATCCTCGGCGCGCGTGATGACACCGATCGAGGAGCGGCTTGGCACCGTGATGGTGGTGTTGTCCTGCTGCGCTCCGTAGATGCGGTAGGCGGGCTCGGTGTCGGTGGCGACGTGATAAAACTCGGCCGTGGGCTGGTTGTAGATGTCGGACCAGGATTGGCCACCGTTGAAACTGACGGTGCCGCCGCCGTCGTTCCCCTCGATCATGCGCAGCGGGTTCTTGGGGTCGATCCATAGGTCGTGGTTGTCGCCGTGCGGGACTGCGACCACCTGGAAGGTGTTGCCGCCGTCGGTCGACTTCCAGGCTTCGACGTTGAGGACCCAAACGGCGTCTGGATTCTGCGGGTCGGCGAAGATGTGGTGGTAGTACCAGGCACGCTGGCGCAGGTTGCGGTCTTCGGAGCCGCGCTGCCAGGTGTCGCCATAGTCGTCGGAGCGGAAGACGGCACCGTCCTCGGCCTCAACGACGGCATAAACCCGTCCTGGCTGAGCCCCGGAGGCAGAAATGCCGACTTTGCCGAGGACGCCCTTGGGAAGCCCATCGTTGTGGCTGATATCTTCCCAGGTGTCGCCGCCGTCAAAGGAACGCCAGATGCCGCTGTCCTCGCCGCCGCTGACCATTTCCCATGGACGCCGAATTGCTTCCCAGACGGTCGTGTAAATGATGCGTGGGTTGGTTGGGTCGATGGTCAGGTCGTTCGCGCCGGCCTTGTCGCTCTTGAAGAGGACCTGCTCCCAGGTCGCTCCACCGTCTTTCGAGCGATAAACGCCCCGCTCGGAGTTCGAGCCGTGGGCATGTCCGAAGGCGGCCACGTAGACGATGTCCGGGTTGTCCGGATGCACCCGGACCTTCCCGATGTTGCGGGTCTTTTCCAGACCCATGTGTTTCCAGGTTTTGCCCGCATCGGTCGACTTGTAGACTCCGTCACCATGCGAGACGTTGCCGCGGATAGTCGACTCACCCATGCCGACGTAGATGACGTTCGGATCGGACGGGGCCACCGCGATACCGCCGACTGACGCACGCTTGAAGAAGCCGTCGGAGACGTTCTCCCAGAAGCGCCCACCGTCGTAGGTCTTCCAGACGCCGCCTCCGGTCGAGCCGAAGTAGAAGATCTGTGGGTTTACCGGATCACCGGAGACGGCGACGACGCGGCCGCCACGAAATGGGCCGACGAGTCGCCATTTGAGCGCCTTGATCGCGCTCGGGTCGACGTGCGAAAGCGAACCTGCTGACATGCGCATTCCTTCCCTCGCCGGGAACACACCCCGGCCTTGTGCTGGCGGCAGGAGCGACGTCGATCGCTCCTGTCGCCGAGATTCCCTGTCAACTTATGCTTTGACCGGCTGGATGCCACGCTCGACCAGCATGCGGTTGAACGCCGCGATGTCCAACCCAACGATCGGATCGACCTTCTCGATCGAGCCGTCGACCTGCGCCGCCAGCTTATCGAAGACGGCCTGACTCTGCTCGGTCGGACGCACGTCAGCATTGGCGATCATCCCCGCCAGCGCCGACAGCTTGTCGTTCACCGCGGACGGCGGCTGCAACGGACTGCCCGCCTTGGGTTGGATCAGTTCCAGTTCGACCGCGGTCAGCTTCTCGACGATGGCGTCGGCCGACTTCTTGACGTCGTCATCGTCGACGCGCTTGGACCAGCCCTGCACCTGCTCCTTGAGATCACGCAGGCGGTTGACCGTGTCGTGCGTCTCGGAGAGGACGTCGCGGACCTTCAGCAACAGATCGAACTGCGCCTGCAGATCGGACTGAGAACCAGCCACACGCGGGTCTCGCGCGATCTCCAACGGCTGCGTGTAGGACTCGTCGCCGACCGTCAGCTTGACCTGGTACTTGCCTGGCACAACCACCGGTCCGGCGAGCGCGTCTCCGGAAAGCGGGCTGCCCGGAACGGCATTCGCGCTCGAATGGCGCATGTTCCAGACGAAGCGGTTGAGTCCGGCGTCGACCGTCGGATGCACCCCGTCATTCGTCTCGCTGCTGAAGCTGTTGACCTCGTTGCCGTTGTTGTCGAGGAAGGTCAGCTTGACCTCGCCCTCCGGCTTGTTCTTCAGATAGTAGTAGATGACCGCGCCACTGGGCGGGTTTTTGCCCGCGTCGAGGAACTCGTACTCGTTCTCGCCCGTTTTGCCCTTGCGGGTGTAGTGGGTCATCAGCATGCCGCCTACGCGCCCGTAGGTCATGTAGGCGCCCGCGTTCTCACCATAGCGGCCATACGTCTTGAAGCGCTGAGCCGTGGCGGGCTTGAACAGGTGCGCATCTTGCTGGCGGACCTCATCGGTCAGCTGATGCAGCGGCGTCAGATCGTCCAGGATCCAGAAGCTGCGGCCATGCGTCGCCGCGATCAGATCGGTCCCCTTCACCACCAGGTCATACAGCGGGGCGATCGGCAGGTTCAGCTGCCACTTCTCCCAGTTGGCCCCATCGTCCAGCGACAGATACAAGCCCGTCTCCGTCCCACAGTAGAGCAGTCCCTGGCGATTGGGGTCTTCCCGGATGGTGCGGGTAAACGCGTTCTCCGGAATGCCGGTGCACGATCTTGGTCCAGGACTGACCGTAGTCGCTCGTCTTGTAGAGATAGGGCTTGAAGTCGTCCGACTTGTAGCAGGTGGCCGCCACATAGGCCGTTCCGGCATCGTGGGGTGAGAGCTCGATGATCGAGATCATGGCGTTCGTGGGGAGATCCTTGGGGGTGATCTCCTGCCAGCTTGCCCCATTGTCCCGGGAGATATGGACCAACCCGTCATCGGAACCGGTCCAGAAGAGGCCCTGCTGATGGGGCGACTCGACGAAGGCGAAGATGGTGGCGTAGACCTCGGCGCCGGTGTTGTCTTTGGTGATCGGTCCACCGGAAGCTTCCAGGGTGGCGGGATCGTTGCGCGTCAGATCGGGCGAGATGACCTCCCAGGACATGCCCTCGTTGGTGGAGCGATGGACGTGGTTGGAGGTGACGTAGAGAGTATCGGGATCGTGTGGCGAGTACTGGATCGGGAAGGTCCACTGGAAGCGGTAGCGCAGATCACTGGCCCCATATCCCATACCGGTCAGCTCCGGCCATGGGGTGATGATGCGCTGCTCGTGCGTGCGGTGGTCGTAGCGGATCAAGTCGGCCGTTTCCGGCACCGCTGCCGATGGCGCCACCCACCACGATATTCGAATCGGTGGCTTTGACGGCAATGTACCCGCTCTCGCCGCCGCCCGGCTGATACCAGTCCGCCTGTGTAATGGCGCCAGTCGCGGAAGCGCTGGGAACGGTCAGCGCGGTGTTGTCCTGCTGCGATCCGTACAACCGATACGGAACCTGGTTGTCAGTGGTGACGTGATAGAACTGCGCGGTCGGCTGGTTGAATATCGAGGACCATGACAGGCCGCCGTTGAAGGTCACGTTGGCGCCGCCGTCGTTTCCTTCGATCATGCGCTGGGTGTTGTTGGGGTCGATCCACAGGTCGTGATTATCGCCGTGCGGCGTCGGTACGGCACTGAAATTCTTGCCGCCATCGATCGACTTCCAGAACTTCCCGTTCATGATCCAGACGACGTCGGCATCTTGCGGGTCGGCGACGATGTGCTGGTAGTACCAGGCACGCCAGCGCAGGTCGTTCTGCTCCGAGAGCCGCTGCCAGGTGCTGCCCCCGTCGTCACTGCGGAAGAGCGCCCCATCTTCGGCTTCCACGATGGCATACACCCGATCGCTCTGGGCCGGGGATGCCGCGATCCCGATCTTGCCCAGCACCCCGGTTGGCAACCCCTCGTTGCGGGTGATCTCGGTCCAGCTGATCGCCGCCATCGGTCGACTTGAAGATGCCACTCCCGGGTCCGCCACTGTTCAGCTTGTAGGGAGAGCGTTGGGCTTCCCAGGTGGTGGCATACAGGATTCGGGGATTGTGGGGATCCATACTCAGGTCGATCGCTCCGGCCTGCTCGGAGCGGAAGAGGATCTGTTCCCAGGTCGTGCCGCCATCCTTGGAGCGATAGACGCCTCGGTCCTTATTTGGTCCCCAGACGTGCCCCAACGCCGCCACGTAGACCAGGTCGGGGTTGTGGGGATGGATGCGGACCTTGGCGATGGCGTGGGTGTCTGCGAGACCCATATTCGTCCAGGTCTGGCCCCCATCGGTCGATTTGTAGACGCCGTCCCCATGCGAGACGTTGCCCCGGATGGCGGTCTCGCCGGTCCCGACGTAGAGGACGTTGGGATCGGACGTGGAGATGGCGATGGCACCGACGGCGGAGGTCTGGAAGAAGCCATCGGAGATGTTCTCCCAATAGGCTGCCGCCATCGGTGGTCTTCCAGACGCCTCCGGCACAGGCGCCGAAGTAGAAGGTGGCGACCTCGGTCGGATGTCCGGTCACCGCGACGACACGGCCGCCACGATGCGGCCCCACCAGCCGCCATTCCATTCCTGCAAGCATCTCATTCAACGGCATAGGATTGGGAGCTCCCTTCGCTGGCAGTCTCGCTGATCTCGGGTCGAAACGTGGCGCGAACGGTTCGAGGTGCGGTTCAGCGCCAATCGAGCGTGCTTCTCCCTCGGTCTGATCCGCAAGACGGGTCAACCAGGGCGAGAATCGCTCTCATCTGCTCATGATTCTCGCACCGATGCGGATGCCGTCAACCGGATCGGGAAGGTGGCCAGGGCCGGTCCCGGCTTGATTTGCGCTCACGCGTCTCGTAGTCTAGCCCGTTGACGCCGCGTTGCTGCGCGGCGGGAATCATCTGACAGAGAGCATTGAGGAGCCAGTCCAGTGGCACAGCGATACGCCATGAGCGTCGACGTGGGAGGCACCTTCACCGACTTCGTCCTGTTCGACATCGATTCGGGCCGCATGGAGGCGTTCCACAAGGTGCTGACCGACTCCGAGCGACCCGCTCGCGCCGTGGTCAAGGGCTGGAGCGAGATACTCGAGAAGGCAGGCGCCGATTCGGACCATGTCGACTACGCCGTACACAGCACAACGATCGTCACCAACGCCATCGTCGAGCGCCGCGGCGTCAAGACTGCCCTGCTGACGACGCGCGGCTTTCGCGACGTGCTCGAAATCGGTATCGAGCAGATCTACGACATTTATGACCTCTTCGCTCCATACCCCGAGCCGCTCATCCCGCGCGAACTGCGCCGTGAAGTGGACGAGCGCGTCACGCGAGACGGCGACGTGGTGACGGCGCTCGACGATGCCGAGGTCCGCGTTCTGGTCGACGAACTGGCAAGTGACGGCGTGGAGTCGATCGCCGTGTCGCTCATGCACGCCTATCGCAATCCGGACCACGAGCGCCGCATCGCTGAGATCTTCGAAGCAACGCATCCGGAGATCACCGTCTCGATCTCGTCCCGTGTGGCCCCGCTGATTGGTGAGTACGAGCGCACGTCGACCGTGGCGGCCGACGCCTATGTCAAGCCCCTACTGCGCCGCTACGTCCTGGACCTGCTCGAGCAGCTTCGCGGATTGGGCTTCACCCGCGAGCTCTACATGATGCTTTCGTCGGGTGGCATCGCCACATCGGCTGCCGCGATCGAGTTCCCGATTCGACTGTTGGAGTCAGGGCCCGCCGCCGGAGCGTTCGCCGCGAGCTACTACGGCAACCTGACCGGTCACCGGCACGTCCTCTCGCTCGACATGGGCGGAACCACGGCCAAAGCCTGCCTGATCGAGAACGGCGTCCCTGGCGTTGCGCACATGCTGGAAGCCGACCGGGTGCATCGGTTCAAGCCGGGCAGCGGGCTACCAATCATGGCGCCGACCATCGACCTGATCGAGATCGGCGCCGGTGGCGGGAGCATCGCTCACCTCAATGACCTTGGCCTGCTCAACGTCGGTCCGCAAAGCGCCGAGTCGAATCCGGGTCCAGCCTGCTACGGTCTCGGTGGAGATCAACCCACGGTGACCGACGCCAACGTCGCACTGGGCTACCTCGATCCCGGCTACTTCCTGGGTGGTCGCATGACACTGCAACCGGATCGCGCCAAAGAGTCGATTGAGCGGTACGTCGCCGATCGGCTTCACCTGGACCTGCTCGACAGTGCCTGGGGCATCCACTCCATCGTCAACGAGAACATGGCGCAGGCGGCACGCACGCATCTGATCGAACGCAACCGCGATCCGCGCGATTCAGCCGTCGTCGCGTTCGGTGGGGCAGGACCGGCTCACGCGGTCGAAGTGGCCCGCATCCTGGGTATCACCGAGGTGATCGTCCCGTTTGGGGCGGGTGTGGCCTCCGCGATCGGCGCATTGACGGCTCCTATGTCGTTGCCATTCGCGCGCTCCTATATGACGCCGCTGAACGCGTGTGATTGGGATGCGGTGAGTCGCCTGTACGACGAAATGCGTGATGAGGCCGGGCGTGCCTTCGCGGGCATCGGAGGTGAAGAGGACTGTCCGCTATCGATTGGCGGCCGACATGCGCTTCACCGGTCAATATCACGAACTGCGGACAGATTTGCCGCGGAACTGCGATCGAGAACCGAGACGTTGGCAGCATTGAAGTGAGCTTCCGAGCCGGGTACACCGAGGTCTATGGCCGCGCCCCATCGAACCTGACTCCCGAGGTCCTGAACTGGCACCTGATCGCGGAGCTGCCACGTTCGTCCTTCCAACTCGCGCAGGCGGACCAGCAGAAGCGGGATCACGCCATTTCACGGAAGGGAGTTCGGCCGGTCTACTTCGCGCAGCCGGAGCGAGGATTCCAGGAGACGCCGGTTTACGACCGCTATCGACTCGAGCCCGGTGCCAGTTTCGGCGGTCCAGCCATCATCGAGGAGCAGGAGGCGACCATCGTCGTGCCTCCAGGCTGCGCTGTCCGCATCGACGGCTATCGCAATGTGATCATCACGCTTACCGATGAGGAGCAGGACGCATGAACAATCCCACGACGTTCGACCCCATCAGCCTGGAGATCATGTGGAGTCGCCTCATCGGGATCGCCGACGACATGTGGACGACCGTGCTGCGCACCGCCGTCTCGACCATCATCGGCGCGGCGCAGGACTTCGGCTGCGAGATCCTGGATGCCGAAGGGAGCTCGATCGCGCACTCCAACCGCAGCATGCCGGTCTTCAACCTGGTGATGCCGACCGTCACCCGCGCCGTCATCGAGCGGCATCCGATTGAGACCATGCGGCCCGGCGACGTCTACGTCACCAACGATCCCTGGCTGTGTGCCGGTCACCTGGACGACATCGCCACCATCACACCGGTCTTCCATCGGGAGCGAGTGGTGGCCTTCGCCGTCACCATCGCCCACACCTCCAGCATCGGTGGCTCCCTCTCGAACCGCACCGTGCGGGACATCTATGAAGAAGGGCTGCGCATTCCCATCCTCAAGCTGTACGACGAGGGTGTGCTGAATGAGACCGCCTGGGCCTTCATCCGCGAGAACGTGCGCACGCCGGAGATGGTGCTGACCGACATCGAGGCGCAGCTGACGGCCAACGACCTGGGAGTGCGACGCATTCAGGCCTTTCTCGAGGAATACAAGCTCGACGATCTGCAGCCAGTAGTGACGCAGATCCAATCCCACTCAGAGCGGGCCATGCGCGACGCCATTCGAGCGCTCCCCAATGGAACCTACGAGAATGACGTCTGGGCCGATGGGCTGGATGACCCCGCACATCTCTTCTGCAAGTTGACGGTGCACGACGACTGGATCGAGGTCGACTACGCCGGTTCCGATCGTCAACGGGAGCGAGGCGGCCTCAACTGCACGCTGATCTACACCCAGGCCCACACCGTCTACCCGCTCAAATGTCTGCTGTCGCCAACCGTTCCCGCCAACGAAGGAACCTTCCGACCATTCGTCATCAACGCACCGGAGGGATCGATTCTCAACTGCGAGAAACCGGCGTCGGTCGGCTCACGAGTGCGCACCGGCTGGCACCTGCACACGCTGATCTTCGGCGCGTTGGAGTCGGTCATGCCGGATCGCGTGCAGGCTGGGAACGGCCTCATGCATTCGATCCACGTCTACGGCCAGGAACGGGACAACAGCTTCTATAACGCCCACTTCTTCATCGCCGGTGGTCGCGGCGCGAGCCGGGGGCGCGACGGCATTGGACGCAACTGCTTCCCCAGCAGCGCGCGCAACGTTCCGGCCGAAGTCTTCGAGCTGCGTACGCCGGTACTGATCCGGCGGCGCTCGCTGCGACCAGATTCTGCCGGAGAAGGGCAGTGGCGTGGCGCGTTTGGGCACTTGATCGAGTTCAGTTCACTGCCGAACTACCCGCGCGGCGTCTCGTTCTTCCTCAACCCAGATCGACTGCGCTTCCCACCTGCCGGGATGGACGGCGGCGAGGACGGTCCGTGTATGTCGGTCGTCGCCAACGGCAAGACTCTCTCGATCGCGGAGATCGGTTCGGGCCAGATCACGCTGGAGACCCCGGAGGACCGGCTCGAGCTTCACATACCCGGCGGCGCAGGGTTTGGGCCGGCACAGAAGCGCGATCCGCAGGCAAGGGAACGGGATGTTCGCTCAGGACTCGTCTCGGACAGCGCAGCGGAACTGAGACACGCGGCCGACGACTGAATCTATAGCGTTGAATCCTGGCGCACTATCGGTAAGACTAGTCGTAGACTAGTCTGAAAGGAAGGTCCAATGCGCACTGTAGGCTCCTATGAAGCGAAAACTCACTTGTCGCAGCTTCTCGATGACGTGGCGAATGGCGAAACCATCACAATCACCAAGCATGGTGTGCCAGTGGCTGAACTTCGGCCCTTGAAAACCTCGCAAAGGCGCGATGTCGCGGAAGTCATCGATGAAATGAAAAGACTCCGGGCGCAGATCGGCAGCCTCAATGGTGTGACAATTCGGGAACTCATCGAAGAGGGCCGCCGCTATTGATATTTGTACTCGACGCCTCGGTGACGCTTGCCGGTGTCATGCCGGATGAGACGAGTGAACTTGCTGACAGGTTGCTGACTCAGTTGCGAGATGACGGTGCCGTCGTACCGTGTGTATGGCCGCTTGAGGTGGCCAACGCGCTGGCGATCGCCGAGCGACGCGATTGGATCTCCCAGGAACAGTCAGATTACATCGTTCAGTTGCTCCTAGAATTGCCGATTGAGGTCGCGGTCAGTTCGCCTGAGCTTGAGCTGACTGCATCGTTGGTATTTGCTCGTCGAATCGGTCTTTCTGCCTACGACGCTTCCTACCTCGAGCTTGCAGTACGGCTCAACGTCCCGCTCGCGACACTTGATGGTCGCCTCCATGCGGCGGCGGCACAGTTGAATCTCCCCACACTCTGAACTCATCAAGTCGACACATCACACGATCACGCGGCGTTGAACCACATGATCAGGCACCCCACCCCGGTAATCATGTCTCTATAACCTCCTATGCAGCTCACGCTGGTTGCATTTCCGGTGTTTCTCCCCTATGCTGGTGAGAACGCAGCGCACAGGCGTTCTTTTCAAGGCGACGCAAAGGAGCAAATCACATGAGCACTCCCCGAACGAAGGCAGAGACGTTGGCTCGCATCGAAGCGGCACGGCAGCACTGGCTCGCGCTCGTTGCTGAAGTCGGTGAAGACCGCATGGAGCAGCCCGGCGTTATGGGCGACTGGACGTTCAAAGACCTGGCCGCCCATCTGACTGCCTGGCAGGAGCGAACCGTCCTGCGATTGGAAGCGGGTCCGGGTGTCGACGTTCCGGAAACCTATCCAACCGGTTTGACCGTCACCGACCCCAACGATCCGGATGCCACCGATTGGGACCCGGCCAATGCATGGTTCCGTGAACGAGACAAAGACCGTTCGGTGCGCGAGGTATTGGCGGACGCGGAGAACTCGTGGGACCGCGTCTTCGCGGCGGTGGAGGCACTCCCTGAAGAGGACGTCGTCACACCCGGCCGATTCTCGTGGCTCGGCGATCACGCACTGGCGGAGGCCGACTTCGATGGCCACCTGACCGAAGAGCACGAGCAAGACGTTCGAGCCTGGTTGGCCGGCCAGAACGGCTGACACGTCCGGCTCATAACTGCCCACATAGAACGTGATCTCACTGGCGAGCAGCTTGCTCGCCAGTGTTTGTGTGTTCGTCCGGCAGACTGCCGTCGCCATGGCCCATTCCACCTCAACGTCAGCACCGTTCACGCGATCTTCGGCAATGGACGTACAATCCGGCTAATACAACCACCGGGCGGAATCGAAGGGACAAGAGGGCGACATGCGCATCACTGACGTCAAGACGTACCTGTGCGGCAACCCATGGAAGAACTGGCTCTTCCTGCAGCTCGAGACGGATGAAGGCATCACCGGGGTAGGCGAGGGGACGCTCAACGCCTTTGGCCGCAGCGTCGAGGCAACCATCCACGAGCTGCGCCCGCGCTTCATCGGCATGGACCCGTTCCAGATCGAGACCCTCGTCCAGCGCATGACCCGTGACGTCTACTCCGAAGGTGGACAGATTCATGGCGCAGCCGTGGCGGCGGTCGAGATGGCCTGTTGGGACATTATGGGCAAAGCCCTCAATCAGCCCGTTCACAACCTTATGGGCGGACGCTACCACGACAAGCTGCGCGCCTACGCGAACGGTTGGTATCGGGGCGAGCGGACTCCGGATGCCTTCGCCAATGGAGCACGCGAGGTCGCGCGTCGAGGTTACACCGCCATGAAGCTCGACCCATTCGGCGTCGCGTATCGCGTCACCGACCGGCGCGACGAAGACCTCTCGATCGCCATCATCGAGGCAGTACGAGACGCGGTCGGTCCCGAAATCGACCTGATGATCGAGGGGCATTGTCGCTTCAGCGTCGCCAGCGCCGTACGCATCGGTGATCGGCTCGAACCATTCAACTGCGCCTGGTTCGAGGAGCCCACGCCGCATCAGGACATCGCCGCGGTCGTCGAAGTCGCGCGCCACGTTAACGTGCCAATTGCCACGGGCGAGAGTTACTCATCGGTTCATCAGTTTGCGGAGCTGCTATCGCATCACGCCGTACACATTCTGCAGCCGGAGCCGCTCAACCTTGGAGGACTCTGGAACGCCCGCAAGGTGATCGGCATGGTCGACGCCTTCTACGGCGTGGCGGCACCGCACAACGCCCAGGGACCGGTGGCCACCGCCGCCTGTGTCCAACTCGGTGCAGCCTGCCCGAATCTCTACGTGCAGGAGGTCTTCGACGAGTTCAACGTCGACTGGGAGCGAGATATCGTCGATCACCCGGTCGAGATCGTCGACGGCTACGTCACCGTGCCCGAACGCCCGGGGCTCGGGATCGAGCTCAATTTGGACGAGGTCATGAAGCACCCATACCAGGAGCAGAACTTCCTGCCCCTCTTCGCTGAGGGATGGCAGCGGCGAGTCGGCAACCAATAGCGTTCGCCGTGAACGATGTGGTGTTTAACTCTGGCAATGAGACATACTTGATACATGACGATCGACGAGTTCATTCAACACATCACGCATGAGATGGACGGGACGAGCCGAATCCCGCTCTACGAACAGATCGCTCAATTGATTCTGGGAGCGATCCAGAGCGGCAACCTCGCGCCGGGCACGGTCCTGCCCCCTGAACCGGAGCTGGCCGAACGGCTGAAGGTCAGCCGTCAAACAGTCAACCAGGCGCTGACCACTCTGGCCAGGCGCGGGTTACTGACGCGGCGTCGCGGCGTCGGCACGTTCATCGCCGAGCCCTACGTCGAGCAGCCACTCGATGGGCTCTACAGCTTCATCCGCACACTGACCGCACAGGGCCGCTTGCCCACAACAAAGATCCTCGGCTATCGCGTCACCATCGATGACCAGGCGTCGACGCTCCTGACCGGAGCGCATGATGGGCTCGTCTTCGAGATCGGGCGACTCCGGCTTGTCGATGGAGAGCCGTTCGTGGTCGAGACGATCTATCTTCCGGTCGATTGCGGCGAGCGTATTCCGGTCGAGCGACTACAGCTCGAGGCGCTGCACGACGTGATGCAGGACGTTTGCGGGCTCGAGGTGAGCCACGCCGACGAGACGCTGCGGCCGGTGAAGCTCGAATCGGTCGACGCGGCCCTTCTTCGCCTCTCGTCAGGAGATCCCGCATTCCTGGTAGAGCGCATCGGCTATTGCGATGACGAGCCAGTCGAGCTACGTCGCAGCCTGATCCGCGGCGACCGCTATCGCTTCCGCGTGCGCCTCTCCGGCGCGCAGCTCTAAATCACCAACTGCTCCGGCGACCTGTCGCACGATCCTTTGAGACACGTAATCCCTCAATTTCACGAGCGTCGACCCGCGAACTTATCGTGCGCCCAGTTCATGTCTGCTATAATACCGCTCAATAAGTCTTGTTGAAGACTTGGACGCCTTTAGAAGTTCAGCGCGGTTGAGGGAGACTCGTGGGCAGCGTCGACGTGTTCGTCGTTGAGATATTCGCGGCCGCGATAGCCGCGGGACTGATCGGATCGCTGGTGGGTCTCGGCGGCGGTGTACTCATCGTGCCGCTTCTCACCGTCGGGTTTGGGCTCGACATTCGCCTGGCAATCGGAGCCAGCATCGTTTCGGTCATCGCCACGTCGAGTGGCGCGGCCGCGGCCTACGTTCGGGATCATCTGACTAATGTGCGAGTCGGAATGCTTCTCGAACTCGCCACCTCGATCGGTGCCGTGACGGGAGCGTTCATCGCCATCTACCTGAACGCGCGGCTGCTCTTCATTCTGTTTGGAAGCATCCTCATTTTCTCGATCCTGCCGATGATCAAAAAGCTCGGTGAAAACGTCCCCACCGGCGTCTCAAACGACCGGCTGGCGGAGCGGCTGCGGCTGGCCAGCACGTATCCGGATCGCGCGGCCGGCGGAACGATCGCGTACAACGTGACTCACGTCCCGGCTGGATTCGCCATGATGTTCGTCGCCGGCATCGTATCCGGGCTGCTCGGCATCGGCTCCGGAGCGCTCAAAGTCCTGGCCATGGACACCGCGATGCGCCTCCCGATGAAGGTCTCCTCGGCGACGAGCAATTTCATGATCGGCGTGACCGCTGCCGCCAGTGCGGGGATCTACTTTTGGCGCGGTGACGTCGTCCCGTTGATCGCCGCTCCTGTGGCCATTGGTGTGCTTCTGGGGGCCGTCGCTGGGGCCAAACTCCTGGTGCGCTTTCACAATACGACCGTCCGCAAGCTCTTCTTACCGGTCCTGGCGGCGGTGGCGATAGAGATGCTACTTCGAGGGGTCGGTATCGCATAATGTTGGTTCGAGAGACCACCGCCGAATCAGATGAATTCCCACCACTCGAGTCCGGATCCAGATCCGCCGAGGCTGCGCCAGCCGGCAATTTCCCCATGGAGATCTACATCAGCCGCGTGCTCCAGGTCGGAGTGCTCATTGCTGCGGTCACGATACTCACCGGGCTCATCCTCTATGTCACCGGCGTCGGTCCGGCCTCAGAAAGTAGCCAGCAGCTGAACCAGCTCCTGCACGGCAGCGGCGGCACCATCCCAGTCAGCCTGCGCATTATCTGGCGCGGAGTGGCTAACGGAGATCCGATTTCGATCATCCAGCTTGGAGTTCTGGCGCTCATTCTGACGCCGATGACGCGCGTGGCGATGACCGCCATTCTCTTCCTGACGCAACGGGATAGGGTCTTCGTCGTAATCACCACCGTCGTTTTCCTCGTGCTCGTGCTCGGTCTGGTTGGAGTCGGATCGTGATGCGGCTCATCCGGTACTCGCGCACGCCAAACTCCAGAACCTAGCGACAACCCTCAGGACAACCGGGTGATGGAAATTGCATCGCCCGCTTGACACGCCTGATATACTCCTGAATTGGAATATAGTTGAGTAACTGGAGTGCCAGGAAATGGTCGATCTGCGAGAAGCCTCACCGGAATTGCTGCAGTTGGTTGCGGCGAGGTTTAGCACGCTTGGGGATCCGGCACGCATTCGCATCCTCTACGCGCTCCACGAAGGAGAGCGCACGGTGAGTGAATTGGTCGACGAAACCGGATTCCGGCAGGCGAAAGTCTCCAAGCACCTGCAGCTTCTGCACCGAGACGGATTCGTGGAGCGCCGAAAAGAAGGATTGAACGTCCATTATCGGATTGCCGATCCTGAGGTCTTTCAGCTCTGCGACCTGATCTGCGGTCGCCTGCAACTGGAAGCCGAGCGTATGGGACGCACGGTGCGTCTCGACGGGCTGAATCCAAAGTGACGCCGCTCAGGCGTTGAACACCTACCATCCTCTGCCGCTGTGATGAATCAGCGACGGGGGAGACTAATGACATGCATACCGTACAGGGGTACGGTAATCAGACGCGCTCACGGAACACATTCCGCAGGGCGCGACGTGCGAAAGGGAACCACGACATGGCTATCCTCTCAAATGAGGACCGAGATCACCTGACCTCATTGTTCGGCGAGACGCTGAGCGATGACGTCACCATTCACCTCTACACCCATCCGGTGATCGTCACCGCCGATGAGCGAGACTGCGAGGCGTGTGAGCCGACCCGAGAGCTCCTCGAAGAGCTGACGATCCTTTCCGATAAGTTGTCGCTTACGGTCCACACCGTCACTCCGGCTCAGCGCCTCGAGCAGCTTGGCGTATCGGAGATTCCGGCGATCGTCCTGGAAGGGACGAATCAGGGTACGCTGCGATTCATCGGCATTCCGGCCGGGTACGAGTTCGCCACACTGGTCGAGGATCTATTGCAGCTTTCAGGCGGAGAGACCCATCTGAAGGCCAGCACGATTGCGGTACTGGACTCGCTTCGCGATCCGATCCATATCAAAGTCTTCGTGACTCCATCGTGCCCGTACTGCCCTCAGGCGGCGCGGCTGGCGCATGCGATGGCAGCGCACAGCAGTCTGGTCACGGCCGACGTTATCGAGGCAAATGAGTTTCCACAGATCGCGGATCGCTATCGCGTCTACGGCGTGCCGAAGACGGTCGTGAACGAGACTGAGGAGTTCGAGGGTGCTCAGCCTGAAGAGGCGCTGATCGCCCTCATCCGATCGGCGACCACAACCGCCGCCGCGTAACGACGCGGTCCAATTCCGAGGTAGGAGTACTACGCATGTTCAGTATCAACGTTCCGCTGGGGGGAGCACGAGTCCCGAATCATGTCGTCGACATCGCCATCATCGGCGGGGGTCCGGCGGGCTATGCCGCAGGGCTGTACGCCGCGCGCGCCGGTCGCGACACGTGGTTGATCGAAAAGGGCGTTCCGGGTGGCCAGATGGCCACCACCGAGCTGATCGAGAATTGTCCGGGCTGTCTGGAAGCGTCTGGAGCAGAGATCGGCGCCAATATGCGCAAGCAGGCGGTGAAGTTCGGCCTGAACGAGATTACCGCGGAGGTAACCGAGGTCGAACTGGCATCCACTCCCAAGCGGATCGTCACCTCGGCGGGAGAGTTTCGCGCCACGTAGTGCTCATCGGCACCGGCTCGCAGCCAAAGCGGCTGGGCATCCCCGGTGAGGAACGCTACTGGGGCCGGGGCATCTCAACCTGCGCGACGTGTGACGGACCGTTCTTCCACGATAGGGACATCGTGGTCGTTGGAGGCGGCAGTACGTCACTCCAGGAGAGCCTGTATCTGACCCGATTCGTCAAGAGTTTGACGATCATCCACCGGCGCGATCAGTTTCGCGGAGAGGCGATTCTCCAGACACGCCTGGCGAACGATCCCAAGGTCCACTTCATGATGAACACCGTCGTGGAGGAGGTACACGGCAACGGAGCGGTCGATGGAGTGCTGGTGAGCGATGTGGTGACCGGTCAGACGCGACGGGTGCCAACCGAGGGTATCTTCATCTTCATCGGGGTCACGCCCGTGGTCGAATTGGTTCGGGGCCAACTTGACCTCGACCCATACGGACACATTCTGGTCGATGAGAACATGCAGACCAACGTAGAGGGTGTGCTCGCCATCGGAGACGTTCGCAGCGGTGCAGCCGCGCAGGTCGTGACCGCCATGAGTGACGGAGCCATCGCGGCGCTGGCGGCCGAACATCTGCTCTCGAGCCGTCCAGCCGCTGAAGCACTCGAACAGGCCATGATGCCGGTCTAAAATAGCGTTCTGGAGGACGCTGCCTGGGTCGGGGACAACGGCGTCCCCGACCCAGGCAGATCCGTCGGTCGCACCGGAGAGGAACATTCATGGCTCGAACCGTTCTCATCCTTGGAGCCGGACCCGGTGGCTTGCATGCCGCCGAGACTCTCCGCTCGCTGCTCAACGACGACGACCGCATCGTCATCGTCGACCGCAGGGACGAGCAATATCTGGGCGTCTCATTTCTCGGCGTAATGGCTGGATGGCACACGCCTGAACAGATCACGATCCACCCGTCGGTTCTGCGCGAACGAGGCGTCTACTTTATTCAAGCGGAGATCAAGTCGATCGACACCGACAACCACCGAGTGATGGTCAGCGGAACGACGGCGCCTCTGGGATACGACGCGCTGGTCGTGGCCCTCGGCGCCGAACTCGCGCCGGATCAGGTTGATGGTCTTGACGCCGCGCTTCAGTCCGCGCATGGCGGCGAGTACTACACGCAGGATGGCTCACATCGGGTTCATGGATTGTTGGAGGGCTTCGCTGGCGGCAAGGTTGTCATTCTCGTCAGCAGGCTGCCGTACAAATGCCCACCCGCTCCGTATGAAGGAGCACTCCTCGTTGAGGATCTCTTGCGCGATCGCGGTCTGCGCGAAAGCAGCACGATCGACATCTTCACGCCGGAACCAGCGCCAATCGCGCCGGGCGGACCGCCAGTCAGCGACGCGGTGCGCTCACTGTTGGAGCAACGCGACATAACATTGCACACGTCCGCTATAGTGAAGTCGATTGACTCCGGGGCGCGCACCATCGCGTTCGACGGCGGAGAGGTTGCGGCGTACGATCTGCTGATCGCCATTCCGCCGCACGTTCCACCGCTGGTCGTGCGCCAATCCAAGCTCGGTTCGAATGGCTGGATCGAGATCGACCGGCATACGATGCGGACGGCCGTCGACGGAGTCTGGGCGGTAGGGGATGTCAGCCTGCTGCGCCTGGGGAATGGCATGCCACTACCGAAGGCTGCGGTCTTCGCCACGGGTGAAGCCGAGGCCGCGGCGCGGGATATCGCGACATCATTCGGCTACGACACACCCGCGCCGAGCTTCGACGGTCGCGGCCGATGTTGGTTTGCGACCTCCAGCGTCGAGGCAGGCTACGTTGAAGGCGAGTTCTTGCACGAGCCGCGACCGCTCGTGGCGCTGCACGAATCCACACGCGAGAACTTCACACTGCTGCGTCAAGATGAAGAGAGCTGGCTCGAACACTGGCGCGAATGATCGCGCGGCTTACTCGCCCGACGCGCTGAGTCCGAGCGCCGCTTCAACCTCCGCCGAATGATTGATCGAGTGGCGGCCACCGCTCCCGGCCAGGATGTCGCTCAGGGACATTTCGCCCCGAGGCATCACGACCTTTGCGTCAAGCAGGTCTGCGTCCATGTCGCGCACTCGTGCGATGAGCGCCTCATGGACTTGCCGGAATTCTGCCAGCAGGTCATCGCCGCTATTGCCAATTCGCTGATCAACCGCCTGCTGGTTCCAATCATCGACACCACTGGTGAAAGGCGGAGCCGTTCCCTGCGCCATGGCGACGATGGCGTCGTAGCTTCCTTGCCGGCCGGCGAGGTGCGCCAGAATCTGCTTCGCGGTCCAGCCACCGTCCGCTTCGTGCACTTTCTGCTGCAGCTGCTCGTCGCTGAGCCCGCCAAAGGTCGCATCGACTTTCGCGATGCCAGCGTTGATGCTCTCGATCATCTCCTGTTTGGTCGCCATGACATGTGTTTCCCATCGTGTTCCGCTCGCGCACCGTCGCGCTGAGCTTGCTCGTCCAACCCAACCATGGTTTCGGTACACCGTCCGCAACGTCACCCATCGGCGCGCTATTCCGTGAACTGCTTGCGTCTGGCGGAATCCGCGCGTGTACGATTGTTCGATTGCCTGGACGGTGCTACGCTTCGCATTCATTCGCCCCGTGCGGAAAGCATCACCATGAACGGTCAGACCCTACGAATTCGATTGTTTGGGGAGCTGGACGTGTCGTTCGGAGACACGCGGCTTCCGCCGGTCGATTCCGCTCGCGCCGCGTCACTCGTCGCGTATCTGGCGCTCCACCGCGGCGCTCCGATCCCGCGCGAGCATCTGGCCTATGCGCTCTGGCCCGACTCCACCGATGCTCAGGCCCGCACAAATCTTCGGCATGTCCTCCACACGCTTCGTCACGCGCTTCCTGAAGCCGACCGCATTCTGGACATCTCTCGAACCACGCTCCGATTGCATCCCGACGCATGCATCTGGATCGATGTTGAGGAGTTCGAGCGTGCTGCCGACAGCGTGGCTGATGCGGCCGGCAAACACGACCTGGGCAGCGCTGGCGATGCTATACGGTTGTACGCCGGAGATCTCCTGGAGAGCTGTTACGACGAATGGATCATTCCACAGCGGGAACGCCTGCGGACGATGCTGTTACGAACGATGGAGCGCCAGGCGCTGCTCCTCACTCAAAGCGGACGCTCCATCGACGCGGTCGAAAGCGTAGAACTCCTCCTTCGACATGACCCGCTCAACGAATTCGGATATCGAACACTGATGGAACTGCACGCCGCAAACGGCAATCGCGCATTGGCAGTTCAGCAGTACCACATTTGCGTCGCGACGCTCGATCGCGAACTTGGAGTGCCGCCCTCCGACGAAACAAGCGCGATCTATGAGGCCCTGCTACCTGAAATTGATTTCGCGCCGACCCTCGACGAGACCGATTCACAGCCGCACGACCCAACGTTCATCGGCCGTCTCTCGGAGCGAGAACGTCTTACGGCGCTGTGGACGCAACTCGCGAAGTCAGGCCCCCAGTTCGTCCTACTGGCAGGTGAGGCCGGCATCGGAAAGACACGACTGGCGGAAGACTTCCTCAGGTATTGCGCTCGGCAAGGAGCCATGATCGCCAGCGCCCGAGCCTTTCGCGCTGAGGGTGCGCTAGCTTACGGACCGCTCAGTAGCTGGCTTCGTTCAGGAACGTTCGACGGGCGGCTGCAGCGGCTCGGGCGGCCTCACGCTGGAGACATCGCGCGCCTACTTCCGGAGATGTCGATAGAGGTTCAGGACTCCTCCAGACTTGACGCGAGCTCTGACCTGGAGCTCCGACAGCGGCTCTTCGACGCCGTGGCGAGCGTCCTCCTTGGAGATCGTAGTCCGGTCGTGCTCCTCGCCGACGATCTGCAGTGGTTCGATCGGGAGACTCTTCAGTTCCTTCACTTTCTGATGCGCGTAGAGCCCCACGCGCGCCTATTGATTCTGGCCACTCTCCGCGATGAGGAACTCTACGGGCGGAACCCAGTCGCGGAGCTGCGGGCTGGGCTGAGTTTGCTCGATCGGCTGGTTGAGATTGACCTTGTGCGACTCGCACCACCAGAGGCGGCCGCTCTCGCCAGCGAGATTTCGGGACACGCATTATCCGAAGCAGACCTGCAGGAGCTGTATCGAGAGACCGACGGCAACCCTCTCTTCGTCATCGAAGCGCTGCGCGCGGGTTGGGAACAGGCCCGGCTTCACGGTGGTTGGACGTCCGCGAAAGTCCAGGTCGTCATCGAGCGTCGGCTGGCCGATATCTCTGTGGCCGCGCAGGATCTCATTGGCCTGGCTGCATCGATCGGGCGTGAATTCGATTCCGAAATCCTGGCTCACGCAAGTGGAGTCGACGAGGAGACGCTCGTTGCGGCCCTCGACGAACTGTGGCGCCGTCGTTTGATTCGCGAACAAGGAGCGGTTGCCTACGACTTCGCCCACGACAAGATTCGTGAGGTCGCGCTCGCGTTGCTCAGTCCAGCTCAACGACGACACCATCACGTACGCATAGCGCGCACGCTTGAATATCTCGACGCCAACGGAACCAAACAGGTCAGCTCCGACATCGCCAGACACTTCGAGACGGCCGGGGAGATACGGCAGGCAGTGTCATGGTACCGCCGCGCGGGCGCGGATGCTCTGCATCTCTTCGCCACCGCGGAGGCGATCAGCTCGTTCAGTCACGCACTGGACCTGCTGCGTACGCTGCCACCGAGTCTCGAGCGAGACGTGCACGAGCTCGAAATTCTCTCGTCACTCCCGAGCCCCTTACTCGCGCACGATGCGTACGCGTCACAACGATTGACCGAGATTCACGCTCGCGCATACGAGCTGTCGCGCGCGACGGGCATTGCGCTCGCGCCACCACTTTTGCGATCAATCGCGGTGTCAAGCATGACTCGAGGCGATTTCGAGACTGCGCGCGCAGTCGGGGAACAACTTCGCGAACTCGGGAACGCCCACGAGGACGACGTTCTGCGCGTGGAGGCGCTGTACGTTCTTGGAATCGGCGCTTTCTGGACAGGAGCGTTTCTCGAGGCCCGACAATGCTTCGAACAGGCCGTGCAAGGCTATCGAGACGAGGACCGAGCTATGCATCTCCAACAGTATGGGCAGGTCCCCAAAGTCGTGTGCCTGAGCCGTCTGGCGAACACGCTCTGGTTCCTGGGCCGAACAGATGAGGCGCTTCTCGCGCGAGACTCGGCTCTGGAGCTCGCTGAGCAGATCGAACACTCGATCAGCCATGCGACGGCGCTGGTCTTCGCCGCGCTCCTTGCGCTAGACATGCGCGACCTCGATCAGTTCAAGGCATACGTTTCGGCGTTGGACACAACTGCGTCTTCACTGGACGCGCGACAATTTCGAATCGCCAAACCGCTATTGACGTGTTATCTCGACGTTGTCGAGCGACGTGATCATTCCGGAATCGATCGAATCTGGCAGATGCTTCGGAATCGCGATGAGATCGAGATGGCTCCCGGCAATATCTTGGTGACCACACGGTTACTCATGGCCGCCTGTGTGGCATCTGGAGATGTCCAGGGAGGTCTTGCAGCCGCGGACTTCGTTCTTCAATCGAAGGACGCTGGACCATGGGAGGCCGAGATCCGTCGACTACGTGCCGAATTGCTCGTTCTATCCGGAGCTCCAGATGCCGAAGTGGAGTCGGATCTGCTCCGCGCGCTCGATGTCGCGCGCGCGCAATCAGCGCGATCGTTCGAGCTGAAGGCCTACGTGTCCCTCCATCACCACTACCAGCGCGTCGGTAACACGATCGCGGCGGCGTCCGTCCGTCTCCAGCTCTCGTCGCTCGTTGCTGAGCTAGGACGGCACGGTTCTTCTCAGGATCTTAGCGACGCTCGCGCGCTCCTAACTCTTCGCTAACAACCTACTTATGCGGACCTCATGGAACGATCGGCGGAACGCTTCCGGAACGGCCTGCCCGCTAGGCTAAATTCGTCTCTCGTTCTCAGGATTCGGGAGCCGAATGCCGTATGCGTATCGCGCGAACGAGCGCGATCCCGCAAGAGAGAGGATCTCCGCATGTACGACGCGATCATCGTCGGCGCGCGCTGCGCCGGATCACCGACCGCCATGTTGCTAGCCCGTAAGGGATATCGAGTGCTCCTGGTCGACAAGGCGCATTTCCCGAGCGACACGCTCTCGACCCACTACATTCACCAGCCCGGAATCGCACATCTTAAGCGATGGCAACTGCTCGACAAGGTGGCTTCGTCGAATTGCCCGCCTGTGAGCTCAATCACGGTAGATCTCGGTCCATTCGCGCTGTCCGGGTCACCTCCACCGATCGACGGAGTGGCCGACGGCTACGCGCCACGACGAACGATTCTGGATAACGTCCTGGTCAACGCGGCGGTCGACGCTGGAGCCGAGCTTCGCGATCGATTCACCATGGACGATCTCGTATTCGAAGATGATCGCGTGGTCGGGGTCCGCGGTCACGAGGCAGGTGGAGGAACGCTCACCGAGAAATCGCGCGTGGTCATCGGGGCAGACGGACTACGTTCAGCGGTGGCACGTGGGGTCAGCGCGGAGACCTACCATCAGCGGCCAACATTCAGCTGCGCCTACTACAGCTATTGGGCGGACGTGCCGATCGCGGGTGCGGAATTGTATCCCCGCCCAGACAACATGATCATCGCGTTTCCCACGAACGACGGTCAGGTGCTGACCGTCGTCTTCTGGCCGAACGCCGCGTTTCATCGGGTGAGATCCGACATCGAAGGGAACTTCATGGAAGCGCTCGACCTCGCCCCCGGTCTGTCGGAACGTGTGCGCCAGGGAACGCGCGCGGACCGCTTCCGCGGAACAGCCGATCTGCGCAATCAGTTTCGCCGGTCTCACGGACCGGGGTGGGCCCTCGTAGGGGATGCTGGGTATCACAAGGATCCAAACACGGCTCAGGGAATCACCGACGCGTTTCGGTCTGCAGAATTACTTGCCGACGCCTTGGACGACGGATTCTCGGGCCAAGCGGCCATGGAGAGCACATTGGCAACGTATGAAGAGCATCGCAACCGGGAGGTGATGCCGATGTACGAATTCACCTGTGAGCTCGCCGCGCTTCAACCCCCGTCTCCCGAGCATCAGCAGCTCTTTGGGGCGCTCCACGGCAACCAGGAGCAAACCAACCGGTTCCTCGGGACGATTACCGGCACCGTGCCGATCCCGGAGTTCTTTTCTCCAGAGAACGTCGGCAAGATCATGGCTGGCTCAGGCATCGTCCCAGCGACCGCGTGAGCGCAAATCTCCTCGGTCAGTGGGGTTCGGACGAATCCGAGCCCCACCGTTACCTCATCCCGGACGGCGGGAAGTTGAGGCCATGCTCCCGTTCGATGACGCGAGCCGCTTGCAGCAATCGCGCCTCCGACCAGGGCCGGCCGATGACCTGAAAGCCGATCGGCATTCCTGTCTCGGAAGAAAGCCCTACCGGCACGCTGATCGCGGGCCAACCATTGTGGTCCCACGTGCGGGTGAAGCGCAGCAGCGGCTCGCACAGCTCGCCGGCGGGCGGAAGTGGGACGCCCAACGTTGGGCTCACCGCGAGATCGAACCCACTCAGGCGCCGATCGATCTGGTGCAGAATGGCGTCGCGGTCGCGTATGGCCTCGATTACCCGCGATCCAGTTGTATCCCGCCCTTGCTCCAACGTCTGCCGTACCCCATTCGAGAGGTCGCTTGCGCGCTCTTCCAGCAATCGGGCGTAATGCGAGTACATCTCGGGGGCGAAAATGTCGTCGGTCTCGAGTCTGGCCATGAGGTCGGCCAGATCGACCGGCACGATCTCCGCTCCGGCCTCTTCAAGCGTGCGCAGCCCAGCCTGAAATCCATCAAGGATGTCGACAGGAACAGGGTCCCCACCATCATCACTGAAGGCCGCGACGCGCATTCCGCGCACTCCGTCGCCCAGTGACGCCGCGAAGTCATCGATCGGCGCGTCTCGCGAGTACGGATCATCCTGGTCGTACCAGGCCAGCGCGTTCATCAGGAGCGCGGCGTCCATGACGGTGCGTGCCATCGGCCCGATATGGTCACGCGAGGCCGCTAGCGGCAGCACGCCGCGCAGGCTGACACGTCCGTAGGTCGGCTTGAGCCCAACCAACCCGCAGGCCGCGGCGGGCATGCGGATCGAGCCACCGGTGTCCGACCCGGGTCCACACCAGGCCATCCCCGCCGCCACGGCGGCGCCGGTTCCGCTGCTCGATCCAGAGGTGTCGAGTGTCAAATTCCATGGGTTGTGCACCGCACCGAACGTGAAGTTCGTCGACGTGGGTTCGGTAGCGAACTCCGGCATGCCGGTCTTGCCAACAAAAACCGCTCCGGCGTCACGTAGCAGCCGCACCACCGTCGAGTCTTCATCCGGCACCCAGTCGGCGAGCGCTTTTGAACCACCCGTGGTGCGCACGCCGGCGGTCTGGAACAGGTCTTTGAGGACTACTGGAATGCCATGTAACGGTCCTCGATCGATGCCATCTTCGAGCTCGGCATCCCGCTCGCGGGCCATCTCTAACGCCAGTTCGGCCGTGAGCGTCACGAAGGGGTTGATCCGTTCTCCCCATCGATCGACCTGGTCCAACACCGCACGCGTCAGCTCTTCGGAGGTCGTCTCGCGACCGCGCAGACGTTGGCCGACGACGTGCATTGGCTCGAAGATGATGTCGTTCATAGCGTGCGGCGCTCCCTTCGCGGACCTCAGCGGAGAATAATCGGTGCTGTATAGCTGGCAACTCTTGATCGGCATGATAGCAGCAGCGCGAGCCAGATCGGGTTCAGAGCTCGACAAAATTGACCTCTGCGTGATCGACGTGACATTCTTGGAATGAGCTCGCGCGACAGATGCTCGGGTGGTCGAGAGCAAAGGGTCCAACATTGGAGAACCGGCATATGTCATCACGACGAATGAACTCCGTCTGGGAACGCATGATCGGAGCAGCGCTGCTCAACCCGGACGCGTATGAAGCGGTGGAGCGCGATGTCCGCGCGAATAGCTCCGCCCTCTGGATCGTGATCTTCGCCTCGTTGGCGGCGGGGTTCGGCGCGCTCACCAGCCACGGCCCGCGAGCTCTCATCGTCAGCGTCATCGCCGACCTGATCTCCTGGGCACTTTACGCCACGGTGGCCTATTTGATCGGCACGACCATCTTCAAGACGCGCGAAACTCGCGCGACCGTCGGCGAGTTGCTGCGCACGCTCGGCTACGCTCAGACGCCCGCGCTGCTCCTCGTGTTGAGCGGCATTTTCTTCCTGGGCGGCATCATCGCCATCATCGTCTTCTTCTGGATCCTGGCGACCACGATCGTGGCGCTTCGTCAGGCGCTCGACTTCAGCACCGGACGCGCCATCGGGACAGCCATCGTCTCCTGGCTCATATTTATCGTGCCGTTCTGGCTGATCGTATCGTTGATCTCGTGATCCACTTCTCAATCACGGAATTCTGGGTACGATAGCCCTGTCTCGATACATCGAACTGGCAGATGCCAGTCGCGAGTCGGGCGGAAAGGGTGATCGATGGCCAGCGACGATCTTCGGACCCGGGCGCGCGTGGCGCCGGAACAACTGCGGCGACACATGGATCCGGCCAGTCTCACGTTTCAGACCACGGCCGAGGTAAAGCCCCTGGTTGGCACGATCGGGCAGCCGCGCGCCATAGACGCCATCGAGTTTGGTCTGCAGATCGATACGCATGGGTACAACCTCTTCCTCTCCGGCAGCACCGGATCTGGACGCGAAAGCACGATCCTGGATTACCTGACCGAACTGTCGGCACAGTTGCGTCCACCTTCTGATTGGATCTACGTCCACAATTTCGCTGACCCTGATCAACCACGATCGATCGAGCTCCCATCGGGACGCGGCATTCAGTTCAATCACGATATGAGTGAGTTCGTTGTGGCGGCGCAACGCGAGATCCCGCGTGCGTTCGAGAGCGAAGAGTACGAGCGCCGCCGTCGACAGGCGCTCAACGGGCTGACCCAGCAGCGAGACTCAGTCTTCGCTTCGCTGCAGACCTTCGCGGAAGCACGCGGATTCACCCTGGAGATGACTCCGGCGGGCATCGTCACCGTTCCGGTCGTGGACGGTAAGCCGATCACACCGGAGCAGTTTGAAAAGCTGCCGGCCGAGCAGCAGCAATCATTCGCGCAGCAGGGCGAAGAGATTCAGACGCAGATTGCGTCTGCGCTGCGAGAGCTGCGTCAGATCGAGAAGCAGGCAGCCCTGCGCATCAGCGAACTGGATCGCGAGATAGCCATCTTCGTCATCGGCCCCTTCCTGGAAGAGCTGCGCGAACGATATAGCCTCTTTCCGAAGATCCTGGCCTATCTGAATGAGCTGCAGAACGACATTCCGGCGCATCTGCACGACTTCGCCCCGCCGCCCGTCGATCAGTCCCAGGCGGGCGGATCGCTCCCGGTGGCGCAGCTTCAGTCGCAGCAGCGAGAGGAGCATCTCGCGCGCTATCGCGTCAACGTCCTGATCGACAACAGTCAGGCGAAGGGCGCACCGGTCGTCTTCGAGCGCAACCCGACGTATTACAACTTGATCGGCCGGATCGATTATCGGGCCACCTTTGGCTCGATGGTGACCGATTTCTCGCAGATCAAGCCGGGTGCGCTGCATCGCGCGAATGGCGGATTCCTGGTGCTGCAGGTCGTCGATGTGTTGCGCAGCCCCTTTTCCTGGGACGCGCTCAAGCGCAGCCTCATCTGTCGCGAAATCACCATGGAGAACCTGGGTGAGCAGTACAGCGCGCTTCCGACCGCCGCGCTACGACCCGAGCCGATCCCGCTTAATCTCAAGGTGGTGCTGGTCGGACCGCCCAACATCTATCAGGCTCTGTTGACGCTCGACGACGAGTTTCCAGAGCTATTCAAGGTGAAGGCCGATTTCGCGCCCGACATGGAATGGTCGGACGAACACGTGCAGAACTACGCCGCCTTCATCAGCCGCCACGTTCGCGACGCACAACTGCGTCACTTCGAACGTGGCGCGGTGGCTCGTGTGATCGAACACGGATCACGCCTGCGCGAGGATCAGCGCAAGCTCTCCGCGCGGTTGCTCGAGATCGCCAACGTCGTCACTGAGGCTAGCTACTGGGCCAAACGGGAAGGACACGACCCGGTCATGGCCAGTGACGTCGACACTGCCATCCGCAAACGCGTGTACCGCTCCAACCTGGTGGAGGAGCGGATTCACGAGATGATCGACAACGGCACGATCATGATCGGCACCGAGGGTGAACGGGTCGGGCAGGTCAACGGACTGGCCGTACTCAATCTTGGCGACTACGAGTTCGGACAACCATCGCGTATCACGGCGCGCGTGTCGCTGGGGCGCGGCAACATCGTGAGTGTCGAGCGCGAGACAGAGCTTTCCGGAGCGATCCACTCCAAGGGCGTCATGATCCTGAGCGGTTATCTGCGCGGCGCCTATGGCGAGCACATGCCGCTGGCGGTCTCGGCCACAATTACATTCGAGCAATCCTACAGCGAAATCGACGGTGATTCGGCTTCATCGACCGAACTCTACGCGCTCCTGTCGGCGCTTTCCGGATTGCCGCTGCGACAGGGAATCGCCGTGACGGGTTCGGTCAACCAATATGGCGACGTGCAGGCGGTCGGCGGCGTAACCCACAAGATTGAAGGCTTCTTCGCCGTCTGCAAAGCGCACGGATTGACCGGCGATCAAGGCGTGATGATTCCCAAGACGAACGTGCCGACGCTGATGCTCGCTGAAGAAATTGTGCAGGCAGTGCGGGATGGCAAATTCTCGATCTGGCAGGTCTCGACCATTGACGAGGGGATCGAGCTGCTGACTGGCGTTCCCGCCGGAGCACAGCAGGAGGATGGCAGCTACCCCGAGGGGACCGTCCATCGAATGGTGGAGGATCGGCTACGGCATCTCGCGAAGACAGCCCAGGCGTTCAACGCGCCGCATGACGAGAATCGGCAGACGCCGCCCGGAATTGCCGGGGTGAACCCGACCGCGAACTGACATCACTCGTCAGAAGACGTTTTGCCGCGTCGCCGCTCGTAGGCGTGCTGCCACTCCTCGACACTGCGCAGCACGTCCCTGACGCCGGATTTCGCGTCGTCCGGCCGCTCGGGCATGGCGCCCAACCTTCGCAGCAATCGGTCGATCCCCACGATAAGCAGCAGCGCCACCGCGAGCGTCAAAGCCGCCCAGAGCAACATGTGTAATCCTTTCAACGCCAGGATTCGTGGCGCGGCGGCCACGCACAGCATCGATTGAATCACGTTGCGGCCACATGACGTGGTGAATGGTCGAGCGAGCACCGCCGGTCGACTGGTCTCGACCACGACGAATCCGACATAATCTGCGTCAACGCATGAGCCGCGAACCGCCGCAACCGGCGTTCGGACGCGGAGGCCGGCGTTGCGAGCGTCACGTTCAGCGCGATCACACCAGGTTCAGGGGTGTCAATCGATGTCTCTCGGAGATTTCTCGTTCATCGCCGCCTTCATCGTCTTTCCGCTGGTGATCGTGGCGCTCAGCGTCATGGCATTGCGCACGTTGAGCCGCCATGAGCGGCGTCCACTGGCTCGCTTCACGGCCGGTAATCCCGCCGAATCGACCCAGGAGCTTCCGATTACCCCAGCAAAACAACCACAGGAGAAGCGGGACTGGACGGACGCGGTTCAGCCGACGCGCGGTCCGGTGGCTACCGCCGAACCGGAAAAAGGCGAGACCACGTCCACCTTCAAGGTGCCGACTTATCGCGGGCGGTCGACTGGAGTCGTGCGCCGGATCAGCTTTCAGCCCAAAGTGCGTGTACGGTCGTTCGAACAGCCCCCGACCGAGGACGTCAATCAGCCCTGAGACTGCTACCGACGCTACGTCTGCAGGTGGAAGGCTCGATGGAGCGCCGGGACGGCGCGCGGCAGATCCGCCATCGAGATCACGCAGGAGATATTCAATTCCGACGATCCCTGAGCGATCGTGACCACGTTGATGTGCTCGTCCCCCAGCGTCCGGAAGACGCCGCCGGCCACGCCGGGCGTGCCACGCATACCCGCGCCAACCACCGCGACCGCGGCCAGATCCGGATTCAGCGCCAGGCTCAACACAGTTCCGCGATGGAGCTCCAGCTCAAGTTCTGAGCGCAGCTCGCGCATGGCGCGCTCGCCGTCCGCCTTGGGCACCACGAAGCTCAGACTGTGCTGCGACGAGGCCTGCGAGATCATGTAGACGTTGATTCCGGCCCGCCCGATGGCGCCAAAGACGCGCGCCGTGACGCTGGCGACTCCGAGAAAGCCGCTGCCCTCGACGTTGATCACGCTGACGTTTGGGATGGCCGTGATGGCTTTGACCGCACCATTTTCGGCCGGCTCCGGGCCGATACGCGTCCCAGGATGGTCGGGGTTGAAGGTGTTCTTGATCCAGATCGGAATGTTCTCTTCAGCGGCGGGCTGCATGGTGCGCGAATGAATGACCTTGGCGCCGAAATAGGCCAGTTCGGTCGCCTCGCTGAAGGAGATGGCAGGGAGCGTATGCGCGTCCGGAACAAGACGAGGGTCGGCCGACATCACGCCGTCGACGTCGGTCCAGATCCAGATCTCGTCGGCGCCCACGGCATTTCCCAGAATCGAGGCTGAGAAGTCGGATCCACCGCGTCCTAACGTCGTTGTTGCGCCAGACTCACTTGCCCCGAAGAAGCCGGTCACCACGGGCAGCGTACCCGCATCCAGGAGGGGCCGAAGCACCTCATCCGCCTTGGCGCGCGTCTCGGCGAGCAACGGACTGGCCGCACCAAAGACGTCGTCGGTCACGATGACCTGGTCCGCATCGACGTTGGTGGCAGGAATGCCACGATCCTCAAGCACCGCGGCCACCACCACCGAGCTCATCCGCTCGCCAAAGGAGACGATCAGGTCGCTCGAGCGAGGGGAGAGATCGCGCAGCACCTGAACGGACTCGATCAATCGTCCGCAGCGCTCGATCAGGTCTTCGACGGTGGCGGTGACGCGCTCACGACGCGCCGGGTCGTTGATCAGCTCGTCGATCGTCGCGAGATGACGATCACGCAGGCCCTGTCGCAGTCGCGATGCGGCATCTCGATGGCCGGAAGAAGCCGCGGCGGCCGAATCGAGCAGCAGATTGGTCACGCCGCTCAGCGCGGAGACGACCGCCACCAACGAATCGCCGCCGGCTTGCTGGCGCGCAAGCACGCCAACCGTTTGGTCGATGGCGGCGGGAGTGCCGACCGATGTGCCACCAAATTTCATGACTCGGAGCATTTCAGTCCTAACCACGTCGAACGCGTATCCATGCCAGGCACAAGGTCGCTAAGAATACCTGACGCTGCGCGCTCGGGAAAGTCGCGGCGCCAATTAGAGCTCAGGCGCAAAAAGACGGTATGGTAGAGTAGGGCGTTGAGGATTTATGCCTCGCCGTTCGGCGATTTGTGAAAGGGTCACCATGTTGCACACGGTGGAGATCGAATACTGCACCTCTTGAGGCTATCGCGAGAGAGCCACCAGTTCGGTGGATCGGCTGCTCGACCGTTTTGACGCCCAGATTTCGGGGGCGACACTCAAGCCCTCCAGTGGCGGCAGGTTCGAAGTGAGCGTGGACGGTAACGTCGTCTTCTCGAAGCTCAAGATGGATCGATTCCCCGAGGAGGATGAGCTCGAACAGCTCGTCACCAGTAAGATCGGCACGGAATCGTAGCTCCATTTGACAGACGAGCCGCGCTGGCTGGGTCTCGGACGAGTGACCGGATGCGGATCGAACAGGAGTCGGTTCGCATCGACGCAACGCCGCACGGCACGCTATTGGGGAACCGCGCGATCGCAACGATCACTGACGCGGTTCCCATGAATTTGTCATAAACTTAGGCCGGGTGTCGAGCCGCCCCACGGGCGGTCGTCGTCGTTGGTGGGAACGACATCGGTGCCCGGGAAAGACGTGCCGCGAGTCGGTCGGCAATATGGGAGAGACGTGGGAGTAACGGTGGACGCGGCACGAATTCGACCTGTGATCATCGCGCGCGTGCACGAAGTCGCGCTCAAAGGGCGCAACCGGCGGCACTTCATGCGTGCCCTGACCGGCAACATCACCTGGGCGCTGCGTGACGTGCCGTATCAATCCGTTAAGATCCGCACCGGACGCATCCTGATCACTCTGGAAAATCTGCGGGACTGGCCCGAGCTGCGAGAACGAATCGCACGCGTCTTCGGCATCCAGAATTTCTCTTTGACATTGGAGTCGGATACCCGCCTCTCGTCGATACGCGAGGCGACCGCGTTGTTGCTCGACGCTGATGGCCCGCCAACCGGCACCTTTCGCGTGCGGGTGAAGCGGCCGGATAAGTCCTATCCGCTGACGTCACCGGAGGTCGAACGAGAAATTGGCGCATTCATTCAGGACCGGACCCAGGCTCCGGTAAATCTGAGCAAGCCGGACGTCACATATCAGATCGAGATCTTGCACGAGGGCGCCTACGTCACCGCGGGTGTGCTGCCAGGTCCCGGAGGGCTGCCGGTCGGCACGAGCGGCCATGTCGTGTCGCTGATCTCCGGCGGATACGACTCACCGGTGGCCGCCTATCGCATGCTGAAGCGCGGCTGTGCGCTCACGCTGGTCCATTTCCATGCCTACCCGTTCGTCCGCTCCACATCGATCGAAAAGGTCATCGAGATCACCCAGATACTCGCTCGCAGCCAACCGGCGCTTCGACTGGTGACCGTGCCGATCGGCGACCTGCAACGAGAGATCGCCGTGACCTGCGAGCCTGAGTTGCGCGTCGTTCTCTATCGACGGCTGATGCTGCGAATTGCCGAAGCACTGGCACTTGAATACGGCGCCGGGGCACTCGTGACGGGCGAGAGCCTGGGACAGGTCGCCTCGCAAACGTTGGAGAACATCCGCACCATCGAGTCGGCCGTCGGATTACCGGTATTTCGGCCGCTGATCGGCATGGACAAGATCGAGATCATCGAGGAATCGCAGCGCATCGGAACCGAGCCGATCTCACGCACGCCCGACGACGACTGCTGCACAGTCTTCGTGCCGCGCCACCCGGCGACACACGCATCGATCGCCGAGGCGGAAGGGGCGGAGTCGGGGATTGACATAAGCGAATTGGTGCTGCGGGCATTGGAGCGGCGCACGGTTTTTGAGGGGAACCCGGCATCCTGGACTGTGATGAAGGCGCTCGATCCGCTGATGATGACCGGAGCGGCGGCCGTCGGAGACGACTGATCGAGTACTTCGCCAAAGGCTTCCCAAATCGGTATCATCATGCCGTCGGCGGCCGGACGACAGCCCAGACCGCTCGGGGAGGAAGTACCGACAGTCCGGTCAGCACGATGAAAGGTTTGCATGGAACCCTCGGATTCGAAGATCCCGCTCTTTACCGCCAACGGAACTGATCCCTCAGAAGAGCGATCCGAACCCTTCAAACGGGCAGGCTGCACAGCGCTGACCGCGATGGTCGTTCTCGTGCTGGTCATCTGCGTCATCTATTTCATCACCGGAGTCGCGGCGATGGGTCTCAGTTTCTGGCAGACGATGCGCTAGCCGCGATCAGTCCGAGCTCATCATGCGCCGAAACCAGGAACGACGGTTCGCGTCCGCCGCGTTCTGAGCCGAGCGCGCCTCCATGATCTCAGTTTCGAGCGACTCCAGCCGCTGGCGCAACGAATCCCGCTCTGACATCAGATCCGAAATGCGATCGCCATCACGCTTGGCCTGCAACTCGCCGAGTCGCTCGACCTGATGCTCGAGTGAGCGAATCTGATCCACGAACGGTTGCAGCCACTGAGCGCCGTTGATCCAGGCAACGATCTGCCGATCCTTCTCCTGACCCTGCTGGCGCAAAAAGTCCACTTCAGTTCGCAGATGCGTCAGCAAATTGAGATCCGGTCCAACAAAGCCTGAGGAGGCGAACGCCTCTTCGGCCTCGGGTGCCTCCTCGCGTGCCTCTTCGCCAGCGTCGGCTTGGGCCGCGAATTCGACGTCTTCAGCCTCTTCGGCCTCGGGTTGCCCTTCCGGTTCGGGCGTCTCCTCGCTCGTCTCTTCGCTCGCTTCAGCTTCGGCCGCGATCTCCACGACTTCAGCCTGCTCTGTCGCTTCTTCGGGCTCCGCCTCGGCCTCGACGACTTCCGCTTCATCGGAGACTGGTGGTGCTGGTTCGGTCTCAGCTTCCGCTTCCAGCAAATCCTCCGACTCAGAAGGCTCCGCCACCGCCTCGGCTTCCTCGGCGCTCGCCAGCACGACGTGCTCTTCTGCTTCGGCGGCCGCAAAGACCGGCTCTTGCGGGGATTGAGACTCTTCAGGCGCAGGCGGTTCCGGCGCGGCTTCCGACTCGTCAGTTATTGGCTCTGGCTCGACTTCGAGCGACTCCGCTTGGGATTCATCGGCTGCGACGACCGAAGCCTCTTCTTCGAGCACGTCAGCCTCATCGGTTACCTCAGGCGCGGCAGCCTGTAGCTCGTCAGACGGCTCTTCGTGCGTTTCGGCAACGGGTAAGACGGACTCGTCAGTCAGATCGGTCTCGACACTCTCAGGTTCGGCTGCGACGAGCGTCGACTCGGCGACGACTGACTCGACCTCTTCAATATCGGACGGCGCATCAAGGCTGGCATCCATCGCCTCTTCGGTGGCTGCTTCGAGATCGGCCTCGGGGACCGCCTCTTCCACACCTGCTCGGCTGCGTCACCACTCGTTTGTTCCGAAACGACGTCGGCTTCAGGTTGCGTCGCTGTCTCGGCCGTGGTCTCCGCGGTCCACTGCGTTGGCACGAAGGTCTCGGCGTCGGCAATCACGAACTGGTCCAGTACCGACTCCGAGATGAGCTTATCGACGTGATTGAGCGACGAATCGGGCTGCTCGTCGGCTTGCGTGACCGGCTGTTCTGTCGTCGACTGCTCAGGCTCGCCTGGCGTTTCTTCTGCCATAGACGGCTCGTCCGCAGCCTCGGCGACAAATTCCGGTTCAGCTTCGGTGACCGACAATGCCTCAGGCTCGGCCACTTCGGCGACAGGTAGCTCCGCCGTGATCGGTTCCGGCTCGGGCTCGGTCGCTTCAGAGACGAACGCGGCCAGATCATCTTCGGTCGGAGCTTCGCGCGGCTCCTCCACCTCGGTGATCTGGGAAACTGGCTCGATCTCTTCCTCCTGGAGGTGGATCGTCTCCTCTTGCGCAGGCTCATCCGGCTCCGCTGGCGCAACGAAGGGCTCTTCCAGAGCGATCTCGGTGGCCACGGCGTGCTCGTGCTCGGCCTGAGTCTGTTCCGGAGCTTCTTCGAATGGACTCGGAATCTCTGGCGCCGCCTGTTGTGTTGGAACGCCGACCGTCGACGTTCCATTCAGATCGGATGAGCGTGAACGCGAGAGGTTGTCGAGCACTACATACCAGCGGCCGTGCATGCGATAGGCCTGCAGCGACTTGCGCGCGATGCGGCGGCGAATGGAATCCAGCGTCTGAGACGAGAGCTCGAGGCGGCTCGCCGCCGACAAGGATGTGCGAGCGTGTCCCTCCTGCTCGATCGACGTGGCCGTTTGACGCAGGATCTCACGCCCTTGTGCCGACAACTGTAGGTCGCGAGGCTGGCCAATGAGGTGCAGGGGCAGACGCCAGTTGCGGTCGTCCGCGGCTTCACGCAGCAGGCCCGCGAAATCGTGCGCGCTTGTCGCATTACTGGCCCGAAGCTCCATTCCAAGGAGAGTGACGGTCCCCACGATGACGTGAGCGGATTCGCCAGGGCTCGCCAAAATTTCGAGACCTTCAAAGAGCTCACCAGGAGTCAGCATACGAGAGGATTTGGCCCCGTGCTGATCGATCTCGACC
The DNA here is from genome assembly GCA_963822235.1 of uncultured Chloroflexia bacterium. Taxonomy (GTDB): domain Bacteria; phylum Chloroflexota; class Chloroflexia; order Thermomicrobiales; family Thermomicrobiaceae; genus CALAGB01. The sequence continues at coordinate 237,824 of CAWGGU010000004.1, forward strand.
GTCTGAATCTCGTCTTCATCGGCGACCACGATGCCCACGGCCCAGACAAAGTCATCACCGTCGCGGCCCATAAATGTGGCCCGATTCTGTGGTCGAAAGGAGAGACCGATGAGGCCGAATCGATCGTCCTCTAGTCTAATGCGAGAGGGATCCATAGTCCTGTACCTCAACCTTTCGTCTCACTGAGGTTCGCCGACGACGGCCGTCAGGCATCGCGGGCATCGGCTTCGTCCGACATAGCTTGCGGACGAACGGCGTTGGAGAGTTCGACTGGATCGACGAGCTTCTGCCGCCGATCGAGAGGGTTTTCGTACACCTTGAAGCGGCGTTCCTTGACGAGGCGCGCCATGGTCACCTTGCTGATACCGAGCTGCTCTCGGGCCTGTTTCAACGGGATGAGCCGCTGTTCGCCCAACTGAGGGCTCCTCTCTCAATGACAGTTGACTCGCAGACAAGATATCATGTCCGTACGCATGAGTCAAGATAGGTCGCAAGCCGATCTGGACCGGCAAATTCGCGTTCGGAATAGGGATGAGGCAAGGAAAGATGAATTCAGACCGGGGAAGCGGACCGGTTCTGGAGTGAGTGAGGGCCGGTGTCCGGCCGTGCCGACCGGACACAGCGAACAGACGGACTATGATTCGACCTCCACGGTCGCGCTCTGTTCAGTCGCCGATAGAAGACGCATCCAGTGCTTGCTCTTTCGATCGTCGGTCGTTATGGTAGACGAAAGCGTTGATGGAGCAGAGTAGGTGGGACGCTCGGAGTCTAGAGAGCCGCTGATGGTGGAATAGCGGTATCCGATCCCAGCGAAGACCCTCCAGAGCGCGGGGGAGAACGGCGCTTCAGCCCAGTAGCCCCTGACGGTTCACCTCCGTTAGCAGGTGCCGAGGTCGCCGCGACACCAAATGCGGCGACGAAGTGCGGTGGCACCGCGAGCGCCTCCCTCGTCCGCATGGCGAGGAGGCGATGTTTATTTTCAGGAGGTGTCGCCGTGGAACGTCTTTGGACCACGGATCTTTCCGCACATGCCGGCAGCCGCATACGGCTCGCTGGCTGGCTTCTCCGCAGGCGCCAGCTTGGCGCAATCAGCTTCCTTATCTTGCGCGACGGCAGAGGCACGGCACAGGTCGTGATCGAAGACCCGTTGCTCATCGAGCGGACAGCATCGCTCCCTCCGGAGTCGGTGCTGGTGATCGACGGTCAGGCGGTGCACTCCGATCAGGCGCCGGGTGGCGTCGAGCTGCGTGCCGAGTTCGTCGACGTGCTGGTCGAACCTCATGAGGCGCCACCGTTCGACCTGTTCCGTCCGCAGATCGCCGCACAACTGCCGACGGTGCTCGATCATGCGCCGCTGTCGCTGCGACACGAACGGCTGCGCGCTCGTTTTCGACTGATGGCTGCCGCGCTGGCTGGTTTCCGCCGCACGCTCGACGGCTTGGGATTCACCGAAATCGCCACGCCCAAGATCGTAGCCTCGGCCACCGAAAGCGGGGCCAACGTCTTTCAGCTCGATTACTTCGGCCGGCCGGCCTTCCTGGCGCAGAGTCCTCAGTTCTACAAGCAGATGATGGTCGGCGTGTTCGAGCGCGTCTACGAAGTAGGACCGGTCTTTCGTGCCGAGCCGCACGACACGCCGCGGCATCTGAACGAATACGTCTCGCTCGATGCCGAGATGGGATTCATTCAGGACCACACCAGCGTGATGGCGGTCCTGACGCAGGTGATCGCCGGAATGGTCGAATCGGTGATGGCCGTCACCGAAGCCGACATAACAATCGAGAATAGCCATGGCCTCGCTCCGCCAAAGCACATCCCGTCCATCCACTTCGCTGAAGCCATGGAGATGCTCGGACGTACCACCGGCGAGGATCTGGCCGGAGAGATCGATCTGGCGCCGTCACATGAGCGCTGGCTCGGGGAATGGGCGCGGAGCATACATGGCTCGGAGTTCCTGTTCGTGACTGGATATCCGATGGCCAAGAGGCCGTTCTACACGCATCCGGATCCAGCGCGGCCGGAATATTCGAACAGCTTCGACCTGCTGTTTCGTGGGTTGGAAATCGTGACCGGCGGACAGCGCCTGCACAGATACCAGGACTATGTTGATGCGCTGGCGTCCCGTGGCGCGGACGTGGGGCCATACGAGGGGTATCTGCAGGCGTTCAAGCACGGTATGCCGCCACATGGCGGTTTCGCACTCGGCGTCGAACGCTTCATCGCCCGGCTGTGCGGCGTCAGCAACGTGCGTGAGACGACGCTCTTCCCGCGTGATCTTCACCGGCTCACGCCGTAGCGATCCGAGAACAGCACGAGTCAATCGATGAGGGTTGGAGTCAAACGCTTCGACCCTCGTCGGGCCGGACAACCGGACGCCAGCGGATACGTCGTCCAACCTGCCTCTGGTCAGCTGCATCTGCCTGACTTACGCGCGGTCACCTGAGACTCAGTGGCTACTGGAGGAGGCGGTCGAGTCGTTTCTGCGCCAGACGTACCCCAACAAGGAGCTCATCGTCTTCAACGACTGCCCGCAGCAGGAACTGGTCTGCGACGCGCCGGGCGTTCGGGTGGTGAATGCCCCCATGCGCTATCCGACCCTGGGCGACAAAGACAACGCCGCGATCGCCATCGCCCGCGGGGAACTCATCGCACGTTGGGACGACGATGACATCAGCCTGCCGTGGCGGCTCGACTTTTCGGTCGAGCGGATGGGCGACGCCGATTACTTCAATCCACGGGCCTACTGGTTCCTTGATACGCAGGGACTGCACGGCGACCACTCGATGGGCTACGCCTTCAATGCCAGCTTGTTCCGCTGGAGCGCCTTCGCGGCCGTTGGCGGGAGCCCGCCGGTCAACCTCGGCGAGGACGCGGCGGTTGACGCGCGGCTGTCGACGCGTCCCAATGTGGTCGATCCAAACCGTGGAGCGCCGAAACTGACCCGCGCCGAATGGTTTTACATCTACCGCTGGGGTGTCAGTCAACATCATCTCTCCAGCCGAACCGATACCAACTTCTATCGCGAGATCGGGGAGCGAACGGTCGTCGCCGGGCGCTTCATCCTTCAACCGCACTGGCGCATGGATTATCCGGATGCCACTCGACAGCTGCTCGCCGTTTCCGGCTGAACGGCGGTCAATAAATCGATCGTAGGGCGATGCCCTGCGATTCGCGGTTCGCGATTGACGATTCAGGGCCAATACCGCACCATGGACGCCTACTTTGGCGAGCATGAACGAAGTGGGTGGGAGCGGCCATGACGACAACCGCGCGTGGAGCGATCGCACGAGTTCCTGGCGACGCAGTGGTCATCGAGGATTTCACCATCGAGGATCCCGGCCCCAACGATGTGTTGGTGCGCATCCTGGCATCTGGTGTTTGTCACACCGATCTGGGCGTCAAGTCCGGCACCTACGGGACGTCGGGCTTCCCCTTCCTCATGGGTCATGAGGGCGCCGGGATCATTCAGGCCGTGGGTGCAAACGTTGATCCGAGCCGGGTCGGCCAGTACGTCATCCTCGCCTGGCGCGCGCCATGCGGCACCTGTCGCTTCTGCTCGAACGGCAAGCCCAACCTGTGTGCCGCCAGCCTTAACGCCTCCAACAAGATGTACACGCAGGACGGCGAGAAGCTGTCACCCGTGCTCGGTATCGGCACCTTCTGCACCCATACGCTGGTGCACGAAAAGCAAGCTATTCCCGTCTCTGCCGATCTTCCGCCTGCGCAGATGTCATTGATCGGATGCGGCGTGATGACCGGCGTCGGTGCGGCCCTTTACTCGGCCGATGTCAAACCTGGTGCGACGGTCGCTGTGTTCGGCTGTGGCGGAGTGGGCGACAGCGTTATCCAGGGCGCCAGGTTGGCCGGCGCCACCACCATCATCGCCGTCGATGTCGATCCGCAGAAGCTCGAATGGGCCAAGCAGTTTGGCGCGACACACCTGGTGAATGCCGGCGAAGTCGATCCTGTCGCGGCCATCAAAGAGCTGACCGGAGGGTTTGGCGTGGACTACTCCTTCGAAGCAGTCGGCCTGCCGGAGACGCTGGAACAGGCGCTCTGGTGCCGGGATTTGGCCGGAACCTGTGTCATGATCGGCGTGCCTGGCCCCGGCCCACGGCTCGATCTGGATATGCAGCGATTCTTCGATACGGGCGGCAACGTTCGTCCGTGCTGGTACGGTGATTGTTTACCAACGCGCGACTTTCCTTTACTCGCCGAGTGGTACCAGCAGGGGCGACTCAATCTGGACGATCTGGTTTCGCGCACCATCACCCTCGACGAAGCTGAAGACGCGTTCGACGCCATGAAACGTGGTGAAACGCTGCGTTCGGTCATCATGTTCTGATGCCGGTGAGCCCTCGCGTCTACGTGACATAAATACTCGGAGTTCGTCGACTACTCCGGTTGCGGTCGGTCGACGCGTCGCGACAGGCCCGGCTGCCTTTGGGAGAGCGGCGGAACAAAGAACGCCACGACGAACGAGACGGTCATGTGAGACCGGCGGCGTGGTGATCGATCTAATCACTTAGGCTGCCGGCCAGAGCCAGCACCGCGAATAACTCGAACGTCCAATGCTGATCGCGTCACAGACCGATCAACGCGACGACCAACCAACGGACCAACATTTGCCGAATGGCGACGGTTCGTTCGCAGATCCGGGCTGAAATGCAGTCTCGCGCCTCATGTTCGGCAAAATTCGCGACGTCCGACACCCACGCTCGAATTTTGGCCCGATTCGTGCCCGAGTGTGGCGATCCCCCCGTTTCGGACGAGTCCATCCAAAGCCTTTGCGCATAAGGAAGCTTATGCGCAAAGCACGTTCTGGGCACAGTGGCACTGGAACCCCAGTGACGACCCACCCTGCTTGAAACGGTGCGAGGGGATCGTCGGACCGGGAATCATAGGCAGCGACGTTTCCGCAGGGCCATCGGTCCTGCCGACACCACGCATGAATGCCCCGAATTTCCTTCCATGAAACAGCCAAAATTGCGTACGAAGTTTCGGTTCAATTTGGCCATTTCGTGGTCTGCGCTGGCATTTGTTGTGCTCCTTCAACGACTGTCTTCGACGTCATTCGGCTCAGGAGCATTGATGAAAAGCCTGTACACGCTGTTTCGACAGCCGACGCCCGAGACCGTGAACAGTTCGCCGCTCGTGCTCGGATTGTTTCATTCTGTCTCCGACGCGCAGGCACAGATCACGAAAAGCTGTCCCGCCGACGCGCAATGGCGTCCTCCGACGCCAGGACATCGACGGTGGGAGCTCCATACTGGCCGCTACCTCTATGTTGTTGAGGAGATTTCAGTGCATGAACACCAGAGTCTGGCTGCAAACATGCCAGCAGGCGAACCCTCTCCGAACGACGCGTCGGCAAATCTCATGGAATCACTCCGAGAGCTCACGTCTCACATCTCTGAATGTCTCGAGGAATCGGCCGCCGCCGCACGCGAATCGCACGAGAACTGGATGCTGCAGAGCCTGAATCAGGATGACGAGAATCTCCGTCGCCTCCAGGGAAACGAACGATTCTATCTTGGGCAGGCGGCGGCATTCGCCTGGATCGCAGGGTGCCTCGATCGCCTGGTCGGCCAATCGCCCGACGAGTCGGTGGATGATCGCGACAAGGAAAGCACCGCGACAACGCCTGAGCGTGACGGCTGGGCGCCGCACGACTATCGGCTGAGCTCGTCTGCCGGCTGACCCATATCATCCAGGCGAGCTGGGGGCAGCACAGCGGCTCACGTACGCGTATGAAGGCACGCGAGTCCACAATATGCGCGCGCGAATCGATCAGTACCCGATGGGCCTCGAGGGTCGGTGCAGTGTCGTACGGTACGAACGAGTTGCATCGCTGCCGTTGACCGGCAGTTACGTCAACTACTGCCGGTCGGTGCCTCCTGAAGCTCCCTTTTCTCTTGCTAATCCGCCCGCTCCGTTGGAGTGGGAACCCTGATCTCAATGTTGCAGCGCTCGGCCGCGGCAAGAAGTCTGGGTACGTTTGGGGCTGCTGGCTCCGGAAGTGTCAGATCCCGTGCAGGCAGACCAGCCTCCTCGATGAACCGTTCGAAACCTGCTGGAAGCGTGAGTTGCAGACCGCGCAGTGGAACGTCACTCGTCACGGTGAACCCGTGCTCGATCCCGTGTGGCAGAAACACGAAAGCACCTGACCCGGCCTCCCATCTCTGATCGCCACATCGCACCAACATCGTTCCTTCAAGAATGTAGAAGGCCTCGTCCTCGACGCGATGCATATGCGGCGGCGGTGAAAATCCTGAAGGTGCGGTCCATTCGAGCAGCGTGAACGCACCGCCCGTTTCGGCGTCGCCCGCCTTCACCGTCATCAGGGTTTCGAGAAACCAGGTCGACTTGCCCTCCCCTGGGCCAAGGACATACCCAGTGGTTGTTGTCGCGCTCATAGTCCTGCCCTCCTGGCGCAATCACGCGCAGTGCTCGACTGATGATGCTGCCGCAGGTAAACTCGTAACCTGAGGTGACTATATAGTAACTATTAGTTCTTATCTGTCAAGTGAGGTGGCGCCAAAAGATGGGCTTGCTTCCTGAGGATCGCAATCAAGAGTTGGGGCGGCAGAACACGTCGCAGCTATTGCGCCTGCCCTATCAAACGTTCATCGATCAGCTCTTCATGCGTCTGGGAGGGATGGGCTTCAACGACATCCATCCAGCCCACGCCATCGTCTTTCAGCTGATCGGTGAATCAGGAACCCGCGTGACCGAACTCGCCGAACGCTCGCAGCTGACCAAGCAGTATCTCGGGCGGATGGTGACGGAACTGGAAGAACTAGGCTACCTGGAACGCGTGGCAGACCCCACCGACGGCCGGGCCAAGCTCGTGCGACTGTCGCCGCGCGGGATTGAGTTGTCCCGCGCTGCCGAGGCCATCATCGCGGACATCGAGGCGGACTGGTCCGAACGGCTCGGCGCAGACCGTTATGCCGGTCTGCGCCGAGCCCTCATCGACCTGATCATTTGATGGTGAGGCCAGCCAGTCAGGATTGTGCGCTGCCTACTCGTCGGTCTCCATCGGCAGCGTTGGGTCGTTGGCCCATTCCGAGAGAGACGCGTCGTAGAGCGATACGTTATCGACGCCGATCAGGTGCAGCGCGAACGCGGCACTGCTGGCGGCGATGCCGCCACCGCAGTACGTGATCACGCGCTCCTTGCCCAGAACGCCGGCGTCCTCGAACTTGGCCCGAATCTGATCCAGCGGGATATAGGTCGACGTCTCAGGATCGACGATCGAGCCCGGGCCCATCGCCGGAACGTTGACGCTGGACGTGATATGGCCCGCCCGCCCGTGTCGAGGTGGTGAAGCACCCGAATGTGCTTCGGGTCGCAACGCGTTGATGATGAGCTGGTTTGAGTCGCCGATGGCCGCCAGCACGTCTTCCTTACCGACGATCAGCTCCGGACGTGGTCGAGCCACGAAGGTCGCTTCGTGCGTCGGCGCGGGATCGGTCGAAACTGGCCGTCCCTCGCTTTTCCAACGCTGCCAGCCGCCATTGAGCACGCCCGCTCGATCGAATCCATAGGCACGCAGCAGCCACCAAAGTCTTGTGGCCCACATACCAGCCCCAGTGTCGTAGAGCACGACGCGCGTGCCGTCGTCCACGCCGAGCTTCGACATCGCAGCCGCGAACTGCTCACGTGATGGGAATGGGAAGGAATAGCGCGTGATATTCGTATCGGAGAGCTCACCGATCAGATCAGCGAAGTTACTCCCGGGAATATGCCCGGCCTCCCAACCAGCACGACCGCTGATTGGGCTGCGGTCGACCGCGCCGACGGGCGCCAATTCGACGGTGCAATCGAGAATCCGCAAATCCGCGGCTCCAAGCTGCGTTTCAAGCCATTCCGGCTCGACCAACGTAGGAATGTCCGAATCTCCCATGATCCCTCTCTCAATGAGTACCTGTTATGTCTCGTATCTCACCCGACCTGGATCATGCCGTCCTTCTCGAACAGCTCCCCATCGACCCATACTTCGCCGCCTCCGCGCAGGTCCCGGATCAGATCCCAATGGATGGCACTGCGGTTTTTCGATCCGCTGTCCGGATAGCCGGCGCCAAGCGCCATATGGACCGTGCCGCCCATCTTCTCGTCGAAGAGCGTGTTGCGGGTGAAGCGTGAGATGTTGTCGTTGGTGCCGAAGGCGAACTCGCCAAGGTAGCGGGCGCCGTCGTCGGTATCGAGCATCGATTCGAGGAAATCCTGGTTCTTGGCCGCCTCGGCCCGCACGACTTTACCCTGCTCGAACCATAGGTGGATGTCGTCCACCTCACGGCCCTGGACGATGGAGGCGAAGCTGAATCGAATGTGCCCCTCGACCGAGTCCTCGATTGGTCCGGCAAAAATCTCGCCGCTGGGGAAATTACGGTGGCCGTCGGAGTTGATCCAGGTGCGTCCGCCGATCTTCACCGTCAGGTCGGTATCCTCCGAGACGACGCGCACTTCACGTTTCGGCGTCAGCCAGTCGATCAGACGTGCTTGGTATTCGCCTACCTCGCGCCATTTCGTGACCGGGTCGTCCTCATCCAGCCAGCCCGCGGCGGCGATGAATTCCTCGTAGTCATGCAGCGACATCTCCGCCTCTTGCGCGTGGGCCTGCGTGGGATAGACGGTCGACGACCAGCGCAATGCGCCCGACGCGGCGCGATCCATGCGCGTGCTGCGAACGGCGGATCTGGCGCGGGAATAGGTCTGCTGTCGCGCCGGACTGATCGCGGTCATCGCACGCGTATTCTCCGAAGCGCTCACGCGTAAGTGTGCGTCAGCACGCTCCGATGCGATCCCCTCGAACGGGTCAATCGCTTTGAGCTGCTCGTCGCTTCCCTCGGAAAGCAAGATCTCCGTCATCTCCGGCACCAGCACCTCGAGCGCAGGGTTACCGCCCAATCGCAACGTCTCGCGATAGGCCGCTTTGAGGAGCGGCAACGAGAGGATTCCGCCCGAAAGAACCACGAGGTCTCCCGGGCGAATCTCCATCGAGTACTCAGTCAAAACACGAGCTAACTTCGCGATTCGATCGTCCCGCATATCGATTTCCCTTTCCCGCCTGTGCCGAAACGGCACCACGCAGCGCCAGTTCGTTCCGTCAACCACTCAAGATGACTATAATACGGGCCACTCCGTTTACACGGCCACACCGCGTGCATGCACGCGGAACGAGGAGATTGTGCTGAACGCCCGACGAGTCAAACGCATCGCCTGGTGGCCCGTGCTCCTCTTGCTCGCCGCTTGCATCAACGCCGGATCCACCCCAACGCATTCCGGCCCGGCGTCCGGCACACCGAGCGAGATCCCCAGTGGCGTGTTGAGTGTGCATGATGCGGTGACCGATATCGCCGCCCAACCGAGCAACGCTCCGCAGCAATCGCTCGTCGTCGACGCACACATAAATCCCCCTACGACCGACCAAGGAGGGGCAATCGCCCCGCCCGCCAATTGTCCGGTGGTGATGGCCAGCCTGCCAACGCTCACCGATCAGCCTTTCATGACCGAATTCACCGTTGCGGGGGCGAAGCTGCCAAATTCTATTCCGAAGGGCTTACCGTCGCTCGACCTCGTGATCCCTTTCAGCCTGGGCATTTTTGATCTGCCATCTCACGCGCAGCTGCATGGCCACGTCTTCGACGCCGACTACGCCAGCTGCCCCGATG
>CAWGGU010000004.1:252500-909898 GCA_963822235.1 uncultured Chloroflexia bacterium
GCCCTTCCTCGTTCGCCTACGGGACTCTCACCCCCTCTGGTCGCCCCTTCCAGCAGCGTTCGGCTCGAGTTCGGGTTTCTGACTCTGTGGTGGCCCTGCCGTCCCACCTCTTGGTCCGTTCAACCCCCGACGGGCATCGGCGGCAGCCTGTGCCACCCGTCCGGTTTAGGCTCCTCCCGTTTCGCTCGCCGCTACTCCGGGAATACTTTCTCTTCCTCGGGGTACTGAGATGTTTCAGTTCCCCCACTTACCTCCACTCCCCCTATGTGTTCAAGGGAGGGTCACCGGGTATCACCCCGGTGGGGTTGCCCCATTCGGATATCCTCGGATCAGCGCTCGCCCGCAGCTCCCCGAGGCGTTTCGTCGCCTGGCCACGTCCTTCTTCGGCTCCAGACGCCGAGGCATCCACCGTGCGCTCGTCTTGCGGTGCATCGTTCAGCACATCCCGCCACACCCATCTCCTGGTCTCCCAGTAAGACGCCGTCAACGGCACGCCCAGCCCGACGCTCCGATTCGATCGATCCTTGCACCAACACAGATGCGTCGACTTCTCGGTGTCGTTCTTCTTCCTTCGCATGGTGCTCCCATGCGCTCCCTTGTTAATGTGCATGCCATCCCAGATTTCCAGGGACAGCAAAACTGGCGAGGTAGCCCTTGCCAGCTGAAGCGTAGTTCGTACAAACGGAAAAGACTCCGAGAAACACATCTGAAACGTCGGAAACAGAGGAATCAGCCGCTCATGCCCTCCACCGAATAATCGGTCTCCACAGGCACGGCCATCGCTGATCCGCTGCGCCTCTCAGGTGTAAACACCTGTTGCTTCAGACGGTTGACCTGGAAGTAGCCCTGGTCACCCAGGACAAGCTCCCTAGAAAGGAGGTGATCCAGCCGCAGCTTCCGCTACGGCTACCTTGTTACGACTTCGTCCCAATCACCAGCCCCACCCTCGACGGCTGCCTCCCTTGCGGGTTGGCCCACCGGCTTCAGGTGTTGCCGGCTTTCATGACGTGACGGGCGGTGTGTACAAGGCCCGGGAACATATTCACCGCCGTATGGCTGACCGGCGGTTACTAGCAACTCCGACTTCATGAGGGCGAGTTGCAGCCCTCAATCCGAACTGAGACCGGGTTTGCAGGGATTGGCTCCGCGTTGCCGCTTGGCTGCCCGCTGTCCCGGCCATTGTAGCGTGTGTGTCGCCCAGGGCGTAAGGGCCATGCTGACTTGACATCATCCCCCCCTTCCTCCGGGTTGTGCCCGGCAGTCTGCTTAGACATCACCATAACTAAGCACGAGGGTTGCGCTCGTTGCGGGACTTAACCCAACATCTCACGACACGAGCTGACGACAGCCATGCAGCACCTGTCTCCCGGCTCCCGAAGGCACTCCACCCTTTCAGGCAGATTCCGAGGATGTCAAGCCCTGGTAAGGTTCTGCGCGTTGCGTCGAATTAAACCACACGCTCCGCTGCTTGTGCGGGCCCCCGTCAATTCCTTTGAGTTTTAGCCTTGCGGCCGTACTCCCCAGGCGGTGGACTTACTGCGTTTGCGCCGGCACGGAGGGGGTCAACTCCCCCCACACCTAGTCCACATCGTTTACTGCGTGGACTACCGGGGTATCTAATCCCGTTCGCTCCCCACGCCTTCGCGCCTCAGCGTCAGGTCAGCGCCAGCTGGCCGCCTTCGCCACCGGTGTTCCTCCCGATCTCTACGCATTTCACCACTACTCCGGGAATTCCACCAGCCTCTCGCTGCCTCCAGCTCCCCCGTTTCACACGACCCTCCCCGGTTGAGCCGGGGGCTTTCACGTGTGACGCAAGAAGCCGCCTACGCGCCCTTTACGCCCAGTAACTCCGGACAACGCTCGGACCCTACGTCTTACCGCGGCTGCTGGCACGTAGTTAGCCGGTCCTTCTTCCTGGGGTACTGTCACTGTCTTCATCCCCCAGAAAAGGGGTTTACACTCCGAAAAGCGTCTTCCCCCACGCGGCGTCGCTCCGTCAGGCTTGCGCCCATTGCGGAAAATTCCTTGCTGCTGCCTCCCGTAGGAGTCGGGGCCGTGTCTCAGTCCCCGTGTGGCTGATCGTCCTCTCAGACCAGCTACCCGTCATCGCCATGGTGGGCCGTTACCCCGCCATCTAGCTGATAGGCCGCAGGCCCCGCCAAGCGCGGATTCCTCCTTTGCTTGATCCCCTCACCGAGAACCAAGCTCATGCGGTATTATCCGCGGTTTCCCGCGGCTATCCCCCTCGCTTGGATGGGTTCCCCACGTGTTCCTCACCCGTCCGCCACGGTCGACCTCCGAAGAGGCTCCCGTTCGACTTGCATGCATTAGGCACGCCGCCAGCGTTGTTCCTGAGCCAGGATCAAACTCTCCATCAAGATCCCCTATACGGGGATTAATTACCTGGTTATGCAACCCAATCGACACGAACTCGCGTTACCGCGAACCGCGCCGAACGGAATTGCGGGAGTCTGTTTACGCTGTACGAACTACGCTTCAGTTGTCAAGGTGCTGGCGGCGAAACAAAACCCGCCCGGACGGCGGGTGGCAACACTTCCTTCGCGCTTCCGCGTGTCGGTTACGTGGTGCCTGCTCCTTCCGCTCTCGCGTGGCTTTTCGAGCGAACCGTTGCCCGCTCAGGAAAGCCTTAACAGTATATTCATTTCGCATGTCCCCTGTCAACTGCAGGGGCCCCCGATCCGTGTGATCAGGCGGTCGTTTCCGACCGGTCGGCCGCAGCCAACGAGGGAGAATACTACCCACCCCAGAAGCGGGTGTCAAGGGCAATTCTCAAATCCAGGTGAAATCCGCGGTGCCAACTTGCCCCAGATCGGAGATCACACGCGGGCACAAGCACCGTGAGCGTGTCTCAAATGCCGGTCACACTCGCCATCTCCTGCGCATCGCGATAGACACGCGCCGCATCAACCAGGGCGCTGAACGGCCGCAGATGCTCCGGGTGCGTGACGAACATCAGCTCCGGATGCCATTGCATCCCGAGCATGAAGCGGCTGGCCGGACGCTCGACCGCTTCGATAACGCCGTCCGGCGCGCGACCCACAATCCGTATCTCCGGCCCTGGCTCCTTCGAGGCCTGGTGGTGGTCCGAGTTCGTCTCGATCGAACTCGTTCCATAGACGCGGGCGAGCAAGGAATCCGTTTCCAGGTTCACAAGGTGGCTCGGTTGGCTGAAATCGACGCCGAACTTTGCCTGCGCATGCTCGATCTGGCTGCCGTGCTGGTCGCGAATGTCCTGATACATCGTTCCGCCTGATGCGACGTTGAGAATCTGGCTGCCGCGACAGATCGAGAGAAACGGGATGTCGCGTGCCACCGCGGCACGCACCAACGAGATCTCCAGCTCGTCGCGCCGATCGTGGATCGCGGCCGTCGTCGGATGAAGCGTCTCGTCGCCATAGTGATGCGGTCCGACGTCGCCTCCGCCGCCAATCAGCAGCACACCATCTATCGCGGAAAGCAGTTCGAAGAGGTCGCCATAGCGCAAAGGGAGAATGACCGGGATCCCGCCGGCCGCCTCTACGGCTGACGCGTAATCCATGTTGAAAATCGACTGGTCGTACTCTACGTCCGCCGGGGACGGAGTGATCCCAATGACTGGTTTCCGCGTCACGCTCGAACCCCTTTCGCGAGATCCACGCTCATAAAGCTGATCACAGTAGTCCGCGCCGTGTGCGGCGTCAATCGGGAAATCGGACAGGTATCGTCTTGCCCATGGCTCGTCCGCTGTGGCAGGCTGCAGGTCACCGAACCGGACCCGAGAAGGAGCAAACGAACCGTGCCGAGCCTGATGCGCCGCATCACGATTCTGTCCGTCTTGCTGTCCGCGATCCTCGCGACATTGCCGGTACCGGCGCTCGCGGCGCCGAGCGTTCAGGCACGCGAATGGATCATCATGGACGCCCAGACCGGAGAGGTGCTGGCGGGATCCAACGCGCACCAACGGACGGCCATGGCGAGTCTGACCAAGGTGATGACGGCGCTGGTGGCTGTCGAGCGCGGTGACCTCACGATGAAGGTCACCATCCAGCAGTCGGATCTGGTCGGCGAATCCAACGCCGGGCTCAAGGCGGGCGAGACTCTGACGCTCCAGACGCTTCTGTATGGGCTGCTCCTGCCCAGCGGCAACGACGCGGCCATGGCGATCGCCCGAGCGGTCGGCGGCAGTCCCAACGCCGACGATCCGGCAGCCCGCGACCGCTTCATCGGCTGGATGAACCAGAAGGCAACCAGCCTGGGCCTCAAGGACACCAAGTACATGAATCCGCACGGCTTGGACGAGGACGGCCACTACACCACGCCGTACGACCTGGCCGTCATCACCCGCGCCGCGATCCAACTCCCCGCGTTTCTGGCCCCCTTTGGTGCCGAAAGCTACAGCGCCGAAGGTCATCCTATACACATCTCAATCAGCTTCCCAAGATGTATCCCGGCGTGGTGGGCGGCAAGACCGGCTGGACCGACAACGCCGGGCTGTGTCTCATCGAGGTGGTGCAGCGGGACGGGCGCGAGCTGATCATGGTGCTGATCGGCTCGACCTTCGAGCGCTGGTATCAGGACGCGATCGATATTCTCGATTACGGTTGGACGATTCCGATAGTGGCGGATACCCCGTCCGACGCCAGCTTCGACTTCGACCACTGGAGCAGTCAGACCGACTACCCAATCTCGCACGGGAAGGTGAAGCGCAGCTGGGTTTGGGGCCCGAAGGACGGCGCGGCTCAATACGAGGCATATGCGGAAGCACCTAACGGCCAGCGTGTCGTGCAGTACTTTGACAAGGGGCGCATGGAGGTGAACGATCCGTCGGCGCCGCTCGACAGCGGCTGGTACGTCACCGGCGGTCGGCTGGCCTGGGAGCTGATCTCGGGCATGCAGCAGATCGGCAACAAGACGTTCGTCTACCGCGGGTCCGCGGAAGTTCCCATCGCTGGAGACCCCGCCAGCACCGGCAACAACGGCCCGACCTACGCCATGCTCGACCCGCTGCTGACGTCCTCACCGGGCACGACCGGCGCGACCGTCACCGCACGCTTGATGGCAGACGGCCGAGTCACCGCGGACCCATCGACCACCCAATTCGGCGTCGCATATGGTTCGCCGATCGACGCCACCGGCCACGGGGTCGCCTCGGTTTTCACGACGTTCCTGAACCAGGCTGGCCCAATGTACGTCGACGGGCAGTACGTCACGTCGCCGATGTTCAGCCCGACCTTCGCGGTGACTGGCTACCCGATCACCGAGCCGTACTGGGTGACGGTGCCGGTTGGCGGCGTTCGGCAGGACGTGCTGGTGCAGTGCTTCGAGCGGCGTTGTCTGACCTACACGCCCTCGAATTCAGATGGCTGGCAAGTGGAGATGGGGAACATCGGGCAGCACTATCTGGAATGGCTCAAGAGCAGCGAGATCATCAAAGCCGCCTTCTTCCACGCCAGCGAGAGTGATCCAGTGGTGGGCTGGTGAGTCAAGAGTGCTGTAGGAAATTCTCGGGTATCTCACGCAGGCTCCCCGCAACAATCGCAGCATGGTACGTTTGGCAGGTTCTGTAGAAGTTCCCCGAAGGCTTTGCGAGAGTGCGGTGCGCGGTCGCCCGCCAGCCACTCGGTCAACGTGATCTGTAGTCCGTTTTGGAGTTCAGTCAGGAACGCTTGCATGTCGAACCGAAACGACCAAGCGCCGAGCTTCACGTCGGCACAATCAGAAAGTGGTCTCTCCTCATAGTCTTCGAACGCGACTTGGCTCGAAATTTCGCTCAGTGAGATTTCGCCATCACCACGGTTGCAGCCGACGATAATGTCAGGAATTCGTGTGCCGCGAAATGCGGCCCATAGGCCATGGGCTTTCCGGTACTCGTAGATCTCGCCATCGTACTGGAACATGGCGTCTTCGTCGTCCTCGTCAAAGTCGCGGTCACGCAAACGATCGATCGCTTCGGCCAGACTCTCATCGGAGCGTGGCCTTTCCCCGACGATCTCCAACTCGCCTTGGCACAGCGCTTCAACGTTTTCGGTGTACCAGTCACCGAGATGGTTTAGGTCCCAAATCCAATTTAGGAGCAGAACGCGACCTTCATCCGACTCGACTGTCAGGCGCGTCTCGCCCCAATAGTCGACCGCCTCAAGTTCAGGGTACGGACTCGGCAGGAGGCGCATATCGCAATGAAGAAGCGGAACCGACGACGAACGCACAGCGTGTTTCCCCCTCAATCCTTGTACGGATCCTTGGTCCGCGGTGGGGCCATGACGACGACGAGCGGGCGCAACGTGTGCAGCACCTCAATCGTGTCGGCCTGCGCGGCTAACACTTCGTCCAGGCGCCGGTAGCAGTGCGGCGCTTCATCCACGTCGGCGCCATGCACGACGACTCCCTTACTTCGAATCCAGTCCTGCATGTCGTCGCGGGTGACGCGCGGCGCAACCTTGAGACCCTCACGTCCCCACTTCCCCTTGGCGGCCGTGCGAGACATGACCCGTCCGGCACCGTGAACGGTCGAGTAGAGCGAACCTTCTTGACGCTCAAGCGTCTCGTCGTTCGGCTGGACGGCCCCCTGCAGGATGACTGCGTCGTCCCCCATCGAGCCGCCGACGAACCCTCGCTGGCCCGGCCAGGCAGGTGTGGCGCCCTTGCGCACGACGATCACCTCTTCGCCGAAGTGCTCCTCGCGCCAGGCGAAGTTGTGGTGGTTGTGGACCGTCTCCAGCGGATGTCCGCCGATCATCTGCACGACCTTGCGGGCCACATACTCGCGACCGACATGCGCGTATTCACCAGCCAGGTTCATGGCCGCCCAGTAGCGCTCACCAAGCTCCGAATCAAGATCGAGAATGGTCTCCGCCTCCGGCACGCGTTCGTTCCACTGGGCACCCTGCGCCTGAGCCAAGAAGCCGGAGGCAACAGTGTGACCCAGGCCACGGCTGCCGAAGTGGACGCCGACCCAGAGACTGCCTTCCTCGTCCACGAACACATCGACGTAGTGGTTGCCGCCGCCGACGGTGCCGAGTTGCAGCTGCGCCTTGGCTCGCAAGAAATCACGCGCCTCAGACGGGATCGCATCCCAATCAGACGACTCGAACAGGCCGTGATCATTGGTGCATCGCGCGTCTTGTTGGTGCGACCGATCCCGAACGAGATGGTGTTGGCGATCTCGTCGGCGATCCCTTCCCAATGCGGATCCAGTGGCGGATGCTCTTCCAGATCGACCTGCAAGTTCGTCTTGATGGCGCAGTTGCCGCAGCCGATGTCGAACCCGACCCCGACCACGCTCACCTGATTCTCGTAGGCCGCCACTCCACCAATGGGCATGACGAAGCCGCGATGACCGTCGGCCATCAAGGCGGTGAAGCGCGCCCGCTCGCCAACCTGATGAAGCTGTTCGAGGGTCGCCTCGTCGTGCTGTCCGAAAATCGACGGCATGTCCATGAATGTCTCCCAATTCCAACGCAATTCGCGTGGAGTGCGATTCTACTGAAACTTCGATGATTGCACACGGGTAATTTGTACCCCACGCGTCGACGCGCCGAATTGCGGTGGTACATTTCGAGCGGGAAACGGGACGGGATTTCTATGCCAACGCGAGAGGTGAGCAGGTGCGCTTAGTCAGCCGGGTCAACCCTTCAGACTCACAGTTCCAGTCCAACCGCGCGGCCAATCTCGACATGATCCAGGAGCTGCAGGAGCGCCTGACGCGAGCACGCGCGGGTGGCGGACCACGACAGCACGAGCGGCAACGCGGTCGCGGCAAGCTGCCGGTGCATGAGCGCATTGACCGCGTGATCGATCCGGCCAGCCCCTTCCTCGAACTCTCGCCACTGGCCGCCGAAGGCATGTATGAGAATGAGGCTCCAGCGGCCGGCATCGTGACCGGCATCGGCCGCGTCGGCGGGCATGAAGTCGTCATCGTGGCCAACGACCCCACCGTCAAGGGCGGCACCTATTTCCCGATCACGGTCAAGAAGCACCTGCGCGCGCAGGAGATCGCCCTGGCAAACCACCTCCCCTGTCTCTATCTGGTCGATTCCGGCGGCGCGTTCCTCCCCTTGCAGAGCGAGGTCTTTCCCGACCGCGAGCATTTCGGGCGCATCTTCCGCAATCAGGCGCAGCTATCCGCCGCTGGCATCCGTCAGGTCTCGGCCGTGCTCGGCCCATGCACCGCCGGCGGCGCCTACGTGCCCGCCATGAGCGACGAAGCGGTGATCGTGCGCGGCACCGGCACTATCTATCTTGGGCGGCCCGCCATTGGTGAAAGCCGCCACCGGCGAAGAAGTGACCGCCGAGGAGCTTGGCGGCGCCGACGTGCATGGGCGCATCAGCGGCGTGGTCGATTACGTGGTCGACGACGAGCCCGCCGCGCTCGCGCTGGCACGCGACATCCTCTCAACGCCGCGCCCATCACCACCGCCACTCCCCTGGCAACGGCAGCCGATCGAAGAGCCGGAGTACGATCCGGAGGAGATCCTGGGCATCGTCCCGCCCGACGTGCGCCACGCCTACGATCCCCGCGACGTGCTGGCTCGCATGCTGGATGGCAGCCGCTTCCGCGAGTTCAAGGCGGACTACGGCATGTCGCTGATCTGCGGCTTCGGCCACATCTACGGCATCCCGACCGGCATCGTGGCCAACAACGGAGTCCTCTTCGCCGAGTCGGCGCGCAAGGGCGCCCACTTCGTCATGCTCTGCAACCAGCAACGCATCCCGCTCCTTTTCATGCAGAACATCACCGGCTTCATCGTCGGTCGACGCTACGAGCACGAAGGCATCGCACGCGATGGAGCCAAGATGGTGTCGGCGGTCGCCGTGGCGCAGGTCCCCAAGATCACGCTGATGACCGGGGCATCATTCGGCGCGGGCAACTACGCCATGAGCGGCCGCGCCTACGACCCGCGCTTCCTCTTCACCTGGCCGACGGCACGCATCGGCGTGATGGGTGGCGAGCAAGCGGCCGGAGTGCTGGTGACCATTCGGGAGCAGGCCGCGGAGCGTCAGGGACAACCGATCGACCGTGAGGCGCTCGAGGAGATGCGACGCGACGTGCAGGCGCGCTACGACGACGAGACCAGTCCCTATTTCGCCACCGCGCGACTGTGGGACGACGGCATCATCGATCCGCGTCAATCGCGACAGGTCCTCGGGCTGGCGCTGCAATCGGCGCTCTGAACGCCCCTATACCCGCGACCGATTACGGCGTGCTGAGAATCTAGGAGGTTCTGTGGACGAGCTGCGTATCGAGCAGCGGGGTCCTGCCCGCTGGCTGATTCTCAACCGGCCGGACAAGCGCAACGCGCTGAGTCGCGACCTGGTGCGGGCGCTGCATGGCGCCATCGAGAACGCCGCCAGCCTAAAGGAAGTGCGCTGCATCGTCATGGCTGGAGCGGGCCCCATGTTCTGCGCGGGAGCCGATCTGAACGAGTTCCGGCAGGCCGACGACCCCGCCATCCTGGCAGCCGACGGTGAATTGCTGGCTCGATTGCTGGAAGCCATGGCCAACTCGCCCAAGCCGGTCATCGTGCGAGCACACGGTGCGGCAATCGGTGGTGGCGTCGGATTGGTGGCGGCGGCCGATTTCGCCATCGCCGACATGGACGCCAAATTCACCTTGAGCGAGGTTCGACTGGGACTGACTCCTGCCGTCATCAGCCCCTTCGTGCTGCGCGCGCTGGGGCGTCGAAACGCACAGGCGTTCATGCTCTCGAGCACGCCGGTCGACGCACATGAGGCGCGGCGCATCGGTTTGGTCACGAAGGTGGTCGAATCGCAGGCGCTGGATGCGGCCATAGACGAATTGATCGAGCACCTGGCTCAGGCCGCTCCGGGAGCCCTGGCCGACGTGAAGCGCCTGCTGGATGGTGTGGAGGGATTGCCGCTCGAAGCGGCACGCGAGGTCACGGTACGAGCCCTCTCCGAGCGGCGCATGAGCGCTGAAGGGCAGGAGGGGATGGCGGCATTCCTGGAGAAGCGCAAACCGAACTGGACGCAGAATTGATGGCGCTCGCGTCGCCATCGCCAACCGCGCCGAGATCGCCATCCGCATCGCGGCAACGTGCCGACTGCGCGGACTGCAACCCGTGCTGGTCTGCGGCGAGCCGGACCAGAACGGCTACGCCGCCCGCATGATTGGGCTGGTCGAGGTGGCCGGACCCTCCGGCGCCGAGATCGACCCGGAGGCCGTCGTCGCCGCGGCCAAGCGCGCCGGTTGCACCTATCTGCATCCCGGCTACGGCTTCCTCAGCGAGCGGCCCGCGCTGGCGCGAGCCTGCGCTGACGCTGGCATTACCTTCATCGGGCCGAGCGCCGAGACGCTGGAGCACTGCGGCGATAAGGTCGCCACGCGCGCCATCGCCGAGTCGGCGGACGTGCCGCTGCTGCAAGCCAGCGAGACGCTGGGTGACGACCCGAACGAGTGGCGCACTGCAGCCGAACGCATCGGCTATCCGGTGTTGGTCAAGGCGGTGCTGGGTGGCGGTGGCGCCAGTCTGCGGCCGGTGGCCAGTGCCGACGAATTGGTCGACGCCATCGAGTCGGCCCGCCGCGAGGCGGAGGCGGCCGGTGCCGGGCCGATGCTCTATCTGGAGCGCTTCCTGCCGGGAGCTCGGCACATCGAGGTTCAGGTGGCGGGTGACGGCCAGCGGGCCATCGCCATCGGCGAGCGTGAATGCTCGCTGCAGCGACGCCACCAGAAGGTGATCGAAGAGGCACCGGCCGCCAACCTGCCCGACGCCGATCGGCAGAAGCTCTTCGACTACGCGGTGCAGGTGGCCGAAGCGGTCAAACTCAAGAGCCTGGCGACGGTCGAGTTCCTGTATGGCACCGACGGCACGATCGCCTTCATCGAGGTCAATCCGCGGCTGCAGGTGGAACACCCGGTCACCGAGCTGGTCACGAGCATCGATCTGGTGGCGTTGCAGTTGGACATCGCCGATGGTCTTCCGCTGCCTGAGATCGACCGGCCGACCAACGGTCACGCCATCGAAGCCCGACTCTACGCCGAGGATCCGGCGAGACATTTCCTGCCGTCGCCCGGACCAATCCGCGTGCTGTCATTGCCGGCGGCTCCGAACGTCCGCATCGACGCGGGCTATCAGGCGGGCGACCGCATCCCAGAGCGCTACGACCCCATGATCGCCAAGATCATCGCCTGGGGCGACACGCGCGGCGTGGCTATCGACCGGCTGCACGACGCGCTCTGGCAGGCGTCGGTCGCGGGCGTGGCCACCAACCGCCCCTGGTTGATCGCGCTGCTGGATGACGAGCGTGTGCGCGACGGCCGCTACGACACCCGCACCGCCACATCGATTCCGGCTCCTGCCGCCCAAGACGGACCGCCATCGCTCATCGCCGCGGGACTGGTCGCCATGACGCTGGAGCGGCCGCCGAGCAACGACCCCTGGGAACGGATCGGACCGTTCCGAATGGGTGGCGCAAGCGAACTTGCCTTTCACGATCCCACGGGCAATTGGGAGATCGTCGCCTCAGTCGAGCAGGTTGCGGGCGACTGGCAGGTAAGCCTCGGTGATCAACGCGCCTCGCTCAAGTGGCGCAAAGGGCTTGACGATGTCTGGACCGTCGAATTTGCAGAGATCGCCGGACGTGTCGCGATCTGGCGGGGCGCTGACGGCGTGATCGAGATCACGAGCGCTCAGGGCCGCTGGTTCGCCCGATCCGGCCGACGCTCCACGGAGTCAACACGCACCGCGCGCGAAGCCGACAACAACGTCCGCGCGCCGTTGCCCGGCAAGGTCATCCGCGTGGATGCGGAGCCGGATGGCATCGTCGCCGAAGGGGATCCACTGGTCATCCTGAGCGCCATGAAGATCGAGATCGTGCTGCGCGCGCCCAAGCGCTGTCGAGTCAAGGCCGTCCATTGCCACCCGGACGAGCAGGTCGACGCCGGTGATCTGCTGGTCGAGGTCGTGCCAGAGGAGGAGTCGTGAGCTTCGTCGAGCGCATGCCACGCCGCGTCGCGGTCGTTGAGGTCGGTCCGCGCGACGGTCTGCAGAACGAGCCGGATCTGGTGCCTCTCGACGTCAAGATCCGCTTCATCGAAGCGCTGGCCAATGCCGGGTTACAAGAGGTCGAAGCCACCAGCTTCGTCAGCCCCAAGGCGATCCCCCAGCTGGCCGACGCCGTCCAGGTTATGCAAACGATCGAACGCCACCCCGGCACCCGCTACCCTGTGCTCGTCCCCAACGAACGCGGACTCGAACGCGCGCTGGAGGCTGGCTGCGACGCCATCGCCCTCTTCACCGCCGCCTCGGAGGCCTTCAGCCAGGCCAATGTGCGCGCCACTATCGACGAGACCTTCGAACGCTTCTCACCGGTGGCTTCGAAAGCCCGTGCTGCTGGGCTGTATCTCAGGGGATATGTCTCCACGGCCCTCAATTGCCCCTATTCGGGACCGGTCGACCCAGGCAAGGTCGTCGACGTGACGCGTCGCCTCTTCGAGTTGGGCTGTGATGAGGTCTCGCTGGCCGACACTATCGGCACCGCCACACCGGCCGAGGTTGATCGACTGCTGGCTGAAGTGCAGCGCGAGATCGGTCTGGACCACATCGCGCTGCATTTCCACGACACTAACGGTCTGGCCGTCGCCAACGTGATGATCGGGCTGGATTACGGCATTTCGGTCTTCGATTCCGCCGCGGGTGGCCTGGGCGGCTGCCCCTTCGCGCCCGGTGCGCCGGGCAATTTGGCGACAGAAAAGCTCCTCGCGTTACTGCACGGACTCGAGATCGAAACCGGCGTCGATCTTCAGGCGGTCGAACGGGCCGTCGAGGACCTACGCCGAACTGTTCCCACCATCGGTTCCAGCCACCGTCGAAGCTGAATCCGCCGAAACCTGTCACAGCATCGACCCCTATCTCGTCTCATGGTGCAGAGAGGTGATTCTCTCCTGAGATCTTTCGAGAAGGGATGGAACGATGCGTATCTTCGTTGCAGGCGCGGGCGGCGCCGTCGGTCGTCGACTTGTCCCGATGCTGGCGGCCCACGGCCATGAGGTCACGGCCACGACACGCTCGGCCGGAAAGCTCGACGTGCTGCGTGAGCTGGGTGCCACTCCAGTCATGATGGACGGTCTGGATGGTGCTGAGGTCGGCGAAGCGGTCGCACGAGCCGAGCCGGACGTGATCGTTCACGAAATGACCGCGCTGGCCGGAACGCCGAACATGAAGCACTTCGATCGCTGGTTTGCCGTCACTAATGAGCTACGAACTCGTGGAACGGAGCACCTGCTGGCGGCCGCGTCCGCTGCCGGCGTGCGACGCTTCGTGGCGCAGAGCTACACCAACTGGAACAACGATCGAGGACGTCGTCGACTGAACACCGAAGAGGATCCTCTGGATGCGAACCCGCCCAAGGAACAGTCGCAGACTTTGGCGGCGATCCAATTCCTAGAAACCGCCGTGATCACGGCGTCGCTGGAAGGGATCGTGCTGCGCTATGGCAATCTGTATGGGCCGGGTGCGTCTGAATCACTGGTTGAGATGGTAGAGAAGCGCAAGATGCCGGTCGTCGGCAACGGTGGCGCCATCTGGTCATGGCTGCACGTGGATGATGCCGCGTCGGCCACCGTCGCCGCAATCGAACGGGGCGAGCCGGGCATCTACAACGTCGTCGACGACGATCCTGCGCCGCTGCGAGAGTGGCTGCCCTATCTGGCGCAGGCGATTGGAGCCAAGCCACCGATGCACGTGCCAGTGTGGCTTGGACGTCTGCTAGCTGGCGAGGTTGGCGTTTCGATGACCACGCAGATTCAGGGATCATCGAATGCCAAGGCCAAGCGTGAGCTTGAGTGGCAGCCCAAGTGGAGCACCTGGCGTGACGGCTTCCGCTTCGGACTGAGCGATGCGGCGGCGAGCGCTCACTGCAACGCCTCAGCGAAGGCGGCGTGACGACAGGAGTACGCGATGGCTTCGTCTCGTCAGCGCGGTTGGGATCCGCGGACCGCGGGCGCACGGCAGTGCGCCCCTACCGGCATACAGGCCCGGACGCTGTCACATTCACACGGTTGTAGGGGCGCACTGCCGTGCGCCTTTAGCCGCCCTATTCCTGAAGAGCGTTGACGTCAGACGATTCGGAGATCTGAGTTGGCAAACGAATCACAAACCAAACCGACCGCATCCGAATTCATCGAGCTACGCCCGCTCCTCTTCTCAATCGCCTACCGCATGCTCTCCAGCGTCGCGGACGCCGAAGACGTGGTTCAGGACGCCTTCCTGCGCTATGAACGCGTACTCTCGGACGGCGTCGGGATCGCGTCGCCCAAGGCCTACCTCTCGGCGGTCGTGACGCGTCTCGCCATCGATCAGCTTCGCTCGGCTCGGCAACGCCGAGAAACCTACTCCGGCCAGTGGCTGCCTGAACCGATCCTGACGAACGACGAAGAGCCCGATCGTGTGGTCGAGCGGGCCGATTCCCTCTCGATGGCCTTTCTGCTGGTACTCGAGCGTTTGAGCCCGGTCGAGCGCGCCGTCTTCCTGCTGCACGACGTCTTCGCCTTCGGCTACGACGAGATCGCAGAGATCGTCGAGCGCACTCCAGCCAATTGTCGTCAGCTGGCATCACGCGCACGCCGCCACGTTGAGGAGGAGAAGCCGCGTTTCGAGCCATCCAGCAAAGCGCGCGACGAGCTTGCTTCCCGCTTTTTCGCCGCGGTGACGCGCGGTGAGCTCGACGGGCTGGTCTCGATGCTGGCGTCAGACGTGGTGGTCTATGGTGACGGTGGCGGTAAGGCCCCGCAGTGGAGCCGTCCGATCATCGGTCGGGACCGCGTCGCGCGCCTCTTCGTCGGGATGTCAGGGCAGATGGCACGAGCGGGTGTGAGTCTCGAACTACGTCAGATCAACGGGCAGCCCGGCGCGCTCACGCGCGATCGCGACGGGCGCGTCGCCAGCATCTTCGTCCTCGAAATCGACAATGGCGAAGTTCAAGCGGTCCGCTCCATCATCAATCCGGACAAGCTCAAGCATCTCGGACCGGTCGCCGATGCATGGGCACTTGCTCACGAAGCGGCCCAACACCGCGAGCGCCAGTGACTGCTGTGCCGCACAGTTTCACCCGCGCAGCCGACCGTACCGCCGCATGATCTCGCGCAGGCGGTCGTGCGGCAGGGCGTACGCCGTGTTGCCGTCGCGCCCCACCATCGTCTCCGCGGCAACCATGGCGTTGAGGACCGCCTCAGACGTGGCCTCGACGGTCGCCTGAAAGAAATCGTTGATCCGCTCGTCGTTGACCCGGCGGCAGTCGAGCACTCCAGCCTTGTTGAAGCGATCGAAGCGGTTCTCCGGCGCGTTGGAGAAGGCGATCAGAATGTCGCCGGAGGACTGTCGAGCGGTCGAGCCGACGCGTCCGAGCCCCAACATCCCGCGTCGACACAACCGCATCAGCTGCCGGTCGGTCAGCGGCGCGTCGGTGCCGATCACCACGATGATCGAACCGTCTGTCCTCGGACGATTCGGCTCGGCTTGGTTTCGAACCGGCAGCAGGTCGGTGATTTCGAGTCCAACCGGAACACCATCGACGAGCAGATCGCTTCGCGCCCCGAAATTTCCCTGTACTTCAACGCCGACGGTGTACTCACGGTCATCAAGCCGCACGAGGCGAGATGACGTGCCGACTCCGCCCTTGAAGCCGAAGAGCGTCATGCCGGTACCGCCGCCGACATTCCCTTCCTGCACTTCGCCCGTAGTGGCACCGTCCATCGCCTCGAACACGTGCTCGGTAGTGACGTGTTGGCCGGCAACGTCGTTTAGGAAACCGTCGAACGTCTCCGCCACCACCGGAATGACGAAGACGGTGTTTTCCAGCTCCGGGTGATGGTGCGTCAGCCATTCAACACATCCACGATGAACTTGTCCGACCGACGCCGTATTCGTTATCAGAATCGGCGTCTCCAACAGTCCGTACTCGTCAACCTGTGAACGGCCGGTCATCTCTCCCGCGCCGTTGAGGACGGCGATGGCCGCCGGAACCATGGACGTGAAGGCGGAGGCTTCGTGCGGATGAATCGCAGTGACGCCGGTGCGCGCCGGCCCTTCTCCCACGTGGAGCGGACCATCGCCGTGGATCACCGTGGCGTGTCCAACCCGCACCCCAGGTACGTCGGTGATGGCGTTGAACGCGCCGACCGGCATGGTGCCGATGTCGATGCCAAGATCGCGAAGTCGCGGACGTCGTGCTGGCTTGGCGGTCTGGTTCATCGCGTGTCTCTTCCTTTCATTACCTATCGTCACCGCGCAATGGAAAGCGGCCTGGATATGGCGCAATGCGCGACGCCTGCCCAGGAGCGCGCAACTTCAAGAACTACGAAATGGGGTCGAAAACCCCGAGGGGATAGGGAAAATAGGCTTCGGCCAACACTAGCATAATTGACCAATCTGGTGTAAGCTCTGTACTCAATGGCCAAAGGTTTCCGAGCGATTGTCCGGTCCGGCAGAGAGGGCCTGTCCCCGAACTCATCTTGCCGAGAAAACCTGAGCCTAGATCAACCTTTCGAAAGCCACCAGACTGGTGGAGTGGAACATAGGAGAACTCGACGAGATGAGTTTCGTAGATAAGACCATCAGCTGTCGCGACTGTGGCGAAGATTTCATCTTCACCGTCGGCGAGCAGGAATTCTATGCCGAGAAGGGCTTCACCAACGAGCCCACTCGCTGCCCGGCCTGCAGGCGCGCTAACAAGGCCCGCCGCAATTCGACCGGCGGCGGCGCTTCCTACGGGAACGGCGGCGGCGGCGGCTATGGTGGTGGACGCTCAGAGCGAACCATGCACCCGGCCGTTTGCAGCGCTTGCGGTAAAGAGACGATGGTTCCGTTCGTTCCTCGGAACGACAAGCCTGTCTATTGCTCGGACTGCTTCCAGTCCCAGCGCGAGCAGCGCAGCTACAGCCGCTGGTAATCGCCAGCAGCTGACAATCAGGTTCTTTCGAGAACTGCTAATCTGACTTGGTTCCACCCGGTAAAGCCCTCACCGGGTGGTTTCTTTTCCCTTCAAAACGAACGCTCAGCCACCATCTCCTGCGGTTATCATGACCTCACCGGCACACGACTCAGCTCAGTTCGAGCCAGACCGACGGATTGAGACGACGGAGGGGCAACTATGAGCGGCACTTCGGGACGACTGCAGCAGATCCTCGACGAGGCATCGGTCGATCTCGCCTGGAAGCATCTGGAATGGATGTCGCGCGAGGTGCCGGAGCGCATCTCCGGCTGGCCGGCCGCCAAGCGCCAGGCCGACTACCTCACTTCCGAGCTTCAGACCTACGGCTTCGCCGCGCGGCAGGACGAGTTCCCTGGATTGGTCAGCTACCCACTTCCGGGAGCGCTCACGCTCCTCGAACCCGAAAATCGATCGATCGAAGCGATGACCTTCGCCCACAGCACCAGCACTCCGGAAGGTGGCCTCGACGGCGAATTGATCTACGTCGGAGCGGGGGGCGTAGCTGACTACGCTGGAGTCGACGTGCGCGGCAAGATCGTGCTGGCCGAGCTCTCGTATGCTCCACCGCGTCCGGAAAAGACGCGCATCGCCACAGTCAACGGCGCCATCGGTCTGATCTTGATCAACTGGGGCGACGACGACAACCCATCCATCCCCATGGGCACGGTCAAGTCGGTCTGGGGCAATCCGACGGTCGACAACCTGGATCAGATGCCCAATCTGCCGGCCATCGGCATCGCGCGCGACGAGGGCATTCGCGTCCGCGAGCTGACTCAGTCAGGCGTGGTCAGGGCGCGCATCGTCGCCAAGGCGGAGCGCGTCTGGCGTGAACTACATCAGCCCTTCGGCATCCTCGATGCGGGCGGGCGGCACGTGATCCTCATCGGCGATCACATGGACTCCTGGGGCGGCGGCGCGACTGACAACGCCTCCGGCAACGCGGTCACGCTCGAAGTCGCCCGCGTGCTTGCACAACGTCGAGACGAACTACGTCGCGACGTGTGGGTCGCGTTCTGGCAAGCGCACGAGAATGGCATCATGGAGGGCTCGACCTGGTTCGTCGACCATTACTGGGACGAGATCACGCGCCGTCTGGCGGGCTACATCAACGTCGACTCCCCCGGTATGAAGTACGCCGAGCAATACAGCGCCACGCTCTCGCCCGAGCTCTGGACCTTTCATCGCGATGCCATGAACGCCGCGCTGGGCTACAGTACCGAACCCCATCGGCTGGCCAAGACGGGCGACCAATCCTTCTTCGGCATCGGCACCCCGGCCATCAGCGGGCGTAGCTCATTTCCCGAGGAATTGGTCACGCGATGGCATGGAGGCGTCCTTGGTCCCTGGTATCAGAGCGCCGACGACACCATGGACGTGGCCGACAAGGACGTGCTCGCGCGGGATCTGAGGATGACGCTCGCTTATGCCTGGGAACTGGCGACGCGACCGATCCTTCCGTTCGACTTCCGCGAGTCAGCCCGTCTGGTGACCGAAGCCTTGCGTGGCTATCAGCAGGAGGCTGGCGACTCGCTCGATCTGGGAAGCGTCATCGACCTGGGCGGGGAACTTGAGTTATTGGCGTCTCGTCTCGTCGAGCAGGGCAATGATCTGACAGCCCACTTCGACTCATCGGACGAATCGACGGCACTGGAGGCGCGAGCCGAGGCGTTCAACGCCAATCAAGTGAAGCTGGCAGCGATTCTGAATCCGTTGCTGACCAGCGTGGTCGGGCGTTATGGACAGGACACTTACGGTTTGACCGCCCTGCGACGCTGGATCCCGTCTCTCGCGCAGTCGAGCGAGGTCAGCTCACTGAAACCCGGCAGCGGCGAGCACATGCTCTGGTGGGGCAAATTAGTTCGCGAGCGCAACCGCGTGGCCGACTCGATCCAGTCCGCTTTAGACCTGATCGTTGAGACGCTGGACGAGGACTAAGTTCCGGCCAGCTTCTTCACGATCGTATTCATATTTTCGACCGTCCGCATCGGCAAGATCAGGTAGGAGATGCCGAAGCGTTCGCGATTTTGGTTGAGCTGGTCGGCAATCTGGTCTTCGGTTCCGAACAAGAAGTACGGGCTGGAGAGCACGACGTCCTCACTGATGCCGAACCGCTCGGCCACCGGCTTGGCGGCGGCGCGCCGGTCATCCGTCACCGTGACCTCGAAGACGTTCTGACACAGTTCGATGGACGAAATCCGGTCGCCTGCCGCCGCCTTTATCCACCCGATGCGCTTCTCGACGTCGTCGGGCGTTGCTGAATTGAAATCCTGGCCCGTGCCGTCCTTCGTCGCGGGCAGATGGACGCCGATGATGTCGGCACAACGCCCGGCCACGCCCAGCACGAGCTTGCCGCCGCCCCCAACCAGGATTGGCGGTCGCGGCTTCTGCATGGGTCGTGGCACCGCGGGCATGTCGGTGACGGTGTAGAACTCGCCCGAGAAGTTGACCACGTCTCCGCTAAAGAAGGCAGTGAGGATGTTGATCGACTCTTCCATGCGGCGTATCCGCACCGGAGCCGGATCGAGCTGGATTCCGGCACGGTCGTAATCCTCTTTCTCCCAGCCCGCACCGATCCCGAGCTCGAAGCGACCATCCGTCACGACGTCGACCGTCGCGATCTCGCCAGCAAGCACCGCCGGATGTCGCAGATCGTTGTTGAGGACGATCGATCCGACGCGCAACGTCGTGGTCGCGTCCGCGGCGCACACGAGTGCCGGGATGGCCGACAATCGATCCTCGCCCAGATGATCCGTCAGCAACATGGTGGAGAAGCCGGAGTCCTCCAACTGACGGGCCGTCTCTTGCAGAACCTGTTTGGTGCGAATCTGCGAGGTGACCGCGCCGAAGCGAAAGGGATGAGTAACTGGCATATGCGAGCCTTCCCAGGTTGATGACGATTCCAGTTCACGGATCACTGAGTGATCCCGTGGTGGCGCCCATGCGGAACGAATCAGCAAGAACAACGCCGACATACCAGTCTCGCGCACCTTCCCTCGTCGGACCAGCTACTGAGCGTTGGAGGAGTCTATTTGCCCGCCATACGCGCCACGATCGGCGGCGTCGCGTCGATCAGCTCCTCGCCGACCATGTCGACACGTTCGCTCGACGCGTTGTGGATCGGTTCGACCCATTCGGACAGGCTGTCCGAATGGGACGAACCGATCCAGCACTGAGCGCGATGACGTCGAAGTGCTCGTCCAAGGGGCCTTATAGCTGCGCGATGGCGGGTATGACCTCGCGACCAATGATCTCGATCGGCGCAATTGTGTGGTCGCCGACGACTCGACCGTAGACCTTCTGAATACCCATGTCGGCGAACCCTCGTAGCTGCTCGATCAACGCCTGAACGTTCGAACCGTTCTCGCCAACGTCGAAGTACCATGGGCACGACTTCTCGATCGCGTCGTAATCCCGCCCTTCTTGCTCGCACAGCTGGCGCAGGCGCTCCAACGTCTGCGGGATATCGGGGCCCGGACGAACATTGCAGGCATCTCCATACCGTGCCACGAGCGGCAGCGTGCGCCGCTTGCCACTACCCGCGATCAAGATAGGCGGATGCGGCCGAGTGATACTCTGCGGCAGGTTTAGCGGTCGCTCGAACGTTCCATACTTGCCCTCCAGCCGCCGCTCGTCGCCCTGTTCTCCGCTCCACATGTGCAGACAGACCTGGATCGTCTCCTCAAGCAGGTCGAAGCGCTCGGCTGTCGACGGGTATGGAATCCCGAGACCACGGGCCTCCTCCTCGAAGTCGCCGGCCCCGATCCCGAGTCCTGCGCGGCCGCCTGAAAGCACGTCGAGCGTGGTAACCGTCTTGGCCAGCATTCCGGGATAGCGATAGGTTGCGGGAGTTGCCAGGGCCAGCAGGTTCACCCGCTCGGTCTGAGCCGCGATGTAGGAGAGCGTGGCGTAGCTTTCGAGCACCGGCCGCTCTGGCCCGCCCATCATCGGATGCTGCCAGACGTGATCCATCACCGCGATCGAATCGAACGCTGCCGCTTCGGCCGCTTGCGAGATCTCGGCGATGGTCGAGGCGAACTGCCGAGTCTCGACCGGCCAGGCAAAGTCGTTGATGTGAAGTCCGAGTTTCATCGGCCCAGCGTCCTCTCTGTCGTTCGTGCGTCATCTCGCCTACGTCGTCGTCTCCATCGAATCCTCGTTGGCTTCAACGGCGTCATGACTGTGGCATTGCCCGGGTCATCTGGCGCAACGCCACACCCTCGACATGCCAGCGGATGACGCAGAAGCCGTACTGAATGGCGTTGTCGAGCTTGTCGCGGTCGATCTCACCGTCCGAACCGATTACCGGCACAAAGGACGCGACTCGCGGGTTGGCGCTCGCCATCTTCTTCAGCAAGCGCTCGACTTCAGCCGGTTCACGCACGAATTCGGGGTGTGCCCGAACTTTATGTCCACGTAGCCAAACGGTGATCGGAGTGTCCTCACGCAGGTTGAGCTTCCACTTCCCCCCACCGGGAGTGAGCAACGTGCCGTCATCCGGGATGTAGCTGACCGGTTGCTTGTAGGCCTTGCCACTCTTGCGACCCGTGAATGAGAGGAGCATCAGCTGCTTGTTGAGCGGCGTGGGAAACGGCAGGCGCAGCGCTATCCGCATGGGCACGTTGATTAGGCGCATCAGTCGCTGGGTGCCGGGCTTGTTGTATGGACGTTGCTGTCGTTCGGTCATGACTCGTTCCCTTTCTGATTTTCGCGTTCGATCAGTCTCGTGGCGTGACGGGGTATTGCAGCTCGGCCACGGTGTTGGACCAGTCGGCTCCACCGCGTTGTAGCAACACGACCCGTTCGGGACCGTCCAGCTGATAGCCGTTGGCCTCGATCCACCTGAGCAGCGCCTGGCAACCGTCGCCGATGTTCGACGTGGATCCGTGATGGATGACCGTCGCCATATGCTCGACGGCAGGAAGTACTCGACCGACGACGCGACCTTCGGCCGGAATTGGATCATCCGTGGCAATGGTCGCTTCGGCATCGATCCCGCGCTCATGGAACTCGGTTTCATGCCAGATCGTCGCCCACCTCGAAGCATGGATCTGGTGCTTCTGTTGGTACGCGCTCAGCTCGCGAAAGAGCTGCCCTATGGCGTTGCGCGTCGGGATCAGTCCACGCAGCGACGCCACTGACTGCGCATCCACACTCTTCAGCACCACGTCGTAGTTCGCGGTCGTCGCACCCTCCGCGATCTGCTGCAAACGCGCTTCGATGCGCAACAGGCGCGTCTGCTCCGCCTCGATCTGCTCCCGCACCTCGTCCTGTTTCGCCTGCAGCATGACGCGGAGCTGTTCGGGAGAAAGATCGGCATCCAGCAACTGCCCGATCTGTTCCAGCGAGAAACCGAGATCCTTCAGCGCCACAATGCGGTTCAATCTGGGGAGCTGCGAGCCGCTGTAATAGCGGTAGCCGCTCTCGGTGTCGATGTGCGCCGGTTTGAGCAGCCCCAGGCTGTCGTAGTGGCGGAGCGCCTTCACCGTCACCTGAGTAAGCCGTGAGAAATCGCCAATTCTGAACATTGAACTTCGTCACTCCCGCGAAGGCCATTTCCGAATTCGTTGATTTCACCCTAAACCCTCCTGCAACAGGAGAGTCA
The DNA here is from genome assembly GCA_963822235.1 of uncultured Chloroflexia bacterium. Classification (GTDB taxonomy): domain Bacteria; phylum Chloroflexota; class Chloroflexia; order Thermomicrobiales; family Thermomicrobiaceae; genus CALAGB01. Next base: position 275,053 of record CAWGGU010000004.1, read on the forward strand.
AGGGGCGGTTTTCTGCTCGCACGAGACGGGCTCGCGGACATGTATCATCGCGGTGCAATGCGAAGGAGAAGCTATGCCAAAGGTGGTCGCGTTGGGCGGGTCAGCCGCCAATCCCAATGCCGGACAAGGATGTTCCGGCTATTCGATCGATGGCGATGAGACGCGGATCGTGCTCGACCTGGGTCCGGGAACGCTCATCGAACTGCTGCGGCATGTAGATCTGGATGCGCTCGACGGCATCGTCATCTCGCACATGCACATCGATCATATGCTCGATCTGATCGCGCTCTGGTGGGGCTGGATGAATCATCCGCGGCAGCTTGAACAACCGATACCGGTGTGGCTACCGCCCGGCGGTTCCACCGCCATGAGACAAACCCTGTCGACGCTCGGGCGACCCGATCAGGTCGAGCGATTCTTCGGAGACGTCTGTGCCGCTGCGGAATTCGACCCTGTTCAACCGCTCCAGATCGCCGGTGCGACGCTGACGTTTCGACGGACCAAGCATTTCATACCGTGCTGGGCGATTCGCTGCGAATTGCCGTCGTCGGTCGTTACGTACACGGCCGACACCGGCCGCGCCAGCGATCTGGTGGAATTGGCCAGGAGCGCGGATCTCCTCATCGCCGAGTCCATGTCGCGGATCGGTTCCTTCGTGGAGTCGGAAGATCGTGGGACGTCGACTCCGGTCGAGGCGGCGACGCTGGCAAGTGAAGCGCGCGTCAAGCGTCTCATGCTGACCCACTTCTCGTTGCCAGAAGACGCTGAAGTTGGCAGACGACAGGCCGCGGAGGTTTTTCCGGGGCCGATCGATGTGGCGTTTCCTGGACTGACGATCGGTTTGTGATGGGCTGGGCGGCGACGGAGGGCTGTCCAGCCTCGCATGACTCGCCTTGCTAATTGTCCGACCGCCTTCTACGGCGTCCCAACGGTGAACAGGTAATAGACTGGCTTGCCGTCCAGCTGATTGAAGGTCTGCTCCAGCGTCACCGTCTTGCCCTCCTCGGCCGCGATCCGTCTGAAATCGTCCAATCGCGGATAGGCGCTCCCCTCCTCCGTGTGGGCGATGAAGACGGGATTCGACGTCGCCAGCGCCGCACGCAGCGCCGCTTCGAAGTCCGGGCCAGGATCGTAGGTGCTGCCGTAGATCTCGAGTGGTTCGACTCTTCCCTGGGTCAGAATCATCACGTTGTATTTGAAGCCCCAATCGAGCGCATAGGGGCGATCGACATGATGTTGGTCCAGATAGTCTGATAGCGAATAGATGGCACTCGTAAAACCGCTATATCCACCCGTGCGCGCCAGTGCCTGGTGATATCTGACGTCAACCCAGACGTCTTTCGTCACCAGCGGGACGACGAGCAGCACGACCGCGAGCGCCGCCGCGGGCAGCGCCAGATCAGGGCGCAGTGCGCCTGCTCGAACCCAGAGCCAACGCGAGACGAAAAGTGCGAAGGCGGCGACGAAAAGTTGCGGGATTGGGAGCAAGATCAACAGGTGCGTCGCACCGAGAATCGACACGGTAAAGCAACTCAGTACAAAGACCACCAGCGCGAAGGCCGCGAGAAAGACCGTCGCCCGGCGATATGGACGCATCCACTCCACGTGATGGACCATCACCAGCAACCCGACCGTGCTCAGCCCCGTCACCAATGGGTAGATCGGGTTGGTATAGATGCCCCCCAGAAACCAGAAATAGCCGCCGTCCAGCAAGACGCGAACGGCATCCGCTTCGATTCTGACGTTCGACCCAATGGCGAAGTTGTTGACTCCATTCTCGGTATGGAAGAGGTTGGAGCGCAGCACCAGGTAGCTGCCCCGGCTGATCAGGTTGTAGTAGATGACGGGAAACGCGCCGATCAGGAACCCAGCAAGCGCGGCAGTCAGATCGGGCAATCCCTGTAACGGCACATCCTGACGAAAGCGGACCCCGGATCGCCGCATCAACCCCCGCATGCCGCCGCTCACGACGCGGTCATCACTCACCAGGTCGGCCAACAACAACAGTACGTAGGCAGCCGGGACAGCAATCAGGAACCAGAGGAACAGGAGCTTGGTCCACAAGCCAATACCCGCCAGCAACATCGCCAGGAAGAGCCAGCGGCGATGTCCGGTATCGCGCCAGCGAAGGAAGGAGAGGAGGATGCCGAGCGTCACCGCCACGATGTGCGAGATGACGTAGATGCCGACGCGCGTCCAGAAAACGAACGACGGAAAGATGGCGAGCAACGCCGCCGCGAGCGCTCCCGCCCAGCGGCCATAGAGACGTTTGCCGACGAAGTAGGTCAGCAACACACCAGCCATTCCGGCTAGAATCGGCCAGAGGCGCACCGCAAATACACTCGGTCCGAAGATCCAGAAGAGGGGCAGGACGGCGTAGGTGCTGACAGACCCCCAGTAGTCGCCGGTCATGACCGGGAAGTCGTGCCCGAAGAGGTGGATTCCCACGCCACGCGCGAGCTGCACCTGATCCCCGTGAAGGATCTGCATGCTCGGCACGACGTCGAATGCTTCGTCGTAATAAAGACCCGGCAGCCGATAGTGATAGAAGCAGAGACTGGCGAAGATCACGACCGCCAGAAGTGCAACGATCAGTGGTGCCGACCGAACGAAATTCGATTTGATGGTCGCTCTGTGCGCCGCAACCGAGACCTCGTTCCGAGTCTCTTCGATCACCGACCTCGCCACACTCGTACCCTTCTGTTACCGGCGTTCCGGCCGAAGGATGGACGAAGAGTGGCACGTTCGGCCATCGAAACGACCAGCCTCAGTCATTTTGGCGAATCGGTTCATCTCCCGGCGTTGCCGATCGAATGATGAGGAGCGGCGTCGCGGCGGACGTCAGCAGCCGGTCCGACACGCTGCCGTAGAACCAGCGCGCCAGGCCGCCCCGTCCGTGCGAGGTCATGACGATCAGGTCTGGGTCGTCCCGCTCGACGTAGCGCAAGAGTTGGCGCCAGGGATCACCGCTCATGATTTCCCAGGTGACGTCCACTGAATCGGTCCCGAGGCGCGTTGCGAGATCGTCGAGGTAGCGCTGCGCATCACGTTCTTGTTCATCGAACTGCTCCAGCATCGCCCGATACGATGGAGACGTGAAGATGTGTGAGGGTGTCTCGGGGACTTCATCCCGGTAGGTTTCAGCGACCCGCACCAGATGCACGCGTGCGCTCAACGCATGAGCCAACTCCATGGCGTACGGGAGCGCCATCTCGGCCAGGTCCGATCCGTCGAGCGGCACGGTGATGCGATGCAACGTGACCTGATGTGGCTGCTCGTCTACTTCGCTGGCCTTGACCAGCATGACTGGGCAATGAGACAGCTGCAACACGCGAGTCGCGACACTCCCCATGACCATACGCGACAATCCGCCTCGCCCATGACTGGCTATCAGGATGAGGGGAAGATCGAGCATCTTTGCTTCCGCCAGGATCTCGTGACGCGGATCGCCAACCCGGACGACCGACTTGGTCTGTATCCCGTTACTCGCCAGCCGCTCCGCGGGCTTACCCAGCAGCTGCGGCGATTCGAGCTCGGCACGTGGAGCCGATGGATCGATCCAGATCAACTGATGCCCAGCGGTGTCATAGATGGGCCGCAGCTCTTCCAGGACTCGCAGCAGCTCAATTGTGGCGCCAGTAGCGCGGGCGAGTGCCTCGGCGAATGGGAGCGCGGAATCGGCCAGCGTCGACCCATCATGCGGCACGAGAATGGTTCTGAACGAGCTCACGTTGGCCTCCTCACCACTCCACGCCGGTGCGTGCACGTGTGTTCAGGTCCATTCTAGGTCGAGACGGCGGCCGTGCCCATCCAAAAAACGTGACGGCTGTACGACTTGAAGGGTCATCCTGAAATAGTATTCTTGCGGTAGTCGCTCTACGCAGTTCGAATGAAGCCGAAATCGATACGTCCAGAGTGATCCAGGATCTTAAAGCGGCCAATCGGTTGGATCGAGCATTCATGTCGCAGAATCAGCGTTTCCCTGGAACAGGTCGCCTTCATGAGCACGAGTTTGACGGGCTCGCTTATCGGCGAACGCTCGGACATCTGGCGACCGGCGTCACCATCATCACGACCCGCACCGAGGATGGCATCCACGGCATGACCGCCAACGCGGTGGTGTCGGTTTCGCTCAACCCGCCGCTGATCCTCATCTGTCTGGACCGGCGGGCGCGCATGCGGGCGTACATCGAATCGTCGGGACGCTTCGGCATCAATCTGCTGAGCGAGCGACAAGCGCCCATGTCACGCTACTTCGCGCGCTCCTGGCGATCTCCCCAGCCGCCTGAGCACCACTTCGAAGAGTGGGCCGGGGTCCCCTATCTTGCTGGGTCGATGGGGGCGTTGAGCTGCCGCGTCACCGAGCACGTCGAGGGTGGCGACCACCTTATCGTGATCGCGCGCGTCGTTGGGCTGCGTCTTGACGACCCGACCGCCGCTCCCCTCCTCTTTTACCGGGGCGGGTATGCCGCGCTCACCGACCGCGTAGCCGGACCGGCCGAACAGCCGGAGCTGCAATCCGCGGCCCACTTCCAGCTCTACTACCGCGATTGGGAGCCAGAAGACGAGGCCGGTCAAGGACCGTCGTCTCCCGGCTCGACGTGGTAACGTCCAGTCTCAGTAGGTCGCCGAGGCGATGATTTCGCCGTCGCGCCATTCCGGATCGGCCGACAGATGCGAGCGCATCTGTTGGTACCAGCGATCCTGGTCTGGGTCTGCCGCGTTGGCCATGTAGGATTCGCGATCCTTGAAGATCGCTATCAGCGTATATTCGTTGTCGGCGTTGTCAGATTTGAACACGTAGGATGCGACCGCTCCATTCACTTTCGGTTGTCGGGACTTATCCCACGTTTCCTGCATGTTGATCAGGTCCTGCTCGTGTCCCGGCTTGACAAGCATGCGAGCGACGGTTCCATACATGACCGATCTCCTTTTCGTTCCGCTCATCGAGCGAAACACGAAGCCTCACCTCGATCTCGACGCCGCGACGGCTTGACAAAATCGTCTGGCCTCACGAACGCGGAGCTATGTTCTGGTTGACCCGGAAGAGATTGTCGGGGTCGTATGTCGCCTTGATCGCGGCGAGACGATCAAAGTGCGAGCCATACGTCGCGCGAATTCGATCGTCGCCCTCTTCCATCATGAAGTTCACGTAGGCGCCGCCAGCCGAATACGGATGCAATGCATTCCAATAGGCGCGCGCCCAATCGGTGATCTTCCCAGCATCGGCGGGATCCGGGCTGACGCCGACGATGACTTCCGCCCACTTTGCATCACGATACGCCCAGGGGGTCGCATCTGAGCCAACACGACTAGCCATACCGTCGATCGGATACAGATGCATGGTGGACTTGAACGTCGGAAGGTTGGGCCCATGTGCCAGATGCTGTTCAATGGCGTCGTCAGTCAGTTCGTTGACGAAGTCAGCCTTCCAGTACCACTGTTCTCCTGGAGGATAGATGCCGTCGAACATGCTGTTGAGCGCGAAGTGCGAGATCGGTCCAACCCAGTCCAGCGCTGGTGGTCCAAAACGAGCGCGAATCGGCGCGAACACTTCGTCGGCCGATTCTATGGGCCCCGCATAGCACCAGACGACTCCGCACATGGGCTTGTTGTGGAGCTCGGCTGGGAACGGGTCCCCAGGGGGTACGCGTAAGAATGCAAAGAAGCCGTTGATGTTGTCTGGCGCGTGCGTGATGTACTCCCGGTACCAGCGGAGCACGTCTCTGGATCGATCGGCATGCCAGAGCATTGGACCCGCATACAGGGTGGTGACCGGATGCAATCTGAACAATATCGACGTCACGACGCCGAAATTGCCACCGCCGCCGCGTAGCGCCCAGAAGAGGTCTGCGTTTTGATCCGCGTTCGTGGTGACGAACCGGCCGTCGGCCAGCACGACGTCGCACTCGAGCATGTTGTCAATCGCTAATCCATACGTCCGCGAGAGATGCCCGACTCCGCCACCCAGCGTGATCCCGCCCACGCCCGTCGTCGAGATGATGCCGCTCGGAGTCGCCAGTCCGAATGTGTCGGTGGCGTGATGAACGTCTCCAAGGGTGCAGCCGGTCTCGACCCGCGCAGTCCGGTTCACGGGGTCAACTCGAATGCCCTTCATCGGGGAGAGATCGATCACCAACCCGTCATCACAGGTACCCAGTCCGGGTCCGTTGTGCCCTCCGCTACGAATCGCCAGTAGCAGCCCGTTCTCCCGTGCGAAGTTCACCGACGAGATTACGTCTCGGACGTTGGCGCAGCGAACGATAAGCTCCGGATGCTTATCGATCATCGCGTTGTAGACCTTTCGACGTTCGTCGTAGTCAGGATCACCGCGACGAATCAAGCCTCCGCGAAGGGATTGTGCGAATGCCTGTACGGCCGTCTCCTCCAGCATCGGCCTGCCGGTAGATATACGAGTAGCCATTCTTCCCTCCTGAAAACGCGCACGGCACGATCGACTCGGATCGTTCCGCAAGGCTGCAATTGAGAGTGACGCATCTTCAGGCTAGTGGCTGTTGCGAGAAAGGGGTATTGGGGATCTCCCTGTATTTCCCCCTGTATTTCGTTCCAACCGAGACGATTCCCGTCGAGCTCCTGATGAGGAGCCGTCCCGCGAGCGCAAATCTGAGTGCCAGGCGGCGAGCTGAGAACGCGATCGGATTCGCAATTTGCGAAACGCATTACTAACGTGCATCTCAACAGTTTTTTCAGAGATATGAAGGCTGGCTGCGATCTCCCTGTTGGTCAATCCCTGTGCAACCCACTCAGCGACTTCGTGCTCGCGACGGCTGAGACCACCGCGGGGTGTCGTACGTCTTCTTAGCGCGGTCGATCCTTCGGACTCAAGATCAAGACGATCGAGCAGTGCGATGGCCAGTTTCACCGCGTCATCCGGAGACAGACGCGCCCCTTCTTCGAGCGCTCGCGTCGCCACGTCGGGATCGGTTCGTGAGGTCAGTCGCTGCAATCCACGCTCGTATTCATCACGATCAACTGGCTGCCACTGGACTCCGATCATTTCGCGAAAGGCGTTGGCCGCGCCAAGAAGCTGCAACGCCGTCGTCGCATCGATTGTCATGTCCGAGCATCCCGCAATGCCGGACAGGCAGAGCGCCAGACCGTGAAGATTGCGCAGTTCCCATGAGATCCGCAGGCTTTCCTGAAACAGGGAAACTGCCCGTCCCCGATCTCCCAGCCGCGCTACGACCGGAGCGAGGTTGTGTAAAACCATCGCGATTCGCTCGCGCTCCGCCAGCTCACGCCAGATCACCAGGCTGTCCTCGTAATGGGAAGCTGCGGCCTCATCTTCATGGCAAAAACGCTCAACCTCGCCAAGCTGGTTCAACGCTCGTGCGATCGTGCGATGATCGCCCTCCTGTCGTCCCAAGGAAAGCGCCCTATCGAAGTCGGCTGACGCGTTGAGGAGGTCTCCCGCGATGAAGTGGAGACTCCCCAGATCCAGAAGCGATTGCGAACGGAGATCGTCATCTCCGCTGAGCATCGCAAAATTCAACGATTGTTGGTGCAGCGTCTCGGCGCGATCGTAATCTCCGCGTCGCATCAGCAACGTAGCAAGCGTACGCCTGGCCCTGGCCTCACTTGAACTGTGACCCGCGGCATCGATCGCCAGACATTCTTCGAGCCATCGCTGGCCCTCGCTGATGTGGTCGTGCACGAGCCAGAAATTTTCAAGCTCCGCCGCAATCTGAAGGGCGACAAATCGATCGCCATGATCGAGAAACCAGCGTAGTGCCAGCCGGATGTTGCCAATCTCGCGTTCGAGCCGCTCCAGCCAGATAGCCTGCGCATCGCTATACAGATGTGGAACGGCGGAACGAATGAACGATTCAAAGTACAACGCGTGCCGACGAGCAATTGCGGATACATTGCCGTTCTGCCTGAGTTGCTCAAGAGCAAACTCACGAACGATCTCGAGCATGGAAAACCGAGGTGATCCTTCACTGTTAGGAATCGAGTAAATCAGGCTCTTGTCCAAGAGCGCTGACAGCACGTCGACAATAGAGGCTGATTCTTCGAAGCTCTCATCAACCTGACAGACAGCGTCGGCAGCTTCAAGGGACCACCCATTCCGGAACACGGCGAATTGATGGAACAGATGCCGTTCATTTGACTCGAGAAGGTTGTCGCTCCAGTTGATGGCGTTTGACAACGATCTTTGTCGATCGGGTACGTCGCGTGCGCCACCACGAAGCAGATCGATACCGCGGTTGAGGCGTTCAAGCATGTCCGTCGGAGCGAAGACCCGCAACCACGGCGCGGCCAGCTCGATCGCGAGTGGGACGCCTCCCAGTCGGGCGCAAATCGCCGCGATCGTCGAGGCGCTCGCGGATGTCAGGCCATCGTACGCTCCTCCAGCGCCGGAGCGATCGAGAAGAAGCGCAACAGATGGATTCGCCTTCAAGCTGTCAACATGTCTGACTTCCTCACGAGTTGGCAGCTGAAGTGGCAACACACTCCACTCGTATTCACCTCTAACACGCAACGGGGAACGACTCGTGACAATAACGGTCAGTGATGGACAACGCAGGAGCAGGTCGACGACGCTCGAGGACGCAGCAAGAATCTGTTCAAAGTTGTCCAGCACCAGGAGCGTTGTGCGTCCACCGAGCTGCTCCACGATTCGCTGCAGGAGAGGTTCGCTTCGTGACTGTTGAACGTTGAGTTCCAGCGCAATCGTGGGGAGCAGGAGGGTCGGATCGCTGATCGCTCCAAGCTGTATAAAGTGAACCGTCCCGCCGGTCGATGATTGCCACGCATGGCAGACGGCGATCGAGAGACTCGTCTTGCCAATTCCGGGCGCACCAGTCAAGGTCAGGAGCCTCACGTCGTCGCGGGCTAGAAGCTCCAGCAGCGCACGCAGATCCTCGTTGCGCCCAAAGAGTTGCGGAGGAAGGTGCGGCAACAAATGGACAGGGACAGACAATCCGGCATCGGCGGGCTGCCTTCGATTGGGTCTGCCGAGGTGAAGTGAATGATGATCGCGCATGCGCACCCCGCAGTCTCGTTCGAGCGCATAAGTTGAACGGAGCGCATCAATTTGTTGCTACAGTAGCAATCTTAGCAGTTGTTGCGTGAACCGAGAAGCACCGGAAAGGCCCCGGTTCATCCGTGACCTGCTTAGATCGAGGAACGATGCGACCGCCGGGCTGCGCACGTATTGCCAGACGTTGCACCAGAAAGGTGCGTCGCTGGAGAGTTTCGACCGGAATTCCCGCGTCCGTGTTACCGTTTGGAAATCCGGGCGCCAGCTGTGGGCGCACGTGATGGAATCGGAAAGGACTGTCTGTGCTCGACGCGAAGGTACGCGATTTCCTCAACGAGAAACGTTTTGCCGTGCTGGCCACGATCAGCGCCGGCGGTGCCCCGCAGCAGACCGTCATGTGGTACGAACTGCAGGACGAACGCATCATGATGAACACCGCTGAAGGACGGGTGAAAGCGGACAACGTGCGGCGCGACGCACGCATGTCGATCTGCGTCGAGGATGGCTATCGATTCGTGACCATCACGGGCCGCGTCGAGCTGAACGAAGATCGCGAGGAAGCGCTGCGGGATATCCATAGCCTTGCCGTGCGTTATCATGGGCAGCCAAAGGCGGACGAAATGCTGGATGGTTTCCGCAAAGACACGCGCGTCACGCTCTACATGTCCATCGACAACGTCGTCACCAACGGATTCTAACCAGCCCGTTTTCCGAGTACGAATCGCGGCGGCGCTTCGAACCAATCCCAGGCTTGGGACACGTGGTGAGGCGTCGATCCGGCAAGGAGCGAAAGAGGACATGGCGGGGGAAGTTCGCATTCTCGGAGTCGATGGTATCCCCGAGGCCAAGGCCGGGGACGATCTGATCGACCTCATCGTGGCCGGATTCGCGCACAGCAGCCTCTCGCTCGAGGAAGGCGACATCGTCGTCGTCACGCATAAATTCGTCTCCAAGGCGGAAGGACGCGTGATCGAGCTCGACCTTGTCACGGCGTCCGATCTGGCGACACGCTGGGCCGAGACCTATGACAAGGATCCGCGACACGTCGAGGTCGTCTTTCAGGAGGCGGCACGCATCGTCCGCATGGACCACGGCCTGATCATCGCCGAAACCCGTCACGGCTTCGTCTGCGCCAACGCCGGAGTCGACGCGTCCAACGTCGCCGGACACAAAGCTGTCTCGATGCTGCCGATCGATCCGGATGCGTCAGCTCGTGGCATCCGCGAGGGGCTTGAGAAGCGCGTCGGCTTCGCCCCCGCCGTCATCATCACCGACTCCTTCGGGCGGCCCTGGCGGCGCGGCATCATGAACATCGCCATCGGCTCGGCCGGGATCAATCCGCTCCTGGACTATCGTGGCCAGTTCGACGATCAGGGCTATGAGATGCATGCGACCGTGATGGCCATTGCCGACGAGATCGCGTCGGCCGCCGAATTGGTTATGAACAAGCTTGACCGGCGACCGGTGGCGATCGTGCGCGGCTACGACTATGAGCCGTCGGACGTTGGCGCGGCCGAGAGCATGGTCATGTCGGTCGATCGGGACCTCTTCCGCTAGGCGAAACCCCACAACCGCAGTTCCCCGGATTTGGCGTCCACCCGTCGGGCGCCATGAATGTTGCCCCTACGAATGCACCAGGCTGCTCGCAGGGACGCCACGATCGTGATTAACGATGAATTTCGGTATCGAGTGGACGAGGGAGGGCACAGGTCCCTTGCCTACGTTTGCCCGCGTACGTTCAGTCCCTTCAGTGGACTTCGTCTGTGTAGCCCGGGATCTTTAGTCCCGGGTGAACGTCGGCTGAGTACCGGTTGATATCGTCAATCACCATAATGGCGCCCGGTTCTCCATTTCCCTGAAATCTCATCGGAACATCCCGGTATTTTTCTCCCATGACTGCTTGACACCATGCGCCCCACGAATTACCATGGTTTTCAGATCACGGACAGACATTCCACGATATGGAAACACAATGGCCGACCGCTCGGTGCTCAAGGCACTCTCTATCCTTGATACCCTGGGGGCTTCCGACCAAGGCATGCTCCTCTCGGAGCTTGCGAATGTGGTGGGATTCCCGATCAGCACGACTCATCGTCTGCTCAAGACGATGGCCAGTCAGGGCTACGTCGTGAAAGACTCCTTCAGCGGGCGCTATGTGCTGGGAAACAAGATTCTGCATCTCCAGATCGCCAGCACGAACCGGCTGAAGCTCGTCCGCACCGCGTTTCCCCATCTTCGCGAACTGACCCATCAAATCGACGAGGCCGCCAATCTCTCGACGCTGAGCGACGGCCGCGTCGTCTATCTGGAATCGGTCGCCGCCGACCGCGCCATCGGCCTCTACAGTCCACCCGGTTCCATTGCACCCGCGCACTGCACCGCCATGGGCAAGGTGCTTCTCTCGTCGCTAGGGGATGCGGAGCTCTCCCAGTGGCTGGCCGAGCACGAGCTGACGCGAGCGACGCCAACCACCATCACGGATCGCGACATTCTCAAGAAGCAGCTCATCGAGATTCGGGCGCAGGGATACGCCATCGACAACGAGGAATGGGTGTCGAGCATCCGCTGTATCGCTGCTCCGATTCAGGATTATTCGGGCCGCGTCGTCGCGGCCGCGAGCGTCTCTATTCCGATCGGACGACTCTCACCCGAACGGGAGGTCGAGGTACTGGCAGCGGTCAGACGAACCTGTGTCGCCATTTCCACCGATCTGGGTTATCGCTAGCGCACACCAACGAAGGGAGCAACTCGATGATGAGTCTGCCGACTGTGCGGATCATGGCCATTGGCGCCCATCCGGGCGACCCGATCGAACGCGCCGGAGGGACCGCCGCCAAACACGCGGCGCGAGGCGACGAGGTCATGATGGTGAGCCTGACCGGTGGGGCCGTGACCCACGCCTTCAACCTCTTTCCCGCCACCGGCGAAGACAAGCTCAAAGACTTCGACCGTATCGTCGCCCAGAAACGAGCCGAGTTCGGCCGAGGGGTTGACGCGCTCGGCATACCTTCGTGGCAGATGTTCGAGTTCCGTGAGAGTCCACTGGCGATGGGTATGGACGAGTACATCGCCACCGTCAACCTGATCCGCGAGTTCAAGCCAACTGTCGTCCTGTGCCCACATCCCGTCGAGGTCGGACGCCAGGATCACATGGACTGCGGGCGCTTCGTGATTGCCGCGGTCGACTATGCGCGGGCTGACGGGTTTCCGTCACCGCTCGCACCGCACACAGTCAAGAACCTCTTTCTCTACTACTACGAGGATTTTCGCAGCGAGCAGATGACCGGTACGGCGCGCCATTCGCCCGAGGTCGTGGTCGATATCTCCGACGTCATCGATAAGAAACGTGCCGCGATGATGGAGCTCGCGGGCACGCAGACCAAGGAAAGTGAGGACTATGGGATCAAGCTCGACCGATTCCTGAATCGGGTAGACGGCGCTGCGGGCTACATCCATGGGTTCGAATACGCCGAACGCTTCAATCGTTGGGAGCCGGAACGCCTGCAATACCTGCCAGTCGTCTAGACCGGCTTTGTGCACGCATCCGGACGAGGGTGACGACAGACCGGAAGGGTTTGTTTCAGCATGAGACGAGAAGAACTCAAGCAACTCATCAAGGGGCCGATCGCGACGCTACCGAGCCCCATGGACGAGAACTATCAGCTCGACTTCGGCATCATGGCCGAGCTGACCCATTGGTGGATCGACCAGGGCCTGGTATCCGGCAAGGCGGTCCTGAAGGTCGCCGCAGCCATGGGCGAAGGACCCGATCTGGCCGACGACGAGTGGCCCCACCTGCTGCGCACCGTGGTGCAGCATTCCGAGGGCAAGGGCGCCGTGGTCTGCGGGCTGAAGATGAAGGACACCACCAAGACGATCGAGGACGCCAAACGCGCCCAGGCTATCGGCGCGATCGGGTTGCAGATCGACCTTCCGGTCTTCCATCATCCGACGCAGGACGACATGGTCCGCTTCTTTACCGACATCTCGGACGCCATCGACATCGGCATCCTCATCTACAACACGTGGTGGTTCAACCACCCGACGCTCGGCGAGCAATCGATCTCGCCCGAGTCGATGCTGCGCCTGAAGGACGCCGAGCACGTGGTGGGCGTCAAGTGGGCAGTTCCGCCCGACGGTCCACTCGACTATGACGACATGCGCCAGTTCTCCGACATCTTCAACGTGATCGACAACACCAACCAACCGGCGCGTTGCCACAAGAATGGCGGCGCGGGCTACATCAACAGTTCTATCCACGCCTATCCGCCGCAAGGACTCAAAGTCTGGGAGCTGTGTGAGGCCGGCAAATACGATGAAGCGCAAGAGCTTCAGAATCAGGTGCAGCGCGCCCTCGGCACGCTCGGCGGCAAGCTCGCCAAGAAGTCGGGCGGCTATCGCATGCAGAAGGCCATGATGGAAGCCATCGGCAAGCCGGTCGGCCCGCCGCGGCCGCCAACGCTGCCGCTGACCGCTGAAGAGGTGGTTGAGCTGCGAGAGATCATGGCCGGGCTCGGCTGGCCGGTCGCCAATCAACCGGTAGGAGCCACTGCGTGAGTTCTGCATCTCGTATCGTACGTGCCCTCCCGAAACGACTACGCAAGAGATGGAAGGGGAACCGATGATCACCGTCGAGCAAGCCAAACAGCGCTGGGAGGGCGTGCTCGTACCGATCGTGACGCCGTTTGATGAAGACGGCGCGCTCAACGTTGCGGCACTCAAGCGCAACATCCAGTGGCTAATGGACAAGGGCGCTACACAGGGAAACACCGTGTTCCTGGCGGCTGGCTCAGGCGGCGACTTCACCTCCATGAGCGTTGCCGAGCGCAAAGAGGTCATCTCCGCGATCGTCGAGGTCGTCGATGGGCGCGCACCGATCATCGCCGGGGCGCAAGCGCTTGACGTGCGCGACACGATCGAGATCTGCCAGCACTGCGAAGGATTGAACGTCGACGCCGTGCAGATCTCCGGCGCCTTCTACTACGACGGACGTCCCGACGACGTCGTCGCCTGGATGGAGACCGTCGCGTCACAGACGTCGGTCGGATTCGCGGTCTACAACAACTGGTACACGGGCTACGACATGCCGATGGATCTCATCGATCGGCTTCTAGAAATCCCCAACAGCATCGGCGTCAAGTGGAGCTCGCCCGACGCCGAGATCTTCCTTGAAGGGTGCCATCGCTTCGCCGACCGGTCGGCGGTGGTCAACAACACCTTCCTCACCATTCCCGGACATCTGGTCGGACTCCGTACCTTCGTCAGCCATATCGCCAATTACCAGCCCGACTGGTGCTGGAACATCTGGAACCTGATGGAGTCCGGACAGTACCGAGAGGCGCAGCAAGAGTTCGATCGCGTGATGCGTCCCTACCGAGCGTTGGTCGGCAAGGTGGCTCGCGCGACTGGCGGCGAAGGGGTCTTCGTGCGGCCAGCCATGGAGGCGGTCGGGCTTGAAGGTGGGTATTCGCGATTGCCCTCGCGCGATGCCGCGGTTACCGACGAGATAAAAGAGGGTTTCCGAAAGCTATTTGCTTCGACGAGCGCTCAGATCTGAGCGTTGACGAGAGACGACGTCGAGCGAATGAGGAGGACGCATGATGATGGATAAAGAACGTGAGATCAGCGAACTGTGGCAAGCGGCCGTAGAGGGCACGTTGAGCCGCCGCGACTTGATTCGCCGGGGCATCGCACTGGGACTTGGAGTGCCGACGATCGGCTTCATCCTGGCAGCCTGCGGCGGCAGCTCATCGACCCCGACGACGGCCGCGGCTTCGACTTCGTCGTCGGGCGGCGCAACGCCCACGGCCGCGGCGTCCAGCGGTGGCGCGGCTTCACCCACCAGCAGCACGGGGGGCACGACCGCCAGTCCGACCGCGGCGGGCTCGACCGGCTCGGGCACGGCGACCGGTTCGTTGAGCTTCGACTGCGGCACGACGGGCGGCGGCGGCGGTCAGGCCAACACCGCGCTGGCAGGCTACTGCTACGTCGTCAGCGGCGGCTCGATGTTCGAAGTGCGCCGCTGCGTCGACAGCCGTCTCTTCGCCTGGAAACCCGACCTCAGCGACTACATTCCGGAGATCGCCGAGAAGTGGGACATCGACGAGGCCAAAATGACGATCACGTTCCATCTGCGCCAGAACGCCAAATGGCATGACGGTCAGGCGCTGACGTCGGACGACGTCCTCTACACGCTCAACCTGGCGGCCAATCCAGCCACCGCGTCACGCTATGCCGGAGCGTTCGCCAACGTTGAGGGCTACAGCGACATGAAGGACGGCGGGGCTACCGAGCTTTCGGGGATCACGGCGCCGGACGCCAACACCGTCGTGATTCAGCTCTCGAAGCTCGACGCGGGCCTGCTGCCGCAGATCCCCGACCTCGATATCTTGCCGAAGCACGTCGTCGGCTCGACCGCGCCGGCTCAAATCTGCCAATCGCAGTTCTGGATCGACGATTCTCAGCGCGTTGGAGCCGGTCCGTTCAAGTGGAGCCAGCGTGTCGACGATCAGCGCATCGAGCTCGAGGCATTCCCCGACTACTTCCTGGGTGCGCCGAAGATCGCCAAGCTCAACCTGCTCCTCTTCTCGAGCTACGAGACCTCGATGGCGGCCTTCGCCCAGCAGAGCAATTACGCATCTCCGCTGACGGTCGACAACCTCGACTACGCCAAGGGACTGAGCTTCGGCGACGTGAGCACGCAGTCCTCGGGCGTCCTGATCCTGGAAGTCAACAACTTCTTGAAGGACGAACCGCTCCTTGGCGACAAGCGCGTGCGCCAAGCAATTTCGTACGCTATCGACCGCAAGACGATCGCGGAGCAGCTCTACAAGAACGTAGCGGCGAAGCCGACCTACTGGACCACGCCGTGGCTCGACTGGACGAAAACCGATAACCTGACCACGTACGACTTCGACGTGGATAAGGCTAAGTCGCTGTTGAAGGACGCGGGCTGGAACTCGACCCGAGAGTTCACGCTCTGGTACTACTACAAGGACCAGGTGACCGCGTCGGTGGTCGAGGCGATTTCGCAATATCTCTCCGCCGTCGGCATCAATGCCAAGCCACGCCTCGATTCCGGCGGTGCCATGGCGGCGTCGCAGAAAGACGGCTCCTGGGAGTTCATCTACGGTGCCTGGGGGCTCAATCCGGCGCTGAACATGAGCCAGGTCTGGAACTGCAACTCAACGCTCAAGTACTGCAACGATCAGTTCGATTCACTGATGTCGCAGGCGCGTTCAACGCTCGATCAGAGCAAGCAGGAGGATTTGCTCAAGCAGGCCGTCGCGATCCTCAATGAGGAGCTTCCGACGATCTTTCTGTTCAACCGCCAGAACATCGTGGTCGCCAACAAGAAGCTGGACACCGCGGGACATCAAGCCTGGGCCACGGGAAGCTTGATGTATCACAACTACATCGAAGAGTGGACCGTCACGTCCTGAGTCGAATAGGGATGTCCACAACCATGAGAGAGCGCGCCTAAATGACTCGAGAGCTCATCCGCCGGGCGCTCCAGATGATCCCGATCCTCTTCGGGATCAGTCTGGTGGTGTTCGCACTGGTGCAACTGGAGCCCGGCGACGCCGTCGACGCCATGATTCCGCCCGATGCCATCGGCGTGACGCCGGCCATGCGCCAGCAACTCCGCCAGCAACTCGGGCTGGATCAACCGGCGCCCATTCGTTACGTCTACTGGCTGAAGAACGCGGTCAGGGGCAACTTCGGATACTCGCTGGGAACCCGGCAGCCGATCACGTCGCTGATCGGGCAGCGTATGCCGGCCACGCTTCTGCTGGTCGGGTTTGCGCTCCTGATGTCGATCGTGCTAGGGACGGCCATCGGAGTCTTATCCGCGGTCAAACAATACTCCTGGCTCGACTACCTGGTGACGCTCTTCTCGTTCTCATGGTTGTCCATCCCCTCCTTCTTTCTGGGGCTGGTGGTGATCTTCATCTTTGCGGTGAAGCTCAACTGGTTCCCGGCCTTCGGGATCTCCAGCCCCGGGGTGACCGGATCCGCGGTGATCTGGGACCGCTTCCACCATCTGCTTCTTCCCGGGCTGACGCTCGGACTCGAGCTGACGGCAGCGTTGACACGCTATATACGCTCCGGTCTGCTCGAGGTCCTCTCGAGCGACTACCTGCGCACGGCACGGGCAAAGGGGCTGCGTGAGTGGCGCGTGGTGGTGCGGCACGGGTTGCGTAACGCGCTGATCCCGGCCATCACCGTGATCGCGTTGCGCATCCCTGTCCTCTTCAGTGGAGCGGTCGTGGTGGAAACCGTGTTTCAGTGGCCAGGGCTGGGCACGCTGACGCTGAGCGCGGCCAACCAGCGTGACTATCCGCTCATCATGGCCCTGGCGCTCATGCTCACGGGAATCGTGGTCGTAAGTAACTTTCTGGCTGACGTCGCCTACATGATTGTCGACCCACGGATTCGCTATGGGTAAAGAATGGACGACGTAGCGTGAATGCCGTGGCAGAAGAACGAGTTGAACATGCGCTGCAGGGTGAGGAGCGCGTCAGCAGGCGCATCAGCTTCTGGCAGCGCTACATCCGCCATCGTCTGGCACTCGCCGGCCTGACCTTCTTCATCCTGATTGCACTGGCCTCGGCCCTGGCGCCGCTAATCTCGCCCTACAACCCGGACAAGATGCAGCTGGCAGATACCGGTCTGCATCCCAGCATTCATCATCCTTTAGGCACTGACAAGCTGGGTCGTGATGAGCTAACGCGACTGCTCTACGGGGGACGCGTCTCGATCGTGGTGGGTCTGATGGCGGTGGTGGTGAGCACCACAATTGGAACGGTGCTGGGGACGATCTCCGGCTTCCGCGGAAGCTGGGTCGACACCATCATCATGCGCATCACCGACATCTTCCTCTCGTTCCCGTTACTCCTCCTGGTGATCGTTCTGATGACGATCCTCAACCCGAGCGCGGCCAACGTGATCGTGGTAATCGGGATATTCACCTGGACAGGAACCGCGCGCATCGTGCGTGGCCAGGTTCTGTCCGTAAAGAACGAGCAATTCGTGGAGGCCGCCGTCGCGGCTGGCGCACGCTCGCGACGCATCATCCTGCGCCACATATTGCCGAACGTGATCGCGCCCATCGTCGTCGTGAGCACGCTGGGCGTCGCCAGCGCCATGCTCACCGAAGCGGCGCTCAGCTTTTTGGGACTCGGCATTCAGCCGCCAACGGCTTCTTGGGGCAACATGCTCAACGCCGCTCAGCAGATTCAGGTGTTGGCGCAGCAACCCTGGGTCTGGCTCGGGCCTGGCGGCGCCATCACGCTGACGGTCCTCAGCATCAACTTCATGGGAGACGGCCTGCGCGACGCGCTCGACCCCCGGCACCATCGTGGATGACATGAGAGACCGAGGGCGCACGGCAGTGCGCCTCTACGAAACGATCGGGGCTGGTAGGGGCGCACTGCCGTGCGCCCTTCGGCCACCTGACCCAAATCGCTCGATCCACCTACATGAAGATGTCCAGCGGCAGAAGCGCCGAGACGATGAAGTTCGGTACGTCGACCACCTCACTGATGCGCAGATCGACCGCCACGCTGCAGATCGCGTAGCCTTGCTGGCGCGTGAATCCGCGCGTCTCCAGATAATCGATCATGCTCAGTAGTGCGTTGCGAGCCGCCAGCGTGACATCCTCAGACTCCTGCCGACCGTCGGCATGGATCGACATGCCCGTGGTGGCGTAGAAGCGTCGGGGAGCGGCCATCTCCGGGATGGTGAAGTACTCGCCGCGCATGAACTGGACGCTACGGATGTTGCGCCGCGCCGCTTCTCCCTTGTGAACCTTGAACTCGACGTCCAGAGCGGAGCGCATCTCGATCGCGGTCCCACACGCCTCGCAGTCCCCCTGTGCGAAGTGCACGTCGCCGGCCGAGAAGAGCGCGCCGTCGACGTAGACCGGCAAGAACAGGCTGACGCCCGGCGTAAGCTGCTTGATGTCCATGTTGCCGCCGGTCTCTCGCGGCGGGATTGTTCTCAGCCCCTGCTCGGCGATCGAACCGTGCGGCGGCACGGCATCCTCGACCATGGGTGGCAACGCGAATCCCGCCACGCGCGGCGACCTCCGCCTCGCGTCGAGTCGCAGACTCCCGAAGCTCCATCGACGGAGCCAGTCCGACGATACCCGGGAATGGTGCGCACGTGATGCGTACTCCCGGGAGCTGGGGAGACTCGGCGTATTCGTCGGTGAGATGCCAGTGGACCATGTAGGGGTCTGGGAAAACGTCGCGCAAAAAGCCGAATCCCGGCACTTCGCAGGTATAGCCCCAGGCCTCCCAGGGATCGCACTCGATGTCGTGCAGCTTGATCTCCAGCAGGTCCCCCGGTTCGGCTCCTTTGACATAGACAGGGCCAGTCAGGGGGTGAACGACGCCAAGGTTGAGCGCTCCGACGTCGGCATCCGTCGACGAGATATTGAGCTGGCCGTCGAACGCGTCGCGCGTCTCGATGACGACCCGCTGCCGCTCCTCTACCTCGCAGATCGGCACGATGTCCTCGTGCCACCGATTATGTCCAGTCTCCGCCTCATGAATGAGTGACTTGCTCGGATCGATTCCGATGCGATACACCTCGCCTGTCATAGCAGGCTCCTCTCTGAGCGACTGGGTCGCCCGGCGACGCCGATGGACAGTCAGCATGTCGGTCGCATGCGACAATCGTCCACGTTCGAGCATCTTCGTCAAGAGCCCCAACTGCGCGGACGGACTCCTGACGGTCGGTCGGCACTACCGCGATTGGGGTTGCGTGGAGATGAACCGATGAGATTCAAGCGACTCGCTAGCGTCTCCGCGATCATAATGGCCGCGGCTCTAATCAGATGGCTCCGTCCACGTCTGACCGCCATCACGTTCGACTCGACGCCGAGCGATCATCTGCCGGACGATGGAAGTGAGTTCGTCGAGATTGATGGGCTCCGGGTGCGCACACTCGTACGCGGAAGCGGCGAGCCGGTGATCGTCCTGCTGCACGGGTTCGCCGCCAGCGTCTTCACCTGGGGCCGGGTCATCGACGAACTCGCCAAGCTCGGAACGGTGATCGCCTTCGACCGGCCTGGGTTTGGCTTCACCTCCCGACCGGAACAACGCGGCTGGACCGAACGCAACCCCTACAGTCTCGAGGGAAACGTCGATCTGACCATCGCCATGCTCGACCACTTCGGCATTGAGCAAGCCGTGCTCGTGGGGCATTCGGCCGGCGGAACGGTGGCGTCCCTGACGGCTGTGGAGCATCCCGAGCGGCTGCGATCCCTGGTGCTCGTGGCGCCAGCCATCTACATCGGCATCCCGCCACCCGAGTGGATCCACTGGCTCATCGATTCCGCACCGATGCGTCGCTCCGGTCCGCACATCGCTCGCGTTACCGCCCGCTTCACCGAGCAGATCATGCGGCGTGTATGGCATGATCCGTCACTCATCACTCAAGAGGTCGTTGAAGGCTATCTCGCGCCATTCCGCGTAAGTGGTTGGGCCGCCGGGATGTGGGAGGTGGTGTGCGCGAATCTTCGGACACGGCTGGGTCCGCACGTCGACGGCCTCACAGTCCCGACACTGATGATCACCGGAGACGACGATCGCATCGTCCCGACGAGGCAAACCGTGCGCGCCGCGCACGCGATTCCAAGAGCGGAACTGGTGATCTTCGCGGACTGTGGGCACATCCCGCAGGAAGAAAAGCCGGAGGAATTCCTCGAATCCGTGAACCGTTTCCTCGATTCCCAATTCAACGTGACGGGCTAGCCTGATCGCCAACGTACCGTCGGTTCGCGCTCAAGGAAATCCTTGCCGACACCCAGTCGCCATCAAACGGGGACTGCGGGCTTGGAGAGCCCACAAATATGCCCTGTCATTCTGAGATCGCAATCGAAGAATCTCTCAAGAGTTTCAACGAGTTCTTGTTTCAAGTGTGCAGAGATCCTTCCCTCTCACTGACTCTCTCCCGGGTACCCTCTGGGTGTGGGAGCGAGGACCATCACTGCGATTCAGGATGACGTGGAAAGAGACTACCCACAGAGGCACGACAACGGCCAAAGGCACCGAGGTTGGCCAGTCGGTCGCCACTGAATATCCAACGTGGGATGATCGCACCAGGTGTACTCGCAAACATCCGCCGGCCGGCGTTAGCCACACGTTGTCGAGCACCGTGGAACTTGTGCCACGCGGCGTTCGACACATGCGCGACCGGGAATCGCGAACATCTGTCGGTTCAACCAACCGGCACCGCGCCATCCGCACGGGACGGCGAGTCGTAGGATCATTGGAACACTGGCCGACCGCCGTGCGAACAGTTCGACTGCGAGTCGTGTCGGTCGAAGGGAGCTTCTATGAGCGGTCGAATCGTTCGAATGGTCGTGGGGATCGTCCTCGCACTTCTCGGGATCCTCTGGATGGCACAGGGTGCCGACCTGCTTGGCGGCAGTGGGGGCATGAACGGGAAGGGCATCTGGATCGTGATCGGTGCCGTGGTTCTGCTTGGTGGACTCGTCGTGCTGATGCCGTTGCGTCGCCCGCGACCACAGTAATGACCGGGCCTGCGCTTAGCCGACCACACCAACCACAATTTGGTGCCAGCCGCTGGCTCCGTCCGGCAGTGGCGAGGCGTGATCGCTCGTCTGCAACGCGCCGGTCCCGTCAGTAGCCCGGACCAGGATGGTGTAGGTTCCCACAGGTGGCCGCCAGGGCACGTTCCAGAGGACCCAGCTCAGATTTTGCGTGCTGGGATTCGCCGTGATCGAGGCGACTTGCCAGGTGCGGCCACCGTCGACGCTCACCTCGACTTTGCTGACACCTCGGTCACCGGCAAAAGCGAGCCCCGCCAACTGAGCGTCGCTGGCCTGGACGACCGCCTTATCGCCGGGCAGGCGGATCTGACTTTCAGTTTTGACCTGACCGACGTTGGTCCATCCCTTTTGCTGCCAGTAGCCCTTGTAGTCACTCCCAATGACCTCGATCCGTTCAAGCCACTTGACGTTCTTGATCCCATAGCGACCTGGAACGATCACGCGGGCCGGGAAGCCATGCCGACGAGGCAACGGCTCGCCATTCATGGCCCAGACCAGCGTTGTGGTCGGTGCGGTCGCCTTGGCGAGCGGCAACGAGTCGGAGTAGCCGTCTTTGCCGTGAAAGACGACGGTCACTGCGTTCGGGTCGAGCCCGCAGACCTCCAACACCCGAGTGAGTGGAGCGCCCGTCCAGGTCGCGGTGGAGATCAGTGGTCCGCCGATCGGGTTGCTGATACAGGTCAACGTAGAAATGAAATCGGGACCTGCCATTTGCCGCAAGTCGAACTCGTTGAAGAAGCGCGGCGTTTGCACGTTACCTTCGACGCGGATCGTCCAGCTCTGGTCGCCCGTGTCGACTCGTGGATCGAGAAAGTTCTTGGAGACCACGTAGAACTCGTCGTTGGGCGTGATCGGATCGGGCATCTTGCCGCCCGACGCGACGACCGCCTCGCCGGAGCGGACCTTTGCCACCTCGCCGCCCAGAATGACCAGCGAGACGACTCCAGTCAGTCCGAGTCCGGCACGCTCGAGAAGTCGTCGCCGCGAGTTGTCGGCTGGTGGTTGGTCGGTCAAAGCAGGGGCCGGTTCCTGGCTCAGCCATGCCAGCGTGAGCCACAGGACCACTCCGAAGGCGCACGCCGCTACCACCACGCAGGCGAGTATCTTCGCAAGTTGCGAATAGGTGACGACATTGCCGACGCGAAGATCGACCGCCCAGATCATGAAGATTGCCGTCGACGCCAACGCGATCGTGCTGAACGAGACCGACGTGCGCCAGTTCGGTCTCAGTGAGCTACCGTCAGGTGTCGCGAAGAGCCAGCCGCACCCGGCTCCGATTGCCGTCAAAGTCGCGACGATCCCAGAGAAGAGCCAGGCTTTGGACGCCGTTCCAAAGATGCCAATCAACGCTGAAAAGATTCCTATCGGGATCAAGGAGAGGATGACCTCGGCCAGCGCGTCCAAGATCGACACGATCCCGGTGATCTCTTTCAGCAGGACGACGACCGCCAGACCAACCAACGTCGCAAGCCCACCGGCTATGGCCCCGCTCCACTTGTTGCGCTGAGTTGTTATCGACGTCGAGGCCGTGCTCGGGCTCGTGGTCATGAATCCTCCGAGTGGCGAAGTCTTTGGGCGCCTCGGTCCACTTCTCATACGGGGAGCGTCCGCGAGCGGATGGGCGAGGGCACACGCAACGACAGCAGTTGCAACGCCTGCAGGGTATCGTCCCGGATGCCACTATCGTCTCACTCGGTCAGATGGTTGAACAGCTTCAACCACCGTGGTGCGCGATTAATCCCGTCATACGGAGAGGGCTCGGGTCGAGCCGTTCAGCTCTCCCCAAGCCCTCCGTTCCGTCATGGCGGTGGAACTCTAACCGGCGTTCAGCATCTCAGGCGTTGACGATGACGCTTCCGACCGTGCGGAAATCCGCGCGACTCCGTCCGCACTGAACCCTTTGACGACCAGCCAGATGCCCAGCGAAAGCTCCCACAGCGCGATCGGCATTCCCGCAAGCCCCGGCACCGAGGACGTCAGATTGAACATTCCCATATGCCCGAACAAACCGAACAGCGATGCGACGTCGGCAGCGATGAGCAACGGCGCTCCGATGAGCCCGAGCATCGGGAGAGCTCGCGGTACCAGGCGTGTGCGATAGAGCAGCGTTCCCAGCAACAGCGCGTTGACGGCCGGGAAGAAGCTCTGTCCAATGCGGAAGAAGATGTCATAGACGGCGACCAGTGCATTTCCGGTGACGAGAGCGTCTGGTCCAACGCCGTCGCGCCGCAGTGCCACGACCGCCATGAGACTCGCGGCACCGATGAAGATGGTGCAGGCCTCCACCGTTCGCGTGCCGACAAAGCCCAACGCCATTGCTTCATTCTCTCGCTTGAGCACCGGGAAGAGCACGACGGCGGTCCCGATCCCCGCGAGCGCCACGATCAACTCCAGCATGACGCCCACCACAACGGCCGTGTCGGTACCAGAGCCGATGATGTAGTTTGCTTTGTGAACCGCGCCATACAGAAATAAGGTCGGGATCGAGACGAAAGAGAGCAGGTAGAGCGCTCCAGCTGCCAACGCGGTCTTTCGCATCGAGGTCATCGCAACGCGATTCGTTGCCGCGGTTGTGGTCGCTGAGGTGCGAATTGCGGTTGTCATGTCGACTTCCCTTCATCAATTGGTTGACGTCTAACGAGAATCGTTGGCCGGATCCACCGGCGGGCTGGTTTCGACGTGAATGACTGAGATAAGCGGCAGACCCAGGTTGCGTACCTTCTGGAGCAAGCCATGCAACGCGGCTTGGTCGACGACGGGGCCCTCGATAACCGTTGTGCCGTCCTCCTGCTGGCTGAGGCGCAGTCCGTCAAACCAGGCCGACCACCCGGTGTTTAACTGCCCCGCGACGCGGATTTGGTAGTGTCCGGGCTCGGGTTGGTGGATGGTCGGTTTGTCTGGCGTGTTCACTCTGCTCCCTTCACGAATCACTGATCGTTATGCTCGTTCGGTGTTCTGTTTTGAAGATAGGGGCTGATGTGGTGAACACACATCACCACACCTGGTGATTGATGTGGTGATTTATTGAGCAGGGTATAAAGCAAGGTTCTGGGAACGACGCGGCGCTTTGGTGTCACGCTGGATTGATGGCATCTTGCTTATGTCATCCTGAGCCCACAGGCGAGGGATATCCCCACATTCGACGCGGCGCTGAGTCCAACGAGAGGGAGAATCTTCGGTTGCGACCTCAAATTGACACAACCACGATGGTCGTCTACTGAGGAACGGCGTAAGAATTTCGCTTGAGGGCGTTGAAGGACTATCTCGGCGGCATCAAGATTCAGAGCGTCTCTAATGCACGCGATCTTTGAACAACAGCGCGAGTTCGTCGGCTCGGCGAACCGCCGCCCGGCGATTGTTCACCCCGAGCTTGGTGTAGATGTTCTTGGTGTGAGTCCGCATGGTGTTCAGCGACACCATGAGTTCGTTGGCGATCTCTGGGCCGCCAAGATCGGTCGCAAGCAACCTCAGCACATCCAGCTCACGGTCGCTCAACGGATCGATCAAGTCCCGCCGGTCGGGAGTGGTCTCCTCCGTCTTTGTGAAGGCTCTCCGAAGTAGGCCGACGTAGTTTGGGAAGATCCCCTGTCTGGCCGCCATTTCCAGCAACTTCTCCATCGCAGGGCCTTCGTCCACGAAGATGCGCACGTAGCCCTCCGGTTCTCCCAACGTGAGCGCACGTGTCAGCGTCACGAGCGCGGTGGAGTGGTCGCCTTGGGCAGCGTGAGCGAGGGACTGCAGCACCAGAATCTCGATGACGCTTCGAATCCGCTTCCCCGCCTCCGTCGCCTGGAGCAACCGCTCGAGGAGCCGTATCGCATCCTGATGCGAGCCAGCAGACGTATCCGCGAGGAGCGTTCGGGCCAGCGTGACGTGCTCGAACTCGCGCAGGTAGCTCAGTTCGTCATCGGCAGCCAGTCCCCGCTCCCGCGCCCAATCCAGGGCGTCGCCAACGCGTCCCTGCATGACCCAGAGACGGGCCTTGTGAGCCGCGATGGGACGCACGTTGGGGAAGAAGTCACCGTCATATCGTCGCTGCGCCTCATCGAGCAGATCGAGCGCACCGTCCAGATCCCCCTGAGCCTCCTTGATCCCCGCCATCGCCACGCACCAGCGATACGGAGTCTGCGGCAAGCCCATGTGCTCACCCAGGTCCCTGCTTTTCTGAAGATGATGAATGGCGGCGTCCAACTCATTACGTTCGCGGAGCAGATTGCCCAGACCGACGTGCATGTCCGCGGCTCCCCGCAAAACCGGCACGGTTGGTTCGGTGGCGAGCCGCAGACCGTCCTCGCAGGTATGTATTGCCTCCCGCAGACGACCTTGCGCCATCTGCAGATCAGACACCGCGACGGCGCAACCGATTGCGTCTGAGAGATGCCTGGCCTTGAGCACGGCGTTCATGCATTCGACATACGCTCGGTGGGCCGCCACGAGGTCTCCACGCGTCCAATATGCGAGCCCCAGAAGTCCAGCTGCAGAACCACGCAGGAGATAGTCATCGTCGGACGAGAGATCGAGCACCCGCCCTGCGTACTTCATCGTGTCGTCGACGTTGCCGAGCACCCGAGCCTGGGCGGCACGCATTAGGGCGATCAACCCAGGCAATTGGCGAAATTCCGCCTCATTCATGACGACCATCTCGGGCAGTGAGGTTTTCGATCGCTCGCCAGTGGTCGGAGAATCCAACCACTGTTCGACGTCTCGCAGGCGAACCTCCACGCCTTCGAGGTCACCTCTCATCAAGCGCGCCCAGGCGTACGAAGCACCAAGCACGGGTCTGGCGCGGATCAGCTCGTCTGGGAGCCGACTGAGCCATTCCAGCAGCGCCGACTCCTGTCGACTCTGGCGTACAGACGGCCAGGCTAGCTCGACCAGCCCGGCCACCCTCGGATAATCGCCGGCGGCCAGTGAATGCCGGATTGCGTCGGCGAACAGGCCCTGTTCCTCATACCAGATGCTCGCACGGGTACGCAGCATCGCGACCTGCTCCGGCTGCTCCGCCAGCAGACGCGCGAAGAGGACGTCCGCAAAGAGGCGATGATAGCGATACCAACGACGCTGATCATCCAGCCGCATCACGAAGAAGTTGCCCCGCTCCAACGTCTCCAAGCGCGACGCACCGTCCGTGTGACCCGTGACGGCGTCACATAGCGGGCCGGACAGCCGCTCGAGGATCGATGTCCGGAGCAAGAACGTGCGGACTGATTCCGGCTGAACTGTCGCAGCACTTCATCGATCAGGTAGTCCACGATGTAGCGGTGATCTCCCGCGAATGCATGGATGAAGCCTGAAACATCCGGGTGCCCCTGCAACGAGAGCGCGGCCAACTGCAGCCCGGCGACCCAGCCTTCGGTGCGATCCTCGAGAGCGGAGACATCCGACTCTGAAAGGCTCAGCCCCATGGACTGGTTCAGAAAGTCGGCCGCCTCAGCCGCGCTAAAACGCAATTCGCTGGCACGCAGCTCAGTCATCTGTCCGCGCGTGCGCAACCGCGAGAGAGATATGGCGGGATCCTGCCGGGTGGCGATGACGAGATGCAACTGCGAGGGCAGGTGATCGAGCAAAAACTCAACAGATCGATCGACCGGCTCGGATTCAGTCAGATGATAATCGTCGAGGACGAGCCTGATCCTTCTCTGGCCCGAGCTGATCTCGTTGAGCAGCGCCGTGAGCAAGACATCCATCGACGGAACTTGCGGACCTTGAAGAGCGCTCTCGACGTCTGCCCCAATGCCCGGGGCAACCGACTGAAGCGCGGCGATCACGTGCGCCAGGAAACGGACCGGCTCACTGTCCCGTTCATCGAGCGTGAGCCACGCGGTCATGCACTCTCCGCTAGACGCCCACGCGCTAAGGAGGCTGGTCTTGCCGAATCCGGCTGGCGCCGAGATGAGCGTCAGCTTGCGCTGGGCGTCCTCATTCAGGCGCGCGAGTAATCGTGTTCGCGTGACGGCATTCGACCGCAACGGAGGGATGAAGAGCTTGGTGACCAACAGGGAAGTCGTCATGCAATAGCCTCGAATAGTCGGTCGGATCCGGGTCGAGCGTGGCCGCGGTATCGAGCTGCCGCACGTCCGGCAAGGATGTATCAGGTGCGTATGCGGGACATTTTACTCGCTCACTCGACCTCGAACGCGCGCCCGTACGTTGGCTATCGGTTGTCTCTGATCGCCGATCGTCTCACGGGCGCCAAACGCCTCGCTGAAGACGGATTCGGCACAGTCCTTTACAATGCGCGGTGCGACCACAGACTGAGATCAAGAATGGCGTCATGCGCACAGAAAGGGGATCAATTTGGCCGAAGGTAATGTGGGCATCGTTGTCGGCGCGGCGAACGCGCGCGTGGGAATGCAAGCGGCGATCGACGTGCTGCGCGGTGGTGGCAGCGCCATCGACGCGGCCATCGCGGCGGCTCGCAAGGTTGAGGACAATCTCCAGGATCAGGGCGTCGGCACGGGCGGAATGCCGAACATTCTCGGACAGGTGGAGCTCGATGCCAGCATCATGGATGGCAAGACGCTGGCGACTGGTGCTGTCGGGGCCATCAAGAACTACCACAACCCCATCGAGATCGCGCGCAAGGTGATGGACCTCACTCCGCACGTTTTCATTGTGGGCGAAGGCGCCGAGCTTTTTGCCAAGCACCACGGCTTCGAGACCTCGAACCTGCTCACGCCTGAATCAGAGCAGGCCTGGAAAGATCGCATCAAGGCTCCGTCCAACGTTGGCGGCAACGTGTATGAGGATCAATACCAGCTCTATACTCAGGTCGTCCGCGACTGGACCAAGATGCTGCACGAGGAGATCTTCGGCACGACGAACGTCATCGCGCGTGACCTTGACGGCAACATCGCTTGCGCCGTGACTACGAGCGGCTGGGGCTTCAAGTGGCCGGGGCGCATCGGCGACTCGCCGATCATCGGGGCGGGCAACTACGCCGACAACCGCTTCGGAGCGGCAGGTTGCACCGGTCGCGGCGAAATGGCGATTCGGGCCAACTCAGCACACAGCGTCGTCTCATTCATGCGTCATGGGATGTCACTGGAAGAAGCGTTGCGGCAGGCGATGAATGACCTGAGCTACTTCCCCGACAAGTTTGCGGAGCGCGAGAACGTGATGAACATCGTGGCCATGGATGCGATGGGAAACATCAACGCCGCCTCGACCTCCGACAAGGCCGAGTACGTCTTCCAGACGGTCGAAATGGACGAGTACGAGCTCCGTCCCCGTATGCACGTACCCCTGACCAGCGACTGAGGGGAGTCGGACCCCATCGCTCAGGCATCAAATCGCGAGCCCCGGAGCGATTATTCCGGGGCTCTACCTCTGTCTGCATCCACGCTCGTGGCGACGACATCAACCCGCTAGGCCAACCCCGATGAGGCGTCCGATACCGAAGGTGATGGCCGCCGCGACGATGCCAAAGACGACCTGACGCAACCCCGAAATCCAGGCGTTTCGACCGGTGATGATGGTGATTCCGGCGCCGATGGCGAAGAGCGCGACCGAACTCAACCCGACACTCGCGACCACTGCAGTCAGACCCCCGCCGAAAAAATACGGGAAGACAGGGATAATCGCTCCCAGCGTGAAGAGGATGAATGAGGTGATGGCGGCAACCCAGGCCGAGCCGCCGAGCTCCCCAGGCTCGATTCCAAGCTCCTCGCGTGCCAGCGTATCGAGCGCGGTCGATTCGTCAGCAACGATACGCGTCGCCAACGCTCGCGCTTCTCCTTCGGCCACGCCCTTGGCCCGATAGATGAGCGCGAGCTCCTCCAGCTCTTCCTCCGGAAACGCGGAGAGCTCCTCTCGCTCGATGGCGATCTGGTGCGAGAAGAGCTCTCGTGCGCTCTGAACCGAGAGCCACTCCCCTAACGCCATCGATAATGAACCAGCCAGCAAACCAGCGATTCCAGTCACCAGGATGCTCCGAGAAGCGAGCTCGGCTCCGGCGACTCCCATCACCAGGCTGACGTTCGAGACCAATCCGTCATTCGCGCCGAGGACCGCGGCGCGCAACGCATTGCCGCCCGCGGACGGATGGCGACCTTCTAACTGCACCAGCGCGCTACCGACGAGGCCGGTCGACGATTGTTGCCCGATCGTGCGAAACAACCTGGCGTGCGACCGTTCGTCGGTGGCTAAACCCGCCTCCACGGCTTCGGGCTGGCCGTCATATTTGGCGCTATCCGCTTGCTCGTGCGCGATAACGGTCGGAACGATCACGCCAGGACCAAAGCGCCGTGCAAGCGTAATCAGCGCGCGAGTTCGCCAGCTTGGCCGAAGCTCAGGCAGAGAAACGTCGACGCCCACTTCACGTAGTCGCTCTTTCCAGACGAGCGCATGTCCCTCTTCCGACGTCGCAAAGCGTCGATAGACTTCGGCGAGCTCCGGAGACTCTTCGAGACTTGCCAGGGCACGATAGAGTGCGGCTCCATCTATTTCAGCCTGCAGATTGGCACGGTATCGCTCGACGTCCATCGATGGCATTCAAGCACCCTCCACGGTGGTAGATCCTGACGTATGACGACGCGCGTCCTGTCGAACGGCGCTCGTGAGGCGGATCCATCTCAGTGGAGTATCAAGTGCTGACCGTTACATACGTGAAACGATTCGGTCGGGAATCCAACAGAATCGTGGATGTGATTGGCCGCGATTGTTCACAGTGACAGACCCCCGTGAAAAAAGTCTATCCGTCATGCTCGCCGCTCTGGTCTACTCCACCGGCAGGCCATGCGCGATGAGGTAGGCGCGCAAGCGTTCCGGTGTGCGGACCTCGAAGTTCAGCACCGCGTCATAGATCTCAAAGCCACCCACCTCATACGGATACGTGGGTGATCGGCGCCAGATGTCCTTGAGCCACAGGATAGCCAGACGCGTCTCCTCGGTGAGTTGCTCCCGAAGCTGATGCGGATACATGATCTCCCCTCGGCCCTCCATGGTGAACCAGAAGGAGAAATCCAGCTTCCAGACATGTCCGGCGGCCGTCTCGTACCGCAGCACGAAGTAAAAACGCTCGTCCTCCGGGTGCCCAGAAGGTTCATGCATCCCGGTCTCGTTCAAATACTCGACCTTGATCACGTGCTCGTCACTCATGATCGGGAGCATGGCCTTGAAGACGTCCGCTCCCGACCGCTGGCGGCAGACGATGGTGAAGTCGACGTCGCGCCAGACCATCAGCCCTGAGACGAGACTGCCGATCTGATAGACCTCACCCACGGTCGCCAGGCGAGAGACGATATCCAGCTCGTGGATGATCTCTTGTGCTTCGACCTGTAGGTCCTGCTGGCGCTGATAGAGCTCGGCCACGTACTCGTAATCAAGGTCACGGTATTCCACTTCGTGTTCTCCTGCCGGGCGTCCAGCACAGTATTTCAATTGACGTGATCTGAGAGAACGCTCTCAGGGCTGATTACCAGACGAATCGGGCGGTGCTATCGGTTCATGAAGGACTGATTTCACCACGTTTCCCTCCCGAATCCAGGCGGGCGGGCCTAGGTCGGCCGGATCGACGATTAGGTAAAGCGTCCCAGCCGGTTCACCGGAATTGCCAGGATCCACCCACCACCCCAGCGCGATAGCCCAACCGGCGATCGTGCCGTTCCCGTTGCGGCGCGGCACTCGCGTCCGCAACCAGAGTCGCTGTGACAGCGGCACCGCGAAATCCGCGTGGTGTTCGATCAAACCTCTGACTCGCCCTTCGGTTTGCCCCATCCGCCACCACCAGGAGAGCGGATCGAGAGCCGGTCACCTGGCTGCGCGGTGAAACGCGTCTTACCCGGAAGCCGTGTCTCTTCGCCGTCTCGTATCAGCACGTTCTCGCCCGTCTTGCCGCGTTCGCCGCCTTGCAAACCATACGGCGCCAAGCGGCGGCGCTCGGTCAAGAGCGTCACCTCGGTCGGGACCTCAAAGCCAATCTCGCGTATCAGGCCATCGCCGCCACGCGCCTCACCGTCGCCGCCGGAGCCGTCGCGCAGACGATAGGCCACGATGCGCATCGGGTAGGCAAACTCGAACGCCTCCACCGGCGTGTTGAGGGTGTTGCTCATATGGACGTGGACGCCAGAGAGCCCATCCAGATGCGGCCGTGCACCCATGCCGCCGCCCATCGTCTCGTAGTAAGCGAACTGCTGGTTCGTGCGCGGGTCGTGGCCGCCTGCGGTCACGTTGTTCATGGTTCCCTGGCTCGCAGCCGGAATGACGTCGGGCAGGGCCTTGGAAAGCGCGCCCAGCACCACGTCGGTCACACGTTGCGACGTCTCGACGTTGCCGCCCGCAACCGGTCGCGGCGGACGAGCGTTCACCACCGTTCCCTCCGGTGCGATCACTTCCACCGGAACAAAGGTGCCGTAGTTGGCGGGAGCGTCCTCCGGCATGAGACAGCGCACCACATAGTAGACGGCCGATTTGACCACCGACGCCACCGCGTTGATGCTGCCGTGCGCTTCTGGGGCGCTACCGGTGAAATCGACGGTCAGCGCGCTGCCGCGCACGGTCACCGTGGCCTTGATGG
Source organism: uncultured Chloroflexia bacterium (assembly GCA_963822235.1). Classification (GTDB taxonomy): domain Bacteria; phylum Chloroflexota; class Chloroflexia; order Thermomicrobiales; family Thermomicrobiaceae; genus CALAGB01. The sequence goes on from CAWGGU010000004.1 coordinate 307,156, forward strand.
CGATCGGCTCCTCGCTGAAGCCGTCGTCGTCCAGCCAGTCGGTGAACTCGTAGGTCCCAGGTGGAATCGCGGCGATTGTCGCCCTCGTAATCCGCTCAGCATAGGCGATGAGTGCGTTGATGTGCGCTTCAACCGTGTCCAGGCCCGAACGCTCAACCACCTCTTGTAATCGACGCGCGGCGGTGCGGTTGGCCGCCACCTGAGCCGCCAGGTCACCGCGTCGCTCATCCGGCGTGCGCACATTTCTCAGCAACAACGAGAGGGCCGCTTGATTTGGCTTGCCGGCCTCCCACAGCTTGATGGGCGGGATGATCACGCCCTCCTGGTAGATCTCGGTCGCCACCGGCATCGAACCGGCCGACATACCACCCACGTCGGCGTGGTGCGCACGATTGGCGGCAAATCCAGCCAGCCGATCCTCACCGTTGTCGGTCACGTAGATCGGCGAGATGAGGGTGATGTCGGGCAAGTGCGTTCCGCCCTTGAATGGATCGTTGAGCGCGATCACGTCACCGGGCGCGAACTCCTCGAACTCCGCCAATGCCGTCGCCACTGAATCGGGCATGGCGCCGAGATGAACGGGAATATGCGCGGCCTGCGCCACCATGCGGCCATATCGATCAAACAACGCGCAGGAAAAATCGCGCCGTTCCTTGATATTGGGCGAGTAGGCGCTACGCGTCAGAACCGCTCCCATCTCCTCAGCGATGGCGGTCAACGCGCTGCGGAAGATCTCCAGACTGACGGGGTCCACCGAGACGTATGTTCGATCAGCCATTGGTCGCGCTCTCTTCCCGCTCGGCGATCAGGCTCCGAGTTGCACCGACCATGAGGCGCCAGCCGGGAGGCAGCACCGTGGTAGTGTCGTATTGTGTCACGATGGCCGGACCGCTGATAGCCACGCCCGGTTTCAAGGTTGTCCGGTCGTAGATCGGCGTCTGAATCTCGGCCGCGCCTCCGTCCGTTCCGAAGACAACCGGCCGAATGGCGATCGGCTCGGCGACGACGTTGGGCTCGATCGTCTCTCGTTCGATACGCGGCCGATCTGTCACGCCTCGAGCCTTGAGCCGCACGTTGACGACCTGGACACGCTCGTTTGGGTCGCTGTAGCCAAAACGCCGGTCATGCGCGCTGTGGAATTCGCTGACCGCCGCGGCGACGTCACCCTCATACGGAACCTGCAACTCATACGATTGACCCACATAGCGTAGATCGAGGTAGCGCTCGATCGAGGTCTGGTCCGCGCCGATCCCTTCGTGCCTCAGATCGTCACGACCACGCTGCTCGAGCTCGGCGAAGACCGGCTCCACTCGTCCGGCCGCTTGATCGGCTCCGACCATGACCGTCTGCACGTAGTCTTTGAGAATGTCAGCCGCCAGCATTCCGAGCGCGGAGAGCACGCCGGGAGTGGAGGGCACCAGCACGCGCGGGATGCGTAGCGCGTTGGCCAATTCGCAGGCGTGGAGCGGACCGGCCCCGCCAAACGCGACGAGCGTGAAGAGCCGTGGATCGTGGCCGCGTTCCACCGAGATGACGCGAATAGCCGCTTCCATGTTGGCATTGGCGACGCGCACCATTCCGAGTGCCGCCTCTTCGACGGTCGAGTCGAGTCGCTCGGCAATCTCCGTCACCGCCGTAAGCGCCGCGTCCCGATCGAGTCGCATGCCGCCACCCAGGAATGCGTCCGGAATCAGGCGTCCCAGGACGACGTTGGCATCAGTCACGGTTGGCTCCGTCCCGTTTCGACCGTAGGCGGCCGGCCCCGGGTCGGCGCCGGCCGAGCGTGGACCAACTCTCAGCGCACCGCCGCTGTCGAACCAGGCGATGCTGCCGCCGCCCGCTCCGACTGTGTGGATGTCGATCATCGGCAGTTTAGAAGGATGCCCGCCGATGCTGCCGTCGGTCGTCTCGGTTACGTCACCTTCGATCAACGCGACGTCGGTCGAGGTACCCCCCATGTCAAAGGAGATGGATCGATCGAATCCCGCCGCGCCCGCCACGTAGGCCGCGCCGACAACTCCCGCGGCCGGACCCGAGAGGAGCGTGCGCGCTGCTTCCTGTCGCGCCGTTGCGGCCGAGATCGATCCGCCATTCGATTGCATGATGCGCAATGTGGCATCGCCGGGCAGAGATTGCTCGAGCCGACCAAGATATCGGTCCATAATCGGTGCCACGTAGGCGTTCAGCACGACGGTGCTGGTCCGCTCGTATTCCCGAAACTCAGGCAGCACCTCAGACGAAGCGGAGACGTGGAAACCAGCGCCGCGTGCGGCGAGCGCAACACGACGCTCGTGGTCGGGATTGGCAAAGCTGAAGAGGAGACAGACGGCGACCGATTCGACACCGGCCCTGGAGAGGGCGGAGATGGCCTCGTCCACGGTGTCGTCGTCGAGCGGGATCAACACGTCCCCAAGCTCATCGAGTCGTTCGGTGACCTCGACACGCAAATCGCGCGGAACGAGCGTAGGCTCGCGCTCCACACGAATCGCGTAGAGCTTGGGGCGCGTTTGCCGACCGATCTCAAGGACGTCGCGGAATCCTTCGGTGGTGATCAGCCCCGTCTTGACGCCTTTGCGCTCGAGCACCGCGTTGGTAGCGACCGTTGAACCGTGCACCAATGCCGCAAGGTCCGCGCCGACTCCCAAATCCGAAAGACCCTGCAAAATCGCGTTGGCCGGGTCAGAGGGCGTCGATAACACCTTGTGCACGCGTAGTTCACCGTCCTCAAGCAGGACGAAATCGGTAAAAGTTCCGCCGGTATCAACGCCAACTACAACGTTCGCCATCTTTTCCCCATCGGATTGAGCCCATCGCTCCGTTTCGAGGTCCCCACGAGATCGGCGCGCCCAACGAGAATGCGCACCAACTGTCTGAATTCAACTCAGCACGTGCGCATTGCGCAACAGCTAACGCGTCAGACGCGGCACGATTGTCGAATCCCGCCTCAGTCGAGGTTCGAAGATCGTCTCCGTTCTGCCTGGATGGGACCGATGTCAGAATTCAACCCGATGAGCGATCGCATCACCATCGGGAGCGTCCTTGACAGTCAGGAACTCCCTCCCTACAGTAGGTCTGACCTTTTGACCACCAACTTGGTTATTATTCAACAACCTGGGAGCCGGCGAGTCCCGAAATGCGCATAGACGGTCGGTCCAACGATCGATTCGCCCAGCTGGACCTGGCGGTTGGCCACGTTCGAGCGGGATCCCAGCCGTCGACGCGGAGTCCATTTGCGTCGACTCGGCCGACACGATCTTCAGAAGAGAGGTGATTCGGAGCCGCACATTCTCTGGTGAATTATCTATCAATCCGCATCGAACAAGGTGATGCATTTCCATGTTTGTTCGTTTGGAGGAGATCATGAGTAACCAGAACGGTCGTGTACCGGCGAGCGGTTCGTCACCCGAGCAGCGCGGTGACCGCTCGAGTTTCTTCGTTGTGGGTCGTCAGGTTTCGCGCCGCGACTTCTTGAAATTCAGCGGCGGGGTCGCTGGCTTTGCCGCGGTGCAGGCGCTGCTTGCTGCCTGTGGCGGTAGCTCGAACAACGCCACGTCCGCCAGCACCTCCGCGTCGAACGGCACAGGATCAACGGCCACGTCAGCCTCGACCGCTGCGTCGACGGCTGCCTCGACCACATCCTCGGCTGGAACACCATCCACGGGTGGAACGGCCAATACGGGCAATACCGCCAAACTCGTCAACGGCGGAGGGACCGCGCCGACCTCTGCATCAGGCGAGATCAAGATCGCCCTGGCGTTCGACCCAACCAGCCTCGACCCAATCGATACCTATTCGCTGAACAACGGCCGCTGGGAAACCAACGTTTTCAGCCCGCTGGTTTGGCGTGACACGAACCTGGTCCTGTACGACGGCCAGAACGGCAACCCGGCCCCGACGGACGGGTTCGGGTTGGCGGAATCATGGAACTACACCGACGACAAGACGCTCGAGATGAAGCTGCGCACTGGCGTCACCTTCCATAACGGCGAGAAGTTCAGCGCCGACGCGGTCAAGTCGACCTTCGATCGGATGCTCGACAAAGCCAACAAGTCGCCGCAGGCCTTCAACTACACGGCCATCGAATCGGTCGAGGTGGTGGATGACTCCACGGTCAACTTCCACTTCAACTCGGTCGACCCGGTCATGGTCACGAAGCTCGCCGGTTATGGAGCGTTCATCACCCCGGTCGACGCGGTCAAGGACGACACCAAGTTCAGCACGGTCGACGCGCCGGGCAACGGCCCCTACAAGACGACCGAGTACGTTAAGGACGACCACCTGACACTTGAAGCGTGGGATGGTTACTGGGGAGCGCAGAAGCCGCTCATCCAGAAACTGACCTACCGCGTCATCCCTGACGACAACACGCGATTGTCGGAGTTCCTGGCTGGGTCGATCGACGTCCTCACGCTCAACGTGAGCCAGGCGGACGCGGCCAAGGGCAACCCCAACGTGTCGGTCGTCGACATTGGCGTGCCGACCGTCTCGGGCTTGCGCCTCGACGCCTCGAAGGCGCCGACCGACAAGAAAGAGGTCCGCATGGCGATCGCTCACGCCATTGACCTCGACACGATCATCAAGACGATCCTCGGCGGCTACGCCAAGGCCGTGGGTGTGTGGCAGAGCCCATTCTCGTTTGGGTACGAAGACATCGCGCCATACGAGTACAACGTCGACAAGGCCAAGCAGGCGCTGCAGTCGTCGGGCCTGCCGACTCCTGTCAAGATCACCTACGACGTCATCGGATCGGACACTCAGGCAAAAGAGATGGCCAACGCCATCAAGGACATGCTCGACACGGTCGGCTTCGACGTAACCATCCAGCTGCATGACTCGGCCACCTACTACAACGACTATGTGGCCGGGAAGCTCAACAACATCGTGCCGTTCGGTTGGGGCGGTTGGACGCTCGATTATGACAACACCTACTATTCTATGTACTACACCAAGCAATCGTACAACCCGAGCTACTCCAATCCCGATCTGGACAAACTGCTCGACGAAGAGCGCGCCACGCTCGATCAATCCAAGCGTCTCGATATCGCCAAGCAGTGCAACAAGCTGATCTACGACGACTACCCGGACGTCGCCCTGTATCAGAACACCTACGTGTGGGGAGTCAGCAACAAGGTCCAGAACTTCTCGATTCCGCCGGATGAGCGGCTCTGGTGGGTCGGCGCCTGGGTCAAGAGCTAGACGGCGTTCAGAATACCCGCTGCACCGGTTGTTCCAGGAGAGGGCGAGCCTGATTCGCCCTCTCCAACAAGGAGGGTAGTCCGCCAGGATGACGCGGTACATCATCCGCCGTTTGCTCTATTCGATTCTCGTCCTGTGGGGCGTCACGCTCATCGTCTTCATTGCCTTGCGGCTCTCTGGCGATCCAGCACAGCTGTTGCTGGCTCAGGGAAATCCGACCAAGGACGACATCGCCAACCTTCGTCACGCCATGCACCTGGATCTGCCGATCTATCAGCAGTATTTCAGCTTCGTGATTCACGCGGTTCGCGGAGATTTCGGCAACTCACTGGTCTACAAAACTCCGGCCTTCAATGAAGTTATGTCGAGAATGCCTGCCACCCTCGAGCTCGCCGTGGCGGCCTATCTCTTCGCTCTGGTGGTCGCCATCCCGACCGGCATCATCTCCGCCGCGAATCGTGGCGGCATCTCGGATTTCTTTAGTCGGTTCGCCAGCCTGCTCGGCGTCTCCATGCCGAATTTCTGGCTGGGATTGATGCTGATCCTGCTGTTCGGCGTGCGCCTCAAATGGCTGCCGGTCTCCGGCCGTGGCGAGGGTTTACGCCAACAGACTGAATCCCTGGTCATGCCGGCCGTTACGCTCGGAGCGATCTACGCCGGGACGTTGACGCGCCTGCTGCGGTCGAGCATGTTGGACGTCCTGCATGCGGACTACGTCCGAACCGCACGAGCGAAAGGGCTGACCGAATCGAAGATCTTGATGCGCCATGCGTTGAAGAACGCGCTCATTCCGGTGACGACGCTGGCTGGTCTGCAGATCGGATTCTTGCTCGGCGGCGCGGTCATCGTGGAAGTCGTCTTCTCGTGGCCCGGCGTCGGGCGGCTCGTGGTCGATTCCATCAACCATCGCGACTATCCCATGGTCCAGGCAGCCGTGACGTTGCTGGCGACAATCTTGATTCTGGCCAATCTCGCGGTCGACCTTCTCTATGCCTTCCTCGATCCGCGGATTCAATATTCATGATTCGGCCGCGACTGGGAAGGAATCAGCGTTGACAGCATCGCAGGTCGATAACTCGCTGCGCGAAGTCCGACAGGGCTCACGATACTGGCGCTACCAGTGGTGGGGCCGGTTCCTCACTGATCCTGGCGCAGTATTCGGTGGCACGATCATTCTCGTGATCATCATTGCCGCGATCGGCGCGCCGATTCTGGCGCCCTACGATCCGAACAAAACCGCCCTGATCCTGCGCAACACGCCACCGTTCTGGGAGGCACACGGCTCTACCGCGCATCTGCTCGGAACAGATCCGGTTGGACGCGACCTCCTGAGCCGTTTGATCTATGGCGCGCGTATCTCACTCTTCATCGGTCTGACCGTGACGATCCTTGCCTCAGTCTTTGGCATCCTCCTTGGTCTGATCGCGGGATACTACGAATCCTGGATCGAAGAGCTGATCATGCGCGTCGCCGATCTCTTCCTTGCCTTTCCGTTCATCCTGCTTGCCATCACCATCATCTCGGTCCTGGGCGCTGGACTCTTCAACTTGATCCTGGTGCTGGTCGTTACCGGCTGGGTGCAATACGCCCGACTGGTGCGCGGGCAAGTCCTCTCGGTCAAACAGAATCAGTACGTCGACGCGGCCAGGGTCGCCGGTGCCCCGAGCTCACGTATCCTCATTCGTCACATCCTGCCCAACGTCGCCGCGTCGGTTATCGTGCTGGCCACCCTCCAGGTCGCCTTCGTCCTGCTGACTGAGGCTGCTCTGAGCTTCCTGGGACTCGGCGTGAATCCGTCAATTCCGACCTGGGGATCGATGGTGAGCGATGGACGTCTCTACATTTACAATGCCTGGTGGGTGATCACCTTCCCCGGCATCGCGATTATGGTCGCCGTGCTGGGGATCAATATGGTCGGCGACTGGCTGCGTGACATCCTCGATCCGACGCTGCGGTCGATTTAATCCGCCAGCGACCACGGTTTGAGCCCGTCGCCAATGACAAATAGGTTGGAGCTATCAACATGCCGAGAATTGCCGTCGTCGGTGCCGGAGTGGTGGGGTCGTCGATCGCGTTTCGCCTGGCTGAAGCAGGAGCGGACGTCATCCTGATCGATCGTGGTCGTCCAGCGGGCGGCACAACCGGAGCGACGTTCGCCTGGGCGAACTCCAATCAGAAGACGCCCCGCCCCTACTTCGAGCTGAACTATGCGGGCCTGCGCGAGCACAAGCACTTGACCGAGGAGTTTGGCGCTTCGCCCTGGCTGCACTGTACCGGCAACCTGATCTGGACGAGCGATTCGGCCGAGATCGAGGCGCGAGTACACCGCCTCGTCGATTGGGGCTATGTCGTCGAATGGCGTGAAGCCGGCGACGTCATGCGTTCACTCGAGCCCAATCTGCGCATCGACGACCCGGCACGGCAGATCGCACTCTTCCCCGAGGAATGCTGGGTCGACGCTCCAGCATTGGCGAACGCGTTCATCGAACGGGGCAAACAGCACGGTGTCCAGACCCGATTCGATTCGGAAGTGTCCGGCATCAACGTTGGTGACTCAGGGATCGAGAGCATCCAACTGGCTGACGGCGAGATTATCGAGGTCGACGCGCTGGTGAACGCGGCCGGACCGTCCGCTGACAGGGTCGCCGCGCTCGTTGGCCGGTCGCTGCCGTTGGCGCCGACGAGCGGACTGCTGGTGCGGATTGGAGTGTCGCCGTCTCCGATCGGTCGCCTCGCGCACACACCGCACGTCAACATTCGGCCCGATGGCGACGGCGTCGTCCTGTTGCACCACGACTCGATCGATCATCAGCTTGGCGATCGCACTTCGATTGAAAAGGACGACCCACTTGTGCGTGAGCTGCTTGGTCGGGCGCGCAAGGTTCTGGACGGACTCGACCAAGCGCAGGTGATCGACACGCGCGTCGGGATCCGCCCGTATCCACAGGACGGCCTCACTTGCGCGGGCGCGGTGCCGGGGATCGACGGCTATTACGAGATGGTCACGCACAGCGGCGTCACGCTTGGACCGCTGCTTGGGCGGCTGATGACTGGCGTCGTGCTGCGGGGTGACGTAGACCCGCTCCTCAGTGAATTCAGTCCCGCGCGATTCCGTTAATCTTCGGAGGCCGAACCACGATCCCAAAACCAACGCCCTGCCGCCGGTCTGGCGGCAGGGCTTTTCGTTACTCTCACGCGCGTTCAGCACGAGTCTTGAGCGTCTTTCGAGGCCGAAAATAAGGCGGCCAAATGGTCCCGTCCAGCCCAAGCTAACCGGGCTACCTTGACTGAGAGCCACATAGTACCTCCATGAATCCACGCCCCATCAGATTTGCCCCGTCTCAAACCTGCGCATTCTGATTGCGATAACGATGGTCTAGTTAGGTCCGTGCCGAATCCTGTGCCGCCGCTCCGGCACGGACACGTCTCATTGCTGTGCCCTCATGTCACTATGACAGATTGGCAAAGTTTGACCGGGGCAAGCCCTGTAAGTACACTCCGAACGTACTCGTCGTACGGACGATTTCGTGCAAGCGGGCTGGTTGATACTCTAGGAGATCTACAATGTTCTTGTCGATTCGAGGTTGGCGGAACGCTTCCACCATCCTTGCGACAACTGCACTTATCTGGACCGCGACCCTCCTCCCGGCGGCCGCGGATTCGTCTCACGTTATCCAACCAGGAGAGACTCTCAGCGGCATCGCGGATGCCTACGGGGTGCCGCTCGACGCACTGGCGGCGCAGAACCATATCGTCAACGTCAATCTCATCTATGCGGGTGAATCGCTGACCCTACCTGGGCAGGCGCCACCAGCCGGTCCACCGTCGTCGATCGCCGGCTCGCACACCGTGCAGAGCGGTGAGACGCTGACCTCGATCGCATCCATGCAGCGAACGACGATTCAGCAGCTGATCGCCGCGAACCCTGAGATCGTCGACCCGAATCATATTTACGTCGGGCAGTCACTGGTCATGCCAGGCGGCAGCGCCGCGACTGGAGAATCGAGCCAGTCGAGCGGCGGTACGTCGGCTTCGCCCTCGTTCGCTTCGTCGGCGACCGTTCGGCAGCTGCTGGCCGAGGATGCCCAGCAATACGGGCTCGAACCGAGTCTGGTCGAGGCACTTGCCTGGCAAGAGAGTGGTTGGCGCCAGAATGTGGTGAGTTCGGCGGGAGCGGTCGGCGTGATGCAGATCATGCCGGGCACGGCCGATTGGCTGGCGACTGACGTCGTTGGCCGACCACTCGACGTCAACTCCAACGTGGCTGACAACGTCGAGGCGGGCGTGGCCTACCTCCGCTTCCTGATCGATCGCACGGGAACCGTCGAGCTCGGCGTCGCCGCCTATTATCAGGGCCCCGGCAGCCTGCAGCGCGACGGAATGCTCGCGCAAACCCAACAGTACGTCAACAACGTCATGTCGATTCGTTCGTATTTACTGGTGTACGGCGTCCCGCCCACGTCGTAGGACGCCAACTCAATATGAGTCCCCCAGCCTCATCGCGCCACGCCGGAGTCCCCCCGGTCAAGCGCGAACACGGAGCAGGATCGCCGCTCGGGCGGTCCTGTTCTTGTCTCCAGGCACGTCCAACTCGCGACCCGGATATCAGCCGATCAGCGTGAGAAGCTCCTCCAGCCGATGGATGACGAGCACGTTCGGTTTGGACGACTCAGCCAACTTGCCGGTTCGATCGAGAAAGATCGCGCCCATGCCGACTCCCAGCGCGCCGGCCACATCGGTCTCCAGATCGTCCCCGACATGGACTGCTCGCCCGGCGGTCGTCGCGCCGATGTCGAGCGCCCGTTCAAAGATCTCGGCGGCGGGCTTCTCCACCCCGACGAATTCGGACATCACCCAATAGCCAAGATAGCGATCGAACCCGAAACTTTGCAGGATCTTGGGCATCGAGGGCCAGGTATTCGAGATGGCCGCCAGCTTCAAGCCCCGCATCCAGAGCTCGTGCAGCGTCGGCAACGAATCTTCAAAAACGACGTACATGCGGGGCGAATCGAAGGCCGCTTTCACGGCTTCGGTCGCGTCATCGAGCCGCGCGGCCGGAACTCCAGCTTCGAGCAGGACGTTGTGGATGAACTGCCTGCGACGCGCTTCACCCGATCCGAGACTGACGCGATGGTCGGACGGAACAGAGGCCAGGCGGCGTTTGCGCGCTTTAGGACGCTCCCGCGCGATCCCCTCATCGATGCGCTCCTGGCCGACCTGCACGCCGATCTCCTCGAGCACCTTCACCCACTCTGCCGTTTGGTCGGGTCGGAATGTGAGCAACGTGCCGCCGATATCGAACGTGATCAAGTCGACCGCGAAGCAGGTGGATGACACGGAGTCCCAATCTCTCACGTCGGCGCGACAGACCGCGCCCGGCTCTGCCATGATAGGGCCGCACTGGCGCCAGCGCACGGAGACTGATCGTGGGCGCCACAAATCAGAAAGGATGCCCGCCCATGAGCTCTGTCCGCATCACCGTCGGAGACCTGACGTTCGTCGCCCGCTGGGAAGAGGAAGCGGCTCCCGTCACCTGCGCCGCGTTCCGCTCGCGACTGCCATTTCGCAACAAGCTTATCCAGGCGCGCTGGAGCGGTGAATCGGCCTGGATCCCGCTCGGCGATCTCGATCTCGGCATCGGTTTCGAGAACCAGACCAGCTACCCGTCGCGCGGCGATCTGCTCCTTGTACCCGGGCGGCTTCAGTGAGACCGAGATCCTCTTCCCCTATGGCTCGACCTGCTTTGCCAGCAAGATGGGCCAACTGGCCGGCAACCACTTCCTGACGATCGTCGAGGGGCAGGAGCACCTCAAAGAGCTCGGCCGTCGCGTCGTCTGGGAAGGCGCTCAGGACATTCTGTTTGAGGAAGGATGATCGGCCCTCAACCCCAATCGCCGTGGCGGGTGTGAACGGGAAGACCCCCGCGTGCAGCTCGCCTGTGTCCGGATCGATCTTGATGCCGTTCGGCCGGGCGAAAAAGCTGCTGGAGAGCGACTCCTCACGCCGCACGATCTCGTGTCCCATCTTTTCAAGCTCGTCGATGACCGCAGCCGGGAAGCGCGTCGAGATCTCCGTGGCGCGCCCTTCGGAGTGGACGCGTGGCGCCGAGACAGCCTCCTGCATCCCCAGCCCGAAATCGATCAGGTTGACGATGATCTGGTAGACCGCCGACATGACGCGCCGTCCGCCTGGTGACCCAACCGCCGCGAACGGCTTGTCGCCGCGCATCACGATGACCGGCGTCGCGGCCGACATGACGCGCTTACCGGGGCCGATCGACGTCACCGCGCCCGGTCGCGGATCGAACCAGGTGACCGCGTTGTTGAGCGTGATCCCGGTCTCTTTGATGACCACGCCACAGCCGAAGGCCGCGCCGAGGGTCGATGTGAGCGAGACGACGTTGCGGTCCTTGTCGATCACCGAAATGTGGGTCGTCTGCCCCTGTCCCGTGACGCCGCTCCGTTCGGGATAGACAGGATCACGACTCGGATCGAACGGCCACGGATCTCCTGGTCCCTCATCCGGCGTTGCCTTCTGCGGATCGATGCTCCCCCGCCGCGCCTCGGCATAGCCGCGCGAGATGGCGCCCTTCAGCGGCACCGGCGCCAGATCCGGATCGCCCAGGAATGAGAGGCGGTCGACCAGCGCACGCCGCAGCGCCTCGACGATCAGATGCGTGGCCTCGACCGATTGGAAGCCCATGCGGCCCAGGTCGTAACCCTCGAGGATCTGGAGCGCTTCGGCGATGGTCGGATAGCCGCTGCAGATCAGCTGACCCAGCACCTGGTACCCGCGATAGTCGATCGATTCCGGCTCGAAGATGCGCGTCTTATGAGCGGCGAGGTCCTCTTCGGTGATCAGTCCGCCGTTGCGGCGCATGTCCTCGGCGATCAGTCTGGCGATCTCGCCGTTATAGATGGTGTCCGGCCCGTGCTCCGCAATCAGATTGAGCGTGCGGGCCAGATCGGCCTGCACGAGCTTGTCACCGAATCCGCCAACTCCTGGTGCCGGTGGAGCGCCGCTCGGACGGAAGAAGGTGCGCCTCGATTCTGGAAAACGATGCAGGTTCTCGTAGGCGGCCGTGATCGACATCGAGACGTAATGGTTGACCTCGAATCCCTCGGTCGCAAGCTTGATGGCGGGCTCTAGTACCTCTTTCCAGGGGAGTCGACCGTAGCGCTTGTGCGCTTCGCCGAGCAAGTGGGGCGTGCCGGGAACGCCGGGCGCAAGCCAACCGGTGTTGTTTGTATCTCCTTTGGTCGCCGGCCAGCCATACATACCCGACGGCGGCGAGTCTGGATCAAGCTCGAACATCTCGGGGCGAATCGCGCGCGGCAGCACGGTGCTGCCGTCGAAGCAGATAGCGCGGTCCGTCGCGGCATCCCGGTAGACCATGAAGGCGATGCCGCCTACGCCACTCATGAACGGTTCGACCACCCCCACGGCAAAGGCCGTGGCCACGGCCGCGTCGATGGCGTTTCCGCCGCGGCGCAACATCTCGGCGCCCGCTTCGGCCGCGAGCGGCTGCATCGCTGCCACCATGCCGTCCTGTGAGACGGCTTCCGTCTTGTCGATGATCCACTGGCTGCGCGTGCCCAACGTCGACCCTCCAGTCAATTGTCGGTTCCCATGATGAATCCATAGTAACCGCGTGAAGCAGCGCTGCAAATGGCGTTCGAAGCCAAAGGTCAACGCGCGTGTGAGACAATGGCGTCAACACAACAGGCCGTTTCGGACGGCAACAAACAGGGAGGAAGACCGATGGACGGTGAAGTCAATCGCCCCGGATTCTCGACCCGCGCGATCCACGCGGGAGAACACGCCGATCCAGCGACGCGCGCCCACAACACGCCGATCTATCAGACCTCGACCTATCAGTTCGGGTCGCTGGAGGACAAGGCGGCCGTGATGGCGGGTGAGGTCGAGGGCTGGGTCTATACCCGCGGCGGAAACCCGACCACGTCGGCAATCGAGAAGAAGATCGCCGACCTGGAAGGCGCCGAGGCCGCGGTGGCCGGCGCCTCCGGCATGGCGGTCATCGCGGCCGCGCTCCATTCATTGGCCCGCTCCGGCGACCATATCGTCGCCTCGGACGACATCTATTTCTGGGCCGACATCTTCATGAACGAGGAGGCACCGGCCGACAACGTCGGGGTGACCCGCGTCGACATCACCGACCTCGACGCCGTGCGTGCGGCCATTAGGCCCAACACGAAAGTCCTCTACACCGAGTTCCTGGCCAACCCGTCCATTCGCGTGGCCGACATCCCGGCGCTGGCCCAGATCGCCCGGGACAACGGCATCATCCTGATCGTCGACAACACCTTCTGCAGCCCGTACCTCTTCCGACCGCTGGAGCATGGCGCACACCTCTCACTCCACTCGGCCACCAAATACATCTCCGGCCATGGAGATGCGCTAGCCGGCGTCATCGCGGGCGACAAGGCGCTCATCGACCCAATCCTGCGGCAGATCGAGGTGCTCGGCTCCTGCATCAGCCCGTTCAACTCCTGGCTGCTGCTGCGCGGCGTCAAGACGCTGGAGCTGCGCATGGAACGGCACTGCCAGAATGCGATGGACCTGGCCAGGTTCCTGGAGCGGCAGCCTGAGGTGAAGAAGGTGAATTTCGCCGGTCTCGAGAGCCATGCGGGACACGCTGTCGCCAGACGTCTGTTGAACGGGAAGTACGGCGGCATGCTCTCCTTCGAGATCGAAGGCGGCTCAACGGCTGGCAGCGAGTTCGCCAACGCATTGAAGATGTGCGCGCACGCCGTGAGCCTGGGAGACGTATCGACCCTCGTCTGGCCGCACAGGGACGAAATGGTGCGCGTCTCGGTGGGATGCGAGAACTCGGCTGACATCATCGGCGATTTCGAGCAGGCACTCGAGTCGATCAAAGCGACCGTGTAGTCAATCGCGGAATGCAGCGGCGCGGGATCATCGACGGGCTATTGAACGAGGCTCGATTCCGCGCCATTATTCGCGACTTCGAGGAGCATGGACCGATCCTCTGGCGTGAAGCTCGCCTGTCTGATCTGAGACACCGTCCGGGCAATCTGCTCCCAGACGGGCTCGGCGCGTGAAGCCGGTACGTGGGTCGCGAGCATTCGCAGCATCTTGAGCAGATGTAGGGTCACGTCCACGTCGTTTCGCGCGGCACGACGGATCTGCGCGTAGGCGGAGTCGACGAAACGAGCAAAGTCCGGCTGGTCCATCCAGATAATTGATGTCTCGCCGCCTTCGCCCTCCGATCCACGCGTGACGTGCGGCGGGAATGGTCGATCTCCGAGCCGGATTAACGCATCGGTCAGGCAAGAGATCGCATGCTCCGCCGTGGTTGGATCGTTGATCCCCGGCGATAGCGCCCGCACCGCGATATCGACCAACTGGCGGACTCCAAAAAGCGTGTCTTGCGGCAGCGAGCGCTGCCGATCCAGGATGAATGCGTTCCTGATGCGTCGTATGCACTCAGGATCATCGATCTGCGTGCTCGATTCGAGGAGTACCGCGTCCGAAAGGACGTACTGACCGAGCGCGAGCTCGGTGATCGCCCATGAACCATCCGGTATGGCCTGCAAGATGGTCTTTTCGTCGACAGCTCGCAAGAACCCCGACCCCTCCGCACGTATGCGAAATCCGCCGGATTGCCGTGCCATCTGCCGGATCTCCTCGATGGTGCGGTCTTCGGCAGGCCCGTCTTCCTGGTCAACCGGAAGGTTATGCTCGATGGCGTGGATCAGTCCATCGTGTACGCGCTCGACGACCGTCGCCGCCTGCAACATGGTGGCAATCAGGTGAACGTAGTAGACCAGCAGCGCGACGCAGATCACCGCGAGGAGAATTGCCAAGGTGATGCTCAGCGTCGGGACGAAGTTGCTCGCCTGGTCTGTCGAGCTCCGCACCTGCCGCAACACCAGGACGCAGTACATGAAGGTCGCGATGTAGACCCCGAGTACCCACTGGACGCCCCTGTGGTTGGTGAAGTTCCTGAGGATGCGCGAGGTGTACTGCGATGACGCCTGTTGCATGGTCAGCATCGTGATCGAAAAGAGGAGCGAGATGACCGTGATCAGTGAGCCGGCCAACGTCGATAGGAGCGTGCGTGCCGCATCGGGTGATCCATAGAAGAGCCACCCGCTATGGAGCGCGATCTGTCGTGGCAGGTGGTGGTCGAGATCCGACACCAACCAGGAGAGGACGATCGCCAGAATCCCGAGCGACGCTGGAAGAAACCAGAGGCTCGATCTGATGTTCTGCCAGATTGTTTGCAGACGATCGATTGACAGATTGGGCACGGTCTCTCATCCAGGGTATCGGCGCGCACGATGCACGGCAGACGACAAACTCGACCACAACCAATAATGGCCTGTCCGCCGCCTGCACACATCGACTAACATCACTGTCGTTCGCAGGTTTGCCGCCAGCAATGTCGAGGCGGGTATCCGACATTGGCTGCAGGACGAGAAACGCGCGGTTACTTCGCGAAGAGTTCGAACGTCGCGCTCTTCGCCGGCCGTCAGCGGCTCGTCGCCTGCGACTGCTGCACATTCGACTGGTATTTGCTCTTCGCCAGGCCCGAAACATGACGCGCGAGTTCGCGATCGGTCACGTGCTCGCCGACGACCGGCACGTCGTTGCCTGCAATGTGCAGGATGGCCTCACCGCGCGCAATGAAATTCTGTGGCCAATCTCGGCCCAGTCCGCCACCCGAGCGGATGAAGACACGGTCGCCCTCGCCAAAGACCCACAAAATCACTCGGGACGCGTTGCCGCTCTTACGGCCCCAGGTCGTTAGCTCGATCTCGCGTTCATTCGCGACCGCATCGAGCACCGCTGGCTCAAATGTTGGCACGTATCTGCCTTCTCTTTCATGAATCGACTCTCGTGGGGGGTCCGTCGTCGCATCTTGCCTGACAGACCGACTCGACGTACGACGAGCCGGCCATAACTGTAGAAAGGGCGAAATGCCAAACTATTCCCGGTTGCGCTCAATGATCGGTTTAGATCCGCAGTCGTGGATCGAGAATATCCCGCAAGCCATCGCCGAAGAGATTGACAGCCAGCACCGTGATGAGAATTGCGATTCCGGGCGCAGTCGTAACCCACGGGTCGCTTTGCAGGAACTGCCGGCCGTTCGCGAGCATCGAGCCCCATTCGGCGGTTGGCGGTTGCGCGCCGAGGCCGAGAAACGAGAGTCCGGCCGCCGCCAGGATGGCATAGCCGACCGAGAGCGTGGAATAGATGATCGTCGGTCCGATCACGTTCGGCAAAATGTGTCGGAACATGATTGAGCGCGTCGGCGCTCCGATAACGCGGGCCGCGTCGACATATTCCAGCTCGCGCGCCGAGAGAACGGAGCTCCGTATCAGACGGCAATAGCCGGGGATACCGCCAATACCGACGGCGATCATCACATTGCGAAGATTGGGGCCGAGAATCGCGACCACCACCAGTGCGAGGAGGATGCCGGGGAACGCGAGCATGATATCAATGATCCGCATAATGAGACCGTCGACAATCTTCCCGTAATAGCCAGCGATCAGCCCAAAAAAGGTTCCGCCGATCGCTGAAATCGCGACCGCGATCAGGCCGACCGGCAACGATACGCGGGTTCCGTATACGACGCGCGTAAAGAGATCGCGGCCAAAACCGTCGGTGCCCAACCAGTGTGCGCGACTTGGACGTTGCAACTGCGCAGGAGGGTCGATCTTGATTGGGTTATATTGTGTAATGAGCGGCGCCGAAATCGCGACCAACGACAGGATGCAGAGGACGACCAGCCCGACGAGCGCTCCCTTGTTCGCAACAAAACTGCGGACCGTGCTTTTCCAGCGGCTGGTTGCCCTGTGCGATTGTGACATGAACGCCGAGCCTGCCGTTAGACCTGCGTCGGACACGACTCACCCCTTAATTGTATTTGATGCGCGGATCGAACCATGCATACGAAATATCGACGAGCAGATTGACAACTACATAGGCGACGGCCGCGACCAAGATTGTCCCCTGGATGACCGGATAGTCGCGACTGAGTACCGCATCAACCGCGAGTCGTCCCAAACCCTGGCGCGCGAAGACCGTCTCGATGATCACCGCACCAGAGAGAAGCCCACCAAACTGCAAGCCAACGACCGTCACCACCGGGATGAGCGCATTGCGGAGCGCATGAGTCAAAATCACGTGTCGTTCATGGAGACCCTTCGAGCGCGCGGTGACGACGTATTCTTGCTGCAGAACATCCAACATCGTGGACCGCACAAGCCGCGCAATCACGCCAGCCGCCACGAGTCCCAGGGTCGCCGCCGGCAGGATAAGGGTCTTGATGCCGATACTCCCGGTCGATGGGAACCAGCCTAAGCGAAACGCGAACAATTCGATCAAGAGGAACCCAAGCCAAAAGCTCGGCATTGCCAGGCCAACCATCGAAAACGCCATCGTGACGCTATCGATCCACGTATTGCGATAGAGCGCGGCCAGGATGCCAAACATCAAACCGAGAAGTATCGCCATGCCGAGACCGGCAACCGTAAGTTGTAGTGTGTAGGGCAACGCCGCCACGATGGACGATCGTACCGAACGATTCGTCTGGAACGAATGACCAAAATCGCCATGCGCCGCGTTGGCTGTGTAGTCGACGTACTGGATGAGGAACGGCTTGTCGAGCCCCATTTCCTTGCGCAGGTTGAGATATGCCTGTTGAGAATCACTCCCAGACGCCGAAGCTCCTCCCATGTCCCCTAACAAGACCCGTGCCGGATCGCCGGGAATGAGATGAATAATTGAGAACGACAAGAACGACACGCCCAAAAGTACGGGAATTGTGAGCAGCAATCGGCGCTGGATGAACGGCCACATGATTTACCCCTCGTACGCGCTCCGCGATGAGTAGAACAAACGCGTCCACGCGACCCCTAAGGGTCGCGTGGAACCTGTCTATTGTTGCATCCAGACGTCGTAGAACCAGATGCCTCCCATCGGCTGAAGATGAATCCCCTTCACCTTCGCGGCCGCGCCCCAGAACCATGAGTCTTCCCACAACGGGATGACCAGTGCATTGTCCATGATGTATTCCTGGATCTTGACATAGTCTTCCTTGCGCTTGGCGGGATCCATTTCCGCGGAGGCGTCATCCAGCATTTTGTCAAGGTCCGCATCGGGCTTCATCGTTCGATTGAAGTTGGTCCCCTTAATGTTCTCCGACTTGTACATGAGATCGAGGATATCGGGATCGGTCGCGTCGTTGCCGATTCGAGCGATGTTGTGCTTGCCGGCGAGATAGTCAGCAGCCGTCGCTGCATACTCCAGTTCCTGGAGATCGACTTTGATCCCGGCATCCGTAAGATAGGCTTGGATAAGTTCGCCCGCTTTCCCCGCAGCCCCGCTGTTGGTGGTGATGTAAACAACCGTCAGCGTCTCGCCGTTTTTCTGGCGGGTGCTGCCCGATCCCTTTTTCCAGCCAGCTTCATCGAGCAGCTTCCCAGCCGCGTTGACGTCGAATGGGTAGTAACTCTCGACTTTCGGATCATACGACCACGTCGTCGATGCCAGCGGGCCATGGGCAACTTTGACGGCGCCGAACCAGATCGTATCCACAACCGTTTTCATGTCGATTGCCTGAATGATCGCCTGTCGCACCTTCAGGTCGTCGGTCGGCGACTTGACGCCATTCATCGGCAGAATCTGTGGTGAACCCGGAACCGAGGGGATAAAGAGCTGATATTTCGGATCGGATTTCAGCCGCTTAACATCCTGCGGCAGAACACCAAAGACGACGTCCGATTCGCCGCTCTCCAGCGTCCCGGCGAGAACCGTCGGCTCGACAATGAACTTGAGCGTGATCTGGTCGAGGTAGGCTGGCCCCTTATGTTTGTAGATCCCGAGCGGCCAATTGTAGTCGGGGTTCTTGACCAGGGTCATCGAGATCTTCTGTTTCCATTCCTTGAACATGAACGGGCCCGTACCGACCGGCTTTTGCCCGAATCCATCGGGGCCAGCCGCCTTCGCCGCGGTTGGCGACACTGGCGACATGACGCTCTGTGAGAGGTTGTTCAAGAACGGTGCGTACGCCTGCTTGAAGGAAACTTTCACGGTGTGATCGTCGATGACCGTCGTGCTGTCGTATGGGCCGAGGAAACCGATCGCTGTTAGCGACTTCAATGCCGGGTCCATAATACTGTCGAAGGTGTACTTCACCGCATCGGCATTAAAAGCGGTGCCGTCATGGAATTTGACGTCGGGAAGCAGCGTGAAGGTGAATGACGTCCCGTCCGTGGCGACGTCCCATTTTGTCGCCAGGCCGGGAACGTAGCTGTTCTGATCTTCGCTTTGCTCCACGAGTTGATCGAACAGGTTGTAAAACAGAAGCCAGGCGGTTGTTGAACCGGAAACTCGGGGATCCATCGTCGGCGGCTCGGAATACCCGAGCGTCAGCGTTCCACCCGAAACCGGGTTGCCCTCACTCTGCGTGGCCGCGGTCGAACTGCTACCCGCTGGCGTGGCACCGTTGGTTGACGGCGACGTCGCGACCCCGGTGGAACTTGCCGTCGATCCAGCCGATGTTGCCGTCGTCGGCGTCTTACTCGATCCGCTACCACAGGCTGCCAGAAGCGGCATCAACGCTCCGGCTGCAAGGACACCGCCCCCGCCAAGCACGACCGCGCGTCGTGAATATCGCCGTCGTTCGGTCGGACCAACCTCCGCATGCTGTGATTCCATCGTGATCCTCCTCCTGCGTGATGCTCCCGGAGTCACCGCGCAATCGTCCACCTCATCGTGCCACCAGATTGCGGCCACGCCGCAATCAACAAAGAACTACTGCTTCAACCAGGCGTCGTAGAAACCGAGCTGCCCCAACGCCTGCGGGTGCAGGCCCTTCACCGACGGAACTCGCCCCCCAGAGGACCGATTGTTCCCAGAGCGGAATCATCAACGCCTGATTCATGATGTATTCCTGGATCGCGAGATACTCTTGCTTGCGCTTGTCGCGATCCATTTCGGCCGTCGCGTCATCCAGCATCTTGTCAAGATCCGGATCCGGCTTCATCGTCCGGTTGAAATTGGTGCCCGTGATATTCCGTGAGTTGAAGAGCGTTGTCAGTACGTAGGGGTCAACGCCAGTGTAGCCGATCCGGGCAATATTGTGTTTGCCCGCAAGGTAGAGATCTGCGGTTGCGGCATATTCGAGGACCTGCAGGTCAACCTTCATGCCGACGTCGGTCAGGTAAGCCTGAACCAACTCGCCAGTTTGCCCGGCAACGCCACTGGTGGTGATGTAGACGATAGTCATCGTCTCACCATTCTTCTGGCGCACGCCGCCGGAGCCCTTTTTCCAGCCCGCCTCGTCGAGCAACTGCGCCGCCTTATCAGGGTCGTAGCTGTACATCGACTCGACCTTGGGGTTGTAGCTCCAGGTCGATGACGACAGCGGCCCGTGTGCGACCTTGACGGTGCCGAACCAGAGCGTGTCGACCAGTGTTTTGAGGTCGATCGCATAGAGGATCGCCTGCCGGACTTTCAGATCGTCGGTCGGGGACTTAGCGGCGTTCAACGGCAAGATCTGTGGCACGCCCGGCACCGTCGGGTCTAGCGTCAAAAACTTGTCGTCGCCCTGCAGCGTCTTCATATCCTGCGGTAGCACGCCATCGGTGATCGTGATCTCGCCGCTTTTGAGCGAGCCGCTGAGCGTCGTCTGATCGGGGATGAACTTGACAACGATCTGATCCAGATAGGCGGGGCCTTTATGCTGATAGACCCCCACCGGCCAGTTGTAATCCGGATTCTTGGTCATCGTCAGCGAGATCTTTTGTTTCCACTCCTTGAATACGAACGGTCCGGTGCCGACCGGGTTATGGCCAAACGTGTCCGCACCGGCGCCCGCGGCGGTTGGCGACACCGGCGCCAGGATGGTGCCCGACAGC
The DNA here is from genome assembly GCA_963822235.1 of uncultured Chloroflexia bacterium. GTDB lineage: Bacteria > Chloroflexota > Chloroflexia > Thermomicrobiales > Thermomicrobiaceae > CALAGB01. Next base: position 328,266 of record CAWGGU010000004.1, read on the forward strand.
GTATTGAGGAACGGCGCATAGGCATCTTTGAACTTCACTGTCACGGTTTGATCGTCGATCACGGTGGCGGAGTCATACGGGCCGAGCGCTCCAATCGCGGAAAGCGATTTCAGCGCGGGATCGACGATACTGTCATACGTGTATTTCACGGCGGCAGCGTTGAACGGCGTGCCGTCATGGAACTTGACGCCAGTTTGAAGCTTAAAGGTAAAGCTCTTGCCGTCGGGTGAACCATCCCACGACAACGCGAGGCCCGGCTTCAGATCGCCACTCTCGCGGTCCAGCGTGACGAGCGTGTCGAAGAGGTTGAGCATCAGATTGGTCGCCTCGGCGGAGCCGGAGACGCGCGGATCCATAATCGGCGGTTCGGCAAGATAACCGAGCGTCAACGTGCCGCCCGGTGTCGGGTTGCCTTCGGCCGCGCCCGTCGATACGGCGGAGCCCATGGGAGACGCCGCCGCCGTAGCGCCTGAACCCGGCGTCGCCGCTGACCCTGAACCGGACGATGTTCCTTGCGTCGCCGCTTGCGTCGCTGCCGTTGTTGGCGTACTGCTGCTGCCGCCACAGGCGAGCAACAACGGACTAAACGCTCCGGCGACGGCGACCGTTCCTCCATACCCCAGGAACGTTCGTCGCGAAATTCTGCGATCGATTCTCATTCACGTACCCCCATCCTTAGTCGACGTCTCCCACTGAAACTCGCGTGCGCGTCGGTCACGAGCACCACCGTGCCACCGAACACAGCGGCACATCAGATAATGACGGGACTCCGCCCGGTCGGATGCCCAAGCTGGCGAGAGATCGTCGCGGCGGTTTCGATGACCAGGCGGCCCAACTCTTCGACCCGGTCCTCATGGAATCTCTCGCTATGCCCCGCCACCGCCAGACTCACGGCGCAGCGGCCGCGACCGTCGAAGATCGGCGCCCCGACGGCGAAGACATCCGAGTGGAACTCGCCGCGATTGATGGCCAGGCCTTGGTGTCGTATCTGTTCGATCATTGCCCAAAAGTCGACCGGGTCGATACCCGCGCCTTCGGCATTGACGGTGGCCAGATAGAGCTCCATCTCCGACCGCTCTAAATGGGCGAGCAGTGCCCGCGCCATCGCCCCCCGGTGCAGCGGCGACGATTTTCCAGTCCAGTCGAAGCTCCGGAGAATGTTCGGGCCGGGAATCTGTGCCACGTTGACAACTTCATTGCCGAACCGAACGCCGAGGTTAACTGTTTCCTGCGTCGCCTCTGCCAGACGCCGAAGCAACGGCTCCGAGATTCGGAGCACTTCGAGCCGACTCAAAATGCTGCCGGCCAGCGTGAGGATGCGAAGTCCGAGGTGAAACCGATTGGTGAGCGGTTCGCGCACCACCATTCCCGCGTTTTCGAGCACTGAGAGCATGCGTGAAGCCGTGCTCTTGTGCACGCAGAGATGCCGCCCGACTTCGCTCGTCGTACATCCGTTCGCTTCCTGCGCGAGCAACTGAAGTATCGCGCACGCGCGATCAACCGACTGAACCGTGCGACGGCTCTCCCCGTTTTGAGACAACGATCCATCGTTTGCGACGGACATCCTGTCTCCTCATCCGAGTCACACCGATCAGGATACGTATCGAGGACTGGGCGTGGGTGCAACGCAATTAACAAATGTGTTTGCCCATCGTAAAACCAAGATGGCGTATTGTCAACGATGGTGCGCATTACGCAACACGTTATGTCGCATTCTTCGGGCGAAAAAACTGCTATGCTGGCGTGAAAGAGAGAATTGGAGGTATCGGATGCCAACAGTAGGCCTCATCAGTCCCGGCGAGATGGGACACGCCATCGGCGCCGTCCTGAATCACAATGGTGCGCGTGTCATCACCAACCTGACCGGGCGCGGCGAGCGCACCGCCCAACGCGCCGAGCGCGCAGGCATCGTCGACGTGCGGGATGACACCGCGCTCGTCTCGGAGTCGGACATCTTGCTCAGCGTGCTGGCGCCCGCTCTGGCAACCGACATCGCCGAACGTATAGTCTCCGCGCTGACGACCACCGGGTCGTCGCTCCTCTTCGTCGACTGCAACGCCATCGCACCCCACACAGTGCGCCCGATCGAGACGCTGCTCACCAACGCAGGCTCCCGTTTTGCCGACGTCGGCATCGTCGGAGGTCCGCCCACGATCGAGGGCCCGGGTCCGCGACTCTATGCGTCCGGCCCCGGCGCGGACGAACTTGCGACACTGCGCGACCTCGGGCTCGACGTTCGCGTCATCGGTCCAACCTCGGGTCAGGCATCGGGCCTCAAGATGTGTTACGGCGGGCTGACCAAAGGGCTCAACGCGCTCGCGACCGAGATCTTTGTGGCGGGGCAGGCACTCGGGCTCGAGGACGCGCTTCTGGCCGAGCTCGGCGACAGTCAGGCGGCATTGCTCGCCTGGATGGAGCGTCAGATCCCGACCATGCCGGCCAAGTCGGAGCGCTGGGTCGGCGAGATGCTGGAGGTCGCGTCAACCTTCGACGCACTCGGGCTTCCGCCGCAAATTCATGAGGGCGCCGCCGCACTGTTCGAATGGATCGCGAAGGTCAAACCGAGCGGGGACCTCGGCCCAAGGTTCGAGACGTGGCGCACGGCGGGTGATGTTACGAGGGACCTTGCGGGCAAACTCACAAGCTAACCGCCCGACCTGTGCGAGTTGGATTGTTCGCTGGGCATTCCGCATCGTACAATTCGAAAGGTCAGACCATAAGATAGGACCGATATTCGATGCATGGAGAATACAAGACTCCCGGTGGCAAACTCGTTGTTTCGGACCTCACCGTTCGAGATGGCAGGCTACGGGACGTCGTCATTAGCGGCGATTTCTTTCTCGAGCCACCGGAAGCCCTCTCGTTGATCGTGGAGTCGCTGGAGAACCTCTCGGCGGCTTCAACAGAGGACGAAATTGCCGAACACGTTCGAAACGCCATCTCCGGAGACGTGGCCATGATCGGCTTTTCACCGGAGGCCGTGGCCAAAGCAATCATGCGGGCCGTTGGATGAGCGGTGCATCCCGCTGGACAGACTACAACTGGAGACTGATTCGCGGTGAGCCGGTCGCGGCTCCGGTCAACCACGCCATCGACGAGGTCCTTACGCGTCGCGTCGGCGCGGGCGAACTTGAGCCGACGTTGCGATTTTGGGAGCGGCTCGAGCCGGAGATCGTCATCGGCCGCTTTCAATCGGTGCGCAACGAGGTCGTTGAACCGGCCGCTCGAGAGATGGGCATCCCCGTCACCCGGCGCATCACCGGTGGCGGCGCCATGTACGTCGAGGTGCCCAACGTCATCACGTACTCGATCTACGCGCCGCCGGAGTTGGTCTCGGGAATGTCCTTTGTAGAGTCCTACGCCTTTCTCGACGACTGGGTGCTACGCGCTTTGAGGTCGCTCGGCATCGACGCCTGGTACGAGCCGATCAACGATATTACGTCGAGTGGCGGCAAGATCGGTGGCGCGGCGCAGGCTCGTCGCTTCGGTGCGGTGCTGCACCACACCACCATGTCGTACGACCTCAACTCGGATCGCATGCTGCGCGTGCTGCGCATCGGCAAAGAGAAGCTGAGCGACAAAGGGATCACCAGCGCGGCCAAGCGCGTCGGTCCACTGCGCCTGCAGACGCAGCTGCCGCGGCAGACCATCATCGACGCCATGATCGACGAGTTCGCCAATTCATACGGATTGACGGACGACGTTGTGTCAGAGAACGAGTTGGCGGCCGCCGATGAGCTCGTGCGCTCCAAGTACGGCACCGATGAATGGACCTACGCGATTCCATAGGCAGCACGCGAGCAACGTCTTCGAGCACTGCATCTGCCGGAATTTGTAGGGGCAGGCGCCTGTGTCTGCCCTGGGATGGGCGGCGCGTGCGGTTCCCACGCCCACGCCGGCAAAGAACAACGCGGAAGGGCGTCGCTGCCCTCCCGCGTTTTCGTGCTCAATCGGTATCGACATGCGAGTCATGCCGAGGGGATGTCTATGGATTGTTGGTCAGAGTCGTTACTTTGGTCGCGGTGAGAGAAACGTCATGGGCAACTCCGTCGTAGGTCGAGCAATGCATCGTGATCGCTCCCGGTGCGCCAAGCGACGCGACTGAAACCACGCTGATGCTGCTCTGATAGCCCACGCTTATGTCGGCCTCGTCAAGTCGAATGGTGTTCGCGCCTCCGACATTCAATTGGCAGTTCGCATTCTGGGCAGCACCATCATTGTTTTCGAGCGCGGCTGAGAAGTTGATCAAGTAGTTGCCTGCAGGAACGTTCACGGTCGCGACATCGGCTCCCGGATTGTCGATGGTGATGCCGCCACTGAAACCCTTTTGTTGCCAGTACACGTCACTGGTTCCTGCGGCACCGGCTGATCCCGTCGCGCCAGTCGCGCCAGTCGCGCCGGTGGCTCCGGTGGCTCCGGTCGCGCCAGTTGCGCCAGTCGCGCCTGTGGGCCCAGTCGCGCCGGTTGGACCAGTCGGCCCGATCGGACCAATCTGGTTCCAGCTGACGAGGGTGTCACCAGGGGCGCAGGTTGGCGTCCCATTGCTGGTGACGCTATAGAGCCCGCCGTTGAGCGTCGCCGAACTGAGGATCGGCGGGAGAAACCCGAGCGGCCGTTTCGCACAGGCTGAATAGGTTACCGGTGTGGGGCTGCCGAGAGCCGTGAAGACCGAACCGGCGGTGAACGCCAGCGCAAGCACCGCGGCGGTGCTCACCAGCGTCACTGCCCGCCGTCTTGCCCGGAGCGCGCTTCGAAGACGTCGCATAGAATTCCCCCTTTGTGGCTGACCCAGCCACTCCTCACCACTTCTGTGAGTACTTGACGGAGACGTGCGCCCTCGCCTCGAACGACCGCTAGCAGTCAAACTTCACTGCGCGACACCACGACGCCGGTGAACTTGAGCTTAGAGCCGCCAGGCTCACGAGAACGCCATATCACAACTGTGAAATTTGAAGCGGGTTATGTCCACACACGATCCACACGACTAACCCACACGTTTCCTCGAGCGCTCGTGTATCATGTGCCGAGGTTTGTTTCCCGGAATGGGATGGTGATGACTCGCGCGACGTCATCGTTTGCTCGACTCCTGCGCTACTATCGACTCGCTGCCAGTTTGACCCAGGAAGAACTGGCGGAGAGGTCGCGCCTGAGCGCCCGTGCGATCAGCGATCTCGAACGCGGTCTCAAGGCGATGCCACACCGCCATACGGTCGAGTTGCTTGCGGAAGCATTGGAGCTTCCGATCGAGGATCTTGAGCGTGCGGTGCCCAGGCGTCGTGGACCGCGCCCAACGCGAGCGAGAGTGCCACTCCCCATTCCACCAACGTCGTTTGTCGGCCGTGATGCAGAGATTCTCGACGTGACGAACCTGTTGCGTCAACCAGAGACCCGGCTCGTGACGGTGACCGGACCGCCAGGTATCGGCAAGACACGTCTGGTCTTGGCAGTGGCCGAGACGATGGCCGATGAGTTCGGCGACGGAGCGGCTTTCGTTCCGCTGGCTCCAATCCGCGACACATCCTTCGTGCCTGCATCAATTGCACAGGCGCTCGGCGTTCACGGATCCGACGACGGCTTCGTTGAACAACGATTGCTCGATCACCTCAGGACAAAACAGGCGCTTTTGGTCGTCGACAACTTCGAACACGTACTGGACGCCGCATCAGTTCTGGCGCGCATCCTGGCGATGTGCCCGCGGGCGAATTTGCTGGTTAGCAGCCGCGCCGCGCTCAACATTCAGGGAGAGCATCGGTTCGAGCTTGGTCCGTTGGGCCTTCCGTCGCCGGGATACCACCCAGATCGCGACGATCTTCCACACTTCTCCGCGATTCAGTTGTTCTCAGAGCGCGCGAAAGCGGTCAACCCCAATTTCCAAATCACGGCAACCAACCTCGCCACTATCGTGGAAATCTGCCAGCAGCTCAATGGCGTGCCGCTCGCCATCGAACTCGCGAGCGCTCGCGCGAACGTGCTGTCGCCCCCAGAGCTGGTTCGGCGACTCGAGAGCCAGCTGCAGGTGCTCACGGGCGGCCCAACCGACCTACCCGAGCGGCACCAAACCATGCGAGGGGCCATCGCATGGAGCTATGAGCTTCTTAATGAGCGAGAGCAACGCCTCTTTCGAAGACTTGCCTACTGCGCCGGAGGGTTCACGGTTGAAACGGCCGAGGCGATCGCCAGACTAGGCGACGGAGTCACGTGTAGCGTGCTCGATGATCTGACCGCACTCGTCGATAAGAGTCTCGTGCTGCTCGCACCAGGAGAAATGGACGAAGCCCAATTCACCATGTTGGAAGCAATTCGGGAATTCGGGCTCGAACAGCTTGTGGAGAGCGGCGAATTTGAGACGACCGCGGACCTACACTGCGAGTTCTTCGTGGATTTTGTGGAAGGTAGCTATCTCGAGCAGGTCGGTGAACAGCAATCACAGTGGTTTCGCCGCCTGGAACAGAGGCAAAGCAATTTCCGTCTCGCGAGCCGACGAATCATAGCGACGGCGAATGGCAGTCTGGCCGCTCGATTCGGGTTGGGTCTCTGGCGCTTTTGGGATCGAGGTCACATTCAGGAAGGGCGAGATTGGCTGGACGTCTTTCTGAGCATTCCCGATCTGGCTCCTCCAAACGCCGCTCGAATCCCATTGCTTTTCGCGGCTGGACGTCTCGCCTATCGCCAGGCCGACTACGCATCGTCGATGAAGTTTCTAGAAGAGTGCCTCGCGAACGCGCGGCGGCTGAAGGACAAAGACTTCATCGGTGCCGCGCAAACGCAACTCGGTCACATCTTCTACGCCCTGGGAGATCTCGATGGCGCCGAGCGCCGCTATGCGGAGAGCCTGGCGATACGCCGCAAGGAAGGTGATACGAGAACCATCGGGATCATGCTGCACGGCCTGGCGCGCATCCAACGGGCGCGGGCAGATTATGTCGGAGCGCGGGCGCTGCTGCGTGAGCGTCTTACGTACGCGCGGAACCTGCAAGACGCGGTGCAGATCTCGATGGCGTTGGCCGGGATTGGATTGATCGCGTTGCTCGAAGGCGAGTCTGACGAGGCTGAACGGCTCTACCGGGACAGTTTGACCCGTTCGATGGAGGTCGATGATCAACCAGCCGTCGCCACCGCACTGCTTGGGATCGCGTTCTCGATGATTTCGCGCAATGAGGCGGGGCATGCCCGGCCGCTGCTCGAGGAATCCCTCCTGGTTGCACTCAACATCGGAGCGCGAAATCTGATCGCCGAATGCGTGGAAGGCTTCGTCAGCATGCTGGTTGTCGCCGGACAGCCACGACGGTCCTGGCGCTTGGCCGCGGCCGTCTCGGCGTATCGCGACCGCGTCAATGTCCCTGGTGACCCCAGCGAACAGGCGTTGGTCAAGACATTCCTTGATCGCGCTGCACAATCTCTCAACGCCGGAGAGCGCAATGTGCTCTGGGATGCGGGCCGAACGCTGCACCTGAACGCGGCTCTGGCCGAGATCGGCGTGACCAACCCGGTCGGTTCCCGAGGGAAGCCCACGCTCAAGCTCGTCGACCATCAGGCACTCGAGCTCCAGGCCTGAAACCAATCAGGTCATCACAGCACGTCGGCTTTTGCAGACGGCGAACGACCACGCTTCGTCCACAGATTCAAACGCATTATTGACGTTCTCCGTCATCGATTATTCCCAGATCGCAATTCAATTCGGCACTTGTCACGCCACTGTCGCGTCACGTTCGTATCTGTCACTCCGATGTCGCACTGGAAGACTAAGCTGAGCATGTAAGCGGATCGGTTCCCCGGCGCGGTGCAGCTGGCGGCGGTTGTATGCTGCCGTTGGTTCGGTCCCCCGCCGCGCCGGGGTGCGGTCCGCTGATACGGTCGGAGGCTCAGCATGGATGAGCATCGAGCTCGACGACTACCGCGGCAGCATCCCCTTGTCTGCTATTTCCTGATCGCCTACGCGTTCACCTGGTCGATGGTCTTGCCGATCGTCCTCGAGACCCACCACGTTGCCGATTTCCACATCCCGCGGGCCATCCACTACCTGGCCGTCATGGGGCCAGCCCTCTCAGCGTTGGTCCTCACGTGGATCATCGGCGGCGACACTGGACTGCGCGAGCTTGGGAGTCGCATGCTCCGTTGGCGCGTCGGACGAAAGTGGCTGCTCGTCTCGATCGGATCCCCCATCGCCATGTTCGCCGCGGCCGCGGTCGTTTCACGGGCAGTTGACGGCGATTGGGTGAATCTGTGGGATCTGGGCAAGGTGAACTTCCTGCCCGGATTAGGTCCCGGAGCACTTCTGCTCTGGTTCATCTCCAATGGGATCGGCGAGGAAGTCGGCTGGCGCGGATTCGCCTTGCCGCGCCTGCAGGAGCGGCATCACGCGCTGGTGGCAACGCTCATCCTGGCCGTCTTTTGGGCGGCGTGGCACGTCCCATTCTTCTTCTATCTTCCGACCTACCGAGAGATGGGTGTGGCCGGCGCTCCGGGGTTCTTCTTCAGTCTGGTGGCGGGCGCGATCCTGCTGACCTGGCTCTACAACAGCAGCGGAGGAAGCATCCTGATGGTTGCTATCTGGCACGCGATGTTCAACTTCTTCACGGCATCAACCGCCACCACCGCGACCATCGCCACCGTCTTCAGCATCGAGGTGATGATTCTGGCCGTCTTGTTGATTGCTGTGGACAGGCCGGCCAACCTCTCGATCCGCCCACGTCAGGTCATTCACACGCAGGGTCACGAGTTAGCTAGAGTTGATTAGCTGACGCAATGGTGCTGTTCACGCGTGCCACCGCAGCGTAAAATGACCACGATCACGGAATCACAGATCTCACCGATCACCTTCTACGCTGGAGACGCGACACGCTTCTCACCGATATCCGTCCAACGTCGGCCTAATCAATCCCTACGTGGTCGTATTGACAATGGACCACCATGTATCGTTGACATTTGACCACGTGATTGCTAACGTACGCTCATTCTGACAGCGTTCCGCCGCTTTCACGGACTGGAGCAACGTGTGTCCGACGAATACGAGTTGGACGAACTTGATCTGAAGATCATCGCCCAACTGCAAGATGACGGGCGCAAAGCATCATCCGAAATTGCGCGGGCGCTCGACGTTCCTCGCACGACGGTAGCTCGTCGTATCGACCGCATGGTCCGCGAACAGGTGATCACCATCGCGGCGTATGCCCATGGCGACCGCATCGGACTTCCGGTCCAGGTCATGATCGAGATCTGGACCGATCAGCAACGTCACGACGAGGTGGTCGAGGCGCTCAAGACGCTGGACGAGATCCGCTGGATGGGTGTGGCATCGGGCACGTTCGACATACTGGCTGAAGCGATGGTCCGCTCGCACCGGCACCTGCGCGATCTCCTGCTGGGGAAGATCGGAAAGATTGAAGGCATCTCGCAGATTCGTACGGCGCATATTCTGGAGGTGCCGAAGATCGCGTTCGATTGGGAGCGGATGCTCAATGCCGGAGCCGAAGCCGAGCAACTCGAGAGCGACGGGGAGAGCACTCGGAGCCAACCGATCCCGCGCTAACCCCATAGGCATCGCCGCTCGATTGATCGGTGGGGCTGGTCGATGCGACGGTGGAGATCCGTTCGCCGGAAACGTTCAATTTACACGCAAAAGGGACTCCATCTGGAGTCCCTCATTCGTTCGCAATCGGGTGTGCTCTACCTGAACAGGAACGAGCCGGTGCCGCGCTTCTTCTTGGACGCCTCTTCGATCCGCTTCAAATCATCGGCCGAGAAGACGTGCTCGACCATCTCCTTAGACGTGAACAGTTGTTCGACCAACTCATTACCAGTCTTGTTCGAGGATGGCTGCAACCCGCGGAGGAGGATGCCCGACTCAAGCTGCAGAAGCACCACGTCCTGGACACCGTTGTCGTCGATGTAACGACCGATTGCTCGGAGGATGTCTTCGTAGCGGAAGAGGTACTCCGGCGATCCGTTCACGGGCTTGTTACTCGCTGACATTGACTCAATCTCCGGTTCAAGCCATCCCGCGCCCATCGTGGCAGGTCAAGCTATTGATAGACGTGCCGGCGTTTATTGGCTACATAATCCACCAAAATGTACTCGCCAAGATGATCCGGTTCGGCAAAAAACGCCCTCCCCTTGTTGATCTTGGCCATCTCACTGACGAAGCCCGCCATATACGGACTTCGCTCAAGCATGAACGTATTGATTGTAATCCGCTCTCGAGTACAGCGCACCACCTCTTTGAGGGTTTCCTGTAACGTCTGATACGTCGGCGGATAGGAGAATCGTACTTGGGACCCGTCAAAGTGGGCGGTGGGCTCACCATCGGTGATGACGATCACCTGCTTGTTGCCCCCTTTGTGGCGGGCCAACAGCTGACGCGAAAGCATGAAGCCGTGCTGCATGTTGGTGCCGTAGTTGTATTCGTCCCAGGTGATGTTGGGAAGCTGTGAGGGCTTGAGCTCGCTCGCGATATACGAAAAGCCGATGATGTAAAGGTTGTCACGTGGGAACTGCGAGCGGATCAGGCTGTCGAGTGCGAGCGCCACCTTCTTAGCGGCCGTGAAGCAGCCGTTGTAGAGCATGGAACGCGACATGTCGACCATCAGGACCGTTGATGACTGCGACATCATCTCGGTCCGATAGACCTCGAAGTCGTTCGGCTGGATCCGCACCGGGCTGCCAATGCCGTCGCGATGGACCGCATTCATTACCGTCTTGGGTAGATCGAGCAGGAACGCGTCACCGAACTCATACGGCTTGCTATCATCGGTGCGTTCGCCGCCGGCACCGGAGCGATCGAGCTTGTGCTCGCCGAAGCGGTCACGCTTCAAATGCTGGAAGATGTCCTTCAGCGCTTTCTGGCCAATCTTGCGCACGCCGAGTGGCGTAAGTTCGTAGCCGCGGCGCGTGCGCTGGATGTACCCAGCATCCTCGAGCATCTTGGTCAATTGCCGCAGCTGCTCCAAATCCTGACCGACGTCGTCTCCCAGTAGCTCGCGAATCTTCTGGTCGTCGACGTGCTCGAGGTCGCGCCAATCGCGCACACCCTTGAGCTGATCCTCGACCTCTTCCATCTCACGCAGTCGCTCCATGAGGCGCATCGCCTCACCGAGCGACAGGTCCTCGCTGCCGCCGACGTCGAACTGACTGCGATACGGATTGTTCGGCATCATCTGGCCGAGGTTCTGGGCAAGCTGGCTCATCTGCTGCTGAATCTCAGGATCGCTCATCACCGCGTCGAGCGATTCCTGGAGCTGCTGGCGCATCTCGGGCGTCATCGAATCGAGCAGGTTCTGCATGGCTGCCATCTGCTGCGCCATATGATCGAGGAGTTCATCAAGGCTATTGATGTCCGGCCCGAAAAAGTGTCCATGCTTATGCATGAAGCGCTCGAAGTCCGGCTCGCCGCCACGCTGGCGCTCTTCGAGCATCTCGTTGAGGTCACGCAGCATGTTGCGCATGCCCTGCATGTCTTCCGGCGACATGTTTTGCAGTGACTGCTGCATGCCCTGAAACGTCTGCTGAAGCATCTGCTGCTGCAATGAGGCGAGCAGATCCTGGAACTTCTGACGGGCGGTCGGGTCCATGAATTCGTAGTCGTTCAGCTCTTTGATACGCCCGGCCGGATCGCCAGGCAGACCTTCGAGCGTTTCCTGGTTGCGCGCGGCCATGCGTTCGAGCAGCTTGTGGATGTTCTCGTCGTATTCGCTGGAGTCATCGTCCCCAGCTTCACCGGTCTCACCCAACTCAGACTGCTGGCCCTGCTGGCCGTCTTGCTGCGAGCCTTGCTGCTGCTGACCCTGGTGCATCTGCTCGAGGCGCTCGCGGCCCTTTTCGAGGCGGTCCTCGATGCCAGAGCGCTCCGTCTCGATGACGTCATCGAGCTTCTGGTTGAGGTCGTCGAGGATCGAGCCCAGGTCGTAGCGATTCATCTCCTGCTGACGCATGCGTCGGATGCGCTCCATCAGATCGCGCATGCCTGGCATCTGTGTGCCGTCCTGCTGTTGCGCGCCCCAGCGGAAGAGCCGCTGCAGAGCCCGATTCAGGTCGCCGTCGGAGAGGACGTCGTCGGAGATGGCGTCCATGATTGCTTCCGCGTCGAACGCACTGATCTCTTGCGTGCCGTCCCAGCGTGAGTATCGCGAGTCAAATGCTGGCCAACGTGGCATGGTGCTACCCCCGATAGAGCGTTCCGCCGATGCCCGAGGAACGATCCTTATTGAGACGTCGATTGAGATGCAGTCCTTCGAGCACGAACTCGACTGAGCCCGCGATCGCGGCTGGGTTGCCGCTGGCCCCCAGGCTGGAGGCCGCCTCGCGCATGCCGTCCATATGAGACACCTGATGCACGTATTCCATCGACGGCATCATGTCGGACGTCTCGACGGTCAGCCCATTCTCGAACCCGAGAACCAGATCGTCGAAGTCACGCGGCGAGAAATGTCGGTTGAAGGTGGTCAGGATCCCGCCCTGGATAAGCTTCTCGACCACGCGATCCTCTTGCGTATCGCCCATCGCCTCCAACTCGATCTTGCCGGTCGTCGAGGCAATCGCGGCATGCAAGTCGGTCACACGCGGCACGGCCTGTTTCTCATTCAGCCGGATGGCGCGCTTGACGGCGTTGCTCACCACGTTCTCGTAATTGGCGATCGACATACGCACGCTGACTCCGGAGCGCTGGCTGACGTCGTGGCTGCGCCGAGCCAGGTGGGTGACTTCGGCGATGATCTCGCGGATGTAGTCGGGCACGACCACCTCGACGCCGTCGGTTTCGAAATGGGTCCGCTCCTGCTCCATGATGTCGACCTCGAGATCGATCGAGGTCGGATAGTGGGTGCGGATCTGCGAGCCATAGCGGTCCTTGAGCGGTGTGATGATGCGACCGCGATTGGTGTAGTCCTCCGGGTTGGCGCTGGCCACGACGTAGACGTCGAGCGGCAGCTGAATGCGGTAGCCGCGCACCTGAACGTCGCGCTCTTCCATAATGTTCAGCAGACCGACCTGGATACGCTCGGCCAGATCCGGCAGCTCGTTGATGGCGAAGATGCCGCGGTTCGTCCGCGGGATGAGTCCATAGTGGATAGTCAGCTCGTCCGAAAGGTAGCGGCCCTCGGCCACTTTGATCGGGTCGACCTCGCCGATCAGATCGGCGATGGTGGTGTCTGGCGTGGCCAGCTTCTCGGCGTAGCGCCGGTCTCGGGGCAGCCATTCGATGGGGGTTTTGTCCCCTTCTTCCTTGACACGCTCGCGCGCGAACTTGCTGACCGGGTCGAAGGGATTGTCGTTGATCTCGCTGTCGGCGACGATCGGCACCTCGTCGTCGAGCAAGTTGACCAGGCCACGCGCCATACGCGTCTTCGCCTGGCCGCGCTCTCCGAGGAAGATCACGTCCTGCCCGGAAAGGATCGCATTCTCGAGCTGCGGGATAACCGTGTCTTCATAGCCGATGACGTTCGGGAAAATGGGCTCACCAGATCTCAGCTTGTCGATCAGATTCTTTCGCAGCTCTTCACGGACGGACGTAACGTGGTAACCGCTCTCGCGGAGTTCGCCGAGCGTACGCGGCTTACTCATGTACAACCTGCTCCTTCATTCGCCGTTGGGGGTCCAGTGGGGTCGGGTTCCAGCGGGAAAGAACATACGCAAATTCTCAACTGGCGGAGTCGACGATGAACCTAATCGTACTACCGGGTGCCCATATGTCAATTGATATCGGCACAGCGAGAATGCCCACTGGATCGGGGATTGAGCGCTTCAGAACTGAGGCGTGACGTCGGTGGAGGGGCAAGCGTCAGCGGCGTGCGAACTCGAGGAGCGCGTCGCGCACGCTTCCTGTGGGATCTAACTCTTCACGCTGGAGCTGCTCGAGGAATTGTTCGCGCCGCGCAAACTCGCTGGTAGCGTAATCGCGATCGATGCCAAACCGCTCGGTAAGAACGCCGATCATGCGACCGGTGCGGGATACCATTGGGCTGAGCATGACGTCACGCTCGGAGATCGTCTCGCTGACGACGTCCTCATGATCGGCTCGGAGCATCTCGACCCGCATCAGCCTGCGCAGGTACTTCGACGAGCGGATGCCGCCGCTCAGTGACAGGACGAAGTCGATATTGCCCAGCAGCCGACGCGGAACCTCCAGTGGAAAGGAGGAGAGCGCGTCGATCATCTCGCCGGCGGTATCGACGTGGATTGTGGTCGCCAGAGAAAAACCGCGTTCGGCCGATTCGAAGAGACGCAGCACGCCATTTCCCCAGAGGTAAGTCGGGAGGTTGTCGCTGATCTCGTTGCACAGCAGATAGGTGGTTGCGGGATCGCGCGAGTCCAGGAAGTCGAAACGCTCATACCAGCCACGCAGGTAGATCGTCTCGACCTCAGCCGGGAGAAAATCGAGCAGCGCGGTCAGCAGCGTGGTCTTTCCGGCATCCTCAATGGTTGAGGCCACCACGATCGACGCGCGCGCTTCGACCGCCATCCACAGGAAGGCCGCTACACGAGCATCGAGGTTGCCCTCCTTGAGCAGGTCGACGATCGAGAGCCGCTGTTCCGGGCTCGACCTGTGCCCCCACCAGCCGAAGGGCAACGCACGGTCTTGCTCGGTGCGGTTCAATCGAGACTCCATGTGCTCAGTTCTCCCAATGTAGCTCCAGCGGTAGAGAAGATCGATGCAGAGTCGAGATCGCTGAGTCGATTACCGACCGGTTGGGATGCCGCAGTTATAGACGAACCGGTCCACACTGGGTTGCGGCTGCACGAGCGTAGCGTACACCAGACTCAAGCCGCGGCGAGGGCCTGGTTGACGTGATCTGGGACGATCGGTTGATCGTCACTCGCTTCATCGAGGACGCCAAGTTCGTCGAGGACGAGCGCCCGGTGCTTGCAATACGGGTGGAAGCTGCTTCCTCGGCAGGAGCAAAGAAGATCACCATCGAGGATCGTCACCTCGTACGCAACGCCGTCCTGACTATGGCTCGTCACCACCCAGGAGCGCACGTCGTCGTTGATGCGGAACGCCTTCAAGCCCTCTCGCTCGGCCTTTTCGGACATGCGAACCCAGGTTGCGACCGGAACGTCCTGTTCAAATGTGACTGACATGATGGCTCTATCCATTCCACATTCGGATTCGATCTTACGTTCTAATTATGCCATTTTTGTGCCTCAACGACACAAAACCATGAGCCTGCGCTCCTACTTAATAGTCGTTCGGCAGGCCTGATTTTCGACATCAATTACGTCTTCAGGACGTGATCCGACCGAGCAAAACCGACCCCCGGTTCATTCGCTTCCGTGTCACTGAGGCACCATGTAGCAGCGATTCGCAATGGTGCTCGGGCGGAATTGCCACGCTCCCGTCCGCTGCTCGACAGATGCCGTCACTCGCGCCACAATGTCCACATATCTCGGTTAACAAATAGGCGGTCGCGGCAACCGTGTGATCTGTTCGGACTCAATCCGTCCGTTCGTTGAGGCGACCAATGTCGTACTCCTCCCGCCTTCAAGATGAATCGTCCACGCCAGAGAGCGAGCCGCTCGCGGATAGGCTCCCTGTCCAGCTGACCAGCTTCATCGGTCGCGAGCGCGCCATGGAAGAGATCGCGCGGCTCTTCAGTGGCGCGCGATTGGTGACACTGACCGGCCCAGGAGGTGGCGGCAAGACGCGCCTCGCATTGCAGACTGCGCCGCTGCTGCGACAAGCCCTTCAACGTGACGCGGTCTGGGTCGATCTCGCCAGCATCAACGACGGCGGCCTGATTCCGCAGACGATCGCTCGGCCCATGCAAGTGGCCGAGGCGCCTGACGGCACCCTGATCGATGCGGTTATCGCTCATCTGAGGCGCCACGACCCGTTGCTCATACTCGACAACGCCGAGCACATCATTGGCCCGCTGGCTGAGACGGTTGAACTGCTCCTGACGCGCTGCCCTTCGCTCCGCCTGCTGATCACCAGCCGAGAAGCGCTGAACATCCCGGGCGAAACCGCCTGGAGCGTTCCGGCGCTTACCGTGCCGGACGATCTGCAGTTCAACCTTGATTCCAACTCGAGCGAGGCCGCGCGCTTATTCGTCGAGCGCGCTCGCGCGGTCGAACCATCCTTCGCATTGACTCAGACCAACGCACCGCACGTGGTAGAGATCTGCCGCAGATTGGATGGGATGCCTCTGGCGATCGAGTTGGCGGCGTCGCGAATGAACCTCCTCGGAGCGGCCGAGGTCGCCAGCCGACTCGAGCAGTCGTTCCATCTCTTGACCGCGGGGCGACGAACCGCGCTGCCGCGACACCGGACACTGCAAGCGACCATTGATTGGAGCTTCGAGCTCCTCTCGGAGCCCGAACGGCGGCTTTTTGCCCGTCTGTCGGTCTTCAATGGTGGGTTCAAACTGGACGCGGTCGAGAACGTCTGCTCAGGCGACGGATTGCCGTCTGAAGATCTCCTCGATCTCTTTGCGCAGCTCTCCGCCAAGTCCCTCATCGCGGTTGATCGTCGCGGCTCGTCCACTCGGTTCCGCATGCTACAAACCATTCAACAGTACGCACGCGAGAAGCTAGCGGAAAGCGGAGAGCTCGACCAACTGCGTGAACGTCACGCGCGCTGGTGCGTCGCTCTGGCCCAGTCGGGCGCTGAGCTGGAATCGACGGGTCAGGTGCAAGTGGTCGAACGCTTCGAGGCGGAACACGACAATCTGCGCACGGCGATGAGTTGGGCGTTGGAGAATGACGAACCTGAGATGCTGGCACGCATTGCTGGTGCACTGTGGCGGTTCTGGCTCATGCGCGGCTACCTTGAAGAAGGGACGCGCTGGCTTGCGGCGGCCGCTGAGCGTTTGGCGGATGATTGCCCTGCCCGGGCCGATGTCCTGTTGGGGCGGGCCGTCCTCAGCTGTCACCAGGCCGACTACTCCGCCGCACGCGAATTCTTCGGTGAAGCCCTGACGATCTGGCAGTCGACTGGCGATCGCAACGGGCAAGGGGAAGCGCTCTACGGACTGGCCACGGCCGACCAGTTTCAGGGACGATATGCCGACGCGGCACGTCACTTCGAAGAAGCGCTTGGTGTCTTTCAGCATCCGCGCGGCCGCGCGCTTTCTTTGATGGGGCTCGCAATGACGCTGGTCTATACCGGTGAGACCGAACGAGCGGCGCAATTGTGCGAGGAGAGCCTGGCCATTTGCCGGTCACTCAGCGACGATCGCAGTGTCGCGAGCGCGTTGACGACCCTCGGCATCATTGCCTTGACTAGCGGTGACCTCGACCGAGCAGCAGAGATCTGCACCCGCAGCCTCGAATTGCGCCAGGAGCTGGGCGACCGTGGCGGCGTGGCTCACACCCTGACCATTCAGGGCTACATCGCCCTCGAACGCGGTGACCTCACCGCAGCCGAGCACGAGTTCCGCGATGCGTTGCAGCTACGTCAGGAGATGGGGGACGCTGCCGCGATGACCGGGCCGATCGAAGGATTCTCCGCCGTCTCCATCACGCGGGGCGATCTCGAATCAGGCGTCCGCACCATGGCACTCGCGGAGACGCTGCGACACCGGCATGAGACTCCTCGCTCGCCGGTCGAACAATCTATTCGCGACCGGTATCTCGAGATGGCGCGGGAGCAGCTCGGTGAGAGGGACTTCGATCGCGCCTGGGAAGAGGGCCGGACGGGCGACGCAATGGCACTTGGCCGGCTGGCACATGACGTCGAGCACAACGTCGATGTATCCGTCGCGCAGACTGCTGAAGCACTGGGACGAGTAGAGCCGTCTACATCTGTCGAGCTGATCATCGAGGCCCTGGGTCATTCGCGTGTGTTGCGGCAGGGCCGCGAGATTGACGCGTCAGATTGGATCTACTCCAAGGCGCGTGAACTGCTTTTCTACCTGCTCCAGGCCGGCGCGAGTACCAAAGAGCAGATCGGGCTGGCGCTCTGGCCCGACGTCACCGACGTGCAGCTTCGCCGCGCGTTCCACACCACTCTGCACCATCTGCGGCGCGCACTCGGCGATCCCGGCTGGGTCCTCTTTCGCAACGGAACCTATGCCTTCAATCGCGCTCGCTCCTTCAGCTACGATGTCGGTGAGTTTGAACGGGAACTCTCTCGAACGCGGGAGCGGAAGGCCGCCGACCAGGAAGCTGCCATCGCATCACTGGAACGGGCCCTGGCCATCTATCAGGGCAAATACCTGTCAGATCTGCCTGATGCGGACTGGCATCTCCAGCGCCAGGAAGAACTGGAGCGCGAGCAAGTGAACGCTCTTCTGCTTCTTGGCGATCTTTTGATGGCCGGCGCTCGTCCGGTCGCTGCGGAGACTATCTATCGTCGGGCTATTGCCGCTGACGAATTCCTCGAATCAGCCCATCGCGGATTGATGCAGGCGCTTGCCATCCAGGGAGAGCGCGGCAAGGCGCTGCGTCATTATCAGGTCCTTACCGCCCTCTTGAGAGACGAGCTCTCCGCGGAGCCCGATCTCTCCTCACGGCAGCTCTACGAGAAGATCCGCTCCGAGACCACAACGAGCTGAGGACGAGGATGTTTCCGGCGCGTAGGCGAACGCTTGTATTCCGCTTACAGACGTCACCACCATCTCCGCGTGCTAAGCCAATCCAGGCTGCAAGCGTCGTTTCAGCGGCCCCCGCTAGTCTGATCACATCGGAGTTTTCGAGATTCGACAGCCGAAAGGGAGCAGAACATGCCGTACCTCATGGTTCGCCACACAGTCAGTGACTACGACACCTGGAAGCCGGTCTACGACGAGGACGCCGAGAATCGCAAAGCCCACGGTTCGACTGGTGGCCGTCTCTTTCGCAATTCAACTGATCCGAACGAGACGATCTCGATCTTCGAGTTCGCCGACATGGAAGACGCCCAGAAATTCACCGAGTCACCAGAGCTGCATGAGCGCATGCAACGCGCGGGGATTGTCGGTCGCCCGGAAATCCTCTTCCTGGATGAGGTCGAGCGCTCAGCTCACTGAACGGAGTCGTTTGGCTCGACAGAGCCTGTGCGGGCGGGTACGCATCGAGTACCCGCTCGCTCAGCGCGTCAACACCCCCACCACGTCTGTTTCCGAACACCACGCGCCAATTCCCTCCGCAAATCGACAAAGGAGTGCGGGCACGTCTCGCTCTCTCGCAACCGAGACTCCTATTTTTGTCAGCAGCTCCAACAAAACTGGCCGCCACGCAGCTCAAAAATGGGCCTCAGAATTGCGTAACGTTGCGCTGGATTTGGGACCTGCGCTATTTCGCCCACTGCTATACTAGCTCTAGCGATGCCGTTCGTTCGGCGTCGAGATCATGGCATAGAAGGTGCAGCCGTCACCGGCGGGACAATCGCTCGCATGTAATACGAACGGCCGCCACGATCGCTCGATCGGGCGACGAGAGTGTGGACGAAGCGGGCTAGCCTCGCCCCACGACCGCAGGTGCGCGGACCTACGATGATGTAGAGGGGAGAAGGCATGCCAGAGGATGCCTATGACGTAGTCCTACTTGGCGGTGGGACTGGTGGTTATGTCGCCGCGATTCGCGGCGCTCAGCTCGGTCTCCGAGTTGCCGTTGTCGAGAAGGACAAGATCGGTGGAACCTGTCTCCATCGTGGCTGTATCCCGACGAAGGCCCTGCTCAAGAGCGGCTCCGTCGTCCATTTGATTCAGAACGCCGCCGAGTACGGCGTCAATGTGAACGGCTACGAAACGAACTATCCGCAGGCGGTCAAGCGCTCCGGCGAGATCGTCGAGAAGAATTTCAACGGCGTCAAGTTCCTCTTCCGCAAGCACGGCATCACCGTCTACGACGGCGTCGGCTACCTGAAGAACAACAAGACCGTCACCGTGACCGCGCCCGACGGCTCGACCAAGGATGTGACCGGCAATGCCGTCATCATCGACACGGGCTCGCGACCGCGGCCGATTCCCGGCATCCCCTTCGATGGGAAGCGGGTCGTCAACAGCGACCACACCACCTGGATGGACTGGGTGCCGAAGCGCGTCATCGTACGTGGCGCAGGCGCCACGGGTGTCGAGTTCTCAACCGTCTGGCACGACTTCGGGTCCGAGGTAACGCTGGTCGGCAACGTCGTCCCGAACGAGGACGAAGAGGTCTCGAAGCAGCTCACGCGATCGTTCACGAAGGCCGGAATCAAAATCATCCCCGGGTATCGCCCGACCTCCGATGACTTCGACATCACGGAGGGCGGCGTGACCATGCGCGTCAAGCAGAACGGCAAGGAAGAGGTCGTCGAGGCGGATGCGCTGATGGTCGCGACAGGCCGTCAGGGGAACATCGAAGATATGGGCTTCGAGGAGCTTGGCATCAAGACCGATCGAAGCTACATCGTGACCGACGACCAATTCCGCACCGGTGTCGACAACGTCTTCGCCATTGGCGACGTGATCGGCAAGCAGATGCTTGCCCACACCGCCATGCACCAGGGCATGTTCATTATGGCGATGCTGGCGGGCGAGAAGCCATTACCGATCGACTACAACCGCATCCCGAACGTCACCTTCTGCCACCCTGAGATTGGCAGCATCGGGCTGACCGAGAAGCAGGCCCGCGATCTTGGTCACGAGATCAAGGTCGGCAAGTTCCCGCTCCGCGCCAATGGCAAGGCCCTCATCGAAGGCGCCGAGGACGGGTTCGCCAAGGTGATCGCCGACAAAGACACCGACGATCTGCTCGGCGTGCACATGATCGGCGGCAACGCCACCGAACTCATCGGGGAAGCGGCCATGGCCAAGCTCTTTGAAGCCACTGCTTGGGAGATTGGCGAGAGCGTACATCCGCACCCGACGATATCCGAGGTCATCGGCGAGGCCGCGCTTGCCGTAGATAATCGCCAGATTCACAGTTAGCACATGGGGTTAAGCCCCATCAAGGTACAGGAGGCTGCGTCATGACGAGCTTTGCGTCCGGTCCCATCGGGGTCAAGCAAAGGCAGGAAGGTGCCGCTCAACTTTCCCCCGAGCAGCTGAAAAAGATGTACGAAGAAATGGTCATGGCGCGCTTTCTCGACGAGCGGATGTGGCTCCTGAACCGCGCCGGGCAGGCCGCGTTCGTGATCTCTTGCCAGGGTCATGAGGCGGCCCAGATCGGCGCGGGGTTTGCACTGCAACCAGGCAAGGATTTCCTCCTTCCTTACTATCGCGACCTAGCCCTTTCGCTGCATTTCGGTCTGACGCCACGCGACGTCATGCTCAGTCTCCTGGGCAAACACGGCGATCCCACCAGCGAGGGTCGACAGATGCCGGCCCACTACAGCTCGCGCAAGCTCAAAATCATCACGGGATCGAGCCCGGTCGCCAACCACCTGCCGCATGCGGTGGGCGTGGCACTCGCCTCGAAGCTTCGCGGCGAAGATTCGGTGTCCCTCACCTGCACCGGCGAGGGCGGCAGCAGCCAGGGTGACTTCCACGAATCGCTCAACTTCGCGGCCATCCACAAGCTGCCCGTCATCTTCATGATCGAGAACAACGGCTGGGCTATCTCGGTGCCACAGAAGAAGCAGATGGCAGTCGAGCACGTATCCGCACGGGCGGCAGGCTACGGCATGCCGGGCGTGACGATCGACGGCACCGATCCTCTGGCCGTGTATGCGGCCATCAGCGAAGCAGCTGACCGGGCGCGACGCGGTGAGGGCCCGACGCTGGTCGAAGCGCTCGTTCATCGGTTCACCGCACACTCGAGCGATGACGACGACCGCTCCTACCGGCCGCTCGACGAGTTGAAAGAGGAGCGGACGCACGATCCAGTTGTCGGGTTCCGCCGCAAACTGATTGAAGACGGCGTCATGTCCGAGACGGACGCGACGGAGATCGAGAAACGCGTCAAAGGTGACGTCGACGACGCGACCGACTTCGCCGAGAAGGCCCCTTATCCGGACGTTGCTGAGCTGACGCTCCACGTCTACGGCAGCTAGGAGGCGGCGGCCATGGCGACCAAAATGCTGATCCAGGCTATTCACGACACGCTCGCGGAAGAGATGCGCAACGACGATCGCGTCATTCTGATGGGTGAGGACGTTGGCAAGCGCGGTGGCGTTTTTCGCGTCAGCGCCGGTCTCATCGATGAGTTCGGTGAGAACCGCGTGATCGATACTCCGCTGGCCGAGTCTTCGATCATCGGCGCCGCTATCGGTGCATCAATGAACGGACTCCTCCCCATCGCCGAGATCCAGTTCCTCGACTTCATCCACCCGGCGATGAACCAGATCATGAATGAAGCGGCCAAAATCCGCTATCGCTCCAATGGCGACTTCCACTGCCCGATCGTGATTCGCACACCCTATGGCGGTGGCGTTCACGGAGCGCTGTATCACTCGCAGAGCATCGAATCGGTCTTCACCCGCGAACCAGGACTGAAAGTCGTGGCACCCATCAACCCAGACGACGCGGCAGGACTGCTGCGCAGCGCCATTCGGGATGAAGATCCGGTCCTGTTCCTGGAGCACAAGAAGGGCTATCGCATGATCAAGGGCGAGGTGCCGGAGAACGGCCACGTCGTCCCGATCGGCAAGGCGCGTGTCGTCCAGGAAGGTTCGGACGCCACCATCATCACCTACGGGATGATGCTGCCGGAGTCGCAAGCCGCGGCCAAGGCGATGGCGGATGCCAATGGTGCCAGCATCGAGATCATAGATTTACGTTCGCTCCGCCCGCTCGACACCGAGGCGATTCTCCAGTCGGCGATGAAGACCGGCAAGGTGCTGATCGTGCACGAAGCCAACCGCTTCGGCGGCGTTGGCGCGGAAGTCTCCGCGCTTATCGCCGAAGAGGCCTTTGCCTGGCTTGACGCGCCAGTCATGCGGATTGGCGGGCCGGAAGTGCCGGCCATGCCGTACAGCAAGCCGCTCGAGGCGGCCTACCTCCCGAACCAGGAGAAGATCGGCGCCGCGTTGGAGCGTCTGTCAGCGTTCTGACGGAACCGCAACGGCACCTGCTTCTCAGCACGCAATTCGCCTCGATCGGAAGGAGGCCCGGCTCAATGTCAAGCCCAAAGACCGCGAAGACCGGCACGCACGTTCAGCTACCCAAGCTCGGTGAGAGCGTCACCGAGGGAACCATCGGCGCCTGGCTCAGGCAGGTCGGCGACCGGGTCGAACGCTACGATCCACTGGTCGAGATCACGACCGACAAAGTCAATGCGGAGGTTCCCTCTCCCGTGGCCGGTGTGATCGTCGAGATCACCGCCCAGGAGGGTGAGACCCTGCCGGTGGGTGCCGAGATCTGCGTCATCGATGCCGGTGGCGACGCATCTCAGTCCGCCGGTGCCTCACCATCGGCTGAAGCGACATCGACCAACGGCACGGCGCCAAGTGCTGAAGCTGCTGCCCCTCCACCTCGCACCGCGGAAGCTCGAGACGAGCGTCCGACCGGTCCAGACGGCGAGATCGAATTGCTGCGCAAGCGCTCCTCACCGGCCGTGCGTCGCATCGCCGAAGAGCACGGCATCAACATCGGCGAGATAAGCGGCACCGGCATCAGCGGACGCGTCAGCAAGAGCGACATCCTTCGCTTCATCGACCAGCGACGGGCCGCCAGCGCCAACACGCCAACCGCGGCGCCATCTCGTCCGGAAGCGCCGGTCGCACCGATCGCGTATGAGGAACCAACCGCCCAAACGATTCCGTCGGCCGCGAGTCAGGCCGAGGTATTCGCAGGCGACACGGTCGTGCCGCTCACCGCGTTGCGACGGCAGGTCGCCGAGCACATGGTCCGCAGCGAGCGGACCGCCCCGCACGTGACGCTCTGGATGGAGGTCGACATGACGCGCGTCGTTCAGGCGCGTCAGGCGGCCAAGGAGCGCTTCGCCAAAGACGAAGGCTTCGACCTCACCTATCTGCCATTCGTCATCAAAGCGGTCGTCCACGCGTTGCGCGAGCATCCCAATGTCAACGCCGTGTGGGACGAATCACGCGTCATCCGGCGCAAGGCCATCAACATCGGCGTCGCCGTCGGCATGGATGAAGGGCTCATCGTCCCGGTGATCCGCAATGCCGACGAGAAGAGCATCGTCGGGATCGCTCGAGCCGGGCGGGACCTGACCACACGGGCCAAAGAGAACCGGCTGAACGTCGACGACGTGCAAGGCGGGACCTTCACCGTCAACAATCCCGGCACGTTCGGAACAATTATGTCGACTCCGATCATCGTGCAGCCACAGTCGGCCATCCTGAGCACCGAGGCCATCGTCAAACGACCGGTGGTCATCGACGACACGATCGCCATCCGCTCCATGATGAATCTGTCGATGTCGATCGACCATCGAGTACTCGACGGACTAGCCGCGGCTCGCTTCTTGAGCGAGGTCAAACGCTGGCTCGAGCGCTTCGATCCAGAGACGTCCCTCTACTGACGTCCCGCACGTGAGATCGCAACGGCTCCTGGCGTAATGCCGGGGGCCGTTTTCGTGTCCGCTTGGGCGGCGTGAATGTGATTGAGGAGTTAGATGGGTATCAATGGTGAGCGTTGGTCATTGAGCGAGACAGCGGCCACAGGTGCGGCCGCTACGTTTGATCGAGCAAAAAGGGCAACCACAGAGGGATTGCCCCTACGGTTCACCGGGCAAGCTCAGTCCGTTTAGGGACTTCGTCCGTTAGCCTTGGGTTTTCAACCCAGGGCGGACGTGACGCGGTCGACTGTATCTCGTCGACCACCACAAACACACGTTCACGATCATCAATGACGATGTCCGCCGCAAGGGCGATGATTGTGGCTCCGGATCGCCGAGGGGTTCTGACACCCGATGACCGGAGGTGGGCTCAGCGGAGCGGCACAAAGCTGAGCTGGCGGCGTTCGAAGCTGGCCAACTGAGTAAAACCTGCCTGGAGCGCCCAATCACTCGCGCGATCGAAGGCGTAGGCCATATGCGCTGGTCGGTGCGCGTCTGATCCGAAGGTCAGGATCTCACCGCCCAGTTCTCGATACCACGTGAGAACGACCGGCGACGGTGATGGATCGCCGCCGGTGCGTCGCATGCTGCCGGTGTTGATCTCGATGCCGATACCCTTCTCGACGCAGGCGCGCAGCACCGCACGAATCTGCTCGGCATGTCGGCAGGAGTCAAATTGACCGAGCGCCTCCTGGTCATAGCGCTTGGGCACGTCGAGATGCCCGACGACGTCGAATCCACCCTGCTGCACCAGTTCCAACATCTCAGTGAAATACGCTGCGTACGCGTCGTCGCGTGATCTGCCGTCGAAATATCTCGGGTCCATCACCAGATCGTCTCCGACCCAGTGGAGCGACCCGATCACGAAATCGAAAGGGTATGAAGTCGTCAGCCGCGCCGCCTCGGGTGGGAATCGATGCAGTTCACCGATCTCCGCGCCAGCGCGAACGATGAGCTGATCGCCGAAGAGATCTCGGCAGCGCTGAATTTCGGCGAAGTAGGCATCTGGATCGAAGAACCCGACGCCCTCATCCTCCGGAACGTAGTCGACGTGTTCGGTGAAGCAGACCTGCGGCAACCTGAGTCGAATCGCCTCGCGACAGGCATCCTCCATCGGCATTTGGCTATCCATCGAGAAGGTCGTGTGGAGGTGATAGTCATGCGGCATGGATTGCCCGGACATTGAGATCCCCTCGAGAAGCGCGATTCCTGCTGGACCGTCAGAATTATGCCCGAGTCGACGTTCGATCGAAGGGCAACCACATAAAGAAAACGAGACGAGGGCGATTATCTCGCCCCCGTCCTCCCTGCCCATTCCCTTGACTGCGGGCATATCAATCCCCGCAGCACCATATGCTATCGACGCCTCAGGTGCAAGACCTCACGCCCCAAAGTCAGCGAATGAGGCGAACTCGAGCCCTCGACCCGGAAATGCGGGGTGCCATCTGTTTGTTAGGAAGGTGTCGGAGACTGCATGCGGCAATCTTGCGTCGTTCGTTGGTCCGCCGTCTGCATATTCGATCGGCAAATGACGAACCATTTTCGCTGGTCCGATCGTTAAAGAGTAAGGCGGATGGCATGTCGCTGAAGGCCACGAGCACAAACCGATTGCAGCCCTGGGCCTCGGCAGCGGATCGCTGCTGGAAATGCCGGGGCAATCCCTCTAGCACCAACGGCACGGAGGGAAGAGAATGGCCAGAGAGAGCGTACGAACGCTCGGTCGCGATCTGGTGACAGGCGAAGATGAGCGGACTCGATCGTCATCGCAGCGGTGAATCACCGTTTCCATGCGTCGCGGACTGTCCAGTTGTACAGCCCATATCTGTCTCTTTGGAGAAGTAACAAAATCCCGTTTCGCGCGCTTATATAAGTGTGGAACGGGGAACGCTCCTGAGCGCCTGATCCATTGATGGTCAATTGAGTTCGACTAAGGGAGAAACTGGACATGCGAGCCGCTGCCTTCGCGTCGTTGCTTGTGGCGGTCATGATGATGGTCTTTTCGATCGGCGCCTCGAGCGGGCTGATCTTCGATCAGCCGGCGGCGGCTGACAACGGTCAACCGACGGTGACAACCACGCCGGAGTCGACTCCGGTCGCCGTCACCACCGAAGAGCCCGGAACACCGACGGCCACACCTGTGACGCCGACTCCAACCCCGGTGACACCAACCCCGACGCCGTCACCGACGCCGAGTCCGACACCATCACCAACACCGTCGCCGACCCCGTCGCCCACGCCGGAGCCCGCGACGCCGTCACCGACGCCTAGCGTTCAGATGCCGGCCGGTTGGGACCAAGCCATGCGACTTCAGGACGGCAGCATCGTGGGTACGGTCTCGAGTGGATCGCTCAACATTCGATCCACGCCGTCGCTGAACGCGTCGGTGGTGGGTGTGACGTATTACAAGCATCCGGTGACGATCTTCGAGCCGGTGGTCGGTGACGCGGTCAATGGCGACACCACCTGGTTCCGCATCGGCGACAGTCAATACGTCACGGCGACGCTCGTCGAGCCGTTCGACTACGGCACGCCGCAAACCACCTATGATGGTCACTGGCTCGACATCAACCTGACACGCTTCTACGCGGTCGCATACGATGGAACGACTCCGGTGCACGTGGCGATCATCATTACCGGCACCGAGGGCCACGGCACTCCAGACGGTAGCTTCCAGATCATCCGTCGAGTAGCCAACGAGACGATGGACTCGGCGACCGTGGGCGTGCCGAAGGGAAGCCCGGGCTACTACTACCTTCCGAACGTCAAGTGGACGCAGTATTTCGCCGATGGCGGCTTCGCTATCCACACGAACTACTGGAGCTCGCCGGCCGCGTACGGAACCTACGGCAGCCATGGCTGCGTCAACATGATGGAGGCCGATGCCTACTTCATGTGGAACTTCCTGAACGTCGGCGATCACGTGGAGAGCCACTTCTAGACGGCACCCTGAGAAACCTCAATGGAGCGGGCGAGACCAGTCTCGCCCGCTCATTGCATCAGGTCCCAGAGTGCCGAGTAGGTGTAAAGTACTTGGCTATCCATAACCCCAATTCCACGCTATAATCGACCCAGAATTTCTTACGGACAGTTCAGCTTTCGGCAAGATGTGCGGCTGTGATGTCGCGCATACGGTCTCACCAAGCAGGAGCATGTGCGATCCGAGTGGATGCCTCTGTTGCATCGCCATACGAGGAGACCAGCGTCATTGCCGTCTTGACGAGACACCTTAGCGTGCGGCACCGACTCTAATTCGATTGTTTCGTTGACGTTCGAACAAGGGGGAAAGCATGAACGGCGCAACTGGGGGAATCCTCGTCGTCCTGTACCTGGCGATCGTGGTGCTGGAAATCGCCGCCATCTGGAAGGTCTTCACCAAAGCCGGCCAGCCGGGCTGGGCGTGTATCGTTCCGATTTACAACTGGATCGTCATGTTGAAGATCGCCGGACGCCCCGCGTGGTGGTTCCTTCTCTTCTTCGTTCCGGTGGTGAACTTCGTGGTCGCCATCATCGTGCTGATGGATCTCGCCAGAGCGTTCGGCAAGGGCGCGGGGTTTGCCATCGGCATGCTCTTCTTGAGCTTCATCTTCTTCCCGATCCTGGGCTTTGGCAGCGCCCAGTACCTCGGCCCGGCGGCTCCAATGGGCACGGATGGACCACGAATCCAGCCGGCCATCTAGACGCCAACGGCAGAGCACAACTGAACCAGAGAACGATGGGGAGTCGCGCGACTCCCCATCGTCATTCAATGGCATCTCCGTGCCACCTTGATCTGGCGACGTTCATCGGCTACACTCATGCATCAATACATCAGTCATCGCTGATCTGTGATTGCAATGGAGGTATCGATGAGTGCAAATCAACGCGCCGCACAGCTGGCTCAAGCACTGGCCGACCCCCTGCGGCTCACCATCCTGCAGCACCTCATGGGTGGCGAATCGACCGTTGCCGAACTGACCTCGATCACAGGAACCAGCCAATCCAACGTTTCGAACCACCTGGCCGTGCTCCGCGCACAAAACCTCGTCAGCAACCGGCGAGACGGACGGCAATCGGTCTATCGCATCGCCGATCCGACGGCGGCACAGCTGATCGAATCGCTCACCTCACTCTCCGGAACTCCCGCGCAACTGGCGTCGCCAGTCGCGCCGCTGGCCGCCGCTCGAACCTGCTACGACCATCTGGCCGGTACGTTGGGAGTCGCCCTGTTCGACGCGCTGGTCTCTGCCGAGGCGATCATTCCGCCGGAACATGACGGACCGGCCAATCTCGGTCCATCCGGCGAGGTGACGCTGGGATCGAACGCGGGACTGGTCTTCGGGCAGCTCGGAGTTGATCTCGTGACAGCCTCAACGGCACGACGCCAGTTTGCCTATGCCTGCCGCGACTGGACCGAGCGGCGCTTTCATCTGGGCGGAGCGTTGGGCGCCGAGATCTACCGGCGCTTTGTCGATGCGGGATGGGTGACCCAGGGGGAGGAACGCCGCCAGCTCGTTGTGACTGAGAGTGGCCAGTCGCGCTGAAGGAGCACCTCCGGCTCGACCTGCCAATCGGCGCGACGGCGCGCTGAGCTGCGACTGGACCAGGCTGCCGCCCCATGTGAAGATAGCCGCCGGTGAGGGATATCTGAAGGGTGGGAAGGGAGGCGGCCGTGAGCCACTCGAGTGCAGAGCGTCACATAGTCGCCGTTGGGGGAGCCGGATTCTCGTTGGAAGGCGACAATCTCGCGCTCGAGAAATACGTCATCAAGTTGACCGGCAAGGCGAATCCGCGCGTCTGCTTCGTCCCAACCGCCAGCGGCGACTCGCAGGACTACATCAACCGCTACAACGCAGCCAGCGAGCACCTTCCCTGGCAGCCAAGCCTCCTCTCCCTCTTCCGCGGAGAAACGCCCGACATCGCCTCGGTCCTGCTCAACCAGGACATCATCTACGTCGGTGGCGGCAACACCCGCAACCTGCTGGTGCTGTGGCGTGACTGGGGCGTCGACAAGCTGATGCGGGAGGCCTGGGAGCGCGGCATCGTTCTGACCGGCGTCAGCGCCGGGTCGATCTGCTGGTTTCAGCAAGGAACGACCGATTCGGTTCCAGGTGAGTTGACGGCGCTCGATTGTCTCGGCCTCCTGCCGGGAAGCAATTGCCCACACTATGACAGCGAGGAGAAGCGCCAGCCAACCTACACGCGTATGGTCGCCAGCGGCGAGATGCTCCCTGGCTACGCCACCGACGACGGCGTCGCGCTCCATTACGTCGGCACCGAGTTGAATAAGGTCATCTCATCTCGACCGGACGCCCGCGCCTTTCATGTCGAACGCGTTGGCGATCGGGCAGTAGAGACGTTCATCAAACCGGAGTATCTCGCGGATCTTGTCGAGGGCTGATTACCGGCGGAGCGGGCTCGTGTCATGACTTACCACCAATCGCGCAAATTTCTACTGGCGTTATCATTCCGAATCGTCGATTTCTCCTAAGTATCAGCGTCTTTCGGCATGAACTACCGACATGTCTATTGACTGTCTCTTGACCGGAGCGTAGACTCAGCCGACCCCTACACGCGGACGCTCTTTGAGAAGGCGATCGGCTATGCGGGTCGTGAATTCGGGTGATTGTGGAACCCATCAACGCCACACCGAATCCGGGGTACGCGGTGATGGCGTGTTGAATCCGTGCCGCTGAACGTGTCTCGAATCCACTGATGATGGAGAGTTACGTTGCGGCCGGTGGATGATCTTCGTACGCGCGACTTTTCGAGACCCCTTTAGCTCTAATGCCGGACATCGCGGTGCACGCGCCGTGGAGCAGCGGCCTGTCGTCAGTTCTTCACACGTCAGTTGAGCGGCGTGCGCTCTTCGCTCGGGAGGGTACATGCGATCAATCGTGTCTCGCTTCATGAGCATCCTCATGCTTGCCATGAGCGTTGCCTCGTTCGCGACCGTCGTCGTACCGCGCGTCGCCCTCGCTGCGACCTTCGTCGTCACGAAAACCGCCGACACCAACGACGGCGTCTGTGACAGCGATTGCTCTTTGCGTGAGGCGATTTCCGCAGCCAATGCCAACCCAGGTCCGGATATCATCACGCTCCCGGCTGGAACGTATCAACTGACCCTCGCCAACGCCAGTGGGACGAATGAAGACAACAACGCCACGGGCGATCTGGACGTAAAAGATTCGCTTACGATCAACGGGGTGGGCTCGGGCTCGACCATCATCCAGGCCGGCACGAATAACACCAATGGCATCGACAAGGTCTTCGCCCTGAACCCCATATGCACGTCTCCGATCAATGTCACGATCGATGGTGTCACCGTGCGTTACGGGTACAACAGCCAGCCGTATGGCGCGGGCGATTTCAGCTTCACCGGTGGCGGCATCGACTGGTGCGCCAACGGCAGCGGCTCGATTTTCACACTGAGCAACTCGGTTGTTTCCGACAACACCAACGTCAACGCGTATGGCGGCGGTCTGAATGTCGATAGCGCAAATGCCACCAGCTTCACCGTCAACATCACCAATGACACCTTCCAGAACAACCGCACCTTGACCACCGTCTACACCGGGACTGGTGGCGCCATCAACCTGTTCGGCTCTGGACTGACGGTGAACGTGACCAATAGCACCTTCACCGGCAATTCGACCACCAACGCGACCTCCGGCGGTGGCGCGATCTTCTTCAGGCCAACGACGAACAGCTCGTTGACCGTTACCGGATCCACATTCAGTTCCAACACGGCACCAGGGATTGGCGGCGCGATAGCCACGGCTACGTACGGCGCCGGAACCACGGTGAGCATTCAGAACTCGCAATTCACCGGAAACACGGCCACGAATTCCTTCGGAGGCGCGATCGATCTGGACAGCACCAACCTCACCACGACCCCGTTCTCGCTCTCACACCTGACGATCACCAACAATACCGCGGGAATTTCCGGAGGTGGAGTCTACGTAGGCAACAGCAACGTCACGATGTCGAATTCGCTGATTGTCGGGAACCACGCCCCAACGGGCAGCGGCATCAATAAGAGCGTGGATACCGCCACCGCGACAGTCACCAATAACTGGTGGGGTTGCAGCACTGGGCCGAGCGCTGCGCCGTGCGATACCGCTACCACCGCGGGTGGCACGCTCAACTTCACGCCCTGGCATCGCGACCAACTGACGACGTCCACATCGCCGATTGTGACGAACCAGTCCACCTCGCTGACGGCCAGCTTCCTGACGAACTCAGCCGGCAGCGCCGTGACGGCAGCGGACGTGGCCGAGATCATTGGCCGCTCGGTCAGCTGGGCCGCAACAAACGGGACCCTGTCCTCCACTCAGAGCACCGTTCAGACAGCTGGAACGGCAACCGGTAGCTTCCAGGCCACCTCCGCTGGAACGGCCATCATTTCCGCCAAAGTCGATAACGACAACACGTCACCGGTCAGCTCCAATGTGTTGAGCCTCACGGTGAACAAGGCCAATACGACCACTGCAATCACCAACGGCGCAACGCTGTCAGGCACAGACTCAGTCACCGGTGAGCCGGTGACCATCAACTACAATGTGACTGGAGCGTTCGGCAACAGCCCGACGGCCCCCACCGGCAACGTGACCGTGAGCGACGGCACCCAAAGCTGTACCGGCAGTGTCAACAGCAGCGGAGATGGCTCGTGCAGCATCGCGTTCTCCACAGCGGGAAGTAAGAGCCTGACGGCGACGTATTCGGGCGACAGTAATTTCAACGGCAGCAGTTCATCGCCCGCGACATCGCACACCGTCAACAAAGCCGATACGACCACGACCATCACGTCAGATAACGCTGATCCCTCCGTGGTTGGTGAGTCGGTCACGGTGCACTACAGCGTGTCCGTGAACGCACCTGGCGGAGGAATTCCTACCGGCAACGTCACGGTCAGTGACGGCACGAGCTCCTGCACCGCGACGGTCGCGGCCGGTCAGTGCTCATTGACCTTCACCAGCCCCGGTGCACGGACGCTCACCGCGACCTATGAGGGTGATACCAACTACAACGGCAGCACCTCCGCCAATGAAGCGCATCAGGTCAATAAGGCCGACACGACCACCACGATCACCTCCGACAGTCCCGATCCGTCCGACATCGCTCAATCGGTGACCGTGAATTACAGCGTGTCGGTCAACAGTCCTGGCGCGGGAACCCGACAGGCAATGTCACAGTAAGCGATGGCACGGATAGCTGCACTGGTACCGCGGCCGCGGGAACGTGCGCCATCACGCTCAACACGCCTGGCGCGCGAACTCTGACGGCCACCTATGCCGGTGACAGCAACTTCAACGGCAGCACCTCGACGGGCGAAGACCACACCGTCAACAAGATCGTCACAACGACGTCGATCACCTCGGACAATCCCGATCCTTCCGGCGTCGGTGAGTCAGTTACCGTGCAATACAGCGTCAGTGCAACGAGCGGCACGCCGACCGGGAACGTCACGGTCAGCGACGGAACGATCTCCTGTACCGCAACGGTTGCAGCCGGCCAGTGTTCGCTGACGTTCACCAGCGCGGGATCGAGGGACCTCACCGCGACCTACGCTGGCGACAGCACCTACGCGGGCAGTACGTCCGCCATCGAGTTGCACCAGGTGAACACGGCCGATACGACGATTACGATCAACTCAGACAGCCCCGATCCGTCGATGGGCGGGCAATCGGTTACGGTCGTCTATAGCGTGTCGGTGACGTCACCAGGTGCCGGAACGCCGACCGGAAACGTGACGGTGAGCGACGGGACGGTCAGCTGCACGGGCACGGTTGCGGCCGGGCAATGCGCGCTGGTCATCAACACCGACGGCGCCCACAACTTGACGGCAACCTATGCGGGCGACGGCAATTTCAACGGCAGTGCGTCGGCCGTCGAGCCACACACGGTTGACGCGATTCCGCCGGACGTCACCATCAACCAGGCGTCCGGGCAATCAGACTCGACCAGCGCCGACCCGATCCATTTCACTGTGGTCTTCAGCGAGCCGGTTATCGGGTTCAGCGACAGCGATGTGACCGTGAACAGCACGGCGGGACCGACGACTGTGGTCGTCACCGAGATCGCGCCTAACGACGGTACGACCTTCGACGTGGCCGTGAACGGCATGAACGCCGACGGGGTGGTGTCCGCCAGTATCCAGGCCAACGTCGTCACGGACGCCGTCGGCAACGGCAACACCGCCTCTACCAGCAGTGACAATTCGGTGACCTTCGTGCTGGACGGCACGCCGCCGGACACGACCATCACGGATCAACCAACCAACCCGACCGGCAGCACCAGCGCCAGTTTCAGCTTTACCGGCTCGGACAACCGGACACCGGCGGGCTCGCTGACCTTCGAGTGCGATCTCGACGGCCGCGGGTATCGAGCGTGCACCAGCCCGCAAAGCTATGTCGGCCTGGGACTGGGGAGTCATACGTTCCAGGTGCGTGCCATCGACGCGGTCGGAAACGTTGACCCGACGCCCGCGTCCTACACCTGGGAGATCCACGCAGCGACGACTCTCGACTATACCGGAGCCCTAATCGTAAACGTCGGTCAGTCATTCCAGCCGGCTGCCCTGCTGTCAAGCGCGGTTCCCGCCTGTGTCAACGCCCAGCCGATCAGTTTTGCGCTTGACCGCAACCCGCTCACGGGGGTCGTGGGGTCGTACATGCTCGGCACCGCCACGACCAACAGCAGCGGTCAGGCGACGCTGGGCTCCGTCAACACCACCGGCTGGCAGAAGGGCGCCTACACGCTCACGGCGACGTTCGCCGGGACCACCAGCTGTGACGCGGCATCCGACCAAACGACGCTCTCGGTCGGCAGCCCCGGGATCATGGCGTTCGGTTCCGGGTCGTACACGTTGAGTGGCAGCGGCACGGTGAGATTCAAATTCACGGTCTATCGAGCCGGCAACATCTGCCTGACAAACTGCGCGTTCAAGGGACAACTGGAACTGACCAATGCCGGACAATGGCGTCTCACCGGAAACCTCACGTCCTACACCAAGTTTTCGACGCGTGACGGTGCGGCCGGTGGCACCGGCAATCTGTATTGGTGGAACGGCAGCCTTAATGGCGGCGCGGGCGGTTGGGTCCTGGCCCAGACCGGAGTCAGCTACACGATTTCCTTCTACGACAGTAGCGTGATTGGCTGGACACCTTCGGACAAATTCGGGGCGAACATCGCGTACACGCCGGTATCGCCGCCGCAACCGGGCGCCCTGCCGAATTCCGCGCCACAGGTGCTGAACGGCGGCAGCATCACGGCGTTCTAGGTGTAACCGAGGTCTCCATGGCCGCTGGGCCGAGCCAGCAGCCCTCCGCACGTTCAGCCGCGTTTGTCTCTCGTCGCGCACTGGGCGATGATAGACGCGACGTAGCCTTGCCCATCGATCGGCCCCCAATCTCGGGCTGACATGCATGGTCGATCAGGCGAACGAATCATCTTGCGTGAAGGGACGGAACGAAATGCAGACCGAACCGCGGTATCAGAACTACATCAACGGCAAGTGGGTCGACGCTTCGAGTGACGACACCAACGAGAACAGTAACCCGGCCAACACGTCGGAGACGCTCGGTCGGTTTCCACGCTCGACACGAGAAGACGTCCGCAAGGCGATCGACGCCGCCAATCAGGCCTTCCCAGGCTGGCGCCGCATTTCGGCCGCGGAGCGCTCGAATATCCTCGATCGTGCCGGACAGATCATGGAGCGTCGGGCCGAGGAGATCGGGCGAGCCCTGACGCTCGAAGAGGGAAAGACGCTCGCTGAGGGGATTGGCGAAGCCAAACGCGGCGCCGCGATTTTGAAGTTCTTCGCAGGCGAACCGTGGCGTCCCACCGGCGAGACCTACAACTCAGCCAACCCGACCACCTTTCTCTATTCGGAGCGGGTGCCGCTCGGCGTTGTCGGCATCATCACGCCCTGGAACTTCCCGGTCGCCATTCCCATCTGGAAGCTGGCGCCCTGTCTGGCCTATGGCAACGTGGCCATCTTCAAACCGGCCGAGCTGACGCCGCTCACCGCGCACCTGATCACGGAAGTCTTCGCCGAGGCGGGTCTGCCCGCCGGTGTGCTCAACCTGGTGCACGGCCCTGGCAGTGAAGTCGGAGATGAGCTGGCGCGCAACCCCGGTGTCAATGGCGTCAGCTTCACCGGCTCCGGCGAAGTCGGACACGGTATCTACGCCGTCGCCACGGCCCACGGAGCGCGGGTGCAACTCGAGCTCGGCGGCAAGAACCCGGTGGTGGTGGCGGCCGATGCGCGACTCGATCAGGCGGTCGACATCGTCCTGTCGGGGGCGATGCGCTCGACCGGTCAGAAGTGCACCGCCACCAGCCGCGTAATCGTGGAGCAACCGATCGAGGGCGCGTTCACCGAGGCGCTGGTCGAGCGGGTCAAAGGCATCAAAGTCGGTCCCGGCATCGACAGCGGAACCTACATGGGACCGCTGGTCTCGGCCGCGGCGCAAAAGACGGTGTTGAGCTACATCGACGCGGGCAAGCAGGAAGGCGCACGTGTGCTGGCCGGTGGCGAGCAGCTCGGCGGCGATCTGGCCAACGGCTTCTTCGTGGCGCCAACCGTCTTCGACAACGTGACGCCCAACATGCGCATTGCCCAGGAAGAGATCTTCGGGCCGGTGGTCGGCGTTATTCGGGCGGGCGACCTTGATGACGCCATCCGCATCGCCAACGGCGTCAAGTACGGATTGAGCGCCTCGATCATCACCACCAACATCGCGACGGCGTTTCAGTTCGTGCGCTCGATTGAGGCCGGGATCGTGCATGTCAACTCCGAGACGGCCGGAGCCGAACCGCACGTGCCGTTCGGCGGCATGAAGGCCTCCAGCTCCTTCTCGCGCGAGCAGGGCCGCGCGGCGATGGACTTCTACACCCAGACGCGCACGGTCTACCTCGACATGCCCATGTAGATACGGACTAAGCGCGCTTGACGAGGGTTCGACAGGCACGCATCATCGCGCGTTGTAGAGAGCGAAGCACGGGTCAGGAGGTCGCATGAGTCTCGCAGAGCAGATCGCGAGCTGGATACGAGATCAGATCGATGAAGCCGGGCTCAAAGGCGCGATCGTCGGCCTCTCCGGAGGCATCGACTCGGCCGTCGTGGCTGGGCTAACGGCACGCGGTCTCGGAAGCGACCGTGTGTTGGGTGTCATCATGCCCGCGCACAGCCAGTCCGACGACGTCGAGCATGCCAAGCTCGTGGCAGCGACGTTCAATCTGGAGACCCTGACCATCGACCTGGCGCAGCCGTTCGATTTGCTTATGTCAATCTTGCCATCCGGCACCCAGCTGGCGACCGCCAATATTAAGCCGCGCCTGCGCATGCTGACCCTCTATCATGTGGCCAACACGCGCGGGTTGATGGTCGTCGGAACCGGCAATCGAACTGAGCTGATGGTCGGCTACTTCACCAAGTACGGTGATGGCGGGGTCGACCTGCTGCCGCTGGGGGCGCTCTACAAACGGGACGTGCGGAAAGTGGCGGCGGAAATCGGCGTGCCGGACGTGATCATCGCGCGTCCACCGAGCGCGGGTCTGTGGACCGGCCAGACCGACGAAGAAGAGCTCGGTATGACCTACGAAGAGCTCGACGGCATCCTGGATGCGCTCGATCGAGGCGATGTCAGCGGATTCCCAGACGAGCGCGTCGCCAAAGTGCAGCGGCTGATCGCTGGCTCCGCCCACAAGCGACGTCCGGCGCCCATCTTTGAGCCGAACACCTGAATCGAGACGGAGTAATCGGTATGCAGGATTTCATCGACACCAGCGACGAAGGGCAGCGCGGCGCGGTCGCCGGGGCCATCGGGGCCGTCGGCTTTATGTTCGCCATGGCGGTCGATCTCGCCATCACCCGGCAGAAGACGAACGACCTGCGGCTGCTGTCAGGCATGGTCCCGGGCGGTCGGCGTCTCTGGCCGCTCATCGGCAGCGTCTCGCACGTCGCCAACGGCGTGGCGCTCGGCGCCCTCTTCTCGCGCGTGCATCAGGGGCTGCCAGGTCCGACCTGGGTGCGCGGGCTCATCTTCGCGCAGGTGGAGAACCTGCTGCTGTGGCCGATCATCATCGTGCTCGATCACATCCACCCCGGAATGAAGCGGGGTGACCTCGAAAAATACAATCGGCCCGGACCATTCTTCATCGAGGTTGTCCGCCATGCCGTCTTCGGTGCGGTCATGGGCGCGGCGTATGAATTCTTGACGCCAAAATCTAAGTAGCGCGTCAGCTGGCGGCCCTCACCCGAGTCCACCCTCATCCCCTACCCCCTTCTCCCACGTGAGCAGGAGAAGGGGAATTACGATGAAGAACTATTGCGTTTCATATTTCGTCTCCCCTCGCCCGCTCGGCGGGAGAGGGGCGGGGGGTGAGGGCTGTTGTTACCTCCCCAACAATCGTCTCCGCCATCCACCAGAGCGTGGAAGCTTGGTGATGAAGGTGCGCGCTTCGGCGTCGAACTCCCGAACCTCGAGTTCAATGTGGCTACCGGATGGGGCACGGTGCGCTGACGCGATGACGTAGCCGCCTCCGCCAGCAAAGACGGTGCGATACAGCCCTTCTTCGGTCACCGACAACCCACACGCACCGTTTGGACCGAAATACTCCATCGCTCGAGCCATCATCTCTTTGACGGTCAGGCTCGACTCCGCGCTGTATCGCATTGCTAAGTCCTGTTCATTGCCCTGCGGAGAGGTCTCCGCTGTCGCCGGCGAGGGTGGAGATTTGCGTGCGCGTGAAGCCCACGGCCAGCAACGGCTGCACCACATCGTCTTCTAGATCGGGGACGTAGCTGCACAGCAGCGTTCCATCCCCGTCGAGCATCGCGTCATGCAGATCGGCCGGCAGCAGAGCCGTCCGGCCGGTCTCCAGACGGATCGGTTCCGAGCGCTCACACTGAATGCAGAGATCTCCCCGAATGCAGGAAATGAGGCGGAAGCTGGCCCCGCGATCATCCACGACGCGGCGCTTGCCCTCGATCGTCCAACGCTCAAGCGCGAAATAGCGGCAGGCGGCCAGCAACTCGCGCCAGTCGTCGATACGCAGCGGTGCCACGGGCACCGCGTGCCGCTCGGGGCGCAACGCACGCAGGGCGTCTTCCAGATGCAGCTCGCGAGGATTGCCCTGCTCGTCGACTCGCCCCCAGTCATACAGGCGGTACGTCAAATCGCAATTCTGCTGCACTTCATAGAGGAGGACGCCCGCGCCAATGGCGTGCACGGTCCCGGCCGCAACGACCAGGCACTCGCCGCCAGACACTTTACGACGTTCGAGCAATTCTTCGAAGGAGCCGTCTTCGATGCTGGAACGCACGTCATCGGGCTGTGCCATGCGCGACATGCCGGTGATGAGGGATGAGCCAGGCTCCGCCTGCACGACGTACCAGGCTTCGGTTTTACCGCGTTTGCCGCGCGGGCGCGCTCCCTCGTCGTCCGGATGGACCTGCAACGAGAGGACACCGGAGGCGTCGATGAACTTCACCAGAAGCGGAAAATCGCAGAAGGGCTCGCTGGCAGCGCGACCGCGCTCGCCGAGCAGGCCACGGCCGTCGAGATCGACCAATGCTCTGAGTGTTCGACCAGCCAACGGACCGTTACTGACGACCGCGTCGTCACCACTCTCGAGCGACTCGCCAATCGGCTCCGGTCCGGGTAATGCTTTCCCCAGAACCGTTTCCAGACGGCGTCCGCCCCAAATCTTGCGGTCATACTGGGGCTCGAGCAAAAGTGGGTACGCGATCAAGCCGGTCCACCTCATCCAACGACACGGGACAGCACCGGTGTGCGCTCGCAAGCGCTGCGCCAAATCCTACCGTGCGTCGCACGATGAAATCGAGGAGGCGTTGACGGCTACTCGTCGGTTCCAGCCAGGTCGGCGACTGACATGAGTCGCG
The DNA here is from genome assembly GCA_963822235.1 of uncultured Chloroflexia bacterium. GTDB lineage: Bacteria > Chloroflexota > Chloroflexia > Thermomicrobiales > Thermomicrobiaceae > CALAGB01. The sequence continues at coordinate 367,507 of CAWGGU010000004.1, forward strand.
CCGGTGGACGCGCCGTCATCGGCTCGATCTCTTCAAGTGGCACTCCGGCGTGCGTGTGAATCATCTCGGCGATCGTTCCCGTGCAGAAGATCCCCTGGCAGATGCCCATCCCGGCTCGGGTGCGGCGCTTGACGTCGTTGATCGTGATCGCGCCTTCGCTGATCGCCTGACGGACCGTGGCCGCGTCGACCTCTTCGCATCGGCAGACACAGACGCTCACTTCGTTCTGTTGGGCCATGGCCCGTCCCTTCCAATCGTGTTCCTACGAGATGGTCGCGGCCGTGAGCCGCAGGTCGCCAACGATCCTTTGTCGAGTGGCATCTCGCAACGACAACAATTCGCTGCGTGCCGCGCTGATGGCATCCGTGTCCGCACCCGCGGCCGACAGACCGGCGAGCCAACCTTCTGCCATCGCCTCTCCCACGCCACAGACTCCAGCGGCGTCTCCGACGACGTAGACTCCGGGGGTGGACGACTCGCCGACCTCATTGCGTCTCGGGACGATGCCCCCGGCCCCTGCCGAAAAGACGTTCTGAGCCAACGATTGCAGCGCCAGCTCAGGGTCGGGCCGTCTTCCCATCGCCACGACAACCGAATCGACGTTGAACGAGCGCGCTGGAAGCTGGATCGCCGACACCTCGCGCTCGCCCGCGACTTTCACCCCGTCGAGACTCTTCACACGGCAGACGACTTCAGCACCGGCGATCTCTAATGCGTCGCTCACCTCGACCGCCTCGTCGCTGTCTCCAATGATCGCGAAACGTTGACCGGGCAGCACGCGGTGGATATGCAGGAAGATCATGACCGCCCGTGCGGTCATCACGCCGGGGAGCGTCGACCCCGGAAATGGGAATATGACGTCGGTCGAGCCGCTCGCGACCACGATCGACTTCGTCTGCAGCTCATACGACTCGCCCGGAGCGACGACGCCCAGCGTGTTCGGTTCGAACCAACCCCAGGCGGTTCCGTTGATCACCACATCGACGTCGGTCTTTCTCAGATATGCAGCGAGCGCGGCCGCGACCTGAAATCCGCGATCGCCATTCTCATCGTCGAATCGACTGGGGAGTCCGTCGATGAGCCCGGTCGTCCAGCGAAGATGTCCACCAACACCCGACTGCTCGTCGATAAGGGTCGTCTTGGCACCGACGCTGGCGGCGGCAAGTGCCGCGGCAACTCCAGCCGGACCGGCACCCACGACCGTCACGTCTGTCGTCTTCATACGTTGCCGCCCTTCCAGGCGCCGAGACCCAGCTGGGATTCAACGCGCATTCCGTCATGGACCCGCGTGACGCACGTGCGCACGTTGAGCACGCCGTCGACCGTCATCATGCAGTCCGGACAGCGGCCAACGGCGCAAAAGGGACCGCGCGGCTCGCCGGAATGAGCGGAAGTACGGAAGACGCGGATGCCGTTGGCGAGCAACGCCGCAGCGATCATCTCGCCATCACGTGCCTCTATCTCACGGTCGTCCACCGTGATGTGGATTGGCTTCGCGTCCGGCAGATCGCCCAGCACCGGATGGCGTCTCAATCGCAAATCGGGCGATGGATTGGCCGTCTCGGACCGTGACATCTTCTCCCCTAACTCCTTGTTTACATGAGCATCAACGGCCCGATCATCGCAGGGTGCTCAGGTGCCGTCAACGCTGGCAGGTGCTGAGTGTCACGAGTTTCACTTGATTTCAGTCGGAGCCGAGGCAATACCGTCGATCGCTCGTTCGAGCCAGGCGTGATCGGCGCGCAGAAGATGCAGCATGTGATCGATAGAAAGATCAACGCCAAACCCGTGCCCGTGCGGCGGCGCTTTTTGATAAACCACGATGCGCTGCTCAAGCCGTGCGAGTCGTTCCCGCAACGAGGTCAGCACCTCGTCCCGAGGGAGCTCATCGAGAAACATCAGGCCGATATCTCCGGATAACGCCGGCGTGTCGGCGGCTTGAAGATTCTCGCGCAGAAGACTCAGGAAAAGCTCCTCCCCCGACTCCGTGATCGTATAGACCTTTCGTGTCGGCCGATTCCCGACCTGCTCGGACTGCACCGTCACAAAGCCGCCACGACTCAAGCGATCGAGAATGGCGTAGGCGGTCGCCCTCTTCATATCGGTCACACGGCTCAAATTGCGCTCGATGAATTCGTTGATCTGATAGCCGTGCAGGCTCTGCGCTTTGAGGATGCCCAGAAGCAACAGCGCTCGCTCGTCCATGCGGCCTCTCCGTCACAGATAGTTAATGATCATCACTGACTAGTCACGCTTGATTATACCGAATGGACCTGTCTATACTTTGCCGAGCGCGACGCTCTCCAGTTCGACGGAGATACGGCGCGAGAAGTTGGTGATTGAGAAAGGCCCCGGTGTGTTCTTAGCGCTGCGAGAGTTCCGTCATTCCCGGCTTCGCTATCTCCTCATCGGCGCCATCATCACCATGATCGCGTGGCTCGTCTTCCTATTGTCCGGGCTTGCCAACGGCCTGTCGACCGACAATGGAGCCGCATTGATTCACATGAATGCGGATCATCTGGTCTTCCAATCGAACGTCAAGCTCTATCTGCACCGCTCCATCCTGCCGATGAGCGACGTCGCAACGATACAGCGCATTCAGGGTGTCAAGGATGCGGCTCCGCTCGGGCATCTCACCGTGACGGTGCAGCGGAACAACAGCGCGACGCAGATCGACGCCACCATCCTTGCCATCGATCCAACCACCTTCCTCGAACCCCGGATCACGAGCGGCAGGTCATTCTCAGGAGGTCAGCCCAACGACGTCGTCGTTGACGACAGCTTCAAGCGTTATGGCGTGAAAATCGGCGATCAGCTATTGATCACTCCCTCGAATCAACCGCTCGTGGTGACCGGCTTCACGACCGGCCAGAAATACAACCATCTGCCGGTGATCTTCAGCAATATTCCACTCTGGCAATCGCTCAAATTCGCCGCGCCAGGTTCGGCTGGCGACGTCACCAACCCGATCAGCGCGATCGCTATTCAAGCCGACAACGCCGCCGCGAGCCGTGTGGAAAATCAAATTGAGGGAGTCGACGTGGCAACCCGGCAGATGGCGCTGCAGAGTCTCCCTGGTTACAAAGAGGAGAACGGCACCATCACTTTGATGCTCGTCTTCCTGTTTGTGATTGCGGCTTTCGTGCTCGCCGTCTTCTTCTATGTGATCACGCTGCAGAAATCAAATCAGTTCGGCGTGTTGAAGGCGCTCGGAGCGGGCACGCGCTTCCTGGCGCAAGATCTCATCGGCCAGGTAATGGCCTTGACGGTCGCCGGGGTAGCGATCGGAGCCGTGTTGACATTCGCGGTGGCAGCCGTCATACCACCCGAGCTACCGTTCGCGCTCAGCTACCGTCTCATCGTGATCTACGGCGTGATCCTGCTGCTCGTCGGGCTGGTAGGAACGCTCCTATCGTTGCGGCGCATCGCCCAGATCGATCCCCTGGTCGCCATCGGGAGAGTCGACTGATCATGAGCAAGCTCGTACTCGAACACGTCAGCAAGGTCTACGGGCAAGGGACGATCGCCGTCCGAGCACTGGACGATGTCTCGCTCAGCGTTGACGCAGGCGAATTGGTGGCGGTCGTCGGTCCATCAGGATCTGGCAAGACAACACTACTAGCAGTCGCCGGAGGACTGCTTCATCCAACGGATGGTCGCGTGTTGCTCGACAACAACGACTTGACGGGCCTGAAACCGGCGGCACTCGGCCGATTGCGACTCGAACACGTGGGGTTCGTGCTGCAGTCCGCGAACCTCGTCCCGTATCTGACTGCGCGAGATCAGCTGTTACTGGTCGCCAAGCTGAATGGCCGGCTCGATCGTGCCGCTAAAGACCGAGCGCAAGAACTCCTCAGTGAGCTTGGTATCTCCAACCGCTCCGGCCACTACCCGGAGGAACTCTCCGGAGGCGAGCGCCAACGCGTCGCCATCGCGCGGGCGTTGATGAACGATCCGGACATCCTCCTGGCTGATGAGCCGACCGCCAACCTCGATTCCTCACGCGGGCGTGAGGTCGTGGAGATGTTGGCAAGGGAGGCACACGCTCGAAACAAGGCCACCATCATGGTGACCCATGACGAGCGGATGCTCGACCTGTGCGACCGCATCGTCCGTATTTCGGACGGCCGCGTTCTGACGAGCGCCCCGGCGGAGTCGTCACCAACCCGTTAGTGCTCATCCCCGAACCTAGCGCTCGAATTGGGTTGCAGCCACGTCCTGCGGCAGAATTGTCGCAACAACGCGACTCCGTAGCGAGGCGGGAGAGAGATGGTTGCAGACGCAAGCGAGGCAGTCCGCCAATTGGCACAAGCCCTCAGTGATCCAGTACGAATTCGCATCACCGCGCTCCTCATCGAGAAGGAATTGACGATCGAACAGATCGCGTCCGAGCTTGGGTCGCGTCCGGTCGATATCGCGCGGAACCTGAAGATGCTGCACACGACGGGAATCGTCACCGAAACGTCGGACGAAAACCTGGCTCACTATCGCGTCGATCTGGAAGCACTGAATCGAATCAGCAGAGCGGCGTTCGCTACACCCCGTCCGAGCAGTCCGGAGACGGACGGCGATGAGTGGGAGCAGAAGGTATTGCGGGACTTCGTGAAGGACGACCGCCTCACCTCAATTCCGGCCAGCCACAAAAAGAAGCTCGTTATCCTGCGCTGGCTCATGACCAAGATCCCGCCCGACTCACGGTTCACCGAGCGCGAGATTAGCCAGTTCTTGAAGCAATTCCACCCTGACTTCGCCACGCTGCGCCGCGAGTTGGTCGACAACACGTTCATGACCCGCGAACAGGGCGTCTATCGAAGAGCTGAGTGAATGACGGAGAATCGGGCGCGATGAATCACGCCGCTACGAACGCACACGAGCTGTCGTAGGGGCAACCCTCCGTGGTTGCCTTCCAGCCGAAGGCCGGCATACTTGTCCCGTCAGCGAAGTCGTTCGTTCGATGCCGCACGGGGATTAGTCAAGCGCCTCGTCTTGACGCCTTTCGCTTCCGCGAATACGCTGTACGTACGCGGAGTTAGTCGGGAGAACAATGGAGGTGGAAATGGGCGACGATGAGATAGGTGCGGTCTTGAGCCGTGAGCAGATTGCCGCGCTTCTCGATGCCGATCCTCCGTTGATCGAGCACATGATCGCTCGCGATGCACAGCTCCAGCCGAATGGCGTCGACCTGACGCTGGCCACCGTTGCACGGTTCGCCGGGCCCGGCACCCTGGCACGTGACAATCGCGATCGTCGACTTCCGGATGTCGACTCCATCCCATTCGACGATGCAGGCGGCGTCGATCTCACGCCAGGCCCGTATCTCGTCCGCTTCAACGAGACGGTCAACCTGCCGTCCGATTGCATGGCCTACGCTAGACCTCGCTCAAGCCTGCTCCGCTCCGGGGTGGCGCTCCATACCGCCGTATGGGACGCGGGCTATGCGGGCCAGGGGGTTGCGTTGCTGGTGGTCTACAACATCGAAGGGTTCCGCGTAGAGCGAGACGCCCGCATCGTCCAGCTCGTCTTCCACCGCCTGGAGCACGCTACGTCGTCAGGTTACGCCGGTCACTTCCAGGGTGAGCGCGCCTGAACGTCCTGTTCGGGCAGCACCCAGGACCGTTCGTCACCTGAGACTTCCCCCAACTCTCCTATTCGCTTCGCGCCCCAATCGGTCGACAATGAAGCTGGGAACGCTTCGCGCAACTGGTGCGCCCTGTCTGTCTTCGTTGACCGACTCCTCATCGCCGACCGGAGAAGCATGCGAACGCACGAGCCGCCTAATCCGACGTCCACGACTCCAGCCATCGCTGATTTAGAGTCAGTTGCGAGCTGGTCCAGCCATATTCTTGGTGCCGTCAATCCGACACGCGCCACGAAAGAAGCGCTCGTCTCGTTTGCGCGAGATCTGGACGCCCCCCTAACTGCCGTCTACCGCGTACTGCGCGGCGCGGACGGGCAGCTTGGGCTGCGTGTCGACGAATCCGTCGCGCTGGACCTGGAGTTGGACGTCGATCTCGATACGCTCGGTAACGTGGTCATTCAGTCGTGGGGAACCGAGCTCTCGAATCTGGAACGAATCGTTGCAACGGTCGCTGATCTGTCCGCCGATATCGCGGATCTCACCGAACCCACCGGCGCGCGGGTTGTGATTGCGCAGCCGGTCCGCATCGGATCGCGGTTCGTCGCGCTGCTCCTCATTGCCAGTCAATCAGGCATCAGCGATTGGGACTCGGCGAAAGAGCAGCTCTGCGATCAGGCGGCCGAGGCAATCTCCAGCGCCATCCTGCGCGAGCGTTCCAACGATCACGCACGCCTCAAGGCCGTGCTGGCCTACGCGTTCGACATCATCTCGGTCGTCGGGCCCGACGGAGACATCCTGTATCACACCCCCACGTTCGCTCGGATTCTGGGGAATGCCTCGGATAATTTCGTCGGGAAGAGCGCGTTTGATTCAATCCATCCGGACGACCGCGCGAGAGTTGCGACGGCATTCCAGAAGCTGCTGAAGGAACCTGGTGGACAGCGTCGCATCGAGGTGCGGTTGAAGCATCACAACGGATCCTGGCGCCACTTCGAGGCGTTGGGCACCAACCAGATCGACAACCCGTTCATCGGGGGCATCGTGGTGACGGCCTACGATGTGACCGATCGCAAGCAGCTCGAGCGCAAGCTCAATTGGCAGGCGCTCCACGATCCGCTGACCAAGCTAGCCAACCGCTCACTCCTCCTCAACGACCTCCGGCGTGCCCTGGCACGGGCGCAACGATCGGGCAACGCCGTCGGAGTTCTGTTCCTCGATCTCGATGGATTTAAACAGGTCAACGACCATTTCGGACACCTGGCCGGAGATCAGCTATTGATTCAGATCGCTGACCGCCTGCTGTCCTGCGTCCGTGCGGGAGAGACCGTGGCTCGGCTGGGTGGCGATGAATTCGTCGTCCTCATCGAGGGACTGGCCTCCGACGCCGATGCCGAACGAGCTGCTACGAGAATCCTGGATGCCGTGCGCATGCCCGTACGGCTGAGCCACGGAAACGTCGACATCACCGCAAGCATGGGCATCTCACTGGCGTCCGGCGAATCGATCGATCCAGACGACTTGCTGATTCGGGCCGACACCGCCCTCTATCAGGCAAAACGAGGCGGGCGCGCCCGCTTTGAATTCTACGTTCCGGACTGAACGATTCCATGCGCGTAGACCTACCGACCCTCGCCACCAGACCACAATAGATTCTTCACAACTGGTGCTATACTCGCCGCAGCTTGTGGTTGCGCCTAGGGTTCCGCCCACTGCCCGCAGAGAAACTGACAATCAGGGCAGTGCTGGGACTGGTCCAAGCGGCGCCACGGCCGGGCTCTCCGGTCGCACAACTGACGGCAGAAAAGGCTTGAGGTAGCCGGTTCACCGTGCCTGCGACGGTTTCGTCAACGGGCAAAGGGAAACAGGAGCCTCAACGGTGTCTCTTCTGGCGTTGATCCTCGTCCTCGCCGCCGCCTTCATCCATGCCTCGTGGAATCTTCTGGTCAAGCGGGTTGGTGGCGGGCCGACCTTCATCTGGTTCTTCGGCACGCTCTCGATTGTCTTCTACGCACCATTCGTCGCGTTAATCATCCTGATCCAGAAGCCTCACTTTGGCCCGATGGAGATCCTCTTCATCGTCGGCAGCGGCATCATCCACATCGGCTATTTCCTGATCCTGCAGCAAGGCTATCGGGTAGGAGACCTCTCGCTCGTCTATCCGCTGGCGCGCGGAACGGGTCCAACGCTGGCCACCATCGGAGCCATCTTGATCTTGGGAGAACGACCGTCGGCGCTCGGCCTGGCCGGCGCGGCGCTGGTCATCGTCAGCCTCTTCATCTTCACCGGCGGGCCGAGCGCACTACGCCAGGGCGGCAATCACACCGCGGCCCTCTTTGGAATGCTGACCGGCGTCTTCATCGCCACGTATACGCTGTGGGACAAGCACGCGGTCAGCGTGCTGCTGATTCCGCCACTCATTCAGGATCTCGGTTCGTCCGCTGTGCGCAGCGTCTTCCTCGCGCCGTTCGCCATTCGCCGTCCCGCTGAAGTTCGGGCTCTCTGGACGAAATATCGTTGGGAGTCGATCGGCGTCGCCGTCCTGAGTCCACTCGCCTACGTCCTGGTTCTCACAGCGATGCGCTTCACGCCCGTCAGCTACGTCGCGCCCGCCCGAGAGATCAGCATCGTGATTGGGACGTTGTTTGGAGCGCGATTCCTCTCCGAAGGGCATGCCAAACGACGGCTCGTTGCAGCGGGTGCCATGGTGGTCGGAATCGCGGCTCTCGCTCTCGGCTGATCCCACGGTGTTTGCTACTCTGGCATGGCTCGTGCTCTTGACTCGGAGAACACCAGGTTTCGAAAAGATCTCAGTCCAGTTTCACGCCGGGCGCGAGGCAAAGGAGTGAAGTCGAATTCGCGTGGATACGGTAGAGAAGCTCAAACAACGGATCGAACGTGAGCGTTGGCAGCCACTCTCGATCGACAGCGACGGATACACGCTCGAGCTTCACGAGGTGCACGCATTGACCGAGGTCGGGTTCGTCCTCTGGCGCAAACGAGATGACGGACAGCTCGATCTGATCACGAGCGGGCACACGTTCCAGGGCAGACTGGTCGGTTCGCAGGAAGAGCCGTTGGTGCTGACAAGTGGAACGGAAGAAACGATCGTGGAGTTGTTGGGGCGCTGATCGACGTACAAAGTAAGGAGCCGGCTTCGACCTCCGGCTCCTCCCGACCCGTTTTAGGGGCCGGTTGCCGAGCAGCCAGCACAACCCCCGGGAAAGCGGCCACTCGAGTTGTAGCTACGTCGTGCGACGCCTGGCGCTGCGTCACATAACGCGTACACTTCCAGTGTACGCAGCATTCGCCCTCACGACAAGGCCCGATGCGTGAGTTTTGGGCCTGGCATTGTTGCGTGGACGTCGCGGGAACGACGGAATTTCGATGATTCCGGCGTATTCGAGGAGGCACGCGTGAGCCAGGCAGTTCATCGGTTTTCCGTCGGTAGCCTTGAATGTCTGGCGGTGACGGACGGCGCGTCCGCCTTCCCGGCTGCCGTCGTTTTTGGAAACGCTCCGAACGATGAACGCGATGAAGTCCTCAATGCTCGCGATATGCCCACTGACATGGTCTCTTCCTCACTCACATCGATTCTCGTCAATACGGGCGACCATCGTGTCTTGATCGATGCGGGAATCGGCCCGTTCGCCCCCTCGACCGGCCATCTTCTCGAGAACCTTCGCGCCGCCGGAATCGAGCCCGAAAGCATCGACGTCCTGATCCTGACGCACGCCCATCCCGACCACATCGGCACGACCATCGATGCCGAAGGCAATCTCGCCTTCCCCAACGCTCGAGTCGTGATGCGGAAAGGCGAGTGGGATTTCTGGACGGATGAGACCACGCTGAACAAAGCGGCCGCGGGTACGCTACACAACCTCGGCGAGCTCGATCAGTTTATGGGCACCTGGGCGCGGACCTATCTCCCACCGATCAAACCGCAGCTCGACCTGATCGAAGGGAACGAGGAAGAGGAGATCGTTCCCGGCATCCACGTGCTTCCAGCGCCCGGTCACACGCGCGATCACATGGGCCTGATCATCTCTTCAGGCAACGAGCAGCTCCTCAACCTCGTCGACGTGGCCATCAACCCGGTCCATCTGGCCGAGCCTTCCTGGCATCCCGCCTTCGACGCGCAGCCGGAGGTGGCCGTCGAGACGCGGCGGCGCATCTACGATCGGGCCGCGGCCGACAACGCGCGCATCCTCGTCTATCACTTCCCCTTCCCGGGCATCGGCCACGTGAGCCGAGAGGGCAAGGGTTGGCGCTGGGAGCCAGAAGAGGACGAGTAGAGACTTCTACCAGAGCGAGCGGATCATGCCGCCGTCGATCTGGACCGTCGCGCCGGTGATGTAGGACGAGCGGGCCGACGCCAGGAAGACCACCATATCCGCGAACTCCTCGACCTCCCCATAACGCCCCATCGGGATCTGCGCCAGCGATCGATCGCGAATCGTCGCGACATCGACGCCCTGCTTTCCGGCATTGGCCTGATCGAGCTGGGCGATGCGCGGAGTGGCGATACGTCCTGGCACGACGGTGTTGACCCGGATGTTGTCGCCCGCAACTTCATCGGCCAGCGTCTTGATCATCGCGGCCACGCCGGAACGCATCACGTTCGACAGGAGCAGGTTCGGGATCGGCTGCTTGATGGAAGACGAGGTCATGGCCACGATCGAGCCGCCTCCACCGGAGCGCATCAACGGCAACACACCTCGGATCAATCGCACGCTGCTCATCAGCGTCAGGTTGAAGGCCGCCTGCCAGTCGTCGTCATTGAAGCGGTCGAACGTTCCAGCCGGAGGGCCGCCCGCGTTGGTCACCAGAATGTCGACGCCGCCGAAGCGGCCAGCCGCCGCGCTGATGAGCGATTCAATTGCGTCGGGTTTGGTGACGTCGGCCGTCATGGCCAGCACCTCGGCACCGGTGGCGCGCACCTCGGCAGCCGCCTCTTCGATGGCCGCTTCATCGCGACTGCACATGACCACCCTGGCTCCTTCGCGGCCGAATGACCGCGCGACCGCTCGTCCCAGACCACTGCTGGAGGCCGGCACGATCGCGACTTTGTCTTTGAGCTGTAAGTCCATTTGCGTTCCCCATCTCGTTGAGTTCGGCGGCTCCATCTCGCCGGAGCCCCAAATCGGCAATCCATCGCTCGATTATCTTCCACTTCGCCGAAACGAGGAAAGCCGTAGCGAAACTGCGGTAGAGTAGCCTGCGGATTCCGAGAGCAATCTATTGGCGTTGAACGGGAGGGTAGATCGGGTGGCGGGACGACTTAGATGGACGGGTAGCGATCATCACGGGCGCGGCGTCGGGAATCGGTCTGGCGTCGGCCAGACTCTTCATCGAGGAGGGAGCGCGTGTCGCGCTTGCCGACATCAACGCTGACCTGCTGACGCAGGCGGTCGAGTCGATCGACGGCTCTGGAGAACGCGCCTTCGGCGTGGTGGTCGACGTCAGCAAGAGCGACGATGTCGTCAGAATGGTCCAGGAGACCGTCGGGCGATTCGGACGGCTCGACGTGATGTTCTCCAACGCGGGGATCTCGTCCAGACACACGGTGGTCGAGATGCCGGAAGAGGACTTCGATCGCGTGATCGCGGTCAACCTGCGCGGTGGGTTTCTGTGCGCCAAGCACGCCATCCCTCGCATGCTGGCAACGGGCGGCGGCTCGCTCATCTTCACGGCCTCCGAGCTGGCGCTGGTGGGAACCGAGAACGCTGCAGCGTATTGTGCCGCCAAAACGGGGCTGGTCGGCATGATGCGCGCGATCGCCGTCGACCATGCCGCACAGGGAATACGGGTCAACTGCCTGTGTCCCGGTCCCGTCGACACGCCGTTGCTGCACGGCAACCGGGCCGACCCGGAAGCGCACGCCCAGAGCATCATCGAACGCATGCCGGTCAAACGCATTGGAACAGTTGATGAGCTGGCGCGCGCCGCGCTGTTCCTGGCAAGCGACGACTCGTCTTTCATGACCGGTACGACGCTGGTCATGGATGGCGGTGTCACCGCTCAATGGTGATCGGGCGCTAACACCTCCCAACATCCCAGACAAATTGTCCAGGTAATCCCCACGAAGAATGCGGGGAAGGTCTTCCCCTACCCGAATTTCCGGCATTGAATCTGCGCTTCGTATCTCTCGAATCAACGGTCAACGACCGTCGATCCGTCCGGACAGCCCGCTCCAAATCGACACGATCGGTTTGCATCATAGGCATGAATTGTGCGGCTCGCTGATACGGCGATTGAATTCAGTCAAATCCTGATTGAGCAGGAAATCACGGGGACTCGCGCTCACTCGGCTGTCATGGCGTGCCAGCCCAATCTGGCCAGACAGACCGGAACGTACTCTACGACTGAGTGAGCGATAACATCCTGAGTTGAGCGCCCTCGAGGAGCAGCATGAACCGAACGAGAACTGGACGCAGACGCAGTCCTCGACGTCACCGCCTTGTGTCGCTCATCGCGCTGGCAGGGCTCATTCTGTCAACTGGGTGCGGTTCGGTCTTTCCGACGCTACGGCCGGTCAGCTCTCAGGGCACAATCATCTATCACCAGTACATCGTCGTGATGATTCTTTCGGTCATCGTCTTCTTGATCGTCTTCGGGTTGCTCGGCTGGATTCTCCTTCACTACCGTGGCAACGAAGGAGACGACGAACCCAATCAGACGTCCGGCAACAAGGTGCTCGAGATCACCTGGATCACCATCCCGGTCCTGATGCTCATCGGCCTCTTCATCTACTCCGCCGTCAACATGCGCTCGGTGGAGGCAAACGACAGTAGCGCGCTGCAGATCAACGTCATCGGTCACCAGTGGTGGTGGGAATATCAGTACCCCAGCCTCGGGATCGACACCGCCAGCGAACTCCATCTCCCGGTCGGCACGCCGGTGCGCCTCAACATCACCGGCGCCGACGTCATTCACAGCTTCTGGGTTCCCGATCTCGGCTGGAAGATGGATGCCATCCCGGGGAAGAGCAACCCCATGAATCTCAATCTGACCCAGACCGGGACCTTCGACGGCTCGTGCGCCGAGTTCTGCGGCTCCGAGCACGCCTGGATGCGGATTCGAGTCATCTCGCAGAACCAGAGCCGATTTCAACAGTTGGGTCACGATGATGCGGTCGCCATCCTCTCAACCAATGTCCGCGCTCGAAAAGCAAGGCGAGCAAATCTTCAACAGCAGCACGTGCGTCAACTGTCACGTCTTCAGTCGCGTTGGGCCGAGCCTGACACATCTTGGCAGTCGCGAATGGCTCGGTTCCGGAGTCCTCGACAACACGCCTGAGAACCTCTCCAACTGGATCATGAACGTCCAGAACATCAAACCAGGCGCCTTGATGCCCAATTTCCACTACTCGCCGGATGAGCTCATCGCCCTCGTGGCATATCTTGAAGGGCAGAAATAGGGATGGCGACGGCCGAACAGGCACGGGAACTGCCACAAGTACGGCGATACGACAAAATCCTCGAATGGGTGACCACCACCGATCATAAGAAGATCGGCATCCTGTATCTCGGCGCCACGTTCGTCTTCTTCATCATCGGCGGGCTGGAAGCCATGGTCATGCGCATTCAGCTCTCCGTCCCACAATCAAAGATCATCAGCCCGGCGGCCTACAACGGCCTCTTCACCTTGCACGGCACCACCATGATCTTCCTGGTCGTGATGCCGATGCTGATCGGGTTCATCAACTATTTCATGCCGTTGATGATCGGCGCGCGCGACATGGCGTTTCCGCGCCTCAACGCGCTCACCTTCTGGCTGCTGGTCTTCGGCGGGCTTCTCGTCTATTACAGCATCGCCAACGACGCCCCGCCCGATGCCGGATGGTTTGCCTACGCACCGCTGACCGAAGTCCCCTACACGCTGCGACACAACGTCGACTGGTGGATCCTAGGCCTCCTGGTGACCGGATTCGGAACCATCGCTACCGGCATCAACATTGTTGTCACCGTCATCACTGAGCGCGCTCCGGGCATGACGATGCGACGCATGCCGGTCTTCGTCTGGATGTCCTTCATCAATGGATTTCTCATCCTTTACGCCATCCCGAGCCTGACCGCCGCACAGATCATGCTCCTGTTCGACCGCAACCTGGGCAGTAAGTTCTTCGCCCCGGCTGCAGGCGGAGACGCCGTTCTCTGGCAGCACCTCTTCTGGTGGTTTGGCCACCCGGAGGTCTACATCATGGTGCTGCCCGCCTTCGGCATGATCTCGGAAATCATCCCCGTCTTCTCGCGCAAGCCGCTGTTCGGTCGCGTCATCGTCATCGCCTCGGGCTGGATGATCGCGCTCCTCTCCTTCGGCGTCTGGGCGCACCATATGTTCACTGTCGGTCTCGGGTTTCCGGCCAATCTCGCCTTCGGCGCAGCCAGCATGGCCATCGCCGTTCCAACCGGGATCAAGATCTTCAACTGGATCGGGACCATGTGGGGCGGCAACCTGCGCATGACCACGTCGATGCTCTTTGCCACTGCCTTCATCGCGCAGTTCACTATTGGCGGCATCACCGGCGTGCAGTTCGCCAACGTTCCGATCGACTGGCAGCTCACCGACTCCTACTACGTCGTCGGGCACTTCCATTACGTCCTCTTCGGCGGAACTGCTTTCGCTCTCCTCGCCGGAACCTACTACTGGTTTCCCAAGATGTCGGGCCGCATGCTGAGCGAGACGCTCGGCCGCTGGAATTTCTGGCTGATGGTCCTCGGCTTCAACATCACGTTCTTCCCGATGCACATCCTCGGACTGATGGGGATGCCCCGACGCGTCCATACCTATCCCAACCTGCCCTGGTGGGGAACGCTGAACATGATCGAGACGATCGGCGCGTTCATGATGATGATCGCGACGATGCTCCTGATAATCAACATCTATCAGAGCCTCAAGTCGGGAGCGATCGCGGGCGACAACCCCTGGAACGCCTGGACCTTGGAATGGGCCACGTCCTCGCCCCCGCCGGAGTACAACTTCGCCACTCTGCCGCCGGTGCCGGTCATGGATTCCCGGCCGCTCTACCGACCCCAGACACAGGAACACCAGGTCGCTCAGGAGCAGGCACGCGTCTATCCAGGCGAGGCGATCGCGCATGGGATCGCGGAAGAGACCGGGCCAGTCGTCAGACCTCGCGCGGTCGCTGCACGCGATTTCTTCTCGCGCGCGGGAACGCCCGCCCTCGGCATGCTCGTGCTGATTTCATCCGAGCTGATCTTTTTCGGTTCGCTCATTGCCGCCTACATCGAGTTCCACAACCGACCTGCCGGTGGGCCTAGCCCAAAGGATCTGGACGTGCTGCGAACGGGGCTCTTCAGCATCGCGCTGTGGGCCAGCAGCATCACCCTGATCATCGGCGAACGCTTCATGGAGCGGGGCAAAGCGCTCCTCTTCCGGATCTTCCTGGGCGGAACCATCGTGCTTGGCCTCATCTTCCTCTATGGCCAGGTCACCGAATTCCTCACCATGTACTCCGAGCACATCACCATCAGCACCAACGTCTTCTCCTCCGCCTTCTACACGCTGACCGGTTTCCACGGAGCGCACGTCACCGTCGGTCTGCTGATGCTGATTGTCATGTTCGGGCTAGCAATCAAGGGGAAGATCGGTCAGGGGAAGCACGAGTCGGCGATGAAATCGGTCGCCTACTACTGGCATTTTGTCGACCTGGTGTGGGTCGTGATCTTCTCAATCGTCTATTTGAACAGCGTGCTGCATTGATGAAGACGACCTCGCGATGAAGAGGGGAGCGTGATGAGCGACCAGAACAACGACCGGCGACCAGCGAACGGCGACGAGAGCGGGAATCAACCGTCGACAACCAAACGGCGCTTCTCCCCCGGTGGGGCGGTCGGCGGCGGCGTGATGTTCGCCATCCTGTACGTCGTCGACAAGCTACGGCCGAGCCGACGACGCAAGGGCAACGATGATGAGACGAAACAGGTTCCGGCGTCGGAGACACCGGCTGCGGGGACGCTCGAAGCGATCACGGGTGTCCGTCCGGCGCCTCCCGGCGTACATATGTCGGTCTCGTCGCCGTGGCCGATGGTCCTGGCTGGGGCAATCGCCTTCACCGCCTTTGGCATCGTGACGAATTACGCCTTCTCGCTCTTCGGGGTCATCGTCATGGTCGTGGCAATCGTTGGATGGGTTGGGGAGATGCTGAGTGAATGAACGGATAGGGCGGCGCGATGCCCTTCGGAAGATTCTGAATCTGTTCAGCCTTGGAATGGGCGCGCTTGCGGCGGCCGTCGTCAGCGTGCCGATCTTCGCCTATCTGCTGAGCCCGCTCATTCACCCGACCAAGAACACGTGGCGCACCGTCGGCACGCTCGACAAATTCATCGTGGGCAAGACGGTGCAGGTATCGATCGAGGATCCATCTCCGCTGAAGTGGTCCGGAGAGACCGCTCTGACCGCGGCCTGGGTGCGCCGCACCGCGCAGACCGACTTCACCATCTTTGCCATCAACTGCACGCATCTCGGATGTCCAGTGAGTTGGGTCGATGGAGCGCAGCTCTTCTTCTGCCCGTGCCACGGCGGCGTCTACTACGCCGACGGCACCGTCGCGGCAGGTCCGCCACCGAAACCACTCTTCAAATATGAGTGGCGCATCCTCAACGGCAACGTTCAGGTCAAGACTCGGAAGCTGCCAATTGGCTAGCGTTATGGATGGTGAATGGGAGCTCTAAAGCGGTCCTGGAACTGGCTCGACAACCGCCTTGGATGGTCGAAGTACATCATTAAGGTGATCGAGCATCCGGTGCCGGCCAATGTCAATTGGTGGTACGTCCTCGGAAGCGCGACGCTGGTCGCGTTCATCGTGCAGGTCGTCACCGGCGTGGCGCTGGCCTTCAGCTACGTCCCGGCTCCCAACAGCGCCTACGACAGCCTCCAATTCATCACGCACACGGCCGATCTGGGAAGCGTCGTTCGCGGTATCCACTATTGGGGCGCTTCTGCCATGGTGGTGCTGATCACACTGCACATGATTCGCGTCTTCCTCATGGGAAGCTACAAGTACCCGCGCGAGATGAACTGGCTGGTCGGCGTGGGACTCTTCCTGCTGACGCTCGGCATGGCGTTCACCGGCCAGCTCCTACGTTGGGATCAGGATGCCTACTGGGCCATCGTCGTCGGTGCTGAGCAGGCCGGTCGCGTTCCGTTCATCGGCGACTTTCTGGCCCACGTGCTCGTTGCTGGGAACACCGTCGGCGGCGCGACGCTAACACGCTTCTACGCGACGCACGTCTTCCTCCTACCAGCATTGATCTTCCTTCTCGTCGGGGCACACCTCTATCTTGTCGTCATCCACGGCATCTCCGAGCCACCCGAACCAGGTCATATCGTCGACCCTGAAACCTACGAAGAAGAGTACGAGGAGTTGATCGAGAAGGAAGGAATCCCGTTCTGGCCGGATGCTGCCTGGCGTGACGTGGTCTTCGCGCTGGCCGTCGGGACCGTGGTGCTGGTGCTGGCCGTCACGGTTGGACCGAAGGAGCTCGCAGCTCGGGCCGACCCGACCTTAATCAAGGTTTATCCACGGCCCGACTGGGAGTTCCTCTGGTATTTCGCGATTTTGGCGTTGATGCCGAAGTGGGCCGAGCCATTCGTCATCGTCGGTGCGCCGTTGTTGGGCATCATCGGATTGATCTCGGTGCCGTTCATCTCGAACAGCGGCGAGCGCAGTCCGGGCCGGCGACCGTGGACGATCGCGATCGTCGGGCTTTCGCTCATTCTGATCGTGGTGCTGGTGCAGGAGGGAGAACGGGCGCCATGGTCGCCCAAACTGTCGCCTGAACCGGTACCCGCACAGATCATCGAGCCACTCCATGGGAATGAGCTGGCGGGAGCCTACATCTTCCAGAACTCCGGCTGCATTATGTGCCATCTGATGGGCAATGCGGGTGGCAACCGAGGACCTGATCTAACGCACATCGGATCAAGGCTCAACTCCGATCAGATTACCTGGCGCATCCTGAACGGCGGCCACAACATGCCCGCCTACAACAGCATTTTGAATCCGAACGAGGTGACTCAGCTCGTCTTGTTCCTTCAGGCACAGAAGTGACGATCCGGTCGAATCCGCGACGTCACGAGCCGGTCATCATGGCGCGGATTGCCAACCCCATGATGAAGATGGCTCCCAGGCCATAGATGAGCGGTCCCTGGTGCTTTGGACGCACCCGGACGTAGCTCATCAGGAGTGGCAGAACGAAGATCGAAAGACCACCGTAGAGAAAGTGGAGCGACGTCTCCGGGCGATAGCCGGAGAAGACGAGGGAAATCCCCAGCGCCCCCTGCGTCAGGAGCATGAGCTCGCCGATCACCAGCGTTCCGCGATAGCTCCCGGTCACACCCGCTTTGCGAAAATAGCTGATGATCCCCCAGACCCCCAGCACGAACATGTAGAGAATGACCGAGACAGCGAAACGATCGTGGAACTGTAGCAATGGTGGTGGGACCTCCTTTGAGATGCATTTGGTGAGCGAATCCCAATGCGATCATTGAAGCGTGAATGCCGCCCTCACCCGCCGTGACGGAAGCTCGAGTAGAGCGTCATCCCCCCATCGGCGAAGACGGTCGTCCCCGTGACGTAGGACGAATCATCCGATGCCAAAAGCGCGACCAACCGCCCAATCTCCTCCGGCGTCCCCATACGGCCCATCGGGATCTTCTCGAGCAGATCCTTGAGCCCCACCGGGTCGTCCCAGACATTGCGGTTGATCGGCGTTTGGATCGCTCCCGGGCCGACCGCCAGCACGCGTACACCAAACTCGGCCGCCTCCTGCGCCAGTGTCTTGGTCATCATGCTGAGACCGGCTTTGCTCGCGGTGTAGGCGCTGAATCCAGCCCACGGGATGACCTCATGCACAGAGCTGATGTTGATGATGACGCCGGAACGCCGTTCGACCATCTGGGCTAACGCCTGGCGCGCGCAGAGATAGGAGCCGAAGAGATTGATCTTGATGACGCCCATCCAGTGCTCGGGGTCGCCCTCCCAACCGCGCGCTGGGTGGCCGTCGATCCCGGCACTGCAGACCAGAATGTCGAGCGGTGACCATTCGGCAGTGACGCTCGAGAAGATCTTGTCGACGTCAGTTGGTTCCGAGACGTCACCCTGCACGCTGATGCCCTTGACACCCAGCCCCGCGATCTGCTTGACGACTGCCTCCGCGGCCGCGGTGTTGCTGTGAAAAACGATGGCGACATCCGCTCCAGCGGCGGCCAACGCCAGCGAGATAGCCGCGCCGATGCCGGAATCACCGCCGGTCACCAACGCTTTCCTGCCGCTTAAGGTCCCTGCCATGATTCATCCTCCTCGAGTAATTAGCCGTGATCAACGAGAACCGTGAAGTCGCTCCCCTCCCACCGCTCGCTGTCGAGCCAGTAGAACGTGAAGACGACCGCCATTCCAGGAGAGAGCCCTGCTGTGGGGAGATCGACGAGATGAATGCCGAGGCCGGTGTAGCGCGTTTCGCTGTCAATCCAATCTGGTTGGCCGTCACGCGTCCAATGCACCCGTGCAGCGGCGCGCGTCTCGATCCGTAGCCGCTTGCCCTGCGGCATCGAGCGAATCTGCTGATTGAAGCGCCACGAAAACCAGGGAACGTCAGGACGTTCGCCATGGTAGCGCTCCCAGACCGGCTTTGGACGGTCGATCGGCACGCCGTCGGTCATACCCGCCAGCAGCTTGAGATACTCGGCGTGCGCCCACACGAGCGGCATGGCCGAGCCGCTGGGCTGTCCGAGGTAGAGATGTATCTCCGGGATGTCATCGGTGTCCCAGACCTGCTCCGGAATCATGCCGCCCATACTCGACATCCGGCACATCGTCTCCAGGTAGGGCTCGACCGGCTCGCCAGCTTCCAACGCGTAGTGGCCACGTTCTCCGACCAGCAGCGGCCAGCCGCGTCCGATGCCGGTGCCATCGAACGGCGTCCCGTCAGCATTCTCGCCGTAGCCGTCATCGTTGTAGCGATGCCAGACCGGCCCATTGGGCGTGTCAACTTTGAGGATCGCGTCCGCCAGCATGACGCTATCTCGGATACCCGGGTCGTCTGCCTTGCGCAATCCCAACCGGACCAGCCCAAGGAAATCGAGCCCGACAATTTGCTCAGCGGGCTGATCGGTCTCCATCGGTGGTCGATTCTTGATCGGCACGTAACCACTCATGGGGTCGGATGTCTCGGCGACCTCCGGCGGCGCGATGCGCACGTAATAGCCGGGAATGTTGAAGCGTCGAGCCAGATCCGTGTCCCGCACGAACATCCAATCTTCGATGCGGCTGTTCCAGGTGTCGGCGAGCTCGAGCGCGTAGTCTCGCGCCGCACCCTCGAGGAAGTTGGCGGCGCAGACCAGCGCCGCGATCTCGACCGCCAGCGTGAAGGGGCTCAGCCCAGCGTCCTCCTCCCAGCGATCCTGGCCGGTCACCGGACCGTTGACGGCCAGATAGGTTGCCGCGCGCTCGATCATTGAGCGGACTTCCAGGCCATCCAGGGCGTTGCGCGACATGAGGGCCTGCGCCAGGATGATCGGAAGCCCCGTCTCGTCAAGCTGTATACCGGTCCAGAACGAGCGTCCATCGAGCCACTGATTCTGCGACCAGTGGCCGTCCGCCCGTTGCGTGCTCAGGAGATAGGCCATGACCCTGCGCGCGTCCTCGACCGCGCCAAAGGCGAGCAGCCCGCCGGCCGCCTCGACCAGATCGCGCGACCAGACCAGGTGATAGCCTCCATCGTCGTCGTGGCTCTGCCCCCAGGGAACGCTGAGGCTGGCGACGAGCGCGCCAGGCGCGGTCTCGTCCTCGTGGATCTTGAGCACCCCCGCGGAGATGCGTGCCTCTCGCAGCAGCTCATCCGACGTAACGTCCGGGAGGCGACAGGTGCTGAGCCACTGGCCCCATGCCAGCGTATGCCGATGCCAGACGTCTGCGAAGTCGAACTGCAAGCTCGAAAGCGCCAGCGTCTCGGCGAGGTCTGGAAGCTCGCCAAATCCGAGCGCGAGCGTGACGTCGTGCTCCAGAATCTCGCCCATCAACGCCACGTTGCCGCTCTCAGCCCGCTCATACGTCCAGAGCATGCGGCCGTTGCGATCGAAATCGCTCCAACCGTCCGAGATCCCGACGTATCCGGCGCCAGCGCGAACGAAGGCATCCTGCTTTCCGCTGCCGGACGCGCACAGCGCCACGCTGCAACCAGCGTTGGACGCCGTCAGCGAGATACGCCCAGCCACTTCGCCCACCCAGGCGGCATTCTCGTAGCCGGTGTTGGCCAGGTGCGGTGCCAGAATCGGATACAGTCGGAACCCTTCCGGCGCGGTAAGCCGCGCGCGAATCAAGACCACATCCCGATCCGGATCGGGTGCGAAATCGAGCCTCAACGTGTAGCGCTCGTGCGTATGGACGGCGCTATAGGCCGGAACGCCAGGCTGCGGCGTGATCAGCTCGTAGTTGGCATCCCGCTTCACCTCGCTCCAGAACCCAGCGTCGTCGGCCACGATGAATCCGAGATCGCGAATCTGCGGGCTGTCCACACGTGGCCAATAGACTTCGTTCAGAATCCCGCGGCCGATCGTGATCCAGATGCGCGAGCCGCCCATCGAAGCGCTGACGGCGTCTTTGGCACTGCTTGTCCAGGTTGGGTTGATTCCAGGCTTTCCAGGAGCGTCCACGGCCATACCTCCATGGTGACGGTGAAATACGTCGGAAGAACCTCGAAGCGACGATCACCTCATCTGCGGAGCGTGAAGTCGGATGGACCCCGTCGAACACTGTACGTCACGTCATGTGGAGTGGAGTCGTCCAGTCATGAGCGTGCGATGATAACGAACGACGAGTCTTGAGGATGACGTCAACCGTCAGATGTACGTTACCACCAACTCCACGCTGAGAATATGGAGGATGCGTTAATGGCTGCTCAAACCCACTTCTTCTCGGAATCGGACGCCGAACTCACTCGACAAATCGGCATCGTCGACACGCACAACGACTTCGCCATCGGCATCCTCAAGGAGCGGTTCAACGGTAATCACGACTCGCTCGGCGAGTTCTGGATTCCCCGTTTCCGCTCAGGAGGCGTGAGCGTCACCACGTGCCCTATCTTCATCCCTGACACCTACCTACCCGACGGCGCGCTGCGCTTCACCATCCAGGTCATCGACGCGCTCTTTCAGGAGATCGACGAGAACTCCGACGAGATCGAGCTGGCCCGCAGCTATGCTGATATCGTGCGCATTCGTGAAGCAGGCAAGATCGCCGCGCTTCTGTCATTTGAGGGCGCCGAGATGCTCGGGCAGGATTTGGCGACGCTGCGCCTTTTTTATCAGGTGGGGCTGCGCATGCTCTCCTTCACCTGGATGCGCCGCACCCTCTTCGGCGACGGCACCTGGGAGAACGAATCGCGCGGTGGACTGACACGTCTCGGGCGCGCGGCGGTCAAGGAGATGAACCGGCTGGGGATCATCGTCGACGTCTCACATGCCTCCGATCAGACAACCTGGGACATCCTCGAGACGTCAACTTCGCCGGTCATCGCCAGCCATTCCAACGCACGCGCGGTCTGCAATCACATGCGCAATGTCACCGACGACATGATTCGCGCCATCGCCGAGTCAGGTGGCGTGGTTGGCGTAGTGGCGGTGTCGCCCTTCATCACAGAGGGTGAGCCGAGCATCGCCAAATGGGTCGATCACATCGAGCATATTGCCGATTTGGTCGGCATCGAGCACGTGGGCATCGGCGCCGACTTCTACGAACACTTGAGCCAGATCAACGCGGCGCCGATGATCGCCGACTGGAGCATCGAGCCGCTGATGCAGGAGCCGCATCCATTCACCGGCATGTTGGGGCCGGAGGACCTGCCGGGTCTCACGGCGGAGCTGCGGTCCCGCGGCGTCAGCGAAACTGATATGCGCAAGATCTACCACGAGAACTACTTCCGCGTGATGGATCAGGTGCTGAAATAGGGTGGGGAAAACACAGTTGCTGTTGCATCGGGCGAAATCATGGTGGTTTCGATACTTATCCTGCGTGCACCCCGGGTTGAAAACCCAGGGCTGACCTATGCAAAGTCCCTGAAGGGACTGGGAACAGGAGTCGGCTCTTGTCTCGTTGGCGACTTTTCTATCACGTGGTCTGGGCAACCAAGGATCGAAAACCGCTCATCACCCTCGAGCGCGAAGGCTTGGTTCACCACCGTTTGCGGCAGGAGGCTGAGCGGCTCGACATCATCGTCCATGCGATCGGGGGCATCGATGACCACGTCCATATGGCCGTCTCCATTCCGCCAACGATCTCCATCGCCGATGCCCTCCATCGGATCAAAGGGGCGAGCTCTCGCGCCATCAACGGTGAATTTGGGGGAGGATTCCACTGGCAACCCAACTACAATATCGATTCCTTCTCGGAGCGCCATCTCGATCGGGTGGTTGGCTACATTCGCAACCAACGGCAGCATCATGTCGACGGCTCTCTGTGGGAACGCATCGAACTTCCGTCCACCTGATCGGTCAGCGCGGGATGTCCGCCTGCCAACGACGAACCGCGG
The DNA here is from genome assembly GCA_963822235.1 of uncultured Chloroflexia bacterium. Lineage (GTDB taxonomy): Bacteria > Chloroflexota > Chloroflexia > Thermomicrobiales > Thermomicrobiaceae > CALAGB01. The sequence continues at coordinate 390,634 of CAWGGU010000004.1, forward strand.
CTCAGCCCGTTCAGGGGCTTCGTTTAGATCAGCCTTGGGTTTTCAACCCGAGGCGAACAACGGGCGATCACCGCATGGAGATGGGACCCGGTCCCTCGCCAGCCTCGCCTCCTCTGCGTCGCCATTCTTCCCGCCCCTGCTTGACGCCTCACCCTGCGCGGTGAAACACTCCGGTGCGCGGCCGAATGATTCCAGGGAGAGTTGAGCGACGCCGTTCATGATGAGGTCGATCAGCGCGACGATCCGGCGAGATCTGACCCGCGACGTGGCCGAGCTTTGCGCGGTCATCTTCATCGCCGACGTCGTCTCGGGCGTCCTCTCGCCGACCTTCTCCATCTTCGCCGAAGGACTTGGCGTCTCGCTGGCACTCCTCGGCATCATCACCACCATCGGCGGGCTGACCCAGCTGGTCCTCGGACTGCCGATCGGCATCGTCTCCGATCGCGTTGGCCGCCCACGCGTGCTCCTGGTCGGTCTCGCAGCCTTCATCTTCTGCATGCTCAGCACCGCCGCCGCGACGGGACCCGTGATGCTCTTTGCGTCGCGAGTCCTCTATGGCATCGCCGGTGTCGCAACCTTCTCTATCGGAGCGGCGCATCTCGGCGACATCACGACCAGGGAACAGCGACCGTTCGCCTTCGGCCTCTACACCAGCTGCATGGGTCTCGGCTTCACGGTCGGGCCGCTCCTCGGCGCGCAGCTCGCCGATCGCTTCAGCGCCCCGACGGCCTACGTCGTCGGCGCGATCATCGGCGTCGCCGGACTGGCGCTCGGCGTCCACATCATGCTGAAGTCGACGCCGAGATCGCACTCCGGTGCGGCCCGCGCTGCTGGAATGACCAACGTGCGCGGCATCATGCGTAACCGTCGGCTGATGCTCGTCACCTTTGGCAACATGCTCATGAGCCTCACGTTCGCCGGAGGAGTCTCGACGTTCTTCCCGATCTACGCCAACGAGTTGCTCATCTCCCAGGCTGCCATCGGCGTCATGTTCGCGGTGCGCGCGCTCGTCTCGACGCTCGGCCGTCTGCCAAATGGCATCATCTCACGTGCGCTCGGAAGTCAATCGGTGATGTTGAGCGCGTTACTGCTCGATACGATCGTGATGCTCGCCATCGCTCACACCCGCAGCATCGTGTTCCTGACGATTCTCCTCGCGGTCGAGGGACTCGCCTTCGGCGCCTATCTCGTCTCGGGGCAGACCTTCGTGGCCGACAACACCGAGATTCAGAACCGGGGCGCGGCCATTGGCGTCTATTCCACCGCCTCCAGCATCGGCAGCAGTGTTGCGCCGTTGGTCCTCGGTCTGGTCGCCAATGCATATGGCGTGAGCCTGGTCTTCACCGTCACCGGTGCGGTCCTCGGCGTTGGCTTGATCATCTCGATTGCCGCGTCGATCCTCCTCGCCCGACTCAGCACATCCAACCTCACTGCCGAGACCGTCGAGTCATAACGGCAGTCGCTCCCCTCCTCGACGCACAAGTGTCTATCCATCTCCTCTGAGAGGCGAAGTTATGTCGCGTTAGCCCATTATTCCTACTTCAAGGTTCTGGTTTCCTATGGGTCACGGTACGAATGTCCCTATGACCACAGTGGGGACTGTTCTAGATTCAAAAGTGACATGAATAGGTTTCACTTCGCCGGCTGGATCGCGGCGTGGCCCGCGACGGGTTTCGTTGTCCAACGACGAGTGAGGAGATGGAGCCAAGCGTGAATCACCTCGTTCCCAACCAAATACGAGCGGTTGGAACCAAGATCAATAACGCCTTCCGTCCGTTGTTACTTATCGTCATCCCTCTCTCGCTTCTGGCTGCCATCGTCATGGTCGATTCGACCGGCGCGGCAAGCAGCGGGTCCAACAGCAATCCTGTTTCGCAGGAGAACAAGCAATCCGGCTCGTCGGGCTGGATGCCGGCGAACCCTGGCTCGACCCTCCAAACACTCGAGCAGGATGACAACCAGCCCGCTCCACCACTCAAGAGAGGGGCGGCTCAGACCTCGGCGCAGTCGAGTTACGCCGCGCCGGCCATCAGTGGCTACGCCGATCAGATCAGTCTGAACAAGGGCGGTGTCGTCACCCTCTTTGTCAGTACCAGCTTGCCAACCTATTCAGTCGATCTCTACCGCATGGGCTGGTACGGCGGCGCGGGCGCGCGCCTGATCAACAGTTATCCAGGTCTGACCGGTCAGAACCAGCCGATCCCGGCGCCAGACCCGACGACCGGCATGGTCGACTGCAACTGGCAGCAATCACTGCAAGTCCAGACCGGTTCGAGCTGGGTGAGCGGCGTCTATCTGGCCAAGCTTACCGCCAGCAACGGCTCGGTCGGCTACATCCCGTTCGTGCTGCGTGACGACGGCTCGACTGCCGACATCCTCTATCAGGTTCCGGTCAGCACGTGGGAGGCCTACAACGGCTTCGGCGGCAAGAGCCTGTATGACTACAACTCACCGGGCGGACGGGCCTCCAAGGTCTCCTTCAATCGGCCGTTCGACGGTACTGGCGCCGATCCCTTCTTCAATGGCGACCTCAACATGATCGAGTTCCTTGAGGAGCAGGGCTACAACGTCACGTATGCCACCAGCGTCGACACGCAGGCCAATGCAAGCCTGATGTCGAATCACAAGGTCTTCTTGTCGAACTTCCATGACGAGTACTGGTCGATGCAGATGCGCAACCACATCACGACGTGGCGCGACCAGGGCAAGAGCCTCGCGTTCTTCGACTCGAACAACGTCTACTGGCAGATCCGCTTCGAAGCCTCGGCGGCGGGCGTCGCCAATCGCACCATCGTCTGCTACAAAGACGCCTCGCTCGATCCAATGGCGGCCTCGAATCCGTCACAAACGACCGTGCGCTGGCGCGACGCGCCCGTGAATCAGCCGGAAAACGGCGTCCTCGGCGTGATGTACGAGAACAACTGGAGTGACTGGGGAACCGCCTTCCCCTGGGTGGTGCAGAACTCGTCCTTCTGGATCTACAGCGGCACCGGGCTGAAGGATGGAGACTCGATCCCCGCGGTCGTTGGCTATGAGTACGACAAGACCTGGAATAACGGGCAGACCGTGCCCAATCAGACCATCCTGTCGAATTCGCCGGTGACCGTCAACGGCGTGAACTCGATCTCGAACGGCTCGATCTATCAGGCCGCGAGCGGCGGCTGGGTCTTCGACGCCGGGACGAACTTCTGGCCCTGGAAGCTGGTCGACACCGACTTCACGTCGCTCGGCGCCGACAGCCGCATTCAGCGCATGACGACCAACCTTCTGAATACGATGATCGGTGGCACGACGCCGACACCCACACCCACTCCGACCCAGACCGGCGTACAGAGCTATACCATTTACGACGACGCGCTCAACTTCGCCTGGTATGACGGTTCGTGGGACGCCTCGCTCAACATGAATGCCACCAATCCGATCTATGCCGGCACCTACTCCGTCAGCTACACGGCGACGGCCGGGTGGTCCGGCTTCCAACTGCGAACCGACGGTGGACCGAGCACGGCGCCGTACACATCGCTCCAGTTCGCCATGCGATCCACAAAGGACAACGAGCCGTTCGCAGTCTACCTGCGCGATTCGACGCTGAAAAACCTGAGCTCCGCACTGGCGCTCTCCAGCTATGGCGGGTATCCGATCTCCAGTGGCTGGAAGCTCTACACCATCCCACTTGCGGACCTGAAGGCGACCAACGTCGCGCTCGGTGCGATCGTCATCCAAGACTTCAGCAGTTCCGCGCAGCAGCCGGTCTTCATCGATGACCTCAAGCTGATTGGCTCCGGCGGCGGCACCGCCACACCGACACCGAGTCCGACCGGGACGGCAACTCCGTCACCGACGGCCACAGCTACGCCGTCTCCAACACCAACCGGAACGCCATCACCAACGCCGACCACCACACCGTCGCCGACCCCGACCGGAACGCCGACGTCGTCACTCGGGATCTACAGCGACTCGCTGGCATCCGGCTGGTACACGAGCCTTTCGTGGGACGCGACCATCAACGTCAGCAATACGTCACCGGTTCATTCCGGCGCCGATTCGATCAGCTACGTCGCGACCGCTGGATGGGCTGGTTTCCAGCTACGTACGGACGGCAACGTCAGCACGGCCGGATACACCGGACTGCAATTTGCCGTGCGCGCGACCAACAATGGCGAGCCGTTCGCGGTCTATGCGCGTGACTCGAACTACACCACGCTCGGAAACCCGGTTCCGCTTTCGAACTACGGAGGCTATCCAACCTCGACCGGCTGGACGGTCTACACCATCCCGTTGGCCGATCTCAAAGCGACGAACGTGTCGCTCGGGAGCATCGTCTTCCATAACTGGTCGGGTTCGGCGCAAGCCGCGATCTACATCGACGATATTCAACTTGTTGGCTTCGGTGGCGGAACGCCAACCCCGACTCCGACCCCGAGCCCAACACCGTCACCGACCCCGTCGCCAACGCCAAGTCCGACGCCGACGGGAACTCCATCTCCGACGCCGACGGGCACGCCTTCGCCGACCCCGTCGCCGACACCAAGTCCTACACCGAGCCCGACGCCGTCACCGACGCCGAGTCCAACTCCGAGCCCGACGCCAAGTCCGACTCCTTCTCCAACACCGACCGGAACGCCGACGTCGTCGCTCTCGATCTACAACGACTCGCTGGCAACCGGCTGGTACACGAGCCTTTCGTGGGACGCGACGATCAACCTGAGCAACACCAATCCCGTGCACTCAGGGGCCGATTCGATCTCCTATACGGCAACCGCGGGCTGGGCCGGATTCCAGCTGCGCACCGACGGAAACGTCAGCACGTCGGGCTACACCGCGCTGCAATTCGCGGTACGGGCGACCAACAATGGAGAACCGTTCTCCATCTACCTACGTGACTCGAACTACGCCAACCTGGGCTACGCCGCTACCGCTCTCGAGCTACGGCGGCTACCCGACATCGACTGGCTGGACGGTCTACACCATTCCGCTGGCCGATCTGAAGGCGAGCAACGTATCGCTGGGAAGCATCGTCTTCCACAACTGGTCGGGTTCCGCACAGGGAGCGATTTACATCGACGACATCCAGATGATCAGTACGCCATGACGCAGTAGCGGTCAGGCGTCGCACAAACCGAATTCTTCCCCATCCCGCCGGGTGGCCTTCCCTCAGGTCACCCGGTCCTCTTTTTCGCCCGGAATCGCGATGTTGACCGAGCCGCCTTATACTCGCGACGAACGTGCGACGACCAACACCCGAGGACGAAAGAGAGCTGATATTGAATAGCTATCGCTACGCCTGCGAATCATGCGGACAGATCGAATCGCTCGAAACCGAACACTGGCGCTGCCCGAATTGCGGTGGCGCGTTCGCGCTGGAAGGGCCGAATACACTCGACCCCACGGCGATCGATCCTTCAGCCCCTGGACTCTGGCGCTACGGCCATCTCCTGCCCGTCGATCGGGCGGATGCCGTCTCGCTCGGCGAGGGGATGACGCCGCTCGTGCCGGGCACGTTGGCTGGGCGTCCCGTGCGCTTCAAGCTGGATGCGCTCTTGCCGACCGGCTCATTCAAGGATCGCGGCGCGGCGCTCCTGGCGGCGCATCTCAAACGTATCGGGCGGCGACGCATCATCGTCGATTCTTCCGGCAACGCAGCAGCGGCTATGTCCGGCTACAGCGCGGCGGCCGGACTCGAGTGCTCAGTCTTCGCGCCTATCGCGACCTCACCAGGCAAGCTGGTGCAATCGCGCGCCTTCGGCGCATCGGTCACGTTGGTGCAGGGGACGCGTGAGGACGTGGCGGCTGCCGCGCAGGAAGCCGCTGCCAACGATCCCACGGCCTTCTACGCCAGCCATAACTGGCACCCGATCTTCGCTGAGGGGGTCAAGACGTGGATGCTGGAGGTTTGGGAGCAGCTTGGTGGCACCCAGCCGGACGCGTGCTTCGTCCCGACCGGCGGAGGCAGCGCGTTAGTCGGTGCGTGGCGGGGCATCCAGGCCCTTCCCGGCTCACCCGCCCGCCTAATCGCGGCACAACCGAGCGCCTGCGCGCCGATCGTGGCGGCAGTCGACGCCAATCGAGAGATTCAACCGGTGACGCCCGGCACCTCGATCGCCGAAGGGACGCGCATTGGCGCCCCCTCACGTAGCGGACAGATCATGCGGGCAATCAGTGAGACGAACGGAACGGCTCGAGCCGTCTCGGAAGAGGAGATCGTCGACGCGCTGCGCGAACTGTGGGGGCAGGGACTCTACGTCGAGCCGACCGCGGCGGTCGGAGCAGCCGCGTTTCGGCAGATGGCGATGAATGGGGACGACCTCCCGGAGGGCGAGATCGTGGTGCTGTTGACCGGCTCCGGCCTCAAAGCGACCGAGACGATCGAGAAATTGGTGAAGGGCGGGTGATTGAAATCCGGGCCGACCGGACCGTGGGCGGCCACAAAGGATCGCCCGGGAGTAAACTCGCCGGGCTACGGAGAATAAGTCCACTGAAGGGACTGATTGTTGCTAGATGCGCGATATCACTGAGATTCATAGCAAATATCGCAATCATATCCTAGTCCCTTTAGTGGACTTCGCATTTGTAGCGCTGCGGCTTTAGCCCCGCGCGAATGACGAGCGGCGAACGAATTGCCTCGTCAGTGAGCATTCAACCCACAGTGAACACCGGGCGATTATCGACGTATTCAGTTAACTTCACTCCCGTGCAACCACCGCGTTCCGCAGGACGCCGATGCGCTCGAGTTCCACCTCGATGACGTCGCCGGGCTGCATCGAGCCGACGCCCTCAGGCGTGCCCGTCATGACCACGTCCCCTGGCAGCAGCGTCATGACGTTCGAGATGAAACTGATCAGAAAGGCCGGCTTGAAGATCATGGTGTCGACGGTCGTGTTCTGACGTACCTCACCGTTGAGCCGCGATTGAATGTGCAGGTGGTTGGGATCCAGATCGGTCTCGATGACCGGACCCATCGGACAGAACGTGTCGTAGCCCTTGCCACGCGTCCATTGACCACTCTGGCCGGTGAAGCCGCGATTGCTCACGTCGTTGCCACAGGTGTAGCCCAGCACGTAGTCGAGCGCATCTGACTCGGCGACGCGACGCGCCTCTCGTCCGATCACCATACACAGCTCGGCTTCGAAGTCGGTGCGCGAGCCCGGGATCATCTTGATTTCGCCGCCGTTCGCCAACAGTCCGGTCGGCGGCTTCAAGAAAAGGACCGGCTCTTCCGGGATCGACGCGTCGCCCGATTGCGCCATCTCGGCGATGTGGTCGCTGTAGTTCTTACCGACCGCGACGATCTTGCGCGGCGTGACGGGGACCAGGACATCAACCGAATCAATCGAACCGACCGCTTCACCTTTGGTTAGACCGCCTGAATAGGGGTCGCCATTCGCCCGATAGACCGTGCCGTCTTCGAGAATTCCGAAGCTTGGAGTCTGGCCATCCATGAACCGCAGGATCTTCATCGCTCCCCCTCACCAGCCGTCAACGCGGCCAAGTAGCAAGCGCACGGTGCCTCGGACGTCCTCATATTGTCATCGATCTCGACGGACCATACTGCCGCACGAGGAGCGGGTCAAGCGCTCAGAGTGTGGCCAGCACAGGTCGCAGCTTGAAAATGATCAGCACGGAACTGGCGGTCAGCAGACCGCAGCCGACGATCGTTGCTGGCGCCCCGAAGAGGCTGGCTATGGCGCTGGCTGGGAGCGCGCTCAGTCCGCTGATGCCAAAGGACATCTGATACAGGCTCATCACACGCCCGCGCATCTCGTTGGGAATGATGGTCTGGACCACACTGCTGACTGTGGCCGAATAGGTCACGCCCATGGCACCGGCCACGGCCAGGAAGATCACGGCTACCGGAATGTTGGGCGATAAAGCGAAGAGAGAGAGCGCCAGCCCGTACACCAGCGAACCGATGAGGATGATGCGCCCCTTCTGCCTGGCGTGCGAAAAGGAGGCCACTCCCAACGCTCCGATGAGGCCGCCGACACCCGGCGCGGCCGAAAGCACCCCGTATCCCATGGCACCGCCATGCCAGATCGACTCGGCGAAGATCGGCAGCAGCGGGATGTAGGGCATGGCAAAGAAGAGTGGTATCGAGGCAATCAGCAAGAGTCCAAAGACTGCAGGATCGCGAAAGCTGTAGGAGAGCCCGTCCGAGAGATCACCCATCACGTTGCGCGGAGTCGTGTGCGGCTCCAGGGGCTGTCGCGGAACCGGCAGGAGTGCCACGATCACCCCGATGTAGCAGATCAGCAGGATGGCGTAGATTCCCTGCACCCCGGTTATCCCGATGAGGAAGCCCGCCGCCGCGGGGCCGAGGATACGCATCAGATTCATGCCGCCCGACGTCAGCGAGACGGCATTCATCAAGAGGTCCTTGCCCACGATCTGCGCCAGGAGTGCCTGACGCGCCGGACCATTCAAGCCGAACGCGATGCCGAAGAAGGCGGCGGCAATAATGAGATCCAGGATGGTGATCCGATGTGTCGCGACGAGCGCCAGCACGACGGCGGCAGTCACAACCGTGATGAGGCGAACGATGAGGATGTAATTGCGGCGCTCGACACGGTCGGCAATCACGCCGCCGATCGGCGACGCGACGAACTGACTGATCGACTCCATGGTGGTGATGGCGCCGAGGTAGACGGCGGAATGAGTGAGAACGTAGACCAGCCAGCCGAGCGCGACGCCCTGCATCTGGTAGCCCAGGGTGCCAACATTGCCGCTGATGAAGAGCCATTTGAAGGCGCCTACCCGAAAGGCGCTGAAGGTGGTGAGGGTGAAGCGCCGGTCGACCGGTGGTAACGGTTTGACGTCTGGCGGAGGTTCATCGAGCTCAGCCGAGGAGACGAGCGGGGTACCCTTGCGCGGTTGTGTCATCACGCTTCCAGAACAGTGTCGAACCGGGCTGTGACAGCGAACGGCCCGGTATAGCCCGGACCGTTCCATGGTCCGTCACCTTAGCCAACCCGTATCCGAATGACAAGGGGTCAAGCGCATGATTCGGTGACAATTCGTTCCGGCCGCCGCGGCCTACATCCGATCGCCGACTTTGTGAGCTGCCAGATCCTCAAGATGCGTCAGGAGTGCGGAATGGTCCAGATCGCCGCGGCCGGCGTTGACCATGGCGGTGAACATCTGATTCACCAGCGCCGTGACGGGCAGCGCCACGTCGTAGCTCTTGCCCGCATCCAACGCGATCCCCAGGTCTTTGCGGTGCAGATTGACGCGGAATCCAGGCTGAAAGTTATGGTCGAGCATCGATTCGCCACGAAGCTCGAGCACCTTGTTTCCGGCCAGCCCACCGACCAGCACCTGCACGATCTTGTGCGGATCGACTCCCGCCTTACTCCCCAGCACCAGCGCTTCACTGACCGCTTCGAACGTCAGCGCCACCACGATCTGGTTGCATGCCTTGACCGTCTGGCCAGCGCTCGAAGCCCCCACGTGCACGATCGTCTTGCCCATGACTTCGAAGAGGGGTTTGGCGCGCTCGAAATCCTTGGCGCGCCCACCGACCATAATGCTGAGCGTGCCGGCGATCGCGCCCTTGTCTCCGCCACTGACCGGCGCGTCCAGCGCGTGCGCACCTCTGGCGCTCAAGGCATCCTCAACTTCGATGGCGGTCACCGGGGAGATGGTGCTCATGTCGACCAGCAGACTGCCCTCGCCCATGGCTTCAAGCAGTCCGTCGTCACCGAAGACGACAGTACGCACGTCGGGCGAATCGGGAAGCATGGTGATCACCGTTTTGACCTGGCTGGCGACCTCGCGCGGGCTCGATGCAGCGGTCGCTCCTTCGCCAGCGAGCTCGTCGACCGCCGCCTGACTTCGGTTGTGGATGACGAGCTCGTAGCCCGCGTTCATCAGGTTGCGGGCCATCGGTTTGCCCATGATTCCCAGACCGATGAATCCGATCTTCTCCGCCATCGTTCGCTCCTTTCCCTGTGACTTCCCTGAACTTTTCCAGCTTACGACCAATATCCCCAGTCACGCAGCCAGCCGAGAGATTCCTCTGTACTCGGCAGCGGTTTGTATTCGCAGCCGATCGATCCGTCGTAGCCGATCTCGTCCAGCGTCTGGAAGATAAAGGGGTAATTGATTTCCCCAGTCCCTGGCTGATTGCGGGCCGGCGCGTCCGCCACCTGAATATGACCGATGCGATCCAGGTGCTCGCGCAGCGTCGCCGTCAGGTTCCCCTCCATGCGCTGCATGTGATAGACGTCGTACTGGATGCGAAGATTCTCGCTGCCGACGTCGTCGAGCAGGCGAAGCGCATCGTGCGTGGTGACCAGCATGAACCCCGGCGTGTCGATGCTGTTGAGCGGCTCGACTACCTGGCGTACACCGGCAGATTGTGCTTGCTCAGACGCAAAGCGCAGATTCTCGACCATCGTCTGCCACTGCGTGTCCCGCGGAACACCGCTCAGTTCGAGTCCAACCAGGCAGTTGATCTGACGGCACTCCAGCTTCGCCGCGATCTCCAGCGCTCGCCCAACACCGTCCCGAAACTCCCCAACCCGCTCCGGATCGTTGGCGATGCCCCGCTCACCGCCCGCGAAATCACCGGCCGGCAGATTGAAGAGCACCTGGGACAGTCCATTGCGCCGAAGTGAGCTCCGCACCGCATCGACGTCCTCGTCATACGGGAAGAGGAACTCGACGGCGTCGAAGCCCGACTGAGCGGCGCGGTCGAATCGTTCCAGAAATGGATATTCCGTGAACAGCATCGTCAGATTCGCGGCGAAGCGCGGCATTGATCTCCCCTATCCCTGAGCTCGCATGATGTGCGCGTTTGACCGGCGCACGGTCAGTATCGCAACCTCTCGCCGAAGGTCGCAACGTCGATGAGATGCACGAAGCATCAGACATGGTTTATCATCGTTCATACAGACTTAATGTGCGCATGGGCAACTGCCTATGCGTCGAAGCTCGCGAGCGTCTCTGGAGGTTCTGGATGGCGAAGGCGCCACTCCGCGCGGCGATGATCGGGCTCGGCACCATCGGGCTGAACACCGTTCGGTTGTTACAGGCCGATGGTGCGATGACCGTCGAGATCGTCGGCGCACTTGTTCGAGACTCTGCTCGGCCACGGGCCGTCGACACGCCGGTGGTCACAACGCTTCACGACCTACTGGCGCTGCGGCCGGACGTGGTCGTCGAAGTGGCCGGTCACGACGGTTTGCGCCAGCACGGACCGGCGGTGTTGCGAGCCGGGTTCAACCTGATCGCCGTGAGCGTCGGTGTATTGGCGCATCCCGAGGTGTATGACGAGCTCCTCGCGGCGGCTGAAGAGGGCGGTACCCAGATGAAGGTAGCCTCTGGTGCGGTCGGCGCGCTGGACGCCATCGCCGCGGCCAAACGAGGCGGGTTGGAGCGCGTGACGCACACCGTGCGCAAACCGCCCCGCACACTCTTCGGGCCAGACTCCGAGCCGCTGTCAGATCCACAGACCGTCTTTACGGGTAACGCGCGTGAGGCGGCGATCAAGTACCCCGAGAGCGTCAACGTGACCGCCGCCGTCAGCCTGGCGGGGCTAGGGCTCGATCGAACTGAAGTGCGCATCATCGCCGACCCGGGCGTCGACCGGAATCAGCACGAGATCGCGGCCGAAGGTGCGTTCGGTCGACTGCGCTTCGAGGTGCAGGGGATTCCAACCGACGAGAATCCGCGCACGGGGCGTCTGGTGGCGATGAGCATCGTCAATACGTTGCTGGCCTATCGCTCGCCGATCGTGGTCGGCTGAGCCATTCACAAAAGATGCAGGTGTAAAGATGGGCGACATTCAAGGCGTGCTGATCGACGTTGATGGTGTGCTGCGAATCGATTACGACCCAATCCCAGGAGCGGTGGACGCATTGCGCGATCTGCGGCAGCGCGGCATCCCCTTCCGGCTCCTCACCAACACCACGGTGCGAACACGCCATTCACTCGGCGCGCTGCTGCGCCGCATTGGCTTTCAAGTGGATGACGAGGAGATCATCACCGCGGGCGCCGCGACCGCAGGCTATCTTCGGCGCCACTTTCCGGATCAGCCCTGCTTCCTCATCGCCACCGGGGATGTTAGCGGCGATTTCACCGGCGTTCCGTTGACGGACGGCAACGACGCAAGAGTCGTGGTCATCGGTGGGGCCGAACATAATTTCACCTATGCCGCCATGAACCACGCATTCCGGCTCTTGCGCAACGGCGCCAGCCTGATCGCCATGCACCGGGAGAAATACTGGATCACCTCCGCCGGCCCGACGCTCGATGCAGGCGCCTTCATCCGCGGGCTTGAATACGTGACCGGCAAGCGAGCACGAGTGGTCGGTAAGCCCGCCGCTCCCTTCTTCCGCTCCGGGTTCCATTCACTCGGACTCTCTCCCTCGCAGGTGGCCGTGGTCGGAGACGATCTGATGCAGGACGTGCTGCCCGCGATCAAGCTCGGAGCCACCGGAGTGTTGGTGCGAACGGGCAAGTTCGATCCGGATCAGTTGGTGGCCGGCGATCCCGACCACCTCATCAACTCGATCGCATCGCTCGCCGACATTCTCTAGCCCGCTCGCGTTTTCGCGCTATCTGCCGCTCAGACGATCGACGATCGATGCGAACTGCTCGGTGATCTCGTCCGAGACGATGTAGTAGGAGAATCCGAGGTCTGCTCGTCGTGCGTGCATCGTCTCGATGATCTCGTCGATGGTGCCGATCAGCATCGACGGCATCTCCAGCACGTCCTCCGGGCAAATCCCGCTCCAGCCATGCTCCTGGATGATCCGCTCAGCCGCCCGGAGCCGGTCGTCGCTGACGACCAGATTCGGAATGATGCTGAGCTCGATCTGCTCGAAACGCTCGCCCGCGCCGGCCCGAACCCAACCCAGCTTCTCGCGAATCCCGTCAACGGTGCGCTCGTTTGGATCATCGACCACCGTTCCGGTCGCGACCGACGTCGTCAGAATTCCGACGATGTCCGCCTCTTTACCCGCCAACGTCAGGACACGACGCTTGCCGCCGCCGATCAGGATCGGCGGGTGCGGGCGCTGTGTTGGCTTGGGGAAGAGATCCAGGTCGTCGATTTGATAATGTTCGCCGCTAAAGCTGAAGGAGCCCTCGCCAAACAGCCCTTTGAGCACCTGAATTGATTCGATCATCCGGTCGACGCGGACGCCATTGCGGTCGAAGGTCATACCGGCAACGTCGTATTCGCGACGTAACCAACCCGCGCCGATTCCCAGCTCAAAGCGCCCACCGGAAAGGAGATCGAGCGTCGCAGCTTCCTTGGCCAGCATGGCCGGGTGGCGATAGTCGTTATCGATGACGATGGTGCCGACGTGCAAACGCGTCGTGGCGGTCGCCGCCGCTGTGAGCGCAATCAGGGGCGCGAACTGATCGCCAAAGAAATCGGGCAGGATGTGATCCCGAATCAGAAAGGTTGAATAACCGAGCGCCTCAACGCGTCTGGACGTGCTCGAACCATTGATCTGCCGCTCGCGGGCTCTCGTTGATGACACCGAAGCGAAACGGTCGGGGACTCGACATGATCGACTGCCTCCGTAGCTGAACCATTCAACTCACTGAGTCGATCCTAGCGGTCGCGAGTTCGCTCAGCTATCCGGAACTTGCGCTCAAACTGGGAAGCTGCCGACGCTGGTAAACCTGGGCAGCCACAGAGGACTTTCCCTACAAAAGCCTGTGTACGTTCGTACGAGGCGTGATGAATCGCGCCCGGTCATTCAAACCACAGCGTTTGTGGCGTTGTCCAACTATTTGAAGTCTCATGGGATATGTCTTGTCTGTGCCCCGGCTCAGCCTGGTACAACCCTCTCTTCCGTCCATTGACTGGCAGGACTAAGATAGTCTCAACTCGTTTGTTCCAGTCGAAGCGGGGCGATATGCGACATTTGGCGTATTTTGCTCGACCCGTCACGACCCCATACTGTGGCGTGGGTCTCCATATCGACCAACGCGGGAGGCGCGGTCGCATCCGGTTCGCGCAAGAAGGGCAGGTGATCGGGCCGCGGTAATGCTTCGGCGCGTCAAGCGCGTCGTTCTACTGAAGATCCTGTTCGCACGAAGCTGCATGCCAGAACTCTGGCGAAAGGACGGTTTCAGCAGATGGCTGGTTTCCGTAATGTCATCTCGACCTTGCTGCCTGACGGGCAGGAGGTCATGGGGCCGAATATTCTTCTCTGGCACTATCCGAATAACGACATCATGAATGGTTCTCTTTTGACCGTCGAAAGCAACCACTTCTGCGTCCTCAAGTCGCGTGGGGCGATCCTGAACATCTATGAGACCGGGCAGTATCCGGTCGAGACGCCGCAACGCGTCCTCTTCGGCTCGTTGCAGCAGGCCTTTTACGGCGGTCAGAGCCCCTGGCAATATGAGGCGCTCTACATCAACCGCGCCAAACTGGTGCTGAAGGCGTCCGGTACGGCCCTCTCGCGCGAACTGGCGCTGATGACTTACGACGTCGACTACTACATCCACGTGACCAACACGGATGACGCGGCCAAGCTGGTGCAGCACATGCCCTATCGTGGGCACGCGCTGACGACCGAAGACGTCAACATCTACGCCGGCCCGGTGGTCGAGCAAGCTATCAACCAGGTCGTCCAGGTGACGCCGCTGGAGCAGGTCAACGAGCGCATTCACGATCTGACGACCATCGTGCACGAGCACCTGCAGGATTTCCTGGCGGGCTACGGCATTACCCTCGACATGGTCAAGGTGCTCGTCTTCCCGGGCGATGAGCGCATGCGACAGCTGATCGCCCTCAAAGCCTTCGGCATGAGCGAACTGGAGGCCGTGCGCTACTACACCGCCATCATCATGGCCGAGCATGGAGTCATCTCTGCGCCGAATATGGCGGTCGGCGAGCCGTTCAATCTGGGCGGCGTGCTGCCGAACGTGCCCATCAACGTTGCGGCGACGAACCCTGTGCGCGCACCGCAGCCGCCACCGGCCGCGCGACCGCCACAGGCCATACCGTCCAATCCGATGCAGCGACCAAATGGAGAGCGTCAGCCGTGAGCAATCCCATCCGGCGGCAGCTCGATCTGCTCATGAACGCCTATGGCTACAATCTGTATGAGAAGAAGAATCGGGCGCGGGCCGACGACCTCATTGTGCGACAGACGGCGGCGGGCGCGTTGGGCACCGCCGTCAACTCGCTGCGCACGCTGCGCACCGAATATCGGCGCCGCTTCATCCCGCCACCGACGCGGGACAACCCGGAGCCGCCGCGAGCTCGGCTTGACGACCTCTCCGAGATGACCCGTCTGCAAGAACAGGTCGGCGACCTCGAGACGCGCATCCGCAGCATGGCGGTGCCGGTGCAGGACCGGGCCTGGGAGAAATTCCGTAAGGAGGATCGACTGCTCAACGAGCTGTTGGTACAGGATTTCAACCTGATCTCCCCGTGCCAGGCTCTGCAAGAGCAGCTCCGCACGATCAACGTCGAAGCATGGGATGCTGATACGGTGACACAAGTTCAGACCGCGATCAATCAGATCGACGACGCGATACGCAGCCGACAGAATCTGCTTCAGTTCACCGGATAGCTCGTGTCTGCCGGTGCGACAGATCAACCAGGGCGCTGGTGAATCACCAGCGCTCTGTCTCCTTAATCATCCGGGCCAGGGACCACCTGTTGACCGATCGAACCTCATTTGACAGATACATTCATCATCAAGAGAATTGATTGACGAAGGGACCTGATCAATGTCGAGCGACCAACTCGTCGAAGACCTGTTCGACCTCTGGCGCTGGCTGCGCCGCATGTCGAACGAGATCCGGCAGGGGGAGATCACCCGAGAGCAGTTCTGGCTGCTGCATCAGCTGCGCTTACGAGACGCTATGTCGATCGGCGACGTGGCCGGCGCGCTCGGTGTCGCCCAGAGTACCGCGACGACGGCCTGCAAGCGGCTTGAATCGAACGGACTAATCACACGTACCAGACGTTCCGACGATGAGCGGGTGGTCGAGGTCAGTCTGACGGAACTAGGGCGGACGACGGTCGAAGACTGGCGGCGCCGTCGTCGCGAGGCGGTGGCCGAACTGCTCGCCCCGCTCAGTGAGGCGGAGCGCGCGAAGTTTCAGCAATTGATCGAGAAACTGCTCGTGAATACCGGCGCAACCATACGTGTATCCGGCAATTGAGGTCGTCGATGTGGTCAGCCGCTTTGGCGCATTCCACGCCGTCGATGAGATCAGCTTCAAACTCAATATGGGCGATCACATGCTGCCGAATGGCGCGCACAGGCGTAAGCGGATCATGATGTAATGGAACGCTCCGGCATGATTCGCGCTATGCAACCGTCACGCATGGCCTGAATCAGGGCCAGGTCACCACGATCGCGAAGAGGTTTTCTAACTCTATGGCACGAACGGCAGACCAAGAACAGGAGCCTGAGACGGCGCGGCAGAGGCCATCAGGAATTCTGGCAATCCGGCGCACGTTCTCCTCGTTCAGCAATCGTAACTACCGGCTCTACTTCACTGGACAGCTGCTTTCGACCATCGGTACCTGGGTCTCGCGCGTGGCGCAGGCCTGGCTGGTGCTGAAGGTGACCAACTCCTCGTTCGATCTTGGTCTGGTTGGCACGTTCCAGTTCCTACCGATGTCGCTGCTGGCCCTCTTCGGTGGAGTGCTGGCCGATCGGTTCCCGAAGCGACGCCTGCTGGTCGTGACGCAATCGACGATGGCGCTGCAGTCGCTGACGCTGGCGATCCTCGTCTCAACCGGCCGGGTGCAGATCTGGCACATCTACGTGCTGGCCGCGATCTTGGGGCTGGCGACGGCGTTCGACAATCCAACCCGCCAGGCCTTCGTCAGTGAGATGGTCGGTCGCGAGAACCTCCCCAACGCCGTGGCGTTGAACTCCAGCCTCTTCAACACGGCCCGCATCATTGGGCCTGCGATCGGCGGCGCGTTGATCGCGGCATTCACCATCGGCGTACCGTTTTACATCGACGCGGTCAGCTATCTGGCCGTCATCGCCTGCCTGCTGTTGATGCGGCTCAACGAGCTTCACGACGTTCCCGCGCCGGTACGCGGCCCAGTCCTACCGCGCATCGCGGAAGGAGTCCGCTACGCGGCACGCACACCGGACGCGGCGTTGATCCTGATTCTGATGGGATTCATCGGCACATTCGGCTACAACTTCACCACGATCCTGCCGCTCATCGCCAAATTTGTCGTCAACACCGGTGCGCTCGGCTTCGGCAGCCTGCTGACCGCCATGGGATTTGGCTCGCTCATCGCCGCACTCAGCATGGCCTATATGGCGCGACCGAGCGAGCGGGTGCTGGTCGCCGCGGCAACAGCCTTCTGCGTCCTGCTGGCCGCGCTGGCGCTTTCGTCTGTCTACGTGCTGACGCTCGGGATTCTGGTGGTCATGGGCTTCATCGGCATCTCGTTCACCGCGACGGCCAACTCGCGCCTGCAGCTTTCGGCGCCGCCCGAGCTACGCGGACGCGTGATGAGCCTCTATATCTTCCTCAACATGGGAACCGCGCCGTTGGGGACGTTCTTGATCGGCTATCTGGCGTCCCGCTTCAGCGTCGAGGTGTCGATCCTCTCGATGGCCGGGGTCTGTGCGGCAGGCGTGGCGCTGGGTTGGGCCTATCGCGCGCGCCATTCGCACGGGACACCGCCACGAGCTGCGCCCGCGTCATAGCCAGACGTATCCGGCTAGAGCGAATTGCAGAAATGTTGCAAGCGCGACTCGTCGTCCGTAGGGGAGCCGGCCCCCCGACACGAGTTGGCGCAACTATAGTGAAGCCGCTCAGTTCTTGGGCGCGCCCTCGGCGATCCAGCTCTTGATCGCGTCGATCTGGGCGGTGGAGAGCGGCGCATTATCAAGTGGCATCTGTGGGGGAGTCTGTCCGGTAACACGCTGATAGAGCAGGCTCTGATCGGGATTGCCCGGCACGACCACGGCACCAGACGATCCACCCACCATCAGTTGCTCGTACGTCGTCAGCCACAACCCACCCTGGCCACCATGGCAGCTGGCGCACTGGCTGGTCAATATCGGCAGAATGTCGTGGCTGAAGCTGACCGAAGCGCTGCTGCTCGGTGGAACCGTCGGCGCCACGGTGACGGTCGGAGGCGGTGATCCCGAGCCGCGACCCATCATCCGAGGCGCGCCACCGGTCGCCATCATGCCAGGCCCCATACCCGTTGACGCGGTCGATGACGAATCAGCGGCGGACTGGGAGATCGAGGTCGCGACTCCTCCACCTGAACCGCAACTGGCGAGCAAGAGCGCCAGGATAGCGATCGCCACAACCTTCTGGGCAAACGACGACTCATGACTCAGCGACCTGTTCACAGCCGGTACGCCCAGAGACGATCGATGTGCGACTCTGGTGGAGCTACGTGGATCCACGTGGTGAAGTGCATGACGCCGGCCTCCGGCCACGGTCAACTGGAACGAGAACGAGCGTGTGCCCGCGGTATGTGTTGAGAATGCCACGTCGACACACGGGATTCCAGGATCCGCGGCGAGCCGGACAGCGGCGTGGAGCAAGTCGCAATGGCCACCGCGATAGAGGAAGGCGATGCGCTCCTCCTCGAAGTCGCATCGCCACTTCACGGTCGTCTCGCGAGAACGAACAACGTCGGAACGTTATGACGCGCCGGTGTACGTGACCCAGAAGACGGCCACGTTCTTTTGAGCCTGCTCATCGTAGACGATTTGATCGTACAGACGGAAGTGGGCGGTCAGTGCCTTGCCATCCCAGCCCACGGACGCTCTGCCACTCCCGTCCGGACAAAGCCCGTTCGCGACCGTGGCGACAATGCCGGCAACCGTGACGGAGCATTGCACACAATACATCTGAGACCCGCCACCAGGAGGTTTCGGCAATGCCACCTGTGCCGTCGCTCCGGTTGGATGTCCCATGTCGACATCCACTCCGCTCGCGTTTCGGTATGTGACCTGCCATTCGACCTTGCTCACCGTAACTCCTGGGACGTTGTTGGCAAAGTCGAGCGTCATCAGAGCAGGTTGCGGCTGTGGCGGCTCCTTAAGGGGCCAGTCGACGGGGGCATCCTCGTAGTCGGTTGCATGCACGGTCGCCGCTGGTCCAGGCTGACCGGGTGGGAACGTCCAGGCAAATTGCGCGTTGGTCGGCTGATTCACACCTCCGGGCAGCGCGATGGTGCCCGAGACCGGATGTCCGTCGTCCTCGTCCTGCACGTCCACTGTGACCGGTTGCGGGTTCGCGTTCTTCGTAATTGGAGCGGGTTGAACTTGAACCTTCATCCGTCCGAGCGTAACGCCGACGGGCGCCTGGCTCCGGCTTGAGATCTCGGTGCAGAGCGTCTGCACTGCCGTCAGACGATCCTCCAGTTTCAGTGTGCCGCACGGCACCATCGTCGTGACGTCGTAGGCGTCGGCCGCGCCGCGCCAGACGTCGTTGACGTACAGGTGAACCCGCGCGCCGGGCACGCATTTGTCGACGCGCACCATCGTCTGCCAAATGCGAGTGGGATTGTGTACTTCAGGTGGATTGAGCGCCGGAACCTTATCGACCTGTCTCGACGCAGTGCTACCCGGGCCGGCCCCACAGCCGGAGACTTTGGCCGTAACGACCTCACCGTCTCGGAGTGGGCGATAGGTCGGGATATCGACCGTCGTCGCATAGCAGCACGTGGGTGCCGAAAGGACTGGAGAGTCTGCCTGATCCGAACTGAGTCGAACCGTCGATCCAGCCGCAAGCCCACCGACCCGCACTGCCCTGGCGCACTCAACCAATTGGCCCAGCTGCGGCGGTCCAGGTGCGGCCGCAAATCCACTGAGCGCCAATTGGTCGGAATCCGGGCTTCCGATTCCACACCGCTCCTGGTACGCGTAGATGTACTCCGGCGGCCCGGTCAGGATGTTCAGGTTGGCTGGAAGCGGGAACGTCTGTGTCTCGGTTGCGACCGATGCTTGACCGAGGAGTCCGGCTTGGGACGCGCCCGGACCAGTCGTTCGTCCGACGTAGATTGTCACCGTCGCGCCTTTGCGCAACCCTGAGATGGTCACCAATCGCGTGTCTGCACAGAGCGGCCCATGCAGCGCTGGCTTCCCAAGCTGAGTCGTCTTGGTCACCGCCACAGGTCCGCCTGGCGGACTGGAAGTCCGGCAAACTTGGAACTCCTGCACCACGCTGACGCTGTCGGGTACGTGCAAGGCAGCGGTGTCGGCCCATACCGCATTCCCGTAGTATTCGTACGTTGCCGGACCCGATGTGCGAGTCAACGTGAAGGTCGAGCCATCACGCAGCCCGGTGACCAACACGGCTGTGTCGCATTCAAGAACTGGCGCCTGGATCTGGGGAGCGGGCATGGACTGCTCGGTATCGGGCGACGGTTGTACCGGCAGGCTTTTGACCAAGGGTCCATTGATTGCATTTCCCTGCCAGGTCACCGTTTGACGCACTTCGAGTGTCGAGCCAACGGGGAACGGCCCAGGGCGGTCCAATCGAATCGATACCTGCGTGCCGCCCGCGATCCGGTGGCCGACCGGCTGCCCCTCCGCAGTCACATCGACGGTCGCGCCTTCGATGGTCCCGCCGACGATGATGCCGTCGACGCAAGCATGTACTTCCGTCAAGAAGGTCAGCGGTGGCAGCGACGCGGGCGGACCCAGCACCGGCTCTTGCGGACTCGACTCGCTCGAGTCGGCTCCACTTGTCTGCATCGCGGTCAGATTGGCGCCGGCCGTCAGAGCGACGTTGCTCACGTCGATACTGGCAATGCCGTCGTCTCCGGCTGGAGCCGCTCCAACGTTCGCGCCGTTCTGACTCAACGTCACGGTCGCCCCGCTCAACGCGCCGGTGACGTGCACGGTCCTCGTGAGGACAGAGACCGGTCCGACAATCATAGGAGGAAGCATGGTAGGCATGACAACGCTCTCCTAATGCCTTGATATTCAGCTGGTTCAATGGAATCCCGTCCCAGTATCTGACCGGTCGTACCGTCCCGCAAGGTACGAACGTCTGGCTGTTCAATTGGTGAGGCTCAGCCCATGACGGCGTCCATGATGGACGCGGAGACACCACAACCGGGCTGATGACAGCCCGGTTGTTCGTTGCAACTATTGTCGGATCGCGAGAATGTCGACGCGCTGAGTCTATCCACCCATCTCGCGGAGGCGCGGCAGCACCTCTTCGCCATAGAGTCGCAGGAAACGCTCCTGATCCGTCCCCGGGCTGTGGAAGACGAGGTGGGTGAAGCCGAGATCGAGGTACGGCTTGATGCGCGAGATGTGCTCGTCCGGATCGGTCGAGACGATCCAGCGACTGGCGGCCTGTTCGACCGGCAACGCATCTGCCAGACGCTCCATCTCGATCGGGTCCTCGACGTCCGATTTCTGCTCCGGCGTCAACGCCAGCGCCGCCCAGTTCTTGGTGTCGGCCATGGCCTTGTCGTGATCGTGATCGTACGAGACCTTCATCTCGATCATGAGCTCGATGTCGCTCATATTGCGCTTGGCTTTGCTGGCGCCCTCTTCAACCGCTGGGATCAGCTTCTCGCTGTAGAGGTCCGGCGCCTTGCCACTGGTGCAGATGAACCCGGCCGCGCTGCGACCCGCCAATCGGGCCGCGGACGGGCCCGAACCGGCGATGTAGAGTGGAATGGGCTGCTCCGGCTTGTCGTAGATAGTGGCATTCACGGTGTGGAAGTACTCGCCGTCGTACGTGACGCGGTCCTCACGCCACAACCGCTCCATCAGCTCGACCGACTCCTTCAGGCGCCCAAAACGCTCCTTGAAGCCGGGCCATTCGATGCCTATGGCGGGCACCTCGTTCATCGATTCGCCCGTGCCGATGCCCAAGAAGACGCGGTCAGGGTACATCGCTCCGAGCGTCCCCATGGCCTGCGCCACGATGCTCGGGTGATAGCGGAATGTCGGCGTCACCACGCTGGTGCCGAGCTTGACGCGCGAGGTGCGCTCCCCGACCGCCGCCAGCCAGGCGAAGGAGAAGGGGGAGTGTCCGCCATGATGGCGCCAGGGTTGGAAGTGGTCACTCACCACGACCGAGTCGAACCCGGCCTCCTCAGCCGCCACCGCGAAATCGAGGAGCTCACGCGGCCCGAACTGTTCGGCCGATGCCTTATAGCCAAGTGTCAGCAATCGATGCTCCTTTCAGGGGAGAGTCGTGTCCCACTGGTCGATGTTGCTTTCGATACCACGTTCTGATGCGGCGACGTTCGCCCGTCGCTGAATCGTGCCTGAGGAAATGAACCGAAAACGCTCTTCGTCCGCCCGCGGTCTATGGTGGTTGACGAGTTCGTTCGGTCGACGCGCCACGTCCGCCCGCGGTTAAAACCACGGGCTAATCTAGACGAAGCCCACTGAAGGGGCTGAGTTCAACCGGTCACATGTCGTGGCGAAACGCCGAATGATTGCCTCGCCGAAACCGGGAAATAGAATCGTCATGCCCTCCAACCAACCAGTTGAATCATCAATTCCATCTCGTTCTCGCCCACAGGTCGTTAGCAAAAATCGACGTTCGCCACACGATCAAAACCCAGCCCCTTCAGTGGGCTTCGTCTAGATTAGCCCGGGATCTTTAGTCCCGGGTGAACGTCGGGCAAGTGGCCGTTGATTCTCGCCACCAACCACCCTCTAAAACACGAACTTCGCCCGTTCCGTCTCGCCGGAGGAGAAGCGCTCGATGGCGAAGGCCGAGACGTCCAGATCGTCCGGCGGCGTGCCGTTCAGAAGCCATTCGGCCATGATGCGCCCGGCCGCGGGCGCGTGCATGAACCCGTGGCCGGAGAATCCTCCCGCACACCACATACCCCGCACATCGCCGACCGGACCGAGGATGGCGTGGTCGTCCGGCGTCATCTCGCGCGTGCCGCACCAGCCTGAGAGGCTGCGCGCTTCCTCCAGCGCCGGAACGCGCTTGGTTGCGCTCTCGATCACATACTCGAAGCGTGACCAATCGATGGTCTGATCGAAGCTGTAGGGCCGCTCGCGGTCGCCGCCACCCAGCACGATGCTGGATGGGTCCTGGTGGATGTAGACCCCAGTACCCAGATCGATGGTGAAGGGAAAGACGTCGCCCAATTCAGCAACCGGCGTAACCGAAAAGGCCTGACGTGGATGTGGAAAGACGGGGATCTCGATGCCCGCCAACTTGCCGACCTCACCGGTCCAGGGTCCGGCCGCGATGACGACCTTCTCGCACGCGATCGATCCATTCGACGTTTCGACCCCGACGACGCGATCGCCGTCGATGCCGAAGCCGGTCACCTCGATTCCTTCGAGCACTTTCGCGCCCCCGTCACGAGCGCGACGCGCGAACGCGTAGGCGACATCGGCGGGAGCGCCGGAGCCGTCGGTTCCGCAGAAGGTGGCGCCAACCACGTCGTCGACGGTGATGAGCGGCCAGCGAGCCTGCACCTCTTCGCCGGTCAGAACGTCAACCGGCACGCCAAGGCGCTGCTGCATCTCGGCCGACTGCCGCATCGCCGCGAACTGCTCCGCGTCGCCGCTCAGGAAGAGGTAGCCCATCTGGCGGAAGAGGAAGGGCAGGCCGACTCGCTCCTCGAAATGCTCGTAGAAGTCGACCGACTCGATGCGACAGCCGCACGTCCGGCTCGCTCGCGAACTGCTGGCGGATGCCGCCGGTGGCGTAGCGCGTGGCGCCTGAGGCGATCTCGTCCCGCTCCAACACGACCACGTCGGTCATGCCGCGCTGCGCCAGGTGCCAGGCGATGCTGGTCCCGATGACGCCGCCTCCGACGATGACGATCCCGGCCGAACCTGGAAGCTGAGACGATCCGCTCATTACTTGACCAGTCCAAGCGCCTGCTGCCAGGCATGCACCGGCGGCGTCTCGGTCAGCTCCGACTCGGTCGGCACGTCGATGAAGACCGGTCCGTCGGCACGCAAGCCCTCGCCGATGGCGTCCTCGAGCTGGTCGGAGTGCTCGACGCGGATCGACGGCACACCCAGCGCCGTAGCCGCACCGGCGTAGTCGATGCTCTGGAAATCGACGTTGTGGAAGCGGTCATCGTAGTAGAGCTTCTGCAGCATCTTGATCCAGCCATAGGCGCCGTTGTTGAAGTGGATCACCGTGATCGGCAGCTTCAGCCGCGAGATCGTCTCCAGCTCGGTACCCGACATGCCGAAGGAGCCGTCACCGGTCATGCAGACGATGCGCTCGCCCTTGCGCGCAAACGATGCGCCGATGGAGGCCGGGATGGCGTAGCCGAGCCCGCCATGTGCGCGCGGGATGACCGTGGTGCGGCCGGCACGATGCAGCCGGTATTGCGCGGCCGTGAAGGGGGTCATGGTGCCCGGATCGGCCACGATCGGCGAACTCTCCGGCAGGCGCTCTTCCAGCGCGGCGATGATGCGCTGCGGCTTGACCGGGAAGGAGCGATCGGCCACCTTGGCCTGTACGCCGGACCAGTACTCGTCGGCCCAGGCGCGGATCTGCTCGGCGCCGACTTCGCGGGCGAAGTTGCGGTCGGAATCGGCCTCGGCCAGCGCGACCAGGTCGCGCAAAGCCTCGCGGGCGTCGCCCAACGCGGCGTGATCAGTCTTGATGTTGTTCCCCAGGTTCATCGGGTCGGCGTCGATGTGGCAGACCGTCACCGGCTTGGAGCGGTTCGGCACGGTGTCACCCAACGTCACCAGGTAGTTGACTTTCGTGCCGATGAAGAGGATGGCGTCCGCCTCGCGCAGGTAGTCGTTGGCGTAGGGTCGACCGCCGTTGCCGCCGATGCCGCCCAGGCTCATCGAGTGGTACTCGGGGATGCTCCCCTTACCGTTGATGGTCGTGCCGACCGGCACCTGCAGCAGATCGGCCAGCCGCGCCAGCTCATCGCCGCCCTGCGAGATGACCACGCCGCCACCGGCCACGATGGCCGGTCGTTTGGCCGCTTTCAGCGCCGCGTAGATGGCGGCGACGGTGTCGGCGTCCGGGCGCGCCCGGTAGGAGGGGTAGACGGTGCATTGCTTTTCGCCGTAGACGTTGGCGCCGGCCACCTCACCCTCCAGGATGTCCTCCGGCAGCGAGATGTGGACGGCGCCAGGTCGGCCGCTGGTGGCGATACGGAAGGCGCGCCGGATGGTGTCGGGCAAGAGCTCGGCCCGCTTGACGGTCGTGTTCCATTTGGTGGCGGGACGCAGCAGCGCTTCCTGATCGATCTCGGTCAGCGCGCCGGTGTCCTCCCAACGTAGCGGGTTGTCAGACGTGAAGACGATCACCGGGATCGACGAACCGTTGGCCTCGGCCACGCCCGGCACGATGTAGGTCGCGCCGCCGCCACTCGGCCCCTCGCACAGCCCCGGCTTGTTGGAGAGTCGCGCGTAGGCGTCGGCCATGAAGGAGGCGGAGCGCTCGTCGCGCGCCAGCACGTGCGTGATCTGGTCGCGCGCGTCGTGAAAGGCGTCGTAGAGGGGCATGGTTGTATCGCCCGGGACGCCGAAGACCACCTCGACGTCGTAGGCCTTCAGCATCTCGACGATGACGTCGGCACCTCGCATCAGTCCCGCTCCCCTCGCTGTCTGCGAATCTCAATCAGCAAAACACGCCGCGATGGACACAAAACGAGCCACGTTGCTGCTTCAGCGGCGTGGCCCTAGTGTCGATGGGGAGTGCAGGATTGGCAAGGGTGGAGGGGGTAGGAGTAGGGAAAGAGAATAGCAAAATGCCCGACGTAAATCGAACACTCAGAGGTTTTCAGAACGACACGAGGGAAGCGCCGGTCATGCTTCTCCGAGGATTCCGCCAAACCTGATCACTCTCGTTGCTGCGTCACGGTCGAAGGACGTCAGTCCAAGTTCCGCGAGATCTTCTTCAGTCAGGTCGGAAATTCGAACCCTTGCTGTTGTCCACTCTGGAGACAAGTTGCGGGCCAGTTTGCAGCAGCCGTCACGCGACATCCCTGTCGATTTCGCCAACCCCACGGCCGTCTCTGAAGGAACACCTAGCTCAATCGCTCGCCGAATCCAGGCTGGCAGCCTCGTTCCATCCTGACCGAGCAGTGCCACAACTCCCCCCCAGGCCCACGCGGCTGGGTAGCTAATTCGACTGATATATTCGGAAACGTCTGAGGTTCTTTTCCCAATGTCATCCGACGTGAATGCGCCCCTACCTGGAAATTGTGGAACGGAGGTCCCCAAGCTGATGAGATCGACTCCTCGAATCCAGCCTGCAAACATGGATAACTCCACCTGAAGAACTGGATCCCTGTAAGGAAACTCCATTGTCCCACCGAAAACAGCTTCCATCGCGGAAAGCTGGCTCTCTTCATCCCCATGCCTACGTCGGATCCACAGAGACTTCTCCAGTACCTCCTCTGTTTCGAAAACCAACTCGGTGATAGCGCGCGCGATCGTGTCCGAGATTTCCGAAACTCCATCAAACGCTTCAATCAGCGCGGCTCTTGGAGCCCCACCAATCCGATTGACTATCCGTATGCATCCCCGAGGACCGATTCCAGCCAAACGTACGCTTCTACCCAGTGCCGTGAGCCGGTATGGACTGGCGGCGAGGGCCAACCCTTGCTGCTCTAGTTGTTCCAGTTCTTGATTGACGAACTGTTCAAGTTGGCGACGCCGATTTTGTCCGGTCTGTCGCCATGATAACGTCGACGATGCCAACGTCTCAGCCTGATCTTCGACGTAATTTCCTTCATCGCCAACCCACGCAAGTATTTGGCTGCGTACCTCTCTCATCGTTTGGAAATCCGAAATGTTCCGTGGAGACTGGAGGACCTCCTCAAGCCTGCCCCGCACCTCCAAATTCGAATTGGAGTTCCATAGGACACCTTCGACGTGCCCTCGCAGTGACCTGGAATCCGAGCCAAGCGTCACTACGATTCCCTCCATCGCGACGTTAGCACGACCCACCCTACCCACGATATTTTGATAGAGGTCTTGCTCCAACCTCCGCGAAGGTCCCTGAAAATTGAGATGCGGCAAAATGACCACCTGAAACGGCAGGTGCGCCCCTTCTGCCACAGTTGTGGTGGCCGCCATCACTCGGATAGATTTGGCCTTCACGAGATCTTCAATGAGTCTGAGAAGGTGAGGAGGTATGCCAGCGTGATGATATGCAAGCCCCTGCCGGATCAGCGACCCGATGTCATTTTGTGCGCCAAGAACCGCTTCGGCTTCCTCAGCAACAGAGTCAAGAAATTGAAGCGCCGGCTTAGTCAACGACGCACGCCAATCCGTGCCAGCGCTGCGAGACAGATCCCGCACTTTTCGGATGATGCTCTCTGCGTTTGCCCGAGTCGTTTCTACGATCAGAACCGGTTGACGGTTGTTTCGTACGCTCAGAGCTAGACCGGCGGCTGACTCAATCGCTGTCTTCGCGCGGCGAATCGAAGATATCTTGTATGCGGAGCCGTCAAATCGCTGAAGCAACGCGCCATCAGTTCTCCATGACAACTCAATGGTTCCAGTTGGTCTTCCCCGTGTCATTACACTCGGCTTGGCGTCCAACCATTCTGCGAGAGTGTCTACGCCGCGTGACGCTGCCGAAAGCCCAAGCAACGAAACGTGCGGTAGCCTCCTTCGAAGCCTACTAAGCAGGAGTTCAAATCTCGGACCCCGTCCAGGTCGCCCCACAAGTTGAATCTCGTCAAAGACCAGAAGCGCGAGAGAAGATAATAACTCTGCCGCAATCTCACTTCCGTCTCTGTCGTCGTCAGCTAATCGGATTAGAGCGTCGAACCGCTCGGGCGTCATTACCGCAACGTCAGGTATCTCGCCGTATGCGAGTTCGTCCTCTATGGAGGCATCGAATTCCCCACCTAGATCACGTACAGAGAGCCTCGCTCGTCTAAGACCTTCTCTCAGTTCCGACTCGACCTGCCGAGCCAACAACCGATACGGGGCGAGGAAGATGGCTCTCCCGTGATTGTGTCTGACGGTGTCAGCAATGATCCGAAGTTCGGCCAAGAACGTCTTTCCCGACGACGTTGGCATGGAGATGAGATGGTTTCCCTCCGACAGCAGCCCATTCTCGATGGCTAATCGTTGTGGTGGAAAGAGAGTTTTGATGCCCCTGGCTGCCAAATAGGCTGTTAGGTCGTTACGTTGAAACAGCGGCTCCTCATTCGTCACAACTCGCTGCGTTGATGAGTCTGTGGCTGCGGTTATGAAAGATGTGATCGCGTCCACCACTGACAGACCTAGACCATCGCCTTGCCGGATCGATACGTTCCGCGCGTCTTCGAAAAGGTCCAAATCGCCGTTGATCAACCAATTCCTAACGGCGACCGATAGCAACACTTGCAGAATATTTGCAGGATGACGCTCTACCATGGTCGGTGGCCGCGATCCCTGGTCTCCAACGCCCAAGCCGAGAGTCAGAACTCCGACGGCATCTGGTTCTCTGCCAGCAAGAAGATTTGAAAATGCGTCCAGGACGAGCGACAGATATGGCGACGAACCCGATAACCGAGAAGCAAAATCCGCGTATCGTGGCGCCAGAGCACGCAAGCGGCCAAACTGGCCGCCATGAGCCAACACTTGTGTGGAAAGACATAAAGCAGACAGGCTATCAAAGTCCGCCTCAACGACATTGGCAAGCGCTACGGATACGGCGCCGTCCACGGTCCACTCCGCATCGCGATCGTCATCCTCACCTCTAGACTTAAGATCGTGTACGATGAGGGGGCCAAGCAGGCTGTCACGATTGCGCGATTCGGTCTCCGCAGGCGTCTCTTCTCCGAAGGCATTCCTTGCACGAATTGAGCGGAGGATTCGCCGCGGAGCTCGCGTTGATTCCGCCGTCACGGTGCCACTCGCTCGTGTAACTTCGAAATCTGTGGAAAAAACAGTCGACGGAGATGCCTGGCACGAGGGCCGAGCGATGGAAAGTTGAGAGATTCCTCGTCCATTTCATTGCGTTTAGTGATGTCGACTGCGCCAACTCCCACTAGGTGTACGTGGCTAGACTCGGAAACAGGCGTGAAGGAAAGAATAAGAAAGATTTTTTCCGCGTCTATGTGCCGCTCCTGAAGTCGTCCGTGCAAGACCCTAAGTTGTTGCAATATATAGGGCGCCGACAGTTGTCCGTCGGACAGAGAGTCCACCAATTTCCTTCGAAGGTCGCCGCAGTCCTCCAATGAGTGCTTGACACTACATATCACTACCTTTTCGTCATCGGAAAACGAGCGTACATCTGCGGCCGGATTGAGGACAACTCCCATTACGTCTATTCCCGGCGCACTCTGTCTTCTAGATCCTTTTGGAACATTGGGCATTAGGATCATCTCCGTTGAAAGCCCTTCCACAGCAATCAGGGACGCAGCAGCGGCAAGTTCGACCATGTCTGCCCGCGTTACTCTGTTTGCGTTGTCTATGCGCTTCTCTGGAGCGTCGGCAGGAGGTTCATCGTAGAAGAGAGCCGACAGATCCACTCCTGCGCTCTCAATTATGCTGAGTACATCAGATGAAATATCGGGAACGATCAGATCGTGATACAGATCTACGAGAGCGTCCAGATCTTGAAAAGTGAGCTCCCACGTGTCGAGCGTCCATCCGCTAACCGGATCTTGCGAGACGACCACACACAGGCTTGCCAACCTATTCAAACCGCCTGAGACGTGCGCAAGTGACGGAAGAGGCTCCAAACTGAAACCTACCCTCCCATTTCGCTAGAACTAAACGGACCTAAACACGTCAATCGATAACTACCTCTCCAACCCCTTACTCCTCGCCACGATCTGCGCGCGGTTTCCGGCCGGGTCGGTGAAGTAGCCGATCTTGTCGTCGAACTCGTTCATGTAGGGCTCGTCGAGCGTGCCGCCCGCTTCCTCGACCCGTTTGAAGACAGCGTCGAACTCGTCCAGGGGGACGCTGAAGGCCAGGTGGGTCGGATTCGAGCGGATGGTTGAGCTGCTGGGGAAGATCTCGAAGCGGCCGCCGTTGCCGTCGCCCAGGAAGGTCAGCTCCCCTTCGAGCTCGCGGATGCGATGCCAGCCGAAGACGGTCTCATAGAATTTGACCGTCGGTTCATACGTCTCCTGGCTGGTGCCAAGCCCAACGTGCTCCAGAATGTAGGCCATGGGTGGTCCTCCTCTTCACACGATTCATGATTGGCGATCATCGCGTTGCCATCAACGCTTTCGCGGCCTTCGGCCGAGGGCAGGGGCACCCGCGCACGGGTCCGGGGGATTGCCCCTACGAATACGGACGAACGGCCTCAGCCCGTTTAGGGGCTTCGTCTAGGTCAGCCTGGGTTTTCAACCCAGGTGAACGTCGGGCGTCTACCGACACAATTTGCGTTTCACCTTCGACACTTATCTGCCCATCATCTCCGGATTAGACGTCACTGGCAAGCGACCTAACACCGTCCGCCTCGCCACTCGCGGTACAATCAGAGCCGCCCGATCATCCGGTTGGATGCGTTGCGCTCGCGAAAATCGCGGGCGTGTTGTTTGCTCACAACCATGTTTCATGAGGTTTGGATCGTTCATGCTCTTTGGCCACCACAACGAATCCCCGACGTCGATCGAACTGCCGCCGTTGGTCGATCTCCACTGCCACCTGATCGCCGGTGTCGACGACGGCGCCCACGACGACGCCGAATCGATCAAGATGATGCAGATCGCGGTTGCGGACGGCGTCCGCACCATCGCCGCGACTCCGCACGCGCATCGCTGTCCAGCGGACCGCGTGCCAGCAAAGGTCGAGCATCTCAATGAACTGGCACGGGAGAACGGCATCGACGTCGAGATCGTGCCGGGCATCGAAGTGCGTTACGATCGGGCCCTCTTCAAACGCTTCGAGGCGGGCGAGTTCCTGACGTTGAACGGCACCAAATACATGCTGCTGGAGATCTATCTCTCAGGAAGCTGGCCGCCGTCCTTCATGGATACCGTCGCTGAGTTGCACGAGGCTGGCATCTGGCCCATCCTGGCCCATGCCGAGCGCTACGAGGATGTGCAGCGCGATCCGACCATCTTGCTGGACGTCGTCGCCGCAGGCGTGCCGGTTCAGATCAACGCCGATTCGCTGGCCGGTCGAGCCGAGCGGGGCGCGCGTCCGGCGGCTGAGTTCCTCATCTCGAACCGCATGGCGCATGTTGTAGCCAGCGATGGACACAATGCCCGCTGGCGTCCACCGCGCTTGCGACCAGCCTTGGAGCGGGTGGCGGAACTGGCCGGCGAGGACTACGCCCGCTGGGTGGCCGGAAACTCTCAGCTCATCGTGAGCGGGCAGGAGCTAACGCTGCCGCACCCGCAGGTCGTCTACCGACTCTAACTCAGTCGGCGAGCACCGCTGGCTTGTCGCTGGACGCCCGTTGCGCGCCGAACGTGGCCGCGATTCCCTCGATTCGGGCCACAGTCGGCGGCGGCAGCGCTGCTCCCAGTAGCTGAGGCAGTGAATACGCCAGCAAACGCGACGGTCCCGCCGCCGAGAGCACAGCCCTGACGAGCTCGATCGATTCCGGAGACGGATCCTGCATCTGCGTGAAGCCGAGCGTGAACCGATACATCGGCATCATGGCCTGATCGCGCTGCTGCTGGAAAGCGCCAAGGCGCGACTCCCAATCGGTGCCTGTGAAACACTCCTCGAGGGCCTCAGCCAACCAGATCGACTGCTGCAGGGCGTCACCGATTCCAGTGCCGGTGCTCGGATCCTTCAAATGGGCCGCGTCGCCCGTGAGCACCCAGCCGGGGCCGTACGGCTTGCGGAAGTAGTTGTCCACACCTTTCACACCAACGACCTTGCCGTCCGGAACGGCATCGCGCATCCGGTCGCTCATGCCGTAGCGAGTCCCAAACACGCGTGTGAAGGCGCCGATCGGGTCCGACCGGAAACCGTCGAATTGCTCTACCTGTAATTCGAGCGCGAGACAATCCTCCCCGGGGCGCATCGGGAAGATAAATGCGATGCAATCTCCGCCGAAGAAGAGCTCGACAGCGGGCTCGGACAATGGCTTGACGCCGTGAAAGTGCGCGTAGTAGATCGGTCTCATAGCGGGAACCGCTTCGTACGTCTCGGCATCGACCCACTTGGCAACCGACGAGTACTTGCCGTCCGCTCCCACCACGACCCTCGCGTGGACCTCACGACGTTCCCCATCCGCATCGCGCAGCTCCGCGCCGACCACTCGGCCCTCGTCCCAGATCAAGCGTTCGGCCCGGGTACGCTCGGAGAACTCGGCCCCGTACTCCATCGCGCGACGGACCAACAGGTTGTCGAGCACATCGCGCCGTGGTGCTAGCGCATAGCCGAAGCCAGCGGGATCCATCGGTCCTTCGAAGATACAGTCGTCCAGGTGGATGCGCGTACGCGTCAGTCGACGGAATCCCAGCGTATCGACCAACTCGGTGAGCACGCCGAAGTGATCCAGCAGGGGCACGACAGCCGCGGCCATGAAATGGGTGGACATGGTGTCGCTCGGGAAGCGGTCACGATCGACTACCAGCACGCGGTATCCACGCTGGGCAAGTAGAACCGCCAGGCTGCCACCGGCGGCGCGTCCACCGATGATCAGGGCGTCATAGGTCAGACTCTGCTCCATGGTTCGCCCCTTTCAACTGACTCCAAATTCGTTGGTCATGCCTGTGGCGCCGTTTCATGATCCACCACGGCTTGCATACTTGCTTGTGCATGCGGATGTGACCGATGAGGACGTGCTCAATCCATTTCTCGACGCTCATCGGCGGTACCCAGTCGATGTAGGCGCCAACACGTTGCAGCTGGTCGTCGGTGAGCGAGCGGACGAATTCGGCGGCAATGGCACCGTCGTGTCGCAGCTTCTCAATGGTCTCCGACCGGTCGGCTTCGGCGAACTTCGCCCCACCGTCAGCGTTCATGCGATCGAGCGTCTCTTTGGCAACGACCGGCAAATCCTTCCCCTCGGCGATGCCGCGAAAGGCGCCGATTTCGAAGACGTAGCCGCCCGCCACGTGATAGGACAGCGCGGCGATGGTGCGTTCCTCGTCCGGGCAGACTCGCAGCCATTCGTCCTCCGAAAGCCCGCTGATGAACGTGATGAAATCGTCATTTGCCTGCTCGAATTGAATCGCTAGCTCGTGGGCCCTCGTGGACATCTCCACACCTCGCTCCGTCTCGGATCAATTTGAATGCGCTGATGCTACGTGCGAAATAACCCAGGGTCAAGCTGTCCCAATAGTCCATTTGTATGCCGACGATTGCCGCCGCGCTCAATGTGTGCTGCCGTGCAATCATTGGCCACATCCGTGCGATACGACTATTAAGAATGTTTGACCTTCGCGGCGACCGACGAGAGACTCAGCTGATGATCACAACAACCTCCGACGACCACGTCCTGCATCTGCGGGACGGGCGCTCCCTCGGCTATCGGGAATACGGTGATCCTGACGGGTTCCCCGTCTTTCTGTTTCATGGGATTCCCGGTTCGCGGCGCGGTGCCAGCGTGATCCACCGCGAGGCGGCATATCGGCGGTGTGCGCGTGATCGGCGTCGACCGACCCGGCATCGGCCTCTCCACGTTCCAACCTGGACGGTCGTTCCTGGATTGGCCCGCCGACGTGACGGCGATCGCGGATGCGCTCGAGCTCGATCGTTTTGGCGTCGTGGGAAACTCGGGCGGCTCGGCCTATGTATCGGCCTGCGCCCTCTGCCTTCCTGAGCGGCTCGCGTTCGCCGGAATCATCAGCGGCATGGGGCCGATCGACGTTCCGCGCTGGCAGGAAGAGTTGAAGCTTCCTCGAGTTCGCCGCATCCTCATCTCCATCGGCCGGCGCTCGCCGAATCTGGCCTGTCGCGTCGCGGGTCCAGTGTTGCAGCGAGAGATCGACCCTGCGCGCCCAGGAACGTTGGAACGCATGAAAAGCATCATGGCTGCCGCCGATCAATTCTTGCTCGACCAGCCGGATGTCGCGCGGACGGTCCTGGAGGACGCCGCCGAAGCGCTCGTTCAGGGCTCCCTCGGCGTTGCCTGGGATCTCCTCCTCTACACCCGGCCGTGGGGATTCCGTCTGCGAGACATCACGGTGCCAATACACCTCTGGCATGGCGAAGCGGACATCACGGTCCCGCCGATCTTTGGGCGTGCCATGGCCGAGCGACTGCCCCGCTGCTTGGCCACGTTCTGGCCCGGAGAGGGTCACCTCATGGCCATCTCTCGCGCTGGCGAGATCATCGACGCCATTGTGTCGACGGTTTCCGCGGGAGCTACAGCCAGGCCAGCATCGCGAGTCTTCTCACAACCCACTTGAACGAGGCTGTCGCGCCGCCTATCCTGTGAGCCGATTCGCTCCTCGGCCCTCAGAGAAAGGCGCAGGCATGCAATCAGATGAACTACGCGCGCTCCAGGCACCCATCAAGGCTCGATATCGCGAGGAACCAGAAGCGGCTCTGGTCACGATGACCGCTCGCGGCACACTCGACCTCGCCCGCATCGCGTGCCGCATTGAGACACGCGACGACCGGGTCGATTCTGGTCTCCACCCTGCCGCCGGAGGCGACGGCACGTTGCTCTGCTCCGGCGACATGCTCCTGGAGGCGCTGGTCGCGTGCGCGGGCGTGACGCTGGCTTCGGTCGCCACCGCCATGAGCTTGCCTGTCGCGGGTGGCGCCGTCACCGCTGAAGGAGATCTCGATTTTCGGGGAACGCTGGCGGTAGACCGGGCCGTGCCGGTTGGGTTCCGTGATATCCGGCTGCATTTCGAGCTGGATACCACCGCAACTGACGAGCAGGTCGGCAAGCTGATCGCGCTCACCGAACGTTACTGCGTCGTCTTTCAGACCATCAACAACCGGCCGAACCTGAACGTCACTTACGCGATCGCAAGCTGAACAACGAAGGACGGACTACGGCTCCACCATCGGGTCGACCGATTTGAACCATTTCACGAACGAGGCCAGCCCTTCGATCGAGTTCTCGACGATACGGCGCCCACGCTCCTGCGATGCCAGGTGCGGATCGGAGAGGCTCCCGGACGGTGGCGTGACCTCTTCCATATTGATGGCCAGATTCACCACTCGGCCGTCGAAGACCACTCCATTCAAGCCGCTGGTGGGCAGCCCAAGGTAGTCCTTTGACTCCCAGCCCTCCGCGCGATCCAGATTGATGAGGTCCGGCCGCAGATAGCTCACCATCGAGCCAATTGGT
This sequence comes from uncultured Chloroflexia bacterium, assembly GCA_963822235.1. Classification (GTDB taxonomy): domain Bacteria; phylum Chloroflexota; class Chloroflexia; order Thermomicrobiales; family Thermomicrobiaceae; genus CALAGB01. Next base: position 425,698 of record CAWGGU010000004.1, read on the forward strand.
TCTCCGCCATGGCCTGTCGGATTGTCCCCATAGATTTCGCGCTGCACGGGCGGAGTAAGGCCGAATCCGATCGGCGCCACGATGGGGACCAGTACGCCACGCTCGCGGCGGATCTGACGGATGAGCGTCATCAGGATCGGTTCATTTCCCTTATGTCCATTGAAGAGGATGACATGTCGGAAGCCCTCGTCGAGTAAGCAATTCACCGTGTCCTGCACAAGCATGGACAGCGTCTCCGGGCGGACCGTGATCGTGCCTGGAAAATGCCGGAAGTATTCAGAGTAGCTGAATGGGATCGTCGGCGTCATGACGTCGCCGGTGATCTGCGCCACCCGCTCGGTGATGGCCTCCGCGATCATGTAGTCGCCGGTCGGCGCGTGCGGGCCATGCTCTTCGGTCGATCCCATCGAGACCAGCGCCGCGGCCCCGTTCTTGATCGCCTCTTCCACTTCGCGCCAGGACATCTCCGCGGTTCGTACTTTCTGGGCCATGTTCACCTTTCCTCAATTGATTCGAGAATCCCATGTGCAGGCCGCTCGATAACGAGGTGCCCGTGCGTCTGGAAACGTCCGCAATCGTAGTTGCCTCACGACATCAGTCTCGGGTCGAGCGTGTCGCGCAGCCCGTCACCGAACAGATTGAACGCGATCGTCACGAACAGAATCGCCAACCCCGGGATGATGGTGAGCAATGGGTGGCTGGTCAGATAGGTTCGCCCTGAGTTGAGCATTGCGCCCCACTCCGGCGTCGGCGGCTGCGGTCCTAATCCGAGGAAGCTGAGGCCGGACGCCGTCAGGATGGCGGTCGCCAGTCGCAACGTCGTCTGCACCAGCAACGGCGGGAAGATGTTCGGCAGCATGTGACGCAACATGATGTGCCAGTCACGCGCGCCGAGCGCTCGGGCTGACAACACGTAAACCTCCTCCTTCACCGACAGCGCCGCGCCGTGGGCGATGCGAGCAAAGGCCGAAACCGAGGCGACTCCAACCGCGATGATCACGTTCGTGGTTCCGGGGCCAAGGGCCGCGACGATCGCGATGGCCAGTAGGAACGTGGGCATCGCCAGAAGCATGTCGATGCCACGCATGATGACGATGTCGGTCCAACCACCCCGGAAACCGGCCACGACACCCAGCGACGTCCCGATGACGAGCGCGATCATCACCGCGCCGACCGTGATCAGCAACGTGAGCCGCGAGCCGATCAGCAGTCTGCTGAGCATGTCGCGACCAAGCTCGTCGGTTCCCAAGGGATGCCTCAACGACGGAGACTGCAGCGAATCGCCGAGTGAGATTTTGGTGGCGTTGTAGGGTGCGATAAGTGGCGAGAGTAGCGCCATCAGCAGGAACACCGAGATGATGACCAGCCCGACTACCCCCGTCTTGCTGCGACGAAAACGTCGAAACAAGCGATCTCGGGGCTTGACGGCGACCAGAGTCGCATCCGATCCTGTGACCGACTTTACCGCTGCCGCTCCTTGAGGTCTCGCCTGAATGTCTTCCTGATTCAAATCCCCGGCCTCACGCATCAATTCCCCTCATCCCCATCCATCCGCGAACCTCATGAGTAGCGGATTCGAGGGTCCAACACGGCATAGAGCAGATCGACCAGCAGATTCACCACCAGGAAGGCGACCGCCAGCATCATGATGGTCGCCTGCACGACCGGAATGTCTCGCGCCTGAATGGAGTTGACCAGAAACGAGCCGACGCCGGGGCGGGCAAAGACCGTCTCGGTCAAGACCGAGCCGCCCAGGAGGTAGCCGAACTGCAGACCGACCACCGTCACGGTCGGGATGAGCGCGTTGCGCACGGCGTGCCGTGAGATGACCGCCCACTCCATCAAGCCCTTGGCACGAGCGGTCCGCACGTAGTCCTGGCGCAGCACTTCGAGTAATCCGGAGCGCATCTGCCGGGCGATGATGGCGGTCGACGCCGAACCGAGCGTCAGCGCAGGCATGATCAGTCGGGAGAACGACCCGGAGCCAGTTGCCGGAAGCCAGCCGAGCCAGACGGAGAACAGCAGCATCAGCATCAGGCCAAACCAGAAGATCGGCACCGATACTCCGATCAAGGAGACGAGCGTCACCATGTAGTCCCAGACACTGTATTGCAGGACGGCGGAGACGATGCCGGTGAGCATTCCGAACACGATGGCGAGCAGCAGCGCGGCTCCGGCCAGTTCCGCCGTCGGACGCACCCGGCTCGCAAATTCCTTTAGCGCGGGGCGGCCCGTCTGAGTCGAGTCGCCAAAGTCGCCTTCCGCGGCTCGCGAGACGAAATACCAGTACTGCACGTAGATCGGCTTATTCAGCCCCAACACCTCGCGCATGTTGGCGACGTCGGCCGCCGTGCCACTCGTCCCGACGATCACCTGAGCGGCATCTCCCGGAATCAGCTTCATGATGCCGAAGATGATGAGGGACACACCGAGCAGTACTGGGAAGAGCGCAAACAGCCGTTTGACGATATAGACGGTCATTACTTCCTCATCGTGCCGCCGCCGGCGCAGCTCGACATTGAGCGGCGGTCAACATGTGACTTCGCTATCCAGGCATACCCACCGGGACCGTCGTGCCCGTTCAGAGTAAGGCGTAGCTTGCCCCAAGCGGCGCGAGTTTCGGCGTGCTAGTGAAGCAATTACGCTTCATAGCACACTGAACTACATCGAACGCGGTCCGCGGCCGCACCGATTCTATCGGCCCTCTACCGAACCGACGGACCACGTTCAAATCCTCGCGAGCGACTAGCTTTTGGTGAGCGCACCCGGCGTCATATCTCCAGACGGCAAGACGACAAACCCTGACGCCTTGGCGTTCTGTCCATAGACGTTGTTACGGCTGAAGAGATACAGGAATGGCGTGTCGTCCCAGATCAGCTTCTCCACCTGCTGGAAGATCTGCAGCCGCTTGTCCGGATCGAACTCACTCTCTTCCTGTGCCAGCAGCGTATCGACTTGATCGTTGTGATAGCCGGAACGCTGCGCCGCGTTGGCATTGGCCGCGTCGCTCTGATACAGGCGATAGAGTTGGTAATCGCTGTAGTAGCTGGTGCGCTGTGGCATCACCATGAGCGTCGGGTTTGTGGCCGGATCCTTGGTGAGATCGGCGACGAATGTAGCCTGATCCCCCTTCTTGATGGTTGCCTTGATGCCCACCTGGCCCAGGTAGCCCTGGACGGCCTCGACTGTTTGATCATCTCCCGGCCAGCGGCCGCTGGTGTACGAGATCGTCACCTCAAAGCCGTTCGGATATCCGGCGTCAGAGAGGAGCGACTTTGCCTTTTCCGGGTCATACGGCAGCGGGTCGAACTCGAACGCACCCCATAGCCCCGGATTGTCCGGCGTCTTGAGCGGCTTCGCCAAACCCAGCATGACGTTCTTGATGATCGAGTCCTTGTCCACGGCCATATTCACGGCCTGCCGAACTCCAAGCTCGCTGAACGGCTTCACCGCCTGCTTGAGCTGCATCTGAACGATGGTGATGCCAGGGTCGTTGACGATCTTCAGGTTCGACTGTTTCTGCAGGTCGGGGATGTCGGCGGGCGGGAGACCAAAGACGACGTCCGCCTGTCCGCTCTTGAGCACGATGACGCGCGTGGCAGCATCGGGGACCGGCTTGTAGACGAAGCGCTTCACGAGGGGCTTGGGTCCCCAGTAGTCCGGGTTAGCCGTCGCTGAAATGTGGTCGTTGGGAACCCACTCCTCGAAGACGAAGGGGCCCGTGCCGACCGGGTGCCGGCCGAACTCGGTTGACCCGTACTTCTGCAGCGCCGTGGGGCTGATGATGTTGGCCGACCCGTCGGCCATCAGGAACGGGAAGTCGGGGTTGGGAGGATCAGTCACGAAAACGGCCGTCAGGTCGTCCGGTGTCTGAACATCCTTGATCAGTGTGTAGTTGGCACGCCGGTTCGATTTCGTATCGGGGTCGAGAATATGATCGATCGTCGCCTTCACAGCGGCTGAATTGAATGGCGTCCCGTCGTGGAATTTCACGTTCGGACGTAGCTTGAACGTCCACTGCGTGTGGTCGTCACTCACGCTCCAGGAGGTGGCGAGCGACGGCTCGACGTTCATCTGGGCGTTCCAGACAACCAGCTTATTGAAGATCGCATTGACCGCATACTGATAGGCAGTTCCAACGCACGGGTCGAGACTGCTCGTCTCGGTCCCATCGACGACGATGAAATCGACGTCCGCCACCGTTCCGCTGCTCGCCTCCGTCGCGGTCGGCGACGCAGACTCAGTCGACTTCGATGGCGCGACACCCGACGATTGAATAGCCGTCGGGGTGGCCGATGTCGACCCACTCGATCCCGACGTACTGGTGCTCGCCGCGGGAGCGGTGGTCGGCGTCGACGACGACCCACCTCCGCACGCGTCCAACAAACCGACGACCGGAATCGCCATGGACGCAAGGATCAATCTCCGGCGCGACAGCGAAAAGGACATCTCCCACCTCCGTGGTTACCGCACTCGCCCTCAAGGCCCGGTGGTGACGCGTTTGTCAAACCAAGGCATCGCGCAACGAGGGCGAATGGCGGAAATGCGTATCTACACCACGCTTCACCACAGCGTGGCAACCAACGTAAACGCAGAAATACAGGGGCTCCTGTGACTCGGAACAGGCTAGCAAGCACGTGCAGGGGTGTCAACCCGATATATCACTCGTCCACGATTGTTGCGGTCCAGACGGCCGCCCGCCGCGCCGCTCCGGAATTGACAGGCCCAGAGTCCAAATCTAGACTGGGATTCCAGACACATGTCGGCATCAGATTGCCATAGAGCGGCGAACGGTCCGACATCTGGTCGGTCGGCTCAACGCGCGAAGGAGCCGAAAAGAACACCAGATCACGCCTGGGCGGGGAAACGGAACGTGATCGCCTCGTCATCGTCGAAGCCTAGCGAGCACATGCGGGTTTTCACGGGCTCGAACCCGATTGTCTCCTCTCGCCCAGACACGATGGCAAAAGTAGCTCCAGTCGCCGCGGAGTGACCGACGTCGTTGTCGGGCATCTCAGACTGAAACCGGACAGGAAGGAAGCGCGACATGTCCATCCATCACGGCGAACAAATCATCGACTGCGACATCCACCAGCGAACGCGCAAGCCCGAGGACCTCTTTCCGTACCTGCCGCGCGTATATCAGGAGCGCATCAAGCTATATACAACCGGACTGAGCCAGCGTGCAGGGTACCCGAACGGCGGCGACCGCGGCTATCGCGCCGATTCCTGGCCGGATGGCGGCGGACCGGCGGGCTCCGACCTCGACCTGATGCGGATCCAGCATCTTGATCCGAACAACGTCGAGTACGGCGTCCTGCTCGGCCAGGAGTACCGTCCCATCCCCGCGCTGCCCGACGTCGACTACGCCTTGGCGCTCTCCAGCGCCTACAACGACTGGATGATCGAGAACTGGCTGGAGAAAGAGCCGCGGCTGCGCGGCGCCGCCATCGTGCCGAGCCAGGAGCCGAAGCTCGCGGCCAAAGAGATCGACCGCATCGGCGACCGGTCAGACATCGTCGGCGTGCTCGTCCCGAACGGCACCAAAGTGCTCTACGGCAAGCGCTTCTATGATCCGATATACGACGCATGCGTGGCGCACAATCTGCCGCTGGTCATCCACACCGGCAACGAAGGCGCGGGTATGAATGGCGCCGCCTCCTACTACATCGAGAAGCGACAGGGACGCCCGCTCGGCTATATGGAGCATCTGGCCAGCATGATCTTCGAGGGGCTCTTCGAACGCTATCCGACGCTCAACGTCGTCTTCGTCGAGGGCGGCTATATCTGGTTGCCGACCTTCTTGTGGCACCTGGACGCCGACTGGAAAGCGCTGGGGAACGAGACGCCCTGGGTCAAGCGTGCTCCGAGCGAATACATCTTCGAGCACTGCCGCTTCACGACGCAGCCGATGGAATCGCCGGAGCCGCAGCGACGCCTGCTCACGATCTTTGAATGGGCCAAGGCCGAGCAGACGTTGATGTTCGCGTCCGATTACCCGCACTTCGATTACGACTCACCGGAGCAGTCGCTGCCGCCACTGCCGGAAAAGATGCACCGGCGCGTCTACTCCGAGAATGCGCGCGAGATATTCCAATTGCCAGAGCGACAGCCATCACAACCAGAACTGGCGCGAACGTCGTAATCGCCGCGCTTGAGCGATGAGAACTTCAGGCGGCACGTTTGACGTGTCGCCTTCGCTTCGCGGCGCCGGCCGGAGTGGCCACACGCGGAGATACGCGGAAACAAACGGGACGGGAGAATGGGAATGGCTCAAGAGGACAAGCGCGTCGTCGTCGGGCGAGTCCGCGATTTTCCGCCAGACACCCGACAACTGGTGGAGGTCGACGGCATCGAGATCGGCGTCTTCAACGTCAAGGGCACCTATTACGCGCTCCGCAGCAGTTGCCCGCACCAGGGCGCACCACTCTGCCGCGGGCGGGTCGTGGGAACCAACGTCTCCAGCAAGACCTACGAGCGTGAGTACGCGCGTGAAGGGGAGATCATCAAATGCCCCTGGCACGGCTGGGAATTCGAGATCTCCTCGGGCCGCTCGATCTTCAACCCGCACAAGGTCCGCGCCAGAGCCTACGACGTGTCCATTGAACCGGACGACGAGGAAGAGGATCCCTCGATCCCGACCTATACCGTCACCGTCGAGCGTGGTGTCGTCGTGGTCCACGTGCCGGTTGCGACGACGTAGCGCTGCTCAATCCCCTTGCGGAATGGAATGATCCGCGTGCGATTCAGCCAAACCGTCGAGTCTGGCCGCGACGCGATGGATGTGCCCGTGCGCGGCCCAGGCATGCGCGGCGGCTCGCGGGATGAGTCGGTCGCGATAATGTTGCGCCGCGACACGACAGTGCGCTGCCGCTCGCTCCAGCTCCTCGGCCAAAGCGTCTAGCGTCTCAGCCGCCTCGTCGCGCGGATCGCTCACGCTCCCCTCCCATCATCTCTCAGGCGTAATCGACCATCGCCGCGTGGACTGTCCCGTCCCGCACTACTGCGTGGGGGATCAACCGCCGCTCCGCCGTTTCGTGCTGATCGAGCGCGTCGACGAAGTCGAACTCGCCATGGCGCAATTCGAAGAGACTGACGTCGGCCGGAGCGCCGTCCTGCAGCGTGCCGATACCGTCCGGCATACCCATGCAGCACGCCGGATCGACGCTCGACATGCGCACCACGTCGTCGATGGAGAAGCCGAGGTGCAGGAACTTGGACATAGTCGTGGCCATGTCGAAGACCGGGCCATGGATATTGTGGGAGTGGATGTCGCTGCTGATGGTGTTGGGATTCAGATCCTGACTGAGCGCCTTGCGACAGACCTCGAAGGAGAAGCCACCGCGGCCGTGTCCGATGTCGAGCATGACGCCCCGCTCGGTCGCTGCACGGACTTCAGGCACGACCACGCCATCCTCATCCAACACTCCGTACGTCTTGGCATGGAAGCAGTGCGTCATCACGTCGCCGGAACGCAGCAGCGGCAGAAAATCGGTCAGAGGATTCACCGTGCCGCCGATGTGGACCATGATCGGCACCGAGGCTGAGTCGGCCACCTCGCGCGCTATCTTCAGCGCGGCGATGGCGTTCTCACCCGCCATGCGCTTCTCGAGCCGCACCTTGACGCCCAACACCACGTCCCGATGACGCTCCAGCATCTTGAGCGTCTCAATTGGGTCGGCCCAACGCAGATCCTCCAGCTCGCCGATGAGGTCGCTGATCATGCCGGAGGCGGAGATGTTCATCAGAGCGAAGACGCGGGTGCGCACCCGATCGATGACGTATTCGCGAAAGCCGGGAAAGGTCTGCGCGCCGGAGGATCCCGCATCGAGCACGGTCGTCACGCCCTTGTGGATGCAGTTCTGGTCCGCGTCGACGCCGTAATGCGAGACGCCTTCGTAGACGTGGACGTGCATGTCGACGATGCCGGGAGTCACGACAAGACCGCGTGCATCCAGCACCGCCGCGCCCATCTCCGGTTCGAAGGCGCCCACGCCAACGATGCGACCGTCCTTGATGGCGATGTCGTGCAGACCATGCAGGCCCTGACTTGGGTCGATCACCGTTCCGCCGCTGACGATCAAATCGAAGTCCGCCGCCATAGCTGCATCCTCTCGCTCAAGGGCTGAAGTCGATCATGCTGGCCCCCGAAGCTGATCGCGGGCGAGGTCCGGGCCGGGCCTCGATTGTCGCACGCCGCCCGGCTCGCGACCACAAAACGAACGCTCAAGACTGTCGCCGTTCAAACCGGCGCTATACTGGCCAGCGACTCCAATCGACCTGAAGAGAGAAGATGAGGTGAATGAGATGGGCAAACGCGTCGTCATCGTGGGGCAGTACATGGAAGGTATCGAGATCGAGCGGGGCGTCCTCGAGCCGATCGGGGCGGAGATCGTCGACACGCGCGATTTCAGCGAGGAGGAGACGAACGAGGCGATGCGCACCGCCGACGCCGTCCTATTCCGCAAGCTGGGCGTCACGCGAGAGCTGATCAACTCGCTCGATAACTGCAAAATCATCTGCACCTACGCGGCCGGCTATGACGCTATCGACGTCGAGGCGGCCACCGAACGCAAGATCATGGTGGCCAACACGCCGGGCTACGGCAACGATGAGGTGGCCGACCACACCTTGATGCTCCTCTTCGCCCTGACGCGACGGCTGATTCCACAGGTCGATGCCATGCGTGCCGCGGCGGCCAATGGCGACGTGCGCTCGGCCTGGACGCACCGGCCCTACATGCCGATACGGCGCATTCGCGGTCAGATGCTGGGCATCATCGGGCTGGGTCGCATCGGCAAGACGGTCGCGCGGAAAGCGCAGGGGCTGGGGCTCAAAGTGATCGCCAACGACCCCTACGTGCCGAAGTGAGGTCGCAGGCGGAGCTGGGCGTGCCGCTCGTCGGTCTCGAAGAACTGTTGCGGACTTCCGATTATGTCACGCTGCACACGCCCCTCACCCACGAGACCTTCAAGATGATCAAGACGCCGCAGCTGAATCTGATGAAGCCCGGCGCCTATCTCATCAACTGCGCTCGCGGCGGCTGCGTCGACGTCGCCTCGGTCCTGACTGCGCTGCGGGAAGAGCGTATCGCCGGGGCGGCGCTCGACGTGATCGAGGTCGAGCCGCCGCCCGCCGCTATGCTGGCCGAGTTGATAGCCTTCCCCAACGTGATCGTGACGCCGCACAACGCCTGGTACTCGGAGCAGTCAGTCGACGACCGCCAGCGCATCGCCGCCGAGACGGTCCGCGCGGCGCTGCCTGGGTGAGGTGCCGGACGCGGTGGTCAATCGTGAGGCGTTCGTCTGACAGCTCGGAGCCGATGCACTTTGCCATCTGGCGCCGGTGCTGGAGCGGTGCTATGGTGCGGCCATGTAGCGACAACGAGCCATGCTTAGGCTCATCGAGGGAGGATGAAAATGGCGGAGCGTGAAGAGCTGCGACAGCGCATCATCGACGCGATCGACGCCAATCGCGACCGGATCATCGAGATCGCCGAGACGATTCGCGTGAACCCGGAGCTCGGCTATGAAGAGGTGATGGCCTCACAGCTGTTGGCTTCGAACATCCGCGACCAGGGGTACGAGGTCGAAAAACCGCTGGGCGGCATCGAGACCGCCTTCCGCGCCTCGATGCACGGTCGCAAGGATGGCCCGGTGGTGGCCGTGCTGGCTGAGTACGATGCGCTGGCCGGCATCGGTCACGGCTGCGGCCACAACCTGATCGGCGCCTCAGGCCTGGCTGCCGCCATCGGCATGGCGTCGGTGATGGACGAACTGCCGGGCATCTTCGAGGTGATTGGCACTCCGGCTGAAGAGGGTGGCGCGGGCAAGATCCTGCTCGAGCGAGAAGGGATCTTCGACGACGTCGATGCGGCCCTCATGATCCACCACGCCGGTGACCAGAGCGGATCCGACACAGGATATCCCGGCGGCACCTGTCTGGCCGTCAACGGCATGGCGATCGAGTACTTCGGCAAACCGGCCCACGCCGGAGCCGACCCCTATAACGGAGTCAATGCGCTCAACGCCGTGATCGAGTTCTTCAAGGGAGTCGACGCGTTGCGCCAGCACGTCATCATGGAGACGCGCATGCACGGCATAATCACGCATGGCGGCGAGGCCACCAACGTGGTGCCGAAGTACACCCGCGCGCAGATGTCCGTGCGCGCCCCAACGGTCGCATACCTCAACGAGGTGATCGAGAAAGTCAAGAACGTCGCCAAAGGTGCGGCCCTGATGACCGGCTGCGAAGTGAAGATCACGGACGGCGAGCTGCACTACGACATGCGCCCCAGCTACGCCATCGGCGCGCGCTACGCCCAGAACATGCAGGACATGGGCATGGAGTTGAACGCCGAGCGGGAGCGCGGCATGTACTCGACCGACTTCGGCAACATCAGCTACAAGCTGCCGTCGGTGACGGGGCACTTCGCCATCAGTCACGAGCCGATCCCAGGTCACTCGCAGCAGGTGGTGGACGCCTCCGGCTCCGACTTCGGCTACGACCAGCTCATCAAGGTATCGAAGGCCATGGCGTTGACCGCGCTCGACCTGCTGAGCGAGCCGGAATTGCTGTCCAAGGCGAAGGATGAGCACGAGCACTGGGCCGAGCTGTACCACGACTGAGGCGATTCGACGAGGATGCAGAACTCTTCGCCATTCGAACCGCCAATGCATCGCCGCCGTTCGATCCGGCTCAAGGAGTACGACTATGCCGAGGCTGGCGCGTACTTCCTGACCGTTACTGTCAACGACCGGAGACCGCTCCTTGGAAGCGTAGAGTTCGAGGGCGTCGTTCCTTCTGAGATGGGGATGACGGTGTTACAGGTATGGGAGTCGTTACCTGAACGATTCCCATACTTGACCCTCGATGCGTTCATCGTGATGCCGGATCACATTCACGGCATCATCGTCCTCGTTGAGGGTAGGGGCGAAGCTTGCCTTCGCCCTCAAGATGACGCGAATCTTGAGTCGGGGAATGCGGGCGGTACCGGTAGGGGCGAAGCTTGCCTTCGCCCAACACATGAAGGTCTCCCGGCTGCAGGGAAAGACAAGAATTCACAAGAAGAGCCCAAACGCTCAGATCCCGGATCTAATCCCCGACGCGATCAACCGTCTGGAGAGGGCGAAGGCAAGCTTCGCCCCTACCTCAATCAGCGGCCACGCGGTACAGCTCCCGGATCAGTTGGACGGATCATGCAAGCGTTCAAATCGCTCAGCACGCGTGAATACCTTGCGGATCTGAAGCAACGTGGATCAGATGAACCGTATCAGCGTCTCTGGCAGCGCAACTACTACTGAGCGAATTATCCGCTCCGAACGCGAGCACTCATACCTCTACGACTACATCATGGCGAACCCGCAGCGCTGGCTCGAACGGCGAGCCGAGAACTGATCATTCAAACGCAGATCGGCTTAGGATCAGCCCTGCTGCTCAGCCCAGAAGGCCCAGGCATCCATCCAGGGGATCTCGTGCCCATTCGCGCCCAGCACGCCGCAGATGTGCGTCCGGTGATCGTTGCCATGATGCAGCGCCTGCGTCAGGAGCAGGTTGCGCGCATGTGCGATGTGTGGAAAGTCCTCATGCGCTTCGATGGCAGGATCGTAGCTCCCCAGGTCGTCGAGGACCGACTCCCAGCCCTTGCTCTTTTCGATGAAGATCTCACGCAGCTCACCCAGCGAGCGGCTCTCCGGATTCGCAATGCGCACCGACGGATCCGCCCGCATGCGCGCCTGATAGCCCGCATCTGACGCGATCAAGTGGGTAAAGGTTTCTCGGATGGTTCCCATGGTACCGGCAGTAGTCTTGTCGAGCTCTGCCTCGGGCAGCCCCAAGCAGAAATCGAGCAACGTCAGCGTCGCCCAGGTGTGATAGCGAAAGAGATCGCGGATGGGATCGGTCATCTGGAGTCCTTTCTGAGACAAGCGCCTCAGTGCTGGTCCGAGAACCAGTAGGTCCATTCGTCAATTTCCGGCACTTCCTGCCCCGTCGCCCCCAGGATGGTGCAGATGTGTGTGCGGTGGTCGTTGCCGTGGTGGATCGCCTGCGTGATCAACAGGTCACGCGCGTGCGGGAAATCGCCCTCTTCGTTATGAAGCGTTGGATCGTAGTCGTCGACGTGATCGAGGATCTCTTCCCATTTCGTGCTTTGCGCCTCGAACTTATCGCGCAGACCCTGAAGTGTGTTGGTCTGCTCGTCACGTGGTGGACGTGGCTGATCCTGAACAAGCACCTGATACAGGTTGTCCGCATTGATCAGATGTTTGAGCGTATCGATGATCGACCCAGCAGTGCCCGGCACGCTGTCGTTAAGGTGTTCAGGCGGCAATGTGGCCAGGTGGTCGATGATGGTGAAGGTCGCCCAATAGTGATACTTGAAGATCTCGCGAATGGGCTCAGGCACAGTTCCCCCTTGCATCGCGGCCGGCATTCCGGCCACATCAGACATCACACAGGCACGCGTACTCGCACCCATAGAACGTATGATCTATTCTAGCGGCTTTGGTCTCTCTGTCCAGAGGTTAGATAGAGCCGTCGCTCGAACGCTCAGCTCGCCACGAAGAGCATGGGAAGGTCGGCCACGCTCGGCAACAGATGCGTGTGCGGCGTCGCTCCCAGCGTCTCGACATCGTGCGCGCCACTCAACACCCCAATCACCCAGCCTGCCTGCGCGTTCATGCCCGACTGCAGATCGAGCGGCGTATCCCCGACCACCGCGACCTGCCGCACGTCGGCGACGCCGAGCGCGATCATGGCGCGATAGATCATAAAGGGGGCGGGACGACCAAACGGAACGTCTTCACTGGCGAGCGTGACTTCGAACAGATCCCACCAGTTCAGGCGCCCCACCAGTAAATCGAGGAGATCCCGATTGAATCCGGTCGTCAGAACCAGACTGACACCCGCCCGCTTGAGCGTGCTGAGGGCATCACGAGCGCCTTCGATCTCCTGCACGTCGCCGGTTTCGTATTCATGGCGCAGAGCCGAGCCGAAACGATCGAGCGCCTGCGAGGCGATGGCATCGACGTCGTCGGCCGGATGTGCGCGTGCGGCGAGCTCACGGAAGACCGCCCGCTTGCTGGCGCCGCGCCGCGAGGCAAGGTCCGACTCGGTGAAGGGGATGTCATGTTCGCGAAGTGCCGTACGGTACGCAGCGAGCACCGTCCCATCGTCGCGCATGGTCGTCCCCGCGAAATCAAGCACTACCAGATCGGGCAGCATTCGTCCCCCTTACCCCTCGTCCAGACGCTCGTCGATACGCAGCAACGTCGCCAGCAGTACCCTGGCGCCGGCCACGCAGTGTTCCGGCGAGGTGTACTCGTCGGGCGAATGCGATACGCCGCCGCGACTCGGCACGAAGATCATGGCCTCACGCGTGATCGACTCCATGCACATGGCATCATGCCCCGCCCCACTGCTCATGCGCAGATAGGGCAGCCCGATATCGCGGCAGGCCGCTTCGATCTCCTGCACCAGCCAGGGATCGGACTCTACCGCGGCGTTTGTCCCGGAGACCGAGGCCCCGCTCTTACTCGAAATACGCTCGAATTCGGCGCCGCTGCTCTGGGCCAATTTACGCAGGTCGTTTTCCGCGTCATCCAGCACGCGGGTATCCATGCCACGAATCTCGACCGAAAGCTCGACTTTGCCTGGGATGACGTTGGACGCTCCAGGTTCGACCCGCACCGTGCCGATCGTCCCGACGATGTGGTTGAGGATGGCCGTCGCGCGGACCGCCAGGATGAAGGGAGCGGCGGCCACCAGCGCGTCGCGCCGCTGTTCCATGGGCGTCGTGCCTGCGTGGTTGGCGTAACCATGAAACGTGGCGACGTAGCGACGAATGGCGACGATGCCGTCGACCACACCGATTGGGATTCCAGCCTCTTCGAGTCGACCACCTTGCTCCGGATGCAGCTCGAGATAGGCGGCCAGCTCTCCCGGCTGCCGGGCCGCCTCGACGATGTGCTCCGGATCGATGCCGGCCGAGCGCACGATGTCGGCGATGAGACGGCCGTCAGGCGCGGTTTGGCGCAGGATTGACGGATCGAACATGCCGGCCATGGCGCGGCTGCCGAATGTGCCACCAGCCACCGCTGCTTCTTCCGACGCGAAGTTGATCACCTCGACCGGGTGACGCAAGCGCACATTTGCAGACGCAAGAGCACGTACGCACGCGAGCGATGCCAGCACGCCAAGGGCGCCGTCATACTTGCCGCCATCCGGCACGGTGTCGGTGTGAGAGCCGAGCGCGATCGGTTTGAGCCCGCTCTCGCGACCAGGGTAGAGGCCGATGGTGTTGCCGGCCTGATCGACACGAACCTCCATCAGAGATCGCATGGCCTCGGTCACCCAGGCGCGGCCGTCGCCGTCCGCTTCACTGAAGGCCACGCGCATCAAGCCTCCGCGCGGGCTGAGCCCGATCTGGCCCAACTCCTCGAGGTCAGCCATCAACCGCGATTGGTCGATCTCAACGCTCATCGCATCTCGCCTCATCTATGGATCGTGCCGGTCTGTCCCGTGCCGCCAGTCTAGGGGGCTACCCGCGTGTGTCAAGTCTCACGCGAGACCTTGCCGGTAGGCATATGCGGCCGCTTGCGTGCGCGATTGGCAATCGATCTTGTTGAAGATGTTGGTGAGGTGACGCGCGACCGTCTTCTCGCTGATGAAGAGGGTATCGGCGATGTCTCGGTTGGTCTTGCCGGCCGCGACCAATCGCAACACCTCGATCTCGCGCCGGGTGAGCGGGCTCGGCAGCATGACGTCCGGCGGCGTCTCAGCCAGCCCCGGCCACGCCCGATGAGACTCGGCCGCCTTGAAGATGGCGCGATGGAGTGCCACATCGTCGAAATATCCACGACGCAGCGAGGCGTCGCGGATCCAGCTCGCGACACGGCTCAATTCACCGGCCGCGCTCTTCAGTTCGTCCAGCGCTTCTTCGTGGTGACCAGCCGCTTCCAGCGCGCGAAAGCGGGCGAAGGGGACGGCGATCTTCAACCGGCGCAACGAGATCTCCCGCTGCTGCATGCGGCTCGATGCCGCCGTGGCCGCCGCCACCGCTGAGGGCACATCACCGTGACGCAGTGAGATTTCGGAGAGGACCACCAAGGCTTCGACCGCCCACGGGATGCTCCCCGGCAAGCCATCCGCCAAATCGATCGCCTGACCGAGAATTCCCTGCGCCTCGTCGTCACCGGCGTCAGTGGCGCGATGCGCCAGGAAGGTTCCCAGCGTGGAGGCGGTCTCGGCAATCTCGGTCGCCAGGCCGCGCGCTTCGGCCGTCGAGAGGAGGGCACGAAGATGGCGTTCGGCGCGATCGAGGTTCCCGACCGCCGCGCAGGCGACGCCTAACCATTTCTGAGCACGGTGGGCGGGCACCTGCACCTCACCACTGGTGGCGATGGACACGGCCCGCTCGGCGTACTCTAACGCACGAGTCGGACGGCCAAGCTCCAGCTCAGTTTCACTCAGTCCACCCAGGCAGTAGAACTCGATGCGCGGGTCGTGCGCACGTCCGGCCCAGGCTAGCGCCTCCAGTCCACGCTCCAGGGCGATCTCGTATATCCCAAATTCGCGACAGTGGACGTGCACCGAAAGAAGTGCGAGCGCCTGCGTGCGCGGTTTGAGGCTCTCTCGAATGAGCTGACGTTCCTCGGTGCGCAGGCGACGGATCTCCTCGAGAAAGCCGACGAACCCGCGCTCAACCGGCGGCAGTCCGGTCGCCTCTCGCTCATACTTGCGGCGATAGGCAAGCGCAATGAGGGCCGTAATCTCGCCGCGGGCATCTCCAACCTGGCGCCAGCGATCGAGCGCGTCCAGGAGCCAGACGCGGGCGCTCGCCTTGGCCTCCAGATCATCGTCTCCGGCCAAAGACCATTCGACCACGCCGATCTCCTGCGTCAGGCGCGCTTGCCAGCGTTCGTCTCCAGTCCTCTGCGCCAGATCGAGTGCCTGTTTGTACGCATTCGCCGCCTCGGCCATCGCCTCCGGCACCGCCTCCAACCGGGATGGCTCGCCGATCAGACGCCCTGCTTGCGTCTCACCTATCCGGGCCAGCGCCGCGATGAGGCTAGCCTCATCACCTGCGTCTCTCACGAACACGTACGCATTCCGCGCATGACGACGTGCTTCAGCCAGATTGCCGATCAGCACGTCGAAGCGTGCCTCGCGCATGGCTAGCTCAAAGCGCGCCGCACGATCGTCAAGTCGATCGACGATCTCGCGCATGCGACGCAGCGCCACTTCCTGCGATTGACGGTCACTCAACTCGTCGAAGGCGCGTTCGCGCAATGAGACCAGATCGAAATAGGAACGGAGCTGCCCGGCATCGCCCTCAGCCAGATCGATGCGTGTTTCGAGGATGTCGATCGCCTCACCGAAATGCCGCGCGGCCTCCTCGAAGGCATGCAATTCGACAGCGCGTTCACCCGCCAATTGGGAGTAGTGCGCGGCCCTGGCTAAATCCTCACCCGCTCCAAAGTGATGGGCCAGCGCGGCGTAGCGGCTGGGATCCCGCTCGGCGCCGGTCGACTCCAGCGATTCCGCCACGGCCTGATGCAGGATGCGGCGCCGGATCTGACTCAGGTTCCAGTAGAGGACGTCGCGAATTTGATCGTGCGCGAAGGCGTAGGGAGCATCCCGCTGTCCAGACCGCCGGACGTCTCCCTCCCGAATCAGCCGCCGATCAAGTGCGGATTCGACGTCACGCTGCACGCGCCGTGCGTCAGAACCGGTCCGCCGCCGTATCACGTCGCACAACAGGTCGAACGAGAACTCCGTGCCGATCACCGCTGCGACGCCCAACGTCTCCAGCGCTTCCGGCTCGAGCCGCGAAAGTCGATGGCCGACGACGCTGCGGATGCTTTGCGGGATCATCACCACAGCCTGCGCATCCAGCGTCCAGCCGGACGGACCATGCCGCAGCAGACCCTCCTCGCGCAGATGCAGGGTTAGCTCTTCGGCAAAGAACGGGACGCCTTCCGCCTCGGATTGGATCGATTGGGTCAGAAGCAGATCGACGTCGTTCGACGGTACTCCCAGCACTCCCGCAATCAGGTCGGTCACGTCGGCAAGAGCCAACCGTCGCATCGAGACGCGCGTTGCCAGACGTTCGCGGTAGAGGTCCACGATGGCCGCTTCGAGCGCGTGCTGCGGATCGAGATCGGTGTCGCGATAGGCGCCGATCAGCAGTAAAGGCGCGTGACGTAGCGCACGCACGAGATAACGCAGGAGCTGAACGGTCGGTTCGCTGGCGAGGTGCAGATCGTCAAGCGTCACGATGACAGGCTGCTCTTCGGACAATCGCAACATTAGACGCACCACGGCGTCGAAGAAGCGGGAGCGCTCCTCGGCTCCGGAGAGGGTGACACGAGGGGCCAGAAGCGCGTCGGATCCGTCCGAATCGAGCGCGAGCAACCGCTGCAGTTCGGAACTCGAAGATTCCGTGAGCGCCTCCCGCAGCGAGTTCGGCTTGTCGCGTGCAAGTCCACGCAGGGCGAGGACGAATGGCGCGTAGGGCGGATCGGCTTCGTCGCAGCGGGCGCTCAAGACCGTCAAGCCTTCGAGGCTCTGCTCGCGAGCGAAGCGCTCGATCAATCGCGATTTACCGATGCCGGGCTCGCCGCTGATGAGAACCAGCGTCGAGTGACCAGCTTTCGCCGCTTGCAGTGCCGAGCGCAGCATTTCGAGCTCTCGCGCGCGTCCAACCAGGCGCGGCAGCGCGGTATCAGGCTGGGACGACACGCGAGGCTCCGGCGTTGAAGGCGACGCGCGTCACGGAAAGACCTGATTTCCGTCGGCGTCTTCGAGGATGATGGCCTCAGTGGGGCAGATCTCGGCGACCAGCAGGAGTGCTTCCACATCGACGGTCGCGGGATCGAGCAAGACAGCCTTCCCCTCGCTGTCGAGTCGGAAGACCGAGGGCGTGCTGGCGACGCAGTTCTCCGAACCGATGCAGCGCTCGCGATCGATCCGGATTCTGAGCGCGATCGCACCGCTGCGCGAACCGGTCATCAACTTCGCTCCTCTCCACTGTCGCATCCCGCGCGTCAGGGCACGCTTGGCCATTATAGGGAGCGGCGCTGAATGGCGTTGATACTTTAAGGGGTTATGACGCGCCCTGGGTTTCTTGTGGCCACCTAGCGAAAGTTACTCGAATTGACCACTGCGAGTAGTGAGACATGTCCTGCAATTTGTGCGACTCCGCAGGGCGCCTCGTCGTCATCGTCTTCTGTCGCTCCCATGTAACACTAGGCCATCTCCTTTGACGCGTATGCCATGCGCCCAGCCGTATGCTGGATGTATGTAAATCCCTCACAGAGATCTGCCACAGCTGTTGACATGTTGAAGGAGGCAGGGTAATGGCCGAGGCGACAGTCGCTGCACCGCCGGCGGTGCATGCTAAACCCACGACGTACAAGCGTGTTCTGGTCACTCAGCGGGGTGGGCTCGAAGGCGTAAAGATTGTCGACACCGAGCTTCGCGACCCGCTCCCTGTGGAGGCACTCATCAAGATCCTCGCGGCCGGCGTGCATCAGGACGATATTGCAGCCCGGATCGGTAATCGCCCGTTCCTGCCCAACCTCCCATTCGTGCCGGGCTACGACATCGTCGGCGACGTTGATGCCATCGGCAAAGGCGCGACCCACGTTGCCGTAGGCGACCGGGTCGCCTCGTTGACAACATTCGGAGGCCATGCCGAATACATCTACGTCGCTGACGATAAGCTCATCCACGTCCCGGCGACGCTAGACCCTGCCGAAGCCGTCACGTTGATCCTGAACTACCTGACTGCCTACCAGGTACTCCACCGGGTTGCCAAGGTCAAGGCAGGCGATCGTGTACTGGTGATCGGAGCGAGCGGAGGCGTCGGGTCAGCCTTGCTGCAACTTGGCGGGCTCGCCGGGCTCACCATGTACGGCACCGCTTCGGCCAGCAAACACCGTACGCTTACCGACTTGGGTGCGATACCCATCGACTATCACACGCAGGACTTCGTCGAGGTGATTCACCACTTGGAGCCCGAGGGCCTGGACTTCGTGTTCAACGGCATGGGCGCGGAGTATGTCCGGCGGGGACTGACGGTGCTGCAGCGCGGCGGCACCTTGGTGCACTACGGCGCCCCGCGGAGTCGCTCTCATCTTGCACGCCTGGTCGCCGAAATCGCGCTGCTCAACCTCCTGCCAAATGGCACGGCAGTCAAGGGGTATGGCACGCATCGCGCGACCGAGCAGTCTTTCAAAGAGGATTGGTCGAAACTCTTCGAACTGCTCGCGACGGGTAAGATCAAGCCGCTGATCGCGCAGCGACTGTGCCTGGTGGATGACGCCGCCAAGGCTTATTCATTGCTTGAGAGTGGCCAGGTAACCGGCATCGTCGTCTTGGTCGTGCCAGACCTACTGGATGCCCACCCGGGCACTGTCCTGGAGCTGGATTCCTCGACTGATCTGCGGTCGACGTCGTGAGCGTCAGGCAGAAAGTACACCCCACTCGCTTAGCGTGTCCGCGACCGGGTGGCCGTGGATTGGTGTTGAGTATCGCGACCGACTGGTGAGGCATCGATGGGACAGGCCACCGAGACGCTGCACGCGGTGCCGATCAGCGTGGCGCGCTTGCTGATCGTCTAGGTCGTGTGGTTCCAAACCGAGCGGCTGCTCGGGCACGACTTCAACGCGCTCGTGCTGCGGCTGACGCCGGTCGTCACCCCGCCAGCGCCGTCCTGCTGCTGATTCTGGCCAGCGGACTCGCGCACGACAGACTGCGTGCGTTGAGCCCCGCATCGCCGATGGTCGTGGAGGGAAGATGCTATGCCCGTGCAACCTGAGCCGCTCCTGCTCGATCGTTACCTGCCGCATTATGACGTCACTGAGGTCGACGCGGTGGTCATCGACGCGGACTTGAACGCAACATGGGTGGCTATCCGGCGGGCCGATCTGGGTCGGTCTCCGGTGATCCGCATGCTTCTCGACGTGCGTGGCCTCCCCGTCCGGCTGCGGCGTATGCTCGCGCGTGGTCCGGCGGAGCCCGTGCGGCCGCCGCTGACGCTCGACGAGATGGCTCGTGCCGGTTTCGTACTGCTGGAGGAGGTTCACGGCCGGGAAATTGTGCTCGGTCAGATCAGCCGGCCATGGCGGGTCACGGATCCGGCGGACCGTGCGCCTACGGTCGAACCGGGCGAGTTTGCCGGCTTCGATCGAGCCGGCTTCGCCAAGATCGCCTTCAACATTCGGCTGGAGCCCTATGGCAGCGGGCGAACCCTGGTCACGACGGAGACCCGGACGGCGACGACGGATCCGGCGACGGCGCGCCGGTTCAAGCGGTACTGGATGGCGATCGGCCCCTTCAGCGCGCTGATCCGACGGCTGATGCTGCGGATGGTGAAGTCGGATGCCGAACAACGCGGCCTAGTGACGAGAGCACCGGCGCGACCACGGTGACCTGTACGGCGACAGACCAGTACAAGAACGTCGCGACCAGCACCTTCACGGTCACGGTGACCTACAGCTGATCGGGCGTACAGGCACCTGTATCTGGCAGCACGACGGTCAGCGGCAGCACCGTTCCGGGCAAGTTCCAGCTGACCGCTCTGAGTGCCAGGATCACCAATGTGACGGCGAGGCTCTTCTACGCCAAAGTCACCGGGACCGTGGTTGGTCCGCAGCAGGCAGCGCTGGCGGGATCGTCCGGCACGACCGGCAACGTGTTCCGCTACGATCCCGCCAGCAAGCAGTACCTCTTCAACTGGAGCACGAAGGGACTCGCCAAGGTGACCTACCCGCTGACGATCGACCCCAGTGGCCATGCCTCCGACACCTTTAGCTACTAACAAGCGGGTGACTGGCGGAGCGATCTCGAACTGCTGGAAGATTGCCCAGACCGTCGACCGACTGCGGACCGTCTGAGCCGATTCGAACCACGAAAGCCGGAGGCCGTGGAGTGAACTGAGGTGTCTCGCTCCAGCGGTCTCCAGCTATACACCACCGCTGCTAAAGTGATGCCGGGCATGCCTCAGGATTCGGCAGCTGCACCCCAACTCGCATCATCAATGAGCGGTCCAGGATACGTCGAAATTCCCACGGTACCTAGTCCTATGAGGACGACTTGATACTTCCGAGGTGGTGACAGGAATCGTCTCTGTACCGTTCCGGTCCTGATTCTGTGGCACGCTCATATTCCACACGATATTCCCGACCGGATCAACAACCTCCGCGGCGAGGCTCCCTTGGTTGCATGCAGCGCGTAGTCACTGTAATCGTCTGGCCAGTGCTGGCATTGGTGTACTCGCGAGCCAGTCCGTTGAACGTATCGTAGTGATACGTCATGTGGCTGGGTTTGAGCGAACCGGAGGCGCCGACAAACTGGTTCGGGCCATGCTCGAAACCACGTGTCGCCACGAACCAGACGCCCGCACCCACCAGGGCAAGGATGATCAAGGCAACCGCGCTGAGTATCACCAGCGGCCGCGCGACATGCCACTTCGCGGTCGATCCGATGGATCGCGTCGTGCTCTCACCTCCGTTTGGGCGTCGCCCGCTGGTCTCCGAGTAGTCAAGTGTTGTTCTGCCATCGAAGTCTCCGAAGAAGTTTGATGCGGTATGCCGATTGTGAGCGGTTCTGAGCCACTCGTCTTTCACTTATGCGACACGATGCTCGGTGGTTCGACGTTCATCGTTCCCCCCTTTCGCCTGTGATATCGGTCGGATTAGTTCCCGTGTGCCAAGTCGCGGACTCGTAATTCTGTCTGTCGCGTCGATTCAGTCGACTTCTGATTGAGATGACGTCGGAGCAGCCAGTACCCGTAGGCCGCGAAGATCAAGAAGATCGCCACGTTGATCAGGCCGGATGCGACATTCACATTCGATGAGGTGGTCGTGGTCGTCGTGCTTGATGCAGTGATCTGCATCCCGTTGAAGAAATCCTGAGCGAAGTGAATCGCGATCAGTGGCCAGATGGATCCGTTACCAGTGCGGCAGCGGAGTAAGCAAAACCCATGAGTGCGGTGTAGACCACCTGAAAACCGACGTCACCAGGGTTGTGGCTCGTCGCAAGGTTCACGAGATGCATCAGGCCGAAGAGTAATCCCGACAAGGCTGCCGCGCGCATCCAGCCGCGTGACTCCAGCGCGCGCAGTACCACGCCCCGGAAGATCGCCTCCTCACCGAATCCGACTGCGAGATAGGTCACGACGAGGACTGCGATGTCGCCCGGATCGGAGACGGTAAACCCTGAACCAAAGAGCAGCGGAACGAGCGGAATTAGCAGCAGCGGGAGAAATGGGGCGAGACGGGACCAGGTTGGCTGCTGCGTGAACCCGGCGGTGTGCCACCAGCCGAGCATCGCGAGCAAGACGACCGGGATCAACACACGGGTCGCATCGAGGCCGAAGAGCTTCCAGCGCGTGATTTCGAGCGTGCTGATCGAGTTGGGGATGATCCGCGCCCAACCGAGGAGTCCAAGCGTGAAGACCAACGTGACGAACGCGGCACACGCCAGGGGTTGGCTCCGAGTGAAGCGTTGCATGAGGGACCTTTCCGTTGGGACGGCCTGTGGGAATCGGGGCGGGGAACGTCACCGGACCGCGCTATTCCGACAACACCTCGCGGTACTATCTCCACCGTATGGCGGCCCTCGTGACACGGTCGAAACAGTTCGCGTGAGTTCCGTGTCATTTCTGTATCAATTCGTCTTTAGGAGAACTATGGTGGCCAGGTCCAACGTGGATAACGCTCAATGCATCAGAGCCAGCTCTAGAATGGCACGTTGCTTGATCATTGACCTCGCAGAGCGGCGAGAAGTGACCGAAAGTATGAACGTCGTTCGGCGTTTGGAGTCCGCTTCCCAGTCTTCAAGTACTTCACCATGCTCCGCGAATACCCCGTCAATCGCTGAAGTCTTTCGTCGGGATCTTGACGATTTCTCGTCGAATTGCTTCCCATTCGCCTTCGTCATACACGATCATCCGCTCGTCTTCGTTCTCAAACAGACCTGCGTCGATCTGCTCGATCTCGTTTGCTTCGTTGCCGATAGGCGCACCCACGCCGCGACGATCGGCAGATCTCTCAACCCGATGGTTGATGAATCCCACGGCGTTCCGACTGGCCCTTCAAGCTTGTGCTCAAGATGCTGATCGTACCGGTCGATCGAGCCCCGATAGGTTCCCGGCGTAAAGTCGACGCGGGATAAGAACGCGGCACCGGGCGGGTCATGGCATTCACTGACAAGCAGATGGTCGATATCTTACCGAAGGACGAAGGTTCTCGCTCACCGGTCTCATTATAGGGAGAAGAGTACGCGAACGTGGATCAAACCGATTGGATGCCGCAGGACGGTGTTCGCCTCGCGTCCGCCCCTGAACGGGCTGGAATTTTCCAAAGGAACGTAGCGGCGGGACCTGTGCCCTCGCGCAGCAGGCGCGCATTCCGTCACGAGTCGCCGGACTAGCCCGTCATCGTCCGGTCAGCACGGCGGCCCAATTCGGTAATCCGCACCTACTCCCCGCCCCACTTCTCCTCGGAGCGCACGCCCACCTCAACAGGCGGCGTGTCGTGACCGTCGCCGGAGATCGCGTCCTGACCGCTGGCAGACGCGTAGCTCTGGCGTGGATCGTTCATCACCACAACCGGCTGCAACTTCAGATTGTGCTCCGTCTCGCGGATGAAGTAGACCGCGATGAACGTGAGGGCCACCAGCACGACGCCACCGGCCAGGAAGGGGACAACCGGCGCGATGCCGTACAGAACCGAGCCGAGCAGGGCACTGATGGCGGCGCCGGCCATCCCCACGGTGATGAACGCTCCTTGAACTCGTCCCTGGATGCGCGGATCGGCGATCGAGGCGAGATACGCGTCGGTTGCCGGCTGGGTGAAGGAGACGATGCAACCCTCGATCAGCCCCAGGATCAGGATAAAGGGGACGAGCTCAATCACTCCGTACAGCGCGATCACCACCCCATAGAAGAGGTTCGCGATCAGGATGCGGCGCCAGCGCTCCGATCGATCCGCCAGTCGACCGCTGAATGGCGAGAGAAGCATGAAGGTGACCGAAAACGTGCTAAAAGAGAGGCCGATCTGAAAGTCGCTCGCTCCAAGGTCCTTCAGATAAATGCTCCAGATGCCGGAGAAGAGTCCGAACTGAAATTGGCCGGCAAAGCCGAGGATAAAGGCGCCTGCCAACGGACGGGAGATCAGTTCGCGGAAGGGGACGCTGACCTTCTCTGGCGCCTCTTTGGGAGGCGGGATCAATCGGATCATGTAGGCGAGGGTGCCGATGGCGACGACTACTTCAATCAGTCCGGCGGCAGTGTAGAGCCAGTTGATTCCCACGAACGTCGCCATCACGCCGCCGATCGGCGGACCGAGCAACATGCCACCGCTGAAGGCCGCCCCGACCACCGCGTAGGCCTGTCCGCGACGGTTCGTCGGGGTGACGTCGGCGATCAACGCGCGGAAAGCGGGATACAGAATGGCGACGCCGATTCCCTGGCCCGAACGTAACAAGATGAAGGACGGCGCGCTATGCGCGAAGGTGAATCCGACCGTCGCCACGGCCTCGACGAAAAGACCAATGGCCAGGGGGAAGACGCGTCCGATGCGGTCGGATAGAGCGCCCATCGGCAGCTGCAGGATCATCTGCGCCACCAGGTAGCTGGATGCCATGACGCCGATGGCCGCCAGCGACACGCCGCGTTCCTGAGCCGTGAGCGTCAGGAACGGGATGACCAGACCGGCCGACACGCCGGCAAAAATAGCCACGATCAGGACTGAGCGGAGCACTTGATTGTGCAGATACCACGGGAGCGCCACGGACCACGCCTTCCGATCCGCGCCACGCGGATGGGTGGTCGCGACCCGAAGTGGATCGCGGGGGAGGATGCCAGCCAGCGAAGAATAGCACGGTTAATCTACGTCGACCCGCTGTTGATAGCAACTAAGTCAACTTCGAATCCGACCATTGACAGCCAGAGTCGTTTGAATCGGACATATCGGTAGTGCGCAAGCAGCCTAACTATTTGGCTTTGGGAATTTGATAATTTCACCAATGTTGCCTGATCGACGAAATGTACCGAGATCTTGAGTTCTGCGAGTTGGCATCACCGTTATGGTTGGAGAGGCATCCATGAAGTGATGGGGGCTAAGTCCCACTAATTCGGCAATGTCTCCTGGTGCAATGGGCACAGCCGTGGAGAGTATGTCTGACGGCGCCTCAATACCCTCTCCAAATATTAGCTCTAACGCGCGCCTCAGAACCCGAGGCTGCTCCAAAGGGATTTCATCGTCGAACGGCTCATGTTTTTTCCAACCTCGGCGAGAATAGGATATCCATAGTTTCCGGGCCTGGGTCCGGTTGATGTATTCGAGGTCCTCAGCTCGTTTGATCATGGCACCGATCGAGACGAGCCAAGTTGGCTTCAATGTGCGCAATGCATCGAGACTTACCACATAACGATTTGGCGTGAATGTCTTGGAAGGGAGTAGGAACGCTCCGGCGAATCTAAATGCTTGCTGCTCAATGAGCGCGTGGAAAGATTCTAGATTGGGGATGGATGGGTCTAGGTTGCGATGCAATATGATATGGCCAAGTTCATGCGCAACGTCAAGCCTCGATCGCGCAGCAGCCGTCTTATCATTTCCAAGCACGACGTAGGGTGTGTCGTCCCGGCTTGAGACGACTGAGAAAGCGTCGATGTTCTCAGTACCAAAGGTGTCACGCGCGATTATCACGCCGTTGTTTTCCAGCAACCAAACTACGTTACTTATTGGTCCGTCTCCCAGTCCCCAGAATCGTCTCGTCTCTGTCGCGACAATTTCAATCATCTCGTTCGAAATCAATTTTGGATCGGTTGGCGCGTCAAACTGCGGTAGGTTCACGGTTGGAAGCTCGACAAATCGTCGTATATGCTGAACAATCTCGAAAAGCCACTGATATCTGCGCGTCCCTCGAACTCTAAATCCTTTCGATGCTTTCGTGAGTGATCGAAAGAAGATTGGTGCAGCCTCCGGCTCCGGACCGGGTCGAAGAAAATATGCAGTCGGTAGATCAAGCGCCGAAGAAATACTTTGTAAGACGTCGGGGCCGGGAGTCACGACGCCCGTCTCATATTGAGAAACCGCCTGTCGCGTGACACCAACTCGTTCTGACAAGGCAGAGGCTGTCAGCCCTCTTGCCTCCCGTGCTTCTTTCAGCCGGTCAGCAGAGAATCCAGGTGTTCCGGGTTTCACGGTTAGTCCGCTTTCCTCTTTAGCGACCGAATCAATTTGATAGCTGGCTCTTCGGAAATGATTTCTTGCTGAGCGGCAAGAATGTCCTGATCAAGACTATAGAATCGCTGTCTCAGATCAATCCGTTCGATGTAGCGCGTGCAAGTGGAATTGGGGAAGGCAAGAACCACGAATCCAATTCGTCCAAGATCCTTTTCCGCAGGACCATGCAATACGATTCCATAAAGGCGGTCGTTCTTGTTTGGGATCTTACCGTCGTCCCAAAGGCCCATCTGATAGGAATAGGTCTGCCTAAACAATGCCGTCCTGACCATCGTGTTGGGAGTCTCAACGGCCGAGACCGTAAGGACGAGGCGCAGCGTTTCAACGAGAACATGGTAACTATTCTGAGTTGAATTCAACTCCAAGGAAGCCTGCATCCGCTCAAAGTTGCCACACCATTCAAGGAGACGCTTTTCAATTGCAGCTCTCCTGTAGTGACCACGTAGATCGTGGACTTGCGGCGAGTCAAATTCAGAAGCCAATCTGAGTTCAGTCTCCTCGTACGAGAAGTGAATCAACTCAAGAAGGCCTCGCTGGAACTCAAGTGGCAGGGACTCATCGACAATCCGATCGATCTCTGTGGGCGAGGAATCCATATCCGCTTCAATCCCTTCCGTAGTCGAATAGGCCAGAAGTGAGAGTCCCATCCCCTTTTTCTGAGAAAGGTAACGTACACGGCGTAGTTTGTCAAGAAAAGAGTCTCAACTCCGGGGAATTGTCCAGAAATGGGTTCTCATCGGGTCCGCCATCTGTTGCCATTCGAGGAGAGCCCGCCCCCAACGTTTCACGAACTTGGCACGCGGTGCTTCAGGGCATGACGATTTTTGCATCCACACGGGCCTAATCTGTTGATGGGAGGAAGCGAGACCGGTTCCTCTGCGTGCCCCCTTCTCGCTTCCTCTACATAGCGAGAGGAATTCCGCATGAACGCTGCACGAAAACTTGGAGCTCTGTTCGGCATCTCGCTCGGCATCTACGGGCTTGTGGTGCGGCCCCGTCTGCTGCGCTTCCGGGCAACCGACGAAGAAGTCTCACGACCGTATCCCGGCGCGGAGCTGATTCCGGACGGGACGCGCAGCGCGACCTTCGCGATCACGATCGACGCGCCACCGGAGCGGGTTTGGCCGTGGCTGGTGCAGATGGGGACCGATCGCGGCGGATGGTACAGCTGGGATCGGCTCGACAACTGGGGACGCAAGAGCGCCGATCGCATTCACCCGGAGTGGCAATCGATCAAGGTCGGCGACCGCTTCATTGGTATGCCGGATGGCAGCCAGTGGTGGGAGGTCGCCGCCGTCGAGCCAGAGCGCTTCCTGGCCTTACGCGCGTCGATCGATCTACGCGGCCACCCGTTCGATCCACATGGCCCGCGGCCACGCTATTTCACCGATTCCACCTGGTGCTGGGTGCTGGAACCGTTGCCCGGCGACCGCACGCGCGTCGTCGAGAGCGGTTATTGGGCGTTCGAGCCTCGCTGGCTACAACCGATCGTGAGCGCCCTCCTCATCGAGCCCGAGCATTGGGTGATGCAGACGCGCCAGTTCGCGAATTTGAAGCGTCTGGCGGAAGGCAG
This sequence comes from uncultured Chloroflexia bacterium, assembly GCA_963822235.1. Taxonomy (GTDB): domain Bacteria; phylum Chloroflexota; class Chloroflexia; order Thermomicrobiales; family Thermomicrobiaceae; genus CALAGB01. Next base: position 453,529 of record CAWGGU010000004.1, read on the forward strand.
TACAGCGACCACGAGCGCTCCACCCGAGACGCACGTGGACATCGTCGTTGCCGAGACCGCGCTTCCACCGGAAGCGGTTCCGGCGGACTGAGTCGAAGTACGATGGGAGGTCCACATGTTGATCTCGCGTCAAATATCGATGCTTCTCGCTCGACGACGCGCAACAGCCGTCAAGGCGTTACTGGTGTGCGGAATCGCCTCCTCGGTGCTGTACGTGGCGGCAGATGTCATTGGCTCGATCCGCTACTCCGGCTACAGCTACCGGGACCAGGCCTTCAGTGAACTCACGGCGCAGGGCTCGCCCGTGCGGACGTTGATGATCGCAACAAACGCCATTCCGTACACGGTGCTGGTGCTCGGATTCGCGATGGGAGTCTGGCTCTCGTCGCACCCAACCCGCGTCGCGCGCGTCACGGGCGTGCTGATCGCCGGTTACGCACTCGTTGGACTGACCGGTGCAGTCGCCTTTCCGATGAATACGCGCGGAACAGACAGCACGTTGCGCAACACAATGCACATTCCGGCCACGGCAGTGATGTCGCTGTGCATCTTGTCGGCCATTGTCGTCGGTGCGCGACTGTTCGGGATGCGCTTCCGCTGGTACTCGTACGCCACGGTCGTCACGCTGCTGCTGTTCGGGTTCTTGACCTCACTGCACGGAAATCGAGTCGCGAACAACGAGTCGACTCCCTGGATGGGGATTGAGGAGCGGGTCAACATCTACGCGACCATGCTCTGGTTCGCGGCCCTCTCGATCGGTTTGCTGCGTGCCCGGGGCGTGGAACTTGGACGTCAGGCCGGTGTGAAGATCGCGGAATTCGGCCGTGCCGGAAAAGGACGACCGAAGCTACCAGCGTAAGTTGGATGTCACCCGTGCGTAGGTCAAACTGACCGCATGCACAAGGGGTATCACCTACTTCGACGGCACAGTAGAATGTGACATGTCAGTCAATGCGACCGCGAAACGATTGGCCTACACCCGATTCAACTCCCGAAACTGGAGTAGGTGAATGCGATGCCACTGATCCTATCGCTCATTGTCGCCATCCCGCTCATCGGCTTCTGGGCGTGGATGGCGCGAGATCTGACCCAGAACGACGATCTGCGCGATGAGGAGCGCCGTTTCTGGACGATGATGCTGCTCTTCTTCAACGTCCTCGGCGCGGGCGCGTACTACTGGTACGTCTACCAGAAGCGAAGCCGTCCGTGACCAGAGTCATCACACGACTCAAACGCCCCGAATTCCGGATCGGCGTTGCCGATCCGGTTTTTTTGCTGGATTGGGTGCTGAAATTACGCCCCGATGCTGTGCACGTGCACCGGCATGTCGCGCTTTTCGGCGTGCTCGATGAGGTTCTTGTCGAGCGAATCAGGCTCTTCAGTGACGATGATCACCGCATCGGCGTACTTGGCCATGCGCTTGTTCGCCTGCTGCTGACCCTTAAGGTCGTTTCCCTTGGGTGGGAACTGACTCACCTCGCAGTTGTGCGTCTTGCCCCAGTAGGCACCGAGCGATGATGCTCCGGGCCTGCCAGCGGTGACGATCTCCGACACCTCGAAGCCGCTCTCCTGAATAGCCTCCTCGATCGCTTTCTGATTCCGTACCTTTTCGCTCCCGTCGATGATGGTCCGCATTACGTTCCTTTCTATCTTGTGGGCTTGCGGGTCGAACTGCCGCGCCTTTGACCCTAACAAAATGACACCGTGACCTGCAAACTCCGCACGGTCACAGAGCCACTGAAGGTGAACCTCAAGTTTCGTTCCAGACGGAGGTAAATGGCTGATTCGAGGCGCGGAAATACTCGGTCCTGCGCTAGATGTCGGCGGTTGTGGGAACCGCGATAGATGCGCTGGCGCCTCGTAGCGATGGGAACTTCACCGCGGTCAGCAGAATCAGGGCGAGGCCGACGGACACCATCGTGAAGATGGCGGTCGGCGCGCCGAATCGACTGGCAATCGCCCCCGCTGGCAGTACACCAAGTGGAAGCAGTCCCCAGGTGAAGAGATACACGCTGAGAACACGGCCGCGCACGCTGTCATCAACGCTCAGTTGAATCTGCGTATTGTTGACCGCCATGTAGATCGAGCTGATCAGCCCAGCCATGAAGATCAGGACGATGGCTGGCGCCGCGGCGGGAGTTATCGCAAAGGCTAGTACCGACAGTCCAAAGCCGACTGAAGTCCAGATCAGAACGCCGGGTCGGCTATTGATCCAGCGCGATCCCGCGACCAGCAATGCCCCCAGTACCCCTCCGAGCCCGTTGGCGGCCATCATGAACCCGAGCCCGAGCGATCCGATTCCAAAAACGTCACGAGCGAAGACCGGCAATAAATTGGTATAGGGCATCACGAACATGGTTGGGACCACCGCCAGAATGAACACGCCGGTCAGGAAGTGATTGCGCCGTATGACCAGCAGCCCGTCGCCAATGCTGCCGAGCATCGTGCGTCTCACGCGAGCGACCACCGGCAACGTCGCTGGGAGCCGGGTTGTGACGGCGATTGCGACGAACTGGATGATCAGGCAGACGAGAAAGGTGATCGGGAGGCCAAGAGCGGCGATCAACGGCCCGGCCAGGGCAGGACCGACCACCCGTGGCGCATTCTGGCCCGCCGAATTCAACGCCACCGCGTTCGCCAGATCCTTGGACGGGACCAGATTGGCCACCAACGCGTTGCGAGACGGGAAGACGAACGACATTGCGGTGCCAGTGCCAAATGAAGCCACCAGCAGGTGCCACGGATGCATGAGATCGAGGAACAGGAGCAGCACCATCGACGTCATGATCAGTGCGACGACCGCTTGCGCAATCACCAGGATTCGACGTCGCTCATATCGGTCGATCATAACGCCCGCCGGCAACGTGAAGAGGAGCATCGGTATGCCACTGAGAAACCCGGTCAGGCCAACGAAGAAGGCGGAATCGGTCATGTCGAGCGCGAGCCAGCCGCTCGCCATCATCCACATCCAGAAAGCGCCGTTGGTCGCCAACGTGCTGTGGAATAGCGTGCGGAATCCAGGGTAGCGGCGCAGCGAGTAGAGCAGCGATCCCTCGTCGGAATCGGATCGGACCGTTGACGAGTCGAGCGTTCCGCTCATCGACACGTGCCCTTCAATGTCGTCATGGCGCCAGTCCACGAAGGTCCGTAGCGTGCCGACATCCTAGCACGTCATCAGCCGGTTGAGCGCGGTCGTTGTGCTGGTGCGAACTCTATCCAACGATACCGGCAACTCGAATCCCTGGCTCCGCTGTCACGGGGGATCGGGCGATGTGTTCAATCGACTCTGAGCCCACTGGAAATGTGCATTGCCCCCTCCCCTTGTTCGCGGTATCGTGCGGGGAACGGACAGGTCTGAAGGGAGTGCGCCGCAGCATGGACACGATCGAGAAATACCAGAAATACGTCACCACGAGTTTCGTCGCTGCAGTCGAGCCAATCGTCTTCGATCACGCCAGCGGGGCGACCGTGGTCGATGCGAACGGCAAAGAGTTCATCGACTGCTTTGCCGGGATCGCCGTCTCCAACGCCGGGCACCGCCATCCGAAAGTAATCGAGGCGGCCAAGGCGCAGATGGACAAGCTGGTCCATGCTGGCACTTACATTTATCACGTGCCGGTGGTGGCCGATCTGGCCGAGCGTCTGGCGCAAATAACACCTGGTTCATTGCAAAAGACCTTCTTCGGCAACAGCGGCGCAGAGGGCATCGAGACCGCCATGCGCCTGGCCAAGGCCTACACCGGCAAGTCAGAGTTCATCTCGCTGACGCATTCCTTCCACGGGCGCACCGCCGGAACCCTCTCGATCACCGGCAACGTGCAGCGCAAGACGCGCGGCGGCCCCTATCTGCCGGGCATCGCCTTCGCTCCGGCCCCCTACGTCTATCGCAACCCCTTCGGCACCGACGATCCTGAGGTGGTCGCCGACCGCTGCGCCGAGATGGTCGAATGGGCCGTGAAGTACCAGTCGGCTGGATCGGTGGCAGCCTTCATCGCCGAGCCGGTGATGGGCGAAGGGAGGCATCATCGTGCCCCCCTCCAGCTACTTCCGCAAAGTGAAAGAGGTGCTGGACCGCTACGGCATCCTCTTCATCGCTGACGAAGTCCAGAGCGGCTTCGGCCGCACGGGGAAACTCTTCGCGGTGGAGCACTTTGGGGTGGAGCCCGACATTCTGGTGATGGCCAAGGGCATTGCCGACGGCTTCCCGCTCTCCGCCACGATCGCGCGAGCCGAAATCGCCGACTCCCTGCTCCCTGGCGAGCACCTCTCCACCTTCGGTGGCAATCCGGTCTGCTGCGCGGCGGCGCTGGCGAACGTCGAGGTGATGCTCGACGAGAATCTGCCGGGCCAGGCGGCAGCCAAGGGCAATCAGGTCATGGCGCAATTGCGCGAGATGGCGAGCGAGCACGAGCTGATCGGCGACGTGCGCGGGCTGGGCCTGATGATCGGCATCGAGCTTGTGACCGACCGAGACAAGCGCACTCCAGCCAAGCAACAGGCGGGCGCGATCCGTGCGTTCAGTCGTGAAGCGGGCGTCCTGATCGGCGTCGGTGGGCAAGAGGGCAACGTGCTGCGCATTCAGCCGCCGTTGACGATCTCCGAGTCGGAGCTGGAGCGCACGCTCGACGTCATCGGCCAGGGGCTGGCGCAGCAGGGGTGACGAGGACGATGGCATGAGCGTCTCACTGTCTATTCCCCCCGCTTGGCGCTCCACATCCGCCCGGGACTAATCACTCCCTCACTGACTCTCCCTCGAGTCGAGGGAGAGAACCATCCTGGGCTACTCTAGACAAGCCCACTGAAGGGGCTGGATTATTACGGTACGCGCAAGTGAGGGCGGAAAACGACCGCTATCGCGGTTGGGTTCCAGTTCCTTTAGTGGACTTCGCAACTGTAGCGCTGCGGCTTTAGCCCCGCGCGATCGGCGGGATGGCAGCCGGGCCATGTCATCCGTGAGCTTCTGACCCCTAGTTGACGCCAGCGAATACTGAATCGTCATCGACCAGGAGGTGGGCGTGCTCCCGTATGCCGACGATCCCCAGGTTCGTTCCCGGCGCTTTCCGTTCATCACGATCCTCATCATCCTGCTGAATGTCCTGGTCTTCGTCTATGAACTGACACTCACCGACGCGCAATTGAACGGCTTCGTCGATCGCTGGGGATTCACGCCCAACCAGTTCTGGCACGGGCATCACCCGCTATCACTGTTAACCGCCCTCTTCATTCACGCGGGGCTACTCCACATCGCCGGCAACATGCTCTTTCTGTGGATCTTCGGCGACAACGTCGAGGATCAGCTCGGCCACCTCACCTATCTCTGCTTCTATCTGGTTGGCGGCATCGTCGCCAGCTTCTTCTTCGCCATCGTGTTTGCCGGAAGCTCGGAGCCGTTGGTCGGCGCCAGTGGCGCCATCGCCGCCGTCTTGGGGGGCTATTTTCTCCTCTATCCGCGTGCGATCGTGCGCTCGATCCTCATCTTCGGCCCGTTTCTGGCGACCGGCGGTGTAGCGGCGATCATCATGATCGGCATCTGGTTTTTGATGCAGGTCTTCTACTCACTGATCTCGATCAACATCCTCACCTCCACGTCGCAATCGAACGTCGCCTTCGTTGCTCATGTCGGCGGATTCGCCTTCGGTTTGGCCGTCACCTGGTTCATTCGCCGCGAACGGGGTCAGGAGGTGATCCACTGGGAGCAGCGACAATGGTGGAGCCGCGCCTTTCGCAACTGGGTTCTGCTGATCATCGTGCTGAGCGTGCTCGCCGCCGCCGGCCAGATCGCGGTGGATGATGGATCGGTCTCCTCTGGTGCGTTTCATCTGGCGCTTGGGGCTTTAGTCGTCGTCATCGCGGGCGTCGACGGATTCGAGCGGATCAAGGGCCGCAGCGGCCTGCTGGGGGGCACTGGGTCGAGCCGCTTTCTCGCGATTCTTCAGATCATCGCCGCCATCTCGGTCGTGGGTACGCTGGTGGCGATTTGACTCGAAATTGGCACGCAAAAAGCGACTTCCGCCGTATACGGCGGACGAATCGGTTGAGTATCATGCCGATATGGTCCGATTCTTGCCGCTATGCGGTGGGATCACGGATCAGACGCACTGACAAGATTGACGAGGTACGATGACGAGCGACTATCTCTGGTGGCAACGAGGCATCATCTATCAGATCTACCCACGTTCATTCATGGACAACAGTGGAGACGGCATTGGCGACCTGAAAGGGATCACCAGTCGCCTCGATTACCTGAACTGGCTGGGGATCGACGCCATCTGGATGTCGCCCATCAACCCGTCCCCGATGGTCGACTTTGGCTATGACGTTTCCAATTATCGGGATATCGACCCGATCTTCGGGACCCTCGACGATTTCGACGAACTGCTGGCTGAAGCGCACCAGCGGGATATCAAGATCATCTTTGACTTCGTTCCCAACCACACCTCAGACCAGCATCCCTGGTTCATCGAATCTCGTAAGTCGCGCGACAACCCCAAACGGGATTGGTACATCTGGCGCGACCCGGCACCGGATGGCGGCACGCCCAACAACTGGCTCAGTTCGTTCGGTGGAAGCGGCTGGGAATGGGAGGAATCGACCGGTCAGTATTATTTCCATCAGTATTTCAAGGAGCAGCCCGACCTCAACTGGGCCAACCCCGAGGTGCGCCGGGCCATGCTCGACAACATGCGTTTCTGGCTCGACCGCGGGGTCGACGGCTTCCGGCTCGACGCCGTCTGGCACCTTGCCAAGGATCCGATGTTGCGCGATAACCCGCCCAATCCGGAGTGGACATCGAATATGTCTCCCTATCGATCGCTCATCCCGGCCTTCAACTCCGATCAACATGAGATGTTCCCTCTGCTGCATGAGATGCGAGTCGTGTCCGACGAATACGACGAACGACTGCTGATTGGCGAGATCTACCTGCCAATCGACCGCCTCGTCCAGTATTACGGCCAGAACGGCGAGATCCTGCAGATGCCGCACAATTTCCATCTGCTGTTGCAGCCATGGGACGCGACGCACATCGCCGCACTGGTCGACTTCTACGAGGGCCGCGTCCCGCCGTTCGCCTGGCCGGACTGGGTGCTGAGCAATCATGACAACCACCGCATCGCCAGCCGCATCGGTCCGGATCAGGCTCGCATCGCGGCCATGCTGCTGCTGACGTTGCGCGGCACGCCGACCCTCTACTACGGCGACGAGCTGGGCATGCCGGACGTCGAGATCCCATCCGAGCAGATCCAAGATCCTGAAGAGCATCGCGTCCCTGGTCTCGGCCTGGGGCGAGATCCAGAGCGCACTCCCATGCAGTGGGACGCGAGCGAGAACGCAGGGTTTACCAACGGTACGCCATGGCTTCCGGTCGGCAAGGACCACACGACACGCAACGTCGAGGCGCAGCGCGTCGATCCCACCTCCATGTTGACCTTGCAGCACCGGCTCATCGGCATGCGTCGTGACGAACGCGCTCTCTCAGTCGGCTCGTACCGGCCGGTGCGGACGGGCGGAACCATCTACGCCTACATCCGCGAGCATGAGGGGTCACGTTTCCTGATCGCGCTCAACTTTGGCGAGGAACCGCAGGAGCTCGAGCTGCGCAAAGGGCACGACCGTGGACAGATCGTGATCTCGACCAAGCTCGACCGCGAAAAGGACGCCGTATCCGGGAAACTCAGCTTGCGCAGCGACGAGGGCATCGTCGTGCGGCTGGAGGGGTAGCTAGCATCTAACTGGTCTCATAGTTTCGAACGTTCAGATGCAGACGCGGTCTGCCCGCCCTCCACGCGGCAGGCAGCGATGAGTTCGTGCACATCGTTCACCTCAGGCAGCGCCTGCACCGCGTCGTAGATCCGCTCGGCGGCACCAGCGCCCATCTTCCAGTCGGCGAAGGCGCGCATCTTCTCCAGCAGGTCCTCGCGGCTCAGCGGATTGTCGGGATGCCCGCGCTGCTGGCGCACCGTCTCCTCGAAGCGACGACCATCGAGCATCTCGACGACCAGGCGGCAGCCAAACTCACCGCGCTCGTCGAAACCGCGCTGGAACTCCGGGTCGATCACCAGGTCAACGCGCCGCATCAGATCGAGCAGCGCTTCGTCCTGCCACGGCTCCCCCTGATAGCTGGCCGGCGTCAGATCGCCGTCACGAAGAGCCACGGCAACCACGAAGGGCGTGCTATGGTCGGCGGCGCCGCGCGTTGATGGAACGTACGCGCCGGCCGAGCCCTGTACGCCCGCGGCGACATTTTGGTGGCCATAAACCGTTGCCACCGCGATCTGTTCGACATCGTTGATGTGCGGGTGAATCGCCACCGCCGCCTGTACCGCGGCCTGCGTGTAGATCTGGGCCGGATAGCGCTTGAGCATGTTGCGTGCGGTGGTGAAGCGATAGGGACTCGCCAAATTCTGGAATGCGCTGGTGTCAGCATCCGACGGTAGGCGATCGAACAACGTTTCCAGCGCATCGGGTGGCGCCGTGAATCCCAAGTGCGCGAGTTCCGTCGCCTCCAGTGCCAGCTTCGCGGCGAATCCAGGCGCGCCACCTTTGATCAATGGCAGCGTCGGGGACGGCCGCAGCCACGATTGCAGAATGAGGCCGCCCGTCGTGCCGGCCAATCCGATCGCGGAGACGATCTGATCGCGGTCGAGTCCGAGGATCCGGCCGGCGGCCGCCGGAAGCGCCCAGGTCACCTCACTCACCGAATGCAGGCCACGCTTCATCCAGAGATATGACTCCGCCAGCACTGCCTGGATCTCATAGGCGATCACCACAGCGGTAACAAGGTCACGCCCGTTGGCTTCAGTCGACTCTGCAACCGCCAGCAGCGCCGGGATGGCGTCTGAAAAATGCCCGGTGTCGCGACCTGGCGTTCCGGCGTAGAGGTCGTTGGCGTCGAGGTCCCGCGCCAGGCTGCAGTTGACGAGGGCAGCCATTCCTGGAGCGACCTGCGTCGCTTCGCCCAGCAACGTCGAATTGCCGCTTCCGTTGTGACGTATGGCGTAGTCACGCAGGATGCGCGGCCCGGGTTCGTCGATAGCCGCCACGGCGCAAGCGAGCGTGTCGGCGATGGCGGTCAACGCCGCCGCTACCACCTCGTCCGGCAGTTCCTCGAAGCTCAGCTGGCATGCGAAGTCGGCGGCAATTTCGCTGAAATACATGGACGTCCTCTCCCCGGCGCCTGATTGACGACGCCGTTACGGCGCCCCGACCGCAATTGTAGCCATGCTGAGATTCGAGGTGGGCGATCAGAGTGGAGGAACGTTCAATCGAGTGAAGTCGTGAGATGTAGAGCGTCGATCAGAACGAGATCGTCCGTATCGAGGAGTTTAAGGAAGACGTCGACGATGTCAGGGTCAAACTGTGTTCCAGCACAGCGCCGCAGTTCGTCACGCGCCGTTTCGGACGAACGTCCCTTGCGGTAGGGCCGGTCACTCGTCATGGCGCCGTAGGCGTCAACCACTGCAACCATGCGCGCACCCATGGGAATGGCATCGCCGGAAAGGCCGTCTGGATAACCGGAGCCATCCCATTGCTCGTGGTGAGCACGAATGATCGGCGCCAGCGGGCGAAGCGCGGGCACACGACTGACGACGTCCGCGCCCACGGCGGCATGCGTCCGCAGCATCTCCCATTCCTTCGGCGAGAGGTGTCCTGGTTTCTGGAGGATAGCGTCGGGAACACCGACTTTACCGATGTCATGGAGCAGTCCGGCGATCCCCAGCATGTGGCACTCACTCTCGCTCAGGCCAAACTCGCGAGCAAGCCGAGCAACCCGATGCCCCACCTGGGCCATGTGTGCCCCAGTGTAATGATCTCGCACCTCCACCAGCGCGGCCAGGGCTTCGATGACGCCGACCAGCGTGGAATCCTCACGAACGCTCGATCCCATGGTCGAGCGCACCAGAGCGCTGATCGCGGCCTCCCCCGATGTTCTCACCTGATTACGACCCAGACGTTTGGCCGCGTACATGGCTTGATCAGCCAGCTCGATCAGCTGACTGCGATCGGTGCCATTCTCTGGAAAGCTCGCCACGCCGAGCGAACAGGTGACGTGAATGCCGCCACCGACAGGGAACTGGTGACTGGCGATGCTCGCACGTATCCGGTCAGCACACTCGACTGCCCCTTCGCTGCCGATCTCCGGTAGCAAGACGATGAATTCCTCACCACCCCAGCGGGCCAGCACGTCGACGCCGCGCAGACAGCTTCGAATCACCGTGGCGAATTCCTTCAAGGTGGTGTCACCAGCCCCATGCCCGTACGTATCGTTGATCGTCTTGAAATGATCGAGGTCGATGAAGAGGAGTGAGAATTGGCGTCGATAACGGAACGCCCGCTCAACTTCGCGGTCGATGGTGTCGTTGATGGCTCGGTGGTTGAGCAAATTCGTGAGCGGGTCCGTGGTCGCCAGCGATTCGAGTCGCAGGTTGGCATCGGCCAGTTCCTCGTTGGTCACCACGAGTTCCTCGTTGAAGTCGGCCAGCCGACGAGCGTCCTCGCGCACCGCACGATGCAGTCGCTGATTTTCGCGAATGGCGATCGCCTGTCGCGTGATGACCAAACCAACCAGAATGATGCTGCCGATCAGCACACCCGGCTCGAGATAGTCGTCCCCGTCTCCCGGCGTGTTCCACAAACTCAAAAAGAAGCCCAGCACAATGGGTAAGGAGACGTACGGAAGATATTCGAACCAGATAGGAACGTGGTCCCTGAACGCGATCTGTCGGTCGAGTGAAGTCCTGATGTCGGTCAAGCGATTTCGACGCAGATCGATCGCGAGCGTCAGCGCCGCCAGGCCGCAGAGCATGTCCGCCGCAACCCAGGACGCATCCAGCACCGAGCCGGACAGAAACGTTCCCGACAGCTCTTGATACTGGAATATCGAGTCCGCCACCACCACGATCGCGATCGACATGGTCAGAAGTCCGACCACCCGTCGCAGCTTCGGTTCATCCGTTCGAACCAGTGCGATGACCAGGCAGATGAGCAGAATGAGATCAAAGATCGGGTAGAGTGAGGCGACGACGACCGACAGTCGTGAGGAGGTGTCGTCGTACAGCGTGGGGCCGATGAGGTAATACCAGCTGAAAACCCCGACCGCGACGGTCACGGCGAGACCATCAATCACCATCTGGACTCGCGTGATCCGCGTTCCCCGCCAGCCAGGCAGCAACAAAATCGCGGCGAAGAGAAACACGTAGAACGCCAGGTAAAATCCATCGGTCCAGGAGGGGAAGGGTGAGACGTTGAGGATGTCTTCGTTGATCGCCCACCCAAGCTGAGCGATGATGTCGCACGCCAGAGCCAGGCCGAGCATAAGCTGGGCCCAGAACAAACGACTGCGACGGATGTCGCGTCGCTTCAGCAGCGCAAAGAGTTGAATCGCCCAGAGCCCAAGAATGACCGATGGACCACCGACGTCCGCGATGACGGAAATTCGAGTGAGCACCAATTCGGAGGCCGGCCTGAATGTGAGGATCGCCGCATCGAGCGCCACCACGATGGCCGCGAAAATCGCGGCACGCAGAAACATCGACGTCCAGACGAATCTTGGTGCCGCGGTGCTCCGAGCTTCCATAGCGTGGACCTCAATATCGTAACAGTGCGTCCGGCAGACTCGGCATCGCCACCGACTACGGACGAAGCAGATCGGTACCTGCATCGCGGCACCGACCTGTACGCGGTTCCATTTTGCCTGTTGAGTCGGTGATCCGGGGGTACCGAATGGTCCCATACCAGAAGTACCGACAGTCCTGCATGAAGTGGCGCGCGGCGACGTCCCGTTCCCTGCCCGTCAGACGCTAGCGCGGCAGACCAAGCTGACCTATTCTCTGGATGATCGTCGAAATCGGAGTAGGTGGTCGCGGTGCTCCAGCCATACGACGTGGCTTACGACCAGCCGCGAGTGAACGTCGCGCGGTGTGAAGTTCGAAGAGCGCGTAGTACGCTCCACCAATTCCGATTCCGGCGCCAGAGAGAGGATTTCACGACGAACGCCGTCATTGAAGCCGACAACGTTACGCGCCACTTCGGAAACGTGCTGGCGGTGGACCGTGTATCCCTATCGATTCCACGCGGCATCATTTTCGGCTTGCTCGGGCCGAGCGGATCCGGCAAGACGACCTTGATCCGTATGACCGCTGGTGCCCTCAAGCCGGACAGTGGCACGCTCTCCGTTCTGGGTCACGCCATGCCGGACCGGGGCGTCACGGCACATATCGGATACATGACGCAGGCCGCCGCGCTTTATCCGGATCTCTCGTTACGCGAGAATCTCTCTTTCTTCGGCGCGCTCTATGGCGTGCCCGAGAAGCGGTTGCCGGAACGCATCGAGGAGATTGCACACGAAGTCGAGCTCGAGGTGCGGCTCGACAGTCCGCTGACCACGTTCAGCGGCGGCATGTTGCAGCGCGCCTCGCTCGCCTGTGCACTGCTGCACGAGCCGGAGCTCCTCATTCTGGACGAGCCGACGGTGGGTCTCGACCCAGTCCTGCGTCGGACCTTCTGGGCGCGATTTCGCGAGTTGGCCGACAGCGGCCGCACGCTGCTCGTCACCAGCCACATCATGGATGAGGCCGAGCGTTGCGATCAGCTCGCCTTCGTTCGCGAGGGACGCGTGCTCTCGACCGGCAGTCCAGCAGCGCTTCGAGAGCAGACCGGCTGCGACAACCTCGAAGACGCGTTTCTGTCGTTGGCCGGAGCCCTTCCAGCCGGGACTTCTGGGAGCGCACGATGAGCCGCCGACGCATTCTGGCGCTGGCCACCCGCATCGTGCGGCAGTTCCGGCGCGACCGGCGCACGCTCTTCCTGATGCTCGTCGCCCCGATTCTGGTCCTCTCCCTTCTGGCCTACATCTATCGAGGTGCCACCCATCACGTATCGATCGCCGTCGTCAACGAAGGATCGAGCCCGCTGGCCACGCAGATCATTCAGGGATTGGAGGCAGATCAAACTCTGACCGTCAAGCAGATGGACGCGAGTGCCGCTCGTTCAGCAGTCGAACATGGCGACGCCGACGCGGTGCTGACGCTGCCAGCCGATCTGACGATCACTCCCGGATTGAAGCAGACGATTCACGTAACCTTGGAGGGATCGCAACCGAACACCTCCGGTTCGGTCCTTGCGGCACTCAACCGCACGTTGCCGAACACTATCGTCAACGCATTGACACCTGCCGGCCTGCCGATCACGATCGCCCCCGTCTACCTCCACGGCGGGCCACAGTTCGATCAGCTCGATTACTTCGCGCCAACCTTTATCGGATTCTTCGCGTTCTTCTTCGTCTTTCTGCTCACGTCGGTCTCATTCCTCCGCGAGCGCATCCAGGGGAGCATCGAACGTCTGATGGTCTCACCGCTGAGTCGCGCCGAAATCGTGGTCGGCTACATGCTCGGCTTCGTCGTCTTTGCCGCCATACAATCGGTGATGATGGTCCTCTTCAGCCTCTACGTGATCCGCATCCATTATGAAGGCCACGTCCTGCTGGTCTTCTTCTTCACATTGCTCCTCACGCTTGGCGCGGTCAATTTGGGTATCTTCCTCTCGACCTTCGCACGCACCGAGCTGCAAGTGGTGCAGTTCATCCCGATCGTAATCACGCCGCAAGGGCTCCTCTCCGGCATCATCTGGCCGCTCTCTTCGCTGCCCGGTCCACTCCGCATTCTGGCGCACCTCATGCCCCTCACCTATGCCAACGAGGCGCTACGTGGCGTCATGATCCGCGGCGATCGGATCGGAGCACTCTGGACTGAGACCGGTGTGCTAATTGGCTTCGCGGTCCTGATGGTGCTGTTGGCCGCCTCGACGCTGCGACGGGAGATCGCATGAGCGCCAAGCCGGTACGAATCGCGGCAGGCACTTCCAATCCCGCCAAACTGCAGGCGATTCGCCGAGCCGCCGAGGATGTCCTGGGCGACGTGACGGTCGAGCCAGTCGATGTCGATCCCGGTGTACCCAATCAGCCCTGGGGCGATGAGCAAACGGCATATGGCGCAGTGATGCGGGCACGAAACGCGTTGGCCGCAACTCCCGGCGCGACCTATGGCATCGGCGTCGAATCGGGGTTGGCCGATGGACCAGGCGACAGAGTCTACGTCGTCTCCTGGGCAGCCGCGATCGATCGATCGGGAGCGGTCGGTTATGGCGCGAGCGAGCGCTTCCCGGTGCCCGCCGGTCTCGAGCCAGAGCTTCGCGGCGGTGCCGAGCTCGGTCCGCTGCTCGATAACCTGCTCGGCAGCCCCGGTCTCGCACGGCAAGAAGGAGTCGTCAGTCTCATCACGGAAGGGCGTCGCCAGCGAGCCGACATCTTGACGGTTGCCGTTCTGCACAGCCTGATCGCTCTGCTCAAAGGTTGGGACCCGAACTCGTCTGCGTGATTCACCGAATTCCGCGGTACACTCGGGACCGGTTTCAATCGGTACAACACTGGGAGCACGACGATCGTGAGTGACAGCGAGAACGCCCATTCCTCCGGCTGGAATGCCGGACTCTACGACGACAAATTCTCCTTCATCTGGGAGTACGGCTCGAATCTGATCGATCTGCTCGATCCCAAGCCGGGAGAACGCATCCTCGACGTCGGTTGCGGAACCGGCCATTTAACACACGTCATCTCGCAGCGCGGATGCGACGTCGTCGGGATCGACCATTCAGAGTCGATGATTGACCAGGCGCGCGCCAACTATCCCGCGATCCAATTCGAAGTCGCCAACGCTTCCCGGTTCTCATTCGATGAGCCGTTCGATGCCGTCTTCTCCAACGCGGTACTGCATTGGGTGCAAGACGCCGAGGGAGCCGTCGACTCCATGTCCGCCGCCCTCAAGCCCGGCGGCAGGCTGGTGGCTGAATTCGGCGGTAACGGAAACGTCCGACAGGTCGTGGAGGCCACGCTCGCCGTATTGAACGAAGCGGGCTATCCGGATCGCGAAGCGCGCAACCCATGGTATTTCCCCAGCATTGGCGAATATACGAGTTCGCTCGAGCGTCACGGATTCGAGACGCGCTCCGCCGTCCTCTTCGACCGGCCCACACTCCTCGACGGTGGAGAGGATGGGCTGGCGTTGTGGCTTGAGATGTTCGGGGACAGCTTCTTTGCGGAAATTCCATCGACTGAGCGCGAGCGCATCGTCTCGGCGATTGCCGAGCGGTTGCGACCAGCGCTCTTTCGGGACGGTGCCTGGTACGCCGATTACGTGCGGCTACGCGTGATCGCCCTCAAGCGGTGACGGAGAGTCGACGGGCTTCGTCTCCCGTTTGAGCATTCCCGCGTTCGACAGCTCGTAGCCATCGGGTAAGTGAGCGCGCATCTCCCGCAATGCGGTCTCCGATTCTCCACCGGGCGGCACGGTGAGGATCAGCATCACTCGCTCAGGTTCTTGCACCGCAGCCCGCTCCTCGCGCTCGGTCAGGTCCTGCCGCAGTACGACGAGGTGGTAGGCAAAGAGCGCCCCGGCGATAACCAACACGCCCAGCGCCGTGCTGACGGTCGAGACCAGCCCGGAGCCGGTGCTGACTCCGAGGACCCGTGAGATCACCCGATAGATGATGACGGCCAGGCTCACCAGCATGGCGACAAGCGTCGACGCGAGTGTCAGGTAGAGGTAGACACGACGAGTGGTCGCGCCACGTTCAGCTTCCTCGTTCTGCTGCAGATGTCGTTCAGCGACGTTCCAGCTCCAGAGCCACGCCCCCGCGCCGACGAGCGCCAACGAGCTGAAGCGCGCGACATCCTCTCGCCAGCCAATGTTTGAGACGCTGATCGTGCGCGTGCCGCCAAGCAGGAGATCGATCAGCGTACCGAGGACGTAGGCCGATCCGACCGCTGCGACAGCCAATCCCACGATCGACACAAGATAGGTGTAGAGCCGCCGCAACGAGTCCGCCAGCGGGGCTTCCTCCAGCGTTTGGCTCGCACTGCGCACGACGAGCCGGTGGTAGGCCCAGAAGGCGGCAAACGGCACCGCAACCACGATCGGCTCGAGTATCGTTCGCGCCCAGCCGATGTTGGGATTGTCACGCGGGACACTCAGTAGCCAGTCGAAGATAGCGTTCAGGCCGGAGGCGGAGCCGTTCAGCGTGATGATGATGCTGACGAATACGATCGCATAGACGTAGAGCCAGCGCAGCGAGGACCTTCGCTCACTCGTTCCGACCCAATCTTCGCGTCGCAGTACCCGAAGTGACCACTCCCAATGAATCGCCCAAATGAGGAGTCCAACGAGGATGCGTGCGACCGCGCCGCTCAGCGGTCCTGCCCACCAGCGATCGGCGACGTAGAGCTGGCGCGCGCCAAAGAGGATGTCATCGACGACTCGAATGAGATCTGCCACACCGAAGAGGAGAAGCATGGCGCCAGTAAAGGACGCCGCGTACAGATACAGCCGTGGCAACCAAACGCTGGCGTCCTCGAGCGGTCCTCCGCGCAGGTCCCGCAACCGGATCGAGCCGTGATATGCCATCAGGAGGACGGCAACGAGCATGAGGGAGATCGACATCGTGGCCTCGTTGGTACCGCCACCAAAGCTCGATCCGTCCATCACGCGCCGAAGGACACGGCTCACCACGTCGACCGACGCGATGGTGAAGAAGATGAGCGGGACCGCGAGCGTGCCAGTCAGGTAGAGCGCGCGTATCGATGAGGATCGCTCGTGCTCTCCTTCGGGGGCAGGTCGATGCACGGCGCGCTCGGCGAGCCACCAATGCAATAACCAGACTGGCAGTGCTACGATGACCATCGCGGCGAACAGACTGAGCTCTTGTCTGACCTCGTGGGACGACTCTTGAATGACCGCTCCACCGGCGGCTTCCCAGATGCGGGACAGCGCCAGCGACATGAGACTTGCCAGGCCAAACGCCGCCATCCCAAGGCTCACCGCGGCAATGAAGTAGACGTAGAGCCGTCTTGCGATCAACATCCGTCGCACCTTTCGGGACATCCGCGCGGCGCCGGATCGGCAGCCGCCGTCACGGGACCACCGGCTTTGGCGGCGCGGTTGACGTGCCGAGGAGCAGCTGGTCGATCTTCCAACTCCCCGACTCCATCACCATCGGAATCGACACGTCGTACGACCAGCGATTGACGTCCAATCCGCTGACTGATTGGCTCTCGATGGTCAAGCGCAGCGTTTTGCTGGTCTCACTGCCTTCAACACGGCTCACCAGTACACGATTGCCCTCAGTAACTGGGCCATAGCCGGACCTCGCGTACGTGAGGTAGTCGTCCATGGAAAGCTGCTGTTGCGCTTGTGTCGAGAAGAACCCGTATGCGGTCGTGAAGTCTCGATTGGTGTAGCTCGTGAGATAACGTTGGAAGACGTCCTCGGGCGAACCCGGCGCGAAGTGGGATTCGGTGGGCGAGACGACCAGCACGACCACAATCGCGCTCGCCACGAGCGCGGTCACAATTCCCGCGATGATCAGTATCGAGCGCCCGGGTCTCGTCATGCCGACGAACCTCCGACTCTTCATGTGGCGTATGGGATGCGCACGTTCTATGTACCTGTTATGCAACAGGAGTACAAGTGGAATCCGTCTCAGGGGAGTGACAGTTTGGGCGCGAGTTGTGGCGATTGCGTCAACTTGGGCGAGCGACTGGACGACGATTCCACCACGAGCGATGATCCGGCTGCGTCGCTTGGAAAATCTCGTTAGTCCCTCGACAATGAATACCGCGGCTACAGACCTGATCCGTGAGACCACTGAAGTGGATACACCGAGAAGAGGGACACCGACATGACGGTCATCGATACGCTGCAGCAACGCAACGCCGCATTCGCGGCAGGTCGATTCGAGCCGCTGCCCCTCAGGGCAACGTTGAACACGACGATCGTCACCTGTGTCGATCCACGTGTTGACCCGGCACACATCCTTGGCATCGAGCTGGGAGAAGCCGGGATCATCCGGAACGTGGGTGGACGCATCACTCCGGCGACACTGCGACAGCTCGCATTGCTTCGGCAGCTTCCGCGGCATGAACCGGCCGGCAACGTGGAAAACCACCTTGTTCTGCTGCATCACACCGACTGCGGGATATTACGCCTGCAACAATTCCCTGATCAGCTCGCGGAGTACTTCGGCATTTCAGCGGATCAGCTCGAGACGAAGTCGATCGCCGATCCGCATGCCTCCGTGAGAGCGGACATCGCGTTGCTGGCGACGACGCCGGATATCCCGGGCACTCTGGTCGTCTCCGGCCTCGTGTATGACGTTGCCACCGGGCTGATCGAAACGGTCGTGCCACCGACGCCGCTTCATACCTTCAGCCGGACGGATTAGCGTCACGACGACGCAGGTGCGCTCGACGTTCGCTAGCTGCCAGGCGCCACGAACGTGTTCGTGTAGCAGGTCGTCGGGTCGACATCCTGAGTAATCACGCCGACCGACTTGAGGAAGTACTCCGTCAACGTCCATGCCTGCGGATCGAGCCACCCGATTGGCTCCCCCTCGATGGGCTGCTGATATTTCTGCGTTTCGGTGAGGATGTCGCGCTCCGTCTGCTTGTCCTGATCGGTCATCAACGTCGTCATACGCGTGACGGTCGCCAGATAGGCAACGTCCGGGTTCTGTTGCGCGTCATTCATCGCCTTGACCGTGGCCTCGACCAGCTTCTGCACGACTTCAGGATGGTCTTTGATCATCGAGTCACTTGTGACCAGGCCGGACGACACCAGGTTGACGTAGTTGCCGACGAGCAACGCACTTGTCTGGATGCCCATGTTCTGGGCGTTAACAGGCTCATCGTTCATGAGCGTCATGACCGCGTCGACACGCTTTTGGCTCAGCGCCTCGAGCTCGTTGGCACCGACGGTCGTGATCTGTACGTCGTTGGTCGTCAGATTGCCTGCCTGCAGCAGCGCAAGCAGACCGAAATAGGTCGAGCCGCTACGCTGCGACACACCGATGTTGAGCCCCTTGAGATCGGACGGATCGTTCAGCGGGGTGCCACTATCAGCCAGCGTCACGAGCCCCACTGGGTATGACGTGAAGAACTGCATCACGCTCTGCACTGTGGTTCCAGCGGCGCGTGCAGAGATGGCCGAGTCGCCGCCACTCACGCCGAAATCGATATCGCCGCTTCCGACCTGGGTCAGCAGGTCAGGATTCGGGCCGTCCTTGACCGTCACATCGAGCCCCGCCTGGGCGTAATAGCCCTTCCCGGCGGCCAGGTAAATCGCGGCAAGTCCATGCTCGGGTTGGAACCGGTCGCGATCGTGATCTTGACGGGTGCACTCGGGCTGGCGACCGGTGAACCGAATGGGCTTCCCGACGGAATCGAGCCGCTGGCGGTGGGTGAACTGTTGGCCGATGACGTTGACGTGCTGTTCGAGGAGGATGAACCGCATGCTGCCAAGATGCTGACACAGAGCAAAAGGGCGATGAAAGCCGATCGACGCATATTTCCCTGATCTTCCCAGTGATCTTGTTCCAAACGTCACGAATCCTACAACCGACGGACCATATCACATCCAATTGTGCGGCCGGCGGCTTCGTCCTTGACGGTTCGGCACCCCTCCTCGACACTTTGGTGTCCAGCGGGTTCAAACGTCAGCAGCCATCAATGCAGAGGGGTACACATGCGAGTCCTCATCATGTCCGACATGGAAGGGGTCAGCGGCATCGTCACCTGGAGCCAGGTCAATGGCGGCGCGCCGATGTATGAAGAGGGACGGCGCCTCTATACCGAGGAGATCAACGCCGCGGTACGTGGCGCCAAGGCCGCTGGCGCGACCGAGATCGTGGCGGTCGATTGTCACGGCGCCGGTGGCGATTGGTCCTTCAACTCTTACATTCCGGAACTGCTCGATCCTGACGTCGAGTGGGTGGCCCATCACACCTGGTCGCGCTACGTGGAACTACTGGAACAGGGCTGCGACGCCTGTCTACTCGTCGGCATGCACGCGCGGGCCAACACACCGGATGGCGTCCTGTGTCATACCATCTCGACCACCACCTGGCGCAACCTCTGGTTCAACGATGACCTCGTGGGCGAATCCGGCATCAACGCCGCGCTCTGCGGACACTACGACACGCCGATCTTGCTCGTCACCGGCGATACCGCCACCTGTCGCGAGGTGACCGATCTTCTCGGCCCGGGACTGACGACCGTGACAGTCAAACAGGGGCTCTCACGCTACTCCGCCCGTCAGATCGCACCCGTCAAGGCGCGCCAGATGATCGAGGAGGGAGCCAGGCAGGCGCTCAAGGATCTCAAGGCGGTCAAACCGTATGTCCCGGCGAGTCCGACGACGATCACCATCGACCTGTCGACAGCTGATACGGCTCAACCGTTCCGCAACCGTCCTAACGTCGAGATCACGGACCACGACATGAAGGTGATCAGCCGAGGCCAGAATTGGATGGAGGCCTGGAACAATATCTGGACGCCGTAACAGAGCGCGCGCGGTTGCGATCGCCCACGTTGCCGACACCACCGCGTCATGGCATGGCGACCTCAGGAAACGGTGAAGACATCCACGTGGCCGCCCCTCGCCTGAGGAGCGGCCACGCGGAAATCGATCAACTGAGAATCCAGCTGTTCCATTTTTCAAGCACGGCGTCGCGATTATCGGCCCACCACTGTGAATCGTGAATCAGGAGCTTCGACTTGATATCTGGAGCGGTCGGTAGGATCTTCAGCCGCTCTGGTGGGATGGAGTCGGTCGACTTGTTGTTCACGAAGCCGTATGGGATGAGCATGGAGAGTCGCGCCTGTGAAATCGGCAGCGTGATGAAGGCGATGAATTTCATCGCGTTCTCTTTGTTCTTGGCGCCCTTCGGCACGGCCCAGGCATCCTTGAGGAGCTGACCCTGATCCCAGGCGATCTCGACCGGAGCGCCCGTGTTCTGAATGGCGGCAATGCGCCCATTCCAGGCGGTCGCCATAACCGCCTCTTTATCGTTCAGCATCTGCGCCGGAATCGCTCCGGCATCCCACCATTTCACGACATCCTTCTTGACCTTCGACAAACTATCGTAGGCCTTAGTGATGTCGATTGGATAGATCTTGGCGGGGTCGGCCGGAACGCCAGTCGCCATGATTGCCGATTCCAGATCCGGCGTCAGTCCACCGGAGCCACCCGGCATGCTACGTGGACCGGGGAACTTCGACGTATCCCAATAATCGGCCCAGCCACTCGGCTTGGCGTCAGTGAAGACGTCGGTACGATACGCGTAGATCTGCGCATATGGCAGCATATCGAGCGAGTATTTGTACTGGAAGGTCTGATCGATATTGGCGGTATCAACGAGGCTGTAGTCGATCTCCTCCCAATAATCCCCCTTTTTCGCCAGATTGATGACGTCGCCACGGTCGAACTCGCCGATGTCCCACTGCACGTTCTTGGTGTCGACCATTGCCTTGACCTTGGCGGTGTCTGGCCCTTCCGAGTCGATCACCTTGATACCCGAAAGTTGCTCGAATGGCTTGAAGTACGCCTGGCGTTGCGCATCCTGAAACGCGCCCCCGTACGAGACGACCCGCACCTCACCGCTCCCCTTCAAATTGTTGGGGATCGACGTGATTTCAGGGAGATTGACCGCCGCGGGGCTGGCGCTCGAACCGCCGCCCGATGTTGCCGTCGAGCCGCTCCCACCGCCAGCTACCGTCGGTGTGGCACTCGAGCTTCCGCAGGCCGCCAGGAATGCGATCGCGCTGGCGCCAATTCCGAGCTGAAAGGCGCGACGGAGAAATTGGCGACGATTGTAGGCCGCCGCATGCGGTGACGCGAACTGCTGGGACAACAGATAGCGTGCGAAAAGCTCATCACGATCCATCCGGAACACCTCCACCTCGACCGCCAGATCATGCGATCCGCCGGTCCTCGCTTGTCGACTCGGCTCGGCGATACCAACCGCCCCGACCTGGGCCACTGCTTCGCCCGGTGTACCTCCTCACCTGTGAGTTCCAATCGGACGCATGTCATCGCATGGATTTAATTGCTGCTGGCCTCCCTCGGCGTGCTTGTGGCAGAGCTCTACTCCACCTCGGTGACCACGACCGTCCGCAGGCGTTCCGAACGGCGCCTCAACATCTCGGCTGACAGAAACAGGGTGCCGGTGAACAGGATCAGAATGGTCGACACCGCGGCGATGGTCGGATCGATCTCGAACCGAATGCTGTCCCACATTTTTCTTGGAAGCGTCACCGCGCCGGTTCCCGAGACAAACAATGCGACGATCAGCTCGTCAAACGATGTGATGAAGGCGAAGAGGGCGCCAGCCAGAACTCCGGGCCGAATAATCGGCAAAGTCACCCGCCAGAACGTCTGCCAACGATTCGCGCCGAGGTTCATGGCGGCATATTCCAGGCGCTCATCGAAGCCGTACAACGTCGCCGAGACGTTGACCACCACGAACGGCACTGCCAGCGCCGTGTGGGCAATGATCAGGGCGATCGGGTGACCGACTAATCCAATTCTGGAGTAGAAGAAATAAACTCCGATGGCAACGATGATCGACGGCACTACCATCGGCGACACGAGGAATGTGTTGATTGACTGGCGGCCGCGAAATCGGCCACGCACCAGCCCGAGCGATGCGGCGGTGCCGAGAACAGTGGCCAGCACCATCACCGACAGGCCGATCCAGATGCTAAGAAACGCGGCATTGAGCCAATCCGATCGGCTAAAGAACTTGTGATACCACTGCAGGCTGAATCCTGGCGGCGGAAAGCTGAGATACCTGGCGGACGAGAAGGACAGCGGGATGATGACCAGGATTGGGAAGATCAGATAAAGGATGACGATCCCGACCACCACATACAGGACGTACCGCGCGAACGACGTTCTTGGTTGGCGTACTGAACGGCGTGATCCAACCTTCTCGTTCGTGCTCACGTGCGCGCTCCCCCGAATATCTTCTCGACCCCCAGGATGCGGTTGAAGATCACGAAGATCAGGAGCGCTCCGATGAGCAGGACCGTGGCAAGCGCCGATGCAAACGGCCAGTTGAACAGATCGACCTGCTGAGCGATCAACACCGAGATCATCAGATCCTTGGGGCCGCCGACCAGCGCGGGTGTGATGTAGAACCCAAGAGAGAGGATGAAGACCAATAAGCAGCCGGCCGCAACTCCCGGCAACGAGAGCGGCAAAAGTACGTGCCGAAAAACGGACCTCGGCCGGGCACCAAGTCCTTCAGCGGCCCGAAGCAGGCTGCGATCGATCCCACGCATCACGCTGTAGAGGGGCAAGACCATAAACGGTAACAGGATGTGGACCATGGCCACGTAGACGGCGAAGCGCGTGTTCAGCAGCCGCATGGGTTCGTTGATCAACCCAATCCACTGGAGAAACTCGTTGATGATCCCTTGCCGACCCAGCAGCACCATCCAGGCATATGTCCGCACAAGGATGCTGGTCCAGAAAGGGACCAGCACCAGGATGATCAACAGATTCGACTTGGCGGGACTCACGCTCGAAAGAAGATAGGCGACCGGATAGCCAAGCAACAGCGTGCAGACCGTCACCACGATACTGATCCATGTCGTGATCCACAGAACGTGAAAGTAGACGTTCGTGTTGACCATCGTCCTGAAATTGGTCAGTGACCATGTCGGTTCACTAACGCTCCGCAGGAGCATGGCGGCAACGGGATAGGCGTAGAAGATGAGCAGATACGCCAGCAAGGGCAGCACGATGACGATAGAGCGGAGCTGGACCATTCGGCGCAGGCGTGCCAACGCCACCCTGTTGCGAGCAAACCTCTCTGAATGTTCGATCTGAGGTTGAGCGATGGGTGAGCCGGACATCTCACCTCCCGTGACGTCAGTAATCGCCAATCGAGACGATACGCGTGTCCTCAACGTGCCATATCAGCTCGACACGATCGTTCGGTTCATAATGGGGGATCCCATACCGCAGCGGTTGTTTGAGCGTCATGGTAAGCGCGTCGTCGATCCGTACGACGTAACGCCGCATTTCACCAATGAAGGTGGCCTCACTCACCTGGGCTGATAGTCGGTTCAGGCGCGAATCCAAAGGATCGACGTTCCCGTCCTGAAACCTGACCTTTTCGGGACGTACAGCCAGAGTCACCTTCGTTCCCAAGTGAAGTTCGTCACCGGCGACCGCTTTGATCGATTGACCATTGACCTGCACCTCCGCCACACCCGAGTCCGAGCTTGCTACCGTTCCGTCCAGAAAGTTCGATTCACCAATGAACGAGGCGACGAATCGACTGTTTGGCCGTTCATAGAGATCGACCGGGGTTCCCAGCTGCATGATCTTGCCTTGATTCATCACGGCAATACGGTCGGACATCACCAGGGCCTCTTCCTGATCGTGCGTCACGTAGATGAAGGTGATTCCGAGTTCCTGGTGCAGTCGCTTAATTTCAAGCTGCAGGTTTTCTCGCAGTTTTTTGTCGAGTGCGCCGAGCGGTTCATCCATCAACAGCACCCGCGGGTTGAAGACGATCGCACGCGCCAGAGCGATACGCTGCTGCTGGCCACCGGATAGCTGACGCGGATACCGTCCCTCGTAGCCTGGAAGTGACACGACGTCGAGCACTTCAGCCACCCGACGCGCGATCGTGTCTTTGTCGACCTTGCGCTGCTTTAGTGGAAACGCGATGTTCTCTGCCACCGTCATGTGCGGGAAGAGCGCGTAGTTCTGAAAGACCATCCCGATGTTGCGCCGAAACGGAGGCGTCGTAACGATCGGGTCGCCGTCGATGTAAATTTCGCCGCCCGTCGGGATCTCAAATCCGGCGATCATCATGAGCGTGGTGGTCTTGCCCGAGCCACTCGGACCGAGCAAGGTGATGAATTCGCCTGGTTCGATCGACAGTATCACGTCGTCGACAGCCACCACGGCGTTGAAACGCTTCTCGAGATGCTCAAGCGTCACCGATG
This sequence comes from uncultured Chloroflexia bacterium, assembly GCA_963822235.1. Taxonomy (GTDB): domain Bacteria; phylum Chloroflexota; class Chloroflexia; order Thermomicrobiales; family Thermomicrobiaceae; genus CALAGB01. The sequence continues at coordinate 478,376 of CAWGGU010000004.1, forward strand.
CTCCGGCAAGTTCGCGTTCAGTATGGGGTGATGTTTGTGTCAACGGCTCGTTGACCATCCTTCGGCATTGCCTTTCTGCTCCGCCCTGAGTCCGATATGGATGACGTCGAATCAGCGTGTTCTGTCGCATCCAGCCGTGTAATAGATGTGACCAAATGAGACGGGTTGAGTGCTACGGTTCGAGGCAATGAAGATGGTCAATTCGTGTGCCGGAATGCTCATGTTGTCGAGAGGATCGACGACCGGCTGATGCTTGCCAGTTGGCTGACACCTCCGAGTTCCGAATCTCTGCCAACGGGAATGAGAGGTGACGAGAAGCTTCAAAATTGTCCAGTGTAGTAGTGCGGCGACCGTAACAGAGCGTCAACGTGTTGTCAAGAATGACGTCTTTTGGCATTCCGACGCACGTTCACTCTTGACAGTCGCTGGCTCCTCTCCTAGCGTGAGCGTAGCATCGAACAATCGGTCGTCAGCCTCATCCGGACTTTCGTCCCCTGGCCGCGAGCCGGGACACTGCACTCTCGTGAGCGTCCGGCGGTGGTGGTTGTGGTGACATCAAGGAGGTGTCGGTTCCCATGGCAAACCAGTATGACGAGAAACAGTTCGCTCACGATTGGATCGACGACAACAACGCGCGCATCTCCGCGTTCAACAAAGAGATCTGGGACTACGCCGAGCCAGCCTGGCGCGAGTATCGCTCAGCAAAGGCCTACGTCGACCTCTTGCGAGCTGAAGGTTTCACTGTCGAGGAAGGCAGCGGCGACATGCCCACGGCCTTCCTGGCGACCTGGGGCGAAGGGAAGCCGGTTCTCGGTACGTATGCCGAATATGACGCGGTGCCGGGCAACTGCCAGCAAGTCGCGCCGCACGAGGCGCCGCGCGATGGCTTCCACCCATGGACGGCGGGTCATACCGACCCCCATTCGATGCTCGGTACCGGCGCGCTGACCGGCGTTCTGGCGACCAAGGCCGCCATGGAGAAGTTCGGGCTGAAGGGAACCCTCAAGTTCTTCGGTGAGCCGGCCGAAAAGGTTTGCGGCTCCAAGCCGGTTCATGCCGCCAAGGGCTACTACGACGGAGCCGACGCCTTCATCGCCTACCACCCACACGGCACCAACACGACCGTCTGGGATACGCAATGTGGCTCCTATTGGAGCGCGGTCTTCAGCTTCGAGACCTTGCACCCGGAGGACTGGATCGACAAGAGTCTGATCCCGACGCAGGGAAGCTCACATGCCGCGGCCCGTTGTCCAGGGGCCATCGACGCCCTATGTCTGATGTACACCATGACTAAATACACCAAAGAGGCCATGTTCCCGCACACCGGCACCTGGACGCTCAACGAGTTCATCATGGTGGCGGGCGATGCGACCTCCGACAACCTGCCGCCCCGCTTCAGTCAGATCCAGTATTCGTGGCGCGGTCCGACGCTCGGCATCCAGCAGCAGATCTACAACGTGCTGGAGAACAACGCGCGTCAAGCCGCCGCGACGACGGGCTGTCAGGCATCGGTCCGCTGGGTGACCAAGACACGGGTCGGACTCACCAACCACGTCATGGCCGACCTGACGTATCAGAATCTGGAACTGGCCGGTCCGCCGAAGCTGAGCGAAGAGGCTCGTGATTTCGGCCGCAAGATTCAGGAGAACCTGGGCATCACGCCCATGGAAAATCCGTTCAACGAGGGCTGCGAGCGGCTTATCTCGCCACAGGAGTATGAAACCAACTTGCGACACTCCCTGCCCGCCTGGCAGTTGAACTTCACGTCCGATGATTATGTCGACTACACCTGGCATGCGCCGTCGGTGCGACTCTTCACCGGCCGTCCACGCCTGCAGTCGCCGAGCGCCGGGTACGAGTACCCCGCCTGGACCTACAACGCCATCGGTGGACTGCCGGCCGCGGTGGATCCCGGGCTTTTCGCGGCCGGCAAGACGATCGCCGGAACGTTCCTGGACCTGATCACACAGCCGGATGTGCTCAAGGCGGCACAGGACGAGTTCAACGAGCGGACCGGTGGCGGCGTGGGCGGATCGAAGTGGGTCGCGCCGCTGCTGCCGAAGGATTTCGCGCCCCCGGTTGACCTGCGCTGGCCCGAGTACGTGCAGACCGTGCGCGGCGAAGAGTGGTGGATCCCCACGCCAGCAGAAGGTTCTGGGGTTGGAGAGAAGTTGTAGGGGGACGGTGGTCTCGGACCGCCCTCATCCCCTGACCCCTTCTCCAGACCCGCAAGCGGGTACCCCGCAGGAGAAGGGGAACAACGCTTGACGTCTGTGCTCCATCTCCCCTCTCCCGTTCGGACGGGAGAGGGGACGGGGATGAGGGCTGCTACTCCCCCACCCGCACCCAAACGATCATCCGCCCCGGCTCCCGGTTGGCCCAGGCGAAATAGGGCACCAGCGTGAGCGCTGAGCGGCGCACGGAGACATCGCTCGGTGTTCTGCGGGTACGGTAGAGCCGCCCGTCCCAATCCGCGTCCGGCGTGTCGACCAACGCCTCGGCGCGAAGGATGGGCAGCTCCGCAAGCGGACCGTCGCCTTGCTCAACCCGGATCTCCACGTCGGCGATCAAACGGGCGTCGCGCAGGTCGAATGCGGTATTGTCCGTCTGCTCCGCGCAGTAGAGGATCGGGCCACGCATCACCGCGACGCGGCCGTCAGCCGCCCCGACGTGCGGATGGGCCTCGATCAGACGCACCGGCATGGGGAACGTGAGGCGGACGACGTCTCCGGGGTGCCAGGAGTGTTCGATGCGCACATAGCTGCCGGGTCGTGGGTCAGTTGCAACCTGCTCGCCGTTGACCGTGACTGAAGCGCCCGACTCGGACCACGCTGGAATACGCAACATCAGCGCGAAGTCGCCATCGGTCCCCACTACGATCTCGACCGTACCGTCCCACGGGTAATTGCCGCGCTGCTCGAGCGGGATCGGTTTCCCATCGAATTCGATCTCAGCGGTGTTGGCGCCATACAGATGCACCCAGATTCCATCTTCGGAGGTGCTGTAGACGTAGCCGGGGAGCGACGCCAGCGTGCGCGCCATGTTTGGCGGACAGCAGGCGCATTCAAACCAGGGCTCGCGCCGATAGTTTCGGTCGCTTTCGAGTGGGTTCATGTAGAAGTAGGCGCTTCCATCCAGTGAAACGCCCGGGATCACGGCGTTGTACAGGGTGTGCTCGATCAGGTCGGCGTAACGCGCTTCGCCGGTGAGTAACAACATGCGCCAGCTCCACATGACGCTCCCGATGGCCGCGCACGTCTCGGCATAGGCACGTGAATTCGGCAGTTCGAAGTCAGCACCGAAGGCCTCCCCCTCGTGCCGCGATCCAATGCCGCCGGTCACGTACATGCGCCGCTCGACCATGTTCGCCCAGAGCCGTTCGAGGGTCTCGAGCAGGGTCTGCTCGCCCGACTCGGCGTAGATGTCCGCCGCACCCGCGTTGAGATAGACGGCGCGGACGGCGTGTCCGACCATGGCGTCCATCTGCCGAAACGGCATGTGGTCCTGGTGATACTCGTCACCTCCGACCAAACCGTGGCCACGAGCGTCCAGGAAGTAGCGGGCCTGGTCTAGGTAGCGCCGGTTTCCGGTCTCGCGACTCAGTTCGACCAGCGCCAGCTCGACCTCTTCGTGCCCGTCGGTCCCCGGCCGTTTCCCGCCTTCGGCCGGTCCAAAGACGTCGCAGATCAAATCGGCAAAGCGGGTGGCGATCCGAGCAAGCTCGTCTTGCCGGTGGCACGATGATGCGCGACCGCCGCCTGGAAAAGGTGCCCAGCGCAATAGAGCTCGTGGGTCCGCGTTAGCTCGGTCCAGCGCAAATTCATCGCGATCACCGAGATAGAAGTTGTCGAGATAGCCATCCGGAAGCTGTGCCGCGCCGACCTCCTCGATGACCCGATCGACCAGCCCATCGAGCTCGGCATCCGTCTGAGATGCCAGCACCCAGGAGGCGGCTTCGAGCCACTTGTAGACGTCGGAATCGTTGAAGTAGAAGCCCTCGAACTCTCCGATCTCCTTAGCGGCACCACGTCGGAAGTTGGCCAGACGCCCCGTCTCCTCGAGCGAGGCGTACTGGGACGGAAGCATCACCTGGCGCACGTGTGCGATCTTGGGAGCCCAGAGATCGTCCTCGAAGCGCACCGCGTCGACTGGAACAGGCTGCAGCCGCGCGTGCGGACTACGTGACACGTCGACTACTACCCGACCCGTGCGTTGCACCGTTGCCATCGACTACTAACACCCCTTCTCAAGATGCGCGCATTGCGTTCGGATCGATGCAGACGCCAGCCGTATCGGCCCGATGCGCGCGATGCAGGCGGCTCCGATCAACCCTCGTCGTCGGCCGCGCTCAATTCCGACGTGTCGTTCTGCGCCTCGCCTTCGCCTGGCCGTTCGTCGTAGACGATCACCTTGCTGACGCGGTTCCCCTTCATCTCCTTCACCTGGAATCGGAGCGGGCCTGCCGTCACGACGTCGTCAGCCGCCGGAATACGCCCCAGGAAGTAGCTGATCAGACCGCCAACCGATTCGGCCTCAACCTCCAGCCCCAACGCGTCCCGCTCGAAGTCGAGACGGTCGAGCAGATCGGCGATCGGCACCCGTCCGTCGACTTCCATCACGCCCGGCTCGACGCTGTGGAACGGCTCGTAGCCGGGATCGAATTCGTCGGCGATCTCGCCCACCAGTTCCTCGATGACGTCCTCGAGCGTGACCAGTCCGGCCACGCCGCCGAACTCGTCGATGACGATGGCGAGCTGAGTCCGACGTGCCTGCAGTTCCGCCATGAGCTCGTCGATCGGCTTCGACTCCGGCACGAAATAGGCCGGCCGCATCACGTCCGACGAGCGCAACTCCGTCTGTGGTTCGTCCGACAGGAGCATGCGGAAGACGTCCTTGACGTGCAGAACGCCGATGACGTCGTCCAGCGAATCGCGATAGACGGGCAGACGGGAGTAGCCAGTTTCGAAGAAGCGCTCAACGATGTCACGCAACGGCGTCGTGCCTTCCACAGCCGATACGTCGACGCGCGGGACCATCACGCTGCGGGCCGCGGTGTCGCCAAAGCCGAACGCCTCCTCGATCAGGTCGGCGTCGGTCGCTTCAACGATCCCCTCGTCCTCCGCAGCCTCCAACATGGCGAGTAGCTCCCCGCGCGTCACGCTGGGAAGCGCTACCCGCGCACCACTGCCGGCCAACCGCAAGAGTAGGTTGGTCGCACCCGTGACGAAGAAAGCGATCGGCTGGGTAATCTTGGCTACGATTTCGAGCGGACGGGCGATGCGAACGGCCACCGCTTCAGCGCTCTGGACGGCGATCGTCTTCGGTACGTTTTCTCCAAAGACGGTGGTCAAAAATGCAAGAGCCGCTGTCTCAACGATAAGAGCGATCACCGTCGCGTTGTCCGAAATCGCACCGAGCGGGACGGCGCGAAATCCCTTGACGAAAATACCAATCAGGCTGACCGCGCCGACGGCGGACGCGAAGAACGCAGAGAGTGAAATACCGACCTGAATCGTTGCGAGAAACCGGCTCGGATGCTTGGCGAAGTCGAGCGTGCGCTGCGCGCCCACGTTGCCTTCATCAGCCATCAACTGCAGTCGGGTCTTGCGCGACGCGATGATCGAGGCTTCCGACGCAGAGAGAAAAGCATTGAAAAGAATCAGAACGACGATAATGATGATCTGGATCGTGAGCACGTGACCCTCTCTTCATCGGCCGGGTGTGGAATCGGTGGCATTCGACCATACGTGTCAGGTCGATTCGGACTGATCGTGCGGGCGCACCTCAGTTCCGGCAACCCGCTCGAGCGGCTTGACCAACGCGGCAATGTCTTCGTCACCGAACCCGAGCGCGACCGCCTCGCGGTAGACCTCCCGGGCCTCCGACGCCAGCAGCAGTCGCACGTTCAGGTCCCGCCCCATCTCCGAGATGAGCTCGAGATCCTTCAGCATGATGCGGATGGGCGCTCCTTCATCAAAATGCCGCTGGATCTGCAACGGCACGAGCCGGTTGAACATCGTGCTGGCACCGAAGCTGGTCTTGATGACGTCGAACAGAATCTGTGGGTCGGCTCCAGCCTTGGCACCCAGCACCATGGCCTCTGCCACGGTCGCGGTGTTGATGGCGGTCAGATGCTGGTTGATCAATTTGACGACGCTGCCGGTGCCGGGTGGACCAACGTGGTGCACGTTCGTACCGAGCGCCTGAAAGATGGGAAGCACGCGCTCGAAGGCGTCGGCGTCTCCTCCAGCCATAATCGTCAGCGTGGCAGCTTTGGCGCCGGCCGGTCCGCCGCTGATCGGCGCGTCGATGAACGCCGCGCCAGCTTCACGCGCTTCTTCATAGAGCGCCCGGCTCAGGGCTGGAGCGACCGTGGAGCAATCGACTAGCGTCAGTCCGTCGCGCGCCGCGGCCAGCAGTCCGCGATCGTCCCGATAGACCTGTTCGACCGTGGCAGGTGTCGGCAGACAGGTGATGACGACGTCTGATCGGGCCGCGACCTCGTCCGGCGTCTCGGCCGGATGCGCCCCTTCCACCGTCAAGCGCCGTACGGCCTCACGACTGCGGTTGTGGACCGTCACGTCGAATCCAGCGCGCAGCAGATTGAGCGTCATCGGGAATCCCATGTTCCCGAGTCCGATGAATCCCAGCTTCATGACGTTTGCTCCTCAATCTGTCAACGAGTGGCGTCTGACGCGGCTCGCGGTCGAATAGATCGTTGCGACGATCCTGCGGGATCGCACCGCGTCGCGCAATGGTCGTCGTCTCATCAGAGCACGCAGAGCCGATGCCCCACCTGAACGACATCCATTCCGATCGCCGATCAAGTCGATGTGATCCACCGAACGCGGATTAAGGGAGGTATTTCAACGGGTTGTCCCAGACGCCGTTCTTGAGGACGCCAAAGTGGGTGTGATTCCCGGACGACGCGCCAGTGCTGCCCATCGGCCCGAGGTATTGTCCCTGACTGACCTGCTCGCCGACCCAGACGGCCGGTTGCTCGGCCATATGCCCGTACCAGGTCACCAGACCGTTGCCATGGTTGATCGAGACTGCGTAGCCGTAGCCGGACGTGTTCCAACCGGCAAAGACGACAGTTCCGGCGGCGGCCGCGACGATCGGCGTGTAGGCGGCGTTAGCGATGTCGATTCCCTGGTGGAAGTGGGCGTAACCGGCGTAGGCCGGCTCCATCCAGAAGCTGGTCGGACCGAAATACTGCGTAAGGGTGCCGCTGGTCGGCCAGATGAATCCGGTCGAAGCAACCGGTGCTGGAGGCGGCGGCGGCGCTTGAGACGATGATGCCGACGACGATGAAGATGACGACGCTTGCTGCACTGGGGCTGGAGTCGGTGTCGGCGGCGGAGCGGGCGGAGCGCCACCAGGGATCATCACCTGCTGACCGGATCGAAGCTTGCCGCCACTTCCCAGACCGTTGAGCGGATAATCGAGGATGTCCTTGGCTTCGACACCGTACTTGGTCGCCAGACTGTCGACGGAGTCGCCATCCTTGACGGTCACCATCACCCCGTCAGTCGGAAGAATCGCCAGATTCTGCCCGGGGAAGATGAGGTCGCCGTTGGGCAGGCTGTTGGCCCACACGACCGTGTCCGGCTGCAGCCCGAAATACTGTGCGATGGTTGCCAGCGAGTCTCCCTCGCGTACGACGTAGGTGACGACCTGATCACGCGTTGGCATCTTGCCGCCAGGGACCATGATCAAGCGGTACGGCACCAGATCCGACGTCGACTGCACGTTGTTCGGCGTGTAGTCGGTGATGGCCGAAACGTCGACCTGATAGCGCGCGGCGATGCTGTCGAGCGTGTCTCCATCATGAATGACGTGGAGCATGCCGTCGACCGGCGGGACGCGTACGTCGGTACCCGGAGCCAGCGGTTTGGCCGGGTCGGTCAGACTGTTGGCCCACAGCAGTGTGTCGATCGAACGCCCAGTCTGTTTAGCGATATCGGCGATCGATTGGCCGTTCGTGGCTTGCACGGTCTGAATATTCAGTCGTTCAGGGATGATGGCCGTCGAGAACTGCGAGATATAGCCGTCCTGGGTCGATCCACCTGCCGAGGCGAGGGTGTAGGAGACGGTCGACGCGCCGTTCAGCCCAAGGGTTGGTAGCTGGCCCAGCCGCAAGTTGCGTGTGGAATCGGTCGGGTGCGGGACGGATTGGGGAATCTCGTGCCAGTAGCCGTGGCCAGCCACGACCAGTGCGATGGTGAGGACCACTAATGCGTGCAGGATGATCTTGGGAGTTCCAGCTCGGCGACTCGTGGAACGATGGCGAGCGCGTTCGTCGACCTTCGGTTCCGCGGGCCGATAAGGCTGCAACTCCTGAATGCGGGGGGCATCGATGGGTGGAGCATCCAGCAGCATCGAGCTCGTTCGGACGCCGAATGCGTGAACGTCGTTATCTACCCTACTACGCCCGTTGCCGTGTCCATTAGTTTGGCCGTTTTGGTGTCCGTTTGAGTGACCATTTGTGCGGGGAGGTATTGGAGGCGCCACGTGACGTGGCGGCGATGGAGGCACACGCAAATCGTCGCCGGTCGCGACATCATCTGCGTCCGGACGCCAGCCAAATCGAACTGAAGATGGGTCGTTCGCCGGCCCCCCGTTGCCGTTATGCGATTCCCTTCCCATGTCGGCCACTATACCACAGCCTCACGACGTGCGCCTGTATGTACGTTAATGTGAGTAGTGGCGTACGTACACATGTCCGCACATGCTTTCTGTGACTCGCTGTCCAGCACACAGAGCCGGTTCAACTCGCCGCCCCCTGCTGGCCGCGGTCATTCACGGGGCTTTCGCCGTCATTACGGCTCGGACCCAGGCAGGTCGCAATGCTCCACGATCGTTCGCGGAGCCTTCAACTTGAATCACGGTGACGGCGTGGCAGTGGGTGGAGGCGGCGGAGGCAGATCCAGGAGTGTGCGCGCGTCGGAATAGCGATCCTGACTGTCGAGGATCACGGCGATGACGTTCTCCGAGGCCGTGCGATAGGCCACGATGAGGCACTCCCCGGCATTCTGGGTGGTTCCGGTCTTGACGCCGTAGACGCCGTTAGTCAGAAGCAGTTCGTTGGTATTGGTCAGGTGCGTCACGCGCGCATTTGGACCACCAATCCGAACGTCCGCATCTGGCAGGGCCACGATCGGTCGTAGCGCCGGGTCAGCCAGGAGCGTACGAGCGGCGATGGCGAGGTCGTGCGCCGTGACGACCTGTCCGTCCACGTCATCCCCCGACGGATTGACGAAGTGACTTCCGTTCATGCCGAGCGTCGCGGCTGTGGCGTTCATCTCGTCGACGAAGCGCTGCACCGGCGGCTTGGAAGTATCGGGAAGCCGCTCCCCGACGAAGCGGGCCAGCGCGTTGGCCGCGTCGTTGCCGGACGGGAGAAAGAGTCCCACGAACAGATCGTGCACCGTGACGGTATCCCCGACCTGCAAACCCATGTTTGATTCCTGGACGGGATCGACCACGTCCGACTGCGCGATTGTCACGACCTCTTCTGGTCGCGCATATTTGAGGGCGGTCAGCGCCGTGATGAGCTTGGCCGTGCTGGCTGGCGCCCTGGCGGCATCCGCCGCACGCTCGAACCGGACGGCGCCACTGTTGGCGTCGATGAAGTAGATCGATTGTGCCGAAAGGTTCATCGAGGTGTAGTCGGGAGTCGCCTGCGCGGAGATGGGTGAAGCTGGCCGGGCGGTGGGTGTGGCGCTCGGCGCGGCGTTTCCATCGAAGATCCGAGGCACCACGTGATGGCTTGAACCGTAGGCGACCGTGAGGACCGTCCAGAGCGCGACAATCAGGCTAATGACCAGAAGGGAGACGCCGAGCACCGTCGACCGCGTCTGTCGTTGTGGTCGCACGATGCGAAAGTACCCCTCACTCCTCGCCGACTCAAAACCGAGCAATTGTACCGCTGGCAGCGTTCGCGATGTCAGCGAGGGATCGGGCGAGGTGTGTCAGTCTGGTTCGAGCTCGTTGTGAATGGCCCGATCGAGCGGAATGTGGAGGTTGACCGAGGTTCCACCACCCGGTTGGCTCTCGATCTCCAGATGACCGCCGATCTGGCTCACTCGCTCGTACATCGAAGAGAGGCCGAATCGATCCGGCGTGCGGCGTGCTTCCTCGATGTCGAACCCCTGGCCATTGTCGGTAACGCGGAGCGTCAGAACGTCGTCGGTCAGGTCGATGTCCAGCGCAATTGCCGAGCATTGCGCATGCTTGCGGCAGTTGGAGATCGCTTCCTGCACCACGCGGAAGAGCGCGGTCTCCACCCGAGCCGCGAACAGAGGCAGGGACATGGGCGCACGCAGGTCGACCGAGAACATCCCCTCACCACGGAGGTCGTCAGTCAGATGAAAGAGCGCCTCGAGCAGGGTTCGCCCCTCAAGCGGCGCGGCGCGCAGATCGTGAACCGATCGTCGCGCTTCCTCCAGATTCTCACGTGCCAGTGAGAGCGCCCGCTCCAGCAGGTCGCGCGAGGAATCGTCCGATTCCATCAGCTTCAAGTCGAGCCGTTCAAGCTGCAGGATGATGCCGATCAGCCCCTGCGCCAGCGTGTCGTGGATCTCGCGCGCCAGTCGGTTACGTTCTTCGGCGATCGCCAGGTTTTGCGCCTGGCGATAGAGCCGCGCATGTTCGACGGCCGCCACCGCATGATTGGCAATGGTCATCAGCAGCTGCGCGTCGTTCTCCCGGTAGTTAGCTTGCTGATAGCTCTGCGCGCTCAGCAGCCCAACCACTTCGGACCCCTTCAAAAGCGGAGCGGTTACAACGCTGCGCACACGCGTCTGTGGATGGCCGACCGTGTGGACCGGCGGGATCCCTTCGCCACGCACATCGTCGATGATGATCGCGCGGCGCTCGGTCTTGGCGCGATTCATGGCCGGGCTGAGCTCGAATGCGTGACGCGGCGCATATCGCTGTCCGCCGTCGACGATGAAGTCGAGATCGACCAGGCCGTCCGGACGCGACAGACCGATGAGGAACGCGTCAGCCGTCATGACCTGACGAATTTCGTGATAGATCGCCCAGAAGACGTCCTCGATCTCGAGACTGGAGGAGATGACGATGGAGATGCGATGCAGCGCGGCGAGCTCGGCGATCTGGTGCTGTGCTTGTTGATGCAGCTGAGCGTGCTCGATGGCGGCCGCCGCTTGATCCGCGAAGAGGCTAAGCAGCCGCTGGTCCTCGGCGGTGAAGGAGCCGGTCGTCCGATCGGTCACCAAAAGGACGCCTATCGAAGATTCGCGAACCACGAGTGGCACGATCAGCAAGGAATGAAGCACGCTCGCGCTGCGAATTTCGTCGGCCAATCTCGGGTCCGTCTCGACGTTGTTGCTGATCACCGGCTCGCCCGTGCGGAACGCATAACCGGTAAGCGATCCGTGGATTGGCATCGCCTCCTGATGAAAGAGGGATTCGCGCCGTCCCACGCTCGCGATGACCCGCAACGTCTGCGATTCTTCGTCTACCAGCCGAATCGCGGCGGCTTGCGCCCCAATCAGCTGCAAGGCTTCTTCGACTATCGTCTGCAGCATGCTGTCGAGATCGACCTCGCTCAGCACGATGGCGCTTACGCGCTGCAAGCTAAAAAGGCGCTCTTCGATGAGACGATGGCGCGCCAGCTCGTCGGCAAGCTTGCGGTTGATGGCGGAGACAGAGCGCTCAGTCACCAATCGTGTGGCATCGCGCATCCAGCGGTCGACCCGCACGACGTCATCGCTGGGACACTCGACCATCTGTCGCGACGTATCATTGATAAGGTCGAGACCCTGCATGACATGTGACACTCCGAGCCCGCTGGGAGCCCAGTACTGCTCGGTTCGATCCAGGAAGGCGTCGAATGGTTCGAACGAATCGGCGCGCATGGAATCGGCCAGCGAGGAGACGTAGTCCTCCACGATTCGAGCAAGCACGTCCTGCGGCACGTCACGATAGGGCTGAGCCATCTCACACAAGCGCGGAACGGTGCGATCGACCACGTCGGGCACGCGAACCCGCAGCCGGGACGCAAACCCGACGGGCGCTACGTCGCCGCGTTGTGATTCTGAGTTCGCAGCCGGAGACATGCCGATGCCTTTCATCGCTCGCTCGGTCAGCTCTTGAACTGGGAATCATTGCCCATCAGGACGTCATTAAGCAAGGTATTGTGATTCCGTAGAACGTTTGCTCAAAGTCTATCATCTGTCCTCCGTCTCATTCGTTTGCCGGGAACCTGAGGCGCTCCGTTGCGCGACAAGCAATATTCGTCGTTTATGGGATTGGCTGGACGCGGTAACTTGGTAATCTTGACGCGGTATCGGTCGACCACCATACGCGAGCCGTACGCTGCAGAAAAGAGTTTGCCTTGGCGCGCGAGCCCAGCGATCAGGAACTGATCGAGCTCATCCGTGACAATCAAGACCGGCGAGCCATGGAAGCGCTCTACGACCGATATGCGCGGCCGGTCTACTCGCTCGCGTTCCGCGTACTACGAGAACAGCGCGCCGCCGAGGACGTGGTTCAGGACGTCTTCCTCGGTTTCTGGCAACGACCCTATAGTTACGTCGACGCGCGTGGCACGTTTGGTCCGTGGATCTTGCGAGTGACGCGCAATCGTGCCATCGACGTGCTGCGCAAGCGTTCGCGCGAACTATCGCCGGGTCCGGACGAGCACGCCACACTCTTCGAGGAGCGCATCGTCGATCAGGAGCCGGAACCGGGAGAGCAGGTTTGGGCGCATGCCGTCGCCAAGGAAGTGCGGTTGGCTCTACAACAGCTCACTGAGGCGCAGAAACAGGTGATCGAACTGGCATACTTTCACGGCTTGACGCAGAGCGAGATGTCCGAGAAGCTCGACATCCCGCTCGGCACTATCAAAACCCGCGTTCGCACGGCACTGCGCCGATTGAACGAGATCATGTCCGAGGCGGAAGCATGGACCGACGCGAACTGACTCACGACGAGGCGCTGCCCGATCTCCCCGCCTTCGTCCTCGGGGCGTTGGATGATGACGACACGGAGGCCGTCGGCGCACATATTGATGCGTGCTCGACGTGCCAGGCTGAACGGGCGCGACTCGAGGAAACGCTCGGCATGCTCGGAGCGGCGGTTCCGTCGCTGGCGCCTCCGCCAGAGCTGCGTGCACGTGTGCTCGACCGTCTCGATGCGCCTCACATCCGATCTCTGGAGGATGCACGCGCGGCACGCTCAGCTGGGCCGTCGCTCATATGGCGCATCTCCGGCTTTGGGATGGCGGCCGCGGCCGTGCTGCTCGTTGGGGTTTTGGCCTGGGCTATGCTGCTGCGGCACGATCTGAATACGACGCAGGGGAATTTGCAGTCTGCACAGGCGCAGCAATCGGTTGATACCGAACTGCTGGCGAGTGTTTCGCACATGATCCCGCTGGTGGCCGACAACGCCCCGAGCGCCTATGGAACGCTGTACATCGGCTCGCAAACCAACCAGGCCTTGCTTGTGGTGCAGGATTTGCCGGAAACTCCGGCGAATGAGATGTATCAGATCTGGCTGGTGAACGGCAGCACGCGCATAACGGCAGGTCTGTTCAAGGTCGACAGCTCCGGCAGCGCCACGGTGATGATCGCGGCACCCGACGCCCTCACGTCCTATCAGACGCTCGGCATCACCACCGAACCGGGACCGACCGGCAGCGACGCACCGACCGGCCAGCGTGTCATCGGCTGCTCGCTACATTAGCGGGTGGGATAGCGCTCATCAAGAGACCCTCACACAAAAATCGGGCAAATGGTGGCAGCAACGCCGCCAGTCATTCGCCCGATAACGAGGAGGAAAGATGCGGGCAGGCCGCACCCTGCACTGCCCGACAGACATTTATCGTGTGTCAATCTCCCTGTAACCCCACTTGGTACCGGCTCGCGTGACCGAGTGCGCCACGCGGGAAGTTGATCCTGACCGCGCTACGCTTAGTGCTTCAGGATCTTGATCCGGTCGTCCATACGTACGAAGACGTTCCAGTCCGGCACAAGGTTGCCGTCCTTGTCCGTCGGGACACCGCTGACGTACGGCTTGACCAACATGTAGTTCCATGGGTTGTAGACGAAGATACCGGCCGCATTGTCGGCGATGATCTTGTCCGCATCCCAGTACATCTGCATGCGCTTTGTCTCGTCGCCCTCGCCAGCGGCGTCCGTCAACAGCTTGTCCATTGTGTCGTCGGAGAAGGTGTTGCGCTCGCCGGTCGGGAACTTCGAGTACCAGACCAGATACATGGTGTTGTTCGGGTCCGGATAGTCGATGTACCAGCGCCACCACATGAGCTGAATGCGGTGCTCGTACATACGGTTGTAGGTATCCTTCGGGTCACCGAGCTCATGGTCGATGTCCATACCGAGGTTCTGCTTCAGCATGGCGATGATGGCGTCGCCGACTGCTACCGGCGCGTCACCCTCGTTGTTGCGCTGGGTCATCGTGATCTTCGGCCAGTTCTTGCCACCCTCATACGGGGTCCCCTTGAGGAGCGACTTGGCCATTTCGGGATCGTACTTCGTGTTCTCTTCGTACTTGTTAGAGTCGTAACCTGGCATGCCTGGAGGCGTCATGGTGTATGCAACCGTGCCGAGACCGTGTAGCACGTTGTTGACCAGCGTGTCGCGGTCGATGGCATGCGCCATGGCCAGACGAACCTCTTTGGTGTCGAACGGAGCCATCTTGACGTTTGGCTCGAGATACCAGGTGCCGAAGAGGTTGTACTTGTGGTACTCGTTCTTCAGCGTCGAGTCGCTCTGGACCTTCTGCAGGTTCCCCAGCGCGCCACGCAGGTGGATGTCGATCTCGCTATTCTGATAGGCGGTGAACTCGTCCTGTGCCGCGATGATCGGGTGATGAGTCTCCGTCAGCGCGATGTTACTGGCGTTCCAGTAACCATCGTTCCGCTTCATCGTGTAGCTCTCGTTGTGCTTCCACTCGGTCAACGTGAACGGGCCGTTGCACACGATGTTTGCGGCCTCGGTCCACTTATCACCGAACTTCTCAACCGACGCCTTGTGCGACGGCGCGGCAGCCGTGTAGGCCGCAAGCACTGGGAAATATCCCGTCGGGCCCTTGCAGGTCACGACCAGAGTCTTGTCATCCGTCGCCTTCACACCGACGTCGTCCTTGGTCAGGCCGCCTTTTCCAAGGTTGAAGTCCTCAGCGTTCTTGATATCGTAGAGGAAGCCGGCGTACGGAGCAGCGGTGGCCGGATCGAGCTGGCGCTTGTACGAATATTCGTAGTCGCCAGCCGTGACCGGGTCGCCATTACTCCACTTGGAATCACGCAGATGGAAGGTCCACTCGGACGCGTCGGCGTTGGATTCCCACTTCTCGGCAATGTCAGGCTGCACAGCGAGGAGCTCGTCGAACTGCGCCAACTGTGCGAAGGCGTTGCTGTTGCCATTGCAGTACAGGTCTTTGTTGAAGTCGAAGCTGTTCGGCTCGACTGTACTGTTGGTGGTCAGTATCTGATCGGCGGCTAGGTCGGCCGAGCCACTCGTTGTCGCGGTCGACGCGGTTGTCGCGGTCGACGCACTCGTCGCGGCCGCTGTGCCCGATGCCGTGGTCGGAGCCGTCGTCGCGGCCGACGTCGCCGTCGTCCCGCCGCTACTCGTCGTGGCGGTTGAGGCCGCGGCCGTTGTCGGCGTCGACTTGGAGCCACCGCAGGCCACGAGAGCCAAGGCAATCGCGCTGCTTCCGCCGGCCGCGCCGACGTACTTCAGGAAATCACGTCGGTCGACGTTGATGGCGTCGAATCGATCGGCCAGCATCTTCAGCTGGGTTTTATCTTCCCACCATTTTTGATTCGTCATTTAATCTCCTCCTCGCGCCATTCACAATGAACGACGCTCATCCAACGGATGTCGACCAATTCCACTACGGAACCTGCCCACCTCCCCTCACGGAGCCCTGCTCATGTGCATTGACGCCGTCTTATCGCCGTTGCATCCGGGGATCGAGTGCGTCGCGCAAACCATCACCAAAGAAGGTGAAGGTGAGCATGACGATCGCGATGGCGATCGCCGGAAGCACGGCCATGAACCAGTAGGACTGAATATTCACGAAGTACTGGCCCACCATCTGCCCCCAGCTTGGTCGCGGAGGGCGAATGCCGACGCCGATGAAGCTGAGGCTCGCCTCGGTGAAGATGGCCTGCGGAACACCGAACGTGAGGGCGACGATAATCGGGGTTAGCGCGTTCGGCAGCATGTGGCGCGTGATCAGCCGCCACGGACCGGTTCCCGCGGCACGCGCCGCAAGAATGTAGTCCCGTTCGCGCATGGAGAGGAACTCTGCCCGGGTCAACCGGGCAAGCGTGACCCAACCGGTAATTCCGATCGCGATGAAGATGTTCACTAACCCCGGACCCCGCCAGGCCATGATCAGGATGACGAACAAGAGCTGCGGGAACGCGTACATCACGTCGACAAAGCGCATCAAGATGGTGTCCGTCGTGCCTGCCGCGTAACCGGAGATTGCGCCGATCGGTACACCGATGATGAAGACGATGAACTGAGCGCCAAGTCCGACCAACATCGACACCTGAGCACCGTAAATGAGACGGCTCAGGAAGTCACGCCCGATCTCGTCTGTCCCCAGAAGGTGACCCGACGCGCCCGGGTATTGGTTGATGGCCGCGAAGTCCGGCGTCGAGTAGTTGTAGGGTGCAATGATCGGCGCGAAGATGGCCGTCAGCGCGATCAACAGGACGATGATGCCGCCTCCGAGTGCCAACCTGTTCTGAATCAGCCGGTTGAAGGCGTCGCGCCACAGGGTTCGGTGTCGTCGCGCGGCTGCGCCGCCAAGAATCGATGCCTGACCTGCCCCCGGGACCTCCGTGCTCAAGGCGGCATCCGTCGACTGGGGATTGTCAAGTGCGTTCATCAGGTGCTCCTAGCTCAGTCGAATGCGCGGATCGACCACGCCATAGGCGACGTCCACAGCCAGATTCATGAACGAGAGGAAGACGCCGTAGAGGAGGATGACCGCCATAATCATCGGGTAGTCTCGAGCGGTCATGCTGTCGACGAAGTAGCGGCCCATGCCTGGGACACGGAAGATCGTTTCGACGAAGAAGGAGCCGGTACCGATAGCGGCGAACATTGGCCCAATAATGGTCAGCGGCGGGATGAGACCGTTCTTGAGCGCGTGACGAATCACCACCCTGGTCTCGGCTAACCCCTTTGCCTGCGCCGTACGTATATAGTCTTGCCGCAGCACTTCAACCATGCTGGAGCGGGTGTAGCGCGCCAGAATGCCGAGGGGACCGAGCCCGAGCGCGAAGGCGGGCATCACCCAGTCTTGGGGGCCGTTCCAGCCACCGGTGTCGGGCAAAATGTGCAGGACAATGACGAAAATCACGATGAAGAAGATGGAGAGGACGAAATTCGGAACGGCCACACCCATCGTCGCCATGAAACTGGAGATGTAATCGATGGGGCCGTTCTGGTTCACGGCGGCCAGGATGCCCAGCGGGATCCCGAAAACGATGGCGATGGCCATGGCCATGCCGCCAAGCTCCATTGAGACCGGGAATGCGCCACGGAGAATTTCTGTTACCTCACGTGTGCGATAGATGTAGGAGGTGCCGAAGTCGAAATGCAGTGCCTTCCAGAGGTAGATGAAGTACTGCTGCCAGAGTGGCTTATCCAGCCCCCAGAAGTGAGCCAGGTTCTTTTGCGTTTCAGGTGGAAGTGGATTGGCGTTGGCTGCCAGCGGCTGTAACGGGCTTCCCGGCGTCAAGTGCATGAGCGCGAACGTCAACAACGACATCACAAGGATCGTCGGAATTAGCCAGATGAGCCGTCTGGCGATGAACTGGCCCATTACTTAACCCTCCTCCTCGTTACTGGACGGTTCACTCGAATGGGTGCATCGAGTATTAAATTAGTGTTGCCACTCAACATCAGAAGCGCCGGGTACGGTACTGCTGACGAAGGTATGCATCGGTGAGTGGGTGCTGGCGTAGACTAACACAGCCATGAAACGTATGTCAATATTCCCTTATCAGCCTGTGGCTATCGTAGCTCAGTGTAGTGATATTACGATATCAGCATATGCTGGTTCGCTTGAGGGGATCTGACGGCAGGACGCGGCTCGTGCCGGGCGCGTCTATCGCAACCTCACCGAGGGGTTTAGAGCCGTTTGCGGTACAGGTGTCCGTCAGGCAGACACAGGGATGGGCAAGCACTGAGGCTTGCCCTCGCCCGTGGACCACCACTATGAGACGGGCGCTAGGATCCGGCTGCTCGTGCCCGCTTCTCCATGATGTTGGTGGAATGCCCCGGATCGAGCCGGGCCGAAGGATCGATGTGGGTCACGGCATTGTTCACGGCGATCACCGCCTCCGCAGCGCCGGTGGCGATCAGCTTGAACTTGGCGGGGTGCGTGATGATGTCACCGGCCGCGTAGACTCCGGGCAACCCGGTCTCCATCGTGAGCGGGTCGACGACGATGGTGTTGCGCTCGATGGTGAAGCCCCACTCCTTCAACTCGCCGAGCTTCCCCGAGAAACCGATGGCGACGATCAGTTCGTTTGCTGGAACGACGTGCTCTTCACCGGTTCGGGCATGGTGGAAATGGACCTCCTCGAGCCGCGAATTGCCCCGCACTTCCTTCACCTCGTAGAAGGGGTAGAAGAGCTTGGCGCTCGAGCTTTCGAGATCTTGCACTGAACGCTCGTGCGCCCGGAACTTACTGCGATGGATCACGGTGACGTCGTTGGCGATCGGCTCCAGCATGAGCGCCCAGTCCACCGCGGAATCGCCTCCGCCGACGATGACCACGTCGCGATCGCGGAACTGCTCGAGGTTGCGCACGAAGTAGTGGACGCCATTGCCGAGGAAGTTCTCGACGCCCGGTGCGTCCAGCCGCTTCGGTTCAAAGGCGCCGACTCCGGCACAGATGAGGACGGTGCGCGTCCAGTGTTCGGCACGGTTGGTCGCCAATCGAATCAAATTGTCCGCTTCGAAGTGGTCGAGCTCGCGAACCTCTTCGTTGAGCGCCGCAACCGCGCCGGTCGAGAGTCCCTGTTGCACAGCCTCCCGCACGTAATCCTTGGCCAGGATCTTCGGAAATCCAGCCACGTCGTAGATGTACTTCTCCGGATAGACGGCGATGAGCTGTCCGCCGAGCTCCTCGAGGCTGTCGATGATCTTCGTGCGCAGACCGCGCATACCGGCGTAGAAGGCGGCGAAGAGCCCCACGGGACCGCCACCGATGATCGTCATGTCGAATATGTCGCGCGACTCGTCCAAACTCTGTCTCTCTTCTCAAATGCCTGTGTGCATCGGCGTGAAACGGGCGCGTGGAGCGACTCCATGTGGGCCATCTGACCTCCGGTGCGCTCCAGACTCAATTATACAAACCCTCTTTAACGAAGAGACAGACGCAATTTGCCGCCCGTAAGGCGGTACAATAGCGCGCCATAGTCCAAACAACGCCCATCATGTCGCGAACCGCTCGAAGGGAGCCCACGTGTCCGAGTCACTCAGTCACTCCGTTGAAGATCTGTTTAGTGCCCGCGTCAAGCGGACCGGACCGGCCCGCATGGGCGATCCGCGACGATCTGCCTCGTATATCTCGTTCTTGGCCGGCTTCCCGGATCCCGCCAGCTTGCCGAAAGGGGATGTGATCGAGGCGACCCGCCTGGCGCTGGAGCGGGACGGCGAGTGGGTGCTGCAATACGGCGCCTCGCGCGGCTATGGCCGGCTGGTCGACGAACTGCTCATCAAGCTGCGGCGCGATCAGGGAATCGAAGCGTCGGTTGAAAATCTGCTGATCACCAATGGCGCATCACAGGGGCTCGATCTCCTGGTTCAGGCGCTGTGCGACCCCGGCGACGTGATCATCAGCGAGGAGCCAACCTGGTCCGGCGCGGTGCAGACGTTTCGCGCCGCCGGCGCCGAGGTCGTGACCGTGCCGCTGGATGCGCAGGGGACCGACGTCGATGCACTGGAGAATGAACTGAAGCGGTTGTTCGATGCGGGCCGCCAGGCCAAGATCTTCTACACGATTCCCAATTTCCAGAATCCGACCGGCGTCACCACGCCGCTCGATCGGCGACGCCGCATCGTCGCGCTGGCTCACCAGTACGGCTTCGTGGTGATCGAGGACGATGCCTATTCCGACCTACGTTACCGCGGCGAACGCGTCCCCACCATCTACAGCCTCGACGACCGCGGACTTGTCACGTACTTGAGCACCTTTTCGAAGATCATGGCCGCGGGCGTTCGGCTCGGTTGGGTGGTGGCGACGCCCCAGTTGATCGAGACCATCGCGGCGCTCAAGTCCGAAGGTGGCACCAGCCCCTTCGCGGGCGCGGTGGCGGCGGAGTTCTGCGCCAGCGGCACGCTGGTCGAGCACGTCTCCGAGCTGACGGCCATCTACGCCAGCCGCCACGACGCCATGATCAAGGCGCTTATCGCCAACATGCCAGAGGGCGTCAGTTGGACCGATCCGGACGGCGGATTTTTCATCTGGGTCGACCTACCGCAGGGCATGAGTGCGACCAGGCTCGGAGAGGCAGCGCGCGAGCAGGGCGTCGAGTTTCTGCCCGGAACGGCCTGCCACTTCCATGGTGGCGGCGATGGGACGCTGCGTCTCTCCTATTCTTTCGCCGATGAAGCACAGATCGAGAAGGGCATCGCCGTTCTGGCCGACCTTATTCGCGCGAGCATCCTAGCGCACATTTCACACACGGTTCGCAGGGAAACGTGGGCGGAGCTGCCATCCTGCCAGTAGCACCACGGCGAGAAACAGCGTGACGCCGCCGCACACGGAATAGAGCGCGCTCCAACCAACGCGTTCCGCAAACCAGCCCGAGGCCGGGAAGGCAAAGATCATCGTCAGTGAGAAGAGCCACGATTCGACCGAGAGGATCGTGGCTCTCCTGGCCGACGTCAGACGCTCGTTGAACCAGTTCGAAATGAGCGGCTCGACGAGTCCCGAGGCCAAATTGGCAACCAGATAGGCCGCGATTGCGATCCCGAGACCGCTCAATCCGGTGCCGATCAGCCCAACCCCGCTCACCGCGACCAGCAAGGTCATGTGCATTGCGAACGAACCGCGACCCGCCACACGGCCCGCCAGCGAGGCGCCCGCTGCGTTGACCAGCCCGGTTGCCGCGATCATCAGTCCGATACGGCTATTCGACAGCCCGCGATCGGCGAAGGCCGCCTGCAGGTAGAGATGGCTGACCGTCGCCGCCACCCAATAGACGGCCGAAAAGGCCAGCATGAGTGACAGGATCGTGCTGCCGCGCAGCGTGTCGCGCGTTTCGACGATGTGGGCGCGGATCGATTCGTGACGCGTCCGCTCGACGGCGGATTCACGCGTTCGCGGGGCCTCGAGCAGCCCGACCGCCAGCCAGGCGCCACCAAGCCCGACGGCCATGGCCAATCCGAAGGTGATGCCGTAGTTGATCTCCGAGACGGCGGCGCCGATCCAGGCGGCTCCGGCTCCGACCAGGTACATGACTCCTAGCAAGCGACCCAACAAGCTCGGATAGCTGCGCTGTCCATCGGCCTGCAGGCTGAGGGTGTCGAAGAGGTAGGCCTGATCGGCCCCAGAGCGAAAGCTGAAGGAAGCACCGGAGAGGAAGAGGGCGACCATGGCCAGCGGCAACGAATGGGCCGACCAGAGGAGCGCCGACGAAACGGCGACGAGTACCGATCCGGTGGCCAGCGACCAGCGACGACCGATCAGGTCCGCGAACGAGCCTGAAGGCAACTCGATCAGAAGCGGCGCCATATGAAAGGCCGCTTCAGCCAGCCCCACCTGCGCCAGGCTGAGTCCTCGGCTCTGCAGATAGATGATCCAGATCGCGCTTTCAAAGCGCATCTCGGTCGAGATCTGAAAGAGGACGAAACGCCGCACGCTGCGGCGGATATTGGCACTGCTCATGCCATCTCGGGAATGCACTAATTGGCCTCCACTGGGAGTGCGTGGAGGGGCTCCGTCAGGCGGCGCCCGCTCCCACTGTCCGTCCGCGCCGAAAGATCTCAGGACAGTGGTGCGGCGTGTGTCACTGCGTGCTGTGTGGCTCGCCACCGGAAGATCCGGTCGGCGGATATGACGTGCATTCCGTCGGTTCTCTTATCCTCAGGTCGTGCTGATCTTCGTGTCCAGAGAATAGCGAAGATGATGGGTAAATACCAGTGATGCGCATCGCGAGTTGGAGAATGGGGAGCCAACGCCATTGCGAGGTCCCCCGGCCGAAGGGTGGCAATCGTCCCATTGGATCCGGGCCGTGCACGATTGGTCGGTCATCTGGGTACGAGTTCTTAGCCTTCGGCCGAAGGGCAGGGGAACCTGCTTGCGGGTCCGGGGGATTGCCCACACAAATGTGCGGGTACGTTCAGACGTTGATGGCGTTTGACGCAATAGTTGGGATATGTGCCAAGGCTCACGCGGGGCTAAGGCCGCAGCGCGGAACTTAGCGAAACCTGCTGAAGCAGGTTGGGGTGTTACCAAATCAGTTCAAGGGACACTGTGAATGTACTCGAATAGTAGAATTTGAGCCCGCTTGAGCGAGCTTCGCGTAGGTCAGCACGGCGGCTTCAGCCCCGTGCGCAGGCGGAACGATTGCCGACCCAATTCGTCATTCACCATCAACGGGCTGTGCAACGTGCAGCGCGCAGGCTTCATTCCAGCGCGAACGTGGGACGAACATCGGGTGAATACGTCAACCACCGTCCAGAGAAAGGGTTAGTGAAGGTGTGCTGAGTCTCGCGTGATCGACGACCACGCGCCGACTTCACTTCTTCCGCGCGGGGCGCATCTTCCTTATACACACACGGCGCTCGATCCGCGCTGCCACATCGCCCCATGTCCTCCCACTCCACCGATCTCTGCTACGATACGTCGAGTCGGTCGGTTAAGGGCGCGATCGAAACAGACTTCCAGACGAGAAGGATGGGTAGGCACGATGAAGATTTGTCGTTATGTCGAAAACGGTTCTCCTGCATTTGGCGTCGTCGAGGATGGCACCGTCTATCGAGCCGAAGGTGATCTCTTCGAGGGGCTGACCAAAGGCGAGCGCGTTGGCGCGATGGACTCGCTCACCATCCTTCCGCCGGTCGAACCGAGCAAGATCGTGGCAGTCGGGCTCAACTACGCGCTGCACGTCACCGAGAATGATCCGTCGCGGCAGATCCCGACTGAGCCGGTCCTCTTCATGAAGCCGCAGACCGCGCTGCTCGGGCACGGCGGCGCCATCGAGCTGCCGGAAGGCGATCGCATCGACCACGAAGCCGAGCTCTGCATCGTCATGGGCAAGAAGGCCTCACGCGTCTCCGAAGACGAAGCGCTCGACTACGTCCTGGGCTACACCTGCGGCAACGACGTGAGCCATCGAGTCTTCCAGCGCAAAGACGGCCAGTGGGTGCGCGCCAAGGGCTTCGACACCTTCTGCCCGCTCGGTCCCGTGATCGAGACCGACCTCGACACCAGCAACATCTCGATCCAGGGACGGCTCAATGGCGAGGTGAAGCAGAGCAGCAACACCAGCAACCTGATCTTCAAGCCCGCATTCCTGGTCAGCTTCATCTCCGAGGTCATGACGCTCCTACCTGGCGACGTCATCATGACTGGCACCCCTGAAGGCGTCAGCCCGATGAAGCCTGGTGACACGATCGAGGTCGAAATCGAAGGAATCGGCACGCTGCGCAATTCAACCAAGGCGCGAGACTGAGGTTCGTCGGTCTCACGTGGTCGATCTGGGTAGGTGAATGATGTCCGGCACTGACGGAGCGTTGCTGCGGCTCTTGCATATGGCCGGTGCGCTCAAACGTCTACCCAGACAGGGCTGGCTGCATCTGGACGTGCCTGAGCCTGAATCAGTCGCCGGTCACAGTTATCGCGTCGCGCTGATGGTCATGCTGCTCGGCCACGACGATCCAAACATCGACATGCAACGTGCGCTGATTGTTGCCCTCTGCCATGACCTGCCCGAGGCGATCGTCGGCGACATCACGCCGTTCGACGAGACGCTGGCGGACGAATCGGTCGATCGGGATCGTCTCTTCCGGAGTCAGCCCACATATTCCGAATCGGCCGACCGCGCCAAGCGCCAGGCCGAGGAGCAGGCGCTACGCGAAATGACGGCCGGACTCGACGAGGCGACGCGTCGCCTGATCGTCGACGCCTGGGAGGAATACGAGCGAGGCTGCACACCGGAAGCGCGCCTGGTACGACAGATCGACAAGCTCGAGGCGCTGTTGCAAGCGCATGAATATGCGCGCGACATCCCCGATTTACGCATCCAATCGTTCGAGCTCGGTGCGCGCGACCGGGTGCAGGACGAACGGCTGCGACGACTGCTGGACCTCATCGTTAACGGATTCGTCGATGTCGACGAGGCCGAGCAGCGTGATGCGGAACACTGAACGAGACGCACGACTCAAGGGAATCCATGAAATCCGAGTCTGACGAGCTACAGCGCTCCGCCGACCGTCGCCCGATGACCCACCGGGCAGTCGGCGTGTGGCGCACCTTGAACCGGACTGCAGCCGCCATCTCGCTCCCGCGCGGCGTGCGCTTGCGCCCGAACGGCGGAGCGTTGGCGGTCGAAGACTTCCGCCGCTTCTGGTATGGCAGCATCATCTCCAACATCGGAAGCTGGATGCAGATGGTGGCGCAGGGCTGGCTCATCCTGCAGCTGACCGACTCCGCCTTCTATCTTGGCCTGGTTGGGCTGGTGCGCGCGATTCCGGCTCTGTCGATCACCCTCTTTGGTGGCGTCCTGGCCGACCGGCTCGACCGGCGCGGCTCCTCTTCTTCACGCAGTCGACGGCCGCGTTCCTGGCCATCATCCTGGGTGTGCTCGATCTGACCGGCATCGTCACCGTTTGGCAGATTCTGCTGCTCGCCTTTCTCAGCTCAGTGGTGATGGCGATCGATAATCCGGCGCGCCAGGCGTTGGTGCCCGATCTGGTCGGCAAGGAGAACATCGCCAGCGCGGTCGGGCTCAATTCGGCCGCCTGGAATTCGGCGGCGATCATCGGTCCGTCGGTGGCCGGCGTACTGGTCGCCGTCATCTCGACCTCCGGTGCCTTCTTCATTAATGGATTGAGCTATTTCGCGGTGGTCTATGCGCTGTGGCGCATCAGTCCGCGCCCCCAGATTCCGCGCGCTCCGCAGTCGATCTTGCAGAACCTTACGAGCGGCCTCCGCTTCATGCTGGCCGATCGACGTATTTGGGGTCTGATGGCCGTGCTCAGCATTCCGACGTTTCTAGGCCGCCCCTACATGCAGCTCATGCCGATCTTCGCCAGCAACGTGCTGCACCGTGGGGCGGGCGGCTACGGCTTCCTGATGGCGGCAACCGGTGTCGGCGCGCTGGGCGGTGCGGTGACCGTGGGACGCTTCGGCCGCTCAAAGCGTAAGGGACTCTCCCTGCTTGTCATCACCCTCGTCTTCGCGGTGACGCTCTTCTTCTTCGCGCTCTCCCGTTGGTTCGTTCCGTCGATCGCGCTGCTGCTGGTGATCGGTGCCACGCAGACGCTCTTCATGGCGATCACCAACACGCTGTTACAGCTGAATGTGCCGGAAGAGATGCGCGGCCGCGTCATGAGCGTCTACACGCTGATCCCGATGGGTCTCATGCCGCTGGGAGCGATGGTCATGGGGACCGTCGGCTCGGCCATCGGCGTGCCGCTGACCGTCGCGATTGGGTCCGTCATCGTGCTGGCCTTCGCGATCATGGCCTTCCGGCTCTTCCCATCAGTCCGAACCATGCCCTAGCGCTCAGGACTCAGCCGAACCCCGATTTCCTTCGCCGGTTTGCCCCACCAGCCCCTGCAGGAGCTCGATCTGCTGATGCAGCAGCTGAATCTGCCGGTCCTGGATCTGGAGCAGCTCCTGCCACTGATGCTGGCGCAGCTCATCCATCTTCACATGTAGCTGTTCGATCTCGAGCTCGGCCTTGAGGTTCACCTCATAGTCGTTCTGTGCATGCAATCGGTCGCGATCTTCCTGCCGGTTCTGGCTCATCATGATGACCGGAGCCTGGAGCCCGGCCAGCAACGACAGAAACAGGTTGAGCAGGATAAACGGATACGGATCGAAGGCGTGAAAGATGAGCTGCGACGCGTTCAGGATGACCCAAACCGCGATCAGCCCAAGAAAGATGAGGATGAAGTTCCAGCTACCGGCGAGCTCGGCCAGCCGGTCGGCCATGTGTTCGCCGAAACTCATTTGCTCTTCGAACGACTTGTTGACGTTGCGGGCCACGTTGCCGTGCCGCCGCAGCATCTCGAGAATACGTCTCTCCTCCTCGCGCAGTCCGTGCAGGGATCTCGGGAGATCGTGTTCTGGATTCGGTCCTACGTCCGCGGAACTCATCGTCGGCACTCCTCAGCGCAACTGCCATGATTCGGCCACAATCCGTGCGCATGGATTGTGGCGCACGCGTCGACCAGTTTCATCTCACTACGCGCTGAAAGCCGCTCAATTCGCGTGTCAGGCAATCGAAATTACATTAACGGCCACGATCCCCGACCTGTGATGACAAGTTAAGGATGCATTGCGCGCAGTGGATCGTTACAGTTGCATGAGGTTGAGAGCCGTGCCGTTCCCAACCCGCGTCACCGTCGTCGTGCAACGGCGGACGCATTCCCGTGTCGCACACGGTTATCTCAGCTCCGACGAGAGGTAGATCCGGCGAATATTCCAAACATGAATGCAGTAATCCTCAGCCGAACAACCATGCCGTTCTCCACGCGCGCGATGCGCAATGTAACCTCTTCACCCCCTTGTGCGTCGGTGAGTGTGGAGAGGATGGGCGCACATGGAACGGGCGGAACGGGCTCAGTGGGGAGCCGTGGGCATGGATGAGCGCGGTGTGCTTGACCGCGCCCAGGCCGGCAACGCGGCCGCCTTCACGGCGCTGTTCGATCAATATCAACGACCGATCGTCAACTACCTGTATCGCATGGTGCGCGATCGGGAGGTCGCCGAGGATCTTGCCCAAGACACGTTCTTGAAGGCCTATCGAGCCATCGAGAAGACCGAGGGCGAGCTCAACTTCCGCGCCTGGATCTATCGCATCGCGACCAACACGGCGATGAGCTACTTTCGGAGAAAGCGTTTGCTCCAGTGGATCCCCTTCGGCCCCAGCACACCGGATCGCGGCAAAGATCTGCGCCTGGCTGAACGCGTCAGTGAATCGGAACTGATCGAACAGGCTCTGCAAAAGATCGGCCCTTCGCACAGCAGCGTCCTCCTGCTACGGCATCATCAGGGCCTCTCGATCGACGAGATCGCCACTACGCTGGAGATCAAGTCCAACGCCGCCAAAGTGCGGCTCTTCCGCGCACGCAAAGCGTTCGCTCAGGCCTACGAGACGCTTGCCGCCGAAAAGGAGCAAGCGTGATGAACTGCGATCGCATCCGCCGCCTCATTTCGGAGAGTTTCGATCGACGCCTCACAGCCATCGAGCGGCTCGAAATCTCGGAGCACATTCAGACGTGCCAGTCTTGTGCCCGCTTTGATCGGACCTTGCGTAGCGGCGTCGAAGGCGTCGCCCATCTGCCCGAGATCACGCCATCCCCATGGCTTCGCGACCGCGTGCATACTCAGACGGCCATGAACCCGCGCATCACGCCGGGGCGCATCGCCCAGCAGGCGGCGGGGATGCTTGGAGCGGCGGCCGTGGTGGCGCTGGTCGCGGCCCTCACCATCTTTCTGCTGAACAACCACACCTCGCCCACGCCAGATAAGCAGCCGCAGATCGCCGCCGGAACGAATCCCACGTCAACGGCCATGTCGACCGAGTCGGGCGCGGTCACGCGCTCCTTCGCACCGGCCGTCGTTGGAACGCCGCAAGCATCGAGTATGCTCGCGCCTCCGGCCGGCTCGCCATCGGCCGACACGACGGCGCCCGACTCAACACCCACGGCGAAGCTCACCGCCACGACCGCGCCGACTCCTGTCTCCTCGACGCCGGTCGTCGACGAAAAGACCGCTGAAGACGTCGTGGTCGGCTATTTCCA
This sequence comes from uncultured Chloroflexia bacterium, assembly GCA_963822235.1. Classification (GTDB taxonomy): domain Bacteria; phylum Chloroflexota; class Chloroflexia; order Thermomicrobiales; family Thermomicrobiaceae; genus CALAGB01. The sequence goes on from CAWGGU010000004.1 coordinate 506,377, forward strand.
CGCGATCAACGAGCAGGATTACACCACCGCCTACAACTACCTCGGCTCCGCCATGCAGCAAGACCAGACGCTGAAAGCCTTTATGAGCGGTTTTCAGGAGACCCAACACGATACGTTGACGATCACGTCGACGAACGCGGACGACTCAGGCGGATTGGTCGTCAACATCTACCTGGACGCCGAGCAGACCGACGGAACGATCCGCACGTATCACGGCAACTATGTCGTCGGGTATGAGAACGACGATCCCAAAATCGTCGACGCGACCGTCGTGGAAGACGTGGAATCGACTCCCACACCCTCCGCCACCCGAACACCGGTCGCCTGCGGCGCAGCCCAGCTCTCGGCAAAGGCGAGCTATCAGGGCGCGACCGGGTCCATGGCTGGCGCGATCATATTCACCAACTCCGGATCCACTCAATGCACGCTGCAAGGAACCGCCGAAGTCACCCTGATCGATGCGAACGGCGACAAGCTGCCGGTGGTGCAGAAGATGATGAGCCTGGACGGCAGCGAGCGACCGGTGACGCTGGACCCCGGCAGGCAGGCTTCCCTCTTCTTCGTCTGGTCGAATTGGTGCCCAGCCGGAACGGCGGAGACGTCGTCCGCAAGCCCAATCTCGGGCGGGCTCTCGTTTCTCGTGACGATGCGCGATTCCAGCGGCACCGTGACCGTCCCGGTCGAGAGTGTCGGTTCCACGAATGGAAACTTGACTCCTCGCTGCGACGCACCTGGACGCGACTCATCCCTCTCCGTGGGAGCGTTCAAAGCCTATCCTGCGCCCTAAAGTCGTCAATTGGTCTGACCTTCTCTTAAAAACCTAGGGTTTTCCCTGTTGTGCGAGTCGTCGACTCTCCACTAGGTTAAGGACGGCACTCATTCATGCATCCCGCAGCCGGGAGATTGACTCGTTTAATCTCGCCCTTTTCTGAACATTATCGTCTATCTACCACCCTCCTCCCTGTACCGCCTGGGCTGTCCCCGCACCCAGGCGGTCCTCTTTGTCAAAATTCCGTTTCGGTCAGTGAACGTGGACGATGGACATCCTCCTGCCGAGACGCCGCACGACGCGTTACACTTTGACCGCATTTGAGGGGTAACACGTTTCAAGATGGCGCGTCGGAGGAGTAACGTGCGTCTCCACTCCACGTCTGCGCCGGTACGAGGATCGGCCAGGACATGACCGGCGCCACGCTCACAACCGTGACACGAGTCCGTGCAGCGATCCCCCGCTGGGTGATTGGGATGGGCGTGCTTGCCGTTCTTGCGTTGATCGGTCAGTGGAGCACGTCGCCGTCGGCTCAGTACTTCAATCTGGGGTTTCGCGTACAGGCGCAGGGTGATCAGATGGTGGTGAGCTGGGTGCAACCCGCCGGATTGGGCTGGGATCGACAGCTTCGTCCAGGCGACGTCCTCGTCAGCGCCAACGGCCAGGCCGTGACGGTGAACGACAACCCGCGGAGTCTGGCTCTCGCCGAGACCATCACCTTTTCAACTGGCACGGCCACGCACACGATTACCAGTCTCGACAACTCGATCCCCACGCGGTTTGAAGAAGCCAGCCTCTTCATCATCGCGGCCATCTTCGCGCTGGTCGGCGTGGCCGTATTCGTCATCGCAAGCGACACGCTCGCGGCCGGTATTCTGCTCGCCAACTCGGCCATCGGGGCCATCGTGCTGGAATTGCTGGCGACCGGAATCGCGGGGAATCCGGCACACGTGACGGTCCTCTACGCGGCAACGGCCGCCTCGGCCGCGAGTTTGCTGCTGCTGGCCTGGGTCTTTCCGATCAACTGGCTCCAACGACGGCGCTTTAAGCTTATTGCGACGGTCTCGATGCTGCCGACGATCGTGCTGATCTCGACGTTCGTCGTGGCGTCGCGTCGAGACCCGAGCATCTACGAATGGCTCAGGAACCTTAGCTACCTCAACCACGTCTTGAACATCGTCGGCGCGTTGGCCCTGGTCGTGATCGCGCTGATGCGCGCCTCTCCAGAGCAGCGACCCGCGCGCCGTGCCATGGGAATCGTCGGTCTCGGCATGCTGGCTTCATGTCTGCCGCCGCTCGTTCTCTTGATCGTGCCCCATTTCCTTGGGGCGCGGAACCTCGCGCCAGCCTGGATGGCATCGCTCGGCATGATCTTCATGCCGATTAGTCTCGGCATCGCTGTTACCAGTCGCCAGTTCCTGGGCGTCACCAGTCTGGTGCGCCGCGGACTCGTCGCCCTCATCGTCTGGCTGACGTTGATCGGTCTGCTCAGTGTGGGCGTGCGCGGATTCGAACTGTGGCGCAGCGGGCGACACACGATCGGCGCCGAAAATCCGTTTCTTGCCGGTCTCTTGATCGCAATGGCGGCCATCCTCCTCTGGCCGGTGCAAGCCTGGCTGAGGCGCCGGGCCGAGAAGTTCCTCTTTCGCGACGTCTACGACTATCAGAAGACGTTGCGGCAGCTCAGCGTCGAGATCGTCGAGATCCGAGGACTGGAATCGATCGCGGAGCACGTGCTCTGCCGGCTCGTGACCGTCCTCGACCTCACCTGGGCCAAGATCACCCTCTTCACCGACTCCGGTGGCCACGAGATCTGTCATCGCTCGGCGCATCCGACAAAGCCGATACCGGGCATCAGCGCGAGCGTCGATAGCCCGGCACGCACCGAGCCACTGATGATCGAGCACGAGACGATCGGCATGCTCTCGCTGGGTCCCAAGCGGCACGATCTGACGCACAATCCGGAGGACGTCGAATTGGTGACGACGCTGGCCCCCATGATCGCCACCGCGTTGCAGAGCGCACTGCTGCTGCGGCGACTGGAGGACAAGGTGGATCAGCTCATCGATCGGGAACAGGAGCTTGCGGCACTGAGTGGCCAGCTCATGCAAGTGCAAGAAGAGGAGCGACGTCGACTCGCGCTCGACCTGCACGACGACCCGCTGCAACGTGCCATCCTTATGGCGCGCCAGATCTCCGAGACATCTCCCCCGCTTGATAGGACGCGTCTGCGATCGGAAGCCGACGAGATCATCAGTTCGTTGCGCGCCATCTGTTCTGGCTTGCGCCCACCGGTGCTCGACGACTTCGGCCTGGTCGCCGGCTTGGAAGCGTTGGTCAACGAAGCGCGCGCGCGATCCGATCTCAACATCACGCTGGAGATCGAGACGATCGACGTGGAGCGCTTTGGCCGGCTCGAACGCGAGCTGGAGACCGCGCTCTACCGCGTGGCGCAGGAAGCCCTCAACAACTGCATCAAGCACGCGAGCGCCACGTCGGTCGACGTCATTTTGGCCCGCACGCTAAGCCGCATCACCTTGCGCGTCAGCGATGACGGCTGCGGGCTGGTGAGCGCTGCCCAAACAGGTGAAGGCATGATGCACCTCGGGCTAATCGGAATGAGAGAGCGGCTCCAACCCTGGGACGGTGTGGTCAAGGTCGATTCGAGCAGGGAGTCAGGGACAACGGTATTCGTCCACCTACCGGTGCGAGGGGAACATGAGCAGACACACGATGTCGCGTGACGTGCGGGTCTTCATCGTTGACGACCATCCAATGCTGCGTGAGGGCACGCAATCGAGCTTCGACCGCGCGCCCGGCATCGAGGTCATCGGCACCGCCGAAAACGGCTCGAGCGCCTTGCACCAGATCGCGCGGCGCGAACCCGACGTGCTGCTGCTCGATATCCGCCTCCCCGACATGAGCGGCGTCGACGTGGCTCGTGAAGTGCGCTATCGCTTCCCTGCCATCGGAATCGTGATACTCACAGGTTATGACGACCCGCAATACGCCAGGGCACTCACCCAGATCGACATCCAGGGGTATCTGCGCAAGACAGCATCGAGTGACGAAATCGTCGCGGCCGTGCGGGAGGTCGCGGCGGGCGGCAAAGTCTTCGATCCCGAAATCGTGCGCGTGCTCGAAGACTCCAACAACGCGACCGAATCGCTCACGTCGCGGGAGCTCGAAGTCCTGAAGGTCGTTCAGCAGGGTCATCGCAACGCCGAAATCGCGGAAGAGCTGGTGTTATCGGTCAAGACGGTGGAGTTCCACATCAGCAACATATTGGCGAAGCTCGGCGCCCGTTCCCGCTCCGAAGCGGTCCGCACCGCCTACCAAAAAGGGTTGTTGCGGGACGAGTGATGTCGACAGCGTCGCCACTTCGATTCCGCAGTTTGACTCTGAGCCGAAGGAACGCGATATCCGAGCCTTGATCAGATCTGACGGCAGCACCGAACGTCGAACGATCCGGAATTAATTCACGAATTCCCACTCGATGGACTCGGCCAACCGATTCAGTATGCGACGACGCATCCAATCCATCTTCGGAAATTGACATTTCAGCATATCCATTTGTCTGAATTTGCGCAAAGTACCATTATACTCGGATGAGTGGGACTCGTCGCGGATGCTGCGCAAGGCGGCATGATCAGATTTCACGCGAATGCGAGACTCCCCTACCAGGATGTGGTGACTTTTTCGCTCCTCGCAAGGGGTGCCCAGAGTGGAGCCGCTACTCAGAGTACCGAATGAGAAGTACGAAGTTCCCACTAAGCACGGGACGAATGGCTGTTCTCTGCTTCAATCCTTACTAGTACCATCATGCTAGGAGAAAAGTCCTAGGCAGGGGCGTACGACAGGAAGTAAATCGAATCACAATCGAGCGACGTTGAAACGCGGATCGTATCTGGGCACCTGATCCGCGTTGAGTCAATGGTGCAACCGGCCGATATATGGATATCGAGCCGGTTTTTATTTGTTTGCAGTAATGACAGGATTTTGTAAATGTCATTTCGCGTATTGTTTTCTCTGATGCCAATAATCACGGATTTGGCTCCTTCGCCGCGAGAAGGCGTCCTCTCTCGATCGAGAGCGTTCATCGCAACGGCTGGAGTTCTCGCAGCCTTGCTCCCATCCCATCCGTTGCCTCGGGTCCCCGAATGATTCGCACTGTGTTCGATCAGTTGAGGCTCAACTCTCTCCGATACGACCACACATTAGTGAGGCCACAGCATGGGCACGCCTAACCCGCGAATCATCGAAGTCCCTCCCATCGGTTCAATCAGCTCAACAGGTAAGGCGCTCCCCTTCGGAGAGCGGTCGGACACCAGCTCCATATCCGATGAATATGTGCTGCAGGGTGTGCAGCGCGCGGTATTCTTCGTCATATCAACCACGTGGCTCAGTGCGAGTCTGATGTTCTGGCACTGGTGGTTCCGACCCGAGCGAATCGTGAACTCGTGGGGATTCTTTTTTACCACGTTCGCGCTGTCCTATGATCTTTTCTTGATGCCGCTTGTTTTCATATTCTTCCTTTATCATATGAAGCGTCCTCTTCCTGTCCCGGCAATGCCCGGTCTGCGTGTGGCGATGGTCACCGCCATCGTACCGTCCGCGGAGTCCATAGATATCCTCGAACAAACAGTCGCGGGCATGATCATGGTGCGGTATCCGCATGATACGTGGGTGCTTGACGAGGGAGGCGATCCTCGTGTTCGGGCGCTATGCAATGACTATGGGGCGAACTATTGGTCACGCAAAGGCATCCAAAAGTTCAATCAACCGAGTTGGCCAAATCAAGCCAAGACCAAATCGGGTAACTACAATTCCTGGTTCAGTGACGTCGGATATGCGAATTACGATTACTTGGTTCAGCTCGATACCGATCACATCCCAGAACCCGACTATCTCGATGAAGTTCTTGGCTACTTTAGCGATCCGCAAGTAGCCTATGTCGCGCTCCCGAGCGTCTATCGTAACCTCGACGATTGGACCAGCCGCGGAAGTTCGGAGCAGAGCCAGGTTTTTCAAGGTCCGATTCAGATGGGATATTACGGGTGGGCCAAATCGCCCATGATCATCGGCTCACACGCCGCCTACCGTATGAAGCATGTCGAAGAAATCGGCGGCTTTGCACCGTCGCGTGCCGAGGATCACCTCGACTCGCTTCGCTTCATCCAGCACGGTTATCGCGGTGTCTTCGTGCCGAAGGTGCTAGCTGAGGGACTCGGCCCGCACAATCTCTCCGACTTCCTGGCACAGGAGCATCAGTGGGCATTCTCAATTGCCCAGGTTCTCTTCAAATTTGGGCGTGATAAGGGGTTGTTGACGTTACGGCAACGAGTCGTATTCCTGTTTTCAGAGCTTTGGTACTTTCTTTACTCCGCGACCTTTCTCATCCTCTTTCTCATACCGCTCATCGCACTCATTTCGGGGCGTCCAATTGTGAACGTCTCGTTGATGGACTTTTTGTCGAGGTCGGTCCCTGTGACACTGGCTGCGCTTGCGCTCCTGGCTTGGGCATACAGTCGCCAGCTGTTCAAACCGGGGACACACTTCTTTATCTCCTGGCAAGGAATCCTGCTCGGGTTCGCCCGCTGGCCGACGGTGCTGATCGCCATCGGCGAAGCGACTATCTCAGTCCTCTTTCGTCAGGGCCGGTTCACCTATCTCGTTACTCCGAAGGGTGGTGCTGCCGTCGCCGTCCGCGATGCGTTTAGGTCGATCGCTCCGTACCTGATTCTTGGGTTGATTTCTGTCTTCGTTCCGATGGCCTACTGGAGAATGCGTAGCGATGCTGAAGGGCATGCCGCCGGTTACGTGCTCTTCGCGCTGACAACCGCGATCGGGTTCATCATGCTCCTGCTTGCGGCAACGATCGACTTCATCAAAGTCAACGCCACTTACGACCGGAACAGGATCCGCGTTCTGAGGAGATCCGTCCCGTTCATCGCCGCCACTTTCCTGCTCGTCTCCAGCACAGCGTTTTCAGGATGGCTCAACCGTGCGCAAACTTTAGCGGCAATTACGTACCGCCCCAATGCCACCTACCAGACGCCGAGAGAAATCGCGACGGCCCCCATCACAACCTCTGCGTCGGCGAGCCCGACTGCGGTCGCGACGACCCCCACGGCGACCACCATCGCAGCACAAACCACGAACCAGCCGCAAGCCGTTACGTCCTGGTTATTCGATCCAAACCGAAGCGGAGTTACCTTCGGCGCCTACGATCCGTCCGGCCAACTGAGCGATCTGTCGGGGCTCAACCACCTCTTCGTGGCTTGGACGGATGATTCCACCGGAGGCGTGCCGATGACGCAGATCCGCCAATCGTACGCAGACGGACAGCCAGTCATGCTATCGGTCGAACCGTGGCCGTTAGCCGGACGAACGGAAAACACACTGCTCGAGGACATTGCCAACGGTGGCTATGACGCGACTGTCGATAATGTGGCACACGCCGTCGAGTCGCTCGATCAGCCGATCTTGCTCCGGTTCGGGCACGAAATGGACCTGACCGGGCTCTATCCGTGGGCGCAAGGAGATCCCACAGCATACGTCGCCGCGTATCGTCACGTAGTCGACGTCTTCAGAGCTGATGGAGTGACTAACGTGCTCTGGGTCTGGTCTCCAGCCGGGAACGCGAATGCGGCCGGCTATTACCCCGGCGACGGATACGTCGATTATTTGGGAATGACCATCCTTGAGTACACCACGTGGGAAACCGAGATTGCCCACGTCGATACGCCGCGCCCATACAGCACGCTCATCAGCGAGAAATATGCAGTACTGGAGCAGTTCCACAAACCTATGATCATCGCGGAAGCCGGAGTCGACCTCTCGCCGGAGATTGAGCTTTATGATCTCCAGGAGATGGTCTCCGTGCTGCCGAATTTCTCCGCGATTCGGGCCGTCGTCTACTTCAACGACATCAACGCCGTGAATGCGTTTGTCGACGGGAATCCGGATTGGAGGCTGAGCTCAGAGGGTGTTGACGCTTTGCGGAGTGAAATCGCGCGGAGCCAGTGGGTCGAACAACAAGGACGAGCTGTGAACGACGAGGCGGCGGATACTATCCTGTCGCCTCGTTGACCGACATCGGTTAATTGTTTCGTGCTCACGTCAGCTAATGTGTGACGGCGCAGGAACCTGCAAAGGCTTGCTGATAACGACTGAATGCTGGCTTTTTGGTCAAGTCCGACCGGAGCAAGCCGTAATGACCGTAGATGCTCGTCGATGAGGTATTGGCGTCCCACAGGTCGAACCATGAATAGCCACTGATACCCAACGCCGTAGTGTTGTCGCAAATCGCTCGGACGAACCCATCCAATTTGGTCGATTGAAGATTCTCATCGAGCGTCGGGTAGCCGTTCTCCAGCACGTCAATGGAAACGTTCTGGCCAAATCCCGCGCTGCTCAAGGTGTACCGCGCGTTTGTCAAATAGGTCGCCATGTCTTGATATGGATCGCCCGTACCAACCGGCCACAACCCTGGGTAAACGTTAAGTCCCATGACGGATATTGCTGACATGAAGTTTGAACCGCCTTGTTGCGCCAGATCCTGCATGAACTTTGCATCGACATTACGATCAAGGACTGCGAGATCCGTGCCGACTTTTGCGCGTGAACCGAGCCGAGCAAGCGCCTGGCTGGCAGAGATCACGCCCTGGATCGTGGCCTCACGAACCCCCGAAATTGGGCCATCTGACGATCCAGGATCGCCATTCACCACATTGATCTCGTTGCCGATAACGTATTCCTTGACGTTCGCGTTCGTGCCATAGCGCTCGACGACCGACTGAACGAAGGAGGCGAATCCGGCGACATCGCCAACGTGTCCACTCGGCGGAGAATACTTGATGGTGAGTGCGATAGCGTAACCGGCGCTGGAATACGTATGGATATCTGCATCAAGCGCCGACTGATCGTACCAACTCCAGGCGGTATAAAGGTGGACGCTCGCTGGTCGCCCGCCCCGAAGCTGATCCACCACCGCGACGATCTGAGATGATGACGGAGGAGCAACGTAACCAACCTGACCGTTACCGCCTCCCGGATAGACGCCGAACAACACCTGACCAGAACCAGTTCCAGAATTCTCTACGGGGGTAGGGGTAGCGGTCGTCGTCGGAGTCGATCTCGACTTCTTGTTCGTTGTCGACGATTTCTTTCCAGACGCCAATCCTTCATTCACGGCAATGGCTTGATTGTTGGCACTTTGATCCAAGGATGACTGGCCCAACAAAGACAACTCCACGACGTTCGGCGTTCCGACGTTTTCAGGATGGTACTCGAAGCGCGCCCGCTGGAAATACTGGACGATCATGCCGGTAGCCGGATCAGTGAACTCTTCGCTTATCGGGTATCCGAACAGCGCCAGGGACTCTCGATATGAAGTGCCTGCGTCACCGAACTCGACTCCATGGCTACGCCAGTAGTCATTGAAACCAAAGCAGATACGGTGTTCGGTCTCTGTGAAGAAGGTGCATGATGCGTCGGCGTGTGTAGTGTCGGGAAGCGGCTGGAACGGTGGTGTGGAGACTAATCCGCGAGACTCAGCATCGCTCTGTCCAAGCAGGCCCAACAGCACCGAGTACGGTGTCCCTGCAAGATCGGGATGATATTCCATTCGCTGGCGTTCAAAATATTGAACAGTATAACCAGATTCCTGAAGTGTTCCGCTGACGGCGTAGCCGAAGACCGGAACTCCTCCGGATCGATTGTAGAAATCCTGAAAGACTGTTCCAACATCTTGTCCAGTCGGTGAAGCACCTGCCGACAATCCTCCGCCAGCCAGAAGAATCGTCGTTCCGACGACCAAGGCCAATATCACGTGACTGCCTAACTTCATACTCCCCGACTACCTCTTTCGCTTTTTCGGCCACGAAGCGATCGTGCTTGCGGCCCGACTTTATGATCGTAGGCGGGCAGACACGGCAGTACTATTGCCACGAGGAGCGAATCTAAACACACATATGTGCTATGTGCTCTGGTACGAGCGAGCTAGAGACGACGACGGTTGTTCAAGCGTTCGTAGATTTCGCCGCCTTCCTTCTGCTTGCGATCGCAACAATCGCCGATATCGGCCCGCGAACGACAGTGCCATCGCCTCCAACCCGCGAGCTGGACTTCCGGGAGGGGTATGATTGTGCGTTGAGCCAAATGCGGGATGTCATCTTGATTGAATGAGGAGCTACAGTCTGAAGGTACATCTATGACGGAAATAGTTCCCGTGTTCTGATTGGGCCACCTACTGAATTCTTCCGTCGACTCAACGCCGGTAAGTGAACGTCACCTTTCCCTCCAACAACTTCGCAGTTATGGTTTGTACTGGAGCCTGCGAATTCTTCGCCCGGAACGTCATGTCGTGCACACACCAGTTTTGATCGCCCAACTGCACCGTCGTGAGGATCCTGGGCGAACGCTCGGTCCATGACCTACCCCGCCTCGCCGAACTGGGCGAAGAAACGGCCGGCCCACTTGATCCCGTTCACGTAATCCTCAACACGAATGCTCTCGTTGGGCGCGTGCGCCCGCGCGTCAGACCACCACAGCCCGCCGCCGGTCACCACCGGAACGCCCAATCCAGCTGAGAAGTAGGACATCGGGCCGCTGGCTGCCATCACCGGATAGACGATCGGATCGTCGCCGTAGTTCTCGCGCGCGGCGGCGATGGCCGCCTGCACCACGGGTGCATCGGCCGGAGCCTTGGCGGGGCTCAATTTGGCGTGCGTGACGATCTCGATGTCCTGGAATCCACGTCGATCCAGGTGCTGACGCAGCAGATCGAGTACCAAATCGGGCTCCAGGTTCGGCACCAGGCGGAATTCGATCTTGCCCATGGCTTCATTCGGCAGCACCGCCTTCAGCCCCTGCCCGGTGTAGCCGCTGAGCAGGCCCTGGATGGTGCAAGTCGGCTCATACAGGTGCTTCTTGAGGAGCTCGATCCCTTCCAGATCGCGGATGAAGGCAGGGATCTCGAGATCCGCTTTCATGGCCGCTTCGTCGAACGGAATGCGCTCCATCATGTCAAGCTCATCGGGTGGTGGCTGACGCACGTGATCCATCAGGCCATCGATGGTGATGCGGTCGTCGATGTCTTTGAGCGACGCCAGCGCCCAAACCAGCCGCCATGGCGCGCCCGGCACCACCGTCGCCCAGCTTGAATGCATGTCGGTGCGGGAAGATTTCACCCGCAGTTCGCCGTGCAAGACTCCCTTAAGGCCCAGCGAGATGATGAAGCGGTCGTGATCGTCGAGCCCGCCACCTTCCCAGAGGCAGCCGTCGGCTTGCAAGAGATCGCGGTGTTTTTCGATGAAGGCCGGCAGACTGGGGCTGCCGATTTCTTCTTCGCCTTCGATCACGAACTTGATGGTGAGTGGCAGCTCGCCGTGCTCGCGACGATAGCTCGCGATCGCCTGCGTGCGCGCCATGACGTCGCCGCGGTTGTCGGAGATGCCGCGCGCGTAGATCTTGCCGTCTCGCTCCTCGGAGCCGAACGGGTCGGAGTCCCAGGCGTCTAACGGCTCGGGCGGCTGCACGTCGTAGTGGTTGTAGATCAGCAGCGTCGGGCTGCCCTGGCCGATTTCGCCATAGACGACCGGCGCGCCGTCGGTCTCGAGGATCTGGACGTCGCGGCAGCCGATTCCGCGCAAGATGTTGGCGGTCGCCTCCGCGCTCTCCGCCACACCGATCCCCTGGCCGGTGATGCAGGGCAGCGTGCAGTAGTCCTTGATCGCCTGGAGATACTCGTCGCGATGCCGGTCGACGTCCTGGTCGAATGCGTCCTTATTCATGTCGCTCAACCTAGCTGTAATACTCGGGGGCCTTTTTCAGCGTCTCCCACTGATACGGGTCGTGACCATACAGCAGCATGGCGTTGTCTCGCTCGGCGATCTCCTGCAACTTCTTGGCGCTGGCGCGCGCGGCGTCGGGATCGGAATAGGCGCCCCAATTGTCTTTATCCAGGTTGTCCTGCACGTAGATCGTATCGATGCCGATGACCATCTTGCCGGTCTCGGGCAGGTCGACCAGCACCGCCATGTGCCCCGGCGTGTGGCCAGGCGCCTTGAGGAGTGTCACGCCCGGCGCGATCTCGACGTCGCCGTCGACGATGTGCCACTTGAGATTGGGGATGTCGTAGGTCGCCTTCGGATATCCGGGGTTGTCCCCCTTCATCACGTCCTCGTAGCAGTCCTTCTGCACGTAGATCTCGCTGTTGACGAAGTCTCGCGTGTTTCCGGCGTGGTCGAAGTGGAAGTGGGTGGCGACCAGGATGTCGATGTCGTCCGGCTTGAGCCCGAGCTTGGCGAGCTGATTGACGACGTAGTCGTCATCGGTCATCTGCACCTTGAGCACCTCGCCGAACGGCGTGCCGCCAAAGAGCATCTCCGGGTCCTTGATGAAACCCTTGTCCATGCCGGTGTCGACCAGGATGTTCTTGCCGTCGTCGGTCTGGATCAGATAGCCGACGATCGGGATGGTCCACCAGGTACCCTTATCCAGTCCCGGTGTAAGTACCCCGCCCTTGTCGACGTAGCAGTTGCCCAGATGAAGAATGTAGAGCCGCATCAGAGTTCCCCTTCCCTATTATGACGACCGAGAACGTCCTCTTGGTTTGTACGGGCGACGCATGCGTCGCCTTCTGTGATGTGCCGCCGAGTGCGTTATGCAGCGCTGATCGGTTCACAGTTCACGCTGATCGACTCCGTCAAGACCAGCCTGCCATCCGTGCGTTTTGGGCGACGCATGCGTCGCCCGTACGGACGTTCGACGACGTCGTCACCGCGGGACGGCAGCGAGTCAGCCGCAAGCCCTGCCCTCACCGGCTGCGCAGCTTCGGGTCGAGCACCGAGGTAAGTGTGTCACCCACCAGGTTGATCGCCAGGATCGTCACCATGATCACCAGCCCCGGGAACGTCGAGATCCACCAGCTCGTGACCAAATAATTGCGACCATCCGAGAGATCCTTGCCCCACTCAGGCGTCGGCGGATGCACACCCAGGCCAAGGAAGTTGAGCGCCGCTCCAGCCAGAATGCCCCAGCCGATGGCCGTCGTCGAGAGGACGATCAACGGGCCGAGTAGATTCGGCAGAATGTGCCGCGTCAGGATGCGCGTGCGGCCGCTTCCGAGCACCCTGGCGGCCTCGATGTAGGCCTCGTTGCGGATACTGAGCGTCGAGCCGCGCGCCATGCGCACGTAGACCGGCACCAGCGAGATGCCGATGGCGTACATGATGTTGATGAGACCGGTGCCGAGCATGGCGACGATCATCAGCGCCAGCAGGATGCCCGGAAATGCCAGCAGAATATCGACCAAGCGCATGATCAACGAGTCGATCCAACCACCCGCGTAGCCCGCGACCAGGCCTGGCATCACGCCCAATACGATCGCGAACGCGATAGCCAGCAGCGGCAGCCCGAGGGTGTTGCGCGAACCGACCATGACACGGCTCAGAATATCCCGTCCGAACTGATCGGTCCCCATCAAATGCCGGACACTGGGACCCTGTTTGGCCTCGGTCAGTACCGGGTGGGTCGGGTCAAACGGTGCGACTGTTGGACCGATCAACACCAAGATAACGAGCAAACCGAGGATCACCGCAGAGACCAGCGAGCCTTTGTTGCGCATGAAGCCACGCCCGAGGTCGGACATCAGCGAGCGGCGTGCTCGCATCTGTTCAAACGGCTGCTTGGTGATGGCACGATCAAGAATCATGAGAACCTTGGGTCACCTTCCACCTGCTCATGAGAAGCGAATTCGCGGATCGAGAAACGCATAGGAGACGTCAACCAGCAGGTTGGCCAGCACGTAACCAGCCGCTGCGAAGAGGACGACGCCCTGAACCATGGGGAAGTCCTTCGACAGGATGCCCGTCACGATTAGCCGGCCAATCCCCTGCCTGGCGAACAGACTCTCGATGATGACGGCGTTGGCCAGCATGTGACCGAACTGCAGTCCGACGATCGTTACGACCGGGATCAGCGCGTTCTTCAGCGCGTGCCGTCGAATCACCGTACGTTCCGCCAAGCCCTTGGCGCGTGCCGTCTTGACGAAGTCGTTTTGCATCACCTCGATCAGCGAATGGCGCACGAGGCGCGCGATGATCGCGGCATAGCCCCAGCCAAGTGCGATGGCCGGCAGAACCAGATGCTTGATTCCGTTACTGCCGATGGCCGGGAAGAGCTTGAAATGGAGTGAGAAGGCCAGGATCAGGAGCATGCCCAACCAGAAGTTGGGGATCGACACGCCGACCAGAGCGATGTTCATGCTGAGCGTATCGACCCAGGTGTCACGGCGGATGGCGGCGATCGTTCCGAAGATGAGTCCGATCGCCACGGCGACGAAGAGTGCCGCGAAGGTCAGCTCGAGCGTCTTTGGCAGCTGTTCCATGATGGCTTTGAGCACCGACTCCCGCGACTGATAGGAGCGGCCAAGGTCCCCGTGCAAGGCGTTCCCCACGTAGTGCAGGTAACGCACGTAGACGGGCTGGTCTAGCCCAAGCTGATGGCGCAGCGTCTCAACTTGCTGTGGAGTGGCATTCGAGCCCTGCAGCATGATCGTGACCGGGTCGCCGGGTGTGAGGTAGAGCATCAGGAAGACGACGATCGAGACACCGATGAGCGTAAGAACCGATTGCAGTAGCCGACGGAGCAAAAAGGCCTGCATGAGAGAAGGCTCGTTCCTTGTCTCTTTGTTCGCGTCCGCTCCCCGCCGCGTGAATCAGCGGGGAGAGACGCGTTTCGAACAGACGAGCGCGTGTGTGGCGGTTTACTTCACCGTCACGTTGAAGAAGTACGGGAACCCGTTCACGGTGTACTGGAAGCCCTGCACGCTCTTCTTGGTCGCCAGCACGACGGCTTTGTAATAGATCGGGATCATCACGGCGTCGTCCATGACCTTCTTATTGAGCTCGATGTAGATCGGCGCTCGCTTGGTCGGATCGACCTCCTGCTGCCCCTCGTTGATCAGCTTGTCGACGTCCGCGTTGCTGTAGTGCATCCAGTTGAACGTGCTGATCGCCTCGGTCGAGTAGATCGAGTTGGCGAAGGACGGGTCAACGGCATAGAAGAAGAAGGGCGCCATGTTGTGATCGCCGCGATGGAGCGCGTCCTGGACCGCCGGGAAGGACTGCTGCGTGATATCCATCTTCATGCCGATGTCTTTGAACTGCGCCTGCATCAGCTGAGCGATGTCGTCGAAGCCGAAACCGGCCAAATTGATGAACATGATCTCCAGCGGCTTGCCGTCTTTGCTCCGCATGCCGTCGGACCCGGCCGTCCAGCCAGCGCCGTCCAACAATTGTTTGGCCTTATCTGGATCGAACGTGTAGATCGACTCGAGGCTCTTGTCGAAGCCGAGCGTGGTCGGGTCGACCGGAGCGTGTGCTGGTTCGTAAATTCCATTGAAGAGGGTGTCGACGATGGACTTTTGATCGGTGGCGAACTCCATCGCCTGGCGCACCGGCAGCTCATCCGTCGGAGCCTTGGTCACATTGATCATCATGTCGTACGGCATGCCGGTCGTCTTGATGCGTAAACCGGTGAAGTCGCCGCCGCTGCCAGTCAGACGATTGAAGTCGTCCGGCGTCAGCTCCTCGGTCATGTCGACTTCGCCATTCTCCAGCGTCACACCGCGGGTCGATGCCTCCGGGATGATCTGGAAGACGATCTGGTCGAGGTAGGCCTGTCCAGTGCGATTGAACGGACCTGGCGCCCAGTTGTAGTCCGGATTCTTGACGATGGTGACGTGGTCCTGCTTGACCCACTCCTTGAACATGAAGGGTCCGGTGCCCACCGGATTGCTGCCGAAGTCGGCGCCGTACTTGTCCAGTGCCGCGGGAGAAACCGGCGCCAGGTTGACTCCGGTCACGGCATTCAGGAATCCGCCATTGGCGACTTTGAAGGTCACCTTCACGGTCGACTCGTCGACGACGTCGGTCGAGACGTAGCTGTCACCGGGGTTCAGGCTGCCGAGCGCCGAGAGGGATTTGCTGTTCGGGTCGAGGATGTGCTCGAAGGTCTTCTTGACCGCGTCGGCATTAAACGGCGTACCGTCGTGGAATTTCACATCGGTGCGGAGAGTGAAGGTGAAGGTCATGGCGTCGGAGCTGATGTCCCATTTCGTCGCCAGACCCGGATAATACGGCTGATCGGTGTCTTGCAGCGCGTAGACCAACGGATCGAAGACATTGATGTCGACCTTGCTGGTGGCGATCAGGCCGGAGACGCCCGGATCGAGCGTGTCCGGATTCTGCCAGATACCGTAGTGCAGCGTGCCACCCTGCTTATCGGCTGCGACCTGAGTTGACGAGCCACTGCTTGTGGTCGTACTGGCGCTGCTCGAGGAAGGCGTCGAGCCACCCGACGCTGACGTCGCCGTGGAGCCACCGCTGCTGGATCCCGTCGTTGGTGCGATGGTTGGTGTACTTGAACTCCCGCCGCATGCCGCGAGAATGCCGCTGAATGCGGAGGCCCCGCCAGCCATCGCCGCCAGTCGCAGCAGACTTCGGCGGCTCATGCGCGCGCCTGAAACGCCCATCAACGTGGGCAAGATACCCCGTTCTGCACCCATTGGACAGAATCTCCCCTCAGGTATTACGACAAACCGCAATGTTCATGAATTGAGAGCCCCTACCGGCACATGCTAATACTCGTGTGCCCCTGGGTCAATGGGTTGTCAGACAATCTGTCCAATTTAGTTCAGACGTTAATGGAGATGGATTGGTGATTCGGCGGAGCCATCCTGCGTCACGATACGGAGTTGAATCCGACGGATATTCTGGCGAGCGCAGACGACTCGACCTCGATTCTCCTTGCGAACGTTTCCTACCACATTCGATACGAATTGCTCTTCTCCAAGATAGTGCGCGTTGGTACAAATTGATCCAGTTCGTGTCGGCCGCGGAAACACTCTTCCACGTATGGAGACCACTTGCCCGACCAGTCAGAATCACTCTTTCACCGTTACGAGATCGTCGTCATCGCCACGCGCGAACCGGAGACCAAGCATCTCAACGGGCGGCTCGCGATAGTCGACGAGCCGCCATCCACCGATTCCGAGGTTCGCAGCTACACTGTGATCGTCCCACCAAATGACGAAGACGAACGCTGGCGCGAGGGAGAGTGGCTTCAGTTCCAGGAGCACGAGCTCTTCGAGTGGGGAGAATATTCCTACCACTACCAGTCCGACATGGCATGGAGTCAATCCCTAAAACTCGGCCAGGAAATCGGCGCTATCGGGGAAGATGAGCGCCCAGCGGCTCGTGGACTTCCGAACGCCGAGCAGATTATCCGACTGATAGAGCAGGAGACCGACGATTGGCGGCCGATCTGGCACTGGCTTTTGGAACACGCATATGTGAATGAACTGATCAAGGCTCTAAAGCAGGCGGAAGAGGGACCAACCCGTGCTACGATTTGTTATTTGCTCGCCTGGAAACGCAAGAAACGAGCGGTTCCGGTGCTGGTCAGCCTACTCAATGATCCCGACTTAGCCGTGCGCGGAGAAGCGGCAGACGCTTTATGGCGTATTGGGAGCGATCGGGCAGGTCCTGCGTTGCTGGACCAATTGCTCGTTGAGACCGAAGACAGCAACAAAACGACGCTTGCGCTCGCACTCAGCGCTAGCGGGTATCGTCCTGCCATCCCTCGCCTCATTGAGCTGCTTCAGGCCAATATGAACCTGATTCGCACATGCGCCGCGCGGGCATTGGGCGAACTGAGAGCGGTGGAGGCCGAGTCAGCGCTGATCAATGCGCTGTCGAGCGAAACCGACGAATATGCGATCCAACAGATGGATCTCGCGCTGGAACGGATACGAGTGCAGAGCGTTGATCCACCGGGCTAATACTGGATCTCGGTCACACAAAAGTCGCGGTTAATTGCACCCAGACAGGAGTACACATCCCGGCGCAAGTGAGACGTCCTCACCTGCTCCATCGACCCGTTACCGAGCGGCCAAAGTGGGCGATGTTCAGCGATATGTTGATCGCCGTGAGGACATACGAGTAACTCCCTTTGCTAGCGAAAGATTGGACGCACGAGATGTCGCCAAGCGCGTCACGTCAGCGACGGCAGGAATATAAGGATCTGATTGACGTCCTTCGCGACTCACCACACCCAGAGGCAAGCGGGTTCGCTCCGTTTCTGACTGACCGCGATTTCTGGGTTCGTGACGCGGCTATTGACGCATTGATCTCATTGGGATCCGTGGATTCCGCGCGACTCATTGAGCCACTCCTCGATGACCCCGAGTCCACCGTGCGGATGAACGCGGCCGACGCTATGGGCATGCTCCGCTACGAACCAGCTATTCCACGCCTAGTTTCTCGAATGAAACGAGACCGCACGCCGATCGTGCGCGTCTGTGCGGCCGAGGCGATCGGCGACATTGGCACGAGCGAACACGAATTTCTGGAGGCGTTGTCAACTGCGATGGAGACGGATTCCAACGAGCTTGTGCGAGCATATGCGGCAGATAGTCTTGGCCGACTCGGCGCAGCTCGGATGCAACTGCGCATCAGAGGGCAGTTTGAAAGTGATCGCAGTGCGAGAGCGCGTGCATCGATGCTCCAAGCACTCTACCGACTCGGGGATGACACCGCGCTGCAACGACTTCTGACCATGCTACGTCGAGTTCGCCGGTGGGAAATGGAAGCGGCCATCCTCAATCTGCTCCGAGAGATTGTGACTCCTGAGAACCGGGACGAGATTCGTCGCGCGGTTCGTGAAATCGCAGAAGTCAAGCCGATGCTCCATCAGTTCCATCGATCCGATGCGGATCTGCTTGGAGAAGAAGTCTGTGAGTGAGACCTCTCGGTTCTTCATTACTCGATCGCAGCTGGCAGTCTTTGATCCCGCTCTTCAGGATCCCTTCAATGATTGGCGAAAAGTGCACGTCGACCGGGGCTTTACCTGGCGGCCGAACAGTGTCTCGTTTGGAACATTGATTGACGTCGGCAACATTCGAAGATCATCCTGCTCACTGTGACGTCCCGAGTCATCATCGTGCCCTACGTCGTTCCGCCATCGGGGAGGGTGGGACTTGCCGACATGGTATGCGAAGCCGTGACCTCCCTCCCACCCGGACCTTACGCGCTGGTGTTTGAAACTGCCTTCCACACCGAGGATCCTGAGGTTGGCACGTGAGTACACCTGACGTTCATCCCGTGCAGTTCGGCCAAGCCAGCGATCTTGCGTCAGGACGTAGAACCTAAACCTTCCGAGGTCCTGGACATGCCCGTTGTGACCGTATGAGGCACGTGCGTGGGACAGATGTCCGGGCGACGCACGCCGCCCTCGCCGAGGGCCCGGCGCATCCAGTGCGGCGCAAGTTGGCGTCCGCAGCCAAGATCGCGAGCCATCCTGCGACTTGGCGCCTTCCCACCGTGGTGGGCGACGCGTGCGTCGCCCGTACAACGAGGTTGGACTCCGACGTGGGAGTATCGGCGGAGGGAGACAGGGCGCGATGGCATGGTGGGCGAAGGCAAGCTTCGCCCCTACCGTGAGAAGGCGGGTGGGGACTGAGAACGATGTTGGTGGCGCGAGAGCATGCAGGGCGGCGCGTGCGTCGCCCAGACATGACGATGAGAAACTAGTGCTGCAGGCCTTCGTAGAGGATGTCGCGGGTGCGGTTGGCGACCTCTTCCGGGTCGACCTGCACCCGAGCCGCGCCGGTCTCGACGGCGGCGCGCGCCACGGCGGCGGCAACGGCTGGTGGCACCCGCAAATCGAGCGCTTCCGGCATGACCCAGTCGGCGTGCAGCTCGCGCGGGTCGACCAGATCGGCAATCGCTCGCGCCGCGGCCAGCTTCATCTCCTCGTTGATGTCGATGGCCTTGGCGTCCAGCGCTCCACGGAAGATTCCGGGGAAGGCCAGTGAGTTGTTGACCTGATTGGGGAAGTCCGAGCGGCCGGTGGCAACGACCAGCGCACCCGCCTCTTTGGCCTCATCCGGCAGGATCTCCGGTTCAGGATTGGCCAACGCGAAGATGATCGGGTCCGGCGCCATAGCACGCACCATTTCGCGGGTGCAGGCACCGGCGGCGGAGAGGCCGATGAAGACGTCGGCCTCATGCAGCGCTTCGGTGAGCGCGCCGTGCACGTCCTCTTTGTTGGTCAGCCGCGCGATCTCATCCTTGCTCCGGTTCTGTCCCTCTTTGCGACCGCGATAGATCGTGCCGTGCCGATCGCACATGATGATGTCGGCCACGCCGACGAGCAACAGCAACTTGGCCACGGCGATTCCGGCGGAACCGGCGCCGTTGATCACGATCTTGACGTCGCTCATCTCGGTGCCGCGAAGCTTGAGCGCGTTGATCAGCGCCGCAAGCACGACGACCGCGGTGCCATGCTGATCGTCATGGAAGACCGGCATCTGCAAGCGTTCCTTGAGTGCCGCCTCGATCTCGAAGCACCTGGGTGCAGAAATGTCCTCCAGGTTGATCCCGCCAAAAGATGGAGAGATCATTTTCACGATTTCGACGATCTTGGCCGGATCACGCTCGGCCAGGCAGATCGGGAAGGCCTCAACCCCGGCCAGCGACTGGAAGAGGACCGCCTTGCCCTCCATCACCGGGAGGGCTGCCTGCGGACCGATATCGCCCAACCCGAGGACCGCGCTACCGTCGGTGACGATCGCGACCAGGTTGTCCTTGACCGTCAGGTCGTAGACGCTGAGCGGATTCTCTTGAATTTCAATAGCTGGCGCCAATGCGGCGGGCGGCAGGTAGAGCAGGTTGAGGATGTGATGGTCTTTGATGGGGATCTTGCTGCGGATTTCCAGAACGCCATGATGCCTGCGGCGCAGATCGAGGGCTTCTTCGCGTCTGGTCGTCGGGCGTTTGTGAGGCACCGTCCAACTGTGCAGCTTCCCCTCGTAGACGAACCTCCGCAGATCCTCAGCGACGCTGTCGGGGTCGACAATTTTGCCGGCTTCACCGGTCTCGACCTCCGCTCGCACGACGGCGGCGGCGATGGCCGGAGCCACCTGATAGTCGAAGATGCGCGGAACGATATTGTCGGCATGCAGCTCAGCCGCGGGCACCATGCCGGCCAGCGCTTCGGCGGCGTAGACCAGCGTGCGCAACCGGATATTGCGGGCACGTGAATCGAGCAGTCCGCGGAAGACACCTGGGAAGACGAGCGCGATATCCATCATATTCGGGAAATCGGAGCGTCCTGTGGCGACGACCTTCGCACCAGCGGCACGTGCATCGGCCGGTGCAACCTCCGGCGTCGGCACGGCCAGCGAGAAGACGATCGGATCCTTGGCCATGGTCGCGATCATGTCGCCAGTGACGATATCGCCGGTCGAAACGCCAATGTAGACGTCGGCTCCGCGCAACATGTCGGCCAGGCTGCCTTTGCGTTGCTCCGGATTAGTCTCTTTGGCCAGGTAAACCTTGGCCCAGTTCATCCGCTCCGGGCGATACGGGTAGATCGCACCCGCGCGGTCGCAGACCACGATGTCCCGCACGCCGACGCGATGGAGGAGGCGGGCCACACCGATGCCGGAGACTCCGGCGCCAGAGATGACGACGCGAATCTCGTCCATGCGTTTGTCGACCACCTTCAGCGCGTTGATCAGCGCACCCAGCACAAGAATGGCGGTGCCGTGGTGTTGATTGCTGAAGACGGGGATGCTCGCCCCTTTTTCGAGATGGTCGGCGATGGTGAAGCTGTTGGGTGCCGAGATGCTGTCCAGGCAGATGGCGCCGAAGGTGGGCGTCAACGCCAGCGCGGCCTCGACGATTTTGAATGGGTCCCGCTCGGCCATACAAATCGGGAACGCGTCGATTCCGGCGAAGGTCTTGAAGAGGACGCTGCGGGCTTCGAGAATCGGGAGCGCTGCCTCGGGCGGTCCATTGTTGATCCCGAACATCTCGGAGCCGTCGGTGATGACCGCCACCGTGTTCCCGCGAGAGGTCAGTTCAAATGACTCGAGCGGATCGCGGTTGATTTCCAGGCAGGCCTCGGCGACACCAGGTGTGTAGACCAGAGCAAGCATTGCGCGGTCGCGGATCGGGACCTTGCTCGCAACCCCGATAAGTCCCCGGAAACGGCGCCGATAATCGAGCGCCTCGTTCAGTTGGTCAATGAGATACACCGATTAGTCCAATATCTCTAGAGAACTTCCGCTAACTCGCGCCGTTGCTCGGCGGCACCACCGATCGATTGTACACGTGTTGTCGGAGGGGCACAATCAGCCAGATTACCCCTCCGGCGCGGTTTCGAGCCACGATTCGCGCAGCTCGCGCCGCAGCAGTTTCCCGGCGGCGTTGCGTGGTAGCGGCCCCGAAAAGCGGATCGTACGCGGCACTTTGTAGCCTGCCAGGCGCTCGCGGCAGAACATCATGCAGTTCACCCTCGTTCGCGCCGATGCCAGGCGTCAGTTGAACGTTGGCGACTACCGCCTGACCCCACACGTCGTCCGGTATGCCGATGACGCCCGCCTCAACGACCGCCGGGTGCGCCAAGAGCACGGCTTCCACTTCCGCTGGATAAACGTTTTCGCCACCACTGACGATCAGGTCGGTGCGTCGATCGAGGACGTAGAGATAGCCGTCGTGAGTCCAGATAGCCGAGATCTCCGGTATGCAGCCAACCATCTTGGATGGCCTCAGCTGTCGCCTCCGGACGACCAGCGTAGCCCACCGTGACCACCGGCCCACGCACTTCAATCTCGCCTGGCTCTCCCGCAGGCACATCCCCGTCTCCGATACGCAGCTCATTCGGGTAGAGGGGCTTACCGGCCGAGCCGAGCCGGGACAGCGCGTCCTCCGGCGCCAGCGTGGCGACCTGTGAGCCGACCTCGGTCAGGCCATACGTCTGCACCACCGGAATGCCGAGTGAGGCGCACTCTTCCAGCAACGGCCTCGGCGCGGGCCCGCCTCCCAGGAGCGCGCAACGGAAGGTCGACGGATACGGCTGATCGTCATGCGCCGCTAGCATGCGCTGCAGCATGGTCGCCACCACCGAGACGATGGTGATGCCGTCTTCGTCGATGGCGCGATTGACCCGATGTTCGTCGAAGGACTGGTGAACCACAGCGGTCGTGCCATAGATGACCGAGCGAATCAGGATAGCCATGCCCCCGACGTGAAACAGGGGCATGCAGGCTAGCCAACGATCATCTTGCGTCATGCCGAGGTTGAGGGCCGAGCCAATGGCGTTCCACCAGTGATTGGCGTAGGTGAGCATGGCGCCTTTGGGGCGGCCAGTCGTGCCGGAGGTGTAGACGATGCTGTGAACGGCAGTCGGGTCGATCCAGTCGCGCAGCTCAATCGGGGCTTCGCCAACGTCGGCCATGCAGCCAATGCCGTCCGCGCCACCGTCGACCGACATGATCGATATGTCGTGGCCACCACGCTCGCGCGCCTCGATGGCATGTGGCGCGGTCTGTTCGTCGACCAGCAGTAACTTCGCGCCGCTGTCCCCGAGTTGCCAGGCGATCTCGTCGGGACGCAGACGGATGTTGAGCGGCACCAAGCGTCGAGCCGAGACGACTCATGGCGTGGACGATGAAGGGGACGTGCTCGCTGTTGTGCAGCAGAGTGGCGACCAGGCTGCCCTCGCGAACGCCGAGCGTGGCCAGCTTACGTGCCATTTTTCGGACCTCCGCATCAAGCTCGGCGTAGGTCCATTGCTCATTGCCATACATCAACGCCAGCCGATTGGGCGTCACCGACGCGCGGTGCGACAGCCAATCGGGCATTCTTAGCCAATCCCAAGAAATCTCCCACCTCACCTCACAGGTATCGAGTGACCCTCGTCTGTACGGGCGACGCATGCGTCGCCCGTGCAGGACGCGAACGCGCGTCGCCGCCATCCTTCATTGTAGAGGATCAGCGCTGGGCAGAAAGCTCAGCGGATTGCGACGCCCATTCCGCGCACTGCTGCATCGTGGGGAGATCCGAGGGGAAGAAATAGATCAACCGGAAGCGTGCATCCCGCACCAGGTGCTCGGCCGACAGTCGGAATTGCATCTCGCCCACCCCCGGCACCCTCAAGCGCACCGGCACCAGCGCGCGTGCCGAGCTGACCGGCGTCGACTCCTGCTCGATCCGGTCCCAATTCACACGGAAGCGCGGCAATGCCAGCAGACGCTCAAGCAGCGGAGGGAACCAACGTTCGCCACGGTATGGCTCCATCTCGGAGCGAAACGCGCGGATCAGGGCCGGCAGAAAGACGTCCGGCTCGGCGACCAGATGAGAGAGCGGCGAGCTCGGGTCGAACCAGGCTTCGAGGATCGATCGGCCTATTTGTTGTTCCAAATTCGGGTCGATGCGCTGCAGGCCGAGCATACGCGGCACCTGAGCGTTCCAGGCGATGAGCCGGTGCAAGCAGTCGAGCGCATAGGCGGGGAAGGGCGCCTCATCCAGCTCTGGCTGACAGAAGGCGCGCGCCCAGGCGGTCTCAGCAGAATCCGGCGGTGGGGTCGAGAGGGTGTAGCCGAATTGCTCCAGCACTTCGCGCCGCTCGCTGTAGCGGGCGCCGATGGCGGCCAAAATTCGCTCCAGCATAACGCGTCCGGGTTGAGCTACGCGGCCCGACTCGATCCGCTGCAGATAGCCTGTGCCGAGCTCGGCTTCGGCCTCCACCCAGAGCTGCGTCTTGCCGGATGCCTCGCGCAACGCCCGCAGACGCGTGCCGCCGATCGAATTCGCTCCGTGGTTCTCCGCTGTTCTCATTCGCCGCCAGATTTCGACTTCGATGACGATGACTTCGCCGGGAACGGTCCCTAGCATAGCAAACAGACGGTCGATTCTCGCCCATTCATTGGCCATCTCGAATGCGGAGCCTGCCTCGTGAACGCCACGTCCAACGCTGAGATTCATCCAGCTGAGCGAGAAATCGAGTCATCGACCCCCTCACAGTTCTGGCGCGGCTTCCTGGCCTTGATGCCGCTCTGGACCGGCGCGATCCCGGTGGGTGTCGCGTATGCGGTCGCCGCGCGAGACGCCGGGCTCAGTCCACTCCAGACGCAGTTGATGAGCCTGACCGTCTTCTCGGCCGCGGCGCAATTCAGCGCCGTTTCACTCTTCGCGCACGGCACGCCGATCATCGTGATGGTCGTCACCGCGATGACGCTCAATCTCCAACTCTTCCTCTTTGGGCTGACGGCCGCACGTGAGTCGCACCCGTCGCTACGCCGTCGATTCCTCTCCGCTTATTTCCTGACTGACGGCGCGTTCGCCATCGCGGTCGCAGGCGGACGGATTCGCATGCCGGTGCTGCTCGGCGCCGGGGTCAGCATGTACACCGCCTGGAACGCCGGGACCTTGATCGGCGCGGCGGCCGGTGCCATCCTGCCGAACCTGAGTCGCTTCGGCGTCGATTTCGTGGCGCCCCTCACCTTCCTGGCGGTGCTGGTGCCATTGCTCCGCTCGAAACCCGCCATGCTGACGCTATTCGTCGCGGCGACAACGACGCTCATCTTGACGCGTGTGACGACGACTGGTGTGGCCGTTCTGGGTGCCGGACTGATCGGCAGCGTGGCGGGGTCCTGGTCGGCCGGATATCTCGAGCGGCGCCAACCGCATCACGCCGCTTCGCCTGCTGAAGGAGTCGACCGATGACGGCCGTCTGGGCCATCCTGGCCATGGCCGTCGCGCTCTACCTGCTGCGCATCAGCGGCTTCGTGCTGGCGGACGTCGACGTGCCGGAGGTCTGGACCCGCTCGTTGCGCTTCGTACCGATCGCGACGCTCACGGCGCTGATCGTATCGAGCGTCGCCGCCAGACCGGACGAAGCCTCGGTGAGGGTACTGGCGGCCGTCGGAGCTGCGGTGGTGGTGTGGCGCACGAAGCGTATGTGGCTCTGCATCGTGGCCGGCATGGGTTTCTACTGGCTGTTGCAGCTGATCTAAGTCTTGATGCCGCAAATCCGAGGAGGAAGCGCGATGCCTGAAACAAAGACGACCGAGGTGACGATCCGCACTGACCTGCGAGCCGGTGACCTCGGCTGGGTGGTCTATCGACACGGCGTGCTCTACAAGCAGGAGTACGACTGGAACGTGCAATTCGAGGCGCTGGTGGCGAGTATCGTCGCTGGGTTCGGCGAGCAGCACGACCCCGCATGCGAGCGTTGCTGGTTCGCCGAGATCGACGAACGGATCGTCGGGACGGTCTTCCTGGTGCGCAATTCGGAGACGGTCGGGCAGCTGCGTCTGATGCTGGTCGAGCCGGAAGCACGCGGCCACGGCATCGGCACACGCTTGATTCAGGAGTGCCTGGAGTTCGCGCGTCAGGCTGGCTACTCAGTGGTCAAGCTCTGGACCAATAGCGTGCTGGTCGACGCACGTCGACTGTACGAGACGGCCGGCTTCCGGATGGTTGAATCCGACGCCTATCAGGCCTTCGGCCACGATCTGGTGTCAGAGTTCTGGGAGATCGAGCTGTAAGTGACGGTCCCTGACATGTAGTGGCGGGCGTCCCTGCCCGCCTTTGTCGAGCGATCGAGAGCCTCTCGAATCGGCAGCCATTGTCGAGCATCGCCGTGAAAAATCGCGTTGGGGGATGGGTTACAAAGGCAGGCAGGGACGCCCGCCACTACGAACGATTCGGCGTTTCATTGACGACGTAGCGTTCGAGCGCGTCCTCGTCCAGCCGCACGCCCAGCCCCGGGCCTGTTGGCAAGCGCATGCGGCCATCCACAACGTCGAGACGCTCGAGGATGAGGTCATCTTCCAGCAGATCGAGCGTTGCCAGTCCGCAGGCTGGTGAGTCGGGCGGGAGCGTTGCCGCAAGGTGCAACGACGGCGCCACACCGACGCCACACTCGAGCGACGACGTGACGATGCAGCGCAAGCCGGCCGAATCGGCGAGCTCGATGATCTGTCGTGCCACACGCAGCCCGCCACAGACCATCGGCTTGATCACCAACACGTCGGCCGCATCCGCGTCAATCACCCCGCGCGCGGAATCGATACTCGTCACTGCTTCGTCAGCCGCAACGGGAACGCAAACCGCACGGCGAACTTCAGCAAGTCCGAGCACTTCGGCGGGCGCGACCGGCTGCTCGACGAGCTCGATGCCGAATTGAGCGAGCGTGCCGATCACCTCGATGGCCTGGGCTACGGTCCAGGCGCCGTTGGCGTCGAGCCGCAATCGCGCCTCTGGACCCATCGCTTCTCGCACCGCCGCGACCCGCGCCACCTCGGCGTTCGTCGAAGCACTGATGCCCACCTTCAGCTTGACGGTGCGAAACCCAGACGTGACCGCTGCTCTGGCTGCCTGAGCGGCAACCGCATCATCGGCCTGCCCGATAGTTGCGTTGATCGGAACCGAGTCGACCGCACGTTGGGCCAGTAGGTTGGCGAGTCGCACACCGCGGCGCTGACCCTCCAGATCGAGCAACGCGGTCTCGAGCGCGAACCGGACCGCGGAGTTGTCCGCCCTATCGGGCAGGAGCGAGGCGAGACGACGTTCGGCGTCATCCGTTTGGATGCCGACAAGCTCGGGCGAGACCGATTGGAGCAGCCGAACGGCGCGCTCCACGTCGCCGCCACCGAACTCGCCTAATGGCGCCGCCTCGCCCAGTCCGATCTGGCCGTCGTCAGCGACAATACTCAGGATCAGCCCCTCACGATGGGTCGTCTGGCCGTGCGCCGTGCGAAACGGCGTCACGAACGGCACCCGATAGCGCCGCCACGTGAGGGATCGAATGTTCACAGCAGGAGGCCAAGAGCCAGGAGTACACCGAACAGGAGGTGGAGCTGGCCGGTCATCTTCAGCACTTTGTTGAGTGGCCGTCCTGACAGTCCGCCAAGGACCGGGTTGACCAATCGCGCCGAAAGGGGAAGCGTGATCCACGAGAGCATCACGAAGAGGCTGGCGTGGCCGAAATACCAGACACACGGTATAAGGACGTAGGCAGCCATCGAGAAGAACGCGTACTGCAGCCGGATAGGCATCGCGCCGAGGAGCACGGCCAGCGTGTGTTTGCCAGCCACTCGATCGGTCTCGACGTCTCTCAAGTTGTTGATCACCAGGATGTTGGTCACCAACAACCCGACCGGAATCGACGCCAGCACCGCAAGCGTGGTGAGGTGTCCGGTCTGCAGATAGGCGCTGCCGGTCACCGCGATCAACCCGAAGAAGATGAAGACGAAGAGGTCGCCCAGTCCGTGATAGCCGAGCGGCCACGGTCCACCGGTATAGGCCATACCGCACAGGATCGAGAGGAGTCCGATGACGACGATGGGCCAGCCACCGATGTAGACCAGATAGAGTCCAGCCAGCAGCGCGAGTCCGAAGGTGACGGCAATGCCGCGCTTCAGATCGGCGGAGGTGATCAGTCCGCTCTGGGTGACGCGGGTCGGTCCAATCCGCTCGGCGGTGTCCGCTCCTTTATGGAAGTCGGACAGGTCGTTGGCAAAGTTCGTACCGATCTGAATCAGCAGTGATGCGATCAGCGCCACCACGAAGACCGCCGGTTTGAAGGATGACTCCGACACCCCGACCGCTGTCCCGACCAGCACCGGCACGACCGCGGCCGGCAGCGTTGGCGGTCTGCTTGCCAGAAACCAGACGCGCCGCCTGCTCGGCACGGCCATCACGCCGCCCTTTTCCATGCGCCCCCTTGTTGAGAGATGTACGGGCGACGCATGCGTCGCCCGCTCGCCTCAAGGCATACCGTGGTCAGTGGAGACAACGCGAGTCGCCACCGTTGCCGCGCTAACTCTACGGGAATTTGGGGAACTTGGAAAAGTCGGGCGTGCGCTTCTCCAGGAACGCGTTCTTGCCTTCCTTGGCCTCGTCGGTTAAGTAGTAGAGGAGTGTGGCGTCCCCTGCCAGCTGCTGGATGCCGGCCAGACCATCGGTGTCGGCGTTGAAGGAGGCCTTCAAGAAGCGCAGCGCGGTCGGGCTCTTCAGCAGCATCTCGCGCGACCACTGCATAGCCTCGTCCTCGAGCTGCGTCAGTGGGACGACCGTGTTGACCAACCCCATCTCGAGCGCCTGCTGGGCCGAATACTGGCGGCAAAGAAACCAGATCTCACGCGCCTTCTTGTGCCCCACGATGCGCGCCAAGAGCGTGGCGCCGTAGCCACCGTCAAAGCTGCCGACTTTGGGTCCAGTCTGACCGAAGATGGCGTTGTCGGATGCGATCGAAAGGTCGCAGATGACATGCAGCACGTGGCCGCCGCCGATGGCGTAGCCATTCACCACCGCGATGACCGGCTTCGGCAAGGTGCGGATCTGCCGCTGCAGATCGAGCACGTTCAGGCGCGGCACCTGATCTTCACCGGCGTAGCCGCCATCGGTGCGCACGCTCTGATCGCCACCGGAGCAGAAGGCCTTGTCCCCTTCACCGGTCAGCCACACGACGCCGATCTCGTTCCGCTCGCGCGCGTCGGCAAAGGCGTCCATCATCTCGAAGACCGTCTTGGGCCGAAAGGCGTTGCGCACTTCCGGCCGGTTGATGGTGATCTTGGCGACGCCTTCACCCTCGGATTGCTCGTAGCGGATGTCGGTGTAGTCCCGCAGCTTGATCCACTTGACGCTCATGAAACCTCCCGGTGATTGGGCGCCGCACCCTCTCGAACGGCGGCCCACAAGACAATCCTTCACGTCCGAATTCGCGGCGATGGCCGGGCGCCATGAATGTCGCCCCTACGACGAATGGTTACGATTCGTCGTGTCCGCGCATCGCAGTCGTCGCCCCAGGGCGTCGTCCGACCCGTAGGGGCGCGATTCATGGCGTCCGCTCACGGTGGAACAGGGCCTGGCTAACTTAGCGCCACTCGTCTGAACAGGTCCGGGTAATCCAGCACGAAACCCGCCTTATCGACCTCAAGCTCCGTTTGATAACCGGTATCGAGCCCCTCGTATCGATAGAGGGCGCCGTCGGCCCTTTGCTCGAGAAGCGTGTAGCGCTGCTGCACCGCTTCGACCATGAGCTCGGGAACGCGGATGTAGGCAACGTCGATGACCTGCGCTTCACCCGGCTTCAATTTCAATCTCCGAATCGGCAGGGTGTTGGTGAAGGCGGTGGCGGTCAGGTCGATGTCGATGCAGCCGCGCAAATTTGTCAGCGGCAGCCCATCCGCATCAAACCAGTTCCCCTCGCCGTCGGATCGCAACGTGAGTCGCCGCTGCTCCGGATCCCACACGTCGACGTCCGCTTCACGCACATGCCAGCCGGAATCGAGCTGCACACGGTAGCGCACCCGCACCGGACGACCGTCAAAGACACGAAAGAGGAAGCTGTCGGCCGACACGTCATTGGCGTCCTCGACGACGCGCAGGTGCTCGATGCCCGGCTCGTCCCACGCCTGCCAGACCACGTCGTATTCCATCAGCGGGCGCCGTTCTCTGACAGCGAGGGATCAGACGCCAAATGCGCGTAGATGAGGGTGTCGCTCAGTTCTCCCGCTGTGTCGAGTTCGTTGCGGCGCAGCCGGCCCTCAAGCTGATAGCCACAGCGTTCAGCAACTCGTGCGCTGCGGTCGTTGCGTGCATCGCAGCGGATCTCGAGACGGTTCGCACCCAGCGCTTCGAACGCGAATCGCGTGATTCCGCGCACCGCCTCCGAGACGTATCCCCGTCCCTCACAGCTCGCGCGACACCAGTAGCCGATCTCCAGCAGTGGGACACTCCAGTCAGATGGGTGCAGCCCAACTACCCCAACGAACTTTTCGTCATCCCTACGCCAGATCAACATGGGGAAATCGGTGCGAGCAATGAACGTGTAGGCACCACGACGCGCGAACTCCTCGAGCATGTCCACGGTCTGCTCCGGAATGGCCCAATCCATCCATCGACGAAGCGCATCCAGCGTCTCAACCACGGCCTCGTGCAGAACCGGACCGTCGCCCGCCTTCGGGGCGCGCACCAACAGCCGCTCGGTCTCGAATTGATCCGGAATGTCAAGGAGCAAGGGATTCGTCGTCAATGGACCACCTGCTTCGTGAGCCAGTTCGTCACGATGCGTCGAACGTCTCCGGCGCTTCCAGATGCACGGCGTGACCGACGTTCGGCACGACGGTCAACCTGGCATTTGGCATCAATTCGGCCATCTCACGTCCTTGCCGCACATACTTCTCATCCAGCGCACCGACGATCAGCATCGTTGGCATAGCGAGCGTATCGAGATGCTCCCAGACCGGCTGCATGGCACCTGCGCCCATGCCCCGCAGGCTGTTGGCCAAGTCCCACCGGATCGTTGCTCACACGCTGCGCCCGGTGCCGTTGCCATGCGTCCGGCGGAAGATTTCGCTGGCTGGCGAAGAGGGGGAGGCTCTCCCAATAGTCGATGAAGGCTTCCAGCCCGTTCTGCTCGATCGATTGAGCCAGCGCTTCATCCGACTTCATACGCGCCGCGCGCTCCAATGCCTGCGGAATGCCCGGCGAGGCACTCTCCAGGATCAGCGCGCGGATGCGCTCGGGAGCGGCGGCCGCCAAATGCAGTGCGGCTCGACCGCCCATCGAGTAGCCCAGCAGCGCCGTCTGCTCGATTTCGAGTCGGTCGAAGAGCGCGAGCAGATCCTTGACGCAGCGCTCCATGCGGTAGCGGCCCGCGTCGCTGGGCGATTCCGTCTTGCCGTGCCCGATCAGATCGACGGCGTGACAGGTGAAGTGCTGGCCGAAAACCGCCAGATGCTCGCCCCAGCTGGCACCGCTGCCGGTGAAGCCGTGCAAGAGGACCAACGGCGGCCCTGACCCCACCCGCTCGGCGTTGATCTTCAGGCCGTTTATGTCAAACGTGGGCATCGATGAACTCGCCCGCCAGCGCCTTCGAGACCGCCCGCCACACGTCGCGATGCAGCGACACATTGCTGGCTCGCTCGGTCCGCACCTCGATGATCTTCAGTCCCGGCGCGTGTAAGCGCATCCGACACCGACTGCGGAAGTCGCTCCAGCCATCCATCTGATGGTAGCTGGCGCCATACATCTCGGCGGCCGGGCGGAAATCGAGTCCGTGCGGCGTACCGAAGAGGTCTTCGAAGTGCTCGCCATGCGTGGCCTGCGGCAGGAACGAGAAGATGCCGCCGCCGTCGTTGTTGAGCAGGATGATGGTGGCGTTGAGTCCGTGCAGTTTAGCGGCCAACAACCCGTTCATGTCGTGGTAGAAGGCGATGTCGCCGATGGTCAAGACCAGCGGGCCCTGGCTGACCGTGCTGGCGCCCAGGGCGCTGGAGATGACGCCGTCGATGCCATTCGCGCCCCGGTTCGAGAGGAAGGTCAGGCGTCGCTCGTTGCCCGGGAAGAAGGTGTCCAGGTCCCGCACCGGCATGCTGCTGCTGGCCCAGAGCGTGGCACCATCGGGCAAGAGATCAGCCAGTTCAGCGAAGACGCGCCCTTCGAATGGCTGCTCGACGCCAGAGACCAGATCGCCGATTGCCGCACGCGTGGTTCGGTCGATCCGCTTCCACGTCTCGAGCCAGGCGCGGCCGCGCGGTTTGTCCGTAATCCGCTTGAGCAGCCCCTCGCAGGTGTGGCGCGGTTCGGCGTTGATCATGCGAGACGCCATCAGCATGGGGTCTTCCCAGCCCGCGCCAAACACGACGTGTTTGGCATCCAGGAAACGCTGCAGGAAGAGGAGCACCGGCTTCGAGGTCGGCATGGCGCCGAAGCGCAGCACGAGGTCCGGTTTCAGCCGCTCGCCCAACTGCGCGTCGCGCAAGAAGGCGTCGTAGCTATCGATTACGGCGTCTCGGTCGTGCGGGCCACAGCGCACCAACGAGAGCGGATCGGCCAGCAACGGGAAACCCAGCGCACGGGCCAGTTGAGCCACCGGCTCCGCCAAGTCAGGATCGAACTGCGGGCCGCAGATGATCAGGCCGCGCTCGCAGCGGCACAGGTCGACCGCCAGAGCGTCGAGCGCCGCATCGTCCAGCACCTTGGCCGCGTTGTCGATCGCGACGTAGGGCGCGCCGTCTTCCCGTCCGTTCCAGGCCGCATCGAACTCAGGGATCTCATCCAGCGGAAGCGGGATCAGTGGCTCGCGGAACGGGAAATTGAGATGAACCGGACCAGCCGGTTCGGCCTTCGCCGTTGCTGCCGCTCTTCCGGCGATGGTGCGCGCATAGCGCAGCAGGTCGGGCGTCGCTTCAGGCGTCGCCACCTCAACCGACCACTTGGGATACGCGCCATACAGTCGAATCTGGTCGATGGTCTGCGGCGCACCGACATCACGCAACTCGGGCGGTCGATCGGCCGTCAGGACGATCAGCGGCACGCGACCCAGACGGGACTCGACGACGGCCGGATAGAAGTTGGCGGTGGCAGTCCCTGATGAACACAGGATCGCCACCGGCTCGCGACTGGCCTTGGCCATGCCGAGCGCGAAGAAGGAGTTGGAGCGCTCGTCCAGGTTGAGCCAAACCTTGATGTCCGGATGCCTCGCGATCATCAACGCCAGCGGCGTGGAACGCGAGCCTGGCGCGATGCAGACGTTGCGCACGCCGGAGCGAGCCAGTTCATCGACGAACGCGCCGACGAAGGCGAAGGTCACCTGCTCATGCTTCAACGCAGCTCTCCTCCCAACGCGCTCAGCATCGGGCGGAATTTGAGCCAGGACTCATCGTATTCGCGTGAAGGATCGGAGTCCCCCATGATGCCGCAGCCGGCGAAGAGGTAGGCGTTCGCGCCATCGACCAGCCCCGAACGCAGCGCCACGGCGAACTCGCCGCCACCGTCTGGCCCGACCCAGCCGATCGGCGAGGCGTACCAGCCACGGTCCATGCCCTCGTGCTCGCGGATGAACTCCAGCGCCGTCTCGCGCGGATAGCCTCCGACGGCCGGGGTCGGATGCAGCCGCTCGACCGCATCGAGGATGCAAACCCCCTCGCGCAGCCTGGCTGAAATCGGCGTGTAGAGGTGATGGACGTTCGAGACGCTGAGCAGCGCGGGCTCATCGGGCGCGATCAATTGCTCGCACAGGTCGTCCAGTCCTTCACGCAGCGCCCGCACCACGATGGCGTGCTCTTCTCGATCCTTGGCGCTCGCCAGCAGTGCCTCACCCAGCACACGGTCCTCTTCCGCGGACTCTCCGCGTCGTTCGGATCCCGCCAGGCAAGCCGCCTCCAGATCGCCATCCTCCACGTGCACCAAGCGCTCGGGAGTGGCTCCGAGGAAAGTCTTGTCGCCGTGTCCGAAGGCGAAGACGTAGCACGTGGGATACGCCTCGGCCAGACGCTTGAGCGCCGACGACACGTCGAATGGCGTGTCTGACTGGAGTCGAACTTCGCGCGCCAGCACGATCTTCTCGGCTTGTCCATCACGGATGGCCGCCGAGGCATCGGCCACCACCTGTTGCCAGTCGCCGGCCGGTCGAGTCTCGCTCAAGCTGACAGCGCCGCCCGCAGTATTCTCCGACGTATAGGACAGCGCGGATTCCAGCAGACGATCCCGCTCGCCGATCAAACGGCGCGCCTCGGCTGAAGCATCGCTGTCGGGCCAGACGACCGCGTTGAGTGTCAGGGAGTGCTCGTCGCCGTTGGAGGTGAAGAGCAGTCGAGGCAGGATCAGCCGGGCTGCCGGGAAGCCGTGCCATTCAGCCGTTGAGGCGCGTTGTGGGTCGAAGGAGAAGGCGCCGAGCAAAACCGGTCCGGTTCCACGGCTTGCATCCTCCGGGCTCTCGACGATGGCGCTCTCGAGCAGCGCGCGGCGCGCCTGTCGTGTCGACGCGAAGCGCTCAAGGTCACCCGCCTCGATTCCCTGCGCCACGCCCACGCCGACCAGCGCGAACTGTCGACTCGGTTGGAACCAGAGGCTGCGCTCGATGTCGGTCGCCGCGGCGGAGTAGACCGCCAGCGGGTCGAGGGCAGGAACGGGCATGGTTAGGCTGGCGAGTACCGGCCGCCTCTCCTGTCGAGCCTTTTCCTGCGCTCGCTCGAGCGCGTACGTCAGACGATCGATCCCGACCGCCTCATCGACATGCATGATCATCGCTCCACTCCGGTTCCAGTTTTGTCGCTCGCGCCGACGCTGCGGCGCAGTAGTGCGCGTAAGGTAGGCAAGCTCTCTTCCAATGGGGATGGATTCTCTTCGAGCACCCAGTTCAGCACGACCTCATTGATGGCGCCGAACCAGGCCATGGCCGCGATGCGCACGTCGATGGGCGGAATGGCGCCGGACTTGACTCCATCTTCCAGGTGACGCGCGATCATTTCGGAGAACTCGCGGCGGATCTCGAGCATCTTCTCGTTGAGTTCGCGACCGGCGCCGACCGCGTCGACCAGGAAGAGCCGCGTCAGCCGGCGGTGCGATCCGAAGGTGTTCAGCACGACTTCGAGCGCCACGTCGATGCGGACCATCGGGTCGCTCTCGGCCATGATGGCCGATTCGGCGCGCGTCATCAGCAGCGCGGCCATGCGATCGAGGAGCGCCACGAAGATGGTCTGTTTGTTGGGAAAGTGGAAGTAGAGGCCCCCTTTGGAGGTCTCGGACTCGGTCGCGATCTCATCCATGGCGGCGTCCCGATAGCCGCGGTTGGAGAAGACATCGAGCGCTGATTCCAGGATGCGCTCGCGCCGAACTTCGCTGCGTGTCTGCTCATGTGCCATCACGACACCTCGTTCCTGAGAAAAACCGACCGACGCGTCGGTCGGTTCCATCTTAGCACCAGGCCGAGGTCTCGCAAAGTGTGCAAATGCACCAGGAGCTGTCGATATCTTCACACGTTCGTCCTGCTTCGAACGGGCCGAGAAAGTGCGAGATTCTTCCGATTCAGTGAGCGGCTACGGCGTGGTAGGGTGTGGCGTATCGAGTGATGACGTGCCGCTTTGGGGTGAGTGTGTGGGTGAGATCGCTGAAGTCACACCCGGATTCATGACGCGCTACCGAAACCTGCTGACGGCACCTGGAGTGCCTCGCATCGTCGCGGCCGGTACCGTCTCGCGCCTGCCGATGAGCATGCTCTCGCTGGCCGTGCCGCTGCTGGTGGTGGGACAGACTGGTTCCTACGTATCGGCCGGGCTCGTCGTCGCCTGCTTCACCATCGCGGCGGGAATCTTCGGTCCTATTCGCGGCCGAGCAGTCGACCGCCTCGGGGCCTCACTCATCCTGACCGTGACTGGCTGGGGCCAGGCGTGCGGTCTCGTCGGCATGGTCATCTTTGCCCGCGGCACCTCCAACGTTGCCTGGGTAGCCGCGGCCGCCGTGCTGGCTGGTGCGTTCGTGCCGCCGGTTTCGCCCATCATGCGCGTCCTCTGGACCCGACAGGTTCGCCCGGATCTGCGCGACGCCGCTTTCGCCTTCGAGTCGATCACCATCGACATCCTCTACATCGCCGGACCGATGCTCGTGGCGCTCCTGATCGCCGTCGCTCCAGTCGAGACCGCGCTCGTCGTCGCCGCGGCCTGCTCAGCGCTGGGAGCCACAGTCCTGGCGCTGGCTTCCGGCACCAGAGGTTGGCAGCCATCGCCTCGATCACCCCATTGGCTTGGTCCGCTTCGCTCCAACAGTGTGCAGCGCCTGCTGCCGATCAGTTTCCTCATTCCAGGCTCGTTGACCGCCGTCGAGCTGGGCATCATCGCTTTCTCCAGCGCGCACGGGGCGAAAGCCCTTTCCGGAGTCCTCATCGCCGCCATGTCGGTCGGGAGCATCGCCGGTGGCATCTACTGGGGCAGTCGGTCGCAACCGGGAACGCCACGCAGGCAGATGACCTTGCTTCTGCTGGCCATGGCGGGCGGGATGGCGCTGCTCACCGTCTCACGCAACGTGCTCCTTCTCGGGCTTCTCCTCGTGGTGGTGGGGCTGGCGCTAGCACCATCGATCACGGTCGAATACAGCCTTATGGCCGAAGTGGCGCCACCGGATGAGATCACCGAGTCCTTCTCCTGGATGAACGCCCTCGGCCAGGCTGGCGCGGCGGCAGCGGTGGCACTGGCCGGGCTCGTCGTCACACGCATGCATGACACCGGTGGTTTCGCGTTGGCGGCGATCCTCGCGGGGGCCGCGGCATTACTCTGCGCCCTCTTCGCTCCAGATCCTGAGCCACATGCGGAGCAATAAGATCAAGGCGTCTCAAACGCTGCAGTATCCTTCTTGCGAGTCGGTGCGTGGGGCATTTCGGATGCGTCAGAGAGAGTGAGCCGGGGATGAGCACAGCCGTGGTGATTGGGGGCGGGGCGGTCGGTCTGTTGTCGGCCTATGAGCTTCACCAACGTGGAGTCGACGTCACGGTGATCGACAAAGGCGAGTTCGGCCGCGGCTGCTCTGAAGGAAATGCTGGCTGGGTCACACCCTCCCTCTCCGATCCGGTCCCGGCACCCGGTCTGCTCGGCACCTCGCTCAAGTGGCTGTTACGGAGTGATAGCCCGCTATACATTCGTCCTTCATCGATGCCGGGGATGGCTCCCTGGTTCTATCGTTTTTGGCGACATTGCAATCAGGAGGATTTCATCCGCGGCATGACCGCCACCGCGCGCTTCTCGATGCCCACCATGCAGCTCTACGACGCGTTGGTCGAGAACGGCGTCAAGTTCGAGATGCACGAGACCGGTCTGCTCCTCGCCGCCATGAATCGTGGCTATCTCGATCACCTGGCCGAAGGGCTTGAATTGATGCGGCAGTTCGGCTACAGCGAGCCGGTGGAGATTCATGGAAGCGAGCTGCACGACTTCGAGCCAGCGCTGACTGAAGAGGTCGTGGCCGGGCTGTGGGTGCGCGAAGAGCGACTGGTGCGACCCGAGACGTTGACGGCTGGCGTGGCGGAGTGGCTCACCGAGCGGGGAGTGACGCTCCTCTCGGGGGTCGAGGTGACCGGCATCCGCCGTTCAACCTCCGGCGTCAGCCACGTCGAGACGCGCGAGGGTCCATTGGAGGCCGACTCCGTGCTCATCGCGGCCGGTGCCTGGTCCGGTGAAGTGGCCAAATTGGCCGGAATCAACCTGCCGATGCAGGCGGGCAAAGGCTACAACGTCACGGTGCAAAATCCTGAGCTGAAGCTCAACCACGCCACCTACTTCTCTGAAGTGCGCGTGGCCTGCAGTCCGTTCGACGACGCCCTGCGCGTCTCCGGCACCATGGAACTCTCCGGCGTCAACACGCAGTTCGACCCGCGACGCCTGGACGCCATCCGGCGCGGCGCGACCCGTTGTCTGGGGGCCTGGGACCGCGGCAGCGGCGAGACGAGCTGGGTGGGGATGCGCCCGATGCTCCCCGACGGCCTGCCCGCCATCGGACGCGCGCCGGGGTTCGACAACCTGTTCATGGCCACCGGTCATGCCATGCTGGGGATCACGCTCGGCCCGGCGACAGCCGCTGCGATCGCCGGTGTCATGACCGGGTCGAACGACGTCCCCGACCTGACGGCGTTCGACCCCGGCCGGTTCAACTGAGCTATTGAGCCTTATGCGGCTTTCTTCTTGACCGGGAAGACCACCTCGGTCAGGTATTCGGCCGGGCTCTTCACCTCATCCGGGCTGTTGAGATACGCCTCGCGCGGCGCGCCGCTCATCTCATATCCGTGGTTGGCGACCCAACCCATCACCTCGTCGTAGGCCGGGCCGATCTCGTCGTACGGCCCCTGATAGACCGTCGTGGCAACCGTTCCGCCCGGGAGCGTATGGGTAGTCATGTCCTCAAGCGATGGCGCCGCTTCGGTGATCGGAACACCGACCTCCATATCCATCGGTGAATCACCCTGCGGCATCTCGTAATAGACCGCGAACGGCGGCCCGGCGAAACCGACTCCCTGCTGCATAAGGTAGGGGAAGATCTTTCCGTAGATCTCTCCCATCTTGGCCGCGATCTCGGAGACGCGTACCTTCCCTCGCCAACCAAAGATCAGCTGCTCCGGAAGCTCTTTGACCTGAATCTCGCCAACCATGGACCGCTCCTTTCGAGCCTCGCGACGTACTGATTGACGGATCACCCCGTCATGGAGCCGCGCGATGACGACACGCGGAAATCGACCGCGCGCCGCGGCCTCCATCAGCACCCTATACGTCTAGGTGCATCGAAGACGTGACAGGCTCAGGACAAAGGTGAAAAGATCGCGACAGCAATCACGCCCAGACGATGCGCTCGAGCGCTCCATCGTCGCGATAATGGGCGGCGCCGACGATTGGTCGCGTCGCGCCGTTCGGTCGCGCCGTGAGATCGTCGATGAGCAACGGGAGCACCTCGGCGGTGTTCTCGATCACGTCCAGCTGTGCGATCTCGTCCTCGCTGAGCCACCGCAGCGTGCCTTCGTCGCACTCGGGCACCACCGGCTCCGGGAGCGTGCCGGTGAAATAGAGGAGGAGCGTCAGCGGCGCGCCCGGCCGATTGTGCAACAGGACACGACGCAGACTGAAGTCAGCGATTTGCCCTGCGGTGAGCCGCGTTTCTTCGTTGAGCTCGCGCAGTGCCGCCGCGTGGACGTCGTCAAGCTCATGCGGTTCGATACGGCCACCGAGTCCGGTCCACTTGCCTGGAGCAAAGCGCTTGCTGGCGGACCGTTTCAGCAGCAAATATCGCTCGTCACACGCGAGCAGAATCATGCTGAAGCAGGCCAGGCCCCCGTTCGCGCGCGGCACGTTCAAACTCTCCATGGTCTATCCGCTCTCCCCTGCTGCGCACTTCGTCGCTCCGCAATTCGCTCCCGCACGGCGCGTCGAACGCGAGCAACTACATCTTCGCACTTGAGCAATCAGTCGCGGCGACTACGCATAGAACGGAACTCAATCCAGTCGATGCAGTATCATTAATCGGTTAACTGTTCCTTGACTCGCGGGCACGCATTGACGCGAGCCGCGCCATGTACGTACACTGGTTTCAAACCACTTCGCGTCGACGACATTCCTGAAAGATCGTGAAAAGAGCTGGGCGCCGGTATGGAGACTCTCTACCCATTTCAATCGAAGCCACCGACCGTCAAGCTGCTGCGGGATGAATCCGCGGCTCACCCCTTCGCGCTGACCGTCGCGGCCGCCTGGACCTGCTATGGCGCACGACCGGCGCGCGTCGAAAACGTACTGAAGCTGATGGACGATGAACTGGACGATCCGAGCGACGAGACTCGGCCGGTACGCCGGGCGCGGGCACAGCGGCTCTATCGCGACCTGTTCGATGCCGGTCACCACACGACGTTTCAGCATGCCAATTTCGTCTTCGCGCTGGATGGCGTCTCGCGGCTGGCGATCTGGTCCTTCTTCCACCATCACCCGTACTACAACTCGGAACAGGTCTCGCAGCGCTATCGCGAAGTCAGCGGCAAGACCATGGTCACGCCGGAGCTACCGGAGCGGCTCCAGCCGATCTACGAGTCGGCAATCGAGCGTTCTCTTGCTGGCTACCGCCGCTTGCAAGAGATCCTCTCGCCCGATCTCACCGCCCGCTACAGCACCGTCTTCCCGGCACGCGTCAAGGCGAAGGGCCCGGAAGCGGAAGAGCGCGTGCGCGCCGCCGTGCAGAAGAAAGCGCAGGAAGTGGCGCGCTACGTCCTGCCGCTGGCGACGCCCGCTCACATGTACCACACCATCAACGGGCTGACGTTGCTGCGCTACTACGTTTTGGCCAACCAGCTCGACGTCCCTGGTGAGGTCCGCTATCTGGTGAATCAGATGGTCAACGAAGTGCTGCAGGTCGACCCCTTCTTCCTGGGCGCGCCCGACTACCCGCTCGATCTCGGAGTGCTAGGTGAATCCGGACACGCTGGAATACGAAGCGCTCAGCCAGCTGGGCGAGAACCTCAACCAGAACAATGACGAGCGTTTCTTCCGTCAGTTTGACGACGAACTCAACGGACTAGATTCGCGTTTGGTCGGCTACGAGCCGGAGGCGGAGAGAACGCTGGCGAACGCCGTGCGCACGGTCCTGGGTCAGTTGCCGGACGACTTGCCGGACCGCGAGGCTATCGCCCGGGTGCTCGATCCAGCACAGAACCGCTACCTGGGCCACCATCTCTTCCTGGCGATGAACTCCAAGCTGATGCAGACCATGAACCAGGTGCCATTTACCTTCCAGAAGCGCATCAGCGGAGCCGAAGAGGCGCAGAACCAGCGGCACCGCGGCACGCTCTCATCGAGCCCCGTCCTGACGGCGCATCTGCGTGAAGAGCCAGACGTCATCGTGCCGTACGACGTGACGCGCGTTCCCGAGGCGCTGGAGGAGTACCACGCTACCGTTGCCGCACTCTGGGATGCCAAGAATCGGCTCCTCGATGCCGGAGTTCCGGCCGAGAAAGTCCTCTACCTGCTGCCCAACAGCCACCACGTCCGCTTCTACGAGACCGGCACGTTGATGAGCTATTACTGGAAGTGGATCAAGCGGCTCTGCTTCGACGCTCAACGCGAGATTTTCGAGACGGCGCGCCAGGAGACGGCCCAGGTGGCGGAGGCGTTGCCGGAGATCGGCCGTTACGTCAATCGCCCGCCATGCGTGGTTCGCTCAGAGGCTGGGCAGACGCCACGCTGCCCTGAAGGAGAGCGCTACTGCGGCGTCCCGGTCTGGCGCGACTACGACTTCGCGCAATTGGCCCAGAGAAGGGTGCTGTAGATGCCAATGGAGCAAACGGGTCGATTGGATTTCACACAAGATCGATGCCCGCGACCTGACTGCCGGAACCCGAAGTGAGGCTGGTTGTTTCACGGGCTACCGTGTACCGCTGAGGACGAAAATAACCGGCAAGTGGCACACTGTTGAGAGAGTGTTTCTTCAGTGTTGACGATCGAGAGGAGGTGTCGCATGAATAATCGATCCGCATGGCAGATTCACAGGTATTCGACGTCGAAGCGGCACCGCGGAAAGTCCTTGAACCGGCAGTCTTTGCCGACGGGAGTTCGGAGACATGTGCTGGTGACCGGACGCCGACTGATTGATGAAAACCGCGAACTACTCGATCGTCTGGAAGCGTACGACCGTGGCACGAGGCAGCGCGACTGAAAAGCAAAGCGGCAAATCCAGACAAGACGAA
Source organism: uncultured Chloroflexia bacterium (assembly GCA_963822235.1). GTDB lineage: Bacteria > Chloroflexota > Chloroflexia > Thermomicrobiales > Thermomicrobiaceae > CALAGB01. The sequence goes on from CAWGGU010000004.1 coordinate 547,997, forward strand.
GTAATTAAGCGTGGAGGAAGTCATCATCCTCCACGCTGACATTTTGGGCGTCTCCCACGACATAGCGCACCATTACGTGCAAAATCGTGATCGACTCGAATCCGCTCTTGCTCGACCTCTGAATGCCGCCAACTACGAAGGCGCCGACCTGACTCGTCAGGCAGCCACGCTGCTATGGGGCATGATAGAAGGACATCCATTCATCGACGGCAACAACCGTGCGGCGTGGATCGCGACGAATGACTTCCTAAACATCAATGGATGGCGCGTCTCCGGAACTATCGACGAGCATTTTGAGCTAATCGTCGGAATCGCAGACCGGCGTTTGAGCGTTGACATGGTGGATGCGTGGCTGCGCCTCCACACAAATCCTCTCTGACCCGGCGAGCGCACCTCAGAACGGCAGCCCCTTGCCGCCCTGGACACCCTTGAGGGCGCAGATCTCGCCGCCGTGATGCACCGCGTGCCAGGCGACGACGTTCGACAGAAACGCTCCCAACGGCATATCGTCAATGAACTTCACCGTTCGATCGAGATCCGATGCGCTCAGATTACCCAGCATGTCATCCGACGCGGCATAGACCTGATCCGCATATTCCCGTAGCGCGGCAAAATCGACGTTCGAGATCGATGCGAGCCAGGGCTCGGGGTCGCCACCCATGGGCAGCATCTCAATCCCGGCTTTTGACGACCAATTCTCGCGATCGAAGAGCGAGGCCCGATCGAGGACGCGGTCGTTCATGAAATAGTCCTCGGCGAGAACCGTGTGCGCGTAGATCGTGGCGATCGAGTGGATCGTCGAGCCCTCAGCCTGATGATGCAACTGCTCGTTGGACATCCCGGCAACCGCTTGCTCGATGATGTCGTGTCCCTGCTTGAGCTCATTGCGAAGAATGGTGACGGCGTCCAAATCTGATCTCCTTTCTGCTATCTACTCACGAACATATGTTCTGCACGTACCGTAGTGGAGCCGGGAAGCGTTGTCAAGCATCATCCCGAGTGTCGGCCGCCATGCGACCGTCTCCAATTCCGACAAACAGGTTGCATTCGCGATTCGACGTGCTATTCTCTGCGCATCCAGGAGGTTCAGCGCGTTCGGCCAGGAGCATCCAGTGAAAACCTTCGTTCGGTTTCCGCTTGTCGTCGCAGGCGTGGTCACAACGTTGCTTGCGTTCGGGTTCGCGTTTCAGCTGGCATGGGCTACCCGGCTCTGGGGTTGGCCTGACTCCCGACTCAGCTACATTTTCTTGGGATCCATCGCGGCGGCGATTGCGGCGCCAATCATCTGGGTCGCGATATCGAATGAAATTGGGGCCATCGTCGGAGGCGCGCTGAACATCGCAACCATCTGCGCGACCGCCGGAATCTATCTGTTGCGGCTCTACTCCAGTCGCGGCGAAGGGAAGCTGCTGGCTATCGCGATCGCGCTCGGACTGGTCTTTGCACTATCGATTGCGCTCTTCGTTGCTGCACGAGGCACCCCAATCCAGGATCAGCGCGCCGTCCCAATTGCAGTGCGGATCTCCTTCGGCTTCTTCGCCGTCATATTGATCGCGTCCTCGACCGCGCTCATGCTGCGGACGGCGCACGTCTTCCCCTGGCCACTGCGCCACGACACCTCGGTGATGATTGGCTGTATCTTCCTGGGGAACGCGGTCTATTTCCTCTATGGTCTAACGGCGAGGTATTGGGGTGCCGTCACCGGCCAATTGATCGCGTTTCTGGCCTACGATCTGGTATTGATCGGTCCGTTCCTACGCCATTTCAACCACGTGCTCCCGGCACACCGCCTGAGCCTGACCGTCTACGTGATCGTCCTGGTCGGTAGCGGAGCGTTGTCGGTCTACTACCTCCTTATCGCGCCTTCCACGCGTCTCTGGAGCCCCGTGGAGCCGGTTATCTCCACGGTCGATCCGGGCTCGATTTAGGCAGCGAGACGCGTCCGAGACAATCCGCGCCACACACATCCTCCGCGGCTGCGAACTGTCGTGACTCTGTCCAACAGCACCGTCGCGCGACGCAGCCAACCATGCTCCGGCACGACAATTGGTAACAAGGCTCCCGTGGACGCATCGCGGTTCCACACGCAGCGATTTTTCGCGTCGTTCGAAGCGGACAAGGGTAATGCCACGAATCTCAACAGTTGAAAATCTCGTCGGCCGGTATGTTGGCAAGCTGACTGGGCCGGTCGTGCACCGGAGAAACGAGCGCCGTCTTCGTGATTGGGAGGACGCCTCGTATCCGAAATCGCGTCCGTCGTCGTGGTGGAGTGACGAACCACGTTGGTATCCCGGTGGCACACCGCCGCGACAGCACAATCACATCGTGCCGCTGATCGACGGAGACGAGTACTTCGCGGAGCTTCGCGCAGCGATCGAGCAGGCTGAACACTACGTCTACATCATCGGATGGTTTCTCACCCCGTACATTCCGCTCGGCCGCCGCGATCCCGATGACATCGCCGAAAGCCGTCTACTCAATCTTCTCAGCGACGCAGCCCAGCGCCTTCCCGTGCGCATCCTCCTCTGGAACGGGACGCCGGTGTTCCTTCAGCCCACGACGCGCGTGGTTCGCTCGGTGCAAAAGATCCTCGAGCAAGACGGCCGCGGAGATCTCGTCTGCAGGCTGGACGCGTCCGCGCCCGCCACGCATTGCCATCACCAGAAGGCGGTCGTCGTGGACGGCCAGGTGGCGTTCGTGGGAGGCATGGACCTGACGACGTTTCAGGGGGATCGCTGGGATACCAGCGGACACGCAATACGAGCGGGCGTCAATTGGCACGACGTTCAGGTTCGCGTGCGTGGCGAAGCCGTGGCGGATGTCGAGCACAACTTCCGTCAACGCTGGGAAGCAAGTGTCAGCGACATTCCACTCCCCCACCTCGATCCCGTGATCGACTCGTCCTGGAACATGCCCGCGCAGGTAGTGCGCACGATCCCCGCGGGGTTCTATGACTCCGTGCCAAGCGGGGAGTTCGGCATCTTCCACGCCTACCTCAACGTCATCCGTGAGGCACGCCGTCTGGTCTATCTCGAGAACCAGTATCTCTGGTCGCCGGAGATCGTCGACGCACTGAAAACGCTCATTATCCGGCCGCCCAGTGACACGTTCCGCATCGTAATGGTCCTTCCAGCCCGAGCCTACAGCGGCAAATGGGACAACGATCATCACGTCAAGGAGCTGAAGGAGGCTGACCAGGGCCGCAACATCTTCTCGGTCTACGCCCCATACGCCTCCGGACCGTCGGCCGGTAGCGACGCGTTCTCCTACCGCGCGGTTTACGTGCACGCCAAGGTTGGAGTGATCGACGACGAGTGGTTCACCGTCGGATCGGCAAACCTGAACGAGCGTGGCCTGTTCAACGACAGCGAGATGAACGTGCTCGTCAATGATCCCGCGACGTCGCGCAGCTTACGCATCCGCCTCTGGGCCGAGCATCTCGGTATGGATCCAAAGGAGATTGAGGCTATGGATACGATCGAACTGATCGATCATGTCTGGCCGAGGCAGGCGCGAAGGAACAAGGAGATCTTCAAGCACGCAACTCGCCCGATGGTCGGCGCGGCGCACCCGTATCACATCGGTCGCATGCCCGGCTCATGGATCCTGGAGGAAGCGGAGCTCCTGACGTTCGAGCATTGAGGAGCCGGGCTGGTCGAGCACGAAGGTGCGGCGTCCACCTTAACAGACCGAGTTCACTCGCGAAACCGGAGCGGCGGCCACACGTGCCGCCGCTTAATGCGGCGGTTCGGCTCCGCCAGATATCGAACTCATTTGCGAGACACTCTGATCAGTTGCAGCTGGCTTCGGCGGCAGCGTTCTGATTCGCCGCCAGGGTCCAATGCGGAGACGGTCACTCGTCGCCCGGCGTGCGGTCCATGTCACTGCACTTCCAACCGGTGGAGGAGCTGAGGCACCCGGTTCCGGTGGCGTGCTTCTGGTTTGCGGCCATCGGACGATTGGCGAAACCACCGACGCCCGGCAGCATGTATCCACTGACCTCGGCGTCCTCTTCGCTGTCCAGGGCAGCAATGAAATCAAGTACCGCCTGTGCCTTGTCCCGTGGTATGGAGATAGTGGTCAGGCCGCCGTCGTCAGCAGGTACAGCTTGCGTCGCCTGGTCATCGCTCAAGTGATTCCTCATTTCTCGATGTACGTGTCGTTATCGCAGAGTTCGTCCTTGCCTCCCTGCGTCGTCTTGCAGTTGGTCAGCGTCTGTGTCGTCGCCGCGAAGGTTCCGATGTTCAAGCCAAGCCGGAGCATGTAGCCGCTCACGTCCGCATCTGCGGTTTCCAGTGTCGCCACATAGTCGACGACCTTCTGTGAGAGTTCCTCTGGAATGATCAGCGTCGCGACTCCTGGAACGTCTTGCACCTCGCGGCCGGAATTCGTCGTGTCTGCCATTGTCGCGCTCCTTCTTCGTCCGCGGGCACCCAATGCCCGCTTTCTCGTGTCAACGCAATGACGAGTGCTACGTTGAAAGCTGACTCGACCGATGCTCGACGCTCAGCTCTCACCCGCTGTCGTGTCACCAACGTGCAGCAGCACGTTGTCCTGCTTCTTCTCCAGCCACGCGCGCGTTGCCACCAGGTTCAGGTCGCTCGAAGGTCCATCACCATTGGCGACGGCAACGTTGCTTCTCCCGGTGATCGGGATCGTGTGTTCCCCAACCGGCATGACGCGCGGTTCTCGTGGCGCGGGCGAGAAGGCGCGATCGAGGTCCGGACCACGTCCGCGTTCGGCCTCGCCCCGTTCGAGCAGGTCGGCCATGGCGCGAGCCATGGGCTGGCCCGTCATCATCTCAACCCAATACCATTGCCCGTTCGGATTGTTTTCCAAAAAGACGTAGTCGCCATCTGGAGTCTCGAGCAGATCGATGGCCCCAAACTGCAATCCGAGCCGCTTGACGATGGCGAGACAAGCTTCGGCCACCGGCTCCGGCAGCGTCACCGGCTCGTGCGGCAGGTCCATCATCTCGGCCACACGGAAATCGATGCGTGCTTCCTCAACCAGCATCGAATCGATGCCCGCGGCGAAGAGCTCGTCGCCAATGACGGTGACGCGGATATCCCGCGATTTCGGCACAAGGGCTTGAAAGAAGGTGGGGCCGTAGCGTACTGAATCGAGCTGTTCCAGGTCTTCCGGCGCCACGAGATGCGTATAGATCATGCCGGCTTGCTCTTCGGTCAAGATCATCGGCATCCAGAGCCCTTTGATGATCACGCCGTCGGGATGCGCCCCAATAAATGAGCGGGCTTTGTCGGGATCGTTGGTGACCAGGTATTCCGGAGTCCGAAAGCCGAGCTCACGCGCCAGGCGCAGCTGCATCAGCTTGAGGTCGGCCCGCCGAATGCGATGCGGCTCACTCACCCAGAGCGCGTCGGTATTGGCGTAGATGCCGTTGATCAACGCCGAGGCCTCTCCCTTAAGCCACTCGGCCTCTTTCGGCGTCAGCTCTTCCGGCAAATTCAGGTTCCCGGGCCTGCGGTACCAGACGCTCCCCACCTGCGCCAGATCGATCTCTTGCTCCTCCCAGCTGATCACCGCCCGTGCCGAGGAAGACGTGGATTCGACCGTAATCACAGCGGATAGCGGATAGGCGCTGGGATTGAAGAGCTGAATTTGATTGCCGCGACGACCTAACTCGTTGAGCACGGGATAGAGATGACCGTCGTTCGCGGGGTCAGTGATGATCAGGATGCTCATTGGACCTCCAGGTCGGAAAAGCTCACGTCCTTGCCGCCGGAGGTCGTAGCGATGGCGCCGGTGAGCGGGGCGCGCTTCCAGTAGCGGAGTTGTCCGTCTTCCGCGCTGGGGAGGTCATCCTTGTTGGTCCAGGTCGTCCCGACCCGCAAGATAAACGGGAGACGCCTCTCGCCGTCAGCGCGATCTGAATCGTCGGGCGCCCCACCGGTCTGCTCCGGCTCTTGGGTAACAGTCTGTGAGTTTTCGAATTGGGCCATCGTCGCTCTCCTACAAGTTTGAGCAAACCGCCTGAACAGGGAATCGATGGAGAAGGTTCGCCGCAGGTCGCAATGCAGGCTGCCGTCCGCTCCTCGCGGTGATCTCGGCTCGTCTATTCGGGCGGTCCGCGGCGCGTGCCAGCGTTGACAGCTAGCCAGGCAGCGTTACCGAATCCGAGTCCGACCACTTGATGTCAGTGCCAGTCGCTCCGGTCGCGAATGTCGTAATCCCAGTATGAGTTGTTTGCGTGGCCGAATACGTTCCGGCTAAGCTGCCCTTCAACGCACCGGAGAGCATATGACCTTTGACATCGTCGTCTTCGGACTCCAGGCCCTCAATGAAATCGAGTACCTGCTGTACGAGATCGTCCGGGATCACCAGATTGGTCATGTTGCCTTCGACCGCACCACCATCAGGTTCTTGTCCCGTATTCGCGTTCATCCGCTGTCTCCTTCGTAACGCATGGTGTCGACGCGCGTGCTCGATTGCCAGCCAGAATGCCTAATCTGTGTCGGTGTCGGCGCAGTTCCAATCCTTGCCTCGGTTGGTCTTTACGCAACCGCTCTCGGTCACTGCGTTCAGGTTCGTTCCACCGAATGAGATTCCGCCAAACAGACCACTCGAGAGCATATAGCCGCTCACATCATTGTCGGCATGCTGGAGACTCGCCAGGAACTCGAGGACCGCTTCCGTCATATCCACTGGAATCGCGATGATGCGATGTCCCTCAATCGTCGAGACACTGTCGATCACAGGCTGTTCGTCGTTCGCCATGTGATAGCTCCTTTCCGCCGGGTCAAGCGCGGTCGTACGAGACCGGTGTTACTCCCGTAAGAACGATGGGCTGATGCGTGATTCTTCCGGCGTGACGGCCATCACGCTCTCTCACGTACTGGCGCGACGGGCTCCTATTTTCTACGGTTTCGCGTATTCGCTCGTCACTGGCTATCGACCGTTCACGCAACGGTTCTGGCCGCAATGCCCTGCCACGGCTTGGGATGGTGACTATGTGGTGAGCGTATCGGTGTCGATGCACCGAAAGTCGGTCTCGTTGACGATTTTTGTTTGCACGCATTGAGTCTCGGTCGCTTGTGTCGCCGCCAGTCGACCGACTGAGATACCGCCATACAGACCACTCGAGAGCATGTAGCCGCTCACATCGGCATCGTCCTGACGGAGGCTCACCAGGAATTCGAGGACCGCTTCCGCCTTGTCCGCTGGGATTGCAATGATGCTGTGGCCCTCAATCGTCGAGACGTTCTCGACCACATTCTGTTCATCAGCCGCCATCTAGACACTCCCTTCTGCCGAGCAAACACGGTTGGTGCTCACGCTCGGGCGTCTCAGGTGCCTGAGACGCCCACCGCACCGCGCCACGAGTGGCGAATGTTATTTGGTGACGATCGTGTCGGTGTCGTAGCAGGTCATATCGTAGCCAAGCTTGCCAGTCACGGACTGACTGCATCCGGTGCTGGTGGTCATCTTCGCCGAGAGGGCGCCACCGAATCCACCGGCCATTCCGCCGGAGATCATGTGTCCGCTGACGTCCGTCTCTTCGTTCTCCAGACCCGCCACGAAGTCGATAACGGCCTGAGCGTGCTCCGCCGGGACCGTCACGACGGTCAGCCCCGACTCCTCTTCGACTTCACCCACGTCTGCCGTTTTCTCACTCATCGATGTCCTCCAATGCGAACTGTTCACGGTTGCCGGTCGATAGTTGACCAGCGAGGAACTCCAAGAACAACAACGCGTCGCTAGCTGATGATGGTGTCTGAATCGGAACAGTTGAAGTCGATCCCGACACCCGTCTTGGTCTGCACGCAGCCGGTATCGGTGCGGTGCTTGGTTGTGCGTGCCATCGTCCCGCCGATCCCTGCGAGCGCTCCCCCTGAAATCATGTGCCCGCTGACGTCTGCATCCTGACTCCCCAGCTCGTTGATGAACCCGATCACCGCATCCACCTTGTCGTCTGGAATCTTGATGACGGTCAGGTTCGTGTCCTCGGACATTTCGTTTTCGGCTGTCTTGTTCTCTGACACGTACGGCCTCCTTGAATGCAATCTATTGACGTTAATTCGTCGGATTCACTTCAACGCGGACTCAGCTGTCAGTGTCGTTACATTGCCAGTCTCTGCCAAAGATCTTGTCACCGGTGGTCTGCGAGCAGTTACTCAACGTGCGACCACCCTTGGCCGCGAGGCCGCCGAAACCCGACAGCGCTCCGCCCGAAATCATGTGCCCGCTCACTTCGGCTTCGTCACGCTCCAGGCCGGCAACGAAGTCCATCACGGCCTGCGCTTGTTCCGTTGGAACCGTCACGACGGTCATGCCTTCGTTCGAGTCGCCTCCCTGGTCTGGCTTGTTCTCGCTCATCGGTCGGCTCCTATCCGTCTCACGTGCTTGATGTACCTGCCGGAGTCTCAAGCTCGATATACGGCAGGCGGAACCAATCAGCGATCTAGGTCGCTGCATTGCCAGTCGGGGAACTCGGTTCCTCCGGTGGTATTGCATCCGGTCAGGCTACGGCCACCTTTCGCCGCGAGGCCGCCGCCGAGGCCACCCGCGAGGGCCCCACCCGAAATCATGTGCCCGCTGACGTCGGCATCCTCTTTTTCGAGCCCCGCGACGAAATCCAGCACCTCTTGCACGTTATTCGCCGGGACGGTCACGACGGTCATCTCGCCTTCCGTCGATTCACCCGAATCTGTCGTTCCCGATCGTTCGTCATTTGCCATTCTGTCGCTCCTTCTTGCTCGACTCATGCGGCTCGTCGCTTCGAGTCCGCTCTGTCACAGCGCCGTCGTATCGTCGACTGCCTATGCGATAGTGTCTGCCGCGATGTCAGGCTGCCAATCCTGTCCGCATGTCTGGCGCTGATCAGCTCCTTTCGCGGTTCTCCGGGGTAACGACGCCCTTTCGGCGCTCCATCCATCCGCGGAGAACGTCGATGCATGTCGTACGACCTGTCGAAATATCCATTGTTTGTTCGGTGGTTGATCGATGCCGCTACGTTTCACACACTGGCGCACGGCATCGTTCGGATCTGGAAACGGCAATCAGAACGGAGTAAAGGTATCGGTGTCGCAGATGACATCGCCACGGCCAAGAGTAGTCATCTTGCAGTTGGATGCCGTCTGCGTCTGCGTCGATCCCTGCTGATTAATCCCGCCGATTCCGGTCGACAGCATGAAGCCGCTTACGTCGTCCTCGCCGTTTCCACCTCTATCCAGTGATTCCAGGTAGTCGGTCAACTGCTGCGCGTACTCCTGCGGGACCACTAAAGTTGAATATCCCGGCACGTCATTGATCTCGCCATTTTTCGGGTTCTCCGACATGTCCTCGCTCCTATCGTCGGCAGAAAACGCCGTGCAATCAGCCCAACTGAAATATGACGCCCAGTTCCACTTCTCCGCGGCATGGATCAACCAAAGGGAGATTGCGGCGAGCTAGTCGCTGTCGCTGCAGCCGAAATCCATCGATCCCTTGGTGTCCCAGGTGCTGCAGCCGGTGCCTGACAACTGAGCCCTCAGAGACGACGACAGCGAGTGCGACATCAGACCACCAATCATGAAGCCGCTCACATCCGAGTCCCCCTCGGTCAGCTCGGCCACATGCTCCAGCACTTGCTCACGAAGATGCTCAGGGACGGAAATGATCGCAAAGGTCGGCCCCTCTTCTGGATTGGTCATTGCTTGTTTGTCCTGCTCCATGTGTGTACTCCTCTGCTCAACTCATCGGACGAAAGACGCACACTAATCGTGGTCCGGACAATTGATGTCCAGGCCCAAGCCACCACCGTCGGTGGAATCGTAGACATAGCACCGGGTTCCTGAGCCATGTAACGGTAGCCCGCTCGACATCATGTAGCCCGATACGTCGCTATCTTCGGCTGTCAGCTCGGCCACATACTCCAGCACCTGTTCGCGAAGACGCTCTGGGACGGTGATGATCGATGAAGTCGGTTCCCGGTGTGAACTGGCCATCGGTTTTCGATCCTGTCCCATGTGCCTGCTCCTTCTTTCGACCGGCTCGCCAACCAACTCATCTGAACCGAAGCTTGACTCAGTCGGCCGCTAGGCGGCACTCTCACTCATGGCTCTCAGCCCCTGTTCACGTTCGGCGACCGTCTGCTCGATGGCCCCTCGCAACGCGGGCGAAGCCGTCAACATTCCCTGAAAACTCTCGCGGCTCAGGCTGGCAAGCTCTCCCGCCGTCCGCGCCCGCACCGTTGCCGTGCGTGGGACGTTGCGCAGCAGCGCGATCTCGCCGAAGTAGTCACCCTCACCCAGGAGCGCCAACCTCCGGGATTGCCCGTCCCAATCGGTCGCCAGCACCTCAATCTCTCCGCGCGTGATGAGGTAGAGCCGGTCGCCTGGCTCACCCGCCGTGATGATGGTGCTCCCGGCCGTCACTGGTTCAACCGTGAGATGCTCGGCAATGCGCCGCAGCAGGCCGCGATCGAGCTCACCGAAGAGCGGGATGCGCTGCAGCGTTTCGAGCGCGACATCGGAAGCTGACGGTCCACGACCCGAGACCCGACCTTGCTGCTCGTCCCACAGCCGTGCGTAGAGCCCGCCCGCCTGCAAGAGCTGTGTGTGGGTTCCCTGCTCCACCAATCGTCCTGCATCCAGCACGACGATCAGGTCGGCGTTGACGACACTTGCCAGCCGATGCGTAACGCTGATGGTGGTTCGTCCCGCCGAAACCCGCTGCAACGTCGCGTTGATCGCCGCCTCGGTGGCCGGATCGAGCGCGCTGGTCGCCTCATCGAGGAGCAGGAGTGCCGGATTGCGCAGGATGGCACGCGCGATGGCGACGCGCTGCCGCTGCCCCCCTGAGAGATGCCCGCCACGCTCGCCGACGAACGTGTCGTAGCCATCCGGCAGCTGCGTGATGAACTCATGCAGTTCCGCGTCGCGCGCCGCTTGCTCGACCTCGGCATCGCTCGCCTCCGGCCGGCCCATGCGGATGTTCTCCCGCACCGACTCGTTGAACAGGAAGCTCTCCTGGAAGACCATGCCAATCTGGCCGCGCAACGACGCAACGGTGGCGTCTCTGAGGTCGACTCCATCGAAGCGCACCTGCCCGTACTCGGGATCGTAGAAGCGGGTCAGCAAATGCAGTACGGTGCTCTTGCCGGAGCCGCTCGGGCCGACGACCGCGACGTTGGCGCCAACTGGAATGGTCAGGTTGACGTCCTCCAGGATGCGTCGCGTGCCGTCGTAGCTGAAGACCACGTGCTCCAGCCGAATCTCTCGCGCCAGCCTGCCCAACGGCTGAGCCTCGGGACGATCCTCGATAGCGGGCCGGGCATTGAGCAGCTCGTTGATGCGCTTCATCGAGCCGGAACCGGTCTGTACCATCTGAAAGAACTGCGACAGCATCTGCATCGGTGACACGATCTGTCCGACCAGCATCATGAAGGCGAAGAGGGTGCCGGTCGACGCGTTGCCTTTCAACACCAGGTAGCCGCCGAATCCGAGCACCGCGAGCTGTATCAAGCTCGTGATCGCGTTGGATCCGAAGCCATAGAGTCCGCCCAGGAAGTGGAGGCGCAACGAGGAACGTATCAAGCGATCGAGCTTGCCTGAGAACGTCTCCGACTCACGCTGCTCGAGCCCGAACAGCTTCACCACCGGCTGCGCGCCGAGATTTTGGTGGATGGTGCCGGTCACGGCCGAGGTCTCGACCTGCAGCTCCATGCTCGCCTTGGTGACGGGCCGGCCCAGGAGCCGCCCGACCAGGACGAAGAGTGGGATGCCGACGACGGTGACGATGGCGAGCTCCCATTGCGTGAAGAAGATCACCACGAGGGCCACGACGAACATCAAGCTGAAGCGAATCGTCTCGACCATACCCGACGTGAGCGCGTTCTCGACCATGAAGACGTCGGAGGTGAGACGCGTCAGCAGATCGCCGCTTTCGGTTCGATCGAAGTAGCCCGTATCGAGCGCTTGCACCTTCTGAAACATCGAGAGTCGGATACGGCTGAGCAGATGCGCCGACACCCAGGCCTTGACGTAGTTCTCACGGAGCGACGCCAGGCTGGTGACGAAGAACGCCAACAGAAGCCCAGCCATGATCCGCCAGAAGACCTTGAAGCTACCAGCCAGCAACGCTTTGTCGACCAGGTAGCCCTCGGCCTTGGCCAACACGATGCCGAACGCGACCGAAAGGGCCACGTAGAGGATGATCTCGGCGAGCTTCAGCTTGTAGGGCCGCAGATACGGAAAGAGGAGGCTGACGAAGAGTCGCACGCCACCGAGGGTCGCCGACTTCATACGTTTGTGCCACGTCTTCTCGATGCTCTTGATGGGCTGGCGGAACGCCGCGCGTGCCGCCGCGTCGAGTGACGTCTGGCTCAGCTGCGACAGGAAGACGGCGACCGCCTTAAGTTGGTACGTCGCGGCTAAGAACTCAATGAAATGTGCCACAGCCAGCGTGTCGACCTGGACGTTGTCCGGCTCTGAATGGCTGATGATCTTTGCGAGCGGAGGGATGGTTCCCTCTTCGAACGCGCTCAGCAGCAGTGTCCATTGCTCGTCGGTTGCCTGCAGCGGCTCGGCGCGTCGGGTGACGAAGAGGAGGAAGCCGTCCCGCAGGCTCTGAGGCCATCGCGAAAGTCCAGGATCACGCGATCCGACGATCTCGAGCAGGTCTCGCTCAAGCGTGACGCCCGGGGATTCCGGGCGGTAGGCCGCATAGATGAGTCGTCGCTCGGGCCGCGCGTAGCCGCCACTCTCGACGAGCTGGTCCGGGTGCTCCCGATCCGCGACCTGATCCAACAGATAGACGCTGATGGCGGCCTGTCCATCTTCGGCGCCGAAGACCTCGGTGAGGACCGCATAAATGCGCTCGAGCCGGGCTCCCGCGATCTCGGCCTGCTGCTCGGCAAACGTGCCGGGCTGGAAGAGGAGGCGGAAGTGCTCGGTCGCGTGCGATTGCACCGCGAAGTGGATGCCTGTTGGTCGCGGCGCCACCTGATCGAGGCTGCTGCGGAAGAGGAACGGCATCTCGCCGAATTGGACTGGATCATTGGGGCGCAGGACGCGCGGCGCGCTGATCCGTTCATCGCGTACCCGCGTGCCGTTGCGGCTGTCGAGATCGACCAACACCCAGTGTCCACCGATGGTGCGCAGCATGGCGTGGAAGCGCGACACCGTCGGGCTGCCAAGGCGGATATCGTTCCCCTCGGCACGCCCGATAGTGGCCACTGCCTCGAGATGATGGCGCGCACCGTCCGGCCCTTCGAGCCAGAACAACGACGCCCCGCCCGGGCTTGAGTGGGTCGATTCACCTACAGAATGCGCCGCGCCGGTCACGACAACGCCTTCCGCCATCCTCGGCCCCGCGGCCGTTTCCATCGATTCGGCAGTCTGAATCTCGTGCGGAAGCTTGTTGCGCAATTCGGCGAGCGGTTCTCGCCGGTCATTGCCGAATTCATCATTACGGGTATTTGAAACTTCCGTAAGACTAGGTGATCCGCGTAGAGGTGTCAACGCACCCTCACTCGCCCTGCAAATCAGCTCTGGAGCCGCTTCCACGTCGCGGCAAAATGGACTGTCTGATTTGCAGTCTAGCGAGTGCCGCGCAGCGTGACTGTCAACTGCTTTACAGTGGCGTGAGGAGACTCGTCGACCTCGCTAGGCGTCGACGCCGAGCAGGTCTTCGCCGACCTGCTCTTCGAGCCCGTCCTGGTCCAGCAAGGTGATGCGCAGGTTGCGGTCGACCTCGATCAGCCCGCGCCGTTTGTACTCCACCATCACCTGGTTGACGCGCACGCGCGAGGCCGAGACGAGCGCCGCCAGGTCGTTCTGGGAGAGACGCACGGGGATGCGGATCTGGCCGTCCTCATCCTCTTCACCAAACTCCTGTGCCAGCGACAGGATCTGCAGTGCAATGCGGCTCTCAACGTCCAACGTGGCGTTGGCCCGCAGCCGTGTGTTGGCCAGCCGCAGGCGTCGCGAAAGCATCGACACCATATTGGCCATCAGCTGAGGGATCGCCTGCAGCTCGTGCCAGAAGGCGGCACGGTCCATCCAGGCAAGAATCGAGCTTTCGAGCGTCGAGACGCTGGCCGAGCGGGTGAGGTTGTCGACCAGGCTCATCTCGCCGACCACGTCGCCCGGGCCGAGCAACGCCAGAATCACCTCGGTTCCGTCGACGTGATCTACAAAGACCTTCACCGTGCCATTGAGGATGACATAGACGCGATTCCCGGGCTGCTCCATAGCCATCAGATTCGTGTGCGCGGGAACACGGGCCAGACTGAGCGCGGCTGAGACGTCAGTCAGTTCGCGCATCCCGAGCCCCTCGAAGAGTGAGACTCGTTGCAGCATCTCCGGGGTGAGACCGGAAGCCATCGGCAATCACTTTCGCTGGCCGTCGAGTACGTCGATCCCGTTCGGCGATTCACGTTGAGTCGATGAGGGTAAGTTCACACCCATCATAGCCCATCGTCGCTCAGACGATTCCGCCGCCATCCACCACGATGTTGCCGCCGGTGACCCAGGCCGACTCATCCGACGCCAGATAGAGCGCCGCCTGAGCGATGTCGTTCGGCTGCCCGATGCGCCCCAGCGGCAGGCCGTGTCCGATCTCGGCCACCAGCTCATCCTGTCGTGGACGGCCGGCAAAGCGCGCCTGCCGCAGCAGCGTCGTGTCGATGGCGCCCGGAGAGACGCAGTTGACGCGCACGTTGAAGGGCGCGAGATCGAGCGCCGCAGCCTTGGAAAGCTGGATTACGGCCCCCTTGGTGCCGCAATAGGCGGCGCGCTGGCGCAGGCCGCGCAGACCGGCCGTCGAGGCGGTGTTGATGATGCTGCCGCTCCGTTGACGCGACATCACCTGGGCCGCCCACTTGGTGCCGAAGAAGACCGCGCGAACGTTGGTATCGAACAGGTGCTCGAAGTCCTCTTCGCTCGTCTCGAGGATGGTTCGCGGCAGCGCTGCCCCAGCATTGTTCACCATGACGTCGAGCCGCCCGTAGCGATCGGCCGTCTGACCAATCACCCGCTCGACTTCGGAGAGGCGCAGCACGTCGAGCTCCACGTAATCGGCCCGGCCACCAGAGACCGAGACGTTCTCCACCACTTCAATACCTCGCCCGGCGTCCCGCCCGGTGAACGTGACCACCGCACCCTCACTGGCGAACAGCTCAACCATGGCCTGCCCGATACCGCGCGTCCCACCGGTTATCAAGACGATCTTGTTCTCCAACCGCGTCCCCATGCCCCGCTCCCCCACTTTCATTCGCCCCGAACACCGACGCTCGCACGACTTCGCATGAAGCCTTGTACGAACGACAGATCCACAGCACATTCTAGCCCGGATGGGCCGTGATGAAGAGGAGCACGGCGACGCGGGCCATGCGCGATGTCGCGGTGCCGAACATGGCGGCCCCAAAAGAGACGATGAGAGGTCGCGGAAAACCACTTGCGGAATCGATACGTAGGAGAGGGTGATGGAACGTACGCGAGATTTTAACGCTGAAGTCCCGCAACCAAAGATCCCCCAGGCACGTTCTACTCGGCACGTTGCTTTCGCCTGGGGGTAGAAAAGGTCTGGTTTCGTGAGCGCGACAGTGAACAAAGTGCAGGTTGATAACCGCCAGCTCTGGTGTGTCTGCTGGCAATCACCGACCCGGCGCTCGGCATCCTATTGGTATTTCGAGCAAGAGGCCGAGGCGTCGGCCGCGCGGGATCGGCTACAAAGCTGGGAAGAGGGGCGACCGTTCGGCCAGGACCACGGGCCGCGCGGCAGCCGCTAGTACCCGAATAGAGGGAATCTCCGTACACCGGACCTGCAAACACGTTCCCCGTAGTGTGGTGGCGGGCGTCCCTGCCGCCTTCGTGGAGCGTTGCGCGCGTCAATATGGATGCGCGGTGCATGTTCGGCCTCGGGCGCCATGAATGTCGCCCCTACGGAAACAAATCGCACGGGGTCGTTGGGAGCGAGCAATTCATGGCGCCCGGTGGGTTGTGGCCTTGCCCCCGGGAATTTCTGCTGAGTTTCTCGCGCGGCCGTCCGCGGTGACTCCCACTCTCGTGCAGCGGCGTAACACCCGTCGACCGTACTGAGTCGCCTTCAATTTCACTCCACACCCCGTACCCGCTACCCCGGCGGAAAATTCTGTGCGCGGTACTGCGCAAACTGCGTGTAGAAGTCGTCGACGCTGAGCCCGAACGCTTGCGAGAATGCGGTCGGCCAATCCTGCGTCTTGCCAAGATCAACCCAGAAGGTGTTGAAGCAGTTGTTGCCGCAACGCGTGTCCAGCCAATCGGCCGCCAACGAGCCCAACACATATTTGGCGTTGACGTCGTTGCTTGAATCGAGCAGCGACATGTTGAACTGGTGCGCGTTGTCCATCTGGTACGCTCGCCACTGGTTGGTGCTGACGTAACCTGCCGCGGCCATGGCCTGCCCTCCGACGTCGGTCGCGGTTCCCTCCACGAACCAGAGGGGAATCGACGACATCGTGAAGCGGGACTGCACGCGTTGAACCAGGTGGTAATACTCGTGCGCCGCGGTGTCGCATGCGTCGGCGATGTCGGCGTACTGCACCACGATCGCTTCATTGTCGAACGTGATCCCACCCGACTGCGGAATGCCCTGCAGCAGATCGTCAGCCAGCGAGCCACCCCAATAGGACGTTGCCACCTGCAGCGCGGCGTTCATCGAGCCTGGCGCTGAGAAGAAGGCCGGCCCGACCGAGCCGTATTGCCCAACCGTCGTCGCGATACAGCTGGTCATGGCCTGTTGCACGTTGGACGGGATGGATGAACTCACGTCCTTCTGCAGGTCCTGAAGGCTGTAACGCCAGGTGAAGTAGTGCTGTCCGACGTTGCCTGCCTCGACCTTCCAGCCGTCCGGGTTGCTGGGCGTGTAGGTTAGCACGCGGCGCTCGAAAACTTGCACCAACACCAGCTTAGAGACGCCACCAACCAACACATGCGTCCAATAGGGCTCGGTGAGCGGATAGCCGGTGGCATAGTACGGATTCGAGAAGAGATTCCCGTCGGTGATGATGTAGCGCCAGCTGCGCGTCGACGCGATCGTACGACTGCACCTGCTCGATCTGCCCGGAGCTGTTCATGAAATCCCAGAAGACCGACGCCACGGAGTGGTTTGTGGGCGCGCCGACGTTCTTAGCCGTGACGCCGTAGCTCGCCAGCGACGTGTCGGCCGTCACCTGACCGGCCCGATTCACGGAATCGACGATGGTCGTGCCATTGGCGGGAGGTGCGGCGCCCATCAAGGTGTTGAAGGTGGCGTAGGTCGGGCCGTTGGGATCGTTGGCGTCTCCCGCCACGTTGACTTGCGCGGGCGCCTCCTGATCGAAGGCGTTGTCTCCGAGCTGCACCCGTCCGGTGATGAGCTCCTCAGCCAGCAAACCGTTGGTCACGTACCAGGTGGCGGTCGGATCATCTGTCGGGTGCGTGATCTCCATGCGCGACTTGTCGAAATAGTGCACCGTGCGCCAGCCGCCTGGCGCGTCCTGATACAGCTCACGCACGTCGCCGATCGACCCGTCCTCGGGGCCCCACATCCAGGTTCGATTCACGCTGTGGTCGGCGACCAGCGCGTCGGTGCGATCCCAGGTCATCCAGAAGGAATCCGTGTCGCCCCAGTTGGGTCCAAGAGGCGCGTTGGCGCTCGCGAGCGGAATGTTCAGCAATGATCCCGCGAGGCTCAGCACGAGGGCCACAACCAGCAGTCGTCTCACGTCACCCATCCTTCTAATCCGTCGGCGAATTGGTCACTGCTCGGCAGTGTGGCTCTCACACTCATGCATCGACGGCGACGCGGGCGACAACTTCTGCCGCCGGGATGATAACAGGAGCACCACGAGCTGTTGTGCGAAAACAGGTGGACGAAAGTCACACAATTTCGAAGAGCTTGACCCTCACGTAACGTGAGGGTGTAGCCTACTGCTGTCGCGACGAACGAAACGCGGAGAGGATGACGCAATTGATCTCGAATGGAACGCAGACCGGGTTGCGCGTCGGTCAGTTGGCGCGGCGAACCGGGCTCTCGGTCCGCACGCTCCACTACTACGATGAGATTGGCCTGCTCGTCCCGCCGCGCCGCGCCGAATCGGGTTATCGCCTGTACGGCGAGCCCGAAATCGCACGGCTGCAGCAGATCGCATCGCTGCGCCAGCTCGGCTTTGGGCTAGAGGAGATCCGGGAAATCCTGGCCAGGCCCGGAACTTCGGTGGAGGGCGTCATCGAACTGCATCTGGAGCGAATCAACGTGCAGATCGAGGAGATGCAGCGGCTACGTGACCGGCTCGCCGTGATCGCGAGAGGGCTCCGT
The DNA here is from genome assembly GCA_963822235.1 of uncultured Chloroflexia bacterium. Lineage (GTDB taxonomy): Bacteria > Chloroflexota > Chloroflexia > Thermomicrobiales > Thermomicrobiaceae > CALAGB01. The sequence goes on from CAWGGU010000004.1 coordinate 566,279, forward strand.
ACCAACGGATCGGTGACCGCCGAGGCATTGCTTGAAACGATGGAGGCCATGAAACACATGGAGAAGTACTACACACCCGAACAACTGGAGACGCTGAGGCGCAGGCACGAAGAGCTCGGCGAGGAGCACATCAAGGAGGTCGAGGCCGAGTGGCCGGAGCTGATCGCCAAAGTACAAGCCGAGTACGACGCTGGCACTGACCCGTCAGATCCGAAGGTGCAGGCGCTGGCCGATCGCTGGATGGAATTGATTCATGAGTTCACCGGCGGCGACCCCGGTATCGGCAAGGCCGTCGGTCGCATCTGGCAGGAGGAGCCGGTCGTTCACGGTTTCGAGACGAGCCCAATGCGTGAACTGATCGACTACGTCCACAAAGCGCACGCCGCGAAGTCGAACTAGCAAGCAGTTGCGGGCCCCTCACGCGAGGGGCCCGTCCGCTTGTCTCTTTCCAGTTTTTCCGCCTTCATCCCGTTCTCCGTTACACCGCGGTCGGCTCCGACATCATCCACTCGTCTCGACGGTCGAACCACCGGATCCACCAGATGCCGATTGCCAGGATGAGCGACTCGGCGGCACCAAAGGCGAGAAACATATCGCGCACCAGTGCGAGCTCATGACGCACGGTATCTAAAGGTGCGGCAACCTGGATCGAACCGAGAACGGTGCATCCTCCAATGCCTCCGCCGCTCATCGGTGAAAAGAGTGGCGAACTCACCACGCGAACGGGCGCTGCATGAAATTTCGTATCGAAATAGGACACGCCGCTGGAACAGTTGTTGGTTGCTTTGTCACTGGGCACGGTCAGATAACCTTGATTACCAGCCGAGGAAGTCGCCAATCCGCTGCCGTCAGTGCTCAGAATCTGCACGTATGTATCCTGAGTCGCAAAGGAATCGAGGTTGGGGACCGTTACACCAGAAATCGTTGAAGAGTTCGACGAAGTGACGCTGATAGAGGACGACACGTTGACAACAAGGGCTTGCAGCCGTTCATCGATTTGGCGCTGATTCGACCGAGCAATGAAGAGATAGATCGCAATGTCACCAATTGCGAGCAGAAGCGACGCTGTTCCAAGCCACATGAAAATTCTCAGACGCATGACACGGACGCTCCCCACGTTCTTTCCGGTCGGTACTGAACGTGTCTCGAGGGTCACATATCATCCTGAAGACATCCTGAACGATATCTACGGCGGCGCATATTTGTCAGTTCGGACGTGAGAGTTCAGGAGGCTGCGGGCGAATCAGTCCTGAATCGCCGCCGCGACCAAATCGAGCATCTTTGAGTTGAGACCACGTACATGGGGCCGACCCGTAAATACAGGTCGGCCCTCATTCACGCTGTCGGAGCCTGACGCGAGGTCACGTCAGGCTCCGCTTGCGATCGCTACGGACTCGAAAGGAGATCGATGAAGGTGGATGCCGGTGAACCGATGCCGGTCACGTCATCATAGCCAGGCGTCGTGTCCAAACTGAGCGTCTGGTTGAACGTTCGCAGGCTGTAGACCAACCCATCGCTGGCATCCACCGAGTTCGCGTAATCGGCCCGGACTCCAGCGACCGTGGAGGACGGATCCGTCACGTCATGCACGCCACTGGACCCCGCGACGCGCTCGTAGAGCAGCGGGTTGACGAATCCAAGCGGTGCACCGGCCGCCTGATTCACCAGCGCCATGACGCCGGCCATCAGCGGCGACGAGAGGCTCGTGCCACCCAGCCGGTATTCCGAGTATTTGGTCGTGCCGTCCGGGAACGTCTGCGTCTGACCGATCATGTAACCGGTGTTCGGGTCGCCATCCATCGAGATGTCAGGTACCGCACGGCCGGTGCGACCCTGCGCCGTGAAGACTGATTGCGGCACGACGCCGACCTGATAGCTCGGCTCGGCGAAGATCCGACTCACACCACCGCCGCCGCCATAGATCCAGTTACCCGGAGGCGTCGGGCTCCATTCACTTCCGGTCCAGCTCGACTTACTGGTACCCCAGCCGGTCTCGAAGAGGTAGTTGTTGCTGGCGCCGACGGCAAGGCTGGTGCCGCCCACTGCCGTCACCCATGGACTGGAGGCCGGGAAGTCGGCCGTGACGTATCCCACGGTGTGCGACTCGTCGCTGTTGTCGCCGGAGGAGAAGTAGATGCCGATGCCTTCAGCCGCACCCTGCATCAGAATCTGGTTGAACGGCTTGATGAACCCGGGCGGGAGAAGCTCGGAGTTCCAGCCGTATGAGTTGGTCACGATCGACGCCAGGTGGCGATCGACGACGTGATTGAGCGCCGCATCCAGATCCTGGAAGTTGTTCGGAGCACCGACGTAGATGATGTGCGCCTGCGGTGCCATGCCGTGGACCGCCTGGACGTCGAGCGTCTCCTCGCCGTACCAGCCCTGCGGATCCTGCTTCTGACCCTTCTCAGGATGGTGGTACGTGCCGGGTGCGACGACTTGCTGGATGTTTGTCGACGGAAGCCCACGGTTGGACGACCACTGATCCAGGTCCTGCTGAATCGTCGGGGAGGCATAGGCGTCGATGATCGCCACCGTTTGTCCCGAGCCGTCATAGCCGGAATTGGCCAGGCCATACGCGCCCAGAACCTGTTGTGGCGTGTATCCGCACGGGATATAGGAGAGGTCTCCAGTGCCGTATGGGTTCGGGAAGTCGGTCGCAGTCTGCTCGCCCCAGTACGCCGAACATGGCTCAGCGCTGACGAAGGCGGGCGCAGGCGGCGCGCTTGGATCGTTGGCCATGTTCGTGTGCACCAATTGTGCCGAGTCATCGAGTCCGATCACGCCGCTGACCAGCGGGGCGACGGAGCTCGGCATCGAGATGTCTGAAGACGGCGATCTCAGCGAGATCCCGTCAACCTGATACATCCCGAAGCTCGTGCCGAACGCCGCGGCCGCCTGAGCTACTGTCCCTTCCGCCGAGACGTAGAGGTTGTTGTTCGGCGTGTAGACGATCGTGAAGCCCTGTCCGCGCAGCCACGACGTCACCGCGTTCACACTCTGCTGCGACGGCGCGAACTGCTTGTGGAACTGCTGCGGCGACAGATACTGCCCGTATGACGCGTTGGCGGGATCGGAAACAGCCCCGGCCAGCGACTCGAGTGCGGACTGGTTCTGCCAATTGAGGTAGACGCGGAATCCGATGTCGCTTGAGCCGTCCGCCGAGGACTTGAAGTTAGCGGATGTGGCCCATGGCGGCACATTTCCGGTGAGCTTCGCCCGTCCAGAAGGAGCCGCAAACGCCCCTTGAACGGTGAGTGGAATCGTCATCAAAGAGACGAGTGCGAGGATACTGAGCACACGACGGAACATGGTCGTTTCACCCTTCCCAGGCGGCTGGATCCGCTCACTGGTCGCCATTGCTGGCGCGACGTCGGACCCGAGCCCCCACGTCACCACTGCCTGCAAACATCTCGTCGCGGTCTGTATGGCGACCGCAGTCTGAGCCAGTGCAAAGTCGTGTCGTGCGTCGATGTCGCGGGACCACAATCGAAACGCGCCGATTCCGAAGTACCACGGCCTCCAATCATCTGAGTCGGATCGACCGTCCGGCGCGCCGGGCAAGAATCGGATTGATACGGTCAATCTCAACAAATACGGCTCAAGATCGCGTTGAAATCCCGCGGGGCTTGGATGTGAGCGGAAATGCACGCATTTTCCGCTCCTCGGCTGAAATCACGGATAGCCGCTCGGCATGGAGCCGGAGCGCTGCAATGCCCCGTTTACGGACGGCGGTGTATACAAGGAGGAGCGCACCGAAATTCTGCGTCTGTGGCAGATTCAGCGCCAGTGGCATTTGACCTTCAAGCTCAAGGATAGGTATGCGAAATCTCATCGCCGGGGCGTTGGCCGCCCTGATGATTATGTCTATATCCGCTTGCGGCAACTCGACCACTCCTGCTGCGACACCACAATCAACGTCCAACGCCACCGTCACGACGGGAATCCCAACCGCAACGCCCTCATCGACCTCGACCGAAGCCGCCACAGTGGCCTCCAGCGCAAGTCCGAGCGTGACGTCCGCGGCAACACCGAGTCCAACGACTACTGCTTCTGCCGCAACGACCGACGTCTCGTCGGCCTCCCCGACAGCGGCGAGCAAGACCGACGTACTGGATGTGCATGCGTTGCCACTCGGCGACGGTAGAGTCAGCACCAGTGCGGAATCGGGCTATGTCTTCTCCTGTCAGACCAACTTCAAGACCGGAGGCGCGCAACACACCGGCTCCTGGATTCATGGTGACACCTGGGATTTGACCGAGAAGATTTCGGTGCAGGGAAGCGTCACGTGGCCTGATGCCCAGTTCCAGATTTCGACCAACGGAGACGAGCGCCAGATCACCGGCAACGGATTGCCAGTCGATTCCGAGAGCGGCATCTTCCCGATCCAACACTCCGATCCCGCCTATCAGATCGATACGAACCCGAACAGCATCCAGACGCAGAACATCTCCTTCTCCATCCCGCTGAATCCGACGAGCGCGGATTCACCGAGCTGCGTGCCGATGGGGATGATCGGCGTGGCGCTCAACGGCGTGGCCATCTTCAACGCGCTGGACGCGGCAGGGCGTGACGCGGTGGCGCATGAAACGCAGGACGTCTGCGACGGCCATCCGCAGTCGGACGGCATCTATCACTATCACGGTCCCAGCCCCTGTATGCCGGGCGCGGACGGAAACAACCAGTTAATCGGCTACGCACTCGACGGCTTCGGCATCTACAGTAAATACGACGCGAATGGCGTGGAGATGACCGACGCCGATCTCGATGCCTGCCACGGAACGACCAGTGCGGTCATGTGGAATGGGCAGATGGTGACCATGTATCACTACGTCCTGACGCAGGAGTACCCGTACACCATCGGCTGCTTCCGCGGATCACCAGTCCGCGTGCGCGCCGAGATCGTCACCAGCCAGCCCAGTGCGTTCAACTTACCTGGCACGACCACCGAAGCGACGACGGCCGACCTGCCGCGCGCGCGACTGGCTCGCCTGACATCGTCGTGGTTCGCCTGCATCGCAACCACGCCTGCTGGATGCATTGCCGTCGAGAGGCGATAGAATCGAGAGCAGCCGAATCTGAATCACCAGAGTGAAAGCGAGTCGACGATGAGCGAGCAACGGCCGGAAGAGATTCGGGCGTCCGATCAGGAACGCGAGCGCACCGGCGAGATGCTGCGCGAGGCGACGGTCGAAGGTCGGTTGACGCTCGATGAGTTTTCCGAGCGCTATACGCTGGCACAACGAGCTCGCACGCGGGGCGAGCTCGATCTCGTCGTGCGCGATCTCCCGGCATTGGGCGCGCCAGCAGGCCGCATCCCGCCGGCCAAGGTGACCGCGATCCTCAGTGGCGTGGAACGGACCGGCGCCTGGCGGCTTGGACCACTGACGACGGTGACCAGCATCCTGGGAAGCTGCAAGCTCGATTTGCGCCAGTCGACCATCTCCTCCGAGCACACCACACTCAATGTGCACGTCGTGCTGGGATCGATCGAGATCATCGTCCCGCCGGGAGTGGATGTGGACATCGACGCTGCCGCAATCCTCTCTGGGCGCGAGATGAAGCTCTCCAACTCCGTGGCACCGAGTGGCACCAAGCCGGTGATCCGGATCACCGGCTCGGCCTTCTGCGGATCGATCATCGTGCGCGACACGCCAAATCTGGGCGATCGGATCAAGGAATCAATCTCAAGTTTGTTTGAGGCGCCACGCCCCAACGATCAACGCTGATAGCGTGTTCGCCGGGATCTACAACAGCACGAGCTTGGGATGCATGCGCGATGTCGCGAGCAGTTGCATGACCCGCGGCTCTGGCGAGCGTCCACTGACTTCGATCGCATACGTCCCTGGGAAGAGAACGAATCCGTTGGTGTGCGTCGCGGGCTGAGCGTATTTCGTCACGAACATCTGGCTGATTCCTTTCATGCGGAGCAGTTGCTGTCGATGTATCCAAGGTAGCCGATACACCTATCGACGACAGCCAATTGCTTTACATGGGAGGCACGCTCCTCGAGTTGGCCCATGCTATAGTGCGCCTCATTGTGCAATAAGAACCTCACCTGGCGGAGGAGAACGATGGCGACATTTGTCCTCGTGCATGGAGCCTGGGCCGGCGGATGGTGCTGGAAGCTCGTAGTGCCCTTGCTGCGCGCAGAGGGCCACGAGGTCTACACACCGACGCTGACAGGTCTCGGTGAACGCTCACATCTTGCTGGACCAAACGTCGATTTCGAAACACACGTCCAGGACGTGGTGAACCTGCTCGAGTTCGAAGACCTCCACGACGTTGTACTCGTCGGCCACAGCCTGGGAGGCACGGTGGCGGGTACCGTTGCGCACCGGGTGCCGGAACGCATTGCCCGGCTGATCTTCCTCGATGCGATCCTGCCGGTAGACGGTCGTAGCGTGCTGGAGACGTTTGAAGCCTACGGGACGACAGACTTCGCCGAATTCCTGCGCCACCACTTCGAGCACGGCGATCCGAACTGGGTCTTTCCGGTTCCGGCCGGAGGCGGGTCCGAACTGGACGACGCCGATCCAGCCGTCGTCACCTGGGTCGAAGCCCGGGAGAGACCGCATCCCGCTGGAGCGGTCACGACCACGATTCGGCTCGGCAACCCTGAAGCCGATCGGATTCCGCGCACCTACATCGCCTGCACTCGACGCCAATCCGAAGGCTTGATCCCACTGATTTCGGAAGAAGTGCGCGTTGATCCCAACTGGGACTACCTCGAGATCGATGCCGTCCACGACGCAAATCTGACCGCCCCGGATGAACTCGCGCGCATGTTCAACGAGATCGCGCGACAGACGTGATCATTCTCAAACCTAATAGATTCCTCGCACCCTGAGCCAGCGGTAGCCATAGGGCGCGATGCGGAAGGATCGCGTCTTCGGCGTGAACGGGGCATATGTCCGGTCGGTGAAGAGGTCGGTGGCCGTCGTCAGGTCCTCTTCCGTCAGGTCGATGACGACCTCCTGACGATCGGACGACAGGTTGTTGAATGTGAGGATGGCACTGTCGGCGACGTCGTATCGCATCCCCAATACGGATTCGCTCCCCGTATCCAGGATCTTCCAGGCGCCCGAGCCAATTTCACCGCACTCTCGGCGCGTGCGATTCAGCGCCGCCATCCAGTTCAGCAACGAGCCGGAATCAGCGCGCTGCGACCCGACGTTCACCGTCGCGCAGCCGTAGTCACCGTCGCTCAGGATCGGCCGAACGAAATCCTTCGGGTCGGCCGTCGAGAATCCGCCGTTGTCGTAGGCCGTCCATTGCATCGGCGTGCGCACGCTCAAGCGTCCGGGAACGTCCAGGTTCTCCCCCATCCCGATCTCTTCTCCATAGAAGAGCATCGGTGCGCCAGGCAAGCTGTACAGGACGCTATACGCGCTGCGAATGCGGGTCTGGTCACCCCCGAGCATGGGAGCCAATCGACGACGAAGGCCGCGACCATAGATCTGCATATCCGGGTCGGGCCCGAAGCGCTCGAAGATTTGCTGCCGCTGATGGTTCGTTAGCCGACCGAGATTAAGCTCATCGTGATGTCGCAGAAAATTCACCCACTGCCCGGTCCCGGGGATCGACGGAAGCTGGTTCAATCCGAACTTGATTGCGTCAGCCGACTCCTGCGCGAGGGCGAGGAACACGTAGCGGTTGACGATGAAGTTAAAGAGCGCCTGCAGCTCGTTGCCCCCTCCGAAATAGTCGGCAATGGTGCTGAGACCAACGTCCACCTCACCGAGCAGAATCGCGTTGCCGCTTCGGACGGTCGCGAACTGCTTCAGTTCCTGCAGATACCGGTGCGCCTCGTTGAACTGCCCGTCTTTTTCCAATCCAGTCATGCTGATCAGGAAAGGGACGGCGTCGATGCGGAACCCATCCACCCCCTGCTGCAACCACTGACCCATGATCTTGCGAAACTCTTCGCGCACGTCAGGATTGGTGATGTTGACGTCCGGCTGATAGTCGTGGAACTGGTGCAAGTAATAGCTGCCGGCCTCCTCGTCAAAGCTCCAGATGCCCTTCTGCTCTCCCGGGAAGACCACCTGGTCACTCGTGTCTCCGGGGTCTTCGTCAGTCCAGACGTAGTAATCGCGATAGCGAGAGTTGCGATCGCGTCGCGCCGCCTGAAACCAACTGTGCTCGTTTGAGGTGTGATTGGGAACGAGATCGACGATGACGTGGATGCCGCGCTCGCGCGCCTCGAGCACGAACTGATCGAAGTCGGCCATGCTGCCGTAACGTGGGTCGACGGAGCAGAAGTCGGAGACGTCGTAGCCGTCGTCCCGATTGGGACTTGGATAGAAGGGAAGCAGCCAGAGACAGGTGACACCAAGTCCGGAGAGGTAGTCGAGTCGACGAGTCAGACCAGTGAAATCACCGATGCCGTCGCCATCCGAATCGGCATACGTCTCGACGTCGAGACAATAGATGATGGCGTTCTCGTACCATTGATCGCGCAAGCCCATTGGTCACCCCCAGCGTTACCCAACCGTCATGCCCGCGACACGTATTCGCCAATCGCGGGCTATCGCAGAGCAACGCAGGGTTGTGGCCAAGGGGTGGGAGTGGAGCGGTAATGGCCCTCACCCCCGGCCGGTCCATCCCTCTGACTCGTCCTCCCTCACTGACGGTCCATCCCCCCAGCCCCACCCTCACTGACTCTCCCTCCACCGGAGGGCGAGGACCACTCCCAATGAAGGGGAGCATCCCTCGGCCCGAGGAGGAGAACCATTCCCACTGAAGGGAGACCCAACTCCCAATTCTGGGAGAGGGGAGTCGAACCGGGTCCGGCACCGCTGTGCCCTGTGGACCCCCTTCTCCTGCCGGGTACCCACGAAGTGGGTGTGGAGAAGGGGCTAGGGGACGAGGGTGCGGAGCGTTACCTCACGCCCGGGCCTTTCACGAAGCGGCCCGGCTTGGCACCGGTGTGCTCGGAGTCTTGAAGGACGCGGACGCCGTTGATCCAGACGTCATGCACGCCGACCGATAGCTGATGCGGGTCTTCGAACGTGGCACGATCGCCAATGGTTTCCGGATCAAAGACGACAACGTCAGCGAACTTGCCCGCTTCGAGCAATCCGCGCTCGCGCAGCGACAGGCGGCTCGCCACCGCCGAGGTCATCTTGCGCACCGCATCCTCGAGCGAGATGACGCCCTCGTCCCGCACGTATTTCCCCAGGACACGCGGGTAGGTGCCGTAGGCGCGTGGGTGCGTGAGTCCGTCCTCTTTGGCCCAGACGGGGTCGATGCCCCAGGCGTCGGTCGAGATCTTGTTCCAGGGCTGCCGCAGCTGAAAGTGGATGTTCTCCTCACTCATCTTGAAGTAGATGGTGAAGATGCGTTGCTCCTCCGAGATGAGCAGATCGATGACGGCGTCGACCCACTCCTGACCGCGCATCTCGGCGATCTCGCTCAGCCGCTTCCCAGCGTACTTCTGGTTCCCCGGCTGCTCGAACCCGACCGGCATCACTTTTTCCGGTCCCGCGGTCGTCACTTGCGGCTCCCATCCGCCGGTTGGGTTGAGCGCTTCGGCGCGAATCTTCGCCCGCATCTCCGGATCGCGCAGGTTGTCGAAGAATCTTCCGCCTGCCGAAGCCCAGGCAGGCAGGCAGGCCGAGAGCTCGGTGCCGCTGGCGATGTAGGGGTATTGATCGGTGGTGACGTCGATCCCCTCATCGCGCGCCGCGTTGATACGCTTCACCACCTCACGCATCTTGGGCCAGTTCTCCTCGCCACACACCTTGAGGTGATAGATCTCGACCGCGGCGCCGGAGCGACGCCCGATGTCGATAGCTTCGTCCAGCGCGGTCAGGATGTCGTCCGACTCCGAGCGCATGTGCGTGATGTAGACACCGCCATACTCGCCGACCACCTTGCAGACTTCGGCGATCTCGTCGGTTTCGGCGTAGGCGTCGGGCGCGTAGATCAGCGCGTAGGCCACTCCGAACGCGCCGTCCTCCATGGCTTCCGCCGTCACGCGACGCATAGCCGAAAGCTCTTCCGCATTCGCCGGCCCGAGGTCCATCCCCTTGCCGTACTGCCGCAGCGACCCTCCACCCAGGAAGGAACCGATGTTGGGCGAGACTCCGTGCTCGACTGTCGCCTCGAGCCAATGCCGCATGCGTGTCCAGCCCTTGGCCCGCTCACGCCACTCCGGCAGATCGATGGGGAAGAAGGGCTTGGCCATCGGATCCGGATAGCGTCCACCTGCCGGTGCCGGAGTCCAGGCTTCGCCCATGATCTCAGTCGTCACGCCCTGCGTGATCTTGGAGAGGGAGCGTCCATCGACCAGGAGTCGCAACCCGGAATGGCTCTGGATGTCGATGAAGCCAGGGCAGACGACCTTACCGGTGGCATCGACCACCTCTCCGACCGCATGCGGCGAGATGCTCCCGGCTGCGGCGATCTCGACGATGCGGTCACCCGCTAGCGCCACATCGGCGTAGAACCAGGGGTTGCCGGTGCCGTCGACCACCCGTCCGCCGCGAATCAGCACGTCAATTGCTGGCAATGTGCGTGTCCTTTCGAGAGTTTGCGCGCCGATCCCCACTACCGCGCTCCGGGGCCCTTCACGAACTGGCCGGGCTTGGCGCCGGTGTGCTCGCTGTCCTTGAGCACGCGTTTGCCGTTGACCCAGACGTCACGGATGCCGACCGAGAGCTGGTGCGGATCGGCGAACGTCGCCCGGTCACCAACTGTCTCCGGGTCAAAGACGACGACGTCGGCGAAGCAACCCGTGCGCAGGGTTCCACGATCGCGCAAGCTCAGCCGGTCGGCGACGGCCGACGTCATCTTGCGGATGGCGTCCTCCAGCGGAATGACTTTCTCTTCGCGCACGTACTTGCCGAGCACGCGTGGATAGGTGCCATAAGCGCGCGGATGGGTGGGTCCGTGCTGCTTCGCCCAAGCGGGATCGAGCCCACCGGCGTCAGTCGAGACCTTGTTCCAGGGTTGCTGCAACTGCAGCTTGACGTTCTCTTCACTCATCTTGAAGTAGATGGTCGATATGCGCTGCCCTTCGCCGGCCAGCAGGTCGATCACGGTGTCGACCCAATGCTGGTTGCGCATGTCTGCGATCTCGTTGAGCCGCTTCCCGGCGTACTGCTTATTGTGCTCCTGCTCAAAGCCGACCGGCATGACGTTCTCGACTCCGGCGCTGGCCACCTGCGCCTCCCAGTCGCCGCTCGGGTTCAGCGTGGCCTCGCGGATCTTGGCGCGCATCTCAGGATCGCGCAGGTTCTCGAAGAACTTGCCGCCCGCCGCGGCCCAGGGTGGCAAACATGAGGAGAGGCCGGTGCCGCTGGCAACGTAGGGGTACATGTCGGTGGTCACGTCGAGCCCTTCGGCACGAGCGGCATCGATGCGTGCCATGACCGAGGGCATCTTGTGCCAGTTCATACGGCCGGTGGCCTTGAGGTGATAGATCTCGACCGAGGCGCCCGAGCGTCGGCCGATCTCGATGGCCTCGTCGACCCCTTCAAAGATCTGGTGACCTTCGGAGCGCATGTGGGTGATGTAGACGCCGCCATAGCGCGCGACCTCTTTGCAGACCTCGGCGATCTCATCCAACGTGGCGAAGGTGTCGGGCGGGTAGATCAACGCGTAGGCCACGCCGAAGGCGCCATCTTCCATCGCCTCGGCCATTGCCCGCTTCATCGACTTCATCTCGTCATCGTCAGACGGTCCCATGTCCATGCCACGGCCGTACTGGCGCAACGTCCCACCACCCAGGAAGGAGCCGACGTTGGGCGAGACGCCCTCCTTGACCATGGCTTCCAGCCAATAGCCGAAGCGGGTCCAGCCGGTGGCACGCTCGCGCCATTCGTCCAGCGGTGCATAAGGCGTGTGTCGCAGATCGTCCATGTTGCGTCCACCGATAGGTGCGGGTGTCCAGGCCTCTCCCATGATCTCGGTGGTGACTCCCTGGGTGATCTTGGAGAGGCAACGGCCGTCGACCATGAGCGGCACGATGGAATGGCTCTGAATATCGATGAAGCCGGGGCAGACGACCATGCCGTCCGCCTGCACCACCTCACCGGCTGCCGAATCTGGGATGCTGCCGGGCGGCGCGATGTCGGCGATGCGCTCGCCCGAGAGGGCTACGTCCCCGTAGAACCAGGGGTTACCGCTCCCGTCGACGACCTTCGCGCCCCGAATCAATACGTCGATGCCTGAACTCATCTTGCTGCTCCCGATCTAGTGCGTGTCGATCCGATTCGCCAGACGCCCGTGCAACCGGACGAAGCGCGGCCGGCCGTCGTCACCCATCACGAATTCGACCCGCTCGTCCTCCCGTTGCCCGTCGACGACCAGGAATTCCGACTCAGTCACCGGCGCAAGCTTCATCGACGGATACGGCACCGTCTCACCACTCAACGGGTGCGGGCCTTGAAGCTCGAGCAAGAGACCGCCGTCTCTCTGACTCACGTCGATCTCGAACTGCGGTCGTGAATAGTGGCCGGTGAGGTTGCGCAGCGCTGACTCCGGGAGGGTGATCGCCGTATGCGTCTCTTCGCGCAGCCCGCAGACATGCTCCAGCAGCCAATGCTCGATGCCCGGATAGGCCGCGCTGCCGCGTCCGCTGTTGGTCAGCACCACGATGGCGGTCTGCTGCTCTGGAATCAGCGTGAGCAAGGATTCGAAGCCGCTGATCGAGCCGCCGTGTCCGATGACCTTAGCCGAACCGATCGGACGAATCTCCCAGCCAACACCCCAGGAGTTGTCCCAGCCACCTGCCCGCACCCGCGGCGTCTGCATTTCGGCGGCGGCCGACGCACTCAGCACGCGCTGACCGTCGATCTCGCCGCCGTTCATGTGCATGCGCGCGAATCGCAGTAAGTCCGACGTGGTCGAGATGATGCCGCCGGCCGGACGCCGGTTGCGTGGATAGTACTGGCCGGTGACGACATGCTCGTCGCTGTCAGGCCCGGTCTGGACGTGCCCCATGGCGCATGGCCAACCGAAGGCGTCGTGCGCGCCGAAGCAGGTCCGCTCCAGTCCCAGCGGTTTGAAGACTCTCGTCTCCATCGCATCGTCGAAGGTCATCCCCAACACCTTCGCCAGTACCGTCCCGGCGATCTGAAAGCCGCTGTTGCAATAAGCCCACAGCTCACCTGGGCGCGACTGCTGCGGCAGCGAGGCGAAGACGGGCAACGAACGCACCAGCGCCTCGTCGCCCAGTCCATAATCGGCCGAGTAGTCGCCGTACAGACCGCTGGTGTGAGAGAGCAAGTGTCGCATGGTGATGGTCTCGAGTGCTTCCGCGTCCTGCAGCTTCAGCTCCGGCAGATATTCGATGACTGGCGTGTCCAGATCGAGCAGGCCCTCGTCGACCGCGCTCATGGCCAGGGTGGCGGTGAAGACCTTCGAGATCGAAGCAATGCGGAAGAGCATGTCGGCGCGCGTGGGCCAGCCGACGGCGAGATTGGCGACGCCATAGGCACGGAACTCGGTCCATCCGTCCCTCAGCAGCCCGACGGCCGCTCCCGGCACCGTCCAGCGCCTGAGCTGCTCTTCGACCACCGCATCGAATTCTGGAGTCAAATGCGTTTCAGGCATGGCGATTTCTCCTTATTGGTGTGGACTATTGGCCCTCACCCCCGGCCCCTCTCCCGCAAAGCAGGAGAGGGTGAATTTGGGATACTGCGGTGCCGTTCCTTTTTCGTCTCCCCTCTCCCGTTCGGACGGGAGAGGGGTCGGGGGTGAGGGCCGTTCTCCGCTACTTCGCCCCCGGACCCTTGACGAACTGGCCGGGCGTGGCGCCGGTGTGCTCGCCATCCTTGATGACGCGACCACCGTTCACCCAGACGTCGCGGATGCCGACCGAGAGCTGGTGCGGATCCTGGAACGTGGCACGGTCACCGACGGTTTCCGGATCAAAGATGACGACGTCGGCGAAGCAGCCGGTGCGCAAGGTGCCGCGGTCGCGCAGGCCAAGACGATCAGCTACCGCCGAGCTCATCTTGCGCACGGCATCCTCGATAGTGAGCACTTTGTCCTCGCGCACGTACTTGCCGAGCACGCGCGTATACGTGCCGTAGGCTCGCGGATGGGTGGGTCCGGCGGGCTTGGCCCAGGCCGGGTCCATGCCGCCCGCGTCGGTCGAGATCTTGTTCCAGGGCTGCTGCAGCTGCATGGCCATGTTGTCTTCGGTGATGGTGAAGTAGATGGTGCCGATGCGCTGGCCTTCATCGATGAGGAGGTCCATGGCGGCGTCGACCCAATGCTGATTGCGCATCTCGGCGATCTCGGTCAGACGTCTACCCGCGTATTGCCGGTTCTCCGGCTTCTCGAACCCAACCGGCATCACGCCGTAGGGCGTGCACAGGTCGGCCATCGGCTCCCAGTCGCCGGATGGGTTGAGGGCCGCCTCGCGAATCTTGGCCCGCATCTCGGGGTCGCGCAGGTTTTCGAAGAATTTACCGCCTGCGTGCGCCCACGGCGGCAGGACCGACGACAGCCCGGTTCCCGAGCCGACGTAGGGGTACTGATCTGCCGTGACGTCGATGCCTGCCGCGCGCGCCTCGTTGATGCGTGCCAGCACCGACGGGATCTTGTACCAGTTGCGCTTGCCGATCGCCTTGAGGTGATAGACCTCGACCGAGGCACCGGAACGCTCGCCAATCTCGATGGCCTCGTCCAGGGCTTCCAGCAGCGCGTCCGCCTCCGAGCGCAGATGGGTGATGTAGACGCCGCCATAGCGCGCCACGACTTTGCAGACCTCGACGATCTCGTCGGTCTCGACGTAAGAGTCGGGCGGGTAGATCAGCGCGTAGGAGACGCCGAACGCGCCGTCCTCCATGGCCTCGGCCATCACGCGGCGCATGGTCTCAAGCTCGTCAGCGGTCGCCGCGCCCATGTCCATGCCGCGGCCATACTGTCGTAGGGTGCCACCACCCAGGAAGGAACCGACGTTGGGCGAGACGCCCGCCTCCGTCATGGCCTCCAGCCAGTGGCTGAAGCGCGTCCAGCCGCTCGCTTTCTCGCGCCACTCGCTCAGGTCGCCGTACGGGGAGTGCCGCAGCTCGTTCGTGTTGCGACCACCAATGGGGGCAGGTGTGTAGGCCTCGCCCATGATCTCGGTGGTGACGCCCTGGGTGATCTTCGAGAGGCAGCGGCCGTCGACCATCAGTGGGACGATCGAGTGGCTCTGGATGTCGATGAAGCCGGGGCAAACGACCATTCCCGCCGCATCGACGACGTCGCTCACTGCATCGAAGGGGATGCTACCCGGCGGCGCGATATCGATGATGCGTTCACCCGAGATGGCGACGTCTCCGTAAAACCAGGGGTTACCACTTCCGTCGACGATCTTCGCGCCGCGAATCAATACGTCGATGCCTGCGCTCATCAATCCCTCACATCCTGAACACACGGAACAACCTGAACAGCACGATCGGCTCTCGTTGGCTTGTGCCGACAAGGTAACAGAAGCGGTGAAGTCTCGGAAGGCGCCGACGCCGAGCAGATTGCTGCCGCGATTCACGCGGAAGTGGTCATTCACGTGGCTGCCGGAGATTTGCTGACACTCCTGTCATGTATCGGCAACGGGACTAGCCAAATGGTCCACGATGGGGCATTCTCCCGCGCAGAGCGCAACCAAGGTTTATGTCAGCACGTTGTACTCGTTGCTATGCGCAATTCGGGGATTGCGCAACCTTGCTATTCGGATATCCGCCCGCGTCTTCCGGCAGCGCGGCGGTCAGTTGAACGGAGACGCAGACAGACGCGTCCGCGCAGGCGGATTTCGGGGATTGCCGGGATTGTGTCTTGGAAGGGATTAGGGTTTGATCAAGCGCAGCGCACGAAGCTGCCTCCTGGGCGGCTTTATGGTCGTGGCTGCGGTGATGGTCACTGGGGTAGGACCTGTCGCCGCGGAGACTCAGCACAGTACGGTCAACACGACCGTCACAACTCAACACACCGAGGTGTCATCCTCTTCAACGCAGGCATCGTGGCAGTCCGCCAGTCAGGCTTCGCCTACCGGTCATGACGTGGCCGGGCGATTCCAGACGTTCTACGATCAATCGGGCGGTTTACCCGTCTTCGGTTACGCGTTGAGCGGGCCAGTCTACGACAACAACGTCTTCGTTCAGTATTTCGAACGCCAGCGCTTCGAATACCACCCGGAAAACGCCGGCACGCCTTACGAGGTGCTACTCGGACGCCTGGGTGTCGACGATGCGCAAGCCAAGGGGCTGCTGAGTACGGCTCCGTTCCAACCGGACGCCGGACCGCAAACAGACACGAGCGACTGCACCTTCGTCTCGGCTACCAGTCACTGGCTCTGTCGTGGATTCCGCGACTACTGGAACAGCCACGGCCTCGAGTTCGGTGATGCGGGGGTCTCGTATCGCGAGTCGCTCGCCCTCTTCGGCTACCCGATCAGCGACGAGTACGTCGATCCGAGCACCGGTAACACCGTGCAGTACTTCGAACGGGCTCGCTTCGAGTACCATCCGGGGAATCCCAGCCCGTACAAGGTTGAGCTTGGGTTGCTCGGTCAGCCATCCTGGCAGGCGGCCGCGGGCAACACCACTCCGGCGCCGGACATCACCCCCATCGGTGAGCAGATCGCGTCGACAGCCCTGAAGTATCTGGGCACTCCGTACGTTTGGGGCGGTACGTCTCCGAGTGGCTTCGACTGCTCAGGCTTCGTCTACTACGTGATGAATCAGGTTCTCGGCAACGGGAGCTTCCCGCGCTCGATGGGTGATCAGGTGTTGCAAGGGACGCCAGTCGATCCGAACGACTTGCAGCCCGGCGACCTGGTCTTCCAGCAGAACACCTATCAATGGGGTCTGTCACACGCAGGCATCTATATCGGTAATGGTCAATTCATCAATGCCGAGAACGAGAGCACCGGTGTGGCGATCGCGGACCTGTGGGACAACTACTGGGGTCCGCGCTTCTTCACCGCTCGCCGGATTGGTCCATAGTTCGATCCTCACTCGGAGGCTCGACGTTCGAGGGGGTGGCCGCCTGGCCACCCTCTCGCGCTCCATCGGCAGTGCAGACGAACGCGCGATACCAGGCGCGGTTCTCGGGTCGGTAGTCGGGCCGCGGCGTGAAGGTCTCGTCCGTCGGTTGGATGTGGGACACGTCGAGGAGCGCGAAGCGACGCCAGCCGGGCAAATTGCCGCTCGTACTCCAGCCCGAGCGCTGATAGAAATCGACAAAGCCCCGGTCGTTACTTCCAATATAGATGGCGTGCGGTTCGACGATGCGTCGTTGACCCGGCGGATCCTCTGGTCCGATGAGCTCGGCCACACGATGTTCACGAATCAGGTTGCAGAGTTGGTCGGCCAGCTCCATTTGACGTCTCCTTTCGCGGGTTAGCCTGGAACTCGCACGCAGAATCGCTGCCCTGAACCAACGTGAACTGGTGGCCCTCACCCGATCAGTACTGCGCCATCACCGCATCCGACTGGACCCGATTGCCCGCCAGCCCATAGACTCTGCACGCAGGCGCTAGCATCTGACCGCACCGGAGCGCAAATGCGTCGACGTAGTAGGAGACAGACGGGGTGGAGGGCTGAGGATGGACCAGAACGAATTCGCGCGGCAGCTCGAGGCAGGTCTCGCATCGCTGGGAGAGTGGCAGGATGGCTGGGAGCCGGTCGGCGACGACCTCACGGTGCAACTCTCGCCAGAGCGGGTTTCGAACGTCATCGGCGAGCTGACCGAGCGGCTGCGGGACAACTTCCCCTTCTACCACCCACGCTACGCCGCGCAGATGCTGAAGCCGCCCCATCCGATCGCGCAGATGGCCTACGCGATTGCCATGCAGCTCAACCCCAACAACCACGCGCTCGACAGCAGCCAGGCGACCTCGCGGATGGAGAAAGAGGTCATGGTCGACCTGTCCCGCATGTTCGGCTACGGCGAAACCTTTCTGGGCCACCTGACGAGCAGCGGTACCATCGCCAATCTGGAGGCGCTCTGGGTGGCGCGCTCGCTCCATCCGGGCAAGGCTATCGCCGCCAGCGACCAGGCACATTACACGCATGGGCGCATGGCTGAGGTGATCGACGCGCCCTTCGTCTCCATCGCCAGCGATGAGCGCGGTCGCATGGATCTGGACGCGCTCGAATCAGCCCTGAAATCTGGCGAGATTGGGACTGTGGTAGCGACGGCCGGGACAACCGGGCTTGGCGCCGTCGATCAGATTCAGGAGATCATCCCTCTGGCGCGCCGCTTTGGCGCTCGTGTGCATGTCGACGCGGCCTATGGCGGCTTCTTCACCATCCTGGCGCGAGCTTCAGAGCCGGTAATCGACGCGGCGCCATTTCTGGCGATCGCCGAATCCGACAGCGTGGTGGTCGATCCGCACAAGCACGGTCTGCAGCCCTACGGTTGCGGCTCGGTCCTCTTCAGCGATCCGTCGATCGGCCGCTTCTACGTGCACGACTCTCCGTATACCTACTT
This sequence comes from uncultured Chloroflexia bacterium, assembly GCA_963822235.1. Taxonomy (GTDB): domain Bacteria; phylum Chloroflexota; class Chloroflexia; order Thermomicrobiales; family Thermomicrobiaceae; genus CALAGB01. Next base: position 584,711 of record CAWGGU010000004.1, read on the forward strand.
CACGTCGAAGGAGCTGCATCTCGGCGAGATCAGCCTGGAGTGCTCGCGCGCGGGCGCCGCGGCGGCAGCCGTGTGGGCCACCTTGCAGGCGTTCCCGCTCGACCCGGATCACGGTCTGGGGCCAATCATGGCCAAGGGGCGACAGGCCACGCTCGCATGGGCCAAGTTGCTGAATGCGCATGAGCGCTTCCGGCTGGTGGTGCAGCCGGAGGTCGACATCCTCACCTTCTACCCGGTGCCGGAAGGCGAAACGGTTCGAGCCAGCGAGATCTCGGCCCTGACCGAGCGCGTTTTCGAAGGTGCCATGAACGATAAAGAGGATCCGATCTTCCTGGCCAAGTTCGTGGTGCGCAAAGAGCTCCTCTCGCGCAGCGACGCGTCGATCGAGTGGGATGAGCCGACCGTGACGGTCATCCGCAGCGTCTTGATGAAGCCGGAGCACTTAGCGTTCGTGCCGCGCCTGCAGCAGGCGGTGGAGAAGCATTTGGGGTGAGACGGGAACGCAATCTCCACCACGTTCACGGTGCCTGATGCCCGGGCGCACGGCAGTGCGCCCCTACGAACCGAATTCGACCCATGTAGGGGCGCACTGCCGTGCGCCCAACATGGAACGTCCCCTCACATCTTCGCGAAGCGGTCGAGCGCGCCGACGGCAACGTCATGGAAGCTGGTGCCGCCACCGTGCCCGGCATCCTCGAGGATGTGAAGCTCGCTGGTGCTCCAACCCTTATGTAGCTGCCAGGCGGTCACCAACGGGCCGCTCACGTCGTAGCGGCCGTTAATCAGCACGCCGGGGATGCCGTTCAGCTTCGAAACCTCACGGATCAGCTGATCCGGCCCGAAGAAGGCGTCGTGCCGCCAGTAGTGCGTCACCAGACGCGCGAAACGCAGGCGGAACTCAGGGTCCTCGTAGCGCGGGCTGGGCTGATGCCCGGGAGTGAGGGAGATGTGCGCGTCTTCCCAGGTGCACCACTCACGCGCGGCGCGGTCGCACTCCTCCGGGTCGGGGTCGAAGAGCATCTGAGCGTAGGCATCGACCGGGCGCAGATGCTTGAGACGCTCCGGAATGGCGCCGGTGAAGCGCTCCCATTCCTCTGGGAAGATGCGCCCAACGCCCTGCGTGATCCACTCCACTTCAGCACGCGAGGTACTGGTGACGAAACCGTGCACGAGCGCGTGAACGTGTTCGGGATACGTCTCGGCATAGGCGAGAGCCAACGTCGAGCCCCAGGAGACGCCCAGAATGGTCCAGCGATCGGCACCATTCAGCTCTCGCAGCGCCTCGATATCGGTGATGAGGTGCTGTGTCGTGTTGGTGCTGAGGTCGGCGTCCGGATCGCTGGCGAGCGGTCGACTGCGGCCGCTGCCCCGCTGATCGAAGAGGACGATGCGGTAGGCCTCCGGATCGAAGAAGCGGCGCTGATTCACCGAGCAGCCAGAGCCGGGTCCGCCATGCAGAAAGAGCGCGGGCTTGCCATCGGGGTTGCCGCTCGCCTCCCAATAAACCTGGTGCCCATCGCCGGTATCGAGCATGCCCGTCTCGAACGGTTCGATCGGTGGGTACTGGCCCGCCATGCGTCACCTCCGTCACCTGCGCCACACAAAAGAGATGAATGATAGCGCAGTCGTAGCCGACGGTCGAACGGGACGGCCGGCCCTGATTAGGCTGTGGCGGGCTCGCCCATCTCCATGCCGCGCGTCGGCATACCGCCGGCCAGGCGCTCGACGTAGCGACGAATCCCCAACGCCACGGCCGCGCCTTCGCCGGCCGCGGAGGCCGCCTGTTTGGTGCTCCCTTCACGGCAATCCCCCGCAGCGAAGATGCCCGGAACTGAAGTCTGCAGCGCGTCCCCCGTGACGATGAAGCCCCGCGCGTCAACATCCACCAGCTTACTGACGATGTCTGTGTTGGGACTCAAGCCAATGAAGACGAAGACGCCGGACGGATGGATCTCTCGCTCGTGGCCGGTTCGAGCGTCGCGCAACGTCACGCCCCGCAGGCGAGTGTCGCCGATGAACGCGACCGTCTCAGTATCGTAGAGAACGTCGATGTCCGGATGCTCCTCGATCTTCTCGACCACCGCCTTGCTGGCCGTCAGCTTGTCGCCCCGCACCACGATCGTGACGTGCTTGGCGAACTTGGTCAGGAAGATGCTCTCTTCACCGGCCGAGTTCCCGCCGCCGATAACCAGCACGTCCTGATCTCGATAGAACGGGCCGTCGCAGGTGGCGCAGAAGTGGACTCCGGCACCAATGAAATCCTCCTCGCCGGGGATTTCGAGGCGACGGTAGGTCGAGCCGAGCGTCAGCAGCACTGCCCAGGAGCGATATTCGGCGCCGTCAGCGGTGCGCACGAAACGGTACTCGCCATCCACACCGACTTCGGTGACCTCCTGCGCCGCCAGAATCTCGACACCGAAGCGACGCGCCTGCTGCCCAAAACGATCGGCCAGTTCGGCACCGGTTATGCCTTCCGGGAAGCCAGGGAAATTGTCCAATCGCTCCGTGACGCCGATCTGCCCACCGACACCGGCACGATCGATAACCAGCGTGTCGATCCCCTCGCGGGCGGCGTAGAGGGCAGCGGTCAGTCCGGCCGGACCACCTCCGATGACGATCAGATCGTAGAACGGATTGCGTGCTCGGGTCTGGAGCCCGAGCTTCTCGGCCAGTTGCGCGTTGCTCGGCTCGACCAGCGTCGACCCGTCCTCGAAGAGGATGGTTGGGATGATCTGCTTTCCATTATTCACGCGTTCGACGACCGCCAGACCGTCAGGGTCGCCGTCGATGTCGACGAACGCGTAGTGGACCCGCTGTTCGCCGAAGAACTTCTTCGTTCGTTTACAATCGCTGCACCAGGAGGTTCCATACACCGTGATGTTCGACAACGTCACTACCCTTCAAAGAATTTGAATCGATCGCAGGGGACATGGATATCGTGGGTGCGTCCAGACAATTCGTCCTGCATTTATCGCCGCCGACGTCTCGATTGCGGATCGACCTCGAAGGCTACTGGCGCCCGACTCGGCGCGATCTGGTCGCGCAGTAGACTCCGAAAAACCCAAGATTCCAATATCAGCGCCATCAGTATATGACCGCCCCGGCATATTGTGCGGACCTCAACAGTCGTTTACTTGACATTTGCAAGACCGTGAGTATTGTATGTACGGGGAAGAGTGCGCGGCTCTTCCCAATATTACTTACCCGAAGAAGAACTTAGTTTACGTGTGTCTTGGAGCGGGGGACTCCGGTCACACGTGCGAAGAGTGGCACCGACCGATCGTGGAGATGGTGTCGAATACGCCGCTGGATCTCCCACTGACGCGTCGTTTGGTGACCGCATGGTTATGCCTGCGAACGCACGGCATTCTGCGGGTTGACGCGTCACCACGAACTTGGCCGCAAGTCGGGTGATCATCTCCCGGCTGGCGGCACCGCCCGGAACTCTTCCGGGCGACCCAGGCGCGGCTGCACACGACGAAATCTTGAGGAGGACCGGCGCTTAGGCATCCAGTGGCAGCCATGGAGCCGGCCGGGGGGTTGACGAAAGGTGGGCACAGCATGTTCTCGCGGGTATCGATCTGCGCGTTGCTCCTTGCGCTGGTCGTGCTACCGGCATGTGGGAGCAACAGCGGTAAATCGACCACGACAAGCAATGGGAAGGGCACGACGGCAACCGCGGCTAGTTCCGCTACCAGCGCGTCGGCCGCCAGTCCGACGGCAGCCACGCCAACACAAGCCGCTGATCTCACGTGGGAGCAGATCATCGATCTGCTGACCCCATCAACCGTCATGATTCGCACCGACGTTCCGCCATCCGCGGTCTCGAATGAGATGCTGACATCCGGAACCGGAATCGTGATGGACGCCAATGGGGATATCCTGACCAACGCACACGTGGTCAACGGCGCCTCGGCGCTCTCAGTTTACACGTCTGGCTCATCAAAAGAGCGCTCGGCACGTATCGTCGGCGTCTCTCCTTGCGATGACCTGGCCGTGATCAAGGTCGACGACACGTCCGGTCTCACGCCGGCAACATTCGGCACGAGCAGTAGCCAGCACGTTGGCGAGGACGTCGCCGCTATCGGCTATCCGTTGAACTTCGACATCGGCACCGACATCAGCATCTCGCGTGGCATCGTCTCGAAGCTCGATCAGACGCTCGAGCCGTACCAGAGCCTGATCCAGACCGACGCCGCGGTCAACCACGGCAACTCGGGCGGTCCGCTGGTGAACACCAAGGGCCAGGTGATCGGTATCAACACGCTGAGCTTCGCGGATACCTCTCCAGGCATCAACTACGCAATCAGCGTCGATAAGGCACAGCAGGTCATTCCTGATCTCCAGGCGGGCCACAATCGCCTGTATCTGGGGATGAACCTCGGCCCGAATGACTACTCCGACTACTTCGGCACCGATCAGGGTCTGGTCGTGGAGGCAGTAGCGTCCGACAGCCCGGCGTCCGTTGCCGGTATCCAGCAGGCCTTCCTGCTGACCAGCCTTGCCGGACTCCCAGTCAACTCGATGGCTGACGTCTGCAAGATCTTGCGCTCTCACCAAGACGGCGACGCGCTCAAGGTCGAATTCCTCAACATCACGTCGACCGATCAGCAGTACCTGTCTGGTGAGGTCGTCATCGGCAAGTCGACCTCAACGACCAAAGTCGCCGTGGTTGACACTGTGCCGCTGGCCGGCGCGGAGCCAACTCCGACGACCTCCTCAGGCGGCAGCACTGGTGGATCCGGCAGCTCCGGCAGTACGAAGCAATTCCAATGGAATTTCGCCACGGATGACGGGGATTGGCCGACGGGAGACTCTGACAATCTCACGGTAACGGTTGGCGGAAACGCCTACACGATCGCGTTCAAGCAGCCGAACCTGTATCAGGTCTTCTCGCCGCAATCGGTGCCCAACGCGACCGATCAGGCGATCCAGGCTGACGTGACGTTGCAGGGAGCCGCGGCCGGATTGATCGTGCGGTTCAGCTCCGACAGCAACAACGCCTGGACCTATTACGGCTGCTACATCGCGCCGAACGATAACTACGACTGCGGTGTCCGAATCAATGACACGTGGACGAGTCTGGTCGATCCGACGCCTTCTCAGGCGATCAAGGATGGCCAGGTGAACACTCTGCTCCTCTCGGCGGTGGGAAACACCATCACCTTCGAGATCAACGGCACGCAGGTGGCGTCGTTCACCGACTCGCAGGTTACCGCGGGCTACGTGGGAGTCGAGGTCGACGCACCGAAGGAGGGCACGGGCGGCGCGATCTTCGCCAACGCCTCGGCGGCGGTCGTCCCGAAATAGGAACGACGTCGCGACAACGTGACTCGAATCGAAACGGCCGTGGCATCTGCCACGGCCGTTCTTCGTGCGCCAAACCTGCTGCACTGTCCGAGCGCTACTTCACCGTGAACGAAAAGGACCCAATCAACGTCCCGTTCAGATACAGGTCGACCCGGTAATTACCCTTGGGAAATCCGGCCGTCGGACTGCTCAACGAGAAATCACCCGCCTGACTGCCGGAAACTTTCAGATCGGCGTGGTCGATGACGTAGTTTGGCGAGACATCCGCATCCACCTTTTCGGCGACCCAAACCGCGCTCAAAGTCGATCCCGACGGAAGATCGATGGTGGTGAAGGCGAGATAAACCTTGGACGAGTCGGGCGAGAAGGTCGATGTTGGGTCGACCGGCGCGTATTCGCTCGTCACGTCGCTGGCGAGAACGGCCTTGACCTGATCGGTCGGAGTCGGAGTGCCGCGTTGACCCAAATTGGGCGTCGGTGTCGCCGCGGGGCTCGCCACTGGCGTCGCGGTCGCTCGCGGCGTAGCCCTTCGCGTGGGGGTGGCTGACGCTTTCGGAGTCGCAAGCGGGGTCGCCTGCCCGATCGGCGTCGGCGACGAGACGACCACCTCGGCCGTCGAGCCGATCGTCGCGTTCGGCGTCACGCTCGTAATCGTGCTCGATTTATGTCCACCACCACAGGCGACCAGCAGCATGAGCGCCATGAGGCCCGCCACTGCGGCTCGAATCATCCCAGACATCTCCTCATCGTTTCTGTCCAGCTCACAACCATTCACGCCCTCGACCGTCGCAAGCTGAGCACAATGCGGGCCTTGGGACGTCTCCGGCGAGCGGACGCCCCAGACTCCCTCCCTCTTCTTAACGATGGAGCTCAGGAGGCGGGTGACACGGAACGCGGCCGTTCCATACGCGGCACGGCCAGAGCCCGATCGTTGGAGAGCTCCGAAGCGATCTCGGCCGAGATGATCACGATCGTCGACTCGAGATAGACGAAGAAGAGGAACGCCACCACGCCACCAACCGCTCCATAGACGCGCTGATAGCTGCCGAAATTGGCAACGTAGATCGTGAAACCGAGCTTCACCAACTCGAACCCGAACGCCGAAAGGAGCGCTCCAACGCGCAAATCGCGCGACTGCAACCGCCGGTTCGGGATCAGACGATAGATCAGGATGAAAAACGCATACGAAATAACGAATGGGAGAAGGAAAAAGACGACCGCCCAGACGACGTTCACCAGCGGAGCTTGGAAGAAATCGGACGAGACCGCGCGGGCGATGCCGAGCGCGGCCGTCGCCCCAAGCGACAGGATCATCAGCGCGCCGACCGCGACCGCGCTCAGGGCGTCGAAGAGTCGACCCGTGATGAAGGGCCGCGCCGTCGGGATGTCGAAGGCCGCATTGAGAGCGCGGCGTAACGCGCTGAAGACGCTGCCGGCTGTCCAGAGGGTGCCGATGAAGCCGATGACGCTCAGGATGCCTCCCTGCGTCGCCGAAACCTTCACCACGCTCTCGACCTGCGAGCGGAACCCGGCGCCTGGCGGGAGCTGACTGACGATGGCGTCGACGACTCGAGTCTGCAGGTCGGTGCCGCGCGAAAACCAACCGAAGATGGTCGCCACCAATATGACGACAGGGAAGAGGGAAAACATGGCGTAGTAGGAGATCGCCGCGGCGTAGAGCGAGCCGTGCTGGTCACTGAAGTCGCGCGTCGCGCGATAGAGGACGTCGAGGGCGTAGACCTTCCTGGCTCGCTCGACGAGACCACGGTTTTGCATCGAATGGGTCCTCCGTCTTGGCCGGAGCGATCATCACCTCGTCTATGGTGCGCAATCGGCGTCAGGCTGTACAGTCCCCGAATGTCCTTACTTCGCAAGCCCTGAATGTAGGCGACCTTCCAGACCATGTTAGCGCCGTCGAATCGGTCGATTTCCCCGTGACTTACAGATGGGCTGGGCTCTAGAGTTATCCTGAAGACGGGCCGAGTCTTGCGATTCGGCATGTTGATGATCTGTACGAGACGGCCAACACGTCGACCGCCATCCATGATTGGGAGCCGGCAGCATCGCCACGTATTCGGAGCGCGCGCACACGATCCGGACTGTCCTGGTCGCCGTTCTGGCGCTCAATCTTCTGGTCGCTTTCGCCAAACTCGGCTATGGTCTGTGGTCGAACAGCCTCAGCATGACCGCCGATGGCCTCAACTCGCTCCTCGATGGCGCGTCGAACGTCGTCGGGCTGATCGGGCTCGCCATCGCCGCCCGCCCGCCCGACCCGAATCACCCCTACGGACATCGCCGATTCGAGACCCTCACGTCACTCTGCATCGCCCTCTTCATGATCCTGGCGCTGCTCGAGATCGTGCAGCAATCGATCCATCGCATCCAGACGGGCGAACGTCCCGACGTGACCGTCGTCAGCTTCGCGGTCATGGGCGCCACGCTGGTAGTCAACCTGGCCGTCACTATCTGGGAACGCGTCGCACGGGCTTGCGACTCAACAGCTCGATTCTGATTGCCGACGCGCGTCACACCAGCACCGACGTCTTCGCTACCATCTCAGTCATCGCCGGACTCGCAGGTGCGGGGTTGGGATTCGCTTGGGCAGACGTCGCGTTCGCGCTCGTCGTCGCGGCGGTCATTGCGCGGGGCGCCTGGTTGATCATTCGCGAGGCGGCCCTGTCGCTCTCCGACGTTGCGGCAGCCTCGACGGACGAGATCGATCGAGCCGCGCGCACCGTCTCCGGCGTGCGCGGCGTCCACAACATTCGCACGCGTGGCGCCGAGGGGCTCATCTGGGTTGATCTCCACATCCAGGTCGACCCCGAGATGCACGTCGATGCGGCGCATGAGATCGCCAGCGACGTCGCCGAGCGAGTAGAGCAGCAGATCGGCTTGCCCGCGGACGTGACCGTCCACATCGAACCGGCCGACGCGGCGCACCTAGGACCCGAACGCAACTACCGGCCCGAGGTCTGACGCGATCCAATCGAGTCGATGCACGGCGGGCGCGATCAATCGCACCCCTACGGAATTTTCACGCTCGTCATTCTGTTGGGGGCGACATTCATGGCGCCCAGTGGCTGCGCCATCGCGCCGCAACCATGTTTCACCGTCCACATCGCTAAACTGGCCCCCCTCTTGCGACTGAGGTTCCGGGATAAGGCACCGACGCGAAAGGGACGGCATGGACACGCTCAAGATCATCGCGATCATCTCGTTGATTCTGGCGGGGCTCTCAGCGCTCGTCATCCTGTACGACATCTACATCGCCGGGAATCGTCAGAAGATGGGGATCATGGAGGTGGTCTGGCCCGTCACCGCCCTCTATTTCGGGCCGTTCGGCATCTGGGCCTACTGGGCGATGGGTCGGCGATCCACCAAATCATCCGGTCAATCACATAAGCACGACACGCAGGGGAAGCATCATAAGGTGAAGCCGTTCTGGCAGACGGTCGCCGTAGCCGTTACCCACTGTGGCGGCGGCTGCACATTGGGAGACATCATCGCCGAATGGACGGTCTTTCTCCTCGCGATCGAGATTGCCGGGATGGCGATCTGGCCCGAGCTTATCGGCGACTATATCCTGGCGTACGCGTTGGGGATCATCTTCCAATACTTTGCCATCGCGCCGATGCGGAATCTCTCGCTCGGCGAGGGCATCATCGCCGCGGTGAAGGCCGATACACTCTCGCTTACCGCCTTCGAGGTCGGGCTGTTCGGCTGGATGCTGCTGATGCGCTTCGTCTTCTTCGATCCGCCACTGCACCCCGATGAGCCGACCTATTGGTTCATGATGCAGATCGGCATGGTCCTCGGGTATTTCACCTCCTACCCCATGAACTGGTTGCTGGTGCGCAAGGGCATCAAAGAGGCGATGTGATCCTCGTCATGTGGCCGGGCGGTCCATCTCAAGTCGTCCGGTCGTCACTCTGAACATCCTCGTTTGATCGAACCAATCCGTGAACCCGCCTAACCGATGGTCCCGACCTGATCGATACCCAGTGGGGGTATGAACGGTTTTGTAACGGCATGATGGTCGATCGTCACATGCCCGTCACGGCTTGTCGCGTAGGCTGTCAGTGTCGCCGACGGCGCTGACGGACATCGTCCTCCCACTCCGATCATCGGTCAGCGGGCCACGTTGGGCTTCAACGCGAACGACGACAACGACGATGCGGAGCGCCACGACGAAGTTGCACCAAACGTCACGGGCAACGCCGCGGCCACCGATCCCAATCCGTGAAGGACTCGGGCAATGAAACGAACGCGAAGGAGCTGCAACCCCAGCATGGACGTGACCGCCGCAACAGTTCTGGTCGTTGACGACGAGGAGGATCTGGCCGAACTGGTCGGCAGCTATCTCCGGCGCGATCAGTTCCAGGTCGTCATCGCCCACGATGGATTGACCGCACTGGATCTGGTGAAGCAGCGGACACCGGACGTGGTGGTGCTCGACCTCATGTTGCCCGGCATTGACGGGCTTGAAGTCTGCCGTCGCCTGCGGCAGTTCTCCGACGCCTACGTCCTCATGCTGACCGCCCGCAACGACGAAGTCGACAAGATCGTCGGGCTGACGGTCGGCGCCGACGACTACATGACCAAACCTTTCTCGCCACGCGAGCTGGTCGCCCGCGTGCACGCATTGTTGCGCCGGCCACGATGCGCCCCTGACATGGAGGACAACCACCCGAAGCGCGATCAGTTCGGTGACCTGCTGATCGACTATCAGGGGCACGAAGTGACGCACCATGGGCAGGCCGTGCCGCTCACTCCTCACGAGTTCGATCTGCTGACGACGTTGGCGGCGCGACCGGGCCAGGTCTTCACCCGCGAACAACTCTTGACGCGTGTCTGGGGCGACGACTTTTATGGCGATGGGCACGTGGTCGACGTCCACATCAGTCACTTGCGTCAGAAGCTGGACGAAGACCCCGCGGCTCCGCGCTACATCGAGACGGCGCGTGGGGTCGGCTATCGGTTTCACCGGTGGTCCTGATGCGCTCTCGTTTTGGCCGGCTTGGATTGCAGATCGAGCTTCTGGTCTCCTACCTGGCGGTGCTCGTGGCCACGTTGGCCGTCGTAACGCTCGCCATGTTGCTGATCGCCCCCACGCTCTTCGATCGGGTTCTCACCCACAACGTGGGCCGGGGCAGGATGGCCGGCACGATGAGCGCGGCCATGCAGACTGCGACCGACCGCGCGTTTCAGACATCCCTGTGGCAGTCGCTGCTTCTGGCCCTGGCCGTCGGCAGCCTGGTCGCCATGGTGGTGAGCTTCTTCGTAACCCGTCACATCGCGAACCCGATTCGTCGCATGGCGGACGTCAGCAGGCACATAGCCCAAGGCGAATACCGGGCGCGAACCGAGGTGCCCGCTACCCTCGAAATCGGCGAACTGGCCGAGAGCCTCAACCGCATGGCGGCCGAACTCGAGACGACCGAGCAGCGACGAATCCAGCTCATCGGTGACGTCGCCCATGAGCTCCGCACACCCATCGCCACATTACAGGGCTATCTCGAGGGGCTACGCGACGGTGTCGTTGAGCCGTCGGAATCGCTGTGGTCGCGTCTTTCCGACCAAACCAGCCGCCTGAATCGCCTGACTGAGGACCTGCACGAGCTCTTCCAGGTTGAAACCGGGGCGGCGAGCATCGACCGACGTACGGTGCCACCGGGAGACCTGGTGCGGTCCGCGGCAACGGCTCTCGGTCCTCGTTTCGAGGAGAAGCAGATAGACCTCAAGCTGTCTCTCCCTCCAAATGCTCCGCCGGTCCTCGCTGATCGGGACCGGGCGTCACAGGTGCTGACCAATCTGCTCACCAACGCGCTGCGCTACACGCCGCCTGAGGGCAGGGTGACGGTATCCGTGGAGCCAGACGGTCGCGTCGTGTGGTTTCGCGTTGCGGACAGCGGCATCGGTATCCCCGCTGAACACTTGCCGCACGTCTTCGATCGCTTCTATCGGGTCGATCCGTCCCGCTCTCGTGCTGACGGCGGGAGTGGCATTGGACTGGCCATCGCACGAACCCTGGTGGAAGCACAGGGAGGACAAATTCATGCAGAGAGCGCCGGTCGCAATCTGGGTAGCACGTTCAGTTTCAGCTTGCCCACCGCCTGAGTCCACCGTGATTCAGACCTTGAGCAAATCTTGAGAAAGTCAGTACCGGAGCTTGAGTCGTCTCACCTAGTTTGAGTATTGAGACTGCGGCGAGGCGGCCGCTCAGGATTCAGGAGGCAACACCATGATGTATGAACACGGATGGAATATGACATCGGGCTGGGGTTGGTTTGGCATGAGCGCCATGATGCTTGTCTTGATCGCATTCCTTGTGCTCGGCATCTATTTCGTGACCCGCGCGGTGGCGCACTCATCGCAGAACGGTCCTTCGACGACTCCCGGACAGGATCGTTCCATGAGCCTGCTGCGCGAGCGCCTGGCACGCGGGGAGATCACCGAAGAGGAGTTCCGGCGGGTGACGAACACCCTGCAGGATACCGCGCGTTGAGGCAAAGCGGTCCGAAAACCGATGAGATTGGGGAATCAGATGAGACGGCGAATACTGGTACTTGTGGGAATCGTCAGTGTCGTGTTACTGGCGGTTGCGGCTGCGTTCCCCGTGGCGGCGTATATGGGTGAACACTCCAGTCGGCCCCCTAATCAGCCGACCAGCGAATCCGCGACGTCGTCACCGCCGAGTCAGCCAACGATTGCGACGATCTCGCTGGCTCAGGCCAGAACGAGCTTCACCCAGTACCTGAACCAGCTGGGCTACGACAACCTCAAGATCAGCGAGGTCATGCAGTTCTCCAATCAGTTCTATGCTGAAGCCGTTGACAGCCAATCGGGCGCGGGCGCCTTCGAGATGGTGATGGACCTAAACGGCAGTAATGTGTATCCCGAGCCCGGTCCGACCATGATGTGGAACACCACATACGGCGGGATGTTCGGGAGCCAGGGGTCAGCCCTTCGCGAGAACATGCGAGGCTACGGCATGATGGGGGGCTGCCAGCACGGGTACAACGACGACTCCGGCTCGACGTCTGCCAACGACTACGGTCACGGCATGATGGGTGGTCAGGGCAGACGGAGCAACGCGGCAGCCACGCCGAACAGTTCGACCGACGAAGGCTGGTGCGGCGGCAATGCGTACATGGGCTATCACCCCGAGACGTCCGCACAGCTCGATCAGCCGCTGACGTCACAGACGGCGCAGGCCCGAGTGCAGTCGTGGCTGGATCAGAATCACGCGGGCAGCACCGCGGCGGACGCCACTGCGTTCCCGGGCTACTTCACCTTTCACACCGAAGTGAACGGCGAGATCACCGGCATGCTCTCGATTCAGAGCTCGACCGGCGCGATCTGGGAGCACGTCTGGCACGGAACGTTCGTGGCGATGGATACCGCATCCTGAACGATTCCCGCGCATGATTCGACCGTCTGCCTACTGAGTGACAGACGGTCGATCACGTTTGCGTCACGCGCCGGAGCGTGAGCTCAGCTTGTGGCCGCCTCGACCACCTCACGCGCGTTCTGCAATGCCCACACGAGCCGATTCTGACCACGCGTCAGATGCGCTTTCAGGATGCCGCGCCGGGCAGGGTCGTCCTTGGCGTCGGGCATCGACATGGCCGGCGCGAGATCCGGCAGGGCTGGGATGTTGAGCGCCGGATCGTGATAGAAGCCGGACATGCGGCTGTAGTTGACCGGCACGAGGATGCGTGCCAGCCGCCGTTGCGCGGCGTTGACCCGATCGGCGGCTTCTCCTTTGAGGGCCAGCGGATCAGCGTACATCTGCTGCAGCGCCTCTTCCAGCTTGTCGAGTTCCTTGAGCGCGGGCGAGAAGCTGAACTGACTGCCGGTGGCCGACTGGTACGACGTTGAGCGTTTCCCGCATCTCGGCGGTGGTGTTGGTCCAGTCGAACGGATGAACCGGCGCGTTGAGCACGCGCAGGACCGACGCGGCGTAGACGCGCATGTCCCGAATGAGCATGCTCTTGTCGGCGACCTCCAGCAGGTCACCCTCGGTGTGCCACTCGATGTTGGCGCCACAGCCACCGACCGGGTAGTAGCCCTTCTCGTCGCGCAACTCCTGCGACATGGTGGAGCTGAGCATGTAGAAGGAGGTGATGCCGATACCGTTGAAGGAGTAATCGCCAGCGCGCACGGGTCGCTCGGTCTGCGGTTTGATCGTGGTGGTGTCGCGAATGACGGTATCGACGAAGGGGTCGGTCTCGCTCATGGCGGTCAGCTCGTTGAAGGTGTTGGTCCAGCGGCAGCCGGGCGAATCGCAGTTCACCTGCGCCACGCAGTTGTTGGCCAGGTCGATGGCGGCGGTGTCGGCGTACCAGGTGGACCCGGCGTAGCGGCCGTGCGAGTGTCCCGACCACCAGGCCACGCGCAACGAGCGCTTCAGACCATGTCGATGCTGCCAGAAGACGCGTGCCAACTCCAGCATGGTGGCGTCGCCGGTGGCGTTGTCGCCGATGCCGACGTGCCATGAATCGAGGTGCCCATGCAGCAGCACGAACTCGTCGGAGGAATTGGGACCCTTGATGTCTGCGACCACCACCGGGATCCGGCGCCAGCCGGTGTCGAGGTTGGTCGAGAGGGCGACGCGTCCCCCACGACGAGCCAGGGCAATCAGTTCTTGACCATCGGGGTTGTTCACTGCCGCGACCGGGATGGTCGGCTGCCGCACCATCGAATCGAGATCAGGCGTGCCCCAGATGGTCGTGCAGATGCCTTCGTGGATCGCCTGACCGGGATTGATGAAGATGCCGGCCAGCGCCCCGGCAGCCATCACGTCCTTGACCTTGCCCGGCGAGGCCATGCCCTCCGTAAGCACGATCTTGCCGGCGAAATTGACGCCGCCCATGTCGACACCGGTCGAGAAGAAGTCGCCCGAGCCGCTGTCCTCCTCGCTGGCCGAGACGTAGACCAGCTCTCCAACGATCTCTTCGCCGCCGGTTGAGACCGACATCGAGACGGTCTTGGCCCGGAAGGATTTGCCATTCGGCTCATCGGCCCGCACCGTGGCGCTGAGCGGAATCGAGATGAAGCACTCCGGGTCGTAGGCCGCGTAGGGGACACCGGCATCGCGCAGATGCTGGATCAGCGTCTCAACCGCTTCCCGTTCGTCGTCCGAACCGGAGAGGCGCACCAGCGTTGAGAACTTCTCGATGAGGCTCCACGGCACGTCGAGGGTGATGCTGTCGAGCACCTTGCGTTCGAGCGCCGTATCGCGCCACTGCACGAATGGTTTTGTCGCGGGCATATCGCCGCCTTTCTTCCTGCATTCTCTATCGCGTTGCCGAGATCGGCATCGTTCAACTTGCTCGTCCCTTCCCTGCGAGACGCCCCCGAATGATCGTCCGAAACGCGATCCAGGTCCAGCCCGAACGGACGCTCGAGTGTGGTAATTTGCCAACCGGAGGGTGAAATGGCTGATCACGTGCACATCCGGCGCGGTGTGACTGAAGATGCCGAGCGGCTCAAAGAGATCGGCGTGACCGGCTGGGAGACGACCTATGCCGGGTTCGTCGAACCAGAGAACCGGCGCAAGTACCTGAACGGCGCGTTCTGGTCGATCGAGCGGCTGCGGGCGGTTATCGGCGAGGAAGCGTCGATCGTGCTGGTGGCTCAGAGCGGCGAGCAGCCGATCGGGTTCATCACCGTCGAGCCACATGACGAGGGTGCATACGAGTTGACGCGACTGTACGTCGATCCCGGCGCGCGGAGTGGCGGAATTGGGCGGCGCCTGTGGGACGTTGCGCTCGCCGACCTTCGCACGCGAAGCGTGTCGAGCGTGCTGGTGAACGTCTTTGGCGACAACTGGGCCGGCCGGCGCTTCTACGAGCGGTTGGGATTCGCGCTCACCCTGGAGACGACCACCGACGTCGGTAGCCAGACCGTCTACGACGTCTGGTACCGGCTGGAGCTTCAGGGCGAATCGGCCGGGTCCGTTTCGTAGGGGAGGACTCTTGTGTCCTCCCGCGTACGTTCGACCATTCCCGCCCGCCCAGGGTTGAAACCCAGGGCTACGTAGACGAAGTCCCTAAACGGACTGAGCCGAGCCTGACGTAGGGGAGGGACCTGTGCTCTCCCTCGTACGTTCGACGTTTGGTGTCGATAAATCAGCGTTGAGGCACGAGAAGATTTCCCAGCGGTCGCTCTAATACCCCGCCTGTTTTGTCCACCACATTCAACATCGGCTCGTCGCGCATGAAGCGGCCGATGTTCTCGACCAGGAGCTCGATGCCCCGCTCCCAATAGAATGGACCGCGCCCCGAGGTGTGCGCCGTGATGACGACCTTCTCCATATCCCACAATGGCGAATCGGCGGGAAGCGGCTCCGGGTCGGTGACGTCGAGCCCGGCTCCGGCGATCTGCCCGCTGTTGAGGGCGGACATCAGGGCGTCGCTGTCGATGATCGCGCCCCGGCCGATGTTGTAGATGAAGGCGGTCGGCTTCATCACCTCGAATTCGGCTGAGCCAAACAGGCCGCGCGTCTCGTCCGTCAGCGGCAAGGTGATGGCCACGTGATCCGCCTCACCGAGCATCTCGTGCAACGCATCGGGCGGATAGATGCGCTCGACCCCGCGCGGCGGCTCGCCCGGGTGGCGCCGCGAGCCGATGACGCGCATACCGATGGCGTTGGCGCGCCAGGCCAACGCCTGCCCGATATCGCCCAGGCCGACCACCGCCAGCGTCTGACGGCCGAGCTCGTAGACGTTCAATCCATCACGTCCACGCCATTCATGACGCGTCTGCGCCCACATCAGCTCCGGCAATCCGCGTGCGAAGGCGAGCATCATACCGAGCAGGTACTCCGCCATGTGGGGAGCATGCACGCCGCTGTTGTTGGTCAGGATCAGGTCGCTCTCGATCAGCTCGGGGAAGAGGATGCCATCGACGCCCGCCCCACCTGCGGCGAACCAGCGCAGCTCCGGATGATTGCGCATCAGGTCGGCGTTGAGTCCCCAGCCGATCAATGCCTGCGCACCGTCCACCATCTCGGACAGGCGGGCGCGGTCGGTGCAGACGACCACCTCGACGTCCGGATAGGTGGCTCGGATGCGCTCGACGTAGGGCTGTTCGAGTTCGAATCCGAGGACGAGCTTGGTGAGCTTGGGCATGGCAACACATCCATCCTGGTTGGCGGCCGATGCGGCACGCCGCCGTCGCGGTCGCGGAAGAGGTCAGCCGGGATACGCTCCGGCTCCGACCGCCCAGTCTAGCAGACGTTTCCTCGCGCCGGATCAGATGGACAACCGCCCCAAGTAGACGAAGGGCAGCCAATACCCACTTCGTGGGTAACCGGCTGCCCCTATGAACGTGTGTGGATCGCTGTAGGGGCGCACTGCCGTGCGCCCCGTCGACCGTCAGCCCGGGGAACGGTCAGGCAGTGTGTCGCGGACCGGCGATCTCCATGCCGCGCCAGACGGCGGCCAGGGCGGCGAGCGTTGCCAGGCCCATCACGACCACCACTCGCAGCCAGGTGAAGTAGGCGTAGGAGCGCAGCGCTCCACCGTTGAGGGCGTAGAGGTCGGGCGCCGCCGAGCGCAGAGACAGACCCCACACGAGAATGCCGATCAAGCTGAGCGCCATGCCGCCACTGGCGACGAGCGCCGGGATTCGCGCATTGCGCACGGTCGATTCACTTAATTCGACACGTGAGACGACCAGCGAGACGATCGCCGCGGTCAGCACGGCTACGACCATGCCGAAGATGATGAATGCGCGGACGCTGGTCGATTGGATGCCGCCACCGGTTCGTGCAATGGCGACTCCCCAGCCAACGACGGAAGCCCCCAGCAGGACCGGCACCGCCAGCAACCCGGCCACATCAGCACGGCGCGCGGCGATCGCCTGTCGCACGACCGAAAGACCGATCGGCAGCGATCCGGCGACGACGGCCAGTGCGGCAATGATCGGCCCCGACGATGACGGCGTAGTAGCCGATCCCGATAGCCGCGTGCGCCTGCATGATTCCGGCTTTGTCCGCGTCCTCGGTCATCTTCTGAAAGCCGAAGCCAGCCAGCACATAGACGACGAACGCGCAGAAGACGGCCATCTCGGAGCGGCGCAATCGATTGACGAACATGCTTCGACCTCTCGCGAAGGCCGGATCAAGGCGCGCGTCGAATGCTCCGCGCAGCAGATCGAACCAGGTCCAGAGACCGGCACGATGGTCTTCGAGGACCGCGGTCATCTCGGTCTCATAGCGCTCGCGCCAGGCCGGCGGATAGCAGCGAAGAAGTGCGGAAATCTGCATCGGTTTCCCTTACGAACTGAAGGCTGCGAGGCGCTGTCGACCGGCCCGCACCACTTCGCCCATGCTGTCGAGCTGTTGCTTCAATATCGTGGCTCCGGCCCCGGTGAGCCGATATGGCCGGCGTCGCTCCTCAGCCGGGAGCGGCTCGATCCAACCACGTTGCTCGAGTCGCGTCAATGCGCCATAGAGCGTACCCGGCTCGAGCTTGGTACCGCTAAATTCCTGCACATCCATCATGATGGCGTAGCCGTGCTTGTCTCCGCCCGCCAGGCTGGACAAGATGAGAAGGGCTGGCTCAGAAAACCGCCCCAGGTCGCTGATCTTCGCGGGCATGTGGGTCCTTTCGTTCGGGTTTGGTGTTATGCAAATCGTACTTCGTGTTGCTTAGTACGTATGACGTAATAGTACAGCGCGGACTGCGTTCTGTCAAGGACGGCTCAGATGAGGCTGCAAGGTGCACGCGCGCAAATGGAAACGACGGGTTCGGGAAACCGCCCGACGCCCACCGATGACGTGAATGGCGGTCGACTAGGTGTGATGGTAGTTGTCCGGAAACGTCGGCGCTGCGTCCACGCACGCGCGGGTTGTCGGTAGTTGATCAAACAAACCGGCAATCGCTCGGCGCTCACCCGGGACTAAAGATCCCGGGCTACAGAGACGAAGCCCACTGAAGGGGCTAAACGCGTATTCGTAGTGGCGATCCCTTGTGGTCGCCCTTCGGCCGCAGGCCGACGACGGTCGCCTGATACCGAAATAATTCGTCAACGACCATGAGCGGGCTTCGCCAAGATCAGCGCTGCGGCGCATGCAACAAAGCCTCGTCGTCACCCCTCCTCCCGCCCTAGCCCCGCTTCGCGGGCGCGCTGTCGTAGGCTTCGAGAGGATGTTCTCTGGCATGACGTGGCGAAGTGCGGAAGTCTTGCGCCAACCAGTCGACCTGAGCCCCACGCTGTGACTCAGGTCGACCGCCATTCTTCACTTCCACGACCTCGTTCCACGAAGTCTAATCAAGGGCAGCCAGGATGAAACCAATTCGTAGCGCGGATCTCATCCTCGCGGCGAGCGAGTCGATCATCGCTAGTCATCGCCCGTGACCGCTGCTGACGATGTCGGAGGCATCTCGTGTCGAGACGTCGTGACGGTCCGAGTCATGGTCTTCTCCGCGTTCTGGACGACGCGCACCGCCAGCCACCCGGCGGTAGCGATGACACCCGCGAACGCGATCCACATCAGATACAGCGCCGTTGTCGGATGCGCGCTGCTGGTGAAGGCCGTCGCGAATCCAGAGAGGGAGGCCTGATCCGCGGCCTCGATCGCAAAGATCTGCGGGATGTAGTAGAGAACCGAACCGACGACGAGGAACGCGGTGGCAAGACGATAGGCCTGCACATCATCGTCCACGCGATGTGAAAGCTTGACCGCCAGTGCCAGCAGCAGGAAGAAGGCCGCCAGAGATCCGGTAATCGGCAGATCGGACGTCTGCACCACGTTTGGCATGAAGAAGACCCAGCTCAGCGCGAAGGTCAACATTAGCACCGCGTCACGCATCAGCAGATACGACATCCACCACACGTCGGCGCCCAGGCGGAGTCCGCAACGGCGCAAGGTCCGCAGGACGTACGGGCGGCCGAGATGGAGCATCAGGGTCATCGTCCAGAGCGCGGGTAGGAAGGCGACGATGGTGGCGACCAGCCATTGCGCTCCACCGTGAACGAGAGCGTCATTGATCGCGGTTGCGACATCATCTGGAGTCATGCGATCGATCCTTTCCTGATTAGGCGATTTCAGCTCGTGAACGCGCTGCGGGCTAGTCCGCTTCCGCGCGGCCACCAGTCTTGAGCGTGTAGCCTGCCGCGATGGCCCCGAGTACTGCCAGGAGTCCGACGGAGATGTAGGTCAGTGGCAAGGCCCAGTCTGTGTTGGTGCTCGTCACGAGGAAGTCGCTGATCGACTTGACGGATCCCGTAGCGACATCGCTGGCCTGTACACCGACCACATAGGGAACGAAGTAGAACAGGGCGCCGAGACCCAACAGGGCGGTGACCAGGCGGAAGTCGCGCAGGTTGTGATCCGGATCACCCATCAGCTTGACCAACAGCACGCCGAAGAGGCAAGCAGCCGCCAGACCGCCGGTAAGCGGCAACGAGTTGCCGGTGATGACGTCTGGGAAGAAGAACATGAAGCTCATCGTCACGCCTGAGACAATCAGGATGTCACGCACGCCGACGTAGATCAGCCAGAGCAGATCCGCGCCCAATCGGAGCGTGAAGCGCCCGATCATGTCGAGGATGTAGGGCCGGCCCAGATGAAGGCCGAGGATGACCAGCCAGATGACCGGTAGGGCGGCGGCAAGGGTACCTTCCATGAATTGCTCGCCACCATCGTTGATTCCGTTGATGATCGCATTCGTTAGATCTTGGACTGTCACGTTGACACCTCCTTGGCTCCTGACTCGAACAGGGCCGCTCAGGACGATTGACGGGTGTCCGCATTTTCGGCTTGGCGCGTCACGACGGTGGGACAGAGGTAGGCCAGATCGCATCTCAGGCAGCGGCTGGCCTCACGTTGCGCGTCGGCCTCACTGAACCCGGCCGCCGTCTCCAACGATCGACCTTGACGCACCCCATTGTGCAGGGGCATCTCTGCGCGTTGGCTCGGCCGCAGATCGAGCATGATTCGACCGTCAGCCGGGAGCGTCGACGCCGTTTCGAACTCGCCTTGTGGCATTTCGGCCGCCTCAGTCGGCGACAGATCCTGCAGAAAGGCGTGGATCTGCTGAGCAGCCTTCCGTCCGTGGGCTGCCGCGAGGATGATCGATTGGGGGCCGTACGTGACGTCGCCAGCGGCGAAGATGCCCGGCGCTCCAGTGGCCAGCGTGGTTGGGTTGATCAACAGCCCGCCCCACGGAGCCACGCCGACGCTCGTGCCGGATGGAAGGAACGACGGATCCGGCGCCTCTCCAACCGCGACCAGAACCACGTCGGCCGGTACGTCGAAGACGCTTCCGTCTACCGCGACCGGCTGGCGCCGACCGTCCGCGTCCGGCTCTCCCAGAACCATGCGCTGGCAGCGCACGCCGGTCACCTTGCCCGCTGTGCCAAGTACCTCCAAAGGCGTTGCGAGCTCACGCAGCTCGATTCCCTCGATCAGCGCCGCGTGCACTTCCTCTTTCTGCGCGGGCATCTCGTGACGCGTACGACGGTAGAGGATCATGACGCTCCGGGCACCGCAGCGGATGGCCGAACGTGCCGCATCCATGGCGGTGCTGCCGCCTCCGACGACGACGACGTCCCCTTCGAGTCGGGTGCCAGGCTCCAGGTTGAAGCGCTTGAGGAAGGTCGTCGCGGGAGTCACACCCGCCCATTCTTGTTCGCCAGGGATATCGAGTCGTTGGCTGCGCTGGGCGCCCACCGCCAGAAGGACCGCGTCGAATTGCTCGCGCAGATCCGGCAACGTGATGTCTCGTCCGAGCGCGGTGTTGAGCCGCAGTTCAACCCCCAGGCCGACGATGGCATCCACGTCGTTCGCCAGCTGAGGGCGCGGCAGTCGATAGTCGGGAATGCCGATCGCCATCATTCCGCCCGCCACCGGCATGGCGTCGAAGACCGTCACCGGGTAGCCACGGCGCGCCAAGTAATAGGCCGCACTGAGGCCAGTTGGCCCGGCGCCAACGATCGCCACTCGCTCGGTGTACTGCCGCGTCGAAGGAGGAAATCGACGCGTACGCAGTGTTCCGTGATCCATCGCAAAGCGTTTGAGATCCCGAATGGCGATCGGGGCGTCGAACTCGGCGCGGCGACAGGCTGCCTCGCACGGAGCGGTGCAGACCCGGCCGCAGATCGACGGGAACGGATTGGACTCCGAGGCGACGCGTTGCGCCTCGTCATAGCGGCCCTGGGCGACCAGGCTGACATACAGCCCGGCGTTGGTTCCCACAGGGCAGGCGGCCTGACAGGGTGCACGCAGGTCCTCGGTCCGTTCGCCGAGCCAGGTGCGCCAGCTCTGCCAGGTTTCTTTCCGCTCGGCCACGTGCCACGCGCGTCCCTCTCCCCATGGAGTCTCGCCAGGCTCCTCGGGGGTGGCGCGCGTGTACTCGTCGAGCGCATGCCAGCCATCGTCAGCAGGCACATACTCGACCGGTCCGCGGGCGGCGTACGTCACGTTTGTGACCGCGCCTTCGATAGTGATGGCGCCGGTTGGACATTCCTGGGCACAGACTTGACAGCCGATGCACGGGTCGACCTGTATGGGCGCAAGCATCATCCAGGGCTCCGCGGCGGCCAGCCCAGGGATCGGGCTGAGCCGTTCCTGCTCAGTGCCAAGCTCCCCGGTTCCGCTCGGACGGCTCATATCCAGACAGCGGACCGGACAAAGATCCATGCAGATGCCACAGTTGATACAGGCAAGCTGATTGATATGAACGCGATATGCCATGCGATCTCCTCTCGGCGGAGGAGCCGGCCCAACTGAGCATTTGCGCGAGCGATGACCGACGTCAACTACCCCGCGATGTCCCGCAATTCGCGGGACCGTCGAATCCTTTCGGGTTCGGGTAGTAGGGCCGTGCTGCGCTCGGCGTTGGACAACTTCACCACCGCCATCCGGATACTGAACTAAGCTTCAGTCTAGGGAGTCGCGGATCGCGTAACATCCGTGGTATCACCGCATCGGATTGCGTGTTTCCACGTGCCGGCATTGCAAACCTGTATAACGAGTGCACGGAGCCGTTACAAAATCATGTCAGCGATTGTTTGATCGCTTCGCGCGCCCTACGCTGTCTTACATAACCGGGACGGACTTCCGTGGATGGTCGCACGGTAGTCGACGCGCTCGAAGACAACTCGCACGGCTGTCCCTTCGCGACGTCATCGCGTGAACGCCCTGCACCTGGTTGTGTTCGTCGGAAGCCATTGTCTCGACCGTCTTCAGGAAACGCCGTCGTCGTCGATGTTTGCCGACGTGGGGAATCTCAAAGAGACGTGATGAACGTCACGTGATCTCTGGCTTGACGGAGGTGTTGCCACGAAACAGGGCAAGATCCGGGTGTTGATCGTCGACGACCACGCGGTTGTCCGAGAAGGCTCGCGCCAGCTCTTGGAGCAGGACGACTTGCTCGACGTCGTCGGTGAGGCAGGCAATGGCGCGGACGCCGTGCGTTCAGCGGGCACGCTGTATCCGGACGTCGTATTGATGGATCTGGCGCTGCCGGACATGACCGGCGTTGAAGCGGCGCGGCGCATTCGCGATATCTCGCCCGAAACCAAAATCGTGGTCCTCAGCGCCTATGACGATCAGGACTACGTGGTCGCCGCGATGGAAGTGGGCGCGGCCGCCTATCTGCTCAAGACGGTGCGCGGCAAAGAAGTCATCGACGCGATTCATGCGGTCCAGCAGGGCCAGGTTATCCTGCACCCATCGGTCGCCGAAAAACTGCGGCGTTCGATGCGCAAAACGGATAGTGATGAGCCGGTGCTGTCGCCGCGCGAGATGCAGATTCTGCGATTGGCAGCCGAGGGGTTGCACAATCGAGATATCGCCAATTCGCTGTCGATCAGCGTTCGCACGGTGGAGGGGCACCTCAGCCATATTCTGATGAAACTCGACGTGACTTCGCGCACGGAAGCCGTCGTGTATGGCGCCGTGCGTCACTGGTTCACCCTCACGTGATCGACCAATCACTCGTCGATCGGAGGAGGAACTGACGATGTATGAGACGGCCCGTATGAAATCCAGCACTGCTCAACTTTCTCATGGTGCCGTTCGCGGTTGGCGAGGCTTTGTGCAGCGATTTTCACGTCGTCTGACCGATCGGCGCTTCTGGGTCGTGCAAGGTCTGATATTGATCGCGACCGGGATACACCTCAGCTTTGATGGTCTCGAGGCATACAAGGGTGTCCGCTCACCTGACCTGTTCGTGGTCCTGATGTATGCCATTCTGTTCGTCCCCGTCATCTACGCGAGCCTGAGCTTCGGTCGTGAGGGCGCCATTCCCACCGCCATATGGCTGGCAACGCTGGCCTTGCCCAGCATCATCTTCTTTCACCATGGTCTCGACCGCGTGGCCGAGACGGTGCAGCATCTAACCATCATCTCCCTTGCGGTTTTCATCGCCAGTCGAGTCGATCGAGAAATAGACGCGCGAAGTCAGGCGGAAGCCGAGGCGCAGGCACGCCGCATGTCGGAAGCGATGTATCGCGGGTTATTCGAGAGTGCTGGGGAGGCAATTTTGGTGGTCGCTGGCACGGGCGAAGTGCTCCAGGCCAACGACCTGTCAAGCCAGCTCTTCGACAGACCCATCGCCGGCGCTCGCGGAACGAAGCTCGCGGATCTCATCGGTGCACCCAACGCCACCCACCTGCTGGAGGTTGGGCAGAACGGCGAAGTCTTTAGCCAGGACATCTCGATCCAAACAGGGTTTGGGCGCGAGTTTTGGGTCGAGCCGGTTTGCAGCGTGGTCGAGAACGCAGCGGGGCAAGAGGTGATTCAGATATTGATGCGCGATGTGACCGAGCGACGGGCACGGCAGCTCGGACTCGAAACCTATGCGCGACGGATCACTCAGGCGCAAGAAGAAGAACGCCGCCGCATCGCTCGGGAGCTGCACGACAGCAGTCTGCAATCGGTCGTCCTACTGTGTCGCAGGCTCGATTTGTTGGAACAAAGTCCCGACCTGACCGATGAGGTTCGGCGCGCATTGGCTGCATCGCGAGAATCTGCTGAAACCATCGCCGACGAGCTGCGACGCTTTAGCCGTGATTTGCGCCCCTCGATTCTCGACGATCTCGGCCTGGTTCCGGCACTCCGTTGGCTCGCTCGGGACCTGGAAGATCGTACTGGTGTGCGGGTGAACCTGAGCGCGGACAGTTCGATCGCCCGTTTGTCGGCCGACGTTGAGCTGGGTGTCTTCCGTATGTGTCAGGAGGCCCTTCACAACGTGGAGCGGCATGCTGAAGCCTGCACCGTGGACATAAGTCTCTCGCATGATGAGCGTCAGTTGACGCTGACCGTCGCCGACGACGGCTGCGGCATGAGCATCGATGAAGCTATGGCGAATTCGATACGCGGCGACAAGCTCGGTCTCCTTGGCATGCAAGAGCGTGCGCGGCTGCTCGATGGCACGGTGCAGGTGGCCTCCGCCCACCGCTCCGGAACTCGTATCGAGATCAACGTTCCCATAGCGGACCGCCCTTCACAGGGATGAGATGAGCTCGCACATGATCTAGTCATTATGTCAATTACGCAGAGGGTGATTCGCCGCCGTCTAGCCCAGCGAAGGCTCCACACCGCCCCCAACCCGAGCGCCGACCTCAGCACAGCGTCAACACGTTCACGCCCAGGACGACCAACCCTCCGCATGCCGGGGTGAGATCCTTCACTTCACGTTGAGAAGGCGTTTTACTTCGCTTGCGATTTCGTTCAGATTGTCAAACGCTGGCTGGACACGATGGCTGAGAGTCGGAAGAGGATCGTATCGCGCCGTCTGGGACCAATCAAAAAGTTCAAAATAGGCCTGCTTGATCCGCATGAGATCCGGAATCTTGGGGATGTCATTGTTACGGTCGACGTGGCTGGAGTGACCGTATCCTCTCGTCTCGATGAAATAGGCCTGAATATAGTGCACCGCGCTGTAGAACAAGCACGTAACGATCCATTGGTCTGGTTCTGGGCTTATCGAAGATGAGGGGGGAGATTGGAGATAGACTGCCATCTGAAAATGTCGTTGGGCAGTTATCAGGTGATTCTCTGCCTGCGGATTCACGACTAATGGAGAACGATTGAATCGGCGTCGTGCGGAATGCGGGAACGAGCGTCTGAGGCACTCAAGGCGAGATTGATCAACTGGAAGTCAATCAATTGATTAGGGAAGGCACTGTAGAGCTCGAGTCCTACCGCGCGAAGATTCCGCTCGACCTCAAGGTCCTCGGCGTCCGCGATAAGCCAAATCTCAGCAACAGGACCGAACTGCCTGAACCACAGTTGCTTCGCGGCAGGTTGATCTCTGACCCGATCGGAAAACAGCTTGGCCATATCAGCAACTGTAGTTGAGTGTGTCGTGGCCATCGTCAGGTCCTCTCAAAGACAATGCGCGGGCGCGAGTAGTTTATCATGAGCAACCGACGTTCCATAACAGCCCAGTGGTCCTCGATGGCGCTGCCTTGAAACCCCGTCCCAACACGAATCGGCAGATGGTGATTCGCCGCCGTCTAGCCCAGCGAAGACTCAACACCACCCCCAACCCGAGCGCCGATCTCAGCACAGCGTCAACACGTTCACGCCGATATAGGCGCGGGCGAAGCAGACGACCGCTCCGCTCTGCGCCTGTCGTCGCGGTGAAGTCACACGCCTTGACGCCAGAAAGAGGCACGGGATACAATACTGCATCAGGTACTGAATTCAGTACTGTTTGGAGTACACCGATGAATACGATTCCAGCTCGTGAGATCAAGCGGCGTGGGATCGGCGCGGTCGATCAGGATCTCGAGCAAGGACCCGTGCAAGTCATTCAGCACGACGAGCCTCGCTACGTGATCATGTCGACGGCGCAGTACGAAGAACTGCAGGCGGAGCGCGACGAGGCGCTGATGGCCCGCATACAGGCGCGCGGGCGGATCTTGAGGCCGGCCGCTTTCAGCGTATGAGCCCGCGCGAACTCATGGACGCGGCGCGCGAAGACGAGTGACCTACACGCTCATCGCGCCGGACTCCTTCGTGCCCCGGTTTCGCAGATTCCTCAAGAAGCATCCTGACCTCGAGACAACCGTGTTCGACGTGATCAGCCGACTCGAGGTCGATCCGTTCGATGCGAAGCTGCACACCCATTCGCTCGGCGGCGAACTGAAAGGTTATTGGCGGGTCAGAATCACCTACACGTATCGCCTGGTGGTGACGATCGAGATCAGTGAAGAGGAGATCATCCTCCTCGATATCGGCAGCCACGACGACGTCTATCGCTGAACATCTCTTTGAGCGCGCAACGATACGACGCCGATTCTCATTGGATCGCCAACCCGCAACGCCGACCTCAGCCCCTCGCCTACACGTTCACACCCAGGAAGGTGCGGATGAAGTAGACGACGAAGGCGGCGCTGATGATGTACATGACCGGATGGATCTCTCGCAGCTTGCCCCGAAAGATCTTGACTGCCGTCCACATGACGAACCCCGCGCCGATGCCGTTGGTGATGTTGTAGGTGAGTGGCATCAGGACCATGGTCGCCACGACCGGCAACCCCTCCTCGATGTTGCTGAAGTCAATGCCGCGCGTGACCATCATCCGTCCGTCCGGCATAACGTAGTCCCGCTCGCTGAGTACTCCCATCATCATCCAGCCCACGATGATGAGCGACGGAGCGGTCGCCTCCTGCGGCACGACGTCGACCAACGGCCAGAAGGGCATCGAAAGGAGGAAGAGGACGCCCACTACGATCGAGACGAGCCCCGTGCGCCCGCCGACGCTGACCCCGGCTGCCGACTCGACATAGGTGGTAGCCGAGGAAGAGCTCGCCGCGCCACCTGCCACCGCGGCGAGCGAGTCGACCAGCAGCGCTCGCTGCGCCTGCGGCAGCTCGCCTTTGTCGTCCAGATAGCCCGCCTGACTTCCAACGCCGATCAGCGTCCCCATGGTGTCGAAGAAGTCGGCCATCATGATGGCCAGGATTACCAGGACGGCCGTCAGGACTCCAAGCTCCGAAAAGAAGCCGAACGAGAAGTGGCCGATGCGGCTGAAGTCGGGGGCGGCCACCCACTTCGACGGAACCTCCGCGACGCCGGGGGCGAATTGGCTTGTGCCGGTGATCGACTTGGCCACGATCGAGAAGATGGTGGCGCCGACGATGCCCCAAAGGAGCGAACCACGCACATTCGTGGCGATCAGCGCCACGGTCAGGAAGAGACCAACCACGGTGACCAGCACCGGCACGCCGCGCAGATCGCCCATGCGCACCAGCGTCGCCGGATCGGCCACCACGAGTCCGCCCTTGACCAGGCCGATGAAGAGGATGAAGAGACCGATGCCAACCGAGATGGCGCGCTTCAGCTCCACCGGAATGGCGGCCATGACGTACTTACGGATGCCGAAGAGGACCAAAACGGTGATGACGATGCCTTCGGCCACGATCACGCCCATAGCCTGTGAGGCGGTCAAGCCCATGGCGCCCATCAGCTGAAAGGCGACGATGGCGTTCAGCCCCATTCCTGGCGCGATGGCGTAGGCACGATTGGTTGCCAGGCCCATGGCGATGGTCATGATGCCGGCCACCAGCGCCGTCGCCGTGGTGACCGCGGAGACGGTCAGCTTGTCGGGGACGTCGGGGGCGGTCAAGATGCTGGGATTGACGAAGAGGATGTATGCCATGACCATAAATGTCGTGACGCCCGCCATCAGCTCGGTGCTGAGACGAAAGTCGGGGAAGTCGCCGCCGAAGTGCCGACGCGCCAGCTGCTCCAGGCGGCTGGTCGACTGCGGTCTGGTCGCGGTGGTTTCACTCGTCTTCGCGTTCATCCTGGCCCGCCTCTCTCCTTGAAGAATTGCCGGCTTTTGTGGGCGCCGCGAATGGATAAGATTGCGAGGTGCGAACGTCCTAATGGCGCGCTGTCAGGATGCCATAGCGCGTATTGGTGCGTAAATCTCCTCGGTAGCCGGCGTTTCAAGGGCTTGGCGTCTTCGAATCTCAATGAAACGCAAGATCGCTGGCATGATTCGCGCGATCTCGAAGGATTCGTCATCGTGAGAACGTCACGTCTGCTGCAAGGAGTGTCAGAATTGCCGACGTGTAGCTGTCCTCATGCTGGTTGGATAGCTCAGCCGTCGCGCAACCGGTACTTGTTTCACTGCCGGTCTTGCAGCGTCGTAATCAGCCACGACATCACCGTCGGCACCTGGCGTATCGCCCACGATCCCAAGGAAGGGGAGTCGATAAGCGAAACGGAACGCCAGTGTGCCTTCGAATCGCTCGATCGCTGGATGACCGAACGCGAGCAGCGCTACGGCCACTCCATCTTCACCCATCCAAAGCGTCGCATCGGCTGACGGTATGAGCGACGCGGTCAGCGTTGGCGCAGAATCATCCGCACCGTAAGCACTGGCGGAATCTGACCGACGCTAGCCCAGGTCAGTCCGGCGCCCTCGCCGCTGAATCCCCGCTCTTCCAATCCATCGATAGCGAATCCCGCCGCGAAGAAGGGTGCGAACAGCTCGTGTAGCGGCCGGTGAAAATAGTAGTGCGGATTCGGCTCATCCGGCATCCCAGCACCTTTGCCTGGCGGTACATCGAGGTAGCCATGCACCCGCACGCCACGCGTGACCGCGATCTTCCCCTGCGCATCGTTCCCAGCCTCGCCAAAGATATCGACGGCATTCGAATTGAAGCACGGATGCTGAATGCTGAAGACGAAGCGCCCCTCGGGTTTGAGCAGTTTGGCCAGGCAGCTGGCGAGCGTGTCGATGCTGGCCATGTCCATCAGCACCATGTTGGCGACCGCGGCATCGAAACGCGCGACGCCCAGCGCAAGAAGCTGCACCTCGTCGGTGGCGTCGATGGTCAGATACTCGATGCGGTCGGCGTGCTCGACCGTCCGTTGTCTGGCATGCTCGAGGAAGACCGTGCTGAAGTCGAACGCCATCACCCGCGCTCCGCGTGCCGCCATCCAACGGGCGAAGGCGCCGTTGCCGGTCCCGACGTCGAGAACCATTTCGTCCGGCTGGAGCGCCAGCAGGCGTTCGACTGACGGCTCGATCAACGTCTTGTGGAAATCGTTCCCCTCACCGTAGCGCTCGCTCCAGAACGCTGCCTTCTGATCCCAAAGCTCGCGCACTTCCTGGTTCAGTCGTGTCGAATCGCTCATATGTCCTCCCAGTACGATCCAAACAGACGAATCGATCATGGTCTCAAATATGGCGAGCAGCGTCAAGTCATGGCCATGCTAGGATATGGCGCGGACCGTCAGTAATCTGGATATCGAAGAGGATCGGAACGTGGCGTCGAGGACCGAAAGGAGCCAAGTGGACGGCAAGGGCAACGCGGCCGCGTTGGTCCGGCGCGGACTGCTCCTCGAATACGCGACGCTGGGCTGGAACGTGGTCGGCTCGGTGATCGTCATCACCGCCGCCGTCGCAGCAGGCTCGGTGGCGCTGGCCGGGTTTGGCCTCGATTCATTAATCGAGATCTTCGCCTCGGTGGTGGTCGTCTGGCAGCTCAAGGGAATCGACGACGGACGTGAGAAGCGCGCCCTGCGGCTGATCGGCATCGCCTTCTTCGCGCTGGCGGCCTACATCCTGGGGCAGATCGTCTACACGCTGCTGCGCGCCGATCATCCAGGAACATCGATGGGCGGCATCATCTGGCTCGCGGCGACCTTCATCGCCATGCTGCTGCTGGCCTACGGCAAGCGGCGCACCGGTCGCCAATTGGGCAACCCGGTGTTGATGACCGAAGCACACGTGACGGTCATCGACGCCTATCTGGCTGGAGCGGTCCTGATCGGACTGATCCTGAACGCCGCCGCTGGTTGGTGGTGGGCCGATCCTCTGGCCGGGCTGGTCATCGTCTACTACGGCGCCAAAGAGGGCTGGGAGATCTGGCATGGCGGTGAGTGACGAACCGCTCGTCGCGCGGCTTCTTGGAAAGCTGGAAAGAGCAGGCGCGACGGCTGAAGCAGGAGGGGCACGCCCTCTATTTGGCTTATCGCGATCCGCGTGTTCCCTGGTATGCGCGCGTCTTCGCCGCCATCGCACTCGGCTACCTCTTCAGCCCGATCGATTTGATCCCCGATTTCATCCCGGTCGTCGGTTATCTCGACGATTTGTTGCTGGTCCCCGTCTTCATCCTGATCGCCCGTCGTCTCATCCCCGCCGACGTGCTGGCCGAGCACCGCGAGACTGCCCGAACGCAATCCTCGAGCGGCAAGCCGGTGAATTGGGCAGCGGCGGTCGCCATCGTCCTCATCTGGCTGTTGGTCGCGGCGCTCGTCGGCCTGTTCCTCTGGCGCGTCGTCAGCCTGAACGCTTCGCCGTCCTGTCCGATCACGGTTCCTGCTGGGGTTTCGTGTTGATTTGCGGCCAGCCGGGCGGGTTTTCCCACGCCAACACGGCCGGCTCTGCTGGCGGGCCGAACGTGAGGATTGTCGCGATCAACGCGGCCAGCTCACGCGCGGATGGAAAAACGGTGCGGTCGGTATTGGCCAGCTCCGTCAACGGCCACCAGCGATGGGCGATCAGCTGCTGTCGTTCCAGCTCGGTGAAGCCCGCGTCGTCCACCTCCCATTGCGGGATGGTGAAGAAGAAAAAGGCCTCATCCGACCAGGTGGGCACACCATCGAGCACGAACCCACCGGCGCGAACTCCAACAACGTCACCGAGATCCTCGACGGCGACGCGCAAGCCGGTCTCCTCGCAGAGCTCGCGCACCGCACATTCGGCAAAGGTCTCGTCCCCTTCGGCGCCACCTCCTACCGGAAACCAGATTTGACGTGCGGTGCCGTCGGGCAGCCGCTCGTTGGCGCGGAAGAGGAGGAGTTCGCGATTCTCGTTGACTAATAGCACCTTACCGGTGCGGCGCACCGGCAGATCGCTCTCTGGGTCCATGACGTCACCTTCCTCGATTCCCGCATCTGCCACGAAACTGTTGCGCTCGACGCGCCGATGTTGATGCGCCCGCGACGACCAACAGGCTATCACCGTGGAGACGGGTTCGCGTCTCATCCCGCACGACGAGACGCGAGCCGGGTTGGAGGATCGCCATGGATGCTCGACGCGCGGAAGGGATCGCCCTGCTGGCCCTCCAGGTCTTCGCCACCCTGAGCGCGATTGGCGGTGGCGTCGGCCTGGCCTATGGAACGATCGAGCTACCGCTCGACTGGCTCAACGGAACGTTCTTCTCCGATTACGTCATCCCTGGTGTCATCCTGGCAGGTATCGTCGGCGGCTTTCAGCTGGCGGCGCTCATCTCCACCTTTGGCCGTCATTCATCCTATCTGATGGCGACAGCGCTGGCCGGCGCGGTGCTCATGGGCTGGATGATCGGAGAATGGATCATCGTCGGCGCGAAAGATCCGGTCATGTTTGGCTTCCAAATCGTCTATTTCCTGGTCGGATTCGTGGAGTTCGCGACCGCGAGCTTGGAGCTTCGACGGCACGCGAACGAGTGGTAAACGAGCACGGCAGCCGTTGCCGTAACCGCGAAGTGAGGTGTCTTTATGAAATGGCGTGAAGCGGACCGCGTCACATTGATCATCTTCGAGCTCTTTATGGGCGTGATGGCGGTGGTCTTCGGCGTCATCCTGGCGGCAGGGCTGGCCGACAACGTGCTCGGCATGCATTCCGACCTGTTGGAGGGGACGTGGTTCGGCAGCTTCCTCCTACCAGGGCTCATCCTGGCCGTCGCGGTCGGGGGTAGCCAGTTTCTGGCCGCCTACGCGCTCTGGCACCGCGCGGCGTGGGACATGCTGGCGTCCTTCGCGACCGGGGTCGTGCTGATGGGTTGGATCGCGGGTGAAGTGATGATCCTCGGCTGGATCGCACCGCACGGTCTGCAGCCCTTCTGCTTCGTTTATGGAGCAGCCGAGGCGCTCCTGGCCGTGCGTTATGTCCGGTTACCGGCTGTGAGCTAGGCCGGACACCGACGCGGACGATTCGGAAGATGTAGCCGAGAGAAAGAGCATTTGCGTCACTCCACAGTGAGTATCATGGCTCCTGCCGGTCGATTTCGACCACGCGATCGAAATCGCGGTCATAGCTGAGAATCTCGGTTACCCCTAGCCGCATCATGTGTTCGACGGCAAGCGCATCCTCGAAATCGAGCTGGGGCATTGTGGCGTAGCGTTCCAGACCACGCTGCACCACGCGTTTGTACGGGAGCTTGAGACCACTCATTGCCAGCAAGGGACGGAGTCTGGCCGCAATTTCCGCATGGCTCAGGCCATATTGGGACGTGAGGACGTACGTGACCTCGGCCACAATTGTTTCGCTCGTCGCCAGCTCCTCTTCTCCATGCTGCACTCGCTGGAAGAGTTCAAGACAGGCGCGCGCTTTAGCCGGGTCATCATTGGTAAGGAAGCGAAGGACAATGTTGGTGTCGAGCCACCTCATCGCTCACCGCGGACGCGATCGGCACTGAGCTCGGCTAGGCTCGCCGCGGACTTCGCTTCCTTGGCAGCTTGTTCAAGCGACGCAATGTCTTCGGGTTGCTGATGTGATTCGACTGACCCGAACGCCGATTCAATCGTGAAACGTGCAGGATGGAGACGGACTTCCTGGCCCTCCTGCGACCAGGCGACGGTGTCGCCCTCCTTCAGATGCAGTGCGCGTCGGATCTCAATTGGGATGGTCACCTGACCTTTGCGCGTGATGGTGCTCAGATGCTCGGTCATATCATACGTCCCTCGTAAGGTAGTATCTCAATCGGTAGGTACTACTAGTTTACAAAGTTACAACCAAGCCAGTCAAGCCGCGACATGAGTCTTGACGACCGCCAAAAACGTTGAGCGTAAGCAAACCGGCACATCTGATGTGGATGCGCCGGTCTCACGTCTCTGAGGTGTGGGGACTCCGCTCAACTCACTCCAGGCTCTGGAGATAGGCCAACACGTCGTCGGCGTCCGGCCCGCCCGCTTCAGCGTGGTTGAGCAGTGGGATGCCGTGCGGCCCTGGATGGTGGCGCGCCTCCGGGTTCGCCTCGATCATGGCGCGCACGACTGCGAGTTGTCCCAGCATGGTGGCGGCGAAGAGGTCGATCCGCGCTCCATGCGACAGCAGCAGCTCGGCGATATCTCGACGACCCATATGCGCGGCAGCACCTAACCCCGACTCCCAATCGCCGCCACCCCAATCCCACGCGGCGTTTGCGAGCTTGGGGTGCTCGCCCAGCAGCGCGCGCACGCGGTCGAGATCGCCATGCGCTGACCCGACGAATGCTTGCACGATGTTCGGATCAATCGGTGGTGGTCCCTGCATGGGTGCTCCTCTTCCGACAACAGGTCTCGTCACTCCAGTGAAATGTGGTGCGCGAGTCTGACATGATCGGACCGGCGCCGTCAATCGCCATCCACGACCGCGGCGTCCCTGAACTCGCCGGCCAGGCAATCCATGTAAACCATATCCCAGTGACGGCCGCCGACGAACCAGTGGTCGCGCAGCCTGCCTGCCTCGCGGAAGCCGGCCTTGCGATAGGCGCGGATGCCCGGCCCATTGAACGCCAGTACGCGCAGATACACGCTCTCGAGCCCGAGTTGCTCGAATGCATACCCCAGGATGAGCCGCGTGGCTTCGCTGCCATACCCCTTGCCACGGCAATCCGTCTCGCCGATCAGGATGTCGAACTCGGCGTTTCGATGACGCCGGTCGACGTCGAGCAGACCGGTGTGGCCGATCACGCGCATCGTGGCACGCTCATACAGCGCGAACATGATGTGTCTATCGGTTGTGCGAAGACGCTCGTACCAGGCCGCGACGGCGTCGGGTGTTCGCGGGGCGGGTATGTCGTAACCGCGGATCGTGATGAAGTCGTTCATCCAGCGCTGGTAGAGCGGCACCGAATCACGGCGCAACGGACCCAGTGCGACACGCTCACCAACGATATTGAGGTCCGACGGGACGTCACCACTCACCTCGCCTCCTAACATCAGCCCACTCCTCTCCCACTCCCACGTTCGCGCCATGCTGCCGAACCCGCCGTTCCGACCGTCGACATCGATCAATTGTGCCGCGACCGAACAGGACGCGTCCCTCCACGTTGACGATGCGCTCACTCTGGCCCGGCCAGAACTCCTAATCGGCACCATGACCCATGGGCTCCCCGAGATGGACCGATGGGTTCTGTGTCGTCCAGCGGTGACCGCCAAGAATGCAAGCGACAAACAAATGTGCCACGCGGATCGACCGACAAAGGCAAACCCGCCGTGAGGCGAGGACGCAAAGCCAGGGGACTCACGAAGTCAGCCCGGCTGCCGAAGCGAACGAAGCAACACGTACCGCGGACTCTGGCCGATTCGCCGAAGTCCGCGACTCTGTGTCTGCGGGAGTGTGGGAAGGTCGCATCATGGTTCAGCAGCTTCATCAGAAGTTGTTCGCGGTTCTCGCCGTATTCATCATTGTCCTCGCATTCGTGCCAGCCGTTGAAGCTCGCGGATCCTCCCCGTCGTTCAGCGGCACCAGTGCCAGTGCGTACGTCGTGTATGGCGACGCACTCGCCTCCGGCTGGCACGACCAGTCCTGGGATGCCAACGTCAGCTACGCCTACCCACGTGGCGCATACAGCGGTCGCGATTCCATAAGTTATCGCGCCACCCGCGCCTGGGCGGGGCTCGATATCCGCAACGACGGCGGCGTGAACGGCGCGAACTACAGTCAGCTCACCTTCGCCCTCAAGGCAACCAAGAACAACCAGCAATACGCCGTCTATCTGCGTGGGGTCGATGGGCAGAATTTGACGCAGCCGGTCTCACTCGCGAGCTACGGTGGACAGCCGCTGGCCAACCGCTGGAAGACCTACTCAATTCCGCTCGCCGCACTCGGCGCCGCCGACACGATGATCGGCCACATCGTCATCCATGAGTGGACCGGCGCGGCCCAGCCAATCGTCTACGTGGATCAGATCCAGTTCTCCGGCACGGGCCAGGGAGCGACCAAGAGTCCGAATTCAGCGCCCGTCACGACTCCCGCGCCAACGCCGAGTCCAAGTCCGACGCCATCACCGACGCCGGTGACGCCACCCGTCTCGTCGGCTGACGTCATCTGGTCGGCCGATACCGAGACCGGCAACCTGGATCAGTGGACGCAGGGGCAATATGGGGAAGCCGTCTTCAACAGCGGCACCGGCGCCGTAACCGTCAGCCAGGACGTGGCCCACTCCGGATCATCCGCGCTGAAGATGACCATCACCGACGCCAACGGCACGACGCAGGCCGCGCGCATATTCCGCTGGAACGATCCGGACGGCAACGCGCTGCCGGCCAGCGCCTACTACAGCGTCTGGTACTACTTCCCGCAGAACTACACGCCCGATCAGTGGTGGGACGTGATGCAGTTCAAGAGCAAATCGAGCAGTGGCCAGACCGATCCGATGTGGGTCCTCAACGTCGGCAACCGCTCCAACGGCAACATGTACTTCTATCTGTGGGATGCGATGCACAGCAAGTCGTATGACGCGGCGAGTCAGGTCGACGTCCCGGTTGGTCGCTGGGTTCACATCGAAACGTACTTCCAGCGTTCAACCGGCAACAGCGGGCAGATCACCATTTGGCAGGACGGCGTGAAGCTCTTCGATCTGAGCGGCATTCAGACCACGACCAGCGACAACCAACAATGGGCACTGTCGAATTACACCGACAACGTGAACCCGTCCAATCCCGTGATCTACGCGGACGACGCGGTCATCAGCAAGAGCTGGGTGCCATAGGTCGATTCCGAGACGCGTCCGAGCATTGGCGGCGCATCGCCTCTGAAATTGGCTTCATCATTACCCATCAGCGGCCATCCGGATCTTCTCCGGATGGCCGCCTCACGTTGATCTGGGCGCGACTTGCCGCATCGTTACAGAACTAACGTCAATTTACATGCTTCTTAGGGCGTCAATTTCCAATTGCGACGTTCTTGTAACGCACCATCACGATTCATAGGCGCTCGTGTCACGCACTTCAGTGCAGAATCTCCGACATGAGTCGCGAGCGCGGCGTCGACGAATCGGAGGGTCTGAGGTTGGAGATGTTCACGCACGCACCGGAGAGTCTCGGGTATCACGACATGGGCGTTTGTGAGGACAGCGTCTGGATCCTCTACCGACTCAATCGCCAGAGCTGTTTGATCATCGGCGTTTTCGAAACGCGCGACGCGGCATTCGACTATACCGGGCGCAGCGGTCCGATCGATCAATCAGGTTGGGCCGAACCACGGCCGGGGCAGCGCTTCTGGCAGTATCAGTCCGAGCTGTTCACTTACTTTCTCGAGCAGCATCAAATTCGACACGGAGCCGTCGAAACGCAGGGCGCCATGGTGCGGGTGGGCCTGATGCACGACTGAGTGTCGGCGCGCATTCATCTCCAGCCCGCCTACAACGGGCTGATCTATCCATCAGACATCATCATCTCTACACCGACAGGGCGGGGCTTCGGGGAGCTCCGCCCACCTTTATTCGCGCCAGACGGTGAACGATCCGTACCTATTTCGGCTTGTTTGACAAACGTTGCCAGTGGCTATATCTGGCGGTTCAGAATCCAGCTGACCTCTCTGACTCCTGCCACACGGCTGAGATGAAGCGCTCGTTCGGAATCGAGATGAGCCCGGCAGCGTTCAGCTCATCGATGGCGTGGGCGTAGGCGACGTGGTCGTACCAGCAGAAGAATTCACCGAAGTTGGTGCCTGGCGTGCTCGCCGCGCTCAGGGAGCCAAACAGCTCGTCCAGCGACGACCGCACCTCCAGATAGACCGCAAGCAGATCCTCAGACAGACGCTGGGCCACCTGACCCCATAACGCCGTATCGTTCCGATCAAGCAACGGCAGGTGCAGTGCGCGAGCCAGATCCTCCGGCGTCCGCGTCGTGTCCGCCGCCAGCAGTTCGAGGGCGCTGCGCTCGAGATCGTCACGGGCCTGGTTGACGTCATCGCCGATGGTGTACTGACCGAAGGTCAGCAGATCCCAGCCATCCTCGGTCAACGACGTCGTGCGCTGACCGTACTTTCCGAGCAGATCGTGTTCCCCTTCGATCAGCCAGAAGTAGTAGCGTGCCTCGGGCCGACCTGGGCTCGGTCGATCCGGTGCGGCTGGCATGAGCGTCCCGTCGTGCGCCAGAGCGTCGAGCAGGCCGACGTCCAGGATGCGATCCCCGACGAGGAAGAAGGCGAGCTCGTCGAAGGTCGACCGGCTGCTGACGGCGAGGTTGCCGAAGTCGCGTTCAAGAGAGTCCCACTGCTGCTCCAGCCGTTCGGCCAGTTGCATTCCAAGCCTGACGGCGTGCGCGTCGACCCGTCGCGTCTCCTCCGCCGTGGCAATCAGAACGTTCGGGAGAAAGGTTCCGGACTCGTCGACGCCGAGGCTGGACTCGATCAACGGCGTGACCTCGGCTCGAAGCCGATCGGCGTTGAGATCGAACGACCGCGCCAGCACCTCGGCGGTAGCGCCGCCCTGCATCCCGCGCAAGAGACGCAGCCGAAGCGTGGTGAGAACGGAGTACGGGTCACCGTTCCCTGCCATGACGGCATGCAGGCGATGCGTCGGGTCACAGAAAGGCATCAGGTTCCTCATTCCGCACAGGCGCGCAGTGCATCATCGCGCGAGCTCCGTTTCAACGACGGGCAGGCGCAACCCTGTCCGCTCCTGGAAGAGCGCGTACGCCGTCGAGAGGTGCGTCAGGTTCTGTCGCATCTGCAATTCCGCTCCAGCGCGCATCCCGAAGACCTCGCTCCCCGCTTTGAGCGAGATGACCATCGAGGCGATGCGGCGCAGACTGGCGGCCGCATCGAAGAAGTCCAGGTCGACAACCGGCTCACCTGCTTCGCGTTCGTATGCATTCAGGACGGCGTTTCGCGCCTGCTCTCCGCTGTTGGCATGCGTCAACAGGAGCGTCCAGGCGAGATCGAAGCGGGAATCGGTGATCTGGGCGCTGGTCCAATCGATGACGGCCGGTGCTGCCGTCGGGGCGCAGCAGCACGTTCCAGGGGTGGAAATCCCAATGAACGACTGCCAAACGGCCAGGTGTGACGCGCGGCGCCTCCCGCTCTAGCCAGTCGAAGGCCTCGTCAAAGTCGTTGAATCCGAGCGAATGGATCCAGTGCCGCATCCCGGCGCTCCAGCGTGCGGGCGCGTCTGCAACGCGATAGTCGTCCGGGTCCATCACGAAGGGACGCCAATCGAGTCGGTGCAGATCGACGAGCAGGCGACAGAAGAGGGCCAACCAGGGTTGGAGCTCGGCGTCATTCGTCGCTTGCACGATCTTGAACCCCAGAATATCTCCCTCGACCCGCTCCATCAGCGTCACCGGTGAGCCGAGCGCTGAGTCGGTCAGGACCGCGTCGACGCGCGGCACCGGGTAGCCAGCTTCGTCGAGCGCGCGCATCACGCGGAACTCCCACTCCGCTTTGTCCGCTGCTCCGCGTCCCAGATAGATGCGCAGGATCAGCTCGCGGCGAACCGGTTCGCTCTTCTCCTCCCCCTCCAGATCAAAGCGGTAAACGTCGCACTCCCAGCCATCGCTGATCCGTTCCAGACCGCGGATCCGCTGAGACTGGAGTGCTGGATACGCCTGAAGACAGACCGATGTCAGCCCCTGGCGCATGTGTTCGATCTCGACGCTCGACACGTGAACGCTCCCGATATGTCTGTTCGCTCGAATACGGTTTGGTATCTGGACGCCGTGACGCTGACAGCGAGGATAGCATCGCATCGGGGATCGCCGCGGCCCGCTTGTGCCACTTCGGCGCTCACGCTACGATATTTGAAGCACTGTGGTCGAATGTGTCGCCTCACACCACCGGAGTTCCTCGGGCAGCGCAGCCCGGGAACCAACGTCTGAGTCGCGACGCGCGATCACCTGCTTCCGACGCACATCCTCGGTAAAAGAGAGAGGGAAGCTCGATGTGTTTTGATTCCGGCGCACGGCCACCAATCGCCCCCATCAAGGGAGGCTCACTCGATACGCGCGTGCTGACGCTCGAAGCGGCCGACGGCGCCAAGTTCGCCGCGTTCGCGGCCCGCGCCGCCCACCCGACCGGTGTCGGCGTGGTGATTCTGCCCGACATTCGAGGCCTGCACCACTACTATGAAGAATTAGCCGAGCGCTTCGCCGAGAATGGCTACGACACCATCGCCATCGACTACTTTGGCCGCACGGCGGGAGTCGGCCGTGACGAGGCGCGTGGCGACGACTTCGATTGGCAGACCCACGTGGCGCAGACCAAGGCGCCGCAGATCAGCCAGGACACGGCGGCTGCGGTCGCCTATCTCAAATCTGAAGAAGGCGGCAGCGTCAAGGCCATCTTCACCGTTGGCTTCTGCTTCGGCGGCAGCAACTCATGGCATCAGGCGGCCAACGGGCATGGGATCTCGGGCGCCATCGGCTTCTATGGCCGACCGACCGGCCCGACGCGTGACGGCACACCGGCACCGATCGAGCGGGTCAACGAATTCACCGCTCCCCTGCTGGGGCTCTTCGGCGGCGCCGATCAGGGCATCCCGCAAAGCGCGGTCGACGAGTTCGATCAGGCCCTCACGGAGGCCGGCAAAGAGCACGAGTTCAAGACGTACGAAGGCGCGCCGCACAGCTTCTTCGATCGCCGCTTCGCCGAGCACAAAGAGGCCTGCGACGATGCCTGGCAGCGCATCCTCGGCTTCATAAAGAAGCACAGCCCCGCCAGCTAAGGCGGCAGCAGAACGATGAGCGCCGACGGGCCCGCGATGTCGCGGGCCCGTCCGAGGCGCTGAGCGTGAAGATATTGCGAGACACGAATGCCTGAAAGCAGTGCCACCCCGATCGAGAGTCTGAGGCTCTCCGCGCCAGCGGTGCGTGCTCTCGCCGGAGCGGGCTATACCTACCTCGAACAGCTCACCGACGTGCCGGTGAAAGACCTCAAACCCCTCCACGGATTCGGACCCAAAACGGTGCGGCAGCTGCGCGAAGCCCTCGCGGCTCATGGACTCTCCTTCGCCGGAGAATGACGTCCAGCTTCGGAGGCGAAAGTTATGTCGCCTCCCAGCTGCGCTGGGATACGCAAGACGTAGTCTTAGAGGTTCAATTTCCAAATTTTTGAACCGGTCCCCGCAGAATCTTCATGATTGATCAAATATTGGTCAGATTTTGAACTTCCGAAGATCCTTGCTGACTGCTAGATTAGTGCGATCGGATTAGCTCCATCTTCAGGAAAGGACCCGGCTCAATGAACGCAAAGGATCTTCTTCTCGGGCAGCTCGAAAGTGCGCACGCGACGCTTGAGGCAACCGTCGGCGATATTTCGAACGACGATGCACACCGGGATCTCGGCGGGCATGCCTGTCCAGTCGCAGCCAACTACGCACATACGGTTCTCGGCGAAGACATGTTGGGCTCGATGGCCGACGGAAGCCAACCACTCGCGATGGGTGAATGGGGCGGGCGAACTGGTGTCAGCGAGATCCCTCCAATGGACGGTCAGTGGGAAGCCTGGGGAAAGCGTGTCAACGTCGACCTGGGTCAACTGCGTGAATACGCGCAAGCGGTCTACGGCAAGTCGATGGGGATGCTCTCTTCGATGAGTGCCGAGGATCTCGACCGTCCGCTCGATCTCTCGATGCTCGGCATGGGCGCAGCAGAGTGTGGGCGTATTGTTCGGAGTTCTGGCAACGCATGCCTCGATGCACACCGGCGAGATCTCGAATACGAAGGGTGTGCAAGGCTTGAAGGGATATCCGTTCTAAGTAGACGTCGAACCGGCATCCCGTCCCATCGAAAGACCGCACTACTGCATCTCAGCGGCCGATCCTGTGGATCGGCCGCTCATCGTTCATGCGGTCTCAGCTGCCTGAGGCTCGACCATTCTCCGCCATCGCGCGGGACATGATCTCCGTCACCACCTGCGTCTTGGCGTCCGCGTAGTCCTGCAGAAAGCGCCATTCGCGCTGCGCCAGCTCCCGCTTGGTCCCTTGGTAGAGTTCGCGATCGCCGTCATCGTGCCGCAGGTGATCGCGGAAGGCGAGCATGCGCTCGACCTCTGCGCATCCGGCAGGCAGGACGTGGAGATTCAGATCGATGTCCGGGCCGTTGAACATGCGGTGCTCGTACCACTCCGGCTCGCGGATGCGCAGCACGTAGCCGGCCGCTTCTAGGTCCGGCACGTAGGTCGATTCGTCTGACGTGTCCGCCAGCACGAGCAGGATGTCGATGCGCGGCTTGGCCGCCAGACCCGGCACGGAAGTCGAGCCGACGTGCTCGATCATGAGGGCGCGATCGCCGAGTGTGTCTCGGATGCGCCTTGCTTCCCGTTCGAACATGCGCGGCCATTCCGGGATCGTAGTCGACGACCTGGATGGGACTCGTCAGGCGCGTCACTTCACCGACCGTGACCGCCTGCAGCTCTGCCTCCCGTTGCGCGTCGTCATAGGCCGATGGCGTTTCGTCCGGCATGCGTGCGTCCCTCCTCTAACTCGTGGTCTTACTTCAAACAAATCCTCAGAGTGTATCGATTTGGGGCGATGGGGGGCCAGAGGTATGAAGGCCAGATCAGCGTTCGTAGCGGCGGGACCTGTGCCCGCCGGTGGGGACGAAGTCCCCAGTCCCCGTTGCTATGATGACCAGGAACGGAATAAACGGCCTCCGGCCGTCGGCGGGCGCAGGTCCCGCCGCTACGTTTCTTTACGAACGCTCAGCCACGCCGTGAACAGCGCCCCACCGCCCGGGCGGTTCTCGGCCGTCAGATCGCCGCCGTGGGCTCGCATGATGCGCCGGGCGATGGTCAGTCCCAGCCCGACCCCACCCGTCTCCGGATTGCGCGATTCGTCGCTGCGATAGAACGGGTCGAAAAGGTGAGGCAGATCCTGAATCGCGATGCCGGGGCCAGTATCCGCAACCGCCAGCACAAGCTTGTCTCCGTCGATGCGGCGCGCGACCTCGATCATGCCGTCTGCTGGGGTATGTCGCACGGCGTTGTCGAGAAGGTTGGCCAGCACGCGCTCAAGCAGATCAGCATCCCCTTCCACCCGAGCCGACCCACTCCCGCGCGTCACGTCGAT
Source organism: uncultured Chloroflexia bacterium (assembly GCA_963822235.1). Classification (GTDB taxonomy): domain Bacteria; phylum Chloroflexota; class Chloroflexia; order Thermomicrobiales; family Thermomicrobiaceae; genus CALAGB01. Next base: position 626,984 of record CAWGGU010000004.1, read on the forward strand.
CCGTATCCCTTTGGCCTCGGCCTTCAGACGCATGCTCTCGACCGCCCGGTCGATCAACGGATCGATCTCCACTGGCGAAAAGCGCAGCGTCTGCTCCAGGAATTCGACCCGCGTGTAGGCCGAGAGATCCGAAACCAGCCGTTCGATCTGGTCTGCCTTCTGACGGCAGATGGCAACGTACTCCGAGACTTTCTCCGGCGTTCGCGCGATACCGCTCTCGAGGCCCTGTAGATAGCCACGCAGCGAGAAGAGAGGAGTGCGCAAGTCATGAGCGATGGCGCCGACGAAGAAGCGTCGCTCCTCTTCCAGCTCAGCCTGGCGCGAGATCGACTCGCGCAGTCCCTTGCCCATGGCCTGAAAGGCTTCGCTCACCTCGTCGACCTCACCGACGCGCGACTGCGGCACGGTGAAGTCGAGGTCGCCACCGGCGATGCGGTGCGCTGCCCGGCTGACCGCCTCCAGCGGTCGAACGACGTAATGTCCCAGGAGCCATCCCGTCCCGATCAGCGCCAGAAAAAGTCCGCTGAATCCGGCGATGACCCCCGCCAGGAAGGGCTGGTGTGAGGCGGTGCCGGTGTCGTACAGATCGACGCTGCCGGTCAGCTGATTGCCGCCGTCACGGAGCTGCACGACTCGTGTCGGACCATTCGACGACGCCCACCAGGGTCCGCGTCCGGAGCGGGTTGACGGCACGTCTCCAACGTTCGCAACGACGTTTCCCTGCGCATCATGGAGCACCGCGCCGACGTTCATGGCGTCTAACTGCCGCGTTGCCGTCTCTTGCCACGCAGGATCTGTCCAGCGCGGTTGGGCATCTCCGACGATGGCGACCGCCTGATCCAGCGACTGCTGGCTCGCCGTCTGATTGGCGTCATGCCACCAACCTGCCCCGCCCACGATCAGGACCGTGACGTTGAAGAGGAAGACGGGCACGATGAAGATTGAGACCAGCGAGAGGACCAGCCAGCGGCGCAGCGTCAGGGTACGCATCAGTGGACGCCCGCCGCTTCGAACCGATATCCGACACCCCAGACGTTGACGATGAAGCTTGGGTTGGCCGGATCGGGCTCGATCTTGTCCCGAATGCGGCCGATGGTGACGGTGATCGTGTGGCGATCGCCGACACCTTCCCAGAAGCGCTCCAACAGCTGATCGTAGGTGAAGACCTGTCGCGGGTGCTCGGCAAAGAGGCTGAGCAGGTCGAACTCCCGTGGCGTGAGCTGTACCGTTGCCCCCGCAACCTGAACCTCGCGCGCGCGCGCGTCGATCGACAGGTCACCAAAGCTGAGCGACGCATCCCGCGTCCGCTCAGGTCCGACGTAGCGACGCAGGGCCGCCTTCACCCGTGCCACGACTTCAGCCGGTGTGGCGGATTTGACGATGTAGTCGTCGCCGCCCAGCCCCAGCCCGCGGATCTTGTCGACATCCTCACCGCGCGCGCTCAGGAAGAGGATCGGCACGTCACTCGTACGACGCACGTTTCGGCAGAGATCGAAGCCGGTCCCGCCGGGCATCATAATGTCGAGCAGGATGCAATCGACCGGCTCCTCACTCAGACGTTCCATGGCCTGTGCAGCGTCGATGGCCCCCAGCACCCGAAAGCCTTCAGCCTCCAGGAAGTCGCGCATCAGATCGACGATCGACGGATCGTCATCGACCACCAGCACGGTCCGTTCGTCCCACATGCCGACCTCCTTTCCGTCTCCGCTTGGATCAACCGCGCAATCACGCGGCCTTCACTCAAGTATGTCGCGTCGCGCCAACCTCCGAACAGCGAAAACGCGTGAAATGAGCGGATTGTGTTTCGACTGTGACCGTTTCGTGACCGTTCGCGCCCCGAGTCTGTGATTTCCGACCCCTAGCCTGGAAGAGTGCTCGGGCGAGATCCGAGACAGACCGAATGAGAAGCACGGATCTGAGGCAAAGGGGGTTCAAACATGACCGATGACCTCGTCATCGCGACGGATCGCGTCAGCAAACACTATGACAACGGCATCGTCGCGGTCGATGAATTGTCGCTCAACGTTCGCCGGGGCGAAGTCTACGGATTCGTCGGGCCGAACGGCGCGGGCAAGACCACGACGCTGCGCATGATCACCGGGTTGATTCGACCGACGTCCGGCTCGATCCGGGTACTGGGCGCTCCGGCTGGTACGAAGGCGTCGCTGCGTGGGGTTGGCGCCATGATCGAGGAGCCCGCCTTCTATCCCTACCTGTCGGGGCAAGACAACCTGCGGGTCATGGCGTTGCACGCCTCGGTCCCGTCGAAACGCATTCCAGAAGTGCTCGAGCAGGTCGATCTCGCCTTGCGATCGGGCGACGCCTACCGCACCTACTCGATGGGCATGAAGCAGCGCCTGGCGCTCGCCGCCGCGCTCCTCAAAGACCCCGAGCTCCTCATCCTGGATGAGCCGACCAACGGGCTCGACCCGGAGGGGATCGCCGAGATGCGCGGGCTCATCCGCGGGCTCGGTACAAGGTCGACGCACGGTCCTCCTCTCGAGCCACCTGATGTCTGAGGTGGAGCAGATCTGCGATCGCGTCGGCGTGATCCGTCAGGGTCAGCTGGTGGCTGAAGGGCCGATGGACGAGCTACGCGGGCATCCGCAGTTGCACGTCATCGCTCGACCCATCCAGGACGCGCGCAAGCTCCTCGCTGACATGCCCGAAGTCTCGGCGATCCGCGAACACGACGGTGTGCTGCACGTCTCGACCGACCCGCGCCACGCCGCCGAGATCAACCGGCGGCTGGTCTATGCCGGAATCGACGTGTCGGAGATCCGCGCCGCGGCCCAATCACTGGAACAGGTCTTCTTCAAGCTCGTGCAAGGGAAAGGTGAAACCGATGATGTCGAGTCTGCAGGCCGATCTTCTGCTGCTGCGTAAACGAACCGCGACCTGGGTGCTGCTGGCGGTGTCGATGATCATGAGCGTCGTCTTCACCTATGCGTTCCCATACACGACCTATCTGCAGACGGCAGCCAGCCAGCGCACGGCAGCCGATCTTCAGCCGTTGCTACCGCACAGCGTGGTGTCGAGCGTGCTGGGCGGATTCCCGTTCTACTTCGGCATGTTCGCGTTGATTCTGGGCGTGCTGCAGTTCGGCAGCGAGTTCGGCTGGAACACGTTCAAGACGACCTTCATGCAGCGTTCGAACCGCGCGGCGGCCGTCCTGTCGAAGGTCGTCGCGCTGATCATCACCCTGTCGGTCTTCGCGGTCTCCGTCTTCGTGACCGGTGCGCTTGCCAGCGTCATCATCGCCGCCAACGAGGGCGCCGCCATCAGCTGGCCTTCGGCCTTCGACTTCGTCAAGGGGTTCGCGGCAGGCTGGCTCCTCCTGAGCCTGTGGGCACTCTTCGGCGTGCTGCTGGCGGTCCTCTCACGTGGGATCGCGCTCGCCATGGGGTTGGGGATCGTCTACGCCCTGGTGATCGAGGGATTGGTGACCGGCTTCGGAGACAGCATCAAGCTGCTGCACGACCTGTCTGAGGCGTTCCTGCGCACCAATGGCTACTCCCTGATCGCGCCGCTGCAGATCGTCAGCCGGCACGGGCAACGATGGACCCGGCTTCTTCACCGGCCCGTTCGTGAGCGAGTGGCAGGCGTTACTGGTCATCGCGGGCTATCTGGTGATCTTCGGCGGAGTGAGTGCCTTGTTGATGGCTCGACGGGACGTCAGCTGACGTCGCACACACCAAGAACTTATCGATCGTCAACACACAGTTTGGAGAACAACGATGCAACTCTTGAATTCTTTGCCACTTCTGGCAATCGGACCCGAACATCCGTGGGCACACCATGCCGGATTCTGGCCCTGGGCTCCGATCTTCTTCGGATTCTTCTGGATCCTGATGTTCGCGGCCATCGCCTTCATCGTGTCGATGTTTGTCCGCCGCGGTTGGCACCGGCAAATGGCCTCAGCAGATCCAAGCGGTCACGACCGGGCCCGCGCCATCCTGGCGGAGCGCTTCGCCCGCGGCGAAATCAGCGCCGAAGAGTACGACGAGCGAGTGAGTCACTTGGGGTGAGGATTCGCCCTCACCCCCGGCCCCTCTCCCGTACGAACGGCGAGGGGAGACGCAGGAATGCCAACCTTGAACGCTGTGCCCCTTCTCCTCGAGGTACTCGTGCGGGAGAAGGTGGACAGGACGGATGAGGGCCCCCAAAAGGAGCAAACACACATGACCGAAACGACCTTCGCAACCACGATCACGCGCGTGGCCGCGCGAGCGGAGCACGCCAGCAAGCAATATGGTTCACACAATTCACCGGTTACGGCGCTCGACAACGTGACCATCGAGTTTCCGGAGGGCCAGCTCACCGCGGTGATGGGACCGTCCGGATCCGGCAAATCGACGCTGCTCCACTGCCTCGGTGGACTCGACCGACTTGACTCCGGCAACGTCTTCATCGGAGACGTGGCCATCGACACGCTCGACGAGCGGGCTCTGACTCGACTGCGTCGCGAGCAGATCGGGTTCGTCTTTCAGGCCTTCAATCTCGTGCCGACGTTGTCCGCGCGGGAGAACATCACACTGCCGATGGATCTGGCCGGCAACAAGCCGAACCGTGACTGGGTGGATGAAGTCATCGACGTGGTGAAGCTCGGCGACCGGCTCTCCCACCGACCGGCCGAACTCTCCGGCGGCCAGCAGCAGCGGGTGGCGGTCGCTCGGGCGCTGGCCAGCCAACCGAAGATCATCCTGGCAGACGAGCCGACCGGCAACCTCGACACGCGCAGCGGCGCGCAGATCCTTGAGTTCTTGCGCCATGCCGTGGTCGAACTCGACCAGAGCATCGTCATGGTGACGCACGATCCAATCGCGGCGAGCTATGCCGACTCGGTCGTCTTTCTGGTCGACGGACAGGTGGTCGATCGTCTGACCAAGCCGAGCAGCGCCTCGATCCTCGAACGCATGAAGACCCTGGAGGGCTGAAATTCCATGATGACCAAGCTCACACTGCGCGGCCTCTGGAGCCACAAGCACCGCTTCATCGGCGCGGCCATGGCCGTCTTCCTGGGTGTCGCCTTTCTGGCCGGAACGCTGATCGTCAGCGACACGCTCAGCTCCAGCATCGACGCCTTCCTGCTTCAGACCTATAGCGGCACCGACGTGGTGGTGCGCAGTTCGACTCAGGTGACCAAGAATCCCGGCGCGCTGCGCGGCACGTTCCCGGCCTCCACGCTGACGACGGTGAAAGCCGTACCGGGTGTGGCGGAAGCCGACCCTATCATCGAGGGTTCGGGACAACTGCTGGACAAAGAGGGCAACCTCATCAAGACCCAGGGGCCGAGGCTCGCCAGCAACTGGATCCCGAATGCCACGCTCAACCCCTGGCACGTCGTCGAAGGACGCGCCCCGCAGGCCGCGGGCGAGGTGGTGATCGATCGCCAGACGGCGAAGAACGCCCACCTGCAGCTTGGCGACACCACCGCCGTTCTGTCGCCGCAGCGCGCGCCGGTGACCATCGTCGGTATAGCCAAGTTCGGATCGTCAGACTCCGAAAGCGGCGAATCGTACGTCGGGATGACGTTGAGCGACGCCCAGCGCTACCTGACCTCGTCGCCCGATCTGATCACCAGCATCTCGGTTCAGGCGGCGCCGGGAGTTTCAGCGGATGAACTCCAACAGCGCGTGCAGTCAGCTCTCCCGGCCGGCACGGAGGCGATCACCGGTGCCGCGCTGGCCCAGGAACAGTTCGACAACGTCAGCCAAAGCTTCCTGGCCATCTTCCGCACTTTCCTGGTCGCCTTCGCCGGGGTGGCGTTGATCGTCTCACTCTTCAGCATGTACAACACCTTCTCGATCATCGTGGCGCAGCGCAATCGGGAGTCGGCCATGTTGCGGGCGCTCGGGAGCGTCACGTCGACAGATCCTCGCGTCAATCGTGGTCGAGGGACTGCTGATCGGCATCTTCGCCTCAGTCGTCGGCTTTGCTGGAGGCATCGGTGTCGCGACGCTGCTCGGGAACGGTCTCAAAGCCGGACTCGGCATGCCGGTCAATGGGCTTTCGATCAGCACCGAGCACCGATGATCATCTCGATTGCGACCGGCATCCTGGTGACGCTCGTCGCCAGCGTGCGTCCCGCATTGCAAGCGTCGCGCGTCCCGCCGATGGCGGCTATTCGCGCCGCCGTGCTGGAAGAGACCAGTACGTCGGGCACGGGCACGAAAGCCGGTCTCGGCTTGCTCGTCCTGGGCGTCGGCATCGTCCTCAGCGCCGTCCTCGTCGGCTCATCGCCGTCCGCCCTGCTGATGGCCGGACTCGGTGCGTTGGCGACGCTGGCTGGAGTCATCCTCGTGAGCCCGGCGATTGCCGAACCGCTGAGCGCGCTCATCGGCCAACCGGCCGCGCGGCTACAAGGTACTCCCGGACGGCTGGCGCGCCGCAACGCCATGCGCTCGCCACGCCGTACGGCGCGGGCGGCGACCGCGCTCTTCCTGGGCGTTGGCGTCGTTACCATCTTCACGGTGCTGGTGGCCTCGCTCAGCGCGGGTCTCAACAGCAACGTCAAGGACGCGGTGAAGAGCGACTTAATCATCTCCTCAGGCAATCTGAGTACGCTGGGGTTCAGCCCGAATCTGGTCGAGACGGTGACGGCCCTGCCGGACGTGCGGACAGCCACGGGCATCGGCACCGGCTCGGTGATCCTGAACGGTTCAGAGGCCACCGTCAGCACCGTCGATCCTCAGCGCGTCGGCGAGATGGTCGATCTGGGAAAGACGTCTGGTGCGATTTCGTCATTGGGGAACGATCAGCTGGCCGTCTCAAATACGACGGCCAAAGACAACGGCTGGAAGATCGGCACCAACCTGACCGCCATCTTTGCCGACGGGTCCAAGCAGACGTTCACCATCGGCGCGCTCTTCGACTCGAACACCGAGGTCGGCGACTACCTGATGCCCGCAGCAGCGTGGCAGGCGCACGACTCGCAGCCACGCGACAACCTGATGCTGATCAATCTCAAGCCCGGCACATCGTTGGCGCAGGGGAAGGCCGCCGTTCAGCGTGCGGTGCAGGCGTCCGGCGCGCCGAGCGTGCAGACGAAAGCGGAGTTCATGGATTCCCAGACGGCCATGTTCGGAACGATCCTGAACGTGGCGTACGGCTTGCTGGCCTTCGCCATCGTCATCGCACTGATGGGCATCGGCAACACGCTGGCCCTCTCGACCTACGAGCGCACGCGCGAGATCGGGCTGCTGCGCGCGGTCGGTGCCTCGCAGGGACAGCTACGCTCGATGGTGCGCTGGGAGTCGGTCATCGTGGCGGTCTTCGGCACCGTTACCGGCATCCTGATGGGACTCTTCGCCGGTTGGGGTCTGGCGGAGGCCATGGCCAAGAACGGCCGGGCCCTCTTCGCTTTACCGGTCGTGCCGATCGTCGTGATCCTGATCGTGGGAGCGCTGGCTGGCGTGCTCGCATCGATTCGTCCGGCCGGTCGGGCCGCCAAGCTCGACATCCTCAACGCGATCGCGACGGAGTAGGCTCAGAATGGATCGAGACTGATACGGAATCGGCAACAGGACATGGGGCTCACGACATGAACGCGAATCGCTTCGATGCGGTCGTCATTGGCTCCGGCTTCGGCGGAGCCGTGACGGCCTACCGCCTGGCACAAGCGGGTCTATCCGTTTGTGTGCTGGAGCGAGGCAAGTCCTATCCACCTGGCTCGTTCCCACGCGCCCCCCACGAGATGGCCCGCAACTTCTGGCAGCCAGACGAGCGGCTATATGGCCTGTTTGACGTTCGATCGTTCCGCGGCAAGCTCTGGTCGATCGTGGGGAGTGGTCTGGGCGGCGGGTCCCTCATCTATGCTGGAGCGCTCCATCGGATGGATGGTATCGATGAAGATCTCTGGCCCATCACAGCGCCGGAGCTCGAGCCGCACTACGAGCGGGTCGAGCGTATGCTGGCAGCGCGGTCGTATCCGTTCGCGGCGGGCGCGCCGTATGACGACACTCCCAAGACGCGGGCATTCAAGCAGGCGGCCGACCGGCTCGGATTGCCCTTGGAGCTCCCGAATCTCGGTATCGCATTTGCCGACGAGGGACACGAACCGTCGATTGGGATGCCGATCCACGAGTCGGAGAATCTGCACGGCTCCCAGCGCTTCACCTGTCGCCTGTGCGCCGAGTGCAATCTCGGCTGCAACCACGGCAGTAAGAGCAGCCTCGATTTCAACTACCTGAGTCAAGCGCGACGATTCGGAGCCGAGATTCGTACGCTGTCGGAAGCGCGCGCGATCGCGCCCGGCTTGGACGGCAACTACGTCGTCCGCTACATCAGGCACAAGCCGGACGAGCCGAACAATACGAACAACGCTCCAGTCTTCGAGATCCACGCGAAGCGGCTGATCCTGGCGGCCGGAACCTTCGGCACCACCGAGCTGCTGCTGCGCAATCGACGGCACTTTCCATCAATCAGCCCAATGCTCGGCCGGCGCTTCTCGGGGAACGGCAATCTCCTCACCTTCGCCATGCACGCGCGTGACGAGGAGGGCGGCCAGCCGCTCAACCTTGAGCCCTGGCGCGGGCCGGTCATCACCAGCGCCATTCGGGTGCCTGGCGGACCACGCGGTCGGGCCGACGGTATTTACGTCGAGGACGCGGGCTATCCGCTCTTCCTGGCCTGGGTGCTCGAAAGCGCCCGGCCCTCCATGCTGGCGCGCCTCGGGCGTTTCGCCTTGCAACGGCGCTGGGCACGATGGTCAGGAAGCACGGCGACCCATGTTGGGCGATCACTGGCGGAGGCCATCGGACCGGGGGTGCTTTCCTCGAGCTCGATGCCCCTCCTCGGGATCGGGCGCGACGATTGCGGGGGCGTCCTTTCGCTGCGTCATGGCGCGCTCGACGTCGATTGGCCCGCTGGCCGCTCGCGAGATTATGACGAGCGTGTGCGTGAAGCAGCCCGTGCCATCGCCGATACGTGGGGTGCCGAACTCCGCGACAGCCCGTTTCCCGGGCTGAACCGCCGGGTGACGGTCCATCCGCTGGGAGGCTGTTCGATGGGTCGGAGTGCTCGCGATGGAGTCGTCGATGTCCATGGACAGGTCTTCGGCTATCGGGGTCTGTACGTCGCGGACGGCTCCGTCATGCCCGGCCCGATCGGCGCCAATCCGTCGCTCACCATCGCGGCGCTAGCTGACCTGTTCGCGGACGGCATCGTTGAAGGGACGCGATCCCCAGGAACGGTGCAAACTCACCGCTTCGAGAGTCGGTTAGCCAAAACTCGAAGTACTGCGGCTCCCACATCGACGAACGGCAATCAAATCTTGCCAACAACCGTGGCGAGATCCGCTTACCCTCGCGGCTCGTCCGGCGCGAAGACCTTACCCAAGACCGGGCTGTCGAACTCATCGGCCAGGATATCCATGAAAATCTCGTCCCAGAACTCGCCGCCCATGAACCTGCACTTGCGACGACGGCCGATCTCCCGGAACCCAACCTTCGAATAGACGCGTTGCGCCGCCGCGTTGAACTCGTAGACGGTCAGCATGACGTTGTGCAGCCCCAGCGCGGTGAAGGCGTAGTCGACCATCAAGGATGTCGCCTCGGTCCCATACCCTTTGCCACGCGCAGCCGGTTCGCCGATCATAATGCCGAAGACACACGTGCCGTTGCGATAGTCGACACCCGAGAGGCTCGAGTTGCCGATCGGCAGCCAGGTCTCGCGCTCGTAGATGGTGAAGACGAACGTCGACGACGACGCTGATGTCGACTCATACCAGGCGCTTTCCGCCTCGAGCGTCATCGGAAGGGGCGGCATGGCGAGGGTTCGCAGTGTCTCGAAGTCATTCACCCAACGTTGGTAGATCGGGACGATGTCACGATTCATCGGGCCCAGCGCGACGAGCGTCCCTTCGATGTTGATGATCGGCCGATCCATGATTCCCCTTACGCGTCTGGTGGGCGCAGCAGTCGATTCAGGCCGGTTTTCGCGCCAGCACCCAACACCAATTTTCGTCACCGTGGCGGTCGACCACGCGATCGATATGGAACCCAGTCGACTCGATCATGGCCAGGTTGGCGTCACGCCCAAAATGGCTCCACCACATCGTCGCGCCCCAGCCGAGCCAGTCCTGCTCCTCGCCCTCCCAATCATTCATGGGCCAGGTTGCCAGGAACGCACCGCCCGGTATCAGCCAGTGATAGATGCGCTCGAGCAACGACCGATGATTCTCGCGTGGCACGTGAATGATGGCATACATCGAGACGACCGAACCGAACGTCGCGTCTCGCAGCGTCAGTTCCGTCAGGTCGGCTTGAATCAGCCAGACGCCGGGGACGTGCTGCGTGCACAGTTCGAGCTGTTTTATGGAGAGATCGACGCCGACGACCTGACGATGCTCGGCCAGCCATTGCGTGATCGGCACACCCGCACCGCAGCCCAGATCAAGGATCGGCGCGTCTGGAGCTGACCCGCTCACCAGCTGGCGAAGTAATCCTTCAACCTCCGGATCGAGCGGTGGTTTGCTCGCCAGGTAGTTCTCGGCGACGTGATCATAGCCGGATTGGACCTGTTCTCGCCGGTCGCGTCCTCTGGGGTGCTTGCTTGTCACATCGTGCTCCCGGTCATCCCCGCACCACGATTCTCTGTTTGGGTCAACGTTACTCGGCCGACCTGGTCGCGGCGGACGCCACCGTCGGCTCGTCCGAGAGTGAATCGAGCGAACGAACCGGCGAGAAGAGCAGCCACACCACCGCCGCGAGCTCACCGACGCCAGCCAGGAGGAGCGTAGCGCGGAAGCCGAAGGCGAGGCCCAGCGCGCCGCCGGCCAGCGCGCCCAGTGGACCGATGCCGGAGACGAGGAAGCGATAGCCCGCGTTCATGCGCCCGAGCATCCCATCCGGCGTCAGGCTCTGTCGCGCGCTCGTCTGCTGCACGTTGTACAGGGTCAGCCCCAACCCGAACAAGAAGTGCCCTCCCACCAGCAACGGGATCAACAGCGGCGTGGAGCGATTGACCGCGGGCATCACCAGATCTCCGGCAGCCAGCACGACGATTCCGCTCACGATCGTCGGGCCGGTCCCGAGTCGATTGGTGATGGGCGTGATCAGAGCCCCGATCATGAACCCGACGTTTCCGGCGGCTGCAATGAGGCCGATCAGTGCGGCGCTGCGCCCCAGCGAGCGCGTCAAAAAGAGGAGAAAGACCGCCTCGAGCATCGCATCAAAGAAGCTAGCGTTCCGGATGAAGCGAAGAGAGCACGAATCACGGGATGCACCAGCACGAATCGGGCGCCGTCACGCATTTCACTCCAGAGCCGCTTCTCGCCAACTTGGTCCGACGCGATCTCTTCGCGCACGTCGATGGTCCTGACGACCAGCGCGGAGATAAGAAAGGAAAGAGCTTCGAGATCCAATCGCGTTTGCGCGCGGCGTTGATCGCTACGAATTGATGCCGCGAAGCGCAACCGTACCAGCGGCGTTGGTGCTCGCCGGGCTTGAGACCGCCGTCGCGCTGTCCCTTTTGACTGAAACTGAGGTGCGCTTCGGCATTCTTACGTCAGCTGTCTTGCTAGGCTTCTTCACCGGACTGGCGGTCCACAATGCGCGGCGTGAAGACCCGTTGCCTTGCTATTGCTTCGGCACACATGAGACGGACACGTCGCCACGCCTCAATCTAACGCGCCTCGGGGCCCTAAACGCCGTCGCTGCCTTATTGGTTGGGCGCTGGATTAGTAGTGGTTGGGGGCGTGTCGCAGACCCGATCTCGCTCGCTCCCGTTCTCCTAGCGGTCGCAGCCCTGATTCTCGGTATTTGGCTGTTGCACGCTCCCTCCATAGCCAAGTTGCATCAAATCCCGTCACCTAGGGCATCTTGCTTAGACGTTGACGGTGTGTCACCGTAGGCATGGGGACATCGGAGGGAAGCCGATGCGTGCCTACTCAGTCGATCTACGGGAGCATGTGGTGGCGGCCGTCCAGGCGGGACGCCGACGGATGGACGTGGCCGAGGTCTTCGGCATCTCGCTGCGAACGGTGGAGCGCTATCTCCGCCAGCAGCAGCAAACCGGTGAACTCCGGCCGAAGCCGGTACCCGGTCGGCGTCGGGAGATCCCGGCCGCGCAGGAGGAGCAGCTCGCGGCCCAACTGCGAGCGCATCCCGCCGCCACGCTGGAGCAGCATCGGGCCATGTGGGCCGAGGCGACCGGGGTCCGCCTCAGTGCGACCACGCTGTATCGGGCGATCAAACGGCTGGGCTGGACCTGGAAAAAAAAGCGGTGGTGGCCGCCGAACGGGACGAGGACGCCCGAGCCGCCTGGCGGGAGACCATGACGGACGCATGATCCCGCGCAGTTCGTCTTCGTGGATGAGTCGAGCGCCAACACCACGCTCACCCCCCGCTATGGCCGTGCCCCCACCCACGAGCGGGCAGCCGGCTCGGCCCCCCGCAATTACCGCCACAACACCACGTTGGTGGCCGCCCTCACGCCCGATGGGCTCCAGGCACCGATGGTCCTGGAGGGGGCGATGAACAGCGATGCCTTCGCCGCCTATATCGCCCAGATGCTCGTACCGCGGCTCCACCCTGGCCAGATCGTGATCCTCGACAACCTGAGCGTCCACAAGCGTGCCGACATCCGCCAGCAGATTGAAGCGGTCGGCTGCCAACTGCTCTTCCTGCCGGCCTATTCGCCCGACTTCAACCCGATCGAACCGGCCTTCAGCAAGCTCAAAACCTGGCTCCGCCAGGCTGAGGCCCGCACCCAGGAGGCCCTGGAGGCGGCGATCGCGTCGGCCCTGGCGACGATCACGGCCTCCGATGCGCGTGGCTGGTTCCGTCATTGTCAGTACGATCTCGACCGACAAACCCTATGAAGAATGCTCTAGACCAGTGCCCCGAGGAAGGCGTGTATCGCTGCGCGACGCACCGCTCGCACCTGTGGTAATCGTTCGCGATGGAAGGAATCCACAGTGAATTTCTCTGGAACCATGTTAGCAAGCTATATTTGCCTTTGGGTTATCGTGATCATTCAGATGCTTGTAATACTTGAGGTCTTGCGCCAGATCGGTATTCTTCGCCTACGGATCGGAGACGATCCTGGAGCGCTCTTGGTCGAGGGTGAAGGGTTAGATCGCGGCGAGTTAGCGCCGGAATTTGCGGCGCGCGATCTAAATTCGGGCAAGATCATCAGCAATGCGATCTTTCGCGAGCACATGACTCTACTCGTTTTCCTCACTACTCGATGCGAAGCTTGCCGGAACCTCGCGCCGAGTCTAGTGCGAGCCGCACGAGAACACGAGCGGGACGCGAAGATCGTCATCGTTTGTTCAGGTCCAGGTGATGAATGCACCATGTTCGCGAGAGAATTCGGGCTGTCGATGCCGGTGGTCGTTGATCAGGATCAACAAATCTTCACCGCATACCGTATACGCAGAACGCCAATCGCGTTGCTTGTTGACAATGACGGGCGCGCACGAATCCAGGGCATTGCCAATGACGGGCAGCAACTTGAGGGACTTTTCCGCGAGGAGGCAACGCTACCTCAATCTCAGCGTTCGTGGATCGAGGCGGGACGGGAATGGAAGGAGGGTATCTGAACTAGCCTTTTGATTTTTCCGAGGGAGCGATGGATGGAGGATACAGGTGACGACTAGTGATTTCGTCGAGAAACTGTCAGGCCACCTTGCAGCACGATCAACTCGCCGCGGCTTCTTTCGCTTGGCTGGGAAGGCGACCGGCGTGCTTGCCACTCTCGGATTTGGGATAACGCGCGCCTACCGAGACGCGTCTGCTGGCTCGGGCGCGCCTTGCACCCAGGGTCAAGGCGTCGGGGGTTGCGAACTCGCCTATCCAAACAATCCGTGTGACGGGCCCTACTGCCCGCAAGACGAGACGAATGAGTGGCACTGGTACTGTTGCCTGAATAACTGCCTCTACTATTGTTTGGAGTGCTACGATACGGGGTGTTCACTCGCTTACTCCGACGGCAGTAGCTGCGGTGGCGGCACCTGTGGCCCGCACATCCCAGCTGAGCGCGCCGCGTAGCGAGAGTGCCCCACTGCCGAAGAGTGCAAGCCTTCGTCGGTACGCGATTTCTCCAACCAATACGCGCAAGTGATGGAATCAGAGCTCCACGCGTTTTGGCGTATCGTGAAATGTCTAGTGATGGATCAATGGTGACCGGAATCGTTCAGAGCCGCGCAGTAATTATGGTAACCATTAGTTCTTGGGCGGCGAACCGAGCAACTTGACTAACTGCCGATGTTGAATCTCGACGTGTCGGCATCCATATCTGAGGAGAGTATGTGGTCACCACAGTGAATCGGATCAGGTTATCCATTTATGCAATCGTCGCATCTTGTGCTACAGCGGGCATGGTCGGTGTGTTGTTGGCGGGTCGGCCTGCTGTTCCGATAATCACAGCGCTGTTCCCAGTTGCAGTCGTTGTGGGGTGGGCGCAATACGCAAGCCCATGAGGGGCGTCGGTGATCGGTGCGGTCACTCCCTTGGCACAGCGGAAAGCCGACGGGCGCATATCCCGCTGGACTGTTGCCATCCTTGCCTATGGGATGGGAAGCCTTGCGGCTAGCGGCCTTGCTGGTGGACTTATAGGGTTAATAGGTGAATTGGGGGGTGGGCCTTGGCCTTGGGGCCGACCTGTGCTTGCTGGGTTAGCACTTGGGCTGGCTGCGATAGAGGCGAGCCCAAGCCAAAGCCGAATGGCGGAATTGCTTGCGATGACTCGGCGCCAGACTCGTAAGGCCTGGCGGATACGGCATGGTCCGATCAGTGCGGCCTTTATGTGGGGCATGGATCTCGGACTTGGCCTTTCGACGCGCATCAATTTCGTGAGCTACTGGATCTTAGCATCGGGGTGCTTCCTCATCGCCGACCCGGCACACGGCGCGATAATCATGAGCGGTTATGGGCTAGGGCGCACCCTTGTGATTGCCAGCGGTCCGCTGATTGTGCACGCCGCGTCGCACCAGCGGCGAGGCCTCGCTTTAGGTCATGCGCTTTTTCAAAGCGAGAGTGCGTGGCATCGATTGCACGCCTGTACTCTGTGTATGGTCGGCCTTTTCATGCTCCTGTGAAGCGGTGGTTCGTGGACGTTACCGAGGTGATGGCCGCAGAAGATGACAAATCTGTCACTTTAGAAATTAATGGAAATCTCTGATATGAGGGATCGGTGACATGATGAAGCGCCACATGACATTCATCGCTTGTGCTCTGAGCTTGCTTAGTGCCTGCAGCTTTGACCATTCCCCGCAGAGCGTGAAGGTGTCAGCAGGAGCATCGCCGCCGATAGCTAGAGCCTCCGCGAGCGCGGTAGTCTCTGGACCGCCAGCGCAAGCGCCTACGAGTTCAGACGCAGAGTTGGCATCGACTGCGACTCTAACTGCCTCACCAGCGGCTACATCTCGAAGCCTTGGCTGCACAGCCTGGTGGGAAGACGGTGCTTCCGGACCTCTTGAGCCCGAGAGTTGTTCCGAGTCGGTACCTTGGTGGTCTACCTGGGGTAATTGCTCCATGACGCCAATTCACTCAGAGCCTTGGGCGCATCAAGAAGGGCTGAGGCGTCTTCCGTGGGTGCAAGCGGAACCGACCACAGCAGGAATTGTGGGCCACCTGTATTATGGGAACCGCCCTCTTCACACCAACGGCAAGTTCCCTGACGGGACAGATACGAAGGTGCTATGGACGTTTGCCCGACCCATTACGAGATTCAAGGCGACTGCGATAGATCTTTCATCTACGGCGTCTGCGATGACCCTTTGGGATCGAAGCACGACGGAGGGGGCCGAAGCCTGGCCATCGGGCATAGACCTTCCTTCCGCCGGCTGCTGGAGGATTGACCTAGCCACAACCGATGCAGACGGCATGTCCAGCGTTAGCAGCGTAACCCTTATCGTCATCGGCGACTAAGGTCTGTCTGATGAGTCATGGGAGCCAGATGATCAAACTGGCGATGATCATCAGAGCGCGATAGTTGAAGGCCCGTTTCTCGTAGCGGGTCGCCAAGTCGCGGAACTGCTTGAGCCGGTTGACACAGCGCTCTACCAGGCTGCGCCGACGGTAGGCGGCGCGGTCAAACGGGAGTCGCCGCTGGTCCGACCGCGTGGGGATGACGTGCCGGATGACTAGCCGGCGCAACAGATGTCGGCAGCGCCGATAACTGTGCCCTTTGTCCGCCAGCACCCGATCCGGTCGCGTCTGCGGCCGACCACGTCCGATCCGCTTGACCCGGATCCCCTTCAGGACGGCCGGCAGTTGCGTACTTTCGTGCCGCTGGCCCGGCGTCATCACCACCGACAACGGTCGACCCTTGCCGTCACAATTCAGATGCAGCTTGGTCGTCAGCCCGCCCCGGCTGCGGCCGAGGCCTTCGTCCGCCGGATGCTGGACCCGCTTTGTTGATCCGCCCGACTCGGTCGGCGGCGGGCTCCAGACGCATGCTGATGGCCACGGACCACCCTACTGTCAACGCTCACCTCCCAGTCGATCGCGCCGACCGCATCGTTTTTCAACTGGACGTGGCCGAGCAGCGTGTCCCAGGTGCCGTCCCGCTGCCAGCGCACGAAGCGGTCATAGCAGGTCTGCCACGCCTGCTCTGTCAACTCCCCGCGCCCGACCATGGTCTCCCTTGCTGGCTCGCTCGATCACGTCAACCAGCAAGGGTTTCATCGGCTAGACCATTCGTCAGATAGACCCTAGGTGTCCGGTACTCGTGCGACGCTCACGCGACTACCAAATCAATTCATCAGTTCTCATTCATCCCAGGGTGAACGCCGTGCGGCGCCACCACATACAAAACCCCCGCCGGCCAATCGCCAGCGGGGGTTCGAACGCTCGAGTAGATTGATGGTCAGTGCCGGGTTTAGGCGCCCGGGTAGCCTCGACGCTGGAAGCCACGGCCACCAGATGGATACTGAGATGATGAGACGTCGGTCCGTGTCACCGAGAAGCTGGAGCCGTCCGAGCCGAGGCTCGACGTCTGCGTCAGCGCCTGACCATTCTGCGCCGCCATCGTGATCGACTGGCCATTGGCCTGCTGGATAGAGGTCGACTGGCCATTCTCAACGGCAGTGGCGTTGGTGAACGCGACGCTGCCGAAGTTGTCCAGCGCAACCTGCATCTGCCCGGCTGACGGGGATTCTTCGATCCACTCGGCCGACGAGAGGGACGAATCGTAGTTCACCGTCGTCTGATAGGTCTGCCCCGTCGTCAGGTCCTTCATCACGATCTGCCAGACGCCGGTCGACTGCTGGTCGATCGAGACGCTCACCTGATCGCCAGGGCTGACCGTGAGCGCAACCTGCTGTTCAGCTTGCGGCAGCGTTTCGATCCAGGCCGCGTAGCTGACCTGCTGCCCTTGCACGATCGCCTCGGTTCCGGCCTGAATCAGGTCGGTCGAGGTGACGCCGCCGATGCCGACCCAGGTCGCGTCAGCCGAGGAGCCGGCCGTCCGCGCTCACGTTCGGCACGGTCCAGGTCGCTGAAACACCGGTGAAGGTGCCGCCAGTTGCCGCGTAGCCGGCCCAGTTCACCGACTGGCCGACGCTGTCAACCGGAATCGTCGTTGTTCCGGGCTGCGTGCCCGACCCAGAAGTGGTCTGGCCGCCGCTGACGTCCGGATGCTCGTCCGACGTGATCTTCCAGCTACCGTTCAGCAACACGAGTGTGTAGACGTTGGTGTCGCTCTGCTGCTGCGTGACGCTATTAGCCAGCGTCGCTTCCCACGTCTCGACCGTCGTCACCTTGACGGTCGTGGCGTTCTGCTGCGTGATGTTGCTCCACTTGAGGTCTTTCAGGTCAATCGACGTGACGCCCGCGCTGCTGAGGGACTGCAGATCCTGCTGGAATTGCAGGTAGCCAGCCGAGGTGGTGGTGTCCTTCATCAGGGTTGGGTCGTTCTGCGCCAGCGCCTGAATCTGCGCCTGGTTGGCTTGCTGGATGACCTGCTTCACCGCGGCCACCACGTCGCTACTCGGCGTCGTGCCTGCCGTCGGTGTCGCCGATGACGAGGTTGACGTCGTCGTGGTGGTGTCCGAGCTGCTTGGACTCGACGAAGTCACCTCGGTAGGCGTCGAGGTCGCAGGCGTGCTGGCGACGGTCGCACCGCTTCCAGCCGTATTCGCGGCAGTCGTGCTCTTCGCGGTCGCGGTGGAGGCCGTCGACGTCGAGCTTGGTGTGTTCGTCGCGCTCGTCGAGATGCTGCACGCGGCCAGCGCCAGCGTCAGCAGAATGACGACCGGCAGCCCGCGCAGCAGCCGCAAGCGGCCCCTCGAGCGCGTCCGTAGGTTCGGTGGAGTGGTGGGTTGGCGTTGGTTCTGTTCGTTCATGTCCATTCTCGTTCTGCGTATCGTGACCGTTCCCCATCGCGGTCGCGGCGGTGGGCGACGGGTTCCGGATCCAGGGCTTGGCGATCAAATCGGTGAGCTGAGAGGTGTTGGCGGATAGTCCCTGGGAGCATCTCGGTCGCGCGCTCGGCTTGGGTCGTCCACGGGAGTACGATCACGCGTCCGGCGCCGCCGACCACACCTTCGCTCACGTCTCTATCATGCATCACACGGCTAAGAATCAACTGAAGATTGTCTGAAAACATGCTGAACGTCGCGGTTCGGGACATTGCTGGAACTGAGTTGTCACGACATTGACATATCTGCCCGCCCTCGTAGCACGAGTCAGTAACGCGGACGGTCATAGGCTGTAGTCGTGTCTCGAGCACCGCTCTAAGGAGACCGGCGCGATACCTGACATTCAATGGAAGGACTATTTATGGCAACGGTTACCACGTCCCGCGTCTACGCACCTCCGGGAGACCTCGACTCCGTCGTCACAGTCAAGCCGCGCTACGACAATTTCATTGGTGGCAGGTGGGTCGCACCAGTCAACGGTGAGTACTCGTTGAATTTGAGCCCAGCCACCGGCATGGCCTTCACCCAGGTCCCACGATCGTCCGCTGCCGACGTCGAGCTGGCGCTCGATGCCGCGCACGCCGCCAAAGATGCCTGGGGAGCGACTTCGACCACCGAGCGTTCGCGCGTGCTGAACGCCATCGCCGACGCCATCGAAGAGAATCTCGAGATGCTTGCGGTCGCCGAGAGCTGGGAGAACGGCAAGCCTGTCCGCGAGACGCTCGCCGCCGACCTCCCGCTGGCAGTCGACCACTTCCGCTATTTCGCGAGCGTGATACGCGCCGAAGAGGGCCGCATCTCGGAGATCGATGAGAAGACTGTCGCCTACCACTTCAGCGAACCGCTGGGCGTGGTTGGGCAGATCATCCCCTTCAACTTCCCGCTCCTGATGGCGGCCTGGAAGATCGCTCCGGCGTTGGCGGCTGGCAACTGCACGGTCATCAAGCCGGCCAGCCCGACCCCGTGGTCGATTCTCAAGTTCGCCGAAGCTGATCGAGGGAATCGTTCCGCCTGGCGTCATCAACGTCATCAACGGACCGGGCGCCGAAATCGGTAAAGCGCTGGCGACCAGCAAGCGCATCGCCAAGATCGCCTTCACCGGCGAGACCGTCACCGGCCGCCTGATCATGCAGTACGCCGCGCAGAACATCATCCCGTCGAGCACCGAGCTCGGTGGCAAGTCGCCCAACATCTTCTTCGAGGATGTAATGGCGGCTGATGACGACTTCCTCGACAAAGCGATCGAAGGGCTCGTCCTCTACGCCTTCAACAAAGGCGAGGTCTGCACCTGCCCATCTCGCGCGCTGGTCCAGGAATCAATCTACGACGCCTTCATGGAGCGCGTCCTGCCGAGGATCGCGGCCATCCGCCAGGGGAACCCGCTCGACCCCGACACGCAGATGGGCGCGCAGGTCTCTCAGGCGCAGTTCGACAAAATCGAGGGTTACGTCAAGATCGGCCTCGAAGAGGGAGCTGAGCTCCTCATCGGCGGCGAGCGCAACCTGCTCGACGGCGAGCTTTCCGGCGGCTACTACTACAAGCCGACCGTCTTCAAGGGCGACAACAAGATGCGCATCTTCCAGGAGGAGATCTTCGGTCCCGTCCTGGCAGTGACGACCTTCAAGGATGAAGCCGAAGCGCTCGAGATCGCCAACGACACCCTCTACGGGCTTGGCGCGGGCGTCTGGTCTCGCGACGGCGGACGTGCCTATCGTATGGGTCGCGCCATCAAGGCCGGTCGCGTTTGGACGAACTGCTACCACCTGTATCCGGCCCACGCCGCATTCGGTGGCTACAAGATCTCCGGCGTCGGTCGAGAGAATCATCGGCAGATGCTCGATCACTACAGCCAGACCAAGTGTCTGCTGGTGAGCTACGACCAGAAGCCGATGGGCTTCTTCTAGACCATCGGGAGGACGAACATGAGCGAGTCAGTCAACGCGGTTTCCGTGACCGAGCGAGCAGCCGCGCTCATCGAGGAGCTTCGGACGACGTTCGGCCCGCTCATGTTCGTCCAATCCGGAGGGTGCTGCGACGGAAGCGCCCCCATGTGCTTCCAAGAGGGCGAGTTCCTCCTAGGTCCCGGCGATCTCCTCCTTGGGGAGATCGCCGGTTGTCCCTACTACATGGATACGGACCTCTTCGAACGCTGGGGCAGGCCGCGTCTCCTTATCGACTGCGCGCTCGGCTCCGGGGACTCCTTTTCCATCGAAGGCACACGCGACATGCACTTCATCGCCCGCACGCAATCGGTCGTCATCTCAAGACCATCCGCGGGATAATCATTCGGGAAAAACCGCGCCAAGACGGACTGCAGTGCGGTGATGGACTCATTCCTGCTCATGCGTGGCGCTATCGGTAAGCCGATCGTGCTACGTTCCCGCTGAGTTGGAAAGGATCATTCGTGGTTCGCCGCCCTGGATTTGATCGGGCAAGCACTGCTGATGCGGGTTGGCACCGTCTACGTGCGTTGCCGCGCGTGTTGGTGATCCTGGCATGCTTCATTCTGCTCATGCCGCTGACCGCCTGTACGTTGCCGACGTCCAGTTCGCCGGCCACGACGACCGGTGCCAGCGCTTCCCCAACGAACGCCTCGAATGTGTCTGGCACCGTCTCACCAGCAGCGAATGGGTCAAGCTCGCCGACGTCGATTCCGACATCGGTGGCCGTCGCCACACCGTCAGCCTCCCCCGCCGCCATCGCTAGCCCGAGCAGCGACATCGTCGAGGCGATCAAGCAGGTCATCCAGCGGGCCAATCAAGAGCAGGAACAGGCACTGGCCAAGAATGACCCCTCACTGATGCAGGACACGGCTACCCAAACCTATTACGACGAACTGCTGCAGGAGATGCGGTCCCTGCAGGAGGGGAACGTCATTTCGATCCACCTGGATAATCTTGAATGGGGACCGATCACGCTGGATTCGGCACACGTCGCCCACGCCACGACGACCGAGACCTGGACCACGAACTTTGGCACCGGTGGGTCGCTGCAGCAGTCCGACGTCAACGTCTATACCCTGGTGCTACAGAGCGGAACCTGGACGATCCAATCGGACCAGTACCCCGACTCGCGCTCGCTGCAATCGCCATCCGGCCCGACGGGTCAATCCGGGACGCCCGCGCCCAATCCGTCTCCCGCGATCGGCTCGGAGGCATCCGAGAACTGGGCAGGCTACATCGCGTCCGGTGGTTCCTTCACCGCCGTATCGGGGACCTGGACTGTGCCGAACGTGGACGCCAGTGCCGCTGACGGCGCCGACGCGACATGGGTCGGCATCGGCGGCGTGACCTCCACCGACCTGATCCAGGCAGGAACCGACGCCATCGTGCAGAACGGCCAGGTGACGTATGCGGCGCTCCTCGAGACGTTGCCCGAAGCGTCGGTAACGGTTCCGCTGAACATCAGCCCGGGCGATACCGTCAGCGTCTCGATCACGCAGCAGGCGCAGGGCTCCTGGCAGATCGTGATGAGGGACGACACGACCTCGCAGTCGTATCAGACGACCGAGCAGTATCAATCGCAGCTCTCTTCGGCTGAATGGATTGAGGAGTCGCCGTCGACTGGGCGTCAACTGCTTCTGCCGCTCGACAGCTTCGGCTCGATCACCTTCACCGATTGCACCGCGGTCCAGAACGGCGAATCACGCACGATTGGCCAGATGAACGTGGAGTCGGTCACGCTGCAGACATCGCATGGCCAGCCGCTGGTGACGACGTCCGCACTAAGCTCCGACGGGGCCAGCTTCACCGTCACCCGCACAGACGCCCCGGCCCCTATGAACCAACCAGGCGGCCGGCGCTTCCACGGCGGTGGTTGAGCGACAGAACGGTCAGTGGGTCAGCATCCGACCGACCAGGCTGTTCCCGGTTTCGTCACTCATACGTGTCATGACGAAGGACGCACCGTTGATGGCCGACGCGAAGGCGAACGGCGATTGCTGCGACTGTGACCTCGCTTTCACCTGCCGACCTCCCTTCCACGTCAAACCAGCTCACTTCTTGGTCGCCAGCTGGTTACCGAGCAACCCGCCTTCCACCTGCCACGCCGGGGAGTTCTCCGGGTGATACTCCAGCCGTTGGCGCTGGAAGTACTGCACGGTCACCCCTCCTGCTGGAACTCTTCGCTGACCGGGTAGCCGAAGATCGCCAGACCGCCGCGCGACTGCCAGTACGCGCGGAATCCAGAGCAAAGCCAGTGACCCGTCTGTGGGTAGTAAGTGCAATCGGCGTTGCTCCCACCAGCGACCGGCTGGAACGGCGCCGTCGCCAGCAAGCCCTGTTGCTGCGCCAACTCCGTCCCGAGCAATCCCAGCTCGACGTCGAATCGGCTCGGCCAGGCGCCCGGATGCCATTCGAAGCGAGCTCGCTCGAAGTACTGCGTCACCACGCCGGTCAGTGGATCTGTGTACTCATCCGTGATCGGATACCCGAAGATCGGAAGACCACCGAACGTATTCCAGTAGGTCAGGAAGCCGTTGCTGATCGAGTGTCCCGTCTGTGGGAAGTAGATCGTCGTCGGTGGCGGCGGTGGTGGCGGTGGCTGATTGCAGAAGAAATCGCCGAGGGTGGCGAAGCTATAGCCACGCGCGCGCAGCTGATCGATGGCCCCCGCCAGCGCGCTCGCATCCCCGGCGTCGGTGGAGTGCATCAGGACGATCGCGCCGGGATTGGCCCCTGAGAGGATGAGTGACGTGATCTCAGCGGCGGACTTACCGCGCCAGCCTTGCGGGTCGACCGACCACATCACGTTGTACCGATACCCATTGGCTCCCAGGTCGCTCAGCACAGAGCCGTTGTAATCACCGTACGGCGGGCGGAAGAACGGCTTGGACGAAACGCCGGCCGCTTTCATACTGGCGCTGTCGGCCTGCTGCAGTTCCGACGCGCGCTGCGCGCTCGAGATCTGGGTGAAGTATGGATGGTTCATCGAATGGTTCATAATGGTGTCGCCGTCCCTGGCCATGCGCTTGATCAGGTCGGCGTTCCCCGAAGCGAATCCGCCGGTAACTCCAAACGAGACCCGAACCCCTTTCTCTTCCAGCGTGTCGAGCATTCACGGCATGTAGCCGCGGATGCCGTCGGTATCGATGGTCAACAGAATGACCTTCTGCGAGGTCGAGATCCGCGAGATCGTCGTCGCGCTCGCTGCCAACGCTGAACCGGTGGCCGCGATCGGTATGGCGAACGCCACGAGTAGCAGGGCAATGACGGCAATCGGCGCGTGCACGACGGCGTGTCCGCGATGGCCGCTCATGATCTCCTTCCTTCACAAGGCATCACGTAGATTGGTCGGCCCGTCTCGTTCATTGTGGGTCACCGCGGATATCGTGCGGGCAACAGAGTGCTTCCCCATATTGCGCTTTCGTGTCAACCTAGGGCACCGCCCGTCGGCCTATCGCTTTGATGATTCGCCGCCGCAGTTGACACGCCATTGACAGAGCGCGCAGCCAGTGATCACATCCACGAGACGCATAGACGTCGATACTCATGACGTATGGGTAAATTCTGGATGGAGGACGCAATATGCTCGACGTCCCTGACGCCTCCCCACCTGATCGACAGGGCATGACCCAGTCCAACTTCGTCATGGTCGAACACCTCGTCAAGTCCTTCGGTAACGTCGCCGCCGTCAATGGCGTCAGCTTCGGCATCGATCGGAACGAGATCTTCGGTCTCCTCGGCCCAAACGGTGCCGGGAAGTCGACCTTGATCCGTCTCCTCTCCACCGTCCTGCCGCCCGATTCGGGCGATGCGACAATCGGCGGATGCTCGATACGCCACAATCCCGGTCGCGTGCGCGAACAGATCGGCGTCTGCCCGCAAGAGATCGCCCTGTATCAGGACCTCTCCGCGCTCGATAACCTCCTCTTCTTTGGCGGCATGGTCGGCCTCAATCGCAAAGCGGCTCGTGCCCGTGCCGAGGAGATCCTGCACACTGTCGGACTTAGCGAGCATGCCAAACAGCGCGTCTCATCCTTCTCCGGTGGCATGCAGCGACGCCTGAACGTCGGTGTGGCCCTGATGGGTCGACCGGCACTCCTCTTTCTCGACGAACCGACCGTCGGTATCGATCCGCAGTCGCGCAACAATATTTTCGAAACGGTGAAGGAGCTCAACAAATCCGGCATGTGCGTCCTCTACACGACCCACTATATGGAGGAGGCGGACCACCTCTGCGACCGTATCGCTATCGTCGACCATGGCGAGGTTGTGGCCCTCGGTACGCCGGTTGAGCTCAAATCGCGCTTCGGAGCGTCGGACAAGGTGACGCTTGAAGAGGTCTTTCTGACGTTGACTGGTCGCTCGTTGCGCGATTGACGGAGGGAGGACGCCATGCTCACACGACTCTGGCTCATCGCTCTGCGTGAGGTCAAAGCCTACTTCGCGGACCGGGGTGATCTGGCATTCAGCCTTCTCCTCCCGGTCGTCATTCTTGCTCTGTTGATCGGCGCCTTCGGTAGTGGCACGACCTTCCATGGCACGGCCTACGTCGTCGACAACGACGGCGGTCCAGCCGCGCAAACCTTCCTCACGCAGCTCAAAGGGGTAAAGGGCCTACACGTCACGCTCCTGTCGGCGTCGGACGCGCGGAAGCGGATCGACCACTCCAGCATCTTGCTTTACACCGAGATTCCGGCTGGGTTCTCGAACGATTTCGCGACCGGCAATCCGGTGAGTGTGGTCGAGTACCAGCGTGGCAACGGCGCTCAGGCGGATCAGATCGTGTCTGGCTTCATCGCCCAGGTCGCGCAGCGTATGGGGGCTGAGACACTGCTGCGTAAACAGGTCGCTGACGTGCTTCAGACCGCCGGGGTCGCCGTTCCGGACCAGCAGATTGCGCCGGCGGTGAGCGGGTCGCTCGCGGCGGCGCAGTCGACATCTGCAGTTGCGGTGGTCACGGAAGACACCAAGAAGCCAATCAAGTACGACGAACTGATGTTTCCCGGCATCGTGGTGATGTTCTCCCTCTTCGCTATCAGCCTCAACGCGCAATCGCTGGTGCAGCAACGGCGTGGAGGGACGTTTGAGCGTCTGCTGACGACGCGGTTGACGGTCGGCGAGTTCCTAACCGGCCTCTTCCTGGGGAACATCTTCCGCGGGCTCATTCAGCTGACGGTCCTCTTCGCGCTGGCCGCGGTGACGCTGCGCTTCTTCACGCTGAGCTCCTTCATCTGGGGGTTGCTCTTCGGCCTCATGGTCGTCGTCGCCGCCAGCGCCTTCAGTCTGGGCATCGCGGTCATCGTGCGCACTCAGGAACAGGCAATCTGGATCCCCGTCTTCGCCACCATGATTATGACCGTGTTTGGCGGGACCTTCTTCGCCGTCACGTCGGGCACGACGCTCGGCACCCTCGCGCGCGGCACGTTCACCTATTGGGCGAACACCGGCTTGCAGCGGATCGTCAGTGACGGCGCCACGTTGGCAGGGGTACTTGGGCCACTCGCCGTGCTGAGTGGAATCACGGTGGCCGGATTCGTCGCCAGTCATCTCATCTTCGCGCGCATCTTGAGGAGGGCAACGATATGAAGACCACCCGTCAGGTGCTCCTCTTGATCTGGAAAGACCTGCGCCTCTTCTTTCATGACCGGCTCGCGGTCCTGTTCGCTCTGGCCTTCCCCCTCATCTTCGTGGCCGGCTTTTCCGCCGCCCTCGGGAACGTGAGCGCCGACGACACGGCGATACACGCCGTATTGGCCACCGATGAGGGATCCGGTTCGATCAGCCAGCAGATCATCGATGCATTGGTCGCCAACCCCGACCACCACGCCACGCAGATGACGGCGCAGGAGGCGCGAGCTGACGTCGACAACGGCAAGCTTGACGGCTATCTCCTCTTCCCACAGGGCTTCAGCGCGGCGGTGCAGTCCGGCCAGCAGGCTGAGATCCACGTCGTGGGCGACCCAAACAAGCCCGAGACGCGCGCGATGCTGAATGGGCTTGCAAGCTCGATTGCGCAGGACCTGTCGAATCGCCAGGTAATCGCGTCGACCGCACATGCGCTGGCAACCAGCAGTGGAGCGACCGTCGATCTAACCGCGCTAGATTCGGCCATACAGCAGATGACTACGTCGACGTCGCCCGAAGCGGATCCCGTCGCCATCCAGACCAAGCAGGTTGGCGACGTACCGACCGTCGCGGCCGCGACGGTAGAACTGCCCGGCTACGTGACGATGTTCGTCTTCTTCTCAGCCGGATTCGCCGCGGCGCAGTTTCTGGAAGAGCGGACCAACCACACCATGGATCGGCTGCTGGCGAGCGGCGTATCGCCCCGCACCATTCTGGCCGGTAAGTGGCTGGGGACGGCGACGCGGAGCGTGGTTCAGGCAGCCATCCTCTGGACAGCCGGCATCCTCTTCTTCCACGTCCACATCGGTAGCGCGCCGCTGGGCGTCATGCTGATCACGCTCGGACTGATCGCGGCATCGGCGTCGTTCGGCCTCTTCCTGGCGGCCATGGTGAAGACGGCTCGGGCAGCCAGCGGCCTGATCGTCCTCTTCGCCATGGCGCTGGCGGCGCTCGGCGGTAGCTGGTGGCCCCTCTTCGTCATGCCGCAGTGGATGCAGCAGGTGGCGAAGGTCACGCCGCACGCCTGGGCCAACGATGCATTCAATCGCCTGATGATCTTCGGCGCGTCGACCAGTGACATCCTGGTCAACCTCGCAGCGTTGCTCGCCTTCACCCTGATCCTGGGAGCGGCCGCGATGATGCGGTTGCGAGTGCGGGCATAGTGTTGCGACGTCCACGTCCCTACGATCGAAGCTCGGGCTCTTCGCTCTGCTCGATCGCCGGGTCGCGACGTTTGCGTGGCCTGGGTGCCTGCCAGCCGAAATGTATCGAGAGAATCCGCAACACAAATGTCAGCGCAATACCGATAATCGCGGCGACCACCTGCGTCGAGATGCGATCGACCGCGACGAACGCGACGGCACCGAGCAGCGCCGCGAGCGCATAGATGTCGCGTCGCAGCACGAGTGGGACCTCCAGCGCCAGCACGTCACGGATGACGCCACCGCCCGCACCGGTGACCACGCCCAGCAGCACGGCTGGCACCGGCCCCAATCCGGCCGAGAGAGACCGCAGCGTGCCGGAGACCGCGAAGAAACCGAGGCCGATGGCGTCCAGCAGCAAGACGCTGCGACGCAGCTGCTCGACGCGCGGGTGGAAAAAGAAGGCGATCAGCGCGGCCACGAGTGCCGTCAGCAGATAGGCTTCGTTGCGCAGGGCGTCAGGCGGCGTATGCCCCAGGAGCACGTCCCGCAGCATGCCGCCCCCGAGCCCCGCCGCCACCGAGAGGACGACCACGCCGACGACGTCGAAGTTGCGGCGCACCGCCAGCAGACCACCGCTCAGAGAGAAGACGGCAGTTCCGATGAGATCGATCAATAACGAGAAGGACCAGTGCATGCGCTCCACCACCTGGGCACATCGGCCATTGAATCGGCGCCGGACGAGGGCCGCCTCGCAGATTGAACCACGCCGGCAATGCCTGCTCGCGACCGCTGCGTGATACTGTGGCGACCGTGGCACAGACTGGACTCTTCACGCTCTGGGCTGGATAGGAAATTCGATGACGAGCGACCAAGACGAGAGGACCGATCCTGCGAATTGGCGCACACGGCAGCGGCGCCTTCTGCTCGATGCCGATCCCTGGCTACGCGTCTGGGGAGAAGACCTCGAGCTCCCCGACGGTCGCAGTGTGGACGGATTTCTCGGCATCGAGATGCGCGACTACGTGGTGGTGGTCGCGTTGACTCAAGAAAACCTCGTCGTCACGGAGCGAGGCTACAAGCATGGTCCGCGTCGGGTCTGCATTAGCCTACCGGCCGGCTACATCGAGCCCGGGGAGGATCCGCTTGCAGCGGCGCGACGCGAGCTGTGCGAGGAGACGGGGTACTGCGCCGAGGACTGGGAGTCACTCGGCTGCTTCACCAATGACGGCAACCGTGGCGGTGGCAGCGGTCATCTCTTCCTGGCGCGCGAGGCTCGCCGCGTCGCTTCACCGAACAGCGGGGACCTGGAGACGGTCGACATCGAGCTCTGCTCGCTCGATCAACTGCTGGACGACACGCAAAACGGCGAGGTGGCCGTCATCTCCAACGCCGCGGCCATCGCTCTGGCGTTCGCGCACCTGCGCTGCGACCCCGATTGCGCCTGACCCGCATCAACCAGCTGCAGCGGCAAAGGAGGGAATCACCCAATCTATCTCGCGTGAGGACGCGGGAATGGTGCCTGACTGTCACATTGCACGGGTATCGTATGATGAATAGTAAGGGCCAGTCGTGCAAAGGAGATGCAGTTGGACTTTTTGGCAGCCTTTTCGCGTCCAGAGTGGGCAAACACGCCCAGCGCGCATCATTATCATGAGCTCATCGACCGTGCCAAACAGGCACGAGTTGATGGTGAGCACTGGAAGGCGCAGCAGCTGGCGAGCGCCGCTCACAAATGGGCCATGTCCGAATTGACTCGTCTCCAGCGTCTCGAGCAAGCTCAGACGTGGCTGAGCGAGACCAACAAGAGACTTGAGCGGGCCTGGGATCAGGATCGGGCTTGTAAGACCATCGACGAGCTGCGGGAGAACCACCCGGAGTTCAAGCGCGTCATCACCACCTGGGAGACGGCACAGGCTCGCGTTCACGAGCTCCTGGCAGCCGAGCCCGAGAAAGTCGCGTTGAACGTCTAGCGATCACACTCGATCACGTGATTTGGCGACGCCGTCGCGATCGTAAGCCGCGTCGCCTCATCTCCGTTGCCCACGAACTCGCCCACGTCACCCAAGGTGAACGGCCAATATCAATCCTTCTCAAACTGTGTCGAGTATGACTTGCTGCTATTTCTGACGAAACCTGATATACTGCCTGCAATGGCTTCGCTTTTCCACGTGCGCGTTCCCGGTGACAAAGAGGGTTTGTCTCCGATTTGGGCTCGTCGAAAGATCGGTGCCGGATATAACGTATCGGCGAACGGCCTAACTGTGGCATCGCCCGTTTCAGAGGAGACCCCAAACCAATGAGTTTCGAAGACAAGACCCTCGTGTGCCGTGACTGCAGCGCTGAGTTCGTGTTCACCGCCGGTGAGCAGGAGTTCTACGCCCAGAAAGGCTTCACCAACCAGCCGTCCCGCTGCCCGGATTGCCGGCGTGCCGCCAAGGCGTCGCGCGGTGGTGGTGGTAGCTCGTACAGCAGTGGTGGCGGAAGCTACGGTGGGGGCGGACGCTCAGAGCGCACCATGCACCCGGCCGTCTGCAGCGCCTGTGGCAAGGAGACGATGGTTCCGTTCGTTCCGAGTAACGACAAGCCCGTCTATTGCTCAGACTGCTTCCAGAGCCATCGCCAGGAGCGCACCTACAGCAACCGCTGGTAGGCGCCGAGGCGCTCGCGCCTCAATAACAACCTAGCTTGAATGGCAACCTCCCGGAGAACCCTCTTCCGGGAGGTTCTTCGTGTCGCAAACAATCTCCGGCGCTCGGGAATACGAACCCATCGTCACACCTCACGGAGCAGGCTCGCCCCAGACGACCGACCCGGCCACTTCGAAGCGAAGCATCCCTGCGTCCGCGAACCGGTCGAGGAGCTCACGCGCCACAGCGTCGAACGCCGCGGCCGCTTCCGGCGTCATGCGGTCTCGGGAAAAGCCGTTGCGCGAGTGAACTGACTCGATGTAGTCATCCACCGTCTGCTCCAACGGGACCGGTGCTGTTCCCTGCCGCCCAAGCGTGCGGAACAGGCTGCGCCCTTCGAGCTCCGCCAACAAGTTATAGGGCTGGAAATCACGATTGGTGGAGTGGACCTGGATGATCTTCAGCAACTCCGGCCACCAGGGGTTCGCTTGTTCGATACGACCCACGATGGCCAGCACGCCGTTCGGCGCCAGCACATCTCGGACGCGGGGCAGCACGACGTCCCAGTCCATCCAGTGCAGGCTCTCGGCGGCGGTGACCAGCGCATAGGGCGGCGAGAGCGCGGCATCTTCCATAGAAGAGAGGACGAAGCGAATGGGCAAGTCATCCGCCTCGGCTCTGGCTCTAGCGACATGGATCATGGCCGCGGATGGATCGACCGCGTCGACGCGATCGACCAATCGCGACAGCGGCACGGCCAGATCACCGCTGCCGCAGCCCGCATCCAGCACCACGCGTGGACCGTCCGCCATCAAGCCATCAAGGACCTCGAACACCTCAGCAGGGTACGGCGGCCGGTGCCGATAGGCCGCGACGATGCTCTCGTCTCCAAATTGCGCGCCGTATTCCGGGCCAAGGTGTTTGGGTTTTGGGATTGGCATTGACGGTCCCTCCATCTCTGGTATGTGAACATTTTAGACTTTGGTGGGAGTACCGAAGAAGTCATGACACTTCATTACCCTCTCGACGTTCAAGGATGAGATATACTCTCCTTTCACAGTGAAGAATTCCTTGAATCGGAGGACTAGGTGAAAGAGTCGGTATCCACGATTACCAGCAAGGGTCAGATAACGTTGCCCGCAAAGGTTCGCCGACACTTAGGGCTTCATACCGGAGACAAAGTGTCATTCGTTATTGAGGACTCTGGAAAAGTCATGTTGAAGGTTCCGAAGTATCCGAATATCGCCTCTCTCGCGGGAGCCGCCGGAAAACTGGATCGCCCAATGGATGTGAAGGAGATGCTGGAAATCGCGCGGGAGGACGCAATTGAAGAGAAACTTCATCGGCGATGAGCGTGAGCTTCATTGATGCGGATGTAATCATTCGGCTCTTGACCGGTGATGACCCAAGAAAGCAAGCCGACTGCCAGGCACTATTTGAGCGAATCCAGCACGGTGACGAAATCGTCGAGCTTCCACATAGCGTGGTCGCCGATTCCGTCGCTGTCCTTCGGTCACCTCGGCTTTACCAACTTCCAAAGGCTGACATCGCTGAAATGCTCACCGCTCTCATTTCAATTCGCGGCATCAGAATCCATGATCGTCAGTCTGTGCTTGACGCGTTAGCACTGTATGGCGGCCATGCCAGGCTCGATTTCACGGATGCGCTGATCATTGCAATGTCTCGGCAGCATGACGACGCGATCGTCTACAGCTACGACATGGACTACGACCGATTCGAGGGTGTAGTTCGTCGAGAACCATAACCCTTTCCCCGCACTGGATCCGCCGAATCTCGATGGATCGTGTCTCGATCCGATTCAATCCAGATCGAAAGCACACATGCGAGCGAACCTGAGTGCCTCTCCCCTCCTTGGCCCATCACATGCGGACTCTCTCACAGCAGAGCCACGCCTCGATTGCGCACATTAATCCCCTTTCGCCGCGAACGTAGTACGCTGGCGGTGGATGGTGGGCATCGTAGGTCCGCCAACAAAACGAAGGGAAGGCCCTCATGGGCGAGACGATGCGCGCGGTAGTCAAGCCCGCGCGTGCACCCGGCGCCGAGATCCGCGAGGTCCCGGTGCCGATCCCCGGAGACCACGACGTGCTGATCCGCGTCAAAGCCACCTCGATGTGCGGCACCGACCTCCACATCTTCCGTTGGGACCAATGGGCTGAAGAGAATTTTGGCGAGACCCCCATGGTCTTCGGCCACGAATATTGCGGCGAAGTGGTCGCGGTCGGACGCGACGTCGGGCGCGTCAAAGTCGGCGACTTCGTCTCGGGCGAGACGCATATCGGCTGCGGCCACTGCCACCTCTGCCGCACCGGCCAGCAGCACATCTGCATCAACATGGGGCTGGTCGGCGTCACCCGCCCCGGCTGCTTCGCCGAATACATCGCCATTCCGGAGCAGAACGCCTGGGTCAATCCGCCCGATCTGCCGGTCGATATCGCCGCCATCCAGGAGCCGTTCGGCAACGCCGTCCACACCACGCTCTCCGGCGAGATCGCCGCACGCTCGACATTGGTAATGGGCTGCGGGCCGATCGGGCTCTTTTCGATCGGCATCGCCAAAGCCTCGGGCGCGTCCCCCATCTGGGCGGTCGACATCAATGACTATCGCCTCGGCCTGGCACGTGAGATGGGCGCGACACGCGTGATCGACGCCCGCGCCGAAGATCCGGTCGAGGTGATCATGCGCGAATCGGGCGGCGAAGGGGCCGACGTGGTCCTCGAGCTCTCCGGCG
This sequence comes from uncultured Chloroflexia bacterium, assembly GCA_963822235.1. GTDB lineage: Bacteria > Chloroflexota > Chloroflexia > Thermomicrobiales > Thermomicrobiaceae > CALAGB01. The sequence goes on from CAWGGU010000004.1 coordinate 659,443, forward strand.
CGCCGCAGGGGATTCGCCAGGCGTTCGGCGCGTTGCGCGTGGGTGGCCGCATCTCCATGCTCGGCCTCCCCTCTGGTCCGTTTGAGTTCGACTTCAGCGAGCTTCTCGTCTTGAAGGGGGCTGAAGTGCACGGCATCTTCGGCCGCAAGATGTTCGACACCTGGTACCGCACCCGCACGCTGTTGGGGAACGGGCTAGTCGACGTCTCGCCGCTCATCACGCATCACATGCCGCTCGAAGATTTCGAGAAGGGGATGGATCTGCTGTTGCATGGGCAGGCCGCCAAGGTCATCCTCTATCCCAACCCCAGCGAGAAGATGTGAAAGGAGTCTGATATGGCACAGACTGGCACCGGCATGGGCTTTCTGACCGGCGAGATCAACCAGCTCAAGGAGCAGGGGCTGCACCGCAGCTTGCGGGTCATCGGCAGCGCCAACAAGCCGGTCTTCACCGTCGACGGCAAAGAGGTCATCAACCTCTCCTCCAACAACTACCTGGGACTGACTACGCATCCGAAGCTGGTCGAAGCGTCGGTCAAGGCCACCCAGTGGTACGGAGTCGGCTCGGGAGCGGTGCGCACCATCGCCGGAACCATGACGCTGCACGAAGAGCTGGAGCGGCGACTGGCCGCGTTCAAGCACACCGAAGCGTCGCTCACGTTTCAGTCCGGCTTCACCGCCAACGTCGGCGTGCTGCAATCCCTCCTTAAAGAGGAAGACGTCATCATCTCGGACCAGCTCAATCACGCCAGCATCATCGACGGCATCCGGCTGAGCCGAGCGCCGCGCAAGATCTTCCCGCACAAGGACATGGACGGACTGGAGAAGGTGCTCAAGGAGAGCCAGGATGCGCGCGTGCGCCTGGTGGTCACCGACGGCGTCTTCAGCATGGACGGCGACATCGCGCCCATGCCCGACATCGTCAATCTGGCGGAGCGCTACGGCGCCATCGTCATGATCGACGATGCGCATGCCTCCGGTGTCCTCGGCAAGAACGGCCGAGGCACGGTCAACCACTTCGGACTCGACGGTCGGGTGCAGATCCAGATCGGCACGCTCTCCAAGGCCATCGGCGCGGTCGGCGGCTACGTCGCGGGGGACGAGGTCCTGCGGGATTTCTTGATCCACATGGCGAGGCCCTTCCTCTTCAGCACCTCGCAGCCGCCGGGAGTCGTCGCCAGCTGCATCGCCGCCCTCGACGTGCTGGAGCAGGAGCCGGAGATCATCGACAAGCTCTGGGCGAACACGCGCTTCTTCAAGGAGAAGCTGACCGACCTGGGCTTCAACACCGGTCACAGCGAGACACCGATCACGCCGGTGATCGTGGGTGAGGCACACAAGGCCATGGCCCTCTCCGACAAGCTCTTCGAACGCGGCGTCTTCGCGCAGGGCATCGGCTTCCCGACGGTGGCGCAAGGCCAGGCGCGTCTGCGCACCATGATCAGCGCATCCCACACCCAGGAGCAATTGCAGACGGCACTCGACGCCATCGCCGAGTCGGGCCGCGAGCTGGGCATCATCTAGCCTGAAGCAGGAGTGGCCCGCCGGTGAATGGGGCTGGCGGGCCACTCTTGGGGGATAGAAGGGGGAAGTCGGTTCTGAATCGATCCGGTAGGGGTCCCGAATCGACTCTGATCTCACTTTAGTGCCGCTGTGTAAACGGGGTATGTACGGGGGTTGAGATTTGGATGAGAAAGGCGTGTGGCGGCGCTCGATCGCATTGCAGCTCGCCGGGCGTTCACCCTGGGTTGATTGGCTCGACGATATGAGCCGGCAGCTGCGTCCACGCTCGCGCTGGGCTAAAGCCGCGCGCTAGTCTAGGCGAAGCCCACTAAAGGGGCTGAATTATCGTGATATGTGTAATGTGAAACTATTCTTTGAACGATCTAGCGACAAAACCCTAGTCCCTTTAGTGGACTTCGTCATTGTAGCCCAGGATCTTTAGTCCTGGGTGCACGCCGAACGTTTGCGCACGTAATTAGACAGTCACCATTGAACCCGGCTCAAGCCTCGCCCCTCACCCCCTCGGCACATCCCCCACGAACACCTTGCCCAGTACCGGGCTCTTGAAATCGCTTGCCAGGCACTCCATGTAGATAATGTCCCACAATTTGCCGCCCATGAACTGCGCCTGGGTGCGCCGACCGAACTCGCGAAATCCCGCCTTCAGGTAAGCGCGCTGGCCCGCCAGGTTGAACTCGTAGACCTTGAGCATGACGTTGTTGAGTCCGAGCGCGGTGAAAGCGTGATCCAGCACCAGCCGCACGGCCTCAGTCCCATATCCCTTGCCCCGCTCTTGTGGCTCGCCAATGATGATGACCAACTCCGCCGTGCGGTTGCGATAGGTGACGTCCTGCAGGCGGCAGGTGCCGATCGGCGTCATGTCGTGAGAGCGATAGATAGTGTAGGAGACGCCGTGCGGATCTCGGTCGTCGGTCGCCAGACCGTCGTACATGGCTTCCTGCTGCTCGAAAGTGAGTGGAAGCGGTAGCGCTCCGGTGGTGCGCAGCGTGTTGAAGTCGTTGAACCAGCGCTGATAGGTCCCGAGCAGATCGCGTCGCAGCGGCCCCAGCGCCACCCGCTCACCGACGACGTTCACGACCGGATCTGTACGTGGCGCGTTCTCGGTAAGAGAACCTTGCTTGCTCATGACGTTCCTTTTCCGTTGGACGGATACCGCTCTTCTGCCCCGCTTGGCCCGCGACCTACTCCCTGCGACACCGCCGTACGGGATTGGTGAAGAAGTGTGCAAGGCACTTCTCACAGAAAAAGTCCAGCTCCAGCTGGTCTTCTGCTTCTGCGGCTTGCGTCTTTGCGGCATTTCGCGTCTTGACATGGCGGCAATCAGCACATACCATGGGTGCATATATGAAATCCAATATCACCAGTGGACGACCCAGCACTCATCTTTGGACGAGATCGCTGGTGTAACGACTGTTATTTCCTATTCCGATATCGTCAATCGGGGCCAGGTGTCAATGGAAGGTACGGCGCGACAGTGAGTTGTCCTGCCGACTACCCCATCCAACCAGCGGCTGATGTGGATTCCGCGCGATCCACAGATGATCCTCCCAGCCTGAGAGCCCTCGTCATCCTTGAGGCACTTGCCCGTCATCCGATCGGGTTGACGTTGACCGAGGTAGCCGAACTCACACACATCACCAAGACGACCGCATATCGCTTCCTGCAAGACCTTGTTCGCCACCACTACATTCGTCGCGACGATCCGAGCAAGCGTTATTTCCTCGGCCACCGAGTACTCGGACTCTCGGTGGCACTCCTGGACGACCTTGACGTACGTCAGGTGGCACGCCCGCATCTCGAACGACTTGTCGATGAACTTCAGGAGACGGTCCACCTCGTGCAGCTTGACGGCACCGAGGCGGTCTACATCGATAAGGTCGATTGCCCACAACCAATCATGCTCAAATCCAAAGTCGGAAAACGACGCCCTGTTCACTGTACGGGAGTTGGCAAGGTATTGCTGGCTTTTGGACCTGAAACGTTCGTCGAACAGATCATTCGAAGTCCAGGCCTGACACACTACACGGCGACCACCATCACCGATCCAAACGAGTTTCGACAGGAGATGGCGCAAATTCGCACCTGTGGTTACGCGCTCGATAATTCGGAGCATCGAGAAGGCATCACCTGCGTTGCCGGCCCCGTATTCGACGTTCACGGCGAAGTCGTCGCGTCGGTGAGCGTGGCCGGACCCACGTTCCGGTTCCCGCTGCCGATGGCCGAAGACTGCGCTCCACGACTGCTCGACTCCTGTCGCGTGATTTCGCTTGGCTGTGGATTCCAGGATTGGCCATACGGATGACCGTGCAGCCGCACGGTCATCATCTCAGCCAACCGATTGACGCGGGAATGATCGGGATGGCGCAAGCGAAAGGAGAGCCGACAAGGCATGGCCGGAGTCAACGGAGACTTCGTACCAGTGAGAGCCAATACATTGCCGATACCGACCAAGAAATCCAGGCGCCCGCCGCGCTGGAGTGGAATGGCGGTGGGCGAAATATTGCCGTCGAGGCGCGGCTTTGCGACCGATTTCCGGTGAGGGGAGGCCATCGGTCAGCGTGTCCCGGGTTTCGTGTGGCTGATCGGGCACAGCCATGAGCAAACAGCGATTCCAGACGGAGTCGTTCGATCGTCGCGGTGGTGCGAGGGGACGAATTGGTGACAAAGAACGTCAGCAGCGCCGATGAGGAGGATGAGGAGACAGTGGTGAATAAGAAATTGAGTGCAGGGATGTCGTTGCGATTCAGTCGTCGGTCGTTCGCACGTCTCTCAATGATGGGCGTCGGCGCGACAGTCGCGGGCGCGTTGCTTTCGGCCTGCGGCGGTAGCAAGAGCACGCCGACGACGGCGAGCGCGTCAACGTCGACGACAAGCGGCTCAGGAGCCAGCACGGCAACCACGGCGTCGACAGCGGCAGCGACAGCGGCAGCGACAACCGCAGCGTCGCCGCAAAGCTCAACGGCAACGAGCGCGAGTACCACGGCGGCTGCGGCCAAGGGCGGACAGGTCCACGTGCTGTGGCGTTCTCCAATTACTCTGATGCCCATCTTCTCTACGTCAGGCAACGAGCAACAGGTTGAGCGACTCATGTTCGGCTCGCTCGTCAAGATGAACGACAAGCTCGAGCCGATTCCGGATATGGCAGAGAAGATCGAAGCGGCTCCCGACGCGAAGTCGTATACGTTCAATCTCCGCAGCAATGTCAAATTCAGCGACGGTACGCCGCTCACCTCGAGCGATGTTCGATTCACGCTCCAGAGCGCGATCGATAAGCGGAGTGGCAGCTACTGGCGTGGACGACTCTCCAAGGTCGAAGGATCCGCCGATTTCAGCGATCAGAAAGCGGATAGCGTTACCGGCATCGTCACACCGGACGCTCAAACCGTGACGATTAACCTCTCGGCTCCTGACGCGGCGTTTCTCGTCAACCTCTGTAACTTTTCGGGTCTGGGGATCATGCCCGAGCACGTGCTCAAGGACGTGGCGCCTGACCAACTCCAAAAACACTCGTTTGCCCTGGCACCGACCGTGACGGCGGGCGCGTTCAAGTTCGTGAAGTACGAAACGGACCAATATCTGGAACTCGCACGCAACGACACGTACTGGGGTGACCCGCCGGCACTCGACAGCCTCTTCCTCCAGATCCTGACTGCCGATGTCGCGCTTGCACAGCTTCAAACCGGCAAGATCGACATCATGACACTGGCAGTGCAGGACACAGATAAGGTCAAGACTCTGTCAAATGCTCAGCTGATGAGCGTGGCCAGCCCGAGCATGGACTTCCTCGCGGTGAACGTGCAAAAGGATTACCTGAAGGACAAGCGCATTCGTCAGGCCATGATGTACGCCATCGACCGAGAGGGCATTCTGAAGCAGATCTACAATGGCCAGGGTGAAATCACGAACTCACCGATCTTCGGACCGGCGTGGATGGGCGTTCCCGAGGGGCTCAATGAGTACAAGTTCAACCCAGACACGGCGAAACAGCTTTTGAAGGATGCCGGTTGGGACAGCAGCCGCACGCTCGACATGGTGCACGTGCCTGGAACGAAGGAGCGGGACACGGCCATGCAGATCATCCAGAATCAGTGGAGCGACGTGGGCCTCAAGGTGAACATCGATCAGGTCGATGCGGCCGAGGCCAACCGGCGCACGATTCAGGCGACAGATTTCGACCTGCGGACGACCGGAGGCGGTGTTTTCCGCGCGGATCCCGGCGTGTCGGGCACCTACATGATTTCGACGACGTGGACACCGAATGGCGGTAACTACGGCCACTACGCCAACCCAGATATCGACAAGCTCTATGCTCAGGCGCAGGGTGTTAGCAATCCAGACGACCGCAAGGCGCTCTACACGCAGATTGCCAAGATTCTGAACGACGAGCTCCCATGGATCTTTCTCTACTCGCCGAACTCTTCCTACGGGGTGAGCAACAACGTTCAGGGGTTCGTGCCTCCGAGCTACCTCGACAACAAACTGTGGAACGCTGAGACCTGGTCTGTGAAGAGCTAGGAATATCTGGAGGGAGAGCCGAGGAGCCAGATGGGACGTTACATTCTGCGAAGGATCGTGATCAGCATTCCGGTGCTAATAGGAATCACGATGGTCACCTATCTGATCATCAACCTGGCGCCCGGAGATCCGATCTCGGCCATGATCGATCCGGAGCAGATCGCCTCACTCGGGCCCGATTGGGTCGCACAGCAAAAGGCGCAGTTGGGACTGAACGCACCATTGCCGGTTCGTTACGGTCTCTGGCTCAAACAGGTCGCTCAGGGCAACCTCGGCTTTTCCTACAACGATCGACTATCAGTAACGGGCAAGATTCGAGAGCGGATCTGGCCGACGACGAAACTGATGCTCACCGTCGAGTTCATCTCGTTGCTCGTTGCTATCCCACTGGGGGTGATCTCGGCGGTCAAGCAGTACTCATTAACCGACTACATCTCGACGGTGTTCGGGTTCACCGCCGTGTCGATCCCTGCCTTCTTTTTGGCATTGGCGGCGATCTACATCTTCTCGGTTAAGTTGCGATGGCTGCCGGCCGCAGGTATGAGCACGATCGGCCAATCTCCCTCATTTGGAGACTCGCTCAAGCATCTGGTGCTGCCGGCTCTGGTACTCGGTCTATCGCATGCGGCGCCGCTAATCCGCTATACGCGGTCAAGCATGCTGGAGACTGTCCGCCAGGACTACATGCGCACCGCGCGGGCGAAGGGCGTGGCGGAGCTGTTCGTGCTCTACCGACACGGCCTTCGAAACGCCCTCATCCCGCTGGTAACCGTCATCGCGCTCGACCTTCCCAAGCTGCTGGGTGGCACGGTCATCATCGAAGCCGTGTTCGCCTGGCCGGGAATGGGAACGCTGGCGATCGAAGCCGTACGTAGCCGTGATTATCCGATCATCATGGCAATCAACTTGGTAGCCGCTGTCCTGATTCTGATGAGCAACTTGCTGGCAGACGTGCTGTACGCCTTCATCGACCCGCGCATCAAATACTCGTAAGGACGCATCACGTGGAACGAAGCGAGAATCCAACGAGTGAGATCACTCAAGACGTTAATGTGGTCACAAAGGGACTTGGTCAGCTGAGCGACAATCGGGTACGCCAGAGTCCATCACTGTGGCAACGTTTTCGCCGTCACCGCATGGCAGTGGTCGGCCTGGTCGTGTTGCTGCTCCTCGTCGTCGGAGCAGTCGGCGCGCCTGTCATCGCCCGCAAGAGCCCGTATAAAGTCGACCTCAGCAGCTACCGAAAACCACCAAGCACGGCACATATTCTCGGAACCGACGCTGCCGGACGTGACGTCTTTAGCCGCCTTCTGTATGCCGGTCGAGTCTCCCTGTCAGTTGGACTCGTGGCGGTATCTATCTACACTGCAATCGGAATGACGCTCGGCGCGCTCGCCGGATACTTCGGAGGCTGGGTGGATGGGCTGGTCATGCGCCTGGCCGACGTCTTTCTCTCGTTCCCATCATTGATCATCATCATCACGATGGTGGCCGTGCTGGGACCAAGCATCTACAACGTTATGTTGGCGATCGGACTCCTGGGTTGGCCCCCAATCGCCCGGCTGCTGCGTGGAGATCTGTTGTCTCTGAGAGAACGGGAGTTCGTGACAGCCTCCCGGGCAATTGGCGCTCCGGGCTGGCGCATCGTTACGCGTCATTTGCTGCCAAACGCGTTGGCCCCCATCATCGTCGCGGCGACCTTCGGAATCGCAAATGCAATCTTGCTCGAGGCCGGGTTGAGCTTCCTCGGGTTGGGAGTTCCGCCTCCGACGTCGAGTTGGGGCAACATGTTGACTGATGCTCAGTCACTAACAGTCCTCGAGTCCATGCTTTGGCTCTGGATTCCGCCAGGCGTGATGATCGCGCTAGCCGTTTTGTCGATCAACTTTATCGGCGATGGATTGCGCGATGCCCTCGACCCGCATCTCCGTCGATAAGGGAGACTGGAACGTCGCAGGTCCCTGCGAAAACGACGGGGGCCTTATTGTGTCGCCGTCAGTGACCAACAGAAGACCTGGCCTCGTCAGCATTAGGTAGGAGTACACACTGGTATGAGCAACATCTACGAACGCTTGGGTCTCAAGCCCATAATCAACGCCCGTGGAACGCATACGAGACTCGGCGGCTCGATTATGGAGCCGGAAGTCGTGGAGGCGATGCACGAAGCGGCGAGGGCCTACATCGTCCTTGATGAACTACAAGACAAAGCCAGCGAGTTGATCGCACGCGCGACCGGGGCGCAAGCAGGGATGGTAACCGGTGGTGCGGCGGCGGGACTGCTCGTAGGCACTGCTGCCTGCGTTGCGGGAAGCGATCCGATCAAGATCGAACAACTTCCGGACACGACCGGGCTCAAAGGCGAAGCGATCGTACACCGGGCCCATCGAAACGGCTACGACCACAGTGTTCGAGCCGCTGGTGTCAAGCTGATTGAGGTCGGCTACGGCCACGCCACCATCCCCTATCAACTGGAGGCAGCCTTTAGCGAGCGGACGGCGCTCGTACTTTACGTCGAGTCGCCCTGGGCGAGTCGCGGCGCGCTTTCGTTGGCTCAAACCTGCGAGATCGCGCACAGCCACGGTGTGCCGGTCTTGGTCGACGCCGCCGCCATGCTGCCGCCGAACAGCAACTTGACGCGCTACATCGCCGAGGGGGCCGATCTGGTGACCTACAGTGGCGGCAAAGGCCTCCACGGTCCACAGTCATCGGGAATCCTGGCGGGAAAGGCCGATCTGATCGCGGCGGCTCGTGCCAACGGCAGCCCGAACCACAGTATCGGCCGCCCTGCCAAGGCCGCCAAAGAGGACATCGTCGGCCTGATGGTCGCAATTCAGCTCTACCTCGAACGGGATCATGAAGCGGCGATGGACCACTGGATCAGCCAGGCGGAGTACATGATCGAACGCCTGCAGAGCGTGCCCGGCATCGGCGTGAGCCTATTGCACGACGGTCGCGAGCACCTGACGCCGCGCGTTGAGATCACGTTCGATCAGCCTTCCGGCGTGAGCGCCCGCGAACTGATCGCCGCGCTCGAAGAGGGCGATCCACGCATCTTCCTGTTCGAGCCAAATGGGCCGAGCGCCAAACCGAACAGCGTGATTATCCACTGTCATACGATGCAAATGGGTGAGGAGGAAATCGTCGCCGAGGTGGTGAGAGCCGCGATTCTGAAACGATTGACCGCGCGTCCGAACGAGGCGGCGGTCGTTCCATAGGAACGTGTTCAAGGGAGAAAAATATGGCACAGCGCAAGCCAGCGCATGAGTATCAGGTAACGCTCGAACGGCCGGCCGATTTCGACCAGTTCTGGGCCGACATCATGGCCGAGGTTAATGAGATCCCGCTCAACCCGTCGATGGAGCACATCCCGATGCGCTCGAACGACGAGGTCGACGTTTATGAGATCCATTACGACAGCCTCGACCACGTGCGGGTCGCGGGCTGGTACGCCCGGCCGACGGAGTCGCACATCGCCCCACCCTACCCAGGGTTGCTGATCGTTCCAGGTTACGTCTCTGAACCGACCCTGCCGAAGTCGTGGGCCAAGATGGGCTACGCCACGGTCGGCGTGGCGCCGCGTGGCAAGCTGCGTTCGAACAACCACTTCAATCCCGGCTACCCCGGCTTACTGATCAACAACATCATCGACAAGAACACCTATTCCTACCGCGGCTTCTACGTCGACGCGGCCCGCGCGGTCGATTTTCTGCTGACGCGACCCGAAGTCGATGGCAGCCGCATCGGCGTACACGGCAGCAGTCAGGGCGGCGCGCTCACCATCACCACCTCGGCGCTACGAAGCGACGTCATCACCTGCGGCGCGGCGGGCGCCCCGTACCTGTGCGGCTTCATGGACTGCGCCGCGTTGACGCACTCGTATCCGTATGAAGAGATCAACGAGTACCTCCGTCTGCACCCGGATCACGAGCCAATGGTCCGCGAGACGCTGGCTTACTTCGACGGGATCAACTTCGCTTCCAACATCAAGGCGCCGATGTTCGTCTACATCGGTCTCGAGGACGACGTCGTTCCGCCCGAAACCGGCTACGCGCTGGTCGAGGCTATGACCTGCCCGAATGAGCTTCACCCCTACGAGCATTGCGCCCATGACGCCGGACGCGCCTGGGTCATGCCTAAAGTTGAAGCATTTCTGGCAAAGCACCTGCACCCGGCGACCACGCGCGAGCATGCCGAGCCGACGGTTGGATGAGAGGGAGTGAGATGACGGACAACGTGTCAAAACCGGTCGACTTCAACGACTACTGGGACGGCGTCGATCGGGAGCTCGCGCGCTACGAAGCACGCCCACAGCTGGAGCCGATGCCGCTCCACTCGACTGACTTCTGTACCGTCTACGCGCTGAAGCTGACCAGCATCGGGCCCTATCGACTCTTCGGCTACTATTCGGTGCCGCACGGCGACGGACCATTTCCGGCCATGTACAACACGCCAAAGTACGGCAGCGTCAACCACGTGCCGGACTACAACGACCGGCAGCGCTACGTCTGTCTGACGCTCATGCATCGTGGTCAGCGCCTGGCCAATCAGCCGTTCGCCGCGGAGTACCCTGGACTACTAACGTTGGGCATCGACGATCCCAACACATACGTCTATCGCTCGATCGCGGCCGATTGCATCCGTGGCGCCGAGTTCTTGCAGAGTCGCAGTGAAGTAGACCAGTCGCGCGTGGCTATCATCGGCGACGATCTGGCCATGATCGCGGCCGCGCGCCGTCCCGGCTTCGCGCTCGTGGAAGCGTCCGGGTTCATCTTCTATCGGATGCTCGAGGCGGCCGGTCGCACCAGCGGCTATCCGCTCGAAGAGGTGAACGAGTACCTGAGCGCCCATCCCGAACAGCGCGATGTGGTCGCCAAAACCGTGGCCTACTTCGACCCGCAGTTCCATGCCGACCGCGTGACCGGGACGACCATGTTCCCGGTTGGCAGCGATGGTACAACCAGCGGCCAGGATTGGCTGGCACTGTTGTCTGACGCCTGCGGCGGGCGGGCGGAGCATTACCAGCTCACCAACATGGGTGGCACCGATCACGATTGGCTCGACGCCTGGCTGGCCGCCAAGTTCGGCACGCAACCGATGTCGAAATTCATCCGCGAGTTCGCGTAGACGCGTCTCGCAATCCCTCGCGACGACAGGCGGGCCATAGTGCCCGCCTGTGTGTTTCGGGAAAACCATGAAGTTGGACGGCGGATCACCTATTCGCGTCGTGATTGTCATTGACGGATTGAATCGGTACGTGACCGCGCTGGGCTGAAGCCGCGCGCTGACCTAGGCGAAGCCCGCTCAAGCGGGCTGAACCTCCGCGGGCTAACGTAGGGGAGGGACCTGTGCCCTCCCTCTTCCACTCGATACCGAAGTAATTCGTCAAGGACCATAAGCAGGTTGAATGTCTGCGGAGCAGACTCTCAGCCTGCTTCGAGCAGGCTTCGGCGAATTGAGCGCTGCGGCTTCAGCCCCGCGTGAGCGACCAGCGAGACCCACAGAGTCGATTGGCCCACCACCGAGGTCCAGTCTGCCCCAAATGAGATCGTGTGATTCCGAGCCGTCATGACCATAGACAGCGTCATCTCGATCCGCGTAGACTGCCTCGCCAGCGTGCCGCGCCGGAAGCACCCCGCCCTCATTCCCGCGACGCCAGGCTCAACGACTGTCGCACCATTGAATGGAAAATGCGCATGTCAACGACTGACTACCCGCTCCTCTTTTCCCCCATACGACTGGGCCACGTCGAGGCACGCAACCGCATCGTCTCCACCAGCCACGGCACCAACCTGGCAGCCAACGGGGCACCGAGCGCGCGCGAAATCGCCTATCACGAAGCAAAGGCGCGCGGCGGATGCGGCACGGTCATGATGTTCGGCTCGGCCGCCGCCTCGCCGTTAACCCCGATGTCTCACGATCACGTCAACCTCTACGACGACGCGGCCCTGCCCGGCTTGCGTGAGGCTGCGACGGCCGTCAAGGCCCATGGCGCCCTGGCCATCAGCCAGGTGACCTCCTATGGCCGTCGCAGCCGCGCCACGATCGATCTGACCGGCTACGGACCATCGGCCACCGTGAGCGAGATCGCTTCGAGCGTGCCGCACGTCCTCTCACTATACGAGATCCGACAGATGGTCGAGCACTACGCCCAGGCCTGCCGGCGGCTCAAAGAATGCGGCTTCGATGGCTGCGATCTGGCCTTCTACGACGATCAGCTCCCCGACCAGTTCTGGACGCCAGCCATCAATCATCGTCAGGATGCGTATGGCGGATCGCTGGAAAACCGCATGCGGTTCTCACTCGAAGTGCTGGAAGCGGTGCGTGCTGCCGTCGGACGCGACTTCATCGTTGGGGCACGCGTCTCCGGCGACGATCGCGTACCGGGCGGGCTCAGTCCCGACGACCTGCTCGACATCATCGTCCGTCTCGACCGAACCGGCTTGTTGGACTATTTCACCGTCACCGGCGGAACGATCTCCACCTATCGCTCGCGTGGCTACAATATCCCCTCGGCCTATTTTCCGCCTGCCACCTTCACCGGGCTCTCGCAGCGCATCCGCGAAGCCGTGCGAGCGCCGGTGATCGTGACCGGGCGCATCGTGCGGCCTGATCAAGCTGAGCAAGTGCTGCGTGAGGGGAGCGCGGACTTGATCGGCATGACGCGCGCGCTCATCGCCGATCCCGAATTGCCGAACAAGGCCCGCGAAGGGCGGCTGGACGACATCCGCGTCTGCATGGGCTCGAACGAGGGCTGCATCGACCGGCTCTACTTCGGCTTGCCGATCCAGTGTGTCCAGAACCCGGTCATCGGCCATGAGCTCGAGTGGGGCACGCTTCCCCCAGCGACGAATCCCAAACGCGTCCTGGTGATCGGCGGTGGACCGGCCGGGATGGAGTCGGCACGCGTCGCGGCCCTGCGCGGGCACGAGGTGACGCTGGTCGAGCGCGCCAACGAATTGGGCGGCGCCATCTTGATCGCCTGCAAGGCTCCCGGTTGGGAGGCCTATCGTGGCAGCGTCGACTGGCTACAGGGGCAGCTGCGCAAGCTGCCGGTGACGATCCGCATCGATCAAGAGGCGACCATCGAAACCGTGCTGGCCGAGCAGCCGGACGTGGTGATCGTGGCCACCGGGGCGGAGCCGCGCCGGCCCAACATTCCTGGCGCCGATCTCCCGCACGTAGTGACGGCGGCTGAGGTACTGGCGGGGAACGCGCAGGTCGGCGCGCGCTGCGTGATCCTGGACGAGACCGGCTACACCCCTGGCCCGAAAGTGGCCGACGCCCTGAGCCTGGCCGGGCATCAGGTCGAGATCGTGACGCCGCAGTACAGTCTGGGGGAAGACATCGGCACCACGCTGCGCGCCGCACTCATTGAGCGCCTGCTGCGACACGGCGTGACGATCACGGTTCTCACGGCGCCAGTGGCGATCACCCCAGAAGGCGTCACGGTGGAGCACGTCCTGACGGAAGCGAGGCGTGACATCCCGGCGGAGAGCGTCATCGTGTCGTCGAGTGGGGTCGGGCGCGACGCGCTCTACCACGCTCTGCGAGCACATGCCGAACAACACGGAAGCAGCATGGAGCTCCACGTGATCGGCGACGCGTTCGCCCCACGCCATTTACGCCACGCCATGGAAGATGGCACACGCGTGGCAAGGGAGATTTAAGCTAAAGGGCCAAGGGAGAACCAACTCCCAATTCTGGGACAAGGGAGACGATCGGGAAGCCGTACGGCTGTACCCTCTGGACACCCCTCTCCTGATCGTCGGGATGGTCTGGAGTGCACCCCAAAAAGCGAACCAGTTGCAAAGGGAGGTTTCAGCGGACGCGGTAGACTGACCGCACCGTAAAGGAGACCAACCCATGGCACGCGGACGAGTCCATAGCCGGGAATTCAAGCTCGAGGTGGTGCGCCAGATCGTGAGTGGCGCCAAGCGGCCCGCCCAAGTGTGTCGCGAATACCAGCTGGCCAACAGCGTGGTGGATCGCTGGCGGCACGAGTATGCCGAGCGCGGGGAAGACGCCTTTGGCCCACCGGTGGTGACGGGGGACGCGGCGTTGGAAGCGCGCATCGCTGACCTGGAGCGCTTGTGTGGGCAGTTGGTGTTGGAGAACACGGCCCTAAAAAAGGGGCTCAAGGGCGGTCCCTGGGGGAGCGGCACGCGATGATTACCGCGCTGCACACTGCCGAGCCCCGACTCTCGATCCGCCGTCTGTGCGAGCTCACCGGCACCGGCCGGACCTGGTACGCCACCCATCCGTCGCTGGCTCAGCGGGCCGCGCCGGACGTGGAGCTGCGGGAGGCCATCGAGCAGATCGTGCTGTCGTTCCCTGGCTATGGCTATCGCCGGGTCACGGAGGAACTCCACCGGAGATCCTGGCGCGTCAATCACAAGCGGGTGTTGCGTGTCATGCGCCAGGAATCCTTGCTCTGTCAGCTCAAACGGCACTTCGTCGTGACCACCGACTCGGCCCACGGCTTGTGCTCCGCCCCCAACCGGATCACCGATTTGCCCAGCGACCGACTCGATCAGGTCTGGGTGGCCGATCTCACGTACATCCGCTTGCCCACCGCCTTCGTCTACCTGGCGGCCATCCTGGATGCCTCTTCCCGCCGCTGCATCGGCTGGAAGCTCTCGACCCGCATCGACACGCAACTGACCCTGGCCGCGCTGGAGCGGGCGCTCCAGCAGCGGCAGCCGGACCCCGGCCTGATCCACCACTCCGACCATGGGGTGCAGTATGCCAGCACCGACTACGTGACCCGGCTCGAGGCCGCCGGGATCCAGCTCAGCATGGCGGCGGTGGGGAACCCCTACGAAAACGCCCGGATCGAGAGCTTCTTCAAGACGCTCAAACGAGAGGAGGTCTACCTCAACGACTACCAATCCTTCGCCGAGGCCGACGCGCACCTGGAGCAGTTCATTGAGATCGTCTATAACCAGAAACGGCTCCACTCCAGCCTCGGCTATCGGCCACCCGCCGAATTCGAGACGCTGGTGACCGCATGAGAACCAACCTTCCCTTTGCCCGTGGTTCGGTAAAAGGGGTTCACTCCAGTCCTCTCCCTCAAGCTGAGGGAGAGTTAGTGAGGGAGAGAGGGGCCGGGGGTGAGGGCCGCTTGTGACAGCCTCTCGCCCGCGTACACAGCCCTCACCCACTTGCGCGATCCGCGTCTGTCCACGGAAACTCCTTGACAAGCTTCATGACCATCTCTAGTCTGGGTGAAGTACCTCAACCCCACTCTGGCGGCGGCGCGTAAATATATCGACTGCATACCCAACACAAGGCGGGGGTGTTGATGATGCATCGGTGGCAGGCCTCGTTCGATCGAGACTCCCAGCCACGAGCCGCTCGGCATTGAGGCTGACGACTCCGCATCGACGTCGATGCGAGTTACTCGTACAAGGAGGAGATATGCAACCCGTTCAAGACGATTCTCCCGATCGGCTTTCGCTACCGCGCACATACCGGCTGCATCGCCGCGCGGCCCTGCGGCTGATGGGGGTAGGCGGTCTGACGCTTCTCGCTGCCTGCTCGTCGAAGGGCTCGACCGACAACGGAACCACTCCAACCACAAGCTCGAGTAGCGGCGGAACGACGGCAACGAGCGCCGCCACGTCGAATACCTCAACGGCGAGTCCCGCCTCGGGGAGCCCAGCCGCAACCACGGCGGCCACATCCACGCAGACCAGCACCGCCAAGCAAGGCGGCAAGGTCGCTATCGCGGTCGATCAGGAACCACCAACGCTCGATCCGCACGCCTCACCATCCGCCATCACCTTCACCATGACCACGTCAGCCTCCGAGAGCCTCCTCTTCTTAACCGACAAACGCGAGCTCGTGCCATGGCTGGCTGCCTCCTACGAGTCCGCGCCGGACGGCAAGTCGGTCACGTTCAAGCTGAACAAGGATGTGACCTTCCAGGACGACACGCCGTTCAACGCCGACGCCGTCAAGTGGAACCTCGATCGCATAGTCGATCCAAACTTCAAGGCGGGAGCGTCGCTCAGCTCGTTGTCCGGATATACCGGGACCGACGTCGTGGACGACATGACCGCCAAGGTCAATTTCGACTCGCCCTTCGCGCCGTTCCTCAGCTACGCCGCCAGCCCCTTCCTCGTCTTTCTCTCACCCGATGGGACGAAGAGTCAGGGTGACAAGGTGCAGACCAACCCCATCACTAGCGGTCCGTACAAGTTCACCGAATACGTGGCGAAAGACCACGCCACCATGGAGCGCTGGGACGGCTACAAGCGCAAGGCACCCTGGGCCGATCACGATGGGCCAGGCTTCCTCGATTCGATTACCTGGCGCTTCGTCCCGGAGGCCGGGACGCGATCGACCACGCTGGAGTCAGGCGAGGTGCAGGTGGCCACGCCACTCTCCGCCGAGGATATCCAGCACTTCACAGGCTCGAAGGACGTGACGATTCAGTCCGCTTCCTGGGTCGGCGTTCCGCTGACGATGCTCATCAACACTCAGAAAGCGCCCACGGACGACGTCAACGTGCGCCAGGCCATCAACTACGCCATCGACAAGCAGGGAATGATCAACACACTCTTCAAGGGAACCGGTGAAGCAGCCATCAGCTACCTGGCGCAGGCGCTGCTCCCGACGCCCGATCTCAAGTCACGCTACGCGTTTGACCTCGAGAAGGCGAAGCAGATGCTGGAAGACGCTGGATGGACGGCTGGCTCCGGCGACATTCGCAGCAAGAATGGCGAACAGCTGAAAATCATCCTCAATACGATCGATTACGGCGGCGGTGCCGATCCGACGTCGCAGCTGATCCAGGGGCAACTCCGGTCGGCAGGAATTGACGTAGAGATCAAGTCACAGGCTCGCCCGCCGTTCTATGAGGACAACTACAACGGCGCGACGCACGCGACGACGATCTTCCTGCGCATCGGTGAATACGACGCTCTCTATAGCCTGTTCCATTCGAAGTACATCGGCGCCAACTTCAACTGGTCGAGGCTGAACGATCCGGACGTCGATAAGATGTTGGTGGATGGGCGCCAGGAGACGGACGCGACCAAGCGCAAGCAGATTTACGTCGACCTGATCAACAAGCTGATGGACATCGCGCCCGGCGCGCCGCTGATCGATCAGTATTCGGTTTGGGGATTGCGCTCGACTGTCAGCGGGCTGAAGTTCAACGGCTTCACCTATCCGATCGTGTCGGATATGTCGCTGAGCAGCTAACGGGGATTTGAGCTACAGCGTTGTTGCGCAACGGTTGTCCACCGTGACAGCCCTCACCCCCGGCCCCTCTCCCGTCCGAACGGGAGAGGGGAGACGAACAGGAAGCCGTACGGCTGCACCCTTTGGACACCCCTCTCCTGCTTTGCGGGAGAGGGGGTTGGGGGTGAGGGCCATTACAGCGAGCATACGCGGGTAAACGAAGGGGCGGCCACAGAGGGCCGCCCTTGTCATTGGTCTATTGTTGGACCGGACTCTAGTGGAAATTCTGCTGCATCATGAAGTCACCGCGCGGTCCTAACCCCGGGATCTCGTCCGCCTGGACCTCGAGATAGATGACGTCCCACAGGCGGCCACCTTTGAGGTGCGCCTGGCGCTGGCGGCCGAACTCTTTGAAGCCGACCCGTTCGAATGAGCGCAACTCGGAAAGGTTGAATTCATACGTCATAAGAAAGAGCGTCTCGAGCTGCAGCGCCACGAAGGCGTATTCGAGCATCAAGCGTCCGGTCTCGGTACCGAAGTCACGCGCCTGACTGGCGATCTCACCGATATGCAGGAAGAACTCAGCCGATTGATCGTTCTGGTCGATGTCGATCAAGCCGGTGATACCGATCGGACGTAGCGTCTTAAGCTCATAGATGGTGAACCAGGCATGCTCGTCAGTCATGACCAGCTCGTCATACCAGGGGCCATCTTCGTCCAACACGGCCGACCAGGCGTCGCCGGACATCGCACGCAAGGCCACGAATCCGTCGCGCCAGCGACGGTACACGGGAAGAAGATCGCGCCGCAATGGCCCAAGCGCCACGCGACTGCCGATGATGTCGAAGCTGAGCCGCGCGTCTTTTTCGCCCTGCGGTGTCCCCGAACTGCCCTGCAAACCCTGGTTCCCTTCCGGTATTCGAACGTTCAAGTCGTCATTCACGATTTCGTCGCCACCAGCCTACCAGTCATATCGTTCGAGCGCACCTGTATCGTGGTCACAAGTATAGACACGTCAATCCCGCCAACGTGATTCACCTCGATGTCAGCACGCGGCAAATCGTTACAGAATTATGCATCACATCTCGCGAAGAAAATCCTCAACCGCCTCCAAGAACTTCTCAGGGCGCTCGATGTGGATCAGATGTCCTGTATCCGGGAATCGCACCAGTTTACGATCATCTCGCCGTTCAGTAACCCGCCGTGCCGCTGCAGTCGTCAGCGCTCCGCCCTTTCTCGGATCGGCCTGCAGCAGCAGTGTCGGGCTCGAGATGTGCTCCATCGCCGCGTCAAAGCTCTCCGGCTCACCGGCGGTCGCCTCAATCAAGGCAAGAAATGGGCCGTCCGATGTGGCACGCAGCCATTCGGTCTCGCGGCGCCAATCCTCTTCGGTCCGTTCGGGGTGAATCCCCTGAATCGCGACGTAGGTCTGCTCCGCCGTGGCGCGCTTGGCACTGAGCAACGCACCCAACCAGGTGCGCGTATCGTTGGAACGTTCCGAGGGCGGATCTTCGAGGACCACGGCGCGTACGCGCTCCGGATTTTGGCCGCTCAACACCATAGCGATCAGGGCACCCAGGGAATGCCCCAGCACGAACGCCTGATCGATGTTGAGTGAATCGAGCAGACCCGCGGCGTCGTCCGCATAATCGGTCAATTCGTATCCCGTCTCGGGCCAGTCGCTGCGGTAGTGTCCTCGCAAATCGGGCATGATCACCCGGAATGAGGTCGACAACTTCTCGGCAACGGGCAACCAGCTTTCGGCTCGATCGTAGATGCCGTGCAGCATGAGAAGGGGCGGGTTCTGCTCGTCTGTCCCCATCACGACGCGCAGCTCGATACCGTTCGTCGCCACCTTTTGGTCACTGAAGGTCGAGGGGAATTGCATGTGTCCTCCTCTTGTAGGCTGGTTCGCGCCCGATGCGATCGCTACCGATAGAGTAGCTCTCGCTCGAATTCGTCCGATTGCGCCAGTCCCAGCGCCTCGCGCGTCTCAGCAACGACGTAGAGCGACCCGGTGGCGCAGATCACGTCCGCCCGGCCCGCTGAGCTCAGCGCATTGCGTACGGCGCGCGGCACGTCCGGCGCGACGACGATCTCGGGCAACGGCGGATCGAGTGTCTCCACTGCCGCCACGATGCGCTCCGCCTTTGCGGCGCGCGGATGATGCGACGACGTCGCGATGATGCGATTGGCCATCGGCGCCAGCACGCGCACCATCTGCTCGACGTCCTTGTCATCGGCGATCCCCAGAATCAGTGTCAGATGATGCCCGCCATATTCTTCAGCCAATGTTTCGGCCACACGTTGAGCGGAATCGACATTGTGGGCCCCGTCGACGATGACGGTTGGGTCGTTTCGCACGAGCTCAAAGCGGCCCGGCCAGCTCACATTCGCCAGCCCCTCCCGAATCGCCGCTTCTGAAATCGCGAATCCGTCTCGATCGAGCACCCAACAGGCAGCGACGGCCGTTGCGGCATTCTCCACCTGGTGACGGCCAATCAGCGCCGACGAGAGATCGCGGTAATCGCCCCACGGGCCGTGCAGATCGAAGGACGCCGACGTACCGGTCGTCTGCCAGTCGACGCCGCCCATCAGGAACTCGCAGCCACGTTCGTTGGCGATGCGTTGCAATGTCTCGGCGGCCTCGGGTTGCTGCGCCGCGGAGACGACCGGGCGTCCGGGCTTGATGATGCCCCCTTTTTCGGCGGCAATCTCGGTCAACGTCTCGCCCAGAATGCGGGTGTGGTCGTAGCTGATCGAGGTGATGACCGAGACCTGCGGCTCAACCACGTTGGTCGCATCGAGCCTGCCGCCGAGACCCACCTCAATCACCGAGACATCGACTTCGGCACGCGCGAAGGCGAGGAACGCGAGCGCGGTGGCGACTTCGAACGCGGTTGCCTCGCCCCAATCCGGCTTCTCGCTGGCCAGGCGCGCATTGAGCGGTGCGATCTCTTCTGTCAAAGCCGCGAAATCCGCCTCTGAGATCGGCTCGCCATCGATTTGAATACGCTCACGAAAGGTGTGCAGATGGGGAGAGGTGTAGAGACCGACGCGTCGTTCGCTGGCCCGCAGAATGGCCGCAAGAAACGCGGACGTCGAGCCCTTCCCCTTGGTGCCTGCCACATGGATGGCGAGTACGGCGCGCTGTGGGTTGTTCAATGCCTCGAGCAGCCAGGCCGTGCGTCTCAAGCCGACGGTCTCGGCGTCGAACGGATTGGCAACGAATCCCCGGTCGTAGCCGGATCGATCGATGATGTAGCTGATCGCTTCTTGATAGTTCATTTGGCCGTACCGCGTCCCCAGTTCAAGCCTCACGAGAAGAGCCGTTCCAGTACAAATATGGTATCGTGTCGAGAATAGTGAGCCGCCAGACCGATGTACGATCATGCAGGAAAAGGACACCGAAACCGTGCTCTTCGGGAGCGATTCCAACCTCAATCTCGCTCAGGCCCTCTTCGATCTTGGTGGAGTCGAGTTCGGCGACTTCAGTCTGGGGCCGACCGCCGGACGCTCGCCCATCTACATCAATCCGCGAGTGCTCATCAGCAATCCGTCGGTTCTTCGAAGTATCGCACGGCTGATCGATCGCGAGATCCAGGCTGACCAGGTTCGACGCCGTCCCAGGCTTGAAACCTTTGGCGCGGTGGCCGGCGTGCCGATGGGTGGGTTGCACCTGGCGACCGCCTATTCACTCACCAGCGACAATCCACTGATCTACGTGCGGCCGGACGGCGACAAACAGGAGATCGAAGGACGGGTCATCCCCGGGCAGACGGTCCTCATCATCGACGACCTGATGACCGGCGGCAGCAGCATTCTGCGCACCGCCGCGACGCTCGAGGAGCACGGCCTGTTGGTTCGCGATGCCATCGTCCTGATCGATCGCGAGCAGGGTGGTATCGAGCACCTGCACCAGCGCGGCTACCGCGTCATGCCGGTCCTGCGCCTGAAGACCATGCTCACCTACTACTTCGAGAGCGGGCTGATGGATAGCAAACGCTACCGCGAAGCGATGGATTACCTGGAGCAGACGCGGCGCGGCACCAACGCCTGAACCCAACACGCAACAATTGAGTCTCGCTGACGCGGCGGCGCCGCCTCGCAAACAGTGGTCGGGCAGACACAGGGGTCTGCCCCTACGAGCGCACGCACGATCTTGCCCGAGCAATGGCCGGTCTGCTTGGAATTGCCCGATTGCCTGCCAACCACCAACGCATGCGCAATCCAGGACCGCGACGATTTCGTCACACTTCGGCGGCGACTGTAACGAGTTTGAGATGCCCTTCGGGATATAAAGAAGTCAGTCAAGGACGATGCCGGAGGACCAAAAGAGTCCCGTGAGATCCGGCAAACAGCCGCCACGGACCCCAGCACAGGTGGCAGACACCCGATTCCGGCATCGTCTGGACGGACAATCAAAAAGCGTCGGTGCGCAGATCACCCGCTCGGAAACTTCCGAGCGGGTGTGTCTTTGAGCGAGAAACGAAGCTCGATGTACGTCCCAGCGCCACGCACGCTGCGCCATGGAATCTCTCACGGGCTTGTAATCTTCGCCGGCCGGTTGTGGCGATTCCTTCATGCCCAACGATCGATGCTCACAGGTGGGGAACGGCAAATTTCCGAGCATCGTCGCAGGGTCGTTTTCAAGAAGGAGACATCGGCGCATGACGACCAGAAAGCATCCACCAACCATAAGCGGACCTCCCTCTCATAACCACGTGGACCCCGATCGCGTTGGGCCCGCCAACTCACGGCCACTGAGCACCAGCGCGAAACGACCCGACTCCGCGCATCACAAACGACGGGCCCTATCGACGTCCGGCCTCGCGGTACTGAGCGCGCGATATCCGTGGCGCGTTCTGGGCATCTGGGTCGTCGTCATCCTGCTCGCTTTGGTTGCCGCCAGCGGACTCAGCAACTCACTCAGTACAACATCGGAATTCACCGGTCAACCCGAGTCGGCCGTCGGCGAACAGCTCCTCACCGACCGGCTCCCATCGGGAAATCCGATCAGCGAGACGATCGTGATCCGCTCCGAAACAATCGCGGTCAGCGACCCCGCGTTCAAAGCCGTGGTCGATCGGGTCTCGGCGAATCTGGCCGGACTGGGCGATCTCGTCGTCTCAGCACCGACCTACTATCAGCTCCAGGCGTCGAGCTCGCCCAACGCGGATCAGCTCATCTCGGCGGACCGGCACGCCACCATCATTCCGGTCACCTTCAAGGGCACATTCGACGAGGTGAACAAGCACACCGACGCCTATCTCAATGCCGTCAAATCTGCCGACGGCAGCGACGTACGGGTGCTCACCGTTGGATCGATCAGCGCGAACAAAGAATTCAACGACATTGCCAGCCACGACCTCTCCAGCGCCGAGAAGATCTCGTTGCCGATCACGGTGGTTATCCTGGTCCTCGTCTTCGGCGCGTTGGTCGCGGCCGGGGTGCCGCTGGTGCTGGCCTTCGTCGCCATTCTGGCAGCCGTTGGCCTGACGGCGCTGCTCGGCCACGTCATGAACCTCTCGTTCTACGTGGTCAACATGATCACCATGATCGGACTCGCGGTCGGCATCGACTACGCCCTCTTCATCATCACCCGCTTCCGCGAGGAGCGTCGACATGGCCGGCCAAAGCTGGAAGCCATCGAACGCGCCGGGTCGACGGCCAGCAAGGCGGTCCTCTTCTCCGGCATCACCGTGATCTTCGCGCTTTCCGGCATGCTGTTGATGCCCTCCACGACGTTCCGCAGCCTTGGCGCCGGCGCGGTGCTGGTGGTGTTGGTGGCGGTCGTCGCCATGTTGACGCTCGTCCCAGCGTTGCTCAGCCTGATCGGCGATCGCGTCGACTGGCCACGACGTCGCCGCTACGACGCGGCCACCGTGGCGGCACAGCAGCGGTACGAGCATGAGGTCATACATCGCGGATTCTGGGGGCGCCAGGCGCGCGTCGTGATGCGCTACCCGGCCGTCTTCGTAGTCGTCGCCGTTGCCTTGCTGGCTACCACCGCGATCCCCTACTTCAGCATGCATCGAGGTTCGATGGGCGTCGAAACTCTACCGCCCGGCGACACCAAGACCGCCTATTCGATCCTCAGTCGCGACTTCTCGGCGGGCGAATTGGCACCGTATCAGATCGTGATCGACGCCACGAATACGCCGCGGATCCAGTCGGCCATCGACAGTTTGGTCGCGACTATCAATCAGAATTCGAACTTCGTGCCGAACACGACCGTGGAATGGAACCCCGCGAACGATCTGGCCCTGGTCAACGCAACGCTCAACGATTCGTCCAACTCGCCACTCGCCTACGACACGTTGAAGACGTTGCGCGATCAAATCGTGCCGGCGAGCTTCTCAGGAACCGGCGCCCACGTCTACATCACCGGGAACACGGCCTTCAATGCCGACTTCTTCGGCATCGTCGACCAGTACACGCCGCTGATCTTCCTGTGGGTGCTCGGGCTCAGCTTCCTCTTCCTGTTGCTGGTCTTCCGTTCGCTGGTTGTGTCGGCCACGGCGATCGTGATGAACATCCTGTCGGTCGGCGCGACCTACGGTCTGATGGTGCTGGTCTTCCAGAAGGGCTACCTCCACAATTTCTTCCACTTCCAGAAGACCCCGACCATTGAAGCCTGGGTGCCGATCTTCCTCTTCTGCGTCCTGTTCGGCCTGAGCATGGACTACCAGGTCTTCCTGCTCAGTCGCATCCGCGAGCACTTCGATCAGGTGGGTGACAACCGCATAGCGGTAGCGGTTGGGCTGCAGGCGACGGCTCGACTGATCACCGGGGCCGCCTTGATCATGGTGGTCGTCTTTGCCAGTTTCGCCCTTGGCTCGCTCTCGGCGTTCGAGCAGATGGGCTTCGGGTTGGCCGTGGCAGTGCTGCTCGACGCCACCATCGTCCGTTCGATTCTGGTGCCGTCGGTCATGACGTTGCTCGGCAACGCCAACTGGTATTTCCCATCCTGGCTTCACTGGCTACCCGATGTGCGTATTGACGGTGAGGTCACGCGACCAGCGTCGCCTGCGCCCCGAACGGGGTTGCTTTCGCCCGGCGACGACTGAGCGCCGCATCTCAATGAGACGGATGAGGAGCCAGGTAGTCTGGCTCCTCATCGTTTTCTCCGGGCATCCAGTGAGATTCTGAATCAGGAGAGGCTGAAGGGCGGATACCGGTCCGTCACCAGCAGAATCGCGTACGCCTCCACCCGCAAGCACCAACGGCTCACCCCAACGACGAAATCGAAGAGGCTCCGTGGATAGCGACCGGTGAAGAGGATCGCGAACCAGGCGATCACGATCGCGAAAATCGCCCCGATCAGCAGGAAGAAGAGGACCACGTAATGAGGAATCGCCAGGAACCACTTCACCAGGGGTAACCAGCGATTCAGATCTCGTTCGACGTCGGGATAGTCGATCTCCAGGTGAACCGCCTGCTCCTCGACGGTCGAGGGGTAGAGGTCGGTAAGCAACGCGAAATAGGCACCGATGCGCGCACTGAATCGCGTCAGCTCGCGGATAAAATCGAACCACCAACGCGGATAGCGCTGCCGGAAGAGGATCATCAGCAGCGTCGCGAGGAAGAGTCCGCCGGCGATCCCGCCTCCGCTGGTCCGCACGTGTTCGCCGGTGTTGGTCACCGTGGTCGTGCTTCCACCTCCGCTGAGCAGACTGTAGATGATCAGGATAGGAATGATCCAGATCAGCCGAAATGCGGAGGTGAGCCGATTGAGCCGCTCGGGGAAGTCAACGTCGAGCCGGGCAGCATAGGAATCAGGAGAAGTCGCCATTGTCTTCCTCCATCTGTTGTGCGATGTGAAAAGCCTGTCGCGCCATGCATGTGAAGAGGCTGAGCAAGCCCCCGCGTCGCTATTCGTTTGACCCCAGCGCCATCATTCTACCCCACAATCAGCAGGAGTCGTGGCTGTGGGGCGCATCCGTACGTGGTAAGCGCCCATGAATGCGTTCTGGACGTGACAGCTCGCGTGCGTGGGATACTGTAGGTAGTGGGCCAGCCGAGTGAGAAAGGAACGACCTTGTCGGAGACCGCCAGCGAACGACCAGGAATGCAGGTGCGACCGGCGGAGATGGACGACGCGGCCGCCATCGCTGAGATATACAACCAGGGCATTCGACAGCGTATCGCAACGTTCGAGACTGAGGAGCGCTCGGTCGAGGAGCGGGAGCTTTGGATCGCCGCGCATGACGAGCACCACCCCTGCCTGGTGGCGGTCGAAGCGGGAAGCGATCGGGTGGTCGGCTGGATCTCGGCCGATAGCTACCGATCGCGCCAGTGCTACTGCGGCATCGCCGAGTTCTCGGTCTACGTCCACGAAGACTTCCGCAAGCATGGCGTCGGTAGAGTGCTGATGGAGGCCTTCATCCCCGCCTGCGAATCGGCCGGCCTGTGGAAGCTGCTCTCGCGCATCTTCCCGGAGAACGTCGCCAGCCGCACGCTCTGCCAGCGCTCGGGGTTCCGGGAGGTTGGCCTCTACGAGAAGCATGCGCGGCTGGACGGCGAGTGGAAGGACGTGGTCATCGTCGAGCGGCTGCTCCCCGGCACGATCGAGAACCCGCCCGAGCTGTGGTGAGAGGACCGGCCGGTCGATTGAATGGACGGCGCGACTGATCGTTGCTGGGCAGCCACGGAGAGCCACCCTGATAACGAAACGACTTGGTGGCGGTGGCAGTCGCGGCGACGTCAATGTCAGAATTCACCCGAATTCATCGGTTGCGACATTATGTCGTCGCGATAGTCTGTGGTGCTGAGTTTGGCCCCATTCTCCGCAAAACGTGGGAATCGAACAGAGTGAAGATCAGTCGC
This sequence comes from uncultured Chloroflexia bacterium, assembly GCA_963822235.1. GTDB lineage: Bacteria > Chloroflexota > Chloroflexia > Thermomicrobiales > Thermomicrobiaceae > CALAGB01. The sequence continues at coordinate 685,497 of CAWGGU010000004.1, forward strand.
CAATGTCCCACCGGACGTCATCATGTCAGCCATGATTGCACCGACGGCAGGCGAAATCTTGAAGCCGTGTCCGCAGAATCCAACCGCGCAATACAGCCCTTCGGATTCAGGAACGGAGTCGAGCACCGGGATACCATCAGGCGTCATGTCGTAAATACCAACCAGGCTGCGCCGAACTCCCGCATCGGCCATGGCAGGGATGCGTTTGGAGATGCGCTCCCCGACCATGTCAATATAGGAGTTGGTGTTCGCCTCACTGTAATTGTCAGGGTCGGCAGACTGACCACGTCCAGTTCCGATCAGCGTGAGGTTGGAACCCTCAGGTCGGAAGTACGTTCCAAGCAAACCGTCGCCAACCGTGAGGTGGGTACCGGAAATCTGGGGAGGTCGCTCAACGACCACTACTTCGTGCCGTTCCGCATAGATCGGGAGATCCTGTCCAACAGATTGGAAAAGCGGTCGACACCATGCGTTCGCCGCGATCAGCACGATCGGTGCTCCATAGTTGCCTTTGTTGGTTTCAACGCCAGTCACCCTTCCGCGGTCGGTCATGATACCAGTGACCTCAGTGTTTGAGCGTAGCGTGATGCCACGATCACGAGCGGACCTCATAAAGGAATTAGCGGTCGAGGTCGGATCGGCGTAGCCAGACTCTGGTTCGTATGCCGCTCCTGCAATGTCGTCGAGCCAGAACCCGGGCTGAATTTCGGCAAGCTCCGTAGCTGAGACAAATCGGGTGTTGACTCCGATTTCCTGTTGCATTCGAATGTTGGCCTGGATGTCACTGACTCGATCGGGACCGGCCAGAGCGGCGAACCCGGTTTGAACGAAATCGCACTCTCCGCCGACGATATCATCCCAATGCTTGAACCATTGCAGCGATTGAAAGGCAAGGCGCGTCTCAATTGGATTCGCGTAGTGCATCCGCACCAGGCCACTCGACTTGCCGGTGGCGCCGCTCGCAACCTGCTTACGTTCCAAGACGAGTACGTTGGTAATCCCTCGCCGCGCCAGGCTGAAGGCAGTGCTTGCTCCCATGACTCCAGCACCAATGATGATGACATCCGCGGTTTCCATCGTTCGTCCTTTCCATGGTCATCGTTCTCGCGTGCAGGAGTACCGCGTCATGGTTACCCGGTACTTGCGTAGCCTCGGGCAAGTCAGCGTTCCCGATCTGCCGTTTATTTTTGCGTTGGCCCGCTGGTAAAGACGCGGGGCACCGCAAAAATGAACTGACGCGTAAATTCCGCACCCCCAACACACGAGGAGAATTATGGGTCGCTTGACGCGACCGAGGCTCAGCCCTCCGCGAGATTCTCCGTACCGGACAACGACATCGGACGAATAGCGAAATCCTCTGCGGCTCGCCATTAGCCCAAAATCGCGGAGGAGATCTGTGAACAATTTGCGCCGGCCAAAAGTGCACGACGTTCGGCTAATGCTGCGCGATCTTGATCCGATCATCCATGCGGATGAATACATTCCACGTGGGGATCGGGTTACCATCCTTATCTGTTGGTACGCCGGTCACGTACGGCTTCATGAGCCCATAGTTCCACGGGTTGTACACGAAAATGGCCACCCCGTTCTCCGCGAGAATTTTGTCCGAGTCCCAGTACATCTGCATGCGCTTCTGGACGTCGGACTCACCGGCAGCGTCAGTCACGAGCTTGTCAAACGTCTCGTCGGAGAAGGTATTTCGTTCTCCGCTGGGGAACTTCGAATAAAAGCCAAAGTACATCGTATTGTTCGGGTCTGGATAGTCGATGTACCAGCGCCACCACATGAGCTGAATGCGATGCTCGTAAGCGCGATTGTAGGTGTCTTTGGGATCGCCAAGCTCGTGCTGAATGTCCATACCCAGATTTTCCTTGAGCATGGCGATGACTGCGTCACCCGCGGCGACGGGACCGTCACCTTCATTGTTGCGTTGGGTCATTGTGATCTTCGGCCAGTTCTTGCCACTCTCATACGGAGTTCCCTTGAGCAGTGACATCGCCTTTTCCGGATCGTAGGCAGTGAACTCATCGTATTTGTTCTCGTCGTAGCCGGGCATCCCTGGCGGAGTGAATGTATAGGCCACCGTTCCCAATCCGTGCAGCACGTTATTGACGATCGTGTCGCGATCAACAGCGTGGGCCATGGCCAGTCGTACCTCCTTAACGTCGAAGGGAGGCATGCCAACGTGCGGCTCAAGGTACCAGGTTCCGACCAGGTTGTACTTGAAGTACTCGTTCTTCAGATTCTCGTCGCTCTGGACTTTATTGAGGTTTCCGAGCGAGCCGTGCAAGGACAGGTCGATTTCTCCGTTTTGATACGCGGTGAATTCCGCCGCTGCAGCGATGATCGGATGGTGCGTCTCAGTCAGAGCGATTGATTTCGCGTTCCAGTAATTATCGTTCCGTTTCAGCGTATAGCTCTCGTTGTGGTTCCACTCGGTTAGCGTGAACGGTCCATTGCAAACGATGTTCCCTGGCTCGGTCCACTTGTCGCCGAACTGCTCGACCGTCTTCTGATGAGATGGGGCCGCGGCTACGTAGGATGTAATGACGGGGAAGTAGGCCCGCGGGCCCTCAAGGGTTACCACCAAAGTCTTGTCGTCTTGGGCCTTGACCCCGACGTCATCTTTTGTGATGTCGTTCTGACTGAGATTGAAGTCCTGCGCGTTCTTGATGTCGTACAGGAACCCAGCGTATGGCGCAGCTGAAGCAGGGTCGAGTTGGCGTTTATATGAGTATTCGAAGTCGCCAGCCGTAACAGGGTCGCCGTTGCTCCATTTCGAGTCCCGGAAGTGGAAAGTCCACTCGGACCCGTCGGAATTTGATTCCCATTTCTCGGCTATGTCTGGAATGACCTGGAGGCTGGGATCAAACTGGCCCAGTTGCGCAAAGCAGAGCGCGTTGCCCTGGCAATAGAGATCCTTGTTGAAATCGAAGCTGTTTGGCTCAGTAGTGGCGTTAATGGTGAAGATCTGATCCTTCGCCAACGCAGGCCCGACCTGAGTCGCCGTCGGCGCCGCGTTCGCAGCCGTCGTTGCTACGGACGTTGACGACGTCGGCGGGGCCGACGTTGCGGCACCTCCGCCAGAGGTCGCAGCGCTCGTCGCCGCTGGTGTGGTCTTCGAACTGCTTCCACAGGCCGCAACCGCCAGCGCAACAGCAGCGCCGCCACCGGCCCCGCCGACGTATTTCAGGAACTCGCGACGATCGACCCCGACTGCATCAAATCGCTCACTGAGCAAACGCAACTGTGTTGAATCTTCCCACCATTTTGGGCTAGTCATTCGATCGTCTCCCCACACTGCTACTCGAGAGCAGCCAGATGATCACTGAATCGGGCAAATCAGATTGGAATTGGAAACCTCCGTTCTTGGTTCACTGAGCATATGAATGAACATTCCGACACGTAATTGCGCATGACGATCATGTTCGGTATGGCAATATGTTCGCGCAATTCCAACGACGCGAATGCCTACGAATCGACTCTCTCGGAAGAATGAGAAAGTGAAGTGTGCCAACGAATTTCGGGACGATACTGACGCGGGCTAGTGTCATGAGGAGTCTGCCAACTGCAAACAGGTTGACTGACGGGGCAAGAGCAACGCAGTTCCACGGCATGCTTACCCGGAGGCGCAATTCTTGTTGTCGCCAAGCACGAAGTCGATCCACGAGTTGCTTAACCGTCGTCCCTACCCACCACCAGAGGTGAATCGATCGGACGCATATCGGTCTTACTCAGAGTTACCGAGCGCACGATATGCCGGAGGCCACCGTTTCGTACTATTCAACAAGGACACGTCACAAACCGTCCCCGCCGTCGTACGTCGACCGCGTCGATGGTGCGCGCGTTGGCTGATTTAACATTACATTTCAGTTCAAGTAGCTTCATTGTATTGGCGTGCGGTCTTGGTGTCAAATTGAGTGATTGTGGTCGAAACTACTCCCCGTTTACAGATCACTCCATCGATGCTAATATTAGCCCAGCCTAAATTTCGAATGAGCTTTTGCATTCAAATCGATTTTCAATAGGGAGTCATAGAGACAATGGGTGGCGACAACCCTCATTCGGTCATGCACGCTGGCGATTCGCGCACGGTCGCCAACGCCTCGGACGTATTGCTCAACGAGCACCTCCCCTGGTTTCGGCGCGTCTGGCCCTTTCTCGGACCGGCCTTCGTCGCCAGCGTGGCCTACGTCGACCCGGGCAACTTCGCCACCAACATCCAGGGTGGCGCGCAGTTCGGCTACATGCTCATCTGGGTCATCGTTGCCAGCAACCTGATGGCCATGCTGATCCAGACCCTCTCGGCGAAGCTTGGCATCGCCACTGGACGCAACCTGGCCGAGATCTGCCGCGATCGCTTCCCGAAACCGGTGGTCTACGCGATGTGGGTCCTCTCTGAAGGTGTCGCGATCGCCACCGACCTGGCCGAGTTCCTTGGCGCGGCCCTCGGGTTCAACCTCCTCTTCCACATCCCGCTCTTCATTGCCGGATTGCTGACTGGCGTGGCCACGTTCCTGATTCTTGGACTCGAACGCTACGGCTTCCGCCCACTCGAAGCTGTCATCACTGTCCTGGTCGGAATCATCGCGGGCAGCTATCTGATCGAGACCTTCATCGGTAGTCCGGATTGGGGTGCGATCGGCTTACATGCGGTGGTGCCGCAGTTCTCCGGCTCGGAAAGCGTGCTCCTCGCGGTCGGCATCCTGGGCGCGACGGTCATGCCGCACGTCATCTTCCTCCATTCCTCCCTCACCCAAGGGCGTATCGTTCCGAAGGATCCATCGCAAGCCAAACGCATCTTCCGCTTCGAGGTCATGGACGTGGTCATCGCCATGGGTGTCGCCGGGATGGTGAACGCCGCCATGCTGATCATGGCCGCCTCGACTTTCCACGCTCAGGGGCTAATCGGAGTCGCATCGATTGAAGAGGCGCACCGGACACTCAAGCCGCTACTCGGCAATATGTCCAGTCAAGTCTTCGCCATTTCACTCCTCGCCTCCGGGCTCTCATCGTCGGCGGTCGGCACCATGGCGGGTCAGGTCATCATGCAGGGGTTCCTGCACTGGCACGTTCCGATCTGGCTACGACGGGGTGTTACCATGCTGCCGGCGCTGGTCGTGATCGGCATCGGACTCGATCCGACCCGTACGCTGGTCATTAGCCAGGTCGTTCTGAGCTTCGGGATCCCATTCGCACTGATCCCGCTGGTCCTCTTTACGCGCAATCCCGATCTCATGGGGACTCTGGTGAACCGTCGCTTGACCACACAGATCGCCTGGGCGGTCGCGGGGCTGATCGTCGCCCTCAACTTCTATCTTCTCTTCCAGACCTTCGTGGGAGGCGGGATCTAAATGGAGCCATTCAAGCGCGTCCTCGTACCCTTAGATGGCTCTGGCCTTGCCGAAGCCGTGCTACCCGCTGCCTATGACGTCGCCAAACACTGCGGCGCGACCATCACGTTGATTCACGTACTGGAGCACAACGCGCCCGAGACGGTTCACGGTCAGCAGCATCTGTATGAGATGCAGCAGGCGGAGGGCTACCTGCAGGACGTAAAGGCCCGAAACCAGGAGAGCGACGTGGAGACCGAGCTCCACGTCCACGAGAATCCCGAGCATGACGTGGCGCGCAGCATCGCCGAGCACGCCGCCGAGCTTCACGTCGATCTGATCGCGCTGGCGACGCACGGCTCGAGTGGACTGCGCGGCTTCCTCTTCGGCAGCATCGCGCAGCAGACCCTACGCCGAACCTCGGTTCCGGTCCTGCTGGTACGTCCTGATTCGAAAGGCTTGGGGCGTCACAGCTACCACAGCGTGCTCGTGCCGCTTGACGGCACTGAGCAAGCGAAAGTTGCCCTGCCCGTGGCCACGATGCTCGCCACGGTCGCCGACGCCACCCTCCATCTGTTGCGGGTGGTTCCGACCGTCAGCTCGATCGGCGGATCGAGCGGAGCCGCCACCTTCTCGCCAGCCGCGACCGCCGCGCTGCTCGACATCGAAGGGCAGCAGGCCGGAGAAGCGCTCGCCGGGCTGCGGGCCGAGATCCCCTTCTCGCTGCGGGTGACGCAGGAGATCAGGCGTGGCGACGTGGTCGACGAACTGCATGAAGGCATCGAAGCCGAAGACGCTGACCTGGTGGTGATGAGCACGCACGGTCGTGCCGGGGTCGAAGGTCTCTGGACCGGTAGCGTCGCCTCACGCCTCATCGGGCGACTCTCACGCCCGATCATTCTGGTCCCTATCCCCGATACCCGGTCAACTGACGGATCGCGCGCCGCGAACGCGTAACGTTCAGCCCCCTCTCGTGATTTCCTTAATAGAGTGGGGCGGAGAGTTGGACTCGCGGGCGCGGGCAAGCAACAATAGGCCCCATGAAAATGGAGCACGCGGAGGATGCCGGGTCGCTCGACGAGGCGAAGCTGATCGAAGCCGCCCAAAACGACCCTGACGCATTCGGCCCACTGTATGAGCACTACGTCGATCGAATCTATCGCTACGCCTATCGCCGCGTCGGTAACCACGCCGACGCCGAGGACGTCACCTCGCAAACCTTCCAGCAGGCGCTGGCCGCCTTGCCAGGCTATGAGTGGCGCGGCGTTCCGTTCGGCGCCTGGCTGTATCGCATCGCGGGTAACGTCATCGCGCGACGCGGCCGTACGAGCAGCCGCGAGGTTACCGTCGAGGACATGGCGAGTCTGTCTCAGGAGCGCACAGGTGCCGATGAGGATCCGGCGGAGATCGTAGCCGAGCGTCAGGAAGACGAGCTGACCGAGGCGCTACGACAGCTGCCGGTGGATCAGCAGCGCGTCATCGTGCTGCGATTCTCACATGGGATGAAGAGCCGGGATATCGGTGAGGTGATGGGGCGAAGCGAAGGTGCGGTGAAGCAACTGCTTCATCGCGCGATGATCGCGTTGCGCGCCACGCTCGAGAGCAATGCACATGGATGACCAACAGGACGAGAATTACGACCGGCTCGATCAGGCACTGGAACGCCTGCGGGATGGCGATGACCGTGCGGCGATCGGAAAGACGCTTGAGCCAGAGCTGATGCCCCTCTTCGATCTCGCCGTTCGGCTGGAGGCAGAGCTCCCGGAGGACCTGCCCGATCCGGGATTTCGGGAGAACCTCAAGCAAGAGCTGCGGGCAAGCGCTCCGCCCGCCAGCCCGCCTGTGCGTCGAAAACGATTCCTGTACGACTGGCGCTTTGGCGTTGCCGCGGCGGCGCTGGCGGCCATCGTGCTGATCGCCGTGGTCTACGGTACCGGAACGCTCGAAGGGAACAGTCCGGAACCACCGGCCCGCGAGACGGTGGTCAGCGCACTCAGTGTCTCGGGCAAGGAGACGGCACAGCCGGGCGCCACCCAGAGCCCCGAGATCGTCTCCGATACCCAGGTCTTCCCGCCCATCGACGCAGCGCACGTGGTCGTCGTACCACTGGGACTCGGCGCGAGCTCGACCATCGTCGGTTCTCCCGCCGCGCGTCCGACTCCCGGCATCGCGCTCTCGACCACGATGCCGACTCTGCCGCAGACCGCTCCCGCGTGGCTGCTGACCGCACCAGATTCGCCCGACGAATTTCTATCCACCCTGAGGGCACGCATCGGTATCTCAGGAGAGATTCAGTCCGATACGAGCGACGGCCCGGACGCGTTCGTCGTCAACGATGCAACGGGGTTCGCGACGATCCACTGGAACCAGCACAACGCCTACTTTCGCTATGACCGGGGACCGGACGAGCCGACGCCACCGGCCTCGCGAGCTTCGACCAACCCCGCTACCACGGCCAAGGACTGGCTGGCCGAGATCGGCTTCGATCTGAACACGATCACCTACACAGAGGCCGTGCAAACGAGCTCGGACCAGACCGTGGTCCGCTTTACACCGACCGATTTGCCGGAGACCGCTATGCTGCCTGGCTTAGGGATGACGGTTGGAGTTGGGCCGGGAGGCTCGATCCAATTCGCACAGGGCTACTGGCTCTCGCTGGCACAATCGGCCGACGTGCCGATGCGCACCAGTCAGGAGACGCTCGATGCAGCCCGCTCCGGCGAGTGGTATTCGACTCTGTCTTCGGAAGATGGATCGACGCTGAGTCTGGACGTCTCTTCGGCCAAGATGTCCTACCTGCTGACTCGTGCCGACGACAGCAGCTTCCTGCTGCAACCGGTGGTGACGCTGAGCGGCACCCGCGGCACGGTGCACGGAACCGTACAGGACCAGATCTTCATATCGGCAATCAAGAAGTGATGGCGTGCACGGGCATGCGCGAAGGCGCATCGACGGCCGTTGACCAATATGACCAGTGCTCGTTCGACGCTCAAGACCCGCACGCGGGTGTCCCGGGCTGAACCCGCCCCGACAAACGTAGCGGCGGCACCTGTGGCCGCCGTCTTGCCCGACGACCGCGTCGAAACGCTCACATCATAAGAAGGGACTACTCATGAATCTCGAAACGCGCAGCAATCGACCGGTTTGGGTTCCGCTCGCAGTCAGTGTGGGGACGCTCTTCGGCCTGTTCGCCAGCGCCATGGCGGTACGGCACAGCCCGATCGCTGACGGCGGCCGCCCGGTGATGATCGTCCTCTCGACGGCTGCGGCAGCCGCGATCGCCGTCTACGGCCTGCTGATGGTCGTGCAGGCACGGGCTCGAGGCATCGGCAGCGCCGTGGCCGGGCTGGTCATGATCGTCCTCGGCCTCTACACCTGCAACCACGTCTTGCGCTAGGCGGAACCCTCTCCTCCACAACTCTGAAAATTTGTTCATATTCCTGGCTTGCAAGAACTGGCGTTGATGGATATGCTGGCCTCATCGTCGTCTTGTACGTATGCGCATAATCTTCCGCAGTCGTGCTGATGTGGCCGAACGCGGTGTTCGAGGAGCCTGAGGGGGATATCATGAACCGTCGCGGGGGACCGTTCCTTCTGGGATTCGTGCTCATCCTCTCGACCTGGATCGGCATCGGCGTGGCCGCTGGCGCGTTGGCCTTTACCACGTATAACACGTGCCCTGACTTCACCACCTTCAAAGCGGATGTCGAAGCCATCTCCGGGACAGGAACCATAGCCTTCACGGCGGCGGGCTGCAGCCTGACCTCCACCAGCACCATCTCGATACAAGCCGGCAGCACCGTGATCATCGATGGCCACGGGCTAACCCTGAGTGGCGGAACCGCTGGTTCACCGGGAGCGTTCGATATGCTCGCCGTGGGGAGTGCGGGCTCGCTGACGCTCGACAAGACGACGATCCAATACGGCGCTATCGGAATTCACCTACCTAGTGGCGGAAGCGTCACCCTTACCAGCAGCACGGTCAACGGCAACGGGATCGATGGTATCTCCCAAAGCAGCAACGGCAACGCTGCCCTGACCAACAGCAATGTCAGCGACAACGGAAACGACGGGATCAATCAAGGCGCCAATGGCAGCATCACGCTTACCAACAGCACGATGACCCATAATGGATTCGATGGGATCTTCCAGGGAAGCGGCAACATCACGCTGACCGAAAGCACCATGAGCGACAACGTGAGCAGCGGGATCCGACAGGTCAGCGGCAACACTATCCTGACCAATAGCACCATCAGCGGTAACGGCAGCAATGGAATCCGTCAGGTCGGATTCTCCAGTGCCACGCTGACGTACAGCACCGTCACCGGCAATGGCGGAACTGGGATCCTCCAGGTCAGCGACAGCAACGCTACCTTGACCGCCACACTATTGGCCGGCAACGCCGGGAACTGTTCAACCGCATCCCTGACGGACCAGGGATACAACCTATCGGACGACGCCTCCTGTGGTTTCTCCGCCACCGGCTCACAGAACAGCGTCTCCGATGCCGATCTCAGTCTTGGCACGCTAGGCGACTATGGTGGACCGACGCAAACGATCCCGCTGCTCCCCGGCAGCATCGCGCTCGATGCCATTCCAACCGGCAGTAGCAGTGGCTCCATCGTCTGTCTCGATGCCAACGGTCAACCCATCCTCGACCCCAGTACGAACCAGCCGGTCATCACCGATCAGCGCGGCACCGCGCGCCCACAAGGGCTCGGCTGCGACGTTGGTGCGTTCGAAGCGGCCATCCCCAGCACGACTTCCCGTGGCTCGTTGACGATCCTCAACCTCTTCCCAACCAGCGTCCGAGCCGTCGTCTTGACGGGGTTCGGCAACACGCCGCGCGGCTCACTGACCTATCGGGACAGCCAGGTGAGTCTGAGCAACGTCCATTTCCAGAGCCTGGTAGTGAGCGGCTCGAACGCGACGCTCTACGGGACCGCAAATGCTAATGGCAATCCAGTCAATTTCGTGCTGACGGCGAGCACCTCGCAGCGGACCGTCCGCCTGCAGCTGAGCAACGGCTACGATTCCGGTCCGCAATCGGTCTGGATCGTCTTCGTGCATTGAGCCGGTTCAACACGGCAAGCAACCAACGGAGCGCCGCAAACATTGCGGCGCTCCTTCGATTACGGTGGTGTTTCTTTGCTGAGTCGCCGTCAGGCCGAATTCGACTGTCTCGGCACTGTCGTGACTGACGCTAAATCGTGGAGGCGTATCCACAGGGTACGCGACGTATAGACACATGGTTGCCCTCGTTCACATCTGTTCCGAACGGGTGAATCCTTCGAAGTGACGTACGTCCCCTCCTTGCGAACGTTCGTTCAGCCATGCTATCTTCGCCGCCGGTTCAAACATCCCGCGGGGACATTCAGCCGGAATGCCGTCATTGCGCCGTCCAGGCGCCAAGACGTGAGTCCGATGCGTCGTCCGCGTCGAGCATGCGTTTGTCACTGAAGGGGGTCCTACCGGTGAACAACCGTACGACGACCGACAACACCTTCGTGGGTGGTTGCAACGGTCGGGCTAAACACCTTTCCTTGTTGCTGAGCCTCGCGCTAGTCCTGGCGAGCTTCCCGCTGACATCGAGTGTGGTCAGCGCAGCCGCCGCCACCTGGACACAGCTCTCCCCCGCGACCAGTCCACCAGCTCGAGTGGACGCCGGCATGGCCTTCGATTCATCGACCGGACAGATGATCCTCTTCGGAGGCCAAACCGTCGCGAACGGCAATCTGAACGATACCTGGAACTGGGACGGAACCACCTGGACCCAGCTTTCGCCCGCGAGCAGCCCATCGGCGCGCTACGCCGCGAGTATGGCCGCCTATGGGGGGAAGATCATCCTCTTCGGCGGTTTTGGAGGAACCGATCAGGGTGACACCTGGAGCTGGGATGGAACGACCTGGACGCAACTCTCGCCTGCGATCAGTCCCCCAGCCCGGAGTGCCGCTACCATGGCGTTGGATGCCACCACTGGGAAGCTGATCCTTTTCGGGGGCGTCAAAAGCGGCATCTATCTGAATGACACCTGGAGCTGGGACGGAACGACCTGGACGCAATTATCACCCACGAGCAGCCCAACAGCCCGGTACGGTGCAGGAATGGACTTCGATACGGAGTCTGGGCAACTGATCCTTTTCGGGGGCTTCAACCCGAGTAGCAGTTACCTCAACGACACCTGGAGCTGGGATGGAGCGAACTGGGTCCAGCTCGCTCCCGCCACGAGTCCGTCAGGTCGGCAGAATATCAGCTTGGCCTTTGATTCGTCCGCGGAGCAGCTCATTCTCTTCGGTGGTCTCAATGGCAGCGGTTATCTCAACGACACCTGGAGCTGGGACGGAACCACGTGGACCCAGCTCAGTCCGAGTGCAAACCCTCCAGTTCGGGGCGGCGCCAACTTGGCTTATGACTCGGCCACCGCGCAGCTCATCCTGTTCGGAGGTTTCGGCGGCAGCCAACTGAATGACACCTGGAGCTTTACGCCTGCCACCGACACAACTCCGCCCACGACCACCGCCGACGCCAGTCCCTATACGTTCGATTCCTGGACCAACCAATCGGTCAATGTGACCCTCTCGGCCACGGACGACAGCTCAGGAGTGGCCCACACCTACTACATCCTCGATAGCGGAAGCCAAACCGAGTACACCGGAACGCAGATCGCGATCTCCGCCGAGGGTGTTCATTCCCTCGAGTTCTGGACCGTCGACAACGCCAGCAATGAAGAGACGCATCAGACGGTGACGATCAAGATCGACCTGACCAATCCGACGGTGACCTACTCTGGCAACCTGGGGTCGTACCAGGCTGACCAGACCGTCACCATCACCTGCTCGGCGGCGGACGATCTTTCCGGAGTCGCCACGACGACCTGTGCCGACATCACCGGGCCGGCCTATTCGTTCGGGCTCGGCAGCCACACCTTCTCGGCCACCGCCACCGACAACGCCGGAAATGTCGGTTCCGGTGAGGTCACCTTCACCGTGGTCGTCACGGTCGATTCACTGAAGAAATTGACGGCGCAGTTCGAGTCCAACCCTTTCGTCAATGCCCAGCTGCAGTCCGAGCTGAACTACGTGCAACGGTTTGGCTATGGGCCGCTCAAGTCCTTGTTCGTCAACCTCTACGTCGTGAGTGTGAAGATGCAACGCGGGCGGACCCTGACTGGCGAACAGGCAGACACGCTGATCACGCTGGCTAGAGCGCTCTAGCACCCGTTTAGACACTTGCGAACGCTCTCGCGACAGTCTGTCGCGAGAGCGTTTATCACGTGACGGCCGCGTGACCAACCGAGTTCTCCCCAAGGAATAGCAAAAGAGGCCGGTAGGTTGTCAATTTGCGCGGGGCGCGCCGGTTGAGGTGCTCCCGTTTTTCGCGTGACCTCATTACAATGTGCGAGAGCCCTTGCGAACGAGGACAGGATCAAGCATGCATGTCGCCGCATTGATCGTCGGAATCGTCATCATCGTGGTCACGCTGGCGGACGCCTTCGAGGCGATCATCCTGCCGCGCCGCGTGACGCGCCGTTTCCGCATGACCCGGCTCATCATCCGTGGATTGTGGTGGGTCTGGTTAAAGGCGGTTCATAGGCTGCCGCGGGAGGGCGACCGGGAGGGAGTCACCTTCAAGGACCGGGTCCTCGGCGTCTTTGGACCGCTAATGCTCCCGTTCCTCATCATTATCTGGGCCGCCATGCTCATCGTCGGGTTTGGGTTGGTCATATGGGCTGAAGGTGCCACCGCCGTCGCCGGACACCCCACTACCTTCGGCACCGCCATCTACGTCAGCGGCACGACCTTCTTCACCCTTGGCCTGGGCGACATCACACCCACGACCACCGCGGGACGCACGATCATGGTGCTCGAAGCAGGAACCGGTTTCAGCTTCCTGGCCCTGATTATCGGCTACATTCCACCGATCATCAGCCGCTTCGGCGACCGCGAGACGGAGATCACGCTGCTCGACGCTCGGGCCGGTTCGCCCCCCAGTGCGGTGGAGCTGCTGCGACGACTGGAGGGGCCGGATTGCCGCCAGACACTCGACCGCTACCTGGTTGACTGGGAGCGCTGGACGGCGACGCTGCTGGAAAGCCACCTCTCCTATCCCATCCTTTCCTATTTCCGTTCTCAACACGAGCGCCAGTCGTGGCTGGCCACCCTGACGCTGATCCTCGATTCCTGCTCGCTGCTGCTGGTCGGACTTGAAGACGAGGCCGGGGCGTTCCCGATCCAACAGGCGCGGTTGACCTTTGCCATCGCGCGGCACACCATCGGGGATCTGGCGCAGGTGCTGCGAGCTCCACCGCTCACTTCGCCGGATGATCGGCTCTCTCCCGAAGCACTGCAGCTGGCGCGCCTGCTGCTCGAGGAGCGCGGGATCTGGATGCGGCCGGGTGACAGCGCGGCGCGCCAGCTTTCGGCCCTGCGCGAGCTCTATGAGCCGCATCTGCTCGCCCTCTCCATGTATCTCAGAGTCAGACTCCCCGGCTGGTTGCCGGACAACGAGTCGCCTGACGACTGGGAGACGACTGCCTGGCAGTGGGATCGCACCGTGGTCATCGCCGCCTTCGAACGTGAGCGCTGGTAGATCGTCGGCGTTGATGCATTCGATGGGTAGCACCTCGACACTCGCGCGAGGCTGGATCACCACGTGAACTGCAACCAGGACAATTCCTCAACGCGCTTCTAGCTGCGCACGCTGTTCTATCTCCGCTCCCGTTCATTAATTCCTGTCACATACTGGCAGGAATACGCACTACACTGACGATGTACGTGGAGCGGACCCGATAAAGAACGATAGATAGACAATACGGAAAGGGATTGGACCGTGACGCTGGAATTGATTCGAAGCCTCTACGAATACGGACGTTGGGCGGACGAGCAGATCTTCGAGGCAGCCGAAGGGTTGACCCCGGAACAGCTCGAGATGCCAGGGACCGCCGGGCACGGCTCGATCCGCGAGACGCTGCTGCATCTCATCTCGGCGCACCGGGGTTGGCTTTCCTGGTGGGACGGCAGCATGACGGGCGAGGAGTCGATGAAGGCGGGACTTGATCCGGCCGATTACCCGAATCTCGCCGCGCTGCGCGCGATCTGGAGCGACGTGCAACGGCAGACCTGGGCCTTTATTGACGGTCTCAACGAAGCTGACATGGAGCGGGAATTCACCACGACGATCCCCTGGACCGGACAAACCGTCAACTTTCGCCTGTGGCAGATGATGGCGCACGTCGCCAATCACGGCACGCAGCACCGCAGCGAGGCGGCTGCCATGCTGACCGCGTTCGACTGCTCACCCGGCTTCCTCGATCTGATTCAGCTCTTCATGCAACGTCAGGCAGTTGCCCAGTCCTGATCCTCATCACGACGTCTACTCGGCGAGCGCGCCCCAGCTCGTGATCCGCTCCGGCGTGATCGCGATGATCGGGGCGCGTTCGAGCGCCATCTCCCGATACTGCGCATACCGATCGCGCAGCGTTGCCACGATACGCTCGTGCTCCGGATCCTTCGAACCGAGCATCTCGGCGCTGCCCCGCACCATGAGCCAGGCCAAGCGCGACCAATTCACGTCGTCGTAGCGGTCGATCACCAGCGCGGCACGTCCGGTCTCCTCGATGTTGCGCACGCGTTTCAACGTCCGCCCGGGTTTCTTCGGTTTTTCGTCGATGGCAATGAAGAAGCGATGGCCGTCGTAGGCGTAGCAGACCGGAATCACGTGCGGCTCGCCGGTTGAATCGGTGGTGGCCAGATGCGCGATTCGGGACGCATCGATGAAAGCGCGCTCGCGATCGTCCGGCTCGGCAGTCATGCATGTACTCCATTCCGTGTGCTTAAGTTGACAGCGTCACCCTTTATTCGGAAAAATCCGAAGATCACATACGAGGAGGCGGTCGATGAAGACCATCACGATGCCAACCAAGACCGACGAGCGGATCGTCCTGATGCTGCGGGCCATCGCCAACCCGGTGCGCTACCGCATTCTGCAGATACTGGCCGAACGTGGCGAGTGCCAGTGCGGCCCAATCGGCGAAGATCTGCCAATCGCACAATCGACCCTCTCGCAGCATCTCAAAGTGCTGCGGGAGTCGGGACTCATCCGCGGCGACGTCGCCGGGCCTGCGACCTGCTATTGTCGCGATGAGCTTGCCATCGGTTGGCTCAAGGCGCGGGTACAGGAATTGTAGGTCTGGATTTACGTCCGGCTCATCCGACCAGGTTATGTTCAGCCCCTATTCGAGGATGCCGCGTGAGGGCCGGTCCTTGATCCGCTGATCCCATCCATCAACAGGAGGTCTCGATGTCTCAGGCACGTCCAGAACTCGATCAAGATGCCAAGCGGGCGGCGCTACGCATGTTCACCTATGCCATGTACGTCGTCACGACGGTCGACGGCAACGAGCGCGGCGCCTTCACCGCAAACTGGCTCGGACAAGCCTCGTTCGATCCGCCGCTGGTGATGGTCTCGGTCGAGGCGGACAGCCATTCGCTGCCGATCATCCGTTCCAGCGGTCGCTTTCTGATCAACGTGCTGGAATCGGGCCAGCGCGATCTGGCGGGACACTTCGGTAAGAAGCACCGGCACGCCGGGGACAAGCTCGAGGGTATTGCGCACCACTCAAGCGAGACCAACTTGCCCGTACTCGACGACGCGCTGAGCTACGTCGTCTGCGATGTCACCGGCGAGATCGATGCGGGAGACTCCGTGGTCGTCATCGGTGAAGTCATCGAAGCCCAGGTGCTGCGCGAGGGCACGCCCCTCACCATGTCCGAAGCCGGCTTCCGCCACGCGGGGTGACCGGGCGACTGCGGGTGGGTGGCGAGGCGGCCCTCACAAATGACCCTCACCCCCAACCCCTCTCCCGCCGAGCGGGAGAGGGGAGACGAATCAGTCGTTGGATGACGTTGCAGCCATTTGAATTACGCTCAGAACCACATCAAGGTCATTGAGAACTTGCTCATTGCTGAAGCGGATGACACGGTAACCGAGAGCAGTCAGATACTCGGTGCGAGACAGCATCATATTCGGCTTGATCCAAATGGGAATCGCCATCCACTTCGACGATCAGCTTTCGCTCGGCGCACACGAAGTCGACGATAAATTCGCCAAATGGCTGTTGTCGGCGGAATTTGAGTCCGGCTAAGCGTCGACCACGCAACATCTCCCAGAGGACCGCTTCACACGGCGTTGGTTGTTTGCGTTTCAGACGCGCCGCTTCACTTGTCCGCTGTTCAACTCCACGAAAACGCGATGACATTTTCAGGCTCCACACGAATGACTTCGTCTCCCCTCTCCCGTTCGGGCGGGAGAGGGGCAGGGGTGAGGGCCGATCGCAACACCACTCCACCCCCTTCCCCTGCCTCTTCCGCTTGCCGAACACCACCACGAACATGTAGCTGGAGCCTGAAGCTTGCGGCGAGAAGAAGTCGACGACCTCATCGTCGAACGAGGTCGAGCCGACCGCGCCGAGCCCGAGCGCGTGCGTGCCTAAGTGCAGCTTGCCTGCGTAGATGGCGGGCTCGAGCTGCGCCAGCCGATAGCCACGATTGCCATAGCGGGCCAGGACCGGATCGAGGTTGGTCAGGTAATAGGCGTTGACGTGGGCGTCGGCCGCGTAGGACTGTTCGACCGCCAGTCGCTGCGCTTAGCGCGGAAATTGCCCGTCTTCGGTCTGCTCGATCAGGCTGACGTCGCGGGTGATGCCGGTAGACGCCCGGGTCGAGACCCTCCACGCCATTCACGATCAGATAGCATTCATGCAGCGGCGGCGACGTCGGGGTCGACACAGTCGGCGGAAAAACCGCGCGTCGAGCGATCGAGCAGGGTCGAGAAGGCGTCGAACGGGATGCGCACGTCCGTGTCGTAGTGGCGGGTCGAGCGCCGCTTGAAGATGACGTCCTCGATGCGCAGTTCGGGAAGGTCGCCGTCAGCGAGCGGCTGAAGCTGGGTGGTCGGTCCCGCTGGCGTGGCTGGTGTGCGCCTGAGCGGATCGGCGCGCCAGGCGGCCGCCTGGTCGCCGGTCGAGAGCGTCGAGGCTCCATGCAGCATGCCAATGACCGGGAACTCGACCTCGCTCGGCGAGATGGCGCGCACCGGATAGTCGAGCGGCTCCAGAGCCGGTGCAGAAGACGTCACCTGGTCGGTTCGACCAATCGCACACAGGGCCACCGTCGCCTCTCTGCGTCCGTCGACGCCGAGTAGCCCGTTCACCTGCGCATCCGCGTAGCCCAGAACCAGGCGCGTCGGCAGCTCGATCGAGGCCGTCACCGCCAGCAGGTTCGCCAGCGTCGTTCCGGCGTCCCAGAACGTATGGCGATAGGCGCGGCCCTTGTAGCGCCAGGCGTTGCGCCAGAAGGTGCTGGTCAGGGCCACGACGAGCGGCGCCTGAGCCACGGCCGGTTCGCCTCCGGTCGCCTCCACCAGCACGCGCCGGAAATCGCCCCGCCGCAACCGGCGCAGCGAGTGGTCGTGCGCCGCATAGTGGTAGAGACCAGCATCCAGATCGGGAAGGTCGCCACACGCGAAATAGAGCTCCAGATGGTAGCGCGCGCCGGTACCGCCAGCCGTACGGAACTCGATGGTTTGTCCGCTCTGCGATTGACGCTGCCGGTTGAGGAGTCCATTCGAGAGGAGCGCGATGCGCGCCACGTCGTTGAGCGTCGGGATGCGTTCGCCGTCCGGCTCGGAGCCGGTACGCGAGATCGCCTGCAACGCCGAAATGGTTGAAGGCGCGAATTCGCGCGGGAGCGGGATTGGTTCGAGCGTCTCGTAGATCTTGAAGGCGAAAGGCTCGAGCGACCAGTCTTCCTGCCAGATCGCCTCCTCCAGGTTGGGCGGCGTCCCCATCAGAGACTGTTCTTCTCCCTGATCATCAATCACTGCCACGTACTTGGTCGCGTCGTGGAACTGTCGTGCCGCGGCTGTTTGCTGGTTCGATTCCGACAAGCGATCCTCCCTCTCGGTTTCCAATGATCGCCACCATGATACACGTGGCCTGGTCATCAGAAGCCCGAAGAGGGAGGAGCTCAAAAGGCTAGGAGTCGTCTCCGTTGCGGCCAAGCTCGCGCTCGACAGCCGCCTTATCCCACCAGCGCCAGTGATCCTCGCTGGCCTGCTTGGCGCGATTGGCCATGGCCCAGATCACGCCCGCGCCGACCGATTCCGCTACCTGAATCGCCTCGGTGATCTCTTCGTCGGTGATCCCCATCCGCTTCGCGACCGCGAAGTGACCGACGGCTCAGGGCTCGCAGTGCTGTGCCAGCGCCACCGCAATGTGGATCAGTTCCTTGGTCTTGGCGTCGAGGGCGCCGGGCGCGTGCGCCGAATCGTAGAGATCGCGAAATTTCTGCGCCGTCTCCAAATGGTGACTTTGCTCACTCACAGGCTTCTCCTTCACATAGCGTTTGTGCGTTGACTCTGCATCTGAGAACCCATGAGGAGGGGAATCGTATTCCGAAAATCGAGTGGCGAGCGGCGCATCGAACGGCGCTCACCACTATTTGAGTAATTACGCAACTCGGCACGTGAGACATCGCTTAGCCTCATACTAGCAACGGTTGTCTACTGCTGGTAGGAGGTACTCGCGAATGGATGGGTCCGGCGGCGGTGGTGGCTAGAGGTGTCCAAATGATGTCGCCATGGGCAATTTATTCCTGGCATCGCCGACTCTGAAGCCACTCATTCAGTCGAGAATCGATAGTGCAGTCCGCTGCCAACGATCCGATACCTTTCCTGCACACGACGCGTGAAGGGATTGGGGAGAAGGAGTATCGACGTTTGCGATAAATCTAGTACACGTCTGACGTACACAATGCGATACGCGTCGCGGCCAACGTGACGACGGGCCGCGTTCACCTCCGCCTCGGTGAGATCGAAGTCCGTGCCGTCTTCTGTGCTGCTCTTTACCTCAAACAGGAAGGTATTAGCCCGAGTGACTACCTCGATGTCATACCCAAGAGTGTCATTACCCTCTGCACCTCCTAATACCTTGTCGCGGTATCCAGATCGCCAAATAACCTCTGCATCTTGGTATTGAGCTGTCAGCCAGTCGAACGCGACTACCTCTCCGACGAGACCTATCGCAGCTAGTTGTTGATTGGTGGGCCTTGCTGCGCCCCGGTAATACGAGCCCCCTCCACCTCGCGACCCAGGCTTATGACGTCCCGTCGTCGCGACGAGACTTGCTATCCGGAGCGGTGTCCGTAGCAGTTCGGGCGGCACTTCGTGACGAACGGTGTCTACGATCTGCGCGAAATCGTTGGGATCTACTGAAGCTCGGCGGCCGCCGAGCGGAATTGTCATGCGCTCTAACTCTCGCTGCCGCCGCTCCCGTTCTTCTTCCGAGTCCGCACTCTCGAGGTCCTCAGCTGTTAGTCCTCCTTCTGCTGCGTTCAGCGACAGCGGCATATTGACCGGCCATTCGCCCAAACGCCGAAGATGCAGTAGCAGCGGTTGCAGGTCACCCAGGGGAACAAAGTCAAGCAGGCCATGCTCGTCCGTCCAGTCCGCTAGTCGAGATCCGGCACCCTGCGTTAGCCAGATGTCCGGGCAGGCGACCCCGTGCGTCAGGCACCACGCCCGAACAACGCGAGCACCAGACTCGCCAGCAGTCGCGACGAATGCCCGGTTGGCTGTGCGTATAGTTGTAATCGGCTGGGCAGCTGGGTGATCTGGAAGTCCAAAGGCTCCGACGGACGAGAGCCATCTATTGACCTCCGCAGCCATCATCTCGTCCGTTGGGATTTCACGCTCTTCGAGCCAGGCCTCGGGAGCTTGGAGTGCAGCGAGTTTTCGAAGATCGGCGTAGGCGGCCACGTCCTCGCCGGCTACGAAGGAGGGCATCAACGCGTCCCGAAGACGAGCCATGATTCCTTCTCGGTTGCGCCTAAAGAAGTACTGAAATGCTTGGTTCTGACCCGAAGGATTGGTCAATGGACTGCGACCGAGACCGATTAACGCGTCGTTGAACTGCCTGTATCCAAGGCGGAGTTCATCTCGAAGCTCGCGTAGAGTCGATACACTCTTCGCAGCCTGGAGCAACTCCTTCGCATCTAGAGAAAGGCCTCGCAGAGTCGCCACCAGAGCGTCTTCAGATGTGGCTTGCGACAACCTTGGTAGCATCTCGATCGCGACTGCTGGAGATACGAAGCAGGCAAGCACCACGTGAAGCCGCTCAGCAAGCATTTCGAATGATGACTGAAGAAGCTGAGCCACCTCCATGACCTGAGCGGGCTTGATGCCGAGAACGCGCGCGAGGTCGTCTTCGGTCGGCAGTTCTGGCGTGTCGGTGCCCAGGGAACGTTCAAGATGTACCAGTGCCTGGAAGATTATGGGTCTGATTTCGGCAGCCCGGATTACCTGAGCCAGCGGGTTCGCCAGCCTTTCGAGTACTGTCCAGGTGAAATCGCCGGGGTAGTCCTGGACCACGATCAAGGGACGGTTTTCATTGACCACGCCGAAGGCTCCGTCGAACAGTGTCGGATCCAAGGATGTCTGACCGTCCACGGATATTGTCAGGTCTACCGCAGGCACGACCATTACGTCTCGCAGCCGCCGCGCTTTCTCGCGCAGCGCGTGCTCTGTCTGTCGACGAAATTCGCTCCCTTTGAAATCAAGGGCAGCAACTACCAGGGTGACTAGCCACTCTCTACTGGGTTCGATAAGCAATAGGGATGGGATGTCCAATACTGGGCTTCCGTCGACAGTGATCTCGACATCGACCTCTGAGAGAAGACGGAGGCGATCCTCAAGTAACGGAGAAAGCAGACTAGCCAGTCTTGCGCCCTCGGCGGTCTCACACACACAACAGGAGCCGATGAGTCTCCTATGATCTTCGACTTGACCGGCTCAGCTCCGTCATTGATGTAAATCGTCTCCGAGGTAGAGTCTGACGACCACGTCTCGAGCCGCGGGCCGCGTTGCACGACTAGATCGAGGTCGGTGCAATCCGCCCATGGATTCGTTCCCTGATCAAGACTGTGTTCGATCGCTTGCTCGTACTGTCTTCGAAATAGTGCAATCTGGGATTGTAGCGCTCGATCATCCCGGAGCAGTTCGTAGAGAACATGAACGAGGTCGGGGGCATCCAGAGGATCACCCCACCAACGTACTCCGCACCAGCGTAGCGTACGCCGGGCTTCCACATTCCTCTCTATCCGCCGTCTCAATGTTCTCGGGATGAGCGGCGCGAACAGCGGCGGGGTCTCCGCCTGATCGTCATCAAAGGACCAGGCTATGGAGGCACTAACCCTGATCGGCTCCGGCTCGTCGGGACGCTTCACGGGTATCCACTGTGCTTGTCGGAGAAAGACAGCGAGTGGTGTTGGCCATTTCACAGGCACTTCACCGGGATAATTCTCTCTTCTAATTCTGACATTCATGAACGTCTCCGGCCAGCGACCGAGGTTGTCGAAGACAAGCATGGCGAAGAGGTTCTGTGCCGATGGGGAGAGCGTGTTGTGCTCGAACTGACCGGGTAGGAGCCACAGCTCGCCTACGGAAGTGTAGGGGGTATACGGATGCCCCGGAAAGCCGTTTGACTGCGGCACGACTGACTTCCACGCCTCCATGAACTCAGGGTCAAGCTTGACAGCCCGGCCCCACGTTTCGGGCGTAGAAGTCGGACCCGGAGCGGCGGAAGCGAGTCGCTGACGCGCTGATGGGCCAAAGCCCGTCACGAACGCCCAGTAAGCGCAGGAAGTCAGTCCACTCATCCAGGTCCTCACGTCTCGGCAACCATTCGCCGGGAGACCGAACAAATCCGTCCGCAAGGGCTTGGATGCTGGGGGAGACGGACCCGGCTAGTTGGATCAACTGCGCTACCGCGCGTCCTTGTGTGCCCGGCCACGCGTATGAGAAGAGTGCTTTTTGGGCTGGTACCCAGCCCTCTTGGTAGGCACGCGCAAACCGAGTTCGTCCAGAGCAGGCTTACCGCATAGGAAGAAACGTGTACAGGTGCCAGTTGTCTACGGCATCGTTCAACTTCACTGCCACTGAGACAGCAGCGTCTTCAGTCCATTCGGCCCAACGGGAGTCGATCTGGCGCTCAACAATGGCGTCATCTATAGAAGCACGGAGTTGCATCATATTCAGAGTGCGCGTGGCAACCACGAAAGTCCCCTGGGTACCAAGATCTACTTCCGAGATGTCAAGACTGTCGCCGTCCTCAATCGACTTGATTAACTTCCTCGAGCGGAAGAGTTCTACATCTAATGATCCTGCTTTCTTAGGATCGTTAATGCGGAGCCTGAGGCGAGCAATACGGTCGAGGAAGAGAAGTACCGGTGTTTCGGATCCGGCTAACTCCTGCACCTTTTGATTGGCGGTCTCAGCTGATTTGCCACTTCGCAACGGGAGACGGACCAGCTGTGCAGAAGCCCTTTTTGCGGAAGGCGCCGACGGAATCAGGCATATCTGTTATGGGCATAGGTAGCAGGTAGGGCGATATATCACTGATCGCTGCCGCAGCCAGTTCGGGATCGGTTTCCAGCTCTCGCAGGTCCGCGGGAGTCGCGAATCGAAAACAGAATCCTTCGATTACGGCTCCGTCCGATGACACAGAGGAGGTCGAGTAAATCTCCGGCCACTCCGACACTTGAAGTACGCTCTTGAAGCCCACGCCCTTATTGCCGATTCCCTCGCCGGGCGGCTTATCACTTTGAGCGATATCAGTGATGGCTTCGAAATTCTCTCGGCTGAATGGCCGGCCGGAATTGAGCAACGTATAGGACGCCGTGCTCACCCTCGGCGAGGTCGAGCAGCACCTCGATCTCGCTATCCGTTGCTCCAGGTACACTTGCGTCATATGCGTTCTGGACCAACTCTATGAGGAACCGACCTTCGTATTCTTGAGCTGTCTCCTCGGTCAACCGCTTCAGGCTCGATGTCCACCGGACGCGGTCACGTGTTTCGAAGTACGCGCTCAGTTGGTTTCGAGTCTTCTCGCGTGAGGGCCGCCGCTTACCGCTCCAAACGCTCCGCGGTGAAGAGGCGCGAGACGATCAGAACGAGCGCCGCCGCCACGACCAGCAAGACCGCCAGCGCCAGCGCCGAATTGAGGTTGGTCTCCATGGCCGTCATGATCGCCAGCGGCATGGTCTGCGTGCGTCCCGAGATATTCCCGGCGAACATCAGCGTGGCCCCGAACTCCGAGACGGCGCGCGCCCAGCAGAGGATGGCGCCCGAGATGATACCCGGCAGCGCCAGCGGCAAGGTGATGTGGCGGAAGGTGGCCCAGCCGGACGCGCCGTCGATGGCCGCGGCTTCCTCGATGTCGGTCGGCACCAGGCGAAAGCCGAGGAGTGCCCCGCGCACGTAGAAGGGCACTGCCACGAAGAGCTGCGCCATGACCACAGCGGCGGTGCTGAACGGGAGCGTGATGCCCAGGACGTTCAGCTCATGACCCAGCAATCCCTCGCGACCAAAAGCCATCAGCAACGCTACACCGGCCACGACAGGCGGCATGACCAGCGGCAGATCGATGAAGATCTCCACCACTTGCCGTCCGGGGAAGTCGCGTCTCGCCATGACCCAGGCGAGCGGCGTGCCCAGGACGAGGGCGAAACCGAGACTAATCGCGCTGGTCACGGCGGTCAGCCGCAATGCGTCCAACACCAGCGGCTGGCTTAGCGCGCTCCAGAATCCGGTCGAGCCGCCTGCTTTCCAGACGAGCGCCACGACCGGAAGAAGCAGGAACAGCATCAGCAGACCGGCCGCCAGCCAGGGAAGGGACAGCGTCGTTCTCCGGCTGACCGGCGCGGGCTCGTTCACATGGTGGGGAACCGCCGCGTCCAGCAGAGAGTCACTCATAGGCTATTTCGATGCCGGTGAGATGAAGCCATATTTGTTCAACACCGCCTGGCCGGCCGGCGAGAGCAGATACTGGATGAAGGCTCTGGCGCCGTCCGCATTCGAACCACCCTTGACCACCCCGACCGGATACTGCGCCACGATGTTGTACTGATCGGGGATGTCGATCGTCGTCACCTTCGATTGGTCGGCGGAAGAGGCGTCGGTCTTGTAGACGATGCCCGCGTCCGCCTCGCCCAGCTGCACTTTCGCCACCACGTCTTTGACGTTCAGCTCGTTGGAGGCCAGGTTGGCCAGAACCTTGTCTTTGAAATCGGATCCGTACGCCGGGTCGGCGCTCAGCTTGTCGAGAACCTGACGCGCGTAATTGCCGACCGGCACCTGCTCCTGCGCCAGAACGATCTTCAAACCGGAGTTTTCAAGGTCTTTCAGCGTCTTGATATTCCCTGGATTGTTGGCGGGAAGCAGGACCACAAGTCGGTTCTCGGCAAAGATCGACGTATCGCCATCGATGTCACCGGCCTGGACCACCGGGTCCATATTCTTTTGGTCAGCCGAGGCGAAGACGTCCGCTTGCGCTCCCTGCGTGATCTGCGTGCGCAAGGCCGACGAGCCGGCGAAGTTGAACGTGATCTTCGTGCCGGAGTTGGCCGACTCGATGTCCGACTTCATCTCATTGAAGGCTTCGGTCAGCGAGGCTGCCGCGAAGACGGTCACGTTGCCGGAGATAGTCGGTGCGTCGCCGTTCGTCGAAATCAGGCTGGCTCCCTCGGAGGGGGTTGCGGACGCAGTGGCGCTCGAGGACGTCGAGGCCGTCTGATTCGATGAGCTAGTGGCAGGACTGGTGCTGGTGCCACTCGACCCACCACACGCGGCCAGCAGCACAAGAATCGCTAGGAGACTGAGTAGTCCGCCACCGTGGATGTGGCAGGTATCGTTCTCGGTCGGCCGCCCTGTTTTTTTTGTCATCCTGAACCGCAGTGAAGGATCTCTTCGTTGTTGAGACAGTATCGGCTTGAGGTTGGTGAGAGATTCTTCGGTTGCACTGACCCCCACTGGCTCCCCCTTCACAGGAGGGGGAGAACCATCAGCATGACACATCCACGTTGGCCCGCTTGCAAGGGGGCGACTCCTCTGTGGTCGTCTACTGAGCAACGCCAGGAGTCGTTTCATGAAATCTCCGCCACGACGTTCCCCACCAGGGAACTGTCATACCCACCCAGCGCCTCCACCTCATCCCGACAGCCGCGGGTCGACGCGACCTCGAGCAGTGCCTGAATCGGCGCCGATTCGAGCTGTTCGACCGGGATGACCAGGTCGTAGCGCTCGTCTTGAAGGGGGATGAAATCGAGCCCGAAGGCCCGCGCGGCCGCTTCGATGCCGGGCCCGACGTCGGCCAGCCCAGTCGCGATCGCTTCCGCCACGGCCATGTGCGAGGGAAATTCGCGCCGATATCCCCGGATCGTCTCGACGTCGCCGCCCGACGCTTCAAGTCGCGCGTCGAGGAGCGTGCGACCCCCAGAGCCCGGCTCGCGATTGGCGATAACGACGTCGGGTCGCAGCAGATCGGCAACCTCGCGGATCTCCTTGGGATTGCCGGCCGCGACGATCAGCCCCTGTTGCCAGCGCGAGAGCGTGACGACCGTCAGTTGCTTTCCGCTCAGCTCGCGCCGCACGTAGGGGATGTTCTCCTCGCCGGTGTCGGGATCTCGCAGGTGCGTTCCGGCGGCGTGAACTTCGCCGCGTCCAAGTGCTCGCAGCGCGGCCAGACTACCGCCCTGAATCCAATGGAGGCGATAGGAGGGATAGCGGCGCACCAGATGAGCGCCGATCAACGCCAGTGATGGATCGCATCCGGCCACCACGGCCGTGTTCTCGATCACCCGGGGATCGACCAGCAGATCGACTTCAGCCCGCGAACCGCTCAAAGCCGCGGACGGCCGCGCCAGGATGCCGTCGGCCGTGGTGATCGCGCCGGAGTTGCCCATCAACGGTCGAGCCAGCAGGCGCGAGCCAACCTTCGAAAGCTGCACCCGGCCCGGAGCGTTGGCCGGCAGCGTGCCGAGCACCTCCGCGTCGATCCGCTGCGGCGTGCCTGGGAGCGTGAAGAGATCCTCGACCGGGCATCCGAGGACTCGCGCCAGACGCAGCGCCACCGCCGTGTTCGGGACGTACTGCCCCGCCTCGATCGCGCTGACAGCCTGACGGGTCAGCCCGGCCCGCTGTGCCAGGTCGATTGACTGAGCCCTGCCGCGATGCGTATGCCGCGAACGTGACTCTCGAGCGTTTCTGCCGCGACTCGTCGTCCCATGCCGCACCTCCGCGGCGAGTGTACGGAATAGAAGACACGCCGTCAAGGATTCATGACAAGAGGCGGTGTGGAGGCAGGCACGCATCCGGCGTTCACCCTGGGTTTTATAGTCATTGAGGAAATATACCGGTACTCATCCGACGCTTGCGCCGGGCTAAAGCCGCAGCGCTCAACTCAACGCATCCGGACCCACTTCGCGGGTGCCCCGAGGGCTAAACGTCCGCGGGCAAACGGAGGGGCAATCCCCGGACGCGTGGGTACCCGCGACGTGGGTCCGGTGCCTCTGCCCTTCGGCCGCAGGCCGACGACCGTTGCCAGATGCCCGTTTATTTGGTCAATCACCATTCAACCCAGGGTGAGCAGACGAAGTCGGACCCGGGGCATTCGCTTGCGGGTCTGGTGCCCCCGGGCTGCGTGCACGCACGACCACCGCGCGGTCGGCCCAGTCCGACGCGCCTCACCGGCTCGAACGCATGGACGATCAGCCGGATTCCAACGATCCCGACGGGGATGATGATCACAATCGCCACCAGGTTGGTCGGGCTGACCGCACGTACGATCGAGCCAGCCGCGACCTCGGAGGCGACGAACGCGAAGGATCCACTGATCATCGTAAGGCCAACCAGGAACGCCGCCACACGCATCCAGCCCTTGCGATAGACGTGTTTGGCTGCGAGCCCGGTCAGCCGACCGGTGGCACGCGCCGAGTTGAGCGGGTCGTACGGATTGCGCGCGAACTCCTCCAGCCAGGGGTCCTGTCCGATGACGGTGTGGAACTCCTGCCCCTCGTTCAATTCCGGTTGCTGGATCTCATGGATCTCGTCACTCATGGGCTTCGACCTCAGGAAAGCGTCGCGATCGATCCGGCCAGATGCTCGGCCAGCATCGCAGCCGGCAGGTTGGTGTTGGCCCGCATAATCTGCGGGAAGATCGAGGCGTCGCAGACGTAGAGCCCTTCGAGCCCGTGCACTTTGCCACTGGCGTCGACCACGGCCTGCGCATCGCTCGCTGGACCCATGCGGCAGCTACAGGCCGGGTGCCAATAGATGCCGACGGTTCGCGTGACGAAGTCGGCAATGGCGGCTCGTGTCGGATGCGCCGATCCCAGCCGGGTATCGATACCGAGCTTGTCCGCCAATGGCGAGGCTGCCACGATCTCCAGTCCGATCTCGACGCCGTCGGCCAGCACCGTGGCGTCCGCCCCCTCGATGTCGCTCAAGAAGCCGTGATCGAGAATCGGCGCGGTTCCAGGATCGCGCGAGGCGAGCTTGATCGTTCCGGCCGACTGGGGCGTAACCGACGAAATGAAGATGTTGTATTTCCAGGCACTCGCGCTCTGGTCCCAACCACTCACCGAGTAGACGTGCAGGTCGAAGGCCTCACGACAGATACTGCTGCGCGTCTTGGACAACGCCTGCTCGTCAGGCAGCCAGTTCGATTGCTCAAACGCGTGCATCTCATGATCGAGCGCTTCACTGCGGTACGAGAGCTCTACAGCCGGGTGATCCGCCAGCGCGCGCCCGACGCCAGGCAACGGGTGTACCGGATCGATACCCAGGGGCGTCAGCTCGTCAGCCGGGCCGATACCCGATCGAAGCAGGATCGCAGGAGAACCGTAGGAGCCGGACGACAGAACGATGCGACGCGCCGGAATCCGGATCGGCGACCCATCGATAATGGCCTCGACCGCCACGGCGCGTCCGGCCTGCAATTCGACCCGATCGACCGTCACGTTCCCCACGATCGTCAGATTGGAGCGCATGCGCACCGGATCGAGATAGGCCAGGGCCGTGTTCCAGCGCGTGCCGTCATAGATATTGGCGGGCGATGGTGATACACCAGAGGTGTCGTCAGGATCATTCAGGTCAGCGACCCGTGGGATGCCGGCCGACTCAGCGCCCGCCACGAAGCCGGACTGAAATGGCGTCAGCTCCGCGGCGTCGGGGATGCGCACCCGCAGCGCCTGCTTGGCGCGCGTGAAGGCCGGCGCGACCTCCGGCCAACTCCAACCCGAGTTTCCAAGCTCGGCCCAATGGTCGTAATCTCGCCGGTGTCCGAGCAGAGCGACGCAACCATTGTGGGACGAACAGCCGCCAATGACTCGAGCGCGATCGAAGCTCGTCACCTGGTGATGGGACGGGTGGGCCAGGCCCCGGTAGCCCCAACCATGAGTACCTGGGGACCTCCTGGCGTCCAGGAGCTCGGAGGGCCAGCGGCCGTCCGAAAGCGGCCCGTAGTCCGGCCCGGCTTCGAGCAGGACCACCTGAAGATCGGTGTCGCGCGCGACGATCCCAGCCAGCGCCGCACCGGAGGTTCCACCCCCGACGATCAACAGATCAATCTCCTGAGGCAACGTGTGCGATCGAGACATCAATGTGCTCCTGAAGCATCGCTAACGTTGGGGAAATTCCATTCGGCGCTCCCACCAACGTCTGGAGGCACCGGGATTCTGTGATGTTATCCCACCATCCGGCCCATCATGACACAGCCGTATCGAAAATGCGTATCACCATCGGTTCAGACTGTTCGAGCGGCCGCGTTTCTGGCGTCCACATCACCAAATAACGCTGAAATAACGCCACGTCACTAGACTGAAAACAAGACTCAGTCCTTGGGCATATACGCGTGCCATGTACGCGCAACAGTCTCATCGCTCATCGAGATCGCTCCGGAGAATCATCCTGCGCGATTGGTAAGTGGTTGGTAAGTGCCATCGGCTACGGTGGCATAGAGAGACGAAAGGGAATAGTGTGCCTCGCGCGAGGCGCAACGACGGAGGGGACTGCCCAGAATGGCGAAGCAACGATTGGCGGCTGCACTCGTCTTACTGTCGGTGATGTTAATCACACCGATCACGCCACGGCCATCAGCGGCTGCCGGCCCGTATTGCGGCTGCGGCAAGACCGGCACCTACGTCGATCCGCAGACGAAGGATCCATCGTCGGTGAGCACGAAGGGCGCGGCGAAATCTCCCAAGGGTACGTACACCATCAGCGCGACACCGGGCAATCCGACGACCATTACGGTTACCGACACCAGCAAATCCCCCAACAAGACGGTGTTCAGCGAGCAGATCAGCGGCGACGTTTACTGGTATTTCTCACCCGATGACACCCACCTGGTCCTCGACGTCCTGTCGCAGCAGCAGGAGGATGTTCTACTCTATGATTTAACCGCCCCACAGCCAGCGAACGCCATCTGGAATTCGAGTTCAAGCGCAGTGAGCAGCTCAAACATCGCCTTCAGCTCCAGGGGGAAATATCTGCTGTATGGCGCGCTAACAGACTCGCTGCTGTCGCTGCGGATCGTCGATACGACGAAAGGTCACCTCGCCCTGAATGAGTCCAGCCTGCCGGCGATGACCGGCGGTTGGGGATTCAGTCCCGATGAGGACCGTTTTCTTTACGTCTCTTCCGGGGCAACCATCCTCTACGATCTGACCAAGGGTGGTCCGGCTCAGACCGTCTGGACCGATTCGTCCGCGGCACCGTCGAGTGGCTATGCGTTCAGCCCTAAAGGGGGCTACCTCCTCGCGGCCGGTCTGACAAACGGAAATCACGTCAGCATCGACCTCATCGACACCGGCGCGAAACACGCCTCGGCCATCTACAGCGATCAGTTCGACTTCAGCTCAGTACCGGGCGTCGAGAAGAACAAATTCGGCTCGGTCGGCTGGGGCTTCAGTCCGGACGACAGCACGTTCGTCTATGGAGCAGTAACCGATCAAACGCCATCCCTGACGGTGGTCAGTTTGAGTAAGACGTCAGCGACCAGTGGCACGATAGCCCTGCAGAAATTCAACGGGGCCTGGTGGTCTTTCTCCCCCTGCGGAGACATTCTCGCCGTCGTCGATCAGACGAGCGGCACCTATGCCCAGGTCAGCCTCTACCAGAACGGCGACACGACCACGGCCGCCAAGTCCGAGACGTTCAACGTCGCCTCTCTCGACAAGAAATCGATCAAGACGACCGACGCCGGTCAGGTCGTGCACGCCGCGGGTCAGGATATCGTGCTCCTCCCCTTCGATCCAACCTGTCCCTCAGCCGGCGGAGGGAACGCTGGCGGCGGAGGCGCTGGTAACGGAGGCGGCAATGGCGGTGGAGGTGGTGGTGGCGTACCAAAGCCGCCGCTACAGCTACTGACCGTCGTGAGCGGCTCGGCGGTTCCACCGCTGGTCGTGGGAGGTGATAGCGGAACGATCCAGGTCTCGACGAAGGGAGTCGGAACGCTCCAGCTGAGCAGTGACAACAAGACGGTCGCTGACGTCATCCACGCCGTCAACGTGACCGGCAGTGGACAACCCCAGGTGGTCGACGTTCCGATTACGACGACTCCCGTCACCAGCGACACACTGGTGACGATCACCGCCAACGGACGGAGCGGCGCGATCCACACAAGCGCGTCAATCACGTTGCTCGTTATTCCACCTTGCGACACGTCCACGCCAGCGCCGGCGCTGGCCGAGCCACTGACGCTCATCATGGCGCCGATTCAAGGCCCGCCGGGGCCCGGAAACGGCGGACCGCCAGGAGCGCCAATCAACGTGACCGTCTCCATAGATCCGATGTACGTCAGCGGCGGCGGGCAGGTAAATGGGACGGTCACGGTCATCGGACCACATCTCCCGAAGGTCGACTTCACCGTGTCGCTCAGCAGCAGCGATACGAACGTCGCGACCGTGCCGGATACGATCACGATCCCAGCTGGACAGCGGAGCGCAACGTTCGTCGTCCAATCGAGCACCGTGACCAGCGACAGCTGGGTGTCGATCTCCGCTACGTTGGGTCAAGCTAAAGGGTCCGGCACTCCAGCCCAACTCCTGGTGCTCACGCCGAGTGTGCCGGAGTCGGTAACGTTCGATCCCGCCAGCGTCGACGGTGGAAACCCAGCAACGGGGACGCTGACGCTGACCGCGCCGCCAATCGTCTGCAGCGGTGGTACTGTCGATCTGTCCAGTAATAATCCGGACGTCGCCGGAGTTCCAGCATCCGTAACCATTCCGAGCGGTACCACCTCGGTTACATTCCCCGTCACGACAACGGCGGTCGACAGCGACACCGACGTGAAGATCACGGCCAGCAACGACAACGGCAGCGCCAGCGGCACGCTGACTGTGACGGCCAGCGTCACCAACCACCGCCGCCAACCGGCAGCGATCTGCTCGCCTGGGGCCGCAACAACGAGGGGGAGCTGGGGAACGCGTCCAACTCCGACAGCCACCTCCCGGTCGCGGTAAGCAACCTGAGCGGTGTCACGTCGATGGCCGGTGGGGATTACTACTCGATCGCCCTACAGAACGACGGCACAGTCTGGGCCTGGGGCGACAACGGACATCACTTCCTTGGCGATGGCACGAACACCCCGAGCAACACTCCGGTCCAGGTCTCCGGCCTGTCGAACATCACCGCCATTTCGGCGCGACGGCTGCACAGCCTGGCACTGGATAAAGACGGCAACGTCTGGGCCTGGGGCGAGAATGGCAGCGGACAGCTCGGCGACGGCACGACGAACCCTCCCGGTTCCGAACCATCGACACCGGTACAGGCGCAGGGGCTGACCAACGTTCAGGCCGTCTCGGCAGGAGGCTTTTTCAGCCTGGCGCTGGACAAGGACGGCAACATCTGGGCCTGGGGCGCAAATGATGCCGGGCAGCTAGGGAACGGCACCACTTCACCGAGCGACGTGCCGGTCCAGGTGATCGGCGACGGCTCGCCGCTTCCACAGTTCACGATGATCGCGGCCGGGTTCAACCAGGCGCTGGCGGTCGACGTCGATGGCAATCTGTGGGCCTGGGGCGGCAACAGCAACGGAAATCTGGGCATCGGGAGCGCTGACGCCAACGCGCATCCGTACCCGACGCAGATTTCGGGGATCAGCAACGTCACGGCCATCGCCGCCTACTACAACCACAGCCTGGCGGTGAGCGGTGGCCACGTCTACGCCTGGGGCAACGGCTCCGCGGGTGAGCTTGGTGACGGAACCAACAGCAATCACTACGCACCGACCGAGGTCCCTGATCTCACGAATATCGTCGACGTGGCGGTCGGTGGCTACCACAGCCTGGCGCGCACGAGCGACGGCGCCGTCTACGCCTGGGGCGACAACTCCGATGGGCGCCTCGGCAACGGTAGCATCACCCCGAGCAACACGCCCGTGCAGGTGTTGGACTCCGCTGGCACGTCGCCGCTGACCGGCGTGACGCAGATCGCGGCCGGCGATCGGGTCAGTCTGGCGCTCATCGGCAATAGCGATACAACGCCGCCCACGGCAACAGACATCATCGAGACGGTGGCCGGCAATGGAAGCTGGACCATTTCCGGTGACGGGGGCCTGGCGACGGAAGCATCGCTGAAGGATCCCGTCGGGGTCGCGGTCGACTCAGTTGGGGATTTGTTCATCGCAGACGCGCGAAATTCGGACATTCGCGAAGTGACGCCCGATGGCCAGATCAACGCGTTGGGCGTGACGCTCGACGAGGCGGCGAATGGTCTGACGATAGACGGCGACGGCAATCTCTACGTCATCGATGGGGTCGTGGTAAAGAAGATCACCTCCGACGGCACCGTCACTACCGTCGCTGGCGACGGGTCCGTACTGACCGATCCGGCCAACAAAGGAGACGGTCAAAGTGCGACGAGCGTCGGGCTCAATCTGCCGTCCGATGTCGCCGTCGACGGCAGCGGCAATCTCTACATCGTCGACTACGGATTCCAGGTGGTCCGAAAAGTCTCGGCCGCGGACGGAACCATCAGCACGGTCGCCGGAAACTGGACTGCGACCAGCGACGGATCCTGCGAACCGGACGGCGACGGCGGACTCGCGACCGACATGGGCCTCTGCTGGCCAAACGCGATATCAGCGGAAAGTGCCGGCAATCTCTACATCTCTGAATCAGGCCGACACGAAGTGCGAAAGGTCGCCACGGACGGCACCATCACGACCGTCGCCGGGAACGGTACGGATGGGTATGACGGTGACGGCGAGTCCGCCACTTCCGCGGCGATCGGTGATCCGGCCGGAGTTGAGGTCGACGGTAAGGGCGCGCTGTATGTCTCCGATTCGCTCCACGACGTCGTCCGCAAGATCGATCTCACTTCGGGAACCATCTCAACAGCCGCTGGCAACGGGACGACCGGCTATTCCGGTGACGGCGGGCCGGCGACCGACGCGCGAATGTACGAACCTACCTGCGTCACCACCGACGGAAATGGGAATCTCTTCATCTGTGACTTCAACAATCACGTGATCCGGCGGGTCGGGCCAACATCGACATCGATCGGCCTCGCCAGTCTGGAAGTCACACCACAAGAGGTCTACGGCGGATTGTCCGCGACGGGAACGGTCACGTTGACCGATCCGGCGCCGACCGACGCCACCACGATCGCGCTGACCGCCGACAACGGTGACGGTTCCGGGAACTCCGTCACCGTTTCAGCAGGAGAAACCCAGGCGACCCTCGCCGTTGGTACCCCAGCGTAACCGGTGACCAAACCGCGTCGATCACCGCCAGTCTGGGCGCAACGACGAAGCAGGCACAGATCACCATGCACGCGATGACGATCCAGACGGACGCGGGCGGAGGTCTGATCTATGCCGGAAATACCGCAGGCATCGCGGTCGACAGCAACGGCAACGTCTACGTCACCGACAACGGCAACAACGTGATCCGCGAAATCGATGCGACCACGGGCAACATCAGCACGGTCGCCGGAGGCGGCTCCTGCACACCCGACGCCAACAGCGGCGAATGCGGCGACGGCGGAGCGCCGACCGACGCCATTCTCAACGATCCCTACACCGTCCACGTCGACGGCTCCGACAAACTCTTCATCGGCAACGACTATGAAATCTGGGAGGTCAGCGGCGACACGATCAACCGCGTCATCGGTGACGGGCTCAGCACCGACTTCCATGAAGGCATGCAAGCCATCGACGCCGCGATCGACGTCGGCGACTTTGCGCTCAATCCGGACGGCCGCGTCTTCATCGTCGAGCCGCCGGACAATGACGTGTTAGTGGTCAACACGGATGGCACGATCAGCACCTTCGCCGGAACCGGAGCGCAAGGCTACGGCGGAGACGGCGGGCCGGCGTCCGATGCGACGTTCGACAATCCGTGGGGAGTCGGAGTCTCGCCGACCGGCGATCTCTACATCTCCAACTCGAACAACCTGGTGATCCGCGTGATCGCGAATCCATAAACCTGGAGCGTCCGTCGTAGTGACGGACGCTGGAGAATCTGACGACCGCGCTCATATCCAGGGCTCTGCTCCCCGGATGGCGCGGTCGTCGGTCCAGCACCTCGAAGCTCATCTTCCTTACGACACGAACTTGTAACAGTGCCCGCCACTTTTGCATCAATCGCGTGACGATATCCGCTTACTCTGGATGATGAGGCACCGATCGAAATGGTGCCTGTGGCGAACCGCGATCCAGACGCGCGGCAGTGTTCGACATCCTTGTCACGACAATGACGAGGCGTTGGTGACATGCCGGCGGCAATGGATGAGATTCTCGAATCAGCTCCAGCGAGAGATACGCCAGGCTGGACGAGCGGACACGCGGGCGCCGCTAGCCTGAAAGGACCAAACACGATGGCGGTTGAATCAAAGGTCAAGTCACTCAAGGGTGTGGTTCCAGCGGTGTTTACCAGCAAAGAGGATGCTGAAGCCGCATTGTTGGAATTGAAAGAGATAGGGTTGCGGCACGACGATTTTGGGGTGATGGTTCCGGATCCTGAGCATGTCCATCTGCTCGACAACGTCGACCGCGAGGTCTGGGGTAGTCTATCGACCGGCATGGTCGCGGGTATGCCCATAGGCGCGCTTGCGGGGATGGCCCTGACTGCCCTGATCATCCCCGGTCTGGGAATCCTCGGCGTTGGGGGTGCGCTCCTGGTGGGCGGGGCCGGGGGAGCACTCTGGGGCGCGTATCTTGGTTCGGTATCGGGATTGGCCGCCGAGATCACACACGTCGAGAACATCGAACACAAATACGAAATACCGCTGCAGCCCAACGAGATTCTGGTCGTCGTCGTGGCACATGACCAGGCGGAGCGTGTCTGCGAGATCGTACAGCGGCACGGCGCCCGCTGCATGTGGGATGCAAACACACTGGTCAGCTAAGGAACATCGCCGAGCGAACTGAAGTCGAGCGCGTGGTTGGCGTGCTCCATGACTACCATCACGATGAAGTGCCCGTCATGAGGACGCGTATGCAAGTCGTTCGATCCGCTCCATGAGCCGTCACCCTGTGCGACACTTGGCGTCTCGCATGCCTGCGTTTTCGCACAGGAAAGGGATCAGTCGTGACCACTTCACCCAACTCATTGGCCGAGATCTACAAGGGCTGGGATCTTTATCAGCAGCAGCTCGTCACGATCGTTGAACCGCTGACCGCCGAACAGTTCGAGCTAACCGCGGGTCCGGGACTTCGCAGCGTGGGGGAAAAGCTGGCGCACGTCGTTGCCGTGCGCGCCCGCTGGCTGCTGCTCGATCTGCATGAAGGCGAGGGCGAGATGGAGCCCTATCTTGGCTGGGACGGCTGGTCGGAAGACGGGGTCCGCAAGGAGCAACCGGCGCGCAGCGCGGCCGACGTCGTGGACGGGCTCAACGCCACCTGGAGCGTGCTGCAGCGGAGCCTCGAGAGCTGGACGACCGACGACCTGAATGACGTCTTCCCGCCCGCGCATCCTGGCGAGGAGAGCTTCACGCGTCAGTACGTCATCTGGCACCTGATCGAACATGACCTGCATCATGGCGGGGAGGCATCGATCGTCCTCGGCGCGCACGGGATCCCGGCGCTAGATCTGTAGGGCTGGATGCCATAGGACCGTACAATGGCCCTCACCCCCGGCCCCTCTCCCAATTCTGGGAGAGGGGAGACGAACAATAAGCCGTGTGGCTCTACCCAGTGGACACCCCTCTCCTGATCGTCGGGAGAGGGGCCGGGGGTGAGGGCTGCCGGGGATGAGGGCCATGAGCGACCCACACGCAAATCGCATCTAGTCCTCCAACGGCGTGTGGTGATCCCAGTTGGAGATGGCCCGCTTCCAATAGCCAGTGATGCGCATGCGCTCCAGCGGGATTCCACGCTCGTTCACCAGGTGGCGACGAATCGCGCGCATCTCACCCGCTTCTCCGGCCGCCCAGGCGAACACGTCCCCTTCAGGAAACTCGAGCCCGCTCACGACGTTGGCAAGGCGGCCTTCATCGGTGGTGTCTGACTCGTCCCGATGGATCCAGATCACCTGCAGGTCGGCCTCAGCCTTGATCGGCTGCTCTTCGCTGGCGGTCGGCACTTCGAGCACCGCGATGACCTTGGTTCCAGCAGGCAAGCTCTCGACGCGGCGCGAGATCGACGGGATGCCTGATTCGTCACCGATCAGCAGATACCAGTCGACGTTTCCAGCCATGACGCGCGAGCGGCGCGGACCGCTAACGCCCAGATAATGCCCTGGCTTGGCATTGGCCGCCCAAGTCGAGGCCGGCCCCTCGCCGTGCACCACGAAGTCGATATCGAGCTCGTTGGCCTCAGCGTCGTAGCGGCGTCCGGAGTACTCACGACTCGGAAGCTTGTTCTCGTCGTCGAGCCAGACGATCTTCCCGTCCTGCACCGATGGCACCCATGAGGCGTCCGTCGGATCGGGCGGGAAATAGAGCCGGATGCCATCGTCGGCGGCATCGGAGCGGAAGCCGGGCAGCGCGTCGCCCGTCAACGTGATGCGCACCATGTGCGGCGTCAGCCAGGTTGCGCGCTTCACCTGAAGCAGGCGAAAAACGAAAGGGTGCTGCACGACCTGGATTGGTGACTGAGTCGACGTCATTAAGAGACTACCTCCACCTCAAACGGATCCTGAACGAAGAAGCTTTGCATGACCCCGATCGCATCCAGCGCGCCAATACACGGTGCGAACGAACCGAATCGGGCCATGCGACAGATTACCAGACCCGCGGTAAGCTGTGCGCTCCGGTGGTTTGTCACCGACGAACAGGTGATCACTATTTGCTATGCGTCGCTATAGAGAGGATATTCACCAATGAAGTGGGTTACCCGTCAGCAGGTTCGCGTCGACCGCGTCTCGAGCTCGTGGCTGATTCTCGGGTTCATCGATCCCGACGCCGAAATCTTCTACGTGCCGGGTGACGAGGTGTTGGCGGTCGCCGAGCGCGAGGGCGCGATTCCGTTCGATATGCCGGGGGTCGAGATGGGGCATCACGACGACAAATGCGCCTTCGACGCCATCCTGCAGAAGTACGGCCCCAAGGATCCGGGACTCGAGGGAGTCGCCAAAATCGTGAGAGGCGCCGACACGCCCAACAAGGATCTCACACCCGAATCGCGCGGACTCAACACATTGGCCAATGGCTTCAAGCAGATGGCTCTGTCCGGCGGCTACGACGACCGGGAGTCGATCCGTCGCCAGTGGCGCATGTACAACGCCTTCTACCTGGCCTGTGGCGGAGATCCCGCCAACCTGCCGGAACCGAAATAGCCATGAAACGCTGGGCCGGGATCCGGCTCCGCTTCTTCGCCTGACACCTCAATGGCGGTCGCGCAGGCGCTCGCGGCGGCGTTCGCGGCGGCGTTCGCGACGCAGGGTACGTTGCACCCGTACGCCGCCGATCAGGCCGAAAGAGCGAATGCGCAACACGGGGGCATCGGGCGCGACCCGGTCATCGACGTCGATGCGCCGCCCACCGATCAGGCTGAAGCTGTTGACCTCCACCCGGATACCGGGCGGGATCGCCACCCGCACCCCACCGATCAGCGAGAACTTGGTCAGCGTCACTTCCGGCGAGGCGAACTCCGCCTCACGGAGATCGAGTCGCATGCCACCGATCAGCGTGACGCTGATCGTCTCTTGCTCCATGCGCCAGTGCCCTTCACGGCGCATCCCACCGATGGGCGTGATGTTCCAGGATTTGCGACCGGATGATGAAGGCGAATAGTTGACCGGAGGGCTGCCGGGAGCAGGCTGCGGCAGATCGGCAACCAACTCCTCCAGTTCGCCACGGGTGCGCGCCGCATAGGCCGCGCCGATGCGCTCACTGTACTCATCGAGCGTCAGGCGCCCCTCTTTAGTAGCGGCGCTCAGCCGAGAGACCGCCGCCTCGCGTTCGGCGTCCGACGCCAGCACGACGTTCTCTTGTCGCGGCGCGAGCTCGTCCGACCTCGGTTCGTCAGCCATGATCACCCTCTCGTCTCCGATCAGCCCTCGTCCTTCTATCATATGCGGTCAGCCCCGCATGGATGTGACGGGATGAGAGGCATTGCGTAATCGGACCGACGACATTGGGTCGCCACATCCTGCTCAACCGGCGCGTGCCGTTCGCTGGGCGCCATGAATGTCGTCCCTACGAAAATACGTGTGGCCCGCAATGTAGAGGCGACATTCATGGCGCCCAGGGGACACGACAACCTACCCTCTCGTCCACCCTACTCCCCACCCTCCTCCAGGTACTTATGCAGGTAGGTGAAATCGGCGGTGGGATGCGCGGCATTGAATCGTTGCCACAGGCTGGTGACGGCGCTCGCCAATTCATGCGGTACGCCCGCGGCGCTGGCATTCTCCAGATAGAGCGAGACGTCCTTGGTCATCAACGCTCCGGCGAAGCCGAAGTCGTAGCTGCGCGGGATGACGCTGCGCGGGAACTTGTCCTGACTGGCCGCGCTGCGTCCGCTCGAGACGTTCAGCACGTCGACAACCTTGCTCAGGTCGAGCCCCAAACGCTGACCGAAGACCGCGGCCTCGCATGTCGCCGCCAGCGCCGCCGCCGAAACGTAGTTGTTGAGCAGCTTCATGGCTTGTCCCTGGCCCGGCTCGTCCCCTATGCGGAATCGATTCCTGGCCAGCACCGCCAGTACCGGCTCGATCTCGGCGAAGATCCCGGTCGTCGCGCCCACCATCATGGAGAGGGAGCCGTTCTCGGCTCCAGCCACACCGCCACTGACCGGCGCATCGACGTACGCTCACGCCACGGTCGCCGAGCGTTTCGGCGCAGGCGCGGGCCGCGCCGATGCCGATGGTCGAAAGATCGATGACGATGCCAGCGCGCCGATCATCCGTCGCCGCCACCTGACCGCAGATGGTCTGGGACACGGCGCCGTCCGGGACGCTGAGGAGCATCACGTCGGCCGAGCAGGCCAGATCCTCGATCGATCCGGCCGCCACAGCACCGGTGGGGAGCCGCTCGTCGGTTCCGGCAGCGTCGAAGCCGACAAGTTCGTATCCGGCTTGAACCAACCGGCGTGACAGCGGCCCGCCCATGCGGCCGAGACCGGCGAAGCCGAGGACCGGCCGGCTCATGGCAGCACGCCTTCTTCGGTCAGAACCTGCTTAGCCACCCGAAAGGCGTCCAGCGCCGCCGGGAAACCGGCGTAGATGGCCACTTGCAAGAGCGTCTCGCGGATCTCGTCGACGCTGCAGCCGTTGTGCAGCGCGCCACGCAGGTGGATCTCCAGTTCGTGGGGCCGGTTCAGGACGGAGAGCATGGCCAGGTTGTTGAGGCTGCGCTGCTTCAGACTCAGTCCGTCGCGCGACCAAACGCCGCCCCAGGCGAACTCGGTGACCATGCGCTGCAGATCTTTCGAGAACTCGTCGGCTCCGGCCAGCGAGCGATCGACGTGCGCATCCCCCAGCACCTGGCGTCGAATCTTCATCCCATTCTCAAAGAGCTCGTCCGACATTCGCTTCTCCTTCGCCTTTGAATCTCGTCTCGTCTGAAGCCGACTCCAGACGTGGGTTCCGTGATGCATTGTCCATCAACGCGTGGTGAAGCGCGCACGCACGTTCCAGCGGAAGCTCGGTGCGCGAGCTAACAGCGCTATAGCAGAGAGGATTGTCAGGCCGCCGTTGATCACCAGCGCGACCGGCGCGCCAACCACACTGATCAGCGCCCCCATTTCGATGTACCCGACCGGCGCCGAGCCGAGCCCGACCACCCAGATGCCCGCCGCGCGTCCGCGTTGCTCGTCCGGAACCGCCAATTGCAGCAGCGTCTGCTGCAGCACGTCGAAACCGGCCGCGCAGATGCCGGTGATCACCAGCACGCCCGCCGCAAACGTCAGGCTATGACTGGTCGAAAGGACCACCAGACAGGCGCCGAAGGTGAGGAAGATGCCCGCCAGAAGCGGCTGACGTGGGATGCGCCGGAACGTGAGCAGAAGAATAAGCGAGAGCGTACCGCCGATCGAGACGGCGGCGTTCATGGTGCCGAGTCCTTCTGGGCCAAGCTTGAGGACGTCCCGCGCCAGCACCGGCAGCGCACTGCCGTGAGAGAAGGCCAGCACCTCGCAGGCGATGCCCGAAATGCTCAGGATGCGCACGGCTGGGACGTTGACGATCAGGCTGAGGGCATCGCGCAACGCCCTTCGAAAAGGCGGATGTCCCGCGGCCGCACGCGCGATCCGCGGAACCCGCAACCCAAGCAGCGGGATGAGCTCGACAGCATAGACGGCGGCAATCACGTAGTAGCAGTGCGCGACTCCGATGACAGGGATGAGCGCGCCCGCGCCAATCGCGCCGACCGCGCCAAATCCGCGTGAGGCCAGCGCGTTGAGCGTCATGGCGGTCGACGCATCTTCACGAGACGTGGTATCGAGCACCAGGGCTTGACGCGCGGGGACGTCCCCCACCTGAATCGTGCCAGACACGAAGGCGATCAGGACGATCTGCCAGATGCGGATTTCACCAGTTCCGGTCAGCCATCCGAGGAAGAACATGACGCAGGCCGCCAGCAAGGCGACCGTCAACAATTGGCGGCGACGGTCGATCCGGTCGGCGATGGTGCCGGACGCCAGCCCGAACAGCAGACTGGGCAGTGAACGAGCGGCGAAGGCCAGCCCAACGGCCAGCGCTCCGCCCCCAAGCTGCAGGACAAGCCAGGAGGTGGTGGTCCGCTCCATCAGCTGCGCGCCGGTCGTCAGTCCACTGGAGCACCAGAGCCAGCGGAACGGGACCGAGCGGAATGGAAGGAAGGGATGGCCGTCGTTCACGTCGCCGACCGAACGCGCATCGGCCCGCTGCACCCGCTCACATTCGCCCCCATCCGCGACTCACCCCATCACACCAGAACCGCGGGGCAGCGTACCATCTCCATCCGCGGTATGTCTCTGAGTCTCTGATGAAAACGGGACAGGATTCAACATGACGTCGTTGCCTGATGCTGATGCACAGCCTGACCGATTGACGCAGGTGTCCTTTACAGGTACATTGGTGATCTGGGCCAAACCTATCGAACAATGGACTTCCGGAGACCTGCCGGTCAAAAGTCCCCATCGGGCGCATACTGTCCACCATCACGTCGCGGGGGAGCCATGGACATCGCGCGGGCTGGGCTTTCGGGTGGTGAAATCCCTCGCAGGAGCGACGGCGCGAAGCTCTTGTCGATCAGGTTACTCGGTGCGTTTGAGACCTCAGTCCAGGGTAGAGTCCATCGAGCCGAGTGCGTGGCGGCTGCGTAAGGCCACCCACCTGGTGAAAATCCTTGCGCTCATCCCTGGTCACCGGCTACATCGCGACCAGCTGATCGACGCCCTCTGGCCGGAGGTCGATCCGGATTCGGCGCTGAGTAGCTTCCATCAGGCGCTGCACGCCGCGCGCCGCGCACTCGAACCCGAGCGGGCGTCCCGATCGTCCGGGTCGTTGCTGCGGCTATATCAGCAGGTCCTCTCGCTCGTACCATCCGACGATGTCTGGATCGATGCCGAGGCCTTTCAGGCAGCGGCGGCCAGCGCTCGCAACTCGGGCGACATCAGACGGTGCCTCGGCGCGCTGAGCCTCTATTCAGGCGATCTCTTGCCCGAAGATCTCTACGAAAGCTGGACACAACGATCGCGCGATGCGCTGCGATCCACCTATCTCGAGCTCCTCTTTAGCACGGCACGGCTGCAGGAAGAGCGCGGCGCGCCGACCGAAGCGGTCGAAACGCTTCGGAGATTGATCGAAGCCGACCCGCTCAACGAAGCGGCGTACGCATCCCTCATGCAGATCCACGCGCGGAGTGGGCGTCGCGACCAGGCACACCGGCTCTTTCAACAGCTGAGCGAGACGCTCCATGCCGAGCTCGACACCGAACCGTCCCAGGAACTGGCCGACCTTCACGCGCAGATCAGCTCAGGTGAACTTCCGGCGTCGGTCGCGCTGGAGTCCGCCCCGATGGCGAAAACCCGAGCATCTGAAAATCCGTCGACCAGCCCGACGCTCGCCGGGGGACTTCGAATCTCGTTGACGCAGCTTGCCGCGCAGAGCGGGCTGGTCAATCGGCAGACAGAGCTCGACCAGCCTGCAGCGAGCCTTTGACGCGCTCATGTCCGGCGAGGGGCAGATCGTGGTACTGGAGGGCGAGCCGGGTATCGGCAAGACGCGGCTGACCGAAGAGCTCGCGCACTTCGCGGGGATGAGCGGCGCGACGGTACTCTGGGCCCGCTGCCACGACGCCGAAGGATCACCGGCGTTCTGGCCCTGGTCGCAGATCGTGCGCAACAGCCTGCGCAATACCTCACCGGATGAACTCCGCGAACTCATCGCCGATGAGGCTGGACCGATCGCCCAGGTCGTGCCGGAGATTCGTTCGATCATCCCGGATTCATCGATCCTGGCGGTGCTGAATCCGGACCAGGCCCGCTTCCGCTTCTTTGACAGCCTTACGGTGTTTCTGGTGCGGCTTTCCGAACGGCATCTGCTCGTCATCATCATCGAGGACCTACATTGGGCGGACCGTTCGTCACTCATGCTGCTGGAGTTTATGGCGGATGAGATCGCGCAACGCCGGATCATGCTGGTCGTCACTTGCCGGGCGGCGCCGGTCGGTGACACCGTACCGTTGATTCGAGCCCTGGAGCGGCTGAACCGATCGCGCGTCACGCAGCGAGTTCAGGTGACGGGACTCGACCTCGACGACACGGCGCGCTTCAGCGGATTGATCGCGGGCCGACCGCTTCCGATGCACCTCGTCGAGACGATCTTTCAGCGCACCAGCGGCAATCCCTTCTTCCTGCGCGAGGTGACGCAGTTGCTGGTCAAGGAAGGCCAGGACCTCGACGCAAGCGACCCGAACCAATGGCAGGTCGCGATTCCGGTCGGCGTGCGAGAAGCGGTGACGCTGCGGCTCAGTGAGCTCTCCGACGACGCACGTCGATTGCTCATCGATGCCGCGGTCATCGGGAATGAGTTCCAGCTCGACCTTCTCGCCGCGATGAACGACACGTCGACGAACGATCTGCTCGATCTGCTCGAGGAGGCGGTTTCACTTGGCGTGGTGGCCGAAGACCAGCATGTTCCGGATCGCTTCCGCTTCACCCATGTCCTGACACAGCAGACGCTGTATGAAGGGTTGATCGTGGCCCGACGCGCGCGGATGCACGCGCGCGTCGGCGACGCGCTCGAACGTCTTCGCGGATCCAGCGCCGATCCGCCCTATTCCGAGCTCGCCCGCCATTTTTACCTGGCGGCCGCCGCGGGCGAGGCGGAACGGGCAGTCACCTATCTCACCCGCGCGGGAGAGCAATCGATGGAGCGCCTTGCCTATGCCGAGGCCGTTGAGCAGTTCCGTCGTGCGGTCGAGGTGCTCGATCGGTTCACGCCGGAACGGCAATCGACTCTGTTCGACCTCTTTCTCGATCTGTCGCGCGCCCAGCTCGCTTCGGGCGA
The DNA here is from genome assembly GCA_963822235.1 of uncultured Chloroflexia bacterium. Taxonomy (GTDB): domain Bacteria; phylum Chloroflexota; class Chloroflexia; order Thermomicrobiales; family Thermomicrobiaceae; genus CALAGB01. The sequence continues at coordinate 729,601 of CAWGGU010000004.1, forward strand.
ATCCAGTGACGGGCGAGTCAGCCGTCTCCGCTCGATCGACGTCGCCCGCGCCATCCGCGATCCTGAGCGCCTTGCGCTGGCTGCGATTGAGATGGTCGACACAGCGTCGGGAAGCATGGATTGGCGCGCAACCGAGGAAATCGCACTGCTGCGCGAGGCTCTCGCTGGGCTCCCAGAAGATGACGGTCCGCTGCAAACCCGGGTCATGAGCGAACTCGCCCATGCTCTCGTGTTCGACAAGACCCAGGCTGGATCCGCCGACCTCGCTACTGAACGTGAGAAGCTCGTCCAAGATTCACTGGCTATGGCGCGCCGTATTGGCGCTCCCGACCTGATCGCTGATGCATTGCGTGCGGCCCATGTCGTTCTTTGGACGTATGAGGATGTAGACGCTCGAATGGACATTGCCAATGAGCTTTTGACGCTCGCAACTAAGTCCGGCGATCCGCAGATGCAACTTGCAGCGCGTGCCCAGCTCATCGGCGGATTGTTTATCAAGGGCATGATCAACGATGCCGACCGAGAGATAGACGCCTACGAGATACTCGCCCAGACCTATCAACTACCTGTCAACATCTGGTCGGTCACGGCCAAGCGTGCCATGCGCGCGTTCATGCGAGGTGATCTACGGGAGTCCGAGTCGCTACTAGAGCGTGCACGTGTCATCGGCCGTCGCTCCGCCCCTGAAGTTTCCCAACTCAACTACCTGGTCCAACTCTATTTTTTGAGACGCGAACAGGACCGGCTGAACGAAGTCGAGGAGTTGCTCACCGGTGAAGCTGTCAATCATCCGGAAGAAGCACTCTGGCAGTGCCTGCTCGCGGTGCTTTATGCAGACACGGGGCGCCAGGATGAAGCATCAAAATTCATCGCGAAGCTGCTAGATCAGCCAGACAACACCCTTCCACGCGACAGCTTCTGGCTGGCGTTGTTGGTGCTTATCGCCGACGCGTGCGCAACGATAGCTGATTCTGAACACGCGGCTACGCTGCTCGTTTTGCTACGACCATATGCAGACCTGTTCGTTTGCCCGGGTAATCATGTGATTTTTCTGGGGCATGTCTCTCATTATCTCGGCTGTCTCTCTGCCACGCTCGAGCAACTGCCCGACGCTGAAGCGTACTTTCAAATGGCCATCAAGGCGGAGCGAGCGGCGGGAATTCCCGTGTTCGAGGGCAGATCCCAGCTCGCCTATTTATCGATGCTCGCGAAACAGGGCGCGGAGACAGATACGGTTACCATGCTCCTGGACCGTGTACGCGAGACCAGTTCGCGGCACCAGTTCGCTCGTCTTGGGCGCCTGGCACGAGAGGTCCAGGAGAGTTTGCCAACCTGCCACTCACCGTAGGCACGGCGTGGTATTTCATTGAACCGCTTGAATCATCGCGAGGAGGTACCCAGTGCCGAATCCTATTGAGAAACTCATTCATGACTATATCGATGGCAGCGGAGGCGGTCAGCAATTTAAGTCCGCCAAGGAACAGAGAGGCTTCCGATTTGCCGGGTTCATCGGGAAGTGCGACATTCCGGACTGGACCCGACTCTATTTCAATGCTCAGCTCGATGAGTACATCGAAGTGGACGATACCGACATCCATGCGCGGATTGAGCTTGGAGGCCCCGATTCTCCATTCATGTTGCTTGTGGTCGACTACGATGCCGACATCAAATACGTCACCTCGGTCATGAGCCAGATACCGGCGGAGTTCGTTTCAGGCGAGATCACAAGGCGGAATCTGAGCGGCAACCGGCTCTTCGGCGGATCGTTTCTAGCTGCCAATTCACCTTTGACGGGCGCCTCGATCAACTGCGGCTCGTTTGGCGCGGCGTGCGGATCGTGGTTCGGAGGATGTGGGTCATTTGGCGCGGCGTGCGGATCGTGGGCTGGTTGTTAGCACCGATCTCTGTCAGGCATCGGCATGCGTGCCGTAGATGAACCATTGATCGCGGGGCGAGATACCGGGAACGATCGTCTGACCGACCGCGTGGTCGTTCCCTTTCTTGTCGAGCGAAGTCTGCTCGACGCTCGGGCGATCGTCGATGGCGATGTCGAAATCATCGACATGTCGCGGCGTAACGTGAACTTCCGCGTGACGGCGTTGGGACAGGACGTCCTCGTAAAGCAAGGCGTGGGCGCTGAGCGAATCGAATCGATCGGACGGGAGGCAGCATTCCTCAAGAGTGCCGCCGACTCGCTCAAAGACCATCGACTGCGTTCGCATCTGCCGATAGCGCATGTCTGGGATGCCGAGCGATGCGTTCTGGCCTTTTGCGTCGCGCCGGAGACTCACAGCCTCGCCGAACATCATCTCCGAACCGGTCACGTATCCGCGGAACTGGCCCAGAAGGTTGGAGCGGCGTTGCGTCGGCTGCATCGATGGGGCGCAGGCGGGGCTGACCTGCACTTGGACAGCGAGCCGCCGCCAGTTCTGTCGCTTCACCTGCCCGAACTTCGGGTATTCGAGCGCATGAGCGGCAGCGGTCTGGAAGTCATCAAGATCCTGCAGCAGGCCCCCGTGCTGTGCGCCGGGCTCGATGAGCTGCGGCATGGCTGGCATCCGTCGAGCATTATCCACGGCGACATGAAATGGGACAACGTGGTCCTGCTGCCGAAACCGGACGGCGAACGTGGGGTTCAGGTGCAACTCGTCGACTGGGAGCTCGTTCAGTTCGGCGATCCGCTGTGGGACGTGGCCTCGTTTCTGGCTCAGTATCTCGATGTCTGGATCGGGTCGATTCCGGTTGCCGCCAACACGCCGCAGGCCAGCGCCGCGCGTATTCCGATCGCACGGCTGCAACCCGCGACGCGCCGCTTCTGGCAGAGCTGTCGCTCGATCGCCCAACGCGATGCCCGAGGATGCTGAAGTCGTCGAACGCGTCGTCAAGTACGCGGCCGCGCGACTCATCCAATTCGCGATCGAGGCTGATCAGCAGAGTGCGATCCTCAGCGCGACCGGGGTCGTCCGGCTGCAGGTCGCGAACAATATGATGCAGCGTCCAGTGGCAGCTGCGAGGTCGCTGCTCGGACTGGCGATCTGAAGGCGAGCGATGGTGACGACCTATCAGACACAGATTCAGTCGCTCACGAGCGCGCTGCGGGTGTTCCCGCCCGATCACTACCGCTGGTTCGGGGAGCGATCTCCGAAGTTCCCCGGCGACGTCGTCGCGCAAGTGGATCCGGAAATCCTGCGCCGGCACCTCGTGGCGCAAGTGCAGACACGCCTGTATCAGCAGTTCTACCAGTATGGAATCGCGGTTCCCGCTGTTCACGACGTCACTGATGCGGCACTCTCCGAGGATCGAGACTTCGTCCTCACGCTATCGGCAGCGAACCACGGGCGAGGAACCTGGCAGCAAGGCTGGATGGTCGTCAAACGATCGAGTGGTGATATCTGGGCTCGACGCGACGGAATGACCGTGCGGATTCCATCCGAGCGACGCAGGGATGACTCGGAAACCACACTCGCAGTCCTGCTCCCCAAGGAATATTTCAAGCAGTCGCCCGGCTTCTACCTGGCGCAAGGGGACGCGAGTCTTCAACCGCAATCCGGTGATGTCCTGGTGCGGCTCTACTGGAACGTCACGGCGGCGGGCGCGACGACTCTCATGGACTCGGCAACGACGCGGCTCAATACCGAGCGCGTGCCGTTTTACTTCAAGGTTCTCGACAAGCCCGGCGCCTACCAGCGCAACGACGCCGCGGTACTCTACATCACCAAACGCGATCTCGAGCGAGTCTCACCCTTGCTGAAAGAGATCTACGATGACGTGTGGCCCCATCTTGCTCGGGGTGTGCCGGCCCTCACCAAGCGACTCGCCCCAGGTCTGGGGCTGGCGGAGGACCCGCGGAACGGCGAGAGCTTTGGGCTGCATCGCTGTCGCCTGCTGGCCGAAGCCTTCGTCGATGCGGCCATCCGCGAGATCGACGAGCCGCCCAGCTTGATTCAGGTCATCGAGCATCGCTTCAGTGCTGAAGGACTCGACCTCGCGAGTCCCCATCTAAATCCTGGATCACGCGACAATTACGAGCAGTTCCTGCAGGTAGAATCAGCATCTAGTCATTCGGTGAACGGGCGCTTCGTCCAATCCGATCCCCTTGATCCGCCATCGTTTGACATCGGCGCAGTGGAGTGCGTCGGGAGCTATCTGGATGTGGCTCGCGCCATCGGCGACCGGCTCCTTCGGAACGCCATCTGGCACGAAGGACGCTGCACCTGGCTCGGGCCACGCCAGACATCGCCGAACGCCCGCGCATTCGATCGCCACGCAACCTATGGGGTGATTGGTCCCGACCTCTACTCAGGCACGGCCGGTATCGGACTCTTCCTGGCTCGGCTCTTCGTCGAAACAGGAGACTCGGCATACCGGTCGACGGCACGCGGGGCGCTCCTGCAGGCGGCGCACACCGCTGACCAACTGGCCCAGCAGGGCCGCATCGGCTTCTACACCGGCTGGCCAGGCGTGGCGGTGGCCTGCGCGCGAGCCGGACGGCTCATCGGCGATCTCGAACTGGCCGAGCGACTGCCGCGGCAACATGTCAATCGCTTCGGCGGTGACCTCAGGACATCTGTGCTTGATCTCCTGTCGGGTGCGGCAGGAGCCATGGTCGCGTTTCTGGCCCTCTGGAAGCTGCTTGGGGGTGAAGCATACCTGGAGAAGGCCGTTCATTTCGGCGATCTGCTCAACTCGTTGGCCAAACGGCGCGGTGACGCGGCCTGGTGGCCAGTGCAGACGCTATCGGGTCGCCAGCCATTGACTGGATTCGCGCACGGCGCGGCTGGCATTGCGTTCGCGTTACTCGAGCTCTTCGAGGCAACCAGCGATCAGCGCTATCGCCACTTCGCGGAGGGCGCCTTCGCCTTCGAGCGGCGAAACTTCCACCCGGCGCAGCAGAATTGGCTAGATCTGCGCTATCCGCTCGAGCGAGATCGATTTGGCCCAGGTGCTCTTGCGGCCAGCGTCTGGTGCCACGGCTCGGGCGGAATCGCCATTTCCCGCCTACGTGCATGGAACATCCTCGGTGAAAAGACCTATCTTGATGAGGCTGAGATCGCGCTTAACGCGACTCGGGCCTGGCTCAAACCGGGCAACGCTTCATCCAACAATCTCTGGTCTCTCTGCCACGGACTCCCCGGAAATGCCGACATCCTCTTGCACGCGGCGGAACTCCGCCCAGGTCAAGCACCTGCGCTGACGAGAACAGCAATGGACGTAGCGGACGTCGGGCGAGCCGTCATCTCCTCCGACAATGAGTCCGGCGGCCTCTTTGACACCGATGAGCCGGGCCTTCTTCTGGGTTTGGCTGGAACCGGCTACTTCTACCTAAGGCTGTCAAACCAGCAGATCCCCTCTGTCCTGGTGCCAAACGCATCAGCCGTTGCCGCACGTCCCGCTTCCTGAAAGTTTCAGCCACTTTTCAATCCCAATTAACACGGAATGCAGAGCGACTAAAGAGCCGCCTCCTAGGATGGCTACATCGGCATCGTGATACGGCGTGTAGCGCAAAGGAGACGGTAAACATGGAGAGCTTTTTCACACTTGAGCGGCTGAACTCCCAGAAGCAGCAGGATATCAGGGACGAGGTTCGCCGATACCGGATGGCTGCCGAACTGGGACGCGGATCGCTGGCGAACCGCACGACGCTCAGGCATCGACTGACGACGCTGTTGCTGGACCCGTTCTTCTCGTCTCGCAGACGTTCCCGGTCTCTGGACGTGACGGTCAAGGGGTCGATGGACGGGAGAGAGACCGCGGCACTCGGCAACTAAACGAACCGGTCGCATCGGGCGGATGTGATGCCCGATGCGACCGCCAGAACTCTCAGGAAGGAATGTTGAAGATGTACGGCTGGACCGAATTTGACCTCGTACGGATCGAACAAGCAATGAAGGAACGGCAGCTGAGCCGGGATGCCATGATGCCGAAGCTCCCGCCACGCCGGCCGTTTCACACCGCGCTGATCTGGATTCGCGCGACTTTCGGGAAACGACATCCGGCCAAGCAGCGGCCGGTGCCCGCACCGCGACCCATGGTCACTCACATCGCGGAATCCTAGCGAGCGCACATCTTGAACCCACACCCGAGCGCGACTCGGGTGTGGGGCTCGAACCGATCAATGACATCAGACGAAAGGATTCAACATCATGGCAACGATGAAACCAGTCCTGCAGCGTGTCCACCTCGGTTGGATCTTGACATTGTTCGCCGTCGGGCTGCTGGGAGTGTTGATGGTGGTAGGACTCCACACTCTACGCCCGGCGTCGCACGACTCGGCACCCGTCGCGGTGCAGACCGACTCGGAGCACATCAACGAGCTGCGCGAATTCTTCGCCCAGGTGAACGGCGGCGCCGCTTTGAATACGCAGTCAAATGACGCCGCGGTCCCCGGCGGACGTGTCGGTGGGATCTCCAGCTCAGATACGGCGAACGATGCGGCGATCCGCCAGGGCCTGGAGACGGCCGGCGCGGGTGGAGACCTGCCGCGGTCGGACGAAGTGAAGTTCTACCGCAACCAGTTCCTCGCCCAGAACGACGATCAAGTCGGTCCAGGTCAGCGCGACAACCTGGCGCCAGGCTCGTTGGGAGCCCCGTCACTGACGCCGCCGTACCAGACCGAAGTCAACCAGTCCCGCTACTGAGTTAGGCGATCGCGACAGATTGCTGAGCGCGCTCGGGTAGCTCCATCGTACGGAACCGCCAAACCGGGGCTCCAGCCCGGCGCGGCGGTTCCGGCATTCCATCTTCCATTCAACTGACGGTTCTCGTGAGGCTTCATCTGGACGAATCGAACGAGTTGGGATATCGTAGGCACATACCATAACAATGCGAAAAGTGTTCTGTATCTGATGGACGAACTATCGAATTCCCTGAATTGGCGACGAACCGGTCGCCATATCAAGACGTTACGGGTCGTCCAGGTCGATGCGTTGCTGACGGATAGCGTCCGCCGCGTGCCCTCGTTCGGGAAGGAATAGTGAGCTATGGCGTTTCCCATGCCCGATCCCCGCGTGTACGTTCGGAGCCAGAACGGCATCGTCCGGAATCTCAGCCATTTCCAACGACCGTATGTTGGCAACGGAGCCGCCGTGAACGCACGCGAACTCACCAGGGACTATCTGAGCGACGTTGCAAGCATTTACAGCATCGACGGGTCATGGCTCAGCAACCCGCTGGCGGAGCCTGGTGACTCGGTAAGCGCCGCCACCCTCACGGAGATGCGTTTCGCTGGAGAGAAGAGATTCATTGGAATCGATACCGTCACCTTCGTGCAAACGCATTTCAGCCTGCCCATCTGGGAAGCAGGCGTCTCAATTTTCGTGAAAGAAAATCCACTCTGGATCGGTAGCTCATTCAGTTCCATCCACGCTGATCCTGTCTTCGCTCCAAGTCCCCCCGATGGAGCTCCGTGCATGCCCGGAAATATCGACGAAGACGCCTTCAAGGACATTCTCGGCCCGAACGTGAATTCCATACCTGAGCTGGCAGAAGGTCTTAGAAATCTACAGATCAACCGGAATCCGCGACTCCTGATTTATCAGTACGATCCGGCAACCCGTATCGAGTCGACTGAAAACAACGGTATTCCGGCTGGCATCGACGCCCTCTATGGGACTCCACCAACGCTTCCAATCCCGGCCGTGCCCATCTCAATCGAGCCAAAGCTACACTACGTCGTCAGTGAAGTACTCTTCTCGATGTCCATGCCACAATGGGGCAATCTGAACTGGCGCGCATTCGTCGAGGTCGAAACCTGCGCCATTCTCTATTTGCGCGCGTTCGTCAGCATGTTCACCGGAGACGTCTTCCCGTTCGATCCTCCCACCGCCACCGGTGACACGACGATCACGCCCGCGGCGCCCAAGAGTGTCCTTGCCCCCTTAGTCAAAAAGGTGACGCTTCCGGGCATTCAGGCGATGCCAAACAATCCGCCAATGAACCCACCTCCCGATCAAGAACTCTTCGGTGAGTACGTGTATGTGGTTGACATCGAGACTCCAAACTTCGGTCCTCCCACGCTGCCCCCTTCCGCGATCGATTTCAGCTACTCGCCTGTCTGTGACGCCAATCACCCAGGTTGTCTCGATCCCCAAAACTTCTCCGCGGTGAACGCTTACTATCACTGCGATGCCGCGTTTCGCATGGTCAACAAAATCGTGACTGATACGGGTGGCACGTTCGACGACTATTTCGATGGAACCAAGCTTTACCCCGATTTTCCGGTGGACGTCGACCACCGTGGAACCATCCCATCCAAATATGGTTGTCTCGGAGGCCTATGTGCCAACGCCGAAACGAAAGGGAATACCAGCAACGACGGTGTGCTGTGCTTCGAATTCGCGTTAGTTGACGGTATGAGCGATGTTGGCATGGCCACCGATAAGCGGGCCGTCTTGCACGAGTTTGGGCACGCGTTACTCCTCGAATCACTCCACCAGCCGAACTTCGTATTTGCTCACAGCTGCGGGGACAGCCTCGCAGCCATCATTTGCGATCCGGAATCTCAGCTTCATGCGACACCACATCGCTTCACGACCTTCCCCTGGATCGAAGGGGTCTCGGATCCGGACAGAAGACAGCACGATCGCTCGGTTCAGCAGGAATGGGGATGGGGAGGAGACGAGGACGATACCGGCTATCAAAGCGAGCAGATACTGTCTACCACACTCTTTCGCGTGTACCGTTCAGTCGGCGGCGATACGCTCTTGAACGGCCCCTCACCGGTCATCGCCACACGTCTACACGCGGCAAATTACGTAATCGGCCTCATCGTACTTGCGCTCGGGTCAATTCCTCCGAGCGCGAATGCGGCCGCCATCGACGTCTCATCCTTCGCGGACCGTTTGACCGGTGCCGACATATCGATCGATGGCTATGACGGACGTACCGGAGGGACGCTTCGAAAAGTCGTTGACTGGGCATTCCGCAAACAGGGTCTGTATCGAGCGCCGGGCCCTCTGACAAACACGGAAGGAGATTCGCCGCCAGTCGACATTTACATCAACGATGGACGGGCCGGCGAGTATCAGTACCAGTACGACTTCTGGAACACGACGGATATCTGGAACCGACGGAAGCACGATGGCTTGTCAGTCCATCAGACTCCGATCATCAATCAAACTAACTACATCTACGTGCGCATCAAGAACCGCGGCGACCAGGCCGCCAACAATGTGACGTTACGGGTATATTCGGCGGACCCCGGAGCCGGATTGGTCTGGAACAGCCCTGGCCCCAACAACGGTTGGAAAGAGTTGACTGCCGGCCCGTATGCGGTTGGAGTGATTCCTCCGAAAGGGGATGTGATCAAAGGTCCGATTGCCTGGACCCCGACCCATCTCTGGCACGAATGTCTCTTTGCGAAGGTCACAAACGACGATGATCCGAGCAACGTCGATATATACGTTAACCCCAATACCGGAATGCAAGTTGCGCCGCCGTGCGCGACGCTGCCGACACCGCACTGGCAGCTCGTCCCGCACGATAACAACATCGCCCAGCGCAATGTGGTGCCAGTGCCGTCGGGCATGTTCGGGAAGGACCTGATACGCGCGTTCCATCGGCGCACGTTTTACGTTCAAAACCCTTTCGCGCGCACCAAGAACGTGGTTGTCGAGTGGACATTACCTTACTTCCTGCGAGAACGTGGATGGAATATGGACCTGTTTAATGAACGTGGTTCGTCATTCAAGTTGCGGGCCTACCAGTCTGAAGAAATCGTCTTGCGTCTGAATCCGGGGAGGCGATTCAGCCGATCAGACGTGCTCGAGCAACGTACTGAACAGAAGATCGAGTTCCGGGTCTTGATCGACGGCCAGATCGTCGGCGGCATGACCTACGTGATCGATCCGATCATGAGAGTGCCGCCGTTCTGGCCAACACTCGATGAGGTCGAGGCTGATGTCAGGGAAGCTACTGCCGTGAAAGGGCAACAGACCCGAGTCTGAGCCTGCGACGACTCGAACGCATGGGCGACGAAGTGTTTCGTCGCCCATTTCATATTTCACACTCCCGCCAGCGCCTGGTCCAGATCGGCGATCAGATCTTTCGTCGATTCGATCCCGACCGAGAGCCGCAACAGTCCCGGATGCTGCGCCCAGGGCGAGCCGGGAATCTGCTCCATGAGCTCCGGCGCGGTCTCGAGCCAGGCGGTCGGCGGGAAGATGAGCGATTCCACGCCACCCAGGCTGGTGGCGAACATGAAGATCTTGGTTGCTTCGGACACTTTGCGCGCGGCGGCCGAACCGCCGTCCACAGCGAAGGAGACCATCCCGCTGAAGCCGCCGGTCATCTGGCGGCAGGCGAGCTCGTGTGCAGGGTGGCTCGGCAGGCCGGGATAGAGGACCGACGTCACCTTGGGATGCTGCTCCAGCCATTCGGCGATGGCCTGGGCATTGGCCATCTGCTGACGCATGCGCACCCCCAGCGTGCGGATGCCGCGGATCAGCAGCCAGCAATCGAATGGGCTCGGCGTGGCCCCCAGGTTGTACTGCCGGTCGGTGATACGCGCCCCAAGCTCGGCAGTGCGTGAGATGACGGCGCCGCCGATCAGATCGCTGTGGCCGCCCAGATACTTGGTGGTGCTGTGGACCACCAGGTCGATGCCCCAATCGATCGGCTGCTGGCAGTAGGGCGAGGCGAAGGTGTTGTCGACGACGGTCAATGCGCCTGCCTGGCGGCCGATGTCCGCGAGCTCGTGCAAATCCATGATGTCGAGGAGCGGATTGGTCGGCGTCTCGATCCAGATCATGCGGGTGTTGGGGCGAATCGCGGCATGCACCTTCTCCAGGTCGCGCAGATCGACGAAGTCGGCGCTGATGCCGAAGCGCGGCAGGTCGTTGGCGAAGAAGTCATAAGTGGTGAGATAGCAGTCGTAGCCCACGACGGCGTGGTCGCCTGCCGACAGGAGTTGCAACACCGCGTAGATGGCGGCCATACCGGAGCCGAAGGTGGAACAGGCCGCGCCATGCTCAAGGCTGGCCAGGATCTCCTCCAGCTTCTCGCGCGTTGGGTTGGCCTGGCGCCCGTAGCGGAAGTGCGCGCCATCGTCCAGGCTCTGCCGTACGAAGGTGGAGCTGGGGTGGATCGGCGGCACGATGGCGCCGGTCTGTGGGTCCGGTTCCTGGTGCTCGTGAATCAGCCGGGTATCGAGATCCCAGGCGCTCTCGCCGCTTTGGTCTTTGTCACTCATCAGTCCGTCCTACCTCCCTGGTGAGATTTTTGTTCGATGCGTTTATGTCAATATCGAACCGTCAGTTGGGCGCACAGCAGTGCGCCCCTACCATGCGCCCGGGCCGATTCCCGTCTGTACGGGCGACGCATGCGTCGCCCACCAGTCCCTCGCGCCCGAAATCCTTCGGATGGCCACCGTTTCCGTTTGTAGGGGCGAAGCTCGTCTTCGCCCTCTTTGACGGGCAATTCACGAACCGGTTCACCGCCCGCCGGTCCGTTCTCACGCCGTTCGCGGCCAACGACGTGGTTAGTTGCCTCTCCGAGGAGCGTTGGTTGCCGCCGAACGTTTGGGGCGACGCATGCGTCACCCGTACGGACGAAAGACGCCTTGCCGAAAACGTTGTTGGCGTTCTGCATTTTGGGCGAAGGCAAGCTTCGCCCCTACAAGACATCCGGACAGCGCGAGCATTATGACGTCGTCTGGCGGGCGAGCGTGATGAGATCTGGCACCTCGAGATCGGGCGTCGCCTCGGCTGGCGGCGTGGCACCGAAACCGGGTCGATCGTGCCGCCGGTTGACCCAGACCGTCGTCAAACCAACCGACTTGGCCGGTGCGATGTCGTGAAACAGACTCTGCGCTACATGCAGCACGTGCTCTGGCTGGTTGCCGGTCCGCTCCAGCATCACCCGGAAGTTGCGCAAATCCGGCTTGTAACTCCCCACCTGCTGGGCCGTGATGACGTCGCTGAACTCCACGCCGAGCCGTTTGGCCGAGAGAGCGAAGAGGTCGTCGTCGACGTTGGAGAGGATCACCAGTTTGAAGTGCCGGCTAAGCAGCTGTAGCGCCTCGGGGCTATCGGGGAAGGCGGGCCAATCCCCGACCGAGCCGCCGAATGTCTCTCGCTCTTCGGCGGAGGGAGTGAACCCGAAGGCCTCGCCGAAGCCGTCCAGTACCGTCGCCAGCACCTCCCGATACCGCCGATACGGCGGCTTCTCGGCCTGCGACTCCAGCGCGCCGAAGCGCTCCAGGATCTCATCGTCGGAAAGCTCGACGCCGTGACGCACCAGCACCGGGCGCAATGCCTCGGCGATGCCCCGCTCCCAATCGATGAGCGTGCCGTAGCAATCGAACGTCAGGTAGTCGAATTGATTGAAGTCGAGCATGACAAGCGTTTCCTTTAGCGAGTCAATGGCCGTTAGAAGCCCTCATCCCCTAACCCCTTCTCCCGCGCGAGCAGGAGAAGGGGAACAACGCTCACCGTTGATTCTTCGTCTCCCCTCTCCCGTTCAGACGGGAGAGGGAACGGGTGAGGGGCCCTCATCTACCGCGAGATGGTGGCGCGGTCGTCGCCGTAGTGCGTGTCGTCCAGCCAGGGCTTGCCCTCGGCGAAGCGGGTCGAGCGGAACGGCGTCAGATCGACCGTCTTCGACTTTCCCTCGGTGATCCACTCGGCCAGGCACTTGCCGATGGCCGGGCTCGTCTTGAAGGACGTGCCGCTGTCGCCCGTCATGCAGAAGAGCCCCTCGTACTCCGGCATCTTGTCGATGATCGGGCGCGCGTCGGGGCTCATCATCAGGATGCCGGCCCAGTTGCCGCGCACCGTGCTGTGCTTCATCACCGGGAAGCGATTGACCAGCTTCTCGCGACACAGCTCGATATAGTCCTGATCGACCGCCTCCGTGTAGTACTCCGGATCCTTGTTGACGCGAATGCCGCTCTCGGCGCCGATCAGCGTGCAGTTGCCGTCGACGGGCCGCAACCAGGTGTCGTTGAAGTGGTCGATGTAGGTCATATGTTGCGTCGAACGCTCGAACGCCCAGCGGAAGAGGGTGACGCGGGCCAGGACCGGCACCAGGCCGAGGTCAATGTCGAGCGGCTCGAGGAGCTGATTGGCCCAGGCGCCTGCCGTGACCACCACCACCGGCGCTTCGATCGTGCCGTCGGAGGTCTCGACGCCGGTCACGCGTCCGCCGTCGGTCAGCACCTTCAGCGCTCGCGTGTCGAACTTGAACTCGACGCCCTTCTCCATGGCCGCGCGGGCGAAACCGAAGACGGTCGCGTTCGGATCGACGAATCCGGCGCCCGGCTCGTAGGCCACGGCGTCGACGTCTCCGACGTAGAGTGACGGATCGAGCTCCAGCGCCTCATCCGGCGTGATCAGCTTGGCATCGACGCCCAGCTCCCGCTGCGTGGCGACGTTGGCCTCCAGATGTTCGGTGTACTCAGGCCGGGCGAAGGTCATCAGTCCGATGCGCTCGAAGCCGCAATCGCCGCCGACCAAATCGCCCCAGTTGACGAAATAGTTGAAGCTCTCCAGAGCCAGACGCATCTCGTGCTCGTTGGTGTAATGCGTACGAACGAGCGCGCCCGACTTCCCGGTGGCGCCCGCCGCCAGGTGCCAGCGCTCGACAACGACGACCTTGCCGGCCCCCATCTGCGCCAGGTGAAAGGCGGTGCTGACTCCGTTGGCCCCGGCTCCGATGACGACGACGTCGGCGGTCTCTGCCATTGTTACGCTCCTCTATGCTCCACATGTCTGCTGGTTAGATTTGAATCCGGTCGGTTGATTCTTCCTTATATAAGGAAACGCGAGTCTGCTCGAACGCACTCGTTCCTCACCAGCATAAGGCAGTCGGAGGTACAATCCAATCCGTTTTCGCTGAACGTTTCGATCGTATTTGCTTATAAGAGGCCAAATTGGATCAGCAACAGCTCGTCACCTTCGAGCGCATCGTGCGGGAAGGGAGCTTCAACCGCGCGGCCAACGTGCTCGACGTGTCGCAGGCGGCGGTCAGCGGACGTATCCGTGCGCTGGAGACGGAACTTGGCGCGCCCCTCTTCATTCGCGGCGGTCGCCGTGTGACGCTGACCGAAGCGGGCGAGAATTTTCTGCCCTACGCGCGCCGGACGCTGGCGGTGCTGGCCGAAGGAGTCGACGCCGCGCAAGGCGCCCAGACCGGACAGTACGGCCGCGTGACGGTCGGGGCCGTCGATTCGATCTCCGACGGGCTGCTGGTGCCGGTCGTGGCTCGCTTTCGGGCCGCCCACCCCAAGGTGCGGCTTTCAGTCCGCACCGGCCACACCCCACAGATCTTGCAAGAATTGGCCGACGGCATCGTGCGATTGGGCGTGATCACCTGGGGCTATCTGACCGGCACTGTCGAAGTAGAGGTGCTGGCTCGCTTCCACGAACCGCTTGTGGCGGTCGCGGCACCAAGCCATCCGCTCGCATCCCGCGCGTCGCTGACGGTCGAGGAGCTGATCGAGCTAGGCAATCCCTATCACGAGACAGTCTGGGGCACGACCGAAGACGCGCTCATCGCACCGACCTCCGGTCGCGGCTGGGACGAGCATGAGCTCCCGGCCGGCATGATGCGCCAACTGATTCTGCGCGGTGTCGGGACCGGCTTCCTGCCGGTGACGATGGTCGCCGACGACCTGCGCACCGATCGCTTGAGCAGCTTGCCGGTCAGCGATCTTCCCGGCCTGATGCGCGAGCTGGCCGTGGTGCGCCACGCGCGCGGCAACGCGCTGCCAGCCGCCGCTCGCGGCTTCGTCGACCTGCTGCGTGATGAGGTCTCGCGCTCCGGCTTCGCGTAACCCGAACCTCCGCGTTTCGCCGAATATCCGCATCTCCTCGGCAAGAATCTGATCGACCCGATCACTCCATTCCCGTTTTCTGTCAGGCCGTACCTTCCGCTCACGGTACTTTCTACTCATGGAGCAATCCTGAAGTTGATTGCTATGCTGGCGGAAATGAGACCGTGCACCGACGTCTCTGTAGTAGCTCTCACGCCGTGCACGGCGGTAACTGAGTTGGAAAAAGTGGGCGCAACATGTCCCATCTGAACCGCTTCTGGACCGATCTCCCACTTCGCGGCAAGGGACTGATCGTTGTTGCCATTCCCCTTTTCGCACTGGTAATCGGCGCATGCTCCTTCGTTCTGGTGGCCTGGCAGCAGCATGAAGCCAACAAGTGGGTCGATCATTCACTCCTGGTGCGCAACGCCGCCAGTCGCGCGCTGCGCTATCAGATCGATGCCGCCGCCAGCGTGCGCGGCTACCTGCTCACCGGGGACGTCAGCTACTTAACACCGGCTCAATCCGCCGAGAAAGATTCGACCACAGCTATCTCGCAGCTCTCGACACTGGTTCATGACAATCCGGCGCAGATGGCCCGGGCGCAACGAATCGCCGATCTGGCGCAGCAAAACATGACGACCCTCGTGGCGCTACAGGCATTGCCGCCGGGTCCGTCCGGAGTTCCGGCCTTCGATCCTTCGATACTCGACCGGGATCAGGTAACCCTGAACAGCCTACGCGACGAGACCAACGCGCTCCTGGGTGACGAGGATCAGATTCTCAACCAGCGAACGTCGCACGCCAACCGCATCAGCACGCTCGGAACCGCCCTGACGGTGCTCAACCTGATCATTGGCCTCGCCGGTGGCTTGCTGGCCATCGTCCTCTTCACCACCGGCATCGTACGGCGGGTGGAGCGGCTGGACGGTCAGACCGCACGACTGGAGGCGGGCGAGTCACCTCTGCCCGCATCGACCAGTGTCGACGAGATCGGTCGATTCGAGCGCAGCCTGGCGTCGGCAGCAGATCTGATGACCGAGCATCAACATGCCTTGCAGACCGCCAACGAGCGGCTACAGCAGGAGCTGGCTGAGCGCGAGCGGGCGGACGAGACGATCGCCCAGCTGAATCGGCGCAACGAGCTCATCCTGAACGCCGCGGGAGACGGCATCGTCGGCACGGACGGCGCGGGCCGCACGATCTTCGTCAATCCGGCCGCTGCCCGCTTGCTCGGCTATCGTCCGCACGAATTGATCGGCGCGCCGTCGCCGTTAGAGGGGCCGGTCAGCGCGGCGCTCGACGGCGTCATCCGGCACGTGGCCGATGAGGAGTTCACCCATCGGGACGGCACGCGTTTCCCAGTCGAATACATCAGCACGCCGATCCGGGAGCAAGGGGCCATCGTTGGCGCGGTAGTGACGTTCAAGGACATCACCGAGCGTCAGGCGATCGAGCGCATGAAGAGCGAGTTCGTCTCCACCGTGAGCCATGAACTGCGCACGCCCCTCACGTCGATTCGCGGCTCGCTTGGTCTCCTCGCTGGTGGGGTGCTCGGGCCGCTCTCGGTCGACGGCGAGCGCATGCTCAAGATCGCGGTGAGCAACACCGACCGGCTGATTCGTCTGATCAACGACATCCTCGACATCGAGCGCCTCGAATCGGGCAGCGTCGGTCTCGAACGCCGGGTCTGCAGCCTCACCGAGATCCTGGACCAGACGATAGACGGCGTTCGCGGCATGGCGGAGCAGGCCGGCGTGCGGCTCGAGGTCTCCGCCACGTCGGCGCGCCTCGATGCCGATCCCGATCGCGTGATTCAGACCTTGACCAATCTGCTCGGCAACGCCATCAAGTTCTCGCCGCGCGGCTCGACGGTCTGGCTGCGGGTGGCCCGTTTGGATGGCGACCTCCTCTTCAGCGTGCGCGACGAGGGCCGTGGCATTCCGCCGGAGAAGATCGTCTCGATCTTCGAGCGCTTCAGTCAGGTCGACGCCTCCGATTCGCGCGAGAAGAACGGCACCGGATTGGGATTGGCGATCTGCCGCAGCATCGTGCAGCAGCATGGCGGCAGCATCTGGGCCGAGAGTGACGGAGAAGGGCGCGGCAGCATCTTCTATTTCACCGTGCCCGCATTGCCCGAGAAGACGCGCGGGCGATCTCACAAACCGGCCGGTGAACTCGCCGCCGCTGCCGTGGGCAGCAGCGCAAAGATTGAACTGGGAGAGGGAGACGTGCCATGACGACGAAGAGGCACATCCTGCTCATCGACGACGAAGAGGACATTCGGGAGATCGCCAGGCTGAGCCTCGAGATGGTCGGCGGCTGGAAGGTCGACGCGGCTGGTTCAGCCCGTCAGGGACTGGCTATGGCCGCGGACCGGCAGCCGGACGCCATCCTGCTCGACGTGATGATTCCGGACATGGACGGCCCGGCTACGTTCCAAGCGCTGCAGGCAGAGCCGACGACCCGCAATATCCCGGTCATCCTGCTGACCGCCAAGGTGCAGGCGGCCGATCTACGCCGCTTCGCCTCTCTGGGTGTAGCGGCGACCATCGCCAAGCCCTTCGATCCGTTGACACTGCCCGGCCAGGTCGCTGACGTGTTGGGTTGGTGAGGTTCGATGGATCGACGGCACCAGACCGAGAAGAACATGTCCAGAACGCTACCGGCGCCCTCACCGGTATCGATTGAGGCCGCGGATTCGACTCCGGCGTTTGATGCGTCAAAGGTGCTGGACGCAGTCGCCGCCCTCTGGACGAAGGTCAAACCGACCATGCTGGAGCGGGTGACGTTCATCGAGGACGCGACGCTGGCCTTGATGGAGGGGATGCTCGACGAAGAGCACCGCCGCGCCGCGGAGCGTGAAGCCCATAAGATGGCCGGGGCAGTGGGAACGTTTGGCTTCGCGGACGGGTCACACACGGCGCGCGAGATCGAGCTCGTGCTTGGCAGCCCGACCAAACTGACCTACTCGGATGCGTTGCGTCTGGCCAATCTGGTGGTGGAGCTACGCCGGCAGCTGGAGGGAGAGCCGACCCCTCAGAGCCCTGAGGCGCAACCGGATCAATCGCAACAGGCTCGCGGTAGTGCCACGCTGATGGTCGTCGGCGCGGATGCGGATTTGACCACTGGCCTGGAAGCCGAAGCCGCCGCCCGTGGGCTACGGCTACTGGTGGCGAACTCGGCCGTCGACGCCAGCGAGCGATGTGCGAGCGAGCGTACAACTCCTTCGGTGATCGTGGCTGACCTTGACACACCGGGCGAATCCGACGTCATCACAGACCTCGCCGCGCGCTTTCCCAATTCACCGGTCCTGGCGCTGACCGATCGACTCACCTTCGACGACCGGGCCAAGATCGCTCGCAACGGCGCACGCTATCTGCTGGCCAAGCCGCAGTCGCCGCGCAAGCTGGTCGAGGCCTCGCTGCAGACACTGCTGACGCGACGGGCTGCTTCAGCCAAGGTGCTGGTGGTAGACGACGACCCCGAACAACTGGCACTCCTCGACACGTTGCTGACTCCAAACGGACTCGTCCTCACCCTCGTCGACAACCCGAGACGGTTCTGGGAGACGCTGGAAGAGACGCATCCGGACTTGATCATCTTCGATCTGGATATGCCGGAGTTCAGCGGACTGGACCTCTGCCGCATGCTGCGCAATGATCCGCAGCGCGAGGGGCTGCCCGTCCTCTTCATGACCGTACGCACCGAGCCTGAAGTCATCGAGGAGATCTTCGCGGCCGGAGCCGACGATTACGTGCCCAAGCCGGTTATCGGCCCCGAGCTGTTGACGCGCATCTCGAACCGGCTCGAACGGGCACAGCTGCGGCGCGAGACCGTGGAGACCGATCCGCTGACCGGGCTGGCCAACCGCCACCGCGCGGAGATGGCGTTCGATCAGTTCTTCCGCATCGCGGCCCGGCAATCGGTGCCGGTGTCGCTGGTGACGGTCGAGATCGATCGCTTCGCCCAGATCAACGAGCTGCACGGCAGCGCCACCGCCGATCAGCTACTGCGTCAGTTGGCGCATCTGATGGTGCAGCGCTTCCGTGGCCACGACGTCGCCTCACGCTGGGAGGCCGATCGCTTCGTGGTTGGCATGTTCGGGGCGAGTCGCGATATCGCCGTGCTGCGGCTCAGTCAGATTCTGCAGGCGTTCGAGGCCCAGCAGTTCGTCGATGGCGACGGCGACTCCTTCACGGCCAGTTTCAGCGCCGGGATCGCCGAGTTTCCGGGCGACGGCAAGACACTGCCAGATCTGTTTCATGCGTCCGAGGATGCGTTGAGCCTGGCAAAAGCAGCGGGAACCGCACAGGTGGTCCCATCCGGTTGGGTCGGTGAGCCGCGGCTGGTCGACCACACCGTCGACGTGGCGCTCATCGACGATGATTCGGCCCTGGCGAGCCTGTTGCTGCATGCGCTCGGCAATCGCGGCTACCGCACTTCGTGGTATCAGGACGGCGAGGAGGCGGTGCGCACGTTGGCCGGGTCGGATTCACGCGTGCAGGCTCAGGTCATCCTGCTCGACGTGGGACTGCCAACGCTTGACGGTTTCGACGTGCTGCGCCGGCTGGTCGACGCCGGAGTCACGTCGCGCACCCGCATCATCATGCTGACCGCCCACGCCTCCGAGGCTGAGGTGCTGCAGGCACTCGAAATCGGCGCGTTCGACCACGTCGCAAAACCCTTCAGCACGCCGGTCCTCCTGCAGCGCATTCGGCGAGCGATGCGTGGTTAGCATGAGTATGAGCATGGACATCGCACCTTCCAACGCACTTCTGCTGCGCTTCCTCATTGTTGAGATCGCGGCCATCGTGCTGATCGCCGGGGTCGTCTTCGGACACGCCTTCTGGCTTCGCTGGCGCGTGAAGCGGGACGGCCCGCGAATCGTCTTCGCGCGTGCGGCACTGATCGACGCTCTGAACCAAGAGTCGCACGGTGACGGCGTACTCGACGCCCAATTTCATGACACATTCAGGCGCCTACCCGATCAGCAGCAGATCGATCTCTTCTCGAGCATCGCCACGAGTCTCGACGGCGGTCAACGAGCGTCGCTGACCCGGTTCGCGGACGAGCTTGGTCTGGTCGAACAGGCCGAAGGACTCTGTCGCAGCCACTTCTGGTGGCGGCGACTGCATGGCTGCCGCATGATGACCCTGGTGGGCGCGGGCGAGGACGTCGTTCCCGCGCTGTTCCAGGATCGCAACCCCGAAGTACGGGCACAGGCCGCGGAGTGGACCTCCTCACACCCTACCCGTGAGAACGTCGCGGCGTTGGTGACTCAGCTTGCCGCATCCAGCACCCTGTGTCGCTTCTCGGTGCAAGATTCGCTGCTGCGTCTCGGCACGTCAGCGATCGAGCCGCTGGCCGAGTATCTGGCAACGCACGACGGGGCGGAGGTACAGGCGGCGCTCGAAGTGGCCGTTGGTCTGGCCGAGCATCGCTTCCTCGCGCCCGCGCTCAAACTCTGTCGCGATCCTTCACCAGGTGTACGCGCGCTGGCGACGGCCCTGATCGGGGCCCTTGGCGGCGACGAGTCGTTGCCCATCTTGCTGGAATTGCTGGACGATCCTTCGGCGGACGTGCGTGCGGCAGCCGCCGAGGCGCTTGGGCGACTTGGGCACGTCACCTCCTCCCCGGCACTGGCACTGTGCCTGCGCGATCGCGCCTGGGACGTGCGGCGAGCCGCCGCGCTGGCGCTGCGCGATTTCGGCGCGCCGGGCATCCTCTATCTGCGACGCGCGCTCAACGACTCAGATCCGTATGCCGCGGACATGGCCCACCAGCTGCTCGACATCTCCGCCCTGGTCGGAGACGCGACATGAGCATTCTGTCCGTCCTGCGCATCATCCTTCACGACATCGAGATTCCGATCCTCTTCTACTTCCTGATGGTCAACGGCGGGTACGTCATCCTGCTAATGGTCGCTGCGTTCGATCTGCGCGCACACCTCTTCCGCATGCGCGGTGAGGCACACTGGCGCCTGCTCGGATCGCAGGTCGCGCCGCGTATCAGCGTGCTGGCTCCCGCCTACAACGAAGCCTCGACCATCTGCGAAAGCGTGCGGGCACTCCTGACGCTGTATTACCCCAATCTCGAAGTGGTCGTCATCAATGACGGTTCGACCGACAGTACGCTGGAAACGCTCAAACGACACTTCAAGCTGACGCCGATCCACCCCATCTACCGCCAGCAGGTGCAGACCAAGCCGGTCAAGGGGCTCTATCGCTCGCGCCAGTATCCGAACCTGATCATGGTTGACAAGGAGAATGGGCGGAAGGCCGACGCCATGAACGCCGGCCTCAATCTGGCCTCCGGCGAACTGGTTTGCGCCATCGACGCCGACACGATCATCGATCCGGACGCCCTGCAGCGCATGGTGCGCCCCTTCCTACTGGGAGAAAACGTCCTTGCGGCAGGCGGCACGATCCGCCTGACCAATGGCTCGAGCATCGGAGGAGGACGAGTCACCCAAGCACGCGCGCCGCGTCATCCCATTCCGGGGATTCAGGCGGTCGAGTACCTGCGAGCCTACCTGTTCGGGCGGCTCGGTTGGAATCATCTGGGGGGCAATCTCATCATCTCCGGCGCGTTCGGACTCTTCCGGCGCGATTCGGTCATCGCGGTCGGCGGCTACACCCACGACTCCATCGGTGAGGACATGGAGCTGGTGTTCCGGCTGCGGCGACACGGCTACGAGACCGGCGGGCCGCACCGGGTTGATTTCATTCCCGACCCGGTCGCCTGGACGGAAGCTCCTGAAACGCTGGCGGTGCTGGGTGGACAGCGTGATCGCTGGCACCGAGGACTGATCGACACGCTCTGGCGCCACCGGCGGGTGTTTTTCAATCCGCGCTACGGCGGCATGGGGATGATCGTCTACCCCTACTTCTTCTTCGTTGAACTGCTGGCACCCGTGATCGAAGCCATCGGTCTCCTCAGTCTGGCTGTGGGCATCGCGACCGGTGCCATGAACTGGAGCTTCGCGTTCCTCTTCTTCATGGTGGCTTACGGCATCGGCCTCTTCCTGGACGGTATGACATTCGTGATGGAGGAGTTCAGCTTCCATCGGTACGACACCATGCGCGACCGCGCCCTCCTCTTCCTCTGGGCCGCCATGGAGCAGTTCGGCTACCGGCAGATCACGATCTACTGGCGCCTGCGCGGCATCGTCAAATACTTCCGCGGCCAGCAAGATTGGGGCGCCATGCAGCGCAAAGGGTTTGGCCCGGCCGTCGACATTGACCGAGCCACCGGCACGACCCCCTCGGAAGCGGCCTGATCCGGCACGTTCCTCTGATGCTTGACCTCAACGGCACGATCAACCCTTATGATTGCGCTTGTTCCAGGGACCGCGCGTGATTGGCAATTCCGAAATAAGGGAGGACACAACATGGCCGAAGGGAAGCTGGCAGGGAAAGTCGCGGTGGTGACCGGGTCGTCGTCCGGCATCGGGCGCGCCATCGCGCGGCGCTTTGCCAAAGAGGGCGCGCACGTCTTCGTGGCCGACATCAACACGGCCGGCGGCGAGGAGACGGTCAAACTGATCCAGGAGGCGGGCGGCAAGGCGGCCTTCGCGCAGTGCGACGTCTCCGACCCCGAGCAGGTCAAGGCGACCATGGACCGCGCGGCATCCGAAGGTGGGCGGCTTGACGTGGTGGTCAACAACGCGGGAGTAGGCGGGGGCGGCAAACCGGCGGAGGATATCAGCGTTGAGGATTTCAACCGCACCATCGCCGTCAATCTGTGCGGCCCGTTCTATGGCTGCAAGTTCGCCATTCCACACCTGCGCAAGCAAGGTGGCGGGGCGATCATCAACGTCTCGTCGGTCTATGGCGTCATCGCCGCGCCGCGCGTTGCGCCCTACTCCGCCAGCAAGGGCGGCGTGATTATGCTGACCAAGCAACTCGCGGTCGATTACTCGCGCGAGAACATCCGCGTGAACTGCATCTGCCCGGGGTACGTCGATACGGATCTGGGCGGACGGCGGGCGCGCATGAGCCCGGAGGACGCGGCCAAGGCGCATGCGAACCGCGAGGCCAAAGCGGCCATGCAGCCGATTGGGCGGCAGGCGCAGCCGGATGAGATGGCGGGCGCGGCCGTCTGGCTGGCCAGCGACGACGCGTCGTTCGCGGTCGGCTCGATCGTGGTCGTCGACGGCGGCGAGTCGATCCTGCACAACATCGGGAGCTATTTCTAGGGGTCGAAGCACGGAGGTTGACGGCAGGGGATGAAAACAGAGGGGACCATGGACGACCGTTTCGATGTGAGTCGCTATCTCGACCGCATTCGTTATAGCGGTTCGAAACGGCCGTCCGCGGAGACGTTGCGTGCACTGCACCGAGCGCATTTGATGGCGGTGCCATTTGAGAACTTCGATATCCACTTAAGTCGACCGATCGTCATCGGGGTTGGTCCTGCCTACCGCAAGATCGTCGAGGATCGTCGCGGGGGGTTCTGCTACGAGCTCAACGGCGCGTTCAGCGAGCTCCTCCGTCGGCTCGGTTTCACCGTGACGTTGCTGTCGGCACGGGTTCACCAACGCGACGGTGCATTCGGGCCGGAATTCGATCATCTGCTGCTGCGAGTCGAACTTGCTGAACCGTGGCTAGCAGATGTGGGCTTCGGTGATCTCTTTCTGGAGCCATTGCGCCTCAACGTTGCCGAACAGTCGCAAGGGGACCGATGGTATCGCATCGAGCAGCGGCAGACTGACTTCGTGCTCTGGGAGCGAAACCCGGGCGAAGACTGGCGGCCACAGTACGCGTTCACACTGACGCCACATGTGCTCGAAGACTTCGCGCCGATGTGCGCCTTTCATCAGACGTCACCCGAGTCGCACTTCACACGGAACATGGTCTGTTCTCTTCCAACCGAGACCGGCCGCATCACGCTCAGTGGCAGTCGCCTGATCAGCACCGGGACCAACGGGCGAGAGGAGCGGGAGCTGACGACCGACGTCGAGATCCGAACCGTACTCAGTGATCTGTTCGGGATCTGCCTGAAGTCGATACCGAACATAGACGGCTCACGGGAGTGAGATGAACGAGCGCTGGGCCTGATCGACGAAGAAATTGTATGGATTGAGATCGCCATGCAGGAGGCAACGCGCGGCCAACTGCCGAACGCAGCTGCGTTGAGTTGATCCGGGACAAGGTGGAATCCGCTTGCACGCCCCGATGTCGATGATGTACTGTGCAACCGTTGAAAATTGTCCATCACCATGCCACTGCCAAACGACCGTCATGGTCCCTCCGACCACGTGGCATGCACTTCGGCAAGTGCGACCTGTCATATGGAGGAGGGCATCAGATGCGTCGATCCTGGACCAGATGTCGCTGGTTTTTCAGTCTGCTGGTTGTGCTCAGCGCCCTTGGAATCGCAATTGGCTCCGCGTCCGGCATCGCCCTCGCGGCTGGCGCTTCATATTCCAACTGCCTCGATGCCAATAGTTTCCCCAGCGATCTCGCCGGCGTCACCAGCGGCAGTGCCACCTTCACCTTTCCCGCCAACTGCACCCTGGATCTGACAAGTTCATTGCAAATCGCCGCGGGAGTCAGCATCACGCTCGACGGCAACGGCCTGATTCTCGATGGCCAGACCCACACATTCGACATCATCACGATCAATGACACGCCGGGCAACGCCAGTATGCTGACGTTCGACAACGTCACCGTCACCAATGGCCAGAATGGCATCACTGAACACGGGGGCGGCTCGATCACGTTGACCGACAGCATGGTCAGCGAAAATAGCGGCGATGGCATCAATGCCAGCGGCAGTACGGGTACTGCCGGTGCCTTTGGTACCGACGGCGTGATCGGGGGCAGCGGTGGAATCGGGGGTACCGGCGACGCGGGCGGTAATGGCGCCAACATCACCCTGACGACG
Source organism: uncultured Chloroflexia bacterium (assembly GCA_963822235.1). Classification (GTDB taxonomy): domain Bacteria; phylum Chloroflexota; class Chloroflexia; order Thermomicrobiales; family Thermomicrobiaceae; genus CALAGB01. The sequence continues at coordinate 754,241 of CAWGGU010000004.1, forward strand.
AGCACGATCAGCGGCAATGGCGCCGCGGGCATCGACGCTCGCGGCGGCACTGGCGGCATTGGCGGCAACGGGGGCGCTGGAGGGGCGGGCGCCGTCGGAGTTTCCGGTGGCGTAGGCGTCGCGGGTGGCACGGGCGGCGCGGCTGGACAACGGCGGCTCAGGCGGCAACGGCGGTTTCGTCACGCTGACCGCAAGCACGATCAGTGACAATGGCGCGGACGGCATCGACGCTGGTGGAGGCGCGGGTGGCGTCGGCGGCGCTGGCGGCGTCGGGGGAGCGGGCGGTGCAGGTGGATCCGGAACCCCTGGCGGCACGGGCGGCGCAGGCGGTGTCGGCGGCTTTGCGGGCAACGGCGGCAACGGGGGCAACAGCGGTGTCGTCACGCTGACCGCAAGCACGATCAGCGGCAACGGCGCAAGCGGCATCGACGCTCGCGGCGGTGCGGGTGGCGTCGGTGGCCATGGAGGCTATGGAGGCGAGGGCGGCGCCGGAACCCCTGGCGGCGCGGGCGGCGTTGGCGGCTTCGCGGGCGCGGGCGGCAACGGCGGCAACGGGGGCTTCATCGCCCTGACGACGAGCACCATCAACGGGAACAGTGGCGGCGGTCTCAACGCCAGCGGCGGCGCGGGTGGCACGGGCGGCAATGGCGGCGCTGGTGGCGCCGGTGGCGGTGGGGGCACTCCCGACGCCGGTCCCGTCGGAGCTTCCGGTGGCGTAGGCGGCGCGGGTGGCACGGGCGGCGCGGCTGGCAACGGCGGCAACGGCGGTGTCATTGCCCTGACATTAAGCACGTTCAGCGGGAATAGTGGCAGTTTGCTTCACGTCGGTGGCGGCGATGGCGCACCCGGTGGCATGGGCGGCATTGGCGGTGACGGCGGCAATGCCGACGGCAGCCTCAATAGCAACGGGGGTGACGGCGGTGACGGCGGTGACGGCGGCGCCGGTGCCGAAGGCGGTAATGGCGGGGTCATCACACTGACGATGAGCACGGTCAGCGGGAATAGTGGTGACGCCCTCAACAGTCCCGGCGGCTTTGGAGGCGCAGGCGGAATCGCGGGCAACGGCGGCCGCGGCAGGCAAGGCGGCCCGGGTGGCAACCTTGGCAACGACGGTCGAGTTGGCCTGAGTGGCGCTGACGGCTCAGACGGAACGGGTGGACTGTTCTCTCTGACCGCCACCATTCTGGCCGCAAATGGGCAGAACTGTGCCGCTGGCACGGTGGTCGACGACGGATACAACCTCTCGGACGACGGGTCCTGCTCCTTGAGCAACACCGGATCCCAGAGCAATGTAGATCCGAACCTCGGCACGCTTGGCGACTACGGCGGTCCTACCCAAACCATCCCACTCTTGCCCGGAAGCAGCGGCCATCGATGCCGTCCCGACCGGCACTGCCAGCAACGAGACCGTGTGTCTCAACGCGAGTGGCGACCCCATCGTTCATGCGTCTAACCCTGAAATTGTCAGCACCGATCAGCGTGGCGTGCTCCGTCCGCAGGGAGCCAAATGCGATATCGGCGCCTATGAGGTCACCACCCTGGCGACCAGCACCGTGGCGGCAGCCGTCAGCCGTCGATGACACGGCCACGAGCGTCACACTGAACGCAACCGTCACCGTGCCGACCTGCGCGGTTCCAGACAACGACTGTGGAGTAGTCAACCAGGGCACGGTCACCTTCCAGATCAGCGATTCAAGCAGCAACCCGGTCGGCACCGATGTGTCGGGCAATGTGACCAACGGCAGCGCCAGCGCGAGTTGGACCGTGCCGTCCGGGCTCACCCCCGGCAGCTACACGATTACCGCCAGCTACCATGATCCGGTTAGCGTCTTCACCGACAGTCAGGGAACCAACACGCTGACGGTCACCGGTGGCCCGGCGGCATCCCTCAGCCTCTCGCCGGGTGACACCAGTCTCACCGTCGGCAGTCCGCTCACCGAAACGGCTACCGTGACCGATGCGGCCGACAAGCCGGTGGCCGATGGCACCAGCGTCACCTTCGTTGTCACTGGGAGCAATCCAACGTCCTACACCACCACCACGGTCAACGGCCAGGCAATCTTTACCTATAGCGGCAGCCTGACGGGTACCGATACGCTCACCGTCACCGCGAGCGGGGGTGCGACACCCTCGGACAGCGCCACCATCACCTGGACGAGCCCCAGTTCGTCCGCGCGCGCGGCACTGATCATCATCAACCCGTTCTCACCGTTGATCTTCAGTACTGTGCGGACCGGGCCGCGTGGCGGAACACCGGTCGGCAGCTTCATCTATTCCAGCCGGAACGTAACGCTCAGCCGGGTTCAAATCACCAGCCTGGTGATCAACGGTTCCAGCGCCACGCTCTTCGGGCAAGCCCAACTCGCCGATGGCACGCCGGTCACCTTCCGGCTCGATGCGACATCGAGTTGGGCCTTCGGCAAGGTACGACTGCGGCTGAGCAACGGCTTCGACTCTGGAATGCTCTCCGCGCGGCAAGTGCTCATCCTTTCAGGCATAGCTCGCTGAATTGAGCACGACCCCGCACACGAGAGCAATTTGCAGACGGACTGTCTCAAAAGGATGTGCGACTGGAGCGGCGCACCGGTGCGCGGCGGCGAACCACCCATCCGCCCCGGCGTCTCGGTGGGCAGCCGCGCGGCCTATGCGGCGACCCTGCGCCATACCCCGGAGCCCGTGGCCGTCCCCAACCCCCGGCCGTGGCGCCACGCACGCCACAGGGCCGCAGAGAACCCCGCGCCAGCACGCCCCCGACCTGCACCGGCCAGCCGCGGGTGGGAACGCCGCCCCCAGGCGCTCAGGATGCCGAAGACCGGTCAATCAGCGTCGCCGTCTCGTCGCAGCGCCCCGCCAGCCGTCGCCACCAGCTGCGTGGGCGCGTAGCGCCTGACCCCGGACCGACTCCAGGCCGGCCAGCCGGTAACCGTGGCACGTCCCAAAGAGCGGACACGTCCGACACACCCGTGGCAACCAGACGTAGCGCGCACCGCGGCCGGCCGCCGGGAACGCCCGGCGGCGCACGGCGCCCCGCGGGCAGGTGAGCGACCGCCGGGACGTAGGCGACTGACCGGCGGGGACCGGAGGCGGCCCCGGGCCCGGCACACCACCACCGACCGCGGCGGCACACCCCACCAGGTCGGGGCCACGGGAAGCCGCCACCGCCAGTAGCGCCCGGCGCCGGCCCAGCGCGCCACCGCCGCCCCGCACCGGGAGCACTGTCCCGCGCAGCCCGCCGCGCCACGTCCACCGCCACGAGAGCGCCCCCCGGGCCGTCGGCCACGGTCGCGGCGTGGCGACCACCGCCGCCTGCGCGTTGTACCCCGCGACCCAGCCCTGGCGCGTCGGCAGGAGCCGTGCATCGGCACCACCGGGTCGCCCGCGTCGGTCCGTCCTCCGCCGCACGGCCGCCGCGCCGCCGTGACCCGGTCCTGCAGAGCCGGGCGACGCAATCCGGAGGCAACCGCGGTGCCGCCGTCGCCCCTCGGCCTCCACCTGCGCCACCAACTCGGCCGTGCGTGCCGCGACCTGCATCTGGAGCGCCACCAGGGCCTCGGCACCGCACCCGGCCCGGGCCACGTCCCCGCGACCGGCCCGTCCACCGCCAGCAGCGCCAGATCGACCAACCCCGCCCAGGCCGTCGACCGTCAGCTGGAACAACGCGGAAGCGCGTCCGAGGACAGCGTAGAAGCGCCACAGGGTGTGTGGTCGGGGACCTGGTCCCGGTCAGCCAGCGGAAGGAGGCGGTCCCGGCACGCGGCTCCAAGGCCCGGACCGAGCGGCGCCACTCATGAACCCCGCCAGCCAGACACTCAGCAGCACCTCGGGATGATAGGCGGGAGCTCCGGTCCAGGCACTCTGGCCGCCACCCCCAACTGCGCCCAGTCCGCCGAAGTCAGCCCGTCCACAAAGGCCGCCACAAACCGCACCGGATGATCCGCGGCACCCAGTCATCCAACGCTGGCGGGAGCAGGTACGCTTGTCACGGGTGAACGCACGACGGGGCATCCGGGACTCCTTGGAAAACGATGGCATGCCCCAGTATCGCCGATCACACTTTGAGAAGACGAGCGGACGCAAACGACGCGCGGACCGGCCACCGCCTGACGTAGACATGGGCCGTCGCATCGAGGCACGTTGACTTGCAAACGCATGCGGAGTGATGAGGGCAACGCGGGAGCAGACAAGCTGCTCCCCTACATCGAAGATTCCACTCCGCACGCGGTTGGTAGGGGAGCACCTCGTGTGCTCCCGTATACCCCTGTCCGCCATTTCCCCAGTTCGCCTCAATCTCCGGCTTCACGTTCAGCCCAATTTCCAGTTCATCCCAACAGCAGCGTGGCGTAGGCCGCCAGCCAGTGCTCGACCATGTAGTCGCTGCCGGAAACGTGCGGCAATGCCCGCTGGGCATGGCGCTCTGCTGACTCCATCATCGGCGCGATGCGGACATCTCCGTCCGGCAGTCGCTCCGCCAGACGGGTGAAGCACCAGGCGCGGCTCAGATTGAGCCCGTGCAGATGCGCCATCTGACCGTCGGTGCTGTCGGCCACGGTCGCCGGTTGGAAGAGCTCGGTCGGCTGGCTATCCGCGATACCGGGGAGGAAGCGCTGCAACCAGTCCGGGAACTCACCTTTGTCCAGGATGAGAGACATCAACTCGGCTTCACACAGCGCGGCCGAGAGGAAGTCGGATCCCGAGGGCTCGTAGCGCGCCGGGTAGTCGACGTCCTGTTTGAACCAGCGCAGCGAAACCTCTCGGATCGTATCGAGCAGCACCGAATCCTCATGGGAAGCTCGCGAGCGGGCGGTGTCGAACGAGCGCGAGAGGGAGAAGGCGGTGTTGGGATGCACGCCGGTCCGCTGCGGATAGGTCATCACCTTGAGCCAGCCGGTGATGTTGTCGACCACCACGTCGGCCAGTGGCTTGACGTTGGCGGCCCAGCGCTGCGCGTCCTCGTCCTCCCAGCTTGTCAGCTCCTGATGCAGAGCCAGCAGCCAGGCCTGGCCATAGGGCCGCTCGAGCCCGCGAAATTTGGCGAAGAACTCCGCCTCTGCCGCGATGTTCTCGGCCGTCAACAGATCATTCAGGGTTGCGCGCGCCCGCTCGTTGGGCACGTCGTCCGGGAAGAGGCGCAGCAGCCGCACGATGACCCAATGCATCTCGACGCAGGAGTGCCAGTCGAAGCTGCCGTAGAAGGCCGGGTGAAACTCCCGGTGCAGCTTGTAGGAGTCGGCTGACTCCGCGATGAAAAAGGGCATGTGCGGGTACTCGCGCGTGACGTTCTCCAGCGCGACATCGACGTAGGTTCCCGCTCGCTCTTGCAGGAGCGACATTCGCTCGGCCCGGTCAAACGACATCACGTTCTCCATCCTGAGTGATCGCCTCGGTTATTAGCTGATCCGCCCCGGTCGTCACCTTCATTCGTTTCCGGTGCAAAACCGGGCAGTCTTCCATGATAGCACCGTGTATGCGGTGGGGATGCGAGAGGGTGATCGAAAACATAATGGTGCTTGCCTCACGGTCGCGATGATGTTCATCGATCAGCCACGTTAGTCGGCGCCCGGCGTTCACCCTGGACTAAAGATCCAGGGCTACTCTAGACGAAGCCCACTGAAGGGGCTGGGTTCTGATCGTAGTTGACGGGATAAATCCGGTAGCTGATGGCCGGGCGCGACGGCGACAGGTGACGCCGCTACGTTTACCCGGGTACGTTTAGCCCATTTAGGGGCTTCGTCTAGGTCAGCCCTGTGGTTTTCAACCCGGGGCTGACGACGGGCAATAGCTGGCTCACCTCGGCAAACTTCCGAACCACCCCCTGTCGATTTCCCTCGCTCTCGTTCGACTACTTGATAGACGCGGGCATGCGGGCCGGGTGTATCGTCCCCTGGGCTCACGGCCCGTGGCGCTCGATCGAGGAGGGCTGAACGTTGCAACCCCGTGAAGTACTGCGCGATATCGCGCTGGGGGAGTCGCCCCGCTGGCACGAAGGACGCCTCTGGTTCTGCGACTGGGTCGCCCGAGGGATCGTGGCGGTCGACGAGCAGGGCACGTGCGAGGTGATGCTGTCTGACGCGCCGGCGCTTCCGTTCTGCATCGACTGGCTGCCGGACGGTCGCCTGCTGGTCGTTGCCGGTCGTGAGGCGCGCCTGCTGCGCCAGGAGCCGGATGGACGACTCGTCACCCACGTCGATCTGAGCGACTTCTCCACGACGCCCTGGAACGAGATCGTGGTCGACGATCGCGGCAACATCTACCTCAACAACAGCGGCTTCGAGTTCCCCGGCGGCGAGTTCGCGCCAGGCTTCATCGTGCTCATCAGGCCGGACCGCTCCGTGCGCCGCGTGGCGGACGGACTCGCCTTCCCCAACGGCATGGCCATCACTCCGACAACCGCACACTCATCGTCGCCGAGTCCTACGCCAGCGCGCTGACCGCCTACGATATCGAGCCGGACGGCACCCTGACCAATCGCCGTGTCTGGGCGAAGGTCGAGGGGAGCGCTCCCGACGGCATCTGCATCGATGAGGAAGGTGCCGTCTGGTACGCCGACGTACCCAATCAACGTTGCGTGCGCGTGCGCGAGGGAGGCGACGTGCTTGAGACGATCGAGCTCGATCGCGGCGGGTTCGCATGCATGCTGGGCGGCGCCGACCGCCGCACGCTCTACGTGCTGGCCGCTGAATGGGGTGGTCCGCAATCGCTGGGCGGAGGGAAGACCGGCTTACTGCTCGCGGCCGACGTTTCGGTGGCGGGAGCGGGCTGGCCGTAACGTACGACGCGTACCTAGAAGAGGAACATCATGCAGACCATCGGAAGTATGTTGCTGGCCAGCACGAATCCTGATCGGCTTCGGGATTGGTACGAGTGCGCGTTTCGGGTCGGGACCGATGTCGACGGCTTCTTGCGCTTCGGCGACGTCGGCCTGTTGATCGTGCCGCGCGATGGCCTATGCGAGCGCAACCCCGAGCCGGGGCGCGTCATCCTCAACATCCACGTCAACGACGCACGCGCCATGGCGCGCCATTTGGACGCGTTGGGCGTCACCTGGGTTGCTGAGTTGGAGTATCGTGAGCCGGACGGCGCCTGGTTCGCCACGCTCCTCGACGCAGATGGCAACTACGTGCAGATCATCGAGCTGACCGAGACCTATTGGTCGAAACGGCGCCTGCGACAGCAACGCGCCAAACGCCTGGCAAGTCGCGTCGCGTGAAACGAGATCGAACGAACACGAAAGGGATAGCTCATGGAGCACCAGACGGGATATGCCGAAGTCAACGGGGTAAAGCTCTACTACGAGGTTCATGGTCATGGCGACCCATTAGTGCTGCTGCACGGTGGCGTGGTCGGCATCCCGATGCTGGCGCCGATCCTCCCGGAGCTGGCGCGTGACCGGCAGGTGATCGCGGTTGAGCTACGCGGCCACGGACGATCGGCCGAGGTCGATAGCGAGTTTAGTATCGAAGCCATGGCCGACGATGTGGCCGGCGTCATGGACCACCTCGGCATCGAACGGGCGGATGCCATGGGCTACTCGCTCGGCGGCAACGTCATTCAGCAGTTCGTCATACGTCATCCGGAGCGAGTCAAGCGATTGATCATTGTTTCGGCCGCCTGCCGTCGCGACGCTTGGTATCCCGAAATTCTAGAAGCGTTCGAGCATATGGGGCCTGAATCAGGCGAGATGATGAAGCAGTCCCCCCTGGCCCAGGTCTTCCCCAACCTCGACTGGAACGTCCTCTTCGGCAAGATGGGACGACTCCAACGGCAGGACTTCGACTGGACCAACGATATGTCCGCGGTGAAGTCAACCACGCTGTTGGTCTTCGCCGACGCCGACTCGATCAAGACGTCGCACGCTGCTGAGTTCTACCAGCTGCTCGGCGGCGGACAGCGCGATGCCGGATTGGACGGGTCGCTCCGCCCGAAGAATCAGCTCGCCATCCTACCCGGCCAGACGCATTACGACATCATTGCTTCCCCCACGCTGGTCCGTTTGGTGACGACATTCCTCGACGCACCAGCCAAATGAACCGGGCACGTAGATCCGAGGTGTGAAAGGTGAGTGACGATGACCTATCGTGATTCGATAACCCGTGGAATGCTCGACGTTCCGGGCGCCAGTCTCTGCTATGAAGTGCAGGGCTCGGGACCGGCGCTGCTCCTCATCCCTGGTGGCCCGGCCGATGCGGCAGGGTTCCGGCACCTGGCTGGGCTCCTCTCGGACGAGTTCAGCGTCGTGACCTACGACCCGCGCGGTCTATCCCGCAGCAGCGTGGAGGACCCGAGCCAGGAGATCACGGTCGAGACCCAGGCGGAAGACGCCTACCGCTTGCTGTCCGCGGTTACCTCCGAGCCCGCCTACGTATTCGGGAGCAGCGGCGGCGCCGTCACCGGGCTCGAGTTGGTCGCGAACCATCCGAATACCGTGCGTGTGCTGATCGCGCATGAGCCACCGGTCATGTCACTGCTGCCCGAACGCGATGCGGTCGCTACGCAGAACGAGGAGGTCTATCAGACCTACCTCCAGCAGGGCGTCGGTCCGGCGATGATGAAGTTCATGGCCATGGCCGGATTCCAGGCGGGACCACCCCCGTCTGAAGCAAGCGCCGCGGAGGAGCCGAACCCAGAGATGCGCGAGGCGATGGAGCGCATGACCGCCAACCTCGATCTGTTCCTGGGTCAGATGCTGCGCGAGATCGTCGCCTACAAGCCGGATGCCGAGCGGCTGAGCGCGGGGCCGGCCAGCGTCGTGGTGGCGCGAGGAACGACGTCGGAGGGGCAGCTTGCCTACCGCACAGCGACCGCGCTCGCCGACTTGCTGGGCGTCACGTCAGTGCAGTTCCCTGGCGATCACGGCGGCTACGCGGCCAATCCGGAGGAATTCGCCCAGACGCTCTGTCAAGTCCTGGCTGGCTGAGCGGACCTGCAAGGATCGTTGCGGCGGCACCTGTGGCCGTTTGAAACGGGTTATTGGACGTCACCGACATCGGTCGAGCGCCATGAATGTCGCCCCTGCGGTGCATTTCCGTAGGGGCGTGATTGATCGCGCCCAGCGGTGCAGCACGAACCAGCGCGAGACCTAACAGCCGAGCCTCATCTACCCTCGCGTCGAAATCACTTCCATCTCAGTCAGCGTCACCGGCGTGGCGGCCCGCAGTGTGTTGTGGATCTCAGCCATGCCGTCGGTATGCCGCATCAGGTCGCGGATCTCTTCGTCGGAGGCATCCGCCGTCACTTTCGCGCGGTAGGTAACGCTGCTGGCCGGCTCGCCGTCCGCACCGAACTCACCCCACACCTCGACCTCGACACCCTCGACGCGCATGTCCCGCTTACGCGCCTCTCGGTAGATGTCGTTGCAATAACACGTCGCCAAAGCCAGAAAAAGGAGCTCGCCGCCATTGGCTCTCGACCCATAGCCGTCCGGCTTGGGCGGAATGTCGATCGAGTGCGCGTTCCCCTGTGTCGTCAGCAGCGTTTTATGCTCATCGTGACGGCTCATCACCAGCGCGCGAATCTCCATCCAATGCCTCCGATCTGACAGCGGACACAACAAAGAGCCGCATTCCCATCATACGGTAATTGGACTGGTGCTGATCCAGGTGACAGATATACGTACATGCGAACGTACGCAAATCACAACCGCTCAGGCCAGCGTTCCCACGTCCGTAACGTCGGCAGGATCGACTCTTCTTCGAAGTCCAGATGCGCGAAGAGATGGTCGGAGAGCTGTTGCAGCGCCTCGACCAGTCGGGAGCGATCCTCGGGAGTGTCCTCCTCGATCAGCCGATCAGCTCCCTGCTCCACCTCATCCAGGTGGTTGCTGACTCTGCGGTGGTCCGACTCCAGCCGGTCGACGATCGGATCGAGCGATGAATTGGAGCGTCGCAGCGCGGGGAAGAGGAGTGCGTCTTCGATGCGGTGATGCGTGTGTACGATGCGGCAGTAGTAGAGGCAGTTGACGCGCAGCTTCCAGAGCGGGACTGTTGGTCTGCAGTTCGGCGATCTCTTGCCGAATTTGATCGGCGGGGAGCCCGTTGGGCACGTCGAGAGCGAGCTGTTGGATCACGGCGAGGTCGTGGCGGATTTTGCCGTGGACCCAGAGGAGCTCGGCGGCCATGGCCTCACCCCAGGTCGACGGCTGCTGCTCTTCTCGCGCGGTCATATGGCTTCACCTCTCGCCGGCCACATTGCCGGAAACCGCCGTCGTGGCGGCGGTTCGACTCAGGCGACCCACTCCGTCGCCACCCTTCGGAAGGATATCGGAGCGTCGGTGAGAAGGCGAAGCGATTTTGCTCGATCAGGCGCGCCTGCGCGCCCTGGCACCGAAGGGCCACAACAACGGCGAGGCGGCTCCGATGACGAAGCCGAGATCGTACCAGTTGCCACTTCGCTCGGTGTCATAGAAGGGATATTGCTGCCAGGCGTTGAAGACGTGGACGATCAACACGATCCAGGCCGTCAGCCCGTTCCAGAGTCCCCAGAGCAGATCTTGCCACCACATGTTGAACCTCTTTTCGTCAGGCGCTGTCGCGAGCAGCGTAAAGCCGACTCGTCGTTCATCGCGCATCAGTTCTGCGGATTACGATACTGACGTAGTCAAATCTCGTTCCACGGCGTCGGTTCGAGCGAGCCGCAGCAACTCCCACCCAACCGCCGTGATCCAGAGTAGCACCAGCAGGCCGTAAAGCGCATAGCCCATCCCCAGCAGAGGCTTGAGCGCCTCACTGACGATACCGACAGCGCCGGTGGCGAGGCCCAGAAAAGCCACGCCTCGATGGACGATCCCGCCCAACAGCACCACCGACACGATCAGGATGCCGGCGGCCTCCAGGACACCGATCATGGTGGCGATGTAATTCTGGGCGATGAAGCCCTCGGCAGCCGACGCGAACGCGGCGCGTTGAGAGTCGGTCGTTGCCGCCACGTACTGATCGCTCAAATAGACCAGCGCGGGTGCGCCGCCACCGGTGGCCGGATAGGCAAGCGTCACGCCCCAGCTGACGATGCCCAGGACGGCGCCGATGGCGCCGATGCTTTTATCCAGCTCTTTCAGCAGGGGCCAGAGGGCCAGGAACGTGACCATGAGCAGGATGCTCGGTCCCAGCCAGAGGATCTGCTGCAGGATGTAGATGGAGCGATGATCGGCGATGTACTGCAGCGTGGCGGCGCCGCCCGAATCCGGAGGCGTCTCGACGCTGAACTCGATCACCAGCGCGATCAGGTAGGCCAACATGGCTCCGAAGGCGCACAACCCGCCCGCGACGTAGAGCGTCTTCCAGGAGGGGTCCGGCCGAATGGACGCGATCGGGTTTGCGCGTGGCCTTTCCTTTAACAACGTCGCCACGGCCGTTCTCCAATCAAGATGGTGACACGCTCACGTCACGGACGTCGCGGCAGTGAGCCCGCTCGGTGAACGTTGGCATTGCGACCAGGCCCTCACACGCCAACCGTCGTGCCCACCCTGGCGGCCAGCGACTTGCCCCAGGCGGTGGCGCGCTCCAGCTCGCCATCGGCCAGCGGGCCTTCGCTCTTGGTCACGATGAAGCTCTCGGGCGGCAGCTCCAAACGTGCCTGATGACGGCGCGCGGCATGCGCCAGACTCTTCGCGGCCGATCCAGCCAAGAAGGCGGGCCAATTGAGGCGCGTATCGAAGGTCGCCAGCGTCATCCGCTGAAAGACGGCGGCTGGGATCTCCAGTACCCAGCTTCTGAGCTCTGGTCGCGGACGATGGCCCTGCGTCGGCCCACCGACCACCAGCAGATCGATTCCGGTCAGACTGATCTCCTTGGCTTCAGCGAGCGACGCGATGCGCACTAATCCGGCACCCTCGAGTCCTTCGCCGATCGCTCGCGCCACCTTCTCGGTGTTGCCAAATTGCGTGTCGAAGACGACGAGCGCATACATGTTCTGCCTCCAATTGATTCAGGAGCCTCGCCAGAACTGAGCCTGGCGCGGCTTTGTCCACCTCCACCCTAGCCAAACCTTGTTGCAAAGGGGCAACGAACCGTCTGCCGGTGTAGCAGGACCATGACACTTTGGCGCGGGGGTCGGGAAGACAGTCCATCGGTGGCCGCAGGTGCCGCCGCTACGACAGAACGTGGAGACTCAGCCCGGGGTACCTGCTCGCGGGTCCGGCTTCATCTAGGTTAGCCTGGGCTTTATGGTTATTGAGGATTTATTTCGGTATGGGGTGACCGCTGTCGGCCTGCGGCCGAAGGACAGACACGGGGGTCTGCCCCTACGAATATCTTTGTACATCCAGTCCCTTCAGTGGACTTCGTCTTTGTAGCCCGGGATCTTTAGTCCCGGGTGAACGCTGGGCGAGTAGAGCGGTCGTTGGAAGACAACATCACCCGAACCCTAATCTCGTTCTGCGGATCTGCGCCTGGAAAAAGAACGGTTACGCGGCGTTGGCACCGACTTGCTCGCGCGCGGCCAGCGCCAGTCCGGAGGCGACGGAGGTGAACGCGTCCTGATGCAGCAGCTTGTCCGGCCCAAACGTATCGGCCAGCATCTGCTGGAAGCGCGGGATGAGGGAGGAACCACCAGTGTGCATGACCGCGTCGATCTCGTCCGGCGCCAGACCGGCAGAATCGAGCGCCTCCTCGATGCACGCTGAAGCCTGACGCACCCGGATGTCGATCAGCCCCTCGAAGTCGCGCCGCGAGATCGGCTCGTTGATGGCGATCTGGTCGGCGGCGTAGCGAACGTGCTCCTCTTCCCGATCGGAGAGCCCGATCTTGGCCCGTTCGATCTCGCGGAAGAGGGGCCAGCCGTGGTTGCCTCGCGCCAGCGAGAGGAGCGCGCGTGCCTGACGCCGCGTCTCGTGCTTGCGCTCCCGCTCCAGATCGCGCAGGAAGCGGAGCGTGTTGGGATCGTTCAGCTCCGGGATGGTGTACCAGCGTCGCGCCGTATCCAGGATGTGCTGCGGCATGGGGAGCTGTTGCGGTCCCCAACGCAGGTGCTCGCCGAAGTAGCGCAGCAGTCGACGGTCCATCACGTCCTCGTCGAGCAGATCGCCGCCGATGGGGATCCCAGCGGTCGAGAGGACGTCGCGCGCGTCACCACCAATGCGCATCACCGTGACGTCCAGCGTGCCGCCGCCGAAGTCGAAGACCAGCACTTTCTGGGGCTCAGCGAGCGTCGACGCCAGGCGTATTCCGGCCGCGATCGGCTCCGGCATGAACTCGAACGATTCGAACCCAGCCCGGCGCAGCGCGGTCTCCATGCGTTTCAGCGCCAGCTCGTCCCCTTTGCCGTTCGTCGACCAATGGACCGGACGGCCGACCATGGCGCGCGTGACCGGGCGATCCAACGCCTGCTCTGCTCGCTGACGCATCTCGGCGGCGAAGGCATGGATCAGATCCTCCGGCGAGAAGAAGACGCCAAAGATTTCGGTGCCGCTGAAGCTGGCGTCCGGCAACGAGCGCTTCAATGACTGGAAGAAGCGTCCCGATTGGTTGACCTCGATCTCCGCCACCACCATCTCGCGACCGTAGACGGTGTCGATCTCATGCGTCACCTGCTGTCGCTCGCGCACGATGGTGCGTCCCGCCTCCAGGCCGGCGAAGGTGCGGATGGCGTCGTGACCGATGTGGAGCGAGCCATCGGGCCGGAAGTAGAGGGTGGTCGGAACCAGGGTGGAGTCGGGTCGAGCGGTGTCGAGCCGCAAGAGGCGCGGCGTTGAGTGTTCCTCTTCGGCCACGGCGATGGCCGAATTGGACGTGCCGAAGTCGAAGCCGATGGCGACGTCGTGCGTCATCATTGCCCCCTCTCATCGTTGCCCCGCCAGGCGACGTATTTTTGGGCGGTCCATGATGATACACAGCGGAGGCCAACATGTGCACGTGTTGGGAAAGCTGAGGAGATTGTCGTCAGCTCAACGCCTCAACGGTGGCGCGCTCCAACCCCAGCGTGCGTCCGCTGAGCCAGGCGGATTCGAAGGCGTCCGGACCGAGTGCGGCTCGGGCGGCGCCGACCACCTGCTCGTCCAGCGCGCGGTTCCAGAGGTAGCGATAGGGGGGCGAGCCGGTCCCTTCCAGCGCCGCTTCTGCCGCTCCCAGCAGTCGCACGGCCCGCTCGTGCCGACCCAGCATCCCGGCCGTCTGCCCCAACCCCTTGAGGAAATACCCGGCGTTGACCAGATCTCCCAATTCATGCGTCAGCCGCAGCCCGTCGCTGAAGTGACGCTCGGCGACCTCATGCTGGCTGCGCAGCTGCGCCACCAGCCCCAGGCTGTAGTGCGCCTGATGCAGCGGCACGCGGTCGGCACTCGCTTGGCGCGCAATGCGCAGGCTCTCCTCAAACGCTTGAGCGGCGCGATCGAGCTCCCCTCGCAGCAAGCGGGATGAGACCGAGGTAGCCGACCACGAAGGATTCGCCCCAGCCTGCGTCCATTTCGCGAAAGAGCTCCAGGCTCTCTTCGAAGCACGTTTGGGGACGTTCGAGGTCGTCCGGAGCGACGATCAGCTGGGCCAGACCGAGCATCATGGTCGCCACGGCTTGCTCGGCTCGGCTCCCCGCCTCACGGCTGAGATCGAGCGCTTCCCGCAGCGACTCTGCGGCGACGGCTCCGTCCCCCTCCGACCAGGCCATGCTGCCGACCACCAGGAGCGCCTGCGCGCGCGACAGGTTCGGGAGTGGCCCACGTTCGGGTGATACCGCCAGTGCCTCGCCCATCCATTGGCGCGCCTCCCGCTGCCAACCGATCAACCAGAGGAAGCGCCACAACGCCCAGCCGATGGCGATGACCTGTGCGGAATCACCGTTATCGAGCAGGAAACGCACGGCGGCCCGTAGATTGTGTCGATCGCGTCTTAGCCGCTCCAGCCACGTGAGTTGATCCGCGCCCATCAGATGCGGACTGGCCGTCAGAGCCAGAGTGACGTAGTAGTCGGCGTGTCGACGGCTGAGCTCTTCACCTTCGCCACTCTCTGCCAGCTTCTCTGAAGCGAACGCCCGGATGGTGCCCAGCATGGCGACGCGCGGCTCGTCATCGTCGCTCTGGCGCACCAGCAAACTGCCGTCGAGCAACGCCATGACCGTCTCCAGCACGTCGTATTCGTCCCCCGCGTCATCGCCGCAGACCGCCTCGACCGCATCCAAACCGCAGCCATCGACGAAGACCGCCAGGCGCCGGAAGAGGGCCTGCTCTGCTTCCGAGAGCAGGTCGTGGCTCCAGGCGATCGCGTCTCGCATCGTCCGCTGGCGCTCCGGCAGATCGCGCGGTCCCGAGCCGAGCAGGTGTATGCCGGACTCCAGTCGCGTCAGCAGCGCCGGTGGCGAGAGGAGGGAGCTGCGCGCCGCGGCCAGCTCGATCGCCAATGGCAGGCCGTCCAGCCGGGCACAGATGCGTTCGATGGCGGACACATTCTCGGGCGTCAGCGCGAGGTCGGGTTGCACCGAGCGAGCCCGTTCAATGAAGAGGGAGACCGATGGAGATTCGATGCTCCGAGGACGTGCGCGGCAGCGCCAGGGGCGGAACGCGGTACTCCTGCTCTCCACGCAGGCGCAGGCGGGATCGACTGGTCGCCAGCACACTCAATCGCGGACACGCCGCGAGGAGTCTCGCAACGCTCTCAGCGGCGTCCAGCACATGCTCGACGTTGTCGAGCAGCAGCAGCGCATGCCGATCGCGCAACGTCGCCGACGCACTGGCCAGTGCGTCGTGTTCGGAGCTTTCACGCGCGCCGACTGCCTGGGCGATGGCCAGCGGCACCTGTGAGGCGTCTGTCAGCGGCGTCAAATCGACGAAGAAGAGGCCGTCAGGGAAGTCCGAACTCAACGCCGTCGCCACACTCACGGCCAGCCGCGTCTTGCCGATGCCTCCGGGTCCGGTGAGGGTGAGCAGGCGCGTGCCGGGTTGGCGCAGCAGACGCTGAACGACCTCCATCTCGCCATCGCGGCCGATGAGCGCGGTCAGATAGTGAGGTACATGCGACAGCGTTGGAGCGGACCCAGCCGATGGAGACGCCGATCCCGCCGGCCTCGCCGCTGTCGAGAATCCGGCGCGGTCCGCCTCGTCCAGACCAAGCGCGTCCGCGATCTGCCGGATGGTGGCGGGATAGGGCCGTCTCCGCTCGCCGCGCTCGAGCGCGCCGATGGCTTTGCCACTGATGCCCGCCCGCTCGGCAAGCTCCTCCTGCGAGAGCCCGGCCGCTTCACGGTAGCGCCGCAAACGCTCGCCGAACGACTCCAACCCCACACCTTCGGTCACCCCTGGAAGAACCCTTCGCGATTCGCGCCCACAAGATGTGGACCGATTGTATGCCATGGCAACTGTGGAGATGGTGTGGAGCGAGCGTGGACCCGTTGTGGGTCGAGTGGGATCAAGGTCAGGCGCAAACTAAGAGCCAGAACGGTTCCGGTGCGGGACCGCGGAAATGCGCAAGAGGAGACGAACCATGGAGACGACCACGAAGCTCAGCCCACGAACCGTTGATGCCGGAGAGGGCAAGACCCTGCGCGTCATCAGCGATCTGGTGACCTGGAAGGCATCCGCGGCCGAGACGGGTGGCGCCTATTCCCTGTTCGAGACGCGCACCCCGGTCGGCGGCGGCACACCGCCCCACCTGCAACGCTATGAGGATGAGGCCTTTTTCGTCCTCTCCGGCACCTACACCTTCCTGGTGGATGGAGAGCAGATCGAGATCGGCGCCGGTGGCTATGCCTTCGTGCCGCGCGACACGGTACATGCCTTCAGCAACAACGGCAACGACGAGGCGCGCATGCTCATTCTGGTGACGCCGGGCGGCATCCACGAGAACTTCTTCGCGGAAGTCGGCGTGCCGGTGGATGCGCCGATGTCGCCGCCCGACATCCCGTGGATGCTTGGCGTGGCCGCCAAGTACGGACTCGAAATCCTCCCACCGGCCGAAAGCTAGCGCCGGTATCCGCACCGATCGGCCTGGGCACATTCCCACCACGTCGCGCCCAGGCCGGTCACCCTTCATGGTTCCCAGCCTGCGGTTGCCCTTTTGACATATGGTTGCCGATGAATGACGTCGGTCGTCGTTCCACGAACGCGCAGGGCTGAAGCCGCAGCGCTGATCTCGACGAAGCCCGTTGAAACCGGCTGAACGTACGCGGGCAAACATAGGGGAGGGACCTTTGCCCTCCTGTCGACCGAAGGTCGAGAGACTGCAACCAAATTGCCCAATTATTTTCGTCAATGACCATCAACGGGCTGAGTTCTAACCCATCTCACAATGAAATCCGTCTTGATGGCGCAAACGAAGAACTCAACCTGATTCATCAGGTTTCGACAAATTCAGCGCTGCGGCTTCAGCCCCGCGCTGTCAGCCACCCCCACCCCGCTCTCCGTTGGCTACAATGCGCTCCGAGCGAGGAGCCGCACAATGCCACCGGATGACATGCACGCCGAACCCGACCCGCGCGTCGTCCGACTGGTCGAGCGCATCGATCCCAACGCCAGACTGCTGCGCGCGTGGCCGCTGACCGGCGGGGTCTCGGCCGAGGTGACGGCGTTCGAGATCGAGCACGCGGACGGGCACGTTGAGAAGTTGGTCGTCCGCAAGCACGGGCCAGTCGATCTGGCTGCCAACCCCAACGTGGCGGTCGACGAGTTCGCCCTGCTCCATGCTCTGGCTGAGGAAGGACTGCCCGTCCCGTCTCCACGTTATGTCGATGCGGCGGGTGAGATCTTCGGCACGCCCTGCATCGTGATCGACTTCGTCGAGGGCACCACCGACTTCGCGCCGACCACCCCCACGGCAGCAGCCGAAGTGCTAGCAGAGCAACTGGCCCGCATTCACGCCGTCGATCTCACGGGACGCGATCTCTCGTTCCTGCCCCACGTCCGCGCACGTTACGCCAGACGCCTGGCGGCACCACGGCAGATGCTCGATACCGGTCTGGACGAGGGCCGCATCCGCGAAACCCTCTCGGCGGTCTGGCCATTACCCGAGCGCAATCGTCCGGCACTGCTGCATGGCGACTACTGGCCGGGCAATACGCTGTGGATGGATGGAACGCTCAGCGCCATCATCGATTGGGAGGACGCGGCCATCGGTGATCCGCTGACCGACCTGGCCAACAGCCGCATGGAGATGCGCCTGCTGCTCGGTTCAGAGGCCATGCAATCCTTCACGGCCCGCTACCGCTCGCTGACGGACCTCGACCTGCGCGACCTGCCCTACTGGGAGCTCGCCGCCACGCTCGGTCCCATCACTGGCATGCCCAACTGGGGCCTCAACGCCGCCGAACTCGCCTCAATGCGCGCGGGGCTGAAGGCGTTCATCGAGCAGGCGTTCGCGACGCTGACGAGCGAATGAACTCGTCCGTTTAGCGCTGGATCAGCGCTGTTCAACCTGTGTTGCGGTGATGAGCAGCTTGGCTTACCGCGACCGGCCGAGCATGTGACTCAGTGATTGGCGACCAGGCCGAAGTAGAAGTCGAGCATGTCGCTGAGGGGGGCGTCGTCGTGGAGCAGCCGGCTGCGGAGGGCCGCGCCTTCCCAGCAATTGACCAGGAGATTGGCCAGATGCTGCACGTCGGCATCGGGTCGAATGTCGCCGATCTCGGCGCGCCTCCTCCAGGCAGCCTGCCAGGCGTCCGGCGATCTGGGAGAAGCACTCCTCCACCTTGCGCCGGAAGACCTCGCTCACGCCCGACAGTTCCTGGCCCAGCCCGCCGATCAGACAGCCCATGTAGCCCTCATCCCGATACGATTGCTGCGTCAGCTCGAAGAAACCGCGCACGCGCTCGAGTGGCGCTCGCGACGCGTCGCTCAGGCGGTCGTCCAACGCGGCGTGCACGTTGCGCATGTACTGGTCGAGCACCTGCAGCGCAAAGTCCTCTTTGTCCTTGAAATGGTGGTAGAAGGAGCCCTTGGGGATATGCGTGGCATCAAGCAGGGCTTGAACACCCAGATCGTTGTAGCCATGTTGCAGCAGCATGGCCTGCCCGGTGTCGAGCAGACGTTGCTTGGTGGAGTGCATCGTCACGATCGTTACGCTATCGCCACTTAGTCGAGCCCGAATAAAGCAGAACTGCTCCGTACGAAGTACGCGAACCGCGTCGCGTGGCCGAATCATACCCCCCGGCGCAATCGGGTCGTCCATGGCCGGCCGCTCGACGCCCCGGCCATGGATCGGTTGTTCAAGACCTCAACCAGCCTAACCCGCCACCATCGCCTTCATGTGGTCAAGTACTTCACGGTGCTTGTGCTGCGGGCTGAACATGACGATCTCGGCGTCGGCATCGACCCGCACGTTGTGGCCCGAGGGCCAATAGAAGAGATCATTCGCGCGCACCGTCTCCTCCTTGCCGTTCGCATCCGTGGTCGTGATCTCGCCGCGTATCACGAATCCCCAATGCGGGCACTGACACAGATCGCCCTCCAGTCCGACGAACAGCGGTGTCGTATCGGTACCGGCTGCCAGCGTGAAATATTCCGCACTGACCTGGCCCGATCCGTTCATGTCGCCAAAACCCATGCGTTGGCGAAGCACGACACCCGGAAGTTCCAACACGACGTCCACGTTGTCCTTTGTCACGTACATGCTCGGTTCTCCTTGGTGAAAGCGTCATTCTCGATTAGACCGATCAGTCTAGTGGCCAGAATAGAGTGCCAGACCCCCGTTGTCAATACGCTCGCTGCAGCGAGGCGCCAGCGTTGCCGCGCCACTCGGCTTTTTCGATCTTCTGGGATATGACGTGTAGCGCCGTCTCTTCGCCCCGACTTTACAAATTGGGAACGGTGCACCGATACTGACAAAGCGCGAAACCCAGTGTCATGCAGGAACGACAGCACATCCGATCCTTCGCGGGGAACGAAGTCGCCGAGGAGGCGTAGGCGTCGCACCGGCGCCCATCCGTCCATCAGGCCATGTGCGTATGGCTGGTGACGGCCCTGCAGACGAATCGCCGCCGAGACTGGTCGCGTCTCCATGATGTCGATTCAGGAGACCGGCGTCGGGTGATGACCTGGCACGAGCAACATGAGACAGGGAGATTCGGTTCACGCATGCGAGGCCAGGAAGCCAACCAATCGCTCCCCGGTGACCGGCGCAATCAGGCCGTAGCGAACGACCAACCGCTTCTGGTCGATGAGCGTGCCGAATCCGGTGCCAACCGGCTCGCCAACCTCTTGCAGCGCATCAACCCAAGCGAGACGCAGGTGCTGGTGGCCAGCGGGATCGCCGTCGGCATCGGCGCCGGAGTTGGCGCTGTCTTCTTCCGCTATTTGATCCTGTTCTTCTCGTTCATCTTCTTCGACGTCGCCGAGCCAGCCCTGGAAAACGTCTTCGGCTCCGCCGCCGTCATCTTTATCCCCGCTCTGGGCGGTTTGATCTTCGGCCCCCTCATCTATTTCTTCGCGCGCGAGGCCAAAGGTCACGGCGTGCCAGAAGTGATGAACGCCGTCGCGCTGCGTGGCGGGCGCATCCGTCCGGTCGTGGCCGTGGTGAAGTCGCTCGCATCGGCCGTCTGCATCGGTTCCGGCGGCTCAGTCGGTCGCGAGGGCCCGATCGTGCAGATCGGCTCGGCGCTCGGCTCGACCTTCGGCCAGGTCTTGAAGATGTCAGATGACCGCGTACGTACGCTGGTCGCCTGTGGAGCAGCCGGTGGTATCGCGGCCACGTTCAACGCTCCGATCGCGGGCGTCTTCTTCGCCCTCGAGATCATCCTGGGGGAGTTCACCACGCGCGCATTCGGCATCGTAGTGCTGGCCAGCCTGACGGCGTCGGTCATCGGGCGCGCCGCCTTCGGCAACACGGCCGCCTTTCCGGTTCCGAGCTACGAGCTCGTCAGCGTCAGCGAGCTGCCCCTCTACGCGCTGTTGGCCGTGCTGGCGGCGGTCGTCGGTTTCGGATTCACCCGCACCCTCTACTGGTTCGAAGATCGCTTCGACGACATTCCGATGAAGGAGTACCTGAAGCCGCTACCGGGCGGCCTGATGGTCGGCGCACTGGGTCTGGGCCTACCGCAGATCTTCGGCGTCGGCTACCCGGCCATGGAGAAGGCGCTACATGGGGAGTACGCATTCGGCCTGCTGTCACTCCTGATCCTGGCCAAGGTTCTGGCCGTATCGCTGACCATCGGTTCGGGCGGGTCCGGTGGCGTCTTCGCGCCGTCCCTCTTCGTCGGCGCCATGCTCGGCACGGCCTTCGGCTCGGTCCTGCACACCATCGCGCCCAACTCGACGGCTCCCGCCGGAGCCTACGGGCTAGTCGGCATGGCGGCCGTCTTCGCCGCCGCGGCGCACGCTCCGATCACGGCGGTGATCATCCTGTTCGAGCTGACCGGCGACTACAAGATCATTCTGCCCCTCATGGGTGCGGTCGTGATCAGCACGCTGGTTTCCGAGGCGCTCAGCAAAGAGACCATCTACACGCTCAAGCTGCGGCGACAGGGGATCGATCTGCTGGCTGGAAAGGACATCGACCTGCTCCGCTCGATCCAGATCTTCGAAGCCATGTCCTCGTCCGTGCCGGTCATCTCGCAAGATCACAGCGTGGCGGAAGCCAGCGAGATTCTGGGGGAGAGTCGGGAGCATGCGCTGGTGCTGATCAACGACGCAGGCGAGATCGACGGTGTGGTCAGCATCGGGGACGTCGGCAAAGCGCTGCTGGAGAACAAGCCGGGCCAGCCGGTCAGCAGCATCGCCACGCGGGCGGTGGTGACGGCCTTCCCGGACGAAACGTTGTCTCAAGCACTGAGGCGCATGAGCGTGCGCGACATCCAGCAGATGCCAATCGTGCGCCGCTCCAACCCAAAACGAGTGCTGGGCATGCTGCGCCGCAACGACATCAGCCGCGCCTACAGCCAGGCCATGCTGGAGCGCATGGAGTCGGAACAGCAGCGACCGGTCAACCCCAGCGAGCTACGTGGCACGCAATTAGTCGAGATCCCGGTGGCGCCGGCCAGCCCCTTCGTCGGCATGCGACTGTCGGAGCTCGATCTGCCGCGCGACGTGTTGGTGATCGCCATCGCGCGCGGTGAAGAGACGGTCATCCCGCACGGCAGCACCGTCCTCGACGCGGGCGACCGCCTGCTCTTCCTGGTGCAGCACGACCAGGTGGTCGCCTTCCACGAGCACCTGGCGAATCAGCTTGAAACCACGGACGACGGCCCTCAGTGAGCATCCGCAGGAAGATCGGGGAACCCAGTGGATCAGGCGATCCTGGGTAGTCTCAAAACTTTGCGTTGAGCGCGAGCCACGAGACGAAGTTTTCGAGACGTGAATCATGCGGATTGGGGGGTCCGTGCGAGGACGGTACGAGGTGCGCTTCGAAATGGGCTTTATTTTACACACCAGTCACCTCCCTCCGGTGGTCCAATATTTGTTTCCCATCGGGTATTATGTCTGCATTGAATACTCACACACCCAGAAGCTGAGACGTCTACTTGTACGGTGGGGAGTTGACCATGATCAATCGGTCGACGCACACGGTCGCCGTGGTTCAGCATCCATCGGTTTGGCTCGATCGAGCGGCTGCGATCGAGCGCGCCGCGGATTTGGTCTGTGAAGCGGCAAACGAGGGCGCGTCGCTGGTGACGTTCCCCGAGGCGTTCGTCCCTGGATTCCCGGCCTGGGTGTGGCGGATCTCTCCCAATCAGTACGAGATTGCCGAGGAACTCTACGCGCGGTTGTTGGCCGAAGCTGTTGATCTCACATCCAACGATCTCCTGCCACTACAAGACGCCGCTCGGGCGCACAACGTTACCGTCGTGTGTGGAATCAACGAATGCAATCGCGCCTTTAGCGGCACGACCCTTTACAACACGGTTGTGATCATCGGGCCGGATGGTCAACTTCGCAACCGGCATCGCAAGCTGGTACCGACGAACGCCGAGCGCCTCGTTTGGGGTATGGGTGATGCCGCCGGCTTACGTGTGATCGAAACCCCAGCAGGGCGAATCGGTGCCCTGATCTGTTGGGAGAACTACATGCCGCTGGCACGATTCACCCTCTACGCGGCCGGGGTCGAGGTCTATGTTGCACCGACCTGGGCGCGTACTGACCGGTGGATCGCCACGATGCGCCACATCGCGTTTGAAGGTCGGTGTTGGGTACTGGGCAACGGCAACATACTCTCTGTGGACGACATTCCGGCTGGTCTGCCCGGTCGTGATCAAATCGTTGGTGGGGTAGATCACTGGATCAATGATGGTTACTCCGTCATCGTCGATCCGGAAGGACAGATTGTTGCCGGTCCCCTCGTCGCCGAGTGCGGAATCCTATACGCGGAGTGTGATCCGGCGGTCGTGGCGCGCAAACGGTATCGATTAGATGTTGCGGGTCACTATGGACGTCCGGATGTGTTTCAGCTTCAGGTTCGCCGCGATGTTGGACACCCGCTTGAGATCGCGGTCGATAATCCGCCGATAATCAGCTCGAGAACAATTCCAGCTCGTCAAGATGATGGGCAAACTCAAGGGGCCACGTCGACTCCGGAGTAAGAGACGAATTGATCTAACTCTTCATGTTGTTTTGATCTCAAATGTGACGAACTCTGAAAGCTGCTTTTAGAATTCATTCGGTGCTCTCAGCAATCCCTCGGACGAGGCGGCGGATGAATGCCACCTCGATGAGTGCCTGGCTCATCTGTACGCAGCGTTCGTATCAGCACGTTTCCGAAACGTCGTCTCTCAGGAGAGTTCCTTCCGATGTCTGCCCGTCTGACCTCGATGTTGGAATGTTGTTCCCAATTCCTGCCATTGCGGCACCCGTCATTTCCATGCCGTGTTCGATAACCCTCTTCAGCGGTGCACGATTCACGTGCAGTTGAAAGATATCTGGTCGGGAGTAATGTCCCCCCATATCTCGGCTCATCTTGCTGCGACGGATCAATTCGCGCGACGCCGTCGCGGTCAAGATCGTTTCACCTTCAACCGGACCAGCAATGATCTCGCCGAAGGGATCGATGATGCAGCTCAGACCCGGATGGTCGACGAGCTCAAGTGCGCGATATCTCTCTGGAATACTTGACGCGGGCCGAACCGCACCAACCGCGACGACGTAACACGCGCCTTGAATTGCGAACGCCTGTGACAGTGGAATGTGCCAGGATGTGGTGCTTCCCGGCCACGCGCTCACGTGAACCTGGGTACCTTGGGCCATCAACGCGTATCCTGGCAGTACCATCGCGTGCTCCCAGCAGTTCAATCCACTGATTCGCGCATATGGACGCTCGTGAACGGTCAGCCCAACAGCGTCGCCCTCTCCCCAAACCAGTCGTTCGGTATACGTTGGTTTGAGCTTTCTATGTCGGCCGAGAATTTGACCTTCGCGACTGATGAAGAGCAAGGTGCAATAGACCGTGCCAAAGGTTTGTCGATCTCGCTCGACGATACCGATCACGACATCGATCCCGGCACGCCGGGCAGACTGGCACAGGAGGTCGGTAGTGGAACTGGGAACTTCGACAGCATTGTCAAGATATTCAGCGGCAGCTTGCCGAAACAGCGGCGAACTAGGCGCATCGCGAAAGAAGGGGTAACCGGGCAGCCAGGTTTCACTGAAGGCAGCAAGGGCTGCGCCCTCGAGAGCTGCCTCTTCAATCAGCTGGCACGCTTTGGTGGTCGAGGCTTCGCGATCTAAGAGAACTGGAGACGCTTGAATGGCCGCAAGGGTGAACTCGTCTCGAGATTTCATTCCCGTGCTCCTCTATGAGAATTGTGCAAATGGAATTGGCTTCAGGATATTACCATGCGCGGCGATAGCCGTGTGTCCCAAGCACGCAGCACGGAAATCGATTTACGCGCAATGTCTGTAGTAACGGTAGGGAAGTCTCGAGGTGCGGGTGACGGGACAGAGGATCAGTGAGTGCGGCGTCCTAAATCTGACGAGCTCGGAACAACCTGGAGATTTAGTGTAATATGATGGATGGGAAACAACTTCTTATATTCCCTTACTTTTCTTCCGTAGATGTAACGGCAGATACGCACCATTCAGACCGAAGCTCGAACGAATCAATTGATCCTTGCTCGTGCACGCCTTGAGCATAACGACACCTATGCGAGCGTTGCCGCCCTCCCCATGCCGTTGTTCACACGTTGCCTGATCGTGCTCATCCCAACGCGCCAGGCTCACGCATGCCGAGCACACCTGCTCGGCGTCGAGTAAGCGATTCCAGTCTCGCGGCATGGCTCTGAAACGTCGTCGCGTTCCACGAGCGCCTGGCGAGTCAAACCGAGTGATGGCTGCGGGCGTCAAGCATTGCCAGCAGTGCTTGCACTTGCGCTAATCAGCCGGCAGGAAACGGTCAGATCGTCACCACGACTGGGAAACGAACCGCGCCGGTCCGCTATACTGCAGCCGTGCTACGTACCAAGCGAAGATCGAAAGCGATGTCAGCTGGGGCAACGACTTGTCCGGCGCGGAGGCACCTATGAGTGAGGGACGTTCCCCAGGTCGAACCGCTCCCCATCACGTGGGGCGTCGGCAACCCGCTGTCGACTCCCACGCGCCAACCCCAGAGCACGTCGATGTTCTGATCGTCGGCGCGGGCATCTCCGGTATCGGCGCGGCACATCATCTGACCGTGCAATGTCCCGGGATCACGTTCGTGGTCCTTGACAGTCACGCGAGCTACGGCGGCACCTGGGTGACGCACCGCTATCCGGGCATCCGCTCAGACAGCGACCTCTACACCTACGGCTACCGGTTCAAACCATGGACCGCTGAGCCGATCGCCTCAGCCGCCAAGATCCTGAAATACATGGGTGAGGTGATCGAAGAGCACGATCTGGATCGGCATCTGCGATACCACCATCGAGTCGACTCCGCCCACTGGTCCAGCCTTGAGAACCACTGGACGATCGACGTGACGCGGACCGACACGGACGAGAGAGTCCGCTTCACCGCCGGTTTCCTGTGGATGTGCCAGGGCTACTACCGCCACGATAAGGGCTACACCCCGCATTGGCCGGGGATGGAGTGCTTCAAGGGCCCAATCGTTCATCCCCAGAACTGGCCCGAAGACCTGGATTACCGGGGCAAGCGGGTGGTCGTGATCGGCTCCGGTGCCACCGCCGCGACCCTCATCCCAGCCATCGCCGACGATTGCGCCCACGTCACCCTGTTGCAGCGGTCGCCGACCTATTTCTTCGCGCGCCCCAACGTCAACGAGTTGGCCGACATGCTCCACGAACTGGACGTGCCGGAGGAGTGGGTCCACGAGATCGTGCGCCGCAAGCAAGTCCACGATCAACATATCTTCACGCGTCGCTCGTTCGAGGATCCGGAGACGGTCAAACAGGAACTGTTGGCCGCCGTGCGTGCCTTCATCGGTCCCGAGGCGACCGCGGCCCACTTCACGCCGGCCTATCGGCCCTGGCGCCAGCGCATCGCGGTCGTGCCGAACGGAGACCTCTTCCGCCAGGTTCAGGCCGGCAACGTCTCGGTGGTCACGGACCACATCGAGCGGTTCACCGAAACGGGCATTCGCTTACAGTCGGGACAGTTGCTGGAGGCAGACATCGTCATCAGCGCGACCGGCCTCAACCTGAACGTCCTTGGCGATATCGACTTCGTCATCGATGGCGAGCCGCTCGATTTTGCCAGCACCGTCACCTACCGCGGCATGATGTTCACCGGTGTGCCTAATATGGCCTGGGTCTTTGGCTACTTCCGCTACAGCTGGACGTTGCGCGCCGACCTGGTCGCCGATTTTGTCTGTCGCTTGCTGACACACATGCGAACGCGCCAGGCACGCAGGGTGAGCGTGGCGTTGCGCGCGCAAGACCGGGACATGCCACTGTCGCCCTGGATCGACCCGGACGACTTCAATCCAGGCTATGTGATGCGGGGAATACATCTGTTGCCGCAGCGTGGTGACAAGCCGGAGTGGCAGCATACCCAGGACTACTGGACTGAGCGGACGGAGTTCCCCGCCATCGACCTTGACGACGAGGCGTTTGTCTACGCGTGATTGGGAGAGCGCGGCCGTCTGAGCGCTGCCGGGTACCGGAGGCGGTACAGCAGGGGAACGAGCGTGCAGCGAACGCACGGATGGCGGGCACCGTCACGCTGTCGACCGCGCCGCGTCGAGCGCGTCGACGATAGCCTCGCCAAGCGGCCTGGCTGCCCTCGTGTCCCATGCCATCTGCCACCGCACCGGCCCCACCGCATCCCGCGCCCGGGCCTCCCAAGCGACGTGATCCCCGCGATCGTCCGGCGAAAGGGGCACTCCGAGCGAGTCCCGCAGCGCCGCGGCCGCCCTGAATAGGCGCGCCGCCCGCGCCGCGTCGCCGATGCCGGTGATGGCGATGGCGATCCCTTCCAACGCCTCAGCGATGAGCGGTAAATTACCCAACGCCCATGCCGTATCCAGGCCCTCCGCGTACCATGCACACGCCGCAACGTGATCTTCACGGGCGCGGGCCACCAACCCGTGGTAGATCAGCGCGACGACCATTCCCCGCTCGTCACCGAGCTCCCGCCGGATCGCCAGACTCTCCGCGTGCAACGCCTCCGCCCGCGGGAGATCCCCCTGCATGCGGGCCACCACACCCAGGTTGTTGAGCGCCTGGGCGACGCCCCACCGGTCGTCGAGCACCCGGCGGATCGCCAGGCTCTCTTCGTGGAGCGCCTGCGCCGCGGTCATATCGCCATCGTTCCGTGCGACGACGCCGAGGTTGTTGAGCGCCTGGGCAATACCCCGCTCGTCGCCGAGCGCGCGGCGCAGGCCGAGATCCTCGCGGTGCAATGCGCCCGACGCCGCATACTCACCCTGCTGGAAGGAGAGGACGCCCGCGGCATTGAGGGCCTTGCCGCGCGCCGCCGGCGCGTCCTGCGTGGGTAGCGCGAGCGCCGCGGCGAGCCACCTCCGCCCCTCGCGCACGTGGCCATGCATCTGCCAGAACCGCCAGAGCGATCCGGCAAGCCGCAAGGCCGTCTCCGCCTCGCCGCACGCCGTCGCCCAGCCGAGAACCGCCCGGAGATTGTCGTGCTCCGCCTCCAACCGCGTCAGCCACTCCGTCTGTTGGGGACCGGTGAGCGCGGCTTCCGCGGCCTCCGCGAGCGCACGGAAGTACGCGGCATGGATGCGCTGAGCCGCCTCAACCTCGTTGCTCGCCCGCAACTGCTCATGCGCGTATTCGCGGATCGTCTCCAGCATCGCAAAGCGGAACTCGCCATCCGGATCGCGATCCCGCCGCAGCAGACTGTGCCGAAGCAAGGCCGTGACGCGATCCAGCGCGTCTTCCGTGCGGACATCGGTGCCGCAGAGCGCGGCGACTGCGTCCAGCCTGGCTCCGCTCGGGAAAAGGGCCAGACACCGGAAGAGGGCGCGCTCCTCCTCCGAGAGCAGCCGATAACTCCAGGCGATCGTGTCCCGCAGGGTCTGCTGCCGGCCCGGTAGGTCGCGCGCCCCGCCCGTGAGGAGGTCGAGACAATGGTCAAGCCGGGCGAGCAGGGTCAAGGGCGGCAACGTCGCGATCCGCGCCGCAGCGAGTTCAATCGCCAGCGGCAAGCCGTCGAGCCGGGCACAGATCGCGGCTACCGCGGGCGCGTTCTCATCGGTGAGTGCGAAGTCAGGGAGCGCTGCCCGCGCCCGTTCGACGAAGAGTTCCACCGCCGGGGCCGCGCCGAGCATATCCCGCGTCGGTTGCGCGGTTGTTTCCGGCAACGTCAACGTCGGGACGGGATAGACCCACTCGCCGCGCAGGCGGAGCGCCGCCCGGCTCGTGGCGAGCACGGAGAGTCCGGGGCAGGCGGCGAGCAACGCCGCGATCTCCGGCATCGCAGCTGGGAGATGTTCGCAGTTGTCCAGGATCAGGAGCATCGTCTTATCGCCCAGCGCATCGGCCAGACGCGCCGCAACCGGGTCGGGCATCGTCGTGCCGGATGCCGAACGCGCGGCCGATCTCCGGCAGCACGAGTGCGGGGTCGCCAAGCGCCGCCAGCGGGACGAAAACAGCGCCCTCCGCATAATCAGCGCGCACCTGCTGGCCGATCTCCAGCACGAGACGCGTTTTGCCCACCCCTCCCGGCCCGGTGAGCGTCAGCAGCCGGACCTCCGACCTGCGCAGGAGCGTCATGATCGCTGCCAGCACCGCCGTCTGCCCGATGAGCGGGGTCGGCGGCAGTGGCAATCTGGCCGAGGGGAGAACAGTGCCATCGGATGAGGATTGAGCGTGATCGTGGGGATGTGAGCGCGCCACGTGTGCATGAGCAACCCGCGCGGCGTCCATGAACGCAGCACGATGCTCTGGCGCGAGGGCAAGGGCATCGGCAAGCCGGCGCAGGGTCTCCGGGTAGGGGTGGCGCGTCCCCTGTTCCAGATATCCCAGCCCCCGGGCACTGAGTTGAGCTCGCTCTGCTAGTTGCTCCTGGGTCAGTCCCGCCTCGCGCCGGAAACGCCGCAAGAGTGGACCGAATCCCGCGTCGTCCCGCATCGTCGCACCCCCAGCCACACTGCAGAAATACGGGAGGGGCAGACCACATCGAAAAATACACCTTGCAGAAATCATAGCATGCCGGTCGACCGGCCGCGCGCAACTGTGCGGATCAGTGTGCTGGAACTGTTCCTGTTCGGCACGGGACCGACTGACCATGATGGCACGATCGAATCCATGCGCACGTGTCCGCAAAGTCCGACCGGTCCAGTATCGCCCGGTCGAAGGAGTGGAGCGATCCCTTGTACATGAGCATACGGCACTATCGGCTGCATGGACCGGCAGCGGAGGCGCGCCGATGCATCGAGCAGGACTTCGTTCCTCGAATCAGCAGCGGACCGCACTTCCACGCCTACTACGTGCTCGATCCGAACGATGGGATGCTCGTCACGGTGTCGCTCTTCACGGAACGGGAAGCGGCCGACGAATCGAATGAACTGGCGGCAGACTGGGTCGCGCGGCAATGCCCCGCGCTCTTCTCGCTCGAGGAGGCGACCAGCGGGGATGTCACGGTGCGCGCAGGGATGTGAGGTGCCGCTCCGGCGCCAGTGGGGATTGTGAGAGGAGGTGTGTCCGGCGCCGACCACTGCAAGGCTTCCAGCGGATCGGGGTTTTGATGAATCGCCGCTAGGCGACGGGAGGCACACGATCATGGCGACCTACATTCGAGCAGGCTTCTACTCCTTCAATCCGGGTAGCCTCGATCGACTCATCGAAAAGGCGCGAGAGGAATTGCCGGACCTCATGCAGCGCCAACCCGGCTTCCTCCGGTATGCGGTCGTGCATACGGGGCCGGACAGCATCGCCTCGCTCACGGCATGGGAGACCCGCACGCAGTCCGAGGCGGCGGGGCAGCAACTGATGGGATGGGTGCGGGGGCACTTCGGCGCCGACCTCGTCTCCGCGGAAAACAAGTTCGGAGAGGTCATTCTCAACGACTGGTCGTCCGCTGCGGGTCTCCCGAGTTGGGGCCGCGTGCACGACTACACGTTCAGTCGTCCCGTGTCGGAGATCATGCCGATCGTGCGCGACGAGTATCTGCCCCTGTTGCAGCAGCAGCCGGGCTTCAACTCCTACACCGTCTGGCAGACGGGGGACGCTGCCTGCACGAGCTACCTGACGTTCGATAGCAGGGAGCAGGGGGAGGCGGCGCTCGCCGCGGCGATGCCGTGGCTGCAGGAGCACGTAGCGCCGGACACCAAAGAGGTGCAGCGGATGGGTGGTGAACTGTACTGGACGGTGCGCGGGTAGACGCGCATGGGTACGGCGGGGTGACGGCGAGCCTGACAGGCCGTGCGCTCCCGCCGTGCCTGGCGGACTCGATCGGAAATCGGCAAGACGTTGAAGGAGGTACTTCATGTATGCACGAGTCACGACGGCACAGGCGAAACCGGGCAGTGTGGACGAGGTGCTGAGGATCTGGGATGGGCAAGTAATGCCGCAACTGACGCAGCAGCAGGGCTACAAGGGCTTCCAAACCTGCATCAACCGAGACAACAACAAGCTGATTACGCTGACCTACTGGGAGTCGCGGGAGGACGCGGACCGGACGCTGAACTCGGACTGGATGCGGCAGATTCTCGGCCTCTTTGCCGACGTCTTCGTCGGGTCCGCGACCCAGGAGCACTACGAGGTGGCGGGCGACGAGCGTGCGTGAGGTCGACGGAGGGAACGATGGAACGCTCTGATGCGGTGCGCGACGCCTACGTCCGCTTCCTCGCGGACGTCTCGAGCGGCAGCGATGCGTGGGTCGATCGGTTCGCCTGCACCGCGGAGGGCGCATCGCTGATTGGCACCGACGACACCGAGTGGTTCCAAGGCGTCGCCATGCGCGCGGCGTGGGCCGAATTGGCCCACGCCTTCCGGACGACGGGGATGCATGTCGTGGCGAGCGATCCCTACGCCTATGCCGAGGGGCCGATCGGTTGGGTGATCGACCGGCCAACGTTCGAGACGGCGGCGGGCGGGCGCATGCAGACGCGCATGACGTGCGTGTTTCGACATGTGAGCGACGACTGGCAGATCGTCCACGTGCACAACTCGCTCAGCGTGCCGAACGATCAGGCCGAGGGCTTCGAAGATTTCGAGATGGAGAACGCGGCTCAGCGCGAATGACCGCGCATCGTCGCTCGCCCGGGGTGAGCGCCAATGACGACGGCTGGCCCGCGGCGTGGACCGCACCGGTGACCGTAGAGTCGCGCCGAGATGATGGTTAGGGAGGCGAGAGATAGCACAGCAGACGCCCCGACATGCGTCCTCCACCGGGCAAGGGTTCACCGATGGTGCCTGGCTCGACGTGCACTTCGAGACGGCGCGCCCGGAGTATGAGGCGCAACTACGCGCGGTCGGCATCCAGCCCGGCTGGCGCGTGCTCGATGCCGCCTGCGGCTCCGGCTCCTTCCTGCCGTGGCTGGCCGAACTCGTCGGGCCGGATGGCAGTCTCGCCGCGCTCGACCTCGCGCCCGAGAACGTGACGCTGGTGGAGCGGCGGATCGCGGAGTGGGGCCTGCCCTGCCCGCTGGAGGCGCGCGCCGGAACCGTCCTGAACTTGCCCTACGCGGACGACAGCTTCGACGCGGTCTGGTTCGCCAACACGAGCCAGTACTTGACCGACGACGAACTCGCCACGGCTCTCACCGAACTGCGCCGGGTGGTGCGGCCGGGCGGGCTGGTGGCGGTCAAGGAGGTCGACTGCTCGTTGACCCGCGTCCTCCCCGCCCCACCTGGTCTCATTTTTCGCTGGTTCGATGCACTTGCGCGCACAGGTATGGCGCAGTCCGCGGGAGGTCTTCGCGGCCCGGCACTGGCCGGCTGGCTGCGCCGCGCCGGGCTGGCGGGGATCCGGCAACACTGCACCCTCATCGAGCGCACGACGCCCCTCGATGCCTTCCCGCGGCAGTTCTGGCGCGACCTTCTGACCGGGATGTCCGGGCGCTCCCCTAGCCTCGATCTATCCCCAGCGGATCAGGAGGTCTGGGCCGAGCTGCGCGACCCCGCGACCCGGGAACGCTTCGTGGATGGCTCCGACTTCTACGGCTGCGAGGGCAACATCCTGGTCGTCGGCGCGGTGCCGGAGACGGTCCGGGGCGGGTAACCGATGAGGGAGGGGCGGATGGAAACTCGGGCATTGGACGGCATGAACGACCGCGCGTGAAAGGCAATCGTATGAGCAATCTCGCGTTCCACACGTTTGGGGTGCTGCGGGAACCCACCGAATCTCCGACAACCCGAGCCTACTTCCAGCTTGGCGCGGAGATCTTCGACGTGGCGGCGGCCACGGATGGGTTCGTGGCGGGAATACCGCCATTTACCGATCCTGTCCCGAGCGTCTTCGATCCCGAACACCACCTCGTCGGGATCAGTACGCTGACCGTGTGGCGAGACCTCGAGTCCACCTTCGCGTTTGCCTATCGCGGCATGCACCTCGCCGCCTTCCGCCGCCGCGGGGAATGGTTCATCAAGCGGGACTGGTCCGCATATGTCGCCTGGTGGGTGGAGGATGGCGTGCTGCCGACCGCGGAAGAAGCAATTGCGAGGTTCGAACACCTGCACGCCAATGGACCGACAGCCTACGCCTTCACCTTCAAGCGGCCATTCGATGCGGCTGGGATGCCGACGCAGGTGGATCGGACGCGCGTGGCAGCCAAACAACAGGCGATGCAATAGGCTGCACGGCTCGACCGGAGGGGACGATGGAGGGAGAGGGCATGGACGAGCGGAGTCACTCCGCGCCACCCCCGTTGCAGAGCAGCAATCGCGTTCCGGTGAAGGAATGATCGTCATCAGAGGAGGTGCCCACTTGCCGCCAACCGAGAGCTCGTTCACGACCGACAACCCGTGGGATCGCCTGAGCGACTTTTTCGACACCAGCAAGGACGAGGACGAGATCCCGGCCGGAGCGGCCGACAACATCCTCATCGCCTGGCCCGTCTTCTTCCGCTTCATTGCGGACCACGTGCCGACCCTCGACGGCAGGCGTGTCCTCGACTATGGCTGCGGGGCGGGGAGTTTCGCCCAACGAATGAGCAACCTCGGGTGCCAGGTCACCGGCATCGACTCTTCTCTGGCGATGATCGACAAGGCGAAGGCCGGCTACGGTGATGCGGTTGAGTTCCACGTCGGGGACGCGACGCTGGCGCATGGCCTGGGCCCGTTCGCGCTGATCACCTCGATCATGGCGCTGCAGTTCATCAGCGACGCAGACATCGAGGGAGCACTGGCAGACCTCGTCGCCGCGCTGGAGCCCGCCGGGCACCTGATCTTCGCCGTGCACAACCCGGCCTCCGTCAGCGGCGAGACGCTGCACTTCAGCAACGGTGTGACGGTGCCAATCTTCATCCGCGACGCCGCCGCCTACAACACCCTTGCCGCGCGCCTGGGCCTGGAACCACTGCTGGAGGAGTACCCACCTTTCACCGAAGACTTCATCGCGCGCTACCCGACCTACGCCGGCCTCGCGCCCGAATACCTCATCCTCGGCTATGGCAAGCGGGCGTGATCCACGCCGAACCGACAAGAACGGGTTGAGCGACCGCGGTTGCTCGAACAAACGATGGCTCCATGAGGAGGGGACTGATGACCAGCCCACGACCGTTCCGGTTCGCGGCGGCGCTCCACGATACCGCCAGTGCCGCGGAGTTCGTCGAGGGTGCCCGACGTATCGAGGCGCTCGGTTATGACGTCCTGCTGAGCGGCGACCATCTGACGCCACGCTGGTTCTCGCCCGGTCCCGCGCTCACCGCCGCCGCGCTCGCAACCACGACGCTGCGGGTCAGCTGCACCGTCTTCGACAACGACTTCCGCCATCCCGCGCTACTGGCGAAGGAGGCCGCGAGCATCGACGTGCTCACCGACGGTCGCCTGGAGTTCGGTATCGGAGCCGGCTGGCTGAAGACGGAGTACGACTGGATCGGCCTCCCCTTCGACCCGCCCGGCGTGCGCGTGAGCCGTCTGGAGGAGGCGGTGCAGGTGATCAAGGGGCTCTGGGGAGACGGGCCGTTCTCCTTCAGTGGCCGCTATTACACCATCGAGGGGATGAACGGCACGCCGAAGCCGGTGCAGACGCCCGCATCCTCCGATCTTTATCGGCGGCGGGGGGAAACGGCTGCTGAGTATCGCCGGCCGCGAGGCCGACGTCGTCGGGATCATGGGCCAGACACCGCCGGGGGGAGGGATCCCCAGTGACCCCGTGACCGACGAGGGGCTGGCAGAGAAGGTCGGCTGGGTGCGCGATGCGGCCGGCGAGCGCTTCGACCAGATTGAACTGGCGACGCTGATGCTGGGGGTTGCCGTGACGGACGACCGCAAGGCGGAGGCGGAGCGACAGGCGAAGATGTGGAACATGACGCCCGAAGGCGTGCTGGCATCCGTCCATATCCTGATCGGCAGCGTTGAGCAGATCGTCGAGCGCTTGCTCGCACAGCGCGAGGCGTACGGTGTGTCGTACATCTCGGTCTACGGGCGGGATATGGAAGCCTTTGCGCCGGTCATCGCCCGTCTCAAGGGCAGCTGATACCGGTGCTGAAGACGCAGTCATTGTCTGGCGAGGACTGGCCCGCGGCTCGTTCCGAAGCTGCTGGCCGTGGAGGAGGAACAACCAGCGATGAGCCACTCTGACGAGGGAGATCTTCGGTCGTTTAACCAACTGGCCGTGGGCAACTACTGCGCCTACGTCGTCACGATCCCGGGGGCTGAGGTCGCAGACTCCCCGCACTACCTGCGGGTGCGGACGCCCATCCCCTTCGCCTATCTGAACGCGGTCGTCTGTCGCGCCCTGCCGACCGGCGCCGCGCTCGATACGCTGATCGCCGAGACGCGCGCCTTCTACGCCGCACACGTTTGCCCGTACAGCTGGTACGTCACTCCCTTCACGACTCCGGCCGATGTCGGAGACGTTCTGGCCGCCCACGGCCTGGTGCGGCATGAACAGACAAACCTGGCGATGAATCTCGCGGACCTGCCCGAGACCGCCCCTGTGCCCGCGGACTGCACAATCGAGGAGGTGTACGGGGCGGAGCGCTTCGATGAATGGGGCCGGACCTATGTGACCGGGTATCAGATGCCCCCGGCGATGGCGGCGGGGGCGCTGGCGACGCTGCGCGAGATGCCCTCCGGGCCGGGGACGCCGCTGCGGCGGTATCTCGCTCGGCTGGATGGGGAGGCGGTGGCGTCGGCAACACTGTTCATGGGAGGCGGAGCGGCGGGGATCTATAACGTGGCGACGCTGCCACAGGCGCGGGGGCGCGGGATCGCAACGGCGGTGACGCTGGCGGCGCTGCGCGAGGCGCAGACACAGGGAGAGACGGTGGGAGTACTGCACGCGTCGGACATGGCGTACTCCGTCTACCGACGAATGGGGTTCATCGACTGCGGCGCATGGGACACCTACCGCGAGGCGCCGCCTGCGTAGTTCTCATGGATATACGCGGTCAAGACGCGCGATGTGCCGGACGCTACTCCACGATTTTCCAGTAGGAGTCCTTGCGTACCAGCTTGCCGTCGCGCGCCTCGAAGTGGTCGGTGCCACGAACGCGCAGCGCCCGTCCATCGGGCGTCGTTCCGGTGAGCGTCCACTCAGAGACGCCGAAATTGCCGCTCACCCAGTGACGGTCGTCACCCCAATGCGCGTCCGGCAACCCCTCGAAACGAGTCGAGAGCCCGGCGCGAACCTCGGCCTTGCCGGCGTAGCGCGTTCCCCAGGGCTGCGAACCGCGTGGCATCTCCAGCTCACAATCGTCGGCGAAGAAGGACATGATCGTGTCCAGATCGTGCCGGTTGAACGCGTCAAGCACCTGGCGCAGGGTCTCGACCGTGAGCGATCCCGATGTGTCCATGCATCGTCCTTTCTCCGAATGGGGCGAAGGGCGACTTCCACGGGAGAATCCGACATATCACCGCATATGAGCCCGGTGGGACTCGCACGGAGTTCGACTGTCGGTGATGTGAGTTCGACACCAGACTAGCGGCTCATCGTGCGGCTGGCAACACCCTTCGGAGCATGCCGCGCGGCACATCCTCTAGCACTTCTTCAAATGCGCATACTCCTCGGGAGGATCAATACCAAACCGGCGGCAGAGGAGATCGACGTCATGGTAGTCGGTCTCCTTCAGCTGGTAGCCGGTATGGAACCGCACCAGCCACTCGGGTGAGATGCACTTGACCGTCAGATCGCCGATACGCCCCGCTCCGGTAAGAGAAGCGGCCGGGTACATCACCCCTCGTTCCGGTGGCCCGTAAAGCCCATTCCCGTGCTCATCTATCACCATGGCGTGCACGTCGATCTCGTGTCCGTCATCGTCCCCCTGAACGAAGTTCCACGCGCTGGTGTCATCCCGCTCCACGTCGTAATAGCCACGCACCGCAAGCCAGTTGCGCAGACGCGGCACATCGCGCTCTTCGATGACGATGTCCAGATCGGCATGCTGGCGGGTCTGCACGCCCAACAGCGCGTCGACGCTCCAGCCGCCGTCGATGCGTACGTCAATCTCAGCCTTGGCCATATCACGCAGGAATTGGACGACGTACTCGATCGTCATGGAGGCGGTCATATGTCGTCCTCCTGAGGCGAATATGCGGTGAACCGGCAAGTCGGAAAATTCTTCCCCATCGCTCGGGCCTGGGCAAGGGTGAGACTGGCGAGTTGGAAGTAGACCGGGATAGTCGAAGGAGCGCGCTTAGCAGACGAACGCCCCGCAGTTCATCGAAGAACTGCGGGGCGCCTTGGTCAGACTTGCCGGCTGTTAGGCAGGTTCTGCCTTGTGTGGGGTAGTGGCAGGTTGCCGTAATTCCCTCGCCACCGAACAACTTGCCAGCCTTCCAGGGGGCGCCGAGCGCCGGGAGCAGAACGTGATCGATACCGAGGTATCCAGCGACCTTCCAGCCAAGGACCAGGAAGACCGCGAGGCCGAACAGAACCGGGTTGGAGCTCGCGGAACCAGCCATCATGAAATTGAAGTTCATGAAGGTGCCGAAGAAGGCAGCGATTCCGACCAGAGCGCCCAGGATAAGTCCGATGCCAACCAGGGTTTCGCCGATTGCGATTACCTTGGCGAACCAGCTGTACCACTCATGGTTGAGCATGTAGGTCAAGAACTCACGATACCAGCCGTAGGTGATCTTCGGTGAGCCAGTTTCAGGAATCGCAACGGCGCCCTTCCATGAACCTTGCAGCGCCGAGCCGCCGTCCATCCAGGATGCTGAGCGAAGCTTGTGCTCTCCAGCTGCGAGCCAGTCACGGCCGACGAAGAAGCGAAGCGGAACCCACAGGATCGAGTAGTAGGCATTGCCCATGAGCAAGCGCCAGAAGTGCGGGTCTTCCTTCTGACCTTCGGTGTCGGTGACCGCACCTCGGTCGATCTCGACGCCGTTCTTCGGGAGCCGCTGCGCCTGATAGACGCCCATCAGCACGATGACGGCGATGAACGCGTAGGTGAAGATCGCTGAGTCCGTATAGACCGACGAATCCCACCAGTTGGTGTTGAACAGGCCGTCCGCGAAGGCCCATGACAGGAACACGAACAGTGCGGCTGAAATACCTGTCAGCAGGTACATAGCGATTACGAGTCATCTAAGGTTCCTCCTAGTTCGGCCGACGCTTGGCGAGATGTCGACCACGTTCCGTGAGAGAAAATTGCCGTTCGTTCGGCGTGCTGTGCTCAGTGTCTTCGACTACGTATTGGCTGAGCTTCAGCTCGTTGTAAACCGCGAGTGATATCGGCGCTGCTGCCGGAACAACCTGTGGTTCCTGACGATAGAGCACCTCGTATCTCCCGCTGCGGACGTTGAATCGAAATGTGACGTTGGATGCTCCTGCCTCGTCGTCCGCAAGCAAGCGGAGCAATATGTCTGCGTGAACCGGATCCGCCATCCTTCCCTTCACTTGAGGCTGCTTCACCATCTGCCCATCCATTTCGTTTCCGATCTCGTCGATCACATGAGTGATGATAGGCCCTACCCCGTAACGTTCGTGTTGCCAAAGAAGTGGATGCCGTTACAGGAACGTGACGAAATTTCAGCGCCCCAGCCGGCCGGAGATGATTCGTTGCGCTTTTGATAGGTGTCGTGGGAGCGCGGGCAGCGTTCATCAAATCTGGAATATGTACATATCGCCGGTTGCTTATTCGGCGAGATTCATCCCGAGACATCACCCCGTGCGGCAGGGGATGAGTCCGATTCCCTCAGAATTGCGATGCAAAATCCGTCGCGCCGCTGTCGCATGAGGCGGCAAGACGTTGCCAGCAGCGACGCATGACCGGAGAACATCTCTGGGTCGGACCATCGCCTGCCAGGATCACTAGGCGGGTTCAACAAGATGAACAGATTCGCCCTATGCGTATGATGTCTCCAGAATCATTGCCGTATTCGTCACAACTCGTAGTCCCACGTATTGACGCGTCGATTCACCATAACTAGGATTACATCGCGCGGTTTCTGGGGGCCGACAATCGAATCTGAGCCGGGAAAGGAGGAGAGAACATATCGATTTCGTTCCGTCGACTGCGTCATACGGTCGGATTTCCGACTCATGAGTTCGCCTCACGAGGTACAAACACCAACCTTCGAAAGGGAGGGAAGCCGTGGTTGCAAGCACACTGCGCGTTCTCGCACCGATCCGTCTGCGCTGGATCCTGGCGGCGGGCGTCGTCGCGATGCTCTTCTTCACCCAGGGCGTGCGCGGCGACTCACCCCGCACGGTGAACGTCCAGGTCGACCTCTCGAACAACGGCGTGTTCAGCCTGATCCCTGCCCCGGGCCATGAAGCGTTGGCCCAGCAGGGCACCCCCTACTTGGGTGACGTCTTCTCGGGTCAAGCCCCCATCCTTAAGGACGGCTCTCGCGTCGGCAGCTTCTACTTCATGAGCGTCGGAACCGTTCCGCCCGGCGACGACAACTTCCAGAACGGCTCCAACAGCATCTTCGCGGTGGGGCGATTGGAACTCTGGGGCGAAGGGAGCATCGACGTTCAGGGAACGGTGACGTTCTTCGGCGATAGCTACCTCTCGATCACCGGTGGCACCGGCATGTACGCCACCGCGACCGGACAATGCACCGAGACGGCAGGTGACAACGCGCCGGACCAGTTCAGCTGCGAAGTGCATTAGCGAGAGCTGCTTGGAAGGCCCTCATCGAGTGGCCCTCTTCCGGCGTTGCGGCGCCGGATGAGGGCCCTCCGGTGATGGTGGCCGTCATCGCCGCTTCGCACAACGCCTCGAGGTCGTAAGATGGTCGTCGAATTCGAAAGATTCGGCCAATACGACTCCGGAGGAGATGCATGGCGGATTTGTACGACGAGATCACCGAGCGCTTGCGCGCATTCATCGAGGACCAGCAGATCTTCTTCGTGGCCAGCGCGCCGCTCGACGGCAGTGGACACGTCAACCTCTCGCCGAAGGGGCTGGATTGCCTGCGCATCCTCTCACCGACTCGCGTGGCCTATCTGGATCTGACCGGCAGCGGCAACGAGACCTCGGCGCACTTGCTCGAGAACGGCCGCATCACCTTCATGTTTTGCGCCTTCAGTGGACCGCCCAAAATCCTGCGCCTGTTCGGAACAGGTGACGTAGTGCTGCCGGGTTCCGACGCCTGGAACGAGCTGCGGCCCCACTTTGGCGAGTATCCCGGCGTACGGCAGATCATCACCGCCGACATCCACCGGGTGCAGACCTCCTGCGGCTACGGCGTGCCGCTCTACGACTTCGTCGGCCAGCGCGACACCATGGTCCGCTGGGCC
The DNA here is from genome assembly GCA_963822235.1 of uncultured Chloroflexia bacterium. Taxonomy (GTDB): domain Bacteria; phylum Chloroflexota; class Chloroflexia; order Thermomicrobiales; family Thermomicrobiaceae; genus CALAGB01. The sequence continues at coordinate 794,331 of CAWGGU010000004.1, forward strand.
GACAACCGTGGCGAAGAGGGCCTGCTGGCCTACCGTGCCGAGAAGAACGCAAAGAGCATCGACGGCTTGCCGACTCCTCTCGGCCTGCGAGAGTGACCGAAACCGGCCCGCTACTCCTCGACGAACGTCTTCAGACGACCCAATGCCAGATCCCACTGGCGGGAGATCTGGTCTAGCGAGATCCGGGCCTGTTGGAGCTGGACGGGATCGAGCTCCCAGAGATGTTCACGCCCCTCACGGCGATCCCGCACCAGCCGCGCGCCGGCCAGGACATGCAGGTGCTTGGTGATCGCCTGACGGCTCATCTCGGAGCCAATCGTCAGCCGCGTGATCGAGAGCGGGCCTGAAGTGCTGAGTCGATCAACAAGCGACAGGCGTGTTGGGTCGCCCAGGGCCGCGAAGATCGGCGCGGCCCCGACAATGTCCGACGAGATCGAGTCAGGCAGTGACATAGCGTTCGATGTTCGTGATCTGCGCGGTCCAGCCACCCTCGTTCATGCGGAAGGCCTCATCGCGCCGCTCGAGCGGGATGCCGTCGAAGCCAGATTCGACCACCGTGAGCTCGGTACCGCCATCCACATCAGCCAGTCGAAACTCGACCAGCGTGGTGGGTTCACTGGAGTAATCCTTGTTGGGATCCACCGCGAAGGGATGCCAGCGATAGGAGAAGTGATCCTCTGGCTCAATGCGGTCCACGAACAACTCCATGCTGAGGTGCTCGTAGCCCGGTGTGGTGATCTGGCCGACCACCGTCGTGCCCGCGGCGAAATCACCAAGCATCTTCACGCCGAACCATTCGCCAAACTGCTCGGCATTACTGATGGCGTTCCAGACGCGCGTTTTGGGCGCCTTCAGCACGATGGTCTTCTCGATACGGTCGGTCGATGTCGTCATGGACAACCTCCTGAGCTCAAACGCAACCAATACGTTGCATTTTAGCGTCTGACAGCTAAATATGCAACCCCTTTGTTGCAGGATTGGACCCGAGGCGTACGCACGTATCGTTTCGTAGGGGCAGACCCCCGTGTCTGCCCTTTGTCAGACGAATACAGGCCCGCCGATCGTCGTCAACCGAAATGGGTGGTTTTTGGCGTCGGCCGGTGGGCGCCATGAATGTCGCCCCTACGAACGTACGCAGCGTGCTGTAGTGGAGGGACCTGTGCCCTCCAGCGGGGACGAGGTCCCCGGATCCCGTCATCTGACAATGGCATGAATTGGCGGCCTGCGTCCATCGGTGGGCGCAGGTCCCGCCGCTACGTTCACCAACGTACCTCTTACCCCGGGACAGTCTGGATCAACCCGGCTTGCGCCAGATGAAGGCGGCCGCGATGGGATGGCCGCGGAAGCGCTCCCATTTCGGCTTGAGCGCGACCCAGGCATCGTCGATAAGCTGTTCCCGCATCTCGGCCAGGATCCAGCCCTCACCCAACGCGACAGTGACGTGCTCGCTCAGATGATGCACGTGGGTCTCGATGGCGATGTGCTCGCCGGTGGAGCTGGTGTAGTGGGTCGGCATGCCGGAGGCCATGATGAAATGGGGATGAAAGGCGATCAGCACCAGAAGTGCGCCGGGACGTGCCAGTCGAAACGCCTCATGATAGAGAGGCGTCAAGTTGGACAGATGCTCATCGACCAGGCAGACCGTCACCAGATCGTAGGCGCTTGCCTCGAGGCCGGTGTTGGCCACATCCCCTTCGAGGAGCCGTCGATAGATGCCGCGTGCCCTGGCTCGTGCGAGCATCTCGGGCGTCAGATCCACCCCATCGATCTCGCCGGCGCCATGCCGCTTCAGCCACGCCCCGGTGCGACCGGTACCGCAGCCGAGATCGGCCACCGCACCATATGCATCCCAGCGGGGCGTCGTCAGCACGTCCAGCAACGCGATGTCCATAGCGTCCTCGACGGTCTGCTCGTAGGTCGTCACCCACTCGCCGTAGCCGCTGCGGACATCGGTCATGCGGTAGCCACGCTGGTCGAAATTGGCGAAGTTCGTCATGCGCCAATTATTGGCGACGGAGCAAGGGGCTGACAATTCCTGCTGCTGGCCCTTGCCACTCAGTCCAACTCGCGCAACGCGGGCATCAGGAAGAGGACCAGCGCCAACACCAACAACAGGCCAGTATTGAGGAAGATCGTCAGCCGCAGACTCGAGTATTCGAGCAGGAATCCGGCAATGAGCACACCCAGCGGAGCGGCGACGGCGGAGACCGCGCCGACCAGACCGAAGACTCGCCCCAGCATCGCCTGAGGTGTGCGTTCCTGCAGCACGGTCTGCAGCATCGGGTTCAGCGGCCCGATTGCCACGCCAGCAATGAGCAGCAGCGCCATCACCACGGCAACGCCAGGGAGGGCCGTCAACCACATCGTCGCGCCCCCAGCCACCAGAAAGGCGCCGATGAAGGTGGCCCGCTTCGGAAGGCGTTGAGCGAACATGCCGTAGAGGAGCACCCCCGCCAGAGCTCCAGCCCCCTCAGCCCCGAAAACCAAACCCAGATCGATGACGCTGCCGAAGATCTGCTTGGCGTAGACGGGCAGGATCACCACGTAGAGGGCCACGCCCGCGAAGTTAGCCAGGGCCGCCGCCAGCGCGACATACAGGATGACCCGATTCTGCCGTAACGCGACAAAGCCCTCGCGCAGATCGGTGAAGTAGGAGCCGCGGCCGATACTGGATGGCTTCGCCCCACGTTCGCTCGGCAGCATCGTTCCGATCAACGCGGCCGAGGCCACGAACGTAGCGCCATCCACAAAGAGGACGTTGGTGGCGCCGATCACGGCGATGAGCACGCCCGCCAGGACCGGTCCGAGTAGATTCGAGAAGCTGAAGGCTGAGCTATACATCGAGTTTGCACGCTCGAGGGGCATATCGGCCAGCCCGGCCACGTCGGGCACCAGACTGCGACGTCCGGTATCGCCCGGTTCACTCAGAAGCCTCGCGATGAAGAGGAGGAGCAGCAGCTGCCAGAAGGCCAGGCCAACCGTCTGATAGAGGATCGGGATGAGCGCGATGGCGCCGCCGCTGGAGAGATCCGCCAGCACGCTGGTTCGCTTGAAGCCGAGCCGATCGACCAGCGTCCCGCCGAAGACTCCGGCGATGATAACCGGCAGGATGCTGACGGTTCCCGTTATGCCCGTTTTGGCGGCGCTGCCGGTGGTGACGAGCACGAACCAGGGAACGGCGACCGTCGTGAGCGAGTTGCCGGTGAGCGAAACCACGTTGGCCGCGACCAGCGAGATGATCGGTGCGCGCCGCGCGGAATAGCCGCCGACCGCCGCGGATGCCATGGGAACACCTCCACACCGGCACCATAGCAGCATACGTCAGGTTCTAAAGCCCGCGAATAGGCGAATCGTGGAGCAGCGCCCACTTCCAGACGTGTGTGAATGTTCAGTCAATGCGCGTACGTATTCAGACGCGAACGCTCGTTTGTGAGTACGTACGCATACGATACGGGCAGCAACGCTTCGTCAGCACCTCCTCTTCCCTCTCGTCAGTCGCCTTTGTCGCCTTGACAACAACGTTCTTCCCCACTACAAAGATTGTGACAGCGATCACAATCGCCATCCGGAAGGGTGACGCTAGTGGAACTTCGCGATGCCACGATAGAACGCCGTCGACTGCCGATCCTGGCTCTGCTGACCGGTACCGGCGTCTCCATGGTTGGCTCGCTGATGACCCTGATCGCCGTTCCCTGGTTCGTCTTGCAGACGACCGGCAGTCCGGCGAAGACCGGCATCACGACCGCCGTCTGGGTCCTTCCGGTGATCCTCTCGGGAGCGCTGGCCGGACCAATCGTCGACCGCATCGGCCATAAACGAGCCGCCATGATCGGCGATGCCGGTGCCGGTGTCTGCGTCGCGTTGGTTCCCATCCTCTACCACTCCATCGGACTCGCGTTTCCAGCACTGCTGGGTATCGTCTTCATACGTGGACTCTTCGACTTCCCTGGTCGAACTGGACGCAGCAGCCTCCTCCCACATCTGGCCGAACTGGCGGATTGGCCCCTCGAGCGCGCTAATTCCGCGTTTGCCACCATCCGCAACCTGGCGGTGCTCCTGGGTCCCGCGATCGCCGGCCTGCTGATCGCGCGTTTCAGTGCCAGCAACGTCATGTGGCTCGATGGCGCCAGTTACGCCTTCTCGGCCGCCGTGACAGCCGTCTTCGTGCCAGGTGATCACCCCACCGAAACGGCGCGCGAGCCCTACCGCGAGCGACTACTGGCCGGGTACCGATTCGTGCAGCAGGACCGGCTGCTGGTGACGCTGCTCGCCTTCGTCACCGTCAACATCTGTCTGACCTCGCCCCTCTTCGACATCGAGATGCCGGTCGTCGCTCGCAGCGTCTACGAAAGCGCCGTGGCATTGGGGTTGATGTCGGCCAGCTACGGTGCGGGCGCGCTCGCGGCCACGTTCCTGTACGGAGCAATCGGCCAGCGGCTGTCGCGTCGGCTACTGCTGATCGGTTCGGTCTTCATCGGCGCGGCCACGGTTGGCGCACTGGCGTTGCAACCCTCAGAGGTCGTCGCGGTGCTGCTTCTGGGCGTCGCAGGCTTCGCGGCTGGACCGATCGGACCGCTCTATCAAACGGTGGTGCAAGAACGGGTCGTGCCTGATATGCGTGGCAGAGTCTTTGGGCTGAGCGGCGTCACCTTCATCGCCATGCCGCTCGGTGTTCTCGGCGCCGGATTCTTATTGCAAACGACGGGCATTCGACCAACGTTGGGTTTGCAGGCTGGCACCATGTTCATCGCCGCGGGAGTGCTGGCGTTTCTGCCGGTGCTCCGTGACATTGATTCCCAAACGCCACCCGAAATAGTGGAGCGTGCCGCGAGTCTTTCATCGTTTGGATCTCCCCAACTTCCTGAAACTCGAACCTCCTCCACATGCGGACGTGCAGATGAATCGTCTTCCAGCATCAACACGCTTGGCGCCACACCGGCGACCGACGACGCAATACACATCGCTCGCTCGGGCGACGTCGTGCTCGAGCGCCACCAAGGAGCACTCATGACTGACAAGGACGATCGAGATCCGACGGCACGACCCTGGCTGACCGGCCAGACGCGTGGTGGCTGGCTGGAGGAGGTGATCAAGCGGGCGGAGGCAGAAGGTCAGTTCCGCAACTTGCCGGGCGAAGGCAAGCCGCTGCCGCAGTCGAACCCGTACGAGTCGCTTGATGAATGGGCCATGGCGCACCACATCCTCAAGCAATCTGGCTTCCTGCCGCCCTGGCTGCAGCTGCGCAAGGAGGTCGTCGCCGAAAAGCCCGCGGTGGTCGAAGCGCTCGACGAGTTCAAACGACAGCGCCAACTGCTCGACGCGTCGGATCCCAACCAGGCCACGGCCCTGCAAAAACTAGCCGACCGTTACGTCACGTTGGCCCGTGAGATCAACAAGAAGATCGACGATCACAACGCCTTGCGTCCCAGCGCCATGCCGGAGCTGATCCGCTTCCAGGAGGACGCGGTCCGTATTGGCTGACGATTCCGCCTACCACCCCTTCACCAGCTGTGTGGTGTAATCGGCGGCTTCCTGGGCGTTGGGCCAGTTCTGCTGGAAGGCGTTGTAGGCGATTGAATCCAGCCCGATGTGCATCAAGTAGCAGCGCAGCCGGTCGTCGAGGTCGGTGGTGTTCGCGGCCGGGTCCATCCGAAAATCGTCGAGAAGTCTCCGGGCCAGGTCGATCTCGCCGAACTGGGGAAACCAGGGCTGATAGAAGACGAACCAGGCCACGTCGTAGAGCGCATCCCCAAAGATGGAGGAGCCCCAGTCGAGCAGCGCCGTGATGCGCCCATCGGCCACCAGCACATTGCCGTTGATTGAATCAGAGTGGACCAACTGCCGGTGGTCCGGGCAGCGCTCCACCAGCCCCTCGAATCGGCTCCAGAGCCGATTGAACGCGTCCATACCCAGTGGCGATGCCACCAATTTTGCGCGCCAACCCTTGATCAGGCTGCCTGTCGAATCATCCTTGTCGTCCAGCAGGAAGGCCCGCCAGGTGGCGTGCGGCGCATTGCCATCTCCGTCCCATATGCCGAAGCCATGGGTGCCGGAGAGATCGACCCGCCGCAGCGCGCGCAGCATGTGCCAGCAACGACGGGAGGGTCTGCTCCAGTTCTTCGGCGCGAGAGCCGCTCCAGGTAGTCGCCCCGGACAAAGGGAGAGACCCCAAAGTAGCGATCTCCGACCTGGCCCATCTCTGAAATGGCCGGGATCGGCAGATCGTCGCGGGCGAAGCGCGCCACGAAGGCGTCCCGCTCGAAGTTGTCGACGAAGCGGCTGAAGCGGATCACCTGCTCCAGGCCGTCGTGCATGAAGGCGTACGCCTGCGACCACGCGCCCGCGCTCAGCGCTCGGACGTCGCTGACGTCCGGGCCATATCGTTCACGCAAGAACTCACTTGTCTCTGCCAAATCCACTCGCGGAAGCTCAGACATATCGTGATTATAGTTGGCGCTCAGCGCTACTCGTGCGCCCACACGAATGCTATTCTCGAGCCTGCAATGCAATCATCTCGCGCGGAAGGAGTCCCAACGAATGGAGCTACCTACAAACGCCGCGTTGCTCGTGGTCGACGTCCAGATCGCCATCAACCGTCCGGAGAAGGGCCGCCGCAACAATCCGCAAGCCGACGAGAACGTGGCGCGTCTGCTGTCGGCCTGGCGCGAACTGAATGGCCCGATCTTCCACGTCAAGGACAACTCGCCGTCTCCAACCTCCGCGTTTCACCCATCAAAGCCCGGCAATGCCATCCAACCATATGCGCAGCCACTGCCAGGTGAACTTCTCATCGAGAAGGAGACGCACAGTGCCTTCATCGGCACCGATCTGGAGGAACGCCTGCGCGAAGCAGGCATCGACACCGTCGTCATCGCCGGGTTCGTCACCAACCACTGCGTGGAGTCCACGGCGCGCGTTGCTGGCGACCTGGGCTTCACCACCTACGTCGTCTCCGACGCCACCGGCACGCACGACCTGACCGGCCCGGACGGCAAAGTGATCGACGCCGATAAAGTTCACGCGGTCTCGCTAGCCAATCTGCACGGCGAGTTCGCCACCGTGGTCGAGACCAACGAGGTGTTAACGGCGCTGAAGGCTATGCAAACAACGGCGGCTACACCGACATCGTGATGATGTGGACCACTCCGAGCGTTCCGTCTGAGCTGAACAGGGATTGACGAAACAAACCCGCGCGCGCCGTTCGCGCCGGGCTAAAGCCGCAGCGCTACAAAAGCGAAGCCCGTTGAAACGGGCTAAGATTCTACCGCTCGCGTATATCAACATGGATCAATTGGCTTGTTTCGTAGCATTTCAACCTGCGTCAGCAGGTTTTCGGCAAATTCAGCGCGCGGCTTCAGCCCAGCGCGCAGGCCGAGGTGACCACCGCCGAATTATGTCGCCAACGACCATGATGGCGCGCGATCGTCGAATGCCTACCGATCCAATTCGCCTCAGCTCATCACCCCCGCACGGCCCTCGATGCGCGTTCGATCTGCTTCAGGTGCGGACGCTCATGGCGCGCGAGTCACTGGGCGTAGCCATGCGCAGTCCGTTCGAGCAGCGTTACCGGCACCGGTCACCGTAGCCGAGCGTCTCCAGCCCTCGCACGACAACGACTGCAACAGCGCCATGAGCTCCGCCCGTTGCTGGGTGTAGGCGTGCAGCGAATCCGCGAATTGCAGCTCTCGATAGTCCGTCCGCTTGATCCAGGTACGCGGGTTGATGGCGCGGATCGTCGGGTGATCCTCGTTGATGATCGTCACGATGGAGCCACCCCACATGTCGGCGCAGGCGCGCATGTGGGCCAGGATGTCGTTGATGGACCACTCTTCTTCGCTCGACGGCGTGTGCAACTGCTCCTCGGTCAGACCCTCAGTGCACGCGACGATGCGCCCTGGCGCGGCCGCAAGCATGGGGATGATCTCCTCGACGGCAATGGAGGGCTTGGGCATGCGGCGACGTCCTTTCGCACGGTTCTCACGACTCCACGGGAATTGGCGGAGTCATTGTAGAACAGGCGTTCAGTGGCAGTCACCACATATGTCGTGAGGTGGTGGAGATGCGTGAGCCTAGTCAGGCTGATCGATGAAGATGGTCCAGCGCTTGATGCTCACCAGCTCCAGCAACCCGTTCTGGTACCAGGGATCGGACTTGGTGCGCTCGCGGACCTCGGCCTCGCTCGCCGCTCGGACCACTAGCACGGCGCCGCCTTCATCCTCAAACGGGCCGCCGAGCGTAATGAATCCGTCGTCGACCAGGCCGTCGATGAACTCTGCGTGCTGATCCCAGAAGGCTTGCTCGCGCGATTCTTTGCTGAGGTCCCGGTTGGGCCCGGCCTTGGAGAGCATCATGAAGAAGGATTTGCCGATTCGAGTCTGTGCTGGCTGCGTCGTGGCTGTCTCTTCCGCCATGGGGTTACGTCTCCTTCAACGATCGACAAAGGCACAACCATAGGTTGCCAGTGGGCGGTCCGTCGCAGAAGATCCACTGAGACGCAAAACGAGGAACGAATTGGTTCCGTCATCGATCGAGCGACCGCGGCAGCCAAACCACTCGCGATCTGGAGCATGAAGATGTCAGATTCACGTCCCGAGGGGCTCACCCTTGACAACTGGCAGGAAGGTCCCTGGAATCGCTGGGCCTACCGGCACGTCAGCCACCTCATCCCCACCGCACGCATCAGTCGCGGATCTGGGCCGATCGATGAGCTGGATCGTCGCCCACTCGACTTGAGCGCGCTGCGCTTCGAACGGAGCGACGGCAGGTCGATCACCCTGCACGAGATGCTGACCGAGACCTACACCGACGCCTTCGTCGTGCTGCAGGACGGCGCCATCCTCTACGAGCGCTATTTCAACGGCATGAGCGCGGGGACCCTGCACCTCTTCCAATCGGTCTCCAAATCGGTCACCGGCATGTTAACCGGCATTCTGGTCGCCGACGGTCGGTTACAGTTAGATCGCCGTATCGGCGAGTATCTGCCGGAGTTACGCGACAGCGGTTATGCCGAAGCGACCGTGCGCGACGCGCTCGACATGCTCGTCTCGGTCGTCTACACCGAAGATTATGACGACCCATCCAGCGAGATGAACCGGCAGGACCGCGCCGCGGCCTGGCGTCCGTTGCTTCCGGACGATATCGACGGGCTCTACCGCTTCGCTGCCACGATCCGCAAAGATGCCGCGCACGGTGAGGTCTTCCAGTATTGCTCCCTGACGACCGACGTCCTCGGCTGGGTCCTCTCCCGCGTCTCTGGACTCTCCTTCGCCGAACTCCTGTCGCGCGAGCTCTGGTCGCGCCTCGGCTGCGAGCACGACGCCGTCATCACCGTCGACCACTTCGACAGCCCCTCTCCCAGCGGCGGCATCTGCACCACCGCCCGAGATCTGGCCCGTTTCGGTCAGATGGTGCTCCAACAGGGATGGGCAAACGGCGCGCAGATCGTGCCCGCCGTCTGGATCGACGACACGCGCTTCAACGGGGATGTGGAGGCCTTCGCGCGCAACCCCGAGAGCGGGGCGAGCCGGCCGAACGGCGCCTATCGCAACTGCTTCTGGGTGACCAACGACGAGCATGGCGTCTTCTACGGCACCGGCATCTACGGCCAGCACCTGTGGCTGGACCCGACTACGGGCGTGGTGATCGTCAAACTCTCCTCGCGTCCTGCCGCGCTGGACGACGCCCTGGGCGACCTCACCATGCGTACGTTCAGTGCAATTTCTGAGTACGTACGCGACCAATCGTAGTGGCGGGACCTGTGCCCGCCAGCAGGCCCGCAGGCCTGTCGATCGCCTCGCGTTCGGCCGAGTTTGATTGTGGTGTGCGATATGAACTGTCAATCGCCCGATTGCCAACCTGGGTTGAATCGTGTTTGAAGAATTGATTCGCCGGACGCTCGCATCCGCGCCGGGCTAAAGCCGCAGCGCTGAACTATGCGAAGCCCGACCCGCAAGCGGGTGCCCCGACGGGCTGAACCTACGCGGGTCCTGACCGTCTACGTCTGTACAGGCGACGCATGCGTCGCCCTCCGCATCCACAGGCGCGATGAATCGTACCCCTACGTACGTATGCGGTTTCCCGTAGGGGCAGGCCCCTGTGTCTGCCCTCCTCGATGGGGCTCGATCGCGCTTCACCTCACCACCCGAAAGCGCAAGCTGGTGATCTTGCCGGTGGCTGAAACGGCTGTCCGTTCCAATTGGACTGGCGAAGTGCCCAGGTGCTCGAAGAGCCGCACGCCACCATTCAGCAGTACCGGGCAGATGTGCAGCACCAGATCATCGACCAGACCTGCCGTTAAGCACTGCTGATCGATGCTGGCGCCCAGCAGCGCCACGTTCTTCTCGCCCGCCGCTTCTTTGCCAGCGCCACCGCGCGCTCGATTCCGCCGGTCACGAAGGTGAAGGTCAGGCCGCCGAAGGTCAGCGGTTCGCGTGCCTCATGCGTCACCACGAACTGCGGGACCGGCATGCCACCGTAGGGCAGCGCCGCTTCGTTCATAGTCCCCTCACGGAAGCCGCGGTTGCCGATCACCACCGCGCCGACCTCCCGCATGGCATCGTGCGCCATTTCATCCGATCCGTAGCTGAAGGTCCAATCGACCTCGTCGTTCGGCCCGGCGATGTAGCCGTCGAGCGACATTGTGACGTGCAGCATGACGTTGCCCATGAGCGGCGCTCCTCTATGCATCTGCATCCCGTTTGACGTCTCGAGGCGCGATGTCGCGCCTGTCACTCAGTTGTCGCTCGGCATGGTGCGAATTCGACGTCGCATCGAACGGCTTTGAACGCAAGATTCGGATAGCGCCCGCGAAACGGCCCCTCTACGCTGCGGAAGTGACAAGACGCCAAAACACTGAGGAGGCCACCCGATGACCAACGACTCCCCCTACCGGCCGGTGCTGGAGCAGACACTCGGCCACGCCCTCGCCTATCTGGACGAGCTGGAGATAGCATCAGTCGCGCCAACGGCCACGCTCAAAGAGCTGCGCGCCCGGCTGAAACGCCCGCTGAACGACGACAGCCTGGATGCTGCCCAAGTCATCGACGAACTGGTGCGGGACAGCGATCCCGAAGCGCACCGCGCCGCCATGTCCTACCGCGCCAGCTACTTGACCCACGACGACGACGCGCGCGATGCGTTTGACTGGACACCGGAGTGGTCGCGTCGCGGCCGCGGCATCGCCACCTACGCCGCCATCCGTCAGCTGGGCCGCAACGGCATCGCCGAACTGATCGAGCGCTGCTGCCACCACGCCGCGGAGATCGTCGCACAGATCGGCGAGCTCGACGGGGCCGAGATCCTGTGGCCGCCAACCGTGAACCAGGGATTGGTCCGCTTCCTCGATTCACGACCGGGCGCGACTGATGCCGACCACGACCGCCGCACCGATGAAGTGGTCGCCGCCATCGCCGCCTCGGGCGAAGCCTTCTTCAGCGTCGCCACCTGGCGCGGCAAACGCTGCATGCGCGTCTCGGTCGTCAACTGGCAGACGAACTCCCGCGACGTCGAACGCGCCGTGCGGGCGGTGAAAGCCGTGGAGGGGGTGGTGGGAAAGGACGGTGGAAAGAGGTATCGGGGATGAAGGTCATTGACCAGATCACGTGAATTGGCGCTCGACATTCGCCCACGGTTGAAAACCATGGGCTGCAAAGACGAAGTCCCTAAAGGGACTGAGATTCCACGTTCTGTCGTAGCGGCGGCACCTGTGGCCGCCGTCACGCCCGACTCCTGATCATGGATCAGATCGTCGAACACCAACGGACAGGCTAGCAGTGCCAGTCTGCTTATGAGTTGGTAAACACATCTGACCAATTCGGCGCTAGAACTCAGTCCCTTGAGTGGACTTCGTTTTGGTAGCGCCGGCGAGCTTTACGCCCGGGCGAACGTGGAGGGTGGCCACCGTATTTCGCCAGCGCCCACTGACAACACCCCAGCACCCAGCGCCCCAACTACTCCAAAAACTTCAGCTTGTCGACGATCTTGTCGACCGTCTTGCGCTCGGCGCGCACGGCGATCCCGACCAGATCCAAGTCTGTCCGCTCGACCGCCTTGACCACTTTACGATTGTCGACGTCGTTGTTGGTGACGAACATCTCTTTGGTGTAGACGGCGGGCGTGACGCCACGGCTGAGCGCGCGATCAAGGGCGCGGGTCAGACCGGCGCTATCGGCCCCATAGACCAGCACCGGCTGCGCGAAGAGGGGCGCGTACACCGTCCCGGAGCCGTCTTCATACGGCTCGCCGATGCACTCGGGCGATTGCGCCGCGATGCCGCTGGACAGGAATGCCGCCACGTTGACCTTCTGCCAGGATTCCAGATCGCTGCGTATCACCAGCGCGATCTTCGTATCGAACTGCACCTGATTGACCCATCCTTGCCTGATTGCTTCAGCGGTCGCTGCCGCCCAATTGCCCTGCTGCGCCCATCATAGCCGCTCCGGCTTGCGGCCAGCCAGCAGCGCCAGTTCGCGCCACTTCCAATCACAGTCGACCTCTTCAAACCCGATTTCCCGCAGCCAGCGCAGCTGCGTCTCGACATCGAGCAGGATGTTGGTCTCGTCTTCCGGGCTGCCGAGCGCCTGCAGGAAGCGTTCATGCAGCTCCGCATTGGGCGAGGCGACGTGCTCCAGATTGCAGACGATTCCCCCTGGCCGCAATCGTTCGAAGACTTCGGCGTAGAGGGCGCGCTTGCGCTCGTGCGTCAGGTGATGGATGGCGAAGGAGGAGACGACGGCGTCGAATTCACCCCAATCGCTTGGGAGCGGCAACGCCAGATCGTGCTCGATGACGTCGATATCCGGGTTGGTCGCAAACCGCTCCCGCGCCCGTTCCAGCATGGCGGGAGAGACGTCCACCGCCACGCCGGTCACGCCAGGCCGCGCCGCCAGCACCAGCGCCATGAGGTGGCCATCGCCGCAGCCGAGGTCGAGCACGCGGATCGGCCCCTCCGGCAGCCGCTCCAGCAGCAGCGATTCCCCCACCTCCCGATGCGGGATGTTGGCGGCGATGTTCAGGTATGTGGCGGTCTTCTCTTCGGTGTCGTATTCACGCATGGCGGACGGGCCTCCAGTGAGTGTGATGTGCGGATGGCAACGCGGGTTCGATGATCGCATGTGGATGGGGGATTGCGACGATTTGGCGACGAGACGCCCGGCGCGGGCGCACAGCAGTGCGCCCCTACCACGTAACCCGTTGGCAGCCACGGGTACGTTCGTAGGGGCGCACTGCTGTGCGCCCGATCTTCACAAACCGTCTACCGATGGGTTTGGCGCGAAATGGTTCACCCGCCGGATTGCTCGTACCACTCGAGGACGCGCAATGCGCGCAAGGTGTTCCAACGGCTGGGGTGGCCGTCGCCATCGTCCAGCGTGAAGTGGATTGCGCCGGGGTAGCTGTACTCCTGCAGCCAGGTGCCGTCCGGCTGACGTTTGGAGCGGACCAGATCGATGGCGTCGTCCAGGCGCGGATCCGGCGCGTCACCGACCGAGCGGAAGTAGTCCAGCCCGCGCAGCACGTCGTAGTGCCACCAGACCGGGAAGAAGAAATGGAGCCAGTCCGGCTTGACGATCTCGCCGGTGCTCTTGCGCCGCATCAGCTTGCGCTCCAGCAGGTATTCCTCGCCCCGACGCCGCGCCGCGATCAATTCCGCCGAGCCGCCGGTGGCGCGCTCGTACTCGAGCAGGCCCTCCAGCACGTCGATGGTCGTGTCGAACGACGAGCGGACGGAGCCGTTCTCGGCCTCGCAGTTCCAGCCGCCATCCTCCAGCTGTTCGGTGAGGAGACGGTCGACGATGGCGCGCACGTCCTGCCCGAAGTAGGCGCCAAGCGAGACAGTTCGGCCGTTGATGCAGGGCTCGACCTCGCCATCGAAGAACAACGAGCCGTCATACTCCCAGCGGCAGTTGTCGCGCACCTGCTCGACCGCCCGGCGCACCCGCCCGTCATGCGGGTCGATCCCGAACTCCCACAGCAGCTGCAGCACCGGCAGCGTGGAGATCCAGGGCTGGCCAAGGGATCGGTCGTAGGGATAGGTCTTCCCGGGGAAGCAGGCGCCTTCGGCCCACTGCCCGTCGTCCCCCTGCAACGCCAGCAGTCTGGCGCCCCAGCCCTCTTCAGCGATGCGTGCGCGCTCCGCCGCCACGTCCTCGTCCGGCGCGTGGGCCAGATCGCGCAACACTTGCCAACGGATAGCAGGGTCCGAATCGAGCAGCCAGTTCATGACATCCATGCAGCCGAAATTATCAAGCGATTCCCCGAGCGTCAACCTGTACTGAGGGTCGGCAGTGGCCGCAGCGCCGCTGTCACGATCGTGCTGTGCGGCGCCCCAAATTGGCACGTCTTTGTTCTTCATCCGCGCCTATCGCTACGGTGCAGGCGCGGCCGCGGACCCCACAACCTGGTTGTGTCGATTGGCTCGCTCCCAACGATGTTCACGCCTGCACGTTGGTCGACGCGCGTCGACCTGGCCTGGACGGTTCGATAGATGATGGAAGAGACACGTGTCATGCCGTTCGGCTGGCTATTGCGTTCGGATTCCTCTGCACCGACGTGGCGGGGGTATCCACGACGTGGGCGTTGGCCTCTTTCGTTCGAGCACCAACGGCACCGGATCACTCTGAACGTTGACGGGCTCAATCGGTATTTTAACGGCGTTGGCATGCGTATCACGGCTGCGTGTTGGCGCTGGACCGTTTCTGTCCAACGCCCGCTCCTCGCCCTCACGGACCCTGGCTGGGCGGCGAGAGGATGGTGACGTCGACCAGCGGCGTGACGTCCTTCTCGTGCGCGTTGACGGTCCGCCGCACCTCGTTCGTGATGCGCTCCTTGAGCGCCTGGTCGGAGGCCGTCGTACCGGGCTTGCGCTGCGCGAAGACCTGGATGAGCAATGTGTTCTGGCTCTGAATGTTCGCCCGGGTGAACTGGACCGTCGTCGAAGCTGGCTCGACGGTGCCGTCCTGCTTCATCTGGTTAAGCACAGTTGACCGCACCCGCTGCTCGACCGTCGTTCGCTGCAACGTCGGAGAGGTCGTGCCGAATTGCAGCAGCATGAGCCCCGCCAGGCCCGCGATGGTTACTGCGAGTGACAGCCAAACTACCCACCGGCGTCCGCGGGTGTAACGCGGTCCGGATGGACTCAGGCCAAAGAGCCGTAAGACGATCGCGCCGGATAGGTTGATCCCGACCAGCTGCAATCCGAGCAGGAACGCACCACTGAGCACCAACTCCCAGCGGCCCATCACCGTCGCCATGCCGATCAGCGCGGCGGGCGGCGCCAGTGCCGCCGCTACCAATATGCCGATCGCCGCACCCGAGACCAGGCTGCTCCGCTGCGACTGCGACAGGCTGAGGGCTCCGGCCGCTCCGGCAGCCAGCGGCAGCAGCGCCGACGTCGCCGAGATGTTCGCCGTGGAGGCCATCGATTGCGTGACCGCCGACTGCCCAAAGATGGCGGAGAGCAACCCAGCCGTAACGATGGTGACACTCAACGCGGCGACGTAGCGCAGAATGGTGTGCCACAAGAGCGAGAGGTCGCCTCTGGCGGTCGCGATGGCGGTGTTCATGGCCGGACCGGCGAAGGGGGCGATCAGCATCGCGGCGACCAATAGGAAGCTGCTATTCAGCAGCAGACCGAGCCAGACGACGACGCCGGCCGCCGTGGCGTACCCGAGGAACCCTTGCCAGGAGCCGATCGACTGCAGCCCGGCGATCAGGATCTCCATCGCACTGCGCGCCGTTACGTCAACTGCCTGCTGCGCCACTTGGGAGGCCGGCGGTTTCAACGTCAGCACACCTGCCGGAATTACCGACGCGTGCATGTCGTCAATAGACTCAATGGAACTGAGGAACGGACCGACCTTAATGTTCGGCAGATAAACAACGACCAGATCGAGCTGGCTGCCGCCGCTCCCGTTCGCCTGCGTCATGCTCAGGTTGGTGCCGCGGCAATCTTCCGCCAATCGCAGCACCTGATCACCTTCACCCCGTGGAACCTGCACAAAAATCTGGCGCACGTTGCCTCCTCAATCCGGGCACGCCAGACGTCACGCCGCCCGACTACGCAAATCGCAACGGCTATTCCGTGATGTCGCTGTCTCTTCCGAGCGGTCTCGCGCTCGGACACCCACCACCGGGAGATGTCCCACGAACAGTCATAAAAAGACCACGGCGGCGGCGCGGTCAGCTCCAGCCGACCCGGTCGTAGTGAGCATCAGCCGGTATACGGGGCCGGCAATCGCCGAGCGCTGCTTTTGGCGCCGCTGTCACGATCGTGTTGCGCTTCGCCCCAAATTGCCACGTCTTTGTTCTTCATGCGCGCCTATCCTCGGTGCAGGCGCGGCCGCGAACCCCACAACCTGGTTGTGTCGATTGGCTCGCACCAGTTCGCGGTCGTGCCAGGAAAGTCTCTCCACACGCACAAGCCCCGCCCGTTATTGCGCTCCATCTCGCCGATCCACTCGGTTTCTGCTATCATGGCGCGCCAGTCTCCCATGCAATGAGTTCATGTCGCGCACAGGCCGGGTCATCGTCTCGCGTTCACGATCCGCATTGACCGCCACGAGAGGGGCCGTGCCATGTCGACCTATTCTTTTCTCTCGGTCTGGGAGCTCGAGGCATCGATCGAGGAGGTCTGGGAGGTCATTCGCCAGGCGGACGGCTATTCCGAATGGTGGTCATACATCGCCGAGTCGAGCCAGCTTGAGCCCGGTGATGCTGACGGCATCGGCGCGCTGAGCCGCTCGGTCTGGCGCTCCGCCCTCCCCTATGGCTTCGTCATCGACACGCAGGCGGTGCGGGTGGAGCGACCGCATCTGCTGGAATTGGCTGCCTCAGGCGGGTTGGTCGGGACCGGGCGCTGGGAGCTCTCGTCTGACGGCCCCATCACCCGCGTGGACTACCACTGGAACGTGCGCACCACGGCCAAATGGATGGACGTTGTCGCGCCACTGGCCCGACCCGCCTTCGCCTGGAATCACGGCATCATCATGCGCTCCGGCGGCGAGGGACTCGCCCAGCGTCTCAACGCCCGACTGGTACGCAACCAGTCCTTCACCGAGGAGTCTGCCAGCCCGCTCGGGGCTGCGATGGCGGTCACCGGGATGTTCGTGCTGCCGTTGTTGCTGCTGAGGATTGCGCGGCGAGTCATCAGCAGAGGTTGAACAGGAGCATTCGAGCCTGTTGATTACCAGCCAGGATCGTCACGGACTGTCTCGTAAGGGCAAGAGCTGAAGCTCCGGCATGGGGAAGTCTTTCGAATTTCCGGTCACCAGGATCGCCTGCCGCTCCAGAGCCACGGCGGCAATCAGGGCGTTGGTCATTGAGAGTGCTACACCCAGCCGTGCAAAGTCATGGCGAAAGATGCCAGCCTGGCGCGCAGCTTCCTGCGTAATCTCCCAGTAGCGTACGGCCGCAAAGAACTGATCCCACAACGGACGATCCGCTGCCCGTATCCCCGTGTAGAACTCGCCGACATTGACCGAGCAGACACCAAGCTCCTCGCCCTGGGCAATCAGCCGATGCACCAGAGAAAAGGCCGGCTCGCGGCGCTTCGAGAAATCGATGAGCGCCGTCGTGTCGAGCAGGTAGCGACTCATGACCGTTCGATCAGACGCCGCACCCGCTCTTCATCGGTTCGCCGCGAAGCACGCACCCACTCCGCCGCTGCCTCGCTGGTCTCCCAGCCAGGAATGTCCACATCGGCGAGCGATCCACCAGCTTTCTCGGCAATCTCGACCAGACGCTCGTGACGCAGCTTTTCCTCAATCGCGTCGGAGACGAAGGCGCTGCGATGACGCGGTCCGACCCGGCGATCGATTTCGTCGATCAAGTCTTTTGCGATGACGATGTGCGTGCGAGTCATCTTGTTGCTCATCTTGACCCTCCCACTCACGCGAGAATTCCCCTCGAATATATCACACAGCTGTGGGATTTCTTGAACCCAATTACGTCGTGAAGCCGTGGCCAGACTGCGTCGACCCCCGTCCCCGATACAGCGTGAAGTGACGAGTCAGAGCACCTACAGACTCTCGATGTCCCGTGCCACAACGGTCAGGTCATCATTCAGCTGATGGCCGCCTTGCGTCTCCCGCATCGTCGCGCTTGAGAATTCCTTGCCGTAAAGCGTCATATGAGCGAAGGGTACCGTCTGGTCATCGCGGCTGTGGTAGAGGAACACGGCAGCACCCCTGGGGAATTTTGCGGCCAGGTCCTCCGGAAGGGTGAACCCTTCGTATACCCAGTTTTCGTCTCCTCCGGGGTACGGTGCAGCGATCAGTACGACGCCGATGATTGACCGGGTGAGCCCGACTTCTTCGCCGAGATATCTGGCCAGGAAATAGCCGCCCAACGAATGTCCCACCAGGACGATCTCGCCGTCTAACGCGTCCAGCTCCTGGCTGATGCGGAGCTTCCAGGTCGCATAGTCGGGCGCGCCCTCGTTCGGTATGCGCGGATAGACAACCTCGTAGTTTGCTCCGAGCGCTTCACGCAAGCTGGCGACCAGATTCTCGTCAGCCTCATGGGCCCCATCGCCTCCGCCCTGTATGAACAACACCTGTCTCTTCATGCCACAGCCTCATCTGTGTCCTGGTTCCAACACGAACGCTTCGTCGTCGAGTCGAGTGGATCACGGTTCTCTCGCACACGAGCTACCGCACACGTGACAGAGTGCTCGTGGACATACTCCCCCGCGCTCGACTCGCTGTCATTTACTGGTCGCGCGGGGGTGCTGCAAATCGACATCGATGAGGTGTCGCGACGATCGAATGAGACGCGCCGCGGAATCCGATTGACACGTGCGCCCAGGCACGCCCATTAGAGCCGCCCACTCATGCTGGCCCATGTGCAGGTCTGCTATCCTCGCCTGCATCGACCGTCACGCTGAGATCGCTCGAAACAAGGAGGTCACGCCGATGGCGTCCACCGCTGGGCAGTTCGTCACCGAGACCTTCGAGTACGACAGTGGACGTCAGGTCACGGTGTACGTCCCGCCGTCGCCCTCCGAGTCCATCGTCTTCGCCGGTGATGGCGGATGGCATATCTTGAAGTTGGGCGAGGCCCTCGAGGCCGCCGATGCATCGTCCACGATGATTGTCGGCGTCCACGGACGTGCCGATGACCGCATGCGGCTCCGAGAGTACTCTCCGATGTTTGATGCGGACCGTTTCACCGCACACGAGAAGTTCTTCGTCGAAGACGTTCGCCACTGGGTGGAATCTCGTTTCGGCGTCACGCTGCCCGTGGAACGCACCGCGGTCTGGGGAGCCTCTATTGGAGGAGAACTCGCGCTCGCCGTTGGGATTCGCCATCCAGACATCTACGGCGTGGTCTTCTCCGCTTCGCCGGGCGGAGGCTATCGACCGCCTGCCGTGTTGCCAGGTTTGATTCCACGTGTGTACCTCGTCGCCGGAACCCAGGAGCCGTTCTTTCTCGAGAACGCCACACGCTGGGCCATCGCGCTGCGAGACGCAGGCGCGGATGTCGTCATGACCGAGCGGGTCGGGCCGCACGGAGGCGCCTTCTGGCGAGATGAGTTTCCGCTGATGGTGGCGTGGGCGTTTGGACGCTGAGCGCCGCACGTCGCTCGCGGGCGTTCGCCAGGGACTGCCGCGCCCTTACCTGGTCGAATCGCGCTCAAGGCTCAAGCAGCGGAGCCAGAAGCGACCACGAGACACCGCCTTATCCCGTCGCTCATTTCAAAGCAACCACACTTTGACGACGATGATCGCCGCGACGACCGCGAGCACGATGACCCAGCCCTGCCAGGTTACGGGCCGGATCCCATAGCCGATCCGCTTCGGACCGAACCAGGGCCGTTTCTCGTTGTCGTCATCGCTCATCTTGCTTGCCTCCCGATTGCCAGGTTCGGTTGCGCTGTCAGGATCCATTGAGTCGAAGGGGCCCGGCATCGAAAAGGCCGGATCCCATCAGCGTGCGACGTCCCGCCGGTTCATGCCCCAGGCCGAGAGCGCCAGGCCGCCGAACGCCAACAGCAGGCAGAGGGCCACGCCGAACCAGTTCCACTCACCGACCATTGGCTGTCCGAGATGCGAGGTGAGCACGATCTGGTGCACCCAGCCGGGCAGCTTCAGACCAGGCGCGATCAAGTCGATCAGAAACGTCAGACTTACCAGTACACCCGCTGTGGCGGCGGCAATCGACGGACGAACCAATGCGCCCAGCGCCAATCCCGCACCCGCGATGGCTGCAGCGTAGAGTCCCAGCACCGCCGTGCCGACCATCGGAGTCAGCGCGTCGCTCCCGACCATGGCCGCACCGGCGCCGATACCGAGCCCCATCACCACCGTCATGATGGCAATGGCGACAAGCAGGCCGAGGCCCGAGGAGACGGTCCATTTCACCCGGCTGAGAGGCGCCGTGAGGAGCATCTCAAAGCGGCCGCGCAGCTCGTCCGATGCCCAACCAGAGATGAGCGTCACCGCCGCGAACCCGGCAAAGATGAAGCCGAACTCGACGAAGGTGAGCTGCAGGAATCCGCCCGATGTCGTCAGGTCGATCCCCGGGAAGAGCCGATGGAAGAGATCCAGCGAGCTCTGCGAGGTCTTACCGATGCTGTCGCTGAAGGACCCGGCCGAGGCGCCCATGACCATACCGAAGAGCCCCAAACCCGCGCCCCAGGCCAGCGCCAGCGGCAGGCGATCGCCGAAGGACCGTCCCAGCGGACCGCGCAGTCCCAGCGATGCCTCCGGAAAGCGCAGCCAGGGAATTGAGGACGTGTCTCCCAGGTCGCGCCGGGCGAAGATCTCCACTCCAAGCGCAAAGAAGACGATGGCCACCAGCGCCACCGGGATGAGGGACGGCCAGTCGTATTGCCCCGCCAGCGGCTGGTTGTGGACGGTCCAACCGAACCATGTGACGTTCGACGGGCCCGAGAAGTCGGGCACCGCCGACTGATAGCCATTCACCAGAAATCCGCCGACCGTCAACGCTCCGGCAATTCCGGCCGCTCCGGCCCGACCGAACAACGGCGCCAACGCGAAGGCGACCGATCCGGATGCCAGCGCCATCAGGCCGATCCAGACCGCAAAGCCGATCGATGCCTGGGCCGAGATGTCGTCCCCCGGCAAGGAGCCAAAGGCCGCGCCAGACAGCCAGCAGGCCGCCGCCAGAACGGCGAGGACGATCGCCAGGCTGGTCACGTGTGCCGCCAGCTTCTCCAGCGCCAGCTTACGCCGGCCCAATGGCGTCACCGCGATCAGCTCGAGGCTGCCGCGCCGCGCCTCGCTGGCCAGCGTCGCTGAGAGGGCCAGGATCGACCAGAAGCAGGCGACCAGAGCGGCGGACGCGGCAATCTTGAGCGAGACCATGCCACCTAACGTGGAGAGGTTGGCCGGGAAGGGGTCTCCGTAGATGCCGCGGACCGCCGTTGGTAGCTCGTGGATGACGTTGACGAAGTCGGCACGCGATTGGGGCGTGGCGTAGGCTTTACCGTAGTCGGCGCCGGTCGCAAAGAGCATCAGCCCGAGGATGGCCGCAAGCACGCCGACGGCGATGCGTGAGTCCCGCAACGTCTTGGCGTAAACGGTACCCATGCCGTAAAGCTTGCTCCATGGAGAGATGGCTGCTGGCTTGGCGTGCCGAGCCCGTGGCCGCGCGACGCTCATGCAGGCACACCCTCCACTTCCGTCTTGGCCTTCTGGCTGTATTGCGCCAGGAAGGCTTCCTCAACGCTCGGCTCGCGGCTGACGAAATCGAGCAACTCATGCCGCGCGGCCGCGCGTACCACGGGCGTGATCGAGCCGGAGACGCGCAGCCGTATCGTGTGGTCGTCGACCTGCACGTCGCTCACGCCGGGTAGCCCTTCGAACTCGGCGATCGGCACCGGTCCGGCGAAGCGCACCTCCACCTGGTGATGAGCAAGATCCCGCAGCGCTTCGACCCGATCGACCGTCACGAGCCGTCCGTCCCGGATGATCGCGACCCGATCGCAGGTCCGCTCCACCTCACCCAGGATGTGGCTGGAGAGGAAGACGGTGCGGTCCGCGGCTTTCGCCTCACGAATCAGGGCATAGAAGGTCTGCTGCACCAGCGGATCGAGACCCGAGGTCGGCTCGTCCAGAATGAGCAGCTCCGGCTGGTGCTGGAAGGCGATGACCAGAGCGATCTTCTGCTTGTTCCCTTTGGAGTACTCGCTGAAGCGGCGCGACGGATCGACCTCCAGCCGCTCGATGAGCTGCTTTTGGTAGACGGGATCGACTCCTCCGCGCAAGTTGGCGAAATAGCTGATCGTCTGGCCGCCGGTCAGGCGATCGTAGAGGGTGAACTCGCCGGGGACGTAGCCGATGCGGCGATGGATGGCGATGGGATCGACGCTCGATTCGATGCCGAAGACGAACGCCTTGCCGCTGGTCGGCCGGATCAGGTCCAGGACCGTGCGGATGGTGGTCGTCTTTCCGGCCCCGTTCGGGCCCAGGAAGCCGAAGACCTCGCCCGCATCCACCTCCAGATCAAGGTCGATGATGCCGCGATTAGAGTCGTAGTACTTGGTGAGCTTTTCGGTCTGGATGATCGCGGTCATGCGATGCTCCTTTGGACAGATAGCGGAATCAGCCGTACCACTCGTGTAAGGTCGTCTCGTCAACGATCGTCAGGGAGCCCGGAGCGACGCCGAGTATGCGCTCATACGCTTCGGTGTAGGCTGCCAGTCGCGAGCGCACTTCATCGACACCGATTTGCTCGGCCTGACGCGCGAAAAACAGTTCGCCGGCCAGGTCCTGGGCGCCTTGCAGCAGGGTGACGATCACACGGGCCGAATCGGGCGATGCGACGGTGAAGACGCCCTCGGCTCGCCCCTGCGCGATAATGGATGCCAGCGGTGGAGTCAGATGCGTCAGCATCTCGCGCCGCAGTTTGTCACGCACCAGCGCGTTGTCGTCCGAATACCAGACGCGCAGCAGCGCCAGCATCAGGGCTTTGCGCTCGGTCTTCCAGCGGGCGATGTCGGAGAAGAGGCGCATCAGCTTTTCCGGCGCGGGCAGGTTGGGATCGTCGACGACCGGGGCGACGGCCGCCATGGCGGTGACGACGATACGCCCGACCACCGCCTCGAGGAGCGCGACCTTCGATTCGAAATAGTGATAAAAGGCGCCGCGCGAGACCTCCAGCTCATCCAGCACGTCCTGAATGCTCATCTGCTCGTAGCCCTTGACCTGGATGAGCTGCTGAGCCGCGTCGAGGAAGGCTTCGCGGCGGCTGGTGTGACTCTCGATGTTGACCGTGCGCGGAATGGGACACCTCCGAAATAAACCGACCGACTGTCGGTCTGATAATACACCCGCAACGCAATGATGTGAATACCCGTGCGGCCGAAACGGGCGGGACCTTTCACCGAGGAATGAAGGGCCAGATGTACTTGGGCCTCGGGACGTTTTTGCGGTCCTGTGCGGGAGGAAAATCATGGGAAAGGAATACTAGGCGTGGCCGGTCAGGGTTGATTGACGCTGATGTGGGCGATACCTATTGTGATCACCATCCAGACAGAGGGGCGCATGCCCCATCATAGGCACATGCCCCTCCCGGAGTGAGACCTGCGGCGCGTTGCGAAGTGGAGGTCACATGTTCGAGATCTGCATCAAGATTCATGGCCACGTCCACTGTTTTCCAATTCCCGTGCTGATCGACATCGACCCACTCCATCCACATGGACCAGATCCACGCAACTATCCGGTTCTCGATCTGGCGGCCACCATCCTGGAGCTCTCCGAACAGGTCAAGGCGACGGCGAGCCGGACGGACATGGAGTACGTCAATCAGATCACCGAGGCCTCGCGCGCCTTCGTCAAGAATATTGAGGCAGGTCTGCCTGAGGGGGTGAACATCAACGAACGCGCTCGGGGCTAGCAAGCCAGCCACGAACGCCCGAGTCCCATTCAGAACGAGCCTGAACGTGAACGTGAACGTCAACGCCATTCGCCATTGCGCTCGCCAACCGCCGCAGGTCTCACGAACCCCGTCTGATCATGCAGACGGGGTTCTTTCACGCGGTAGGGGCGCACAGCCGTGCGCCCACCGTTTCCCCACGTACGTTCGTAGGGGCGGGACCTGCGCCCGCCCGCGATTGGGGGCGTACCGAAAAGCCCCGGACGGACCGTCGTGCGCTGGCGAACATACGCACACGCTCGTAGGCCCTTCAGCCGAAGGCCGACGACCGTTCCCGGACGCCCAACGACTTGATCAATGACCACGCCACCCCTACGACGCCAGGAAGCGCTCCGGTGAGGTTATGGACATGTTGCGAAGTGGGCGATGACAAGCATCGCCCCTACCGCCGGGGGATCGCTGATGCCTTCGTGGAGATTTGGGAGCCGGGCAACATCGTGGGCGACGCATGCGTCGCCCGTACAGACGAAGCTCAGCCCGTTTAGGGGCTTCGTCTAGATCAGCCTGGGTTTTCAACCCAGGGTGAACACAGGGTGATTAGCGTCCGCCCCGCGTCGCGACTACCCCCGCCGCACCGCCGACGTCAACTCGTCCCGACGACACTGCGGCTCAGGTAGTGCTGGAAGAAGGTGAGCGTCTGCGTCCAGACCTGACCGGCGAAGGCGCTGGCGTGCTTGTCACCATTCAAGATGCGCAGCTCATGCGGCACGCCCACGTCGGTCAGCTTGGCGCCCATCCCCGTGGCCTGATCCAGCGGCATCAACTCGTGCGTGCTGTTGACGATCAGCATGGGGGACGTCGAGTGATCGCAGTGATCGATCGGCGAGTTGGCCATCCACTCGTTGGGGCAATCCTTCGACGAGCAGCCGATGTAGTTGGTGGCGGCGTTGATGGTGTGCTCGTTCGAAAGGATCATCAGGTTGGACTGACCCGAAAAGGAGACGACCGCTTCGACCCGGTCAGCCCCGACGGTGCCGGTGGTGCCGAGCATCATGGCCAGGTTGCCGCCCGCACTGTTACCGAGCGCGCCGATTCGGTTGGGATCGGCGTTGTAGGTTGCCGCGTTCTGCCGCACCCATAGGACCGCGCTCCGCACGTCTTCGAGCGCGATCGGCGCGTGCCAATCACCGCCGGGTGGCGCCATGCGGTAGTTGACCACGAAGGCGGAAAAGCCGGCCATGGCGAGCCCTTCACCCTCAAAATTGAGCTCGTCCTTGCTCCCGTGTGCCCAACCGCCGCCATGAATGACGACCACGCCGGGATGCGGTCCCCCGCCCGGCACATAGGCATCGAGCACCAGATCCTGATCCCCGATGTGACCATAAACGAGGTTGTGATAGACCGTCATGTCGCTGCGATGATCGACGAAATATTGTGGAACCGGAGTTCCTTCGGCGGCACGCGCCTTGCCACTCTCGAGTGGCTGGCCGACGGCCGATCGGAGCCGCGAGACGACCGTAGACCCGGCGGCCACGGCCGAATGACTCGAATTCAAACTGACGAAATGGACGACGCCTAGCGCCACCAGGACGATGACGGACACGGACGCACCAAGAACGAGCGCAAGCAACCACAGGCGGCGCATCGCGGCCAGACTCCTCACTCCTCAGGTGGCACCAGCGCGGCTTGGCACTTCTCAACGTGCCATAGCGGTTGGACCACGCATCTATCTCAGCTCGATCCTGTCTGATCGAGCCTATTCAACTGTCAGCGCGTTATGTAGATCTACGCCGGGCGGTTGGTCGATTGATCTGCGCCCGGTGATCCCCCTGCCCCCAGTTCGAGCGTGGATCGCTCTTAGTGTGGTGCGTGAAGTATACGGGATGCTATATATCAATTCCGATACCGATCAGCGCGAACCTGCTACACGATCATTAACGAACGTACCTTCCGCTCCGTTGTGACCGTTAATCTCGCGAATCGTGCAGACGGACTCCGATGGCTGGGGCAGCGCATCGTTCGTGGCGGCGTGGCGCGAATTGATTGTCGGGCAGACTGCGGTATCCCGGCGGGACGCCGAACGGGATTGAACGTGGGCGGACGACGGCGCGGAGGCTTGGGGAGCGCCTGTTCCGGCCTCGGCACTCCCACTCTCTCACTCGTCTGAGCCCATCGATAGCTGACTATAGCTTGGCCAGGACCTCTTCCCGGCTCCAGGTGGAGGCGGATATGTAGGTTATCACCACGTCGATGATGAAGAGGGTCACGACAAAGATCGCCAGCGCCAGACTCCCCGAATCTTGCAGCTTGTAGCTCAGCCCGATGATGACGCCCCACAGAGGAACGAGCGCGAGACCGCTCACCTGCTGCGCCGTGTTGAAGGTGCGCACGCGCGAGGAGATCAGACTGGCGACGATGGCGGCAAAGAGCGAGGTCGCCGGAACCAACGCCACCATGGCGAGCGCCATCCAGGGCGAGAGAAGCCGCAGTGTATGGGCGCCGGTCAGCAGGATGATGCTCAGTACGTAGATCAGCTCAGCCACGGCGGAGAAGATGATCGACGGGACGATGGCCCCGATCACTTTGCCGCCGAAGATGGCGAAGTTCGAGGCCGGAGTCGCCAACAGCGGCGTCAGGTTCCCCTGCTCCTTCTCCCCGGCGAACTGACCCGAGGCGATACCCGTCGCGGCCGTGGAGGGCATCAGTCCAATAATGAGGAGATAGATCGCCAGCACGCCTTTTAGCGTCGACTCGCTGTCGCCGCCACTCTTGTTCGCGATAGGAACGATCGTGGTCACCACCATGAAGATGGGGAAGGCCAGCGCGAAGAAGAAGCTCATCATCAGCGTCATACGATCGCGCAGGGCTTCAAGGGCGCCGCGCCTGGCGATCAGGAGCAATGTGCGCGAACTGGCGGGCAGGCGTCGTGGCTCGGTAGTGGAACGATGCAGAAGCTCAGATGTTTCCACGAACGGACTTACCTCTCTTCCGCGGCGATACGGGGCTGGACCGGGACATCATGGTTGGGCGCGATCTTCTCATCCTCGATCATGTCGGCGTAGACCTCCTCGAGGGTACGGGTCTCGCAGGCGACCGAGACGATGCGGGCATCACGAGCGACCAACTCGCGGATCACACGCGGGTTTATCTCGGACGGATATGTGGTGCGATAGACGATCAGGCCGCCGTCGGCGCGATCCGAATAAGCCAGCGACGTAACCTCCGGCATGCGTTCGAGCAGATCACGCGCTTCCGGGCATGGTTCGGCCAGTTCGATGCGCACCAGCGTGTCGGGCGAAGCCGCGGCCCGCAGCGCGGCCGGTGAGCCGTGCGAGACGAGTCGACCACGACGGATGATGGCGATCTCGTCGGCCAGACGCTCGGCCTCGCCCAGGTCGTGGGTGCAGAGGACGATGGTGCGCCGGGCATGCTTCAGACCGGTAATGAGGTCGCGCACGGCTCGGGAGGCGATCGGATCCAGACCGGAGGTCGGCTCGTCGAGGAAGAGGGCCGCGGGCTCGTGCAACAGCGCGCGGGCCAGGGCCACCTTCTGTTTCATCCCTTTGGAGAATCCAACCATCCGCTCGCGGCGATGCTCGGAGAGCTCGAAGAAGTCGATCAGTTCGTCGACCCGTTTGCCGCGCTCGGCGGATTCGAGTCCATAGATCTGTCCGAAGAAGTTCAAATAATCGGGCAGCGTCATCTGCGGGTAGATACCGGGCACGTCGGTCACCAAACCGACCCGGGCTCGCACCCCGGCGGGGTCGCTCTGCACGTCGCAGCCCGCCACCTTCGCGGTGCCTGAGCTGGGAGCGAGAAGCCCGCCCAGCATACGCACGGTGGTCGTTTTGCCGGCGCCGTTCGGCCCCAGCAGGGCCAGAATCGAGCCATCCGGCACGCGCAGCGATAAATCGTCAACGGCGACGAAATCTCCGAAGCTCCGCGACAGTGCGGTGGCTTCGATCATCAATAGTCTCCTAACAAGCGTCGATACACGTCGTCACTCGACGTTCGGTCTGACGAACGCCAACCACGATTGTATCGTCTCCGTTAAGTCGCATCGCTGAACAGGGTCGTTCGTTTCATCCTGTGGTGAGGGACACGCGAGGATCGACCATTGGGAGGGACCAGACTCATGGCACGTGGATTCGCTCGCATCATGGCACTCTGCCTGCTGCTCGTGGGCTGTCAGGCGACGCTGCTCAGTGGAAGCGTGGCGGCCAGCGACGGCGCGGCGATCTTCAGCTGCGTCAATGGCAGTGACGGCGACTGCAGCGACATCGCCATCTTTGGATTGGGCGACTCGATCGCCTCGGGTCATGGTCTGGCCGACGACGGGACCACCTGCCAGCGCTCCACCAGCGCCTATCCATATAAATTGGCGATCGAGCATGCAGACCGAGCTGCAACGGCACGCGACCGTCACACTGCTGGCCTGCTCTGGTGCCACCACCCTGAAGCCCAGCGACAGTACGCTCAGCCAGGATCCCGACAAGTGGCTCAGCAATCAGGTTGATCAAGCCAATCAGCAGATCGCGTCCCTGCCCTCGAACCAGACCGTGGTCGTCGCTATCTCGATCGGCGCCAACGATCTGGACTGGACCAGCCGCTATCCGCTCATCTTCGGCACCGACGAGACACAACTGAACGCCACCGTGGGCGCCCTTTCGGCGCAGGTGTCGGCCGCATTGCAGCCGGACCTGGAGAGTCTGCTGGCGCACCCCAACGTCCACGTCGTGGTGACCAGCGTGCCTGATCCGGTCAATCCGACCAGCATCTACTTCCTCGCGTCGCTCGGCACCTGTAAGCCGATCGGCCCGGTCGATTGCTACGCGCGCACGGTCTCCACCGTGACCACGCTCAACAATGCCCTCCAGCAGACGGTGCAGACCGTGCACAACGAGGCGAACATCGGCAACCGCGTCAGCTTCACCACGGGACTCTTCGATCAGTTCCAACAGCACTACTCACAGGCCCCCGGCTGCGGCGGCACATCGGTCGAGACGACCTGGATCCAGCAGCCGTCAGGTCTACCGTCGCTGATCCCCACCTTCAACGGCAATGACTGCTTCCACCCCAACGACGCCGGGGCGCAGGCCTACGCCGATGCGGTACTGACCAGCCTGTACGTCGCGGACGGCTTTTCGACCGGCGACCTGACGGCGCTGCAGAAGGTTTGGTCGTCGACCGACAGCCTGGTGGCCAACCAGACGGTCAACCGCACCTGGATCTGGGGACCGAGCGCCAACAGCTTCTACGTCGTCGAGCCCTACCAGCACCCGACGGCCAACGGCGGGCAGACCAACTGGCGTGTGGTGCAGTACTTCGATAAGTCGCGCATGGAGATCACCGATCCATCGGGCGACGCGAGCGCGCAGTGGTACGTCACCAACGGTCTGCTGGCTGAAGAGCTGGTGACCGGCCGCATGCAGCTGGGTGACAACACCTTCGTGCAGCTCAGCCCGGCGCAGGTCAACGTGGCCGGCGACCTCAACGATCCCAACGGCCCGACCTACGCCAGCTTCAACCCGCTGCTGGGCTACGGCGCCATCCCCAACGGCTGGAAGATCACCCAGACGGTCGATCGCGCCGGGACGGTCAGCAACGATGCCTCACTCGCCTCCTACAATGTGACGGCCACGGACGTCGGCGCGCCCACGTCACACAACGTGGCCTCGGTCTTCTGGGACTTCATGAACAGCAACGGGCCGATCGAGCAGAATGGCCAGACGACTGACGGAAAACTCTTCCAGAACCCCTTCTACGCCACCGGCTATCCGCTGACGGAGCCGTACTGGACGCACGTGCTGGTGGGTGGGGTGAGCAAGCTGGTGCTGGTGCAGGTCTTCGAGCGACGGGTGCTGACCTACACGCCCGACAACCCGGACGGCTGGAAGGTCGAGGCCGGCAACGTCGGCCTGCAGTACTACCAGTGGCGCTATGGGGAGTGAGGGCTGCTCATTCAGTTGAGAAACGCGCCATGTTAGACTTGATGGACGTGAGCGCCAGCATTTAGCGCGTACGTACAACCGTCGACTCGGAAGCCGGAGATACTCATGGCCGCATGGTATGACGCCTACATCACCACCAAGCCCGGCGTGCAGGGTGGCGCTCCCATCATCAGGAACACGCGCACGCCCGTTCGGAGCGTCGTGCTGTATCTGCGCGTCTACGACAATGATGTGAGCGAAGTTCGGCGGGCGCTCTCCCACCTCAGCCACCAGGAGATCGACGCCGCCCTCGCCTACTATCGCGACAACTCCGACATCGTCGATGCCGACATCCAGCAACACGAGCAAGCGCGCGACCAATTCCTCGCCAAGGCATGAACGGACTGGGGATTCGGGTCTATACCGACGAAGACGTCGATATAGACCTCGCCTCTCATCTCCTCGCTCGCGGTTACGACGTCATCAGCACACGAGACAGCGGAAATGCCCACCAGAGCCTTGATGACGAATGGCAACTCAACTACGCCACCAGTGAACATCGAGCGATTCTGACCCACAACTTTGGGCATTACGTTCAGCTCGATCACGCCTGGAAATCGCGCGGGCAAGAACACTGCGGAATTATCCTGGTCGAGCATGTCAATATCGGGGAACTGGTCCGAAGAACGATCGCCCACCTCGAAACGTACAGTCCCAAAGATCAGCACGACACCGTGCTGTTTCTGGCACCGTAACGCTCTTCCACCTACGTTTGGGATCGGGAGCATCCGGGTAAACTGAACTGATCACTGGGCTGCGCCTACCGTAGAAGGTTTGGCGCTCGAAGATGAGTGAAGTTCAGGATCGGGAGACCGTGTTGCTCCATGTGATGAGCCAGACGTAGGTCGTCTGTCAGCACGATCATCTCGCCACGGGCTAGTTGAAGAACGCCGCTGTCGGTGAGACCAAAGCGCGGAAACTCGGACAAACCCGCCAGCATCACGCTCGGGATGTGTTGCTCTTGCAACAACTCGATGAATCGCGCGAAAAACGCGAAGCACTGCTCGCGAGCGGCAGAGCCAAGCTGACCGGCCAAATTGCTGACCTCGGTCAGAACGCTTGACGTAGTAACGAGATGCTCGAAGAGACCCACAAACGCCGCGGCCAGATCGTAATCTTCTTGGGTATACATCAGGGTTCGCTTGAACCGAGAGATGAGGCTTCTATCGTATGACCCAACGACCAGAAGCAAGAGGATATTCGTGTCTACGAAGAGGCGTTCACGTCCATAACGCTCAAGCAGCCACGCGATGTATTCGTTCAAAGCTCTCGAATCTTCATTGAGAGCGGCTCCCCCGTCCGCGAATCGATCGCGATGACCTTATATTCGCGGCGCGTCTGGACTGCGGCCCCGCCGAGTGATCCGAGGATTGAAGTACTTTTTGTATCGACCTCCGAAGGGGTGAAGCCGAATGTTATCAGCCACTGTGATCCGTCCTCGCTGAGATCTACCTCTTCGAGGCGGAGATTCAGAAGCTGCGTGTCGGTGTAGGAATAGAGTTCTTGAACGTATTCAGCGGCCCTGCGTACGGCATCTTTGACCCCGATTGAGGGTCCAGGTGGTGGGGTCTGCTCAGTCGGCACATTGTTTTTCGACATTTGCAGACTCCAAATCGCGGTTTAAGCACGGCGGTAGAGAATTCCGGACTGATTCAAGCATACCCGAGGAATCTACGTGAAGACGTCCATTCAGCCGGCCCACTACCCCACCTCCCCAATCACTCCAGCCAGGTGCTCGGCGACCATGACGGCGGGGAGGTTGGTGTTGGCGCGCATGAGGGTCGGGAAGATCGAGGCGTCGCAGACGTAGAGTCCGTCCAGGCCGTGCACTTTGCCGCTCGCATCCACCACCGCTTCGGGATCGCTCGCTGGACCCATGCGGCAGCTGCAGGCGGGATGGTAGTCGATGCCGACGTAGCGGCGGATGAACTCGATCGCGTCCGCCTTGGCGACGTGCGATGTCCCCACGCGGCGCTCGACGTCGAGCAGCTCAGCCAGCGGCGACTGCGCCACGATCTCCTGCACGATCTCGAGTCCGTCGGTCAGCACGGCCAGGTCGTACCCGTCCGGATCGTTCAGATAGCCATGATCGACGCTGAGCGTCGCCTCGGGGTCGGCTGACGTGAGCTTGACGGCACCATGCGAGCGCGGCGTCATCGTCGCCGCGGCGATGTGGTAGAACCAGCGGCCACTCTCGGCATCGCGGCGACTGAGCGAGTAGACGTGCAGATCGAACGCTTCGGTGCAGTGGCTGGTGCGCGTCTTGGCCAGCGCCTGCTCGTCCGGCAGCCAGCGCGTCGCCTCGAACTCGTCCATGGCGCGATCGAGCTTTTCGTTTCCCCAGAACTGCAGTGAGATGGTGGCGTGGTCGGTTAATCGCTTGCCGACGCCTGGCAGTGGGTGCACCGGCTGGATGCCCAGCGGCGCCAGCTCGTCCGGGTCGCCGACACCGGAACGGAGCAGGATGGCAGGCGAGCCATAGGCGCCACCGGCTAGCACGATGCGACCGGCCGGAATGCGCATGCGCAGCCCGTCAATGATCGCCTGCACCGCCACCGCGCGACCCGACTCGATCTCGACTGAATCGACCAGCGCGTTGCCGATGATCTCCAGGTTGGGACGCTCGCGCACGGGATCGAGATAGGCGAAGGCCGCGTTCCAGCGAACGCCATCCTGAATATTGACCGGCGCCAGCCCGACCCCCGTCACGGCGTCCGGATCGTTCAGATCGTCGACTTCCGGAATGCCGCTCGCAACCGCCGAATCGATGATGCCTGCCTGAAAGGGCGTCGCCTCGGATCGATCCGGCTGGCGCACGCGCATGGCTGCAACGGACCGCTCGAACGCGGGCTTGACTGACTCCCAATCCCAACCCTTGTTCCCCAACTCAGCCCAGCGGTCGTAATCGCGACGATGGCCCAGCCGCACGATGCAGCCATTGTGGGACGACGAGCCGCCGAGGATGCGACCTCGCTCGAACTTTCGCGGTGTGGCGTGGTGCGGCTGCATCAGGCCGGAGTAGCCCCAGTCGTGGGTCAGTCCAAAGCGGCGAGCGTCGACGATTTCCGACGGCCAGCGTCCGGCACTGTGCGGACCGTAATCGGGCCCAGCCTCGAGCAGGACCACGCGTAGATCGGTGTCGCGCGCCACGATCCCCGCCAGCGCGCTGCCCGCCGCGCCGCCACCGACGATGAGCATATCGATACCTCTGGTGGCGGCAGATGGGTCGGTCATGTGGTGGCCCTTTCCGGAATGTACGCGTCAAATAGCGTACGTACGCACTGTCAGTCCGTAGGGGAGCACCTTGTGTGCTCCCGTGTTATTCGACGGACAACGGTGATAGCGGGGATAGCACCTGATATTGCCTGCAGTTCATCGCGTACGTACACAGGAGGATTCGGGAGGACACAAGGCCCTCCTCTACGATATTCTTGCGTACGTACGCGGCTACATCGCGGGTTGGGCAGGCGGCGTGCCGAGCCCGTCCGCGCCGCCGAAGCCCGGCAGCACCGGGTCGAGATAGGCCGTCTCGCCGTGCAATGCGTCGTCCAGACCCAGCTCCTCTTCGGCGTCCGCCACGCGCACCGGCGTGACGTGATTGATCAGCCAGAGCATGCCGTAGGTGAACGCGAACGCCCAGACGGTCGAGAGAAGTACGGCTGCAATCTGCTTGAAGAAGAAGGCCGGATGTCCCGCGAACAAGCCGTCGGTGCCATTGGCGTTGAACGTCGTGGTGGCGAAGGCGCCCAGTAACACGATGCCCAGGAATCCGCCCACGCCATGCACGCCCCAGACATCGAGGGCGTCATCCCAGCCGAGCCGGTTCTTCAACGCCACCGCGCTGTAACAGACGCCACCCGCCAGGATGCCGATGATCGCGGCTGACGTGGGCGAGATGTATCCGGCGGCGGGAGTCACGGTCGCCAGACCCGCCACGGCGCCGGTCAGCAACCCCAGGAACTTCGGCTTGGATTCGAAGACCCAGCCGACGATGAGCCAGCTCACCGCCGCGAACGAAGCGGCCAGATCGGTGTTGACGAAGGCGACAGCCGTGACGGAATCGACCCGGAACTCGCTCCCGGCGTTGAACCCATACCAGCCGAACCAGAGGAGTCCGGTGCCGAGCGCCACTAACGGAATGCTGTGCGGTCCGGAATCGGCCACCCGCCGCTTGCCGACGAAGAGGACGGCGGCCAGCGCAGCGATCCCGGCGATGTTGTGGACCACGATGCCACCCGCGAAATCGAGCACGCCCCAGTCTTGCAGCACTCCCCCGCCCCAGATCATGTGGACGAAGGGAAAGTAGACGAAGAGGAGCCAGCCGGTTAGGAAGATGAGATAGGCCTTGAAGGTGACCCGATTGGTGAACGCTCCCGTGATCAACGCCGGAGTGATGATGGCGAACATCATCTGGTAGGCGAAGAAGACCAGCAACGGGATCGAGGCGTTGGGCGATGGCGTGGTCAAGGAGACTCCGCGCAAAAAGGCGTGATCCAAATTGCCGATCACCCCGCCAACGTCTCCCGAGAAGCAGAGCGAGTAGCCGACCGCGAACCAGATGATCGTCGTCCAGCCCATCGAAACGAAGCTCTGCATCATGATCGCCAGCACGTTCTTGCGGCCGACCAGCCCGCCATAGAAGAACGCCAGTCCTGGTGTCATCAGCATGACGAGGCTGGTGCAGACCAGCATGAATCCTGTGTTCCCGGTGTCGAGACCAGGCATGACCCCTCCCATTACGGATAGTCAACGACCAGCCGCAATCCGCGGTTGGATATGGAGAGCGCTATCATGCGGCAGATTCGCGAAAACCGCAATTGTCGCTGATGAGATTGAGCTCTTCGGCATGTGACTCAAGGGAGGGGCCCATGAGTCGCGCGGCTCGTGCGGTCGGTCGCGGGATTGGCCGACAATTGGGACGGACTCGGCCAGCTTACCCCTCGACCAGACCCAGCAGATCGCTGACGGCGACTGGCTGTGCATCACGCAGGAAGACGCGCGGCAGGCGTTCCGAGAGGGCCGTGACGATCTCGTAGCCGATGGTGCCGCAGAGACTTGCGGTTATGTCGACTGTCATGGCCCTCTCCTCCTCACCGATGAGCGTGACCTCGTCGCCAATGGCCACATCCGGCACGTCCTCTACCTCAATGACGGTCTGGTCCATGGCGACGCGGCCGCGGATCGGACAGCGCACGCCATTCACCAGCGCCCAGCCACGATTGGAGAGTTGGCGGAAGATGCCGTCCCCATAGCCTACCGGCAACGTGGCGCAGCGGATCGGCCGGTCCGCCATGAAGGTGCGGTTGTAGGAGACGCCCTCCCCGGCCGGGAGCGTGAAGACGCGCGCGATGCGGCTCTTGAGCGTCAGGATCGGCCGAAACTCGCCGGTCACCGGCACGTCAGATGAAGGCGAGAGGCCGTAGAGGGCGTAACCCGCGCGGATGATGGGACGAGAGTGGTCGTCGAAATGGGGAATGACGCGACGCAGCGCCGCGGCGCTGTTAGCCGCGTGCACGAACGGCAGACGGACTCCGACCCGCCGCAGTTCCCGCCAGGTTTCCTCGAAGCGACCCAACTGCACGTCGAGGAAGCCGTCCTCCAGATCGTCGGCGCTGGCGAAATGGGTGTAGATCCCCTCCAGCTCGATACGCGGATCGTCCACAATCTGCCGCGCCAGTTGCTGCACCCGGTCGCGCTCGACACCGTAGCGGTGCAGACCGGTCTCGACCTTGACGTGCACGCGAGCGCTGCGCCCAGCCGCTCCGGCCGACTTGGCGATGGCGTGCAGGA
Organism: uncultured Chloroflexia bacterium; assembly: GCA_963822235.1. Lineage (GTDB taxonomy): Bacteria > Chloroflexota > Chloroflexia > Thermomicrobiales > Thermomicrobiaceae > CALAGB01. The sequence goes on from CAWGGU010000004.1 coordinate 829,946, forward strand.
TGTCGGGCGTACCCACCGCCAGAGCGACGTCGGCCTCGATTGCCTGCCGCAGCAGCATCGGGTTAGGCGGCCCGATCACCAGGATGGGCGCCGAGATGCCGCGAGCACGCAGGAGCAGCCCCTCCTCGATGCGCGCCACCGCCAGCCAAGAAGCTCCGGCGTCCAGCGCGGCGCGGGCGCAGGGAACCATGCCGTGACCGTAGGCGTTGGCCTTGACCACGGCCATCAACTCGATGCCGTCACCGACATGGCGACGCATGGCCCGCACATTGGCCATGTAGCGATCGAGGTCGATGACGGCGTGCGTTGCGGCTTGCGCCGCGGCCAGCCGTTGCGAGAACTCGGTCATGGAAGATTGATGCCTTTCGCGGTGACCTGACGTTCACCCTGGGTTGAATGGTGATTGACGAAATAAACCGGTACTCGCGCCACGTTCACCCGGGATTAAAGATCCCTGTCTACAAAGACGAAGTCCACTAAAGAGACTGAACGTACGCAGGCTGCAAATCGTGCCGCGCATAATTCGCATCCTGCTTCGTTGTACGGGCGACGCATGCGTCGCCCACCACGTTATCGCGCCATCACCGCATCTCGAAGCCAGCCAACTTCCCCCGCTGGTAGGGGCGAAGCTTGCCATCGTCCGCGTGGAGCGCCATTCACGTTTCCATCGTAAGCGAGCCAACCCCCAATTCGCTGTACCGGCGACGCAACAGTGGCGTACTTCGTCAGCGTGCACGGGTTACGAACATATCTCATCCAAGCGGCGTAGAGGGCGACGCATGCGTCGCCCGTACAGACGCGAAGTGCGTCGACGATCGTCACTCGCATCGGAGCTCCCAAACACTCCCTATCAGCACGCACGGGACACGACGCTGTCCTTCCGAGACCGTCCGCCGCCCGCCTCGACGAGGGCGAAGGCAAGCTTCGCCCCTACATGCGATGGTGGCATGAAGTAGTACGTACACGCGAACGTACTATGATACTCGAACAAGTTCGCGACCGAAGCCGAGCCAGAACGTCAGCGCCAGGAGCGCCGCGAAGGCGGCCACCAGCGCCCCAAACAGCAGCCAGTCGACGGGCCGCATGGCCAGATCATGCAGCGTGGTCCGCTTCACCGGCGCGCCGAAGGCCCGCGCCTCGAGCGTCCAGCTCAGCTGCTCGCTCATGCGCAGCGCCGTGACCAACGACGCCACCAGGATCGGGATCATGGCTTTGGCCCGGCCGATTCCGCGCCCCTCCAGTACCAGCCCCCGCGACTGCTGTGCCTCCGAGACCGACTGAAACAGCGCCGCGAAGGTGGGGATGAAGCGCAGGCCGATCGTCAGCGACATCCCCAACGAATAGGGCAAACCCAGGCGTACAAAGGAGCGGACCAGTGCCCGTTGATCGGTCGTCGCCAACCACATGATGAAGGCGAAAGAGATCGCCGCGAAGCGTGTCGCCGTGGCCGCGCCGCCGATGATGCCATGTCCCGTGATGCGCAGCGGCCCCCAATCGACCAGCACCGGCGTCCCCTGCCGCGCGAAGACGGGCCAGAGGAGGAAGATCAGGATGAGAAATGGCGCTAACGCGCGCCAGATACCGCCGATGCGCCGCCAGCCGATCCCACAGCCAATCAACGCCACATGCGTCAGCACTAACAGGAGCAGGAAGAGGGGCAGATTGAACCAGATCAGCAGCAACACGGTGGTGAAGGCCACGAACGCGATCTTCACCCGCGGGTCGGCCCGATGCAGCCAGGAGCGCCCAGGCACGTAGATGTCGAACGTGGCGCTCATATCGGCCCACCCTCCGATGATCGGCGGACGGACGGTATACGCTCGAGGAAACGTGACGTGAACTCGTCCACATTGAGTGCGAAGGGCATTCCGCCGCTCGCTAACGCCGCCGAGAGGCGCGCCACGGGTGGTGGGCGGATACCGGCCTGTTCCACCAGTTCGAACTGGCACATCACGTCGGCCGTCGAGCCGTCCGCCAGGACACGCCCTTCATTCAGCAGCACCAGCCGTCGCGCGTGCTCTCCGACCAGCCTCATGTCGTGGGTGATGAGGACGACCGAACGCCCTTCGGCTACCAGACCGCGCAGCGTTGCCATCAAGCTCTCCGACGCGCGCCGGTCGAGTCCGCCGGTCGGCTCGTCCAGCACCAGCAGCTGCGGACGCATGGCGTGCACGGCGGCCAGCGCCACGCGCCGACGCACACCACGCCCCAGCAACGTTGGATGCCGCTGACGCACATCGGCCAGATCGAAGAGGGCCAGCGCGTCGTCGACACGTTCGTCAAGCTCGTCGTCGCGAATGCCGAGGTTGCGCGGACCGAAGGCAACTTCTTCGGCCACCGTCGGCAGGAAAATCTGATGATCCGGGTTCTGGAAGACGTAGCCGACGGTCTGGGCCAGTTCCCCGATCGATCGTCCGCGCGCGTCGCGTCCGGTCACCCGCACGACGCCGCGATCCGGCCGCAGTAAGCCGTTGAAGTGCTTGGCCAGCGTGGTCTTGCCGGAGCCGTTGGCACCCGCCAGCGCCACGAATTCGCCCGGCGAGATCGAAAAATTGATGCCGCGCAGGGCCGGCGCCTGATCCCCCTCTCCGTAGCTGAACTGCAGATCGGTCACCTCGACCAGCGGGCGTCAGGTCAGTCATCGCCACTCAGCTGCAGGATGGGGAGAAGAATGTTCGCGGCCTCATCGGGCGTCATGAAGGTGAACTGTGTGTCGATCTGACGGTTGATCCGTGCGGCGACCTCGGCGATTTGCGGCACGCTCACGCCGCGCGCCTCCAATTCGCCCACACGCCGGAAGACGTCCCGCGGCGTCCCCTCGGCCACGATCTTTCCGGCATCGAGCACGATGACGCGGTCGGCGAACTGCGCTAGCAGCTCGGCGTCCTGCTCCACCATCACCACCGTGACGCCCCGTCCCTGCTCGCGGCGCAGCGTCTCGATGGCTGACGCCACCTCGAATTTGCCGCGCGGATCGAGCTGCGCCGTTGGCTCGTCCAGCACCAGCACTTCCGGCCGCATGGCCAGCACCGCCGCGATGGCCACCCGCTGCTTCTGACCGCCCGAGAGCTGGTTGGCCGAGCGGAACCGTTCCGCCGACATTCCCACCACGCTCAGCGCCCAATCGACCCGTTCCGCGATCTCGGCCACCGGAACACCCAGGTTCTCGGCGCCAAAGGCGATCTCGTCCTCGACGTTCAGGCCAACCAGATTGCTCTCCGGATCCTGGAAGACCAGCCCGACGCGCGTCGCCATGCGCGGCACCTTGACCCGCTTGGTGTTCCAGTCGCCGACCGTTACATCTCCGGCGATCACGCCGCCGGTGGCATGCGGCACCAGGCCGTTCAGCGCCAGACACAGCGTGCTCTTGCCGCTGCCGGTCGTGCCGGTCACGCCCAGGAACTCGCCCGCGGCGATATCCAGGTTGATCCCCTGCAGCGCGGTGATGGTCGACTCCCCCTCCGCCACCGCTGGGTAGCGATAGGTGAAGTTCCGGATCGTGATCAGCGTGTTGGATTCATCGCGCTCGCTCGACATCTTCAGTCTCCATGCGGGCCGCTCAGACGGCCCCGATCCCTGCACGGAGCCTACTCGAACGGCTGGAGCGCTGGCAACGAAGCGAGCACGTCGAAGAAGCGTGGAAAAACCCGGCGACCTGAGCCGCCGGGTTGCTCTGAAGCGTAGCGACGCGCGAATCAGTCGCCGATCTGGTTGGAGGGCGTCGTCTCCTCCTGCCAGGTGCGACGGTAGCTCCAGTTGTTGATCGGCGGGTAGGCGCGTCGCACGGCCAGCACCAGCGGGATGCCGATCACGGCGCCGCTGGCGACCTGGAAGAGGTTGAGACCGGCGTCGGTCCAGGCGGTGCCGATACCAAGCTGCAGGATGGCGGCGTCGTAGATGAAGTAGCCGACGACCAGCACGATCGCTCCGGCGATGCCACCCATGATCATGCGGTTGAGACCGCCGCGCCAGGCGATCACGCCGGCCACCACGCCCTGCAGACCATGGATGATGAAGGTGCCGGCCGCGTAGTTGGCGTAGCCGGATGAGAGGTCGGAGAAAGACGTGCCGAAGCCGCCCGCGATCCCGGCGACGACCGGACCGAAGACGAAGCTGGTGAAGTAGATAGCGGTGTCGCCCAAGTGGATATAGCCGCCCGGCCCGATCGGGATCTCGGTGAAGCGGGTGGTGACGAAGATGACCGCCATCATCACGCCGATGATGGCCACAACCGAAGCAGTCAGCTCGACGCGTAGCTTGTCCCGTACGGATTCCATGCGGCACTCCCCCTCAACAGATGAACGATTCCCCACCGATTGTCACCAGACATTCACGTATAAACCCGATGTTAAGGAAACCATCAAGTGCCAATTGGAACCATCCAATGTGGATGATCGGGTGGAACGGAGAAGTGACGCGGGCGAAATAGGCGCCGTTCATCCGACAGCGCGGACGTGAAAGGGGACGTGTTCGGCGCCATGGGGTGGTTGCGGAAATAACCAGGTCATCGTCCAAGGTTCACGCCGGGCTAAAGCCACAGCGCTAATCTTGACGAAGCCCACTGAAGGGGCTACGTATGAACCGCGAGACGAGTCACAATTGTCCGCAATATTGCGTGTGGCGCAATGATTCAGCCCCTTCAGTGGGCTTCGCATAAGTAGCCCAGGATCTTGAGTCCTGGGCGAACGAAGGTCGATTGCGCATCTAAGGTGATCGGACCGCGCGCCTACCCCTGCTGCTCGTAGAGCTGGCGCGTCAGGAGCGCCTGGCCGATGTGCTCCCGGTTGTGCTCCACCGCATGGAAGACCCACCAACTGCCGAGGTGCACCCGGCCCAGCCGGTCGCCGGGAGGCGAATGCATGCCGGCCAGATCGGCCAGTGAGAGCTTGTCGATGCGCGGCATGATGCGCGCTTCGATCTCGTCCACCTTCTGGCGCATGGCGGCCACGTCGTCGACCGTGACGCGGAATTCGGCGTCTCGATCGCGGTCGAACGGTTCGCTGGCGATCGTGGCCGTCATGGAGTTCTCGGCACCAAGCAAATGGGTGAAGAGGACCGCGATCGAGTTGGTCTCGGGGCCGGGCGACCAGTTGAGGCCGTCCTTATCGAGCCCATCGAGGACTTCGCGCATCGTGTTGTGCTGATCGGCCAGGATCTGCTTGAGTCCTTCGCGAATACCCTGAATCTCGTCTGCCATACGCCTCTATCCTCTCAAGATTTATTGGTTCTCGTGACGTGAAGCGGCGCGGTCCGGTGCGAACGTGCTACTCGTCGACGCCTGAGCCCTCTCGCAACGTCCGGTAGCTCTCGTAGCGTCCGAGATCGATCGCACCTGCCTCGAGGGCCGCCAGCACGGCACAGCCAGGCTCGTTCACGTGCGTGCAATCGTCATAGTAGCACGAGTCGAGATGGGGCCGAAGTTCAGGAAAATAGCGATCGAGTTGCGCCAAATCGACGCCCCAGAAGCTGAGTTGACGGATGCCGGGCGTATCAGCGATGTAGGTTTCGGGGTCAAGTGCCAGTAGGGTGGTAGCGGAGGTCGTATGGCGTCCCTTGCCCGTCGCCAAGCTGACGTCCCCGACGCGCTCATCCAGATTCGGCAGCAGTGCGTTGATCAGGCTCGACTTCCCCACGCCGGACGGCCCTGAAAAGGCGGTGATCTTACCGCGCAGATAGTCGCGCAGCTCCTCAAGCCCAATTCGCTGGCGCACGCTGGTCTCGAAGACCGGATATCCGGCGGCGCGATACGGATCGAAGACGTGGCGAAACTCCTCGGTCGGATCCAGATCGATCTTGTTGCCACAGACGGCAGCCGCGATGCCGCGCGCTTCGGCGATGATGAGGAAGCGATCGAGCATGCGCACGTGGGGCTCCGGATGTGTGACGGCGAAGACGGCGACCATCTGATCCGGATTTGCCAGAATAACCTGCTCCATGGCATCGGTACCGCGAGCCAGACGCGAGAGGGAACGAACGCGCGGAGCGACCGCCTCGATCACCCCTTCGCCAGGAATGGTTGGCAGCACCTCGACCCGATCACCCACCGCCACCGGTGACGTACCCCGGCGCTCTCGCTTGACGGTGGCCCGCGCGGTGCAGCGCAGCACGCCGTTGGGCGTCTGAACGTCGAAGAAATTGCCGTAGTTGCGAATCACGATGTTGGGGGGACGATCCAAAAGCACTCCAGGAGTTTTTTTCGGGACGGAGGAAACAGGCGAGGAAATCGACGGGAATCCGCGGCTGAGTGTAGCACGCAGCGTGATTGCGGGTCCGGTAGTGTGAACTCTTGGCGTAACAGTGAGTTCTATATCCCACTCTACGCCGAATGTCCCGACTTAGCGCTTTGGATCATCCGCAGTCCTGGACGTCTGGCCGAATTCGGGTATCTTTATTATTGAACGATAGGGGCTTCTTCACGAAGCCGAGTACTTAAGATGATTCACAGCGTGACACGCTTCTATGATCAGCATGAGCTTGCCTTCACGATCGTCACCTGGATCTGGGTATTCTCTGTGTTTGTGATGAATGCGCGACTAGGGTTGCGCAAGCCTCGGCACAATATCGTGGTAGCGCTCAACGAGTCCAAAGAGGACGGCGGCGGTCTCGAGATCAGCGTGGTGAAGCACTCGAGAAGACCGACAACGATTCGGAGCGCCAGTTTCGACATCTACTCCGACGACTTGACGTCCAGCACGAAACGGGAATTGCGCCAGCGGGTAATTCTGACGGAGAGTCCAGGCACGGTCCTGACCGATTCAGAACCGCGCCGCTTCCGGCTGAAGCGCCCCAGCATTGGAAGCACCACGCCGCAGACCGTCAACCTGCGGGAACTTGCAGTTGTCCTGAGTGACTTAGGCGTCGAGACGGCCGACGTAACCGGTGTGGTTGTGGATGAGAAGGGATTTGTCTACCTCAGCACCCCGCTCCATCTCCCGGTCTATCGAGTTGTTCCGGCAATTGGACCCGCGACGCAAACCAATCCTCAATCTGCCGCCGAATGAGACAAGCATCGCCGGGTGCGCCCTATGTCTCCACCTTTGCTCCCGCTCGCGCGAAGGCGATCAGCTCTTCGATCGTCATCTGGCTCCCGCGAGAAAACGCCTCGGCCAGCTCCGCGTCGTCGAGCGATTGCCGTACCTGGGCGATCTCCCGATCGTAGATGGCCTGAACCGCCGGAGGATAGGCGAGGCCGTTCGCCTGCTGTATCGCGATCGAGGCACCGGAGAGGATAGCTGCGCGCTCGAAGTTGCCTTGCCGCGAGGCGACCGCGGCGAACCCGAGGATCGTCAACGTGAAATGCCCCTTATCGTCCACCGCGGCGGGCAAATCGAGCGACTCGAGATAGCAACGAAGCGCGTCGTCCAGCCTACCGAGAAAGCAGTGTGCGGTCCCCAGATAGAAGATGGCCGCGTTCATCAAGTAGCTTCGACCGGTGAAACGCAAGCGCCGCACGGCGTCGTCCAGCAGCACAACGGCTTCTTCCAGATTTTCGCTCAGCAGCGCGTGGAGACCACGATCCAGGCGCAGTCGTGTCAGCCCCACGTCATCATGCTTGGAGATCAGAACTTCCGCCTCGTCGAGAATCGTGTCAGCGACATCGAGATTCCCGACCACACAATGGGCCAGCGCCAGATCGCACAAGGCGATGATGATGCCGGGCACGTCACCCTCTTGACGCCACTCGTCCAGCGCGGCGGTTAGCAGACCGATGCTTCGCTCGCTCTCACCCCCCATATAGCTGCTCCAGCCAAGTTGTCGTGAGAGGACCGCGGGCCAACGATGCCCGCCGACCTCTCTCCACAGCGCCAGAGCTTCACTACAGAAGGCCTCAGCCTCGTCGAAGAGATAGAGCGAGGAGGAGAGCATGCAGGCACCGGTCACGATGCGCGCTCGCAAGACTGGCGAGAGCTCCTCGCGGCGCGGCAAAACCTGCTGCATCCAGCTCCACCCTTCCGTCAAGCGCAGATGCTCGTGCCAGTAGATGGAGAGTGAGGCGACAAAATCGGCAAGTCGTTCTAGATCGCCCGTACTCCTCACCCACTCGAGCGCGGCGCGGACATTCTCCAGATCGGCGTCGACGCGAGCGTAGGAGTCGTCCAGCCTGGTCTCCGGGACATAGGGCGGGAACGTGTGCGACAGCGCGATGAAATGATCCGCATGCCGATCATGCAGTTCCGCCTCGTCGACGATCCCCGTTCGGTTCTCAAGCGCGAACTCCCGGATCGTCTCCAGCATGCGATAGCGTTCGGTGCCGTCCTCCACGGGAACGCGCTCGATCAGGCTGGCATCCACCAGCGTCGAGAGCTGCTGCTCGATCGACTCCGTCGATTCATCTCGCGGTAAGCAGACCGTGGCCGCAGCATCGGCGGTCCAGCCACCGACGAAAACAGAAAGCCGCTCAAAGAGCGCTCGCTCCGGCTCCGGCAGAAGATCGACGCTCCAGGCGATGGTTCGGCGCAGCGTCCGCTGGCGCTCCGGCGCATCGCGTGGGCCATCACTTCCGAGGTCGAGACGGCTGGGGAAATCGGCGAGCAACCTGGAGAGATCGTGCTCGCGCAGGCGCGCGGCGGCGAGCTCGATGGCCAGTGGCAATCCATCGAGGCGGGTGCAGATCTCGCCGACGGTGACCGCGTCGTCGTCCAGGTCGAGCCGTCGATTGGCCGCCGATGCGCGTTGCACGAAGAGCGCAACGGCCGGATTTGTCCGCAGCTCGCTCAATGACTCCTTGGACGATGGCAGCGGCAACGGACGAACCTGGCGCTCATGCTCACCCATCACGTGAAGCGGAACTCGACTGGTCGCCAGCACCTTGAGCGATGGCGCAATCCGCAGCAGGTCGGTGACGAAAGGGCCCGCGTCGACGACCTGTTCGAAATTGTCGAGCACCAGCAGGACGCGACGTGTCTTCAGCCAGCCGGTGAGCCGCTCCGAGAGGGAAGCGTCCTGCACGTCGCGCGGGCCGATTGTTTCGGCGATGGTTTGCGCGACCAGCTTGGGATCGGAGACGGCCGCGAGGGAGACGAAGTAGACGCCGTCCGGGAAGACGTCGGAGACCTCACGGGCCAGGCGCACAGCCAAACGGGTCTTGCCGCTACCACCGGGGCCGGTAAGGGTGACCAGCCTCACCGACGGCTGGATGAGCATCTCAGCGAGGTTGTCGATGTCGTCTTCTCGACCGATGAACGAGGTTAGATCGGCCGGCAAGTTGTTGCGCACGTCAGTCGACCAATGCGTCAACAACTCCTGCTCGTCGTGAACTGCCGCGAGCGCGATGCGATCCAGCGTCGCGAACCCGGCTGCGCGCAGCAGGCGGTTGGTCTCGGATCGATGCAGATCCAACGCGGCCGCCGCGCTGAGCACTCCGGCACGGTGATACGGATGCTCCGACGCTCCGTGGAGCCAACGGTGAACCGTGGCTCGCGAGAGACCCGCCCGCCTGGCCAGATCGGCCTGACTGAGTCCCCGTTCAGACAAATAGCGCCGCAGCAACTCCGCGAGGGGTGAAACTCTCCGGTGGGTCACCTTGGTCCGGCACTACTCCACGCTCCTTGTCACTCGCCACTCGTCGCTACAACCGTCAGCTTGCATCGTAGATTACAGACGAACGTTGAAGCAACCGCGACTGATGACGCGGAGAGGCTCATGAAGCAAATTTGGTGATTAATGAAGCTCATTGATGAACTATATCGGTACACGCTCTATGTTCGCGCTGAGTTGAAAGGTGACAGTTGATTTATCAAAGACCATACGTGGGCTGAACGTACGTAGGAAGACGTAGGGACGATGCCTCTGTGCTCGCCCTCGGACCCGCTGGTGCGCTTTCCTAAGTCACAACTCAACTCATCATCGATAACCGCGTACGTGCCGCCGTCCAACCTCTCAAACCCTGGACAGTCTCCCACTCCACGGTCAGACTGGTCGCGAGCCGAACCCGCGATCGAGATGACAGCGCGCCACGCCTTCATCGTCGTTCGCGGTCCGGCAATGAATCGATGACACGGCATGAAATGGTGTTGATCGGAGCCAAGCCAGATGCGCATCACCGACATCGTGATCGAGGACTATCAGTGGCCGCGCGCCAGGCCGATCGCCAACGGCAAGCACACCTACACACACGCCGGGCTGGGCCTGGTGAAGATCCAGACCGACGAGGGCGTCACCGGCGTCGGGCTTGGCGGCAATGGTCTGGGGGGCACGGCACGCATCGAACGCGTCACCATCGAGCACCTGCGCGATGAGCTCATCGGCGAAGACCCCATCAACGTGGAGCGGCTGTGGGAGAAGATGTGGGTACCCAAGCTGATCGGCCGACGTGGGCTCACCACGCGCGCCATCAGCGCTATCGACATCGGCCTGTGGGATATACGCGCCAAAGTGGCCGGGATGCCGCTCTACAAGCTGCTCGGCGGCTATCGTGATCGGGTGCCGACCTACATCGCCGGTGGCTACTACGAAGAGGGAAAAGGGCTGAAGGAGCTGGCCGAGGAGATGTCATCCAACGTCGAGCTGGGCGCGCGTGCTGTCAAGATGAAGGTCGGCGGCGTCTCCATCGCGGAGGACGTCGAGCGCGTGCGCGCCGTGCGGCGAGGCGATCGGTCCCGACGTGAAGCTGATGCTGGACGCCAACTGCGCCTACCGGCACTATGAGGCCATTCGCTTTGCCAAGCGCGTCGAGGAGTTCGACCCCTTCTGGTTCGAAGAGCCAGTCGCCCCGGACGACTACGAGGGGCACCGCAAACTGGCGCAGGCCACCAGCATCCCCATCGCCACCGGCGAGAATGAATACACGCGCTATGGCTTCCGGGATTTGATCGAGCACGACTGCGCCGCGATCCTCAATCCCGACGCGAAGGTGGTGGGCGGTGTGACCGAGTTCATGAAGGTCTCCGCGCTGGCTCAGGCGCACGATCTGGACATCGCGCCGCACGGCTCGCAGGACATCCACGTCCATCTGGTGGCGGCCATCCCCAACGGCCTGATCCTGGAGTTCTACCCGGATGCGGTCGACCCGATGTTCGGCAAGATGTACCACCACACGCTCACGCTCAACGCCGACGGCACCGTCAGCCCACCAGACGTCCCCGGCATCGGCGTCGACCCCAACTACGAGGTGCCTCACGCCGTACCGGGTGGGGTGAGGGATCATGGGAGATGGGCGGTCCGTATAATGGATTCCATGAAAGACGACTACTCGGACGCCTCCACACCAAGAACGATCCACGTAGAGCCCGGCAGCGAGCTCGACCGTCTGCTTGGTGATGCCACCGAAACCCCAGTCGAGTTCGAAAACCGCGGGATCCGATATCGCGTTAGTCGGGTCGCGACATCCGCCGAACCCGACGACATCTGGGCCGGCTATGACCCAGGGCAGGCATTAAAGTCGCTTCAGGTGGCAGCCGGTGGCTGGTCCGGTTTGGTCGATGCCGAGGACTTCAAGGCATACATCGCCGAGCGCAGGCAGACCGCAAACCGACCTTCCGTCAAGCTATGAGCGGATACCTCTTTGATACCGATTGGGTGATCGATCTCCTCAACAATCAAGCGAGTGCCGTTCAGGCGCTCCCGGCCATGACAGCTGAGGGCGTCGCCATAAGCATCATCACCTACGGCGAGCTTTTCGAAGGCGCCTTCTATGCTCGAGATCGATCCGCCGCGCTGGCAGCGCTCCAGCATGTTCTCGATGGCGTGCAGATACTGACGATTTCGACCCCAATCGCGGAACGGTTTGGAGTCCTCCGCGGCTCAATGCCGCGCAACCATCGTCAGCAGGTCGGAGACTTCGACCTTCTCATCGCCGCGACGGCCATCACTCACGAACTCGTCCTGGCAACCCGAAATCTGCGAGACTTCCACCTCATCCCTGGCGTGTCACTCTATGAGGACTCAACGCCATAAGTACATGTGCCGTGGCGCGCCTGTGGCATCAGATCATGAAGAACGTCACCCACTGCAAAGGAGCGCTCGTGGATTCTTGGCGCGGCGCGGATCTGCATGAGTTCACGATCTCCGGAACACGGCCCACTCACCTATTCCTCGATGACGGCGACGTGTTGAACGACAACCGTCTTCGCGCCGGGGAGTGGCTCCGCCTGATCGGCGAGTTCATGCCTCCTCGGTTGGGGGGAACCACGGAGCAGTGGCAGGCCGCCAATCGGCTGGTCTTTCCACAGGTCTGGTCGGACCTCCTGGCACGGATGCCCGAATTCGCCAGTCACCAAGCATTCCAGCGCGAGTATTCCCTGGACTGGATGACTGCCATGTGTGACGCGGTCGGTGTTACGCGCCTGCCCGATGCTCGTGCCGTGGAACTCCACACGGAGCTTTCTGTGTATGTCAATGCACGCGCGATGTCCGCAATAGCTGGCGCTGCCGATGCCGTTCGCGCCCTCCATCGCGCCGGATACACGCTCTACACGGCATCGGGGACCACGTCGTGGGAACTGCGAGCCATCATGGAGCACATGGGTATCTCCGAGACGTTTTCCCAGGTCTATGGACCGGATCTCATTGACCACGTCAAGCATGGCACGACGTTCTATCGAAAGATGTTCGACGATGCCGGTGTCGCGCCGAGCCAGGTGCTGGTGATCGACAGTGACGCGACGTGCTGCCGCTGGGCAGCCGAGGCCGGCGCGAACGCGATCTGGATCGATCCTGACGGTCGAGGAGATGCAACGAGTTTGGAGAACTGGCGCAGGCGTTGGTGTGATGGGCAAGTCTCACCTCACTCCCGGACAGCCTCGTCAGGTATCTACGCTTCCGTATATTCGGACGATACAGCGTCAGCGTGAGGACTCATTGACGAGCTCACCGTATCGTGAAATTCTTAATTCGTGGGGACGGTACCCACGCGAAAGGAATCGGCGATGACGATGGTCAAAGTTCGGCGTGACGGGAACAGTAGCGTCGTGACCATTCCCACGAGCGAATTGGACAAGCTGAACGTAGCCGTCGGTGAGTACGTGAATATCGACGCCGATGAAGCGACCGGGCGCATCATCATCACGCCCATGCGGATTGAACCCCGGAACCAGCGAACCTTCCGCGAAGCATCGCAAGGGATCGCTGACGAGAAGCGGAGTCTCTTCGAGCGACTGGAAGCCTACGACCGCGGCGAACAGAGACTAGTCGCTGAGTGCGACCGCCGATCGAGGTTGTTTACCCCACGATTGAGGACGTATTCGACCTCTATGCTGAGATCTTGAAGGTTTCTCGAGTAGCAGTACCGATTACGTCCTCAATCTATCGCTCCTCGAATCCGCGCTTCATCGACCCAAGAGCAGTGCCCACGTATGAAGAGGCCGATCTCGTGGACCAGGCCGCAACCCTCCTCTGGAGCATGGTCCGTAATCATCCGTTCAGCGACGGGGAACCAACGCATTGTCTATGGGATCACGCTGAGCTTTTTGAGAGCCAACGGGTGGACGATCAATTCAACTGAGGATGATGAATTCAAGCTCATGGTCGGCGTTGGCAATCACCTGAGATGGGACGAAGTTTCTGAGTGGATCCGATCCCGATTGCGATGAGTCACACACAAGGCAAAGACCTCGGCGCCAGCTCTGTCATTCGTCTGTCGACTCCTTGATAGGAAGTCGCTATGGCACGTAAGCGAAAAAACACCAGTCGACAACGGTCGAAGACTTCACCTTCGCGACGGCGATTCAGTGTGGAGATTCCCGCATCGGACTTCTATAGCGATCTGAAATTCATCCGTGTTCCAGCTATGCCTGGCCATGACTCAGATACGCAGTTAGAGTCACTTCGGGATGGATCACTCGGACAGTATCAAGTGACCTACGTCCTTACGACGCCAGGAACTGGGTTGCTCGGCGAAACAACGACTGAACAGATCACTGAGGCCGGGGATTCGCTCCTGCAATTTCCAGCAGGCTTCCCCGCTATTGCAATGGAGTTCTCCAACGATTCAGAACAGATAGCAGTCCGCGGCTATCCGAATCGTCGTCGCAGGCTCGCTAAGTTCCAAACCACGTTCATCGCAGGGAGCCGCGCTGAGGCTGAGAAATTCGCCTTTGACCTCATCCATCCGACGCTCAGCTGGCTAACCTACCGCTATGATGTTCCGTTGGACGTGAAGGCGTGTGAGGTCTTAGAAATCTCGACCGGTGTCGTTGGATATATGATCAACGTGCACGGCAGACCTCGGCAGATTCAGATTGGAGACGAATGGGTTTCGAAAGTGCCGTTCAGAGCGGTGCTGTCGTCGTATCGTGAAGCCATGAGTTCGACCAATGTGTTCTATCAGGTACTCTGCTATTACAAGGTTGTTGAGGGATGTTACAGGCTTCGTGATAATCGTCGGAAAAGCGTACTACGCACTGGACATCAATGGTTACAACCAGACGAACGTGTTCCTGTGAGTCCTGAAGATCTCCCTGAATTCGCGAAGACTCAGGCCGAGATGTTCGATCCCTATCGAGGCAAGAAGTTCACAGCGATCCGTGACGATCTGCGGAACGTGGTCAGAAATGCGCTTGCTCACCTGGACCCATATGGTGACTCACTCGTAATCGACAAGTACGACGACGTAGAAACGTGCCGCAAGGCGGTTCCGATCCTCCGTTTTATGAGTCGCGTCCTGGTTGAACGTGAGATGATGGCGAGTTGAGTCCTCATAGCTGTGCCATCGAACAGGTGCGTGCCCTCGCAAATCCTGGAACCCTCAACATATCGACTTCCTCGAATCGCAGCATAGTCAGTTCTAGACAGGATCGTTCGGGATCCCGACTGGCGCTTCGCTGAGGATCGGCCGGGGCACACCTACGTCGCTCTCCCCTTGTCTCTACCCGCCCGACCCCAGCCCCGCCTCACGGGCGCGAATGATCGCCTCAGCCCGGTCGGTCACCTGGAGCTTGGCGAAGATGGTCGAGGTGTAGTTGGCCACCGTCTTGGGGCTGAGGTTGAGCTGTCGCGCGATCTGGCCATTGGAGCGGCCTGCCGCCAGCAGGTCCAGAATCTCGCGCTCCCGCTCGGTCAAATTGGAGAACGCACCGTCCGGCTTGGACTGGCGTGTGCCACTGACGCTGTTCAGTAGGCGATTCGTGATCGCCGGACTGAAGATGCCGGTGCCGCGCGCTACGGCTCGCACCGCCTCGATCAGCTCCTGCTCATCGGCGTCCTTCAGCACGTAGCCGCGCGCTCCAGCCCGCAAAGCCAGCAGCACCGAATCCTCGTCGGCGAAGAGGGTGACGACCAAAATGCGCGTCTCCGGATAAGCCGCCAGGATCTCGCGCGTGGCGATGACGCCGCTGACGTCCGGCATCTGCAGATCCATCACGATCACGTCGGGGCGCAGCGTCGCCGTTAAGTCGATGGCCTCCTGACCGGTCGCCGCCTGGCCCACCACCTCGAAGCCCGGCACCCCGGCCAGGATGGTGCTGAGGCCGGTGCGGACCAGCGGATGGTCGTCCGCGATCAAGATGCGAAGCGTTTCCGTCACCCTACTCCACCATTCGCGGCAGCCGCACGGTTATGCGCGTGCCACCCTCGTCCGCATTCGCGAAGCGGCACGTTCCACCCAATTCCTCGGCCCGCTCCCGCATCGAGAGGAGCCCGACGCCCGGTCGGCGCAGCTCCGGCAGTCCGACGCCATCATCGGATATCGTCAGCTCTACGTCGCGTGCGGCCGAAAGCGCAACCCGGCAGTGCGTGGCCCGCGCATGATGCGCCACGTTGGCCAGCGCCTCCTCGACGATGCGATAGAGGGCCACGTCCACCGCCGCCGAGAGCTCGGGAAAATCGTCCGGCATCTCCAGCTCAACGCTTAGCGAGGGAGAGCTGTGCTGGCGCACCCGTGCTTGCAGCGCCTCGCGCAAGCCGAGGTCGTCCAGCACCGGCGGCCGCAGATTGTGAGCGATCTCGCGCACGCTGCCGATGGCGGTCCGTATCTCAGCGCGCAGCGCCTGCAGCTTCTCCTCGGCCGCATCCGGGTCGCTGCTCACCATCTGCTTGGCAATTCCCAACTGCAGGTTCAGCCCGACCAGCTGCGAGCCGAGGCCGTCGTGCAAATCGCGACGCAGCCGTCTGCGCTCCTCTTCGCGGGCGCTGACCAATCGCTCGCGCGCCTGCTGCAGTTCGAGCGTCAGCCCAACGGCACGCGCGGCGACGCCGGCCTGCCGCGCCAGTCCATCGAGCAGACGCAGATCGGCCGTCGAGAAGGGCTCGCCGGTGGCGCGCGGCGCCAGGCGGAACTCCCCCACCACCTCCTGCTGATAGGTCAGCGGCAGCCGCAGCAGGCCGTTCTCCGCTCGCGGCGACACGTTTCCGCTCTCGGCTGCCAGCGCCATTTCATCGCCTCGTTGCAGGGCGATAGCCGCATAGGGGAGCTTGAGCGCCTCGGCCACGCTCTGAACGATCGTTGGGAGGATGCTCTCCGGCGTCAGCGTACCCTCCAGCCGCTGACCAAGCTGGCTGAGCACTTCGTACGGGTCGTCCCGCTCGCCATACATCAGCCGGTTGACGCCTCGTTGCAGCCAGAGCCGCAGGGGCTGGAAGGCAACCGCGACCAACCCGGTAGCGATCAGCGAGAAGAAGAGGTTCGCGCCGGTGCTGAAGAGGACTCCCAGTTCGGCGACGATCACCACATACATGGCCACGATGCAGACGGTGAGCGCGCCGTAGACCAGTGTGTGGTTGACGATGGGGTCGATGTCCCACAGTCGATAGCGCAACACGGCGAAGCCGATACTGATGGGGATCATCAGGAAGACCAGACTGTAGATGCCGCCGCTGGCCAGATCGAAGAGGGCAGCGGGCGCACCCGGACGGTTGAAAACCGGCAGCGAGCCGCTCGCTCCCACGATGACGAAGACCAAGATGGCCGCCGCCAAACTGTAGGTCACCCATTTGATCTGCTGTTTCTGAATCGGCGTCGATTCCCGCCGGTAGCGATAGATCGGCGCGTAGAGCATGGTGCCGGGAAACGCGACGATGGCGACCGCAAAGACGGCACCGATCACCAGATGGTTGACGTGCGCTGGGGGCGGCACCAGTGAGAGCACGATCTCCAGCACCATCCAGGCCGCCCCGAAGAATCTGGTCCAGCGCGGCACGAAGCGTCCATCGGGGAAGAGATAGCAGAGGAGAAAGAAGGAGCCGAACCCAAACGCGCTGACGGCCGCAACCGGCAGATGCAGCATCGGGTGAGCCGCGACCAAATCGTCAGACGTGTTGGGCCAGATGGTGCCGAAGGTGACCAGCGTCAATGAGAACAAGAGCCCCGCCGGATCGTTCGATTTGCGCCAGAAGAGAAGCACGCCCACGCCGACGAAGACCGCCACCATCAGTGAATCGGTCACCACCTCAGTCGCGGCGTACAGAGCGATCGGGAAATGGATCTGCTGAAGGCCGGTTCGCAGAGCCGCGCCGCCATGCTCGTGCACACCGGTGAAATCGCGAGTGGCGCGGTAAAAGGGGGCTAAGCTGGCGATGAAGAGGGCGATGGCGATTGCACTGATCATCACCCAGGCCGAGCGCGCCAGCAGCAGCCAGCGACCGCGCAGGACGGCGGGTCGGTCTTCTTGTGCCTGAATCAACGCCACCGATGGCGGAAGGGCTGAGTCCATTCCAGTTTCCTCATGGCCACAATCGTGACAGTTGCATGCTGGCTCAGGCAGTGTAGCAAACACGTTATGACGACGTGGCGGGACTCGCCTCATGTCGCTGGCGAGTCCCGAACGCGCTGCCCGATTGATCGACTATGGATGGACCGTGGCCAGGATAGCCACGATGGTCCCGGCAACCACGGTCACACCACCAATGGCCACCGCTGCGGTCGCCAGTCCACGCTTCTCAACCATCTGCTCGCGTCCCGCCACGCCGAGGGTCGCGCCCGCGCCACCCAGCACGATCGGCAGTCCGCTCCAGAAGGCGGCGATCGAGAGGAACCCGAGGATGCTGACGATGAGCCCCGCCTTCTGCGGCGAGCGCTTCATGGCCCAGGGAAGGACCAGCGCGTAGACCACCGCCGTCACCACCAGAACAAGCACCACCACCTGCCACAGGGAGTCCTTCTGATTCTGCGGCGCCGAGGAATCGCCGTAGACCCCAAAGACCGCCAGACCTACCGCCAGCAAACCCGCCAGAACACCAATCCATCGTTCCCGTGTCATGTCCGATCTCCTTACTTCAACGACCGTTCCGCCAACAGCATCACCGTAGCGGGGCGGCCATCCCAGGCGATAGAGATCGGGATCATGAGCAGGGCGGGATTTGTTCCTGGGAGAAGATGACTTCGTAAGCGAGCACAGTGGGTCTTGCCATCTCAGAGAGCCACCAATGCACCCCGTGTCATCCTGAGCGATGGTCCTCGCTCCCGCCTCAGAGGGACCGGAGAGAGTCAGTGAGAGGGTGGCAGCGGAGTCGAAGGATCTCTCCGTCGATTGGCCAACGGCCTGATGCATCCGGTGAGAGATCCTTCACTGCGGTTCAGGATGACACGGGGTGCGCTGCTCGTCCTCCGGGCGACAAAATCCCTGGGGTCGTTTCCCCGGACTGACAACGAAAACGCCACCGCAGACTGACAGCGACGGCTGCCAAAGTCATTGTCGTCGTCTATTCAGAACAAATGACATGACGGGCGCACCAGGCTCCACGCCGCCGGTGATGCAGTAGAATCCGCAAGTGTGAACGTACGCTTTCGACGACCCGACTGGCTCAACGCCACGCTCCTGCTCTTTCCAGCGGGGCTGCTGCTCACCCTGCTCGTCGCCGGGGTCTTGCTTCTCTATCGCATCGGTCCGTTGCCGGCCGGATTCTTGAACGCCGAGGCGGCCAATGGGCTGCTGGCGCGTGAAGCCAGCGGCCACGGCTCGGCATTGATCGGTGACACGGGCAACCGCTCGCCGCTCCTGGCCGCCCTCATCGCCCTGATCGGCCGACCCTTCGGGTTCGACGTCGTCACCGCTCGATTCGGCGCCGCGCTGGCGGGAATTGGGAACGGTCCTCTTCACCTCACTCTGGCTGCGGCGGATCTTCGGACCGGCTTGGGGGATCGTTGGCGGACTCATGCTGGCCGGGTCCTTCTGGCTCATCCTCTTCAGCCGCTTAGCCCTCAGCCCCGTCGCCGGGGCGCTGGCTCTGGCCTTCCTCCTCTGGTGCCTGAGCGAGGCGTTGGAGCGCGGAGCCCGGCTGGATGCCTTCATCTGGTATGGATTGGCAGGTATGGGGGCGGGACTCGGCTACATCTCCGATTCGACCGCGCGGATCCTCCCGGCGATCCTGCTGATCGCTCTGGTCTCGGCCGCGTTCGAGCACCGTGCTTCGCTGCGCCATCACGAGGTCGTCGGACTCCTCTTCGCCCTACTCGTCGGGTTGGCAGTCGCCGGGCCCTTCATCCGTCACACGCTCGACACTCCCACCCTCCTCTCTTTCTGGACACCGACGCCGGGACTCCCCGGCACGCACCTGTCGAGCTGGCAGGAGGCGCCGCGCGCCTTCGGATCGGCGCTGGCCCGGCTCGGTTGGCCCTTATCGGGCGCGCTCGGACTCAACCTGCCCGATGTGGCCCTCTTCGGCCCATTCATCCTCCCCTGGGCGATCGTCGGCCTGGGCGTATTGGTCATCAACCTGCGCCGGCGCCTGGTCACGACGCTGGCCGTCGCCGGATTCGTCTTGCTGGCTTCAGCCGCCGCCATAACGCCCGTCCACCCGGGAAGACTCTTGACAATACTCCCGCTCCTGATCGCGTTGCCGGTGGCGGGCTGTCGCTTCCTCTATCAGCAGTCACCCAGCGCCCGCTATCGCATGGCGTTGATCGGCCTGATCGTGCTCATGCTGGCAGGCAACGCCGGCTGGTCGAGCTGGCGCTATTTCGGCGATTGGGCAGGCAGCGACGCGACGGCCCTGGCCCTCTCGGTCAGCGTCAGCGACAGTCTGTCCGCGGTCGCCTCCCTACCGGGCGACGATCCAGTCTTCTACAGCGCCGCCGGTTATGACGAGCTACGCCACTACCTTGCGCCGACGGCCAGCAGCGGTACACACCGACGCATCGATTTCGATGGCGGCGAGATGCTGCCATTTCCCGCGGAGGGCTCCGGCTACGTCGTCGCGCCGGCGGCGGTGCCTGTGGCGCCGTCCCTCTTGCAGGCGGCGGGACTCTCACGCCTGGACGAACTGAGCACCGATGGCTACGACGTCTATCGCCTCGATCAGCGCGCGCGCGATCAGCTGCCACTCTCGATCCCAACCACCACCTTCTCCGGCAACGTGCGCTTTCTCGGTCACCAACTGGCCCCCAGCGACGACGGTCAACTCAACGTGGTCGTCGCCTGGGAGCTGCCGGGCGATGGCAGCGCGCACACGTTGCGGGTCCGCTTGCGGCCCGTCGATGGGGCCGGCGAAACGCAGATCGTGGACGTCACCCTGCCGGGCGACCTGCTCGATCATCCCTACGATCTGCTCCGACTGGT
This sequence comes from uncultured Chloroflexia bacterium, assembly GCA_963822235.1. Classification (GTDB taxonomy): domain Bacteria; phylum Chloroflexota; class Chloroflexia; order Thermomicrobiales; family Thermomicrobiaceae; genus CALAGB01. Next base: position 850,375 of record CAWGGU010000004.1, read on the forward strand.
GAGGCTGACGGCGCCCGCAACCGGCACGTCTGCCGATCTCTCCATCGCTCTCCTGGACGCCGATGGGCATCCGCTGACGGCGCCAGGCGTCGATAGCGACAACTACCTCTTCCTCAATCGCTACACCTTCAGCCACTAGCGCGTTGGACCATGACTGGCGGAGTTTGACGCCCGCACGCGGCCTGGGTAGGGTATGAGTCCACACATCGATCGCAATCGGGCGATCGGTGACCAGTGACCGGCGTCGAGAGCGGGAGGGTGACCGAATGAGCCAACCATCAGCACGTCATCTCAACGTGGAGGCGGACAGCGTTGGATTCCTGCTGATCGATGCCCAACCGGCCTTCTGGTCGAGCATGTACGGGCCACGCGATCCGGTCATGACCCGCATCGAGCACGCGCTGCTGCTGGCCCGCTCCTTCACCATTCCGGTGATCGCCACCTTCGAGCATCCGGTCGAACGCAAGGGCTGGCTTCCCGACCGGCTCGAGCGCGTTTTCCCACCCGACGGCAAGCGGTTAGTGAAGCACACCTTCGACTGCTGCGAAGAGAAGCAAATCCGCACCGCGCTGCAGAACATCGAGGTGCGCCAACTGATCGTGGCCGGTGCCGAGACCGACGTCTGCGTGCTGCAATCGGTGCTGGGATTGATCGACATGGGGTTTCAGGTCTTCCTGATGGAAGACGGCCTCTTCAGTTCGGAGCCCGACCCGAGCGCGGCACTGCGCCGCATGTACCAGATCGGGGCCACGCCGATCACCTACAAGTCCCTCTATTACGAGCTGAAGGGAACGGTCGACGTCGACCCGCTCCACTTGAGTTGGAACGCCGAGTTCGCCGAGGGAGAGGAACGCTATCGCGCTCCGGAGAAGTTGCCGCATTCAGGGTAGGTTGAGTCGAGACGATCTCCCGAGATTGATGAGGGCGTGATAGAGGTCACCGTGCCGTGGATTGCATAAGAAGAATTGGTCCGCGTTCGTTGGCAGATCATTCGTTTCCCCATACGAATCGATCACTGCCGGTCGGGACAATCAAACGCAGTGATCTTGCAGTATTCGCAGTCGCGTCCCGGTTCTCGCATCGGGGCATCCTCCTGTGAAAGCACCCCAACGAAGAATTCCAAGTCAGCCGCGAAATCTTCCCGGAGATGTGGCACCTCGACGCGGTGATCCTTATACACGAGCGTGCCTCTGATCCTGGCGGAGGCATAGCGTGGATAGGTCGATAACCCATACATATAGGCCATCAATTGAACCTGATGGCTATCGCGTGGCCGACCGGTCTTACAGTCGTAGAGCATCAACTCGGAGCCATCCTCGACGATGCAGTCGATGCGGCCGGTGATTTCGCGTCCTGATTGGGGACGCGGAAGCTAACCTCGACCTGTATGTGGGTGGTTGAGCAAACAAACCGGTACTCGTGCCGTGTTCACCTGGGTTGAAAACCCAGGCTGAGAAGACGAAGTCCCTAAACGGACTGAGTTTCAGCCCCAGAAATTGCTAGATATCTTCCTGGTCCAGCCCCTTCAGTGGGCTTCGTCTAGGGTAGCGCTGCGGCTTTAGCCCAGCGCGAACGTGGGGAAATTGCCCATCTCATTGTCTAAGTACGCTTTCCCCCAGGCCCAACGCCGCATACCGACGCCATTGTCTCCCTCGCCCGACCTGACCCTCGAACGCAGTCGTCGAACAGCTGACGTGGAAGTCCCAGTCACGTGCCAGAGTGGGATGCGACCGCGGGAGAAGACGAATCGAACCACATTTACGCTACCAAATGGTTGCGCTTTTGTGTCGGCTATGTCACACTACGCTGGCCGGGCCGACCGAGGTCGCCGATCGAAGAGACGCATGGGATCAGGTCAGTGAGGAGGACCCGCGTGGAGTCGCGCATTACGCCATTCTTGATGTTCATCGGACGGGCCGAAGAGGCCATGAACCTGTACGCGTCGGTCTTCCCGGACGCCGAGATCGAGCAGATCCAACGCTATGGTGCCGGTGAGGGCGGAGCCGAGGGGACGGTCATGCGCGCGGTGTTCCGGCTGCAGAACCAGCGCTTCATGTGTATCGACAGCCCCGCAGTGCACGCGTTCAGCTTCACCCCGTCCATCTCGATCTTCGTCGAATGCCCCTCCGCTGAGGAGGTCGATCGCATGTACGCTCTCCTCTCGGACGGCGGCTCGGTCATGATGCCGTTGGGGGAGTACCCCTTCAGCGGACGCTTCGCCTGGATCAGCGATCGATTCGGAGTCTCCTGGCAGCTCAGTCTGGCCTTGGACTGACCGCAGGGAATCGCGGGGCTATCCCGAGGCCCGCGGTGTGCCGTGCTCTGTAACCCACTTCTCATGACGACCCGGCGAGTCTTCGTTATGTACTCGTGCCCTGCTATACTGACGTCGACGCATCCAATGCACAACGAGCAATTCTGCACACCAGGTTGCCGTGGAGATCGATCATGGTGGACCTCTCGGAGTCGCCCGGCTCTAGCCATCGCCGTCTCCTCATCGGGCGAGAGCGCGAGCAGGCGGTCCTCCGCCAACAGATGGCGCTGGCTCTCGCGGGTCAGGGAAGTCTGGTGCTGGTCAGCGGCGAGGCAGGCATCGGCAAGACGACCCTCGCCGAAGATCTGGCGCACGACGCCGCTCCCGCGGACATGCTCGTCCTCTGGGGCCATGCCTATGACCTGACTGTCACGCCACCGTACGGACCCTGGCTCGAGCTTTTGCGATCGTCTCCCGAGCTCGACGATGGCCCGCCACTGCCCGACTTCATCCGCGATGCAACCGCGCTTGCGACGATCGGCAATCAGGACGCCCTCTTCGCCGCAGTCGTTCAGTTCTTCCGGCAGCTTGCGGAACATCGTCCGCTTCTCTTGATCCTCGATGACATTCACTGGGCGGACCAAGCCTCGCTCGACTTCCTCCGGGTATTCGTTCGGCAGCTTACCGATCAGCACATCCTCCTCGTCGCCACGTATCGTTCTGACGAACTGCATCGACAGCATCCGCTCTATGAGATGCTTCCTCTACTCGTGCGCGAAGCGAATGCGGTGCGGCTCGACGTCCATCCACTCGATGCGGCCGGGCATCGCGAGCTGATCCAAAGCCAATACACACTCGACGACAGACGATCGAGCCCGTCTGGAGGAGTACCTCAACGCGCACGCCGAAGGAAATCCGCTCTACGCGGGTGAACTGCTGCGATCGCTGGTGGAGGAGGCCGTTCTCGTCGAAGCAGAGAATGGTTGGTACGTCGGCGACCTGGAACATCTGCGAATTCCGCCACTGCTGCGGCAGGTGATCGAACGGCGTTTGGCGCGGCTGAGCCAGGAGACGCGTGAGTTGCTCCAGATCGCGGCGGTCATCGGCCAGGAGATCCCACTCGACTTGTGGCAGATGGTCAGCGAGGCAAGTGACGAATCAATGTCGATCGCAATCGAGCAGGGACGTCGAGCCTATCTGATCGCCGAGACCCTATCTCGTTCGGGATTCCGTTTCCGCCACGCGCTCCTGCGCGAAGCGCTCTACGACGAGGTCATCGCCCTACGGCGGCGAGCCTGGCACCGAAGCGTTGCGGCGGCGCTGGAACAAACCGCCCATCCTGATCCAGACGCTGTGGCCCATCATTTTCAGCAGGCGGGCGACGAGCGCGCGCTCGGCTGGTTGTTGCGGGCAGGGAAGCGTGCCGAAGATGCCTATGCCTGGGCGACGGCCGTCGATCGCTACGCGGCGGCCGAGGAGATGCTGCAGCGCGATCCGGAGCGGGTTCGTCAACGCAGCCGCCTACTGTACCGGATGGGTCACCTACTGCGCTACTCTCAGTTGGATCGCAGTCTTGACTATATCTCCCAATCGCTTGCCATTGGCCAGGAGATAGGCGACCGGGCCCTAGAGGCATATGCGATGTTCGAGCGAGGGGCCGTACTCGAGCTCGGTAACCACATTGAAGCGGGACTGGTCGAAATGCAATCCGGCGCCGATGCTATTGACGCGTTGTCCAAAGAGGAACGCGCTCAGTTTCTCGAGATCGACGCCAACGACGCGTTTGCGGAGATCAACCAAGATCGAGGTATGACCGTCGTGTACCTTGCGCATGTCGGGAGATACCGAGAAGCGCTGGAGTCGGGCACCTTATTTCTCTCTTCGGTAGCCCCAAGTCGGTTGCTGCTATCCGGACGTCGATGGACGAGATGGGCCGATACATACGTCGGTCTGCTTGTAGTCTATGCTGTCCTCGGTGATCCGACCCAAGCAGCCGCACACTTCGACTTGGCCATGGGAGCTTATCTCGCAGCCGGCGACTTTCATATGGCCGCCATGGCGGTTTTCTCCGCGCTCGCGATCGACACGCTGCCATACTGCGCCGACCAACTTGGGGCCCGTGAGCGAATGTTGAAGACGTATGCCGAGGTTGCGCGGTTATCCGAGTTCCACTCGACGAAACCGCATGTCACTGACTTCGGACGTCTGCCGTTGCTCTTTATCGAAGGCATCTGGACAGAGGCCGATCGTATTGCCCCTGCGTCGCTTCTGGAGCAATTTGGGATCTTCGCACCCGCTGCTGCGGTGACAATCGCCTTGATCGCACACGAGCGAGGAGATCGAGGGAAGGCACTTGAACACATTGGCGTTGCCTTCCCGCTGGGTCCAGATTCGAAACCCGGCAACTATTCATTCCACGAGGCAACCCGGCTCCAATGCCTCGCCGCGGATCTGTGTATGGATGAGGCGGACTATGAGGGCGCCAAAGCCTGGATCGACGCCAACCGGCGCTGGCTGGATTGGAGCGGCGCGGTCCTAGGCCGAGCCGAGTATGAGCTATTGCTGGCGCGATTCCATCAACTGACCGGAGACGCCAGCGTGGCACACCGTCATGCGTTACAGGCTCTGACGCACGCCAGTAGCCCCCGGCAGCCCCTTGCCCTGCTGACTGCCCACCGCCAGCTCGGCGAGCTGGACACGGAAGCACGCTGCTTTGACGAAGCCGAGACACACCTCCGCCAGTCGCTCGAGCTGACAGAAGCCTGCGCCGCCCCCTTCGAGCGCGCGTTGACCATGCTCGGCCTGGCCGAACTCCGCTTAGCTGAGGGCCGACAGGACGAGGCACGGGCGCTGCTCACTGAGGCCCATTCAATCTGCGAGCCGCTCGACGCACGGCCGACGCTGGACCGCATCGACGCGCTCGTGGCCAGGCTTCCGGCCATCCGGACGACACGTCGCAAACGCTACCCAGCCGGACTGACCGCTCGCGAGGTCGAGGTGCTGCGACTGGTGGCGGAGGGTCTTTCCGACGCCGAGGTGGCCGAGCGCCTCTATCTCTCGCGTCGCACCGTCAACACGCATCTCACCGCGATCTATCGCAAGCTCGATGTCAGCTCACGCTCTGCCGCCACGCGCTTCGCCGTCGAGCACGGCTTGGCCTAGTCTCCACCTGTCATGTCGATAGCCATTCTTCCTCGCGTCATCCCGCAACACGGGATCCCAAATCTACGTATCTCTTGAATTTGAATCTACGTAATCTGAACGATGATCCTATTCGCGGCTGATGGGATAGTGGATCCATCGGACGTCAAACAAGACAGGCTGCCGGTTTACCCGGCCCGAGATGGGAGACATCAGATGGACGAGATGTCGGCAAACGCCTCGTTGGATCGGGAAGTCCTCGGCGAGCAAGCACGCAAGGTACGAGCGCTCTACCCCGAGCTCTTTGCCGCGTTGGACGAGCGCGATCAGCGCATCAAGCATGCGCTGTATCGCATTCCTCATCCGGACGATCCGGAAGCGCTCGTTCTGCCACAGGTCGTCGAGCGGGCGGTGCAGACGCTGCGTCAGTTAAGACCGGGATTAGCCAGCTTTGCGATGAGGGAGTCTGACCTATGGATCAGCAAGTCGCGAAACGAATCGATGCGCTCCGCTCCGAGTTCGCGCCGTTCCTGTCACATCGTTCGCATTCGACCTATTGGGAACGCATGGGCGATCCGTCGATCAACGACCTCACCTATGGCAATCCGCACGACATGCAGATGCCGGCGTACGTCGAGGCGCTGCGGAAAGCGATCATTCCACAGGACCCGCTCTGGTTCGCCTACAAGAGCAGCGAGCCGTACGCGGTGGAGACCGTCGTCAGGACGTTGCGCCAGCGCTTTGGCATCGCGTTCGAGGCGGAAGATATCGCCATGACGACCGCCGGATGCGGCGCCCTCTTCACCGCGATCGAAGCGATCGTCGATCCGGGCGACGAGGTCATCTATCCTCGGCCACCCTGGTTCGCTTACGGCGCATTGACGGTGAACGCGGGCGGAATCCCTGTCCCGATCGAGGTCGAACGGGAGACCTATGATCTCGATTTAGCGGCGATCGAGGCGGCCATCACGCCACGTACCCGCGTCGTCATCGTCAACACTCCGTGCAACCCGACCGGCAAGATCTACCCGCCAGAGACGCTGGAGCGACTGGCGACGATGCTCGACGAAGCCTCACGCCGCAATGGGCGCACGATCTACCTCCTCTCGGATGAGGCCTACAACCGCATCGTCTTCAGCGGTGAGACATTTCATACGCCGCTGGAGTTCTACCCGGCGTCGCTGATGGCCTATTCCTACGGGAAGACCCTGCTGGCGCCGGGCGAGCGCATCGGTTACCTGGCAATGCCGCCGTCCATGCCGAATCGCGAAGTCGCTGCGCCACGCAATCAACATTAGCCAGATAACGAACGGATGGGGTTTTCCTGGCGCCACGCTGCAGCGAGCGCTGCCCGAGCTCGAAAAGCTCTGTATCGACATGGTGGTCTACGAGCGCAAGCGCGATCGCATGGTGTCGGCGCTGCGCGAGATGGGCTACGACGTGAAGGTTCCCCAGGGAACGTTCTACGTCTTTCCCAAGACGCCGTGGCGGGATGACTGGGCGTTCGTGCACGAGCTCGAACGCCTCGGCACCTTCGTACTTCCGGGGCCGATGTTCGAGTTCCCGGGCCACTTCCGAATATCGCTGACGGCCTCTGAGGAGATGATCGAGCGAAGCCTGCCCCACTTCGCAGCCGCGATCGAACACTCTACGGCGCATCTGATGGGTGCAGAGCAGGCAAGACGTGCGTGACTGACCGGCGAAATCCCGCAACGCGGTGGTATGGTCCACCGGAGCCGCAAATGTCGCCCCTGCGGGATTTTCACGCGTCGTCACTGGACATTCGCCTGCGGTTGAAGGCCCCTGCGCGACCGACGAGCGCCGGTCGCATGTCCCGCCTCTACGGCTGGTGCAGGCGACGGTCGGCCGATTCGTTATCGTCCACGACCGAGAGGGCCTCGCGGTTCACACTCAGGCGGAGTTCACCGCCCTCGAAGGACGCGATCGCATGTGGCGGGACCTCAAGATCCGCGTGTGGCGAATCCTGGGCGACTAACAGTACGTGCGGATGCACGGTGCGCACCGTGCCGAGTCGTTCACCGTTCAGGGCGATCACCGGCGTCCCCTCCGGATACTGTCGATGCTGCCCTTCGTGGGTCATGCGCTCCATCGATCCCACCCTTTCCGACGACGCGTGGCCAACTCTGCCCGGTCGCCGTCACTATCGACTTTCCAACGATGAACAACCTGGTGTGGCTGCCGTCGACCCGGCCTGGTCGTCAGCGATCGACTGGCGCGCCGGCCGAAAGTGGCCCAATGCGGGACTGTGCGCCGACCTCTTCAGACGCCTCGGCGCGGTGCGGCAACGGCAGGACGTGGTAGCAGATGTAGCTCAAGCTCCCGAAGAGGAGCGTCACCAGACCGGCGTGCGACAGCGTCGAGAAGACGTCGAGTCGGCTCCAGACGACGAACGCCCCACTGAGCGACTGCAGCAGCACCAGCACCATGGCCGCCACGCTAGCCCAGTAGAGATCGGGGCGCGATGCCCGCAGCCGGGCCGACCAATAGAGCAGCCCGGCGATCAGGAACGCGCCCGCGAGGGCCGCCAGGCGGTGGGCGAAGGCGACCCCAACGGCGCCGCTGAACCCCGGATAGACCTTGCCGTTGCAGAGGGGCCAGTCGAGGCAGGCCATGCTGGCGTTGCTGTGCCGCACGTAGGCACCCAGGTAGACGAGCAAGTAGATGTAGACGATCACGCCGTAGGCGAAGCACTTATAGCTCGCCGGAACCCCCACCTGTCTGATCTCCTCGAAGCCGCTCTGCTCGAAGATGAAGGCGGCTGTCAGGAGGACGCTGGCGAAGGCGGTCAAGGAGACCCCGAAATGGGACGCCAGCGCTTCCGGGCTCTGCGGCCGCATCACGGCCCAGGCGCCCAGCCCGGCTTGCAGAAAGAGCATGAAGACCATCACGGGCACCAGGATCTTCACCTCTTTGCGCTGACGCCAGCCGTAGAGCGCCACGGCAGCGAAGGAGAGGATCAGCACCGTCTCGATGCTGGTGACGAATCGATGGCTGAACTCGATCATGGTGGAGACGGCCATGCTGGGGACGAACTTCCCGTTGCACAGAGGCCAGGACTTGCCGCAGCCACTCTGCGAGCCGGTGTTCGTCACCGTCGCGCCCATGATCAGGACCACGAACATCCCGATCGTCGCAGCGGCCGCCAGCCAGCGAGCCAGCTTGATCACCTTCGGGCTCGGAGTCGTCATGATCTCTTCCCGTTCTTCGGTCGTTCCGGCAGTGCGAGCTGCGATGTTTCCAGAGAAACCACCGGTCACCAACGGAAAGTGTACACGCTCGTATTGCGACGCCGTGTCGGGAAAAGGCACCACTCTCCCGCGAATGCTCACATGCACGCGGGCTCAACGACCTAGCTTGCCGCGAGGGAGTGATCGGAGATCGGTTGCCGCTCGTCGTCCGGGCCTCGACGCGGTATCCCACTACTCTGGAGGCAGGATCCCGACCAGGCGCAAGAGTGCTTCGATCTTGTCGAGTTCCCAATCGCTCATGTCGATAGTGAGGGAAAGGCTGGCCATTGGCGGGCCACTCGATCTGGTGAAAGAGATGGCCGAAGGAACCGGCACGTCCTCGTCTTCCGACTCCAGTTCGCTCGCCTCGGCGGCCCGCTGCAGCCGCTGCGCGACGTCGGCCGCCAGCTCGAGGCGCGTCGGCTGGCCGCGCACGCCACGGTGATACGTTCCGAGCCCGGCGTCATCCGCCAGTCGGAAGAAGAAGGTGCGCGCCTCTTCGACCCGGTTGCGTGGCTGACCGAGACGCATGTCGACCTGCCAGACCCGCTCGACCCAGGGGCCATCGACGACCGACATCTCTTCGCTCAATGCGCGCTGCAGCGGCAGGCCATAGGGCTCGTACCCCAACATGGCGCCGGTCAGCTCCTGCTGCCGCTCGCGGTCATTGGTGGCGTAGGCCAGCCGGCGACCCACGTTGGTGAGGGCCACGTCACCGGCGTCGTCACGCCGCACCAGCCCGAGCTGCTCGGCGCCGTTGAGCGTCTCCCGAAAAGACTCGCCAGCGCCCATACGCGCCTCAAGACTCGATCGGTCCAGACTCTTCCCTTTAAGAGGTCGAGAAGTGTGGCGATTGAGCGCCACTCGGTCCGGTAGGGAAGCATCAGATCGTCCATGCTGAGCCTCTCACGATGCGCACCGCACGATGCGTCAAGTCTCCCACGTGCGCCGATTCTCGTCAAGCAGATTCGGGCGATCACGCACGTCAAGCGCGATGCGTCAAGCGCGGGATTTCTCAACGAGTCGCTCGATACAAGGTGGCTGGCGCGATAGACCGGTGGTCATCCTCCGCCCACGCCGGGCTGAAGATCGTTGACGAACCAAACGGGCAATCGACGGACGGTGAGATCCTTCGACTCCGCTGCCACCCCTCTCACTGACGTGCTGCCTTGATGGTGATTGACGATTTATTTCGGCATCGAGTGACAGTCGACCCGTGGCCGAAGGGAGGGCACAGGTCCCTCCCCTACGAATATCTTTGTAGGTTCAGTCCCTTCAGTGGACTTCGTCTTTGTAGCGGGGTACCTGCTTGCGGGTCCTCTTTAGTCCCGGGTGTACCACGAGTGAGTACCGGTATATTTCGCCATAGACCATGTAGGGAGCGAGAACCATTGCTCAGGATGACAAGGCTTGTTGATTGCCGAAACGTGATGACCCATCCACTGTCGTCGACTACTCACGATGACACGATAACGATGCCTGCCCGATCTCGGTAGAAAACTCGCGCGAACTGTTCCGGTTGCCAATCAGCACGCGGCTTCTCAGGTTGGCCCCGACCTTCTCCAGGCCACCATTCGTTCTGCGCCGCGACGGCATTCTCCCAACCGCACCGTGCACATGGCCGATACACCCTCACCCAGGCCGATCATCACCCCCAAAACCCCCTTCCCGGGCGGCAGAATCGCGGTGCGTCACGTGAAGCCTTTTGTGGCACGCAACACGTCAAGCATCGGACATCGGGTTCAGTGTGCATTCACGTCACGCGATACGCGAAAATCGTTGAGTTAATACTTGGGCTGTGCTAGAGTGCAAGTCAGGGAGACCTGACGGCTACGCCGTCAGTGGATCCGTGGTTGGACCACGCCAGAAGTTCGCGCGGTGGGGAGGTCGGCGGTGCCGAACGACGGATCTCATCCGGTCGGTCAGCAGCCCAGCCAAGAGTCTGCGCCGAGCGGTGCGAATAGCGCTGAGCGGAGCTCCGAGCGCGACTCGGAGCGCACCGGCGAGGACGCCCGGCGCCGCGGTTGGTTCTGGCACTGGAACACGATCATCACCCAGTACGCGCCGTTGGTCGGCCTTAAAGGTGTGGGGCTGCTCAACTCTTACACGGTCTGGACCGACCGGCGTGAGGAATCGCCGCATCACGGCTATGCCTTCCCCAGCCAGCAGTCAGAGGCGGATTTCTATGGAGAGGATCGCGCCGAGCTGATCACGATCAACAAGATTCTGGTGACGCTCGGCCTGATCGAGATCCGCAAGGAGATGGTGCTGCGAGTCGATGAGCGTGGGCGACGCTGGAAGGTGCCGCACAACCTCTATCGGGTGCGTGACCACCAGGACGGCTACAACTTGAGCGTCGAAGACGTGCTTAAAGTCGTCGAGCTGGCCAGTCGAGATCGCGCCGTCTATCGCTACATCCGGCGCATCTTCTCTCCCCGCTTCACCCCTATCGATGCCGGCAACGTCTGGCATCAGATGCTCCCCGCCCTACGCCAGGATTCGGCCTGGCGCACGCTCGAAGAACGGGCTGTACGCGAAGAAGCGCGCACCTCGGCCCGCACCAAAGCCGGGCACGCCAAGCGGTCCAAGCCATCCAATCAGCCAACCAATGGCGTGGGACCGAATACAATGCGACAGGAACACGACGACGGATCTTCCGCCACACAACCGGCGGAAAAGACGCCCAATGCCCCTATTCAAACCTCTGTTGGAGATACCAACTATGGTTCGCCGATCGATGTTGACGTGGGCAACAACGGTTTCGACTCCGCTGCTGAACGGAGCAACACAGGTTTTGCGCTCAACGACGTGACCATTGCTGACCAGAGGAACGAAGGAGGACCGAGCGGTGTTGATCAGGGCAACACAACGTATTACGAAGGATTTATTACAACGACTACGACAACTGTGCTCGAGACCGATCGAGACAGACCAACTGGAGATGGAGCCGGTCCATTGCCGAGTGCGCCAGCAGCGTCTCCGGCAGTGGTCACCTGCTTCGAAGCCGCGAACAATCGAAGCGCCAGCCCACTCGAAATCGAACTCCTGGCAGAGCTTGAAGCGACATTCGAGGACTGCGCACGCCGAACTGGTGAAACTGGGGGTGAGTGGGTCGTCGCGGCCATCAGGGAAGCGGTCGGTAGCGGGTCGCGCTTTGTGGCGCCAAAGCGAGTACGGGAGATCCTCCACCGCTGGAGCAAGCAAGGTGATCCCGTTCGGCCGGGCGCTGCGTCAGCCACCGAAGGAGTCGTCGTGACGCCATCCGTCTCCACCAGCGACTTCCGCATGCCGGACGGACGCAACGCCGGCGACGTCTGGGAGCGGACGCTGAAGCTCCTGGATAGCGTGCTCGATGCGGAGGAGCTCGAGCGGCTCATGAGTGGCAGCCGCATCATCGCCTACCGGGCCGGAACCATCACCGTCGAGACCGCCAGCAACGAGTCATCCGAGCGGCTCTCTGGTGAGTATTACGAGCTGGTCGCGCGTAAGCTGGCCGAGGCGATGCGGCGTTCGGTGCGCATTGAGTTCGTCGCCGGGGAGTCGGCGGCACCGGCTCGGCGACCGGATAAATCGACTGATGCTTCTGAGCCCAGCGCGAAGATCATCTCGTTTGTCGAGGCCAGTCGCCCGGCACCGCTCCCGACCTTCACGCTCAGCGGTGGGCTTAACAACCAGCAAGTCTGGAGTACGGCGCTGTCCGCCCTCTCGTCTCGCTTGACGGCCGCCACTCTCGAGACCTGGCTGCGACCGGCCTCGATCATCGGTCTGGAAGACGACGGCACGCTGATCCTGGGGGCACCCAACGCCTTTGCCCAGCGGCGCCTCTCCACGCGCCTGCACGACGAGATCGTCCGGGCATTGAGCGATCTGCTTGGCCGCCCGGTGGAGGTGCGGGTCGTCGTAGCGCAGGAATGGCTGCGGCAGCAGGCATCCGGCGAGGATTCGGGCGAATCATGAGCGGTCAGTGGATGCTAAGGGGGCTGGTCCAGTGAGTCAGGACGTGGAACTGCTCAACCTACTCGATGCCGCAGCCAAGGGTGGCAGTGGCGCGATCTTAAGTCGAGAGACCGAGGATCTCGATCTGAATCTGGTCCGCTTCGCCAATGGCGCCGGTGTCGCGGCGCACGTCAATCGCGAGGTCGACGTGCTGTTGGTCGCCGTGTCCGGAGCCGGGATCGTCTCGGTCGGCGACGAGCGAATTCCGCTTGAACCCGGTAAGGCACTCCTCATTCCGAAGAATACAGTTCGCTCCATCGAGAGCCCCGCCGCTGGCGAACTCGTCTACCTCTCGATCCACCGCCGTCGCGCGGGTCTGCTGCCGCGGCACGGCCGACCCTGAGACCATCTCCTTCACCTCAACCGCCCCCCTTGTGCGCACCGATTGTAGTGGAGACTCCCGGCCACCAAAAATGAGGAGCCGAACGACTGCTCGGCTCCTCGGAGACATCATCAGACTGACGTGGTGGCTTAGTTCATGGGGTGGAACAGGAACGGCGCGTGCGTCTGCCACCAATCCGACGCCCAGGAGAACCAGCCGCCGCCCGTCGCCACGAACTGGGCAGCCGGGATCTGCGGGTTGTCGTTGTTGTCATACCAGCAGGCGTTGCTGCCCCCACCCGGGGAGTCGAGCCGGAAGACGCCGGTACCGTTGGTGCCGCCGTCGCAGTAATACTGAGCCACCTGGGTGTCCCAGAAGATCGTGTCTGGGTATGGCTTCGAGCCGACGCTCACGTAACACGAGCGCTGTGGCTCGTCTCATGGACGACACCCTCTCTTTGTACGTTGGCTCGCTTCCCACAGCGAGTCGCCACTCATGACAGAACACCTTCGCAGTCTAGCACAAATATTGACGATCTACGCGAGGACGTTTGCTAATGCACTACACCACACCGGAGAAATAGCAAATTCGTAACAGTACGGTGACTATTTCATCTTCGTCTGAAGTGTGCAGTGATGGTTAAGTACACATCTTGAGAAAGAGGAATAGGAATCATTCGGAAAATAGGGAGAGAACGATTGCTGATTTCAACGCACGCGGGAATGTTTGTACAATCGCATCACCATTGAGTGAAAGAGTACGTGGAGCTTGTGGCGTTCCAAAGCTGATGACATTGCTCGGCACGAGGCGCATGGCCGGAAGTGGGCCGCGACCGTGCCACAGCGTCACCGTTGGACTATAGTGTGGTGTCGAAGCCGGAGTGCACTCGGCACCATAGGGATCGGCCTTGAGCTGAGAAGGGAACGACGTGGCGACCCATCATTTTCATCCCACTCGATTTCACACCACGATCGGCTGGCATGAGCCGGTACTGCGCGTTTCACCGGGCGATGTCGTGGTCACCTCCACGGTCGACGCCGGAGGGCGCGATGCGACGGGCGAGCGCGTGACGCCGGGCGGCAACCCGCAGACCGGGCCCTTCTATATTGAAGGAGCCGAACCGGGCGATGCGCTCGTGGTGCATTTCGATCGTCTCACTCCGAATCGTCCGCAGGGTTATTCGCGCAGTGTCGTGGCAGCCAACGTGGTCGATCCGGAATTCGTGCGTGAACTGCCCGGGGACGAGGTGATCTTCTGGAACGTCGATCTTCAGGAGCGGAGCGTCAAGCCAGCCAGTTCGTCCCATCCACTGGCCGGTGTCAGCCTGGACGTCGAACCGATGATCGGTTGCTTCGGCGTTGGCCCGATCGGCGAGCAGGCCATCTCGACAGCCACGTCGGCCGAGCACGGTGGCAACATGGACTATCGTGGCTTCTCCGAGGGGGTGACCGTCTATTTTCCGGTCTTCGCACCTGGCGCGCTCTTCCATCTCGGGGACGCTCATGCGGTGCAGGGAGACGGCGAGATCGTCGGCACCGGTGTGGAGATCTCGTGCGACGTGCAGTTCAGCGTCGATCTGCGTAAGGGCTGGAAGATCGGCTGGCCGCGTGGCGAGAATGATGACGAGATCTTCACGGTAGGAAACGCTCGTCCGCTCGATCAAGCCCTGCAACACGCCACGACCGAGATGATACGCTGGTTGGGTAATGACTTCGGGTTAGATCCCGCCGCGGCAAGTACACTCCTCGGTCAGAGCGTTCGATACGAGATTGGGAACGTCTTCGACCCCGCCTACACCGTGGTCTGCAAAGTGGCAAAACGACTGCTGCGTCATGCCGAGTAATCGGTTCAAAGGGAGGGGATTCGGCCTGGACGTGGCCTTTTCCATCTCTGGCACTGTACGTGCAGTCCCGACGAGCGATCATCATCCACCAGGCGGACCGTCCGTCTGTACATGGTCGAACCTGGTAGGATAGGCGCCCAGCGCGCGTCGGACCTGTCCTGCAATCGATGGCAGAGGAGTCGATTTGGCCTGTAACCATAGCGCCAGCCAGGGTTTTGAGCCCATACGGTCTCATCACCGCACTCCGGTTGGCAGTCACGAATCACACCGAAGTCTCATTGAGAATCAAAGGGGGCAGCGTTGAACTGGGACTACCGCAAGGTAGCGATTCACGTTACCCTCCTGATCATCGTCATCGCCGCAGGCGTCGTCATTCGTATGGAGCGGGACAACGGATCCGCCTCAGGTGATCCGGTCGCGGCCGACGGCACGGGAAGCTCCGCGGCGGTCGTCGGGACGAGTACGGC
This sequence comes from uncultured Chloroflexia bacterium, assembly GCA_963822235.1. Classification (GTDB taxonomy): domain Bacteria; phylum Chloroflexota; class Chloroflexia; order Thermomicrobiales; family Thermomicrobiaceae; genus CALAGB01. The sequence continues at coordinate 865,646 of CAWGGU010000004.1, forward strand.
GACCAAGAAGCCGTCCAAAAACGATCCGACGCCAACCAAGGGACCGAGCCCGACCCCAAGCTCGACGTCGACTCCGACACCCATTCCAACTCCAACTCCGACTCCAGTACCGCCTCCGCTGGCTCGCTGCTATCAGCCACGTCAGGAACCGGCTGCGACTCCGGCATCAACCGTGACCGCCACTCCGGAGACGAGCGTCGTGGGATCACCGGAGAGTGGTACGCCTGAGACGACGCCGGAGTCCTCGGCAACGCCGTCGGCACCGCAGATCGTGCTCAGCCCGGCGGACAAGAATTCCATCTTCCAGAACTGCCAGGTGATCGCCTACTACGGATTCCCGGACGTGCCGCAGATGGGCATCGTGGGTGAGTACGATCCGGACACACTGGTGCAGAAGCTGTTGCAGCAGGCGCAAGCCTACGACGATGTCAACGGCTCACGGGGAGTGGCCCCGGCCATCCACCTGATCTACGCCGTGGCTCAGGCAGATCAGACGTCGGACGGCACCTATCTGGCACGCATGTCAGACGACATGGTGAATCAGTGGATCGGCATTGCCGACAAATACGATCTGCTCCTGATCCTCGATATTCAGATGGGTTCGAGCAGTGTGGAGAAAGAGTTCCCGCACCTCCTGCCCTTCCTGAAGAATCCGCGTGTGCATCTTGGCCTCGATCCGGAGTTCGTCGTCTCGGGCGATCAGGCGCCGGGCGTCCAGATCGGGAGTATCGACGTGTCGCAGATCAATAAAGCGGAAGATCTCCTGCAGCAGCTGGTGGAGGAGAATCACCTGCCGAACAAGATTCTGATCGTCCATCAGTTCTTGACCGACATGATCCTGAACAAGGATCAGATGGAAAACAAGCCCAACGTCGACGTGGTGATCGATCAGGACGGCTTCGGCGGTCCGGAGCTGAAGTCCGCCAACTACGAGCATTTTGTGAAGGCGGACGGCGCCGAGCATGGCGGGTTTAAGCTCTTCTATAAGCAGGACGACCCGTTGATGACGCCGGAGCAGGTAGAGGAACTCGATCCGCAGCCGGACGTGATCATCTACCAGTAATAATTGGCCCTCGTTAAACGCCCTCACCCCCGGCCCCCTCTTAGCCCTCCTGGTCGCTTGGAAGATCGTCCCGGCCAATCGACCGGGTCCCTGGTTGTCCCGGGAATGTGCCCTGCTCGAGGCCCTTGGCCCGGCCGTCCCGCCGACGTTCACGGTCCTCGTGCTGACCGATCGGGGCTTGTGGAGTCCCACCCTGTGGCGGACCATTCGCGATCTCGGCTGGCATCCGCTGATGCGGGTGCGGGGTGAGACGACGTTTGCCCCCGCCGGCGAGACGCGCCGCGCCGCGCGACTCTTGGTGCCGGGTCCCGGTCACGCCTGGGTTGGCTGCGGCGCGGCCTATAAGCCAGCGAAGCGGCAACGCGGCACCCTCCTGGTCGTCTGGGACCGCGCGCAGGCCGACCCCTGGATCGTGCTCACCGATCTCGCCCCGGACCAGGTCGGGGTCGCCTGGTATGGCCTGCGGATGTGGATTGAACTGGGCTTTCGCGCCCTCAAAGGCGTCGGCTTCCAGTGGCAGCGTACCCGCCGCACCGACCCAGACCGGCCAAGCAGGAGAGGGGTGTCTTCAGAGAGTGTTTGAACGGCTTCCTGGTTGTCTCCCCTCTCCTGTTCGTCGGGAGATGGTTCTCCCTTCAGTGGGAATGATTCTCCTCCTCGGGCCGAGGGATGCTCCCCTTCATTGGGAGTGGTCCTCGCCCTCCGGTGGAGGGAGAGTCAGTGAGGGTGGAGCAGGAGGGATGGACCGTCAGTGAGGGAGGACGAGTTAGAGGGATGGACCGGCCGGGGGTGAGGGCTGCTCATCGACCGTCACCCCTCTTTAGCGAGCTCGTCGAGCAGCCGTTTTGGGTGACCGGCCAGTTCGTGGCGTCGCTCGGGATCGCGCGTGATCTCCTGGACCAGCCTCGTCAGCACCTGATTGACCGGCGTCGGAATGCCGAGCCGCTCCGCCTCCCTCGCCACCGCGCCATTGAGCCACGCGATCTCCGTCTCGCCACGTCCGCTCTCGACGTCGATCCAGAGGGAAGGCCGCTTGTCGCCACGACCGCCCGCCACGCGCGGTCCCACCAGTCGCCGCCCCAGCCAGGCCGGCGTGCGCATGGCGTAGACCAGGAGGGGTACGTTGAAGCCCGGTAGCTCGATGGGTGTGAGCCCTTGAGCCCCCATCACCGCGAGGGCCTCGATGAAGGCGCGCCGCTCGACCTCGAAGAGGGCCGCATCGGCAAAGATGGCGCCCGGATCGATGGCCAGAATGGCCGACGTGGCGTTGGCCAGGATGTTCAGCAGGAGCTTCGACCACTTCATCTGCCGGTAGTCAGCGAGGACGGCGGCTGGAATGCCAGAAGTTTCGATGGCCGCGCGCAACGGCTCGATCAGCCCGGCTCGATCGCGAACAACGGCTAGCCCGATACCGCCCGAGCTCGTCTCCTGGCGGATGTGATTAGGGCCGTTCGAGGCGACGCTGACGGTGAACGAACCCGCGATCAACGTCTCTATCTCGGTGAACTCGCTCAGGCGGTCTTCGGTGCCGACGCCATTCTGGATGGTGGCGATGGCCGTGCCTGATGCGCGCGAGCTTGATCAGATCGGAAAGCGCATCCTCCAACCCATACGCCTTGATGGTGAGCAGGAGCAGATCAGGTTGAACGCGGAGTTCATCGATGGAGGTGACGACCGGCATCCGCAACGTGGTCGGGCCGTCCGGGCCGTCGATGCGCAGTCCCTGTTGGTGGATGACGGTACGCGCGGCTGGTCGACAGAGAAGGGTCACGGAAAGACCACTGGCGGCCAGGCGGCCGCCGATGAACGTACCCACGGCGCCCGCACCGTAGATCAGAATGTTGCGTGGTCGCGGAGGCTCAGCCCCCACGTCCGGCCGCACTGACGTTGATCTTCAGCTCGGTGCCGCTCCAGAGCCGCCCAATATTGGCCCGGTGCCGGTAGATGGCGAGGGCGACCAGTCCTCCACCGAAGACCAGATACGGATCGGCGTAGCCGAGGATAGCGAGCATGATGGGGACCGATCCCATCATCAGCAGTGACGCCAGCGAGGCATAGCGGCTGCCCAAGATCACCACGATCCAGACGGCGAGCGCGATGAGTGTGACGATGGGCGCGATGCCGGCCAGTACGCCGACTGAGGTCGCGATGCCCTTCCCGCCTCGTCCGCGCAAAAAGAGCGACCAGTTATGTCCAATGACTGCGAAGACGCCGGTAACGAGGAGCGCCCACAACGGCAAGCCGAGGGATTGAGCGATGAAGACCGGCACGAACCCCTTGACGCAATCGAAGACCAGCGTCGCCGCCGCCGGCCCCGGCCCGGCAACGCGAAAAACATTGGCGCTGCCGATGTTGCCGCTCCCCTGGCCACGTACGTCGATCCCACGTAACGCGCGCGAAAAGACTACCCCTGCCGGGATCGAGCCGGCCAGATAGCTTCCGGCCCAAATCACGGGCATCGAGAAGGATAGATCGAGGGTCATCCATAATCCTCACCGCGGTGGCCGCTGAATAACGCTACATGCCGGTGGGTCGAAGTCGACCCTAACGTTGCATTAAACACTACCGGAGGGGCTGTGACGATGGGTCACCCGGGATTTGGGCGTCCGAGGGTGACATTTTTGCTACGTACGTACGGTAATCCTGCAATTCACGGGCCGCGCGATCGGGCGTCCAGCCTGTGTAGCGGATGGCGATCCGCACCGCCTGCTCGGCGGCCCAGAGCCCGGTATCCGGCCCCAAGCCAACCATCGTCCGTCGTAGTAGCACGTCGGCCAACGTGCGCGCCCATTCTCGCTCCAGCGCATAAATTACTTCCGCACCAATCGCGCCGCTGAATGGGTCGAACGGTTGGAGCAGGTCCGGCGATTGCCGGGCGAGCTCGAGGATCTCCCAGGCGGCGATGCCGTAGATGTGAAGCAGGCGGTCGGCTGTTTCGAACGGGAGTGCCGACGTGGCGTGAAACGATTCGGCAAAACCGATCCAATCGACATCCTTGGCTCCCGGGAGCGGTATCTCGCCCGTGGTACAGCGGGGCGAGATGCGCCCCAGCTTGCGGAAAGCCAGATCGACCGTCTCCTCGGCCAGATTGCGGTAGGTGGTGATCTTGCCGCCGATGATCGAAACGAGGCCCTCGAGCGCCGGGGCGTGGTCGTGAATGATGTGCCGGCGCGTGACGCTGGAGGTGTTGTCGCCGCCCGTGGCCGGCAGCGGCCGGACTCCGGCATAGGCGTAGCGCACGTCAGCGCGACCCAGACCTGCATGCGGCAGGGCGCGGTTGGTCTCGTCGATCAGGTAGCGGATCTCCTCCTCGCTCGGTGTGACCTGGTCGAGGTCGCCGTCGTACGGGAGATCGGTGGTGCCGATGAGATATTGGCCGTTCCAGGGAACGATGAAATACGGCCGTCCATCGGCGCCGGCCTCGACGTAGAGGGCGGAAGAGGGCGCGCCATCGAACGAACCGACCACGATGTGCGTCCCCTTGGTGCCGCCGATCATGCGCTCGTGCTCTGTCTCGCCAAGAACCTCGTCGACCCATGGCCCGGCCACGTTGATCGTCAAGGGGGCTCGCGCGACGTAGCGTTTGCCGCTCGACAGGTCGCGAAACTCGACCCCATCGACCCGGCTTCCGGTGCGGAGCAGGTCGTCGACTTGAGCGTAGGTCAGCAAGACGGCACCGTGATCGATGGCGGAGAGCGCGTTCTCTAGCGTCAGCCGCTCCGGGAAGGTGACCTGGGCATCGGAGTACGTCACGCCGCCGCGCAATCCCTCCGGATTCAGGCCCGGCTCGCGCTCGAGCGTCTGTGCTGGATTCAACATGTGATGCCAGGGAAGGCTCTTATCGAAGGAGAGGAGGTCGTAGGTCAGCATCCCCAGGCGGATCAGGCCCGGCCCGCGGCGCGATTCGGCATAGAGCGGGATGAGGAAGGAGAGGGGCCGCACCAGATGGGGTGCGATGCGCAGCAGTTTTTCTCGCTCGCGCAGCGACTCGCGCACCAGCCCGAGTTCAGCGTGTTCGAGATAGCGCAGGCCGCCATGGATCAGACGGGTCGAGTAGGAGGTCGTGCCGCTGGCGACGTCCCCTTTGTCGAGCAGCAGCACGCGCAATCCGCGTGAAGCGGCATCACGAGCGATCCCCGCGCCGTTGATCCCGGCGCCGACGACGATGAGGTCGAATTGTTGCCGCTCGATGTCGGCGAGCGTCTCCGCGCGTGAGCGCTGAAGCGTCATAACTGTCCACCTGGGTGGTCTTTACCAGTGACGTTCTGATCCCACGGAACCCCGTTCGTAGGGGCGAAGCTCGTCTTCGCCCGCGTGGCCCGGGCTTTCCTGCCGTTGTACGGGCGACGCATGCGTCGCCCACCAGGTCCTCGCTCCACGGGCGATATCGGTCGGCTGCACCGCTCCAACCCGTCGAAGGCAACCGTCCAGAAAACGGTCGTGAATCTTCGTCAAACGGACCGGGCTCGAGTCGCTCAGGGCGACGCATGCGTCGCCCGTACAGACGATCGGCGCTCAATCCGACTCGGCGTGCGGCACCGACCAGTACCGCGAGCGATCCACCGCCCGTTTCCAATCCCGATAGAGTATCTCCCGATCGTCGACCGCCATGGCGGGCTCGAAGCGGTGGTCTAGCTGCCAGTTGTTGGCGATCTCCTCCAGACTGTTCCAGAACCCGACCGCCAGCCCCGCCAAATAGGCCGCGCCGAGAGCCGTCGTCTCCGAGACGAGCGGCCGCTCCACGGGCTTGCCGATGACGTCGGCCTGAAACTGCATCAGGAACTCATTGGCCACCATGCCGCCATCAACCCGTAATTCTTTCAGATCGATGTTGGTGTCGTGCTGCATGATCTCCAGCACGTCCCGCGTCTGGTAGGCGACCGCCTCCAATGTGGCTCGCACGATCTCGGCCCGGCCGCTGCCGCGCGTTAGACCGACCACCGTACCGCGCGCGTACGGATCCCAATAGGGCGCCCCGAGCCCGGCGAAGGCCGGAACGAGATAGACGCCTCCGGTTGATTCGATCGAGGCGGCTAGCGCGTCACTTTCGGCGGCGTGCGAGATGATGCCGAGGCCGTCCCGCAGCCACTGCACCGCGGCGCCGGTGACGAAGATCGAGCCTTCCAGCGCGTACGTGATCTCACCGCCGATGCTCCAGGCAATGGTCGTCAGCAGCCCGCTGGTCGATGTGACCGGCGTATCGCCGATGTTCATCAGCATGAAGCTGCCGGTGCCGTAGGTCTGCTTGGCCATGCCACGCGAGAAGCAGGCCTGGCCGAAGGTGGCCGACTGCTGATCGCCCGCGACTCCGGCGATGGGGATGTCGAGCCCGAGGATCGCCTCGTCAATATGCCCGTATTCACCGCTCGATTGGCGCACTTCCGGCAGCATGCGGCGTGGGATGTCGAACTCTTCCAGGATCTCGTCGTCCCAATCGAGCGTAGAGATGTTGAAGAGGAGCGTGCGCGAGGCGTTGGAGTAGTCGGTCATATGGATGCGGCCGCCGGTCAGCCGGTAGATCAGGTAGCTATCGACCGTGCCGAAGAGGATGTCCCCCTGCTCGGCCCGCTGGCGCAGCGTCGGGTCGCTGTCGAGCAGCCAGTTGAGCTTGGTGCCGGAGAAATAGGGGTCGATCACCAGGCCAGTTTTGAGCCGGATCGCCTCGTCGAGTCCGCGTTGGCGTAAATCATCGCAGAGCCCAGCCGTGCGCCGATCCTGCCAGACGATGGCGTTGTGCAGCGCATTGCCCGTCTCTCGCTCCCAGATCAGGGTGGTCTCGCGCTGATTGGTCAGCCCGACGGCAATCACCTCATACTGATCGTCCTGCACATGCTCGAGGACGGACCGAGCTGCCTCAATCTGCGACGTCCAGATCGCATTCGGATCGTGCTCGACCCAGCCGGGACGCGGGATAGATCTGCGGAAACTCACGGGATTCTCGGGCGATGACGCGGCCATCGTGCCCGAAGAGGAGGGCGCGGGAACTGCTGGTGCCTTGATCGAGCGCGAGAATAACCGGATCGCGTGCCATCGGTCTCCTCCAATCCGGCGGAGCGGTCAGACGCGACGAGGCTGCCGCGTCGGTGCGGGCTGGGTTCAATGGTACCGCGTGCAGGACCAGCGTATCGATCGTACAGGAAGGTTGAGGATGTGGGGGTCGCGGTCACCATCTCGCAGGTGATGTAGGGGCGAAGCTTGTCTTCGCCCAGAGATGGCATCTGCCGCCATGCGAAGTCGGTAGGCGCCCGACGTTCGCCTGGGTTGAAAGACCCGCAAGCGGGTGACCCGGCTGGGACAGCGAAGTCTCTAAACGGACTGAGCCTACGCGAGATAACGGAGAGGCCGTGCCTGTGGCTGACCTTGGGCCGTCGGGCCCGGAACCCAAACGAACACCCAGCCAAATCGTCAAGGATCAGGAGGCAAGCGAGGCGGCAAGCGATTCCTGCTCCCGAGTTGTGCTTCAGCAATCGGCTTTCCGCGACGGCTTCGGCGTCAAGATTGGGATCAGTGTTTCTCGCTCAACCGATCTTACCCAGAACGTCGCGCCGCTCCCCATAGGATCAGCAAACCGACTCCGCCGGCGACGAGTGATGCGGCGAGGATACCCACCTTCGCCGCATTGAGGAGGGATCCCTCACCGAAGCCAAGTGTGGCGATGAAGAGTGACATGGTGAAGCCAATGCCACCGAGCCAGGCCGCGCCGTAGATGTGCCACCACGTGACGCCCTCCGGCAGACGCGTCAGCCGGCTTCGGACGGCAATCCAACATGCGCCGGTTATTCCAAGCTGCTTGCCGATCACGAGTCCCGCCAGGACCCCGAGCGTCACCGGACCGGTAAGTCCGGCTCCTCCGCCCAATTTGACCCCCGCGTTGGCGAGGGCGAAGACCGGCACGATGGCGAACGCCACCCATGGGTGCAAGGCATGTTCCAACCGCAGAAGCGGAGACTGAACCCGCGTGGCCAGGTCCTCCAACTCTCCCAGTGCGGACTGTTGCTCGGCGTTGGTGAGGATGAGTGTTCCGTCCTTGCCCGCTCGATCGAAGTCCTGGAGCGCTTCATGAGCGTGGCGGTAGAACTCGCCGGCGTCTATGTAATTACGCGCTGGGATGGTCATCGCCAGCAGCACCCCAGCGAGGGTGGCATGAATCCCCGACTCCAAAAATGCCACCCACAGACCAACGCCGAGGACCGCATAGATGAGCGGTTGGCGTGCACCCAGCCGATTCAAGATGACGAGCGCCAGCATGATGAGGGCCGCTGCGCCGAGCGCCTCCCAGACAACGTGACTCGTGTAGAAAATGGCGATGATCAGCACCGCGCCGAGGTCGTCCACGATGGCGAGCGCGGTAAGAAACACACGCAGGCTCTCCGGCACGCGCCGTCCGAGCAAGGCGAGCACGCCGAGTGCGAAGGCGATATCGGTGGCCATTGGAATGCCCCATCCGGACGAGCCTTCCCTTCCCATGGTGATCGCGACGTAGATGAGCGCGGGTACGATCATCCCGCCCAATGCGGCCGCGGCGGGCATGGCGGCCTTCCGAAGCGAAGACAGCTCACCGACCAGCACCTCGCGCTTGATTTCCAGACCAACGACGAAGAAAAAGATGGCCATCAATCCGTCGTTGACCCAGTGCAACAGGGTCTCGCTGAGCTCGAACGCGGTTGGTCCGATCGTCAGCTTCGTCTCCCAGAGCGATGTGTATGACCCGGACCACGGTGAGTTGGCCCAAATGAGCGCTGCAAGTGCAGCAATAATGAGTAGGATGCCCCCCGACGCCTCGGCACGCATGAACGCCCGGATGGGGTACAGCACCTGCTCAATGGGCGCGCTCGCCCGCGTCGGCCCACTCGGAGGGACCGTCATCGTTCCTCGCTTTCCTGGTGTGTCGGCGTATCGACGTGACGGCGAATCTAGCTCTCGCGTTGTTCTCAGTCATCGCCTCACCCGCGCAGGGATGAACCGCGCCATCCTTCGCGGATCGTCGCCGGTAATTATCATGCCGACCAGCAGACCAGCATGTCGAAGTTGATGGCTCAATCAAGACATTCGCTGACGATCATCAGGTAAGTGGCAACGATGGTATTCCAACTTGTGAGTATTGAACGACTTTGACGAGAACCGACTACAACAAAAATGGCCTACCAGTGCGGCAGTCCCCTCCATAGCCATGTTGATATGGGAGACACGGCGCTCCCATGGTATCAGTTGTAGATGAAAAGTATACCGAACGCGAATCGGCGGGTCAGCGCTCGGTTCTGCCCCGCTTCCGTGCGTATTGGTGGCGCATCTTGACGCGACTGCCGCAGCCCTCCATCGAGCACCAGCGGCGACTGGCGTTCTTGCTGCTGTCGTAGAAGAGCCAGCCGCAGTCGCCAGCCCCGGGGCACTCCTTGACGCGCTTCAGGTCGTCCCGCGTCAGCACGCCGATGGCCGAGCGGGCTACGTCCCACAGCGGACGGTCGAGGGAGTCATCGTCGGAGAAATCCCAGGCGAAGCCATCGTCGTGACGTTCCAGCCGCGCGTGCTGCAGCGCGATGAGGTATTCGGCCTGGAGTGCGGTCGAGATCGTCGGCTGGCGCGACGTCTCCAGCGGCGACGGCGCGAAAGATCCGCGTGACTGACGCGCGCAGGGCGATGGCGCGTTCGAAGACGTTCGTCCGCCTCGTGAGGATGTTCGTCGGCCTCATGCTGCAGCCGCTCGACCTGCACTATCGCTCAAGATGCCGACGTGCCGACCCCAGCGCAGCAGATCCGCGTAGCCGTGCAGAAACTCCTCCGGCTCGCCGCGCGGGCTCTCGACGGTGTTGGCGAAATCGAGACACAGCCGGTCCCCCAGCAACCGCGGCATGCTCGAATCGACTCCCCGCCTTCTCGTCTGAATGTTCTGCTTCGGTCGGTCAGTCATCTCTCTTACCTGCTTCGCGGTCTTGACTGGTGTTCGGTTGACGGTTAGTATCTTACCAGTAAGACAGTGATAACTGGTAAGTCTATGTTCGCGCACCGTCAGCGCGACGCGGCGCAAGGCACCGATTGCGGCGTAACGATCAGGCGACTGACGATGGCAGCGTGGCGCGGATGAAAGGAGCGACCCATGGCGCAGGAACAGCAGCGTGAGCCCTGGCAGGACATGGTTTCGACCAAAGAAGAGTTGATTGCCATCCTGTGGCGCATGCGGGCCGACATCGAGCGCTTCGCGGCTGAGGCAGGTCCGGAGCGTCTGGAGGTGCCGGGCGTGGCGGGCGATTGGAGCCTGAAGGACGTCATGGCGCACCTGAACGCCTGGCGTTGGTGGTCGGTGGCCCGCATGGAGGGGGCCGTGCGCAACGAGAAGCCCCGACCGCCCTGGAAGGCTGACGTGGACGAGTGGGAAGAGGGAAACGTCGATCAGATCAACGAGGAGTTCTTCGAGTCGGCGCGCAAGAAATCGGTCCACGAGGTGCTGCGCGACTCGCGAGCAACCTTCGACCGACTGGAAGACGCCATCATGTCCCTCTCGAACGAGGTTTTGTTCGACACCGATCGCTTCCCCTGGATGGATGGGTATTCCGCCGCAGACATCGTGATGGGGACCGCAGGGCACCTCTTCGAGGATCATGAGCGGGACATCAACCTCTTCCTGGCCAGCAAGCGGCGTTGACGGACGACGAGTGTCGACCGATCGACTGACCTGGGAGCAGGTCCTCGCCTGGCGCATGCGTCGCCATCATCTGCGTCGAGCGCAGCCAGCCGCAAGATCTGCTGCGCGTGGTTGAGCGACATCTGCGGTTTGCACGCGCAACTGATGTCCTCAGCCGAGCTAAGCCTGTGGGCGCGCATCGAGGGGCTCGCCCCGGGAGCGGTCGATGCGGCGCTCTGGCATGACCGAACGCTGGTGAAGCTGTGGGCCATGCGCGGCACGCTGCATCTGCTGCCATCGGCCGAGCTAAGCGTCTGGGTGGCGGCCCTCAGCACCATTACCAACCGCGGCATGACCGGCCACCCCGAGATCGACCGGCTGATCGAGGCAGTTGGCCGGGCACTCGACGGACGTGTGCTGACGCGCGAGGACCTGGCGCTTGAGGTGCTGCGCATGACCGGTGACGAGGAGCTGGCCGAGTTCGTCCGCTTCAGCTGGGGCTCCTACCTCAAGCCGGGGGCCTTCCGCGGCCTGCTTTGTTTCGCCGAGAACGACGGCAAATTGATCCGCTTCACATCGCCGTCGAGCTGGATTCCGGGCGGACTGGAGCGGCTGGATCCAGCCGAGAGTCTCAAGGAGATCACGCGCCAGTTCCTGCGAACGTACGCCCCGATAACGCCAGATGAACTGGCATTGTGGTGGGGCGGTTTTGGCCCGGCGCGCGGCCGCAAGATGCTGGCGGCGTTAAGTGACGAGGTGGTTGAGATCGAGGTTGAGGGCGATCGCGTCTGGGCGCTGGCCGAGGATCTCCCGGCCATGGCCGCCACCGAGCCGCAACACACGGCGAAGCTGCTGCCCGCGTTCGATCCCTGGGTCGCGGCTGCCTCGCGCGAGGGCGCCGCCGTGATCGACCCGGAGCACCGAGCGCGCGTCTACCGTCCGCAAGGCTGGCTCTCGCCGGTGCTGTTGGTGGACGGTCGCATGGTGGGCACATGGAAGCAGACGCGCAAGGGCAGGCGCCTGCTGATCGAGCTCGAGCCGTTCAAGCGCCTGCCAGCCCACACGCGCGCCCTGCTCGAGGGTGAAGTCGAGCGCCTGCACGACTTCCTCGGCGCCGATCTCGATCTGACAGTGGAGTGGGTGGGGTAAGGCGGCAACACGCCGATGAGTTGACGACCGCCGTGACTCTGACATCGGCCGCCCTCGGTCGGTGCACCGTTTTCATCGTCATCCTGAGTGATCATGCGCCGCCGGCGCGTCACCGGGAATGAACATGCGGTATCGCGTACGTACGATGAAACTCACGTGCATCTTCATGAGAGCGCCGCGCGAAGAATCTCTCTTCCCGTGCCGAAGGCAGGCGCGTCGAGAACGAGGAGATCCTTCGACTCCGCTGCGCTCCGCTCAGGATGACAGGGGACGTTCGGTGTCATCTCTCCTGTGGTCGACTACTCAGCATGACCAGAATGCGATGGTCGTTCTTCGAAATGACTCATTCACCGTGGCCTTTTACTAACCGTCGCTACGGCCGCTTTGGCACGATCAGGCAGTCGACGACCCGCGCCCCTTCACCTTCACCGAAGAGGACGAGCGGGTTGATATCGATCTCGGCCACATCGTCGCGCAGGTCGAGACAGAGCTGCGAGAAGCGCAGCAGGGTCTGGACAAGGGCGTCGATGTCGGCTGGACCCCGGCCGCGGGAGCCACGCCCCTCCAGTACCGGCGCCGCCCGCAAGCGCGCCAGCATCTCGCGTGCATCCCTGTCCCGCAAGGGCGGAACGCCGAGCGACACGTCCTTGAGCGTCTCGACGAAGATGCCGCCCAGCCCCACGGCGATGGCCGGGCCGAAGGTCGCGTCCTGGGTCATGCCGAGGATCAGTTCGTGACCGGGCGCGATCTGCTCCTGCACCAACACGCCGAGAATCTCGGCCGTCGGAGCGTAATCGCGCGCAGCTGCTCATGATCCGGGCGAAGCCGTCACGCACGTCGTCGTCATTCCCGATGTCGAGCCGCACGCCGCCAGCCTCGGTCTTGTGCAGGATGTCGGGCGACTCGATCTTGAGCACTACCGGATAGCCAATCGACCGCGCCGCCGCGACCGCCTCCTCCGGTGTCGTCGCCAGGCGCTCGCGCGTGACCGGGATGTCGTAGAGGGCCAGCACCGCCTTGGCTTCCCGTTCAACCAGCGGGCGTCCGGCCGCGACGCGCACCAGAGCGCGGGCTTGCTCGGCGACCGGGCTTGCCACAGCGCTGTCCGGTTCATCACCGGTCCATGCCCGTTGGAAATCGGCATAGCGAACCAGCGCCTTTATCGCCCGCAGCCCGTTCTCGGCCCCCTGGAGGAACGGAATCCCATCCAGAACCCTGGCTGGCTCGACCGGATCGGTGTCGAAGATACGCGTCTTGAACTCCCCGGGAACGCTGGACATGACCAGAAAAATCTTGTCGGGATATTCATCCGGCAGCGTCCGCAGCACCTTGCCCGCCGCCTCCGTCAGATCGATGACGGTCGGATAGGCCTGGCCGTAGATCACGAAGTCGATGTTGGGGTCGTCGGCCAGGGCGCGGAAGCACTCCGCGAGCACCCCTTCCATGCGCCCCGCCTGACCGGTCCAATCGAGCGGATTGCCCACCGTGCCATACGGCGGGATCACCGCCGCGATCCGGCTGGCGGTCTCAGGCGCGAGCGGGGGAAATTCGACTCCGATATCGTCGGCCATGTCGGCAATCAGTCCCGCGGTGCCGCCGGAGGAGACCCCCATCGAGGCTCCTCGCCCCTTCGGCAGACGGCGGCTGTGGAAGATCGCCAGGGTCTCGATCATCTCCTCGAGCGAGTAGACGCGGGTGATCCCGTACTGCCGAAAGATGGCGTCGGCGATGCCATCGGCGCCGACGATCGAGCCGGTGTGCGCCAGGGCTGCCTGCTGCGCCGTCTCCGAGCGCCCAACCTTGAGCATCACGATCGGCTTGCCACGGTTGGCTGCCTCGGCCGCCACCTCCAGAAACGCCTCCGGACGCCGGAACTGCTCGACGAAGCAGCCGATGACGCGGGTCTCCTCGTCGTCGACGTAGAAGCGCAGGAGGTCGACCAGATCGAGATCGGCCTCGTTTCCCAGCGTGACGACGTAGTTGAAGCCAAACTCCCGGTCATTCGGCGGAATGACCAGACTGAACGCCATCAGTCCGCTCTGCAGCGCGAGCGAGACCGGGCCGTGATGCAACGGGGTATAGGAGCCGGAGATCGCCACCATCTTGTTTCGCACGCTGATGTTGCCCAGGCAGTTGGGGCCGATCACGCGGATGCCGGTGCGCCGGGCAAAGTCATAGATGGCTCGCTGTCGCTCCGGACCGGTGGCGTCCTCCTGCTTCTCGGAGAAGCCACTGGTGATGATGTCGACGGCGCCGACACCGGCCCGCTCACACGATGCGAGAACGTCGAGAACCATGCCGCTCGGCACGACGACGATGGCGAGATCCGCACCGCCGGGGATCGACTCGAGCGTCGGGTAGGCCGGCGTTCCCAGGACCTCCTGATAATTGGGATTGACCGGAATGAGCTCGCCGTCGTAGCCGCAGCTCACGATGCGGCGCTGGATCGAGTTGGCGAAGCCGGGGTTGGGCGAGGCGCCGACGATGGCGATCCGTCGTGGATGGAGCAGCGCCCGCATCGACCGATTGAAAGCGTCAGGATCTTGCCAATCGGTGTACCAGCCCGTTCGGCCATTCGCGTTGAACCCTTGATCCGGCCGCGATACCCGCTGCATCGACGCCTCCATCCTCGTTTGTCCTGGTCCTACATCTGCTCATCGCTCGGCCGGCTGGACGTGCGCTCGTATCCCTTCGAGACGAGGTGAGCTACGAGAAGTAGACCCGCCCGAGCGTCTCGGCCACGCAGGCCGGCTCAGATTCACCCTCGATGTCGATCGTCTGGAGCCGGGTGGTCTGGACGGCGCGCTGATCGATCTGCTCGACTTTGGCGATCGACGTTCGTACCCGGACGCGCTGGCCGACATGGACCGGTGAAGGAAACCGCACCCGGTTCATCCCGTAGTTGACGCTCAGCTTGCCGCCCAGATCGATCTTGATGCCCTGCGCGCCGCTGGCCAGGATCCCGCCCGCGGAGAGGAGGAAATACCCGGGAACGATGGTGCGATCCACGGGTAGATCGCTCTGGTCGGCGCTGGTCGACGCAAGAAACCGGTCGACCATCTCCTGCGTCAGTTCCACCCATGGGCCGACTGAGATCTCCTGCCCAACGAGCGCCTGAAGTTCGTCAAGGCTCCGGACGACGCGTTCAGATTCTGGCCCGTCGTTCATCGTCATCCCCTCCACGCACTGGATCTGCACATCAACGTAGGCTTCCCGTCGGATTCCCGTGGGCGAGTCCAGCGACGGCTGGCACGCTTAGCTGCCAGTCGATGCTCCTCGTGCCGCCTGCTGGGCCTGAATCCGATCGGTCCGGACCTCTTTGGGCAGCCCGAGCACGCGCTCGCCGATGATGTTCTTCTGGATCTCGGACGATCCGGCGGCGATGGTCGCCGCGCGCGAGCGGGCAAAGGCGAAGGCCCAGGTCCCCGGCTCGCCGAACTCAGTTCCGGGCTCGAACGCCAGCTGCCTCCGGTTCGCCCGCGAAGAGCTGCCCATACGGACCGAGGATCTCCAGGATCAGCTCCTGGTGTCGCTTGTCCAGCTCGGAATAGGAGAGCTTGGTGACGGCCGACTCGGGACCAGGGCGGTTCCCCTTCTCCAGCCGTGACAGCAGGCGCAACGAGCTGTAGCGCAGCACCTCGATCTCGGCGTAGATCTGGGCCAGCTTCTGCCGGATGAGTGGATTATCGATGGCGCGGGTGCCGTCGCAGACGCAGCACGCTGGCGACCTCCAGCAAGCGATGGAACTGCGCCGTCTGGCGACTGACCCGGCCGAGCGTGTTACCGCCGCGCTCGTAGGAGAGGGTCGTCTGGGCGATCTGCCAGCCGGTATTCAGCTCGCCGACCAGGTTTTCGTGCGGGACCCGCACCTGCGTGAAGAAGACCTCATTGAACTCGGCACCGCCGCTGATCTGCTTGAAGTGGCCGCACCTCGACGCCCGGCGAGTGCATGTCGACCAGGACGCAGGAAATCCCGAGATGCTTCGGGGCGCTGGGGTCGGTGCGCACCAGCATCAAGCCCCAATCGGCGTGATGCGCGCTGCTGGTCCAGATCTTCTGCCCGTTGATGATGAATTCGTCGTCATCCAGGATGGCGCGCGTCTGAAGGCTGGCCAGATCCGAGCCCGAGTTCGGCTCCGAGTAGAGCTGGCACCAGATCTCCTCGGCCGACAGGATGTTCTTGAGGAAGCGCTCCCGCTGCTCGGGCGTGCCGTGGTGGATCAGGGTCGGGCCGACCAGTCCGATGCCGAGCCCGTTGACGGTCCCCGGCGCGTTGACCCGCGCCAGTTCTTCACCCAGGATGGCCTGCTCCATCGGGCGGGCGTCGCGCCCACCGTAGGCGACTGGCCAGCCCATGCCGACATAGCCGGCCTCATAGAGCTTGCGGTGCCAGGCTTTGGCCTCCTCTTGCGTCTCGGGGCGCTTGGCCGGCAGGTTCTCGGCCAGCCAGGCGCGCACCTGAGCCCGAAATTCCTCGTCTTCCTTGGTATAGAAAAGATCCATGGATCGTCCTCTCGCCAGCGTCCGAGCGGCATGCGGGCCGCTTAAACACGCGAAGCCGGACCACGGCAATGATGAAAACAGTAGATCCGCGTAGCACACGCTGCGCGAAGCTGATCTTCCTATTCGCTCTTCGGTCTTTCCGCTCACTCTAGCAGTCGCTGTCAGGCTGTCAACGGTCGATACCCCGCAGCAGTGCGTATGGATCGGTTGGATGGGGTGGTGATGGGACGATTGAGGGTGGGGTGTCGTCAGCAGGTGAACGCGGCGATCGTGGCGTGAGGTTTCGGCAACAATTGTATAGTTGTCATCCTGAACCGCAGTGAGGGATCTCTCTGTGAATGATCGGCCGGCCGATCAATATCGCGCGCGTAACACGTTCAATTCGCCCCACGGCACGTCCCACTCAAAAGTGAGCAGATTTTGGGCTTAAAACTGAACAGTCGAGTGACGAGACTGGAGCTATCGATCTCGGATTACTCCTGACTCCAGAATCGGCCGGCTGATTGGATCGGCGTCTGGCCGAGTGGGAGCGGAGCTTATCCGGGATCGACTGGTCGTCGTTGTTCGTCGTCCCTGTCGCAGGTGAACAGGGGATGGAGGTACTCATGCCGATCATCGTCAAATCTCACGCGGTCAACATGAGCCAGGAAATCTATGAAGGGAGCGTGGCGCAGCTTGGCGACGCGGTGTCCACATTCCCCGGCTTCCACGCGCACTACTCCTGGGTGGATGACGAGGGCGGTCACGTCATCGAGATCTGGGAATCGCATGAGGCCTTCGACAAGTGGATGAATGAGGTGATCGGCCCGGCCATGGGGCAGATGAACATCGAGGTCAAGACCGAGTTCCAGCCGGTCGACACGGTCATCCTGCGACAAGGCTGATCTCCCGCAAATGGCGGGAGTCGACTCCAGACTCCCGCCGCCCACTCGTCACCCTAGCTGATCATGCACTCCAACACTGTACGTACACAGCATGAGCCGCTCACGTGCACCTCTCAGAAGCATCAAGAGTGAACCACTTGGGACTCCAACGAATGTCGGCCGTCGTTCTTCAAAGCGAGCTGCGAAATTCTTATTCTGACGCGGAAAATTGCCCCTCCGAATGTCCGAAATTCGCCCCATATTTCTTTCACACACTCCACGGCGAGGTGTCATATAAGCAGCGAATCGAACGATTGTTCGCCAAAGGAGAATGGTTCATGGAAATGGCTTTTGGACGACAGCGAGTTCTCGTTTTCCAGGTGCTGGATCGAGCCGAGCGGCCGGTAAAGGGTGTCGATCTGGAGCGTGCATATGCTCGCAAGGCGCTGCAGCGACAGCTCGATCAGGAGCGCCTCAACCAGCAGAACCTCGCGGTGATGTCGATGGCCTGGTGGAATGGGATGTACTAGCGCGGACTCGTCCACACGACGCGTTCAGGCACGATACGGGAGCGACCGGCAGCGGCCGCTCCCGTATCTTTTGCGCCACATCCTTCGTCGAGATCAGACGTGTTCCCTGACGAATGCAATGCTCAGAGACGCAGTCTTCTCTGTTCAAGGGCTGCAGGAGCATTGAATGTGCCAGACCCGCGCGCGGGATTCAGCGCGCAACCTCATTCAGTTCGCCCGCCACCTCGGAGCGTCGTGAGTGGTCTTTTCCACTGCGATACTCCGCCACGTATCCGTCGAAGTTCCAGCCATCCAAAAACTTCTCGGCCGCGCCTCGCCCGGCCTGATAGAGGTCGAGGGCTCGCTCGCGCGTCAGATCGAATTCAGTCGTGCGGATGCCGAGCGTCGGGATGGTGATGGTGCGGACGAAGGTGTCCTTCTCTAAATAGAGCCGATCGTAGAACTCGGTCATGGTGCCGATGAGGCTCTTGGCGTAGTCGATCACGCCATGAATGCTGCCGACCTCAGCCGCTTCAGGTGGCAGCCGTTCCGCCAACGATGTCCGTGGGTCTGGCTCGACCAGCTTCAGCCCGAAAGTGGGCCATTCCGGTTCGCCGTCGGAGTCGAAGAGCCAAACGGGGAAGTTCGAGAGCATTCCGCCATCGACGATCACGTGCTCGGTGCCATCCCGATGGTTCCGCACGCGGACCGGCTGGAAGAAGATGGGGATGCTCATGCTCATACGCACGGCATCGGCGACCGAGAGCTCGTCCGGATTGATGCCCAGCTTGTCGGCGTCGGTGGGCAGGACCAGAAGCTGCCGCCCGCTGACGTCGGAGGCGATCACCTGCACTTTATAGCGGTAGCGCAGGTCGTCGCCGTCATCGGGATGGCGCAGATCGCCGAACGTGTGCACCCCCTTCGCCTCGAGGTAGTGCCGCATCAGGTCGTGGAAGTACGTCCCCTGATAGAGCCCCTCGGTCAGCAGGATGCTGAGGGCGCCACCGACGATTGGGATGGGGATGCGCTCCTCCCAGGTAGGGTCCATGAAGCGCTTGAAGTCGAGACTGAGGATGATTTCCTTCAGCTCGGCCGCGCTGTAGCCCGCCGCCAGGAGTGTAGCTACGATGGCGCCAGCCGATGTGCCCGCGATGTTCTGCGCCAGGTAGCCCCGCTCCTCCAGAACGGAGACCGCCCCGACAAGTCCAATTCCTTTAACGCCACCACCTTCAAACACGAGGTCGACGAACCGGTGTCGTGAATCGTCCGGACTGAGCGCCATCGAAGCTCCTCTCGTGAAGATGCCTGCAATGAAGGGTGAACCAGAGACGTCCCGACCCAGTGGGAATTGATTGTGTTGGGAGTACCAATTCGATTGTAGGTTATGTCATGAAGAAGGGAAGGTCCCTGGTACAAATGCCTCAGGGTGGCTGGCGCGGTCACTTTCAGCGACTTCGTCCCCCACCCGGCCGAGGAGGACGTCCCAGGGGTTCTGACCCGAGCCGGGTTGCCATTCGAAGCGTGCCCGCTCGAAGTACTGCACCACGATGCCCACCTCGTTGGTGAACTCCTCGCTGAGCGGAAAGCCGAAGGTCATGAGGGCGTCGTCGCCGTGACTCTCCCAGAAGGCGCGAAAGCCATGGCAGATGCGGTGCCCGGTCTCGGCAAAGGAGCGACACGGGTGGTTCTCTCCCGCCCCTGGAGCAGTCGTTGATGTCTCCGAGGCAACGGCCAGCAGGCGGTCGAAGTCGTAGCGCGGACCCGGATCGTGGTGATGGCTGGCGCCACCCATGAGCGCCGGGTTGTACGGATCCGGCACGTCCATGTGGCCGATGACGTGCGCCCGATCGAGCGGGATACCGCGACGCGACGCGATGCGGCCGACCAACTGACCGGCACCTTGGTAGAGGCCAGTTGAGAAGTCGCCGGAGTCGGCAAAACCCTCCTGCTCGATGTTGACGGCGCGCCGGTTGTAGGTCAGGTTACCCGCGCCCCAGGCGGTGTCGGCCTCGCGCACCAATTGAGCGATGCGGCTGCCGTCGGACGAGATCAGGTAGTGGCTGCTGCTCTCCCGGTTGCTCGTACCGCCCGCCTCTCCTCGCAGCCAGCCCAGAGCGCTGTCGTAGCTTGCCTCGGTCGTGTGCAGGATGATCAGATCGATCGATCTGCCATCTCGCTCGCATCGAAGTTGCTCGATGGCAGCCAGATCGCGTTGGAGTCGTCCGCCGTCATTTGCGCCCTCCTCTACATTCGGTTCGTCGGTGGCCCAGTAACGTTCCGGGTACTTCTACGAACGCGAGGAGCGGACAAAACTCCGCAATTTAGCCCGTTGGTATACTTTCGACGCGCCAACCGACCGATCCGCTGAAGGCGCCATGGCGAATCCGCACATCTCTCAACAGTTGCGGCGCCAACGGTAGGCCGGGAGAACCACGTGCACACCGACTCGCCCTTCGTCCCACTCCTGATCATCACGCTCATCGCCGCCGTCATGCCGATCGTCGTCAGTCGCTTGGGTGGCGGACGCTTGCCGATCGTGGTGGGCGAGATCCTGGCGGGCATCGTCATCGGCAAGAGCGGCTTCGACCTGATCCACGCCACCGAATCGACCGACTTCCTGGCGGAGTTTGGCTTCGTCTTTCTGATGTTTCTGTCGGGGCTCGAGGTCGATTTCCGCGCACTCTTCCGCCCGGCGAGGAGACGGATGGACGGCCGCGCTGGCAACGGCCGGTGCCGTTGGCAGCCATCGGGTTTGCGGTCACGGTGCTGGTCGCCGTGGGGATCGGCTACGGCTTCTCGGCCGCCGACCTGACGCGCAGCCCGATCTTGATGGGCTTGATCCTCAGCACCACCTCGCTCGGCATCGTGCTGCCGGTCCTGAAAGAGCGTGAGCTGACGCCGACCGCCTATGGGCAGACCGTGCTGGTGATGGCGGTCATCAGCGATTTCGCCACGTTGCTCTTGCTGAGTATCGTCATCGCCGTCATCAGCCGCGGTGTCAGCCCGGATCTGCTCCTCTTCATGCTCTTGCTGGGCGCCTTTGCCGTTGCCGCCAAAGTGGGGCAATGGGTGCGCCGTCTGCCCTTCCTGACGCGGGTCATGGACGAGCTTTCGCATGCCACCGCGCAGATTCAGGTGCGCGGTGCCTTCGCCTTGATGGTCGCCTGGGTGGTGCTGGCGAATCAGCTGGGGGTCGAGGTGATTCTGGGGGCGTTCCTGGCCGGGGCGACCATCAGCCTGAGCAGCCGCAGCCATGAATCTCCCTTGCGCGGCAAGCTGGACGCCATCGGCTACGGCTTCTTCATCCCGATCTTCTTTGTTATGGTCGGGGCACGTTTTGATCTCGGCGCGCTCCGTGAATCGCCGCGTGGTCTCTTGCTGGTGCCGCTCATGTTGATCGCGGCCTACGGCGTCAAGCTGCTGGCGAATCTGCCGTTGCGCAGTCTCTTCTCCTGGCGGGAGACCGCCGCCGCCAGTCTGCTGCTGTCGTCACGGTTGTCGTTGATCATCGCCGCGTCGGCCATCGCGCTCGATCTGGCGATCATCTCGCCCGCCGTCAACTCGGCCATTATTCTGGTCGCCATCGTGACCAGCACCCTCTCGCCCCTCCTCTTCTCGGTCGTGCTGCCGCCATCGACGGCGATGAAGCGGGAGGGCGTCATCATCGTCGGTACTGAGCAGCTCGCGAGATTGCTGGGTGAGCGGGTGCGCGCGGCCGGCGAACGGGTCACCTTCCTCGGACATCACCCATCGCAGCTCAGCAGGCTGGAGGATTCGGGCTTTCTGGCGGTGGTGGGGAAACCGTCCGACGTCGAGGTGCTGCAGCGGGCCGGAGCTGAAACGGCGCGCGCGTTGGTGGCGGTTTCGAACGCGACCGACGCAGTGCTGGACGTTTGCCGCGAGGCCAGGGAGCGATTCGGCATCCCCGATCTGATCGCACGGGCCGACGACCCGGATCAGGTTCGCGAGCTGCAAGCATTGGGCGTGCGCGTGGTGCAGCCGGTGATGGCGACCGCGCTGGGTCTGGAGGGCGCCCTCTTCTATCCCTCCGCCTTCACCATGATGAGCGATCGAGGCGACGACGTTGAACTGCTCGACATCCCGCTGAGCAATCCATTGTTGTCGAAGAGACCGTTGCGCTCGGTGCAGCTACCGGGCAACGCGCTCGTGATCGGGCTGCGGCGCGACGGCGAGGTGGTGGTGCCGCACGGCGACACCCGGCTGGAGCTGGGCGACGTGCTGACCTTGGTGGGCAGCCCATCCGCCCTGCGCGACGCCCGCCCCTGGCTCTCGTCACGCTCGCGCCCCAGCGCCGACGGCCCCACCCGCAACGCCTACCCGAAGCGAGGGAAGGGCGAGGGGTGAGAGTCCGGCCGGTCCAATAGGTATTTTGAATAAATGCAAATTACGGTACGATGCTCCCGTAGTGTTTGTACGGCGAACTCTATATGAGATGGCGTCCTTTCCATGGAAGATGCAGTTGATTCCCTGTTCCGACAATCTGGGTTTGGCCCTGCTGTTTACGTGAAAGATCGGCCGTCAATTGCGGATCTTTTTCGTCCAGATCGGCGATGCGGGCTTTACGTTCTCCATTTCGAAGACGGTTGGCACTATGCCGGACAGGCGGTGGATGTGGTCCGTCGCTATGCCCAACATCGTCATACACATTCCGACATCGAGTTCATGAGCTTTCAGCCGATGGCCAAGCACCGTCTGTCAGAGAACGAGAAAGCCTTAATCGCGACGCTCGAAAAGAGAGGAATCCAAATTCGAAACATCTCGTTGGTAAGCACACCACAGATAGTGGGTGAAACCGACTTCGATCTGCTCATGGCTCCAGAGGCTCAACGTCGTTGGGCGGAAAATACGCTCGTCAGTTTCGGATCTGCTGACAGGGCATCTGATCCAGTTCTACGGTCTCGCTATCACGCCCGCTATCAGAAGTTCATGCGGCTTCCTGATGCTGAACGCGCTCTGCTTGTCCTGCAGACCTACGCGCAGATGTCTTTACCGATCATCCGCGGCAGTGAGCGTCTTTTTGGGCTTGCTCGTGCATCCCACAGTATTCGCGCTCAGATCTGACTGTTTATTCGCGGATCAATATCTTCTGGCAGGAGGTTTTCACGATCAGCGCCGAGCCTGGAAAGCCGCTCGGATTAACGTGGCATTTGGCTCTTGCTCCGCTGGAACAGGCATTTGGCAAAGGCGCCCGGCGCCTGACCGAGAAATATCCGTTTGCTGATCTGTCCGATCATCGTTATGAGCCTGGTGGCCCAGACCAGGTAGAACTGTTCGTTGACGACCCCGAACACGCCGTGCGGCTGATTCACGACCCGGATGTCATGCGCGCGGTGCGGGAGTTCAACCTGCGTCTGATGCGCAAAGGTCCGTGCACCTTCAGCCGTTACCACTGCTTTGACTTGGCCGACCACCTCGTCAACTAAGTCCGTCTTCTCACAGTCACCCTCAACTTTTTCAGACCGCTCTCTGATTGACAATTCTGACATTTCTCGTGTTCAATGGTTGTAATGATCCAATAACGTTGATTCCGGGGACTGATCGTCCAACGCTTGATTGAGCTCGCCAAAGGAAACCAACCATGCCCGCCCACGTGCTCGACACAATTGACCCGGCCGCGCTTGGTGCGCAACTCATGGAGGCGCGCAAGGCGCGCGGGCTGACGCAGCAGGCGGTTGCCGATGCGCTCAACGTGGCGCGCACCACGATCGTTGCCATGGAGAAGGGTGATCGGCGCCCGAGAGCGTCCGAGCTTGTGCAGCTGGCCGCTCTGTATGGACGGACCGTCGGGGATCTCGTCCGGGCCACCGCTGATCCGCCGCGCGAAAGCTTCGTCGTGCAGTTCAGGGCGGCGCGAACCCGGAGCGATGCCGAGCGGGACGAGAAGCGTGAAGCGGACATTCGCGAGTTCGAGGCATTGTGCCGGGACTATGCCGAGCTCGAGCGCATCACCAACTCCCCCTCTCTCGTCGTTATCCCGATGAGTATGACGTGAGCCAGTCGGATCCTGAGCGCGCGGCCGAGGAGGTCGCGCTCTCTGAACGCAACCGCTTGGGTTTGGGTGACGGACCGATCGGTGATCTGTGGGGCATCCTCGAGACTGACGTCGGTCTCAGGATCTTTGCGCAAGTCTTTTCCGATAACCGGCTTGCCGGTCTCTTCGTCTTCACCGAGGAGTACGGCGGATGCATTTCGGTGAATCAGCACCATCCCGAGCCGAGACAGCGCTGGACGGCGGCTCATGAATTCGGGCACTTCCTGACTCATCGCTACCGGCCTGAGATCACAATTCTGCAGACCTACAAACGAGTGCCGGAAAGCGAGCGCTTTGCCGATTCATTCGCCCGTCACTTCTTGATGCCTGCTTCTGGGCTGACGCGTCGCTTTCAGGCGATGAAGCGCTCGAAAGAGGGGCCGGTTACTCCCGCCGACGTTCTGGCTCTGGCTCACCTCTATCAGGTGTCGTTCGCTGCCATGATGCTGCGGCTTGAAGAGCTGCGCTTGATCTCGATCGGGTCATGGGATCGGCTGCGCGATGCCGGATTCAAACCGAATGAAGCTCGCCGATTGCTCGATCTCGGTCCGATAACGCAAGGGCGGTCGCCACTCCCGTATCGCTACGAAGCGCTCGCCGTGCGCGCGTTCATCTCGGACAAACTGTCGCAGGAGCGGTTGGCGAAAATGTTGAGGACGGATCCGGTTGACGCTCGCGAACGCGTCGAAGAGCTGGCGCACGGACAGTTCTTCGAGGACGGCGAGCTCTACCAGATGTCGCTCGACCTCGACGCCGAATTGACCTCAAGCGGTCGATGAGCCGGTTGCGGTCATCGTCAGAATCAGCCAGGACCGAATCGCTGGTGCTTCTCGACGCCTGCGCCCTGATCAACCTGTATGCCTGTGGCTATGCAAGCGAGATCCTCGTCTCGGGCGTCGAGTCGTTTGGGATCGTGTCGCACGTGCAACGCGAATCGCTCTTCATCCGAAGAGGCGGAATCGGCGACGACGCGCGCGACCGCGTATCGATCGACCTCGACGATCACCTGTCCCGAGGACTGCTTCAGGTCGTACCGGAAGCGAGCGAAGAGGAGCTGGACACCTTTATCGATTTCGCCGTGGAGCTCGGTGACGGAGAAGCCATGACGGCGGCCATTGCGCTGCATCGTGGGTACTCGGTGGTGACGGACGATCGGGTGGCGCTGCGTGTGATCGGGGATCGGGCACCGATGCTGCCGTCGTTGCAGCTCATCAAGGAGTGGATCGAACGCGAGTCGGTTTCGCGGGAGATCGCTCGTGAAGCGTTGCGCAATCTGCGTCAGCGTGGATCCTATCTTCCCGGACGGAACCACCCGCTGCGCACCTGGTGGGACGAGCTGTTCGAACCGCCGGACGAGGGGTGACGGATGAACGAGGAGGGCAGACACAGGGATCTGCCCCTACGAACGTACGCAATAAACCGAGCGGCGGGGCCTGTGCCCGTCGGCGGTTTCTACCCGCTCGTCTTGTCCCACACCATCGTCTGGTAGTGGCGTTCGGTGCGGTAGCCGAGCGAGCGAGCGATGCTGGCCGAGCCGACGTTGTCCAGTGACGTGTTCCACCAGGTCTGGAAGCCGAGTCGCTCACATTCCAGGACTGTGCGCGCCGCCACGATGGTTCCCAATCCACGGCGGCGATAGCCGTCTCGCGTGATGACTGCCATCTCCAACTCGCCGTTGACTTCCGGTCCGGCATAGGACTCCGAGACGACGTCATCCCCATCCAGCAGGCAGTAGCCAATGCCGAGCTCGACCGCTGTCGGGCCGTCGACGAACATCCAGGGCGTCCAGATGCAGCGCGGCTCGATGTCGTGGTCGATGCGTGCCAATCGCAGATCACTGGGCGCGGCGCAGAGAGGCTCGAGGGCGACCGCAGGATCGCGATCTTCGAAATCGATCTCCCGGCTCTCACGACTTGGCTTGGGTAGGAGCGTTCGTAGCGCATTGTCCGGCTCCTCGCCGAGGGTGACCGTGCGCTCGCGGCGGAGCGTGCCGATGATCTCACCAACGAGATCGCGGCTGAGCGATCCGGCTAATAGGAGGCAACCATCGCTCGACATCTCGTGCACGGCCATCCAGCCTGGAGCGGACGCGTCATCGGTCAAGATTCGGCCGCCCGCGGTGCCGTCGAGGACGGCGGAGTAACGCCGATAGGTGTAGCCCCTGGTCGGCAGCAGGGCGCGTAGCGCGGGCGTGACTGAATTTGGGGCGATCTCGATCAGGGCGGTCAAATCTCTCAACCTCCCGGCGCGTTGCCACGATCCACGGCTGCGACATCGATCTTCCTGCGAGAGTTGGGCGGAATTGTAGCGCGGCCGGTCGCCCGTTGCGGACTCCATCTGACCTCACCTGAAACCAATCTACCCGGTCCATCCGTATTTAACTCACCTTCGAAGGGAGTCTCGCGAATGGCGGCGAGCGAAGTTGATTGGGAGAAGTCGTTTCGATTTCGCACAAGCCGCCAGCGGACTGGGGTGCACCAACCTGACGTTCGATGCAACACGAGGAAGAAGAGGTTGGGAGATGGCCAACGGCATCTTCACGGGGAAACACATCTCGTTATTGGGAATCGCACTGCTGATCTCAGTCGGCCTGGCCGCCTGTGGTTCGTCTTCGAGCACGCCGACCGCGTCGACCACGGGCGGCGGATCCGCCACGACGGCCACGTCAACGACGGCGTCGACCGCGACCACACCGACGACCGCAGCCACGACGGAAGCGACGCCGATGGCATCGCCAGAAGCCGACCAAGGGTCGCCAGTGAGCGGCGACACGACCGTCTTGGTTCGTGATGACGCCACGCTGGGCAAGATCCTGACCGACGCGAAGGGATTCACGCTCTACTTCTACGCCAAGGACACCGACGGTAAGAGCGTCTGCAACGGCGGCTGCGCCGTCAACTGGCCGCCCGCGACCGCCGACGGCACACCAACCCTGCCAGACGGAGTGACCGGAACGCTCAGCCTGATCACGCGCGACGACGGCAGCAAGATGCTGGCCTATAACGGCAAGGCGCTCTACACCTACATCAAGGACACCGACCCGGAAGACACCTATGGCCAGGGCGTCGGCGGTGTCTGGACTGTCGCCACTCCATAGCGATCTGACTCCCCGGCCGGCGAGCCGCACCCGCGAGGCGCGACCATCCACATCACGCACATATCTGTCGCGTCCTCGTCTCGCTCGCCGGCCCCCTCACGGCCCTCTCGTCAACCTTCCCTGCCGTACGTACGAGCCGTAGTATGCTTGACTTCGGGACAACGACGCTGAGGGGCCAGCGGGGGTTCTTCACGTCAGGCGTTGCCACGTGCGATTCGTCGCATCAGTTCTGACGTAAGATTCGCAAGATTTGTAACGACTTCGGCCACCACGGTCGGTAGTCTAGGGACGCTCGACATCTCACAGTCGGGCTCGCCTTGTTATGAGGAGGGGACATGACGCAGCGGGGACTGCGTGCGGTGATCTGCGCGCTGATGCTGGTGGGAATGCTGGCAGTAGTCTGGAGTCCAGCCGTCGTCTTGGCGGCGGCGCCATCCAACGATGATTTCGCCAACCGGACGACCGTTGGAGCGTTGACGCTTCCGTATACCGATACCCAGGACACCACCGACGCCACCACCGAGGGCTCTGAACCGTCCAGTAACTGCGGAACCGCCACCAATTCGATCTGGTACGAGTTCACGCCCGACATCTCCTGGCTCTTCATGTTCAGTACGGCCGGTAGTGGTTACGATACCAACCTCGACGTCTTCACCAGTTCGACCACGCCCGCCACGTTGGCGTCCCTCTCGTCAGTGAACTGCAACAACGACGCCAACTCGCCAAGCGACACTTCATCCTTCATCAATATGTTCATGACCGCGGGCACGACCTATTACATCCGCGTCTCGTCCGCGTCCGGCAGTGGCGGCTCGACCTCGTTCAGCGTCACGCAGCGCGGAGCGACGACGTCTGCCAGCGCAACCGCCGGAGGCAATCCCTACACCTTCGGTGACTGGACCAACCAGAGCCCCGTGACCGTCACGCTCTCGGCTACCTACAACGATCCGCCGGGCCAGAGCAGGGGCTCGTTCGTCACGGACACCATGTACAGCGTCGACAACGGATCGTTCCAGGCCTACACAGTGCCGTTCGACGTCAGCGGCGAGGGCATGCACACCGTCCAGTACTACAGTGACGACAGCGACGGACGCACCGAGCCGACGCATACCGCCGACGTCAACATCGATCTGACCGCGCCGACCACTTCGGCCAGCGCGACCGCGGATGCAAGTGCCTACACCTTCGGCGATTGGACCAACCAGGACGTCATCGTCACTCTCACCGGCAGCGATACGGGTGGTTCCGGCGTGGCCGACACCTTCTATCAGATCAACAGTGGATCGACCCAAACCTATTCGGCACCGTTCACCCTCTCGACGGAGGGCGTCTACACCATCAGCTACTGGAGCACCGACAACGCCGGGAACGTTGAGACGTCGCAGACCGCCACGGTCAAGATCGACAAGAGCGGGCCGTCGATCAGCGGCTCACCGACTTCGTCACCCAACGGCAACGGCTGGTACAACAGCGACGTGACGATCTAGTTGGACCTGCAGCGATCCGGACCTGGCCGATAGCAATCGCGGGATCCGGCGTGGCTACCTGTCCGAGTGACAGCACCATCAGCTCGGAGGGGACCGGCCTCACCGCCAGCGGCACCGCCACCGACAATGCCGGCAACAGCACCACGGTCTCGAGCAGCCCGGCGGTCAACATCGACAAGACCGCGCCGACCATCACCTACACCGGCAACCAGGGCACCTATACGGTCGACGAGACGGTCGACATCACCTGCACGGCCACCGATAGCCTCTCCGGCATCGACACGACCGATTGCCAGGACATCACCGGTCCGGCCTACAGCTTCAACCTGGGCCACAACTGCTTCTCGAGCACGGCCACCGATAAGGCCGGCAACGTCGGCACCGGCTCGGTCGAGTTCGACGTCGGCGTGACGACCGACAGCCTGATCGCGTTGACCAACGAGTTCGCGTCGAACCGCTTCGTCGCATACCAGCTCACGGCGCCATTGCGCAGCCTGAAGACGGTGCAGGCCCTCCACTTCAACGGGCTGTCCCACTTCTTCATCTCGCTCTATCAGACGTCGGTCAACCTGCAGCGCGGACGCGGGTTGACCAACGAGCAGGCGGATCTGCTGATCCAGCTCTCGAACCAGCTTCAATAGTCCAGAAGCTCAGCCCCGGTCGACCGATGCGCATTGCCATCGGTCGACCGGGGGTTTTCTTGTCGTTCAACCTCAGTGGACGAATGCCCGCGCCATTCCTACCATGTTGAGCATTTGCTCCGCTGACAGATGCTGATCGTGAAATTAGATCGTTGGCCTCCTGCGTGATCTCAAGAACAGTCCAGCCACGAGCATAGTGGACGAGTTAGGGATCGCGTTGCCATTTTCCCAACCAGACAACCGCAGATAGACGGCACCCGATGACTATCGCCTGCAACGTCGAATCGGCACTCGCGGTCACCCACCGCTTGATTCACCGTATTTACGGTGGTACTGTGTCAGTTCGATTCCTCGATAGTGAAGGGCCGGTCATGCCATCGAGTGCGAACCGCAAGCGCTTGGAGATCCCGAACGATCTGCACCTCCGACTTGTGGAGATCGCGGCGGAGGAACGGCGCACGGTGGCGAGCGTCGCGCAGGAGATCATCACGTTGGGACTCGCCAACTATCAGCCCCGGCATGCCCCGCAAGCAACTGCTGACCGCTTCACGCCCCAGGCAAAGAGCGCCCTGGCGGCTGCACGGGATGAGGCTGTCGCGTTCAACCATCACTATGTTGGCACCGAGCACATCCTGCTCGGCCTGCTTGCTGAGTCTGGCTGCCTCGCCGCCCGGGCGCTGTCGCCACTTGGCATTCGTCGTGACGCGGCACGCGATGCGGTGCGTCTCTACGTTGGTCGCGGCACCGGCCGACCTCCGCATGCCCTGCCCTGGCTGCCTCGGGCGCAACGCGTCATGCAACTCGCCGAGGAGGAGGTGCGGCGCTCCGGCAGCGGCCTCATCGGCACCGGACATCTCTTGAAGGCGCTCATCCAGGTCAGTGACGGGGTCGGAGCCAGGGTGCTGGTGCATCTCGGCATGGTCGGAACGGTGCAAGAGGACATCCTCTCCGCCCTGCAGGTTGCTCGTTACGTCGATTCGCCGGGAGAAAATCAGCGTCACGGTTAGCTGGCCTGGCCTCAGATGCCATCGATTCGGGACGACAGAGTTCACCCTCCGCCAACATCCGAACACGCTACGCTGCGGCGAATAAACCCCGTATTCAATCTGGGAAGGCGGGAGGCTTCCATGCCCCGTAGTCACGCAAACAGCACGTCACCGACGCCACTCCCACTCGATTTCTGGATCTATTGGAGCGGGCAGGCGATCTCGAGTCTTGGCTCATCGATCACGTCCTTCGCACTCCCCCTACTCGTCTACGAGCTCACCGGTTCAGCCGTCAACCTGGCCATCTCGACCGCCGCCAACCTGCTGCCGTATCTGCTGTTTGGTTTGCTGATTGGTGCCTGGGCCGATCGTACCGACCGGCGCCGCCTGATGATGGCCGCGGACGTGGGACGGGCGGTGGTGATCGGCACCATCCCGCTCGCTTTTGCCCTCGGCCTCCTCTCCGTCTGGTGGATCTACGCGGTCGGGTTCATCGTGTCGACCTTCTCGATCGGCTTCGACTCCGCGGCCTTCGCGGCGATCCCCAGCCTGGTGACGACCGATGATCTGGTCAGCGCCAATGGCCGGATTCAATCGAGCTTTGCGGTGGCCTGGGTGCTTGGTCCGCTCATCGGTGGGCTGCTGGTGGCGCTTATATCGATCCCGAATCTGCTGGTCTTCGACGCCGCGTCGTTCGTTCTGTCCACCGTTTCCCTCGTGCTCATCCGACGAAGCTTCAACCCGAGCAGTTCAAACCAGGACGCGCGCGAGCCGCTGCATCGGACGATCGTGGAGGGGCTGCGCTACGTGCTCGGCCATCCAGTGCTGCGCGCGATCTCGATCATGATGGCGCTCATCAACTTCTTTGGGACGACCGTCCGCACACAGCTGGTGCTGTTTGCCACAGTTCGCCTTGGCGCCGATCGCTCGCACATCGGTTGGCTCTTTTCAGCGGGAGCGCTTGGCGTCGTCGCGTTCACCTTCTCCGCGGGGAAGCTGCGTGAACGGTGGTCATTCAGCGCGGTCGCGCTCGGAGTCCTGACACTGCAGGGACTGCTGATCGCACTCTTCGCGCTCAACACGTCGTATTGGCCGGGCGTGGTGCTGTGGGCGTCGATCTCGGGTGCGGGTGTCCTGTTCAACGTCACCACCGCGAGTCTGCGCCAGGCCATCGTGCCCAACGAGCTGCTCGGCCGCGTGGCCAGTGTCGCCATGGTCGTCGCCTGGTCGGCCATTCCGGTAGGGTCGATGCTGGGCGGAGCCGTCATCCAATGGACCGGGCGCGTAGCCTGGGTCTATGGCGGTGTTGGTGTCGCTATGGCACTCATCGCGCTGAGCTTCAGTCTCACCGCGCTTGGTAAAGCGGATCGGTACCTGCCGGTCGACGATGCGATGGCCGAGCCGGAATTCGGTGTCTCGACGTAGCGGAGCGGGCGGTATCCACGGAGCACGGTCGCTGACGAAATCGTTGGGTATGCGGTGAGCGTCGTCGGCCTGCGGCCGAAGGGAGGGCACAGGCCCCTCCCCTACGTTTGTCCGTGTACGTACAACCTGCGGGTCTTTTCAACCTAGGTGACCGACGAGCCTCGCACCGGTTTGTTTCGTCAACCAGCATGTAGAGGGAGGGTTCGTGAGGGTGTAGTTAGTCCGGAGCGGACCGCATCCTAGGTGGGGCGATTCGCTCCGGCACGGAGGATGTACAAGCTCAGCCGATCGCTTCCTCCTCCATCCCGCTCCGGCGCCACATGTTGGCGGCGATCAGGGCGCAGCCGAGCGCCACCAGCAGACCGTGGCCCACGCGCAGCGGCTGGGTGGCGAAGAACTGCGGGATGTAGAGGGCGAAGGCGACCGCGAAGGGGATGCCGCTCCATTTGCTCGAATTCGCCTGACGTCCAGACCACGCGCGCCACCAGGATCGCCCCGGCCGCCAACAGCAGCAGTCCGACCAGGAACATCATCAGTCCGGCGCCGCCGCGCACCACCGTCGACATCTCCACCAGCGACCCGTCGCCCCGATTGAGCGCTTCCTGGCCAATGGCGTGCAGCCCGTAGGCCTCGCCGCCGTAGAAGGGGAGCGTCAGGCCGATCGCCGCCAGCGTCACCACCATGGCCCGGAAGGCGCCGCTCTCGCTGCGCGGTCGACTGCAAGCGCTGTACCAGCCGACGACGCCCAGTGCGAGAAGGGTGAAGCCGACCATGGCCAGCATGTGGGCTTCGATCCAATGGTTGGAACCGAAGGCGGCCGCGCCATCCAGGCCTTTCTCGCTGGAGAAGGGCCGCAGCGCCGGATAGAGGACGAAGAGGACGCCGGAGACCGCCAGCGAGACAGCACCCAGCTTGCCGCGTATGGCGGTGGTCGCTCGCGTTTTGGCCTGTGTTGCGGTGGTCTGCATGTATCGATTGGTTGCCTGTGCCGTCATGTCGGTTCCTTTCTCAGATCGTTCCGCGGTTTATCCGCGCTAATCTGTCTGCCGGTTCTCGTTCAGGGCCGTCACATAGTGCTGTATGAGCCAGTCGTAGCTCTCGTCGATCCCGATCGGCATGCCGAAGTGCCCTGCTTGCTCCAGCATGATGAATCCGTGAATCGTGGCGAAAAGGCCGCGCACCGCGTGCACCCCTTCGATCCCCTCGAACCCGTAGTAGCGCATGATGTCGAAGAAGATGCCGACGAACTGTGATGCCGCCTCCTCCAGCTCCGGGTTGTTCTCCGACTGCACCGCGGGCTGCGTCGTCAGATAGACGCCCGGGTGCTCGTGAGCGTACTCGCGTGCCGCGTTGGCGGCGGCGATCACGGCGTCATCCCCGGCTCGGCCGACGCAGGCCCGGCCGACTTTGGCGCCCATCTCGCGCAGTCCTCGAATCTGCAGCTGGCGGCGTAGATCGGGCAGACCGGCAATGTGGTTGAAGAGGGAGGATGGGCCGACCCCAAGCTCCCTGGCTAGCTTGTGCAGGGTCAGGTTCTCGAGTCCGTCGGCGTCCGCCATGGTTGCCGCCGCTTCAACCACCCGCTCAGTAGTCAGCCCCCTACGCGGCATGGCGCAGGCTCAGGCTGGTGAGAAAGCGAACGATGGCCGGGCCGGTCTTCTCCGGCATCTCGGCGTGTGGGTAGTGCCCGGCACCTTCGATCGTCAACGCTGTCCCACCGATCTCGCCAGCGATCCACGTGGCCTCTTCCGCCGGATTGTTGAAATCGGGGTCCTTCGTTCCCATCAGCACCAGCGTGGGCGCGCTCACCTTGCTCAGTTCGTCCGAGACGTCGCCGGAGCTCTCCACCATGGCCCGCAGCGCCTGCAGTCGACCGGGCTCCTGCAGATTGGCCTTGAGGTCCGGCGCGATAGGACTCGAAGTCCTCCGGCTTGCGGCTGGGATAGAAATTCGGGAAGTACATGGTCCAGAGCGCGGCTCCCCAGGGGCGTGCCAGCAGCACCTTCATCATGCGGCGCATCATGGCGTCATTGCCGTGCGCCCGGACGAAGGGAGAGATCAGCACCAGATTGTTGATGAGCTCGGGCGCTTCAGCCGCGGCCCAGACCGCCGAGCCACCTGCCTTGGAGGTGCCGATCAGCGTGATCGGTCCAGCGTTCAGGTGGCGCGCCAGAGCGATCACGTCTGCGCCGATCGCCTGCGAGGAGTAGTCGTCGAATCCGACGCTCGACTCGCCATGGCCGCGCAGGTCCATGGTGACGACGGTGAAGCCCGCGTCGACCAGATAGGGGCGTAAGAAGCGGTACTCAGCCCGCACGTCGCCGATCGAGGGGACGCAGATGACGGCTGGTCCCGAGCCCGCCACGTCGTAGGCGATCGTTCCGCCAGGAACTGCGAGATACTGCGTCGGTGAAACATTGTGCGTGCGCTGCGAGTCGATTGGAAGCACTGTCGTCGTCATAGCCATCCCTCTCTGTGAACAATGTTCCTCATAAAACGAACACTATTCGTACATTAGGCATTGTCGTTCGCTTTGTCAAGGGGGTGCGGGCATGCCGATGCCTCTTGCGTCTGCTCCTGGGCGACATTCTGGTTGTTGACGAGATAGATGGGCAATTTGGTTGCGGTCTGTCGACCTCCGGTCGGAGAGCACAGGTCCCTCCCCTACGTTTGCCCGGGTAAGAAAGACAACCAACACCTACGGGGCACCCGCTTGCGGGTCCGGTACGCGGTTTGGACCACCCGTACGAATGTCCGCGTAGGTTCAGCCCGTTTCAACGGGTTTTGTATAGGTCAGCGCTGCGGCTTTAGCCCCGCGCGAGGCCGGGACGACTTCCGACGTAATTCGTCCCATGTCCCCCAGTGGATGCGGCCTTGCATGCGCGTCGTTTGCTTGTGTGCAGCACGCCGGCAGTTCGCTGTTTTTGCCCTGATTGCACGCAAAATGTATCCTCGCCATGTGATTTGGTCGCCTCGCCGCTTCGTTCGACCGGCGTCGCGACATCGCTGATGAAGTGGAGGAATCGATGGCGAGATCCGAAGAGGTCCGCTTCAGCAGCCAGGATCTGGTCTTGAGCGGCACATTGCACCGGCCAACCGGTGTCGGTCCGCATCCAGCTCTGCTGATGCTGCAGGGGTCGGGCGCCACCGATCGGGATAGTGGCGGCTACTTCCCGCCGATCCGTGACCACTTCATTGAGAACGGCTTGGCCGTCTTCTCTTGGGATAAGCCGGGCATCGGCGGATCGAGCGGCGACTGGCGACAGCGCACTCTCTTCGATCGGGGAGACGAGGCGCTCGATGCGCTGGCCTGGCTGCGCGAGCAATCGGGCATCGATCCCGAACGAGTCGGAGTTTGGGGCCACAGTCAGGGCGGCTGGATCGGTCCGCTGGTCGCCTCCCGCTCGCGCGACGTCGCCTTTCTGGTGGTCAATTCCGGCCCGGGAGTTACTCCGGAAGCCCAGGATTTCTACGGAATGGAGCACACCCTGCGTCGCGACGGGGTCCCGGAGGACGAGATCGAGCAGGCGCTCATCTGGATGCGCGCGCTCCATGACGCGGCGCGTGCGGGAACGCCATTCGGGGAGGTCAAACCGAAGCTCTTCGAGCCGAACCGCGGCACCGCGGCAGAGAGCTACTTCGGCACGATCGGATCCGACGACTGGCCCTTCTTCGTGCTCAACTTCCAGCGGCCCTACGACCCAATCGAGTCGCTCGAGCAGGTCACATGTCCCACGCTGGCCCTCTTCGGCGAGTTCGACCCGCTGGTACCGGTCGCGGAGAGCATCCGCATCTTCGAGGAGGCGGCGCGTACGGCGGGCAATCACGACCTGACCATTCACGTCTTCCCCGGTGCCGACCATCGCATCCGCGTCGGCGAATCGCTGCGTTTCGCACCCGGCTATCTGGATGTCATGACCGACTGGCTGCGTCGCCGCGCACAAATCGATTGAGGTGAGCGAATAAAGCGTACGGACATGCGAACGTTCGCGATCTGATATAGAAGTCTGAATGGCGGACGTTCGTCGCACGCACGGGGCAGATGGTGGTTGACGAATTAGTTCGGTATTGAGTGAAGGTTGTCGGCCTGCGGCCGAAGGGCGGCCAACACCCAGAGGGTACCCGGACCGCCCCTACGTTTACCCGCGTACGTTCGGTCCCTTCAGTGGACTTCGTCTTTGAAGCCTGGGATCTTTAGTCCCGGGCGAACGCGTCGCGATTCCCCAATTAAATCGTCAATCACCATCAGCAGGTTTCGCCCAGTTGAGCGCTGGGGCTTTAGCCCGGCGCGGAAGTCGAGCGATCGCCGATGGCCGGTATCGGCAGCGGTCGTGGCGGCACGGGCGACGACTGCACGATCGAGGTCGTGGTGGTGCCGTAGACCAGGAATCGGTCGAGCAGCCGGTCAAGCTGATCCATGGCCGGCAGACAGACCTTCAGGATGAAGCAGTCCTCGCCGGTGATCCGGTGGCATTCGACGACCTCTGGAATCTCCCGTGCCAGTTCGGCGATGCGCGTCAGTTGCCCGGCATTGGGTCGCACGCGCACGTAGGCGCACAATGGCAACCCCAGCGCCGTTGGGTCGACTTCGATCGAATATCCTTTGATGACGCCCGCCTCCTCCAGACGCTTGACGCGCTCCGACACCGCTGGCGATGAGAGCCCGACTCGACGGCCCAGCTCCGCCAGGGTGAGCCGCGGATCATGCTGCAGGTGGCGCAGGATCGTCAGATTGAGCTCGTCGAGCAGCCCATTCGACGGTCTGTAAGTGAAGAGCTGAATTTCCCTTGCATTCGTAGCCATCTGGTGCCGCTTCCCTTCGTTTTGCCATGTACGGGTCTATTTCCCCCTTCTAGCATAGATATATGCTCGATGTCACCGCAACGCGTACCAGGACAGGACGCGATCTGGCAGGGCGGATTCCACCTCCCGCCTACTTCGTCACTAGCGCCGTCTTCCACTATCTCGGGCCGGCCTTCGCGGTCCTCCTCTTCGGAGCGGTCGCGCCTTTGGGTGTGGTCTGGCTGCGCATCGCCACGGCGGCCGCCATCTTCGGCGTGTGGCGACGACCCTGGCGTCTGTTCATCGCGCAGGATTGGTCGCAGCGCGGCTTGCTCCTCCTCTTCGGCGTCGTGCTGGGGCTAATGAACAGCGTCTTCTACCTGGCGATCGACCGCCTGCCTCTGGGGACCGTTGGGGCCATCGAGTTTCTCGGCACCATCCTGCTGGCCGCCTATGGAGTGCGCACGCGGCGCAACGCACTCGCCCTCCTCATCGCCGTTTTCGGTGTCTGGTTACTGACCGACGCCCGTCTCTCCGGTGAATTGATCGGATTCCTGCTGGCCTTTGCCAACTGCGCCCTCTTCATGCTCTACGTGATGCTCGGGCATCGCATGGCGCGGGATGGCGGTAGCGCCGGGATCGACCGACTCGGCGCGGCCATGCTCATCGCGTTATTGGTCGTCTCGCCGTTGGGGTTCTTTACCGCAAGCCCGGCCTTCACCCGCAGTGGGCCTGCTGTTGGCTGGCATCGGGGTGGGTGTCTGCTCGTCGGTCATCCCCTACGTCTGCGACCAGCTGGCCATGGCACGACTGCCG
Organism: uncultured Chloroflexia bacterium; assembly: GCA_963822235.1. Classification (GTDB taxonomy): domain Bacteria; phylum Chloroflexota; class Chloroflexia; order Thermomicrobiales; family Thermomicrobiaceae; genus CALAGB01. The sequence continues at coordinate 902,638 of CAWGGU010000004.1, forward strand.
CGTGCCACCTTCGCCCTGATGCTGGCGCTCTTGCCCGCCTGCGCCACGCTCATGGGTGTGGTCGTGCTGCGGCAGATCCCGCTCCCCGGTGAGATCGCCGGTGTCTTGCTGGTGATCTCCGGCGTGGCGTTGCATCAAGCGCCGGGGGAGTCGGCGTGAGGAGGGTGCGGAATCAGGCTCCGCATTCGGCGTGAGCGTGCGGCAAATCCCAGACCGTCTTGAGGTGCCATCCGTCATGCTCGGCGTAGAAGAGGTGCCCGCAGACCTGTGTGTCGGCAGTGAATGTCGGTCCAAGGGCGATCAACCGCTCATAGTCGGCGATGGCCAACGGTCGGTCGACCAGGCCGTAGTTATAGATGTCGCCACGGTTCATCAGGGCGTGTGCGTAGTCGGGACGGATCTGGATGGCCTTATTCAGGTCGCTGAGGGCCGACTGATAATCCTGCTGCATCATGTAGGTATAGGCCCGGTTGTTGTAGGCCTCGGCGTAGCTTGGATCGAGGGCGATCGCCTGGCTATATGCGGCGATCGCGTTGTCACATTCACCGAGATCGTAGTCGTGATCTCCCTGCGCGAAGTAATCTTGTGCGCTCACCAGCTGGGCCGGCGGCTGCGACGTGGTTGAATGCGAGCCGGTGCACCACGTATTGGTGTTTGCCGCCGTATACACTTGGTGAACCCCGAAGATACTGAGTGCGCCGCCAGCGATGATAATCACCGGCACGACTTTCCAGTTTCCGGCCCACTTCGCGACTCCGGTGATGGCGAGCAAGACGGCCACAATGACGGCCAGGATTGGTAGAAACGCCAGGGCGGCCAACGCCGGAATCGGGATGTGCTTCGGGTGAACCACGGAGATCGTGGCGAACTCGGCACCTCCGAGCAGCATAATGATCGGGTAGATCTGCGGCACCGGTCTCTTGTTGAGGTGCTCGTGCGCGATGCTGCCGAACTCATCCTCAATGACACCGAGCCAGAAGCCGAGCCCCGCCTGCCCTTCTTCGGCGGCGTCCCGATATTCGTCCATGAACGTCCGGAGCATCTGCGCGCCGAATGTCTGTCGATGTGCCCGAGGGTAGAGGCGCAGGAGGAGCCCGTAGAAACGTGCTGCTTGATCCGTCCGCGCGTTGCGGCGGTTCATCGGGGTTGCGGCCCGAGCGCCCGAGTAGCCGACCGGGAACCCATCACTTGAGCCCCTCGCCCGCCATCGGTATTGTTCGTCCGACATCATTACCCTGCCGGTGAAGAGCAGAACCGAGTGCGCCGCCGAGCGTTCCGAGCAGAACGCCGAAGATGAGCGACACAAGTGTTGCCGCGAGCGCACCGCCCAGATTGTCGAGCCAGAGATAGTGGCCAAACGTCGTATCACCGCTCGCATGCCAGGCTCTGATCATCTCCGCGGATTGCAACGCGTTCTCTCGAACCGCGCCCCAGAAGACGACCATGACGATCACGAGGCTGAGCACAAGAAGGATCGATCCGAACACGGACGCGACAATCCCAGCCAACGTTCCACTCGAGATCGCTCCACTTCGCCGGCCGCTGATGAATCCGGCCAGCCCGAAGAGGACTGGCATACCGATCAGCAGGATGCCCAGATCCAACGATTTCGCCGCTTCGCGGAGCGAACTGTTCTCGGAAGAGAGATACCGTGCCAAATTCAAGACGGTCCATAGGACGCCGAGAATCGTCCCCAAGAGTAATCCCTCTCGCCACCAATCTCGCTGCGGCAATCGCCGCAGCGAGGCGCGTACACCCCGCGACCGCGTCACGACGAATCCGATAGCCAGCAGCAGAATGGCAGGGATTTTGACGAACAGGATGAATCCACTCATCCATACGAACGAAGAGCCGATAAGGAGGACTGCGCCGATCAGCAGCAGGCTCGACACGAGATTTCTCGTTCTCAAATCCGTCAACCTGTCTTTCGAGGCACTCACGACTTCATTACTGATAACCGCAAACCAGAACATGATTCCGAGCTCCGCGCCCTGTTTCGACAGATCTATGTGCTGATCCTTGAAGGTGCGCAGCATCTCCGCTTCGAACCTTTGGCGGTGCGCCTTCGGATACAACCGCAGGACCAGGCGATAGCACCGGGCAACCCAATCGTTTGGTTGCTCTTTGCGCGTCACGTCGTCGTCTCGAGACTCGTGCGGGCGAGGAGATTTCGGCGGCGGGCCAGCGCCACGGTCTCGGCATAACGCTCGATCTCGGCGTTGAGCGTGCGGTGGCCCTTCTCGGTCAGGCGGTAGTAGCGACGGCGCTCGTCATCCAGTTCCGGATCGACGCGATCCCCAGATTCTTCGATCAGCTCGTCCGCCAGCATGCGCTTCAGGCAGCCGTACATGGTGCCGTTCCCCATCTTGACCGTGCCTCTGGCATCCTCCCGCACCTGTTTCATGATGCGGTAGCCATGCTTCTCGCCGCAGGCGAGGGCCAGCAAGATGTAGAAGACGGCAGGTGTCAGGGGTGAATATGTGTCCATGACGGACAGTATATGTCTGTCACAGACATATTGTCAACAGAGTGTAACGATCCGCCCATCACCCCGTCGGCTTGCGGCCGCGCACCCGGCGGCGCGTGCGATGCACCACCGCCTGCTCCGGCACGATGCTGATGGTGCCATCAACCTCCAGGATGGCGGCCTTGACCTGCGAGAGGTCGTCGACGCCATGCTCGCGCATCGCCATGTAGACGTCGTCTTCGCCGATACCCTCCCGCCGCAGGTGCTCCTCGACGAAATGGCCGTCGTTGACGAGCAGCGAGACCGTTCCCCGGATTTCGCGTTCGAACCAGCCATAGCGCAGGCGCAAACGGCCGACGACCCAGTTGATCGCCAGCAGAGCGGCCGCGGCGACCAGTCCACCGGTGAGCGATGTGTCGGATCCGACCATGGCGTTCTGCACCGCGTTGGCGATGAGCAGGATCACGACCAGATCGAACGGGCTCATCTGGCCCAGCTCCCGCTTACCGGCGACACGCAGCCCAAAGAGGAGTGCGACGTAGACCACTAAAGTGCGCACGACGACTCCGCCGAGGATGTCCCCATGCAGGTTGATCATCATCAAATCCCTTCCCCACTGACCGGATTGGACGTCGCCCCTCGTTTGGCACTGCGGGGTTGCCGGAAACGCTGCGTATGGTAAACGGTACCGGCCGTTTTCCGCGATATTTTTCCGCAACGACGAGTACGGTATCCTTGGTGGCCGGAATAGGAGAGACACAGGTGACTATGACGACGCGCATTCGACCGGTCTAGACGGAGTCCAAGCCGGACACGCGTCCCCGGTCAATCGATCCCGATCTGACATCTGAACGCACCCCGAGCAAGGGCTCTGTCTCAATCCGCCGCCAGCAATGGCTAAGGCGGATCGACGGCTGCGCGCTTTTTCGGTTAAGGAGCGATTCAGATGACCACCCGCAAACGGATCGGCTACGCACAGAACTTCCTCATCCGCACCAACCTGGCACGACGCATCGTCGAGCGGTCCGCAATCCAACCAGACGACCTGGTGATCGAGATCGGTCCCGGCCGCGGGGTACTGACGCATCGCCTGGCGGACGGCTGTCGCCAGGTGATCGCCATCGAGAAAGACCCGACGCTGGCCCGGAGGCTGGGCCAAGAGGTTGGTGCGCTCGGCAACGTCGCCATCTTCGAGGGGGATTTTCTCGATCTGCCGCTACCGGTAACGCCCTATAAAGTCGTGGCGAACATCCCGTTCAACGTGACGGCCGACATCGTCCACAAGCTGACGCGGGCCCAAAATCCGCCGGAGGAGACGGCGCTCGTCATTCAACGCGAGGCGGCCGAGCGTTTCCTGGGTGCGCCGAAACAGACCCTGGCGGCGTTGCTGCTGGGTCCCTGGTTCGACCTTCGAATCGCCGATCGCTTCCGCCAGCGCGATTTCGTGCCGCCGCCGCGCGTCGACGTCGTGCTGCTGCGCTTCAGCAAACGAGGTCCACCCCTGATCTGTCCTGAGGAAGAGCAGGTCTATCGCGACTTCGTCACCCTCGGCTTCACCGCCTGGAAGCCGACCGTTGGGGAGGCGCTGGGGACGATCCTGCCTCGTCGCACGCTGGCTCACATCACGCGCGACAGCGGCGTGAACCTCGAACTCAGGCCGAGCGAGGTCTCATTCGAGGACTGGCTCAGCCTCTTTGGCGCGTTCATGTCGTGGGCAACGCAGGAGCAGCGCCGGGCTATCGAAGGAGCCGAGGAGCGCCTACGTCGCCAGCAGGAGCGAGTCGAAAAGCGCGCGCGACCGGGTACGCGGTGAGGCGGCAACGACGCGTTTTTCGAGCGTTGTCGACCTCGAGGATCTGCTCTGCTACTGAGTAAAAGGTCACGACCGGGCAAAACCCCTTTTCAGATCGGCGCGATCGCGCGATTATGTCGGTAATCGCGCGGGCTCTGTCCGGGGAATACGGCCGAGCCCTGGCGAAATGCTGGCCACGATTTGTGAGGGATCGTACAATTTGATGCGCCGTTGTGCCTGGCGGCACAGGTTCTGATACTGAGGAGATGCTGATGCGTGACCGCGACGACCACACGAATGGTTCATCTTCGCAACATCCACACTCGCAGCCGGGTGCCGCGAATGGATCGGGCGAGCATGGGCATGGGCCGAGCAGTTCGCATCAGGCTGCGAAAGCGTCTGGGAAAGCCCGGGGCAAGATCGACCCCGAAGCCGCCCTGTCCGAAGGCGTAACCCTTTCACGTCGCTGGGCGGGTCCGGGCGCCACGATCGACATCGCCATCGTTGGCCGCGACCTTGGAGCGTTGAAGGACTGGCGTGTTCTGTGGGGCTTACACCACGGTGGAGATGGCTACACGCTGCTGCCGGTGGTGCACACTGAGGGGAAGCCGCACAGCATTTCCTTCACCGTGCCGGCCGTCGCCACGCCAGGCATGTACGTCGTTCAGCTCGAGCACGGCCGCGATTACGTGCGGCGCGTGTCCTTCATCGTCACCGCGAGCGAACCGCCTCTCTTCTCGCCTTTCAGCATCCTGCGAACCGAACCGGCCAGCGGCACCTTGCGCATGTATCAGACCTACGCCCGCTACCGCTCGCATCCCGACAAGGCGATCGAGGTGATGACGGATCAGATGAAGGGGTACGACACCTTCTTCGATGCGATGCCGGACGATCCGAAGTTCCAGGAAGTTCTCGAACGGAACCTGACCCCGTTCGAGAAGCGCAAGCGCTTCGCGACCTGGCTGGTGACGAACCAGATCAAGGCCGAGCACGAGGAGTAGCTCGCTCCTTCCGCATGCACTGATATCAGATGAGGAACCGGCGGCGTCATTGACGCCGCCGTTCGTCATGTCAGGCGTCGCGCGGCGGCAGATTCATCGCGCTGCAGGCGCTCTGGATCGGCGATGCCGTCGATCGCAACGATCCTTCCGCCTGCCACGGTGAAGGCCATAAGCGAGTAGACCGGTTGATCGCCAAGAAAGACGACCACGCCCGCGGCGCCGTTGATCAGCACCTGCTGCAACACCACGATCCGGCATCCCGAGAACATCAGCGCTTGATTGGCCACCGTCGTCGCGCGCCATGAACCTCGCTCGGTACCTGCAGGGATCGGAGCGCTGCCAGTATCGACGCGCAGCACGATGTTCGGATGAAGCACCGCGACCAACGCCGCGAAATCTCCCTGGCGAGCGGCGGCGAAGAAGGCGTCGACCACTTTGCGCTGCTCGGTGAGATCGCGGTCCGGAACCGGTGCCTTTCCTCTTACACGGCGACGCGCCCGGCTGGCGAGCTGCCTGGCCGCGGTCGGCGTGCGGTCGACCAGTGGCGCGATCTCGTCGAACGGCATGCCGAACATGTCGTGCAGCACGAAGGCGAGTCGCTCATCGGGCGCCAGCGTCTCCAGCACCACAAACAGAGCCAGACCCACCGAATCGGCCAGGAGCGCCTGTTGCTCTGGGTTGCCGCCATCCGCAAGGGTCACGAGTGGATCAGGCACGTGAACGCCCAACGATTCCTCTCGTCGTGTTTGCCGTGAGCGCAGCATGTTGAGGCACAAGCGCGCCACCACGGTCGTCAGCCAGGCGCGCAGATTCTCGACGTCGCTCACGTCGGCGCGGCTGAGGCGCAGCCAGGCGTCCTGCACGGCGTCGTCCGCCTCGCTCAACGAGCCGAGCATGCGGTAGGCGACGGCGCGCAGATGCGAGCGATGCTCCTCGAAGCGCTCTGTTAGCCATTGATTTTCTTCCACCGGTCACATCCCTTCGTTGCCACGTGTCTTAACTGTAGACCGATGAAACCGGTCTGATGTGACGCGGAGATCCGCCGGATGGGTCTCCTCATGGATGATGTGACCAGAGGGGGTCAAAATGCAGACCGTATCGATGCAAGCACGCATGAACCATCCCGGCATTTGTGGTTCCCGGGGCGATGGACGCGCTCCAGGCACTGGGCAAGGCCGTGCAAGAGGCTGGCGTGTCGCCAAAGCTGCTCGAGTTGATGAGCCTGAGGGCCAGTCAGATCAACGGCTGTGGCGTCTGCGCCGTGCAGCATCCGCAGATCGCCCGCAAGCTGGGCGAGACCGACGAGCGCATCTTCGCGGTGGCGGCCTGGCGCGATGCGCCCTTCTTCAGCGACGCCGAGCGGGCCGCGCTGGCGCTGACCGAGGCGGCGACCCGCATCGCCGACCGCTCGGACCCGGTGCCGGACGAGATCTGGGATGAGGCGGCCAAGCACTTCAACGAGCAGCAGCTCGGCTCGTTGGTTCTGGCCATCGCCAGCATCAACGTCTGGAACCGGCTCAACGTCGCCACGCGCCAGGTTGCCGGTCAGGCCTGGTAAGCGAATCCGTCGCCTGACCGCCAATCGCTCATGGACCCCGAGCGTGAATGCGCTCGGGGTCTCTTGAATGTTGGCTGCGGAAATGTACCGGCAACCTTCACCCGCTATGTGACGGTCGATCGCACCGATAGTGGTGGTGCGGTTCGGGAGATGTACATCACGCCAGCCTCGATCCAGCCGTTTCAGACGACGGGCGTCTTTCCGGTCGGCACGATGGTGATCATGGAGGTCTATCAAGTTCAGCAGGCGCCAAGCGGTGGACTTGCCCATGACGCCTCAGGACATCTCGTTCCGAGTCGTCTGCAGTCCGTCTTGGTCAAGCTCAAGGTCGGCACGAACGCCACGCCGGTTTCCTCTGGGACTGTATGCCACGGTCAACCAGCGTGGGTGGGTCTACGCCTCCTTTGATGCCACGACCGGTGCGGTCGATGGCTTCAATCAGC
>CAWGGU010000005.1:0-1909018 GCA_963822235.1 uncultured Chloroflexia bacterium
GAGCAAGTCCAGACGCGGACAACGACACGTTACCGCGAATGTCTCACGAACCGGGCCGTACCCATCGTGGCACAAGACCAGCGTCTGATTGACATGATGCCGCCGTGCGGTACGATTAGTCGGCGGATTTGCGCACTATACGTGAACAATGTGCGTGCACGCACCGTTTGAGAGGGCACGTTGATGGCCGTGGTACACCTCCAGATTCCGGACGAACTCCTGAATGCGCTGGAGTCAGGTGAGCTTTCACCTGACCAGTTACGGGAGTTGATTCGGCTTGAAGCGGAAGCTATCGGTCTCTCGTTCGACGAGGCGCTGGCCGCCGCCCATCACCGAACGCTCCCGACGGACCCAGTTGGTACTGACCTCGGGTTCCTCGTCAGCATGCTCGAGCACGAGCCCATCGCGGCCGATTAGCCCGACGGTATGCCGATCGAGGGTCGTCATCTCCGTGACGTCAGTCAGGCCTTTCGGACCCACCTCAACGTCTTGTTTTCCCATACCATCACGCGCACACCGCTGATCGCCTTCTTCGTCCGTGGGACGAACCTGGTTCAGCTCAGTTTCCGTCAGGGTGGCGTGCCGATCGGGGTCACCTTGTCATCCACGTTTGGCCCAGTCGATCTCTATCTCGGCCAGGTCTGTGACGCCGTTGAGGGTCAACAGGATCGCGTGCGTCTCCGGACCATCAAGTATCAGTACACCCTCACGCCGATCGGTGCATCAGAACCGCTGCTGCGCTGGGAGTATGACAAGGTTCCCCCCGCGTCATCCTATAGGTGTCGGCAACACCTGCAAGGACCGCTTCCCATCGAGCTCGGTGGTGGTCAACCGCCGATACTCAACGATCTCCACCTCCCCACGGGTTGGGTCACCATCGAGGACGTGATCCGCTTTTGCATCGTGGATTTGGGGGTCATGCCGCTCGATAGTGAGGTGGGTGATGACGATGTCCCAGCCTGGCACGTGCGCCTCCAAGAGAGCTACGAGCGCTTCAAGACCGAATTCGCCACGTTGGGCGAGGCGTAACCGGCATCCAACCAATCCTCATGGACTGAAAGCCCGGTCCGCGTTCCACTCGATCGAGGCCGTCGATGACGAGGACTCTGCCCTACTGAGATTCGTCGGCATGCGGTGGAGCGATGCGGGTCAGGACAGCGATCGCGCCCCGAAACTGGCGACTCGCTGATTCAAGATCGGCTGCGGCATGCTCCAGCGACTGGATCAGCTCCCCGCAGCGAGCCCGGCGCCAGCGTTCCGGCAATCGTCGCGGATTCGAGCAGGTGCGGTGAATAGCCCGCCGCCTCGTTCCGTCCAAGGTCAATATCTCGAACATGCGCATCACGGTTTCAAACTGCGGCCCCTTCTGCCCACTTTGGATCCGACTCATCCGGCTCGGGCTTTTGTCCGCACAATTGCGATACCAACACGGGTTACTCCTGACCGCGTGAATGCATCTGGTGCTCAAACACCAACGATGCTAAACATGACTGCCAACGCACGCATTACGAGTAGTTCGGCGACATCTTCAGAACACATTGCAGCCAGACGGGACGTACAAGGACCACTTTGATTTCGATATCTTGTCGGCGGACGGGAAGTCCGCCACTACAGCGGACACGTCTTTGGTGGTAGTTGATTTCATGCAGACAGCGGAAACCGTGACAGAATTGCTTTTGAGTTTCTTGTCATCTCCGAGATCATGCGTGGGCAGCATGTCAGCTGGCCGATCTCAAGTTGTCATCCCGGCAAACATGGATACGCCAGGCGAGGACTGGTGTGGCCACGAGCGTTGGACGATTGTGCAAGTCGGCCTCAAGGCGTGCTCGACTACAGATGACGTCGGGTTCTAATACTAGAAGCTCCAACATTAACAGATCAATCCTCCGATGATCTGCCCGGTTCGCTTCAGCAGAACTCTGCCGGGCCGGTGACAATTGTTTGCTTACCGTTACCTTCATCCTGAGCACGCACGATGGTCCGGATGGTCTCATGACTTACGCCATACTCAGCCGCGAGTGCCCGGAGCGACGCGCCAGCGGCGTAACGCGCACGAATTACCTGCCGGGTCGCTGCAGAAGTTTGTGAGCGTGAGATGCGATAGCGACGACGCGTGGCTTGGGCTTCAGAATGATCGGCGATGTGCACAGCGAGGAAGGCCGGGACAAGCGGATTCATCAGGGAGGAGCAATCCCCGTCGCTTCCGCCAGAGAGCATTGAGCAAGGTGACGGCCCTTCGGGGTCGTTTCTTTTTCCCGTCGGTCGACTGCATCGAAGCCTCCTGCTCAGCCGAGCGAGACGCTACCCCCAGCTCCAAATGCGGGCGAGAATCCTGTAATGTGGTCCCACTCCCGACCCAATTTCAACGGTAATTCCCGGTACTTTTTGCCCATTCCTGTAGCTCGTGAACGTAGGGGCCGCCGGCTACGCTGGCGTTGATCATGTCCCGGGTGTTGTCAGAACCAGCCGCAACCCGTGATTCAATCCGCGACACTTGACTCGACCGCGGTCCTGAAAGCGCCAGATACTTTCGTCTTCGCGCGGAAGAATGGACCCGATCGTGACAGAGCGACAGGTTGGTGCGTGTCCGCATATTGGATGTCCACTATACGCGCTGATGCCAATCATCACGAACGTTGTTTATTGATAGTTCTTTGCCTCATATGTCTAACATGGCCCAGGTCGGTACTCACCCCGGACGAAGGTCTCAGACGCGATTGCTAGGTCGCAGAGTACGCCTATGCCAGTCTGGAATCCGTTAATCTTGCTGCAAATTGGGACTCGTCGCGTTGGAGGCTTGACACAGCTTGCCGATTCCGCCGCGTACGGACGCCGCAATATGCAAGAAACTCTCCGATGCCAACGCCCACTTCACGTCACCGTAGACTGTAAGAAATCGAAGATGTGACCCGAATGCACAGAAATGACTGGAAGTATTAAAGTATTGCCGCTATGATAGTTGACAGTACCATCGGGCAGTGGGCGCTGTCCGGACTAACTCATAAAATGGGCCCAGTAACGCACGTGGTACTTTGCGTCGCTGAGGCCGAAGTGGGGGAAACATGGAGCTCCAGTCAATGGAGACTGTTGTCCGTCGGTTGGTCAGCGACGCCGAATTCCGGGCGGTCGCGATGGCAAACCCTGATGCTGCCCTGGCCGAGTTCGATCTCGGTGCGGATGCTCAGGCAGCCGTATCCAAGCTGTGCGGACAGATCGCTGACGATGACAACTTCGGCGACGTTCACTTCGGAGCTTGGTACTAAATTCCGTCATCACGACCGCTGACGTACAACCTTGTGAGGGTTGATGTCAGCAACAACGGCACAACAACTCGTGCTGGATGCGGTGGAGGGGGCGGGGTTTCCCGCCCCCTTCAAAGAACTTATCCTCCTTGCCCTGTCACAACCAGGGAGAATCCTCGACCAAAGTCGCCCTTCACGCTTTCTCGACGTTATCAAGGGATGCTGCGCGGCGGCCCACGGACGGGCTGACTTGGTCGAGCGCGTCGCAGCTGCATTCGAGATGTGTATCGCGGCTTCGGACATCCTGGATGAAGTTGAGGACGGCGACGACTCCATTGTGTGCTCGCGGGGCGGGGTGTCCCGAGCACTTAACGCATCAACCGCATTACTTGCGCTAACCTTCTCAGCCCTCAGCGGACCGGATCTCATCGCTCAAGACAAGCCGTTGTTCCTGGGTTTGGTTCAGAGCCTCGCGACATCGATCGCAACCTCAACTATTGGCCAAGACGCGGATCTGACATCCGTAAGCGACGGGAGCATGTCGACCAGCACCGCACTCGAGATCGCGCGGGCGAAGAGCGGAAGCCTGGTATCGGGTGCCGCTGTGATGGGGGCAATGCTGGGCACATCGGATCCTGCCATTTTGTCTTTGTTCGGTGACTTTGGTGTCCATCTCGGAACTGCGTACCAACTGAGCAATGACATGCGCGACGCTCGATCGGTCGCGAAATCGGATGTCAGCGGATCAAAAGGGACGATTCCGCTCGTGTTTCAGAAATCCGGAGAGCGCGGCCTGCCTCATGAAGTTGACGAGAGCGCCCTACGCAAATCGGGCGCACTTCAATTCACGTGGGTTCTTATGGAAACAGAACGAAACGGCTGTCGTCGCGTCATCGAGTCGCTCCGTGCCCGTGATCAGAACGTGACTTCTCTTGAGCGACTGGTCGGTGACCAATGAGTCAAATGATGACGCCAACTCACATCGGAGGGACCTTGCGGTCGAGCCGCATTCGAAGCCGCCAAGTTGTCGCGGTTGCGGTGTTTGTGGGTTTTTCCGTTCTCTTCGCGCTTGGCATCCGATCGTGCTACACAAACGCACCCGTCGGCGTGCAAATAACCTGGTCGTCATCTGCGCAAGCCTGGACGATTTCGAACGTTCATCCTCTCAGTGCCGCATACGACTCTGGAATACGAGTCGGAGACATCGTCACATCGATAGATGGCCATCAACTTCCGGCCGATAGCTCTCAGCACATTAGAAGCACCGACATTGGCTCTCGCATTGAAGTCATTAACCCTACCAACGCAAGTCGCATCAGCGTCGATGCGTCCGAATCTGATCCAGACTGGAATCTCGTTCTCCTCTGCAGCGTCGTCTTCGCGATAGTCGGAATTGCCGTCCTATTGGTCGGCGATGGCAGCGCGCCTCGTGCTCTGTCTCTCGCGTGCACCGTGGGTGCCCTGGAACTAGCAGTGTTGCCGTCTGTTTACCGTCTAAACGCGTGGTCAATACCAATTCATGCCGAGCTTCTCGCTCTCGCTTTTGCAAGCTTCGCGTATCTGTTTCTTGTATTTCCAATAAAACGTGAATTGCGCTTTCGGAGCGTGCGAATCCCGGTTGGGGTCGTGCCCTTTACTTCAATTCCGTTCGCTGTGTTCTGGTACTACTCAGTTCAAGTCGCGCCTAATAGCTACGGGCTGCTGCGACTGTGGGGCTTCCCATATCTGGTGTCTTGCCTGCTCGTTGGACTGGGCTCACTGATTTACGGCTGGCGGACCACGCGGGGACAGCGTGCTCACACCCAGATTCGAATCGTGGTGCTGAGCAGCATCGTTGCCGTTGTCCCGTTTGTCGCACTCTCGGTCATTCCTGAGTCAGTTTCGGGAGACTATATTCTTCATCCGAAGTACTCGATGCTGGCTCTGGTCTTGCTGCCGCTGTCGTTTGGCTATGCGATCCTCCGTTACCAAATCATGGATTTGCAGCTCTATATTCGGCGCGGCATCGTCTATTCGGTTCTGGCATTGACGGTCACGGGTATTTACGCGCTGATCCTCTTCGTCGGAACCACTATCGTTCAGCACCAGGTGGGCATGAACGATGCCTTCGTGTTGGCGGTTTCTGGAACCATCGTGGCGATCCTGTTCCAGCGTCTTCGTGACGAACTGCAACGCCAGGTGGACCGTGCTTTCGACCACAGTCACTATGACTATCGAACGCAACTCCTTGAGTTTAGCCGCCGTATGATCGAACACCTCGAGAGCGAGGACCTCGGCAAGCTAACGGCGACGTTGATCTCGCAGACGCTCGAGCCGACACACGTGCGCATGTATATGTTCGACTCGGCGGCTCAGATTTTCCGCTTGAATGCCGGCGTCGGTATTCCACCTTCACAAACTTGGCAAGAGTTGAGCGTTCGCCATCCAATCGTCGTGGCGCTCCAGGAGGCCGGCGGTCTCCGGCAGCGGTTCGACGCTTCATCCGATGACGCCGCTCTGATGATCCTGCTGGAGAAAGACAAGGACATCGTCGGACTGCTGATCCTTGGTCCGAAGAAAGCCGACCTGCCGTACTCGAGCGAGGACATCTCACTGCTGAAGACCGTCGCGAATCAACTGGCGGTCGCCGCGGACAATTCCCGGCTGTACGAGCGCACGCGAGACCTGTATCTGTCGAGCATCCGAACGCTGGCGGCCACTGTCGACGCGAAGGACCCGTACACGCACGGCCATTCAGAAAGAGTGGCGGCCTACTCGCGCTCAATCGCGGACGCGCTTGACCTGCGTCGTGAGGACGTGGAAGCCATTGAGCTTGCCGGTCTGCTCCACGACATCGGCAAAATCGGCATTCCTGATTCGGTCTTGCAGAAGCCGGGCCGGCTTGACCCCGACGAACGAGCACTCATCATGGAACATGCCGCGTTGGGCGCGAAGATCATCTCCGAGAACCCATCGCTCATGCCGCTCGCGCCGCTCGTGCGCCACCATCACGAGTGGTACAACGGCGGAGGCTATCCAGACGGGCTCGAGGGACGCGAGATCCCACTCGGTGCCGCGATCATCTCGGTGGCCGATACGTTCGACACCATGACGACGGATCGCCCCTATCGTGTGGCACCTGGACGAGAAAAGGCGCTGGCCGAAATTCAACGATGCAGCGGAACGCAGTTCCATCCGGACGTCGTGGCCATTTTCCTTAAGATACAGCGGTTCAACGACGAACCAGTTCTGGCTTCCGAGCCGAACCATCAGAGCTACACCGTCGCCGGACGTATCTCGACCGTCGACACCCGCGCCATGCGGATTGTCTACCGCGTGGTGCAGATGATCGGCGAAGTCACGGAGATTGACGGATTCATCGCCCGCGTGACCGATCTCATCCAGCGCGAGCTTGGAACTGGCACCGTCGACCTCTATTTGACGGATCCGCTGTCTGGAGATCTGATCAGCCAAACCAAACCGACGACGGAGACGGCCGTAAAAGAGACGCGCGTTGAGAGTGGCAAAGGGCTCGTTGGCTGGGTTGCCGAACACCGGGTGCCAGCTCGCATTGAGAATACCCAACAAGATTCCCGAGGAAACCAGGGACGGCATCCAAAGACTCGATCGCATCTGGCGGTGCCGCTGGTGATCGAGGGAGAGACCATCGGCGTCATCGACGTGCAGGGACGGCGCACCGGTTCGTTTACGTCGGATGATGAAGCGCTGTTGGTCATCGTTGCGCAACAACTCGCACAGGTCGTCGAAGTTGCCCAGCTCCACGATCAGCTCAAGAAGAGCGCGACGCTCGATGGACTGACGGGAGTAGCCAATCATCGCCACTTCTACCAACGGCTCGAGGAGGAGCTCTTGCGGGCTGTGCGGGTGCACGGTGACGTGTCGCTGATTCTCATCGACGTCGACGGACTCAAGCTCGTCAACGACACACACGGGCATATTGCGGGCGATACGGCGCTACGAGCACTTTCATCGCTGCTTGAGCGAGAATCGCGCACCTCCGACATCGTGGCACGGTATGGCGGCGATGAGTTCGCCGTGATTCTCCCCGGAGTTGATGAGCAAGGTGCAGTCGTCTACGCGCGTCGCATGGTCAACGTCATCACCGAATCGACCTTTGACCTGCACGGCGAGAGCGTCCCACTACCGTCGATCTCGTGGGGCATGGCTTCGCTGGCGGCCGACGGCGATCGCGCGGTGTCACTCGTCGCCGCGGCCGACGCGCGCATGTACCGGTACAAGTTCAACAGCGCTGCGCCTGCGCCAGCACGCGAGATCGCAACCACCAGCCGCGGCTGATCGGCACCCAATCCTCTCCGCCTGCATATCATCAGACCGTCGGTTGACGCGCCGTGGGTGGTTCACTCATGCCCCGCACTATTTCGATGTTCACAGTTCGCGGCGACCCGAGTTCTCGAGTATTCTTGAGTTCGATGGTCTGACAGTTTCGGCGACGAAATCGTCTTATCCAGTTCGTTCATCGCACTCTAGTAGGGCACTCAACATGCAAGAGCTTTCGTCGAGCCAATCCAAACGCGTTCTGCTTCTCGTTACCCCGTCGAGCTACCGTGGTTCCGCGTTCTCCTCGGCGGCAGAGCGACTCGGCATCGACATCGTGTTGGGCGTCGATCTGCCAAAGGCGCTAGCGTCGGAATGGAACGTGCCTCTCGGGGTCGATTTCAGTCGTCCGCGCGAAGCAGCCATCGAGATCGCCGCATTCGCCCGGGAGCAGCCGATCGACGCGATCATCGCCGTGGATGACAGCGGAACGGTGCTCGCGGCACTCGCCAGCGATCTGCTTGGGTTATCAAGCAACTCGCCAGACGCCGCCCTGGCGGCACGAGACAAGCACCTGATGAGGAACTTGCTCCACGCTGAGGGTGTTCCGGTTCCCGGTTTTCGAGCCTATCCGGCGACGATTGACGACAAGGTACTCGTGGGCGACGTTGACTTCCCACTCGTGGTGAAGCCGACACACCTGTCTGGGAGCCGCGGTGTGATCCGCGCCGACAACGAAGAGGAATTAATCGCGGCGCTGAGTCGCACGCGCCAGGTGATCGAGATGGATGGTCAGAGCCTGGAGGAAGCGACCGTTCTGATCGAAGAGTTTGTGCCCGGCTTTGAGGTGGCGCTCGAAGGTTTGCTCGACGACGGCAAATTACATGTTCTCGCTCTGTTCGACAAACCTGATCCGCTCGATGGGCCCTTCTTCGAGGAGACGATCTATGTGACGCCCTCCCGTTTGTCTGCTGGTGTGCAGCGCGCCATCGCTGACTGCACTCAAGACGCCGCCCGCGCGTTGGGCCTGCATCAGGGGCCGGTCCACGCCGAACTGCGCGTGAACGATCACGGACCGTGGATCATCGAAGTTGCGGGACGCTCGATTGGCGGCCTCTGCTCAACGATCCTGGAATTTGGAACAGGGATGGCGCTCGAAGAGTTGATATTGCTGCAAGCCACCGGCGCTTCGGTCGACGGATATCAGCGCGGAGACGAAGCGGTCGGCGTCATGATGATCCCGATCCCCAAGAGCGGGGTTCTGCGAAAGGTTGAGGGGCTTGACCTGGCGCATCAGGTCGAGGGAGTGACTGGCATCGAAATCACCGCGCGCGTCAATCACCCGATCGTGCCCCTGCCCGAAGGGGCAAGCTATCTCGGTTTCATCTTCGCCAAGGGAGAGACTCCTGACGGAGTCGAATCGGCACTCCGGCTTGCGCACGAGCGACTCGATTTTCACATCACGCCAGAGATCCGCTTGCGTGCGGTTACCCGTTGATCGGGTGCGCGTAGATGGCAGCGTGTGAGCTACTTCTTGCGCGGAGCTGGCCCACCGCCGCCTTTGGCTCCGCCCGCTCCGGCCGGCATCCAGCCTTCAGGCATCTGCGCTCCCTCGCCAAAGAAGAACTCTTCCATCTGTTGCCGCAGCAGCTTGCGGTCATCAGGATCGGCTGGATTCAACGCATAGTGATTGATGAGGATCGTCTGGTGTTCGCGCCACATCTCCCACGCGTCTTCCGAGACGTTGTTGAAGATGCGCTCTCCCAGCGCGCCAGGAAATGGAGGCTTCTCCAAACCGGGCATCTCTCGCCCAATCTTCACGCAGTTGACCATCCTGGGCATGCTGTGACCTTCTCTCCGTACGTCCTACCGACCAACAAGCCTAATTGAGCACCGAACTCATGTCAATCAACACCGCCACACCTGATGACCGATCGCAAGATGGGCGCCCGTTTACCATCGTACTCTTCGGCCGCCGCTGCATACAGACGATCGTCACGCTACACCGACTATTGCGCGCGGACGTTACGGTCGGTGCCGTGGTCATCCCATCTTCTCGGGCTTTCGGGCCATCCGTGCGGCGCGTTAGCCATCGACCGACAATCCGCATCGCTCCCTCAATTCCGTCCGGCGACTCGGATACCGTCGACCAACTCGCTTTGGAACGCGACATCCCCATTCTCGAAGTTCGTCGACCAATGTCGGGCCAGTTGTCCGAGACGATCGATCAGATCGCGCCGGACCTTCTGGTTGCCTCATGTTTTCCGTGGCGCGTCCCGGACTCCATAATTCGCACGTCACGACACGGAGCCATCAACCTTCACCCCTCCTTGCTGCCGGGATTTCGCGGGCCCGACCCGCTTTTCTGGGCTCTTCAGACAGGTGCAAGCAAGTGGGGAGTGACCATTCACACGCTGACGAACCGGTTTGACAGCGGGCCGATATTGATACAGCGCGAATTCGAGCTGACTACGGAATTCATCGACGCGTCGTTTGAAGCAAACGTCAGCCGGATCGGCGCGGCAACGCTCGTAGTCGCCATTGACGACATCCGCACGGGAAACATTCACCCCGTCGACCAGAATGAGTCCTTGGCCACCTATTTCGGATATCCAACCGACCTCGAACTCAAGGTCCAACCGGACTGGACCGTCGAACAAGCACTGCGATTCGTGGGCGGGGCATCGCAACTTGGGTATCGTCCATTGGTGATGACCGATCGCGGGAACTTCACTGTTCGATCAGCACACCGGGCGGACTCCCGAAAACGGGCCGAATGGTTGTCGCCGATTCGCCTCATTTTAGAGCTGACTGACGGTCTGATTGACTTGACGCTCGATCCCACGGAGACAGTTTGACTCGACTTGGCGCAAATCACTTGAGTCGCGCTCGCCAGTCGTCGAGGGTATCGCGCAACGATCGCTCGAGGGGCAGAGAAAGCGTCCATCCGGTCGCCTCACGCAATCTTGTTGAATCGCCCACCAGCATCGGAATGTCGGAAGGACGCAACCGCGACGGATCTTCGCGCACGTCCACATCGGCGCTGGAGAGCCCTAGCAAGTTATCGAGAACCGCACTGATCCGAACACCTCGACCGCTAGCGACGTTGAAAACGTTCCCCGAAAACTCGATCTTCGCGACGGCAAGATACGCCTGCACGACGTCCCGAACGTCAAGAAAATCCCGCACAGAATCGAGATTACCGACGAGCAGTACGGGATCGGCCAGGCCCAGTTCGATCTCTGCAATCTGGCGCGCCAGGCTCGACACGACGAATCGATCGTTTTGACCTGGGCCAATGTGGTTGAACGGCCGAACGCGAACGATCTTCATCCCGTAGCTCAGGTGATACTGCAACCCGAGCATGTCCTGAGTGAGCTTGCTGACCGCATACGGATTACGCGGCTGGAACGGCTGATCCTCGGAAATCGGGATCTGT
This sequence comes from uncultured Chloroflexia bacterium, assembly GCA_963822235.1. Taxonomy (GTDB): domain Bacteria; phylum Chloroflexota; class Chloroflexia; order Thermomicrobiales; family Thermomicrobiaceae; genus CALAGB01. The sequence goes on from CAWGGU010000005.1 coordinate 10,957, forward strand.
TCTGGAGTCACGGCGCCGTAGACTTCGGCCGAGCTTACGACCACAATGACCGGATCAATTCCCGCAGCACGACATGATTCGAGAAGGTTCAGTTGCGACACGGCGTTATTGACGAGGGTTTCAGCTGGGTTGGCGACCGCCTTTGGCACGTACGCCTGGGCCGCGAGGTGGAAGAGGACGTCCGGACGGTAACGTTCGATGACACGTGACGTGAGATCGGCGTCTAGCAGATCGCACACGACCTGCCTGACGCCCGGCTCACGCAGGCCCGGATGGCCCTGCACGCCGATCAATGACCAGGAGGTTTCTGATTGGAGTAGTTTGATGAGATGGCGGCCGACGAATCCACTGGCTCCGGTTACGAGCGCAGTAACACTGTCCGCCGGCCGCTCGATCGTCACAGTCGAATTCAGCGAGACGCCGAGACCGGGATCTCGTTCAACCCGGCCGCATCACGCAGAATTTCGGCTTTGTCTGTCTTCTCCCATGGGAGATCAAGATCCGGACGTCCGAAATGACCGTAGGCCGCAACCTGTCGGTAGATCGGTCGCATCAGGTCGAGATTTCGGATGATGGCTCCGGGTCGAAGATCGAAATACTCATCGATGAGCTTGAGGATCAACTCCTCGTCGACATGTTCGGTGCCGAATGACTCGATATGCACCGAGACAGGATGCGCAACGCCAATGGCGTAGGAAATCTGAAGTTCAAAGCGATCCGCCAAACCTGCCGCGACGACATTCTTCGCCACATAGCGCGCCGCGTAAGCACCTGAGCGGTCCACCTTTGTCGGATCTTTGCCCGAGAATGCGCCGCCGCCGTGGCGAGCCATGCCGCCGTAGGTGTCCACGATGATCTTGCGACCCGTCAAACCAGCGTCCCCCATCGGACCACCGATCGAGAATCCGCCGCTCGGGTTGATCAGGATGCGGGTGTTTCCGTCCAGGAATTCCGATGGGATGATCTCCTGCACAACTCCTTCGGTGAGCTCGTCCCGCAGACGGCGCTGCGTCACGGCTGGATCGTGCTGTGCGGAAATGACGACCGTCTGCACGCGCGCAGGTTTTCCATAGTGATATTCGACGGTCACCTGGCTCTTGCCATCCGGACGGAGATAGGCGATCTCGCCCGACTTGCGCGCTTCAGCGAGTCTCCGAGTCAACTTGTGCGCAAGAGAGATGGTGAGCGGCATCATCTCCGGTGTCTCGTCGCACGCGTACCCGATCATCATCCCTTGATCGCCCGCACCGATGAGATCGAACGGATCGTGTCCGTCCGCATCGCGCGTCTCGAACGAGCGACTCACGCCTTGGTCGATCTCTTTCGATTGCTCTTTGATCGACGTGATTACGCCGGTCGTCTCCGCGTCGAAACCAAACTTTGCACGGGTGTAGCCGACTTCTTCGATCGTTCTGCGCGCGACCGCCGGAATGTCAACATAGGTGTCGGTGGTGATCTCGCCAAAGACCAGAATCAAGCCGGTTGTCGCGGAGGTCTCACAGGCGACGCGGGCATCTGGATCTTCGGCGATGATGGCGTCCAGCACCGCATCTGAAATCTGATCGCAGAGTTTGTCCGGGTGTCCCTCGGTGACCGATTCCGACGTAAAGAGCGTCTGTGCCGAACGCATGAAACTCGTGCTCACGAACCACCTTCCCTAAACTTCAGCCACATTGCATCAACGCCGAACACTACGTCCCCGACTGCCAGGAATTGAGATAACGCTCCTGTTCCGGCGTCAGCGTGTCGATCTTGATCTTCATGCTGTGCAACTTAAGAGCCGCGATCTCTTCGTCGATGTGCCGGGGAACCGAATGGACGACGTTTTCGAGCTTTCCTTTTTCCTGAACCAGATACGCGCATGAGAGGGCCTGGTTGGCAAAGCTCATGTCCATGACGCTCGCTGGATGTCCTTCGGCGCTGGCCAGGTTGATCAGCCGTCCCTCGCCCAAAACGACGATTCCTCGACTCAAGGTCAGCCGATATTCCTCGACAAACGGGCGCAAATGGCGCCGACCTTCGGCCGCCATCTCGTCGAGCATGTGCAGGTTGATCTCCGAGTTGAAGTGCCCCGCATTCGCGACGATCGCGCCGTCATGCATGCGTTCGAAATGGGCACGGTCGATGACGTTGATGTCACCGGTGGCGGTGACAAAAATGTCACCGATGCTGGCGGCTTCTTCCATTGTGGTGACGACGAAACCGTCCATCACCGCCTCAAGCGCGCGAACCGGATTCACCTCAGTGACGATCACATGTGATCCCATGCCGCGGGCGCGCATGGCAATGCCTCGACCGCACCAGCCGTATCCCGCGACGACCATCGTCTTGCCAGCCAACAGAATGTTTGTGGCGCGAATGATTCCGTCGAGCGTGCTCTGTCCGGTGCCGTAACGATTATCGAAGAAGTGTTTAGTGTCGGCATCGTTGACCGCGACGACCGGGAAGCTCAGGACTCCGTCGTTCTCCATGGCGCGCATGCGGATAACGCCGGTCGTCGTCTCTTCAGTTGAGCCGATCATGTCCTTGAGCAGATCTTTGCGATCCTGGTGCAGGTTCGTAACGACGTCAGCACCGTCATCGATCACGATGTTGGGCCGGTGGCGTAACGCTTCCTGAATGTGCCGGTGGTATGTCTCGCCGTCTTCGCCCTTGATCGCATAGACCTGAAACCCGTCAGAGACGAGCGCCGCGGCGACGTCGTCTTGGGTCGAGAGCGGATTGCTGGCACAGACGACCGCGTCGGCCCCACCGGCTTTGAGCGTATAGGCGAGATTGGCGGTTTCCGATGTGACGTGCACGCACGCGACGATGCGAATACCCTCGAGCGGCTTGTCGCGTTCGAATCGCTGGCGAATGAGATCGAGCACCGGCATCTCACGGCCCGACCAAGCGATACGCCGCTTACCGTCTTCCGCGAGTCCAATATCACGAATATCGAATCGAGCTTCGGCGGTTTCGCTCACAGGCACCTCTTCTCAACTTGAGGACGATCCTGTTCCCTTTGAACGGGTTCATCCGTGCGTTCACGTCGAACGACGTTTTACGTACAAGTGTGACACGAGTTGAAGTCTTGGCGAAATGCAATACGGCAGTGGATGCGACTTTGTGGCACAAAAAAGACAGCCACTCGTGAGCGAGAAGCCGTCAGACTTCCTACTCACTCTCATCTGCCAGCGACGCATTCGCTGCCGGAATTGGCACCAAACAGTCTCCTGCCGGTTGCCGGGCTTCCTCGGGCCGTTCCCTCCACCACTCGGGATAAGAGAGAGCAATATTCATTTTCCGCACTATAACACAGCAGTTAGGGCCGAACAATCCGCCCGATTCATCGGCGTTGCGCCCCCAATGACGCTGCGGCCGCCTCGACGACGTCGAGTGGAATGCCGGAGACGACGTCGACTGATCCGATCTCGTGACCGGGCAATATCCACGTCAAACGGCCATTCACGGCCTTTTTGTCGGATGCCAATCGTTCGATCACATCGTCAAGCTCGCCCTCGAATCGGGACGGCAGCCCTACCCCGTCCAGAAGCCGATTCTGGCGATGTGCGACTTCGTCTGAGGTCCTCCCGGTACGAATCGCGATATCGACTGCCGCACGCATGCCAAGAGCGATCGCCTCTCCGTGGTGATAGCGATAGCCAGAGGCTTCCATGGCGTGGCCCAGGGTGTGACCGTAGTTCAATACCCGGCGCAACCCCATCTCTTTCTCGTCCTTCTGAACGACTGAGTGCTTGATGAGGACGTTGCGTCGCACGACATCGGCGAGAAAGTCGGGACCATTCCAATCTTCGATCGGCGTACGCTCGAGCAGATCCAGGAGCGGCGTGCCTGCACACGAAGTCGCCGTCGATTCGATCATGGCGTGCTTGATGATCTCGGCCCAGCCGCCTCGGACTTCCCGCTCCGGCAGCGTTTCGAGCATGAGCGGATCCGCCAGCACGAGTTGAGGCTGATAAAACGCACCGACGAGGTTCTTCCCGCGTGCGTGATTCACGCCCGTCTTGCCGCCGACGCTGCTGTCGACCATGGCCAGCAGCGACGACGGAACCTGAATCAGGCCGACTCCGCGCAAGGAAATGGACGCAATAAATCCGGCCAGATCACCGATGACGCCGCCGCCGAGAGCAACGACGACGTCTCGTCGATCTATGCGCCCGTCCAGCAGCCTATCCAGAAGCGCTGAAACCTGGGAGATCGCCTTGCTCGACTCACCGGCAGGGACATCGACGCGTTCGACCGCGAAATCGGATTCGGTCAGCGCGCTGATCACCGGAGACGCCCACAGCGGTCCAACATTGCTGTCGGTAATTAGCCAGGCTCGTCGTGACTGCGGGAATCTCCTGCCCGTCAACTCCCCGATTTCTTGCATCACGCCCGTTCCGACATAAAGATCGGATCGACCGCTGGGAGTCCCAATCGAGCCGATTGGAAGCTGGATTGAATCTGCCTGCACTCTGCGCACCGCGGCGGAGATCTCGTCAACGACGGAGTTGAGGTCCTTGTTCGACGTGTCGATGGTCACGTCGGCCTGCTCGTAGAACGGTCCGCGCTCGCGTCGCATCATCTCGAGCGCCTTCAGGGGATTGGGGGAATTCAAGAGCGGACGGCGAGCGTCAGGATCAACTTCGACCTGAGAGGAGAGACGTCCGAGGATCTGGTTCGGCGCCGCTTGGAGATGCACGACCAGACTTTCGGGTCGCATGACCAGCCAGTTGCGCTCGTCGAGAACGACGCCGCCTCCGGTAGCGATCACCCGGCGCGCCGCGTTACACGCGTCTGCGAGACAATCGCGTTCGAACGCGCGAAAAACGTTCTCGCCATAGCGCTCAAAGATAGCGTGAATCGGCATGCCCGAACGACGCACAATCTCGTCATCGACATCGATTGCGCTAAACGCTAGCCTCGATGCCAGTTCCCGCGCGACCGACGACTTTCCGGTCCCGCTGAGGCCGATCAGGATAACTCGTTTCACTTTTCGCCTTGCCGATGTGCGAAGTATTCATGGCAAATTGGCGCCGCCAAGCCAGCACTGATTATACGCTGGCCCGCGCAGATTCCCGTCTTGCCTGGTCGAATGGACCGAGTGTTGATTGGCCTATCCGAAGGTCACGGCCCCGACCTTGCTGTAATCTGAGATAATGGCGAGATCATTTCGAGTCGTGAACAATCGCGCGGCGGTGGGGAGTATCAATTTCGCGAGGCTCGGTGTGTACCGGTGTATCGGGAGCAATTCGCCGAATGGACCGGACGAAATTAGCCTAACTCACACACCAACGAAGACTGACAGTCCGCGGCCTGAGGGTCGCGCGACGAAGTCCTCGCTGAACATCGCAAGGGACTAACCAAAATTGGCATAGGCGGCTATAATGTAGTGGGTGTGTGCCACTGTGTCAGACCTGCCTAGGCATTCGCCAACCTCTGCCACAACGAAAGCGATTCGCACGGGAAGAGAGCAGATGGACCGTATCCTGATCGCCGACGACGACGCTGGAATTCGCGGGATGCTCCGAGATTTTCTCGAGGATGAAGGCTACGACGTCGACGAGACCGACGATACCGAGAACGTCGTCAAGGCACTTAAAGCAGACAACGCGCCAACGCTCGTCCTGATGGACGTGCGGATGCCCACGAAGAGCGGTATCGAAGTGCTCCGAGAGATTTCCGAGGAGCGTGGCGCACAGCTGCCATTCATCATCATGACTGCCTACGGCAGCGCGAACCTGGCGATCGAAGCCATGCAACTCGGCGCGTATGACTACATCACCAAGCCGTTCGATCTGGACGATGTACTCATTACCATCAAGCGATATATCGAACACCAGAATTTGCTCAAGCGCTTGTCCTCGACGTCCAATGGTCGGGAAGGCTCCGATCCCAATGACTACATTATCGGTAACAGTGGGGCGATGCAGGAGGTCTACAAGATCATCGGCCGCGTGGCCCGCTCTGAGTCGACGGTCATGGTCACTGGGGAAACCGGCACAGGAAAAGAGCTCGTGGCGACGGTGTTGCATCGCAATTCGGGCTACTCGGGCGGACCATTGATCAAGGTCAATTGCGCGGCTCTTCCGGAGACGTTGCTCGAAAGCGAGCTGTTTGGGCACGAGAAGGGCTCGTTCACAGGAGCATTGAATCAGCGCAAGGGCCGCTTCGAGATGGCGAATAAGGGAACAATCTTCCTCGACGAAGTCGGCGAGATGACCTTGTCAACGCAGAAGAAGCTGCTGCGTGTGCTGCAGGAACGCGAGTTCGAGCGGGTCGGTGGATCTGTCTCGGTGAAAGTCGACACCCGCGTCGTGGCCGCGACCAACAAGAACCTCTCCCAAGAGGTTCGCGAGGGGCGATTCCGTGAGGACCTGTTCTACCGGCTCAACGTGATCTCCGTCTATTTACCGCCACTGCGTGATCGCAAAGAGGACATTCCGCTCCTTGTCGAGCACTTCCTCCACAAGCACCGCTATTCATCCAGTTCAGCTCCGGCCCGAGTCTCCGCGTCGGCCATGCAGGCACTCGTCGAACACCAATGGCCGGGGAACGTGCGTGAACTGGAAAATATCATCGAACGCGCGGTGGTTCTGGCACAGGGAACGGTGATCACCGACGAACATCTCAGTTTTTCCAGCGCCGAACAAGGGCACATCATCGACATCGCACAACGCATTCGCACCGGAGCGAGCCTGCAGGACGTCCAGCAAGAGGTCGAGAAGCAGATGCTCATGGAAGCACTGAAGCAGTCGGATGGTGATCAAGTGGCCGCGGCATCTGCGATAGGGATGGAACTACGCGAGTTCCAGCAGCGACTTCTTGACTACGGTTGGCATGAGGAACGAGAGCGCGAACGGGTCTCGTAGCCGAGTCATTTCTAGATGTCACACACGAACCGGCTGGCGCTGCCAGCCGGTTTCCCATGTCTCTATCGGTTGCGAAGCTATCCGGTCGCTTTCGCCCCTCGCGGTTCTCCATCATTCGATCGACGCCCTGGACGCAGCGCACGCAGATTCGGTCGCTTAATAGGGTTCTTTCGCAAGATCTCGAGCGCTTGCGCGTACAACTCTCGCACCTGGGCACGGTTCAGTCGTTCGCCGCGCTCATAGTAGACCTGCGCCGATTCACCAATCACCCAGGTCCCAGCGAAGGCAATGGCAACTTTGGGGACGGTGCCGATCGCCAGCGGCAACAGTGTCACAACTTCGCGCGCCACGGTCCGCCAGGCCAATCCGGCGCCGACCACCGGGATCATCTCGCTGTAGATTCGCCAACGGTGATCAAGATCGCGTCCGTTGACGGCGGCCAGCTTGAAGATAAGCATCAGCTGGTTCTTCGTAAGCACGATGAAGTCGGCGCCGACGGAGAACGCTGTGCCAATCACTGGGACGATCGAAGGAATGTTCGAGACGAGGGCGAATTCTCCGTTGACGGTCGCAGTCTCGGCAATGAGCTGCTTGGCGCAAGCCGATCTCATTGCGGGGATGTAGCGTCCAATTGCGACCGCGCGATCGTCCGCGCAGTCGGCGATCCGTCGCCTTAGCGCGTCGATATCCTTTTCGCCATCGGCGTGCGGGAGATGCTCCACCATTCTCAATGGCTCTTTGACCCGCCGAAAGAGATCTCGCCACTCACGCGCCACTCCGGCATCGAGCGGCCCAACGGTGACTATCACGTCGTAGTGCAGTGGATCGAGATCTCCGTCACCGAACGAGCGAACGTGTACGAACTCGTCCGAATTCGCTCCGAAGACCGTGGAGGAGGTCTCACTTGCGAGTTGCAGGCGACTCGATATCACGAGGATGCGTGGTGGAATGCGGGCGTCGGACTCGAGATCATCGAAGCTGATTTCGCGAAGCACGTTAACGAAGTCGCGAATACCCACGGGATACTGCCTTTCCTGAGAATGATGAGCGTGTCGGCGGCAGGGACGGTTTGTCCGGAAGTAACTCGATCAGCCACCGCAAATTCATCGTGGTGACCGGCTAAATTGCTTGCTCCATATCGATCAGCTCGATCTCGACCATCGAGCCGGCCGGGATGAATCCAACGTTCTCATCGCAGACGATGTAACAGTTCGCCCGGGCAAGGCCCGACAGCGACCCGCTCCCCTGCCGGGAAACTGGTCCAACGCTGAACTCGTCGCCCAGACGTCGAACGAGCCCGCGCACGAAGTTTCGACGACCGCCCTGATTCGAAACGTCGTATTCGAGACGAGCCTTCAGACGTCTCGCGCCAAGCTCTCGCATTCCCAGCATGCGTCGAACGATCGGTCGACCGAACTGGGAAAACGTCACGGCTGCCGCGACCGGGTTTCCCGGAAGCCCAAGCAGCGGCGTACCGCCCACGGATCCAAACGCCAATGGTTTGCCAGGCTTGATGCCAACCTGCCAGAGGTCGATCTGCCCTTCTTGCTGAAGCACATTCTTGACCACATCAAAGTCGCCGACCGACACGCCACCACACGTGACGATGAGGTCGGCTTTGGTGGCCTGTCGAATGTTATATCTTATGTCATGTTCCGAGTCGCGTGCGATTCCGAGCGCACGCGCCTCAGCGCCCGCCCGTCGCACCATCGCGGCAATCAGATAACTGTTGCTGTCTCGAATTTGCCCGGGGCTGAGCGCTGGGCCGAGGCCGACAAGCTCATCGCCGGTAGCCAGGATCGCGACGACGGGACGGCGGATGACGGACACGCGCTGGACGTTGAGCGCCGCAAGCAGACCGATCTGCGCAGGTCCGATGACCGCCTCTCGATCGAGCGCTCTGTCCCCGACCTGAACGTCTTCTCCGGCTCTCCGAACGTTTTGCCCGTCGCGACACGGAGAGGTCAACTCAATCATCAGATTGGGATCGGGACCTTCATCAGATTCGAGGTCGGCGTTCACAACTCGCACATCCTCGAAGCGCACGACTGCGTCTGCGCCCTCCGGAATTGGGGCGCCGGTCATGATACGCACGGCGGTGTTAGGGGAGACGGTTTCGTCGGCAGGATGCCCCGCTGCCGATTCACCTCGAACGATGAAACTCACTGGACTTGATGGAGATGCAGACTGGGTCTCGATCGAGCGCAGGGCATAACCGTCCATCGCCGAATTGCTAAAGGGAGGAAGTTCGACGTCGGCCAGCACATCAGCCGCCAGGATCATGCCAAGTGAGTCCGACAGATCGACGTCGATCGGTTCGAGCGGCGATATCTTGGACAGGATACGGGCGCGAGCCTCGTCAACGCTCAGCACGAAATAGAAACCTTTCAGCGGAGAGCGTGTGAGATGAGGCCCGCGTGTTCAAAACTAAGATTCCTGCTTGAGCCGCTCCATCACGGAGACGAGCTCCTTCACGGCATCGGCCGACTTGTTCAGCGCCGCGCGCTCGCTGTCCGTCAGTTCGATCTCGAACACACCTTTGACCCCACCAGCGCCCAATTTGGCGGGAACACCCACATAGAGGTCGTTAAGACCGTATTCTCCAGTGAGATATGCGCTGCAGGCCACGACCCGATTCTCATCCAGCAGCACCGCTTCGACCATGTCGACCACCGACGCGGCAGGCGCGTAATACGCGCTGGTGCCGAGCAGCTTGACAATCTCGCCGCCGCCATCTCGGGTTCGTTGAACGATCGAGTCGATGCGCTCGGCTGAAATAAGCTGGGAAATCGGGATACCGGCCACCGATGAGTAGCGCGTCAACGGAACCATGGTGTCCCCGTGGCCGCCCAGCACGAAGGCGTTGACGTCTTTCGGCGACACTCCGAGCTCCATGGCGATGAACGTTCTGAACCGAGCCGAATCGAGCACGCCGGCCTGACCGAGTACGCGTTTTGGATCGAACTTGGACGTCTCGAGCGCCACGTGGCACATGGCGTCCAGCGGGTTGGTGACGACGACGATAACGGCATCCGGCGAGTTCTTGGCCGCCTGCTCGGTGACGCTGCGCACGATATTCATGTTGACGCGTAACAGGTCGTCGCGGCTCATGCCTGGCTTTCGCGGAGAACCAGAGGTGATGACCACAACGTCCGAACCTGCCGTGGCCGAATAATCGTTGGCGCCAGTTACGGCCACGTCGTAGCCAATGACTGGACCGGCTTCGGCAAGATCGAGCGCCTTGCCCTGTGGCAGATTCTCGACGATGTCGACCAGTACGACGTCAGCAATATTTCGCTGGGCCAGATATTGGGCGGTTGTGGCGCCGACCATTCCGGCCCCGATCACCGTGACTTTCGAGCGCATCTCGTCTCCACTTCCCGTTCGCGATTCGAACGTCCCTGCAATTTATTGAACCGATATCACGCCTGCAAACTCGCGTTGGGCCAATCGATCACAGTTACGATGCACGACCGATTGGGCGCTAGGCAAGCGGCTTTGAATCCGTCTTGCATCATAGCACAGGCTCCGTATTGGTCCTGACAAAGCCCGAGAAATCAACGCAAATCATGATCCGTGAACCGGTCCGACGCTCGACCGGTAGTGACGCACAGCTGGGCCAATCCGAGTCGAATTCGCGCTTGTTCGAGCGACGGACACTGTGCTATACTGCGAGACGCTTGCGGGCCATCAAGCCGGGCTTACAACTGCGATTTCGATGGCAGATTTCCGGCGATTGGCGCGGCAAACCAAGCCAAGAGAATACGCCGAAGTGGCGGAATCGGCAGACGCGCTACGTTCAGGGCGTAGTGGGCTTTAGCCCGTGGGAGTTCAAGTCTCCCCTTCGGCACCACCGGCCGGCTGCTCATCTATGATGAGCGGCCGAACTTAACAACTGAGTGATGTTGGGCAGAACGGTCGCTGGCGTCAAGCCAGAGGAAAGTCCGAGCTGCACAGAGTGAGGGTGCCTGGCGAAAGTCAGGGAAACGTCTGCCGGTGGCGTTGACAGTCCAGATTGGCGTGCGCAAGCGCGAGAGCAACAGAGACTATTGCCGGGCTTTCGTGGTCCGGAGTGAAAAGGGCAATCCTCCCCGCAGCAATCTCCGGCTGAGCCGCTTGCAGGTTACTCGCCGAGGCTCGAAGTCGAGAGCAGCCACGTTCGGCGACGACGTGGCCGGTCGCGCGAGCAATCGCCGACCGAGACAGATGGCCGTCCAAAACAGAACTCGGCTTACTCGCCTGACGTCATTCGGTGTATGGTGCCTCTAGCTCAATAGGTAGAGCACTGGTCTGTGGAACCAGTGGTTGCGGGTTCGAGCCCCGCGAGGCACCCCAAGTCCTATCGATCAAATCCGAACGAACCCGCTCAATTTGGAGCGGGATTTTCGTTTCCCCCTGAAGTCCAACGTGCAATCAACCGACACCCACGAGGAATCCGACGGCATAGGTTACGACGCCGACGATCACGCCGATCAACGTCATCTCGAGTCCACTTGACCACCACGAACGAATCGTCACCAGGCTCTTGGCCGCGCCAACCACAAAATGGCCAATCAGACTGACGACGGCCGCCGCAATGATAGCCGGGTTTCCGGCGATAAAGAAAAATGGAAGCACCGGGACGATCGCGCCGATGCCCGTCGAGATCATCGCCGATGAAGCTGAGGTCAATGGCTTCGGCAAACGCTCTTCAGAGAGCCCGAGTTCTTCTGATGCGAGCACCTTGAGGAACTGCTCTTCATCGCGCGATATGCGCTCGGCCAGCATGTTGGCCTCATCCTCGGTGAGTCCCTTGAGTTGATAGAAGAGGGAAAGCTCCTCGCGTTCCTCCTCCGGGTCTTCAGAAATCTCACGTCGTTCGCGCGCCATCTCGGCTTCGTGCACCTCACGTTCTGATTTGGCCGCCAGATAGGCGCCGGAGCCCATCGAGACCGCGCTGGCGACGGCGCCGGCGATGCCGGCCAGCAGAATGAAGTGACTGGATGCCGAGCCTCCAGCGACCCCAGCAACCAGGCCAAACACAGCGCCCAGGCCGTCGTTCGCTCCGTAAATCGCATCAGCGATCCACGTGCCGGAACTGACGTGACGTTCCCCTTTGAGCAGTGAATCAAGGCGAGAGCGTGGAGCGGTGTCCCGCGGGGCAATCGAGGTGAGTCCGCGCAGCGTGGACGCATGCTTGCCTTCCTCTTGCGCGATCTCTCGCATGGTCTGGGCCGATCCCGGATCGTTGAGCGAGACGGCTTCAGCCTCGTAATTCCGCAGATGATCGTTCTCGATCGTCTCGGCTTCTCGAAGCGCCGCGTTGAGGTCCGTTTTAGCCCGCATCCGCACGACACGCGGAATCGTGACTTGATCCTCACGCGGTTCGACGCCAAGCTCCCGCAACCTCACTCGCCACTTTTCGGCGTGTCGATCCTCGGCCGCCGCGAGTCGACCGAGGATCTGCTTGCGATGCGGATCGGTCTCGCAGTCGGCGAAGAACCGGTAGGTCGCCGCGCTGCGCCGCTCGGCGTTGAGATTCTCAACAAGTGCGTTGATCAGTTTGGTCCGTTGGTCATCGCCGGAGTTGGATGTAGAGTCGCTCATGCGCATCCTTAGGCTGAAGGCGCGGATTCCGCAGGTGTTGAGCAGATCAAGCCTATCCGTGCTCGCGCGAATTGACGATAGTCGCGAGATGTGCCCAATGTCCATCTCTGCAATGACGATGCCAGTCGTACGCGCGGTTGACAGGCAGACACACACTTGCGATACTGTACGTACACGCTCGGTGACGGGTGGTCCATTCGTTGCGCCCATCGGTAGAATCAATGGCTACCATTCCGCACGCCGATTTGAGTGGGGATCAATCCGAACATGAAAAGTGACGATATTCGCCGCATATTCAGAGAGTTCTTCGCCGAGCGCGGGCATCTAGCCGTTCCCAGCACGTCGCTGATTCCTGCCAATGATCCGACCGTCCTTCTCACGACGGCCGGCATGCAGCAGATGACGCCCTATTTCCTCGGGCTGGAGACGCCCCCAAGTTCGCGTATGACTTCGATCCAGAAATGCTTCCGCACCGTCGACATCGATGAAGTTGGTGACGATTCGCACCTCACCTTCTTTGAGATGCTCGGGAACTTCTCGGTCGGAGACTACTTTAAAGATGACGCCATAACCTGGGCGTGGGATCTCCTGATAAATGGGTTCGGCACCGATGCCAGTCGCTGGTATCCGACCGTGCATGACATGGACCAGTATGCCTATGACTTCTGGCATGAAGGAATCGGTATTCCCGTCGATCGCATCCGCAAACTCGGTGACGAGGAGAACTGGTGGGGACCTGTCGGAGAGACAGGACCGGACGGTCCAGACTCTGAGATCTATTTCGATCGCGGTCCTGAATATGGCTGTGGACGACCGGACTGCGGACCGGCATGCGAACATTGCGATCGCTATCTCGAAACGTGGAACCTCGTCTTCATGGAGTTCTATAAAGAGAAGGATGGGTCGCAGCGCCCTCTTCCGCGCAAGAACATCGACACCGGTATGGGACTCGAGCGCATCTCGATGATCTTGCAGGGCAAGCCCTCCGTCTTCGAGACCGACCTTTACTTCCCCATCGTGGAGCGAGCCGCGGATCTTGCCGGGGTTCACTACCAGGAAACGGCCAGGATCGACCGCTCACTGCGCGTCATTGCCGACCACACTCGTGCCGTCACTTTTCTCGTCAGCGATGGCGTGCTGCCAGGCAACGAGGGCCGCAGCTACGTTCTACGGCGTGTCCTGCGCAGAGCGATTCGGCATGGGCGGCTGCTCGGTCTGGACCGCCCCTTCCTCGTGCAGCTCGTCGACGTGGTCATCGAGATGTTCGGGAAGCACTATCCAGACCTCGTATCTTCAAAGGGCCGTATCGAATCGATTCTGCGGCACGAGGAAGAGAATTTTGGCCGCACGCTCGCCGCGGGAATCACGCGCTTCGAGACACTTGCGTCGGAACTGCGCAACCGGGGCGAATCCGTCGTTCCAGGGGTCGACGCGTTCCGACTCTACGACACCTTCGGTTTCCCTCTCGAACTCACGAATGAGTTGGCGACTGATGAGGGGCTGACGGTCGATCAAGCGGGCTTTGATCGCGCCATGGAAGGGCAACGCGATCAGAGTCGCGCGGCTGCTGGGAAATTTGCGGCGGCCTCGGCCGAACGTACCGGCATGTATGCAGAGCTGGCGGAGCCGCCGGTCGTCTTCGTCGGTTATGAGACCACGGCGCATGAGGGCTCGATCACCGGGATCATTGGCGAAGCGAGCCGTTTTCAGACGCTTGAGGCCGGACAACCGGCTGAAGTCGTCCTCAACGCGACGCCGTTTTACGGCGAAGCAGGTGGTCAGGTGGGAGATTCGGGCACGCTTCGAAGTTCCACCGGGCTCTTTCGCGTCGACGACACCCAACGACCAACGCCTGGGTTAATCGTTCACCGTGGCGAAGTGGTCGAGGGTTTCATCAAAGAGGGACAGGCTGTAAAAGCCGTCGTCGAAACGGCGAGGCGCGATGACATTCGCCGCAATCACACGGCGACGCACCTGCTGCACGCGGCGCTGCATTCCACGCTTGGTGAGCACGCACGTCAGGCCGGTTCGCTGGTCGCTCCGGATCGACTACGATTCGACTTCACCAACCTCGACGCGGTCACCCCAGAGCAGATCGAAGCCATCGAGCGTCAGGTCAATGAAGAAGTCATTGCCAACAAGCCGATTCAAACCGACGTCATGAGCTTTGACGAAGCGACTCAGACCGGCGCAATGGCGCTCTTCGGCGAGAAGTATGGGGATACGGTGCGCGTCGTGTCGGTTCCTGGATACAGCAAAGAGCTGTGCGGCGGAACGCATGTGCATCGCACCGGCGACATTGGCCTCTTTCTGATTACGTCCGAGTCAAGCGTCGCGAGCGGTATTCGCCGTATCGAGGCGGTCACTGGTCATGCCAGCATCGACCAGGCGCTTCGCCTGAAGTATCAGAGCGATTCCCTCGCTCGCAGCCTGCACGTTGGCCAGGACCAGATCGTCTCCAGTGTGGGCGAGCAGATGGAACGCTTGCGTGCGGCGGAACGTGAAGTGGAACGACTCAAGATCGACCTTGCCAGCGCGGGCGCCGGAAACGAAACGCAGAATGCGGTCTCGATCGACGGCACACAGGTACTCGTGTCTCGCGTCGAGGCACCAAACCGCGGAGCAATGCGACAGATCGGTGATCGACTGCGCGACAAGCTCGGGTCAGGGATCGTCGTCCTCGGGGCGCTCATTGATGGAGAGCCGGCGCTGTTGGCAATGGTGACCAAAGATCAGGTCGAACGAGGTCACGACGCGCGCGCACTCATCAACGCCATGGCCACCGTCGTCGGCGGGCGTGGCGGCGGTCGACCCGATACGGCCCAGGGTGGCGGTACCGACGCTTCCAAGCTGGACGAGGCGCTCTCCGCGGCTCGGTCGGCAATTGAAACGCAGTCAACCGGCTAACAAACGACTCGTGGTGGCAGCGAATCCGCCATTGAGGCGGGAGGGGACACGTTATGAGCACGCAGGAATCGACTGCCGTTCACATTGCCAGCAGTGAGGACGTCGCCTCCCTCGTCGAGCGCCTGCCACTGATGAAAGATGATCGCGTCCTCGTCACCGTCTCCGACGACTGCGACGCGCTGCTCACCGCAGCCGAATTTCATCGCGTGTTGAACCAAGCGCGCGGTCACAACGTCTCGCTCACGATCGCGACCGGTGACCGCTTGCGGCAAGAATTGGCACGCATGCTCGGCTGGGTCGTCATCGACACAGATATCGGAAGTGGGTCGCGCGGCAATACCGAGAATTTGCCATCCCGAGCGGGTGATACGCAGGATATCGACGGCGCCTGGACACAGCTTCACACCACCGCCGATCTTGCCACCTATAAACCCAAAACGGCAACTTCAACCACGAACGGCAATGGTCACAAAAGACCGCTCAGCGGCACGGTCATCGTGGACCCGCAGATTGCGGAGAAACTGGCAGATCGGCAGCCCGTTGTAGTCGGTCCGCCTGCCACCTGGAACGAGTCGATCCAAAACGAGATCAAAGAAGAGCCAGAGCCAGAGCCGGAAATCCAACGCGAGCGACGTCGCTTTCCGCGTCCCACGAGACGCGCGTTCATGCTCGTCGGCGCCATCGGGGCTCCGTTGGTGGTGCTGATCATCGTTGCTGGACTCCTGATGTATATTCTGCCGACCGCCACGGTGACCGTTGTACCGGTCGAGAAATCAATCAGCGCTGATCTGGTCTACGGATTGGCCGGTACTGGCAACAACTACGACGTCACGATTCAGCCGGAGCCGGTGACTCACACATCCATATTCGATAAGCAGATCCCGTCGACCGGCGAACGGTTCGAACCGGACGGAACGGCAGGCGGCAACGTGCTCCTGACAAACCCAGCGCTCCAGGCCGTGACTGTGCCGAGCGGTACCGCGTTGGCCGGCAAGAACGGTGTGAGCTACATCACCCAGAAGGATGTGACGATTCCGGCAGCAGATCCGTACGGTTCTCTGTCCTTCGGCTCCGCCACGGTTGCGGTAGCCGCCGCGGCTGCTGGAGATTCGGGTAATACGGATGCTGGAACGGTGGTTGGGCAGCTGAATAGCGGCGTCTTCTTTACCAATCGGGATGCCATCGCTGGTGGCACGATGAAGCGCATCGCCGTCGTCAGCCAGGACGACATCGACGCCCTGCAAGCGGCCGCGCAGGCCGATCTGTCGGGCAAAGTAGACCAAGAATTCCAGGCGACGATACCTGCCGGCACGCAAATGGTGCCCGATTCAGAGTCGAAGTCCGACGCAACGTATCAATATTCGCTGGCAGCCGGACAGGACGGTACTGAGGTCTCCGTGCATGCCACCCAGACGATCACCGGTGAAGTCTTCGACCCTGGAAAGCTTAATGCGCTGGCCAAGGACGAGGCGGGACGCCAACTGGCGGCAAAGGCTGGTTCGGACGAGATCATCCTGGGCGACACGGTGACAATCGGAGATCCAGTCGCGCTTCCTGACGGGGTATCCTTCAGTCGCCATGCGACCGCGCGCACTCGTGCGGTCATCAGCGCGGACGAACAGCGTGCGCTCGAGAAACAGATCGTTGGGAAGAGCCAGACGGAAGCCCGATCGACACTCCAATCGATGAGCGACGTGGATTCGTTCAATATCGTGATTCAGCCGAGTTGGCTGCCGCAGCACATGCCGCAGCTCAACTCGCACATCAAGATTGTTGTTTCAAACGCCAATGAATCTAGCGCTTCACCATAGAATTCTCGCGCTCGACCACGGCGGTCGCCGGGTTGGCGTAGCCGTCAGCGACGAACTGCATATGATCGCCAGCCCGGTGAAAACCGTCGATCTTCATCGTGGCGGGTGGGACGAGTTGGTCGCCATCATCAATCAATATGATCCCGAGTTGGTCATCGTCGGTCTCCCAACCAGCATGTCAGGTCGAGAAGGTCCTCAGGCCGCGGAAGCACGGCGGTTCGCCGAGAAGATTAAGGAGGTGACGGGACGCACTGTTGCCTTCCATGACGAACGACTCACGTCGTTCATGGCGGAGCAGGCGCTGATGCAGTCGGGACGTCGGGCCAAGCGGCGAAAGCAGCAGATCGATGCCGTTGCGGCCGCCTTGATACTGCAAAGTTTCCTTGATGCAAGCCGCGGTTGACGTGAATTCGAAAACCAACCTATAATCGCGCAGCGGCCCCCCAACCGTTCTAGGGAGAGGGATTCATGAAGCTGATTATCGCGGTTGTCCAAAACGAGGACGCCGACAATGTCATCGATGCGCTTCTCGAGAGCGATTTTCGGGCGACTCGCCTGGCGAGCACCGGTGGCTTCCTCCGTCGAGGAAATACGACCGTTATGATCGGCGTTCAAGACCATCAAGTGGATCAGGTGCTGGAACTGATTCGTGCCGAGGCCAGAGCCAGAGCCCAGCAAGAGCAGACCGGCGAGATCCAGACCGCCGCCGCCACCGTATTCGTGCTCGACCTGGAAGATTATCAGCGTCTCTAGCACTTGCCACGGCATCTGAATCTCCTCGCCGCTGATCGCGCGACACGTCAGCGGCTGGATCGTGGAAAAAACAGATGCTCGCTCAGCGAATCGGTCCAGAATTTAGCATCTGCGGGCGTGTCTTCACCGTTCGCATACCGTGGTTCGTTGCCGCGCTTGCCGCGCTTGGCTTCACCGGCTTTCAGCTTGCACCTCGAGAAACCGTGACCACGCACACCGTCGTGTGGTGTCTCAACGGATTGATCCTTGCTGTCGCGGTGGTGGGTTCGATCCTCGTCCATGAAGTGGCACACGCCTTCGTGGGTCGGCGCCTCGGCCGCGCCCCAGAGCGAATCGCCATCTATCCGCTTGGCGGCGCCGCCGACGACTTCAACGAACCGGGAACCCCGCGAGAAGAGGCGATCATCGCGATCGCAGGTCCGCTCTTCAGCGCTGCTATCACCGGCTGCTTGTCGCTGCTCTGGCTACTCACTCCTGAGCGAGCGACCACACTCCGTCAGGATCTCCTCTTTTTGACCGTCGCCAATGGAGTGCTCGCGACGGTAAATCTGCTGCCCGGTTATCCGCTGGACGGCGGGCGAATCTTCCGCGCGCTCGTCTGGTATCTGCACGACGATTTCGCAACTGGAACACGCGCCGCAGTGACCTACGGCCAGATAATCAGCACGTTCGCGCTCGCAGGCGCGTTAGTACTGCTGGGCAGTCGCGGGTCGTGGTCGCTCCTCGGCATCTGGGTGATGCTGGCTGCCTGGGCAGTGGCGCGAGTGGGACGTCAGGAAATGACTCGCTCAGCCCTGCTTTCGTTGGGCGGAACTCTGACCGCTGGTGAAGCCGTACGCGGACTCAATCCCCACGTTCGCGCGGACCAGCCACTCGACGCCGCGCTCGAGGCACTATTGGCTGAGATGCACTCCGGTCCCGGGTTGGTGACGAGGGACGGTGACGTGATCGGCATTCTCTCGCTTCAGGAACTGCGCCACTTTCGCCGAAATGAATGGTCGACGACCACGGCCGAGGAAGCGATGGTGCCTATCTCGCGATTGACGACGCTGGACCAGGCCGTGTCAGTTCGCAAGCTTCTCAACGAGCTCACCGAGGGTCGTACCGACACGCTTCTAATTGTGGGGGACGAAGGAGTGGTCGGCGCGCTCAACCGGCAAATCGCCGTTGAGAAGCTGGTCAACCGTGTGCAAGCGGCCAGGGTGAGTCGATGAACGAACGTCGAATCCGCTCTCACTTTGGGATTGCCGTTTAGGCAACGTGATATCCTTTCGGCGTACGCAAAGACTGAATCAATGGTGGTGAGTTGCGCCGAGTATCCTCGGGCTAACTCTGGTTAAAGTCAGGGAGCATCAGATCGTTCAGACAATCAACGTAACTCCCCAGCGCGAACGCGCGATTCTGGTGGCGGTCGACTGGCAGCGAAGCGGTTGGGACATCGATTCGTCGCTCGAAGAACTGGCCCGATTGGCTGAAACCGCGGGAATCGACGTCGTCGATGCGGTCACTCAACACCTCTCCCACCCAAATCGTTCACATTATGTCGGGGCCGGGAAGCTACAGGAGATCAAGGATCTTGCCGACCACGTCGAGTTCGACGTGGTATTGGTGAACGACGAGCTATCACCTGGCCAGCTGCGTAATCTTGAGGAGTCGCTCAACAAAAAGGTTGTCGATCGAACGGCGCTGATTCTTGACATCTTCGCCGGACGGGCTCGCACGCACGAGGGACGTCTGCAAGTTGAACTGGCCCAGCTTGAGTATCGACTGCCGCGACTCACGCGTATGTGGACTCACCTTTCGCGACAAGCAGTTGGCGGAGTCGGCGTGCGCGGTCCTGGTGAGACGCAGCTCGAAGTTGACCGGCGGGAAGCTCGTCGGCGCATCGCCTGGATCAAGTCCCAGCTTGGCGAGGTACATCGACACAGACAGCTCTACCGAGATCAGCGACGGCGTGCCGGAGTGCCGGTAGTCGGCCTCGTTGGCTACACCAACGCTGGTAAGTCGACGCTGCTCAACACGTTGACCGGAGCAGGCGTCACGGCGGAGGACAAGCTCTTTGCCACGTTGGACCCCACCACCCGACGTGTTGAGCTCCCCAATGGACAAGCGGCATTGTTCACCGATACGGTCGGTTTCATTCAAAACCTTCCCACGTTCTTGATTGCCGCCTTCCGCGCAACTTTGGAAGAGATTCGTGAGGCTTCGGTGCTCGTGCACGTGCTCGACGTGACCCATCACAAGTCTGCGGAGCAGGCCGCGACGGTCCATGAAGTGCTCGAGGAACTCGGAGCGGACGACCGACCTATGATCACTGTGCTCAACAAGATCGACCGGCTGGGTGAAAGCGCAGTTCCCAAGCTACTCGCCGGCACGCTGTCGGATGCGCGCATGGTGATTCCGATTTCCGCTCAGACTGGCGAAGGGTTGGACACACTCCTATGCCGTGTCGGTGAGGTGCTCGAAGAGCGTCGGAGTCTGATTGACGTCGAGCTGATGATCCCGTTCGCCGAAGCCAAGCTGCTGGATCTCTTTCATCGCGTTGGCGAAGTGGAGGACCAGCGATTCAACGAGCATGGCACCGAAGTGACTGGACGAATTCCAGAGCGGCTCCTACCCAGATTCGAGCGCTTTCAGCAGTCTCCAGGCTAATGAACTCAGCGTCCAAGCGACGAATGTCGCGCGCCTGGAGGCTTTGTGTGCCGAAGCCTAGTACTTAGGTCTGATTCCACGGTTGGCTAGTCGAAGCGCGCTAGTGAAGGGCCAGGGCGACCGCTATAATCCTGGGGCGGGATAGTTGCGGCAAGCGAGAGGTACGAGCATGTCGGGTGATCTGTCACAAACGTTGCACAACCTTCGAGAAGCTGGCGGTCTCGACCTCGTTGCCGTGGTTGGCTCCGACGGTCTACTGATTGACTCAGCTCAGGCGCCGGACGTCGACGCGGAATCATTTTCCGCGATGGCGGCGAGCGGTCTGTTGATGATGGACGCCATGGGTCGAGAACTCGATCAAGGCGCGGCCAAGCAAGCAATCCTCGAGTATGACCACAGCGTGGCCATTTTGACTCCACTGGCCGACGAGCTCGTACTTATCGCGCTCGCGCGAGGCGATTCCAACCTCGGTCGAGTGCGTCTTGTGCTGCGACGCTCCATGGACGAGGTCGCGGGCGCCGTTTCGGCTATCTAGTCTTCATCAGTTCGAAATCTGTCTGGAGGATCGACGAGGTGGCTTCCGGTGGAGGAACATACCGGTCGGCCGGCGTCGACATCGATGCTGCCGACGCGGCCAAAGATCGCATCGCGGCTCGAGTCGCGGCGACGCACGGGCTCTCGGTCCTCCGTGGAGTCGGTCTCTTCGGCGGCTTCTTTCGATCTCCGATCAGCGACGGATCGATCGTGCTGGTATCGAGCGCCGACAGCGTGGGCACGAAGGTGCTGCTGGCCGGTTTGCTTGGGGATCATCGCGGAATCGGGGCCGATCTCGTCAACCATTGCGTCAACGACGTCCTTGCGTGCGGGGCACGCCCGCTCTTCTTTCTCGATTACTACGCCACACCAGCGCTGAACCAACACGAGCTTGAACAGATCATCGATGGAATGTCCGACGCCTGCCTAGCGGCTAACTGTGCGCTGGTAGGAGGAGAGACAGCCCAATTGCCCGGAATTTACCGGCAAGATGCGTACGATTTGGCTGGGTTCATTGTGGGCCAGGTCGTGGAGAATAAGATCGTGGATGGTTCGGGTGTGCACGAGGGCGACGTCGTCATCGGACTCCCAAGCGATGGGCTGCACACCAACGGGTTCACGCTGGCTCGCACGGCGCTGAACTTGAACGGCGAGAAAGATCTCGCCAGGGAGCGGTTGCGTGTGACGCCCGACTGGAGCGAGCAGACATTGGGGCAGTTGCTTCTCTCACCGCATCGCTTGTACCTGAACGATGTGACGCCGCTGCTTGACATCGAAGTCGTGCATGGCATGGCGCATATCACCGGTGGCGGCATCGCGGGCAATCTGAGCCGGGTCATCCCGGACGGGCTGCAAGCCACGATCGAGGTCGGTTCCTGGTCTTCTGGGCCATTGTTCGCTGAAATTCAGCGGCAGGGCGATGTGCCGGACTCGGAAATGTACCGGGTCTTCAACATGGGAATCGGGTTCGTCCTGGTAGTCGGTCAGGACGACGCTCAGGCAGTGATCGAGCGCGTCGACGGGGCACGCAGGATCGGAACAGTGGAAACGTCCGCAGGTATGGAACGTGTTCGGCTTGTCGGACTTCGAAACGATTCGGACGCGTCATGAGCCACCTGAACTCACCGCGCCAGGAGGATTGATGTCGAATTTCGATCCCGACATCTCAAGTCTCATCGTCGGCGAGGAAGACCAGGTGCAGATCGCCTCGTGCCTTCAGCGATTGATGGCAGACTCTGGCGCGAGCTACAGCATGGTGATCGATCGGAGCGGGCAGATCCTCTCGGAAGAGAGCGACGAGATTCGCCCCGAAATGATTCACCTCGGGGCTTTGATTGCCGCAACGTATGCGTCCACCCAAGAAATGGCACGCATTCTGAAAGAAGACGGATTTAAGACGCTCTTCCAGGAAGGTTTGAAGGAGAAGATTTTCACAGAGACGGTTCGAGGCCGATGGTTGCTCGTCGTGATCTTCGATCATCAGACGCAGGTCGGCATGGTCAAGGTGCTGGCACGACGGTCGAGCGCCGTTCTGGCAAACATCCTCGAACTGGTCGAACAACGGAGCTCCGAAATGGGCACCACTCGTTTCCGACACGTGGGTAAGGCAACGATAGACACGATCGATCTGATTTTCAAAGACGACGGCCGTTCCGACGATGAGTAGGATGTAGTAATCCCTATGGCGCTCATAAATGTCGCAGCTCGAGAAATTCACGGGAAGATCGTCTACTATGGCCCGGGCTTGTCCGGCAAAACGACGAATCTCCAGTACATTCATTCACGCATTCCGAGCAACACCAAGGGTGAGCTCTTGTCGATCGAGACGGAGACGGAACGCACACTCTTCTTCGACTTTTTGCCACTTGATTTGGGCAAAGTGCACGGATTTACGATTCGCTTCCATCTGTACACCGTTCCCGGTCAGGTGCTCTACGAGCGCACCCGCGTCGCGGTGCTCAACGGAGCCGATGGTGTTGTCTTCGTCGCCGATGCGTCGCGCGACCGCCTGCCGGATAACTTGCAGAGTTTGCGCGAGCTCGCGCAGAACCTGACAGCGCAGGGCAAGCGGTTCATCGACTATCCGTTGGTGATGCAATACAACAAGATGGACCTCCCGACGGCACTCCCGACTCCCGTGCTCGACCGCTACATCAACACGGTCAAAGTTCCACGCTTCGAAGCCGTGGCGATAAACGGCCGGGGCGTCTTTGAGACTCTTCGGGCAATCTCCAAGCTGGTCGTGAACAAGCTTTAACCGGGTACGACGCCCAGATCCCGTCGACCCGGTTACGACCCCATTTCCACGCGCACCGAATGCCTTCTCGCCTGTAACTTCTCAAACGACCACTCCCCAGTGCCATACCGCTTTGCACGCAGTCGCTCGTCCGAAATTGACCGACCAATTGCAAATCAAGATCAGTCGCGGATCGCGGTGGGTGATCGTTCCATGCCTCTACTCTTCCTGCTACTATGACTCTAGACACAACGAATTGAATTGGCGATCAGGTGGCTCGGGAGACGCGCAGACCTTGGATTCTTCGGCGATATCAACCGGAGAGCTGGAGAAGTGGGACTGCATTGTCCATTCACTTGACAAGTTTTATGTCTATTCGGAGGCAGCATGGTTGAGACAGCACCCGCGACACGACCGGCTTCAACCTCGATCTTCGACGAAATTGGAGTCCAGACCATCATCAACGCCAGCGGCGCAACCACGGCGGTCAGCGGCACACTTATGGCTCCAGAGGTGGCGCGAGCGATGCTGGAGGCATCCAAAGCGTTCGTCGTCATAGACGAATTGAACGCCAAAGTGGGCGAGAAGATCGCCTCCCTCACCGGCGCGGAGGCTGGCTACGTGACGTGTGGCTCGGCCGCGGCCATGGCGATCGCGGCGGCAGCATGTATTGCCGGTTCGGATCCCGCACGCATTCGACAGCTTCCAAACAGCGACGGGATGGCCAACGAGCTTATCGTTCACCGCGTTCATCGAATCGGTTATGACCAGATGTTTCGCGTCGGTGGCGCGAAGCTGATCGAAATCGGGTTGCCGGCGCTAACAGAGCGGTGGGAACTCGAGGCCGCGATCACTGAACGGACCGCCGGAGTCATCTACGTCGATTCACCGTCCACGGGCGAGAACGCACTCGACATTCACACGGTCGTCGAGATCGCGCACCAGCACAATCTGCCGGTGATTGTCGATGCGGCTTCCACGCTGCCCCCGACAAATCACTTGACACGCTGGATCACGTGGGGAGCCGATCTGGTGATCTACAGCGGCGGCAAAGGAATTCGCGGTCCGCAGGATTCAGGTATTCTGGCCGGACGCAAGGATCTGATTGCCGCCGCCGTGTTGAACGGCAACCCACACCGAGGCATCGGTCGAGGCATGAAGGTAAGCAAGGAGTCTCTGGTCGGTCTAGCCGTCGCGCTCGATCTGTTCATGAGTCGCGACCACGATCGTGACTTCGAGGAGCATCGCAAGCAGGCGCAGATCGTCTTCGACGCGTTCAACGGCCGAGCTGACGTCAATTGCGAACTGATGGCTAACCAGGATGCCTACCCCGCGCCAATCGTGTTCATTCGCCCTGTCGATGGCTCATGGAATCCGCACCATGTGCAGCGAGAGCTACAACATAGGAGAGCCCAGGATCTACGCCAAGGTCGAGCGCGGCGGCATTTCAATCAACACGCACTGCCTCCAGACGGGAGAGCCGGAGCAGGTCATTACTCGTCTTTGTGGTGTGCTCGACGCAATGCGCTAATACGGTCGCCCGGAGGGACGAACCTAATTCGATCGGCGGCATGCGCCAAATCGCTCACGCGCCCGTTAAAAATCTCACTCAACTCCGATGCCTGCCGGGAATTCAATGAGCGTTCGTAAGGTCCCGTATTCCTCCCGTCTTGAGCCCTATTCGATATTGCGCAGCGTCGGATCTAGCGCGTCACGTATCCAGTCGCCAATGAGATTGACCGACAGAACTGTGACCATGATGGCGACTCCTGGGATCGTCGCCAGCCACCAGGCGGTTGAAATGTACGCGCGCCCGTCGGCCAGCATATTTCCCCACGTAGGTCGCGTCGATCCAACCCCTAGGCCGAGGAATGAGAGCCCGGCTTCAGCGATGATCGTCGCTGCGACCGCGAACGTGCCGTAAACGATAATTGGTGTGACCGCATTGGGAAGCAAGTGTCTGAAGAGGACCGATCTATCGGTGGCACCAATTGATCGGGCGGCGATGACGTATTCGTGGCTCTTCGCGGAGAGGACCGATCCGCGCATGAGGCGTGCGTAGGGCACCCAACCGGCGATCGCAAGGACGACAATGACATTCAGCAGCCCACCGCCGAGAACGGCCACCACCGCGATGGCCAACAGCAGATATGGAAACGCCAAGAAGACATCTCCAAGCCGCATGATTACCGAATCGATAGGCCCACTGTAATACCCGGAGAGCAGTCCGAGGGTCGATCCGGCACCGGCCCCCAACGCGACGGCGGTCAAACCAACGATCAACGAAACGCGCGCACCAAATATGACGCGCGAAAGGATGTCCCGTCCGAGCTGATCGGTACCGAGGATATGCTGCGATGACCCATGAATTGTTTGGGTCGTTCCGTAGCGCGGGCAACTGGTGAACATCGGGCAATTCAGCCGCTCAGTGATGTGACCGAGGTTCGGGTTGTATGGCGCGATTTCAGGGGCGAAAACCGCCAAAAAGACGATCAAAATCAGAATGATGGCGCCCACCAGTCCCAGTCGATTCTTTCGCAGCAACCGAAGAGCCCGAGCGGTACCCGTCTGACGTTCTCGAAGTTCCGAGAATGCGTCGGCAAGTGATTCTGAATTTGTTACCGAGGTGCGCTGGCTGCTCATTCGTCCACCTGAAATTCCGCCATTCCGGTCCTCCTCCTCGCCGTGACTGTTGCAGACTAGGTGAGACGAACACGCGGATCTAGCCACGTGTAGAGAAGATCGACAAACAGGTTGATCAGGACAAAGGTGACGGCAATGACAAACACGGCTGCTTGAACGACCGGAAAATCACGCGAGCCGATGGAGTTGACCATCAGCTGCCCTACTCCATTCCACTGAAATATCTGCTCGGTGATGATTGCCCCTCCGAGGAGATTGCCGAAATCGAGGCCAATCACTGTTACCAGAGGAATCGCGGTGTTTTTCAGTGCGTGCCGTAACACGACCCTCGATTCTCTTAGTCCCTTGGCTCGCCCCGTCCGGATATAGTCTGCCCCGAGCACGTCCAACATCCCCGATCGCGTGAGGCGAGTCAGGCGCGCGATCCCTGGCGCGGCCAGCGTGATCGTGGGCATCACCAGGAATTCTGGCGACAGCTTGTATCCCTGTGATGGCAGATAGCCGAAGTTCACCGCGAAGATCAGGATCAGCATGATGCCTAACCAGAAGTTCGGCACGGACTGACCGAATAAAGCCATCAGCATCACCACGTTGTCGACGACCGAGTAGCGCTTCACCGCGGAGATGATCCCGAGGGTTACTGAAACGAGGACACTCAGAATAAGGGCGGTCGTGGCGAGTGCGATCGTTCTTGGATAGCGATCGAGCACGATCTGCATGGCGCTAAAACCGCGGAATCGGAGAGAGTCCTGCCAATGCCCCTGCGCGGTTGAGCTCAGGAACGAGAAGTACTGTACGTACAGGGGACGATCCAGTCCGAGATCATGGCGCACCCGTTCCACGTCCTGCGGCGTCGCGTTGTCGCCGAGCATAAGTGTAACGGGGTCGCCGGTCAGGTTCGTGAGAAAGAAGACTAACGTCACGACCCCGACGATCACCAGCGCCGACTGCAGCAGCCGGCGTACGACATAGTTGAGCATGAGAGTTCGCTTCCTGATACAGGTCCGCGGGGCAACTCGTATCCACCATGGCAGGGTACGAGCCGCCCGCGAATCCCAATCGTTCTAAACGTTCCACTTCATCTCATGCGCCCACATCATCTCATCGTGACGCGGCTCCCACAGCACCCAGTTGTCAACCCCGAACATGTCGACCAGCTGATACATGAACAGGCAGGGCGCATCATCGAAGATGAACTTCTGTGCCTGAGAATAGAGATCCAAGCGCTTGTTCACGTCCAGCTCTACCCGAGCGTCCTGAATGAGCTTCTCGAGTTCGTCACTGTAGTAGGGCCGGCGATAGTCGTTGTATTGGTCATACGACTGCTTGCCGAGCAGCGGGACGAACGTGTTGTCAGCGTCGAAGAACCAGTTGCCCCACGATGCGAACAAGAGGCCGGGTGTCTGCTTCGATTTTTCGAGATCAGTCAGCGCGGCGGAATCTCGCAGTTCCGGCGTACAACGGATCCCGGCATTTGCCATCTCTTGCGCCATCGCTTCCGCGACCTCTTTGTCTTTGGGGTAGCGGCCCTGGATATGCCAGATCTTGGCATCGATGCCATTGGGGTAACCGGCCTGCTTGAGCAATTCCTTGGCCTTATCCGGATCACTTGGATACGGATCGATCGATGAATCGAATCCAAAACACCAGATCGGAAGCATCGTCGAGACTCGATGTCCGTTGCCGAGCAACACTGCATCGATAACGCCCTGAACGTTGGCGGCGTAGTTGATCGCCTGGCGTACTTCCTTTTTCGTGTAGGGTTCAGCATCGACGGTGATGAAGTAGAAGGGAACACGGTTACTGACGGCGCGGACGGCACGAGCACGTCCACTGGAATTGATGCCGTCGAGCTCTTCGGGCGGCATGTCCTTCGCCACGTGAACCTGGCCGGATCGAAGCGCCGCAACACGAGTCGATTGTTCCACGATGGTTGTCAGGCGCACCTTCTTGATCGATGGCGCCTCGCCCCAGTACGCGTCATTCGCCTCTATCACCAGATCCTCGTTCGGGCTCCAGCTCACGAACTTGTACGGGCCGGTGCCGTTGGCTTCCTTCGAAACGGTCTCAGGGCCTTGTGCGGCCCACTTCGGAGCCACGATGGTCATGTGGAATCCGGTCAATCGGGCGAGTAGCGCGGGATCGGGGCTCGATGTCTTGATGTTCACCGTGTAGTCGTCGACGACCTCGACGTCCGAAATGATGGCGTAGGTGCTCTTAGCGTCGCCTGGCGTCGCGTCGCTGAGCGGTCTCAGGACGCTGAATTTGACGGCATCCGCATTGAATGGCTCATCATTGTGGAACTTGACACCCTGTCGGAGCTTGAACTGCATGGTTAGGTTGTCGACGCGCTCCCAGCCAGTCGCCAGGACCGGCGAAATCGTCTGAAGGTCGCGCTCAAACTTCACAAGTGGCTCATACATGTGCCGCAATTGCGATTCGGCGATCGTCCCAACGTGAAGCTGAGGGTCGATACCGTGTGTCGTAAACTGGTAGGCGCCCCAAGCAATCACGAGTTCATCAGGCTGGCCGCCCGACGGTGATCCGGCCTTCGGATTGTCAAATTCCGGGATGTCGACACCGCGGACCCCTTGAGACGATGTGCCGGTCGCCGCCGACGCCGGGCTGGTAGACGTCGCCCCGCCACTCGACGTGGTGGCCTGTCCGCCGGACGCAACCGTCGGAACTGTGGTGGACTGCCCGCTGGACGCAACGGTCGGAACCGTGGTGCTCTTGTTGCCGCCGCACGCGGCCAGCAACGCTCCAACTGCGCCCAGTGATCCAAGAAGGAAACTACGGCGGCGAATATTCACGTTCATCAGCCGGTCGTGAACACGGTCTCGTTCCTCGTTCATGCGACTCGCTCCTCTTCAATGGTCAAGATCGCGAACGTGCAGCCGATTCAGCACTGATACGCTCGCGATGCCCTCTTCAGAGTCTCTCGTCGGTCACCTCCTGCCTCCGCGCCCTTAGCTAGGGCGCGTTTCCCCGCTCGCGAACTGACAAAATCTCCTCGCTGTACGCAAACGTTATTGGCTGGCCACCTGTGTGTACGAACACAACCGTTTCGTCCTCGCCAATGGCTCCCAACCTGCTCTGATCCACGAGCCCGGACAGCGCTTTCGCCGTATAGACCGGATCGAGAATCAATCCCTCCGACTGGCCCGCCATGAAGAGCGGCATCGATGCCGGCCTTAGTCGGAACTCCATAGCGTTCACCCACATACTGATCGTGAACGGTGATGTCTTCGGCGCTCAATCGCACTGATATTCCGAGAAGCTCGGCTGCCGCATTGGCACACGATAGGACGGCTGCGCTCCACTTCGTCGCGAGAACCACCAACACTTACCGGGTGCACGCGGTACTTCTCGCCGAGGATCTTGCCGGCCAAAGCAAGCCCAGCCGAAGAAGTGCCAGATGCGAGGAAGATGCGATCCGGATGAGCATCGAGAGCGTCGAGTTGATCGAGAAGCTCGACTGCCGCGACGAGGTACGCGCACGTACCGGCAATCTTCGAAAACGAGTCGCGCGGCACGTTGTAGACGACGTGGCCCTCCGCCTCCAGCCGAGATACCAGCGCATCCAACTCTTCGTCGACAACGTGTTGATCCGAACTTGACGCCTCGATGATGTGCGCGCCCATGATGTGGTCGAGCAGCAGATTGCCGTTGACCGGATCGTCTTTAGCGCTCGGAATCTTGATGATGTAGTTCGTCAGACCGAACTTTGCCGCGAGGGCCGTATGCAGCCGGGCGTGATTGGATTGCGCCACATTCGTGACGATCAGTGTGTCGGCTCCCTTTCGGCGCAGATCACCAAGTCGGAACTCGAGATGGCGGACTTTGTTGCCGCCAAATGCGAGACCTGTCAAATCGTCACGCTTCACCAAGATTCGCGGTGCATGCGGGCCGATCGCTTCGCGCAGGCGAGGTGCGTCGTCAAGCGGCGTCGGCAAATAGGCAATCGGAACACGAGGGAGCGAAGCGACCGCGTCGAGCAAGTCACCACGCGAAAGCATCGGTTGCTGAACCGAGCCATTAGTCATATCGTTATGTCCTCTTCCCATGCCGAGTGATATCGATGATCGGACGATGAGCCTGAGTTTGCACAGCAATTTCCGCGAGGTCTGGTTCGTCGTCCAAGTAGCGGGACCGGAACACGTCCCAAAATGAAGCGACTGTCAGCCCCTAGAACGCCATCCCATAGCCGTCGCGTCGTGGATCGGCGCCAGCGAAGAATGCGCCACTATCAGGATCCACCAGGATTCCTTGGCCACCGCCAACAAACGGCGTCCAGTCGTCCATCACCTGCACTTCGTGTCCTTTGCGCCGAAGCTCATCCAGTACCTCAGCTGAAACACGACCTTCGATCGGCAGTTCCGTACCGGTCATGGTTCGGAACCGTGGCGCCTCGATGGCAGCTTGAATGCTGAATCCGTGATCGAGCACGTTCATGATCATTTGGGGAGTGGTTTGCATGATGCCAAAGGAACCCGGAGTTCCGACTTCACAGAACAGCCGGCCGTCCCGCCAGATCTGCGAGGGCGCCAAACACATTTCGACCTTCTTGTTCGGGGCAATGACGTTCGGGCTGTGAGAATCGAGATCGAACCATCGTGCGAAGTTATTGAGCGAGAGCCCAGTCGAGCCATGCACGACACCAGACCCGAAACCGCCGCCAAGAGTCTGGGTGCAGGCGACCGCGTTGCCCGCTTCATCTGCGGTGACGAAATGGGTCGTGCTCTCGCGCAGGATGCTCTCTGGGCTACCCGGCAGTATCTCCTGTGGAAGCTTCTGTGAGGTGTAGCGCTCACCGCCGCTGTACCCGGCGCGGTCCGGGTCGATCAACTTGCGGCGCTCAGTCGCATAGGCCTTGGAAAGGAGCTGTTGAATCGGCGAGCTCGGATCAGGCGCATACGTCGTTCGGTCGGCGACCGCGAGCTTCATGGCCTCTGCGAGGAGATGAATGTACTGAGCCGAGTTGTGGCCCAGGGACTCCATGTCGAAGCCCTCAACGAGATTCAGGGTGATCAGGTACTGCATCCCACTGCATGGGAGCGGCGGGCAGTATATGTCGTAACCGCGGTAGTTCGTCGTTATTGGCTGCTGCCACGTCGGCTCATAGTTGGCCAAGTCTTGCTCGGTTATGAGTCCGCCGTGCTGCTGAGAGAATCGGGCAATTTCCTTGCCGATCGGCCCTCGATAGAACGCGTCGATCCCTCCATCAACCATCGTCCG
Source organism: uncultured Chloroflexia bacterium (assembly GCA_963822235.1). GTDB lineage: Bacteria > Chloroflexota > Chloroflexia > Thermomicrobiales > Thermomicrobiaceae > CALAGB01. The sequence goes on from CAWGGU010000005.1 coordinate 42,174, forward strand.
GAATGTTGTGGCGAGATCTTTCTGCACCAGAATGGATCCGGCTTCCGGCGTTTCACCGTTATGCAAGTACGCTTTGCTTGACGTTTCCCAGTTCCTGAGCCGGTCGCGTGAATTGAGCATGAACTGGTTGTTCTTGATCGTGACAGGAAATCCGTTTTCTGCTAAGTCGATTGCTGGCGCGAAAACGGTTGCCCTGTCGAGCGTACCGAACCGCTCAAGGGCTGTGAGCCACCCCCCGGCGGCACCAGGGACCAGCGGCGACAGAATGCCGTCGTCTTTGGCGTTGACGTCGACGAATCGATCGGGAGTGGCGGCAGCCGGTGCGCGACCGATGTAATCGAGCACAATCGGCTGAGGCGAGCCAGCCGTTTTGATGACCATGTAGCCAACACCACCGGCACCGGACATGTACGGCTCGACCACGTTGAGAGCCGCCGCGACGGCGACGGCGGCATCGATTGCGTTTCCGCCCTTCTGCAGGATGTTCAGTCCGGCGAGTGATGCGAGGGGATGAGCTGACGCGATCGCGCCATGGCGTCCGGTAACGGCGGGTCGATGCGCAAGTCCTCGATTCGGCCAAGCCAATATGGGCCCCTTTCATGATTCTCGTTGGGCTTCTTTGCCCGACGGTCACACGATCCCACACGCAGATCCGACAACGAGGATGATGGCTGTCTACCTAGGCGACGATGGTCGACCAGACAACAGTTTGAATTGCCTCTGTCTCGCGTCAGGAGGATTGAGTCTCCAGCGGTAGCGGAATACCAATCGCACGCCGTCGAATTATCGTGACGACGGCAGCAATATGGCCCCTGCGACCTAAACTTATCCCGGCCTTCGCGAATGCGTTTCAGCCAGTGAATCAGTAATTCGAATTTGCGCTGCGATTGATACCTACGATACCTGTCACAATTTGCCGTGTCAATACTGGGACTTTCAATTCACTGCGCCTCAACCGGGGGAGTGACCGCAGTACCGTCAGAGCTATGGCATCATGCCAGTGGACCAGGAGTCCACGCTGGGTCGAATCGACAAGCATCCGCAGAGAGAAGGACGATCTATCGATGCGCGCACTCTTGAGCGTCTGGGACAAGACCGGAATCGCCGAATTCGCCAAACGACTGTACGACTCGGGATTCGAAATCATCTCGACCGGACAGACCAAGGCTGCCATTGAATCTGGCGGAGTACCCGCCAGGTCGGTTGCCGAAATCACCGGGTTTCCTGAGATCCTCGATGGTCGTGTCAAGACACTTCACCCACGCATTCACGGCGCGTTGCTCGCACGCCGTGACAAACCGGAGCATGTGGAAGAGATAGCGGCACACGACATCACGCCCATCGACCTGGTCATTTCAAATCTCTACCCGTTTTCATCCGCCATCTCGCGCGCTGGCGCCACGATGATCGACGCACTCGAGAACATCGACATCGGTGGACCGGCCATGATCCGGGCGGCAGCCAAGAATTTTCCGAGCATCATCGTGCTGGTCGACCCTGCCGACTACGATGCAATCGCGGAACAGATCGAATCAGGCGGCATCGCCAGCGTGACTGAACCGCAGCGCCGGGCACTGGCGGCCAAGGCCTTCGGCCACGTTTCCGCCTACGACGCCGTAATTCGAGACTACCTGGATGAGACAGACGCGTTCCCGCCCGAGTTCACACTTGCGGGCGCAAAACTCGCTGACCTACGCTACGGAGAAAATCCGCACCAGCGCGCGGCGGTCTATCGTCAGCTCAATCCGCCGAGCTCGGATGGGATCGCGGAATGGCAGGTCCTCAGCGGGCGGGAAATGTCGTTCCTCAATTATGTCGATGCCGACTCCGCGCAACGTGCGGCATCTGGCTTCGATCAGCCCGCGGTCGCCATCGTCAAGCACGCCTCGCCCTGCGGCATCGCAACAGCCCCATCGCTTTCCGCGGCATACGAAGCTGCGCTCGCATCTGACCCGGTCTCCGCGTTTGGCGGCATCGTAGCGCTCAATCGTCCGGTCGACGACGAGACAGGGGCGCTCGTGGCGAAACACCATTTCGACGTGATCATCGCGCCATCCTATTCGGATGGGGCCCAAAAGGCGCTGACACGTCGCAAGAACGTGCGACTCATCGCCGCGCCAATGGAGCAGTCACGAGCGTCCCGCGTCGTGCGTCAGCTTCGTGGCGGATTTCTGCTGCAGGATGAGGATGGCGCCGAACTCGATACGTCGCAGTGGCGCACGGTCAGCAAACGACAGCCAACCACCGAGGAGATGAGTGGCCTCGAGTTCGTCTGGAGGACCATTCGTTACGTCATGTCCAATGCCATAGTGTTGGGTGTTGGGACAGCCACCGTAGGCATCGGCAGTGGCCAGCCGAATCGCGTCGACGCGGTGCGTATCGCGATTGAACGTGCCGGTAGCCGTGCAAGAGGCAGCGTGCTGGCGAGCGACGCCTACTTCCCCTTTGCTGACAACATTGAGGTCGCGGCGGCAGCGGGCATCTCCGCCATCGTCGAGCCAGGTGGGTCAATTCGAGATCAGGATGTGATCGACGCGGCCGATCTGGCCGGAATCGCGATGGTCTTCACCGGAGAACGACATTTCCGGCATTGAGCCGTCAGATCAGTGAGCGGTTGTTCGGTGCCGCGGCCTTGCTCTGGATCGATGGCTCGCAAAATCGGGAGCAGGAGATCGTAGTCTCGCGCGTAAATGCGCCCAAGATCCGCGGCCGCCCGTTCAAGCCACTCGTGGTCCGAGCCTCGTTCGGCAAACGCCTCGCGAACGTGGGCAATGATGATCTGCTCGGCGGGGACTGGGCCCGTTGCACGCGCCAGTGATGGAAGATAGTCAAGCCGGTCGGTAAGCTGCCTCAACAGTGGTCGCTGAGATCTCTTCGACGGAATAGTGCAACGGAGGAGGAATCGGCGGAGAAATGTAGTGGAGCGTTCCTCCACGCAGCAGTGCGACGGGTAACGCCTCGAACGTGCTGCGTAGCACGCGCGCCAGTTCCGGATGTCGACGATAGACATCCTCGTCCCGAACCTCGTCCGACCCTCGTCGCACCGCGCGACGCGTCGAATCTACTCCAGTCGTCTCTCCATACGACACGACGGCCAGAATCGCATCGCCGTCGAACGTGGCTACCTGCACCACCGAGCCGAGTCTCGGAAGGCAGTTGAGCCGATCGCATTCTGCCCAGACTCGAACGGTGCTGGTCTCAATGACCTCGCCGATGCGTCCGCGCGCCACGTTCTCAGATGAAGCGGCCACGTTTGCTCTCTGCCTTTCCCGAGCGACGATACGGCAGCAGATGCTCTGCCAGCGCGCGTTCGACGAGTTCCTCGACCGCCTGTCGTTCATCTGGCCGAATGGCCGCGATCTCGTGGGCCTCCTGCAACGCCGACGGATATCCCCGACCGAGCGTGCATTGCTCAAATAGCGCGGCATGTACGAGGTCGAGCTTGTCGAGATCTTCCGCGACCCACTTCGGGATCTCGACCCGGCCGATCTCCATCCCGGAATGCAGGTAGAAGAAGTGCACTTTGTGATCGGCGCCGTATCGGTCGAGAATCTTCGATCGGCTGGCGAAGATTTGTGACCGCTCACCCGGCTTGAGGCGCGCGATCTGCTCGAATATGAAGCCGTCGTCAATGTCCGGGATGAAATCACATGCTGGAGTGTGCTGTTCGGCGAGAAAGCGCGCATGGCAGTCATCACAGTTGACTGGCACGCCACGCATCGGGTAGTCGCAGACCGCCACACGCATGCTGTGTACGACGTCTCGAGATGCGGGAGCGCTGATATACGAGGCCAACGGCACGTCATGGTCGCGCAAGAGATCGAGCGCACCGAGATACTGCTGCAACACCCAATCGATTACCGGCTCGACCTGGGTGTCGAGTCCCCACAAGATTAATGTGCCGTCCTGTAACGCAATCGACGGTCCCCGTTGAGCGACGGCGACCTTCGCGACCGACGAAAGCTCCTCGGCGGCACGCTTGAAACCCAACACAGCTCCGGTGACCGGAACGCGGCGAACCTCAGCCGGAACGTAGAGTTCGTCCTCGCGGAAGAACATGCTCGGCTCAGCATCGATCTCCGCATATGGGTCCGCCCCATAGCGCAGGATCACTTTGCCGATGTTGATGATGAAGTAGCGGGCAGGTGCATGTCGATCGGGCAGGATGAACGATCCATCACTCGCCACAACCGTGTAGTCCGAAGGCGGAGACGGCGCAGGCGCCGCCGATTGAAAGCGACTCGTCGGCTGTGCCAGGAGCCACGACGTCTTGGCCGTCTTGAGACGCTCGACCAAGTCCGTCGTGTCGACTGACTCATAAGCGCTCGTCAAGTCACCGAGAGTTGACTCGGTCGTACGACTGGCGGTCTCGGATGCAAGCCCTGTCAGATCCCCAGCGATTTTGGTGAGATCGAGCGTCATCGACTGACGACCTCCAGGGAACTCACTCCATTGCAGATCGCTCGGCCGATGCTCATGTTCGACTCCCGCAATCGATTCACATCGTTTCGACGCGCTTGATCCAACTTTCTGGCGCCTTGATCTCCTCAAGGGTCGGGAGATATTCAGGACCGATCCACACCTGGCGAACGAAGTCGTGGCTGCGTTCCTTCACCACGTAGTTGATGAAGGCTTCACCCTGCCGGTACTGTTCCATCTTGATGTCGAGGCCGGTCAATCTGGCGAAAAGCTGCTCGGCCGTCGTGCGTTGCCGCTGACGTCGCTCGAAACGGCGCGAGATGACTTCATACGTCGGAATGAGCTGTTTTCCGACGGCGTTCATCACGTGGTTGCTGTATCCCTCGATGACCGACATGGTCGCCTGCATCGAGTTGAAGATCTCCTTCTGCTCCGGAGTCATAACGAGATCGATCCATCGATCGGTCTCATTGTGATGCTCCTTGGCGCGGTCCCAGAAGACCTTCAGTCCGGAGAACCCACGCTTCAGGTGTTCGACGTCCTGATTCAGATAACCAAAGTAGGTCTCGAGCAGACCGTTGACGTGCTGTCGAACCCAGGGATGAGCCTCGAACTCGAAGACGTGCGTCGTCTCGTGCAGCGCGAGCCACAGTCGAAAATCGTCCGACGGCAACCCGAGCATCTTCTCGACGCGAGCAATGTTTGGCTGCACGAAATAGAGCTTGCCGCGACTCACCGGCTCTCGACCGAGCAGCGTCAGGTCGTATTGGCCGAGCACGCGCCGCGCCAAATAGCCAAGCAGGAAGCCTATCTCGGCGCTGAGCACACGCTGGTTGAACGTGCCCCAGAGCAGGTTGATGGTTCGCGGAGATTCCTGTCCGCTCAGTGGATTGAGCGTCTCCAGCGGCTCGAACATTTGGGCGAAGCTGTCGATGTTGGCGTTGACCCAGTCGACCCGGTCGAAGGCATAGACGTGTTCGAGATCCGGCAGCACCTCGTCGCCCGTGTAGGCAGCGACAATCGGGATGGAACGGCTGGTAAGCGACTGATAGTAGGCGTTGAGAGACGCCCGCTCACTCTCCGGAATCGACGTCTGCTTGTTCATATTGGCGGCGATCGATCGGGCCTGATCCCAATCGATAAGCGATGGGGTTGGTCGCTGTGCCGTATATTCACGCGCGCGGGTACCGACCCACGCCCCGACCGCAACGCCGACCAAGACCCCGATCGAGAGCAGCCGCTTGTCAGGGAGATACCGTTGTTTCAAGGGGATTGCACCTTTCAGCGGGATGTCTTCTCGCATCCCGGGCAACGATGCTCGGGCTTGACCAACAATCGTAGCGCCTCGCCAGGCTCCCGGTCAAACAGGACAGGCCGCCTGCGTTGCCCCGCAAGCGGCCTGGACGGCTCAAACGACAGCGACTATCCCGTACCTTGCAGGGTGACGTTGGCTGACGGAACGTAGTGACTCTTCATGCTCAGGTCATCGATGACTTTTCCGTCTTTGTCGAGGACTTGTCGATGAACCGTAACGTCGAATCCGTCCTCCGCATGCTCGACGAGCACCGTGGTTCCGCTCGGTAGCTGATCGCTCTGCTCGTACTGCATGGCCGTGTCTGCCTTGACCACGTTGCTTACGGCCGGGTCGTCCACGTTCACCGTCCAGCCTGGGTCGGTGCCCCAGAGCGCGAACCGAACCGTGGTTCCATCCGCTGAGGCGACGACCGCCATCCAGTTGTCGGTCGTGTTCTTGAACTTGAGGTCGAGCCCGACGTCAGTGTCGACCGTCGCATCGAGACCGGTGATCCCACTCGGAGCCTGCCCATAAAGCGGGATCCAATAGAGGTGCCAGCTTCGTTGAACGATCGGCATACCGGCCCAGAAAGCGGCATGGAACAGCGTCGTCGCAACCTGACAGATTCCGCCACCGACTGACGGAACGGTGGAAACACTCCCGTTACTGGTTGCCTCAATGCCATAGCCGAGCTTGAAGCCATGCGCCGTGTCGACGTCACCGACGGTACCGTCGAACGAGAACGTCGCACCTGGTGGAATCAACGCGCCGTTGACGCGATTCACTGCCAGCTCGACGTTGAACGCACGATTCGCGACCGATCCGCCGTAATACGTCGCACCGCTGGAGAGCTTGTCGGGCAATGAAATGCCGCTCGCCATGGCAGCTGTCACCGTAGGCTGTACGGGGGTCGTCGAGAGCGCCACGCTTTGATTTCCGGACGAGATAGCGGCTTCTACTGCTTTCGCGGAGGCGTCAACGTCGAGAGACTTGCCTGCCTGCTCAGCGGATACTACCGTCACCGCTCCATCGATATACCGAAGGTCAGCATTTTTGGCGGGTACTTCAACTTGTGACCGCAGTGAATCGACAAGCGAACTGACCGCGTCACTGTTAACCGTCACTGCGATCTTCGGCGACTGATCGGGCTGATCCGTGAACGCGAGGATCGACGTCATCTGGTCGGCGGTCAGCTGCTGGTTGCCGCCATCCCACGTGAGTGTCAAGGGCTTGCTGGTGATCTGCTGCGCCCGCGCGATCGCGTCCTGCGCATCGCTGTCGACTACGAGCGCCGGTGACGACGTCAAAGCGACATTTACCTCGTGGTTACCATTCTCGAGCGCCTGAATCGCGTTCGCGGCCGTCGCGTGTGCATCGAGAGATTCCCCGTCGCTGCTCTTGTCAACGACAAACTGACCGTTGTCGACCTTGACGCCAGCATTCTGACCGTTCGTGTGCACCTGATCGGCGATCTGACTGATGTACTGCTCAAGCGCGGCGCTCGAGATGTGAACCTGATCTTTACCAGCACCGTTGTCGACCTGAAGCATCTCGCGCAGCGTCTCAGGTGGGATCTCCCACTTGGTGCCGTGGTTCGACAGCAACAACGGAGACGACACCATCGCGTTGGCCATGGACAGTCCGCTTCGCAGATCGGACGCCTGGATGTTCGGATTTACTTGCTTTGTGTGGATCTCAACCGGATCTGACGAAAGCTGAGCAACGCTTCCGCGCATCGCGTTGATCGTGGCGGCGACGTCAATGGCGACGCCGGGCTTGCCGTCGTCGATCGTCAGCTTGCCGTCCGGGCCAAAGGCATAACGCGCGTCTTGTGCCGCCAACGTGACTGAACCCGCGAGGTTCTGCAGGGCGGCAAAGGCGGACTGGTCGTTGAAGCTGAACTTGACGGCCACGTCGTCTCCCGAAGAGAGCGTCGTCAGCCAGTCGTGGCTCTGCTGCCACAACCCACCTGAATGCCCCACGTGAAGCGCTTCCTGCGCGGTTGAATTGGCGTCATATGAGATACCCAGCGCTGACGCTGGGACAGACCAGGTCTGTCCGTTGTATGAGAGGACGACTTGTTTCGGCGCCGTCGACTGAATTCGTTGCGCGATGCGATCGGTTGCTTGCTGCTGAGACAGTCCTCCGAGATCGGCTCCAGCGGCGGATACACCTTGAAAGACTGAATCGTTGTGAGTCCATCCATACAGGAGCAGCAGCGAACTTCCGATAGCGACAAGTGCCGAAAAAATAAGAACAAGGACGAGCCCGAATCGCGCCATTGCGACTGGCACCCCTCGTTGCCTTCCATAGTCCGAAAGGCCGGCGTCGTAGCCGTAAGCAGCTTTTCCAACCACGATCTCTATAAATCCCTTCCCAATGAACTGTGGAGATTGCGTGTCGTTGGGGTCGTGGTTCACCGAGGTTTCGTGTCTGCACGGCACTGGTCTCGGGATGCCTGATCATACACTTTGCATAAGGGAAACGAAAAGCGATTCAATTTGTTGCGCGCAATTAGTTCACGACGTAGGCGCGGCGAGTCGTCCCGCTAGACGCCGAATTTCGACCAACTCGCGTGGCGACGGGGATTTCAGAATCCAGGGCTCGATTTCGGATCGTTTTGCGGTGATACGTCGCTGTATATGGCCTCGCTCGGAAAGGCGCGGGCGCAGACCGGCAAGAGCGCGCAGCCTTCCGGTCAGACTCGCTCCATCCCTGCGAGTCACAGCGGTCGCTCCGACCATGAGATCGTACGCCGCGATGCGGGATCCGTGGCGGCGCAGAAACCACCCAGGAAAACACCGCACAACGTACCAGATTCGATTGCGGGCCAGCAGCCGCCGCTTGAATGGTGAGCCTTCCACCGACGACGCGGAATAGAGGTGCTCGACAATCGCGCCGGTCGAAAGCCGCGACTCCCACCCACGCAATCTCAAACGCCAGGCGAGGTCGACGTCCTCCAGATACATGAAGAAGGCTTCTGGGAACAGACCGACGTCGTCGAGCGCCTCGCGGCGGTAGATGGCCGCTCCGGCAGACGAACCGAAGATCGGCGTGTGGTCCTCTATGGACTCGACCGGCCGGCCCAGCGCACGGTCGAGCGCCAGTCCATTCGAGAAGACGTCGATGCCGGCTGACGCAACTACGTCGGGACGAGATTGAAAGACCATCGTCGCCGCCGCGGAACCAATCCGTCGTTCTGACGAGATCGTCTCGATCAAAGCCCCAACGGTTCCTGGTTGGACGATCGCGTCGCTGTTGAGTAACACGACGAATTCGCTCGATGACCGCCGAATACCCAGATTGTTGGCCGCGGCAAAGCCCAGGTTGCGGCCGACTTCAACGACGTTTGCCCAACCGAATTCACGACGCAGCAGATCGGGAGTACCGTCGGATGAACCATTGTCGACGACCACAACTTCGGCGCCGGTTTGCCGTTCCGCCTCGAGTGCTGCCAGGCATTCACTCGTCACGGGCCAGCCATTGTAGGTCACGACGATGATGGTACAGATCGCCATATGTCTCATCTTGAGCGTGCTCAGACCACGTTCGAGCACCGTGAACAGAGTCCAGTATAGACGGCGACGCGTCCGCTATTCGTTGACCGTCTCATCAGCCGATGCTAGAGTGACGCGATGATTTCTCCGCGACCTGCGGCTAGACAGGATGGGACGATACATGGCGAAGAGCGTAGTTTCGACCAACGATGCCCCTCAGGCGATCGGGCCCTATTCACAGGCGATCAAGCTTGGCAACGTGGTCTACACCGCGGGTCAGATTCCACTCGATCCGGCGAGCGGGAAGTTAGTTGAAGGCGGGATCGCCGAGCAGGCCGATCGCGTCCTGAAGAACGTTCAGGGCGTTCTGGCTGCAGCTGGATCCTCACTGGACCGCGCCGTCAAGACCACCTGCTTCCTCGCAAACCTTGATGATTTCGCCGCGTTCAACGAGGTTTACAGTCGCTATTTCACCAATATGCCACCAGCGCGCAGCACGGTTCAGGTCGCCAAGCTCCCGGCGGGTGCGCTCGTCGAGGTCGAGTGCATCGCTGAGTGCGACTGAGCGACACATCCAGATTTTGGGTAGCAACGAGCTGGCGACATGTGGCCAGCTCGTTTTCGGTCAGCTGTGTGAAGATTCGCTGAGATAGCGCCGGAATGTGCCCCTATTATTGATTGTGAGCCCAATTATCGCGTGCTATACTCGGCTCTGCTCATGGGTGAGTAGCTCAGCTGGTTAGAGCGCGCGGTTCACATCCGCGAGGTCAGGGGTTCAAGTCCCTTCTCACCCACCGAGTCGAATGTGATGCGTTCCGGGATGCTTGACGAGAATCCGAGCATTGCGGATCGACCGTACGCGATGTATAATTGAGAATGTGCGAATTGCCGAGGATCTTGTGTCCTCGGCTCTCGATATATCTGCCAGATGAACACATCTCGAGACCTCGCCCGGTGCCCCCTGTGGCCGGGACTTTGACACTCCACAGTTCAGATTTCGGGCGTGCGTGCTCCAAGTGGGCAGCACGATTGTTGTTTGTCTCCAGGAAGTGCGAAAGAAGGGTAGCAATGCCCGGCGAACGTTCCGTGATCCTGACTGCTGACGGCAAGGTTGACCTCGAGCAAGAGCTCAAGTCGCTTCGTACCGTCAAGTTGCCCGCCGTTGCTCAGCGAATCCAGGAGCTCACCATGGATGGTGACGTCTCCGACAATAGCGAGTATGAGGACACGAAAGAGGAACTCATCATCATCGAGGCTCGTATCCGGGAGATCGAGAATTTGCTGCGGCACGCCCGAGTAGCAGTCAAGAATGCGGACATGGACGTGGTGCAGTTCGGATCGCACGTAACCCTGGTGGATGACAGCGGAGAGCGAGAAGCGTGGATTCTCGTGAGCCCCGAAGAGGCGAACACGCTCCATGGTAAGATCTCGACGCAGTCGCCCGTCGGCGCGGCGGTTCTCGGTAAACGCGTGGGCGAAAAAGTGATCGTCCGCGCTCCAGGAGGCGAAACGACCTTCACGGTCGAACGGGTCGACTAGCCATCAACTTTGAGTGAGAGCGAGCCGCGGACGGACCTTCGTACCGCGGCATTTTTGTGCGCGTCGAACAACACGAGTAGCATAACTGCTCGTCGACGAAATGAGGTGCAGATACGATGGAGTTGAACGAACAACAGCAGCAAAGATTAGACAAGGTAGAGGAGCTCAGGCGACAGGGAGTTGAACCCTATCCACCGCGCTCTCATCGCAGCCACACATCGGCACAGGCGATCGAACACTTCAACGAAGTCGAGTCCAGTCTTGACGGCAGCCCTGACACTGAAACTATCCGTCTAGCCGGTCGCGTCTCCTCGGTCCGTAATATGGGAAAGTCAATCTTCGCCCACGTCAAGGACGGCAGCGGCTCGATCCAGCTCTATCTGCGACGCGGCAACCTGGGCGATGAGGAGTTCGATGGGTTCCGTCGGCTCATCGACCTCGGCGACTTCGTCGAGGCCGGTGGACATCTCTTTCGCACTCGTACCGGCGAGATATCGCTCCAGGTTTCGGACTTCACGCTCCTGAGCAAGGCGATCAACCCACCCCCGGAAAAGTGGCATGGTCTCAGCGACACCGAGACGCGTTATCGGCAGCGCTATGCGGACCTCATCGCGAGCGACGACGTGCGAAGAGTCTTCGTGGTTCGAAGCCTGATGATCCGCGCGATGCGCCGATTCTTTGACGATCACGGGTTCCTGGAGGTAGAGACTCCGACGCTGCAGCCCCTCTACGGCGGCGCGGCCGCACGGCCGTTCACAACCCACTATCACTCATTGGACCAGGAATTCTTTTTGCGCATCGCCGACGAACTCTACCTCAAGCGCTTGCTCGTGGGAGGCTTTGAGCGTGTTTACGAGATCTGCAAGGACTTCCGCAACGAAGGGATCGACGCCAGGCATTCGCCCGAGTTCACCATGGTCGAGTTCTACATGGCCTATGCCGACTACACCGACGTGATGGAACTGTGCGAACAGATGATCCCGTTCGTCGCCCAGCAGGCATTGGGAACCCTGCAGATCACGTACGACGGCCATGACGTCGATCTGACGCCGCCCTGGCCGCGTCTCAAGCTCCGCGACGCCTTGCTCGATGCCACCGGAATCGACTTTCTGGAGGTCACCGATCAGGGAGAGCTGTACCGCCGTGCCAAGGACGTCGGTGCCGACGTCGAGCCGACAACAGTCTGGCCGCGTATTGTCGACGAATTGATGAAGACGTTCGTTCGGCCGAAGCTGGTTCAGCCCACGTTCCTGATCGACTACCCGGTCGAACTTTCGCCGCTGGCGAAGCGCTCACCGGACAATCCCCGTCTGGTCGAGCGCTTCCAGCCGTTCATCGCCGGACTCGAGATGGGGAATGCGTATACCGAGTTGAACGACCCAATGGATCAGCTTCAGCGCTTTCTCGAACAGGCGCGCGATCGTGCTGCCGGTGATGCCGACGCCATGATGGTAGACGACGACTACGTCAATGCTCTGATGTATGGCATGCCGCCAACAGGAGGTTTTGGGCTGGGAATCGATCGCCTGGCTATGCTTCTGACGGATCAGCAGAATATTCGGGAAGTGATCCTCTTCCCGCATCTGCGGTCCAAAGCCGTGCTCGGCATCACGATCGATGGGGTCGAAAGCTAGTCATCAGAGATTTCTGGCCCAACATGAACCGCGAATGAATCGAGGGAGCGTGACGAATTTATCAGGCTTCCTCGATCTCGGCTTCGGCCGGAGACATCTCGGTGCGCTGGTAAAGATAGACAAAGACGTCCCTCAGCACAGCGGTGAGCGGCACGATCACGACCAGTCCCAGCAGTCCCCAAAGGGCACCACCAATGACCAACAACATCATGATGAATGCGGGATTGATGCGTAGCGCGTCGCCCTGGAGCTTGGGCACCAGGAACGTGTTCTCGAGTTGTTGGATGCCGACGAACGCAAGTCCCACGAAGAGAATCTTGTCGGCATCCGTCGCCAGCGTGACCAGCGCCGCCGCCGAGAATGCCAGCCACGGGCCCAACACTGGTACCATCTCGAAGATTCCCGCCAGCAGACCGAGAACGATGGCCTGTTTGATCCCGATCAGCCACATGGCGACGCCGGTGGTGACCCCGATCAAGACCCCGAGGAATAACTGGACGCGGATGTATGCCGCGAGGATACGATCGATGATGCCGACGACCTCGCGCACATCTGCGCGCCATTCCGGCGGCCACAGGTTGTAGAACCAGATCATTCCCCGCCGCTGGTCCTTCAACACGTAAAAGACCCACAGTGGCAGCAATGCCAGACCTGCAATGAATCCGATCAGCGTGCTCACCGCGCTGAATGTGACCTTCATGGCCGCTCGAACGGTGTCGGAAACCTGCGAGCCAACGGTGTCGAGGTTGTTCTGGATGTTATTGCGTACGACTTCCGGCACGTTCTGTTTATAGAACTCGTTCAGATGATTGAACTGCGTCTGAGCATCGGTGACGTAGAGCGGCACGTTGTCAGCGAACTGGTTCGTCTGATTGATCAGAGGCGGAATTAGATAGTATCCAGCCGTTACGAGGATGGCGAGCACACCGAGGTACGTGATGATCACCGCCAGTGCGCTCGAAAGTCCGGAAAGTCTGCTCGGCAGATGCAGATTTCGATGAATGATATCGACGATTGGCGCGAGCAAGTAGGCGACGATCGCACCGATCAGAAACGGTGTCAGCGCTCCGCGCGCATGCCACACAACCCACCCGACGACCACGGCCGCGGCGCTAACCAGCAACACTCGCTTCGCCCGTGGAGTAGACAGATCGGGCACCAGATCTCCGATCGGCGATCAACAGTAGTCCGAAACAACCAGACACGAACTCAGTTGATTGGAGTTAGCTCAACCCCGGCAGGATATTCGTCCTCGGTTCACGCGCTGCCGATTGGCCTGCTTCGACCGTTTCCGTTCGCTCAATTCCACATATGATAAGAGATGTGGCAATAAGTGCGTTCGGACGAAGCAAGGACGATACCGCGACCGAACCCGGCTAGGTCTGGGCCGGTGCCTCGCCCGATCGCGTCTGCTCAGTCTCCTGGCCGTCCACCGCGGTTTCCCCATTCGGCACGTGGTCGCGTTCGTCGTCGCCAAACGGAAGGAGATCGCGCAAAGAATCGAACGTTCCGCTCACTCTCGAGATCAAGTCATTCGCTTCATGTGCCACAAGCTCACGAAGATACGTATTGTGCTGTCCCATACGGCGGAACTTGCGATACCGCTCGCGTACGAGCTTTTCATCGGACGTGTCGATCAAACTGGAAAGCGCATCGGTCAAGGCGTCCCGCAGCAATGCGGCGGCGAAGTCAGGACCAAGATGCGCTCCGCCTTCAGGCTCGGGAACGACGCCGTCAATGACACCCAGCTTGAGGCAGTCGGCGGCGGTGATCTTGAGCGATTCGGCCACCTCCGGCGCTCGTGACGCGTCACGGTAGAGGATGGCCGCGGCGCCTTCAGGTGCAATGACGCTGTAAACGGCGTGATCGAGCATCAAGACCCGATCGGCCAACCCGAGCGCGACGGCGCCGCCGCTACCGCCTTCGCCGATGATTACTGCCACGATCGGAACGGGAAGGACGCTCATCAGCGCCAGACTTTCGCTGAGCGCCATCGCGATTCCGCGCTCCTCGGAGCCCTCTCCCAGATAGACTCCAGGCGTATCAATAAGAGTCACCACTGGCAGACGGAGTCTTGCGGCCAGCTGCATGAGGCGCATCGCCTTGCGGTATCCCTCGGGTAACGCCTGTCCGCCTCGCCGCTCCGCCTCTCCATGACCACGCTCGTTGCCGACAAACACAACGCCGTGCCCGGCGATCTCCCCCAGCCCGCCGACCATGGCCGGATCCTCACCGAAGCTCCGGTCGCCATGAAGCTCGACAAATTGCGGACTCATGCGACGAATGTAGTCGAGCGTGGTGGGACGGTCGGGATGACGGGCGATCTGCACCGTCTCCCAGGCCGGACGGTGACCCCGTTCGAGCGGTGAGCTCGAGCGCGAGTCATCGCGATTGATCTGTCCACGCGCGTTCACGATTCGCAGGATGGTGGCAAGGGTGTCGCGCAGCCGTGTCCGCTCAACAACTTGATCCACGAACCCATGCTGGAAGAGAAACTCGGCCGTATGCGAAGTCACATCCTGGCGGCCTGACGTTTCTTTGATCACACGTGGCCCGGCGAAGCCGATGAGCGCCTTCGGTTCGGCCAGGATGATGTCTCCCTGGTTGGCGAAGCTGGCGTAGATGCCGCCGGTGGTGGGGTGGGTCAGAATCGAGACGAACGGGACGTGTGAATCATGCACACGCTTGGCGGCTGCGGCGGTCTTGGCCATCTGGACCAGACTAAGCATCCCCTCCTGCATCCGTGCACCGCCGGATGCCGCGACCGTCACGATCGGCACCTTTTTTTCGATCGCACGCTCGAAGGCGGCAGTCACCTTCTCGCCAACGACAGATCCCATACTGCCGCCGAGGAATCGAAAATCGAGCACCATCAACACGATCTGTTGTCCTCGCACGCGTGCGAGACCGTCGACAGCGGCCTCAGTTAGGCCCGTTTGCTCTCGGGCATCGAGCACGCGCTTTCGATAGGGCAGGCGATCCGAAAAGACGAGCGGGTCGACGGAGACCAGATGTCGACTGAACTCTTCGAACGAGTCAGGATCGGCGATGAGCTCGATCCACTGCTTGGCGGTAATGCGGTAATGTTGACCGCAGCGCGAACAGACGCCATATCTGGCGAACTGGCGATCAGCGGCGAGGTCATTCTGACAAGACGTACAAAGTTGTGGCTCGCGATGCAATTCCGCTTCTGGTGGAGTTGTTGGGCTCTGCGATTCTGATGAGTTCATGTGGTGTGTGTTCCTCACTGCAAGGAAGCTCGAGAAGCATGAGCTTACAGGTGGATCTTATCAGACCGGTTCGTCGTGACCGGACGTCGAAACTACTGCTGTCGGTACCAAGATTTTTCGGGTTTAAAGCCTGGCTCCGTCGATCCCCACGGAGTTCACGATGAGGAGTCAATCGAGATGCGCATTGCGCTCGCCGCGATCTTTCAATTGACGAATACCTTCAGCCGGCAATCGACCGGTATTGACTCCTTCGCAGATTTCAACGCTGAACAACCAGGCGCGCTTCCCGCATGCGACACCTATGGAACTCAGCGCTTCGCGAGCGCGCTCGCGGAAGCAGCAAATGAACGGGGAATCGTTGTCGAAAGATGCGCACACCTGGTCGCGCGCGCGGCAGGACCGATTCGCACCGAGGACTTCGCCTCACTGACCGATCGACTTTCGACGTCAGTTCAGTCACTTCCCGGCAAGATCGACGCCGTCGTCCTGTTATTGAGCGGCGCGATGACGAGTCGAGACGGTAATTCGATCGATCTCGCGTTGATCGAGGCGACTCGCCGGTCGATTGGCGCACAGACGCCGATCGTGTCTGTATTCAGTCAATGGGCCAACCTAAACGATGAGATCGTGCGCTCAGCGGATCTGGTTATGGGCGTCGACCTAACCAATGAAGCGGACGCGGTACGCAAAGCAGACCTGCTCGCTCGCTCCATCGCGACACTTGCGGACGGCAGCGTTCGACCTATTGTCGAGCTGCGCAACGTGCGTATTCTCACCCCAACGGGATCGAGCTCTGCAAGCGAAGCGTTGGAGACGGCCAAGGCGATGGCGCTCGAGTTTGGTGGCCAATCCGGTGTCGTCGACGTCAGCGTGTTCCAAGGG
Source organism: uncultured Chloroflexia bacterium (assembly GCA_963822235.1). Taxonomy (GTDB): domain Bacteria; phylum Chloroflexota; class Chloroflexia; order Thermomicrobiales; family Thermomicrobiaceae; genus CALAGB01. The sequence continues at coordinate 58,669 of CAWGGU010000005.1, forward strand.
TTCGCGTTCGCCGACGTGTCACATGCAGGATTGAGCGTCGCCGTCACCACCAATGGTGATCAGGCTCTGGCCACGAGCCTCTCCGAGCGGTTGCAGCGGTCGATTTGGGATCGGCGCGAATCGTTCACCTGGTCGCCACCGAATGTGGAAATCGCGGTACATGACGCCATGCTGAGCTCGTCCGGTCCGGTCATCATCGCAGAGGTCGGCGACGACCCGATGTTTGGAGCGGCTGGAGATGGAACCGGTCTGCTTTGGGCTTTGATCGATCTCGGAGCGCTCGACGTTGCGTTGGGCGTTATTGTCGACCCAGAAGGGGTCTCGTCGGCGATCGAATCAGGGGTAGGATCGATGCTCAAGATGGATATCGGCGGGTCGCTGGACAGACGCGCGGGGTATCCGATCAATGTGACCGCTCGGGTCCGACGCATCGTGGATGGCCTCCGCGTCGCTCCGGACCGCTGTCGTCTCGACGAGGGACGCGCGGTCTTGCTCGAAGTGCAGGGACGCCATGGAGGGCAGATCGACGTGATTGTGACTGAGCGTGCCCCAACCGAAGTCAACGCTGAGCTCTTCACAGCCCTCGGAGTCGATTTGTCAGTCAAGAAGATCGTCGCGGTCAAGCGGTCGTTCGGAGGCCGAGCGGCATTCGGATCGAAATCCGCGGAGTTCATCGTTACGACAACTCCCGGCATCACCACGCCGTTGTTCCACTACTTCGATTGGACGCGCATTCCACGCCCGATCCACCCGCTGGATGCAATTTGAGCGCCAGCAGGTCAGCCGCGACGTTCCGCTCGCTGCCCTGTCGACTGAGCGTAGAGCTCGACGAGGTCGGCCAACAGATCGCTGATCCCTTCGATTCCGTGGACGACGCGATCTGACTCCTCGGTTACCTGGGTGGGCGTTTCGGGACCGACCACGCCAATTGAGAGGCCAACGATCGCTCCAGTTTCACGAAGTTTCGTGATGACGCGCATTGCGTCGAGGTCGGTCACGTCGTCCCCCATGAAGAGGATCGACTTCAAGCCAAACTGCTCTACGACGCTTCGCAGCGCCGTCCCCTTATTGAGCGGCACGGGCGGTCGAAGCTCGACGACCATACGGCCCTGCGACATTCTCAACCCTTCCTGATCCACCAATGGCTGGACGACGTCCACGATCTGCTGATGCGCGACTGAAGGATCAATCGTGTTGCGGTAGTGAATGGATCCGGTCACGCCCTTGTTCTCGAAATAAATAAGCGGATCTTCCAGTCGTAACCGAGCTTCTTCCAGCACTCGCTTGAGAGGCTCTTCGTACGGCAACGCCTCAGGCGACCGCACAACCTCGCCATTGTCAAAACGCTCCATTCCATGGTTGCCGAGCCAGATGACGCCATCGATGTCGACAAGCCGCGCGGCTTCCGTCGCCGAGCGACCGGTCACAACACCGAGCACGTCAACGTGCCGCACAAGCTGGAGGAGTGACGCCTTGATCACCGGATCGACCTCGGCAGCCGCCGGGTCGAGCGAGATTTGGGCGAGCGTACCGTCGATATCGCTCAGCAGCCCGGCCGGCCGAATCTTGAACAATTCATGGATATCCCTCGCGAGACGGTCACTTTCCAAGTTCACCTCCAAGAATCGTTGCGCCAGTTGGTCCGCCATCGCGGCTCGAACTGGGAGCGAACACATCACCTTAATTTGACTGCCACGACATCCGCGAGTGCGCGTTATATAATGTGCCGCTTCCTCATTGGAAGTTGCAGATTACTTGGGACGCCTCGGGGGAGCACAGCGAACTCAAGCCGTGGTCCTCGACTGCGCGAAGGGCAGTTTGGTGCAGCGCTACATCGGCGAGATCGCGCGACTCTCGCGGGAGATGCGGCTCTATCTTCTCTACACGCTCCTCGTCAACGTCGGCGTGGGCGTCTTCATCCTCATCTACAACCTGTACCTCGTCCAAATCTCGTTCAAAGAAGACTTCATCGGCACGTTCAATGCCGTGCAGACCGTGGCGATGGGCGTGTCGGCGTTGGTGATCGGCATCATCATCAATCGATACGGATCCTGGCGCTGTACGACGTACGGCACCATCTTCTTCCTGGTCACCTCAGCCCTGCTCGCTATCCTGGCTACGTCAACACCGATTCTGGTTGTTTCGGCAGTGAACGGCGCGGCACTCGCCTTCATGTCGGTCCCAGTGATGCCATTTATCGTGGAGTGGACCACCCCCGAGCAGCGTACCACGGCGGCAGCCATCACCTTTTCGCTCAATTCGATCGCCACGACGTTCGGGAGTCTCGTTGGCGGTTGGTCTCCTCGCGTCCTCTCCATCTTCTTCAGCATGCACGTTGAGAGTGTGTCAGCCTATCGCTTCACGTTGCTGATCGGCATCGTGCTGGCCACCAGCGGAATCATCCCTCTCTGGCTCATGAGGCAGATCCGGGACCAGGAAAACGCCGAAGTCGCGCAATCGTCGGTCTTCGTCGAGATGCCGTCTGCCACCAAGCGCACCCGCCGCGACATGATGGTCTTTGTGCTGATCGGTCTCATCATGAGTCTTGGTTCAGGCGCCGTGGTGCCGTTCGTCAACGTGTTCTTGGAGTCGATCGGTTCACGACCAAGTCAAATCGGCATCGTCTTCTCGGCCGCCGGGGTGGTCGCCGCGCTGGTGGGACTTCTCGCTCCAGCCATGTACAAGAAGTTGGGAGCGCTAGTCGCGAGCATGATCGTGCGGGTGGCGTCCGCTCCGCTCTACCTGCTCTTGGCGTTCAACCCGCAAATGGGTTATGCCGTGGCCGCTCAAATCGTGCGCTCAACCTCGATCAGCATGGCCTGGCCAATCGATTCGAGCTTCATCTCCGACGTGCTGCCACCCAGAGCGCGCGCCAACGCGTTCAGCCTGCGAAGCGCGGCGTGGAACCTTGGTTTCGCGATGTCGAGTTTGGTTGCGGGACAAGTGATTGTTGGACGAGGTTATCAGCTGACATTCCTGGTATACGCCGTCACGATCGTACTGGCATCTGTGTTGAACGGCGTGTATTTCTGGAAACACCCCAGACACAAGCGCGTGCCGCGCAATCCACCACGAGGTCAGCCGATCAGCGAATCGGTGGCTTGACGACGTCCGACGTGTCGTCAGCGACGAAACGTCCACTCCGGATTGGCGTATCGCACCTGCTCGAGCTCTCTTGCCCGTGCCTCTTCGGCGACGGTGAGCGGAGATTCAACCATCTCGACCCGCAGCATGTCGTCGACCGCTCCTCGGAAGTGACCGACGACTTCCTCCGCGTCCACACGACGCCCGGTGAGTGTTTCAAGATCGGTGGTGCGCTCGGCCAGCACCCGGGACAGCCGAGCGCGCTCACCCTCATCGCGCGTGACGAGTCGCGCCGAAAGCTCCGGTCTACTTCTGAGATAGAGCATTCCTTGCAGTGCCGAAACCTTGCGACGCCGCACCTGCGCTAGACCGACCAGCTTCTTGCCTCCGGCGACGATTTCGAACGGGGCCAGCGAAGAGAAGCAGATGCCGTCCAGCCCTTCCGGAGCACGATCGGCCCGAGCTTCTTCGAGCGACGCCCAGCGTGACTCGACTTCGAACGACGCAAGCATCGAGACTGCGATCTCGGCGATGCGCCGGTAGTTCAGATGAATGTCGTCGCTGAGAAATGGGTGTCCGTCGGGCAGAACGAGCTGGAAACTGACCGTGTTGCCGTCATGGAAGACCGCGGTACCACCCGAGATGCGGCGCAGGACGTCACATTCCGCCTCCTGACAGGCGTCGAGATCCAGCTGCGACGCTGGTTGCCCCACGCCGAGGATAACGGAGTCGCGCGACCACGAATACATGCGCAAGGTAGCTGGCGCCTCGCCTTTGCCGACGGCGTCGATGACGGCTTCGGTTGCGGCTAATTGGTAGGCGCCTGCGGCACGATTGAACGGCAGCACGCGCAGCGTTTTGAAATTACGTTCCCACATGGTCAGTACATACGATGTTTGTCAAGCACGTTGCGCATATCGTCGAGTCGCCCGTCCATGTAGCAGCGCAGGTTGTGGCACAAGAGATCCGTGATTTTTTGGTTCTCGCTGAAGGCAGTGCTGGCGGAATGGGGGTTGATCAGCACGTTTGGCAGGTCCCAGAACGGACTGTCTGCTGGAAGGGGTTCAGTGTCGAAGACGTCAAGTCCGGCAAACGCGATCTTGCCTGATTGCAGATGCTTGAGCAGCGCCACGTGATCGACGACATGTCCACGCGAAATATTCACGAACATGACGCCATCCTTGAGTGCGTCGAGCGCGGCCGCGTCCATCAAGCCTTCCGTGTCCGGCGTGTGCGGGCAACTGAGGACGACGGCGTCCGCCTGGCCCAGCATGTCGTGTAGCTGATCACGCGTGAAGACCTCGTCGACGCCGAGCTCGGCCGCACGCTCCTGGCCGCCTGTACGCCCCATCGCGAGGACCCGCATATTGAAACAGCGGCCGATTTGCGCCACCTGACGCCCAATTCTGCCCGGCCCCACGATCGCCAACGTCTTGCCGTCGAGTTCGTCAGAACAGAACCGGTCCCAGACGTGCGCCTCTTGATCCCGCTGAAGACGCGGCAGCATCTTGACGTGCGACAGGAGGGCCAGAAAGACAAACTCAGCCAACGGACGAGCGTGGACGCCGCTGGAAGTCGTGATGATCAAATCCGATTCCTGCAGCCCGAGTCTTACGACCTGCTGTCCGACACCGGCGCTCGTCGTCTGCACCCACTTCAGCTTCGGCGCAACATCCAAAATCGTTGATCCCGCCGGAACTTGAAATGGAAAATCGAGCAGGAAGTCCGCGGCCTTCAGTCGATCATACCAACGTGCTTCGTCAGCACCGGAGAGCCGAAAATCGGCGGGTCCATGATGGTCAGCGACGTACCGGGTCGGCGGATAGAGATCCGGCTCGTAGACGACCTCTACGTGATCCGGATCGACCGCTCGTATCTGCTCCAGGTATTGGGGTTCAATCGGCGAGGAGATGAACAGGTTATATCGATCAGATTGTTGCGGCACGGCTCCGGCCCTTCCCAATGTTCCGCATTCGCGGCATTCACGCGCTACAAGACCGCAGATTAGCACGAAAACTGCTCCGTGGGGGCCACATCAGAGCGCGCGAGACCCCATGCTATACTCGCCAGATGCCGCACTCACATACCGTACGGGCACGCGGCGACTGACAAACTTGAACGAACGAAAGGTGAGTCGACGTTGAAGCGCACTGCCGAAGTGGTGATCGTCGGCGCAGGCATCACCGGCTGCAGCATCGCCTACCATCTCGCGGCGCGAGGCATGCGCGACGTCGTGGTGGTTGAAAAGGATGAGATCTGTCGTGGCGCAACCGCGGACGCGGCGGGCGGCATTCGACTCCAGTTCTCCACCAAAACGAACATCGAGCTCTCCCGATATAGCCTCGACGTGTGGCGGAACTTCAAAGAACTCTTCGGCATAGACATCGCGTTCCACCAACAGGGATACCTCTTTCTGCTGAGCTCGGAGTCCGAGATTGACGTATTCCGCAAGAACCTGGAGTTTCAGCAAAGTATGGATGTGCCCGTTCGGTGGGTGAGCACGAGCGAAATCTCGGAACTCAACCCCGCGGTGAAGCTTGACGACGTTATTGGTGGAACTTTTTGCACGAGCGACGGCTGGGCAGATCCATACTCCTCAACCATGGGATTCGCCCAGCGGGCACGCTCGCTTGGAGTCGAGATCGTCGAAGAGACCCCCGTGACCGGCCTGCGTGTCGACGACGGACGACTCACCGCCGTTGAGACATCGCAAGGAAGCATCTCGACCAAGATCGTGATCATCGCCGCAGGCGCGCAAGCGGGTGAGGTTGGCCAACTCGCTGGGCTCGATATCCCAGTCCTCCCATATCGCCGCATGAGCTTCGTCACCGAGCCATTTCCCGCTGTGCCTTCACGCGTTCCAATGACGATTGAATTCTCGACCGGCCTCTATTTCCATCCTGAAAGTGGTGGCTTCCTTTTTGGTATGTCCAACCCAGACGAACCGAGCAGCTTCAATCGCACGGTCGACGACGATTGGATGACTCGCACCGTGACGGAGCTGTGCCGTCTAGCGCCGATATTCGAGGATGCGCGAGTACGTCGAGGGTGGGCCGGGCTCTACGAAATCACACCGGACGACAATCCGGTTTTGGGCGTCGTTTCGGGTATCGAAGGCGTCGTCGTTGCATCGGGATTCAGTGGACACGGGTACATGCAAGGACCGGCGATCGGACGCTGCATTGCCGAGGTGGTACTGGACGGTGCTGCTTCGACCGTCGACATCAGTGCTTTCTCACCCGATCGATTCGCATCGGGCGAGCTCGCTCAGGAACACAATGTCATCTGATCTTCACGAGTCGAAACGATGAGCATGATCCTTGGCATCGGGCGGGTCACCGTTCACATTCCCGAATCACAATCTCTGAAAGACAAGCGCCGCGTGGTTCGGTCGGTGACACAGCGCGTGCGCGCTCGGTTCGATGTCGCCATAGCGGAAGTCGAAGATCAGCAACTCTGGCAATCCGCCACGTTGGGGATCGTCACCGTTTCGAATTCGGCGCAGCATTGCGATGAAGTCGTCCAGCATGTCATCAGCTTCATTGAACAGAATCTGCAATCGGGATATTTGGCCGACGTCCATACCGAGCTCATGCATCTCTAGTCGTCGTCGCGGAAAAGTCCGGGGATCGGGGCGCGGAGCCATGGTGAACGGCAACCTAACGTCTGTTTGAATTTGGCTTATTCGTGAGATAGGATCGTTCGAGGCTTTTGCGCCAGGGGCGGCGATAACTCGGGGGAGAAAACCAACGGACTCGAATCAGGACCCGCCGAACGAAGATCGTGCGGACGGATCACAGGATCATCATCCCTCAACCGTGCGCGGAAAACGACCGGGCGACCGCTATGTTCGTCTGGTTCGCTCGTCTGAGCTTCCTACGGCTCCGCAGAGTTCGTACTACTTCGTCGCCGAACCGACGGTGCCTCAGACCAAACTCGGCAGACTCTTTCGGCGTCTGCGCCTGGTTCTCATTGGCAAGCCGCTCGAGACGTCGGAAGCGATTCATCAGCGACTGAGCAAGATTCAGGCGCTGGCGGTCTTCTCGTCCGACGCACTCTCCTCCACCGCATACGCAACCGAAGAGATTCTGCTGATTCTCGTTCTCGCCGGATCGTTGGCCTACAACTACGTCATCCCTATCGGCATCGCCATCGCCGCACTGCTCGCCATCGTGGTCTTCTCGTATCGGCAGACGGTGCATGCATATCCGCAGGGCGGTGGCGCCTACATCGTCACCAAGGACAATCTTGGCCGCGCGCCCAGTTTACTGGCCGCGTCCGCACTCCTAACAGACTACATATTGACCGTTGCCGTCAGTATTTCGGCCGGTGTGGCCGCCATAACCTCGGCGGTTGAGAGTACCAGGTCGATTGCGGTCGAAATCGCGGTGGTCGCGATTGTGCTGATCACCATCGCCAACCTTCGCGGACTGCGTGAGAGTGGGCGGATCTTTGCCGTGCCGACCTATCTCTTCATCGCAGGAATGTCGATCTTGCTCGTTCTTGGATTCGCCTCATGGGTTGGCATCGGCATCACGCCGCACGTGATCGTGGACAAGATTCCGGCGGCGTCGCAGTCACTGACTCTTTTCCTGATCTTGAAAGCCTTTGCGTCCGGTTGCGCGGCATTGACAGGAGTCGAGGCAATCTCGGACGGCGTGCCGGCCTTCAAGGAGCCGCAGGACGAGAACGCGGCCAAGACGTTGGTTGCGATGGGGCTGATCCTGGGGTCGCTCTTCCTCGGCATCACGTTTCTCGCGCGCCACTATCACCTGGTTCCGGTCGCCGACCAGACGCTGGTCTCGCAGCTCGCCAGAGTTATCGCGGGAACCTCACCCTTCTACTACTTCATCCAGGCGGCGACCGCTGGAATTCTGCTGCTGGCGGCCAATACGAGCTTCGCCGACTTTCCGCGGCTGTCGTACTTCCTGGCGCGTGATCGATTCTTGCCGCACCAGTTCACCTTTCGCGGCGATCGACTCGGCTATTCGACCGGCATCGTCGTGCTCGCGGTTGCGTCCAGCATCCTGGTCATCATCTTCAACGCCGACGTGACACGTCTGATCCCGCTCTACGCGGTCGGCGTCTTTATCTCCTTCACGCTGTCACAAGCGAGCATGACCTTGCGTTGGTGGAAGGCAGAGAAAGTTCAACGCAACAATCTGGCGATGCTCATCAATGGGTTCGGCGCGTTGACCACCGGCGTGGTCGCAATCATCATCATCACCACCAAGTTCCTCGGTGGTGCCTGGATCATCCTGATGCTGCTGCCGATCATCATCATGGCGCTACTTGGAATTCGGAAGCACTACGACAGCGTATCGGAACAGCTCCGGCTAAACGCCCGGCAGATACGAAACCGACCGATCACCTGGACGCGAGATTCTGCCGTCGTGGTGGCTATCGACACGTTGAACCGGGCGGCCGTGCGTGCCATCGACTATGCCCAGAATGTCTCGCGCGACGTGACGGTGGTTCACATCTCTGACGACATTGAGGAAGCCAATACGCTACGCGCGAAATGGGGAGAGGCCGGTATTCAGCTGCCCCTGGTCATCATTGAATCGCCGTACCGCGAGCTTCTCGGTCCTCTGGTCAACTACATCGAGCAGCTACACCAGGAGAAGGGTGGGACAACGCTGACCGTGGTTCTGCCTGAGTTCGTTCCGGTTCACCTCTACGAGCTGTTCCTGCACAACCAGACTGCGTGGAGACTACGCACGGCACTCTGGAGCCACCCGGGCATTGCCGTCACCAGCGTCCCTTACCACCTCAGCCGCTGAGACCTCCGGCCAGTTCGTCTTGCATGCAAAGAGCCGCTAGGCATCGTCTCGCGCGCCGACCTCAGCGACGTACGTCGCCGCGAGCGAGCGCATCTCGTCGCGCAGCGAACGGGAGACCGAAGCTACCTTCTGGAGCACGTCAGGCATCGGCTCAGCGGGTGTCGCGGGAATCTCCCCGAGTTCGTCGAACATCCGTCGCCGATAAGCCTGATCGAGTTGAGCGCGAACCATACGCACCATGCGACGATCGTCCCCATGACCGGCTGACTCGATCAACTTGCGGATCTCGCCCATGCGAACCGGCAGGGACATGACCTCCGTCAGCGATTTGCGATTGCGACTCACCTCGTCGACGCGCTCATACCAATGTGATGCCAACTCGAAGGCGGACCCCGCGGAACGTGAGCGGTCCTCGACCTCCTGAAGAATCTCAAGGAAATCAGGTGACGGCGCACCGGCATCAGAAAGCAACGGCGTCCGCTCCTCCACCCACATCCACACGCAGGCGCAGGCGACACGCAGGTAGTACATCGCAGAGAGAAGGTGGTCGCGCGGGGAGGCGGACAGGCGATCGATATGGGCTAGTGGTCCGATCAGCTTGGCTTCGGCAAGTCCTCCGAACAGCTTTCCAGGGTCGACGTCGATCAGTTCGATCTGGGATCGTGCAATCTCGGTTCGAGTGTCGGTGAGGAGCCGCGGGAGGAAGAAATCGGTCAGCGGGCCGAGTGGGCTGATGAAGATGCCGCGCACGACGGACGCGGCAGCAACGTGATGATCGTGAATGGTTTGCTCAAGCGCCGCCCGAACGAGACCGTTCTCGACGTCGAGTAACGCTTGGAGGGCGTCGGCGCTCACCTGGGCTGGTTTGATCGTATCGACGGAAAATTTGGAGTCGGCTGCTTGCAAGATCGGCTCGTCGGAGGCTGTGCGCCCGAACAAAACGAAATCAGGATTGGTCAGCTTGTGGCGGCCCGCCTGAATGGCAATACGAGTATCGTCGTCCAGTCGTACGATCGTCTCGAGCGTGAAGGTCTCGCCCTGTCCGGTTTGTCGCTCGGAGCCGATCATGTGAGCCAGGTGGCCGGTGACGAAGTTCGACCAGCAGTCGCCATAGTGACGGCTGGCACCGCCTCGGTCGCTCCACGTCATCAGCTCTCGATCGAGAACCGCAAGAATCAAGTTCCCGCCAGGGAGCTTGTCTGAATAGAGATTTCCGGAAATCTCCTTGAGCGATGGACCTTTTCCGCGACTCCGAAACAAACGCGTCCTCCAACATGCGTGTCGTATATCTTCGCCACGATTATGCCTGCTGATTGCGAAACGCGCCGTGCTACGTCGGTCCACCCGGTCACTCCAGAGTAGACGTTGCAGTGTGGGCGAACAATCCGACCCCGTCCCGGCGTCCTGACAGCCAACAGGACCATCGGTTCATACAAGCGGGTACCGGAGGCGGCAATACTCGATGCAACGCTTGGATACGGTGCTATTTGGAACTCGAGGAGTGCGATGCGTCAGACTTTGAACCTACAGCGAATCGACCCGCTCGCCGACCCGCTCTGGACTGATCTCATCGATCGGCGCAACGCAGGCCTCTTTCACTCACCGCTCTGGATCCAGGTGCTCCAACAGACATACGACATGCAGATTGTCGCCAACGTGCTGGTTGACGACGACGGCAACGCGGAAGCAGGCATGCACTTCTGCGAGATCTCCGACATCCGTGGCGAGCGCATCGTCTCACTGCCCTTCTCCGATTATTGCGATCCGATCGCCAGCGATTGGGATCAGTGGAGCGCGATGCGAGATCCGTTGCTGAGCGCCGGCCAACCCATCAACATGCGCTGCCTGCACAACGACATTCCGCTCGGGGACTCCGAGTTCTCGCAACCCAAGCGAGCCAGATGGCACGGGATCGACCTCGAAGGAAACATCGACGATCATTGGTCGCGGATTGATGCCTCGGCCCGGAGGGCAATCCGTAAAGCCGAAAAACTCGGATTAACCGCACGACTGGCAGAAAACGAAGAGGATCTGCGTTCCTTCTTCAAGCTCCATCTGGGCATCCGCAAATACAAATACCGACTGCTCGCGCAGCCCTACCGCTTCTTCCAGAACATCTGGAACATCTTTTCCGACGCAGGTCGGTCGGCGCTCATGCTCGCCGAAGCGGATGGAGAAGTGGTCGGCGCGGTGATGTACCTGATCTGGGGCTCGACGTTGTATTACAAGTTCAGCGCCTCGTCAGCGTCACATCTCGAGTATCGCCCGACCGATCTACTTATCTGGGAGGGGATCAAGCTCGCCAAAGAGCGAGGTCTCAGCTTCCTGGATCTCGGGCTCAGCGATTGGGATCAGGAAGGGCTAGTCCGCTACAAGCGAAAGTTCGCCACTGAAGAGGGAACCATCAGCTTCCTTCAGCACGCGGTGGACCGACCGGTGAGCAAGCAGGAACAGGATGTTCCGCCTCTGCTCGGCACCTTTACCGATCTGCTGACAGATCCGAGCGTGCCGGATGAGATCACCGAAAAGGCCGGAGACGCGCTCTACCGCTACTTTGTCTAAGAGAACCAAGCAGTCGCGGAACTGTCGATCGCAAATCCGAAAGATGCTATTGACCGCCGGGGACGTTCAGTCCTCGGCGTCGTTCTTCCAGTTGGCGTAGCACGCGGCGTCGGCGCAATCGGAAAGTCGCCAGCTCGCGCCGCAAACGTACCTCTTCGACGCGCAGATACTGGCGGATGTCGGCCTCGCCGCGCCGCAGCAGCGACCCAATCGAGGTCTTGCGTGATTGCGCCAACTGACGGCGCAGTTCGCCGATCTCGACGCGTAACTGCGCGATACGTGCACGCATGGCATCGAGCTCGCGCGGTCGAGGCCCATCGTCGGGACGTGCCCAAATAGCGAGCAACCGACGCAACTGTTCGACGTCTCCTGCATCTCGAGCGGCGTTGGCCATACGCATCACGGTCTCACGACGCGCTTGATCGCGTGAATCCTCTGCGAGATCGGGATGAACCAAGCGTGCCAGTGCTCGGTATAGCTGTCGCAAGGTGATGTCGTCATTCGTACTGCGATTGACAACCTCGCCACGCATCTCCTGTTGAGCGTTGCGCCGATGGCGCCACTCGGCCCACCAGGCCGCTTCTTCGGCACGGCTCTTTTCTTCTTCTCGATCCAGTTCGTCATCGGAAAGCGAACGCCCCACGAAAGAGAGGCGCTCCAGGCGCGCCTCCATTCGCTCGACCTCCGCCCGCAACCGGTCGGATTCTGCGCGAAGGGGACCGAGCCGCTCGTCGAGCGTACGGCGGAGCCCCTGTTGTTCAGTTTCTTCTTCAGCGAGAAGCTGTCTTAGTTGAGTGGAAGCTCGGGTTGCACGGAGGATTTCCAGTTCGAGCTGGACCCGTTCGAGCTCGTCAATGCGTGCTGGCAGCACTGAGTCCCCACGGTCTTTTGAAATCGAAACGACGCCCATCCGAGCAATTTTACTCTTCGACCGCCGGACCGACCAACGACCAGTCCAATCATCGTGGCAATAGGTCAGAATCAAGTACCATAGGGCCAGCCTGAAAACGAGAAAGCGCCACACCGCGTCAGCATGAATATTGCCTGGGGAGGAGCATCGCTCACATGAAGATGAACGCATGGGAAATGGTCGTCAAAGCACTTGAGGCGGAGGGAATTCCGTTCGTCTTCGGTCTACCGGGGAATCCGAAGCATCTGTACGACCAGCTTTACGATTCAAAGAGCGTCCGGCCGGTCCTGGTACGGCATGAAACGTCCGGTTCGTTCATGGCCATGGCACATGCGCGCGTGACGGGTGGAGTTGGCTGCTGCTTTGGCTGCCCTGGACCCGGCGTCGCCAACCTCGTTCCCGGTATCCTCGAAGCCTATTCCGGATGCACCCCTGTGCTTGCTCTTGGTGTTCGCGCTCCAACCACCACCGAGGGGATGGGGGCCTTTCAGGAGACCGACCATCTCGGAATGATGCGGCCAATAACCAAATGGGCCGTAACGCTCGAACGTGCCGACCGCATCGGCTGGACGATGCGACGGGCTATCTCCATCGCGACGTCTGGCAAGCCCGGACCGGTCTACGTCGAAATCCCCTCCGACATCGCGCTTCAGTCCGTTGAGATGCCGGACTACCAGCCCTCGGATCGGTCGATCCGTCCGGCCGCCGATCCTGACAAGATTAGCGAAGTCATCGATCTCCTTGAGCGGAGTGAACGGCCGGTGATGGTTTGCGGAGGCGGCGCGGTGCTCTCCGGCGCCTATGCCGAGGTAGAAGGGTTTGCCGACAGCCTGGGTATCCCCGTGCTTGCCACACCAGCTGGTCGCGGCATCATCGCTGAAACGCACCCGATGTTCGCAGGCTCGGTCGGGCTCTACCGCACACAATATCCGCGAGCGGTCTATCAGGAAGCTGATCTCCTCATAACCGTCGGCTCTCGCATGGAGGAGTTCCAATCCGGCGTCTTCCAATACTTCCCGGAAGGAGCCAAGTTCGTTCAGATTGATATCGACCCGTTCGAGTTTGGCCGCAACTGGGTGCCGGACGTCGCGATCCAAGCCGACGCCGGACTGGCGCTGAATCAGATCGCTCAAGCCGCTGAAGCGCGAGGACTGACCGCCAACGCGAAACGTGTCGGCGACCTCGTCGCGAGGCGCGAGCGTGCGCTGAAGGAGATGGCTGACGACGCGTCGGTCGATTCTTCACCAGTGATGGGCAAGCGCATCGTCCATGAGATCAACGACGTTTTCGGAGACAACACCATTCTCGTTCTGGAAAACGGAGGACAGGACCTTTGGGCCTACTATTGGCCGTATTATCAGGTGTTGAATCCAGGATGTCTGGTGCCGCCCGCCGAGCAGACCGCAATGGGTTTGGGAGTCTGCGGAGCCATCGCGGCGAAGCTGGCACGGCCGGATCGGCAAGTTGTTTGTACGACCGGAGACGGCGCGTTCCAGATGGCGCTCCACGAGCTTCCGACCGCCGTCCAGGAGAAGGCGCCCGTCACGTGGGTAGTGCTGAACGACGGCGCGTTGGGATGGCCACAGTGGACGCAACGCGAAGGACTCGACAATCGCATTATCGCGACCGAGTTCACCGCGCCGTTCGATTTCGTCAAACTGGCTGAGAGTGCCGGTTGTTGGGCACGTCGAGTTGAGGACAGTCAAGATCTACGCGCGGCTCTCGAGGGCGCCCGGGCGGCGAATGCGGCAGGTCAGCCTGCCGTCGTCGACGTAAGCGTCGACCCGACCGACCATCACGAGGGATTCTTCGAGTTCCACCGCATCAGATGACGTGATTGCGATGGACGCACGCAGCAGAAACTAAGCGCGATACCTGAGAGAGGGGCGGCAGCATGCTTGACCACAGCGGAAAGTCTCGAACGCGATACGAGGACGCCTTCCGCGCCGTTGGCAACTATCTGGACAGCAACACCTTCACACAGATCGTGGTCGTCGAGACGCCGGAAGGCTTCTTGATCAAGGGGCAGGTAGCCGGTGCAGAAAGCGCGAACGGGTCGCTCTATAGTTACCCGCAGACGTACCTGTTCACGAATGAGGATATCGACACCCTCATGGAGGCAGCCTACGAACGGCGTCGGGACGCGAAGAACTAGCACCGTCTCAAGCGGCGAACAGCCCTGAAATCTCCCTCTGGGAGCATTGAGCAGCGCTACGTGCGTCTGGTATGGTGTTATCCCCAAACTGTGGGGGCGGATCGGGCCCGGTGGCCTGTGCAGTCTTCAAAACTGTTGGGCGGGGTGACGAGCCTCGCCGGTGGGTTCGACTCCCATGCGCCCTCGCCACATTCTGATTCAACGAACCTTCAATCCGACCACGAATAGTGCGGTTCGGTGCCCGTGAAGCGCCGCTGTAGTACTCCTCTCAAAGAGCTGCCGCAGTGACCCGCTTTCGGACAGAAACAGTAGACAAGACATCTCCGCACGTTCCGGCGTAGGGGCAGACTGTGTCTGCCCGCCGGGAGCGAACTCAGATTCCGCATAAATGCGTTCGCCGAAACTCCCCTCTTGACAGTCTCAGCGGTGGTTCCTATGATGTGAGTGTCGTTTGTCGACAATCGACTGGAAGGTTAGCCGTGGACCATGTGGGTCTCAAAGAGCCCATTCGACGTGCCCCGATGCCTGATCGCGCGCTTCACAACGTCGTCTATGCCGAAATCGTAGACGCCGTTCACCGTGGGGAGATGAAGCCCGGCGATCGCATCACCGAGTGGGAGATCGCCCAGCGACTCGGCATCAGCCGCTCGCCGGTTCGCGAGGCCTTCGCGCGCCTCGCCTCCGATCACTTGATCGTGCGTCAGCCCCGGCGCGGCAACTTCATTACGAAGCTCGATGTGACCGACATCGAGCACATTCGAGCGGCACGTCTGCTGCTCGAGGGAAATGCCGCACGCGAGGCCGCCGTTCGATTCACGCCGGACGATCGGGAGCGTCTCGAAGAGATCGTGGAGGCGTTGGTCGAATCTGCCGAACGCAAAGAGTGGATCCAGACGGTCTCGCTCAATGGTCGATTTCACGCGGCGGTCATCGAGATCGCGGGCAACCCAATCATTGGTCGCATGTGGTCGTCGGTTGATCCGCTTACCTGGCTCGCGGCGGCGGCGTCCACTCCCGGCGCGCCACACGACCCGAACGACCAGCGGAAGCGACACCAGCACTTGATCGACGCACTGGCGAGCGGCGATGCGGATGCGGCTGAGGAGGCGTTCAGGGTCCATGTCGGTGAATCAGTTCGGACCCCGGTGGAGGTGTCGCCAGACGGAAACAACCCGATGCACTCAGCGCGGAGTGACGGAATTCACGCGGAGGAGTAATCATGGTGCGGGACATACACATAGGAAATACCCGGTTTTCACGACGGCATTTCATCAGTCTGACTTCAGTTGCGGCGGCAAGCGCATTCCTGGCGGCTTGCGGCGGAAACTCGTCTTCCACACCGACATCGGCGCCGACATCGTCGTCATCCGGTTCAAGCACCGCGACGTCCGCAACGTCCGCGGCGTCTCCGGCGTCAGGATCAAGCGGCACTCCGGAAACTGCCGCGTCATCGACCGCGACGGAATCGGCGGCAACGGGTACCGCGGTTGCCGGTAAGGCTGGCGGCACTCTGAACTACGCTGAGAGTGGATCTTTCAACGACTTCAACCCGTGGACCGTCTCTGCCACAAACATGGGCGTCTACAATCAGGCCTTCTCACGGCTGACCTACAAGGCCGGTGATGGCAAGATCGTCGCTGACCTGGCCGAGACGTGGGAGATGGCACAGGACGGGCTCTCCTACACGGTCAAGATGCGTCAGAACGCCAAGTGGCAGGATGGCAAGCCGTGTACGGCAGATGACTTCGTCACTATGTACAAGTACACAAAAGATGACACGCTGCTGCAGAACGCCACCATCAAGAAGATGCAGGGGCTCGTTGCGCCGATCAAGAACCTCGAAGCAACCGATCAATACTCGCTCAAATTTACGTTCGACTCACCGGTGCCGTATATCGCCGACATCCTCGACTATTGGTTCGCCATTCGCATCGACGATCCGAGCGACGTCTCGTTCACCAAGAATCCACCCGTCGCCACGGGGCCTTTCATCATCAAAAAGTGGGTCCAGAACCAATACGTGCAACTCGACAAGTTCAGCGATTTCTATCGCGACGGCGAGCCGCTGCTCGACGAGTTCATGTTCAAGCGTCTCGAAAAGGCGGAGACGCTCATGCCGAACCTGCAGTCGGGAACCATCGACGGCATTCAGGTGACGAGCATGAGCGACGTCGACCCGTTGAAGAGCGACAGCAAGTACCGGGTCGATATCATCGGAAGCGCCGGTTCGATCTTCAACATGCTGGTCAACGTCATGAAGCCACCGTTCGACAAGCAAGAGGTACGGCAGGCGCTCTCCTACTCGCTTGATCGAGAAGGCATGATCAAGAGCGCCTTCTTTGGGGTGTCGGACCCAATCACCTCTCCCTTCTACGATCCGGCGTCGCTTGCCTATCGCGAAGACTTGGTGATGGCGCACAAGTTCGACCTGAACAAAGCCAAGCAGCTCTTGCAACAGGCTGGCGTGACTGACTTGTCGATGACCACCAACGTGACGCCTACCTGGCCGCAGATGAAGCTATTCAGCCTCATCTGGCAGGCGGATCTGGCAAAGATCGGCGTCAAGCTGACGGTGAACGAGGTGGAGATCGCCAAGTTCTACGACATCGGCGGCGACGCGCATCTGCTGGGCAACGACGTACATCCGTGGCTCAACGCGCGCACGACGCGCGATCCGGCCATCTTCTGGAGTACCCAGACGAACTATCGTGGCGGCGATTCGAACAAGTTCGGGTACAAGAACGACAAGCTCGAACAGCTCGTGGCACAGGGAGCCGTCGAGACTGACGAGAGCAAGCGTAAGGACATTTACCAGCAGACGAACCAGATTGTGGTCGATTCGTGTCACGTCATTCAGGTGGCGACGAATCCACGCGTTTGGGCTTTCAACAAGAACGTCGAAGGCGTGCACTACGATCTGAGCGGTAACCTCTTCATCGACACCGCCTGGCTCAACAAATAGCCAGTGGCGGGTTCGCGATCGACCGCAAGGCCTGAACGCGGAACGCGGCTCTCCGGCGCGAATATCGCGCCGGAGAGCGCGCCGCCATCTCGAGGGTGAGTAATGCAACGCTTTTTGCTTCGGAGAATACTGCTGCTGGTTCCAACCATCTTTCTGGCATCGCTGGTCGTCTTCGCGATCATCTCACTCGCGCCAGGCGATCCCGCCAGAATGATGCTCGGCAACGAGGCCACCGACGCGCAGGTGGCGGCAGAACGGGCGCGCTTGGGTTTGGACAAGCCAATTCCTGTTCGCTACGCCATCTGGCTCTCCGACACGCTCCATTTGAATCTTGGCCGCTCGCAGGAGAGCGACCGCCCGGTCACGACGCTCGTCTCTCAGGCGTTTCCAAATACGCTGCGCCTGGCTTTGATCTCGTTGGTCCTTTCAATCGTCATCGGTTTCCCGATGGGAATGTACGCCGCGGTACGTCAAAACCGCTTCGGAGACCTGGCGATTACAGGGCTCAATTCGCTTGGTCTGGCCATACCCAGCTTCTGGCTGGGAATCCTATTGATCTTGCTTTTCAGCGTTCGAGTCCACTGGTTGCCACCGTCCGGTATTGGCCAGGGAAGCACGCTCCAGCCCGCCAATTTGAAGTACCTGGTGATGCCGGTCATCACGATCGCGCTTTCGAACTTGTCCGTCTTTTCCCGCTTCGTTCGTTCATCGATGATCGACGTGCTCAGCATGGACTACGTGCGAACCGCGCGCTCTAAGGGGCTGATGGAGCGGAACGTCATCCTTCATCACGCGTTGCGCAATGCGCTGCTTCCCGTAGTGACCGCGGTTGGCATTCAGTTCGGACGGCTTCTCGGTGGCGCCGTCGTAACCGAAGCGGTCTTCGCCTATCCCGGCATCGGTCGACTCATCGTCACCTCGATCTTGAATCGTGACTATCCCGTCGTCCAGGCTACGCTGATGCTGGTCGTCATCATCTTCCTCGTGACCAATATCATCGTCGACATCTCGTATGCCTATCTCGATCCGGCCATCAAGTTCGAGGGTGCACGATGACGCGGCGCCTCTTCGGACCGGGAGCCTGAATGTCGTATTCGCTACAGGAAAACAGCGCCGAAAAGACTGGGAATCGCCAGCGCACCAATGTGATCGGCCGCCTGGCCGAATCGGAGCGCTTCGCCGTCGTGCGCCGTTTGTTGCGGAATCGCAAAGGTCTCTTCGGACTGGTCATTTTGGTGGCGCTGATTTTGGTGGCAATCTTTGGATCGCTCATCACGCCATACAATCCAAACGAGATCCACGCCATCGATCAACTGGCGCCGCCGTCGAGCCACTACTGGTTCGGAACCGATGAGCTTGGTCGCGACATCTTCAGCCGCGTCGTCGCCGGGACGCGCGTCGCGGTGGTGGCCGGACTGCTCGCCGTAGCGATTGCCGGAACGATCGGCACACTCAGCGGCATCTCTGCCGGATACCTGGGTGGCGTCGTCGATTCGATCACCATGCGTGTTTGGGACGCACTCCTCGCGTTCCCTGCCATATTTCTGGCTATCGGCATCGTGAGCATTCTTGGACCTGGCTGGGTAAATGCGGTTCTGGCCATCGCCGTGATCAACATGCCGGTCTTCGCGCGCGTTGTTCGCGCGGCCACGCTCGCCACCAAAGGACGTGACTTCGTCGAAGCGGCACGTGCGATCGGCTGCTCTCGCGTCCGCATCATGTGGTCGCACTTGCTGCCAAACACGATCATGCCGGCCATTATCCTGATGGCGATTGCCGTCCCGGAGGCCATCCTAGTTGAGGCGTCGTTGAGCTTCCTCGGGCTCGGCAGCCAACCGCCTGACGCCTCATGGGGCAACATGCTCAGCTCGGCACAGGGATACCTGGCTCGATCGACGACCTACGCCATCTTCCCGGGCCTTGCCATCACGATCGCCGTGATTGGGATGAACTTCTTCGCCGACGGGTTGCAGGACGCCATCGACCCCAGACGCAACCGGGCGGCGCGTGCCGATCGATAGCTCGAACCATCCAGGTGGGAGGATTCGTGGAGGGGACCGGATGAGATGACCACTGACCCATTTCGAGTCGGCATTGTCGGCTGCGGAGCCATGGGAATCGAGCACGCCGAAGCGCTCGCAAACACGAGGACGGTCCAACTCGTTGCGGTCTCGGATCGAGACCCGTCTCGTGCTGCCGCGCTCGGCAGGCGGTTTGCCGTGGCGGCGGAGACGTCGGTCGAGTCGCTTGTGTCGCAACACGACCTCGACGGTGTGATCGTGGCGACGCCGACCATGGATCACGTGGCGTCGGCGCGTCTAGCCGCGGCTGCCGGTAAGCACGTCTTGCTCGAAAAGCCGGCCGCACTCACGCTGGACGATCTGGCGTCAATCGAGTCAGCGTGCGACGACGCCGGAGTCACGCTGATGATCGGTCAAACGATGCGCTTTGACGAGGTCGTCGGTTCGGCGCACGCCGCATGCGCCGACGGGGCGATCGGAAACCCAGTCTATGTCAATTGGGTCTCGAACACGTCTCGCCGCTGGCCCGGTGGCTGGCGCGGATGGCAAACAAACGCCGCGTTGTCCGGAGGCATGGCGTTGCATCTGGCCATTCACAGCATCGATCTCGCGCTCTGGATACTCGGGAATGTCCCCGAACAGGTCTATGCAATGGGAAGCAACGTGGCGAATCCGGCGTTGGAGGTGCACGACTTCATGCAGATCGGCATCCGCTGCCGCGACGGTTCGAACGCGCTCCTGGAGAGTCAGTCGACGCTGGCGGAAGCAGGCGCTTCCTACCTTGGGTTGCGCGTCGTGGGTACCGAAGGGCAGATTCAGTGGTCGTCGACCGACGATGGCGCCTCTCTCGGCCGGTCAGGACCTGCGACCGCGTTTGCCGCCGCCAGCAGACGCCTGGAGCGAGAGATCTCACACTTCGCCGACGTCTGCACCAAGCGAGCTGACCCTCTCATCACACGCCATCAGGCATGGAACGCGCTCGCGGTCGCTATCGCGGCGACGCAGTCGATACAGACAGGTCGAGCTGTCAGCGTAGAAGGTGTTCGAGATGGGGGTGACCAGCGATGAACCGAAAGCGAGGTCTTCTCCTACTCAGCTCGGTGCGTCATCAACGTTCATATGCTCCGCTGTTCCGAAAGCGGCCCGACGTCGAGATCGTGGGATTGGCGGACGACGCGAATCTTCCCGGCTGGATGCGCGAAGCCAACGAATCGTTCGCGACTGACTTCGGCATTCCATACTTCACCGACGTTGACGACGCGCTCGCCCGTGACGACGTCGACATCGTCAGCATCTGCAGCGAGCCCACACGTCACGCGTCGCTGACCCTGAAGGCGGTTCAGGCCGGAAAGCACGTCTGGGTCGACAAGCCGATCGCGACCACGCTTCACGACGCCGATGCGATCGTGAGGGCGGTAGACGAGGCAGGAATCACGCTGACGTACGTCCATCGACTCCTCTCCCCCACCATTGCCGCCGCGCGCAAGTCGATCGATCGCGGCGACGTCGGACTGCCGTACGGCCTCGACATCACCTATCTTTCGGCAGGCGGGCTCACCTCCGGAGCGGTCGAGGACTTCCAACTGGTCGTGGATACCAGCCTCAGTGGTGGTGGCGAACTGATGAACTTCCTGGGCTATCCGGTCGACGAAGCGCGATATCTAACGGGCCTCGAAGTTCGCGAGATCTACGTCAGCGCTGGAAATTACTTCTTCGAGCCCCATAGACAGCACGGAGTCGAGGACTTCGGCGTCGCCTTCATGAAGATGGAGCGCGGTGTGACGGTCACGGCGACGGTCGGACGCACGCAGACTCCAAATCACCCGACCGGTGGCGATTACACCTTGCGTGTGCACGGGTCAGCCGGATCACTCTATTCCGATGAAAACAAACCGGTGTTGAACGTCCTCAGCAACAACGTAAAGTCTCGGTCGCGCATGACGCGCTCCGCGAGCGACTCGATGATGGAGCCGCTGGTGGACGAATTCCTTAGATGTGTCGAGGACGGGCAAGAGCCCACGCGAACCGCGCGCGATGGGCGAGCGCTCATCGCGGTCATCGAAGCAGCTTACCGCTCTATTTCGACCGGAAACGTTGAATCGGTCGAACCATGAAAGAGGTACACGAGTGAAGCTTGTGACTTATCTGGCTCCTGCTGGTGGCGCCAGAGCAGGAATTCTGATCGACGACGATCAGATCCTCGATCTCCAGGGTGCCGCGAATGGCTTGGGTCTCGACGCGCCCGATTCGCTGCTGGATCTGCTTGACAGCGGAATTGCGGGGCTCGAACTGGCCTCTACGGTGCGGGATCGGGCTCAGATCTCCGGCTTCCCAACCGTGTCGCAGAGCAGTGTGCGACTCCTGGCTCCCCTTCCCCGACCGCGCAAGGTGTTGGCAGTCGCCGGAAATTATGTCGACCACATCGAAGAGGGCGGCGGAAAAGCCCTGGCGAAATCCAAGACCACCATTCGTCCATTCATCAAGCCGTCTAACGCCGTGATCGGCCCGGATGCTCCGATCCGCTTTCCGAAGTGGAGCAACCGTCTCGACTACGAAGCGGAACTCGCGATCGTGATCGGGAGAACGGCGAAGGACGTATCGCCGGACGAAGCTGAGAGCTACATCATGGGCTACAGCGTCTTCAACGACATTTCTGGCCGATCGTTGACCATTGTTGGCGACCGCGAGGAGCGTGAAGGAGACCGGTTTTACGATTGGCTGGCAGGAAAGTGGTTCGACACGTTCGCGGCGTTTGGACCGTCAATCGTGACGTCGGACGACATCGGTGATCCGCATAATCTGCAATTGACTTTGTCTTTGAACGGCGAACAGCGTCAGAAGACAAATACCGGCCAGATGATCTACGACTGTTTCGAGACCCTATCCTTCTTCTCTCATTTGACGACCCTCGAACCGGGCGACATCATCGCCACCGGCACCCCGGCGGGTGTCGGATCGAGCACTGGGCGTTTTCTGCAGCCGGGTGACGTTATCGAAGCGTCGATCGACGGCATTGGAACGCTCCGTAATCCAGTTGAAGGTCATAAGTCCACGGATTGACGTACGTCGACATCGAACAAATTCGTATTAGACGGATCGGGAGGATCTATGCGCGTAAATACGGCGAAATCCAAGATGGTTGCGGGGGAGACTGCGTTCGGTTATTCACTGGGGCTTGGATCTCCACTGGCCGCGGAGATCCTGGCATCGTGCGGAATCGACTTTCTCCTACTTGACACCCAGCACGGGTCATTTGGACCAGATTCAGTCATCAGCAGCCTCATCGCCACTGCGGCCGGAAACGCCATTCCCATGGCGCGCGTGGCGCGCAACGACTTCACCATGATGGGCCGCCTGCTTGACGAAGGCGTCATGGGCATGGTCGTTCCGATGGTCGACACACGCGAAGACGCCATCGCGGCATCGGAGGCGTGCCACTTTCCCCCGCAAGGGAAACGTTCGTGGGGATGGGGTCGAGCAACCGCGCTGGGCGACAACTATTCCGACGAAATCAACGATCAGGTCTTCGTCGCCGTTCAGATCGAAAGCGTGACCGCGGTCGAAAACGCGGAAGCCATCCTGTCGGTACCGGGTATCGACGGTTGTTGGATTGGGCCTGCCGACCTCGCGTTGTCCATGGGAATTCATCCTCAGAAGCGATTCGATGAGGACCGCCACTTCAAAGCGACCGAGAAGGTACTGGAAGCATGCCGCAACACGGGCAAGGTCCCTGGGTATGCCGGATCGAGCTTCGAAGAAGCGCTCTCATTGTCCAAGCGTGGATTTCGCTACATCACCTGCGGTAGCGATGCCGGGTTCATCCGATCCGGAGCGATGACCGGGATCAAGACGCTCGGGCTCTGACGACAAAGCGCCCTTCCCAATCGATTTCTTCCACCCGAAGCGAAGCGCGGAAGGGGTCGCCTTCCGCGCTTCTTCCCGCGTATCCGTCTAGCGGCGCCGAGCCGCCCGGCATTCGTCTTGCATAGGTGATGAATGGCTGAACGGCCAGCTAGCCAAGGTCGGTTTCAGATCAAGAATTTCGATCTGTTCGTTTGCGAAACGGTACACTTTCGCTGGACGCAATCAACTCGCATCAGGTTGGCGGGAAGCTACCGCCGCGAGTAAGATGATCTTGGGAAGGACCGAATCGCACCGCTTAACGCTCATCCTGGGGAGGATGACGCATCAGATGCCAGTGGGGCTGGCATCGCGCGGTTGTGACTCACCACGTGCGATATCGCGTCGATACATCTGAGTCGCGGCAACAGATCTCGCGTCGCGGGGCCAAACGATCGTCCACAGGAGCGAAAGGGCGCTGCTGGGCTCCGGAATGCATCTTAGAATTGCACTTCGTTCGACGCGGGCTTCGACCACGCAACACTCGCTTTTGGTGGGGGTGGACAAACGTCATGAAATCGCAACAGCAAAACCTCTTGTCGCGCTTGCGAGGCAAGCTTCGACTCAAGTCACGTCGTCGAACCGACGAGCTTGCCAACGTTCGTGTCGAGCTTCAACGCCGAGGCGTGAAGGTCGAACAACTCTCCGACCCTGATATCGAAGCGGCCATCACCAGCGGCCGTCATGTGCTAGGCTCCGCAAGCGTCCGCGGCAGCGACGTGACCGGCGCATTCGTCGTACTGGTCCGCTCTCAGGAGAAGATCTAACCCGCAACGAATTTCAATCACACACAGAAGAGTGAGCGTTCGATTCAGTTCGTCGAAATGGTCTCGCTGGCTTTCTTGGGGCCGCTGTCTGCTGGATGCGGACGGTAGAATTCTCATGCCGCGCGTCCCGGAGGAGCGCCAAGCGAGAAATACGTGTGAAGAAAATAGGGCGTCAAGCGCCGCTGCGCGAGACTACGGGCAACCATGTCAATGCCGAGGTCAGGTGTCGGTCCGATCAAACGCTGTGAGAAGCGCATCACGCTGAAAGATCTCCGGTGCAAGTTGCAGACGGCTCGGTACTCTTGCGCCGCGGCGTCCAACTTCTGATCTCCATCGACGACCGACTTCAGGATGCGTCCTGCCGAGTCGCCAAAACCCAGCGCCATCCGAATTCCCTCAGCAGTCACTGGCAAACAGTGACCAGCAGCATCCCCCGCGGCAAACACGTTGCCGACAACCGATTCTGCCGTGAACCAGGGGATCACTCCACCGCGTGAGGGTTTCCCTTCGAGGCCCAGATGATCGAGAAATCGGCGCAGAGACTGCTTCAAATCGAGACCTCGATCATACGAGCCGACGCCGATTCGCAGCTCGTCGCCGGCTGGGAATACCCATCCGTATCCCTTGCTCACGATTTTGGGCACGTAGTGGATGTGTAGACCTTCGCCAGTTCCGAGTACGTCGGCCTCGATGGCCACGGTCAGACGTGTCTGTCGGTCGACTGCGGATCGAGAGGCAGCACTGAGCATGCCGGGCCACCCGGTCGCGTCAATAAAGAGCGGTGCGCGGAATTCGTCGCCGTTGGTGATCACCGAACTCCCAGTGAACTCACGTATGCGCGCCTTGACGAACCGGGCTCCGGACCGCTCCCACAGGAGGCGGCAAAAGCGCTGGTGGTCGATGATGCAGTATGGGGACTTCAGAGGAAACCGATGAGTGCCTCGTGAGGTGTGGAAGAATGCATCGTCGTAACGCTGGATTATCGCATCATGCGCCCCGAATCGTTCCACCACGACGACCGGAACGGCGCACGCCGATCGTTGCACCGCACCAATTTCGTGCTGGTCGACAACCAAAGCACGAGCTCCGAGATGAATAGCTGCGGCCAGCCCCGCATACCCGGCCCCGGCTACGATCACGTCAGAATGTGGGGTCACGGTCGCATCCCTCCCGGCGTGGTCGTGCTGAACAATCTCGGACTACCTGATTCGAAAATCAGAAACTGCACACAGAATCTCGCGGCCAACGATCGAACTGCGCATGAAACCGTGTTAGCCGATGACGACGTAGGTGACGGTCGGTCCTACCCCGGAAATGCCCTGGATGTCGCGCATCACGAGTCGACCGATGTCCTCGTTCGAGGGGCCTTCGACCACGACAACCAAATCGCAGTCGCCGCTCACGATGTCGGCCGATTCCACTCCAGCGACGCGGAGAAGCTCGTCTTGAACCTTCTCGGCAGTGCCTACTTCAGTCTTTACCATGACGTACGCTCGCGCCATGTGGCAGGGCCCTTCGGGGCATGAACCCCCGCAACGACCAATCTCGTTCGCTTGCAGTAGTGATGACGGAATACTGATTTTCGTCGAAGCTGTCAAGTGGTTCGGTGGTCAGTCGTCGGTGTCGAAATTCTTCCAAGCAAGTGGACCATGGTTGTCGGGAAAATCCCACGGCCGTTATCATCGATATCGAGACCGCGTGAGCGGCATGGAATTTCGTTCAAAACATTGGGACGTGACATGCGCTTCGACACCATTATCGTGGGGGCCGGGCCGGCGGGTTGCGTGCTCGCGGCACGCCTCTCCGATGATCCAAATCGGCAGATCCTGCTCGTCGATGCGGGACCTGATTATGGATCTGATCCGTCTGCTTGGCCGGTCGAGCTGTTGGATACGTCAGGCCCGGCGCTGACGTCTCACTCCTGGAACATATCGCATCGTCAGGATACCAATGGGCGTCGCCTGACGCTTCCGCGCGGGAAGGTGTTTGGCGGATGCTCATCCGTGAATTCGTGTATCTGGTTGCACGGTTCCCGTGCCGACTACGATGCATGGGCAACGCTTGGCAATCCTGGCTGGGATCATGTCGCGCTTGCCCCATTTTTCGACGGCTCCGAGAACGACCCATTGCATGCAGCGACCACCTCTGGAGACCATCTTATCGACGTTTGGAGAACTCCGGGAGAACGACTTTCCCGAATCGACATTGCCATGCTCGAAGCCGCGGATGAGCTGGGCATCGCGCGCATCGACGACCTGAATAGCTCGGCTACTCAATTTCCATCCTGTGGACCGACGCCGAAAAACATTCGTGCGGGGTCGCGGCTGAACGCAGCGCTCACGTATCTCGCGCGCTCGCGGTCGAGAAGCAATCTTCATCTGCGTCCTGACACGCTCGTCGATCGCGTCATGCTTTCCGACCGCACCGCGGTGGGAGTTGTGACGGCGGACGGGGCGGAGATACGTGGCAACGAAGTGATCCTCTGCTCGGGCGCATACGGATCTCCGGCGATCCTGATGCGATCAGGTATCGGACCGGCAGGCCACCTTCGCGACATGAGCATCCCAGTTTCGATCGATCTTCCGGGCGTCGGTGGAAACCTCATGGACCACCCCTATCTCGCACCGTACACGAGTGGGCGGACCAGTTTCATCATCCGCGATTCGGTGCGTCCGGACCGGCCGAGCTTCATCCAGACGATGATCAAAGCGCGCAGTCGGCAGGTCGAAGATGAGATCGACCTGCACCTCTATCCTCGTGAGCAGCAGGACGAACACGGCCGCTGGCTTCTGGGGTTCGGCGTGAGCCTGCAATTCTCACGTTCCCGCGGGAGCGTCCGCCTCACATCCGCCGATCCTCAGGCGGAACTCGACATCGATCACCGCTACTTCGGCGATCCGATCGACTTGGAGGCGCTGACTGACGGCGTCGAGCTCCTCGACCGGCTGGTGCGAACTCGACCGCTGGCAGATTTGATCGAAGGCCCGGCGCAAACAGACCCGTCCGCGGAATCACGCTCCGGGATCCAGGAGATCATCAGGCGTGAGGTCGGCACGACGTTCCATCCGTCGAGCAGCTGTCGTATGGGTCCGGATTCCGATCCGATGGCGGTGGTGGATGCTCACGGCCTCGTTCGCGGCGCGCGACGACTTCGCGTGGTTGACGCGTCGATCTTCCCCACCGGTCCGCGTTGCAACTTGCACGCACCGACGGTCGCGGTCGCTGAGCGCATGGCGACCCTCATACGAGCTGAATTCTGACCTCAACAACGAAGGTGCCAATGCAGAAGCCCCACGGATCGCACCGTGGGGCTTCGTCGTCGATCACATCTTTGGGGTCCGAAAAGGTTGCGCTCAGTGAGCCAGGGCGCCCATCGGGTCCCACGCCGGAAGAACGATCGGCTCGGCTATCGAGCGCCTGTTGCAATTCAGGCGGCAGAGCGCTCTTGCGCGCCGCGATCTCGAAGGTGAATTCGCCGAACCAGGAATCGTTCATGGTATAGAAGCCTCGCACGCCGTTTTCGTCGCCCCAGCTATTCTCGACGCGCCAGCGCCGAGCGTTGCCTTCAACGACGTCCACTCCGGTGAAGAGCATCGCATGGGTCATGAGCGTCTCGTGATACGTCAATCGATCCGACTTATCGAGGTCGAATTCCGCCCCGTAGAGACCAGAATAGTCGAACAGATCCTTGTCCCAGATCCCGAGATCGCGTCGCATCATTTTCCCAACGTCGCAACCGAACCACACCGGCTCGCCGCCAACGATCGTGTCGCGGGCGATCGACTTCATCAGCTCGACGTCGATGTTCAGATACTTGACGATGTCGCCGCCCACGACGTTGCCCAGATATTCGACCGTGAACGTGCGACCAATCGGGCTGCTCGGACGGGGATCGTGTACCAAACAGACGTATTCGTCGATCGGCAACGTGATGTACTTCTCGGCGAACTGCTGAGGAGTCATCTCGCCGTCGCGGTGGAAGACGCGATCCTTGTCGGTCCACTGCCAGTCGAATTTCTCGGGCGGAGTGCCGAGGTGAATGCAGGCGATGCGGTAGATTGCTTCGAGGATCTCTTCTTTGCGCTCTCGCACGTCGGACATCGACGCGCCAGAGGCATGCAATTCGCGCAATGACCGTGCTCCCTGACGTAGCTGCGTCTTGAGGATGCGGTTCATCTGCATTGTGCTCGAGGAGCTCTCGGTCTCCGGCATCACCGACTTGGGCACAACGCCATGCTTCGTGATGACGTTGACGAACATGTTCCATTGACCGCCATCGTCGATCGGTCGATCGAGCAAGGTCGCGACGGTGCGATCGTCTGAATTTCGATCGATGGTCTCGATGATCGCTTCGAGAAAGTAGTTGGCTCGCTCGACTTTATCCCAAAACAACGTGTAGTTCTGGCTGAATTCGAAGTCTTTCAGGTTCATGGCTTTCATCGCCCCGACCCTGAAGAGGTTGAGACCAGCGAACATCCAGCAGCGGCCCGTGCGTTTCTGATTGGTGACGGACCAGTCGTCGAGCAGATGGGAAAAACTGGGAGTGATTCCGGTTGCGATCGCATGATCAAGCGCGATCTCCTCGATACTGACCTGTGTCACGGCGTTTTGCGCCAACTTGTTCGCCGTGCGTGTTTCGAACTCCTGGCGGTAGCCGCGCAAGAGCTCTGGGGTCAATGCTCCGGAATCGACAGCAGCTCCTGAATCCGCGGAAAGAACGCGCGATGCATTCATCGTGATCTCCTTACTCTGATGGCATTACACGTTTTCGATACTACACCAGCACGACCGTCAACGCATCATGACGCGTCCACGTGCTCGGATTGGTGAACCGGCTGATTGCCGTACCTCGTCGGCGTTTGTTAGCGTTAGGCTTCGCCTCGTTGGCCCTGAGGGAACCATCCCGGAGACGGGCTGGAAGGGTTTGCATGCGATTCCGACGCAATCCGCTGGTGCACGTTTTGATCATCCTGGTCGTGACGGTGATCGCGATTGTCGGGCTGAAATCGCATCATTTCGGCATTGGCGATCGGCATTCACTGCCGCCGCCGCTAAGTGGAAACGCCACGCCCGTTTCGCTCGATCGTCAGAATCAATTGATAGCCACGGCGCGAAAGCAGCGCCAACAGGGACGTTACGAGGACGCGATTGACTCGCTGAAGTCGGTCATCGCGTCCAACAACAGTGCGACCGCGGGTGCCGCCTTGCTTGAATCTGCCAAAGACTACATGGCGCTTGGGGACAACGGGTCCGCCGACGAGGCGCTGTCACAGCTTCGATCACGCTACGCAACTTCAACAGAAGCAGATGAGGCGCAATTTCAGCTCGGCCAGGTGAAGGCGGCCGAGGGCAAGCTGGGCTCCGCCATCGACAATCTCAACGCGTATGGGAAACGGCACCCGGAGCTCACCAGCTATACAAACCTGCTTGTCGCCAGGTATCAACAGCAACGCGGCAAAACCGATGCGGCACTCAAACTCGCGTCTGACGTCTCAAACGCCGACGTCGCCGATCGAACCAAGGTAGACGCGCTCGAGATGATGCGAGGAATTCAGAAGTCTCGAAGCGACTGGGCAGCCTACCTAGATTCAACGAACCGACTCCTCGAACTGGCGACCATCCCGTCCTATCGAGCCGAGCTCATCTACGAGCGCTCCAGTGCGCAGCTCAAGCTTGGGCAGGAAGACGCGGCGCTCGTAGGGCTCCGAACGATCGTCAGTGAATACCCTGATTCCGGTTACGCATCGAACGCAGTGAACGACATTTCGAAACTGTCCAAAGTCGATTCGGAATCACCGACGAATCTCGGATTGGTCCAGTATGACGAGGGAAAGTATCAACTCGCGATGCAGACCTTCAACAGCGCATTGTCGACGAACCCAAACGACGCGAAAGCCTGGTATTACCGCGCCATGAGCAAGCTCTACGGGGGTGACAGCTGGTCCGCGGCGGTCGAGCTCAAGGAGATGGCGCAGCGATATCCCGATTCTTCGTATTCACCGCAAGGACTCTACACAGCAGGACGAATCGATGAAGAGAATGGTGCACTCGACGAGGCTCGAGCCGCATATGAAGCACTCATTCAGGTCTCGCCCACGTCCGTGGAAGCCGTCAGTGGACGGTTGCGATTGGGCATCATCCTGTTCGAACAAAACGATTACCAGGGAGTCGTGGACATTCTGGTTCCGATCCGAGGTCCGTCCGAGTCAAGAGCGCAGGCAAGCTTCTGGGCGGGAAAGGCATACCAGAAGCTTGGAAACGCACGCAAAGCGACGCAAGCCTGGAACGACGCTACGTGGAGCCGATCCGTATGGATACTATGGACTTCGTGCCGCGCAAATGTTGTCCGGCGCTGAACCGACGACAGCACACAATCCACAGACAACTTTGTCCGCCGACGCAAGCTCGTCGTCGCGAGAAGAGCTTGCACACTGGTTCGCGTTGTTCGGAACGACGGATGTCGCTGCCCGGTCGGTCGTTCGGCGGGATCCTGAATTTCAGCGAATGTCCGCGCTGTACGAGCTTGGCTTGAGCACCGAGGCCGATTGGGAGATGAGCACACTGGCCAACAAATTCGAGGACGTTCCGACGTCACTGGCTGCCCTTGGAGAGCTGTTGAACGAGGGCAGTCAGTACAACGCGGCCTATCGTATCGGCATCAAGCTGCAGATCGTGGCCGACAATGCGGGAACACATCTGCCGATCCTGTTGCAGCGGCTGGCCTACCCCATCGCCTACCCTGAGCTGGTACAGGGTCAGGCCAACATCCGCGGCGTCGACCCACTCCTATTTCTGGCTCTCGTGCGTCAGGAGAGCGGCTACGATCCCACGGTCACGTCGTCTGCCGACGCCCGTGGACTCGCGCAGATCATCCCTGACACCGCCGCGGGCATGGCCGGACAATTGGGAATGACCGATTGGAGCGCGGACGAGCTGTATCGCCCGGCCGTTGCCGTGCAGTTCGGCACGGCCTTCCTGTCCGATCGGCTCGCGAACTATGACGGACAGATCCTGGCTGCCCTTGCGGGCTACAATGCTGGAGACGGCAACGTGTCCAAATGGCTGACGAATGGTCAACTTGGAGACCCCGACGTCTTCGTCGAGAGCATTCCGTTCCCCGAGACACACGATTACGTCAAGATCGTCTTCGCCAACTACCTCAACTATCTTCGCCTCTACCGCTGACCGCGAGGCAACACCAGCGTCATGTGAACCGGAATCCCATTTGGTATTCTGAAACCGTGTCGACTCATCGACTCACGGCATGATCTGTCGCAACCAACATTGGAGGCAACCATGGCTGAGCTCACCGGCAAACGTGTCGCAATGGTGCTTGCCCGCAATTTCGAAGACGTCGAAGCCACTGACCCGAAGGCATATCTCGAGAGTCGCGGAGCTACAGTGACGATCATCGGTCTTGAGCATGGCGAAATCACCGGTAAGAAGGGAGCCACTCTCTCGGCCGACACGACGTTCGCTGATGTGACCGTCGATGATTTCGACGCCATGGTCATCCCTGGCGGTGGTTCGCCTGAACAACTGCGCGTGCATGACGGTCCAGTCGCCTTCGCCCGCGATTTCGTGGCGTCGGGCAAGCCGGTGGCGGCGATTTGTCACGGTCCCCAACTGCTCATCTCCGCCGAGGCATTGAAGGGAAAGACCATCACCTGCGTCAAGTCGATTCGAGACGACGTCAAGAACGCCGGGGCGAACTACGTCGATGAGGCACTCGTCGAGGATGGGAACCTCATCACCTCGCGCGTTCCAGGTGATCTTCCGCAGTTCGACGAGGCGGTAGCACGACGATTGGCTGAAGTCACGGCCAACGCCTGATCGCCGCCTTCACGCCAAAGTACAGGCGGTGGCTGATTCGCCACCGCCTGCCCCACTTCTCCACCTCACGTGCGAAGCTCATTGGTTGGGAATGATGAGTACCTGTCCAGTCGTGATGTAGGTTCGATCGGTAAGACCGTTCGCCGCCATGACGGCTTCAATCGTGACGCCGTAGCGCTTGGCGATCGAATAAAGCGTGTCGTGCGCCTGAACCGTGTAGGTCGTCTGCGGCGCTGGAACTGGAACCGGCGCTGGTGGAGGAGCGACGTTCCCACGCGGAATGGTCAGCACCTGCCCCACCTGGATGTAGTTCGGGTCGGAAATCCCATTGGCATACATCAAGTTTTGCGTGGTCACGCCAAAGCTCGAAGCAATCGACGACAGCGACTCCCCCGCTTGGACGACGTGGACTCCGAGCGTAGGAGCGCTATCTGGAAGTCGACCGTTCGCGTCGGGAATGTAGAGCGTGGTGCCGCTCGTGATTACGTCGGCATCGCTGAGATCGTTCGCGAGCGCGATCAGATGCGGTGAAACGTTGTAGGTTGTCCCAATCGAGCTCAAGGTCTCACCCGCGGCGACGACATGGGTCGTCGGAGCCTGCGCTATTTGCGGAGTTGGTGACGGTTCGGGAGTCGGCGTGACGGGCACCGGTGTCGGGCTTGGCGTTGGCGTGGCGGTTGCCGGCGTTGGGCTCGGAGTTGGCGTCACCGTCGGAGTCGGGACTGACGTAGGCGTCGACGTTGCGGTTTCAGTGGCTGCCGCGGCGACCACCGCGGTCGGGCTGGACGACAACACTGGGACCGTCGTCGGTTCCGGCGTCGTTGTGTCGGATGTCGGTGAGACTGAGCCACCCCCAAGGATAATCGGCGTCGGAGTGACGCTGGACCCGAGATCAGGTAGGCCAGTTTCAACCTTGGTGGAGTGATCGTTGAACCAACCGGCCCACGTGCCCTGGAATGTGAACGCTGCAGCCGCGATCAATACAACTGCCGCGACCACTCCAGCGATCAGAAACGTGCGCGGCTCAAAGCCCCACGAGAGTCCGGATGCCGCTCCCCCTTCGGGAATTTCCGGCACCGCACGCTGAAATCGACGGCACTGTACATGTCGGTCGGTAAGACAAAACCGCGCCTGATAGTCGATCGACACGCGCTTTGGCTCTCGGAGCGCGATACAGATGCACCCCTCTGGCCGCGAGTCGGCGAACGGGCAGCTCGCGCGGACCCCCTCAATTGGCTGCGCATTCATGGAGCCCCGCACCTCCACTGTGTACGTACACTCATTGATGAAGCATAGCACAAATCTGGTGGCTTTACATCTCGTTCGTACGCGGGTTTCGGCAGTTCGTGCAGTGGCAATCCACTCGGGTGGAGCTACGGGATCGGCGTGGGTGTTCCAACGTTGATGAACAGTCTCAGCGAGCGATACGGATCCGTCTCGTTGGTCTTGTCAGTTCGATAGAGATTGAACAGGAGCGGAACTGGTTGCCCCGGATCCGGCTGGGTCACACTTGCAGGGAGAAATACCTTGATCGGCTCTTTCCACGTACCGCCGGACGGCACAGTCACCGAGTTGACCGAACCGACTTTCACGGTGTCCGCCATCACGTCGATGCGATAGGTCACCGACTTACCCTCATGGTTGTCGATCTCGAGCTGGAGAGTTTGTGGTTGATCGGGTGAGAAATTTCGCGGATAGAACTCCGGCTTGCCGTCCGAGTTGTAGAGCGCGAACTCCGTCATGGGTTCGCCCTTCAACCGTTCGGCGATCAGTACCGCGCCCGAACCTGCGAAGAGGATCAGCGAAACGGCCATGATGATCATGGCAACTTTGGTGGTCCCACTCCAACTGGACGGTGGCGGGATGTCCGGCTTCGGAATCGCCGCGACGAACTTCTCCGTCTCGCTCACGTGTGCGCGCCGGAAAATGGCAATCACTGAGAAGAGAACGGTGCAGGCCATCAACCCGGTCACGATCGGAACGAGCTCGAGCTTCCACGGCGAATACTCGATACCGAGCGCGATGAGCGGGATCAACGCGAGTGAAAGGCCGAAGCCCAATGCGATGCGCTCGATGCCGTCGAGGCCTTCATTCGATGGGAAGAGTGCGGATACGAGCGCATACCCGGGAATGAAAAGAACCAGCGGAAGGCCGAAAACGGTGCGTAGAGGGATCGGAGCGCCGAGGACTGCGGAAAGTGCCCCGATAACGGCGATGCAGAAGAAGAGGAGGAGTTCCCAGTGCTCGCGCCAATCGGTGATGCGCAACGCCTCAGTGCCGCCTGATCGAGCCTCCGGAGTCAGCGGTCGTTTGACGACGCGATCGCTTCGCATACTCTCCCCAGCACGCGCCTTCGAAACATGACAGACCAGAGTATAGCGGTTCGGCTGGGTTGAGTCCGAGTACTCGACGAAGGACGCCGCCCATTTACATGAAACTGGCGCACGACGAGCGGCTCATCGCGGCCCGTCACCGAATCGAGCCGAGAAATGCGGGACCGGTGACGGAACGAGCCGCTTCGTTCCATCACCGGTCACCACGGCGGGGATCAATGAGAAGTGAATGTCACTGTGTTGATCCAAGGTGTCGATAGAGTCGACCTCTACGAGTGCGACACCGCGGTCGCTCCTTGCTTCGCGAAAAGTTGTTCGTAGACATCCAGCAGTTTGGGCGACCAGTGTGTCCAGGCGAGCGACTCCTCGATGCGACGCCGTCCGAATGCCCCCATTCGTTCCTGCTGTTCTGGGTCATCCATCAAATCGGTGAGTGCGCGTGCGAAGGCTCGCTCGTCATTGGCAGGGACGAAGACCGCCGCTTGCTGCGCGGTGTAGCGATTCTCAGTCAAGTCGAACGCCACGATGGGCTTCGACATCGCCATGAACTCCGTCACCTTGATCATGGTTGAGCGATCGTTGAACGGGTTCGACGGATCGGGATCGACGCAGATGTCGGCCGACGAGAGATAGCGGCGCAGGTCGGCATCGCTGATCGTCCCGGTGAAATGCACGTAGTCGTCCAGATCCGAGCTTCGTGGTGAGTTTGCGTAGATCGTTCCAGGCATCACCCGTCCCGACCAGCACGGCATAGAAGTCGGTCCGTTTCAACTCGTGGACCATGTGGTGGAATGCCCGTAACAGGTAATCGACCCCGTCCTGGTATCCCATGACTCCGACATACCCAATGATCGTTTTGTTCATGGCTTTGAGCTCAGGATCCGGGTCGACGACTTTGATGCGCCCTAGCTCCGGACCGTTGCGCACGATGGTGATGTGGCTCGCGCCGACTTTGTCCCGGCGCATCTCCATCTCGCGATACGATTCGTTGGTCGCGATCACCTCGTCGGCGACGATGCATGATAGTCGCTCGAGGATCACCAACGCCTTGAAGACGAGTTTGTTGCCCTTGCCGCCAAAGCGCGCGTTATACATCTCGGGCGACAAGTCGTGATGATCGAAGACGTAGCGCTTGCCGAACAGCTTGAAGAACGCCCCGATGACGAACATGGTGTCCGGTGGATTGTGAGAATGGATCACGTCGAATCCACCACGAATCGCGACCCAGAGCGACAGCAGGAACGAGATCGCAGTGGCGTACCCGTACTCCATCAAATAGCCGACAAGTCCGTTGCCGGTCGGCGGATGCGGGTAACGAATCACCCGCACCCCATTCACCGTTTCCGTGCGCGGCTGTTCGCCGTCACGCGGGCAAACCACCGTCACCTGGTAGCCGGCCTCGGCCAGAGCGAATGACTCTCGCCGCACGCGGCCGTCCTGCGGATACGGCTGGTTTTCGAGCAGCATCAGAACGCGTCTACCAGCAGATGCCATCGTATGCCCCCCGAAGATTCCCGTTCACGGCCACCGAGCCGACCAGATCGACCAGAACTTGGTCAGGGCGGAGCTTGTTCGGCACGTCCGCGAACGATTTGCCGCCATTCGCCATGACGATGACATCTGCCTCGCTGACCACTTCGTCGACGGAGGAGCGCATGAGCGATCGCGATGTGCGGCAGCGCTTCTTCCACATACGAGCGGTTGGCGCCGATCAGTCGCGGCAGATCGACTGTCTCGTCGTAGACCGAGACTTTGTAACCGCGTCCAACCAGCGTCTCGATGAGCGGAACGATGGAGCTCTCGCGCACGTCGTCCGTGCCGGCCTTGAACGAGAGGCCCAAGATGCCGACAGACTTGCCACCCGCCTTCTCCACCATCTGGATGCCGCGCTCGATCTGGCGCTGATTGCTCGCCATGATTGAAGAGAGCAACGGGCTGTCGATGTCACGCTCCTTGGTGCGATAGAGGAGCGCGCGAAGATCCTTCGGCAAGCACGATCCGCCAAACGCGAATCCCGGCTTCATGTACACCGGCGAGATATTGAGCCGCGAGTCCTGGCAGATGATCTCCATGACGTCGCGCCCGTCGATCCCGTGCGCTTTGCAGATGTTGCCAATCTCGTTCGCGAAGCTGATCTTGAGTGCGTGGAACGAGTTGTTGGCGTACTTCATCATTTCGGCCGTCTTGATGGACGTTCGGATGAGCTGTGCGTTGATTGAGGAGTAGAGCTCCTGAACAGCATCACCGCTGCGCTCGTTGTATTGACCGATGACGATGAAGCTCGGGTCGTAGTAGTCGGAGATGGCGCTTCCCTCTCGTAGGAATTCCGGGTTCATCGTCACGCCGAAGTCATCACCAGCGCGACGACCAGAGAATTCCTCGAGGATCGGGACGACTTTCTCGTTCACCGTTCCAGGGAGTACCGTGCTGCGAACGACGACCGTGTGATATTCGCGCTTGTGATTGATGGCCAGGCCAATCTCCTGGCACACCGACTCGACGTAGCGGGTGTTCAGGCTGCCATTCGGATTGCTCGGAGTGCCGACGCAGATGAGACTGATGTCGGTGTCGCGTACGGCGCGCTGCGCGTCGATAGACGCTCGCAGCTGACCGGACCGCACCATGTCGCGCATTAGCTCGTCGAGGCCAGGTTCGATGATCGGCGACTTACCGGCGGCGATCGACGCAACCTTGACCGGGTTGACGTCCACTCCGATTACTTCGTGTCCGTCGCGAGCCAGGCAGGCTGCGGAGACACACCCAACGTAGCCCAGCCCGAAAATGCTAACTCTCATGATCTATCCCTCGCCCTTTCTTGTGCCGGTCTGATTCATCCCGACCGGCGATGTTGGTCCGAATCGCGCATGGGCCGCGACGTGCGGCACCTGCGGCAGGCGATCGGACAACCAATCAGTCCTCCTCCACGCGTCCAGCGGCGGACATCTGCGCGGAGAGGAATCGTTCGCGTGAGCCACTCGGCTCGAGAACGCTGCGATAGAGATCGATCAACTGCTGCCCGACGACTGAGCACTTGAACCGTGCGACGTGCTCTCGTCCATTGGTTCTCGGGCAGGTGGCGAGCACCGATCTCAGTGCGCCGGCCACGCTATCAACCGTGAAATCGACGATGTGACAGCTTTCCGTCCCCTCGATCACCTCACGAATGTCTCCGACATCGGTCGCGACGATCGGGAGATTGCAGGCCATTGCCTGCTTGACCACGTTCGGTGAACCTTCAGAAAAGGACGGGAAGACGAGCGCATCAGCGGCGCTCATGTAGAGTGCGAGCCGATCTTGCGTCTCTTTGAACACCACCAGAAGTTCGACGTCTGAATCCGTGCGTTTCAGCTCTTCGGCGGCCGCGTTCGCGAGCGCGAAGTTCTTGACGCCGTTTTCGGGTTTGGCGGCGAAGAGCAGATATTTCTTGTTCTGATAGAGGCCGAGCTGAGCTCGTGCTTCGTCGCGATTGGTCGGCTGAAACAGGTCGAAGTCGATCTCGTGCGGGATGATGTGGACATTGGCGCCTTCAACCAGCTTCGCCATTTGTTTGCTCTGCACGATCACGGCGTTCGCATGGCGCGCCAGCTTGCGTCCAGCGGGAACCGTCAACATGTTGGATTTCTTCAGTCCCCCTGAGAGATCGCGCGATCCGAGCAGGTCACTTCCGTGATAGGTCACCACCAACGGAACGCGACGCTGTGTACGCCCGACAATGCCGACGTAGCTATAGTGCGCATGAACCACGTCGATGTCGTTCCGCGCCAGGCGACGCCGCAGATCGAACACTCCTTTGGGGTAGATCAGCTTGCGCCATGGAGCGTCCAACACGAGCACCTCGACATCGACTCCGACGCCTCGCAGGCACTCAACCTGGGCCTTCACGAACGAGCCGAAGGCGGGGTTCCGCGGGGTCGGATACATCGCGGTAACAACGAGAACCTTCACTTGATCACCTCGATCATGTACGGAAATTTCGTCGGATCGGACGGGTGCATCAGAAACCCGCGCAGCGTTCCTTCGGCGAATAGAATTCGTTGCACCATGGCGAAGAGCGCTCGATGCGGACTCCGCTTGCGGACCGAATCAACGCCGAAGGTCGCAACCACCACGCTGAGCCAGGCGACCATCCAGCGGAGATCCCGTTCTGAAAGCGCCAGCGTCGCGCAAGCGAGACCGACCGCCACTCCAGCACCCGGAACGAGCCCGAATCCGCGCTCGCGCGCGTACGGCATCAACATTCGAGTTCCGGCATGCAGCCGTAGGGCCTGGCCAGGGCCGAGATAGAGGTTTCGCTTACGCCGACCGAAGAGCGTCGATATCGCGCCCGCCGGATCTGAATAGTGATCCGCGATCGGCGTACGCAGCTTCACGACGCGGTATCCGGATTCGCGGATGCGAAGACACAGTTCTGGCTCCTCATCTGAGAAGAGGTACGGATTGAAGGAGCCAACCTGCTCCAGGACGCGCCGCCGATAGGCAGCCGCGCCTCCACCGTGCGGAACCGGGTCGTACAAAACCGGAGTTGACGTCAGAATTCGAATCGGATGTCTCGATTCCGACGACGCGCGCGGCTGATCGATCACCTGTCCGGAAATCACCGCGACGCTCGGCTCTCGCGTGAAGACCTTCAGCGCGGCGGCGATCCACCCCGGTCGCAACTCCATGTCGCCATCGAGAAACAGGACCACATCGCCACTCGTTTGCGTGATTCCGGCTTGCCGTCCCGCCGCGGCGGTCAGGCGCTGACGCTTGCTCAGCCGAATCACCCGAATGGGAAGGTCCTGCGCCACGGACACCGTATCGTCGGTTGAAGCGGAGTCGACCAAGATGACGTCAGTAGACTTGAGCGACGCTGTCTCGCGCAGGACCGACTCGACCAATCGTCGGACGTTCCAGCCTTGGTTCTTGGTGATGATCACGATGTCGAGACTCAGTTGGTTGTCGCCTTGCACCTGAACTCTCCCAGCCCTATTCCGACCAGAGGTAGCGGTATCGAACCTTGAGGTTCGCCACGCTCCCGGTGTCGGCGATCATGAGTGCCGCAAAGACGAAGACGTATATCAGTGCTGCCGCCGCAACCGACGCCACCAGCCCTCGCGGCTGGAACGCGCCATACGCCAGCACCATGACCACGGTCGCGGTGGTGGGCTTCCATGCGGCGTTCAGGAGCTGGCGTAGTGGGAACATGGTCGCGACGGGCCGATAGTGGAGAACCAAGTCGACGCCGCGCGTGATCAGCGCGGTCGCGGCCGCTCCGAGATAGCCGAACCGTTGAATCAGCAAGACTCCGGCGACGACGCTGACGATCAGATCCACGACGACGATGCGCAGCGTCACGCGCTCGCGCAGACTGGCGACGAGCACCTGACCGAGGATGCTGGTCATCGCGCTGAGGATCAGACCCCAGACCATAATCTGCATGCCCGCGGATGCCCGCTCGAGACCTTTTCCATAGAGTGCCGAGATAGCGGTAGACGACAGAAGAAAGAGTCCTACCGAGGTCGGCAACGCCACGCCAAGCATGAGCTCGATCACGCGCTCACCGATGCGCTTGATGCCCTGCAGCGTCGGCTCATAGCGCCGACACATCACCGGGAAGACGCTCAATACGATGCTGGTGTAGATGAGCGCCACGGGAACCATCAGCTGCGTCCCCGCGTTGTAGAGCCCAACTTCGGTTTCGTTACGCATCTTGGACAGCAGAATCACGTTGAGACTGCCGGTGATCGCAATGATGCCGTCGATCCCCAGGAACG
The DNA here is from genome assembly GCA_963822235.1 of uncultured Chloroflexia bacterium. Lineage (GTDB taxonomy): Bacteria > Chloroflexota > Chloroflexia > Thermomicrobiales > Thermomicrobiaceae > CALAGB01. The sequence goes on from CAWGGU010000005.1 coordinate 98,735, forward strand.
TGACCGTCGATCGCAACATCCAGTACATGGTGGACAAACTCAGCCGAATTTTCGGAACCGAAATGTATCGAAGCGTCAGCCAGAGCTCGATCGCGACGATTACCGCGTACGAGCCAACCAGCAACATGACGATCGTGCTCAGGCCGGAGCCGAAGTAGAGGACCGCAAACGCCAGGGCGATCTTGATCAGGTTCACCGGGACGTTGGCGAACGCGATGAGCCGCATACGCTCCCACCCCTGGAAGACCGCTTCATAGATGGCCGTCAGTGCATATGGCAACAGACCCAGTGAGAGCAAGAGCACGACTTGCGCGGTATCCATCGAGTAACGCATTGCCCAGACGAAGAACGCTTGCGCGCCAATCGACGCGATCGCCGTCGCCAGAACCACCACAGTCCCGTTTACCAACATCTCGTCGGTGCGCTCCGGGTGTTTTGCGACCTCGCGGGTCACCAGCGTCTTGAGGCCGGCCACCGCGAGTATCTGGAACGTGTAGAAGAGCGTCAGAGCGAGAGAGAGCTGGCCGAACTCGTATGCGCCCAGGCTTCGCGCGACCAACGCGTAGAGCGCGAAGGTCGTTGCGCGGTTGATGACGTCGCTCGCCAGCATCGACGCGGCGTTCGCGGCAACACGGCGCAACGAGCTCGAAATTCGCGGTCGAGTCACATTCATCGCTTCACTGCCGTCCGTACCGTCGCGGCGCGACGTCGACCTTTACCGGCACGGGAACGAGCTGCGTTGAATGCCGCAGATGGAACTGCAAGCGATACGTCGACCGAATCCGCTCGGCGCGATCCCAGCGATTCTCGTGCTTCGGCGCAGAATCGGTATCTCGCTTGATCTGCACGATTGCGGCGATCAGCCCCGCGACGATGACGAGAAGCTGAACCTGCTGGCGGCCGTTCAGGATGTCGACCGTCATGTGAAACATCTGGGCCAGGAGTCCGGTCGTCAGACCAATTGCGACCGATGCAAGCACGCGATCATTGATCTGGCGGCAGCGCACGCCACTGCGCACCGTGGCCAGGAGAAAGGTAATGAACGCGGTCAGCGCGAAGATGCCGTCCTCCGCCCAGATGAGCAGATACTTGTTATGGACGGTGTAGAGCCAATCTGCGCCAAATTCCGGTGTGGCGTATTTGGCGATGTTGATGCCGAAGTTGTTGGCTCCGACGCCCCAGAGCGGATGATCGCGAATCATGTGCAGCGCGAGCACCATCAACGGAACGCGCGACGATGCAGCCCCCGAGTTGTCGTGCAGGAAGCGCACAAGCAGTTCGTTGCGGAAGACGAACAGCGCGACCGCCAGTGCGACGATGATGGCCGTTGGTCCAAACGCTGAGATCCATCCGCGATGCCAGGAGTACGCCACCACGATGAAGCAGGAGACGCCGACCGCTATCCACCCTCCGCGTGAGAGCGTCAGCACCAGGCCGATGCATCCGAAGATGAACGCGGACGCGGCGATCATCCGATAGAGACGGTTCACGGGTGCCAATGCCAGGCTCAAGATCGGTGCGAGCAATAGATCGAGGAATGCCGCGGCTGCGTTCGGCCCGCCGACGGTGCCACCAACACGTGACACGTCATTGGCCTGTGCGGTGGCCGCGTCTAGTCGCGTCGAAATTCCAGCGAACGCGAAGTCGTGCTTGGTGACGAAGGTCAGGATCATTAGCATGCTCTCAAAGAGCACCGCGCTCGAAATGATCACGAGCATGAAAACCACGTCTTCACGACTCCGCACCGTGCTGGCGATGTAGATGAAAATCATGACGGACTGTATCAGCATGAAGATTTCATAGACAGAGAGTGACGGCATCGACGCCTGTCGAATCGACAACATCGCGAAGCCGACATAGAGAGCTAGCGGTATGGCCGGCCGCAGCCACGGACGCGTGCCGTTGCCACGCCGTGCCAGCGACGTTCCGGCCCAGATGGCGTAAAGCGCCGGGACGGCGAGCGTGGTTATCGAGATGTCCAGACCCCCGAGCGACCCAAGCTGCGCCGCGTCAAGGTTGTAGCCAAAGTGATGACCGATGCTGAACGGAACGTCGAAGACGAGCGCCGCCAAGAACAGCCGACGAATGTCGCCCACGATGATGCCGACGGCCGGCAGCAGCGCGGCGATGATCAGCAATGGCTTCCAGTGCGACGACTGTGTCGACAAGCCGATTGTGTAGGCACCGGCCGTTAGACCCGCCACCGTCGCGATCAGCCACGGGCGTGTGGCCCAGCCAGGCAGGCGGGACTTGAGCTCTTGGAGCTCAAGCCCTCCCATTCCTGGTGCCAGTTCACTTAATCCGCTGATCTTCACTGTTTCAACCGATTCCGTTCAGATCGTTCAATCACCGGGTCGTTCGCTACCGCGGCAGCGACGACGAGAGTCCCTTTGCCGCGCAAAACTCGAGGATGGCGTCGGCCACATAGTGGATCTGGTCGTCCGATATCTCCGCGTACATCGGAAGCGAGAGCATCTGCTGCGCGTCACGCTCCGAGATCGGGAAGTCGCCCTCTTTCAGACCGAGTTCCTGATACGCGGGCTGCATATGGATCGGGATTGGGTAGTGGATACCGGTTGAGATCCCGCGCGCTTGCAGGAAATCCTTCAGCTCGTCTCGATGCTCGGTGCGAACCGCGTACAGATGCCAGACCGGCTCGACCTCCGGCATGCGTGGCGGTAGCGCGATTCCGCTTCCAGCCAGCAGGCTGTTGTACAGGTCGGCGTGGGCGCGACGCGCGGCGTTCCACGCATCGAGCCGCGGCAGCTTGACCCTCAGCACCGCGGCCTGCAGGGTGTCGAGACGATTGTTGTAGCCCTGAACGGCGTGATGGTACTTGGCCGTTTGACCGTAGTTGCGCAGCAATGCGATCGAGTCTCGCAACGCTTCGTCGCTAGTGACGATCATTCCACCGTCGCCATAGGCGCCAAGGTTCTTGGCCGGGTAGAAGCTGTAGGCCGCCGCGATTCCGAACGAGCCGGTCACCTTGCCCTTGTAGGTGGCGCCGTGCGACTGGCAAGCGTCCTCGACCACGTAGAGGCCGTGACGATTGGCGAGGTCCATGATCGGATCCATGTCCTCGGGATGACCGAAGAGGTGAACCGGCATGATCGCCTTGGTCTTGCTGGTGACGGCCGCTTCCAGCTTCTCGAGATCGAGGGTGAAGGTCTCCGGATCGACGTCGACCAATACCGGCGTGCCACCAACAGCCGAGATGGTCAGCGCGGTCGCGATGAAGGTGTTGGCGCTGGTGATGACCTCGTCACCAGGGCCAATTCCGAGCCCCTTCAAGATCAGCGTCAGGGCCGACATGCCCGAGTCGACGCCGATGGCGAATCGCGTGCCGATGTAGTCCGCGAATTCCTGCTCGAACAGTTCGACGTCCTTGCCCAGAATGAAGTCTGAGCGCTGCAGTACGGCCTTCATTGCGGCCTCGACTTCTGTCTCGATCGAGGCATATTGCGCATGGAGATCGACGAAGGGAACTGACATTCGCTTCGTTGCTTGAATCGTCATCGTTCGTGCCCTTTCTGATCCAATCGATTCCTCACGTGCGGGTTGCGTCAGATTCAATGGGCCGGCACTCCGACCGGCGTCGCGAAGTTGCTGTCCGCCAGGCGATAGACCTGACCGAGATCGACGTCGACCGGGGCGCCGTGCTTGGCCATGGAGCGATCCATCGCCTCCAGCACCGCGACGACGTCGCGTCCCTCGACACCACTCGAGATCGGTCGCTTGTCGTTGATCACGCAGTCGATGAAGTGCGTGCACTGGTTTCTCAGCGGCTCGCTCACTTCGACGCGCGGACTGACGATCGCGCCGTCCCGAATCTGGAAGTGGTATTCGCCAAAGTTCGCCGGTTCTTCGGGAGCCGGCGCCAGTCCCTTTTCGTAGACGCGAACCTGCTCCGGCACGCCGAGGTCGTTGAAGACGATGCGCTTGTCGCTGCCTACGACCACCACTTCGCGGACCTTGTGGGGATCAGCCCAGCTCACGTGAACGTGTGCGACGACTCCTTCGCCGTACCCGAGTGAGATGAACCCGACGTCTTCACGCCCGTTGTTCAACACTTGCGTTCCGACCGCGCTCACCCAGGTGGGCACGGAACCGAGCAAGTAGTTGAAGATCGAGACGTCATGAGGCGCCAGATCCCACAGTGCGTTCACGTCGTGGCGGATCGGTCCAAGGTTGGTGCGACGGGCGTAGAGGTAGTAGACCCGCCCCAGCTCGTTGTGGTCGACGTATTCCTTGACCTTACGGATGCCGGAGTTGAAGACGAACGTGTGTCCAACCATCAGCTTGACTCGATACTGCTCCGCGAGCCGGATCAGGTCGTTGCTTGCCGCGACTGTCGTCGCGATCGGCTTCTCCACCAGAATGTGCTTGCCCGCCTGAATGCATTGCTTGGTGACCGCGTGGTGCGACGCGGCGGGCGTGCAAACGATCACCGCGTCCACGTTCTTGTTTGCCAGAGCGTCATCCAACGATGTCGTCGTTGACGTACCGGGGAACTGCCGTTCGATCTCGCGCAGTCGGTGCTCGCGCTGATCGCAGACGACCACCAGTTCGGCATCCGCGAGCTCGCGGACGACTCGAACGTAGTTGATTCCCCAATACCCCGCGCCGACAATCGCGACGCCAACCGGACCTGTCACGTTACGTCCCTCCACTCCGTGGCCATTCTTTCGTCCAGCCATTTAGGCGGCTCCTTTGCCGCGCAGTACGGCCGGCAGCGTCATGGCGAGGATCTTCAGATCCAGCCAGAACGACGCGTTGCGGACGTACCAAATGTCCATTCCAACCATCTCCTCGAACGAAACCTGACTACGTCCCTGGACCTGCCAGTAACCTGTGATTCCCGGCAGGGCGTGCAATCGTTCGAAATGGCGCGGTTGATATCCCTCCACTTCATAGATCGGTACTGGACGCGGTCCAACGAGACTCATTTCCCCTTTCATCACGTTGATCAGCTGCGGTAGCTCGTCGATGCTCGTGCGTCGAATGAGCTTCCCCATTCGGGTAATTCGCGAATCGTTATCGAGCTTGAAATTCCGATCGTCCGTCTCCTGATCCAAGCTGCCATTGACGAACGCCCGGATGTGACTCTCGTGTATCGACTGGTCAGCGTTCTGAACCATCGAGCGGAACTTCAGAATTTGAAACTCCTGTGGCTTCCAGCCTTCGTCGTCGCTGTTGTCAACCCACCGGGCTCCCATGCGATCCTGGGCGAAGAAGACGCCTCCGCGTGAATCGAGCTTGATCAGCACCGCCACCAGAGCGAACAGGGGCGACAGCAGGATCAGCAGTGCGGTCGAGACGGCCAGGTCAAACCCACGCTTCGTCAGCAAATAGGTTGTGGAGGCCGATCGCGTCTGAACCGTCGGGCTTAGCGGTCGTTCGCTGTGCGCTGGACGTTGTCGTAGCATTCGCCTGAACCTCCGTCCGTTCGATGAAATCGGCTGACGTCGTGGAGTCGTCGCAGGATGCCGCTGTTGGCCGGAGCATCGGTTTCAAATTTGTCGAGCGAGATTGCGTTGAGCGGCTGCTCATGCACCAACTCATCGCTCTGTATGGCCGGAGCCGCCGAGAGCTTCGGAGAGATCACCCGCAGTGCAGGGATGGCCGCCTTGGTCGCCCCGCGCGGTGATCGAGGACCAGGCAGCGTGTGCCCCTCCGCGGCGCGGTCGTAGTGGAACTCGGAGGTTCGCTCGGAACGGCTCACAACAACCCCCATGGGCTTGCAATGCACAGACGCCAACTCGTCCAGGGCGGAATCGACCGTCTCCTGGCGCACCAGTCCACGTGCGACCACTACCACGACTCGATCGACGATCAAGGAGAGGACAGAGGCGTCAGCCACGGTCTGCAGCGATGGAGCGTCGATCAGTACGAAGTCGAACTGCTTCGAGAGCTCCTCAATGGCCTCACTCATCTCGGGGAGCCCGAGTAGCTCGGCTGGGTTTGGAGACGCGGGACCAGCCGCCAGAACCTGAACGCCCGGGATCATGCTGTACTGAATGGCTTCATCCAGCGCGACGTCACGTGTCAGCACGTTGGAGAGTCCAACGTTGTTCGCCACCCGGAAGACTCGATGCATCGTCGGTTTGCGCAGGTCGCCGTCGACCACGATCACCCGACGACCTGCCTGAGCGATCGCCAACGCCAGGTTCGCGACGGTGGTCGATTTGCCTTCGGACGGTTGAGCACTTGTCACCATGAGCGAGCGCAGTTCGGCATTCGGATCGAGTGCGAAGATCGTTGTTCTGAGTCGTCGGAATGCCTCCTCCTGAGGTGACTTCTCAGGGAAGAAGACCGACACACGTCCGCGGGTGCCGCTCGGGATACGCCCGAGAACCGGCAGCTCGACGCGCTTCGCAATTTCATCCGAGGAATGCATCGTTGTGTCGAAATTCTCGAGCAAGAACGCCAGCGCCACTCCAGCTATCACACCCAGGATCAGTCCCAGCGGAACAATGATCTTCTTGTTGGTATTGGATGGCGCCTCAGGCGCCGACGCCGGCTGAACGACCGACATCTTGCTGGCGCCTTGTGCGGTTGCGTCGCGCAGCTGCTGGTACTCCTGCAGCAGCGACGAGTACGTGCTCTCGTTGAGCTGGATCGACTGCAATGTCGCGTTTATCAGCTGCGTGTTCTGCGGCGACGCTTGCAGCAACTTGTCGTAGTCCGAGCGCTGCTGCGTCAGATTGGCCTCGGTTTGATCGATCTGCTGCTTCAGGATGTCGAGACTGCTCTCGCCGAGACTGGCGTACTGTGACTCAATCTGCGAGACCAGAATGTTTGCCACCGCGTTGGCCGCATCCGCGGCTTGCTGCGGGCTCTTATCCGTAACGTTGATCTCCATCAGCTCAGTGTTGGCCGGGATGGTGACCGAGATCTGTGGTGGATCAATAAGATGAAGCTGATCCATCACTTGGGAGGTGGTCTGGTTGCTCATGACCATCGTTCGATAGGTGTTCATGAGCCGGTCGGTGTATTGAATGTCGTAGCTGACCCAGCCAGATGAGCCCGTGTTCGCGGTTCCCATCCGCAGCGTCGTCGACGCAACATATTCCGGCGTAATCAAGGTCGTACCGACGATGGTAACGAGTAGCGCCAGAACGGCGCTGATCGCGATGACCAATCGTCGTCTCCAGATAATGGATAGGAATGCATTCAGATCCATGCGTTCTCTTTCCTTGCTCTATCACGCCGCTATTCGAGCGTTCCTGGTTGGTTGTCCGCTCCGTCGTTACGAGCTGGGAGCCGTGGATCGATACGTTTGGACAAAAGAAAACCGGCTCGACGTTTTTGTCGGCCGGTTGCACCACTGGCTCGGCGCGAATCAGGTGCCCAAGTTGCGATTCGCGCGTCGTTGCCGCCATGAATTGTCGTACCGGTTCGCGTTGCTTCGCGGTGATGTGTTCACCGGTACGCTATGACTCTAGGTGTCGGCGCATCCGGCAACAACGGACATCCTTCCCTTGCCATGAGGGACTTTCGTACTTGACGGTCCTATGCCAATAGGGCTATCCAGGAAAGGAGGAAACGGCGACTCGCGAGCTACGTGTTCACAATAGTTGAGGCCCGCTTCTTCACGTTTCACGACGAAATCCCGGCGTCTCTCATAACGATCTATTTGAGGGTGAAGAGCGACGCGACGAGTCACGACGAATGACGAAGGTACTGCGGCGGGCGTCAACCCTTATATCAACGCTCGCGAACGTACGCGCGTAAAGAGAGACAGCAACACCTCATGCAATCACGTCAGTTCGAAACCGCGGGAACGGGCAACAGCGGTCAAGTTGTCCGGCCGACTGCCCAGTCGAGAGTACTTCGACCGATCACGGTGGACAGTCCGGTCGCCACGCCATCCACTCGAGTTGCTGACTCGACCGATAAGAAGACGGCCCGCCGAAAGCGGGCGAAGTCCCGCTCGTGGGGCAGCTATGTGGTGCGGGCACTTGGAATCGGAGCACTGATCGTCGTTTGCGCGGTTGTGGTGAGCGGCTATTGGGGATATCGGCGAGTACGCGCCACTGAAACGACCTATCATCAGGTCTCTGCGGACGTTCAAGAGCTACAGTCACTTACATCCGCCAATTTCTCGTCGTTCACCCCAGCCGACGCCGATCGCGTGCACGGTCAGTTCGTCCAGCTTCAAAGTGACCTGAACCAGTTGGACGACCAGACGCACGTGCCTGCGCTGCTCGAACCCTGGGTCCTCAAGATCCCGTACGTCGGTCCACGATATACCGCGGGCAAGCAGGTTCTTCAGGTCGCTCAGCTTCTGGCTCAGTCCGGAGTGGAGGCGTCGTCAATCGGGCAGCAAGCCCTGACCGCGTACAAAACCACCGGACTTGCGTCCAGCGAGGCGCCGTCGAGCCCAACCTGGCTCGACGTCGTTGACCAGCAGATGCCACAGATCATCCAGGTGAAGAATCAGATCGACGAAGCCCTACTGCTTCGTTCCCAGATCGACGAGAGCGTCCTTCCGGCTGGCGCACAGTCGAAGCTGACAAAGCTCGACCAGCTGGCATCGAGCCACGATTTGAACAACCTGATCGAGGTTCAACTCCCGGCGTTGCAAGCCGCGTTTGGGGCAGACGGTCCAGCGCGCTACTTGGTGCTGATTCAGAACCCGTCCGAGCTGCGGCCTAGCGGCGGTTTTCCCGGCACCATCGCGCTGGTCACGTTTGACCGAGGGCAGCTGCGCAGCTACGAGTTCTTTGACGTTTACGACCTGAATGAGGCTTACACGACATCTCCACACGACACGGTCCAGCAGCCGTGGGCGCTTTCCAAATACGCCTCTTCGCCCCAGCTTTCGATCCTCGATGCCAGCTGGTGGAGCGACTTCCCCACCAGCGGCGCCACGATCATGAAGATGTACTCGAGCACCGATTGGCCGTCGATCCGCGGCGTCGTCGCGCTCGACCCAGCAGTGGTTGGCGCCATGCTCAAACTTACCGGACCAATGACGATCGATGTCGACGGCGAGATGCGAACCATCACGTCGGACAACGTGCACGATGAGATCGAGCGACAGCGGCGGCTCGCACGTGCCGGTCAGAAGACCGAGGACGTGCACAAACAGGTGGTCGCGATCATTGGCAAGCAGCTCATCGATCAGTTCAAAGGGGGCGACCGTCAGACCGTTCTGAACATGGTCGACGCCATCAAGCAGACGGCCAACAGCCGCGATACGCAGATCTATTCGTCCGATCCGCCCTTGCAGGCGCTCATCGAGAAGCACGGTTGGGCGGGACGGCTGGTGCCGGACGCATCGAAGCCGACGATCGCCGTGACATGGGCCAACGTCGCGTTCGGAAAATCGAGCGAGCTGATGCAGCCGCGCTACACGGTGACGCTCGGAGCAGTCGTGAACGGCGTGCAATCGGCGCAGCTCAAGATCGACATGACCCACACCGGCTCGCCCGACGATGACCCGTTCTATTCCGGATTCCAGCGCTGGTGGATTGACGTGACATTGCCCGACGGCAGCACGGTTACAGGAAGCAACATCGCCGACATGGCCAACCCCGACGAACCCAATGGCGGCAGCTATGAAGTGCCGCTCATGCCGGGCGCATCCGCGACGTTGACCATCGACTTCCAGATGCCGGCGCCACAGTCACTCACGATCCGACGTCAGCCCGGCGTGCACACCGCACAGGTGACGGTCGTTGACAGCCAGTGCGCGGCGTCGACCAAGAGCCAACCGTTGAGCGAGGATCTCAGCTTCGATCTGAACGCCGTATGCACGGCCCCATAAGAACTCGACCTCGGATCATATGCGTCGACTCCGACGACCGAAGAAGGACGCAGTGTCACGCGCGTCAGTTCGCGGATATAATTGCACGGTGAGTCCGAACGAAGTAGATAGGATGGCCAATGGGTTTGCTTTCACGCACTACAACGCTCATCAAAGCCAAGGTGAACACACTCTTGGGCGCCGCAGAGGATCCAAGAGAGATGCTTGATTATTCGTATGAGAAGCAGCTCCAGATGCTCCAGGACGTCCGGCGCGGCATCGTTGACGTCACGACGTCGAAGCGACGCCTCGAACTGCAGAAAGCCAAGCTGCAGGACAGTTCCACCAAGCTCGGGGATCAGGCCAAGCAGGCTATGAGCGCCGGGCGCGAGGACCTCGCGCGCACCGCACTCGAGCGACGCGCCATGATCGATCAGCAGTCTGGCGATCTCGATTCTCAGATCCAGAACCTGGATGGCGAGCAGGCCAAGCTGGAGCAGGCTGAATCTCGTCTGCGCACGAAGATCGAATCGTTCCGTACGCGCAAAGAGGTCGTCAAGGCGCAATACTCGGCCGCCGAAGCCCAGGTTCGCATCGGCGAAGCGGTTACCGGCCTATCTGAGGAGATGGCCGACGTCGGAATGGCCGTCGACCGCGCCCAGGAGAAGACCGAAGCCATGCAGGCGCGCGCCGGTGCCATCGACGAATTGATCTCCTCTGGCGCATTGGATGACGTAACCTCTGGCGGCAAAGATTCCATCGATCGCGAGCTCGCTCAAATCTCGATGAAGGAGAGCGTTGACAGTCAGCTCGCGGCATTGAAGAAGGAAGTCGGCGCTCCCGAGGAGCCCAAGCAGCTTGGAGAGGGGTAGTCGAGATGATCGTACGTATTTCGACTGAGGGGCAGTATCGCCTCGACAGCTCCTACCTCGATAAGATCAACGACATCGACAATGACATCGTCGAGGCCATTGCTGGCGGCGACAAGACCAAATTCAGCGTTCTGTTCAAGAACCTGATCGATCTGGTTCGCGAGCACGGAAACTCGGTCGGGTCCGACGAACTTCTGGAGTCGCAGGTGGTCCTACCACCGCCCGACACCACGTTCGAAGAGGCGTCTGAGCTCTTCGTCTCTGATGGGCTCGTTCCCGACTAGACGATCGCGCTCCATCTGAAGAAAGCACGAACGAGCCCCCGGACATGATCCGGGGGCTCGATCACATTGCTCACAACGTCGATTCAGTTCTTAGAACGGGATGTCCCACATCGGATACCAGCGCTCGAGCTCTTTTTCCATCGGAAGCTCGTGCTCCATTGCCGATGAGAGTCGCAGCTCGAATGCGTTGTCTCTCGCCTTTTGACGTCCCAACGGAACGAACGGATAGAACGCGCCCCGCTTGTAGTTGTAGAACCAGTAGACGGCACGCCCATCCTCTGTGTTGTAGCGGAAAACCGAGGACAATAGCTGTTCGCCGAACTGCTGCTCCACGAGCGTTTCGCTGATGATGTGGATCGTTGCAACCAGATCTTCGAACTGCGGATCGCTCAGCAGGATCCAGCGAAAGCGAAACTCGTCCATCCGTATCTCGAAGATCGTGCCAGTGTCCTTGGTGCTGATCTTGAGCAGATCGTTCAGATCCCGACTCGCCTGATCGAAATAGGAAGAATCGACCGGCCGGAACACGATGCCCGCGTGATTGTCGGGCTTCAGATTCAGTTGAGTCTCGAGAGAGATCTCCGCCGTCGACATGGCAAAGAGCTTCTCAATCTTGGATGGAGCCGGTCTGGACCGGCCGAGGAGCGAGTCGAAGAACTGCCTCACAGTCCCTCCATCTCCCGCTGAAGCGCGCGCAGCCGCTCGAGCCGATTCTCGAGCGATGGATGCGTCGAAATGAGCTCGCTGAAACCGCTTCCGACGGCGGCCGGGATGATGAACAGGGCATTCATTTGCTGCACTTCGCGCAGGTCCTGTTGAGGAATGCGCTGCATGACCCCACTGATCTTCATCAGGGCGGACATCAGATTCGACGGCGAACCGGTAATGATCGCCGATCCACGATCCGCGGCGTACTCGCGGTAACGCGACAGCGCTCGGATGAGGAAGAAGCTAATGACCCAGACGAGAATGGAGGCCATGTAGATGAGAGCGATCGAGCCGCCGTCGCGACGGTCGCGACGACCTCCACCCATCATGCTGCCCCAGAAGAACCAGCGCATCATGAGCTGCGCGACGACCGCGAAGAAGCTGGCCAACATCATGACCATAACGTCGCGATTGCGCACGTGAGACAACTCGTGAGCGAGCACGGCTTCTATCTCGGCTGGCTCAAGGCGGTTCATCAGCCCTCGCGTGACCGCGATGACCGCGTTTTTCGGGTTTCGACCCGTGGCAAAGGCGTTTGGAACGTCGCTATCCGCAATGGCAACGCGCGGCTTGGGCAAATTCGCGATCGACGCGAGTCGCTCGATCATTCCGTGCAGCTCCGGCGCCTCTGCCGGGCTGACGATGCGGGCACCCATACTCCACAGCGCGATCTTGTCGGACATGAAGTACTGGACGCCGATCAGAATGGCGGCGATGAGAAGCACTCCGACCGCGTTGACACCGGCGGAGACCAGTACGGCGATAAAGGCGAGGTACAGGGCCGTCAGCAAGAACATCACGACGAACATACGGACCGACAATCCTGTGTCGCGGCCCCAGCGTGACATTCGACCTGGGTTAGATGACATTTGCGTTCCTACTCCAAAAAAAGCACGTTAGCAACGGTAAGTATACTCCTGCCGTCACGCGGTCAATCACCCGGAAACGCCCGTACATTCGCAGGATCGGTTGGCACGAATCCAGATACATCGAATGAAACACGGTATACTCGGTCGCGAACTCATTCGACACGCTGGCCGCACGGAGCTCACTCGGTTGTGGCTATGAACGCGAGGTGCAGGTGCGGCCCGATCCCGGATCCGAATGGATCGTCCAGACCAGCAATTTGCGCAAGACCTACGACAAGGTCGTGGCCCTGGAAGAGCTGTCGGTTCAAGTTCCGCGCGCCGCCGTCGGACTTCTTGGTGCGAACGGCGCTGGCAAATCCACGTTCATCAAGCTCATGCTTGGCTTGCAAGCCCCCACACGTGGCGACGCATCCGTCCTCGGCTTCAACGTTCGCACACAGTCGCAGCATATGCGCGAGTTCGTGGGCTACATGCCTGAAACGGACTGTCTTCCGACCGACGTCACCGCCGCCGATTTCGTCGGGCACATGGCCGAGATCAGCGGACTCCCGACACGCGCCGCGCGGCTGAGAGCCGCGGAGACACTCTATCAGTGTGGAGTCGATGAGGAGCGCTACCGGCTCATCGGTGAGTTCTCGACCGGCATGAAGCAGCGCGTGAAATTGGCGCAGGCCATCGTGCACGACCCGTCGCTCGTCTTTCTGGATGAACCCACGAATGGAATGGATCCGGCAGGTCGAGACGACATGCTGAATCTCATCTACGCGCATCCATCGCGACCTCGGCATCACGGTCATTCTGAGCTCTCATTTGCTGGAGGATGTGGAGCGCGTCTGCGATTTCGTCCTGATGCTTCAAAACGGTCGCCTCGCAATGACGGGGCCACTCTCCGATCTCGTGCAGGGTGGAGGCGATATCGTCATTCAGGTCGACGGCAACGTCGACGGATTCATTGCGGCGCTCGAGGCACACGGTCTCACGGTTCGCCGACGCGCGCTGGAACTCCTGGTGCCTCACCGCGACGACGAGGTCTTTGACCTGGTTCGCGACCTGAGCATCGACACCGACGTATTGCTGCGCGGTCTGCGCGTCGACGCTCGCACGCTCGAGGACGTATATCTGCAGCATGCGGGCGAATCGATGATTGAAGAGGGCGTCAGTGTTGCCGGATAACCCAGCGGCGAGCGCCTCGGCTCGAATCGACAGCTCTGACGCGCAGATCTACGATCGCGGCTACCGGCATTACGATGGCCCCAGGGAGGGCCGCACCCACGCGATCCGAGCGCTTATCGTCTATTCGATCAAGCGCGGATTGGGCATCAAGAAGCGCTGGACGGCCAAGATCATTCCGATCCTCGTTTACGGATTCGCCTTCCTTCCGGTGGTGATCATCGTCGGAATCCGCTCCTTTATTGGCGACGCAGCGCAAGGATTCGGGTACCAGACGCTCTATGATCTGCTGGCTACGGTCCTCCTGGTTTTTGCCGCGGCAACCGCGCCGGAAATGCTCTGTGACGATCGCCGTCAGCGCGTCCTGCCACTCTATTTCTCACGCGCCATTAGCCGTGGTGATTATCTGCTGGCCAAACTTGGCGGGCTCGGCATTCTCATGGGGACGATCTCGCTCCTTCCCGCCTTCATACTCTTTCTCGGCCTCACCTTTCTGGCCGACAGCCCGGCTCGCTATTTTGTTGACCACGCGGGAGATATTCTTCGTATCCTGGCAGATGGTGCGCTCCTCTCACTCTTCTTCGCATCGATTGGATTGGTCGTCGCGAGTTTCACCGATCGCAAGAGTGTGGCGGCCGCGGTCTACATCGGCAGCATCGTCCTCATCTCCGGGCTCGTTGCCGCGCTCTTCAACGCGGTCGAAGCAAGCTGGCACCGCTATCTCTTGCTGGTGAGTCCGACAGCGGTGCCGCAGGCGCTTACGAGCTGGATCTTTGGCACGTCACTGGGCAAGGACAACGCGGCCACCCAGGCAAACCTGGCGGGCGAGTGGTATCTGTTGTCTGTCCTCGTCGTGACGGCGGTGTGTTCCTTCGTCGTCTACCGACAGTATTTGCGCGATGAATGAGCTAAACAATCAATCAAATTCGGTTGCCTCGCCCAATGTAGATGCGGGCTCGGTGCTCACCGGCGGGGAGCAGGCGGTTCACCACGTGCCGGGCGCGACCATTGAGGTTGATCGGCTTTCGAAATGGTACGGAGACGTCGTCGCGGTATCGGAAGTTTCCTTCTCGGTCGGTCCAGGGGTGACCGCGTTGCTCGGACCGAACGGCGCGGGCAAATCAAGCATATTGAAGACGCTGAGCGGACTTCTCAAACCATCCACGGGGTCAGTCCGTATTCTTGGCACGTTGGTTCGATCGAGCACCGACGTCTATGCCAAGATCGGCGTCGTTCCGGAGGCGGAGACGGTCTATCCGTTTCTGACCGGGCGTGAATTCGTTCACTGGAGCGCGATCATGCACCGACTGCCGAATCCGGAGGCGGCGACAGACCGGGCATTGAAGACGGCGGATCTCGGCGACGCTGCCGCTCGTCACGTAGGCGGGTATTCAAAGGGGATGCGCCAGAGAATCAAAGTGGCCGCCGCGATGGTCCACGACCCTGACGTGCTCATTCTCGATGAGCCGCTGACCGGTACCGACCCCGTTCAACGCGTCCATTTGATCAACCTGATACGGGGATTGGGCGACTCTGGCAAGACGGTTCTGGTGTCGTCGCACGTGCTGCACGAGGTCGAGCGTGTGGCCGACCGCATCATCGTGATCGTCGACGGGAAACTGGCAGCAGTCGGCGATTTCCGCGCCATTCGCGACAAGATCGATGAGCACGCGCGCACGGTACGACTGCGGGCCTCAAACAACCGCACGCTCGCGTCACTGCTTTTCAACGCACCCGAAGTGCTATCGATCCGCCTTGAGCCGGACCGCGACGCGATCGTGGTGGAATCGCGCGACGTGCGAGCCCTTTATCAGCTGGTTCCGCGACTCGCTCAGGAGAGCAATCTGCGATTGTTCGAAGTCTCCGCGGTCGACGATTCGCTGGCCAGCGTATTCGCATACGTGACGGAGCGCAGATGATCATGACTGCAAGCCGCTCGTTCGAGATGGATTGGTAATGGTGTCGACTCAGATTCCCGTTCTCTGGCTCACACTGCGGCAGTTTCGGGCCTGGCGCTCGACGCGGGTGGTGGCCCTTTTCGCCGCCACGCCGATCTTGTTTGCACTGATCTTCTTGCTCAACTCAAACGACACGACGCCGAACACGTTCCTGGGTGACGTCTTCAATCAGTTCATGGCACCCACCGTCGTGCCACTGGCGACGTTGATTCTGGCAACCGCAACACTTGGCAACGAATTGAGTGACCGAACAATCGTCTATTTGATCATTAAGCCCATTTCCACCCTCAGGATCGTCATCGAGAAGTTCATCGGCACGTTCGTCATAACGAGTCTTGCGATCTTGATCGGACTCTTGTTTACCTGGCTGATCGTCATTCCCGGGCCGGGAACGCCATCGACCGGCGCGCTCGCGTCGATGTTTGTCGGAGCGTTGATTGGCGTCGCGGCGTACGGAGCGCTCTTCTTGTTCGTCAGCTTAGTGATCCCGCGAGCGCTGCTCGTCGGTGTAATCTACGTCCTCTTGTGGGAGAGTCTGCTCGCTCGGTTCATTCCTGGCATTCGCATCTTGAGCGTGCGGCATTTCGTGCAATCGATTTTCGTCCACATTCTGAACGATTCCGACGTCAAGGTCGCACAGACGAACTCGCTGACGGCGTCCCTGATCGTCATGGCGTTGTTGATCGTCATTTCTCTGGCGCTGGCTGCGATCCGATTGCGCAGCATGAACCTCGACTAATCCGCCGGTGTTCGCCGAAACACCATTGCGACCTGCACGACGCTCGGCAACCCGACGTCGCTCACGAGCGGGAGCGAGACTGTAGATGCTGTTCCGTGCCCCGACCGAGATCTTCAGCCATCGACACCGATATACTGAGATCATTCGAATTCTGTCGCGGCATGGCGTTCGATCGGTTACTGAACAGCTTGGCATCGCGTCACTCATTCCGTTCAATCGCGGCTGGTTCAAACGGCCGACTGACGGGCAGCCAAACACGCAAGCCGAGCACGTGCGGGCAGCGCTCGAAGAACTCGGCACCACGTTCATCAAGCTCGGCCAGATCATGTCCACGCGTGAAGACCTACTCCCACCTGCCTACATCAAAGAACTGAGCAAGCTCCAGGATCGCGTCCCTCCGGTTCCAACCGACGGGATTCGCACCGTCATCGAAGAATCATTTGGCCGGCCCGTTGAGGCGCTCTTCAAGTCGTTCGATGACGAGCCGCTCGCCGCCGCCTCTATCGGTCAGGTTCATGCCGCGGAACTATTGAGCGGCGAAATGGTGGTCGTGAAGGTCCAGAAACCTGGCGTCGCCGCGCAGATCGATGAGGATCTGGCCATTCTGCAGCAGTTGGCTCGATTCGCGCAGAATCGAGCGCCGATTGCCGACGCGTACGACCTGGTTGCGTTGGTGGACGAATTCGGATGGACGCTCCGCAGCGAGCTGGATTATCTGCGGGAAGGGCGCAACGCTGAGACATTCCGCGATAATTTCCGTGACAGCGGGGACCTGCTAATTCCCAAGGTTTATTGGGACTTGACCACGCCGCGCGTGATCACCCAGGAACGCCTTCAGGGCGTCTCGATCGACGACGTCGATGCCATCAATTCGATCCATGTGTCGCGCTCGATGTTGGCAGAACGCGCGGTGCGGATCACGCTCGACGAGATCTTCGAGCATGGCTTCTATCACGCCGATCCGCACCCGGGCAATTTTTCCGTGCTTCCGGACGGCCGTATCGTGGCCTACGACTTTGGCATGGTCGGTCGCATCGATGACCGAACCCACGACGCGTTGCTCGGGCTTGCTGCCGGAGTGATCCGTCGGGATGCCGACGAGATCGTGGACGGACTGGCGGTGCTGAATGTCCTGCGTCACGGCGCCGACCGGCCCGGACTTCGGCGCGACGTGCAGCATCTGCTCGACCGCTACATTGGCATGTCCCTCACCGAGTATCGGTTCGACACCATCGTGAACGACATCATGACGATCGTTCGACGACGACGGCTCCAGATGCCGTCCGAGCTGGCCCTCCTGATGAAGACCCTTTCGATGCAGGAAGCGATTGGACGGAGACTCGATCCAGAGCTGAAGCCGGTTGAAATGGCCGCGCCGTACATTCGCCGAGCGATGATCGAGCAGTGGATGCCGAGGACATGGATCCCGCAGCTGATCGCGTCGGGCGAAGACGTCCGTCGATTGATGAAGCGCCTGCCGCGCCGTGTCGAGCGTCTGCTTACCCGTGCCGAACAGGGCGACATCGAGATAGGCATTCGCCTGGTGCGGGCGGACGAGATCCTTGACTCCCTGCACTCGATGATCAACCGGCTGATTCTGGCCATCCTGGTCGGTTCGAGTTTGGTCAGCCTTGGACTGCTGCTAACCGTCTACCGACCCCACTGGCTCCTCGCCTGGCTGGGACCGTTGTTCGGCCTGGGTGTGGTGGTCACAATCGCAGCCGGGATCCTGCTCGGGTGGAGAATTGCACGTCAGCGTCACCGGCATCGATAAGCGACTCGCAGACTAGCCTTCGCCAGATCGGTTATGTACCTCGCCTTGAGACGCGTACGGTAGCTGTGCCTCCGCCCAGGCAATGACGCCGCCCTGAACGTTGCGCGTGCCGGAGAAACCTGAATCTAGCAGGAACTTCGTGGCAAAGGCGCTGCGTACACCAGACCTGCAGATTACGAGTAGTTCTCGGTCGGTCGGAAGCATCGAGGCTTGGGCGGGAAGAGTGCCGAGCGGCACGTGGATAGCGCCGGGCACGGAGATCTCCTCAAGCTCCTCGAGCTCGCGGACGTCGAGGATGTAGGACGATTCGTTCGACGCGCGATCCCATGCTTCTCGCACGTCGATCACCGGCACGTCTGGTAGCTGATTTTGTCCCGACACGATCACCGCCTTTCCGATTGCGCTCGTCCCAAGTGAACGATTCCTGTCTTGATGACGTCATATGCACGCGGTCTATTCCGCACGATTGGGTCCCGTCCAGCTTGTCCGCTAGAACCGGCCCTTCGATTGAGCTAACTGATAACGGTTGGACCATAAATGCGGCTACTCTCGCGGGAGGTCGATGGCGCTCATCGCGCACCTGATTCCGCAGATGCCGTCAAGGATGCGACGTGGAGGCAGCGCCATTCGCGCGGCACAACGAGCCTGGTCGGGAGGGTTGCTCCACGAGCCGCCACGGAGAACTCGACTACCCGCCGCCGTCGAACTCTCTCGACCGTCTCTTGGGTCGTAGGGATACGGTAGAAACAGAGACGAGGTCCACTCCCACACGTTACCGGCCATACAGGAGACCCCGAAGGCGCTATCTCCGGCCGGCGAAAACCGCCCTACCTCGTTGGGACCGCGGTTGCGGAAGATCGCCAGGATTCCCGACCCAGCATTCGCCCGACCAGACACCCACTCGTCTCCCCAGGGCCAGCGTCGCGAACGTTGCGCGGCATCGTCCCAGGCTGCGGCCTTCTCCCACTCGGCCTCAGTCGGAAGTCGTTTCCCCGACCAAGCGGCGAAGTCGCGTGCTTCCTCCCAAGTTACGTCAACAACCGGATATTTCTCGTGACCATGCCGCGGCGTGGCGCCTCGCCAACTCGGCGGAGCCGGACGCCCCGTCGCCTCCACGTAACCCGCGTATTCGCCGACCGTGACTGGAAATCGATCGATCCAAAAAGCATCCACGTGAACGTGATGGACTGGCTGTTCATTTTGATTGCCGTCGACAGAACCCATAGCGAACGGCCCCGCGGGAATGAGCACCATGCCAGGAGGAACGTCGCTCATTTCGTGTGGCTCAGTGGTTCGTGTCATCGTTTGTCTGACGTGCGGACGCGACCGAGCTTCTCCCCTGTTGGCGCGCCAGCTCGGTCGCCGCACGCTGTGCATCCTGCAAAGCATAAGAAAGCGCGACCGGAAAGCGCGCGTAGTCCGTCAGGCGGAAGATCTCCTGCGGCATGTACGCGGCCTCGCTACGATGTCGCCGCTGAATGTCGCACAGGTCCTCGCGTCCAATCCGGGCGCCCTGATGCATGACCGGCACGAGCAGTGGCTCCCATTGATCGCCGGGCGATTGCTCCGCACGGCGAGCGATGAGATCGGAAACGAATACGCCGTCCGACCCAGTTCGTCGCCAGACCTGCTTAGGGCCAACCAGAGTGGCCTTTCCCGCACTCAATTTCAGCTTGGGCACCTCGCCAAATTGCACGAGTTTGTAGACCATGTCGAGCGAAGGAGCGTCGGCCGACGTGCCCAGCCGCGTCCCAATTCCGTACGCATCGATGGGCGCATCGGCAGCCACGAAGCGTTGCAAGTCATGTTCGTCGAGGCCGCCGCTCGCCAAAATTCCAACGTCTTGCAGACCTTCACCGTCAAGAATCGCTCTGACCTGCCTACTGAGGTCGACAAGATCGCCGCTGTCGATTCTCACGGCACGGACCTTTTTCCCTGAGGTCTCGATCTCTTTGGCAATAATGGCAGCATTGCGTACACCTTGAATAACGTCGTAGGTGTCGATCAGGAGCGTCACGTCGCCGGGAAACGTCCGGCTAAACGCACGAAACGCATCAAGTTCATTGGGGAAGATCTCGATGAAGGAGTGTGCCACTGTGCCGGATACCGGAATGTCAAACCGTTCACCCGCGAAGAGGTTGCTGGTTCCGGTGAATCCCGCGATGTATGCCGAGCGGGCAGCGGCCAATCCAGCATCGACGCTCGGCGTGCGCCGCAGACCGAACTCGATCAGCGACTTGCCGGGTGCAGCCGAGACGCAGCGGGCGGCCTTGGAGGCGACCATGGTCGCATAGTGGATCGCGTTGAGCAGGATTGTTTCGGCGATCTGTGCCTCGACGATTGGCGCTTGCACTTCGAGTAGCGGCTCGTCTCCGAAAACGATGCGTCCTTCGGGAACCGCCCAAACGTCGCCGCTAAATCGAAAATCCGACAACGTGTCGATGAATTCTGATCGCACCTGCCCAGTGCTACGCAGATAATTCAGAGCGGTCTCATCGAAGCGAATGTTCAACAATCGATCGAGTGCGTCCTCGAGTCCCGCCGCCACGAGATACGCGCGCTCGGGAGGAAGTCGCCTCACAAACAGGCTGAAGGTCGCGATTCCGTTGACGTCCAGAGCGTGATAACTCGCGCCCATTGTCATCTGATAGAGATCGGTGGAGAGCCCGATCGCATGCGACCGTTCCGTCATTTCACCTCCGCGACTGATCGACTGTCCATGTGACAGATTACCGGTTTCGAGACCGTGGAGCAATGTGAGCGACGTCGAATGCGTCCGTTCGTCTACAGCACGGTTTTGTCACCCCAGACGCTGAAATGTTGGCGCGCTTGATGCTGCATCCGTTGTACGGTGGCGTGGACATCCTCGCTGGTCACGGCTGCCGGGACACGACACGTATGAACGGAGGCCCTTGTGAGTATCACACCACGATCCAGGTTCCTGGATATGGACACCATACGAGATCGGTTTGATCGACTCTTCTCTGATCTGACCAACGGCGCGGGAATGGGAGAAGAACGCAGCGCCATGCCGCTCGACGTTCATGAGACGGACGACGGCGTGATAGTCAAGGCTTCAGTTCCGGGAGTGAAGCCGGAGGATCTCACGGTAGAAGTGCGCAATGGCATTCTGACGATCCGAGGCGAAAGCAGTGAGGACCGAGACGAGACGCGAGGCCGCTGGCACGTCGTGGAACGCCGGGTTGGCTCAGTGGAACGGAGCGTGACGCTGCCCGTTCCTGTGGACGACGCGAGCGGCGACGCGAAATATGAGGACGGAATTCTTTCGATTTCGTTCAAGAAGAGCGTCGAGAAACCTGGAAACAAGATCGAGGTCAAGGCGACTGGTACGACCCATTAGATCGCGCACGTCTCGAGATCGAACGAGCGAGCCTTTGGCGGCTCGCTCGTGAGGTTCACCTGACTCAGCGGTTTCGCTCGAGGATGTGTTGCTTGACCTCCTCATGGTTGAGCGTCAGATAGATCGAGCCTTCGTCGACCCCGCCAATGAAGTCGCCAGGAAGCTCGAACTCCCGATGATGCAGGAATCCACCCTTCATCCCGAGGCTCAGAAGCTGACCAGTATGAGTCTCGAAGCGGACCTGCTCGATCTCGCCGACGTGCTTCATATCCTTGCTGTACACGTCGCTTCCGTCACCGAGAACGACGACGTCACTGTTGACCATGTCAACCATCTCTTGCAACTCGGAGTGAGGCGGGGCCGCTGACGAATCGCGCCGCTTGGTCGCGAAGGCGTTGACCGGCCAGACACCACCGCCGACGGATGCCGCCACTGCATCACCGGTATCAATGCCGGTCTGACCGTGAGCCGAACGTTGAGTCAAGTTACGAGTTTGTGCCTCGTCAATCGCGGCGACAAGGTTCTCCTGATTCGGACTGACTGAAATCTCTTCGAGCGGGATCTTCACCGCGTGGTCACGAATGTGGCCGTGTCTGATACCGAGGCTCTTCACCGCGAGCGTCTCTGGGGCCACCAGAACCCATTCGACCGCTCCGAGATCCTTGTCATCCCGAGTACGCACGTGTGTCCCAAGCTGCGCCCTCACTCGCATGCCTCCTTCTCAATCGAACGGTTGATACAAACTAGGGGCAAGTCCACAAATCTGAAATGTCTTGAACGCACTCAGCTTAGTTCGTTAGGTCGACTTCGTCCAGACCCGATGATCCCGCATTTCGCATATACGTTGCGTGGCAATCAATCAACGTCCGTGACAATGTCGTTCAGATTCACGAATCCGTCGTCATAAGTGTCCGTTGAAATCATTCATCTCATTAGACTTTTTGGAGAAATTGCATCGGGAATGTAACGCCGGTTCAGAGCTCCGGCAAGTTGGGCAAGGTAGAATTTTGGTGGCGCGAGAAAGTCGGGGCAGCTCATTTCGAGAGCTAACTGAGGGACCTGGGCGCATGAAGGACGAGTTGACCATGTTTTGGCGAGGGCTAACTCGCCACTGTCCAAATTGCGGTCAAGGACACCTATTTCGGCAGTGGCTGAGGATGAGCGACCGCTGCCCGCAATGTGGGCTCTACTTCGAACGCGAGGAAGGCTATTGGACTGGGGCTGTCGCGATCAACACGGTCTTCACCGAACTGGTCTTCATCGCGGTAACGGCAACCTTTGTAATCTGGACCTGGCCCGACGTGCCGATGGTTCCGATTCTGGCCGGTGCGATCGCGCTCAACATCGTCTTCCCGCTCTTCTTCTATCCGATCTCGAAGACGCTCTGGGTGGCGATCGACCTCATGCTGCATCCGCTCGAGGAGCGAGAGCAGTTCGAAGTGGACTCGCTGCGTTTGACGAAAGAGCGCGCTGAAACCGACAAAGAACCAACTCCATGAAGCTCCTTTTACGGCTCGCTGCCCCGACGATAGAGGTCGGTGAGATCTCGCAAGCGACGCCCGGCATCATCGTTTAGTTCACCCGGTCGAAGCCGCCACAACCAGTTGTTCTCGACCGTGCCCGGGGTATTCATGCGGGAATCGGCACCGAGTCCGAGCAGATCTTGCGCTGGCACGATCGCGGTGGACGCAATGGACGAATGCGCCAGCCGAATCATCGCCCAGTTGATCTCGTCATTGCATCCGCCCAGGTAGCTCACCACGCGCTCGCGAGTCGCCCGGTCCAGATTGTCGTACCAGCCAACGGTGGTGTTGTTGTCGTGTGTGCCGGTGTAGACCACGGTATTCGACTCGAAGTTGTGTGGCAGGTACGGATTCCGGTTGTCATCTCCGAATGCGAATTGCAGTACCTTCATCCCCGGATAACCCAGCCGCCGTCGCAACACATGTACGTCGTCCGTGATCAGACCCAGGTCTTCAACGACGATCGAAAGCTCGCCGAGCGCCGAGCGTACTTCGGCAAAGAGATCGGCACCTGGACCCGGCATCCATCGACCGTTAATTGCGGTAGTCTCGTCGACCGCAACTTGCCATCCGTGGCGGAACGCGCGAAAGTGGTCCACGCGAATCAGGTCGGTCAGAGAAAACGTGCGACGAAATCGTTCGACCCACCAGCGGTATCCCGTGCGACGCAATGCATCCCATCGATAACACGGATTTCCCCACAGTTGCCCGTTCTCGGAGAAATAGTCTGGCGGCACACCGGCGACTACAGTGGGCCGGCATTCGTCGTCCAGTTCGAAGATTTCCTGATTAGCCCACACGTCGGCGCTGTTAAGCGCAACGTAGATCGGGATGTCGCCCATCATGCGCACACCAGCGTGGTTCGCCGCACGGCGCAGTTCGTGCCACTGCGCATCGAAGAGGAACTGAACGAACTCGTGAAAGCGAATATCGGCGGCAAGTTCACGTCGGGCGCCCTGCAGCGCGTCCGGTTCACGTCGAGCAAGCTTGTGCGGCCATTCCCACCATGATGCTCCGTCATAGTGATCGGTGAGCGCACTGAACAACGCGAAATCGTTGAGCCAGGACGATTCTCGCCGCTGGAACTCCGCGATGCGTTCGGTCAGTTCCGAGAGATGACCTTCGGCCAATCGTTTGAACGCCAGGCGCAGCACCCGATCCTTACGAGAACGCGCGGACTCGAAATCCGCCTGATCGGTCGAGGACAGACCCGGCTCAAGCTCATCGCCGGTAACCAGACCATTCCTCGCCAACCAGTCTTCAGCGATCAGGAGCGGATTACCGGCAAAGGCAGTGCTGCTGTCGTATGGAGAATTGGCCTTGCCAATCGGACCCAGCGGGAGCACTTGCCAGATGCCTTGACGGGCATCCGACAAAAACCGGACGAAGTGGTGTGCCGCCTGCCCGATGTCTCCGAGGCCGCTCGGACCGGGAAGCGACGTTGGATGAAGCAGCACGCCGCAGCTACGGGACTGTTCGGGTTCAGACATGTGACGGAAACTCCTGATCAACTATTCGACAAACGATTGTGACGAGGGCACATGGCCCCGAGCATCGTCATGAGCTCCCCCGTCGGCTCGATTGCGCCCGCTCAGTTGTACAATGCAAGCATGTCGAACCAGAGCCACATCACGCCAAATCTCCCCGCGCGAGCTGGTGAAGTGTTGCATCGGCTTGAGCAAGATTATGGCCGTCCGACATGGAAGGTCTCGCGGCCGCCGCTTGACGAACTCGTGATGACCATTCTCTCCCAGCATACGTCCGACGTGAACTGCGAGCGGGCATTCAACTCCTTGAAACAGGCATTCCCAACCTGGAACGTGGTTGCCGAAGCTGAAGAACGCGAAATTGAACGTGCGATCCGGCCTGGCGGTCTCGCCGCGACGAAGGCGCCACGAATCAAGGCTGCGGTGGCAAGAGTACTTGAGATGGGAGCGCTCGACGACCTCGACGAGCTTTCTCTGCCGGATGCCAAATCTCGGCTGCAATCACTTCCTGGCGTCGGCCCGAAAACCGCCGCCTGCGTGCTGCTCTTTGCCTGTAGACGGCCTGCGCTCCCAGTCGATACGCATGTGCACCGGGTCTGCCGTCGCATTGGGTTGATCGAGGAGAGTACCAACGCCGAGAAGGCACATGAACTGCTGGAATCGATGCTGCCCGAGGCGGACGTGTATTCGTTTCACGTCAACCTGATTACTCACGGGCGTCGTGTCTGCCGGGCGCGCGTGCCGCGATGCTCCGAGTGTTCACTGCGAGATCTGTGCGACTATGCGACAACGATCACGATTACCGAGAATGAATCGACGGGACTCAACGATGACTGAACTCGTTTTTGTGCGACACGGCCAAACCCGCAGCAACATCGAGCTTCTGCTCCACGGCCGGACCGACGAGCCTCTCAACACCCTGGGTCGTTGGCAAGCGGAGCGCGTGGCGGCCAGGATCGCCGGTCTTGGTTCGATGCACGCACTCTATTCAAGCCCGCTTTCACGCGCGCGAGTCACCGCGGAACGCATCGCTGCCCAGTCGAGCCTCGTTCCGCTGTTTCACGATGATTTAGCCGAGTTCCACTTCGGCGACATGGAAGGTTCGACGATCAGCGCCATTCAATCGGACCATCCTGAGATATACGCCAAGATGTTCGATTTCGCTGACACGGGATTTCGATTCCCCAATGGGGAATCGCGGCAGGAATTCCATGATCGGGTGATCGGCGCGATTAGAGACATCGTCGGACGTCATGAGAATGAGCGACTCGTGGTGGTGGCCCACGAGGGAGTGATCGCCTCGGCGGTCAACCAGCTCGCACGAACAGATCCAAACGACTGGACACGAAACCGGCTTGGGAACTGCAGCATCACCCGGGTCGAGGTCAACGGACACGAGTCCTGCGAGATTACGTGCTGGAATGATGTTGCTCATCTGGAGGAGGCGGACGCGCCATGCGATTGATCGTGTTAGGCGGCTCAGCCGCCTGCCCCAACCCTGGCGATGCGTCTTCCTGCTACTTGATCGAGCATGACGGCTTCAAGATTGTGCTCGATTGCGGACCGGGAAGTGTGCCGGTTCTGCGTCAATATGCGGCACTGCGCGAGGTGGGTGCGGTCCTGATCTCTCATCTGCATTCTGACCATACCATCGACCTGGTCCCCTTCAGATACGGGCTGAAATACATTCCGGGAAGGCGCGGACCTCGTGTTCCTCTTTGGTTGCCTCCTGGAGGCGTCGATTTCCTGAATCGCCTCGAGGATGTGTTTGCCAGCGGCCCGGAGCGAGGCGAACCATTCTTCGACGGTGAGTTTGACATTGCCGAATATGACCCGGACCAAGCGATCGACGTCGGACCATTTCACGTCAGCTTCACGCCGACGACGCACTTCATTCCGTGCTGGGCTATGCGCATCGAAGTCGCCGGTCGCTCGATCGTTTATCTGGCTGACACTAATTATCAGGAGGGGCTTCTCGAGTTCGCGGCGGATGCCGATCTACTCGTCTGCGAAGCGACAATGCCGCCTCAGCTACCGGACGCTCCCAAGAGCGACGGGCATTTGACGGGCGCCGAAGCTGGCAAACTGGCCGAGCTATCGCACGCCAAGCATTTGTTACTGACGCACATCTGGCAAGAGAATGGGATTGCGCAAACCGCGGCACAGGCTCGCGAGACGTTCAGCGGCGCTATCACGGTGGCCGAAAGCGGCGTGCAAGTCACGGTTTGACGCCATCAAGCATGCCACTCACTCGTTGAGGACTCACATGGCGGATCAGATCAGCGGATTCTCACTTCCAGGCTTTCGCGTGGGACACTGGACGCACGAATCAGGGCGGACTGGGTGCAGCATCGTCATTCCGGACGAGCCTGCGTTGGCCGTGGTCGATATTCGCGGTGGGGCGCCCGGCACGCGTGAGACCTCACTTCTCGACGAGGGACGCATGGTTCAGCACGTAAACGCCGTGCTCCTGACCGGTGGAAGTGCATTCGGCTTGAGCGCGGCGGATGGCGTGATGCAATGGCTGCGCGAGCAAGGCAAGGGGTTTCAGACGGCGAGCATTCCGGTCCCGATCGTCTCGGCAGCCGTTCTCTACGACTTGAAAGGTGAGGAACCCATCTGGCCCAACGCGGAGGCGGGATATCTCTGTGCACAGGCGGCCACGGATGATGGCTGGGTTTCGGGTCGTCATGGCGCGGGCGCAGGTGCAACGGTTGCCAAGGTCGTCAACCGCGACGGACGGCCATCTGGTATTGGTGCGGCCAGAATCGAGACGAGCGCCGGAACCGTCGCGGCGCTGCTTGCCGTCAACGCCGTCGGCGAGGTTGCCGTCGACCGAACCGGCAGGCGGAACGACGTTAGAAGAGGCCATCCTACAAGGAGCCGACCCTCACGCGAGATCGGGCGAAAACACGACGATCGGCGTGATCGCCATCGACGGCGCTCTGGGACGCGACGACCTCGTCCGAATCGCGGTCGCGGCGCACGATGGGCTTGCCCGCGCCATTCATCCGGCTCACACCCTGTTCGACGGCGACACGATTTTCGTCCTGAGTCGCCACGAAGGCAAGTTGCAGCCGCGCGAATCGTTAGTGCTCAACGTTGCCACGCAGCATGCCGTCATGCGCGCCGTAGCCAATTCTGTGGCCCCAGTGCTCGAGAAGTAGCTCCCAGGTCCGACAGAGCATCTCGGTGATTTCGGCGCTGTATGAGGGTGTTCTCTCACTGAGAGCGTGCTAGACTCAAATGAGTCGGGCACGATCCACGTCGCCCGATACGCCACCAGAGTTATCAGTCGAAGCATCCCAGGCTGGCGGGTAACCCTTTGATGAAACTGATTCTCTCGACCGGTGCGTTTCCCGGATTTTCCGTCGAAAGCTCAATGAGTCTCGCGCACGAAGCTGGTGCAGACGGCGTCGAACTCATGCTCACACCTCGTTCCAGTCATCTCGATCCTGAACACGTCTGCCGGCTCGAGGAGCGCTACGAGATTCCGGTGCGCTCTGTCCATACCACCCTCCGCTTGCGCTCCGCGTCGCCTGAAGTCCTCGCGCGAGACATCATCGATTCGGCACGACTGGCATCGCGATTTCCGCGTTGCAAAGCGCTTGTCGTTCATACGCCACAGGTGCAGTCACTGCACGACCCTGCGGCGCGCGCCTGGTTCGACGCCGTCAACACGGCCGTCGACATCTCGCAGCGCGGGCGATTCTCTCTTGCCATTGAGAACAGCGGTCGATCGTCAATCAAGACACCGACGTGGGCGTTCGATCACCCTCATCGCCTGCTCTGGCTGACTGAAGAATGGGACCTGAAGATCACCTACGACACGGCTCACGCCGCGAGCCGCAATTGGGAGCTTTTGGACACGCTCAAGTCATTCATGCCACGGATCGCCAACATCCACCTGAGCGACGTAGCGGAACGTCAGTACCGGTTCGGACTGTGGAACGCGATGCGACGCGATCATCAGCTTCCAGGGCACGGCATTTTGCCACTCGACGACGTACTGCTGCGACTGGCTCAATCGCAATACGATGGACTGGTGACGCTCGAGTTGAGTCCGCTCGCCGTGCAAGCGTGGTGGAGACCGGCGAGCCTGAAGCGAATCTCCGAGGCGATAGAGCGTTGCCGCGTCTCTATGCGGCAGCTTCATCCCCCACAGGGGCACACGCAAGAGCGCACGTAGCGGAGTCCCATTGGCCGGTCACGATGCGTATCGTCCGCCTGTCGCATATGAACAGACGTACCGCGGTGCCGCTCGGATTCTCTCGCATTGTCCATAACGAAACACCGGACGTCGTTCGACGCCCGGTGCCGCATAGTCTTGGTTCGTGCTATGTCGATTAGCGCTTCGTGTACTGTGGTGCCTTACGCGCTCGTTTGAGGCCGACCTTCTTACGCTCCTTAACACGGGCATCGCGTGTCAAAAAGCCCGCTCGGCGCAACACCGGTCGCAATTCCGGATCAGAGCGCACCAGAGCTCGCGCGATCGCATGACGCACCGCCCCGGCTTGGCCCGTCATTCCGCCACCAACCACACGGATCTGGACGTTGAATTTCTCCAACATATTGGTCAATCGCAGCGGCTCCACGATCATGATCTGGTAGATGTCACGGCCGCCAAAATACTCGCGAGCCGTCTTGTTGTTCACTTCGAAATTGCCACGTCCGGGATAAAGCCGGGCGCGCGCCACGGCGCTCTTACGCCTACCGGTGCCGTGAACGTATCGTTGCTGCTGTCGCTCTGCGGTGACTCCTGCTTCCACGGTTACTCGTCTCTCCTCTATCCTTCAATCCGCAACGGTTGAGGATTCTGAGCCGAGTGCGGATGATCCGGCCCGGCATAAATCTTCAGCTTCTTGAACATTGCGTCACCGAGCGCATTCTTCGGCAACATCATGCGAATCGCGCGCTCCATTGGACGAGTCGGGTGCTTCACCAACTGATCGCGCAAGGCCGTCGATCGGAAGCCACCCGGATACTGAGAGTGGCGGTAATAGATCTTCTTCTCTTCCTTGTTGCCTGTGACCCGGATCTTTTCGGCGTTCACCACGATGACGAAGTCACCCATGTCCATGTGCGTGGCGAATGTCGGCTTATGCTTACCGCGAAGAACGCTGGCAATCTGCGTCGAGATCCGCCCCAGCGTCTGATTCTCAGCGTCGACGATGAACCAGGATCGCTGGATTTCCGACGCCTTTGGCGAGTACGTTTTCATGTGAACCTGTGCTCCTCAATGGAAACGACGCCGCCAAATATCGGCGCCAAACCTCTTAACCCGCTGGGTATTCGACGCTCCAAAGTGCTAAGCCTTGCGGTGGCGCGCCGGCCGCCGCGACTCGACGATCTCGGCTCTCCAACACGTGCGCGAACCACTCAACCGATTGCGTTCCCCGGCCAACTTCGACCAGGTTTCCGACGATGTTTCGAACCATGTGCGGCAGAAACCGGTCCGCTCGAACGCGGAACTCCAACACGCGTACATCGTCTGATCCGCGTTCCCAACCAGCTGGAGCTTCGCTCCAAATCGCGACCGACATCTGTCGCGAACAATCCGCCGGGCTGCCCGGAACTCCAAGCCCCGCTCCGGCAAATGACGCGAAGTCGTGCCGACCGATCAAAAGCTTCGCCGCCTCGTTCATACGCTCGACACTCATCGGATGACGCACATGCCAGGCATATCTTCGCATAAGTATCGGCGGTTGATGACCACACCATACTCTGTAGCGATACTCACGTGCCCGCGCGTCAAATCGGGCGTGAAATCCATCAGGTGCCTCGCTCAGTGCGAGGATCGACACGTCGTGCGGCGTAACGGAATCGAGCGCATAACGCAACGATTCTTGGTCGTTTCGCCACCGGACCGACGAACTGGCCACCTGCCCGACCGCGTGAACCCCGCGATCCGTGCGCCCTGCCAGGTCGATCGACGTTGTCGTTCCCGTCAAACGCCGGAGCCCATCCTCCACGACCTGCTGCACCGTCCGAACTGAAGCCTGGCGCTGCGACCCGTAGAAGTCGGTTCCGTCGTACCCCAGATCGATCCGAACGTGTTTCACAGCCGTATCGTCGGACAACGGAATCGGTGGACTCCAGAACTATGCGACAAACTCGATCAATGCCATCGGCGCAGCGTCGCCCCGGCGATTGCCGAGCTTATAGATGCGAGTGTAACCACCGGCCTGCCCATCGAACCGAGGGCCGATCACGTCGAACAGTTTCGCCGTCGCACGCTCATCAGCCAGCCGGGCCATAACGAGACGGCGATGGTGCTCTGAGTCTTCGCGCGACATGGTCACCAGCTTTTCGACGATCGGGCGAATGCTCTTCGCCTTCGCCTCAGTTGTCTGAATTCGCTCGTGCAAGATCAGCGAAACCGCCAAATTGCGAAAGAGCGCTTTGCGCTGGTTCGTATTACGGCCGAATTTCCGGCCCGCGACGCGGTGCCTCATGGCTGAAGTCTCCCCACCCTATTCCGCGGCGTCCGAATCGGCACCGCCGTCTGAGTCATCTTCTGATTCGTCGTCATCGAGGCCTGCCCCGGTCGGCATCTCGAAGTCGTAGCCAAATTCTGACATACGCTCCTTGAGCTCCTGAAGCGAACGAGGACCGAAGTTGCGAATCGAGAGCAACTGCTCCGGCTCCATGTCGAGCACCTGACCGACGCGGTCGATGTGGCGGCTACGCAACGCGTTGAGTACGCGCGGCGACAAGCCAAGCTCGGCCAGCGGACGGGTGTCGGCCTCGGAAACCTGCCGCGTCGTCTCTTCGACTTCTTCAACCGGCTCACGGTTGAAGTCCGCGATCAGCCTCGCGTGATCGACGAGGATTTGTGCCGATCGCGACAGCGCATCATCCGGCTCGATCGTGCCGTCCGTGATGATCTCCAGGATGAGCCGATCGTAGTCGGTCATCTGTCCGACGCGCGTGTGCTCGACAACGTAGTTCACTTTTTCGATCGGCGTGAAGATCGCGTCGACCGGGATCTCACCGATCGAAAAGACCTCCTGCGCCTCGGCCGGCTGATAACCACGGCCGCGCGCGACGACGAGATCCATCTCGAGACGAGCACGATCGTTGTCGAGCGTCGCGATGATCTGGTCTGGATTGACGATCTCGATCTCGCCCGGCCAATCGATGTCGCCCGCTGTGACGACGCCCTCGCCATGAGCATAGAGACTGGCGCGCGTCTCCCGGAACGCCTCCGTCACGACACGCAGGCGGATGCGTTTGAGGTTCAGGACGATTTCCGTCACATCCTCGCGCACACCCTCGATGGTCGAGAACTCATGCCAGACATCGGCGATGCGAACGCGCACGATGGCCGCGCCAGGAAGAGAGCGGAGCAAAATCCGACGGAGTGAGTTGCCGATCGTAATGCCGTATCCCGGCTCGAGCGGCTCAACGACGAAACGGCCGTAATTCACCCCAGAATGTGTCTGTTGAACTCGTGGTTGCGCGATTTCTAGCAATCGAATCAGCCTCCTCCGGCCAATAAGCGGCACGCCACCGTCGCTATGACCGATCGGTGCGTGCCCGCAGCGTGGCGTTACCGGCTGTAGAACTCAACGACGAGCTGTTCGTTGAGCGGTGGAATTTCAATCTGGTCGCGTGCCGGTGCGTTCACGACGCGCCCGCTCATATTCTCCATGTCCCGCGTAAGCCAATCGGGGACGGGCTTTGAGCCAGCGGTCTCCACCACGATCTTGAAGTACTCGCGCTCGCGGCTCTGCGCTCGAACGGCGATCACGTCCTCAGGCTTGACAATGAAGGACGGAATGTTCGTCTTACGGCCGTTCACCGTGAAGTGGCCATGGCGCACGATCTGACGCGCTTGCTTGCGCGAATCGGCAAAGCCCAGCCGGTACACGACGTTGTCCAAACGCGTCTCGAGTATTTGAAGCAAGTTCTCACCGGTAACCCCGCCGCGGCGCTCGGCCTCGTCGAAGTGGCGCCGGAACTGTCCCTCGAGCACGCCGTACATCTTGCGAATCTTCTGCTTCTCACGAAGCTGGATGCCGTACTCAGACGGACGCCGCGAACGCTTCTGCCCATGCTGTCCTGGCGGGAAGTTCCGCATTGGCTGTCGCTGGACGATCGGGCACTTCGGGCTGAGGCAACGCTCACCCTTGAGGTAGAGCTTCAACCCTTCCCGTCGACAGATCCGGCAGACCGGCCCGGTGTACCTTGCCATTCATCCTCCTCGACTCACCGGGTCACCCGACCAGTGAGCCTGAATTTCAAACTCTCGCTAAACGCGGCGCCGCTTTGGTGGGCGACAGCCGTTATGTGGCACTGGAGTAACGTCGGCGATCGACGTCACCTGAATGCCAGTTGCTTGCAATGAACGGATCGCCATCTCACGACCGGAGCCCGGCCCCTTGATGAAAACGTCGACCTGCCGCATGCCATGCTCCATGGCCTTGCGCGCGGCGGTCTCGGCCGCGACCTGAGCCGCATACGGCGTGCTCTTGCGCGATCCCTTGAAGCCCGACGCTCCGGCGCTGGACCACGCCACGACGTTGCCGACCTGATCCGTGAGGGTCACCATCGTGTTGTTGAACGTCGATTGCACGTAGGCACGACCGCGCGGAATGTTCTTCCGATCACGTCGCCTTACTCGCCCCTTTGCTCGGCCGGTCCGTCGGCGATCCGCCATGCGCTTTGCGTCCTTTCCTGGTCATCTCATACGCTGGCGGGCGATGACGCCCGCCGTCTCAATCGGAATAGCGATCGATTACTCGATCGATGTGGAAGACTAGCGACCCTTGCGTCGCACGCCGATGGCCTTCTTCGGGCCCTTGCGCGTGCGTGCGTTCGTCTTGGTTCGCTGGCCATGCACCGGAAGCCCACGACGATGACGAAGACCACGATAGCTTCCGATATCCATCAGCCGCTTGATGTTCATGCTGACTTCACGGCGAAGATCGCCCTCTACCAGCATCTCTTTCTCGACGATGTCACGCAGGCGCTGCACTTCGTCATCCGTGAGGTCGCGAACGCGCGTGTCGCGGCTGATGGAGGTCTGCTCCAGGAGCCGATGGCTCGTCGTCAGCCCGATTCCGTAAATGTAGGTCAGGCCGATCTCGACCCGCTTTTCGCGTGGAAGATCGACGCCAGCGATACGTGCCATGTCTACCCCTTATCCCTGACGCTGCTTGTGCTTCGGGTTCGTGCAGATCACTCGCACGACCCCTCGCCGCCTGATGATTCGACAATTGTCACAACGCCGCTTAACTGATGCGGTCACCTTCATCGGTTGCCCACTTCCCCACCGTCGAGAACCAACCGTTTACGTTCTCAATCGGTACGTGATTCGTCCGCGAGATAGGTCGTACGGTGAAAGCTCGACCCGTACCCGATCCCCGGGTAAGATTCGAATGAAATTGAGGCGCAACTTGCCAGAAATGTGCGCGAGCACTTCATGCCCGCCATCCAGCTCCACACGGAACATTGCGTTCGGCAACGGTTCCGTGACCTTGCCTTCGACCTCGATGACATCCTTCTTGGTCACTTGTCACCTCGGACCTGCGCACACCTAAGTGCACACGTCGAACGCATGCGCCACAACGGCGCATTATACCATAAAATCTCCTCAACGGGTCAACAGTTCCGGATCTCCCGGCGTGATAAGCACCGTATGCTCGTAATGCGCCGACAATCCACCGTCTTCAGTAACCACTGTCCAATCGTCGTCCAAAATCCGGACACGTGGATCGCCGGTCGTGAACATCGGCTCGATGGCGATCGTCATTCCCGGCCTCAATAGCGCTCCGGTTCCCGCACGGCCGAAGTTCGGAATCGAAGGATCTTCCCAAAGTGATCGACCAATGCCGTGGCCCGTAAGCTCTCTGACGATTCCGTAGCCTTCGCCGTCCGCGATCTGCTGCACGGCCGCCGAGATGTCACCGATGCGGTTCCCGGCACGCGCCATCGCTACTCCGCTGGCAAACCCTTGCTCGGTTATGTCGATCAATCGGCGCGCCTGGTCGGAGATTTCACCAACCGGCAACGTCAGTGCCGAATCCGCGTGATATCCATCGAGGTAGGCGCCCACGTCGATCGAGAAGATGTCGCCTTCAACGAGTTTGCGTGGCCCAGGAATTCCATGAACCACCTCCTCGTTGACCGACGCGCAGATGCTCGCCGTGAAATCCCTGATGCCCCAGAAACGACGGCCACGCTCCGTGCGACTCAATCAACTCTCGCGACATCTGATCGAGCTCAGCGGTCGTAACGCCTGGCCGGATCTCGCGCCGCATCAGATCGAGAACTTCGGCGACGATCTTACCGGCGCGTCGCATGATCTCGATCTCGCGCGTCGACTTCAGCGTGATGGCCATCAGGATGCGTCGAGTCGTTTCATGAGGCCGTCAATGATCGATGAGCTCACTTCATCGATTGGACGATCGCCGTCGATGTCGATCAGCAGATCGGCGTTTCGGTAATACGCCAGAACGGGCGCCGTCTGTTCGTAATAGATCGAAAGTCTCCGTTCAACCGCCTCCGGAGTGTCGTCACTGCGCTGCGTCAGTTGCGAGCCGCAGACGTCGCACACGCCCTCGTTCTTCGGCGGGTTGAACACTCGGTGATAGGTCGCGCCGCAGCTCGGACAGATCAGGCGGCCCGTGAGCCGGTCCATCAGGATCTCACGTGGAACGTCAACGTGAACGACGGCCGCCAGCCGATCCCCACGGTCGCGGAGCGCCGCGTCGAGCGCTTCGGCCTGAACCTGGTTTCGTGGAAACCCATCGAGCAGCATTCCGCGCAGGTTTGGGTCTCCCTGAAGCACGTCGTCGACGCGCTCCATCAGCATGCGAATCGTCAGATCATCAGGAACGAGGGCCCCACGATCATAGTAGGAGCGAACTTCTTTTCCGAGATCGGTATCGCTCGCCATGACTTCGCGAAACAGATCGCCGGTCGCAACGTGTGCGAGCCCGAGTCGCGGCGCCACAACCGCCGCTTGCGTCCCTTTTCCCGCTCCTTGTGGACCCATGACGATTACATGGGTCGCTCCGGTCCCTGTCACGAAACACCCGTGCCTAACGTATGAATCCTTCGTAGTTTCTCATCATCAGCTGCGCTTCGAGCTGTCGCATCGTATCGATGGCCACTCCGACGACGATCAGCAAGGCCGTCGAGCTAATCAACAACGTACGCACGTTCGTGATCAAGCCAGCGAAATACGGCAGAACCGCAACGAGACCCAGGAAGAGTGCCCCCGCCAGCGTGATCCGCATGAGCACGCGAGTGAGATAGCTGTTGGTGTTCTTCCCTGGACGCACACCGGGGATGAACGCGCCCTGCTTCTGCAAGTTCTCGGCGATGTTCTGCTGCTGGAACAGCACCATGGTGTAGAAGTAGGTAAACAACACCACCATGGAGAAGTAGATCGCTTGATACGTTCCCGATTGCGGATTGAAGAAATTTGCCAGACTGGTGGCGGCATTGGTCACCCAGCCCTTGTTCGACGTTTGCAGGAAGTTGGCGATCATCCCTGGGAAGACCATGATGCTGACCGCGAAGATCAACGGGATCATACCCGCGGAATTGACCTTGAGTGGGATGAATGTGCTGCCACCACCATAAACGCGACCGCGCCGGACTCGCTTAGCGTGCTGAACCGGAATGCGGCGCATGCCTTCGTTCATCAGCACCATGCCGACGATCGTGAAGAGGCCGATGGCCAGGAAGGCGACGGTTCCCATGACGTTCTGCGCGAGCGTTCCACCGGAAATCAGGTTGCCGACTGCCGATGGAAGACTGGCGACGATGCCACCGAAAATGATGATCGAGACGCCGTTACCAATACCGTTTTCGGTGATGAGCTCACCAAGCCAGACCAGCAGAATCGTGCCCGCAGTCATCATCAAAAGGATCGCGACACTGCGCAGCGCGGTTGCCGAGTTGAAGAGGCCGAAGTTGGACAGAACGTTGTTGCGCTCCATCAGAACGGCCTGACCATAGCCCTGCAACAGCGCGATCGGAACCGTGATCCAGTGCGTGTACTGATTGATCTTCTGCTGTCCCGATTCGCCCTCTTTCGAGAGTTCGTCCAGCGCGGGAATGGTTGGGGTGAGCAACTGCATGATGATCGACGCCGTGATGTAGGGATAGACGCCCATCGCCAGAATCGAGAAGTTCTTCAGCGTGCTCCCTGAGAAGAGGTTGAGCATGCCGAGGAGCTGATTCTGCTGGAGTAGGGTCGACAGAGCGGCGCGATCGACTCCAGGGACTGGAATCGTTGCCAGAAAGCGGAAGATGACCAGGATTCCAAGTGTAAAGAAGATCTTTCGCCGCAAGTCCGGTATCTTGAATGCATTGACGGCAGCTTCGAGCATTATTCAATGACCTCCGTGGTCCCACCCGCTGCTTCGATCTTCTTCTTGGCGCTGCTCGAGAACTTGTGGGCGCGCACGGTCAACTTGCGGCCGACCTTGCCTTCGCCAAGTATCTTGACTGGGAACTCCAGACCGCGCGTGATTCCGGCCTCGTACAGGGCTTCAGGCGTCACGGTCGTCACCGACTCGTCGAGGCCGTTCAAGCGCTCGACATTGATGACCTCGTACACCGTCTTGAAGATGTTGGTGAAGCCACGCTTGTATGACATCCGGGTATACAGAGGATGCTGTCCGCCCTCAAAGCCTGGACGGATGCTGCCCCGAGCGCGCTGGCCCTTGGTACCACGTCCGGAGGTCTTACCCTTACCGGATGACGTGCCGCGACCCACCCGCTTTTTCTCGGTGCGGGAGCCGGGACTCGGCTTCAAATCGTGCAATTGCATTCTGGTCTCTCCCACGTGGCGCCGTGCCGTGTGACGGCACCGGTTACTCTGCTTCCGCGTCCTCTATCCGCACCAGGTGTCGAACTTTGTTGACCATGCCGCGAACAGATGGGTTGTCTGTCTTCTCGATCGTCTGATTCAGCCGGTGAAACCCCAGCAATCGAACGGTCTCGCCCTGGTCGCGTGGGTATCCAGTGGCACTTCGAAAATAGGTGATACGCATCTTACCGTCGCTCATGCCAGCTCCGCTTTCTCCTTACGGCGAAACCGCTCGGCAGGCAAACCGCGACGCGCCGCAACCGCTTCCGGTGACTCAAGCTCGCTGAGCGCCAGAATGGCGGCACGCGTGACGTTCACCGGATTGTTACTGCCGAACGACTTGGTCAGGATGTCCTGAATTCCGGCAGCCTCGACAACGGCACGTACGCCGGCGCCGGCGATAACACCCGTACCAGGAGCGGCTGGCTTCATCAGCACGCGAGCCGAACCGAATTTCACCTCGATCGGATGCGGAATCGTGCGACCCGAAAGGGGCACGCGAATCATGCTCTTTTTGGCCGTCTCGACCGCCTTGCGGATTGAATCCGGAACCTCACCAGCTTTGCCGAGCCCGACGCCGACCTGGCCATGACCATCGCCGACGACGACGACCGTGCTGAAGCTGAATCGACGGCCGCCTTTGACGACCTTGGCGACGCGGTTGATCTGCACCACCCGCTCGTCAAGCTGCGGACCATCTTGATCCCTACCACGACGTGATTGATTTCGATTTACCATACGCCTTGCCCGTTCACCTCTCGGTCAGCGATCGATGCGATCGTCTGCTAGAAATCGAGTCCGGATTCGCGGGCACCCTCGGCGACCGCTCGAACACGTCCGTGATATTTGTAGCCGCCGCGGTCGAACACGACCTGTTTGATGCCACTCGCCAAAGCACGCTCACCGACGACCTGACCGACCAGCTTCGCCTGCGCCAGCTTAGGATGCTCCTCAGGAAACCGCTCACGCACGTCGGATTCGAGCGTCGAAGCGGCGACGAGCGTGCGTCCATCGGTGTCGTCGATGATCTGCGCGTAAATGTGCACGTTGCTGCGGAACACGTTCAGACGTGGTCGTGCAGTAGTTCCGGAAACACGCGCTCGAACGCGCAGATGACGTCGCTGTCGCGGTGATAGCTGTCGTTTGTACTGATAGCGCATCGCGCTTTATGTCCCTTTCACGGACGGCCATGAGCCTGGGTTCCGCCCACCACTCGTCGCGCCTTTTGAGCACAGCCGAACGGCAACGATACCACGCTCGCTCCGCACGCTCTACGTCGGCTACTTCCCGACTTTGCCAGCTTTTCCAGCCTTGCGGCGAACGCGCTCGCCGAAATATCGAATGCCTTTCCCCTTATAGGGCTCCGGCGGGCGAATCCGTCGAATCTGCGCGGACTGCTCACCAACCAGCTGCTTGTCGATACCCATGACGCCAATACGCGTCGGGGTGTCGACCGCAAAGCTGATTCCTGGTGCCGGTTCAACTCGCACCGGGTGCGAGAAGCCGACCAGAAGCACGAGTGTCTTGCCGTCGAGCGAAGCGCGATAGCCGACTCCCTGGATCTCGAGATCCTTGCGGTAGCCATCGGTCACACCTTTGACCATGTTGGCGACCAGCGTACGAGTCAGGCCATGAAGCGCGCGGAACTGACGCTCGTCCGACGGACGCTGCACTTGAAGCGTCCCGTTCTCACGCGTGAACAGCATCTCGCGGTTCACACGTTGCGACAGCTCGCCTTTTGGCCCCTTGACGCGCACGAGGCCAGGTGTGACGTCGACGTCGACACCGCTCGGGATGGGAATTGCCAGATTACCGATACGTGACATGATCTTCCTCCGTCGTTTGGCTCGGCAACGTCCTTACCAAACCGTACAGAGAACCTCGC
The DNA here is from genome assembly GCA_963822235.1 of uncultured Chloroflexia bacterium. Classification (GTDB taxonomy): domain Bacteria; phylum Chloroflexota; class Chloroflexia; order Thermomicrobiales; family Thermomicrobiaceae; genus CALAGB01. Next base: position 137,945 of record CAWGGU010000005.1, read on the forward strand.
CGCCAATACCTCGATGACGAGCTTCGCGCCCAGACAGTACGCCTTGCGACGTGCTCACGATCGAAGTGCCAAGCCCGCTCCGCACCGTGGGAATCTCGTCCTTGTTCGCGTAGACGCGCAAGCCAGGCTTTGAAACTCGCTTGACCTCGCGGATCGCATGCGCGCGGTTGGAGCCGTACTTCAGCTCAATCCGCAGCACCGACACGGGACGTCGTTCTTCCACGTGGAATCCGCCGATGTAGCCCTCCTGTTGGAGGATCTTCGCCACCGCCACCAGGATCTTTGACGTGGGCATCGACGTTTCCTGCTGCCGGGCCATGCCAGCATTCCGGATGCGCGTAAGCATGTCCGCAATTGGATCGTTGATCGTCATTGTTTCTCGTTACTCCGCTCTCCGCCTGCTACCAGCTCGACTTAGTGACGCCCGGCAGCTTTCCGGTGGTGGCCAGCTCTCGGAAACAGATTCGGCAGACTCCGAACTTACGCATGTAGGCGCGCGGACGTCCGCAGAGCTTGCACCGGTTGTGGGCGCGAACCGTGTACTTGGCCGGTCGCATCGACTTGATGATTTTAGACTTTTTTGCCATATCCTCCCCGATCACGCTTCTCGCAACGGCATACCGAGAAGGTTCAAAAGCATTCGTCCTTCTTCATCGGTTTTCGCCGTCGTCACGATCGAGATTTCGAGCCCTCGAACTCGATCGATTCGGTCGTACTCGATCTCCGGGAACACCAACTGCTCACGAAGGCCGAGCGAATAGTTGCCTCGTCCATCAAATGACCGGGGCGAAAGTCCGCGAAAGTCACGAATGCGCGGAAGCGCCGTGCCAATCAAGCGGTCCAGGAACTCGTACATCCGATCACCGCGCAACGTCACCATAGCGCCGATAGGCATACCGGCTCGCAGCCGGAAGGCCGCTACCGACTTCTTCGCACGGGTGATGACCGGCTTCTGGCCGGTGATGATCGACAGATCATTGGTCGCCGCGTCGAGCGCCCGGGCGTTGGCAATCGCCTCTCCCAGACCGATATTCACGACGATCTTTTCAAGCCGCGGCACCTCGTGCACATTCCCGAGGCCGAATTCGGTCATCAGCGCCGGAACGGCTTCCTCTCTATAGCGTTCTTTCAATCGCGGGATCATTCCTGCATCCTCACCACAAGCAGCGCACGTCTACTTCGTCAAATCCGCTTTCTCGATCGGGGCATCGCACTTCTTGCAAAACCGGATCTTTCTGCCTTGATCATTCGTGCGAAATCCAGCGCGCGTCGGCTTGTTGCACGACGGGCACCACAGCATCACATTTGAGACGTGCAGCGGAGCTTCCTTCTCGATGATGCCCGCCTGCCGCACGCCGGCAACAGCCTTCTGATGCCGGTGAACGATGTTGACGCCTTCGACAATCAACCGATCCTCGCGCGGCAGGTTCTGACGAACACGTCCGCGTGCGCCCCTGTCCTTGCCCGCGATGACCACCACATCGTCACCGGTAATGATTTTCTCTGCCATTCGTATCGCCTCGTTCCCTGGTCTCGCCTACAAAACCTCTGGTGCCAGGGACACGATGCGCATATATTGCCGATCGCGTAGCTCACGAGCGACCGGACCAAAAATACGCGTCCCTCGCGGATTCCCCTGCGGGGTGATCAGCACGGCGGCGTTGTCGTCAAACTTGATATGCGAACCATCCGGTCGGCCGTACTCCTGTGCCGTCCGAACGACGACCGCGCGCACAACGTCACCCTTTTTGACGCCGGTGTGCGGCTGAGCCGACTTCACCGCCGCGATGATGATGTCGCCTACGCCCGCATAGCGGCGGGACGAGCCACCCAGAACCCGAATGCACATGATCTCTCGGGCGCCGGAATTATCGGCAACCGTCAGACGTGTCTGCGGCTGGATCATTGCCTTCTCACTCCTTCGTCTCCCTGATACGTCGCTAGGCCTCGGCAGCCCGCTCGAGGATTTGGCGAACGATCCAGCGTTTCGTCTTGCTCAGTGGCCGCGTCTCCTCGATCTTCACAAGATCACCGACGTGGCAGAGGTTCTGCTCGTCGTGAGCCTTGAAGCGGCTCGTGCGTCGGATCGTCTTGCGATAGATCGGGTGACGGCGAACATAGTCCACCGAGACGATCACGGTCTTATCCATCTTGTCCGAAACCACGCGTCCAACCTTGATCATTCGCGGTTTCACCTGTGTGGATGCCGACTCTTCCATATTTAGGGTGTCCGTCCTCCCACGTCTCGGGACCGCCTACTCGGCGAGCAGTTGCTCCAGCTCGGCGGCCATCATTCGCTCGGTTTCAATCGTCTTGATCCGAGCGATGTCGCGCTTGATCTTGCGAATTCGCGACGAATCGGTCATCTTGCCGACCGCCTCGTCGAATCGCAACGACTGCCACTCGGTCTTCAGCTCATCGATCTTGGCGACGAGCTCGAAATCGGTCATGCCGCGTATCTCAGATGCTTTCACGTGTCGCTCTCCTATCCCTCTACCGATGCCTCTTGCGAAGCCTCGGAGCTGGCCGTCTCACGAGTGACGATGCGACACTTGATCGGCAGCTTGTGAATCGCTCGCATCAACGCATCCTGAGCCAAATCCTCGCGAACGCCACCAAGCTCGAACATGATGCGACCGGGCTTGACCACGGCGACCCAGAATTCCGGATTGCCCTTGCCTTTTCCCATGCGCGTTTCCGCCGGCTTTTGCGTCACCGGCTTGTCCGGGAAGATCCGAATCCAAACCTTCCCACCACGACGAATCGCGTTGGTGATCGCGCGACGAGAGGCCTCGATTTGGCGGCTGTTGATCCAGGCCGGCTCAAGCGCCTGAATGCCGTAGTCACCAAAGACGACCGTCGTGCCACGTGATGCCATGCCCTTCATCCGGCCTCGCATCATCTTGCGGTGTTTCACCCGCTTGGGCATCAACATGATTACGGTTCCAATCTTCTCAGTTGCCGAAACCGGCTAATCGCTCGTTGCTTCGAGTTCCGCCGCGTCGAACACCGGCTTGGGCGCTGGAAGCACGTCGCCTCGGTAGACCCAAACCTTCACGCCGATCCGACCATACGTCGTGCGGGCGTGAACGACGGCGAAATCGATGTTCGCACGGATCGTGTGAAGCGGCACTCGACCATTCATCTCGGTGACTGAACGAGACATCTCAGCGCCACCGAGGCGACCGCTCACCTTGATCTTGATGCCCTTGATACTGCCGCGCCGCATTGCCTGAGTCGCGGCCTGCTTCATCGCGCGACGGTACGCCACACGACGGGCAAGCTGTTCGGCGATGCTCTCCGCGACCAACCGCGCGTCCGACTCGGGCTCTTTGATCTCCTCGATCTTCAGGTGGACCTTCTTGCCCACTTGCTGCTCGAGAAGCTGGCGCAAGCGCTCGACGTTCGAGCCCTGCTTGCCGATCACGATTCCCGGCTTCGACGTGTGGATGGCCACTTCAATGCGGTTCGCGGATCGCTCGATCTCGATACGAGATATCCCGGCACGCGTCAGCTCGTCGTTGATGATCCGCCGAATGAAGAGATCCTCATGCAGCTGCTCGGTATAGTTGCGTTCCGCGTACCATTTGGATTCCCAGTCATGCACGATGCCGAGACGGAATCCGATCGGATGTACCTTTCGACCCAAGCTATGCCCCCTCCTCGATCTCGTCCACAATCACGGTAATGTGCGCCGTGCGCTTCAACTGCCGGTTGACCCGGCCGCGCGCTCGGGCACGCCACCGTTTGAAGGTCGGGCCCTCATCGGCGAAGATCGCCTTGATGTAGAGGGTGTCAGGGTCGAGATCGTAGTTGTGCTCGGCGTTCGCCGCGGCCGACTTCACGACCTTCAGCACGTCAACGGCCGACTTCTGGGGCAGAAACCGCAGAATCGCGAGCGCGTCAACGACCGGTTTCCCGCGCACCGCATTGACGACCAGGCGCGCCTTTTGCGCCGACACCTGAACGCCTTTAGCTTTGGCTGTCACTTCCATCTCAGACGTCTCCTCGGAAACCGAACGTCAATCGCTTCGTCATCGTCGCCGGCTTGCTCGCTCGGCATCTTTGCCGTGACCGCGGTAGGTGCGCGTCGGGGCAAATTCGCCCAGCTTGTGGCCGACCATCTGCTCGGTCACGAAGATCGGCACGTGACGTCGCCCGTCATGAATTGCCACCGTGTGGCCGATCATGTCCGGATAAATCGTCGACGCGCGCGCCCAGGTCCGGACGACCCGGCGATCCCCGGTCGAGTTCATTGTCGCGATCTTCTGCTCAAGATTCGCGTCGATGTAAGGGCCCTTTTTAGACGATCTTCCCAAAATGCTCCTCCAGCCGCTCCGGCATTGTTATCGTCGTTTGCCGCGACGACGAACAATCATCTTGTCGGTCTTCTTATTGTTTCGTGTGCGATAGCCAAGCGTCGGCTTGCCCCATGGCGTCTTCGGCTGGCCGCCGATCGGTGCTCGGCCCTCACCACCACCGTGCGGATGGTCGCGCGGGTTCATCACGGAGCCGCGCACGGTCGGACGTATGCCCATATGTCGCGCACGTCCTGCTTTACCGATACGCACGTTCTCATGATCCGTGTTGCCCACCTGGCCGAGCGTGGCCATACATTCCAATCGAACGAGGCGAACCTCGCCGGAAGGCATTCGAATCTGCGCGTAGTCGTCCTGCTTGGCCATCAACTGCGCCGACACACCTGCGGATCGAACCATCTGTCCGCCCCGCCCGGGGTAAAGCTCGATGTTGTGGACCTGCGTGCCGAGCGGAATGTCTTCCAGCGGCAGCGCGTTGCCAAGGCGAATCGGCGACCCAGCACCCGACTGCACCTCGTCGCCGACCTTGAGGCCGAGCGGCGCAAGCATGTAGCGCTTCTCGCCGTCGCGATAGAAGAGCAGCGCGATGTTGGCTGAACGGTTCGGATCGTATTCGATGGCCGCCACGCGCGCGACCACGCCGAACTTATCGCGTTTGAAATCGATCTTGCGATAGAAGCGTTTCGCTCCGCCGCCCTGATGGCGAACGGTCAGGCGACCCTGGTTATTGCGCCCAGCTTTCCGCTTGAGCGGTTCGATGAGCGATTTCTCCGGCCGCTTCTTGGTTACCTCGTCGAACGTCGAAACAGTCATGTTGCGACGCCCGGGAGAGGTTGGTTTGTACTTTCGAATCGGCATCGTCGGTTCCTCTCTGCCCCGTCTCGCTTCGGCCTAAACGGCGCCGAAGATGTCGATCGATTGCCCCTCACGGAGCGTCACGATCGCTTTCTTCCATGACGGGGTGAAGCCGATACTTTGCCGGCGGCTGCGACGCCCTGAGCGCCTGCGCTCTTTGCCCCGTACGTTCATCACGTTGACGGCCACGACCTCCACGTTGAAGGTTCGCTCGACCGCCTCTTTGATCTGAATCTTGTTTGCGTCCTTCGCGACCGCGAAGCAATACTGCCCGATTTCCATGAGCATCGTGTTCTTTTCGGTGATCACCGGGCGACGCAATACATCTTGGTAATCCATCGTCTGCCTCTCAATTCGCCCAGAGCTGGTGGATTACATCCACGGCATCGCGGGATATCACCAATCGCTCATGCTTCAGCACGTCGCGAATATTGACGTACTGGACGGACAGGACTTTTACGTTCTTCAGGTTGCCCGCGCCACGCCGCACGTTCGCGGAGTCACTGACCACGAGCAGTGTCGACCGCGCAGCACCATTCGGAAGCGCCGCGAGAACCGTTCGCATCTCACGGGTCTTCGGTTCGACGTCACTCAGGCCATCCACGACGACGAGCTGCTCATCGCGCTGCTTCACCGAGAGGACCGAGCGAATCGCCAGGTGACGCATCTTCTTCGGCATATCCTGGGTGTACTTGCGCGGATGCGGGCCCCAGACGACGCCACCGCCTCGCCACTGCGGCGAGCGAATGCTTCCCTGACGAGCGCGACCGGTTCCCTTCTGGCGCCACGGCTTGCGACCGCCGCCACGGACCTCGCCGCGCGTCTTGGTGTCGTGCGTTCCCAGACGTGCGTTCGCCATCTGGCGCACAAATGCTTGATGCATCACGGGAACGTTTGGCTCGATACCAAAGACCGAGTCGGCGAGATCAACCTCGCCAGCCGCGTTCCCCTTCACGTCAAAAACCGTCTGCTGCACCTGTTGCTCTCTCTTCCTACGAGGCGCCTGCAGCAGCACGCTCGAGCTGTTTTACTGCGTGCCGCACGAGGATCACTTCACCGCTCGCACCAGGGACAGAGCCTCGCACGAGAACAACGTTTCGTTCCTGGTCGACGCGCACCACGGTCAGGTTCTGCACGGTGACGCGCTCGTTCCCCATGCGACCGGCCATCTTCATGCCCTTGATCACACGGCTTGGGGTGGCGCTGGCACCGATCGAACCAGGAGCGCGATGCCGGTCGGACTGACCGTGCGTCTTCGGACCGCCACTGAAGTTGTGACGCTTCACGACGCCCTGAAAGCCCTTTCCCTTGCTCGTCCCGCTCACGTCGACCATCTGGCCCGCTTCGAATACGGTGCAGTCGATGAGCTGTCCGACGCTGTAGTCGTCGACCGCGTCGGTCTTGACCTCACGCAGCACCTTCGACGACGCTCCCGACGCCTTCAGGTGTCCACGCTGGGGCGAACTCAATCGCTTGCGCTCACCAAATCCGAGCTGAAGCGCTTCGTAACCGTCCCGGTCCATGGTCTTGACCTGTGTCACCACGCACGGCCCGACCTCCAGCACGGTGACCGGCACGACCTGGCCGGTCTCGTCGAAGATCTGGGTCATGCCCAGCTTTTTACCTAGGAGTCCCTCAATCATTGGCTCTCTCCAGATCAGGACGCAACGGCAGACGAGGGTTTGCCCGCCGTCGCATGCAGAGCATGATCGCAGTGATCAGCTATAGCTTGATTTCAATATCGACGCCGGCCGGCAGGTTCAGCCGCATCAGCGCCCGGATCGTTCCCTGACTCGGTTCGAGTACGTCGATCAGACGCTTGTGCGTCCGAATTTCGAACTGCTCCTGCGAGTCCTTGTCGATGAACGGAGATCGAATCACACTGAACTTCTCGATACGGGTGGGAAGGGGCACCGGCCCTGAAACCTTGGCGCCGGTGCTCTCCGCCGTGTCGACGATCTTGGCCGCCGACTGGTCGAGAATCTTGTGATCGTATGCCTTCAGGCGGATCCGAATTTTTTGCGACGCTCGTCGTGCCGTCATCTTTATCGTCCCCCGTTACTTACTGCACGACTTTGGTCACGGCGCCTGCCCCGACCGTTCGGCCACCTTCGCGAATCGCGAAGCGCAACCCCTCTTCGATGGCCACCGGCTGGATCAACTCCACCTGCATCTCGATGTTGTCGCCCGGCATCACCATCTCCACCCCTTCCGGCAGCTCGATCGAGCCCGTGACATCCGTCGTGCGGATGTAGAACTGCGGTCGATAGCCAGGGAAGAAGGGCGTGTGTCGTCCGCCTTCTTCTTTCGACAACACGTACACCTGCGCCGCGAACTTGGTGTGCGGCGTGATCGACTTCGGCTGCGCCAGCACCTGCCCGCGCTGCACGTCGTCTCGCTCGATCCCGCGCAACAGACACCCGACGTTGTCCCCGGCGACGCCTTCGTCCAGCGTCTTCTGGAACATCTCGACGCCGGTCACCACGATCGAGCGCGTCGGCGCGATGCCCACCAGCTCCACCGTCTCACCGGTCTTGACCTTGCCCCGCTCGACCCGTCCCGTCACCACCGTGCCACGTCCCTTGATCCCGAACACGTCCTCGATCGGCATCAGGAACGGCTGATCCACCGCTCGCTCCGGCGTCGGAATGTAGTCGTCCACCGCCTGCATCAGCTCCAGGATCGGCGCATACTCCGGACTGGTCGGATCGGTCGACTCCGACTCCAACGCCGCCAGGGCGGAACCCCGCACCACCGGCACCTCATCGCCCGGGAAGCCATAGGTCGAGAGGAGCTCGCGCACCTCGAGCTCGACCAGCTCCAGCAGCTCCGGGATCGTCCATCATGTCGACTTTGTTCAGAAAGACGACCATGGCCGGGACTTCCACCTGCCGCGCCAACAGGATGTGCTCCCGCGTCTGCGGCATCGGGCCGTCCGGCGCCGAGACCACCAGGATGGCCCCGTCCATCTGCGCCGCTCCGGTGATCATGTTCTTGATGTAGTCGGCATGGCCCGGGCAGTCGACGTGGGCATAGTGCCGCTTCTCGGTCTCGTACTCGACGTGGGCAATGGCGATGGTGATGCCACGCTCTCGCTCTTCCGGCGCGTTGTCGATCGAGTCGAACGAGCGGAACTTCGATCCACCACTCAATCCCAACGTCTTGGTGATGGCCGCCGTCAGCGTCGTCTTCCCGTGGTCGACGTGCCCGATGGTTCCAATATTGATGTGCGGCTTCGTCCGCTCAAACCGCTGCTTCCCCACTGCGTCATCCTCCAGATAGCTCGCCAGACGGCCCGTTGCCGCCGGGATCGATTAACCGCGTTGCGCTTTTGCTTTCATTTCCGTCGCCAGGCTCTCAGGAACCGGCTCGTAATGATCGAACTCCATTGAGTAGGTTGCCCGTCCCTGCGACATCGAGCGCAGATCGGTGGCGTACCCGAACATGTTGGCCAACGGCACGAATGCCCGAACCACCTGAGTGGTGACCTGCATCTCCATGCCTTCGATGTGACCACGCCGGGCCGAAAGGTCGCCGATGACGTCTCCCATGAAATCTTCGGGAGTACGAACTTCGACCTTCATGAACGGCTCGAGGATCACAGGCTTGCCGCGACGGACGCCATCTTTGAGCGCCATCGATCCGGCGATCTTGAAGGCCATCTCGCTTGAGTCGACCTCGTGATACGAGCCGTCAACCAGCGCGACCTTCAGGTCCACAATCGGATTGCCCGAATCGCCGCCCGCCTCCATCGCTTCGCGCACACCGGACTCGACGGCCGATATGTACTCGCGCGGAACCGAACCGCCGACGACTTTGTCCTCGAAGACATAACCGCTGCCGCGCTCGAGCGGATCGATCTCCAACCAGACGTGGCCGTATTGGCCCTTGCCGCCGGACTGGCGCACGAATCGACCTTCAACGCGCACCGGCTTGGTGATCGTCTCCTTATAGGCCACTTGCGGCTTTCCGATATTGGCGCCGACTTTGAACTCGCGTAGCATGCGGTCGACGATGACCTCAAGATGAAGCTCACCCATGCCCCGAATGATCGTTTGACCACTATCAGGGTCGGTGTTCATCTGGAACGTCGGGTCCTCTTCCGCCAACCGAGCGAGAGCCATGCCCATTTTGTCCTGGTCGGAGCGCGTCTTGGGCTCGACCGCGACAGAGATGACGGGCTCCGGGAACTGGATCGTCTCGAGCAAGATCGGTCGATCGCCATCGCACAGGGTATCGCCGGTAAAGGTGCTCTTGAGCCCAATAACGGCGCCGATGTCTCCGGCGTAGATCGTATCGATCTCTTCGCGGTGGTTGGCATGCATGCGTAGCAGACGGCCAACACGCTCGCGCTGATCCTTGGTCGAATTCTGAACGTAGCTGCCCGACGACATCTGCCCGGAGTAAACGCGCACATAGGCCAGTCGGCCAACGTGAGGGTCCGACACGATCTTGAACGCGAGCGCCGAGAAGGGCTCCTCAGGATCGGTCGTCCGAATGTCGGGCTCACCAGTGGCGGGGTTAATCCCTTGCACCGGAGGCACGTCGCTCGGCGATGGCAGATAATCGATGATCGCGTCGAGCATGCGCTGCACGCCCTTGTTCTTGAGCGCCGTTCCGCACAGGATGGGAACGAGCGTTCCGGCGATCGTCGCCGTTCGCAGCGCCGCGCGCAGCTCGTCGGTGCTGATCTCATCATCTTCGAGATAGCGCATCATCAGATCTTCGTCCGACTCGGCGATCATCTCGACGAGCTCGTGACGGCGCTGTTGCGCCTCCTCGAGCATGTCGGCGGGCACATCGGTGATCTCAATGTTTTGTCCGAGGTCGTCGTGAAAGATGTAGGACTTGAGATCGATCAGATCGATGATTCCCAGGAAGTCCGACTCCTGGCCGATCGGAATCTGAATAACCGCGGGCCTGGCCTTGAGGCGCTCGACAATCATCTCAACCGTGCGCCAGAAGTTCGCCCCGGTGCGGTCCATCTTATTGACGAAGCAAATTCGCGGCACGCGGTATTTATCCGCCTGACGCCAGACAGTCTCTGACTGCGGCTCCACTCCGGCGACCGCGTCGAACACCACCACGCCGCCGTCGAGCACACGTAGTGACCGCTCCACCTCGACCGTAAAGTCGACGTGACCCGGCGTATCGATGATGTTGATGCGGTGGTCGTCCCAGAAACAGGTCGTGGCCGCCGACGTGATGGTGATGCCGCGCTCTCGCTCCTGGACCATCCAGTCCATGGTCGCGGCGCCCTCATGCACCTCACCGGTTCGGTGGATCCGACCCGTATAAAAGAGGATCCGCTCAGTCGTGGTCGTCTTGCCGGCATCGATATGCGCAATGATGCCGATATTCCTCGTACGAGCGAGGTCCTGCAATACACCTTCTGTTTTTTGGGTTGCCGTGCTACTCATGATCAGTACGTGATTCCCAACGCATTCCGGCCGTCGCCGCCCGGTATGATGCCGATTACCATCGGTAGTGCGAGAACGCCCGGTTCGCCTCAGCCATGCGGTGCGTATCTTCGCGTCGTTTGATCGTCGTTCCCGTGTTATTGGATGCGTCCAGGAGTTCGGCCGCGAGCTTCTCCGCCATCGACCGCCCGGATCGCGATCGCGCCGCCTGAAGTAGCCATCGAATCGCGAGCGACAATCGGCGCGCGGGCTCGATCTGCACCGGAACCTGATATGTCGCGCCACCGACTCGGCGTGGCTTCACCTCGACGAGTGGAGTGGCGTTGTGGATGGCCTGCTGAAATACGTCGACCGGGTCTCGCCCAGTGCGCTCCTGAATAATGTCGAGCGCTCCATAGACGATCCGCTCGGCGACGCCCTTCTTACCCCGCGTCATGACTTTGTTGACAACACGCGAGACCAGCTCGCTTCCATATCGCGGGTCTGGCGGAACGATACGCCGCTCTACTTTTGCTCGTCTCGGCATTCGGTGCTTGCCTCCCACGCGCCCTGTCAGCGCTTACAGTCCGGTGACCACCTGAATGGTCTCGCTCGTCAATCGGCCATCTCGGAGGATGGCTCAGAGATTGTTACTGGCCCCATACGATTCCTCGCCCAGGAGCCCGATTATTCGTGACACGAAAAAGCGGTCAGCACGAGATAAACTTCGTGAGGCCGCTTTCCGTACCGTACGATCTAGAGAAGAGAAAGTTCGCCGCAATTTGTCGCGACGAACGAAGGCAGAATCTGCCTAGCTCTTCGTCCTCTTAGTTCCGTACTTTGACCGCCCCTGTTTGCGGTTTTCAACGCCACGGGCATCCAGAGCACCGCGAATGACGTGGTAGCGCACACCAGGGAGGTCTTTAACGCGACCACCGCGGATCAGCACCACCGAGTGCTCCTGAAGATTGTGCCCTTCGCCCGGGATATATGCGGTCACTTCCATACCGTTAGTGAGCCGCACACGGGCGATCTTGCGTAGCGCCGAATTAGGCTTCTTGGGGGTCATGGTTCGGACCTGGGTGCAGACTCCGCGCTTCTGCGGGGAACCCTTCCCACGGCGCAAACGTCCAGCATGCCGTCCCAACGCGTTGTTGGTGAAGCGCAGTGCTGGCGCCTTGGTCTTCTTCGTGACCTGCGTTCGCCCTTTACGGACTAATTGATTGATCGTCGGCACGTCGGATAACTCCTTTTGGAACCGCCGGCTTAATGACAGACCGTGCTCTGCGGGTTGGCCCGCAGCTGCGGTGCCGGACTTGTTCCGAGGAATACTTTCCTCACTGTTGTGGCCGTCCGTGGACGGCCACAAGCACACAGTCTAGCATTTTGGCCAGGTACTGTCAAGAAATCGGCGATTTGTACTACTCGTCCTTGTCGCCCTCTTCGTCGCCTTCATTGGTATCACCGGAGCCAATGCTGGCCACCGGCTCGGACTCGTCCGACTCCCGATCGAGCACGGCCGTTGCCGCCGGTGGGAGTTTGCCCTCGGAGATGAGCTCTTCCACATCTTCGATCGACGCTGGCTGGACTTCACGCGCCTTTGCCATCGCCGCGATCTGCGCTCGGTCGAGATCGCTGAGCGCGAGCGACCGTCGCTGATCGTTGTGGAAGCCCGATCCGGCCGGGATGAGCTTGCCAATGATGACGTTTTCCTTCAGACCACGCAGGTAGTCGACCTTTCCGTGGATCGCCGCCTCGGTGAGGACGCGGGTCGTCTCCTGGAAGGAGGCCGCCGACAGGAAGCTGTCGGTCGCCAACGACGCCTTGGTGATCCCAAGCAGGACCTGATGCGCGGTGGCCGGCTCACCACCTTCGATAATGATCTCTTCGTTGATCCGGTTGAAGACGAACCGGTCAACCAGCTCGCCCACCAGGAGATCGGTATCGCCAGGATGCTCCACCGCGACTTTGCGCAGCATCTGCCGCACGATAGTCTCGATGTGCTTGTCGTTGGTGACGACGCCCTGCGACTTGTAGACCTTCTGGACCTCATCGACGATGTACTTCTGCACGAAGTCTCCGCCGAGCGTCTGCAGAATCTCCTGTGGATCAAGGTTTCCATCGGTCAACTGCGTCCCGACCGAGACGAAGTCTCCATCGTTGACGCGGATGTTGGCCGACACAGAAACCGGATACTCAGTCGTGTCCTGCTCCTCGTGACGGATCACGATGCGGTTGCCATCGATGAACGCCACGCCGTCGACGCTGGCCGTGGTCGGCTTTCCATCGGTGCCTTCCGGCGGAGCGGCGACGACCTGCCCGAAGGCGACCATGTCACCGTCGCCGATGGCGATCTGCTGTGTTTCCGGAATCGGCACCTCATCGGTGAGGATCTCTTCCGACGTGAGCAGCAGTCGGCGCCCGTGCTCATCTTCGATGACGCGCAGCACACCGCTGTTGCGGGCGATGACGGCCTTACCTTTCGGCTCCCGAGCCTCGAAGAGCTCCTCGACACGTGGGAGACCGGTGGTGATGTCCTCTCCGGCGACGCCGCCGGTGTGGAACGTCCGCATCGTGAGCTGCGTGCCAGGCTCACCGATACTCTGCGCGGCGATGATTCCGACCGCCTCACCGGGATCGACAAGTCGTCCACTCGCCAGGTTCCGACCGTAGCAAAGCTGGCAGACACCATGTTCGGCGTCGCAGTTCATCGACGTTCGGATGAAGATGCGCGGAATATTGCGATCGAGAATCTTCTCGACCGCGTCCTCTTTGATCTCCTCGTTCCGCTCCACGAGCACCTCGCCGGTCTCAGGATCGACGATTGGCGCCGCGGCAGTGCGGCCCGTAACGCGCGCCTCGAAGTAATCGCGGTCGGGCAAATCGGCCGGAACCACCCACATTCCCGCTTCGGTTCCGCAATCGGGCATCGAAACGATGACGTCCTGCGACACGTCGACGAGACGTCGGGTTAGGTAGCCGGAGTCCGCGGTACGGAGGGCCGTGTCGGCCAGACCCTTGCGGGCTCCGTGTGTCGAGATGAAGTACTCCAGGACCGAGAGGCCCTCGCGGAAGTTCGAACGAATAGGCAGCTCGATGATCGTTCCACGCGGATCAAGCATGAGCCCACGCATACCGGCCATCTGGCTGATCTGGTTGATGTTACCTTTGGCTCCCGACGTACTCATCATGAAGAGTGAGTTGTCGCTGCCAAGCTCCGACTCGACGGCGTCCGACAGAACGTCGCGCGCCTCGTTCCAGATGCTGATTACCTCGCGATAGCGCTCGGAATCCGTGATCAGACCACGACGATACTGCCGCTCGACCTCGCCGACGCGCTGATCGGCCGCGTCAATGATCTCGGGCTTCTTGCCAGGGATCTGGACGTCGGACAAAGCGATCGACAAACCACCACGCGTCGCGTAGGCGAAGCCCACGTTCTTGAGCCGGTCGGCCATCTCGGCCGTCGCATCCGGACCAAGCTCGCGATAACACGCCGCGATCAGTCGTCGCAGCGCTTTGCGGTCCATGGTCTCATTCCAGTATCCGAGCTCCGATGGGATTTCCTGGTTCAGGATAACCCGACCCACGGTCGTCTCGATGAGCTGAGCACCACTGCCGTTGTTTGAGACCATCACCCTGATGGTTGACTGAACGTCGAGCACGCCCGTGTGATACGCCAGCATTACCTCGCTCGGCCGCGAGAAGGTCTTGCCCTCTCCCTTTGCGCCCGGGCGCGGCTGCGTCATGTAGTAGCAGCCGAGCACGATGTCGAGCGTCGGTGCGATGACCGGGTCACCGTCCGACGGGTCGAGCAGGTTACGCGTCGAAAGCATGCGCTCGCGCGCTTCGTGCTGTGCCGACTCGGAGAGCGGCACGTGCACGGCCATCTGGTCGCCGTCGAAGTCCGCATTGAAGGCGGCGCAGACCAGCGGATGAAGCTGGATGGCCGAACCCTCGATCAGCTTGACCTCGAAGGCCTGGATACCGAGACGGTGCAGCGTTGGAGCGCGGTTCAGCAGGACCAGATAGTCCTTGATGACCTCTTCCAGCACGTCCCAGACGTGCGGATCGACACGCTCGACGAGCCGCTTGGCCGCCTTGATGTTGTGCGCGTGCCCATGGATGACGAGCTTCTGCATGACGAACGGCTTGAAGAGCTCAAGCGCCATCCGCTTCGGAAGACCGCACTGGTGCAGCTTCAGATCCGGGCCGACCACGATGACGGAGCGGCCGGAATAGTCGACACGCTTGCCAAGCAGGTTCTGACGGAAGCGCCCCTGCTTCCCTTTGAGCAGGTCCGAGAGGCTCTTCAGCTTGTGCTTGCCACTACCCGACACGACGCGGCCACGACGGCCATTGTCGATGAGAGCGTCGACTGCTTCCTGGAGCATGCGCTTTTCATTACGCACGATGATGTCGGGAGCGCCAAGCTCCAGCAGTCGCTTCAATCGATTATTGCGGTTGATGACACGACGATACAGATCGTTGAGATCCGACGTCGCGAACCGTCCGCCGTCCAACTGCACCATTGGGCGCAGATCAGGCGGGATGACCGGGAGCGCGGTGAAGATCATCCACTCCGGTCGATTGCCGCTGCGGCGCAACGCCTCGACGACGCGCAGCCGCTTCGTGGCCTTCTTGCGCTTCTGTCCCGACATGGTCTGGATATCCGACCGCAGCGATGAGGCGACCTCGTCCAGGTCCATCTTGGCGACGACGTCGTAGACCGACTCGGCGCCCATGCTGGCCTGGAAGGTGCCCGGCGCTAGATCGGTCAGTTCTCGATACTGCGTCTCGGTCAGGACCTGAAGCATCTTCAAGTCAGAGATTTGCTTGACCATGCTGTCAGCTTCGGCCTTGAGGGCGCCCTTCTGCTGATCGATTTCAGCTTCGAACTTGCGCACCCGCTCGTCAGCCGCACTCTGCAGCTGATCGCGCTCTGCCTCAGCCAGCGCGTTTCCGCTGGTCACGTCGTGCTCGGCCTGCGCCATGATCTCTTCGAGCTCGGAGGAGACGAGGTCGTTCAGTGTGCTGAGGCGATCTTGGTTGACGCTCTCGCCCTCCTTGACAACGGGCTTGCCGTGGAAGTTCATGTCCTCGGGGGCCGATTCGTTCATCAAGGCCTTCAGACGCTCGCGAAGCTCGTCGGCTTCCGCCTGCAGAGCAGTGCGCTGCTCTTCGCGGCGCTGCTCAACCGAGTGCTCCAGACTGGTGGCGCCCTGTTGCAGGTTCTCGAGCTCTGACTGAATCTCACCCGTGATCTCACCCTTGCGGCTGCTGAAATCACTGTCGAGCTCTTCGACCTCGGCCGCGAGCTCGGCATGGATGGTCCGAATCAGCTCGTCGCGCGCCTCGATGTCGACCTCGGTAACGAGATACGACGCGAAGTAGAGCACGCGCTCGAGGTTACGCGGGGAGATGTCGAGCAGCAGCCCAAGGCGGCTCGGCGTTCCCTTGACGTACCAGATGTGGGCGACCGGCGCGGCGAGCTCGATGTGGCCCATGCGCTCGCGGCGAACCTTCGAGCGCGTGACCTCAACACCACACTTGTCGCAGATCGTCCCGGCATGCCTGACACGCTTGTACTTTCCGCAGTAGCACTCGAAGTCCTTGGTCGGTCCAAAGATGCGCTCGCAGAAGAGACCACCGTGCTCCGGCTTCAGTGTTCGGTAGTTGATCGTCTCCGGCTTGGTGACCTCACCGTACGACCAGCTCCGAATCGACTCGGGAGACGCAAGGCTGATCCGAATGGCGTCGAAGTTGTTGACGTCGAAGACCCTCTGCGAATCTCTGTTCCGAGCGTTTGCGCTTGCTGTCTGCATAGTTATTTGCTCACCAATTCACTAGTCCTCGGTCCGTTCGAAACCACTCAGGTTGATCCGGTCGAGGTTCGTCAACAGGTCTCGCGAGGTATCCTCGGTAAACTCGATGGTCTGCTCGTCCTCGTTGATGACCTCAATTGAGAGGCCCAGGCTTCGCAGCTCCTTGACGAGGACCTTGAACGACTCCGGTACGCCGGCCTCGACGATCGGTTCTCCCTTGACGATCGCTTCATACGTTTTGACGCGACCGACAACATCATCCGACTTGACGGTCAGCATCTCCTGAAGGATGTGCGCCGCGCCGTAGGCCTCGAGCGCCCAGACCTCCATCTCGCCGAACCGCTGTCCACCGAATTGCGCCTTGCCACCCAGCGGCTGCTGCGTGACGAGCGAGTACGGGCCGGTGGACCGTGCGTGGATCTTGTCCTCAACCAGGTGAGCCAGCTTCAACATATAGATGACGCCGACAGTCACCGGACGGTCAAACATCTCGCCGGTACGACCGTCATACAGCTGAACCTTGCCGTCGAGCGGCAGCTTTGCCTCCGCAAGAAGCGAACGAATCTCGTCCTCCGACGCGCCGTCGAAAACCGGCGTCGCGATCTTCATGCCGAGTGCTTCAGCCGCCCAGCCGAGGTGCGTTTCGAGCACCTGGCCGATGTTCATGCGCGACGGAACACCGATCGGATTCAGAATGATGTCGACTGGCGTGCCGTCCGGCAAATAAGGCATGTCTTCAACCGGAAGAATCCGCGAGATGACACCCTTATTGCCGTGGCGACCGGCCATCTTGTCGCCTTCAGAGATCTTCCGCTTCTGAGCGATGCTGACGCGGACCATCTCGTTGACGCCGGCCGGCAACTCATGATCGGTTCCCTCTTCCCGCTTGAAGCGCTTGACGTCGATGATCTTCCCGTGAACGCCGTGAGGGACGCGCAGGCTCGTGTCTTTCACCTCACGCGCCTTCTCACCGAAGATCGCGCGAAGGAGCCGCTCCTCCGCTGAGAGCTCAGTCTCGCCTCGAGGCGTGACCTTTCCGACCAGAATGTCGTTGGGCTGAACCTCGGCACCAATGCGGATCACGCCGTTTTCGTCGAGGTTCGCGAGACTATCCTCACCGACGTTTGGAATGTCGCGCGTGATCTCCTCGGGGCCAAGCTTGGTGTCGCGGGCCTCGGTCTCATACTTCTCAATGTGAATCGACGTGTAGACGTCTTCTCGAACTAACCGCTCCGAAAGGAGGATGGCGTCCTCGAAGTTTCCGCCCTCCCAGGACATGAAGGCCACCAGCACGTTCTGACCGAGGGCAAGTTCGCCCTGATCGGTGCTCGAGCTGTCGGCGATGATCATGTTTGGCTCGACGCGCTGACCCTTCGTGACGATTGGTCGCTGATTGATGCAGGTGTCCTGATTCGAGCGGACGAACTTCTGCATGTTGTAGACGCGATCGTTGCCGTCATCTTCCTTGACGGTGATCTGACGCCCGGTGACGTGCGTCACCGTTCCGGCCGTCTTGGAGACCACCACCTGTCCGGAGTCACGAGCGGCGAGATACTCGACACCCGTCCCAACTACCGGAGAGGCTGGTCGCAGCAACGGCACCGCCTGGCGCTGCATGTTGGCGCCCATCAAGGCGCGGTTGGCGTCGTCATGCTCCAGGAACGGAATCAGTGCGGCCGCAACCGAAACGACCTGCTTCGGCGAAACGTCCATATAGTCGATTCGCTCCGGCGGCTCAGCTACGAAGCGCTCGCCGCGTCTGGCGGAGACGCGCTCGAGCTCGAACCGCGCCCCGTCGTCCAGCGGCGTGTTCGCCTGGGCGATCGTGAACTGCTCTTCACGGTCCGCGGCCAGATACTCGATTTCGTCACTGACGAACGGCACGACGCGAATCGTCTGGACGTCTGCTTTGACCATCTTCTCGATGGCCGTTTCGTCCAGCACGGTGCCCGCGGCGACAATCGACTTACCGTCTTTCGGCGACGTCACATCGTCTCGTACCATCTGACCGACGAGCAACCCGCCGTCTTCCTGAATATTGATCGTCTTGTAGACGCGACGGTATGGCGTCTCGATGAAGCCATACTTGTTGATGCGGCCATAGGTCGCGAGCGAGCCCATCAGACCGATGTTCGGTCCTTCAGGCGTCTCGATCGGGCAGATGCGGCCGTAGTGCGAGTGGTGCACGTCGCGAACGTCGAATCCAGCGCGATCGCGGCTAAGACCGCCAGGCCCGAGGGCCGACAGGCGACGCTTGTGCGTCAACTCCGCCAACGGGTTGGTCTGATCCATGAACTGCGAGAGTTGATGTCCGCCGAAGAACTCACGCACCGCGGCCATCACGGGTCGCGTCGTGCTGATCAGCCCGTTCGGCGTCACGGTCTCGATGTCCTGAATGGTCATGCGCTCGCGAATGCCGCGCTCCAGGCGCTGCAGTCCGGTGCGCACGTGCATCTGAATCAACTCTCCGACTGAGCGGATGCGGCGGTTGCCCAGGTGGTCGATGTCGTCCGACTGATCCTGGCCATTGTTGACCCGGATGATGGTCCGAACGATCTCGATCAGGTCCTCACGCGTCAAGATGCGCGTTTCGAGGCCGATGTCGAGACCAAGTCGCTTGTTCAGCTTGTAACGTCCCACTCGAGCCAGGTCGTAGCGCCTCGGATTGAAAAAGAGTCCCTCAAGAAGCGAAGAGGCGTTGTCCTTGGTCGGCGGATCTCCAGGTCGAAGCCGGCGATAGAGCTCGACTTGCGCTTCCTCGACGCTGCGTGTCGGATCGCGCTCGAGCGTGCTGTCAATGAAGTGATGCTCCGGATCGTCCACTTCCGCGAACAGTTCGCGAATCTCGTCATCCTCTGCGAAGCCGATCGCGCGCAGCAAAATGGTGGCCGGCAGCTTTCGCTTGCGATCGACCTTCACTGAAAGGACGTTACGGTTCGACGTCTCGAACTCGAGCCAGGCGCCGCGGCTCGGGATGAGCTTGGCGCTACACAGCGGACGGCCCGTCGTCGGATCGTCCGACAGCTCGAAATAGACACCTGGCGAGCGAACGAGCTGAGACACGACCACGCGCTCGGCGCCGTTAATGAGGAAGGTGCCGTCTGGCGTCATGATCGGGAAATCGCCAAGGAAGACGTCACTTTCCTTGACCTCACCGGTGTCGCGAATAACAAGGCGCACGCGAATGCGGAGTGGCGCGGCGTAGGTCATATCCCGCTCGCGGCAGGTCTCCTCAGAGGCACGCGGCTCGTCGAACCGGTGCTCCAGGAAGTGCAACTCCATCTTCCCGTTGTAGTCGACGATTGGGGAGATTTCCTCGAGGAGTTCCCGCAGGCCTTCAGTTTTGAACCAGTCGAACGACTCCATCTGGAGTGTCACCAGATTTGGCATCTCCAGGACCGTCGAGATTCTGGAATACGAATGGCGACCGATGCCCAGGTTCGAAAGAACCTGACGCCCATCAGTTGGGGCGGCGCGCTGGTCACGGAGAGTTACGGCCATGCGCTTCTCCTTATATAATGTAGGGGCACAAACGATTCAGCCCACCGCCGGAATCTGGTCGAGACGGTGGGGGTGTTGAGCGTCTAATTGGCGTCTGGACTGCTCGCCGGGAAAATGGAAATAGCGGGAAGGCAATAATTACCCCTCCCGAAGGCCCATATCGTTCGGAATCCGTCCGTGCGTCTTCATTCACATCCGAATGTTCGAGCAACCACCCATCAGCAAACGTGTAGTATACGCCTGCGGATGGCGGATGTCAAGGAGTTGCGTGTCCTCGACAGGGCTGTTGCAAAGTCCGGCGACAGCCTGTGGGAACAGGCTAACTTTGCAACATCGATGTGGCCTCGACAGGGCTGTTGCGCAGTGAGGTAGAGAGCTTCGTCGAGCAAAACGCGATTGCGAAACGCGCCAAAGGAAAGGTCGGACGGAACGGTGATCTGTGACACCGCTCAGAAGCTGCCCGTATCAGCGCGCTGCTGGCTGCGAGCTCTGTTGGCGCGGACTTTGCAGCAGCCCTAGGAGTTGCGTGTCCTCGATACGGCGCCTTGCACGTCCCCTAGATTCGACTCCGGCGCCCTGTCCAATCCTACCCCACGTTCACTCAGTGCGCCGTCGGCGCGCTCATCGGCGAGCAGCTCATCCGACGCCAATCGCCCGGCGAGAAGCCGTGAACTTTGCCGAATGTTCGAGTGAAGTGCCTGGAGTCGCGAAACCCGACCGCTCTCCCCACTTCGTCCACCGCAAGATCGGATTCGACCAAAAGCCGCCGTGCTTCAGCCAGACGACGTTCGGTGATCCACTCCAGAACGGTACGCCCGGTCTTACGCCGCACCACGGTCGTCAGATGGCCGGACGACAGAAAAACGGCCGAAGCCACGTCGCGAAGTGAGATCGGTTCCCGAAACCGCTGCTCGATGACCTCAAAGACGGCTGACAGGAGCGGTTCGTCGTTCAATTTGAGGTCTCCCACCACGTCGCTGGCCAGCCGTGCGACGCTCACCAGAAGCAGTGTCAGATACGCCATGCTCGCTTCGTGAAATCCATCGTGCCGCTCGTCCAACTCCCGCGCGATGGCCGCGAAGCGATCCGACCACGCCTCGCGCTCGGATTCTGGGACGCGTAAACGTTGCGCGCCGGCAGCCGCATTCCGCACGAACGGGAGTAGAAGCGGGTGGGAACGCCAGGCGAGGAACGGGCCAGGCGCACGCACGCCCAGAGCTTCGGCCGCAAAATAGGCTGCCCAGCCGCTCGCGCGAAACCGCTCATCACCTGGGGATGCCGCGACGACTTCTCCCGGCGCAACGATGTACACATCGCCGGACTCGACGGTCCATTGTCGATTGGCGACGCGAATGCGACCTCCGCCCCGTTCGTAATACGCGATGACCAGAAAGTCGTGCGTGTGGGCCGTCTCCCGTTCGTCATCGACCTCCTCCGGATCCAGCCTGCGCACGCCAATATTCGGCGACCGGGGCGCCGCGACATACGTGAACATTGGGGGAGCGTCTTTCTCCCCTTTCAATCGTTGTTTTCGGTCCACGTCCTGCTCACATCCATGGTCCAACGTGGTCGCCAGAAACGAGCTGAACCCCGGAAATCCCGATTCACCAAAAATCGACCCTCAGATCCGAAACATCTGCCCTGGGAAGGGGTCGCCTGGCTCCACATACTGGGAGTGTACCGGTACGACGTGATCGACAACGACAATGACGAGAGAGGACACCAGGAATGATCAAGACTCAAGCGCTCGACGTGGTCGATGCCTTCTTCACGGCACTCACCGAACGCGACTATCCAACCATGCGATCGTTGATCCACGAGGACCTGGCGTTCACCGGCCCATTAGCGACCATCGACAACGCCGAGGACTATTTGCAGGGAATGCAACATGTCAGAGGCGCCACGACGGACCTGTTTCGACGGGCAATCTTCACCGATGGCGACGACGTCTGTCAGATCTACGACGTGACGTTTGCCAACCCGGAGCTCACCCTCCCGGTCGCGGAGTGGCACCACGTCCGCGAGAATCGCATCGATCGCATCCAGGTCTTCTGTGACACTCGTCCATTACTGGCGCAGATGCCTCCTGACGCTGCCTGATAACGACCGATCGTGAACGCCGCGAGCCGAGCGTCAGCTCGCGGCCGTTCGCGACCAACGAATGGCCTCAACCCACCCCATTCGTCACAAATTTGATGACGGTGCGTGACCGTCGGCCAATCCGCGTGCTAACCTCTTGACGTTCAATGACGACGTTTGCGTCCACGGGCCTCGACAGCGGACGTGAAAGGCAGGCATTCATGCAATCGACGATTCGAGTCCGCTCGCCTCGAGAAGAGCGCATCATTCTGGGCGTCGATCGTGCCATCTACCACGTCGCCCGCCATTGGATCTGGTTGCTCAACTCCGTTGGGGTGCTCTTCGTCGGCCTACCGCTACTCGCCCCGATCCTCATGGCCGAAGGTCATCGAACGATGGCCAACATGATCTACAAGCCATTTCATCTGATTTGCCATCAGCTTCCTGAACGCAGCTTTCATATCATGGGTTTCAAGATGGCCTATTGCGAGCGGGACTTCGCCATCTATTTTGGACTTCTAATTCTTGGACTCGTTTATGGGATGTCGAGCCGGAAGGTTCGCCCGGCGACGCTCAAGGAACTGGGTCTCTTCTGCATCCCGATTGCCATTGACGGTTTCACGCAGCTGTTTGGCTGGAGAGAGAGCACGTGGCAACTGCGCGTCATCACCGGATCGATCTTTGCCATCGGCGTCGCGTGGGTAACGTTTCCACGCCTCGAATATGGCTTCCGTGAGATCGTGGAGACGGTCGAGAAGCGCTTCGAACGGCTCGCGAGCGAAGGCCGAGTCGCGCCGCTTCGGTAACTCGGTCCGACCTGTGGACTGGAGCATGAATGAGCCAACTGCTCAACGGTAAGCACGTGGTCCTCGGAGTCTCCGGCGGTATTGCAGCCTACAAATCGATCGAACTGGCGCGTGACTTGACGCTCGCCGGAGCGTTGGTCGACGTCATGCTGACCGAGTCGGCACTCGAGTTCGTGCGCCCGCTTCCGTTTCAGACGCTGACGCGTCGGAAGGTCTACACACAGGTTTTCGAGCCCTGGACAGATGAGCTTCACGGTCACATCACGATGGCCGAGCGAGCGGACGTGATGATTGTCGCTCCGGCAACCGCGGACATCATCGCCAAGCTGGCGCACGGTCTGGCGGACGATATGCTCACCGTGAGCGCACTTGCATGCACAGCCCCACTCATCGTCGCTCCTGCGATGGATCACAACATGTATCTCCATCCCGCCACCCAAGAGAATTTGAGGATCTTGCGACAGCGAGGTGTACGTATCGTCGGACCCGAACAGGGCCCGCTTGCGTCCGGTGCGATCGGATTCGGCCGACTCGTACCGGTCGAGCGCCTGCTCGACGCGGTGCGAGTCGCCGTCGCTTCGGATGGTCGCCTCAAGGGGCGACGCATCGTCGTGAGCGCCGGTCCTACGCGAGAGAAGATCGATCCGATTCGTTATGTCACGAATCGTTCGAGCGGCAAGATGGGCTACGCGATCGCTGAAGCGTTCCTCGACGAGGGAGCGTTGGTCACGCTGGTTAGTGGTGCCACCGCGCTGCGCCCGCCGAGTGAAGCAACACTTATTTCGATTGAGAGCGCGGAAGAGATGTATCTGGCGGTACACGACGCGGTTCGTGGAGCCGACGTGCTCGTGATGTCCGCAGCCGTGGCGGACTACCGCCCAAGCCAGATTGCGGAACACAAGATCAAGAAAAGCGATGCGGATCTCGTCCTCGAGATGGAGCGCACCCGCGACATTCTGGCGAGCGTGAATCAGCCTGGGTTGATCAAGGTTGGCTTCGCCGCCGAAACGGAACACCTCCTCGATTCCGCGCGGGACAAGCTCTCACGGAAATCGCTCGATCTAATCGTAGCGAACATTGGTCCCGAAACCATGGGGAGTGACTCCAGCCAGGCGTTCTTCCTGACACGTGACGCGGCTCCGGAGGAGCTACCGCAGATGAGCAAAGCATCGCTCGCCGAGGCGATCGTCGAGCGCGTCGTCGCTCTGGTCGAATCGCGCTCGTGAGCCAGGTCCGTCCGCCCCGAACGCGCCAGAGCAGACACCGCCCGGAAACGATCAACATCCTACGAGCGATCTTGATCAACGTTGGGACGCTCGTCATATCGATCCTGCTTCTTCGCATGGCGATCCTCGTCACCGTCCCAAACACGACTGAGCGTGGGTTGCACCTGATCGAGCGACTCACCCACCCCGCCGTATGGCCCCTGCAGCAACTGTCGCTGTTGGATCGCATCGTCATTCGCGGAATGACCATCGCCGATCTCCTCCTGTTGACCGTCACGGTTGTTGCCTGGCTGCTCGCGCTTGGAATCGTTGCTGGTTGGGAACATGAAGCGCAGCGGCAGCGACCGGGCACGTCAGAAACCGGACTCAGACCGTAGACGTACACCACATGTTAAACTGATATCTACTCATCTCTCTCTCGTCGTGACGTGGCGACACGTAGCGGCAGGAGTTGTGCGCGTAGCGTCAAGGAGCCGTCGCCACATAGGCGGCTCGGTAAATCCAAAATCGGCAATCCGAGTTGAGCGAAGGGATGGTCAATGACCAAGAACCTCGTGCGCGGCATTTTGAACCTTGTCCTCGCGGCCGCGGCCACCTGGCTCTCGAACTACATCGTGGAGCGCGTATTCGGGCCTGATGACATCGAGGCGGACTAAAGACCCGGCTCTGTTCACGTTCGTCGACAATTCGAGACATGCCGCCGTCAACATCGGAGTTTGAGAGGTTTTCACATGATGACGCGCGACAAGATTGAAGCCCTCAGTGACGTCTCTTCGTCAGAGTGGCCAACGATAAGTCTGTACCTTCGAATCGACAAAGAACGCACCGACGACGACTACACGATCCGGCTGAAGAACCTGCTCAGTGAGGCAGCCGAGGATCTCGACGCGGACTACGGCCACGAGCAGCGGGAAGCAGTGAAGTCGGACATCGAACGCATTCGTGAGTTCGTTCGTGATGAACACGATCACTACGGTCGGGGCTTGGCTCTCTTTGTGAACTCACACGACGATCTGTTCGAAGCTCTGGAGATCCCGTCGGAGATCGAGAGCCGCATCACCGTTGGTAACCAAACCGATGTGGTCCCACTGATTCAGTTGCGCGAGCAGATGGAAGCGTTCTGCACGTGCCTGATATCCCGCGACCAGGCGCGGATCTATTACGGCCACATGGGCAAAATCGAGGAACTCTCTGTATCACGCGACGACATGGTCCCCGGTCAGCATGATCAGGGCGGCTGGTCTCAGGCACGCTACGAACGTCACATCGAAGAGCACGTTCGTGGTCATTTCAAGGAGACGGCAGCAAAGCTGTTCGATTTAGCTCAACATCGCCCGTTCCGACTGCTGGTGATCGGCGGAACGGAAGAGGTCGTCGCCGGGTTCGTTGAGACCCTGCATCCCTATGTGCGAGAGCGACACGTCGGGAGCATTCGCATCCTTCCCGAAGCCAACATCAACGATGTGCATCGAGATAGTTGCGAAGTGATCAACCGCTGGCTTGATCACGAAAAACAGCGCATGATAGACGCACTGGGCAACCAAGCACCTTCGGGAGAGCTACGAGCGACGGGCATCGCCGCGACGATCGAGGCGCTTCAGCGCGGTCAGGTCATGACTCTCATCGTCGATCGAGCGTTCGAGCATCCTGGCGCGATTTGTCAGCGTTGCGGATCACTCCAGATGCCGCGTGATTCCGACGCGTCCGAGTGCGTCTACTGTGGTGGCGAGTTGAGTCAGATCGACAATATCGTTCCCAATATCGTGCTGGGAGCGTTCCGACAAGGGGCGCGCATCGTGTTTCTCAGTAGCCCCGAGCAACAGCAACAAGCGGCGGAGTTCGGCGGAATCGGAGCCATGCTTCGCTTCAATGTGGAGTCGCAATAGTCCCGATGACCGCGATACCTGTCGCCACCGCTATCGTCAACACGTTCACCGGTCGACGTAGCGCCGACGACGTCGAGGCGATACTGCGTGAGGTGCTCGCGCCGCACATGAAGCTCACGATTCTGCGAACGCTACGCGCGGGCGATGCGATTGGGCTCGGCCGCGCGGCGGCGCGCACCTCCGACATCGTCATCGCCGTGGGCGGTGACGGAACGGTGAGCGAGGTGGCGGCAGGCATTCTCGGAACGAATGTGAAGCTCGCGATCGTGCCCAACGGCTCGACAAACGTGGTTGCACGCAATTTCAACATTCCGAACGAAACCCGTCGGGCCGCTCGAGTGCTGATTGGGACGGTGGAATCGAGAACTGTCGACGCAATCAAGATCGACGACCGAATCGCGCTTCACATGGTAGGCTGCGGATTCGATGCGCTCATGATGGAAGACGCCGCCCCCGTGCTGAAACGTACCGCGGCGTGGTTCGCCTACGTTCCGGCGGCCCTCAAACACATGTCAAGTAGACCATGGACATTTCGCATTACGGTCGACGATCGCCAAATATCGACCGATGCCAAGATGGTTCTGGTCGCGAACGGCTCGTTCGTGCTCGATCCGCGTTTCGAAGTCGGCCGAGGAATTCGCCCAGATGACGGACTCCTCGACGTCATCGTTTTCACGCCGCCAAATTTCGCGGCGACGACTGACATCGTTTCACGTATGGCCATCGGCCAGATCGAACGATCCAATTACGTTCGCCAATACACGGGAAAGCATGTGGTGGTGGAAAGCGATCCGCCCGCACCCGTTGAATGCGATGGCGACGTGATCGGTACGACGCCGGTTACACTCGACGTTATCCCTGGTGCCATCACGCTCCTCGTACCGGCGCGTCACGAGATGCCTCAGTCAATAGCCGCAACCCTCGACGAAACTAAACGCAACGAGGACGTGCCACCGGCATCAATTATCCGCTGAACAGGCTCGAAACGAGACTACTGGGATCCAGTCGGGTACGTCTGGCTGGCGTCCCACGTTGTGCCGAGCGCGCCTTGTGATACGCCGTCGACTGAAACGATGACGAACGCGGCGTCGCCGGAACTGAGCGTCATGTGCTGACCGCTGAATGACTTGGACTGCCCGGCTGCGAGCACATTCGAAAACACGATCTTGCCGTCCACGGTGGCATCGATCCACACGTCATGGGTTGCCGAAAATGCGAACGTGTGCGTCGTATTCGCAGGTGTCGGCGTCGGCGTTGGCTCCGGAGGAACTGGAGTCGGCGTCGGAGCCGTGGTCGGCGTTGACGTCGGCGCTTCCGTAGCCGTTTGCTCCGTCGGAGCGGTGGTCGGCGCTTCAGTGGATGTAGGAGTCGTCGTGGCGGTTCCGACTTCGATCAGTCCGCTCGGCGTACCCACATCGGTGCTCGTGGCCGCAGCCGTGGCGGTACCGGGAGTACCAATGCCGCTTATGGCGCTCGTCGTCGGCGTAGCAACATTATCGGACGGCGCGAAATACGCGCTGTACATCCAGGCAAAGATGACCGCCGACATCACCACCATGAATGCGATGATCGCGAAATTGGGTGCCCAATGTGATGGAACGTCGAGAGGTTTCATCGCCGGTACGACCCGGAACCCGCCGCTGCGCTGACCGTGGATGTCTTCGAATTTCGCAAGCACGGCAACAGGATCGAGGCCGAGATACTCAGCGTAGCGACGCACGATTCCACGCGCATACGTCAGCGCCGGAAGGTCGTCAAACTCTTCACGCTCAAGTGCCACGAGGTAATGTCGGCTGATTCGCGTGGCGCGTTCAGCCTCCCGGAGCGTCACGCCTTTGTAGGCACGCGCGTGACGCAGCAGCTCGCCGAACTCAGAGGTCAAGGCTGTACGTCTGTCCCTTCCCAAGGTCGATGGTCTCGTCGTGTCCCCGACAACGGCTCGATCATCGAGAGGATCGACGTGGATCCGTTCACGAGCATATCAAATCGGATCGGTCCTAGCTGCGGCCCGAGCGCCTGCGTGCGCTCGCCATACGTGCATCGAGCAGTTGCCGCAGGAGATCATCCACAATCGGTGTTGGACGCCCATGGTGCGCAATGTCCGCCTTCTGAAGCCACCAATCGTCGCTGGCTATCCACCAGTTTCCGATCGTCCCCCGGCAGGCCAGATCGTTGCGATCCACCATCTGACGGTGGTCGAACGCGTACTGATTGTTGCACCAGCCGCGCTCTCCGCCCTCCGCGGGTCTGAAATCGCGGCAGGTCGCGCAGCATTCACGCATGGTCGTCTGCGGCATCGCGGCCGGAGGGCGCACCGGAATGTTCGGTGCCTCGACAACGGGCTGCGACGCTGACTGCACGTCGGACAATTCCTCACGCGTCGGCGCCTGTTCAGGTTCTGGCTTTGCCACGGCAAATGGTTCGGTCCAGCCAGATCGGCCCTGCGGAAGTTCGTCACTGCTCGGTCGAGGCTCTGGTACCGAGCCGAACGTCGGTCGGACCGAAGAAGGGGCGGGTGGTCGTTCGGTGCCCGGACGCGCCGGTGGCGGGTCACGTCGAACAGGCGGGCGATCCATCGACTCTGCATTGCGGGCCACGATGCGTTCCGCGGCAGTCTGCTGGACTGGCGGACGCGCTTGCGGCGAGCGGTTTTCGGACCCACGGTTCGATACGGAC
Source organism: uncultured Chloroflexia bacterium (assembly GCA_963822235.1). Lineage (GTDB taxonomy): Bacteria > Chloroflexota > Chloroflexia > Thermomicrobiales > Thermomicrobiaceae > CALAGB01. The sequence goes on from CAWGGU010000005.1 coordinate 166,517, forward strand.
GGTTCGAAGGATGGAGTCGGATTGCGACGTTCCGGAGGCGGCTCAGTCTTCGGCGCCGGTCGAGACGGTTCGAGTGGCGTTTCGAGATGGCGACGTTCAGTCTGCACCGGTGGAGTTGCAACTCGATTGCTCGTGACAGGCGTGTAAGGCCGGTCGAACGCTTCCGGAACGGTTCGCTCTGAACCTGGCGAACTTGCGGAGGTGTTCGATTCTTCCGTAATCGTCGACGAGGCGACGTGTCGTCGCGGATCGAAGCTCGACGGCTCTGAGTCGGTTCGCTCAACAGGAGACTCTCGACGCACCTCAGCGGGTCGCTGGGTTTGGGACTGCCGATCGTGCGATATCCCGCGATCGACGGAAGGATTCGTCGCTGCGGTGATGCTGACCGCAGTCACGCGATCGGTGAACTGCCGCTTGACGTCGCCGTTCAACTCTTCCTGACCGAATCGGGGACTGCTGCTGATCGGAACCGGTTCAGCGCCCACTTTGGCTTCCCAGAGGTCATTCGCCCAGTCAGTACGACACGCAAGCTCGCTTTTCCGAACCAGGACCATATGCTGAATGTTCTTGCGCAAAGGGTGCCCACAGCGACCCGAGCCGGCGAAACCGCCCTCTTCAAAGTATCGGCAAGTTCCGCATTTGTGCTGTGTCACGGCCCCCCCTTGCCCGCGAAACGTTCAACCCGCCACGTCCCCCCGCAATGGACGAAGCAACAACCCACGGGTTCGCACCGCGAATCGCGCCGTGAAGGAAATGCAACTCATTGCGTTGCGAGTTTAGCATAGCCAGTACATTGCGACAGGATGTTCGTACAGTTAACGTTGAAACGATTTGGACTATGTGCTTCCAATGCGGAGTAGCGCGTGAAGAATGCGGCGCCGGAAGAATGGGTCTCCTCCGACGCCACGGATACGCAGACAGTTGGCCGTCTGCGTGCCTTCCCCTGCGGACTTGGACGTCCGCTCTTCCCTTGACGCGGGCGGTTGACGCGGCTCAACCCGCGCTCTCTTGTATCAACGCACTAGATCAGCGATGGTCGCACGTCTCATCTGTCTCTGCAACGTCCCTCGCTCCGTACGCTATACTGAGCGTTCGAAACGAACCGACGTTTTCCGGAGGTTTACGTGATTCCGCTTACAATCACCCATGAGAAACGTGATCGTCAATTGGAAGAACCGGCACTCGACGGTGCCAAACGTTTCTTCGTCTGGACGGTCGGCTGTCAGATGAACGAAGCCGAGTCGTCTAAGGCCTCCGCGATTTTGCGCCAGGCGGGATACATGCCAACCATGATGGAAGAATCCGCTGACGTCATCATCGTTAATTCATGTGTCGTCCGTCAAGCGGCTGAAGACAAAGTGGCAGGGAAAGTCGGCTCACTCCTGCGTCTGAAGCAGCAGAACCCCGATCTCAAGATCGCCCTGACCGGCTGCATGGTGACGGGCCAGCAGGCGAAGCTCGCCGAGCGGTTCCCTCACGTCGACCTGTTTTATGGACCGTCGGAATTTGAACGTTTGGTCGAGATCGCGCCTGAGATCGAGACGGTGGACGTCGACCTGGCCGAGCTTCCGCACTATTACCAGGATGAGTCGGTCGATCCCGCGGTGACCGCGTTCGTGCCGATTATTTACGGCTGCAATTTCGTCTGTTCCTATTGCATCGTGCCGTATCGCCGGGGCCGTGAGGTCAGCCGAGCGATGAGCGACATCGTGGCTGAAGTGACGGACATCGCGAGACGCGGTGTCACTGAGGTGACGCTCCTAGGGCAGACAGTCAACGCATATGGCCATGATCAGCCCGGGCAGCCAGATCTCGCCGATCTCCTGACAGCTATCGATGCGATCGACGGAATCAAGCGTGTGCGGTTCCTCACGTCTCATCCAAAATACATGTCGAATCGGATCGTCGACGCGGTCGCGGGGCTACCAAGCCTGTGCGAACACATCAACCTGCCCATTCAGGCCGGTGATAATGAAGTGTTGCGCCGCATGCGTCGGACATACACGGTCGATTACTATCGCGAGCGCATCGCGTACATCCGCGAGGCGATGCCCGGGGTGACGTTGGCGACCGACATCATCGTTGGGTTCCCAGGCGAAACCGCCGAGCAATTTGATCACACGCTCGAGCTTCTGTCGGAGATCGAATTCGACAAGGTACACGTGGCGATGTATTCGCCGCGCCCTGGAACGCTGTCGAACCGCTGGGAGGACGAGGTTCCCTGGGCCGAAAAGAAGAGACGTCATCGCGCCGTTGAGGAGCTGCAACGAGGGCTCTGTACACGTCGCAACACGCGCCACGTCGGCACTGAGCTCGAGGTGCTTGTGGACGGTTTCTCCAAGGGACGCTGGCGTGGACGATCTCGCGGCAACACATTGGTATTCTTTGACGCGCCGGGCGATTGGAAGGGCCAGTACGTCACGGTGCAGATCACCGAATCATCTCCCTGGTATCTCCTGGGTGAAGTAACGTCTGGCGAGCCGGTAAGCATTTAGATCCGGTTCGTCTCGAACCGCGAAAGAGAAGGTGGAGATTGGCAGCGTATCAGCCTGAAGGACGAAATCGAACCGCGAGGAGGCTCGCCGGCGAGGCGCGCAAGCACGCCATCGATGGCGACTGGTCGTCCGCGGCCGACGTCAATCGTCAGCTGCTCGAAGCGAATGGACGAGACGTCGAGGCGATGAACCGTCTCGGCAAGGCTCTCATGGAGACCGGCAACCTCGACGAGGCAATCGAGATTTACCGCCAGGCGCTTGCACTCGATTCGTCCAACGTCATCGCCCAGCGCAACGCGGGTCGATTGGAACAACTTATCTCGGCCAAAGCGTCAGACGCACCAGCGGCAACGGCAGCGCATCGATCGGGCAACGCCGTACTTGCCAACGTCTTTGTGCAAGAGGTCGGCAAGACGTTCATGACCGATCTGATTCGACCCACCGACGATGCGATCCTGACTCAGCTCGCACCGGCGGATGAAGTCGAATTGCAGGTCGAAGAAAAGAACGTCGCGGTCTACGACCAGCATGGCAACCGGCTCGGTCAGCTGGAGCCAAAGATCGCGCAGCGCATGGTTCGGTTGATCGACGCCGGGAACCGGTTCAAGTGCTACGTCGTCGCCCTGACCGGAATGACCGCGCGTATTATCCTGCGTGAGGTCTACCATGATCCAGATTCTCCGTTTCCTGTTGCCTTTCAACGTCAGGCAACGGTCGCCGCGCCGCGCCCGTACCTACGTGACACGCGCCGCATGGCACGCGAGCTGGAGCCTGACCTCCTCGAAAATGACGATGACGACGATGATGACGGTGATGACGACGAGGAAGAGGAAGAGTCGGAGGGCTTCGAGGAATTGTCTGACGACGATGTCGACGAAGACTACTCCGATGACGACGACGATGACGACAGCGACGATGAAGAAGAAGAGGAAAGCACCGTCGCCAAGTAGTCTTTTGGCGTCGGTTTCGCAAATCTGACATGAACGACGGGCTCGGCTGGGTAGAAGGCGCCGAGCCCGCCGTTTTTCCTCAGAGTTGCAAAGAAATGAAATCTAGCCCAAGAAGAACCAGAGGACCAGGATGATCAAGAACATCGCCGCCGTAATGATGAACAGCCGCACGAGGTCGGCCTTGATCATGCTGTACTCTTCAGCGACGTGGCCCCAGGCGGTCACGACTCCGGACGGCGTCGCCTGGCGCTTGGATTCGTTTGGCGATTCCGGGGCCGCTTCCGGATGCGCCACGGTCTCAGCTTTTCGTGCTCGATAGGCCTGAAGCTGCGCCTCATTGACTCGCGTCTTTCCTTCGCGGCGCGTACGAGTGGTCTTCTTCGGCATCTCGGGCTTGCATTCCTCTCATAATCCAGAAGAACAGATTCGGGCCACAAGTATAGCAGCCGGTCGCTTGCGATCAGTCGTTGCCGCGGACTTCCACCGTCATGCCGCGTTCGATCTCCCACGCCCGTGCGGCATCTCCCGCGCTCACCGAAATCTCCAACCCGCCGTGGCTGCCAAAAAGCGCAAGCGTTCGCCCTTCCGGCACGTCGCCATACGTCTTCACAATCCCGCGCACCACCGCACGCCCACAACGGACCGTCACTCGCTCCGGAGCTGCCGGAAGATCATCCGGTCGAATGAATGTGCGACAGCTACCGAAATGATCGATGGAGACGACCGGGCCGCGCACGACGCCAGGGTCTACGTCGACACCGGGGAAATCGAGACGAACGAGAGACGTTGGATCGAACGCCGAGCCAAGCTCGTGCAGCGACATGCCGCGTGCAAGTTGGGCGCCCGCAGGCGCGAAGACGTCGCGACCGTGGAAGGTTGACGAGACGTTCGTTAGCCTCGCGGCCGGGCGGTCAAGGACGACGACTTCGTCAGGAGTCGCACTGCCAAGCACGAAATTCGCCAGACCATTATCGGGCAGCACGAAGAATTGACCGCCGAAGCGAAACGCGATCGCTCGACGCGACGTCCCAACCCCCGGATCCACCACCGCGACGTGAACCGTCCCCGCCGGAAAGGTGCTCCACGCCGTCGCCAGCTGAAACGCTCCCTCGGTGACATCCTGGGCTCGCACCTCGTGTGTCAGATCCACGATGCGGGCATTGGGCGCCAGCGTCAGGATCACGCCTTTCATTTGCCCGACGTAGGTATCGCGACTACCAAAATCGGACAACAGGGTCACGATGCCTGAACGCTGAGATTCCTCTCCCACCTTCACTCCTTGTCAATTGCCGCCAGCCGATGTGGTTGTTGTCGAACGTTCAACGTCGAAGCCACTACGGACGTTTTCGACGCCCGCACTGAACGCGCGTGTCATATGAAACGTGACATCATCATGACATACAACTCAGGGCGACGCGATTCGGCCGGCTCACTGATGATCCATCATTCGCACTTGGAGATCGCGTCAGATCGTTCGTCCAAGACCGATCGCGCAAACGCGAAATCCTGCGGGGTATTGACGTTGAAAAACGAATGCAGATGCGGATCGAACCGCCTGATGGTCGCCTCGCAAACTCGAAGGATCTCAAGGTCGTCGAGAGCCGCGGCGATTTTGAAGTCGCCGGTTTGGATTTGACGTTCGAGAGACGGCAGTGATGACGTCCGATAGATCGCGTGCATCGTTTCGAGGGTCTCGCCGCCGCCTTGATCGCTCCGTCCTGCGGCAAGAGATGGGATCACGACGTCATCGCGGCCCGCCAACTTCGCCAGATAACGAAGCAGTTCAATATTGAGTAACGGCATGTCGCAGGCCACCACCAAGCACAGATCGTGACGTGCATTGAGCAACGCAGCGTAAACGCCTCCAAGGGATCCCGCCCCAGGAATCGCATCCTGAACTACTCGGTATCCAAGCTCCCGGTATTTCGTGTCGTCGTCCGCCACCACGAAAACGTCTTGCGCCACCGCCGAGACTCGCTCCGCCACGACGTCCAGCATCGTACGGCCGCCGATCGGAAGCAACGCTTTGTCCGTTCCCATGCGACGACTCATGCCGCCCGCCAGAATCGCCGCACTGATCGTGACTTTGTTGCCATCTGGCTCTGCGTTTTCCTGGTCCACATGCTCTCCAAGCCCGAAAGCAGGTTCGGCTGAACTTTGACATCCACCACGGAGGCGCTATAATCTTCTTAATAGATAGTTCATTGACGAGAGGACGACGAGAACTATGGACGTTCGTCCCACCATTGAGAATAGCCTAAGGCGAGCACCAGGAAACTGACTTCCTGGTGCTCTTCTGTTTTAAGGTGTCGCGAGAGACGCCACCAGTGACATAGTCGCGGGCGGGGCAACGGAACGCTCGGACCGCGGAAAGGAGCAAAACTGGTGAACTCGAGCATGATTGGAAAGATCGAGAAGGCCCGCCGGTACGCCGAGGAGCCACAGCGCGCACAAATTGGCCACCTCGACGTCAAATTCCAGGGCGAGCACGACACCTACAACGTAAGCTATGACGACGGCGAGTGGTCGTGTGACTGCCATTCGTTTACCGCACTTCAGGCCGGAACCTGCAGCCACATTATGGCAATGGAGCGGTTGCTCGGGCAGATGATCCCGGGCGAGATGCTTGTGACGGCCAGCTAACCAGCGTTACAGACAATCAAACAACCGCATGTTCTGACGAGTGGGTTCGCGTTTGGGCCCGCTCGTTTTCTTTTTCTACACACCGTGCTCAGTTGTCTGCGATCAGATCGAATCGGGTTCGATTTGGCATCATCTTGGTGATGTCGGCCAGCACAACCTGTGGTCGCGGACCTGCCACATACTCCCCTTCATGCCAGCGTCCGTCGATCAGTCTCTGCTTCCGCTGCAACACAATGGGAGCCGGTTCGGCCGACGATGAACTCGGCACGCTCAACACGATCGCCGCATTGACGGTCAGTGCGGTCAGTAGATTGATGAATTTCGATCGAAGCGAGTTCCGCTCGGCATATCGAATGTGTTGTGCTTGTCCGTGCATCAGATGCGCTCGAATCGTTCGACGGTGACCACGAAGACGGTGGCCCCGCCGACCACGACGTCCACCAATTCTGCTGGGTACCAGTCGTGGATGTCTCCGATAATTTCCGGCTGCACGGTTTCAGTTCGCTGCCGGCAGTTGTTGTCGATCAACCGAAGCACTTTGCGGACTTCGTAATCCTGAACGCCAACCATCAACGTGGTATTGCCGACCCGCAGGAATCCACCGGTACTCGCGATCCGCGTGGCACGAAACCCGGCGTCGGTGATCGATTTAAGAAGCTGATTCGCATCGTAATCTTGGACGATCGCGAAGACCAGTTTCATCGACAGACCTCGCTCCAATTCGCCAGCGGATCACTGGTACGGTTCGGTTCCCACACAGTGGCCTCGAATATAGCACAGCGCCCATGTACGAACGAAGACTGTGCGACGCGAATTGAACGAACCTCTTGGTTCGTGCGATGATCGAACGTGGCCACGCGTAGCGCCGTGCGGAAACTGTCGGGGGAGATGCGGTGTCTGAACGGATCTTCGAGCTTGCATCACTAACGTGGCAACAGGCGGAAGACGTATTACGACGTCGGCCCATTGGTCTCATTCCAGTTGGGGCGATCGAGGCACATGGACCGCATCTGCCGCTCGACACCGACGTCATCATCGCATGCGAAATGGCACACCGCGGTGGCGCGTTGCTCGCCGCACAGGGGTTTCCCGTTCTCATCCTGCCGCCAATTTCGTACGGGGTGAGCTTCGTCGGAACGTGCTTTGGCGGCACGTCCCCGATCGACGTCTCCGCGTTTGAGTCCCATCTCGCGTCCCTGCTGCAAAACACGGCGAAACAAGGCTATAGAGCCCTGTGCGTGTGCAATGCGCATCTCGAGCCGGCCCACATCTCAGCAATAGAGCGCGCCGCGCGGCGGGCGACCGATGAAACAAGAATACCGGTAGCGGCGCCTGACAAACGGACTCCTCGCTGGTCTGGTCGTCTCAGCGACGAGTTCCGGCGTGGAGCGCGTCATGCCGGAGGATATGAGACATCCCTGGTCATGGCCGTTCAGCCTGATGCCGTTCGCTGGGACGCGGCCAAAGATTTGCCTCCGGTCTGGATCGATCTGCCCGCGAGACTGAGCGCCGGAGCCAAAACATTTGCCGAAGCGGGCGGTGAACTCGGCTATTTCGGTGAGCCTGCGACGGCCACGAAAGAGGAGGGCGAGCGTCTCTTTGATGCGCTCGGATCGATCATTCGTGATGCCGTTGTGGAGGCGCTTGATCCGGATAAGACATCGAAGACACGAGTCGAAAAGGAGTGATTGATATGGAGCCGGAAATCACCTGGTATGCGCAGTCGTCGATTCGAATCGAAGCGGCGGGGATGCAGATCTACGTCGATCCCTATCACCTTCCCGACGGGCAACCACCGGCTGACGTCATCCTTATCAGCCACGAACACGGCGATCACCTATCGCCTGACGACATCAACAAGGTCCGCGTAAATAAGACCGTCGTCTACGCCAACCGGACGGCGGCCGAGAAGCTCGACGCGGGCGTAAAGGTGTTGAGGCCCGGCGAATCGGCCACCACCGGAGCTCTCACGATTCGAACGATACCCGCGTACACGACCACCAAGCTGCGGGCGTCGGGAGAGCCAACGCATCCCAAAGAGAACGAGCACCTCGGTCTGATCCTCGAAATCGACGATCTGACCTTCTACGCCGCTGGCGATACCGACGTCATCCCGGAGATGGAATCGGTCGGTCCAGTCGACTATGCCTTTCTTCCGGTGAGTGGAAAGCTCGTAATGACACCGGAAGAGGCGGCCGAAGCTGTGCGAATCGTTCAACCGAGCGTCGCCATTCCTGTCCATTTCGGCGCGCTCGTAGGTTCTCGCGAAGACGCGCAGCGCTTCGCCGAGCTCGTTCCCGATCAAGTTCGCGTTTGGATCATGACGCCCGCGTCCGGTGAATAGCAGCGCCGCCCGTTACTGTTGCACCAACGCGGCAAACTGATCGAGCGACAGCAACCCCGAGATCTCGACTCTCGGCTCGTTCCATCGCTTTGCCGGTGACCAGTCTTCGCCGCCCCAAGCGGCGATTGCTCCCTCGTATCCGGACGATGCCGTGATGTCAATGACGCGCCCGTTGTAGTCGCCATACGGGTACGCAATGAAGTTGACCGGCTTCCCGAGGATCGATTCGAGCGTCGACCGGCTCTGGCTCAGCTGATAGCTCAAATTGGCATCAGACTGTTGCGTGAAATACGGGTGATTGACGCTGTGCGATTCGACGTCGTGCCCGCGTTGCGAAAGTGACCTGAGCTGATCCGGGGAAAGCTGAGACGCGCCCGTTACGACGAAGAAGACGCCCTTCATTCCTCGCGCATCCAACGCCGCCGCGGCATCCCATTGCCCCGCCGTCGAATCGTCGAAGCTGATCACGATCGGATTTGACGGCAACGATCCACCGCTGAACATGTAGTCGTAGAGCTGCTGCAGACTTACGGTGTGATAGCCATGGGAATTCACCCAATCCATCTCTTGGTCAAATTTCCACAGCGGAGTCACATACCGATCGGCATTGGGCGCAATTTGGTGGTACATCAACACCGGGATGTGGATCGCTCTCGGGCCGGAAAAGAGAGCCAGGGAAAAGTCGGGGACTCCGTCGGGACGCTCGATTGATGACGTATCGACCTGGTCCTGACTGGCGGCCCAATCGCCCAACAGCCCGAGCTGAACCTCGTAGGGCGTCCCTTTGTGCTCCGGCCAGTACTCAAACCGCGCGCGCTCGAAGTACTGAACGATGCGTCCGTTCTCGGAGGTCTCCTCACTGATTGGATAGCCGTAAACCGCCAGGCCACCATTGTTCTCCCAGTAAGACTTGAATCCATACGAGAGATAGTGCCCGGTGGCGGCGAAGTAGTCCCGATCCGGCGTGTCTTGCCAGTCAGGCAACGCAGTCATCGGTTGAAACGCGTCACCCTGTAATAGATTCTGGGCGAATCGTGTGCCAAGAAGCGCCAGTTCCACCTCATATGGGGTGCCGGAAAACTCGGGATGGAGCTCGAAGCGCGCTCGTTCGAAGTATTGGACCTTGAAACCGCCCTGGTCGAATGGCTCACTTATCGGAAATCCGAAGATCGATAACCCACCATTGCCCCGCCAGAAGTCGAGGAAATGATCCGACAGTGTGTGTCCGGTTTGGGGAAAATAAACTGACGACGGAGCAGCCATGCCCGGCTCGGGACTAAACAGAGAGATCATTACGGACAGAACAAGAAAGGATGCCAGCGCGCGCCGCAAAGTCGTGGACCCGTGCACGTTGATATTCTCCATTTTCGTTATCGAACAACGGACAAAAGCGCATCTGAATTTCCGCGTTGTCGTATCGCGTTAGCGAACCAGGTTTGTCGCGCGGTCCCTATGATGAGAGTCACCGATCTGGGAGTCAAGTATGTTGAATAAAACGATTACTCGCCGTGGATCTGTTGCTCGGTATGGGCGCGGTAGCCGGGACGCTCCTGGCTTCTTGTCGCAGGGCAAGCAACGCCACGCCAACTACCTCGCCGACGACTGAACCAACCGTCTCTGTTTCTACACCAGCCATAACTCCGACGTCGGCGCCGCCGCAAGCCATTATCGCGGCCCCGACGGCGACTCCCAGTCCGACGCCGAGCCCGACGCCTGAACCCGTAACAGTCGCCATCTGGGTTGACCCGAACGTTCCCGCTGACTGGCGGCCAACAGCCGAGCAGGCCATCGCTCAGATCGCCGCGCGGTCTCCAGGCGGGGCAATCGACGTTCAGCGTGTCGACAGCGCGGGACAAGCCGATTTGATTGTCTCGACCGCGAGTCCAGATCCGAATGCGAAGTCAGTTTCGCTGGCGACAATGGCCCTCGTGCCAGTCTGCTCGCCTCGAACACCGGTTCGGAGCATCACAACTGATCAGGTTAACGCATTGTTGAGTGGGAGTGTTACGGACTGGACGGATGTCGGATCGCCGACGTCGATCTCTGTGCAGCCGTTCGTGTTGTCCGGAATCAGCATCAACGGGACGACCCCCGATGCCAAACAGATCGGCAGCTTTGACGATTTCGTGGGCCAATTCGCGGACAACCCGGGAGCCATCGCCATGGTTCCGATCGACGTCATCGATTTTCGAGGTCTCAGTCTGTTGGTCGACGACGTCGACCTGCTTGCCGCACCGCAAATGCCGGATGACTGGCCGTTTTCGATCTCCATGACGCTCAGCAGCAGCAAGGTCGAAGCAGCAGCTTATCTCGACAACATCGTTGTCGCGCCAAATAGCGATGAGTCTGCTGCGGTGCCGCCGTTGACGGTCTCGTGGGTCGGCGATGTCATCCTCGGGCGGACCGTTCACACTATTATGACAAGGCTCAACGACTATCAGGCGCCGTTCCGTCTTGTGGCCGATGAACTGAAGAATTCCGATCTCACCATCGCCAATCTTGAGTGCTCGCTCGCCGACGACATCGAACCGCCCACCGATCCTCTCACGTTCTCCTTCATGACCTTCACGGCGGGAGGCGATGGGATGTCTCTCGCCGGGATCGACGCTGTCAGTCAGGCAAACAATCACAGCATGAACTTCGGGGCGCACGGCATGCGTGACACGCTGGCCGCGCTCGATCAACGAAGCATCAAGCATTTCGGAATTGGCGAGAACCTGGACGAGGCACGCAAGCCGGTCATCTTCGATGTGCAAGGTCGCAAAATCGCGATTCTGGGCTACGACGGAATCACCGGAGGCACGTATGGCGCGACCGACTCGACGGCCGGAACCTGTCCGTTGGACGTCGACATCATGGCGCAGGATATTGCCTCCGTACGCCAGCAGGCGGACCTCGTCATTCCATTTGTTCATTGGGGTATCGAGTATCAGCTCACGCCGAATGCCGAACAGCAAGCCATCGCCCACAGCGCCATCGACGTTGGTGCCGATATGGTGATCGGTTCTCACTGCCATTGGGTGCAGGGCATGGAAATCTATCAGGGTAAGCCGATCATCTATTCGCTGGCCAACTTCGTTTTCGACCAGGATTGGTCACTGGAAACCAAGCAAGGTCTCATCATGCATCTCGTGTTTCGACTGAATCGCGTCGCTGCAATCCGCTTCGTACCAGTCCTCATCGAGGACTTCTACCAGCCGCACCTCGTGGACGGGGCCGACATGACGCAAATCCTGGATCGCATCTGGCAGTCGACCGATTTGATCTCCGCCGGTCTGTAACTGGACGGACTCGCGACGAAAAGCGTGTGACGGTTATACTCGTCGAACGCCGCGCCTCCGACGCTGAGCAGGCCGGCGTTTCACTATGGCCATGATTCAGACTGAAGGGGGAGAGAGGCGATGGCAGAACGAATGAAGGGTGGGCAGGCCGCGATTCGCGCGCTGGAAAGCCAGGGCGTCGACGTGGTTTTCGGCATTCCCGGCGTCCACACGCTCGAGATATACGACGCACTGGTTGACTCGAAGATTCGACACATTTTGGCGCGGCATGAACAAGGTGCCGGGTTCATGGCCGATGGATACGCACGCGCTTCCGGTAAGCCGGGCGTCGCCGTCATCATCACAGGTCCGGGAATCACCAACGTATTGACGGCTGTGGGCGAAGCCTACACCGACTCATCGCCGATATTCGTGTTGTCATCCAACGTTGAGCAGGAATGGGCCGGACAGATGCTCGGCCACCTGCATGACCTGAGCGATCAACTCGGCGTCATGCATGCCGTAACCAAATGGAACGCGCGCGCCACCAACGTTGCCCAGATTCCCGAACTGGTTGCCAACGCGTTCAAAGAGATGAAGAACGGTCGGCCGAGGCCGACCCACGTCGAAGTACCGCTCGACGTCCTTTCCGACTTCGCCGAGGCAGTGATGCCGGCCGCGGCCTCGGGTGAGCCAACCGCGCCATCGAGCGAATCTGTCGCAGAAGCAGTCGAAGCGATCTCCAAGGCCCAGCGCACCGTCATCTGGTGCGGCGGCGGCGTGGTGAGCAGTGCAGCCGGTCAGGCGGTCGCGCAGATCGCCGAGCTACTGGGCGCTCCGATCCTCACGTCGGTCATGGGCAAAGGGAGCATCCCCGCCGATCACCCAATGTTCATCGGCAAATCGTGGGATACCGGGAACAAGGTGGACGAACTGTTGCGCTCAGCCGATCTGCTCCTGGTTTTCGGTTCGAAGCTCGGCGCGATGGAGACCAACTACCAGCGCATGCCGGTGCCGAAGACGATCGTCCGTGTCGACGTCGATCCAAACGAGATCACGCGCAACTACTCCCCATCGGTCGCCGTCGTCGGAGACGCTCGCCTTTCGGCCGAACGGATTCTGGAGGGCCTACGTCAACAGGACGTTCGCAAATCAGGTTGGACCGCTCAGCAAGTTGGGGACATTCGCGAAACGTTTCTGGCCAATACCTGGGGCAAGGAGCAGAAGCCGTATATCGATGCGTTGCGCACAGCTATTCCTCGCGACGGCGTCCTTGTGAGTGACATGACCATGATGGGATACGTCAGCCAGGGCCGCTATCCGGTGTACGAGCCGCGCACGTTCCTCTTTCCGCAAGGGTACGGAACGCTCGGATTCTCGCTGCCCGCCGCTATTGGCGCCAAAATCGCCCGGCCCGACGCGACCGTGGTTCCGATCGTCGGCGACGGCGGCTTCCAATACACCATGCAGGAGCTGGCCACCGCGGTGCAATTCAAGCTCGGACTGCCGATCGTCATCTTCAACGACTCCACCTACACGGCCGTCAAGATGGAGCAGGCGGAGAAGTACGACCGTCGCTTCATCGCGGTCGATCTGGTAAATCCTGACTACCCCAAGCTCGCCGATGCCTATGGCATTCCATCCACGACCGCCCGTTCACCGGAAGAACTGGAACAGGCCATCGTGACAGCCGCGAAGCGGGATGTGCCGACCATCATCGACACGCCGATCTCCTTCGGGCCGTAGCTCGCCGAACAATCAAGCACCGAGAACGGAGCGCAGCGTCTCGATCGAGACGTTGCCTCCGCTCACCACCAGTCCCACACGCTTATCAGTGAAGCTCGTCGAGCCGTCGATCAGGAGCGCCAGACCGACGGCTCCCGCCCCTTCCACGATCATGTGCTCGTCCGCGGCGAACATCCGCATCGCTGTGGCGATAGCGTCCTCATCCACAACCCGTACGTCGTCCACCAGCCGCTGAATGATGCTGTACGGTAGCTCGCCGCCTTCGATGTTCCCTTCGAGACCGTCCGCCAGCGTCGGTTCAATCGGTACATCTATGATGCGGCCCGCATCGAGCGCCGCCACCATCGACGGTGAGTTTGCGGCCTGTACGCCGATGACCTGCAATCGCGGGTTCATCTGCTTCGCCGCCGCCAGGCATCCGGCCAGCAGCCCGCCCGCCCCGACCGGCACGAGCATGACGTCGAGGTCAGGCACCTCCTGAATGAACTCGTATCCCACTGTTCCCTGACCCGCAATCACGGCTGCATCGTAGGGGCTGACTACCGGCATACGCGAGGCCTCTGCCAATTTGAGCATCGCTCGCTGAGCGTCGTCGAACGAGCGGCCCGCCAGATGCAATTCCACTCCCATCCGACGCAGCGCCGCTACCTTCACGCTGGACGCCGTTTCCGGCACGACGACGGTCGCCTTCATGCCGTATTGATGCGCCGCGTAGGCGACGCCCTGACCGTGATTTCCAGCCGACGCGGTTGCCACCGCTGTTGCTCCGGTTTCGGCCAACTCGACAACACGGTTGATCGCTCCGCGAATCTTGAAAGACCCGGTGCGCTGCAGGTTCTCTGGTTTGATGAAGATCTCGGTGCCGAGTCGCTGCGAGAGGACGTTCATCCGGCGCGCGTCCGTCGGGAACAGATGCGGCCGGACCAAGCGCTCAGCTCTGACGACGTCCGCCAATCCTGGTGCCATGTCGACCATCGAGAGTGCCTTTCCACGTGCATGAAAAAAGCGTGGAGCCGAATCGGCCCCACGCTTCGGATTCGTGTTGTGACGCGCCTAGACGTCCTTGCTGAGCGTGGCCAAGAATTCCGCGTTGCTTCCCGTCTTTGCGAGTCGACCGAGCACCAGCTCGGTTCCTTCGGTTCCACCAAGCATCGAGACCATACGCCGCATCGTCCAGACCTGCCGCAGTGTGGCGTCGTCGAGGAGCAGTTCCTCGCGGCGCGTGCCGGAGCGTTGCACGTCGATCGACGGGTAGATCCGCCGCTCGGCCAGCTTGCGATCGAGGTGAAGTTCCATGTTGCCGGTCCCTTTGAACTCTTCGTAAATGACATCGTCCATACGGGAACCGGTATCGATCAAGCAGGTGGCGACAATGGTCAGACTTCCGCCGCCCTCGATGTTTCGCGCGGCGCCGAAGAAGCGCTTGGGCGGATAAAGGGCGACCGGGTCGATACCTCCAGAGAGCGTTCGTCCGCTCGGCGGCACGGCAAGGTTGTACGCACGGGCGAGACGCGTGATCGAGTCGAGCAGAATCACCACGTCCCGACCACACTCGACCAGCCGCTTGGCACGCTCGAGCGCCATCTCGGCCACTTTCGTGTGGTCCTCGACCGGCTCATCGAAGGTGGAGCTTACGACTTCACCATCGACCGACCGCTTCATGTCGGTCACCTCTTCAGGACGCTCACCGATCAAGCAAACCATGAGGTGAACATCCTCATAGTTGCTGGTGATCCCGTTGGCGATCGCCTTCAGCAGCAGCGTCTTACCAGCTTTTGGCGGCGAGACGATCAGTCCACGCTGACCACGTCCAACCGGAGCGACCAGGTTTAGGAGCCGAGTCGACAGGATGTGTGGCTGAGTTTCAAGGTTGATGAGTTCGAGTGGGAAGATCGGGGTCAAGTTGTCGAAATTGGGGCGGCGTCGTGCGGTTTCGGGGTCCTGGCCATTGACTGCTTCGACCCTCAGGAGACTGTAGTATTTCTCGCTGTCTTTCGGGGGTCGAACGTGGCCCGAAACCCAATCTCCTGTGCGCAGTCCGAAACGTCGAATCTGCGACTGCGACACGTAGATGTCGTTTGGCCCCGGAAGATAGCGCTCGCCGCGGAGGAAGCCATAGCCGTCGTCGATGACGTCGAGCACGCCCTGTCCGAAGATGTTCCCCTGCTGCTCCGTCTGCGCCTGAAGCACGCGACTGATGAGGTCGTGCTTCTTCATGCGGCTGTATCCGGTCACTTCAAGATCTTTCGCCAGATCCTGCAGTTCGGGAAGGGTTTTCGTCTCAAGCTCTGAAATCGTGATTGTCATCCTCGTCCTCTTCCCCACTCAGGTCCGGCGAAATCGCAGACAGGAGCTGAGGATTTTTGAAGGTGGTTCGAGTGCCGATGGCACGTTGCTGAGTGAATAAGCTGTGTGGATAATGCTGACCGTCGCAGTGAATCTGAGTTCAATATCGACCCAGGCGCTGGAGTTCGTGGCCCCGCCCGCGCATTGCGCGCCTCGAACCGCCAGGCAAAACGTGGCCAGTCCCCGGTTGGGGGTCCGGCGCCAAAACCGGGACGCCATGATGTTGGGCGCCCGACACCGCTACATTTGCTCTTCATTGCTCGCCGGTAATCAATCCTGATGGTCTCCCCGCGCACGCGCGTTCGCAACGTACACTCAGGGTGTGTATGACTCTGTGGGTCATCGATGGCATTGCTCGCAAAGCAAAATCGCAGAGTTACATGCCGCACGTGAGACAAACTTGGTTGGAGTCGCTAGCGGCAAAATGGGGCAGCGGTGCCGTGGTTGGCACCGCACGCAGTATAGCACCCTTCTTGACACTAGTCAAACGGAACCGCTGCGTATTCCTTCAGCTTTGTCAAGCGATGCTGCGCGAAGACGCGCCGCACGGTTCCGGACCGGGAACGCATCACCAGCGACTCGGTCGTGGCTCCCAGACTGTTGTAGTGCACGCCCTGCATTAGTTCTCCGTCAGTGATGCCGGTCGCCGCGAAGAAAACGTTGTCAGAGCGCACCAGATCGTCCGCGTGCAAGACTTGATCGAGGTCCACTCCTGCCTTCAGAGCCAGGTCACGCTCCTGGTCGTTGCGCGGCCACAACTTGGATTGAATCGCCCCACCAATGCACTTGATCGCCACGGCCGAGATGACCCCCTCGGGGCATCCACCAATGCCCATCAGCACGTCGACTCCGGTATTCGGCTGGCAAGCCAGCAGCGAGCCCGCAACGTCGCCATCGGAGATCATCTTGATCCGTGCGCCAGTTGCGCGAATCTCTGAAACCAATTGCTCGTGCCGTGGACGATCCAGCACCACGACGGTCAGATCTTGCACGCGCATCCGCTTTACCTCGGCAATGCGGCCCAGGTTCTCCTCGACCGACGCCTCGATATCAATGACGTGCGCGGCCTCCGGCCCCACGGCCAGCTTGTTCATGTACACGATGTGGGGAGGGTAAAACATCGACCCACGCTCGCCGACCGCGACAACGGCCAACGAATTGGGCATGCCCTTGGAGAGGAGCGTGGTTCCGTCGATCGGATCGACCGCGATGTCGACGGCCGGTTCGCCGCCGGTGCCGACCTCCTCGCCGATGTAGAGCATCGGCGCCTCGTCCTTGTCGCCTTCACCAATGACCACCACGCCGCTCATCTCGACCGACGAGAGCATGGTCCGCATGCCATTGACGGCACCCTGGTCCGCCGCGATCTTGTCGCCGCGTCCCATGAAAGGCGCGGCGCCGAGCGCGGCCGCCTCGGTGGTGCGCACCAGTTCCATCGCCAGGTTACGATCGATTCCTTCGGCCAAGAGTCATGCTCCTTCCAGCATCGCGATTGTTATCGTGCGATTGGGGCCACCGCATCTGCTTCAGGCGCCGCGAGCCACAGCTCAGCGTGTCCGGGCAGTTCAGTCACACTTCCGATTTCAACCGTGCAGTTGGGCAACGAGCGCACGAATGCGCTGCCGTACCGACGGCTCACGATTCGACGATCCAGAATTGCGCACACGCCGCGATCCGTGGAACTTCGAATCAGACGCCCAAATCCCTGTTTGAAGCGCAAAATCGCTTGCGGAATCGCATATTCGTGGAACGGTTCATCGAACGCCTCACTGCGGGCGGCGAAGACTGGATCAGATGGAACCGAGAAGGGGAGCTTCGTGATCACGAGCAGACTGAGCGTTTCTCCGACGATGTCGACCCCTTCCCAGAAGCTGTTGGTGCCCAACAGAACCGTTTCAGGCCGACTCTTGAGACGATCGACGAGCTGACGCGGACTGCCGTCCAGCCGCTGCCCCAGAACGAGAATGCCTTCCGCCTCGAGCGGTCGCTTTATGGCGCGGTACGTCGTCTGTAGGGCGCTGTGTGACGTGAAGAGAATCATCGCCCGGCCGCGGGTCGAGCGGCACAGCTCGATGAGCGCATCCTGCAGCGCGCGCTGGTAGCCCGATTGCCCGGGCTCGGGGATGTCGTCGGCAAGGTAGAGCAGGGTCGACCGCTGATAATCGAACGGTGATGAAACCTTCAAGTCGTTCGAATCGGGGACGCCGAGGCGTCCGCGAATGTAATCGAATTCATGGTCGGTGGTCATCGTCGCCGACGTCAGCACGACTGAGCGACAGCGATCGAAGAGTTTCGATTGAAGAGACTCCCCGACGTGCAAAGGAGCCGATTGAATCGTGACCTCGTTCGTGTTCTGTCTCCTGGTCAACCAGTAGATCGTCTCGCCGATCGGCTCCGACACCGCTGATGTCAGCCGCTCAATGACGAGATGCCCCGTCTTGATCTGCAAATCGAGCTCCGTGATGAGATCGCTGCTTCCCGGCAATTCTTCGTCGGTGAAACCCTCGATTTCGGCGGCCGCCTCCGTCAGCGCCTGAAGGAGTGTTCGCGCGAATCGGGCCAGCGATTGCAGCGTGAGCTCAACCTCGGTCCAACCTGGGTCATGGCGCACGGCGTCGGTCAGTCGAAGCTGGCGTTCATTGTGGCCGCGCTCGTCCTGATATCGCTCGATGAAGTCAGTCAGCCGGGTGAAAAGAAGCTCACACTGTTGTTCGGCGTGTTGCTCAGTTTCAGCCAACGTTTCGAGCCACGGCTGCATCCGGCCCGCAAGAGAGCGAGTCTCTTCGGTCGTTCCTGTCGAAGCTGCGCGCCAGAGCGCCCCGAAGACGCCACCCACGCCGTCACGTTCATTCTGCTGAATGCAGCGACTGAGGAAGTCCGTCACCGCGTTGCGACTTACGGTGAACCCGAGCTGCTGCGTCGCTTCCTCTTCCAGGTTGTGCGCCTCGTCGATGATCAGATTGCGGTAGGTGGGCAAAACCGAATTTGACGCCAGCATGTCCGAAAGGAGCAGCGCATGATTTACAACCACGATGTGCGCGCTCTCGGCCTTATGTCGCGCTCGGAACAGGAAGCACTGGTTTCGGCGATGGAAGACGCACCTTCCGGGTACGCATGCGCCCTCCTCTTCGGCAAGCCGTGACCAATAGACTTGCTCGTCGGGCGGCAAATGAAGCTCGGCACGATCGCCAGTTTCGGTCTGCTGAGCCCACGTCAAAATCTTGGCGTGAAGCGCTGCCTCTTCCGGAGCCTGAGCGGCCGAACGTTGTGCGATAAACCAGCGCCGCAGGCACAGGTAATTCGAGCGGCCCTTGAGCAACGCCGCTTCGAAATTGGCGGCGTCCTTCAGGCTCGGATCATCCTTCGCCATCTGAGTGAGCGATCGACGAAGATCAGGTAGATCCTTGCGAAAGAGCTGATCCTGCAAGGCAATCGTATTCGTCGAAACCACGACCGGCTCGCCATGTTCGACGGCGTGCAATACCGCGGGAAGGAGGTAGGCAACTGATTTGCCCGTACCGGTTCCCGCTTCGACCAGGGTGATCCCGCCGTCGCGCAACGTGTCGGCGACCGAGGTCATCATGTCGACTTGCTGGGGTCGATATTCGTATCCCGAGAAGGAGCGCGCGAACGAGCCGCCCGGCTCACTCCACTCTTGGAACTTGCTCGTGGCGATGTTTGACTCGCTCCCCGTCGGTTCGAGTCGTCGCGGTCGTTCCCGCTGCATGAGGAACATCACTTCGGGTCCCTGGCGCGGGCCAATGCCTTTGGCGAGAAGCTGCTCGGCGATTGAGCTGCCCAGCATCCCCGCGTCGTCGTCCTTCATACGCTTGGCGATTTCATCAAAGAGACCCGAGAGCGGCGAATTCGCCACGCGCGCATAGCTCGCCAGACGTTCCATGGTCACGTCGTCGTAGTCGTGTAGCAGGTCGATGAGCCCCAGGAAGACCGCCATCGTCGTTTCGACGTCCGCCATCGCTCGATGCTGGGACGGAACCGAGATCCCGAGCCGCGACGCGATGGTCGAGAGGTTATAGGCCGGCAGATCTGGGATCAGAATGGTTGCCAGGTGGAACGTGTCGTATTGCGGGTTGCGAAGAAGCAGGCCTGATCCAGTCAGCATTTCGATATCGAACTGTGGCGATTGGCCCACGATCGGATGGTTGCGCACGAAATCACGAAGTCGCGGCGCAACTACGTTGAAATTCGGAGCGCGGCGCACGTCCTTCGCGCCGATGCCGGTGAGACTGGTGATATTGAACGGGATTGAGCCGCGTGGTTGGACGAGACTTTCCCAGCGATCGAGCACGCGATCGTCGCGAAACTTGATCGCGGCGATCTCGATGATCTCGTCCCGTTCGGGGTCCATCCCGGTCGCTTCGAGGTCGAGTGCCACGTAAACAGAGCTCACCTGGCCGGACCCTTCCTGATGATGAGGTGCGTTTTCAAAGTAGTACCGTCGAGTCTAGCCCACGGGGAATGCCGCAGCGAGCATCGCAAGCTGTGCGATGCCCTGCTTGATCGGCGCGATTTCAATTGATTCTTCAACGCGGTGTGCGCCACCGCCCTGCGTCAGCCCGATGCAGATCGCCGGAATACCACGACTGATGGCGATATTCGCATCGGTGCTGGACGCGTTCAGCTCGGGTTCGAAGCCCAGCTCCCGCAACACGTCGCTTGCAACACGAACGATCTTCGTGGATGGGTCGGTGCGCCCGGCTGGCCGCTCGCCCAACACCTCAATCTCGGTTCGAATCTGATCGCCATGTACCGACGTGACGATCTCTTCGACTTGATTTGCCAATCGACTGAGCGACGCGGGATCGACAGAACGCATGTCGATAACCGCGGATGCTTTCGGCGCGATCGTGTTCACCGACACGCCGCCATCGATGATGCCGACGTTGTACGTCGTCTTGGGATCCTCGGGAACCTTCAGCGCACTGATCTTCGTGATGATCTTGCCAAGTTCATGAATCGCGCTCGGCTGCCCAAACGCTCCCCAGCTGTGTCCGCCCGGGCCGTAGACCGTGGCGCGAATGCGCTTCGACCCGACCGCGGCATGCGTCAAGCGCCCGACGTTGTGCCCTTCGACGGCGATCACACCACCGAGCTCACCTTCAAAGCGATCGACCATCGCGCGAATGCCGCGCAAATTTCCGAGTCCCTCTTCGCCGACGTTCGCGATCAACAGCAAGTCGCCAGGCGTTTCGATTCCAGCCTCGTCCAGAATACTGGCAAGGCCGAGCAGACCCGCAACACCAAGGCTGTTGTCACCGATAGCAGGTCCGAACATTTCGGTGTCGGTGCGGCGCACGGTAATCTCCGTGCCATGCGGAAACACAGTATCGGTGTGCGCGGCGAGCATGAGGCTCTTGGCACTCCCGGTACCCTTACGGCGGGTGATGACGTTGCCCATGTCGTCGATCTCAGCCTTAAGGCCAACGCGTTCAAAAGCCGCGGCGACGAATTCAGCGCGTTCACGTTCTTCATACGAAGGGGCAGGAATGAGGCAAATCTTCTCGGCCCAATCACAGACCGAGTCTACCGATGCCGCCGCCATCTGCTGAAGGCGGGCGTTCCGGTCGTTTCCACCGCCCAAGAGAAGTCCTTTCCAGATTGTCGCTTGTCCGTGTTGTCTAGGCGCGGAGAAGGATTGCATCCCGCAGTTGCGGATAGCGAAGTGAAATGCGTGATGAAGTCCCTACGTCGCAAAAGTCCTCTAATTATAGCAGAATCCGGGCCTCATTCCGCTTGATACAAGCGACTCCGGCGACTCCGCTCGGATGCAGTGACGGTCATTCCGGCAAAGAAAACGTGTCGTTCAACACGTTGCGCACTGTTGACACACACTGGGGGCGAACGTAGATTTCAGCAGGGGAGATTGGTACGGATTACATATCAGGCTGCCAAAATCAAGAACGGACCATCACGGTCTAGCGAAGGGAACGAATGGCGTGGTTTCGCGTGGAGCGACCGAGGTCAAGCGTTCGCAGGGAGTCGTTGCCAGCTACGGTGGTTATCGAGCGCCGCAGGGCATGCTCTCGTGGGCGCTTCACCGCATTGCGGGACTCGGAGTCCTGGCATTTCTTCTTCTGCACATCCTGGATATCTTTCTCGTTGGCTACGGGCCAAAAACGTTCAACGATTTGGTCTTTCTTTACCAGAATCCGGTCTTCCGCATCGGTGAGATCGTCCTGGTTGCGGCCGTCTACTATCACGCCGCGAACGGCGTCCGCATCATCTTGATCGACTTCTGGGAGGCCGCCTACAAGATCGAGCGTCAGCTCTACTGGGGCGTGATCGTGGTCTTTCTTGCCGCGTTCATCCCGACCGCGTACTTCATGATCGACGCGATGCTGAAGTGACGGGCGGCGATTGCACGACAGCGCTGAATCGCCGCGCGCTCATGCGTGATCCGCGGTGGAAGGATTGGACGTCAACATGGTAGCTCCTCGCGTACGGGTCGGACGACAGCGACCGACTGGAGGCAGCAATTTCGAGCTCTACTCGTGGTATTTCTTCCGCATCAGCGGACTCCTTCTGATCCTGCTGGCCTGCGTCCACATCGTCATCATGCACGTGCTCCACAACGTCTCGGAGATCGACTACAACTTCGTAGCTCAGCGTTGGGCGTCTCCTTTCTGGCGGTCGTTCGATTGGATGCTCCTGACACTGGCACTGCTGCACGGACTCAATGGCGCGCGCATTGCCATCGATGACTACATCGCAAGCCACGGCTGGAGAATCTTCGCGCATTCGCTTCTCTGGACAACTGCTCTCGTCTTTCTGATTTTGGGCACCGTCGCGATCGCTACGTTCAATCCCGCATCGTTCAGCGGCGCCGCAATGGCAGGGAGATAGCCGATGTATCACCGTTATGACGCAGTCATCGTCGGCGCAGGCGGCGCCGGCCTCATGGCGGCCGCGCAACTCTCGAACGCAGCCAATATCGCCGTGCTCAGCAAGCTCTATCCCTCCCGCTCTCACACGGGAGCGGCACAAGGCGGCATCGCCGCGGCGCTCGGCAACATCGAAGAGGACCACTGGGTCTGGCATATGTTCGACACCGTGAAGGGCGGCGACTATCTCGTCGACCAGGATGCTGCCGAAGTGCTGGCTCGCGAGGCAATCGACGCGGTCTACGATCTGGAGCACATGGGCCTTCCGTTCAACCGCACGCCCGAGGGGAAGATCGACCAGCGCCGGTTCGGCGGCCACACGAAGAATTTTGGAGAAGCCGCTGTTCGTCGCGCCTGCTATGCCGCCGACCGCACCGGCCACATGATCCTGCAGACTCTCTATCAGCAGGGCATCAAGAATCAGGTCACCTTCTTCAATGAGGTGATGATGCTCGACCTGTTGATCACGGATGACGGCGTGTGCGCAGGCGTCGTGGGCATGGACATCCTCACCGGTGAAATCCACACCTTCCACGCCAAGGCGGTGCTGCTGGCGACTGGTGGATATGGCAAGGTCTACAAGGTCACCAGCAACGCACTGTCCCTCACCGGAGACGGCTGCGCCATCGCGCTGCGGCGCGGGTTGCCAATGCAGGATGCGGAGTTTTATCAGATCCACCCGACCGGCATTTACAAGCTCGGAATCCTTCTGTCGGAAGCCTGTCGCGGTGAGGGCGGTATCCTGCGCAACAACAACGGCGAGCGCTTCATGGAGCGCTACTCCCCGACCTTGCTCGATCTGGCCCCTCGCGACATCGTCTCGCGCAGCATCTATCTCGAAATTCGCGAAGGTCGCGGGATCAATGGCGAGGACTACGTCCATCTAGACCTGACGCATTTGCCGGCGGAAGTCATCGAGGAGAAGCTGCCCGATATTACCGACTTCGTGCGCACCTACATGGGAATCGACCCGGTACACGATCTGATCCCGATCCAGCCCACCGCCCACTATGCCATGGGAGGTATTCCGACCGACATCGAGGGACGGGTCACGATCGACGAGAAGAACACGGTCATGCCGGGTCTGTATGCCGCTGGTGAGGTTGCCTGTGTCAGCGTTCACGGCGCGAATCGCCTCGGAACCAACTCGCTCGTTGATCTGGTCGTCTTCGGCCGACGAGCGGGCAAACATATGACCCAGTTCGTCAACGAGAACGACTTCCACGGATTGCCAAAGGAGCCGGAGTTCCGCGCTCGCGCAGAGGTGGCCGGGTTCATGGAGAATCCAGGAACCGAAAACGCCGCCGATATTCGAACCGAGCTGCAGCAGGTCATGATGGACGACGCCGGAGTCTTCCGTACTGGTGAAGGTCTTCAATCGCTGGAGACGAAAATCGATGAGCTGCGCAACCGGTTTACTCGCGTCGGAGTCAGGGACAAGGGCAAGACGTTCAACATGGATCTGGTTGAAACCCTTGAGACCGGCTTCCTGCTCGACGTCGCTCAAACGATTGCCGTCAGCGCGTTAGCGCGCGAGGAGAGTCGAGGAGCGCACATGCGTGAGGACTTCCCGGCACGAGACGACGTGAACTTCCTCATGCACACGCTCGCCTACCGCACCTCTGGGGGTCTGAAACTTCGCTACAAGCCGGTTGTTCTCACTCGATTCGAACCAAAGGAGCGGAAATACTGATGGAGGTCCAACTCCGCATTCAACGCTACAACCCTGACGAAGACGTCAAGGCCCATTACGAGAACTTCACCGTCGAGGTTGCGCCGACCGACCGAGTGCTCGACGCGCTCAACATGGTCAAGTGGCACCAGGACGGCACGCTAACCTACCGGCGCAGCTGTGCCCACGGTGTCTGTGGTTCTGATGCGATGCGCATCAACGGACGCAACCGACTGGCCTGCAAAGTTCTGATCCAGGATATCGGCAACAAGATCACGGTTGAACCGCTCCTCGGGTTCGACGTCATCAAAGACCTGGTCATCGACATGGAGCCCTTCTTCGAAAGCTATAAAAAGGTGCTCCCGTTCATGATCAACGATCAGAATCCGCCCGCTACCGAGCGGTTGCAGTCCGCCGAGCAGCGAGCCGTCTTCGACGACACGACCAAATGCATCCTGTGCGCCGCCTGCACTACAGCGTGTCCAATCACCTGGACCAACGAGAATTGGGTCGGTCCGGCGGCCATCGTGAACGCACACCGCTTCATCTACGACAGCCGCGATGACGGGACCGAAGCTCGGTTGGAAGTGCTCAACGAGAGCTCGGGCGTGTGGCGTTGCCGCACGATCTTCAACTGCACCGATGCCTGCCCGCGCGGCATTCAGGTGACGAACGCCATCGAGCAGGTGAAGCGGACACTCCTGCTCAACCGGTAGTAATCGCGATTCTTTAGCGGGATCGGACGGTCGCGCCGTTCGATCCCGTTTGTCGTTAAGGGATTGATACAGACGACGCATCGTTGTTTGCTACAATCATCGACATCGTATTGTGGTGCCGCGGAGGAGACTATGCAGAACCCGTTTAGCTGGGGCTATTTGACGGCGTCCGTTTACAACACGCCGACCTGGGGACCGTTCTCGATCGCATTCGTGAGCATCTTCGGGGCGGGATTGTTCGCGTCGTTGCTTGCATACAACGATCTGTTCCGCCAGTTCCGCAAGAAACGGTTACTTTTCAACCTTGTTCGACGCGGGACGAGCATTTTCATGCTCATTTTCGCGATGGGGCTCGTCTTCTTCGTTTTCCGCTTCCTGCGCGTGTCGGCGTTCTACTTGTCGCTCAGACTGTGGCTTTATCTCTGTTTCGTGGCATTTATCGCCTATGGAACCTACTTCGCTTACCAACTGTTTGCCGTCTACCCGGCACAGGTAAAGGCGGAGGAGGCGTTGCGGCTCAAGCAACGCTACCTGGCGCCGTCCGTGTCGGCCTCCTCGATCAGCCGCAGCAAGCGCAACAAGCGTCGCAACAAGCACCCGAAAGCGAGCTACAAATCGGCGCAACGATAACCCAACAAGTCAAGCAAAAGAGAACGGACCGCTCAACTGAGCGGTCCGTTTGTTTGTCAAGAGAGCCGTGCACCCTCTGTCGATCTCAGTCCTCCAGCTTACACCGGGCTAGTTAGCTCCGGTCAGGCGACCTCACGGCACCCAGAGATTACCACTTACGGCTGCTTCCTTCCGGACCTGACCGGGTTCGCGGGTCCCTGTCGCGTGAGACCTAACCATCCCCGCCACTTAGCTCGGGCAGTCCCACAGGATCGCACCTCGAGAGGGGATTCAGTCCCGCTATAGCGGATTGCGGGTGCAGGGCACCGCTAGTTCCCCACCTAGCACGGCGACCAAAAGGATACCGCACCAGGGCCATCGACTTCAACGGAACCGCTACGCTCCGAGCGATTCTCCGCCGTCGACGCGAATGACGTTGCCAGTCAACCAGCCGATGCCGGGAAGGCTCAGCACCCGAATCGTGCGCGCGACATCTTCGGGTGATGTCAATCGACCGCGCGGGTTACGGCGCAGAGCGCCATCGAGCATCTCCTGCGCCCCAGGAATCTTGTTCTGCGCCGGTGTGTCGGTCACTCCGGCCTGAATCGCGTTGGCGGCAATTCCGGCTCGGCCGAGCTCAACGGCGATCTGGCGAATGTGGGACTCGAGCGCTGCTTTCGCGGCGGAAACCGCCCCGTAACTGGGCCAGATTCGGCTCGAGCCCTCGCTCGTCATGGCAAAGATGCGGGCATCGTCGTCGAACATGCGCGCCGAATGGATGTCCTGAGTCCAATAGACCAACGAATTCGCCATGACATCGAAGGTCATGTCCATCTGCTTCTGCGTCAACGCGTGGGACGGCTCCTCATCGAAAAATTGCCGCAGCGTGCCGAAGGCAAGCGAGTGCATGAGCACGCGGACTCTGGCTCCTTTGTCACGCAGCGCGTCGAGCACCTCCTGGCGCTTTTCCGGATCAGCGGCATTGACGTTGAAAAAGAGGGCTTGCTGGCCGGTCGCTTCGATGTCGTCGATCACGCCCTGCACTTGCGGTAATGTGGAGCGACGATCGAGGTGCACTCCGCAGACGTTCATGCCGTGGCTCGCCAATTCTCTGGCGGTCGCGGCGCCGAACCCGCTCGAAGCGCCGAGAATCAGAGCCCATCCACTGAGCCCGGATTCGTTATTTGCCATCCCTTGCCCCTCTCCACATCCCACGTTTTGTCACGGCCGGGCATCAACCGTTGATCCACGACCGGCCCGATTATTGTTGCTCGGTCCGCACGCGGTCAAGCGATTGCCTTGTCCGCGGGCGTCTTTTCGGCCCCGCCGCTGCTCGGCACAAACTCCACGCGCACCTTCGTCCCACCTCCGTCGGCTGGTTCAAGGGCGAGCTTGCCGCGCAAGTCGGTCTCGACCAAGGTTCGGGCGATGTTCAACCCCAGCCTTCGGTTCGCTTCGAGTGAAAAGTCGTCCGGCAAT
The DNA here is from genome assembly GCA_963822235.1 of uncultured Chloroflexia bacterium. Classification (GTDB taxonomy): domain Bacteria; phylum Chloroflexota; class Chloroflexia; order Thermomicrobiales; family Thermomicrobiaceae; genus CALAGB01. Next base: position 193,679 of record CAWGGU010000005.1, read on the forward strand.
CCCGAACCATCGTCGATGATCTCGATCACGGCTTTGGGGCCATCAAAGTTGGCGTGGATCGACACATGCCCTTCGCGTCCGTTGGGCGAACCCGTGGCTTATGGAATTGAGGACGAATTCATTCACCAGCAACGCCAGAACGGTCGCTTCGCGCGAATTGACGTGAACGGGCGACGGTTCGATGTCGAACGTGACGTGCAAGTCCGGCCCCACCAGATTGCTCGTGGCGTCGTCCGCGACGTGTTTGGCGATGGTGTCGACTGTGGTCTCGCGGAGATCACCGCCGCTGAGGATGTCGTGGATGGCCGCAATGCTTTGGATCCGCGTCACGGCTTCTCGCAATGGCGTCGAGGTTCTCGGGTCCTCGGCGTGGCGAGCCTGCATCGAAAGGAGTGCCGCTACCGTCTGCAAGTTGTTTCGCACACGATGGTGCATCTCCTGAAGCAGGACTGAGGCGCGCGTATAGCCCCGGCGCGCCTCTTCATACAGATCGGCGTTCTCGATTGCGATGGCGGCCGAATCACAGAATGAGTCGAGCAACGTGCTCGCCACGGAGTCATCCGGAGGTCGAGTGGTGTGAAAGACGCAGATGGCGCCCACGACTCTGCGGCCCGTGAGCATCGGGAGACCATGGACGTAGAGTTCGGATCCGCCAAATTCGACCGTCATCCAGAGCGCCGCGTTCGTACTCACCACGTCGTCAACTAGCTTGCGAACGTCATCCGCCACTCCATCCAGCGGACACGATTCATTGATCGAGTGCTGGGAAAGCAATTCAAGTCGCCCGGTCTGCCCACGTCGCTGGCGATAGATCTCGACGGCCACAGCGTTGGAAAGCTCCATGGTCTGCTCGCTGATCAGCTGGAGCAGTTCAGAGAGTTCGAGCGTCGACGCGACCATGCGCGACATCTGCTGCAACGTCGAAAGCTGAGAGATACGCCGCTGAAGCTCGGCATCGGTCTGACTGTAGAGGCGTGCGTTTTCGATGGCGATGGCCATTTCTCCGGCCGCCGTCTCAAGGAAGGCCAACTCATCGGCGTCAAATTCTCGCCGTTCGAGGCTCAAGATGTTCAGCACACCAACGAGACGGTCTGGCGATCGAAGCGCCAGTGGCACCGAAACCTGCGAGCTGTAGCGTTGGTCGCCGATCATCGGATAATCGACGTAGCTCGGGATGAACGGTCGCGTCGGGAATGGCCAGAATCTGACGGCGAGTCGCTGCCTGACCGGTAATGCCGCTCCCCAGCGGGAGAAAGACCCGTCCAGTTGCCTGAGAGTTGAGCCCTACCGACGCGCTCAGAACGAGAATCGAATTGGCCTCATCGAGCAAGAAGATCGAGCAGGAGTCACACCGCATCGTCTCGCGAACCACCGCTACGACGGTCTTCAGCATGGCGCTGAGGTCGAGGCTGGCTGTCGCAGCCTGGTTGATGCGGCGCAGGGCAGCCAGACGCGTCACGCTGTTGGCAAACGGGCGGCGACGCGGGGAGCTCGGCTCATCGTCAGCGGAACGCAACTCGTCCTCGAACGCCTGCACCACGTCAACGACAACCGACGCTGGGACTGCATCATCACCCGGCTCCGTGGATAGGAGCCGATCGACGATTGCGGCGATCGGCGTTCCCGTCCGAGCGCAACGTCTTCCAAGTCGCCGCGCCAGCGTGTCGACCGAGATGCCAAAATGCTGGCTGGACTTGCCGTCAGCTCGCAGTCGTTCGATCAATTCGCGCAGCACTTCGTCGACAGAATCAGACGTCGATGGCTGCCGTTCAGTGTTTTCGGTCGCGTCCATTCGCACCTTCGTCACATGGTAAGATCAGCGTGTCTATGCGCAAACTACCCAACGCCGGAGCACCAATGCAAACCGCCCGACAGACCCTTGGTGTCGTCACAGAGGGCACCTTCAACGCCGGATTGACCGTGCGCCTCTCGGCCGAATGCACGACCGAGTCGTTGCGCGTTGGTTCCTTCGTCGTCCTCGAAGGTGAGCGCAATCGCTATTTTAGCTTGATCACCGACATGCGGTTGCGTGTTACCGATGCGGGCCTGGCCGCGACTCCGCCGTTTGACTCCTCTTCATTCGTCCGCAAAGCCCTGGCGAATAGCCACACCTACGCCACGGTCGAGGTTCGCCCCAGTCTCATGCTCGAGAACGTTGAGAACATAGAGGGAGCCGGCCCGGGACCGGTTCGGAACATTCCAATGCATTTTGCCGTGCTCCGTGAAGCGACCGAGCTCGACTTCGAGTTGGTTTTTGGTGAGGAGTCGGACACGCACTTTGCGCTCGGCACGCCGCCGACGATGGACATCAAGATCCCGATCGACCTCAAGGAACTGATTACGCGCAGCAACGGAGTCTTCGGTCAGAGCGGCACTGGCAAGAGCGTTCTAACCAGGCTCCTTCTGTTCGGCATCATCAAGAGCGACGTCGCCTCGGTGTTGGTCTTCGACATGCACGGTGAATACGCCAAGCAGCTCCCGGGCCAGCCGAACATCCAGGGGATGGTCGACCTGTTCGGCAGCTCTCGCGTCATCGTCTACACGTTGGAGAGCGGCCGTGGACAGCGCGATCTCGTCTTCGGGCTCAACCAGATCGAGCCCGACGACATCGAACTGCTGGCCGGTGAACTGAACTTGACCGGAACCTTCGGAGCGACAACGCATCAACTCTGGGAAAGGTTCCGCGAAGGCTGGCTGCAGCGACTTCTGGCCATGTCACAGGGAGAACTGGAGGAGTTCTGCACCGAGACTGGAACCCACCCCGGAGCCCTTGGATCCCTTAAGCAAAAGCTCGCGGTGCTCAAGCGGCGAAAGTACATCCTGGAACACGCCGAGACCTCCGCCATCGACGATCTGCTTGCTAATCTACAGCGCGGCAAGCACGTCATCTTGCAGTTCGGCGCGTACCAGTCGTTCCTCGATTACATGCTGGTCGCCAACATCGTGACGCGCCGCATTCACCAGCGCTACACGGAGCAGGTCGACGCCCAGAGCGATCCGTCTTCCATGACACGACAGGATCCCAGGCATCTCGTCGTCGTGCTTGAAGAAGCGCACAAATTCCTGACTCCGGAGGCGTCCCGACAATCGATTTTCGGAACAATCGCCCGCGAGATGCGCAAGTATTCGGTGACCCTCTTGATCGTCGACCAACGCCCGTCGGGAATCGATCCTGAGGTGATGTCACAGATCGGCACACGGATCACCGGCTTACTCACCGATCCGCGCGACATCGACGCGGTGTTGAGCGGCGTTTCGGATCGCAATCAGCTGCGGGGGATGCTTGCCAGCTTGCGGCCGAAGCAGGAATGCCTCATCCTTGGCCATGCCATCAACATGCCAATCATGCTGCGCACGCGTGATTATGACCCTGTCGAGCTCAAGAAAGAGATCAAGACCGCGGGGCCTGAAACGTTGGGCGCGACCTGGTTCAAGTCGCAATTCACGGCGGATGAGGACTGACTCAGCGAATGAAGCTTCTCCACTTCGCCGACCTCCATCTCGGGATCGACAATTACGGCATCTTGAACCCGCATACAGGCCTCTCGACTCGCATCGATGACTTCCTTCGATCATTCGACGCGATCATCGACGCGGCCATCGAACGCGACGTGGACGCCGTCCTCTTCGCTGGCGACGCCTTCAAGAACCGGGACCCGAGCCCCACTCTGCAACGCATGTTTGCCGAGCGCATTCGCAGACTGGCCGAGGCGCACATCCCGACCGTACTTTTGAGCGGTAACCACGATCTGCCGAGCATCGCGGCTCGCGCGACCGCGACTGACATCTATGAGGCGCTGGCGATCCCATACATTTTCCCCGCGCGCTCTCCCGGCAACCTCACGCTCGACACGAAGAACGGGCAATTGAGCGTCGTTACGCTGCCCTGGATCCCGCGAAACACGTTTGCCGCGGCTGAAGAGCTGCGGGGACTGTCGAGCGACGAGCAGATGCGCCGTATCGGGGAGCTCGTATCGATCCTCATGCGAGAAATGACGACCGAGCTCGACCCGTCGCTGCCCAAGGTGTTGCTGGCACATCTCTCAATCGAGGGTGCGCGCCTCGGAGCCGAGCAATCCATCATGCTCGGGAGCGAACTCGTTCTTTCGCCGGAGGAACTGTCGGTCGACGCCTTCGACTACGCGGCGCTCGGTCACATCCACCGGCACCAGTCGGTCGGCACGCACCCGCCCATTGTCTACGCAGGAAGTCCGGAGCGTGTCGACTTCGGCGAAGAACGCGAGACGAAAGGCTACGTTCTGGTCGACCTCGAGCGGACCGAAAATGGAGACTGGCAGGCAAGTTGGACGTTCGAGTCGCTCCCAACTCGACCGTTTCTCACGCTCAAGATCGAACCGCGCACGGAAGATCCAATGGAAGAGATTCAACACTTCGTCGAGCGGCGAGAAGCGGAGATCCAGGGCTCGATTGTGCGCATGTCCGTGAAGATCGATCCCGAGCGGGAAGATCAGGTGCGGGTCGATGAGATTCGTCGCTGGCTGCAGCAGGCCGGCGCGGCCTGGGTCACACGTGTGGCGCGCGACGTCGATTCACTCGTTCGACCACGCGTCGACATCCCCGAAGACGAAGCACTCAACCCCGAGACCATGCTCGACCGCTGGCTCAGCATGCGAAATCTTCCGGACGCGACACGCCAACGCGTACGCGATGCCGGACTCGACCTGATTCGGCACGAGCGCGAGTCATCGGGTCAGCAGTAAGTCCACACACAGATTCAGTTGATGTGAGACAAATGAGGCCCGGCGAATGGCCGGGCCCCATTTGAGCGAAACTTGATCGGTTTGCTCCGTGGTTATGCACGCCAGATCACGCCGGGAGCACACGAGGTGCTCCCCTACGGACCGTTCAGGCTCACTGCCGCAATATGCAGTGCGTCCTATAGGTGACGGTCGAACCAGCCCAGAATCGCTTCTAGACGTTCGATGCGGTGTGCCGGCTTGCCCATACGCGACAACCCGTGGCTCTCGTTCGGGAAGCGCACGAGCTCTGTCTCGACACCCAACATCTTGAGCGCCACGAACATCTGCTCCGACTGCTCGATCGGACAGCGATAGTCCTGTTCCGAATGGACGAAGAGGAGCGGCGTTTTCACCTTGTCGACGTACGTGATCGGTGACATGCGTAGAAACTGCTCGGCGTTGGCCCAGGGTGTGCCGCCGGTCTCGTAGTCGCCGAACGTCGACCCGATGTCGCTGGTGCCGTAGAAGCTATACAGATTCGTCACGGGCCGCTGCGTGACCGCAGCCTTGAAGCGGTCCGTATGTCCGACGATCCAGGACGTCAAGAATCCACCGTACGAGCCGCCGGTGACGCCGAGTCGATTCGGATCGACGTAGCCAAGGCTGATCGCGTGATCGACCAACCCCATGACGTCCGGCATGTCGGTGAAGCCCCATTCGCCCTTTGTACAGGCGGAGAAGTCACTGCCATAGCCCTGGCTGCCACGCGGATTGCCGAAGACAACGGCATAGCCTTGCGCGGCCAGCAACTGGAATTCTTGGAAATAGGCGTTGCCATACATCGCGTGCGGGCCGCCATGGATCTCGAGAACGGCCGGATATTTCTTGCCCTCCTCGAAACCGATCGGCTTCATGATCCAGCCGTGAATTTTGACGTTGTCGTCCGACTGGCTCGGCGCTTCGAACTCTTCAGGAACGCTCACCTCAACTGTTGCGAAGAAGTCCTCGTTGGCGCGCGTCAGCTGTTTCTCGTTGGAACCGTCGCCTGCACACGAGTAGACGTCGCAGGGGTTTGTTGGCGTTCCAGCCGAGAATCCGATCGTCTTCCCGTCATCGCTCACGCTGAAGCTCATGACGCGACGACTGCCGCCGATCACCTTCGTCACATCCCCGCCGCCGACGGAGACGCGCATCACATGGACGTTGCCGTGATCGGAAATCTGGAAGAAGATCGTTGAACTGTCGGCTGACCACACTACCGGCACATCGGCACCGCTGGCCGTATCGACCGCCGACGTGTCTCCGACAATGCGATCGAGACCTTCGGTGACGTTGCGCAGTCCGCTACCTGACGAATCGACAACCCACAGATCGGCGCCAATGGCATGTCCCGCGACTGCGTTGTTATGTCCTTCAACGGCGATCAGCTTGCCATCCGGCGACCACACCGGACCGCTGAACATGGCGTCGGTGCCGGTCAGCACCGGCGACGGATCGCCACCGCCGGCCGCAACGGTCCAGATTTCGCTGGCCTTCTTGAGGTGCTTCTGATCCGTTCGATTGGAAGTAAAGACGATTCGAGATCCATCGGGTGACCATGATGGTTGAGAATCGTCGAATTCGCCCGATGTCACCTGCGTGGGATCACCGCCAGCAGCCGCCACAGTCCAGATGTGCGTGGGTTTGTTGTCGAGAAAGCCCGGCGTCCCATCCGCACGAAAGCGAAGCTCGGAGATTCGGACGACGTCACTCTTCTTCTCGTCCGATTTCTCGTCCTTCTCCTTGGACTCTTTCATCTTTTCGGCGTCGGACTTCGACACGAACGCCAGCGCATTGCCATCCGCAGCCCAGGTGAACGCGGATATCGGTTCGGGTAGGTCAGTCAGCTTGGTTGCCTCGCCGCCACCCACCGGAATGGTCCAGATCTGGTTTGACCCGGAGCGGTTTGACAAGAACGCGATGGTCGAGCCATCCGGCGACCAACGCGGTGAACTGTCCTTCGCCTCTGACGCGGTGAATCGCCGACTCTCTCCGCCTCCGCTCGGTACGACATAGAGGGAGGACTTGTATTCGTCCTTCTCTTTGTCCATGACAGTCTGCACGTAGACGATCTTGCTGCCGTCGGGGGATATACGGGCATCGTTTATCAGCTTGATGTTAAAGATGTCTTCCGGCGTCATCTTTCGCCGTTCGGAATCGGTAGCAGACACCGATAGTGCTCCTCTCGTTGGACTGGCGACACAGTCATTGAGGGCGCGCCAGCATCCCTCTCTGTTCATGCTCGATGCGAATTTGGGGGCAACGAAAACGCCGACCCTCCGTGCATGCTAGCACAGGTACGGCCGGCAAACGCCTCCAGGGATGTTGTGTTGGTCAGTCTGTTGAACAGGCCTCGGACGCGCTCAGCATCAAGCTTCGGCGTCCTCGAGCCCACGTCGGCGCCTGGCGATCGAGCGAAGCTGTTCGAGGACTCGTTGCCGATCGTTCTGATAGTCGACGTCCGATATTGTCCCCTCCGCATGGCGTTCATCGAGCTGGTTCAGCTGAGCCGCGAGGGCAAGGCGCTCGTCGTCGACCCCGACGGATCCGCCTGCCGTCGTGACTACGGGAGCCACCGTCGCTCCCGCGAACGACGGAGTCGTCGCTCGCTTGGCGCGACGCCGCAGCACGAGGAAGACCAGGCTGCCCGCTATGATCACGCCGATGACGGCCGCGATGGCGGCGTAGAGCGGGCCGCGGCTAGAGTCACCGCTCGAACCGGCCTTGGGCAAGCCCAGGATTTCGACCGAAAGCGTGTCGCCGACGATCGGCTTATCAACCGAAAGAACGTGGTACTGGTCCCCGCTTACGTCGACCAGACCGGCGTCGTTGAAGACCGACGAGCTGAGATCAAACGTCCCGTTCTTCACCAGGAAGCGCTCGGTGCCGGTCTCCATGGCGGTGCCGATGGTGACGGCTTTGGTTGTCCCGGTGTAGGGAACCTCGTAGGAGATGAGCGCCGTCTGACTCCCAGGAATGATGGCACCGGTCGTCACCAACGTGCCGCCGTCAATCTTGGCGTCGCCCCAGTCAAAGCCCGGTTGCGGAGTAATCTGCGCGGAGCTGTCGGGCAGCCCAAGTCGAAGCACGACGCCGTCTTTGCCGATGAATGCGTGGTCGGTTTTGTTGTCGATGGCCAGTATCTCGAAGAGGCTCACCAGGCGGCTACCCGCATCGGCGCCCGCCACCACGATACTTCGCGACGTAAGGGAAATGGTTGAGGGATCAGACGACGGCTCATACACCTTGACAGTGTCCTTCTTGCCAGCGTCTTGAGGCATAAGCAACATAGTGCCTGGATAGTCGACGTTCTTGTATGACACCCGCGCGATGTACGCCTGGCCCTCAACAGCCGGAACGTCAGTGAAGGCGTAGTTGCCGTTGCTATCTGTTTTGCTCGTGAAGGACTTGGACAGATCCATGCCCTGATACTGGTCGAGAGTCACCGTAATTCCGGCAACGCTGCCGCCACCCGCCGTGGCATTCTGGACCGTGCCAGAAATCGTCACGGTCGAATCGGCGGACGCTGAGAGTGGAATTGCCAGCATAACCACTACGAAGATCAGGACAAGCGCGCGACGAACCATGAGCGTGGGACCCCTCGATTGCACAGCAAATTCGCCAGCCCAGGTGGGTCAGCGGACATAGTGTATCAGGTCACCCGACGCGATCCGTACGGCAAGTTATGACATTTCGAGAGGGAATTATTGCGTCGGAGGGTCGGGAGTCCGAGCTAATCCGCTGCGTACACGTCTCCCGATTCGCTCGCGGCATAGGCTCGATCCAGCACGTCGATAAGGTGCATGACCGGCCGATCGTCACCATGAGCACGCAGCCCCGACGACAACTGCAGCATACAGCCGGGGTTGGCCGATACGATCACGTCTGCTCCGGTCGAAAGCGCGTTTTTTAGCTTGCGTTCTAAGAGTTGCTGCGACATCTCGGGCTGGAGCAAGTTATAGATACCAGCACTGCCGCAACACAAGGACGACTCAGGCATCTCCAGCAGCGTGAGACCGGGAATGGCCGCAAGCAGCGACCGCGGCTGCCGGGTCACGCGTTGCGCATGCGCCAGATGACAGGGCTCCTGATAGGTGACGCGCCAGTCGAGACGCCCGGGTTTCGCCGTCAGTCCCTTGTCTCCGAGATATTCGACTACGTCCTTGACCCGCGCGGAGAATGCATGTGCTCGATCGACGTAGTCAACGTCATCCTTCAGCAGGTGACCATATTCTTTGAGCGCCGCGCCACACCCTGCGGCGTTGACGATCACCGCGTCGTACCGATCCAGCTCGAACGCGTCGATGTTGCGACGGGCCAACTGACGGCCGCCATCCGGCTCGCCCGCATGAATGTGAAGGGCGCCGCAGCAGCCTTGATCCGACACGAGTGTGACGTCGAATCCGTTGCGCGTGAGCACGCGAATGGTCGCTTCGTGAACTCCGGCGTACGCGGTGCTCATGATGCATCCGGTGAAGAGCGCGACGTGACCTCGACGTTCGGCGGCAGTGTGGATCGTCTGACCATGCGGCACCATGAAGTGTCGACTCAGTTCCGGCATCATCTTCTCGGTGTCGGCCATCCCGACGAGATTCAGCACCTTCGACCGACGCAGCGCGCTTTGCAGCCCGGAGCGCTGGTAGAGCTTGAGCGCGTTGCTTGCCACGCGGAAACGCCGCATGTCCGAAAACAGTAGGTTGAACGCGGCCGATCGCGTTGCTCGCTCCTTGGGCGGCACCTCCCGGTGGGATTCAATCTGTGCCCGCGATGCTTCCAGAATCTCGCCATAATGCACGCCCGACGGACACACGGCCTCGCACGCGCGGCAATTGAGGCAGAGGGACATCTCTTCTTCGAAAATCGGATCGAGCAGCTCGAGCTTGCCGGTGCTGACCTGCTTCATCAGCCAGATGCGACCACGCGGCGACGATCGCTCGCGCTGCGTTATGCGATAGGTCGGGCATGACGACAAGCAGAACCCGCAATGCACGCACGAACGGATGACGTCGACGTCCGGAGCGTCGGGACCGTTGAAGTTGTTTAGTATGTCGATATCGGCAACGACCACCAGATGACCTCTCTCAAATAGAACTCAGGATAACCACGGTCACTTACAAATGACCGATGAAACGACCGCGATTCAATGTCCGCGAGGGATCGAACTGCTGCTTCAGCGCGCGAATCACGGCAAATCCGGCGTGAGCAGGGCCGAAGACGTCGGTGCCCCGTTTCACCTCGACCGGAGCAGCCAGCAGTGTCGCATGCTCGCCGAGAGTGCTGATCGTGCTCCATGCAGCGGAAAGTTCGTCAATGCCGCCGTCGCGACTCGTCAGACGAACAAAGATCTGGCCGTTTCCGAGATCAGTCATGATCGATCGGTCGAGCGATCCTTGGTCCGCGATCGCATTCACGTTCGTCAATACCTCGGATGCCGCCGACGGAGCGACGCCAAGGCGCACACTGATGGAGTCCTCGTCGGAGAGTGCCGACAGGGATCCATTGACTCTGGACCAGAGCTTCGCAGACTGTTCATCGTCAACGACATTCGCGTCGGATGCCGCGCCAGACGCGATCTCCAGCAGGCGCTCAGCCTGCCGCCCCACGCTCCCCTCTGGTCCATCGGCTCTCAGGAGCAAGGTCGTTGACACGTGATCGAGGTCGGAGCTCGCGGAGGCTGAATCATCGAGCGCCACGATGGACGTTGGCGCCAGCGGAGATTCTCGCACCCGCATAGCCGCCTCCATCGCGGCTTCGGCGCTATCGAACCGCAGGACGACCGTTCGGCTCGCTCGCGGCGCGGGGAGAACTTTGAAATTCAGCTGCAACACCACACCAAGCGCGCCAAGCGCGCCATAATGCAACCGCATCATGTCGTAGCCGGAGACATTCTTGACCACCATGCCGCCGCCCCGAGAGAGCTCACCATTTGGCGACGTCGACGTGATGCCGATGACCAGATCGCGCATCCCTCCGTAGCCAAACCGGCGTGGACCCGAGACCCCGCTGGCAAATAGCCCACCGACAGTGGCGTGTTCGGGATTCGCCGCGTCGAACGGCAGCATCTGACCGTTTTCTGCGAGTAGCGACATGAGATCGGCAATGCGACAGCCCGCCTGCACGGCAATGGTCAGGTCGTCCGGCTCGTAGCTGATCACCTGGTCGAGCGCGGTCAAATCAAGCGCCACGTCCGCCGATTCAGGAAGGTTCCCGAGCCCCATCATCGTACCGCCGCCCCAGGGCACGACTACCTGACCTCGTTCATGAGCCTCACGCAGCGCGTCGCTCACCTCGTCGAACGTTTGAGGTGAGACGACATTCGGCACTCGCACGCCATCAAGGCTGCGATTACCCGCATCACTGCCAACCTGCTGTGAAGTCGCTCTGTTGGACGAAGTATTAGACAAACTCGATCCCCAATTTCGCGACAAGGGCTTGCTGTTTGAGCGACGTCACTTCCCCACACGAGAACCCGCTCGGGAAGACCTTCTCCGGGTTGAACAACTCCTGCGGGTCAAAACTCATCTTCAGACCAGCCATCGCGGCCAGATCTTCGGTGGTGAAGATGAGGGGCATGAAGTCTTTTTTCTCCAGACCGATCCCATGCTCGCCCGACACGGCTCCGCCCGCGTCGATGCACCAGTGAATCATCTCTGTTCCGGCCTGCAGCACGCGCTCGATGTCTCCACGCCGATAGCGATCGAAGAGGATCAGCGGGTGCAGGTTGCCGTCCCCGGCGTGAAAAACGTTGGCGACCGGCAGCCGGTAGTCTTTGCTGATCTCCTCAACGCGCTTCAGGGTGCTTGGCAATTTCGTGCGCGGAACAACGGTATCTTGCAGGTAATAGTTTGGTGCCAGCCGCCCCATTGCGCCGAGTGCGGACTTGCGACCTTGCCAGAGCAGGTCTCGTTCGGTCTGACTCTGAGCGACGCGCACGGTCGAAGCGTCATGCTCGTGACAGATGCGTGCGATCTCTTCACGGTTGTCCGCTACGACCTCAGCCAGGCCGTCGATCTCGATGAGGAGCACCGCGCCCGCATCGGTCGGATAGCCCGCGTGGTAGGCCGACTCAATGGCCGAAATCGCCAGCTTGTCCATCATCTCCAGCGCCGCCGGGAGCACCCCAGCCGCGATCACGGCCGACACCGCGTTCGACGCCGTCTCGATCGTCGGGAACGCGGCGAGCATGACTTCGACCGACTCCGGAGTCCGCATCAGCCGTGTCATCACTTTGGTGACGATACCAAGCGTGCCTTCTGAACCGACCAAAATCCCGGTGAGGTCGACGCCCGGCACGTCTGGCGCCGGACCGCCGACCCAGATCATCTCTCCGTCGGGCAGGACCACCTCAAGACCCAGGATGTGGTTGACGGTCACGCCGTATTTCAAACAGTGTGGTCCGCCAGAGTTGTTGGCGACGTTCCCACCAATGGTGCAGGCCTTTTGCGATGCTGGATCAGGTGCAAAGAAGTAGCCCTGCGGTCGAGTGATGGTGGAGAGGTCCAGATTGATAACCCCTGGCTCGACAATCGCATAGCGGTCTCGCTGATTGATCTCGAGAATGCGGTCCATACGCGTCATGGCGATCAGGATGCCGCCGGTTGCGGCAATGGCGCCTCCGGCCAATCCGGTTCCGGCGCCGCGCGCGGTGACCGGGACTCCCGCGCGGCGCGCGATGCGCACGACGCGCTGAACTTGCTCTGCCGAGCGGGGCAGAACGACGAAATCGGGGCGATGGCTGCCTGCCATGGCTTCATCCGACCCGTCGTACTCATAGACGGTGAGCTCGGACGGATTCGACAACAGGCTTTCGGCACCAACGGCTTCTTCGAGTTGCTGACGGATCGAGTTACGATCCAAATTAGGTCTCCCGTTCAGTTCATCTATCGCCACGATCTAGTATGCAGCAGCCTCCAAACAGGCACAACGAGCGGATGAATGCGTCCGCGAACAAGTGATCAAAATCCGCGTACGAATGCAGATTCATTCGCTGCCGAAACCTTGGGCTGTGGCATACTGGAGCGGTCAAGCCGAAAGGAGCAGTGTTATGGCTGAGACCGGATACTGGGTCATCGTCGGGTCGCCGGAGAACTTCACCACGACTCGCGAGCATGGTTTCACAATCCAAGGCATGAAGAGCCGCCATCGCAAGAAGGCGGAGCAGATGAAACCCGGCGACAAGCTGATCTACTACATCACAGGAATGAAAGCGTTCGGTGGGATTGCCACGATCACCTCTGAGTATTTCGAGGACCACACCATCATCTGGCGCAGCACCAACAAGAAGCGCGGAGAAGAGGACTATCCCTATCGCGTTAAGATCGAGCCCGATGTGATCCTCGACGAGGTCGATTTCTTGCCGGCCGAGACGGTGGCACGGGCCATGAAGTACGTCCAGAAGTGGCCGGCTGAGAACTGGACCCTCGCATTCCAGGGAAACGTCCACCACATCGACGAAGAGGATTTCACGCTCGTTCGCGATGCGATCGCAGAGGCGGCCAAGTCAAAGGCGACCGCCTAACAGCCGCTCCCAATCCCAGCAGGCTGTGAATGCCAGCCACGAGAGACTCGGGCCGCCCGATTCCGCACGCCCCGAAGTCCCTGTCATCACGGTGAGATAGATCGCCGGATGACTCAAGCGGTATGTGGCTCACCATTACCCACAGCAAAGCTGGGTGTATGCTGAGTCGTTGGATCGGCATTTGCCGCACCGAACGATCATTCGGTGGTCACGATCGCGTGGCATCCAGCTTCATACCGCTTTAGTCGTTAGGGGTTATCGAATGTCCTCCGTATCACGAGTATTCGTTGGAATCTTGATGGCTGTGGGAATAGCCCTGGTGTGCTTGCTTCCGCCCTTAGTTCACCTGGTAACCGGACCGTTGGGACCGGCAATTGGTGGGTACCTCGCTGGCAGCCGTATGAAATTCAACGGTGTTCAAGCAGCACTACTTGGACTGATTCTTGGTGTGTCCGTCGGTGTTGCGGCCCCGATCGCGTTCGAGACACTTGGAACATTGCACCTGGCCTCGTTTGCCCTGATATTCTTCGGCGGGTTCGCGGGCCTCTATGCGATGCTTCTGAGTGGGGTGGCAGCCTATTTCGGCGGTCATTCAGCGCGTGAAGAGGATTTTGCGGATTGGGCCGACTAGCGGCCCGGTGGTTCCAAATTTGAGTGGACGCGACGGTCAGTCGCGTGGGAGGGTCTCACGTGGGCTATTGTCCTCGTTGTGGTGAAAATTCGAACCTGGGTAGCGGACCTAACATCGTCTCGGAGCGGCGAGAGCCACTCCGGATCCCCGCGTCATCAAACATCGTCCGGTTCGACCATGCTGCTGACTCCGTGCGCTATGGCGGAATGCGCTTTAAGGTCGAGCACGATGGAGATCACCTGCTTCTGTGGGCGATTGAATAAGCGACCTCGTGGCATCGCTCAATCGCGATTGAGCTGCCAGACTCGGAGATTCAGCGCGGTCGCGAACGAAACCCAAAGAAGATACGGGATCAAGAGAACTGCCGCCAGAACGGCGATCGGCCAGAAGAGGACGATGGTGGTCGCGATGAGCGCCCACAGCGGCAGGATCACGACCACGCCTGCTCCGGTCGAACGCCGGCCAAAGAATGCGAAAGTCCACACGACGTTCACCACGAGCTGGGCCGCAAATGCCAGCAGAGCGAGATTGGCCCTCTTGGCACGTTCACGCCGTCGCCAGACGAGCGAGAGCGCCACTCCCATGCAACCGTAGAGCAGCGTCCAGACGGGCCCAAACACCCAGGACGGCGGCGTGAACGACGGTTTGCGCAGCGTGGGATACCAATGCTTTATCCCGTCATTGCTCAACGCAGCCCCGGCCGCACCGGCGAGCTGGCAGACGACTATTCCCACCAGGGTCGAACCAACGTTTCGTTTCCAGGACATGCGGGCTCCCTCAATGTGCGTTGTCCTAGCTCCATCGAACGCAAGTACTGGACGCGGAATCGCATGTCCGCTGCCAGGCGACGTGATGCCGGTTCGACCGGATCGCACTGATTCTGAGAGGACGCAGACGAACCGATGCTGGCCAGTCCCCGAACAAGAAAGCGGCCGGGTCCGCATTACGCTGACCCGGCCGCTTTTCCTGCACATCCGAATGCGAATTCGGATTCTGTCGGTGGAGATGGGGGGAATCGAACCCCCGTCCAGAGAATTCAGTCGAAGATGTACTACAGGCATAGTCGGCGTTTTTTAACCTTTAGCGAACCCCCACCGACGGGGTTTCACCAAGGTTTACCGGATTGTCTTTGATCGGCTTATCCGGTGCTCAACCGACCGCACCCCGACTAAGTGTCGCCCGCTCCAGATCCGTCAGGGTGAGACCTGGGCAGGCGTGGCTACTAGTTAGGCAGCCAGAGCGTATTGCTCAGTGCCAGTTAATGGCGTGCCCCTTTTTACGAGTCCCGGGGCGACCTCGACCTGCAATCTTCGCACCTACGACCCTGTCGAAACCAGACATCCCCGTTGGTGCAACCGAAATGATACCAATTTTGCCCGAGTTTATCAATGGTTTGGGAGGGATCAGCCACGTTCTTTCAGCGCGCGCTCGATGTTCCGTTGAGCATCTCGTTCCGCCATGGCGGCGCGCTTGTCATACAACTTCTTCCCGCGGGCCAGCGCCACATCGACCTTCGCCCGGCCCTTGCGCAGTGCCAGGCGTACCGGAACGAGCGTGTAGCCTCGCGCCTCGACCTTTGAGCGCAAGTAGTCCAGCTCGTGGCTGTGGACCAGAAGCTTCCGTGGGCGATCTGGTTCGTGATTGAAGTAGACGCCGGAGTGCTCATACGGAGAGATGTGCGCTCCAATCAGCCAGAGCTCGCCGTTTTCAATGCGCGCGTAGGCATCACGGAGATTGACCCTGCCCTGTCGGATCGACTTGATCTCCGATCCGTGCAGCACAACACCGGTTTCGATGACCTCTTCAACCTGGTAATCGTGATACGCCTTGCGGTTCGTCGTAACGACTTTCTCGTCACGCGGAACCGTCGGCGCCTTCGTCTTCGCCATAACCTCGAAGTCTACTTGTCGCCTGGCAGTCACATCAAGCAGCTCAGGCGATGGCGTGTGTCGCGGCGTCCCCGTACAATCGCGTCATGAACGAGTCCTTCTATCGCGACGTCGCTCCCTTGTACGACCTCGAATTCGACGAATTTGACATCGACCTGGATCTCTACCGGGGATACGCTGAGATCGTCGGATCACCCATCCTCGAGCTTGGATGCGGCACCGGGCGGCTGCTCGTTCCGCTGGCTGAAGCGGGCTTCGACGTCACTGGCGTCGATGCTTCACTCGACATGTTAGAGCGAGCTCGAGCGCGTCTTGAACGCTCCGAGCTCAGCAACGTCGATCTGGTTCACGGCGACATGCGTCAGTTGGCAGGACTGCCGAACGACACCTTTCGACTGGTCTTCTGCGCCGTCAATTCGTTTCTGCATCTGGAATCGCGCGTCGCTCAGCTCGACACGCTCAGTGCCGTCCGCCGCGTGCTCGACGACCGCGGTGTGCTGGTACATCGACGTATTCCACCCGACTCCACTCGCGCTCAGCGCAATGGACGATCGACTAGCCCTCGACGGCGACTGGACCCTTCCAGACGGCACGCGAATCAACCGCTTCTCGCAACGCAGGGTGCATCCGACTGAGCAACTGATCGAAACGATTCTCATCTTCGATCGCATCGACGGCGAAGGACGGGTCACGAGGTCGCAAACCAGCTATCAATCTCGCTACATCCACCACTTCGAAATGCTGGGACTGCTCGAAACCGCCGGCTTCGAGATCGAAGGCGTGTACGGCTCATATGCGCTCGATCCGCTTGACGACGGATCGTCGTCGATGATCTTCGTGGCCCATCGCCGGTAGCTCGCCAGGCCTCTGCTATACTCGCCGCGAGCCAATCAAGTGGCCGCCCGTGCCACGCTTCGCGGCTTATGTCTAACGAAATCAAGGAGAAGAGCCACGGTGATCGATGGTGTGGAAATCAAGAAGCTGACGACTCATGCGGACGACCGCGGCGGGCTGACCGAGCTGTTGCGCCGGGACGATCCCATCTTTGACGGATTCGGTCAGTGCTACGTGTCGGTCAGCTATCCGGGTGTCATTCGTGGTTGGCATTATCACAAGAAGCAGACGGATTACTTCACCTGCATTCGCGGCATGATCAAGGTGCCCCTGTACGACATGCGTGAGGATTCACCGACGTATGGAGAGCTGAATGTCTTCTACATGGGCGACGACAACCGCATTGTCGTGAAGATCCCAATCGGTGTGCTGCACGGATTCAAAAACATCGGTGTCGAGCCCTGTTATCTCATCAACTTCCCAACCCAACCGTACGACCCAGCCGATCCCGACGAATACCGTGTCCCCTACGACTCGCCTGACATCCCGTACAACTGGGATCTCAAATTCACCTGAGGGCTGGTCATATGTCCGGTGAGGTGACGCCTGTCCGTCAGCTCCTCGAAATGCACCCGGTGGCGCATCCGGTCGACGCGGATGTGACACTGCCCGGATCCAAGAGCTACACCAATCGGGCATTGATCCTTGCGGCGATGGCTGACGGGCGCAGCACCATCACGTCCGCCCTCTTCAGCGACGACACAAAATACATGGCGGAGTGTTTGCGGCGCCTCGGCATCTCCGTCCGCGAAGATGCACGCACATCGACATTCGAGGTTGACGGCCAGGGTGGGCGCATCCCAGCCTCCAGCGCAAAGCTCTTCGTGGGCAACTCCGGAACGACGGCCCGGTTCATCACCGCATTTTTGGCGCTTGGCGAGGGCGACTTCGAGGTAGACGGCACCGAGCGCATGCGCCAGCGTCCGCTTGCGCCGCTTTTGGATGCGCTGCATCAGCTCGGGGTGGCTGCTGAATCCACTTCGGGCAACGGGCTGCCCACCGATCCAAATACGAGCAAGGGGCGTTAAAGGTGGAAGCGTCAGCCTCCGAGGTGACACCAGCAGCCAGTATTTCAGCGCGCTCCTCATGATTGGGCCACTCACCCAAGACGGCTTGACCATCACCGTCGACGGGGACCTCGTCTCGAAGCCCTACGTCGATTTAACCGCCGACGCGCTGCGCTCATTCGGCGCCGAGATGCGCAACGACGACTACCGAGTTTTTCACGTTTCAGGTGGTCAAACGTACCGGCCCGTCGACTACTCGGTCGAACCAGACGCCTCCGGCGCCTCGTACTTCTTCGCGCTCGCGGCCGCGACGGAAGGTCGTGTTCGTGTGCTGCATCTGGGATCGGAGTCCGCGCAGGGTGACGCGCGGTTCGTTGACGTGCTCGAACGCATGGGCTGTGACGTTCGGCGAAATTCAAACTGGATCGAAGTGCGGGGACCGAAGCAGCTTCGCGGGATCGACGTCGACATGAACGCGATCTCGGACACGGTGCAGACGCTGGCCGCCATTGCCCCGCTCGCATCGTCACCGGTCACGATCCGCAACGTGGCTCATATTCGTCACAAGGAGACCGATCGCATTGCCGCCGTTACGACCGAGTTGCGCCGCCTTGGCGTCTCGGTCGACGAACGCCCCGATGGAATGACGATCTACCCTGGGAAGACCGGGCCAGCCACCATCAAGACCTACGACGATCACCGTATGGCGATGAGCTTCGCCATCCTCGGCTCGGTCGTCTCAGGAATCACGATCGAAGATCCCGACTGTGTCGCCAAGACCTTCCCCGATTTCTTCGATCGATTGAGAAACGCTACGAGCTGACGCGACTCAGATGCGTGCCGCGCGGTTGAGCAGGTAGAGGTCAACCAAGACCAGCGCCATCATTGCCTCGGCGACGGGAACCACGCGTGGGCAGATCGACGGATCGTGCCGGCCCTCCACCAGAACGGTCTGCTCGTTGCCGTGGATGTCGACGGTTCGTTGCTCCTGGGCGACCGAGGATGTCGGCTTGACGGCAACGCGGGTGACGATCTGTTCGCCATTCGAGATGCCACCGAGCATGCCGCCCGCGTTGTTCGAAATCGTCCTCACACGCCCGTTTTCCATGTAGAACCCGTCGTTGTGATCGCGACCGTGCATCATCACGGCGTCGAAACCCATGCCGATCTCGACGCCTTTGACGGCTGGAATGCTCAGCATGGCGTGGCCAAGGAGACCGTCAAGCTTGTCCATCGTCGGTTCGCCGAGACCAGGCGGGACGTTATCAGCCCGAATCTCGACGACTCCCCCGACGCTGTTTTTCGAGTCCTTGGCAGCGAGAATCATCTCGACCATACGCTCGGCCGCGGCAGGATCTGGACAGCGCACGAGATTGCGATCGATCTCATCCCGGTCGAAGGATTCCATCGTGATGGTGTTCAGCTGTCGGACGAAACCGTAGACGTCGATGCCCGCAGTCTTGAGGATTCCGCGTGCAATCGTTCCGGCGGCTACCCGTCCCCACGTTTCGCGGGCACTGGAGCGGCCTCCACCCCGGTGATCGCGAATTCCGTATTTGGCCCAATAGGTGTAGTCGGCATGGCCAGGACGAAAGAGGTCGCGAATTGCATCGTACTTGCTCGAGTCCGCGTCCTTGTTATAGGTAATCAGCGAGATCGGTGCGCCCGTGGTGCGCCCCTCGAAAACGCCCGAAAGAATCGTCACGCGATCCGTTTCGTTGCGTGGTGACGTGACTTTGCTCTGGCCGACGCGACGACGGTCCAGATCGCGTTGAATGACCTCCTCGGAAATCTCGAGTCCTGCTGGGCAGCCGTCGATCACGACTCCAAGCGCCGGACCATGAGATTCACCCCAGGTCGTAATACGAAATATCGATCCGAACGTGCTTCCCATTATCTTCTCTCACTCGTCGTCCAGCGAACCTACATCGGTTCCGGTTCGGTCAGCCATTGACCGTACAGCGCATAGTCCTGAGATGGCGAGCGGCGGAACCCATAGCGCTCGTAGAGATGACGACTGCGAACATTGCGCGCCTGTGTGCTGAGCCCGATGCGTCTGGCGCCCGATTCCGACAGCAGATGAACCGCCCACTCGAGTGATTCGAGCCCGAGTCCTTCACCTTGAACCGAGGGATCGACGGCGATTCGGTCCAAATGCCCCCAGTTGCGGAACCGGGTCACGCCAACATAGGTAACCGGCTTGCCGTCAGCGTCTCGGCCGAGATAGATGTTGACGCCAAAGCTACCGGCGTAATTGTCGAATTCCGCCTGGCTGTTCCACCACAGCCATGGAAACGAACGATGGTCGAGCTCGATCAATTCCCGAATCGCACGAGCACTCTTGAGGTCGACCCGCTCGAAACGCAAGCGGGGCGTGGTGATCGACCCAAAGGGGATCTGGTTCAGCTCGTAGATCAGGATTTCCTCGATCAGGTCGTACCCAGCGGATTCATAGAAGAGCTTCTGCCGGGATTCGTGATGCTCACTGGCGATGATGAGTCGCTTGCCCGCATTCGCGGCGGCGGATCGGAGCTCTTGCAGCAATGGGACCGCTCCGGATTGGGAGGAAAGCTCCATCACCGCGGCGATGTCCGTGCGATGCCGCCAGGGCCCGCCTACAACGTATTCGCCGGTGTCCGGGATCCAGAGAGACAACCCGGGATTCTCCACGACCAGCCGACCGACGTCTTCTCGATCGAACCGGCTCGACCAACTCAACCTCAGTCGAGGGATGGTCTGCACCGTCACAGGCTCGATCCGAATGCGAAAGCCGAAGGACTCTCGAAATGAGTTGTGCGCCTCTTGCGTCATGACGCGCGCTCCAACAAGCTACTTCGTAACCCAGACAGACTCGAGTCCTAATATGCCGACCGGCGAGATCTGAAGCCCATGAACGTAGGGCTCGACCAATTGGTAGTCAATGTCTGCATACAGCGGAATGACGACCGCGTCGTCGATGATTTTTTGCTGAGCCTGTTGATACAACCCGTCTCGTTTGGCTTTATCCGGCTCGGCCAACGCCTCATCCAGCAACTTGTCTACTTCGGGATTCTTATATCCAACCGAGTTCTCGCTACTCGTCGAATAGAAAAGCGCACGGAGAAAATCTTCTGGATCGGGATAGTCGGCAACCCAGCTCTCGGTCGTCGCCGGCAGTTTGTGGGCGGTGATGTCGCTCAAATAGTCCGTGAACTCGAGCTGCACGACGTCCGAATCGAGACCGAGATTCTGTTTGAGCTGCAATTTCATCGCGACCGGCGCGTATTCGCCGCTCGTATAGAAGATGACTCCGGACCCACCGTTCGCCAACGACGTCTGCTGAAGCAAGGTTTTGGCCGCAGACGGGTCATATGCTGGAACGTCCGCCGACCAGTCAGTCCCGTCGAGCCCTGGAGGCACGATTCCATTGAGCTCTTGCACGTGTCCGTCATAGGTGACCGTAGCGATCTTGGTTCGGTCGAACGCCATGATCAAGGCCTTGCGAACGTTGATGTCGTCGAATGGAGCCATGTTCGGATTAAGCAGGATATAGCTCGTGGCAAGTAGCGGCTGCACCACTAACTGATCTCGATAGGGAGAGTTAGACGCCTGGACGCGATCGACGGCGTCGCTGGGAACGCTCGCCCAGGCCACCTGCCCTCGCTCATACAATGTGAACGGATCACTTGCTGAAGCGCCAAACAAGAAGGTCACGGTCTGGAGTGTTGGCGGCTCGACTACGTACTTTGGATTGCCCGCCAATACGATCTGCGAGCCGACCTTCCAGCTCGATATCGTGAACGGACCGCTGGAATCTGGAGACCGCCACCACTCGCCGCCCTTGGAGACGTCGGTACGATCAACGACCGATGCGGGTGTACTGGCGAGCTTGACCAGAAAGTCGGACACGGGGTGAGTAAGCGAAATGGTCAGCGTTTGGTCGTCAACAACTTTGACGCCGGAAATGTGATCGGCGTTCCCCGCCGCCCGTTCATTCACACCGGCGATGTCGGTCAGAAATGTCAGTGCCGGAATCGCACCTCCGGCCTGCTGAGCGATAGCCGGATCGGTCGCGCGGTCCAGCGAGTACTGCACGTCGGTCGCCGTGATCGCTTTCCCGCTTGAGAATTTCAGGCCGCTGCGAAGGTGGAAGGTGTAGGTCAGCTGATCGCTCGACACGTCGATCTTGTCTGCCAGATCTGGAGCCGGTTTCAGATCCACGCTAAGCTTGACCAACCCACGAAAGACCTGCCGCGCATAGAAGGCCGAATCGACGTCGCGAATAACCGCGGGGTCGAGTGTCTGCGGGTCCTGCGGGCCCCCGGCGATCGTTATGGACTGCTTGCCGCTTGGTGCCGGGCTCTGAACGACTTCGGTGGTGGTGGCGACGGCAGCAGGGCTGCCGTCCGGGGTGGACGACGACGCCGACGACGCTGTCGGCGTGATCTCAGACGGTACAGACGCCCCGGTCGATACTTCCGTTGAAGCGGTTGAGGTCGACTTCGATGTCGAACGCAGCGAACAGCTCGTGAGGATCAGCAGCAACGCCAGCAGCAGCGACAGACCTCGAACCTGGACGGCTCCCGTTCCGGCGCGACTAACCCTCAGCTTGAACGTCATCTCGGTGCATTCGTTCATGTTGGGTAGTGTACAAGCGCGGTCCAGATGTGACGACGCCCCGCCTTACAAACTGGTACCGTTTGAGGCTGGCTCATCTTCATTTGAATCCGAGACCGATCCAAGTTTCGTCGTCCCTGTGGCGTTTTCGGCGGTCGCAGCGACGACCACCGAACAGTGCGGCTATTGATAGTCAACGTAGAGAAGCGTCCACCGATGAGACAAACAGCCACTTTACACTCAAATTCGGGCCGCTCGACCATTGACATTGGCAGCATTCTTGCGTTCTATGGGGGTAGGCGAGCGCGTTTTTTTCGTGCTCCACAGAATCGCTCCGACACGCTGAGTAGCGCGGACCAGCCGCCTCGTCCGGTGTTGGACCAGCCCTTCAATGCGGACAATGAGGTCTCGTCGATGCGTCAGCCGATACGATTCAATCCCGAGTCGGATTCTCGTATTTCCCCTATTTCCGATGAGGCCATCGAAGCTCCGACGACTCCTATCTACATTCCGCCGGGTCGACCACGCGTCGGCGCCGATCATTCGGGTGGACGCAACAGTTCTGCCGCGGTGCGCGCGATCCTCGTCATTGTTCTCGTCATCTTGCTCGCCATGCTCGCCTATCTGATGTCGCTGTCGGCCCACCCCTCGATCACCGAACTCTCACCGAAGCCGGGATCAACCTCCGACCCGGGGGTAGTCACCATCGAGGCACACGTCAACGCCGCAAAGCCCATCGAGTCAGTCACACTCAGCATTGATGGTGTACAGCAGAGTCCCGCCGTCGAGACGTTGGGTGATCGAACGTGGGTCGTTCGATTTCAGAGTGTGATGCCGCGCGGAAAGCACAACGCGATCGTGGACGTGCGAGACGTCAAAGGCAACCACCAGACGCAGTCTTGGAGCTTTCAGGCCACTGGCCCACGAATTTCTCCGTCAATCGCGTTCAGTGATCCTCCGTCCGACGCCACAATGTCCGCTGGGTTGCTGCTCATTCATGCCAACGTGCAGAGCGACACGAATATCTCTAACGCAAAGCTGACCGTCAATGGCGAGGTGATCGCGGCAAAGCTGACTGCGGCGACGACAACTCCGGTGAGCGCCAACGCTGACAAACCACAAGCGCAAGTCTGGACCGTCGAAGCGCAGCACACCTTCTCGGCCGGCAGCTACACGGCCCATCTGATTGCGACAGATCAGCAAGGGGACCAGAGCGATACCGAGTGGCATTTCACCGTCACCGACAACTCCGCGACGGCCAGCGCGCGTTATTTCCCGTCTGAGAAGCTCTATGTGTCCGACCAGTTCCTGACGTTCTGGCAGAAGAACAATGGTCGCTGACCTTTTTGGAGATCCAGTTAGCCCACAATTCACCGATTCGCGAGGGACCGTCGTGCAATATTTCCAATACGCGCGGCTCGAAATTGGCAAACACGGCGACGTGAGCCTCGGTCTGCTCGGCGATGAAGCGATCGGAAGCACTCAGGACCCGGTAGATAAGCCGGATGGATTCAGTGGACTCTATTTCCAGGCCACAGGGCACACGTTGGCAGGTAAATTCCAGGATTTCTGGAAAGCCAACGGCGGCCTGGCGATCTTCGGCTATCCGATCAGCGAAGTACTCGACCAGAATGGCACGAAGGTTCAGTATTTTGAGCGGGCGCGTTTCGAGCTGTCGAAGGATGAAAAAGGGAACACCATAGTCAAGTTGACGCCGCTTGGATCACAGATCTGGCAGGCAAAGCAGTCCAGTCCTCCTGCCTAACCGCTAATGTGACCGATTCTCCTCAACGGTAGCCCTGATCAGCGACACACAGTCCTCGAGTGAAGTACGACCGGTGTCGACCACCACGTCTGCATGGTGGCGAGCATCGTTCAATCGCTCGAGTTGCACTTCATAAAGCCAGCGTGGCCACGATCCGCCTCGTCGTTGCCGCACATCCTCATAATCAGTCTCGAGCAGCACGAGAAACTCCGGCTCCAGATGTTTCCAAAGCGCTTGCACGATCGAATGCTCCTGGCTCACGGCGTACGCATCGTGACCTTGTTCACGTAGCGCCGCGACGATCGTCGACTTTCCCGAAGCGCACGGGCCCACAACAGCGATTTTCATGTGGGACTCCTTCGAGCCGCGACGGCTCAGGGGGTCAATGAGAAAGCGGCACCGAGACGCTAAGCCGGCGGACCGCCTGGCCCTCCACGCCCGGTTCGAGGCGCAGCGCCACCACGGTCATGTCGTCCTGTGGACGGTTTCGATCCGCTCGCATTGCCTCGCGTAACATGCGCTCGGCCATCTCTTCGGCGCCATGGTCAGCACCCAAAAGACGCGTGGCTGAATCTTCGAGGTCGACCAGCGCGCCAAAGCGTTTTCCCGCATTGAGCACACCATCAGTGACGACCAACGCGTGAAATCCAGGCGTGCACGGAAACTCCAGCACTTTCGGACGCGTAACGCGATAGATTCCGATCCGCCCGCCAGATTCGTGGATCGTGGACCAGCCGCCCTCACTGTAGACGAGCATAGGGATTTCGCTGTTCCGGGATAGAACCACGGTTTGCGAGGCAAGGTCGATCGAGAGGATATCGAGTGCGGCCGACACACGCCCGCCGCGGTGGGCAAAGAGAAAGTCGTGCGCGGCGCGCGCCGCGGTTCCGTCACGAACGCCCTCGTTGAGCAAGCCCACGGTGCGTCCGGCAATCAACAGGCTGAGCCGCTTGGCATGCTCACCACTCCCCTGACCATCCACGACGACAACCGAGAGTCCTCCAGCCGGCCGTTCCACGACCTCAACGGTGTCGCCACTTTCGCGGCTGGCGTATTTGTTGGTCTTCGCGACCGCGACGTCAAAGGTAACCGGCAATCGACGTCCTCTCCTCGTTTCAGCGCATCCACTTCTCGAACCGTCGTGTACGGAATGGTACTCGAACCGCAGTCGACAGCCGGATTCTCCGCGATCAGTTCGGAATTCTCCCTACGCCGAAATGTCGACACCCTCGGTAGGTTCGTCCTGTTCGAGACGCCCGCAAGTACCTTCATCGAGAGTACGTTTGGGTTGACTTGACCATCCAAAAGTACTACTATTGTCTCAAGAGAAAATGTCGAGGAGCGCCGAGATCGCGAGATTGTGGCGCCATGGACAGACAGTCACAGTTCGACCAGATCAGTTGTTCTTATGTCGATTCGCGTCGAGTTGGACAAACAAGTGGCTCGACGATCTACCGAGTAAATGTGGGGGTTGGAAGCCATGAAGTGGAAATAGATCGCCAGCACCAGGCTGCGGCTCTTTCCGTTGGCTGTTGCAGCAGGAAGGGACTACTGAACATGTTTAAATGGAAGTAGCTACACCCCCGGTGCTTTAGCCACCAATTTAGGTCAGGAGATCGACAGTTCCGACTGAGCGAATCGGCCTGACGGCAACGAGCATTATCACAATCCCGAATTTCGACAGTCAGGCACTGGAGAGCGACTATCGAAGTTCGGGATTCTCTTTGCCTCCAATATCAACTCTCGCCCGCTGTGCCAGTGCGAGAAATTCCCTTCAGATACTACCTCTCCAGCACCGATCAAGTACTCATGTACTTCTGCGTTCGGTACTCAGGGGCCACCTCATTTTCCGCATGAGCACAACAAAAACGGACCCGCACATTGCTATAATCGAACTGTTGGTTTTACCTGGCGCAGGGGTGTCCGGACACCGTGAGTGCGTGAGGCATTCCCAGCAGTCGCACGACGTTGGTCCGTCAGGGGCGACAGTCGAGGAACTGAGAGCGCACCGTGCAAGTCCCCGCGCGAATCTACGTATTGGTCATACTGCTGGCCGCGGCTTCCGCGGCTGTGCTTGGCCTTGCGTCGCCGCACGTGTGGATGCCCAATATGAACCCGGACCGGGTCTTCCTGGGAGTGACGCTGATCGCGCTGATTATCGCGGCGGACTTCTTCGACACCGACCTCCCACTTGCCTCCGCGCGCATCACGGTCTCAGTGGCATCGTCGCTATGTTTCGCGGCGGCCATAAGCCTCGGACCGTCGATCGGAGCGCTCGTCGCCGGTATCGGCGCGTTGACCGTCGAAGTCATTCAGCGACGACCGGCGATCAAGCTCAGCGTCAACGTCGCGAACTACGTTCTTTCGACCTTCCTCTCAGGATGGATGTACACGTCGATCGCCGACCTCAACCACTCACCGATCGCCAGCACCACGAATATCGGCGCAACGTTGATCTCGGCGATGGTCTTCAATGTCGTCAACTCCGGCATCATCGCAGTGGTGCTGTCGCAGGTTTTGGGAACGACGCCGTGGCGCATGTGGCGCAACAATATTCGCGGCGTCGCGTTCGAGAGTCTGTCACTTCCGACGCTCGGTGCAATGGTTCCGGTCCTCTACCAACAGAATCCGATCGGTGTGCTGTTGGTCGTCGTGCCTCTCCTTGGACCGTATCTCTCATTTCGCCGCTATGGGCAGATCCATCTGGAGACGAAATCGACGATCGAGCTCGTTGCAAATCTGCTCGACCGGCGTGATCCGTACACCGCGGAGCATTCGAAGCGGGTCCTTGACTACGTCGAGATGATCATTGAGCGACTCGACATACTTTCGTTTGAGGAACGCGAGGTCATCCTTGCCGCCGCGCCGGTCCACGACATCGGCAAGATCGGGACGACCGACTTCGTTCTGAGCAAACCGGGCAAGCTCACTGACGCCGAACGCGAGATCATCAAAGAACACTCGGCCGAGGGCGCATCGATTCTCGGCATCCTTTCCATGTATCGTGAAGCTGCCGACGTTGTGCTGCATCACCATGAGCGTTGGGACGGCACCGGATATCCGAGCGGATTGGCGGGAACCGAGATCCCCATCGGTTCGCGCGTGATCGCGGTTGCCGATACCTACGACGCCATGACCAGCGATCGTGTCTACCGCAAGGCGCTTCCACATCACGTGGCGATGGCGGAAATCCGCCGCGGCTCCGGCTCACAGTTCGATCCGGAAATCGTCGAGGCGTTCATCCGTGCCATGGAGGGCGAGCGCGTAGCCGTCGAGGTTCCCACCTTCCATCCGGCGGCCTGATCTTCAGTCCAATCGAGCTTTCCGGCTTTTGCCTCGCATCATGGCTCAGAACTGACAGTGCGCGTCCGTCGTGCATAATGGTCCGAGACCGGCTCAGATGATGGCTGGTGCGGTCATGCGACGGCGGAGATGCACTTGCGACGAGCAGTAACGATCGATTTTCATGACACGCTTTTCCAATGCGATGAGTGGTTTCATCTCGAGGTCCGTGACCTGCCCACTCAATTCCTCACATGGCTCGCGGCGCAGCACCGTGAAACGTCATACATCATCGACGATGAAGAGATTGTGCGCCTCTACCGTGCGATTCGGGTTGACGCCATCGAAGGCGGCATCGAGGTCGATTCGCTCGAGTGCGTCCGGCGCATCTGCGATCAGACCGGTGTTCAGGTTTCCGACGATGACATCGAGCGTGGAGTAGAGATGCTCATGCGCGAAACGCTGGCGACGAGCCGGCCGCGCCCAGGGGCGGCCGATCTGGTGCATTCGCTGCACTCCGCGGGAGTCAAACTCGGGGTGATATCGAACGCCATTCACCACCCATTCCTCGAGTGGTCTCTTGAAAGCGCCGGACTCCTGGACATGTTCGACCTGGTACTGTCCTCCGCGGAAGCGGGTTACTACAAGTCGCGGGTAGAGCTTTATCAGCTTGCCGCCGACCAGCTCGACGTACCTCCAGAGATGACGATCCATATTGGAGATTCCTACCGGTTCGACGTGGAAGGTGCCGCGAGAGCCGGTATGCGCACGGTCTGGCTCAATCTGGCCGGAGGTACGTCCAATCATGTCGTGCCCGATCTGGAGGTTTCGACTTTGGAGGGACTCGCCCCAGCGCTCTTCGAAATGTTCCAGCTGAATTCAAATGCCTCGCCGGAAGCGCCACATGCGCATTGACGTCTTCACCATATTCCCGGCCGCATTCACCGGCCCCCTCACCGAGAGCATCATTCAACGAGCCCAGGACGAGGGAAAGATTCGGGTCGAACTGCACGACATTCGCGCGTGGGCCAATGACCGCCACCGTTCGGTCGACGACTATCCGTATGGCGGTGGTGCGGGCATGGTTATGATGGCGCCACCCATAGTCGAGGCCGTCGAGGACGTCGCGGCAGACGATCTGCCGAACGTTCCAGTCATCATTCCCTCACCCTCCGGCCAAGTATTCGATCAGTCCATGGCACGAGAACTGGCGACGGAAGAGCGGCTCATCTTCGTGTGTGGGCGCTATGAAGGGATTGACGCCCGCGTCACGGAAATCCTGAACGGACGCGAGGTCTCGATCGGAGACTACGTCATGACCGGTGGCGACCTGGCCGCGGCGGTGATGATCGACGTTATCGCCCGTCTTATTCCCGGAGTGATCGATGAAGAATCACTGACCGATGAGTCGCACACATCGGGGCTGCTCGAGTATCCGCAATACACGCGTCCTCAGAGTTATCGCGGGCTCCCGGTGCCGGACGTTCTGTTGAGCGGGCATCACGCCCGCGTCAATGAGTGGCGCCACGCTCAATCGCTGGAGCGCACTCTGGCTCGCCGCCCTGATCTGTTGCGACGCAGCGATCTGTCCGACGCGGATCGTGCCTGGGCCGATCGCCAGTCCGCGAAGTCCGAGGAAACGACTGACTAACGGTCGACTGTCCAGTATCCATGAGATTGCGCTCAGGGATGCCGCTCCGAGATGGATCGATTTGATGAGACTTGAACCCGGGAGTTTGATCGCCTGGATCATTCTAGGGCTCCTGGCGGGGTAGCTAGCGGGAAAGGTGACGCGCGGACGCGGATTTGGCTGCATCGGAAACGTGGCCATCGGTCTGGTCGGCGCGGTCATTGGCGGCTTTCTGTTTCATGCACTCGGCTATCACGGCGCGGTGGGGCTTATCGGGAGTCTTATCATTGCAGTCATCGGTGCAGCGCTGCTCGTCGCCGTCGTCAGCTTGATCACAGATTGAACCGAGTCACATCTATGCATACACTCTGAATCGCGGATCGATGCTCAAGTCAGCCCGGCAGCGCCGATCATCTCGCTGTCCGGCGTTTCGAAGAACTACCAGGCGGGACGACGTGCCGTTCATGCCCTTCGATCCGTCGACCTGACGATCAATCGAGGTGAGTGGGTCTCGATTCTGGGTCCATCGGGCTGCGGCAAGTCGACTCTCCTCAACTTGCTGAGTGGCATCGACCGGCCATCATCTGGACACGTCGAGATCATCGACCAGAGATTGGACGGGATGAGTGAGGAGCGTCTGGCGCGCTGGCGCGGCCGTTCGATCGGCATCGTCTTTCAGTTCTTTCAGCTCATGCCAACCCTGACGGCGCTCGAAAACGTCATGCTGCCGATGCAGATAAACGCCAAGAGTGGCCGATCTGAACGCGCGCATTATCTTCTCGAACGAGTCGGACTTGGACATTTGTCCGACCACTTTCCAAATGAGCTGTCTGGGGGCGAGCAGCAGCGCGTGGCAATCGCTCGAGCGCTGGCCAATGACCCGCCGATCCTTCTCGCGGACGAACCCACTGGAAATCTCGATAGCGCGTCAGGAGACCTCGTGCTCGACCTGCTCGGCCAAACTTGGCACGAGGGTGCGACGCTCATCCTGGTGACACACGATCAGAGTGTGGCGCAATCCGCATCCCGGATCATCACGATGCGGGATGGAGAGATCGTCGACGACGTTCCGACCCAAATCGGCCTTCACGACGTTACGATTCACGGCGGAGAATAGAGCGCACAACCACTTTTCGGCCCGCGTCGTCCTCGAGTGTAGAGCCGCTCTGTACAAACACATTCGTCCAAAAGCACATCCCGTTCCCTTCTCTGGATATGACGAGATATTATCCAGGTCGATTTTCCCATCCACGTGGGCAATACCAGGGGCATGTCCACTTCCAGAGGACGTACGATCGAATTCGTCGCCTCAAAGGACCTCATCCTGGAATCGATTATGCAAAGTAAAAGACAGCTGGGACTGAGATGAAGTCCAGCGCCGGTCAGCAGGTTCGAAAAACTGAGCCAGGTAGTCTCCAGTGCGAATCATCCATCGTTTCTCGCGTATGGAGGCTCGGATCTGGGAGTGGTCGGTCGTCGCTCAGACTGATCGTCACTCGTTACGACCGCCGTCGATCCATGGACGTGAGATCGGTTCCGGCTGTAATCGGCACAATTATCCGCTCTTATTGAAGGGATTTGTAATGGATCGCGAACTTCGACGTGACGTCGATCGACCCGAAGCGAGGCGGCAGGAAACGTCCGCCGCTGAAACCGTCGCGGCGGGGTCGATCACCGAAGCGCTTGGCGGTATCGGCGCCATCGTTCTCGGTATCCTCGGGCTTGCAGGCATCGTCTCGCAGACGCTTGCCGCGATCGGCGTGATCGTGGTGGGAGCGGCACTCCTTGCGGAAGGTACTGCTGTTCTTTCGAAGTACAGCCGTCTTGCGGCAGGTTCTGGAACGTCAGATTCCTGGACCGGCCAGACTGAGCTTGGTGGCGGCGTCTCTCTCGAGTTTATCGGTGGTATCGGCGTAGCCGTTCTCGGTGTTCTCGCGTTGCTATCACTCGCTCCGATGACGCTGTTGGCGATCGGTGTTATTGCCTACGGCGCGACGTTGATCCTATCCGCCGGCACGCTGTCCCGCCTCAACTCGATGGAAGCAACACGCTACAACACAGACGAAGCTCACCAAACTATCGCCCGTGATGCGGTGATGGGTAGTACCGCCATCCAGATGCTCGTCGGTGTTGGTGGCGTTGTCCTCGGAATCCTGGCTCTCGTGGGCATCAGCCCGCTGACGTTGATCCTCGTGTCGCTTCTTGGTTTCGGTTCCGCGATTCTTCTGAGTGGTTCTACACTCACTGGACGCATGCTTTCCGCGGTTCGAGGATAGCGACATGTTCGCACGCGATTTCGGCTGAGAAGTCGAGATCGTAAATGCGATCGAAACGGCCCCAGGCTCACCTGGGGCCGTTTCCGCGTGTATCCCATGTATTGACCGAATCAACCATGCGCGAATACGTGGCCCGTGACTTATGACATACTGTCTGGCGGAACTGACGAACCTGTCTGATGGCTACTCATTCGCACACGGATTCGGCACCGATGGATTTGCTCCTCGTCAAGAATTTGAGGGATCTCCAGCGCCGCCCACTGCGCGCGCTCCTGACCATCCTCGGGGTCATGCTCGGCGTAGCAGGCGTCGTCGCCATCTCATTCACCGGCCGGAACCTGGCCGTTGCCCAGCGCCAGACCTACGCCAGTACCAAGCAACCGGACATGACCGCCTTCGTCTCGAACCTTTCTCCGACGCTGGTCGATCTCATCCAGAGACGAGATAACGTCTCGGTCGCAGACACTCGCTCAGTTCAGTACACACGGGTCTCAGCGGGAAACGGCTGGGTCTCAACGCAATTGTTCGGTGTCCCCAGCTTCACCGACACACCGCTCTCTACGCTCGAACTCGTCTCTGGGCGCTACCCAGAACGCGGTGAAGTCGTGTTCGATGTGACGGCCACCAAGCTCGTGAACCTGCGCGTGGGCGAATTGGTGGCGCTTCAGCCCAATGCCGGCGCTCACACCTCTTACGCACGCATCAGTGGTTTCGTGCGCGCTCCGGCAACCATCGACGCGTCCATCTTGAATCAAGCGACGGCCTTCATGCCCGACCACGATCTGCGCTCGATTCTGGGCAATCAATATGACAATTACCTGATGCTGCGCGTCGATCAGCCGCAGCGAGCCAGCCAAACCGCCAACGACATCGCATCGTTTCTGGACAAACGTGGCATACCGCATAGCGGCTTCGCCGTGCGCGACCCAAATTCTTTCACCGGAAGCAGCGAGCTTGCGACGCTTCTCCTGCTGCTGCGCGTCTTCTCCTACGTCGGCGCAGCTCTGAGCAGCTTCCTGGTGGCGAATACTATTGCCGCGGTAATGATCGAAGAGGCGCGCCAGATCGGCATCATCAAGGCGCTAGGTGGCACCCGCTGGACTGCCATGCGCACCTATCTGACGTTCGCGGCCATCGTCGGGGTGACTGGTGGAGCAACCGGGTGGGCAATCGGACTTCTGGGAGGTCGGGCGCTGTCAGCCTTTCTGGCGGGACTTTCCGGTTTGGTCCTTCCGCCCTTCTCGCTGTCAACCCGCGAGTTGGCGCTGGCCCTCGCGGTCGGACTCCTGGTCACGTTGACCTCGGCCGCAGTTCCGGCATGGCTATCGGCAAGCAAACGCGTCGCGCCTCTCATCGCCAGCGTTGGCGTCTCGGCTGACTTTCGTCGCGGTGTCGTCCAGAGGATCACCAGGCCGTTAGGCGAAATGTCCGCGATGACCGCCATCGGGCTGCGGAACCTGGTGCGCCGCCCGGTTCGCGCGTGGATCACTTTGGCATTGGTCGCCGTGGCCGTTGCCACCTTTCTGGCCACGCAGGCGGTCAGCACGTCCGTCAACACGACGGTCGATCATCTCTACGCGCTATACGGAGCAGACGGCTGGATCTATTTCAATCAGTACCTTGATGTGAACTTCGCCCGAGACCTCGATCAGCAGCCATCGGTGATCGCGGCTGAACCGTGGGGCAACACGGGTGGATCGCTCGGCAGCATACGCACGGACGTTTGGGGCATCCCTGCCGACACGCAGATCTACACCCCGCGTGTCACCTCCGGGACTTGGTTGCGCGAGGCAAGTCCCGTTGGCGCGGTGCTGACGAGCAACCTGGCCGCTACGCTTCACGCGCAGGTTGGGGACGTCCGCACACTTGACATTGGCAAGACGTCGACGTTGGTCCAGATCGTCGGAATCGTGAACGACTCCAGCACCTATCTTGGTGCCACGACGACCGGCAAGCTGTTTCTACGTATCGACGATCTGCAGCAGATCGTCCACGTTCAGGGCCAAGCGAGTCTCTTTGCATTGAAGTTGACCTCATCCAGCCCACACGACGTAGAAACGGAACTTCGGCAGCTAGAAGAGACCTTCCGTCAGTATGGTCCCCAGACTCTGGCCACCTATCAGGACCAGGCGAGCTCCCGCCAGGCCATCGACATCTTGACCCTGATGCTGAATGCGATGGTCGTCATCATTGGGGTGGTCGGCCTGGCCGGGATCGCCAATACGCTCATCATCAACTTAACCGAGCGGCGACGTGAGTTCGGTGTGTTGCGAGCCCTCGGCGCAACCGCATGGCATCTCATACGGCTGGTAATGTCAGAGGCGCTCGGGATCGCCGCCGCCGGCTGTCTGCTCGGCATCGCGGTGGGTTATCCACTGGCTCGCTACCTGGTCTATCTCACCGGGCAGCAGCTGTTCCAGCTCGATTTCAGTCTCAGTCCGGTTACGATCATCCTCACCTTCCTCGTCGCGCTGGCGTCGACGGCAGCCGTCAGCACGGGCCCAGGCTTGATCGCCGCCCGAATTCGGCCAATCGTGGTGCTGCGTTATGAATAGACGCCGCTTGCTCGTCATTGCGACGGCTCTTTTGATCGTCGCCGTCGTCGTGGCCGTCGCGGTCTACGCGCTGAATCGCGGTGGGAACGTCAGAACGGCAACCGTGCAGCGTGGCTCACTCTCCGCCACGATCCAGACAACGGGCAGGCTTGCGGCGAAGAATCCGATTGCGGTCAGAACTGACGTTTCCGGCACGGTGCAAATCGTCGCCGTCAAACCTGGAGATAGCGTTCAGGCAGGCGACGTCCTCGTCCAGCTCGACCGAACACCGATCGATGACGCCATCGATCGAGCACAGAAGCAGCTTGCCAATGCGGAGGCGGCACTCAACCTGGCCGAATCCAACGCGGGGAGCAATCCAACTCCGCAGCAGACGGCAGACAAGCTCGAAGCAGCACAGAACCTGGATGCCGCGAAGCGAGAGTTCGACAAGGCTAAGTCCCAGCTCGCCTCATCGCTGATTCTGGCGCCGGTCGATGGGACGATCATCGACGTCCAAACCGCGAAGGACGCACCCATTGGTCAGGGGTCGACCGTCGTCGATATGGCGAACCTGTCGGATCTCAACCTCTCGATCGACGTTGATGAGGTTGATTTCCCCCATGTGCAGAACGGCATGGCAGCTACATTCCGACTCGATGCCTATGCCGGCACGGAGATCGACGGCACGATCACGAACCTCTCGCCGGTGGCGCAAACGAGCGGCGGAACCACGACCTTTCCGGCGACAATCACGTTCACGACTCCGGACGGGATGGATCTCCGGCCCGGCATGAACGCCAACGTCACGATCAAAACGGCGGTCCGGCAGAACGTGCTGCTCATTCCAGAGAGCGCGCTTCGCACGGTGGGACAACGTACGTTTGTCACCGTTCTCGAAAATGGGAATCAAACCGAAGTCGAGATTCAGATCGGGCTGCGGAGCAATGGCATGGTGGAGGTCGCGTCAGGATTGTCTGAAGGACAGAAAGTCGTTCTCCATTGACAGAGTGCTAAAGGTCTACTTCATTCCCGAACGGTCCCGATCGTCACAGAGTACGCGAAATAGTGCGTCAGTCTGCTGCTTTCCGGACGAATCACCTAGAGACCCTCACAATTTTGATCCGTAGGCTAACCATGGTGGCACGTAGCTGCCGGGAGGAACCTGCAAAGGGAGTGGTCGAGGATGGCGAGTCTCGCACAGAGCACGCGAAGTCTCGGACTTGGAGAACCAGGAGCAATCGAGCAGACGGGACTCGATCTCGCATTCATCGCTGACCTCACCCTCAAGTCGATCTATTTTCAGAGCATGGCTACCGGTCAGGCTATTTCGGATCAGCTTTGCCTTCCCTATTTCAACGTCGTGGAACGCGCCCTCACGTCGCTCAAGCGTGAAGAACTTTTGGAAGTCAACGGCTCTCTGGGAATCGGCGAGATGGCGTACCAGTACATGCTCACCCCAAAAGGAGCCGCGCGAGTCCAGGAGGTAATGGATCGCAACTCCTACGTCGGTCCCGCTCCAGTCACGCTTGAAGCCTTTCGAGAGATGGTGCGGGTGCAGTCCATTCGCAATACTCGAGTCACTCCACAAGAAGTTCACCAGGCGATGACCGACCTGGTCTATGACGATCGAGATTCTGGACGCGGTCGGTCAGGCCGTAAACACGGGCGGGTCTGTCTTCCTGTTTGGCGATCCGGGAAACGGCAAAACGGTGCTGGCCGAACGGATCACCGAACTCCTCGGCGGGTACGTGCTGATTCCACATGCGCTGTTGGTCGACGGGCAGATCATCAAGGTGCTCGATCTTCAGAATCATCAGCCGGTTGCGCTCAGCAACGCGCGCACCGATCTCGATCGTCGCTGGGTGACCTGTCGGCGGCCAACCGTCATCGTCGGTGGTGAACTGACGCTGCAGGGACTGGACCTGGTCTACGACCCGAGCACCAAAATCTATGAAGCACCGCTGCAGATGAAGGCCATCAATGGGATGTTGCTGATCGACGATTTTGGACGACAGCAGGTGCGGCCCCGCGATCTGCTCAATCGCTGGATCGTACCTCTCGAAAAACGGGTCGACTTCCTGACGCTGCATACTGGCAAAAAGATCGAGGTCCCGTTCGATGAGCTCATCGTCTTCTCGACGAATCTCTCGCCGCGCGACCTGGTTGACGAGGCATTTCTGCGGCGTATCCAGAGCAAAATCCACATTGGAAACCCGACGCTGGATCAGTATCGAGAGATCTTCAGGCGACAGTGCGATGCGCTCGGCGTTCAGTTCGAGCAGGCAGGGCTCGTGCATCTGCTGCGCGAGCATTACGTCAAACCGAAGCGCGAGCTTCGATCCTGCCATCCGCGCGACATACTTCGCACAATGCTCGGTATCGCGCGCTACCTCGGTACCACGCCAAGTCTCACGCCAGATCTCATTGATCGAGCATGTTCCACCTACTTCGTCGAGTTCTAGTCACTGAACAAGTCGACATTGGGCTGGAGCCTCAATCAGTACCTCAGTACGCGGCGAGCTTTCGCGCTTGCGAGGTCGTTAAGAAAGTTAGTCTGCGCATCGGAATCACGTGCCCGTTCGCGCTCGTCACAGAAAGAACGCCTACTATTGACAAATGAACAAGTTTCAATGGAATGTGGCAACTGAAGGACAGAGACAAGCGGCTCGACAATAATCTCGTAACCCGATTGTGAACATGTATACTAACGCCGCGAGCCGGAGTGAGGTACGGTGCCGATTCTGAGGCCCGAAAAGGACTGAGGGTTCTTTGCGAGTCAGTTTCGTCGCGTGCCATAGAACGAGGAAATCATGCGAAGATTCCTTTCGCCCAAATTCATCGTAGCCGGAATTGTTCTCCTGGTTGCGGCCCTCATCACTGTCGCGCTGTTGCAAAGCAATCCGCAGACCAACGGCGTTGACGTAACTCAGATCGTCCACCGAATCGAAACTGGTCAGGTCTCCAAGGTCGTCGTTCAAGGCGACGGACGCACAGCCGACGTCACATTCACTGACAACACCACGACCAAGGTCGTTCTCCCTCCCGGCCAGTCATTCACCGGGTTCCTGACTGACGCGCAGATTCCAACCAGTCAGTGGCCGTCGATTCAGCTTGAACATCAGTCGGGCTGGTCGTCAAATTCGACCACGATCATTCGCATCGTGACCTTTTTGGGGATCGGCGTCTTCCTGTTCCTCATGTTCAAACGATTCACACCGGGTTCGATGGGTTCAAATTCTTCACGTAAGGGCGCTTTTGAGCCAATTCGTCCGGGCGAAAAGCTGATCACGTTTGATGACGTCGCCGGTTCTTCCGAGGTGAAGGAAGAAGTTGCCGACATCGTCGACTTCCTACGCGAGCCTGATCGATTCCGCGAGGTCGGCGCGCGCATCCCGCGCGGCGTACTTCTGGCGGGCCCTCCAGGGACCGGCAAGACGCTCATCGCCCGTGCATTGGCAGGCGAGGCTCGAGCGTCGTTCTTCTCCGTCAGTGGTTCTGAGTTCGTCGAACTCTATGTGGGCGTTGGCGCATCACGCGTGCGCGAGCTGTTCCGCAAGGCCAAAGAAAACGCACCGTCGATCATCTTCGTCGACGAGATCGACGCGATTGGTCGACGCCGGGGCCGCGTCGAGCAGAGTACCGAATACGATCAGACGCTCAATCAGATCCTGGTCGAGATGGATGGGTTCGAGGAGCGCACGACGGTGGTGGTCGTCGCCGCGACGAACCGCATCGACATCCTCGACTCCGCGCTGCTGCGCCCTGGCCGTTTCGACCGCAAAGTCATGGTCGATTTGCCCGATCGCTCCGCTCGTACCGCCATTCTTGCGGTTCACGGACGAGGTAAGCCGTTCGCCGAAGATGTCAGCTTCGACGAAATCGCCGCGCGAACGAGCGGCATGACCGGCGCCGACCTGAGCAACATTATCAACGAGGCAGCCATTCTTGCTGGCCGCGCACGGCGCGGGATCATCGACATGCCCGATCTGCTTGAGGCACTCGATCGAACGATCGCCGGTCCCGCCCGCAATACTCGCCGATTCACGGAGCAGGAACGCCGCGTGGTCGCGTATCACGAGGCAGGGCACGCCATCGTGGCCCATCTGCTTCCGAATGCCGACACGGTGCGCAAGGTGTCGATTGTGTCGCGCGGTCAGGCCGGAGGGTACACCATGATCGTGCCGGACGAGGATCGCGGACTCTGGACTCGTGCTCAGCTGAGCGATCGCCTTGCGGCACTGCTGGGGGGATTCGCGGCTGAGGAAATCGTCTTTGGCGACATCACGACCGGATCATCGAACGACCTGGAGCGCACGTCTTCGATCGCGTCTTCGATGGTCCATCGCTATGGGATGAGCGCAAGTTTCGGTTTGCTCTCAACGGCGACATCCTCTGGCGACGTCGGACAGATCTCGCCACAGACCGCCTTCGCGGCCGAGCAGGAGACGTTGGGATTGGTCAGTCTGGCACATGAAACGGCACTGACGGTGCTGCGAACCCACCGCGAGGATCTTGAGCGAGTCGCCCAGCGATTGCTGGACGTCGAGACGATTGAGATCGACGAGCTTGGCTCGTTGATCGTCGCACCAAAGCCGATGACCTTCCCGGTGCGGCGACCGGTATCCGACTCGCAGACCGCATTGCCTGAGGTCAAGCCGCATCCGGAACGCACTCGAGGCTCGCGACGACTCGGTCGCGCGGCCAGCGCCGTAGCCGCGTTCTCCCGGCAGGCAGCCGTGTCGGCAATTCGCGGTAGCGCCTCCAAACACGAGCCGGATCACACTTAAAGCGAACTGCCATCGAATCGCATGACGAACACGGGTGGCCGATTGGCCGCCCGTGTCCTGTGTCTGTCATTTCCCTGGCTCCGGCCGCCCTGCATTCTCGCCGCACCGAGCGCACGATTGCTGGTCGAATCTTGGGCTACTGAGACATCGCTCGAACATGGGCGCAGGTCGCCAGCACTTCGTCCCTGAACTGCTCGTAGTCGTATTGCATGCCGTTGAGGTAGGTGCTCCAACCCGCGCTCGACTTCGCATAGTGAACGGCATCTTCGATTTCAGCATCAGTCGCGCCGTTCAGGCGAGCGATTTCGGTGTGGAAGAACGAGCAATAGTGGCAGTGGGTGACCGCTGCGACGCCGACACCGATCAGCTCGCGATACTTGTTTGGAATCGGACCCGGCATGAGCTGAACGGTCTTGAACAGCTTCCATTCAAGCTCAATTCCGTTGTCCGGCACCAGCTTGAAGAAGCCAGGCACCACTCCCAGAGTCTGCTCGATATCCGCATAGACCTCGTCACGCGTCATTGTCCACTCCTTCTCGGCCGATCCGCCCACCTCCAAGAAGGGGGCAGGAGTTTGGCGACACCAATCTGGTTGCTCCGGTCATGTTGTCTGCAGACATCCATCGGGGCTGTCGATACGATCTCACACTGAGCAGGGGCAATTCGCCGTGGAAAACACGTAATTTCTGACACGGAGCATGCAAAAAACCGGCGGTGTCGGTCGATGGGGCAACGTGTATCTGAGGAAGAAGGAGGAGTTTCGGACCTACTACGTCTGTGCTCCGGAGCGTCCGAGGCCTTTCTCGACGGTCCATGCCGCGATCTGGGCGCGCGACGCGAAGTCGAGAGTCGCAAGGATGCTCGAAACGTGGCTTTCGATGGTACGTTCGCTCACATTGAGCGCGGCCGCAATATCGCGATTCGACAGCCCCTGCGCGATCAACGCGGCGACATCGCGTTGCCGAGCCGTCACGCCATCATAGTCCTGTTTCGCAGTCTGAAGCGGGGTGAGCCGCGGGGCGATTGGCAGTTCGTTCAGCACCCGTTCGAGGAATCCACGACGCACCAGGTCCACAGGAATTTCCAGCGCCAACTCCTCAACGATTGAGTTCACAGCAGCGCATGACTGTCGTGCGAGTACGCTTTCGTGACGCCGCGTGAATACCTTTGCCAGATTCAGATGAGCGCGCCATACCCACGGCCGCGCGCCGAGCGCCTCAGCCAAATTGAGCGCCTCTTTGAAGGCCGTTTCTGCCTCGTCAAGCCTGTCAAGCGCCATGAACGACCGACCACGCATCAGCGCCAGCCTGAGGATCGGGTTGGCCGGACGGAAGTTCGGCGACTGTGCCCCCATTTGCTCGATCAAATCGAGTACTTGATCGGGTCGCCCTCGCGCCAACAGTAGCTCCATTCTGGCGCACCAGAGCTGCCGCTGACCGATCGTCTGCATCGGCGTATCCGGACCGAGAATCGAATCAAGCAGGGTCTCCGCTCGGTCAAGCTCTCCCCGTGAGACAAAATGTGTCGCCAGAAAACCGGTCGTGGTATTGACCCAGTGTCGCGACGCCACGTCTTGGGCGTACCGGCGTGCCCGCTCCAGATGCTCCAATGCGCTGTCGTGCGCGAAGAGGTCGTGGTAGATGGCTCCGAGGGCGCAGTGGGCGGAGGCGAGCCATTGTCGGTGCTGGATTTCTGTGCCGATGTCGATCGCGAGATTTGCCGCGTCAAGCGCTCGCTGGTAATGACCGCCTCCCGCAAGCGTGAACCCGAGCATCCAGAGAGCAAAACATTCGCCTGATTTCCAGCCGATATCCCGGGCTATCTCGAGCGCGGCGATGCCGTCGTCCGCGCATTCCAGAGACGTGGCCTGGGCCACAACCATCGTATCGGTCTGATACGTAACACCACGCATGGTCATAACGGTGAGACTGGACGCCATGGCGATGCGGTTGTCAGCAGCTTGAGACAGTTCGACCGCGCGCCGAAAATAGCCGGTGCCGCCGGCGAGATCGCCCGTGAAGTAACTGGCAAGTCCCAGATGGTCCGTCGTTGCCGCGACGCCCTCGCGATCGTCCAATAGTTCGAAGAGCGACAGAGACTCCTGGTGAAGCTGGATAGCATCCGCCGGGCGTTCCACGTTGAGATGCCAGTTTCCAACTCGATTCAATGAGGATGCGACGACCGATTCATCTCCCTCAGCTCGAGCTATTTCGAGCGCTTGCTGAAACAGCCCTCCAGTCTTCGCGTAGTCTCGCGATGACCAGAGCTGCCCCAAATCGACCAGCGCCTGCCACCCGGCGCGCCAATCCTCACGGGATCTCGACACCTGAAGAACAGCTTCGAGGTCGGCTCGTGCGGCGGCAAAGTTACCGGTCGTCTCAAACGCCAGTCCGCGCTCGCGACGTGCAGACAACGGCAGTTCACGGTTATGTCGAAGAGCCAGTGACTCCGCGCCACTCAGCATCTCGATTGCAGACAGAGGCGCGTGCTGGAGCCGGGCCCGCAAACCAGCCTGGACGAGCCACCCGATGGCGCGAGGGTCGTCAGCCCGAGCAAAGTGGTACGCGACGTCATATGGCTCCGTACGTGGCTGAGCTTCGAGCCATTCGGCAATTCGTCGGTGCAATACCTGGCGAAAGGGCAACACAACGCGGCCATAGACCGCCTCTCGGACCAGTGAGTGTGAAAAGCGCAGGCTGCGTCCGTCCGCCGACTCATACAATATGTGGGCGCTTGTCGCTTCCGAGACAACACCAATGAGTGAGTGGTCGGTGTCGTCACCTACCGCGCTCCACAGGTCAAGCGGAATCTCCTGTCCGATCACCGCGCCAATCTCAAGCAGCCGCCTGGTGGAATCACTGAGTCGACTCAGGCGAGCGTCGATGACATGCTGGATAAGAGACGGGACCTGAGCCTGGGAGAGATCTCCCAAACTCCATCCGGCCCCCGATCTCACGAGTACCGACGTTTCCTCGAGGTCTTGGAGCAGCTCGTGAATGTAAAACGGGTTCCCCTCCGAGAGGCGTTGGAGATGACTGGAAAGCATTCCTTCGTCGACGGTTGGCAATCGATACAGCCTGCCGACAATCGCACGCGTAGACGCGGGCTGCAGCCGTCGCAGCGTTGTAAGGAACCCCGACCCCTCTCGGACGAGGGACGGTAGGGCTACCGCGAGAGGATGGCCGCGCTCCAGGTCGTCATCGCGATAGGACCCGACGATGAGAATCGGCTCCCGATTGAGACGTCGGACGAGAAAGCGGAGCAGCTCGAGACTGGCGGCATCACTCCAATGCAAGTCTTCAAGAATGATGACGATCGGACGTTGAATTGCTAACCGAGAGAAGAATCCGAAC
Organism: uncultured Chloroflexia bacterium; assembly: GCA_963822235.1. Classification (GTDB taxonomy): domain Bacteria; phylum Chloroflexota; class Chloroflexia; order Thermomicrobiales; family Thermomicrobiaceae; genus CALAGB01. The sequence goes on from CAWGGU010000005.1 coordinate 235,583, forward strand.
ACGTCCGCAAACAAGGCTTCCTGACTATCGACGGAGGAGCCAGCCCCTTGGACGCTCAAGGTGGTTAGTGGAACCGGGGAAGCGTCGTCAGATTCGATGTCTCCGATGAGACCGAGCCACGGCCCATAGGGCGGTGTCGAACGGTGATCGTAACAGTGGCCGGCCAGCACTCGAACGTTACTCGCGCGGGCCTCCCGGCCGAGGGCGCCGATGAGCGTAGTCTTGCCAATTCCGGCCTCTCCGCCGACGAGAACGAATCCACCCTGGCCATGCTTCAACCGCCTGAGCCGATCGCGCAGCTCGTCGAATTCGCGGTCACGTCCTACCATGGGCCAGTCGATTTCGCGTCCCCCTGGAAGGTTCATCGGGTAGCCCTCCGACTTCGAGGCGTCTTCACGAACCTCACGGTTTTCCCGTTGCAAATCTAATTGTCCTGATGAAGGGATGCGTCGCGCCGTTCGTCGCACGAACGCGATTTCTCGTCAAAACAACGTCGGTGGACGTGCGAGTGGTTCAGAGCTCTTGATGCCCATTGGGCGGCTTGCAAATCAAGTGGCTTGCTATCGGATCGTCCGGGACGCTAACTCACAATCATCATGAGTCTAGGCCAGAACATTGCCCGACAGCGACCGGTATCACATGAGCCGTTGCGGCTCAGCTGGGTCATCCGGTTCGACCGCCGGTAACGCGCGAGCGCTTGATCTCGTACTCCGCATCGGTCAGGAGACCCGATGTGCGCAGGTCTTGCAATGCAGCCAGCAATTGCGATTGCCGATCGTCTATGACGGATGCGTGGCCATGGTCGGCCAGAACGTTCCGGGCGTCGATGATCGCACGCTTGAACGCGTACGGGTCTTTGAGCGCATCGAGTTGATTCAAGCCGATGTCGCTTCCCGTGATGATTTCGATCGTTCCGTAGTTGAACATCCGTCCGATCAACGACTGAGTCAGCAGGATGTCGTTGACCATCTCAAGCGACGAGTCGAACACCCGGCGGCTCAATATGCCCTCAATCTGGATGATGCGGTAGTTCGTGACGGCGTAGACTTCGTTACGCCACGCGATAAATCTGACCGCGGCGAACGCAAGCGGGATCAGACTGGCGACCCACAATATGGCCGCGACGATGATCGGCAGCGCCGTCGCGGCCCAGATGCCGACGCCAATCAGCACCAGCCCGCCAACGACATAGAGCGCGAGATGACCTACCAGAAAAAGCGGATGCCGCCGTGCGGATACCATGACGCGTTCGCCGTCACCCATCAAACCGTGCAGATCTGACATTGTCGTCCTCCACTCGCGTATGAGACACGTCGAGCGATTCGTCGCCGGGTTTAGGCGAACGTATGGTATATGACTTTGCCCGCGTGGATCAATCGACGATAGTCCTCAGGACCGTGAGGGAGCGGGGTTCGCGCTCCAGTACGAATCCAACATAGCCACGCACCGTACGATCGATCTCCGCGCGTAGTTCGGGCGAGAGTCGAAGCCGTCGCGCGGTGGCCACTTCGCCACGTTCTATCAGTCGCAGAAATTTCAGCGCATTCAGCGAGATCGTCTCGGTCAACGGCTGATTGCCGCGGCATTCGGGACAGATGACGCCGCCTGACAGGCTGAACCCGTTCACCTCGGGTCGGAGATCTTTCCCGCAATCGACGCATTTGTAGAGTTCGGGCAAGAAACCCATCAGGGCCAGCAGTCGGAATTCGAAGACGACCGACGTCACGAACGGCTCGATGCCGTCGTTCAGATTGCTGAGCGTCTCGATGAAGAGTTCGTAGGCACGGTGATTCTCCTGCCCCTCGACGATAAACAGATCGAGCAGGTCCGCGAAATAGCTGGCATAGGCGATCAGCGCTTCGCTCTCGTGTATGTTCCGGAACGGTTCGATGAGCGACGCCTGGGTGACGATGTCGAGGTTGCGGCCCTTGGCGATTAGCAGAGAGGAGCGACAGTATGGCTCGAGATGACCTGCCAGCCGACTCTTCGTACGTCGCACACCTTTGGCGACGACGCTCACCTTCCCGACGCGATCGGTGAAGACGATCAGAATGCGATCCGCTTCCCCCAGGTCGCGGCGACGCAGAACCACGCCCTCGGCAGGATAGAGCCGGGTCCGCTCCTTCGTCGGCATCTGTAGTGATTCGTCGCTGACCATGTCCGCCAATCAGTCGCGCTGCAACGGCCCAGTATGTGTACTCGGGGGCCGGGCCGCTCGGATCACGTCGCGATGTCAATTATGTCACGAAACGCCACTCCGGGCCGTGTCGATGAGCGAAATCCACTGGCGAGCACGCTCCCGAATAGCATCCCAATTCCGCTCCTTGACCGACGGTCGATGTACGAGATTTCCCGCCGACGGCCAGGGCTACGGCTCCGGCTCGAATGAACTCAGGCCCGGTCTCCAAGCGTCACGCCTCCGGAAGGGATCAGCTTCGTTTGCGGTAGCGGCCCGAGAACGTCCTTGAAATAGCCGGGGCCAGCGACGCTGGCCGGGTTAACCTTGATGAAATCGGCTCCTGTTTCCCATGCCGTCAATATCTCGGTCGGCGTGAAGGCGCCGATGACCGATGGGACACTGTAACGTCGGCACATCTGGATCGTCTGCTTCCGCAACGTTGGAGTCACGATGAATTGCGCTCCTGAGAGGATGGCATGCCGGGCGGTCTCCGCGTCGAGGACCGATCCGGCTCCGACTCGGCACCGATCCCCGAGCGCCTCTCGGACCTTCGCGATCGCGGCCCCCGCCTTCGGGTTGGTATAAGTAAATTCGAGGTTGGTGACACCACCGTCGATCAGCGCCCCGGCCAGCGTTACCGCATCACTCAGGTCGTCCAAGCGAATCACCGCGATCAGACCAGACTCCTCGATCCAATGCATTCAATGCTCCCTCGCGTTGCTTTTGTAGTTCTCAACAAGTCGAGTGTACTCTGTCGCTGATCGACGTCGCTCCTTTGAAATCGAGTTTCGTCAGTCGCGACCACATTTCGGAGATGCGATAGGATTTCGGGGGAATTGAACGCTTCGGTTGAACCAAGCCAGCCGGCCGCCCAAGGAGACTACATGAGCCTGACGATCGGCCTCATCATCGCGCGAGATAAGCATGAAGCATCCGAGATCGCCGAAGACGTCGAAAGCTGGCTGATCGATGCTGGCGTGACGGTCCGGTCTGAATCTGATCTGCTGGGCGGCGCGTCGGTTGATCTCCTTATCACCCTGGGCGGTGACGGGCTAATCATGCGTATGGCGCACGTCTTTCCGAATATTCCGATTCTGGGAATCAATGTCGGCAAAGTGGGTTTCCTGGCTCGCATCGAACGCGAGGATTGGCGGCAAGCGCTCACGGACATCGTCGACCGTCGTTACCGGGTTCAAGAGACTCCGACGTTGAACGCCACGCTCAGTCGCGACAACCTGGAGTCAGAGTCCTTCTGGGCGATCAATGACGTGGTGATACGTTCCGGCCTGCAGATGATCGACGTTGAGCTCTACATCGATCAGCAGTTCGTCAACACGTATCCTGGAGACGGGATGATCGTGGCGACTCCGCAGGGGAGCACGGCATATTGCATGGCGGCGGGAGGCCCAGTGCTCGATGCAGGAGTGCGCGGATTTGCCGTCACCCCTATCTGTGCCCATTCACCGATTCGTACGACGCTTGTCGTGCCCGAAGAGGCGAATCTAGAGCTCGTGATGGCCAGCGATCGCGCTGCCGACCTCATCCTCGACGGGACTCCGGTCGAGAGCCTCTCCAAGGGTGACGTGGTTCAGGTGCGTAAGGGCGAGCACCTGTTTCATCTGATCATTCTGGAAGGCATGAATTTCTACCAGGCGTTCCGCAGCAAGTTCAACTTCATGATTCGGCCGAACGCCGTCCCGACGCGACCACCAGCGCGGACTCCATAGCGCGCTTCACCTCGAACTACTACCAACTGTACGGGCGACGCATGCGTCGCCCTCCACGTGGCCGCGCAAGCTTCTCATCGAAGGTGTCTGGAGTGATCTATCAACAGAGGCGATCTGGGCAGTATTCGCCGGGCATTACCCGACCGCGTGGCACGACCGCGTCAATGGCGGCCACGCTCGCGTTTACCGCACGGCCAAGATTGAGGAGTTTTCTTGCTGGATTGCGGTCTCGATGGATAAGTCCTAGTACCGCCTAGGGCCGGTGGGAAGCTCGTCAGTATGATCGAACCGCTCTTCGGTCTCGGGCTCCTCGTCTCCCTGCCACTCTTCTTCCGCTGTCGTGGCTGGATCCGGGCGATATGGATCGGACTCAGGATCGGCGTAACGGTAGTCGTTGGCTTGTTCGCCGTCCCAATCCATGGAGCGGCGTGACACAGGATCTGCCCAAGAATCACCCGAGGCGTAGGAATCGCCGGAGCGGGACTCGTGACTGATCGCGCGCGAGCGATAGCCCGCCAGCCGGTCGCGAGCCTGGCCAAACAGCTTGCCAACACCTTCGCGCTCCGCGGGGTTCCATTGCTCCGAGATCTGCAATGGGACGTCGTCCGGATACTGTTCCTCGCCACAATAGGGGCAGATGTCCCAGCGCAAATCGATCAGGCGCCCACAACCAACGCACGAGGTTCGCAGAGAGTTGCGGCAATATGGGCAAAAGACGAAGTCGGCTTCAACCTGGTGCTGGCAGGTCGGGCAGAGTAGGAGCTCGTCGAGATCCTGCAGCAGGTACTCTTCTTCGAGCGAACGCTGGAACGAATCGTCGAGCGTGTCGCGAGGCCGCAATATCATGTAGATGAGTACGCCCGGTACGAAGAAGAGGACGACCACGAGCGTCGAGAAAATCTGTGCGACGACGCTGCGACTGCGGTTCTGAATATCCTGGAAGGTCCAGACGATCAGCGCAAACCAGAGTGCGAGCAGGTAGGCTCCTCCGAGGGCGATGAGAAGCTGTAAACCCCGCGCAATTGCTGCTTCCATTCGGTCGACTATCCTCCTACCACTCGCATAATCGCTAAGATATGCGCTCGGAGTATCGTACGTTCAGAACGAACACCGTCGCCCCGCCAACCTGCACCTCAACCGGATTCGGGCACGTAAAACTCGCCCGGCTCCATGATCGGCAATAGCGGGTTCACGTATTGCGTACGCGTGTAGCAGTTCTGCTGCACAATGTCCAAGACATCCGGAACATACTGGTCGTCGACACCAATCAATATCGTCACATTATTCTCACGAAGAAAGCCACCGGCGCTGTTGATCTGGGTGCAGCGATAGCCATTATCTCGTAGCGCCGTGAGGAGAGCGTCGGAGTCTTTTCCCTGAATAACGGCAAAAATGAGCTTCATCGATTGCGATCCTCATTCGGCGCGATCGAGGCATCGCTCAACCGCTGAAGAGTTAATTCAAGCAAGTTTTGCTCCACGGCGTCCTGACCCGCGCTCGCATCGATCACCGTCCAGCGATGTGGATCGCGCTCACGCCGCGCTCAGGAAATACGATCGCACCCGCTCGTGAAAGTCTGCGAGAATCCGCGTCGAATCGGTTCAGCGGCTCACCTGAGGCGACTCCGACGAGCCAGACCAACCTCCACCGGCACATCGAGCAAGAACGTGACATCCGGCCAGAGTCCGCGAGTGGCGAATGTCTGCAACGCACGCAGTTCGTCCATGATCGAGCCCTCTGCCCGCGCCCTGATACGCGAGCGTCGAGTCAAGAAAACGGTCGCACAGCACAATCTTGCCGAGCGCCAGCGCCGGGCGAATGACCTCCGCCACATGCTGCGCTCGAGCCGCCGAATTCAGGAGCGCCTCCGTTTCGGGCAGCATAGCAGAGTGGCGAGATCCGAGCAAAAGCTCGCGCACCGACTCGCCGAGCGGCGTGCCGCCCGGCTCGCGTGTCACGACAACCTCGTAGGAGCGGTCGGTCAGATGAGCGGCGAGACGACGGATCTGCGTCGACTTGCCGCCACCCTCAGGCCCTTCGAATGTCACGAAGAGCCCCATCAATATTCGCTCTGGCGCAGGATTTCGACGTAGCGATGCGGCTCTCGGCCGCGACTGCGGGAATCCGACGTTGTAACGATCAGCGAGCTCATGCTGCAGGCGGCGAATGCGCGGACCCTGCGGCCGCAGCGACACCGTGCCGACACCATTTAGCACTTGATGAATGCCGGATTCCGCCTCGAACATGGCCGCGGCGATCTGATCGTCGGGCACATCGTTCACGCTGGCGCTCTGCTCGTCCTCGTTGTACCGTCCGCTGCCGATTACCTCACTGAAGAGGGAACGCAGCAGATTCGACATCTGCACGACGGTGTTGCTGCGCAGGACATAGATCGGCACACCGCGGCTCTCGGCATCCCTCAGCGGCTGCGGACGGCGTCGATAGTAGTTCTTCAGCGTGACGACGGCGTCCGCCTCGCGAAGATCGCGCACGACGATGGCCGGCACTGACGTCTGCTGGATCGCCTGCTCCAACCGGTTGCGACTCACCCCAAACGGGAAGACGCGCGCCGGTTTTTCCAGCGTGCCCCGTCCCGCACCGAATGGACCCTGTGTGAGCAGCTGAACGCCGTCGCTCGTCGGCGAGCGGCGCAGGTCGACCGAGGAACCGCGCGGGCTCTCCCCCCGTTCTGCCTTGTACGGCTCCTCTTCCCACGTCTTGATCTCGCCGTTCGCCTCACGCTGACGGACCTCCACCTGCAGCGGATGGCCGCGAAGGATGGCGTCGACGCTGGCCGAGACGTCTCGATGCAGCGCGACCTGATCGCGGGCCTGAATCTCGACCATGACCGAGAAGGTCGGTGGCGCCTTGCGCTCCAGGATCGACTTCTGGGTGCCGCGGCGGCGCGCCTCTTCGTCACTCAACGTGACTGACTGAATCCCGCCGATCAAATCGGAGAGCGTCGGGTTCATCATCAGGTTTTCGAGCGTGTTGCCGTGCGCCGTTCCGATCAGCTGAACGCCGCGCTCGGCGATCGTTCGAGCCGCAGCCGCCTCGAGTTCGGTGCCGATCTCATCGATGACGATGACCTCCGGCATGTGGTTCTCGACAGCCTCGATCATCACCGCGTGCTGCAGAGCCGGGGTCGGTACCTGCATGCGGCGCGCACGGCCAATCGACGGATGCGGAATGTCTCCGTCTCCGGCGATCTCGTTGCTGGTGTCGACGATGACCACGCGTTTGCGCAGGTCGTCCGCGAGAACGCGAGCCGTCTCACGCAGCATCGTCGTCTTGCCCACGCCGGGCCGTCCGAGCAGCAAAATGCTTTCACCCGATTCGACCAGGTCGCGGATGATCCCGATTGTGCCGTAGACCGCTCGACCAATTCGGCATGTCAGCCCGACGATGTCGCCCGACCGGCTGCGGATGGCCGAAATGCGGTGCAGCGTGCGCTCGATACCCGCGCGGTTGTCGTCGCCGAATCGGCCGATGCGGTCGGCTACGTAGGCGATATCCTCGCGCGTCACTTCGTTTTCGGAGAGATAGACCTCGCGATCTTGAAAACGCGCTTCAGGGAAGCGTCCCAGGTCGAGGACGACCTCGATGAGCTCGCCGCGCGAGTCGGATCCGTCCAGATTCACCAGATCCTGTGTGATGTGCGGCGGAAGCACCGCCAGCAGATCTTCGAGGTTGTCCGTGATCGCCTCACCGAAGGCGGAGCGTTCAGTCGATGATGTGATGGTGTCAGTATTGTCCAAATACAGTGCGCTCCCTAAATCACGACGGTGTCATGTTCCAGCTTGAAGTCTCCTACCGTCGGAGATGCTACGCTCCATCCCGTTCCCAGCGGGATACGACCGGCGTTCTTGCCGGCAACCGTTCGATCACGTCACTCACGACGTTGGTCCATCGGACATGTCGTCCGTTCACCGGCACCATGGTGTAGCGCACCATCAGCGCCTGTCGATCGTATTCATCGAATCCAATCGTCTCGAATGGCGTTAGGTATTCCCGGTGATAGTCCGGCACCGAAACCCAGACTTCGAACGCGTCCTCAATATTCGCAAGACGCACGGCTTCACTGACGAATGGTGCGAGTAATCCCACCTTGTTTGGCAGCATGATCACATCCAGCGCGTGGCACTCACCGCGACTCATCAGCTGACAGTACCCCGCCAAACCATCGCGATCGTCGATCACGAATCCGCGAGTGCGGGCATTGAGCGTCCGGCGCGCATCCCAATGATTGCTCGTCAATGCCTCCGCGTACTGCACCGGGCGCGGCGTCGTCAGATGATAGAGATGATGGATCGACCATGCGTCACTCGGGTCGCGCTCCCGCACATGCGCTCCATCGCAGTCCGCGAGCCGCAAATGGTTCGCTCGCATTATCGTGCGATGCGCGTAGATCGAAAATCCGGCGCGAATCAGCGTCTCCTGGATCAACGTGTCGATCGGAACCGACGCGTGCACGCGCTTCGCGCCCGAGTGACCCGCGACTCGAGCGGCATGAGCAAGCAGATCCGACCACACCAGACTGACCTCAGTCGATAGCTCGCTGCCTCGCGGAACTCGAGCTCCTAGCCCAGTAACGATCCAGTGGTAGTCCTCGCGCTCGGGACGTAGCTCGACGATGGCGTCGATTGGTTCGTCCGAATCCGCGATGAAGACGCGAGCATAGCGACGGCCAAACGGTAACGCCGCCATCACATCGTCCATGCGGCCACGAAACACTGTGTCAGGAACCGCAAGTGAAATGTACGCTCGTCGAAGGCGTCGCAGTCGGAGGATGTCGGTAATGCCGATTTGCCGCACGGATGTCATTGGCAATGCCAGCGTTTCTCCAGTGTTGCTGTCGCGCGATGATCGGAGAACTCATCAACGGCGCGGCCGCGCGTGAATCCCGGCGAGTTGAGCACGATGGGCGTTATACGATCCGTCTCCCCGACAACGCCCGACCGAGCGTGACTTCGTCCGCATATTCGAGATCGCCGCCAACCGGCAGCCCGCTGGCAGGTCTGGTGACGGTCGTTCCCAGCGAGACGAGCTGACGAGCGATGTACATCGCGGTCGCGTCACCCTCGATGTTCGGGTTCATTGCCAGAATAACTTCGTCCGGTCGCTCATTGCTTACGCGGTCGATCAATTCGCGAATGCGAAGTCGATCAGGTCCGATCCCGTCGACCGGAGAAATAACGCCGTGAAGTACGTGATAAAGACCGTCGAATTCACCGGTTCGATCGAGAGCCACCACGTCCAAAGGCTCCTCGACGACGCAGATCTTGCCTCGGTCTCGCTGCGCATCGGAGCAGATCGCGCACGGATCCTGCTCGGTGATGTTGTAGCAGATAGAGCACAGAACGATCTTTTCCTTGACCTCGAGAATTGCCTCGGCGAGGCCGATGGCGTCTTCGCGGCCACTCCGCAAGATGAAATACGCCAGTCGCGACGCGGTTTTTGGGCCAATGCCCGGAAGCTTGGCAAATTCGTCAATGAGCTTCGAAACAGGCTCGACCGTTACCCGAGAACGCACACACACCTCACGTAATTCGTGGCAATTTCGGGTCGTAAGTATAACAAAATGGGGACATTCACCTTTTGCGGAGTCCGACGACGAGTTGTTACTCTTCGTCGTCGCTGAGATAGACCGGGCGGCCGCGCGATCCATCGGCTGGACCCACGATCCCTTCGTCCTCCATCTGCTCGATCAGCCGAGCGGCACGGTTGTAGCCGATCCGTAGCCGACGTTGCAGCATCGAAGCCGACGCGGTCCCGTGCTGACGGACTACACGAAGGGCCTGATCCATAAGGGGATCGTCGCCCTCTTCGCTCTCGTCGTCGCTCGATGGGATCTCGGCCCACTCCTGATCAAAGGCGTAGTTTGGCGTTGCCCGACGCCAATGTTTGACCAGGTCTTGTATGTCTTTGTCGTCGATGAAGGAGCCTTGCACGCGCAGCGGCTTGGCTTCGTCCGGCGGCATGAAGAGCATGTCACCCCGCCCGAGCAACCTTTCCGCGCCTGGCATGTCCAGAATGACGCGACTGTCGGTGTGCGAGGTCACGGCGAACGCGATGCGGGCAGGCACATTAGCCTTGATCAACCCGGTCAGAACATCGACCGATGGTCGCTGCGTGGCAATCAAGAGGTGGATGCCGGTCGCACGCGCCATTTGTGCCAACCGGACGAGCAAGGTTTCGACTTCTTCAGGTGTCGTCAACATCAGATCAGCGAGCTCATCGATGATGACGACCATGTACGGAAGCAGTTCGAGTGAGGTGTCCTCTTCGCGCCGCAGGTTGTATCCGTCGATATTACGCACGCCGAGCATCGAGAATCGCTGGTAACGATCCTCCATTTCTTTCAGGACCAGACGCAGCGTTCCAACGACCTTTCCCATCTCGGTGACGACCGGACACTTGAGATGTGGCACGCCGTTGAAACCGGTCAGCTCGACCATCTTAGGGTCGATCAGGATCATCTGCAGCTCTTCCGGCCGCCGATTGAGCAGGAATGTCGAGATGATGCCGTTGATGCAGACCGATTTTCCGGAGCCGGTCGATCCCGCGATGAGCAAATGGGGCATGCGAGCCAGGTCGGTGATGATATACGTGCCGTTGACGTCGCGCCCCAATGCCAGGGGAAGCTTGGCTTTCGATGATTGGAACTCGATCGACTCGATCGTCTCCCGAAGTCCCACGGTATGCACGCTAACGTTCGGTAGCTCGATGCCGACCCGCGCCATTCCCGGAACGGGTGCTTCGATACGAATCGAGCGGGCGGCAAGCGCCAGCGCAAGATCGTTCTGCAGCTCGGTGATGCGCCGGACCTTCGTGCCCGGCCCGGGCTCGAGGGCGAAGAGGGTCACGGCCGGTCCGGGGAAGATCTCTCGCACGGCCGCATCGACTCTGAAGTTGCGCAACGTCTCCTGAATGAGTTCGGCCTTCGACTCGAGCTCCGACGCCTCTGGTGATCCAGCGTCGTACAAGGCCAGCTTGGAGAGGTCCGGCAACGGCGCGGGCGCGTACGTTATCGGAGTGGCCGGGTCGACCGAAGGAGCTTCAACGGGCTCAGGCGCTTTGGCCTGGGCCTTCTCCCGTTTTGGCTGGTTGATGAAGGGACGTTGAGCGACCGGCTCTGCCTCACGCGCAGGCTCTTGGACCGCCGGAAGCGGTTCTGCCACGACCTGTGCCGCCTGCATCTCGCGTCACTCGACGTGACTGCAGCTCGCGTCGCTCGCGTGACTTGGCCGCGCGCGCGGCGCTGGTTCGCTGCCAGGCGTGGATGACCTCGCGCACGTGGATGCCGGTCAGCAAATAAACGCCGATCAATCCCAGCGCGAAACAAACGACACCGGCACCAGCATCTCCCGCGACAAATCGCGCGGCGTTCCCGAGCGTCGTGCCAATTTCGCCACCGCCGTCACGGCCATCGGTCGCCATAATCAAATCCAGAAAGGTGATGCTCGATCCCGCGAAGAAGAGGAGGCCGAAAAAGCGCCGTCGACGCACGGCAGGGTCGGTACCAATCAGCAGCTCGATTGCGACCCAGGCCAGCCCGATCGGCATAAAGACCGCACCCCTACCCGCCACCCACGTCAGGCCGCGACCGATCGTTCCGACGACCGTCATCTTGCCGACGTAGCCGCTGAGCGTCAGGGCGAACAACGCGGCGAGACTCAGCGCACACGATCGCCAGGATCTCACGCTGCACCTGCTCGGGAACGGGGCTCTGTCGAATCCAGGCGACGATTCCCAACACGCCGCGTCCGAACGCTCTGGGTATCCTGATCAGCACCGACGGCTGCTGTTGCTTGCTCGCCGTCGACTTTGCAGTCGACTTCGATCGGCTACTGGTGCGTTTGCGACTTCGCGCTGGGGCGGCCATGAAACCTCCGTACGATCAGTGTGTACGGACACATTCTAGCATATGGTTCTGAAAAATCCGCGATCAGACCTCGATGACGGTGGGAACGACCATCGGGCGCCGCTTCGTCTGCGCGAACACGAACGACTGTAACGAATCGCGCACCTTCTGCTCGGGGTCATGCAGCCGGGTATGAGGTTGTGCCGGTTCGAGCATGAGATCACGCAAATACTGACGCGCCTCTTCCAGCACGTGTCCATTCTTGGGTCCCGGCACAAACCCACGCGCTGAGATGTCCGGATCGGCCAGAAGCTCACCGGAGTGGCGATCGATTGTCAGAACGACTGACAACACGCCGTCGCGTGCCAGGAGCCGCCGCTCCCAAACGGTGCCGTCTTCGATCTCGCCCGTTGAGCCGGGGCCAAGGTAGACGGTACCGGTGGGAACCGATTCGGTTCCCGCAAAGCCCTCGTAATCGAAGCCAAAGACGGTCCCATTCTCTCCGAGCAAAATATCGGACCGGGCCATCCCCGCTTCACGTGCCATCTGCGCGTAAAGGGCCAGGTGACGCGCCTCGCCGTGGGTCGGAAGGACGTAACGCGGTCGAACCAGCTCGAGCATGCGGCGCAGTTCATCTCGTCCCGCGTGTCCTGAAACGTGAACCAGCGCTCTGGCCGAGTAGATGACGTTCGCTCCGCGGGCAAAGAGTTGATTGATGACCCGGAAGACCGATGTCTCGTTACCCGGGATGGGCGAAGCTGACACGATTACGGTGTCATCAGCGACCACGTCGATATCCTGATGGTCCCCTTGTGCGATGCGGCTCAGAACCGCCATCGGCTCTCCCTGGCTCCCAGTGCAGAGGAGGAGCACGCGCTCAGGGCTCATAGTCGTTGCCTGTGCGGCTCGTACCAACGTGTTCGGTGGAGGGTTAAGGTAACCCAGATCGAGCGCCACCTTAACGTTGTTTTGCAGGGAACGGCCAAAACACGCGACCTTGCGGTCGTGGAGATAGGCAACGTTGAGGACTTGCTGCACGCGAGAGATCGAGGACGCGAACGTCGCCAGAATCACCCGTTTGGGCGCGTTCGCCACGATGGTGTCAATCGAGTTCTCAACCGCGGCCTCGGACGGTGTTGGCCCCTGCGTTTCGACGTGAACGCAATCGCTGATGAGCAGCAGCGGTCGTCGCTCTGAAATGCGCCGAAGCTTTTCAACGTCTGTCGTACGCCCGTCTACCGGCTTGGGATCGAGCTTGAAGTCACCGGTCACCACCACGAGTCCGACGGGCGTTTGAATGGCAAACCCAACCGCGTCCGGAATGCTATGGCAGACGCGAAACGACTCAATCGAGAAACAGCCCGCATCGGTCGTTTTGTCGGAATCGGGGTTGATCAGCCTCAAGTCGGCATCCCGAGCGACCCGGCGATCGCGCAGGCGCGTGCGAATCAGTCCCTGGGTCAGCAAGGTGCTATAGACGGGCGCGTCCACCTCGCTCAGCAGGTACGCAAGCGCTCCAATATGGTCCTCGTGTCCATGGGTGATGAAAATACCGCGAATGTTTGCGGCACGCTCACGCAGGTAGGTGAGGTCTGGGATGAGCAGATCGACGCCGAACATGTCCTCTTCGGGGAACCCGATACCGGCATCGACGACGATGATGTCCTCGCCGAATTCGAGCACGAGGAGGTTCTTCCCCACCTCACCCAGTCCGCCGAGAAATAGTACCTTGAGGCGTTCATCGATCAAGCGATCCGCGACTCCTTCACGCTGCGAGATCCATTCGGCGTTGATGTCCTTTCAGAACATACGCATTTGCGACGGCGGCGGTTCTGGCTCTTCGTCCTCAGCAGATAGCTTCTTTGCTTCCTCGATGATGCGCGGCAACTTTTGCATATCCGCCTCAACCGTGGCTCGCAACGATGCCTGGTGCAACGCCGCTGCCGGATGATACATCGGCACCACAACGTAGGTGCCAAACTGCCGTGGTTGTCCGTGAATTCGCGACACGCGCTCGCCCGGGAACCAGCGTGACATCGAGAAACGGCCGAGCGTCACCACCACCTTGGGTTTGATGATCTCGAGCTGCTCATCTAGATAGACCGAGCAGGCCGCGATCTCATCCGGAAGCGGGTCGCGATTTCCCGGCGGCCGACTCTTGACGATATTCGTGATGAAGACGTCTTCTCGCTCGAGACCGATCGACTCCAGCATCTCGTTCAGGAATTGTCCGGCTGCTCCCACGAAAGGCAGACCCTGTCGATCCTCATGCCAACCGGGAGCCTCACCGATGAACATGATCTCCGCATTGGGATTACCGGAACCTGGAACGCCCTGTGTTCGCGACCGATGAAGCTCGCACCGAGTGCAATTGCGCACGCGTGCGGCAACGTCATCCAGCGTCAAACTCATTGGGCGCTCCTTCCCACGCTCCGAATTCCAGACCACGCAGTAGTGAGAATTGCCATGTCAGACGCCGAGGATCAGGCGCGCCTCCATCAGGAGAGCGTCGACCAAGTCGGTATCGTGCGACTCGGCGTAGATGCGCAGCAACGGTTCGGTACCCGAAATCCGGACTAGAATCCAGCTGCCATCGGCAAATTCGACTCTTGTTCCATCGACCTGGACCACGTTCGTGACGGTCAGGTTCGACATCGAACGCGGCCACTGCACGCCACTCAATCGCTCGAAGAAGGCGTCACGCTCGTCCCTGGCGAGGGGCAAATCGACCCGGCGAAACCGCCACACGCCAATGGCGTTCTCAAGATCCTCGATCAGCTCGGAGATCGTCATCCCCGATTGCAGGGTGTAATCGATCAACAGAAGCGCTGCCAGAACTCCGTCTCGGTCAGGCATGTGAAAGCCGAACGCAAAACCGCCACTCTCCTCACCGCCGATAGCCGCGTGTTCGTCGATCATGGCTTGCGAGATGTGGGTGAACCCAGTGGCTGTCTCGATCACCGGCACACCGAAACTGTTCGGCCAGCGCGTCAATCATCGCCGTACCGGTCACCGATTTCACGATGGCGCCCGCGCGACCACGATGCTCGAGTACATAGCGAGTCAGGAGCGCGAAGACAGTCTGCGACGAAATGTATTCGCCATCGCCGTTGACGATGCCGATGCGGTCTCCATCCCCATCAAACCCGATTCCGAGGTTGGCGCCACCGTCTCCGACGACTTTCTTGAGGCGCGTCAAATTACGATCGACCGGTTCTGGTCCGGCGATACCAGGGAAAAGTGGGTTGTGAACGGTGTTTATCTCGATGATTTGCGTCGGAGCTTCACCAATGAGACGCGTCAGCAATCCCGCGGCGCAACCGTACATGGGATCGACTACGATCGTGAGCCCGGCGTCCCGGATGCGAGCGAGATCGACGTGCCGGCCGATCCGGTCGAGGTAGGCGGAAAACGGGTCGATCTCCGACACCTCGCCATACTCTCGGGACGTCTCAATCCGTCCATCTCCCGCAATCTCCGCCTCGATCGCTCGCAACATCGGCGTGGGCGCGGCTCCCCCATGCGAACTCTTGATCTTAACCCCGTTGAACATCGGCGGGTTATGCGAGGCGGTGATCATCATGCCGGCGACCGATCTCGATTCGAGGACGGTGTAGCTCAGCATGGGCGTGGGGATGGGGGATCGGGAAAACAGAACGTCGACGCCACATCGGATGAATTCGTCGGTCGCGGCCCGAGCAAACTCGTCGGAACCGAACCGACGGTCGTAACCGACAACGACCGCGGGTCGCCCACGGTCGGAATCGCGCACAAGCACGGCGCTCATGGCACGAGCAATCTGTCGCACCGCATCGAACGTGAAATCGTCCGCGATTACCGCGCGCCATCCATCGGTGCCAAAGCGGATCGTCACGCTCTTCTCGTTCGCCTTTGTCATTCTGGAGCCGGACGGAACCAATGCGTCATCCACGTGAGGCTAGCACAAGCGCCAGCCTCCCGCAAAGACGATTATCCCGCTTCGAGGGGCACGGCATCTTCTGACTTTGACATGCTGTCAGGGTTGAGGTCGTCGTCGCCCAGCGCGCGTGCATGGTGGAGCACCTGACGCCAATCGGGATTTTGCTCTAGTGGCAGGATGGACGGGTGACCGTCATGTTTGCGCAGCCATCGTTCGAGGATGTGCACTTGATCCAGCGAGTCATGATCGACGGCAGGAACCGGGAATCGCTGCGCTCGATCCCAGATTGCTTCGAGCCGGGCAACGATGCGCGCGTCCGGGTCGTCGCCGGTCACGTGAAGCTGTGCCCACAAACGTCCGCCAACAACCACCATCAACTCGCGCCCGCCCGCCTCGACCGACGGCGTGACGATCAATCGGTTGCCGCGAGCCGCAGCCTCGTCGAGAACCTGCTGGCTCAAGATGAGCTGCTGCACCCGGCGGATGCGATCTCTCAGCCTGGTTGCCCGCTCGAAATCGAGCTGCTCGGCCGCTTCAGTGAGCTGTTGCTGGATCATCGCGATCACGTCCTCGCGTTCGCCACGCAAGAACCCGATCACGTCGTGCACCGTGCGTTTGTATTCGTCTCGATCGGCTTTGCCAACGCACGGACCCGGGCACTTGCCGAGTGACAGCCGCAGGCAAGGAGAACCGTAGCTCCGAATGGTCTTGAACGAACGAGGACAGGTACGAAGCTTGAACGTGTCGTTGAGAAGATCGACCGTCACGCGAGCCGCGCGGGAGACCCGAAACGGCCCAAAATACGTCGATCCATCCGGCTTCCACTGACGTGTGAGCATCACGCGCGGCCAGGCGTTCCAGGTTTCGATCTTGATGTAGCGGTACGACTCGGTGTTTCGCTGCTGCCGGTTGAACTGCGGTTGATGCCGCAAGATCAGCTGCGATTCGAGCAGCAGCGCTTCAAGCTCCGATCCGGTTTGCACCGTGTCGATGCGCTGAATCGACTCGAGAAGCCCGTCCATCTTGCGCGTGTAGCCGAGCGGCTGCGAGTAGTAAGAGGAGACTCTGTTGCGGAGATTCTTGGCTTTGCCGACATAGATGACCCGATCGGTCGCGTCGTGCATGATGTAGACGCCAGGAGTCGAAGGAATTCCGAGCAGGTGCGAGCGGTCAAGCACGGCACGGCCGCGACCGACTGAATCACGCCGCCTCGGTGTCGGCACTCGTACCGCGGCGGCGCGTTTGAGTTCGTCAAAAGAGCTCAATCCACGCTGACGAGCCTCTTCGAGGACGCGCCCAAAGACGATTGCAGTCGCCTCCGCATCGGCCATCGCACGATGCCGTTCACGCTGATCGATGCCGAGCGCGCGACAGAGTCCATCGAGTCCGGGTCGTCGAATTCCAGGAACGAGCTGACCGGCGAGTGGAAGCAGATCGAGCTGATCGTTCACCAACGGTGGCTGGCCGAAGCGCTTCAGCTCGGCGTTGACGAATCCGAGATCGAAACCAACGTTGTAGCCCACGATCAGAGAGTCACCAACATACTGAATGAGCTGATGCGCGATCTGGCTGAATGTCGGCGCTCCGATCAGCATCGACTCATCGATCCCCGTGAGTTGAGAGATGTAGGCTGGAACACGTCGCTCGGGGTTGACCAAGGTCGTGAAGACGTCCAGGCGCTCACCGTGCGAGAAGCGAATGGCGGCGATTTCCATGATTCGCTGACGGTACGGCTTGAGACCGGTGGTCTCAACGTCGATCACCACGTAGTCGCTGGGAATGTCGCTGTTGGGCCGTGCTTTGCTCGTAGGATCGGCCCAGCTGTTGTCCGAACGCAAGACGAGGTGATCGTCGCCGTTCAGGATCTGACGCAACAACGGTCGCCAGAGTCCGGGATTGCCGCCGCCGCCGAACACGTGGACGATCAGGTCCTCTTCAGGAACGGACCCTCCGCGATCCCGCACGTAGAGCGCCGCCCGTTGGCGCAGCTGAGCGTACGATCCTGCCTCGAACCCGGCGTCGGAATCATGGCCCACAACCATCTTCCACTCCCCGATGTGACCTCGAGTCACCTAGGGTGAGGAGTATACAGTCGAACATCTGTACGAACAAGCCATGCTATACTTATCCCCTGACCACGACTCACCTCGGCAGGTACACGTTTCACGGCAAGGGGCTGCGGAATTCGATGGGCGGCAGCGACGTTCAGCAGCGTGTTGACGAGCTTCGTTCCCTCCTGGATCGCTACAACTACGAATATCACGTCCTCGACAGCCCATCGGTCAGTGACGCCGAATACGACGCACTGATGAACGAACTCCGTCGCCTCGAGACGGAGCATCCCGAGCTCGTCGCTCCAGACTCCCCAACTCAGCGTGTCGGGTTCACGCCGTCTTCGGCCTTTGGCACGGTGCGGCACGAGATCCCGATGCTGAGCCTGAGCAACGTCTATAGCCAGGATGAACTTAACGAGTGGGCGGAACGCGTCTATCGGCTCTCCGGGCGGCGCGACGTCGAGTTCGTGACTGAGCCGAAGATCGACGGCAGCGCGGTGTCGGTTCTCTACCGGCGCGGGGCCTACGAACGGGGCGCCACCCGTGGCGACGGGACGACCGGCGAAGACGTGACACCCAATATCCGCACCGTGCGCAACATCCCGCTCAAGCTGCGTGAAGTCGACGACGATCCGATTCCGGACGTGCTCGAGGCGCGCGGCGAGATCTACATGCGGAAGGCAGACTTCGAAAAGCTGAATCGACAGCGCGGAGACGCCGGGGAATCGCTCTTCGCGAATCCGCGTAATTCGGCGGCTGGCTCGCTGCGACAGCTCGATTCGTCGATCACGGCCAATCGTCCGTTGCGCTTCTTCGCGTGGGATATCGGGTTGGTCGAGGGCGACACGCGCGCGACCCACTCAGGAAATCTCGAGATGTTGCGGCAATACGGCATCTCAACGGCGCCGGATTATCACGTATGCGCCGATATCGACGAAGTCTGGGCACAATGCGAGTCCTGGCTGGAGAAGCGGGATGGACTCGACTTCGAGATCGACGGTGTTGTGATCAAGGTGAACGACGTCGAACTGCAGTCAGAGCTCGGCACGGTCGCACACGATCCGCGCTGGGCCACGGCCTACAAATTCCCGGCGATCCAGAAGACGACCGTCATCCGCGACATCGAAATCAACGTCGGTCGCACCGGCAGCCTCAATCCCACCGCGATCCTCGATCCCGTTGAGATCGGCGGGGTCGTCATCCGCCGCGCCACGCTCCACAACGAGGAAGAGATCGGCCGCTTAGGCGTTCGCATCGGCGACACGGTCATCGTCGAGCGGGCGGGTGACGTCATCCCGAAGATCATCGCGGTAGTCGAAGCCAAACGGACCGGTGAAGAGCGCGAATTCGTCATGCCGGATCATTGCCCCGTGTGTGGCTCGTCGACTGAGCGGCTCGACGACGAAGCCGTGCGCTATTGCATCAACGCCTCCTGTCCGGCCCAGCTCAAGGAGCAGATCCGCCACTTCGTTTCGCGTGGCGCGATGGACATCGATGGGTTTGGCTCGAAGCTGGCCGAGCGATTCGTCGACCTGGGACTGATCCAGTCCTTCGCCGACGTTTACCGGCTCGATTGGGAAAAGGTCGGGGAGCTGGAAGGGTTCGGCGAGAAGAGCATCGAAAAACTGCAGCAATCGATTGAGGCAGGCAAAACACGGCCCCTCTCGCGACTGCTGACCGCGCTCGGTATTCGGCACGTCGGCGAGCGCAACGCCGCTCTGCTCGCTGGACATTTCCGCAACGTTGATCGAGTGATGGCAGCCTCGGTCGAGGAGATCGAGAAGATCCCAGGTTTCGGCACGGTCGTCGCGCAGGCTGTCCACGACTTCTTTCATGAAGAGCGCAACCTGAAACTGATCGAGGAACTGCGTGAACTTGGCGTGCGCATGACAGAACCGGTGGAGCGCCGACATGCGATATCAGAGGCGTTCTCGGGCAAGACCGTCGTGCTCACTGGACGACTCGAGCATTTCACGCGCGATCAGGCACAGGACCTCCTACGTAAGTCGGGAGCGACAGTCACCAGCTCAGTCTCTCGCAAAACTGACTTCCTCATTGCGGGCGACGATGCGGGCAGCAAGGCCGACCGGGCCCGCGAGTTGGAGGTGACGATCATCGACGAGGCGACGTTGATCGAGATGCTGCAAGGGGACGATGGCGAGTCGGGCGAGGACGAAGCATAGCGCCCACTGTCGTCAGGGTCGGCGCACTGGTGTAGAGTGACGACAACTCGCGTTTACCAGACCTGTGGCGATGGATTTCGAGCGCGAAGCGTTCAAACATGCGTCGTCTCGGGCGCAACTAGTTTCGACGAGAACAAACGGCCGGGGCTGTTCCGAATCACGAGTGGATACAGGAGCGCTGTCGAGCGATGCCACCTTACAGTCTGCCGACCCGCGAGGACGATCCCGTACATCTGGTGCGCACGATCGGCCGGTTGGCACAGATGATCATCGAGCTTCGAGACGAATATGTGCGCGACCCGCGACCTGATACGCTCGATCAGATCGAACGACGGCTAGAGGAGATCAACGAGCTTCGCGAGCAGCTACGCGAGCGGCTTCATCCGATCGAAGCCGACGAGGTCGAGCCGACCGTTTAGCAGACTCTCCTCAGCGCCGGCAAACCGTTCGTTATCTCACGTGCGGCTCGACGTCGGACAGATCCGCGTTGATCGTGATCGCGGATCGCTCAGGTCGAACTCCACCAAGATTCTTCATTGCGGTACCAGTCACAAGCACGATCACTCGCTCATCGCGACCGACTTTTCCCTGCGCGACGGCTCGTTCCAGTCCGGCCCAGGCGGCCGCTCCGGCAGGCTCGGCCAAGACTCCGCCGCGAGACGCCAGAGTGCCCATGGCCGAACGAAGGTCGTCGTCAGCCACGGCGACGAATGTTCCGCCCGATTTCTTCACGTCTCGCAGCACCATTCCCGCACTGACTGGATCTCCCACGGCGATGCCATCCGCGATAGTGCGTGGGATCACCGGCTGCAATGTGTCGCCGGACTCCCAGGCGCGCACGAGCGGTTGGCAGCCTTCGGCCTGCACCGCGACGATGCGCGGCAGGCGGTCAGCGATGTTACAGGCGATCAACTCGTAGAATCCCTTGGCGATCGCGCTGAGCGTGGGACCGTCACCGACCGGACAAACAACGACGTCCGGCACCTCGCGTCCGAGTTGTTCCCATATTTCGAGCGCAACCGTCTTTTTGGCGTCGAGCGTCATGGGATTGTAGCCGGTGTTCCGATCGTGCCATCCAAATTCCTTGGCCGCACGACGCGAGAGCTTGAAGGCCGCGTCGTAACCCTGGCGCACTCGAAATACAGTCGCCCCGGCGAGGAGCATCAGCGCGAGCTTCGATTCGGCAACGTCGTCGGGAACGAAGATGAACGCCCGCTTTCCGGCCGCCGCCGCTCCCACCGCAAGAGACACGGCCACGTTGCCGGTTGATGCACACGTTACTGCGCTACTGCCTGTCCGCATCGCCGTTTCCAGCACCAGGGCCGTGGCCCGATCCTTGTTGGAGCCGGTCGGCGTGCGCGTCTCGTCCTTGATCCACAGCCCGGACATGCTGAGATACGCTCGTAGACCGGGTGACGCCAACAGCGGAGTGCCGCCCACGGCAAGCGGATAGTTGATCGGGCCTGGTTCCAACGGTAACAGGTCGCGATAGCGCCACATCGAGGTTGCAGGTTCTCCAGCGGGCGGAATGAGCTGCGGACCGTAGGCAAACTGATACGATATGCGGCCCGACTCGCCATGTTCCAAGGCCGATTCGGTGTCGGCGAAGTACTTCTCGGTCTGATCGTCCCGCACCAGAACCGCGCCAACCGGCGTCCCCATGGCTAGACTCCCCTCTCGATCAGTGCACGTGCGATAGCCGCGTATCCACGGGCCGCTTGTTCCAGATCGTCGATCTCAACGTACTCATCGACGCGATGAGCCCGCTCCTCGTCCCCCGGCCCGAACCCAATGGTGGGGATGCCGAGACGACCCGCGGTGGCGCTGCCGTTGGTACAGAACGCATAGTGGCCAAGGCGGGTGTTGATTCCAACGGCATTCAGGGCTTCGCGGCTGATGGCAACGATTGGCTCCGCCTCGTCGAAGAACCAGGCGGAAGCGAAATTTGGAGCGGTGACCTTCGCTCCGGTATAGGACGCAAAGTCATCTTCCGCGATACCGACGGTTGCCGCCGCGCCCCGTTCGCGTGCGACGCGGCTCACGATCTCAATGATCGGGGCCAGCACCATCTTTTCAGTCTCACCCGGCAGCGTACGCCGATCGAATGTGGCCAAGCATCGGTCAGGAACAACCGACAATCCCGGGTACGGATGTGACATGACGTCAGTGAGCACCAGGATGCCGTCGCCCAACACGTCGTGGTGTGGGGACTCAATTGCTCGGAGCGCCACAACGACGTCGGCCATGACATCGGCGGCGTTGATTCCAAGCTCCGGACGCGATGAGTGTGTCGGTCGTCCCTGAATCTCGATGACGACCTCAGCTCGACCACGTTGGCCACGCGCGACGCGTAGCGAGGTCGCTTCCGCGATCACCACGAAATTGGGGTTGACTCGTTCCGCGACCTGGAGCAGTGCGGTTCCCTCGACCATCTCTTCCGCGATCGACGCCGAGACGACCACACGTCCCCACCGCAGATTCGGAGCGAGAGACGCAACGCCACGAATGACCGCAGCCAGTGGTCCCTTCATGTCCATAGCTCCGCGACCGTAGAGCCGGCCCTCGTCGACCTGCCCGTACGGATCGTGCGACCAAAGCTCCGGCTGCGTCACGCCAACCGTGTCCATGTGCGCGTCGATCAACACGCACGGCCCATCGCCAGATCCGATGGTTCCGACTACGTTGCCGAGATCGTCGACTTCGACGTCGAACCCAAGCCGCGCCATCTCGTCACGCGCTACCCGCGCGACTTCACCTTCGTCGGCGGACGGGCTCGGAATCTTGATCAACGCGAGCGCGAGCTTTGCGATCGATGGGCCTGACATGTCCGGAACCCGTGAATCACTGCTCATGCCGATTCCTCAATCCGCGTTGGTCGATTGTGCACCGGTCGTGCCGGGCTTGGTGACGGGCACGCCCTGGCGACAGAGCGGGCATTCATCCGGCTCCCAGGTGTCGATCCGCATGTGGGACAGGGCGTAGAGCGGCAAGCCGAGGTCGACCATCCCCCCGCTTCGGTCGACAAGCACCGCAACGGCGACCGGCACGACGTCATGCTGCGCCAGCGCGGCCAATGTCTCACGCACCGATCCGCCGGTCGTCAAAATGTCGTCGACCACGAGCACACGAGCGCCTGAAGCAAACGTCGTCCCGCGACGAAATTCGCGAGCGAGCGAGCCACTATCGGACCGTTCGGCATAGGCCGCGGGTTTCTCAAGCTGCCTGCCCACCTCGAACGCGAGCAGGATGCCACCCGTAGTTGGCCCGGCCACGACGTCGAACGACCCCACGTCTCGAACCAGTTCGACCATTCCGGCGCAGGCTCGCTCAGTTGCCTTTGGCTGGCGCAGCAGATCGAATTTCTCGACGTAGCGATCGCTATGTCGACCAGACGAGAGGACGAAGTGCCCGTCCTTGAGCGCCCCGACCTCGCGCAATAACGCATCCAGGTCCATACTCATCCTCCTTCACCCCTACTTCAGGTAGAAGAATCCTATCCCGACGACGAGATAGACCGCGAGCAACTGCGCCCCCTCGAGCCAGTTCGATTCGCCGTCCATCGAGATCAAGGTGGCCACGGCAATGCCTCCCACCAACGCGGCCAGCTCGTACTCGTTGAAGAGGAGCGTCATCGGATTGCCGAGCAGAAGACTCACGAAGATCAAGACAGGTGCGACAAAGAGGGCGACTTGCAGACACGAACCGATGGCGATGCTGACGCTGGCGTCCATCTTGTTGTTGATCGCCGCCTTCAGAGCCACCACGTGCTCGGCCACGTTGCCGACGATTGGAACCAGCACAACTCCGAGGAAGAGCTCGGTAACTCCCCAGGCCTTGACCACTGGCTCAACGTTGTCGACGAACAGTTCGCTCATGACGGCGACTCCGACTGTCGCCGTTGCCAGCATTCCAAGCGAGAACCAGATACTGTGGCTTGGTGGTTCAGGTTCGTTTCCATGTGCCGTCGTCGACTCAGCCGGTTGCAGGAACACGGTGTAGAGGACGTAGAGCGCATAGATCACGATCAGGACGACCGCGAGCCCGATCGACATATTCTCTAGTGCGTCCCCCTGGACACGAAGTGATCCAACGCTAAAGAGTCCAGGAAGAGCTAGGGCCACGACCGCAAGCGTCATCATAGTGGCCGATACCCCGGCGATTCGGGCGTTGAACGACTGGTGGCCGTTCTTGATGCCGCCGGCAAGCATGCAGCTTCCCAGGATAAGGAGCGACGTGCCGATGATCGACCCCGCGATGCTCGCCTTCACCAGGTCGAACAATCCGCTTCGCAGTGCTGCAACGGTAATGATCAGTTCCGCGGCGTTGCCAAACGTGGCGTTTAGGAGCCCGCCGACGCGTGGCCCGGTGTGCTCCGCCACGAACTCGGTCGCATCTCCCATGAGTGCGGCGAGCGGGACAAGTCCTCCGGCGGACGCCAGAAACACCCACGTGTGGCCCGCGCCCATCACGGCCAGGACGACTGCGAGCGGAACGAGTATGAGGAGCGCATAGAAGAACTTCATTGTCCCCCGACATGAGCGAATGCGCGTCAGACATTCGGTCGCACGTGAGCACTAACAACGGCGGGCAACAGTCGCAATTGGCGATTGGGCCATCGTCACAGCGCTCCGACCGTCGCGCATGACCGAACAGGTGGAGTTTTCGAACCCAAGCGGCGACTGTTCACGTTATGTCAGCCTGAGTAGCCGGCCACAGTGATTCTGGCACCCATGCGCTCGGTGAGACGTCCAGTTTTCCCTGCCATCCTGATGGTTCTTCCCCTCCAGCGAAGGGGAGTCAGAGAGGGTTTAGTGGTCGAAGGATCTCCCACCACGTTCACGGGATTCCTGGCTTATCGACGGAGAGATCCTTCGACTCCGCTGCGCTCCGCTCAGGATGACACGGGTGGCGTTGGCCCTCCTTCGGGTGGCGAATCCTCCGTGGTCTCCTACTGAGCGATGGTTCTCGCTCCCGCACCCAGAGGGTACCCGGAGAGAGTCAGAGAAATGGTGGCAGCGGAGTCGAAGGATCTCTTCGTTCGTGAATGCACGGGACGACTCTAGAACAGAGAGATCCATTTCTGCCACAGCCCATTCAAGGAATCTGTATGGTCGCCGTTCGATTGGCTCAGTAGCCGACCTGCACGCGCTGGCGATACTCCGGCAACGGCTGTACCGCGTAGGCTCCGCTCGCCTTGGCCGTCGCCTCGACGATCGCTCTGGCGGTATCGATCGACGTGACGCACGGGATACCGCGCTCGACCGCCGCGCGGCGGATCTGAAATCCGTCGAGGACTTCTTTCTGGGCTGGCCCAGGCGTGTTGATGACCGCGTTGACCGTCCCGTCCAGGATGATGTCCAGAATGTCGGGCGAACCCTTTCCGATCTTCTTGGTGACGAACTGCACCGGAATACCCGCCTTGAGGATCATGCGCGACGTCCCCTCGGTGGCGTAGATGCGATATCCGAGCTCGGCGAGAAGCTCGATCATCGGCAAGGCGTCCGCCTTATCGTCGTCGCTGATACTGATGAGCACTGCACCATGCGGCGGCAACGCCATGCCTGCGGCCAGGAGTGCCTTATAGAAGGCGGGCGCGAACTCGCGATCGATGCCCATAGCCTCGCCGGTCGATTTCATCTCAGGTCCAAGATGCACCTCAACCCCGCGCAGCTTGGCCATCGAGAAGATGGGTGCCTTGACCGCGACCAACGGTTGCCGCGGCCAGAGTCCGCCACTGTAGCCTTGCTCCGCAAGTGTTCGACCGAGCATGCAATTGGTCGCCAGGCGCACCATCGGAACTCCGGTAGCCTTGCTCAGGAACGGAACCGTGCGGCTGGCGCGCGGGTTCACCTCGAGAACATAGATTTGTCCGTCGTGGATCACGTACTGGATGTTGATGAGTCCGATGGCGCCGATGGCGAGGGCGATGTCGGTCGTGTGTTTCACGACCTGCTCGACCTCGGTCGGATAGAGATTCACGCCTGGATACGTGGCGAAGCTGTCGCCAGAATGGACCCCGGCCCGTTCGATGTGTTCCATGATCCCTGGGATGAGCACGTCTGTGCCGTCGCAGATCGCATCCACCTCGACCTCTTTGCCTGGCAGATACTTGTCGATCAGGATCGGGCGCCGGTCGTCAAAGCGCACCGCGACGGTCAGATAGCGCGCCAGGTACTCCTCATCGTAGACGACCTCCATGGCTCTTCCACCAAGCACATATGATGGCCGCACCAGAATCGGGTAGCCGATGCGTTTGGCTACCTCGAGCGCCTCGTCAAAGTTGGTGACCGCCGCACCAGGCGGCTGCGGAATTCCAAGGCCTGTGAGGAACTGCTCGAACCGACGGCGATCTTCGGCAATGTCGATGACGTCCAGCGGACTGCCGATGATCGGCACGTTGCGCTTGCTCAACGGCTCGGCCAGGTTGATGGCGGTTTGTCCGCCAAATTGCAGGATGACGGGCGAGAGCTCGTCAGGATGGCCACTGACCAGGCCCTCGTGCCGAATGACCTCGAAAACGCTCTCGTCGTCCAGCGGCTCAAAATAGAGCCGGTCCGAAGTGTCGAAATCGGTCGAGACCGTCTCCGGATTGCTGTTGATCATGATCGATGCTCGTCCCGCATCGCCGAGCGATCGTGCCGCCTGAACGCTGCAGTAATCGAACTCGATGCCCTGCCCAATGCGGATCGGACCTGAGCCGACCACGACCGCGCTGGCGGCCTTCATCGGTTCTACTTCATCCTCGTCCTCGTAGGTACTGTAGAAGTAGGGCGTTACCGCTTCGAACTCGGCCGCGCAGGTGTCGACCATTTTGTAGACCGGCACGATGCCCGCGTCGTAGCGTCGTTTGCGGATCTCCTCAATCGTCACGCCGGACAGTTGTGAGATCTGTGCGTCGGAGAAGGCGGCACGCTTGGCGGTCCAGAGCAACAGATCGTCCAGCGGTTCGTTGCGCATCCGATTTTCGAGATCGATGATGCGGCGCAGCTTGCGCGTGAACCACGGATCTATGTGGCTGGCTTCGCTCACCTCTTCCGGCGTATGCCCACGTCGGAGTGCGGCCGCGACGGCCCAGAGTCGTAGGTCGTTGGGTCGCCGAATCTGCTCCCACATGATCTGCTCGTTCTCTTGCCAGGCTGGATCTTCCCAGAGCAGATCGGTCTGATCGGTCTCGAGTGAGCGTACAGCCTTCTGCATGGCCGCTTCGAAGGAGCGGTCGATGGCCATCACTTCGCCGGTCGCTTTCATCTGGGTGTCGATGGTGCGCTCCGCGCGACGGAATTTATCGAACGGCCAGCGCGGGATCTTCACTACGCAGTAGTCGAGCGCCGGTTCGAACGCCGCGGTCGTCTTTTGCGTGACCGAGTTGGCCAGCTCGTCGAGTCGCTTCCCGACGGCGATCTTGGCGGCGACGCGAGCGATCGGATAGCCGGTCGCCTTGGACGCCAAAGCCGAGCTGCGGCTGACGCGCGGGTTGACCTCGATGACGTAGTACTGGAACGACTCCGGATCGAGCGCCAACTGAATGTTGCAGCCGCCCTCGATTCCCAAGGCGCGGATGATCTTGAGTGAGGCCGAGCGTAGCATCTGATACTCGCGGTCGCTCAGCGTCTGGCTGGGCGCGACCACGATGCTGTCACCCGTGTGCACGCCCATAGGGTCGATGTTCTCCATGTTGCAGATGGTGATGCAGGTGTCGTTGGCGTCGCGCATCACCTCGTACTCGATCTCTTTCCAACCGAGCAGTGAGCGCTCGAGGAGCACCTGGTGGATCGGACTGGCGCCGAGTCCGCTGGAGACAATGCGGTCGAGATCTTGCGGCGTGAAGGCGATGCCACCGCCGGTGCCACCAAGGGTGTAGGCGGGACGAATGATGAGCGGCAGCGGAACTTGCTCGGCGAAGGCATGGGCTTCCGCCAGGTTGTGCACGACGGTGCTCTCGACGACCGGCTCGCCGATCTCGATGAGCAGATTCTTGAAGAGCTCGCGGTCTTCCGCCTGCTTGATCGATTCGATCGGCGTGCCGAGGAGCTTCACGTTGTACTGATCGAGAATTCCAGCGTCGGCCAGCTGCACGGCCAGATTGAGGCCGGTCTGACCACCGAGCGTTGGGAGTAGGCCGTCTGGCCGCTCGCGGATGATGACGCGTCGCAGCACTTCGACCGTGAGAGGCTCGATGTAGACGACGTCGGCGATGTCCTCATCGGTCATGATCGTGGCAGGGTTGGAATTAACCAGAATCGATTTGATGCCCTCTTCGCGCAATGCGCGCAAGGCCTGGGAACCAGCGTAATCGAACTCAGCGGCCTGACCGATGATGATCGGCCCAGACCCAATGACCAATACGCTCCGTAATGGAGTTGCAGACTCTGCCATAGTTACGCGCGCTCCCGTGCTTCTGGACGATCCTGAGACTCGTTGCTTTTCGGTTCGAGTCGCTTGTCGCGATACGTTTCCACACTTTTGATGAATCGGTCGAAGAGGTACTGATTGTCGAGCGGTCCTGGCGACCCCTCCGGGTGGTACTGAATGGAGAAGACCGGGAGTGAGTCGTGCTCGAGCCCCTCGACCGACCCGTCGTTCAGGTTGACCTGTGAAACGCGCCAGCCCTTGTCGACCGGAACACTGGCGGAATCTACTTGATATCCGTGGTTCTGTGAGGTGATGTAGACATGCCCGGAGAGGAGATCCTTTACCGGGTGGTTACCGCCGCGGTGACCGAACTTCAGCTTGCTCGTGTGTGCGCCGACCGCCAGCGCGAGAAGCTGATGTCCTAGACACACGCCCATGTACGGCGTGCCAGAATCGAGGATCGACTTCACTACGTCGACTGCCGGTCCGGTATTGACCGGGTCTCCGGGACCAGGTGAGGTCAGAATGCCGTCTACTCCGAGTGACAGGATTTCGCTCGCCGGCGTGTCATACGGCACGACGGTTACGCGAACGCCGCGCCGGTGCAACGAGCGAATAATGTTCTCCTTGACGCCGCAGTCGATCAGCGCGAGATGCAGCGGACCGCCGTCGCGAATGTCCCGCTCTTCGGGAGTCGTCACGGCGTTGAGCACGTTCGCGTCGCCAGGAGTCCAGGCAGTTCGTGCGCGGTCACGCAGTTCTGAATCGCTGTGACTGGCTGCGTTTGATACGAGCAGCGCGCGCATATCGCCGTTGGAGCGAATGTGCTTGGTCAGTGCGCGGGTGTCGACCGAGTGCAGCGCAGGGATTCCGTGCTCCTTCAAGTAGTCGGCGAAGGTCCCAACGGAGCGCCAATTCTCCGGCTCATCACAATACTCACGCACGATCATGCCCGCGATCCACGGCTGTCTCGACTCTTCGTCGCCGGGCGTGACACCGTAATTTCCGATGAGAGGGTAGGTCATGCAGACGATCTGCCCGTAGAAGGAGGGATCGGTGGAGACCTCCTGATAACCAGTCATGGTCGTGTTGAAGACGGCTTCACCTTCCGCGTCGACTTCGGCGCCGAACGGCTCACCGCGAAATATGCGCCCGTCTTCGAGCACGAGCGCCCCGGATAATCGTGGCTTAGACATGAAAACGTATTTCCCCTTCCACCATCGTCAGTATCGCCTGACCGCGTAACGTCGCGCCGAGTAGTGGCGTGTTCTTGCTCCTGGAAACGATGGTGTCCTCGCTGACGGTCCATTCTCGGTCGGGATCAATGATGGTGAGATCGGCGATCGATCCTGGCCGCAGCGATCCTCCCGGAAGATTGAAGAGACTGGCAGGCTTGCACGAAAGCAGATCGACGAGCAGCGAGAGCGACAATCGCTCCGAGCGCACCAGCTCCATGAGCATCGGCACCGCGAGTTCCAACCCGAGCATGCCGGAGGCCGCCCCGGACAGATCCGCCGGCTTGTCTGCTGAGGCGTGCGGCGCATGATCCGTGGCAATGATGTCTATCGTGCCGTCGATCAATCCAGCCAGCAGCGCCCGCGCATCCTCAGCGGTGCGCAGGGGCGGGTTCACCTTTGCCAGCGGATCGGGAGACTCCCGTGACTCGAACGACGGTCCGTCGACGAAACTTCGCCGACCCGCGACCCACTCGTCAGTCAGTCAGCAGGTGATGCGGCATAGCCTCCGCCGTCACGTGCACGCCCTCGTTCTTTGCCCGCCGGATGAGTCGCACGCCGCGCGCCGTGCTCACGTGCAAGGCATGCAACCAGCCCCCGGTGATGCGCGCCAACTCGATGTCCCGATTGAGAATGATCTCCTCGGCCGCAGCCGGAATGCCCGGCAAGCCAAGCTCGCGCGAGACTGCGCCTTCGTGCATCACGCCACCGTTGATCAGGCTCCAGTCCTCGCAGTGGACCATGATCGGTTCGCCGGAGGAGACGGACCACGCCAGCGCCTCACGCATCGCCTGCGCGTTACGCGTGCTATCGCCATCGTCAGAGAACCCAATCGCGCCCGCATCGGACATCGCCTGCAGAGGAGCGATCTCCTGACCCGCTCGCCCGATCGAGATCGTCCCAATAGGACCGATGCGCACCGGCAAGCCCTTCGACCGTTCGACAATGTCCGCGATCCGTTCGGCGGTATCCAGCGCGGGAGACGTGTTCGGCATGCAGCAGACGGTCGTGAACCCACCGCGAGCCGCCGATTCAGCACCGGTCGCCAGCGTCTCTTTGTGCGTGAAGCCCGGATCACGGAAGTGGACGTGCACGTCGATGAGACCAGGCGTCACGATCTTGCCGCGAGCGTCGATGACCTCGGTGTCGGCGGGCACCGTCAGCCCCTGGGCAATCTCTACCACCCGACCGTCAACAACCAGCACGTCGGCAACCGCGTCCAGATCTTGAGTCGGATCGACGACGTGCCCGCCCTGAATCAGAAAGCGCATTTCACCGCCTCCAAATGTGCGCCAGACAAGAAAAAAGGCCTTTGGGTTCGGCCTGAACCCAAAGGCCTGAATTCATTCGCAGTTTCGAAGTTGTGAGGCTGGTGGTTAGTCAGTCGCTTCAATTTCCAGCTTTCCTGTGTCCGTACACAGTCGCACCAAACTGATCCGATCGATTATACGGGTTTGGGAGGGGAGGGTCAAGCGCGAGCAAAAAGGCGGGTGCTACAGCGCGTAGACATATGGGGCGATGTTCGACTACCGTGAGTTCCTTCGATCGCGACAGGAATGCTCACCGGAAGGAGAGATCCTTCGCTGCGGCTCAGGATGACAACGGGGACGTTGGTCGTCACTCGAGTGGCGAATTCACTGTGGTCGACTACTGAGCCGCAGCGAAGGATCTCTTCAACCTTGGGGGAAGCACAAGCGAAACTCCGGAACGCTGCCGACTCGATTACGTTGTTGCTCGCCGTCCATCGTGGGCTTTGCAGGAGGCTGGTCAGTCCGTGAGTCCCTCACCGGATCCAGCAATCGATCGTTCATTCACGACAGGGTCTCCCGTCCCCTGCCGCTGGATCATTTCCTTGAGGATGGCGAGGGTGTTGGCTTTGGCGTCAGGGCCGACTTCGGTGGCCGGGCCGACGCAGGACGGACAACCCGACTCGCAGGGGCAGGATCGGATCAGATCGCGCGCGCCACGCAGCAGCTCTGAGTGCAGATCGTACAGCCTTGGGCTGAAGCCGATGCCGCCAGGAACACGATCGTAGATGAAGATCGTGGCGCGATCGGTGAAGGGCGAGCGGATCTGCGGATAGACGCCGACGTCGCGCGGATCGCACATCAGGTAGAGGGGTGAGATATTCTGCAGCGCGTTGGCCAGCCCGGTCAACGCCCCTTGAAGCTCCGCCTCGCGCATGCGGCCACTGATGTCGGGCGGCAGCGAAAGCCAATAGGCGCTGGTGTGCATCTGCTCCTCGGGGAGGTGCACTTTGCCCCAACCCACGTTCTCGTGGGTGTGCAGCTTGATCTTCTTGAATTGCGTCACGATGGCCCCGACCAGCACCTCGCCATGATGCTTGGGTGCCGACGCTTCCCCATCGGTGAACTGCTCGATGACCTGCACGCGCACCGACAAACTGGCGTCGGTGTAGTAGTCGACCTCCACCGGATGGACGTAGGCCTTCTTCTCATCCCAATCAAGCCGCTCGACGTGGTACTGCTGCCCCTCGTGGATGTATATGGCGTCGGTATGGACCAGCATCGGCGCTGCGAAGGTATCGACCTCGCCAATCACCCGCGCGCCTGTGCGATCGCTGGTGTCGATGATGACCACGTTGGCACGCGCAGCCGTGCGCAGGCTGATCTCCTCGGCCGGATAGGTCTCGGCCGTCCAGTACCAGGTGTTGCCGGAGTGGTGCAGGATGCGTTCATCCTCGAGGAAGTCGAGCATCTCCAGCGGATCGACGTGGCCGAACGCGTCGCCGTCATGGAACGGGAGCTCGAAAGCGGCGCACTTCAGATGGTCGACCAGGATGAGCAGGTTGTCCGGGTTGATCAGCCCGTTCTCGGGACGGCTGGTGAAGAAGTAGTCGGGGTGCTGCACGATGAACTGATCCAGAGGCGCCGAGGACGCCACCAACACCGCCAGCGACACGCCTTCGCGCCGCCCAGCGCGTCCTGCCTGCTGCCATGTGCTGGCGATGGTCCCCGGATAACCGGTCATCACGCAGGCGTCGAGTGAGCCGATGTCGACCCCAAGCTCGAGCGCGTTGGTCGAGACCACCGCTCGCACCGATCCGTCCCGCAGGCCACGCTCGATCTCGCGCCGCTGGCGTGGCAGATAGCCCCCGCGATAGCCGCG
This sequence comes from uncultured Chloroflexia bacterium, assembly GCA_963822235.1. Taxonomy (GTDB): domain Bacteria; phylum Chloroflexota; class Chloroflexia; order Thermomicrobiales; family Thermomicrobiaceae; genus CALAGB01. The sequence continues at coordinate 268,225 of CAWGGU010000005.1, forward strand.
CACGCCATCGGGCGAACCGAGCTTGGGTGGCAGCGCCTCGCGCAGATAGGTGAGCAGCACTTCAGCGGTGACCCGAGCACGTGCGAAGACGATGGTGTGCACGTTGCGCCGAATGAGCTCGGTAGCAACCGCGGTCGCTTCCAATGTCGATGAGCGCCGAATCCCGAGCTGCCGGTTGAGAACTGGTGGATTGTAGAAGGCGATCTCGCGCCGACCATGCGGCGCTCCATCTTCGTCGATGACGTGGACCGGCGCCTCGATGAGGTGCTGCGCCAGCTCCATCGGATTGGCGATAGTGGCTGAGGCCAGGATGAAGATCGGTGACGACCCGTAGTGTCTGCAGATGCGGCGCAGACGACGAATCACGTTGGCCACGTGCGAACCGAAGACACCACGGTAGCCATGCATCTCGTCGATGACCACGTAGCGCAGCTGTTCGAACAGGCTGTGCCACTTGGTGTGGTGCGGCAGGATGCCCGAATGCAGCATGTCGGGATTGGTGATGACCACGTGTCCCGCCGTCCGGATGAGACGTCGCACGTTGGCCGGCGTATCACCGTCGTAGGTGTGCGTCTTGATGTCGGCACCGGCCGCTTCGATCAACGCATGCAGGTTGGTGTATTGGTCCTGCGCCAGCGCCTTGGTCGGAAACAGGTAGAGGGCCCGAGCCGTGTGATCGCTCATGATGGCGTCGAGAACGGGCAAGTTGTAGCAGAGCGTCTTTCCCGAGGCCGTCCCCGTAACGACGGCGGTGTGCTCGCCAGCCGAAACACTTTCAAACGCCGCCGCCTGATGCGTGTAGAGGTTGGCGATGCCGCGCGAACGGAGCGCCTCCGCCAGTGCTGGGTTAAGGTCGGTCGGGAAATCGACAGTTTGCGCCGCGACGGCCGGCAGCGTGCGCCATTCGACGATATTGGAAGCGAAACGCGGGTCCGCCCGGAAGTCCTCGATCGCTTGGGCGACAGACAATCGATTCCCCCCTCGTTCTTGCTGCCGTCCAGATTGAAAGCAGCGAACAAACGTTCTGTGACGGTATCCGCATTATAGCAAGCGTGAAGACGGAGATGGCCTCAGGTCCGGCGCAAAGATCGAACTAGAGCCGTTCTATGATGCGTTCCACCAATGCGAAGGCACGCGCTCCGACCTCGGTGCTGACCGCCTCGAGTGACGGGAAATCGACTCCCTGACTGCTGGCAACATGGAGCTCGTTGTTTGAGATGTCCTTGATCGCCAGCATCGGGACCTTGTACATGGCACACACCTGCGCGATGGCGGCCGCCTCCATGTCCTCACACAATGACGTATGCAGATCGTGAAGCCCACCGATGCGCGTCGGATCCTGCGTCCAGCAATCGGCGGAAGCGACGACGCCCAGATGAACCGCTCCCTGTCCTCGATCCCCCGCCGTCCAGGGCCACGGATCGGGCCGCCAATCCTGCGCTGCCTGGCGCGCAACGTCGAGGAGATGGGAGTCTGCTCGAATGACGTCGGCGAGGATTGTTTCGTCGTCGACTTGATAGCGGAAGCCGACGTAGCGCTCCTCACCGGTTGGTAAGATGGTCAATGAAAGATGCGCGACCGCCCCGGTCCCGACGATCACGTCACCTGGATGGATATCGTCCCGATGCGCGCCCGCGCAACCGAAGTTGATCAATGCGGACGGGCGCTCACGAGTCAGGAAGGCAGAGACAGCCGCGGCGGCATTCACCATTCCGATGCCGCTGACGAGGGCGACGACCTCTTTGCCGCCGAGCGCTCCGCGATGCACGCTCCACGGACCGATGCGTTCGGTTGTCCGATGCTCCATGCGTTCCAATGCGTGCCGCAGCTCGTCGTTCATCGCCGCGATCAACGCGATTGAGCCCGTCAGATCGCCATCTTGATCTTTCATCATCGTCCTTCGCACGCTCCTGCAAAGCCTGCCATCGGATCATCATTCAACCGATCACGGCCGCGCGCGTCAATTCGCTCGATGAATTTCGTTGTCCAGGCATTACATCCGCGGCGATTGACGTCAGTGGTCGATCGTGGGAGACTCAGGTCGATCCGCAAATCGGATCGAGCGACGAACCAACCACATTGTGAAGCGACAGCGAGTGCAGGTCGACCATCGACTTGTTCACGCGGGGGAACACCGGTGCGATTCCGGGGCTGTGCCGCAACTGTGACGCCGAGCATCTCGCTCGACGAAGCCAGATCGCCCATCGTTGTCGCGTCCACCAACTCCTCGAGCGAAGGAGAAAGGACGAGCCATGCGCACTTCCCTTCTGGAATGAACCTCCAACCACTCTGACGTCAACCCGTCAACGTCCGCGGGCACACGCGCGGATTTTTGGAGGTTCGTGGTGAAAACACGTCTACTTTCTGTGTTGCTGTCACTGGCATTCCTGCTGCCGCTTATCGGCGCAGTTCCGAGTGCCATTGCGGCCGACAATTCCAACATCACTCAGGCGGTAAGCTGGCTCGAATCGCAGCAACAGCCGGATGGCGGGTTCGCCGGATTCGGGGGAAAGACCGATCCCGGCACGACCGCAGACGTCGCACTGTCGTTGGCGGCTGCTGGAGTTGATCCCAACACAGTTTCAAACGGTGAGTCGTCGATGCCCTCCCATCCGTCGATGATCGCGTATCTCCAATCTCAGACTGCATCCTATGGAACGACTGTTGGCGGCGCCGCGAAACTGATTCTGGCGGCAGTCGCCTCGGGTGATGATCCGCGTGATTTCGGTGGTAAAAATCTGGTGCAGGTGATTTTGTCTCACCAAGATTCATCGACCGGACTCTTCGATCCCCAGCTCTATGTCCACGCTTACGCGATGATCGCCCTCTCCGCCGCAAACCAGTCCGTTCCCCAATCGGCGGTGGAAGCGCTCGTTTCGCACCAGGCAAAGAACGGCGGCTGGGCGTTTGACGGTTCGGATGATCCCGCGCAGACGGACAGCAACACGACCGCGGTTGCCATCGAGGCGCTTGTCGCAAGTTCCCAGCCCCATCCGGATTCAATCGAGAAAGGGCTCGGCTATCTGGCGAGCCTGCGCGACGACAACGGACTCTACGCCTCCCAGCCCGTGTCGGGTGTTCCGCTTCTTGGTGATGCCAACTCGACCGCGTTGGTCATCCAGGCACTCCTGGCTAGCGGACAGACCCTCGACTCGTCGTCAGTTTCGGCAGCCATCACGGGGCTAGAAACGCTACGCAACAGCGACACCGGCGCGTTTGCCTATCGCTCCGATACGCCAGGCGACAACGTGCTGGCAACGGTTCAGGCACTCCCGGCACTCGAAGGTAAAGCCTTGCCTATCTGGCCGCTCCACGCCCCGGGACGAACGCTGGACGCTGCCAAACCCGATGCTCAACCCGGCGACAGCCAGCACTGCGACTACTTCAAGCAGACCAAGCACAACGTCTGTCTTGGGTTCCTGGCCTACTGGCAGCACTTCGGTGGTCTCGAAGACTTCGGGTATCCGCTCACCGAGGAGTTCACCGTAGTCGACCCGGTTAGCGGACGACCCACCACGATGCAGTATTTCGAGCGCGCTCGCTTCGAATGGCACCCAGGTTCCACGCCAATCCACTACGACGTTCTGCTTGGGCGAATCGGAACTGAGACCTTGAGTACACCATGACCGATCGCGCTCGCCATCATCCTGCACCAACGGCCCGCCTGCTGAGGGTGGCGCTGGTGCTGCTCCTACTACTTGTGGTCGGGATTCCGTCGACGAGCGGAGCGGCGCAAGCCGCTCAAGTGAACTCGGCGGGCCTGGTCATCAAGCACGGTGATGGAAGCGTGCTCTACTTCTTCGTTCAGTTCCATGAGCCAGAGATCACCGGCACCCAACTCCTGGAACGAGCGGGAGTTTCGATCGACGTGACGCCCTACGCGGGCATCGGCGAGGCGATCTGTCGCATCGACGGCGAGGGCTGCCCGGCGACCGACTGCTTCTGCAAGAGCTTCGCGAACCCTGCCGTCTACTGGCGTTATCACAAGCTCGGACCGGACGGGAGCTGGGTCTTCCTTCCGTCCGGCCCGGACGCGCGCGAAGTCCATGACGGCGACATCGATGGCTGGTCATGGTCCTCGAAGGACGGCGAGCTGCCGTCGGTCACGCTGGCCCAGATCGCCCGGATAAACGGAGTTGCCCTCGCCGCGTCGCCCACCGCGTTCTCGACAAGTGTGACCGCGACCACGACCACACCCCCACAGGCCACCAAGCATGTTCCCACGAGATCGACATCGCCCGTCGTTGTCGGAGCGGAAGTCAAACCATCGGGCCAGGTAACGGCGGTCGATGTCGCCCCGAGTAAGAGTCAGCGAAACAAGACGCCATACATCTGGTTCGGGGTCGCGGTGATCGCGCTGGGGCTCGTGGCGGCGGGAGTGCTGCTGCGCAGACGGCGAGCCGGAACGTGAGGAGCCAGGTTAATTCCGTCGTGTGGATGCTCTGGGGTGGCGCGGTTGCGCTGGCAACAGTGTCGACCCGCAACCCCTTTTATCTGACGCTGAACCTCCTCGCGGTGAGCGTCGTGTACCTCGCGCTTCCGCGCGACAACGCACAACGCGGGATCTGGGGACTTGTCATTAAGATCGGGCTGCTCGTAGCAGGCATGACCGTCGCGTTCAACCTGTTGACCGCGCATGCTGGAGACCAAACCCTGACCCATCTTCCTGGTCGCTTGCCCGTTGTCGGCGGCGCGATTACCGGCAACGCCCTCATTTACGGACTTTCCACCGCGGCGGCGATCCTGACCTTGATCGTCACGGCGGCGGTCTTCGGCTCGGTAGTTGACCGCGCGTCGTTGCTGCGCACCGTTCCAGCATCTCTCTCGTCGGCGGGGATCGCGGCCGTCATCGGTTTGAGCTTCTTCCCCCAAACGCTCGTCTCGCTGCGTGACGTGCGTGAAGCGCAGGCCGCGCGCGGGTTTCGCGTTCGGTCGATTCGCGACGTGCGGCCACTCGTGATACCCGTTATGACGGCCGCGCTCGAAGGCGCGTTCAATCTGGCCGAGTCGATGGAGAGTCGAGCCTTCGGGAGTCAACGGATGCGTTCTCAACGACGTACCTGGCCATTCGTCACCGGAGTGATTTTGACCATCGCTGCGGTCAGCCTCCTGATCGACGGTCAGACGATTCCAGCATCGGTCGTGGCCGCGGCAGGCATCGCGCTCGTGGCGATTGGCCTGTTCCACGGAGGGCATGGGCGAACGTCTTATCGAGCTACGGAGTGGCACATCCGCGACCGAATTCTGCTTGCCACGTCGTCCGCGTCTATCGTGATCTTCGCGGCCGCGGTCGTCGTCTGGCCCGGTGCAATCCAGTGGTCTCCATTTCCCACTCTGCACGTGCCAACCTTCAACCCGTTCCTCGGTTGTGCGTGCCTCATGTTGGCCGTCCCGGCGCTCACGCACGGTGCCGGAGCATGATCCACTTCGACTCCGTCAGATTCCAGTATCCCGGGCAGAGAGAACCGGCACTCAATGATGTTGACTGGTGCGTGAATCGAGGCGAGTTTGCGCTGCTGACCGGTCCATCCGGATCGGGCAAGTCGACGCTCGCCCGCTGCATCAACGGGCTTGTGCCGCACTTCCACGGCGGTCGATTCGGCGGCACGGTCACCGTTGCCGGGTTCGACACGCGCCACCACACCACGGCATTCTTGAGCCGCCACGCGGGATTCGTGGCGCAGACTCCCGAAACTCAGACGATTACCGATCGGGTTGAAGACGAGATCGCATTCGGATTGGAAAATCTTGCGCTCGATCGCGCCGAGATGCGCGTTCGGGTGGAAGAGACTCTCGATCTGCTTCACCTTCATCATCTGCGTAATCGGTCGATCGACAGCCTCTCCGGCGGTGAGCGCCAGCGCGTGGTGATCGCCGCCGCGACGGCAATGCGTCCCGAAGTGCTCGTGCTCGACGAACCCGCTTCTCAGCTCGATCCCGTGAGCACCGACGAGATCTTCTCGATCCTCTTCCGCATGAATCGAGATCTGGGCACCACCGTCGTGCTCGGAGAGCACCGTCTCGAGCGCCTGCTGGGCGTCTCCGACTCGCTTCTCGCGCTTTCTGCATCTGGTTCGATCAACGCGGCGGGACCTGTTCGCCAGACGGTCGACAAGCTCGGCACGCTACCGCCTCTGCAGGAGGCGCTGCGAGATCTCGACGTGCTCCCCTTGCCACTCACGGTTCGCGAGGCGCGTCAGGCTGTGGCACGGCTGACATTCGCGCGGGGCCCGGATACCCGTTCGACGGCTTCGCCGATTGAAGATCGCCAGCCGATCGTCGAACTCGATCGCGTTGCCTTCGCCTATTCCGATCGCGACGTGCTCGACGGACTTTCGCTCCGACTCTACCCAGGCTCGGTGACCGCGCTGATGGGTCGCAACGGTAGCGGCAAGACGACGCTGTTGAAGCTCATCAACGGCTTGCTGCGACCTCAGGGAGGCATCGTACGGGTTGACGGTCGGAATATCGCATCCGTCGCGACCGTCGATCTGGCCGACACCGTCGGTTATCTGCCGCAGCAGGCGGGCACACTCCTTTTCAACAATTCTGTCGAGGAAGAACTGAAGTTCACGCTTCGCTGCCAGCGTACCCACGGCGACATCATGGAGATGCTGACTCGCTTCGACATCGCGCAACTTGCCGGGCGTAATCCGCTCGATCTTTCGGGAGGCGAACGATTGCGCGCCGCGCTGGCCGCCGTCCTCATTGGCCACCCACGCATCCTGCTGCTCGACGAGCCGACACGCGGCGTCGACTCCGATCTCAAGCAGCGCCTGGGGCACATCTTTCGCGACCTCGCTCAATCGGGCGTGACGGTTGTTTTGGCGACCCACGACGTTGATCTGGTCGCCGAATTCGCCGATCGACTGGTCTTGCTCGGTGATGGCGACGTGGTCGCGGACGGCTCGCCATACGACGTCATGCCGGGCTCGTTGACGCTTTCGACCCAGATCAATCGCGTCTTCGGTGGACGGCTCCTGACGACACATGACGTTCGAGCGGCATATGGGGACCACGATGTTCCGCTCTGACGGTAGGCGGCGGATCCACACCTCTGACTGACGACAGCGCGTGATGTTGCCGGTACGGGCGGATTCCCCGTATACTCGACGAAACGCTCCCCATCGAAATGAAGCTTGCTTTCACACGGACGGTCCGCGTGGCCGGGAGGTGAACCCGGAATGAAGCTCGTAGTAGCGGTCGTACAGGATGAAGACGCCGACGAACTGGTGCATCAGATCGTTTCGGCGAACTTTCGCGTCACACGGGTCAGCAGCACTGGAAGCTTGCTGCGAACGGGCAACACGAGCCTGATCGTTGGCGTCGAGGAACACGAAGTGCCTCGGGTGATCGAGGTCATCAAAGCGGTCTGCAAGCGACGCACGCAGATTGCCGTGCCCTATTCCCCAGCGCTTGAGCCAGGACTGCTCTACCTCGCGGAGAACTTCGAAGTCGAGGTCGGCGGTGCGATCATCTTTGTCCTCAATGTCCAGCGATATGAGCGACTTTGATCCCCATATTGGTGATTTTTCGCATTGACCAGAAGGCATACGGACGGTATCATTAGAACCGAATTAGAACATTATTTCTAGATTTTCGGATCTGAGGAAACGCGGAAAGAGGCGAGGGCGAATGGCTGAACGAGATCGCGCGATCGAGCTTGCGATGTCCCAAATCGAGCGCCAGTTCGGCAAGGGCTCGATCATGAAGATGGGCGAAGCGTCGGCGCGCATGCAGATCGATTCGATTCCGACCGGCTCGATCGCGCTCGACATGGCGCTGGGAGTCGGCGGCATTCCACGCGGACGCATCACCGAGATCTACGGTCCGGAATCGAGCGGCAAGACGACCCTGGCCCAGCACATCATCGCCGAGGCGCAAGCGCTCGGCGGCGTCGCGGCCTACATCGATGCCGAGCACGCGTTTGATCCGATATACGCCGAGCGCTGTGGGATCAACCTTACCGACCTTCTGATCTCCCAGCCGGATACCGGCGAGCAGGCGCTTGAGATCGTCGAGACCCTGGTGCGCAGTGGCGCCATCGACGTCATCGTGATCGACTCCGTTGCCGCATTGGTTCCGCGCGCTGAGATCGACGGCGACATGGGCGACTCCCACGTCGGCCTGCAGGCTCGCTTGATGAGCCAGGCGCTACGCAAGTTGACGGGCGCCATCAGTCGCTCCAAGACCGCGGTCGTCTTCATCAACCAGCTCCGCATGAAGATCGGCGTCATGTTCGGCAATCCTGAGACGACCACCGGTGGAAACGCGCTTAAGTTCTACGCGTCGGTTCGCCTGGACATTCGACGCATCGAGGCGATCAAACAGGGGACCGATTCGATCGGCATTCGCGCGCGCGTCAAGGTCGTCAAGAACAAGGTCGCTCCGCCGTTCCGGCAGGCCGAATTCGACATCATGTACAACGAGGGTATCTCGGCCGAGGGCAGCGTTCTGGACGTTGGGACAGATCTTGGTGTGCTGCGTAAGAGCGGCGCCTGGTATTACATGGGCGACGAACGGCTTGGGCAGGGCCGAGAGAACGCCAAGGAATTCCTGCGTGCCAACGCCGATCTGATGCTCGATGTCGAGCAGCGAATCCGGGCGACGTCACCGGAATTGCAGTCGCGCATCAACTATGACGGCGCGGCGTCCGAGGACGGCGTGATCGAAGAGAAGGTCGGCTAACACTCCCGCACGTTTAGGCAAGCTAGAGGGCGTCGCAATCGCGACGCCCTCTTTGTGTTCGGCTGTCATCGTGTCGTCTAGAGCATCTTTCAGAGCAGTTGCCCATGGGCGAGGACCAGGGCTGTTGAATCCAAAGGGCGTCATAAATGTCGCCTCTGAGGGAAGCAGGGTGAAGAACCGTCGTAGGGCGACATTCATGACGCCCAGCTGTTGGTCCAATGGCCGATCCTTCTGGAATCTGGTCTAGTCACCGCTCGACGATGACTTGACAATCTGTGCTGACGAATAGGCCAGCAGAACCATACCGATCGTGGTAAGTGCGATGCCGCCGCCTAACATGAACTGACCACCAAGCGTCACGGGCCACTTCTCGCCGAAGAAGAGCGACGCCACGATGATTGGGATGATCGACTGCAATCCGGCGACGAGGGGCACGATGGCGGTGGCGCGTCCCGACTGAAGCGCGCGGATCTGGTCCGTAAACGCCACCAGCGACGTGACGCCCGCACCGATCGCGAGCAGTGCAAACGGGACCAACGACGACAACGAGAGGACGTCCGACACGCCCTTGGTGTAGAGGTTGCTCGCGGAGTATCCCAGACCGGCACCGATCGCGCTCAAATACGCAGCGGGAGCCTTCCGGAAGGTTTGCACGATATCTGGCAGGAAGATCGTGGGGGCAATGATGATGGTTAGGACGACCCAGCCGAGCAAGCCTGGATTGGTCTTGCTAACGGACGGAATCGTGGTACTCACCGCCACGATACCAACTGCGATCGCGGTGATGCCGATCGCCTCGTTGCGCTTCGGTTTCTCTCCGAGCCGCCATCGCGCCAGGACCAACATGACCCCAAAGCCCGCTGCATAGATCACTCGAGCCAGCGTCACTGAGATACGCGTCAACGCGACCAACTCGAACACCCACCCGACAATGCCCAACACGATGCTCCACGCGCCGGTACCTCGTACCGCCACATGAGTCGTTAAAGATTTGCGGTCCTGCGACTTCGACTCCGAACGGGCCGCAAGAGCCAATAGGATGATGCTGACGTTATAGGCAATCGTCGCCACCAGCATCGAAAGGATTCCGAGCACCACGGTCTACTCCGGGTTCGACGTGTCATGTCAGTCGCGTTGACGAATTGGTCCACGCGGAGAGTGAGGTTCTACATGTTGCGTGGCTTCGATGAGACGGCCAGTTGCGGCGCTCTTGCGTTTGTCGCGCGATGGGCTGTGGTGTGATGTGTTCGATGCGTTTCGTTGCCGCCCATCTGAACCGTTCGCAACGCACGCTCGCCGCCAGCAGCACAAGTGTTGGACGCTCCAATTCGAGCGCACATCGAATTCTCGCTCGCGCATCAGCATCTCTCCACAGGCTGGCGCGTTCGTATTAGGGTTCAGCGTACGATTGTGCGAGAATGTGCAGCGTCTTGCAACTCGTGCAGCCAGGCGTCGGCCCCTCGCCGTGAGTGAACCAACTGAACGCTGTTCGAGTCGGGAGCGATCTTTGGAAGCCGGCGCGCATCCGGCCGCTGACAAACGGCCGTCAATGCGTTCCGGATGAATCAGGAACGCATGGATCGTCCGAATGACCTCTTCTCCTATTCGGACTGTTCCTGCGTCGACTACGGTTCTCCACTGAGGAGCGACACGCGATGACTTCTTCAAACGTTCCCTTCCCTCACCCTAATCAGGTACCCGCTGGCGCAGTTCCTTCACCAGCAGATTCGGCTGACGATCGTCTGCACGCGGAAGTTATCACGCAATCCATCAGTCAGATTGATTCCGTACCACCACGAGATTTTCGAGTCGACGTTGATACACGCTCGACCGCTCCGGCTCCACCACGTTGGCGCGTCAGCTGGGCGACGAACAAAAAGCATCGCAATGGATTGCCGCGCTACCGCTTGCCTCTGTCGGTCATCGCCGCGGCGTTCGCCACCTCCTTGCGAAACCGGCAAAGAGATATTCGGGCGGACATGGCTCGCCTGGTGGGGTCGATGCCGATTCAGCCAGTCATCTTTGGAACCGAGAATCTGCCGCGCACCCGTCCGTTCGTGATCTTGCCGAACCACTACGAACGAGTGTCCGGCGCGTGGGTCGGTTGGGGCGCGATCGTCATCACGAACGCAGTGTGTCGGGAGATTCAAGGAAACTATCCAATGCGGTGGGTGATGACGTCCACGTGGCAGGACTGTTATATCGGGCCAAGACGAGTGAACCCGAAATACTTGCACTGGGTCTTGCGTCGATTGGCGAATCTGTACGACATCATCTTGATGCCGGCCGATGACGACGAAGCCTTTGGCCGGGGAGCCGCACTCCGCGATTTGTTCCGAGCGTTGTCTGACGATTCCGGGCAGGTCGTGGCGTTTCACCCGGAAGCAGGCGGCTTCGAGACGATGATTGAGCCGCCCAAAGGGATGGGACGCGTGCTGGCAATGCTCGATCGTCGAGGCGTTTCTATGGTACCGGCCGGAGTATTCGAATCAGACGGGCGCATCAACGTCCGTTTCGGCTCCGTCATCGAGCCGGGATCCTTGCGGACACTCGGCGATCACGAGGCGGCAGAGCAGGTTATGCTGCGCATAGCTTCGCTGGTGAACGAGGAGACTCGCGGGGTATACGCGAAGGTCGCTGTGAACATGGAGCCGATCGGCGTGCGCTGAATGGCTGCGTCATAGGCCACCAAAAACGGAAGATCAGCGCGACGAAGCAGTGATACGAACGCCGATAACGACGAGAGGATTGAGCTATGAATCGTCCGGATCACGCGGACGTGATCGTTCTTGGGCTGGGAGGAATGGGCAGCGCCGCGGCCTCGCACGTCGCCCGTCGCGGACACTCCGTGATCGGCATCGAACAGTTCGGTCCAAACCATGCCAATGGCTCGTCTCACGGCGAGACGCGCATCATCCGCGAAGCATATTTCGAATCACCGGATTACGTGCCTCTGCTCCAGCGCGCGTACTCGCTCTGGCGCGAACTCGAGGCCATCAGCGGCCAGGACCTGATGACGATTTGCGGTGGACTCAACATTGGAACGATTGAGAGTGGGTTTGTCGCTGGGTCGACCCACAGCGCACGCCAATATGGATTGACCGTCGAGGAAATGGATGCCGCGGAAGTTGGACGGCGGTTCCCCGGATATCAGCTGCCTGAAACTCTCGTCGCGCTGTTCGATCCGGCGGCTGGATTTCTCCGACCCGAGCGATGCGTTCAAGCGCACCTTGACCTTGCCATCAAGCACGGCGCCGAAATATTGTTCGACACCAAGGTCAACAGATGGGAAAACAGCGACCATGGCGTAACCGTTCATACCACTGTCGGCGATTTCACCGGCGATCGTCTGATCATCGCGGCCGGCCCGTGGAGTCGAGAGGTGATCTCAGGATGGGACGCACCACTCGAAGTCTGGCGCATTCCAAACGTCCATTTCGATTCGACCAGTCCGGAGCTCTTCGCACCCGAGCAATGCCCGGTCTTCTTGCTCGAAGTGCCGGAAGGGCATTTCTATGGCTTCCCAGCGCTGCCGGGACAAGGCGTCAAGCTTGGGCGTCATGACGTCGGCCGGGTCTGCACGCCCGACACGATCGATCGAGTGGTCACGCAAGACGAGATCGACATGCTGCGAAACGTTCTGGACACCTACATGCCCGGTGCATCCGGTCCGGTGGATCGTACACTCACCTGCATGTACACCAACACGCCCGACACCCACTTCGTTATCGATCATCATCCCTCAGCCACGAACGTGGTGATTGGGTGCGGGTTTTCCGGTCATGGATTCAAATTCGCGAGCGCGGTCGGGGAAGCATTGGCGGATCTGGCGCTCGACGGCGCATCTCGGTTCGACCTGGGCTACATCTCTGCCAGCGCGTTTTGCCGCTGTGGATTAGCTATCGCGCAGCAGCAATTAGATCGACAAACGCGAAGCCCGGGCAACTGCCCGGGCTTCGTTGACTTGCTCTGTCATTTCTGAGCGTCTACGGATTGATCCGCCGTGCCGTGTAGTACCGCGAGCCCCAGTAAGAGTCCCACAGGTTACTGATCGTCACGCCGACACTCTCGTTCGCCGCACTGATGAACTGGCCGTTTCCGATGTAGATGCCTACGTGTGAGAGTCCCCACTGGTAGGTATTCTGCTGGAAGACCAGGTCGCCAGGCTGCAGGTCGTTGGCATCCACGAACGTGCCGCTCGCCACTTGCGAACCCATGTCACGTGGAAAGCCACCACCGAGTACCTGATTGACAACGTAGTAGACGAAGCCTGAGCAATCGAAGCCGGAAGGCGTCGTGCCTGCCCAAACATACGGATAACCCAGGTAGTTCATCGCCTCGCTGGCGATCTGCTGACCGATCGAGCTACTCGCCGGAGCGGCAGCCGTCGTCGTCGTGGTACTGGTGTCAGTCGTGGAAGCCGTGCTGGCGGTCGCCTGCACTGGCTGCTTGTCGGTCTTACTCAGGTAGGAGTCGATCATCCAGCCTTTCATGCCTTTGAATTCGACACCCCACCACGTGTTACCGGAACCGTCCTGCTTGGGACCATCGGTAACCGCGACGACCGCGCCTTCCGGAGCGACCGCCTCGACACCGGCGTTGTAGCCGACATCGTAGCGCATGTTCAGCCCGTCACCATTGGTGTTCACGACTTCCGCGTTATCGCCGACCGCGAGCCCATCCGACGGGGTCTGAACGGCCGCCGGAGCAGACGTCGTCTGCGCGTTCGCGGTACCGCCATTGTCGATACGGATGAAGTCACGCGACGAGTAACCGGTCTGTCCCTGGTACGAGAGGTTGACCCACACCGTCCCATCGGAACCGGTTTGATCGGCACCAGCGACGCTCGCAGTTGCACCCTCTGGGATGACTGTGAGCGTGTTGGAGTCGTAGCTGGCCGCGTCGCGAAGTCGAAGACCATCGTTGTTGGTTCCAACGACGGTCACAGTCTGACCCGACTGGGACGCCGGCCGCGACAGGAAGTCGCTGACGATCCAGCCAGTTTGAGATCCGGACGCGACGTTGTACCACTGGGATCCATCCGAGGCGCCTTGTGGTCCGGCGACCACCTTGACTGTCGCGCCGTCGGCATAGGATGTGATGACATTTCCTGATGAGTTTCCGGCGTCCCGCATATTGACGCCGTCGCCGTTCGTGTGAGCTACGACCGCCTCACCTCCGACGATGAGGTTCGTGTCCGCCGCAACCGGAGCAACCAATGAGGTTGACACCGCCGAAGCGAGCAGCAACCCGAATAGCAGTTGCCGCCGTTCTCGTCGAACGCCCAATCGACCTTCCCTCCTGAGACCACTGACCAGATACGGAACTCCCACCAAGGCACGCGTCCCCGAGATGAACGTGCTGGTGGAATCGAGCTCCTCGCCCCTGTTTATCCGTCTAAGTCCCCACTCGACGGAGTTGCTAGAGTCGATCTGATCATCGGTTCGCTGTTGCGGCCCGGGGAAACGCACTAAGCGTTGGCAGCCACCCCTCTATGGCGCCTGCCTCCGAGCGTACAGTCCGAATCGAACAGTGATTTCGGCTTCTATCAGTCGGCTTGCTCGTGTCTGTGCCTTCGCAATGTCCCCCGACATCTGACTGATCACACGCAGGCTAGCACACGCCACTCGCCACTGTCAACCGTGCCGGGGTACAGTGAGTGCGAACGAACGCCCGGCTACTATGTCGTGGAATCATGCAGCAATGTGCCGAATTGGAACACCTTTGCCGGCCAGATACCGCTTGGCATCAGCGATTGAGTGCGTTCCGTAGTGAAAGATCGACGCCGCAAGGACGGCCTGCGCGTGCCCAATCGTGATGCCTTCGACGAGGTGGTCCAACGTCCCAACCCCACCGGATGCGATCACCGGCACACTCACAGAATCCACTATCCGCGACGTCAATTCCAGATCGTAGCCGCGTTGGGTCCCGTCGGCGTCCATGCTTGTCAGCAAGATCTCCCCGGCACCCAGCTTGACTCCCTTTTGGGCCCACTCGATCGCGTCAAGACCGGTCGCTCTGCGGCCGCCATGGGTATAGACTTCCCAGCGACCATCCCCGTTCCAGCGCGCATCTATGGCCAAGACGACGCACTGATTGCCGAACCTCGAAGCTGACTCACGAATCAGCTCAGGTCGTGCGACCGCCGAACTATTCAAGCTGACTTTGTCGGCACCAGCACGGAGCAATGTGTAAACGTCGTCCGAAGTTCGCACGCCCCCACCGACCGTCAGCGGGATGAAGACCTGCCGGGCCGTCTCCCGAACAACGTCGACCATGGTCGCGCGACCTTCGTTGCTGGCGCTTATGTCGAGAAAGACGAGTTCGTCCGCACCTTCGGCGTCATAGCGCGCGGCCAGCTCGACGGGGTCGCCCGCATCCCTCAGTCCCTGAAACTGAATACCCTTGACGACGCGTCCATTGGTGACGTCCAGGCACGGAATGATGCGCTTTGTGAGCATATACGTCCTATTCCTGCTTGCCTCCAGGGGGTCGATCCATATTTCGCTGCTCTGCTTGACGTCGAGCGTCTATGACTTGCTCGAGCTCCTGTTGCGCCTGCTCCAGTTGCAGACGCGCTCTCTGCTCATTCAGGTACCACATCTCACGCCGCACTCGCTGGTCGACTCGAGCCAGCTCTTCTATCTGCATTTCTATCAGGGACAGTCGATAGGCGAGATCGCGATCCACCTCGTCCAGCTGTTCAGTGCGCGAGCTGAGGCGCTCGAATCGCTGCGACGTGGCCGCATCCAAATTGTTGACCTGGGCCTCGGCCTGCTGACGGATCTCTTCCATCCGTTCGGAAACCAGGTCGTCTCGCTCAACCGACTGGGTGTGATACCGACTTATCTCGGAGTCGAGCTTCTCCTGGCTGTCCCGCAGCGTGTCGAAATTGGGCCAGATCCCCAAGATTGATTGCTCGACGTCGTCAACTCGTGCCGCAAGGGCAGCGACGCCCGAGAGCTCCTCGTTGACGTGAGCGCTCAGGTTCTCGATCTGTTGAATGACCTCGGTCAGGCGTCGTCGGGCGTCCTGATCGACGATCTTGGTCGCGTCATCGATGCGGAGCAGATCTCGCTGTTGTCGTTCGACCTCGACACGCACGTTCTCGATCGAGTCACGCAACGTCTGCGACACGGCCACCTGACGCTCGCTGTGGGCGCCGAGATGGTCGATAAGGCTGCGCAGGTCATCGAAACGCTTTGTGTCGTGGCTGACGTCGTCTCGCTGACGTCGCACGGTCTCGAGCAGCTCCGCGACATGCGCTTGAATCGACCGAATCGGGCGGGTCGAATCATCAATGCGGGTAGACATGTCGCTCATCTGCTGGCGTACGCGCGACTCTTCGAGCTGACGAGCCTGGGCCGACTGAGAGACTTCATGCCGATGCTGCTCGAGAATGATGCGGTATTGAGCGACATTCGCCTCGCTCGCCTTCAGCTGATCTTCCAGGCGCAGCTGGCGGCTGGCGGCCTCACGAGCCATGTTCCTCAGCTCATCGATCTGCGCCTGCAACGTCTGGATCTTGGCTTCGTCCCGCTTCCTGCGTTCGTCGTCTCTGGCGACCTCTCGCAGGTCATTCCTGGCTGCCATCGTTCTCCTCTGCGTTGGCCCCGCCCCCCGACGTGGACACCCACCAGTCAGCAGGATTCTCGATTTCGATCGCGCGTTCGTACAGAGCCTTGCCGACGATCGCCGCCTCCACTCCGGGAATGGTCGAGAGGTGGTTCAGATCCGCCGTACTCGAGACTCCACCCGAAGCGATGACCTTGATCCCTTGTGACGCAACATCGGCGACCGCGGCGAAGTTTGGTGACGTGAGCGTACCGTCGCGCTCGATATCGGTGTAGACGACGCGCTCAATTCCGGCGTCCAGTGCGCGTTTCACCAGATCGGTCGCGGCGACGTCCTTCACCGTGGCCCAGCCGTCCACCGCGACACGGCCATTGCGCGCGTCGAGGCCGAGCACGACTGAGTCCGCTCCGAATTCACGCACCGCCTGACGCAAAATGAGATCGTTCTCTACCGCTGCCGTGCCAATAATGACGCGCGCGACACCTGATTGGATCGCCACACGCAGATCTTCGAGACGGCGCAGACCTCCACCCAGTTCCACTTGGACGCCGACATCAACGATACGCCTCACCAGGCCAAGCTGCGTGGGTGACCCGTTGCGCGCGCCATCAAGATCGACTACATGGATCAATGGCGCCCCAAGGCGCATCCAGTGGCTGGCAACCTCGACTGGATCGTCGCTGTAGACCGTCTCACGATCAAAGTCGCCTCGCACCAGCCGGACACACCGGCCGTCTCGCAAGTCGATTGCGGGAATCACCTGCATCGGATCACGCGACTTTCGCGGGCTGCTTGGCGACGACGTCGACGAAATTGGCCAGGAACGTCAAGCCCCACCGGCCGCTCTTCTCCGGGTGGAATTGAGTCGCCACGACGTTGCCCCGAGCGAGCACGCTCGCGAACTTCAGCCCATACTCTGTTTCGGCCCCGATCCAGGATCGATCATCGGGATCGACGTAGTAGGAGTGAACGAAATAGAACTCGGCGCCGTCAGGAATGCCCTTGAAGATCGGGCTTGCGACCGTTTGCCACACTTGATTCCAGCCCATGTGAGGAATCGGTTCGTTGGCGGGCAAGAGCCGCACGTGCCCAGGCAATACGTCCAGACAGCGATGCTCGCCATCCTCGAAACTCGAGGTCAACAGAACCTGCATACCCATGCATATGCCGAGGTATGGGGTGCCTCGCGCGATCACATCACGGATGACCGGTTCCAGAGCATGTGCGTGCAGGTGCTTCATGGTGTCTTGAGCGGCTCCGACCCCCGGAACGATCACGCCGTCGGCCGATAAGATCTCATGGTGGTTGGCTGTGACGTGAACGGGCGAACCAATGCGTTCGAGCGCATTGACCACACTGGCGAGATTTCCGGCTCCGTAGTCGACGACCGCGATCATGACGGGATCTCCTTTGACTCCGATGTCGCATCGAACACACGAATTACTTCCTCAACGCATTGCGCAAGGATCTCTGGATTGTAGCCCCCTTCCAGCACGGCAACCAGCCGACCGCCACACAGCCGATCCGCCTGCTCCTTGACGCGCCGCGCCATTGCGGCGAATCCGGACGTCGTCACCTCCATCGATGCCAACGGATCGGCCTCATGCGCATCGAACCCGGCGGACAGCAAAATAAGCTCAGGATGAAACTCGACGAGCTTGGGCATGATGATTTCGTCGAACGCTTGCAGATACTCTTCGTCACCGGCGCCTGGGGTCAGCGGCACGTTGACGCGTGTAACCAAATCCATATCGAACGCCGGCCTCCTGCGCGCGACCGGTACCCGGATAGAGGGGCCACTGATGAACGGAGGCGTAGAGTACCTGATCGGTGTCGAGAAAGGCATCCTGGGTGCCGTTTCCATGGTGGACGTCCCAGTCGATGATCGCCACCCGGAAGAGCCCGCGCCGGTCGATCGCATGTCGTGCGGCGATCGCGACGTTGTTGAAGAGACAGAAACCCATGCCGCGCGCACGTTCGGCGTGATGTCCCGGCGGCCGCGGAAAGACGAAGACGCGGCTTTCATCCCCGTCGAGCACCAGATTTACGGCCTGGATAGAAGCGCCGGCCGCGAGTCGCGCAACTTCGTACGAGCGTGGACAGATGACCGTGTCGGCGTCGAGATAGCCCCCACCGGCCCCAGCAATCTGCTCGACCAAACGCACGTATTCCGGAACGTGGACCAACTGGATATCGTCGACCGTGGCGAGATCCGGCTCGTAGACCGTCCGGTCGTCGAGCATCCCCGACCGGCGCAAACGGGTTGCGATGGCCTTCAGGCGAGACGCATTTTCCGGATGGTAACCGGTGTCATGTTCCTGAAACCGTTCGGAGTAGATCAGTGCGGTCGTGGAACTCATGCCTGGAAGTATAGAGTCGAGCCAAAGGCAGGGACAACGAACGATGGACCAAGTCGCCGGTTTCGACGTGGTCGGAAACGCGATCGAGCCTAGTCCGCCCCGTTGAGTACGCCGAGCATCGCTGAATGCAGCGTGCCATTGCTCGAAAGAAGATCGCGATGAGTCAACTGATGCGGTTCATCACGGAAGTTCGTCACGTTACCGCCCGCTTCCTGCACCATCAGCGATCCGGCCGCGAGATCCCATGGTTTCAGCCCGATTTCCCAGTAGCCATCGAATCGGCCGGCCGCGACGTAGCAGAGGTTCAACGCGGAGGATCCGTCGCGACGCAGCGCCTGCGTCCGCATGGTGAACCGTTCCCAATGCGAGAGGTTCTCGCGCGCAAGATCCCGATCGTAGTTGAACCCAGTCGAGAGCAATGATCGGATGAGGCGATCGGTCGTCGACACCGAAATTCGCCGGCCGTTCAGAAACGCTCCCTGACCTCGCTCGGCCAGAAAGAGCTCATCGAAGACCGGTGCGTAGACGACGCCGAGCTGAAGCTCGTTGTCGACCTCGAGGCCAATCGAAACACAGAAGAATGGGTAGCCGTGCGCGAAGTTCGTGGTGCCGTCCAGTGGGTCGATGATCCAGCGATAACTGGAGCCGGAATCGGGCGACTGCGAGGAACCACTCTCCTCTCCAAGGATGCGATGGTCGGGGAAGTGCTCGTGGATGCGGCCGACGATAAGCCGCTCACTCATCTCGTCGACGTCGGTGACGATATCCACTTCGCCTTTGAACGTGATCTGCTGCACGTTGCCGTAGCCCTCACTGAGGATGCGCCCGGCATCGCGCGCCGCGGCGATCGCGACGCTTCGTGGAGAAACGCTCAAACCTCTCCCCCTCGCGTGAATTCGCTGCTCCGGTACCTCTTCAAGACGTGATGGCCGTGCTTGTCGACAGTGGAAGCTGAGGTTGAATGTCGAGACTGAGGTCGCCTCGATCGCCGCGTCGAAAGCTAAAATGCGCCGCGCCCGCGATCATGGCCGCGTTGTCGGTGCAGAGCTGAATTGGTGGGTAACGCAAGGGTGCGTCGGCGGCCGCGGCGAGCCTTCGCCGCAGCAGCTCGTTGGCAGCAACGCCTCCCGCAAGCAGCACGGTCTTGGCGCCATGTTCATGCGCTGCGCGGGCCGTCTTCTCCACCAGAACCTCGACGATGGCTTCCTGGTAGTCCGCGGCGATGTCGTTCACCGGCACGTTGGGTCCATAGCGAATCGGCTCATACGGTCGGAACGGCTCGTCACTCGTCGCGCGGGCACGAGCCGGTCGGGGTCGATGATATTGCTCGGCGACACGCAGCAGCGCCGTTTTGAGTCCGCTGAAGCTGAAGTCGTAGGTATCGCCCAACCAGGCGCGCGGCAATGGATGCTGACCGGCTCGACCATTGGCGGCCGCTTGCTGAATGGCGGGTCCACCCGGGAACCCCAGTCCGAGGATTCGCGCTCCCTTATCGAAGGCTTCGCCCGCCGCGTCGTCGATCGTGCGGCCGAGCATTTCGTAATTGCCATGGTCGCGCATCAAGAGCAGTTCGGTATGCCCGCCTGAGACGACGAGACAAACCAATGGAAAAACCGGTGATGGTTGGGGCTCATCGTCGTTCAGCGTGAGCCAGTTGGCGTAGATGTGGCCCTCGAGGTGGTTGACTGGAATCAACGGGAGCCCGCGGCTCAATGCCAACGTCTTGGCCACGTTGATGCCGACGAGCAGGCTGCCGGCCAAACCAGGGCCCTCAGTGACGGCGATCGCATCGACGTCGTCGAGCGTCGCTCCAGCTTGCTCCAACGCCAGATCGATCGTCGGGATGATGGAGACGATGTGACGCCGTGAGGCAAGCTCAGGAACCACTCCGCCGTACCGTTCGTGCAAATCGATCTGCGATTGAATCACGTTCGAGAGGACGCGAAGATCGTCACGAACGATCGACGCGGAAGTCTCATCGCAGGAGGTTTCGATGCCAAGTATCATCATGGTTCACGTGTCTCGATCTCGACGTTCTGCGTGCGAAAACGGGCGAAAAGGCTGTCGCGCAGGCCGTCGATCTTCCGAAGGTAGTCAGGATCGTGCAGTGACGCCGACCACATGATGTCCGCGTCCTCGCCATTATCGCTGTAATAGCGTCGTCGCACGCCATGCTTGGCGAACCCGTACTTCTCGTACAGCGCCTGGGCCGTGACGTTTGAGACGCGCACTTCGAGCGTCACCCACTGGCAATTTCGCCGTATCGCCTCTTCAAACAGGCTGAGCAACAACAGTTCACCGAGCCCTTGGCCGCGATGCTCCGGGGCGACGCCGATGGTCGTTACGTGGCTTTCATCGTACAAAATCCACATGCCGCAGAACCCCACGATCGGGTCTGCCATCTGTCGCTCAGACTTTCGCAACAGTGGAAGCAGCGAAAGGCGGCCGCGAGTCTCGGGCATCGGTTCGGATTCGGGCGCAGTTCGTTCGCGATGACGAAGCACGACGTAGTGATTGTTTTCGGGGTTTCTCAGCTCGCGACGGTAGGCCGATTCCGGCCACGGATTGCTGAAGCAACGTCGTTCGACGCGCGACACCTCCGGAATGTCTTCGATGCGCATGGTCTCAATGTAAAAGGTGCGATCTAATTGCCGGTGGTCTTCGTTCACCCTGATTCAGTTTCCTCACCAACAATGTGCGGTCGGCGTTATCCTCAGAGCCATTCGCTATTTTCGCGCCGTGGCCGTCGCACCGGATGACGCGACGCCATGGACGTAGATCGGCTCGAGCGCCTCGAGCGAATCCGTATCATTCGCTTCCCACCGATGATATCCAATTTCGGCAAGATAGGACGGTCTCCGCATACGCAGCGCTGGATCCGGCACGACGGCCAGCGGCTCCTGGGCGAGCTTCTCCGCCAGTGCGCGCGGCATGTCGCCGACGATGATCGTGCGCTCTGAAAGCTGCTCGGCGATCTCGTCGAGCGGTGAGTTGCGTAGGTCGGATGCCCGTACCCAGCGACCGTTTCGGTGTCGGAAGTCAGCATACACGGCTCTGCCGCGGCCGGCCCGCACAAACGCGCGGATCGGCGAGCGGTGACCGGTATGAGGGTATGCGGCGACGTCGAGCGTGCCCGTCCCTAGGATTGGAAGACTCAAGCCGTAGCAGAGCCCTTTGGCAACGCTCAGGCCAACCCGCAAACCATTGAAACTGCCCGGACCAATAGCCACGGCGACGGCCCCGAGATCCCGCATCTCAAGACCAGCCAGTGCCAACAGGTGCATCATCTGCGTGCTCAACGACGTCGTCTGATTTCGACCCGCGTTCCAGACGAGTTCGCTGCACGTTTCGCCATCGTAGAGCGCCAGCCCCGTGACGGAGGTTGAGCTATCGATCGCGAGCAGTGTGCGGCCGCCGCTGGACACCAGATACCTCCACTCTGAGCGATTCGACCATCTCGTCGTAACGGTCTCCGTTGGGACGGAAAACCAACCGCCGTTTCGAATCCGACAGATGACGAAGCTCAATCAACATATAGTGTTCAAAGGAGGACGTCGGCAGCCGCTCAGGCCACTCAATCACGACGATTCCGTCCTCAGCGTCGAGATATTCTTCGTAGCCGAACGTGTCAAAGTCCTGCGCGCCTTCGAGCCGATAAAAATCAAGATGAAACAGGGACACCTGCTGATTGTCGGCCGAGCGTCCCACATGCTCGGCAGCCAGCGCGAATGTAGGACTCTGCACGTATCCCTCGACGTTCAGTCCGCGAGCCAGGCCCTGGACGAGCGTCGTCTTTCCGGCGCCTACCTGTCCCGCGAGCAATATCAGGTCACCTGCCCGAACCAGACGACCAAGACGGTAGCCGATCTGGCGTGTTTGATCCGGACGATGCGAAATGACGTCAAGCGCCGAGCGGCGCGGGGGCATCGCGAACGACCTTTCGAGACGGGAATCGCAAAACGTGCGGCGTCAATCCTCGGCACCGTCGTGCCACGAATCGGGCCGCCGGCTCATCATAGCCTCGCGTGTGTCACCGAGACAAGCGCGTCCCCGACGCGATTCAGTCGATTGGCGGCCGGCGTTCGGCCCACGGTCGCGCGCTCTCGAACGCAGCGGCCGCGCGCAGCACCGTAGCGTCGTCGCGCCAACGCCCCACGATCTGCAACCCGACCGGCAACCCATCAGAGGCAAACCCGCACGGGACGGTCGCGGCGGGCTGTCCAGTCAGATTGAAGATGTACGTGTACGGAGTCCAGCTGAGATAGCTGGTCGACTTTCCGGCGACCGTTCCAGGTTGGTCCAGACCGGCTGGAAACGCAGTGACCGGTACGGTGGGGGTCACCAGGAAATCGTACTGCTCGACCAATCCCAATACCTTCTCGGCAAAAAGCGCCTTGTAGTTCTGAGCAGCGGTCAGATCGACGCCTGAATAGAGAAACCCCTCTTCGACGACCTTGGCTCTGCCTGCATCGATGTCCGATCGAACCTCTGCGTAGTCGTCCCGGTGACCCGCGGCCATGCCAGTCGCCCAAATAACCGAGAGCGACTCCCAGGGATCCTCGAAGTCCGGCTCAATCTCGATGACCTCTGCCCCGAGATGGCGAAACGCCCCGACGGCTCGCTCGACGATCGCAAGCACCTCAGGCTCGATACTGGCGAATCCGAGTTTCGGGCTCCAGGCCACCCGCATCCCACGAACGCCGCCATCACATGCCGCGACGTAGTCGGAATCACGCCGTTCAATCGAATTGCGGTCGCGCCAATCCGCACCGGCGATCACATTCAGCATCATCGCCGCGTCGCGCACGGTGCGCGTCATCGGGCCGACGTGCGCCAGGGCCTCGACCGCGCTCGGCGGATAATAGGGAACCAATCCGAACGACGCCTTGAACCCGAAGATTCCGGCAAAGGAAGCGGGAATGCGGATCGACCCAGCGCCGTCCGTCCCTTGCGCCAGCGGGCCAAGTCCGGCGGCGACTGCGGCTGACGCGCCGCCGCTCGATCCGCCGGGTGTGCGATCTAGATTCCACGGATTCAACGTCGAACCAACCAGCGGATTGGTCGACTCACCCTTCCAACCGAGCTCCGGCGTGTTCGTCTTTCCGAGCAGCACCCCGCCCGCCCGCGTCAGACGCTCACCGATCGGCGTATCAAAGTCCGGGACCCAATCGCGCCACAATCGCGATCCTTTTGTCGTGCGGATGCCTTTGGTTGGGGTCAGATCCTTCAACGAATAGGGAATACCGGCCAGGTATGGCACGCTGCTCCCGGTCGCATACGCCTCTTCGGCGCGCAATGCGTCCCGCATGGCGTGCTCGGGCGTCACCGTGACGAAGGCGTTCAGCTTTGGATTGAGCGATTCGATGCGATTCAGGACGGCACGCGTGACTTCGACCGGCGAGAGACTGCGCCGCGAATATTCCTTACGCAGCTCGCTGGCTGACATGTAACACAATTCGACGTCGCTCACCAAACACCTCCGGTTCATTGCCGTCAGCCGATAGCCGCCGATCGAAGGATTGCGTCATCGTGCGTGTTTTCGCGGTAGCCGGCGCTAGCTCTTCGGTCCGAAATGGACGAACGCGCCCGGTTCAATCGTCTCGACTCGACCGTTCTGCTGGCGCAGCTTGATCTCGGGACCGCTCTCAGCCGCCTCTTGCATCTCGCCGATGCGAACTGGCTCGGATAATCCAGCGCGTCGGAACGCGCGACAGACGCGATGAAACACCGCCGGACTCGCCGTGAAGAGAAGTTCGAAGTCTTCCCCTCCCCGCGTGGCCACGTCGAACCAGTCCGTGAACGACCATCGGATGGATGACGGGATTGGAATCTTGGTCGAGTCGATCAGGGCCGAGACGCCCGACGCCGCACACAGCTTGGGGAGATCGCCGAGCAGACCGTCACTTATGTCAATCGCGGCGCGGACCCCACTTCGAACTAACAGGCGGCCCTCTCGCACCCGCGGCGTCGGTCGATCGAATCTAGCCCGCATCGCGGGAGCACCATCGACGTCGTGCAGATTGTGCTGGTAGATGCGCAGACCGGCCGCGGCCATCCCGAGCGGCCCGGTGACCGCCACGACGTCTCCGACCTTCGCGGCCGAACGGAGCAACAGCGGTTTACCGGCGGCAGAGGCTTCCCCCATAACCGTGACGGAGATCACGATGCCGAGTGGCGAGTCGCTGATGTCACCACCGGCGATCGTCGTGTTGAACTGACGCGCCAGCCCGTTGAGCCCTTGATAGAACTCGATGACTTCACGGTCCCGTTCGTCGCCGCGCAAACCGAGCGACACGATCGCGACTCGCGGTAGCGCGCCCATGGCGGCTATGTCGCTCAGATTGACGGCCAGAGCCTTGTGACCGAGGTCACGGAAGTCCACCCAAGGAATGCGGAAATCGACGTTCTCGATGAGCATGTCGTTGGTGACGACGAGTTCGTGTCCCGGTCGCGGCTTCCAGACCGCGGCATCGTCGCCGATACCCAGCACGAGACGGTTCGTCTTGTGGAGGATCAGGGTCTTTCTGATCGATTCGATCAGTTCGAATTCGTCGATTTCGCTTACCGGGCGTCCACCTGAAGGTATTCGCATCGCCCGCGTCTAGTCCTTTCGTTTCGCCCGATAGTCTTTGGCGGCCTGCTCATACACGCTGGCTGTCTCGCGCGCTGTTCTCTTCCAGCTAAATTGCATCGCCTGCTCGAAGCCACGCTGTCGCAGCATTCGGCGTAAATCCTCGCGGTCAGTGAGCGATTGGATCGCTTCACCGAGCGCATCGATGTTGGATGGATCCACCAGAACCCCAGCATCACCGGCTACCTCCGGCAGGGAAGACGTGTTGGACGCGATGACGGGGGCGCCGCACGCCATCGCTTCGACGACCGGCATGCCGAATCCCTCGTAAAGTGACGGATAGACGAAGATCGTCGCCGCGCTGTACCAGTATGGTAGATCGCGCGGTTCGGCGAAACCCTTGAAGACGATCTCCCCGGCCACACCGAGTGCGCGCGCCTCCTCGAGGATCGGCTCGTACATCCATCCCTGCGCACCGACGACGACGAGCGGCAACCGGTTCGCGGGGTTCAATCGCGCCCACGCCTGCATCAGGGCGATCAGGTTTTTTCGCGGCTGCAGCGTGCCGAGAAACAGGATGAACGCATCCGGCACATCGTGTTTCCTACGGAAAGTGGCGAGTGCCTCCGGATCCTCGACCGGCGTCATGGCGGGGTCGAGTCCATTCGGCACGACCACCACACGATCCGGATCGACGTCGTAGAAGTGAATGACGTCCGCGCGAGTGCTCGACGAGACGGCAATGACGCGATCGGCGTGTTCCACCGATCGGCGCGTCATGGCGGTCAGGTAGCGCTGCTTGAAGCCTGGATACTGCTCCGGAAAACGCAGAAATGCGAGGTCGTGAACAGTCACGACTGTTGCCCGGCCGCTCATAAGCGGCGCCACATTCACGGTCGCATGGGCGACATCAATGTTGTCGCGCTCCATGGCAAATGGCGCGCAGAGTTGTTCCCAAAGGATGCGTGTCTCCGGGCGGCCCGTTGGCACAAGGCTCGTCGAGAACTGGAGTCCAGGGCGATCGCCGAGGTCCGAACCGCCGCGTTGCGAGTGTCGCCCGGCATAGACGGTGAATCGGTGGGGTGATGCCGTCGGCAATTCACGAAGGAGATATTCGATGTAGCGGCTCACGCCTGCCTGTCGGTAGCCAGGTCGTAAATCGAGCAAATGCGCAAGGATGCCAACGTTCAATCCAGGTCCCCCGGTTACGTGAATGGTTGCCACGCGGCGGCCAATACTAGCATACGTGGTGATCGACCCGATTCTCAGGCCATTTCATTGATATCAACGCATATCAGGCCTAATGCTATACTGACCGGAAATGACGCGGCCGGTGATTCGTATACGAATCAGCCATCAGTTCGCGGCAAATGTGGAATGCGCGATCGGCCGCTTAGCGGCTCGACAACTCGTTCAAACAGTCCGACCGGCTTCTCCCAATCGTCCGTCGGGACGGAAGTGGCACGGATCGGGCCGGAGAAACACTCACCCCATGCATCAAGCCTCGAACCCAGAGGATGCCATCGATCAATTCAAAGCTGCCTATCCGTTCGAGCTCGATCCCTATCAGATCGACGCCATTCGAACGTTTCTGGCAGGCGATTCGGTCATGGTGGCCGCGCCAACCGGAACGGGCAAGACCGTCGTCGCCGAATTTGGCGTCTATGAATCATCCCACCGCGGCGGCAAAGTGATGTATACGACGCCCATCAAAGCGCTCAGCAATCAGAAGTTTCGCGACTTGCGCTCGATCTATGGAGACGAGGTCGGCCTTCTCACCGGCGACGTAACAGAGAATCCGCGGGCGCGCATCATCGTGATGACCACTGAAGTGCTGCGCAACATGCTCTTGCAATCTCCCTGGGAGCTGGATGCCGTCGATTGCATCATTTTCGATGAGGTGCATTACATCGCCGACCCGGAACGTGGGACGACCTGGGAAGAGGCGATCATCCTCTGCCCAGACCACATTCAGCTGATCTGCCTCTCGGCCACTGTCTCCAATGCGCAGGAGATCGCCGACTGGATCACACGCACGCATCGGCCCATTCGTCTGATCACCAATTTCAAGCGCGTGGTTCCGCTGGCTCTCTACTACTATTTGGATCACAAGCTGCGTCTCGTCATCGATCACGCTGGCGATCAGGTCGCTGACTTCCCCCATACAGGCGGCGAGATCAGGCGCCGCGTCAGCCAGGGAGGATTCACCGCCGAGACGACGACGGCAGATCGAGGAGACCGAGCCACAGCCGTGGGAGATCGTTCAGACACTTGCCAACGACAACATGCTCCCGGCCATCTATTTCTTATTCAGCCGTCGTGACTGTGAAGACTTCGCGCAGCGTTTGTCGGTCATGCGACCGCAGCTTGTGCGTGACGACGAGACCCGCAGGCGCATCGAGCACGTTATTTCGACCTATCTCGGCGGTCTGCGCGTGGAAGACCGAGAGCTTCAGCAAGTGCAGTCGATCGTATCGCTGGCGCGCCAGGGCATCGGATTCCACCACGCGGGCCTTCTCCCACTACTGAAACA
This sequence comes from uncultured Chloroflexia bacterium, assembly GCA_963822235.1. Taxonomy (GTDB): domain Bacteria; phylum Chloroflexota; class Chloroflexia; order Thermomicrobiales; family Thermomicrobiaceae; genus CALAGB01. The sequence goes on from CAWGGU010000005.1 coordinate 295,952, forward strand.
GTTGGTGGAAGTCCTCTTCAGTCAGGGATTGATGCAGGTGGTCTTCGCCACGGACACATTGGCGCTGGGCGTGAATATGCCCGCCCGCACGGTCGTGATCGGGCGACTCAGCAAATGGGACGGTCGCCGACGCAGGCAGCTGATCCCGAACGAGTTCCAGCAGATGGCGGGACGGGCCGGGCGACGCGGAATGGACCCGCTCGGCAATATCGTCGTCCCGAACAGCCCATGGATCTCATTCAAGGACACCCTCGAAATCGCCACAGGCGAACTTTTGCCCGTTCGGAGCTCGTTTGCGATTCGGTACAACACGGTCCTGAATCTGTGGGATCCACCGCATGGCAACCGCGTGCGGCATATGCTGCAGCAGTCCCTCTTCCAATTCCAGACGGCACGCCGCATCCGCGATCTTGAGGATTTCGCTCTGGACAAGGGCCAGGAAATCGATGAAGTTCCTCAGGGATGCCTCATCGGTCTCGATGCGGGCGATGAACTGCTCGACGACTACCGCGGCATCAATTCATCGATCAACACGCTGCGAGGCCGCGAACGCCGCGTGCAGCGCGAGATCCACGAACTGCGTCTCCGACTCGATGACCGACCCTGGCCTGAGCCTGGCCGTCCCGCACTTCGTCGCGTCTTCAAAGATCTCGATCCGGGAACCCCGGTTCACTTGCGCGACGCTGGTTGGGCCATCTACCTCGGTCGCGGTGGGCAAGGTGGCGTCGGTCTGTTCTTGACGCAGGGCTCCGTCGAGCTCATTGTCGAGTACCGGCAAATCGACTATCTCCCCGCGCCCGGGAACCCAGTCAAGCTGCCTGAGGCGCTTCAGTCGGCCGATTCGGGCGACGTCGATCTGCTTTCGATCGTCAGCGAGCACGAGCTCGACGCGATCTGGGAGGAGGTCGGCCAGCTCGACTTGCCCGATCTCGACGCGATGGCGGCGGAGCATCGGACAGAGATGGACCGTCGCCTCGGCAACGAGCGCGCCTCGATCGAGTCAGATCTGACTGAAGTTCGCGAACAGATACGCACGCTGACCCAAACGCGCACTCATCATCCCTGTCATACGTGTCCGCGCCGTAAGGAGCACCAGGCGAATCTCAAGCGCACGGCCGGGCTGGAGCGTGAACGCGCATCGATTCAGACCGACCTGGGGCGAGAGCAGACGAGCGAAGAAGAACGCATCCGCCGCCTGATTCGTGGTATTCGCGACGTTCTGCACCGCTTCGGCTATCTGCATCGTGGCTATCCCACGGCCAAGGCCGACACGCTGGCAAACGTCTTCGACACGCACGGGTTGATCCTGTGCGAGATGGTCGATCGCGGCTTCCTGGATCGGCTCTCGGCTCCCAACCTGGCCGAGGTCTTCTCCTGGTTCGCCTATGACCGTGATTTCCGCTTCGGCAACTCCTTCACGATGCCGAACCGGTTGGTGCTGCTCAGGCGTCGACTCGACGACCTCGAGCAGGAGGTTCTTTCTGCTGAACGAAGCAACGGTTTGTTCATCACGAGTGGGCACAGCGAAGGATTTTATGGGGCGATGCGCGCCTGGTGCCTCGGTTCATCAATGGCGCGGATCCTGGAGCAGATCGAGCTGAGCGAGGGTGATCTCGTCCTGTCGTTCAACAAGACGATCGACATCATGCGGCAGGTGCGCGAAATGCTGGGTCAGGCGATGCCCGACCATCCGCTCCGCGACGCCCTGGATGACGCGGAACGCCTGGTGCGGCGCGACATCGTGGAGCAATCGCTATCGATTGGCTTCCTGCCGCTCGTCGATGCGGAAGATCTGCGGACCGTCGATGCGGTCACCGACCAGAGTGAAGCCTCGATCGACGCCTAGCCGCGGTCAAGATAGTCCATCACATCTTCGTTCACGTCGTCGTCCATGGCCAAACCGTTGATGATGGTCGAGATGCCACTGAAATACTGCAGAACCGAGAGCGCTTCCAGGATTTGAGCGTTGCTAATTCCCATCTTTTTGATACGTGCGGTATGCATGCGGATTCCGAACACGTTGTTCGACATCGTGACCGTCGCCCAGGCAAGCCATTCCTTCAGCATCGGTTCGAGCTCACCCTGATTCATGACGCTGCGCCGGTTCTCCAGAGCCGCCTTCAGCACGCTCGGGTTGTTACCCAGGACCTGATAGACGTTTGGCACCTGTCCGGCGCCAAAGCCGTCTTTGATCTCCTGATACAGCTCACGTACCTCGTCGTCGGCCTCGTCTTCGGAAAAGTACGGAATGGTCGGCACGTTGCACTCCTGTCATCGGATTGTTGCACATGGACTCCGCGACGTGACACAGCTCGCGTCGCGACCAAGAGCCAATCGCAGACTGAACTTATACCAGGAGGCTGGATCAGGGTATGGGAGAGGAGTAGGAACTCAGCGATTGATCGGTCGGTCTATGGGCTCGACCACCTCGACGATCATGTGCTGATGCTCGATGCCGCCCATGTGGAACCGGCGTCCGACGGGCCGGAAACCAAGGTCCCGGTAGAAGTTGAGCGCGTGCGTCTGTGCGTTGAGACTGATGACAGCCGCCCCGTGGTCGATACTCGTGGTCATCAGTCGGCGCATGATGGCTTGCCCGACGCCATGCCGTCGCGCCGGGAGACGAACCGCGACCCAAGCGATCTGCGCGTCGTCGAACAGATATGTGACGCGTCCGATGCCAACGATCTGGCTGTCGATGGCTGCCAGCACATGGACGCTGAGCTCATCGTCCGGGTCGTCGTAGACCGAGTTCGTCAAGTGCTGTTCGTCAACGAACACTTCCTGGCGGATGGCGTAAACCGCCGAACGTGCGTCCAGCCAATCAGCCACCCAGGCTCGAACGGGGTTGTTTGACAACGACTCGGGTCGACTCGGGTTAAAGAGCGTCACGTCCGTTTTCCTGTATCCCGAGTCGGGCGTCGACCTGCTGGTGCGCCTCGCGGCGCTCTTGGAGCCAGCCGATCCAACCGCTCAGCTCGGTTCGCGCATGAGCGCGTGCCGCCGCAACGTGACGCGGACCCGTGCCTCCCGGCATCTCACGAGCAGCGACGCCGTCTTCCGGGGTCAGCGGGGGTGGAGTCTCTGCCAAAATCTCTGAGAAGCCGCGCCACTCCTCGGATGTCAAATCAGGGAAGTCCTTGTCGTGTGCCAGGCAATAGGCCACGACGCGCCCCACGACCTCGTGCGCATCGCGAAACGGAACACCGGCCCGCACCAGATGATCGGCAACGTCGGTCGCCAACGAGAATCCGCCTGCGGCGGCGTTGCGCATCCGCTCGGATCGGAACGTGGCCGTCTCCAGCATCGGCGGCAGTACCTCGAGGATCAACGAGACGTTGTCGAAGGTATCGAAGACGCCCTCTTTATCCTCCTGAAGATCCTTATTGTAGGAGAGTGGAAGGCCTTTCGCCGTCGTCAACATGCCCATCAGATGACCGTAGATGCGACCGGTCTTACCGCGGATCAGTTCGGCCACGTCCGGATTCTTCTTCTGCGGCATGATGCTGCTGCCGGTGGCAAACGCATCGGCCAGCTCGATGAACCCAAACTCGGACGACGACCAGATGACCAACTCTTCCGCCAACCGTGAGAGATGCATCATCAGTTCGCTCGACGCCGCCAGTAGATCGATGACGAAATCCCGATCGGAAACCGCATCGAGAGAATTGGCGCAGAGACCGTCAAATCCGAGGAGATCCGCGACAAATTGCGGGTCAACTGGATACGTCCCGCCGGCCAGGGCTCCCGCGCCCAGCGGTGACCGATTGACGCGCCCATAGGCGGACCGCAGTCGATCGAGATCGCGAAAGAGCATTTCGACGTAGGCCAAAAAATGATGCGCCAGCAAGACGGGCTGCGCTCGCTGCAGATGTGTGTAGCCCGGAAGAATGGTGTCGGGATAGCGTTCCGCGACGTTCAGGAAGGCGTCAATGACGTTGACTACTCCGCCGGCCAATTCGACGACGGCGTCCCTGGTCCAGAAGCGGAAATCGAGCGCGATCTGGTCGTTGCGGCTACGTGCCGTATGCAGACGTCCTGAAACCGTGCCGATCAGCTCACGCAGGCGACGCTCGACACTGAGATGAATGTCCTCGTCTTCGAGCCGGAATTCATAGGTCCCGTTTTCGATCTCGCCCAGGATCTGGCGCAGTCCTTGCTCGATCTGGCTCCCGTCAGCTTCGCTGACGATGCCCTGTCGCGCGAGCATGCGGGCATGTGCGATTGAGCCTCGGATATCCTGCCCGGCCAGCCTGCGATCGAACGGCAATGAGGCGTTCAGACGATCAACCAACTGATTCGTGGGTTGACTGAAACGGCCCCCCCACAGCTTCACATGCGCAGTCGCCGAGTCGTCCGACACGTATCTCCCTCTCCCCATCAATTTCGAATCGCCGGCAGTCGGGTCCGCGTCAGTCCACGGCGATACGAGGCGCGGATAAACCGTCCATCACCGGCAGAATGCGGCCGGTCTCATCGACCGCGATGATTCCAGCTCGCTCAACCTCGATGCGCGGCATTGCCTCTTCCGCGACGAGGACGCGCTTCAGTGAGACGATGGCGACCTCGAGCATCGACGCATCAGGCTCGCTGGTCGTCAACCGCTGCAGCGCCATGCTCGGCGCGATCAAGATGCGGACGAAGCGATTCTGATCGTGCCCGGCCGACCACTTGATGAACTCATAGGCGATGGCCGCGATCACCGGGACGAGAACGATGCGAGATGTGACGCGCCACAGGAAATCTGGTCGTCCAAGAAGCGCGAAGATGACGATTGAGATGAGCACCACCACCAGCAGGAAACCGGTGCCGCACCGCGTATGCTGCAGGGAATGGCGACGAACGTGCTCGACGTCGAGGGGATCGCCCGCTTCGTACGCGTTGATCGTCTTGTGCTCGGCGCCATGAAACTGGAAAACGCGTCGCACGTCCTTGACGGAACGCAAGACCAGCATGTAGCCAACCAGCAACGCGAGCCGGATGAGCCCTTCAACGACGTTGCTGACGATCGAGCTCGAAATGTACTGATCGAGAAAGTGGATCACGAGCAGCGGCAGTACGAAGAAGAGTCCGATGGAGAAAAGGATCGACACTGCCACCGTGGCCCACAGCGCCACTCCTGAAAGCGTTTCTGGAGGCTCGTCAGAGCGTTCGTCGGTCTCCTCGGTCAGACTCACGTTTGCGGAGAAAACCAGCGCGCGCATCCCCAGGACCATGGTGTCCCAGAGCATGAAGACGCCGCGAACCAGCGGCCACGGCCGCACTCTTCGGACGACGTCACTTCCCGACAGCGCTTCGTGATACACGGCGATCTCGCCACTCGGCGCACGCACGGCGACCGCCATGGTGGAGCGGCCGCGCATCATGACGCCTTCCATTACCGCCTGGCCACCGTAATACGTTTTGCCCGACATCGTTGCTCCTGAGGACTAGGATCGTAGTTGAATCGTTTGCTGGATTCTAACAGAACCACGCTGTCGAAATTGACCGTGAGCAACCTCGGAACTCTCCGGCCACACGGTGCTAGAAAGGCCGCGGAACGAAGATCCGTGTGGCGTTTGGCATGGAGAGCAAACTCTCGGCAAATGAGCGTGCGGACTGCGGTTCTCTACGAGTGGAGCTTCGGCCGGACCACAAAACGAACGACCTGGTTCACCACCACGAGCACCGCATAGATCAACGCCAGAACAGGTTGATGCGCGGCGAACAGGGCGGCGGTCGCCAATGCAAAGAGCAGTAACGCGAAGACCGTGTGCCACGGCTCCGGCACCGGAATCGACGCCTTCGGTGCCAAAAACACGCCCCATACGATCGCGACGACGACCGGCAGGAACGCGCCGACGAGAACAGCCAGCCAGAAGCTCCCGATCGACTCGTATCCCCAATAGCCAAGCGCGGCGAGGAGACCAAGCTCGATCAGGAAGCTCAGCGCCAGATTTCCGGCTCGGACAGCTAGCATGATCGCCCTCCCGCGTCGTGGCGCAACCCGGCCGCGTACATCCCGACGAGATAATGGAAGCTTTGATCGACATCGATCGGAATGCCGAACCCGCCCACCAGCTCCAGCGAGACGAATCCATGGATCAAGCTCCGCAAGGCCCGCATCGCGTGGATCTGCGCATCTTCCGACAGTTTGAACGGCTCAAGCACTCGCCGCAGTACATCCAGGATTTCGTCACTGACGGCGGCTCTGGTCGTCTCTGAAGGACCGGGTGCGCGCTGCGAGGCGAGATAGAGATTTGGCCGCTGTTTGGCAAAGTCGCGGTAGGCGTCCGCGATCGCGAAGATCGCATCGTCTCCAGCTCTGCCGATCGCCGCGCGTCCGATGCGCGTGCCGAGCTCACGTGTGCTATAGAGTGCGATCCCTTGATAGAGATCGTCGAGGCCATCTACATGATTGTAGAGGGATGGAGTTCTCACACCGAGCTTGGTGGCAAGCTCCGACAAAGTCAGAGTATGCCCTGATTTTCCATCGAGCAGATCGGCCCCTGCCCGAATGACCGACTCCCGATCCAAGCCTGCCCTAGCTGGCATGACGAACCCTGGCTCCGAATCGCTTTTCGGCGACGGCGATCGCTGCCGCCATAGGTTCGATCGGGTCTGTTAGGACGGATCCGTGCCCGACTGCGATGCGGCTCGGCGAGAGTCGATGAAGCCGACGAGCACTCTCAAGCGCGATCGCCTTGTCCCACGTCGCCATGGCCGGGAACGGGAAGAGCGGCCGGACGGTTCCGGAAACTGCTGTACCGGCCCGGGTCTGAAACGCATCTCCCGCGAACAACGTGCGATCGCGCAGGTCGAGAAACGCCACGTGGTCCGGAGAATGGCCGGCGGAAGCGATCACTTCCAGCGAACCGACGCGGTCCCCAGCCTCGATGAACCGATCCGGTTTGGTCGTTCGAGCAGAAAAGGAGCCCGGCAACTTGCCGTGATCTTCATCTGGATCGAGCGAGAAATCGCCGCTCAAGAAGCGCGCGGTGCGGGCCGTAGTCAGCACCTCCGCATCCGGCAACGCCGCATGCAAGTCGTCGAGCGCCCCGACGTGATCGCCATGCGCATGCGTCAGAACGATGCGGACGATCGGCAGTCCGAGTTGTTCGGCAGCTTTCAGGATTCCCTTTTGGCTCCCACCGACCGCCGTGTCGATGAGCGTAAGTCCGTCTTCCTCTTGCACCAGATAGACGTTCACCGGGAACAGCAACGGCCATCGAGTGAGCTGGATTGACTTGTCGTTGATTCGCGTCGTTCGCATCAGAGTTCCTCACCATCATCTCGCGTTCGTAGACTATGTTAGACGCATCATAAACTAATAACATTAGTTCGTCAATGGCAAGAGTTAGCTGATTGCGTCCACTTCGATCTCGTTTCCCGTTGCGGGGACATCGGGCCTCAATCCAGGCATACGACCCGATATGAACCGGCGTCGCGACTGGGACTAAGCCTATAGGCACCTGTAGTATCATGACGGATGGATTCGGCGCCACGCCTGCATTTCTCGGGCGCGTGATCGAGTTCCTTGAATCGGTTGGTGAGCCAATGGGAGTGATGGGTACAGCGCAGATGAAGAGCCTCGAGTATACAGATTCATTCGTGAACCGGCACGTGGGGCCGCGCGAGCATGAGATTAAGGAGATGCTCGGTCTCCTTGGATTCGACTCGCTGGACGACCTCATCGATGCCACCATTCCACGGCAAATTCGCACGTCTCGTCCACTATCGTTCGACAAGATCGATCCCAACATCGGAGAGAGCGGTCGAAGCGAATACGAAATCCTTGGCGACATGCGGAAAATGGCCGACAAGAACCGGGTCTTCCGCAGCTACATCGGTATGGGGTATTCAGACACCATCACGCCGCCGGTGATCTTACGCAACATTCTGGAAAATCCCGGTTGGTACACCCAGTACACTCCATATCAGGCCGAAATCGCGCAAGGACGTCTCGAGGCGCTCCTCAATTTCCAGACGATGGTCTCCGACCTTACCGGCATGGAGATCTCCAATTCCTCGCTCCTCGATGAGGGAACAGCGGCGGCAGAGGCGATGGCTCTCTCCTACGCGGTAAAGGGTCGTGGTCGCGATCTCGATGAAGCGTTCTTCATCTCCGATCTCTGCCATCCGCAGACGATCGAAGTCGTAAAGACCCGAGCCCGCTCACACGGCATCGAAATCATCGTGGGTGACCACCGAACGTTCGATTTCTCGACGCCGGTATTTGGGGCGCTGGTCCAGTACCCCGCGACCGACGGCACGATCTTCGACTACGCGGACTTTGCCGCCAAAGCTCACGAAACCAACACGCTTGTCGTGGTGGCAGCCGACCTTTTGAGCCTGCTCCTGCTCAAGGCGCCGGGAGAATTCGGTGCCGACGTCGTGGTTGGTAACACGCAGCGCTTTGGAGTGCCGATGGGGTACGGTGGTCCACACGCCGCCTATCTCGCCACGCGCGACGCGTACAAGCGCCAGGTTCCCGGTCGCATCGTAGGTCTCTCGAAGGACATCGAGGGTCATCCGGCAGTGCGACTCGCGCTGCAGACCCGCGAGCAGCACATCCGCCGTGAGAAGGCGACCAGCAACATCTGTACGGCGCAGGTTCTGCTGGCCATCATTGCCGGAATGTACGCCGTCTATCATGGACCTGAGGGACTGAAGAACATCGCCGAACGTGTTCACCTGGCGACAGCTTCGCTCGCCGCGGGCTTGGCACGACTCGGCTATCAAGTCGGCGGCCCATACTTCGATACGCTGCGCGTCGGGCTGGGAGAGAAGTCCGCATCCGACATCTTGAGCGCGGCTGAAGCTCGGGAGATCAACCTCCGACCGATCGACGAGCACACCGTCGGCATTGCCCTCGACGAGACCGTCAACGCCGGCGATCTGCAGGACCTGCTCGAGATCTTCAACGGCGGAACCGCACCGGGATTCACCGTGGATGACCTCGTCCAGAGCAGTGACACCGCGATCCCAACCGGTTTGGCCCGCGACACGCCCTATCTGACGCACCCAGTCTTCAACAGCTACCACTCCGAGACCGAGATGCTGCGCTACATCAGCCGTCTGCAGCAGCGGGATCTTTCGCTCACGACGTCGATGATTCCGCTCGGTTCCTGCACCATGAAGCTCAATGCGACCGCCGAAATGGAGCCGGTCACCTGGCCGGAATTCGGCAAGATCCACCCCTTCGCTCCGATCGAGCAGGCAGCGGGATATCGTGAGCTGACGAGTCGTCTCGAGGGGATGCTGGCCGAGATCACCGGATTCGACGCGGTTTCGTTGCAGCCGAACGCGGGCTCGCAGGGCGAGTACACGGGTCTGCTGGTAATCAAGCGCTACCAGGAGCATCGCGGGCAGGCCGATCGCAACGTTTGTCTCATTCCGTCCTCCGCGCACGGCACCAACCCGGCCAGCGCCGTCATGGCGGGTATGAAAGTGATCGTCGTCGCCTGCGATTCCAACGGCAACATCGAGATCGACGATCTGCGCGCGAAAGCCGAAGAGCACAGCGACCGCCTGGCGGCGCTCATGGTCACCTACCCATCGACGCATGGTGTCTTTGAAGAGGCCATCACTGACATCTGCGCGGCGGTCCACGAGCACGGCGGGCAGGTCTACATGGACGGCGCCAACATGAACGCACAGGTTGGATTGACTCGACCGGCTGAGTTCGGCGCCGACGTTTGCCACCTCAACTTGCATAAGACGTTCTGCATCCCGCACGGGGGTGGCGGCCCAGGCATGGGACCGATCGCGGTCAAGTCACACCTCGCGCCATATCTCCCATCGCATCCCGTGGTGGCGACGGGCGGCAGCGACGCAATCGGTCCGGTTGCCTCCGCTCCATGGGGCAGCCCGAGCATCTTGCCGATCCCATACAGCTACATTGCAATGATGGGAGCTGCCGGACTGACTAAGGCCAGTCAGGTCGCGATCCTGAATGCCAATTACATCGCCAAGCGCCTGGATCCGCACTTCCCCGTTCTCTACAAGGGGAAGAACGACATGGTGGCGCACGAGTGCATCGTCGATCTGCGGCCACTCAAGGAGCGCACCGGCGTTGAGGTCGAGGACGTCGCCAAACGGCTGATGGACTACGGCTACCACGCGCCGACGGTCTCGTTCCCGGTTCCGGGAACGTTGATGATCGAGCCGACCGAGAGTGAGTCAAAGCGAGAGCTCGACAAGTTCTGCGACGCGATGATCGCCATCCGCAACGAGATCGCCGAGATCGAGCTTGGCCTGGCCGATCGCGAGGACAACGTGCTCAAGCACGCGCCGCACACGTCCGCTCAGGTCACGAGCGACGAGTGGAACCGGCCGTATTCACGACAGAAGGCTGCCTACCCAGCCGAATGGCTCAAGATTGAGAAATTCTGGCCGCCGGTGGCTCGAATCGACAATGTCTACGGCGATCGCAACCTCGTATGCTCGTGCCAGCCGATCGAGGCGTACGCCTAGCTGACTATCCACGCGACTGCGAATCGCGTCCGCCCCACGAGGCCGCTTCAAGAAGTTGAAGCGGCCTCGTGCACGCTCCCCTAATCCGTACGCTTATTCCGACCAAGCCTTGACAATTGGTCCACGCTGCCGATGATCGCGTAGACTAGGGACTCCAAACGAGCGACGCTCGGACGAAAGGGGAAATTATGGGAGCCGATCGATTTCGGGCACCGCTGGCACTGCTGCTCGTCATCAGCGCATTCATCCTGGCGATTCCGACGGCGTCCGCCGCCGACTCGGAGACCGTCCTGCTGCCATGGGTGCCGAATGGTGACACGACTGGCGGTTTGGGGCCCTGGCATGGGCATATCGAGGTGCAGAACACGTCCGATCAACTCTGCAGCTTTCAGATCTCGGTACCTGTCGAATCGGGCGGGTGGCTCACGCTGAACCCATTCCTGGTTGGGCCACATCAACTCTCCGACTTTTCGCCGGAAGACATTCGACTGCCCGCTCCAGGTGGTGCGGTGAGAGTTGAGTCGACTGGCTGCACCTTGGCGGTCGCGGTCAAGCAGGCCAGTGGATCGTTCGAACAGGCTCCCTGGTCGAGTGGCGCGTCGGTTGTGACCGGGTATTCAGGGATCCCGGGCGTCGACGCGGCAAACCAGCCCGATTGGATTCTGCCGATCGTCCAAACGAACAACGGCTGGAACTCCTATCTCCGCCTGTCGAACTTCGATTCTCTGAACGCCAAGAACATCAAGCTCGATGTCTATCCATTCCACAACGTCGGCGGCAGTGGCGCTCCGATCTTCTCCGAGACGATCGCGGTGCAGGCTGGTCATACGCAGACGATTGATATGTTGGACGCTCTTGGCTCGAGCGGTTTCATCGGCTTCGCACGGGTGACGTCCGACGGAAACATCGCCGCAATGGTGCAGCGAGAGAAGGCGTCGACCGGCATGGCGATGATCAATGTGGCGTCGAGCTATGCGAGTGGCGAGGCGTCGATTCAGACCGTTGGCTCCAACGCACTGCAAGCGCCGATCATCTTCAACGCGTACAACGGTTGGAATACGGGTATCAACCTGGCGAATCCCAATGACTCGATCGCCAACGTCACGATCTCCTATCCTGGATCTGGCCGCGACGACGACGTGCTCACCATCTCTCCCTTCTCGTCGGACTACGTCTACACTCCGTCCACAGCGCCAAACCAGACCGGGTTTACGGGAAGCGCGATCATCACATCTGACGTTCCGGTGGCCGCGGCCGTGGATGAGGTGAAGTACTCCTCTGATGACGCGATCTCGTACATCGCCGTACCGGCCGTCGATAGCACCGTTGCCGTTCCCCTCGTCTTCAAACAATCGCAGGACGGTTCGCTGAGCGACAACTCCGGAATCAACATCAGCAATGCGGGCGACACGACGTCAACTGTCGAAGTAACGGTTTATGACGAGGTGGGGAATCTAGCGGGAAGTCCGTTCTCAATCCTGGTTCCGCCTCATGCCAGCAACTTCGTCTATATTCCGTCGACAGACGTTCCGCCGCACAACTTCGGTAGCGCCATCGTGACCGCGGTCGATGGCTCACCGATCGTGGCGGTCTCGAACGATGTCGCCTACGACATCGTGTTGAATGGATCGGCCGTCTTCAACGCGCCGTCGGCCAATGGTCTGTACCGCATCGGGCCGCCCCCGGCGCAGTAGCGACCACTGACGAGAACGAAAGAGCCGCCGCGACGTCGCGGAGGCTCTTTTTGCGTTCAGATCTGACCTGGATCGAAGATCAGCGCTCTGTCTCTGGTTGGTTCAAACGCAGTACGTCCTCGGCGTGGGCCAATGCATCAGTCAGCTCTCGCTGCCGCAATGCCTGAGTCAGATCGCCCCTGGTTCGCTCCAAGACGCCACGCACCATGTCGGTCGTGCGGCGCAGTCCACCGGTCACCGCGTCGGGATAATCGACCGACACCAGCAGGTCGTAGATTTCATCCATGGCCGACAGCAGCTCGGATGCGCGTGCCAGATCGTGGCGACGCATCGAGTCGAGCGAGTAGCGGCGAAGCTCGCCCGCTGCCTCTCCAAGGCCGTTGAGGAAGACGGGATCTTCGACGTTGAGCTCATGTGGCGTGGGCATGCCGCTGCGGCTGATGATCCCGAGTGTGATGCGCGCTTCCGCATACTCCTTCTGGGCATCCTGCACGTAGCCCGTCCAATACAAATTCGGGTAGTCGTGCAGGTCTTGCTCGAGCGAGTCGCGCATGGCGCGGGCGTCCTCGAGAAGCTCGATTGCCGTATCGAACTCATTACGATGCACGGCCCGGGTCGCGTTCGCGCTCAGTCGGACCACGCGTCGGCTCTCCGCGAGCGCGCGCTCGCGCAGTGTGTTGATACCATCCAGGCGACCGATGATTTCCTGGCCGATCTGCCAGAGACGTCCGTCCTCTTCAGGCATGTATTTGAACTCCCCTCACGTGCTATACGTCCGTAGTGTGGCTTGTCGCAGATCGTGTTTGCCACGCTATAGTCTTTGGAAATCCCGCCCCTATGCTATACTGAACACTGGTTGTCGCGTCGAATCATATGTGCTCGACGTGGCCAATTTGCCCTCGTAGCTCAACGGATAGAGCACTTGGCTTCGGACCAAGGGGTTGGGGGTTCGAGTCCCTCCGAGGGTACTTCATCGCATCGACGATCCGCACGCCATCGGTCGAATTCGGCCGCGAACGTGCGGATTTGTTATGTCCCGTGGGGTTCGTCCGATCGGTATGGACGCGTGGAGCGACACACCCTACTGGCATGCTATGATCCGCCGTACGGCATGACATGGGATGTTCAGCATTTCGACCGGAAGGCAATGACGGATGCGGGCTGTAGTCGTATCGATCGGTTCCGAGCTGACCGAAGGGTTCCTCACCGACACCAACGCGACATTCCTGGCGCAGGAAATGTCGGCACTCGGCATCGAGCTCGTCGGCGTCAGCCAGGTCGGTGACAACCTGGAACGCATCGTGACCGTTCTGCGACGCGGCTGGGAGGACGCCGACCTGATCGTCACGACTGGCGGCATTGGGCCGACAGATGACGACCTGACACGCGAATCGATCGCCGCGCTCCTGGGCGAAGAGGCCAAAGTCGATCCAGAACTGCTCGAAGTCGTTGCCAAATTTTTCCGCTCTCGGTCGATCCCCATGCCGGAGCAGAACTCGAAGCAGGCCTGGCTCATCCCTTCCGCTCAAGCGCTGCCGAACCCAATGGGTACCGCGCCAGGGTGGATCACGCAGCGAGACGACAAGTTCATCGTGTCGATGCCGGGGGTGCCGCGTGAGATGCGCCGCATGTGGGCCGAACAGGCCGTCCCTCGTCTCGCACATCGCCTCGGCGATCAGTTCTACGTCTCCAAGACGCTCAAGACGATCGGCATCGGCGAATCAGCAGCCGAACGCGCTATCGCCGACGTCATCCATCGCGGCTATCCCGTGGTGGCGACCTACGCCAAGGATGACGGCGTCCACATCCGCATCGTCGCCAGTTCGTCTGACCGAGACGCAGCTGCGGCTGCGGTGCGCCAGACCGAGGTTGAGGTGCGCACCATTCTCGATACCTACGTCTACGGAGAAGATCCAATCACGCTCGGAGCGGCCGTTCTCGCGCCAATCGTTGAGTCTGGCGACACCCTCGCAATCAGTGAAGCTGGTGCAGGTGGAAGAATCACGTCACTCATCGCCGAGGAGCCGGCCGCCGTAGTCCACTTTGCCGGTGGGATTACGCGCGCCTTCAGTCACGCGGCCTCGGTCAACGGTGTCGACGCCAACGAGCCAGATGCGCCGCTCACGCTCGCCAGACTCGAAGCGGCCCACGTTCGCTCCATGCTAAAAGCTGACTACGGCTTCGCGGTCGTGGTGCGATTGACTCCCGGTGAGCGCCTGGACCTCACCAAAGGGGACATTGCGTTGTGTCTGAGTGGCAGAGGCGAGCCGCAGGAGCGCGAGCACTCGGTTACGTCGATCCCGTCGGAGGTGCGACGGCGCGCAGGCATGTGGGCGGCCGAGTTCCTCCGCTCGACGTTAATGACCGAGATCGCCTCGAGCGTCTGAGTCGTCGTCGCGGATTGAACTCCAATTGCGTCGAAGGCCGTAGCGTTGCAACCGCCACCAGAGCCCGACGGGATAGCCGCTCATTTTGGCCACGTCACCGAGCACGCGCAGGCCTGGAATCAGCATCAATGCCTTGACGACATCTCTCGTTGACATCGACCGGCGACGCCGCAACACCCGACGAACCGGTTTGGCCAGATACCAGGCGCCCCCGATGCCCAGAGCAGTCAGGGCTACACGATCTCGTCGTCGCAAGGCCAACGGCAAAACCAGGAGGTAAGAGGCGTAGCGCAGCGCATGCCTGCGCGCGAACAGCCCCGCTTTGCCGTCGCCTCGTGCATAGCGATAGTACTGATCCCAATGGGAACGTGCCGACGGCCGTGGAGCAAACTCGACCACCGCGCCTGGGACGAACTCGAAGCGGGCGTCGGCGCGCTTGAGGGTCAGATCGAAGACCAAATCCTCGCAGTAATCGAGCCATTCAGGGTATTCGATGCCGACCTCGAAGAGTGAGCGCCGGAACGCGACCGATCGGCTCGAGGGCAGGAATCGATCTGGACGAATCTCGTCAAGGTCCGGCAGCGTCGTCGCTGCCAGGGCAATTTCGAACACGTTGTGCGCATCCGCCTCAAAGAATCCAGCGACAATGTCAGGTTGCTGGCGCTCACGCCTCTGAAACGGTTCGACCAGCCGCTCGAGCCAGTCCGTGCGCAGACGCGTGCCCGCGTCGGTAACCGCCACGATGGAACCGCTCGCCCGCCGCAACGCAATGTTGCGCCCGCGCGCGATGTTTGCCCCCGGTTCCGAAACGATGATGAACGGCAAGTTGGTCTTCCAGGAGCGGGCCACGTCGAGGGTCTCGTCGCTCGACCCGCCATCGACGAGAATCACCTCGCTCGGCTGCAGCGTCTGAGCGTCGAGCGATGCGAAGAACGCCGGAAGGGTCTCGGCCTCGTTCTTGACCGTGAGAATCAAGCTGATGCTGGGTGCATCGCTAGCAGACATCGCTCGCCTCCTGTTCAAAGGCGGCCATGAGCTCGTCCTGACGCGCGATCATGTCTACGCGCATCTCCGGCGCGAGATCGTCGTAACCGAAGAGATGCAGCAAGCCGTGCAGCGACAGGTAGGCGATCTCGCGACAGGTCGTGTGACCCACGTCAACGGCCTGCGTCTCGGCCGTTTCGAATGAGACGGCAATGTCACCGAGATACGGCGCGTCGCCAGGAAAGCTGAGCACGTCGGTCGGGCCAGGAATGTTCAGGTAGCGCAAATGCAGATCGGCGATTTCCCCGTCGTCGCAGATCCAAATGCCAACCTCGCCCGACCGTCCCTCGGCACGCGCCGCGTATCGCAATAACGCGGAGAGCCGCTCGACGTCCACTATCGAGGCGCCGTCGCTTACGGTAATGCCAACTTCGAGAAATGAAGGTTGGGGCATCGACTACGACGCCTCGACGGGCGACTGTGCGCTCGCCTTGGCGTGTGGCAACGGTACCTTCAACTCGGGGTACTCAACGCGAGGATGGTAGATGCCTTCGAGGATAGAGACGAACGCTGAGCGAATTTGCTCGACCTGTTTGAGCGTCAAATCGCATTCATCGAGCTGACCGTCATCCAGACGAGACTTGATCACGCCGTCGACGACCTGCTGCAGCTTCGCGGCGCGTCGTATCGTCTTGCCGTCCGCTGGAGTTTGTTCTTCGAAGAGCTTGCCCGATTGCGACGCGGCCCGCACCGCTGCCTCGACGCTGTCCGCCAGCATGATGACACCAGCTTCTTTGGTTTGCGGCTTGGGACCAGGATAGCGGAAATCTGACTCGTCGACGTCTTCGCCATTGTTCAGCGCCTCGGTGTAGAAGTATTTGATCAACGACGTACCGTGGTGTTGCTGGATCACGTCGATGATCGTCTGAGGAAGATGTGCCTTCTTGCCGAGACGAACGCCGTCGATAACGTGCTCCTGGATGATGCGAGCGCTGGTGCGCGGGTCCAGCGCGTCGTGCACATTGGCCCGGTTCGCCTGATTCTCGACGAAGAAGCTCGGCCGCAGAACTTTGCCGACGTCGTGGTACAGCACGGCAACGCGCGTGAAGAGCGGATCACCGCCCACATGCTCGACCGCACTTTCCGCCAAATTGCTCACCATGATGCTGTGGTGGTACGTACCCGGTGCCTCGCGCGCCAGCCTATAGAGGAGCGGTTGATTGGGATGCGCGAGCTCCAGGAGCTGCAGGTGCGTCGTGATTCCGAAGATACGCCCCAACACACTGAACGACAAGAAGGTGAGGCTGGCTGACAGACCGCCGTTGGCGACCGCGCTGTAAAAGAGCGTGCCGGAGCCTGAAATACCAAGATTCCCGTGCACCAGGGCAAACAAGACGGCGCTGACGAAGACCGATACGGCGACGCCAAACCCAGCCCAAAGGAACGTCATGGTTCGCTCGGCGCGCCAAATGACCGCGGCTCCGGCGACCCCACTGAGGAAGGCGAAGAACGTGACATCGAATGCATTTCCCGCGACGATACCGAGATAGAGTGCAAGGAAACCGGCGCAGACAACTGCCACCTGAAAATCGAGTAAGACGGATAAGAGCATCACGGCCGCGGCGGCAGGGAACATGAATTTCAGGTTGGTGCTCAACAGCCAGAAGCGACCCGCCACCACAGGAACGGCAATGACGAGCCCCACCAATAGGAGCTGCTGATTCTGCCAGAGACCGCGCGCAAATTTGTAGAGGTAAAAGACCAGACCCAAGCGTCACGAACCCGAGCAGTCCGAGCACGCCCATGAACTGCTGCCAGTTATGTGACGGAGTCAGCAGGTTGAAATAGTCGAGTTTCTCGATGTCATCCTTGGTGACCGGGTCACCATCACGCACGATCACCTGGCCGGATTGCACGGTCAGCATAACCGGCTCGACGGCCCGGGCGGCCGCCTCTCGCGCCGATTTCGTCTGCGCCTCATCAATCTGCACATTGGCGCGGACGAAGGGCTGCGCCAGGGCCACCGCGAGTTCTCGCTCGCTCAACGACATTGGCACGTTGGAGCGGGAGAGCAACGTCTCTTTTTCCGACGCCACGTCCTCAGGCTTGATCTGGTCCGCCATCGCCACGGCCAGCAACCGCGTCGCCTCCGCGGAGACGCGCGACCAGGCATCGTTGCTGAGCAGAGCAAGCGAGGTGGCATCGGACGCACTGAGGCCATCGAGTACCGAGCGAATCTGATCGCTCATGTTGGTGTTGGCGACTGGCGTGGCGCCGGAACGAATCGCGTCGATCTCGTTGAGCGCCCCACGCAGGCTGGCCAGCTGAGCCGGTGGAACGGTGTCATCCTGCTTCAAAATGATGTTGCGAGAGTCGTCGTAGGCTTCCTGTTGTCGTTCCTGCGTAGTGATATCGCTGACGAAGGTCGCCGTGCGTGGCGCCTTGATCGTGCGATTAGCGATCTCGCCCGCTTTGAGGTTGAGCGAGTCAGATTGCCAGGTGAAATAGAGGACCAGACCAAGCACGCAGAAAATGCTCAGCCCAAACAGGACGAAGCGTGAAATTCGCCAGATCGATGAGCCGCGCCGGCCCGTGCGACGCGTGAACCAGGAGACCCGCCCTGCGCCGAATTGTGAGTCACCGTGCGATGTCGAGTTCATCGATCCGCCTGACCCGCGATCGGTTCGAACACGATGGAGTCTCAACCAGAGCTAGCCGCTCTTGGCCCGATTGCCTTGTTCCGACAAGGCGGTTCGAGCGGCTTGCGCCACGGCATTACCAGACGCGAGCTGCCCTACACGCTCGCGTAAGACCGGTATCACCCGGCCCATATCGCCTGGACCTGACGCCTGAAGAGAGCCCACCACATCACGAGCCAACTGCAGCAGCTCGTCTTCTGAAAGCTGCGGTGGAAGGTATTGCTCCAAAACCACGATCTGTGCCTTCTCAACGTCGGCCAGATCCTGACGGCCACCGCGCTCGAATTGCTCGATCGAGTCGTTGCGCTGCTTGATCTGTCGCTGAACGACCGCCACAATCTCGTCATCCGAGAGTGGTCGTCCCCGCTCGATCTCGACGTTGTGAATCTCTGAACGGAGAAACCGTACGACGTCGCGACGCGTTGTATCTGAAGAACGCATGGCTTCTTTGAGATCGTTCTGAAGCCGGGCTGCAAGTTCTGCCATATGCTGGATCACCATGTGATCGGGCCTCGTGGTGGTGCCCGATGAGCGAATTGACTTTCACGAACAGTGGGACGGACAGAAGCCAGTGGCATCGATCGCGAGAATGTTGCTACTGTCGCGGAATTATATCCCTCGCTGTGCATATCCGTCAACGAACCCAGCGGCGGCGCATCATTCGTTCGTACGCAGTCTATTAGACGGAGGCAGGTGACCGGGTCGTTCGGACACTGACGCTGGTCGAGCGGAACACAAGGACCAAGGTCGTCTTGACACTCGGATTAAGGTGCAGTTAGAATTGCTCCATCGAGCCGGAATCGGCTCACGGGATATGCGGAAGTGGCTCAGTTGGTAGAGCATCTCCTTGCCAAGGAGAAGGTCGCGGGTTCGAATCCCGTCTTCCGCTCCAGATGCGGACCCCACGACGAAGGGGTCCGTTTTTGTTTCCTCTCGGTGCGCTTCCAAAACTGTACAGCAGCGCAGTTGCTCGGAGATCTGCCGAGAGTCTGATGGCGAGCGAAACGACGCGGATCATTCAGTTGATCCGCGCCGCTCAAAATCCCCGGTCTTAGCGACGACTGCGTTCTAGGTCCATGATCGCTACACGGACAGCAGGCGATCGAAGAAGGACCGATAGCGCTGCAGACCAACGCGAAGGTCCTCGGTCGAAACGTCGTCACCTTGATCCCACTGCCGTTCGAGCGACTGACGCTCTTCTGCAAATGACGAAGCCAACGACTTCATCACCTCGGCGATGAGGCTGTCAGCTTGCTCCACCGCCCGGCGCGGCTCATCGACGAATCCCGATTGAACCGCGGTCCAACGCGAGCGGAAGCTCTCGGCTTGGTCCGTCGGGAAGAGCGGCGTCTGGTTGCTACTCTCCACAGACTGCCCGTCGACGCTGCGATCCTCGGAGGCTCCGTCCGTCCTGTCCGACATACCGGCCATATCAGCCGTGCTCAAGCGTTCTTCTTCCTGATAGCTCATGGTTACTCCTTCAACTGGATCGAATCAGATCCGTTTGAACGACGACGTGTGTCTCACGCCCTCATCTCTTGGTCTCGCGCGTTGGCGTACTCCTGTTCTCCCAGGAGGTCGTTGAAGAGACTGCGATAGTGGACCATTGCTTTACGCAGATCTTCCGTGCTTGCCTCGCCACGCTCGCTCAGTTGCGCCAACCGATGAGCGTCTCGATAGTTGCTCACCACTGTCGGATGATCGACTGAGATATCGGCCGCGCGCTGCTCGAAATCGCCTACCGGATAGCCACGCTTCAGCATCACGTCGCCGATCAGGCTGTCGGCATCCGCTACCGCGCCAGCCGGATCGTCAACGAATTGGGTCTGAACCAGCTGCCAGGAGTTGGCAAACCGGCCCCGGTCTTCAGCGGTGAGCGGCCGAATGTCGAGACGCTCGACGCGCTCCTGTCGACGCGCGAGCTCTGACTCCGCGTCGCGACGCGAATCGCTCGCATGGACAGTTCGCTCATACTCCGGTCCGAATCGTCCCCGAAGCTCGTCTGACTTTCGCTTCTGCTGCAAATACCAGACGACGCGCGATCACGGCTGCCACAACTATGACCGCAACAATTACCCAGATTGCGTTTGACACATTCACTGTCCTTTCAATCTCGAGAATTCGGGCCGTGAGAATTCACGCAATCCCCACGACCACGACCCAACCTGAACTAGCCTCAATGCAGGAGTCGTGCCGCGCGGTTCGATTTCCGGGACAGGTTGTCACAGGATCATGATGAGCCTACGCCCAAATCAGCGGCGGACTGGTCGTGCGGGCTGAGAACCGCGACGGCATCCGGAGTCCGAGTCAGCGATTCCGTAGATCGTGAGCAGCAAGGGAGAGTGAATGCTTCGAGTGGTGGGTTCGAATGAATTCAGGCTGAACGAGCCCGCAAGTTGAGCGCGGATTCGGCTACACTTTGAGCGGAAAAGAGAGCCAGCGGAAATGGCGGAATGGCAGACGCTGCGGTCTTAAAAACCGTTGGGGGTAATCCCCGTGCGGGTTCGAGTCCCGCTTTCCGCACCACTCAACAAATATCGTTGAATACATGCGGTTTTCGAGAGTCGAGAACGCCACGAGTTCACGTTTAGTTCACGTCAACTGCTGAGAAGCGCGTCTAGGCGGTTTGCAGCGTCGCGCTGCATCGACATCGTGACGTGGCTATAGCGGTTCAGCGTCATGCTGATATCGGCGTGGCCTAGCCGCTCCTGCACGATCTTCGGATGCTCGCCATTGGCCAGCATGAGTGTTGCGGCCGTGTGGCGAACGTCGTTCAGTCGAATATGGGGCAAGCCGAGTCAAGCGACTGCACGACGAAAAGCTCTCCCGGACGCGGCCATCACGCTCAAAGACCAGGTCCGTATTGTGCAAGTCCGGCCCGATTGCTTGACGGCGTTCACTCTGGCGGAGGGGATGCTCTTTCAATTCCGCCACATACGAGACCGGCAGAGCAATCGATCGACACATTCTCAGGAACTCCTAGATATCTCGGCATTTGACCTTGTTGCCTACGACTCCAAAACGCTAAGGTTAGAAATCGCGATACGCAGCATCTTCAATGTTAGGTCCGAATCGACGTCTCCAAACGCAGCATTCGAAACTTGAATCACTGCGTCACCTACTCGGACGTACACAACATCAACCTCAGCCCTAGGATCACTCTGACTGTCTGCGACCAAATGCACCGCAAACGATTCGTCGCCAGAGTTCGGAACCGATGATTCGGACAACTGATATCGCACGAGCCCAGCAGACGTAAAAAGATTGAACTTTGTGCAATTGACGCTTTGTTCCATTACGCGCATCCAGATCGAGGATTGTCCGTGGCCGAATTCCCATAATCGTTCATTTATCAGCGGACCGTTGCCTCCCTTTCCTAACGAAATCGCAGCCCCTTTGGAATCCACGGTCGGTCCTGTTGCATTGCAAAACAACGTCGCGTTTGGAGAGGAATCAGCTGTTACCGGCGATGCCGTCCAGTCCGAAGGAACGTCACTGATGTCGATAAGCGCGCGCTGTAGAACGTCGGTGGTCGGGAATCCGTTCGCTGACGAAATCACGCCATTGTCATGGCCTCTACATGCCAATTGCACGACGATGATCGCGATGCAAATCACAATTTGTCGCGACGCACGCGACACAGAGCTCTCTCGGCAGATTCGGGCGGTCGGTTGCATCGAATGCGCCTCGATAATTCGCGATGTTTCCTCCATGAGAAGGCAGTCTGACCTTATGGCTGCGACGAGAGGACGACCACTGCTCAGTTCGCCGATATGGGACTCAGCGCTTCCCAGGTGACCGGGATGTCGCGCATGAGCAAGGCAGAGTCAAACTCAGCTGTGCCTGACGGAAAACGCCTCTCGTCCACGAAGTAGCTCGACGTCACTTCATCGACCCTGAGCGGTTCGACGCGCCACTGATTGGTATGCAACTCGAGACCCTGATAACACCCAGCACGGCGAGTATCGGAGAACCCGACCGGTGCGTACTCGAAGAAGTCGGACACCTCATCCAACGAAATGAAGACCGAGCCCGACGGTAGGTCGCTCACAATCGAAGCGGTCACCGACGCAGCGACCTGTTTATCGTCGCTCGTGTACGCCACATGATAATTCCCGTTGGCCTCTTGCACATCGAATTGTGCGTGATGTTGTTCACCCGGAAATAGCCGCCCGCCGACGAACGTTGTCATGCGAGATGATGTGTCTCGACGTGGGATGTATACGCCTCTGCAAATACCCGATGGACCGTCCCATTCAACCGCGATTCGGTGAGCCGCGTTTTCGGTTCGGAATCCAACGACTGCTGGCGTACCTCGCGGCCGCAGTTGTCCCAGCCGGATGATGCAAATGCCCGCCACGCCGACTCCGTGAACGATCTCAGGGCGGAACGGCGCAGGAACGACCTCGGCGAGCACATCCGGGTCGACTCGAAAGTTGATCAATACGCGCCGTTCAATTTTGCCAAGGATGCTGATGGTGCCTGTCATGTATCACTCCACAAAATCAGCGTCGGCCGCCATATTCAGACTCCATACTAGCATGGTCAATTGCGGATCTCGTTGGACAGTGGTACTCGGCTGGTACGAGCGCGACGGCATTCCGACGAAGAACGCATACAAGGCGTGTTGGCATAGGATACAGTGTGCATTCGCATGCGCCCATGATCGGCCCCGCCCGCGTGGGAACGCGCCGCCTGCCGGTGGCCATGGCGCGGCGCGAGTGTCCAATCTGGACGGATGATTGATGAGTGCTGCAGAATACTACTGCGGGGATGATCTAACCCGATTCAGGGAGGCGTCTCATGAACTTCCCAAACGGCTTCTACTGGGGCGGAGCCACGGCGGCGTACCAGATCGAAGGTGCCGTGGCTGAAGACGGGCGTGGGCCAAGTATCTGGGATACCTTCACCCACAACCCCGGAAACATCGTCAACAATGAGACCGGCGACGTCGCCTGCGATCACTACCATCGATGGCGGGAAGACGTCGAGCTCATGCGCCAACTCAACTTGAACGCCTATCGTTTTTCGGTCTCCTGGTCGAGAGTCATGCCCGAAGGTCGAGGCCGCATCAACGAAGCCGGGCTCGACTTCTACTCGCGCCTGGTTGATGGACTGCTCGAGGCTGGCATCACCCCATTCCTGACGCTCTACCACTGGGATCTGCCGCAGCCGCTGCAAGACGACGGCGGCGGCTGGCTCCGACGCGGCATCGTGGAGGACTTCGGAGCGTTCGTCGATGTGGTCAGCCGCAGGCTCGGCGATCGGGTGCGACACTGGGCAACGATCAATGAGCCCTGGACGTTCGGGATGCTCGGGTATCTGGAAGGCGAGGACGCGCCGGGACTGCGCCTCGATCTTGGCTCGGCGCTGACCGTCGCCCACCACGCATTACTGGCGCACGGCGTCGCGGTCGAGGTGCTGCGCGCCAACGTTCCAGACGCGGAGATCGGAATCGTGCTGGACGTCAACCACGTCGAGCCGGCCAGCGACTCACCGGACGACGTGGCTGCGGCGAAGCGCTACGACGGCATTCAGAACCGCTGGTATCTGGACGCCCTCTTCCGTGGAAGCTACCCCGACGACGTCATCGATTTAGTCGGCAGCTCCGCGCCGACGAATCGCGCCAGGCGATATGCAACGCATCAATGCGCCAATCGACTTCCTGGGGGTCAATCTGTATCGCCGCACGGTGATCGCGGCCGGCGACGAGCTCCCGCCGATCAACTATCGGCGGGTCAATCCACCCGGCGAATACACGTTGATGGGCTGGGAGGTTTCAAACACCGCCCTGTACGACACGCTGGTCGAAGTCAATCGACGCTACGGACCGAAATCGGTTTACGTGACCGAAAACGGGGCGGCGTTTGAAGACGACGTCGCTGACGACGGACGCGTCCATGACGAGCAACGCGTCGATTACTTCCGCAACCACCTCACGCAAGCGGAGCGCGCCATCGATGCCGGAGTGCCGCTCAAAGGCTATTTCGCGTGGAGCCTGATGGATAACTTCGAGTGGGCATATGGCTATACCAGGCCGTTTGGAGTCGTTCACGTCGATTTTGCGACGCAGAAACGCACAATCAAGGACAGCGGCCACTACCTGGCCCGCGTTGCCGCCCGTAACGCACTCGACTGAGCAGTCCGGTTCTCACCGCTCGGCAACGCAGGCCGGCGCGTTCTCAGTTGCGTCGAGATCTATTTGCGTCCGGCGCGTCCGGGTTCTGCCGGTCGGCTGGCCAAGGCCAGCACCGCCTGGGCTCCGACGGCCACTTCCGAGCCAATCGTGCCATCCGCCTGCACCAGAATGGCCGAGGGCGTGCCCGTCGCACCGAAGGCTCTCCCCGTGGTGAATCCTTGGTCCAGGACCACCGTGGACCGCAGTCCCAACTGCTGGTTGGCCTCCACCGTCCCGGTGCTCACGACCAGCAGCTTCGGGGCATCCGTCGGCCGACGCGCTTCCCAGTCCTTCAGATCGCCCAGCATGCGCTGACAGAAGCCACAGCCCGGATTCCAGAAGAGGAGCAGCGTCCGCTCGTCCGTGACGTCGTGGAGATTGACCGTTTTGCCGTTGAGATCCGGTAAGGAGACGGCGGGGGCTCGCGTCCCGATGCGACTGGCCGGGTGCGGCGCGTTGCCGTTCCCATTCCCGTTGTTGGCTGGTCGGGGCGTGAGCGGCAGCACCGGCGCGCCCGTCACGGTCCGCACCAACTGCCGGATCTGCTCGGCCCCCATGGCCACGGGACTCTGAATGCGGCCATCGATTCCGATCAACACGGCCCCAGGGGTGCCATGCGACTGATAGGACTCGGCAACTTCCCGATCCTCTTGCAACAGGATCTGGGTCACGCCATGCTCGGTCCCCTTGGCGCGGTTCTCCTCCACCGATCCGCGACTGACGAGCGCCAGGGTCAGGTGACGGGTCTCGTCTCGTTGCCAGCGTCCAATCTCTGGGAGCAAGGCGTTGCAGGGACCACAGTGCGGATCACTGAAGAGGAGCAGGGTTGGCTTGCCTGAGGCCCGCAAGGCATCCAGGGTCATGGTCTCCCCATGCAAACCCGAGAGGGAGAAGGACGGCGCCACCGAGCCAACCGGCAGTCCCGCCGCCGGAGCGGACGGTTGTGCCGCGGGACGAGGCACGACCCCATCCACACTCGACCCTGCCTCCAGCGTCTCGACCCGACCGAGCAGGCGCCCGTTCTGCTGCAAGAGATGCAGCAAGAGCCAGCCTTCGCCAACGATGGCCAGGGTGAGGAGCACCCCCACCACGATTCCGACGTCTTCCATGGTTGAACGATCTCCCATCCAGGCGACGGCACTGGTGCCCGCATCGGGGTGTCCGGTCGCCACGATCAGTCCGGCGATCAGGGCCAGCACGACGTTGCGTCCCACCGTCGACCAGCCGACCGGCTCGGAATGCAGCTGACCGAAGCAGTGGCAATCGGGGGCCTGTCCGCGCGCCATGGTGACGGCAATACCAGCGATAAAGAGGAGCAGCAACGGCCAGCGCCGCGAGGCCACCCCACCAGGCGGTGGCGAGCGGGATGAGCAGGATGGCGATGGCCAGCTCAGCAACCGGCAAGAGGGTGCCCACACACCCCAGCCAGCGCTGTCGGAACGCCAAAGCCGAGCATGGCCTGACGCGAGCCCGCCAGATCGGCCAGCTTGGCCAGACCCGCCACCACGAAGACGGCCGCCAACCCCAGCCGCGCCGCCAGCAATATCAAATCCACGTCAATCCTCCTGTGCGATCATCAGCTTGCGGCACGGTCCGCACCGCGACTTGACCGATATTGACGCTACGCAGCGATCAGTAACAAGAGCTCTGGCATCGGCCGTCACAACAGACCCCGCCGTCGCCGCAACCAGTTCCGTTTGGCTCGAGCACACAGGCTCCGCCACGACACTGACTGCAACTAACGACGCCGCACCACGTACCGTCAGCTACCGGAACGCATTGCTCATCCTGGCAGACATTGCAGAGGACGCTGCATGGTCCCCCAGGACACGTTTCTAGTGCGCCGCATTTCGTGCCGTCCGACACCCCTGCGCACACGCCACAGTTATCCTGGCAGGTACCGCACACGGTGCGTAACAGCAGACCTGCGATCCGGTGAGGTCCTGGGGACAGAGTTGCCCACTGCCGGATGAACATGGTCACACCAGCGACAGACAAGCCATGCAGCAGACCTGACCGTTCCCACAAGCCGTGTTGTCATCAGCCTGTAGGCAATCACCCGAGGTCGGATCACACGTCTGGCACTCGGCGCAAGTGACGTTTTTACAGAGATCCTGGCATTCACAGGTTTCCGGATCCTGGAGCTGTCCCGGAGGGCACGTCGCGGTGCACTGACAACGACAGATGTCGAGATCAAACGTCTTTCCCGGCGGGCAGGTGCTGCTGATGCACTGCTCCTGACAACAGAGCTTGCTCAGGTCATTCGCGTCGCAGGCCGCTCCGTCGATATTGCACCCTTACAGATGTTGCATTGGCAAGTAGTCGGATCAGGCTGATCCCCGGACACATATGCGCATGGACGAGAAGCGGAGTGGAGACGCAGTTTCCTTTGCAACAGACGGTCTGTTCAGGGGCACGTCTTGGCCACGGCATTGGCCACCGCTACAGACCTGGCAGTCGCCGCAGACATGACCGCAATCACCGCAGTTGTCGTGATCGGTCTGCGTGTCGACGCATCGATCGCCACATTGAGTCTGATCGTCCGCACACGAACATTGGCCGTTTTCGCAGGTCGCGCCAGGATCGCAGGCATGACCGCAGTTGCCGCAGTTCTTGGGATCGCTGGATGTGTTGACACAGGCGCTGCCGCAACAGACCTGGCCGAAGTCGCTGAAGCATCCATCCCCAGTTTCGCAGTCTCTGAGAAACTTATAGAAAAGACGATTTGCGTTGATCCGGCAACCGATGCACCCCACAAACAACTTGGGGTCATGGCAGATACTGTTGCAGGTGGTCGACTGATACAGGTATGTTTCGCGAATGGCGGCTTCTCGGCATTGTTCCTTGCTGCAGCCAGCCGCGGCAGCGCCCGGCGCGCCAACCGAGCGGCCGATAACGACGGCCGCGACGCCGCCCAGAAGCCCCTTCAGCACTCCACGACGCGACGTTGCCTTACCCAACGATCTCGTCAGATCGTCGAATCGCCAGTCTTGCATTCCCGCCCCCTCAGATCACCATGTTCGCATCGTCGATCCGTCTGCCGGCCCAACGATTTTTGTGACCGTGACTCAGTCCCGCAGAATTCTCGTGAGGTATGTCGAGGTTCGTCGAACGACGAAACGGCTGACACACCTGGACGCGAATTCGGAGATGAAATTGCCGCGAGACAGAGTCTCCCAACCAAAGGGTACTGATCGAGCGTTATTTGTACGTTATTTTCCGTTGCTCCACCAGAATACGACGGTTTCGGAGTATACTGCAAAACTCTTCGATACGTCGTTGTGCGACGCCATACTCAGATTACAAACCGGCACCCAGACGCCAACAAGGCCCACGCTCTCCGCATCGATAACATCCGGCCGAATCAGTCCACAACCAGATCCTAACAAGCCGGTATGTTCAGTGGCACATCATGAAGGTGAACTTGCCGTGGAGTCTGTCGCAGAATCAGAAGGCCACGTTGATCCGGCTCGCGCGAGGTCTGTGAAGCTCAGCGCGTGCCCGTTCGAGAGGTCGTTCCGGGCACGTGCGCGTCTTCGCCAGTCGCGCTACCAGCAACAACCGCACCCGCCTCCACTGTCGAGCGATCCAGCCATTATTGCTGGTTGCGGAGCAACGCATGTCGAGGGGTGTCCGTATTCCCACGACGAGCTGACTCACGACCGATCTCAATTACCGTGTTCGGTGGGACATCTCTACGTCTCGCCTATCAGTCGGGCCAAAAGCGCGTGTTTCTGCCCGAATTGTCGTTGCCTTGATTCTCGTTCTCGCTTTGTTCGAGCATGCGCGCCTGCGCAAATCCAAGGATCGTCACGAAGACGACGCCGCCGATAAGGTTGCCCAAAAGCGCCGGAACGAAGTTGCCCATGAACCAGTCTCCAATCGTGATCGGAGCTCCGAGCATCATGGCGGTGAATATCTCGGGGGCGGAGATGACGACGTGGTTGAAGTGTGCCGCGACGATCAGAAAGCCAGTCATCCAAATGACGACCAACCGTGGACCCAGCCCGGTTGCGGCAAGGATCAACCACGTCATGATGGTCATCAGCCATCCGGCAAAGATGGCTTTCATGAATGCGTCCCAAAAGGAGTAATTGACCTTATCGATCGCGACCTGTTTGAGGAAGTCCGCCGACGGTCCATTCAGCACGCCGGTCCGGCTCATCAGAAACGCCGCGATCGCGCTCCCTACCATGTTGAAGAAGAGGACGTAGCCCCACAGCTCGAGCAGATCACGAATCGTCCCGCGGCCACGGATGACTCCGGTGATTGGAAACAAGAAATTTTCGGTGAAGAGCTCGCCTTTCCCAACCAGGACGATCACGAAGCCGATCGGGAATACGAATGCCGCCAACCACTGCGCTCGCTCGAATCCCAAGCTCGCCATCCACGGGCCGGCCGTCCACGACATGGCGATGGCGCCGAAGCTCACGCCGAAGGCACCCATGAGCGCGGTGATGGCATGCGCCGGATTGAGTCGTCGCAGGCGACGCGCTCCGACCTGTGCCGCCGTTTCGATGACCTCCGGCGACTCAGCCCCGAGCGCGTTTTCTCGCTCGTCCGACACTTGGGGTTCGGACTTCGTTTCAACCTGATCGCGCATTCGTGCAACGTCGTCGTCGATCGTGCCGAGTCGATCGCGCGAAATGCGAAACTGATTGCGCGCCGATGATGGTATGAGATCGGTGTCCTGCTCGACCAGCTCGGCCAGAAGCCGACTCAGCCGTTCACCCGCGCGACCAATCTCCCCCATCAATCCACGAAGGTCACGTGGTTTCGTGTCGTTTTGGCGCTGCTCCGAATTGGAACGGGACTCACCCGATTGAACGTCGCGCTCGATGGAAAGCAGCACAAGATGAAAGACGTCCACCACCTGACTGACAATCACGGCGGCAAAATCAGCGGGAGAGCGATCCTTGCGATTGGACAATCGCGCCAGCGCGCGACGAACAGGAGTCAAGAGTCGAGGCTGCAAGACAGCGACAAACTCCTGTCCCACCAGGATGTCGAGCCGATCCCATGTGATGGCGTTGTCCCCGGGCAATGACGGGACGTTGCAGCGAATATGAAGCTGGTCGGACCTTTCGGACTGCGCCAGACCGGGTGCGACCTGACGATCCTGAACGTGCTCAAGAAGCGAATCGTCGATATCGAATCGCGCGGCAAGCCGCTGAAGCTCGTCATGGCTTGGCCGCTCGAGCTCCACGTATTCAAATGGCAAATCATGAGGAGAGTCTTCGATTGATGGAGAGTGAGCGCTGTCTGAGGCGTTCGTGTTCGTACCTCCCACACGGACCCATTCCAGGGGGCGCCCACGCACGTTCGCAGCCGTGGGCTGTGCGAGTGTGTTGGGGTGCCTGGGCCCCTAGAACGCACGCAGGGTGCCATGATCAGATGAGTTGCGAACGTGGGATGTGCACGCAAAACCGTGGGCTCGAAAGCGGGTCTGCTTGGTGAACCCTGTTTGCGGGGACTAGTTTGAGCCCTGAACCAGATTGGAGATCAGCATGGCGTAGTAGTTGGCGCCGACCGGACGCAGGTGGATTCCGTCGTCCCAAAAGAGCTCGGGATGGTTGACGGTCGCGTTGTGCCAATCAAGGAGCGCGGCGTTCTGATAGCGAGCGACGCCGGCTGCGAGAATATCGTTGTTCGGCGCCTCCCAGGTTCGAGATACGCGCAAGTTCACGAAGATGACACGACGCTTGACGCCGATGATCGACATGACCTGATCGAACTGGTCCGAGGTCATCGGCCCGTTGTTGCCAATATCGAGTATGACCACCTGTCGCAGCAGACCTGCGTCGCTGCGCGCCTGGAGAATCTGAATCGCCTCCGAAACTTGAAGGCCGACCTTCGCATCGAGGTCGAGGTTCGGAATGTCGCTCACGAGCTCGTCCGCGGCACCAAGCATGACAGAGTCGCCCACCGCGGTGACTGTCGGAGC
This sequence comes from uncultured Chloroflexia bacterium, assembly GCA_963822235.1. Classification (GTDB taxonomy): domain Bacteria; phylum Chloroflexota; class Chloroflexia; order Thermomicrobiales; family Thermomicrobiaceae; genus CALAGB01. Next base: position 326,293 of record CAWGGU010000005.1, read on the forward strand.
CGACGCGTAGCTTGCGCTCGCCGTTGGCGTCGGCACCGGGGGTTGGGTCGGGACAGGTGTAGGAGTGACGGTGGGCGCCGGGGTCGGCACCTCCGTCGGTGATTCCGTGGCGACCGCTGGCAACGTTGGGACGGCGGTTGGGCTCGGAGTCGGCGTGGGGGAAGGTACCACGACCGCGCGAGACGTCGGCGTGATCCCAGGCGTTGGGGTGGGCGCCACGATCGGCAAGGATGGTGCTGGACTGGACACGATGTGGACTTCCTGGACGCTCAGGTATGACGGCGGCGAATCCGGATGCGCGCGTACCACGGCAACACCGAGAGTGACGGTCGAAAGTGCGAGCGCCCCACTGACACCAAGCCACCCGACTCGAACGGCGCGAGGCTGCTCAGAGCGTGGCTGCTGAAGCGCTCGCCACGCGCGGCCAACGCGTCCACTGCGAAACGGTGTCTCCACGAATCGGTACGAAACTTCAACCAGCGCAAGCGTCAACGCCAGCCGCACGATGAACAACGGCAAACCGGAGAGCGGCACATCGAGCCCTGGCCGCGTGACCATGTAGACCGGCCAGTGCCAGAGGTAGATCCCGTACGAGCGCAGGCCGATCCACCGCAGCGGTGCGCAACCTAATGAGCGCGCGAGCAGACGCGATCGCGGGTGAACCACCGTGGCGATCAATGCGGCCGTCGCGAGCGCGACCAGCAGGAAGCCGCCTCGGTACAGCGTCGGATCGTATTCACCCAGCCGCCAGAACGCTACGGCGATACCCAGCAGGCCGAGCGTCCCGACCGCTTCGAGCGCGACTTGAGCGCGCCTTCCCGATCCGATCCAATCTGCCGCCCGAGTCACCCAGCGGTTTGAAGACGTCCACGAGGATCCCGGCTGCCACACGAATGCCAACGCGGCACCGATCAGCAACTCCGACGCACGCGTGTCGGTGCCGTAGTAGATCCGAGACGGGTCGACTCCCGGTTGAAACAGAATCGCCATGAGCACCGTCGAAAGCCCGGCGGCAGCGAGAACGCCGAGGATCACTTTTCGTTCGCGCAATCGACTGATCCCCAGCGCGAACAAAGGTGGCCAGATGAGATAGAACTGCTCTTCAACCGCCAATGACCACAGGTGCTTCAGAAGGGACGGGCGGCCCATCTCCTCGAAGTACGACTTGTGATCGAGGATCAGCCACCAGTTGGTGACGTAGAGCGCGGCTGCGACCGCGTCCGAGCGCAGCTGAGTCACCTGTTGTGGGAGAAAAATAACGGCATAGGTCAACGTGGCTAGTAGCAACAGGAAGAGCGCCGGGAGCAACCTACGCGCGCGACGAATCCAGAAGGATTTGAGATCGATTCGACCAGTCGAGCGGTATTCGGAAAGGAGGAGCGACGTGATGAGGTAGCCGCTGAGGACGAAGAAAACTTCGACACCCAGGAACCCACCGGGGAGCCAACGAACGCTCGAGTGATACACAAGGACCGCGAGCACCGCGACGGCTCTCAGTCCATCCAGCGCCGGAACATAAGGGAGACGCGAATCCGACCGGCGCTCGGTAGCGCCAGCGAGACTCTCCGCCGCGAAATAGCGATCCCAGAACGTTGCGGACGAAGCCTCGCCACGACGTTCAGCCGCCACGGATTGGCTCATCGCTTTCCCATCCGCCATGTTCATCCGGACCTCGCGCTCATGATCGCATTCTGGGCTGCTTTGGTGGTCACGCTGTAAAATACCCGCCAGTCCAGATTTCCGCCTTAATCATCCACCAAAACGTTGTGCGATGTCATGGAGCAGTCCGAACATTCGCTCCTTTCGTTCAGGACACAAGTAGAACGCATCGATTCACGGGCGGGTTACTCGTCATTCTGGACTGAAACAGGAAGACTACCCCTTAATAAGAGCATCGCTCGCGCGGGATATCCCCGTTCCAGAATACCAGTGTGCTGCAACTGCCGCGACCGTTAAACTGGCCTAAAGACCATTAATGGTGTATCAACCTGGAATTTTTACCGCTGCGCCGAACGCTCGCTCCGCGCAGATACCTCCGCTCCCAATGAAATAACGCGACCAGCCAACGGGCGAGCTTCGATCGGGAAGATTCATCCTGAGATCGATTACATGCGGGATTGATTTCGTGGATGATGGGAACGCGACATCCGACGACCGCCAACCGAATGTGCAGATCAACTGAGATCTGGGTTCTCGTGTGCCCTGGAGGAACAATGAAACGATAGATTCGACTTACGGCATCGATCGCATTCTTGCTGTCCCTCGTGGCAGTCTACTCGATGGCCGGATCAACGGTTTCGGCGGATTCCAACTCGGCCTATCCCAAAGTTTGACACCTTGACCCCTGCCCCGTTCACAACGGTCGCTCCCGGAACGATCTCTGTCAGCGCGCACGCTCAGTCCGACGTCGCACTGTCGGACGTCACGTTGATGCTCAATAATGCGACGATCGCTCAGACCGGCAGCGGGTCGTCTGACTCGGTAACGATTTCGTAGCCGCAGTTGCTATCGGCGGGAACCTACACCGCCACGGCCACCGCGACCGATGCAGACGGCAAGCAATTCAAAGCGCAGTGGGACTTCGTGGTGTCGAGCGACGCGCAGTGAATCGGAATGGTTCAATGGCAATGGTCAACCGAAAGCTGACCAAATCAATGCCACCATCCGCTCGCTGGTCGAAGCGTTCCGCTGGCACTTCTGGGGTATCAGTTGGGATGGCGCGGATCACCCGGATATCCCGACGCATGCCGGCACGGTTCAAGGACCGCAGAGCATCGACCCATGGTTCGACAGTAACGGCAACCCCATCGACGCCAACATCTCAGCCACGCTACAGAGCCTGGTCGAATCGTTCCGCTGGCACTTCTGGGGCTATTCCTGGGACGGCAGCAGACATCCGGATATTCCATCGCACGCGGAATATCTGACGGGCAACACGGATCAGCCGACGCCACCGACCGACGAGGGAACTCCGACACCGACCGAGTCGACGCCATCGACGACGCCGTCAACTGGACCAGATGACGGGAACCCACTCGAGGGGTCGACCGCCTATCAATCGGCGTTGACGAGCGTGGCGTCCTTCACCTCGCCCGACGGAGCGACCGGCAGCGCGGTCGCGGACGGTTATACCATCACGCTACCGCCAGGAGTCGCCGACGGCGCTACGAGCGGCTCGGCAAACTATGGTGATGCGTCCTTCAGTCTGGACATCAAGAAGCTGACGATGGACGGCAACTCCACGGCGTGTCTCGTCTACCGCGCGTCGCAGACCGGCACGAGCGGTGCCTACTACCAGTTCTGTCTCCTCTACAGCGCGGACACAATAGTGGGGGTACAAGCGATTCTTATCACTGTGGATAACATCTCGTCGGCAACGAACGTCAACACGGTGGCCGGATTCCAGCTCGACACTCCGGTGTCGGCGCTCGACTGGCACACGGTTAAAGTGATCGCCAAAGGCGACCAGTTCTGGTTCTACTTCGATGGGTCTTACCAGGGAACGGCGACGTTCTCGGGTCCGTCGACTGGAACGATCGGATTCTCGGCGTACAACCTCGACACCGACGTCACACAGACGTTTGAATTCGCCACTCTCACCGTGGAGAATCTTCAGCCTTAGCCGCGAATCACGAACGGCCCGTGGATTGACGATCCACGGGCCGTTCGTCTTCTATTGAAGTGTATGCGGGGGTCAGCTCTCGGCGTGCCGTTCGACGTGGCCGCCAAACTGGAACCGCATGGCTGACAGGACCTTGTTGGCGAAGTCCGCATTCCCGCGAGAACTGAATCGATCGAAGAGCGCGGCGCTCAGCACGTTTGCCGGAACACCTTCCTCGACGGCCGCCTGAATGGTCCAGCGTCCCTCACCGGAATCGGACACGCGTCCCGCGAAGTTGCCCAGGTCAGGGTTTTCGAGCAACGCGCTGGCGGTCAGATCCAGCAGCCAGGAACCGATCACGCTTCCCCGGCGCCAGAGTTCGGTGACGTCGGCGAGATTGAAGTCGTACTGGTAGTGTTCTGGATTCCGCAGCGGTGCCGTCTCGGCATCGGCCAATCGCGAACGGGCGCCGGCGTTGGCATTGTGCAAGATGTTGAGTCCTTCGGCGTAGGCCGCCATGACGCCATACTCGATGCCGTTGTGGACCATCTTCACGAAGTGCCCGGCGCCATTCGGGCCGCAATGCAGATATCCAAATTCGGCAGTTCCACCCACATTTTCGCGTCCATGAGTGCGGGTCGTGGCTTCGACTCCAGGAGCCAACGAGCGGAAGATCGGGTCGAGATGCTGCACGATGTCGGTCTCGCCGCCGATCATCAGGCAATACCCGCGCTCGAGTCCCCAAACCCCGCCGCTTGTGCCGACGTCCACGTAGTGGATCTTCTTTGCACGAAGCGCCTCGGCTCGCCGCAGATCGTCGAGATAATAGGAGTTCCCACCGTCGATAAGGATGTCATTCTCCGAGAGAAGCGGCAGCAATTCGTCGATTTGGTCGTCCACGGCTGCGGCAGGGACCATCATCCAAATGGCGCGCGGTTGCGCGAGCTTGCTCACGAACTCCTCGAGGGAGGACGCCGCGGTGCCACCATGTTCGTGCGCGAACTCAGTCGCCCGCGACACGGTACGGTTGAAGACGACGACGTCCTGTTCCTTGCGCAGGAGTCGCTGGGCCATGAACGCGCCCATGCGCCCCAAACCAATCAAGCCTAATTGCACTCAGACGCTCCTTTCAATTCAACGCTGGTCACGACGGAGATTTCACATGCACTCTGTGACGAGTTCGTATTCAGCATCGACGCCGGAGACGCATGCGTCAACCGCCACGCTCGATTGCCGACACGTTCCGCGCAAGTGCTTGGCCGAGCCTAAGATAGTCATCCCGCGACGTGCCTCTTGGCAGACCCAAGACGTTCTTACATTGAATGCGCATGGAACGAACCGTGCCGTATTTAGCACGCGCGACGGACAGCATTCGTTTGCACCGTCGCTCGCGGATCTTGATAATCGAAGCGTGGTCCGCGCCGCATCGTCCCTGAATCGGAGCTGTGTCTCGCATGATCATGGATGGCCGCAGAGTTGGCAGCTATCGTATTGAGTCGCTGCTGGGCTTCGGAACGACTGGAACAGTCTACAGAGCGGTACGACTCGACGACGACGAACCAGCCGCTGTAAAGATCATTGACGCGGAAAAGCTCTCGAAATCGTCGCGTGAGCAGTTCCTCAGAGTCGTCGAGGCGGCACGGTCTCTCCGTCACCCGAACATCGTCGAGATAGCCGAGACGGGAGAGGTTGGCCGTCAACTTTATGTAGCGGCTGAGCTGTTTGAGCATGGATCCCTTGGCACGCTGCTCGATCGTGCACGTGGCACGGGTCAGCCGCTACCTCTCGATCTTGGGCTAGAGCTCATCAAACAGGCGGCCGAGGGCATCGGCTTCGCCCACGAGAATGGCGTCGTCCATGGAGATCTCAAACCCGAAAACCTCCTGCTCAAGTCGTCGACCGAATCACGCGCCGGAGCACATTGGATCGTCAAGATTGCCGATTTTGGATTTGCATCAATCGCGACGTCTTCCGGTGAGCCTGCGAGCGACCAACCAGAAACACGCGCCAACCACGCAGCCGAGCATGGCTCCGGAGATATGCCGGGTGCGCGCGACGACGTATTCGCGCTGGGCGCTATCTTGTACGAGATCGCGACCTCACGACCGCCAACCACTGCTCGAACCGGCTCGGGTGAACCTCGAAGCATAACGCCGCCATCCAAGCTCAACCGATCCATACCGGTTGAGGTGGACTCAATCATCGTGCGTTGCCTTTCCGCCGATCCGGCCGATCGATTTGCGAGTGGTTCCGAACTGGCGGCCGCCCTGAGCGCGGCGTCACGTTCCGGAACATCTACGGGCAGCGGCATCTCGATCGACGCAAAGCGGTCCGCGGCGCTCGAGGTCGACGCCATCGAATACCGCTTATCGCTCAGCCAAGGTGGCGAAGCATCGATCGATCTGCACATTTCCAATCGAAGTGACGACGCGATCGACGTTCGGGTCGATGCCGAAGCCACGGAATTGCTCGCGTTTCCCGACTTGCCGCGTCTGCTGCGGCTCGACGTCGGACAGCGCAAGTCCATTTCCGTTAAGGTGCGGCTCGATGCCGATCATCGACCGCTGCCTGGCGAGTATCGCGTGCAGCTCCAGGTTCACCCGACAAACGCCGAGTCGACGGTCGTCGAAGTTCCGATTGCGATCATGGTTGAGCCGGAAATGACGACGCGACTGGAGCTGCAACCAGTCGGCCGGGAATCAAACAGACGGGCGGTCTATCACGCCACGGTTACCAACGATGGAGAACTGCTCGAGCATGTGTCTCTTCAGGGCCGAGATGTGGAACACAGACTTCACTTTCGTTTCCGGCCGGAGATGGTCACCATCGAGCCTGGCCGATCGCGAACAATCAGTCTGGAAGTCACCGATCGGCGTCGACGATCAAGTTCCGACCACATCAGCTTCGAGGTCACGGCGCATCCCTCGAGTGGGCCGTCCGTCACAGCTACTGCCGAATACATCCGACAGGTCTCTGAATCAGTAGGCGCGCGTCGCGCTCTGGTTGGCTTCGGTGCGCTCGGAACGATGGCCGTCGTGCTCGCCGTCGTGCTCCTCGCCAGTTTCATGCGTGGCGGGTCGTCACACGCGATCGCTGACGTATCGACGCCAACCGCCACGCTGTCGCCCACGAAAGGTTCGACCGCGGCACCCACAACGGCTCCGTCGCCGACCCCGACAAATCCCGCTCCGACTCCCACTCCCACCGCGATGCCCACTCCGACAGTCGCCCCGTCGACCGACAAACCGATCGCGGTCAAACAGATCGCGACCAACAAGAACACCGTGGCCATCACCTTCTCGATCGGCGACGATCCAACATCGGTCGCCAAGGTCGAGAGCATCCTCGCGCTACTCAGCGCACGCAACGCCGTCGCGAGCTTCGGGGTTTCCGGCGTATGGGCTGAGGCTCATCCAGATCTCATTCGACAGATCGTGGAGGGTGGCAATCAGCTGATCAACGAGACGTACGACCACACGTCGTTCACCGGACGAAGCGCACCGGATTCCGCGACGTCCACCGCCGCGCGTGTCGACGAGCTGACTCGAGCCGATCAGATTTTCAAGCAGATTACTGGAGTGAGCACCGCACCGTACTACCGACCGCCTTACGGCGACATCGATTCCGGCGCGAACTCCAGCGTGGAACGAGACGCAGCCACGGCAGGGTATTCAGTGGCCGTCCTCTGGTCGATCGATACCATGAGCTGGTCGTCTTCTCAAACGGTCGGAAAGATGATCGCTTCCGCCAGCAAGGCCAAACCCGGAGACATCATTCTCTTCAGCATTGCCCCCGCTGGCGGCGACAAAGATGTCTCGGCGCTGCCGCAGGTGATCGACAATCTCCGAAGTGCCGGGTACACCTTTGCGACGGTGAAGGACTTGGTGGGCCGCTGAGCCGCCTTCTTGCAGCCGATCAGCAGGCCCCACATCACTCAGATCGAAGATGGCTGGCGGAATGCCCGCGTGACAGCGACCCGCGCGAAAGGACCGCCATTCGCCGGGCACTTATTTGCTGCGACTGATGATCCAGACGGATGCGGCGATGATCAGCCCGCCTCCGATAGCGCCGACGGTGACATGCTCTCCCAGCAATACCGCGCCGAAGAGGAGCGCTACCGGTGGCTCCAGATAGACCCAGCTGCTTGCGCGTCCGGCTTCGATGGTGACGAGTGCATGGTTGTAACAGAAGTACGCCACTACCGAGCAGACCAGGGCCAGATAGAGAACGGCGAGCCACTGCCACGAATCGAGGTGGGCGATGTCGCTCAGCCCGCCGGTACCGAATGCCAGCATCAGGAGTCCCACCGTGCCCGATATGGTCGTCCCTGCCGTCAACGTGAGCGAGTCAATTCGCGCCCTCAGATGCCGCACGAGTGTCGAATAGACGGCAAACAGCAATGCGTCCGCGATGAGGCACAATGCTCCCAGAGCGAAGCTCCCGGAGGAGCTCAAGCCGATGGCAGATTCACGCTGCACGACGATGATGCCGACGCCGGTCAGACCGATCACCAGGGCCAGAGCGTGGCTCAACCTCAACGCCTCACCCAACCTCGCTCGGGCGACCAACGCCGTTGCCACCGGAATCAATCCGACCACAAGGATCGATGCAATTCCGGCGTTCGTCAGACGAACTCCCGTGTACTGGAGCCAGAAGTATGCGGCGATTCCGAGCTGTCCCAGCCCAATCAAAATCAGAAGATCTCCGCGGCTCAGCCGCGCACGCGGAGTGGATCGACGGTGACCACGCAATCGCCGGCTCAGGAGCAGCGGAATGAAAACGAGGCTCGCCAACCCGAAGCGAAGCGCTGCCAGGACCGTCGGTGTCAGGACGGTGGTGCCCGCGGTCGTCGACGCCAACAGCGATCGGGCCGCTACGAACGAACCGCCCCAAACGAGCATCGTGAAGCCAAGAAGTGCGTACGCCGCCGCGTTGCTCCGATCTCGTTCGATTGACTGGATAGATACGGTTGACGTCATCTGGCTGCTCTTTCCAACGTCGACTCGATCGCCCGGATCAAATCGACTCGAATTGACTCGACGGTGCTACCTACGCAATCGTTGAATCGGGTCGAGTACATCACCTCGTCGCGCTCCTCTCGACAATCGCGACTTCGTTCACCTGCCGGCGTATGCCCTTGAGTGGGACGTCCTTTGTACACCGTGTCCAAGATACGAGCGCGGACGGGCTCGCACCAGGTGTCGGTCATACAAACCGGTGATGTTTTCTCGTGCCTCACGCACAATGATCCAGGAAGCAACGAGGTGGATGGCTCGTAAATCAACTTGGAGAACGAGGTTGGCGCCGCACAGGGACGTAGGGCGGTCGCAAAACGACTTTAGTCGGGACTGGACGCGAAGAAAGAGAGTCGCTGAGGCACCACACGCAACATTTCGTACTCTACGACTAAGATGACGATGGCGGGTCTCGATCGAGACCCGCCTTGGTGATCATGCTGATTTTTCGCGAGCCGTTAGGCCGCCCTGGTTAGTGCCTGGTCGATGGCGGATTTAGCATCGCGCAGAGCCTGGCGTACGCGATTGCGCTCTCGCTGCATCTTTATCCGCAGCAAGTGTCGCTCGCCGCTGTTTTCGTCCATCGTGGCCAATCTCCCTGCCGGTCGTAGTCCGGGCACCGGTTGTGAACCGAGTGCCAGATCCTGCTCGTACGGGCCACGTTCGGTGTAATTGACCGGAATCAGCAGCCGGCTCAATCGCATGATGCACTCGTTCAGCGCGTCCGCCTGCTGGGAGTTGACGGGTTGCTCGCAGCGCTCGCGAAGCTGGTTTGCAGCATCGAGCAGTGCGTCCGCTTCAGTCAGCACGGCGTTGAGATCAAACGCATCTCCCGCGGCGGAGGCAATGTCGCGTAATGCAGATCGCACCTCTTCGACTGCGTGTGTTTGGTCGAACGGCAGGATGGTGTCGGTCGCCAGGCGATAAACCGTTGCCAGCAAGACCCGTGCGTCTCGAGCGAGATACTCCGGCTCGATCTTGTCCATGAGGTCGTCTTTTGTATGCCACCACCAGGCCGTACCGCCTCGACGCGGTCGACCACCACTGATACCGGCGGACATATCGGCCTGAGCCTCGTCCGATGGCCCCTGCGATGAAATCCCGCAGTAGAAGGATGGCAGCCCCACGCCCCAGAAGGATTGGTCCCCAAGACGGCCGATGCGCCGGTACTCGAGCTCCTGATCGGTCAGCGCCTCAATCAGATCGCGCGCAAGGCCGTGAGACTCCGCCATCGTTGGCGCTTCCGAGAGGACCGTGGCGTTGATGGCACCGGGACCGTCGATGTTGACGTGAGCCACGCAATGATCGTGGAGATCGGTCCAGAATTCGTCGGCATACCAGGTCGATGTGCCGTATCTGGCGTGTGAGTGCCCCGACCAGAACGCCAGATGAACCCCGCGATTGAGCAGGTCGCGATGGTGACTGAGGATTCGCCCGACTTCCATCATCGATGCGTTGGCACTGCCGTTGTCCATCGCGCCGTAGTGCCAGGAGTCGACGTGGCCACTGAACATGACGTACTTATCGGACGGCTTCTCCGGCTCGATGTACGCGACCATCGTCGGCAGCGGACGCCAGCCGGTGTCGACTTCGGTCGTCATCTGGACGCGAACGACGCCCGCCTTCATGCGCTCCTTGAGCGCGTCGCCCGCGGCGGCGTCGATGGAGACGTGCGGCAACGTCGGCAGTTTGTCGACGGTCTCCGGCGTCGGGCTTCCCCAAACCGGCGAGATAATCATCTCGTGAACTTCCGGCCCGCTAATGCTGATCACGCCGACCGCTCCGTGCGATTCGGATGGCGCGACCTTCGGCGGCCCTGCCAGACCCTCAGTCAGCACGATCTTCCCTCGAGCATCGATCGAGGCGTAGTCCTCCTCGCGGCCAGCCCCGGCATAAACCAATTCGGCTTCGATGCCGTCGACGCCGGTCGTGGTGGAAAAGGAGTGTGTAATGCAGGGAAGTGATTCGCCTCCCATGATCTGCAACGACGCCGGCCCCGGGAAACTGACGAGGCAGACAGTGTCGTAGCGGTCGTACTTGATGCCCCAGCTTTCGATAACGGAAGCGATGTAGTCGAACGACTTTCGTTCTTCTTCGCTGCCGGAAAGCCTGACCCATTGCGCGATGTTCCTGTTGTATTCCATCAACTGGTCTGCTGAGACTTCGCCCAGGAGCGCACGCAGTGCGTCACTCACCACCGGGCTTGCACTTGCCATCTGTTGATCCTTCCATGACGGATTCTTTTGGCGGGCCTCGGCTCTTCGTTGTCGCCGGCCCTCCCTGCTGGCAGGAGCTAACGAGGGCCAACCCGATCTTCGCACGTTGCCCCGAAACGGATCAATTGAATCTTAGGCCCGGTCCTTGCGCAGCAAGTGCTCGGATCGTTCATTTTGTCGAGAGGAGGCGTGGTCACCCGTTGGTGGCGATGCTAGACAGGTGTCCTCTGAGGCCGAACTCTTGCTGAGAAACCGTGTTTTCGCTGATAATATGTAGGAATCGCGGTACTCCCGATTCAGTATCTCGTCTCGAACATCCAGCGGGACACTCGCGCGGCGCGTTCGAACCAACTGACAGAGATCGTGAATTTGGAGCAGCTTCGCGGTCGCGTTTAAAGCCAGGTCGGCTGAATAACGTGGCATGTGGGTATCCGCGATGAGAGGCCCTGCTGAATTGGATTCAATCTGCCTAATTTACAGGCCCGAACAACGGCGAGACGATATGAAGTCTTTGCTGAATCGTTATCTTGCGGATAACTATGTGTGCCTCTGCATTCACGTCGCTCATTCCCTGCCCGACTGTTTTGAGGACGTCGCGAGCGCGAACGGCGCTTTGGCCGACGCAATCTCACAAGGCGCATTGGGATTTGCACATCTCGACGAATTTCTCTCCGGCGATTCGCCCCGTCCGGAAGCGTTCTGGAATGAAGTCGTTCGTCGGCGAGACGATGCGCGTGCGCGTGGATTCGAAGGCTTGCTGCTCGCGATCGATATGGCAACGCCTTCCCCGGTGCAATCCAGGCTGGACGAGTGCCTCCGGTCTCCTGCCTCCGACGTCGACGGCGTCGTTGTGTGTTGCCTTTACGACCGCACAATTAACAATTCCAACGCACTGGCCGAAGGATTTCGAGGCCACCGGTGGGTGATGGTGAACTCCCAACTTCGCGAGAATCCATTCAACCACCGAGAAATCGGTAACGGCTTGCCCTCCGACACGGAAACGCTCGTGGCGATGCTTGATGACCTGCCACCGGATTCACCAGATGACACCGGTGACTCCGACCGTGGCAATCTGGCAGGGACCACCATATCAATCGAAAGCGCACCCCTCTTCATCCAGAACGTCGCCGACTCGATCGTCAGGGTCGATCGAGAGGGCAACATTATTGAGTCCAATTCGATCGCAGCGCGAATGTGGTTGAGCAGGTCCGAAGAGATGGTCGGACAAAACATTTGGAAGCTTCATCCGGAAGCGATCGGAAGCCACACCTATCAACAGGTGCAGCGAAGCATTCGAGAACGCAAACGCGCCCAGTTCGAGACGTATTCTTCGGTGATGGGTCGCTGGATCGAAGTGACCCTCATCCCACAAGACGACGGGCTATGGATCAGTGTGCGCGACATCAGCAAACGGAAACAGATCGAAGAAACACTGAACCAACGCGTACGTCAGCAGGCCGCCGTGGCTGACCTGGGTCAGCGGGCGCTGGCATCGATTGACCTGCCCTCGTTCAAGAATCGACTCGTCGAGACCGTTGGACAGACGCTGGATCTGGAGTTCGTGGAGCTGTGGGAGCTCAATCAAGCTGGGGACGAATTCCTGCTGGTCTCCGCCGTGGGATGGCCGATTGACGACATCGGCTCACGTACGATCTCCACCGATCCACGATCGGAAGCGGGTTACACCCTTCAGGTCGGTGGGCCGGTCATTATTCAAGACTTGAACTCGGAGCACCGCTTCGATGACGTTGAGTCGTTGCGCGTTCGCGATATCGTCAGCGGAATTAGCGTACTCGTCTCGGGTTCTGACCGGCCATATGGAGTCTTGAGTGTCCACACGCGCGAGCGAACGCGGTTCACTCAGGACGACGTCAACTTCGTGCAATCGGTCGCCAATATTCTGGTTACGACGGTGGATCACGAGCGAGCGGAGGAGCTTCAGCGCCACTACGCCGCCATCGTCTCTTCGTCCGACGACGCAATCATCGGCGAAACGCTCGACGGGCTGATTTCCGGCTGGAATTTGGCCGCCGAGCGAATGTTTGGGTACACCGCCGAAGAAGTCATGGGGCAGCCGGTCACGATCCTCTATCCCAATCATCTGCATTACGAAATGCACGAACTGCTGGAGCAGATCTATCAGGGCCGGCGCGTCGAGCAGCATGAGTCGATCAGACGGACCAAAGCAGGACGATTGATCGACGTTACCGTCTCGCTTTCTCCGATTCGCGACCGCATGGGCCGCATCATCGGCGCATCCAAGATCGCCAGAGATATCAGCGAGCGCAAGCTGGTCGAAATCGAACGGGCCGCCATTGACCAAAGGTTGCAGCTCGCGCTGGAAGCCGGGCGCATGGGCACCTGGGACTGGAACCTTGGTAGCGACGAGATCGTCTGGTCGTCAAACATGGAACGCATTCACGGACTCGAACCGGGAACCTTTGGCGGGACGTTCGAAGACTTCAAGCGAAGTCTGCACCCAGACGACCGCGATCGTGTGCTCTCGGCCATCAGTGATACCGTTGAAAGTGATGACGACTTCCATGTGGAATACCGCAACATCCGGCCTGACGGCGAAGTGCAGTGGCTGGATGCACGCGGTCGAATCGTTCAAGGCGGGCGAGGTCGATCGGATCATATGACCGGCGTCTGCACCGACGTCACTGAGCAGGTCGAGACCCGGAGACAGATTGCTGGATTCGCCGCGGCAGCGATCGCCGAACGAGACAGGCTTCAGCAGATCATCGACATTATTCCTGAAGGCATCGCCATAACCGACGAATCGGGACGAATCGTGGTCAGCAATCAAGCCGCGAGACAAATCTGGGGACAATCTCCGCCGGACAGCGACATGCAGGGATACGATACGTTTGGTGTCGTCGATCCGGACGGAACTCCCTGGGCATGGGAACAGCTCCCCACGTCGCGCTCACTCCTTCATGGAGAGCGCACGGTAGGCCAGCAGCTCACGTTGCGAAATGCGACGTCCGGCGAGCTCATCCCGCTGTTGGTCAACAGCGCCCCGATCGTCGATGACCAGGGAAAGATAAGTGGCGCGGTAACCACGTTCCAGGACATCACCTCGTTCAAGGAGTTCGAGCGCCAAAAGGATGAGTTCCTTCAAACTCTGTCGCACGATTTGAAGAATCCGCTCACATCGGTGAAAGGTAATGCGCAGTTCCTCCGTCGCCGCGCGCAGGCGGCCAACCCCGAACTCCTGCCGATCGTTGACCGCATAGAAAATTCATCGGTCCAGGCCGTTGAGCTCATCGACGAATTGCTCGATCTGACTCGCCTGCAGATGGGACGTCCCGTCGAGCTCGTGCGCAGCCGTGCAGACCTGATTCAGCTCGTGAAACAGGTTGCGGATCAGCAGGCGGCCACATCGCGCTTTCATCGAATTCGCGTGGAGACTGATGAGTCGTCGCTCGTGGGCCACTTTGACGAGATGCGGCTTTCCCGCGTCATTTCGAATCTGGTCAACAACGCCATCAAATACAGCCCAGATAACACCGAGATCGTTATTGGTGTCGAGCGCTCGCGAGACGATCATAAGTGGGCGCGGATCATTGTCACCGACCACGGGATTGGCATCCCCACAGTGGACCTACCGCGGTTGTTCGAGCGCTTCAGACGCGGTTCGAACGTGGAGGGCCAGATTCGCGGGTCCGGGCTCGGCCTCGCCAGTTCGAAACAGATCGTGGAACAGCACGGTGGCCGAATCGACGTCGAGAGCATCGAAGGTGACGGATCGACCTTCACGGTCTTCCTCCCACTCGATGACGTTCCACCTGTCCGGCACACATCCTGATTGTCGGCCAAACACATGCGGCGCCAGGCGAATTCGCCTGGCGCCGCATGTGTTTTTGTTGCCGGATTACTCTATGACTTCATCGCACCAATAAACGACAGCATCGCCGCGCCTGTCTTGATCCCATTGATGAACCGGTCCAATTCCATGTTTTCGTTCGGTGCGTGGTTGGACTCGTCAGGATTGGCGTACGGAACTCCGAATGCGGGCATGCCCAGCACCTTCGTGAACACGTAGTTGGGGAGACTCCCGCCCGCGGTCGGCTCTAGAATCGGCGGTTCGCCCTGAACGGCCTCGAGCGCTTGACTAATTGGTGCCACGAATATGGAATCGAGCGGCGTCTTGGACGGATCCATCGAACCTTGTCGGATGACGGTGACGTTGGGGGCATGCTGTCGGACGTGGCGTTCGATTTTGGCGAAGACCTCGTCGGCGGTCTGCGACTCGACCAGGCGCACGTCGCACTTCGCGAACGCCTCGTGCGGCAGAACCGTCTTTGATCCCGGCCCGCCGTAACCACCGTGGAATCCGTTGATGGTAAATGTCGGCCAGGCCATCAAGCGTTCAAAGAATCCGCGGTCGACCGGATGATCCAGATTATCGAGGTGCAGGGAGCGTTTTACACCTTCTATGTCGACCTCCAGCTTCTCCAATGCTTGACGCTCCAGATCGGAGAGCGGTTCGACGTTGTCGTAGAACCCATCGATGGTGACCTCGCCCCTATCGTTCTTCATGGTTTGCAGCAGGTGAACCAACGTCCAGATTGGATTCGGCACGACACCGCCCCAATTCCCGGAGTGCAGATCACGATTCGCACCGATAGCACGTAGCTCAAAGCTCAATACGCCGCGATTCCCGAAGTTGACCACCGAGCGGCCACTCTCGGACACCGGTCCGTCACTGGTGATCACAAGATCGGCCGTAAGTAGGTCCCGATGTTGCGCGACAAATCCCGGCATCTGTGGGCTGCCCACTTCTTCTTCGCCTTCGAGCAGCACCTTGACGTTGCACGGCAGCGCGTTCTGTACGGCGAGCAGCGCCTCGATCGCCAGGATCTGCGCGAAGTGCTGGCCCTTGTTGTCACCTACTCCTCGGGCGTACAGCCGACCTTCGCGAATGGTGGGCTCGAACGGCGGCGAGACCCATTCGTCGAGTGGATCAGGCGGCTGAACGTCGTAATGGCCATACAGGAGCACGGTGGGCGCGCCGTCAGCCTTGTGACGCTCAGCGAAGACCATTGGCCAGCCAGACGTCGGCATGACTCGAGCGTCCAGTCCGATACCGTTCATCACCCCCGCGATGAAGTCGGCGACTTCGGCGATTCCGACGCCGTGTGCGCTGATGCTTGGCCGGCGAACGTAGTCGATGAGTCGTTCGATATACTCTTCGCGATTCCCGTCGATGTACTCAAAAACTTGGTTCAGCGACGAACCAGTCGAAGCGGAACTCGACATTCTTCACTCCCTCTTCCCTGTATTCATGAACGGGGCGTGACCGCTCGATGGCGGTCCACTCGCCAGTCTGGAATTTTGGGCGGGCCTTGTCAATTCGGTGATGATTCAGGGATGAGGATTGCCGGATTGATCCTGATTCGACGATGGACTCAGAACCGACCGGATGACCGCGTCGTCGGCATAGATGACGGGGTTGGAGGGAGAAATGTCGTCCGTGTAATTGCTGATTCCAAAGTGGGTGTTGTCAGCGATCGCGGTTTGGACCTGATCGATGTCGAACAGCAGTACGTTCCCCTGCCAGACCGTAATCCGGCCGGTCCTGTCGATGGCGCGACGGAAGAAAACCTTGACTTGAAACCAGGAACCTACCGGCAAATCCGCGTGATGCAGCGGGGAGTAGGACGTGTTCGTGAGGCCATCCCAAAGGTAGAAGTACATGGATCCATTGGGTCTGTTGCCGACGTTGAGGACCCAGGTCGGCACGTTGTCGGTGTCCGATTGCGACTTGAACTGCAGCACATTCCACCATTGCCCCGGACGGTAGATCCGCGGGAAGTCAAACCAGACGCTGTAATAACCTGCTGCGGGGGTGTCATGCCAACGGAGGATGCGCGCCGCCTGAGTCTCACCCGATGCGCCAGAAATGCTCATCTTCAGCGAATACGACCCGCTACGGGCGACGTCGGTACTCGCCTCGACCGATCCGGTGCCCGTATTAAAGACAGCCTCGTCGAACTGTCCCTTTGTCCATTGGGAAACGTCACCAGTTTCGGTGTCGGCAGCCCAAACAACCGGACCACCAGGCGGCGGCGGATTGAGTGGCGCGATTCGTGGTGAGATCTGCGCGTTCATCAGCACCGCCATGACGAGGGAAGCCGCGAGCAGCATGCCCGCGACGGGCAAGATGCGTCCTACCCGGCCCCTTCCACGTCGTTCACGATTCACGTCAGTCATTGACATCCGCTGAGGACCGTTCGCATTCCGGGCACGCGATACCTGACCGCATTAGCGGCCGCACAGCGTGATCCTGAACGGCGTCGAGCGAATCGACCATGAGTCATTGGGCCCAAATGGATTCTTCCGGCCAAAACTGTACACACGGGTTAGCTGAATGTCGCCGCTCTCACCAGGTCGCCGAGCCGGGCAAAGTCTTCGGCCTGACTGGCGAAAGAGCGATGAATCTGAGCCCGCGGGCTTGGATGATACATCGGCACCAGCAACCGGCCGGCCCAGGCTATCTCAACGCCGACATCGCTACGCAACATTGCTGAATGAGGCGAGATTTGATTGAGCGCTTCAAGTGCGACTGCGCCCAGGGCGACAACGACCACGGGGTCAACGAGACTGATGGTTCGTTCGAGGTAACCGACGCAACGACGAAGCTCGGCCCGCGTGGGTGACGCGTTGCGACCGCGCTTCGTCAAGCGGATTGCACAGGACCGCGTTGGTGACGAACACGTCCTCCCGGCGCAGACCTGCGGCGCCTAAGAGTCGATCGAAGTTACGGCCCGACTGATCGCCGCTCAACGGAATGCCGGTTCTGGCGGCTCCCAACCGTCCAGGCGCCTCCGCGACGAACATCACCTTGGCGCCTATCGGCCCGTTTCGCTCGCCGAGGACTGCCGGACCAGACATTCTCGAACAACGCCGGCAAACTGACGTTTCGGCAGCCAAGTCTTGAAACGCCAATCCACGAATGTCGACCTCGATACGGTCGAGAGATCGCGTCACCGAGTCACCAGTCGACGTTAGGACCGTCGTTCGGCCCAGGTAATCAAGCCTGGGAGAAACGGCGATACGAGATCGTCGTGTCGTGGAAGCACTCTCACCGTGAAACCCTTTACGCCGCTGGTTCGCTCGACTTGGAGCTGAGCGGAGAAGACGGGATGGCCGTCACCATCGTGTCTGACCAACGACATCGGCACGGTCGCGTCCGACACGATCTCGTCGTCATCACTCGCCGCTCCAACAACGAGCTGCACGTTGACGTCTTCGGGCCCGAGGTTGCCAGTATCAACGTGTGCGACGACTTCAAACGACGATCCTGGCGGCATCGTATCCAATGAGTCCGACTCCACCTCGAGCACGCGCACGGTACTCCAGTGCTGTCGCACGCGCTGTTTCCAGCAAGCGAGATCTCGACTGACCGCGAGGTCGTTCCGCGATCGTCGTTCGAGCCGGTGTGCCGACGGAAGATAGAAGTGCTGGTAGTACTGCCAGACCATGCGGTGCGTATTGAACACGCCGGTCAGCTGGCTGATCGACGACCGCATCTGGGCAATCCAGTCGTGCGGTAGCCCGTCCGCGCCACGTCGGTAGAACGTCGGGACGACGCGCTGTTCGAGGATCTCATACAGGTCGAGTGAATCGGCATCATCCTGAATTTCGAGCGAAGGAAACGGCTCGCTACGGCCGATGGGCCAGCCGATCGGCGGTCGGTCGTCGGTTGCGTCTCTCCAGGCCTCTGCCCACCAACCGTCGATCGTGCTCATGTTGAGCCCGCCATTGGCGGCCGCCTTCATCCCACTGGTGCCGCTGGCCTCCATCGGACGTCTCGGGGTGTTCAACCAAACGTCGGCACCCTGAACCATCTGCGACGCGACGTGGATATCGTAGTCCTCGATGAAGACGATGTGGTCGCGAAACGGCGCTTCACGGGCTAGCGAGACGATCTGACGGATCAGTTCCTTGCCCTGGTCGTCGCGCGGATGCGCTTTCCCGGCAATGATGATCTGCACCGGTCGATGTTCATCTGTAAGCAGTCGTTCGAGCCGTGCCGGGTCTCTGAAGAGGAGTGTCGCTCGCTTATATGCCGCGAAGCGACGGCCGAATCCAATGGTCAACGCGTCCGGCCTCAGCACGTTGCGCGCGGATTCGATTTGCAGCCGTGAGGACCCGCGCCGGATGTACTGAGCAGTGAGACGCGAGCGGGCGAATTCGACCAGTCGCAGGCGGCAGGCCTCGTGGGTACTCCAGAGCGACTCTTCGGGAACCGCATTCACCCGTCCCCATACGTCGTGGTTTGCAGGCTCGTGTCGCCAGGCCTCGCCAATGTACTGGTCGTAGAGCGATCCCATCTCAGGTGAGACCCAGGAATTGAGGTGGATACCGTTGGTGACGTGACCGATGGGAACCTCATCAACGGGAACCCCGGGCCAGATGCTACGCCACATCGTACGCGTCACGTCGCCATGCAGATCGCTTACGCCATTGCTGTAGGACGCCAATCTGAGCGCGAGAATCGTCATGCAGAAGGCCTCGCCGTCGTTGTCCGCGTTCTGACGGCCCAGCGCGAGAAAGTCGTGTAAAGAGAGACCAAGCATTTCCGGGAAATCGTGGAGGTATCGGTCGATCAGATCTGGGGCGAAATAGTCGTGACCAGCGGGCACCGGCGTATGACTCGTATAGACCAGCCCCGCCGAGGCCGCTTCACGCGCTTCGGCAAAACCCACCTCATGCTTTTGCATGATCTCCCGCACTCGCTCGAGGCCGAGAAAGGCGGAATGGCCCTCGTTCATGTGATAGATCGATGGCCGAAGATTCATGGCCTGCAAGGCACGATATCCACCGATGCCGAGGATGATCTCCTGTTGAATACGCGTTTCGATGTCGCCGCCATACAACTTGTCGGTGATCCCGCGATCGTTGGGATCGTTCAGTGGAACGTTGGTGTCGAGCAGAAACAGTGGAACGCGACCGACCTGCGCACGCCAGACGCACGCAAAAACGCGACGCCCGGGGAAATCGATCTCCACGCAAATAGGCTGGCCATCATCATCATGGACGAGCTCCAACGGCATGCGCTGGAAGTCGTTCTGCCGATACAACTCCTGCTGCCAACCGGCCTCATTCAGCATCTGGTGGAAGTAACCCTGCTGGTAGAGGAGACCCACGCCAATTAGGGGCAGCCCAAGATCGCTCGCCGACTTGAGATGGTCTCCGGCCAAAACGCCGAGACCACCGGCGAAGATCGACATGCACTCGGTCACACCAAACTCGGCCGAAAAATAGGCGACCAGCGGTTCGTCGCGGCCCCGCTCGGTACGGCTATACCAAGTCGACGTCCCCTCCATATAGCGCGAGAGCTCGTGATTCACCGCCTCCACCCGACGGACATATGTGTCATCGGCGGCGGCGGCATCCAGCTTGTCCTGGTCGATCGACGAGAGCAGCAGCACCGGGTTGTGGCGTGTCTTGTCCCACAACGTCGGATCGAGCGAAGCGAAGAGCGCACGTGCATCGTGATGCCAAACCCACCAGAGGTTGCGACTGATAGTCTGCAGTGGCTGCAAAACGTCGGGGAGAATTGGGGTCACGCGAAACGTTCGTAAGGCTTTCATCGTGCTGACGAATTTCCAATCACAGGTCTGTTGCACCCGTTTATTCGGAAGCACGCATTGACCGTTGCGGCCAACCTTCGTGTTCCAGCCTGACACATACCTCGACTAGCATAACAATTACGACGTTGCCTGTACGAGCGAGACGCCGATCGGTACAAATGGACCGAACCCGCATGGGCGGAACGAGATCTGCTGCGTCATTGCAGGATCCGTGGCAAAATCTGAGCACGGAATGGACGGACAGGAGCGCAAACAGCGTGGTTTCGAGATCTGAATTGGTCGACTTTTGTGCTTCGACGCTCGATGCCGCCCGGTTTCGGGACGTGGCGCTGAACGGGCTGCAAGTCGAAGGCTCATCGGAGATCGGTCGGATCTCGACGGCGGTGAGCGTCAGCGAACATGTCGTTCGCCAGGCTGTGGACTGGAACGCGGACGCCCTACTCGTGCATCACGGACTCTTTTGGGGTGAGCGCTCCGGGCCGATCGCCGGTCCCCTGCGGACGCGCTTGCGACTCCTTCTGATCAACGACGTGAACCTGGTTGGATTTCATCTCCCACTCGATGCACATCCAGAAATTGGCAATAACGCTCTCCTCATTGGAGAGCTCGGCCTGCGGATAGACCGGCCGTTCTCGGAGGTAGCTGGACAACCGATCGGGTTCATCGGCAAGGCAGATTCGGCACTCTCGCTGACGGAGATCGTCGCGCGCGTCCAGTCGATCACGAAGCGCACGCCGACCGTGCTGTCAGGCGGTCCGGAAACGATCGACCGCGTCGCCGTGGTGAGCGGTTCGGGCTATTCAGCGCTTGAAGAAGCCGCACAGCTTGGTTGTGGCGCGTTGGTGACGGGCGATGTACGTGAGCCAACTATGGCCACGGCTCGAGAGCTCGGCATCACCGTGATTGCGGGCGGACACGAGGCCACGGAGCGGCTGGGAATCCAGGCGCTTGCCGACCTCGTCGAGCGCACGTTCGGGGTCGAGACGCGATTCTTCGCCGATCCAAATCCAATCTAGATCGTTCCAAACCGCCTGATCCAGACACGAGAAGCACACTGCACGATGGAGGGAATCGATGGCGTCAACGGCTGACCTCTTCAAAGCGTACGACGTGCGCGGAATCTACCCGGACGAGCTCAATCCAGAGGTCGCCTACTTGATCGGGCGCGCCTTCGTTACGTATCTCAAACCGCGGCACGTAGCGGTGGGGCGCGACATGCGCGTCTCCTCGCCCGCTCTGGCAAGCGCGTTGATCGACGGTATCCGAGACGAAGGGGCCGACGTCTGCGACATCGGCTTGGTCAGCACCGACAGCCTCTACTTCGCCGTTGGAAAGTACGGCTTCGACGCCGGTGTCATGGTCACCGCGTCGCATAATCCCGCCGAGTACAACGGATTCAAGTTCTGTCGCGCCGAGGCACGCCCGCTGAGCATGGATGAGGGGATTGGCGACATCCGCGACCTGGTTCTCGCAGGAGGTTTCGTTACGCCGCGGAGCCGCGGCAAACTGCACAGCAAGGACATCCTGCCCGACTTTTCCGCGCACGTCCTGTCGATGATCGATCCGGCGGCGGTGAAGCCGATGACGATCGCCATCGACGCGGGCAACGGAATGGCCGGGAAAATCGCACCCGCCGTCTTCAAGCACTTACCGGTCACCATCATCCCGCTCTACTTTGAATTGGACGGCCGCTTCCCCAATCATCCCGCCAATCCGATCGAGCCGGAGAACACCCGTGCTCTGCAGCGAACGATCGTCGAGAAGGGTGCCGACTTCGGCATCGCGTTCGATGGAGATGCCGATCGCATGTTCATCCTCGATGAGCACGGCACATTCGTCGGCGGCGATATGGTCACCGCACTGGCGGCCAAATCGCTGCTGCGCAAGCACCCGGGAAGCGCCATCGTCTACAACCTCATCTGCTCGCGAGCGGTGCCAGAGACGATCGAACGCGAGGGCGGACGAGGCATTCGCGCTCGTGTAGGGCATTCTTTCATCAAGGCACTGATGCGTGAGAATGACGCCGTCTTCGGCGGCGAGCACTCCGGTCACTTCTACTTCCGCGACAACTGGTACGCCGACTCCGGCATCATCGCCGCCTTGACCGTGATCGAACTTCTCTCTGTCGAGGGGGTCAGCATAAGCGAGGCGCTCAAGCCACTCGATCATTACGTGCGCTCGGGCGAGATCAACTCCGAAGTCGTCGATCAACTGAGCGTGCTTGCCCGGCTCGAGACAACATACGCTGACGCCGAGCTCGACCACCTGGACGGACTGACCATTGGCTATCCAACCTGGTGGTGCAACGTGCGGGCGTCGAACACACAACCTCTGCTGCGGCTGAACGTGGAGGCTGACAGTCTCGAACTACTGCACGAGAAGACTGACGAACTTCTGCGCGTTATTCGAGACTGACCGATGGCGGAATCGCAACGTTCAGATGAGCTTGCGCTTGCGCCCGGGACGCCGGTGACGATCGTGAAGCTCAACCCCGCCGGCACCGAAGCGATCCGCTATCCGGGAGAGGTCATCGCATCGCCGCCCAACTGGGTTGCGGCACGTGCCCCGTGGGAACAGCGACGTGTCGACCTCGGCTACTTGATCTTCGAGCCCAATGACGTCTTCTTCGAGTACTTCTCGCTCGATCGCCCCTTTAACGCGTTTTCGATCTTCACTCCCGAACGCCAGCTCAAAGGCTGGTACTGCAACGTCACCCACCCGTCGTGGACTGAGGACAACACGATCTATTGGCACGACCTCTACATCGACGTCATCGCCTATCCGGACGGTCGCACGCTGGTGCTGGATGAAGATGAGCTGGCCGATTCCGGCTTGGCCGAAACTGAGCCGGAGCTTCACTCCTCGATCGTCCAGACGCGAGACGCCCTGCTGCGCATGATCGCGGCAAACGAATACCCATTTGATCAGGCATTCAGCTAAGCGATATCAATCGCCGAATCGTTAACGTTTGGCGCGAACGTATAGATCAAATGTTCTGCTACAATGGTCCTCTCAGTTGAGTTTGCGGAGAGGATCGAGCAGATGTCCGAGCGGATCTCCAAGGACGAGGCCAGAGCCCTGGCCGTCATCGCGCAGCGGCTCGATGAACCGGTCTCCGGTCCGCCTTCCAAGAGCGCCATCATGGGGACCATCCGCCGGATTGGTTGCCTGCAAATCGACACGATCTCGGTCGTCGCCCGGAGCCACTACCTCGTCCTTTGGAGCCGTCTCGGAAAATACGACTCCGCTCTCGTCGACGAGTTGCACCATCCAGACCGCCAACTCTTTGAATATTGGGGACATGCCGCGTCGCTACTGCCGTCAGACCTGTTCCCGTACTTCCGCCGCCGCATGCAGCAGCGCAGGATCAAGCATATGGACGGCGAGGATTCCTGGGCGCTCGAAAACGAGGAACTCGTCACGCAGGTGCTCACCGCTGTGCGCGAACATGGCCCGATCAGTTCGAGTCACTTCGAACGGTCCGACACCGGCGAGCCGGTGGCCGCCTGGTCCTGGTGGGGCGGCAAACCGGAAAACCAGGCCCTCGACCTGCTCTGGACGGCCGGCGCCCTGGCGATTCATCGTCGAGTGAACTTTCAACGTCATTACGATCTGATCGACCGGGTCTTCCCCGAGCACGCCAACACCAATCTCCCGCACGAAACAGAGGAAAATCGCGTGCTCGCCAAACGGGCACTCGACGCCATGGGAGTCGCATTTCCCTCGGGGATCAATGACTATTTCCGCACGAAGTGGGGAACGCGAACGCGTCGCATCCTCGCTGAACTGGAAGATGACGGAGAAATCTTCCCCATTGAAATCGAAGACCTCGGCACTGGGTTTGTTTCCGAATGTAACCGAGGACTCTTCGACGAAGTGCGCGCCGGTCGCCGCCCTACTCGCATGACGCTCCTCTCACCGTTCGACAATTTGATCTGGGAACGCCAACGGACTGAGAAGCTCTTCGATTTCGAGTATCGGCTGGAGTGCTATACGCCCGCTCCGAAACGGAAATATGGCTATTACAACCTCCCGATTCTCGATCGAGGGAGGCTCATTGGCCGGCTCGACCCGAAGGTCGATCGTCGCGAGAAGGTGCTCTATCTTCGATCGGTACACGTCGAGCCCGGCGTCAAGTTCGACGATGAGTTAGCATCCCGCTTGCAGGAGACACTACGCGACTTCGCGGCATTCAACGAAGCCGACACCGTTGTGGTGCAGGCCGGGCCAAAGCGGCTTCCGCGAAAATTCGGAGTGTGAGGAGCGGCGAGCGAGCCCAATTTGGCTCGGCCGCCCGACGATGCAGCGTTAGCGGAATCGGTACGTGATGCGACCTCGCGCCAGGTCATATGGGGACAATTCGACGCGAACCTTGTCGCCGATGATGATACGAATGAAGTTCTTGCGCATCTTACCGGAGGCGTGCGCGAGGACGTGGTGACCGTTCTCTAGCTCGACGGTGAACATCGCGTTCGGAAGCGCTTCCAGGACAGAGCCTTCCGCCTGAATCATGTCGGATCTTGCCAATCGACCTTCTCCTTTGCTTGTCTTGCTGATCGAAAGACAGTGTGGCCGAAACGACCAACAGCGTGTCTGAGTATGTTCCTATCATGCCACTGAAGGCGCAAGTTGCGCTCCGTCAATGGGCCAAGTACCATCATACCAAGATTTGCTTAGATTTTGCCACCGCTGAGGATGATAATGTCGAACGAAACGGCGCAAGATTCCGACACTCCGACGGGCTCCGGCAACTGGCTCTCGATCGATGCGGCCTGTCAGATGCTTGGGGTCGACCAATCGACGCTACGGCGCTGGAGCGATTCCGGCAAGGTACCAGTCTTCCGCACGCCCGGTGGTCATCGTCGCTACAACGAAGACGATATCAAGGCGCTACTACATGGTGAGAGCCGACCGCGCAGGCGCATGAGCCATCAGGTGCTTACTGACCTGTCGTTCTCCGGTTACGAGAGCGACTTCATGCGCCAGGTCCGTTCGCGCGCCTGGTACCGCGCCTACAGTGCCGGTCAGATCGAGGAACTGCGCGCGCTCGGACGCACACTCGTCGACCTCGCCATCCGCTCGATTAGCGGGCGGTCCGACCGGCACCAAATTATCGAAGAGGGTCAAGCCATCGGGCGTCGATACGGGTCGATGAGCGCAGAAGCTGGGCTTTCGGCTGACGACGCCGTCGAAGCGTTCCTCTTCTTTCGCTACCCCGTGATTCAGGCCATGACACGATTCATCGAAGAAGAAAGCGTCCCGGCAAAGCGCTCGGGACGCATCTACGTTGAAATCAGTCAGTTTCTGGATCAGGTGTTGCTGGCAACCGTCTCGGCCCACGCCCAGTCGGCGCCGTAGACGGGTGGCATTCAGCGTCGTCTAGCGTACTTTACCGCGCGCGATCACATTCCAGCAGCCCGTCACCTCGCCGTCACGCACCACGAACATCTCGTCCTGCAGATTCACGGTCGGGCAAACGTGGTTCGGAATGATCTCGATCTTGTCTCCCACTTTGAGATCGCGAGCGTTCTCCGGCAACTCGATGACGCCATGCTCTTCGCTCACGCGCACGATGGTCGCATCCGGATATTCGACCACGTAGCCGAACCCCTTCTTGGATGGAGACGGATCCATCGCCAACGTCTTAGAGCCCGCATCGACGACGGCTCGGTCCGCTGCTGGTCGGCTGACCACGGTCGCCAGGATACGCAGTGCGCAGCGATCTGGCGTGATTCGTCCGAAGCGGAACGCCGTATTGTCATTGAAGACGTAGGTTCCCGGGCGCATCTCGGTAACGCCCTCGATTTTGGTCGTCGCGAAGGCGGCGGGCGTCGATCCGACGCTGACCACGTCGATGTCGAAGCCGTTCTCGCGCAGTAGTTCTGCAGTGGCCACGAGGTTCTCGCCCGCCCGACGCGCGATCTCGCCCAGGTCGTCGGCATCCTTTGCCGCGGCGACGTGCCCCTCATGTGTCATGATGCCGCGAACGTTCAGACCAGGCATTTCGGCCAAGCTGCGCGCCAAATCCAGCACTTCCTCGCCGGGTTTTAGTCCCGCGCGGTTCAAGCCCGTATTGACCTCCAGCAGCACATCGAGCCGTTTGCCGGCCTGAGAGCAGGCGTCAGATAGGCGCTGTGCCGCCTCGACGCCATCTACCGCGACCATCACGTTGGCGCGGTCCATCAGCGCGAGCAGCCGCCGCACTTTAAGCTCTCCCACGATCTCGTTCGCGATCAAAACGTCGCTGAGCGCACCTGAGTCGACCAAAGCTTCGGCCTCGCCCAACTTGGCGCAGGTCCCTCCGATAGCGCCCGCCTCGATCTGCATGCGGGCGATCTCGGCGGTCTTGTGCGTCTTCTGGTGCGGACGAACCTTGATGCCGCGCTGTCCGGCGTACTCAGCCATCTCGGCTACGTTTTGCTCGAGGATCTCCTCATGCACGACCAAGCACGGAGTATCGAGTGCGTCTTTGAAACCCATATCCCGCCCCTTCGACTGCTGCTAAACCGGCCACTTTTTGCCGCTGGTATCGATCCAACGCGCAAGCTCCTGGCTCTTCACCGCGCCGTCGACGATCTCCTGGACTTTCATCCCGTCTTCGAACGATGGCGCACGCGGCACTCCGCTCAGGATTCCGTTCGCCCAATCGTATGCGAGTTGTGTGAATGGGCCAACACGTTGATCCACGGTCTTCGGAAGGTCGAAGGTCAGATCGTCGGGAATGGAGAGCTCAGTGATTGCCTGCTGACCTCGTTTGGTTCCGAAAATCTTTCCGTCATTGCGGAGCGCGAGAACACCCTCCGTTCCGACCGCCACCATCTCGTCCCCCAGATCGACCGGAGATGAAGAGCACGCATGAATGGTCGCGATGGCTCCCGATCCGAAATGGAGCAGGATCGAGAAGTTGGAATCGGCTTGCTCCGCGTCGATGTCGGCCAGCGCCGGAGTGGTGCGCGCGCCGGCCACCGCGTGAACGTCGCCAAACCACCAGCGTAGCGTATCGACGTAGTCGTAACCCAATTGCTGCATCAGGCTGAGACGCGGTTCGAGCGGCATCATCGATCGGCGACGAACGTATGGTGAACGGAAGGCCGTGACGCTTACCGATTGCAGCTCACCGATGTAGCCACCATCGATCAGCTGTTTGGCCCGCATGCGCGCCGGGACGAAGCGTGAGGGAAAGACGATCGAGCCCTGCACCTGACCATCTCGCGCCACTCGATGCATGTCGCGCGCTTCAGCCCCGGTACGCGCCATGGGTGAATCGCACAGGATGTGGAGTCCATTCTCGACCGCGGCGATGACGAGCCCGTGATGCAGTTCAGTTGGTGCGGCGATGGTGACGGCGTCCAACCCCGCTCGACGATACATGATCCGGTAATCGTCGAAGTAGTTCGGGACCTGATAGCGCGCGGCAACCGACGACACGGGACTTGCATCCGCTGGCGCGACGGCCACCAACTCGACGTGCGGGACCTGCCGCAGACCAGGAATATGAATGGCGGCACCTTCCGCCGTTCCTACGACTCCCACACGGAGCGGTTTGGTATGCACGAATCGAGTGTCCCTCCAGATCGCCGAGAATTTTCGATCAAGTATGTTCAGTCATTACGAGCGGTGCAATGTACGGTCATCCGTACGGCAAAATTCGGACGCGTTTTCCGTCCAGTTGCACGCGCCCATCGCAAAAGAGTCGCACAGCCCGCGGATAGAGCTCGCATTCGCGCTCAAAGACCCGTTTGCCGAGCGTTTCAGCATCATCGTCTTCGAGAACGGGAACGCACGATTGCACGATGATCGGTCCCGCATCGTAGTGCTCATCGACAAAGTGAACGGTGCAGCCGGAAACCTTCATCCCTGATTCGAGTACGTTCTCGTGCACCCGGCTGCCGTAATTACCTTGTCCGCCAAACAGTGGGAGGAGCGCCGGATGAATGTTCATGACCCGTCCAACGTAGCTCTCCGGAATGTCGATCTTGGAGAGGAACCCAGCCATCATCACGAGGTCCGGCCGCTCGTGCCGCAAGATCTCATGAACCGCCTCACTGAACTCCTGCCACGTTTCGAATGAGCGTCGCGGGACGACCGAATGCGGGATCTCAGCGGCGCGAGCGACTTCCACTCCCCGCACACGTGATCGGCTGCTGATTACGTGGGCAAAGTCGACGTCGATGCGCCCATCGTGGTTGGCGCGAATCAGGTTCTCGAGCGTTCGACCAGAACCCGATAGCAGGACGACGACACGTTTTCGCGCGGACTCAAACGAACCCGATCCGGAATTCATTGGTCAGTCCACCTCCCGCGGCGATGATACACGGTTCCACCGAGCGGCATCGGAAAGCGGGAATCACGCG
Source organism: uncultured Chloroflexia bacterium (assembly GCA_963822235.1). Lineage (GTDB taxonomy): Bacteria > Chloroflexota > Chloroflexia > Thermomicrobiales > Thermomicrobiaceae > CALAGB01. The sequence continues at coordinate 355,084 of CAWGGU010000005.1, forward strand.
GTAGAATAGGGGCACATTTGATCTGGTCGCTTCCAGCGTTCGAAGGCAAGGAGTTCAATTGCAGACCGAGCAGAATTCGACCAGACATCCTGCTGGCGACGTTGTGACGGACGAGCAGGCTGCCGGTTCGCTGGGCCTGGACGAATCGGTCGACGCGGTGGTCGCGCTCGACTTTGGCGCGCAGTACGCGCAGTTGATCACCCGACGCGTGCGCGAGGCAAACGTCTACTGTGAAATGTTGCCGCACGACGTGACCTGGAAAGAGGTCGAGCACCTCCATCCACGAGGCGTGATTCTCTCGGGCGGACCGATGAGCGTCTACGCTCCGGGCGCACCGAAGATGCCGGATTGGGTACTGGAGCGCAACCTTCCGGTCCTCGGAATTTGCTACGGCATGCAGTTGCTGGCCGATGCGTTAGGCGGGAAGGTCGCCGAGGCGACCGACCGGGAGTTCGGCCCTGCAAACATCCACATCACACATAATGACGGCATTTTTAAGGATCTTCCGGACAGCGTTGACGTCTGGATGAGCCACGGCGATCGCATCGACGCGCTTCCAGAGGGATTTGAATCGCTGGCCGAGACCAGCAACTCCCCATTTGCCGCCATGAGCCGCGGTAATCTGATCGGCCTGCAATTCCATCCCGAAGTCGCTCATACGCCGCTCGGCGGCGCCATGCTGCGCAACTTTCTGTACGACGTATGCGGCTGCACCGGAAATTGGAGCTCCGAATCCTTCGTCCACACGGCCATCGACGCCATCCGCGCCGAAGTCGGCTCCGAGCGGGTCCTGCTGGCCCTCTCTGGCGGTGTCGATTCTTCGGTCGTGGCGGCGTTGATCCATCGCGCCATCGGCGATCAGCTCACGCCGGTCTTCGTCAACACCGGGATGCTGCGCGAGGGCGAAGCCGAGACGGTGCGCGAAGTCTTCGGTCGGCACTTCCATATGAATCTGGTCTACGTCGACGCCACCGAGCGCTTTCTGGAGCGGCTCTCCGGCGTGATCGACCCCGAAGAGAAGCGCAAGATCATCGGTGATGAGTTCGTGCGCGTCTTCGAGCGAGCCGCCGACGAGCATGGGCCGTTCAAATATCTGGCGCAGGGCACGCTCTATCCGGACGTGATCGAGAGCGCCACCAAGATCTCCAAGACTGCCGACAAAATCAAGACGCACCACAATGTGGGCGGGTTACCCGAGGATCTGCAATTTGAGCTGATCGAGCCGTTGCGGCTCCTCTTCAAGGATGAAGTTCGCACGGCCGGGAAGCTGCTCGGCTTACCCGACGAGATCGTCAACCGCCAGCCGTTCCCGGGGCCGGGTTTGGCCGTTCGCATCCTCGGACCCATCCGCGAAGAGTCGCTGGCGATTCTTCGGCGAGCTGACGCAATCGTGCGTCAGGAGATCGAGGCGGCTGGGCTCGCCGACGAGATCTGGCAGTTCTTCGCCGTCCTCCTGCCGGTGCAATCGACCGGAGTCATGGGGGACAGCCGCACCTATGCGCAGGTTTGCGCCATTCGAGCGGTGACGAGCGAAGACGCCATGACGGCGGACTGGGCTCGATTGCCCTACGACCTATTGGCCCGCATGAGCAATCGCATCGTGAACGAAGTGCGCGGCATCAACCGCGTCGTCTACGACATCTCGAGCAAGCCGCCATCCACCATCGAATGGGAGTAACCATACGTGTCGAAGAGGGTACTGGTCGTCGGAAGCGGCGCCCGGGAGCATGCACTTGTCTGGAAGCTGGCGCAATCGCCTGACGTTGAGGCGCTCTTCGTCGCGCCTGGCAACGCCGGGACCGCTCAGATTGCCACGAACATCCCAGTCGCGGCTTCAGACACTGACGGGCTCGTCGCGGCGGCACGACATGAACGCATCGACTTTACCGTCGTCGGGCCGGAAGATCCGCTTGCCGCAGGTCTGGCCGACGCCTTCATCGCCAACGATCTCGCTGTATTCGGCCCTGTCGCCGACGCCGCGCGCATAGAGAGCAGCAAGGCCTGGGCAAAGGACGTGATGGAGTCCGCGGGCGTGCCGACGGCGGGCTCACGACGCTTTACGGAGCTTGATGCGGCCCTCAACGCCGTCTTTGACGTGGACCTGCCCGTCGTCGTGAAGGCTGACGGCCTAGCCGCCGGGAAGGGCGTCATCGTTGCCGAGACGCGAGCGGATGCTGAGGAGGCCGTGCGCTCGATGCTGAGCGAGGGAACCTTTGGCTCTGCCGGCCACGAAATCCTCATTGAGGACTACCTGACCGGGCGTGAAGTTTCGGTGCTGGCGCTGACGGACGGCGAAACCATCTACCCGCTCCTTCCCGCCTGCGACTACAAGCGCGCCAACAATGATGATGAGGGACCGAACACCGGCGGCATGGGTGCCTACGCACCGGTTCCTAAAGTAAATGAGGTCATGCAGCGGCAGATTCTCGACAAGATCCTCGCGCCGACGATCGACGAGCTTCGCAAACGCGGCATCACCTACCGTGGCGTCCTCTATGCCGGTTTGATGCTCAGCCCGAACGGACCGATGGTGATTGAGTTCAATTGCCGTTTTGGCGACCCCGAGACCGAAGTCGTGCTACCCATGATGCGTGACGAGCTGCTCCCATACCTCGTCGCCTGCGCCAATGGCACGTTGGGCACGCTTCCCGCCCCCGGTTGGCATGACGGGGCGTGCGTGTCGGTGGTCCTGGCGTCCGGTGGCTACCCGCTCGGCTACAAAAAGGCTACGAAATCAGCGGCCTCGACGATCTTCCCGATGACGTCGTCGCATTCCACGCGGGAACCGCTTCCGACGACGACAGTCGTGTGGTCACCAGCGGTGGGCGTGTGCTAGCGATCACCGCTCGCGGCGACTCAATGGCGACTGCTCGCGATCGCGCTTACAGCGCGGTTGACCAGGTGACCTTCCAGGATCGCCAGTTCCGCCACGACATCGCCCTCCGCGAAATCGCCGGAACGTAAAACGCGCGCCGTTGGTACGGGCGACGCATGCGTCACCCAAAATTATCCCCTGCAGGGTGTTACGTCATCAGCACCGAATTTGCACGGACGGATTTATTCTCCGGTGGACGCGTCGTGGCTCATCGGAGACCGACACGCTCGCCGTGTTTGTGGGAGCGACGCATGCGTCGCCCAATCCTTCTCGATGCGGACCAGACCCACCCCGACGAGGAAATTCGCACGCCGCCACGGGTAGGGGCGAAGGCGAGCTTCGCCCTCGTCCAAAGCCGCCCGGCGGATCGGATTCGCGCCAAGCGTTGATTGACAACACTCCGACTTCTGCGAGTTGATTGATCGCGCTTCCGCGTTGAGAGCGAAGGCAAGCTTCGCCCCTACCGCCCAGAGATGTGATCGCCGTCCATGGGCATCGTGTTGAGGAGAGTTGCGGGCGAAGGCAAGCTTCGCCCTCAACTCTTGGGAAGCGAGGGGGCGGTTAAAGACGTTCCGGAGAGCCGAAGCCCTCCGGAGACGCCAAGTGGGGATGGAAGGAGACCGGTAAATTCGTTATGCGGTGGCCGGTGGCCCGATGGCGATCCAGCCGTTCCGAACCGCGCAGAGAACCGCCTGAACGCGGTCGTTGACATCAAGCTTGCGCAGCACCGACGTCATGTGATTCTTCACCGTTTGCTCAGTAATAAAGAGCTCGTCAGCGATTTCTTTGTTCGAAAGGCCCTGAGCCACACAATCGAGTACCTCAATCTCCCGCACCGAGAGCGGAAGCTTCGGGCTCGACGGGAGAATGCTTTCGGACGTCGCGTCGTCGCCGTCACCGGTCAACTGGCGGAACTCAGTCAGCACTCGCCAGGCCAGCTCCGGCCGTGACAGCACCGCGGTGTTGATTATCTGCTCACCGCGTACGACCCGCTCGAGCGAATTCGTCAGCTCGGACGCTTCGATGTCCTTCGTCAGGAAAGCCGAAGCACCGGCGCGGACCGCTTCAAAGAGGCGCTCGTCATCGATGTGCATCGAGAGGATGACTACGTGCATGGATGGATGCTGCTTCTTAAGAATGCGCGCGACGTTGAGACCGGTGATGCCCGGTAGCTGCACGTCGATCAACGCGAGGGTGGGTCGATGAACATCAGCTTCACGGATGGCCTCGTGGCCATTGGCCGCTTCGGCCACGACGGTGAACGCGCCGCCCTCGGCGATCAACCGGCGCAATCCCTGCCGGAAGAGCGGGTGATCGTCAACAATGAGCACGCGTCTTTCTGCGGTAGCCTGTCGTCGCCGTTCCATTGCGTCCCCCGTTATCGCGTCGGCGCAGATCGCGCCTTCCAACCCCCAGAACATCTCCCCCTTGCAGGTCCGTCCCCCCTGCTCTTTACCTGTGTTCACTCTACGTGGCGTTGGGGCCAGCTTACATAGTCGAATGTGGCCGACCGGGGGAGGCCGCAAGTACTAGTCCGGTCGGTAAACCTTGTGACTTGACCGGCTGACACGCTTTTGTAACGCCGAATTTCTGTGTCACGCGGTCATCGTACCATGTGTACGTACACATTGTAAATGTCGACGGGAGAAGTACCAATGGGGCAGGAACGGGCGATTTTCCGGGACTACGTTGGGACTTTAGTCTGGTTTGAGGCCGGTTCCGAGCCAGGCAAGCAAACCGATGATGGTCTTTGAGTCGACGATCTCTCCGGCACTGATGCGAGCGGTGACAGTTTCGGCCTGTACGGTCACAACCTGAAGGTCCTCGTCCGCTTCCGGCTCGTCCTCGCCGGAATTGAGACCAGTCGCCACGAAAATAATGACTTCTTCATCTGCCCACCCCGGACTAACGTAGAAGCGAACGAGTTCGCGCACCTCATTTGCGCGATATCCGGTCTCTTCGCGCAGCTCGCGGATGGCGGTCTGTAGCTCGGGTTCATTGGGTTCGCGCGTACCGGCCGGAAGCTCGAGCGTGCTGCGACGGACGGGATGCCGATACTGTCGCACGAGCACCAGATCTCCATTCGGCAGAACCGGAACCAGCGCCACCGCACCCGGATGCTCGACGACTTCACGTCGATGCTCGCTGCCGTCCGCCATCCGCACCGTATCGACCCGCACGTTGATCAGCCGTCCGTCAAACACGCGCTCGCTTTCGATCACCGTTTCGTCAGCCATTGCAGACTCCGATTCATCAGGTCAACGAGGAACAACTGGCACAAAACAAAAACGGCAGAGACCGTATGGTCCTGCCGGGAGGCGCCGGGCGGATTCGAACCGCCGATCAGAGTTTTGCAGACTCCTGCCTTGCCGCTTGGCTACGGCGCCAGTTTCGCTTGTGGACTGCGATTGTAGCACAGGTGGCGGCACTACTGTGCTCGCTGGCCGACCGACGATGACGATCGCGAGTCGAGCCAGCAAACAACACCGTGTCAGCTCGCGGCGCAGTCAATGAGTTCTGGACATGGATCGCGTACCGACGCCTGGCTGCGATGTCGACGAATGAGCAACGAAGCGTTTCACGAGCAGCGGAGCAAAGAGGATCGCAACAGGAACCGCGATCCAGACGCGTCCAGCAGGCAGGTTGTAGTTCTCCAACAAGGTTGACCAAGAGTCGCGAGCCACAAGTCGACCAAAGCTAAACTCGAAGAGGATCGTCGCTGCCGCCCAACCCATCCCGATTAGCCAGAGTGCGCGATCTTCCAGCCGCACGACCGTTCGACGCAGCATGAAGTGCGCTCCGATCAACACCCCCAGGACACACGTGAGCGTACTGATCTGATGAGCGGTCCGCTCGCTGACAACACGCGCGTACGTCGTTTGTCGCAATGTCGCGTTGAGCAGGCCGATAACCACCAGTCCACACCACATGGCTGCTGACCTCCAGAACATTGAACGCCTCCTTATCCCCTCGCACTCATCCAGTCCAGACGCCACATGTCAACCGTAATTCTCGGAGATGACAGAGACGCTGCATTCAAGGTGTTCGGTGCAACGGTTGCGTGACAATCGTCGCGACAAGCATCTGGACGAACGATCCCAACCAAACGTGGAGGAATTGGCCGATCGCGAACGGCTCGTCTCAATGTTCGGCGGGCTTTGCGGGGTTGTAACGCTTCAGCCCAAGAATGCGATGAATCCGTCACCTCGTTCGTGGTAAGCCGGGGATGAGTTCGTTTGTGCCATGAGGTGGCCGTCGCGTCGATCGGAGAAACCCATGCAACCGCTGGTCTTCACCGGGATCTTCTACCTTGCCGTTTCAGCGCTGTGCGTCGCGAAGCCCCACGCAGGACGTCTTTTCGTTGGGGTCTTCTTCTGGGTGATGGCGCTCGGCGTTCACGGATACTTCATCGTTGCCAATCCCCAGAGCTACACCGATTTCGCTCATGATGCCTATCTTGGCTTCTATCGCGACCTGGCAAGCCCGATCGTGGAATTCAGTCCGCGCGGTTTTGGCGTGGTCTGCCTGATCTTCGAGCTGGCTGTCGGCGCGCTCATCCTCGGGAAACACCGTTACGTCAAGGCTGGGCTCATCGCCGGTATCTTGTTTCTGATTGGAATCACACCGTTAAAGTACACGCAGGTGAATCCTGTGCTGGCAGTCGGGATGGCCTATCTACTGACCAAGGACTTCAACGAGTCGATGCTGGACTTGCTGAAAGGCAGACTGGGTCACCAGCGGATCACGAAGGTGCCGGCGTAAGGGACGCGATCAGCAAACATAGCGGAACCATATTTCGACAATGCGGGATCAGATATTGGTCACTTTGCCAGCGACCGACGCAAGTTCGCAATTCGGAACGCGCATCAGAGTTGCGCTCAACCTCGTCGATCGCACCTATCGCGAACTACCTGGTTCCTGGGCGAATTGGCCGTTCAGGGAACTCCAGTCCCCAGACCTGCTCGACCGCGGCCAGCACAAGGTCTTTCCGAGCGCGCGATACTCCGTCCCCGGCGAAGTCATTCTTTCACCCCACCAGTACTAGCCCGAATCTCCCTTTCGATCCTTGAAGTCGACGGGTACGATGGACATATCAATGGCGACGCTCATGGAATGTATCGAGCGACGAATTCGGTCAGAGGGTGTAGCATGGACGCAACGCTGGTCGTATCACCCCATCAGTTCCTCCGTCACATCCAGACTTTATGTTTGGAGCAGTTCATGAACGTCAGCGAAGTTCAACCACTGACCCTGTCGGACGGCTCGGTCATTCCGGCCCGGTTCATCCGGCCGTCGGATGCGGAAGCACTGCAACGCTTCCATCGCCGTCTGAGCGAGAACTCGATTTATTCGCGGCATTTTGGCTTCGTCCCCGAGCTCTCGGATGCGCAGGCACACTATTTCACCAACGTCGACGGAGTCGATCGCTGCGCCTTGGTGGCACTCGATCCCGAGCGTCCGCACGAGATCGTCGCCGTGGTGCGCTACGATCGCGATCCGAGTGGATTGACCGCTGAATACGCCGCGCTGGTCGAGGACCGCTGGCAAGGTCGGGGCGTCGGCGTGGGACTGACCCGCCTACTCATCCACTACGCCCGCCAGAACGGGATTCGAAATCTCTATGCGCTCGTTCTCGCGGGGAATGTGCGCATGATCCGTCTGCTTCACTCGCTGGGCCTGCCGACCACGACCCGCTTCGTCGATGGCACCGATCGCGTCGAGGTGACGCTCGATGAGCCGGATTCCTCGAAAAGCTAACGCTGCATCTGACTGATTCTTGAGTTCAGCTGACTGAGACGGCCTTGCGCAAGTCATCTACGAGCTGTTGGTATTTCTCGTCGCGATCGCGAAACGGTCGCAAGAGATATGCAGGGTGGTAGGTCGTCAGGACGCGCGTGCCTTGCGGGCCTTCAACCCATTCACCTCGTTCTTTGCTGATTTTGACGGAACGCCCCAGCACCGCGGCGGCTGCCGTCGCCCCGAGACAAACGACCGAACGCGGCTCGATGATGCTCAGCTCTTCGTCCAGGAACGGGCGGAATGCTTTGCGCTCTTCCGTCGACGGTGGGCGGTTTCTTCGACCCCCGTTGGCCCCTGGCTCTGTCGGTCGGATCTTGACCACGTTGGTGATCCAGACTTTTTCTCGATCCAACCCGGCGTCTTTCAGCGCCCGATCCAACAATTGGCCAGCGCGTCCGACGAACGGCTTTCCTTGGCGCTCTTCGTCGGCTCCGGGAGCTTCGCCGACCAATACAACGTCCGACATCGGGTTTCCCGTGCCGAAGACGAGACGGCTTTCGCCGCGGACGTCAGCTACGTCGTTCGATTGATTGATTCGTTCCGCCAGCCGCTCCAACGATGCGGCGCGCGCCTCAGAGCTTCCTGAATGGCGGTTGGTCATGTTCGCCTCATATCGTTCGCGCAGTCAATCAAACGTGACGAGCCCGCGGTCGGTGACGCGCGCTGCTGGGATGACGGAGAGCGCCATGAACGAGAGGAGCCCAAACGGTGCTGGTACTCCACTTCCAAACGACCGCGCGATCTCCTCCAGGCGCTCGTAGCGTTCAGTCACCGTTTCTAACGGTTCGGGCGATAGGATTCCCGCGATCGGCAACGCGAGCCGCTCAAGCACCTCCCCATCGCGCACGGCGGCAAGCCCGCCCTGCATCTCAGCGACGGCGTTGATCGCCTGCAAGATATCCGCATCTCGCACGCCCACAGCCACGATGTTATGCGCGTCGTGCGCGATCGATGAAGCCAGCGCACCCTCGCGCAGACCGAATCCGTTGACGAGCCCCACTCCAACCCGGCCGGTGGCATGATGTCGCTCCACCACCACTAATTTCAGCAGGTCTCGCTCCACGTCGGACACGAGTAGGCCGTTCTCTGACTTGGGGCTCACCTCCAGCTTGCGCGTCACGATCTGGCCCGGAATCGCACCCACTGCGATCATGCGCTCTTCCGCAGGCGGCCTCAGATCAGCAAGATTCAGGTCGCGCATGTGAACGGTGTTTAGCAGGGTGTTCGGCACGTCCGCGCTCGATTCGAACAACGGTTTCCCATCGCGCGCCACGGTCGCGCCATCGAACATGACCAGGTTTGGACGGAGATCCTCTAGCTGCTCGAACACGACCAAGTTTGCCCGGTAGCCCGGCGCGACCTGCCCGATCCACGGCAAGCGCCAGTATTCAGCGGTCGCCAGCGTCACCATGCGGATGGCACGGATCGGATCAAGCCCGGCGCCGATGGCTTTGCGCAGCACCGAGTCCATGTGACCGTCGTGCAGCAGCGTGGCGCAGTCTCGATCGTCGCTGGCAAAGCAGCAGCGCGGATAGGTCGCGTCGGTGACGAGCGGCAGCAGCTCGAGCAGATTGTGCTCGGTCGAGCCTTCACGGATCATGATCATCATGCCCCGACGCAGTTTTTCGCGCGCCTCTTCCAGCTCGGTCGATTCGTGGTCGGAGCTCATGCCCGATCCGGCGTACGCGTTGACTGCCAGCCCGCGCAGACCTGGAGCGTGACCGTCCCGGCGCGGGTACGGCAGCGCCAGCTTCTCGAAGATCCCTTGGTCGCCATTCAGAACGCCCGGGAAATTCATCATCTCGCCGAGGCCAACCACATTGGGGAGCCTCAGTGCGTCGCTGATCACCTCGGTGGTCATCTCGGCGCCGGAGCTCTCCATGTGGCTGGCCGGGACGCACGAAGGAATGGTGAAGAAGAATTCAACCGGCAGACCGCGCGAGGCGTTCATCAATGCCTGAATCCCGGCTAATCCTGCGACATTGGCGATCTCATGTGGATCGGTGACGACCGCCCCCGTGCCGTGCGGCACGACTGCCCGGGCGAATTGATCGACCCAAAGAAGCGAGCTCTCAACGTGAACGTGACCATCGATGAAGGACGGTGCCAGATAGCTCCCAGCCAGGTCGATGACGTCCTTCGCCTCCTGGTAGTCCCCCACTCCAGCGATCTTGCCAGCGCAGATCGCCACGTTGACGCGCTCGATCTCACCCGATGCGACGTTGACCAATCGCGCATCGCGCAGCAATAGATCGGCCGGTTCTTGCTGTTGGGCAATGGACAGAAAACGACGCCAGCGATCGACCATTCGGTTCTTCCTTTCGATCAACTGAAGCACCGCGGGTTAGTCGACGAGGCGACGCTCAATCAGGGCGATAGTGTCGTTGAGGATGATGAGCTGTTGTCGGGCGATGTCGCCGATCTGCTCACGAAGTGCAAATGGCAACTCGTGGTGCACACGGACGCCGACACCATGGTCGTTTTCGTCCCACCAGGCTTCCTCAGCGCTATTTAGGATCCCGCGCGCCACAGCCGGAAGTGAGACCCGAGCCAGTCGCTCGAGACCTTCGCGACGTCGCTCCTCCTCTTCCTCCCAGAAAAGGCCGGGTGACGTGTCCCACACGTCGAGGTCATACCCATCGGCTCCGACTCGAACGTCGATCCGCCCCATGTCGGTGTCGGCCGCGACCGTCCAACGGCTTTGATCGTCGACCGTGATATACGCGTAGAGTCCCATGCCGGTGAGAATCTCGATGACTGGACGCAACGCATCGCGGTCAGTCGATCGATTGACGATGTCGTCGCGGCCTTCCGAGTTGAGCGACAAACTACCTCCGAGATTAGGTTCAACGATCCTGGACGTCTGCCGAGAAGAGTTGGCGTCCCGTGTTCAAGAGGACGCGAGCGAGATTGAGCGATTCCGGCTCCAGGTTCGCACGCACGTGAAGCTCGACGCCGGACGCGATCTCCCAGCGCTGCCAGGTCTCGAATTCGCGCCCGAGACTTTCCGTACCGGGACGAGGCTCGCCGAGTCTTCTTCGTATTTGATCGAGCCCGACATTCGCGTCGCGCAGGGCCTGTATCTGTCGCACCCGATCCAGGTGCATGCGATCATAGTGGGCCGCGCGCCCACGGCCGTGCGGCGGAGCTAGCAAGCCCTCCGCCACGAAGTGTCGAATGCGGCGAACAGGCACCCCCGAATGCTCGGAAAGTTGGTGAATCGTCATCGCGGTTGGTGCACTTGGCTGTCGTTCGTCCACGCCACTCCTGACAATTGACGCGCGGAATGGGCCATGCGCTAATAATAACTGTACATATCAAGCGCCCGACGCCGATCACGACCCCAATCGCGATGAGGCCGAGGAGGTTCCTAGCATGCCAACAACTGACAAATCACGCGAGCAGCAGATCCGTGAACTCCTGGACGAAGCGGGAATCCCCGTGGCCGTCGAGGTTGAAAACCGGGTGGCGCGGCTCATCGGGCCCGTCGACTCAGAGCGACTCCGGGAGGCTGCCATCGATCTGGCCTCCTCCGTCGACGGCATCAGGCAAGTGGATGACGAGATGAACTATGAAGTCGTCTCGCCAGACATGGTGACCGAGCCAAACGACGATGATGAAGAATTCGGGTACGCCGACGCGCAATCACTCCTAGACGACGTTTCGGACGAAGAGGACGACTTCGCGGGCTCGCCCGGAACGACCGACCAGATCCAGGCCATTGAAGAAGGAGAAACCTACTTCGCGCCCATCGATCCCGTCGTCGAACCATCGCGACGTGGCCGCGGTCTTGAGGTTGTCGGCGGATTCCAGTCCGAAGCGACCGACGATACGGACGAGGAAGAGGACGAGGCGTTTGACGAATCCGTCGCGTTCGATGCCGAAACGCGCGTTATCGATCGAGACGATGATGAGATTCGAGAGGACGTGCTCAGAGAGCTTCGCGAGGACGCCGAGACGACCACATTGAACCTCGATGTACGTGTCGTCCGTGGCGTCGTCTTTCTCCACGGCAACGTTCAGTCGATCGACGATGGAGAGAATGCTGAGTCGGTCGCGTCGCGTATCCCTGGCGTGGTGAGCGTCGAGGATCGTACCGACGTCGTTGACTAGACTGGGATTGCGTCGCAGTTGACCGTGTCAGGGAGTGAGCCCGGAAAACCGCTGGTTGGGGTCGTCCATCTTGCCGCCTTGCCGGGGTCCCCGCTCAATACCCTCAGCTTCGACCAAATACGAGAGCGTGCCCTGGTTGATGCGGCCAGCTACGAGCTTGGTGGCGCTTCGGCACTGATCGTCGAAAACTTCGGCGACGTCCCGTTCGTCAAGAGCCATGTCGAGCCCCACGTCGTGGCAGCCGTGGCGACAATCATCGATCGTCTGAAGTCCGCAACGGACCTCCCAATCGGAATCAATCTGCTGCGCAACGACGCCCGTGCCGCGCTCGGAGTCGCCGCCGCAACTGGCGCCAGCTTCATCCGGATCAACGTCCATACGGGCGTGATGGTCACCGACCAGGGAATCATCGAAGGTGAGGCGGATAACACGCTGCGGTATCGGCAGCTACTCGGCACGCGGACCGAGATTTGGGCCGATGTGCACGTCAAACACGGAACACCGTTGGGTAGCGAGACGATCCAACAAGCAGCGGAGGACGCGGTCCATCGAGGGCTGGCTGACGTTCTCATCGTGAGCGGAACCGGCACCGGTCACGCGACCGACCCGCGCGACGTACAGCGCGTGCACTCGCACCTGCCAGACACGCGTATCTTCATCGGGAGCGGAGTCTCTCCTGAATCGATCCCGCCGCTCTGTCCCTTCGCGTCCGGGTTCATCGTCGGCACGTGGGCGAAACAGGATGGTGACGTACGTCGTCCGGTCGATGTTCGACGAGTTGCGACGTTGATCGAGGCGATCAAGAACGCAGCGGGCTAGCAAACGATTCGGCCGAGGGGCTGGCATGGAGGGCTTCCCTGCATGGCTGCCCGCTCACCAATGCACCCACTATTGTCGACACGAACCGCAAACTATCCCGCCACGCGGTAGTCGAGCACTTCCATCGAGGCCTGATTTCGACCGTTCCAGGAGTCAAGCTTGAGCTCGAAGACAAGGTCCATTGGCTTGCGCGTGAAGAATTTCTCTATCTCGTCACCGCCGTTGAAGAAGATGGCTCGCGCGCCGAGCCCGCTGGCCGTCTCTACCTGAAATTGCAGATGCTTGCCGTTTCGAGTGCGCTTCGGCGAGCTCACACGAACGGAGCGCACGAGCAGTCGCGGCGACGGGTTACCTTGTCCAAATGGTTCAAGCTGCTCGATTTGACGCGCAGTCTCCGCGCTGAGCTCGCGCCCATAAAGCTCGGCGTCAATCTCCAGTGTGGGATCCGGCGGCGGTCCGCCAAACGTCCGATCGGTGAGCTCGATTAGTCGCGCCTCGAGCTCGACCAAATTGCGCGTCTGAATGGTCAGACCGGCCGCCTGGCTGTGGCCGCCGTGCTCGACCAGGATGTCCTGACACGCCGCGAGCGCCTCGACGATGTTGAATCCTTGAATGCTACGGGCTGAACCGCGGCTGACCTCGGCGCCCATGCTGAAAGCCAACGATGGTCGATTGAAGCGTTCCGTGAGCTTTCCGGCCACCAATCCAACAAGCCCGACGCTCCAGTCGCGACCGCCGACGACCAAAAGCGGAGCGGCGCCTCCACCGGCAACGGCTTTTGCTTCGGCGTCGTCGAGCATCTGTTGCACAATGCGTTGTCGATCGGTGTTCAGCTTCCCGAGCTCGAATGCTAGCCGATCGGCCTTCGACTCGTCGTCGGTCAGCAGCAATTCGAGCGCGGTCGTCGGATCGGCCATGCGCCCAGCCGCGTTGATACGTGGGCCAAGCACGAAGCCACAATGACGGCTGGTAATCGCGCTTGGATCGAGGCCAGAGCTCAATGCCAGCGAGCGCAGCCCTACTGGAGCCGACTGCGCGAATCGCTTGAGTCCCGCATACGTCAGAACTCGATTGTCGCCGACCAGCGGGACGACATCCGCCACCGTTCCAAGCGCAACGAGCGGCAGAAGCTCACTTGCGGCATCGTCTCCCAGAAGGGCACGCACAAGATGGTAGGTCACTCCGACAGCGGCGAGGTCGTGAAACGGATAGCGTGATTCGGCGCGGTGCGGCGAGACGAAGGCCGTCTCCGAAAGCGAGGCGTTCCCGACATGATGATGATCGACGACGATGGTGCATAGTCCCAGCGAGTGCGCATGTGCCAGCTCCGCGTGATCGCTCGTGCCGCAGTCGAGCGCGATCAGCAGCGATGCACCCTGACCCGCAATCTCGTCGATTGCCCGTGTGTTGAGTCCGTAACCATCATTCTCTCGATGCGGCAGACGCGTAATGATGCGCGCTCCAAGCCGATCGAGGGCACGCTTGAGCGTTGCCGTGGATGTAATGCCGTCGACGTCGTAATCCCCAAAGATCGCGATGAGGTGCCCCGCCGCGATGGCACGTCGAATCCGATCGACCGCCAATTCCATTTCCGGCAGCAAAAGAGGATCGGACAGCTGACGAGCATCCGGCGCGAGGAACGCATCTACATCAGCGGTAGAAGTGATCCCTCGATGAGCCAGTATCGAGCTGATCAGCGGAGAGTCATTGATGCGCCAATGCTCGTCGGCACACACCGGTGGTTCAACCCAGCGGTAACGGGTCATCGAGCGGCTCGTTGTCTGTGTATTGAGATGAACGTACACATGTCGTCGATCTTAGCAGATCTTCGTAAGGGAGGCGGGAAGGATGACAGACGCTTCACAGCTCCTGGCGTCGCACGTGCACAGCGTTGGCCAGCTCGCGGCCGATGATGTGCTCTTGACCGAGGACTCGAATGCGAAGCGGACCGCCGAAGGGGAATCGCTCGATCAGTTCCACCGACGCGTTGGGATACAAGCCAGACTGCCGAGGTAGCGCAGCATCTCTGCGTCACGATCCCAGACGCGTTCGACTTTAGCCTCGTCGCCCGTTTCCAGGTCAGCCAACAGCAGTTGCGTCAAAGGCTGTATGTCTCCTTCGACCGAAGGGATTGGATCGCCATGCGGGTCGGTCGTCGGATAGCCGAGAACGCGGTCGATACGCGCTTCAAACTCCTCGGAGATGCTGTGCTCGAGCTGTTCGGCCTCGGCATGGACCTCATCCCACGAGTATCCGAGGGCGTCGGCAAGGTAAAGTTCTAACAGCCGATGATGCCGGACGACTTCGAGCGCCGCACGCTCGCCGGTCTGAGTCAGCAAGACGCCACGATATGGCGTGTGTTCGACGAGATTCAAATCCGCCAGGCGCTTGATCATGTTGGTCACGGACGGGCTTTGAACCTTTAATCGCTCAGCGATCGCTTGCGTCGTCACTTTCTCATTCTGGGATTGCAAGCTGTAGATGACTTTGAGGTAATCCTCCATGGCATGAGTGATGACGTCGTCTTTGCGTGCGGTCCTGGAAGCGGTCGTTTCGTCGGCCAAAACGTAGGTCCATTCGCGTAATTGGGGCGTTCTGAAGTGGACAGCGTCGCTGCAGACCCCGAATTTTGATGCGTCGATACGTTTTCTTAGAGTATACGTCATAGTGAGCCTGAGATTCCGGCGCGCGGGCAGCCGTCGCGGTTGGATAATTGGGCAAGAGCGGCCGTCGGCGCGATAGAACGAGAGCATGGAAACGCAAGACGCGCTGCGTTTTTTAACCGAGCCCGCGGCGCTTCGGAGGATAATTTGCTGGGTCGACTCACTCGAGCTTCAATCGGACTCATTGCCGCGGCTTGCGTATCGGCGCTCGCCTACTCCGCGGAAGTGGAACCGCGCGCGCTACGTCTCAGGCAATTCCGCGCGGGCATCCCCAACCTTCCAGAACAGCTCGAGGGACTTCGCATCGCCTATCTCAGCGATTTTCACGTCGGTGGACCCGGGTTTGGAGCGGAGCTGACGCGGCAGGCGTTTGAGACGATCGCCCAGGAGCAACCAGACCTCGTATTGCTTGGCGGAGATTATGTTGACCGGGGTCATTGGGACGAGACCCTGTCGGCCTATGACGGATTGAAGCAATTTCCGAATGTTGTGGGCGTTCTCGGAAACCACGACTACCGCGGCGGAGAGCCGGTCGCGGAGGCGATTCGCTCCGGTCTTGCCAAGCGTGGCGTCGTGATTCTGCGCAACGAATCGATCAGTCTGCGGATGCGCGACGTCGACGTGACGATCACCGGCGTCGACGATCCATACACGCGACGGGATAACTTCAACGCGGCGCTGGACACCGGCTCGTGGCCACTGGTATTGCTGGCGCACGCTCCCGTTATCGAGGACGACCTGCGTCCGGGCATGGCGGGACTGATCCTCTGCGGTCACACGCATGGCGGTCAGATTCGGTTCTCGCCTTGGCGCACTCTCACGCCGCTCGACTACACCTTCTATCTCGACCACGTCATCGGTCGACCGGTCTCGCGGTACCAACGTGGATTCCACTGGGCCAAAGGCAACCTGCTCTATGTAAGCAACGGAATCGGAACGACGCGCTGGCCGTTGAGGTTCATGGCGCCGCCGGAAATCGCCATCTTCCACCTGAGCAAGTCGGCCCCGCATCCGGATGAGCCATGTGATGATCCCGGCCGGTATATCGAAGACATCGGTTAGCCGACCGCGCATAACCGTGCAGGAGGAAGCGTGAAGCTTTCGGAGCCCATTCGCATTCTGGCTATCGACGTTGGTGCCGGAACGCAGGACATCCTCGTCTACGAGAGCGATAAACGGGTCGAGAATTGCACCAAGCTGATTCTGCCGTCGCAGACGCAGGTGGTCGCAAAGCGGATACGCGCCGCGACCGCGCGGGGCGTTCCCATCTACCTGGCTGGATCGTTGATGGGAGGCGGCGAAAGCAGCGGTGCGATCGAAGCCCACCTGGACGCCGGCCTGGCGGTCTACGCGGGAGCAGGACCGGCTCGCACCATCCACAACGATCTCGACCGAGTAGCTCAGCGCGGCCTGAAGATGTGTGACGAGCCACCCGCGGGTGCCGAAGTCATCTGGCTCGACGACGTCGACCTGGACGGCATCCGGCTCACACTCGAGCGCTTCGGTGTGCCGCTCCCCTCTCTGTTCGCCATTGCGGTGCAGGATCACGGGTTTCTCCCGGGTGCCGGTGGACGTGAATTCCGCTACGAATTCCTGCAGATGCTGCTGCAGCAGGGGGGCGATCTGCGCTTGATGCTGTTCCGCGATGTACCTGAATACATGACGCGCATGTGGGCCATTAAGCAGCGGATTCCCGGTGCGGTCGTCATGGATACCGGTGCCGCCGCCGTGTTGGGGATCCTGGGCGATCCAACGGTCGCCAACTCAGTCGCGGACGACGGAGCGATTCTGGTCAACATCGGCAATATGCACACGTTTGCGATCGCGGTGCGCGGAAGCCGGGTCTATGGGATCGTCGAGCATCACACGGGCGGCATCACCCCTGAAACGCTGAAACATCTGGTCGATCGCCTCTCCAGCGGAGTCCTCACGCACGACGACGTGGTCGCGAACGGCGGACATGGCGCGGCCTTCGTGCCGGACTATCCGGAGTCCGGTCCGTTCGGCCTTGTGGCGATCACCGGACCAAATCGAGCAATTGCGGGCGAGTTGGGCTATTACCAGGCCGTGCCACACGGCGACATGATGTTGGCGGGACCGTACGGATTGGTTGAGGGAATGTTGCGTTTATTGGAGCGTGAAGGGCACGACGTGCCACACACGCTCGTTGCGAACGTCTAGCGTGTCATCAGCCGCTCAGAATGCCCGGCGAGAAAGCTGATCGAGCAACGCGAGCAGCGCGCGCCGTCCGTCGTTCTCCTGGGTATCACGCTCGATGATGTCTCGCGCTTGATCGTGATAGCCAGCGACGACGTCTTCCAGGTGATCTTGAATCTCGTAGTGCCGTAGGAGCTCGACGATCCATTCGACGTCTGGTTCGTCGATCGACGGTCGCTCGTAGAGCTCTTCCAGCTTTGCTCGCTCGTTCGAGGACGCCGCCGAGGCAAGCGAAATGATCGGAAGCGATTTCTTGCGGCGGCGGATGTCATCCGCTTTCCGTTTGCCGGTAACGCTCGTTTCACCCCAGATGCCGAGAACGTCGTCTCTCACCTGAAACCCGAGCCCAATCGCCTCACCAAACGCGCGGAAGCGTTCGACCCGTTCCTCGTCGGCGCCACCGATCAGGGCTCCGGCTCCTGCCGCATAGGACAGAATCGCGGCCGTCTTGCCGCGAATCATCTCGACGTAGTGGTCGACGTCGATATCCCAGCGCTCCTCGAACCCTAGATCGAGGACCTGTCCTTCGACGATGCGCAACGTCACCACGTTGTAGCCACGGATGAGGCGCTCGAGACGGTCCGGAGCCACTCCTCGCTCGGCACTGCGGATCAACGCCAACTGCCCCAAGGCAAAGAGCGCGTCGCCCGCATTGATCGCCTGACTGGCACCCCACAAGGACCAGACGGTGGGCCGATGCCGTCGTGTGTCGCTCTGATCCTGAATATCGTCGTGGACGAGCGTGAAATTGTGGAGGAACTCGATGGCCGCCGCGGCGGGTACCGAGTGCGTGACATCGCCGCCGACCGCGACGCACGCGTACATGCAAATAAGCGGTCGTATCCGTTTGCCGGCATCGTATTGGGCGGGTTGAAACGCGGAATCGGACCAGCCGAGGTGGTAGCGAGCCATGCCATAAAGTGAGAGATCGTGTTCGTCAAGGACGTAAGCAGTTGGCTGCTCCGCGGACGCGACCACGTCCTTCATCATGCTTTCGACCGCGTGAATGAGGTCCGTCACGATCCCGTTTCCGAAAGGCTTCAACCGCGGCGCCGTCGATTGTCGAGGGCGCGAATTTTGGGCATACTATAGCATGATTGACACTTCAGAGGCGTGCTGGTTGACTGCTGGTATCGGCCGAATCCCATCCGCTTCACGCCTCGAAAGCACTCCCAATCCGCGCCTCGAACGCGATGCGCGCAATTCGTTCAGCGCGAAAGCGTAGGTGTTCCAAATGATATTCGATTCAACCTACTTCCTGTATATCATCCCACCGATGATCTTCCTGCTGTACGCGCAGTGGCGAGTCAAGTCGACCTTCAACAAGTACAGCAAGGTTCTGAATCAGCGTGGGATGAGTGGCGCTGAGGTCGCTCGAGCGCTCCTCGATGCCAACGGTCTCCGTGATATTCCGGTCGAGATGATCAATGGTGATCTGACCGACCACTACGATCCGCGGTCGCGCACGATGCGGCTGTCAAAGCCCGTCTTCATGAGCCGCTCGGTTGCGGCTTTAGGCATCGCGGCGCACGAGACCGGGCATGCCATTCAGCAGCAGCACGGTTACGCTCCGTTGCAGATCCGTTCGGTGCTGGCTCCCGTCGCGTCGATCGGTTCAAACATCGGCTGGGTGATGATCATCGGCGGAATACTGATCTCAATAACGCAGTTGGCGTGGGTTGGGATTGCCTTCTTCGCCGCGGGCACGCTCTTCGCCTTGATCACCTTGCCAGTCGAGTTCAATGCAAGCAACCGCGCAATGGCTATGCTGACGACGATGGGCATCGTCGATCGCACCGAGGCGCAGCAGAACCGTGAGGTTCTCAACGCCGCGGCCTTGACCTATGTGGCCGGATTCGTCGCCGCGCTGATGCAGCTTCTTTACTGGCTGAGCCTCGTCAGCGGGATGAACCGGCGGGCATAGCTCAACCATCGAGACAATGATGACCCGCCGTCTCGAACGACGGCGGGTCTTTCGTTGCCGCGAAATCGAGCCGAATTTAATCGCTCGTCTGGCCGTAGCCGCGTGCCAGGAATTTGCCGCTGCCCCGCTCGCCGAAAACGGACGGCTCGTTCTCGAAGGTATAGACGGTGTTGCCCCGAATGATGGTGCGCACGACGCGACCGAGGATTTCGCGGCCCTCCATTGGCGTCCATTTGTTTCGGTGCAACATCTCGTCCCCGCGCACTTCCCACAGTTCATTGGGATCGTAGATGGCAACGTCCGCGTCAGCTCCGAGCTCGAGTGAACCTTTCCGCGGGAAAAGACTGAAGATCCGGGCCGGGTTGCCGGCGGTGAGGCGCACGAAGTCCTCGATCTCGAGCCCGCGTTTGTTGAGCATCTCGTCGAAGATCGACGGGTACATCGTCTGAACTCCCGCCAGGCCGAGTGGCGCCTCCCAGATGTCGTCCAGGCCGGCCTCTTTGCTCTCGATGGTGTAGCCACAGTGGTCGGACGAAATGACGTCCACGGTGCCGTCCGACACGAAGTCCCAAAGCATCTCGACCTGATCGCGGTTGCGGATGGCCGGGGCGCAACGCGCAAACGGTCCGCGCTGGATCAGATCCTCTTCGTCCATGACGAGGTATTGCGGACAAGTCTCGCCGTAGACGAGGGTGCCACGAGCCTGCGCCTCGCGAATGAGCTCGAAGCCGCCGGCCGTACTTACGTGACAGATATAGGCGATACCTCCGGTTTGCTCGGCGAAGAAGATGGCACGGTTGATCGCCTCGACCTCCACGATCGGCGGACGCGACTCGGCATGCGCGAGCGGGTCCTTGCGGCCGGCCGCTTTCATGCGAGCGATGCCTGCTTGCAGCAGCTGATCATTCTCGGCGTGCAGTCCGTAGGGGATGCCGGTCGTCGCCAGCCGCTCGAAGACCGACAGGAGTGTGTCGTCGGTGGCCGCGGGAAATCCGGGACTCGACCCCGCCATGAAGGACTTGACCGCGACGATCCCCTCGTCGATCATCTCGTCGATCTTGTCGAGATCCTGGTTGATGGCGGCGCCCCAGAGCGCGAAATCGACGATCGACTCGCCCGACGCGACCCGAATCTTTTCGCGGATATGTTCACCCTCGCTCGACGTTGGGGTCGCCTGTGGCATCTCGACGACCGTGCCGATGCCTCCAGCGATGGCACCCATGCTGCCGGTGTAGAACCCTTCGGTCTGCACCGCGTTCGGCTCACGGAAGTGCGTGTGAACGTCGACACCCGCGGGAAGGACGAATTTCCCCGACGCATCGATGACCTCATCTGCTTCGAGCTCGCTGGCGTCCATCATCACGGCGGCGATGCGCTCACCCTCGATGACGAGATCAGCGCGCACGGCGCCATTCTCGAAACCAAGCACACCACCTTGGATAACCGTTCGTCTCGCCATAGCAGTCCCCTTTCTAACCCAACCCGTCACCGATAATCCAGCGTTGCGAACGCGAGACATCCCGATCGCCGACGTGTCCCGGGCTATTCCTCGTCGTCCTCTTCGGAGCTGACATCTTCGTCATACGGCGGAAATCGAAACCGCATCTCGCGATCGAGCAGTCCGCCATAGCCGAAGCGGTCGATCTCGTCCTCGGTGAGATGCTCACCCGCCATGACGAGCGGCAGAATCAGGTCTGCAAACGTAACCGACGAATACATCGAGCAGGAGGCCAGGTTTACGATCGGAATGTCGCCGATCTCCGCCAGCCAGAACATGCTGCCAGGATGCGACGGAGCGCCGTAGTGGATCATCTGGCCGCCCAGCTCGCTGATGGCGAGCAGCGTCGGGTCGAGTGGATCAAGCGTGTTGCCGCCAGCCATCAGCATGACGTCATTCTTCGGAACGAGCTCGCGCAACGCAGCCGCGACCGCATGGCACTCCGAGGAAACGAACCTGACGTCGGTCAGCCGCGATCCGTACCAGCCAATCTTCTGATCGATGCTGGAGTTGAAGCGCTCGCGAAGTTTCTCAGAGAGGCCCTCGGTGGCAATCACTGCCACACGCTTGGGTTCGAACGGCATCACACGGATCAATGCGTCGCGGTGCTCCCGAGCCAGGCACTCCGCGCGGGCCAGGTCTTCATCTGGCACGGCGAGCGGCGTGATCTTCACCCCAGCCACGATCTTCCCCGGAAGCACGGGTTGACGGTCGAGGTGCGTAAAGACCGCCAGTCCGGGTATCTGGTTGATGGCAAAGATGAACTGCGGGTCGATCCGAAGAACGCCTTTGACGCTCGCGATCAGGTTGTAGCGGCTCAGGACCGGGCCCTTGACCCGGACCCCTTGCCCTGCGACCGCGCGTGATAGTCGCAACCCTGCGTCGTCTTCGTGAATGTCGTGACGGCCAGGTTCAACGACGTGGATTGGGCCGTCGTCAGCGTCGCTCAACGCCTCGATAGCGACACGATCGAGGATGGCACCCTTCTTGATGATTCGTTTGCCTTGACACGAGCGTACGTCCTGGGCGACGATCCAGCCTTCTTTGCCCTGGTCGATAAGCTGCACGGCGGTCAAGCTGTGAGCCCGCACGGAGACCTCCGATCCGAGTTCGTTGTCACCATCAAGTCTAACGCAGCCCGGCGGACTCTATTCACATCGACTTCGGCTCTGTGTCAGAAGAGACGTTCGGATCGAACGCATGGCGATGAAGTGCGCATGGAAAGGTGAGCAGGCGATGGCAGTCGGCACGCAAGAGCGGCTCGATATTCTGCAAGACATCTCAAAATCGTGGTTGGACCTGGTCAAAGCCCTTCGAAGTCTGACCGACGATCAGATCGTCAAAGAAGGGACGGTCGGCGAGTGGTCGGTGAAAGACATCATGGCTCATATCACCTTCTGGGAAAGCCGCCTCATCCACGACATCGGGCTCCTGGAGCGAGGCGAGAATCCGCCGGAGTCCGAAGACTACGAGTCGATCAACCAGGAAGAGGCCACGAGGAGCCGATCCGCCAGCCTGGATGACGTGCGGGCGCAGTTCGACGCGATGCACGATCAGGTGATGGGCATGCTCGAGGGCACTAATCATCTGTCACGCGAACTGGTCGACGGGAACACGTACGAGCACTACACCGAGCACGCCGCCGACATTCGCAAGGCGTTCAAGAAGTAGCCGGGGCACAGAATCGTGTAATCGGACGTTTCGGGAGGACCTTGTGTCCTCCCGGCGCCGGGCAGGGACGACTATTGATGGATAGGTCTCCGTGCCCACGGAAATAGGATCCGGCTAACAAAAACGGGCGGCCCTACTGGACGCCCGTTGAGATCTCGCCAATTGTGTTACCGGTGGTGTCTACGCCGTCTCCTGAAGCTCGATCGGCTCCTCATTGACGGTTGCCAACAGTGGTCGCCGCTTCCGATTGATGACGTCCGCATTGATGATGCATTTCCGGATGCCCTCCAGCGAGGGAATCTCATACATCACCTCGAGCAGCACTTCCTCGATCGTGGTGCGCAGACCGCGTGCTCCGGTCTTGCGTTGCTCGGCCTGTGCGGCAGTAGCCTCCAACGCGTCCTGCGTGAAGACCAGATCGACGTTGTCGAGCTTCAAGATCTTCTGATACTGCTTGATGACGGCATTCTTCGGTTCGACCAGGATCCGCATTAGATCCTCTTGCGACAGACTGTCGAGTGAAACCGCCACCGGGAGACGACCGACGAACTCCGGAATGAGTCCATACTTCAACAGATCGTCATGCGTCACATTGGCCATCAAGTTGTCGTCGGCGTGAGCTTCGGCCTTCGACCCAAAGCCAAGCGTTGAGTCCTTGCCCATGCGGTGCCGGACGATGTCGTCGAGGCCTTCAAACGCGCCACCACAGATGAAGAGGATGTTGCGCGTGTCGATCTGGATGTATTCCTGGTGCGGATGCTTGCGGCCGCTCTGCGGCGGCACGTTCGCGACTGTCCCCTCGATGATCTTGAGGAGCGCCTGCTGCACGCCCTCGCCGGAGACGTCGCGAGTGATCGACGGATTATCGCTCTTGCGCGCGATCTTATCGATCTCGTCGATGTAAATGATGCCGGTTTGCGCCCGCTGAACGTCTCCTGCCGCTTGAATCAAGCGCAGCAAGATGTTCTCGACATCTTCCCCGACGTAGCCAGCTTCGGTCAGCGCGGTTGCATCGGCGATCGAGAAAGGGACGTCGAGTAGCTTGGCCATCGTCTGAGCCAGCAGCGTCTTGCCGCTTCCGGTCGGCCCGACCAGCAAAATATTGCTCTTCTGCAGCTCGATGTCGTCGTCGTCTTGAGCGCGAACGCGCTTGTAGTGGTTGTAGACGGCGACCGACAGGATCTTCTTTGCGCGATCCTGGCCGATGACGTATTGGCTGAGCTGTTCGTAGAGGCGCTTCGGCGTCGGTATATGCGTCAGCGATGGTTCCGGCCGACGTGCCGGGGCTTCCTCTTCTTCGATGATCTCACGACAAAGCTGGACGCATTCATCGCAGATGTAGACGGCGCCTGGCCCGGCAATCAGTCGCCGAACCTCTTCCTGTCCCTTGCCACAAAACGAGCAACGATAATGCACCCGTCCGCCGCGAGTACCTGACATCCCGTATCTCCCCGTACCCTTGACTACTGCGCCGCGACGAGCTTCGGTGATTCGAGAACGTGATCGACGATCCCGTACTCTTTCGCCTCCTGCGCAGACATGAAGTAATCGCGCTCGGTATCACGCTTCACACGCTCGAACGATTGTCCGGTGTGAAACGCCATTAGTTCGGTCAGCTTGGTGGTGAGATTAATCGTCTCGCGAGCCTGAATCTCGATGTCCGGAACCGATCCGCGGAACCCGGATGAGCCTTGATGAATGAGCACTCGTGAGTGAGGCAAAGCAAACCGCTTGTCCTTCGAGCCGGCAGCCAGTAGCACCGCGGCCATACTCGCACCCAAGCCAACGCAGGTCGTTGCCACATCAGATTGAATCATCTGCATCGTATCATAGATGGCCAACCCGGCGTACACGAGCCCACCCGGGCTGTTGATGTAGAGTCGGATGTCCTGCTCCGGGTTTTCGTGTGCCAAAAAGAGGAGCTGTGCCACGATGGCATTGGCGACCTGGTCGTCAACCGGAGTGCCCAAAAAGATGATGCGGTCGCGCAACAGCCGAGAATAGATGTCGTACGCACGCTCGCCCCGGTTGGTGGACTCGACCACCATCGGAATCAAGTTCTGAGGCTGGAGATAGTCGGTCTTCGAAAAGAAATAGGGCGAACCATTGAGCTCCATCGGGTGCGCGTCCTTCCTGGGCAACGACGTTCCGCGCCGTTATGTGCCCGCGGATTCTTCCTCGTCTTCGGTGTCGTCTGAATCGTCTTTGATGTCGACCTCAGCCGTCGCTTCGGTTGGCTCCGCATCGGCTTCCGCGTTCACCTCATCAGTTTCGTCCGCCGCATCTTCTGCGTCCGCGACTTCGGCGGCCGCAACAGCATCAGCGGTCTCTTCCTCGTCACCCGCTTCCGCGGACTCCTCGGACTCGTTGGCGACCTCGGTGCTTTCCGCGGTCGGCTCCTCGAGTGCGGTTGCTCCTTCGCCGGTCACCGCCCCGACCCCCTCGGTGACCAGGTCGATCAAGCGATCGGCGACCTTTCGGTTGGCAAGCTCGTCCCGGATCATCTGCGAGAAGTACGGACTCTGGTAGATCTCCTTCATGCGCTGGGCTTCTTCAGATTGACCAGTCATGCGCTCGATCTCATCAAAGAGATCGTCCTCGCTGACTTCGAGCCCTTCCGCCTTAGAGAAGGCTTCCAGCACCAATGAGTTGCGCAGGCGCTTTTCGGCGTCGGGCCGTATTTCAGTCCGATAGTCGGCTTCCGACTTGCCGCCAAACCGCAAGAACTCTTCGAACGACATATTCTCGCGACTGAGCTCTTGTCGCAGCCGTTGAATGTCGTCGTCGATCTGCCGGTCGACCATAGCGGATGGAATCTCAAGGATCGCTTGTTCGGCCATTGCGTCGATAGATTGATTCACGACGTCGGTACGAGCCTGTACCGCGCGGCTGCGCAGCAGGTCCTTGCGCAATGAGGCCTTTAGATCATCGAGCGTCTCATATTCGCCAACGGTCTTGGCAAGCTCGTCATCGAGCTCGGGCATCTCACGCTCTTTGACGTCCTTCAGGGTCACGTTGTAGTGCAGCGTCTTGCCATGCAGATCCGGGTTCGTCGCATCGTTCTCCTCGGAGAACGTGATATCGAATTCAGCCTGCTCGCCCGGCTTCAGCTGCTTGACTGCCTCTTCGATCTCCGGGAAGAGCCGACCTTCTCCAATTTCGAACTCGGCGTCATTGACCGGATCTTGAAATGGCTCGCCATCTTCGTAGGCTTGGAGATCGATGATGACCTGATCGCCGTCGGTTGGCTTCCGAGCCGTCTCCGGCTCTTTCCAAATGCTGTTCTGTTTGCGCAGGTTTTCGAGGACCTCGTCAACGTCCTCGTCTGTGACATTCACTTCTTGCGGATCGACCCGGACGTCGGCGTATTCGTTCAGGTCGACGGTTGGGTAAACCTGCACTTCAATGCGAAAGCCGACCGGTTCGTCTTGATATACGTCGACGTCCGGTTCGGAAACTGGAGTGAGCTCTTCCTGGTCCAGCGCCTGACGATACAGTTCGTCCATGATCTCGCGCTGCGCTTCCTCGACCAGCATCTGGCGACCTATGCGCTGTTCGACGATCTGGCGAGGAGCTTTTCCGGGTCTGAACCCAGGGATGCGAACCTGACGATTGATCTTTCGATAGGCTCGGTCCAGCGCGCGACTGAACTCGTCGCTTTCGGCAACGATGTCCAATGAGACTGAACTCTGCGGCATTCGCTCGACGGTGACCTTCACTCACACCACCCTTGTTAACCGACGTAGTCGACGCGCGAGATTATAGCAAAGGGCCGAGACACTCGACCAAGACTGCAAAAACGAGGAGAGCGTCTGTCGACGCTCGAACCGTCCAAATTGGGTCAAGAATGTCAAGCGTTCACCGGTCGGATACACTTGATTCGACACAACCGAGAACGAAACCTGCGGAGTCCAAATCCGACATTAAGACTGAGCACAACGGTGCGTGAAGAATGAACGACGAGTCCGAGCGGACATACTCATCTAACGACGAGCCAGAGTTGAATTACACACCATGGGCTGGCGACGACGATGCGAGACAGTCGCCGGATCGCGAGTTGCTCGAAACGCTGCAACATGCCCCGATTACCGAGTGCAAGCTCGTTCCGTGGGGATCTAACTACACGTTCGCGGTCGGACTGGAGCGTCAGGACGGCTCGAGCCAAATCGGCATCTACAAGCCAACGAGTGGTGAGATCCCGCTTTGGGATTTTGAAGCAGGTTCACTCTATCTACGCGAATATGCGTGCTATCTGCTGAGCCGGGCGTTGGGTTGGCACTTCATTCCAACAACAGTGGTTCGCGACGGGCCTCACGGCATGGGGACGGTGCAGCATTACGTCGAACCGGCGCAGGGGCCTCAGGGCCGCCTGACGCAGGATCACCACACGAAGACACTGAAACGCATGTTCATCTTCGACCTGCTCGTGAACAACGCCGACCGCAAATCGAGCCATTTCTTCATTGGCCGGCACGACTCCCGTCTATGGGGCATCGACCACGGCCTCACGTTTCACATCCATCCGAAGCTGCGTACCGTCATCTGGGATTTCTGCGGCGATCCGTTTGATCCGTGCCTTCGGGCCGACGTCGAACGCCTCATTCGCCACTCAACCATCGTGGGCGAGCTTCTGGCCCCGTATCTGCGAGACGAAGAGATCGACATGCTGTTCACTCGTGCTGTGCAGATGCGGGATCGGGACACGCTGCCGATGCTCAACCCGCGGCGCAACGTCCCTTACGGCTGGTAGCAAATCCGCGACGCACACAAGTCTTGACGAGCAATCCCGCTATGCTACGATCAACCGGAATGTCACGGGAATTTTCCGGTGTGACTCCGGTGTTGCGCAAAATGGCCCGTTCGTCAACGAGTGGCGAACGGAGTTGCGTGGCGGCTAGCCGAAGCGATCGCGGCTCGCGAATGCACGTTGCTGAACAGCCAAGGCATTCGAGCGACCGATGTCCGAGCGCGACGGGCAACACGTTCGCGTGCTCCAATCGGGCGCAACACATCGTCAAAGTCCGGGAGGGATTATGAAGATAACGGGCCGACAGAGCGTGAATGCGCCGCGGCAACAAGTGTGGGATCGACTGATCGATCCCGACTCGATCGCGAGTTGTTTGCCGGGCGTCGAGAAGCTCGACAAGATCGGTGACGACGAATATTCCATGTCGATGAACGTCGGCATCGGTATGGTCAAGGGCACCTACGACGGCAAGGTGCGGCTTTCAAACATGAATGCGCCGACTGACTATCAAATGTACGTCGAGGGAACCGGCCGGCCGGGTTTTATCAAGGGTACTGGAACCGTCCGCCTGTCCGATGCCGATGATGGATCGACCGACATCGAATATGAAGGCGACGTAGAGGTAGGTGGACCTGTCGGTTCGGTCGCACAGCGCATGCTTGGCGGAGTGGCCAACCGAATGGTGGGTCAGTTCTTTAGCTGTATTGAAGGTCAGATCAAGGGCGATTAGACTCGTACACAGCTTGGCCCAACTAAATCCGAAGTTTATCGGGAGGGAGACTCACCGTGAAGCAGCAGGTCTCGATTACCGTCAATGGGACGACGTACAGTGACGAGGTCGAACCGCGTCTTTTGCTCGTGCATTATCTGCGCGACGTGCTGAATCTGACGGGCACTCACGTTGGCTGCGACACCAGCCAGTGTGGCGCGTGCACCATCTTGATGAACGGCGACGCCGTCAAGTCGTGCACGGTCCTCGCGGTTCAGGCAGACGGCGCTGACATCATGACGATCGAAGGGCTCGCCAAGGACGGCGAATTGCATCCGATCCAGGAAGGGTTCTGGGAGATGCATGGTCTGCAGTGCGGCTTCTGCACGCCCGGCATGATCATGACCTCGGTGAACCTGCTCAAGAACAACCCGAATCCGACCGAGCAGGAGATTCGACACGGGCTCGAGGGCAATCTCTGCCGTTGCACTGGCTACCAGAACATCGTTAAGTCGATTCAGTGGGCTGCGGAAAAGATGAATGGAGCACCGGTCGCCTCCGGAGACGACTAATCGCGCACCAAATCCTCCGAAAGTGGATGTACGTTCGTTAGTACTCGACACCATCCAAGGGGGGCCAAATGGCGGTTAGCAGTCTCTTCGGAGCGTCGGTAAAACGGCGCGAGGACCCACGCCTGATTACCGGCAAGGGTCATTTCACGGCGGATGTCCGCATCCCTGGATTGCTCACGTTGAAGATCCTGCGGAGTCCGTATGCCCATGCTCGGATCTTGAGCATCGACGTCAGCAAGGCCCGGTCGATGCCCGGTGTCGTCGCGATCTACACCGGGCACGGACATGGTCGAAAAACTGGCGCCGGTGCCCACGGCCTGGCAGCCCAAAAACTCGGAGATGAAAATTCCTGAGTATCGGGCACTTGCCGTCGACACCGTGCGTTACGTAGGAGACGGCGTAGCCGCGATCGTGGCAATCGACGACTACGCCGCGCGAGACGCAATGGCGGCGATCGACGTGCAATACGAGCAACTTCCGGTCGTTACCAAGCAGCTCGATTCGATCGAGGACGGCGCTCCTCAACTGTACGAGAACGTTCCCAACAACATCGCCTTCCACTTCAACCTATCGGGCGGCGACGTCGATAAGGCCTTTGAGGAAGCTGACCTCACCTTCAGCCAGCGCATCTACAACCAGCGGCTGATTCCAAACCCGATTGAAACGCGTGGCGCGGTCGCCCAGTACGATCCAGGCTCGCGAGAGCTGACGCTCTGGTGCACCACGCAGAACCCGCACGTTCATCGCATGCTGATGTCAATGGTCACCGGTATTCCGGAAACCTTGATTCGGGTGATCGCTCCCGACGTCGGCGGCGGTTTCGGTGCCAAGATCCCGTTCTACTCGGGCGAGATGCTGGCTACCGTGATCGCCAAGGATCTCCAGAGCGCGGTGCGTTGGTTCGAGGATCGAACCGAGAACTACGTGGCAACCACGCACGGCCGCGATCACGTCGACGACGTGGAAGTAGCCGCGGCGAGTGATGGGCGCATCCTCGGCCTGCGCGTCAAGGCCTACGCAAATATGGGCGCGTATCTCTCCACAGCGGCGCCGGGTGTGCCCACCTGGCTCTTCAGCGTCATGCTGGGCGGCGCCTACGACATCAAGAACATCGTCTCCGACGTCTACGGTGTCTTGACCAATACCATGGCGACGGACGCCTACCGAGGCGCTGGGCGGCCGGAAGCGACCTTCATCATCGAACGGGTGATGGACATGGTCGCCGCGAAGCTGAACCTGGATCCGGTCGACGTGCGTCGCAAGAACTTCATCCATCCGGACCAATTCCCGTACCCGATCGCCTCAGGCGCGATCAGCTACGACAGCGGTGAATACGAAAAGACACTCGACCGTGCGCTCGAGATGGTCGACTACGCGTCGCTCAAGCGCGAGCGCGATCAGGCACGAGCCGAGGGACGCATGTTCGGCATCGGCTTTTCGACCTACGTCGAGGTCTGTGGTCTGGCACCGTCCGCGGCGGCGGGAGCCATGGGATGGGGCGGCGGGCTCTATGAAAGCGGCACCGTGCGCGTCCATCCGACGGGAAAGGTGTCGGTCTTCACCGGTTCCAGTACTCACGGTCAGGGCCATGAAACCACCTTCGCGCAGCTGGTCAACGACGAGCTCGGTGTTCCCCTCGACGACATCGAAGTCATCCACGGCGATACCAACCGCATCGCTTTCGGGTGGGGAACGTATGGCAGCCGCAGCACGGCAGTCGGCGGCAGCGCATTGGTGCACGCCTCACGCAAGGTGCGCGACAAGATGATCAAGATCGGCGCCCACATGCTCGAGGTCTCGCCCGAAGAAGTCATCTTCGATCAAGGCGACGTCCACGTTCAGGGAGCGCCGGATCAAGTCAAGCGCTTTGGCGAGATCGTCCTGGCGGCATACACCGCCTGGAGCCTGCCTGAGGGCGTGACTCCTGGTCTGGACGAAACGCATTTCTTCGATCCGGTCAGCAACACTTATCCGTTCGGCGCGCACGTCTGCGTGGTCGAGATCGATCAGGCGACCGGCGAGACGAAGTTCCGTCGCTACGTGGCGGTCGACGACGTCGGGAACGTCGTCAACCCAATGATCGTCGACGGGCAGGTGCACGGTGGCATCGCACAAGGCTTGGCTCAGGCGGTCTTCGAGAACGCCGTCTACGACGAGAATGGACAGCTACTCACAGGCACGATGATGGACTATGCGATTCCGAAGGCAAGCTTCCTACCGTACTACGAGCTCGATCGCACCGTCACACCGTGTCCATACAATCCTATGGGGCTCAAAGGAGCGGGAGAAACGGGGACCATCGCCTCGACACCGGCAGTAATGAATGCTATTGTCGACGCGCTGAGTCCATACGGGGTCGAGCACCTCGACATGCCGGCTTCCCCGCAGCGGATCTGGCAGGAATTACAGGAGCGGAAGGGGAGCTGAATCGATGTATCCAAGCGCATTCGATTACTATCGACCGACCAGCGTCAACGAAGTGATCAAGCTTCTTCAGGAGAATCCTGAAGGCAAAATCATCGCCGGGGGGCATAGCCTACTGCCGATGATGAAGCTGCGTCTGGCCAACCCCGCCTCGCTGATCGACATCGGCAAGGTCGAGGGGCTGTCCGGCATTCGATCGAGTAACGGCAACGTCGTCATCGGATCGACCACCACCTACGACCACATTCTGAAGTCGGACGAGATCGCACAGTCGCTGCCGATTATGACCAAAGCGGCTAATGTGGTGGGCGATATCCAGGTCCGCAACCGTGGAACACTCGGCGGATCGATCTCGCACGCCGACCCGGCCGCCGATTTCCCGGCCGTGCTGCTGGCGCTGAACGCGTCGGTCAAGGCGGTTGGGCCAAATGGTGAGCGCACGATCGGCGTCGACGACTTCTTCGTCGACATGTTCACCACGTCGCTCGAGCCTGAGGAAGTCGTCACCGAAGTATCGGTGCCAAAACCACAGGGCAAGACAGGTATGGCCTACGAGAAGTTCTCGCATCCGGCGTCGGGCTACGCGGTCGTCGGAGTCGCCGCGGTCGTGACGCTGGGTGACGACGGCAAGGTCGCATCGGCGCGAGTGGCCGTCACCGGCGCCGGACCGATCGCCTCGCGTGCCTCTGGTACCGAGAGCGCCATCACCGGCCAGGACCCGAGCGCCGAGAACGTCAAGGCCGCCGCCGCCAAGGCGTCTGACGGCATCACGTTCCTGGGAGACATCCACGCGGGTGAGGAATATCGGGCACATCTGACTCGAGTCTTCACCGAGCGGGCGCTGAACAACGCGGTTGCCGCCGCGCGCGGTTGATCGCTGACCGAAGGATGAAACGAACGGAAAGGGCGGTCAATGTGATCGCCCTTTCGTTTGCCGGTCGAGTTGTAGATTCTGGCGGGACTCGTCCGCGCTCGTACGCAGGTGCCGGAGACTCCCTCTTCAAGGGTGCGAAAATCGGCATCCCGTCGAGGATGGAAAGCCGCCTTGTGGACGTTGTTTGTTATGATTTATCGGTGAATCGGACAGCCATGAAGATCGAATCGGAATCGCCAATCCACGACTGAGGGGGAGCACCAGTTGGAACTCAATTCTGTTGAAGCCGTCCAGGAGGCGCTCGCGACACAGCGCTACGTCTCCGAGCAGAGCCTCGCGACCGCCATCTACCTGAGCCTTCGCCTGCCGAAGCCGCTCCTTCTTGAAGGAGAGGCGGGAGTCGGTAAAACCGAGGTCGCCAAGGCACTTGCCACGATCCTCGACACTGATCTCATTCGTCTGCAGTGCTACGAGGGGCTGGACGTCAGCCACGCCGTCTATGAGTGGAACTACCCCCGCCAAATGCTGGCGATTCGCGTGCTCGAGGACGAGAACGTCGATCGCGAACGCGCGGTCGAGGAGATTTTTAGTTCCGAGTACCTGATCGAGCGACCGCTGCTGCAGGCGGTGCGACACATTGGCAAGGCGCCAGTTCTGTTGATCGATGAGATCGACCGCGCCGACGAAGAGTTCGAAGCGTTCTTGCTCGAGCTCCTCTCCGACTTCCAGATTACGATTCCCGAGATTGGGACCATCAAAGCCGAGCACCCACCGATCGTGATCATCACGTCGAACCGAACCCGTGAACTGCACGACGCCCTCAAACGACGCTGCCTGTATCACTGGATCGATTACCCGACGGTCGACAAAGAGTTCCGCATCATGACCGGTAAAGTTCCGGATATCTCCGAGCGACTCGCGCGTCAGGTGGCCACGTTCGTCCACGAGCTGCGTCGGGAGGATCTGTACAAGCTGCCGGGTGTCGCGGAAACGCTCGACTGGGCGGCCGCTCTGCTCGCCTTGAATCAGCGCGAGCTTTCTGCGGAAATCGCGTCAGCCACGCTGGGTGCCATCCTGAAGCATCAGGAAGACCTGCAGGCCATTCGCAAGAATAAGCTCGAAGGGCTGGTTGCCGCGGCGGCCGATGGGGAGTAACGGCGGATAATGTCAACGACTACTGATACCTTCGTCCAGCGCTCGATCTCATTTGGTCGAGCCCTGAGGCGCGCTGGTGTTCACACCACCATGGGACAGGTGATGGACTTTGTGCGCTCGGCTGAGTTGATCGAGATCGGTCAGCGTCCCGAGTTCCGCGAAGCCGCGCGCGCCTGCTTGATCACACATAAGGATGATCTCCCGACGTTCGATCGCGTTTTCGACAGCTATTGGCGCTCCAAACCCGACTTCACCGACCAGTTCTTCGAGAGCGGTCAGCCCGGCGACGAGACCTACGAGGTCGCCGAGGGCGAAGAAGGAGAAGAGGGGGAGGGAACTCCCGACGAAGCAGGCGATCAGGAGGGCGGCAAGCGCCAGCGTCTCGAAATGGTCGAACCGGACGACTCGGCCGACAGTGCCGAGGATTCCGAGGGCGACTCCGACGACATGCTCAGCTATAGCTCCTCTGAAGTGCTGCGCGAGCGAGACTTCGCCGATTTGAGCGAGGACGAGCTGGCCCAGGCGCGACACTTGATGGAGCGGCTGCATTGGAAAATCGGGCAGCGACGTTCTCGTCGTCGCGTGAGCTCGCCAAAGGGCCGGTTCATCGACGCACGACGCACGATGCGCCGTTCGCTGCAGACCGCTGGAGTGCCGCTGCGACTCTCACGACGAAAGACCAAGACCAAGCCGCGACAGCTGGTCGTCATCTGCGACGTCAGTGGCTCGATGGATCGCTACTCGCGCATCCTGCTGCAGTTCATCTACGCCATCGAGAACAACATGGCGCGCGTAGAGGCTTTCGTCTTTGGCACACGCCTGACGCGTATCTCGCGCCTGCTGCGTCGCCGCTCGATCGATGACGCCATGCAACGCGTGGCCCGAGAGGTGCAGGACTGGTCCGGCGGTACACGCATTGGACAGTCACTTCAGACGTTCAACATGACCTGGGCCCGACGCGTCCTGCGCAACGGCGCCGTTGTGATCATCATCAGCGATGGCTGGGATCGTGGAGATCCGGAACTGCTGCGTGCCGAAATGTCTCGGCTGCAGCGTGGAAGCTATCGGCTGATCTGGCTCAACCCGCTGCTCGGCTCACCACGATACGAGCCGCTGACACGTGGGATGCAGGCCGCGATGCCATATATCGACGACTTTATGACGGTGCACAACCTGGCGAGCCTCGAAGCGCTGGCGAAGCATCTCAGCGAGATCGACGATCTACGTCCTGTGCGGCGACAGAATCCGCTGCTGCCGCGACCGTCAGTACCTCCCGCGGCGTAGCGCGGAAAGGAACAGAACCCATGCGCGACCTACTTCCTGAAATCACCGAGTGGCAGGCGAGTGGCGAATCGATCGCCATCGCCACCGTCGTTAAGGCGTCCGGGTCTTCTCCTCGGCCGGTCGGAGCCAAGCTGGCAGTCACCAAATCCGGCCGCATGGCCGGGTCGGTCAGCGGCGGATGTGTTGAAGGCGCAGTCTTCGAAACGGCCATGGACGTACTGAAAACGCGTACACCGCAGTTGGTGCATTACGGCATCAGCGACGAGATGGCTTGGGACGTCGGGTTGAGCTGCGGTGGCATGATCGACGTCTTCATCGAACCGTATGAATAGACAGATCGCACCGTGTTTGAACACCTGAGAGACTACATCCAACGCGAAGAGCCAGTAGCGCTCGCGACGATCGTCAACGGCGATCACGTTGGCGCGAAACTGCTGCTGCGAGATTCCGGCGACGTCGAAGGCTCACTGCAGAATGACGAGCTCGACGAGCGCGTCATCTCTGATGCACGTGAGATGCTGCCGTTGGAGCGAACCGAGACCCGCGGCTACACGCTGGCAGATGGTCGCGAATTCCAGGTCTATATCGAGAGCTTTCTGCCTCCGCGACGCTTGGTCGTGGTTGGAGCCGTGCACATCGCCATTCCGCTGGTTTCATTCGCCAAGGAGCTCGGCTACCACACGACCGTCATCGACGCGCGTGGGCTATTCGCCTCGCGCGATCGTTTCCCACACGCCGACGAGCTCATCGAGGCCTGGCCCGACGAAGCGCTGTCGACACTCCCATTGGGCCCTGAGACGGCAATCGTGATGCTGGCGCACGATCCCAAGTTCGAAGACCCCGCCATGGAGGTAGCGCTGAAGAGTCGAGCCGGTTACATCGGCGCGATGGGGAGCCGCAAGACGAGCGAGGAACGAAACGCGCGCCTCATCTCGTCAGGCTTCACCCAGGAGCAGGTGGATCGCATTCATGGGCCGGTCGGCATCAACATCGGGGCGCGCGAGCCGGGCGAAGTCGCGGTCAGCATCCTGGCCGAAATCATCGCTGTTCGCCGGGGACGCGATCCGCGTCGAGCCGATTCCGGTCTGTTGCCGGCAAAGTCTGACGCTGCACCACGCGCTTCATGAGCCGGGTCGCGGCGGCCATCCTCGCGGCCGGAACGTCCAGCCGCCTCGGTGCTCCCAAACAGCTTCTCAACCTTGACGGACAACCCGTCCTGTCCCACACATTGAATGCTATCAGGCAGTCACATGTCGATCTCATTCTTGTCGCGCTTGGTCACGAGCAGGCGCGAATCGAACGACGTGTCGATCTTGGCGGTGCAACGATCGTCACTAATCCCGATTACGCGAAGGGGCAGAGCACGTCAGTGGTAGCCCTTGTCCAAGCCCTACCTGAGGATGTCGACGCGGTCCTCTTCGTACTTGGCGATCAGCCGTTGGTCGAACCCGCCGTCATCGACGCCCTGATCGACGCATATCGCTCTGATGGTGCGCCGATCGTTCAGCCACGCTACGCGGAGGGACGGGGAAACCCCATCCTGATCGCACGCGAATTCTTCGCGGAAATGCTGGAACTGACCGGCGACGTCGGAGCTCGTCCACTACTGGAACGACATCGCGAGCAGGTTACGCTGGTTGACGTGTCGACCTTCACACGGCCTGGGGATATCGACACGATGGACGACTTCGAGGCGATTCAGCAGCAATACCAACTTCGGCAGGAAGCTCCGTGACGAGCTACAACTTTAGCCAGCCAATTCGCTATTGCCCGCACTGCGGCGAGCCAATTGGAAGCCGGTTTCTGGGTGGGCAGGACCGTCCATTCTGCGCTTCCTGTAAGGCCACGTTCTACGAAGACCCCAAGCTGGCGGTCGCGGTGTTGGTCTGTTCCCACGGCGGTCTCGTTCTGCAGCGTCGCAAGATCGACCCGGGGATGGGCAAGTGGACCTTTCCGTCCGGCTACGTCGAGCGAGGCGAGCGCGTCGAAGACGCCGCCGAGCGGGAAGCGTTCGAAGAGACAGGCCTTGAAGTGCGCGTAACCAGGCTCCTCGGGCTCTATTCGCACGCCGGAAATCCGGTCGTCCTGGCGGTCTATACCGCCGATGCGGTCGGCGGCTCGTTGGTTGTCAGTGAAGAGAGTCACGAGGTAGCGACGTTCCCACCGACCGAGCTACCCGAGCTCGCATTCGAACATGATGCGCAAATCGTCGAATCCTGGCTGCTCACGTCCAGCTCACGATAGCGGCGGAGATATCCCTGCTTGCTGCACTAACGCCACGATAGCGTTGGAAAGCGAGCGTGCGGCCTTCAGGCATGGAGGACGATGATCAATCTTCAGATCCTCAACACCAAAAAGGTCGACGCCAAAGTCGTCACGATCGATCAGCTTGACGGACTCGTCGGCGATCCGGACTCGTTGTTGTGGGTTGACCTGACTGATCCGACTGCCGATGATTTCAAACGCATCACCGAAGAGTTCAACTTCCACCCTCTGGCCCTCGAGGACGCCCAGAAACGCCATCAGCGGCCCAAGATCGACGTGTATGACGACTTCTTCTTCCTCGTCTTCTATGCGGTCCGAGAGGTCGAAGAAGGAGTCGACTTCAGCACCCAGGAAGTCGCGTTCTTCATCGGTTCGAACTATCTCGTTACCGTCCATCATGGTTCGTGCGCAGAAATCGAGGGGACCGTCCGACGCTGGCGCGAGAACGTGCCAAGAGGAAATCACGCAGGGCCCGCCATCCTGCTCTATTCGATCCTCGACGCCATCGTCGATAACTACTTCCCGGTGCTCGACTCGGTTGCCGAGCGAACGGACGAGCTCGAGCAGCGGATCTTCGACTCAGAAGGCCACGAAGCGCTCGAGCTGATATTCCAACTGCGCAAGAACCTGCTTGCGCTGCGGCGCATTTTAGCGCCCGAGAGGGACATGATGAGCATCGTCGCTCGTCGTGATGTCGAGCTCCTCGGTGAGGAGACATCGATCTACTTCCAGGACGTTTACGACCACGTCTTACGCGTAACCGACGCCATCGACACCTATCGCGACCTCCTCTCGAGCGCGCTTGACGCCTATCTCTCGGTCACCTCAAACAACCTCAACCAGGTGATGCGCACCCTGACGTCATGGAGCATCATTCTGATGTCGCTGGCGCTCATTGCCGGAATCTACGGCATGAATTTCATCCATATGCCGGAGTTGAAGCTGACTTACGGTTACTACGCCGCATTGCTCGGCATGCTGGGACTCGGGGCGCTCCTCTTCGCCTGGTTCAAGAAGATCGACTGGCTTTAGGCATTGATTAGAGACCGCCAAGCGATCCTCCCGATGACTCGCGACCGCCCGCTGTCACGAGAGGCGAAGCAGCAACAAGCTGAGCGCCAGGATGACCATCGCCGCCGACATCAGTGAGAGCGGCCGCTCCCAGGTCGAGAGCAGCTCCGCACGATTCCAATGTGACTCACCATCGTCCGTGGACAGAACGACGTGTGCGTCGTTCGTGCGGCGCCGGACGAAGCGGGCAGAGGTGCTCAGCGAACGCTGCACCAGGCTCAAGATGACCGCCACGAGCGCCACACCAGCAGCCGCGACCGAGATTGTGTCCGCCTGCACCCAGTAGCCCACAATGACCGGAAACCCGCCCCACAGGAGCGCGAAACCCAGGTCCGAGTGCAGCGTGCCGCGAAACCATTCGAGTGCATAGCCGGTCGCCAGAATGGCGCCGACCACAGCCCAGGCGATTACCCAGGGCGTGAACAGGATCACGCCGACGATCACGGCGCCAATTGCCAGCGCAAACCCGATCGCGGTGACCGAAAACAGGCAGCGATTACTGAGCCGTGTGTCCAGCGGGCGATCGTTCCACTCGTCGAGGGCGTGCGCTGCCAGTCCGGTTCCTCCAAAGAAGGCGACCAGAGTGCCCACAAAGCGAACCCAGTCGATCTGAGGCGCGAGCGCGGCACCGATGACGACGTAGCTCAGATGCCAGGCGGTGTACGGAACGTGGAGGACAGTGAGCAGATCCGAGCCCGCGCCGCCTTCACGAGCATAGAACGCGCGAGCCCTGCCGGTCACGGTCGTCGGCCCCACATCACCATGCCTCCGCCGAGCGACATCGTTCGTAGCCGCACATCGACCAATCCGGCTGACTCCCAGAGGCTTCGCATTCGATCTCCAGGATAGGATCGATGGAGGTTATCGATGCTGGGACCCAGGAAGCGACCGACCGCACCCCAGCCGGGAGATATAGCGGATCCGACGAGCGGCAGCGCCATGCGCGTGTAGATCATCCATGGCGGATTCCAAATTCCGCCAGGACGGCCGAACTCAACCATGCCCACCATGCCGCCAGGACGAACCACCCGAGCCAATTCGCGCAGACAAGCCGACGTATCGGAGACGTAGCGCAGCAGGTAAGTGAACGTCAGTGCATCGAAGGATTCACCGTTGAATGGCAATGCCTCCGCATTTGCCAGGATCGCAGCGAAACCTTTACTGCTCGCTCCATGGAGCATTTCCGGTGACTGGTCCAGCGATACCACATGGCAGCCTCGCTCTCGCAGCAGCGCCGACACCAGGCCCGTCCCGGCGGCGACGTCGAGCACCATCATGCCGGGTTTGAGCCCCATGCCGTTGACCATGGTGCGGCGCCAGCGCGGATCCTGTCCAAAACTGAGCACGCGAGACCAGCGATCATACCCTCCTGCAAGTGGAGCGAAGAGGCGCCTGGCGTGCTGGGTGGATTCGACCGTCATGGAGCACTCCGACGTGACCGCGATGCTGAACCAATGGGATGCAGATCGATATTAACATGTCGCCGTAAGGTGAAGCGTGGAAACGAGTGTCATCGCGGTCCCGAGTGGCTCACGTTTTCAAGATTCGAAGCGCCCGGCTGCGGCGAGTACGGGCCTCGCGCGCGGCGAGATTCCCGTCCGGTCCGCAATCCTCGGCAGACAGCCTGCCTTGACCGCGAACCAAGACTGAGCGATCCATCAACGGGAATCGACCGCACGCCGAATCAATACGTTATCGGCTTAGCTCACCACAAGTGCGGTACCCGCTTCGACCACCGGCGCCTCTCGGTTTTGGGCCTCCGTATTCGCGCCGGTCGTTCCGCGATCGAGCACGCGCAGGGCAGGAAGCGAGATGACCAAGATCCCAAGGACGCAGCACGCCAGCACGGTCGACGTCGCACGAGGACCAGCGAGCGCGATGAGTGGTCCGGTCGCGAGTGCCCCGACAAGGACTGTTCCCACCATGCTCGCTTCGAACGCGGCAAACACGCGACCCAACATCTCATTGGGCGTCGATTCCTGGATGATCGTGTTGCTATCGACTTGATTGAACACGTCGAATATGCCGAACAGCACGAGACAGACGAACGGAAGGAGATCGGCCGGGCATGCACCGAAGAGCGCAATGAGTAGCGCGGCAGCGGCCACCGGGACGATGTAGCGAACCGGTAGCGACAGTCGTCGGGCGAATGCCGTCACCAAGAAGCCGCCAGCAAGTCCACCGAGCCCAACTGCAGCCGTGAGAAAACCGGCTCCTTGAGACCCGAAATGCCACGTCCGTTCCGAAAGCACGACGCTAAGTGTCCACAGCGCGCCATTGAAGACGGCAATCGCGGACGACGTCGCGGTGACGGCAGCAAGAGAGCCGCGGCGCTCGCGAATGAGGAAGCGGAATCCTGTGAGTGTATCGGACAGCCAATGTTCGGAGTTTTCTCCGCCGCGAATGCTGCTTGCAGGAAGGGACATGCGCATCAATGTGATCGATGAAATGAAGTAGGTAATGGCGTTGATGGCGAACGCGTCGCGCGCCAATCCGGCCACGATCAACAGGCCGGCGAGACCTGGGCCAACCACGATCGATAGGCCGTCGATCTGACTCATCAGCGTGTTGGCAGAGGCGAGGTCCTCACCGGTGGCGACCGACGGCAACGTTGCGCCGAGTGCCGGTCGAAAGAGGCTGGAAAGGCAGGTTGTCAGGAAGACCAGTGGAAACGCAATCCAAACCGTTGACGCCGAAACGGCGAAGAAGATGATCGCCATGCACAGCGCGCGTCCGCAGTCGGCAAAAATCATCAACCGACGGCGGTCAAACCGGTCTGCCAGCACTCCGGCAATCGGCAGACCGAGGACGTACGGCAGAAGGCGAGTTGCGGTCAGCGCGGCGGCGATGCTCGCGGACCCGGTGATCTGGTAGACGAGCACGACCAATGCGGTGATGTAGAGCCAATCGCCGAGCGACGAGACGACCTGTCCGCCGAAGAGCAAGGTCAGATTGCGGTTGCCACACAGTGTTCGGTATGGACCGAGCCACCTCCGCCCGCGCCTTTCGGGCTCGGACTCGAGATCATCGAACATCGGGGGTTGCTCCATGACAGATCTCCTTTGGGTGTCACTCGTTCGACAACGCGATTGGAAGTTGATGACTCAGGAGCGGTTCCGGAACAACTGGAGGAGAGGCTATCCTGAACAACCTCTCCTCCAGTTGACGTTCAGTTCACAGGGCTTGTGACTTCTAGAGGGCCCGAAGGGCGCGATTGAGACGCATGAGTCACTCTCCTTTCTTGATTCGTGAAACGTCGACAGGTCGATCGATAACGTTCCTTGGACCTACTAGATTCGCACCGTCATCGACAAATCCCGTCGTTGTTCGTCATCCGCACTCAACGTTCTTCACTGAATTCAGTATCGATCTATTGCCCAGCCGTCGACAGTGACGCAACCGTGACACTACCGTGACAAAGATCGGCGAAGTCCGGCCGGTCCGCATGCTATGATGTGGTCACGCGAAATAGTCTGTGCGGGCTGAACGTCGGAAGGTGAGCCAGATGGGATTTCCCGTCTCGGCAAGCTTCGGGGAATTGCTACGACAACATCGCCTGTCGGCAGGACTCTCCCAAGAGTCGCTGGCTGAAAAGGCCGGAATCAGTGCAGATGCAGTTCGCGCTCTGGAGCGTGGTCGCCGAACCAATCCCCGCCCAGACACGCTCGCTCTCCTCTTTGCTGCCCTGAACCTTGAACCGGTTGAACGCTCCGAGTTGGCCGCCTCGATTGGCCGTTCCAGCGACTCAACGAGCGTACAAGCGCACACCACCGCAGTGCGGCGTGTACGACCTCCCCTTCCGTCCGCATCGCTGATTGGTCGTGATGCTCACACGGCGCGCATCGTCGCTTTGATTCGTGATACGAGCATTCGACTGTTGACCCTTACGGGTCCTGGGGGAGTCGGGAAGACGAGTTTGGCGCTGGCCGTAGCGCACGAGATTCAAGACGACTTCCCGGATGGCGTTGTCTTTGTGGACTTCGCAACCATCAACGATGCGAGACTCGCAGTCGGGGTGATGCTCCGAGCGCTGGGGGTGGGCGAGAGCGGCGACCATGACGCACAGTCGGTCCTGGTTGGATACCTCGAGGACCGACGTCTATTGCTTGTGCTCGACAATCTCGAACACCTTCTCTCTGTCGCTCCGTTGGTGGCAGATCTGGTCCAGTCTTGTTCCCGGTTAGTTTTCCTCGCGACCAGTCGTACGCCATTGCGACTGCGCGCCGAACAGCGGTTCTCGGTCCCACCGCTTGCGGTCCCTTCCCGATCTGAGAGGTACGAAGAGATTGCGAACGCTCCGGCCGTGCAGTTGTTTCTCGCTCGCGCTCGTGCGGCTCAGGTCGACTTCGAGCTGACCGAGGAGAACGCGGCCGACGTCGCTGAGATTTGCGCTCGACTGGATGGACTTCCACTGGCGATCGAACTGGCAGCCGCGCGCGTGACGATACTGTCCCCGGCGTCTCTCCTCGATCGCCTGTCTCGAAGCCTGGATATTCTCAAGAATGGCCCGCGCGACCTGCCCGACCGCCACCAGACATTGCGCGCCACGGTTGACTGGAGCCACCAACTTCTCACGTCATCTGACCAAGCATTGTTCCGGCGCCTCGCGGTCTTCGTCGGTGGTTTTGATGCCAAGTCGGCGGAAGCGGTCTGCTCGATCACCGAACCTGGAGAAGAAGACGTCCTTATCGGGCTCTCCAGCTTGCTTGAGAACAGTTTGCTGAGAACCGTGCACGATCCGACAGATGCGGAGATCAGGCTCGGAATGCTCGAGACGGTACGACAATATGCCGTTGAACGCCTCGAACAGAGCGGCGAGCGCGACACCATTCGGCGATCTCACGCGAGCTATTACCAGCGTCTGGCGGAGGAAGCCGGGCCGCATCTCGTCGGTCCGCGACAACGTGAGTGGCTCGCGCGACTCGACCGAGAGCACGACAATCTACGAGCGACGCTGGATTGGGCCGGCGAGCAGCAGGACGTGGAGGCCGGGCTTCGAATTTCGGCCGCTCTTTGGCGGTTCTGGTGGACGCGCGGGCACCTCTCCGAAGGGAGAGGATGGTTCGACACATTTCTGCGACACGCGGACGGCGTAGCGCCCGAACTTCTCGCCAGCGCATTGAGCGGCGCCGGAATCCTTGCATGGGCCCAGGGAGACTGCGACGTGTCCGTCACACTTCATCAACGGGCGCTGTCCACCTGGCAAGAACAAGGAAACAAATTTGGCGTTGCCAAGGCACTCAACAATCTTGGCCTCGTTGCGCTCGACCAGAATCGGCTGTCTGACGCGATTGGATTCTATGAACAAAGCCTCACGCTTCATCGCGAAGCGGGCACTCGCCGAAGCGTCGCAGGAGCGTTGCTCAACTTCGGGAGTGTGCTGCTCCTCGAACGACGTTGGGATCGTGCAGGGACTGTGCTCGAGGAGACGCTCGCTCTTTACCAGGAACTTGACGATATTTGGGGCATGGCTGACACGCTGCGCTACCTGGGAGCGCTCGCGCTGGCATTGGGTGACTGCGACCGTGCCACGTTATCTATTCGCGAAGCATTGTCGAAGTTCAACAGCATCGGCGATCAACCGGGAATCGCCGTCTGCCTCGAGTATCTTGCCTTCATCGCTGCGACCGAGGGGCACGGGCATCTGGCTGCCCGATATCATGGAGCGGCGACGGAGATCCGGCTCCAACGCGGTATCCCGCTACAAGCCTCAATGCGCGCCACTGTTGAACGCATGTGTGAAACCGCAATTGCACTGCTCGGTCGCGACCAATTCGTGGCACGCGCCGACGAATCGCGCCAGCTACCACTTCACGATGTAATCCTCGCTGCTATTCACGATCAATCTCAAATCTGCTCCTGAATTGCCGGTCTCGCACACCTCTGGCATGATCAATTCAACTCAGGACGACACCAGCACTTCGA
This sequence comes from uncultured Chloroflexia bacterium, assembly GCA_963822235.1. Lineage (GTDB taxonomy): Bacteria > Chloroflexota > Chloroflexia > Thermomicrobiales > Thermomicrobiaceae > CALAGB01. The sequence continues at coordinate 398,690 of CAWGGU010000005.1, forward strand.
ATTCTTGAATGGGTCCGATCCGCGATCAGTCACTTACGTGATGTGTGATCGCGGCGTGATGACGGTGAAGGGGGTCCGGATGGCACAGGCGCTCCGCTTTGGGATTTGTACAGATCAGAATCAGCCCTGGGACGTGGTCGTCGAACGTTGGAAGCTGTTTGAGGAGCTCGGCTTCGACAGCGTTTGGGATTGCGACCACTGGGTGCAGCCGAGCAAACCCAGCGGTCCCTACTTCGAAGCCTGGACATTATTGGCCGCGCTCGCGGCCCGTACCGAGCGCATCCGCATCGGCGTGCTGGTCAGCTGCAATACGTTTCGCCACCCGGCCATTCTCGCCAAGGAAGCCGTGACGATCGACCACATATCGAATGGTCGACTTGAGTTGGGACTCGGAGCGGGTTGGTACGTCCCTGAGCACGAGATGCTGGGTATCGAGTTCCCGCCCGCGGCGGAACTCGTCGGACGCTTCCGTGAGGCGGTAGAGATCGTCGATCAGCTCATGCGCAACGAATACACGACCTATGACGGCAAGTATTACCAGCTTCATGAAGCGGCGTTTCGCCCAGGCCCCGTGCAGACGCCGCGCATACCCTTGACGCTGGGTGCCAAGGGGCCGCGCATGCTCGAGATCGTGGCGCGCTATGGTGACGCCTGGAATTCGTCCGGATCACCCGAGGAGATGGCCGAGCGCAACAAGATCCTCGACGAGCATTGCGCTCGGATCGGACGAAGCCCCGACGAGATCGTGCGTGGAATGTACGGCTGGGCCGCCATTATGCCCGACGACCCGTGGCAGTCGGTGGAGGCTTTCCGTGAATGCATTGGGAGATATCAAGAAGCAGGCGTCAACGAGTTCATCATCGATCAGCCGCGAGACGAGCAGTTCGGAATCCTCGAGCAAGTGGCGACTGAAGTCATTCCGGCGCTGCGCCGAGGGGAGTGAGAAAGAACGCCCTCACCCGGCGCTGGGGCGCCGCCCTCACCTGATCTTCAGCAGAAGGTTGTTCGTCTCCCCTCTCCCGTTCGGACGGGAGAGGGGTTGGGGTGAGGGCCCGCGCGCAGTCCCATCTCAGCTCTGTCGTCCGCCGACTGCCGGGCTGTCGAGTTCGGCGCGACTTGCGCGCTCCGGCGTGTCAACTCCAACGTCAACACCCTCGGTCAACGAATCGACCTCGTCTTTGAGATTCTGAACCTGACGACCGAGCATCCAGAGATACCCGGCGATCACGATCCAGGTAATGAGAAAAGCAATAAACAGATAGGACAGGTTGCTCATGCGCTGATCGCTCCCTCTGCTTCGCGCTCCGCCAATGCGAACTGATAGTCGAGTAGCTTGTCTTTGGAATGCTCGATGCCAAACTTCAAGAGCATGAGATAGGCGTAGAGCAACGTGAACCCAACCAGGCAGACCAGCATGGCGATCAGCATCTCATTTGGCATGGCCGCCCCACTGCTGGTGAAGACCGGCCCGGGATGCAGCGTGCGCCACCAGTCGACCGACATGTAGATGATCGGCACGTCGATGAAGCCGATGATGCCGATGACGGCCGAGAAGCGTGCCGCACGATCGCGTTCACCCGCATAGGCCCGCAACATGAAGTAGCTCAGGTAGATGAACCACAGCAGCAGCGTTGTCGTCAGTCGCGCGTCCCAGGTCCACCAGGTGCCCCAAATCGGACGACCCCAGAACGACCCGGTCAGCAAAACCAGAGTGGTGAAGACGAGGCCGATCTCGGCAGACGCACGTCCGATTTGATCCCAAAAGAGGTCGCCCTTCCACAGGAACATGATCCCCGCACAGAAGACGACGAAGAAGGCCAGGAAGGCAACCCAGGCCATCGGGACGTGAATATAGAAGATGCGCTGCGCGTTCCCCTGGACGACGTCCTCTGGAGCGTAGACCAATCCAAGGTACAGGCCAATCGCCAGCGTCACCCCGGCCAATAGACCGAGCACCATGCCGCCGTTCGACTGCCGCGCGCTTCGCGGTTGGTTGATCGCCATCCTACTCCTCCACGACGCGTTCAAAAACCACGTATGCAATCAGCAAGAACAAGAGGTCGTAAGCCCCCAACAAATTAAGCCACGGAACGAGGTCAGCTGTCTGCCCGGTCAGAATGAGGGTGGTGGCGCGCACCGTGGCGATCACCACCGGCAACAGGATTGGGAACATCAGAACCGGCAGCATGACCTCGCGCGAACGCGTGCTGGCCGCCATGACTGCCAGCAACGTCCCAACCGCCGCGAACCCGATCGTACCCAGGAGCAACACCAGGAAAAGCGCGGGCTGAAAAACGTTGAGATTGAAGAGTGCGGCGAAGATCGGCACCGAGATCACTTCCACCAAGGTGATGAAGAGGAAGTTGCCGATGAACTTGCCGAGGTAGATCGTGCCGCGGTCGACCGGACATAGGAGCAACCCGTCCAGTGAGCCGCGATCCCGCTCCAGCGCGATCGAGCGACCCAGGCCGAGCATTCCGGCAAAGTTGAACGCGACCCAGAGCGCGCCCGAGCCGCTCGGAGCCCGATTCACGCCGGTCAGATCGAACGCGAAGTTGAACGTTACGATCGTGAGCACGGCGAAGACGAACATGCCGCCGAAGAGGTCCTTAGTGCGAACCTCGGTCAGCAGATCCTTCCAGATGAGCGTGGAGATCTGATCCATCGCGCTCTTCATCGCCGGGACAACCTCGCGTCCAGTTCCTCTTCGACCAGTTCCTTCGCGGGGGCATCGAGCGTCACGCGTCCGAACTCGAGCAACAAAACGCGGTCGCCGCTGTTGAGACCGAAACGAAGGTCGTGCGTCGTCATCAGCACCGTCCCGCCACCGGTCACGTGATGCTCCAGAATGCGCTCCAGGACGTGCATACCCTCGCGATCGAGTCCTGTATCAGGTTCGTCGAGAAGAAGCAGATCTGGGCCATGCAGGATCGCTCGAGCAATGGCCAGGCGTTGCTGCATGCCGCGAGAAAACGTGCGCACGCGGTCGCCGCCTCGCGAGCTCAGTCCCACCAGCTCGAGTACCTCATCGATTCGCTGCCGTTCATCTGGAATCTGGTACATGCGCGCGAAGAACCGCAGATTCTCGGCGGCCGTGAGGTCCTCGTAGAGATACGGTTGATGCGCGACAACGCCGACGTGACGCCTTACCTCTTGCGGCACTTCGTTGAGCACCACACCGTTGATCCGCACGGCCCCGGACGTCGGGCGGCTCAACGTTGCCAGAACGCGCAGCAGCGTCGTCTTGCCCGCTCCGTTTGCTCCGAGCAGCACCACGCGTTCGCCTGCATAGAGCTGAAGATCGATTGAACGGAGAACGTTGCGGCGGTCGAAGCGCTTGGAAAGACCATGTATGGAGACGCGAACAGAGCGGGAAGCCGAATCGACGCCGGACATCGACGCCTCGATACGCTGCTCGGCAGGCAGCGCGTTCACGACGAGGCGGATTCCTGCTGCGCCACCTGTGACTGTCGCGCCATAGCCCGCAATTGGAGGATCTCGACCTCGATCTCTTCGTCGATACCGCCGGTCTCTTTTTCGAGATCGCGCAGCACGACGGCCGCTTCACGAATGTAGGCGGTTCGTGTCTCCTGATACTCGTCGTCGGCCGTCTTGCCCGATGCATAGTCGAAATCGACATCCCGGATCGCCTGCATCAGGTACTGGCGACGAGCGTTGAGGTCGGCAATGCGGGCCGGAACGTTGATAACGGAGTGACGCTGCCGCGAAAGGAGCGGCTGCAGTACGAAGGCGAACACGACGATGGCAGCGATGGCGAGGATGACGTACCCGGTCATGAGATCCCCTGATCCGATCCGGCCAGTTTCTGTGGCGGAAGGTCGTCGGCACGAGGTTGGCTCGGTGGCTGCTTTACCTGTGGAGGGATCACTTTACCCATCAGATCTTCCTCATAGGCCGCGACGTCGCTCTGAATACGTGCTTCGAACAAAGCCAGATCCGGATCGTCGAAGGCCGCTTCAGAGCTCATCGAGCCCTCGGATGAAGACTGGGACGCAAGGCGCTGACGTTGCGTGACGAACCCACCCAGGATAATCAACCCGAAGGCAATCGCACCGACCGGAATCCACCATAGCGCGAGCGAAAACCCGTGCTTCGGCGGCTGACGTAGGATCGTGACGCCGTAGCGGGTGACGAAGTAGTCCATGATCTGCTTGCGGGTCATCCCCTGATCGAGCTGCTGTTGGATCAGCTGACGTATGTCGTGGGCCAGCTGTGCGTTCGAGTCACGCACACTCTCGCCTTGACAGACCGGACAGTTGAGCGAGTTCGCGATCGAAAGCGCTTCAGGCGAAAGCGGCTCGTCTCCCTGCGCACCGGCAATGGCAGGAAGCAGGAGCAGGATCATCCAGGCGGCGGCGATGGCGAGCAGGCTACGCTTCACCCAGTGCAGCCTCCCGAACAGAACTCGTCACCCGTCGCTCGGCAGGCCGTGCGGCCGGCCACAGAAGCGTGAGGATGCCTAATACATAGACGATGCCGCCCCACCAGATCCAGTTCGCAAGTGGATTGATGTAGACGCGAAGACTGGCGGTTTGATCGGTTTCCCAGCGGTCGAGAACGATATACACGTCGTTGATGCCGATCGTCTTGATGCCCATGCGCGCAGTTGGCTGATCCTCATAGCCTGTGTAGAAGAAACGCTTGCTTTCGATCGTCGCCTGGTGTGACCCATTTTCTGAGACGTCGATCTTGGCCGCCACAACATCGCCTTCGGAGTTCGTCGTGTCGACCAAACCATTGTAGGTCAGCGTGTACTGATTGATCTTGGCCGTGTCACCCGGTTTCATCGTGAACTGGCGCTCGGTTTGGAAGAAGTGCGTCCCAATGATGCCAACAGCTACAACGACCATGGCCAGGTGCACCACATACCCGCCGTAGCGCCGGTTGTTCTTGCGCAGCAGGCTTGGGATCGCGACCAGATAGCCCTCACCGATCGAGCGATGCCGCACACGCGCTCCGCGGATGTACTCCATGACAATCGTCGTCGTGGTGAAAACCACCGCGGAGAATCCGGCCACAGCCAGCGGGTTACGGATGAAGATCGCGAAGACGACGATGGCGATGAGTCCGGCGATCAAAGGCACTCTCAGACTGCGCAACAGCGGTCGCCACGACGTGCGACGCCAAGCAAGCAGCGGACCAACGCCCATTAGAACCAGGAGGGCCAACATGATCGGCCCATTCACCTCGTTATAGAAGGGCGGCCCGACCGTCAGCTTGGTGTTGTGAAACAGCTCGCTGAAGAGCGGGAAGATCGTGCCCCACAGCGTGGCGAAGGCCATCGCCGTAAAGAGCAGGTTATTGAGCAAGAAGCCTGACTCGCGCGACACGACCGATTCGATCGAACGCTCGGCACGCAGCCCCTTGACGCGATAGGCCAGGAATCCGATCGAGACGACTACCACGATCGCCAGATATGACAGGAAATAGGTGCCGATCGATGAGGTGGCGAACGTGTGAACTGAAGCGATTAGACCGCTACGCACGGTGAACGTGGCAAAGACGGCCAGAATGTAGGCGCCGACGATCAGCGACATGTTCCAGACCTTGAGCATGCCGCGCCGCTCTTGCACGATGATCGAGTGGATGAACGCGGTGGCCAGCAGCCACGGCAAGAGTGCGACGTTTTCGACTGGATCCCAGCCCCAATAACCGCCCCAGCCAAGCACGTGATACGCCCACCAGGCGCCGAGCAGCAATCCACAACCGAGGATGCCCCAAGCGACCAACGCCCAGCGGCGAATCGAGCGGATCCATCCGTCGCCGAGTCGTCCGGTGATCATGGCCGCCATGGCGAACCCAAACGGCACGGTGAAGCTGGCGAAGCCACCCAGCAAGAATGGCGGGTGCATCATCATGCCTGGGTCTCGTAGCAGTGGATTCAGGCCAACGCCATCGGCCGGAGCACTCGGCAGCAGCGTGAACGGGCTCGAGATGAAATTGAGCATGAACAGGAAGAAGAGCTCGGTCGAAAGAACCGTCGCCGCGACGTACGGGATGAGTTCTCGATCGCGCTTGCGATGCAGGAAGATGGCCAGAGAAGAGAGCAACCCGGCGATCATGGCCCAGTAGAGTAGGCTTCCCTGCTGACCACCGTAGAACGCCGAAAGGACGTAATGCCGCGGCATCTCGCGGCTCGAGCGACTCGCCACGTAGGCGATCTGGAAGTCGTGGCGCAAAAAGGCGGTCGCGAGGGCCACCACGGAAACGAGGATCAGTGCCGTAACGCCCCAAACAGCGCGTATACCACTGCTGATTAGCTCTGCGGCGTTGCGTCGTGCCCCGAGGACCGAAACAGCGATCCCGTAAAGCGCGAGCGCGAATGCGACGATGAGCGCTCCGGAGCCAAGCTGAGCCACGGATTATCCCTTCCTACCCACTCGTCTTTGTGGCCGCCGTGAACCGCGAGGGGCACTTTGTCAGCAGGCTGTCGGCCTGGAACGTGCCATTCGCGTGGTAGGTTCCTTCAACGACGACCTGTGCGTTATCCGCGAAAATATCTGGAAGCACACCGCTGTAGACCACCGGAATCGTGTGGCTTCCGTCGGTCACAACGAAGTTGATCGGGTCTCCCGGCTTGCCTTTCTGAATGCTTCCCGCTTCGACGTTCCCGCCAACCTGGACCCGCTGACCGTCCATGGTCACGGACTGCGCTTGCAACTCGCTGACGGTCACGAAGTATGAGGCTGCCGAACTCTTGAACGCGTTGAAGATCAAGTAGCCGATGACGGCGAAGATCACCAACGCAACGACGATGAGCTTCGGATTTAGCAGTCGCGCCCGGCTGGCTACGGCTGGGGTTGGCGCGGTTGCGTCCGTCATACCTTTACCTCCCGCTTTCCACTCGTGGAATTCAGGACTCTCACTTCGAACTGCAGTTCGTCGCCCGGTCGGCAATGGTGACTTCGGTCTGTCAACCTGAAATGCCGGTTGGATAGACGACCGAAAGCGCGACACCGATAACGAACGCGACTGTCCCAAGCGTTAGAACGACCCATGACCGATTGATCCAGGTCTTCGATTTGCCTTGTCGTCGTCGTCGAGCATTCCGGACGAATGTCCCCGTGAGCCAGAATGCCACAATGGCTGCGACGATCTTGATGCCCAGCAGGACGACGTAGACGGTCGATCCCTGGCCGTTGGTCAGTCGATCGAACGACATGACCACACCAGTGGCGATCAGCACGATCGTGGCGACCGACGCCCATTCGCCGAACTCCGCCTGCGCCGCGCGTCCGATCTCGCGCGCCTGCGGGTCGGCGCTGCGCAGTGCTGGTCGCAGCGCAAGCAGCCAATACGCGCCGCCACCTAACCATAACGCCGCCGCGATCGCATGCGCCAGGCGCAGCAGCATCCTCGCTATGGCAGCTATATCCACAGGATGACTGCTCCACCTTCGTCAACTCCCGCACCCTTCGTACTCTATCAAATGATTATCAACCATAATGGTCAGGAAAACCCCTTCAAAGACGCAAGAATAGGAGCGGCTGCACGACCTGGTCATACATTCGCTGGCTCATGACGTTCAGATAAAAGAAGCGGTCCGTCAAAAAAAGGAACCCCGTGACGATCAGTGTCGCGCCGCTGACGGCCGAGATGATCTGGTAGTGACGGGTGATCCAGCGGAGCGCCCCGAGCAGGCGTCCAATCCCGACGCCGACCAGAATGAACGGTACTCCAAGGCCGAGCGAGTAGGACAGCAGCAGGAGCGTCCCTCTGGCAGCCGTGTCGGACGTGCTGGCATAAACCAATATCGAAACAAGCAGCGGTCCGATGCAGGGCGTCCAACCAAAGCCAAAGGCCATTCCCAGCAGCAAGGTCTCTGAACGCGTGAGCGAGCGCTGGTAGTTGGGATGAAACCGTCGCTCTCGCAAGAGCGCTGGAAGTTGAAAGAGGCCGACAAGAAAGAGCCCGGCCAGAATCATGAACGCGCCGGAAAGGTGATTCAGCAACAAGCGATGCTGCTGAAGTAGCCCGCCCACGCTCCCAGCCGAAACGCCAAGCGCCACGAAGACCAGCGTGAAACCTGACACGAAGATCATGCTGGCGACGAGAAGCCGCCTGATTGCTTCTGAGCTCTGCTTGCTGCCGTCGACCGTGACGCCGGAGATGAGTGACAGGTAGCCGGGAACCACCGGAGCCACGCACGGCGACACGAATGAGACCACGCCGGCACCGAACGCGGCGAGCAGGCTCAGGCTCGCGGCATCAGCCACCAGCCGACTCCTTCAACGCATTGGTGAGCTGTGTCGCGGTCTCGACGGCACCAGGGAACTTGCCGATCAACGTGCCGTCCGGGCTGACGACGAACGTTTCGGGCACACCGGCGACACCGTAGTCGATGGCGATGATGCCTTTGCTGTCAGCTCCATTCAGATAATTCAGTCCAAATTGCTGAAGGAATTTTTCCGAATCGGAAGAGACGTCCCACACGGCGATCCCGACGACCACCACGTCCTTCGATGCTGATTGATTGACGTAGGAGTTGATCAACGGAGCCTCGGTCTGACACGGAGGGCACCAGGACGCCCAGAAGTTGACGACAACCGTCTTCCCCTTGAAGTCGGAGAGAGAGAACTTCTTGCCAGTGTTGAAGTCAGTAACGGTGAAGTCCGGCGCGGGCCGTGGATCGGAAAATCGGACGAAGACGCCCGGAGCGTTGATACGACCGTTCTCGGTTGTATCAACCGACTTTGGACCAAGCAGGGACCAGCCCATCACCCCCAGGAGCACGACCACAATAGTGATGGCGATCGCCGGAATGATACGTCCTCGAATCGCCGGGAATCTCATTTTCCGTGCATCTCACCCTTGCCGCAGCCGAGTAGACATCGGGCGGCCGCGAAGAACCACCACCCGTTATTATGGTTCAGTGAGCCAAATTTTCAAAGGAAATACCCGCGAACCGCGGTGCCCAGCCTATGACAAAGTCGATCTCTAGGCCGGCTCGAGGTAGGAAATATCGGCGCCGAGAGAATGCAGCTTCCCGACGATGTCCTCGTGGCCACGACGCAGGTGCTGGATCTCGTTGATGCGCGTTTCGCCGTTTGCCACGAGCCCAGCCAATACCAGGCAAGCGCCGCTGCGAATGTCGAGCGCATGGACGTCGGCCCCAGTCAGCCGGGCCGGCCCGTTGATGATGGCCTGCTGCTTGTCGACCACCCGAATATCGGCGCCCATGTTGACCAGTTCACGCGCATAACGTAGTCGATCGTTGAACACCCGTTCAAATACCCGACTACTCCCCGTCGCCTGCGTCATCAACACGGCAAACGCGGCTTGTAGATCCGTTGGGAAACCTGGAAAGGGCAGAGCCTGAATCTCGGTCGCGGTCAGCCCTCCTCGACCACGCACCAGCATCGAATCGGCGTTCCACCACACCTCGGCGCCTGCCTCTCGCAGCTTGGACGTGAGCGGCACCATGTCCTTCTCCGCGACATGATCCAGGACGACTTCACCGTCGGTGATTGCCGCCGCGATGGCCAGCGTGCCTGCCTCGATGCGGTCGGGCAGCACAGCCGTACGATAGCCCCGCAGTCGATCCACCCCGTCGACACGGATATTCGGCGTTCCGACACCCCGCACGCGTGCGCCCATATCCTCGAGAAGAGAACCGAGGAAGGCGATCTCTGGCTCTGAAGCCGCGTTCACGATCGTCGTCCGTCCACGCGCCAATGTTGCCGCCATCAGGAGGTTCTCGGTGCCGGTGTGGCTCGGATAATCCATGTAGAGCTCGGCGCCGTACAGGCGACTGGCAGACATGCGGTAGCCTGAGTCGTTGCTCTCGATCGTGGCCCCCATGCGTCGAAACCCGCGCAGATCCACGTCGACCGGTCGCGTACCCAGCTTGCAGCCGCCGGGCGCGGTCGAACCCGCCTGTCCAAAGCGCGAGAGGAGTGGCCCGCTGACGAGGAAGGACGCACGCATCTTCTCGACGAGGTGTGACGGCGCGTCAAATTGCGTGACATTGCGCGCGCAGATACGCAGGCGATGGTCGTGTTGATCGAAGTCGACGTCGGCGCCCAGCCAACGCAGCAGGTCGACCATCACGAGCACATCTTCGAGGACCGGCACATTCTCCAGCAGGCACTCTTCGTCGGTCAGGAGCGCCGCGGCCATTGCCGGGAGCGTAGCATTCTTGGCACCGTCGATCCCCACCCGCCCAGAAAGCCTCGCGCCGCCGCTCGTAACGATCGTTTTGGCCTCGGTGGCTACCTGCATGCGGATCTCCCCAGTCCGGCCGTTCTCTGGGCCATGTTTACGTCAAAGTTGGTTGATGGCGCGGACTATCCCCACGCGTCCGTCACCAGCACAAGCATATATGAAAACGGAAGATGGTGGTCGCCATCTTCCGTCTCAAAGTCACAGTGTTGCCATTATGTCGACTGAGGTTCGTTACTCGCCCACTCTCGGCGAACTGGGCTGTCGACCGCGCGTTCGCTGACCAATTCGCAGTCGAATCATCGACCGCCGCAGAGCAATCTCGGCGCGAGTGAAGTCGATCTGTGCGGCCCGCTCGCTCAGGCGAGCCTCCGCACGATCGCGCGCCGCCTGCGCACGCGCAACATCGATCTCCTCGGCTCGTTCGGCCGTATCGGCTAGCACTCGAACCTGATTATGGGAAACTTCGAGGAAACCTCCGAAGACAACGATGGACTCCTCCATGCCACCCTTTTTGATGCGCATCTCGCCCAGAGCGAGCAGTGACACGATCGGCGCATGGCGAGGAAGAATGCCGAGAGTGCCGTCAGCGCCCGGAGCGACGACCATATCGACGTCGTCCTCTTGGTAGACGATTCGCTCGCCCGTCACAACCTCGACCCGTAGCTTTGCCATTCTTCTCCCTCTAGACCTTCGGGAAGCTCATCTGCCACTCAGCTGACCGGTTCCGATAGACGACTAGACCTCGGTCGCCATCTGCTGAGCCGTCTCGACCGCCTCGTCGATGCCGCCAACCATGTAGAAGGCCTGCTCGGGGAGAGAGTCGTGCTTGCCCTCGAGGATCTCCTTGAAGCCACGCACCGTCTCCGAGCGCTCCACATAGCGGCCCGGGCGACCGGTGAAGGCTTCGGCGACGAACATTGGCTGTGTCAGGAAGCGCTGAATCTTTCGAGCGCGCGTGACCGTGAGCCGGTCGTCTTCGCTCAACTCTTCCATACCGAGAATCGCGATGATGTCCTGCAGGTCACGGTAGCGCTGCAGCACGCGCTGCACCTCTCGAGCGATGTTGTAGTGCTCGTCACCGACGATCTGCGGATCGAGAATACGCGAAGTCGACGCCAGCGGGTCCACCGCGGGATAGAGCCCCTGGTCGGCGATCGACCGCTCGAGTGAGATCGTGGCATCGAGGTGAGCGAACGTCGTAGCTGGTGCCGGGTCCGTGTAGTCGTCGGCTGGCACGTAGACCGCCTGCACCGACGTAATCGAACCGCGTTTGGTTGAAGTGATGCGCTCCTGCAGCTGGCCCATCTCGGAGCCGAGAGTCGGCTGGTAACCGACGGCGCTCGGCATACGACCCAAAAGCGCCGACACTTCCGAACCGGCCTGGACGAAGCGGAAGATGTTGTCGATAAAGAGCAGCACGTCGCGGCCTTCGTCGCGGAAGTACTCGGCCATGGTCAGGCCTGTAAGACCAACCCGCAGGCGCGCTCCTGGCGGCTCATTCATCTGCCCGAAGACGAGGACGGTCTTGTCCACGACGCCCGATTCGTGCATCTCGCCCCAGAGGGACGTCCCCTCACGGGTGCGCTCACCCACACCGGTGAATACGGAGTATCCACCGTGCTCGGCGGCGATATTTCGAATGAGCTCCATGATGATGACGGTCTTGCCGACGCCGGCACCGCCAAAGACACCGGTCTTGCCGCCCTGGGTGAACGGCGCGATCAGGTCGATGACCTTTACGCCCGTCTCAAAGACTTCGACCTCGGTGGACTGCTCGGCAAATGATGGCGCCAGGCGGTGAATCGGGTACTCGATCTCGGTGCTGACCGGCCCAGCATTATCGACCGGCTGCCCGAGAACGTTAAAAATCCGTCCCAGGGTGGCTGGACCAACCGGCACCTGGATCGCCTTTCCGGTGTCGACCGCCACCGCGCCACGACGGAGCCCGTCCGTCGTCGACATGGCGACTGCTCGAACCCAGTCATTGCCAAGGTGCTGCTGGACTTCCAGAATCAGTGGCTGATCGGAGCCCTCTCGCTCAACCACGAGCGCGTTGTAGATTTCCGGTAGCCCATCAGGTGGGAACTCGACATCGACGACCACGCCCTGAATTTGAACGATTGTGCCTGCTGCCATCTAGAGTATTTCCTCTCGAATTCGCGCAGTGATAGTTACTGCTCCTGGACACGTCATCAGGAAAGAGCCGCGGCTCCAGCCGCAATTTCCGAAACCTCTCGGGTAATCTGCGCCTGGCGAACCTTGTTGTAGGTCAGCGTCAGCTCTCTCACCAGGTCTCGAGCGTTGTCGGTCGCGTTTCTCATGGCAACCATCCGCGAGCTGTGCTCGCTTGCGATCGATTCAAGCAACGCCTGGAAGATTTGAATCTCGACAAAGCGTGGAAGCAACGCTTCCAGGACCGCCGCCGGGCTCGGCTCGAAAATGTAATCCGTGATCTCTCCAGATCCTTCCGGTGCCTGGATTGGAAGGACTTGCTGGATCTCAGCAGTCTGCCGCAGCGTGTTGATGAATCTCGTATACGCGACGTAGACCGCGTCCACCCTCTCGGATTCAAAGTCTGAAATGGCAACCTGCACGATGGCACGAACGGATTCCATCGAGGGCTGCTCGCCCGACTGCGGGAAGTCGGCGATAAGGTTCTTCCCGAAGCGCGTGTAGAAATCCCGGCCTTTGCGGCCGATGGCGATCATGTCGACATTCTCGGGGCCTTCTGGTCGCTCGTTGGTCATGAAGCGGAGCGCACGGCGAATGACATTCGAGTTGAACGCTCCAGCAAGTCCCTTATCGGACGTGATCACGATGATCTCTGAGCGTCGAATCGGGCGTTGCACCAGGAGCGGGAAGCGAGATTGCTCTTCGACCCCGACAGACGAAAGATCCCCAACCATCGCGCGAATGCGATCGGCATACGGTCGCGTCGCCACGACGTGCTGTTGCGCACGGCGCATCTTCGACGCGGCAACCATCTCCATCGCGCGTGTGATTTGCGAGGTGTTTCTCACACTTTCGGTTCTGCGGCGGATCTCACGTAGTGTGGGCACGCCCTCATTCCTCTCCTACCGGTGGTCGTCTAGCGGGTCGCTGCTGCCGCCGACCAGATGCTGCTTTTGAATTCATTTGCCGCGGTGCGGATCTCCTCGATCAGTTCATCGCTCAGACGCTTCTGCTCGGCGATTTTCGCCAGCAGATCCGGCTTCGAGGTCCGCATGTAGTCGAGATATTGAGCCTCGAATTCACGCACGTTTTCGACCGCAACGTCGTCCATCGGCCCGTTCGTCGCGGCCCAGATGATCGCCACCTGCTCCTCTACCGGCATCGGGGCGTATTGAGGCTGCTTCAAGATCTCAGTCAGGCGCTGGCCGCGATCGATCTGCCGCTTGGTGGCCGGATCGAGGTCCGACGCGAACTGAGCGAACGCCGCCAATTCACGGAACTGGGCCAGGTCGAGTCGCATACGACCAGCGACCTGTCGCATGGCACGAATTTGCGCGTCTCCACCGACGCGCGAGACGGAGAGACCTGCATTCACAGCCGGTCTGACACCGGCATAGAAGAGGTCGGACTCCAGGTAGATCTGGCCGTCAGTAATCGAAATAACGTTGGTTGGGATGTAAGCAGAGACGTCGTTGCCCTGCGTCTCAATGATCGGAAGAGCCGTAAGGCTGCCGCCGCCCTCTGCTTCGCTCATGCGTGCCGCGCGCTCGAGCAAACGGGAGTGCAGGTAGAAGACGTCTCCAGGATAGGCCTCACGTCCTGGAGGACGACGCATCAACAGCGAGACCTGGCGATAGGCCCAGGCGTGCTTGGAAAGGTCATCGTAGATAATCAGCGCGTCGCCGCCGTTCTCCATGAACTCCTCGCCCATGGACGTGCCGGCGTAGGGAGCGATGAACTGCTGCGGAGCCGGATCGGCCGCCGCGGCGACCACCACAATGGTGTGATTCATCGCGCCTTCGCGCTCGAGAATGGCGACCGTCTGGGCGACCTGCGCGCGCTTCTGGCCGATGGCCACGTAGATGCAGACGACGTTGGAGCGCTTCTGATTGATGATCGTGTCGATCGCGATGGCCGACTTGCCGGTTTGGCGGTCGCCGATGATGAGCTCGCGCTGTCCGCGGCCGATCGGGATCATGCTGTCGATGGCCTTGAGACCTGTCTGAAGCGGCGTGTCAACGTTCTGGCGCGCGATAACGCCAGGGGCAATGCGCTCGATCGGTCGGGTCTTCGTCGTCTGAATCGGGCCCTTGCCATCGATCGGCTGGCCAAGCGCGTTCACAACGCGGCCAATCAACGCTTCGCCGACGGGAACCTCGGCGATGCGACCAGTCGATTTGACTTCGTCGCCTTCTTCAATTTCGGTGAACTCACCGAGGATGATGACACCGACCGAATCCTCCTGGAGGTTGAAGGCCATGCCCATGACCCCGTTGGAGAACTCGACAAGCTCGTTTGCCATCACCTCGCGCAGGCCGTGAACCGTGGCGATACCGTCTCCAACCTCAACAACGTACCCGACGTTGGTGACGACCATCTTTTCGCCATAGGTTTCGATCTGCTGTCGCAGTATGTCGCTGATTTCGGTTGGCCGTGCGACCATAGTTCCTCCTGCTGGTGCGTCAGTTCGGATCGGCGTTTGCGCGTTTCATTTACAGCGAAAAAGGCAGTGCAGGGTCCCGAATCAACGGGCCATGCTCTGTCGAAGCTGTTTCAATTGTGTTTGCACGCTGCCGTCGATCAGCGTGTCACCCATCCGGATGACGATACCGCCGATAATGTTCTCGGCCACGTGCGTTCGGATCTGAACCTCTTTGCCGACCATACCCGTGAGCCGTTCGCGCACACGCTCAGCTTCGGCCGCATCGAGCTCCACCGCGGTCGTCACATCGGCTATGACGATGCCCCGATCCTGCAGAACCATTTCGTGAAAAACTTCTACAATCTGCGGAAGCTGGTGTAATCGATCCCGTTCGAGCAGCAGCAGCATGAGATTGCGAATGTATTTCTGGTCCTCGCGGGGTACCATCGTACGCAACGCAGCCTGCTTTGCTTCGGGTGGCACGGACGGATGAACGAGAAACTCCGCGACCTCCGGATTCTGCACGGTCGCGCTCACCTGGGCGAGTTGCGTCTCCCAATCATCGAGATTGCCGTACTGCTTGGCGACGTCAAATGCCGCTTGTGCATATCGTTTGGCTGCTCCGCCAACGGACATCCACGTTCCTCCCCTGGCCTGATGTTAGGCCTGGAACCGGTCGTCAGTGCTCGCCTCGGCAAGCGTTTCCTCGATGAGCCGAGTCTGCTGCGATCGATCGAGCTCTTTGCGCACGATTTTGGTCGCAGCGCTGATAGCCAGATCGGCCACGTCCTGACGAAGCTGTTGCCACGCCTGCTCGGTCTCCGCGGCAATGCCGTCCCGAGCCTTCTCAATGATCTGATTGGCTTCGACCTGCGCCTGGTCCCGAGCACGTGCCAACGTCTGATCGGCATTCTCGCGCGCGGTCGACAGGAGCTTCTGGGCCTCGCGCCGGGCCTCAGTCAGGATTTCCTCGTTACGAGCCTGCGTCGCCGCCAGCTCTTTCTGCATCCGCTCGGCCGCCTGCATGCTCTCTTCGATCCGCTCTCGTCGCTGATCGAGCATGCCAGTGACCGGGCCCAGCGCGTACTTCCAGAAGACGACGAGGAAAAGAATAAACGCGATGAGCTGGACAATCAGATCCCAGCCATTTACTCCAAGTGCACTCATTCACACTACCTCATGGTCGCGACTGTCTCTGAGAGATCATCGTCATCAACCGTGAACACGTCGAATCCCGTTCGGTCACTCACGATCACGCACGATGGCGCTCCACGAGGAGCGCCATCACAAATGTCGAATTAGAGCACGAACGCGATGATGATCGCGATAACCAGAGCGTAGATGGCAACCGCTTCAGCCAGCGCGGCGCCGATGATCATGGTGGTACGAATCGCGCCTTCAGCTTCTGGGTTGCGACCCAGCGCCTCGAGTGCGCCCTTTACCGCCAGTCCGATGCCGATGCCAGGGCCAATCGCCCCGAGACCCATTGCGAGAGCCGCCGCCATCGGGACGACTACTGCGGGATCTGTAACATTGGATACCACGCTCGACGTTCTCCCCTCTTCGGCCCGTCATCAGACGAACCGATTCAAACCACGATCCTCAACCTGCGCCTAAATCCAACCGAGCCCGCCCCGGACGTCGGGACAGACTAATCACCTACTGCCGCGGACTCCGCATGCCGGTGTGCCCGCGACTCGAACTCCTCTTCGAACGGCTCCTCGACGTGATCATCATGCGTCCCAGACGCGGCCAGGGAAATGTAGATCAGCGTCAGGATCGCGAATACCAAGGCTTGAATGAACCCGAACAGAACCTCGAGATATAGGAAGACCACCGGAACGACCAGGCCAATGACCGAGTATTTGATCGCATTGGCGATCGCATACATGATCGTCAGCAGGACGTCACCGGCGAAAATGTTTCCAAAGAGTCGGAAGGAAAGTGAGATGATGCGAGCGGTCTCGCTGATGACTTCGATGGGAAAGACGAAAACCGGACTCGCCAGGTGCTTGATACGCCCTTTGAAGCCATGAGCCTTGATGCCGAGATACTGAAACATGACGTAGCTCAAGAGGGCCATGGCGATAGTCATATTGAGATCGGATGTTGGGGGGCGAATCAACGGTACGTGAGTCACCTCACCGTTTACCGTTCGCGCCACCCACACTGAGCCAAGTCCCGGAAGTAATTCGATCCAGTTTGCGAACAGGATGAAGATGAAGAGCCCACCGATAATCGGGAAGATGGAGCGCCCCAGGCGCTTCCCGGCAGCTCCTTCGACCAGTCCCATGAGGAACTCGACGATGATCTCCACCGCCGATTGAACGCGGCCCGGAATCAAGGATGAGCGACGCGCGATGAGCGCCCCGAGGATCACCAGGAGGGCCATCACGACAAACATCACCACCATCGTGTTGGTTATGGGGATAGAATGGTTACCGGGAAGCGGTATATGCCAGAGCGGCTGCGGTGCGACTTCGACATGGACTTCCATAGTTGTCCTTACTCGTCAAGATCCCCGGACTGATTCTTGCGCTCAGCATCCTGGGAACGAACACGCTGCTTCTTCGGCAGGTTCATCACGGCGAGTTGGTACAGTAAATAACCTGAGAGTACGAGGCCAAGCGCGACGCCCACCAGCGTAAGCACGGGCAATGTGCCCAGCCACTTATCGAGAAGGATTCCTCCCCCGATGCATAGTAAAAGACTGGCTACAACTGAGCAACCTAATCCGGATGCCGCGCCGATTGCTCGCCAGTCCTGTTGGCCACGAGGGGAGAGGTTCATCTTCCCTCCTGTCGATTGCGAATCCTATCACAATCTCCGGATTTGACGCAATCGCGTCAATCACTTACTCGCTGAACGGCCACTTGCTCCCACGGCAGCGGTCGTTGATCACCTTCGTGCAAGATCTCTTTCGCGGCGCCCACAAACCCGGCGAACAATGGATGCGGTCGCGTTGGACGCGACTTGAATTCAGGATGGAACTGCACCCCAACGAACCACGGATGGTCGTAGAGCTCCATGATCTCGGCGAGCTTGCCATCGGGCGACGTGCCGCTCACGATCATGCCGGCTTCGTCCATCATCTCGCGATAGGCGTTGTTGACTTCCCAGCGATGCCGGTGACGTTCCTGGACGAGTGGCTCCTGATAGCACTCAGCCGCGCGAGTCCCCGGAACGAGCTTGCACGGGTAGAGCCCCAGGCGCATAGTGCCGCCCATATCAACGTCGCGCTGGTCGGGCATCAGGGCAATCACGGGATCTGCCGTCAGTTCATCGATTTCGGTGCTGTTGGCCTGTTGCAGACCGAGCACGTCGCGCGCGAACTCGATGACCGCCATGTGCAAACCATAGCAAAGGCCGAGATAGGGTACTTGCCGCTCTCGGGCGTACTTGGCGGCAAATATCTTCCCCTCAACTCCGCGTGGTCCAAAGCCACCGGGCACCAGAATTCCGGAGGCGGTCCGCAGCTCTTCCTCGATCTCCTCCAAGGTGGACTTCTCGGAGTTGATCCAGGTGATGTCGACGTCGACGTCATGCGCCAACGCGGCATGTGAGAGCGATTCCGACACGCTCATGTAGGCATCGTGCAGCTCGACGTACTTACCGACCAACGCGATCTCGACTCGACGACGTGGCGTTTTGATACGTTCGACGAGTTGCTCCCAGTCGGAGAGATTGGGAACGGAATCGACCCAGCCGAAGTAGTCCGAGACGTAGCGGCCCAATCCGGAGTCCTCCAGAACCAAAGGCACCTCGTAGATCGTCTCGGCCGTGGTGAGCGGGATGACCGCGTCTTCGTCGACGTCACAGAAGAGCGAGATCTTGGCGCGCACGTCGTCCGGCACCGGATGGTCGGCCCGCACCGCGATGACGTCCGGCTGGATGCCGATGGCACGCAATTCTTTGACGCTGTGCTGTGTCGGCTTGGTCTTGATCTCGCCCGTACTTCCGATCATCGGCAAGAGCGTGACGTGGATGAAGAGGACGTTGCGACGCCCCTCCTCTTTGCGCATCTGACGGATGGCTTCGAGGAACGGCTGGCTCTCGATGTCGCCCACGGTGCCACCCACTTCGACGATGACGACGTCGAGCCCCTCCTGGTTGGCCACCAGTCGAATGCGGTCCTTGATCTCGTTCGTGATGTGGGGAATGACCTGCACCGTGCCGCCCAGGTAGTCGCCGCGCCGCTCCTTGGCGATGACCGACGAGTAGATCTGTCCGGTGGTGACGTTGGACGCGCGACTGAGGTTTTCATCGATGAATCGCTCGTAATGCCCGAGGTCGAGGTCGGTCTCGGCGCCGTCGTCGGTCACGAAGACTTCACCATGCTGATACGGTGACATCGTGCCCGGATCGACGTTGAGGTATGGATCAAGCTTCATGATGCTGACGCTGCGGCCGCGGCTCTTGATCAGGCGGCCGATCGACGCGGTGGTAATACCCTTGCCGACCGAAGAAACCACACCTCCGGTCACGAATATGTATTTTGGCATCTTCACTGAACCTTCCCGGCGTCGACGCCAGCAAATCCCCCAAACAACCCGTGCGTAACCGGCGGATTCAGAATCACTGCGGCGGCTTTAACACCACCACGTCGACTGATTCGCTCAGATCGCTTTTCTTGATGGAGATGCGATCGCGGACTTCGATCTCCGAGATGCCGAACTTCTTCAGGAAAGACTCAAGAGGCTCGCGATCGAGGTCGCCTGATTCGGTCTGATACTGCATTGGAATCACAACGGACGGCTCGAGCTGACCAACAAGCTCCGCGGCGGCGGTTGAGTCGATCGTCGGACCGCCACCCACAGGCACGATCAGAACGTCGACCGAGCTCATACTCTCCGACTGCTCCTCGGTCAGCGGATGCCCCAAATCTCCCAGATGGCAGATGAGGAGATCCTCCATCTCAATGAGATAGACGGTGTTCTTACCGAGCTTCGCGCCTTTTTCGTTGTCGTGATAGGTGCGGATGCCTCGAATGAAGACGTCGTGAATCTCATACTCACCCGGCCCCGTGATGAGGTGGAATCCCGGTTTCACGTCGTCAACCGCTGTGTGGTTGGTGTGGTCGTGGCTAATGGTGACGATGTCGGCGGAAGGGTTGCCAATGTCATAACCGGAGCCTCGGGTGGCCGGGTCGGTCAGAACGACGGCTTCCCGCCCTCGAATACGAAAACACGCATGGCCCAACCAGGTAATCTCAGCCATATTTGCTGACCTGCTCGCACTATGATTCGACTGTTTGATTGGGCAAAACTGGGAGGTAGTCTCCTGCGGCCTAGAAGAGTATATCAGGCTCTTGAGGCACCTTCCAGTCTTCCGCTAGACTGAGTCGCTTTGAGAAGTCGCCGCGCTATTCGATTGCGAGATCGCATTCCGAATACCATCAGGAATCGGCCGCGCCTTCCCGGACTTGGCGTCAAAATTGACGAGCACGAGTTTGGCTTCACAAACGATTCCGCGTTCGTTGTGCACCTGATGCGATACGTCGAGACTCGAGTTGCCCATGCGCGTGACGCGCACGCCGATCCGCAGCATATCGTCGAAGCGAGCCGGAGCACGATAGTCGATCTCCATCCGAACGACCGATGTATCGAACCCATGCGTGCCGTCGATCTCGCCCGTCTCGAAGCCAAGAGACCGCAGGTACTCGTAGAGCGCGTTGTCGAAATAGTCGAGGTATTTTCCGTAGTAGACGACGTGCTGCAAATCGACATCGCGAAACCGCACGCGCTCTTGATGACAGAAGGAACAGTTGATGTCACTGTCGGACACGCGCATATGCTCCCTTCGGCGACTACTCGTGCGGCCCAGATAGCGTCTCATCCAGTACGCGTCGCACCACGTCCCAGCCGAATCCTCGGCGCTGAAGATAGCCGGACAAACGGCGTCGCTTCGTCTGAGCGTCCTCGCGATCTATGCGCGGCATCCATTTACGGGCCAGATCGAGCGCCACACGGAAGTCGTCAATGTCCGCTTCGTCAACTGCCCGGTCGGCGGTTGAGGCATCCACCCCTTTGCTGGCGAGCTCCCGTTTCATAAGACGCGTCGAGCGCGGCCTATGGCTTTCTCGGCTTGCCACCCACTGCCGCGCAAACTCCTGATCGTTGATGTACCCCCAGTCGCGCATCTTGGCGATGGCGGCATCGATCGCCTGGGCCGAGAAGTCCTTTCGACTCAAGCGTTGTCGAATCTCTGTCTCCGACCGCGCGCGGTAGGAGACCAACCGCAGGGCGGATTCGGTGGCGCGATGGCTTTCCTCCGCGCCGGCCAAACGCTGTGCGTCCGCGTCGCTCAGCATCTGTCCTACGGCGATGCCGCTTTCCAGCGCGACCGATGCCGCAAGTCCAATAGCAAACTCACCCTCGATGAAGATGTTGACGCGATCAGGGTGGCGCGCTTGTGGCTCGATTGCCGTGACGATACCGGAACGCATGTTCGAGTCAGCCATATCCGAAGTATAGACGCTTTTGATACTCGGCGGAAACCAGCCGTCTGTGTAAGATCTACGCGTGACTCAGCGGCACGGTGCTGATGGGACTTATAAGGTGGCTATTCGCACGATTTCGAGACGCCGAAACGCAACATCGATCACACTCAGGAGAGTCGTTCGACTGTTGGTCATCATGGTCACAGTCGGATTCTTCCTCGTCATCGTTTCATTTGCGCTGCTCGTCTTCGCCATCTTGCACCAGGCACGAATGGACGAACGAGCTCCGGTCGATGCCATTGTGGTTCTCGGCACGGCGCAATGGAATGGCCGCCCGTCGCCCGATCTTCAGGCGCGACTCGATCACGCCTACGATCTGTATCACGACGGATACGCTCCGATGATCGTCTTGACCGGAGGGACCGGTAAGGGCGACGTCTATTCCGAATCAGAAGTCTCAAAGGAATATCTGCAAGGACGCGGCGTCCCGATCAGCGCCATGCGCACCGTTGGGGGTCTCACATCGTGGCAAAACCTGCAGGATGCGCGTCAACAGCAGCTTCGGGACAACGAACGGGTCTTGCTGGTGAGTGATCCATTTCACATGTTCCGCGTCAAACATATGGCTGAGGATTTGGGGCTGATCGCGCTCACCTCACCGACACAGACCAGCCCGATTCGTCAAAACTCGTTGCTCGAGTACAAGTACGTCGCACGCGAATGCGCCGCATACGTGGCCTACCTCTTCGTGCAGCGCTGAGCGATTTCAGCTCTTGGCAGGTCCACGATCTGAATAGAGCCGCTCGAGCATAGGTGCCGTGCGATCGAGTCCGCGTCGGAAGACGTCCGGATCACCACCGATACCGATGCGGAGAAAGTGCTCGTAGCCAAACGCAGCGCCCGGCGCCAGCATCACGCTGGATTCCGAGGCCAGTTGATCGGCAAGCTCAAACGACGGCATGTCGATGTTGTAGTGCAGCAGTCCGAGGAGACCACCCCTCGGCGCAGCCCAGCTCACCATATCCTCTCGCTGATGAATCCAGGCTTCCAACGTCTGAAGATTTTGGCCCGCAATTCGCTGAGTCCGCTCAAACACCTGGTCGCGCGAACGCAAGGCGATCGTCGCAAGATAGTCGTTCAGCTTGCCCGGGCTAAGCGAGACGTAATCACGCATCGACCAGCT
This sequence comes from uncultured Chloroflexia bacterium, assembly GCA_963822235.1. GTDB lineage: Bacteria > Chloroflexota > Chloroflexia > Thermomicrobiales > Thermomicrobiaceae > CALAGB01. The sequence continues at coordinate 421,091 of CAWGGU010000005.1, forward strand.
CTGCTGCACGATCTCGGAGGTTGCGGCGATCCAGCCGATGCGCAGTCCGGGCAGTCCGAACGGCTTCGAGAGCGTACCGACGCTGATGCCGTTCTCTCCGATATCGCGCACGGGACCGGCAAACGGTTCGCGACCAGGGAGCGTGAGCCAGCGATACGCTTCATCCCCCATCACCATCGCGCCGACCGATTCGGCACGTCGATAAACTTCCGCCTGCTCGTCGGGCGTCAGCACCGACCCGGTAGGGTTATGCGGCGTGTTGATGACGATGAGCTTCGTCTTCGGGGTGATGAGACGATCCAGTTCAGCCAGGTCATACCGGAAGTCATTCTCCGGTCTCAGGCGCCAGAGGGATACATCGCACCCAATGGCGCGTGGAACGCTCTGCAGCTGTTGGTATGCCGGATCGACTGCCACGACGTGGTCACCGGCGTTGAGCAGAACGTTGAAGAGGAGGAAGTTGGCTTCGATCGCCCCCGTGGTGACGAGAACGTCGTCGGGTGTGACGTCCGCATAGAGGCTTGCGATGAGATCGCGTAGATCCTCAGTCCCACGTGCCTCACTGTACCCCAGTGAGATGCCCAGCATGGCCTCGAGCGATTCGTCTCGTCCACCGAACCGCAGAAGTTCGTCGACCGTCAGCGGCTTGATACCGCTCTCCGCCAGATCGAATTCGACCACCGTTTCCCAGCGCGTCATCCAGCGCTCGAGCGCGAATGTTTCGATCTTCATCTCACCCTCATCACGTCCAGTCCGCATGTTCGACACAGGGATTCTAGCAAGCACGTACGACGATCGCTCTCCCGAAAGTCGAGAGAGCGATGAATATCGATGATGAATGATTGCGGGAGAAGGAACCGTTAGATCGTGAATGCAACTAGCTGTCGAACGCCGCCTGTTCGTGAATGGCATGATCGTGAGTCTGCGACAAATAGTTGATCGACGCACGACCGTTTGTGTCGGCTTTCGACGACACGCCATTATCGCGAGAACGACTGGTGGTGGCGGAGTCGACCCGGAACACGTAGCCGAGACCACGAATCGTGTGCAGCAATCGTGGTTCGCTGGGATTGTGCTCGATCTTCTTTCTCAAGCGTGCCACGTAGACTTCGACCCGGTTGCTGTCGCCCACGAAATCGTAGCCCCAGGTCCGTTCGATCAAGGCCTCGCGACTGACGGTCGTCTCGGCGTTGCGCATGAGACACTCGAGCAACCGCATCTCCGTGGGTGTCAGCAGAACCTCTCGGCCATCTCCATTGTGAAATTTGAGCTCGCTGATGACGAGTTCGGCTGCGCCGATGCGCAAGACCGTCGGCGATGTCTCGATCACGCTGCGCCGGCAGCGTCGCGCCACAACCTCGATACGAGCGACGAGCTCCTGCGGGTCAAACGGCTCAACCATATAGTCGTCAGCACCGTTTTCAAACGCGCGAAGCTTCGTTTTGATGTCGCGGCGCCCACTGACGAAGATAATCGGTCCTGAATAATCGTGGTTGCGCAGATTGCGGCACACCACGCAGCCGTCGGTGTCGGCAAGCTCGGCGTCGAGGAGAACCGCGTCGGTCCTATCCTCGTCAACGGCATTCTCCGCATCCGCCGCCGAACTCGTCAATACCGTATCGTGACCAGCTTGTGAGAGAACAAACCGAATGAGCCTGGACATTGCCTTGTCCGAATTGACGACAACAATACGCATGTGCTGGAATCCCTTCTGACCGCGGATCGCGACCATCGTGCATAGCCTGATCCGGGCCGCTAAGCATCTCCATGAGACGCGCAACGATGATCGGGCTCGATCCTACTTTCCGACCATTCCTCCTTCGCGCCTTCACGTGTGAAAGCGAACAGACTCACCGGACCAGTTTGTTTGCATTGTGAAGAGTCAATCCGGGCAGTACTTAAGCACCGACACAGATCGACCGGTCGCACGTTTCGTACCGGGGTAGCATCGCCTTTGTCGATATCTCGCGTTTATGAATTCGCGCGTGTCGGAATCGGCCGCGTGCACTGTGGCGGGTTACTCGGATGTCGATCATCGTCATTTTTTCAGGGGCGTCTTGGCATTGAGACACGTCACGGCCTAGTTAGATCGGAACGGTAGCTCGATGCATGTGGCAATCAGGTGCACGATATGAGAAGGGCGGCCGCGAGTCGCGACCGCCGGACCAATTCGATGTTCGTCTCTATTTTGGAATTCTGGTCGTCAGCTCACCACGACGTTCACTAGCTTGCCGGGCACGAAGATCTTGCGTCGAACCGTTTTGCCCTCGGTGAACTCCTTGACTCGCTCACTGGCATCCGCCAAATCGATGGCCTGTTCTTCGGAGATGCCGATCGCTACCTGCACGCGATCGCGGACTTTGCCATTGACTTGCAGCACCAAGTCGAACACCTCTTCTTTCGCCAACTCCGGGTCATACTCCGGCCAGCTCTGGGTGTGAATGCTGAACGGTAGTCCTAGCCGATGCCACAGCTCTTCAGCCAGGTGCGGCGTGCTCGGAGCCATCATCAACGTGAGCGACTCGATCGCCTCACGCCAGGCGGCGGTGCGCGCAAGCGGTTGATCCATGCGCGGCGTCAGTTCATTCACCATCTCCATCAAACGCGCGATCATAGTGTTGAAGCGGAAGCCCTCGAGATCTTCGGTTACCGACTTGATGGTTCGGTGAGTGATCCGTCGCAACTCGAGCTCCTGCTCGGGTTCCTCAACCTCGATCACGTTGCCAGCAGTCTCGGTGACGACTGTCCACGCCCGCCTCACGAAACGTTCGACTCCCGCGATGTTCCGTGAGTTCCACGGCCCGCCTTGATCCCACGGACCAATGAACATCAGGTATAGCCGCACGATGTCGGCACCCAGCTCGGCCACCAGATCGTCAGGATCGACGACGTTGCCGCGGCTTTTCGACATCTTTTCGTTGTTCTCGCCAAGGATCATTCCTTGGTTGAAGAGTCGGACGAACGGCTCGTCGAAATTGAGCAATCCGAGGTCGCGCATAGCTTTGGTGTAGAAGCGCGCATACATCAAATGCAGAATCGCGTGTTCGATTCCGCCGGTATACCGATCAACCGGGCCCCAGTATGCGACCTCATCCGGGTCTACCGCCTGCTTATCGTCATGTGGGCTCAGGAACCGGTACATGTACCAGGAGGAATCGACGAAGGTGTCCAACGTGTCGGTTTCACGTCGTGCCTGGCCGCCACAGTCCGGACAGGTGACGTTTACGAACGCCTCATGCGTCAGCAACGGCGACTGTCCGGTGGGCTTGAACTCGGCGTCTGCTGGCAAGATGACCGGCAGTTGGTCTTCCGGTACAGGCACAATTCCGCAGGCATCACAATAGATGATCGGGATCGGTGTTCCCCAGTAACGCTGGCGTGAGACTAGCCAGTCGTGCAAACGATAGCCGACCTCGCCATTGCCAATTGACTGCCCCTTGAGCCATGCAATGACGGTCTTGACTGCTCCGCCGTCCGCGGTTGGCGTGCCGTCGAACTGAGCTGAATTGGCCATCACGCCTTCGCCGGCATATGCCTCGGTCATAGACGACGCTTCGAGCGTTTCGCCTTCCGGTTGAATGACAACCGTGATCGGCAAACCGAATTTCCGAGCGAACTCGAAGTCGCGCTGGTCATGAGCCGGAACCGCCATGATGGCGCCGGTGCCATAGCCGGTCAGCACGTAGTCGGCAATCCAGATCGGCACTCGCTCGTTATTGACCGGGTTCACAGCGTAGGAACCGATGAAGACGCCTGTCTTCTCCTTCTCAGTCGATGTTCGCTCGATCTCGGACTGACGTCGAGCCTGATCGACGTAGGCCTCAACCACAGCGCGCCGATCATCCGTGGTCAACTTTTCGACGAGCGCGTGCTCTGGGGCCAGCACCATGAACGTGGCACCCCAGAGCGTGTCGGGCCGGGTGGTGAAGATTTCGATGTCGTCGCCCGACTCAGCCGTAAATCGGACTCGAGCACCTTCCGAGCGGCCGATCCAGTTGCGCTGCATCGTCATGACGCGCTCGGGCCAGTCCATTCCCTCGAAGTCCAATAACTCATCAGCATATTGTGTAATGCGATAAAACCATTGCTCGAGGTCACGCTTGAAGACTTCCGTCTCACAGCGCTCACATCGTCCGGCGATAACCTGCTCGTTCGCGAGCACCGTCTGGCAATGTGGGCACCACCATACGGCAGCCTTGGCGCGGTAAGCCAGGTCGTTCTTCAAGAATTGCAAGAACATCCACTGGTTCCAGCGATAGTATTCCGGCGTACACGTGACGACCTCACGGGTCCAGTCAATCATCGTGCCCATCGTGCGCATTTGCTCTTTCATGCGCGGGATGCTGGTCTTCGTCCAGGTGTAGGGATGAATATTGCGTTTGATGGCCGCGTTTTCAGCCGGCAGCCCAAAGGCATCGAAGCCCATCGGGAACAGGACGTTGTAGCCCTGCATGCGGCGGAAACGTGCCGCTGCGTCCGACGGAGTCATGGCGTACCAATGTCCGACATGCAGATCTCCCGACGGGTATGGGAACATCGTCAGGTGATACCACTTAGGTCGATTTTGATCTCGGGCGACCTCGTAGAGACGAGCCTCTTCCCAGGCCTGACGCCACTTCTCTTCAATGATGCTTGGATCGTATCGCTCGGACCTCACCACGGGTTGAGTCGTCGCCATGTGCAACCTCCGTTGCCGCTCGTCGTGGCCGAATGTGAAAGTCGGCCGCCCATGCTGCGCAGTTGTTCCGGACTAGTCGATATCCGGCCGCAGTTCGAATATTTCCGGAAAAACAAAAGAGCCCTCATCCCTCTCAGGGACGAAAGGCTCGGCTTCCGCGGTACCACCCCGCTTGATAGGTCACGTTGGTGGAGCTGAGGGGACTCGAACCCCTGACCCCAACACTGCCAGTGTTGTGCTCTCCCAGCTGAGCTACAGCCCCATGCCTATCCGCTTGTGACCCGATAACGGGGGCTAACCGGCGCCGGCTCCTGCACTGTTCGGCATTCGCGGGCGCGGCTCGCGGGCGAGTTCGACCGACATCACCGCTTCGCACCAACCAGCGGCTCTCTGCAATTCCGGTCTACTACTCCCGGTCGTCGCCGAATCCACTATGAAATATGTGGAGAGCATGCGCCCTCCACTGAAATGATGCTATCACAGGGCGCAAGAGCCTGTCAAAAGCCAAAATTGGCGTCTCATGACCTCTCGCCCGCCCTACAGAATCCGCGTTTCTCGGCCTCCATGCTAGGATTAGAGAGTGGCGACAGCGGGCCCGGCGCTCCCGCGCAGCGGCATTCGCCAGCATGACGAGGGGCACCGTCGCGTGATTTCTCACACGTCTCTCCCCAAGTTCAATAGGACGGTCTACCGGATGGTTCTGGCACTGCTGGTGCTGGTCCTGTTCAGCACCATTGCCGACTCCCCTGCCCGTGCCGACAGTCCACGCATCTATGCCGTCCACCTCAACGGTGTTATCAGCTCACTGTCGTCCGGACGGGTCATTCGCGCGGTTCGCACGGCGGAATCGAATCGAGCGACCGCTGTCCTAATCGAAATCAACTCCACCGGTGGAACCGAGAGCTCGGTTCAAGAGATCACTCGTGCGCTTCTCTCGGCGTCAGTTCCCATCATCGTCTACGTCGACGGTGATCAGAACTCGGAAGCCCTCTCAGGCGCCATGTTCATCACCCTGGCCGCAAACATTTCGGCTATGAGCCCCAACGCAAGTCTTGGGGCGGGCAACCCTGAAAGTCTGACCGGCGCAACGTCGACCGATGTCGATCAGGAACGACTGAATCAGATTGAACAACTCGCCACCAATACCGCGTCCGCGCGGAACCGGAATGTCGACTCGGTCAAGAAGATGATCCAGAAGAACGCAAAACTCTCTGCAGACGAGGCGAAGTCGCAGGGGATGATCGACTTGATCGCTCCGAACATCGAGGGGCTTCTGACCCAGATCAACGGCAAAGAGGTGCAGACGTTGGCGGGACCGGTCACGATCCAATCGGAGAACGCGCGCATCGTCTGGCAAAAGGCGTCCTGGCACGAGCTTATCCTGCAGAAGATCACCGATCCGAACGTGGCGTACATCCTCTTCAGCCTGGGCGCCCTCCTCCTGGTGATCGAGCTGTTTAACCCGGGCCGGTTGATCGCCGGAATCCCGGGAGTCATCGCGCTGGCCGCTGCGTTCGTGGCGTTTGGCAACATGCCGATCTCCTGGCTGGGAGTCGGTTTGATGGCGGCAGCCTTCATCTTTTTCATTCGAGAGCTGTTTACGCCGAAACTGACGTTCGTGGGGCCGATCGGAGCGATCCTCTTTTTGGTCGGGTCGTTCACCCTTTATCGGCCGGTACGTCAGACGTCCGCGATCGTCCCTGCCGTGGGGGTTTCGATCTGGGTCGTCATCGTCACGACGTTGGTGCTGGTCGTGGTCATGCTGCTGATGATGCGTGCCATCTTCCGCGTACGACACGGAATGACCCATGCCAACGCAACCTGGCTCGTCGGGGCAGACGGTATCGTGCTACAGGCATTGCAGCCACGAGGTGTGATTCGCGTGCGTGGGCAGGAGTGGACTGCGGTGACGGAAGGACGATCCGCTCAGGAGGGGGATCACGTGCGCGTCGAGTCGGTCAGCGCGGGTGTGCTGCACGTCGTCCCGGCGGGCAATCCGGATCCAGTGGACGGGGTCGGCGAAACACCAGCTCCGACGCCTGGGCCAACCACCTGACCGGCAGGCTCGACCAACGTCTCGATCAGATCTTCTCAGACTCGTATCGATCCAATGCTAACCGCGTGGCAGCTACATAGCGACAGAAGGCGCAGGCGCAACCATCGAACAGCTGTGCCCTCACACAGCGTGTTCGCTCGTTCAGGAGCAGGTCTCGTTGCGCTCGCGATATCTCGAGCTGAGCGCCACCGAACTTGGCGCGGTTGGTGACGTTCCAGGGGTGCTTGCCGGCCATTGGTGCCCGGGCGTCTCGAACCGAGAACCCCGCGTCTGACAACGTATCGCTGATTACGTGCTTGAGTCGCCGGTTCGATCCCCCGACGAGCGTCACTGGTTCGAGCGGAAGCCGGCACCCGTGCACGGTGACGACAGCCGCGACACCATAGAGCACCTGTTCGAGACATGGCTCGGTGAATCTGGTTGACGTGACGTGCAGGCGATGGTTGTTCGATCGATCTCGACCGGAGAAGCAATAGACGCCGTGGTCATCTCCAGCGATCGCCAGTGCCAATTCACCGGTGGCGGGCTCGATGCGTCCCGCATGTGGTGCGACGACGGCCAGGCGCGTCTGCGTCGACGCTTGCCAGTGAATCGTTACGTGCCGTGATTCGATCGTGAGCAGGTGACCGACACTTGAATAGTGATCGCGCAAACGTTCCCCAACCTCATCCCCAACTGACATGCGAGCCAAGCCATCGCGTGCCAGTTCGCACTCAATTTGCCCTGACCGTGGCGGCTCCATCATACTTGAAGGCTGTGAAAGGAGGCAGGCAAGTTGGCTTCAAGCTTTTCGTTTGACATCGTTTCCGATTTCGACCAGCAGGAGATGCGCAACGCTATCGACCAGGCGATGCGTGAGGTGACCACACGGTACGATCTGAAGGATTCCAAGACGGAGATCGAGCAGGAGAAGGATCAGCTCGTTATCTCGACGTCGGATGAGTTCACGCTCACCTCGGTGACCGACATTCTCGACACACGGGTGCTGCGCCGCGGGCTATCGCTCAAGATCCTCGACTATCAGACGGTGCAGGATGCCAGCGGTGGACGAGTTCGACAGGTGGTGAAGCTCCGACGCGGGATTCCGGAGCCGTTGGCAAAGCAGCTGATCAAGGACATTCGTAGCGAACACAAAAAGGTGACGCCACAGATCCAGGGCGACGCGATTCGCGTCACGTCCAAAAACAAAGATGAGCTGCAAGAGGTCATTCAATCGCTGAAGTCGGCCGACCTCGACGTTGCGCTGCAGTTCGTGAACTACCGCTGAGCGGTCTTCGCCGCCAAGCAGACGGGAGTCCGCTTACAGATCGTGGTCCAGGCGCACTGGCGGCTCACCACTGACCGCCGTGGGCATGGCCGCGCCTGCCGTTGAGCCAGCAGCGGTCGGTGCCGTCTGATCGGACTCCATCATGACCTGTCGCAGACTCTTCTCGAGCGTCGCCACCGCAGGATGTGCCACGGGAACTTCTGCGTCGGGCCATACTCGCTGGAACATCACCCACTGTTCGGGGTTTTCTCGAATCTGGCGTTCGAAGCAACGTACGACGCGAGCCATCGCCAGGCCGACGTCTCGACTGGCGTCATCCGTCTTCTCTACGTGAAACGGCTCTTCCACGTTCAGGACGTAGCCCTTCGAGAGCCGTTTGGTGAACACGAGGATGATCGGCGCTCCCGTATCGCGTGCGATGCGGGCAGGGCCGCCTGGCAATGAGGTCATCGCGCCGAAAAATTCGACCGGGATTCCATTGTGGAAAAAATCTCGATCGGCCATGAGTCCAGCGAACTCACCGCGACGCACCGCCGAAAGGACACGACGCACCCCGCGAGGGTTTGCCTCCTCGATGTCCAGCCCGTGGCTCTGTCGCAGCCGTGTCACGACCTGATAGACGAGCTCGGGCACCGTTCGTGTCGTGAGCGGAATGATGGGGTAGCCATTCGAATAGATGGCCTGACCCGTGAAATCGAATGCACCAAAGTGAGCGCTGACGACGATCCCTCCCTTTCCCGCTTCGCGCACGCGGTCCAATCGCTCCCAGCTCTCTTTGGAGCCGATGACCGCCGCGCGCAGGTCGTCGTCAGACAGATGCGCCACCCGCATGAGGTCGAAGAAGTTACGCGAGCTGTAGTGGAAGACGCGCCGAACCAGCCGCCGCACCTCAGGGCTCGATTCCGGGAGTCCAGTCGCATGGGAAAGATTAGCGCGCACGTTGCCGCGATATTTTGGCGTGAAGGTGAAAATCAAATCACCGCATCGGTCGCTTAGCCAATACCCGAGTCCATCCGGCAGAATGTCGCCGACCCGTCCGAGTGTGGTCGCGAAACGAAGGGCGAGACGAGCCTTGATGCTGGTAGGGCGATCCTTACGTTGCGTCACCATGCGCTTACCCCGTCAACCGAGCCGTCAGCGGAATTCTTCAATCGGCCAACCGAGTCGCTGAGCGATCAGGCGCAATCGCTCGTTCGGGTTGATGCAGACGGGGTGTCCAAACAGGCTCAGCACCGGCTCATCCGTATGATGGTCCGCGTAGCAGAAGGATCGCTGCAACTCGATCTTGAATTCATTGGCAAATCGCTGAATCAGCAGGACCTTACCACCACCGTAGGGATGCGGTCCAATTAATCGACCGGTAAAGCGTTCGCCGCGCGATTCGAGGTTGCTGCAGATGACGTGTTCAACGCCGAGCGACGCTGCCATAGGCCCAATGATCTGAGGGATAGAGCCGGAGAGGAGGACGGGCTCGTGACCGTCTTCCAAATGTCGCTGGATCCGCTCAACACCTCTGGGAGAGAGTCGAGGTCGAATCTTCTCTTCGAAACAGCGCGCGCCCAACTCGTTGACCAACGCCACTCGGCTGCCACGCAAATAGGGACGATGACGCCGCGTCGCCATGATCGGGTTATTCCGTCCCTTCACAGCGATGAATCGCAGTGTCTCGAGAAGCGAACGGAATCCGACGACCCGTTCGCTGATCAGGTAGCTCAAGAAAAGACGCTCGGCGGTCGTATCAGGAAGGAGCGTTCGATCGACGTCGAAAACCGCGGCGATCATGACGGCGTATTCTTGGGAGCGCGTACGTAATACATTGCATCAACCAATACCGGCACTCCGCGTATCACCGTTAGTGCCAGCGCGGAATACACCATAGCCCAACCAAAGAAGCGGATGGGATCGTGAGAGTAGAAGCGGTCGAGACTGCTTCCCGACGAAAGATGCGCCGCGAAGAGGCTGGTCAAAAAGACGAAGCCCAGTGCCTTAGCCATGCCATAGAAGGCACGCATAAACCGCGATGCCGCGATGAATTGAGAAAGCGGAGTCCGCATCATCGTCTTTTCACCAAAAGCGGTCTTACCGGCCGAATACGTCATACCGCGCATCGCGTCAACGAAAAATCCACGCGTGAGTACGAGAAGCGGTGCCCACACCCCGATGAGGCCGAGCTGCGCGAAGACCACCCAGAGCGCGTTCTCTACGACGCGATCTCCGGCAATGTCGAGCACCCCACCGAGATCACTGGCCGACTTACGGCGTCGCGCGACGAAACCGTCCAGCGCATCACTTGCGAACACGATACCGATCAGTAACGTGCTCCACGCGACCACCGAATACGAACGGGAGTAAATAAGGGCGATCGTCACGAAGAGGAGGAGCAACCGACCAATCGTGATCAGGTTCGCCATGACCCTCCCGCTGGTCCTGTTGCGAGCCGACAGGTTGAAGCAGCGCTGTCAGCGTACTTTGATGGCTCGGCGCATGCCGGGAAGCCCGCGTTATTATAACAGAGGAAATTCGGTGATTTCGTCGCCAGTTTCACGATTCCACGCCCGAAGCACTGAGCGATCGACGGTCATCTGGTCCGATGCGGTGCTCAACGAATGAGCGTGATCAGCGCGATCCAGGCGACCACCTCCACCATGCACGAGGCGGCCAGGAGGAAGCGAGCGGCAAATCGATCGAATTTCTCGATGCTCCAGGAAAGGATGAGATTCGCGATGGTCACCAGCGCCGTGATGATCGGAATAACCCATATTTCGCGCGGCGAACCGATGCGGTCTGGGTCGCCATTTACGTTCCAATGGAGCACGATCGATTGCGGCAAGCTGTTGTACCGAATGAGGATGAAGAGAACCATCGCCACGTTCATCAACACTGTGATGCCGAGCAAAGCCACGGCGATATTGTCATTCAGCACGTGGGTTCGTGACCCATTCTCTCGCGATCGACCTCTCGCCGGACGTTGTCGTCGAGGCGCCATTTGTTCCTCAGCGGCCGACGCGGTTGGGGTGGCAGTAGGCATCTTCGTGCCGGGCTTGATAGTCGGATACTGCATGGTCCAGCCTGCTTTGGCGAGGCGATCGACACTCTCGTCCACTCCCGCATGGCTCGACTGACCGGTTGTAGCGTAATCGAGCGCCTGGCGCAGACGGCCGTACTCTTCGACAAAGAGGACCGGTCGGTCGGGAGAAATAGCGAATTGGCGATCCGCCGTCACGATCAGCAGCTGGCGCCGCACCGGTAGCGTGGCCACGATGGTGACCGGCCCAGAAGGCCCAATCTCGGAACCGACGTAGTAGCCAGTCCAGAAGCGTCGCCATCGCCCGGGGTTGTCCCCCAGCCGATCGACCGCGGGAAGGATCTGCTGAATCGACGTCAAGTCGATGACGTGCTCCTGCCCCGCCCAACGAATCTTGAGTCTTTCAGGAGAGAATTCGTAGGTGATAGTGACGTAGCCGTAGACCAGGTACGTCAGGACACCAACGAGTGCCAGAAATACCAAGAGCGCTACCCAGGAGATCACCGCCGGAATCGGCAGCGACGTATGCCCGGTGATCAAGGCGATGGTGCCCCCGACCAGCACGAGCGAGAGGACGATACCCAAGACACCGATGAGCCCGCCCGGCGACGCCGCAGCCTGCCATCTCGTGGCGATATCCGATCCCGCCGCGGATGATTTCACGGAGATGTTCCCGTTCGCTGACCTACTGGTAGACCGGGGTGAGCCACGCCCGATATGCGTCCATCTTGCCGTGGACGACGTCCATGTAGGCTGTCACCAGAGCCTGTGTCGTAGACCCGATCGCACCGGATCCGATCGGCCGATGGTCGACCTTGATCACCGGCAGAAGCTGCGCACCCGTGCCGCAAATGAACAATTCATCCGCGCTGTACAGCTCGCTTCGATCGATCGAACGTTCGACCGTCTCGATACCCAGTTCGTTTTTGGCAATCGTCATGATGGTGTCGCGCGTGATACCCATCAAGATGTTATCAGTCGGCGGCGGCGTGACAAGTCGATCACCGAGAACCATGAAGATGTTCTCAGCGCTTCCTTCCGACACGTGGCCGTCATCAGTAAGCATGATCGATTCGTCGAATCCGTTCAAGGCTGCTTCCGTTTTGGCGAGTGCCGAGTTGATGTAGATACCGGTGATTTTGGCGCGCGCGGGCGCTGCATTGTCGTCGATTCGGCGCCAGGAGCTGACTCCAACGCTCAGACCGCCGGTCGTTTCGACGTAGTCACCGAACGGGACCGAGAACATGGTGAACGCATCGGTGAGGTTATGCAGTCGAACGCCGATGAGCTCCGACGCTTTGTAGGCGAGTGGCCGCACGTAGACGTCGGTCCTGAACTGATTGCGCCTTAGAAGCTCGATGCAGATCTCGTTGAGTCGCTCAATCGAGTACGGGAGGTCGATCATAAGCACGTTGCGACTTCGCTCAAACCTTCGCAGATGGTCATCGAGTCGAAAAACGAAGAGCTGCTCCTGATCCGCTGACCAGTAGGCTCGAATGCCTTCAAAACACCCCGTGCCGTAATTGAAGGCGTGCGTCATCACGCCGACTTTCGCTTCGCTCATCGGCACAAAGTCGTCATTGAAATAGCAGACCACGTTGTCGCTCACCGGGTTCTCCCATCAGGATCATGCTCGCCGGATTGATGCGCGTCCTAAAGCGCGGCACCTGCCGTATCGACAGGTGCCGCGCTGATGCTATGGCGTCGGGGTCTCGGCACCCGGTGTGCCCGCGCCCGGAGTTCCAGGCGGCGCCGGTGTCGGCGTTGGCGACGGGAGCGGAGTCGGAGTCGGTGGTGCATCCGGTGGCGCCGTGAACTCCGATTGCGGAGTCGGGGACGGCATCGCTGCACCGATGTTCCAGTTGATGTTGTCCTTGGAGCGAGCGGTATCCAACCAGTCATTCAACTTGTTGGTCCGCAGTTTGGTCAACATCTCGGAGGTGATCGGTCGATTTTCCTCGCGATCGAGGACCTTGACGATCTGCCACCCCCACTTGGTTTTGAATGGCTTGCTGACTTCACCCGCCTTGAGCGAGAACGCAACTTGATCGAATTCCGGTGTCATGATGCCCTCAGGGATCCAGCCAAGATCACCGCCGTTGGGAGCAGTCGTCGAATCGGCGCTCTGGGCTTTGGCGACTTCTTCGAAGCTCTTGTCCTTCAGATCGTTGTTGACGATCGAATTGGCCGCGTCTTCAGTTGCCACCAGAATGTGCTCGGCGTGAATCTGCACGGTCCGCGTCGGCACCTGGCCCTGGAGCTTGTTGGAGATCTTTTGGCGTGCCAGATCCGGTTTCAAGACGAGTCGCCGGAAGTCGGCAATACTCATCCCAGACTGCTTCAGCACGTTGTCGCTGTAACTCTGCAAGTTCGCCGCTGCAGTGGCACGTGCGTCGGACTCGGAGACAGTCGGAGTCCCGGCTACCGTCGGTGTGCCAGCCTCGGGTGAAGCTGACGGTGTTCCGCTCGACGTCTCGGTGGCGTTCGGAGTTGCGGCGGTCGAGCTACTCTCCGTGCCGGTAGCGGTCGCCGCCTCAGTGGCGGTGGCGGATCCTGTCGCAGCAGGAGACTCGGTCGTCGATGGCGACGCGCTCGGAGTGCCCTCGACGACGGCGGCCGTGGCTGAGGCTTCAGCCGAAGCAGTCGCCTGCTCCTGAGCGGTCGCGGTGGCCCATGCGGCAGCCGTGGGATCGATCGGGAGGGTTGGAGTCGGCGAGCCGATCGGCGACGAAACGAACTGCTGAGCCTGATACTCGTCCAGCTCGGTCTGGGTGATCGACAGGTTCAAGTCCGAAAGCCCGTCCAGGACCACCATGTTGTCGACCATCTGCTTGAGCGTGTTCGCGTCGATCGGATCGGATTCGACGGTCTTAAGCTGCGCCTGCGCCTGTTGGGCAAGTGTCTTGTACTGCGTGGCTTGGTCGCCGGTAGTGTATTGAGCGATTTGGGAGTACTGCGCCACCTGGTTGATCAGATCCATTTTGCGCACCTTCCAATAGTCGGTGCGTTTGATCTTCTGACCATTGACCGCGGCAAGCGTCTGCCCCGGGAAATAGATGTACTGGTAAAAGGCTCCGGCCGAGAGGACGACGACCAGGACAATTGCGGTGATCGAGATCCCGATAATCAGGAGGCGGCGTTGAGACTCTTCGCGCTCACGACGAGAAATACGACGAGTTCCGCTGCTTCTCCCTGTGACTGATGCTAACCAAATGCGGAAACGATCGAACATTCCGATGCTTTCGTCTCTCTGCTAACCACACTTGGGCAGTTCGTCAGGGATCGGCGCCTCGCGATTCACACCGCAACGTGCATTCGGATCCCATGAATTCGAACTGCCCACGACATCATAGGTATTACTGTGCGAACGACACCAATGCAAGGTGCCGGGCACGCTTGATAGCTACGGCCAGTGACCGCTGATGCTTGGCACACGTTCCCGTCTGGCGTCGAGGCTCGATCTTGCCCCGATCGGAGACATACCGGCGCAGTCGGCCGATATCCTTGTAGTCAATGAATTCAACCTGATCCATACAGAAATTGCAGACCTTGCGGCGCGGGTAATAACGGCCGCCGCCACCACCGCCGCCGCCGCCGCCGCCAAAGCGTCGTCGTGGACGGTCACTCGATCCGCCGCGGTCCGATCGCCCTCGCGGGCCCGATTCTCGTCGATCTTCAGACATTCGCTATCTCTCCACGTTGGCGCACGTCCATCAATCCGGTGGACAGGTGGACGAACTAGAACGGTACGTCGTCAAAATCTTCGTCGAGGCGCTCGGATTCCTGCGACTCCTGGCCCCGTGACGAAGGCTCGCGGAAGCTCGTGTTGCCACGCTCACCGCGCGGGGTGAGGATGATCATTTCATTCGCGGTGACCTCGTTGGAGGTCCGCTCGGTACCGTCGTTTCCGGTATACCGGCGCGAGTGGAATCGACCATCGACGTAGACCTGCGTCCCTTTGCTGAGATACTGATCGGCAATTTCTGCCAGCTTGTTCCAGCAAATGATGCGGAACCACTCGGTCTCGTCCATTTGCTCACCGTTCGATGATCGATAACGGCGATTCACGGCAAGCGTGAATTCGGTCACGGGTGAACCGCTTGGAGTGAACCGCATTTCAGGGTCACGGCCAAGATTGCCGATCAGCATGATTTTGTTGAGACCCCGAGACATGTTGACACTCCAATCTGAGCACAGCCCGCCGAGTCGTCTATCCCGCGAGGGCGCTACTCCGACTCTTTTGACTCATCATCCTCGCTACTTGCGTCTTCGTTTTCATTACTTGCGTCGTCATCGTCATCGCTGGACTCTTCGGCTTCTTCGGTCTCGTCTGCCTCTTCGGCCGATTCGCCCGACTCTTCAGCCGCTTCAGCTTCTTGGCCTGATTCGCTTGACGAACTCTGTTCGCCCTGCTCTTCAGCGCCTTCCTCTTCTTCCTCAACGTGGAGATGCTCTTGTCGGACGAGCAGATAACGAATGATACGCTCGTCCAGCTTCAGCTCACGCTCGATCTCGGTGAGGTCTGACGGTGACGCAAGGAACTGGAAGAGAATGTAGGTTGCATCGCGAAACCGCTGGATCGGATAGGCGAGACGTCGGCGTCCCCAGGGAGTATCACGCTTGATGTAGGTGATCTCGGCGCCGGGAGCCGTGACGTACCCGCTTACAGCGTCGATCGTGGCGGTAAGAGCCTCGTCGGTAATCTCGGGATTGATGAGGATCATCAATTCATAGCCGCGAGGCGCACGGTGGAACTCGCGCAACGATTCCCCCTTTCTCCGGGTATACGCTGGTTCGCCGCCGGACCGTTGCTATCCGGGTTGGACGCAGCGCAGAAAGGCAACAAGCCGGGAGATTTCGCCCGGCGCATCCGGCAACTCCATTGGCCGGAAACTGGTCGATTATAACATCGAGGTGTGAACGGGCACAGATGACCGCTCTGGTATGAGCGACCGCGGCTGCACGCGCTGAACCAGGTCAGCTCGCTGAGGACGCGGCCTTCAACGACGAGCCGCATTTGGCACACCACTCGGCTCCGGGAAGGGCGATCGCACCGCATTTCGGACAGGCCCGCACTTCAGGCCGCACACGAGTTCCGCAGAATGAACAGAATTCGGCGTCCATCTGCAACGGCTTGCCGCATTGCGGGCAGACTCCGTCAACGACCGGAGGGATTCCAAGCTGAGCCTCGAGCTCGGCCACGCGCCTCTGATGTTCGAGGGGGTACCGTTTGCGTTGTTCGTTGTAACCGCGAGCGTACTGGTAAATGCCGTAGAACGGATAAAATAGCAGCACGAATGGTACGACCATCAGGAACATGAATGCGACGATCACGCATCCCGCCGCGTGGTTGCCGCTCAGGTTCAGCCAGCGATGCGCCGACAACGCACGCAGATAACCGCGCCAGTTGATGGCAATCAGTGCGCCGTAGACGCAGATGTAGGCCACAAGACCGATATCGCCGAACGTGCCAAATTCCGACTGGCCGTCCGCGCCAGTGTGGCTGTCGAGGAACATGGCCAGAATGCCGCCGACCAGTGCCGAGACAAACAGCGCCAGCGCCCAACCGTAATAGCGGTGATCCAGTTGGACATCCGAGGAGGGAACGGCCAATTCGGGTTGGGACATCGACCTCTGCTCCGTTGCTGATCAGTATGTTCTCGGTGTTCGTAGCGAGATCATACAACGCACGGCGCGTCGGTCAACCATCGAGATCGTGGCCCTCGGGTCGCGGCAACTCAATAATGGGGAGTAGAATCGCGCAACCTAATACGTGATCGGACCACGATGTGCTGGCGTGGGTTTTGATGGGTTCCTATACTTAGGCGACGTCCGTCCGATGGCGCTGGCCGGTTATGAGCGCAACCGTCGCGTTTGGATCGGCTCTCAGTTCCTCGCGCTTGGAGCCCTGGTGAATTCCTCCCGCCGGTCAGCGAGAGCGGCCGCGTGGATTCTCGGCCTCGTCTTGCTGCTTCCAGCATGCGTGCTGAACTCGTCCGCGCCGACGCCAGCGTCGAGTCCAAGCGTCGCGACGCCGGGCACTGCTCCGCCCACCGCCAAGCCGCAAAAGGGCGGGACTCTGGTTGTCGCCATGCCGATCGAGCCGGACGTTCTCAACTTCACGCTGAGTGACAATGCCGCGACGCTGGACACGTTGAGCGCGCTCGATGCGCGCATGATCCGCATTCGCGACGACGGAACCTACGAGCCGCAACTCCTCACCGACGTTCCCACGCTCGAAAACGGCGGGATCTCGGCCGACGGCCGAACCTGGACGCTCAACTTCCGACCAAAGCTGGAATGGTCCGACGGCAAACCGCTGGACGCGCGTGACTTCTTCTTCACCTGGAAAACCGTGACCAACCCGTCCTATCCCGCCATCGATCGCGACGGGTGGAGCAACATTGCCAGCATCGCGATCAGTCCCGACTATTTGACCGCCTCCATCACACTCAATCAACCGACGGGGAATCTGACGGATACGATCCTGGCGGGCGGCAGCGAATCGACCTCTGGTTTCCTCTTACCGGAGCACGTTTTCGAGGAGGTGCCGGTCGCGGAGATCGCCCGCTCCGAATACGGAGATTCCGGACATATTGGAAGCGGCCCGTTCGTGATCTCGAAGTGGTCGCAGGGCGATCAGCTGACAATGGAACGCAACGACCATTACTTCGGTGATGCGGCCAGACTGGACAAGATCGTGATGCGGTTTGTTGCCGACTCACGCGAGGTCATGACAAGTCTCTCGACGGGTGAGCTAGATCTTGCAGTCGACCTGCCGGAGACCTCAGTGGTTGATTTGCGGCAGATACCAAGCGTTACCGAGGTGGTCGCGCCGAAGGCGGGCGGAGTCGAAGTCCTTGCGATAAATCTCAACGAACCCGAGAACTTGACCAAGCCCAACCCAATTTTGTCCGACCTCGGTGTGCGTCGAGCGATGATGTTGGGATTCGACCGTAGGAAGATCGTCGACCAATTCCTCAACGGCCAGACCTCCATCGCCATCACCCCGCTGGACTATACGGGATGGAGCGCGACCGACCTGAAGCCGTATGACTACAACCCGAATGAGGCGCGCCAGGCGCTTGATGTCGCGGGCTGGAAAGTCCAGAGCGACGGTATTCGGGCGAAGGACGGGGTACGGCTGAGCTTCAATCTGACCGGAGAACAAGGTGACAGTCCCCAGATCGTGCTGCAACAACGCATCGAGAAGGCGTTCGTCGACGACATGGCCGCGATCGGTATTGAGGTCGAGTTGCGTACTGTCTCAGCCAATGATCTCGACGCCGATCTTGCTTCCGGAGGAATCCTTGCCAGCCGCGCGTTCGACGTGGCGTTGCTGAGCGAGAATCAGCGCTCCGGAGTCGATCGCTTCGTCTGGCGTTTCGATAGTCGTAACATTCCCACGGCGACCGATCCAAACGGCGGCAATATAACCGGCTACACGAGCGCGCTCGTCGACTCAGCCTTCGTCGGTCAAAGCAACGCGATCGACCCTCAGTCGCGCGTCGATTTCATTTATGCGGCCCAGCGCTCCATTTATCGCGATCTACCGGTCATCCCTGTGTATGACCACTTCGAGGTCGATGCCGGACGCGCGTACGTGAACGGGCTCAAGCCAGGACCGGTATCGGGATTGTGGTGGAACGTTGAGACGTGGTGGGTCAACCATGATGAAGCGGCTCCGTAGTTTTCGGACCCGTCGTCAACCGGAACGTGGAGTCGTAAATCATCGCGGATCAACCGCCGGGGTTCACCAATCAACGCATGTTCGCGAGGCGATCGAGTCGATCAGTGGAAGGCGTTGTCTCGCTGAGCGACAGGTTGGAGTATCGTCGCTCCCTCGTATTCGATGTCGAGGAGTCGCGCTATGCCGGGGACGCCAATGCGTTCGGCAACGCTGTCCAGTGCCGTTGCCACATCAGAAGCGCTCTCCGCGTCGACGAACGACAGAACCGAAGGTCCGGCTCCGCTGAGACACGCGCCGTAGGCTCCGACCGCGGCGGCCGCTTCAATCATCGGCTCAACGTGCGGGAAGAGCGCGGCGCGATAGGGCTGATGCAACGAATCACGCATCGCCTCATCCAACACCGAGAAATCCCCCTGGATGAGAGAGAGCACCAGCAGCGCGGCGCGTCCGACATTCGCGACCGCGTCGACACGAGGGATACTTTCAGGCACGACCGCACGAGCATCGACCGTGAACGCGAGTGCATCGGGGATGAAGACGACCACGCGGAGATCGCCGTTCACCGGCACCCGTCGGTAAAGGACCCCGCGCTCGCTGATAAGAGATAACGTCACACCGCCGAAGAGGGACGCGGATACATTGTCGCCGTGGCCCTCGACCGCGGTTGCGAGCTCCAACAGGCGCTGATCCGAGAGCGGCTGATCCATCAGATGGTTGCCTACGACCAGCCCTGCAATGAGCGCGGTGGCCGAGCTACCGAGACCACGGGCGACCGGAATGTCGGACTTCACGCGGATCCGACAATCCGGAACCGGCAGATTCATGTCTCGCGCTGCGATCTCGATCCCGTGTTGGATCATGTTGTCGCCACCGGCGAGATCGGGGCCACCTTCGATGGCAATCCCGTCCTCACCAGATTCAACTTCGAGTTCGGTGAAGAGGTTCAACGCGACCGCGAGCGTATCGAAGCCCGATCCGAGATTGGCACTCGACGCTGGAACTTTGACGTTAAATCGCACCGGCAAGAACCCTCTCCAGGTCGTCCAAGGTGGGATCGATCACCACGGGCCGGTTTGCCAGCGGCCGGTGCTCGGATCCATCTCCCAGGTGGTACTCCATCACCACGTCGGAATCCTTCATCACGTGCCCGGTAAGGTAACCAGCCACGAACGCGTTTGGTGGAATTGTTCCTGCACGAGTCAGCTTGCGCAGTCCCGCGAGCGTCGCCGCCGAGGCGGGCTCACATCCGATCCCGGCCCGGTCGATCATGGCCTTTGCATCCAGCAATTCATCGTCGGTGACCACCTCCACCACGCCATCAGTCTGCTCGATCGTTCGGCGAGCGCGAGTGTAGCTGACCGGATCACCGATACGAATAGCGGACGCCACGGTCGACGCCTCAACCGGTTCGTAGCTGCGAAAATCGCTCACGAAGGCTTCGTAGAAGGGCGCCGCGCCCGCGGCTTGAACCACGGCTACCCGCGGCGTTCTCGAGAGAACACCTGCGTCTCGGAGATCGGAGATCGCTCGTCCAATGGCGCTCGTGTTGCCGAGATTCCCACCCGGCATCACGACCCAGTCGGGTACACGCCATTCAAGCTGCTGAAGAAGATCGTAGAAGATAGTCTTCTGCCCCTCCAACCTGAACGCGTTGATCGAGTTGAGCAAATAGATATCATGCGCTTTACACGCATCCTGAACGAGTTTCATGGCCGCATCGAAATCGCCTCGCACCTGTACGATCTTGGCGCCATAAGCGATCGTCTGGCCCAGCTTGGCAGCCGAAATCTTGCCCTCAGGGATGAACACCATCGATGGAATCCCGGCCAGTGCCGCATACGCCGCTACAGAGGCCGAGGTGTTTCCGGTCGACGCGCACGCGACCATCCTGGCCCCCACCCATTTGGCATGACTGGTGGCGACGGTCATCCCGCGGTCCTTGAAGGAGCCCGTCGGGTTCTCTCCCTCATGCTTCAGTACCAGTCGCTCGACACCGGCCCAGTGGGTGAGCGCGGCTGTCTCGTAGAGGTTCGTGTTCCCCTCCGGCTTGGTCACGACCGAATCGACTGGGATGGTTGGCAGCAGCTCACGGAAGCGCCAGACGCCGCTCCGATCGAGCGGGTCGCGGCTTCCAAGACGCTGGTCGAAGACTGCGGTCGAGATCGGGTCATTCAGCTCGAGAACGACGTCGAGCAATCCGCCGCAGTCGCAGCGCGTCCGCACGCCATGAGCAGGGAACTGCTGACCACAATCCATGCACCGAAGAAACACGAAGGATCCTTTCAGTCGCGCGTGAGATTCGCAGCAAGATGGCACAGGCGATGCCTGTGCCATCGATTCAAGTCCGATCCTGATGTGACGATCGAACGATTAACCCATTCGGCGCGGATCGAGCGCATCGCGCAATCCATCACCGACGTAGTTGATGCTGAGCACCGTCAGGAAGATCGCCATTCCAGGGAAGATAACCATGATCGGGGCAATCTGAATGAAGTTCTGCCCATCATTCAGCAGGCGACCCCAGGACGGCGTGTCAGGCGGAAATCCGAGACCGAGGAACGACAGCGTCGACTCGGTGATAATCGCCTGGGCGACACCAAGGGTGGCCGCCACGATGACCGGGCTCAGCACGTTCGGCAAGATGTGCTTGAAAATGATCGAAGGTGTACTGACTCCCACGCTACGCGCCGCCTCGATGAACTCCTTCTCCTTGAGAGAGAGGAAGGAGCCTCGAACAAGACGTGACACCGGCATCCAATTCAGCGCGCCGATAATGAACACGATCAATAAGAAGGTGCCCACGATACTACCGAAACGATTGCGCATGCTGTCTTGGAACAGGTAGATAACGAGAAGCAGCAACGGAAGCGTCGGAAGCGAGATGAACATGTCGGTGATGCGCATCAGCAGGGAATCGGTGAACCCGCCGAAATATCCCGCGATCGCTCCAACCACCGTGCCAAGCGTGATGGCGACGAAAGCGGCAACGATGCCGACCGCGATAGAAACGCGACCGCCCCACAGCACTCGTGAGAACGCATCGTGCCCAAGGTCGTCCGTTCCCATCGGGTGAGCCAACGACGGATTCTTGTACGCGTCAGCAAAACTGAAGTACGCGTAGCTATGGCCCCAGAGCGGGTAGCCAATCGTCGTCGCAAGGACGATGACGATAATTACGATAAGTCCAGCCATAGCCAGGCGGTGACGCCTGAACTGCCGGAACGCGTCACCCCACAGGGATCGAGCTTTTTTCGATCTCAGCTGGGTAAGAGCCTCGGCGCCAGTACTTGCCTCGGACGGCGACTGGGCTCTGTGTTCCGTGACCTCTGACATTAGGAACCCCTCCTCACTGTCAAGCCCAGCGGCCTACGAGTATTTGATCCGTGGATCGAACACGCCGTACAAAACGTCGGCAACCAGATTGAAGATGACAACGAGCACCGCAAAGATGAACGCGATGGCCATGACCACCGGTGTATCGCTCGCGTTGATCGCCGTAATCAGCAACGACCCAATTCCTGGAACGCGGAAGATTTGCTCGGTCACGACGGCACCGGTGAAGACACCAGGGACGCCCAGAGCAATGATGGTGATTACCGGGATCAGGGCGTTGCGCAGCGCGTGCCGGTTGATAACCGAGCCCTCATGCAGGCCCTTCGCTCGCGCGGTGCGAACATAGTCCTGGTGAATGACCTCGAGCATTGAGGCACGAACGTACCGCGAGAGTGTGGCCGTCTGGAAGAGGGCCAACACCGTGATCGGCATGAGCGTCTGTTTTACGTGCAACCATGCCCCGGCTAAGCCGGGGGTGTCTATGTTCGATCTATAGATCATCGGGAACCAACCGAGCTTGATCGTGAAGAGGATGATGAACAGCAGCCCGGTAAAGAACGTAGGCAGAGAGAACCCAACGAACGAGATCGTCGTGGCGATGTTGTCAAACAGCGAATACTGTTTCACCGCCCCAATGATCCCAATGGGTATCGCTAACAAGATGGAGATGAGGTAGGAGCTTCCAATCACGATGAGCGTAACTGGCAAGCGCTGCTTGATCTGATTCATGACTGGAGCGCGAGTTTGGAATGAGTAACCGAAGTCTCCGTGAAGTACCGATGTGAACCATTTCGCGTAGCGGACCGGAATCGGGTCATCGAGTCCCATGCTCTTGCGAATCTGCTGGCGCACCGCTGGCGGCACCGAAGGATTGAGCGCGAACTCAGACAGCGGATCGCCAGGGGCAAGCGCAAGAATCGTGAAGATGACCATACTAATGGCAATGAGCGTCGGTATTGCCACCAGCACGCGGCGAATAAGGTACCTGGTCATCGAGACATCTTCTCCCCACTTGTGTTGCCGCCAGATAGGCTGACGACTCGCTGAAGATGAGACGGGCCGTGCGTCGGAGTGCGTCGATTATCACTCGCCTAATGAAGGCCATCATATCATGCGCAAAGTCCGACCGTCACCCCAGATTTGCCGTCTAATTCAACTTCTCAGCGGCTCAAATGGCCGATTCCAGCGGCACATTCGAGGCGCGTTATGTGCGAACACCGGCGGCATGTACGGCGTCAAATCGACCTGGCGTGAATGAAGCGACGGCGCGGGAAACATGCCCCGCGCCGTCGCCACTGAGTCGCAGAAACGTCGCTTTTCGCTTCGTTAGCTGCTGAGTGTCCAGTTCATCAGATTCCACAGATCAGACGACCAGGGTCGAGAGTGCAGGTTCTGAAGCTTCTTGTTCGCTCCCGAAGACGCCCGTTGCGCTGGATCAGCGGAATCTCGACCACCTGGTTCACGACCAGGTCGTTCATAGTGATGAACAGCGGAGCCTGCTTGGATGGGATCGAGCTCGGTCTGAGCGGCGGCATACGCCTTGTCATAGTCGGCGTTCTGCCAGCGCTCGACGTTGTTCCCGGCCCAGGAGTTGGACTTCTGGGCGATGTTGGACTTATCGCCCCACCAGGAGACCATGTAATCCAACGGATACGGGGTCGACGGGCCGTTGGTGAACATCTCGAGGTCGGTGTAGAAGTGCGAAGCCGTGTCGTTGTTACCGGCGTCAGACGAGAAGTAGACGCTGGCGTCGACCGACTTGATGGTGACGTCTACGCCAATCTGGGCAAAGCCCTGCTTGACGATCTCCTGCTCCTTCTGGCGCAAGGAGTTGACCGACGTCTGATAGACGACCTTCATCTGCACGCCGTCTTTGGCGCGAACACTGCCACTCTTGGCCCAGCCCGCGTTGTCCAACAGCTTGTTGGCGGCATCGACGTCGAACTTCCAGCTCGTGTTCTTGGACACGAAGTTCGTCGGACCGCACAGGACGTTCGTGGTCACTGTACCGGTATCGCCATACAACTGCGTCGCCATGGTATCGCGCTGGATAGCCAGCGCGTACGCCTGTCGCACGTTCAGATCGGCCTGGAACGGATGTGGCGTATCCATTTGCGATTTCTCGCCATTGACGTCCTTGTTCGGGTCCGTCAGGTTGACCAGGATACGTTCCATACCCACGGCTGGCGTAGATCACCAGATCGCCTGGGCTGCTCGTCTTTGAGCGACTGAAGGACGCCCCATTCCACCTGGAGGTTCCAGGAGTAATCGACTTCGCCAGTCTGCATCGCGGCGCGCGCTGCGCTGGTGGCGTCGCCACCACCCTTGAGATAGACCTGCTTGAAGTAGGGCTTGTCCGCTTCACGGAAGCTGTCGTTGATCGAGTACTGCACGTGGTCGCCCGACTGGAACTCATCGACCTTGTACGGGCCGGTGCCGATTGGCTTGAGATTGAACGGCGCGTTGCGAGCCGCAGCACCCACGTAGTCTTTGAGCAAATGCTGCGGCAGGATATACCCGTAGGCGCCGCAGAAGACACCGTACCAGCCTGGGGTCGGGTTCTTGAAATTGATCTTGACCGTCGTGGGGTCGACCGCATCGACAGAGTCAACGACCTTGAAGTTACCGGCCGTCGTGGCGGACGTGTCCGGATTCGTTGACGTACTCGAAGGTGAACTTGACGTCATCGGCGGTGAAATCCTCACCATCCGACCACTTGACACCCTCTTTGAGCTTCCACGTAACGCTCATGCCGTCCTTGGCTACCCCACCATTGTCGAGGCTCGGAACCTCGGCTGCGAGGACCGGGACGATCTTGCCATCCTTGTCGAACCAAGCAAGCGGCTCGAGTACGACGCACGAGGCGTCAAAGTCCTTGGTGCCCTGCGAAAGGTGACCGTTGAGAATCGTCGGAGCCTGCCACCACAGGAGGTTCAGCGTATCGCCCTTGCCTCGTCCGGCGCCCGCCGTCGTTGTCGACGTTGATGCGGATGTCGCGGATGCTTCCGGTGATGCAGCTGAGGTGGACGTCGCCGCTGTTGTTGCGGCTGGGGTCGTGCCACCGCTACTGGAGGTCGAGGTCGACGCTGACGCGGTCGTCGGCGTAGTTTTGTTCGAGCTGCCACATGCGGCCAATAGCGCCGCAATCGCCGGGGCGGACAATCCGAGCGCCGCGGCCCGTTTCAAAACTTGGCGGCGTGACATCGCGCCGGTAATGGCCTGCTCGTAAAGGTTTCGAAGGCCCTGGTCTTCCATACGGGTTTCTCCTCCTACAATCGTGGCCCTGCGCCACAACCCATTGGATCTAGACTCATGAGATCTCGAGAAATTGATTTACCGACGAGTCCGGAGTGAACACCTCCTCATCCTCAGGATCTCGATGAACTGCTTACGCGGTATTTCGCATGCACGGTTGCAAGCTTGCCGTCACAGCCCGACGAGAACGGACATTCGCCTACGAAAATTCACGGAAAACGACGGGCGTATTCTAGGTTTCGTCAACCCGTCTGTCAAGTAAGCGTACGTTCTCAGAGTTTGGCAACTCACGCGCGATAGATTTGCGACCCAGCCTTATGGCCGCATACGCATCCGGATTTGCAATGATTCAAAGGGAGAAATCGCCGTGCGCAAGTTACCGTTCGCGAAGCTGACGAGTCTCGTCAATATCTACGTCTAGCGAGTCATTTCGGATCGCTACGCCATAGAGTTGCTTCGCTGATTCAACCGAGACGAGACCGTCGATTACGTCGTCGAGGACCTGCAGTGGGTCACGTGTGATGGGGTCAAAGTAGCCGCCTCCCCCCGGTAGGCGGAATGTGATTTCGGTTCCAGGTGTGTATTCCCGCGCGCCTTTCGTGTCGAAACAGGTTCCGTCACTCACCTCGATAGCGCCGAATCCGCCCGCATGTCCACCCTCGTACCCCTCAGCCTGGAATTTCACGCGGTCGAATAGGGGTGACAACGTGAATGGCCGATCGGTGCGCACCGTGACGCGCATCTCCTGACCACATCCACCTCGAAAGCGGCCTGGACCTCCTGAGTCTGTTACCAGCTCACGCGACCGGAAAACGACCGGCGAGAGGCTCTCGATGACCTCGGTCGGCACACCCGCCACACCGCTCGGGAATGCGGTCGCACTGATACCGTCCTTCGTCGGACGCGCACCCGTTCCACCAGAGGAGAACCAGATATAGGTCCATGGATCGCCGTCTTCGTTGGACCCCGTGAACTGCATCGACCAGATGTTCGCCGCTCCCTCGGCCATCACTCGATTGGGGAGAGCGGCAGCAAGTGCGCCGAAAATGGCTCCCGGCAAGAAATGTCCGATCACATGGCGACCGGCCACTGGTGCCGGCTTCAGGGCGTTCAGGATCGATCTCGGCGGCGCCGAAACCGATACCGGACGAAAGCTCCCCTCATTATTGGGGACGTCAGGGGCCAGCGCGCACTTCAAGGCATACGTGGTGTAGGCGTGGGTGTAATTCAGCACCACATTGATTCCGCGGATGCTCTCCATGCTGCTGCCCGCCCAATCGACGTGTATGGAGTCACCCGTCTTGATGATTTTGACGTGCAGTCGTACCGGCGCCTCGTATCCGTCGGAGTAGACCTCGTTCTCGTACTCGCCGTCTGGGACCGCGGAGATGGCCGCGCGCATGGCACGTTCCGAACGATCGACGATCTCATCGGACAATGCGGTCAGGTCGTCGATCCCGAACTCCTCCATGAACTCCAGCAGGTGCCGCCCGCCCACGTCGTTTGCGGCCACCTGGGCATGGATATCGCCGAGAACTGGTTCGGGCGTGCGTACGTTGGCCGCCAGTAGTTTCATCAATTCGTGATTCGGCTCGCCCGCCACGAAGATCTTGGTGATCGGAACGTAGAATCCCTCCTCGAACATCGAGTGCGCGTCTGTGCCGTAGACGCGTCCGCCGATATCCAGGACGTGGCACGTGTTTCCGAAGAACGCGACCAGGTTGCCGCCCTTGAAAATCGGCGTGATGACGGTGAAATCGTGCAGGTGTCCCGACGTCTTCTGCGGATCGTTCGTAATCATGACGTCGCCCGGCGCGAGCGTTTCCGGAGGATAGACCGCCATGAAATGGTGAATGCAGGTGGCCATGGAGTTGATGTGCCCGGGAGTGCCTGTCACGGCTTGCGCGATCATGTAGCCACGCGTGTCGAACACTCCGGCCGACAGATCGCCCGACTCGCGCACGATGGTGGTGAATGAGGTGCGCATCAACGCGGCGGCCTGCTCATTGACCGTGGCGATGAGCCGGTTCCACAGGACTTCGAGGGTGATCGGATCGATTCGCGTTTCACCAACCGGCGCGTTTACCAAGCGGAACCTCCAACGTGACTCAACGTAACTGGATAAGCGAGGCAATCAGAATCTGACCGGGATCAGTCAGACAGGTCCACCACAAGATTCTGACGTTCGTCGACGCGAGCCGTCGCGCGAGCCCCGAGAACGAAGGTGGACTCGCGTTCCTCCACGATCGCCGGCCCGTCAACAGAATCTCCGGTGACCAAGCGATAGCGGTCGTATACCGGAGTCTCGCGCATCTCGCCGACAGGCGAATCGTAGACCAGGCGCGACCCCTTCAAAGCTGATCTCATCCCATCCGAGTGGTCGCCGCGAAGATTGATCGCGGGCAAAGTGGGCGTCGGGCCAGACACAACGACGCGGCAGCTCACGGTCTCGATCGGATTACCCGGCGCGGTTCGCTGATACAGATGCTGGTAGAGCTGTTCGAATTGCCGTTCGATTGCCGCCAGCGACGCCTCACTGAGGATGCCATCGGGCACCGGCACTGAAACTTCGTGACCCTGCCCGACGTAGCGCAACTCCGCCGTCCGACGAACTTCGATGTCCCTAATCGCGACTCCGGCTCGTTGGAGCAGTTCGCGGCCCTCTTTCTCCATCTCGCCGAACATGCCGTTCAGCTCATCCCAGTCAACGTGGTCGAGCCTGCTGATGGCAGAACGGACGAAATCGAACGCCAGCGGAGCGACAAGGAATCCGATCGTGGAGGCGACACCCGCACCGCTTGGAATGATCAGTCCCGGCGCATGCAGGATGCTTGCTACGCCGAACGCGTGCACCGGTCCGGCACCACCAAAGGCGAAAATCGGGTATTTGCGAGGATCCTTCCCTCGTTCGACGGCGTGTACGCGCGCGGCACTCGCCATGTTCTCGTTCACGAGCTGGTGAATGCCCCAGGCGGCTTGCATCGTCGTCAATCCAAGTGGCTTGGCGACCTTTTCCTCAATCGTACGCTCGGCGGCATCACGATCGAGCGTCATCGTTCCACCAAGGAAGAAGTCGGGATCAAGGTATCCGAGCAACAGGTCGGCATCCGTGACTGTGGGCTCGTCGCCTCCCTGTCCGTAGCTCGCCGGACCAGGAACAGCCCCAGCACTGCGTGGGCCAATCTTGAGCAGTCCGAGACTGTCGACCGATGCGATGCTGCCGCCACCCGCGCCGATCTCAATCATCTCGATGACCGGTACGCTGACCGGGAATCCGCTCCCCTTTTTGAACCGGTAAACGCGACTTACCTCGAACTGAGACGACGTCAGCGGTTTGCCGCGATCGATCAGGCAGGCCTTGGCGGTGGTGCCGCCCATGTCGAACGAGAGGAGATCATCGACACCCATCGCGCTTCCCAGATGCGCAGCGGCCAGCGCACCGGCTGCCGGACCCGATTCGACCAGGCGAATGGGATAGCGACGGGCCGTTTCGACGGTGCAGATCCCGCCCGATGAAAGCATGATCAGGAGGCTCGAATCGATGCCGAGATCGCGCAACGAGCCCTCGAGGTGCTCGAGATAGCGGTCCACCACCGGACGCACGTAGACGTTGCAGATGGTGGTGGACGTGCGCTCATATTCGCGAATTTCAGGGACAACGTCGGAGGAGAGGGAGATCGTCATGTCTGGCGCTTCGCGAGCCAATATGTCGCCGACGCGGCGCTCGTGTTCGGGGAAACGGTAGCTGTGCAGGAGGGCGACGGCGACAGCTTCGATGCCTCCGCTTCGCAATTCGGCAATCAGCTCAGAAACTTGAGAAGGATCGATTTCCCGCTCAACTTTGCCATCCGCAAGGACCCGTTCGTCGACCTCAAGTCGCCAGCGTCGCCGCACGAGCGGCGGCGGAAGCTCGAGAAAGAGGTCGTATAGATCGTAGCGATGCTCATGTCCGATCTCGACCGCGTCGCGGAACCCTTTGGTCGTGAGTAGGGCAGTCGGCACCCCGCGTCGTTCGATCAACGCGTTGGTCACCAACGTCGTGCCGTGAATGATCTGCTGGACCTTGCCGGGGTCGACGTCATGGCGCTGAAGCATGTCGGACAAGCCGATGCGCACGGCGCGCGAGGGGTCGTCCGGTGTCGTCAGCGTTTTGCCGACGAAGTAGGCGCCGGACGATTCGTCGAGCACGAGGAGGTCGGTGAACGTGCCACCGATGTCGACACCGACACGAACGCTTTTCGACTGCTCCACGAACTCTCCCAGTCACGCACCACGATCGAACCACCAGTCACAGAGCCGACCGTCGCACGGTAATGGCTCAACGAGATTGGCAGTATATGTGGGTGTAACCAGGCGTCGCAAGACGTCGAGACGGTATCGACACACCGAGATTCAACTCGAGGTTAGCGATGTTCGAGGCTTCCCCAGAGCACTTCGGCGACGCGGAACGGATCGCTCGAGACGACGCTGGCCGCATAGAGCTCCATCGCGCCGAAATCTGACGTGCGATTGAGCGGGTCCCCTCGATCGACGATCCGCACCATGACTGGAATGCCGGACCAATCCTCTTCCGTCTCTACCAGCGGTGGTTGCGCCATGACCAGGTTGAAGGAGACGACGTTCAGATCTTCAACCATGCACTGCAAGACGCGAAAGACGGCGGTCGCCAGTCGATCGCTGACTTGATCCGCCAGCAGGTAGATCTCTTTCTCCTTGAGAGGAGTGACGGTCGTCATTGCGCGCACGCCGTCGATCTCGCGACCGAGCCCCAAGCTCTGATGGGCCAGAAACAGGTCGTCGAAATAGTTGGACCCATGTTGGTCACGATAGGACTGCGCCGCTCGACGCTGACGCTCGATCTTGCCGTAGTGGCGGCCACGCGTCAGGCTGACCTGCGCGTGCCCATGCGGGATTGACGCGCCACTTTTCCAGAGGCAGTTCCACATGAACAGCGGATAGATTGCCGAAGGATTCGCCGCGTGAGAGCGAGCGAACCACTCCTGCGCCACCGACACCGCGTCCAGCACGATATCGCGCGTGAACGCCAGAGGATCGTGTTCGTCAAAGATGATGACCCCGTGACAACCATCATATTTGGCGATATTGCTGGCCGTTACGGTGTGCTTGCCTCGAATGCGCCCAAACGTGTCCTCGGGAGTATTGAGCTCCGGCTCACAGAACGGGTCTGGCGCGGTTTTGGCGATCTCGTTGGCGAGTTCAGCCGGAATACGAGCCTCGAGCGGGCGTCGCGATCGCAGCTCGTTGAAGAGCGTCTCCTCCAACGTCTCACGATTGGTGACCTTAATAACCTTTTGGGTGGTGACGCGGTCAACCGACCCGAAATAGCGGTCGATCCATCGATTCATATGTTCAGGCGGAATCAAATGGCCCACCGAGGCTTCCACCCGAAAAAGTCGCTCGAACCGATCACGGTCCTCAGTCGGAAGCGAACCGACGATATCCACCAGATCGACGATTGCTCGCTGTTGTAAGACGGTGCTGAGCGAGCTTCTCTCATTCACAGAGCGCGCTCTCCCTTCCAAACGATGGTGCGCCTTGCTGACTTACCCAATGGCATGAAGGCGACACAGCTTATCAGATTGCGACGTCCGCGAAGGACTCGACCGCCAGCAACTCTAGTTTCGTCAATTGGATGCGGCCACCGGACGTCGTAGAGCACATGCAATCGAATTGTTCAGTCGTTAATCGTCCCGTCACGACCAGAGAGCCGGGACCTGTGAATCGATCGTGTCCCCACTGGGAATCACCCGGTCGGTGAATTGAGCGGCGGTCACCTCGGTGCCCACGAGTACGTTCCGGCCCATCTGAATGCCGTCGGGCACGATCGCGTTCCGCCCAATCAGTGTAATACCGGTGTTGAGTCTTTTCGGTTCGAGCCAATTTGGTGAATAGTCGTCCCCGTATCCCAAGTAACAGTCCGCACCGACCCGTACCTCTTTGTCGATGATGCACCGATCAACCACCGTTCCCGGCCCAATCACGGTGTCGGTCATGATGATGGAGTCACGGATGACCGCCCCCCGATGAACGACGACGCCCGGAGACAGAATGGAATGCTCGACACGTCCACCAATGACGATACAGCCGTGCGATAGAAGGCTCCGTGAAACGTGCGAACCTTCCATGATTTTGGCCGGCGGACGTTCCTCGCTGCGTGTGTGGACGCGCCAGTTTGGATCGTAGAGATTCAGACGTGGAACATCGTCCAGAAGCGCCATATTGGCTTCCCAATAGGATTGCAGCGTGCCAACGTCTTGCCAGTAACCTTCAAATCGATAGGCGCAGGCTCGACCGTTCCGAATGAGATATGGAATGACTTGATGGCCGAAATCAGTCATCTCGTCCGGCGCCTCGTCGAAGACTTGCAGCAGAATTTCGCGCTTGAAAACGTAGATGCCCATCGACGCAAGGTTGCTGCGCGGTTCGGCCGGCTTCTCATCGAATTCAGTAACGACATCGTCGTCATTCACCGTGACTAACCCGAACCGGCTGGCGTCCTCCCACGGCACGGGCTGCACCGCGATGGTGACGTCGGCATTCAACTCATGGTGCCGGGCGATCATGGGTGCGTAATTCATAGCGTAGATGTGATCGCCGGAGAGGATCAGCACGTCAGAGAATTGCCCGCGTGTCACGAAGAAGAGGTTGTGATAGATAGCGTCCGCGGTTCCGCGGTACCAGCCGGAGTGGGAGCGACCGAGGTAGGGCTGCAGAATGACCACGCCGCCGTTGCGCTCACGGTCCAGGTCCCACGGCCGTCCATGACCGATATGGTCGTTGAGGGAGTGTGGTCGGTACTGCGTAAGAACCGCAACGTCGAACAGTCCGGAGTTGACGCAATTGCTCAAAGCGAAATCGATGATCCGGTATTTTCCGGCGAATGGGACGGCCGGTTTCGCTCGTTGGCGCGAGAGGATGCTGAGCCGTTCACCCTGACCGCCCGCCAAAATCATCACCGCGACTTGATTCAAGCGGATCCCCTTTCCGGCGCTTTGGACCACACCCGATTTCGGCGTCTAAATCACTCTTTGCCGCTGCCTATCAAGCGTTGAACGTGACAGTTCCATCATGCACGGACAATGCACTTGGCGCCAGATTGGCCGTACAGGCTGTGCTATACTCGCCAGTATTGCATGAAGCTCGCCAGTAGCACGAGTGCCGCTAGGTCTCGTCGAGGTGGTATGCGCGAACTCTTCCGAAGACAGCCAAGATTCTCCCAGCGTGCGCAAGGTGAGGAGACGGTTTCAATTCCTGACGACCTTTGGACCAAATGTCCAAAGTGTAACGAACTACAATATTCAAAGGATGCCGAAAGACTCCTCTTCGTCTGCCCTCGCTGCGGACACCACGCTCGCTTGACAGCTAGACAAAGAATCGACACATTGGTCGACTCGGGAACATTCTCCGAATTCGATGCGCAGCTCCGATCGGCCGACCCGCTCGACTTCGTCGCCAACGGCGATGCCTATCGAGATAAAACCGCGGCCGCGGCGCTCAAGACGGGTTCGAACGACGCGCTGGTTTCCGGCACCGCGACCATCGCGGGTGAGCCGGTCTCTATCGCCGTTACCGAATTCGGGTTCCTCGGCGCGAGCATGGGCTCGGTCTACGGTGAAAAGCTTGTGCGCGCGATCGAGCGCGCCATCGACGAGCACCGCGGCCTGGTTACCGTATCGTCGTCGGGTGGCGCCAGAATGCATGAGAGCATGTTCTCCCTGATGCAGATGGCCAAGACGACGGCCGCACTTGCGCATCTCGGTGACGTAAAGCTTCCGCACATCTCGATTCTGACCGATCCATGCTACGGCGGTGTCACCGCCAGCTACGCGACCGTCGCCGACGTCATCGTGGCCGAGCCCGGAGCCATCATCGGCTTCGCCGGTCCTCGAGTCATCGAGCAGGTAACGCGACAGAAGCTACCCGAGGGGTTCCAGACCGCGGAATTCTTGCTGGATCACGGCATGATCGATCTCGTCGTCGAACGCTCACAGCTTCCGGACCGCGTTGGCACCTTGTTGCGGCATTTTCACCAGATTCACGATAGTCGCGAAAGTCAGCCGATTGCTGAGGCGATCGAGTCGGGGGCCGTCCTCGCGAATGGACGGGTCCATGGCTGATCGGCTGACGGCTTGGGATCGCGTCCAGCTCGCCCGCAACGCCACTCGCCCACATTCGCTCGACTACATTCGCGAGCTTGTACGTGGGTTCGTCGAGCTGCACGGAGACCGGTTGTTTGGTGATGACCACGCCATCGTGGGCGGTATCGGCAGCTTTAACGGCCGCACGGTCGTCGCCATGGGGCATCAGAAGGGTGCCAACACCCGCGAGAACATCGAGCGGAACTTCGGCATGCCGAAGCCCGAGGGCTATCGCAAAGCTCTACGGCTTATGCGGATGGCCGAAAAGTTCAAGCTTCCATTGCTGACCTTCATCGACACTCCGGCCGCCGATCCGGGCCTTGGGTCAGAAGAGCGGGGCCAAGCAACCGCCATTGCCGAAAACCTCATCAAGCTGGCCGCTCTGCGCGTCCCGTCGATCGCAACGGTGATCGGCGAAGGGGGAAGCGGCGGTGCGCTGGCAATCGGGGTCGCTGACCGCATTCTGATGCTCGAGAACGCGATTTACGCGGTGGCGTCGCCGGAAGCCTGCGCGACGATTCTGTGGAAAGATGCGGGGCAGGCGCCTCAGGCAGCGGAAATCCTGCGCATTACCGCTCGTGATCTCAAAGACTTCGACATTGCCGACGAAGTCATTGCGGAACCGGTTCCTGCGCACGAGCAGACCGCCGCGACGATTCAGCGCGTTGGTGAAACCATCGAGCGTCACCTTGCAGAGGTTGAGCGCTCAATGGCCGAGTTTGGAATTGACGCAGTCGTTGAAGCTCGGTATAAGAAATATCGACAGATCGGACGCTGGATGGACGAATCAGAGGGATCGATCCAGTCAGCGGACGAGGCACGTGAGGTCGAACGATCCGCGCCCGCGGAGCGTGTTCGGACCTAGCGGCCGATTTTGGGGACAACGTACCGCCAGAGCCAGGTACACGAAAACTGATCGAGTATGAACATCTTCTACCTCAGTTCAGCCCGATACAACCACCGTCATGATGGGAAGGTGATGGCCCCTATCCAGCTAGCGGCGACGCTGGCTCTTCACGTATGTGCCGCGAAACGACGCGGTTCCTGACTCACAAATAAATCGATTCGGGCAGTCTCGCCCCGGTCTCGGTTGCGGTTTCGTCGAACGGCGCTTCGAGGCCCGCATGGAAAGGCTTTCAATTGACGCCGCCCCTTCGTCATCTACGCTGCATGAACGACATAGTGCGCAAAGGAGTAATCATCGTCTGTCTGATGACGGTGATGATGGCTTCACGAGCTCAGACGCTCGGCGTCGCGGCAGCGAACGTGCCAGTTATCGATCCCACTTCCATTGTTCCGGAACAATTTCGCGACAACGCAGCCTGGAGTCAGGAAAAGGGCTGGCATTGGGTTACTTTGTCGTATGACGGAACCCAGCGTTTCACCGGATCGGACTTCGACTACAGCCTGGGCAAGCCGTTGCCGGCCGCAACGTACGTCGCGACGCTCGTGCGAACGCTGCCTGCAACCGATTCCTGCGCCGACTGCGTCAAAATCTCGCAGAACGAAGAGGGACCACCAGCGGTGATGGGCGGCGCGAGCAACCCAGCTCTGAGCACGGCGTACGCGCATCTCGACAACGGACCGCGCAAGGTCATCAATGCGGGTAACCCGTCTGCCCAGCGCTGGACGAAGGGCTCCTGGTACCTCAACTACAGCCCGACGACGCGGACGTTCTTCTCTTGGACCTGGATCCCGGATGACGGCGGTTTTCATGGCGTCAAGACCGAAGCCGAACTGTCGACGACCGTTACTTCGTCGTTCGCGAGCCTGGGAGGCTTGAACCTCAGTCAGTCGGTGACGCCGGGCTCTCGCGTCTTCCCGATCGCCGGTGGCTACGTCGTTTCACAGGCCTATGGGTGCGTGTCACTGAACGCGGGATACCCGAGCCCGACCTTCTGCCCGAGCGACCGGCCCAGCTTCCACGACGGCGTCGACCTTGCCGCGACAGCCGGTACGCCAATCATCGCGGCTGCGAGTGGCACCGTATCGTTCGCCGGGATTGATCCATCGACGGCCAGCGGCAATTCGATGATCGTCATCGATCTCGACGGATCGAACGCAGGATACGAAACGGTCTACATGCACTGGGAGAAGTCGTTCGTAAAAACCGGTGACCACGTGAGCGCCGGCCAGGTGATCGCGGACGTCGGTTCAGTCGGCTACTCGACTGGTCCACACCTTCACTTCTCCGTGCGCATCGGGGCCACCAATCAGACCATCGACCCGCTCGCATGGCTGACTGGCTCGATCCAATTCGCCACCACCAATGCCCAGGCCGGGCTCGCATATGCAGGCGTGATGCAATGGCAGTCGCTGATTCAGCAAGCAGCGAACGCCTACAACGTTCCATCCGGCCTCATTGCCGCGATCATGGCGGTCGAATCGGGCGGCAATCCGAATGCGGTTTCACCGGCCGGAGCGCTCGGATTGATGCAGGTGATGCCAGACCAACTGACGCGCCTCGGAGTGACCCAGGATAAGTGGACCGACCCCGCCAGCAACATCGACGCGGCCGCACGATACCTGGCCGAGACACTCGGAAGCGGTGGAACCATCCAGGATTCCGTGGCTCGCTACTTCGGATCGGGCTGCGACGCGCTTGGGACCTGCACGCAAGACTACGTCAACCGGGTTCTGACGCTCTACGTCTACTTTGCCAACTGGATCGAGTCCGGCACCGCGCCAACGCTGACCAACCCCGCACCCGTGTTGAGCACGCAGGTTTCAACCACGACCACCGTGTCGGCGAGCACGAACGGGAATTCGACGAATTCGACCCCACCGCCCGCGCCGCCAACAACGCCATCTCCGACCCAAACTCCGACCGACAGTCCGACGGCCACGCCATCGCCGACTACGTCTGCCGAGGCGGCGACTCCCACGCCGTCCCCGTCCGCGACGGCCGGTTCGACTCCAGCCGCGAGCACAACTCCGTCGGCGAGCCCAACCTCAACTCCGAGCCCGACTCCAGAGCCGACCGGGACGCCAGCGGCCACGCCTTCGGCGACTCCAGCCGCGAGCGAGACGCCAGCGGCCACGCCTTCGGCGACTCCAGCCGCGAGCGAGACACCGGTCTCAACGCAGTCAGCGACACCGACGTCAACCGTCGAGCCGACAGCTACCGCTACGCCGTCACCGGCGCCCACCAAGACGCCGGGCGATTCGAATGGCGGATCGACCTACAACGGAGTCTCGAACCTGCCGACCGGGCCGCTGCTGGGGCCAACCCTCAACGAACTGCTTCCCGGCGGATCATCCCCGACGCCTTCATCCACGTCCACGCCATAGACACACAGTCGCCCTCGTCGGATTGAGCATTAGCTCGACCGACGAGGGCGATTTCATTTACCTGACCTCTGGAATTTCGGTGTGGTCTGGTCGTTCGCCGCAGGTTAGCGCGGATTGAAAGAGGATTGCCCGGTTACGCGCCAGCTGGCGTCATAAATGTCGCCCCTTATGAGAACCGTCGTAGGGGCGACGGCCGAGGACACGCACTCCCCGACTTCTTTCCATGGTGGACCGCTCTCAAATTTGCTTTAGCGGCCGAGCAGACCGAGCGCGACCGCGATACCGCGATATCGATCACGGCCGCTGGCGCGATCTTGAATGTACCGATGGACGTGCGTCAACCGATCCGACGTGAAGACGCCACGGTAGATCCCGCCTTCGACCAGTGGGATCGCGGGCCGTTGCGTTTGGATCATGCGGCGATGAACGTCGTAGACCGAGCTGTCGACGCTCATCGGTACGACGTCGGCATCCATGAGATCGCGTACTTTCAAATTGTGCGACTTGCCAAGCTTGGCGAGCACGTCGTCTCGCCACAGCATTCCGACAACCGTGCCCTTTGACGTCACCGCCAGATCTCGAGAGCCACCTCGAATGGCGTAGTGGAGCGGCGAATCAGGCGAGATGCCGCCGAAATCCCACAGCGCAAACTGGCCAACGCGCAGATTGCGCAGACGCGTCTCAACCTGAATGACCATCGATTCGACGTATGCCGCGACCACGATGAAGACCGCGACGAGGGGCAAAACCAAATCGCGGGCGTAGATACCGCCGATCACGAGCAATATCGCGAATGCCTGTCCGAGCGTCACCGCGATTCGCGTCGCCACAACCCGATTGCTGACGAGTGAAAGCCCGGCTCGCAGCACCCGTCCACCATCCATGGGAAACGCCGGGACGAGGTTGAAGACTGCCAGCATGATGTTCGCCGCAAGTAGATGCAGCAGCATGCCACCAAAGCCGGTCTCTTGTACCAGACCAAGGAACGCCGCGGGCGTGAACAGGTGTCGAGTAAGGATGACCAGGAGGATGAGTGGAAGCAGACCGGCCGCGACGATCAGGTTCAAGATCGGCCCGGCGATGGCAATCATCGCCTCTTTACGCGGGGAGATCGGAGCGTGTTCGATTCGAGCGACGCCGCCGATCGGCAGCAGCGTGATGTCATGCACGTGTAACCCGTAGCGCAGCGCCAGGAACCCATGAGCGAGCTCATGCCCGACGACGCAAACGAACACCTCGAGCAGGATGAAGATGCCAAACAGGGCGCCGTGGAATCCCTCTTTCATGGAGATTCCCCAGTACCAGATCGCCCACAGAACCGCAATCAGCAGAGTAGGATGGACTCGAATGTCGATGCCGCGAATCGTGGCGACACGTACGCCCGATTTCAAATACGGTCCCTTCCGGAGCCGGTCAGGTCAGGCAAACTGGTCACGACCGGTTGTCACATCATTGTGAGCTGAGACGTCGTTACTGGCGTTCGCGCACGACCGTCATGAGTGACGATGATATCACCGAATACAGCCGACGTTCACCACGGCCACTGTGTCGAACCGTGATTCGACGGCGGTGACCTGGCCGTGGCACATCGATTGCGTTCCACGTACCTCGGCAAGTTTCAAGATTGCAGGTTATCAAGTGGGCCATCGGTCATTTAGTATGACGCAATTGAAATGTGCAGCAAGATTCTTGCCACCGAATTACGATCACCCTATACTCAAGATGAGGAGCGCCAAGCTCTCGACAATGTGAATCTCAGTAAATCCCCTCGAGATCTTTTCGCGATACTACAAATTCAGGTCGGTCGTGATCGCCTGATCTGACACCGGAGCGGAGCAAGCAGACATGCCAGGGATGGAAGTTGGATACGATCTAAACCCAGAAATGAGGCTGTGGGTCTCCCCGAGTCTCATCGAAGCGAATTACATCCTCAGCCTTTCGCGCATGGAGCTTCAGGGGGTTATCGAGCAGGAGCTGGACGAAAACCCGGCACTCGAGATGGAAGACAATCAAGTCTGTCCGATCTGTGGTGGCGTTATGGAGGGCTCATATTGCCCGAACTGCCTGGTCACCCAGAAGGATGACGATCGTTCCGAAGAGTCATTTGAGGACTTTCCCGAGCAGCTCTACACCGCACCACCTGCCAGCCGCGGCGATTCGGACGACTTCGATCCCATGACGCTGGTCGCTTCCGAGCAGACGCTGGAGCAGCAGATCCTCTCCGACGTATCGACCCTCTGTCAAAACGGCGACCTGCGCGTCGCCGAGTATCTGGTCGGCTCGCTGGACGAGCGCGGTTTCATCTCGGCCTCCATCGAAGAAGTGTGCGTCCTGTTCAACGTCTCACCTGACTATGTCGAGAGAGTCATTCAGAAGATTCAAGATGTGGCACCAGTCGGCGTCGGCGCCCGCAACCTCCAGGAATGCCTCCTCATACAGATTCGCTACCTCATTGCCAGCGGAATCGACGTTCCCCCCTCCGTCGAGACGATCGTCGGCGAGTACATCGACGAGCTTGGCGCGCACAAGTTCGGTTACGTTGCCAAAGAGCTCGACATTTCGCATGAGGACGTCGAGACCGCGCGCGAATTCATCCGGACGCACCTCAATCCATTCCCGCTTCAGAACCAAGAGGCGCGCTCCTGGAAGACGCCGCTGCGATCCCCGTACGTTGCGCCGGACGTCACCGTCAGCCTCCGCGACGGGGAACTGCACGTCGAAGTGGTCGATACGCGCCAGTTTCACCTGCGTGCAAATCCGCTCTATAGCCGGATCGCCCAAGAAATCGGCCGCAGCCGTACGCGTGGTGATTTCAACGACGACGAGCGCCAGCACATCCGTGAGTTCGTTAACCGGGCCAAGCTGTTCATGTCGAACATCAGCCAACGACGAGAGACCCTCTTCAAGATTTCGAAGTGCATCGTCGAGCTCCAAGAGGACTTCCTGCGAGGTGGCGTACGCGAGCTACGTCCATTGACACGAGCCGTGGTAGCTCAGCAAGTGGGCGTGCACGAGTCGACCGTCAGCCGCGCGACCGCCAACAAATTC
The DNA here is from genome assembly GCA_963822235.1 of uncultured Chloroflexia bacterium. Classification (GTDB taxonomy): domain Bacteria; phylum Chloroflexota; class Chloroflexia; order Thermomicrobiales; family Thermomicrobiaceae; genus CALAGB01. The sequence goes on from CAWGGU010000005.1 coordinate 460,893, forward strand.
GTCATGCTTCCCAACCGGCGTGTCATACCGTTCAGCGATTTCTTCACCCCGTCGCTCAGCGTCAAGGACGTCATCAAAGAGATGATCGACGGCGAGGGCGATCCGCTCACCGACCGACAGATTTGCGACATGCTGAGCCGTAAGGGCATCCGAATCGCCCGACGCACCGTGGCGAAATACCGCGCCGAACTCAACATTCTGCCCAGCACGATGCGCTGATCCGCCAAATTCAGATGTGACCGTACAGGGCCGGGGGTTATAATGCTCCCGGCCTGTTGTATTCAACCTGAGTGGGAGGCGGAATGAGGAGCCTGCGAAACGTCCTCGAAGTCCGGCAGTTCGACCGTGCCCATCTTGATTCCCTTTTCACGCGGGCGGATGAGATGCGGATCATTGCCGATGCCGGCGGCTCTAATCGCCTCAGTGGAAAGATCCTCGCAACCCTCTTCTTTGAACCAAGCACCCGCACCAGACTCAGCTTTGAATCGGCCATGACGCGACTCGGTGGATCGGTCTTGACGGCCGAAAACGCCATCGAGACCTCATCCTGGGCCAAGGGTGAGACCATCGAGGATACGGCGCGCATCGTCGAGTCGTACGCCGACGCCATCGTAATGCGCCATCCTCTCGCCGGATTTCCAACGCGCGCATCCGAAGTCATCAAGATTCCCGTGATCAACGCCGGTGATGGCGCGCGTGAGCACCCAACTCAGGCATTGCTCGACCTCTATACCATCAGTCACGAACTCGGGCGCATCGACAACCTTCGCATCGCCATGGTTGGAGACCTCAAATACGGCCGGGCGCCACGATCGCTGGCGCTGTTGTTGACGCAAGCAGCGAACATCGACCTCGTCTTCATCTCACCGCCCAATGTACGCATGGGCGAGGATGTGACGTCGGAATTGGCGGCCAAGGGGATCGGATTCGAGGAAGAGTCCGATTTGATGAGCGTGCTGCCGGACGTGGATGTGGTCTACCAGACCCGCATTCAACACGAGCGATTCGAGTCCGAGGCCGACTACGAAGAGGCGCGCGGCAAATACGTGATAGATACCGCCGCAATGGACGCGCTCAATCCCAAAGCCATCGTGATGCATCCGCTTCCCCGCGTCGACGAAATCGATCATCGCGTCGACGACGATCCCCGGGCGGCCTACTTTCGGCAGGCACTCAACGGGGTCTACGTTCGCATGGCGATTCTGGACTGGCTTCTGAGCGAGGACTGATCCTCCGAAGATTAGAGCTCAGCGGTGTATGCCGCGAGACGCTGGACGCCAACGCGCCGCAACTTGCGCAATGCTTCGTTCTCCAGTTGACGTACCCGCTCGCGACTGATGTTGAGCTGAGTCCCGACCTCGGCCAATGTGTGAGGCGTGCCGTTGCCGAGCCCAAAGCGGAGCTGTAGAACGAGCCGCTGGCGTGGATTCAGACACTCAAGTACTTCGGCCACATCGCGCTGCAGAAGCACCTCCTCAGCCATCTGCTGAGGGCTGCGGGTCACCTCGTCGGCGATGATGTCGCCGAGGTTGGTCTCGTCCTCGGTGCTGAGCGGAGAATCGAGCGAGATCGTGCGCTGCGCCGCCTGGATGATCTGCTCGACCTTCTCGGGCTGCACGCTCATCGCCTCCGCAAGTTCCTCCGGCCGCGGAGGGCGACCGAACTCCTGCGTGAGCTGAGCCAGCGCTCGGCGGTACTTGGTAATGCTGTCGGCCATATGCACCGGAATACGGATCGTGCGGCCCTGGTCGGAGATCGCGCGCGTAATCGCTTGCCGAATCCACCAGGTCGCGTAGGTGCTGAAGCGATACCCGCGACGCCAGTCATACTTTTCGACCGCCCGCATTAACCCGAGGTTGCCTTCCTGAACCAGATCGAGGAGCGACATTCCTCGACCGAGATAGCGTTTGGCAATGCTCACGACCAACCGCAAATTGGCACGCACAAAGCGCTGCAGAGCGTCGACGTCTCCCTGCTCCACGCGTTTGGCGAGCTCGACCTCTTGATCGGCGGTCAACAGCGGAACCTTGGCGATATCACGCAGGTAGAGACGCACCGGATCGGTGACGACAGTTGGATCGAACTGAGCCATGCGGTCCAGCTGATCATCCGAGTTGTATTGCTCGAGCGCGAGATCCTTTTCCTCGTCTTCGTCTTCGACCGGCTCGGGAACCGGCTGGTTTTGACCAGTCAACTCGTCGTCGTCTCGCGGCTCTTGTGCGTTGGGATTGGATCGATCGACCATGAAAGATGAATGCTCCTCCACAATGGTGATGTTCGCGAAAAGTGCGAAATTAAGGCGTCTGATGCATCTGCACGCGCCGCTGGAAGTTACCTGTTCTCGTGCCTTCGATGGTGGAGAATCCTCGCCGGGAGAATGATAACCGCGACCGAACCGGTATAATTGAGCGTTGACTGAAACGATGGAACCCGGCCTCGATCACTGACCCATTTCAACACTAACGGTGAGACATGATTCCAACTTCTTTGAGCGTACGCAACTTCATGTGCTACCGCGCGGGCGTCGATCTCGACCTGCGCGGTGTCCGGATCGCCTGTCTCTCCGGAGACAACGGCGCGGGCAAGTCCGCCCTCCTCGACTGTATAACGTGGGCGCTCTGGGGTAAAGCCCGAGTCAACAGCGACCGAGAGCTTATGGCCTTGAATACCACGGAAATGGAAGTCACGTTCGGGTTCGAGCTCAACAATCAGGAGTTCCGGGTTACACGACGCCGTAGTCGTGGCGGCTCCGGTCCGCTCTCCCTGGACATCCAGACGCTCGCCAGCGATCGCTGGCGTTCGACGGGCGGCACGACGGCGCGGGAAACGCAGCGTGCCATCGATCAGCTCCTCAAAATGGACTACGACACATTCATCAATTCGGCGTTCATCCTGCAAGGACGAGCCGACGAGTTCACGACCAAGACTCCCGCGCTCAGGAAGCAAACACTGGGAGAGATTCTCAATCTGTCGGACTACGACCATTACGAAGAGATGTCCCGTCAGCAACTGCGTGAGCGCGAACGCCAACTTCGCGAAATCGATGCCGAGATCGCCAGAATAGACGAGCGCTTGAGCGAGCTGCCCGCACGTCTCACCGAGGTCGAGGCGCTCAGCGGTGAACTGATCCTGATGGCGGACCACATGGAGCAGGCCGCAAGTCGTGCGACCGCTTTGCGACAGCAGCTGCACATCCTTGAGATCGTAGCTCGGCAGCGCGACCAGATCGCGTCCGACATCGCGGAGCTCGATCGTGAGGTCGCGAAGCTTACGGCGGATCGCGCACAAACGGTCGCGCGCATCGAGGCCCATCAGGCGATGCTCGACCGGCGCGAGGAGATTGAGTCACGACACGCCGAATTATCGCGTCTTCGAGGCGAGCAGGAGCGAATCGGGCTGATCCTATCCGAGCGCCAGCGGATTATTCAGGAGCGTCAAACGCTTGATGCGCGGGTACAGCAGGCCAGACACGAGATCGAGAGCCAACTACGCTCCGCGCGAGATCGATTGGCGCAGGAACGGCGAATTGCAGGCACGCGACCCAAGATCGAATCTGAGTCGCAGAAGCTGCGAAACGACGTTGCCGGGCTGAACGACGTCGCAACGTTGGTCGACGACCTTCGAGCCCAGCATTCCTCGCTCGAATCCAAGCGTGGAGAACTGACGTCCGAAAATGAACGCCTGCGTGTCGACATGAACGAGCTCAAGGGGAAAATGGAACAGATCCAACAGGCTACGGCGATCTGCCCCGTCTGCCGTCGTGAGCTCGGCCCTGACGAGCGCCGTCGGCTTGCCGCAGACTATCAAGCCGAGGGAACCGCACTCGGCGATCGGTTCCGCGCCAATCGTGCTTCACTCGAACAGATCAAGGCTGACATTGACGCCAACACTAAAGCCATTGAGGTTCAGGAGGCACGTCGCTCAAATCTTGAATCTCTCCGCCGTCAGCAAGCCTCGATCGTGGAACGGTTGACGGCATGTGAGCGTGCGGACAACGAAGTCACGACGCTGACTGAGCGAGAACGAGACCTGTCTCAACGGCTGGAAGCAGATTCTCTGGCCTCCGAAGAGCGTTCCAGAATCGCGGAATTGGACCAGAAACTGTCAGGCCTGGCGTACGACGACGTCGAACACCGGCAGATGCAACGTCGGATAGCGGAACTGATCGACGTTGAGCGCGAGGTCAGCGCGCTCTTGAGCGCCAGCGCCGCTGTAGAGTCCGGTCGTCAACAGATCGAGATGTTCGACGGATCGATTGCGAATCGCACCGCCGCCCGCCAACAGAAGGTCGGGCAAGAAATTGAGCTTGCCGCGCAGATTCAGGGGCTGGACAAAGTTCGCGATGAATTCGAGCTGGCGGAAGTCGATTTGCAGCGGCTCGAGCGCTTGCGCGGCGAACTTCAGGAGCGATTCGGCGCGGCCCAGCAACGCGTTCGCGACCTCGAAGCCGCGAAAGAGGAGCGCGTCGAGCGAGGGCGACTTCGACAGCGAGTGGCCGATGAGGTCACGACCTTCGATGAACTGACAGTCGCGTTCGGCAAGCGTGGCATCCAGGCAATGATCATCGAAAATGTGGTCCCGGAATTGCAGGACGAGGCCAACCGCATCCTGGACAAGATGCCAGGAAACACCATGCGGGTCGAGTTTCGTACCCAGCGGCAGACCTTGCGCGGCGAGGGAACGATCGAGACGCTCGATATCGTCATCAGCGATGAGGTCGGCAGCCGCAATTACGAGCTCTACAGCGGCGGTGAAGCATTTCGGATCAACTTCGCTATCCGCGTGGCCCTGAGCATGCTTCTGGCCAAACGCGCCGGAGCACGTCTGCAGACGCTCGTGATCGACGAGGGCTTTGGCACGCAGGACACGCGCGGCCGCGACGGGCTGATCGAAGCTATTCGCGCGGTCGAATCCGACTTCCGCATGATCCTGGTCATCACCCACATCGCCGAGTTGAAAGACGTCTTCCCGACCCGCATCGACGTCGTCAAAGGCGTGGACGGATCCCTCGTATCCATCAATTGACGTGGCGCTGGGAAGGCGTCATCGCTTCGTGCGACGATAGTGTCATGCATGGATCAGACGAATCGCTGAAATGGGGCTGACATGGAGAGCCTGCGCGGCATTTACAACATTCTGACGACGCCGTTTCTGCCTGACGGATCAATTGATGAGACGAGTCTGCGGCGACTGGTCGATTCAGTCATCAAGATGGGTGTCGCCGGGATCACGATCCTCGGGGTAGCGGGCGAAGCGCAGAAGCTCACCGAGCCGGAGAAGCGCCGCCTCATCGAGATCGTGATGGAGGTCAATGATCGTCGCGTGCCAATCATCGTGGGCGCCTCACGCGACGGAACCGACACAACCATCGCCGCTTGCCGTCAAGCCGAGGAGGCTGGCGCGGCGGGTGTCATGATCGCGCCGCCAACCTTCTCCCAACCCGGCCCCAGTATGATCGAACATTTTCGACGCGTTGGAGCGGCAATCGGCATTCCGATCACGCTGCAAGACTATCCGCCGGTCAATGGTGTCACGCTCTCGCCGCGCGCCATGGCGGACTTAGTCGAAGCTGTACCGGCCATCACGACCATCAAGCTGGAGGATCCACCGACGCCGCAGCGATTCGCTCAGACGCTCGCCATGACCGGCGACCGCGTCTCGATCGTTGGTGGGCTCGGCGGCATGTATTTATTGGATGAGCTCCGTCGTGGCGGGAGCGGCGCCATGACTGGATTCGCGTTCCCGGAAGTATTGGTCGGAATCTGGTCGGCGTGGAGCAACGGCGACCGAGACCGCGCCGCTCTTCTCTACTACAAATACCTGCCGGTTCTGGTGTTTGAGGGTCAGCCGAAGCTGGGCGTCGCAGTGCGTAAAGAGATACTCAAACGTCGCGGACTGATCGACCATGCGGTCGTTCGGCATCCTGGTCCCAAGCTGGACCAAGGGACGATCTCGGATTTGAGTGAAACGCTCGCCTACACAAGCATCGAGACGGACTTCCCGATCTGATCGCTCTTCGATTCCTGTGGATCGGCCAAAATCGCTGGTCAATCCCCGACTATGGTGCGGAACCAACCGAAGCCACGCGGCGGATCGTAGAAGGTTACGTCAACTGTCCGCGACTCCCCTGGCTGGAGCGTTCCCATCGTGACGAATCCGGATGAGTAGTCGTCGATGTCACCCGTCGCTGAAAAGAGCGTCACCACGTACGACGGTCGAGATATCGGCTGGTCGGACGTATTCTGAATCGTCGCCTTGATGTGGTAGTCGCCACTCGACAGATAGTTGGACGTGGTCATCACGACCGACACGGACGATTGCGCTGCGGAGGGGTCGATGTCGCCCTTGACGCTCGTTTCGATATGATCGTAGTTCGGTCCCGAATCGAACCACACGCGGAACGGCAACGACGAACCCTTCTGGATCGTCGAGAAGTCAAGATAGTCGGACTGGGTGGCAACCACCTCGTCGCTCGCGGACAAGAGCTTGACCGTCACTGAGACGTTTGAATAGGTAACGTTGGAGTTGTTCTTGACCTGCCCCAGGAAGACCCAGTTGCCATTCATGTCCTTTGACGCGGTCACAGCCGAGGTGCCCAGCGCGTTGGCCGCATCGGATCCGTAGCGCCATTCATAGTAGTGCCGACCGACGTTTCCGGCCTCGACCTTCCAACCGTCGGAGTTCGACGGAGTAAAGGTCAAGATGCGCCGCTCGAACGCCTGCACCAGCACACGGCGCGGCGTTCCACCGACGTTCACCGTGGTCCAATACGCCTCGGTGATCGGCAGTCCGGTAGCGAAGAACGGATTGCTGAAGAGCTTGGCGTCATTCGTCTGATAGCCGTCGTAGACCGGCCCGGTGGCATTCATGAAGTTCCAAAAGACCGATGCGATGTCATGCTTGGTGGCGGCCACGTAGTGACCGGCGGTGACGTCGAATTCCTTGGCGCTCTGGTCGTTTCCGACGTTGGCATGGCGATCGACCGTCTGCGTGATAATCCATCCGTCCGGGAGTGCGCCGTAGTTCATCAATTTGCCGAACGTGGCATATGTGGGGGCATTCGGATCGTTCTCGTCACCGGCGACGTTGATATCAGCCGCGCCATAATCGACGTACGAGCCGTTCCCCAGCTGCATTTGGCCAGTGATCATCTCCTTGGCCAGCAACCCGTTGGTGACGTACCACTCGGAGGATGGATCGGCCGTCGAATCGGTGATCTCCATGCGGCTCTTGTCGAAGTACTGCACGCGCCGCACTCCGGTTTGCCCGGCGACGTTCCCCTCGACGTAGGGCTCGACGATCACGTCAGTGAAGGGCTCCGGTCCCCACATCCAGGTTCGGTTGACGGCATGAACCTGCACAGGTTGATCGGTGCGATTCCAGATACGCTGAAAGGCGTAAGACCCGATGTCGGCGGCCGACGCGGGCGCTACTGCCTGCAATGACGGAAGCGCGCAAAGCGCGACGATTGAGAGAAGCTGAATGGCCCGTCGAAGTGCCCCCATGGTATGAGCTCCGGAATCTTTCGAGCATCCCGCTTCCCGATCGCGGTCGCCCCAACAACGACTATTCCGGTAGACAAACCTAGGTCATCACCCCGGTCGTTTCAGTAGCCCATTGTGACTATTTCGCCCAAGCGAAGGATCATCATGCGACCGACAAACGGGGAGGACCTGCAGGATTACGTATAATCATGCTGATCTGAGAGGAATGGCCATGCGTCGCTCCATCTATCTGGCCATCGTGCACAGGATCATCGTCACCGGCATCCTCGGGCTCATCATCTTGGCCGTGAGCGGCATTTCGAGCGCCTCGGCGAATGGTAACCATGTCGACGTCCTCAATGTCGACGGCACCATCACCCCCACGATGCGGAACTACATCCGCAACGGGATCAAGAGCGCCGAAAAATCGGGCGCGAGCGCGGTCGTGCTGCGTATGGATACGCCGGGCGGGCTGAGCTCGGCCATGGACGACATCATCCAAGACATTTTGAATAGCCGCGTGCCCGTAATCGTGTACGTCGGACCGCCAGGTGCACGAGCCGCGTCGGCAGGTGTGTACATCACCTACGCCGCGCACGTCGCCGCCATGGCACCATCGACCAACATCGGTTCGGCCACACCGATATTCCTCGATCAAAGCGGGCAAGCCTCGAACGTCGACGACACGCTCACCCGCAAAGTCGTCAACGATGCGGTGGCACGCATCCGTGGGCTCGCGGTCCAGCGCGGCCGCAATGCCGACTGGGCCGAACAAGCGGTCCGCAACGCCGTCAACATCACGTCTGATGAAGCCGTCCAACAACACGTGGTCGATCTGATCGCGCCCGACGTTCCGAGTCTGCTGCAGCAGGTCGATGGTCGTCAGGTGCAGACGCCGAATAGAACCGTCACCCTATCGACAGCGGGCGCAAGCATTCACGTCAAGAACATGTCGATGTCGGAGCAATTCCTCCAAACGATCAGTGACCCAACGATCGCGTATATTCTGTTGAGCCTCGGAATGCTCGGTCTATTCTTCGAGCTGGCGAATCCTGGCGCGATCCTGCCGGGCGTCGCGGGCGGAGTCTGCATCCTGCTCGGGCTGATGTCACTTGGCAATTTGGACACGATCTGGGCGGGAGCACTCCTCATGGGATTCGCATTCGTCCTCTTCCTGATCGACGTGTACGTGCCATCACACGGAGTGTTGACCTTCGGCGGAATCGCCTCGTTCGTGCTCGGCTCCTTTATGCTTGCCAGCGAAACCGATTCGCCCGTCAGCAGCATTTCACGGGTCGCCATCGTGGCGGTTACGGCACTCGTGTCAGCGTTCTTCATCTTCGCCGTGGGAGCAGTGGTGCGCACGCGGCTGAAGCGAAGCACGACCGGCGAGGAGGGCATGCGTGGAACGGCCGGTGTGGTCCGCGCAAAGCTCGATCCGGAAGGCTACGTCTTCCTCTCCGGCGAGCTCTGGCACGCTCGATCTCTCGTGGGCCCAATCGACGTCGGCGAAGTGGTGCGAGTTGTTGACGTCGACGGCCTTATCGCGATTGTGGAACCTGAAACGGCCGGGTCGCCGAACAGAGATGGAGGATCGGACGACACCGGAGCAACACCAATGATTCGCAGACTTCCGGTTGGAACAACGCGAGCCGAGCGACAAAACGTCGCCGGTAGCTAGAGGAGAGTTTGATGGGGGTACTTGTCGTCCTCGGGATCATCGTCGTGTTTCTCTTGATTGTGCTGAGCTCGACGATCAAGATCGTGCAGGAGTACGAGCGCGGCGTCGTATTTCGTGTGGGACGCCTGATGGGACCGCGCGGTCCTGGAATCATCCTGCTCATCCCATTCATCGAGCGGATGGTGAAGGTTGATCTACGCACATTGACGCTCGACATCCCGGCTCAGGAGGTCATCACACGCGACAACGTGACCATCCGTGTCAACGCCGTCGCCTACTTCCGAGTGATGGACCCGAACGCGGCCATCGTCAACGTCGCCGATCACATCCGCGCCACGTCGCAAATCGCGCAGACGACTCTGCGGAGCGTGCTCGGGCAAGCGGAGCTCGACGAACTGTTGTCGGAACGAGACAAAATCAACCTGGAACTGCAGACCATCATCGACGAACAGACCGAACCCTGGGGCGTCAAGGTGAGCATCGTCGAGGTGAAAGACGTCGAGCTCCCCGACACCATGCAGCGCGCAATGGCACGGCAGGCCGAGGCTGAGCGCGAGAAGCGCGCCAAGATCATTCATGCGGAAGGCGAATTCTCCGCGGCTACGCAGCTTGGAAACGCGGCCAATATCATCTCCGAGTCGCCGGGCGCGCTGCAGCTTCGCTATCTACAGACGCTCAACGAGATTGCCGCGGAGCGGAACAGCACGATCATCTTTCCGCTGCCGTTGGATCTGATTACGCCATTCCTGGACATACTGGGTCCTCGCCACAGCAATTCGAAGAAGCCGGTTCCGAGCGCCGACGGAGGAAATTCGACCGGCGACGTGGGCACGGACGACTGATGTCAGCCGTTCGGAGGATGGCGTGAGAGATCCGAAAGAGGAGCCGATCATCGAGGCGACCGAACTGCTGAGGCCGCACGTCGCCTCGGTGGTTCGGCGAGTCAACGTCGAAGAGTTCACGACGGTGGAGTTCGTCGAGGTAATGCAGACGGACGACGCGTGCCATGCTGCATATCTGCAGGCGATCGATCGCTGGCCGGAATCGGACGAGACGCTGGCCAAAATGGTCATCCACGGCCAGATCATCCCAGAGCTGTTACGAGCGACCGGGCTCGTCGAGTGGGCGGGATATGCCCATGGGGAAGAAGATGCGTACGCCGTCCCCGCCTGGTGGCGCAAGCTTCAATCGGAGTAAGCGAGACGTGGATTACTCGCGCAGGAATGGATAGAGGTCGTCGAAAGGCGATGGGATGTCGCTCTCGTCGAACGTTGCCTTGGCTCGTTGGCTTTCGACGAGAGCGATGACCTCTTTGGCCGACTCCTCGATCGACTTGCCTGTCACGTCCACGATCGGCCACGGATATCCACGGCGAACCAAGCGTCGACAATACTCGAGCTCTTCTTTGACCTTCTCCGGATCCGCGTACTCGCCGCTCGAGAGGCTGCCCAGCGATTTGACCCGATGCTGTCGAATACGCGTCAGTTCCTCGGCCGAGATCGTCAACGCCACGATGTTGGTCTGATCGATCTCGAAAAGCTGCTTTGGTGGATTGACACCCAGAACAACCGGAATATTCGCCACACGCCAACCGCGCAGCGACATGAAGATGCTGAGGGGCGTCTTGGACGCGCGTGATACCCCGACCAACACGATGTCGGCGTCTTTGAGCGAGTCGAGCCCTTGCCCGTCATCATGCCGGACCGTGAACTGAATCGCCTCGATGCGGCGGAAATATTCGTCACTCAGACCGCGAGAGGCACCTGGACGCAGAATCGGGCGCATCTCGACGTGCTGAGACACTTTGCCCAGAAGCGGCCCGGTCAGGTCGACGTGGTCGATGACGCGCTGGCGACATTCCCGCAGCAATAAGCGTCGAATTCCCGAGATGACGATCGTGTGAACGATGATGCCATGGTCTCGCTGAGCCTGCGCCACGACGTGCAGCACCTGCTCCCGCGTGCGGATGCCTGGGTGCCGAATGAGCTCGAATTCAACGCCCGGAAACTGCACCACGGCGGCGTCAACGACGGCCTCGGATGTGGCACCGCTGCCATCTGAAACGATGTGGATCACGCATCTTTTGGGCATCTCAGCATCGATAGGCGGCATCGGTTTCCCCCTTCAGCGGCGGGCGTCTCAGCGATCGAGGCATCGCACTGGATAGTACACCGAAAACGAAAGATACCGGGCGGCCCTTGCCCCACGCCTGGATCGCGTCGATACTGACGGACGCAGGGACGACGGCAAAATGAGATGGAGTGGCGAGATGGCAATCCGTATCGTGACGGGTGGAATCGCGCAAGAGACCAACACGTTCCAGTGGGAACCGACAACGCTTCAGGACTTCCAAAAGGGCTCGAGTCATATCGTGCGGGGTGAAGAGATCCTGGCTCTCGAAGGAACGGGCACGATCTATGGCGGCATCATCGCCGAGGCCAAGGCGCATGAGGTCGAGCTCATTCCGACAACCTACGGCAGTGCGGTTCCGGGCGGACGCGTCAGTCGTGAGGCGTTCGAGACGATGAAGAATGAGATCGTCGAGGGCATTCGTGCCGCGATGCCAGTTGACGGCGTACTCCTCGGCATTCACGGTGCCATGGCGCTCGAGCACAATGACGACGGCGAAGGTCCGCTCATCACCGCCATTCGCGAGGTGGTTGGGCCGGACGTCCCCATCGTCGCACCGCTCGATCTGCACACTAATCTCTCGGAAGAGATGATGGAGGAGGCGACCGCCTTCGTCGGCTACAAGGAATACCCGCACATCGACACCCCCGAAACTGGCGCCCGTGCCATGCAAATTCTGGTCTCAACCATCAAGGGCGAGATTCAGCCGGTGATGGCGCACGTCAAGCTACCGCTGATCGCGCCGAACCAGTCGATGGTCACCACCTGGCAATCGCCGTTGAAGAAGGCCATCGATCGGGCTCGTGAGATCGAACGGGAACCGGGCGTGGTCGCCGCGACTGTCCTGGGCGGATTTCCGTTTGCCGACATCCCCTACACCACGGTGTCGACCATCGTGGTGACGGATAAAGACCGCGCGTTGGCCAGGAAGTACGCTAACGAACTGGCGCAGATTTGCTGGGACCTGCGCGAAGATTTCACGATCCACCCAACACCGGTGAAGGACGCCATCGCCGAGGCGCTCGCCGGTGAACCGGGCGGGGTCTACGTTTTGGCCGACATTTCCGACTCAGGGGCCAGTGGCACCGCCGGTGACGGTACCGCGATCCTGAAGGGGTTGCTGGAAGCGAACGCGACCTCGGCCGCCGTGGCGCAGATCATGGATCGAGACGCTGTTGATGCGTGCATCGAGGCGGGTGTCGGCAGTTCGGTGACGTTGACCGTCGGTGGCAAACATGACGGTCTCCATGGCGAGCCAGTCGAGGTCGCCGGCAAGGTGCGCTTGATACATGAAGGGTCGTTCGTCATTGCCGGGCCGATGGGTGCCGGGACGACCGCCAGTCGTGGTCGGACAGTCGTGCTCGAGATCAACGGCCGCAACGGCATCGAGCTTCAGTTGACCGATCTCCGCGGGCACCCGAGTGATCTGAACTTCTTCCGCGCCTTCGGCATCGAACCGACACAGCGTCGCATCCTGGTGCTCAAGAGTGCCGCCCACTTTCGAGCGGCGTTCGAGCCGATTGCGACCAAAGTGATCGAGGTCGAGGCGCCCGGCATCAGCAGTCCGAATTTGCACAGCTTCGACTACAAGCACCTGCGGCGGCCCGTCTACCCGCTCGATCCAGACACGTCCTGGTCGCCGGAGCAATAGAGAATGCTGGTCCGCGCTTAGACGAACTCCATGGGCGGAATGCTCATCATGCGGAGCCATTCTCGCCCTGCGTCATCCTGAGCCAAGCGAAGGATCTCTCAATGCTAGAGACGACGATCATTCCGACGTCCGGAGAGATCCTTCACAGCGGTTCAGGATGACAAATATGCGTTCTTGCATCCTCCAGAGTGACAGATTCTCCGTGACAACCTACTCAGAAGATGGCCACGGAGGATGTACTACCCGAAGGACGCCCAACGTCCCCGTGTCATCCTGAGCGGAGCGCAGCGGAGTCGAAGGATCTCTCCGTTCGTGGAAGCTGGGATCCAGCAAAATTGCTGAGAGATCCTTCGACTGCGGCTCAGGATGACAAGGAAAACGCACCTGCCAACCATGGGTGATGGGTGCCAGAATCATTGTGGCGTCTAGTCAGAATGACACGTCTGCGTGGCTTGCCTGATCCTGATGGCAGAAGCAGTTCGCACGCGTTTTCCAAAGTGGGCACACCCACATGACTCGCAACCACATCGAGACGCATTCCGCGAACGAGTGCACTTGTCCGACCATCGATCCGTGACCTTCGGCATTGGCTGGCCACGAAACCCAAGGTGTAGAATCGGCCAACTGACCGGCCCGATGGCTCGGAGGAATTCCACCGAACTGAACGGACGTTCCACTGCATGCAACCTAGCTCCACGACGTTATCCGCGGAAGCCGGTTCCTATTCACTTCCCGCACAGACAGCAGAGTCGCAAAGCGCACATAAGACGCTGGGGCAGCGCCTACAGACCGATCTACGCCTGGAGCATCTGCTTTACGGCGTCATCCTTCTCGCCGCCATCCTGACCCGCTTCTGGGACCTGGGATCGCGAGCACTGCATCACGACGAGTCGCTCCACTCCTACTTCTCCTGGGTCTACGCCAGCGGCAACGGCTATATTCATGACCCATTGATGCACGGTCCGTTTCTATTTCACGCCACCGCGCTGATGTACCTCCTATTTGGCGCCACCGCCGCAGTCTCTCGCATAACACCAGCCCTCCTCGGTGTCATCCTCGTGATGCTTCCCTGGCTTTTGCGCGGTGAGCGACTCCTGGGCCGATGGGGAGCGCTGTGCTCGTCGGCCCTCTTGCTCCTCTCGCCATCGATCCTGTACTACAGCCGGTTCATTCGACACGATATCTTCGCGGCGACCGGGGCCTTGCTCCTCTTCATCGCGGTAGTGCGCTACATCGAAGTCCCGCAACCGCGCTGGGCGATTGTCGGCGGACTTTCGATCGGCTACCTCCTGACGACCAAGGAGATCAGCTTCATCGTCCTGTTCGTCTTCGCGATATTTCTTGGAGTCGCCATCGCGCTGCGAGTCGCGCCGTTCCTGCTCGCGGTTGGTGCGGCGGCGGTCGTCTCGTTCTTCATCGCCAGCAAACTCTTGCACGCGCTCGGGGCACCCGCGTTGCCTGGTATCCCCTGGGACCAGCCGACCGGGCCGCAGATCCAACACTTCATCGTTCAGCTCATCGAACATCCGGTCGTCATCGCTGGGATCGCCATCGCGATCCTGTCGGTCGTCGTGGCCGCCTGGATCCTCGATCGTCGACGACCGATCGACAAAAACTGGATTGACGGCGTATTGGGAGATGCTCCGGTTGGCTCAACAGCGGCGGCACTGCACGAACTCCTCAGCGAGCGGCGCGCGCTCCTCATCGCCATCGTGGGTGCATTCGCCTTCTTCACCGTTTTGTATACGTCCCTCTTCACAAACATGGCTGGTTTGGCCAGCGGCACGTTCGGAGCACTCGGATACTGGCTTGGGCAACAGGGCGTGCAGCGTGGGCAGGAGCCATGGTTCTACTATGCGCTCCTCCTGCCGCAATACGAGTTCGTTGCCGTCCTCATCTTTCCGCTGGCTGCGATCGGTGTCGGCTGGCGATTGTTCCAAGCCTGGAGATCCGATGTCCCCTTGACGTCACGAACGTTTGTGCGCGGATTCCTGCTCGTCTGGTCACTCGGAATGCTGGCCGTCCTCTCCTGGGCGGGCGAGAAGATGCCCTGGAATGTCATCCACATCGCGCTGCCGATGACGTTGTTGGCGGGGTCGTTCGCCGGAGACGCGCTTGAGTATCTCGAACGGCGCTGGCGCACCTGGGACCGGCGTGTACGCATCGACACGATGCTCGTTGCCGCTTGCGCTCTGACGCTGCTGGCCACCGCCTTTCTCTCCTTCGCCTGGGCAAGCAACGGCCCCTATGAACTGGTGGACAACTCCTACGTTCATGGATTGCGAGGCGGAGCCGGCGCGCATTGGTGGGCGTATATCTACCTGCCATGGATCCTGCTTGCAGCGGTCGTCCTTCTTGGCGTGCGTCGCGTTGGCGCGCGACGGGCGTTGAGCGCGACATTGCTCGCCGTCGTCGTTGCATTCATGTTGGCTCAGATCCACGCCGAGTGGCGATTGACGTATCGCGAGGGAGACGTCCCACGTGACATGCTCGTCTACGTCCAAACCACGCCGGACGTCCCACGCGTCACCAATCAGCTACAGCAGCTGTCGCAGCAGGCGACGGACGGGATGGGGCTGACCGTCTGGTACGACGATGTGACGCAATGGCCGTTCAACTGGTATCTGAAGGATTTCCCAAACCGGCGCTACATCGGTCGCGAGCTTCCGTCAACGCTCGACGCGCAGGTGATCATCATCTCGGACGACGTGATCACGCAGCAGATGGAGACGGAGCTCGATGCCAACTACACCTACCAGGAATATCCGATGCGCTGGTGGTTCCCAGAGGAGGACACCTACCGACGATTCGCCTATGCTCCAGACATCAAGCAAGAGTCGCGTCAGAACTATCAGGACAGCAAAAAGCCACCGTTCACACTGCTTGACGTGGCCGGAAGCGTCTGGTCCAGTCTCTGGTCCATGCGCCATCCGAGCGAGCAGGCCAAGATATTCCGCATGGTGGCGTATCGCGAGGTGCCGAGCGGCTTCGGATCGGTCAAATTTAGAGTCTACGTTCGAAACGATCTGATGCCATACTTCAATCAGATACGCTATTGAATGTCGTTTCTCCACGGTTGGGCCGAGGCTCATGGGCATACGAACAGACGACGTCGAGGAGGCGGATGAAGTGCACGAAAGTGCGAATATGATTGACGGTCTTCGAGACGAGTTCGGCGAGCCGTCCATACTTGACCGCACGATCAGTCTCGAATCCCTTTCGTGGATGAGCCTCGGATGGGTCGCGGTGGCGACAGTCGGGTTCTTGCTGCGCGTCGCGAACTTTTCCGCCTGGCCGCTCTCAGCGAGCGAGGGTCGACTGGCGACCGATGCGCTTTCGATCGTCCAGGGCGCCTCGATTCCTGCCTCGGCGTCGACTTCACCGTTTCCGACCGCATTGACGGCACTGAGCCTCTTCCTCTTCGGCGCGAGTGACGGCATCGTGCGGCTCGTACCGCTGATCGCCGGTCTCGGAACGCTGGCGCTGATCGGGTGGCTACGACCGTTTGCCGGTCGTGGAGCAACGCTCACGACCGCGCTCGTAGTGGCGATCTCTCCCACATTGGTGATGACCTCGCGCCAGGCGACCGACGGAGGGTTGCTCGTTTTCAGCATGTTGCTGACGTTCGTCGTCGGACTGCGCTGGCTCCGCGATCGCTCGACCGGTCTTGCGGTGCTGGTCGGCATCGCGGCGGCGATGACGGTCATGTCCGACCCGATCGGCTGGATCGCTCTTCCCATCGTGGCGGCCGTGGTGCTGCTCATCTCGGACGAGCGCACAACTCCGGTGCGCGATCTCCCGTTCGTTGCGCTCGGCGCGGGCGTCACGATCCTGGTCGTCTCGACCAACCTCTTTGTCCACCCAGCCGGTTTTTCCGATTTCTTCCGCGAGAGCTTTCGAGTGCTGTGGAATCAACATCTCACGAACGCCGGAGCCGATTGGCATCTGGCCGTGTTCCAGCTCTTCATCGACGAACCACTCTCGATCTTGTTGGCGGTCTCCGCGGTCGCACTGATTTGGCGCTGGCGACGGGAACGCGAGGAGACTCCGGTTTTCGCCTATGGATTGATACTGTGGGTGCTGCTTGGATTGCTATTCGGCTCACTGCTGGGTGACAAGGGACCGGCGCTTTACACGCTGACAGCGCTGCCGCTCGCGTTGCTCGCCGGCCTTGGGCTCGACATGGCGCTAAGCCGCATCACCTGGCCAGACGTGATCACGCCCCGCGGCGCGCTCTTCGTCGTGCTCATTCCGGTGACATTCTTTGCCGCCGTAAGCACCTACGGACTGTTGGCAAGCGACGTCGGCGCGGACGCGCTCTCCTGGATCGTGACGTTCTTGTTGGTGGCCATCGTCGTCTTCGCTCCGCTGCTAGCTCTAACGATCTGGTTGCGGCACGCGATCGAGGGATGGGCGCAAGTGCTGCTCATTTTCGCGGTGGTTCTGCTGGCCGGAATCGGCATCCGCAGCAGCGTGCTTCTTGGAGACACCGTCAACAATCGCGCGGGCGAGCCGCTCCTCGTCGGCGTGAGTCAGCCCGCTGTGGGACTTACGGTCAATCAGATTCGCGCGGTCAGTCGGGACATGACGACGTTCGAACAAGACGTGCTCGACCCCACCGGCGGCCACGGACTGACGATCGTGATCGATTCATCCGTTCAAGAGCCATTCGCCTGGTACTTCCGCGATTTCCCCAACGTCCAGATTGAGGATCCGGGCAACCAGATCTCGAACACTCAGGAGCCGCAGGTTCTGATCGCGCGGTCGGACCATGGATCGATGCTGGAGTCGAGCGCAAACCGGCTTCAACGGACCTTGCCCCTCGAAAGCACGGCGGCCCTCTCGTTGACAGATCCGAGTTTCAGCCACTTGATCGGAGACCTGTTCCACCCCGGCCGATGGCAGCGATATCCGGAGTTCCTGATCAACCGCAAGGTCGATCTACCGACCGACCCGACCCACTTCATCGTGTCGTATCGTCAGGATGTGGTTACGCAAATGTATGGATCGGTGCCGCCGTCGAACCCGTAGTGGCGATGGTCAATTGAGGAAAGAATTGGGGATTCAACCGGCTCCAACCAGGTCGCCTACGACACGGTTGAGGTCGTCGAGGTCGAAGGGCTTCGGTAGGTAGGCGTCAGCTTTCGAGGCTTTGGCATGCGCGAGCGCTTGAGGATGTGCCGAGATGAGTACGCTGGCCACCTCGTCGTAAAGAGGCTGTTGTTTGAGCTGGTTGATAAAGTCGGATCCGAGACCGTCCGGCAGTACCAAATCGGTGATCACGACACGAGGGCGACATTCATCCACCGCACGCTTGGCGGCAGCGATTCCCGCCTCGGTGTGGACCTCAAATCCGGCATCTTGCAGAACCCACGAGATAAGATCGGCGATGCCCTGATCGTCCTCAACCACCAGTATTTTCAAGTCGCGCTCAGTGACAGTCACAGGATAACCTATCAATCGATTTGGGACTCTCGCTCCACCAAGCAAAAGCTACGCTTCGCCCTCCGTCTCTCCCGCGGACACCCTGATATGATTTGCAGGGTCATTGACCCGCAAGTTCGCAGAAGATATGCCATCAGAGCGACCCAACATCGACATTGTCCCACGGCGAGACCGTTGAGTCAGCACTTCGCGCAACTCAATCTCGGCTGAGAAGGGTCTTTTGTTTGCCCGACCGCATCCTGGTCGTCGAAGACGATAACCACATCGCTCAACTATTGCGCATATACCTCGAGCGGGAAGGGTTCGAAACGCACGTCGCGCGTGACGGACGCGAAGGTCTGCGATTGTTCGGTGAAATCGAGCCAGATCTGGTGATTCTCGATCTGATGCTGCCGGGATTACACGGCCGCGATGTCTGTCGCGCAATCCGAACGCGAAGCGCGACGCCGATACTGATGCTCACGGCACTCGACGATGAGCGAGACGTCGTCGAAGGGCTCGATCTTGGCGCTGACGACTACATCACCAAGCCCTTCAAGCCCCCCGTTTTGATGGCGCGGGTGCGCTCCGCCCTTCGCCGTTCGAATGGTCCAACGAACTTGATCCAGGAGATCGCTGTCGGAAACCTGGTCATTCGGCCGGAGGAACGCACGGCGTCGATCGACGGCACCGACCTCGAGCTACGCACCAAGGAATACGATCTTCTCCTGTCACTCGCGTCCCGCCCTGGAATCGTGCTGACGCGCGAAAACTTGCTGCGCCAGGTTTGGGGCCGCGAATACGACGTCGACACCCGCACCATCGACGTGCACATCAATCGATTGCGCGCCCGGCTGGCCGACTGCGATGCTGAGATCGAGACGGTCCGCGGCGTCGGCTATCGACTGACGCACGCAGGATAATTCGAGTCCAATATGACGGGTAAGGCTGACCTCAGAGACATTCCATACCAATCCGCAGTCGAATCACGCGTGCTCGTGCACGGAAATCGGTGTCTGCGGTCATTGCACGATTCGAGGCTCTAGCCGTGCTTGGGAGCCTGCGCGCTCGCATCCTCGTCTCTCATCTTGCCGTCATTCTGGTCGTCTTCGGCCTGACCTTCATCGTGGCATTCATCCCGATTCGCAACGCGCAGAACCGGCTCGAGATCCAGCGATTGGAATCCTTGGCCGCACCAGTCGCCGTTGGGTCCGGCTTCTTGTTGGGCCGCCCCGCGCTCTCGCCGTCAACAAGCGAAATACTCGACACGCAAGCCAACCAGCTCAACGTTCGTATGGTTTTGATCGACCGCGACGGCTCGATCATCCACGACACAAAACCGGCTGAGCCGCTGACGGAACAACAGCGACTGAAGCTGCGAACGGCGGCGCTGAGGCTCGATCAGCGAGCCACATTGAACGGCCCCCGGGAGCGCCTGCCACTCAATGAACGCAGCATCTACGTCGGAACGAGCGGCCGCGATCGGGTGGTTCTGACGCTCCTATCTCAGGTGGACGGTCGCTACATCGCGATCATCGCGCCGCGTGGCAGGCCTCTGCTACGAGAATTGCTTATTCCGCTGGTCCTGGCCCTCGCCATCGGGTTCATGGGAGCGCTCATCGCCACGCTCTTCCTGAGCCGATCGATCGCGTTGCCGATTTCGCGACTGACACACGCCGCCAACGCCGTCGCCGGTGGTGATCTAAACCGAAACGTCTCCGGCGAAGGGAACGATGAGGTCGGCAGGCTCGTCCGAAGCTTCAACGAGATGGTGGATCGACTGCGAGTCACCTACGAGAGCCAGCGGCGTCTGCTGGCGAACATCGCCCACGAACTACGAACACCATTGACCTCTATCCAGGGATATGCGCAGGGACTCAGCGACGGGGTGTTCACCACGGAAGAGCAACGACAGGACGCGCTCGAAACGATCGGTGAGGAGAGCGAGCGGGTCAATGAGCTACTGATTCAGATACTCGAACTGGCGCGATTGGAGTCGGGTCAGTCCGATCCGCGTATCCGCGAGGTCGACGTCGACGAGATCATCAGCCGTGTGTTGCGTCGCCACAGGGTCGAAGCCGACAACAGTGGCATCGACCTTGCCGGTCCTCCACCAGGTTCTCGAAAGGTGCTCGGAGATGAGGGACTGATCGACCAGGCCATCGACAATCTGGTGCGCAATGCTATTCGTCATACGCCCGAGGGCGGGGCTGTGACGATCGGGATATCGTCCCCGTTCAGTGGAACGCGTGGAGCGACCGGAGTACGCATTCGCGTTTCGGACACGGGTAGCGGTATTCCACCGGAAGCATTGCCCCATATCTTCGATCGTTTCTATCGAGCCAACGGCAACGAGGCGCCAGAGAACGGAAACGGCACCGGACAGGGGTTCGGTTTGGGCCTTTCGATCGTGCGAGAGATCGCTTCATCGCACAATGGTGCCGTCAGCGTCGAGAGTGAACTTGGAAAAGGAACGACCTTCGTTCTGGATCTCCCCACTCCCGAGGGCAGCCGTCTCAGCAACGCAGCCCAAACGCAACAATGAGTTGGCGATGACTTTTCGACGTACCCGTCAGGCGGCCCAATACGTTGAGGATTGTGTCCCTTCTCGGCGACCTAATCCACAGTAGGGAAAGTTTGACGTGTGGGCACGGACGCTGCTAGGATCACCTGAGATTCGCTTAACGCGAGTCGCACAGTCGCTTCTTCTTGGAGGACAAGTCCATGCTGCTTGAGCGCATAAACGATCCGCGGGATCTGAGATCGCTGACGATCCCTGAGATCGAGACAGTGGCACGTGAACTCCGCGAGCTCATCTTCGAGGTCGTGGTTCACCAGACTGGGGGCCATTTCGCATCCAACCTCGGATCGGTCGAACTCGCTCTGGCACTGCACTACGTCTTCGATTCTCCCAAGGACAAGATCGTCTGGGACGTTGGTCATCAGGCATACCCGCACAAGATCCTCACTGGGCGTCGTGAGCGCTTCCACACGATCCGTCAGGAAGGTGGGCTGAGCGGCTTCCTGCAGCGCGAGGAGAGCGAACACGACCAATTCGGCGCCGGGCACGCCAGCACCTCGATTTCAGCGGCCCTGGGCATGGCGGTCGCGGGGCAGCTCAAGGGAGAGCGATTCCATTCTGTCGCGGTCATTGGCGACGGAGCTTTGACGGGCGGCATGGCGTATGAAGCGCTGAACAACGCCGGAAGCCTGCAAGTCCCACTCATGGTCGTGCTGAACGACAACGAGATGTCGATTGCCCCGAACGTCGGGGCGCTGCCAAAGTACCTGAGTCGCATTCGCACCGACGAGCGTTACAGTCAGGCCAAGGCTGAGGTCGAACGGCTCCTCACGCGGGTGCCGCAGGGCGATCTGCTCCTCGAGCTCGGCAAACGGATGAAGGATGGCCTCAAAGAGGTCGTCTACCACACCATGATCTGGGAGGAGCTGGGCTTCACCTACATCGGCCCGGTCGACGGCCACAACGTGCGCGATCTGATCGAAACGTTCGAGCAGGCCAAGACCATTTCCGGGCCGGTCTTCGTGCACGCCGTGACGGTCAAGGGCAAAGGCTACGAGCCGGCCGAGAATGACCCGTTCAAGCATCACAGCGCCTCGATCAAGACGCCGGGCGCACCGCCGACCCCGCCCAAGTATCAGGATGTTTTCGGTAATACGTTGACCGAGCTTGCCCGCGACAACAAGCGCATCGTTGCAATTACCGCCGCCATGCCGGACGGCACCGGGCTGCTCCCCTTCGCCAAGGAACATCCCACGCGATTCTTCGACGTCGGCATCGCCGAGCAGCATGCGGTGACGTTCGCCGCGGGCCTGGCGACGCAAGGAATGCGCCCGGTCGCGACGATCTATTCAACGTTCCTGCAGCGTGCCTACGATCAGATCATCCATGACGTCTGCATTCAAAATCTGCCGGTCGTCTTTGCCATGGATCGCGCCGGACTGGTGGGTGACGATGGTCGCACGCACAACGGCGTCTTTGACTTCGCGTATCTGCGCTGCTTGCCGAACATGATCGTGATGGCGCCGAAGGATGAGGACGAGCTGCGTCACATGCTGGCGACCGCCATCGCCCACGACAGTGGACCCATCGCCGTTCGCTATCCGCGAGGCTCTGGAGTCGGCGTTTCGATGCTCGGGGAGCCGCACACCCTGCCGATCGGCCGAGGTGAGATCATCCGCGAGGGAGCCGACGTCTCCATCATCGCCATTGGTGGGACAGTCTTGCCGGCCACTCGCGCCGCCGAAATTCTTGCGGAACAGGGGATCAGCGTCGAGGTGATCAACGCACGATACGTGAAGCCACTGGATGAAGCGCTCATCCTCAAATCGGTGAAGAAGACCGGTGCGGTCGTCACGGTTGAGGAAGCGATGCTTGCCGGAGGATTCGGCAGCGCGGTACTTGAACTGCTGGCACGAGAAAAGCTGGAGATGCCGGCCGATCGACTTGGGCTAGCCGACCGCTTCTACGATCACGGCTCGCAGAACTCGCTGAGGCGCCAGGCCGGAATCGACGCTGAAAGCATTGCCGACAGAACCAAGGCGCTTATCGCCACGGGTCAGACCGTGACCGCAACCGCCGACTAGTCACTCGATTGTCCGACGTGCCGCGGCGATTCTGCCGCGGCATTTTTATGTGAAGAGCGTGTGTAGTGAGCGATTTCCCGATCCTTGAGCGTTATCAGGAAAGATTCGGATATGTGCTGAAAGCCGAGAGCATCGAGGGGCTCAAGACGTATCGGACGCTGCTCATCGAATGGAGCCAGCGCTTCAATCTGACGCGCGTCACTGATCCGGACGAGATTGAGACTCGACTCTTCCTCGATTCACTGGCGCTCGCTCCAATGCTTCGAGCATTCCAGGTCCATTCAAATGCGATGTGGATAATCGACGTGGGCGCTGGTGCCGGTTTTCCGAGTCTGCCGCTCAAGATCGTGATGCCTGAGATCAAGCTCGTGATGATCGAGGCGACGGCCAAGAAGGTGGGATTCCTCAATGAGGTGATTCAGACCCTCGATCTCACCCGTACCGAGGCACTGCATGGACGCGCGGAAGAGATCGGCCATGACGAACGCTATCGCGGTCGATTCGACGTGGTGATGGCGCGTGCCGTCGCACGGATGCCCACGCTGCTTGAGCTCTGCATGCCATTCTGTCACGTTGGCGGTCGCGGGCTCTTTGTGAAGGGGGTCAACATCGACGAAGAGGTCGCCGACGCGCGGCACGCGGCCACACTGCTCGGTTGTTCGATACTCGGAATAGAGCGTCCTGACGCCGAGGAACTGAGTGGCACGTCATTCATCGTGGTGCAGCAGAAGACGAAGACCCATAATCGCTACCCTCGTCGCTCTGGGTTACCGGTCAAGGATCCGCTGTGAGATCGCCTGGCGACCAACGCGATCGTTTGACGCTCAATGCAAAGGCGTGCTATAGTCAGTTCCCGCCCGGCATTGCCTGGCGAATAGATTGTGCCTTGAAACGTACACGCACGACATGACACTCGAACGTACGAACATCAGGATAGGGAGCTCGCGAGCGTGATCAAACTTCGACTGCGGCGCATGGGAGCGAAAAAGCAGCCGAGCTATCGCATTGTGGCCGCGGATGTGCGGTCTCCCCGTGACGGTCGTTTCATTGAGATCGTCGGATTTTACAATCCGCAGACCGATCCATACACATTGCAAGTCAACGAGGAGCGCGCGAAGTATTGGATCGATCACGGCGCGCAGCCGACCGATACGGTTCGCTCGCTACTGGTCAAGTGTGGGGTTATCCCGCCGCGAACCGTCGCCGCCAATGGCGAAGGTGCCCCGGCCGCGACAGCCACGGAGTGACATTCGATCGCTCCTCGATTTCATCGTGATGCCTGACACTGGCTACCATTCGCGGTAGCCAGTTTGTGTAGATGATTGGTTCCGGAGGAAGGTCTACGTGGAAGAGCTCGAAGGTCTCGTCACCTTTATGGCCCAAAACCTGGTCGAAGATCCCGAGACTGTTCAGGTCCAATCGCAGGCGCGTGGCCGCATCGTCACCGTCACGCTTACGGTGCCGCAGAACGATATGGGCAAAGTCATCGGTCGACAGGGCCGCATCGCCCGATCCATGCGCACGCTCCTGACCATTGCCGCGTCGCGCCAGGGTTACCGGGCCAGCCTCGACATCAATGGCTGAGGACGAACTTCTCAATCCGGATCGCCTGGCAATCGGCGTGATCGTAGCGCCGCATGGAACGCGCGGCGAAGTCCGTATGCAGGTTTGGACCCATTTTCCCGAGCATATTCAGGAACTCAAGACTGTCTTCCTCGGAGACGAGGATCGTCCTCGACGGCTTCGCGGCGTGCGCATGAGCCGTGGTCTGCCCGTGCTGTCGTTGCAGGGCGTCACCTCGCGCGAAGACGCTGATGAGCTGCGCGGCGCCGTCGTGCGTATCGCGCGGGAGCAAGCGACTCCACTCGACGAGGGTGACTTTTACCATTTTGAATTGATCGGACTTGACGTCGTCACCGAGGACGGCGAACGGGTCGGCTCGCTGACTGACATCATCGAGACTGGCGCCAATGACGTCTACGTGGTGACGGACGATGAAGGCAACGAGCAACTCTTCCCGGCGCTGAAAGAGATCGTGCCGCACATCGACGTCGAAGAGCGCAAGATTACGGTTCGCCCGCTCAACTACTGGGAACGCTGATCGGGCGCCGGCCGACCTCGCCGGGTCGACAGGACGTCCCAGACCTTCTCCACGTCCACGCCCGTCGCTTGAAGCATGACCAGCAGGTGATAGATCAGATCCGATGACTCGGCCGCGATCGTGGCCGGGTCGTCGTTCTTGGCAGCGATGATGACCTCGGCGGCCTCCTCGCCAATCTTCTTGCCGATCTTGTCGACACCCTCAGTCAGCAGATAGCTGGTGTAGGAACCCTCGACCGGATTGCGTCGCCGGTCGGCGACGACCGCCGCGACCTCGTCGACAACGCGACTCGAGGACGGCGCCTCCGCGAGCGTCGTCAGCAATCCGTCGTCAAAGCAGGTCTCGGTGCCGAGATGACAAGTGGGGCCTTCCGCTCGCACGCTCAGAAGCAGGGTGTCCCCGTCGCAGTCGGTGCGCACGTCCTGGACGTGCAGGACATTCCCGGAGGTTTCGCCCTTCATCCAGAGCTTGGAACGGCTGCGGCTCCAAAAATGTACGTTTCCGGTCTGCAGCGTGAGTCCCAGCGCCTCGCGGTTCATATAGCCCAACATGCGCACGTCTCCACTGACGGCGTCCTGCACGATGGCCGGAACCAGTCCGCGCTCGTCGAAGTTGATCCGTTCGAGCAATTCCTGTGACAAAGCTTCGTCTCTCATCCATACCTCATGGGTCGAAACAGCGCTCTCGCGGCGCCGTAGTCATGACCGGTGGCGGCTCGTGCATCGGGCCGCACATGGAACGAGGGGACATCGCTGTCCCCCCGCGTCGATCGCTGTTGGTTCTCAATCACGAAGGCCAGCTAGTCGGCCAGGGCGACTTCGGGACCAACCGCCGAGCCCTTGAAGCTGCGGCCCACCGCGTTCGCGACGCTCACAACGCCCGGAATCGCCGCGGCGAAGTTCTCGAACGTCAATGATTGCGCTCCATCCGACATCGCGTGATCTGGATTCGGATGCACCTCAACGATCAGACCATCCGCTCCAGCTGCCACGCCCGCGAGCATCATCGATGGCACCAGGTACCACTTGCCGGTCCCGTGGCTCGGATCGATGATGATCGGCAGGTGGCTGAGACGCTTGACGACCGGAACCGCGCTGAGATCCAGCGTGTTGCGCGTGATCGTCTCATAGGTGCGAATACCACGCTCGCACAGGATGACCTGCTCGTTCCCTTGCGCCATGACGTATTCAGCGGCCAGCAGCCACTCTTCGATCTGAGCCGACATTCCCCGCTTCAGGAGAACGGGCTTGCCAGACTGACCGGCGACCTCAAGGAGCAGGAAGTTCTGCATGTTGCGGGCGCCGATCTGCAACACGTCGGTGTAGGAGGCGACGAGGTCGATATCGGCCGGGCTGAGCACTTCCGTGACGATCTTGAGCCCAGTCTGCTCACGTGCCTTCGCCAGGATCTCCAGCCCCTCTTCGCCGAGGCCACGGAACTCGTACGGAGACGTGCGCGGTTTGTACGCACCGCCACGAAGCATCGTGGCCCCACACTCACGGACCGCATGCGCCGTGCGAAGAAGCTGGTCCTCACTCTCGACCGAGCAGGGCCCGGCGATCATCACGATCTCGTCTCCACCGACTTTGACACCGCCAACGTCGATCACGCTGTTAGACGGATGAAAGTCGCGGCTCACGAGCTTGTAGCGCTTGCTGACCCGGATCACCTGCTGGACTCCCGGGAGGAGCCCCATCGTCTCGTAGAGGGCGTCGGGGAGTGGCGATCCGAGCACGCCGATGATGGATTGATCCTGGCCGACGATCTGCCGGGTTCCGAAACCCGCCTCGTCGATCCGGCGGACTACGTCGCTGACCTGCTCCTTAGACGCCGTCGGCTCCAGCACGATGATCATCTCATTTTCTCCTTAGTAAACGGATTAGCAGTTCGCACGCGCTACTTCACGGCCTCGGCGGGACGATATGCCCACTCTGGCCTGAGCACGACAGCGCGCCTCATATAGACGTGTCGGATTTCATTGGCCGACTTCTCGGTGTTGTAGTGAACCAACACTCGAATCGCATGTTCGAGCGCACCCGGCACACTCATCTCGTGTGTGCACATCAGCGCGATCGAACCCCAGCCGAATTTGCGCGCCGCCACTGCAGGAAAGGTCGCGTTGAGATCGGGCGACGTCGTGAAGATAGCACTCGCGATATCGTCGAGGTCGATTTCGTTGGCATTGACGATGGCGTCCAATAGCTCGAGCGTCGCCTCTTCGATGTCCTCAGCAGTGTTCCTTTCAACGGTCGTCGCGCCACGAATTCCCCGGCACCGCATCATCGTGATATATCCCTCCCACGAGCGGTACCTTTTGAGTGCGCGGCCCGGTGAATATCCCGGGCTACTCCCCGCGCAGGGTGCGCACGAAATCGCGCATCACCTCCGGCTGCCGCTCTCTGGGTGTCGATCCGAGCCGGTCGATTACCGCACTCCCGACCGCCACGGCCTCGGCGATCTTGCCGACCGCCGTCACGTGTTCGGGTCGCGAAATTCCGAATCCCACCGCCAGCGGCAGATCGGTCCGCTCGCGAACACGCGCGAGAAACGCCCCCAGCCCCTCCGAAAGGGAGGAACGGGCGCCAGTGGTCCCTGTCAGCGATACGCAATAGATGAATCCGCTCGCCTGTTGCGCAGTCGCGCCGATCAACTCGTCGGTACTCGTCGGCGCAAGCATGAAAATCAGATCCCGGCCGTAGCGGCGGCATGCTTCAAGCAATTCACCGCTTTCCCCTACCGGCAGGTCGGGAACGATCAACCCATCAACCCCAGCTTCGGCACACGCTTTCGCGAATCTGTCGATTCCGAAGCTGAAAATGGGGTTGAAGTATCCCATGAAGGCGAGCGGAACGTCAACGCCGGACTGTCGCAGCTGACGAGCCGTCTCAAGACAATACTCAACCGTGACACCGTTCTTGAGGGCCGCGAAGCTCGCGTGCTGCACCGTGGCGCCGTCCGCCAGCGGATCGGAGAAGGGAATACCGAGCTCGATCATCGCCGCGCCGCCTTCGACAAGCGCGGGAGCGACCCGCTGCACGGTGTCGATCTCCGGATAGCCGACCGTCAGATAGGGGATGACACCCGTCTGCCTGTCGGCTTTGAGGCGCGCGAAAGTCGATGCGATTCTGCTTTCTGACTTGGTAATTGTCACAGCTCCACCCCCAGTGCCTCGGCAACCGTATGCATGTCTTTGTCTCCACGGCCCGAGAGATTGATCAAAACGATTTCGTCGGGCGAGCGCTTCGCCGCGATCTGTGTTCCGAGATAGACCGCGTGAGCCGACTCGAGCGCTGGAATGATCCCCTCGGTTACGCAGAGGAGCTTGAAGCCTTCGAGCGCTTCGGCGTCCGTCACACCGTGATAACGTGCTCGGCCGCTGTCCTTGAGATAGCTGTGCTCCGGACCGACGCCGGGGTAGTCGAGCCCAGCCGAAATGCTGTGCGCCTCGATGATCTGGCCGTCCTCGTCCTGCAGCACATAGGAGCGAGAGCCATGCAACACCCCGACGCGGCCCGCCGTGAGAGTCGCCGCATGCTTGCCCGACTCCACACCGAGACCGGCCGCCTCCGCTCCGAACAGTTCCACATTGGCATCGTCGACGAAGGGATGGAAGATGCCGATGGCGTTGGAACCTCCACCGACGCAGGCGACGATCGCGTTTGGCAGGCGTCCTACCGACTCCAGGATCTGGGCTCGAGCTTCGCGTCCGATGACCGTCTGGAAGTCACGCACGATCATCGGATAGGGGTGCATGCCGCCGACTGAACCGATCAAGTAGTAGGTGTTGCCGACGTTGGTGACCCAGTCGCGAATGGCCTCATTCATGGCGTCTTTGAGTGTGCGGCTGCCGGATGTGACCGAGCGGACCTCAGCGCCCAACAGCTTCATGCGGAAGACGTTGAGCGACTGTCGCGCGATGTCGACTTCACCCATGTAGACGATGCATTCGAGCCCGAGCATGGCGCAGACGGTGGCGGTCGCCACGCCGTGCTGACCGGCTCCGGTCTCGGCGATGATGCGTGGTTTGCCCATGCGCTTGGCCAGCAAACCCTGGCCGATGGCGTTGTTGATCTTGTGGGCGCCGGTGTGGGCCAGATCCTCACGCTTGAGATAAATCTGCGCGCCACCAACACGCTCAGACAACGCTTTCGCGTGATACAGCGGCGTAGGTCGGCCGACGTAATCCTTGAGCAGGTAATCCAGCTCGCGTTGAAACTCCGGGTCGGCTCTAGCTTCCGCGTAGGACGCGATCAGCTCATCGATCGCCGGAAGCAGGGTCACTGGAGCATAGGCGCCGCCGAACTCGCCGAACCGTCCGTGGCTGTCGGGAAGATCGAGGGCGCGTTTACGCTCGATGCCGGTGTTGATCATGTTGGCTCCTCTAGCCTAACGCTCGAACGAGACGGGTTGATGCAGAAGTCGTGGACGACTCGGAATCACGCGATCGGCGAACATTGGCGATGAATTGCTCGATCTTGATCGGATCTTTGTGCCCCTCAGTTTCGACTCCGCTGGAAACGTCTACTCCGAGAGGACGCACGTCGTCGAGCGCCTGATTGACGCTGTCTGGCCGCAACCCGCCCGCGAGAATGAGGGGGAAGCGCTCAGCGAGTTGCGCGGCGAGGGTCCAGTCTCCCTCTCGTCCGCTGCCACCATAGACGCCAGGAACGTGCGTATCGAGAAGCAACGCATGAGCAGGAGCAGCACATGCGAAGAATCCCTCGGCCTGACGGCAGGCGTCCTCGAACGTCGTCGCGGCAGGAATACGAAGCGCACGGATGATCGGCCGGGAGATCTCCGCCTGAACCTCGGCAGGCTCGTCACCGCTCAGCTGAACGAAATCGAGATTGAGACGTTCGGCGAGGTCGTTCATCACACTGACCGATTCATTCACGAATACGCCGACAACCCTCGTTCGCCGCTCGATTGCTGAGACGATTGCGTCAGCCTCCTCAAGGGAGACGCGGCGCCTGCTCGGCGCGAGAATCAGGCCCATCAGATCGGCGTCGAACGACTCCACGACGCGAGCGATTTCGGGCGAGCGCACGCCGCAGATCTTCATCAGCGGCCTGCTCATGATTGGAGGTCCTGGATGGCGGCACGTCGATCCGCGGCACGCATCAGTGACTCGCCGACGAGCAACGCATTGGCGCCCGCCGCGGCGAGACGACGCGCGTCGTCGCCCGAATGGATGCCACTTTCGGCAACGATGACGCGATCGGTCGGAATTCGCGGCGCCAGTCGCTCGGTCGTCGAGAGATTGACCTCGAACGTCTTGAGATCGCGGTTGTTGATGCCGATGACCCGCGCGCCGGCCTCGACCGCCGCGTCAACCTCAGCCTCATCATGCACCTCGACCAGCGCCTCCATGCCAAACCAGTGGACTTCGGCCAGCATCTGGCGCAAAGTCGGCCGCGGCAAGAGCGAAACGATCAGGAGAACAGCGTCAGCGCCGAACGCACGAGCCTCGACGACCTGATATGGATCGATCAGGAAGTCTTTTCGCAGGACTGGACGAGGAACGGCATGCGCATGCGCGACGGTCGCAACCTGATCCAGGTCGTCCAAACTTCCGGAAAAGAACGGGCCGTCCGTCAGGACCGAAATCGCTGACGCACCCGCCTCGAGATACTCATGGGCCACCTCAACAGCGTCGATTTCTTCAGCGATGGCGCCTTTGGAAGGCGAGGATCGCTTGATCTCCGCGATCACTCCGAGCGACGGACCACGCAGTGCCTGCTCGAACGACACGGCCGACGCGCGTTTCGACGCGCGACGTTCGAGCTCGTCGGACCTCAGCGAAGCCTTCCGCGCGGGAAGATCGGCAGCCGTTCGCTCCACGATGCGATCCAGAAACGTGTCGGTGTGGACGGTCATCTAGTCACCACCTAACCGGCGCGTCACCGCAATGAACTGATCCAGCTTGGCAGCGGCCGCTCCCGAGTCGATCGACTCGCTCGCAAGCGCGACACCCTCACGGATCGAGCCAGCCGAGTCGGCCGCGTAGAGAGCCGCACCGGCATTGAGCAAGGTGATGGATCGTGCCGCGCCGTGGACACCGCCAAGGACGTCGCGCACGACCCGCGCGTTCTCGTCGACTGTGCCGCCACGTATCTCGCTGAGCGGAGCAGGTGAGAGCCCAACGTCGCTTGCCGTCAGCACATAGCTCTTGACGTCGACTTTGCCGTTGACGACGACGTCGTGAACGAGGTTCTCGGACGAGATGCTGAACTCGTCGAGTCCGTCGTTGGAGCAGACCACCACGGCATGCCGAGTGCCGAGGAGCGCCAGCACACGGGCGATTCGCTCCGCGGCGGCACAATCAGGAACACCGACCACCTGGTGCTGCGCGCCGGCCGGATTCGTGATCGGCCCAAGCAAGTTGAACGCGGTGCGGATGCCGATCTCTTTACGAACCGGACCGGCAAAGCGCATGGCCGGATGGAACACCTGAGCGAACATGAAACCGATGCCGACCTCGTCGATGCACGTGGCGACGGCATCCGGGCCCAGGTCGATGCGCACGCCGAGTCCCTCAAGGACGTCCGCCGAACCACAGCGGCTCGACATAGCGCGGTTTCCGTGCTTGGCGACCTTCACTCCCAGACCCGCCACCACGAATGCGGCCGCGGTCGAGATATTGAAGGTGTTGGCTCCGTCGCCACCGGTGCCGCAGGTGTCGACCACCGGCCCGTCGTACTTGAGGGGCACCGGCAGCGCATGCCGGCGCATCGCCTCGGCGAACCCCGCGATCTCCTCGTCAGTCTCGCCGCGGATGCGTAGCCCGGTCATCAACGCGCCGATCTGGGAATGGGTGGCGACGCCCGACATGATCGCGTCCATGGCCGACGCTGCCTGCTGTCGGGTCAAGATCTGACCGTCGGCCACGAAGCGGATCGCCTCACGAATGGCGGCTTCGCCGTTGGCGTTGATTTCGATCCGGTCCTCGGTCGCAATCGTCATCTCAGTACCCCTTTGCTGCAAGGACCGGTGCCGGCCGGCCAAGGAAATTCGACAACAGATCTTTGCCGACTGTGGTCAGGATCGATTCTGGATGGAACTGCACACCGTCGATGTCGTACTCGCGGTGGCGCAGACCCATGATCAAGCCGTGCTCGCTGCGCGCACTCACGTCCAGGCAATCGGGCAGGCTTTCCTGATCGACGACCAGTGAGTGGTAGCGCGTGGCCGTGAAGGGGCTTGGAAGACCAGCGAAGATTCCGCGTCCGTCGTGTGTGATCG
Source organism: uncultured Chloroflexia bacterium (assembly GCA_963822235.1). Taxonomy (GTDB): domain Bacteria; phylum Chloroflexota; class Chloroflexia; order Thermomicrobiales; family Thermomicrobiaceae; genus CALAGB01. The sequence continues at coordinate 493,211 of CAWGGU010000005.1, forward strand.
ACGAGATCTTTCCGTGCATTAGGCTCGGCGCGCGCGTCACTGTGCCACCGAAGGCAACCGCCAGGGACTGATGCCCAAGACACACACCGAGCAGCGGGATACGGCCGGCGAAGTGCCGGAATATCTCGACGGAGATTCCCGCTTCGGCGGGCGTGCACGGTCCTGGTGAGACGACGATGCGCTCGGGCGACATGATTTCGACCTCGTCGATCGAGATCTCATCGTTGCGCCGCACCAGCACCTCGGCCCCAAGCTCGGCGAGATACTGATAGATGTTGAAGGTGAATGAATCGTAGTTGTCGATCAACAAAATCATGAGCGGGCTCCGTCTCGCATCGAACGCTCGATGCGCTCGGCATCTTCAAGCGCTCGAACCAATGCCCGCATTTTGTGGAAGCACTCGTCGTATTCGAACTCCGGCGAGCTGTCCGCGACGATGCCACCACCGGCCTGCAGATAGGCGATGCCGTTGCGCATGACCAGCGTTCGCAGCGTGATGGCCGTGTCGAAGTTCCCACTGAAGTCGACGTAGCCGACCGTGCCCGCATACGGGCCTCGTCGCTCGGGCTCAAGCTCGGCGATGATCTCCATCGCGCGAATCTTGGGTGCGCCACTGACCGTTCCCGCTGGGAAGCATGAGCGCAGGGCATCGAGGCCGTTGAGATCGGGTTTGATCTCGCCGGTGACGTGGCTCACGAGATGCATCACGTGGCTGTAGCGTTCGATCTCCATCAGCTGCGGCACGGAGACCGTGCCCGGCTTGGCGACGCGGCCAATGTCGTTGCGGCCGAGATCGACCAGCATGATGTGCTCGGCGCGCTCTTTTTCGTCGTTCGCCAGTTCCTCCGCGAGCTCGTCGTCTTCGCGCTCGCTGGCACCGCGATGTCGCGTTCCGGCGATGGGGTGCGTCATGAGCGTGTCACCATCGAGCCGCACCAGCAGCTCGGGAGAGGCTCCGACGATCTGCGCGTCGCCCAGCTGCAGGTAGAACATATAGGGCGATGGATTCACGCGGCGCAGCGCGCGATAGACCGTGAACGGATGGGCGCCAGTCTCGACCGTCACCCGCTGAGACAGGACGACCTGGATGATGTCGCCCGCGGAGATGTACTCCTTGGCGCGCTCAACCATGCGGTGGTAGGTCTCGGGCTTCGTGTGACGCTGCATTCGCTCGGCAACTGGAGCGTCCGCAATCGGCCGCTCTCCAATTGGGAGCACCGGCTCACAGGAGAGTCGGCTGACGATGCGCTCGATCCGGCCGATGGCCTCGGCGTACGACTGCTCCAGCGGCGTGTGGTCGTCGACATGCACGTGGCTGACGACTTTGATGGTGTGCTCGAGATGGTCGAAGACGAGCATGGTGTCGACGAACATGAAGAGCCCGTCGGGGAAATTGATCTCGTTGTTCGCGGCGACCGGCAGTTGCTCGAAGTAGCGGACGGCCTCGTAGCTCAGGAATCCGACGGCTCCGCCAAGAAAGCGGGGAAGGCCGGGAAGCGGAACCGTTTGATATGGCGCCAGATACTCGCTGAGAGCCACTAACGGATCATCGAAACTCCCGTGCTGCCGATAGCCGTGGAGGTTGGCTTCGGCGACCCCGTCATTGAGCTTGAGCGTCAGATACGGGTCCGTACCGATGAACGAGAAGCGCGCCAGGCGCTCTCCGCCCTCAACGCTCTCGAGCAGGAATGAATACGGTCCTTGCGCGACCTTGAGATACGCAGAAACCGGCGTCTCGAGATCGGCGAAGATCTCGCGGTAGATCGGGATGATGTTTCCCTGCTCCCGCAGCGCGGCGACTTCTTCGAGCGTCGGACGATAACGGCTCGACTCGGTCTCTGATGCGCCTTCCGTCATCGTCACTGTGTCTAACATTCGTGTAGTCCTCCAAAAGACCCGGCCCTGCGGGGAGATTTCGCGGAAAAACAAAAACCCCCGTCCCAGAAGGGACGGAGGTGAATTAGCTCACTCCGCGGTACCACCCTTGTTGAACACGCGTAGACGTGTCCCACTCTACAAGTACGGGACCAATCCAATTGATCCGATACCTAGCTCCCAGATAACGGTGGAGTCTCCGTTGCCGCCTACTCGCTCATGCATTCGGGGCACAGCTCCCGGATCCATTCGGCATCTGCGCTTGCGCCGGACTCTCACCAACCGCCGGCTCTCTGGGCTCCGCTTCGATGCGTACTCGTTCCGCTCGTCGCTGTTCGACTATTCGTCTGTCGAGAGGCAGGGTAGCAGACGGATTGTCGGTTGTCAATCTCACTGCGCTCCAACGTTCACCATCCTGGGCATGAGCTCGACACCAATCGCCTTTGGTCAATGGTCATCGTCAGGCGGGCGCATTGAAGTTGGCGTGCGACAACAGTCTCCAGTCCCCACCTTCCCAAACAAACGTGGCCAACCGTGGCGCCGGCGTGGTCTGCAACGTCTTGCCGCTGACGACTTCGTCGATGCTCAACATCCATCGCACTGCCAGCGCGCCACCGGACTGATTCGCCGTCACGTCGGTGATGTGATAGTTGGACACCTGAGGAAGGTTACTGAGGTATTGATCCTTGGTAGCAAATGTTCCATCCGCGCCCTGCCTCAGGAACGAGTCCGACAAAAATGTCTTCAGACCCGCAACATCTTGATTGGCCAGGAGCGACATGTATTTCTCGACAAGCTGTTGCCCTGTTTGCGCGGGAGTAGAAAGAGTTGGTGCTCCATTGTTGCTACTTGATCCACACGCCGCTCCTAAGAGCAGTACGGTGATGACAGCAACGGCCAAAACCATCCGCACCGGGCCGATCGCGAATCTTGGGGATAGAGATTTCAATGAACTCATAGATGCCTCCAGAGGTCAGCATTCTGCCGCGCACGCGTCGCTGAGAGCAGGGTGACAGATTGATTGTCAAGGAAGCGAGTGAGAAACGGTATCTGAAATGTCACTGACGTATCAATTCACGGAGAATTGAGAGCGGGGTCGGGACTGAAGTGGGACCTGAGTAGTCGAGGATGAGTACCACACGCAGAGTCGCGCTCGACGGGGCCGAAGACTCGTCGGGAATCTAAACCGGCACGGCACTCAGGAGCTGATCTGGCTAGGATGCGTGCCAGATGGTGTGACGGGGCTGCGTGTCGCCGAATCCATCGGTGCGTGTCACGAGGCAGCGATCCACGAAGAACTCGATGAGCGCTTGATCGCTCATGTACCCGTCCGAGAATTCCATCGTCGGCCGCTCTTGCTGGAATTGCTTCATGAGCTTGAGCCGAACGTCGCGATCGTGGATCTCTCTCGCTCGCCCGGTGATGTAGAACGCATCCTCATTGTCGTCGGTCGGAAATGAGTGGAGCGCGTAGCGGTCGTCTCGACGCAGGTCGTTGAGCTTCGGCGAAGGGATGATGAACGCATACAGTCCGGAATCGGCGATCAGCGGGCAGACCGGATGCAGCCTTGGTCCGCCGTCGGGACGGACCGTGGACATGAAGGCAAGACCGACTCCCACCTGATAGAAGAGCTCGCGTCCGGCGTCGGTCAGATCGGGGCGAGACTCGGTGAGATTCCGCCAGCTGATACCGAGTGGCCAGCTGGGTGACGTGGGGTCATTCGACACGCGAGCCTCCCGTTACATCAGATCAACTGGTCGACCGGGCAATGGATCTTCGGCGCGTGGAGACCGATGAAAGAGGCGTGGGACGCACTGAATCAGTGTGCGACGACGTCTTTGGCTTGCTGGATCTGATGAAGATTCTGTTCCAAAATCTTCTCAAGCTGATTCAGCATCTGGAGTGCGTAGACGTCGACCTCACCCATCGAGCGCTTCGAGCTGTCCTTGGCCTGGCGCAAGATTTCCTCGCTGCGCGACTTGGCCTCGTTGATCAGCCCCTGCTCATTCATGAGGTATTCGGCGCGCTCTTTGGCGACCGAAAGAATCTTGTCGGCTTCGGCCTGCGCCGATGAGATCACCTGCTGGCGCTCCTGAACGACGCGGCGCGCCTGCTTGATCTCTTGAGGGACCGACAATCTGAGCTGGTCGATGATGGAGAGGAACTCTTCCTCCTCGACCATGATGCGGTTGCTCAGAGGCACACGCATTCCGGACGTCACCAGCTCTTCGAGTCGATCGACGAGCTGCATGATGTCGGCGACATGAACTTGCTGAGATCCCGTCCGCGAATCATTCACGTTCCGCCGCCCATCTCACTCGCGCACCACCGCGCCAAATCGCTCCTCCAGGGCATCCGCCACCAATTCCGGAACCAGTCCCCGCACGTCGCCACCGAGCGAAGCAACCTCGCGGATGAAGCTCGAGCTCACGAACGAGTGCTGTGAACTCGTCATCAAACAGACGACGTCCACCTCCGGAGCAAGATGCCGGTTCATGTGCGCAAACTTGAATTCATACTCGAAATCAGAGACTGCTCGCAAACCCCGTACGATGGTACCCGCATTCACCATGCGCGCATAGTCCACACTGAGCCCATGATAGACCTCAACGCGAATATTGGGGACATCTCGTAATGCCTGTTCCGCGAATTGATATCGCTCATCCGCGTTGAACAGGTGCCGTTTGGGAGCATTTTCGCCACCGGCGTAGACCGCGAAGATCAACTCGTCGAAGATGCGTGCCGCGCGCATGGCAACGTCGAGATGCCCATTGGTGATGGGATCGAACGAGCCAGGATAAATCGCGATCGTGGGCACCGCATTGTCTCCGTTCACGTGTCTGACTCGTCGCCGTCCTCGCGCACCACTTCGTAAATCGAGAAGCAGCTGTCCCCATGACATCGATGTCGCAAACGCTGCAACGTCTCCACCCGATCAGGCAGCTCCACGCGGGGCGAATGACCGATCAACAAGATTGTTCCGTCCTCGACCGCGCGCGACGCTTCTAGAGACGCAAGTGTATCGAGGATCGCCGGATCGGCATAGGGGGGATCCATAATGACGAAATCATAGGGCTTGTCAACGCGCGCAAGAAAGCTCCCGACGCTCGTCTGAAAGACCTGTCCCCGATCCTCGAATTTGGTCGAGAGTAGGTTGTCGCGAATAACTCCGCAGGCGGCGCCATTCTGCTCGACGAAATCGACCGACGCTGCCCCACGTGACAGCGTTTCGATGCCGACGCTTCCACTGCCGGCGTAGAGGTCGAGTCCGCGCTCGAACTCGATTCCGAGGGAAGCCAACATTGAAAACGCTGCCTCGCGAATCTTGTCCGCCATCGGACGCGTACGCATGCCGCGCGGCGCCTTCAGCTTGTGCCCTCGGGCGCTGCCGCTAATGACCCGCATGCCCGGCTATCCCTGATACGCGCCTCGACGTCGCTCTGGGGCCATCGATCACCCCGGCCGACTCGTCTCGTCGGGCTGAGTCGCGAGCTCGAACCGTGGATAGGATCCAAAGACCTTCAATCGAGCGGTCTTGGTGCGAATGCGATCGAGCGCTTCGGCGATGATTGGGTCAAGGCGGTGACCCTCGACGTCGAGGAGGAACGTGTAGTCGCCGAGGGCGGACTTCGTTGGACGGCTCTCGATCTTCGTCATCTGAATGTGGGCGTCGGCGAGATCGGTCAACACCTCGTGCACCGCGCCGGGGATGTTCTGTTTGACGTTGAAACAGAACGAGGTGCGGTCTGAACCCGGTCGGCTCAGCGTCGGTTTGCGCCAGCACGAAGAAGCGTGTCACGTTGCTGCGATTGTCCTGAATGTCGCGCGCCAGGATTTCACCGCCGTAGAGCAGCGCAGCGCGTTCGGTTCCGATGGCTGCCTGACTTCGGTCACCGGCCTCGATCGTCTTCTCCACCGCCGTAGAGGTGCTCAGCGCCGCCACCTGGTGAACCCCCGGCAGACAGCGCTCCAGAAAACGGCGGCACTGCCCCAAGCCTTGCGGATGCGAGGTCACCGTTTTGATGTCATTCAACGCGGCACCCGGGACGACTACCAGGTTGTGTCGCACCGGAACCACCAGTTCATTACAGATCTTCAGATCGGTCTCGTCGATGAGCAGGTCGAGGGTGAAACTGACAGAGCCTTCCAGTGAATTCTCAATGGGAAGGACGGCCCGTTCGGTGAGCCCGGTTTCGACCGCGGAGACGAGTGCGGGAATTGAGGAAAACGGCATGAGCGTCGACCCGTCGAGACGCGCCTGCATTAGCGCCGCCTCTTCGCTGAAGGTTCCCTCAGGTCCGAGATAGGCGATTTTCATGCTTTCCTCCGCCGTTTCGCTCCCCATCTGCGCGAGTATAGGGTGCCGAAACAGGTGCGGTCAATGACGAAAGACGCTTGAAGCGCGATTTGGGCACCGACAGGTGAACACCCGCATGCGGTAATCCGGTCGCTCGGTCAAAGACGCTGGTTCAGGGATCGGACTCCTCGGACGGCCCGGCGTTCAAACCGACAAAGCGGCGCGACACGAGCAGTGCTAGCGGAACCGGCAAAATGAGGAATGCCGCCCCAGCCAGCGTCGCTCCGATCCCGACCGCCGCGATCCCAAATCCACACGCGATGCGGCCAATAGGCACACTCCCCCACGACAGCGCGCCCGTAATCCCCAATCCTCGCGCTCTCATCTCTTGCGGTAGTCGCTCGAAATAGACGGTGTACTCGAGCAGATTGGTGAGGCTCAGCCCAAGACCGACGACCGCCAAGGTAACGAGCGCGGCGCCGACGACAGGCTCGAACGCGAGTACTATCAGTGCTGCCGGAACCGTCAGAAACCCGAGGCCGAAGACCGTTCGGCGCGACATTCGGTGCCCGACGATTCCGTACAAGACGTTGCCCCCCAGACCGCCAAGCGCCATGGATGAGGTGAGCAGTCCAAGCACGTATGCGCTGTGATAGACGTCCCGCGCCATCACTGGAATGACGATCTGCTCGATCGATCCGATGGCGACGTTCATCAAGCCCAACACCAGGACGAGCGGTCCAAGCACGACGTCACGGGTGACGAATCGCATCGCGTCACCGAGCTGATGAAGGAAGCTGGAGCGAACCAGTTCGTTCGAGAATTTCCTTGGAAAACCAGGCACCAGGGTAAACATGAGCACTGCCGATAGACCGAAGGTTGCAGCATCAATCCAGATGACGTTGCTCGCTCCGATCAAGGCAATCAGGACGCCCGCGACCGCCGGTCCAATCAGTCCCGATCCGGTCAGAACGGCATCGAACGTGGCGTTGGCCCGCTCGAACCGGACCGCGGCCCGCTCAGCGACGTCGGGCAGAGCGCTATATCGAGCAACTCCGGACGGGATCTCAAAGAGCGTTGCCAGAAAGACCAGCACGACCAGGAGCCAGAACGGCAGTCCAACGGTGTCGTAGATCGCCGGTATCGCGACCACGACGCACCCGGCAATCAGATCGCCTGCGACGCTGGCGCGTCTGAACCCCACCCGATCGACCACCGTGCCACCAAAGAGGAGGGCGATGACCAAACCAAGGCCGGAGGCGAAGACAGTCACACCGGTGCGACCAACGCTGCCGGTCGTGACCAGCACGAACCAGGGCACCGCCGTCACCGTCATCACCGAGCCGAAGCGCGAAATGCCGTCGGCGGCGATCAATGCGACGAGCGCGACGAACCCTCTACTTCGCTCCGGTTCCACGCGTGGCGACCGGATCGAGATCCACGTTCATGGCGCTGGACACCGCGAAAAGAGTACGGATGAAGATGTCACGTCGATTCCTCGATGATCGGCCCGCCCTGGATGATGTCGCGGCAACGCAGACAATTCACGTCCGAGCAGTGCGTGATCTCGGGATCTCGTCGAATGGTTTCCGACGCGATATTTAGCACGTCGTCAGCAGGATAGGCTCGCCAGCGGCTCGAACCGACGTCGACGACGCGCATCACCGGCGCCAGATACGGCTGCAAACGCTCGAATCCCTCGGAGCAGCTCCCAATCTCACATTCGGTGGTGGTGCCGTTCGGGCCAATTGCCCAACGTCGGAACAGCGTGCGACCGGCCATCGCTTCCGCCAGGTGGATGAGCGTCATGCTCGTCAGATCGACTCCCATCAGCACGACCCACCCTCTTTTATCCGCGAGCGCTCGCAGCGGCGCATAGACATCGAGTGGTCGCTGATCCCGGACGAGAGCACCGCAAGCGGGCCGACCGCGGCGAACGAGTTGAGCGGATGGTCGCCGCGTGCACGACGCGAATCGGCAACCACGGCTCGTGCAATGGCACCAAGATCGTGGTCGATTGCGAGCGAATTCGTGGTGAAGATATCAGCATTCGCTCCTTCTGTCGGAAAGTCGGATTCGTAGGAGCAGCCGTTCCGAGGATGGCGACGATCGGACGGCGGCGCTGCTTCGAACTCAGACGTGAAACTGGGAACCATCACCGTGCAGCCTTCAGCCAGCAGTCCGTCGACGACGCTCATGGGGCCACCGTCGACCCATCCGAACGAGCTCAACGACGAATGTACGCAAAGCGGCGTATTTCCAAGGTTAAGCGTGACGACCGCACTGCGAATTTCACGCTGAGTCACAGACTTGACTGACATTTGAGTTCCTCACCAAATACGTGCTTCGAAGACCGCTCGCGCGCGGCCGGACGTTTCCCGTGACGAGTATAATTTGACCGACGTGGGGAGCGCGCATGGGTCAAGTCGACACCGCCAAGCACGATGTCTGGCGGCTTTTTGTCGCGGTCGATCTTCCCGACGAGGTCAAGAGCCGCATGGTACGAATCCGGCGGACTCTGCAATCGGCGGGCTGGAAGGCGCGCTGGACCGATCCGGACACCGCGCATCTGACGTTGAAGTTTATTGGGGATTTCCCCGTCGACTCGATCGAAACGCTGCGCACGTCGTTGCGGAGCGAACTCCACTCAGCTGGTACTTTCGAGATCGGCACCGGATCACCGGGAGCCTTCCCCAATACGCGACGGCCGCGCGTGATCTGGCTGGGTGTTGCGGATCCATCGGGCTCGCTTGCGCAGGTCGCCGCGAAGATTGAAACGAGTACTCGCCAACTGGGAATCGATCCGGAGGAGCGGACCTTTCGGCCACATTTGACGGTCGCCCGGGTTCGTCCAGAAGAGAGTGGCACGATCACGGATGTGGACGCGCACTTCGCCGAACTCGCCCAGTCGGGCCCAATCAACTTCGGGGTCGATCACGTGACGCTCTATCGCAGCGAGTTGCGCAGAGGCGGCCCCAACTATACGGTTGTTGAACGATTTGAATTACGGAACTGACCAATGATGATTGCCGTTTGTGGACCAAACGAACCAAGCCAGGACGAGATCGAGATGGCCGAAGAGGTCGGAACGAAGCTCGCCCAAGCTGGCTGTGCCGTGGTCTGCGGTGGGCGTGGCGGTGTCATGGAGGCTGTCTGCCGCGGCGCCAGACAGGCGGGTGGCACGACCATTGGCATTTTGCCGGGTTATGACGCGAGCGAAGCCAACCAATGGGTCGAGCATCGCATCCCGACCGGTCTCGGTCACGCGCGCAACGCCATCGTGGTGGCTTCCGGAGACGCGGTCATCGCCGTCGGAGGCGGCTTCGGCACCCTCTCGGAGATCGGGCTGGCGCTGAAGATGGGCAAACGCGTGGTCAACCTGAGTAGCTGGGAACTCGATCCCGCGCGTGTCGCCCGTTTCGCCGGCAATGCCGCCTATCTTCCAGCCGCCACACCAGAGCATGCGGTCGCCATGGCCCTCTCTGCCGTCACTCAAGACCTCAATTCCGGAACGACCGCGACCGATCACGGTTAGCGACCTCACCGCATATTCACATTCGCCTTTCGTACGCTTGATGCAAAGAGGAGCCACACCGTGCTGACCATGGAACACAAACTGAATGAGATCGATCAACACTTCATCGAGCTAGAACAGATGATGGCCGATCCCTCCGTCGCCACCGACCCAGAACGCTTGATGGAGCTGGGGCGTGAACGGGCCGAGATGGAGAGCCTCGTCACGGCCTATCGTGAGCTGCGTACGGTCAATCAGCAGATCGACGACGCTGAGCTCATGAGAGCGGACGGCGACCCCGAACTCGCCAGCCTGGCGTCCGACGAGATCGCCGAGCTCAGCGTGAAGCGCGACGAGCTGCTGAACGAGATCCGCCTATTGCTCGTGCCCAAAGACCCGAACGACGAAAAGAGCGTCATCGTCGAGATCCGCGCGGGAACCGGTGGGGAGGAAGCCGCCCTCTTCGCGGCCGATCTCTTCCGCATGTACACACACTATGCGGAGCGAAACGGCTGGAAGGTCGAGGTCGTCTCGTCGAGCGACAGCGGCGCGGGCGGATTCCGAGAGATCATCTTCGAGGTCAACGGCCGCGGAGCGTTCAGCCATCTCAAATTCGAAAGCGGAGTGCACCGGGTGCAACGCGTGCCGGTGACTGAATCGAGCGGTCGCATCCACACCTCCACCGCCACAGTCGCCGTGCTTCCCGAAGCCCAGGACGTTGAGGTCGACATCGACGAGGGGGATCTGCGCGTCGACGTCTTCCGCTCCACCGGGCATGGCGGGCAGAGCGTGAACACGACCGACTCGGCCGTGCGCATCACGCACATTCCAACCGGCATCGTTGTCACGTGTCAGGACGAGAAGTCGCAGCTGAAGAACCGGGCCAAGGCGATGACCGTACTGCGCGCTCGACTCTACGACATCGAACAGCAGCGTCTACATGCGGAGCGCAGCGGTATGCGTCGAGCGCAGGTTGGGACCGGCGAGCGGTCGGAAAAGATTCGCACCTACAACGTGCCGCAGGACCGCGTGACCGACCACCGGCTCAAGCTAAGCCTGAGCAACCTCCCGGGCATCCTCGAGGGGGACATCGACGGGTTCGTGACGGAGCTTCGCGCGGCGGACCAGGCGGAGAAGCTGCAGGAGGCCGGAATCAGCTGACCGGCAACACACCGATGCCCTCTACCTATCGCAGTCTCATAGTGTCCGCGGTCGATCGTTTGAGTCGAGCTGGGTTTGAGAGTGCCCGCCTCGACGCCGAAGTGCTCCTGATGCACGTGCGCGGCGTCGATCGTACCCACCTCTATCTCGACCTGAATACCGACGCTCCGAGTGACGTCGAGCGCCAATACGACGATCTCGTAGATCGGCGTGTCGACGGAGAGCCGATCGCCTACATAACGGGTCATCGCGAATTCATGGGGATCGATTTTGTCGTCGACTCACGCGTGCTCATCCCGCGTCCCGAGACTGAAGGTCTGGTGGAGCGGGCGCTCGAATGGCTTGCACGACACCCGAACGCGACGCGCGTGATCGACGTTGGGACCGGTAGCGGCGCCATCGCCGTCGCGCTCGATCGATTCGTTCGGGCGGATCGACCGCTGACGATCACCGCCAGCGACCTGTCGGGGGATGCGCTGGACGTCGCACAGATCAACGTCGACAGGAGTAGTTCCAGGCGGGTCGGGCTCGTTCGGGGTGACCTGTTGAACTGGTGTCGAGGGCCAATCGATCTTGTGGTGGCCAATCTGCCCTATCTGCGTGACGAACAGCGGCACGCTGGCATCGCGCGCGAGCCTGACCTGGCACTGTATACAGCCCGGCAAGGATTCGCGCTCTACGCTCAAATGCTGCCGCAAGCGCGTGCGTTGTTGACGCAGCCAGGGGCGGTGATGTGCGAGATCGACCCCGACCAGCGCGACATGGCTATGACTTCAGCTGAAGAAGCGTTTCCAGCAGCGAAAATTCAAGTCGAGGCCGACCTCGCAGGATTGGACCGCTATCTCATCATCGAAGCCACGCAGGAGTAACGATACGTGGGTACCGGCGGCGTCGGCACGCAAAACGCCGCCCGGAGAACGGACGGCGTCAACGGTCGAGATGGGAACTGCCCCTAGGCCAGCCGCGCTTCTTTGTGCATGGTGCGCATGCAGCGGGTGCAGATGTTCACTTTGCGCGCCTTGCCATTCTCATAAATGGTGGAGCGCTGGATATTGAGCCGGAACATACGGTTGGTCCGGCGCTTTGAGTGGCTTACGTTGTGTCCGAAGCTTGGCCCTCGTCCACAAAGGTCACAGGTACCGGCCACCGCATCCCCCTTTACCAGAGAGTCATCAACAACTAAGATTGTCCACAAATTACGCAGGTCAGCCAGCGAAAGCCGTCGGCTTCCCACGAACTTGTAGGATATCACGACGACGGGGATGACTCAAGCGGGCATTCCGGCCGCCTGCCGGCCCACTCCATCACCGACGCGCGTTTCGTGATTCGAGCGCGAAGGCGCACGCGGTCGAACCGGAGGACCGGGCTTTGAAGCGTGTTTTCCGTTCCGGGACGAGGGTTCTCATTAGCCGCGGGGGAAATCGGCTCTGATGCAGGACAGCGCCAAATCCGACAATTCAAAGGATCGAGCGAATCAACCAGGGGTCGAGTTGGCACGCAGACGTTCCCACTGGACGAGCCAGGACGTGCTCGACGCGTTGGCGTTCACGGCAACCCATTTCGAGCCGGTCGTTCCTGAGATCAACGCGCTCAACGTCTTCCCGGTGCCAGACGGCGATACGGGAACCAACATGTTCCTCACGCTCAAGGCGAGTTCCGACGCGACGCGACGCGGCGGTGGCGCGTCGGGCAGTGTCAGCGACGTCTTTCGCGCCGCCGCGCACGGCGCGCTCATGGGCGCTCGGGGCAACTCCGGTGTAATCCTGTATCAGATCTTCGAAGGGTTGGCCCAGTCGGCTCCGGACACAGACTCGATCGACGGCTCAGACCTGGCTCGCGGCCTCGGTCGATCCGCGGAACTGGCCTACCAGGCGGTCATCAACCCAGTCGAAGGAACCATGCTGACGGTCATTCGAGAGGCTGCCGAAGCGGTGCAGAGGACGGTTGACTCGGACTCCGACATGTGCAACGTCCTCGTAACGGCCACCGATGGAGCCAGACGCGCGCTCGCCCGCACCCCCGACATACTGCCCATTCTGCGACAGGCTGGAGTCGTCGACGCCGGTGGCAAGGGGCTGGTCGTGATTCTCGATGGGCTACTGCGCTTTGCCCACGGGGAAGAACCGTTGGCCAACGTCTCGCGACCATCCGCTAATGTCGCATCCTCCATGAACTTTTTGGATCAGGTCGAGCTCGTTCACGGCGTCGATGAGTTCGGATATTGCACCAATTTCGTGCTGACCGGTGACGAGCTCGACGTGACGCGATTTCGAGAAACCATGACCGAGCTTGGTTCTTCCGCCGTGGTGGTGGGAACGGAACACGCCCTCAAAGTTCACGTCCACAGCGAGCATCCCGGCACGTTGCTCGAAGCCGCGCTGACGTTCGGCGATCTCGAGGACGTGCATATCGACAACATGGCGGTTCAGACGCGTCGCCTGCTGGACGAACGCTCACGCCGGGCCAGCCAATCAGCAACACCGGTGCAGCCCGTGGCAATCGCGGTGGTGGCCGTGGCGAGCGGAAACGGACTGACCGCGGCGCTGACCGGCATGGGTGCCAACCAAATCGTCGACGGTGGCGTGACCAACAATCCGAGTACGGAGGAGATTCTGAGTGCCGTCGAGCGTGCGCCGAGTGACACGGTCATCATCCTCCCGAACGACTCCAACGTCATTTCCGCGGCCAGACAGGTCGCCCAATTGACAGGCAAGACCGTTCGCGTCGTTCCCTCGAAGAGCGTGCCGCAAGGGATAAGCGCGCTATCGGCGTTCAACCCGGCGCTGGGCGTAGACGAAAACACCAAAGCCATGACCGCGGCGCTGGAGATCGTAGATACGTTGACGGTCACGCGCGCCTCTCGCGACGCGCAAATTGATGGGGTGACTGCGAGGCAAGGTGACTATATCGGGCTCCTTGAGGGGCGCATGGTGTCGGCCGGGGAATCGATGTCCGACGTTGCACTGGCCGCGCTGGCGAAATCCGATGCCGCGAATGCCGAACTGCTAACCCTCTTCACGGGAGCGACCGCTGATCCGGCTCACGTCGACGGTCTCCTTCTGGCAATCAACGACGCGTTTCCAGATCTGACGGTCGAGGTCGTGGCTGGCGATCAACCCCACCACGACGTGATCATGGCGGTGGAATAGCGTGGAGACGAGCGCGCGCAAGGTCATGATCGTGACCGACAGCACCTCGGACATTCCGTCGGAGGCGCTCGGAGATCTTCCGATTCGAACCGTTCCCCTCAAAGTCGAATTCGGCGATCAGGTCTATCGAGACATGGTCGATCTCACGCGTGAAGAATTTCTCGAGCGGCTGAAAACGGGCGACATGCCGCGGACGTCACAGCCGTCGGTCGGCGAGTTTCAGGTCGTGTTCGAAGAGCTCATTGGCCAGGAATACGACGTCGTCGCAATCCACATTTCACCGAAGCTTTCGGGCACCTTCAATTCCGCCACGACAGCCGCGCGCAACATCGGCTCCGAGCATCTCACGATCGTCGATTCCGGGTCCGTTTCGATCGGTCTCGGCGTTCTCGTATTGCACGCCGCGGAGCTGGCCGTAGCAGGACATTCAGCGAGCGACATCACCGCCATTGTCGAGCGACGCAAGCGTGATATTTGGGTCGTCGCCGTCCTCGAAACACTCGAATTTCTGCGGCGAGGTGGTCGAATTGGCGCCGCATCCGCGTTTCTCGGCTCGGCTCTGCAGATCAAGCCGGTGGTGCAGGTCAAAGATGGCGAGATTCTTCCCGTCGAGCGCGTCCGCACCTTCAAGCGCGCGTTGGAGCGCATGCTGGCGCTGACCAACGAACAAGGACCATTCGAACATCTGGCCGTCTTGCATCTCGGCGCACCAGATGGAGCCGCGCGAATGATCGATCAGCTTCGCGCGCATCAACCCGGGATCGAAATCCTCCTGGGGCAAATGGGAACGGTGGTCGGCACCTATGGCGGACCCGGAATCATGGGAATTGCCGGGCTGATCTCCGAGCGCGAAAGCTCATCTTGACACGCCTTTCTCGCCCAGGTTGACTTGATCTCATGAGTACCTCGCGTCGCGGCACGCAGATCGATCACGTCTCCGTCATCAGGAAGATGTTCGCGCTTGAAGCTCGCAAGGGTTTTCAGGACACGGCTGTATCCGGGGGATTCGAGCGCTATTTCGACGGGCTCGAGCGCCAATACGGCGACAGTTCCCCGAAGGACGGCTGGACCTCGCGGCTGGCATCTCTCTTCGCTGGATACGGGCAGCTCGATCAGGACGGCCGCCAAGATCGACTTCGGCATGCGCAAGCGATCCTCGAAGCGTCGACCAGTACGGACGAGCCCACTGCTCGTCAGCCTGCGAATTCGGCGCCCCCATCGCGGCCGAAACCGGCGGCTACCATCAAGCGCCCGATCAATCGACGTACGACCCGTAGAGTCTCAATCTCGTCCCTTAGCGAGCCTGTCTCGATCCTGCCCGGCGTTGGCGAAGGCAGATCACGCCAGCTCGCGGCGCTGGGTGTCGCGACGATTCGGGACCTTCTCTACCTGCTGCCGCGTCACCACAAGGACTACAGCCAGGTCCAGAAGATCAGCAGCATGCTGTTTCACCACGAATGCACCATTCTCGGCGAGGTTCTGGCGGTCGAGGAGCAACGCACAAGGAGCGGCAAGCCGATCGTCCACGTCGATATTGGCGACGACACCGGCCGGGTGCGAGCCATCTGGTTCAACCCGTACGTCGCCCGGCAAATGGCGCCAGGAACGCAGATCGCGATCAGCGGACGAGTCGAACAGCAGCGCGGGCTACTCTGCTTCCGCAATCCCGAGTGGGAGCTGGTCGACGCTGAGATGCTGCATACCGGCCGACTCGTCCCTGTTTACCCGCTGACGCGCGGGCTCTACCAAAAGCAGGTGCGCAATCTGACGCGCATGGCATTGGACGCGTCTGTCGAACTCCTTGAAGAACCACTCAGCGACGACACGCGCGAGCGGCACAACCTTGTGACACTCCCAACAGCCATCGCCGAGATCCACTACCCGGACTCGGTGGAGCAGTTGCAGACCGCGCGCAACAGACTCGCGTTCGATGAGTTTCTGGTGCTGCAGCTCGGGTTAGTCCGTCGCAAAGTCGAATGGCAAGCGGCCGAAGGGCATGCCTTCAACGTCACACCCGCGGAACTGGGCCAGTTCTTCGACGTCCTCCCCTTTTCACTCACTGCCGCTCAGCGCCGCGTTCTGGATGAAATCTTTGGGGATATGTCGCGACCGCGCCCAATGAGCCGCATGCTCCAGGGAGACGTCGGCTCGGGCAAGACGGTCGTCGCCGCGGCGGCCGCAATGGTGGCGATCGCGGACGGTCATCAGGTTGCGCTTTTAGCCCCGACCGAGATCCTGGCCGAGCAACATTTCCGTGGCTTGAGCCAGCTTCTCGACCAGCTTCCCGACGACGTTCGACCTACGCTGGCCTTGCTGACCGGCAAGAGCACGACGGCCGAGCGTCAGATGATCGACGAAGGTCTCGCATCCGGAGATGTCAATCTGATCGTCGGGACCCACGCCATCCTTGAGGAGCACGTCGAATTCAAGCGGCTTGGTCTGGCCATCATCGACGAGCAGCATCGCTTCGGCGTGGGGCAGCGAGCCATATTGCGCGACAAAGGCTGGAATCCTGACGTGCTGGTCATGACCGCGACTCCCATCCCTCGCAGTCTGGCCCTTGTGATGCACGGAGATCTGGACGTGTCGATCATCGATGAGCTGCCGCCCGGTCGAAAGCCGATTCTGACCCGCCGGGTCGAGACGTCAAAGCGTCGCCAGGTCTATCAGTTCCTGCGCGACGAGATCGAGTCCGGCCATCAAGCGTTCGTGATCTACCCGTTGGTCGAGGAGTCAGAAGCGATTGACGCTAAGGCGGCCACGGTCGAATACGAGCGACTCTCGAGCGAGGTCTTTCCAGACTTGCGGCTGGGCCTGCTGCACGGACGCATGAAGCCGCGAGAGAAAGACCAGGTGATGCAGTCCTTCCGCGACCGGGAGATCGACATCCTCGTCTCCACATCGGTGGTCGAGGTCGGCATCGATATTCCCAACGCCACCGTGATGGTCATCGAAGGCGCCGAGCGCTTCGGGCTCTCGCAGCTTCATCAGTTCCGCGGTAGAGTCGGACGCGGCGCAGATCACTCCTACTGCGTCTTGATCGCCGAAGAGCGGGGAGAGAACAGCAACAGGCGTCTCGACGCCATGGTCGATACCCAGGACGGGTTCAGACTCTCCGAGATCGACCTCGAATTACGCGGTCCGGGCGAGTTCTTTGGTACAAGACAGAGTGGATTGCCCGATCTCAAGCTGGCGTCACTCGGCGACGTTGTCACCCTTCAGAAGGCACGCGATGAGGCGCATCGTATGCTTGAGGAGGATCCTTCTCTCGAGATGGCGAAGAACCGGGTCATCCGAGCCGCCGTCGAACGCTTCTGGGCCGGCGGCGCAGGGGACCTGAGCTAATTGATAACGCAATCAAGGAAAGGTAGCACGTGATCGATTGCCTCGTTGACGACAACATGACGACTGCGTTGATCGCGGAGCCGTTGCGAAAGGGCTGGATCGACGACTCGGACGCGGTCGAGCTCGTTCAGAACCTCACCGCCGAGACTGTCTCTCAGCGCGGCATCTGTGCGCTCGTCGGAAGCATCGACGCGGCATTGCTGTCCGATCGATTCACCGTGGCAACCGACGTCGGCCTCGCGTCCTGGCATTCAGGCGCCATCTCGCTCTGGACACCCGTGCGTCCCGACGATGTGGACGACGTTTCCATCGATCTGGACGGTGTTTCACGAACGGCCGAGGCGGTGGCACGCGCGACGATTGCCCGCTTCTTCGGTATGACGTTGCGCGGCTTCAGTCGGGGCGAATCTACCGGTCAGGCGGAAGTCCGCGAGCACCAGGACGCCATGCTCGAGATCGAATCAGGCGAGCTGAATGATCTAATTCGTGGCTGGTTCATTTTGTCGGGTCTTCCCATGGTCACGCACGCCCTCGTCGTGCCCAACGATCTGATCCAGAGCGACCCCGATCACGTGCGTCGCATCGTCGAGCGAGTTCGCGAGGCGGCACAAACGGGCGTGAAGCGCCGCCGTGAGATCCGGCGCAATCTGCACGAACTCTACCCCGTCGACCGCGATCAGCTCGTCACATTTCACAACGAGCAGACCATCGCCATCAGCAAGACGGCACGCAAGGGATGGCTCGATATGGTTCGCCGTATTGGACGGCCAATGGGGCTACCGCTGCCCGAAACCATCAACTTCGTGACAGTAGCCGCATCCGAAGAGGAGGACGTCGAGTCCTAAATGTGCGCTCCAGCGCTCGATTGAGGATAGACGGCCAGGAAAACGGTCGCCGATTCCGCATCGCGCGGCCAGTGGTAGGCGCGGCACTTCGCGCCAGCCGGAAGAATCAGCATCTGTCCAGGTGACATGACGCTCGGCGAATGGGCATTGTCCGCGAACTCAACCCGAAGCTGACCTTGCAAAACGACCAGCAGATCGACGGTATCTTGCGAGAACCAGGCCGGGTCTACCTCTTCACGCTCTTTGCTGACCCAGACCGCTTCAATCCCTTGGTCTGAGAAAACGCGACCCGTGGTGCCAAAGGCGGTCGACCACGTTTCATCCGCCTCACCTGCCAGCAGATCAATGATGCGCGGCCCGTCGTCCGTCATTCATGCCCTCCCGCCGTTGAGAGCAATCGAGTTCTCCCGGATGGGTAACGCTACTCTTCCTCCTCATCGAGCTTCGCACGATATACGCGTCCCAGCGCGGCATATTCGTCGCCGCCGATGTGATGCAGCAACTCGGACCCCTCGCCGATGTGCCAGCGGTCGCTGAAAAGCTCATCGACGACGGATGCAGCCAGGACTTCTCCGACGAAGAGATCGTGATCGGTGAGACTGATGCGCTCGACCAGTCCGCATTCGACGTGCGCGATGCACTCCGCCACCAGTGGGGCTTCGATCTCCTGCGCATCCAGCGGCGTCAGTTTCGCCGCGAGGAATTTGTCTCGGTCTCGGCCCGACTCCACACCGCAGCGATGGACGCTATTGAGCAGTTCGATCGTCGGAACACTCAGACCAAACATCTCACCGCGACTGACCAACTCGTGCGTCAAGCGCGAGGGATGGATCGCCACGCCAATGATCATCGGGTCGGTGCCGATCGGCATGATCCAACCCGCGGTCATAACGTTGTGCTGCGAGCGAAACAGGGAAGTCACGAGCACCACGGGGCCTGGTTGCAGCAGACGAGCGGCGGCTCGCCGCTCAATGGAGCGCTTGGTCGGCACGCATCACCTCGTTTGGCTTGAGCGACGCTCGCTCGTCCGTTCGGCCACGCCACCGCGACTGGCCGGCAGCGTCGACTGGTACACCTCATAGTAGCGCCTGGCGATGCGCGCTTGCGTGAACTCAGCCAGCACCCGGTCTCGCGCCCGCTTGCCCATTGCCTCGCGGCGCTCCTCATTCGCCAGCACGTCATCCAGCTCGCGCGCCAGTCCATCGATATCCCCTTCGGGAAAGATGACCCCGGCGTTGCCAATAACATTGGGAATCTCGCCCGAATCTGAGCCAATCACGGGAACCTCACAGGACATAGCTTCGATGATGACGCGCCCGAACTGCTCTTTCCAGTTTGACTGCGTGCGAGAGGGAACGACGAGCACGTCGAACATGCTGTACGTCTCCGGCATCGACACGGGGGCGATCGCCCCGCGGAAGATGACACGATCGCGCACACCGAGGTAGGACGCCTGAAGCTCGAGGCGTGTGCGGTGGGAGCCGTTCCCCACGATCTGAAGCTGCGCCCGCCTCTGCATGCGGGCAAACGCTGAGATCAGATCGCCGACGCCCTTCTCCGGAACGAGGCGCCCGACGAAGCCGATGACCGGAAGGTCACGTTTGGGTGGTAGATGTGGTCGATAGAAATCGGGGTCGACCCCAAACTGGGGAATGATCTCAAGCTTGCCCTTATAGCCCTTATGCCGCAGCACGTCGCCCGCCTCCTGGTTGCCGGCCACGGCCGCCGAGGCGAGGCGATAGTTGATGCGCTCGAACACATTGAACGGTGGTGGATAGCGCCGGTCGAGATTCTGCCAGGTGAAAAAGACGACCCGGGCGCGATTGATCCGAGCCAGCATCGTGGCCTGAAACGTCACGAAGTTGAACGGCTCTTCATCCACGTGGACGACATCCGGCTTGAAACGGCGAATGTGCCGGCCGAGTCCTGGATAGAAGTGAATGTGATGATGGCCGTTGAACTTCATCGGCTCTTCGATGAGCCGGTACCCGACGGTGTGCAGTCGTTCGAGGCGCTGCACTCCGACTCGCTCCTCGTGCCAGTGTGGGGGCACGATCGTGACGAGATCGACACCAGGGATGCGCGCCAACTCCTCGAGCTTGCGTTGATAGACGCCCACGACGAGCGCCTTGGAGAGCATCAGAATTTTCACGATTCGCTCACTGAATTTGAGGCTGGTTACGCCTGGCCGATTGCATCTTGATACGCGCTGAGCGTCTCTTCTGCCGTTCGTTTCCAGCTGAAATGTGTCGCCTGATCGAGCGCTCGCTGGCGGAGGTCTCGTCGTATCTGCTCGTCGGTGAGGATCGAGACCATCGCGGCTGCTAGTCTCGCCGGTGTGGGATCGACGAGCAACCCTCCATTGCCGACCACTTCCGGCAAGCTCGATCGGTTCGAAGCAACGACCGGCAATCCACACGCCATTGCCTCGAGCGGAGTCAGCCCGAATCCCTCGTACAGCGATGGATAGGCGTAGACGTCTGAAATCTGGTACAGGATACGCTTCTCGTCCTCGCTGATGCGGCCGATCAGACGCACGTTCGAATCCAATCCCAGATTTCGAATGATCGGCTCCAACGGTGGGTTGAGCGTCGCGTTATCGGTGTGACTCTTGCCAGCAATGACCAGAAGGGTAGTGGGATCGAGATGCGGCAACGCGCGCCCGAACGCCTCGACCAACGTCGAGAGGTTTTTGCGTACGTCGAGGCCCCCAACGTTATAGATCAACGGACCGTTCAGATTGAACCGTTGCCGCAGATCATCTCCTACCGTTGGATCGGATGAGGGTTGAAACTCGTCGCTCGCGGCCAGCGGAATCGATCGCACTTTGCGTTGATCGACGTTCAACAATCGTACGATGTCTCGGCGCGAACACTCGGAGTCGGTCAGAATAGTCACCGCGCGTCGCGTGGCTGGAACGACCAGGCGCAGATACATGCGCATCGGCATCGACCCGCCGTATTGCGGATAGATCATCGGGATGACGTCATGGATCGTCACGACGATACGGCGGCGCGTGACTCGTGGAGCGGACATATACGGTACGTGGAGCAGACTGCTACCGCTGCGACGCAGCGCTTGCAGTACGCCCACCTGTTCCCACCAGAGCTTGAGCGCCTTCGGAGAATTGACTCCTCGCGGAGGCTGTACCCGCACTTCATGCTCTGCGCTCGCCTGCTGATCGAGCTTCGGACGAAGCAGGTTGACGCTCGGCGCATCCGAGACACGCGAAAACTGCCGCCATAAATTGAGCGTGTACTGGCCGCTACCCGTTGCTGGCTGTGTGAGGAAGAATCCGTCGAGGGCAACTTGCTTGCGTGGAGAGTCCATGACAAGCCGGATTATATCAGAGGGACCCGACGTTACTATACTCATGAATATCGGGCGACTGATATCATTTGACGAGGTGGGCAATGACCACCAAAAACGTCAACGATGCCGCGACATCAGTTAACATCGAGGACCACCGTAGTCGTTTTGACACAAGGAGCAGCGCTCATGGCCAAGGCCACAACGATTAGTGACGCTACATTCGAAGATGAGGTGCTGAAGTCCAGCGTCCCCGTTCTCGTCGACTTCTGGGCGGAATGGTGCGGGCCGTGCCGTATGGTGGCGCCGATTCTGGACGAGATTGCCGACGAAAAAGGCGGCAAGATCAAGATCGCCAAACTGAATGTGGATGAGAACCTACGCACGGCGGCGTCGCTGGGAATCACCAGCATCCCGACGCTGATGCTTTACAAGGATGGCGCACCAGTCGAGCGCATCATCGGCGCTCAGCCGAAGCAGCGCCTGCTGCAGCAGATCGACAAGCACCTTAACTAACCGCGACCTGAGCGAAAGAGAGACCCGCGGCCGGATTGCCAGCCGCGGGTTTTCGTATGCCATGAGCCGGATTTTTGGCGACGCTCTCGGGGCTGGATGATGGTCTTTGGTGAATTACACCGGTAATCGTGCCACCTGCGCATGGGGCTGGCAGGATTGCCGGATTATTTGGTCAAAGACTATGATGCTACCTGTACGAACGTACGCAGACAAACTCCGGGCGATGCACCTGGCCGCCCTTCGGCCGCGGCTCGAGAAGCGTGTTGCATCACGCAACGAGACCATCGACGACCAATATGGGAAGTCACGTTCAGGCGTCACTCATCTCGCACTCGAAACGGCTGGCGGCCGGTCGCGAGATTTTCGAACTATCTTGTCAAAATCCATGATCGAGCCCGCGTCGCACGAGGACTATCCAGCACAGCCAGCATCGCGCTGACACACGCCGCCAACAGCGCCGTGCGACCCGTTCGATAGGCCGTCTGCCGCACCGCGACGATTGTGGAGTGATCCAACGCCATCGGACCCAAAGGCTCGTAGACGTACGTGTTTTGATCGAGGAGAAACGTGATCGCGGCGCCTCCATCTCTCGAGGCTCGCGGATCGTTCGGGTCGTAAATCCGCACCTGAGCGCTGTGCGACGACGACTGCTCGATGGCATAGGGCACGACGGTGTGCCCTTGTTGCTGGAGAGCCGAAACGATGTCGCGTCGCCACAATCGCGGCACGCCGATGTCGAAACAACGGTCGCTCGCACCACGTTGCAGCAGATCCCGACGAAAGGCCATGAAGGCACGATTCGCGCTGCCGAAGAGCAGCCATCCAGCACCTGTCAGCAGCGCGCGGTCGGTCAATTGGCGACCGTGCCAGCACACGACCTCGGCAAGCGATGGCTCGCCCGCTTCTTTCGTCAGGCTGCGCTCCAATGCGGCGCGTGCCATGCCGGTACAGAGGCCACCCGGATTCGATCCGTCTCCACTCATGAAGACGATCGCGCGATAGAGTCCAGCAAAGAAACGCTCGCGAAACGGAACCCAGCGGAAGGTTCGATCAAATTCACAGCGTCGAGGCTCAACGACGCCCCAACCTGCGACGTTGTTCGGCCGCGAGATGACGTGCTCGTCGGGTCGGAACTGGCCCGAGAGACGCAGGTCGATGTCGATCGTGCGTTCGCGCCGGGTGACTTCGCGACCGCGATCCATGGCGACGACGCGGACGGTCACATGGAAGTCGCCTATGAATCCACGTGGAAACACGCGCCACTCGATGACCTCGTCGTCGGGACGAACCGGCCTCCAGGTCGGTCGATCGCTCACCCAGCTCATTGGAATGTCGAGACGCAGCGCATCCACGACGTGTTCTGGCGCCAATGTCTTCAGATCGACCGACAGCGTGAAGTAACTCGGGGAATTGTGAAGGGTCCCCTGATCGTCGTTGCTACAGACCAGTTGGAATGGTGTGGTGTAGGTTCCGTCGAATCGGAGGCTGTCAACTGACATGAGGGATCGAACCGATCGCTGAGGGCTAGTCGTTGCTGCCGCTCGTCGTCGCATTGGCGGTGAGCACGTCAATTTCGCGTCGCAGATCCTCGAGATCCTCGAACGAGAGATAGACGGAGGCGAAACGGATGTAGGCCACCTCGTCGACCTTGCGCAGCTCACGCAACGCGATCTCGCCGATAGCGGTGCTGGGAACCTCGACGGTGCCGAGCTCCAGCAGCTGAGCCTCGACACCGGCGACAATCCGGTCGATTTCCTCCTGCGATACTGGGCGCTTGGTGAGGGCAATGCGGAGCTTGTCGCGCAATTTGCGCGGATCGAACTCCTCACGTCGTCCATCGCGTTTGACGACCATCAAGGCGCCGGACTCGACGCGCTCGTACGTCGTGAATCGTCGACCGCACGACTCGCATTCACGGCGACGTCGAATCCCGGAGCCGTTGCTCAGCTCACGTGAATCGACCACGCGCGTGTCGCGTCCCTGACAGAACGGGCACCGCATCAGTTCAACCGCTGACTAACGCTCGCGCAGAAAGCGCAGGATAGCGGGCTCAGACCACTCGTCGTCGGGAGCCATCGGGATCCGAGAAGGTGCCGCCTGGCCGCCAGCAGCCGCTTCAGGCTGCGAGCGGAAGCGGCGCTCTGGTCGCGCGGCTCTCCGCTGCGTTCCCCCGCCCTGGAATCCGGTGGCGATAAGCGTGATCTGCACGTCTCGACCCATGGCTTCATCGGTCGTGGCGCCAAAGATGATCTCCGCTTCGTCGTCAGCCGCCGAGCGAATGACTTCAGCTGCCTCGGTGATCTCGGTCAATGAGAGATCCGGTCCGCCGATGATGTTGTAGAGGACGCCGACGGCGCCATCGATGCTCATCTCGAGCAGCGGGCTTTCGATCGCCATGCGTGCGGCGTCGACGCAGCGAGATTCGCCGGTCCCTCGACCGATCGCCATGAGCGCCGAACCAGCATCGCGCATGATGGTCTTTACGTCGGCGAAGTCGAGGTTGATCAATCCAGGTTTGGTGATCAGGTCAGAGATGCCCTGAATACCTTGTCGCAGCACGTCGTCGGCCAGTCGGAAGGCTTCCGAGAAGGGCGTCTTGGGATCGACGAGTGTGATGAGACGCTGATTCGGGATGGTGATCAGTGCGTCAACGTGCTCCTTGAGCGCGGCAACTCCCTCGTCTGCTACGCGGCGACGCTTCGCGCCTTCGAAGTCGAACGGCCGAGTAACCACGCCCACAGTCAGCGCGCCCGATTCGCGCGCCAGTCGGGCCACAATCGGTGACGCACCGGTGCCGGTGCCGCCACCCATGCCCGCGGTGATGAAGACCATATCCGACCCACGGATGATCTCGTTCAGGTCCTCAATGCTCTCTTCGGCGGCTCGCTCACCGATTTCCGGCCGTCCACCGGCGCCCAGGCCTTTGGTCAGCTTGTCACCAATACGTACGGTCAAGGGACTCAGTTGAGAGACGAGCGACTGTGCATCGGTGTTGACCGCGACAAACTCGACGCCTTCAACTCCCGCCGCGATCATGCGGTTAACGGCGTTTCCGCCGCCGCCACCAACGCCGATGACCTTGATCCTAGCAAACGAATTTACGAAATCGTCCTCATGAACGTTGAACATGCGATTAGCCTCCCCATGGCCCGCCCTCATGTTTCCTCAGCTTCAACTATGATGCTCGCCGAAACAGAAGGTGTCAGGAAAGTATGCCCCACTTACGCGCACGCCAGCAAAGGCGATTCGACCCAAATGTTATGACGAGTAATGGTCGGCCGGTACAAACTCGCGCAACCATCGTCCAAGCGCCTGACCAATACCGCCGCGAGCTACTGTCTCCCGTCGTCTGACGACTGGCTGCCTAACTGGTTGCGGTTCAGAGACCGCTTCTGGCTTTAGCGATTCCAGTGCCGCTTTCCATTGCATTGGGATGAGGCCGAACGTTACAAATGTACCTATACCGGTGCCCGGCACGCGCGCGTTTGACTGAGCTACCGCGACGAATCGAGCAGGTGTGCCGACGATTCGAACGGCTTGCTCATCAAGATCGGGGAATCTCCGCGCCGAGCCCCCAATCACCACGCCAGCCTGAAGTTGCCATGCAAGGTTGCGATCGTCCAGTCGACGACGCACGGACGTGAAGAGCGCAGTTCCCCATGCTGAAAGCACCGTACGCACACGCTGAACGATCGGATCGGACGGCATACGCTCAATCATGAGACCTAGATCCAGGCGTTTTACCACGTCAGCTGAGATGTTACATGCGCGAGCGATCTGCTCGTCCAACGGGTTCGTTCCTAGCGGAACGGTAAAGACGTCGACAACTTCGGAGCCAATAATCGTCGCGCACTCCGTGACGTCTTCCCCGATCATCACCAGCATCGCGCCCTCGCGCTGTTCGAGCTTGGTGAGCGTGGCGTACGCCGCAGCCGAGGCACGTGGAACGACCGGCTCAACGTCAAAGCCGGCGCCACGAATGGCGCTGATGGCTGGTTGAACCGCATCGCGACGCGCCACCCAGCATGTGGTTTGAACGCGAATCGACGTCGCGAATGAGCCGCTGGGCGGTTCGGCGTAGGTTTGGCCATCCACCTCATATCCGCGGATGACGGTCTCAACGATGTGACCGAGTTTCGCGGGTCCTGATGTCGCGCGGTCCAGAGCGAAATTGATGGCATCACCATCAACGATTGCTGGAGACCCAAACTGACATTCACCCGAAGACGGAAATTCTTGCAGTGAGCTTCCCG
The DNA here is from genome assembly GCA_963822235.1 of uncultured Chloroflexia bacterium. Taxonomy (GTDB): domain Bacteria; phylum Chloroflexota; class Chloroflexia; order Thermomicrobiales; family Thermomicrobiaceae; genus CALAGB01. The sequence continues at coordinate 519,475 of CAWGGU010000005.1, forward strand.
GAACCGCCAGCGCTACCGCCCGCAGGGCGTCGCCGGATTCAAGGTGCAGCCATCGTCCAAGCTCAGGCAGCGAGTGCCGCAAGAGTGCCTGCGTGTCACCGCTCGGAGCTGCATCGAAAACGCGAGTTCCGAGAATGCGCGGTTCACGATCGTCGGACGTAAAACCGAGCGTGGCTGTCAGGCAGCGCGAATCGAGGTCGATGCCAGCAAACCAGTTGCACAGCCGCATTCCGCTATCGCTTTCCATCTATCAAGCTGTCCGGAGGTGATGCAACGGTGTCATGTCGGGTCGGCGCAGATTATAGCACAGGACTGTCAGACACATTGTACGTTCACTTCGGTGCCGTTCGAACACGAGTTGAGTACAGCGACACGGCCCGCGTCAGCCATTCATTGGTAGAAAGGACGGTCCGGTTGGCGAACGTCGAGGCGTGACCAACTTTCGGACATCTTGAGCGCGGCCGAAACGACACTCATCTTGAGCGGAATCTGATCGCCGCTCCCCAGCACGACGGTGCGTCCTCCGGAGAGCTGTGCTGTGAGCCCCGTGCCCTGGTCGTAGCCGAGCGCAATGAGCGAAGATCCCATCTGCTGCCAGAGGTAAGTCGCGGCCTGAACGATGTCGGCGGGTACTTGGTCGCCAGCTGCCGGGCTCGTGCCCGATGTCTGAATAACGCGCGGCAACGACTTGTCGTCTCCACTCGCGATCACGCCGCCACGCTCGTCGACCAGGACGTTCTCCTGCCCGGTCTGCCAAACGAGCACTGGTATGCGCTCGGTTACATTGACGACAATCGTGTCAGGTAGCTCCGCATGCACGTTGGCGGACGCGACTGCCGGGTGCTGCGCCACTCGCTTAGCAATCTCACCCGTATCCAATGTGAAGATCGATTCGCCCATTGCGCCACTTCGTTCGACGATCGAATCGGCGTAGGCGACCTTGTTCCCCTGCACGACGACGACCCTCACCGGAAAGTCACCTGAAAACAGAAAGCCGAAAACCAGCACCGAGAGGCCAACGCTCAATAGGAACGCCGGAAGGCGGCCATTCAGCACCACCGACTTGAAATAGCCGCGCGCCCGCGCCCGCCGTGGCGGACGCCGCCTCTCACTCTTGGCAGCCGGTTTCGGCCCCCGCCTGCTCATCCCGGCCATCCCTGTCGCTCGCCGTGTCGTTCGACTGCCAGCTCAACCAGGCGAGTCACCAGGTCGCGGAACGGGAGCCCACTTGCCTCCCAGAGAAGCGGATACATGCTCGTTTGGGTGAATCCGGGGATCGTATTCACCTCATTCATGAACACCTTGCCGGTAGGACGCTCAAGAAAGAAGTCAGCGCGAACCATTCCCGCTCCATCGATCATCTTGAACGCCTTCACGGCGATGTCCCGCACCTGCTCTGATTGTTCGACGGTGATGGGAGCGGGAATCAGTAGCTGCGAGTCACCATCGACGTATTTGGCGTCGAAATCATAGAACTCGTTGCAGGGTACGATCTCACCCACGACCGACGTGACCGGATCGTCGTTGCCAAGCACGCTCACTTCGAGCTCACGCGCATCGAGTCCCTTCTCGATGACGATCTTGCGATCGTGATGCGCGGCCTCGGCAAAGGCGTCACCGAACTCTCCGGCGTGATGCACCTTCGAAATCCCGACGCTGGAGCCAAGGTTGGCTGGCTTCACGAAACAGGGATAGCCGATCTCGCGTTCGATGCGTTCGAGCACCGCTTCGGGATCGCGCTGCCAATCTCGTCGCAGGACCCAGATCCAGGGGGCGATCGGCAAACCAGCCTGTTCGAACAACTGCTTCGAAGTGATCTTGTCCATAGCGAGGGCTGATGCCATCACGCCCGCCCCAACGTATGGCACGTTGGCGAGCTCGAGCAGTCCTTGAACGGTGCCGTCTTCTCCCCACGGCCCATGCAGCACCGGGAAAAGGACGTCGACATCCCGTGCCCAATAGGATGAGCCAACGTCGAGCGTGACGTTCTCCTCATGTGCCTCGATGGCGTCGTCGTCCGAACGCTGATGCTGGCTCGGAAGCGCCAGGGGAAGCTGAGATGTGTCGGCGAGCTGATGCAGCGGATCACCACCAGTGATCCAGCGACCATCACGCGCAATGCCAATGGGCACGACCTCGAATCGATCAGGATCGACCGCATTCATGACGGCCTCAGCTGACCGGAGAGACACGTCATGCTCGCCGGAGCGGCCGCCGAAGATGACACCGATACGTATTCGTCGCGGCATGCTACAGCTCTCCAATCTGTTCGATCTCCGGATGCAGGTCGATAGCGAACTGGCGGTTGACCTCCTGCTGGACGAGGGCGATGATCTCACGAACGTCGCGCGCCGTGGCGTCGCCGGTGTTGACCAGAAAGTTGCCGTGCAGCTTCGAGATCATCACTCCGCCAACGCGCCGCTCTTTGAGCCCCGCCTGCTCGATCAGGTAGCCCGCATAGGTCCCCTCGGGATTGGTGAAGACGGATCCGGCGCAGGCTCCGGTCGGCTGCGCCTGGCGTCGCCAGCGCGCGTGCTCAGTGGCGCGCGTGGTCAGCGCCTCGGCATCGCCTTTGGGGAGTCGGAATGTCGCGCTGAGCACGATCCAGCGACGAGGGCGCGGCGCTATTTTCAGTAAGGTATGTCGATATGCAGGCTCAAGTCGATCACGCGACCAGTTTTCGAGGTCGCCTTCGAGCTCAAACACTTCGATCGACTCAAGATGGTCTTTCATCTCGGTGCCGTGCGCGCCCGCATTGTTGACCACCGCCCCGCCGACGACTCCAGGCAGCCCGGCAGCCCACTCCATGCCTTCCCAGCCGTGTTCGGCAGTCAGGTGCCCAAGCCACGAGATTGGGGCCTGAGCCGGAACGGTGAGGCGGACTTCATCTCCCAAGTCCTCGACCTTGTAGACGTCGTCCACCTGCTTGCCTGGTGCCCGCACGAGTATGACCAGCCCACGAATGCCGCCGTCACCGACTAATAGGTTGCTACCGCCACCGATGACGGTGATCGGCAGGTCTCGCTCGCGAGCCCAATCAACGGCGGCACGCACTTCGTCGGCAGTGGACGCCCGTACGAGATAGTCGGCTGGACCGCCGATACGGAACGTGGTGTGTAGTGACAGCGCGCGGTCGCGCCGAATCGTTATCGCGCCTGTCTCCAACTGAATCGTGGTGCTCTCGGTCATTCGCTCGCCGATCGGTGTGAGAGTCGTCGGATCGTCTCGGTGCTGACTTTCCAGACGTCGCCAGCACCCATAACGAGTATCACGTCGCCGGGACGCGCGTCTTCAGCGGCCACGCGCGCCGCTTCATCCAGCGAGCCGACGGTGCAGACTTCGATGCGTTCGATGCCCTGGGCAACATCCTCGGAGCTTACCCCCAGATCGTCCGACTCGCGAGCCGCATAAACGGGCACCAAAATGACCCGGTCTGAGAGGGACAGTGCATCGCTGAAGTCTCCCAGAAGCGCTTTGGTGCGGCTGTACGTGTGTGGCTGAAAGACGGTGATGACCTTGCTGGCCGGGAATCGCTCTCGCGTCGCCGTGATGGTGGCACGTATCTCGGTCGGGTGATGCGCATAATCTTCGACGACCGTCACTCCGTCCGATTCACCTTTGACGTCGAAGCGACGTCCAACGCCCTCGAAGTCTTCAAGCCCTGGCAACAGTTTCACGGGATCGATCCCAGCGGCAGATGCCGCCGCCAGGCACGCCGCCGCGTTCAGCCGGTTGTGAGCCCCAGGTATGCGCAATCGGGTGCGCAGCGTGCCGGCCATTGGCAGGTGAAAGTGATCGCGCCCGGCAACCCGTTCGATACGAACGTCGGCGTGGTCCGAAAATCCAAACGTGACGACGTTTGCCGGTGGCTCGCCAACGCTCTGAAGTAACATGCGACACCCTGGGTCGTCACCCGAAATTACAAGCGTCCCGACCTGCTTGATCCCCGACACAAATCGATCGTAGGCGACTTCAACCGCATCGAGATCGGGAAAGATATCCGGATGATCGTGCTCAATATTGGTGATGATGGCGACGTCCGGTTTGATCCAGAGAAAGCTATAGTCATATTCGTCCGCTTCAGCAACGAAGTACGGACCGTCACCCGAACGCGCGTTGGTACCGAGTTGCGACACGTCGGCGCCCACCGCGAACGATGGAGCCACGCCCGCTCGATCGAGGGCGTACGCGAGCATGCCGCTGGTGGTCGACTTTCCGTGCGTCCCCGCCACCGCGATACAGAAGCGCGATGAACACAACAGGCCCAATACGGCCGCGCGCTTGACGATGGGAATGCCCCGCTCACGCGCGGTGACGAGCTCTGGATTCGAGCTTGGCGCCGCGGACGTGGTGATGACGAGGTCGACCAGCCCGACGTTCTCCGCCGAGTGGCCGATCCAGACGGGGATACCCTCCGCCGCCAACTGCGTGACGACGGGTGACTCGGACAAGTCTGAGCCGGTCACGTGATAACCGCGCCGCATCAGCATGCGGGCCAACCCGCTCATGCCTACCCCCCCAATACCCACGAAGTGGAGCGTCGCGGGAGGGGACGGAAGCTGTTGTGCGTCGAACGATCGACTTTCCAGAGCAGACACTCTCTTCCGTTAGCCGTCGCGGTTCGTTGGCCGTCGCCGGCCGCGGCCGAAGGACCCCGATCGCATCCGGACGTGATCATCCTGACTGTGAGCATGGGGCGCCGTCGATCGTCCGCGCGCCGCGCCGGTGGCGTGCTGACGGCGGCTGGCGGGGACGTGTTCGGGATGCGGTCGAGCATTCTGTGCCGGACGTTCCTTGCGAGTGCGTCGCATTGAACGGCGATGGACGGCCCCTTCAGTCGCTGGAACGAGTCTGCGTTCAACGGTCTGTCTCGATATGTTGAGCAAGATGCCCATGGCAGTCAAAGATACGGCCAGTGCCGTGCCTCCATAGCTGATGAATGGGAGCGGCACACCGGTGAACGGGATGGTGAGCGTGATACCACCGATGTTCACGGCCGCCTGGAAGATGATCCAGGTGACGATTCCGACTGCGACCAGCGAACCGAATGAGTCGGGCGCTTTCATGGCGATGCGGTAGCCGCGCCAGGCAAGTAACGCGAAGAGGAGCAGCACGAACGCGCAGCCGATAAGACCGAGCTCTTCGCCGATCACCGCGAAGATGGCGTCATTCTGCGCGGCCGGCAGCCAGGTGAACTTCTCGCGGCTCGCTCCGAGACCCAGACCGAACAGACCGCCACTGCCAAGCGCAAGGCGCGACTGTACCAGCTGATACCCCGTTTTTTGCGGATCTGAATCTGGATTGAGGAAGATCAAAATACGCGCACGGCGATAGGACGCCCCCAGGGCCAGGATCAAGAATGAGATCGACCCTACACCGATCAACGCGCTAAGCTGAAACAGATCCGCACCCGCCACCAGAAACATGCTGATGCCGATGGCGGCCATCAGCGTGGCCGTGCCGAGGTCAGGCTGCAGCATGACCAGACCGATCAGCAGTCCAAGGAAGAGCGCAAAGGGGATCAGTCCGTAGCTGAAGTTGCGGATCTTTTGGCCCTTTTGACCGAGCCAGTCCGCCAGATAAATGACCAGGACGATCTTGGCGACCTCACTCGGTTGGAAGGAGAGCGGGCCTAGTGGAATCCAGCGGTTCGCTCCCCAGGAGTCGCCCCCGACTCCAATCCCGGGCACGAAGACCAATGCCGCCAGCATGAGCATGATGATGATCATGCCGGGCAAGGAGAGACGTCTCCAGAAATGGTAATCGACGAAGGTGGTGACCAGCATGCCGCTGAATCCGATGACGGCCCAGATCGCCTGTCGAGTCAGGAAGTAATAGCTGTTGCCACCTTCCTGCTGAATGCTAATCGCCATGCTGGCGCTGAAGACCATGACCAACCCGAACATCACCAAGGTCAGAATGATGGCGATGAACCAGTAATCCGGTTCATGCAGCAGAGAGCGAGCGCGAGACCGACCACCGGCCACCGCGGTCAACATGTTCTCGCTGAACTGGCGGGCAACCGCGATCATGGTCTCTCCTCCCCGATGGTCTGCATTTGAAGCCGGCGCACGCTGTCACGAAATGCTTGGCCACGATGGAATTCGTCGCTGAACATGCCAAAGCTGGCGCAGCCAGGTGAGAGCAATATGACGCCACCAGGCTCGACGGCACGGCGTGCCTCAACGACGGCACGTTCCATGTCGCCGTAGGGACCGCGCACATCCGCGGTGCCAGACTGTTCGAGCAAGTGGCGTAGCTGCCCGGTCGCGGCGCCGTCGAGCAGCACGACCGTTCGGGCGGACGTCGAGATCCTGTCTGCCATTTCTTCTAGAGCGACGCCCTTTTCCGAACCGCCGGCGATCAGAACGATCGGTCGGGCGCCAAAGCGGTCGAGCGCGGCGTAGACGGCTGCTGGCGTGGTAGCCGTAGTGTCGTTGACGTACAGCACACCGTCGATCTCCGCCACCGTCTCCTGCCGATCGAGGACGTCCTCTGCCGAGACGAGCCCCGCTCGCACGTGCTCAGGACTCGCACCAGCCAGGAGCGCCGCGGCGGACGCGGCAAGCGCGTTGATCACGTTGTGCCGGCCTTGCAGCGCGAGATCTTCCATACGCACGAGGTCGACAAGGTCGTCTCCGACTCGCCATCGCAGGCATCCGCCCTCAACGAACGCCCCGTTGCCAAATCGGTCGCGATATGAGAACGAAATCGAACCCCCTCCGCCTTCGCTCCGATGCGTCCACACCATTGGATCGTCGGCGTTCGCCACGAACCAATCACCTTCATTCTGAAAGCGCGCGATGTTCAGCTTGGCGTCGAGATACTCATTCATCGACGCGTATCGATTGAGGTGATCCGGGCTGATATTGGTGAAGACGGCAATATGCGGGCTGAGCTCGTGCTCGCCCAATCCCTCGAGCTGCCAGCTGGAGAGTTCGATCACCACCGGCGTGTCCGGCTCGATGCGCGGCAGACACTCGAGGGCGGAGAGTCCCATGTTTCCTGCCAGCACGGTGTCGGATCGATAATGCGTCAGAATCGCCGCGCACAGCGTCGACGTGGTCGTCTTCCCTTTGGTGCCAGTGATCCCGATGATCGGCGCTGGGCATGCCCGGAAGAAGAGCGTCATCTCCATCTCGATGGAGGCACCATGCTCGCGAGCGATCTTCAGCCAGGGCGAATCGAGCGGCACGCTGGGGTTGCGCACCACGACGTCGGCGTTAGCGAAATCGTCGGCGACATGCTCGCCAAGCCGATAGCGGATTGGCAGGCCCTCAAGCTCGGTCAGAGTTGGACCCAGAGCTTCCTCGCCGCGCAGGTCAGTGACCGTGACATCCGCACCGGCCGCGACCAGATAGCGTGTCACGCCAAGACCGCCTCGCCGGGTGCCGACACCCATGACGAGCGCTCGTTTTCCCTTGAGCCAGTCAAAATTCTGGTTCAACGGTGAAACCACGACCTTCTCAGATAAGAGCCAGCGCGACTCCGAGCAGCCCGGCCATCATGCCGAACAACCAGAAGCGCAACGTGATCTGCGTCTCGGACCAGCCCATGAGCTCGAAATGATGATGCAGCGGGGTCATTTTGAAGATCCTCTTCCCGCCGCTCAGCTTGAAGTAACCGACCTGAAGCATGACCGAGATGGTCTCGGCCATGAAGACGAGACCGACCACCGGGAGCAAGAGCCACTGGCCGGTCATGAACGCGGCCGTCGCGAGACCCGCGCCGATCGCCAGCGATCCGGTATCACCCATGAAGACCTGCGCCGGATGTGCGTTGTACCAAAGGAATCCCAGAAGCGCTCCCGCCATGGTGAAGCAGAAGGTGACGACTTGGATCTGGCCCTGTAAGAACGCGATGATCCCGTATGCCACGAACGCGACTGCGGCGGTGCCGCCCGCGAGCGAGTCGAGGCCGTCGGTCAGATTAACCGCGTTGGCGGAACCGGCAATGACCAGAACGGCGATCGGGATGTAGATGAGCCCAATGTCGTACTTACCCAACCCGGGAACGTAGATGCTGCGCAACTGCAGTGGGAAATAAAGGACGAGTGAGGTGACGAATGCGAACAGCAGAAGCCAGGCCATCTTGAAGCGCGCGGCCAGTCCTTCACGAGCGCTGCCGACGAGGTTGAGCCGGTCATCGATACCGCCCAGAATACTCGTGCCGATGAGGACGCCAAGCGGCAAGAGCATAGAGAGACGGCCCGCCAGATTGAAGATGACGGTCAAGACAATTGCCGTAACCGTGAACATGATGCCGCCCATGGTCGGGGTGCCGACCTTGTATTGATGGCCCTCTGGTCCGTCGACGCGAATCTGTTTGCCGATATCGTGCGCTTTCAAATACCTAATGAATGGACGTCCAGCCGCGACGGTCATCACAAACGCGACCGACGAGATCGCCATAGACAACGCAAGGTTGTGAAGCGGGTCTCGCGTCAAAATGCTGTGGTCGCGTAGCAGCCGTCCAACGTGCATGAAGAAGTCGCCTAAACTGCTCATCCGACCGTCACCCGATCACTGGCAACGGCTCGCTTATCTCCCAATCGAAACAACCAATGACCTTTCGAACGCGCGCCGCCACCTGGAGGTGGCAGAAGTTCCCAATCCCAAGACGAGAGACATAGCGTCGGTGATGGCCGTGTGCCATCGGTAAGCTCGTTTGAGCTTAGATGTCGTGCCGATTCCCCGCGTCAACGCGAAAACGACTCCAACCGCCCCGTGGTCAGACTCATCTCGTGCGCTGACGCCAATAGTAGATTGTAGCCTCCGACGGCTCCGCGCGACGCCCGTGCCAAACATTTATGTCGACCTTCGTCTCGCGCAGTCGAACACCAATACACGGTGCATCCTGCCCCATCACGGTTGAGACGTAGCGGACTGGGTGACCGGCTTCGTTGGCGGAATGCCATAGAGCAGGAAGAGCTGCTGGAAGACCTGCTGAAATGCCGGTCCGGCTGCGCTCTCACCCCACGGTGATTTCTGCGGCAGATCGATCTTCACGAGCACCGAAAACTGCGGATCGCTCGACGGGCCATATCCGAGCAGAGACCCAATGGTCGCATCTTCTTCATAGCCGCCACTCGGCGACGGAATCTGCGCCGTGCCCGACTTGGCCGCGATGTCATAGCCCGGAACCGAGTATTTGACGTAGGTCGTGTTCATCACGGTGGTCAACATCTGCGTGATGGTGCTGGCCGTCTTTTCCGAGATAACGCGATGCACCGGCTTGGGATCGATGGTCTTGGTGCCTGTCTTGTCCTTGACCTCTTTGACGACGTGTGGCGTCATCAGCACGCCCCCATTGGCCAGCACTGAGACCGCGTTCACCAGTTGTATTGGCGTCACGGCCAATCCCTGCCCGAACGCATTGGTGTAAAAGTTGGCTTCCGACCAGTCGGCCTGTCCAGGTAGCGGCAGGATTCCAGCCGATTCTCCCTGCAGATCGATCCCGGTCGGCTCTCCGATCCCGAACGAGACCAGACCACGATAGAAGCGGTCCTCTCCGACCAGCTCAGCCACCCACATCGCTCCAAGGTTGCTCGAGTGCTGCAAGACCTCGGTCATCGTTTCCGGCCCGAAGTCGACGTCGAGTGCGTTATGAACCTCGGCGCCGCCGGGGATGATTCTGTACGATCCGCCATTATGGACAGTGTTGGGAGAGACCACTCCGGTCTCGAGACCAATCGACATCACCACCGATTTGAAGGTCGATCCAGGCTCATACGTTTGGCTGACGGCTGGATTTTCGAAGAGATTGTCATCGGTCACCGTGTCGAACGTATTGGGATCGAACGACGGCCGGTTAGCCATGCCGAGGATCTCGCCAGTTTTCGGATTTTGCACCAGAATCGTGCCGCCGGCCGCTTGCTGAGCCGCGATGGCCTGATCGAGCGCCTTTTCGATGATCCATTGGATCGAAGCATCGATGGTGAGCGTGAGGTCGGCGCCGTCGATCGGCGGATCCCAGGCGCTCTTGGCCAACGCAATGACGTTGCCCGATCCGTCGCGCTCGCCGATGAGCTTGCCGGGGGTCCCGGCTATCGTCTGGTCGTACTCACCTTCGACGCCATAGGAGCCCTGATAGTCGTAGTTGACGAAACCGAGGACCTGCGAGGCGAAATCGTTCATGGGATAGATGCGCCTCGGTTCGGACTGCAGCACGATCCCGGGCAGATCGAGATCTTTGACCTTCTGCGAGGAGTCGTCGCTGAGCCGACGCTTCAACACGACCCACTCTTTGCCTGGCTGCGTGATGGCCGAGTAGATATCGTCTGACGTCCGGCCAATTAGGGGCGCGAGGAGGCTGGCCGTCTTCTGAGGATCGACGAGCTGATTGACGATCACCGATATCGTGTCGGCCGGGACGTTCGTCGCCAGCTCGATGCCACGTGCGTCATAGATATTGCCGCGGTTGGCAGGGACGATCGTATCCTGAAAGCGAAACGCAACAGCCTGCTCGCTCAGCGACTGACTCTTGACTACCTGAAACGAGAAGATGCGATAGCCGATGGCCAGGCAGAACATCAAAAATCCGGCGAACAAGGACAGAATGCGGCGACGGGGAATTCGATAATCCATCATTATGGCACCGACCCCGGCGTGCTTTGGGGCGTCGCCTCTACCCCTGCCGGTGGCGAGGTTCCTGGAGTCGCGTCGGGCGTCGTCGAGTTCTCCGGATCGGTCGACGACTTCAGCTTCTCCTGGATGCTGGCGCTGCTTTCGCCCGTCAACGCTGCCTGCACGCGTTGCAGCAACGATGGATGAGGTTGGAGCGCGGGCGCAATCGGCGGCAAATTGTCGTTGGCCGGCCGCTGCACCTGCAAGAACTGGAAGTTCGTTAGCGGTGTCATTCCCAGTTGCTGAGTCGCGATCTGACTTACCTTGTCCAGCGACTGATCTCTCGCAACGTCATAGCCGAGCTTCGAATTCTCCAACGACAGCGAATAGTACTCGTCTTGCAGGTTGCTGAACTTATATCCGAGACCGGCCACTTTCGCCGTCTGCATCAAGTAGAGGATGCCGATTACCGTGAGAGCCACCGCGGCGATGATGACCATGGCGACGCCGTTGAGCGCAATGTACTGGCCCTTCTCACGACGGCGAACCGAGGCGACCGGTCGATCGGGAGCGACCTCGGCAACCACGCTCTCCGGGCGCCGAGTCTTGGTGCTGGTGCTCATATCAGCCGCTCCGCCACGCGCAAGCGCGCGCTCCTGCTACGAGGGTTCGCTTGCTCTTCCTCACGCGACGGCTTGATCGCCTTGCGCGTGACGAGCCGCAGTCTAGCCTTGTGTTCACAAACGCAGATCGGCGTTTCGGGCGGACAGATACAGTCCGTCGATTCCAGCCGTAGGAACGTCTTGACGATGCGGTCCTCGAGCGAGTGGAACGAGATCACAACGATTCGTCCGCCAGCCGAGAGCAGCTCGACGGCGGCGTTCAGCCCGGCCCGCAGCGCATCGAGTTCGCTATTCACCGCGATCCGAAGAGCCTGAAAGGTCTTGGTAGCTGGATGAATCGCCTTTCCGCGACGCCCTCCGACCGACGACGCAACGATGGACGCCAGTCGATCGGTCGTGCTGATCGGTTCAGTCTTCCGCTCCCGAACGATGGCGCGGGCGATCGCTCGGGAACGTGGTTCTTCGCCATACTCGAAGATCACGGCTGCCAGATCTTCTTCCGACCAATTGTTGACGACGTCTGCCGCGCTGATCCCAGATCCGGTGTCGAAGCGCATGTCGAGTGGGCCAGGGCGTTGGAACGAGAAGCCGCGTTCGCCATGATTGAGCTGAAATGAGGACAGGCCGAGATCCATCAGCACACCGTCGACCTGTTCGAAACGGGCCTCCTCCGCCAGCGTGCGCATGTCTCGGAAGTTTCCGTGTGCCACAGTGAGCCGGCCCGTGTAGGTTGCCGACAGGTCACGCGCTCGATCGATTGCTTGAGGATCGGCGTCAAGCGCCAGAACGCGTCCATTCGGCGCAGATCGATCGACAATTGCGCGTGTGTGTCCGCCGCCACCGAATGTCGCGTCGACATAGCTGCCACCCGATTTCGGGGCAAGATACTCCAGGACCTCGTCCAGCAAGACGGGAACGTGTTCATCGCGTGACTCTGAGTCACGCGGAAATGGCAAAAGCTCGTCATGAGGATCAACCGCCACGCGGATTCCTGACTCTCCGATTTAGATCAATGATGCAAGACGTTGCGCGATGGAGGAGCCCTCTTGCTCCATCATTTCAGATTGAGTCGCCCAGGCAGTCGGACTCCACAGCTCGACGTATGAGTGCATTCCGACAACCAGAACGTCGCCTTCCAGACCGGCGTACTGGCGCAGATCCGGCGGAATGCGAATGCGACCTTGTCGATCGAACTCCACATTGGCCGCTTCGGCGAAGACCATTCTCCGAAATGCACGAGCATCCGGGTCGCTTATCGAAAGACTCGAGACTTTTTCAGCCAAGGGGGTCCAGGCGCTCATCGGGTAGAGGGAGAGGCATCGGTCGATTCCGCGGGTTATGACCGCATCGGCGCCGATGAGATCGCGGAAGCGCGCTGGGACGGCAACCCTGCCCTTGTCATCCAGGCTGTGACTGAATCTCCCGAGAAACACCGCACCGCTCTCTTCGATCTGTCCCACAGCCCTCAATCGAGCGGTGAAACGTCGTCAACATGGATGAGCGCACAACGATGGGGTGCTCGACGGACGTCGCGTTCCCCACTTCACCGGCATGAGCGGGGGCTTTATCCACAAACGGCCCCACTTATCCCCACTCAGCCCCACCGTTATCCACATTATACATACGTACACCCCAACCGCAACGTCGTTATGTCACAAGAACGTGCGTTCGTTCGCACCATTCCGATGATCAGAATGTCGGTTTTCGTGATCGGGTCAACAAAACGGGTCAGAGGCAGTTAAGACGGCCACGGCGGAAATCTGGAGTACGTTAAGGTGGGGGATCGTGGGGGCTGGATGAAGGAAATTGGTGCCGTCGTTTGCCTGCGAAATTGGGCGACGCACACGTCGCCCGTTCGAACGGATGAAGGCCAGGGCTACTCCGACGCTGGTTCGATCACGGCCACCACTGCACCAGTCTGAACCGTCTCCCCTTCAGAGACGTTGAGTTGGCTCACGACTCCGTCCTGTGGAGCTCGGATCTCGTTCTCCATCTTCATCGCCTCGACAACGCAGATCAGGTCTCCCGACCCCACCTTGGCACCGGCCTCAACCGCCACTCGCAGCACGGTCCCCTGGATCGGGCTAACGATGCTTCCACGTCCGACAGCAGCGACTCCACCACCTCGATTCCCGGTCAATCGCGGCGCACGACGCGTGGAAGAGGTCGATTCGCCGTGCAGAACAACGTCGAAGCGCTTACCAGAAACTTCAATTACGTAGCGCTCGCTGGTACGTCCGTTGGGCGAACCATCAGCCTCGACTGGCTCCGTGGCGCTCGACACGCCGGTCAGCAGATCAGGATGCCGCTCGAGCAAACGGGTGTCGTAGTCACCAGCAGCGAAATCCGGATGGTTCATCACTCCCAGATGAAACGGTATCGTCGTTGGGACACCGTGCACCGTGAAGTCCTTCAGCGCTCGGCGCATGCGGCGTAGCGATTCGTCTCGATCACGCCCCCACGTGATGAGCTTGGCCACGAGGGAATCGTACTGCGGAAGGATCGTGTAGCCCGGCACCGCGGCGCTGTCGACCCGAACGCCCATGCCGACGGGAGGCAGATAGTCGCTGATGGTCCCTGGCGCCGGCGCGAAGCTCCTGGCTGGATCTTCCGCGTTGATGCGACACTCGATTGCATGACCCCGGAAATCAATCTTGGGGCCAAATGAGAGGGGCTCCCCAGCGGCGACGCGAATCTGCTCTGCTACCAGGTCCAGACCCGATATCAGTTCGGTCACCGGGTGCTCGACCTGAATGCGCGTGTTCATCTCGAGAAAATAGAACTCGCCGTCCTGATACAGAAACTCGACGGTACCGGCACCGAGGTAATCGACCTCCCGCGCCAGACGGACCGCGGTCTCCTGCATGCTTTCACGGGTCGGTTGATCGATGGCTGGCGACGGGCTCTCCTCGATCAGCTTCTGGTGCCGTCGCTGCACCGAGCAGTCACGCTCGCCGATGGCAACGCAGTTTCCGTGTCGGTCAGCAAACACCTGAATCTCGATGTGACGCGGATGGTCCAGATAGCGCTCGACGTATACGCGTCCGTCTGAGAAATAGCGCTCCGCTTCACCGGACGCGCCTCGGTGTGCTTCTTCGACTTGATCCGCCGACCAGGCGACGCGAAATCCGCGTCCTCCGCCACCGGCGGCCGCCTTGACCGCGATCGGGTACCCATGCTTGTCACCAAATACACGCGCGCCAGACGCGTCGACCGGCCCCTCGCTCCCCGGCACGAGTGGCGCGCCGGAGGCAACCGCGACCTTGCGCGCGGCGACCTTGTCTCCCATCGCCGCGATCGAGCTGGGCGAAGGACCGATAAAGACCAGGCCCGCCTCGGCGCACGCGGAGGCGAACTCAGGATTCTCGGCCAGGAAACCGTATCCGGGGTGAACCGCTTCTGCGCCCGCCTGCTTGGCGACGTCGATCAATGCCGGTATGTCCAGATAGGGAAGCGCTCGTTCGGACGGTATGCGATAGGCTTCGCCCGCGTAGCGAACGTGTGGTGCGTCTAACTCACCGTCGCCATACACCGCGATGCTGGTAACGCCAAGCTCGTGGCACGCGCGCATGATACGCATCGCGATTTCGCCACGATTCGCGACCAACACCTTCGCAAACAAACGCGCACCTTCTGTCAACGGAGCCCCCATCGTTGGCTATCGTTCGAGTCGTGCCGCCAGACGCCAGCCGTCTGGCCTGGTCCCCATTTCCGCGTGAAGCGACTCTCGCCGTGCCGCAATTCGCCAACTAGACAACTGCGAAGCGGCCTCCACCGTCTCTCGGGATTTCAATGTCTTAATGGCTGCGACAATTGCCGCCGCCTCATCGTCGCTTGGCGCGGGCTCGATCTCGAGCCGCATCCGCACGCTGCCGGCCGCGTCAGACTCGTCCCGAATCACAGCGGGATGTTCCCATGCTTGCGCTTGGGTACCGCCTCGCGCTTCGTACGCGTCGCCTTCAGCGCTTTGATGAGCCATCCACGCGTCTGGCTCGGAGCGATGACGTCATCGACGTAGCCGCGAGAAGCAACCTGGAACGGATTGGAAAACTCGCGCTGGTAATCCGCAACCAACTCCTTGCGTCGAGCGTCCTGATCGGGCGCTTCGGCGATCTCACGACGTGAGATGACGTTTACGGCGGCTTCCGGCCCCATCACCGCCACCTCGGCAGTTGGCCAGGCGACGCTGAAATCGGCCCGGAGCGCCTTCGAACACATGACCACGTACGCGCCACCGTAGGCCTTACGCGTGATGACGGTCACCTTCGGCACGGTGGCTTCACAATAGGCGTAGAGGAGCTTGGATCCGTGGCGAATAATGCCGCCGTACTCCTGGTTCGTACCCGGCAAGAAGCCCGGGACGTCGACGAAGGTCACGAGCGGAATGTTGAACGCGTCGCAGAAGCGCACGAAGCGGGCCGCTTTGCTCGACGCATCAATGTCCAATGTTCCGGCGAGATATTGCGGCTGATTGGCGACGATTCCGACGCTGTTTCCATCCAGCCGCCCGAAACCGACCACAATGTTGCGCGCCCAGTCAGGCTGCACTTCAAAGAATTCACCATGGTCGACGATGTGCTGGATGACTTCGTGCATGTCGTAGGGCTTGGTACTGACGTCGGGGACCAGGTCGTCGAGCGCCGCATCGGCACGATCCGGGTCGTCCTCGGTCGGAAATGATGGCGCTTCATCCAGGTTATTCGACGGAATGAAACTCAGGAGAGCACGTACCTGTTCGAAAACGTCCTGTTCGTCTTGACCCACGAAGTGCGCCACACCGCTTCGGGTCGTATGCGTCGACGCGCCGCCCAACTCTTCATGTGTGACCTCTTCGCCAGTCACGGTGCGGATAACGTCCGGCCCCGTGATGAACATCTGGCTTACGCCTTGCACCATGAAGATGAAGTCGGTCATCGCGGGAGAATAGACGGCGCCACCGGCGCAGGGACCGCCAATAACCGAGATCTGCGGCACGACTCCTGACGCCTGAACGTTGCGGTAGAAGACGTCACCGTATCCCGCCAAACCCTCGACACCTTCTTGAATGCGAGCGCCGGCAGAGTCATTGATGCCGATGACCGGGCAACCAACCTTGAGGGCGAAGTCCATCACCTTCACCATCTTCTCGGCGAAGGCCTCTCCCAGACTGCCACCAAAGACGGTGAAGTCGTGCGAGAAGACAGCCACGGTGCGGCCGTCGACCGTGCCGTAACCGGTGATGACGCCGTCACCATACGGCCGTCGCTTCTCCATGCCGAAGTTGATGGAGCGATGACGCACGAAAGGGTCGAGTTCGACGAAACTCCCCTCGTCGAGGAGGAGATGAACGCGTTCACGCGCCGAGAGTTTGCCGCGATCATGCTGTCTGGCAACCGCCGCGGCCTCTTGCTCGGCGATTTCCTCACGGGTGCGCTCCAGTCGGGAGCGCTCGACGTGTTCGTCGACAGCCATTGCGCCTTCCAATCCTCTCAGCTCATCGTCGCAGTGGGTTCACAACGAATACGCCGTTGAACCGCGTTGGTTCGTCCAGCCAGTCTCCGATTGTACGCGGAATCGACAACATACGGGGAACGTCAATTCGATTCGGGGTCCGCGACCAATCGCGCCGCGGCTCCGGCAATCACAGCCGCCCGCCTGGCGAACCAAGGTGCGTAACGCGCCATCCAAAGCATCTCGCGCCACCGCTGTGGGTCGACTATCGCGCTGAATGGACTCGTCCATTCCGACGAGATCGACCGACCCGGCGCGTCCAGAATCACCCGAATCACGGCAAAGCGCAATCGCTCAGGGATGAGCGCGGACTCCATGTCAGCCGCTATGAAGCCCTTCTCAGCCCAATGATTCCGCCCGTCTCCGGTCACGAGTCGAGGGGCCGTGAGGAGCCGCCCCGCATGCGGCATGCATCCCAACGATCGCGCCGCCTGACGGAGCGCGGACGCGAGCAGTGGGTCCACGGTCCTCACACCGTCGCCCTCGAACGAGTACTCATCAGGAATCACGACGTCACCGGGACGCAGATCGGGGGTGAGAGAGCCCGCAAGACCGCAGAGGATCACTGCCTCGGAGGCGTTCTCATCGCGCCAGCGAGACATGCGCATCCCGACGTGGCGAACTCGCACGTCAGGTCGAACTGACCGGGCGAGAAGGTATTCGAAGAATGTAGGAGCGAGGATTTCCACCACGTCCGGGCGATTGCTCGTCATTTGAGATGAGCTCGGCTGGTCGTGCCAGCGCTCAACGGTCATAGCCATGATCGTGGAACCAGCGAACAGCGCGCTCGAGGGCCGCGGGCACTGAAGATGGGGAGAACCCAAGTTCCTGGCGAGCCTTCGAAGAGTCGACAAACATATTGTGCCGGGCCATGCGCACGCCTTCGAGTGGCACGAGCGGTTGCTGATCGCTGAAGATGCGGCAGCGGAATTCGTCTCCCCAACCGAGGAGCGCCGCCAGGCGATATGGAATCTCCTGTGTCGGAGCCGGACGATCGCAGATATCCGCCAGAGCTCCCCAAATCTCCCTCAGACTCATGTTCTCGGCTCCGATGAGATAGCGCGCCCCAACCTCTCCCTTTTCCAGCGCCAGGACATGGGCGCGGGCAACGTCTTCGACCGCGACCACGTTCATGCCGCCCGGCAACGACGCGAACATCTTGGCTCGCATGAAATCGACGATCATCTTGCCAGTCGGCGTGGGCTTCCGATCGCGCGGACCGACCGGAGTGGTTGGAAGGACGAAGACCACCGGCATCCTCGACTTCAGCGCTGCACGCTCCTGCTCGATCTTAGATTGATGATATGCCGAGATGGAATCCTGCTCTTCAGCAGAATCAAGCTCGGTTGCCGGATGATCACCATGTGCCGGGCCGACCGTCGCCGAGCTCGAAGTCACGACCGCGCGTTCGACGCCCGCAAGGTAAGCGGCCTCGAGGAGTCCGGCCGTCCCATCGACGTTGGTGCGCCAGACGTCTTTCCGCCGAGAAGGCGCGAACGTGTAGAGCGCGGCGGCGTGGATCAGATAGCGGCAGCCGCGCATCGGTTCGATCAGTTCACCAGGGCGAAGAAGGTCGCCAGTCACGATCTCGCAGTCGTCTCTTCTGGCGATGCCGTCACTTCCTGGACGGGCCAGCGCCTTGACGCGGTAACCAGCCTCAAGGAGCGCGGACAAGACGTGGCCACCGACAAAGCCGGTGGCTCCAGTAAGGAAGATCGTGTCGCGCGCGCAGTTGGCCATGTGGTCAGGCGTTCGCGGAGATATGGTCTCTGCTGGCTCGGTTGCGGATCGAGCTAAATGGAATGGCGGCACCCATCACGTCGACGGTGGCACGCAGTGATTCGCGTGGTGACCTCATGGTCGCCATGACGGCTGTCGGCTCATATCCGCAGTGGGCCATACAGTTCGAGCAACGCGGATTATTCCCGCGGCCATATTGATCCCAGTCAGTCGTCTCGACCAGTTCCTTGTAGGTACTGACGTATCCGTCGGCCAGGAGGTAACACGGGCGTTGCCACCCAAAGACCGAATAACATGGGATACCCCAGGCGGTGCACGGGAAGTCGACGACGCCCTCCAGGAAATCGAGGAAGAGTGGCGTGTGGTTGAGGCGCCATTTCTTGCGTCGCCCGTCGGCGAACGCCTCCCGGAACATCGCCCGGGTATTCTCCACCTGCAGCCAGTGCTCCTGATCCGGCGCCTTCTCGTAGGCGTAGCCCGGCGAGATCTGCATGGCATCGACCCGCAGATCGTCATTCAAGAAGTCGAGCACATCGCGCACGCTGCGCGGGGTGTCCTGCGAAAAGAAGGTCGTGTTGGTCGTGACGCGGAATCCGCGACGTTTCGCCTCGCGAATGGCCTCGACCGCGCGATCGAAAACTCCCTCGCGGCAGACCGATTGGTCGTGACGCTCGCGCGTGCCGTCGACGTGGACCGACCAGGAGAAGTACGCCGAGGGCTCGAACTGATCCATCTTCTTTGATAGCAGGAGAGCGTTGGTGCAAAGGTAGACGAACTTCTTGCGTTTCACCAGCTCTTGCACGATCTTGTCGATATCTTTGTGTACGAGCGGTTCTCCACCGGCGATCGACACGACTGGCGCCCCGCACTCCATGACGGCATCGACCGCTTGCTGCACGGTCATTCGCTGTTGCAGCACGTCTTTCGGGTGTTGGATCTTGCCACAACCTGCACAGGCTAGGTTACACTGGTACAGTGGTTCCAATTGTAAGACCAGGGGATACTTATCTCGTTTGCGCAGACGATTTCCGAGAACGTATGACAGAATCCGCATATTCTGCCGCATCGTGATTGGCATATGCCCTCCCTGGTGGCGGTCTGCAACTGGAGACTAAGACTGCGGCGCAAGCATGGCCATTTTGCATGACGGCGTGATGTGCGATTCACATCCATTGTGGTAGCGCTGTCAATAGGTAAGGCGCTGCCCGTTCGCGCGATTCCAGCGGTCCGATAAGGAAATTCGCCGGAACTCGCGCATTCCGAATCCTTTCGAAACTATCAACAAGAATCCGGTCGAATCGCGATATGCTATGTAGACAACCCCTGGGTTGACCGGCATTCTAACGGCACCGTCGTGATGAGTCCATTGAATCGCTGCCAGTTTCTACCAACAGCAGGAGTTGTGCCTTCGGGAAATCGGTTCATCCATGGCAGGCGCCTTGCGCGATCGAGACACAGCCAAATAGCGCGATTTAGCTGGAATTCAGAAAGAGGAAAACCCGGACAGGATAAGCATTTCGCGGCACCTGTACACCGGAGGGAGCAGTTCGTGGTTGGAACGGAGCTTCCAGGGGAAGAGGCCACTGGAACACCGAAACGCAAAGCAGAGCATTTGCGTATCAACCTCGAGGAAGATGTCTCGGCAAAGGGAATAACACCCGGTTTCGAAGACTACCGCTTCATGCCGCGCGCGCTTCCTCAGGTCAATTTCAGCAACGTCAGCACCGCCACCGACCTCTTTCGCCACGCGCTGGGGGCCCCGATCTTCATCTCCTGCATGACTGGCGGGGTCGCCGAAGCACAACCAATCAACATTCAACTTGCCGAGACCGCTCAGCATTTTGGACTGGCCATAGGGCTTGGCTCGGGACGGGTGCTCTTGGAGCATCCAGAGGTGCTGCCGACGTTCAACGTGCGGCCTTACGCGCCCGACAGCGTCATCTTCGCCAACCTGGGCGCAATTCAGCTCAACAAAGGCGTCACCGTCGATCAATGCCGCTATCTTGTCGATCTTCTTCATGCCGATGCGCTTGTGCTCCATCTCAACGCGCTTCAGGAAGCCCTTCAGCCGGAGGGCGACACGGATTTCGCTGGCCTGCTCTCCAAAATTGAGTCTCTCTGTCGACAGATTGAGGTGCCCGTCATCGCCAAGGAGGTCGGCTGGGGGATAGCGCCCGATGATGTTCGCGCCCTCGTCGATGCAGGGGTTACGGCAGTCGACGTAGCCGGGGCTGGAGGAACCTCCTGGAGTGAAGTCGAGCGACACCGGCTGAATGGCGCAGTGCGTGGGAGAACCGCTATGGCGTTCGCGGACTGGGGACTTCCCACCGCTGATGCCGTACGCCTGGCCAGGCGCGCTGCCCCGGAGGCGATCATCTTCGCCAGTGGTGGCATACGCAGCGGGATGGATGTCGCCAAGGCGCTCGCTCTCGGCGCGAACATGGTTGGAGCGGCGGGCCCATTTCTGCGGGCCGCGGCCCAGGGCGAACAGGCGGTATTCGGGCTGGCCGAGGAGTTCATCGACGTCCTCCGTACGACGATGTTCTTGGTCGGGGCGGGAACGGTGGAGGACTTCCGACGAAATCCACGCATCGCGTCACTTCAGCCATCCAGCGTTGACATCTCGATCGGGCAGCTCAGCTACTCGACCGCTGAAGAATCCTTCATCGATATCACCGAAGACGTTTCGAGAATCGTGCATTCTTCCGGCATTCGTAACGGATTCGCTCAGATCTATTCGAAGCACACGACTGCGGCCATTCGCATCAATGAAAACGAGCCACTCCTGATAGCCGACTTTAAGCGACTTCTGGAACGCATCTCGCCATGCGACGGCAGCTATGACCACGATCAGCTCGAGCAGCGCATCGGGATCGGCCCGGACGAGCCGCGCAACGGTCACGCCCATTGTCAGCACTTGCTTCTCTCCTCAAGCGAAAGCGTGCCGGTGATCGAGGGCGAACTGAGTTTGGGTAAATGGCAGCGCGTCTTTCTTGTGGAGCTCGATTCCCCGCGGCAGCGTCAGATAACCGTCGAGGTGGTAGGCGCTTGACCGAACTGACGCCGGAGGCAGCCGCCGACGCGTACTGCCAGATGCTGGCCAACCAGCATTACGAGAACTTCACCGTTGCATCGAGGATCTTGCCGGCGGCGCTACGCGTGCATCTGGCGCGCATCTATGCGTTCTGTCGAACGACCGACGATCTCGGCGACGAGAGCAAGGGCGATGGCAGCAAACGGCTTGCGGCATGGCGCGAGCAGGTGGAGCAGATGTTTCATGCATCAGCGACTCCCATTCACCCAGTGCTGATTGCCCTAGACCAGACGGTGAAGCGGTTCGACATGAATGCGGAGCCGTTTCTGGATCTCATCGCCGCCAACGTTCAGGACCAAACGGTCAACGAGTACCGGACCTGGGAGGATCTACTTGCCTACTGCCAATGGTCAGCCGCTCCAGTCGGGAGGATGGTCCTCAGCGTCTTTGGGGTCAACGATCAGCGGGCAACGAATCTCTCCGACGACGTCTGCATCGGCTTGCAGCTGGCTAATTTCGCACAGGACGTCAAGCGCGACCGAGCAATCGGTCGAACCTACCTGGTGCAGGCTGACATTCGAGACTGTGGACTAGCAGGGGCGGTTCGCGAGCACTGCGATCGTGCCGAAGCGCTGCTGTCGTCGGGGCGCGAGCTCGAAGAGATGGTCCCACGACGACTCGGGATTCAGCTGTCGCTTTACCGATTAGGAGGTGAGGCGATCGTATCGGCAGTGAGGGATGCGGGATATCGAACCGATCTCGTCCGGCCTCGGGTGTCACATTCGGATAAGGCAAAGATCCTCGCCGTGGCACTGCTTCGACGTGGAGGGAAGGCGGACCATGCTAGGGCGCGACACATTGAGAGGACTGGCAATCCGGCGACCTATCGAGCAGGAGATCCAGCCCCCAGCGTCTCTCGACGTCGCGGTTGATGACTCAAAAGCTCCCCGGCTCGACGAAAGCGCGCGTTATTGTCAGGAATTGACGCGACGAGAGGCGAAGAACTTTTACTGGGGCTTCATCGCGCTACCGAAGGCACAACGCACGGCGATCTATGCCCTCTACAGTTTCGCTCGTGAAGTCGACGACGCGGTCGACCTGGCTCAGACCGATTTTGATGCTGATGGAAACGAGATCGAATTCGACGAGGGCATGCTTCGACCACATCGCGATCGTCTGGAGCGATGCGTCGCAGGCGATGTCGACGATCCCATCATGCACTTGTTGTCGCACGCAATGCAGCAATACCGTATTCCGCGAGGTGAAGTCGAGGCGCTGATCGACGGGGTCGCCATGGATCTGTCCATCAAGCGCTACGAATCGTGGTCCGACTTCCGACGCTATTGCAATCTCGTCGCATCGGCGGTCGGGCGCATGTGCGTGCGCGTTTTCGGCTATTCCGACGCAGTCGCGCTCGAGTGCGCCGATGAGCTCGGCGTGGCCATGCAACTGGCCAACATGCTGCGAGACGTGCGAGAAGACTATGCGCGAGACCGAATCTATCTTCCCATGGAAGATCTCGAACGGCACGGCGTCGACGAGGCGACGATCGCCGACGGCGTTGGCGGGACTGCGTGGGAGAAGTTGGTGCGCTTCGAAGTCGCGCGAGCTCGAGATTGCTTCGCCAATGGCCTGCTTGTCACCCGTTATATTCCACGTCGAGCGTCCGCTTGCGTACTCACCATGGCAGGTATTTATCAAGCAATTCTCGACCGCATCGAGATGAACCCGTCAGTTCCGCTGCATGAGCGGATCTCCCTCTCGAGCAAAGATAAGCTCTCAGTGATGGCGAAATCATGGGCGAAGGCCATCTAGCGGTCGTTGGAGCAGGGCTCGCAGGGCTCAGCGCGGCGCTCGAACTCAAACGACGCGGCTACAGGGTGAATCTGTTCGAACGCACTCGACTGATCGGCGGCAAGGCGACGTCGTTCGAGGTGGATGGCGTCGAAGTCGACAATGGCCAGCACGTTTATCTTGCCTGTTGCACAGAGTTCATAGACTTCATCGACCAGATTGCAACGTTGTCGGGGCAGACGCGCGACGACCTCCTTTACGTGCAAGAGCGATTTGGGGCGTTATTGCTCGCCCCCGGCAAGGAGCCGTCCACGTTACGGGCCGCGAACCTACCCAGCCCGTTGCATCTCGCGCCGTCGCTCCTGCGATATCGACACCTCCCGCTCATCGACCGACTGAAGATAGGCCTGGCGACCATCCAGGCTCGCTCGGGTTGTAGACCAGGCGAGACCATGGCGCAGTGGCTGACGCGACATGGACAGTCGGACGCCTCACGCAAATCGTTCTGGGATCCGTTCCTCATCCCGTCTCTCAACGCGCCGTTGGAGCGGGTTTCGGCGGAATCAGGGCTGCACGTTATAACCACGGCATTTCTCGCCGATTCTGGCGCGGCGCGCATCGGGTTCGCGAAGGTTCCGCTCGGGCGATTGGCGGGGATGGCAGCGGCGGCACTCGACGATGTCCACCTGCGCAGTTCGGTGACGTCGCTGAGCTTCGCTGATCCCGTTGCCAACGGGACCGCGGTCAACGGCCTGGTGCTCAATGACGGATCGCGGATCGCATGCGACGGTGTCGTCTTGGCCGTGCCACCGGCAAGCCTGGCGAGGATCCTCCAGAAGCCCGAGCGGTTCGGACTGACGGGGCTGGACAGATTTGAATCGGCGCCAATCGTCGACGTCCACCTATGGTACGACGTGGGAACACTCGATTTCGGTTTCGCTGCGTTGATCGATTCGCCGGTGCAGTGGGTCTTCCAGAAGACTCCCGGCTACCTGTGCTGCAGTCTGAGTGCGGCCGATGAGCACGTCCACCGTCCCAGTGATGAACTGATCGAGATGTGCGATCAGGAGCTCAGAAAGGTTTTGCCGCAGCTCACTGGTGCGTCCTTACGGAACGGTGCCGCAACGCGGGATCGAGAAGCGACGTTCATCCCGACTCCTGGCCTGAAACGCCCGGGACCAGCAACCACATCGCCGAACCTCGTCATCGCGGGAGCGTGGACCGACACCGGCTGGCCCGCGACCATGGAGTCGGCGGTACGCAGCGGTCGTGACGCGGCCCGGCTGTTGGCAACCAATCTCACATGCGTTGGGAAGGATGCAGTCTCCGTTGGATGAGGCGCTCAGCCACGCGGTGAACTGGCTATTGGACCGCCAGGATCCGGCCGGTTGGTGGTGCGGCGAACTGGAAACAAACGTCACCATGACGGCGGAGCACGTGCTCCTGCTTCGGTTTCTCGGGCTTCCACTTGATGCGATTCGCGACGGCGCTATGGTGCACATCCTCAAGAATCAGCGAGAGGACGGTTCCTGGGGCAACTATTACGACGCGCCCGCTGATTTGAGCACCACCATCGAAGCCTACGTTGCGCTCAAGGTCCTGGGCGTCGACCCATCCAGCCAACCGATGGTGCGCGCATTGAAACTCATCCACCGGCTGGGCGGCGTGGCTCGCGCCCGCGTCTTCACCAAGATGTGGCTGGCTCTTTTTGGCGCCTATCCCTGGGAAGGCGTCCCGAGCATGCCCCCCGAGCTTGTCTATTTGCCCGCATCAGTCCCTTTCAATCTGTACGACTTCGCCTGCTGGGCACGTGGAACGATCGCCCCGCTGTTGATCGTGCTGACCAGGCGACCGGTTCGTCCGTTGGGATGCGAGCTAAAAGAGCTCGTCGTCCCAGGAACGGAAGCCACGATGGCTCGCGTGCCCGGTTCCGGAGTCTTCTGGTGGACCGACCGGCTCCTCAAGCTGTATGACCAATTTCCGATTCACCCCAAGCGCCAGGCCGCCTGCTCACAGCTCGTCGATTGGATCGTCGAACGGCAGGAGGCAGATGGAAGCTGGGGCGGGATTCAGCCTCCCTGGGTCTATTCGCTCATCGCCCTCAACCTGGAAGGGATGACCGTCGACCATCCAGTCATGCGGAAAGGGTTGCAGGGGCTGGACGGCTTCGTAGTGGACGATGAAGAGGGCTGGCGGTTGCAAGCCTGCATGTCTCCGGTTTGGGACACCGTCTGGGTCATGCAGGCGCTGGCACGCGCCGGGCTTGCCTCGGAACATCCTGCCATGCGGCAGTCGGTCAATTGGGTCTTGCGAGAACAGATCACCGTCGGAGGCGATTGGCAGATAAAGGTGCCGGACGTGGAATGTGGCGGCTGGGCCTTCGAGTTCGACAATGACATCTATCCCGACATCGACGACACCGCGGTAGTGGTGGTTTCGCTCCTCGACGCCGGTGAACGGACAAAGATTCAGCCCGCCATCGACCGTGCCGTCCGCTGGGTCATCGCTATGCAATCGAGCAACCAGGGATGGGCGGCGTTCGACAAAGACAACACGTTCGATCTCGTCTATCGCATCCCGTTCGCCGACTTCGGAGCGCTGATCGACCCACCGTCGGAAGACGTCACGGCACACGTCATCGAGATGCTGGCGCGAACCGGATACACGCCGGCCGATCGCAAGGTCGCCGAGGGACTCGCGTATCTGAGACGGACGCAGCAGCCCGACGGATCATGGTTCGGGCGCTGGGGCGTGAACCACATCTACGGCACATGGTGCGTCATCTCGGCGCTCTATGCACTCTACGGCCCTGGTGATCGGCTGCCGGGCCGCGCCTGGCGAGCCATTCACTGGCTGTTGAACCGACAGAACGCGGATGGTGGCTGGGGAGAGACGTGTCATTCCTACGTCGATACGTCGTTCGCGGGTATTGGGGCTAGCACCCCATCGCAAACCGCCTGGGCCGTCATGTCGCTGCAATATGCTGGCTTAGGTGACGAGGAAGCCTGCGTTCGGGGGCTCAACTTCTTGCGGGACCGTCAGACTGCCGGAACGTGGGATGAACCACAGTTCACCGGCACAGGATTCCCACGCGACTTCTATATCAACTATCACCTCTATCGCCACGTCTTCCCGACGATGGCGTTGGCAACCGAACATGCGGGGATCGGGAAAACGTGAGGATCCTTTGGCGTCTCATCTCTCCGCACTGATGTAGCCCGCCTCCATAAAGCGCTCACCGACGAGATTCTTCAGCGAAACACTGCACACAGACTGCCACCCGGTGCGCAGAACCTGGCTCGGCGAAGGCGGGCAGAGACGCCCGCCACTACGGATCAGCGTCAGTAGAGGGCAATCAAGGATCCAACAAACAACAAAATGAGTTCTCTACGTCGTCGGCCGGTATTCACCCCAGGCGCCGCGCAGACGGCCGCAGATCTCGCCGAGTGTGGCGCCACTCAGCAGAGCCGCCTTCATAACCACGAGCAGGTTGTCGGTGCCGCGAGCGGCCCGCTCGACCTCAGCAAGCGCTTGTTCAACGCGCGGTCGATCTTGACTCGCGCGATAGGAGGTCACGCGATCGACCTGACGCCGCACCGCTTCATCGTCGATGCGCAGGATGGGCACTCCAACCTCTTCCTCGGCCTGATACTCATTCACGCCGACGATAGGTCGCTCCCCGTTGAGGACGTCGAGTTCCCAACGATAGGCGCTGTCGGCTATCTCCTGCTGGACGTAGCCTGACTCGATTGCGGCGACCGCGCCGCCTCGCTGCTCAACCTCATCAATCAGATCCCAGGCACGCCGTTCCAGCTCGTCCGTCAGCGACTCGACGAACCAGGAGCCGCCCAGTGGGTCCGCCGTGTCTGCCACGCCCGTCTCGTCGCTGATGATCTGTTGTGTGCGCAACGCCAGCGTCGCCGCATCTTCTGTGGGGAGACCGAGGGCCTCGTCGAACCCATTGGTGTGCAGACTTTGTGTCCCGCCGAGCACGGCGCTGAGCGCCTGAAACGCGACGCGCACCACGTTATTCAGCGGCTGCTGAGCGGTCAACGACGACCCCGCCGTCTGGGTGTGGAAGCGCAAGCTCAACGATTTCGGGTCGGTCGCGTTGAATCGCTCTTTCATGATCTTGGCCCACATCCGACGTGCCGCGCGGTACTTGGCAACCTCTTCGAAGAAATTGCTGTGGGCATTGAAGAAGAAGCTCAAACGCGGAGCGAACTCGTCGACCTTGAGGCCCGCCTCGACCGCCGCGTTGACGTAGGCGATCGCGTTCGCGAGCGTGAAGGCGATCTCCTGCGCCGCGGTCGAACCGGCCTCACGGATGTGGTAGCCGCTGATGCTGATGACATTCCAATGCGGCAGACTGTCGCGGCAATAGGCGAAGGTGTCGGTGACCAAGCGCATCGATGGTCGCGGCGGGAAGATGTAGGTGCCGCGGGCCGCGTACTCCTTGAGGATGTCGTTCTGGATCGTTCCACCGAGTTTCGTCGAATCAACGCCCTGCTCCTCGGCCACGATCTGATACATCAGGAGGAGAAGCGCCGCTGGCGCGTTGATCGTCATCGACGTCGTGACGCGTGAGAGGTCGATCTTGTCCATTAGTCGGCGCATGTCGTCGACGGTGCTGATAGCCACGCCGACGCGCCCCACCTCGGCCCGCGCGATCGGGTCGTCCGAGTCATAGCCGAGCTGCGTGGGTAAATCGAAGGCGACGCTCAGCCCTGTCTGGCCCCGATCGAGGAGGAGTCGATAGCGCTGGTTGCTCTCCTCGGCAGAAGAGAACCCGGCATATTGACGCATCGTCCAGCGCCGGCCGCGGTACATGGTCGGATAGACACCGCGTGTGTAGGGAAATTCTCCGGGATCGGGCTGTGGGGGCCGCGCTGATTCGCGGTAGACCGGTTCGATGTCGATACCGGACGTGGTGGTCACGCGTTGGGAACCTGTCTTGATCACCTTGGGGCCCTTCTCGGCGAACGTCAGACCTGAACGAGCTCGGTCAGGACACCGCCACACGAGCGAGGATGGATGAAGGCGACGAGCCAGCCGTGGGCGCCGACGCGCGGATGCTGGTCGATAAGCTGCAGTCCGGACGCTTCGAGTCGACGCAGTTCATGCTCAACGTCGCGCACTTTCAGGGCCATGTGGTGCATGCCCTCGCCATGAGACTCCAGAAATCGGGTGACGCCAGTCCCTTCGGCGATCGGCATCAACAATTCAAGATAACCGGACCCAGCCGAAAACGTGGCAACACGTACTCCCTGATCGTGGAGATCTGCCTGAATTGGCTCACCGAACCCAATCAGACGATAATGCTCGATCGTTTTCGCGAGATCACGTACGACGATACCGATATGATGAAGCTCGAGCCCCCCGAGCGGTAGTTTTTCAATCACGTCGCACTAATGTCGCGATCCAGCGCCGCGCCGCACGGGTACGTTTGCCACAAAATTGTCGCCGCGATCCGTGCGCGTCAGATTGATCTGCAGCTGATCGGCATCCACGTCCAGGTGGCGCGATAGGATCTGCAAAATGTCGCTCCGAATCGCCTCCATCACCTCCGGCGTGATCTTGACGTGGTCCTGCACCAGGACCTCGACCAAGCGCTGCTTCGCCATTGAGGCGCTCGTTGGGCTGCGTCGCGACGCACTGCGTCCTAATAGCGTGTCAAAAAAGCCCATCTAGCTCGTCCCTCCCCCTCGCACCGGTTCCCCTTTGTTGCTTCGCAAACCGATCGACCGGAGCAGCCGGCGCCACGCGCCATCCGGCTCTTCGAGCGGCATGAACGGAACCTCTTCGCCATTAATTCGCTTGGCGATGTTGCGGAACGCCCGGCCCGCTTTGGACTCTGGGTCGAGCGCTGCAGGCTCGCCACGGTTGGTTGACGTCACGATCGTTTCGTCGTTCGGCACCACGCCGATCAATGGGATCGAAAGGATCTCCGTCACGTCGTCGACGCTCATCATGTCACCGCGGCGCACCAGCGCCGGATCAATGCGATTGACGATGAGCTTGGGAGTTGCCAGCTCAGCAGCTTCGACCAGCCCGACGATGCGATCGGCATCACGAACTGACGAGACCTCGGGATTCGTGACCACTACCACGTCGTCGGCACCCGCGATCGAGTTACGGAAGCCCTGCTCGATTCCAGCGGGAGAGTCGATCAGCGTGAAATCGAACTGACGACGAAGCTCCTCGCACAGGGTCTTCATCTGCTGCGGCGAGACGGCTTCCTTTTCTCGCGTCTGCGCCGCCGGAATCAGGTAGAGATTATTGAGCCGCTTGTCGCGAATCATCGCCTGTCGCAACCGGCAGGTCCCCTCCACCACGTCGACCAGGTCGTAGACGATCCGGTTCTCGAGGCCGAGGACGATATCGAGGTTGCGCAGGCCGATGTCGGCGTCGATCAGGACGACCGACCTGCCGAGTGACGCGAGGGCCGCGCCGATATTGGCGGTTGTGGTCGTCTTCCCGACGCCACCCTTACCCGAGGTGATCGTAATGATCCGCCCGAGCGTTCCTTGCTGTCGGTCTTCTCCCATATCCCTACCTCAATGACTGATCGCGCCGTGGCGCCCGGGTAGCAAACGCCGATTCGAATCCCTCAGGACCGCGTCGCCCGGCGGTCGGTCTTCCATGGTTCCACGATGATTTCACCGTTGTGAATGCGCGCCACCATCGGCATGTCCGCTCCGACGTCCCGTTGATCCGGCGGCCGCGCGTAGATGCTGCCGATGCGAAGCTGTGTCGGCGTGAGCTTGAGTGCGCAGATAATGGCGGAATAGTCGCCGTCGATGCCCGCGTGAACGGTTCCGCGAACGGTTCCCCAAACGAGCACATCACCCGCGGCAGTGACTTCGGCTCCCGCGTTCACGTCGCCAACGACCACGATGTCGCCGTCGGATTGAATGGACGAACCCGATCGGAGTGTACGTCGAACGTAGAGAGCGCTCCGTTCACCATCGGGGCTATTGTGCGCGCCCGTCTCCTGGCCCTCGTCGATAGCGCCCTGAGACACGACTCGCAACGGATGATAGCCCCAGGAGCGAAGCATCTCTCCATACGTCGGGTTGCCAGAGATCACAGTGCGGAGACGGACGCCGCGCTCGGAAAGCAAGGAACGCAGCGCGACGATCTCTTCGACGTTCGGGACGCGCGCACCGTAATCGATGACCAGCTCAGATTGTTGAAAGAAATCGCCACCGCCGTCGATGCAGCCGCGTACCATGCCGAGGAGGACGGGTAATGGTGCTTCCAGCGGCAACTGGAGAATAAAGCCGTCGCGTGTACCCCGCACACGCACTTGCTCGTAGTTCTCGCGATACCGCTCGGCCATTCGCCACGCGCTCCTTCCCCAACCGCCATATCCCGCGCCATGACAACCCCGCAAAACGCACCAGCGTCCGCACGATCTCCTTTTCGACTCCTCAAGTCTAGGCTTTCGGTTGTGTCTTTCCAAAGTGAGCCGCAAGAATGGCGTCGGCCACCGGCACCGCGTAGGTCGCGCCTTCGCCGCCCTCTTCGATCAGCACGATAACCGCGATTTCCGGCTTATCAAACGGTGCCCACGCGGCGAACCATGCGTGCGACCGGCGATACTTGCCGTCGATCATCTCGCCGAATTCAGCGGTTCCAGTCTTACCTGCGATTGGGAAATCGTTCCCGGTGAGGACGAATTTCCCCATCGCGGTCCCCTCAGTGACCGTTTTCCGCATACCGCTACGCACGGCTTCGACGTGTGGTGAATCGACTCCAAGGGACCAAAGCTTCTCGGGTTGGAATGACCGAAAGACCTGTCCGTCGGAATCACGCAGCTCTTTGACCAAACGTGGACGGTAATAGGTTCCGCCATTCGCGATGGCGGCGTGGGCATTGGCCAGCTGCAGTGGAGTACAGGATACGTGCCCCTGTCCGATCGAGACGTTGATAGTATCGCCGACAGACCAGTATTCGTGCAAAGGCGATTGAAAGAGCCACTTGGCGTCCGGCACGACTCCGGTTGCTTCGCCTGCAAGCTCGACGCCGGTTTGCTGTCCAAACCCGAACGATCCGCGCAAATACTTGTCGATGAGGTCAATGCCGAGCCCCTCGAAATTATGCGGCTGGGCGTCTCCAGGGATGTAATAGTGTAGTGGCTCGGTCGAACCTTCGGGGATTTGTCCGGGCGCGCCGACGTTGTAGAAGAAGACGTCGCACGACTGCGCGATGGCATCCTCGATCGAAATGGCATGGTGTCCCGTTGGGAGCCAGCAGACATACTCGTTGCCGCCGGCCTCATCCGTAACCGTCGGGACTCGGATCGAGCCCGCACAGTAATACTCGGTCTGGAGGTCGACCGTCCCTTCCTGCAGCGCGGCGCAGGCCAGGAGCGGCTTGATCGTCGATCCAGGTGGGAATTCTCCGCTGATCGAGTTGTCATTCAATGGCTTGAAGGGATCGTTCAGGTAGTCCTGATACTGCTTTTCTGAGATCCCGTCGACGAACAACTGATTGTTGTAGTTTGGCAGCGATACCAGGGCAAGTATCTCGCCGTTCTGAGGGTTGATGGCCACAGCCACCCCGGATCCAACCGACGAGAGGCCATCCTTGGCCGCTCCCTCATTGGCTTTCTTGATACCGTCCGCCAGCGCCGCCGAGACGGCTTTTTGAAACTCTCCGTCGATCGTCAGCACCGCGGTGTGTCCCGGCTCCGGATCGCGACGCATTGACGGCATCTCGGCGATCTCGACACCACGGGCATCGGTCTGTACCCAGCGACCACCGTGGACGCCCCGCAGATAGGATTCGAAGGCCTCTTCGAGTCCTCCGCGCCCAACGTAGTCTGTGGCGATGTACGGATTGTTCCCCTTGTTCTGAAACGAGTCGTATTCCTCCTGGGTGATCGGACCGACGTAGCCCAGCATGTGGGAGAAATCGTCGCCACCCAGGTATCGGCGTACCAGCTTCTGATCGCTCACCTTCACGCCCGGCAGGTAGACCGAGTTCGACTGTAACGCCAGGGCGGTATCCTTCGGCACGTCCTCTTTGACGGTCACGGGCAGCACGCTGTCGGCGTGAAGCTCGAGCAGAAAGTCGAAGTTCCCCATGACATGAATGCCCGGCAGCTGATCCTCAAGAGGCGTGTACTGCGCGGCCTGCGCTGGAGTCAGGTCGTCCTTCACGGAGACCAAATTGTCCGATGTATCGACCATCACCTGCTGAATCAGCTTCTTGGGATCCACGTCAATTGCCCGCGCCAACGACGTCAGTACGTAATCTTCGGAGCCCAGCGGCAATCCGTTTTTGCGCACCGCCAGCATCGGCTTGAGGTCGAGCGTCGACGTGAGCTGATCGCGGATGAAGTTGAGTGTGTCTTTGTCGTCTGGAATCTGGGGCGGAAGGATCGAGACCGTCCAGCTGATGCGATTGTCCGCCAGCGTGTTGCCATTGCGATCGACAATCAAGCCGCGTGGTGCGTTGAGCACTTCGAAGCGCTGGCTGTTCCCCTTCACCTGGTTGTCGTACTGGCCAGCGTCGACCATCTGCATCTTGGCAAGCTTGGCGGCGAGTCCGCCGAAGCCCGCTACGACGATTCCCTTAAAGAGAAACATGCGCCGCGAGATAAAGACCTCGTCGTCGGCGCGTTCGTCAACTCGCCTCCCCTTTCGGTCGGCAAATCGAACCAGCTCCATTCGCTTACGCGCGCGACGCACGAACAACCCCCAGACGATCCAGAATGGCAATTCCGATGTAGAGCACGGGCACCATGGCGACGTTGAGCAGCGCGGTCAGAAACGACAAGCGCACCGTGACGCCGAGCGAATAGCTCGATCCGGTCGCGGTGGAAACGACCACGCCTACGACCTGATGCACGATGGTGGCAGCCACGACGAGCACCATGGGAATGATCACGCCACTATGGAAGAGGCGTCGTTGCGCAAGTCCACCGATCACCGCAACTGGCAGCAGCGCCAGCGTGTTCGAACCGAGCGGGTCGAGCGCCAGAAGATCCAGCAGAATGCCGACTGGAAGAGCCCAGATGACTCCCTCCGCCATCCCCTGTTCGGCGCTCCAGATCAGGATCAAAACCAACACGATGTTTGGTCCGATACTGAGCAAATTGATCGCCGGGATCAGCGCGGCCTGGGCAAGCGCCGTGATTGCAATAACGAGTGCAAAAATGAGACGTGTCACCGGCTCTGTGTCGTCCCCATCCGGTTCAGCCGTGTCTCCGCGAAGATCGTATCACAGACGACATTATGTTCAACGCTGACGATCTCAGAAATCAAACGTTGCGGCGTCCGGTTCGCACGCTGTCGGCGACCGCTTCATGATTGGGAAAGGTCGCGCTCATCAACCCGTCATAGGCGGCTTGCATATCGTAATCCACCCTCCGAAACTCGACGTCCCATCCCGCACCGTCATTGGTCATCACCGCGTATGCCGCTCGCGGATCACCGTCGAACGGCGCTCCGACACTGCCGATCGAGCACAGCACCCGTCCGTCGATCTCGCGGCGATATTGCACGTGGATGTGACCGTAGGCGACGGCTTGTGAATCGGCATAGTCAAGCATCTGAAGCGCAACTTCCTCGCTGGCATCCTCGAACACCGTCACGTGCGCGCTCCAGGGCGCGGCGTGGAAGATTGAGAGCGTCTGGCCGTCCGGGCCTTGAATATCGATCCGCAACGGCCAGCCTGCCAGGTAATCGATCTGTTCGTCAGAGAGCCGATCGTTCGCCCAGCGATCCAATTCCTGCAACGCGGGCGAATGCTGCTGCGTCTCGGCTGTCACCGACGTCTGATACGAGGAACCCCTCGCCAAGGCGACCAGGAACTCGTCGGTGTTTCCGCGCACGGCCCGGTAGCCCCGTTCGCGCAATCGATCGATACATTCCGACGGGAACGCGCCGTTGAACGCGACATCGCCGGCATAAACGATTTCGTCGAAGGGCTCAGATGCATCCAGTTCGGCCAGCACGGCGTCGAGCGCGTGAATATTTCCGTGGACGTCCGAAATGATCGCCACTCGCATGGAGTACCTCCCTCTACGATCGAGATCAACGTTAGCCGTTGGAAATTAGCGTTGAATCAGGGCGCGTTTGACCGCCGAGGAATGCGCGGCGGTTTCGAGCGAATCGTCCAGCGTTTCCAGTTCGTCGACTCCATAGCGCCGGCGCAGCGCGGCTCGTATCAGATAGTCCGACACACCCGGATTCTTCGGTAGCAGCGCACCGTGCATGTAGCAGCCAATCGCGTTCTTGTAGATACATCCTTCGAACCTGTCATGACCGTTGTTTCCGTGGCCGACGCGAACGCTTCCAAGCGGTCGCGCGGTGGGTCCAAGATAGGTCAGCCCGCTGTGGTTCTCGAATCCGACCAATTCGCCGAATTCATCGGAATCGACCACCACATTACCAATGAACCGCTCGTGACCGGCGACGCTCCAGGCGTCGAAGAGGCTAATCCCGGGCAGCTCGGCGCCATCGTGTGGACGGTAATACTGGCCAAGCAGCTGATAGCCGCCACAAACGGAAAGAAGCGGTGCCCCGTCCTCGATCTCCGCCTTGAGCACGTCTCCCTTGGATCCCTGGATGTCGGCCGATACGTTGATCTGCTCCCGATCCTGTCCACCACCCCAGAAGAAGACGTCGTAATCGCCCGATTCAAGCTGGTCGCCGATGCCGCAGTGAACGATCTCGGCGTCGATACCGCGCCAACGGCAGCGCTGTGCCAGCGCCAGCACGTTGCCGCGATCGCCGTAGATGTTCATCGCGTTCCCGTACAGCCAGCAGATCGTCAGCTTCAACGCACTCATCCTCTCTTGGATCGGCCGACCTATTGCTGCCAGAAAGACGTGGCAGCACCCTGTTGAGCGAGGATCTGTCGCAGTTCGAGCATCGCGGTATACGTCGGAAGAATATACCCCGTTTCGCCCTCAGGGATAGCTTCGACGAATTGAATTAGCGCGTCGCTCAACTGCCCAAGCGGATGAATGCGTTCGGTCCCGATGCCCGCGTACTTCAGTCGGGTGGCCATATCCGGCCCCCGCAGTCCGCTGGTGAAGATTGGCGACGAGCCCGCCGCAAGCTGCTCGACGTTCACATCCCAGAGCCAGGAGACGTCACGCCCATCGGCATCCAGGTCGTTGATGACGACCATGGTTGGCTCATTCTGGCCGGCAGTCGCCAGCATTCGAAGGACCTCATCGAATCCGACCGGATTCTTGACGAGGACGATCACGATGTCGCGGTCGCGGTAACGTATCCGCTCGATGCGGCCAAATGCTGAACGGAAGCTCGCGAGCGATTCCGCGATCACATGCGGGGCGATGCCGACCGCCAGGGCCGCTCCGGCGGCCGCCAGCGCGTTGTAGGCGTTGTAGAGCCCCGGGATCGCGACGCTCAGATCGAGCGCCTGGTCGAATCCGGTGAGACGAAATGAGACAGAATCGAGTGCGTGCAGCTCGAGGTCGCTCGCCGCGAAGTCCAGAACCGGCCGCCGAAATCCACACTGCTCGCAGACATAGTTGCCTAGATGCGAGAGGAACAGCTGCTCGTAGGTGAGCGGTGAGCCACAGCGGCGACAGATCGCTGAATCGACTGCGTGCGGCAACGCCTCGAGCGCATATTTCGTCTCGCTGAGCCCGAAAACGATTCGTTGGCCCGGCACATCGTCGGTGATGGCGGCAAGGGCCGGATCGTCGCCATTGACGACCAGCACCTGATCATCCCGGAGCTCTTCGAAGACCTCACGCCAGTGACTGGCGACTGTGTCGAGCTCGCCGTAACGATCGAGCTGATCGCGGAAGAGGTTAAGCAGCAGGATCAATCGCGGATTCGAGCGACGCACCACGTCCGGAAACGCGGCCTCGTCCGTCTCGATAACGGCGATATCGCCGAGAGGGTTGCCCGACCAACTACTCTGTGCGGCAAACGCGGCACTGATGCCGCGAACCAGGTTCGATCCGGTCCGATTGTGAATAACGCGAAGTCCAGCAGACTGCAGGATGTCGGCCAGCATGCGAGACGTGGTCGTCTTACCGTTCGTCCCGGCAACGACGATGCATCCGCCACGAACTTTGCGAGCCAGCTTGTCCAGGATCCGGGGATCGATGGTGTTCGCGACCACACCCGGGGCGGCGGTGCCGCCGCCTCGTCCGAGCAATCGGATGGCAGAGGCACTCAGTTTTCCGACCGTCACGCTGGCTGCAAGTCGCAGATCCAGCCTATCTAGATTCGTCACGGTTGCGAACCGTCCGAGAGGATCACCATCACCGATTGCAGGTTATTGAAGTCGATCAGCGGAACGACGTCGACGTTGAGCTCGTCCGATTGCACGTTGCGATGTATCGCGCTCACCTTGCCGACTACCAGACCCTGCGGCACGCGCGCTGTACGGCTGGACGTCACCACTACTTCACCCTCAGTGACCGTGGTCGATGGATCCAAAT
This sequence comes from uncultured Chloroflexia bacterium, assembly GCA_963822235.1. Lineage (GTDB taxonomy): Bacteria > Chloroflexota > Chloroflexia > Thermomicrobiales > Thermomicrobiaceae > CALAGB01. Next base: position 556,159 of record CAWGGU010000005.1, read on the forward strand.
ACTTGAGCTGCATCTGGCCGCCGGATTGCCACTCGCCAAACAGGACGCCATTCGCGCCGTTTGACTGCAGCATCGCGCCGACCTGCGAGGACGAATCGGTCGCCATGGTCACCTTTGACTGTTGCGGGCTGACGTCGGTCACTTGCCCGACGAAGAAGTTCGGGCTGATGACCGCCATCCCAACCCTGACCCCATCATTGGAGCCACGATTGATGACCATGGTGCGAGTGGTGCCGTTCGGATCCTGTCCGACGACGCTCGATGTCAGCACCGTCAGTCCTGGATTCGACTGTTTGAAATCGAGCTGCTTTTGCAGGTCATTGATCTGCGACTGCAGGCCATTCAGACGCGCGTTCTCCGCCAGCAGCTTGTCACGCTCCGCCGTCACCTGCTGAAGCTGTTGTTCCGTTGCCGACGGTGAGCGGTTGCCCAGGCCACGAAGCGATCGCCCGGCTTCGCTCATGGCCCGCTCGAACGGACGGATGAGCGTCTCGGCGGGCGAACGGGCGGCATCGAGATGATGCTGCTGATCCAACGCGATGAGACTGATGGAGGTGATGACAAAGACCGCGATCAAGATGATCGTCTGTCTGGTGGTCAGGGAAATCAAAGGCGGTATCCACGTCGCTGGTCACGCATCAGCGGACCAGGACCTAATTCGCCGGCCGGCGAATCTCTTGCCCTCCGGCAAGGGCACGCTGATACAGATGAAGCGCTTCGGCAACTCGACCCGTGCCACGAGCGACGCACGTCAGGGGATCGTCAGCCCGATAGACCGGCATGCGAAGCTCCGATTGCAGGCGCTTATCGAGACCCAGGAGCAGCGCGCCACCACCGGCGAGCGTGATTCCGCGCTCCATGATGTCGGCCACGAGCTCGGGCGGAGTCTCTTCGACGCATAGCTTGACCAGATCAACGATGGTATTGACGGGACCCGACACAGCGTCGCGAATCTCGACGCTGCTGACCTCGACGAACTTGGGCAGCCCGGTCAACAGGTCGCGTCCTCGCAGGACGACCGTCCGCTCCTCTTCCAACGGATAGGCGGAGCCGGCGGCAATCTTGGCGTTTTCAGCCGAGCGCTCGCCGATGACCAGATTATGGTCGCGTCTGGCGTATTGGATGATGGCGTCGTCGATCTCGTCGCCGGCCACACGAATCGAATGATTGACCACGATGCCGCCGAGCGAGATCACGGCCACTTCCGTCGTGCCACCACCGATATCGACGATCATGCTGCCGACGGCCTCATTGATCGGAAGTCCGGCGCCAATAGCCGCGGCCATCGGCTCTTCGATCGTATATGCCTCACGGGCGCCAGCGATCAACGCGGCGTCCTTGGCGGCGCGCTTCTCGACTTCAGTCACCCCACTGGGGATGCCGATCACGACGCGCGGATGCGGCGCCATGATGCGTTGCACGTGAACCTTTTGGATGAAATAGCGGAGCATCATCTCGACCGTGTCGAAGTCGGCAATGACACCGTCCTTGAGGGGACGTATCGCGACGATAGTGCCGGGCGTCTTGCCGACCATCGCCTTGGCTTCGACTCCGACCGCCAGCGCACGCTTCGTTTTGTACTCGACGGCCACGACGGAGGGTTCGGAGATGACGATTCCTTTGCCTCGCACGTAGACGAGTGTGTTCGCCGTTCCGAGGTCGATTCCCAGATCGCGGCTGAAGAGGCCAAAAAGCGCACTCAGCGGTCTGATCATGCCGAAAGGAGCCCCCAACCCATCAAGGTGTGCTTACATCGCGCAAGTCCGGACTGTCCCCCGATGGCCGTCAACCCTACAACTCCGGACTCTGAAGTCGCCGGATTATACCATGCAGCCGTCGCGGTTTACGCGGGACAGGTCGCCCGAGACTTTACCGTAACTCGCACGTCGGTTTGGCCACACAGCGGCTCGCAGGTTTCACTCACCATGCGGCGTGGGCTATACTGGCGCATCCGCAATCGCCTGTTTGAACATTACGTGACCAATGGATGCCGCGATACGGCGGATGTCCCGGGTCGAGCCCGCGAACGTCACGCAGCGGGTATGCGTCTATCTGGCATGCCGAACCGGCCGGTGAGGCTCACGAGCGAGGACCGCATGGACCAAGAATGGCACGCGATCGTCAACCCTGTCTCCGGTGGAGGACGAACGCGCAAGATCTGGCCCAAAATCGCCGAGAACATGCGAGCGCAAGGGTTTCGATTGCACATTCACGAGACCTCCGGTGTTGGCGACGCGACCGACATTGCTCGCCGCATCGTGGCTGAGGGAATTCGCGACATCGTCGTCGTCGGCGGCGACGGGACGCTCAACGAGGTCGTGAACGGCATCATCGAGAAGGACGCCGTGTCGACGGCCGACGTCGTCCTGTCACTCATCCCCTGCGGAACCGGACGTGATTTTGCGCGCACGCTCGGCATTCAAAGTCCCGAGCATGCAGTCGATGTGATCCAGAGTGGGTCAGTGCACTCCGTCGACATCGGATCGATTTCCTACTCAAACGATGGTCGCGAGGTTCAGCGCTTCTTCGTCAACGTGGCCGATGTCGGATTAGGCGCCGAAACTGCCGCATGGATGAACCATTCGTCGAAGCGTCTGGGAGGGTTCCTCGGCTATCTGGTCGCCGCGACGCGCACGATCCTCATCTTTGATGGGCGGCGGACGCGCGTCACGATCGATGGCAACGTAATCCACGACGGACCGGCCAACATGGTGGTGCTGGCGAACGGCAGGTTCTTTGCTGGCGGAATGCGGATCGCACCGACGGCATCCGTGTGTGATGGAATGTTCGACGTCTTCGTGCTGGATGCCGTCGCCAAGCACACGCTGCTGCTATCACTGCTGCCGAAGGTCTACCGAGGCAAGCATGTGGGACATCCCGCGGTTCATCACTATCAGGGAACCACGGTCGAGATTCACTCGCCCGATGCGCTTCCATTCGAGGTCGATGGTGAACAACCTGGATCGACCGACATATATGCGACCGTGCGCCGGGGGTCGCTCAAGGTACGTGCTCCAATTCCGGCGGGCGCAAGCGAGAAGTCGAGATTTGACCAGCGCTTAACAGTCTGATAAGAATGCAAGCGTACTTTCGCCGCACTCGGCCCTTCGAGGACCGACCACAGCGTGTATGGTATCTCCATCCCGAGCGCGATTGATATGGGTCGAAACCAAGAAAGTCAGGGGCCAAGGGCATGAACGTGCAGCCGGATCGTCAATCTGATTCCGCCGTGATGAGCAGCGGACCGTCCGAGTCCGAGACGTTTACTTTGATCGGTGAGCTCCGCACGCCGACGATGCAGTGGTTCGCCGCCGGGCTCAAAGCGCGGCTGGCGTCATCCGGCCATCATTTCCGAGATCGGCCGGAACCGGACATTCGTTTGGTTCTGAACATGGTCGACCGAGATAATCCCCAAGCCTATCGTCGCAAGGCGCAAGCGACCTTCGCCACGGCCATCGTCGAGCTCGATGAGGAGCCGGAGAACTATCTGCGAACCGGCTACCCCTATTTGGTTCGCGCGCTGGCCAACCTCGTCGTCCTGCTCGTACACGGTGAAAACGGGATCGAAGCCCATTTCATGACGCTCGAGCAGGGCCACTACGTGGTTCGCTATCGTGAGGGCCATGACGACGAGTTCTTCGCCGAGATCTACAGCCGCGTCGAGCCTCTGGCCTCATCTCAACTCGTGATCAACAACGTCTACAACACCGACCTCGAGAAGGAACTGTGGGACGGTGACGAGATCACCGAGCAGGTCAAGCGAGCCGGCCGCAAGCTGGACGCGATGAACCTGCTTCCGGCGCCCTTCCCGATCCACGAGATTCTCGCGCCACGCGAGCTGCGTCACGTCAAGCGCCTCTACGGAATTGGCGGCCTCAGCTACGGAAACCTGAGCGCGCGCAAAGACGAGACACGCTATTGGATGAGCGCCAGCGGAGTCAACAAAGGCAAGCTCGACGTCATCGGCCAGGACATCCTGATGGTCTCCGACTTCGATCCGGCCGAGCCCGCCATCTTGCTCAGCATCCCGGAGGACGTCCAGCCGCGACGCGTCTCCGTCGACGCCATCGAGCATTGGATGATCTACCACGAGCATCCGGGCATTGGCGCAATCGTCCACGTCCACGCCTGGATGGACGGCATCACCTCGACCGAGATCAACTATCCATGCGGAACTATTCAGCTTGCCCGTGCCGTTGCGGAACTCGTCCGCCAGCAACCAAATCCGAATCAGGCCGTCATCGGCCTGAAGAACCACGGCGTCACGATCACTGGAACGAGCATGGACGAGATCTTCGAGCGCATCGACGGGAAGATCATCCCGCAGGTCCCGATGTCGTAGCCTCCCGTTACATCGGGCTCAAGTCACGGACGTAAATCGCGCGCTGGACGTTTTTGTCCAGCGCGTTTCGTGTTGTGGATTCGACGTCCGTGCGCCTGCGTTGACAATTGGGACTTTCGGGGCAGGACCGCAAGGCGGGCGTTCCCTAGAGTTGATCTCAGCGCCCGACGACATGGCGAGCGCCGGTCGATTCTAGCTGGAGACCCCGTGAAACCACTGACCGCCGTTCGAACACCCGCGACACAGGCGACGAGCGAGAAGATCGACGAAACGCCTCCTCGTTCCGTGTCGCAGACCGAATCGAACGAGCGCGCCATACTTCTGCTTGGCGCGGTGTTGGTGCTGCTTGCCGGGCTTTCGGTTCGCTGGATTGCAATCAGTGCGTCAAGCTTCCCGATCAACGACGGCGGTATGTTCTATCAGGCGATCGTGCAGATCAAGGCGGCTCACTTTCACCTTCCGGCCGAATTGAAATACAACGGGCTTTCCCTACCGTTTGCCTATTCGCCTCTCGGCTTCTACGTTGCCGGGCTGATCTCGTCGGCCACCGGCGCCAGCGTCATTCAGCTTTTACGCATCCTCCCGGTAGTCTTCAGCTTGGCGACCATCGGAGCATTCATGCTCTTCGCCAACGATTTTCTCGAAGATCGGACAACGACGCTCGTCGCGTCGCTGGCGTTTGCGCTCGTGCCGCGCGGCTACAACTGGGAGATCATGGGCGGTGGGCTCACCAGGGGACTAGCCTACTTCTTCGCGATTCTGACGCTGTGGCAGGTCTATCTCATGTACGTGCGTCGTTCGCGCTGGAACGTCGCGCTGGCCGCCGTTTTCGGCGCGCTAACGTGCTTGAGCCACATCGAATTTGCGTGGTTTGTCGCGTTCAGCGCGGTCCTCTTCTTCCTGGCGTTTGGCAGATCGCGCCAGGCCCTGGTTGACTCTGCCCTGGTCGGACTGGGCGTTCTGGTGCTGAGCAGTCCATGGTGGTTCACCGTCATCTCGCGCGACGGATTGGCACCGTTCCAGAACGCTGGTCAGTCGGGGGCAGGCGCGTTCGCGAATATCCTTGGGCTCCTCGTCGTCTTCAACCTGGGCGACGAACCACGCTTCCCGCTCTTCAGCGCCCTTGCCATATTGGGAATCATCGTCTGCTTACGGCGCGGGAAGACCTTCCTGCCGTTGTGGATGCTGGTGATCCTGATCTTCGACACGCGGAAATCGCAGACTGACGCCATGGTGCCGCTCTCGCTGATCGTCGGCATTACACTGGTGCAGTTCTTGATCCCATTCATGTCGGAAGCCGGGTCGCGCTGGTTCAACGGGGATCAGGAATCGGGAAAGGCCTCTGTTCGCGTCGTCAAATGGCTCTCTCCGGTCACGATCGCCATCCTGCTGGGTTATGGCTGGATCTCTTCACTGGGCGCCAATGTCGGATCGTATACGTCTCTCTCGCAGCCGGAGCGCTCGGCCATGGCGTGGGTGCAGTCCTCGACGCCTGAGAATGCGAAATTCGCGGTCGTGACAGGAGACATCTGGGCACTAGATCGATCCAGCGAATGGTTCCCGGTCCTCTCGGATCGCATCAGCATCGCGACCGTGCAGGGCTATGAATGGGCGCCGGACCACGGATTCACGAAGCAACAGGACAGCTACGACGCGCTGCAGAACTGCTCCACCGAGACACCCACTTGCATCGACACCTGGGCCCAGACCAACGACGCCCGATTCGATTACCTCTACGTCGGCCGGCGCGACAATCAGCCGGGGTTCGTCGACTACCATGCACCCTGTTGTTCGGGCCTGGTCGCGCTCCTGAAGCTCAATCCGAGCTATCGCCTGGTCTTCGAAAACGAGGACTCCACGATCTTTCAACACGTGGACGCGACGGCCAGCACGCGTTAGCCGGCTGTCACGGCTCGAATGCGAAGACGGCCTTGATCACGCCGCTGCGACCCTTGCTGGTCACGGTTTGAAGCGCATTGCGATAGTCGGACAAGCTGAATCGATGCGTCACGAGCGGCGAGAGATCGACGCCCTGTTCCGCCATCAGCTTGATGGCAAGTCGCATCGTCGAGATCTGTTCTCCGTCAAATTCCTCGATGGCATAGCAGAAACTTCCGCGAACCTCGACTTCAGACAACCAGATCGGGCTCCAATCGATGCCACGCGGAATCCCGGCTAACCCGACCAGCACCATGCGTCCGCTGGCGGCCGTCAGTCTCAGTGCATCGTCGACGGTTGAGTTCGAGCCTACGCACTCGAAGATGAGGTCGGCACCGCCGCTGACCACATCCTTTCCGATCACCGGCTTGTAAATCGCGGCGCCAGTGACCTGAGCGATTTGGCGGTAGAAGGCGGCGCCCCGTTCAGGCTTGATCACCTCGTCGGCACCCAGGAGCTTGGCCATCTCCACCTGGAACGGGTGCCGGGCCGTGATGATGACGCGCGCTTTCGACCCGATGGCACGGATGGCGGCGAGCGTCGACAACCCGATCACGCCCGCACCGATGATCAGCACGGTCTGTTTGTCAGACGGCCGATTACGCAGAACGGCATGCAACGCGACGGCGAACGGCTCCACCAGGACGGCGTTCTCATCCGAAACACTGGCGGGCACCGGAATGACCTGTGATTGATGCGCCACGAATGACGAGGACCAGCTTCCGCCCGTATCTCGGCAGAATCCGGTGAGCAATCCGGGCGCGATCGTTCCGTCGCGGAAGCGAAGGCAGAGGTTGTAATCGCCGCGCGCGCACATCTCGCACGGCTCGTCGAATCCGCGAACACGACAAGGCAAGAGCGGGTCGACCACCACTCGTTGCCCAACGTCGAATCCTTCGACGGCGGAACCAATCTCCCCCACCACCCCGACATTCTCGTGCCCAACGGTGAAGGGGAACGACGTGTAGGCGGACGTAGACGTGCTGCTGTGCAGCGTCACTAACCCGATATCAGAGCCGCATATGCCGCCAAACCGGGTCTTGATCCGCAGCCACTCGGATGTCGGAAGGCGAGGTTCGGGAGCGTCCTTGAACTGGAGGCAGGAGAGGTTGCTCCAGAATGCACGATCGCTCCCGGTGCCAAGCGCCTTGGATACCGCGTAGCGCGGGATACTGTCGCTGAACTGCAGCACTTCCATCTGTCCCCCATCCCATATCGCGACGCTCCGCGTGGCGTCATCGCCACTGAATTATCACACGGCGGCATCTTGCCAGATGGACCCGACTCTGTTGTAATAAGCGTACGTACACATAGCCAGCACGAAAGGTTGGAGCATGAAGGCTTCGGACGATCCTCCACGGCGTCTTCTTCTCACCGCAGGCACTTGCGACGGTCTGTATACGTTCTTGCGAGAGCGCCCCGGGGAAACGTGGCAGCAGTTCGGCCCGAGCTTGGAAGGCTTCGACGTCAGCCACGCCCGGCTCGACCCGCGCGACGGGCGAACGATGTTTGCCGCGGCGACCGGGGAGGGCTTCACGGCCGTCTTTCGCAGCGATGATTTCGGGCACGAATGGAAGGTTGCGGGTGGACCGTTCGACGTCGATCAGGTGTGGCACGTTGAACCGGGCCATGCATCGCAACCAGGCCGCGTCTATGCCGGAACAATGCCCGCCGCCTTATTCATCAGCGACGATCACGGGGACCACTGGCGCCCGGCTCCCGGAATGAACGATCACGCAACCCGCGACGAATGGTGGGAAGGCGGGTCCGGCGGTGTCAACCTGCATCGCATCATGGCAGATCAAGAACACCCCAACCGTCTCTACGCCGGGATTTCGGTGGCAGGGTTGTTTCGCAGCGACGACGGTGGGCAGACGTGGAACCCCAAGAATGAAGGCGTCTTCCGCTTCTCGGAGTGGGAAGGGGAGATGCAGCATGGCGACGTACATCGGTGTATTCATTCGGCCGTCTTGGATCCGCATGACCGTGATGTCATCTATCAGCAGAACCACGTCGGCGTTTACCGCAGCGACGACGCGGGCGAGAGTTGGATCGACATCACGCACGGACTGCCGAGCAACTTCGGTTTCGTCATCGCCGTGTCACATCAGCGCCCTCCAGCGTTGTTCGTCGTGCCGCAGGATGAGCACAACATTCGCGTAAGCGGGCAGATGACCGTCTTTCGCAGTCGAAACGGTGGTGCTACCTGGCAGGCACTGACCAATGGGCTACCGGTGGTTGAGCGCATCACGTTGTACCGCGAAGCAATGACGACCGATCATCTCGACCCGGCGGGCGTCTACTTCGGCACCAGCGACGGCATTATCTGGCAGAGTGAAGATACTGGTGACAACTGGTCGATCTTGGCGCAAGAATTGCCCCCTATTCGATCGCTGACGTGTGACGTCCCTGCCTAAGTGGCCAATCGATACATGACAACGCCGTTCGAACTGAGGCCGTGACGCGCTCCGTACACACGCGCGAACCGAGTGAATTGACGCGGATAACATGCAAAATCGCGTCAGCATTAGGACATTCGTCCGGCGTTTCAAGGTACTTTGGTCTGTCGCGATCGCCTCTTCAGCACTGACCGAGTTTGCTATGCTCTTGCAGATGCGGCCATCCGCATGACTCCCGGCCTGCCGCGATCGATCCTTCCGGCCTTCCTGCACATCCTCTCGTGATTCCAGGAGTGTTCCATGCCAAACCGACTTGCGAACGAGACCAGTCCATACCTGCGGCAACACGCGGAGAACCCGGTCGATTGGTATCCGTGGGGCGCGGAGGCCTTGGATGCGGCCAGGGACCAGAATCGACCGATCCTCCTAAGCATCGGATACGCTGCCTGCCACTGGTGTCACGTGATGGCACATGAATCGTTCGAGAATCCCCGCATCGCGGATCTCATGAATCAGCATTTCATCAACATCAAGGTCGATCGCGAGGAGCGACCCGACATCGACAGCATCTATATGCTGGCGGTGCAGATGCTGACCGGCCAGGGCGGTTGGCCAATGACGATGTTCCTGACTCCCGACGGCAAGCCCTTCTACGGTGGCACCTATTTCCCACCCGAAGACCGGCAAATGGGTCCCGGTCAGGTGATGCCGGGATTACCTCGCATCATCGAGGCGGTGGTAGAGGCCTACACCAACCGACGGGATGAGGTGGAGAGCTCATCCAATCAGATCCGCACGCAGCTCGAAAGTCACTTCCAGGCGTCTATCAAGCCCTCTCGACTGTCGATCGATGCGCTCGGCGACGCGGAGCAAACTCTGTATCAGCAGTTCGACAGCGCGAATGGCGGGTTTGGAGGCGCACCCAAGTTTCCGCCCAGCATGGTAATCGAGTTTCTGATGCGCCGTATCTATCGAACAGGCTCGTGGCGGGCCAAGGAAATGCTGACGACCACGCTCGAACGTATGGCTCGCGGCGGCATCTTCGATCAGATCGGCGGCGGATTCCACCGCTACACTGTCGATGCCATCTGGCTGGTGCCGCACTTTGAAAAGATGCTCTACGACAACGCGCTACTGTCACGGGACTATGCCTTGGCCTGGCAGCTCACAGGTGACGAGCTTTACCGGCAGACCGCAAACGATACGTACGACTACATCCGCCGAGAGATGACCTCGGAGGAAGGCGGCTTCTACTCTTCGCAGGACGCCGACAGCGAAGGGGAAGAAGGGAAATTCTACGTCTGGACGCCGGATGAGATCGACGCGGTGCTGGGAGAAGAAGATGGACAGATCTTCCAGCGCTACTACAACGTTGTGGCCAAGGGGAATTTCGAAGGGTCCAATATCTTGAGCGTTCCTCGAGATTCCGCCCAGATCGCGCTCGAGTTCGGTATCGCGGCGGCCGACTTACGGCAACGCATCGAAGATGCACGCGTCAAATTGTACGAAGCTCGCGCCAAACGCGTTTGGCCGGGCCGCGATGAGAAGATTTTGACTGCCTGGAACGCCCTCATGTTGCGCTCTCTTGCGGACGGCGGCGTCGCGCTCGGTCGTACCGACCTGATCGAGATGGCCGAACGCAATGCTCGATTCATTCGCGATCGGCTCAGCGTCACCGGACGCCTGCTGCGCACGTTCAAGGACGGGGAAGCGCGCCTCGATGCCTATCTCGAAGACTACGCCAACCTGATCGACGCGTTAGTCTCGCTGTATGAAGCCACGTTCAATGCCGAGTGGATATCGTGGGCACGCGATCTGGCCGTCCGCATGATCGATGAGTTCTGGAACGACGAGCAAAGTGCGTTTTTCGACACCAGCGAATCGGGTGAGGTGCTGATCGCACGCCCCAAGGACGTCTTCGATAACGCCACACCCAGTGGCAACTCCGTCGCTGCTGAGGCGCTGTTGAGACTCGCGCTGCTCACCGGTGATGACGACTTCGGCCGTCGTGCGTCGGAGATCCTGGAGCAGTACGGCGCATTCGCCACCGAACAACCAAATGGATTTGGGCGGATGCTGTGCGCATACGACTTCGCGGTGGGCGATGTTCACGAGATCGCGGTGGTCGGCGCACAGGACCGCACCGAGACGCAAGAATTGCTCGGTATCTTGCGGGGTCATTACCTCCCGTGGAAGGTCGTCGCGCTGTCCCAGCCCGGCAAAGACAGCGTCGAGCAGATCCCGCTTCTCGCGGAGCGTACCGAAGTGTCCGGCAAGCCTGCCGTCTACGTCTGTCACAACTTCGTGTGCCAACTTCCGGTGACCACCGCCGAAGACCTGGCCCGTCAGCTGGGAGTCGAGTAGGAGCGAGGGCGCACTTTCGATCGAGCGCGGATGTCAATCGGCTAACGAAATGGCGCCGCCGCGACACTGACCGACTCCACACCCGCTATAATCCCCCTGAAGTGGTTTTACAATGTGGGCCGCTCCTCAAAGATCCGACCAGACCACTTCAGGAGGCAACGATGGATCTACCCCTGTCGCTCGATCGGCAATCGAGCGTCCCGCTGCAACGACAGCTCACCGATCAGCTGCGTGCCGCGATCCTGGACGGTCGACTACCGGCCGGGACGCGCCTCAGTTCAACACGTTCGTTGGCGGAATCTGCCGGAGTATCTCGCAACGTCGCGGTGGCCGCATACGACGAACTCTATGCGGAAGGGTACGTCGAAGGGCGGCACGGATCGGGCACCTTCGTCACGATCGACCTCCCCTCACTCCCGAAACGCGTGCGTCCCGAATCGATTGGGGCGCCGCGCTGGCTTCAACCACTCAATCTCGAGACGGAAGAGATCGAGCCGGAAGAATCGACTTCCATCGAATTTCGGCTGGGCCGGCCATTCACCGGACTGATCTCGAGCGATGCCTGGCGCAGAGCCTGGAGCGAGGTCGCTCACGACCTCCCGCCCGCAAGTTATGGGCATCCAGCCGGAGACACTCGATTGCGCCAGGCGATCTCCGACTATCTCGGCCGATCGCGCGGCGTTGCCTGCGATGGGCAAGACGTGGTCGTGACCTCGGGCGCATTGCAGGCGCTGGATCTCATCGCGCGCGCCACGCTCCGGCGCGGAGATACTGTGGCGCTGGAGGAGCCAGGCTACCCATCCGCTCGACGCGTGCTGGCCGCGCGTGGCGCTCGGACGACGCCGATCGACGTCGACGAAGACGGGCTGGTGGTCGACGATATACCGCGCGGAGCCGATGCGCCATTGTTGGCCTACACCACCCCGTCACATCAGTATCCGCTCGGTGCCCGGCTATCGATCGCGCGCCGTCTGGCCTTGCTCGATTGGGCCGAGCAATGCGACTCCCTCATCGTCGAAGATGATTACGACAGCGAATTCCGCTTCGACGCTCCACCCCTTCCCGCGCTGGCAGGGCTTGATCAAGCGGGACGTGTGGTCTACATCGGGACGTTTTCGAAGATACTCTCGCCCGCGCTGCGGGTCGGCTACGTCGTGGCGCCACCGCGATTGCGGGAGCGGATCATCCGACTGAAGCGGCTGAGCGACTATCACACGCCCTGGCCGGTGCAGCGGGCCATGGCGAGCTTCATGGAATCGGGCGACCTGGAACGCCACATCCGCCGAGCCCGCAGACACTACGCCGAAAAGCGACGAATCGTGACCGACGAGTTTCATCGCGTGAGCCAGGTCGCGACATTGCGTGGTCTCGACGCCGGTCTGCACGTCTTCGTCGAGCTCGACACGCGCGTCGACGCCGTTGAAGTCGTCCGGTTGGCGCGCAAACGCGGCGTCCGGCTGGAGTCGATCGACGAGCACTATCAGAGAGCGGATCGGCTCAACGGACTGCTTCTCGGCTATGGCGGTCTGGAGATGAGCGACCTCATTCGCGGCACGCGGATCCTGGTCGGGGTGATCGAACAAGTGGCCGCTGGATCGTCCTGAGCACGCCACCCATCAACGAGCACAGGATCAGAATTTTCTCGATTCGATCGACCTGCGACGGTCCGTTGTAGACGTGACGGCTCCCGACTCGAGGTGCTATTGTCAGCGACAAAGACGTGAATGAAGGAAGATGAAGGGAGCACGGTTCATGGCAACTCGAGAGGAGCTGCGCCAGCGCATCCTCGACGCGATCGACCAGAATCGAGACAAGATCCTGGAGATTGCCGAGACGATCCGCCAGAATCCGGAGCTGGGTTACAAGGAGGTCATGGCGTCGCAGCTCTTGTCATCCAACATCCGTGAGTGGGGCTACGAAGTTGAGAAACCGGCCGGTGGACTCGAGACGGCATTCCGCGCCTCGATGCACGGCCGCGCGGAGGGACCGATCGTCGCCGTGCTGGCGGAGTACGACGCCCTGGCTGGGATCGGCCACGGCTGCGGTCACAACCTCATCGGCGCATCGGGTCTCGCGGCTGCGATCGGCATGAGCACCGTCATGCCTGAGATCAATGGCATCTTCGAGGTGATCGGGACACCTGCCGAAGAGGGTGGCGGTGGCAAGATCAAGCTCGAACAGGCCGGCATCTTCGACGACGTCGACGCGGCCCTTATGATCCACCACGCGGGCGATTCGACCGGCGCGGCAACCGATTGGCCGGATGGCACCTGTCTGGCCGTGGCTCACTTCGATCTTGAGTACTTCGGACGTCCGGCTCACTCGGGCGGCGACCCGTACAACGGCATCAATGCGCTCAACGCCGTCATCAAGTTCTTCACCGGCGTCGATGCGCTGCGGCAACACGTCCATATGGAGACGCGCCTGCACGGCATCATCACCGATGGCGGCGAGCAGCCGAACGTGGTGCCCAAATACACAAAGGCGCGCTTCTACGTACGCACGGCCTCGCTCGAATACCTCACCGAAGTGATGGAAAAGGTGCGACAGATCGCCGAGGGTGCCGCGTTGATGACGGGTTGCGAGTACAAGATTACCGAAGACAACGTCTGCTACGACATGCGACCCAACTACGAGATGGGCAAGCGCTATACCGAAAACATGCGCGAGGTTGGGATGGAGATCAGCCCACGGCACGGACGTGGCATGCATTCGACCGACTTTGGCAACATCAGCCACAAGATTCCGTGCATCACGGGAAGCTTCGCCATCAGCCATACGCCGATACCGGGTCATTCGCAGCAGGTGGTGGACGCCTCCGGGTCTGAATTCGGCTACGATCAGCTGATCAAGGTCTCCAAGGCTATGGCCCTGACCGCGTTCGACTTAATGACCGACGAGTCACTCATGTCGAACGCCAAGGAGCAGTTCACGCGCTGGGACGAGATCGCCAGCGCGGCTGACTAGCCTGTCGATTTCGATCGCGATGCTCGATGAGCGACAGAGGCGCCCACAAAGACGGGCGCCTCTCGTCGTTCGTTCGTCGGTATAATCAACTCGCTACCAACGTCGAAGTAACTTCATGAAATGAAACGACATGGATGAACGACCACAGACGTTCGTGATCGGCACCGCCGGTCACGTCGACCATGGCAAATCGACCCTGGTCAAAGCCCTCACCGGAATCGACCCAGATCGCCTGCGCGAAGAAAAAGAACGAGAGATGACCATCGACCTCGGCTTCGCCTGGCTGAGCTTGCCGAGCGGGCGAGAGGTGAGCGTCGTCGACGTTCCGGGGCACGAACGCTTCATCAAGAACATGCTGGCGGGGGTCGGAGGAATCGATGCGGCACTGCTGATCATTGCCGCCGACGAGGGACCGATGCCGCAAACCGCGGAACACCTGGCAATTTTGAATCTGCTGCAAATCGAGCGTGGCATCGTGGTCCTCACCAAGACCGATACGGTCGACGAAGAGTGGCGCGACCTGATGATCGAGGAGGTGCGCGAAGCGCTGAGCGACTCTGTGCTGGCACAGGCGCCGATCACTCCGGTTTCGGCCATATCCGGTAAGGGCCTCGAGGAGCTGCGCTCTGCCATCGACGAACTTCTCGACTCGGTTCCGCCCCACACCGAGCACGGACGGCCCCGCTTGCCGATCGACCGCGTCTTCACCATCACAGGTTTCGGAACCGTCGTCACAGGAACACTGGTCGACGGACCGCTCGCGGTGGGGCAAGAGGTCGAGATCCAGCCCGGAGAGCTCCGCAGCCGCATACGCGGTCTGCAGAGCCACGGCACGAAAGAGGAGCGGGCCAACCCTGGATCGCGGACGGCGGTCAATCTGGCCGGAGTTTCGGTCGATGAGATCCGGCGCGGGCAGGTGCTGACCTTGCCTGGATGGCTCAAACCAACGCAGCTCGTTGACGCGCAGCTCAAGCTGATTGATTCTTCTCCCATCGCCATCGAGCAGAACGACGAGGTCGGGCTCTATATCGGCTCATCCGAAGCGCTGGCGCGCGTCACCTTGTTGAATGACGAACGCATTCAGCCGGGTGAAGAGTCGTGGGTTCAACTGCGCATTGCCGAGCCGCTGGCCGTTGCTAAAGGGGATCGCTTCATCATTCGCCAGCCCTCCCCCAGCATCACCATCGGCGGTGGAATCATCGTCGACCCGCATCCCCGCCGCCATCGACGCTTTCGAACCGACGTCATCGAGTCCCTTGAAGTGCTGGCCGAAGGGACGCCGTCCGAGATCGTCTTTCAGGCCATGGAGAGTGGGCCTGTAGAGCTGCGAGCGCTGGCCAAAACCGTCGCGCTCTCCGACACAGACCTTCGCTCCGCGGTCGACGAGCTGATCTCCGAGGGCTCCGTGTTGCTGCTCAAGCGTGCTCAGATGGATGGCCCACTGGTTCCGACGACGCTCCTGATGCGCGAGGACGCCTTCTCGGTAACCGTGAGCGAGATCGAGCGGATGCTGGAGGCGTTCCACGCGCGGAGTCCACTGCGACGCGGGATGGCCAAAGAGGAGGTGCGCAGTCGCATCGGGCTGCCTGCTCGCGCGTTCGAAGAGATCGTGCAGCGTGCCGCCGTGGACGGGCGTTTCGGTCCGGACGGTGAAGTGCTACGACTCCCTTCGCACGAGATCCGGTTCACCACGGAGCAGCGAGAGCGCATTGACCGCTACGTGCGCGCGATGCGCGCGGACCCAAACACCCCACCGCCACCATCCGAGTTTGGCATCGAGCCCGATCTCGCCATGGCCCTCGCGGAAACGGGCGAAGTCGTGCGCGTCGACGAGAACATCGTCTTTGCCCGCGACACGTTCGACGACATCCAGCGGGAGGTACTGCGGATCATCGATCAGCAAGGAACCATCACGCTGTCACAGTTTCGCGATCACTTCGGGAGCTCCCGCAAGTATGCACAGGCCGTGCTGGAGTATCTCGACGATCGGCGGGTGACACGCAGAGTGGGCGACGAACGGGTGCGGTATTCGGGTGGCTGACCGCCGGACGCGCCCGATATTTCTCGCTCCGCACTACGACGACGTTGCGCTCTCCTGCGGAGGAACCGTCGCACAGCTCGCCGGGGGCGACTTGACGCCAACAATCGTCACGGTGATGGGTGGTGTTCCAGACGCGACCATTGACCGAATTCGCTCAGGGGCAGCACGCGCGCTGGGGCTTCGCGCCGGATGAAGCGGTCGAGATGCGCCGCCACGAGGACAGTTGCGCGGCCAAGGTTCTCGGTGCGGACTCCGTCTGGCTCGACGTCCTCGATGCGATCTATCGTTCAGATCAGTACACCTCGGATGACGCGATCTTCGGCGCGATCCATCCAGACGATCGTAATCTGGCCGCGCGGATCACATCGGCGCTCCAAAGTAGGTTGACGATCGGCCGGTCTGAATCGCTGGATTTCTATGTGCCGCTTGCGATCGGCAACCACGTCGATCACCAGCTGACGCTCGAGGCGGGCCGGCTGTTGGCTGCACGCGGATTCACTGTCTGGGGCTACGAAGACTTCCCGTATGCTGGGGATCCGGCTTGGCAGGGCGCGATTCAGGATCGAGTGTCGGATCTTGGTTGCGGAGCTCCTCGACTCGTCCGTCTCACCGAATCGGATCTCGATCGCAAAGTCGAGGCGGTTCGCTGTTACGCCTCACAGCTCGACGTCATCTTCCGTTTTCAGGGCGATCCGGACGTGGCCATTCGACGCTACGCGTCTGGCGTTGGTGACGGAGAGCCAGCCGAACGCTATTGGCCAATTGCGGCAATGCCGCATTAGAACAGCGTGCAGAAGCGTTGCCCAATGGACCAACCGCCGGGCGTCATAAATGTCGCCCTTTAGAGACAACAGCGCTCCCTGGCCCATCGGCGAACGCTCTGAAAATTGCTCTAGACAATTCGGTCGACGCCAAAGGCGTTGAAGTCACTCCCGCAGCGACTGGTGAGCGCTCTCGGCCTTCGAGATGTAAGGGCGAGATCCACCCCGGCACGTTGCTGTTCCGCGGCGTGCACTCCCCGAGGTGCCCACTCTGACGCGCAATTTCGAACGCTTTCGTGGCCAATTCGGCCCCCTCAGTTCCAGCGGTCGGCGTCCGAATCAAGTCGGTCAATCCGTTCACGTACTTGTTCGACCAGTTTTTCTAATCAGTCGTAGAAGCGGCGAACCCGGATTTCCCCAATCTGCGAGCTCCGAGACTCCCAGCCGGAGCCCTCACCGTTTGGGAGTCCATTTCCTCCACGACGCCCCGCCAAAATGACAAATGTCATCCCAATTTCCAAACACCATTCACTACCGCCCAAACCCGCCCAACGCTACGATAGATCTGGCGTCTCATACACATCGACATGAGTGACGTGACGCGTCGTGCATAATTGACCAGTTCGGTTGTAAAAGACGTCGCTGGCCGAAAAACCAACCCGCGAAGGATCTATTGGAGTCCATGGAAAACACTGAAACCAGAATGAGTCGAGTTCAGAAGATACGCCGGGCTGTCTTCTGGGATCCGGACAACAAGTACCGGATCGATGCGTCCGAGGAGTCGCATCGGCGCCAGGCAAGAAACGGCCGAATCGCCGGTCTTGCGTGGCTCTTCTTCCTCGCCTATCCGCTATCCGATCTACTCGGCGGGCACTATTCGACCACTAAGGTCGTCATCGGACTACTTGGGACGATCGTGTTCGTCGCGACGTATGTCTACGGTTTCTTCCACACTTTCTTCGACGTCAACGAGACGTTTGAGGGCTGGTCGGTCGTGGTATTGCTTGGCGCGATCACTACCGCACTCACACTCGGCATCAACAGTTCCTGGCTATCGGCCATGATCTTCGTCGTCACTGCTGCGGGATGTACGTTCCCGGAACGAACGGCGTTCCGCGTCGTGGCCGTCATCTCTGCCTCGACCATTGCCATCGGCATTGGCATCGGTGCTCCGATCATCTCGATCACATCGATCGTCTTTGAATTTGTGCTCGTGGGCATGGCGCTGATCTTCTTGCGACGGCTCATTCAAACAAACGCTCAACTGCGATCCGCTCGTGAAGAAAACGCCCGTCTGGCCGTGTCCGAAGAGCGGCTGCGCTTTGCACGCGACCTTCACGATTTATTGGGCCATAGCCTGTCGCTTATCGCGTTGAAGAGTGAACTGGCGGGGCGTCTGGTCGAGGTTGACCCAATTCGAGCACAAAACGAGATCTCGGACATCGAGCAGGTGACTCGCGCCGCGCTTCGTGAGGTTCGCGATGCGGTGAGCGGATATCGACAACCCGCGCTCGATGCGGAGCTGAGTGGTGCGAAGGCCGCACTGGATGCCGCGGGCATTGAGTGCGGCGTGACCAGGAGCATCTGCCAGCTGCCGTCGACCGTTGAGGCGACACTCGGCTGGGCGGTTCGAGAGGGCGTGACCAACGTCATTCGTCACAGCGACGCACAGAGCTGCGACATTCGAATCGAGCGCAAAGATGACGACGTGGTGCTGACGATTCAGGACGACGGAAAGGGAATCCCGCAGCCCGAGCCGACTCGGATTGGGCGATCTGGTTCCGGGCTGGCAGGACTGAACGAACGATTCACGATCCAACACGGTTCGCTGGACGCGGCACCACTGACGGACGGCGGGTTTCGCCTCGTCGCCACCTTGCCGATGTCTCCTCAATGCTCGTCGGCTCCCGTGCCCGAGCGACCACGGGCGGCCTCGCCGGAGCGTGTCGCCGGAGCGGTGTCATGATTCGCGTGTTACTGGCCGAAGACCAGGCCATGGTGCGTGGGGCCCTGGCGGCGTTACTCACGCTTGAACGCGACGTTAACGTGGTGGCCGAAGTTTCCCGCGGCGATGAAGTGATCGCCGCCGCGCTTCAGTCGAAGCCGGACATCGTCCTCCTCGATATCGAGATGCCTGGTCAGGACGGCCTTTCAGTTCTTGAAGAGCTACGGCATACGCTTCCCGACTCTCGCATTTTGATCCTGACCACCTTTGGACGGCCTGGGTATTTGCGACGAGCCATGGAGCGAGGAGCCTCTGGGTTCCTGCTGAAAGACGCGCCATCGCGCGACCTGGCAGTAGCAATTCGCCGAGCGATGAACGGTGAACGAGTGGTGGATCCGGGGCTGGCTGCCGCCGCGCTCAGCGAAGGTTCGAGCCCACTCACCGAGCGGGAGGAAGAGGTCCTCTCGATCTCGCGCAACGCCGCCACGATTGCCGACATCGCCGACCGGCTGTTCCTGTCCGAAGGGACGGTTCGGAACTACCTGTCATCGGCCATCCACAAGCTGGGTGCGCAGAATCGTCTCGAAGCCACCCGCATCGCCGAGCAGAAGGGCTGGCTCTGAGGCCAGTCTGTTTCGCCTTCCAACCGGCGAAAACTGAACCCCATTCGCACTCCATACATGCGACGTCGATCGCCGGCAGTTTCCGTGTGGCCGCCAAATTCCTTTATGTTCAGTGGTCATCCAATTCGGGAAGGTGTACCAGGGCCAGGAATGGTCCTGACCCGTTGACCTGAACCGTCTGGCTCTTTTGGCAGTTCTCCCGTACCCGCTCCAGGCGCACACTTTCAAGCACGCGGGATGACACTCCGCGGTGGTGATTTCACTTCGGCCGATGTCGATTTTCGACAACTCCGTTCGACAAATATACAGAACGGCTGTTCTGCCATCATGAGACGAGAACTTCGGCGAACGGGAACATCGGCAAGGGAAGAGGTCGGTGATTATGGCAAGAATCGAATACAAATGGATTGTGGCTGCGGCGTTCGTCTTCGGTCTGTTCATGGAACTGCTGGACATGACGATCACGAACGTGGCGTTACCCGTGCTGGCTACGACGTTTCACTCCAGCACGTCCGGAATCCAATGGATCGTCACCGGTTATCTGCTTAGCCTTGCGGTCTTCATACCGCTGAGCGGTTGGGTCGGCGACCGATACGGCACGAAGCGAACCTTTATGTTCGCGCTCATCATGTTCTCGGCTGCATCACTACTCTGCTCATTCGCATGGAGCATCGACAGCCTGATCGCGTTCCGCGTCCTTCAGGGAATCGGCGGGGGAATGCTCACGCCGGTTGGAACTGCCATGATGTTCCGCGCGTTTCCGCCGAGCGAGCGCGCCCGGGTTTCCGCACTCATCAGCATCCCGGCAATCGTGGCCCCGGCGAGTGGCCCGATCATCGGCGGATATCTGGTCGAGTATCACAGCTGGCACGCGATCTTCTTGATCAATATTCCCATCGGTTTGGTGGCCCTGACGATCTGCGCGTTCTTTCTCAAGGAGCATCGCGAACCATCTACCGGTCGACTGGACGTGCCTGGATTCTTGTTCGGCGTGACCGGGCTGACGAGTCTCATCTACGCCCTGTCTCAGGCCGGTTCTCGCGGCTTCGGTAACCTGGTCGTTGCCGGGTTCGGATCGATCGGCGTAGTCCTGTTGGGAATCTTCGTGGTCCTGGAGCTTCGCGCGTCGTACCCCATGATCAACGTGCGACTGTTCCGCTATCGACTCTTCACCGCTGGAAACGCCGTGATGTTCTTCACAAGTGCGGCCTTCGGTGGCAGTATCTTTCTCCTGCCGCTGCTGTTGCAGGCGGAGCGTGGCATGACGCCACTCCAATCCGGATCGACGACGTTCCCGCAAGCTATCGGCGTCATGCTGACCGCAACGATTTCCGGCAAGCTCTACAACTCGGTCGGCCCTCGGCGCCTGATGGTCACGGGGATGACGCTCTCAGCTCTCACGATGTTCGCCTTCATCACGGTCGGGCTGGGCACGGCGGATTGGACGATTCGCGGACTGATGTTCTTGAATGGCGCGGCGTTTGGACTGGCGCTGGTTCCGCTCCAGGCAGCCACGTTCGCTCAAGTCACGAGCGCGGAGACTGGGCAGGCAAGCGCAGCATTCAGCGTCATCCGGCAGGTTGCCTCCAGCTTCGGCGTGGCCCTGATGGCGACCGTGCTGACGGCGCGACTCGGCGTGCATCACGCCGCGCTGGGGGACCCAATCTCTCGCTCTGGCGCAGTTGTTGCATTCCACGAGGCGTTCGTCGCCGCGGCGATGATATCGGCCGTGTCGATCGGGGCGGCCTTCCTCATGTCGGACAAGCTTGCAATCGGGACGATGACACAGGCACAGAAGACGGTCGAACTGCCCATCGAAGAGGACGTCGCACTCGCGGCAGACTGACCGTCATAACCCTCCCTATCAACCGGGCCGTGCTCTTTCGAGACACGGCCCGTTCCTCATCTATCTGCAGCTATCCCCGCAACGTCGCGGATGTGTCGTCTCAACGATCTTACGTCGAGGAGTCATCCGCTTCTTTGCTCGTCACCGCTTCAATCGCGCCGATGAACGCCGCCTCGGGGCGGTTTCCATCGAAGGAGACCGATTCGTTGAAGACGATCTTGGGCACGGCGTAGACCTGATACTTCTGTGCGATGTGCGGGAATTCGCCAACCTCGACCACGTCAGCGGTCACGAGATCGCTCTCGATTGCCATCATGTGCGCCATCCTGGCGGCACCTGGACAGTGTGGTCAGGTAGGGGTTACGAAGACCTTGATGTGTACAGGCTCGGTGAGAGAGGAAAGGGTATCCCGGCTGTGAAGCTGCAGCTCGGTGGTGCCACGAGAGACGTCAACCAGGTCCTCGATCAACGTGGCGAACTCATATCCGGCGGGCGCGCCGATAAAGCGAACCGTCCCTTTGTTCTCCCCTTTGAGTACGATCGCCGGGATCTCCGTCACGCCTTCAGCAGCGGCGGCTTCGCGCTCGACATAGAAGTCGTGAACTTCCAGCTCGAGCTTGTCCGATAGCGCCACCAACTCATCGAGCAGCTGGTGTGTGTCGCGACACGTGGCGCATTCCTGGCCGGGGACCAGCAATCCTGTTTCGCGCTGGGTGTAGAGATGAAGCGTAACTTTCTCGACGAGCTTCTCTTCGTACAGATTCTTGATGTAGTCTTGGTCGTCTTGAGGAATGATCGGCATGAGCCAGTCTCCTTTCGTACGGACCGCTCATTTCGCGGCCGGCCGGGCGCCCGGCCGATGCCTAGACCGTAACAGAGAAGCGATGAGAGCGATAGTGTCGATGAGCATCCGCGCGTTACATCCGCGAAACAAGATGCCACGTCACTGCTCGCCTGTGGTCAATGGAATGCGATAAGTTGAACTTCATGGTTGATCCTACTGAGCATCAGATCGATCCTGACGACGATAAATTCGAGCTCAACGGCTGGGCGTACGCGTCAATCGCGGTTCTGCTCATGTTCCTGGCAGGCGTCACCGTCGCGATGGCCGGCGTCGCGTTCTTTCTGATACATCACTCGCATGGTTCGGCGGCCACAGCATCGACCGCGATCGTGGTGAGAGGACCAACCTTCATCTCGGGTCCATCGATCGAGATGGCACTGCCGGCCGGAAGCGACCTGACGTCGGCCACGGTCAACACCGAGGGTGGCAATTGGTGGTACGACAACGCCGACAGCGGCCACGTACATCTGCTTATCGCGGCCTCTCGCATCGGCAATCGACAGCCGAACGTGACGGACTCATACGTTCAGCGCGTCGTCCGAATCGTCGAGCAAACGGGGGAAGACCAGATCGTCAACATGGGAGTCATCCAGGAAACGCGGGTTGACTCTTACTCCGGACGCATCGTCACCTACGAAGTTCAGCCTATCCACGGCGCGCAGGAACATGCCGTTGCGTTGCTTATTCGCCGCGAGAGCGACGATCTTCTCATCATCCTTTACGGAGATGACGACGTGAAGGATGAGATCGATCGTGCGTCGGAGGTGATGTTTCACACGCTCCATCCGCGCCCGACTCCAGCGCAATACGACGTTCATTCGGCCGTCTCACCACGCGACTGGAGGAGTGCGCGAGCCAAGACTCACGCGAATGCGATAATCTGATCGAGTTCGCACGCATGAGCAAGAGAGGTGAAGGACGTGTCGCAGCTACTGATCGGAACGTCTGCCTGGAGCGACCACGATCCGTTCTATCCACCGGGACTCAAATCCGCCGAACAGCTCCCCTACTACTCCAGATTCTTTCCAATCGTCGAAGTGAACATGACCTACTACCGCATACCGACGCGCAAGATGGTCGAGAATTGGGTGAGCCGGACGCCCGATCATTTCATCTTCGACGTCAAGCCACCGCGCGAGCTCACCAGTACGCCGGAAACGCCGCGCGGAGAAGCGCCCGTTCCGGACGCCGACGTTGCCAGCGCGTTCGCCGATGCAATCGAGCCGCTGGCCGAATCCGGCAAACTCGGGGCGGTGACGTTCCAATTTCCGCCGTCGTATCGCAACACCGAAGAGCACCAGGAGTACATCCGGCTACTGCCGGAGCTGATGCCGGGAATGCTCATCTCGGTCGAGTTTCGTCGTCGCGATTGGCTGGATGAAGAGCATGCCGCTGAGACGCTCCAGCTTTTGCAGGAGACGGGACTCAGCTATACGATGGCGGATGAGCCGCAGATGGGCTCCGGCAGCGTGCCACCGGTCTACGCCGTGACCAACCCGAAGCTGTCGATCATTCGCTTTCACGGACGCAATTACGAGACCTGGTACAAATTCACGGGATCGAGTCGCGACCGCTTCAATTGGGAGTACAAGACCGAAGAGCTACAGGAGTGGAGCGAGAAGATCCGTTCCGCGCGCGAAGCCGCGGATTCGATCCACATCTTCTTCAACACGAACTACGGAGATCAGGGGCCACTCAACGCATTCAAGCTGATGGACATGCTGGAGGTTCCGCACGAGACACCCTCGTCCAATCCGGACGCCGAACAACGCTCTCTGTTCGACGAGTGAGCCGCGCCGTCCGCACGTAAGAGATGTCGCAGCGAAGTGGTTCGCTGAACAGGTCGCAGTACAACGCGCATCCTTAGAACTTCCGACGGTCAGCAGACTCTCGCACTCACTACTTCATGAATGGATCGAGTGCGTCCCGCAGCCCGTCACCGAGGAAGTTGAAGCTCAACAGCGTTATAGCGATGGCGAGCGCCGGAAAGATCGTCTGATACGGATAGGACTCGATAGCCTGCACGCCGTCGGAAAGCATGCTCCCCCAACTGGGCACCGGCGGTTGCGCGCCCAAACCGATGAAGCTGATGCCGGCCTCGGCAATGATGAACCCAGGAACCAACAGAGCTGCCATGATTATCAACGGCGCGACGATGTTCGGGAGCAGGTGATTGATCATGATGCGACGGTCGGTGGCCCCAATGGCGCGGGCGGCGATGACGTAGTCTGTCTCCTTGGCCGTGAGCACCTGCCCACGGGCCAGTCGCGCGACATTGAGCCATCCGAAGATGGACAACCCGATGAAGACTCCCACCAGACCCCCGCTCACCCGATTGATCCCCTCGACGGCGAGCAACGGACCCGAGTGGACGTCAGGAAGTTTTGCGAGGAAGTAAGTCTGGAGCAGGATCAACAGCACGTAATAAGGGATGGCGTACATCACGTCGATGACTCGCATCAGAAACAGATCGAACGAGCCACCATAATAGCCGGAGACCAACCCGACCGGCACCCCGATCAGAATCACAATCATGACCGTGATCACGGCGACGCTCATCGAGATGCGCGAACCATAGAGCAAGCGACTCAAAATGTCGCGACCGAGCGCGTCAGTCCCAAGTATGTGCGTACGATTCGGTGTCTGATCGGTCGCGATCAGATCCTGCTGAGTGTAGGGATACGGGGCGATAAAACTCGCCAGGATCGCGGAGAAGATCAACACGACGATGATCACCGCTGACAGGACGGCAGCCCGATTTCGCATAAGCCGCCTCAGCGCGTTGTAGCCGAGGCTATGGCCCTTGGTCTGGAAGAGTGGCTGCGCCGGCTCTGAATGCGCCGCTTGGGGAGCCACGGTGCCACCGCGTTCGACGTCGGCCATCAATGTCCCTTTCCAGGTGCGTCGTCAGCACACGCATCAGTGGTACCTGACCCGTGGATCCAACACGGCGTACATCACATCGACGATGAGGTTCATGGTGATGATGACGACCGCGAACAGCAGCGTTATGGCGAGCACCAGCGGGTAGTCCCGTCCAGTCGCCGCATTGACGAAGTAACGCCCGATCCCCGGAACGCTCGTAATCGTCTCAACGAAGAATGAACCAGTCACCACGTCGGCCACCAGGAATGCAGATACGGTGACGACCGGCACGAGCGCGTTGCGAAGCCCGTGCGCGATGATGACCGCGCTCTCGCGCAGTCCCTTTGCTCGCGCCGTGCGCACGAAGTCCTGGCGCATCACTTCCAGCATAGAGGAGCGGATATAGCGCGCGAGTGCGCTGGCCGGACTGAAACAGAGCGCCAGCGCGGGAATGATGATGTTGGTGCTGAACACGCCGTTCCAGCCGCCGGGAGGCAGCAGGTGCAGGTTGACGGCGAACACCACCACGAGCACAGAGGCCATCACGTAGTTTGGTGTCGACACGCCCACCACCGCGATGAACATTGAGATGTAGTCCGCTAATGTGTTCTGCTTGATCGCCGCGATGACGCCTAACGGAATGCCGATCACGGCGCCGAGCAACAGCGCCGTGATCCCAAGTTGAAACGAAACGGGAAACGCCCGCCCGATGATGTCGCTGACATTCTGGGACCGATTGACGTATGACGGCCCGAAGTCGCCGTGCAGCACGTTGCCGAGATACTCGACGTACTGCTTCCAGATCGGTTCATCCAGGTGGTACTTCTTCTGGATGTTCGCGATGACATCAGGCGGCAACGGCTTCTCCGCGTTGTCCCACGGTCCACCCGGTGTCGCGTGGATCATCAAGAACGCAAGCGTGTACACCACGAGTAACGTCGGGATGACGAGCAGCAGCCGTCGGATGATATAGGTCCCCATGATGCCTCAGTGTTGCGTGATCTTGACGCGACCGAACAGACCCCACCACTGAGTGGCCGACACCGGTTCGGTGAACCCGTCCACGTACGGTCTGACCATGGCGTTGACGTCGAGATGGTAGAGTGGCAGCACCGGCAATCCTTGCATAAGCATCGACTCCGCCTTCTTGTAGTCGTCGACGCGCTTTGCTTCGTCGAGCTCCCGGTCCGCGGTCTGCACTTGCGTATCGAAGTCGCTGTTGTGCCAGCGGGTGCGGAAGAAATCCTGCGCCGTCGTCCACAAGATCGGGTACCAGTTGTATGGATCGGAGTAGTCCGAGCCCCAGCGACTGATGTAGGCCTCGTAATTCGTCTTGGTCCAGGAGTTGAACGCCGCGTTGAACTCTTTTGACTCCATGCGCTGAAGCGTAACGTCAATGCCGAGATTGGTCTTCCACATCTGCTGGAGCGCCTGGGCAACCAAATCGTAGCGAGCATCGGCTGGCCACACGAGTTTCATGCCGGGAAATCCTTTACCATCGGGATAGCCGGCGTCCGCGAGCTTCTTCTTGGCCGCGTCCACGCCACCCGTCAGGGCTGCATTGGGGTCGTAGCCGGCGACGTCCGGTGGCGTGATGGTCGTGGCCGGGTCGTAAAGGCCCTTGAGCACGTTCTCGCAGATGGACTTCTGATCGGTGGCGAGATAGAGCGCCTGGCGGAACTCCGGCTTGCTCACCGGAGAATTGGAGTTGCCACAGTCAAACGCCACAAAGGCCGTTCCGGACCAGGCGAAGTGGTGCAGTTCTTTACTGTACGTTGCGTCATTCTTCACGCGCGTGATGTCGGCCGGACCAATTTCATCGGTCACGTCGATGGCGTTCGCTTCGTAGTCTTTCACACTCGTCGAGAACGGATCCGCGCTGATCGGGAACGTGATCTTCGTCAGTGTGGGCTTCGTGCCATAGTAGTTCTCGTTCCGCACGAGGACGATCTCCTGATCGTGCTTCCAATCTTGAAGCGTGAACATGCCACACGTAACGATGTTTCCGGCCTCGACCCACTTGTCTCCGGATTTGTCGACGGCCCACTTCGGCACGGGCATGTAGGTCCAGGTCGAGCAGAGATGCAGGAAGTAAGGAGAGGCATGCTCGGTCGTTACCGTCAAGGTTTGGTCGTCGGTCGCCGACACCTCCACAGTGCTCGGATCGGTCGTCTTACCCGAGTTGAATTCGAGCGCGCCTTTCACCGGATAGAGCGCCGAGGCGTAATCGGACGCGAGCGACGGTGTCAGTGCACGCTTCCAGGAGTACTCGAAATCATGGGCGGTGACAGCTTGACCGTCTGACCATTTGGCGCCCTGACGGACATTGAAGGTGTACTTGGTCCCGTCGGTAGAAACATCCCACTTCTCGGCCAGGAGCGGCATGGGATTACCGCTCTGGTCATAGGCAACCAACGGATCAAAGAGACACATGCCGACCAGAATTTCATGTCGTCCAGACATAAGGTTCGGATCCAGATGGGGCGGCTCGGTATTGGGATACCGAAGTTCCTGAGCCGAGGCGAGGTTCGATCCGCTCGAGCCGACGGTCGGGTTCGAGGATGGAAGCTGGGTGGGACTCGCAACCGCGCCGCTCGCCGCCGTTGACGTGGATTGGGAGGACGATGCTATTGTCGGTGTTTTCGCTTTGCTCCCGCCACAAGCGGCAAGTAGTCCGGCAATGGTCGACAGCGCCACGGCGCTTCCCGCGGTTTGGACAAGTCTCCGACGGGAAAGCAAAGCTCGTGACAACGAAGCAATGGATTGCGCAACTTCGGTTTCCGACATGGTTATGCCCCTTCCAGAGATTTTACGGGACACCTGACGATCGAGATGATATTCACCGAGCAACGATATTTTGGGATTCTTGTCCGCTAACGATCTAAGGCCCGCGTAGCAAGTGAACCGTCTGTGAGTTCAGTTTTCTCGATGTCACGCGACTGGTTCCTCCACATGTTCATCTTCGAACTCAGTAAGGCGGATAATACGGTCGACCGTACTTCGAATGTGGTGCTCCATGGCAAACCTCGCCTGAGCGCAGTTGTCCTCACGCATGGCCGCGAATATGACCAGGTGCTCTTCGTGCGACTTGTTGAAGTGATCACCGATGTGGCGTTGAGCGTATCCGCGAATATAGCTGGTGTGTGTCTGGAGTGCGTCCAACTCACGTGCAAGCGGGAGATTGTTCGCTTCCTCTGTTATGACTTCATGGAAGACTTGATCCGATTTGATGTACGGCGTCACGTCTCCGCGTCGAAAACCATCCGAAGCATCGTCAAGGACGGTGCTGAGCAGTTCGAGCTTGGGTTGGCCGATCGTTGCCGTGGCGAGCTCAGCGGCGAGCCCCTCAAGAGACGCTCGAACCCAGAAAGTGTCATGCACATAGGTTCTCGTCAACGGAACAAGCTGCGGCTTTCCCGCCTCGTCATCAACGACGAGTCCCTTCTGCACAAGACGGGCGACCGCTTCGCGAACGGGCGTCGGACTGACGCCCAGATCCATTGCAAGCCGTTCCAAAACGATGCGCTCGCCTGGACGTATAGCGCCGTTCACGATGCCATCGCAGAGTGCGGTATACACCTGTTCGGCAAGGTTCGGCCGTCGGATCGGCCGCTGCATATGTGGTCTCCGGCTCGACACGACAAGCACCGCCGCGAGAAACCCAATAGGCTATAGGATATGGCTCGACTCTACGACCAAGCAGTTACGCTGTCAATAGTCTGGAAATGTACTGGGAGTCAAAGTGGGCCACTGTCTGCCGAACTCTGGTCAGGAGATCGACTCAGTGATGCGGATCAGTCGCCGCGTACCACTCTCGCTTGTGAATAACGTGCTCGGAGGAGAGGTCAAGATGATGGAGGCCGGTGATCAACTTCTGACTCGGAGTCGGACGAGAGTCGTGATCGGGGCCTACACGTTGTCGGCTCGGGGTTGACAATTGAGAGAATTCCATGCCGTCCAGTGCTTGCGGAAAACTCACGATAGCTCGAGCAAGCGATCGGCAAGATCGATCAGTTCGTCACGCCCATGCAGCACACTCAACCAACGTTCGGGTATGGCACTGGCCCCGTAGCGCGCGCCGGCGAGCGCCCCGGCCACCGCGCCGATGGTGTCAGCGTCTCCACCCAGGTTCACGGCGGCCACCACCACATCCTCGAATCCGTCCTGATGTCGGAATGCCCAGAAGGCTGCCTGCAAAGTGTCGAGGACATATCCACCACTGCGAACCTCTCCGCGATCGACTGATGAGCGCATCACGGCGCGCATCACGTCTTCCTGAGGCACGGCCGCGGCTGCTCGGATAGCGTCTCCAGATTCCGATAGGAGCGCGGAGATACCCAGGTCGAGCGCCACGCAAGACCAGCAA
This sequence comes from uncultured Chloroflexia bacterium, assembly GCA_963822235.1. Lineage (GTDB taxonomy): Bacteria > Chloroflexota > Chloroflexia > Thermomicrobiales > Thermomicrobiaceae > CALAGB01. The sequence goes on from CAWGGU010000005.1 coordinate 585,460, forward strand.
GCGAGTGGGTCGGCATGCGTAATTCGGGAAATGTCGACGCTGTAACGGATAAGCGCCTCGTCGTCGCCGCGATTGGCAAGCGCGATCGGCGCCGTGCGCATGAGCGATCCGTTGGAAGGTGCTGATCCGCCGAGCTCCCTGAGAGCCCGCGCGCCAGCCTCGTTCCATGGAACTCCATCTACAAGGTGCTGCAATGAGCGAGAGGTGGTGTTGCCCACGTCCTTCGGAAGGCTGCTGAACCATTCGACGAAGAGCGTGGCGACGTCGGCTGGCTCAATTCCTCCGCTGCGGACGATGCTGCGGGCGATCGCGAGCGCCATCTGCGTATCATCAGTCCATTCGCCTGGCTCAGTCTCGAGCCAGCCACCTCCGATCATCTCGCGTAACACACCATGTCGTTCAGCAATTTCGTCTCGTTCGAGAAACTCGAGTGGCGCGCCAAGCGCGTCTCCGACAGCCAAACCGAGCATACAGCCGCGGTATCGATCCTTCAGAATTTCTTGATTCAGGATATTCATCTTTTGCCTCGGTGATTCTGATTGGATGCACGAGTCGACTTGCCGGCTCAGATATCATACGACGCGTGAGTTATTGTCGACGGCAACATGCCATTGAGTTGGTCACAAGAGCGCTGATGAAAACGAGAGTTGGCCGCGAACCATTGCCACCCTAGGCTAGGTGTGGGTTCGTTCTATCGAGATTGAATCGGCCCCGTTTAGCAGCGACGAGCCTGCAAGCGCCCCACGCACGATGTAGTCATCCTCGACCGGAACGAAGTCGTCTATGGTCAGTGTTGTTGGACGCCACCCACCAAGTCGACGATCGGCGACAACCGATGCGACCATCGCCGGAACACTTACAGGATTCTCGCGAAACAGGCATTCCAGGTCGGCTATCGTCAGATGAACCAGGCTGTCGATCTCGATTCCGTTAGGTTGAAACGTCGGGAAATGCCCCTGGATCGCAAGCATGTAGACATCTTGAATCTCGCGATCTTGCCATTCCACATTCAGGCTGACCGCTTGCCGCTTGCCCACGTAGACGAGGTCGGAGAGGCGTGGCTGTACGCCGATCTCTTCGTCGATCTCCCGAATCACATCCTCGATCGTCTCGCCGGAGCGAAAATGTCCACCTACGGCAATGTCCAGGCGATTAGGCCAGGTGTCCTTTCCCGATGCTCGCCGCTGAAAGAGGACGCGATCGGGCTCGCCGGGCGGGCGCTGCACGACCCAGAGATGAAACGCGCGATGCCAATCACCATCGCGGTGCACGTCGGCGCGACGCTTGCACTCCCCGGTTGGGTCGCCATCCTCGGTCAGCACATCGAAGAGTTCGTCAGCAGGATCGGTCAAAGGGCGGACCGTCATGCACGCTCCTGAGTTCTGGCCCGGCTGAGCCCGAGCAGACGTGCCAGCACCGAGATCACGATCAGCGCGGCACCTATCGCGGCTACTGCGCCTCGAACGGATGACTCCTCCTCGGTAAGCTGATATTGCGCGGCCAGGAGGAACGCTCCTGCAAACTCACGACGTCGCAGCGTCGCACCGTCCAGCATTTGGTCCGAGATCAGGCGCACGGAACCGAGTCCAAGCATCAAGCTTCCGGCGACGACGAGGGTTTTCGACGATCGCCTGCTCCACCCGAATGCGTTGGGAAGTGCGGCGAGAAGTCCAAAGAGAAGCACGTCGAGGCTGTATTGCGCGATCTTGAACATTAATTTCCTTTGCTCGGTCGCGTGGCGGGAACGGTGTTTCTTCCGCGCACAATCGTACTCTACCGATAACCGGTTCGGAGTCAGAGCCTTTCGACTTTCTCAACTATAGTGTTTGCGCTGATTGTCGGGCTGCCCGTAGTATTCACCGAGACGGAGTTTACGAACGCGCTGCCGTCGCTTGATCCGCGGCGTGTAGCGAGAGAGGGAATATGATGCCAACCGCACACAGTAAAGCAACCGCCGTCTGGCACGGAGATCTCATGAAGGGCAGCGGCGAGGTCAGTCTCGCAAGTGGGGTCATCAAGAATCAGCCCGTGAGTTGGAAAGCGCGCACCGAGCGCGACGGTAGCACCGCCGGACAGACCAGTCCCGAGGAGCTCATCGCGGGAGCCCTTGCCAGCTGTTTCGAGATGGGCCTATCAAACGGGCTTGGCGGAAACGGCACACCGCCAGAAGAACTGCGCACCACCGCGACGGCGACGTTCGAGGTCGGTGGAGGCGGAGTCAAAATTTCGTCGATCCATCTCGACCTGGAAGGCAAAGTTCCCGGCCTGTCAGCGGAAGAGTTCGAGCGATTCGCGCAGGAGGCCAAAGTCGGCTGCCCGGTAGCGGGCGCCCTCAAAGGGAACGTCGAAATTACGCTGAACGCTAGGCTGTCGAGCTAATCAACCAGAACATCGCCAATGACAAGTCGAACGGAACGGGCGAGCGACATGCTCGCCCGTTTCACGTGACGGTTGTTAGCTCTTTGGAGAGAGACGTTGACGAGTCTTGGCGGAGTGGTCAATCCCAGACCAGTCGTAGCGCATGGGATAGAGCTCTTGGCGGCTCCAGGCCTCGCCCTGATCGGCGAAGTGCTCGCTCCCCGGATGGCCAGATGAACCGAGCGGCACGACCCAGCCACTCTTCTCCCAATCGGACAGATCGAAGAGATAGCGCGCCACCGACGAGCTCGACAGCTTGAAGTCTCCGGCGCCAAGTCCTGCATACCCGCCGGCCTGCGGCGTGTCGCTGTCGCCACCAACACCGAACGTCGGTGGATCCAGCAGCTCCGCCAGACGCGGGAAGCTGGCGGAAAGGGAGTGCTTCGGGCCGGTTCGATGCAATCGCTCCCACTGCCACTCGCTCATATCCGGACCGAGTTGTGCCGCGAGCCAATCGATGGCTGCCGAGAATGAACGCTTGAGAAGCGACGGCCACGTCTCGCCAGATGGCAAAACGGCCGTGTCATCGGCATCCATCAGGGCGAGGAGTGGCGCGCGCAGCCGTCCAGAGAGTGAGATCGCGTTCATCGGCGCTGGCCCCCACTTTTCGTCACCCGCGACCAGAGCGCTCAGTGGTCCATCCTGAAGAACCAGCCGGATCGTCTGCTCGCGCCAAACTGAATAGATGCTGGCGGCGACGCTGTCGTGATCCATTGAGCCATTCCATGTCCGCAGTAGATCGGCCGCCTGAGACTCCGCCTCGCTCAAGTTCTCGAGCTGCTCGAGGCGTGCGACGAACGACCGGCTTGGAATGGAGATGCGGTCGGCATGCACCGACTTCATATCGTCGCCGGTGGCATTTGAGATAGTCTGCAGCCGCTCACGGATGCGAGCAGCGCGGTTGCCCGGTGCCCAGTCGGTCGAAATGTAATACGGGTATTCGTCCCCAACGATGCGGTTGTTGGCGGTGATGATGTAGCCGGTGTCGGGATTGACTGACCGTGGCTGCTCCTCGAACGGGATGTAACCTTCCCACTCGTGCTTTCCGGTCCAGCCAGGCACTGGCAGCCAGCCGTTGACGCGGGTGCGCTGCGGCATCTTGCCGCGGGTCAGATAGCCGATATTGCCATCGACGTCAGCCATGACAAGGTTGTTGCACGGATCGACCCAGTCGCGCATCGCCTCATCGAGCTCGGCCACCGAGCGTGCCTTGAGCATCGGAAGAAGTGAGCGAAAGCCCGTGTTCGGAGTTTCAGTGGACGAATAGCGGGCAGCCAGGGCGAACCCGTCGGCGGGATCTCCCACGATGACCGAGCCGTGTCGCGTAATGGTGAGATCTACATCGACCGGGCTGGCGTCGCGCACGTTGATACGCTCGGTACGCTGCTCGGCCTGCTGCCACTCGCCTTTGAACATGTAACGAGTCGGATCGTTGGGATCGAAGCGCTCGATATAGAGATCCTGATAATCGGCACCCGCGTGCGTGATGCACCAGGCGACCCACTGGTTGTGGCCGAAATGTGGGAATCCCGGGATGCCGCAAAAGGACATGCCGATGACGTCGAACTCCGGACACGCGAGGTGGTTCTGGTAGTAGACGTTAGGCACGTCGATGGCACGATGCGGATCACCGGCGACGAGCGGTTTGCCACTGGAGGTGCGACTTCCGTGAATGGCCCAGTTGTTGCTGCCGTCGAGCCATTCGCGAATGCCTGAGATCGCTTCGGCATGCAGCCGCGAGTCTTTCATGCCGTCCGGCATTTGCCGGTAGTCGACGCCCGGCGGAACTATGAGCGGATCGGGATCGTCGGACCCGGCACGCAGCTTGAGAAGCAGGTCTTCGCCGATAGTCTTGAGCTGATGAACACGCCAAAGCTTGCGATGCCAGACACCCATCAGGACGTGGCGAACTTTGAATGACGCACACGGATCCCATGGGTTCCAGCGCTCAGGACGCCCGCCGACCAAATCGTACTCGGCGGGCAGCGTCGTGGTCGTGTCGATGAAGGCGTTCACGCCCGCGGCGTAGGCATCCAGCATCGCCTTCGTCTCGTCGTCGAACGCGTCGTAGTCTGCGCGCGCCGTTTCGCCCAGTCGGAGACGTCGCATGAGGATGTCTTGCTCGACTCCCACCGATCCGGCGAACTCCGCCCAGCGACCATGGGCCCGATGGCGGTCATAATCCATTTGCCAGAGCCGGTCTTGAGCGTGAACGAACCCCTGAATGAAGAACGCATCGTGCGTCGTTGCCGCCCGCATATGCGGAATACCAAGCTCATCTCGAAAGACGTCGACCGGTTCGTCGAGTCCGTCGAGCGTCAACGGGCTCGTGACGTCCGGCAGCGCTCTCGCCAGGTCGTCTCGCGTCATGCTCATCGCGTGCGGTCCCTCCCGATACTGATTTGCGCGTCTGACTGCTGAAATTGGCGAACTACGAGTCATTCGGCATCGTAGCACAGGGTCAGTGTTTTCGAGCGAGTGGTTGACCGCAGGCTACAATCGGCAGCGCTGGGGCAGGTGGGTTATCTGTGTGTGGAGATGAGACATATGACGATCACGATTGACGACTTTCAGAAGGTGGACATGCGAGTGGGGCGCATCATTGAGGCAGAGCAATTCCCCGAAGCGCGCAAGCCGTCGCTGAAGCTCACGATCGATTTCGGCGAGCTTGGAATCCGTCGATCCTCGGCCGGGCTGAAGCTCTATTACACTCCCGAAGAGTTGGTTGGGCGACTGGTCGTTTGTGTCGTCAACTTCCCGCCGCGCCGTGTGGCCGGATTCCCGTCTGAGGTTCTGGTCCTGGGTGCGACCCAGGCAGACGGACGCATCATCCTGTTGCAGCCCGACGCCGAGTCGGAGCTTGGCAGTCCAATTACGTAGAGGCGAATGAGTCTTGACGTTTGCTACCGGACCCCCAGTCCGACAAGGACCAACAGCGAGGCCCCGAGTGCAAATCGATATCCGACGAAGACCAGGGTGGAATTGGTGCGAAGAAAGTTCATCAAGAAGGCGATCGTCAGGTATCCAACCACGGCGGCGGTCAGTCCTCCCGCGAGGAACGTGGCGACCTGATCGGAATCGATGCCCGCGTCAATGACGTTTTTGGTTTCGAGCGCACCGGCACCCACGATAGCAGGAACTCCAAGCAGGAATGAGAAGCGAGCCGCGGCGTCACGTTTCAGCCCGTTCATCAGGCCAGCAGTGATCGTGCTACCGGATCGAGAAACCCCGGGCAGGAGCGCGAGGGCTTGCGCGGTGCCAATAGTGATGCCGTCACGCCAGCCGAGACTTTCCACCGGGCGAACGTGCCGTGCAACGCGCTCGGCCATGAGGAGAAACGCGCCCAGGACCATCAGCAGCGTCGCGATCAAGACAATCGAGCGATCGCCACCGGCGCCCGAGTGGAAGTAGCTGTCGATGGCATCGTTGAAGGCATAACCCGCGATCGCGGCTGGGACTGAGCCGAGCAGAATGATCCAGGCCAGCCGCGCGTTGGTCTCACCAAACGGTTTGCGCCGGTAGATTCCCCTCAGGAACGACGTGGTCATCTGTATGAGATCGCGGCGAAAGTAGATCAGCACCGCCGCGAGCGTTCCAAGATGGAGCGCGACGTCGAATTCGAGCCCCGGTTCAGGCCATCCCGCAAGCCACGGAATCAAAATCAGGTGGGCTGAGCTACTGATCGGCAAGAACTCGGTCAGACCCTGGACGATACCCAGCAGAATCGCGTGCCAGAGCGACACTCAGTCTCCCGCTTCGTCGGGCGCCATTTGCGTTCGGGCGGCGTTCCAGGAGAGGCTTTCGCGGCCCCAGAAATAGAGCCCCAGCAACGTGACCGGAATGTAGAGCGCTGCATGAACGGCGATGGCGTAGGAGAGTGCCAGATCGTGCTGGATGCCAACGGCCCCAGCCAGCGCGAGCACGACGCCAGCCTCGAACGCTCCAACATAGCCTGGCGACGATGGAACGAGTGTGGCGAGATTGGCAACCGCGGTCACCAGTAGGATTGCCGCGGGGCTCAACCCGAGCCCAAACGAAACACTTATCAACGCATAGACCGACGCCTCGAGCACCCAGGCCGCCACCGACGTGAGACAGACGAGGATCAAGTCTTCACGGCTGCGAAGAATACCGAGCCCATCAAGGAAGGCATGCGCCATTCGCCCCACGGGATTCCCGACGCGCTCCGGAAGAATGCGAACCATGAGTTCGATCAACCGGTTGCGTGCACGCCCGGCGCTGACCACGATCAACCCCACGAGAATCGTGCCGAAGAGGACGCCGCCTACGATCGTGACTTCGCGCACCTGTGACGTAAGACCAATCGACAGCGAGGCGACGAGGACGAAGGACAGCATCGTGAGCCCGTCGAAAATGCGCTCAACAGCGATGGTAGCCAGAGCCGATGCGTTCTTCACTCGGGATTTGGTTGAAAGGACGTAGGAACGGACGAATTCGCCGCTGCGTAGCGGCAGGACGTTGTTCGCGGTGATGCCAATCACAACGACGCGAAACAGTCCGCGACCAGTGAAACGCTCGACGGGTCGCAGCAAGAATGACCAGCGAAGCGATCGAACCCAGATCCCGGCGAAGTAGACGGCGACCGCGGGAACGACGTACCAGTAATTGGCACGACGCAACGCGGAGCCGATCGCTCCGAGATCTTGTCCGCGAAACGCGAGGTAGAGAAAGAGAAGACTTCCAGCGAGACCAATGACAACCCGGAGTTTGCCCACTTGAGTACCTCGTCACTCGCGGCCGATTACTCGGAACCGCCACATCGTGATTTCACTCGCAGAGTATAGCGTTCAGCACGTGACAATAACGACGATTGGACCGAGCGTTTCGTCCGGATCGCGCAATGAAGAAAGTACCGATCTTGGACATTTCGGTGACGCTAACTCGGACGAACGACTTTGGCAACGTCACCGACAGGAGGGACGGCGATAAAGCGTGAGCCAACCGTCGGTCTCGATCTTGTCGCCGCCTTCGAATCCGGATGGAAGTCCGGATGCGTTCGACGGCACGACCGCGTAGCACACCGACGAAGGCGGGGCGGGCAGACTCCAGTAGTCGATGCTACCCGTTCCATACACGGTGTGACCCTGACGTTGAAGGATGGCCGCGAGCATCCCGAACGTCGACTTGTCTGTGTCTGCGTCGGGCAACGTCACCGACTTGCCGTGCGGCACGGCCGCGACGAGATCCCACATCCATGGATTCGGAGCGAGTTCGAAGACGTAATCGGGTGCTCCCACCATCTGAGTAAGCTCAGTCGATTGCTTGGCGGCAGTTAGGAATGGGTCGCTCGCCGGATCGATCGCGGGGTCGGCGTGATAGACGACGTTCCGGACCCCAATTCCCTGAAGCAAAGCAATCGTGCGCGGCGACGGGAAGGACTTCATCTCGTCTCGAAAGATGTAATAGACCGGCGGTGCGATACCGCTGTATCCATTGACGACCGGATTCCAGTGGAATATCGACCAGAAGTTGGGCCAGGAGGACGCGATGATCCCGTCCCCCATGGGGAACTCAATCATCGGGGCAGGGTGTTCGGCCAGCCATGCATAGTCTGGACGATTCGCCTGCGCGAGTGTGGCCGGCAACGCTCCAGGCAATGGGATGCGGGTCGTGTATTCAACTGACATGCCGAAGATCAGGAGCACCGAAAGGCCCGCCCCGGCAGCCAGCTGGACGAGCCGGGCTCGTGAGAGTCGCGAGAACTGATCGAGGATCAAATCGAGGCCCAAGCCTGCCAGTCCGGCCAGTCCCACAAGCGCCAGCAATCCCAGACGCGCCGGAACCCGGATCGCCTTGAAGCCTGGAACCAGGTAATAGAAAAGGCGATAGGGCAAGGGTATGTCGTGCCCATGAATGTGCCCGGTCAATCCAAAGCTGAGGATGATCGAGCTGACGGCCACGCCAAAGAGCATCCAGCGCTCCCAGCCCAACCGTCGGTTGAACAGCCCGACAATCGCGAGCAGGATGAGAATCACTCCCGGGAAAAGGTCGCGCTCTAGATCACGCGAGTAGTCCTTCCCGAGCGAGTCGCCCAGATAACGATTACGCGGCGAGACCGCGAGGTAGTCGGACGGCACCGCGCGCCACTTGTTCATCTCCTCAACCGTCCGCTCGATTCCCAGATCATCGTGAACATGTTGATACGGAATCAGGATGGGAATCAGCAACGCCGCGCCAATGAGACAGGCCACTCCGGCCCGCGCCACGCTGATGAGCGCGGGTCGATCGCGACGCGCGATAAGATACGCGCCGAACACGATACCGAGCAAAATGGCCAGGAAGTAGAAATAGTAGATGCCAAAGAGCCCCTGCAAAACGACAATCGCGCCCAGGATCGCAGACCACTTCAGCGATCGCTGCAGCAGTGCTCTCCGAGCGGCGAGCACAGCCAGCGGCAGCCACTCAGCGGAGGTGAGGTGCAGGTGTTCGAATTGGGCCATGCGCGCCGGTGCAAACGCATAGGCGAATCCGGCGACGATGCCCGCCAGCCGGTTCCCAGTCAAGTCGACCACCAACAGATAGGTCGCGAATCCGCTGAGGGCATAGGAGAGGAGCAGCGAGACGTTATCCGCCAGAATCGCGTTGCCTGTTTTCAGCAAAAGCGGCGCGATCAGCGCCGCCTGACCAAAGAGATAATCCGAATACGCGAGCGTGTTTCGATAGGGATAAAAAACGTTGGCATCAAAAATGTTGAGTGGATGCGTTCGCCAAGCGTGGAGGTCCCATGCCAGGGTCCATGACTGGAAAACCGGGTCGCCCCAACTCGCGAGTTGATGGCGAAGGCCGGTCACGAGTGGCCAGGTCATCAGGACGGCCCAGAGAAGGAAGAGAAGGAAGACGGCGATGTGCACGAGGACCCGCGCACCCGAAAGCCGCTCAACGATCGCTTCGAGAGAGGACCTGTCGCTGCGTTGGAATTGCTCGTTCGTTACGGTAGACACGAATCGGTAGTGAATCATGCGGTGTTCGTCAGGGCAAGTGAGAACGCAATCAAATGCGTGACGCTCTCTCTTGCCTGTCGTTCATTAACCATTCTTCGTCATCGAATCTGTCACAGGTCCACGGGCGTAAACCAGCAATTTCTCTATCGCAGTGTTGTTACCTGAGCGCAAGGAGTAGAATTACGCTGGCAATTCCGCAATGGAGTGCCAATCGTCACGGGCCCGGGGAGGTTGCGTGGCGACCTTGCCAGAATGACACAACTGTACTGCCGGAGATGTGGAGGATGCATTCGCTTAAAATTGGAATGAGATCGTTCCTGCGAATGGATTCAGTTTGACCACGTCACCATGTTTACAAAACAAGCGTAATACGGTAATGTCATAGAAGGTTAGGTTCGTCCGGAAAAGCCGGGCTGGAGGGTGGTAGAAACCGAATCGGTAACGCCAAGCTTCACGCCGGTGGTTTGTCCTGGGGACACGTTTCTCGGGGCGCGAGACAAGAAGATTGCGGGGACAGTTCCGCGGCGGGATGCGAATCGACGAGCGATCGTCAGACGCGTGGAATCCCAACACGATAGCTGAACAATCTTCCTCTCGGTAACACAGGTGCTCTGGCGAGCCGCGGTTCGCGATTGGAGCGATTTGAACGAAACGATCCCGCGAATCCATGACGACGACCGAACACGATACATCCCGCTGTCCGGGGTGCGGTCTTCGTCGCACATCGTGTGATCGCTCGAGGCGCTCTTGGGGCGCCGTCGTCAATTCGGACGACATACCGTTGGCTTCCTCTTCCAGATTTGTCACAGCTTCTCGCGACGGTGAGTACTGACGTTGAGTCCGTCGCGGACCGTATGACCAAGTGGGAACCAGAATCAAAAGGCAGCACGATCATGAGCCCAAAGTTCGGGGCCACGACCGATCGGAAGAGGCGTAAGGCAAGTTGCATGCTTTATATCGAGAAGATCGCCACTGGCGATTCACTCGCTTACACCGCTAACGGAGGGCAGACCGCGGGGCGGTGGAAAGGGTAGAGGACGTTTAATGGAGAGTGCTCAGCAGGAACGCCGCGTTTCGGCGACTGAAGTGCGACAGAGAATTGGTCCAGCGATCCGACGACTCCGACAGCAGCAGGGACTTTCACTCTCTGATCTCGCGCAACGAACGGATATATCCGTTTCGTATTTGTCGAGGCTCGAAAAGGGGCGTAGCGTACCATCCTTCACGCTCCTTTCCCGGCTCGGTCAAGAACTCGGCGTCGACATCGGTTTCTTCGTTGAGACCGAGCGCGAAGCACAGTCAGTCGATGAGATGCTCGAGACGTCACTCGGACATACGCAGATTCCGAGCGCCGTCTGGCCTGAGATCTTCGGCCTGAGCATCGAAGCGCGCAAGGCGCTGCTCACCTTCCTCGAGGGCCAAGGCTTCTCAGGGAAGGCCTAGCACACCCGCGCAATTCAACGGTCATGAGCGCACGCTGAGCGGCGAAATCGATTCGCCGCGACGCGTGCGCACCGTCTTCACCCTTGAATTCCACTGTACAGCGCAAATTACGCCGACCGCGCTCGCTCCGGGACGAGAGCGAGCCACGGTGTGACCCAAATCACGACAAGCGCGGAAAGTTGAACGCTTCCTTCAACGCTGGGATGACGTCCGCCGCGATCTCTTGCATCGATTTCGTTGCACTTCCACGCGGGAAATCGAAGAAGAACGAGCGCACACCCACCTCGGCGTAGGAACTGACGTGCGTTCGGAAGGCGTCCGGTGAGTCGAGCGGGTCGCCGCCGGCCGACAAGACCCAGCGGATGTCACCGGGTTCGCGACCGATTTCTCGGCAAAGCTCGTCCAGATGCCGTCCTGTCTCCAACAGCTCTTCGGGCGAACCTCCGCCGTCCCATTGATCGGCGTAGCGCGCGACGTGTCGCATCATGCGACGTCCACGAGAGCCAATCAGCACCGGAATGTGCCCGGCAACCGGTTTGGGCTCGAACGGCACGTCTTTGACGGAATAGTATTGGCCGTCAAACGTGGCCCGTTCCTCGGTCTCAAGTCTCCGATAGATCTCCATGGCCTCGCCGAAGCGATCGACGCGTTCGCCCGGAGAGGGGAAGTCGATGCCGAAGGCTTCATGCTCACGCGCATGCCAGCCCGCGCCGACGCCCAGGATCAATCGTCCACCCGACATCGCGTCAACAGTTACCGCTTGCTTCGCCAGGATCGACGGCAGACGATGCGTGATGCTCGTAACCATGAGCCCGAGCTGAATGCGAGAGGTTACTGGAGCGAGTCCCGCGAGCAGCGTCCAGCCGTCAAAGCACGGACCGGAATCACCGTCATACAACGAAAAGAAGTGATCGAATCCCCACGCGGAATCCCAACCCGTCTCCTCCGCCCAGTGCCATTGTTCCTGGATCTCTTGCCAGCTTCGCCAGTGTTGCCCGGTGACGAGTCCAAAATTGAGCTCGTTGTCCGGCGGATTCTTCCCATTCGTTGGTCCTGCCACTGCACCTCCTTCGTCACATCGCAACGTCATACCAATCGATATGATTCCTCTGGCTGTCGTGATGGCGTACCCAACCGACTCACCGAGAGAGGGGATTGAATGATGGCGGGTCTGCTCGAAGTCCACAACCACGGCTCGAAACGGTTCCGCGAAATGATCTCGCGCCAGGACACGATCCTCGCTCCGGGAGCGTACGACGCCCTCTCGGCGCGGCTGGTTGAAGCCGCGGGGTTTCCGGCGGTTTACATGACCGGCTTTGGCGTCGCTGCCTCGCTGCTTGGGCGACCGGACGTCGGACTAACCACGATGAGCGAGATGGTCGACAGCGCGCGACGTATGGTGCAGGCGGTGGCGGTTCCGGTTATTGCAGACGCCGACACCGGATACGGCAACGCATTGAACGTCGTTCGGACGGTGCGGGAGTATGAGGCGGCGGGAGTAGCCGGAATCCAACTCGAAGATCAGGCTGCGCCCAAACGCTGCGGTCACATGACGGGAAGAACGCTGATCGGTGCCGAGGAGATGGAGGGGAAAATCCGAGCGGCCGTCGCGGCAAGGCACTCGAGTGATCTCGTCATTATCGCGCGGACGGACGCGCGAGAAGTTGAGGGGATCGAACACGCCATCGAGCGCGCTCGCCGTTATCGTGACGCAGGCGCCGACATGCTCTTCGTCGAAGCGCCACAGACGGCTGACGAGGTGGAGATGGTCGCACGCGAACTGGCGGGCATCCCACTCCTGTTCAATTGGGCGGAAGGTGGCAAAACGCCGCCACTCTCGCTCAGCGAGCTTCAGTCGCTCGGGTTCCGTTTGGTCATCTTTCCCGTTGGAGCGCTTCTGGCCGCGACAGCTGCCGTGCGACGCATCCTCGACGTGATCAAGGCCGACGGAACCCCTCAGCGAGGTCTTGCCACGGCCACACCGTTCCGCGAATTTCTTGAGCTCATTGGGCTTGCCGGAGATCGACGCACTGGGGATGCAGTTCGCCTAGACGAAGCTCAGCTCAGGATTGCGCTCCGACCGTGGCGGGCTGGCTCCTGGCCTCCTGAGCAGGGTGAGCTATCCTTGCTGAACATGCCTTTCACCCGCGGAAGCGTGACGGTGATCGCGGTTCCTTTGCCGATTTCGCTTTCCGCCTCAATCTTGCCGTTATGGCATTCGACGATCCAGCGCGCGATCGGGAGGCCGAGCCCGGCGCCTGCTGCGCGCTTGTCGCGCGCGGCATCGCCGCGATAGAAGCGATCGAAGATGCGCTCGAGCTGTCCAGCCGGAATTCCGGGACCCGAGTCGCGTACGATCATGCGCGCTGTGTCGCCCGTGCCTTCAACTGCAAGCGAGACACTGCTCTGTTCCGGTGTGTAGGTGAAGGCGTTGTCGAGCAGGATCAGCAACAGCTGCTTGAGCTGGTCGGAGTTGCCCATGACATCCACTTCGTCGTCGATGTCAAAGCTGAACTCATGTTTGCCTGCGAGCCGCACCGCCAGCCGTGACGCGTCGGACGCGACCTGATCCAGCGGAACCAACTCAAGCTCTGGGGTCCAACCGACGTCGGCGCGTGCCAGCGTGAGCAGGTTTTGCACCAATCGGCCCATGCGCTCGGACTCGTCTCGAATGTCAGACAGGATCTCGACGGCGTCTTCTTTCTCGACGGCGCCCATCTCGACCTGCCGCAGCAAAATCTCAGCGTTGCCGCGCAGAGCCGTGAGCGGAGTGCGTAGCTCGTGTGATGCGTCAGAGACAAAGCGGCGTTCCGCCGTGAAGGCGTCGTCGAGCCGATCCAACATAGCATTAAACGTCTCTGCCAGGTCTTGCACCTCGTCGCCGGTGCGAGGTAGCTCGATGCGGTCGCTCAGGTCGCGCGAGCGGCCAATCTGGCGAGCGGTGCTTGTAATCTTCGAAAGTGGGCGTAGCGAACGGCCAGACAGCACATAGGCTCCAACAGCGGCGACAATTAGTCCGAAGCCGAGACCGGCAAGGAACAGAAGTCTGAGTGTACGCATGGTTTTGAGCGTCGCTGTCAACGGTTGGACAGCCTGGATCGTTCCAAGTAGCTGACCTGAAGTTGGATCGTAGAAAGGCGAACTCAGAACTCGAACCGGGACGTCGTGATAATTCGTGCTGTAAAACTGCGCATTGCCGCTGAGATTTTGTTGGAGTACGTCCTGAGGGAGATTCATGTAGGTTTTTTGGGCGCCGGCCACATCCGGGTAGCTGTTGTTCTGTCCCTGTCCATCTGGGGACGTCACCTGGACGTAGAGGCCGGGAGACGCAAACGGATCGAGCTCAGGGATACGCACATTAGTTCCGCCGGTGATCGTAGGTGAGATCTTCGTATTCTTCGCGACCCCGGATACCACTCCGCTGAGGCGACTATCCACTTCCTGGTTCAGAGAGCGCTGAAGCGTGTAATACACGCCGACCGCTATGCCCGCAAGGATAATCGCGGTCAGGAAGGCGGAGAGGATGGCAATGCGAGCGCGGATGGACATGGGTCTCCTCGATCAGTCGGAGGGCATTCTCAGCGCGTAGCCCGCGCCGCGAACGGTCTGCAGCAGCCGGGGCTCGTCACCCGCTTCGAGCTGCCTGCGAAGATTGCTGATATAGACCTCGAGCACGTTCGATTCACCCGGGAAGTCGTAGCCCCAGATCCGCTCCATGATGAGATCACGCGTGAGAACCTGGTTTGGATGGCGAATGAAGAGGAGCAGAAGCTCATATTCTCGCGTCGTCAAATCGATGCGTCGCTCGTCACGATACGCGAAACGAGATGAGGTATCCAAGGTAAGATCGGCGAAATGATAGACCGTCTCCTCACTGGTCTCGTCCCGCCGGTCCTGACGGCGCAACAGCGCGCGAACACGGGCGAGTAGCTCTTCGAACGCGAACGGCTTGACCAGATAATCGTCGGCACCGGCGTCGAGCCCAGCGACACGATCGGCCACTTCATCACGCGCCGTGAGCATCAGAATCGGGAACTCGTCGCCAGCGGAGCGCAAGCGGCGGCAAACCTCGATGCCATCGAGGCCGTCGGGAAGCATGACGTCGAGGATCACGAGATTGGGCGCGTCGTCGCGTGCCGATTCGAGAGCCTGTCTACCGGAGTCCGCGACTGTGACGCGATATCCCTCGTAACTCAGCCCACGACGAAGGAACGACGCGATCGCGCGCTCGTCCTCAACGACCAGAATGTGGCTACTTATACCCATACTTGACCGTAATCTTACAACTCCAGCAAGGATTGCAGGTCAGATTCTGCTTCGATTGGACCAACGACGGCCAGACTGAGGCGTTCCGGCACGAACAGCTCACGCGATAATTCGAGAATGTCCTCGCTGGTAACCGACTCAATGCGCTCGATCACCTGCTCCGGAGTCAGGATATCGCCAAAGATGAGCTCCTGGCTCCCGATCCACCCGGCGACGGAGCGGCTGTCCTCCAGTCCCATCTCGATCCGGCCCTTGCGGAGCTCCTTCGTGCGAGTTAGCTCCTCGTCGGGAACACGTTCATTGCGTAGCTTGGCGAACTCGCGCAGCACAGCACGCACGGTGTCGGCGGTGCGCTGTGGATCGATGCCCGCGTAGACCACGCCCTGACCAACGTCGGCATACTCGCGGAAATATGAGTAAACCTCGTAAGCCAAACCCATGCGCTCTCGAATCTCGCGGAACAGCCTCGAGCTCATGCCGGAACTCAAGATCGCGTCGATCATGTCCTGCGTGTAGCGCCGCTCGTCCGTGTACGAGAGGGCGGGCAGCCCAAGACATAAGTGGGCTTCGTTGGTCGGACGCTGAATCAAGCGAGCTCGTGGACTCTCCTGTCCACACCGCGCAGGTATGAAGGTGTCAACGTTGCTCGGCGCGAGGTCGCCGAAATAGCGCTCCGTTAGCTCCAACACCTGGCCATGGTCCACGTCACCTGCGGCCGAGACCACGATTCGGTCAGGTCGATACTGGGCGTGAAGATAGTCGACGAGCTGCTGTCGCGTCGTACGGCGCACCGTCTCCTCTGTACCGATCACAGCCCTGCCGACGGTCTGCCCGTTCCAGACGAGGTCATCAATGACGTCGTGAATCAAGTCGTCCGGCGTGTCCTCGATGCCACGAATCTCCTCGACGATGACATTCCGCTCTTTATCTATCTCACCGGGCTCAAAGACGGATCCACGCAGCATATCTCCGATGACGTCATAGGCCCGCTCCAGATGGGCGCTTGGAACTTTCACCCAATAGTTGGTGTTTTCCCTGCTGGTGGCGGCATTGAGCATCCCGCCGACGCTCTCGACCTCTTCGGTGATCTGAACCGGATCTGGCCGTCGCTCCGTCCCCTTGAAAACCATGTGTTCGAGAAAGTGGGAGATCCCGGCCTGTTCGTCACTCTCATGACGCGACCCTGCTCCGACGTAGACGATCAGGCTGGCTGATTTGACGTGGTCCATGCGGCTCGTCACCAGACGAACCCCATTGGGCAATTCTGACTTCTCGTACAACTGCTGACTCATTTCACATTCGGCACGCGAGCGCGAGAGACGCGAGCGCACCGGGTCATACGCCTGCGCTCGCCACACGTTCCGCGAGCTGCGCCAAGACAAGTTTGAGTGCCGCGTCGGCTGATTCTTCGATCGTTTGCGATCGATCGCCGTTGAAATGATGCTCTTCCACGACCTCGGCCCATGGCGTGGAACAGGCGATGTAGACGAGGCCGACAGGCTTGGTGGGCGTCGCACCGCCCGGGCCGGCGATCCCGGTCGTCGAAACGCCGACGTCCGTACCGATTCTCTGGCGCACGCCACGAGCCATCGCCAGAGCGCACTCGTCGCTCACGGCTCCCACTCGCTTGAGAACGTCTTCCGGAACGCCAAGCAACGACATCTTCACCGCGTTGCTATAGGCGACCACGCCGCCCAGAAAGTAGTTCGAGCTTCCGGGAACGCCGGTGATGCGATGCGATACGAGTCCACCCGTGCACGACTCGGCGGTGGAGATCGTGATGCCGAGCTTCATCAACTGTTGGTAGAGCTTGATTTCGTGGCGTTCGCTCGCCAACTGGTCAATCCTCACACAAGACCGGCGGCAACTGGACCTTAAGGAACGCGATGAAGTATAGCGAAGAGGTCCTTAATCTCGCCGAAACACGCAAACGAGTCCGAGATTGCGAGTCGGATCGTGAGCAATGGAGTCGAAGTAACACCTAACTCTGTCGCTTCGCTGTCCGGCTCTCAATGATCGACGACGCTAACCGACGGTTTGCGACTTGATGTCTTTGGGCGCCTTCGTGACGACTTCCGGCTTCTTTCCAACGATGACGGTGTCGTCGTGGCGAAAACCGCCAAGCCCGTAGATGTAGATTCCCGGTTCCGCTGAGTAGACCTCGTTCTCCTTGAGTGGCCGTGGATCGAAGGCCATGTCGTCGGGGAATTCGTGCCCGGCTATGCCGATGCCGTGTCCGGTACGGTGGATGACGTTGTCACCGAATCCGGCCCCGTAGATGACCGACAGCGCCGCGGCGTCGACCGACGCGAGAGAATTGCCAGTCGTCATCTGCTCGATGGCCGCCTGTTGCGCGCGAGTCGCGGCGTCGAATGCGCGTTCCTGATCTTTGCTCGGCTTGCCGCAGAACCAGGTCCGTTCGTTCTCGACGACCAGCCCGTTGAGTCGAATGATCACGATGTTGACGATTCCGTGGCCCTTCTCAACCTTCTTGCCGGCCGACGTGCCCGTGCCGTGCGGCGCCGCGGAGTCGGGTCCGCTCAAAGAGAAGCAGCGGATCTCTACCTGCTCTCCGGCGTGACGCCCAGCCGCCTCCTGGGCCGTCTGAGCGGCGACCGAGAAGTCCATCTCCTGAACTACTCGGCCAGCTCGAATCTCTTGACGATACCGGGTTTGGGCCCAATCGGAGAGACTGGCGGCCTGCCGAATCAGATCCAGCTCCTGTGGATGCTTGACGTGCCGCAGCTCGCGCATCTTCCGTTCGAGCGGAACGAACGTTACGTTGAGGGCCTGGTGTGCGGTGCCCAGGAGGCCCGACATCGAATCGACGCCGATTCTACTTCCGGCAAGACCATGCTCGCGCAGCAACTCGGCGAGCAGCGCATGCCACTGCGGCGTCAGATGCAGCCGACTGGCAAGTCTCGGATGCTCGCTGTAGATCGTCACGTCCGGAACCCAGAGGCTGCTGCGTTGCTTCGCCATCTTGAGGTGATTGGTCGAAAGCTCGTGCATGATCGCGAACGGATCGCCGTTGCGCGGCGTCACTACGATGACCGGTCTCTCCCACGGCGCGACGTCGAGGAAGTAGTTCGTTGCGTAGAAGAAGTAGTCGGGCGTCAGAAATGCGAGTGCGTCGAGCTGATGTTCATCCATGAATGCATTCATCAGCCCGCGGCGATAGTCGGCAACTTTCGTGGTGAGAAACGGCATCCGAGCCTCCCAGTGCGATCGATCCATCCGGGTATTCGGTGTCGGCCGAGGCTGCCCGCGCTCGAGCACGAGCCTGCCATGGGGCCATCCTTTGAACTACGCCATCAAATCGTAGCTGTCAATCGGTGAAGCCGGGCTCGGTGGTCAGATCGGTCTCGATGCCGACACTGCGAACCGATGGAAAGAGAGAAGCGACCAGTGTCGCCGCGAAGAGGAGAGCTCCGCAGGCGAAGAAGGATTGGCGGACTCCGAATTCCTGTCCGGCCCAGCCGCCAACGGCATTTGAGGTGATGATGGCGCCGAATATCAGAGTCGATCGAACGGTGAAGACTCGTCCGAGGAGATGCTCAGGCGTGTAGATCTGCACCAGCGTGACGCTCGGAATGAGCACCATCATGCTACCGAACCCACTGATGGCGATGGTGGCAACGGCCAGCCAAATCTGGCTCACCAGCGCCGTCGCCATGATGCCGACGCCCATCATCGCCAGGCCTAGCACGATCAATGGACCGGGACGCAGCCGATCTTCGCTCCCGAGCCACAGTCCGCCGATGATGCTCCCTGCGCTGATGCCGGCCCCCATCATGGCGTATTCCCACTGGCCACCGCCCAGGATATTCCAGGCGTATCCAACGAGGAGGGGAGTGGTCGCGCCCAGCATCAGCGGCCCAAGCAACATGACAAGCGTGTTCGCGCGGATAACCGGTGAAGATCGAACGAAGCGAATGCCTTCGAGAACTTCCGATCGAACGGTCGACAACCCCATCTGAACTCGTTCGACGACGGTCGTCTTGATGGTAAAGACGAGGCAGCCGGAGACGAAAAACGTCAGTGCGTCGAAGGCGAACGCAGCTCGCAATCCGTCTCTCGTTCCCAGCCAGCCCGCGAAGACGCCAATCAGCACGCCGGCCAGCGGGTAGCCCACGATGTCACTGGTGTTCTCACTGATGGACGACAGCGAGTTCGCGGCATTGAGCTCTTCGGTTGGCACGATCGACGGGATGATGGCGTTGGCGGCCGGTCTATTCGCGATCGACAACGTGTTGACCAGGAAGAGGTCGACGAACGCCAGAAGCAGCGAGTGATAGGCGATAACGGGGACCAGTAGCACGAGCGGGACGCGCAGAAAGTCGGTCACGATCATGACCAACCGACGCTCGACACGGTCGACGACGACTCCGGCCACGAGACCGAGCAACAGATCGGGCAAAGCGGTCGCTACCAGAGCGAGTCCAGTTTTGGTGAGTGAACCGGTGAGCTGGTAAACAAGAGCCGCCAGAGCGACGTGATGCACGCGGTCGCCGAGTGTCGAAATAAGCTGCGATGCCCATACCGCGGCGAAGTTGCGGTTGCCCTTAATAGGATCAAATGCACGCAGGCGACGCCGCATAAAATTCCTCGCTCGGTTTGACCTCGCGAATACTGTCCGATTCGAGACCGATGGACTTCGATCTCAATTAGAGATTAGGTCACTATGCCGCATTACAAGCATAGTACTTTAAGGCTAGCACGCACCGTCGGTGGTCCACAGGGCCGCAGGTACTAACTGGCCAAAAAACCACGGTGTGCGACGTCGAAAATCAGCTATCTGCAGGGTCTGGCAAGGCGTTGGACTCATCGACTATCGACTATCGACTAGTGAAGGTAGCCTCGCTCGCGCGCGAGTTGAACCCCAAGACGCGACAACAGTACCTGCCGCCCCGTTGGAAGGTCCGGATGGAACTCGAAACGAGCCCGCTCAAAATACTGGACCAGCGTTCCATCCTGTTCGAACGGCTCGCTCGTGGGATAGCCAAACATCGCGAGTCCGCCATTCGCCTCCCAATAGAAGCGAAACGCTCCGCTCACGGTGTGCTGGGTCGCGCTGAAGTAGCGAATTGAGGGATCCGCAGGCGCGGGAGCGGTCGGATAGGTCTGGGGGGCGATCTGGGTTCCAAGCAATCCGAGAGAGATTTCCCACGGCGTTCCGGCGTATTCCGGATGGTACTCGAACCGGTAACGTTCGAAATACTGGACGGTGTAGACGTTACCGGTCGCCGCGTCCCGCTCGCTGAACTCTTCGCTGATGGGATAGCCAAACGCGGCCAAGCCGCCGTTTGATTCCCAGAAATGCTTGAAGCCAAATGCCAACGTGTGCCCGGTCGCCGCGAAGTAGGTCCGCTCCGCGGTCGAGTCAACGGGTTGTACCGGCTGAAACGGATCGGTTGCTGGCTGCTCGGTGACTCGATATTCCGCGCTCACGGCATGCGCCGAATCAGTGCCCACCGCGAAGGCCGTCAGCGTACCGACTGGGACGTCCCAAATCGGGCCCAGATCGATCGCGACTGAACCGCCTGAATCAGCCACGACACTACGAATCATCCTGTGTGCGCCGGACGCCGATGTCCAGACACTGAGAGGTTCGCCCGGAAGAAACCCGTCAGCGTTGAACGCGAGATGTTCGGCGCCTCCGCTCAGCACCGACTCGATGCTGCCGCTCGAGGATGCCGTTGGCGGGGCTGAGAAGATCGCCGCAGCGGATGCATCGAGGAGTCCATACCCCGTCTGAGCATCGATGCCCGGCGCAGTGATGTCAGTGGCGGAATCGGTGATGATCTCGCGAATGGCCGCGGCGCTGGCGCCAGGTTCTTCACCGGCCACGATCGCGGCCACGCCCGACACCAGAGGCGCCGACGCAGACGAACCGCTGGCCGTCGCATGTCCGTCTCCGTCCCGCGGACTCCACCATGTGCTGGTGATGTCGACGCCTGGAGCGGCGATATCAATATACGGTCCGTACGATGAAAAGGACGCGAGCGCGTTTAGACGGTCGGTGGCGCTGACGGCAAGCACCGTCGATACACCTGCTGGATATGCGGTCGCCTCGGTTCCGTCGTTTCCGGAAGAACCGACGACTACGACGTTGTGTGCTTCGGCATTCGCGAGTGCGTCGTTCAAAGCGGCAGAATCGGTCGCGCCACTCGCGCTGATGTTGATGACGCGCGCACCATGGTCGACGGCATAGTTGATTCCAGCGATGAAGCTCGCGGTCGATCCGACTCCACTGTTGTCCAGAATCTTGATCGGCAGAATGGACGCGCCCGGCGCCACGCCCTCGGGGCCGGAAGCGTTCGCGGCGGCGATCAGCCCGGCGACGAACGTGCCGTGGCCGTCGTCATCCGCCGTGTCGTCATTGTTGGCAATAAAGTTCCAACCAGGAAGGATGCGGCCGCGCAGATCGGGGTGAGTCGCGCTCACGCCGGTGTCGAGGACGGCGACGACCACTCCCTCTCCATCGCCGTATTTCCATGCACCGGTGGCATGAATCGCATCGAGCGCCCAATCGTTCGAAACCGCTCCGCTCGTCGACGCGGCGTCGTAGGTGGCAACCGAGTCACCAAGGTCGATGCGGCGATCAGCCTCGGCGTACACGACCGTTGGATCCAATTGCAGCGCGGCGGCGACTCCATCGGCGGCAAAGCCGGATCGAACCGCGACGCGGAACAGACCTGGCTCGCCGAGCGACTCAACTGGCGTACCGGCGCCGTCGATTTCCAGCAACGTCTGCTGCGCTGGAGTTGGGCTGGCCGAGTCAGACGTGCTTGTGTTGAAACGCACGATGACGGCCGACTGCGGCGACGCGAGCTGGCCAGCCACGTTCGACGCCGAGGCGATGCCGTTAAGGGACACACAAACGAGAAGGACCAGGAGCAACGCGCGTGGAAGTAGTCTCACGCGTGCCGACATCATGACTCGACGCTCGATACGGGACCGTCAATCACGACGTGTAGCTCCTGCCCAGCAACGTGACGTTGCCACGGCCGAAGTCCGCTGGACCGCACCCGCATCGGTGACCGTACGCCTTCCGATACCTCAATGTGGAAATCTCCGCACATCTTTTCGCTTCTACTCGGTCGCGCGCGAGGTGGTCCACGGCGCTCGCCGTTTGACACCTTTCAGAATACAAACGTATAATCGGCCCAGCCGTTGCGGCTGCGTGCGTCCGCGCGCCCCGCAGGGCTTTTTTTCTGAGAATTGAGAGGTGGATGCCCATGAAGAGGACGTATCAGCCAAAGCGAATTCCGCGTAAGCGCGAGCACGGATTCCGCAAGCGGATGCATACGCGCGGTGGTCGAGCGGTTTTGGCTACGCGTCGCCGTCGTGGTCGCTGGCATCTCACGGTCTCCGACGAGAAGAAGCCAACGCAGCGCTAGTCGCGGTACGTGATCGCCCGTCAGTACCGCTTGCGCCGACCGTTCGAATTTGAGCGCGTGCGTAAGCGGGGCAAGACCTGGGCGGATCGCTTCGTGGTCCTCGCGATCCTTCCCAACTCACTTGAGCACAATAGATATGGCTTTGCAGTCGGTCGCCGCGTTGGAGGAGCCGTCAACCGCAACCGCGTAAAACGATGGATGCGGGAGTCGGTTCGCGAGCTTCATCCAACGCTCGCGTCCGGCTATGACATGGTCCTGATTGCCCGTGGGACATTGGCTCAGCCGAGTGTAAACTTCGAGCAGGTGCGCAACTCCGCGCGCACGCTTACGCGTAAGGCCGGGCTGCTGGACGAGAGCGATCGGAGCCAACAGATCCCCCCCGATTCCTCAGGGAGTCACCCGTCATGAAGACCGTTCTCCTCTGGATTATTCGCTTTTACCAACGCGTCGTGTCACCAGGACTTCCAGCCGCTTGCCGTTTCCAGCCGACGTGCTCCGAGTATGGCTACCAGGCCATAGAAAAGTACGGTATTATCAAGGGTGGCGGCAAAGCAGTGTGGCGCGTTATGCGCTGCAATCCGTTCTCGCCCGGAGGCTACGACCCGGTTGATTGATGCCGGACGGCCATTCCTGGCACGCGTTGCCTGCCTCTAAAACTGCGCTCCAACGGCGATCGCGGAACGCGCAAGATCGCCAACTTATTGGTCCGCAAGGTCGATGCTATACTGAATTACTCAAACTCACCACGGCGTCTTTGGTTGCATGCTCAACTCCGATGGATGATTTTGACCGCGATGGCGTGCGGTGCTGACGTGTAGCCTTTCAAATCCGTATCCGTGCTCAGCATCAGAGCGTCGCATGTGTGACCGGAAACACGGGCCGGCAAAAGAACTGGTCCACTGAAAAAGCGATTGGCCGATTGGTTTCCGCGACTTCGATGTGCAATCGGAGACTGGCGTACAGGTTGCGAGCACGATCGAAGCTTTGAGGTCGTGGTTGTGATGATGCTGATGACTTGGGTGGGCGGAGAAAGGCGAACGAATTGAGCATGGCTCCCTTGAACGCGGTGGAGATTCAAGCAAGATCCGTCGAGGAGGCCGTCCGGCTGGCCCTCGAACAGCTGGGGCGCGAGCGGGATGAGGTCGAGATCGAGGTCTTGATGGACACCAGCGATCTCGAAGATGGTGAAGCGTTGGTACGTGTGTCGGCACGCGGCCAGGCTGCGCCGAAAGCGGCGCCGAACACGGCAACGGCTCCCGCGCCGCAGGTGTCGCAAGAGTCCGAGCGAGTTGCCAAGTCGATCGTCACCGATCTATTGGCGAAGATGGGGTTCGAATGCGACGTCGTCGCCGTCGACAACCCCTCTCCCATCGAGATCGGACGCGAAGAGCCGCCGACGATCTTCATCGACATCATGGGACGCGATCTCGGCATGCTCATTGGCCGCCGTGGCGAGCATCTCGCCCAGCTGCAATACATGGTCAACGTGCTGGCCAACAAGCATTTCGAGACGTGGACACGTGTGATCATCGACATCGAGGGCTATCGATCTCGACGCGAGGAGTCGTTGGTCGGACTGGCTCACCGTGTGGCACGTCAGGTGGCGCGAAATCGTCGCCCGATCTCACTGGAGCCCATGCCGCCGAACGAGCGTCGCGTTGTCCATGTCGCGCTACGCGACGATCCAAACGTCACTACGCAGAGCTCGGGCGAAGCCGCGCTTCGGCGCGTGACGATCTTCCCGAAACAGGGTTGATTCTGCGAGCCAGCAGACGACTGTGCCTGGCGAGACGCGAGTCGATTTAGACTGGATAACTCTTCGAGTCTGCGCTGGCCTGAGTCAAACCGGCGAACTATCCCACGTTGAATTCGGTTGGAGAACATGACTGCCCACGAGGCTCCCGAGTATCTTGCTGTCGGTCATATCGCGATCGATCTTCTTCCTGACGGCACTCCGATCCTCGGAGGCACAGCGCTCTATTCCGCGTTGACCGCAGCGCGCTTCGGCCTGCGCACGGCAGTGCTCACGCGCGGCAACTTCACCAAGCATGGTGACGCAATTGCCAACGCGCTCAGTCATTTCGCCGAAGAGGTCGAGATCATTCTGCAAAGCTCACAGCAACCGACGGTCTTCACCAACACCAACGTCGCCGGGCGTCGCGCCCAAACCATTCATTCCTGGGCTGGCCGTATCGATTTGACGGGTATCCCGGCGCATTGGCGTTCGGCCGACATCATCCACGTCGCTCCGGTCGCACAGGAGATCGAACCGCGTCAAACCGGACGCCTCAACCCAACCTTCCTCGGAGTCACGCCACAGGGCTGGATGCGACGTTGGCCACCTTCTCATCATGGACCGGTCACGCTGGGACCGTTGAGGTTACCGTCTGAAGTGCTCAGCCGCATCGACGCAATGGTATTGAACGCCGAGGAGCAATCGCTGGCTCGTGACCAGATCGACGCGGTCTCTTCCCGCGGGCTAGTGGCGATTACACGAGGGCCGTTGGCGGCTCAGATACTTGATCGTGGTCGGTTGATCGAAGTCCCGTCGATTGCGGCCCGCGCGGTCGATGACGCGGGTGCGGGGGACGTCTTCGCGAGCACCCTCTTTATTTTGCGAGCCGAGCAAGAATCGACCATCGCCGCAGGCCGCATGGCTGCGATCGCGGCGGGATTGCGGATTCAGCAACATGGCCCGGAGGCCGTGCCGACGCGCGAGGCCGTCGAAGACTACCTGGCACTCAACCCACCGGGGCAACCTCGGCGCTCTCGCTCCTTCTGAGGCGCGCATGGCAAGCTTGCACACCTTCCCTCAGGTTCCAGCACATGTATGACGACACCATCGCCGCGATCGCGACCCCACCCGGGGACGGCGGAATCGGCATCATCCGGCTGAGTGGTCCGGAGTCGATGCGGATCGCCGGACAGATGTTTCGTCGTGGCGTGAAGAATCGACCGGTCGACGTCGCTGGCCTCGAATCTCACCGCCTCTTCTATGGACGCGTCGTGGACGAAGAGCGCGCGGTGACTGTCGATGAGGTCATGTTGGTCCGCATGGCCGCACCGCGAACCTACACGCGCGAAGACGTCGTCGAGATTCATTGTCACGGAGGTTCAGTTCCGACAAAGCGTGTTCTTGAGCTGACGATCGCCAACGGAGCCCGGCTGGCGGAAGCCGGCGAATTCACGTTGCGGGCATTTCTCAACGGCAGAGTCGACCTGGCGCAAGCCGAAGCGGTGATGGCGGTCGTGTCGGCGCGAACACCCGAGTCGCTCGAGCTGGCGGTCGGCGAGCTGCGCGGCGGTCTGACGACGCGCCTTGCTCCGGCAAGATCCGCGCTGATCGAGTGTCTCGCCTACCTCGACGCGTCGGCCGACTTTCCCGAGGACGAAGTTCCACCAATGGACGTCGGCGAATCGCTCACCACGGCCGAGCGCGCATTGCGTGAGGTGCTGGACGCGTCGAATCTGGGCGTTCTCTTCCATGAGGGCGTACAAATCGCGATCGTCGGTCGACCGAACGTGGGGAAGTCGAGTCTGATGAATCGCCTGCTGCGGTCCGATCGGGCCATCGTGACCGACATCGCCGGAACCACTCGCGACGTCATAACCGAGTCGATCAACTTGCGCGGGATTCCCGCCCTTTTGCTCGATACCGCCGGGATCGCCGAAACGCGTGACGTTATCGAACAGATGGGGATCGACCGATCGCGCAAGGCGCTCGAGTCGTCGGCGTTGGCTCTGTTCGTGGTGGACGGCAGTCAAACGACCCGACCCGACGACTTGAACGTCGCATCCGTTCTGGCAGAGCGGCTCGACCGAGACGGGTCCGGTCGCGTGGTGGTGGCACTCAACAAGGTCGACCTGGAGCGTCAGATCGATCTTGATCCGATCCAGTCACTCCTACCGGACGTGCCTTTGGTTGAGATCTCAGCGGCCAGCGGCGACGGGATCGAGCAACTTGAAGAGACGTTATTCGAACGAGTGATGGCACTGGCAGGCGACGCCCGTCAGCCTGCTACCGTCTCAGTGCGCCAACGAGAGGCGCTTCGAAGTGCGCTTGAGGGTGTACGGGCGGCTGTCTCCGCGCTGCGAGACGGCACTCCTCTCGACTTGATCGCCATCGACGTGCGCGACGCGCTGCTGCACATCGGCGAGATTACGGGTGAACGCGTCAGCGAGACGGTCCTCGACGAGATCTTCAGCCGTTTCTGCATCGGGAAGTAGCCCCCGTCGCCGCCTATTTCCTCCCTTGCTTGCCTCTGACCAGACTGGTGATGACGCCCAAACCTACGACCGCCGCCGAGACGTAGAAGGCGTCATGCAGAGAAAGCACGAATGCCTGTGTGTGCAGCGCGCTTCCGGTGACCTGTCCACTCAAATGACTGCTGTGGAAGGCGACACGACTGGCGATGATGGCCCCACCAGCGGCAATCCCCAACACCTGGCCGTTGATGCGCATCTGCGCCAACGTCCCCGACGCGATGCCCAATCGTGGACGCGGAACCGACCCGAGAATCGCGCTGCTGTTGGGGCTGTTGAACAGTCCCTGGCCCACGCCGATGATCATCAGCCGCCAAATGAGATCGAAGTCGCTCGAATGCTGGTGCAGACTCGTCAGCGTGAAGAGGCCAACCGCCATGACGCCGATTCCAAGCGTGGCCGGGAGTCTTGGGCCGATGCGATCAGAGACGATCCCTGAAAACGGCGCGAAGAGCATCGTGGTGAGCGGGATGGGTGTGAGGAGCAGTCCGGACTTCAGAGGGGAGTAGCCTCGTCCTTGTTCCAGGAAGAAGGGGAGCAAGAAGGTGGCGACGAAGAGTCCAGCAAAGGCGATCAACAGACTGATATTGCCTGCCGTAAATGGACGGATGCGGAAGAGCCGCAGATCGAGCATCGGGCTCTCGTGGTGGAGCTCGGTCCAGGCGAACACCGCCATCAAAACCGCACTCGCCACGAAGAGACCGATGGTGATCGGGCTCGCCCAACCCCAGCTCTCGCCCTGAATCAGCCCGAGCAGCAAGGCGAACAACCCGGCAGACGCCAGGATGGCACCCGCCGGATCGAATTTCTGGCGCACCTCGCGCCGCTCATTGCTCAGGACTCGCCAGGCCCAGAGCGTCGCGAAGATCCCGACCGGTACGTTGACGAAGAATATCCAGCGCCAGGAGCCGAATTCGGTCAGGATTCCGCCAAGAGCGGGACCCAGCGAGAGTCCAATCGACACACTGATCGAGTTGAGCCCAAGCGCTTTACCTCGCTCGGCGGCGCCGAATGTGTTGGTGACGATAGCCGGGCCCATCGCTTGCAGCATCGCGGCCCCGACGCCCTGGAGAACCCGAAACCCGACCAGCATCCAGACGCTTTGCGAAATGCCGCAGAGGGCGCTGGCTCCAGCGAAGACGGAGAATCCGGCTAAATAGACCCATTTGTAGCCGATGATGTCGCCAACCCGACCAAACGGGAGAAGCAATGCGCCAATCACCAGCAGATAGGCGACGACGATCCACTCGACCGCCGAGAGATTCACTCCGAACGCTTGCTGGATCTTGGGCAGAGAGATGTTGACGATGCTGCCGTCGAGCGTGGCCATGAACGTGCCGATGGAAACGGAGGAGAGGACCAGCCACTTGTGACGTCCCGGGGTGATCTCTGGAGGATCGGCGTGGGTTGACGCTGAGTGCATCGCCGATCCCTCCGTCATCAACGGGGATTGATGGTCTCAGGCAGCTGATTCAGTCGCGGCGAGCCCGGTGGACCAACAATGAGACCCCTGAGAAGATCGAGAACTGTCCACCGTTAACGTTCGCCACGGGCCACCCCGTCACCTCGAACGCTGGTGCGCAACCGGTTTCCACAACACGACCGGGTCGCACGGGGCGTTATCTCTGGCTCGCAGGCTAGGTTTCCGGGTCCGCGACGTCCGCGATGACGGCTCCAGTCATCCGCACGATTTCATCAGGCCGCACGCGAAGCAGGAGGTCGCTGCGCCCACCGCCGCCAAAGACGATCGCCTCCTCAAGCACCGCATCGTCCACCACAACGGTGAGCGGAGTGGCGTGGCCAACTGGCGGCATGCCGCCAACGGCGAACCCGGCGATCTCCAGGACAGCCTCAGGTGAAGCGAGTTTCAAATGGCCAAGCCCGGTAAGGTCCGCCAGCCGACGGCGATCGACGCGATAGCCACCCTTAACCACGGCCAGCACCACCTCCCCCGATCGGCTCTGGAAGAGGAGCGATTTGACGATCTGCGCTTCGCTCACGCCGAGCGCTCGTGCCGCGGCGCTGACGGTCGCGGCGTCGGAAGGCGGGCTGATGATCTCCGCGTCGCTTGCGCAGGCATCAAGGAACGTCTTAAGGCGTTCCGATGGGACGGTAGATCGACCCCGATCGACCACCTCACCCGTGTTCGGCGACTGACTACCCATTGATATTGACGATGCGGGCCGTCATGGGTGCGCCCGGAGTCTGAATCGTTATGTCCTGGCCCGGCCGATGACCGAGCAGCGCACGACCGACCGGCGACTCGTTGGAGATTTTGCCGTCACGCGGACTCGCTTCGACTTTGCCGACGATCGTATAAGTCTCCTCCACCCCGTCGATCTCGACAGTGACGGTGGATCCGAGCCGCACGACGTTTCCAGTAGCGGGCGAGCTCTGGTCGGTCTCGATTAGGTCGACTTGACGCATCAGCTGTTCGATCTCGCGGATGCGCGCTTCGATGAATCCCTGATCGTGCTTGGCGGCGTCATAGCCCGCGTTCTCTCGCAGATCGCCCTCTTCGCGCGCCTGAGCGATTGCACGGACGACCTCTGGGCGGCGCCGGTTGACCAGATCGTCGTATTCCTCTTGAAGCTTGGCCAGTCCCTCACGTGTGATGGGAATCCGTTCCCGTTGCATTGGCGTTTCTCGTTCCTGTGTCGCGAATGTACATGACGTTGGCACGAGTCGCTCGCATCCAGATTGGATCGAAGAGCGAAAAAGATCCGACTCACCGCATCAGGGCGGCAAATTCGTCTCTCGTTTACTCGTGCATCAACCATAGACTCTACAACGATCCGTGACGGCGACGCAACGACCACGCGAGGTTGCAACCGGCGAAAACAGGTCGGCGCGATTATGATGCAATCCGTCCAATTTGGGCCAAAAGTTGACACGTATGTCACGCCAAATCTCCTAGAATAAGGATGCCGACGCTCGAGAGGAGCAGGTCGTGAACATCCGCATTCGGATTCAGAATCTTGCGATCGCCGTCCTGTTTGTTGTCGCGCTGCTCCCTTCCGGTCTCATGCCGTCCGGTGCGACCGCAGCGGCGAATATTCAGGTCGTGACGCGGTTCAACACGACCGATCCCGTGATCGCCCTGACGTTCGACGCCGGCTCGGACCGCGGGTACGCCGTGCAAATTCTCGACACCCTCAAATCCAACGGAATTCATGCGACCTTCGGCATGACGGGCCAGTGGGCCCAGCAGAATCCGGATCTCGTGAAGCGTATGGTCAGTGACGGTCACACGTTGATCAACCACTCGTGGGATCATCCGTATTTCACCGCCATCTCCTCAAGCGAGATCACCAGTCAGCTGCAGCGAACAGACGATCTCATCAAGAGCTTGACGGGCCGCACGACCGTGCCATATTTCCGTCCGCCCTACGGCGCGTACAACCAGTCAGTGCTGGATGCGGTCGCGGCTAACGGCTACCGCTATAGCATCATGTGGACCGTCGACACCCTCGGTTGGAACGGCGCCACCATAACTCAGATTCGCCAGCGAGTGCTCGACGCGGCCGTTCCTGGAGCGATTGTGCTGATGCACGTTGGCGCGGCTTCGCAGGACAACGCCGCGCTGCAAGGGATGATCAACGACCTGCGTGCTCGTGGGTATCGGTTCGCCTCAGTGAACGATCTACTTGGAGCGCAATCTTCGAGCGACCAGGTCTACTTCTCGCAGACCGGTCACTACCTCTCACACGGCATGCTGCGATACTGGCAGAATTTCGGCGGACTCGCGGTTTTCGGTTACCCGATAAGCGAGGAGTTCGTCGAGAACGGCGTCGTGGTGCAGTACTTTGAGCGCGCTCGCTTTGAGTGGCATCCCGGCGCGTGGCCGTCTCGTTACGACATCTTGCTCGGTCGATTGGGTGTCGAACTGACGACTGCACGACTGAACCAAGCGCCATTTCGACCCATCTCGGCTTCGAACGACGCGAGCTGCACCTACTTCGCAGCCACTGGGCATCGACTCTGCTTCGGATTTCGTGACTACTGGAACGTTCATGGCGGGCTCGCGATCTTCGGCTATCCGATTAGCGAAGAGTTCGTGGAAAATGGCGTTGTGGTCCAGTATTTCGAGCGGCAGCGCTTCGAATATCACCCGAACAATCCGCCCGAATGGAGGATCTTGGGGGGGCTCCTCGGCAGCCAGAGATACGACCAACTCTACTGAGTCAGGCACTGGCGTGGCCCATTCCGTGCGATAGTTGATCCCGCACCACGGAACGCTCCAGCCAGATTGGCCGGCGAACCAGGAATTGACACGATCTCGTCAGATCGGCCGATTCGCTGTCGCACTGCTGACACAGCATCGGAGCGATCCTTGGTTGGAGCGACCTTCATTCGCCGATTCTCAACCAAAGAGAGGGGTCAGCGATGTTCGAGGATGAAAGCCAAGCTCAACTCGCCGATTTGACCGGAACGCCGACGAAATTCTGCGACGTATGCGGAAAACCGATGACGGGCTCTCACGTCTTGACACGAGGACGAGGCTCGTCACCGTCCGTCGCGGAGCGTCTCTTACTCGTGTGTGACATCTGTTTCAACGAGATCGAAGGCGGAGATCTCGACGTCAACGATGATGGACCCGAGTCCCTCATACCCGATTTCTCCGCATAGATACCGCAATCGCTCTCAGAGGATCGCTCTCCGCCGGCATATCGGCGGAGAGCGATCCTCATGTCGGGCAATTTAACGATGCTTGACTTTGCGGTTGAGGTCGGGTACGATGCCGTCATTATGAGTGAGGTGACTGGCCGCCTACAACACCACGATTGGTATTATTATTACTTTACCCCTCCGGCGCAGCTGGTGGGGCGATCGGTGTTGAACCGGTAGCCAGGTAACCAACCAGCAGCGTCGGAGGAAGCAGAGGTATCACCTCTGCTTTTTTGTTTCCCTGAAAACGCTGAGGATGGCCCCGGAATTGCTCGGATGAAAAGGGAAGGGCGAACCCAATGATCGTATCGATGCGACAAGATGCAAGTGACGAAGACGCCGAGAGAGTCATGGCCCTGCTTCGCGGTGATGGCTATGAGCTGCATACGATCCGTGATGCAGGGCCGGTAGCGATCGGTGTCAACGGCAAACCGGTCGGCGTGGATCTGCCCTCTGCGCTGTGCGCGATGCCCGGAGTGTCTCACGTGAATCAGAGCGCGGTCCCCTACAAGCTGGCGTCACGCGCGGTTCGCCCGGAGGGGACCATCGTGAGGGTTGGACCGGTCGAGTTTGGTGGTCCGGCGCCCGTCATCGTTGCCGGTCCTTGCGCGGTGGAGTCGCGCGATCAGGTACTGCGGACCGCCGAGCAGGTCCGGCAGTCCGGCGGCGTCATGTTGCGGGGTGGCGCGTTCAAGCCTCGCTCTTCACCGTACAGCTTTCAGGGACTCGGCGTTGAGGGGCTTGAAATTCTCGCTGAAGCCCGTGCAATGACCGGATTGCCGATCGTCACCGAGGTGCTCGAGCCCGATCAGGTCGAACTCGTCGCCCAATTCTGCGACATGCTGCAGATCGGCAGCCGCAACATGATGAACGTCCCATTGCTGCGCCGCGCAGCGATGAGCGGGAAACCGATTCTGCTGAAACGTGGGTTCGCCGCCACGATAGAAGAGTGGCTCCTCTCGGCCGAATACATCCTCGCCGAAGGCAACGATCAGGTCGTCCTGTGCGAGCGCGGTATCCGCAGCTTCGACACGACAACCCGATTCACGCTCGATCTCAATGCGGTTCCACTCATCAAAGAACTGACGCACCTTCCCATCATCGTCGACCCGAGCCATGGAACCGGCAGACGCGAACTCGTCGCGTCGATGTCGATGGCCTCCATCGCGGCCGGAGCCCATGGGCTCATCCTCGAGGTTCATGACGATCCGACGAACGCTCTGTGTGACGGGCCACAGTCGATCACAGCCGACGCGCTTGCCGAGATCGTCGCTCGCGCGACTGCGATCAGCGCGCTTCTCTCGCCACTTTCGACGCTGGTCGCATGATTCACCTGCGTCTGATGTCCTCCTCCTCCTCCATCAGACGATCGCCGGGGCCCGTATGCGGGTCCCGGCGATTCTTTTTCAGCAAGCGTTTCTTATTCAGAGATTGATTTTTCCTCAGGCAGGTAATAGGCAAAGCCATCCGCAAGATCGCTGATGAGGCAGCCGCGTGGAAGCTCCAACACTTTGATCGCCACCCACAGATCGCCGAACGCGCCCGCACCATTGCCAACCAGGAAGACGAGAGTTTGCCCGGGATAGAACGAGCTTCCCACCAGGACTGCCAGACCGGCGATCGAGATGAAGAGCAGCGGCGTGAGCCCGATCACCAGATACGGTATCTGCCTGACGGGTTTTCGAAACGTGGTGTAGGCGAACCCAGCACCGATGCCGAATGTCGGCCTTGCGCCGAAGATCAACGCGAAAATGCCATGAATCGCTTCATGGATCAGCGGCATGACCAAGGTCAGGATGAGAATGGCGACGATCACCCCGACGACTGTGATGTGAAGTGAAGGGTGTTGATAGCCACCGAGGAGCCGCGCCAATCCGGCGAACCCGGCAAGCCAGATTGGAGCCGAGAGCAGCCCGATCGATGACACTCGGCTGATCGGGATCCGATGCTGTTCCACCAAGCGATAGCCGGGGACTTGGGGCGGCTCGTGGAGTGCCTTGTCAAACATGCGTGACAGTTCGATCCAGGTTCGACATCAGAATCGGACGATCCGTTGCGGTATCAAGTTCGCCATAACGCCTTGCGATCCCCCTTCATCGCCTGACGCAACGAGTCAAAGAGCAACTCTGTGTCATCGCTGAAGGCCGCCAGTCGGTCGAGCGATCCACCGTCCAGACCGAGCGACTGCAAACCGGCGGTGAGGAGCCGCGCGACCGCATAGAACTGGAGATTCCCGAGCGAACGCTTCGAGCTCTGCAGGTACGAACCGAAGACGGCTTGAGAGAGCAAATCAGCGTCCTCTCGCGGCAAACCAATCTGCGCGATCTCAAACGGCAGCAGAGCCAGATCGTACGAGGCGTCGGTCACCAGCGCGTGATCCCAACCGACGATCGCCGCCACCTCGTCATTCTCGATGATCACGTTCGCGGGCCGAAAGTCGCCATGACAGAGGGAGACCGACACCTCCGTAGGATGGTGGAGATCGATCCAGTTCATTGCCTCGTCGACCAAACCGCGATAGCGCTCGGGACAGCGAGAGGCGCGATCCTGCCAGTCCTCGGTCCAATCTTCGAGTTGCTCGTCAATGAGATCCTCGGGAAGAGACTCCGGATCACCCATCCACGGAACCGTGGCGGTCCAATCCACATTGTGGATCCTGGAGAGAGCCCGGGCGAACGTGAAACCGTGGGCAGACAATTCCCAGCGCATTGACACGTCAATGAAGAGCTGTCCCATGGACACACCTGGGACGTAGCGTGAGACGACGAATGCACCAAGATCCGACGGTTCAACCAGCATCGGAGGTTCGACATGCACGCCTGTTCCCGCAAGTGCCACAAGCAGCCCCTGCTGCACCGCTGCCGTGTCCGCATCGATCTGGCTCACCTTTAGCTGCTCGATACGAGTCAGATCTGCGGAAGACCAGCGCACGCGCGCGATATGTTCAGAAACCGGGTGGTCGCCTCGCTCCTCCAAGTCCAGAACGGTGATGTTGGCCGCTTCCGGAAAGGATTGTTCTATCGCATGCCGGATAACGAGCTCGACGGAATCGGTCATGATCTTGCCTCCGAAACGTGCCCACTGATCTGAAGTCGGTGAACCGAGCGTATGTTAACGGTGGGCAATAGACGTGCCGGGCGCGCCAAATCGGCACGCTGATCTGGTGAAACCATACGCGTTTTGGCGTATAGTTTCGACGGAATTATTGGGTTAGTCTTCTGCACGAGGAGAGCGGAACCCGTATTCCATGTAACAGGAGACAGCGATGATTGAAGGCTTGTTCCAACCGATCCACCTGGTGATCATTCTGGCGATCATCTTGATCGTCTTTGGAGCTGGAAAGCTCCCGGAGGTCGGCGGTGGCTTGGGAAAGAGTATCACCGAGTTTCGTAGGGGCGTGAAAGATGCCTCGGTGCCGGACGTACCAGTCACCGAGCCGTCCAAGCCGATCGCCGTGGCAAAGCCCGTTGAGCCAGCTGCTTCGTTCTGCCCGACTTGCGGAGCGAAGGTGTCGCCCGATGCGCGCTTCTGCGCCAACTGTGGGGCGAAGCAAGCCGCCTAGCAGACTGAACGACGTACCCTCGTCGCTGAGTTCGATTTGAGGTCGTCCGATGTTTTCGTCGCCGGATGGGAAGTGGTAGGGGTGCGCGTCAGGATTGACTACGGAGAGGCGTCATGAGTTTCTTCGGCATGGGGCCGACGGAATTTCTCGTCATCGCGGTCATCGCGTTTGTCATCTTCGGACCCGAGAAATTCACTGAGCTCGCCGGAACGGTCGGTAAATTCGTGCGGGAATTCCGTTCGATGTCCGGCGGAATCACCGGCGAGTTTCAGCAGGCGATGAGCGAGTTTCAGCAGGTTGGAACCGAAATCAAGCAGGTCGGTGGCGAAATCCGACAGGTGACCGGTGAAATCCAGGACAGCACTCGGTCGCTGATGCAGGGTAACGATCCCCGCACCATGGTTCCCCGTTCCATCAACGACCCGGCTGGGGCGCCGTCCTATGTACGCGATTCCGGCAGCGTGGGTGCGCGACCGAGTAAGGCCGATCCGCTGGCCGATTTCGGATCGTTCGCCGAGGCCGCGCATGAGCCGGAGCAGCTTCCAGCGCCTGCGGCTGAACCAGAGCAGACGTCCAGCGAACCAGCAGCGTAATCGGACAAGGTTCCGATTCGTACATTCTAAGATTGCATGTCCCGTGGCGGCGCTGAATTGCGTCGCCACGTTTTCACGTTGAGAAATCGCGCTCCCTGCCGGACAATGGACTTCAAGCTAGCGCCCTCAGTGACGAGGCGCAGTACCTATTTCCGGAGTTGAGCGACTTCAGACATTCCCCGACAGATCAGAAAGGCGATGAAATGGCGACGCTTCAGGAGATCGAACAGCGAATCGCCGGTGAGGCATGGACGTCCGACCGAACCTATCAAAACCTGCTGCGATTGTGTGACGACTTCGGCCACCGGTTTGGTGGCAGCGACAGCGAGCATCGTGCGGCCGACTTTCTGCAGCAGCGTATGAGCGAATATGGCTTGCAGAACGTCGAACGCCAGCAGTTCCCAATGTACAGCTGGTCGCGCGGCACCTGCCTATTGGCCATGACTGAACCTGTCGAGCGGAGCTTCTCGGCCATTGCCATGCCCTACACCGGGAGCAGAAGTTTCGAGGGCGAAGTCGTCGACGTGGGCGAAGGGGAAGCGGATGACTTCGCGCGTCTCGGCGATCGAGCGCGCGGCAAGATCGTCCTTACCGACGCGGAGACGAATCGGCCGGGAGAATCGAAGAGCCATCGGACCGACAAATATCAGCGCGCCGTCGACGCTGGTGCCATCGCTTGCATCTTTCTCAACCAGAACCCGGGCATGCTGCACATCAGCGGCGCGCTCTACGCACAGAAGCCGGGAGGAGGCTATATCGGTGATCACGAAGCCGCCATCCCGGGCATCGGCATCTCGTTCGAGGCAGGTTCCGCGATGCGGCGCCTGGCACAGCGAGGCACGCCAAAGGTTCGCATCCGCGTCGAAAACTCCACATTCCTATCTCACTCGGCCAACATCATTGGCGAAATCCCGGGTGGTGAACTTGCCAACGAAGTGATCCTGCTCGGCGGACATTATGACGGTCACGATATCTCGCAAGGAGCGAGCGACAACGCCGCCGGAGCTGTCACGGCCCTGGAGGTCGGTCGGCTGCTTGCGCCCTTCGCCGGGCAGCTACGACGCACCGTTCGCATCGTCTGCTTCGGTTGCGAAGAGATCGGTCTGCTCGGCTCCTGGTACAACGCGGGCGTCTACGCCGACGGGAGGAGCGGGCGCACGCTGCGATTGATGGTGAACCTCGACGGTGCGGGCCGAGGTCAAGGCGGACAAGAACAACTGACCGCCACGGCGGACGACTCCCTGGCCGCTTATTTCGCGGATGTAGCCAAGGATCACAATGTGAAGATCGACACACGCTCGTCGTTGAGCGTCCACTCCGATCACTTTCCCTATTTCATGGCCGGGTTTCCGTCGGTCGGCCTCAGCAGCCGCGACGCAACCGCGGGAATGATCGGACGCGGCTACGGGCACACCGAAGCGGACACCGTCGACAAGGTGAATCTGCGTGGCCTGCAATCGGCGTCGATGGTGGTGGCGCGATTGGCGGCCGCTGTGGCGGATGATCCCGACTTCCCGGGCAAGCGGTTCGACAGCAGCGAGGTCGAATCCAGACTGCGCGAGAGCAAGCAGGAGCGGTTCATCGAGCATCACTGGGGACGAGCCAATCGCGTTGTCTAGGTTCTTTCGGTGAATTGGCCCAAGTTCGCGCCGATCATATCGGCATCCAGCCGAACTGACGCGAGGGCTGAGGCGAAGAGTGACCACACGTGAGGGTCCTCTTTGCCACGCCCTACCTCCCCTATCCGCCTGATTTCGGAGGTGCGCGACGGATCTATGAGCTAATCCGAGGCGTGCGTCGTTCGTCCGACGTTCAGACCGTGAGCCTGACCGATGTCGGGAGTGACCTGCGCTCGACCGAAGATTTGCTCGGCGATGTCGTCGAGGTGCCGGTTCCGTTCACGGCACGGAGCGTCGGAACGCGGCAACGACGAGCGCTGCAGTTGCGTTCGCTGGCATCGACCAGTTCGGCGCAGCATCGCCTCTACGTTCATCACGAGTTTCAACGCGTGCTCGATCGGCTCATCGCGACGGGCGGCATCGACCTGGTGCAGTTCGAGTTCTCGCAGATGGGGAGCTATCACCGTCATCATGGAGTGCCCACCCTACTCGACGTGCACAACGTCGAGCACATGTTGATGCGACGCATGGCGTCGAGCGGTTCGAGCGCGCGCAAGCTCTTCAACGCGATCGAATACCGCAAGTTTCAGCGCGAGGAGGTTTCGGCCTGGCGCAACGCAACCTGCTGCGTCGCGACGTCCAGTCAAGACGCGGCTGTCGTGGCGGAATATACCAATCGCGAGGTTCCCGTCATCCCCAACGGCGTCGATGTGGACTATTTCCAGCCGACGCCTCCTGATCAGTCCAGGCCGGGAACGATCGCCTTTATCGGCGCCATGCGCTATCGCCCCAACGCCGAAGGGGCGCGCTACTTCTCCGAAAAAGTCTTCCCGCTGATTCGCCAATCGATTCCGTCAGCGACATTCAACGTGGTCGGAGCCGACCCCATGCCGGAGGTCTCCGCACTGGCTTCGATTCCCGGTGTCACCGTGACGGGGACCGTCGCGGACGTGCGGCCGTGGCTTGAGTCTGTCGAAGTCGCAGTGGTGCCGTTGCTGAGTGGGGGCGGGACACGCATCAAGATTCTGGAAGCGTTCTCCGCTGGACGCGCGGTGGTGTCGACCACCATCGGCGCCGAGGGGATCGACGTCGTCGATCGGGAACATCTTCTGCTCGCTGACGACCCAGCCATCTTCGCCCAGGCGGTCGTCGAACTGATGCGAGATCCCGCGTTGCGCGCTCGTCTGACCGCGAATGCGCTGAACCTGGTACGCGAGCATTACCAGTGGTCCGCTATCGCCGACCGCCTGAGCGCGCTGCATACTCAGCTGGTGAGCGAGACATCGTCACAGACTGTCGAACTCGAGTAGTGAGGAAAGTCTTAGAACTTGGCACTCATCGTCGCCGCGTGCGATAACCGGACGCGTGGGATCGTTCGAGTTCGAGGGCGTACGTGTGGAAACATTCCCCAACGAGTTTGATGATGCGCAAGAGAAACGCTCTCGTTCGTGGCGGCGCATCCTCAGCCTTGTCTGGATCCTCCTCGTCCTGGGTCTCGTCGTCTACTTCGTCATCAGTCGGCACAGCGAACTTCGAGATATCGGTCACGTGCTCGCCTCCGCCGATCGGCGCTGGATCATGTGTGCCGGATTTCTCGAGCTGGTGATCCTGGTTCTGATTGGACGAACGTACCAGACGATCCTTCAAAGTCTCGGTCATCAGGTATCACTGCGCTCGATTACCTTCTGCTATCTAAAGGGGCTGGCGGTTGGGTCGGTCATCCCATTTGGTGGTCCGGCGGCCATGGTGGTCTTCATCCGCTCGTTATCGCAGGCTGGTGTACCAGCGAATGACGCGGTCTTCGCTACCACCCTGTCGAGCCTCTCGGGATTCGCCTCGTTTTTGTTGGTGCTCGTTCCTTTGATGGTCTTGCTGTTCCTGACCGGTCATCTCAGCACCTTGGTGATTGGTGCGACGTTGGCGTTGGCCATACTGTTTCTGCTAGCGGTTGGCGCGGTGATGATCCCTCTGCGCTGGAAACGCCTTCCGGGTTGGATCCCGCGATACATGCCTGGGTGGGTCACACGATTCCTGATACAGGCTCGCGACCACCAGATCAGCGTCGACGACCTGCGGCGGCCGTTCATCTATTCGTTGGGAGTCGATCTTTGCGGGGCGGCCATGCTCTACGCGGCGCTGTTGTCGGTTGGCGAGCGGACGGGGATTCTGGCGGCGTTCGCGGGGTATCAGGTGGAGATGCTCTTCAACGTCATCACGCCGTTGTTTCAGGGCATCGGCATCGCCGACCTCTCGATAACGGTTGCGCTCAATGAGCTGGGCGTGCACCTTTCGGCAGCCGCGGCTGCCACGTTGGTTTACCGTCTGTGGGATCTCTGGGTACCGCTGCTGGCTGGCGCGCTGATCTACCTCGTCACGCGACGACGCGGTGCAAGAGGATCCTGACCAGCCCCTACCGAAAATCATGCGAAGTGGGTGAGAGCTCGCGCAGTGAGCGTCGCTCTTCGATCCTGGCGGGCGGATGCAGCGGGCGACTGCCGATGATGAAGTCGCGCGCCGGAGCGTTGACGAAGGCCTGACGCGCCATCTCCAGCGTGTGCAGCCGGGTAGCGATGACGTTGATGGTGTTGTGGCGGCTCTGCAGGCGTCCCTCGACCACCAGGAACGGTTCGGCCCGCACCAGCAGCCGCTGTTCCTCGTAGAGCTGCGGGAAGATGATGACGTTGACCAGGCCGCGCTCGTCCTCCAGTAGCAGGAAGGTGATCCCCTTGGCCGTGCCCGGCCGCTGGCGGCAGACGACCAGCCCGGCGATGCGGATCTCTGCGCCGTCCCGCATAGTCTCCAGCTGCTCGGTGGTGACGATATCCTCCGGCAGATGCGAGCGAACCAGCCCCATCGGGTGATAGTGGGGCGAGAGCTTGAGCGTGTGATAATCGGCCGCCATCTGCTCCCAGGGGCTCATCGGCGGCAACACGACCATGTCCTGCTCCACCGGCAGCGCCAGTGAGAGCTGGCTGGCCGTCTCCTCTTTCCGCCCATGGCGCCGCGCCGGAATGAAGAGCCCCAACTGCCAGAGCGCCTCACGCCGCCCCAGACCGAAGCAGTCGAAGGAGCCGACGACACAGAGGCTCTCGGCCGATTCCTTTCGGATCGGCAGGCGGCGCACGAAATCGGCCAGCGAGCGGAAGTTGCCGTGCACCTCGCGCTCCTGCTGAATCGCCAGCGCGACGTCCTCACCGAGCCCATCGACGAAGGCCAGCCCGATGCGCACGGCGTTTCCTTCGACGGTGCAGCGCGCGTTGCTGCGGTTGATGTCGGGCGGCAGCACGCGCACGCCGTGACGTTTGGCGTCGTTGGTCAGGACGTGAGGAGGATAGAACCCCATCGGCTGGTTGTTGAAGAGGGCACAGGCGAACTCGGCCGGGTGATATTGCTTCAGCCAGGCCGATTGATAGGCCAGCACGGCGAAGGCAGCCGAGTGACTCTTGGGGAAGCCGTATTCGGCGAAGCCGAGCAGCTTGCGGAAGACCTCCTTGGCGGTCTCGCGCGGCACTCCCCGCTCCAGCGCACCGTCCCGGAAGCGCGTCCAGAAGAAGGCCATGGCGTCATGCGAGCGCTTGCGGCTCATCGCGCGCCGCAGCCCCTCAGCCTGACCGGCCGAGAAACCGGCCAGCGCCATGGAAACCTCCAGCACCTGCTCCTGGTAGAGGATCACGCCCAGCGTCTCCTCCAGAATCGGCTCGAGGACGGGATGGTCAAAGCGCGGGCGGAAGTTTTTGTAGCGCAACGCCTTGGCCCGGCTTTGCACGTAACTCGTGACGGCGCCACCCACGATCGGTCCCGG
This sequence comes from uncultured Chloroflexia bacterium, assembly GCA_963822235.1. Classification (GTDB taxonomy): domain Bacteria; phylum Chloroflexota; class Chloroflexia; order Thermomicrobiales; family Thermomicrobiaceae; genus CALAGB01. Next base: position 626,459 of record CAWGGU010000005.1, read on the forward strand.
GCGGATAATGGCAACCTGGATCACCAAATCCTCCAGATTGCGGGGCAGCGTGCGCGGCAGCATCTGGATCTGCGCCCGGCTCTCGATCTGGAAGACGCCGATGGTGTCACCGGTGCAGATCATGTCGTAGACGGCTTTGTCTTCGAAGTCGATGCGGCTCAGATCGACCGGCTCCTTGCCCGAGTTGACGATCAGTTCCAGGCTCTCCTCAACCAGCGAGAGCATGCCGAGCGCCAGAAAGTCGATCTTGATAAAGCGGGCGTCGTCGCAGGAATCCTTGTCCCAATGACAGATGAAGCGCCCCTCCATGGAAGCAGGCTGCACCGGCACCAGCTCAACCAACGGCTCGGATGAGACGATCATCCCCCCGACGTGCTGGGTGACGTGCCGCGGGAAGCGGGCCAGTTGCGCCGAGAGCTCGACCAGGTGCGTCCAGGGGGGTGAATCGCGCCGCGTGACGTAGGCCGGGATGCGCCCCAGTTCCTCGTAGAGATCACGCGCCGAGCGTGAGCCGCACAGCTTGGCGATCTGGTCCAGATCGGTCAATGGCACGCCCAGCGTCTTGCCGACGTCGCGCACCGCGCTGCGGAGCTTGTAGGTGGAGAAAGCGCAGACCAACGCCGCTCGATCGGGGCCATATTCTTGATAGACCCGTTCGATCAGCTTCTCGCGGATGTCGCGCGGAAAATCGAGATCGATGTCGGGCACCGAGGACATCTCGTCGTTCAGGAAGCGGCCGAGGAAGAGTCCGTGCGCCAGCGGATCGACGTGCGACAGGCCGATCAGATAGCAGACGATGGAGCTGACCGAGGAGCCGCGACCGCGACCAGGCGGCAGGTTGCCTGCCGCCCGCACCGTGCCGACGCCGCGCACTTCGGTGGCCACTTTGCGCGCCAGTATCAGCAGATCGCGATAGAGGAGGAAGAATCCGGCTAGCTTGTGCTGGGCGATCAGCGTCAGCTCCTGATCGAGTCGCGCCTTCGCCTCGGTAAAGTTGTCGCGGTAGCGCTCCCGCAAGGCTTCACGGCAGACGCGCGCCAGCACGTCGTCCGGCGTCTCGCCTGGCTCCGTGGGGTAGTCGGGGAAGCGATAGGACAGGTCGCGGGTCAGATCGAATCCTTTACAGCGCTCGGCGATCTCGAGCGTGGTGTTGAGCGCGGCCGGATAGCGACTGAAGAGCGCGGCCATCTCCTCCGGTGAGTGCAGGTAAAACTCGGAGTTCGGCCGCCGCTCGCGGTGCGAGCCATCCAGCGTGGCGTGGCTGTGGATCGCCACCAGCACGTCTTGCAGCCGATGGCGGGAGCGATCGTGATAGTGGACGTTGCCGGTGGCGGCGTAGCGCAGACCGAGATGATCGGCCAGCTGCACCAGCAGATCGATGCGTCGCGTATCGCCGAAGACCAGGTTCTGCTGCAGCTCGACCACCACGTTCTCGGCGCCGAACCATTCGACGTAGCGGCGCAGCAGATCCTCGGCCTCACGCGTCTTCCCGGCATCGACCAGCCGCGCCAGATCGCTCTGGCGGCAGCCGGTCAGCAGGATCAGCCCTGAGGCATGTTGCGGCAGCAGGTTGGGATCGAGTCGTGGTGGGGGGAGGATGCGCCCGTGGCGTTCGCCACTGTGGTAGGCGGCGGTGATGAGGCGGGAGAGGTTTCCATAGCCCTGAGGAGTTTCCGCGAGGAGAGTCAAATGTGACTCATTGTCAAGAGTGAGCTCAGCACCAGTGATCGGCTGGATATTGGCCGCGTGGGCGGCCTGGGCAAACTCCATCGCGCCGTAGAGACCATCGTGGTCGGTGCTCGCCAGGGCGGTGTAGCCGAGATCCGCGGCCCTGGCGATGAATTCCTCCGGCAGCGACGCGCCATCGAGAAACGAGTAGGCGGTGTGGAGATGAAGCTCCACGTAGCTGGCCATAGGCATATCCGTGTGCCGAGCGGTCATGGCAGACTTCACGAGCGAAACCTGCCGAGACCACAGGAGTCCAATATTCCGGTGCTGAGGGGAGAAACAGTGACGTTGAGCGACGTGTCGATCCGGCCCGAGAGGGTGGGTGATGAAGCGGCGATCTATGAGGTCAACCGGCTGGCGTTCGGGCGTGAGACCGAGCCGCGACTGGTCGATGCCTTGCGTGCCTCCGATAGCTTCATCCCCGAGCTCTCGCTGGTAGCCGAGCAGGCCGGCCGGATCGTCGCGCACATCCTCTTCAGCCGCGCCACGATTCGCACGACGGGTGGAGAGATCCCGGTGCTGGTGCTGGGGCCGGTCGCGGTTCTGCCGGAATGCCAGAACCGCGGCATCGGCTCACAGCTGATCGAAGCGGGGCTGGAGGACGCGCGCGAGATGGGTGAGCGGATCGTGGTGCTGATCGGGCATCCCTGGTATTACCCACGCTTCGGGTTCAAACCGGCCCGACCGCTGGGGATCGACTACCCGACCCCCATCCGCGACGAGGTCTTCATGGTGCTGGAACTCACAGTTGATGCGCTGGACGGCATCCGCGGCACCCTCGCCTTGCCGCCCCCCTTCGCCGACGTGTGAAGGGCAGCATGCCTTCGTCTGTACGGGCGATGCTTGTCATCGCCCACCACGATCTCGCGCCACACCTTTGCGGGTTGGTTGAGATATCAGGGATGCGGCGCGGCTCCGAAGCATGGAGAAGCTCCGGGTGCGTTTGGAGCGCCGCATGCGTCGCCCGTACGACGGGATTCGGAAGCGGCCGATCAAGATCGCATGCAGCGCGATCACGTCTTGGGCGAAGACAAGCTTCGCCCCTACCATCGGGCGAGGTGCGTGGCTTCGATGGAGTCTGCAGGTGCGAGCGAGAGGTGGGCGACGCATGCGTCGCCCGTACAAACGAGGGATCTCAGGTACACGCGGCGAACGTACGTCGCTCTATGGATGCGAACACATGTTCTGATCGAGAACGTGACATGAACGACCTGCAACATCTTCGTGAATCCGCGCCCGCCCCTCATGCTCCGGCCTGATTGCGACATTCTTCCAATGCCCGCACGACCACATCGCGGTACCATGAAGACCAGGAAACGAGTCGCTAAATCGACTGCCACGAAGAGGAACACCGCATGACACTCTCAGAAACCGCACTCAACGGACCGGAATCGGGCAACGCCGCCTACATCTGCGTCACCTGCGGCACCCAATTCTCGCCAAGCGCTAACCCGCCGGACCATTGCCCCATCTGCGAGGACGATCGGCAATACGTCGGTCCCAACGGCCAGCAATGGACCACCCTCGCGCAGATGCGCACCAACTACCACAACCGCTTCTATGCGGTCGAGCCAGGCGTCACCGGCATCATCACCGAGCCAAAATTCGCCATCGGCCAGCGTGCCTTCCTCGTAGAGACCGAGCACGGTAACGTCCTCTGGGAAGCGCTCACCTACCTGGACGAGACGACCATCGCCGAGATCGAACGTCGCGGCGGCATCGAGGCCATCTCCCTCTCGCACCCGCACTACTACTCAACCATCAACGAGTGGAGTCACGCGCTCGGCAACGTCCCGATCCACCTGCCACAGGCGGACAAGCGCTACGTCATGCGCGAGGGACCGAACGTCACGTTCTGGGACGGGGACACGCTGGAGCTACTACCCGGGCTGACTGTCATCCGCACCGGCGGTCACTTTCCCGGCGCGGCCGTGCTGCATTGGGCCGGCGGCGCAAACGGCAAGGGTACCCTCTTCTGCGGCGACACGATGCAGGTGGTGGCGCACCGAGATTGGGTCAGCTTCATGTTCAGCTACCCGAACTCGATCCCGCTCGACCCCGGCTCCGTGCGGCACTTAATCGACATGCTCGAGCCGTTCGAGTACGAGGATCTGTACGGCGCGTTTGGCGGAGTGATCCTGAAGGACGCCAAAGCCAAAGTGCGCGAGTCCGCCGAGCGCTACATCCGCCACATCGAGGACCCGAGGAGTAATGCGGAGTAGCACCCTCTCCGTCTGTACGGGCGACGCATGCGTCGCCCAAGAGGCTAGAGCTCGCTACTCTGCGTCGAAGTAGTCAAGATCGACCCGTTTGACCGAGTAGCGTGTTACTTCAGTGACGCCAACGCCATACTCGATCATCAGATCGGCCAGTTCGTCCCCATCGATCAGCACGATCCGCATCCCGAGGTTTTGCACGTATCTTCGAGCGTCGTCCGAGAACCGCGACGTCGTGATGAAGATACCTTTGCTGGCATGAAATCCGGCGAGACTGCCGGCGAATGCTTGAACGACCGGACGACCAACCGGGCTCTCCCAGCGCTTCGCCTGAAGCAGCACGGTATCGAGTCCAAGCCGGTCTTCCTTGATGATTCCATCGATGCCGCCGTCGCCTGAGCGGCCGACTGCCTGACCTGCGTCACGCCGAGAGCCACCATATCCCATCGCCACCAAGAGATCGACGACCGTCTGCTCGAAGAAGCTTGGGGGCGCCTGCTTGATGCGATCGAGAATCTCCAGGGCGAGATTCACCTTCAGACGCTGATAGCTCGCTTCAAGCGATTCTTCAGGCGTCTCATTCACTCTTCCTGACCTGAGGAGGTCACGGATTACCTGAGGACTCTTGAAGTTCGTGGGAACTCGTCCTGAACGCGACGAACTCCGGAAACCGCATCAGAAATGGGACATCCATGTGATTCGGGTGCTCGTCAAGAACCTCTCGACCTCTCTCTGTGATCTTAAACTGACCGCGCCCAGGCGACTCAAGAACCCCGCTTGCTTCAGATAGGATGCGTCGACCACGCAACCCTATTGTCAAAACGACGCTGAGTGCCACTCGGGAGCATTTCACGTCGATCGTTCATCGGTCAACTCGAAATGACTAGCAAGACGATCGACTGCTTCCGTCGACCGTATGAATCTCACCGTCGCCAGCAAGGCGCAACAATGGAAGCATCGACCGCCTGAAATATCTGGAACTGCCATCGACACGTCTCCTACCAACATGTACCGTCTCATGGGTTGTGAACTCAAGTTCGTGATAGATTGCCGTTTGACTTATAGCAGATATCAGCGACTGAGCGGTCTCGTGCACATCAACGTCGCACACGCGCCAACAACCGGTTCGATCTGCGATTAACTCAGCTAGCGGATGAGACTTTGGCGCCCTGTCCATGCGAACCGATCGCATCCTCCCTGCTATCATTTGGGGCCGTAGCGCCGGTATTGACGATCTGCAATCGCTTCCTACGTACCCCAGTCGGACGTCAGCGGCGTTCGGATAAGCAAACCCTGAAGCGAGCTCGATCAACACAGGCGATTATGCCGGTGACTACCGATCTTGCTCTGCCGAAAACGATGCAATGAGGCTCTGATTGGATTCGACCGCGCGCGTAGCTGCACAAATCGCGTACGCACCTCCGGATGACGTCGCCGTTGATGCGTTCCACACGCGGCGCATCACCATCGAGCAGATTGCCTACGGCGTGATCTTCGTCGCGGCGCTGCTGACGCGATTCTGGGATCTCGGATCGCGAGCTCTGCATCACGACGAGTCGGAGCACGCCTACTATTCCTGGATCTACGCCATCGGTGGCGGCTACGTCCACGATCCCTTACTCCACGGACCATTCCTCTTCCACGCCAACGCGCTCGTCTACCTCCTGGCAGGTGTCAGCGATGCGTCCGCCCGCTACATGCCCGCCGCAACCGGCGTACTGATCGTCATGCTCCCGTGGCTCTTGCGTGGTCCGAAGCTTCTCGGCAGGTGGGGCGCCTTGTGTGCCAGCCTCTTCCTGCTCTTTTCGCCATCGATCCTCTACTACAGCCGTTTTATCCGTCACGACGTCTACACACTCGTCGGAACATTCCTCCTCTTCATCGGTGTTGCACGTTATGTCGAGAAGCCACAGGCGCGTTGGGCCATCATGGCCGCCGCTTCGATCGGCTTCCTCACTACCACCAAAGAGGTCTGCTTCATCGTCTTCTTCATCTTTGGCATGTTCCTGATCGTTTCGGCTCTGTGGCGTATCGCGCCGATTCTGCTCGGAGTCTGGGCCGCGGCCGGAGCGCTCTTTCTGGTCATAGCCAAGGCGCTTGGGGTGCTCGGGGCACCTGCGCTTCCGAGCATCCCCTGGACGAACCCGACCAACGCGCAGATCCGCACGTTTGCCTTCGATCTCATCACGCACCCATTGGTTATCTCGGCCATCGGCGTTGGACTGCTGGCGTTGGTCGTCTCGATCTGGATTCTCGAACGGCGGCGCGACCGAGAACAGGGCTGGGTCGACGGCCTGATCCATGACGTACCGGAGGGCTCGACCGCCGCCGCCGTTCGAGCGCTCCTGAACAACCGACGGCTCCTCCCCCTCTGCATCGCCGTCGGTTTCGGCATCTACGCCGTGCTCTACACCAGCCTCTTCACCAACCCGGGCGGGTTGACCTCCGGCAGTTTCGGGGCGCTGGGCTACTGGCTTGGGCAGCAGAATGTCCAGCGTGGAGCGGAGCCCTGGTTCTACTACCTCCTCATGCTGCCGCAGTACGAGTTCATCGGCGTCATCTTCTTCCCAATCGCGCTCGTTGTTCTCTTGAAGGACACACTGATCGGCTGGCGCCGTCGCATCCCGTTCGACAACCGTTGGTGGTTGCGTACCTTCATCGCGGTCTGGGCCGTGATGATGTTCGGCGTCCTCTCCTGGGCCGGCGAAAAGATGCCGTGGCTGACCGTCCACGTCGCGCTTCCGATCATCCTGATGAGCGCGATGTTTGCCGGAGACGGCATCAGTTGGCTAGAGCGGAACGCGCGCTCATGGCGACGAGCGCTGACACAGGATCTCGCACTCTTGAGTGGCGCATTGGTCGCTGTGGGACTGTTCGCCTTCCTCCTCTACGGCTGGATGAGTGCCGGGCCGATCACTGGTGTAAAGACTTCGATGGCACGGCAGATTCAGCCCGAGGCAGCCGGTCACTGGTGGCTGCTCCTCTTCTTACCGGTAATTCTCGCGGTGGCCTTGTTGGGAATCGGTGCTTTTCGCCTGGGCACGCGCGGCGCTTTGGTCGGGCTGCTGCTGGCGAGCGTGGTCGGATTACTCTTGCTGCAAGTACACGACGAGTGGCGCCTGACCTATCGCGAGGGGGACGTTCCCAAAGACATGCTGATCTACGTGCAGACCAGCCCCGACGTGCCTCTAGTGACGAAGGATCTGACGCAATTATCGCTGGAGCAATCCGGAGACATGTCGTTGGGCATCTGGTTCGACGACATCACCTCATGGCCCTTCTATTGGTACATCCGCGACTTCACCCAACGGCGCTTCATCGGCAACCAACTGCCGGATACCGTCGACGCGCCGATCATCCTGGTTGGCTCCGACAACGTCAGTGTGGCCATGACTGCCAAGCTGGCGGACAACTACACGATGCAGGAGTACCCGATGCGCTGGTGGTTCCCTGAAGAGGACACCTACCGGCGGTTCGCGTATGCACCAGATCTCAACGACGCATCGCGGCAGAATTATCAGGACAAGAGTCAGCCGCCCTACAGCATCGTGGACACCGCCATGAGCGTGGTGCACACACTCGAATCGATGCGCTCACCGCGCGAGCAGACCAAGATGTTCCGACTGCTTGCGTATCGCGAGCTTCCGGCGCAGGTGCATTCGACCAATTTCCGGGTCTATATCCGCAACGATCTGCTGCCGGAGTACGACGCCATCCGCTATCGCAACGGGGGATGAGCTCAGAGCGCGTTTGCGGCGAGATTTCGGATCGCACCTGCGTCAAAACGGGAGGACCAGGTGTCCTCCCGCTGTTCACCGGTCTACATAGCTCCGAATTGAGAAGCGTCGCCTACCCCAGCACATCTGCCAATGTCTGCACGGCGACGTCCGCCTGCTCCTTGGTGAGGATCAACGGCGGCAGGAACCGCAACACCAGACTACCGGCCATCAATGCCAATACACCACGCTCCTGCAGCCCGCGCAACGCCGGAGTTGCACGCATCTTGAGCTCGACGCCGATCATCATCCCTTTGCCGCGCACATCACGGATCTTGGGATGGTTGAGTCCCCGAATCTGATCGACCAGATACGTGCCGACCTCGGCGCTGTGGTCGATGAGGTTATCGGACTCGAGCGCGGTCAACGTCGCCAGAGCCGCGGCACAGGCCAACGGGTTGCCGCCGAAGGTCGTGCCATGCACGCCCCCCGTAAGCTGCTCGGCGATGCCGGCCGACATGAAGGTGGCGCCGATTGGCACGCCGTTGCCGAGCCCCTTTGAGGTCGCGAGCAGATCGGGTACGACGCCGACGTGCTCGCAGGCGAAATACGCTCCGGTGCGGAATCCGGTTTGCACCTCGTCCAGGATAAGCAGTGCACCCTTCGCGGTGACGATTTCGCGCACGCTCTGGAGGTAGTCGCCATCCGGAACGTAGACCCCGCCCTCGCCCTGGATCGGTTCGAGGACCACGGCCGCGGTCTCGTCGTCGACTGCGTCTGCCAGCTCATCCACGTTGCCATAGGAGACGTGGGTCGCCTGCGCGAGTTCGGCTTCGAACGGCTGGCGATACTTCTTCTCTGCCGTTGCCGCCAGCGATCCCATGGTGCGGCCGTGATAGCCCCGCTTGGCGGCCACGATCTTGGTGCGGCCGCTTGCGATCCAGGCGAACTTGAGCGCCGCTTCCACCGCCTCCGTGCCGGAGTTGGAGAGGAAGACGTGGTTCAGTCCCGGCAGGCGCAATCTGGATCAGCTTCTCGAGCAGGTCGACGCGTACGTCGTTAGCGAAGGACTGGTGACAATTGACCAACGTCGATGCTTGCCGCGTGATCGCCTCGGTGACCGCCAGATGGTTGTGTCCCAGGATGTTGACGCCGTAATTGCTCATCAGGTCGAGATATTGCTTGCCGTCGCTGTCCCAGAGATATGCGCCGTCGCCGCGAACCAGGGCGATGTCCCGCTTGGCGTAGAGGGGCGGCTGAAGGTCGCGATCACGTTGCACGATCTGGGCGGTTGCCGTCTGACTCACTCGTTCACTCCAATCGCCGCGCTGGAACGCAGCACGGTCCCCTGACCGGCGAGAGCCCGCGAAATCGGCTGCTCGACACGGGCATCGGCGAAGACGACCTGCCCGATGCCAGCCGTCACCGCGTCGCAGCCTGCCTGCACTTTCTTCTTCATGCGGCCACCAGCGGCGGTCATGGCCAACTCCACACTCTCGTCGCTGCTGACGTCGATCTCCGTAATGAGCGAACCGGGATCGTTGATGTCCGCCAGCAGACCCGATGTGTTGGACAGGATGACGAGGGCGTCGGCCTTGAGCGCGATGGCCATCTGGAGCGACAGCTTGTCGCCGTCGACGTTGATCGCCTCACCGTCGTAGCTCAGCGCCGGTGGTGTCAGGACCGGCAGATAGCCATTGTCCAGAAGCAGATCGAGCAACGTCGTGTCGATCTCCTCGATGCTTCCCGCGAAATCACCGCGCAGGATCTTCGGCTTGCCATTCTCGATGGCGCGCAATGTGTCCTTGCGTCGACCTCGCGCGATGCGGCCGTCAAGCGCACTGATGCCAACCGCGTTGACGCCCCGCGCCTTGCAGCCCCTCGACCAGGCGTTTGTTCACCATGCCCGCATAGATGGCAAGCATCGTGTCCATGGTCTCGGCATCGGTGAAGCGGCTCACCTGTCCGGAAGCGGAATGCACCTGCCTCGGCTCGCGCCCCAGCTTGCGCTCGAACTCGTCCATACGCGCGTTGGCTCCATGGATGAAGACGATGCGCTCGGTCTTGGTGAGCTCCGCGAGATCATCGAGCGTGGCGGCGGGATCGATTCCGGCGCTGCCACCGAGTTTGACGACGAGCATGCTACGCGATTACCTCCTGCGTGGCTTCAGATCTTCAAATGCGCGCTAAATCGGGTGTAATCCGGCGAATTCGAGGCCAAGAGTCTCTTCGAAGCCACAGCGGATGTTCATGGCCTGCACCGCCTGGCCGGCCGCGCCCTTCATCAAGTTGTCGATGGCCGCCATTACGACCACTCGCTTGCCGCTGCTCTCCAGATCCCAACCCACGTCACAGTAGTTCGTGCCCGAGAGGATCTTGGGCTCCGGGAAGCGATGCACGCCGCCCGCCTCTTTCACGAGACGAACAAACGGCTCCTGACCATACATGCCGCGGTAGATCTTCCAGAGATCCTTGTCGGCCAGAGGTTCCTTCAGCACGACGTGCGAGGTCGCCAGAATGCCACGAACCGCCTCGACGCTGGTCACGCCGAAGGCGATGTCGGGTTGACAGCCGTCGACGGTCAGTTCCTGGATGATCTCGGCGCTGTGACGGTGCCCCGTCGGCTTGAAAGGCCGGATGACGCCGCTGCGCTCCGGATGGTGACCCGACAGGCTGGTGTCAGCACCGGCTCCGGACGATCCGGTCTTGGCATCGATCACGACAGGAAAATTCGGATCGACGACTCCAGCCTGAAATAGGGGCGCCAGCCCCAGAATCGACGCCGTCGCCGTGCAGCCAGGGCTGGCGATGTAGCGCGCGTCGCGAATCTCATCTCGATGCAGTTCCGGCATTCCATAGACGGTGTTGGCGATCATGTCGGGATGCGGATGGGTCCAGCGGTACCAGGTCTCATAATCGGCCGGCATTGCGCAGGCGGAAATCGGCGCCCAGATCGATCACGAGCGAGCCAAGCTCCATCAGCTGCTCCACCTGTGGCGCGGTCGCGCCATGCGGCATGCTGGCGAAGAGGACGTCAACCTTTTCGAGCTGGTCCGGCAGGACGAATTTCAGCTGGGTTCGCTTGCGTAGGTTCGGGTGAACGGTGTGGACGAACTTTCCCGCTCGGCTGCGCGAGGTCACCTGAGCGACGTTTACTTCTGGATGCGACAGGAGCAGGCGCAAGAGCTCGCCGCCCGCGTAACCTGATCCGCCAAGAATGGCTGCGTTGATCGTCATTGGATGAGGACTCTCCCCCTAATTTGCACGTCGAATCTGTGAGGGCAGGCAACACCCACTGCGTGGGTACCGGCTGCCCTTACGCCTGATAGATTCCGTTCAACAGCGCATGCGCGTGGTTTCTCTCGCGTTCGCGAACCGCGGCACCAACCACGTAATCGACGATTCGACCCGGAATATCGACGTCGGTCGTCTGAATCAGACCCTTGAACTCGGCACCGGTATTCACTTCGATGACCAGGTACCCGTCAGGCGTCTCGACCAGATCGATTCCGGCCAACTCAAGTCCAACTGCTTTGGTGGCCCGCAACGAGATGTCGGCAATCTCGGGAGTGACCGGGCAGGGCTTGGAGACGGCGCCGCGCGCCACGTTGGTGATCCAATGCTCGTTGGTGCGATATGAGGCAGCGATCACTTCGTCGCCGACGACGAAGATGCGTAGGTCGCGTCCCGGTTTCTCGATGTATTCCTGCACGTAGAAGACGCCGTGGTGGTAGGAGCCGAGCGCTCGCTTGTGCTCCAACAGATTTCGTGCGGCAGACGGTGAATTCACTTTGGCAAGCAGGCGCCCCCATGAGCCGGTCACCGGCTTGATCACCGCCGGGTAGCCGATCTTCTCGTCGAGCACGCGCAGCGCCGACTCGATGTCGAACGCCGCCGCGGTGCGAATGGTCGGCACGCCGGCCACTGCCAGCGCAAGCGTCGTCGCAACCTTGTCATCGGCAATGCCGGAGGCTTGCGACGTGTTGACGCAGCGGACGCCAAAGGCATCGTAGACCTGCAGCGCCACCGCCGCGCGGCCGTGCGCCATGCAGCGGTCGAGCAGCAGATCGAGGTGCGTAGGCTGAGGCGAGGAGAGGTCGGTAAGGTCGAACGCCAGTGTGCGATCGAGCAAGCGCACCGGCTCGACCCCGCGTTTGACCATGGCTGCAAGCAGCTGCTTCTCCTCCGCTCGGACGTGCGACATCAGCACGCCGATTCGAACCTCGTTCACGCTTCGCCTCCCCAGCGACCTGACGCAAGCTGCGCCGATATACGTTCAATGACCGACGTCAAGACATCGGTCGCACGCTCCACGTCCTCGAGCAGGACGTGCTCATCCGGCTGATGGTCGAGTCGCGAATCGCCCGGACCATAAGCGACGATCGGGCAACCCCAAGCCGGACCGACCAGATTCATGTCCGACGTGCCGGTCTTGACCTTGATGTGCGGCGATCCTCCGGTGGACCGGATCCCGGCCAGGAAGGCGCTCACGAGTGGTGAGCGCTTGTCCGATCGAAAGGCGGCCGCATTCACGCTGACCTGCACGTCCCCTCGCTCAGCCAACTGGTGAAGCACCGGGATCACGTCGTCCGGGCTGAATCGCGGCGGCAAGCGCAGGCCAACATGCACCTCAGCTTTCCCGATGATCCCGTCCGACGAGGTGTTGATGCTGTTCAGCGTGGGGTCGATGGTCGAGAACCCATTGGACTCGTCGCCGTTCTGTTCGGCGCACCACGCGCTCAATCGGTTCCAAAATCCCACCGCAAGCTCACCAGCCGTGGGTTCGGGTCCGGCCGAATGGGACATCGGGCACTCAACGGTGTACTGGACGGCGATCGAACCTTTGTAGCCGATCACGACGCTGTCCCAGCCGCTTGGCTCGCCGATAATCACCGCCGCTGGTGCCTCAACGTTGTCGACCAGCCAATGCGCCCCGCGAGAGGACATGACCTCTTCCTCGACCGCACCGATCACCGTGACTCGGGTTCCAGCGGCGAGTTGAGCTTGGGCCGCGGCCGCCACGAACGTCGCCAGGGGTCCCTTGGCGTCGACCGAGCCGCGGCCATACAGCGCGCCATCTCGAATCTCGACGGGGAGGTCCCCAGGAACCGTATCTATGTGGCCGAGGAGCATGATCTCAATCGAGCCCTCGCCACGCGTGCCCACTGCGTTCCCAGCATCGTCCGTACCGGCGGCGAATCCAAGCTCGGTCATGCGCGCGCAAAGCCAGTCAACAGCCTCGTCCTCTTGGCGCGACAAACTGGGAATGCGCACCAGCCCTTCGAGAAGCCCGGTGGCGTTGACGACGGCTTGACCGATCTCAGGAACCAACGAGTCCGCCTCCCGCCGGGACGCTCAGCTGCGCCAGAGCGAAATCGGCGATCGCTCCCGCGATGTCGGACCCGCGATTGCTGATCGAACGGAAGTCGACCAGATTCTCCAGACCGACGATGACCGGGCCCTGCTCTGTTTCGAGAAGCTCGATGCTGTATGTGCCGCTCCCGAGACGCTCGATCACTCGCTTGCCCAGCGAGATGCATGGCGGAGTCGTCACCGTCGAATGGCTCGTATGTAGCGTCCGCGGCAGGTTTCCAACCCTTGAGCGCGCGCTGCTCGACCGCCGCGACGTCCTGCACCGACAACCACGATTCGGGCCGAACGATGCGCTCCGGCGATAAACCGCTGCACCAATACGCCCCGTTCGTCACCCAGGGTCACGCGATGCTCGATGATCGCCTCGGCCGCGTCTTCATCCTCGATGATGGCCATCGGATAGCCATGATCCGCGGTGATGGACTTGAGGAGAACGGGATAGCCAAGCTTCTCGATCGCATTGAACGTCGCCGTTTCGCCGAAGCTGACCATCGTTTCGGCGACGGAAAGAGAGGCGAAGGTGAGATGTCGCAAGGCCGCCAGGCGATCGGCGAGCAATCTCGTCGTCGCCGGGCGATTGATCACGACCGATCCGCGGTTCGCGATCAGGGCGCCGAGTGCCGCGCCTTCGGTGGTGGCGCTGCTGCGGTCGAGCGCCAGATCCGCGTCGAGCGACATCGTCCCGTGATCCGTGACGTACGCGACGTGTGCGGTTCCGGCACCATCGAATCCCGATAAGACCGTCGACGGACTGACGATCACGGCGTCGTGCCCGCGTGCGCCGAAGGCCTCGATCAGCAATCGTTCCTCGACACGGAGTCGTTCAGCCAACAAAGCAATTTGCATCAGACGGCCTACTCGCCCCAGTCTTCTTCTTCGGCCGGCGCCAGACCGAGAGTCAGCGGATCAGCCTCGAGCACTTCAAGCTCGACACCGCAATCCGGACACTGCACGATCTCGCCCGCCTCAACGGCGTCCAGACCCAAATCTCCACCACACTCAGGACACGTACCCATTGTTCGCAGTTCTCCCTGTCGAACGGTCAACCAACAACGACCGCACAAAACAAATACGGCGGTGAGCTAAGTCCGCTCACCGCCGCTCGGGCTTCTCAGGATTTGGCGCCGTTAGAAGTGACACCCTCCTTGGAATCCGAGAGAGGCGGGAGCACGCCCGTACCTAGGTGCGGGTTTCCACGTAGGCTCGACCACGGGCATGCCGAACAGACGGAACGCATCGCGCACCGTGCTGTGGCATTCGTCAGTTTGTCGATCCCGTGCGAAAAGCATCACTACTCCGTCTGCTGCCTCGGACGCCAGCCCGCACATGGTACCACTTCGATTCCAAGATGGGTAGTGCGAGCTCATTTCGCGGAACGTCAGTTCAATTCTGATTCGACTGTTGCCGGATGGCGTCGTCGATGCGCTTCTTTGCTCCACTGCGCTCTGAGAGTGAAACCGACCCCTCGCGAAGCGCACGGTGCAGTTCCGGCTCACGAAGCACGCGCGGCATGAACTCCTCCACGATCGACGCCACGCGTTCGGGCGGGAGGACCAGAATACCGTCGTCGTCCGCCAGGATGATGTCTCCGGGATTCACTATGAGGCCACCGCAGCGAACCGGGACGTTCAATTCTCCTGTTGTACCGCCACCTCGGGTCGTCACCGGTGAAAGTCCGCGCCCAAAGACGTGAAATCCCATGTCTTCGATTTCGACGCGGTCGGTGAGGACTCCGTCGACGACGGCTCCGGCTATCCCGCGAACCTGGGCGCCGAGAGCGACACCCCCACCCCAGCAGGCGTAGCGCATGTCCCCAAGGCGATCCACGACGATGACGTCGCCGGGCTCGGCGGCGTCGACCGCGTAATGGACGATCGAGCTATCGATACCAAAGCAACGAACCGTCACGGCGGGGCCCACGAATGAGAATCGACTCCCGATCGGACGCAGTCCGACATCCATGAACTCGTGATCAAGAACATGCCCGATCGTGGCGGGCGGGATCTTCCTCAGTTCCGCGAGCATCTCGCGCGATACAGTGTCCTTGACACGCGGCTGTACGACGACCACTTTTTAGACTCCAACCCATTCATGGCGAGAGCCGCGCCGCTTGCGGGCGGCGCGGCTCCAAACACTCTATTCTGCTGGCACATCCACGTCGAACCAGTTGAACCGCTCCAACCAGCCCGGTCCTTGTTCGCCGGTCACTCGCGGGTTGAGCAGCATGTGCTCCGACACCGCCACCGTCCAGGACGCCGGTGAGTCGTCCGAAAGCTTCTTTTGTAGCTGCATATACAGCTCGGCCTGTTTCTTCGAGTCGGTCTCCGCCGTGATCTGATCAATCAGGTCGTCGGCACCGGTATAGTGCGAGAGATTGCTCGCTCCGTCAGATCGCCAGAACTGCTTGGTCATCTGCGACGGGTCGATGCGCGTCACGTAGGTCGCATACATGTCGTAGTCTCCGGCGGCTCGGCGACTGGTGATGATCCCTTGCTCAAGCGACGAGTTCTTGATCTTGATCCCGACGTCCGACCAATACGATGCGATCGCCTCAGTGATCTGCTTCGAAATGACGAGGATCGACTGAGAGATCATTTCCGGCGCCCAATCCGACGGCACATTGGCTTCCTTGAGCAGTGACTTCGCTTTATCCGGATCGTAGGGATACTTGGTCACGTCAGCGGTGAAACCGAACATGAAGGGTGGCAGATAGCTGTAGACAACCTGCGCCAATCCACCGAAGAGATCGTTTGCAATCGCCTCGGCATCGATCGCGTAACGGAGCGCCTGTCGCACGCGAACGTCGTCAAGCGGTTTGCGCGTCAGGTTGAACCAGGTGTTGAATGGCGAGGTCCCGTATTGTGCCTTGATGAATTTCACCTTGGGATCGTTGGCCTTCGACGCGGTGATCGCGATATTTGGATCCGCGACGTAGTAGACGTCGATCTCGCTCTTGGAGATCGCCAACGACGCAGTGCGATCGTCGACCGCCATATGGAAGTCGATCTCGTCGATATTGGGCTTCTTACCCCAATAATCCGGATTCTTGCTGAGAGTCAGGCTGGTACCAGCGAGGTAGTTGCCCCAGGTGAACGGCCCTGACCCCACCGGGTGAGTAATCCACTTGTCTCCCAGTGCCTCGTACGCCTTGGGAGAGATGATCTTGCCACTCGTATACGCGATGGTGCCGGGAATGAACGCGACATTCGGGTGGTCGAATTCGACCTTGATCGTGGTCGGATCAACCACGGTGATCGTGGAACCTTTCCAGTCAGGACCGGCGGAAGATCCGGTATCCGGATTCTTGACTCTATCCCAGTTCCACTTGATATCGTCAGCGGTCAGATCATCACCGTTGTGGAACTTCACACCGGTCTGAAGGTGGAACGTGAACGACTTGGCGTCCGTGGAAATCTCCCACGATTTCGCCAGGACTGGCTCAATCGTCGTCCCAAGGGGCGGATTGTAGGTGTACCGGGCCACGTAATCGAACAGCGCCTCTTGCGGTGCGTTGTTCACTTCTGTGGTCGTCTTACCCGGATCCAGTTCGGTGATAGCGCTGGGGGTGCCCACACGATACGTCTTTTTTCCACCCGGTTTGCCGGCGCTTGCCGTTGATGTTGATGCGCTGCTCGCGGCCGGGCTCGATGCCGCGGGTGACGCGCCAGATTGCGATCCCGTTGAGCCCGTTGACGACGTCGCGGCAGGTGCCGAGATCGTTGATGCCGGAGTATTCTTGCTCGATCCGCCGCACGCGGCTAGCAACACCGCACCGGTCGTTGCTCCTGAAACAGCCAAGAACCGGCGTCTGTTCATTAATTGACGTACGTTTATGTCAATAGCCATGTATTCTACTCACCGTCCTCCACATTGTCCAACTTCCAGAAAGCATCATTCGAGTTCCCGCCACCCGAATGTTCGGCAAATGGAACTGATCTACACCTCTCTCCTCCGCCAACCAGCCTTGGTCGGCCAGCACTTCCGATTTGAAACCCAAACGCCCGAAATTACCGTTCGCGGAGTCGGATGTCCAACGCGTCACGCAGACCATCGCCAACAAGGTTGAATCCGAGGACCGTGAGCATGATGGCCACGCCAGGAAACAACACAACCCATGGGGCGAGTTGAAGCACCGAGCTCCCGTCATTGATCATCGAGCCCCACGTCGGAGTTGGTGGCGCGGGACCTAGGCCGAGAAAGCTCAACGTAGCCTCGGCAAGGATTGCCGTGGACACGTAGAGTGTCGCCATGACGAGAACCGACGACACGGCGTTGGGGAGGACATGCTTCAGCAAGATGGAACGGAACGGTGGTGCGCCGATGGAACGTGCGGCGGTGATGTACTCCCGTTCTCCAACTGTCAACACCTCGGCCTGCATGACTCGAGCGAATCGAGGTAGTGTCGAAAAGCCAACAGCGATCATGATGTTGGTCAGTCCTGCGCCGAGCGTGGCCATAATGGCAAGAGCCAGTAAAAGCGTTGGAAAAGCCAGCAAGGCGTCGACAACGCGCATGATGACGGTGCCGACCTTCTTTCGGTAGAACCCCGCAATGAGACCCAGCGAGCAACCGATAATGCCCCCTCCGGCGACGGAGAGGACTCCAACTTCGAGCGCGAGTGGCGCGCCCCGAAGGATGCGATTCTTGATGTCTCGTCCCTGATTATCCGTGCCAAACAAATGAGACGCGCTGGGCGCTTCCAGCCGAGTCGAGAGCCTGCTCCGATTCGTGTCGGCGGGCGTCCCAACCAGGCCCCAAATCGAGCAGATGATGAAGAAGAGGATAAGAATCACTCCCAACATCCCCGGGCGGTTGTGCACGAAGCTGCGAACCATATCGCGCCAGAACGTTCGTGGAGCGCCTGTGAACTCGGAGATCTGTTTGCCTTCGGCCATGGCATTCTTTGCTGTGGACACTCGCTTCGACCTTCTACTTCCGGCGAAGTCTTGGATCGGCAAAACCGTACAGCGTATCGGTGATGAAATTGATACCGATCACGGCAACGAGGAATACCGCGATGAGCGCTTGCGAGAGCGGATAATCGCGTTGAAGGATTGCGTTTATCAGAAGCTTCCCGAGTCCGGGACGTCCAAACACTATCTCTGCGATCCCAGCGCCCCCGAGCAATTGCCCGAAGTACAACCCCAGGACCGCGAGAATGGGAACCAGCGCGGCTCTCAACGCGTGTACCCTGACGACGGTGAACCCCGTCAGCCCTTTTGCATAGGCGGTACGGATGTAGTCATCGCCGAGGACTGCAAGCAGCGCCGAACGTGTTGTACGAGCCACGAGCGCCGACGACTGGAATCCGAGAGCGACGGCCGGCAATATCAGATGGTGAAGATTGGACCCGATTCCGCCGTCTCCGGCACCCTGCACTGGGAACCACCCAAGCCGATAGCTCAAGACGTAGATCATCAGTAAGGCCAGGAAGAACCCCGGCGTAGCTACCCCGAGCAACGCGACAATCATCGCGGCGAAATCGGCCAACGAATTCCGGTTCAGTGCCGCTATCACCCCAAGCGGTATGCCGATCAAGCACGTAGCAATCATCGCGGCGATCGCGAGTTCGACGGTATAGGGCAGCGAAGCGCGAATCACCGAAGTGACATCGGTCTGCTGCGTGATGGACATCCCAAAGTTTCCGGTGATCGTGTTCTTGATGAAGGTGTAGTACTGGACCGGTATCGGCTTATCGAGTCCGTATTGCTTTCTGATCGTCGCGGTCAGCTCGGGCGTAGCGTAGTCACCAAGCATGATCTGAACAGGGTCACCTGGGGTGAGTCTCATGATCAGAAAGACGATTGTCAGTGCGCCGAAAATCGTGAGGATCGCCTGCGCCAAGCGCGACACAAACTGATTCAACTTGGTTCTCCCCACTGCGGAGATTCACGGAAAACCACGTTGTTCTCCGCTCGCCGTGCAGACTCGACCCAGGTCCAATGAGGACGGTACAGACGTTTGGCGACATCACTGTTGCGGTGTGAGTGGGAGGAAGCTGGCAAAATGAAGAAAGCGCCACACAGACCGGTTGTTCCCGCACATGTGAGGATGTGAGCAATCACGGTCGAGCGAACAACCGTGAGACAATACCATAACTGTGACTGGCAGGAAAGTCATGAGCCAGTACGACAAGGTCATCGAATTCGTGCCCGTCAACCGCCCACGGGATCGTCACCTGGTTCTCGTGGCAAGCATATGCTGAACGTGCTGCCGGCGCCTGGGCAGCTTTCGATCGAAAGCGACCCACCGTGCCTCACGACGATCTCATTCGAGATGTACAGGCCGAGACCTGCCCCCTGCGCCACCTCGCTCGCACCGGTTCCTCGTGCAAAGGGCTGAAGAATGACTTCGACGTCTTTCTCAGCGACACCGATACCCTGATCGGTGATGCGAATCTCGACCTTCTCGTCATCTGCCGAGACTTCGACGGTTACGGTGCTCTCCGCAGGCGAATACTTGAAGGCATTGGACAGCACGTTGGTGACGACCTGGTCGATGCGCGATGCATCCCACGATCCCCAGATGGGACCGGGAATGGCGTACTCGACCATGTGTGGCGATTGCTGTTCGTGGGCCTGCGCGACCCGATCGATCACTTGACTCACCAGATAGGAAAGATCGAACCGCTCGTAGTTGAGCCGGATGCGATCGCTCTGAATCCTCGAGACGTCGAGAAGCTCATCCACTAATTCCTCGAAGCGCCCAACCTGATCCTGCAATTGGCCGAGCGTGCGCACGACTCTCTCATGATCGGGAGTGGACTCGTTCAGGTGTCGACGTAGGAGCTGGACGTAGCCTTTCACCGTCGTGAGCGGCGTCTTCAGTTCGTGAGAGGCGATCGAGATGAATTCATCCCGCGCGCCGATCGCGCGCTGGGCTTCCATGTAATGCGTGGTGTTGTCAGTTGCCAGCGCAACCACGTGAGCGAAGTCCTCGGCCAGGGCCACGTCTGCCGCCGTAAAATTCCGATCCTCGGAAGCGAGGCAGAATGTGATGACGCCGATGACTCTCCCGCCCGATTTCAGCGGAAGGCGCATTGCCGACTTCAGAGCAGCGCAGTGCAGATCGCGCAGATGGTCGTCGCCGGCGGATATCTCTGCGAGGAACTCCTCGATGCCGTCCTCGATCAACAATGTCTCACCGGACTCAACCAACCTCGAGATAGTCGGGCACTCGGAGAGCGGACGAGGTAGCTTTTCACCTGCAGGTGGGAGCAGATGCCGCAAATCGGCCGTGGCAGTACCCGCAACGAGACGCACGATGCCGTCCCGGTCGATCAAAACCACCGTGCAAATGTCGCCGATTTCGGGCACGGCAATCTGGGTCGCATGGCCAAGTGTGATCTTCTGATCGAGCGACGATGAGAGGATCTCACTCGCCCGTGCCAGAAACTCGTCGCGCCGTTGCGCACGCTCCGCGGCAGCTCGCGCCAGACGCTCCGCTTCATAGAGGTTGGATCGATCGACCGCCAACGAGATACGCGCGGCCGCCAGCTCCAGCAAGCGGAGTTCGCCGTCATCGAAATGACGGGGCGAGCGCATCCCCACATGGATCACCCCGAGAACTCGATGATCGAGGATCATCGGGACACCCATCAGAGACCGTACCCCACGCCGCAGCATGGCGGGATTACTGAACCGAAATTCGGAGACGTCGTCGAGCACCATCGGGACTCTCGTCTGCGCGATACGCCCGGCGAATCCGACTCCAATCGGAACGCGTATCGGACGTCGCACCAGCTGATCGGGATGCAGAGACACGCGCAGCGATAACGCGTCTCCATCTGGATCGGTGAGCAGGATGCTGGCTTCATCGGTCTTCAGGACGTCCCGGATGCGTCCGAGTAGCTCATTGAGGAGGTCATGCAGCTCGATATGCGCGAGCGCGACGTCGGTGATGCCGAGTAGTCGCTCGATGAGGTCAACCGAAATCTCGGCATCGCGCCTGGCGGCGCGTTCCTGACCCAGCTCAGACTCTGGGGTGGCAACGGCGTGCGCCGAATCCGCCAAGTGCCAGAAGGTCACGGCGGCAATTGGGCCGATCTCGGAATCGTTGCCAATCACGTCGACTCTCAGCTTCGCGCGCGTGCCGTCGCGAGTTTCGAGATCCAGCTCCGTTGACGCGCCTGAGCACGCCGAAAAATCGATCGTCGAGAGTAGCGCCGAAAAGCTGAACTCGGTTGAATCGAGCGATCCGTTACGGCGGTACATTGCATCGACGTCGACTACGGACCGAAATGCCGCGTTTGCGGCCACGAGTGCCCCATCGGCAGCGACGATCGCCTGTGGAACGGAAGAGTGATCGAAGCTCAGCTTGAACCAGTCCGCCGAGTCCTCATGCCGTCGTTGCGGTTGCTCAGTTTGCCTGTTGGATACACGTTCCTGCGTAGATCCGGCGTCGCCGGAAGGAACGTCCCGATGTGGAGGCATCACGATCGTCCGATCAGGCTGAATTCAGGTCATTCGCTCGAGCGAAGCCATTCAGCTCAGGTGATACTGCAGATCACAGCCGACACTTGAGATCGTGTTCAATTCTTCGATGAGTCGACAAATCAAGTTTACACCACACATGAGTCCATTCATCGCCCTCTTCGTCAAAACTTCATTCCATGTCGTGAGAGCCCCTTGCGTCGCAGCCGAACCATTCCACCCACTCAGCTTGCGCGTCGGTCTCGATCGCACGTCGATCGTAATTCGCGCGTATCCAATCGACCGCCTGATTCACGGGTACACCGGAGAGTATCGCCATGCACGCCAGCACTGTGCCCGTCCGCCCGAGCCCACCCGCACAACCAACTTCGACGCGTCCACCCGATGTCGCCACATCGTACGCATGCCTGATCTCGTTGGCGGCGAGGTCCCAATCCCTGGGCAGGCCAAAGTCCGGCCAGTCGACCACGAAAGCCGGCCAGGTTGGCTTCCAACGTGCATCGAGATAGAGACCAAACGTACGCCATGTGTCGTTCAGGTCACGATCCACCAATGGTGTAGCTCGAACGACGACACCGTTTGGAAACCGTACCTCTGCCAAGCACTCACCCCTGTCGACTGAGTCGCCGCGAAACCAATCCCATGCGGGGCGCGACGTTCACGTTCATTACGACCAAGATACGCACGTCCGATGAAGAATCTATCATCTGAATTTGAACCGATTACATGCCCCGCTCGGGGATGCTGGCACGCCACTTGTAATAAACAACGTGTGGCGATAATGATTCGCCAACTGCGATCAACTTCAGCACGTATCAGTGCCATCGTGGATCGACCGCTCGCGAAACAACGAATCGGGAGCGCTGGACGCTCTCTCACCGAACCGGTGAGTGACCTCTTCGATCGAGTGGCACGAAACAATGAAGGAGACGCTGTATGGATACATACCGCTCTAATTCGTTTGCAGTCCCAAGCGGACTGAACTTCGCCGCCGCTGTCTGGCTCATCATCTCGCCATGGGTGCTGGGTTTCAACAACTTCACGGCGATGACCTGGAACGTCGTCATCTGTGGCGCGATCGTTATTCTCTTCTCGGGAGTGCGATTGTGGGGCACAGGGATGATCAGCTCACTGAGCTGGATTAACGCCGCCGTCGGTGTTTGGGTCTTCATCTCCCCCTGGGTGTTCGGGGACTCGGCCACAGCCGCCATTTTGTGGGACTGTGTGATTTCCGGAGCCGTTGTCTTCCTGCTCGGCGCATGGAGCGCCCTGGCCACGGAACGACCGGCGGCATAGCTTCCTCCAAACCAAAGACCGCGAGGGCCGGCAAATTGCCGGCCCTCGTTCATTGTGTTTGGGAACCGTTTGATCGCCAGGATCAATCGGCGTTTTCGAGAACCAGTTCAGGCACTACCACGTCTGGCTGGTGTTTGGTGGACTCGCCTTCGATACGCAGATCAGGCAGCCAGCTCAGCCAGGACGGCAGGTACCAGTTGATGTCGCCGAGCAGCGCCATCATCGATGGAACCAGGACAGATCGCACCACGGTGGCGTCCAACAGAACTGCGACGGCCAATCCAAAGCCCATCTGCTGGAATGCAATCAACTGACCAGCGGCGAACCCGCTAAAGACCACCACCATGATCAGCGCGGCACCCGTGATGAGTCGCGCGGTCGATTGCAGTCCGACGGCGACCGACTCTCGATTTCGATGAGTCTGGTCGTAGTGCTCCCGGATACGGCTGAGGAGGAAGACGTGGTAGTCCATGCTCAGTCCGAAGAGGACGCAGAAGAGGAAGATCGGAACCCAAGCTTCGACGGTCGGAGAAGTCTGGAACCCGAACAGCGTGTGCAGGTAGCCCTTCTCGAAGACCAGCACCATCAAGCCGTAGGTCGCACCAACAGAGAGCAGGTTCAGCAGGATCGCCTTGAGCGGCACGATGATCGAGCGGAACGCGAGCAGAAGGAGCAGGAAGCTCAGACCCAGCACCCAGACGAAGATGACCGGCGTGTACGAGTCGACGACGTGGAAGAAGTCCGCGTTGAAGGCCGTCACGCCGGTGACGTAAACCTTGGCTCCGCTGCCGTTGAATGCGGCTGGGACCATCTGCCCGCGAAGCTGCTTCAGCGTGTCGTAGGCGAGTGGTGAGTTGGTATTCGCCTTCAGCGTAGCCTTGACCAGCGCCAGGTTGCCGTCCTGGTTCCAGGTCACCTCAGTATTCGGCACGAACGAGCCATTCTGCTGGATCTCGCTGTTGAGCCGATCGATTGCTGCCTGAGTCTGCTGGTTCTTGGGTCCATCGACCACGATCTGATACGGAGCCAGCAGGCCGGCCGAGAATTCGGTGTTCAGGATCTGGTAGGCGGTCTTGACATTACTGTCAGGCAGGGTCTCGATACCCGCCGTGCCGCGCTTGAGCTGGAAGAACGGGATGGCGACGCTGCCGAGGAGGACGATTGCCAGCACGGCCGAGATCGCCGGGTGGCTCATCACCACGCGGGTAACACGACCCCAGAAGCCTTTGTGGATTACCTCGTCGTCCCAGCGATCATTCGAGGCCACCTGGATCTCGCTGTATCGCCGGCGACGCGGCCACTCGATGCGGTCACCGAGCAAGCTCAGAACGGCTGGGATGAGTGTGAGCATGGCCACGACCGCAACAACCACCACCAGCACCGCACCGGTGCCGAGGCTGTGGAAGACAGTCGACGGCATCAGAAGCATTCCCGACAGGGCAAAGACGACGGTCATGCCGGAGAAGAGAACGGCCTTACTCGCCGTGCGGCCCGTCGCCGCGATCGCCTCGTGCTTCTGGACGCCATGGCTCCGCTCCTCGCGGTAGCGCGAGATGATGAAGAGAGCGTAGTCGATGCCGACGGCGAACCCGATCATGAAGATCATGTTCTCGACGTAGAGGGATAGATTCATGACGCGCCCGGCAAGCGCTGTCAGTCCGAGCGCGACGATGATCGAGGCGATCGAAAGGATCAACGGCACCGACGCCGCGATGAGGGCGCCAAAAACGACGATCAAGATCAAGATCGTCAGCGGCAGCGTGTATTTCTCGGCCTTGGCCAGGTCGCTCGAAGAGATATCGTTGAATTCTTGATTGCTGCTGACCGTGCCGACCGTAAGGACCTTGAAGCTGCTGCTGCTCAAACCGCTGACGGCGTTCATATATTCGTCAGCGTGGTTGTTGGCCTTGTCGATGTCATTCCCAAGCTCGACGTTCATGATGGTCGTCTTGCGATCGGGAGAAACCATCTGATCAGCTTGGGGCGCACCGGCAGCCTTAGCATCGTAATACGTGGTGACGTTTGTCACGACGCCGTTCAGGCCGAGCAAGGTGTTCGCGTCTTGCTTGACCGCTTGTTCGAACGCCGCGTCATCCACTGTGGCCGTAGTCGATTGAACGATCACCGTCTCCGTTACCGGGGACGAGTTGTTCATGCGTGCGTCCAGAAGATCGGTGCCCTTCACCGATTCAGGTTTGTTGGTGAAGTTGACGTCGGTTGAAAGGGCGTTGCCCAAACCAGACGCCGCTACCGCCCCCAGAACGATGATCACGAGCCATACCGCGATCGTTCGCCATGGGTGCCGCGCGCTAATGCGCGCCAGACCTTCGGTTGAGAACCAGGATGTCATTGAGCGTCCTCCCGTGCTGCCCCAGACGCTGTGCGCCTTTCGGTTTCATACGAATGCCGTGTACTGACGACGGCCAGACACCGGTTTGCTCTACTGGTGGCGTCCGACTCTGCATCCACCAAGGTGAGTGTCATCGTCCTTCACGTGCGTCCGATCCGCGCAACCAATCTTGACGACGACCAAAACAAGTATGAAGTGGTACGGGCCCAGACCAAACGTCCCTTGGTTGTGAACCTACCTGTCTCTTGGTTCAGGTGGTGCCGTTGGACAGTTGGAGAGGTTCAGGCGCAAGGTACCCCGAAATCGACCGTAATCAGACAGGATCAGGTGCGCAAAACCACCGTACCGGCCAATACCGGGTACTAACCAGCACAAATTACCCAAGATGGTGCGGCGCCGTAAGAAACTTAAGGATCAATGAGCAGTGTTCACGTACTATGTGAAGTGCGACTATGGGAGCTATCCCATTTGTCGAGCCGTGTGTCGCGGACAGATCCGCGAATTCTGAGGGCGGCCGATCGAAGCGGTCGTTGAACAGGAAGCTGGTGGCAACGGTTCAATCCACGCCCGGTGCGCTGGGCCAGAGGAAAAGCATGCAAAATTACGAAGCTCCGAAGATCCTCATCGTCGAGGATGAGACGATGGTCGCCGACGTCGTTAGCCGATATCTGAAGCGAGATGGGTTCGAGGTCATGACCGCGAGTGATGGAGAGGCGGCACTGGAGATGGCCGCCGAGTGGTCGCCCGACCTCGTCTTGCTCGACTTGATGCTACCCAAGATCGATGGGCTCGAGGTCTGTCGACGGTTGCGCGCCGAGTCGACGGTGCCGATCATCGTGGTGACGGCCAAAGGTGATGAGGCAGATCGCATTGTTGGGCTGGAGCTCGGCGCCGACGACTATGTCTCGAAACCGTTCAGTCCGCGTGAGTTGGTGGCTCGCGTGCGCGCCGTTCTGCGGCGAACCCGACAGCCGATCACGCCACCGGTGGAAGGGACCGTACGCGTTGGCCCAATCATCATCGACCCCGCCGGACGTCAAGCGAGCGTGCGCAACGAACCGGTCGAGCTGACCGCCAAAGAGTTCGACCTGCTCTGGTTCCTGGTACGCAACGTCGGCCAGGTCTTCACACGCACGCAGCTGCTCGATCAAGTCTGGGATTACGAGTACTTTGGTGACGAAAGCACGGTCACCGTACACATCCATCGACTGCGCTCAAAGATCGAGCCGGATCCAGTTCGACCGCAGTTCTTGAAGACAGTGTGGGGCGTTGGTTACAAGCTCGAAGGTTAGAGGCGGACGCTCTCGCCTGATGCTCGCGCTGATGTTGCGAGTCACGGCGACGCTTCTGTTGCCGCCGATTCTGACGCTGGTCCTGATTTTGGCTCTCGCGCATCACTACCTACACGCGGATGCGCCGGACCTGCGTACGCTGGCGCTGACGCTGGGAGCGTCGGCCGCGGTCGCGTGGGTGTTTGGATACACCAGCCTCGCACTGCTCCACGCCGTACGTTGGGGAGATCTCTGGACGAAAGTCTTCATACCGGCCCTCATCGGCGTGCTCACCGCGCTCGCCAGCATCGTGATCACCGCGCAGCTGATGTTCATCAATTCCCACGACCTCATCCTCTTGACGCTCCTTCTGGTCTTTGCCATCGGCGTTTCTGTTCCCTTTGCCATGTTCGCGGCTCGATCACTCGCCGACCGCGTGGCGGTCTTCAGCCGAGCCGCGCATGCCATGGCCGAGGGTCATCTCGATACGCGCGTGCGGGTTCAGGGGAACGACGAGGTCGACCGACTGGCAATCTCGTTCAACACCATGGCGCGACGACTCGAGGAGGCCAATCGCTTGCAGCTCGAGGCGGAGACGGCACGCCGTCAAATGATCGCCGCCATTTCACACGATCTACGGACGCCACTCTCGTCGATCCAGGCCATGGTCGAGGCGATCCAGGACGGCGTCGTCGACGGTGAAACGACCGACCTCTATTTGTCGCAGATCCTGGACGAAGCACGGGGACTGACGGGGCTGATCAACGACCTCTTCGAGCTGTCACGCATCGACGCCGGAGCCCTGCGTCTCCAGCTGGAAGCGAGCCCGGCTGCGTCGCTCATCCGCGACGCACTCGATTCGATGCAACCCAAAGCAATTCAGCGGGCGATCACACTCGACGGCGATCGGGACGGCGTGGGACTCCAGGTTTTGGCGGATACGTCGCAAATTCAACGTGTCTTCTATAACCTGGTGGACAACGCCCTGCGCTACACACCCAATGGAGGCAAGGTCACGGTCTATGCGGTCGAGTCGGGGCAGGAGGTCGTCTTCAACATTGAAGATAACGGCCCGGGCATCGATGATGCCGATCTGCCGCATGTATTCGATCGGTTCTACCGTGCCGATCGCTCGCGTCACGACGATGGCGGTGCCGGTCTGGGTTTGGCAATCGCGCGCGGTATCGTGGAGGCACATGGCGGGCGCATCTGGGCGGCTGCCAGTTCTTCTGGAGCGCATTTCTCCTTCGCACTCCCCAAGGCGATGTGATCGGCATCGTGCGAGGCTAAGCCACGTCGCATTTTTCGGCCACGAAACGCGGATGAATCGCTCGACCCCATGCCTCTGACTATGAAAATGGGCCGCCGGGTTAGCCGGTGGCCCATTTGATTTCGGGGATTGACGACGATCGTCAGTCTGCCGACGGTTCTCCGACGCCGGTCAGAGTTCCGGCGGGCTCCGGCTCAGGCTCCATGGAGATGTGACCACCCTCGGCCATGGCACTCCCGGCCGCTTCAGCCAGCGTACGCCGCAGCGGCACTTCCGTCAGGAAGAAGGTCACTGCCAGCGACAGGAGCATGAAGACCATTCCGATCACGAATAGATCGGTGATGGCAACGGAGAGCGCCGTCCGCACGGTCAGGATGACCTGATTGAAGAGCTGATCTCCCTGACCCCCGAACGCGGCAAACGATTCCTTCATCTGAGCCACGGCGTCGGGCGAAAGGATCAGCTGCGGATTGTTAAGCTGCGCGAGCTGTTCCTTCGGGACGGTCGCGGACACGTCAGCCGGAAGCTGCTGATTGAAGACCGTGTGAAAGCGGCTCGTCATCAAAGACCCAAGGATCGCCACTCCGAGCGTGCCTCCGATGTTGCGGAAGAATTGAAGGCTCGCCGTAACCTCGCCCATTCGCTTGAGCGGAAAGGCGTTTTGAACCACGATGGTGAAGAGACTCATGGTCGTGCCGATGCCGAGACCGGTTAGGACCATGTTTCGCACGAGCTCGCCTTTGGAAGCGTTGATGCCCATGCGCGATAAGAGGAACATTCCGAGCACCGCAAGCACAAGACTGCTGAGTGCCAGCACTTTGTAGCGACCGGTGCGGGACATCAACTGTCCGCCGATGATGCTGCTCACGACGAAGCCGAGCATCATGGGGGTCAGGACCGCACCAGAGCTCGTGGCACTATCACCCATCACGCCCTGCACGAAGAGGGGCAGATACATGATGGCGCCAAACATACCGCCCGCGATCAAGAACGACGCTAGATTTGAGACGGTGAAGATCCGGTTCTTGAACAAACTCGGACTCAGGATCGGCTCCGCGGCGCGCGACTCGATGAAGAGGAACACACCGATCATCACGACCGAGAATACGAGCAGGCCAATAATTTGGGACGACATCCACGCGTACTTGTCACCCGCCCAGGAAAACGCGAGCAACAACGGCACGGTGCCGGCAACCAGAGCCGCGGCGCCGTAATAGTCGATCGTGTGCTTATGCGCCGAGCGGATCTTCGGAAGCCCGAAAAACGCGGTGAGGATGGCGATCGCGCCAACCGGCATGTTGACGTAGAAGACCCAGCGCCAGCCAAGGTTGTCGGTCAGCCAGCCACCGAGTGTCGGGCCAACGATCGAAGCGATCCCGAACATTCCCGAGGTTAGCCCTTGCCACTTTCCACGCTCGGCCGGAGGGAAGACGTCACCGATAATGGCGAACGCGATCGGCATCATGGCACCGGCACCGAGACCTTGCAGCGCGCGGAACAAGATCAGTTGATCCATGGTCTGCGACATGCCCGAGAGGGCCGAGCCGATCAGGAAGAGGAACATGCCACCGATGAAGAACCAGCGACGTCCGTAAATGTCCGACAGTTTGCCGTAGATCGGCACGGTCACCGTCGATGCCAGCATGTAGGCCGTGAAGACCCAGGCGTAGTGTGAAAGTCCCCCGAGATCGGCGACGATGCGGGGCATCGCGGTGCCGACGATCGTCTGATCGAGGGCAGCGAGCAAGATACCGAGCATGACGCTCGCGACGACCGGCAACACGAGCCGGATATTGAATGGCTCTTCCACCGGATTTGCAGCGGATGATGAGACTGATTCGGCCATACTTCTCCCTTATCGACCCCTTCTACTCTTGCTCAGTTCGAGACGGACGCCGCCGGCTGCTCCAGCGCGGCGCAGTTCCCTTGCGCAGCCACCAGCTGCGCCAGTCGGCTTATCCCCGTTGCCAACGCGGAGAGAGACTCATCGTCCATCTCAGTCAGCCAAACGAAGAGCGACTCGCGCCCACCTTGACGCAGCTGCCGGGTCAGATCTGTCCCCTTCGGAGACGCTTTCGCCAGCGTGCGGCGTCGATCGGTCGGATCTTCCGCGCGATCAACGAATCCACCCTGTACCAACCGGTCAATGAGGTGACTCGCGGTCGGCAGAGAAATCCCCAACCGCTCAGCCGTCTGGCCGATCGTCGCCTCGCCAGCGTACTCCAGCGTGAACAGCGTTTTGAGCTGAGCCATGGTCAAATCGAGCTCAACCCAGTCTGTGACGGTTTGGCCGCGCAACGACCTGGTGACTAGTTCGTACGCCTCGACAATGGCGGTTACTTGTGACGACCGTGAATTCGTCATGTGCCTCCTCTACCTCGCGAACATTGTTAGATGATAATACAATAGTTAGACGACGTCAAGGTATTTGACATCGTCGAGCAAGCGCCTGTGTCACCTGACAGAATGAACAGATATGAGATGGAACCGAACTGGCATCCCTTGCGTATAAGAGAGTAGAGAGCCGACCCGAGAAACCGACTCTCGACATGCGAGAACTGGAGCCGGTGTGCTCCGTCCCTTCCCCCCTTCCCGGCATAGATCGGGCCAAATGGCCCGATCTATGCTTTTTGCAGTCGTCGTCGCGGAACGGCATACTTGCCATCGTCAGAGCACCTTGTTAATATGAGTCTAGCTGTGCGTACGTACACCGGGACACGGTCCGGCGCTGGCGACGAGGGGATCGCGCGATGCAACCCACGCAGATCTGGCAAGCCGCATTAGGGGAGCTGCAGTCCCAGCTTTCGCGTGCCAACTTCGAAACCTGGTTGCGCAATACCCAATTAGTGAACTGGGACGGCGAATCGGCGACCATTGGCGCGCCAAATACCTTTGCCGTCGATCAGCTGCGCAACAAATTCGCGCTCCAGGTGCAACAGGCACTCTCCACTATCACCGGCACCAAGGTCGCGGTGCAGTTCGCGCTCCTCAACGCCGGTGAACACGCACCCCGCTCCCAGGGCGCTCGGCGCTCCACCGCCTCGCGCGCGAGCAGTGCGACCGTCACCCGGACTATCGACGCCGTCGTGGAGACGAGCCCGCAACAACTCGAGCTGAGTGCGACTCCCGAGAGCGGACTCAATTCCCGCTACGTCTTCGAGAAATTCGTTATTGGGGCAAACAACCGATTGGCCCACGCGGCCGCCCTCGCCGTGGCCGACAAACCCGCGGCGACGTTCAATCCGCTCTTCATTTACGGTGGCGTGGGTTTGGGTAAGACGCACCTGTTGCACGCGATCGGTCATCGCGCGCTGTCGCGCGACCCGAGTCTGCTGGTGCGCTACGTCTCCTCGGAGACATTCACGAACGACATGGTCAACGCCATTCGCCAGAACCGGAACGAAGAGTTCCGCAGCCGATATCGGACCATCGACATCCTGATGATCGACGACATCCAGTTCATCGCCGGGAAAGAGGGCACGCAGGAGGAGTTCTTCCACACGTTCAACGCGCTGTATCAAGCCGGCAAGCAGATCATCATCAGCAGCGATCGTCCGCCCAAGGCCATCCCGACCATGACCGACCGTCTCCGTTCTCGCTTTGAGGGGGGCTTGCTGGCCGACATCCAACCGCCCGACCTTGAGACGCGCGAGGCGATCCTGGCCGAGAAGGGGCGCGAGCTCAACGTGGCCGTACCGACCGACGTGCTCGAGTACGTCGCCCGACGGGTTCAAAGCAACATCCGCGAGCTGGAAGGGGCGCTCAACAAGATCATCGCGCTTTCCCAGCTGTATCAGCGGCCACTCTCCATCGAGCTCACGATTCAAGCGCTCACCGACACCATCCTCGATCAGCGACGTCGCCAGATCACGCCTGACCGGGTCGTCGACACCGTCTCCGACTTCTATCAAGTGGCCCACATCGACATGATCGGTCCAGGACGTCGACGTGCCGTCGTCGTCCCACGTCAGGTCGCCATGCTGCTGCTGCGCGAGGAGACCGATTCGTCGCTGGTGCAGATCGGACAGCTCCTGGGCGGACGGGACCACAGCACCATCATGCACGGCATCGAGAAGATGGAACGCCAGGTCGAGAACGACTCCCAGCTACGCAGCGAGATCCTGGCGATCCGCGAGCAGCTGTACGCCAGGGAAGCCTGACCGCCCTCTCCGAACCTTGTCCACATAGCGCTCCGCATGAGAACATCCCGGTCGATGAACGAGGGATGACAGGAGGGGCCGGGAATGTCGACGCCAGCGCCGGATCAATTTCGCACCACAGAAGCCTATTACCACCTGATTCTGGAGCGTGTCCCCCCGCGCGCCGACCCGCCATTTGGCGCTCCAGAAATGCAGGAACGAGTTTGGGGCCGCAGCTGGGGCGTCCAGAACGACGTCGGACAATTGCGGCTCTGTGTCGTCCATCGCCCGGGTGACGAAGTCAACGTGATCGACCTCAATCGCTACGATCCATCCATTGGCGCGTTTATCGACGATGACGAACAGTGGTATTGGCGCGACAGCAATGCGCCGAATCTCGCGTTGATGCAGGAAGAGCACGACCGCATGGTCAAGACGTTGCGGGACGAGGGCGTCGAGGTGGTCTACAACGATTGTCCGGCCCACGATTCGCACGCCGTCTTTCAACGGGACACCGCCGTCGCCATCAAGGGCGGCGCGGTCATCACGCGCATGGGGCTGGTTAGCAAGAGTCCCGATTACGGACGACGAGGGGAGGAGGCACATGCGACGCGCCTGCTGGCGAGCCTCGGCATGCCCATCTTGCTGACGATTCAGGGGTCGGGTCTCTTCGAGGGTGGGTCCTTCGCGTTCCTGAACGAGCACGTCGCCGCGGTGGGCATGGCCCCGCGACAGAACGAATCAGGCGTGCGCCAACTGGAGAACGTACTGGCAGAACAGGACGTGCGTGTCATTCGAGTGCCGCTCACCGGCTTCGCCATGCACCTCGATGGCGCGTTCATGATGGTCGATCACGACAAAGCGCTCATCAACGTGCCACAGCTCCCCTATTGGTTTCTCGATACGTTGAAAGAGCTGGGCATTCAGCCGATCCACATCTGGCCGACCGACCGCAAAGCCATCAATTGCCTGGCGGTTCGACCGGGCCGCGTGATCATCCCGACCGGCTGCCCACGCACGATCGAACGTCTGAACAACGCTGGAGTCGAGACGATTGAGATTCTGTTCGACGAGATCCTGAAGAACGGCGGCGGCATTCACTGCTCGACGTTGCCGCTGATTCGGGATCGAGATTGAGGCGGGGATGCGGACAGAATTGGTACGTGCCCAGCGTTCAATGTTCGCGCCCAATTTTCGCCCCGGGTTGAAAACCCAGGGCTCACCTAAACGATGCCCCTAAACGGGCTGAGTGTACCCAGGCAATCTTAGAGACAAACCCCGGACCCGCAAGGGGATTCCCCTATCCTTCGGCCGCAGGCCGACCACCGCCACGCCATTCCCAATCATCACGTTCAAACCCGTCTTAGCGGCGGCACCTGCGGCCGCCGTCGCCTGCCCCGGCTGAGATTCGCCTGGTAGGGGCGCACTGCGTACGCCCAACATTTGCCTGCCCGCACTTGTGGATCGGACAATCCAAATCGCGCGAAACACATCTAGACGGGCGCACAGCAGTGCGCCCCTACCGGCGTTGGCGGTATCCTCATACGTCGACAGTTCACTGACGGATGACCTGCTCCCGCCAGTGCCCTGGACGCACAAACATCGCGAACTGAAATCTGACTGGAGAGCTCATGACCACGGACAAGCGAACGGTCGATGCGTTGGTCGAGATTCCGCGTGGCAGCCGCAACAAGTATGAGGTGGATGAGGCAACCGGTCGCATTCGCCTCGATCGCGTCCTCTACTCATCAGTTCACTACCCCACCGACTACGGATTCATCCCGGATACGCTGGCGCCGGACGGTGACCACCTGGACATCTTGATCATCACCCACGAGCCCACATTTCCCGGCTGCTGGATTGAGGCCGAACCGATTGGCGGCCTCGACATGGTGGATGAAAAAGGGAGCGACTTCAAAGTGCTTGCGGTGCCGACGGGCGACCCACGTTTTGAGAGGATTTCCGACCTCGATCACCTCGAGCAACACTGGCTACGCGAGATCGAGACCTTCTTCGACACGTACAAATTGCTCGAGCGAAAGAAGACCGAGGTCATTGGCTGGCACTCTCGTGAGGAAGCCTGGGAGATGATCGAACGCTCCCGCGAGGCCTATCGCGCCACGCGTCCCGGCACCAAGCCAGTCAGCTGAAATTCACAGCTTCAGCCTGACGCGCAGCTCGCTCAACCTTTCGATCGCGTCGTCGAGCAACGCGCGATGTTCCGCTGAATTGAGCCAGTGGCTGACGCCCGAGGGATGCGGCAACGGCACCACGAATGCCGTTTCCCGCTCGAAGACTCGTCCGATCAGCTCGGCTAACGGCGAGGGACCGACGAAATAGCTGATCGAGAGACGGCCAAGCGACATGATCAGCTCGGGTTGGACCAGCGCAAGCTCGTGCTCAAGATGGCCGCGACACAAAGCGATTTCGCCGCGGGACGGCGCACGGTCCCCCTTGCCGCCGGCCTTCGCACCTGGGAAGCACTTGGTCAGCGACGTCAGGTAGAAGTCTGAATAGAACGTCTCCGGGTCGAATCCAGCACGTGATAGCCAGGACTTGAGCGTCTTTCCGGTTGCCCCCGAATACGGAAGCGGCCGCTCCGATACGGGCGCCGCCGGAGCCTGACCCACGATCATGACACGGGCCGAAGCGACCCCGTGAAATATCGGGAGAGCCGATGGGATGTGGCCGGCCTCGACGCAGTGCTGACAGATCGCCATGCGTGACTGCAGCACCTGAAGCTGCCTGTGGCGATCGTCCGCGCGTCGACCAGCGCTGACTTCGTCTCCGATCACGTGTGAGACTCACCGTTCGTTTCCGTCGGGATCAGATCGGTCGCGAGTCGGTGAAAGAACGGACTCACCTGACCGCGAAGCACCGCCACTACCGGCTCCTCCAAATCGAGCAGCTTCCCATCTGGCAGCCTCAGTACCGGAAGAGACGAGTCATCCTGCGCCGGTCTCCAGCTTGCCCCCAGGCTCGCCAGCAGACACTCACCCACGTACGTGACGACCGGGTAGGTAAGCGACCCGACGAGACGGTCGTCGGCCGCGTCGTAGACAGAGGCCATGTCGAGCCACTCACTCAGAACGGCATCAAGTACGGCGAGAGACGGCAGGTCAAACGCCAGCGGCTGACCGTACTGTCCCTCAATGGCTCGCGCGAGTTCCTCCGCGGTGCCGCGAATACGTTCGAGATCAGTTCCGTTCATGGTGAAACGTCCTTCAACCAGCGATGACCGATCGACGACGAAGTGTAACCACGTCGAGGCAATCCGTGGTGAGGGTTAGAGGGTGCTACACGGAGCCGGGCGAACCCGCAGGAAGAATCGATCCACGTCCTTCAGCGGTTGACTGTCCGGCCCAGGCAGGTTCGCTCGACCCTTCGGCGCCGATCTGCTGAACGCGACCGACCCAAACCGGGATGATGCGGTGCAGGGCCGCAACGCAGGCGACGTCGAGTTTCGTCCCGGATTCCTGATCGATAATCTCGAGTGCATGATCGACACTCCGGGCCTCTCGATACGGCCTGGCCGACGTCAGCGCGTCAAGGACGTCTGCCACGGCGATGATGCGGGCGTCCATCGGAATCTCTTCGCCTCTGAGCCCGTCGGGATAACCGGAGCCGTCCATGCGCTCATGGTGATGTCGCACTCCCGCGATTTCGCGCTGCAGTGACCGCGCATGCTGAATGATGCGATGACTACGCACCGGATGCTCCTTGATCACATCGAACTCGGCGGGAGTCAGCCGTCCGGGCTTGTTCAGCACCGAATCTGGAATCCCAATTTTGCCGATGTCATGCAGCATAGCGGCCTGATTCAGAACCTTGAGCTGTTCCGAGTCGTATCCGATGTCCTGGCCGATCAGTACGGCCAGCTCCGACACTCGCTGGGTGTGCCCGCGCGTGTACGGGTCCTTGGCTTCGACTGCCTCTACCAACGCCACGATCACGTCGGCATAACCACGCTGCAGCTGCACGATGGTGTCCCGCAGCAGCAGCCCGCCTACGACCCCGTTCAGGCTGCCGTTCTGAGCGTATTCACGCACGAGTCCATACACCGCCGAACCGAGTGCCACGATCATCAGCACGTGGTATTCCCACCAGCTGGCATGCCAGGCCGGGGCGATGGTCATCGAGATCTGGCTCTGCGCCAGGAAAATCGAGCTGAAGAGGAACCCTCCGGCCAACGGGGCCCCAGAGACCCGAAAAACCTGGAAGTACCTCAGAATCACGATCCCAAGCAAGACCAGGGTCAGCGCTGAGAGCGAGTACGAGACCGATTTCTTGCTCAGGAATTTGAACAGTCCATCAAACGGTGTCGAGGTCGTGAGATCGATGGCGTCGTCATCTCCACCGTCGCTGGATGCGTTGGCGCCCTGAGACACAGGGACGCCGTAACCATCTCCTACGCTGGCGCTGGTCGCGGCAACGGATGGAGCGGATGAATGGCTTCCGGCCAGCGAGGTTCCGATAGCCGTCGCACCGTACCCGAGCATCAACGCCGCAAACAGGACGGTGATGAGCGTTTGCCTCCCTACGATCAGGTCGCGTGCCCGCGGCGTCCAGCGGACCGTCGCCATCACCAGTAGCGTGGCGCCAACCGCGAGGCTTAAACGGGACGAAAAGCCGACCCAGGGATTGTTCGGGACGATTTCGCCGGGCGTCGTCAAAGCGTGAGTCATGAAAATGCCCGCGATGCCCATAAACGCAAGTGAGAGGAACAGAACGCGTGGGTCGCGCAGTTGTCCCGCGGCGACGCGCATCATGACCGCCATGATGAGCGCCAGGAGCGAGGCGAACGACACGATGTAGACGTGGAACGTCGGGCCCGCCCAAACTGGATCGCTGACGACATTGTTGAGCAATGACCAGAGAAGAATCGTGGGGAAGATCGCGATCAGTCCCCAACCGGCGATCGCTCGAGCCCTCGTCATCATTCAAACCTCACGCGCGGGAATACGTCTGATGTCGCGAGACCGGAAGAATCGTCGTTCAAGGTGGAACGTGGCGACCGGTCTCTGGCACAAGCGCAATCCATCGCGTGCGGTGCCACGTGTCCATCATCTGGAAGCCTTCCTGTTCGCGCGATGGGACTGAAGTCTTGAATTCGTCCCTACTTCCGTCACGTCTCCCGCTCCTTTCACCGTCCACTCCGTGCCTGTCGCGATTCCGGCCGTCAGCGGCGTTCGCCTAGTAGAAAACAGAACGTATGTTCTAATTCTGAGAATTGGAGGTGGGGCCATGAATCGCGCCAAACGATGTGAACGAGCTGGGTGTCGTGCCTGGCCGGTGCGAGGGGAATCACTGTGCTATGCGCATTTGACCCAGCATGTGGGCCGGACAGACGACGGCGCACCGTTGGACGAACCAATCGTCTCATCCCGTATTCAGGACGCGCTGGAGGAGCGCATTGAGGAACTGGTCAGCCG
This sequence comes from uncultured Chloroflexia bacterium, assembly GCA_963822235.1. Classification (GTDB taxonomy): domain Bacteria; phylum Chloroflexota; class Chloroflexia; order Thermomicrobiales; family Thermomicrobiaceae; genus CALAGB01. Next base: position 663,682 of record CAWGGU010000005.1, read on the forward strand.
CTACGTGGCGGACGCTGGACTGGAACGAGACTCACTGACGGAGGAGATCGGCGCGTTGCGCATCGTGCTGGCACGACTCCTCGCCGAGGAGGAAAGCGCGGCGCGACTCGCGACCTCGATTCCACGCGTCGTCGACGCCGTCGTGCGTGCCGTGCGCATGCAGCGCAGTATGAGCGGCGCGCTCGCCGAAGGGCTGACCGACGCCGTCACTCAGGTGTTGCTTGAGCTCGGATTGGGCGGTGAATAATGACCTCTCCACATCACCAACGTGACACGTTGCGCGACGGGACCGTTCTGCGGCAGATCATCGGTGACCGACGTGACTCCAAGTCGGTCGACGTACAGCCCACCAGCGTTTACGAGGCGATCACGCGACAGATGGTCGTCGATCTGGCCGGCGATATCCACTCCGTGCGCACGCGCATAGATTCGCTCTTTTCAGTCGTCGTCGGAGCGATCCTCCTCGATCTCCTGCTTCGCCTGGCGGGCCTCAGCTGAGCGCCCGCATCTTCTTTCGACCTCGCGGACCACCCTGAAACCCCTCCAACAAGATCGCTCCGGCGACGGCATCCCGATGAGACTCTCATGAAGAGGAGAACAGACGTGACGGAACAGGAAATCACCACAGATTCCGGCGGCACGGAAACGTCCGGAGCGGACGAGAGCCACGCACACCACGGTGATATCGCCAGCGTGCGCGAGCTCATTCTCGGTGCGTTCTCCGATCTGGTGCCCGAGCTCGTTGGTGGAACGACCGTTGGCGAATTGATCGCCTCGGTCGACGTGGCGCGCAAGGCCTTCGCGGCCGTCTCGCACCAGGTCAAGTCGACACCGGCGAATCCAGTCTCGATACCAGCGGGGGCACCTGCGCGAAGTCAAATGCCGCCAATGTCCGAGCTCTCGCCGTCGGCCAAGATCACCGAGGGACTGCGCCAGCGTCGGGCGGCGAAGGGCTCGTAGGCGGCTTAGTGGGGGTTCTGACGGTACAGCGGAGGAGGCTTAGTCTATGGCGCTAACGAAGGCGGAAGCGGCCAAACTCACGAACGATATGTTCCTGCGAGGGGTGATCGAGACGATCATCAAGGACTCGCAGGTGCTTCAGTTTCTGCCGTTCATGGAAGTGACGGGAACGGCGCTGACCTACAACCGCGAGAACACGATGCCGGCCGCGGCGTTCTACGCGCCGCTCGACATTTGGAGCGAGGCGGCGCCGACCTTCACCCAGAAGACGGCCAGCCTGAAGATCCTCGGTGGTGACGCTGACGTGGACAACTTCCTGCAGCAGACGTATGCCGACCCGAACGATCTCGAAGCCACGGTGATCGAGAGTCGGGCGAAGGCGGTTGCGCACAAGTTCAGCGACACGTTTTACAACGGGGATGTCGGGATCGGACGCGAACGCGTTCGATGGGCTGGTGAACCAGGTGATTGCCGGCCAGGTGCTGCACGCCGACGGCGCCGGCGCAGCCGGCGCTGATCTCTCGTTGGACCTGATCGATGAGCTGATTGACCTGGTGAAGCCTGGCCGGCCCGATGCTCTCCTGATGGCCAAGCGCACGCGTCGACAGTTGAACCACCTGCGCCGCGCGAGTGGGTCGATTCTGGAGACCACGGTCGATCAGTTCGGACAGCACGTGCTCGTCTACGACGGGATTCCGATCGTGGTCGACGACTGGCTTCCGATCACGGAGACGGTCGGGGCCGACACGGATTGCTCGAGCATCTACGCGGTGAAGTTCGGTGCGGACGGCATCATGGGTCTGGAGAATGGCGGGATTCAGGTGCAGCTGGTGGGCGAGATCGCGGACCAGGACGCGACGCGCCACCGGATCAAGTGGTACACGGGCATGGCCGTGTTCAGTGACTACGGACTGGCCCAGCTCGATGGAGTCAACGGGCCGTAAGCGTGATCCTTGGGGATCGGTCGCTGCGATCGTTCCCCAGCCTCTGGGGAGCTGCTGCCCTGCGGCTCCCCGCCCTACCCCTTACAGGCTCGGTGTCGTGGTGGAGCCGGAGCCTGGCGCGATCGGCGATCCTTCGGGGTCGCCGTCTTTGTAAGCGGAAGGATTCAGATGTGGCTTTGATTCCGGCCGTTGGTGGCTTCATCCCGACGTCGTTAGCCGATTGGCTGAACGGTCAGGACGTCGACCGGATGAACCGCTATCGGGAGATGCTCGACTTCTACGCTGGCAATCAGTGGGACCGACGACGTCGACCAGGCGAGACGCGCCTGACGGTCAACTACGCGCGGGCGTTGGTGCGCAAGACGGTGTCGTACGTCTTCAGTGAGCCGGTGTCGTTCAGCGTCGATCCGTCGAAGACGGACGGCGTGAGCGAGGAGCTCGCGGCCGCGGTGGAAACGCGGCTGAACGAGCTGTACATCGAGCAGGATCTTCACTCGCTCGACTTCAACACGATGGTGGATGCGGCGGTGGTGGGCGATGGGGCCTTCAAGGTGACGTGGGACGTCGACGCTGGCGCTCCGGTGGTCACCAGCGTGGATCCTGCCGGCGTTTGGGCGTGGACCAGGCCGGACAACATCCGCAAGGTGACGCGCGTCGTGCAGCGCTACTACCTGACGGCGCCTGATGCCTGGGAGATGTTCGGCGTTGGGACGATCACCGGTGCGGGCAGGTGCCCGTCGTGGAGGACTGGACGTCTTCGCGGGTGCTGATCGAGGTGGGCGGTCAGACGGCGCGTGATGAGGCGAATCCGTACGGGTGGATTCCGTACGTGCTGTTCCCGAACGCGTCTCGGCCGCACGAGCTGTGGGGCGAGAGCGACCTGATCGACCTGATCGACACGTGCCGAGAGCTGAATCGCACGGCTCACCGTCGTCTCTCGCATCCTCCAGGTCTCGGGGAATCCGATCACGGTCTTGGAGAACGTGACCGGTGCCGATGGGATTCGGGCCGAAGAGGGGGCGGTGTGGGAGCTCCCGGAGGGCTCGCGTGCTTACATGCTCGACATGCTCGCGGCGGCGGCGTGCGGCTGCACATCGAGTACATCGACGCGCTCTATCGGGCGCTCTACGACCTGGCTGAGACGCCGCGAACGGCGTTCGGTGATTCCGGCCGGAACGTCTCCGGCGCCGCGCTCGAAGTCGAGATTCAACCGCTCGTGCAGAAGGTGCAGCGGCGGCGGCGCGTGTGGGATGCGGTGTATCGCCAGCGGAATTCGATGCTGCTCGATTTGCTCGAGCGCTTCGGTGGTGAGCCGCTCGGCGGCGTACGTCGAACGCAGGCGGTGTGGGGCTCGGTGCTGCCGAACGATCGCCAGGCGTTGTGCTCGATGAGGTGCAGCTGGTGGCCAGCCAGATACACAGCCGGCAGACGGCGATGAATCTGTTGGGCGACGTGGACCAGGAGCGGGAGCTCGCGCTGATCCAGGAAGAGGCGTCGATGGGCCTGGGTGCGCAGGCACAGCAGCAGTCGGCCGCGGCCGCGGTCGGACGCGACGTCGTCGGGCTTGGCCGGCGACGGGTGGCGTCCGGTGCTTAGCGAACGGGAGCGCACGACGCGTCAGCTCGTCGAGGCCGTGCGGCGGGTCGTGGATTCGTGGCGCGATGGCTGGATCACGCATGACGGCGACGTGGATCAGATGTGGCAGCTGGAGACCGCGCTGCGCGAGCTCGACCAGGCCGCGCTCATCGAAAGCGTTCGTGCGGATGAAAGCGGTAGTCGTGCTGTGGGCATGTGTGTCAGGTCCCGAGAGCTGTCCACATGTCCACGGCTCGTGGTTCGTTGGGGGTGGTGATGGGTCAGGCGGTCTGAGCTGGTGCGTCCTCTGGCTGAGGCGCAGATGGCGATCATCGGGAAGGCGCGGCGCGTGGTCGACGCGTACGAGGGCGATGGTGGGTATGCCGCGTTGATCTCGGCGATCGGTGATCTGCAGGTGTCGCTGCAGCGGCTTGACGACGAGTTCTCGCGGGCGGTTGAGCGGGTGTCAGCTGATCTGGACGCAGGGACGAGCCAGGTGCGTAAGTGTCCGCAGTGTAAAGGCCGGTTGTGGGTGTGGGTGCTCGGGCCGAAGAATGCCAGCCGATCGAGCTACGTTTCTCGGGAGTTCAGTCACCAGGTCGGCTATGACGAGATTCTGGTGACGTGCCGGCTGTGTGGTGGCCTGGGCGAGATTGAGGGGGATGAGCATGACGACGACGTTGGTGAGCGCTCGGACCCGATTGAGGACGGGGCTCGAGGATTCTACCGGCTCGCCTTTGTGGGCGGACGGGACGCTCGACGAGGGGCTGAAGCGTGCGCTGGACGAGTACAGCCAGTGGAGCCCGGACCAGGCGACGGCGACGTTCACCGCGGTGGCGGGAGACACGAGCGCGACGGTGCCGGCCGGCGCGTTGCAGATTCGGCGGATCATCGACCCTAACGGGTGGGTGATTCCTGAGCAGGCAGCCGAGCCAGGGCGGTACGTGGGCGACCTCGAGCTCGGCTGGCTGGTGTTCGCGGGTGACATCCGCTTCTCTCGGGCGCTGATCGCGGGTGACTACACGGTGTGGTACTTCACGGCTCACACGTTCCCGGGCACCGATGCGACCACGTTCACCATTCCGGACAGTGACATTCCGCTGCTGATCGCTGGGGCGACGGTCTACGCGATCGAGGTTCGCGGCCGGCAGGAGTGGAAGCGCGGACCGCTGCCGGCACGCTACAGCCAGGCGATGCTTGATGCTCGGGCGGCCTACGCGGCCGCGTGGCGAGAGCGACGTCGGGTGATTCGCACCAGCTCGCTGAAGTCGAGCAGCTGATGATCTGCGGCCGAGCTGGACGCGGATCCGTCGATCGCTCTCCGATGTCGGGGAGTTCTCGCGGGTCTTCATGCCGAGGCGGGGCATGCGGCGGTACCAGGCGGATCCAGCCCGGGCGATCGCGCGGGCGGTGCTCGATCGGCGTGCGAAGCGACCTGCGCCCGGCGAGTTCGCGGCCGTCTTCAGTCGCCAGTCGGGCAAGGACGAGATGCTGGCCCAGCTGTGCGCCTACCTGCTGCTGCTCTTCAGCCGGACGGGCGGTCAGGTGGTGGTGGCGCTTCCCACCATGCGGCCGCAAGGACAGATCGCGCTCGATCGGCTCTCGGCTCGGGTGCGGAATGAGCGCTTCCGTGCCATTGCCGGCCGCGCTCGAGTGAAGGACGGCTCGCGTCGTGCAGCTGGGCGAGGCCAGCGTGCATTTCGTGTCGGCCGCGCCGACCATTCGAGCGCTCGAGGGCAGACCGCGTCGCTCCTCCTGGTGGCAAACGAGTGCCAGGACATCGACCCTGACCGCTGGGATGCCGTGTTCGCGCCGATGGCGGCGGCTGAGAATGCCGTGACGCTCTTCATGGGAACGGTCTGGACGACGTCTACGCTGCTTTCCCGGCAAATGAGGTATCTCAGGACCTTAGAAGCCTCTGACGGCTCTCAGCGGCTCTTTTTGGTGCCCTGGCGTCGCGTTTCGGAAGAGCTTCCGACCTACGGCGCGTACGTCGAAAGCCAGGCGAAGCAGCTCGGGCCGGATCATCCCTTCTTCAAGACCGAGTACGAGCTCGTCGAGCTGGACGGCGAGGGCGGTCTGTTCCCCAGCTCGCGTCGCGGTCAGATGGTGGGCGATCACGCGCCGATCGAGCGTGGCGTGAAGGGCGAAACCTACTGCCTGCTGCTGGACGTGGCGGGCGAAGAAGAGGATCAGGCGCCCGACGTCGTGCAATACGATCCGACCTCGAGACGGGACAGCACGGCGCTGACGGTGGTGCGGGTGGTTCGTCGGGTGGATCCGGTGACGGGCGAGTCTCGGCCGCGGTACGAAGTCGTGCGCCGCTACCTGTGGACGGGCGTGAAGCACACCACGCTCTATCACCAGCTGGTCGACCTGGCTCGGGAAGTCTGGCGAGCTCGCTACGTGGTGGTCGACGCAACCGGCGTCGGTGCTGGCCTGAGCTCGTTCCTGCGATCGGCGCTGGGTGAGCGGGTGGTGCTGCCGTTCGTGTTCAGCCTGAGCTCGAAGTCGCAGCTCGGGTGGGACTTCCTCGGGATCATCGACTCGGGGCGATTCAAGGATTACGCACTTCCCGTTTTGCAAACGGATTTGAGGGCGGAATCGGCACCGCCGGCAGCTGGATCCAGTTCCGATTCCGACACCGAAGCGGGGGATCTTTCGCGCGTTTTCTGGCGGCAAGTGGAGCAATGCACCTACGAAGTTCGTTCTGGCCCGAATCGGCTGATGAGCTGGAGCGGTGCCGGATGCGCGGGTGCACGACGATCTGTTGTTGAGTGCGGCGTTGGTCGGGGTGCTCGACGAGCAAGACTGGCGACCGAGAGAGGCAAGAGGACGATGACGTTTACAAGATGGTGGACCGAGCGACTCCTCCCACGGTCGACGAGCTGGGGATGCTGAAGACGAACGGCATCTATGCCGTTGGCGGCTACGTGGGCGGCGTGAACAACGGCGGGCGCGGCTGGGCTCCGCATCATGCGGGGCTGGTGTGGGCGGCTGGCTTTGAGTTCCTGCCGATCTACGTAGGCGAGAACGCCTGTGACGGCTGCAAGACGTCCGGTAGAGCTGACCAAGGGGACGGGCGATCGACGACGGGCTTGATGCGGTCCGCTGCGCTCAGGCGTTCGGGTGCCTGCATGGGCCGCTCTGCCTGGACGTGGAGTACTGGACCTACATGGGGAACATTGCCGGGGCGCTGGCTTACCAGGCTGCCTGGGCGGCCGTGGTGGCCGAGGCGGGTTTTCTGCCGGTGCAGTACAGCGCCTGGCGCACGCCACAGGACTACCAGCCGGAGGTTCCTACCGGCATGTGGGTGGCGAATTGGAATGACGTCGGCGACCTCTCCAAGATGCCGAACGCCGAACGCTTCACCGGCGTGGGCTGGCAGTACGCCGACAACTGGAAGGGCTTCGACATCTCCAACGTGGACGGCGTTTGGTGGCATCCGTCGCCTGTGCCTGCCTCTGGCTCGGCCGCGGCGTACGTGCGTTGGTTCTCGGAGACGGGTCACACCATGGCGCACGGCTTCCGGGCCTTCTGGGAGAGCCACGGCGACGCGCTCGAGCTCTTCGGCTTTCCGCTCTCGGAAGAGTTTTCGGATGCTGCCGGCACGGTGGTGCAGTGGTTCGAACGAGCGCGGTTTGAGTGGCGACCTGGCCGGGGCCTGCCGTTGGATGTGCAGCTCGGGCGGATCGGTGCGGAGTCGCTGGCGTCTGATCAGGCGGCGCACCCTGGTGGCCTTCGCTCGGGTTCCGCAGCCATGAGCGAGATGAAGCCGCGTGTGTTCGTGAATGTTCGTGCGTTGGATGGCAGTGTGATTCGCGGCGTGGTGTATGGGCGGTTTTTCGACCTCGAGCGAAGGGAGTTGACGGCCAAGGTTGTGCTGCCTGGTGGCCGGGCCGCTCTGCTCAATGAGCTGGTGGTGGTGCCGGAGGATCCGGACCAAGGTCCGGAGGCTCCCCCCTCTGCCTCCCACTGGGGGGCGAGAACCATGACGATTTCGGACAGCTCGGGCGTCAGCTCGGCGCGTGGTGCCGACACCAGCCGCCAGGCTGGCGACGTCTCCCGGCCGGACTCCAACAGCGCGAGATACGCGGCGATCGACAGCGGCGGCGGCTCGACGATCGACAACAGCAAGGTCAACACGGACCACAACGTTGGGAACGCCTTCGACGGCTCGACGGCGACCGGTGAGAGTCGGCCGTGCGCGCTGATCGTGTGGTACGAGGAGTTCCACACGCAGGAGGATGAGCGAGTCTGCCCGGAGTGCGGGCCGCTCGACAAGAACTGGTACGAGGTCGGCAAAGGGCCGGTTCCACCACTGCACGACCACTGCCGCTGCACGCGTGAGCTGGTTTGGTGGGACTGCTACCAGAGCGACGGGACCTGGGAGAAGGGAGGACGGCCGCAGTGACGGAAACGTACGACGTGACGCTCGACGGGACGGGCTACATGGTGAAGCCTGGGACGTACCAGCGCTACCAGGACGGGCAGAGCGAAGGGCGCGTCGGCCGCGTGCGGCTGTTCGACTTCTACGGTGGCGCCATGCGGAACACGCAGCTGGAGCGCGATCGCTTCCTGGGTGGTGCGGGCGCCTGGCCGACGCTTGACTCTCAAGGGATCATCGCGGGGCCGAAAGAGACGGACCGAACGCTGACGGTCTCGCCAGCCATGGACCCGACGCAAGAAGCGCTGGACGTTCGTCTACGACGGGACGGTCTACCTGGTGTGCGGGGCAGAGCTCTACTCCGTGGCTTTGAGTGGCGGCAACTTCAACGGGCTGACGGCGGTGCAGGCGCTGGCGGCCGACGTGGTCGATGCCTGCAAGGTTGGGGCGGTCCTGTACTTCGCCTACGGTGCCGGGACCAACTAGGGACCTATAACCTCTCAACCTCGACGTACACCGCGGCGGCGATCGCTGAAGATGCCTCGCTGATCGGGCGTGGGCCTACGTCGGTCTGGTACGTGGATCCGGCTGACGCCGAACACGGTCAAGATTAGCGCGGCTTCCACGATTTTGACGGCTGACGATGACGTGCTGCGCTTCGTGCCGGTGGATGGCGAGCTGTGGGTGCTGACCAGGCGGACGGTCTACAAGGCGACCGACGCGCAGGCCACGGTGCCGCTGATGGCGGGGTCTGATGACTTTGCCTGGGCGGTGGGGCACTTCGGGCGGCTGTGGGCCTGGGGCGGGAAGGAGATCATCTACTACGACACGGGCGCTAACGAGTGGAAGGGCACCGGCATTCGGGGCCTGGCGACGCGTGGCGCCTGCACGGTTGGCTCGTACCTGGTGGTGGTGGTGGATGACCTGGTGACGGGCGATCCGGAGATGTGGGTCTACGACGGCCGCGGCTGGTTCATGCTGGAGGACGGCAGCACGGCGTATGACTACCCGGTCTCGATCTACGGCGCCGCGGCTGATGCGGACATGCTGGCGGGGCGTGGCACCACGAGCCAGCACGCGGCGACGTGGCAGTTCTTCGACCGCTCCGGGGCTCCGGCGCTGCGCTCGAGCTTCGAGGTGATCAGCGCGATGATGGATGCCGGAGAGCGGGACCTGGATAAGGTGTGGCGACGCGCCGGCGTGGAGATCGCGACGCCCGACGATCGGGCGACGGCCGATAGCGTGACGGTGGCGCTCTCCTACTCGGTCGACGGTGGCGCCTCGTGGGTGGCGATCGACAGCCAGAACCTGACGAGATCGAGTAGCCGGCTGGTTTCGGTGGGCGGTGCGATCGCGGCGAAACCGACGAGCCGGTTCATTCAGCTGAAGGTGGCGGTGAGCTCAGATCTCGGTTTGGTGCCCGGTGATCGTGGGACTGTGGGCGGAACACGAGACGATGGACCTTCCGACCAGGCGGCGGCGTTGGAAGTTCACGGTGCAGCTGACCGACCAAGTCGTTATCCGTGACGGCAGTATCGACGAGACCGGCGCGCGGGACCTGGCGATCGGGCTCTGGGACAGCTGGGACAATGGGGCGATCGTGACGCTGAAGGACGTGGACTACGACCAGACGGCCGCGAGCTACTCGTGCGGATTGCCGGGATTCGGGAAGTGATCACGAAGGCGGCGGATATCGCGATGGCTTCGAGTGATGTGGAGCTCACGCTGGTTGAGGTGTGACGCATCTTGCTCCCAAGAGTGACGGAAGTCAGAGGGACGAGGGATCGGCAGGCGTTCTCACGACGATTTGGGAGTGAGGGGTGTACCGTTTGAGTTGCCAAACGGTGCTACGATTGCGACAGCCACACGGCGGTTCGCACGCTCCATCGACCACCATAATTCGTGGAGCAAAAGAACGTCGCTCGCTATAATCGTGCTTGCATCAACGTGCGAAGGGAACAGAGGTGGCGGGCCGAGTCGTCGACATCCGAACATCAGCCGAGAGTAGCGATACCTCGATTCGATTTCGCACCGCCACGCTCAGTGACACCATCCTTCTGCGCGGTCTGCAGCGCCGATGTTTCTCTGGTAGCCAGGCATACGGCCTGGCTACTTTGTTGCTTCTCTACTTCTGGCCGAAATCGCAAATTCTGGTCGCGTGCTGTGGCGAGCGAATCATCGGGTGCGTGGTTGGCGACACCGACGGCTCGCAGGCGCGGGTCCTCAATCTGTGCGTCGATCCAGACTACCGGCGGCGTGGCGTCGGAATGACGTTGCTCAACGCGATTGAGTCGGGCCTCAGCACTCCGTATGTGACGCTCATGGTCGAGGACAAGAATCTCGGCGCTCAGGCGCTTTACCGTCTACAGGGTTACTTGCCGGTGAGCGACCTCCGCAACTATTACGGTCGAAACCGCCACGGCATTCTGATGCAGAAGCACCGTTCCTCGTAAGCTCCCAATCCCCGGACACGATCCGCCACCATGCCGCTAAATGGCGACATCGCGGCTGTGAATGATGCATTCGCCACTACGCTCGCCGTGTCATTCGTTGATGTCGAGGGTAAACTCTGGATTGAAGCGGCGGGCCAACCCGCGTTCGATTGGTATGACGCCCGCGCTGAATCGAGAATCTGATGTCTCATGACACACCACGGCGATCCCGCGTTTCCCAGCAGGTTGTTACAGAAATCTGCCGGTTGATCCGGCAGAATGTTTACAAGGCAGGGGACCAGCTTCCACCCGAGCGCGAGCTTGCCGAGCAGCTTCAGGTGAGCCGTCCGTCGTTGCGCGAGGCGCTCCGCGTTCTGGAATTGACCGGCATCGTCGAATCCCGCCATGGCGGAGGAACCTTCATCCTCGACATGTTTCCCGCGGGAGTAGTTTCACCCCTGTCGATTCTGCTCGAAGCCACCGGCGATGCCGTCGGTGACCTGTGGGAGATGCGCATCATCTTCGAGCCGGCCATCGCCGCTAGAGCCGCGGTGCGTGCAAACCCTGAATCCATCGCCAAACTCTCCCGGCTAGTCGAACAGCTCCACGACGCTGCCGCCAACGGCGCGTCCGACGACGTGGCCATCCAGATCGACCGCGAGTTCCACAGCGCGCTCGCTGCCGCCTCCGGCAATCAGGTCGCCGTGCGCGTCCTCGCCCTCATCGGCGAGCTGCTGATGGAGGGACGGCGGCATTTCATCACGTCAGATGAGCGACGACACCTCGCCTACCTCGGACACCAACGGATCCTCGACGCGATCGATGCCCGCGACCCAGTTGCGGCCCGCGTCGCGATGATGCAGCATCTTGAAGAGATCGAAGCCTTCATCTTGGGGGAAGTGATCAGTGAGGGCTCGGCTGAGATCAACTCGAGCGAACCGATTGGCCACATCGCCGCTGAATGCTGACCGGCCGCGGGCGAAGGTCGTCCGGCGTGCAGGGCCTGTATTCGCCCATTCGCCGATTCTTCATTCTCGTCGAGCGGAAGTGGCTCGCGCGTTGCTCGCGCTCCTGCTCCTCATGTCCATGACCGCCATATTGGCACCCCATGCGAGCGCGACGACGACGCCCACTCGCGTCTATTTCTCGGCCACCGGACACTACCTCAGCTATGGATTTCTCGATTACTGGCGCGAACACGGCGACCTCGCCCAATTTGGGTACCCCATCACCGACGAACTGACCGATCCGGTTACCGGATACACCGAACAGTACTTCGAACGGGCGGTGTTCGAGTGGCATCCAGACGCCCCGGCCGGCTGGCAGATTCAGCTTCGACGTCTGGGAGCGGAGGCGGTGAGCGACCGACGAGACGCCTCGGCATTCCAACCGAGCGATCAGCAGGACGCCGGTTGCGATTATTTCAGCCAGACCGGCCACGAAATTTGTAGCCATTTTTTGAACTATTGGGAGTCGAATGGCGCGCTCGCCATCTATGGCTATCCGCTGAGTGACGCGTTTATCGAGGGCGATTACACCGTTCAATACTTTGAACGAGCGCGGTTCGAATGGCATCCGGAGAATGCGGGCACTCCCTATGCCGTCCTCCTCGGATTGCTCGGCCGCGACTCCGCACAGCGTGACGGCGTCGACCAAACTCCACAGCCTGCATCGCCGGGCGTACCGGAGTATGCTCCCGAGCTCTTCAATGACGGGACCCTGAGCTACAACGTGCCCATCACGTTTCATGCCCAGCAGGACCCGGACTGGTGCGATCCAGCCGACGTGCAGATGTGGCTCGAGTCGACCGGTGTGTCGCTCATCGGTGCGAGCGACAGCGATATTCAGAGTGCCGTATGGACGTACGAGATCGGGCACAACGACGGGTTCACATTAGCCGAGTGGCACGCATCCCCGTATGCCGTCGCCAGCGCGTTGAACGGCTTCGGAGCTACCGAGCCGATCGGTGACGCGGCGTTCGATGACATCTACAGCGCGGGGCAAGTCATCTCGAACAGTCTGGCAAGTCATGGCCAGCCCGTAATCGCGTTGGTGGACGACGGGACCCACTACATCCTGGTTACGGGGGTTGTGCTCGGACCCGGCGGGGTCGACGCTCCACCAACGTCGGTAACGGTCTATGATCCGTGGACCATCAGCGCGGATCGCGACGGCTACCCGGCCATGGGTCAAGGCACGAACTGGGATTGGGTCACCTTCTCGACGCGCTTCAATCGTGACGACACCGGCGACCCCGGCATCTGGTCCGGCAAATGGACACTGATCGCCGCCGGACTGCCGCTCAATCAATAGTCGTGTCGACCGTCACGCCACTACTTGATCGCCAGCGCATTGGCGGGCGAGGCTACGCCCCCGAGCTTGTTCAACGGTGCCGACGTGAACATGAACTCGTAGACGCCATCTTCCGCGCAATCGGCCGCCAGCTCTTCCAGGTAGAACATCTCACCGATGGGCATTCCCCAGAGCGGCAGCAACGTCTGATGGAGTGATACCTCCATGCTGGCAGGTGGCCAGGCCTCGAAACTCGGTGCATCTCCCGCGACCGCGGCAAAGTGGTTGTCCCACAAAAAGCGGAACGTGTCCGGCCCCTGTGCCACGCCAATGAACGTGTGCGGACCGTCGGCGATCTCCGCTCGCTGCGCCTCATCGAGCGTGTCGTACCAGGCGGTCCAACCAGTGCGCACGATCAGGATGTCCCCTGTTTCAAAATGAGTCCCCTGCGCGTCCGCCACTTCTTGTAATTCGCTGGCTGGAATTTCGATGCGCTCCCCGGCAACGTGCGAGATGCCTCGTTTGGCTGCCCAGCGCTGATGATCGAGCAGAACGCCACGCCCCACGATGCCACGCCTGGCCCACGCCTGAATCCCGTTCCGAGTTCCAGTGACTCCCGTGATATGAGTCTGAATTGCGGAACCGTAGAAGCACTGGCACTGCGCGCTGCCCATGTGCGTCAGTCCGTCCCAATGCGTCGAGGATTGGGTGTTGAAATCGGTGTAGACGTCGTCATTCACGAACGGCCGCTTGTTCTTGATGGTGTGCGTCAGTCGCTCGCGACGGAAGAGTGGAGGGTCAGGAAGCTCGAGCTTCCAGTTCAAAGGGAACGACCTGCCGCTCCGCACCAGCTGAGCCGCCGCTTCGGCTCGCTCCGGGGTGAGCAGGTTGATCATGCCCACTTCATCCCCATCGCCCCATAATCCCCAATTGGAGGTCTCCGGCGAACCCGGGTTGAACGGAAGCTCATCAAACGACGGTAGGGTGCGTGGCTTTGTCTGACTCATCGGCTGGATCGCCCTTCGTGACCGCGCGAGCACTCGGCCCGGTGCGGATATCCGATTCTCGAACCTGATGAGGTTTCGGCCATTCTAGTTGGCACCCGCGGATCTGGTCAAAATCAGGGGCTTCGGAACGAACGTAATCGGACGTTGCTCAAGGGTGATGGCACGACTTCGGCGAAAATATCACCGATGTTGTCAGGAAATCGGGCCTCTGCTACGCTCTTCGCAGCCCCGCAGGGCGAATCCACTGAAACTACATGACGGTGAGAGGATTCACACCGTGCTCATAGACGGTCGGATCTGGTTGCTCATTGGCCTGAGCATCGCCATGCTTTTCACGATCGAAGCAATTGAAGATTTTACCGACGGCGCATGGCCGCAGATGCGACGATCATCCGGCTATTTTGACGTGCTTGGAAGCTCGCGTGGGCTGTGGGTGGCAGTGGCCATGCTCGTGCTGCCTGGCCTTGTTCTCACCATTCTGAACCTCGCGATGCTGGTCTGGCAGGACTTGCCGTATGGCAATACGTTGCTGTTGGGAACGATCTTCATCATCGTTGGCTGGCTTTTGTTTCTCGCAACCACCATCGACCTTGGCGGAATCGGCGAGTATCTGGAGCGGAGCGGCGTCATCGCTCCTCTGTCACTCCTGATCGTCCTCGTAGTCGGCGACCTGTTGCTGCTGATAGCCTTGATTCAGATCTTCCCGCACGACCTCCACGCGCTTCTCCCATAACCAGCCATGACTGTCGCTGTTGCGCACGTATTTAGCCGAGCGAATGCACATCATCCCGACGGCAATTGACCGACGGCCCGTTTGGTTGGTCGGAGGCCATCGTACCCGCCAGATAGTACGTCAGGCTCTGCAGAGCGCTGGTGGGGTCGATCTCGCGCATCCAAACGTTCGACGGCATGCGCAGTACCACCGGCGCATAATTCAAGATCGCGCGAACACCGGCGTCGATCAGTTGGTCAGCCACGGCCTGTGCAGCGGACGCCGGCACCGCGATGATGCCGATGCGGATACCCATCTGACGGACCACATCGGTGATTTCGGATTGATCGAGGACGACCACGCCATTGACCTGCTGCCCTACATCGTCCGGATTGCGAGCAAAGATGGCAGAGATACGGAACGAGTTCTCCTCAAATCCGTGATAGCGGGCGATGGCCTGGCCCAGATGACCGAACCCGACCAGCGCGGCGTCCCATTGCCGATCGAGATGGAGGATCTGGGTGATGGCTTGTTCCAGACGCGCGACGTCGTAGCCTTTGCCCTGTTTCCCGAAGCGGCCAAAGTAGGACAGATCACGACGAATTTGAGCCGCGGATACTCCAATACGACTCCCAAGCTCCTCGGATGACGCGCTCGAGATATGCTCGAGGGCCATTTGTCGCAGGGTGCGCACGTAAACTGGAAGGCGGCGAATTACTACATCGGGGATCGCGTCATGTTTCATCATTCGTGCCCAAATTATCGAGAGCGAGCGTCCATCACCCGAGATTTGACGGCGCCGACACGATCCGCGGTACACCGTCTCTGGAGCACGGCTGCCTGTGCGCCTCTTTCCGCGCGGACATCTCGCGATTTCTCGTCTAGGAAAACGGCTGTTATGCTACCATCCGTCCCGGCGGTGGTCAAAGCTACCGGCCTTCTCAGCGCGAAAACTAGATGAACCGGCCCTGATCGTCGTCGATGGCTTTGGCTTCCGGCCGAGAGGAACACATGGTCGCTCGACTGAGGTCCATCGCCAACCTGCAGCAGTACCGGCGACAGATCTTCCCACTCGCTTTGTTGGTAGCCCTGATCGCGTTCGGCACCGTTGGCTACATGGCCATCGAAGGTTGGTCCGTCGGCGACGCGCTCTATATGACCATTATCACGATGTCGACGGTCGGCTACAAGGAAGTTCATGACCTGGACGGGCCGGGACGTGTTCTGACGTCCTTCCTCATTTTGAGCGGCGTTGGCGTGCTGTTCTTCAGCGTGACCAACTTAATGACCTGGATTGTCGAGACACAGATGAGTGAGCACCACTCCGAGCAACAGCGGCGCAGCCGCATACGCGACCTCCGCAACCACGTGATCGTGTGCGGTTATGGGCGCGTCGGTCACTCCATCGTCGACGAGCTCAGCCACGACAACATTCCGTTGGTCGTGATCGAGTCGAGTCCTCAACGCTTTGATCTCTGTCTGCATGACGGAAACCTTGCGGTCATGGGAGACGCGACTGAGGACGCGACACTGGTCGAGGCCGGCATCGCCAACTCGCGCGGTTTGGCCATCGCGCTCGACGACGACGCCAAGAACGTCTTTATCGCGCTCACCGGCCGGGCGCTCAACCCAAACATCGAGATCGTGGCGCGCGCCGGTCGTCGTGAATCCGAAGGGAAACTTACACAAGCGGGAGCGCACCGGGTCGTATCACCCTATGCGATGAGCGGGCAGCGCATGGCCGCCCTATTCACGCGGCCGAGCGTGGTCGACTTCATCGAAACGACCCTGCGACGTGGCAATCTCGAGTTCAACCTCGAAGAGATCACCATCCCCGAAGCGTCGTCTTTGGTCGGTCTCACCGTTCAGCAGGTTCACTCGAAAGTGGGAAATGAGGTGACAATTCTGGCGATCATCGCGGGTCAGGGATTGGTGCCTAGCCCACATCCCGACCAGGAGCTGCACGTCCAGGACACATTGATCGTCGTCGGCAGAGGCGATCGCCTGAAGTTCCTGAGTGAGATGGCAAGTGAGCGAACCTCTTCCCCATCCGTCTCTTAGCCAGGATGAGCGGCATCCAGCAGCCGTCCACGGGCCGTGCCAAGGCTGCGCTCGTCTAACGTAAGTGAATCCCAGATTCGATCGACCAGCTTCTCACACAGACCCACCCGGCCGTCGCCGGTGAGCCAGATCGCGACGTGTTTCGGATCGGTTGACTTGCGTCGTGGCGAGAGTTGTTCCAGTAGCGCGTAGCCTCCCGAAACGGTGAGGAGGCTGACCGATCCAAGCGAGCGGTCGGTTACCGCGACCTCGGCGGATTTGGACTGCTCCATGAGATCAAGCATTGAACGCGCCACCATCGGCCCGATCGGAGATGACAGCACGTCGGCCGTGATCAGCGCACGCGTGGGGCACTCGTCGTCAGGCGTTCGCCGTGCCGCTGTTCCGGTACCTCGCCACCACATCGCCACGGACGGATCGATCGGGAAACTGGGGAATGCCCAGCGGTACGCCTCGACGACGTCATGACCGGGTGTGATCGCCAGCAGACTCGGCCCAGCGATCACCATCGAGCGCCGCCCATGCAGCAGATCGACGGTCATGCGCAAGCGCGACAGACTGACGGCATCCATGCCGGAGCGTTCGACGAGCGTGCTAACGGACGAGAACGGTGCGTCGTCTCGACTCGACTCCAGCGCGCGAACTGCTTGATCCTGAATGTCGACGCTGGTTGGCGTGAGCGTGGCGAGCTGATCCATGCGGTTGACGAATTCCCGTCGCGCCTCGATCGACATGTCGAGCAGCTCTCGCTGAGTTTCCGCGTCGAGCGCAAACAGCTGTGCGTAGCCAGCCAGCTCTGTCATCCAGCTGCGCCACATCCTGCTCGAGACGGACGAAATCATTCACGTCGATGCCAAGCGCATCGGCGATCTTCGCCAGCACCGGAAAGCTCGGGAGTGTCTGACTCCGCTCGAGACGGCTCAAGTGCGACGGTGAAACCGCCGCCACTTCGGCGAGTTCGTCCAGCGTCAGTCCGCGAGCGCGACGCATGCGACGCACCGCGGGGCCGATTCGCTGCCGTTGTACCGAGTGGCGATTCATCGTCGACACCCCTCCATTGGCCGCCGCGAAAACGCGATCGGCGCTCTCTGTCACTGTCGTTACCGCGATTCGAAGTCGTCGTGTTGAACTCCGCATGATTGACGCCAACAAGATCACCATCGTCAAACCTTGCATGACGCCATACGTGCCCTGGCAAATCTCGACCGTTGCCCACCAATTCTCGATAGTTGGTGAGCATCTCTGATCTATTCATGACTGTTTCTGATCTATTTATTGACATTGGGCTGTAATAGCTCTAGAATGGTCGTCGTTAGGAGGGAATCGTGTACACGTCTCCATCAAGCTGTCCAACTTGTGGGCATGAGCTCGAAATTCGAGAGTTGAGCTGCCCGTCCTGCCACACGACGGTGCGCGGTCGCTGGTCTGCCGGAGTCTTTGGCCGGCTAACCGAAGATCAGCAGACCTTCTTGCGCATCTTCGTTCGCAGCCGCGGGAATCTGAGCGAAGTCGAACGGTCGTTGGGCGTTTCTTACCCGACCGTGAGAGCCAAGCTCGAGGAGATTATCGAGCTGATGCAGGAGGATCCGGCGCAGGAGACCGCTCCAGCCGAAAGCCGCGACGACGTTTTACGCCAGATCGCCGAGGGCAAGCTGACCGTGGATGAAGGCATGGCTCGCATCCGCGGCATGAACTCCTGAGGAGAATTCTTCGATGACTGCAGAACAACGATATTCAGCCGAAGGACTTTTGCACGTGAGCGTCGAAGTCGACGCCCGCGACATCGTCGCAAGCTGGACCGATACCAACGAGATCCTGGTTCGGGGCGCCGACGTGGAGGCAGTGGTCGAGGCCGATGAGCTCTTCGTCACGTCAGGTGGACGCCGACGAGGGCGATCCGAACCGGTCGAACTGGACCTCCCATCAAATCCGATCGGCTGCGAGTTCAAAGTCCAGAAAGGCGACATCCACCTCTTCAACGCGCAAGGGAAGGTCGACGCCAAGACTGACGGCGGAGATATCACCGTCGAAAAGGGAGTCGGAACGTTGACGATGGCGACCGGCCGCGGCGACCTGAAGGTAGACACGTACCAGGGCGAGGTAATCACCAGCAGTGGTTCCGGCGACGCTTCCCTGTATGACGTCGTCGGGCCCCTGACCGTGCGAGCTGGTCGTGGAGACGTGTCAATTAGAGGGGGCGGCGGAGCAGCAACCATTGCCGTCGGCTCTGGCGACATGATCATCGACGGTCGGGACTGCGATGAATTGACGGCCGCGGGTGGCAGTGGAGACATTTCAATCGAGGGCGGCAGTCTCGGTCGTTCGTCAATCACCACGGCATCCGGCGATATCCGCTGCCATGCAGTGCTCGACATCGCGAGCTACGACCTCACAGCATCTTCAGGCGACATCAACCTTGGCATCCAGCGCGGGCTGAACGCGCGCGTTGACGCCGCGACGACGCGCGGCAGTGTCAACTCCGACCTTCCGCTGGTTGCCATCAATCAGCGTGGTCCGCGCAACCCGTTGGGGAAGCGCCTCGTCGGAAGCACCGGCGACGGATCCGAGCGCGCCGAGATCACGCTACGCACGTCAAGCGGCGACATCGACGTGCGTTGGGCAGGCGAATCCGCCACGACCTCCACACGCGTCTCACGCAAGGGAGCCGGCCGCGACATCGACGTCCAATGGGGCTCCGGCGCGGTTCCCGTAGCCGGTCGCGTCAAGGGGCGCTTCGGCGGTCGAGACATCGAGTTCCGTTGGGGTGAAGGATCGGAGTCGAAAACGAACGCTTCAAGCGCATCAGAGAAGTCGGCAGGCAGCTCGAACACGACGCCATCGTCATCCAATTCGGCACCGGCGGCATCATCCGCCATTCCAACCATGGATGACGATCGCAAGCGCGCCATTTTGTTGGCGCTGGCAGACGGGTCACTTTCAGTAGAAGAAGCGGGACGTCTGCTGGACATCATTGACCAATCGACCGATAGCTCGGGCGGAGAATAGCGATGTACGCCATCGAAGCCAACGACTTGCGGCGCACGTTCCGCCGCACGAAACACTTCTTTCAACACGGCCCAGAGTTCGTGGCGGTTGAGGGGGTCAACCTGGCGGTGAAGCCCGGAACGATTTTCGGGCTGCTGGGTCCCAACGGAGCCGGCAAGACGACCACCATCAAGATGCTCTCGACGCTCCTCATCCCCACGAGTGGTGAGGCACGCGTGGCCGGATATGACGTCGTGCATCAAGAGCGTGACGTTCGACGGCGCCTCGGCGTCGTGCTCGGGGGAGATCGGGGGCTCTACGGAAAGCTGTCGGCGCGCGACAACCTGATCTACTTCGGCAACCTCTATGGAATGCCGCGGGAGCGAATCAACATCCGCGCCGATGAGATGCTCGATATGGTCGGTCTGGCGGACCGCTCCGGCGACCGAGTCGAGGGTTTCTCTCGAGGCATGAAGCAGCGCCTGCACCTGGCTCGTGCCCTGCTCCACAACCCACCGGTCGTCTTTCTCGACGAGCCGACCATCGGGCTCGACGTGCAGTCGGCCGTCAAGCTCCGCGAGATCGTCAAATCCCTGATGCCGGACCATACCGTCCTCCTCACAACCCACTATCTTCAGGAGGCGGACGAACTCTGCGACCGCATCGCGATCATCGACCGGGGCACGATCCTCCTCGAGGACACACCGGCGCAGATCAAGCGACGCGTCGGCCATGGCCATCGCTATCTCGTCCGAGTCCACGGTGAGACCAATGCCGCGACGCTCGAATCGCTGCGTGGTCTGCCCTCCGTGAACGACGTGGCGCCAGGAATCGCAACCGACGGAATTTCGGACATCACTATCCTCTCGTCCCACGAAAATGCGGTGCTCGATGGCGCGGTGCGCGTGCTGCACCACCATGGCGTTCGCATTGAATCGATCCAGACGATGGAACCGACGCTCGAAGACGCCTTCCTCGCACTCACGGCGGGAGGGAACGCATGAGCACGCGCTGGATAAGCCAGTTCGATGACCTGGGAGTGTTGGGTCCCGCGGTTGCCATGTCACTCGCAAGCACATCGCGAACAATGCGTCAAACTGGATCACATCACGGCGGACATAATGATCGATCACGCGCTGATGACCTCCGTGACGCGACGCGAGTCTGTCTGGCGACCGCACGCTCGTACATGATCCATCGCATGGCCTATATCGTCGATGTGATTCGCTGGCCGCTCTATCCAACGTTCTATTTTCTGACGCTGGTGCTGGCTTACCAGATCGCTGGACGGACGAGCGTAGATGGATTCGACGCGCGCGGATATTTGCTCGTTGGGACGATCGGCGTCGTGCTGTGGCAGGCCAATCTATGGGCGGGTGGGTACGCTATCGAGTGGGAGCGCGATCAGGGCACCATCAACGCGCTCTTCCTCACACCCGCCAGTCGCGCGGCGGTGATTCTCGGATATGCGCTCGGATCGCTGACCGTCTGGATTGTGCCAAACGCACTGCTCCTGGCGGGAGTCGCCTACCTGGTCCACGCCAATGCGAATGTGCGTGATCCGCTCGCGGTGACCGCCTCATTCGTCAGCCTGATCATCGCGACGTTTGCGTTGGGCTTCGCGGTCGCGGGAATCTTCGTGCTATCGCGTCGCGCCAACCTGCTGGCCAACTTCTTTCAGAGCCCTATCTACCTGTTGAGCGGTATGTTGGTGCCGATCTCAGCACTGCCGGCCTCCATGCGAGTGCTCGCGGCGGTGTTTCCGCTGAGTGCCGGGATGGAGGCGCTGCGCGGCAGCCTGCTTGGAGGCTCTGGATTCGTCGACGTATCGGGCGATCTGGCGCGGCTTCTGGTCCTTTCGGCCGCATTGTTTCTGTTCGGTCTCGTGATGTTACGGAGAGTCGAGAATGTCGCAAAACGTGGTGGAGAACTCGATTTTGACTGAGATCAATGCCGCTTACGCCGCATGGCTGGCCATGACCAAGATGCGGTTCGACGAGTTCGCACGCAAGGGAGCGTTCTTTCTCTGGGCGATTCGACCCGTCTTCGATCTGGCCATCGCTGCCCTTATCTACAGTGGCGGACGCAAGGACCTCGTTCCATATATCGTGGTGGCTATGACGGCCAACTCGCTCGTCTGGAACAGCATCTTCTGGGTCGGCGAGATCCTGGATCGTGAACGACGGAAAGGCACACTTCTCTCCCTCTTTCTGGCTCCTTGCTCTCGCTTGAGCTGGATGATTGGATTCGCCGGTTCGGGAATCATCGAGACGACAGCTGGTGCGGCGACCGTGTGTGCTGGCGGGATGCTCCTCTTCGGAGTCCGCTTCCACCCGAACTATGTGACGCTCGCCGTGGTCCTTCCGCTGTTCATGGCATCACTCATCGGCATCGGTCTCATCATGAGCGGACTCGGTCTGATCACGAAGCACGCCAACGAGCTCTCGAATCTGGTCTTTCCGGTGCTGACGCTGCTTGGTGGAGTCTACTATCCGATCAGCCAGCTTCCCTGGTTCCTGCATGACCTGGCCAGAGCCCTTCCACTGGGTTACGGGTTCCAGGCACTCTCAGACGCGGCGTTGAATGGCGCCTCCTTGGGAGACGTAAAGGCCTCGTTGATACCTCTGCTGGCCTTCGCGTTGGTCCTTCCAGTTGCCGGGACATTCATCTTCATGACGCTGGAACGCTCGGCACGCCGCGGAGGAGAGCTCGACCTCTATTGATGGACGCGCACCGCTAACCGAACACTCACGTATCAAACCGACGACGAAACAAATCGTCGACCGAAAATTTCGCGCAATCGGTCGTCGCCGGGGATCGCCTTGTCAATCAACGGCTAAAGAAGAGGAACGATGAGATGGAACAGGTGCAAACAGAGACAATCGTGCGGCGACGGGCACCTCTTCTGGCGCTGCTCGCGGCGAGCACGGTCTCGGAGATCGGCAGCATGCTGACCTTGATCGCGCTCCCCTGGTTTGTCTTGCAGACCACCGGCAGCGCGGCCCGCACCGGTCTCACCGGCTTCTCGGTCGCCATCCCCGGTTTCCTCGTCGGCATCTTCGGCGGCACCGTCGTCGATCGCCTCGGCTATCGTCGCTCCAGCGTGGTGGCCGACGTCGTCAGCGCCATCGGCCTCGGCCTGGTCCCCACCCTCTACTACACGGTCGGTCTGCCCTTTGGTGTCCTGATGGCGCTGGTCTTCATGGGATCGATGCTGGCCATCCCCGGCCTCACGGCCCGACGCTCGATGCTGCCGGAACTGGCGGATCTGGCGGGAACCCGCCTGGAGCGCGTGAATGCCGCCTTCGAGTCGATCCAGAACCTGGCGTTGTTGCTCGGTCCACCCCTGGCGGGACTCTTGATCGCCTGGCAAGGGGCGACGACGGTGCTCTGGATCGATGCAGGCACGTTCCTCTTCTCGGCGATCGCGGTGGGAACGCTCGTGCCGATCTTCGCGCTGACATCGGAGTCCGAGACGGAGGAGCGACCCAGCTATCGTTCGCAGCTGACTGAGGGGCTGCGGTTCCTCAAAGCTGACTCGCTGCTGCGTGACATGGCCATCGTCGTCGGCCTTTTCAATGGTCTCGGTGCTCCGGCCTTTGCGGTCGCGATGCCGGTATTTGCCAGGGCTGAATACGGCAGCGCCACGGTCCTGGGATTGATGGCGAGTGCGTTCGGCGTTGGTGCACTGGGCGGCGTGGCCGTCTATGGCACCATTGGTCATCGGCTTTCACGGAGAATGATCTGGTATCTCGGATACCTTGCGATGCCGTGCATCTACTGGATGCTCGCCGTTCATCCTTCGCTGCCGATCCTGCTCGCCGTTCTCGCGTTCATGGGAAGCCTCACCGCGCCGCTCAATCCCATGATGACCACGATCCGCCACGAGCGCATCCCGGCCAAGATGCGCGGACGCGTCTTCGCAACCTTCTCGGCCATCTCGCAGCTTGTCTCGCCGCTCGGCATCGTCCTGGGTGGGTTCGCCATCTCCACGTTTGGGTTTCATCCAACAGTGCTGGCACTGGCCATCATCGTCCAGGTGGGGTCGTTCGGCGTGCTCCTCGTCCCATCCCTGCGCAGAATGGACGCGAAAGCATGAACCCTCTGGCTCGCACGACGAACCGGCGCGCACCGCTCGCAACCTTGCTGGCCGCCAACGCTGTCTCCGAATTCGGCTCGACGCTCACCATGGTCGCACTCCCCTGGTTCGTGCTGCAGACCACGGGCAGCGCGTCCAAGGCCGGAATCACGCTGGCCGTCGACACGGTGCCGATTCTCTTCGCCGGACTCTTCGGTGGCGTCCTGGTCGATCGGCTGGGATATAGACCGAGTAGCGTGCTTGCCGACATATGCAGTGGACTGGTGGTTGGGGCGATCCCGCTCCTCTACACAACGCTCGGCATCACCTTCTGGCAGCTTCTCGTGCTCGTCTTTCTGGCTTCGTTGGTCAACCAGCCTGGTAGAACCGCGCGCACCAGTCTCATCCCCGATCTCGCCGAACGCGCCGCCATGCCGCTCGTGCGCGTCAACAGCCTGGTCCAGTCGATCCCTCGGCTGGCGCTCCTCCTCGGGCCGCCAATCGCTGGCGTGCTCGTTTCACTCGTCGGAGCGAGCCATGTCCTGTTCATCGACTCAGCCACGTTCGTCGTCTCAGGGCTACTGGTGCTGGCCGGGATTCCGAAGTCGGTCCAGCCGGCCGAACAGGCGAGCGGATCGATGCTCAGCGACGTTCTCGCGGGATTCAAGTACATCGCGAGTGACAGTTTGCTTCTCTGGCTGATGATCATGTGCTCCGTCGGGAGCCTCGTCGCCGAACCGCTCTACACCATCGTCTATCCGGTCTACGCGCGACAGATCTACGGCAGCGCCATCTCGCTGGGCCTGATGTTCTCCGCACTCGCCGTCGGTTGTCTGGCGGGCCTCGGTCTCTACACGCTCTTCGGGACGCGCATTCCATACCGCGTGATCTTCGTCGGCGGGTTCGCGGCACGTGCCATAGCGCTCTGGATCATGGTCATGCTGCCGTCGCTCCCCATACTGCTCGCGGCCATCGCCATCGAATCGTTCTGCTTCGAGCCGATCAACCCACTCCTCATCTCTATCTACCAGGAGCGAACTCCCGCGGGAATGCGCGGGCGCGTGTTCGGCACCGCCAACGCCATCGCGGTCGGGACGCTTCCAGTCGGCACGATCGTTGGAGGCTTTCTCCTGGCAGGGCCGGGACTCGTTCCCACGATCGTCATCATCGCCTGCGCCTGCGCGGTGCACGTGGCGATCATGGCCGCTTTGCCGGCATTTCGGGACATGCCCGTTGTCGCGCAGGCAACGTCGTAGAAGGGCGGGCGAGTCGAGCATGAAGACTGAAGACCGACGTCTTACTGTGCACTGGATTTCGGTTAGACTCACTCCGAAATCGGAGAGGTGTCAGCGAACCATTGGAGCGCCATTGACTGAAGCCGAACGTAACACGGCACTCGTGCGCCAAACAGTTATCGAACCTTCCCCATTGCAAAAATACCAGCCCGGAGCCGTGCGCACCGAACAGTATGACGGTCTGTTCTTCGCGGCCGTGGACGGTAGCGACGTCGACGACAACTACGTGTTCGTCTATGGACCTGCGAACGTCGAACACATCACCGAATTGGCCGAAGCGCTGTTCGGTGACGATGCATATGCGATCACGGTGGAGTCTGGTGCAAACGATGCGTTGGAAGAATGGCTTCAAACCAACGAGTGGATCGTCTGTGAGGACGAACCTCAGTTGATCTTGCGGCCGATTCCGCACGTCGATCTATCGTCGACGGAATTGACCATCGAGGTCGTGGAGAACGAACGTCAATACGAGGACTTCTTGCGGGTCTCCGAGACCGGCCGACGCTGGGTCCCGTCGTTGCAGGCGGCCACCGATCCCGAAGTCGCGCTGCTGGTTGGCAGTTATCAGGGCCAAACAATCGCGACGTCCCGCCTCAGTTGTCTGGGAGAAGTCGGCAACATCCACGGAGTCGTCACTGAACCCGAATTCCGTCGAAGAGGGTTCGGAACCGCGATGACGTGGGCCGCTATCGCCGAAGCAAGGAACCGAGGATGCACCTCCATCGTCCTCAGCGCCTCGGAGATGGGGCTTCCTGTCTATCGCCGCATGGGATTTCAAACCGTTTGTCGATTCAGGATCTACGTGCCAGCGGGAACGCCTGTCTAGTACGACTTCGGCAGTCCGAGCACGTGCTCAGAGAGGTAATTGAGGACAAGTTCCTGCGTGACGGGCACGATCCTGTAGAGTCGCACCTCTCGCCACAATCGCTCAACGTGATAGTCCGTGCGATAGCCGCGCCCGCCAAACGTCTGCAGGGCCGCGTCGCAGGCCGCGAAACCGGCGTCGGACGCCAGGAGTTTGGCGGCGTTGGCTTCCGCGCCACACGGCTCGCCACGATCGAACAGCCAGGCGGCCTTCAGCGCCATCATCTCGGCCGCCTCCAGGTCCGCCCAGGCGCGAGCCAGCGGATGGGCGATCGCCTGATTCTGACCAATCGCTCGACCAAAGACGGATCTCTCCTGAGCATAGTCGCTTGCCAGCCGCAACGCTGATCGGCCGATACCGACTGCTTCCATGGCGATCACGATTCGTTCGGCGTTGAGACCGCCGAGCAGGTGATAGAAGCCGCGGCCCACTTCACCCACCACGTTCTCATCTGCGACTTCGAGGTCGGTGATGACCAGTTCGTTCGAATCGACCGTGTTACGACCGAGCTTGTCGATGACGGTCAGCGTGCAGTGATTCGGATCGAGATCGACGAAAAAGAGGGTCAACCCGAGAAACGGCCTGGCCTCTTCACGAGGTGACGTTCGGGCCAGAATCAACGCCTTCTGGCTGTGCTGTGCGTTCGACAGCCACGCTTTGGTGCCGTTGAGTACCCAGCGATCGCCTCGTCGTTCGGCCATAGTCTCGATGCGCGACGTATCGAGCCCTGCGTTCGCCTCGGTGACTCCAAAGGCCATGCGAAGCTTTCCGGTCGCCAGCTTCGGCAGATAGCGCTCTCGCATCTGCGCTGAACCATGCTTGATAATCGGATATGGCGGGAAGATGGCGAGGTGAATCGGCGACGCTCCACTGGTACCGGCACCTGTTTCACAGATGGCATGCAGCAGCAATGCCGCCTCGGTGATTCCGAGTCCCTTGCCGCCGTACTCGCGAGGGATGATCGTCCCGAACCAGCCCGCGTCAGCAAATGCGTCGACGAAATCGTCCGGATAGGCGTCCAGCCGATCCTTCTCGCGCCAGTAGTCGAGCGTGAAAGCCGCCGCCATCTCCATCGTTTCCTGGACGACTCGCTCTTGTGTCTCATTCAGCGAGAAATCCACCGATCCCGCCCTTCCATTGGTCTATCCTGCTGGGAATAGCTTGAACGCAAGGACCGATGCGGCACGCGGATGCAGGGCAAATTCAATGGACGCCGGTCAGGCTCCGGCCGGCGTCAGTCGCTACGAGGCGGTGGCGGCCGTCATTGGCTGGCTCCCGCGTCGCAACAGGATGACCAGCGCCACCAGAGACGCGATCAGCGCGGCGATGGCCACGACTTGCGCCTCCTGCAGACCCCAAAACCAGACGCGCTCCTGTCGCATGTAGCTGATCATGAAGCGCGAGCCCGCGTAGAGTGCGCCAAAGAGGGCAAATGCAACGCCATTCGGCACGTTCCGTTTGCGTAGCTGCCAGATGATGGCGAAGATCGCAACATTGATGATGGCGTCATAAACCGGGTAAGGAAATGTGCGCACGTTGAGCAAGTTCGGCGGCAACAGGTCCTGGCTGTTCGTGTAGGTCACGGAGAAGAACGACGTCGTTTTCGCGCCCCACGCATCGCCGTTGATGAGACAACCGATGCGGCCGAACGCCTGCGCCAGAATCAAGCCTGGCGCAACGGCATCGATGACCTTGAGCGTCGGCAATTTGTAATAGCGGCACAACGCCAGTACGGTGACGAATCCACCAAATACGGCCCCATAGACAGCCAACCCGCCGTTCCACAGCTGAAACATCTGCAGCGGGTGATTCAGATTCTGGATCGGGTGGTCGAAGATGAAGAAGAGGCGGGCGCCGATGATTCCGCCTGCCACGGTGATGTAGACGATATTATCCCAATGTTCGAGCGAGATCTTCTTGCGAAGAAACTCCAAACGAACCAGGACGACCGCCAACACGATCGCGACCAAAATAGCGACGGCATGCCAGGCAATGACGAATCGCCCGATCGTCACGATGTTCGGGTCCATACCAATGGTGAAGTGGAACAAGCGGCATCTCCTCCGTAGTCGATTTCGCCCGCAATTGTGCCACCGTTGCCACCGGATGTGTCTCCCAGATCAACTAGGTTCCCCCGAGTTCTCATCACGGATCGAGACCCGAGCCGCAACGGTATAATTACGTCGTCCGCTGAATCGCCTGGCAGCCGTTATTTCCGCGGCCCGGAGGGACCACCGAACCACAATGCTGCTCGAACTTGCTATCCGAGATTTCGCCATCATTCGCGATCTTCGCATCTCGTTTTCACCCGGTTTCAACGCCCTGACGGGCGAGACCGGCGCGGGTAAGTCGATCATCATCGACTCCCTCGGTGCGGTTCTTGGCGCTCGCGTTTCGTCCGATTTGGTTCGCACCGGGGCGAAGAGTGCCTGGGTCGAGGCGCTGTTCGACGCGCGTTCGATGACCACGCGCGCGGACTTCCAGCAATGCCTGAACGACAGCGGGCTCGAACTCGAAGACGGTTGCCTGATTCTGAGTCGCGACATCAACTCCAATGGCCGCAGCGTGGCGCGTGTCAACGGACGTACGGTGACGGCGTCCACGTTGGCAACGCTCGGCGGCTTTCTCGTCGACATCCACGGCCAGAGCGAGCACCTCTCACTGCTGCGCCCCGCGGTTCATCTCGATCTGCTCGACCACTTTGCCGGCGCCGGAGAGCTTCGCGAGCAATTCGCGACGTTGCACCGGGAATATGATGCGATCGCGCGACGCATCTCCGAGATCCAGACCAACGAGCGAGAACGAGCGCAGCGGATGGATATGCTCCAGTTCCAGGCGGACGAGATCGAGTCTGCAAACCTCAGTCCGACCGAGGAGGAGGAACTCGAGCGAGAACGCGACGTGCTGGCGAACTCCGAACGATTGGCGCTGCTGGCTGCGGAAGCCTCACAACTGCTCGATGGAGGTGATGAGGCCAGCGCGGAGCCGGTCGCGGGCGCACTGGACAATTTGCGGGTCGCCGTCGAACGCATTGAGGAATTGGCGCGCATCGATCGGGAGAGCGAATCGCTCGCCTCGCAACTGCGGGAAATCCTATTCCTGCTCGAGGAGCATGCTCTGACGATCCGTGGCTACGGCGATCGCGTCGAAGCCGATCCGGAGCGGCTCGAAGCTATCGAGGATCGGCTCGCGCTCCTGAAGCAGCTCAAACGCAAGTATGGCGCGACGATCGGTGAGGTTCTGGCCTATCTTGACCGTGCTTCCGAGGAGCTCAACGATCTGCAAAATAGCGAACAGCATATCGAGGGGCTGCGCGAGGAAGCAGAGGCGATGCGTCGCAAGATGGGTGACGTCGCGACACGACTATCGGCACAACGGCGTGCGGCGGCACCCGCGCTGAGGGCTGAAGTCGAACGCGCCATGACCGAGCTGAACATGGGACGATCACAGTTCGAGGTGGACTTCTCGCCTCCGGGTGGATCGGCCCGAGTTCCGGTCACCATCGATGGCGAAACCCGTGACCTGCCATTCGACGCGACCGGTGTCGATCGCGTCGAGTTCTTGATCGCTCCCAATGCGGGTGAGACGCCGCGGCCACTGGGTCGCATCGCCTCGGGTGGTGAGATGGCGCGACTCATGCTCGCGTTGAAATCGATCCTCTCGTCCGAGGATGCGACTCCGACCCTTGTGTTCGATGAGGTCGACGTCGGCGTGGGAGGACGGAGCGGTCAGCCGGTCGGGGAGAAGCTCTGGGGGCTCGGCGAACGCCACCAGGTGCTGGTCATCAGCCATTTGGCGCAAGTTGCCGGTTTCGCCGAGACGCATTTCAAGATCACCAAGCTCGAGGAACGCGGTCGCACGGAGACGCGCATCGACCTGCTTGATCCGGATGAGCGACTCGACGAGCTTGCCGCGATGCTCGATGGACATCCGCCCACCAGCGAATCACGACAGAATGCGCGTGCCATGCTCGAGCGCATCGAGCAATCGAAGCGTGATCGTGCTGCCACGACCACCGCCGCTTAAAGTCGAATAGGCCGATGGTATACTCGCCGATGGTGACGCAATCGCACCCGTTCCACGCTGATTCATCCAGGAGGACCGCATGCAGCCGAACATGAAGATGCTCCAGCAGATGCAGAATCGCATCCAGAAGATGCAAGAGGAGCTCGAAGAGACGACCGTTGAGGGAACCGCGGGCGGTGGCGCCGTGCGAGTCTCGGTCAATGGACTGCGCACCGTGCAATCGGTCAAGATCGACCCGGACGCCGTCGATCCGCAGGACATCGAGATGCTCGAGGACATGGTTCTGGCCGCGATTCAGGAAGCGATGAAGTCTGCCGAGGATCTCGCCTCTCAGAAGATGGGCGCCATCACCGGCGGCATCAACATCCCGGGGCTAATGTAGTTCCCCGCGCAGCCTATCCAATTCGCTGACGACTCGGGCGACGTATTGTCGCCCTTTTTTCGTTGCCGTCGAAATGATCATCGTCGGCGTAACATCCGCACCACCGGTTCGAGCGACTCGATCCCTTCGACCGTGTTGGGCTCGACGCGAATCTGGAGGTGGCTGATGCCCTCGTCTCTATACGCCTGAAACTCCGCCGCGATCTCCTCCGCTGATCCGGAAAGGATCCAGTCCGGCCGTTCTCTCCGGCAATCGAGACCGATACCTGAAACCAGCACCGATGCCGTACGCTCCAGCGTCGCGGGATCGCGGCCCACCGCACGGCAGGCCGCATCCACTTTCTCCCGCAACGGCGGTATGCCCTTGGCGCGGTTGCGGTCCGCGGAATAATAGACGTTCCATGAGTCGGCGTAGCGAGCGGTAAGGCGCAGCATGCGGTCACCTGTCGTCCCAATCATGATCGGCGGCCCCTCGACTCGTGGACCTCTCGGACGCAGGACGCTGTCCTCCGCGCGATAGTATTGACCGCGAAAGTCAACGTGTCCCGTGCGAAGCAATGGATGCACGATCTGAATCGCCTCCTCGAACCGACTGGCGCGGTGATCCCACGGAAATCCAAAGGCCCGATATTCCGGCTCATGATGCCCGGCTCCAAGACCCAGAATCACTCGGCCGTTGCTGATCTCGTCGACTGTCTCCGCCATCTTGGCCAACAATGCTGGATTACGGAAGCTCGAGCAGCTGACCAGCGTTCCCAGCTCGATGGTCTTCGTCGTCGCGGCCAGGGCGGAGAGGAGTGACCAGCACTCCCACACGCCGATCGTTTCGTGACCGGCTTGCGCGACGATCAGATGATCGACGACCCAGACTGAGTCGAATCCGACCTCTTCGGCTTTGAGGGTCATCGCCAGCAGATCGCTCCACCGCGGTGTCTCGCCGTTCATGAAGTACTCCGCGACGGGCAAGATGATGCCCAGCTTGAGATGATTCGAAATAGACATGTCGACAGCCCCGCTCACTTGATCGAATAGACATTGCGATCTGCTTGTCCGCGCCGAGACGCGCTAGACAGGGAACGTCAATTCAGGCGACAATCACCGTCTCATACCGAATGGACCGCCGTCAATCGCGGCGGAGACAACAAGACGGAGGCCTGATGGTGCGACTTGGCGTGATGATTGAAGCCCAGGAAGGGCTCACCTGGCAGCGTTGGTTTCGCCTGATCGAAACCGCGGAGAAGAGTGGTTTCGACTCGATCTGGCGCTCGGACCACATGTTCTCGGTCATGGGAGTCATCGATCGAGATCAGCTCTCCCTGTGGCCCTCGTTGACCATGGTAGCCGCCCGAGACTCGAAGCTCGAGTTCGGTGCGCTCGTATCTCCCACGACGTTCAGGCACCCGGTCATGCTGGCCAAGGACGCGGTGGCGCTGGACAACCTCTCCAACGGCCGATTCTGGCTGGGAGTTGGCGCAGGTTGGAACGAGCACGAGCATCGCTCCTTCGGCTTTCCACTCCCACCCCTGAAAGAGCGCATGGACCGGCTCGAAGAGTCAATCGAGGTCATCAAGCTCCTCTGGTCCGGAGACGTCGTGTCGTATCCTGGCGAGCAGTTCCGACTGGATGACGCCCAGATGCGACCGGTTCCAGTCCGCTCCGGCGGCGTACCGCTGATGATTGGCGGATCGGGCGAGCGCCGTACACTGCGCATGGTGGCACGCTTCGCTGACGAGTGGAACGCGACCGCGTCGTCGCTCGACGAATACCGTCACAAGGCCGAAGTGCTTGACCGGCATTGTCAGGAGATCGGGCGCGACAGCTCCGAGATCGCGCGATCGGTCATGCTGGGCCACATCATTGGAGCCAACGACACCGAGCTTCGTGAGCGGGCAAGACGCATTCAAAATGTCGTGCCATCCATGCAGGGGCTCTCGATCGACGACATTCTGCAGCGCATGCGCGATCGCGGTTGGCTCGTGGGGACTCCGGACGAGGTTGTCGAAGTGATCAAGGCGCGTGCGGACGTCGGCGTATCACGCATCATGCTTCAGACGCATGACCAGGAAGACATGGACGCGCTCGAGCTCATCGGCAGCGCCATCATTCCGCAGATCGCCTCGCTCTGATCGTCGCAGCGGCCCAGAGCACTGTTGAATCCGAAGGGCGACATTTATGACGCCTAACAGGTGATCCTTGGGCAGTCCTTCTGCGCGCTGCTCTAACAATTCTCACGCGACATGAAGAACGGGGAGCGGATCAATCCGCTCCCCGTTTCGTTTCCCAGCAATTTTCGCGTTCGCGTGAGTGGCTTCCGTCTACTTTCCCTGGAGCTGCCGGATGTGCAACACCAACTGCCAGCGCTGCTCAGGCGTCAACAGGTTCCCGAACGGCGGCATATGATTGAGGCCGTTCGTGACGTAGTAGTAGATCTGGCCGTCCGTAAGATTCTTGATCTCGTCCGAGGTCAGGTTCTTCGGCAGCGTGATCTGCTGATCTTGCGGCAGAGTCGTGTTAGCGGCCTTGAAATAGATGATCATGAACGCGTCGCCCTTAGACGGGTTCGGCGTATCCAGACCAAGCCCCTTCTGGCCGTGGCACTGTACGCAGTTGAGAGCAAAGAGGTCGGAGCCCGACTTCAGATTGGCATCCGTCGCCTGCATCGGGTTCTGCACATTCTTCGCCTCGTCCAACGTGTAATTCGTCGGTGCGGCATCACCCGTTTGGACGAACGGACCATACGCCAGCGTATCCATCGTCTTCTGATTCACCTGGATCGCTCCAGCCGGCGAATCGAGTCGCGGCGGCTCTTGTGCGTGCCACGAATCGGAATAGTGCATACCGGAGTAGAAATCGATGGGATACGTGTTCGTCGAGTCACAGCCCACCGCGATAACCAGCAGCAGCGACACCCCGGTCAGCAGCAATAATCGTGGACGAGCTCGCGCGAGCCGCGTCTTCGCTTGTGCGAGACGCTCGACAGCGCGAATCATGCGCGGGCTCCCTTCCGGTTTGGTCGATTCGGCCGGGTCGGCTCACCGGGACCAGGTCCCGCCGTGCCGCCCATCTTCACATCTTCGGCCCCGGTCGCTCGCAGTGCTTCAACCGCGCCATTGACAAGATTCTCGGGCGAGTGGACCAGAATTCCGATGTACCCGTCAGTGATGCGCGTGTCGTAGACGTCGCGCACGAACCGCGGCAGACGAGACTCGAAGATCGCGCCAAGCACCGTGAAGATCACGGCGGCGAGCATCGTACCTTCGTACATGATGATGACCATCGGCGGAATCGAGAAGAGCGGTTTTCCGTCGGTCACCATCGGGTAGACCACCTGCGTACCGCCGGTGATCAGCAATCCGACGGCGAAACCGCAACACGCTCCCACGACCGGCCACAAGCCCAGTCGACTGGTGCTGTGGTCGTGCCCGAACGCCCCTTCAGGATACGGGGCGTTTGACAGAACCTCGAAATCCTGCCGCTGGATTCCCGCTTCCGCAAGCATGTCGACTCCAGCGATCGCGGAATCCAAATCGCTGTAAAGCCCGAGAACATCGCGTAGTGCCATCGCCACTCTTCCCCTCTAGAACTCGCGAATGATCGCTGGGATCTTGGCCTTACCAACCTGTAACTCGTCATAGAAGTACTGGCCCTCTTTTTCCTCCCAAACCGACACAGGAGGAAAGAGCTTCGAGAAGACCATGAACAAGAAAGGTACCAACGCGAACGAGCCAAGTACGAACGTTATCTCCAAGATGCTCGGTCGGTAGAAGTTCCAGTCGAACGTCCACTCATACTTGCGTTCGAGACCTGGCACCACCAGCCAGTACCGTTCAGACCACATTCCGATGTTCACCATGATCGATGTCCAGAACATTAACTTTATGTTCCGCCGGAACTTCCGGAACATCCATATTGGCACCGGAATGAAGTAGCCAAAGATGAAGATCAAGGCCAGCAGGAAGTTATATGGCCAGTCCAGGAACCTCATCTTCATGATCTCGACTTCGCGCGGATCCTGATTGAAGAGCGCGAAGAAGACGTCGAGCATGAAGAAGAAGACCCAGCCCGTCGCCACGACCACCAGCAGTCGACCGATAGCGTCGAAGTGCTCTTCTCGTATGTATTTGTCGAATCCGAACATCCATCTCATCAAGGCCATGAGTGTCACCACGGCCGAGACGCCCGAGTGGACTGCTCCGATAACGAAGTAGGGAGCCCAAACGCTCGTGTGCCAGACGGGATCGAGCGAGAAGGAGAAGTCCCAGGAAACGATGCTATGCACGGAGACGAAGATCGAGAGCATCAGGGCAGCCAGCAAGAAGCCGGTCGCGGTCTGAATCATCCATTGCCGCTCGCCGTTCTGCCAGCCGAGCGCCATCACGCGATACAGGCTCTTGCGCCAGCCGGTCGAGCGGTCACGTAGCAACGCAATGTCCGGCACGGTCGTGATGTAGATGAAGAGGATCGTGCCAGTCAGGTACGTAAAGACGGCGCTCGGGTCCATGACGAGAGCGGATCGGACATCTGGGAAGATTCCGCGCCAGAAGTCGTATGGGAACACCCAATACATCGTGCGCCACGGACGCCCCGTGTGAATGAACGGGAACGTCATCGCCGTCATGAGGCTGAACATCGTCATAACCTCAGCGGCGCGTGTAACCGGACGACGCCACTCGGCCTGAGTCAGACGAAGAATG
This sequence comes from uncultured Chloroflexia bacterium, assembly GCA_963822235.1. Lineage (GTDB taxonomy): Bacteria > Chloroflexota > Chloroflexia > Thermomicrobiales > Thermomicrobiaceae > CALAGB01. The sequence continues at coordinate 698,376 of CAWGGU010000005.1, forward strand.
GCCGAGATCATGACTCCGGCGTGGCTAATACCGATCCAGAAGACGAAGTTTACGATCATGAAGCCCCACATACCGGGGCGGTTCAGACCGGTGACTCCGAGTCCCCAATAGAACATCCAGCCGACTGCGAACGCAAACGCAGCCAGGATAGTCCCCAGGACGATGAACCCGATCCACATCCACATGGTGGTCCGAGTCACCGGCAGGAGGAGTTCCTGAATGACCTCCATCTGGGGCAGTTGCCGCCGTTCTTGCATACTCTTCCTCCACGCGCTCTCTTCGGACCGACCTAGAAGTCCGGTTTACCAATCACCATTACTTCGACGTTATGGTAGATCTTGTTCACTCGCAGTCGCATACCAGCCGTGACCTCCCAGATCGAAGGAACCGGGATCATCGCGGAAGGCCAGCATCACCAGAGCGATGGCGCCTGCGATGGCGCCCATCAAGATCAGCGCGTCCAACACACCCGGATGATAGGTTGCCGGGAGGGTGTGCAGGCGATCCTGCGTGATGTCTTTGTCCGTGAACGCAGCCGAGAAGAGGCGAATGCGATCCGCCAGCAGGCCGATCAATACGCCCGTCGAGACGATTGCCGGTCCGACGCGACTGCGGCGCACCTTCGTCCACATCAGGAAGAAGAGTGGGCCAATGAAGCAGAGCAAGAACGCCGCAACGAAGAACCAGACGTACGAGTGGAAGTAGAGCAGCTTCAGCTGCAGAATCTCCCACGGCATGCGGCCGTACCACGGAATCACGAAGTCGGTCCACATGAAGTAGAACCACAGGAGTCCGAACGCGAGCTGCAGTTTGCCGAGCGCGAAGAACTGCTCGCGACCCGAGATAGTTGTCGGCACCACCCCAGAGACGCATGACGGTCGCGGTCACCATGACCACCGCCACTCCGCCGCCGAATCCGCTGACGACCATATAGGCCGGGAAGATTGCGCTCTTATAACCTGGGATCAGACTCATGATGAAGTCAGCCGTGATGACGGTCATCGTGCCGACGTACATAACGACGTAGAGCGCTCCAAGATAGCTCTGCGCCCGGTCGATCACCCGCCACTGATTTTCGGTGCCGTAGAAATCGCCCGCGAGCTTCACCAGCCACTTGCCGCGTCCCTCAGGGAGCTGATCGCGCGCGATCGCAAAGTCCGGAATTGAACTGACGTAGAGGAACGCGTACCCAGCAAAGGTCAGTCCCCAAATCAGAAGAATGTCCCAAAGCCACGGAGCGCGCCCACCAGCCGAACCAGACGGTCGGACGACCGTGCGTGTTTGGAAGTGTTGCCACGAGCAACAGGAAGAGCATTGCCGGGACGATCGTTGCGATTGCCCAGATCTCCGCGATGCGGTTGATCGGTCGCCGCCAGTGGCCGCGAACGAGCCGTGTCGCGGCAGAGACGCAGGGAGCCGAGGCCACGGTCGCCATGAGATAGCCGAATGCTACCGCGACGTACGTCCAGGCCTGCCGATCACCCCAGCCTGAGAGAATTGGGCGGATCACGAGCGCGACGAGTCCAATGGCCGAAAGGATGCCGAGAATGATCAGACTCAGTCGATAAACCTGACCGGTCCCTCGCAGGCGCTGTAGGCCGTCTTGCACGACGACCGACGGTGACATGTCCCAGACCTTCGTCATTGGCGATGGCTCAGGAACGTGATGGCCGTCTGTCACTGTTGCCATAACGTGCCGCTCCCGCCTCTCCTTCTGTCAGCATTCGATGTGTTCAAATGGTCCTGCTCCGTGGACACTTGCTGATCGCGCCCACTCAACCATGTTTCAACCAAGTTCAACCAACGGCCGCCATACTCTTGGCCGCGCTGGCCTGAGAGGAATCGAAGTACCGATGCTTTGCCCCTTCCGGCAGCGGATCGGCGTCTATTTTCTTCAAGTAGACGACGGCCGGGTTGGTGCCGAGATCTTCGAGCAACCGATAACCGCGGTTCGTGTTCGCGATCATCTTCGAGACTTCGGTGCTGTCATCGTTCAGATCGCCGAAGACGATCGCCCGCGTCGGGCACGCCTGCGCGCACGCCGTGGTGAATTCGCCATCCTTCACGTCGCGGCCCTGCAGCGTCGCTGACTGTTCAGCGTGGTTGATGCGCTGCACGCAGAACGTGCATTTCTCCATGACGCCACGACTGCGAACCGTCACGAGCGGGTTGAGCTGATTCTTCAGGCTTTCCGGCCACTTTGGCTGCCAGAAGTTGAAGAATCGAACGTGCCAGTGGCAGTTCACCGAGCAATAACGCGTGCCGATGCAGCGATTGTAGACCTGCATGTTGATACCCTGGTCGGTGTGGTATGTGGCATAGACCGGGCAAACCGGCTCGCATGGCGCGTTCTCGCACTGCATGCATGGCACCGGAATGTAGCGTGCCTTCACGTTGGGGTATTCACCCTCCCAGTAGCGCTCCACACGGATCCACTCGATCGCGCGCCGCTGGTAGAAGTTCTCTTCCGTATTGATTGGGATGTTGTTCTCGGCCTGGCAGGACACCACGCAGGCTTGACAGCCTGTGCAGCGATCCAGGTCGATCACCATTCCCCAACGATGTGCCATCCTCGCTCCTCTCGCCCCTCGAGTTGGTCTCGCGCTCTACTCGTTCAGGTTCTGAACTTCGATGATCGGGAACTCTTCGAGCTGGTACGCCGGGACAGAGCCCTCGAATCTCGCCATGCGAACTTTCTTGTTCGCTTTTTCGATCTTCACCCGGGTCGCCGACGTCGCCAGCGCGCCCGTCTCCGAATCGACCTGCGGCGCGATCAACGAGACGACATTTTCGCCCCGCTTCTCGGCGTAGCGAGAGAAGAGCTCGTGCCCTTGGCCGAACGGCACCAACGCCACGTCTGGAGCAGCAGCCGGGTTGATGTAGACCGGCAGTTCCATGCTCCCCGCCGGAGTCGTCAGTTTGACGACATCACCGGTCGAAATGTCCATGTTCTTGCCGGTCGTTGGATTGAGCTCCACCCACGTCGACCATACTCCAGTCGAGATCGGCTCAGGCAACGCCTGGAGCCAGGGTAGATTGGAGTATTGGCCGTATCCCAGCGAATTCGACGGGTACGGCAACAATGTGAAGGTGTTCGATCCGGTGTCTCCAGCGAACTGTGGATCAGCAGCGGCCGTTGGTTTCGATGGAGCCGAAGGCGCGCTCGGCGCGCTGGCCGAGTTGTCCCACCAACCGCCCTGCGATTGAACCGTGACGAAATACTCTTGGGGATCGGTCGCGTTGACGTTACCGCCGCCTTTTTTCTGCAGCGACGAAATCATGTCGCGAACCGCTGCCTCGTTGTTAGCCCATGGAAGCGCCGATCCTGCCGTCTTGGCTGCCCCGATCATCAAGTCGACGAACGAGCGCGAATCAACGAATGGCTTGACGACAGGCTGCTGCAACGCCACGGTCGGGTAGCCCGGTCCCGGATCGGGAACGTGCAGGCCCCAGTCTTCGAGCGTCACATGCGTCGGCAATACCAGATCCGCCTGTACGGTCGTCTCGTCCATGAAGTTCGAGAAGCTGACGACCTTTGCTCCCTTGCCGAGCGCATCCTTCAGGCCGATCGAAGAAGGCAGGCTGTAAACCGGGTTGGCGTTGTAGACCATCACCAGCTTGAATCCGCCACTGCCGATCTTATTGACGACGCCTTGCCAATCCTTGAATGACGAACCCGTCGTCGATTCGGGCAGCGTGTCGGAAATCGGAGAGCCGGAATTCGGCATGATGCCACCCTTGGCTCCGACGGCCCCAGTCAGAAAATTCAGTGAATAGACCGCGGTAAGGTTGAAGAGGCCGTTGGTATGAGCGGCGGCCGACGTGCCCGCGATCGCCACGCTCGGCGTCTGCTGGGCGAACATCGTGGCCATCTCGGTGATCTGATCGGCTGTGACCCCGGCCTTGCTGGCAACCTTGTCGGGCGAATAATCATCGAGGGTGATGCCCTGATAGATCGAGCCCGCGTCGGCGCCGTTGACCAATTTCTTCGACGTGATCACCTGCGCCATCGCAAGTGCGACGATCCCCTCCGTACCTGGCTTGATCGGGATCCACTTGTCAGCACTGGCGGCCGTAGCTGAAAGCTGCGGGCCAACGTGCCAGTAGCGTCCGCGCACGTCGCCACGCCCCTGCCGGAACTCGCCATAGCCCATGCTCAGATGGACCGGTGAGATCCAGTCATTCAGGAACTCGGCGCCGAAATTCAGCAGGAACTTCGCGTTCGTGAGGTCGATCGTCGGGAAGCGCGGAGAACCGAACACGCGGTTCATCGCCTCGCGCAACACCACGCGCTCGTCGGGTTCGAAGGTGACGTGCTGCCCACCCATCGCCTTGACCGTTTGGCCAATGATGTTGGCGACCGATCCGGAGACCGGCGGCGTGACCAGCAGTGCGCTCCCGCCAGCGGCGGAGATCATCGAGTTGAACTGGTTCATCGCATCGTCCCAGCTCAACGCCTTGTATTTGCCCGAGCCGCGATTGCCGTTCAATGCGAGCGGACCGCCGATGCGATCTGGATGATAGAGCTCTTGCACCAGCGACTGCTCCAACGCGGTGGAGCGACCCATGTTCAATGGATAGTCGGGGTTGCCATCAACTTTCTTTACTCGACCCTCGTAGACGCGGGCAATCAATCCGGAACCACCAGAGACCCCGGAAAACGCCGTCGCGTACCACAGATCGCGCCCCCACGCGAAGTCCTGTGGGTTCAGGTCTGGGCTTTGGATCTCGAATTCACGCTTCGGTGAACCGTCGCCAATCGTGCTCGGATCGCAGCCGGTGAAAACAACCGCCCCCGCCCCCGTAGCTGCGACCAGCTTGAGAAAATCACGACGTCGCATCGCACCCTTCCGCATCAGTAATGGCACGTCGAGCAGTCGGTTTTGGCGTTGTTCTCACGATGGCACGTAATACAATCGCCCATTCGCAGGTCGCGCACCTGCACGACAGCCCCTGGAGCCATAGACGCAACATCACCATGGCAGGTTGAGCAGCTAAATCCCGCGTTGATATGCATGGCGTGAACGAAGTGGACGTGATCGGGTAGCTGGTGTACACGCGTCCAGTTGATCGGCGTACCGGAGTTGAACGCATCCACCAGCATCTGCAGCTGCGGCTTGTTCTGAGTCGGAATCACCGAGTGGCAGCCCATACAGAGCTGCAGCGCGGGAACCGTTGAATCGGCGGTCGTGGTCGCACCGCGGTGACAGAATGTGCAATCCAGACCCACGGTGTTGACGTGGATGCTGTGCGGAAATGCAATTGGCTGAGTTTTCGCTGGTTGCTCCGGAGGAGCAAGGATGTAGCTACGAGCGACGATCGCCAGCGCCGGGATGGCGAGCACAAGCAGCACGATCACCCCGAAGATCGCTGGCTTGATGAAACGTCCCATACCCCTCGCTCCACTCCGTTTCTATGCCGTGCGCAGCAATACCGGCCGCGACGTCGCGGCCGGCTGAATGTCGATCAGATCCACACCCGGTTGAAGATGTCGTACACAACCGTCATGTGGTCCACGAAGTTCACAAAACAGAAGATCGCACAGAGAAGGAAGAAAGCGGCTGAGATGAGCGCGATAGGTCGAAAGTTCAGATAACTGGCTGGCAGATCGCGCGTTGACGTCAGTGAAGGGAGAAGCCCATGTCCGATCAACAGCGATCCGGCAAACATCACCATGGCACCGACGAATGACCACAAATAGACGAGCGTTGTCGTTAATTCGCTCCACTGGCCACTCTGAATCCTGGCCGATGTGATGTCCAACAGGATCATCTGTTCCTCCACATACAAAGTCCGGCGATCAGACCCACTTCACGGTCGCCTGGCAAGAGTGTGGCACTAGGATGTGACAGCGACAGAACCCACTGAAGCGACATGCGGCTACCCACACCTCGCTGGCCCCTGATAGGTTCAACGCTACGCAGGAGGTTGTCAAGCCAAGATTTGAAGCCGTAGTGTGACCACTTTCACAACCCTCTGGTAGCATGATCCCACGCTCTTCATGTGTCAAGAGGATCACACCCGACGCGATTATTGACCCCTGCGGGGATTTTCCCCACGATGCCCTCGATCCAATGAAACGCGACGACTCGCTGGCCGCCGCCAACAATCGGGCAAAAGTGGCGGCTGAACGGTCCTCCTAGTAGGCTTTGCATGCCGTCCAACGCGCTGTGTCTTCCGACGTATTCACGCGAGAAATGAGCGACGATGAGCCTTGCAACCGGACCATTTGCCGACCGATTTGATGAATCCTATCTCCGCCTCTGCCTCAAGCAGGGACGCCCTGTTGCCGCCGCGCTGGAAGCACGGATTGGCGACTTCCTACTCGGCCCGAATGGCCTCAGGCTCTTCGCCGATCCTTCGCAGCCACGAGCGCGGGACGAAGTCGTCGTGCCAGACCTCGGCCGTATCCTGGACATGCTCCGTGCCGAAGCGCCGATCGTGGTGCTCGACACGCAGATCGGCGACTTTGGGCTCACCGCGTTCGACGAGTACAACCGTTCGCTCGCGAACGTCGTCTCCCACAATGCGCCTGAAGCGGTCATGCGCGCACTCCTCTTCGTGACCACTGAGAAGCGCGCCAACGATATGTCCTCGGGGATGATTTCACTCAATCCAGTGTCCAATCGCACCGAACCATAATCTGTACTCACCGAATCGTTGATGAGGGAGGATCCATGAGGCGTGAAGATCTGAACGGCACCTGGGCCATCAATCGGGAGCAAGAGTGGCCGTCCACCAACAGCGATGAGATCGTCCAGCGGGCACGCGAGTTTGGTTTGGAATCGGCGGCGTCGATCCGCGATCGCAACATCCCTCTCTTCAATCGAGGACGGCGCAATTACGGGAACTTCTCGCGCTTCATGGGCGTGCCATTCCTCCAGGATATGCGTGAGCTCGGCGGGCAGGACGTCGCCTTCCTGGGCGTTCCGCTCGACACGGGCACAACCTACCGTCCAGGGACGCGCTTCGGGCCCGATGCCATGCGTCGCATTTCATCGCTTGGCAGCAGCTATAACGTTTCAATGGGCGTCGACCTGTACGAGTCCCTCGAAATGACGGACGTCGGCGACGTTTCGGTCATCCCCGCCAACATCGAGAAGAGCTTCGATCAGATCGCGCTGGCGATCGGCTACCTGCACGAGCGAGCCGTCTTCCCGGTCGTTCTGGGCGGTGACCACTCGATCGGCTATCCGGACATCCGCGGCATCGCGCCGTACATCGACGGCAATATCGGGATCATCCACTTCGACCGGCACAGCGACCTGAGCGAGTTCACCTGGGATGAGCGCATGCACGGCTCTCCCTTCTTCCACGCCACCAACATCGAGAACGCGCCCGCCACCAACCTGGTGCAGGTCGGTATCGGTGGTTGGACGGGTTCGCGCGAGGGACTTAGGGTCGCGCGCGAGCGCCAGGCCACGGTCGTCACGCTCGAAGACGTCGACAAGTACGGCATCGACAAAGTCGCCGAATATGCGCTCGAGATCGCCTGGCACAACGCCAAAGCGGTCTTCCTCAGCTTCGACATCGACTCCGTCGATCCAGCGTTCGCTCCGGGAACCGGCACGCCGGAACCGGGAGGGTTCCTACCGCGCGAGCTCTTGCGGATGCTGCGCATCGTGGCCCGGGAGGGATTGGCCGGCATGGAGGTGGTGGAAGTTTCGCCTCCATACGACGTGTCCGACATCACCGCTCTGCTGGGTGCTCGAGCGGTGATGGAAGTCCTCGGGACCCTGGTCGTCTCCGGCAAACTGGGGAAGATGCCAACACAAGCGGAGCAGGCACCGGCAGAGGCTCCCGCCGCGGCCTCAGCGACGATGGCGAGGAAGACTGAGGCCGGTTCTCGCCGGACTCACACCGCGTAATCGACCACAGAGGATTTGCCACCCGAAGGAGGACCAACGCCACTCGTGTCATGCTGAGCGATGGTTCTCGCTCCCGCACAGAGGGTACCCGGAGAGAGTCAGAGAGAGGGTGGCAGCGGAGTCGAAGGATCTCTTTGCCCCCGAGAGAGCAGCGCAGCGTATCGGCGGAGAGATTCTTCACTGCGGTTCAGAATGACTTTTTAGATGATCGTAATGTGTCACGTCCGATCTGGATCACGTCGTGGATCGCAGCGGCGTGTGTCCAAGCTCGTGGAGCTTCTCCTCCAGCGACGAGAGAAGCCCATCATCGTCGCCCCCGTCGTGACCGGTAACGAGCAGACGGTCTCGCGGCAACGTCTCAACCCGGAAGCCGGCTTCCTTCAGCGCGCGAGCGATCTCGTTGGCCGAATCTGCGTCGTCCGCGTCGAGCAGCACACCGTCCCGAAGCATCACGCGTCGGAACCCTCGTGCCCAACTCTCGATCTCATGCGCCACATTCTGCGGTAGCTCTTCTTCACCCTGCTGCTCGAGAAAACCAATGATCTGTGATGTCGAGAGTCCGGCGCTCATCCCTCGTTCAATGCTGGCGCGATTGAGCTGGAAGGTCGTAACGCGATCGAGCCGCTCTGTCTCGGCAAAGGCCGAGAGTGCCCAGATCCGCCGAGGCGTTGGCCTCGGCAGGAGGATCTCGAAATTCGCCTGGACTGTGAGCGGATGTGATCCGAGCTCGGGAACGTCGGGCGGTTCCTCTTGCTTGCCGCAGATCCAGGCGCCGACCTCCGTCAGCGCGAAGACCGTACGTCGCTGCGAAACCGACAGGTCAGCGATCCCCAGCCAGAAACAGGCCGTCGAAATGGTCGTCTCAACGGCGGCTTGAAGGACCGCTCGCCGTCGGTCCTCCGGCGCATCGGGCATCGCCTCATGACTCATTGCCGCGCTAAAATGGGCACCCAACGCGGTCGAGTTTTGGTTGGCAAAACTCGAGGCGAATGAGTCGACCGTCACCCACTTCCCCACCTGGAGCTCGCCTAGTCGTTCAAGGAGTCGTGAGCGGAAGCCCGGCCAATCGCCACCCCAGATCTGCAGCACGTCTCGCTCGACGACTTCAGCCCAATCAGTGGCGTTGCGCCAGACGTCGGTCATCTCGCGCAGCAAGCGCGCGAAGCCTTGGCGTGACCACTGGTTGGCTCGCGTGGTGCTGGCGCTGCGGCCGTCCGGCTCGAACAAGCCGAGCCCACGTCCCAAATAGTCCAGAAACTGGACGTATCCAGTCGGAGGAACGTCGCCGGACCCTCGCCAGAGCATGTGTGCGAGCCTGCGCATGGCAGCGGCACGACCGTCGAGGGTGCCGCGGCGCCGCACCAGCAAACCGTTGCTCGTCGCACGTAACACGGTGAGCAGATCCCACACCGGCGCATAGGGGAAAACCCAATCGGCGGGCTCGACCTGATCGAGGGGAACACCGACGATCGGCGGTGCGGATGGCGCCACGGCCTTCTGTGGATGGCGCAGAACGTTCGGAATGACGAGTCGCAACGTGCCGTCGTCCTGATAGCCGCGCCACAAAAGTCCGCGCCGTGCAAGCATCTGAGTGGCCAAGCGCAGCTCGGCATGGCTCATCGCCAGGGTCTCCCGCAGATCGGCTGGTGAACCTGCCTCCGGGCGATCGAACAGTGCGCGCCAGACTCGCGTGACCGTCGGGTTGAGCGAGCGAACCGTGTCGCGCAAATGGTCTGGATCAGCTAAACGAGGCCCGATCTGCGCGATGAGATCGGCGCGCATGGCCACGGCAGGGATGATCTGCCGCCCCATATGCTCTGCGATATCGGCCAGTGCCCCGTCGTTGAGTCGTTCGAGGAGTCCGCGCACATCCAGGTCCGACGGAATGCCCTCATCTCGCTCTTCCTGCAAGCGCGTCGCCAGATGGGTCAGTTCGCGCGGCAGAAAGTACTCGATCTCTCGCGCATCGCGTCCCTCGTATTCCTCTGATTCGTCCTGCTCGACGAAGAGGAATCCGATGCGGAAGAGCCGATTCACGATGCCACGCACGATTTCGGCAGACGCGCCGAGCTCAGCCGTCAGCTGCGAGACGGTTCGGCTCGAACCGTCGGTTGCCAGGAGCTCGAGCAGCGCTTGTTCGAACGGAGAGAGCTGCTCCCAGGTGAGCGCGAACGCCCAGGGATCGGTCATGGTGCGATAGAGCAGCCCCGCCAACGCATAGCGCTCTCGCCGCCCGGTCTCGACTTCCCACCAGCGGGCAATCAGCTCCAGGTCGTGCGGCGCGCGATCGTGCAAGCGGCCCAGCAGGTTGCGCATTCGTGCTCCGAGCATCTGTCGTCTATTGGCAGCACGATTATAACCGCTGTCGCGAACGGACTATGTTGTGACGAAATTCAGGTTTCTCAACGCCGGACCGATCGCAGTCGCGAATGGGTCGATTCGCCGCACCGCGTGATGTATCGGAGCCGGATCAGTTCATCAACATCGCGCCCTCAAGCGTCAGCAAATGACGCTTGATAGACGTCCCTCCAGTGTAACCACCGAGCGACCCGTCCGAGCGAATCACGCGGTGACACGGAACGACGATCGGCACCGGGTTATGACCGAGCGCGTTCCCCACGGCTCGCGTCGCATTCGGATCACCGATCTCTTTAGCAATCGCCTTGTAGCTCACCAAATGCCCGAACGGAACGCGCGCCGTGGCGTGCAGGACACGTTGGACGAACGGCGTCGCCGTTGACAGATCGACCGGCAGGTCGAAGATCGTGCGCTCATGGTCGAAGTACTCACGAAGCTGACGCGCATACGGCCGCACCTCTGCGGAATCGGGCAACAGCGTCAAATTGCTCTCCGTGGCCCAGTCGGCCACGCCCCCCTCCGTGTCGTCAAAGTGAACCGCGCACAATCCTTCGCCCGACACCACCAGAAAGAGCGGGCCGAGCGGCGAATCGATGCGATCGAACCCGACACGGCGCGGCAGTACCGCGGTGATCCGTTCGCGCAACGATGGCAGCGCCATCGCGATGCGCGCCTCCAAATCCTCGACTTCGGGAATATGGTCGAGAATCGCGGCCAATTGGCGGCTTTCAGCAATCTCGGCAGCGCATTCCGGACAATCGAGTGCGTGGACTTCCATGTCATGCTCTTGGTCGGCGCTCAGATCGCCGATGATCAACAGCGGGAGCTGTTGGACGACATCGTCGCAGCTCAAGGCTCTCATATCCCCACCTCCCGGAGCTCCGTGGAGAATCGCTTGCGAAGCTTCTGGGCCGCCTGATAGACGTGCGCTCGCGCCGTCTCCTCAGTACATTCGAGCCCCGTCGCGATCTCCCCATACGAAAGACCCAGGAACTTACGTTGTGTGAAAGCTGCTCGTTGTTTCGGTGGCAGCTCTTGTATGGCACAGTGGACCTTGCTCAGCAGTTGGTCCTTGCCGAGCCGGTCCACATGATCGTCGTAGTGCACCGTCGGCTGATGAGTCGCCACACGCGCCATGGTTCGATCGCCGTTGCGTCGCTGTCGTATGTGGTTCAAGGTCGTGTTGGTCGCGATCTTGTACAGCCAGGCGCGATAGTTGGGATCTCCCTCAAGTCGGTCGTAGGCACGATAGGCTCGGAGAAACGTCTCTTGACAGAGATCCTGTGCCTCTCCGTCGTGACGCACCATGCGGAGGATGTACCCAAATATCTCCGCCTGATGGCGTTCCACGAGGTCATCGAAGATTGGGATTTCGGCCACGGCACGTCCCTTCCTGTCGCCTTCGCCGTTCACTTAGATATGACACGCGAAGGGCAGTTTCGTGAAGTGAAAATGGCGGCAAAATTAGACAGAAAACCGCCTCTTCAGACCCTCAATCCCTTCGTGCACGAGCGCGAAATCATGACGTTCGTCGCCCACCTCAATGGCGTGTAAGGGCGCAATTCGCCGATAGAAATCTCGCCGTCTCCAGACTTTCTTGTCGTCGGTGAGACTACGCATTCGATTCAGCACCTCGACTGCCAGCGCGTCGGGGAATCCGGCCAGGTCGAGCGCCGGATCGGCGAACATCGCGTCGCCGAAATCGATCACACCGGTCACGCGCCATGGGTCGCGTTCGACCAACACGTGCTCGCAGCCTAGGTCACCATGGATGAAACAGGGAGTGAAATCGACGGCGTCCGGATCGAGCCGGTACTCGTCCCACCACCGCTCGAAGCGGGTGAAGATCTTCGAACCGAGGCGCTCTCTCACGGTCTCGCGGGTGACATCAACGAGCTCGACATGATGGGCCAGCCACTCATCCTGCGTGAATACGGTAATTCCGATCCCCTCCACAACATCCAAAGGGATTGCGTGCAGCTCATCGAGAAACTGAGCCAACTCCGTGGCCAACGGATCGATCGCATCATCCTCTACTTCGTCCGCCACCAGTGAGGTCCCCGGCACCTTGCGATAAGCCATGACGGTGAACGGAACCTCGAGGTTCGGTTGGTGAATGAACTCGGGAAGGGGGACCGGCAACGCGAGCAGTGGCGCGATCGACCGCAATAGGTTCGCTTCCCGCAGGAGCTGACGCGACGCGACATCGTTCTTGGCCACCCGCAACAAGGCTTCGTCGCCAGCGGCGTAGATGCGATTATCCCAACCCTCGTCGACGAACCGAATCCCTCGTACCTCAAGGTCATATGGGAGCGACGTAAGCAGACCCTTGATAACGTCCAGTTGGGGGCCGTCGGTCGTCATCGTCATGCCGTCACGAGAGTCATGATGCCAGAGACCACCGCGATGGCGATCGTCAGCCAGCGGAAGAGTCGCTCAGGCAGACGCGTGCCCAGCGTGATCCCGATCTGATTGGCGATCAGCGAGCCTGGCAACCAGAGCAGCAACGCCGGAAAGAGCGCATCCGTGCTGAGCTTTCCGCCGATTCTCAGCACCCCCAGACCGATGGCGTTCGACAGGACGAAATAGACCGCCAGATCCGCAAGGAAGCTGACCGGCGCCACCTTGTCTCTCGCCAGCAGCAGCACGGCCGGCATCCCATTCAGCGACGTGGTCGACCCGAGAAATCCGCCCGCGAATCCAGCGGCCAAGGGAGCGCCTCTGAGTGGGCGCGGCGGCGGCGCATCTATGGCGCGCGCAATGAGCATGGTCAGCCCGAGAACCGCCACACCGGTCGCGATCTTGATCGCATGCGCCGAGATCGTCGTCAGAACCACCACGCCCAGGATCAGGCCTGGCACACTCCCGATGATCAACAGCCAGGATCGTCGAGTCACGTGAGCCCGCAGCTGATACGTCACCGAAAGGCGCGTCAACATGTTCATCGCCAGGTTGAGCGTAATCACGAACGGGAGTGGAAATCCGAGCAGCAGAAGAAGGGGCGTGCTTACGAGTGCCGTGCCGAATCCGGCTGCGCCACCCAAGAATGCCGAGCCGGCGATTACTCCACCACCGGCCACGAGACTCATCGTGGAGTTGATCTGTCCACCTGCCTCTCACGTCGGAGATAAGCCTACCCGCTCGATTGTCCGCCTACGGCAACGCCGCCGGGCTCGGAACGCTCTTGATCATGACGTTGATGCAAGCGGGTTTGCCGCTTTTCATCGCACGTTGCAACGCCGGCCGAATCTGTTCGGGCGTTTCCACCAGCTCGCCATGCCCGCCCAGTGCGCGCACCACCTCGTCATAGCGCGTCGGGAGGAGATCGCTGGCGACGACCCGGTCCTCGCCATAGAGGCGCACCTGCCGGTGTCGTTCAGCCGCCCACGCGGCGTCGTTGCCAACCACCGCGACAACTGGGATGCCGTGGCGCACGGCAGTATCGAACTCCATGCCGTGAAAGCCAAACGTTCCGTCACCGAGGATCGCGAACGCTCGCGCTCCCGGACGAGCCAGCGCGCCACCAATGGCCAGCGGAATCGCCGAACCGATCGAGCCGAACTTGCCATGCAACAGCGTCTCGAAGTCGGCGCCGGCCAGCCCCCAGCGCATCCACTGTGAGAACTCGCCGCCGTCCTGAGCCACCAGCGATCCGGCCGGAAGCATCTCACGAAACTCGGCAGCCACACGCAGCGGGTGGATCGGCCTCTCGTCCGAATTGGCGAACTGGGCCAGACTGGCGCGACCCTTCGCCCTCAGCGACTCCACCTGATCCCTCCAGGCTCGATGGTCCCATTTTTCGGAGTTCGACTCCGCGCTCAGCTGCGACAGGACGGCTCCGGCGTCTCCAGCGATGCCCAGCGTCACTGGAGCGTTGCGACCGATTTCGTCCGGATCGGGAACCACATGGATCACGCGTGCGCCGCTCGCGAATGCGCCGGACCCGCCAAACTTGACCATGAAATCCTGCGGCGCGATCAGCAGCACGGCATCGGCGTCGCGGATAGCGGCCCCTGCCCCGTTCAGCGCCGGGTCGCCCACGTTGCGCGAGCTCTCCAGGGCCATCCACGGAATCGTCGTTCGTGCCGCAAAGTCGCGCAGACTCGCTCCCGTGTCGCCACGCACGACTGACGGACTCGCGAGAATTATCGGCTTGCTGGCCGTCGAGAGAATCGACAGTGCTGCATTGATGAGCGCCAGATCGGCAAATCTCAGGGGCGGACGAAAGGCCCACGAGCGTATCGGCGCGCGCGCGGACTTCACGTCGGCATTGAGGACGTCCGCGGGCAGGCCAAGATAGACCGGCCCCGGTCGGCCCTCCAGCATGGTGCGCCAGGCGCGCGATACAAAGGCCGGAATCTCCTCGGCCGATTCGACTGTCCAGGCGGCTTTGCAGACTTCACGCGCGATGGCGGCCTGATCCAGCTCCTGGAAGGCACCCATCCCGGCCGTCTCCCGCTCGCTGGCACCACTCAGCCACAGGACCGGTGTCTCAGATGCCATAGCGTTGGCAACGCCCGTCACGGTGTTGGTGTGGCCAGGACCGGCCGTAACCAGGCAGACCCCTGGCTCGCCGCGAACTTTGGCCCAGGCGTCCGCCATGTGCGCCGCGGCCGATTCGTGCCGTGTGTCGGTCACGTCGATCGATTCATCCAGACAGGCATCGTAGATCGGAAGGATCTGATTTCCCGAGAGACTGAAGAGACGGGTCACCCCCGCATCCTTCAATGCGCGCGCCAGCAGATGCGCCCCGTTTGTTGTCGACATGATCCCATCCCTTCGAAAAAGTCAGCCCCAAGCTAACGACCGTTCGCGCAACATCGTCGGCACAGCCTTCGATCCTCCGGTACAATGCGGACGCCAACACAAGCCGGTATGCCAGTAAGGAGGAATCGTGCAGGACCGCGGCCCGGCACAGAGCGCCGACGATCTATTCTCCCCTGGCGCCTTCTTGATCGACACCAACGCCGATTCGCATCCTGACGACATCCGTGCGCGCATCGTGTTGGAAGAAGAACCAGATGCCGAGATGTGGTGCGCCCTCTTCGATCTCGCCGCACGACTTGGATTGGAAACGTCCGGCTTCACGCCGCCCTTGATCGTCGACGAGCCTGGCCCACATCATCTGCCCATCGTCGTCCGCCGCGGACGCAGCATCCGTCCACATCTGGAGCGCGACGGATGGAAGGGCCGACCGGCGGTCATCCTCGAAGGGGCGGATGCGATTCGCGATCTCACTCTCCGTGGTGACGCGGCGCTCGAACGCAACCACAACTCGGTTCCGAAAGTCGCCGGACTGGACCTGGCCAGAATGTTCGAATCGGACGGCCTGCTCAGCGATCATGACGGCAACGGGATTCCGGACGGTACGCGTCTCTGCATCATGGTACCCGATGATCTGCCACGCGCCGTGGGGATCGGTTTGTTTCACCTCGTGGTCAGGTTGGCAGTCGAGTCATCAGGCATCGATCTGCCCGTCGCCACGGTCTCGTCGAACCCTCGGTCTGGGACGATTCCGCTCCGCTTGCATTTACAGAATGGGTATCTCGCCAGGCTAACCACGGTCGATCATCCCACCAATCCCTCGCTCGAGCTCTTCGGCGACACCAATGATGCAGCCGCGCTCCTTGAGCGGCTCGCACTCCGATGGCCGCTGCCTCCCTGCGACGAATGCGATGGATCCGCGAGCGAGATTCAAGATTGGCTGCGCTGGAGTTTGGCGGGCTGGACCCCACAAGGACGCACCGCCGCATTCCTGGCGGATTTGAGCGTTCGAGCGGGCACGCCCGACGGTTCGACGTTGCGACTCCTCACGCCGGACAACGCGGAGCAGCGAACGCTGGCTCGCGCCGCTCGCCAGGCCGTGGGCGACGGCTTCACCATCGCTGGTCCGGAATCCTCGCAGACAGTCTTCAAACATGAGTGGTCGGCTCGATGGGAGGTCGACCGCATCATCGACGTGCTGCGCGACGACGTCATCCCGGAGCTCGACCGACGCTTGCCGCTGTCGTTGATCGTGACAGTTTCCGAGCCCGCACCGGTTCGGCGGGCGCTCGAAGAGCGAATTCAGCGCGAATTGACGACCGCGGGGTTCCAGGCGGGTCGCTGTGAAATCCGCGCGATCGACGCATTCAAAGCAGGACTCTGTTGGTTGCGAGAATTCGTCATTCCGGAGTGGAAGCAGCTCACCGGCATCCATCGGGTGACGCTCCGCTTCCGGCCCCTCGAGACCAGCGAGAGCGATCGCGCGCTCGACATGCGCATCCGCTGGCTGCAGGAACTCTTCCCGGCCGACGAGATCATCGCCAAAGAGCTCGACCTCCCTGTGGAACGAATCACCCTGGCGGAGCACGAAGGCCCGGCACTGTATGCCGCCAGCGCGTTCGACGAGGACGGCACGCTCCTCTCGCGCAGTGAGTTCGATCCGCCGCACGATCGACGTCCCTATCACGCGCTCTATCCAGATGGCGGCAGCGTTCATTACGTCAGCGGCGGCATTCAGGCACGGCAGAACGGCATCGAGGTGAAGGAGCGCGTACCGACTGACCCCGAGCGCTTCTGGGATTACCTGCAGGACGAGGTCCTGCCACTTCTCCAGGAGACGATCATCAACGCCACGGACGGCGAACCACGGCGGTCGGATCAGCCCTTTTTCGACGAACTCTTCGTCGAGCTCACCATGAGCGAGACCGACGAACCGTTCGGCATCCGGGAGGAAATGAACTCGGCCGCCGAGGCCTTGCACGAGGACATCTACTTCAACGTGCTGGACTTCGTGGAAACGCTCGGAGCGAAAACGACCGGCGAACGCCTCTCTGCTCCCGGAGGGGTCGTCCCGATCGTTCACGTGCGACCCGGCTCCGCCCCGCACGGACGAGTCGAGCTGCGGCGTCGCGCGCGTTCCGTCGCCACGCTGGAAGTATCCGGCGAAACCGAGCCCATTGGCGTCATCCTGTCCGACCCACCACAACGGCCGACCGTTTCCAGCGTTTCGATGTTGCGCGAGCAGGCGCAGCTACAACTCCGCTGGCCGAGTCTGACCCCACTTCTGCGCGCCCGGATGCAGGCGCTGAGCGAATTGATGCCGCCCGACCCGCATTTCCCGGAGTTGCTCGTCTCCGCCGATAACGGATTTCAAGTCTCACTCGGTTGGCCGCCACGACGGCACGAGCCGATGGCTGTCCCGACAACGTCTCGCGTTTCGGAGTCTCTGTTCCTGAACGAGGACCGACTGGCGCACCAGCTTGCGCGGCTGTCATCCCGAGCGGAAGTTCACGTCGAACTCGCGCTCGACCATTCCTACCAGGGACGCGCGCTCCCAGCCGTTGAAGTCACTGTTCCGATGACCGCGTCCGTCTGGTCGAAGCGCAAGCTCTCGATCTTCAAGCCGACGTTCCTGATCGTCGCGCGACATCATGCCAACGAGGTCGCCAGCACCACGGCCGCGTTGCGTTTGATCGAGCTCCTCACCGAGGACCCAGAATGGCGCCGCATGCTGAGCCGCGTCAACGTCGCCATCCTCCCGTACGAGAACGCCGACGGCGCCGCGCTGCATGACCGGCTGCAAAGGGAACACCCCACCTGGAAGCATCATCCCGCCCGCTACAACGCGGTCGGCTATGAGTTCGCCGAGGATAACGACAATCCCGATACACCCTTCGGCGAGTCACGAGTGCGAACCAAGCTATGGGAGCGCTGGCTCCCCGACGTGGTCGTCGACAACCATGGCGTTCCATCACATGAATGGGCGCAGACGTTCGCCGGATTCGGCTCACCGCCTCGATTCAACGTGAGCTACTGGCAAGTTCAGGCCATGATTTACGGCATCCTGCACTACATCGACAGCCGCCAATATCCCGAGCACCGGCTGGCGGCTTACGCGATTCGCGAAGCGGTCACGCATGACGTCTCCAGCGAGGTCGAGATGCTGCAGTGGAACCGCCTCTACCGCGAACGCTACATGACCTGGGGATCGAACTGGATTCCGGAGCGCTTTCCCGCGAACACGCATCGCGAGATGATCTGGTATTTCGGCGCGATTCCGGAGGATTCGATGCGCCAGCGCCGCAGTCCGGCGGCTCGGCACCCTGGCGTGACGGTGGCGTCATGGGTGACCGAGGTGCCCGACGAGACGGCGCACGGCGAGCACCTGCGTCTGACCGCCAAGGCACACCTGATCGCCAATCGTGCGGTCATCGATCTGCTGGCCGCTTCCGCCACGCCGCCCGAACGGCGTATCCTTGAGTCCGCGAATGGAGCGCGCGTGACCCTAGGTCGCCGACGTCCAATCGTGATCGGACCGTAGTCCTTCAGCAGCGCCAGGTCATAGGGTGAACACCACGTCCAGTAAGACCAGCACGACTAGCAAAGCTCCGTCTCTCACGCGTCGCGATTTTTTCCACGACGTCGCGGAAGCAGTGCGGCCGATGCTGCCCGAATCCCTCAAGGGCTACCAATCCTTCACCACCCGCGACCTGCTCAAGCTCAGCTACGGACACGCCCGCATCCATTACGAGGTATGGGCCAACGCCCGCGACCGGCATATCGAGATCGGTCTGCACTTCGAGGACGGCCCAGAGTCGACCGAGCGCCTACTCCGCTACTTCGATTCACACATCCTCGAAATCAAGCACGAGCTTGGCGAGGGATTCGACCTCGAACGCTGGACCAATTCCTGGGGACATCTCTTCCAGCACCTCCCCTACCAACCGCTTACCGACAGCCTGGCCAACCAGATCAGCGCGACACTGGCTCGCATGATCATCGTGCTGCAACCACTGTTGTCGGATGCACAGCCGTCACGCGCGTCTCGGTCCAGATAGGAGTGAGGTCGCGGACTTCACGCGGAGAATGCACGATTCATCGCGGGATTTTCCTGACGCTGGCTGAGTTACGCAGAAGCGTAAAATGCAGGGACGGTCGCGATTGGTTCGTGTAAAGGCAACTCAATTCGATGGCGCACTGGCTTCCACTCATCGACACAACCTTCATCGTCTTGAGCGGAGTTTCCCTGTTATTCGGCTACTATTTCATCCGGCACAAGCAGATTCAGCGGCACAAGTGGTCGATGCTGACTGCGACAACGTTCGCCGCTCTCTTTCTCGTCGCCTACATCACGCGCTACTTGACGCAGCCAACCAAAATCTTCGCGGGCCACGGTGCCGTTCGCGTAGGCTACCTGGCAATCCTGATTTCGCATACCATTCTGGCCACATTGATCATCCCGCTCGTGCTCATCGTCCTCTACCGGGCGCTCACGAAACAGTTTGCTCGGCACAAGCAGTTGGCACGAAAAACGCTACCAATGTGGCTCTATGTTGCATTCACCGGGTGGATCATATACATGATGCTGTATCAGATCAGCTTCGCCGGTTAAATTCAGCCGAGCCCAACATTCAGAGGGTTACTCACGCGCAGCGAGCGTATATCCAGCTCGCGTTGGAGTTATGACAACGACTATGCAGGATGCGATCACTGTTCGAAGTCTCGAGAAGAGCTATGGCGGCAAACGCGCCGTCGACGGACTCAGCTTCAGTGTCTGGCGAGGCGAAATCTTCGCGCTCCTGGGCCCAAACGGCGCGGGTAAGACCACGACCGTAGAAATTCTCGAGGGATATCGCACTCCGGATGGCGGTGAGGTTCGCGTTCTTGGGCTCGACCCGATCCGTGACGGCGGCGAACTGAAGCAGAGCATCGGCGTGATGCTGCAAAACGCGGGCATCTATCCGACCGTGACGCCGATCGAGATCCTCAACCTGCTGCGTCAGTTCTACCGAGACGCCGAAGAGACCGACACCATGATTGAGCTCGTTGGTCTGGAAGAGGCGGCTCACACGCGCTACCGTCAGCTCTCCGGAGGGCAGCAGCGGCGACTCGCTCTGGCTGCCGCTCTTATCGGCAAGCCACAGCTCCTCTTCTTGGATGAGCCGACCACCGCCATGGATCCGCAGGCGCGCCACATGACGTGGGACATCCTGCAGTCGCTGCGCGACCGCGGGCTGACGATTCTCCTCACGACCCACTTCATGGAGGAAGCCGAGCGCTTGGCCGATCGGGTGGCGATCATCGACCATGGCCGATTGCTGGCCCTCGAAGAGCCGCGCATCCTCACCGCGACCAGCGCCGAAGAGGTGCAATTCACCGGCCCGGCGGGCATGGACACGGATGATCTGGGGCGGCTTCCGAGCTCACGCGGGATTCGCGAAGAGCGACCCGGATTTTACGTGATGCACACGGCTCGGCCGATCGATCTCCTGGCCGAAATCACCAATTGGGGACGCGAGCACAGCATCCTGCTGAACGATCTCCGAGTCGGACATGAATCGCTCGAAGAGGTCTTCCTACGTCTGACCGGCAACGAGCTACGCGAGTGATTGGTAACCGAGAGCACACGACATGAATGCACTCATCGCGCAAACCAAGATGGAGCTGAAGCTGACCCTCCGGCAGTTCGAGGGGATGCTCATCACCGTCTTCTTCCCACCTGCCCTGCTGATCTTCTTCGCCGGGATCGGCGTGAAGCCTTCCAGCGCCGAACGCCCTATTGATTTCTTGCTCCCCGGCATGTTGGCGCTGGCGGTCATGTCGACGGGGCTGGTCAGCTTGAGCATCCGCACCGGCTACGAGCGCAGCTACGGAGTGCTGAAGCGCTTGGGAAGCACGCCGCTCACCCGCACGCAGTTGTTGATTGCCAAGATCATCTCGGTCATCGCGGTCGACATCCTCGACATCATCATCCTGATCGGGATCGCCTATTTCCTCTTCGATTGGCATCCGACCGGCGCGCTGCCGCTGGCGATCTTCGCCCTGTTGCTCGGTATCGCCACCTTCTCCAGCTTCGGGCTGATGCTGGCCGGTTCGTTCCGTGCCGAGACGACGCTGGCCACCGCCAACACGCTCTTCTTCCTGTTCCTGCTCCTGGGTGGCGTCGCCTGGCCACTCGACAAGCTGCCGGGATTCCTCTCGATTCCGGCGAAGATCTTCCCATCGGCGGCATTTGCCGACGCCTTGCGGGCGTCGCTCGGGCCGCACACCAGCTTCCCAATCTGGAACTTGTTGATTCTGGCCGCCTGGGGGTTCGTCACGCTGGCCATCGCCAGCCGCACCTTCAAGTGGGAGTAAGCGACGAATATTACGTCGTCGCTTGCGACACCTTCACCGGAATAGTGTGATAGCCGGTTGAACCATCTGGCAGCGGAGGATTCTCGTCCTTCGTCTGGGTCTGACCGGTACCGTCAGTCGCGCGAACTTCGAGCGTGATCTTCCCTGCCACATCGGGCGTCCAATCGTAGGTCCAGATGTCCCAGCTCAATGACGACAACGGCTTCTGCAGCTTGGCATCGTTCCAGGTCTTGCCGCCGTCAGTTGAGAGCTCGACGCGCTGGATGCCACGGCTTCCGGCAAAGGCCACGCCTCCAACTTTGACCGGCTGACCAAGGGTGACCGTGTCCTGCGCGCGCGGGAAGTCGATGCGCGACATGGTCGTGATGATGGCTACGTCGCTCCAGCCACGATTCTGCCAGAACCCCTTGAAGTCGTTATCGACCAGCGAGATCTTATTCAACCACTTGACGTTCTTCATTCCGAAGATGTTCGGTACCAGCATGCGGACCGGAAAGCCATGATCTTTCGTCAGCGGCAGCCCGCCAAGCTCGTGCACGAGGAACGTGTTGGGGTCGAGTGCAACCGACAGCGGAATCGAGTCGGAATATCCGTCTTCGGCATAGAAGACAACATCGACCACGCCATTCTTTACGCCCGCCTCGTCCAGCAGCTGCTTCAGCGGGAACCCAGTCCACTCTCCGTTGCTGATGTAATCGCCACCCACCTCGTTGCTGATGCACTCCAGTGTGGCGATGTGCTTGGTCGTGGGACGCGAACGGATCTGGTCGTAGGTGTAAGACTGCGGCTTCTCGACAAGGCCCTCGATCGTCAGCTTCCAACCACCCTGCGCGACGGTTGGATCGATAAAGTTCTTGGAGACGACATAGAAGTCGTTGATCGGCGTCAACGCGGGAGAAATGCCGTCGGCGGTGTCGGGCGCCGAAGGAACCTGGCTCTTCTTGTTGAGTGCCACAAAGAATTTGCCGAGATACGCCGAGGCCAGCAGCACCGGAACCCCGACCGCGACCAGGCTGACGACGCGGCGCCGCGACTCGTCATACTCGATCGCGAACTCGCTCTCCATCGCCGCGAGCCAGGCGATCAGCACGCCGCCGAAGACGAGCGCGATAATCCCAAAGCTCAGCATCGTGGTAGTCAAACCCACGGTCGAATGCCGGCCGAAGACTCCAACCTCGCCGAGCGGAGCGAAGATGAGCCCCAACACGACAAAGGCAAGAACTGAGATCGCGCTGAAGAGGCGCAGCGGCGAGTAGCCGCGCTTCAGAAGACCGGCGACAAGCGCACCGATCAGTCCGCCAACCACAAGCTGACCGATGAAAAGCAGGACGAAGATCAGCGGTTTCGCCGACGATTCGAGCTTGCCGAGGATTGTCCCAAAGACGTCAACCGGCGTCACCGAAGTAATGCGGTCGGACAACAGCTGCGTCGGCACCGGTGCTCCCCACACGCGACCCAGGAGGAGCATCGCTACGGATGCGATCAGTGCAGCGACGATGCCGGGAATATAGCCGGAACGGGATAAGAGACGCGGGCGCATGGTCGATCCTTTGTTCATCCGTACGGGAGAGTCGGGGCGAACAACTCGCTCCTGTACTCATTCTACGGGTACGCCGGTCGAATCGGATGAACTCAGGATTACCGATATTACGAAAGAATTACAGCGAGCCGCTGAAGACGCGCGCGGCGACGTCGTTGGGATCGAACTCACGCACGAGAGATCGATAGACTTCTTTGCGATCCCGTTCAATCACCACGTAGCCAGTGCCGATACGCACCTCGACCCCAGGAAGTTCCTGATGTGCAAGCAAGCGAATCGCCGTGGATCGATAAATCAGATGGAAGCCTTTCTCGGCAAACCATTTGTAGGCACGATCGCTGGGTAATTCCAACTGCGGTCCTCGTCCATTTCGCATTCGCGTACGGCGCGTTTGACTCGATGATCGACGCCATCATCGCTGCATGGTGGGTGCCAACGTGGCGGACCACGTTCAGTCCATAGTGGAATGAAACGATCGACAAGCGGAAACAGGAATGGGTAATTAGTTGGAATTCGCGATTAAGAAAAAACGGGGCCGTTGTGGGCGGCCCCGCAGACAGGGAGGGAGGGAAGAGATGGTTCGTATTTAGCTGTGCCAGCGTGACTGGCAGATCGTCTCGAGCGTTCGACTGCGTTCCATCAGCCATAAACAACTCGAACGAGAGGTTATGGCGTAATCGGATCGGTGCTGCCCGACATCTTCCATCGAGAGCTCAACCGTCATCAGGATGGCCATCTCTGGCCGATGAGCCCTTTCCCAGATGCGCCGGCAACGCGAGTATCGAGTCGGGTGTTCGCGACTTCGGGACCGCTTCGAATCAACCATCCGGCCCCCCAACGCGTTGTACGTACAGCTGTCTGTTCCTCATTGTACGTACATTGCCCCTGTTGTCAACCCCCTTGTTCGAAATTGATTCTTTTCCCATTGGTCAACGGAGTCCTTCCCGCATTCCGACGCCAAAACGCGCGTTTTGTAGGCGCACATCATGCAAGACAAATGCCCGAGTCTGTGACTCTCAGGGATGATGCCGAACGCTCTGGTCGTTAGGGGATTCGTAGACCTAGAGACGACCGCTCACGAAGGGTGCATACTTAAGCAGAAGATCTGAATTCTCATTCGCGTTCAGGCGCGCTCGTGAGAACGCTTCCGTGTCGAAACTCATTCTCGTCCGCATTGAACGCGCCTCAAACTCAGCAACTACTTCCACTTGCGATCAAACCTCGCTTGCGAAAGGACGGACCGATGCCTAATCCACTGCAACAGCTCGCCTCTGCGGGACAGAGCTTCTGGCTCGACAATCTGAGCCGCTCGTTGATCACCACTGGAGAGCTCGAGCGAATCATCCGGGACGACGGCCTTCGTGGCATGACGTCAAACCCGACCATCTTCGAGAAGGCGCTTTCGCAGGGGGACGCGTACGACTCCCAGATTCGCCGGCTCACCCGGGAAGGCGCCAACAAAGAGGAGATCTTCGAGGATCTCGCCTTCCACGACATTCGACGCGCCGCCGATCTTCTACGGCCGGTCTACCAGGCGACCGAAAAGGGGGACGGCTACGTCTCGATCGAGCTTCCACCCTATCTGGCAGCCGAGACGGAGCGATCGATCCGTGAGGCCAAGCGCATCTTCGCCTCAATCGGACGTCCAAATGTGATGATCAAGGTGCCCGGAACGAACGAGGGTATCCCTGCGATCGAGGAGCTGATCTTCTCCGGCGTGAACATCAACATTACGCTCCTCTTCTCCCTCGACAACTACCTACGCGTTGTTGAGGCGTACACACGCGGCCTTGAGCGGCGTGTCGAGCAGCACCTGCCGATCGACGACATCGCCTCTGTTGCCAGCTTTTTCGTGAGTCGCGTCGATACCGAGGTCGACAAGCGAATCGACGCGAAGCTCGCCAGTCCTCTGGAGGACGAGCAGAAGCGACGACTGGAAGCGATCAAGGGCCAGACGGCCATTGCCAACGCGAAGATCGTCTATGAGCACTTCAAGCAGCTCTTCAGCTCTCCGCGCTTCATCGAACTGAAGAAGCATGGCGCCCGCTTGCAACGTCCGCTCTGGGCCAGCACCAGCACCAAGAATCCGGAATACAGCGATGTTCTCTACATCGAAGCGCTCATCGGGCCAGACACGGTTGAGACGATGGCGCCGGTTTCGGTCGACGCCTTCCGCGATCACGGCACAGTCAAACGAACCGTCGACGAGAACATGGACGGCGCGCACCACATCATGGATGAGATGGAGGCGCTCGGCATCTCCTACGAGGACGTGACAACCAAGCTGCAGGTCGACGGCGTAGCCTCGTTCGCCAAGTCCTTTGACAGCCTGCTTGCGGGCATCGAGGAGAAGCGCAAGGCATTCGGCGGTTCCAGCGGCAACGCTTCCGGCTCGGTCGGTTCATACTCCGACGAAGTCGATGAAACGGCAAAGAGGCTCGCCGAGAATAAAGCGGCCTCACGTCTCTGGTCGAAAGACGCGACCCTCTGGAGTCACGATGAGGCGGCGCAAAAGCAGATCTCCGGCGCTCTCGGCTGGCTCGACAGCCCAACTGTGATGGCTAAGGAGGTCGACAAGCTCAACGCGTTCGCCGCTGACGTACGCCAGGCGGGCTTCACCCGCGCCATCCTGCTCGGCATGGGCGGCAGCAGCCTCGCGCCAGAGGTCCTTCAGCACACATTCGGGAATCAGGAAGGGTTCCCGGAACTGACAGTGCTGGACACGACCAACCCTGACTCAATCCGCGAGCTGTCCGAATCGCTGGATTTCAACAAGACGCTCTTCATCGTCAGCTCGAAGTCAGGCTCGACCATCGAGACGTCGACCCTCTTCCAGTATTTCTACGCGCAGGTGGCCGGAGCGATCGAGGGTGAGCCTGGCGCGCACTTCGTTGCCATCACCGACCCAGGAACGAAGCTCGAGAAGATCGGCCACGACCTCGGTTTCCGCCACGTCTTCCTCAATGATCCCAACATCGGCGGGCGCTTCTCTGCGCTCTCATTCTTCGGTCTCGTTCCAGCGGCGGTGATCGGTCTCAACGTGGAGTTGCTGCTGCAACGCGCTGCCGAAATGGCGGAGAAGACGAAGAAGGACGCCCACGACAACCCTGGGCTCTGGCTCGGGGCTGCGCTCGGCATGCTCGCCGCGCTGGGGCGCGACAAGCTGACGTTCGTCCCCGATCCGGCGCTTACATCGCTGTCCGATTGGCTGGAGCAGCTGATTGCCGAGAGCACCGGCAAGGACGGCACCGGTATCGTCCCGATCGCCAACGAGCCCTACTCGGCCCCAGGTGCCTATGCGGCCGATCGCGTGTTCGTCGGATTCGATCTCGCACCGCAGCCACACGCCGAAACGGATGCCATGCTGGCCGGGCTCGAGGAGGCCGGGCACCCCGTCATCCGGCTGAGATTGCGTGACGAATGGGACATCTCGGCCGAGTTTCTCCGCTGGGAGATCGCCACGGCGATCGCTGGCATTGAGCTCGGAATCAATCCGTTCGACCAGCCAAACGTGCAGGAGAGCAAAGACAACACCAACCGGCTGCTGGGCGTATTCAAAGATGAGCACAAGCTACCTGAGCCGATGTCGACGGCTTCGAACGACGGCATCGCCGTGTATGGTGTCACGGCGGCATCGTTGCGCGAGGCCACCGAGGCCTTCCTCGATGAGATCGGTGTCGGAGAATACCTGGCGATCATGGCATTCGGCCATCGAAGCGCTGACGTCGACATACGCTTGACCGAGGTCCGCCGCCTGCTGCGCGAGCGGCTCAACGTGGCGACGACCTTTGGTTACGGTCCGCGCTTCATGCATTCAATCGGACAGCTCTACAAGGGCGGACCGTCGTCGGGTGCGTTCTTGCAGATCGTCATCGAGCCGTCCCGAGATCTGCCGATTCCCGACGAGACGTATTCCTTTGGCACGCTCTTCGCCGCGCAGTCGCTTGGCGACTACGAGGCGCTCGGGAAGCGGCGTCGGCCGCTCTTACGCGTGAAGATATCGGGCGACCCGGTCGCCGGTCTTGATCGGCTGTTGCAATCGCTGGTCGCGTCGGCGCTTCGCTAGGTTGCAGCTCGACGCCGCGCGTCAGTTGGCGTGAGGCTTGCTAGCGAAGCATCGAACAATTTCGGCGGCCGCACGGCGCGCGACGGACGCGTCTATGCTTCTGCCGATATGACGAATCGAATTGAATCATCGACGTTGGCGCAAGCCGTTCGGGCCGGATGAGTGTCGCCGCAGATCGCCACGAGGGCCCGTCGCGGGCGACGCCATGTTGCAGGGATCAAACGCGAACGTCTGACAACGGGTGGGAGGACTTCATGCAAACCGCCATGGTCGAGAATCCGCTACGCGAGGGGCTGCGCCTCGAACGCGTACCGGCTCCCTGCGCCATGGTCATCTTCGGCGCCTCCGGGGATCTGACGCGCCGCAAGCTGATGCCCGCGCTCTACAACCTTGCGATCGAGGGACTTTTACCGTCCGGCTTCAGCGTCGTCGGATACGCCCGTAGAGACATGAGCAACGAGACGTTCCGCGCGCAGATGCGAGACGGGGTCGATCGATATTCTCGTCGACGGCCGGTCGATCCCAACGTCTGGGAGACGTTCGAACAGGGTATCTCGTATGTGGACGGCAACTTCGAAAACCCCGACGACTACCTCACACTCGCCACCGAGCTCGCGCGGCTGGATCGCGAACGCGGAACCGGCGGCAATCGCATCTTCTACCTCGCCGCGCCGCCACGCATGTACCGCACGATCGTCGACAACCTCGGCGCCGCGGGACTCGTCGGCGAGCAGAACGGCGAGAGTTGGACGCGCGTGGTGGTCGAGAAACCGTTTGGCCGCGATCTGCAGAGCGCGATTGAGCTGAATGACCATCTCCACACGGTTTTCCAGGAGAACCAGATCTTCCGTATCGACCACTATCTGGGCAAAGAAACCGTGCAGAACATCATGGCCTTCCGCTTTGCCAACGGCATCTTCGAGCCGATATGGTCGCGCAACTACATCGATCACGTGCAGATCACCGTGGCGGAAACGATCGGCATCGAGGATCGCGGCGGCTATTACGATCAGGCCGGCGCCATGCGCGACATGGTGCAGAACCACATGCTTCAGCTACTCAGCGTCATCGCCATGGAACCTCCCATCACGTTCGAGGCGGACGCGGTGCGCGATGAGAAGGTCAAGGCGCTGCGGGCCATCCGCTCGATCAAGCCGGAAGAGGTGGAGAAATTCACCGTGCGTGGCCAGTATGGTCCCGGCTGGGTCGCGGGCGAGGAGGTTCCCGGCTATCGCCAGGAGTCGAAGGTCAATCCAGATTCAATGACCGAAACGTTCGTGGCGGTAAAGCTGCTGATCGACAACTGGCGTTGGGCAGGCGTACCGTTCTATCTCCGTTCCGGCAAGCGCATGCCCCGACGTGTCACCGAGATCGCCATCCAATTCAAGAGCGTGCCGCACCCCCTCTTCAAATCGACTGAGGGCGCGCCGCTCGAGCCGAACGTGCTCGCGCTTCGCATTCAGCCCGACGAGGGAATCGCGTTGAAGATCGCGGCAAAGGTGCCGGGTCCGCACATCCGCCTGCGCTCAGTCAACATGGGCTTTCTCTACGGCACGTCCTTCTTCGTGGAGTCACCGGATGCCTACGAGCGACTGCTTCTCGACTGCATGTTCGGCGATTCGACGCTCTTCACCCGCCGTGACGAAACTGAAGCGGCCTGGAAACCAATCACCGAGATTCTGCAAGAGTGGGGCGAGGTCACGCCACCACATTTCCCGAACTACGAAGCGGGAACGTGGGGGCCGGCGGCGGCTGACGCCTTCATCGTGCGAGACGGCCGCTCCTGGCGACAGCCGTAGATCGAAACGGACGGGAAGGTAACGTATGTCGGGCA
Organism: uncultured Chloroflexia bacterium; assembly: GCA_963822235.1. GTDB lineage: Bacteria > Chloroflexota > Chloroflexia > Thermomicrobiales > Thermomicrobiaceae > CALAGB01. Next base: position 727,163 of record CAWGGU010000005.1, read on the forward strand.
TAGACGTCAGCATCGACGTTCACGGAATCAAGGGGCCGACGGTCGACGTGGGCTCGATCGAGCGCGAGCTGGCGCAGCTGTGGCGCATGCCGACGGTGATCGGTTTGCGCGAGACCGACATCGTGCCGACGCGCACCAGCGTGCTCAACCTGGTCGTGCATTGCTCCGATCCGTCGCTCCAGGCACGCGCCAACACCATCATCAACGAACTGGCGACGAATCATCCATCGCGCGTCATCAGCTTCAATGTCACGTCCGACCCGCGGGCGTTCGAGGACGACATCGACGCGCACGTGAGCACCCATTGCTACACGGCATCCGGCGAACGGTTCGCCTCCTGTTACGAAAAGATCGAGATCAAAACGCCGCCCGATTCCCTCGATCAGCTGCCCAGCATCATCGTCGCGCTCGCCTTGCCCGAACTGCCGACGTTTGTCTGGTGGCCAGGTCAGCCGCCGCTGGCCGACAAGCGCTTCGCTCGTCTGGCTCACGCCGCCACCCGCATGGTCGTTGATTCGCTCGACTTCGTCCGCTGCAGCACCAATCTGATTCGAATGCACGACTTGTGTCAGACAATCGGCGAACAATGCGCGCTGACCGATCTGAACTGGGCGCGCTTGACGCCCTGGCGTTCGATGATGTCGCAGATCTTCGATTCACCCGACTGCCGCTGGGCGCTCGATCACGTCACGCATCTCAAGCTGGTATTCGGGCATCAGTCGACAAGCCGTGTGAACGCCGCGCAGGCCATGCTCTTCGCGGGCTGGCTCACCAGTCGCCTCGGATGGAATCTCAAGCGGGCCTCCGAGGATCAGCCACAGGGTACGGCAACCGCGCAGGCGGTCAACGGAGGGCCCGTCTCTGTCGAGATCGTCGCCCAGCCAGTGCCCAGACAATACAACGGATACCTGCTGAGTGCGTCGCTCTCATCGAGTGACGGCGACAGACGGGGCGAATTCACGGTGGAGCGCGTCGGAGATGATCTGGCAACGTTGCGCATGACGGCCAGCGTCAATGGGCAGGGAATTGCCGAACATGCCATGCGTTCGGCGCCGAGCGGCCTGTCGCAGCTCCTCCTACGTGAGCTCGAGACCACCACGCACGACGGATTGTTTGAGGATGCCATCGCTGAAGGGGCGCGCTACGCCTCTATTGTCAAGCTTCGGAGAGCCTCTTGAGTGAACCCGAAATCGTCGTAACATCCGACACCGCGGAACTCGCCGCGATCGCCGCCCGCCGGTTCGTGCAGGTGGTCAGCGCGGCCCAACAGCACGGACACAACGCGCGAGTCGCGCTCTCGGGCGGCTCGACACCGCGTGCCCTGTTCGGCCTATTGGCAAGCGACGAGTTTGCGGGGCGCGTCGATTGGCGGACGGTCGACGTCTTCTGGGGTGACGAGCGTACCGTTCCACCGGACCACGCTGACTCGAACTATCGCATGGCGAACGAGACGCTGCTGAGCCACGTCCCCATCCCGGAGAGCAACGTCCATCGCATGCGCGGCGAGTTGGAGCCTGATGAGGCGGCACGCCAGTATGAGACAGAACTCGCTGACGTCTTCGGTGAAGCGACCGCGACTAAACCGCCCCAATTCGATCTCATTTTGTTGGGAATCGGTGGCGACGGGCACACCGCGTCGCTCTTTCCGGGCACGGTCGCCCTTTCGATACGGGACCGCCTCGTAGTAGCCAACCCGGTTCCACAGCAGCAGACCACGCGTCTTTCCCTAACCGTCCCGGTCCTTCACGCGGCCCGAGAAGTCCTCTTCCTGGTGACTGGCGCCGACAAAGCTCCGGCCGTCTATCGCGCCATAGAAGGTCCATGGGATCCTAACCAGACCCCATCGCAATACTTGAGAGAGGCAAACGGGCACGTCGTTTGGCTGCTGGATAAGGCCGCGGCCGCGGATCTCGGCGACGACGCTGTTGGATGAAATCAGGCACCCCCTCACGTTATAACCATGCAGTCGCGACGAGCAGGCTCGACCGGCGATGGCCGGTTGCTTGATGTCTCGATGCGATGCGGCGATAAGCAACGACGCGGCAACTGGTGCGGCCCGCGTCATAAATACATGTGGAGCATGAATGAGCGAACGTGACAAACTCGGCGCGACGCCCAGTCGCGTCATGGTCATAATGTCCCATCCCGACGACGCGGAGTTCATCTGTGCCGGCACGGTCGCCAAATGGACGGCGGACGGCAGCGAAGCGATCTTCGTTCTGGGGACGAGCGGCGACAAAGGGAGTGACGACCCGGAGATGACGTCTGAGATCCTGGTGGAAACGCGCGAGCGCGAACAGATGGACGCCGCCCGGGCGCTCGGTGTCGGCACCGTCGAGTTCCTGCACTTCAAGGATGCCGAGCTCGTTCCGGATCTCAACCTGCGGCTCGCCATCACACGGATGATCCGCAAGCACAAGCCGGATGCCGTCATCTGCCAGGACCCAACCAATCGCTGGGAGGGACAGGAATACATCCAGCACCCGGATCACATCGCGATGGGTGAAGCCGTGCTTGCGGCGGTTTTTCCGTCAGCACGCGACCGGCTCACCTTCCCTCAGCTTCTCGATGAGGGCTTGGAGCCACACAAGGTTGCCCACGTCTACGTCGCCGGTGCACGCGAACCGGATGTCTGGATCGACATCACCTCGTCGTTCGACACGAAGATGAACGGGCTGGCGCAGCATAAGTCGCAGATGGGCGACTGGGATTTCGAACCGATGCTGCGTCGCTGGGCGCAGGACACGGCGGCTGAAGCGCGGCTACGACGCTATCCCGGTGCCGACGACATGCAGTTGGCCGAGTCGTATAAATACTTCAAGCTCGATTGACCGAATACGAAGAGCTATCAAGATTCTCTCGGATGCCATGATTCACGCCCCTACGAGAATGACTCGTAGGGGCACCGTGGTTGCCCTTCGGCCGAAGGCCGGTCAACGTGACAAATCACTCCGCTGATTCGTCAGCTACCAATCAACCCGGAGCTGTAAAGTCGCGATTGCTGGTTTAACGGTCAATCCACCGTGGTTGCCGCCCCTACTGGTCACCGTCGTAGGGGCATGATTCGTCGCGCCCACGCCCCGTGCAACGTACGAACCTCGATTATTTGAACTAATCGTCACCGCGACAGAAACAGCTTCCACGACTCGGGCGTCGAGCCCGGAAACTGGTATTCGTAATCGGTGACCAGCGGCATCGGTGTCACCTGCCCGGTCAACACACGGCGCGCCATGTAATGCGCCAGATAGGTGACGTCGTCGCGAGCGTCCAACTCCGCCTGCGAGAAATACGCCGCCTCGTCATTCTCATGCCCGTCGGCGCGGGGCTCGCCCGACCGATGCTCCAGCAGCCAGAGGATGTAGGTGTCGGTATTGTGTCCGTCGTGACGACTACGCAACCCGATAACCCCCATCGGCTCGGCAATCACGCCAGTCTCTTCCAGCACCTCGCGCGCGACGGCGACGTCCAACGTCTCGCCCGGGTCCATGATGCCGCCAGGCAGCATCAACCGCCCTTTCGACGGCCCATAAGTCATGCGCACCAGTAGGACGGCGTCCTGACGCACCACAAGTCCACCGACACTCGTAACGTTGCGTCGCTCCCGTGGGCTCATTCCGTCGCCGCCGCAACGAGCTCGAACTCGAGACTGATGTCGAGCGCCCGCGACGAATGGGTCAGTGCGCCGACTGAGATCAGGTCGACTCCGGTCTCCGCCACGGCTCGCACGGTCTCGAGCGTGATCCCGCCGGACGCCTCCAGCATTGCGCGACCTGCCGTGCGGCGAACGGCCTCGGACATCTCATCGATCGTCATGTTGTCGAGCAGAATCGCATCCGGACCGACAGCCAGAGCCTCATCCAGCTCGTCGAGATCGGTCACCTCGACCTCGATGCGCAACGTGTGCGGCGCCTTCTCCTTGGCCGTGCGCACGGCGTCAGCAATACGCGTCGCTCCTCCGACCGCCGCGAGATGGTTGTCTTTGATCAGAATTCCGTCGCCAAGGCCGATGCGATGATTGTGACCGCCGCCATGCCGCACCGCGGCCTTCTCCAACAAGCGCATTCCCGGCGTCGTCTTGCGCGTGTCGATGATGCGCGCATTCGTGCCTCGCACCGTCTCCACGTAGCGCGCCGTAGCGGTGGCCACGCCCGAGAGACGTTGCAGGAAATTCAGCGCCACTCGCTCGCCGAGCAAAATTCCCCTGGCTGGTCCGCTGATCGACCCGAGATCCTCTCCGCGAGCGACGGTGTCGCCGTCATGAACAAACGGCTTGAAGCAGATTCGATCGTCGATCTGGGCGAAGACTTCGGCAACCACCGCAAGTCCGGAGATCACGCCATCCGACTTCGCCAGGAACCGGCCGGTCGCCTGTCGGTCCGTGGAGACCGTGAGCTCCGTGGTAATGTCTCCAAAGGCGACGTCCTCCTCAAGCGCGATCTGAACGGCTCGTGTCAAATTGTTCACGTCACTCCCTCTTTCAGAACCAATCGCGGCATCCTAGCCCGGCGATCCATGCCTTTCAACATTTCAACGGCGCACAAAACTCCCACGCGAGCGTACGATGGAGTCGGATCCTGTTGCTGGAACGCAGGTTGCCGGGTCTCGGTTGGAAATCGGAGGGACGTCAAACGATGAACGTCAACGCGATCATCAAGGGAGTCGTGCCGTTCGCCGTGAATGACACGCCGTACTTCACGATCTACTTCGCACACGACTCAGACCCGGACAACGTATTTGAAGCGCGACTGCCCGGGAACTCGATCTATCCACACCCTCACGTCAACGATCACATTCGCGTCCACTACGTCTTCGGAGTCCCGACTCGCATTGAACCGATAAAGAGCTAACCCAGTCAATGAGCATCCGCTCGGATCGCTCCGCACGCAATCTGGCATTGACTCTGCGAATAACGATATGTGTTCCCGTGTCCGCGCGAGTGACACTCAGTGAATCCTTTTCGTAAAAAGCTCCAGCAACGTAGGGAGAAATGAGTGAGAGACGACAATCGAAAAGAGGTCGTGGTCATAACGGGTGCGTCAGCCGGTGTGGGCCGCGCGGCGACACGTGAGTTCGCCAAACGTGGCGCCCGAATCGGGATCATCGCCCGTGACCCTGACCGACTCCAACAAACCAAAGAAGAGGTGGAACAACTCGGCGGAGAGGCACTCGTTCTTCCGCTCGACGTTGCGGACGCGGAGAAGGTCGACGAAGCCGCCGCGAAGGTCGAGCAAACGTTTGGGCCCATCGACGTTTGGGTCAACAATGCGATGGTGACCGTCTTCTCGCCGGTGAAGACAATGACGGCCGCCGAGTATCGCCGCGTCACCGAGGTCACCTATCTCGGTGTGGTCAATGGAACTTTGGCGGCGCTTCACCGTATGCTGCCTCGCGATCGGGGCAAGATCGTACAGGTAGGTTCGGCGCTCGCATACCGAGCTATCCCGCTGCAATCCGCCTATTGCGCTTCAAAGCACGCCATCCAGGGCTTCACCGAGGCACTCCGAAGCGAGCTTTACCACGACAAGAGCAACGTCAGTGTGACGATGGTGCAGATGCCTGCGTTGAACACACCGCAGTTCAACTGGACGCGCAATCATCTCTCGAAGCGCCCGCAACCAGTTCCGCCGATCTTTCAGCCGGAGGTGGCCGGTGAAGCCATCTATTGGGCCGCGCACCATGGACGACCGGAAATCTACGTCGGCATGCCGACCGAGAAGGCCATCTGGGGCAATCGCATCATGCCGCGCGTGCTCGATCACTACCTGGCCAGCAACGGGGTGTCCTCGCAGCTCACCGACGAGCCCGACGACCCGAATCGACCGGACAACCTCTTCGATCCGGTCAAAGGTGATTACGCCGCTCGTGGCCGTTTCGACGACAAGGCCAAGCCATCCAGTTCACAACTCTGGGCGACGCTCCATCGTGGACCGATCGCTATCGGCGTCGGCGTTGCCGCCGCGGCTGGAGCGGCGTTGGCCGGAATCCTCGCCAGTAACCACAACGGCAACTAGCGAACAATCGCGGGCGACGTTCCTCTCAAGGAACGTCTGATCCCGGCCCGAGGATGCCGATCCACCCGCCGCCAATCTGCGGTGCGGCATTCCCCGGGAAGACCGCCAGGGCGACGACCACGGCACCCAACATGATGGTTGGGAAAAGGAGCAGGTGGGGCGCCTGCAGCAGGATCGGTCCGATCATCATCCAACCTCCAGCGAAGGCGTTCAAGTGAGCGAACCAACGCGTTCCGGGCCAGATCGCGAGCACGCTCAAGACCACGACGAACGGTCCCGTAATTCGAACGTCGGCACGCGGATATTCGGCGAACCCGATGGCCGCGGGCGACGCCATGAGCCAGAGTCCAATGATGACGCCAAAGAGATGACGAAGACGCAGACCACCAGCCTCCCACTGATTCGCCACGGCGGGATGTTCCGGCTCACCAGTCTGCTCGGCCTCTTTCTCCTTCTGCCGCTCGGTCGGCTTGGTGTATTTGCGTCCAAGGTGTTGCAGCGCCGCGAGACACTCTTCCACGGTCGGGCCAACCAGGTTGATCGAGATGAGCGCCGAAAACATGCACAGGGTGCAGTAGGTGCCATAGGCAACCGGCTGAATGATCAGCAGAACGAGGGCAGCGACGCCCAGACCGATCGACGTGGCGCCATTGGCGAGCACGAACCAGGGGTGCGACTTCCAGCGATCTTCGCCGCCCGCGAACTGCAGCAGCGCGTCGACGAAGTACGCCGCGGCCCCAAGCGCCGCATCTGGAACCGGCAACCAGCGTGACAGGCTCGAGTCGAGAATGACTTTGCTGCCATTGCCGAAGAAGGGCTCCCAGACGGTCGAGATCACGTCGGTCTGATAGAGAGCGAGATAGCCCGCCGTCAGGAATCCCATCGTCGCCATGATCGCCAGAACGATGCGACGTCTCGGTGCAGATGGGTTTGACGTCCATCCAGGAGGGATGTCCGAAGAATTCGGTCTGTACCACTTCGAGCCTCGCGTTCCCGTATCGACTGCTGCTTGCGCCATCGGCCGCCCTACATTCTGCTTGTGGAATCAAACGTGGAACCGAGATGATCCTTGCGAGGTTCCTTGAATCCACCTAGCACGAGACGTGCCGGTCAAACCGGCATCAATGGAACGAAAACTGCAACCTCGTCTCTAAGTTATCGGCGTTTCTCGCACGCCCAGTTGACATTTTCGACAGGAAGGTCATTCGCGGGTGAGATCTCCGTGCTCGGCATCCACATTGCCCGTCGTCGTTCGGATCGAAACTAAGGGCAACCCTCGGATGCGGTAAGGGCGGCAAATCAATTGTTCGATTCAGCCACTCGCAGAGATCGACCCATGCAAGCGGCCAGCGATATTTGGAGGAATTTATGGCAAAGACAGCCGCCGACATCATGGTTGACGCGCTCGTCGGCTGGGGGGTAGACACCATCTTCGGACTCCCCGGTGACGGAATCAACGGCATCATGGAAGCCTTGCGTAAGGCGGAAGACAAGATCAAGTTCGTTCAGGTCCGTCACGAGGAAGCCGCGGCATTCTCTGCCTGCGCCTACGCCAAGTTCACCGGGCGACTCGGGGTTTGTCTCGCGACCTCCGGTCCAGGCGGAATCCATCTTCTGAACGGTCTCTATGACGCGAAGCTTGATGGACAGCCGGTGTTGGCCATCACCGGCCATACCTATCACGACCTCATCGGCACGTATTATCAGCAGGACGTGGACCTCTCGAAGCTCTTCATGGATGCCACGGTCTATACCGAACGCATCATGGGTCCGGCACACGTTCACTCCGTCACCAACCTCGCCTGCCGTACGGCGATCTATCGACGATCGGTGGCGCATATCACCTTCCCCACCGATCTGCAGCACGAGCCGGTCGACGCGGCGCACTATTCGGAGAAGAACGTTCCTAACCACGCCAGCTCGGCCCGGACCGAAGACGTGATGATCCCGCCGCCGGGACGTCTGCAGCAGGCGGCGACGCTGCTGAATCAGGGAACCAAGGTCGCGATCCTGGCCGGGCGCGGGGCACTGAATGCCACCGACGAGCTCGAGGCAATCGCCGAGAAGCTGGCGGCGCCGATCGTGAAAGCCTATCTCGGCAAAGGGGCGGTGCCCGACGACTCGCCCTACACGACCGGTGGAATTGGGTTGCTGGGAACTTCTCCGTCTGAGACGGCCTTCGAGGAATGCGACACATTCTTCATTGTCGGCTCGTCCTTCCCATACATGTCCTACATCCCGAAGCCAGGCGCGGCGAAGGCGGTGCAGATCGACGCCGATCCGGTACGCATTGGCTTGCGCTATCCGGTCGACATCGGACTCGCCGGGGACGCCAAAGAGACGCTGACGCAGCTTCTTCCGCTCCTGCAAACAAAAGAGGATCGATCCTTCCTCGAGAAGGCGCAGGATGGCATGAAGGAGTGGTGGGCGCTCATGGACGAGCGAGCGTCACGAATGGACACACCGATGAAGCCGCAGCGCGTGGCAGGCGAACTCAGCAAGCGTCTGGCCGACAACGCCATCATCTGCGGCGACAGTGGCACGAACACGACCTGGCTGGCGCGCTACGTCAAGATCCGGCGCGGCATGATGGTCTCCGGCTCAGGTAATCTGGCGACGATGGCGAGCGGCCTTCCATACGCGATGGGCGCGCAGACCGCGTATCCCGATCGTCAGGTCGTCGCCCTCGTTGGTGACGGCGGTTTCTCGATGTTGATGGCCGAATTCGTCACGGCCGTCAAGCACAATCTGCCGATCAAGGTGATCATCTTCAAAAACGACACGCTCGGTCAGATCAAATGGGAGCAGATGGTCTTCCTCGGCAACCCGGAGTACGGCGTCAAGCTGGCACCGATCGACTTCGTGAAGTTCGCCGAAGCCTGTGGCGGAACCGGCATGCACGTTGAGGATCCGGAGCAGATCGGCAGCGTCCTCGATCTGGCGCTGGCCCATCCCGGTCCAGTACTGGTCGAAGCAGTCGTCGATCCCGTTTGAACCACCCATGCCTGCCAAGCTCCGGCGCAATCAGGCCGTGCACATGGCTGAGTCGTTGATACGTGGCGAGCCCAACCGCGTGAAGATCGGCGAGACCATCTTCCGCGACAAGATTCACGACTTCACCGTCAGCGGCGGCAATGGCAATGGGCCGGTCGATGCGGTCAAGGAGCGAGTCCGCGACATGGTTCGCGGCGACGACCAAGACTGATCGCGAACACGACATTCAAGCGATGGGCACGGGGCGGCAATGTCCGCCCAGTGCCTAACCTCGTAGTACGGGCGACGCATGCGTCGCCAGATGTGCTGCGACACGGCATCCACGAAACGCATTTGTCGCTGGAGGCTCGCAACCATTAGATAGAATCAGACCTTTCGACCTCCGAACGTGTCATTTGCACCTGCGGTCTTCGGATAGGATGGCGCTGATGGACGAGCGAAATGTCGCCTTGTGGAAGCAGTTTGGCGCGGCGCTCGACATGCTCGACGACGCCCTGCGCGTATGCCCGGACGAACTTTGGACGGAACGCGTCTGGGTCACGCCACCAGGTTCCGAATTCCCGCCCGACTTCGCGTCATTCTGGTATCTGGGCTATCACACGATCCGCTGGGTCGACCTGTATCTTTTCGGCTCTGAGGAAGGATTCTCTCTGCCCCCGGAGTTCTCACCGATCGATCTCGATATGAACGGTTCTGCTTCCACGCAGGTGTATTCCCGGGAGATGCTCAGAGGATACCTGCAGCAGGTACGCGAGAGATGTCAGGTAACGTTCACCCAAATGACGGACGCAGAGGCACTTCGTCCGTGTCCGTTTCCATGGATCGCCGACGTACCCAGCTACTTCGAACTACAGCTCTACAGCATGCGACACGTACAGGAGCACCTCGCCCAGCTGCACCTGTTCCTGGGTCAACACGACGCCGATGGCGACTCAGACTGGGTTTCGACCGCACGACGCGAAACACCAAGCGTTTGATCGTCATTTCTGGAAACGGCAACGGCGCGTCCCGTCTCATGGGACGCGCCGGTACCAACGGAGATCAGACCTCGATCAGCGCGAGTCCCGTCTCCGGATCATGCAATCGCTTCAGATGCGCGGGCAATTCTTCCAGCACGATCTCAAGCGTCGGTCGAACCTCTGCCTTCATCACGTGCCCGCCAACGGTCGAACCATCGGCGCGGCCCAGTACCACGTGCGCGTGGACTTTCGGCTCGCCGTTCTCCTTGTCGAAGGCGATATCTCCGGCCAACGTCAGCACCTCGACCTGCTCGGTGACCGGTATCTTGCGGTACTCCTTGGCGTCCACATCGAAGTAGCCCAGCGTCGCCGTGCTGAATCCGCCGACCGCCGTAAAGTGACTGGCATCGAGACGTCGTTCCTTGGCGAACTCGGTCAATCCCTCGACGAATTCATCACCTTTGTCGAAGATGACGGCATACGTCGTGGCTCCATCAGTTTTGTTGAGCGTTTTGCTTTTCATGCGCTTCTCCTTGCCTTAATCGTTAGTCCAATGAGACTTCCCACCACGGCCGCTCCGGCGACACCAACGAGCGCCAGCCCGGCCCGCTCCGGTGGTCCGTACTCTTCGGCACGGCCCTCTTCCGGCTTGCCGTGCTGCGGACCACTGGGACCCTGCTCCATCGCCATCTGCACGACCTCCGCCAGGTGCAACGCCCGGCGTTCGGTGTCTTGCGCGATCTGCTCGCGGCAGCTGAACCCATTCGCGATGATCAACGTGTCTTCGTCCGCATCTCGCACAGCCGGGAGCAGCACGCGCTCCCCCGCCTTGATCGACACGTCGTAATGCTCGCCGGCCTCGAAGCCGAACGCGCCGGCCATGCCGCAGCAACCTGAGTCAAGCAGCTCGAAATCCACACCCATCTTCTTCAGCACCGAGACCTCGGCGTCCATCTTCAACACTGACTTATGGTGGCAATGTCCTTGGATGATCGCCTTGCGGTTCAGCTTGGGGATATTGAACTTGTCCTCATGATTGTCGATGAACTCGCTCAGCATGTAGGTCTGGTGATACAGGCGCTTGGCGTCCGGGTTATGCGCCATCAGATTGCGCATGTCATCACGGAACACTGAGACGCAGCTCGGCTCGAGGCCCACCAGCGGTGTGCCGTTTTCGAGCTGCGGCCGGAGCGCATCCAGAATCTGCTCAAGGTGGCGCTTTGCCATGTCGAGCATGCCGAAGTCGTAGAAGGGGCGGCCACAGCAGAGCCACTGATCCGGCACGATAACGTGGTATCCAGCCGATTCGAGCACCTCGACCGCGGCTTGCGCCGTCTTGGGGTGGAAGTGATCGTTGAAGGTGTCAGGCCACAGCATGACCTGCTCGTTGCCGACGTTGCGCGGCGTCCGGCTCTTGAACCACTCCTTGAACGTCTGCGGCGCGAAGCCCGGCACGCGTCGCTCAGGTGCGATACCGCCCAGCAGCTTCACGACCCGGCTCGTTCCCGGAGCCTGCGCCAGTAGATTGACGAGACCAGGCATCTTCGACGCGATGCGCGCCCAGTACATAATTAGGCCCATGCTATAGGCCGTGATGGGGCGTAGACGCCCACTGTAGTAATGCGAGAGGAACTCGGCCTTATACGTCGCCATGTCGACGTTGACGGGACAATCGCCTTTGCAGCCCTTACAGGCCAGGCACAGGTCGAGCGCTTGGCGCACGCTCTCATCACGCCACACGTCGGTGAGCTCATCTCCCTCGAGCATCTCGAAGAGGAGCCGGGCGCGTCCGCGCGTCGAGTGCTCTTCCTCTCGCGTCACCATGAAGCTCGGGCACATCACACCGCCACCGGTGCGACGACATTTCCCGACGCCGACACAACGAAGCGTCGCCTTGGAAAAGCTACCGGAATCCTCAGGATATTGGAAATGCGTCTTGGGCTCGATGGGCCGGTAGCCCGTGCCAAGCCGCAGATTGCTCGTAATTGGGTTGGGATTCACGACTTTTCCGGGATTCATCTTGTTCTGCGGATCCCAGATCGATTTGAATTCCTGGAAGGCGTGCACGATCTCGGAGCCGAACATCTTGGGAAGGAGCTCGCCACGCGACTGGCCATCGCCATGCTCGCCCGAAAGTGACCCGCCGTAGCGAATCACGAGGTCCGCGGCCTCACCCACAAATGATCGATACTGCTCGATGCCCTCGTGAGTGACCATGTCGAAGTCGATGCGCATGTGCAGACAGCCCTGGCCGAAGTGGCCATAGAAGGACGCCTCGTAGCCGTATTTCTCCAACAGCTTGCGTAGGTCGCGTAGGTAGTCGCCCACCTGATCGGGCGGAACGGCTGAATCTTCCCAGCCAGGCCACGTGTCGGGCATGTCAGGTACGTGCGCGGTGGCGCCCAAACCCGACTCGCGGATCTCCCAGATCTTCTGTGTCTGCTCTGGTTTGTCCAGCAGCTCCATGGTGGGTGGATTGTCCACCGTCTTGAGATGATCCATCAGCTTCTTGGCTTTGGATTCCGCCTCATTGATGGTCTCTCCGCCGAACTCGACCAGCAGCCAGCCACCGCCCTTGGTGAGCATCTGCAGGTCCTGGAGATTCAGTCCCTTTTTACGCATGTAGCTCACCAGGCGATGATCGATCCCTTCCAGACCGATCGGGCCGAACTTCAAGACCTCAGGGACGTGATCTCCCGCGTGATAGGCATCGTCATAACCAAGCACGACGAGTGATCGTTTCGGCGGACTGTGGACTAGCGTCGTCGTGGCTTCGAGGACGGTGACAAGCGTTCCTTCGCTTCCAACCAACGCTCGCGCCACGTTGAAGCCGTTCTCGGGCAGAAGTTGGTCGAGGTTATAGCCGGAGACGCGACGTGGAATGTTGGGGTATACGTTGCGAATCTGCTCCGCATAACGATCGCGCAGATCGCGCATGCGCTTGTAGATTTCGCCGCGTCGACCGCCTGCCTGAATGATTCGCTCGAGCTCCTCGTCGCTGGTCGGCCCAACCCGCATACGTAAACCGTCGTAGGTCAGGATCTCGAGTTCCTCGATATTGTCGACGGTCTTGCCGGCCATGACCGAATGAATACCGCAGGAGTTGTTGCCGATCATGCCGCCGAGCGTGCAGTGGTTGTGTGTGGCGGGATCTGGTCCAAACGTGAGGTGGTACCGTTCGGCGGCGTTACGCAGATGGTCAAGAATGATGCCGGGCTCGACGCGGGCCCGTTTATTCTTCTCATCCATGTCGATGATGTTGTTCATGTATTTGGAGTAGTCAACGATCACTGTGGCGTTCGTCGTCTGACCGGCGAGCGCGGTGCCACCACCGCGCGCCGTGATCGGCACTCCATGCTGACGACATACGTTAAAGATTTCGACCACGTCGTGGGCGTCCCGCGGAATGACGACGCCGATCGGAACTTGTCGATAGTTCGACCCGTCGGTCGAATAGAGCGCGCGGTCGCCATCGCGAAATCGCACCTCGCCGCGAATTGAGCGGCTGAGATCTGCTTCGAGCGCCTGCATGTCGACCTGACCGGCGTAGTGTTCCCCGGTCTGGTGCCTCGCCCAGCTTCTGGGAGTCGTTGCTCGTTCCTCCGCGGTTCCAGTCATACGTTTTGCCCTTCCTGATCTGGTGGTGTGAATCTGTTGGATTGAATCGAATGCCGAATGATCATCGGTAGAAATAGCGTCGGAGTTCATCGACGTGCGGCAGACTAAAGTCGCACGCGCCACTGCTCGGCGTCGGAGCGCTTGAGATCGAGCCCCATGCCCGGGCGGGATAAATCGGGCGCCAACCTGCCTTCACGAGGTTCGGGAGCGCCGTCAAACAGCAGCCGGTCGATGCGCGCGTGGTCGTGGAAATACTCAATGTGCTCAACTCGCGGCGCGGCACAGCAGACGTGGACATGCAGTGCTGGGCCGCAGTGCGCCGACAGCGGCATCGAACGAGCTTCGCAAAGCGCCGCGGCCTGCAAGAAACCGGTTACGCCGCCGCAGCGTGTAGCGTCGGCTTGCAGCACATCGACCGATTCGTGCTCGAGCATTCGCCGAAAATAGAGGGCGTCATAGCCATACTCGCCTGCCGCAATCTGCATCCCGGCTGGCGCGCGATCGCGCAGCAGTCGCAACCCAGCGAGGTCATCCGAACTGACCGGTTCCTCAAACCAGGACACCCCCTGCGTAACGAAGACGTCGGCTAGAGCGAGCGCCTGCTTCCGTGAATAGGCGCCGTTGCCGTCAACGAAGAGACGCACCTTTGCGCCAATCGCATCGCGAGCCAATCTGACGCGTTCGGGATCCACTTCAGGCTCCCGTCCAACCTTCATCTTGACCATGCCGAACCCCTGCTCGGCCCAGCCGCCAAGTTGCGCCACGAGGCGGTCGGGCGCGTATGAGGTGAACCCGCCGCTGCCATAGACCGGGACCGCTGAACGGCGCATGCCGAGAACAACGCAAAGTGGAAGATCGAGCAGGCGCGCTTTCAGGTCCCACAGCGCCATATCGACGGCGGAGATAGCGGTCGACGCCACACCCGCATGACCGAGGTTGCGAATTGCGATTACCATGGCGTCAAACGAGGCACCCACGTTCATCGCGTCTTGACCGAGAACGACGTGCGCAAGCTTGTCGCGGATCAGATAAGCGCTCGACGTTCCGGCGTACGTGATCCCCAGTCCACGTTTGCCTCCGGCGGCGACCTCGACCGCCACAACGGTCGTCGACGACCATTCGAGCGTGCCGTCAGACTCCGGCGCGTCGGTCGGCACCGTATAGGCGGTGACGTCCAGCGCGTCGATCTTGGTTCCGATAACGGAGGAAACCTGGCTCATGTCCTACAATCTGTGTGGTTAGTCGTCGGACGAATAGGCGATGGTGGAGAGCAGCGCATTCTCGGACTGACGGGAATCGAGACGGGTGTGCTGCACCACGATCGGCACGTCCGATTCGATCACCGAGGCGTAGCTCGTACCCCGGGGAATTGGCTGGGGATCATCCAGATTGTTGAATCGCAGATGCGAGGTGCGGCGGGCCGGAACCGTTATCTTGTACGGGCCGACCGGGTCGCGGTCCGTAAAGAAAATGGTGATCGTCACGTGGGCGTCCGAATCCCCCGCGTTCAACATGCACGCGGTTTCGTGACTCAGCATCTCCGGCTCAGGACCGGTGCTCCAGGTGGGGATGTAGCCCTCAGCGATAGCCCATCGCGTTTTGCCGATCGGTTTCGTCATGTATCGCACCTCTCCTCTCGGGATCCACGGCCAATGAAGCGTCCCCTGCCCATCAGGCAACAACGGAGACTCATGGACGAGTTGGCTGACAGCTCAGCCATGGCGAGACGTGGTTCTCATTCGCCTGTCACCAACTTGCAGATCCTGTTCCATGGTGCGTCAGGAGCGTTGAATACCTGCGGAAAACCGAGGAGTTCCTTGATTCGGCACGTGATCTGACGTGTTATGTCACGCTAGATTCATCCGTCGTTAATTTGCCCGATGCATCATTGCAGGGGTAGCCTCGTTAACCCGCGTGGAGCCCGGGAACGTGCCTGGAAGACACACGCTGTGGATACGATGCCGGTCGACAGCGAACAATGAAATGGTCTTGGAATGAACCGACGCCCTCGAGACGAAGGCGCGCGTAACGGCCGCAGAGGACCGAATGACCGTCGCGCATCACGGCGCGGAGCGCATCACCCCTCTTATGCACAGGCGAGCGACCGCCATCGTCACGCCCAGCACGTTCAACGCCTGAGCGCTGAGCAGATCCGGCAGGCTCGTAAACGCGGTGGATCCGGAGCCTCTCCCGGTGCGACATCGGTCGGGCGAGGATCGGGCCAACCGCCCGTACCGCCGAACCGGCAACCGGTACGTGCTCCAGCTCCCCCACCACCGCAGCCGGTACGGCGTTCGCGCCGCAAGCTGCCCCTGATCATCACGCCGATTCTCCTCCTGGCGATCGTCGCGGCCATCATGACACCGACGCTGCTCAAGGCGCGGAGCGCCTACCAGAAGATCTTCGTGACCTCACCGCCGCGACCGGTGGTGACCGTGAACGCCAACGGAACACCCGAGATCGTCCCAGACGCCACCCAAGCCGCCAATCTCCCTGATTGGGACAAGAAAGAGCGCGTCAACATCTTGTTGATGGGCGCGGATACCAATGCAGCACGCAAGGCACAGGGTGATGTTCCACTCTCGGACACGATCATCATCGCCACCATCGATCCTGCCACCAAGAAGATCGGCCTGCTCTCTATACCTCGCGACTTGCAGGTCGAGATTCCAGGCGTGGGGCTCGACAAGATCAACGCCGCCTATTCGAACGGGTCCCTCTCCGACATCACCGGCCCGGGATTGGTGCGAGCCACCATTGAATACAACTTCGGCATCAAGATCGACTATTACGCCGTCGTCGACTTCGCGGGATTCCAGAAGATCGTCGATACACTCGGCGGCGTCACACTCGACGTTCCCGCGCCGATCAAGGACGATGAGTACCCCGGAGAGCAGTTCAACTACACGCGAGTGGTCATCCACACGGGACTGCAGCACATGAACGGCTTGCAAGCGCTTCGATACGTAAGAACACGCCACGATGACAACGACTTCGCGCGCGGCGCACGGCAACAGCAGCTTTTGATGGCGCTACGCCAGCAAAGCTTGTCGCTGGGGTTGCTCACCAAGGCACCGCAACTGATCTCGCAGCTCGGAGACACGATCCGGACCGATCTGCCCCCAAGCGATGCGCTCAAGCTGGCGAAGCTCGGCAGTGAGATCAATTCGTCCAACATCACGAGCTACAACCTGCTCGATGCCACCACGTCGCAGTGGAACCCGGGAGAGCCCTATTATCTGATTCCGGACTGGAACAAGATCCACGATCTCCTGAACCAGATGATGCCGAACACTCCTCAATCCAACAATTCCGCCACGCCACAGGCGACCGTGGACCAGCCCAACCTGCGCGCCAACGTGCTGATTGAAAACGGCACCTTCGTCGACAAGCTGGCGGCGCGTTCCTCCGCCAAGCTGAACGACAACGGTTTCCTGAACGTATCGGTGGCACAAGCGCCCGACGCGGGTAACTACCCGACCTCGCAGGTCGTCGATTACACGGGCAACCTCTCGACGGCACGGCTGATCGCCCAAACGCTTGGTCTTCCCGCATCAGTGGTCCAATCGGGAGATCCGTCGCAGTCCAATGGACAAGACGTGGTGGTGATTCTGGGCGACGATGCCCCGAAGGAATCAGGGCAATGATGTTTTGAGTCGGCGACTTCGATGCACGATCGCCTGAGACAGCCCTCACCCTGCCTCTACCCCGTCTCCTGATCTCGGGAGAGGGTTCTCCCTTCGGGCGGGATCAGAGGGTGGCCGCCGGGGGTGAGGGCCACTCGGTGAGGGCCGTCAAGCGACCAAAATAAGGCTTACCCCTCGCGTGCTCCGCGAGTGATGCGCGTCATCCAGGGCCGCTCCTGGCCGATTGTAGTCGCCTCGCCGTGACCGGGGTAGACCGTCACGTCGTCCGGAAGCTGGAGGAGGCGGATCATCGTGGCCAGCGTCTCTTCTTCGCTCGCTCCAGGGATGTCAGTCCGGCCATACCCGTTCGGGAACAGCGTGTCGCCCCCGAACAGCACACCATTCGACTCCGAGTAGAGTGAAATCTGCCCTTTGGCGTGTCCAGGGGTGTGGAGCACCTGAAAGCTCATGCCGCCAAGCTCGACAGTGTCACCGTCGTTGAGAAGACGGTCGACGCTGACCGGATCGATCGGATCCGGGCCGCCGCGTGGGTGTTCGAGCTGCTCCACAGATGCTGGATGCGCGGCGAGCGGGAAGTGGAACGCGTCGACCAGTTCACGCGCGGCCCCGATGTGGTCCCAGTGCGCATGTGTAATGACCAGCAGACTGGGATTCAATCCATCGGCTTTCGCCGCCTCTTGAATCGTCGAGGCGACGTCGGGCGGCGCATCGAAGATGATCGCATCGTTCGATTCATCCGACGCCACCAGAAAGGCGTTCGTGGCGATCGGTCCGCTGACAAACTGGCGTATCCTCATCTGGCAACTCCCCATTCGCAACGTCGTTCACGCCATTCGCTCGGCGCGGACCTGCAATCGACTAAAGATCACGCCGCTGGAAGACGAGAACCGCGCCCACCAGCAGAGCCACACAGTAAACGATCGAGTAGCGAACGGCCAGGTCGCTGGGCGGAACCGTCGTCCCCAGCGGGTTCGGTCCGATGAAGCTGATAGCCAATTGAGGCTGAACGACGTAGCTCGCCAGGCGCCACATGCTGTCGCTCGGCACGACGATGCTCGTCGCGATCCCGATGTGGACGAGCGTGTTGTTGTCCAGCGCAGTGCCGATCTGCTCGACCAACCCACCAGTCACGGCCATGCCATAGAGCATGAAGACGATGACGCCGTTGGTCATGGTCGAGAAGATCGTGCTGCCGAGCATGGTGAGGCTGAGGAGGATCATCGAGACGAGCATGACCAAAAGCGTGCCATGGACGATGCTTGGCGGAGTGTAATGGCCAACAAGGTGAGCAGTCACGACGACGCCGGTCACCATCAACGCGATGTAGACCAGCAGCATCACCGCGAACCCGAGATATTTGCCCACGATGATCTGCCAGCGACCGATCGGCTTCGGTACTACGGCGTGCAGCGTTCCGGCTTCGATCTCTCCCGCCACCGTCCCAACCGCCGCGAAGATGGTCATGATGCCCGTCAGGAAGTTCACCGTATAGAGACCGAGCAGCACCATCGCGCTGGCCGACACGGCGTAGCTCGGCACAGGGCTCGAACCGGAGCGCGTGGCACGGCGTGCCGCTGATTCAAGAAATTGCTGGCGAAACAGGTGAAACCCGACTGCGTAGAGGGCAATGAAGACGACACTCAGCAGCACCACGCCGAGGATCACCTTGCGTCGAAACGCTTCTCGAAAGGTCAGTCGGGCGATGACGGCGACGTTCATTGGTTCTCACCGTCGTGCGAGACCACGTCAACGAACACGTCCTCCAACGTACGCCGCTCCGGCGTCACCGCATAGACCGGCACGCCGTGTCGGGCGAGGATGTCGACCGCCTTCGCAACGACCTCCTCCCCGGACGCTCGGAAGATGATCGTCGTCCGTCGTCCGGGCACCACCTGTTGCACGTTGACGATGCGACGAAGCTCAGCTAACGCATCCTCGTCGACCGGGCCCAGCCGCAGCTCCACGGTCAGATCCTGGTGCAGCAGGTCTTCCACCTTTCCCACCGCGACCACACGTCCATAATCGATGATGGCGACACGATCGGAGCTCATCTCGACTTCACTCAACAGGTGAGAGTTGAGGAAGACCGTGACCCCTTCATCGCGCAGGCGCGCCAGGATCGCGCGAACGTCGCGACGTCCGAGCGGGTCAAGTGCGGAGGTCGGTTCATCCAAAAAGACCAGTCTGGGCTCGTTTAACAGAGCCTGAGCCAGGCCGATGCGTTGCTGCATTCCTTTGGAGTAGGTGCGCACCTTTTTACCGGCTGCGCTTGAAAGCCCGACGAGAGAAACAACCTCCGGTATTCGTCGGGCGCGCGCCTGGCGCGTCATCCCATAGAGTTGACCGTGGAACTGTAGGAATTCCTCGCCGGTCAACCAATCATGAAAGCGGAATAGCTCCGGGAGGAATCCGATCTGGCGTCGCGCTTGACGGTCTCCGAGAGGGCGGCCGAGAAGCCTGGCCGAACCCGATGTCGGATAGACCAATCCCATCAGCATCTTGATCGAGGTCGTCTTGCCGGCGCCGTTCGGCCCGAGAAAGCCGAAGACCTCGCCATACTCGACATTGAGCGTCAGGTCATCGACCACCGCCCGGTTGCCGAACGTTTTCCGCAGCGATTGGATCTCGATGGCGAAGTCCCCAGAAAGAGAATCTGCGCCGATCGAGGAAGCTGGATTCGTGATGTCGATCATGGGTGCAACTATGCCCTACGAGAATCAGCCCCGGCCTTGCCAGCCGGGGCCGTTCTCTATCATGCTCTTGACGGTGAGACCCCGCGGGTCGTGCGTGTTATTTCAAAGACGATGCGACCGACATGACGTCGACGTTACCATCGCTACCGACGACGTGCAGGATCCCGTTGTCCTGCCATATGACCACCGACCCCTGATCGCTTTTGATCAAGAGGCCCGCGTTGCCCTGCACCGTCACATTGCTGGTCGTCGCTCCGGATGGGACCGGTACGATCAGCGTGTGCTCCCAGTCACTGATCGAGCGCAGCTGCGACACAGTGTCCGGCGGTAGGAACCCGGTCGCCAGCATCTCATCACGCAGCATCGAGATGTCAACCGATGACGGGATCGTCAAGGTCGGGCTCTCCATCTGCGCCACGATCAGATGCTTGCCGTTCGACTGGTAGTCGAGGGCCGCTCCGGGCGGAACGTCGAGCGAGATCGTAACGGTTGGTGTGGTATTCGGATCCGGAAGCGGCGCGGGATCGATGTTTCCGAGACTCAGCAGGTCACGCGCCTTCTGCACATTCAACGTGTACGAGACGTTGCCCTGATCGGTCAGGTAGACCGTCGGCTGAACCCCGTCGAAGTTTCCGAGCTTGGATGGCACCTGCATGCTGCCATTCAGATGCGACTGGGCATCCGCGACCGAAGATGCGGTCTTCAAGCTCGCCTTGCTCAGCGTAGAGTCCAGTTTTCCGAGGCCTTGAAGCTGTGCGGTGATGAATGCCTCGGTTCCGGACTGATCCGATCCGGTCGACTGCGACCCGGAAGCCAGCGCGTTCTGCTGGAACATGTCCATTGGGATTGTGATCGCCGAGAATTGCTGCACGCGGAAGTGCGTCAGCATATTCTCCGCGAGCGAGCTCAGTGGCACGGCCGCAATGACCGCCACCATCAGTGCGATCACCGCGACGCCTGCAAAGGCGCCACGTCGCCCAACTCCACCAAATCGACTCATTAACCATTCTCCTTTCACCAGTGAGGTGACCGGTTCTCGCCCCTCTCGACGCGCGCGAACCATTCGCAATGCCGCGTTCTCGTCAACCGCGTCGACAGATGGTGCGATCGCGTTGAGCATCGCAGCGACCGCGCCAGCGTTCTCGGCAATGAGGTTGAAACGGGCACGACAATGCTCGCAGCTCGCCACGTGGGCTGACCAGGACGTGAGTTGAGATTCAGGCGCCGCATCATCGATCAGGGCGCGGATTTCACCGTCCGTCAGACACTGTGAATGAGCTTCCATTGCGTCCCTCCTCATCTTTCTGATGGGGAAAGCTGTTCGAATTGAGCGCGAAGGGCTTCCTCCGCTCGCACCAGGATCGTACCAACCGAGCTCGCTTTGACGCCGACCGCCAGGGCAATCTCGGAATACGCAACGCCCGAATTCCGCAGAATCAGCACGGTGCGGTCCCGCTCGCGCAGCCGCGAAAGCGCCTGGCGCACGAGTTCGGCGTCCTCACGATCTTCGGCTTCGCTCGCGGCGCTCGGTGCCGAGCCATGCAGCGGCCGCTCCATTCGCGCCCAGTTCAACAGGCGCCGATGCAGTCGCCGTCGCGAGCGAATGGCGTTGAACCCCGCATTGGAGGCAACTCGATAAAGCCACCCGCCGAGATTTCGATCGAAATCGAGCGATCCCGAACGTTCGTGTAGGCGTATGAACACCTCTTGGGCAAGATCCTCCGCCTCTTCGGGCGATCCGGTGATGCGTATCAACACCCGGTAGACCGTCGCGTAGTAACGGCGAAAGATCTCGTCGAATTCGACAACGGCGGTGGCATCCACATCGGTCATAGTGATGCGGCCCACCGTCGAAAACGCCTTCGGTCCGACCATTGGGGGTGCAACTCCACCCGAACGTGCCCGAGGGCACCGATCGCACTCACTTAACTAAACACCGCGGCGAGATGATCTGTGACAACGAACCTTCTGCTCTGAAACGGCAAACGGGGACCGGCTCAACTGCCGATCCCCGCTCGCCTCGTGAGGAGGGGAAGTGGAACATGGATTATCAAGTTGTCGAGGCGGGTCGTTTGTCCAGGGTCACCTTGACCTCATCCTGACTGCCGTCCTGATGTCGAACGGAAAGGGTGACGGTATCTCCCGGGTTGTGCTTGTACACCTCGTTGAGGAACTGATGCTCGCTGTCGAGCGTCGTGCCACCCACCGCGGTGATGACATCTCCGGCGGCCAGTCCAGCCCGGTCAGCAGGACCGTCCGAAACGACGTCCACGATGGTGATCGCGCCAGAACTGTTCGACGCGAAATCGTCGACGCTCGCCGTCGTCGGCCTGAAGCTTACACCCACGTACGGATGATCGATCTGTCCCTGACTGATGAGCTGGTCGGCGTAGGACTTGACCGTGTTGCTCGCGATGGCGAATCCAAGCCCTTCGGCACCCGGCTGACCGAACCCTCCACGCACGACGGCAGTGTTCATGCCAACGACTTCGCCCTGAAGATTGAGCAGCGGACCGCCCGAATTGCCGGGATTAATGGGGGCGTCGTGTTGAATGAGATTGCCGAGCAGATACCCATCGCCAGTGTCGAGGCTGCGGTCGACCCCACCGATAATGCCGTCTGTCACGGTGTTGCGGAATTCGCCGAGGGCGCTGCCGATGGCGATGATGCTTTGTCCCGGCTGCACTGCGTTTGAATCGCCAAACGAGACGGTTGCCGGAACATTTCCGGCCATCTTGATCACGGCGACGTCCTGAAAGGCATCAGTTCCAACGAGCGTGGCTTGCGACTTCGTGCCGTCGAGCGTGACCACGACGAGCGCGTCGGCGCCGTCCACCACGTGGTTGTTCGTGACGACGTGCCCCTGGTCGTCGATGATGAATCCACTCCCCATCGACACGGTCAACTCGGTGCCGTCGGCACCCTTTTCCTGATTCTCGATCGTCACGACCGCCGGATTCACCTGGCTGACGATGGCGTCTTTGGTCTGCGCCGCTACGTCGGATTGGCCGTCGCCAGACGTAGAGTTCGAAGAGGTCTGGAGCGCGGTTGTTGGCGACGATGTACGTTGATGATGGCCGTAGAGATAGCCTGCAACGCCGCCCAGCAAGACACCACCGGTCATGCCCACCACAAGGGCCATAATCAGAAGTCCTATTGCTGAGGTCAGCGCGATCTGACGTCTCATCGCGGATCCTCCGGCAACAATGCCCGGTGGCACCGTGAATCCCTACGGACCATGTTCGCCCAGCTGCATAAGCGGCATCTGAAATGAGACTGAATTCCGGCTGAACTGCGGGCGAGGAGAGCCGAGGCCATTCACTCGCGCTCCCCAACAGGAATTATAGATATACCTGCCAACCAGTGAGGCCGACACGAACCATCGACCGGTACCGATGCACCGAACTGAGCGCCACGACCCGTTTATTGCGTTGACCCGTCGTCAGCAAACCTGCTAAGATGCCAATATCACAACAACGGGCGGGGAAATTGTTGCTCATTCATGCAGGATTGCGTACCTATTGCGCGAATTCGGTCTATCCGTTCACACCTGCAGGTTATGAGCGAACTCGAGCGGCTCGACCCTCCACGTGACGCCGTTCATCATCCCGCCAGAAGGTGCCATTCCGGGAAGTGATCTGTCGATTGCTGACCGCACGTGGCGATGAACTGACGAATTGAACCGCATCAAATCGTCAGCTTTGCTGTTCCCATTTTCACAACATCCCTGTGCCCTTTCCCGCTTGTCATCAAATAGCGATTCGCATTCTGCCGATTGAGCAATTTGACTATAACTCCGCAAATCAAATTACTCGGAATTCTAGGGGACGTGCGCACTACCGACTTCACGCTGAAATCCACTTGCATGTTGCTCGACGGTCTTGCATGAGGTCCACTGATTAGGTATCTTCTACGATGGCAAATTGCCTGATGAGATCCTTCAGCCGGAGTCGGTCGCCGTAAAGCGCCATCAAGACGCGAGATCTGCACCCAGATCCAGAGGCGATCTCGTAGATTCCGTTAACGATAGGAGGTTCGGTTTCGCTCGCGATTCAACCGTTTTCACGCTCAGCAGATCATCGCGACTGACTGCTTGATGGGGCGTCGAGAGCGTGAAAGTGGGTCGCCGACATCACCAGGTCGAAAACTCATCAGGTCTGTGTGCTCGAGTACGAGCACTTGTAGGAGGAGAGAACGTGAATCCGAACGCTAAGTTCGAAGAATTGCTGAGCGCGGCAAAGAGCGGCCGTCTTAGCCGCCGCAACGTTCTGAAGAAGGGCGTCGCGCTTGGTTTGAGCGCACCTGCCATCGCGGCACTGTTGGCCGCGTGCGGAAGCTCGAACAACAACACCGCGACCACGGGATCCGCCAGCACGAGCACATCCTCCGGCGGAACCGGAAGCACGGCGACAAGCACGTCGAGCAGCCAAGGAACGCCTGGCGCGTCTACCGCGACCAGCGCCGGCTCGACCGCGACCAGCGGCTCGACCGGACAGCGCGGCGGCGGCGGAGAGCTCCGTCTTCTGTGGTGGCAGGCTCCGACCATCTTGAACTGCCACCTCTCATCCGGAACCAAAGACTTCGACGCCACGCGCGTCGTCCTGGAGCCACTGCTCGAGACGATGGCCGATGGCACGATGATCCCGGTTCTGGCCGCGGAAGTTCCTACGCTCGGCAACGGCGTTGCCCAGGACGGCACCTCGGTTACGTATAAGCTGCGCGAGGGTGTCAAGTGGCACGACGGTCAGGACTTCACCGCTGACGACGTCGCCTTCACCTTCACCTGGGTGACCGACACCGCCGTCGCCGCGACGACCGAGGGCAACTACGAATCGATCGATACGGTCGAGGCCGTCGATCCTCACACCGTGAAGATCACGTTCAAGAGCCCGAATCCGGACTGGTTCACGCCGTTCCGCTCGGGCGAGGGCGTCATCCTTCCGAAGCACATCATGCAGGATTACACCGGCGATAAGGCCCGCACCGCGCCATTCAACCTCAAGCCGGTCGGCACGGGACCGTACAAAGTCGACAGCTTCACGCCTGGCGACACCGTCGTCTACTCGATCAACAACGACTACTGGGATGATGGCAAGCCGCACTTCGACAAGATCACGATGAAGGGCGGCGGCGACGCCACCTCCGCAGCACGCGCGGTCATCCAGTCGGGCGAGGTCGATTACGCCTGGAACATCCAGACCGAAGAAGCGGTCATGAAGCAGATCGAAGGCGCCGGAAACCTGGGTAAGTTCATCACCTGGGCCGGTGGCGGCACCGAGAAGCTGCTGATCAACTTCTCCGACCCGGAAACAGATCAGGGTGGACAGAAGTCCAATAAGGACGTCCCGCACCCACACTTCAAGGATCTGAAGGTTCGCCAGGCTCTCAACATGGCCGTGGACCGCGATTCGGTCGCGACGCAACTCTATGGTCGCGGTGGCAAGGCGACGCCGTTCGTGCAGAACATGGTCACGACCATCTTCCCGGACGGCATCAACTACACCTTTGACGTGGATAAGGCTGCGTCACTTCTGGACGACGCGGGCGCCAAGATGAATGGCAACGTCCGCAATCTCAACGGTCGCGACTTGCACTGGACCTATCAGACGTCGGTCAACTCGGTGCGCCAGAAGCATCAGGAGATCGTCAAGCAGTCGCTCGGCAAGATCGGCGTCGAGATCGAGATCAAGTCGATCGATGCGTCCGTCTACTTCTCCGGCGATCCGGGCAACGAGCAGACGACCAACCACTTCTATGCCGACCTGGAGATGTACACGAACTCGCCGTCGAGTCCGTTCCCAATCCTCTGGTTCCAGCGCTATCTCTCGACTCAGATCGCGCAGAAAGAGAATCAGTGGTCAGGTAACAACTACGCTCGAATCAACAACCCGGACTTCGACAAGCTGTATGACCAGGTGAAGCAGGAGATGGATCCGACCAAGTCCACGCCCCTGTTCAAGCAGATCATGCAACTGGTCTGGGATCAGGTCTTCGAGCTCGGACAGATCGCGCGACAAAACGTCGCTGCCGTCAGCAACAAGCTGGAGGGCCAGCAGCCGAGCCAGTGGACCTACGGCACGTACGACATCAAGAACTGGTCGATGAAGAGCTAAGCTCGCGTCGCCAACGTTCAGAAGTCGTCACGTCGATCGGGGTGGGGTTATTCCCACCCCGATTTTTGTTACGAGCGTGCGTCGAACGCCGCCAGATGGACGGTTTTTGACCGCTCGCTGAATCCAACGCAGGGTCCCCTGGCAGCTCTGCCGCCTCCCCGTCGCAGCCGAACGCATGAGCTTGTTGGCATTCTTCCACGCCGCGCCCGCATTGCCTATCAATGCAACTCGCGCTTGCGGAAAATAATCGCATCAGGTATCGTCGAAATCACAAGCCACCACCAAGTCGATTCTCCGGCCGGATAGCGTCCAAGATAGGTCGCTACCCGTTCTGGGCAAAGCGTGATTGGTTCATGTTCATGTTTGCCGAAGCCGACGGAGGAAGGAGCAATCGCGAACGCGTGCCGCCGACCTGGGCCCGCGCGCATCGACGTTGGGCACGATGGAATCGAACGTCTACCGGGTATTGATGGGAAAACCCTACCCCGACTGGGATAAACAAGCCCAAACCCACAGGTAGCAGGAGGAGAGTGTCATGAATCAGGACCGAAGATTTACTGATCTGATGCGATCGGCGTCCAGTGGAGCGATGAGCCGCCGTGATGTCCTCAAGCGGGCGGTTGCATTGGGACTGAGTGCTCCAGCCATCAGCGCGCTACTCGCGGCCTGTGGGAGCTCCAACAAGTCCACGGCGACCACGTCTTCCGCGTCGACATCGACATCCAGCAGTGGCGGCACCACCCCCGCGGCGACGCAGGCTGCGTCCGCCGCCAGCAGTTCCGCTTCGACTCCGGCGTCGACCGCGGCCTCGTCCGCGACGACCGCCTCGACGGGCGAGCGTGGCGGCGACGGTGAGCTCCGGCTGCTCTGGTGGCAGGCCCCGACGATTTTGAATTGCCACCTGTCGTCCGGTACCAAGGACTTCAATGCGGCGCGTATCTGTCTCGAACCGCTGACCGAGTTCGACGAAAGCGGCAAAGTCGTGCCGATCTTGGCAGCAGAGGCTCCATCACTCGGGAACGGCGTCGCCGAGGATGGTACATCGGTCACGTACAAATTGCGCCAAGGGGTCAAGTGGCACGACGGCCAGGATTTCACTGCCGATGACGTCGTCTTCACCTGGCAATGGGTAACCGATCCCAAGGTCGCGGCGACCACGTCCGGTGACTACGATCAGATCACCAATGTCGAAGCCATCGACGCGCAGACGGTGAAGATCACCTTCAAGAATCCGAACCCGGACTGGTTTACGCCCTTCCACGGTGGCGACGGGGTCATCATCCCCAAGCACATCATGCAAGACTACACGGGAGACAAGGCGCGCACCGCTCCGTTCAACCTCAAGCCGATCGGGACCGGCCCGTACAAGGTCGATAGCTTCACCCCAGGCGACAACGTCCAGTACTCCCTCTTCGCGGACTACTGGGATCCCGGCAAACCACACTTCGACACGGTCAACATGAAGGGCGGCGGCGACGCAACCAGCGCGGCGCGGGCGGTGATCCAGACCGGCGAGGTCGACTACGCCTGGAATATCCAGGTCGAAGAAGCGGTCTTGAAGCAGATCGAAGGGGCCGGCACGCTCGGCAAATTCACCACCACGCCCGGCGGCGGCACCGAGCGGCTCGAGATCAACTGGTCTGATCCCCTCACCGAAAAAGACGGCGAGAAGTCGAACAAGGATGTGCCCCACCCGCATTTCAAGGTGCTCGAGGTGCGCCAGGCGCTCAATCTCTCGGTCGACCGAGACTCGGTTTCAACGCAGCTCTACGGCCGTGGCGGCAAGGCGACGCCCTACATCGACAGTCAGAATCCGAGCCTGTTTCCCGATATAAAGTACGAATACGACCTCGACAAAGCGGCGGCGCTACTCGATAAGGCCGGGGCCACGATGAATGGCAACGTGCGCTCTCTGAACGGTCGCGACCTGCACTGGACGTATTCGACCTCGGTCAACTCGGTCCGCCAGAAGAACCAGGAGATCGTCAAGCAGTCGCTCGGCAAGATCGGTGTCGAGATCGAGATCAAGTCAGTCGACGCCTCGGTCTTCTTCTCGGGTGATCCGGGCAACGAGCAAACCCTCAACCACTTCTATACAGATCTGCAGATGTATACGAACAGCGCCTCAAGTCCCTTCCCCATCATCTGGTTCAATCGCTATCTCTCTACGAAGATCGCGCAGAAAGAGAACCAGTGGGCGGAAGACAACGTCCAGCGCATCAACAACCCAGACTTCGACAAGCTGTTCAACCAGGTAGCGCAGGAGATGGATCCGGACAAGTCCACGCCGCTCTTCAAGCAGATGTTCCAACTGGTCTGGGATCAGGTCTTCGACCTCGGCTTGATCTCGAGACAGAGCGTCGGTGCGATCAGCAACAAGGTCGGGGGTAAGAACACGAACCAGTGGACGGGTGATACGTACGACTTGAAAGAATGGCACAAGACGGGCTAGCTCCAATCAACCATTCGCGTCGGCACCTGGATCGAAACGGGGCGTCTCGGACGTCCCGTTTCCAGGACTTCGGCACGATGATGCGTTCGGTGATTGGCTCGCGGCCTTGCCATTCCCGGAAACCCGATACCTCGTCAGAACAGCCACCGGATAGCGCTGGTGTCGGAACACATTGGAGAGAGTTCTTCGCGAAACGCAATGCACCAACACCGCGCAGTCGATGCGACCCTGCCTGAAGACGCGACATATGTCAATCTGGGTCAGTCTTTCGCAGACCTCAGACCGACCAACATCTATGGCGGTGCGCGGCGACTGAGCTGGCTCAGCAAGCCGACCACACTCGGGACGAGTCACTCAATGCCGCGTTTCTGGTGAACCGCAACGTTGCTACGCACTCATACGCAAGATTCTCCGGTGGCTTCCGCCTACCGCATACATTGACTGTCAAACTAAGGCATGGTTGCGTAAACTAATCGCATCGGCTATCTTGATATCACAGGCACCATCCAGATGACCCCCGGCCGGATAGCGTCCATGTTGTGTCGCTACCCGTACTCGGCGAAGCGTGTTGGGTGCCTGTGCTTGCATGTTGGCGAACGTGGAGAGAGGAGCATCAGCACGAGCGTGCGGACGTGCAAACGTGTCCGAGCGCGCTAACATCGTGCACGTCCCACTCAGCGACCACCATGGGAAATGACTCGACAACATGTCCCGATCGAAAGGGACAGCCGAACCCGGAAGTCCGGGTAGCAGGAGGAGATTGTCATGGATCAGGACCCTCGTTTTAGTGACCTGATGCGAAAAGCGACGAGCGGCGCGTTCAGCCGGCGCACGGTTCTCAAACGCGCCGTCGCGTTGGGGCTAAGTGCTCCGGCCATCAGCGCGCTACTCGCGGCCTGCGGTAGCTCGAATAAGTCCACGGCGACCACGTCATCCGCGTCGACATCGACATCCAGCAGTGGCGGCACGACTCCCGCAGCGACAACGGCGGCCACGACCTCCGCATCCACGCCAGGGGCAACGGCGGCATCGTCCGCCACCAGTGCCTCAACCGGCAAGCGCGGTGGCGACGGTGAACTTCGCCTGCTCTGGTGGCAGGCCCCGACGATTTTGAATTGCCACCTGTCGTCCGGCACCAAGGACTTCGACGCGGCCCGCGTCTGTCTCGAACCGCTGACCGATTTCGATGCCGACGGCAAAGTCGTCCCAGTCTTGGCCGCCGATGCCCCGTCAATTGGGAACGGTGTGTCTGAGGATGGCACGACGGTTACCTATAAGCTGCGGGAGGGTGTCAAGTGGCACGACGGCCAGGATTTCACCGCCGACGACGTCGTCTTTACCTGGCAGTGGGTCACCGATGAGAAGGTCGCGGCGACCACGTCCGGCGATTACGAAGAGATCAGCAACGTCGAGGCCGTCGACCCGCACACGGTGAAGATCACCTTCAAGAGCCCGAACCCGGACTGGGCTACGCCCTTCCACGGTGGCGACGGCGTCATCATCCCCAAGCACATCATGCAGGACTACATGGGGGAGAAGGCGCGCACCGCGCCGTTCAACCTCAAGCCGATCGGGACCGGCCCATACAAGGTCGATAGCTTCTCGCCGGGCGACAATGTCCAGTACTCCCTGTTTGCCGATTACTGGGATCCCGGCAAACCGCATTTCGACAAGGTGAACATGAAGGGTGGCGGCGACGCCACTTCAGCGGCACGTGCGGTCATCCAGTCCGGCGAGGTCGACTACGCCTGGAATATTCAGGTCGAAGAAGCCGTCATGAAGCAGATCGAGTCCGCCGGCACCATTGGCAAGTTCATCACCTGGCCTGGTAGCGGCACCGAAAAGCTGCTCATCAACCACTCTGACCCTGAAACTGATCAGGGTGGCCAGAAGTCGAACAAGGACGTCCCGCACCCGCATTTCAAAGTGTTGGAAGTGCGCCAGGCGTTGAACATGTCCGTGGACCGCGACTCAGTCGCCACGCAGCTCTACGGTCGTGGTGGTAAGGCGACGCCGTACGTCGAAAACCAGAATCCGCCCCTCTTGCCGGACCTCAAATATGAGTTCGACCTCGACAAGGCTGCGGCGCTGCTCGACAAGGCCGGAGCCACGATGAATGGCAACGTCCGGTCCTTGAATGGGCGTAACCTCCATTGGACGTATCAGACGTCGGTCAACTCGGTGCGTCAGAAGCACCAGGAGATCGTCAAGCAGTCGCTCGGCAAGATCGGCGTCGAGATCGAGATCAAGTCGATCGACGCGTCCGTCTACTTCTCCGGCGATCCGGGCAACGAGCAGACGACAAACCACTTCTACGCGGACCTGGAGATGTACACGAACAGCGCCTCCAGCCCGTTCCCGATTCTGTGGCTGCAGCGCTATCTCACGAGCCATATCGCGCAGAAGGAAAACCAGTGGGCGCAGGACAACTACGCTCGCATCAGCAACCCGGACTTCGACAAGCTGTACGATCAAGTGAAGCAGGAGATGGACCCATCCAAGTCCACGCCACTCTTCAAGCAGATCTTCCAGCTTGCCTGGGATGAGGTCTTTGAGCTCGGCCAGATCTCGCGACAGAGCGTCGGCGCCATCGCCAACAATATCGAGGGCAAGGTATCGACGCAGTGGACCGGCGACACCTACGACCTCAAGAACTGGCACAAGACGAGCTAACGCGAACCCACCTTTCGCGCTGGCGAACGATCGAAACGGGGCGTCTCGGACGTCCCGTTTCTCTTGTGCCCCGACTCGTCAGACACAACCCTCACGCTCCATACTAGAATTGACGTCGAGGTGAGGTGCCATGACGTGCGAACGTTGCGACGATCCCATGCCGGACGGGTTGCGTGAAGGAATCGCACTCTTCAACGCGGGCGAGTATTTCGAGTGTCACGAGGTGCTCGAGGACATCTGGCGTGAGGAGCGAGATCCAGTTCGTGCCCTCTATCAGGGCATTCTGCAAATCGGCGTCGCGTTCCATCACCTGCATCGCGACAACTGGCGTGGCGCGGTGAAGCTGCTCGACGGGGGAACGGACAAAGTCGGCCGCTTCCTGCCAAGGTGCATGGGGGTTGACACCGAAAAGCTGGATCGCGAAGCCCGGGCCTGTTTAGCGTCGCTGCGTTTACTCGGTCCCGAGCGTTTGAGTGAGTTCGATCGCTCGATGATTCCAACGGTCGCATTCGATACGGATCATGCGGGACAGCCGAAATGAGCCGCTACCCGATCAAACGATCCAAATTCTGGGCCTGGGCCCTCTTGATCATCGGAGCGACCGAGTCATCGTCATACATCGACATAGATCTGGAAGAGGTCGTTGCCCAGTTCGGCTGGAAGCGAATCGTCGTGCCCCGCGCCGACGTCGAGTTCGCGGAACGATCATCATGGCCCTGGTGGGGCGGCATCGGCTGGCGCTCGGACCTACGGCACTCGATCGGGTTGATCGGCGCGCTTGGTCCGATCGTCCGCATCCACATGAAGCCGCGCCGCACTTTTCTACTCGGCATCCCGGTATCGTTGACCGATCTCTACTTCAGCGTCGACAACCCTGAGGCCGTCGTCCAGGAACTTTCCCCGACGCGTCAGCTGTGACCAACCACCTCGTCCACGGCGGCCGGGTTTTCCAACGCTGAGAGATCGCCGAGATCGTCCGCACCCAGGTATTTGGCGCGAATGACCCGCCGCATGATCTTTGCGTTCCGAGTGCGGGGCAGATCGGTCACGAAATTGACGGAGTCAGGACGCAACGGTCGTCCGAGACGACGCGTGACACCGTCCAGGATCTCCTGGCGCAGCGCCTCCGTCGGCGCATGACCTTCACGCAGAATGGCGAAGACAACGATCTTTTCACCCTTGAGCTCGTCCGGAACGCCGATAGCTGCCGCCTCGCGCACGGCTGGATGCGCCACCGCGGCGGACTCCACCTCCGCGGGACCTACACGTTTGCCAGCCGTCTTGATCGTGTCGTCCGAACGGCCCAGGATGTACCAGAAGCCATCTTCGTCGATCAGCGACCAGTCGCCGTGAACCCAGACGCCATCCCAACGCGACCAATATGTGCCGACATAGCGCTCCGGATCGCGCCAGAACCCGTTCGTCATCCCGACCCACGGACCGCGAACGACGAGCTCCCCGACCTCGCCGCGTACCGATCGCCCCTCGGCATCAACTACGTCGGCCGCCATACCGGGGACGGCACCGGTGAATGCGCAAGGTTTCTGCGGCTTGATCGTCACGCATCCGACGATGCCTCCGCCGATCTCGGTGCCGCCAGAATAGTTGATGATCGGACAGCGCTGCTGCCCGGGTACGTTGAAGAGCCAGTTCCAGGGTCCAGGGTTCCAGGGCTCACCGGTCGAACCGAAGACGCGCAGGCTGCTCAAGTCGTGGCGTGTCACCCAGTCGTCTCCCTTGCCCATGAGGGCACGGATCGCGGTCGGCGACACGCCGAGCACCGAAACGTCGTGTCGTTCGACGAGCTCCCACAATCGATCCGGCTGCGGGTAATCTGGCGTTCCCTCATACAGCATGAGCGTAGCGCCCAGGATGAGACCACCCTCGATGGCCCAGGGACCCATCATCCAGCCCAGATCGGTGATCCAGAAGAGAACGTCGTCTTGCTGCAGATCGAAGCAGAAAGCCAGGTCGTGGGCGGATTTGATCGGGAAACCGGCATGGACGTGCACCGCCCCCTTGGGCCGTCCCGTCGTTCCTGACGTATAGATGATCATATATGGATCGCTGGCATCCGTTCGCACCGTCTCGAATTCGTCGCGTTGGCTTGCGACCGCATCGTGCCACCAGAGGTCGCGTCCATCGACCCAGGGCACGTCTCGGCCTGTGTGACGATAGACCAGCACCCGTTCGACACATCCAGCCGACTCGACGGCTTCGTCCGCTGTCTCCTTCATTGGGATGACGCGGCCGCGACGGTAGAACCCATCAGCGGTGATCAGCAGACGGGCATCGCAGTCTCGCAGCCGAACCGCCGCGGCGTCGCCGCCGTATCCGGAGAATATGGGGATGAAAACTGCGCCGATCTTGGCGCAGGCAAGCGTCGCGATGGCGGTTTCGGGCAGCATCGGCAGGAAGATACCGACGCGATCTCCTTTTTCGATGCCGAGACTCGACAGCGCCCCAGCCAACCGATTCGTTTCGGTAGCCACCTCCGCAAACGTCAACTGGCGTTGCTCGCCGCCGTCACCTTCCCAGCGGATCGCGACGCGATCTCGTTCGGGTCCATTGGCATGCTTGTCGACTGCGTCGTGCACGTAGTTGTACGATGCGCCGCTGAACCAGCGCGGCCAGGCGAGACCCTGAGACACGTCGAGCACGTGCTGGTAGGGCTCATACCATTCGATTCCCAGGTGCTTCACGACTGCATCCCAGTACCAGTTGGGATCGCGCATCGATCGGTCTAGAAACGCCTCGTAGTCGGCAATTCCCTGCTCGCGAATGAAGCGCAACAGGCGGCTTCGATTCAGATGTTCTTGCGTTGGATTCCAGACGATCTGGTCCGCTTCGCCACCAGTCGGGATTTCACGCTCCATCGACGTCTCCGCTCTCGCTCAACTCGTTGAGGTATCCGCCTCTTGATCTCCATTGTCGACCGTCTTCCGACAGAAGGTCAATTCGTTTTGTCGCAATGCCGTTACGACGTTTCATCGGTATCTCCGGCAGATTCGCGGTCAGCGTGGCAAACTGCATGCGCGATAAGATCGCGTAGCTCGCACTGAGCGAGCGTAACAATCATGTTCGAACACCGGGAGACGCAGTTGGTTCTTGACGATTTTCGCAATTTGGGGCTCTCCAGAGACTTGGTGAAGGCAATTGACGACGCCGGGTTTGAGGAGCCGACGCCGGTACAGCGCGAGGCTATTCCGCTGTTGCTCGATGGCCGCGATCTGATCGCGCAAGCGCAGACCGGCACCGGAAAGACCGCGGCTTTTGCCTTGCCACTCCTGCAGCGGCTGTCGGGTGAATCGCGCGATCCGCAGGCGCTGGTGTTGGCCCCAACCCGCGAGCTTGCCATTCAGGTGGCGCAGACGTTTCATCAGTTTGGCCGCCCGCGCGGAGCAACCGTTTTGGCGGTCTATGGTGGGCAACCGATCGATCGCCAACTCAGAGCGTTGCGCCATCCGGTCGACGTCATCGTCGGCACACCTGGTCGAGTCATGGACCATCTGCGGCGCGAGACGCTGCGACTGTCCAGCGTGTCCATGGTCGTTTTGGATGAAGCCGACGAGATGCTCGACATGGGATTCGTCGAAGACATCGAATGGATCCTCGAACGGGTTCCCGGGACGCACCAAACCGCGCTCTTTTCGGCCACCATACCGAATCGTGTGGCGCAGCTGGCTCGTCGCTACCTGAATGATCCGGCTCGCGTCATCATTGAGCCGGAACAGGTGACGGTGCCGCAGACCGAGCAGGCTTACTACGAGGTCTTGCCTCGCGCCAAGCTCGAAGCATTGACGCGCGTGCTCGATTTGGAGATTCCGACCTCGGCCATTATCTTCTGCCGCACTAAACGCGTGGTCGATGAACTAACCGAGCAACTTCAAGCACGCGGGTATCCCGCCGAAGCGCTGCATGGCGACCTGAGTCAAACCCAGCGCGATCGCGTTATGGCGCGCTTTAGAGCCGGGCAGGATGAGATCCTGGTTGCAACCGACGTCGCCTCTCGTGGGCTGGATGTCGAGAACATCAGCCACGTCATCAACTATGACATCCCGGGTGATCCGGAGAGCTACGTCCATCGCATCGGTCGAACTGGACGAGCCGGTCGACCGGGTATCGCCATTACGCTCACCACGCCGCGTGAACGCCGCCATCTGCGAGACATCGAGCGGGCCACCGGACAGCGCATGGAGCGACGCGGCGTGCCAACGCTTCAAGAGATCGAAGAGCGCGAGCGCCAGATGCTCGGAGAGTCACTCGCCGAGATCATCGAACAAGACGATCTCGAAACCTCGATGATGATCGTCGACGAGCTAGCCGCCTACTACGATCCCTCCGAAGTCGCCGCCGCCGCCGTCAGCCTGCTGATGCGCGAGCACGGCTCCGATCACCAGGAGGAGATACAAGCGGCGGCCAGCGCCACGGAACCAGGCATGACGCGTCTCTATCTCGACCTCGGGCGTACCGACGGTATTCGACCGATGGACGTGGTCGGCGCGATCGCCAATGAAGCAAAGATTCCGGGAAAGAGCATCGGACAGATCGAGATCACCGACCGCTACACGCTGGTCGACGTCCCCACACAGTTCGTCGACCGAGTGACCCGCGCCCTCGATCATGCCCGGATGCGCGGAAAGCCAGTGAACGTCGAAATCCCGAAGGCAAAGACCGGTTCGCCCAACGACTGAATTGGTCCGCTGTTCTTCGCTCGAACCTGTGCATCTCGCGGCCGCGAACGGTCTCGCCCTTCGACGTACTAGGCCGTTGAGTTCGTCCTGAAGACGATGCGGCTTGCAGACACTTCCCGACGTTCGGAAGGCACTCGCGGCTCTTCATTGACGGAATTCCTGGGCTCGTCCCGGACTTCATGCATCGGCGGCTGAACGCGAGGAATGACCGCGTGGAACGTGCTGCCGTGGTTGACGGTGCTCTCGACCTCGAGCGTACCGCCATGCGCCTGCACGATGGCACGACAGATGAAAAGACCGAGGCCGATGCCGTGCACGCCTTGCTCTTTGGCATTGTCGCCACGATGGTGCCGGTCGAAGACGTGCGGAAGATCCTCAGGGTCAATCCCGATTCCCTCGTCGGTGACCATGACGTGCACGTCGTCACCATCGGCCCAGGCACTGACGCGAACCTCACCGCCCTCGGGACTGTATTTCACCGCGTTACCGATCAAATTGTCGAACAGCTGTGTGAGACGCGCTCGATCTCCTGAAAGCTCGACGGCGTCGTCAATCTCCAGAATGAAGGTGTGGGGAGCGACGCACACGCGCTGTCCAACCTCTCTCACGAGCTGCGCGAGCTCGCACGGCTCATAGGTGAGGGCAATGCCGTCATCCTCGGATCGCTGGACGTCGAGCAGATCCTCGACGAAGGAGCGCAACCGATGCGTCTGAACCAGGATCTGATGCAGCCCATCGACGTCGACCGGCGCGTCAGGCGTCTTCCTCGCACGTCGCTCCAACAGCTGCGATTGCATCACGAGCGCCGTCAATGGTGTCTTCAAATCGTGCGCGACTGAGGACAGGAAGTCGTTGCGCAGTCGCAGCGCTTCTTCACGAGCGCGTAAGCGCGTCTCTTCCTCCACCAGCTCACGACTCTCGAGGATGATTCCAACCTGATTTGCCATCAGCTTCAACAGTGAAAGGTCATCGTCGATGAAGAGTGGGGAACCGGCGAAGTAGACCGACAGCGTCCCAAGACAACCGTCTCGAGAAGCGATTGGGGCGCTGATCGCTGATTTTGCGTTGTTGGAGAGGTAGACGTCGGCACTCAGCGGGAAGTCACGCGCAAGGTTGGCTGAAAAGACGGCATCCCGCCTCTGGAACGCCGCGCCCTCGATCATGTCGCCCGCGAGTCCACGCTCGATGCCGATGCTGGTACTGGGGAAAACGAGCTCCCACTCCTCTTCATCCCAGAGCGCCACCGAGGCGGCGGTTCCTCCGAGCGAGGCTCGCGTGCCCTCCTCAAGGTGGGAAACGACCCGTTCGAGCTCGGGGAATTGTGACAGCGATCCGGCACTCGCGAAGAATTGGCGCAAGATCGGCTCTTGCCAGGCACGTCGCAAGGTCAGTGGCGTGGCAAAGGCCACAAAATAGCTCACACCGCACGCCAGCGCGAGTGTCTCGTTGGTCACATGGGTGACGTTGCCGACGATTGACGGTGCAAATGCCGCCACGCCCGCAATCACGACCACCAGGCCAAGAAATGTCGACCCCAACGCCACCGCACGCAACCGTTGCTTGGTCACTCCTTCGAGCTGTCGAGACGCGTTGGCCGCGATCACCGTGGCGTAGACGGTGAAACCCAGGAAATAGATCACCGCGGGGAGGATGAACGAGAAGCGCGGATCGCCCAGCCCCGCCAAAGACAAGACTCCCAGGACAACCAACCCAACCTCGCCCACACGCAGCACGATTGGCGGCACTTTGGACAGGCTGTGGACGAGCCTGAGAAGCAGATACGACATCGAGATCAGAACCAATGAATTGACCGCTTGAAGAATGTTCGAGGGTTGAGCGTCCACGAGACGCAGGATCAACGATTCTGCCAAGACGTAGGCGGCCGCGGAGAAGAACAGGGCAGCCTCGATCTGGTTCCGCCCACGATGTCGAATCGTGGTCGCCGTCACGATAACCCAGATCAGGAGGAAGATCGCGTCTGTCGCGTATTGAACGAATTCGGTGACGGTCATTGACATCCGCTCGCCACGTCAGATCACGACAATCGGGCGTGACGCGTCACGCAACGAATCGACATCGATCCATCTCATCTCTGGTCTCGGAACAACGCGCAAACTGTTGGGCACAGACCTAACTCTCCGCGTCATTAGTAACTTGGTTGGCGTATAAGATCTGGGCGCAGTATCGCAATTTACATACCCGGATGCGACCAGGATGCCTCATCATGAGAATGACAAACAACCGCGTCCGGACGGGCCCTTCCGACCGAGACGCGGTTGCGTGCTATGTTCGTTTCGCGATGTGCAGGTCAGCGAGTTTGACGAGGATAGACTCGTGTGCTGCGAATGCGGACAGGTTGTGGCACCGGCTGCGGACCGCGACGCCCGAGTATACCCAAACGGCGAATCACCGCCCGTAGCATGGATTCCAGTGACTGGCTGAACCCGACCACCAAGCGAACCTCAAGCGGTTCGGTATTCTTGCCAGAGCTTTGGTGAGATTGCGTGCGAGATTGTGTCATAGCTCTTTCTCGATTCCGAGGTCCAACGTGGCCCGTTACCACGTCACCTCTCCTCAGTACGCAGAAATACTACCATCGGTTCATAAAGGGATCCTTAAGATTGGCTGGCAGAAGTACGAATTATGTGTCAGTATTCAGGGTTGACCGGAACCTGGCCATCGTCGACCCATCCCGGTCGGTTCGCACCAACGCCTCTGTGCGGTGCGGCCATTTCACTGTAGCCACGTTTGATGCAGCAAGTCACAATCCGGAACCGCGATCAAGATAAGGAGTGTTCAGGCATGGCGGGCCACTCAAAATGGGCGCAGATCAAACGACAGAAAGCGTCGGCCGACTACAAAAAAGGAGCAATGTTCAGCAAGCTTTCGCGCGAGATCCACGTCGCTGTGCGTGAAGGCGGTGCAAACCCAGATGCGAACGTTCGGCTTCGCATGGCGATTGACCGGTCCAAACGCGAAGGCATGCCGAACGATACGATCGACCGGGCGCTGACCAAGGCGAGTGGCGCTGGAGCCGATGCGGAGAACTGGGAAACCATCGTCTATGAAGGTTACGGACCGGGCGGCATCGCGGTTCTGGCGATCGGGCTGACTGACAATCGCAATCGCACGGCATCAGAAGTGCGCTTCGCGTTCACCAGGCATGGCGGCACCCTCGGTGAAACAGGATGCGTCGCCTGGCAATTCGACACCGTCGGTCAGATCGTCGTTCCGCTGGAACAACAGGACTTCGACGAGGTGGCGCTGGCAGCCATCGATGCCGGGGCCAAAGACGTCGAGAATGACGACACGGACATCGTGATCACCACCGAGGCGACCGATCTCTCGCGCGTCTCGGAATCTCTCAAAGAGAACGGGATCGACGTTCAGCAGGCAGAGATTACCCGATTGCCGCAGGCAACCGTGGATCTCGACGGAGCGCAGGCACAGACCGCGGTGAAGCTGCTGGAGGCACTCGACGATCTTGACGACATTCAAGAGGTATATACGAACGCCGTCTTCGGTGCGGAAGTCGACAGCGCCGTCGCGTAACTACGCTGCCTTGATTCTGAACACATTGAACAGGCAACAAAAAACGAGGGGCGATGTATCCGCCCCTCGTTTTCTGTTGCCAAATCCTGATCGGTCAGGCGGGCTGCCTACGATGCGTTCGATTCAACCGCACCTTATGTTCGATGCCTACGACGTACCGTTTTTCGTCGGAAACATGTGCCAACACTCGTGCGCACCCTGGACGGCGAGACACCGTTCTGCGTCCTCTACCGTACGAACTGAGTATCCAAGAGAGCACCGCATCACCGGGCCGCTCTTGCCTTTGAGAACGAGTTGAGTGCGACGTAACATCGAACAACCAAGGTGGAGTTCACCGGATTCCTGCGTAGACGGCGCCGTCTGCGATCGGGAAGTATCTTCCCACGCTCGACTCATGGCACCCGTCACTTTCTATCTACCGGTAATACTTTCCCCCATTTACGGGATAGCACTCCTCATTGTTTCGACTTTCTGGGTCACCGGGTACCGTGGCTACGGTGTCGCGACACCCCGTTCGTTCGATTATACACTTCGGGTGGTTTTCGATCCGGGGCGGTCTTTCGTACGCATGATCGCGTATCGTGGCATGATTTCGGCTGCCACCGTCTGCGCCCGGACGGAGCGCCGGGAGCATATCTGATCATGGAAGAGGTCATCGCTCGCAGATGCGCATAATGCAATCGTCCAGGGCACGAGCGCTCAGCCCCACCCGTTCTCGCATGTCCATCTCGCTCAATGCAGTCTTCGACGCGGTATGGGTGAACCGTGTGCCGCTCATTGTCTTCGGAGCGCACACGTTCTTCGTCTTCATCTTCGCGGCCTATGCCATTTCGCACTTCTATTCTCTGCGGGAGGTGCCGGCAA
This sequence comes from uncultured Chloroflexia bacterium, assembly GCA_963822235.1. Lineage (GTDB taxonomy): Bacteria > Chloroflexota > Chloroflexia > Thermomicrobiales > Thermomicrobiaceae > CALAGB01. The sequence continues at coordinate 767,433 of CAWGGU010000005.1, forward strand.
TTCAGTATCGCCTGGGCGCGATGACCGGCCTGGAGCACTATCTCGTCCAGCCACTCAGGAACTGGGATGGATACTGGTATTCGCTGCTGGCCAATTACGGGTACGGCATCTATCAAGCCAGCGCCGCGTTCTGGCCGCTCTATCCGCTCCTGCTCTGGTTGGGAGCACAGTTAACCGGATGGGACACGGCAGTCGTCGGCATCCTGATCTCGAACGTGGCGTTTCTCTTCGCGCTCATCTTGCTCTATCGTCTCGTCAAGATCGACTTCGACGAATCCATCGCTCGACGCACGTTGTGGCTCATGGCCTTCTTCCCTACCGCGTTCTACTTCTCGGCCATGTATACCGAGTCGCTTTATTTGCTCGTGACGGTTGCAGCCGTCTATTACGGGAGAAAAGCGCAGTGGACGCGGGCAGCCATCGCCGTCGCCCTGGCAGCCCTGACTCGTAATACTGGTGTCCTCATCCTCATTCCGTTGGCCGTGTTCATCGTGCGCCAATATGGCTGGAAGCCAAAAGAGTGGTGGAGCCCGGGCGTCAAGATCGGCGTGGGAGCGCTCTCACCTCTCCTCTTCATGTTTCAGCTCGACAACATCTGGGGAGATCCGCTGCTGATGCTCTCGGCTCAGAAGGGCTGGGCACGCTACAGGGCAATGCCCTGGACGACGTTGCAGGCGGAATTTCACAAACTCGACCTGACCTGGCTCTCCTGGCTGTCGAACTCTCCATCCTGGGGAACGCTGACCAACCCCAATCTGCGTCTCTCATTCGCCGAGAGTCAGTCGTACGACCTATTCATCTTCCTGGCCTTCATCCCAATTCTGATCTTCACCTTGTGGAAGGTGCGAGGCGCCTACAGCCTGTACTCGCTGGCGGTTTTCGCCCTGCCTCTCTTCACGCCCTCGCAAGTCCACCCGCTAATGTCGATTCCGCGCTTCGTGATCGTCCTCTTCCCTTTCTTCATCGCCATGGCGATATTGACCCGCAGACGCTACGTCTTCGGCGTGGTGATGATCATCTTCGTGATCCAGTTGATCGCGTTATTGACGCAGTTCAGTACGTGGTTCTGGGTGGCATAAGCGGGGGCATCAGCAGAGGTCGCATCGCAATTTCAAATGGCTTTGTAGGGGGGCACCTTGTGTGCTCCCGGCGTTGACGAGACACCAACAAGCATCCGAGGAACGACGGCTCGACGCGCCTCCAGCCCTACGACAACGTCGGCAAGCGCCTGAAATTAGGGAGGACACAAGGTTCTCCCCTACGGACGATTTTTCCTGACGTGAACGCCTATCCGCCCTGTTGACGCTCCTTCTGCCGTGCTCGCCAGACGTCGCGAGCCGGGATCCAATCCTCACGCTTCAGATCGAAGACGAGCGCGTCTCGATAGACTCCGTCTTTGAGATCGTCGTATTTCAGGCGCCCCGCGAGTTGATATCCCTGCTTCGATACCGCTGCCGCGCTGCGGGTATTGGTCTCGAAGATGATCGACTGCAAGACGTGCAGTTGAATGACGTCGAAGCAGTATTCAAGAAGGAGGTGCTTCGCGTCGGTCCCGTATCCCTGGCTGCGTATGTCCGCCGGTCCGAAGTCACTCTCCGTCTCACCGGTCCGGTTGACCCAATCGATGTCCACGACACCGTTGAAGCCAATAAGCTGGTCATTCTCGATAAGACAGACCGCGAAATCGATGTCACTGGGCGGCTGAGACTTGTGAAGATCTCGGATCATCTTCTTCCAGCCCAAAACTCCCACCGGTGTTCGTCCACGCTGCATGAACGTTTCGGATTCCGAGGCGTAGATCTCCGCCAGCGTCTGAGCATCGCTCTCCTCGAGCGGTCGAATATAGACTCGTTCACCGATCAGTATCGGATTACGCATCCTGCACCTCCCAGCGCCGGTTCAGGGCCTCGTAAACGATCTCATCGACGCGCTTACCGTCCCTTGCGACCCATTCGCGTAATCGCACGCTTGGTCGCATGCTCAGATCCTCGGCTGCCCGAATCGATTCGAACTGGTCAGACGCGAGACCCAGGCGCACTACCATCAACTCGTGCTCGTCCCGCAACCAGGGAACGACCATGCGTATTGCATCAGCGCGCATCTCGTCGGCATCATTGAGCGACGGGGCCATATGAAAACGCACCGTGGCCACGCGGCGGTCGTGCGTTCGGTACGTCATCCCGCCAATCGGGTGATCGTCTTCTATTCGAGCGACGATCAGCGCCATAAACCGGTCGCTGTACCAGTCTTCCTGTTCCTCCTCGAGGAACGCTTTTGCGCGCGTCGCGTTGATCGGAAACGGGCTATTGAACCACGCGGTCGCCGTTTCTTGGTCCGCTTCCTCGAGCGGCCGTAGATAGATTCGCTTTCCAGTTAGATACCCAACGCGCATCGCGCCTCCGTTCGATTGAGATGAATGTCGCTGTTGGCTCTTCGCCGATTCAAGTCCGTTAAAAGGCCAGATAATGGATCAGCTCTTTGATGTGCGCTTTTACGTCCTCGAGCTCGACGAATTCGTCCGCTCCATGCGCCCGACTCGCCATACGTCCCGGCCCGCAAAATGGGATGTCGTCCCAGCCCAGTTCTTGCTGAACGTTGGCCATGTCCGTCGATCCAGACGCGCCGGCCGCGGTGAAATCCTCCAGCGAGTACCCGTGCACCAACATCATGGCTTCCTGCATCTTGCGCATGTGTGGACCGGGAACCAGCTTCATCGCCGGGTACACGTGGAAGAAATCGACCTTGACGTCGATGGCATTGCTCTTGGTCTTGGCACGCTCGACCGCTTCCAGGATCTCGCCTGTCACCTGGTCGTAATTCTCTTCAGGGATGTAGCGACGATTGATCAACAATGTACAAGTTGCCGGGACGATGTTCGACTTGACCCCAGCGTTGATGATCGAGAAGTTGAACATGGGCGTCATGTAACGCGACGGCGCCTGTTCGTGTTGCATTCCAAGTACGGTCGACTCGCGGCCTTCCACATCGATCTTGAGCTGCGCCAGCTCATTCATGATGGGCAGCATACAGTCGATGGCGTTAACGCCCAGATAGTTCGATCCGGAGTGCGCGCTTCGCCCAATGGTGGTGATCGTTACGTCGACGGCGCCCGCCGAAGCCAGACCGATGCGTGCTTCCTGACCGCCCTCAAGGCAGAGCATGTGCCCCTTGACGTATCCCTCTTTGGCCAGATGCCAGATTCCAGGATAGCCGCCGATCTCCTCGTCGGTGCACAGACAGACGATGAGGTCGTAGTTCGGCGTGACTCCCGCTTCGTCCATCACCTCAATGGCCGTCAGGAGCGAGGCGATCGCGCCCTTCATGTCGGCCGTGCCACGCCCGTAGATCTTGCCGTCTTCGAATTCAGCGCCGAAGGGATCGTGCTTCCAGCCTTCTTCGATCGGAACGACGTCCATATGGGCGTAGATCGTGACCGGTTCGCCGCCATTGCCGCGCCGCGCCACCAGATTCACGCGCGGCCCTTCGAGCGGCAACGGGATGGTCTTCACCAGGTCATCCGGGATAGTCACCCGTTCGGTTTCGAAACCCAGTCGTTTGAATTCGGGCTCGATAAGGTCGAGTAGCGTGTCGTAGTTCTTTCCCGGCGGGACGGTCGTGTTGACACCGATGACGGTGCGAAACCGCTCAAGTATCTGATCAGTCTTGCCGTCGACTAGCTCGAACGCGTTCTTCTCCAGCTCGTCCATGTACTCTCATTCCGTTCTCGATTTTCGATCACCCATGATCTCAAATTGCCCTCTTGGAGCCCTGTGTCGCGTGATTGACTGAGGATTATCCTTCGCTATTGGGCGAAGACAAGCTTCGCCCCAACGAGCTAGCGGCAATGGGCGTCCAAAGCGTTGGCCTCCGCACTAGCTCTGAATATCCCGCATGATGAGGAGCACTCGTTCGACGTCTTCGTCAGTGATGGCGTAATGCGTAACGAACCGCAGCGTCGGGCCTCCAAAGGCGGTCAGTCTGACGCCGCCCTCCCGCAATCGCTCGGCAACTTGCTCACCCAACAGAGGTGGCTTGACGTCGAAGAAGACTATGTTCGACTGCACCGTCTCGAGATCGATCGAGATGTATCCAAGCTCCGCCATGCCTTCCGCCAATCTCCGGGCATGCGCATGATCCTCCGGCAGCCTGGCGACCATCTCTTTGAGCGCGACCACTCCAGCGGCGGCGATCACTCCCGCCTGACGCATGCCGCCACCAAGCAACTTGCGCTTCTGCCGGGCAATGGCGATGGTCTCGGTGGTTCCGGCGATCATCGAGCCGACCGGAGCAGCCAGGGCCTTCGAGAGGCAGAAGGTGACTGTATCCACGTCTTTCACGAGGTCCGAAACCGGCAGCCCGAGCGCGGCCGACGCGTTGAAGATGCGTGAGCCATCCAGGTGAACGGGAAAGCCGTGACCGTGGGCGATGTCCGCCAGCTCACGCATCTGTTCGCGGCGCAACACCGTGCCGCCACACAGGTTATGGGTGTTCTCGAGCAGCAGCAATCCCGTCTTGGGGAAGTGGATGTTCTCCGGGCGCACCGCGGCGGCTACCTGCAACGGGTCGAGCATGCCAAACCGCCCGTTTGGCACGGTGCGGATCGGATGACCGCCAACCGCCGCCATGCCGCCACGCTCATAGACGACGGAGTGCGCTTTGTCCCCGGCAATGACCTCCGTGCCATGCTCCGCCAGACTCAGAATCGAAACGAGATTGCCCATCGTGCCACTTGGCACGAAGATGGCCGCCTCTTTACCGAGCATCTCGGCCGACATCTCTTCCAGTTGCAGGACGGTCGGATCCTCGTGCGAGTTATCGTCGCCGACTTCCGCTTCGGCCATTGCCTGGCGCATAGCCGCGGTCGGTGGTGCGGCCCAATCGCCGCGTAGATCAATGACGTTGCTCACGTTCCCTCTTTCTCCTTCTCCTCAACACACGTATCGATGTGTCTGTCTCCTCCCGCGCGGGCATCATAACCCAGGAAGCAGACATCACCGATTCCGGCAAAACGCCGATTCATCACGTTCAGCGCGTCGAGATTGTCATCGACAAGCAGAAAACGCCGGCCAAGTTCGCGCGCCGCGACACCGGTCGTCCCACTGCCCGCGAAGAAATCGAGCACCAAATCACCTGGATTGGACGAGGCTTGAATGATGCGTCGCGCGATCGCCAGCGGCTTCTGCGTTGGATAGCCGGTCCGTTCCTTGCCGCTGGTCGCCACGATGGTTTGCCACCAGGTGTCGGTTGGCAGTTTCCCCCGCGCCGCCTTCTCCGGTCCGACCAATCCCGGGGCCATGTACGGCACACGATCGATCTCGTCCGCGTTGAAGACGTAATCCTCCGGCGATTTGACGTAGACCAGAATGTTGTCATGCTTGGCCGGCCAGCGACGGCGCGATCGGCCGCCGAAGTCATACGCCCAGATAACCTCGTTGAGGAAGCAATGGCGTCCGAAGACCCCGTCGAGCAAGACTTTGACGTAGTGCACTTCACGGTAGTCGAGATGCACGTAGAGCGTGCCGTACGGCGCCAGAACGCGATGAGCCTCGCTCAGCCTCGGCTCGAGAAACGCGAGATAATCGTCGAAGACGTCGGCATAGGAGTGCGTGCCTAACCGAGTCGTGCGATACGGTCTGCCCTGGAATCCAGTGCGGTCCCCTTCAGGGTCGCGCACGGTGCGCAGCCGTGTGTGGGACTGCGTTTTGCCGGTGTTGAACGGCGGATCGATGTAGATCAGCGGTATCGACCCGCTGGGTATGCGCGCCAACACGTCGAGGTTGTCGGCGTGCCATATGCTGTCTCCCAGCGTATCGAGCTCCAGCGTATTACCGTCGTCCGTCTCCATCGCCACCTCATCGTCTGGAATTGGCCAGTGCTACAATTCGATCCGGTTCAAGATGAGGAGTTGCTCACGTGTTTACGCCCAGCTTCATGATCGTTACAGGCATCCTGCTGGGCCTGGTCTCGATCCGAACGCTCGTCTCCGTCATCCGTAACTGGCATGACACCTTCGACGATGACTTTACCCCAAGCGATCGCCAGCGGCTCAGCGAGGCGGCGTTTTTCATCCTGTTGCCGCTCAGTGTGGTCTTCCACGAGCTTGGGCACGCGGTCACGGTCATCAGCTTCGGCGCCAAAGTTACCGGCTATGGCTGGTACTTCTTCTATGGATTTGTCGAATACGCAGGTTTCCTGACCAACGCACAGGTCTTCTGGATCGCCCTCTCAGGGAACATCGTCAGCGTCGTCCTTGGGTTGATCGCCATCGCCATTCCCGTTTTCTGGGCGCGTCGACCGCCAATCAACTATCTCCTCTTCATCTTCGGCGTGATCAGCATCGCCAACTCGCTCGTCTTCTATCCGCTCATCGATCTCATTGCCGGTGCGGGCGGCGACTGGTCGCAGATCTACAGTGGTGATACTCCTCGCCTCAGCGACGTGACGATGGTGATTCATGCTGGCATCCTAATCGCGGCGTTCGTCGTGTGGCGCAGCGACTGGGGACGTTCCATCTATGCCACGCGCACGGGTTTGGCGGCCGATTCGATGCGGCGCATCTCGCTGCAGCAAGCCGCGAACGAACTGCTCAACGCGGGCGAGGAATTGGCCTCGAGCTGGAAGCATCCGTTGCGGGTCGTATCCGGCGCTCAGGGCGATACGGCCGCCGGAGTGTCACTTCATTGGGTCAGTGGCGGATATGGCCGCGTCGTTGCCGCGTATGCCGTGACGCGCGGACCGCGTCACATCGAGATCCATGGTGCGGTGCGGCATCTCGAACCGGATGGACAGGTCCTCCAAAAGCCGGTCGCGATGATCCAGGGAATCCCCGCGACAAGCAAAGTGATCCCGGTGCTGCGGGAAGCGCTCGACGCGGTCGATTCCTGGGACATGAGCGCCATCGAGCAAACCGTCGAACATTCCTAACCGCACGAACCAGCACCCCGGAAGGATGGCTCCATGCAGCGCTTCTCGTTTTGGCGCCGCGATCGACGCCAACACCCAACCAAAACCGGAGCCGAGCGACGCGAAGGCGGATCACGCCACGATCCCCATCCGGGACGCTGAGCGGCGACGGCTCACTCGCCTCCTGACGCGTCGCAACAACATCGAATATGACATCGCCGACGCCGAAACCTCGTTTATGCCGCAGAACCGCTGGACAGAGCGCGTCGAGCAGCTCAACGACGCCATCAACCAGGCGAACGAGGACCTGGCCCAGCTCCGTGCGCAACGCGGCACCACTCCTCACGTCGAGCTTCCCCCGACAGACATCGAGATCCAGGTTCAATCGACTGAGCCCGCTCAGATCGCGATTCGCGTTGGGTCCGATGATTTCCTCTATCGCGAAGAGCCCGATTGGGCCGAACGCGGTCATCAGCTGGCATTACCCAAGCTCACACAGGCGTCGGGTGATGCGTTGCAGTTGGTTCCGGCGAATTTGGATGACAGCGCGAAGGAACTGTTAGAGAGCCACCTCACGAACAGCCTATCGATCATCGCCAACGAAGCCTTGCGCCACACCCTGGATGATGAGCCGTTGCCAAACCTGACGCTCGCCGATCTCGTTCGACCGTGCGAGGAGTGCGGGGGCTGGCTCGATCCGCTCGGGCGGTGCCCAGCCTGCACCAGGCTGGACTGGCAGCGCCAGGAGATCAACGCCGCGTCGGCTCGACTTGTGGACGAGCGCAATGACGTGATGGCGGACATGGAGCGCGCACGCGAGCGTCTGCCGGTGCTGCGAAGGCAGCTCCAGGATGCCGACCACGACATCGAGGAGCTGCGTGCCAAGGGCGTCGAGCCGGACGGGGCTTAGCGCAGCTGTCAGGCGGCGGACGGCCGGTGGCCATGCGGTCCGACGTGTTGGTAGAGATACGCGCTGATCAGCAACAATACTCCAAGTCCGATGAACGAAAGCACGCGATAGGCCGCATCGAGCGACGCCAGGTCATACACGAAGACCTTCGCGGTCACCACTGCGAGCAGCGCCAATCCGGCCGCGCGCAGCTCCCCGCGGTCTCGCCACAACCCAACGACCACCGCGATACCTCCGAGCACCGCCCAGAGGATCGAGAGCGCCACCTGAGCCTGCTTCTGCAACTCTTCAAGTAGCGTCGCTCCGCCGAGACGTCCCTGGAAGTCATCAACGACTCCAATCGAGATGAGGTAGACCAGGCTGACGCCCGCGAGCAGCCAGAACGCCGTAGTGAATCGTCGGTCTTCGTAGACACGAACGAACAACAGCGCCAGCAGCACAATCGAGCCAATTGCGGCGGTCGCACCGCTCCAGAAGAGCGGATGGTCAATAGTGCTGGACGCCCGCACCGCGAGCCGGATCGGCTGAGCCACGTCGGTCAGGACGAACAGCACGTTCAACGCGAGCATGACGATGCTGAACCGGGTGTAGCGTTTGATTGCCTGTGGGTCCAACCGCACCAGGCCCAGTGAGATGGCGGCCAGAACCGACCAGATGACCACGTTTGCGGCCGTATCGACCTCGAAGGGCACCAACCATGCGGCGAGCGCGAACGCCGTCGTCGTGGTTCTGCGACGGCTTTGCGGATTGGTCGTCAGGAAGCCGGCCGCGACGAATGCCACGATCACCATCGCGGCGGCGACCGTGGCACGATCCCAGAACGGTGTTCCCAGATACTGAATCGACTCGAGACGCGTCAACGAGAGCTCGAAGGTCAGCAAGTGTCCGATCGCCAGACCTAAGCCGGAGAGTCCCGCGAGCGCAATCGAGCGCATCCCGATGAAGCTCAAGAGGTTGTCCGTTGGAGCCGGAACGCTGGTACGCGGCTGCACGATCCGTTGGTCGATGCCGTACAAGGCCACGAAGATCGCTGACCATGTGCCGACCAATAGTAGTCCCGACGTTTCAAACGGCAAGGAGTACAGGACCAACAGACTGCCAACAGCAGCAGCTGGGATTGCATGGCTCCAACGCCTTACGAAGTAGATCGAGACTGCCAGCGCAGCCAGGATGAATGCCAGCGTTGCGCCGTTCTCGTTCAGGAACGGCCACGTGGAGTTCGCGGCTTGATTGATGGTATCCATTGGGTACTCGATAAGGATCAGATGTCCGATCGCCAGCGTGCCGAGCGCAAGCGACATCAACCCGCTATACCCGTGCTTGCGGTTCGCGCAGACCCACGCGAGTGCGGCGGCCTCGGCTGCCCATCCGATCGGCACCGGAGAACCACCGAATTGCAGAGGCAAGGCCATACTCGCCGCCGCGATGCCGGTCCCAACCGCCAGCATTCCAAACGGGTGATGATCTCCACGACGCAGCAGGAAGAAGCCGCCAAGCACCAGGTACGCCATTGCAAGAATAACCAGGAACGGGGCGCGGCCCCAATCGGCATCTCCTTGAAGAAGATAGAAGGCCCAACTCACGATGAAGGCGGCATTCGCCACCAGCAAGGTCGTTGAGGTGACGCTCAACCGCTGACGTGGAACACGGAACTCCTGGCCTCCGGCAGCTACGGCATTGAGCAGCCAGAACGCTCCCAGGACGATTAATCCAGCGCGAATTGACACATTTCCGTGCACATAGTCGCTGACCTGCGGCGCCGCGAGCACAAACGCGATCGTTGGGAGCCAGTTCCAGGTTCGATAGAGCGCCACGATCGTCGTGCCGATGAGTGCCGCGGAGAGGAAGGCGATGGTCGTGGCGGATGGTGACGCACTAAGAACGATCGGAGCGCTCAGCGCCGTAACAAGACCATATGCAGCGATCAGCTGCGAATTCGCGCGTATCGCGATGACCGCGGCCGCGACGGCACTGATCAAGGCGCCCGTCAGACCGATCTCCACCGCAAAGAGGTTGTAATGCACCGTTCCTGCGAAGAAGGAGAGGGAGAGGACGCCCAATCCGACTGGCGTCAGCACGTGGCCGAACAACCGTTCATGCTTCTCGAATGCCAGCCCTCCGGCAAAGACGAGCGCCACACCTGCCAGGAGACCGATTGTCACGCGGCCAGCCGGTCCGATCCATCCCCGGCTGAAGGCCAGGCTCAGAAAGAAGATAGCGCCGACGATTAGCGCCAATCCGCCGATCCAGGCGAGCAGCCGTCCCGTGACGCGTTCCTCAAGATCACTCAGAGATGAGAACGCAGGGGCCACCGTTGGTTTGCGATTCTCGACACGAGGTACTGAAGGCGCGACGTTTTTGCTTCGCACGCTCGAAGTGTGGAACAGGTTCGACCCGCGGAGCTAGTTTGTCACCCTCTGCCTTCGAGGTTGTTGGACGAACGGGCTCGACGACCTCGGGAATCGGCTTGCGGGGCGATGCCTGCACCACGACCTGCTCAGCCGTCGTTGCCGGTCTGGTTGGCTCAGCTTCAACAGGCCTGGACGCCCCTCCAAGCTGCGCCTCTATGCGGGAGAGACGCTCACTCAGGAGGTTGAATTTCGATTCGAGATCGTCAAGCCTCGGCCCGATGTTTCGTTCATATCGATGTTTCTCAGCCATGGTCGGCTCCGATCAGTGCGGACACGAATCTATGGGTGTAATCGGGGCGTCGGAGAAGACACAGCGAGTCGGCGTCGATTCCCGGACAACGAGTGAATCGCTGAACCGAACAACTGAATCGAGTGACCGGCTATGAATAATCATCGTTCGACGCCCCATTATGTTCAGACCAAGAGCGCCCATGCAGATGCAAGAACTATCTACACATCTATTCTATGAGGAACTTTATGTAGTTTGAACCGGGATGTCATAACGATTTCGTGCCAGTTTGACGAACAGCATGGATGGTCGGACCCAAGAGGCCCCGATGAGGAGAAACGGGTGTGGGCAACAAAACGGGAGGACACCAGGTCCTCCCCTACGGCATACGTCAAAATGAGATTTGTAGGGGAGCACCTGGTGTGCTCCCGCAGTGTCATCTCGGTATCCGATGACGGTGAATCCTGCTAGCTCACCAACAGCAGCATCGGCGTTTCGAGCAAGCGCTTCACTTCCATCAGGAATCGAGAGACTTCGGCCCCGTCGGTCACCCGATGGTCGGCGGCGACGGTCACCATCATGGTGTCGACCGGCTTGAACTGGCCGTCCATGAAGACCGGCTCCTTCTTGACCGTGCCGACCGACAGAATGGCTGCCTGCGGCGGGTTGATCACGGCCTGGAAGTTCTCGACACCGAACATCCCGAGATTACTGATGGTGAAGGTGCCGCCCTGGTATTCCTCAGGCGTCAAACCACCTTCGCGTGCACGCTTGGCCAGATCTTTCATCGTCGACGCGATCTCACCGAGCGGCTTGTGGTCGGCGTCTGGAACGAACGGGCTGATCAGACCGGCCTCGATCGCGATGGCGTTGTTGATGTCGATGCGCTTGTAGACGCGCACTTGCTCGCCAGCATACGCCGCGTTCAGCATCGGAAACTTGCGCAATGCGAGCGCGGACGCCTTGATGATCAAATCGTTGATCGAGACCTGCTGCGGCTGCTCGACCTCCGCGTTGATCTGCTCACGAAGTGCGAGCGCTCTGGTCATATCGATCGACATCGAGATGTAGATGTGTGGCGCCTGCTGGAAGCTCTCCGACATGCGCCGGGCGATCGTCTTACGAATGCGCGACAGATCGCGCAACTCGAAGTCGGGCGCGCCGACCGGAACCGGTTGCGGCTGCGGCATCGGCTGCGGAGCCCGTTCTTCGACCGGAGCGGCCGCTGGTGCAGACGGGGCCGCTGATGGTGCGGCCTGTGGCTGGCCGATCAGCGGCATGACATCGACCTTGATGATGCGTCCGCCAGGACCGGTGCCATGCACGCGGGTGAGATCGATTCCGTGCTCGGCGGCCAGGCGTCGCACAAGTGGTGACGCGCGCACGCGTTCGCCTGGGGCGCGATCGACCACCTGATCTTGTGGCTGAGACTGTTGGTTTGGTGAGGCCGCCGCTGGCTGGCTCACCGCGCTTGCCACCGGTTCCGGGGTCTCTGCCTGCGCCGGTGGCGCTGCCTTCGGAGCCGCCTCCGGCTGTTTTCCGTTCAAATCGGGCAGGTCCAGCGGCTCGTCGGCGCTGCCGATGATGGCAATCGCCTCACCAACCGGGACGGTCTGCCCCTCGGTGACCAGGTGCTTACGCACCACGCCGCTGTCAAATGATTCGATTTCAAGATTGACCTTGTCGGTCTCGATCTCCGCGATGGGCTCACCGCGTTCGACCTCTTCGCCCTCTTGTTTGAGCCAGCGAAGCAAGGTCCCCGCGTCCATGTCATAGCCCATCTGGGGCATCACCAGGGTCTTGGCCATCCGTCGCTCCTCCGCCTTTGTCGTTTCAAGCGTTGCAACCTACCAGCGCCGTGTTGCGAGCGCGAGGCAGGTCTGGCACCGGTGCTAACCTACCGGCGCAAGATCTCGCGCGAGGACGTCCTTGACCGCCTGGACGACGTGTCCCTTGTCCGGGAAGACGAGCCGCTCGAGGTTTTTCGCATATGGGACCGGAACTTCGAGGCTGCCGACCCGCGCGATCGGGGCGTCGAGATAGTCGAACGCCTTTTCCTGGACCGCCGCGGCGATCTCGGCGCCGACTCCAAGGGTGCGCCAGCTCTCCTCGACCGTCACGAGATGATTGGTCTTTTTAACCGATTCGATCACCGTATCGATATCGAGTGGACGAAGCACGCGCATGTCGATGACTTCGGCGTTGATGCCCTCTTTGGCAAGCTCTTCAGCCGCCCCCATGGCGAGATAGTAGCCGCGCGACCAGGAGACGATGGTCACATCGGCTCCCTCACGGCGGACTTCAGCGCCTTCGAGCGGCAAAACAAGTTCGCCCTCTTCGACTTCGCCCTGGTTGCGGTAGATCAACGAGTGCTCGATGAACATCACCGGGTCGTTGCCGCGCACGGCAGCCTTGAGGAAGCCCTTGGCGTCTCGTGGCGTGGCCGGCATGACGACGCGCAGTCCAGGAATGTGGGCGTACCAGCCTTCGAACGTCTGTGAGTGGGTGGCGCCGAGCTGGCCCCAGCCGGATGCGGTACGCACCACGATCGGCGCGGTGAACGTGCCACCGAACATGTAGTGAAGCTTGGCGGCATGGTTCACGATCTGGTCGATCGCGAGCAAGCTGAAGTTGATCGTCATCAGCTCGACGATCGGTTTCAGCCCGCCCATGGCTGCACCAACGGCAGCGCCGACGATGCCGAGCTCCGAGATCGGCGTGTCGCGCACCCGCTTGCGTCCGTATTCTTCGAGCAGACCGCGCGTGACGACGTACGATCCTCCATAGGCGCCAATATCTTCGCCCATCAGGAACACGCGCTCGTCGCGGTCCATCTCTTCGTGCAACGCTTCGCGTAGAGCGTCGCGGTATGTGATCTGTCGTGCCATCGAATGAGTCTCCTGACCGTGCTCTACGCTACTCTGCAGCACTCGAATCCGCGTAAATAAACTCTTCAAGCGTGGAAGGATCGGGGGCCGGGCTGTCTTCCGCGAACTGCACGGCTTCCGCGATCTCCGCGACTACGTCAGCATCGATCTGATCGAACTCTTCCTGCTTGGCGACACCGTCGGCCAGGAGCTTGTCCCGGAACAGCACGATCGGATCATTCTTGCGGAACCGCTCGACTTCGTCCTTCGACCGATAGGCTTCCGGATCCGCCATTGAGTGGCCCCGATAGCGGTACGTCAGAGACTCGAGCAGAAAGGGCCCATTACCTGATCGGCAATGCTCGAGTGCCTTCTTCATGGCTTCTCGCACGGCTAGGATGTCCTGGCCGTCTACGCGGCTGGCCTGAATGTCGTATGCCAGCGCCTTGCGCGACATGTCCTGCACCGCCGATACGTATTCGACCGCGGTGCCCATGCCGTACAGGTTGTTCTCTACGAGGAAGACGATCGGAAGCTTCCATACAGAGGCGAGGTTGGCCGCTTCGTGGAAGGCACCGGCATTGGTCGCGCCATCACCGAAGATGCAGACAACGACGTAGCCTTTGTCCATGTACTGGCTGGCCAGCGCGAGCCCGGTCGCCAGCGGAATGTGCCCGGCAACAATGGCGTATCCACCCCAGAAGTTCTTGCTGACGTCGCTGAAGTGCATCGACCCACCGCGACCATGCGTCACACCGGTCGACTTGCCAAAGAGCTCGGCCATTCCGGCTTTGGGCGTGATACCGCGCGCCAACGCATAACCATGATCGCGATAGTGAGTGATCAGGTGATCGCGCTCCTCCATCGCCGAGATCGCGCCGACGCCGGTCGCTTCTTCACCAATATAGAGGTGAAGGAATCCGGCGATACGACCGCGCGCATACTGCTCGGCCGCATTTTCTTCGAATTCACGGATCTGTACCATCTTGCGATAGAGCCCGAGCAGCTCATCCTTTTCCAGCGCAAGCTCCTTAGTGCGACTTCGACCAGAGCTTGTCATACACTACGCCTCCCGACTAATGTCACAGCGAACCTACAGCAATTGGAACGGCGTAGGTGCAGCGCTTGGCAGATACCAACTGTTGGCCGCGCAAGACATCGTCACCGTTCTAGCTACTCTCAACAATCCTGACGCGCGAAATCCATTCAACCCACAGTTTGCGGGCGCGAACAGACAGGAACACCCCAGTCTGGCATTGTACCCAAGCCCGCGCCCCTGTTCCACCAATAAACGTCACAATTCCGCGACGTTTCGATGGGATTTGGATACGGTTAAAGGTCATACCTCTCCCGCTATGCCGTCAGGAAGATCCGAGCTTATAGCCGAATCTGCGCAACAGTCCCTGCCGCGCGGCGATATCCGCCTCTGACTCGACACCGAGCGGTTTGAGACCATCCGCTACGCCCAGCACCGCGCGCGCCTCGCCCGTATCGGCCAGGATCACCGCGACCGGGTTCGCGGTCGCGCAAAAGATGGTGCAGACCTCCTGGACCGCCTTCACGGCTGGTAACACGTTGATTGGGAAGGCATCTCGCAGGAATATCAGGAAGCAGTGTCCGGCTGAGATCCCCATCACGTTTCGAGCAGCCAGATCGACGAGCTCGTCGTCGGTGCCGCTTACCCGCACCAGCCGGTCGCCGGACGCCTCGCTAAAGGCCAGGCCGAATTTGAGGTTTGGCACCGATCCCGCCAACGCCTCGTGCAAGTCCTCGACGGTCTTGATGAAATGGCTCTGGCCAAATATCAGGTTGAGGTCGTCCGTCTTCTCGATCACATGGCTCGTCAGCTCGATCGGCATCTTCCACTCCTCAAGTCACCAGCATGCCGGGCACTCGGTTGTTACATCAATCATCGCGCGTGTGAGATTCCACGCGCCTGCTCGGCATCTGGGGGTATCCTAGACCTCTCCACGCCTTCACTCAAGTGATTCGCGATAATTTCTCGCCGCTTACGCAATTCACGGCGAGCCGCGCTCATCACCACAATCTTATGACAATCAAAACGCCAGACCAACAAATGCTGCTGCGTCACGATCCCGACGAGCCCCTGTGGTATCGTAAATCGCGATTTCGATAGATAAGAACCGTACCCAAAGGGAGGCCGGATCGATGGTCGAGCCAGCCGCGAGACGCAACGCAAAGATCGTTGCCACCATCGGACCAGCTTCGTGGGAGATCGAACGTCTCAAGTCCATGCTCGAGGCGGGTGTCAACGTCGTCCGCATCAACGCCGCCCACAACACGATCGACATTCGACGCGAAGTCGTCCGCACCATCCGTCGCGCGGCGGACGAAACCGG
Source organism: uncultured Chloroflexia bacterium (assembly GCA_963822235.1). GTDB lineage: Bacteria > Chloroflexota > Chloroflexia > Thermomicrobiales > Thermomicrobiaceae > CALAGB01. The sequence goes on from CAWGGU010000005.1 coordinate 783,113, forward strand.
CCGCTGTGTCGCTATTTTGCAGGATCTCGCCGGTCCCAAACCGCGCACCGGCCCGTTGCCGGATGGCGAAACGGTCTCGCTGCGTCACGATCAGCCGGTCGATCTCGTAGCCGGTGACGATCGGCTCGAGCCAAATCGCATTTCCGTGGATGACCAAAATCTGTTCGAACAGCTGCGGGCTGGCCAGCGCGTCCTGATCATGGACGGGTTGCTCGAGCTCATCGTGACGTCACGCGATGGCGAAACAGTCCACACACGAGTCGTACGAGGTGGTCGACTGCGCGGTCGACAGGGCGTGACCGTTCCAGGCGCCAAGCCACCTCCGCGCAAGCTGACCCAGCAGGAGGCTGCCGACATCGCCTTCGCGGCCGCGGAGAACCTCGAATACCTCGGCGTGAGCTTCGTTACCTCTCCCGACGATATCCAGATGGTGCGCTCGGAGCTACATCGACACGGCGGCAAGTGCGGCATCGTGGCCAAGATCGAACGGCCTGAAGCGCTCGAAACGCTGCATCAGATCGCCCACATCTCGGACGCGATCATGGTGGCTCGTGGCGACCTCGGCGTGCAACTGCCGCCAGAAGAGGTCCCAATCGCGCAGAAGCGCATCATCGCCGTGGCTCGTCGGCACGGCGCCCCGGTCATCACCGCCACGCAGATGCTCGAATCGATGATCAATCAACCGATCCCGACACGGGCAGAGACCAGTGACGTCGCCAACGCGATACTGGACGGGACGGACGCGGTGATGCTCAGCGCCGAGACCGCCACGGGTGAGTTTCCGCTCGAAGCCGTCCAAATGATGAATCGCATCGTCACGGCGGTTGAGCGGCAGTTCCCGCCAAAGCAGTCGGAAAACGCGGATGGACCGATCACGACCGCTTCACTGATCGCCCGCGCGGCCGACGACATCTCACGACGCAGCCCACTGGTCAATCAGATCGCGGTCTTCACGCGGAGTGGGTTCTCAGCGCGCGAGGTGGCGCGCGAACGCCCCAACGTTCCGATCATGGCACTGACGAACAACGATTTCGTGGCACGTCAGCTTTCGCTGGTTTGGGGAGTCACATCGCTCGTCGCCCCCTTCTCCGACAATACGGAGAAGATGATCGAGGACATGACCAGGCGTTTGCTTGGCTCGAATCACGCAATTGCTGGTCACAATATCTTGTTCGTGGGAAGCCTGACGGCCTACAACGAGCCGGGACACACCAACCTGCTCCACGTTCGAGCCGTGTAGACGCGCGACGAAAGGGGATCACTTGGCGACGACCCAGCAAAGCCCAGCGAGCACGGAAACCAATCGACCGCCGTCCGACGTCACCATGGCGCGCAACGGCATGGCGTCGTCAGCGCATCCATTCGCCAGTCAGGCAGCCATTGATGTGCTGAGACGGGGCGGCAACGCCGTCGACGCGGCCGTTGCCGCTGGCGCCGTGTTGATGACGGTGGAGCCTCGCAACGGGCATCTGGGCGGCGACAGCTTCTTTCTGATCAACCTCGCAGATGGCAATCGGATCGCGGCGCTGAATGGCAGCGGAGCGGCGCCGAGTGTCGCCACCGCGGCGCGCTATCGTGAGCGTGGTGGGATCCCGAGCACCGGTTTGTGGGCATCGTCGGTTCCCGGCACAGTCGCCTGCTGGGGCACGGCGCTCGAACGCTATGGCAGCTTGCCGCTGGGCGATCTGCTGCAGTCCGCCATCACTTACGCCCATGACGGTGTGCCAGTTTCGCAGCGGCTGCATCGTATGCTCGACAACGACGCCAACACCTATCGACAGTATCCCGACAGTGCCCGCGTCTTTCTGCCGGATGGCGAGGTTCCGGCCGTCGGTGCGCTCTTCCGCCAGCCCGGTCTGGCGCGTTCGCTCGAGCGCATCGCCGCAGCGGGATGCCGTGATTTCTACGAAGGAGATCTGGCCTCCGACCTGGTTAGCTACTCGCGCGATCACGACGGACTCTTCTCGGCGCGAGACTTCGCTGAGCACCAGACCGACGACGCGGCTCCCCTCTCGATCGACTATCGCGGATTCGCGCTCTTCGAGCAGCCGCCGGTGACGCAGGGGATCATCGTCCTACTCACGATGAACATTCTGAAGCAATTCGAGGTCGCGACGCTTGAGCCTGGCTCGGCCGACCTGATTCATCTGCAGATCGAGGCACTCAAGCTGGCGTTCGAGGATCGCTATCGCTATTTGGGTGATCCCAAGTTCGTCGACGTTCCCATGGAGATGCTCCTGTCAGACGAGCACGCTCGAGAGCAGGCGGCCCGCATCAGTCGCGATCACGCCCTGCCGTTCGAGTGGCAAGGCAACGTGCAGCCCGACACGACCTACATGTGCGTGGTCGACGGTGAAGGCAACATGGTCTCCTACATTCACAGCCTCTTCGCTGGCTGCGGCGTCGTGATGGGTGACACGGGCGCGTTGATGAACAACCGCATGCTCGGCTTCAATCTGGAGGACGGGCATCCGAATTGTCTCGCTCCGGGCAAACGGCCGATCCACACACTCAACAACTACCTCGTGCAGAAGGACGGCCAGCCGGTTCTGGTCGGGGGCACCCCGGGAGCACATTGGCAGGTGCAGACCAACATTCAAATCCTGTGCAATGCGCTCGATTTCGGCATGGACCCGGCACGAGCGAGTGAAGCTTCTCGATTCCTCATCGGCGAGCAGCTCGAATTCGGCAACCCGACCGTGCGCGTCGAGTCACGTGTTGGCGAGCAAACGCTCAGTCGACTCGAGGAGATGGGGCATAAAGTCGAGGCAGCGGCACCCTGGGGACTGGGTGGCGGCGTGCAGTTGATCGCGCGCGATCCGAACACCGGCATCTACAGCGGCGCGACCGATATCCGCCGGGCCGGCAACTCGATCGTGGGATATTAGACGGGTTGACCCGGCAAATCAGGTTGTGAGAGCAGAGCAAGGTCAGAGTCGGATTCAATCTGTCTCCGTATGGGTCTATTTTACGTAGGTTCGGTACTGACCCACGTTTCGCACAGGACTGAAGATCCAGGGCTACTCTTGACCAAGTCCACTGAACGGACTGTATTAGCGCATGTTTCTGTAGGGGCAGACTGCGTCTGCCCACTTCGGCCGTCAGGTCAGAACAGGTCCCCGAACGGCCGACTTAGTTCTGAGGCTCCTTCGTAGCAAAATGATCAGTGAAATGTTCTCTCAGTTCGCCTCGATGGAGTGTCCCAGACACGGGCTCGTACGCCAAGTAACGCGCCCGCACGTCCCAACCACCCACCTCTCCTAAATTCTCAGAAAATTCTTAGATTCATCTCACAGAATCCAAATGCGCTGCTCTTAGGCTTGAGAGTGAAATCGGTGAGGTCCGCGCAAACGTGGAGAGACCTCCCGCAATGCGTTTGATTTCGAGGAGTTCGATACATGATCGCTTCCGCACCAGAATCCGTTGCGGATCAGACCAGCGCGACGACGTGGACCGAGCGGCGACGCGGAGAGGTTCGCACCGGCGAACGCGTGCAACTCTGGGAACGGCTCTCCGTCGTTGCCCTGCTCGGCACCACCGCGTTGCTCTATCTGTGGAACCTGTCCGCCTCAGGCTGGGCCAACGCGTTCTATTCAGCCGCCGTCCAGGCGGGGACGAAAAGCTGGACCGCATTCTTCTTCGGATCCTTCGACTCATCCAATTTCATCACCGTCGACAAACCGCCGGCCGCGCTCTGGATCATGGAGCTTTCCGCGCGCATCTTCGGTGTGAACTCCTGGAGCATCCTGGCTCCGGAGGCGTTGGAGGGCGTGGCGGCCGTCGGCCTCCTCTACCTCACCGTGCGCCGCTGGTTCTCTCCAGGCGCCGCGCTGCTGGCCGGAGCGGTGATGGCGTTGACTCCGGTCGCGGCGCTCATGTTCCGCTTCAACAACCCGGACGCTCTCCTCGTGCTGCTCATGGTCGGCGCGGCGTATGCCACAACCCGTTCAATCGAGAACGGCAGCACCCGATGGTTGCTTCTGGCAGGGGCATTGATCGGTTTCGGCTTTCTCACCAAGATGCTGCAGGCCTTCCTGGTTGTACCGCCCATCGCGTTTGTCATTCTGTTGGCCGCACCCGGCTCATTCCGACGACGCTTCTGGCAGGTCATCGCGTTCGGACTGTCGATCATCGTCTCGGCTGGATGGTGGGTCGCGGCTGTCGTTGCGACGCCCGCGAGCGCACGACCATACGTGGGCGGCTCGCAAGACAACAGCATTCTCAATTTGATCTTTGGCTACAACGGCTTTGGCCGCATCACCGGCGACGAGAGCGGTAGCGTTGGGGGCGCACCGGGCCACGGTGGCGGACGCTGGGGGCCGACCGGGCTGCTCCGCCTGTTTGATAGCGAGATGGGCACCCAGGTCTCCTGGCTCATACCATTGGCGCTCCTATCGTTTGTCGCCTTGCTCTGGTTCACCTGGCGCAAACCGCGGACCGATCGAGTCCGTGCCGCCGCGCTCCTCTGGGGTGGCTGGCTCCTGCTAACTGGCGTCGTCTTCAGTCTGGCGCAGGGGATCATCCATCCCTACTACACCGTGGCCCTGGCCCCGGCCATCGGCGCGCTGGTCGGCATCGGTGTCATGGCGTTGTGGCAGCGACGCGATCACTGGGTCGCACGTGGTTTCCTGGCCATCGGCATTGCGGGAACGGCCGCGTGGGCATATGTGCTCCTCGATCGCTCGCCGGACTGGTATCCGATGCTGCGCGTGGGCGTGTTGGCCGCTGGCCTCGGCGCCGCGGTGCTGCTGATGACCCCGCTCGTGCTGCGACGCCAGGCGGCGACAGCCATCATCGCGGTGGCACTTCTGGTGGCGCTGGCCGGCCCGGCAGCCTACGCCGCTGAGACCGCCACCACACCGCATAACGGCGCAATTCCGACAGCCGGACCAGCGACCGCGAGCGGTCCTGGCGGACGACCTGGAGGCCCCGGTGGCAACTTCACGCGCAACGGATTCGGCGGCAACCCTCCGCAAGGCTTCCCCGGCACGGGCAACCCCAATGGAGGATTCCCTGGCACCGGCTCATCCACCGGATCCACCGGTGCGAACGGCGGTTTCCCCGGTGCCGGTTCCATCACCCGGGAACAACGAGACGACTCGTGGATTCCCATCGACCGGCAACAACCCGTTCGGCGGGCAGAACGGCGGATTCGGCGGCAATAGCATGGGCAGTCTGCTGGACGCCAGCACGCCTGACAGCGCGTTGGTGATCCTGCTACAGCTTGGTTCCGATAACTACACCTGGGTTGCCGCGACCGTCGGAGCAAACAGCGCGGCCGGGGTTCAGCTGGCCACCAATGAACCGATCATGGCCATTGGCGGGTTCAATGGCACCGACCCGACACCGACGCTCGCCGAATTCGAGCAATATGTCAGCGAGGGCAAAATCCACTACTTCATTGCGAGTGGCCGCATTGGAGGAGGATTCGGCGGCGGGTCGAATGGAACCTCCAGCCAGATAAGCAGCTGGGTCGAGCAAAACTTCACGTCGACGACGGTCGGCGGCGCGACGCTCTACGACCTGACGCAACCGAGCAGCGGATCATAAGCGGCAATTCGTACCGCGATGTCGTCGAACTACCCCCGACCATGATGGTCGAGGGTAGTTCTTTGTCACACCAATTCGCCGCGCATGACCGTCACGGCCTGCCCTGCCAACCGGACGCGATCTCCCGCCAGACGAACGCGCACGACACCACCGCGGGCCGACGCCTGGTAGCCGCTCAGTTGATCCTTGCCGAGGCGCTCGCCCCAGTACGGTCCCAAGCAGCAATGCGATGAACCGGTGACGGGGTCTTCGTCGATGCCGACCGCCGGTCCGAAGAACCGAGAGACGAAATCGTGCTCGTCGTCGCCTGCCCGGCTCGTGACGATGACGCCTCGCGCCTCGATCTGTCGCAGCAACGCCATGTTGGGCTTCAGATTCCGCACGATCTCCTCGTTCTCGACCTCCACCAGGTAATCCATGCGATTGCGCGCGACATGCAGCAACCTCACGCCAAGCGCCGGTTCAAGCTGCGTCGGAACATGCGCTTCGGTTGCCGGTTCGGTCGGGAAGTTGAGCTCGATCCAGTCGTCCACCTTGACCGCCGTCAGTTCGCCGCTCAACGTCTGGAAGCGAGCGGGCTGATCGGGGGCCAGATGTCCGTCCTCCCACAAGACGTGCGCGCTCGCCAGCGTGGCATGTCCGCAGAGATCGACCTCGACCGCCGGAGTGAACCAGCGCAGATGGAGGCCACCGTCCGTGGGATACAGAAACGCCGTCTCGGAGAGATTCATCTCACGCGCGATGATCTGCATCCATTCGGGATCACCCGGCTCATCGAGCACACATACCGCGGCCGGGTTTCCCCGATACTTCTCACCGGTGAACGCATCGACCTGCACCACCCGTTGCGCCATTTTCCGCTCCTTCCCAGTGTTGATTTCGTCGCCAACGCGTCGGCGTGACGTTCGTGACCAGCCCCGACTCCATCGACATTTCCGTCATGATTTGGTGTCGCGCGTCGTCGGATTCCGAAAAACGAGGACTTGAGACCTGTCTTTCGCGTGCCAGAGACGGTTGACGTGTCCAGCCTCCAAGATTTAACCTAATGCACGGTTGTGCGGGCAGCCATCGGAACCAACTGATACGTTCAAAACCGATTGACGGGGATACTCCATCTCCGGAGTCCAATGAAGGAGCCTGCGTTTTGCAGCCTGAGTCTCAGAATCAGCCCACGCTCGTGGTTGGTGTTCCTAAGGAGACGCTGCCGGGCGAGCGGCGCGTCGCGCTCACACCGGATGTCGTGCGTCGACTAACGAGGTCCGGCTTTCACGTCATCATGGAGCGAGGCGCCGGCGTAAGCGCAAGTTTCCTTGATGGCGCGCTCGAGGAGGTCGGCGCCGAGATTGTGCCGGATGCCAAGACGGTATACGACCGAGCGCGAGTCGTCCTGAAGGTGGCACGCCCAAGCGACGAAGAGATCGCCATGCTACGGCCGGGGACCATCGTGATCGCGTTCCTGCAGCCGCTCGTCTCCCCTGAACTGGTGGTAAGCCTCTCCAAGCGGCAGGTCACCGCGATGAGCATGGACGCCATCCCGCGCATCACGCGTGCGCAGTCGATGGACGCCCTCTCATCGATGAGCACCATCGCCGGATACAAAGCCGTGCTCCTCGCCGCGAACGAGATTCAGAAGTTCTTCCCACTCTTGATGACCGCGGCCGGCACGATTCCGCCCGCCAAAGTGCTCATCCTGGGCGCCGGTGTGGCCGGACTCCAGGCGATCGCTACCGCGCGCCGACTCGGTGCCGTGGTGGAAGCCTTCGACACGCGGCCGGTCGTCAAGGAGCAGGTGCAGAGTCTGGGAGCCTCCTTCGTCGAGCTCGACGTGGGACACGAAGAGGCACAGGACGCCGGAGGCTACGCCAAGGAGTTGACGGAAGATCACATCCGCCGCGAGATCGAACTGATCAAAGATCATGCGGCCAAGTCGGACGTCGTCATCACCACGGCGCTGATTCCGGGTCGCCCGGCGCCGCTTCTCTTGCCGGAGGATACCGTCAAGGGGATGCGCCCTGGATCGGTCATCGTCGATCTGGCCGCGGAGATGGGTGGCAACTGCGAGCTGACGGTGGCCGGTGAGGTGGTCGTGCGGCACGACGTCATCATCATGGGGCTGCTCAATCTGCCGAGCACCATGGCGACGCACGCCAGCCAGATGTACGCCAAGAACATCTCGACGCTTCTCGAGCATCTCGCCCCCAAGGGCCAGCTGAATGTCGATATGGAAGATGCAATTACGCGCGGCGTCGTCGTCATGCCGTGACGGCGAAGTACTCCATGGGCCGACGTTGGCCTGGATGAAGGAGGGGGTGGCTTGAACCAAGACGTTCTACTTGGGGCCTACGTTTTCATCCTCGCGATCCTGCTCGGATTCGAGGTTATCGGTCGCGTTCCCGCGACGCTTCACACACCGTTGATGTCCGGAACAAACGCGATCCACGGCATCGTCTTTCTCGGCGGGCTGCTGATCGTTGGCACGGCGAACAGCCCGCTGCTGTACGTCCTCGCCTTCATCGCCCTCTTCCTGGGCGCCGGCAACGTCTTCGGTGGATTCGTCGTCACTGACCGGATGTTGGAGATGTTCAAGAAGAAGCCGGCGGCGAAGCGGTGATCAACGACGCACGCTCCGCAACGATCGATATCTTCTATCTCATTTCCGCCGTCATCTTCATCTTCGGTCTGAAGCGACTCAGCTCTCCCGCCACGGCCCGCTCCGGTAACCAGATCGCGGCCGTCGCCATGGGTATCGCGCTGCTCGCGACGCTTTTCGACCGCTCCTTCCGTTGGCACCCGATCAATATCGCCATCCTGATCGTCGGGCGCGGCACTCGGCGCCCTGGTGGGCGATCTATTTCGCTCGCACGGTGCAGATGACCGCCATGCCGCAGATGGTGGCGCTCTTCAACGGAATGGGAGGTGGGACGGCGGCGCTCGTCGAGATTGCCCACTTCACTGAATTGACCCGATCCGGCGCGCACATCAACTCCGGTGAGGCGCTGGCGACGGCGCTCGGCATCTTCATTGGATCGATCTCCTTCAGCGGCAGCATGATCGCTTTCGCCAAGCTGCAGGAGCTCCTATCGGGCCGGCCGATACGCTATCCAGCGCAATCGGTCGTCAACGGGGTGATCTTCATCGTCTCGTTGGTCTTCATCGTCATTGCTGGCCGCTTTCGATCAGAGCAACGTCTGGACCTGGTCGTTGCTGGCAGTGGCGCTGATCCTCGGCATCACCACGGTGCTGCCAATCGGTGGCGCCGACATGCCGGTCGTCATCGCGTTGCTCAACTCCTGCACCGGTATCGCGGCGGCTCTGACCGGTTTCGTGGTCCACAACCAGATTCTGGTCGTGGCCGGAGCGCTCGTCGGCGCGTCTGGCGCATTGCTGACGCTCCTCATGAGCCGCGCCATGAATCGCTCGATCGCGAACGTCCTCTTCAGCGGGTTTGGGTCGGTGACCACGTCAGCAGCTGGTGCCGCCGGGACAGGCGAAGAGAAGCCGATTCGCGAGACGACGCCTGACGACGCCGCGGTCGCCATGGCCTACGCCAACGAGGTGATCATCGTTCCAGGCTACGGACTCGCGGTGGCTCAGGCGCAGCACCAGATCCGCGAGCTCTCCGAAGAGCTTGAGAAGCGTGGTGTGACCGTCAAGTTCGCCATCCACCCGGTGGCCGGTCGCATGCCGGGGCACATGAACGTGTTGTTGGCGGAGGCGAACGTTCCCTACGACGAACTCTTCGAGATGGAACAGATCAACGACGAGTTCCAGCAGGCGGACGTGGCGCTGGTGGTAGGGGCGAACGACGTCGTCAACCCGGCCGCTCGCAGCGACCAGAGCAGCCCAATCTACGGCATGCCCATCCTCAACGTCGATAAGGCAAATACGGTGATCGTCCTCAAGCGCAGCATGCGTCCGGGTTTTGCCGGAATTGAGAACGAGCTCTTCCACGAGCCAAACACCCTGATGCTCTTCGGCGACGCCAAGGATTCACTGATCAAGCTCACGGCCGCCGTAAAGGAGTCGTAAGCTCACTCCGACACCATCCTGCACGCGGGGAGGGAAGGAGAAAGACGGGCCGATGCGGCCCGTCTTTCTTTCAGCGGTCTTGGGATTGAGCGCGTTCGTTTTGGGCAGCCACGGAGGGCTGCCCCTACGAGATGGCGACGCTGCTCAGGCTTTATTAGACGTGCGTCTCGTCACTGTTGCCATTCTCGCTCTGCTCATGCTCGCGGGCGGCTCGCTCGCGCTCAAGCGTTTTCGCCAAATCGTCGAGCTGCTCATTCAGCGCCCGCAGACCACGCGCCGCGACGACCCGCATCTCACTCAGCGTCTGATCGCTCGCCTTACGCGTCGACTTCATCGTTGCGGCGCGTTCCTCTTCCGTATCGGACGCGACCCGCCTGAAGATGCGCTCCATGCGCTCGGCGGACGATCGCAGATCCTCGTCGAAGCGGCGTGACTCTTCGTCCGCCGTCTCCTCCGAGCTTCGCTCTTCAGTCCAGGCGACGCGGAAGACGTCCGCGATCCGTGAGACCAGTCCCTGAATCTGATCGCCAACCTCGCGCCAGGACTCGCTCAGTCGCTCCTGTGTTGGTCCGTCGCCATTGCTGTGTTGCTCGTCAGTCATTTGGTTCCTCCACATATGTCAATCGTTGCTCCCGGCGTGGCCCGATGACGGGTCGTTCCGAACCCCAGGCATTTACCCGGGCTTCGCTCGGTTTCGGCGCGGCCCACGCTTGAACATAATCCTACATCGACGGAGGATAGAGGCCCTAACCTTCGCTCGAACCGGTGAGCTCCTCAACGCGTGATCGCACGGCGTTGGCAAAGAAGCGGAGCGTGCGGCGGACCCTGCGCGGCTCGACGCCCGTCAGATAGGGATTGGCGAGGAAGACGTCGATGCCGAGCTGCTTCGTCGCGCGTGCGATAGCGGCCGCACAGGTCTCCGGCCCGCCACCGATGATGACGTCGGTCTCGATCATGTGCTCGACCGATTTACGCGCATCTTCGCGAGACATCTTTCTGGGTGGCGCGTCGTTGATTCCACGGGGACTGGCCGCGAAACGCTCCCCCATCCCCATGATGTCGTTGGTCATCTCATCCATGGCTCGCTCGTCCGACTCAGCCACGTAGAGATGACGCATCAACGCCAGATGCTGGCCGGTCTCGGGGATGACCGCGCTCTCAAATTTCTCGGCTGTCCGGAACGCCTGGGCGGGAACGACGAGGCGGTCGTTCGGCTGGAACCCGATCGCCCCCGAGATGCCGTTTCGCGATGCCCACCCAAGTGCCTCCGGATCGTTACCCGCGAACCACAATGGCGGTGACGGCTTCTGCACAGGTGCTTCCACGTACAGATTTTGGAATTGATAGACCTGCCCCGGATGATCGAACGGCGCACCGCGCCATGCGCGTTGCATGAGCACGACACCTTCGAGGAGTAATGGCTGGCGGAACTCCGGATCGACACCGATGCTGCGCAACTCCTCCGGACGGTGGCCAAGCCCGATCCCCACCTCCATGCGGCCACCGCTCAGATGATCGAGCATCGAGACCTCTTCGGCCACCAGAACCGGATTGTGCATCGGTAGCGTGTAAGCCAGCGCGCCGATGCGAATGCGCTTGGTGCGTGCGGCGACGGCACCGAGCCAGACGCTCGGTGATGGACTCCGATAGACCGGCATGAAATGGCGCTCTGCAACGAAGTAATAGTCGAGGCCTAGCTCATCCGCCAGCACGGCGTCCGACAAATGCTCCGTATATGCCTTCTGAGACGATTTCTCCTCGAGCACCTGCATGATGTCGAACAGACCAAAGAGCAACTTGACCTCCACCACCGTCAATCAATTCGTTTCGTGCCTCACTATAGCCTATCGCGATCTTGCGCCTCCTCTCTGCATGGACTGATCCAGATCGTCCGAGCTACGGGCTCTCCCCTTGCTTGAGTTTGCGCAACTCATCCGCTACATTGGCCGGAGGCATCGCGAAGGCGACGAGTCAACGCTCGGTCGCTGTGCGACGTGCCTTCGCCAGTCAATACAGGGAGGGATCTCGTGGAGTATCGTCAGATGGGGCGCAGCGGTGTGCCCGTTTCAGTCATCGGCATCGGCGGCAATCAATTTGGCAGCGGTGCCGATGAGCAGCAGACCGCCCGCATCGTCGATCGCGCCATCGATCGCGGCATCAATTTCATCGACACAGCCGACATGTACACCCGCTCGGTTTCAGAGCAGTTCCTCGGAAAAGCGCTGCAAGGCAAGCGCGACCAGGTCGTTCTGGCCACGAAGACCGGCATGCGCATGAACGACGGACCCGAGGGAACTGGACTTTCGCGACGACGCATCATGTCCGCGGTCGACGCCAGCCTGAAACGGCTCAACACCGACTACATCGACCTCTACTACATGCACGCTCCCGATCCACGCACGTCGATCGACGAGACATTGCGTGCCATGGACGATCTCGTGACGTCGGGCAAGATCCGCTACTGCGCCTTTTCGAATTTTTCCGGATGGCAGACTGCCGAGGTCATCGGTCTGTGCGAGCGACGCGGCTATCAGGCGCCGGTCGTCAATCAGGACCTCTACAACCTGATCGAGCGGGGCATCGAGAAGGAGCTCATTCCAGCCTGCGAGCACTTCGGGCTCAGCGTCGTCCCGTACTCACCGCTTGCCAGCGGATTCCTGACCGGCAAGTATCATCGCGGTGAGCCGGTTCCTGAAGGCGTTCGCGGTCATGGCAGCTCAGCCTGGCAGGAGCGACGGCTGACCGACAAGAACTTCACCATTCTTGAAGTCGTGGAGAAGTTTGCGGCGGAGCACGACCGCTCGGTCAGCCAACTGGCAATCGCCTGGCTGCTCGGACACAAGGTCGTCTGCTCGGTCATCGCCGGAGCCACCAAACCCGAACAGATCGACGCCAATGCCGACGCCGCCGATTGGGTCCTCTCGGCGGACGATATGGCCGAGATCGACCGGCGTCTGGCCGAAGCAGGCGCGCTGTAGAGACGAATGAGGAGCGCAAGATGACGAATCGATTGGACGAGTTCCGCGAGTATCGAGACCGCATGAACGAGCGGATCGGCGAGATCGATCACCTCGGCATCAAGCGCTTCTTCAATCTCGACTCGGCTGCCTACCGGGATCAGGCACTCGACGGCAAAACCAAAGAACTGCTGGGTCTGGTCGCCTCAGCCGTGCTGCGCTGCAACGATTGCGTCGACTACCACCTCGACCAATGCGTCCAGGCAGGCTGGAACGATGCGGAGCTGTTCGACGCGCTCAACGTGGCACTGGTCGTTGGCGGCAGCATCGTCATCCCCCATCTACGCCACGCGGTCGAAACGATCGATCTGCTACGTGCGGAGGGAAACGCCAGCCCCGAATAACGGGATCACGTCCAACCTCGAATCGATGCACGCGACTACCGGCGCCGCCCTCCTCTGGGCGGGGCCGGTCCGCGTTTGTAGGCATCGTCAGTGTCGCACGTGAGGTTCGTCGCGCCCCGCCGGTCTACCCGCCCATGCGTCGTACAGAAGGGTCTTGACAGGACACCATTTGTTGTCCTATTCTGTGTTCAGACACCAAATGGTGTCGGTTTATGAGACCGGTGTGCAGCAGTCTCGGATACGCGTCGGAGAACGAGGGAGTGATCGCCATGCGAGATGTTTATAGTGCGGTGGCCGATCCGACTCGCCGCCAGCTGCTTCGCATCCTGGCCGACGCGGATGAACTGCCCCTTCACGAGATGACGGCCCGCTTCGACGTGGGTCGAACGGCCGTTTCCAAGCATCTGGCCATACTCAAGGAGGCCGGACTTGTCGTGGATCGCAAGGCCGGAAGAGAGACACGCTACCACCTGAACGCAGCTCCGTTACGCGAGATTCAGGAGTGGGTCTCGTTCTACGAACGGTTCTGGACGGAACGGATCCAACTTTTGAAGAACCTATTGGAAGAGGAGAACCCATGACTGAGACCGTGGTGCTGGACTTTGAGCTGAAGAGCCCGGTCGACCGGGTGTGGCGTGCGCTGACCGACTCCGCGACGCTCTCGAAGTGGATGATGTTCAAGTCAAACGACTTCAAACCCGTCGTCGGGCACGCGTTTCAGTTTCGGGAAGCACCGGGTTGGGACGGCGTGGTGGACTGCGAAGTGACGGACGTGGACGAGCCGAACCGACTCGCCTACACCTGGACAGCGCCTGGCGTGGACGGCACGTCGCAGTCGACAGTGGTCACGTTCACCCTCAGCGAAGGGCAAAGTGGCATCACGCAATTGCATCTCGAGCAGAGTGGGTTCCGCAGCGGGGCCAAGCAGGAGATCGGCGGCGCGAAGTACGCGCTGGCAAAGCATGGTGGGTCAGCTGCAGGGACTTCTGGCGTCGGAGTAGCTCGACGCGTCGACTCGCACGATAGAAAGGGCAAGGTCACCTATGGCTCAGACAAAATCGGCAAAATCGAACGCGTCGTCCGCTGGGTTCACGGACGAAGAAAAAGCCGCGATGAAGGAGTACGCCAAAGAGCGCAAGACGGCTGCAAATCGTGGCTCCAAGGCCACCAGGGAAGATGGTGAGAGCGATTTGCTGGCCAAGATCGCCGAGATGGAGGAGCCGGATCGCACGATGGCCGAGCGGCTCCACGCCATCGTCACGGAGAGCGCGCCGGAACTTTCGCCGAGAACATGGTATGGAATGCCGGCCTATGCCAAGGATGGCAACGTCATCTGCTTCTTCCAGAGCGCACAGAAGTTCAAATCGAGATACGCGACGCTGGGCTTCAGCGATAAAGCCAAGCTCGACGAGGGCGCGATGTGGCCCAACGCCTACGCGCTGACTGAGTTGACCGACGAGGTCGAGGCGCGGATCAGCGCGTTGGTGAAACAGGCAGTAAGCTGATAACCATCTCAACAAACTCATCGCAACGTCCGTGCGACCTGTTCCAAGAATGGCCCGACGCGCAAACGAACTGGAACGGAAGGGACATCACGTGAAGATCAAGCTCACCAATGTGTACGTCGACGACCAGGAAAAGGCGCTGGACTTCTATACCGATGTGTTGGGCTTTACCAAGAAGGCGGACTTCGCCAACGGCCCGTATCGCTGGCTAACCGTGAGTTCTCCGGAAGAGCCCGACGGAACCGAACTGCAACTGGCGCTCAATGACAACCCTGCCGCCAAGGCCTATCAACAGTCGATGTTCGAGCAAGGCCAGACAGCGGTCATGTTCTATACCGATGACGTCAAAGGCGACTACGAGCGCATCAAAGCGCTCGGCGCAGAGTTCACCACGCCACCGACGGAGGCTGGCTGGGGCTCCATGGTCGTGCTGAACGACACCTGCGGCAATCTGGTCCAGATTACCCAGTTGGCCCGCTGGTAGTTCCAGCGTACCGCACCCTCACGCTTCAGCGAATGTCGACGTCCACCGCCTGCATGGAGGTGGACGTCGCTGCTCCCAGGACACCGCCGCGACTCCAACGCAAACCGCCCCACCTTCCGAGTTCATTCGATGGTCAGCACCGATATCCTCGCCGATCAGACGGTCAGAGGTTGCCAGTTGAGCCAACCCGCAGCATGCTTAAGCCATATTGCGAGATATCCGCGCGGCTGAACGCCTTACCGAAGTTCAGCAGGCGTCGACGAGCACAAGCCGGCGCGGCATTCGGGTCGTCGCCCGATTCGGCTGGCGAGATAGCGCTCGTTTAGAGCGTGTAATATCAGGAATGCGAAGCAGACGCGGATCCAGAGCAAATTACCGGCAGCCGGGCTAGGGAACAACCACGAGAGGAGCAGCACTGACGTGTCTGAAACGAAGAACGGGACGAGGGACGGCAGCGAAAGCGAGAATCCCGCTATCCCCTCCCCGAGTCCGAAACAGACCAGGCCCAGGACGAACAGGGACTGGTGGCCGAATCGACTCGATCTGTCGGTTCTCCACCAACATTCACCCCTGTCTAACCCCATGGGGGAGGACTACGACTACGCGCAAGAATTCCAGTCGCTAGACCTCGACGCGTTGAAACAAGACCTCATTGAGCTCATGACGACGTCGCAGGAGTGGTGGCCGGCCGACTATGGCCACTACGGTCCGCTCTTCATCCGCATGTCCTGGCATGCGGCGGGCACCTACCGTACCCAAGACGGCCGCGGTGGTGGCGGAAGCGGCGCTCAGCGCTTCGCTCCGCTCAATAGCTGGCCCGACAACGCGAACCTCGACAAAGCACGCCGACTGCTGTGGCCCATAAAGCAGAAATACGGAAGCAAGCTCTCCTGGGCAGACCTGTTGATCTTTACCGGCAACGTAGCCATGGAATCGATGGGGTTCAGGACGTTCGGCTTTGGATTCGGACGACGCGACATCTGGGAACCCGACGAGATCTTTTGGGGCTCCGAGGATACCTGGCTTGGGGACGAGCGCTACAGCGGTGACCGCGATCTCGCCAACCCATTGGCCGCGGTGCAGATGGGCCTCATCTACGTCAACCCGGAGGGGCCGAACGGCAAGCCGGATCCGATGGCTGCCGCCACGGACGTTCGCGAAACGTTCCGCCGCATGGCAATGAACGACGAGGAGACGGTGGCCCTGATCGTCGGCGGTCACACCTTCGGCAAGACCCACGGCGCCGTTGATGCCAAATACGTCGGACCCGAACCCGAGGCCGCTCCCGTCGAGGAGATGGGCCTTGGTTGGAGGAACAGCTTCGGCACCGGCAAGGGCGACGACGCGATGACCAGCGGTCTGGAAGGCGCCTGGACCAAGGAGCCGACCAAATGGGACAACGGGTTCCTCGCCAATCTGTACGAGTACGACTGGGAGCTGACCAAGAGCCCCGCCGGTGCATTTCAATGGACTCCGAAAGACGCCTCTGCCCAGAACACCGTGCCGGATGCGCATGATCCGTCGAAGCGGCACGCTCCAATGATGTTGACGACCGACCTCGCCCTCAAGGTCGACCCGTCGTTCGGACCGATCTGCAGACGCTTCTACGAGCACCCGGAGGAGCTGGAAGTCGCGTTCGCGAAGGCATGGTACAAGCTGCTGCACCGCGACATGGGACCGGTGACACGTTATCTCGGTCCATGGATTCCGGAGCCGCAGCTGTGGCAGGATCCGGTTCCCGCGGTCGACCATGAGCTGATCGGGGAGCAGGACGTCGCTGCTCTCAAGGCCAACATCCTGGCCTCTGGACTGTCGATCCAGCGGCTGGTCGCAACCGCTTGGGGAGCGGCAGCCAGCTTCCGTGGAACCGACAAGCGTGGCGGCGCCAACGGGGGTCGAATTCGTCTCGAGCCGCAACGAAACTGGGAGGTCAACGAACCGTCGTTACTGGCCGAAACGTTGCAGACGCTCGAGCGGATCCAGCAGGACTTCAACAACGCCCAGTCCGGCAGTAAGAAGGTCTCGCTCGCTGATTTGATCGTCCTGGGTGGCTGCGCGGCCGTCGAGCGAGCGGCCAAGGATGCCGGGCATGACATCACGGTGCCCTTCACGCCTGGACGGACCGACGCCTCGCAAGCGCAGACCGACGTCGAGTCTTTTGAGGTGCTCGAACCGACCTCCGACGGGTTCCGCAACTATCTTCAGCCCGGCGAGCTGTTGTCACCGCCGACCAAGTTGATCGATCGAGCCTACATGCTGACGCTGACGGCGCCGGAGATGACGGTTCTGGTCGGCGGCATGCGGGCACTGAACGCCAACTTCGAGCAGTCGGCTCATGGCGTCTTCACCGATCGACCAGGAACGTTGAGCAACGACTTCTTCGTGAACCTGCTTGACATGAGCACCGAGTGGAAGCAGTCTGCCTCGGACGAGAACCTGTACGAGGGCCGAGATCGCGCCACCGGGAACCTCAAGTGGACCGCCACCGCTGTCGACCTCGTCTTCGGATCGAACTCACAGCTGCGCGCGCTCTCCGAAGTCTATGCGAGCAACGACGCGAAGCAGAAGTTCGTGTGCGACTTCGTGGACGCGTGGAACAAGGTGATGAACCTCGACCGCTTCGACCTGAAGTTGCAGGGCTCGGGCGCGCAGGCGCACGCAGCCGCGACCGACGACTAGAGTCGACAGCGATTCCGTTCTCACCATGAGGGCTAGGCGGAGTGGCTACGGCAAATTGCAGAATGGTTGTCTCGCGGGCAGGCCCCTGGGTCTGCCCGCCGACAGGTGCCCGAACACATCGGGTGGTGGCCCGCCCCATACCGTTAGCCAGGCAGACGCGAGCAGAAGGGGCGCTGGCGGTGATCCTTCCGAAAGTCCGCGATCCTCGTTTGGTCACGATCCGGCGCGGTGGAACGCTCACGGATTCAGATCACCGGCTCCTCGCTCTGTGGGCGGCAGCGTGCGCGGAGCATGTGCTGCACTATTTCGAATCGGCCCAGCCTGATGACCCGCGACCGCGTCACGCAATCGAGCAGATTCGCGCCTGGGTGCGCGGCGAAGTCAAGATGTCTGAGACTCGCGCAGCGGCCGGCCATGCGATGGCGGCAGCGCGAATTTTGAGCGGTCCGGCACGGGATGCGGCGTTCGCGGCCGGTCAGGCGGCGGCTGTGGCACATGTCGCCGCGCACGATCTCGGTGCGGCTGCCTATGCCATCAGAGCCGCACGTGCCGCCGCGCCGGACGGAGAGGCTGACAGCGCGGGCCGGATCGAGTGCCGATGGCAACGCGACCAACTCCCTGAAGCCATCCGTGAGCTCGTACTCGACGACCA
Organism: uncultured Chloroflexia bacterium; assembly: GCA_963822235.1. Classification (GTDB taxonomy): domain Bacteria; phylum Chloroflexota; class Chloroflexia; order Thermomicrobiales; family Thermomicrobiaceae; genus CALAGB01. Next base: position 801,373 of record CAWGGU010000005.1, read on the forward strand.
GCGTTTGCGGAACGACATCTGCTGGTCAGTGTTCGACGGCTGAGCGCGCGTTGGGTCACCGAATGTTCAAGCGATGACGGATTGATGGGCAGAACGAACCGGGGCTTGATTCACGAGGTGGCGCAACAGTTCCCGTTACCCGAAAGGCGATCTAAGGGAACTCGCGATCATCTCATGTATGGTCTTTGCCCCAGGTCCTCATGGTCTGCCGCATGATGGCGAACTCCCCGATGTGGTACGCATTGTGGTCTGCGACAAGCATGATCTCGCGCGCGGTGGTTTGTCCATTTCCCCAAGGGATGCGTGCAAAGAGATCCGTTGATTCGTCTTCGACGAGCGCATCAAGCGCATGGATGCCATCCTTGAAACCCTTGATCGTTGCCCACCAGTCCTCTTCCGACGCCTCTTTCTCGAAATCTGGCCAGTAATCGTCGGGCCACCGTTTCTCCTGATAATCTTCGTCTTGAATGAACTCAATGATGTCGTCTTGAGCCAGCCGGATGTGCTCCAAGAGGGCCCAAGCGGAGTACCGTCCATTGGGGAACTTCTCATTGATCCGATCGAGTGGGAAGTCTGCTATCGCCTCATCATAGGTCGTATGGGCGCTTCCGCCATGGAGAAGCTCCAACAAATGTTCGCGAAGCAGTTTGTCCGTTTCCATGGATGCACTCTTTCAGGGAATTAGGCGGATCGAAGACGGGACCGTTAGGGGCGGTTACGAGAGTACTCCTATCGTAACACCCGTTGCGTCGATCCAATCTGACGTCGAGCGATAGTCACGCAGCCGCGGCTCAGGTGTTGTCCAGGACGACAAATCGAGTTGACCACGAGATCATGCCCATGCCCGGTCGAACATCGCGCGACTGAGACCTCGCTCGTTCAAAACCGCGTAGACTGCGTGTATCAGCTGAAACGGCGGTTGAGGAGAGGTGAACGGTGAGCGAAGCGGTGGGTTGGCAAACCGTATGCATTTCTGACGACGTTTGGGCGGCGAACCGGCGTGTCACACCACATCGACATTTGGTTCGCCGTTCACGACGAGGACGTGTAGCGGCTCTCGGGCGGGCACGATCAGTCCGACTGGGTGTGCAATCTCAAGCGGAACGCGAATGTTAGCGTTGATCTTGGAGACGCGACGCACTCCGGAACTGCACGCACGGGAATTGCTCGTCACCAAGTATCGACAGGGCGATAACCTCGATGAATGGGGTCGCAACTCCCTCCCTATCATGATCCGGTTCCGGGCAGGAACGTGAGTGCGTTGAGGACGATTGGAGCGGGCGACACATGAGCGGGCCAATTCGAGTGGTGGCAACGCGGGATCATCTATCACATCTACCCACGTTCGTTTCAGGATAGCAACGGTGACGGCGTCGGGGACCTCCCCGGCATCACCAGTCGGCTGGATTACCTGAAGTGGCTCGGCGTCGACGCCGTCTGGATCTCGCCAATCTACCCCTCGCCGATGGTCGACTTCGGCTACGACGTCAGCGATTACACCGCCATCCACCCGATGTTCGGCACGTTGGACGATTTCGACCGTCTGGTGGCGGCCGCCCACGCGCGAGGCCTGCGCCTGCTGCTGGATTACGTCCCGAATCACTCGTCTTCACAGCATCCATGGTTCCTGGAATCCCGCGCCTCGCGCGACAATCCGAAGCGGGACTGGTACATCTGGCGCGATCCGGCGACGGACGGCGGGCCACCCAACAACTGGGTGGCCAACTTCGGCGGCAGCGCCTGGGAGTTGGACCCGCTCACCGGCCAGTACTACTACCATGCCTACCTCAAAGAGCAGCCGGACCTCAATTGGCGCAACCCTGACGTGCGATTCACCATGCTCGGCGTGCTCCGCTTCTGGCTCGACCGCGGGGTGGACGGCTTCCGAATCGACGCGCTGCGCCAGGTCATCAAGGACGAGGAATTTCGAGATAACCCGCCAAATCCCAGCTACACGCCAGACCAGGGTCCGTATCAATCCCTCCTGCCGATCTACTCGACCGACCGGCCGGAGGTCCACGACGTGATTCGCGAGCTGCGCCAGATCATGGACGCCTACCCCGAGAAGCTGATGATCGGCGAGCTCTACCTGCCTTTAGAGCGCCTGGTGCGCTACTACGGCGTCGACAACAGCGGCGTGCATCTGCCGGCAAATTTCCACCTGATCCTGACGCCCTGGCGTGCTTCAGACATCGCGGCGCTGGTCGAAACCTACGAAGGACTATTGCCGGAGGGCGCCTGGCCGAACTGGGTGCTCGGCAACCACGACAGGCATCGCATCGCCAGTCGGATCGGTCCGGAGCAGGCACGCGTGGCTGCCATGCTGCTGCTGACGCTGCGCGGCACGCCAACAGTCTATTACGGCGACGAGATCGGCATGCACGACGTGCCGATCCCACCGGAGGCCGCGCAGGATCCGTGGGAGCTCAACGTTCCCGGGCTCGGTCTCGGACGTGACCCGGAGCGCACCCCGATGCAATGGGACGCCGGACGAACATGCTGGTTTCAGCGACGCCTCTCCCTGGCTACCACTCGCCGACGACTACCAGCGGTTCAATGTGGCGAGCGAGCAATCCGAGCCGCGCTCGATGCTGACCCTCCATCGCCGTTTGATCGAGCTACGCCGCCAGGAGCAAGCGTTGTCCGTTGGCCACTACGTCTCGCGCGGTGTCCATGGCGATCTGCTCGCGTACGAGCGTCATAACGCTGAACGCCGCATGCTGACGGTGTTGAACCTGGGGCATCACCCGCGCCGCTTCGCGCTGGGGCGGGGCGCACGCGGCACGATCGTCCTCTCGACCCATCTCGATCGTGAGCGAGAGTCAGTCAGCGGTGAGATTGACCTACGCGCCGACGAGGGTGTGGTGGTAGAGATGACCGACGGGTGAGGGCTGCTCAATTGGTCGCGCTAAGCTACCATAACATCGCGGCGCTCCCCCGTTGGAATCATGAGAAACAGACTAAGATCCAGCGGTTCGCAACGCTGCCCACCGGCGCAGTCCTTGCCACAAGTTGAAGAGCAACAGCACCGCCATGGTGGCCGCCAGCCCCCAGCCGAGCGCGGACGCGATGCCGTTGGGAAGGACCCGCACGACAATCTGACGCACCAGTGCCTGGTAGCCGAACAGAACAATCGCGGCCGCGATAAGCGCGTAGACGGCGGCGGCCAGACCGTACCCAATGAAAATGCGCCTCAGCCGCTGACTGATCGGCCGAGATGGCGTGCGCCATACGCGCGTGCCGATGTAGGCAAGCGCATTGGCTCGGAGATTCGGCACGGCGAGCAGATCGCTCAGCACGTAGTAGCCATCAAGCTCGTACAAGGGATTGAGATTGATCAGACCGAGAAAATAGCCACTCACGGCAAATCCAGCCAACGTCACAGCGAACGTGCCGTGACCGGCGAAGAGCAACAAACAACCGGCTGCCCCTGAGAGAACGAAATTCATATACGGCCCTGCGGCAGCGGCGGCCATGCGCTGAGTACGGCCCTCCAGCCACATGTCGCTCGTGTCCACAAACGAGACCGGCAGGAACAGATACCAGCCGATTCCAGCGGAGTGGACCTCGCGCCCGAAGTGCTTTGTCGTCATGGCGTGTGCCAGTTCATGCAGGACGATCTGCAGTTCGACTCCCGCGATCGCAATCAACGTGGTCGTACCGGCGTGCACGCCCATACCACTGACTTCAAACGCACGGATGAGCGCACCAAGCCCTACGATCAGAATCACGATCGAAAGCAATTGCGCCGGTTCCGTGTATAGCAGCCAGACTCCTTTGCGATACATCCAGTCCAGCGCACGGTCCGGATCGGGGAGAGAAAACCGATGCTGCACCAGGGAAGTAAGTCGTATTGCAACCTGCTGACGACGACGAGAAGGCTCGATGAGGTCAAGCAAACGCGTCTGAACGACGGGAACGTCAATGAATTCCGCGTCTGCCAGTTCGCCCATCACACGCAATACCTCGTCGACCCCGAGGCGTTGGTAGCGTTGGAAGTAAGCCAGGCTGAGATCTCGAACGGTGCGTTCCCCGTCCATCAACTCCCACAGGAAATGTCCAGCCTCGCTCATGCGCAGATAGCGGTACGTCTGATGGTCCTTGAGGATGAAGGCACCATCACCATCGGGTCCCGGGTATGCCGAGACGCTGGCGCGCCGTCGTGGACGTGACCGCTGCCGCGCGAGAAGGAAGAAATACGCGGAGCAGGTGGGATAGCGAGCGAGCAATTCCTCGAAGTCTTCCGACTCGAGCCGAAACGCCTCGACCTGGTCCAGCGCCCGAGCAGTCGTCCAGTACGGAGTGCCGGTGACGAGTGCCTCGGCGCCGAAGGTTTCTCCACCCTCAAGTACGGAAATCTGGCGGAGAACTCCACCACTTCCTGCCGTGACGAGTTCGACGCGACCGTGAACGAGTACGTAGCAGGCGCAGGCCGGTGTTTCGGCATCGACGATGACATCACCTGGCGCGTACGTCTCAGGCGTGACCCGGCCTCCGAGCCAGTGGAGCAAATCAGGGGGCGCACCCACGAACGGTCGGGTTTGGGCGAGGTAGTCAGCAGGCGAAGAGCAGCATCTGCCTGGAGCCGACAATTCGCTCTCGGTACTTACGACATGGGGCGAATTCGACGGAGCATTAGAGATGCTGTTGATCGCGGGTCCAACCTTCCCAGGGAGCGGGTTCGGCGGTAACGACATCACCGATGACGCGCAGGGCAACTGCAACATCCGGCGTGGAATTGAGCGTGATCCGGTGACCGTTGCCGTCCGGCATGATCATGGCCGCGATGACCTCGCAATCACTTTGTCGCGCCAACCAGTCGACGCCGCGAGGAACGCCGATTTCTCGCGTTCCGATTCTGCAGCGTATAGCGCGCCGATCATCAGGAGCGACGAACCATGCGTCGGGGAAGACGAGCACGGAGCCACCACGACGCAAGATGTCCGCGAGGTCGCGTGCCGCGCCACGTCCGCGTCTATCCCACCAGAAGCGCGTGATGACCTCGGAGCTGACGACGTCGTGCTCTTCCAGTTCGTCCCAGCGCTCGTCAGACATCCAGACGTGCGGGTCTAACGTGTGATTGAGCAGGCAGGTCAGTGGCGGCAGGCTCCCCGCGGCGGCGGCGCGAATCAGCGCGAGCCAGAGCAAACTGGAGTACGGCCCATAGTGGAACGCCACGATCAGCCGTCCCTTGTGGGTCGTGGCCAATTGATCGATACCTTCGATCGAAATCGCGTCAGCGATGTCGCTCAGGCTGTCCGGCCGTGCTTCAAGCATCAGGGTCTCGTGGAGTCGTCGGTCCCGCTGGAACAACAGGCAGCGACGCGCAACGAGAATTGCTTCCTCGGGGCACATGCCAAGATACGCCTGCAAGCGCTCCGAGGCCCGCTGAAGTGCCGCAGCTTCGTGCGCGGTGTTGAACGGCGCGGCCAGCACAAGCAGCCGCGCCGTATCGTAACCCACCTGGCTGGCCGTCCTTGAATCCACGGGCATGAATTTCTTCATCTCGTTCGGTCTCAGCGTCGGCTGAACGACTAGGTCCCGCCCCCGCATCCGGCACAGGCTGAACAGTTACAGTTGTAGTTGACGGGCTTCGTATCGCTCTTGCTCGAGTACGACAGGCGCGCCTGCAGCACCTCGGCAATTTGGCCATCCGGGGCGCCCGGCATGGCGAGCATGTCGCGCAACTCGGCGTGCGATACCGCAAAGCCCGCGGCGCGAGTCGCGCCAAGCGGATCCCGCTGCAGGTCCATCAAGAACCCAGGATCCGTAGCAGCACGGTCGATCAAGTCGACAACGTTGAGCACTCGTGCACCTCCTGCGAAACACCGGTCACGCGGGCACGTCGCCCGCATGTGGCCACACCCTAACAGGCGGTTGTTATTTCAACGTTATGAGTTCGTGAGAAGGTTCGTGGACCGCCGGGTCCAGCGCGGTTCACCACGATCACCGAAATCGGTCGCGATCGTCAAGACTCACGTGTTTGGTCTGTCGATTGGACATGTCCAGAATTCGTCACATTCCACGCCCGCAATCCGTCAGACAGTTGGAAGAACACGTCGCGGTGCTTCCGGCGGGCCGCAATCGTTGTGATGACGACGTCAACGAATAAAGACCGCGTACGTACTCATTGAAATTGGTAAAATCGGGCCTCAAGCCGTGACCGTCAACCACGCATGCGACTCCGCCTATAGATGGAGAGACGACGAATATGACCACGAAGACCGACACGCAGTCGCCTGTGCTGCACGTTGCCGATAGTCATGACATGATCCGCGTCCACGGCGCGCGCGTGAACAACCTCAAAGACGTCAGCATCGAAATTCCCAAGCGCCGCGTGACGGTCTTCACCGGCATCTCCGGCTCGGGCAAGAGCTCGCTGGTCTTTGGCACGATCGCGGCCGAATCACAGCGGCTGATCAACGAGACCTACAGCGCCTTCGTACAGGGATTCATGCCGACGCTGGCGCGTCCAGAAGTCGACGTCCTCGACGGACTGACGACCGCGATCATCGTCGATCAGGAGCGCATGGGTGCCAATGCACGCTCCACGGTCGGCACCGCCACCGATGCCAACGCCATGCTGCGCATCCTCTTCAGCCGGCTCGGACAACCGCACGTCGGCCCGCCCGGCGCATTCTCCTTCAACGTGCCGTCTGTCCACGCCACGGGGGCCATCACGGTCGAACGGGGCAACAGCAAGGCTCAGAGGGTGACCTTCAGCCGCACCGGTGGCATGTGTCCACGATGCGAAGGACGGGGCACGGTCTCCGACATCGATCTCACCCAGCTCTTCGACGATTCGAAGTCACTCGCCGAGGGCGCGATCGTCGTCCCCGGATACTCAGCCGACAGTTGGAACGGACGTCTCTATGCCCTCTCGGGCATCCTCGACCCAGACAAGCCGATCCGCAAATTCACCAAGAAAGAACTCCAGGATTTCCTCTACAAGGAACCGGTCAGAGTGAAAGTTCAGGGCGTGAACCAGACCTACGAGGGACTGATCAACCGGGTGCAGACGAGGATTCTGGACAAAGACAGGGATTCGTTGCAGCCGCATCTTCGTTCGTTCGTCGAGCGGGCGGTAACGTTCACGACCTGCCCGGAGTGCGATGGCACCCGGCTCAGCGCGGCCGCTCGATCCTCAAAGATCGAGGGCCTCAACATCGCTGACGCCTGCGCCATGCAGATCAGCGATCTGGCGAATTGGGTGCGCGGGCTCAACCAGCCATCCGTCGCGCCGCTGTTGAAGGCCCTGGCGGAAAGCCTCGATTCGTTTGTGCAGATCGGGTTGGGCTACCTGAGTCTCGATCGGTCGACCGGCACACTCTCGGGAGGCGAGGCGCAACGCACCAAGATGGTGCGCCACCTCGGCTCATCACTGACCGACGTCACCTACGTCTTCGACGAGCCCACGATCGGCATGCATCCCCATGACATCCAAAGGATGAACGGGTTGCTGCTGCAACTGCGTGACAAGGGCAACACGGTGCTTGTCGTTGAGCACAAGCCGGAGACGATCGCGATCGCGGACCACGTCGTCGACCTTGGTCCCGGTGCGGGCTCCGCGGGCGGTGAGGTGGTATTCGAGGGAACCGTCGACGAACTCCGGAACAGCGATACCATCACCGGTCGTCATTTGAGCGATCGGGCCGCGTTGAAGCCGTCAGTGCGGACATGGTCGAACGTGATGGAGGTGCGGGGCGCGAGCACGCACAACCTGAAAGACGTCGACGTCGACATCCCACTCGGCGTGCTGGTGCTGATAACCGGCGTGGCCGGTTCAGGGAAAAGCTCGCTGATCCACGGCTCGGTATCTGGACGCGATGGGGTGGTGACGATCGACCAGACTGCCATTCGCGGATCGCGACGCAGCAATCCGGCGACGTATACCGGATTGCTCGATCCAATTCGAAAGGCGTTTGCCAAGGCCAACGACGTCAAACCAGCACTCTTCAGCGCCAATTCCGAGGGCGCGTGCCCTACCTGCAATGGAGCCGGAGTGGTCTACACCGACCTCGCCATGATGGCCGGTGTTGCCTCCGTCTGCGAGGACTGTGAGGGGAAGCGTTTCCAACCGTCGGTATTGGAATATCATTTTGGCGGGCGCGACATCGCGGAGGTGCTCGCGATGCCGGTGATCGAGGCGGCGGAGTTCTTCGGCAGTGGCGAGGCGCATACGCCTGCCGCGCACGCGATCCTCGAACGACTCGACGAGGTCGGTCTCGGCTACTTGAGTCTGGGTCAGCCGCTTACAACGCTCTCCGGCGGAGAACGGCAGCGGCTCAAACTGGCCACGCACATGGCCGAGAAGGGCGGGGTCTACGTCCTCGACGAGCCAACCAGTGGGCTGCACCTCGCCGACATCCAGCAGCTGCTTGGTCTGCTCGATCGGCTGGTCGACTCGGGCAAGTCGGTCATCGTCATCGAGCACCATCGGGCGGTCATCGCGCACGCCGACTGGATCATCGACCTCGGGCCCGGCGCCGGGCACGACGGCGGGCGGATCGTCTTCGAAGGCACGCCAAACGACCTGGTAACGTCCCGCGCGACGCTCACCGGCGAGTACCTTGCCGACTACGTCGGCGGCTAACCGGTGCGACGCCCAAGGACCTTCTGACAAGGCGAGAGACGGAGATCGGCTGCCGCCGCGATTCGTCGAACGGGCAGAGTCTACGCGCCTTTGTGTCGCAAAACCCAATCGAGCGAGATCTTGCCCGGGCCGGTCATCCAGATCGTCGCGGCGACCATGGCAAAGAGGCTGGCAAGCTCGTAGCCTCCCTGACCGGAGAAACCGTTCTCCCAGTGGACTTTGCGAATGGCGACACCCATATTGACGAGAATTGCGGTCGTGATGAATTTGGTCGCGAACCCGAGTGCGAGGGCGACGCCGCCACCAAACTCGGCCAGACCGGCCATATAGGCGGCGGTCTTCGGATTCGGGAATGCCGAGTCGATCGAGAGTTCTGCGCGAAGTTATCCGGTCCGCCTCGTTCCACGGCTGGTTGAAAGTTCTTGCCGTAGAGGCGGTTCATCGAGTCCGGCGCTTTCTTGCCCTCGCCGCCAAAGAGCTTCGGGTAGCCGTGAGACGCAAGCGCGAGCCCGGCACCGACTCGCAACACCAACAGTCCGAGATTGACGCCAGATTTGGGCATGTGTCGTATGTCCTCTCTACGATCCCAACCGAGCACTCGTTCGATCGGATACGCGACGCGACTCGTCGCCTACGTTAGTGGTCGCAACTAACCGCCAACATATGCGCAGGATCGCTGCCGTCTTCTCACCATTCCGTCAGGCACGCGAGGAACTGCGCGTCACTGTTCGCGGGTGTGACTCGAACGCTCGTCGCGAGTTGGGCATCGTCCGCCACGTCCCAATGTCATACGCCGCGAGCCTGTTCTCTCCTGACGGGGGATTCACGTGTCGGAAACGACCGCATACGAACGAGCGACCGAGATGAGGAGATCAAGGGGCTGTGATACAATCACGGCTGCCGGTGCTCCGGTTGCCGGGCGGCTGAGCACCGGTTTCGTATGTTCTGCGCCCCTCTTCCACGGAGCACAAGCCATTGGCCAAACAACTCGGAATTGACCTCGGCACCGCTAACGTACTCGTCTACGTGCGGGGTCGGGGAATCGTGATTAACGAGCCCTCGGTCGTGGCGATCTCCGCGCGCGACGGCAAAGTGAAGGCCGTAGGCATTGAAGCCCGCAACATGCTGGGACGCGAGCCACGCGAAACGATCGAAGTGGTCCGCCCCATGCGTGACGGCGTCATCGCCGACTACGTCGTCACCCAGGAGATGCTCCGCTACTTCATCAACAAAGCCGTTGGGCGCTTTTCGCTTGTTCGACCCGAAGTCATGATCTGCGTCCCCGCCGGTGTGACCGGCGTGGAACGACGCGCCGTGCGCGATGCCGCCCTCAACGCGGGAGCGCGGCGCGCGTATCTGATCAGCGAGCCGCTTGCGGCCGCCATCGGCGCCAAGGTACCGGTCGCGGACCCGAGCGGAAACATGATCATCGACATCGGCGGCGGAACCTCCGAAGTGGCGGTCATCTCGCTCAACGGCATCGTGGTTGCCAAATCGATCCGTGTTGGCGGCAACCGCTTCGACGATTCCATCGGCAACTACATCAAGCGCAAGTACAACCTACGTATCGGCGAGAGAACCTCTGAAGAGGTCAAGATCGCGATCGGTTCCGCCATGCCGCTCGACGAGGACATCACTATGGAAGTACGTGGCCGCGACGAAGTCGCCGGTTTGCCGCGTACCATCCAGATCCACGCCAACGAAGTCGTCGAGGCGATGACCGAGCCGCTCGAAGCAATCATCGGCGCGGTGCGCGCCGTCCTGGAAGAGACGCCCCCCGAGCTCTCATCTGACATCATCGACAAAGGCATGGTGTTGAGCGGCGGTGGGGCCTTGCTCAGGAACCTCGATCACCTCCTTACCGAAGTCACTGGAGTACCCTGCTTCGTGGCCGACGATCCACTGAGCTGCGTCGCCATCGGGACCGGCCTGGCGCTGGAGTATTTCGACATCATCCGAGACAGCCTCGAAGAACTCTGAACCTCGAATGACATCGCTACGACACGTTGTTACAGCCCGCGGCGAGCCACTCTGGCGCGTGAGCGTGCGCGCCAATCTCCGTGGCGAACTCGGCGTTTCGACGGACCGCCCTATAATTGACCAGCGAGACCACTGCTGAGAGGGTATCGAACATGAATGACACTGGATCCAGTCCTGACGAGCTGGTCGAAAACCTGGGCGTCACTCCGCCCGAAAAACCGGAAGAGGCCGCCAAGCCAAGTACGCGCGAGCTTCCTGTCACGGCGGACGACCTCTCTCGCGATCCTGAAGTGACTGCCTACATCGAAGCTGCCAACGCCAACCTGGGCGTGCTCGGCTTCACCGAACATGGAACGCGCCACGCGAATCTCGTCGCGCGAATCGCTCGCAACGTGTTGCGGCGACTCGATTACGACCGGCATCTGCAAGAATTGGCCGCCATCGCCGGGTACCTCCACGACGTCGGCAACGTGGTAAGCCGGTACGACCACGGGACGACTGGCGCGTTACTTTCACGGGAGATTCTCATCCGCCATGGTGTGGCCCCCGAGGACATAGCGCTGATCATGGGCGCCATCGGCAGCCATGGGGATGACTCTCAACGGCTCGGGGAAGCCGTCCATCCGGTTTCGGCCGCGCTGATCCTGGCCGACAAGTCGGACGTCCACCGCAGCCGGGTGCGCAATAGCGAGATCGCCACGTTTGACCAGCACGATCGCGTCAACTACGCTTCTGAATCGTCATTCTTGCGAGTCGACCGCGACCATCGACGCATCACACTGGAGCTTACGATCGACACCAACATTTCCCAGGTCATGAACTACTTCGAGATCTTCCTGCCGAGAATGCTGATGTGCCGTCGCGCCGCCGAATTCCTGGAGTGCGCCTTCCACATCGATATCAACGGCGTGGAGCTGCTCTAGCGATGGGGACGCTCATCACCAATCTCGGCATCGGGCGCCGCTCCGTCACGGAGGGGACGCTCGATCCGTACATGATCGTCACCACGTTGGTCTTGATCGGCTTCGGCCTGGTGGCAATCTGGAGCGCCGATGGCGGCGGAGCCATCACTCCGGGCAGTCTGGTCGTGCGCCAGATCCTCTTCGTCATCATCGGATTGCCGATCATCGCCCTCATGACGCTGATTGACTACCGCTACATGAAGAGCCTGGCCTGGGTGATCTACGGCGCGACGTTGGCCATGCTGGCCATGGTGATCGTGCTTGGTCAGGCGATCGGCGGATCGACCCGCTGGATCGTGATTGGTCCGATCAGCCTGCAGCCCTCTGAAATCGCCAAGCTCGGCGTCATCATCTCGCTGGCGGCATTCATATCGAACCGTGGCGATGAGATGAGCAGTCTGGTCAATTTCATCCTCTCGGGCATTCTCGTTCTCATTCCGATGGTGATCGTCTATGAGCAGCCGGACCTCGGGACAGCGGGTGTATTCGCCTTCATCTGGCTGTCGATGATCTTGATGAGCAGGGCCAAGCTGATCTACATCGGGGCGACGATTCTGGCGCTCCCGGTCGTGGGACTGGCGGGATGGCGCTACTTCCTACACGACTACATGCGGGAACGGCTCCTGATCTCGTTCGAGCCGCAGCGCGATTACCTCGGGGCAGGCTACAACATCATTCAGGCACGAGTGACCATCGGCTCGAGTGGCACACTGGGGCACGGGTTGTCGGGGAGTCTGCAGAGTCAGCTCGATCTGCTGCGCGTGCGCACCACCGACTTCATCTTCGCGCATGCCATGGGGATGTTCGGATTTGTGGGGGCGATCGCCCTGTTCCTGACCTTCGGCATTCTGCTCTGGCGCATTCTGCACGTGGTCTCCACCACGCGCGACAATTTCGGTCAGATGGTGGCGATCGGTGTGGCGGCGATGATTTTTTTCCAGACCTTCGTCAATGCCGGAATGAACGTGGGGATCATGCCGGTGACCGGCATTCCGCTGCCGTTCATCAGTCTTGGCGGGAGCTCGCTCTGGACGTTACTGGCGGCGCTGGGGATCCTCCAGAGCATCCTCATTCATCATCAACGGTTGGGGTTCCAGCCGAAGTGACGGGCGCGAACTAGATTCCGGCCAGCTTGATCGCCGCGAGCACGAGCGTCATCACGAGAATCACGACGAGAGCGCCACTGATCATCAGATTGCGTTGCTCAACCATGTGCAACACTCCACCGGGCTATCGCCCAAGAATCAATCCGACTGCCGTAGTCGATCGGTTGTCGCGTCAGAACCCTGCTTCGCCGTGAGGTCGATTACTGGAGGCGCTTGAGCTCGCTGGGAAGGGTCTCGCCGTTCTGCCGTAGAAACGCGACGAGCGCTTCCGGTGCTACCAGCCAGTCGTTCGCGTCGTCATCCCGCATACCATTCAACTCACCAGTCCGCAGCCAGTACGTGACCGTGTCCGGATGGAATTGCAGAATAGTCGCCACTTGGCTCACCGAGTATCCTCGCCGACTGCCCGTCTCCAGCATTCGCTCGCTCCTCCGCGTACGTAGACCGTGTACGTACGTGACAGTGTAGCAGAGCCTGTGACATTTTGACAGTGGTCGCGCCCATTGAAAACGTCGACTCGTGGGCGTCGATCACGTCGGTCGACGCTGACCCGTACGCAGAACGTGTGCCCCTATGCTGTTTATTCGTGGTACGTGCGGCAAGTTCCTATCACGTTTGCGAGGCGACGCGATCTGTAGTGGGCGTGAGTCTCCTTCGCGGCGTGACTTTGTGCCAGATCGGCAAACCAGGAATGGAGCCGATCGTCCGGAGTCAGCTCCGGGTGGAACGACGTGGCGATGAGATTGTCCTGTCGCACCGCGACGACCGACCGTCTTCGAGCGAGGACAGCACCTCGACGTTCGGGCCGACCGACGAGATGACCGGCGCACGGATAAAGACCGCATGGATGGGATCCGCGTCCAATGACCGGAATCGAGAGATCCGTCTCGAAGCTGTCGAGCTGCGTACCGAACGCGTTGCGCGTCACCGTCAGATCCATCAAGCCGAGCAATGGCTGCGAGCGGGCTCGAGTCTCTTCGTCCACTTCGCGCGCCAGTAGGATCATCCCGGCACAGGTGCCCCAGACCGGCTTACCCGTCGACGCGAGCTCGCAAATCGGCTCGCGCAGCTCGAATCGATCGATGAGCTTGCCGATGGTGGTGCTCTCACCGCCGGGAATGATCAGCGCGTCGACGTGCGCGATCTGATCCGGCAGCCGAATCTCGCGCGCATCAACTCCAATGCGCTCTAGCTTGTGAATATGCTCGATGAATGCCCCTTGCAGGGCCAAAACGCCAATGACCGGCATGGTTACCTCGTTATCCTTGTTCAAGTTCTGTACGGGCGACGCATGCGTCGCCCTTGAGTTCGTCGTCGCCGCCAACGCGTAGGGGATCTCAGTCCACCGTTGCGCCTGGCAGGTGGCGTGGGCGACGCATGCGTCGCCCGCACTACTACGTGGCGTTTACCAGCCGCGCGCGGCCAGCAGCTGCTCCTGCGGAATTTCAGAGAGTTCGAGACCGCGCATCGGCTCGCCCAGTCCACGGCTCACTTCAGCCAAGATCTTGGCGTCCTGGAAGTGCGTGGTGGCCTCAACGATAGCCTTGCCGCGCTCCAGCGGATTCTCCGACTTGAAGATGCCCGAACCGACGAAGTTGCCCTCGGCACCGAGCTGCATCACCAAGGCGGCGTCGGCCGGAGTGGCGATGCCACCAGCGCAGAAGAGTACGACCGGAAGCTTGCCAGTCTCGGCCACCTGCACGACCAGGTCGTACGGCGCACCCAGATCGCGGGCCTCCGACATCAGTTCTTCACGCGGAAGACCCTGCAACCGCCGAATGCCGTCATTGATCTCACGCAGGTGCTTGACCGCTTCGACGATGTTGCCGGTTCCGGCCTCGCCCTTGCTGCGGATCATGGCCGCGCCTTCGCCGATGCGACGCAGCGCCTCGCCCAGGTTGCGCGCGCCACACACGAAGGGGACGTTGAACTGCTGCTTTTCGATGTGGAAGCGATCGTCTGCGGGCGTCAAGACCTCGCTCTCGTCGATGTAATCGACGCCGATCGCCTCAAGAATTTGCGCTTCCACGAAGTGACCGATTCGCGCTTTGGCCATCACCGGAATCGTGACCGCTGCCTTGATGCCGATGATCAGATCGGGGTCGCTCATGCGGGCCACTCCGCCATCGCGGCGGATGTCAGAGGGTACGCGCTCGAGCGCCATCACGGCGCAGGCGCCAGCCTCTTCAGCGATGCGCGCCTGCTCGGGCGTGACCACGTCCATGATCACACCACCCTTGAGCATCTGGGCCAGTCCGGCCTTGGTCGTCCAGGTCGATTTCTCCATCAGGTTTAACCCTCTCTCGAATTCAAGTCGTTGTCAGACGATGGGAGTGACGGGAGCGTTGGCACGCTCGGTCGTTCCGACACGAGATGCCCGCAGCACCTCGATCGCACGACCCAGGCGGCGCACGCCTTCGTCGATCTCCGTTTCACTCGGCAGCGTGAAGTTGAGACGCAGGGTCGCTTCACCCTCGCCATCTGGGTAGAAAGACTCACCCGGCGCGATGGCCACACCCTGACGGGCCGCCTCAGCCAGGAGGTCGCGAGAACGCATCCCTTCATGCAGTCGACACCAGAGATAGAAGCCACCGGCCGGCCGGCTCCACTCCATGGCATCGCCCACGTAATTCTCCAGCGCGGCGATCATGCGATCCCGGCGTTGTGGATAGACCTCGTGCAGGCGTTCGAGGTGCGAGTCGATCAATCCTCGCTCTAGAAACGCCCAGACAGCCCACTGCGCCAGCGGGTTGGTATCGAGGTCGACGATCTGCTTCATCAGGGCCAGCCGCTCGATGACGGGTCGCGGCGCCGCGATCCAGCCGATGCGGAAGCCGGGGAAGAGCATCTTGGAAACAGTGCTTAAGTAGATGACCGAACCACGACGATCGAGCGCATACAGCGACGGAATCGACCGTCCCTCGTAGCGCAGCGACCCGTAAGGATCATCCTCGATGATCGGCACTTGATAGCGTGCCGCGAGAGCCAGCAGTCGCTGGCGACGGTCGTAGCTCATGGTGGTGCCGGTTGGATTCTGGAACGTCGGCAAGGTATAGATCAACTTGGGTCGACGACGTCCGATGAGATCCTCGAGGAGCTCGACGCGCATGCCGCGTTCATCCACCGGAATCGAGAGGAGACGCGCGCCAGCCGCTCTGAAGACCTGCAACGCGCCGAGATAGGTCGGCGACTCGATCGCGACCAGATCTCCCGGCTCGATCATGGTGCTGGCCAGCAGGAACAGTCCTTGCTGCGAACCGGCGGCGACCAGGATCTCCGCCGGATCGACATCGCCTTGTTCTCGCGTCATGCGTGCGGCCAGCGCTTCTCGCAGCGGTTGATAGCCTTCGATGGGGCAATACTGTAGGAGTGATTGTCCGGCGTCGTTCAGTGCGCTGTTGAGCAGACCGCGAATGGTGTCGATGGGATAGAGCTCCGGTGAGGGGATGCCGGTAGCGAGCGAGATGACATCGGTCCGCGCGGAGACGATGCGGGTGTCGCGCAGCAACGGCGTGTTCATCACTTCAGTGGCGGAGTTGAAGAGCTGTTCCCAGGGCATTTCGTCGGTCGACGGCTCGGCGACTCCAGACGAATCCTCAGCGCCAACGACGACCGTGCCACGACCGACGTGCCCAGCAACCAATCCATCGGCGGCAAGCTCGCGATACGCGTTGACGACGGTGGTGCGATTGACACCGAGCATTGCCGCCAGTCGGCGTTCCGGAGGAAGGCGCACACCCGCCGCCAATTCGCCAGTGCGAATCTGCCTCTTCAGCTGTTGACTGATCTGAAGATAGAGTGGCTGCGTCGCGGCGCGATCCAGCTCGATGACCATCCGTTCCTCCGATTGGTTCCGTCCAATAACGCTAGCACTCGACGATCATACGCAAAACGGCCAATAATCGGTCGAAGGTGACCATCCAATCGGCTTATCTGGACTGCCCTCAGCGCTGAACAGTCACGATCCCTGCGATTCACGTCTATACTTAGTTGCTTGGAATGAAGTTGTGTAGCGAAGAGTCGAGAGTCCGCATCGATGCCTGAGATCACGCTGCGCGATCTGTGCCGCTGGGATCGACGCCTGTCCGTCATCCCACCGACCGGTGTCTCGGTCGATTCAGCGCTCGATCGCGGGGTCTCGTGGGCGGTATCGGTGCGCGCGGCTCCGCCACTCCTGCCACCTTTGCGTGGAGACGAACTGGTCGTCCTGCCGCAGCGCGTGCTGGAGCAGATCGAACTCGGCGAGACGTTGACTCGTGAGAATCTGCTCTCGAAGCTAGCGGAAGAGAAGATCGCTGCCATCTTGACCGAGCCCAGCTTCAGCGAAGTGCCGATCGATCAGGTACCCATTCTCACCCTTCCCGCTCCATTTCCCCACGACGCCGAAGGCACGCTCAACCGCATGATCACCGAGCGGCGGGCCGAGCTCTACCGTCTAGGGGCGGAGCTCTCTCGTCGCCTCTCACAGGCAGCCGTCGATCCGCGCGGCATCTCTGTCCTTCTCGACGTCGCGGCTGAGATGTCGGGACGTCCGTTGATTCTGGAAGATGCCGACGGCAACGTCGTCGCGAGCACCGCGAACGAGGAACTGCAGGGAGGCCAGCGCCTCGCCAGCCGTGCACGCACGGTAGAAGGAACGCTGCTGAGCGCCGAAGCGGAGGATGGCGAGTATCTGATCGTTTCTCTCTCCGGCGCCGGGCGGTCGAGCTATCTCTCAATGCGTGGAGATACGGGCACGCTGACCGAGGGTGATCGGCTTGTGCTCCTGCAGACCGCGGGCATGTGCGCGACATTGCTTGGCCAGCAAAATCGACCCGTCGCCGGTGATCGGGGCGTTCGCGAACGCCAGGTTGCCGATTTGCTCCATGGTCGTCTTGCCACCAACGCCGCTGCGCTGGCTCGCGGGCACGCGCTGGGCATCGGCGCGAACGGCACGGTTTTGGTCGGTCTCATGGAGCGGGGCGATCGCAAGGTTGACTTGATCGAAGCCCGCAACGTCGTCAGCGGCGCGTTGGGGCCTGAGGTCGCGCAAAACCTGGCGACGCTGGACGGTTCCATCGGGTTCCTCTTTTCAGGGATGGACGCCGCTGTCGCGTGCGATTCACTCAAACGCGCGTTGAGTCGATCCGGCATGCCCCCGCTGACCATCGCGATCAGCCACCCACTCGAGAGCGTGGTCGATGCGCCTTCCGGACTGCGAGAAACCCGATTCGCGCTCGATCTTGCCCGTGACGGAGCCATCGAGGAGCGAGTCATCTCCTGCGCATCGGTCGACGACCTCGGGATCTACGCGATCCTCTTTCCACTCTGGGGGAATGCGGCGCTGGATGCCTTCAAGACCACGCTCCTCGGCAAGCTCGAAGAGTACGACCGACGTCGCAAGAGCGAGCTGACTCCCACATTGGAGGCCTATCTGATGGTGGGCGGCGCACTCTCCGAAGCCGCCGATCGGCTCCAGATCCACCGCAACACCCTCTCGTACCGCCTGCAACGCATTAGCGAACTGACCCAACGCGACCTGAGCGACCCGCGTCAGCGCCTGCTGCTCCAGGTTGCGTTGATCGCCCGGCGCATGCCGACGCTCCCCGGCGGTGGCCGATAAAAGAGGATGCTGGCTCGTTGAGGAGGAGTCCCACGAGCCAGCACGTCATGAGGTTGCTCCATGAAGGAGCCGTCGCTATGTATGCACCCACATCTAGCCTAGCGGCGTACGCGGAGTCGCACATCCGAAGAACGTCGCATTTCAGCCAACATACGCGGTTGTAATGCGTATGAGACACATCCGCCCACCAATTGTCGCGTCGTAACGCAAACGGACGGCTATGAGCTCGCGGCCGTTTGAGGAGCGCGAGAGACGCGAATCTCAAGCACCATGCCGAGAAACTTGTGACCGGGAAGCGTGCACCAGGCACTGATGTCCTTGGTCACGGTTCCAAGATCGAGCCGTTGCGATTCACCCGGATCAAGCATCGCTGTTCGCAGTGGCCCACCAGAAGACGCGAGATCGTGTTTTTCATGTCCGTCGTTCACCACGTTGAGTACCAGACGCGTCCCGGGATCGACCGTGATGACGTCGGGCGTGGCATCGAAGCCGAAGTCAGTATCGACCAGGTCGACACGCACGATCCGCGGACCGGATCCGACGACGTGTTTGGTCGTCACGTGGTCGAAACCATCGGTCAGCGTCAGAACGACAACGGCGCTGACCAAAAGTGCGAACACGATCGTGGCGACGACGAGCACCGCACGGCGCCTGCGTGGCCGTCTCCTGTCCGGTTTGCCGGTCAACGGCGGCGTGGTTACGTGAGCGTTGATAGTGATCCTCCAACCTGACCAACGCGACCTATTCATCGAAAGATCGATCAGCGAATGCCAAAGATCTTGACGATCAGGCCCGTGTTACCAAGCGTGTGCGGCACGATGGCGTGATAGGCCCAAACGTGAACCCAGGCGTTTCCGGTGCGCAACGTCAGCAGCGACTTGAACATCCCTGGCGCGCAGTAGAGCATCAGGAGAAAGATCACCGACAGCACGGCATCTCCCGGTGTCTTGAACACCATCCAGCCGTCGAAAAAATGAAGCAGCGCGTAGGTCACGCCACCGAGAATGACCGTTGTGGCGGCCGAGCCGGTCAACCTGAGATAGCGCGGCAACAGGATGCTGTAGACGAACACCATCGTCGGCATGACCGTGCCCAGAAAGTAGATGCTGAAGGTAAGCGGTGCGCCGAGTGCAACCTGACGCGGACTCAGCTCAAAGATGGCGAACCCACCAGCGACGAGCTCGAACATCGATTCGATCAGCAGAATCACCACGATTAGCCGTAGATCGCCGCGTCGGTCGATCGATCGGAGGTTCAACTCTTCGGCCGAATAGCGGCTACGGAAGACGGACAACGGCAGGACGGCGTAAACCAGGAAGTTGAAGCCGGCCCAGACGAAGACCTCGGAAGGTGACACGTGCTCGCGCGTGCCATACATGGTTCCGACGAGATGAAAGCTGATTGCGTCCCAGCCGAGCGCTTTGCCGAGCAGCAACCCAACAATCTGAGCCAGCACGCCATATGCGACGAGCAGGAAGGTCTCGACGCGGGCGATCGCCTGGATCGGAGCTCGCGTAGCCATAGCTGGTACCACCCGGTGGCGAGTCAGCGCGAAGGCGATAAGCATCAGGAGACCGATTTCCAAGATCATCGCGTTAGCGGCGAAGATCTGTTGGCCAAAGGAGAGATCCGCCATCGAAGGCCGGTCGAACGGCAATGTGCCCCGCGCGATGGCTTGAATCAATATGTTCGCCAGTAACCAGGCCACCAGGGTGATCCGCACGCTACGTTGGCACAGCAGATTGACCAACCAGTGACGCGACGGTGCAGCGACCGGCATCAACGACATACTCCGCTCGGCTGGCATCGCGTTCACGATGCGTTCCTGCGCGTGCTGCTTCATCAAGAACTCCAAAATAGTAGGAGGAACTGGCCGCGTGCCTCGGACCGAGGCTAACGTGGAAGATTCGAGTCGTCCCATCCCAGAGTGGCTGAGAGGAGATGCTCGAGGGTGGCGTGCATCTCGGGCAGCGCCGCCTCTGGATCAGACGTGCTGGCGATGTACAGCCCGGCCTCAATCACGGCACCATAGATGAGGTGGGCCAATTGTTTGTAGGGCTGTGGAGCGATCCAACCGTGCACGGCGAGCTGTTCCAGCCCTTCTTCGAGCAGTCGCAGTGTGGGCACCGCATCGATCTCTCGCCACTCCTGCCAGCCCAGCACAGACGGTCCGTCGATCAAAAGGATCTGCCCCACGTCCGCACGAGTACACGCCGCGAGAAAGACACGGACCGCGACCCGAAAACGCTCAAGCCCCGACAAATCCGAGCCGCCGGTTGTGACCATGCTCTCGTCTATCTCGTCTTCGATCTCCTGGACGACGGCTCGGAAAAGGTCCTGCTTATGTTCGAAGTGGTGGTAGAGCGCGCCACGAGTCACTCCAGCCGCACGGACGATCTCCTCAAGGGACACGGCGACATAGCCGCGCTCCGCAAAGAGGGTCCGCGCCGCTCCAATCAACGCCGCTTTTGTTTGCGCTCTTCGCTCCGCCTGAGTTCGCCGCACCGACATTCGTTACTCCAAAACATACATACAGAAGGTATGTTATTGGATCGGGGATACAATGTCAAGCTAATGGTGTCCCCGGGCCTCGGAATTGCAAGGACTGAGGTCGCTCTCCGCTGGCTTCACTCGACAGGCTCTGGAAGGGAATGCTGCTGTGATCGTCGAACCTATTGTTAGCGCGATTGTTGGCGATATCGTCGAGGCGAAAACGGACGCCATCGTGAACGCCGCCAACAACGAACTCTGGATGGGTGCTGGCGTTGCTGGCGCTATCAAACGCGCGGGCGGCGACGAGATCGAACGTGAAGCTATGGCAAGGGGGCCGATTCGGGTGGGAGAGGCCATCGCGACCAGCGCCGGTCGCCTCCCCAACAAAGCCGTCATCCACGCGGCGGCGATGGGCTTCGAGGATGGTCACTCGGTCGGTGCTTCACGCGAGACAGTTCGTCAGGCGACGATCGCCGCGCTACAGGTCTGCAATGAGCTTGGACTGGAATCGATCGCCTTTCCGGCTCTCGGGGCCGGAGTTGGCGGATTCGACCTCTCTAAGTGCGCCGAAGTGATGGTCGAAACGGCCACGTCCTACCTGTCGCACCCCGACAACCACGTCACTCAGGTGGTCTTCGTGCTGCGCAACGAGAACGCGCGCCAGACCTTCGACGAGGCCATCACGCAAGGCGGTTTCGTGCCGTAGGAGACGCGGGTCGAAACGTATTGGGGTGGGAGATCAGAGAGAAGTTGCAACGAGGGACGCCATCAACGCTGCATTGTCATTCTGAGTAGTCGACCACAGTGAATTCGCCACCCGAGCGACGACCAACGTCCCCTGTGTCATCCTGATGGTTCTCCCCCTCCCGTGAAGGGGGAGTCAGTGGGGGTTAGGCAGTCGAAGGATCTCTCACCCGCTACCCCGGGCCGGTGTGTCCCATACGGAGAGATGCTTCGACTCCGCTGCCACCCGCTCTCTGACTCTCTCCGGGTACCCTCTGGGTGCGGGAGCGAGGACCATCGCTCAGCATGACAAGATCGCGATGCGTGCCTTTTGAGTGACAAGTCCTCTGTGGCCATCTACTGAGGCCGCAGCCAAAAAATCTCTCACCACCCGATACAGGACACCGCGTCAAGTGGAGAGAGATCCTTCACCGCGGTTCGGGATGACATGAAATCGATAGTTGCAAAGTCCAACGAGATACTCATCGCGGGGTCAGGAGTTCAACATCTTCCATCAGGCAGGCGTACTCGGCTGCACGACAACTGGTGATGCTGTAAGCCCGAGCGCTTCAAACACCTTGGTCGCGGCCGAGCGGCCACTCTGAATGCAGTCGGGAATGCCAACGCCACGATAGGCGGCACCAGCAAGCTGGATGTTCGGCATGGACGCCATGCGCTCATCGATCTCATCAAGCCGTTCGAGGTGTCCCAGGACGTACTGCGGCAATGCACGCCGCCAGCGGTAGATGCGCGCGTCGATCGGGTCGGCACCAATGCTCAGAATCTCGTCAAGCTCGCGACGCACCAGCCGTAGCAGTTCCTCGTCGGAAAGCTCGACCGCATCCTCGCGACCGGCCCGGCCCACGAAGGCACGCACCAGCGCTACCCCGTCCGGGGCCCGATGCGTGAATTTCTGAGTCACCCAGGTGACGGCAGTCAGCTCGCGGTTCTCAACCCGCGGTATGACGAATCCACGCCCCACACCGCTGCGGGTCACATCTTCTGCGTGATAGGCCAGCGTGATCGTTGCGGTCGAGACGTACGGAATGTGACTGAGCAGGCTCGCCACGGAAGATTCGATCGTTCCGAGCATCTGACTCGCCGCATATGCCGGAATCGCCAAAATGAGCCCATCAGCGATCAACCTCCCGCCATCGGAGAGACTCACCCCGTACCGGCCATCGTCGACGCGGTCGAGAGACGTTGCAGATGTCCCGAGCAGCACGTCGACGTCGGTCAGGGCCTCCCCCAACGCGTCGGTCAACTGGCCAAGACCACCCCGCAACGAGAGGAAGGCTGAGCGCTTGGGCCCAGTCGGCGGATTAGCCGCCGCCTGCTTGCGTTGAGCCAGCATCCCTTTCGTCAGGCTCCCATGTTTCAGCTCGGTGTCGCGCAGCCGCGGGAACGTCGCGGCGAGGCTGAGGCAGTCGGCATCACCCGCATAGATGCCGGAGAGGAGCGGCTGGGCCATGCGCTCGAACGCCTCGCTCCCGAGCCTGCGCCGAACGAAATGCCCGACTGATTCGTCGCCTGCGTCGCGACGTGGGGGGATGAAGAAATCGAGGCCCATGCGCAGCTTGCCCAGTGGAGAGAGGAGTCGGCTGAAGAGGAGCGGTTTGAACTTGGTTGGGACCAGCATGGTGATCCCTTCGGGCAAGGGTTCGAGCCGGCCATTCCGCAGAATGTATGTGCCTCCGCCGGACTCAGTAGTGCCGATGACGGAGTCCTCGATGCCCAGCTCGCGGCACAGCTCCAGCGCGGCCGGTTTCGACGAAAGGAATGAATCAGGACCAGCTTCGATGACCATGTTGTCGGTACGGTCAGTCAGGATCTTCCCGCCCAAACGACGGTCCGACTCAACCAGCGTGATCTTGAAGTGCGTCTGGCTCTGACGAGCGAGGCGTTGAAGCTGATAGGCCGCGGTGAGCCCGGAGATGCCACCGCCAACGACCAGGATGTGCGGATTCTCCACTCGACTCCCTTTCCGCGACGCGCTCAGGTCCCGGTCAGTGTGCGCTCGCCTCGGCGGCCTGTAATAGCGTGCGGCGCACCGCGTCGGCCACGGCGCGGCATAGGTGTGGATCGTCGTTCAGCGATTCGGTTCGCTCGAGTCGGATACCGAGCGCGCTCGCCTGGCCTCGATGCTCGATGTCGACGTCGTAGAGGACCTCGACGTGGTCACAGACGAACCCGATCGGCACCAGCAGCACGTTCTTGACGCCGTCCGACTTCAGCCGCTCGAGCGTCTCCTCGACCGAAGGGCCAAGCCACGGATCGGCGGTCGCGCCCTGACTCTGGAAGGCGAAATCCCAGTGGCGAGGATGCAAACGATTGACGACCTCCTGAACCGAGGTCTTGAGCTCCTCGGGATAGGGATCGTTCCATTGCAGGATGCGCTCGGGCAGGCTGTGCGCGGTGAAGAGGACGAAGACGTCGTCCCGTTCGGCTTCCGGGAACTGCGTGAGCGCTTTCGTGATCCGCTCGCGAAACACCCTCGATGAAGGCTGGTTCGTCTTTCCAGCTCTCGACCTGCAGCACCGGCAGGTCAGCACCCACCTGTTGCATGGCTTCATCCACCCGCTGCATGTAGCGTCCCACGCTCATGCGCGAGTAGTGCGGCGCCATAACGACCGCCACCAGACGATCGACGCCGTCCGCCACGATTTGCGGCATGACCTCGCGGATATAAGGGTGCCAGTGACGCATCCCGACGTAGACCTTGAAGGTGACGTCGGACTCGTGATTCAGTTCCTGCTCGATTCCGCGAGCCTGTGCCTGAGTGAGCTCCAGAATCGGCGAACGGCCACCGATGGATTCGTAGCGATGCGTCATCTCGGCGGTTAGCTCGTCGGATGGCGTGCGCCCCTCACGCACGTCGGCCAGATAGGCGGGAATCTGATCCAGCGACGTTGGTCCGCCATAGGCCATGAGCAGGACGCCGATCGTCTCGGGCTGATTCTTGGTTGGACGCTCTTCCACGACTAACTCTTCCTCGTTGCGGACAATTACGCCCGCTCGCTCATTCGATGGACCAGGTCCGTCACCAACTGCACGTTTTCGACCGAAGTACCGGGCAGGATTCCATGTCCCAAATTGAAGATGTGCCCGTCTCGATTGCCGACGTCATCCAGGATGGACCGCACCTGCCGCTCGATCTCACCTCGCGGTGCAAAGAGGAGAACTGGGTCCAGATTCCCCTGCACCGCAACGTCACCTCCGGCTCGTCCCCAACCACGTTCGATCGTGACGCGCCAATCGAGCCCGACCACGTCCACACCGGTCGCCGCGAACTGATCGAGAAGCCCCTCGGTCCCTGTCCCAAACAGGATGATGGGCACGTTCAGAGGTTTGAGATTGGCCACGATGCGGCTCACGTGCGGAAAGACGAAGTCTCGATAGTCGCGTGGGCTGAGCGCTCCGACCCAGCTGTCGAAGATCTGAACCGCGTCGGCTCCGGACTCAACCTGAGCCGTCAAATAGCGACTCGTCGTCTCGGCCAGCTTTTCCATCAGGACGTGCCAGATATCGGGCTCGCCATACATGAGCTGCTTCGTGCGCAGGTAATTACGCGAGCTGCCGCCCTCGATCATGTAGCTGGCCAGGGTGAACGGTGCCCCGGCGAAACCGATGACCGCCTTGGTCGCTGGAAGCTCACGCCGCACGAGTCGGATGGCGTCAAACGTGGGGCCAAGATACTCGTGCGGGTCGTAAGTGCGCAGCCGATCGACGTCTTCGGCACCGCGGACCGGATTGTGGATGACCGGTCCCTCGCCCGCCGCGTATTCGAGATCGATGCCCATCGGGATCAGTGGTGGGAGGAGATCGGCGAAGATGATGGCCGCGTCGACGTCGATCCGCTTCATTGGCTGGAGCGTCACCTCTGCCGCGAGCTCGGCGTTGGCGCAGATCTCGAGCATCGAGTGCTTCTGACGGATCTCACGGTACTCCGCCATGTAGCGGCCCGCCTGACGCATGAACCAGACTGGCGTGCGATCAACCGACTGGCGGCGGCAGGCGCGCAGAAAACGCGACGACGTCTCGTCCACCTCATCCTCTTCCAGATTCCGAGCCGGGTCGCATCAGGATGCCCGAATCGGTCAACGCTCGATTTTACCACCCACATCGGGCATCTCCGGCATCGATCTGCACGCGGGAAAGTTGGGCTATACTGCCCGGGAGCGAAAGGAGAACAACCATGAGTCAGCAGAATGCCTCCTTCGAGCCGCGCTTCTACAAGCTCGACGATGTCAAGCCGTTCAACCCGCTCGAAGGGTTCCTGATGCAATCGATCACCGGTGGCGACATGATGGCCAACTGGGTGCGCATCGAGCCCAATCGGGACATGCCGCGCCACCAGCATCCGCAGGAACAGCTAGGTGTCATGCTGGAGGGCTCGCTGGAGCTCACCATCAACGACGAAACGCGCCTGCTCAAGCCCGGCGATGCCTATACGATCCCCGGCGACGTGCCACATCACGCCCGCACTTACGAGGACGGATGCCTGGTACTCGACATCTTCAGCCCGCCGCGTGAGGACTATGCACGCATGGCACGCGAGGCCGCCGAACAGGACTGAGCGCCCATGTGCGCGCGGTTTTTTCAGGGCTACGCTGGGGGGAGACAAACTGTTGACAGGTTTTCGGTCACAATGATATGCTCATACGGCGATAGAGGCAGCTCCGATTCTGGAGTGAGAAGGCAGGCCGAACCAGCATATGGGTGAGCTCATTGTGGGCCGGCCGGCGCTCAAGCTGGAGTTCGCGGTTTCAGTCGTTCTCGACCTGACGTCCGCGATCTCACTGGTGTATCGAGCGACCGATCCGCGGCGGTTTGACCGCTGGCTCGTCGAAGCACGTCAAACGCTGGACCCCGAGGCCCAGCATGATCTCGACACCATGCTCGGTTTTTCCGGGCGGCTGCTCTACTTCATCGAAGAGTTGCTGATGTCGTTTGACCCATTCCAGCCTGAACGGCTGGCGGCGGGGTTCGAGGATTACCTCGAACATCTGGAAGGTCTCTCGCCGTGGGCTTACCGAAGCATGGTGGCACAGTCCGTGCTTCGGGTCTATCGAGATCGAGGAGTAACTGAAACGCCGCCGGCGGACAACAACCCGGATGAATGGCGTGCGTTTCTCGAACCAGGCATCACACGGGCCGACTTAGATGAGGTCGTGAACCTGGTTCTTGCACCTGAACAATTGAAGGCGCGCACAGTCAATCTGGTACGGCGATTCTGGCAGGATTGCTACAGCGCCGAGCTCGAGCGAGCGATGCCCGAGATGCGCAGAGCGCTGCGACAGGCACGATCGACGACCTATCCGGGCGTCGCGGGTGCCTTCTCGGAGCTGAGCGGACACCGGCTTCCGGAAGAGGTTCAGCTGGCACTGCCGCACGTAGAGCGGGTGACCTTTTGCCCGTCCTACCACCTCGGGAATTTCGTTCAGTTCATTCTCTACCCGCCCGAGCTCATTCTCTACTTCAACTGCCAACGTGCCAGCGCCGTCACCCAGCCTGAGCAGGATTCAACGTCCTCCGCTGATCTCCTTCCGGGATTGCGGGCTCTGGCAGACGGTACCCGACTTCGCATCATCGAGATGCTGCGGGGGCGGGAGCTGTACGCGCAAGAAATCGTTGGACGTCTCGGCATCAGTCAATCGGCAGTATCACGCCATCTCGCGATGCTCGAGGCCGCTGACATCGTCGGCGTGCGGCCGTCCAACGGCATGAAATACTACGCGATCAATGCTCGCCGTCTTCGGCAGCTTGCTGAAGAACTTGAGCGGATCGGCTGACGACCAAGCGGTTCGACTGCCTGGTCGCGCTTAACAAAACAACTTCCTGCGCGTCTTCGGACGCGTGTTCTGAGGGTCAACCGCGTCATGGCCGGTTGTAGAGCTGCTGGGCTGCTCGAGAGAGTGTGCCAGGCTGTACACAACCCCCTGATTTCCTCAGTTGAACGGTCACTCCGGTGATCGTTTCCACGGAAACCCTCAAATAGGCTCGGCCCTTTCGGCCAGGACTGAGCTAGAAAATCCTCTATTGACGGTTGGCCTTTCTGGCGATGAGGGGTGTGTATTCCCGTACGGGATGCACACCCCTCGTCTCTTTTAAGCATGAAATTTTGCGACCATCCCCGCTGCACGGGCGAAGCTTGACTTGGCCCTCATCATCGTCCCGCGCGCCCTCAACGCTGCCATCCGGTAGGGGCGAAGCTTGCCTTCGCCCACAACGCAGCTATAGATCCCAAGCTGAACGCAGCAACGCAGGGCGCATCTAGACACGGCGCCGCACCTGGGAGTGTATGCTCGCCCGTCCGTGGGCGAAGACAAGCTTCGCCCCTCCAACCCAAACTGGCGCAGAGCCCAGCGCCTCAGTGAATCCCAACGATCTAATTGGGACGGATTCCTTCCCTGTGTCGACCGACCTCTCCGGAACGCCTCAGTGAATCCCAAGGCTGTAGTGGCGGGCGTCCCTGCCCGCCTTCGTCGAGCGAGTGAGCGCTTTTCGAACAGCATGAATTGTTGAGCGGTTGTCTAAAGAATTGCGTTTGTGGATACGTGAGGAAGGCGGGCAGGGACGCCCGCCACTACATTCCCGGCACGCTTCGGGGCCTGGCCGCCGATCACTCCTCCTCGCAGGGCATGTTGCTGTAGCCGGAGCGGAACGAGTGAGAGCGCGCGGCTTCCGGCTCATAGCTGTGGCGCAACACGCAGCCCGCGTCGTTGCCGAGCAGATGAATCGAGATGGACGCCTCGTCCGACGTGGTCGTGACGCGATGGATGTCCCCATCCGGCGGCAAGCAGCGCGTAAAACTCCCCTTGGGTCAGATCCCGCTCTTCAGCCAACTTGAGGGCCGCGTCACCGCGATCGGCGTTGCCTCGCTCCAGCGCATACACCTCTTCGTGCTGCTCGCCCTGATAGAGCCCGACTAACCCCCACGCCAGGTGGTCATGAACCGGCGTCGACGAGCCGGAAGGGACGACCAGCGAAAAGAGCGTCAGCGATTTGTCGGCCGATCGATACAGGAGATATTGCCCGATTCCGCCGCCCATCCCGCTGGCCTCATACGGAACCGAGAACTCCTCCGGAAGCCAGCCCTGGGTTGACAGCAGACGCCCGAAGGCTGGTTTGAGGTCCTCCACCATCGTCTCGGCGACCGGCGTGACACTCCGCGCCCGCTGCACCTCATCAATGAATCGTCGCACCTCGTCGTGCTCGACGAAGAACTCGTCCTGACCATCATGCATGTTCGACATCAGAGCGCCTCCTCGATTGTATACAATGGCGTCGCCTTCAGACTACGGCATCGGACGCACACGCGACAAATCCCGCCGATGCAGGTCCGTCTCGGCCGTGGTAGACGAAGTGCGGGAACTATCGCACAATGTGGCCAGACAGGCAGAGCTACGAGTCGAAGGGATGACGCACAATGACGATGGCGAAAACCTGGAATACCGCCGACCTTAGTCGCCAAAGACAAGAAGTACATGCTCCATCCGGTCTCCAACCTGCGTCAGTTGCAGGAGTATGGGCCACTCGTCTTCACGCATGGCGAGGGCGTCTATCTCTGGGATTCGGATGGCAAACGCTACATCGACTCGTTCGCGGGTCTGTGGAACGTCAATGTCGGACACGGTCGCGCCGAACTGGCCGAAGTCGCCAAAGAGCAGATGGAGGAACTGGCGTACGCGCCGACCTTCTTTGGGCTGGCGACGCCACCCGTGATCGAGCTCTCGGCCAAGCTGGCCGAGCATGTTCCCCGGCTCGCTGAACCATTTCAACTTCACTTCTGGCGGCGCGGAGTCGAACGAGAGCGCCATCAAGATCGCCCGCTACTACTGGCATCTCAAGGGCAAGCCGGAGAAGATCAAGGTCATCTCCCGCATGATGGCCTACCACGGCATCGCCATGGGCGCGCTTTCGGCCACCGGCATTCCGGCGTACTGGACCGGATTCGGCCCGCGACCCGAAGGCTTCATGCACCTTTCGGCTCCTTATAAGTACCGCAATGGCGACGGCCTCTCCGACGACGAATTCGTCGAGAAGCTGGTCAACGAGCTCAAGGAAATGATCGCTCGTGAGGGCGCCGAAACGATCGCCGCCTTCATCGGCGAGCCGGTGCAGGGCGCCGGTGGCGTCGTTCCGCCGCCGCAGAACTACTGGCAAGAGGTTTCCAAGGTTCTCAAGGAGAACGATATCCTCCTGATTCACGACGAGGTCATCACGGGCTTCGGTCGCACCGGCACCATGTTCGGCATGCAGCAGTATGGCGTGACGCCCGACATCGCGTCGTTCGCCAAGGGCATCACCTCCGGCTACATTCCGCTCGGCGGCGTCGCGGTCAGCGACAATATCTTCGACGTCATGGCCGAACCGGATCAGGTCTTCATGCACGGCTTCACCTACTCCGGTCACCCGGTCGCCTGTGCGGTGGCGCTACGCAACATCCAGATCATCGAGGACGAGAACCTGCCCAAGAACGCGGGTAAGGTCGGCGAGCACATGATCAGCGAGCTGAGCAAGCTCCTCGAGCGGCCCTACATCGGCAACGTGCGCGGCAAGGGCATGATGATGATCGTCGAGTACGTGGCGGACAAGGCGACCAAAGCCAAGTTCGACGCGTCCCTCAACGTCGGTGGACGCATCCAGGCGGCGACCCGACAACGCGGCATCATCGTGCGGGCTAGCAACGACGGCGTGTCGATCTCGCCACCGCTCACGCTCACGATGGAGCAGGCGGACGAGGTCGTGGCGGCCCTGACCGACGCGCTCGACGAGGTGCTGGGCTAACGTACCCCCACGGAATCAAGACGTCGTAGAACGAGGACGGCCGACCTGGCCGTCCTTCCTGTTGTGAGCCGGTAGAATTAGCGGCGTTTGCGCCGAGCGCGACTCATCGTTGGGAGACGACCATTCGCGAGCGTCCATCACTGCTAATTCACGCGTCACTACTGTTGGTGGCGGCCATGTGGGGCTCGAACTTCATCTCGATGAAGTACTTGCTGCGCACTATCAACCCGGTCGAACTCCTGCTGCTGCGCTTGATGCTCGGAAGCCTCATCTTCGGAGTGGTTCTGCTGGCGTCCTCCAGAACCTTTCCGCGCTTCACGCTGAGAGAATGGGCCTGGCTGCTGCTGATCGGCACGCTCGGCATCACCATCAATATCTCGGCGGTGGCCATCGGCACACGGCTCATCCCGGCCGGGCTCGCCAGCCTGATCGTGACGTCGAACCCGGTCTTCACCGCCCTCCTCTCCTGGGCGATCCTCAAGGAAGCGTTGACGCGTCAGAAACTCTTTGGCATCTTCGTCGCCTTCTGTGGATTCCTGATCGTCCTTCTCTGGGGCGGTCCCCACGCGACCATCGACCTGCACAACGCCCTCGGTGTACTCATCACCCTGTGTGGCCCCAGCGCCTGGGCGCTCTACACGATCCTGAGCAAGCCCTATTTGACCCGATGCCCACCAACGCAGTTCGCCGGGATCGTCACCATCATCGGCGCACTTCCGGCCATGCCGCTCCTTCTCTACGACCACCAGATCTTCGGCGATCTGACTCGCTTCGGACCGACGCAGTGGCTGGCGACCGTCGTCACCACTGCACTGGCGCTAGTCCTCTCCTACACGCTCTGGTATCGAGGACTGCGCGTGTTGCAGCCAACCCAGGTCGCGATCTATATCTATATGGTCCCGGTCTTCGGCGTGCTGGGTTCGTGGCTGTTGCTGGGTGAGCACGTCACGATCTTCCTGCTGATCGGTGGCGTAACGATTCTGAGCGGCGTGGTCCTGACCAATCGCTCGCGCCGCGGTACGGTCGATGAGCGACGGCCGCCGCATACCAGCGCGAACGATCCAGTCCGGCGACGTTGAAATCCGCGCCCGATCGTTGTCGGAGCAGGTCGGTAAATGACGGAGGCCCGTGATGAGTGAGCTGACACACTTCGACGAGCAGGGAAACGCCCGCATGGTCGACGTCGGCGCCAAGGACGAAACGCATCGCGTCGCCGTTGCGCATGGACAGATCCAGATGCAGCCGGAGACGTTGAAGCTGATCGTCGAGGGACGCGCCAAGAAGGGTGACGTGCTCGGCGTGGCCCGCATCGCGGGCATCATGGCCGCGAAGAGGACGCACGAACTCATCCCCCTCTGTCATCCGCTAATGCTGACCTCGATCGAGGTCGATTTCGAGACGGTTGAGGCGGAGAGCGCTGTTCGAATCGAGGCCAAAGTAGAGACCCGCGGCAAAACAGGCGTCGAGATGGAGGCCCTGACCGCGGCGAGCATCGCGGCACTCACGATCTACGACATGGTCAAGGCGGTCGATCGCGGCATGGTCATCGGCGAAATCCGGTTGGAGCACAAGAGTGGCGGTCGCTCCGGCGATTGGAACCGCGACGCGGCGAGCTAGCGGCTAGCTCGCGCCTCGCTCCACCTCAGCGGCGATGCCACCACCCAGCACGCGCGGTCCGTCATACAGGACGACCGCCTGGCCGACCGCCAGCGGCGGACCCGGCACGAGGAAGCGCACGACCTCACCATCACATTCCACCGGATATCGCGGCCCCTGGTAGCGAACGCGCGCGTCGCAACGCTGTGGAAGCTCGCTGTGCCAGATTGGGCCGCGCAGGCGCGCGCTTCGCGTCACGATGCGATCGCGCGTGGCGACCGTCACCGCTCCAGAGCTCGCGTCGATATGTGAGACGAATCGCCGCTCGGGTGTCGTCTTAGTCCACTGCAATCCGCTGCGCTGACCGACCGTCAAATAGGCAATGCCGCGATGAGAGCCAACGATGGTTCCGCCTTCATCGATCAACGGACCGGGCTGTCCCGTCTCGGGCCTGGCAGTGACCACCATATTCCCGATGCCGCCTGCCGTCTTGGCGAAACAGAGATCGACTGAGGATGGCTTGTCGAAGACGGGCAGGCCGGCAGCGCGAGCACGTGAGCGCACCGTCTCCTTGTCGAGCTCGCCAAGCGGAAACTCGAGGCGGTCCAGATCGTCATGTGTCAGCCGATACAGGGCGTAGGACTGATCGCGCTTCAGG
Organism: uncultured Chloroflexia bacterium; assembly: GCA_963822235.1. Classification (GTDB taxonomy): domain Bacteria; phylum Chloroflexota; class Chloroflexia; order Thermomicrobiales; family Thermomicrobiaceae; genus CALAGB01. Next base: position 833,876 of record CAWGGU010000005.1, read on the forward strand.
TTGTGGCCCTCGGCCAGAAGCCATCGATCCCCCATTCGCACTTTGCGGGCGTAGTGGCCGGTCGCGACGGCTGGAATTCCCAGGCTTTCCGCCAGTTTGAGCAGCGACGGGATGCGTACGCGATGGTTGCAGTTGAGGCACGGGTTCGGCGTCTCGGCCGCGGCATACGAGGCAATGGTCGCATCCGCCACCTCGGCGGCGAAGAGCGAGCGCAGATCGCGAATATAGAAGGGGATGTCGAGGCTGGCCGCCACCATACGAGCGTCGGAGGCCGCCTCGTCACCGCAGCACACCCCCTCCGCCAGCGACTCGGGATCGGAATCGAACAGGCGAAGATGGACGCCGATCGGGTCCCACCCCTGCAGGCGCAGCGTGAGCGCGGCCACCGCGCTGTCGACGCCACCCGAGAGGGCGACAATGATGCGGCGCGGTGGCTGGCTATCGTGCTGGTCGAACGACTGATCGGTAGTCAACTTGCAACCTTCAGGGAACTCAACATTCATACGATTGGATCGACACCCGGTGCTATTGGCAATTCCGCCGCAACGAGATCGGAGCGCCCATGTCGATCTATGCGATCAAACAAGCGATGGAGCAGAATCGCTCGAATTTCATTCTGCTCGGCGGCGAGCTACGGGCTCGACAATGGCTATCAGACACTGAACGACGGCGAGCACTGGCCGAGCTCTGGTTCGCAGCCATGCGCACCCACTACAAACTGTTGGGCGACTATCTACAGCTGCGCGACCGGCCCATTCTGGATCTCAATCCGGCTCCCATGCGTCTGCATGCAACGGACCTACGCGCACCGGAACGACCAGACGAGCTGCCAGAGTCGCTCTCGCGTTACGTCACGTCGGAACGTCACGCCGAGCTTCTAATCTAATCAAACGGGGCAAGGCTGGGGCAAAAGCATCATCGCAACGTCTGTTCAGCCCCCGAACTCCTGATTGCGGAAGACCAGCCACGAGGCGATCAGGAAGACCGCGATCCAGAGCAGGTTGAAGCCGAGCGACGTCCAGAGATGTGGAGCGGTCTGACCCAGTGCAAGCGCCTTGGCCGGAGCCTCAAGGCCACCTGGCATGGCGTGCCCGGCCATCGGAACAATGCCAATGATCGCCGTCATGATATAGGCACCCAGGCCGATGCCAGCGGCAGGCAGGGTTGATCCAATCAGCGTGCTCGCGAAGAACGTGACCGCGGCGAAAACCATCATCTCGACCAACACGAGCGCGCAACACGCCGCGAACCCCGGCACCGACATCGTGCTGAAGAGGGCCGCAGTGTAGCCGTAATCCGCTAACCCGCCTACGATGACGCTCACCCCAAGCGTGATCAACAGAGCGGCGAACTTTGACTCGAGAAAAGCAGATCGGCTAACCGGTTTGCTGAGCACCAAAGCCGCGGTTCCGCGCTCCCGCTCACGCGCCACCGTACTCATAGCCAGCAAGATCGCCGCAAACGCACTCACCGACCCAGCGTTGCTGAGAAATGAATCGACCGCGTCCGCGGTGGTCGGCGTTGGAACGATGATCTGCACGTTCCCGCCGCTGTGCGCCAGCAGCTCCGGCGTGTACTTGGCGAGAATCGGAGATCCCAGCCCAAAGACCAGGAAGACGAGCGCGACGACTGGCAGGTGATATGTTCGCCACTGCTCCAGGAGATCCTTTCGCAGCAGGATCGAAAACCCTCTCATGACGCGACCTCGTCGCCCGCGGCCGATTCCCCCGAGACAAGCCGCAAGAAAATGTCTTCCAGGCTCGGTCGGACGCGTTCAAAACGCAGAACCGAAACGCCACTCTCCGCCACCATCCGTAACAATGCGGGGCTCGCTCCAGCCGGATCATCCGTCGAGACGCGCATCTCGTCCCGCTCGAGTGTCACGTTCATCACCCCCGGAGCCTGTCTGAGCCGGTCACCGAGCGACGCTATGCCCGGGTCGTCACTCTTATCGAACTGCAGCACGAAGATCGGCAGGGCATAGCGAGACTGAAGGTCTTCAACCGTCGCCTCGACCACCAGACGCCCCTCGTTGATGATGGCGACCCGGTCGCAGACGCGCTCGATGTCAGCCAGGATGTGGGATGACATGAAGACGGTCGAGCGACCACGCAAATGATCGATCACTTCGAGCAGGTCGTGGCGCCCGGCCGGATCCAGAGCGCTGACTGGTTCATCCAGAAAGAGGACATCGGGCTGGTTGATCAAGGCCTGGGCGAGCCCAAGCCGCTGCCGCATACCACCTGAGTAGCCGCCGATTCTACGCTTGGACGCATCGGTCAGCCCGGTCAGTTCGAGCATCTCGTCGACGCGCCTGGCCAGCGCTGAACCGCTCAGACCGAAAAGCTGGCCGACAAACTCGAGCAGCTCGCGACCGCGCATCCAGTCATAGAAATGAGGCTGCTGATCGAGATAGCTGATGTGCTGGCGCAATCCGACTGAGTCCGCTCCAACTTCGAATCCCGCCACGGTGGCTCGTCCCTCGGTCGCGCGCGCCAAACCCGTAAGCAGGCGGATGGCGGTCGTCTTACCGGCACCATTCGGTCCGAGAAATCCGAAGATCGACCCACGAGGGACGCTCAGATCGAGATGATCGAGTGCGACGACCTCGCCGTAGCGTTTGACCAATCCGTCGCACGTGATCGCGGCGTCCACTAGTCTGCCTCGCGCCCGTAAAACAGATAGATGAGCGCGCCAATCCAGTTGAGAAGGACGATCACGAAGGCCCAAACGATTTTGTTCTCACCCTTCACCCGTCGATCCGAACGGAAAAGGTCGTACAGGCAAAAGATCATCAGGCCGATCTCGATCACGGCGATTGGCGATATAAGAAGGAGTGCTGTCCCGAGACTCATCGCACTGCGCTTCCTTTGAATCGACTACTTCGACGGGGTTCTCGACAGCCTATTCAGCTGTGCCCCGATCGACGTAGTCCCGCTCTCCCGTTTCGGGGTTGTAGCGAACCACCATCAAATGGCCCGAGACCGGATCAACGAACCGCTCGCTGGTCTCCTCCCACGGTCCTTGAGCGCGATTCACATCAGGTCGGTAACCTCGACGCTCGAAGAGGAGCGCTAGAACGACGACGACCGCGGTGGCCAAGAGCTCGATTGCAGCGGGGATCGCGGAACCGGTCGCGATCATCACCACGCCAACTGCCGCCCCGACAACTCCCACCAGGACGAGACATCCGCGCAGCACGGCGTCAGCTCACAGGTCGAATGACGACCGCGGTGCCGTAGGCGACGATCTCACTCATCGTCTGGCCGATCTCAGAGGAATCGAACCGCATCATATTGACGGCGTTGGCCCCCATCTTTTGCGCGTTGTTCACCATGCGATCCAGCGCATGCAAGCGCGCCTCTTCAAGCATCTGGGTATATTCCGTGATCTCGCCGCCGGCGATCGAGCGCAGGCCGGCCATGATGTTGCCTCCCAGCCCACGGCTGCGAACCACCACACCAAAGACCGGTCCTTTGACTTCGATCACCTCGAAACCCGTAATGTTCTCCGACGTCACGACCATCATGGGCGATTTCCTTTCATGACTGTTCGTCCGACAACGAACGCTCATCAACGGGTATCACGATACTGGCGAGCACGCGCCGTCGTCTATGATCCGCTGGTTTGATCTTCAGGTACGGAAGAATGGCGGCGCTGACCGCTCGAGTGAACTCAGCCATTTCATCGTCGCTCAGGTTGAGGACGAGCTCTCGGTATCCAACGCCGTCACGCTCGAAATCGAGCGACGACCGCTCCAGATAGCGCGCAAAGTCGCCGAGCAGACCGGCCACAAACGTCGTGAAGGAATGCATGTGCTCTTCGCGGCTCATGCCCGACATCTGATCCTGGGACAATACCGCGGCACCATTGGGCAACGCATACACGCGTTCGATGGTGTTACGAACCCTGCGCTCCTCGACGACTTCGACCACGCCTGCATCGACCAACCTCGCTAGATGGCGGTATATGGAGGCTTGCGCGACCTCCGGGAGCAGCGCGCCGATCTCTCTCGCCGTCATCGCTCGACCATCCAGGCCGGTGGCCAGCGTCTGTAACATGCGCATGCGCACCGGATGGAGGATGGCTTCGGCTCTTGATATCGGCACTCTCGATCACCTCGGTTCCATCAAGTTCTCAAGAATGATTATAGACGCAGAATTGAGAACGTCAATTGAGGATCGTCCAAACACCGATCTGGTCGTGATATTTGTGCACGGGATCCGTGGCGCGTGGCGCTGTTCTCGATTGCGGTGTGAGCCAGGATCACCGCTTCCGTAGAATGGGGTTCGTTATCGCCAAAAACAGAAAGGTTGGTCAATGTGGCCGAGTCCGCAACAGAGAACCAATGGAGCGAGGAGAACTCGCGCCAATTCATGGAGTTCGCCAACGTCGTCTTTCCGCACCGAGCCGAGCAGAACGCGGTCGTGACGTCCTTCATTCCGGCGAATCCAGACGACGAATTTCTCGTGGTCGATCTCGGCTGCGGCTCGGGTCCGTTGAGCCGCGCGATACTCGATCGCTTTCCCCGCAGCCGCGTGATCGGGCTTGATGGGTCTCCGCTCATGTTGCGCCAGGCCGAGTCGGAGCTGGCGGTCTTCTCTAGCCGCTTTGAAGCGCGCGAGTTCGATCTCTTCGCAAACGACTGGCTCAATCGTCTGCCAACCGATATCCGCTGCTTCGTCTCCTCCCTCGCCATCCACCACCTCGACGGAACCGGCAAGCAGCGGCTCTATCGCGCTCTGGCCGATCCACTCGAACCGGGTGGCGCGCTCCTCATCATTGACCTTCTCGAGCCCACCACGCAGCGCGGCTGGGAGGTCAACGCACGCATGTGGGACGCCTACGTCAAAGAACAATCGGTACGCTTGACCGGGTCACTCGACTTCTACGAGACGTTCGTCAACGAGGGTTGGAACCACTTCGCGACCCCCGACCTGGAGTTCGATATGCCGTCACGTCTCTTCGAGCAACTACAGTGGTTCGAGGCGGCCGGACTGACCGATGCCGAGTGTTTCTGGCACTGGTATGGCCACGCCGTCTATGGCGCATTCAAGCCTGCTTGAGTGTGGACGGTTGTTCGCGTCGATGCGAGACTGCACCCATCGCCAGGCTCTCCGAGCCAATCAATCGAGGCATGGGATACCAATCGGAAAGGTGACCAACCATTGACCGCATCGAATGCCGACACCCTGTTTCAACAGCTGAGTGACTTCGTCCAGGAAGAGATGACGCGCTTGAACGTTCCCGGAGTAGCAGTCGGGATCCAGTTCGATGGACGCGAATTCGTGGCAGGATTCGGCGTCACCAGTGTCCCGAACCCGCTGCAAGTCACGCCAGACACCACGTTCCAGATCGGCTCGATCACCAAGACCTTCACCGCCACCGCCGCGATGCGCCTGGTCGAACAAGGCAAACTGAATCTCGACGAGCCGATTCGCACCTACCTGCCCGATCTCAAGCTCTCATCGGCCGAAGCGACCGCTGGCGTCACCCTGCGCCACATCTTCAACCACACCGGTGGCTGGGTGGGTGACTATTTCGACGACTGCGGTCCTGGAGACGATTCCCGCGCCCTGATCGTGGAGCGCATGGCGAAACTGCCGCAGCTCTATCCGTTCGGCGAACTCTTCTCGTACAACAATTCGGGCTACTACATCGCCGGCCGCGTACTGGAAGTCGTCACCGGGCAAACTTACGAGCAGGTCATCCACGATCTCGTCTTTGAGCCATTGGGTATGGGCCATTCCTTCTTCGATCCGGAAGAAGTCATGCTGGGACGCTTCACGGTCGGACACAACATCATCGACGGTGAGCCGCGGGTCGCGCATCCATGGGGATTGACGCGAGCCACATTCCCGGCTGGTGCCATCTCGTCGTCGGTGCGCGATCAGCTGACCTACGCGCGCTTTCAAATGGGCGACGGAACGGCATCGAACGGCGATCGCGTTCTGCAACGCGCCACGATGGACGAGATGCAGTCTCCACGGACGCCAGCCGGGAGTGGCGCTGGACATGTCGGTGTCTCATGGATGATCAAAGATCTCGACGGCGTGCGGACGCTGGGTCATACCGGGGGCACCAACGGACAGCTCTCCCTCTTCCGGCTCGTCCCCTCGCGCGGATTCGCAATCAGCGTACTGACCAACAGCAATCGTGGCTCGGAGCTCTACGGCGATGCGCTCGCGTGGGCGCTGGAGCACTACCTCGGACTGAAGGAGTCCTATGCGCCGGAAATCCATCCGAGCGAAGACCAGCTCAACGAGTATGCTGGGCAGTACGTCGCCGCGCTGAGTGATTCCGAGCTTTATGTTGAGAACGGCGTCTTGATGTATCAGGCGACGCCCAAAGGTGGCTTCCCGATGCCCGATTCCAAGCCAGGTCCGAAACCGCCCGCCGTGCGGCTGTCGATTCACGAAGGGGAGCAGATCGTCGCGCTCGACTCCCCGTTCAAGGGAGCGCGCGGCGAATTCCTGCGCGGGAGCGATGGATCGATCGAGTGGGTCCGCTTCGGCAGCCGCCTGGCCCGACGACTCAACTGAGGGCGGAGAAGAGATCTCTTGCTCGCGCGTTTCGCGATTTGAAGGTGGGTGGGCCTCACCAAGCCACCCTCATCCCCGGCCCTTCTCCCGTGCGAACAGGAGAAGGGGGACCAAAGGTCGAGAGATGCGCTTTCCCCGGAGGTTCTCCCCTCTCCCGCATTGCGAGAGAGGGGACAGGGGTGAGGGCCCTACTCTAGAACCCGTAGCTGACCGTGACTGTCACGCTGACCTGATTGGTGCCGGTCTGAATCGGCACGGAACCAGCCGCCATGCTCTCTCGCGAGCTGACGTCGTACGGCTGCGGCGCGGTCGTCGTTCCCTCGGAGATCGAAACCGGCATTCCGAGCTGCACACCGCCCAGCTTGGCCAACTGCTGCGCTTTGTTCTGCGCGTCTGCCATGGCTTGCTCACGCGCCTTCTGAATCAACTGGTCCACGTTCTCGATGGTGAACTGGACACCACTGACATTGTTGGCACCAGCCGCGACGGCGTCATCGATGATCGAGCCGACTTTGTCGATCTCGCTGATCTTGACGTCGACCAGGTTCATCACGGTGTAGCCGGTTACGGTGCCTTTTCCGTTCGGATCCTGATTCACGTAGACCGAGTAGTTGACCGTCTTGATGTCGCTGTCCTTGACACCGTCATTCTTCAGGGCGGCAAGGACCGCGTTCATGTTCGTGGTCGCCTGCGACTGTGCGTTTGCCAGTTCGGCGTCCTGAACCTGCACACCAAGCGTGACGTGCGCGGTGTCAGGGCTGGCCAGCACGATGCCATCGCCTGTCACGGTGATAGTGTGCTGGGTCGAGGTCGTATCTGCCGCCGCTTGATTAGTCGATCCCAGATTGCCACCGCCTCCGATCGCCGCGAGCAATCCCGCCGATAAGACCAGTCCGAAAACCACTCCGGCCACTTTGCCAAATCGTTTGACCGTCGCCATTGGAACTCTCCCTTCGCCACGCATGACGTCATGCCTCTCGTCGCGCATGAAGCCGCGGCAGCGCTACTGTCACGAATAGGAGCCAGACGACGACGACTCCAGCCGCGAGCTCAGCCAAGCGCCAGTACGAGGTGTGCGCCTGGTCTGATTTGCCTGTGGCCACTGGTTGTTCGGATTGCGGTGGTGCCCCCGACCCGGCCGAGATCGTCGCCCCGGTGGGGGTCGCGGCCGCACCCGTCGAAGCGTTCGACTGCGATTCGACCGAAGCCGACGATGCGGTGTCACGCGCCGCGCTGGTCGCGGCGGCTGTCGCCGCCGGCGCGACCGCCAACGACTGTGACGCTCCTCCGCTGGACGTTACCGCCGACGTCGAGAAGCTCACGTCCGCCGACTTCGAGCCGTTCGACGAGCCCGAGTGCGCCAGTCCATCGGCCACTACGAGGATCAACAGCAACGCCGCCGCGATCGCCGTCAGCCTCCTCAGTGCCGGTTGCACCCGGATGATCCAGGGCTCGACCTCCACCAGTCTCGGCTTGACCATTTCGGGAGTCAGCTTGAACGAGCGTGACGGAGCCGGGGCCTCAACGTGACGCAACAGCCTCACGACGGATCGCAGTTCGGACAGCCACTCGCGGCATTCGGCGCACTCGTCGAGATGCGCCGCTACCCAACTGCGATCTTCTTCCTCGAGATCACCATTGATGAAGGCGGACAGATCATCTACCGTCAGATGACCTGCGTCTTCACGTTCGCCATCATGTTGTGACGGCTGGCTCGTCATTCCGCTCGCTCTACTTTCCCGTGCTGTCGCGCTTCCTCTTCCGCGACAGAGTCGTCGTCACTGAGATGACGACGAACCGCATCAAAAAGTTCCCGCGAATCCTTGTCTGCCTTCAGTAGGTCGCGCAGCCGTGCTCGTGCCCGGCTGAGTCGCGATTTGACCGTTCCAAGGGAGATTCCCGCAATCTGAGCGATCTCTTCGTAGTCGTAACCGTGGACGTCGTAGAGGAGAACAACGAGTCGCTGATCCTCGGGGAGGAGATCGAGCGCCACGTCGAGTCGCCGTCCTAACGCGGTTCGCATCGCCAGGCGTTCGGGGTCGTCCGGCAACGGTTCGACGCTCCAGCGCGGCTCTTCCTCGAACTCCTGCTCATCCAACGACTGCGCTGGTCGACGTTGCGTTGCACGCAGAAGATCGTAGCAGCGGTTGGTGGCGATGCGCGTCAGCCAGGCTCGAAACGACCCACCGCTGTATTGCGACAGTGAAGAGTAGGCACGCAGAAAGGCGTCCTGCGTCACGTCCTCAGCGTGCTGATAATCACGCAAGAGGCGCAGGGCTACCGCGAAGACCAAGCGTTCATACTGCTCGACGAGCTGGTTGAACGCTTCGAGGTCTCCACGCTGAGCACTGGAAATGAGTCGTCGCTCCGCGTCCAGTTTCACTGGTCCGGTCATCTCTCCCCGGTTGGTTCATCACTCGAGTGTATGCAACACGCTCGACTCTTCGGAATTGGAGCCACCAGTCTGGCGCATTATTGCAGATTGTCGATCTTCTCGGGGGCCACAACTGGACCGAATTTGGTTAGGGCTTTTGGGCTATCGTTGATTTTCGGGCCCAACCGTACACTCCGAGTGGTTTATAGGAGAGCCATCTGTTGGAGGTTCGCGGTGACATCATTCGAGTCCACAGATACGGGGCACTCCGAGCAAGCTCCGCCAGTTGTATCGCGGCGGCGTCCGATTTCGGTAATGTTGGCGGATGACCACGTACTCTTCCGTCAGGCGTTGCGGCACTTGCTTGAGAGTGAGCCGGACATCCAGATCGTCGGCGAAGTCGGCGACGGCAATTCCGTGCTAGACATCGCCGAGGAAATGCATCCCGATGTCATCCTCATGGATATCAGCATGCCCGGGATCGACGGCGTCTCAGCGACGCGCGGCGTCAAAGCCGAGATCCCTGGAATCAAGGTCATCATCCTGACCATGTTCAGCGAGGATGGGCACGTCATTCGCGCCGTTCGGGCGGGTGCCGATGCCTACCTACTCAAGAACACCGACGCCACCAAGGTGATCGACGCTATTCGAGCCGCCGCACGCGGAGCCTCGGTGATCGAGCCAAAGATGGCGGCGACGCTGCTCTCTGAGTTCCGGCGCATGTCCCATTTGCAAGAGGAGGACGGTCTGGCCTCGCTCACGGAGCGTGAGATCGAGTTGCTGCGCCTGGTCGCAAAAGGACTCAGTAACAAAGAGATCGCCTACGAGCTCAGCCTGGCCGAGAGCACCATCAAGAACCGGTTGTCTATCCTCTTCGAGAAGCTGGACGTCAAAGATCGCACGCAGGCGGCCATCTACGCCCTATCTCACGGATTGGTGCAACAGCCATCCAGTATGGGCTGATCGAATTCGGAAGGGTCAGATGCGAGTCCGATCAGCCGAGCAGTTCCGTGATGTTCGGGCCCGTCATCAGCCACTCGTCTTCTCATGCACTCCAACCTGTCGCGTCGAAACATGTGATGAACGCTGACCCGTCGTAACCCACTCCGCGCGGACTCGCGGTCGCGATGGGTTTCCGGCGCTTTCAGCTCAATGCAGACCAAACAGACTGAGCCACTTGTTCCAATTCGCCTCATGCTGCGGTTGAGCTGTTGTTTCAGTGGCCGCGGGCGTGGGCGTGGGCGCCGTCGGGCCTTGCCAGCGGACAAGGAGGACGGTCTCGCCGGGACGCGAGAGGTTCAGATCGCGACGCGCGCGACTCTCGACGTACGAGAGATACTGGTCGCTCGAGTATTGTTTCAGCTGGCTCTGCAACGTTTGATGTTGGGCATCCATCTGGTCCACCGCTGCCTGTCGCTCGGCCACTTCACCCTGGAGCTGCCGCGCTTTCCAAGCCTGCTCGCCGAACGCGACCACGAAATAAGCACCGATCAGTAAGACGAACGCGATGACCAGCCGGCCCCGCATGCGGGCCAGGGTGACGCCAACGGCAGAGAGGAAGCTCTTCATGGCGACCTACTTCGTTTCCGCGGATCCAGCCGAGACGAGTTCGGGACGCTTGGTGTGCCACTCGGTTGCCTGCTCGTAGACATGTGCCACGCGCAGGACGGTGGGTTCATCGAATGCTCGACCCATGAATTGCAGGCTGACGGGCAGGCCATCCGAAAATCCACACGGGACACCGATGCCAGGAATGCCGGCCATGTTCGCCGGAATGGTGAAGATGTCAGACAGATACATCTGAATCGGATCGGTCGTCCGCTCACCAACCGCGAAGGCAACCGTCGGTGAGGTTGGCGTCACGATGACGTCGACCTTCTGGAACGCCTCGTCGAAGTCACGCTTGATCAGGGTACGGACCTTCTGCGCTTTGACGTAATAGGCGTCGTAGTAGCCGGAGCTCAACGCATAGGTGCCGAGCATGATGCGACGCTTCACTTCCGGCCCGAAGCCTTCGCCACGCGTGCGCATGTAGCTATCGAGGAGCGTCTCGGCATCCAGGCTCAAGCCATATTTGACGCCGTCAAAGCGTGCCAGGTTGGCGCTCGCTTCAGCCGGGGCGACGATGTAATACGTCGCCAGAGCGTACTTCGTGTGCGGCAGGCTCACCTCGACGATCTCGGCGCCCAATCGCTTCAGATCCTCAACGGCTTGGTCGACTGCCTGCTGTACACCAGGAGTCACACCTTCAATCTGGTACTCCCGCGCCACACCGACTTTGACGCCCGACAGATCGCCCACGTTGCTGTCCAGCAGCTTCGTGTAGGACGGAACCGGCACGTCCACCGACGTCGAATCGTATGGATCGACTCCGGCGATCGCCTCGAGCATCATGGCGGCGTCCCGCACCGTTCTGGCGAACGGTCCGATCTGATCCAGGCTGCTGGCGAATGCGATCAGACCATAGCGAGACACGCGGCCGTAGGTCGGCTTGAAGCCAATGACACCGCAGAACCCGCCAGGTTGGCGGATCGAGCCACCGGTGTCGGACCCGAGCGAGAGCATGGCCTCTTCCGCGGCGACCGATGCCGCCGAGCCGCCACTGCTTCCCCCCGGAACGCGATCCAGGTTCCAGGGATTGTGCGTGGTGAAGAAGGCCGAATTCTCGGTTGACGAGCCCATGGCGAACTCGTCGGTGTTGGCCTTACCGACGAAGACGGCTCCCTGCTCTCGCAGGCGCTTCACGACCGTGGCGTCGTAGACCGACTGATACCCCTCTAACATGCGCGAGGCAGCCGTGGTCGGCGCGTCGACGGTGCAGAGGATGTCCTTCAACGCCACCGGAATTCCGGTCAGGAGTGACGCTTCGCCCTGCGCAATGCGCCGGTCGGCGGCGCGCGCCTGCTGACGGGCGGCGGCGTCCATCACGGTGATGAAGGCATGTACGTCCGGTTCAACCCGCTCGATGTGCTCGAGATGCGCCTCGGTTAACTCTTCCGCGCTGAATTCTCGACGGTCCAGAGCTTGTCGCGCCTCGCTGGCCGTCAACCTTGTCAGTTCGACAGACACTCAGACCTCGCTCTCAGGACTCATCCAGCACCGCGTTGACCTTGAACATCTGGTCTTCGCTTCGCGGAGCGTTGCGGAGCACGGCATCGACCGTCAGCGATTGCTGCACGTCGTCCTGCCGCGTCACGTTCTGGAGGGTAATCACCTGAGCCGTCGGCGCAATGGCCTCGGTGTCGATCTCTTCGAGAAGGCTGATGTGCTCAAGAATTGACGAAAGCTGATCCCGCATTCGTTCGCGCTCGTCCGCGCGCAACCCGAGCCGCGCGAGCATCGCGACGTGATCGACTTCGTCGAGACTTAGCTTCATGACGACGGTACCTCTCAAGGAATGTGCATCGAATGGTGCCGAGAAGGCACAAGCGCGAGTGTAGCACATTGCTTGACGGAATCACCATTCAGCTGCGTTCGTACGCGAGGCGGAACGTCAACCTCCGACGCATGACTCCGCGCAAATTTGCCAGTCTGTCGCGTGTTTGGTTACTATCGAGGAGTTCTTGTCGCGTCGATCATCCACACAAGGGACGGCTGATGCCGTTGAGCTCCCATCTCTCCAACCTCCGCCAATGGACTCTTCGGCACGTTTCACGCGCCGGGTTGTGCTCGCTCGTCCTCATTGGCTCGATCGCCCTATCGGCTTGCACGGACACGGCCGACCAACGCGCGATTCAACCGGGTCAGGTAGCGACCGGATTTGCGCCGACGGCATTCGGCCAATTAACCCCGCCCTCGTACGCTTCATCGGGGTTAGCCGCCAGTCCACGGAGCGCATCGCCCACCGGAGGCGCGACACCCAACGCCGAATCGATCACCAATCAGCCGGTCTCCAATCGCGTCTACTTCACCGACGGTGGCGATCTATGGCAGATCCCGGTGAGCGGCGGAGACGCTGCACCGGTTCTGACGGGCCACAGCATTCTGGCCTATGCGCCATCACCCGACGGCGAACAGATCGCCGTCATCTACACAACTGGAGATCCGGAGCAGGAACACCTCGCCGATTTTCGGGCAGACGGAACATCGGTGATCGATGTGGCACTGAAGCAGCCGGACGGAGGCAACAGCTCGCAGACCGGTGACATTCAGTCGATTGCCTGGTCTCCAACGGGAGATCGTGTGGCGGTCGCGCGGCAGGATGGTTCGATCGCCACGGTGACCAACGACGGAACGATTACCCAGATCGTGGCGCCCGATCCGGACCGATTTCCCGGCGAACTGAGCATCTCGCCCGATGGTCAGACACTCCTGTATCTGGATCCCGCTTTGCCGGATCACGATACAAGTCTCTTCACCATCTCGATGAGCGGCGGTTCACCCAAGCAACTGGTTGTGGGGGACGGTTCAGCCGATTCAGTCCTGGAGGCATCGTGGTTGCCGGACGGTTCCGGCATCGCCTACATCCAACCGGCAGCCTCCAGCCCGGCCGGTACCGGAGACGTCTTCACGGTCGACGTGCGGACGGGAGCGAGCGACCTGGCTGTACCGTCATCGCAATTCGCCCCAGTGGCAGGCGTCGGCGCGATGGCATTCTCGCGCGATGGACGCTGGGCCGCAGTCACCGTCTACGTCCCGGGCGAAAACGGGAGCGGCTTTGGCGGGTTATGGCTGCTGAATCGAGAAACAAACGCGACACGTCAGGTGCCGATCGACGACGACTTGACCGTCACCGACCTCTGGTGGGCAAGCGGAACGCTCCTCTATCGCACCGTGAAGGCGACGAGTGGGAAGCAACCCCAGCGATATGGCGGCCTGAGGCCGTACGCGCTGTACACCGTCAATCCCACCACGGGAGAATCGAGGCTGCGCCGTCAAACCAAGTGATTAATATGCGATCCTGGATTGCAGTGGGAACGGACGAGGACAGACTGCTCGCTAGCTATCCGACTCCATCTCAGTCGCGTTGAAGATACTCTTGGCTGCTCGGATTCGAGGATCGTCGAACGGATCGGGCTCATTCTCCGGCGGCTCGATCGGCTTGCCGTTACCGTTCCTGGCCGGGTGCTCCATGATGGTGGCTCCGCTCGCACGAGCTTGGGAGCGCGCGTCGTCTGGATCGACGCAGATGACCTGGAAGGTCGACCCCATGTAGCGAGCAATCACATCCTCAACCGCACGCCGCGCATTATCTTCGTTCAGCTTGTTGCGATGGAATTCATAGGGCGAGACCAGGATGATCTGATCGTCTCGCACCGCGGACGGATCGGTAGATGCCAGCAGCGCCGCGATACGCGTGTTGGCGGTCTTCACGTCACGACGGATCTGTGTCCAGTTGGCGACCAGCTTCTCGAGCGAGGGACTGGCCGTGGGGATTGAGATCGACGTCACAGTGGGAGCATCCGCCGTCGACGGTCGCGGATCGCTATCGGACGACACTGGCTGCTCGCGCGGCTGCGCCGCGCGAACCGGTGTCGGCTCCGGCAAGCGCTCGGCATCGACGACGTCACGACGGGCCGGACGCGCCGAACGCCCGGCGCCAGGCACGGCGCGCATTGGATCGGGATTGGCATAGACTGGGCGCTCCGGCTGCGGCGCTGGTTCATTCGTCGTCATCACCGCTGGTTGCGGCGGCAGAACGGACTCCACGAACGCGATCTCGAGCGGCAACTGCGCGAACGAGCCTCGGTTCATCGTCCCTTCGATGGCGCTGAAGTTCTGGGCAAACCGGACTAAATCCTGCAGCGAGAACGACTCCGCCTGACGGCGCGCGGTGTCGTCTGCGTCGTTGTCGCGTCCGCCGGCTCGAATGTGCAGGAGCACTCGCAGATACCCAACGAACTGCCGGTTCAGCTGATGGACGTCCTCGCCGCTCTCGGCCGCTTCGGCGATCAAACGCAATCCGGCTCCGGCATCACGGTGGGACAGGGCCTCGACAAGCTCGACCAAACGCTCATTGCGGCTCAGGCCAAGGACACCGCGAACGGCCTCGGCCGTAACCAGGTTCGAACCGCTCGCGTCGCGGTAGAGGGCAAGCTGATCGAGCAGCCCCTCGGCATCACGCAAGCTACCGGTCGACTGGCGCGCGATCAGGTTGAGCGCCTCGTCCTCGACCTCGAGACCCTCGCGGTCGCAGATGGTGCGCAACCGACCGATGGCGCTTTCGAGTGGAATGCGCCGGAAATCGAAGCGCTGGCAGCGTGAAGCGACTGTGTCGAGAAGCTTGTCCGGCTCGGTCGTTGCCAGCACGAACTTGACGTGCGGCGGCGGCTCCTCCAGGGTCTTGAGGAAGGCGTTGAAGGCATCTTTGGTTAGCTGATGCGCTTCGTCGATGATGTAGAACTTCACGCGAAGCTGAGTCGGCGCGTATTTGACCTTCTCACGCAGATCGCGGATGTCGTCGACCCCGCGATTGGAAGCCGCGTCGATCTCGATGATGTCGACCGTCGAACCGGAATTGATGGCGTCACACGACGCGCAATGGTTGCACGGGCGCGCCGCCGGATCCGGATCGAGACAGTTGACAGCCTTTGCGAGCAAACGGGCGGTGCTGGTCTTCCCGGTGCCGCGTGGCCCGCAGAAGAGGTAGGCGTGCGCCACTCGATCGAGGGCGATCGCGTTCTGCAGCGTCTTGGCAATGTGCTCCTGCCCCACGAGCTCGTTCGGGTCGAACGAGGTCGGGCGGTACTTCCGATACAATGACTGTGATTGGGCAGGGATGCCCGAATGTCCGCTAGGCTGCAGAGCCATGCCTATCTCATTTTCTCTTGGAACCGAGGCTGGACATGTGACGCGCGGTGCCGTGTCCGTACGCGAATTATACCGGGTGCTCCGACACGACGAAAGGTGGTCGACCATAGGAACGCTCTTCTTGGTGGCGACGCCGATCGGCAACCTGGAGGATATCACGTTGCGGGCGCTACGCGTGCTGCGCGAGGTCGCCTTAATCGCCGCCGAGGATACTCGCCATTCCGGACGATTACTGAAACATTACGAGATCGCGACGCGCCTCATCAGCTTCCACGAACACAGTCACGACAACCAGCGCGACACCATTATCAATGCACTGAACGAGGGGGATGTGGCGCTCATTTCCGATGCCGGAACGCCCGGAGTGTCGGATCCCGGTTTCGACCTGGTCAAAGCCGCGCTTGCGGCAGGTCACACCGTCTCGCCGATCCCTGGTCCTTCCGCTATGGCGGCGGCGGTGCCGGTCTCGGGTCTGGCGCCGGACGGCTTCCTCTTTCTCGGCTTCCTTCCGAGACGATCGAAGGATCGCCGCGAGATGCTGAGCGAGGTGAAGGACCTACCCTATCCGCTCGTCATCTATGAAGCGCCCCACCGGTTGTCGAAGAGCCTGCTGGATCTGAGCGAGATACTTGGAGATCGGTCGCTGGCCATCGCGCGCGAGCTGACCAAACTGCACGAGGAGATCAGCCACACGACGTTGCAGGAGGCTCGTGAACGATACGAACGAGACCGTCCGCGCGGTGAGTTCGTGTTGGTGGTTGCCGGTGCTGAGGAGAAAGAACAGCCTGTAGAGCCCGGCAGCACCCATGTGATGGAGTTGCTGAAGGCGCGCATCGCCGCGGGAGATGCGCCAAGCGCCGCCGCGAAAGCCGTGGCCAAAGAGACGGGCATACCGCGCAGCGACGTCTATTCTCGGTTGCGGGAGATCGACCGAGGCTAACCGACTGGCGCGAAATTGGGCGGACTTTTGAGGCACATTGGAGGGCACAAAAAAACGACCCCGACGAGCCTTTACTTTTCGACGCCTGTCCACCATTCCGAGATTCATTTCGCATATCGACCGGAGCCGATGCTGCGGAGTGCTTCTCGATCTGTCAACCGTCTACCCGAATCTCTTCGAGCTTTCGGTTGATCCCTCCGGTTGCCCTTTGGGACTGAACTCTGCTCTGTCAGAGTGAACTGACTTTGCAGTGCGTCGATCCGTTGGAACTCCTCGGGATCGCATTGTTAAGATAGCATGGAGTTGACTGCCTGTCAAGACTTCAAACGCCATGTCCCCTAGTCTCTTTCCCCCAACGACCAGTTTCCGGCGCTATCGCGATCCGCGGTCCAGCTTGCCTGCCTGCGCGAAGATACGCTGCAGAATCACCAGCGTCGAGGCATAGGTTGAATCCATGCCGTAATACGAAAGACCGCGGGCGCCGAGCGTTTGGCTGCGGGTGTAGGGCGTGTCTGAAGCGTAATGGATGATGCCGAGATCGACCGGAATGCTGGCCAGATTGACGTTTTCACCGATGCCGTGTCGCGTCAGGAAGGTGTCCTGGTAGAGCGCGCTGAGGTAGGGACCCGCCTCCATCTCGACCACCGTGTAGTTCTCGCGATAGAAGAAGTCGAGGTATTCGCGATTCTGCAGATACGTACCGAGCACCGTGACGGCGCGTTGATGATCGAGCGCGGAACCATAGACCAGGAACGGTGCAAGATCCTCCGCTGAGAAGCAGTTGTCGAACCAATAGGTGTTGCCGCTGTGCTCGTCGTAGACCTCATCCGAGAGCATGACGTCGCCGATACGCGCATTCAGCGTGGCTGCCTTCCCCAATACATAGACGCCGCGCAGCTGATACGTGCTCATCGCGATCTGATTGAGGATGTGGTAGGCAGCCGAGCCGAGGGGATAGTTGATGTTGATGACCACGGCCCCTGACGCGGTCGCTTTGTCGGGACCGGCCGCGCCAAGCCGCGGATCGAAGTCGTCCGGATTGAGACGGTCGAGTTCGATGATCTGCGCGGCCACGTCCACCGCCACACCGGGGTCGATGGTCGTGATGCCGCGTTCTTCCTCTTCCCGATCGCGCGCCTCCCGCTCTTCGGGATGCGTGGCGTAATAGACGCGCGCGGAGTAATACAGAAAGTTCTCCCAATGACTGCGTGTGTGCCCCTCTTGCAGCTGACGCAGCTCCGGCAACAGCTCCGGATGCTCGGTTTGCTCAACGAAGCGCACCATCTCGTCTCGACGACGATGGGCCGCACCGGAAAGGATGTTGGCGATGCCGTGGATATTGGACGAAATGAAGTAGAGCGGTCGATCGGCGAGCCCCTTGCGCAGCAGCTCGCGCTCGATCGGCGTCCACCAGGTGCGCGTGCTGCGTGAGTAGCCCACGTACGTGCCGCCGAGCATCTGCATCGTCAGGCGCTTCTTCTCTGTCGCGATCTGGGCCAGCGTCATCCAGAACTGATCGCCCCAGGAGGAATGGAGCCGTAGCCAGTCGCGTTCGTCGATCGAGAGCCGCTCACGGATCTCTTGATCGACCTCGGGCACGACAACGTCGTCGGCTGCGACGGCGGCGACGAGGGAACCGAGTCGTTCGTCTCCATTGATCAGGTCGCGCAGCTTGTTCCACTCGATCTGCCAGGCCACGATGGTCGGAATCAGGTCGTCAAGATCGGACGAGGACGCCACGTAGGCCGCCAGCGTTCCGGCACCGTCGTCGTACCAGCGGCGACGTCGACCAGGCGCCGTGACCGGGATCCAGCTCTCCAGATTCGGATAGCCATTGCGTGCGAACGCCCAGGAGGATTGGCCCAGGAGAATGTGCTGCGCCGAGGTGATCGATCGGGGCAGACGCAGCGTGCTGTACATGAATGCGCCCATGTCGGGTGTCGGTTCGTCGGCGCCGGCGTGCAGGCTCGACTGAATGTTGACGTGGGCCGGCACGAGCGTCTCGACTCTGACCGGCCCTGAACTGCGCAGGAGCGTGTTGTAGGTGCGGACGTAGAGATCGACCTCGCGCTTTCCGGCCAGATAGCCGGTGGAGGCTGTTGTCGGCTGCCTGGTCGATGCGTCGGAACGAGTCTCGTGCGTCAGTTCGGGTCTCATGTAGCATCCTCCCAGGTCGGTGACGCCCAAATAATGATCCGTAGATGTCCGATCTCAATTGGACTCGCGTCCACCGATGCTCTTCCGAACGAAGCGAGAAATTCACACGCAGCAGTTCGAGAACTGCGGGAGCTCCATCGTCACGACTTGGAGTCGAGGCCGTCCCGCGAACGCCTAAAGGCCAGTTCGAGCAGCAGCAAGATGAGTCCGGCCGCCGAGACGAAAAGAAACGCGAGTCCGCCCCAGGGGAAGGCGTGACCGAGACCAGCCGAAAGCGCAACGATGCCGCCCACCAGAAGGATCCAGCCGATCGCCGCCGACCAGCGCCGCTGCTGTCCGTAGAGCACCCCGACGAAGAGCGTGTAGATGGCCATGAAACCGGTGAGGATCGCCTGTGACGTGGACAGAGCTCCGCAACTCCCTCGCGTAAGGCCGGACGAATCGTTAACCAGCCATTCTACCGCAGTGCATGGCGGCGTCCAGCAGGTGGAGATTGGGTTTTGGTGAGGGATCGTGATCGTTGCGAGAGTCGGGGAAGCGGGCGCTATACTCACGGCTGCTGCGAGCCGAAGTGGCGGAATGGCAGACGCGACGGTCTCAAAAACCGTTGCCCGCAAGGGCGTGCGAGTTCGACTCTCGCCTTCGGCACCTGTTCCATGGCCTCAGTCTGGGTCCTCACTCACTCAACAATGAATCCTCGCCGAGCGGCGGGTTTTAGCGGAACCTTTCGCCGCAACTCGCTGGCACCTCCGTCATCCTCGCGCGATAATGTGGCATCACCACGTGGGACGCACACTGCTGAGGAGCATGCGAGATGGTTCCTTCTGAGCCAATGCCTGGCGAACGCGATATGGCCCATTCTGAGCCGATGCTGGACGAGAGCTACATGTCTCGCATCGCCCGGCTGACCCACGAGCATCCGGACCGCAACGCCATCGTCTTCGCGCCGATTTCCGGCGAAGAACGGTCGATCTCCTGGTCCACGCTCGAGCGCTGGACAAACCAAATTGCACGCTTGTTGGCCGATCGCGGAGTGTCCAACGGATCCATGGTGGTGACCGGCGAGTGGAACTCGCCAGAACTGATCGCGTTCACGATCGCGGCCTGGAAGTTAGGTGCCAGAGTCCTTCCGCTGCGGGCGGCGCTGCCGGACCGGGAACGAAATGCGATTCTGGAACTGGCACAACCGGCTATGGTGCTATCCGATTGGGAAGATTTGGCATGGCCGGCAATCCGGACACATGGCCTGAGCGCCACGAGCCGCTACTCGGACGCTCCGCTCCCTGAGCTGCCACATCCTGGCAAGGCGATCGGCTCGGGCGGTTCGACCGGCCACCCCAAGCTCATCATCGACGCGGCCTGGAATCCGGTCGCTGGGGTGGAAAGCGGACGCAGGCTCGGCACGCGTCCAGCGCAAACCCAACTGATGGCCGCGCCGCTCTACCACAACTCCCCGTTTCTGCAGGCCTTCACCGGACTTGCCGACGACCACACGCTCGTGGTGATGGAGAAATTCGACGCCTCACGCGCCGCCGAGCTAATCGAGCGCCAGCGCGTCTCTTACGCCTATCTCCCACCAATCTTGATGCGCCGGCTGGCGTTGCTGCCCGATTTCTGGAAGCGCGATTTCTCCAGTTTCGAGGCGATGCACTCATCAGCCGCCGTCTGCCCGGTATGGCTCAAGCAGACCTGGATCGACAAGCTGGGGCCGGAGAAGGTGTATGAGGTCTATGGCTCGGCCGAGGGCATCGGGGCGACGATCATTCGCGGCGACGAGTGGCTCGAGCACAAGGGCAGCGTCGGGCGCGCCGCCACCAGTGAGATCCGTATCCTAAACGAAGCGGGCGAAGCGCTCCCACCAGGCGAGGTCGGTGAGATCTATATGCGGAGGCGCGACGGCACGACTCCAACTTTTCACTACGTCGGTGACGCTTCCCTCAAAATCACTGAGGACGGTTTCGCCAGTATCGGTGATCTCGGCTGGCTCGATGCGGATGACTATCTCTACATCGCCGATCGCCGCGTCGATATGATCGTGTCGGGCGGGGCCAACGTCTATCCAGCCGAGGTGGAGGCCGCGCTGAGCGAGCATTCGGGGCTGGCGGACGTCGCGGTGATCGGGGTGCCGGACGAAGAATGGGGGCGCCGCGTGCATGCCATCATCGAGCCGCATGATCCGGCAAGCCCTCCCACGGTCCACGAGCTCAACGCACATGTTCGTGAACGAATCGCCTCCTGGAAGGCGCCCAAGACGTACGAATTCGTCGCGCAGCTACCGCGCAACGAGGCGGGAAAGATTCGGCGGACATCACTCGTGGCCGAGCGAGAAGGGGGCTGGAGCGAAGGGATGCTCCACGTCCACGCGTAATTCTCATTGATGTACTGTGCCAGGTCCGACCATGTGCGGCTGGCATGGCCTCAGCGAGTCGGTGACTCTTGTCGTACTTCAAGAACTGAACATGCGACTGCCCGGCAGTCTTGGCCGCAATCGAGCCGCATGAGCCGGGCAGTGTTGCTGATGATGGCGAGCGGCGACTCGTAGTCACCGCTCAAACTTCCTGTGTCGTCATCTGGATTACAGCGCGCGGCGGCCGGAAACCAGGTTCACAATCAGCACGATCACGGCGATGACGAGCAGGATGTGAATGAACGCACCAATATGGAAGGCCAGGAAACCTAGCAACCAAAGGATCAGCAGAATCACGAATATCGCCCAAAGCATGTGTCAATCCTTACCTACGAACCCAATACCACGCATGCTCTCCATCCGTGAACATGCGCTACCTATAGGTCAAGAACCGTGCCACTGACTGCGAAAGCGTCGTTGGAATGCCTCCATCACCCTGTACTGATCCCGAAGATCGACGACCACATCGAGACTATGTCATGCGCCCATGAAGCCCAGAAAGGTACGACTCCCGGCGTTCCCGCTCCCCTGCTGGAGGTTCCTCTTCGACGGACGAGACGCCGATTCAGCCAGGTTCAGATCGTCACCAGCATCAGAATTGCGGCCGCGCCCATGATCAAGGTCGCCGACCAACCAACAACGTTGATGATCCGGCTGTTTACCTGTCGCCCCATGACCCGCTCGTTGTTGGCCACGAGCATGATGACCACCATCAGCGGCGGCGCGATCAAGCCATTGATGACTGCGGAATAGAAGAGCGCTGAGACGGCGCTGATGCTAGTGAAGTTGATCAGCATTCCAATCAGCGAGGCCACCACGATCACGGCGTAGAACGCCTTGGCGCGATACCAGGGCCGATCGATGCCAACCTGCCAACCGAGGGTCTCCCCCACGGCGTAAGATGCGGATCCAGCCAGCACCGGGACAGCGAGCATGCCCGCGCCGATGATGCCGACGGTAAACAGGAGTGTCGCAAGTCCACCGGCCGCCGGCGCGAGCGCCTTGGCCGCGTCTGCGCTGGACGCGATGTGGTGATGCCCGGATTGAAACAGCGTGGCACCGGTCGCAACGATGATCGCGAAGAAGACCAGATTCGACAGGAGGATCCCGCTGCTGATGTCCCACCTGCTGCGGCGGATCATCTCGGCGCTTACATCTTGCGTCTGCACGCTGGCCCGTTGCGCGGTCTTCGTTGCTTCGACTTCCTGGCTCGCCTGCCAAAACCAGAGATAAGGGGTGATCGTCGTGCCGAGAATGGCAACGAACGTCGTCAAATAGAGCTTTGTAAACGAGATGTGCGGAATAAAGGTGTGGCTTAGAACCTCCCACCCCGACGGGTGGGCCAGAAACGCTGCTCCGATGTACGCCAACAGGGGCAGAGTCAGCCATTTGAAGATGGTGGAGATCAATCGGTAACTGCCGAAGGTGAGCGTCAGCACGATGACCAGCGTCACCGGCAGCACCAACCAGCGCGATGGAATGCCGGTGTCGATCTGAATCGCCTGGGCGATAGCCCCAATGTCGGCCCCCAGGTTGAACGTATTGGCGACCAGCACCAATATGGCCGCCGGATAGATGATCCAGTTGCGGCCATAAGCCTGCTTGATGACGCCAGCAATCCCATTTCGCTGGACAAGGCCAATGCGGGCAGAGATGAACTGCATCGCCAGCATTAACGGGATGGTGAACAGCGCCGTCCACAGCATGGCGAATCCAAGCGACGCGCCCGCCATGGCATAGGTGATGATTCCAGCCGGATCGTCGTCTGAAGCACCAGTGATCAATCCCGGCCCGAGCATCGAGAGGAATCTGACGAAACGAGTTTGGTGCCGTTTTTCGCCGTCTGGGTTGTCCTGAAAATCGCTGACGAGTACTGGACGACGACGGAGCGCTGGCTTCACGCGCGCAACCGCGACGGGATTTCGCCCTCTAACTGCCTTCATCGAGACACCTGAATTCCCTCCGAGGAATCGCCATTGCGCGTACCACTCGCGCAGGTGGCCGTCGCCCTTAACCAAAATCAATGCCACGGCCACGCCACAACTGCGGGCTGGATGGTCGACGTCAAAACACACCGGTTGGTAGTGTTGCGACCATCCAATTGCGACGTTCAGAATGGTGCGGCCAATGTTCGAGACTCACGCGAACGAAAACGTGGAATCACCGATCGTCATTATTGACGGCGAGCGGATCGCGCTGGGTCCGCTGAGGCGCGATTTGCTCTCCTTCTACCTGCGCTGGATCAACAGCTTCGCCACACAGCGTACGGTGGCGCAGGTGCCGCGCCCATGGACATTGGAGCAAGAGCAGGAGTGGATCGATGGCCAGCTAATCGCCACCAGGGAGGCGCCCTTCACGATCTACGAGAAGGCCACAATGCGGCCGATCGGCACCACTAGCCTGGCGGGAATCGATCATCGCAACGGCACGGCCGAATTCGGCATCTTGATCGGGGAGTCCGATTGCTGGGGTAAGGGCTACGGGACCGAAGCAGCGACTCTCATGCTCGACTACGCGTTCACCGCACTCGGTCTCAGGAACGTTATGCTGCGCGTACTCTCCTTCAACCTGGCTGGCATACGCGCGTACCAGAAAGCGGGATTCAAGGAGATCGGCCGCAGACACGAAGCGCACGTGATGAACGGTCGTCGCCACGACGTCGTCTTGATGGACTGCGTCGCGAACGAGTTCCAGAGCCGCAACCTGTCACGTGTTTTCACGCCGGACCAGCCCAGAGAGTAGCGACGGGCGGCCTGTGTGGCCGCCCATCACTCTAAATGCGGAGATCCGTCGACTACGGCGTGCCCGAACGGAAGGTCGGCACGATACGCGCGTGGGTCGCCTGCTCAAACGAATAGGCGAGCGCGATCAGCTTCGATTCGCTCCAGGCCGGACCCATGAACGTCAACCCGACAGGCAATCCGAAGGAGTTCCCCATCGGGACGCTCACCAACGGGAAGCCGGAGATCGCCGCAAACGACGAACTGGCACCCTCGAAGTGGTCACCGTCGATGAGATCCGTCGTCCAGGCAGGACTCCCGGTCGGCGCGACGACGGCATCGAAAGCGCCCAGGAACGTACTGAAGTCCTGCGCATACTGTTGGTTGGCGGCCAGCGCGCTGGTGTATTCGGGGTCGGTCAACGGTCCCTTCGCCTGGCTCTCGATGAAGATCTCCTGGCCGAAGTACTTCATCTCCTGATCGGCATGCGCGTTGTCGAAATCGATCAGGTCTTGCAACGTGTGAATATTCGGGTCGCCGCGTTGTGCGAGGTAGGCGTTCAGGTCGTGCTTGAAGTCGAAGTCGAGCACGGTCGTCTCTGTCCCGCTCGGCATGTCGGGAGGATCGGCCGGATCCGTCAGAATGGCGCCGGCCGCTGCCAGGGCCTGTAACGCCTGCTCAAAAATGGCGTCGGTCTTCTCGCTGTAACCGGTGACGTTCTTGCGAGCGACGCCGATCTTGGCTCCATTCAGCGCATTGGCATCGAGGAACTGAGTGTAGTCGGTGTAAGCGGTCCGTCCGCTAGCCTGGGTGGCGGGGTCGTTCGGATCCGCCGCCGTGATGGCTCCGAGGACCACAGCCGCGTCGGACACCGTGCGCCCGTGCGGCCCGGCGGTATCCTGGTTGTGCGAGATCGGGATGATTCCGGAGCGGCTGACGAGTCCGATCGTCGGTTTGATACCGACAACACCACAATTGTTTGCGGGACACACGATCGAGCCGTCAGTCTCGGTTCCGATCGACACGGCGGTCAGGTTGGCGGAGACTGCGGCTCCGGAGCCGGAGCTCGAGCCACATGGATTGCGATCGATCTCGTAGGGATTGTTGCACTGGCCGCCACGGCCGCTCCAGCCGCTCGAGGAATGCGTTGAGCGGAAGTTGGCCCATTCGCTGAGGGTCGTCTTCCCCATGATGACGGCACCGGCGGCCCTGAGCTGCGCCGCAACCGGCGAGTCATTGGCCGGCTTGGAGCCCAACAACGCCAGCGATCCGGCGGTGGTGTCCATCTTGTCCCCAGTATCGATATTGTCTTTCAGCAGGATCGGGATCCCGTGTAGCGGACCGCGCACGTGCCCAGAGCGGCGTTCATCGTCCATTGCCGACGCGATCGAAAGCGCATCCGGGTTGATCTGTAAGATCGAATTGACGCCCGGACCTCCCTGATCGAGCGCGCTGATCCGCTGCAAATACATCTGCACCAGATGGCGCGACGTGAGATGCCCTGAGGTCATCATCGATTGCAGCTGACTGACGGAGATCTCGATCAGCTCCTGATGCGGACCACCGTCTTGAGAGGTATTCTTTGAGCTCCGATCATCCTTTGCCGCGGCGAACGACCAACCTCCCAATGCGGACGATGGCACCGCGGCCGCGACCGCTCCAGCCTTCAACAGGGTGCGACGGGTCATCCGGCCACCGAACTGCCGTTTCTCGGGCATGATCTCCCATCCCTTCGTGATATGGGGAATATGACGATGGGATGAATTCGCGCATTCCGCATGCCAAGATGTCCGAAACTCAAATTCGTGTTGCGAGTCAACCCCCGATCAAATTCGGTCTTGATCGTGAAGTCGCCTTTTGTTGAGCCGGGTGACGAGCAGGCCCAATCCCGGAACTGTGATCCTGGAACGATTACCGAAACAGGCATGCCTTGGGCCAGCTCGTCGAACATGGGCGTGCAGCTGCTTCGTGTGAACGTGGTTTACGAAACAATCACAATCGCTTCGCGATCTCCGATAGGTGTATTTTTCTCGGACTGGCGTTCCGCGCCTCAGGCGTCTACTCTGATTGACAGTCACGCCTAGCACTTCCTCACGCGAGAAAAGAGGGTTGGTTATGAAGCGGTTTACGGTGTCGCTCATTGTTCTGATCCTGTTCGCTCCGGCGTCATTCATGGGTGGTGCAGCGGCGGCGGATGCCGAAGCGTCCACCACGAGAATCAGCGTGGCCACCGACGGCACCGAAGGAAATGGTGCCAGTGCTCGGCCTTCGATCAGTGCCGACGGTCGCTATGTCGCCTTCCAGTCCTGGGCGACGAATCTGGTGGTGAATGACACGAACAATGCATGGGATATCTTCGTTCACGATCGGACCAACGGCGTTACGACGCGGGTGAGCGTCGCAACCAATGGCGATCAGGCGAACGGCTCGAGCTACGCACCGAGCATCAGCGCGGACGGCCGCTACGTTGCCTTCCAATCCGATGCGAACAACATTGTGGCCGACGACAGCAACGGCCATTCCGACATCTTCATTCATGACCTCCAGAACGGCACAACCGCAATCGTCAGCCTGGCGCAGGACGGTTCACCAGCAAACGGCGACAGCAGCGATCCCTCGGTGAACGGCGATGGGCACCACGTAGCCTTCACCTCGGACGCATCGAATCTCGTGAGCAACGACGCGGACGGTGTCGCTGACGTCTACGTGCGTGATGTGGCTGCCGACCATACCGTGCTCGCCAGTACTACCAACGCACAGGATCTCGGCAACCGAGGGAGCTCTGGGGCATCGATCAGCAATGACGGTCGCTTTACCGTCTACGCATCACAAACCACGAGTCTCGGACCCAGCCTCGATCACCCGGAGATCTACGTCTATGACAGGAACGACGGTAGCGACACCATGGTCAGCATCAGCAACGACGGCGCGCCTTCGAACGGCTCAACCTACCGACCCGCAATCAGCGGCAATGGGGAGTATGTCGTCTTCGATTCCGGCGACACGACCAACCTGGTAGCTGGCATGACCGGCGGGGTCTTCATGCACAATCTCGAGACGGACGTCACGACCGGCGTTCTTCCGACGGGAATCGCCGCGCAGCTAAATATCGACGGACGCTTCGTCGTCTTCGCAGCATCGCGACAATACCTGAGCCCAACCGACCCGACCGGCGCGATCGACGTTTATCGCCTCGATCGACAGACCGGCACCACAATTCGGGTCAGCCAGAATGACAGTGGCGAGCCCGGCAATGGAGAAAGCGGAACGTACGAGCTTGGGGCCAGCGGACACGCCACGTCAGTGAGCGAGACCGGACAGTTTGTCGCCTTCACCTCGAGCGCGGACAACCTCGTTCCGGGCGACACCAACGACGACTGGGACGTCTTCGTCGCCGATCTCGGACCGATCTCGCCGGTCAACGGACCCTCAGTTCCCACCTTCGTGGACTTGACGCCCGCCCCGTTCAGCACCGTGCCCCCAGTCATGACGCACATTGGGGCAACCGTGCAGTCCGACAGCCCGCTCTCGACACTTGTTCTTCTCGTTGACGGCAACCCCACGAATAGCCAGAGTGGTCTGAGCGACATCTCGGCTCAGGTGGATCTCTCAGCTGGAACCCACACAATCACCGTCTTTGCAACAGACGCAAACGAGGACACCTCCAGGCGCAGTGGGATGTAATCGCCGGAAGCCCGGGGAGAACGAGTGGTTCTCAGCGGACGGTACGGTGAAAGACGTCGTGTTCAACGCGACCATGCGCTCGCTCGTTGAAGCGTTCCGCTGGCATCTCTACGGTCAGTCCTGGGATGGCGCCAATCATCCCGAACTCCCGACCCACATCGGGTTAGCCGGTACCGGGGCGCCGCTGGAGACCTGGGCTAGCAACGGCACAATCGATCAGGCGACGACCACCGCCACACTACGCAGTCTCGTGGAAGCCTTCCGCTGGCATTTCTGGGGCATAAGCTGGGACGGCAGCGCACATCCCGACGTACCGACGCACAGCTCACAGGTGCTACCGCCTGAGTCAATCGACCCATGGTTCACTGCCGACGGAGCGCCGATTCCGGATAACATCAGCGCGACGATGCGGAGCCTGGTCGAGTCATTCCGTTGGCACTTTTGGGGCTACTCATGGGATGGGCAACACCATCCGGAAATGCCGTCTCACGCTGAGTAGATCGAACTCATATCGATGGCGGCCGGCCCAACAGCCGGCCGCGACGACTACTCAAGCCACTCGGTGATGAAGTGGTCCTGGCGTGGATGTCGATCTGCTTGAGTGGGCCGTCGCCCAAGTTGATGAACTTGTGGGCTTCGCCGGGCTGCACTACGACCACTTGACCGGCAACAGCGTCGATCGTCTTGCCATCCACCGTGAAGGTCGCGCTACCCTCCTGCACCACGAACACCTCGGCGTAGGGATGCCGGTGCAGGCGTGGACCGCTGCCCGGCACTCCATTCACCATGATGAAGCAGACGCCAACGTCGCCATATTCGCGTCCCACGAACTCGAGCGCCGTCCCGTCGACGTGCAGTTGATCTCGTTCGACAAGCACTGCCATGAAATTCATCCTTTCGTAGGAGCGTGCTCGCGCGCGGCGGCGTCACGTGGTCAATCGCCGGAGGTGGCGGCTTCGCGCGCTCTGGTGGCGAAGTGCTCCGGCTCGTAGGTGCCTGGCACGTCCTCAAACGTGATCGCGAAGCGATTCCAAACATTGATGGTCGCGATGCTGTGCACCAACTTGACCATCTCTTCGTCGCTGAAGTATCGCCTTGCCTCGTCGTAAATCTCGACTGGCACGCGTCGATCCGCGATACACGTGACCGCTTCCGTCAGCGCCAGCGCCGCCCGTTCTCGTGACGTGTAATAGGGAGTCTCGCGCCAGAGGCTGAGCCCGTAAAGCCGCTGCTCCGTCTCGCCGCCTGTGCGGGCGTCCTTGGAGTGCATGTCGGCGCAGTAGCCACACCCATTGATCTGCGACGCGCGCAACTTGATCAGATCGAGCAGCCCGGACTCAAGGCCACAATGCGAGCTGTAGTGATCCATGGCATAGATCGACTTTATTGAGTTCGGCAGAACCTCTGAGTAATCGAGGCGCCCTTCCAATCACCGCCCTTTACGTCGGTTGAGTGATCCAACGACACCAGTTTATCGCTGATGTGGTTCTCGCCGAAGTTCCAATCATGAGCAGAGCGTCAGAACCACTTTACCGGTATCCCGTGGTATGAACGCCGTGAACTCCTGTCCGAAAACCGCGAGAATTGGGTCAACTTCACTGCTATAGTCGGAACTATTCGGTACGCAGCGCCAACAATGTGATTCACAGGCGTGGAGGAGGATCCAACGTGACGATCACCGATCTGGAGCGCATCGCCTCCTTCGATTCCGCCAAGCGCAACGACCAGCGCTTCGACGGACAGTTCTATTCGGCGGTCCTGACCACCGGAATCTTTTGCCGTCCGGGTTGTCCGGGAAAACCACGCGCGGAGAACGTCCGCTTTTTCTCGACAGCGGCCGCGGCAGCCGAGTCCGGCTTTCGTCCCTGCCTGCGCTGCCACCCCGAGTCGGCGCCCGACGCGCCTGAATGGCACACCACGTCGCCGGTGGTCGCACGGGCGCTGCGCCTGATCGGCGAAGGCGCGCTGGACGATGGAGGCGTGACGGAGCTCGCCCGCCGACTGCGCGTCAGCGCGCGCCAGCTACAACGGCTCTTCGTCGAGGAGCTTGGCGCGCCGCCGGTCGCAGTGGCACAGACTCGTCGACTCCTCTTCGCCAAGAAGCTGATCGACGAGACCGACCTGTCGATGGTCGACATCGCCTTCAGTGCTGGCTACTCCAGCGTGCGCCGTTTCAATGAGGCACTGAAGCAGACGTATGCACGCACGCCGAGCGAGCTACGGCGCAAGCGGCGACGTTCCAGCAGCGACCCTTCCATCGCCTCAGTCGAGCTCAAGCTCTTCTATCGCGACCCCTACAACTGGCCGGCCATGCTGGGCTTCCTGGCGGAGCACGCCACGCCCCTGGTCGAGACCGTCGATCGCACGACCTATCGGCGCACCATTCAAATCGGTGACGTGCGAGGTGTCATCAGCGTCCGTCCTCTGGTCGACAAACGCGCCGTTCTGCTACGCGTACCTACCGAGCTTTCCCGCTATCTCCTGCCGATCACCGAACGCATCAAGCAGATGTTCGATCTCAAGGCCGATCCGTCGCTTATCACGGAGGAACTTCATGCGGAACCCGGGACGATCGAGCTGATCGAGACACATCCAGGCGTGCGGTTGCCCGGATGCTGGGACGGCTTCGAAACGACGGTGGGCGCCTTGCTCCGACGTGCACTCGGAGACTACGCCAAGGAGACTTTGACGGCGCTCGTCGAACGCGCCGGAGACCCGTACGCCGATTCCGGCAATCCCGCATTGACTCGCCTCTTTCCGACCGAGGAGCAGCTGCGAGCCGCGCCGCTGGAAGAGATCGGCATTCCAGCGCCACTCGCCGAGTCGATCCGCGTGTTGTCGGAGCGCGTGATGAAGGGAGCGGTCGACTTCGGAGCGGGCGTCGAACGACAACAGCTCGAGGAACAGCTTCAGGCTATCCCGGGCATCGACGAAGACGTGACTCAGTACGTCGTGTTGCGCTCGTTGGGGGAGCCCGACCTGGATCTCAGTGGCAATCCGCTCTTGTTTGGATGTTCGGGGAAGCGGCTGCCGGGCTCGCTCGACTGTCCCTGGCAGAGCTACGCAGGGATGTATCGCTGGGCGGCAAGCCGAACGAAATCGCCAGTGGCAGTGTGAGAAGCGCCGTTAGACTCGTCCGACTCACACGATAATGAAAGGAAACGCGACTGTGACCACACACACGACCACAGGCACCGACCTCGCGACGCTCGAGGAACTCAACCGCCACTACATCCGCTCCGTGCAAGAATCGGACATCGCCTGGTTCGACCGTAACCTGGCCGAGGACTTCCGCTGCAGCAATCCGGACGGTAGCATCGTCGATCGCGCCGGGTTCCTGGTGCAGACCGCTCGCCCGGTGACCATCTCAGATTTGCATGCAGGCGACGTCGAGATTCGCCTGATGGGCGACTTCGCCATCATTCACGCCACGACCAGCTACACGCTGGCGGACGGCTCCACCAAACGGGGCCGCTACAGCGACGTCTGGTCCAACCAGTCCGGCCGCTGGCTCTGCGTCAGCGCGCACGTGACACGGGGATAGATTGCGCCGGGACATCGTCGCGACTTTGTCGTTCGTGAGCCACCTTCGTCACAACCCTGTGATGCGGTTTCGAGCAGGATGCTAGCGGCACGACGCGCACCGGAAGCCGCCTGACGAACGCGTGCCACGTCCGTCGCCAGCGATGGACCAGCGCCATGAAACGTCTCACACCACTACGTCGCGCGTTCATCTTCCCGTTCATTGTTATTATGTTGCTGATCGGAGGTTGCGTCATCAGCAGCGGCATCGACCCGGGAAGAGTTCAGACCAGCGAGCAGACGATCGAGTTGGGGCAGGCCAGGACGGTCAACGCCACCATCGACGCAAGGACGGGTGCCGTCGTCACAATCCGCGACGGAGCGAGCTCGCTGCTCAACGCCAGGTTCAGATACAACGAGAAGCTGAAGCCGGATGTGACGTACACCGTCGACGGAAGCGCCGGGAAGCTCGACATCTCCCAGCCGGCCAGTGAGAACCTGACAAGTCGCGACCTCGACAACGTCTGGGATCTGCAGTTCGGCGCCGACGCACCGATCGACCTCAACACAAACGTGACGAGCGGCAACACGAATATAGACCTCTCGACACAGCGACTCTCATCGCTGAACAGCGACGCCAGCAGCGGCAACGTGGCTGCGTCGATCAGCCGGCAATCAAGACGCGCTGACAAGCATCGACCTGTCGACGACCAGCGGATCAGTCGGACTCGATTTGAGCGGGAGCTTTCCGGCCCTTCAGTCTCTTTCACTCGATGATTCGAGCGGAAAAATCAACCTCGTGACGTCGGGTAGCTTTCAGGCGCTCTCAAGCCTGCAGATCAAGGACACCAGCGGCAGCGTCACGATCGATCTTGGTGGGTCGTGGGGTCACGATCTGGCGTCGACGATTCGCACGTCTTCAGGCTCCGTCACCATCAAACTGCCAAGCGACGTTGGCGTGCGGGTGACGGCCAGCGTCTCCTCCGGCAACGTCACAGCCAACGGACTGCATGTTGTGGACGGCGCCTACGTCAACGGCGCGTACGGCACGTCGCCGGTGACGTTGTCCTTCGACATCCGCGTCACGAGCGGCAATATCACGTTATCGGTTGGTGGGTAAGTCGGACTGATGGCGTTCATTTGGTGGAATATGAGGTAGTCGATCCGCGCAGAACCACATCGCTACTGTGAGCGATAATGCTGTTTCTTCTCGAAGATGCCGGTCATCTGCATTTGCTCCGCGCGACCTTCAGACGCGGCCGCCGTCGCTTGATTGGCTACCAGGTCGTAGAGTTCTCGTGGTGAAGCAGGATCCGGCCATCTCTCCGCCCCTCGCTTGATCAACTCATGCAACGCGGTTCCCACGTCGGACCCGTTTGCTCGTACGTAGACCGTAACCAGCTTCAGCTTCTCCAGCTGCTCGATCGCGCCCGCCCACGTTCCACCGCGGTTGTAGTCCGAGTTCATGACCAACCCGGCGTCGGACAACGCGTAGATGTACTTGTTGCGCTGCATGGCGTGACCGGCGTTGAAACCGGCCAGCGGATCATAGGGTGAGAGCAGGAGCAGATGGCCGTCTTTCAGATACGACCGGTTGTCCCGCTGCAGGGCTCGTCGCTCCAGACTGTCACACAGGACACAGGCGACGTTGCCCCCGGCTTCCAACGCACCGACCTTCCCCGCATCGTCAACGCCCCGGGCTCCGCCCGAGACGAGCAGCACCCCGGCTTCCGCGGCAAGCCTTCCGACAGCCCTGGTTTGCTCCAGGACAGCCTCGTCCGGGTCGCGTGATCCGACAACCGCGAGTGAGAGACCAGTCAGAATCGATCGTTCGCCGCAGCCGTAGAGGACGGGCGGCGCGGCGCTTTTGAGACGTTCCCGCAGCCGAGTTGGATATTCCGGATCACCCCTCCCGACGACCCAGATGCCACGCGACTGCCAGCGCTCGACCGCCTGACCGAGCAGAAATCCGCGACCAATCAACCGTCTCAGGCGTTCCTCATCCAGAATCGACGCGCATTCGCGAATCACGTCGTCGGAGGACTGCCCGAGAAAATCCGCTGGTTCTCGGTGAAGATCCAGCAACGTCTTTGCCAGTCGCCGGTATTCTCCGCCGGTCAAGATTTCCTCAGACTCCTCCTGCGAACCAATCTTCAACGGAGCGGTGAGGAGCAGAGTCGCCGTGAGGTTGTCGGAGAGTGAGGAGGTCATCCGCGCCGTCCCAGTACCGCAAGCGCGAGCGGGAAGACGTCCCTCGCTCCATGCTCGCGTAGCAGCCATGAGCAGACCGTCATGGTCCACCCCGAATCTACGATATCATCCACCAACAGCACCGGCGTGTTCAGCACCTGCCCGGCAGCTACCTCGATCACACCGTCGAGGTTGCGCGCTTGCTGACTGCTGTTCTTCATCGTCTTCTGCTCCGGGCGGTTCATCTTCTTGACCAATGCTTGTCGGAAGGGTAGCCCGAGCCGCGCGGCCAGACGCTCCGCGAAATCGGGAACCAGGTCCGGATGACGCAACGATGGAACGCAGGTGACCCAGGCAGGTAACGGTTCGGGTTTCCAGCGCTCGACCAGGCTCACGCAGGCGTCGAGCAGATCGTCGTCGAAGAACCCGTCCTGGAACTTACCGAGCTGAACGAGATGGCCCCACCCGGCGTCTCCCCAGATGCACAGTCCGCGCCCAGGTTGAGCGCGCCGGTCCTCTGGGATGTTTCCCTTGACGCCGTACACCGGCATACCCCCAGGTGGCCAGCGCTTTCTTGATTCGAATGGCACGTCCGAGCGGCGCAGAAACGCGATGGCCTCAACAACGAGGCTACGCGTCGGAACGGTCGGTAATGGGGCGACGTCTGGCACGCGAACCGCTGAAGCATCGCCATCGAGCGCCTCAATGAGGTACTCCATGTGCCCACATTCGAGATTCACGTACTCCTGCATCTCGAATTGCTCGTAGCGCCTCCTATTCGACAGACGTCGTGCTCGCGCCCAGAACTCCTCGGACAGGTCCGCGGTCGTGAGTTGCCACCTCGTGCCCGACTTGACGATTGGCGACGGAGACTCCAACGAGATCAGGTCCAACGTCTTCTGAATCCTTGAGTAGCTGAGATTCACATGTGCCGCGAGTTCGGGAATTGACAGGCCGTCCGGTGCGGCCTCAAGCGAATCGAGCACCATGCCGGCCTCGTCAGGAGTCGGAAAGGCGCTGTTGATGAAGTACTCGTTGATTTCGGTCTCTTCGGTGCCGCTCAGGAGCGCACAGTAGGCCGCATCCAGCGCTCGTCCCGCACGGCCGACCTGCTGGTAGTAAGCAACGACCGACCCAGGCGCCTGATAGTGGATGACGAATGCCAGATCAGGCTTGTCAAAGCCCATCCCCAACGCCGTGGTTGCCACCAGGACTTTCACGTTGTTCGTCAGCAAGGCCTGCTCGAGTTCGGGTCGACGATCGCCCGATTGGCCGGTGTACGCTTCGGCATCGATACCACGCGATCGCAGCCATTCGGCGACCTGCTCGGCGTCACGGATGGTCAACGTGTAGACGATTCCGCTGCCGGGAATTGTCGGAATCGTCTGGGCCAGCCAGGCGAGCCGCTCGGCCTGGGTCGGCATGCGCATCGTCTGCAGCAGCAGCGATGGTCGGCTCAAATCGCCGCGCACGATCTCGAGCTCCGGTCCCAGCACGTCCACCAAGTCGTTCATCACGCGCTGATTGGCGGTCGCGGTGGTAGCCAGCAAGCGGAGGTTCGGCGGCAACGTCCGCACGATGCGCTCGATGCGTCGATAGTCCGGCCGGAAATCGTGTCCCCAGTCGGAGATGCAGTGGGCCTCGTCGACCACGAAGAGCGAGACTCGACCGGCAATCTCGGCCAGCGGACCCGACCGAAAGGCCTCGTTCGCAAATCGCTCTGGTGAGATGAGCAGGATGTCGACGGCATCGGCATTCAACGCGCTCGCGACGTTGTCCCATTCCGTCTGATTGTCCGAGTTGATCGTCACGGCGTGAACACCCATGCGCTCGGCCGCGCTGATCTGGTTGCGCATCAGCGCCAGCAGTGGCGAGACGAGTAATGCCGGTCCGCCGCCAGCCTCACGCAGCAGCTTGGTGGCGATGAAGTAGACGAAGCTCTTGCCCCAGCCGGTCTTCTGCACGACCAGCAGCCGGCCGCGTCCCTCGACAACGAAGCGGATGGCTTCTTCCTGACCATCTCGGAACTGGGCGTTAGGCTGTCCGGAGCCGAGCCGCAAGAGCTCGAGCGCCCGATCTTGCTGAAACTGAAGGTTCGCCGTCGTCTGCACGCTGCCTACCCTACCAACCCCCTCACCGCCGCCACAATCGTCTCTTTGTCCGGCTGGTAGGCGTGCTCCAGGATGCCTGCGAAGGGGACCGGGGCGAAGGGCGCGCCGAGCCGGACGACGGGTGCTTTGAGATCGGCGAAGCAGCGCTCGGTGATCTGCGAGGCGATCTCGGCGCCGATCCCGCCGAACGTCACCGCCTGATGCACGACGACGACGCGGCCCGTCTTCCTGGCCGACGCCGCCAGCGTCTCGATGTCGAGCGGCTGCAGCGTGCGCGGATCGACCACTTCGACCGAGATGCCTTCACCCGCGAGATCTTCGGCGGCGGCCAGCGCCTCCCGCACCATCGGCCCAATGGCGATGACGGTGACGTCGTTGCCGGATCGCGCGATGGACGCCTTGCCGATCGGCAGCCGGTACATCTCCTCGGGAACCGGACCGGTCATGCGCATCAACTGGCGCGACTCCACGAAGAGGATCGGGTTCTCGTCCGCCAGCGCCGCCAGCAGCAATCCCTTGGCATCGTACGGGTTGCTGGGATAGATGACGGTCAAGCCCGGGATGTGGGCGAACCAGGCTTCCAGCGACTGCGAGTGCTGCGCCGCCGAACTTGACCCTCCACCGACATGGGCACGGATGACGACTGGACACTTGACTTTACCGCCCAGCATGTAGCGGATCTTGGCCGCCTGGTTGACGATCTGATCCATGGCGATGGCGGCGAAATCCATGAACATGAGGTCCGCCACGGCTCGCTCGCCGCACAGCGCCGCGCCAACGGCTAGCCCGGTGAACCCCTCTTCGGCGATCGGCGTGTCGCGTACGCGTCCTGGCTGCACACCCCAGGTGCTGGCGTAGCGCTCCAGGTCCTCACCGAAATAGCTGACGCGCGGATCGGCCTCGATCGCCTGCGTCATGGCCTCGTTCAGCGCCAACTGATAGCCGAGCTCGCGCGTTCCGGGCGGTGGGGCATCCGGGAAGGTCGGTCGCGGACCATAGACACCACGCTCGACCTCGGCTGGATCCGGCTTCGGCGCGGCTTCGGCCGCTGCCACCGCGTGTTCGAGCCGCCCCTCGATCTCCTCTTCGATCGCCTTACGCCTGGCTGGACCGTCGGGGAAGGCGTCGTCGACGAAAGACGCCAGTCGGATGAGTGGATCGCGCGCCATCCAATAGGCTCTTTCATCTGCTGGGCGATCGTCCGGATATCCGCTGAGGTGCGGGTGATGGCGGTAGGTGTTGCAGACGAGCAGCGTTGGGCCACCTCCGCTGCGCGCACGTTCAATGGCCTCAGTCGCCGCGCGCGTGGACCTCGAGCGCGTCGTTGCCGTCCACCGTCACACCCGGCATGCCATAGCCAATGGCGCGCTGGGCGATATCGCGCTGGTGCTGGTGATTCACCTGCGCCACGCTGGAGGCGTACAGGTTGTTCTCGCAGACGAAGATGACCGGCAGCTGCCAGACGGCTGCCATGTTCAGTCCCTCGTGAAACGCGCCAATGTTGACGGCGCCGTCGCCGAAGAAGGCGACCGAGACCCGGTCGGTCTCCTGGCGTACATGCGCGTAGGCGGCGCCGACCGCCAGCGGAATACCTGCCCCGACGATGCCGTTGGCGCCCAAAATCCCGAGCGAGAGGTCGGCAATGTGCATGGATCCGCCACGGCCGTGACAGTAGCCGGTCTCGCGGCCGAGCAGCTCGCCGAACATGCGCTCGACGTCGCCCCCCTTGGCGATCAGATGGCCGTGCCCGCGATGCGTGCTGGTGATCGTGTCGTCGGGTCGCAGGGCGGCGCAGACCGCCGACGCCACCGCCTCCTGCCCGATCGAGAGGTGCGCGATCCCTTCCATGCGGCGCATGTTGACAAGATCGGCCACGGTCTCCTCAAAGCGACGAATGGTGGTTGAGGTGCGAAACATCTGCTCGATCAACGCGGCATCGGTGCTGGCCTGCGTCGCCATGTTGAACCTCCGGCTTCGTTGGTTTCTCACTCGACTGCACGCAGAGTATCGCGCCGCAATGCCGGGCATGGCAACGAGACAGCCGCGCGCGAGGCAAACCGCTTCACGTGAGGCTGTCTACCGGCGGACGCGAGTTAGAAGTGGATCAGCCAGAGCGTGTATGCACCCAGGTCGAACGGCAGACGCATCATGTTGGTGATGGTCTGAGCCGCGTTCCAGAAGGCGTCGTTGACCTGGGGAACGTTCCCCATGAGCACGAAGACCAGAATCATCGGCATGAAGCCGAGTCGAAACCCCTGATCGCGCACATCCTGTGGCAGCCAGTGTGCCAGGATCTGAAACCCGTCCAGCGGCGGAATCGGGAGCAGGTTGAGGAGCAGCGTCGCCGCCAGCACCACCGCCAGCGCCGCCACGGCTCCGGAGAGCTCGATGTTATTGCCGTACGCCAGCGGGTTACCGGTAATGAGGAACGGCAGGCTGATGACGAAGAGGAAGAGAAGCGTTCCGGCCGGACCAGCCGCCGAGACGATCACGTCCCAGCGTCGCGAGCGCAGCCGACCCGTATTGATGCGCACCGCGCCGCCCGGCAACGGCAACCCACCCATGAAGAGGAAGACGAGCGGCATGACGATGCTCAGGAGCGGATGCGTGTACCGTCGCGGGTCGAGCGTCAGATAGCCTCGGTCGGCGACTTCGGTGTCGCCGCCCAGGTAGGCCGCCGCCGCGTGTCCGAATTCGTGCACGCAGAGCTGGGCGACCCAGCCACTGATGACGAAGACGGCGAGCAGCACGCGGTATTGCTGTGGATCGGACATGAAGTAGATGAGCGCTCCACTGGCGACCATCACGCCCACGGTCAAAAGGAACAGCGGACTGACCTGAATGGCGCCGAGCAAGCCGCGAATGCCGGTGGCTTCGGCGCGTCGCTGGGATCGCACACTGTTGCGCAGGGCAACGCCAGTGAGCCCCGCCTCGTGAAAGAGCGCGCCAGCGGCGGTTCCAGGTTGCGAGACCACGCCCAGGAGGATGTGTGTGGCGTCGATCAAGACGTCACCAGCCCTGGCGGCCTCGTCGGCGGCATAGCTCAGCAGGCGCGTCACGTCGTCGTGGAGACGCGGAGTGAAGCCACGGCCCAAACCTGGCTCTACCGCCACCGACCTCAACCGATCCATGATCATGGCAACGTCGACACGCAGATTGGCGAAGAGCACGCGCACCGGAATGCTTGGCGGATCGAGCAACGCCAGCAGGACGTGTTCGACGGTCACCAGTTCGCTGCCGACCTGCCTGGCGGTGCGCTCAGCTGTCAGGAGCGCCGCGCGCACTTCACCCGTCATCTCCAGGTCGACGACGGCGGATGTCGCGGTGTCTGTGTTCAACATATCAACTTCCCATGAAATCTCTCGCGCCCGCGAAGATGAATTGGATGATACGTAGACCTTCACATCGAAGGCAGACCCATTCGTACTGTTCAAAACCGGACGAACGTGGAGCGGGCTGGCGACGGCGATGCCGTGCGAAGCGTACTCGGTTGCGGTGTCGCTTGTATATGCGAAGATCGAGCGAGAGGGACGAGCACATCGAGGGAGGAACTATTGTCCGTTGATCAACTGAATGAGATCAAGGAACGCATCAAGCTCGAGGCGCAACGTCTTCATCCGCGCTTGATCGACATCTCGCATGAGCTCCACGAGAACCCGGAGATCACCTTCGAAGAGCACAAAGCGGCGGCACTCCTCACCGACGAGCTCGAAGAGCAGGGCTTCGACGTGCAGCGCGGCGTGGCTGGTCTCGACACCGCGTTCATCGCCACCTACGGCAGCGGCGAGCCGGTGGTCGGGCTGCTGGCGGAATACGACGCGCTTCCCAAGATCGGTCATGCCTGCGGCCACAATCTGATCGCCACCTGGGCGGTCGGGGCCGGCATCGCCTTGCGGCGCGCGTTACCCGACGTCCAGGGGACCATCAAAGTGTTCGGCACGCCTGCCGAAGAGGGTGGTGGCGGCAAGGTCACCATGGCCGAAGCCGGAGTCTTCGACGGTCTCTCGGCTGCCATCATGATGCACCCGCGAGATACGACCTATCTCGATCGTGGCTCGCTGGCCGTGACGCCCTACGAGATCGAGTTCTTCGGCAAGCCGGCCCACGCCGCGGCCGCGCCGGAGAAGGGAATCAACGCACTGGATGCCTTGCTGCAGGTCTTCTTCAGCGTCAATCAACTGCGCCAGGCGTTCCGGCCGCACACGCGCATTCATGGCGTGATTCTGCAGGGCGGCGACGCGGCCAACGTCATTCCTGACTACAGCGCCGGATCGTTCCTGGTTCGCGCCAACGACCAGGCCTATCTGAAAGTGCTCAACAAGCGCTTCGTCGACATCGTCAACGCGGCAGCTCTGGCCACCGGCTGCGAGGTCAAGATCACCGAAGGGATCAGCTACCAGCAGCGGGTCTGCAATACCGGGCTGGTCGATCTCTTCCGCGACAACCTGACGTCGTTGGGACTCAACTATGAGGTTCCGCCGCTCGACGCGGGCGTTGGCTCCAGCGACATCGGCAACGTCAGCCAGATCGTGCCGACGATTCATCCCTATCTGCAGATCTGCGAGAAGGGGGTTGGGGGCCACACGCTGGAGTTTGCCGAAGCGGCGCGCAGCGAACGAGCCGACGAGCTCACCGCCACCGGCGCCGCCGTGCTGGCGCTGACCGCGGCCGACGTTCTGCTGCGCCCAGACGCACGCGAGCACCTGCGCGAGACCTTCATCCAGCAGTTGGGACGCGAGCCACGGGGTTAGCTAAGAGCCGCTACAACCCGAACATTCCCGCCGCGGTATCCCCAAGGATTCCGGAGAGCGCACTTGCCGGCAGCGCTTCCTCGATCACTTTGGTCGCGCCGGCCACGTCGCCGATGACGTGTGGGTAGTCGGAGCCGAAGACGATGCGATCAGCGCCGACAGTCTCGGCCGCGCAATGCAGTGCCGGAATGTGGAACGAGACCGTGTCGTAGTACATGCGCTTGAGATACTCGCTCGGTGCTTGCTCGATCCCCTTGCAGTCGGGATAGCTGCGGTAGCCGATGTCGAGCCGCCCGGCCAAATAGGGGGCGGTCGCACCCAGGTGCCCAACGATGACCTTCACGTCGGGATACTTGTCGAAGAACCCAGAGAAGATGAGCCGGGCGACGGCCAGCGTGGTGTCCATCATGAAACCGACCAGCGGAGCCAACGCATAGTTGTTCATCACTTCGATCCCTGCCGGGACCATCGGATGGATCAACATGGTCGATTTACGCGCGTTGAGCGCCTCATAGAAGGGCGCGAAGGCCGGATCATCGATCGGGCGGCCATTGATGTTGGCACCGATGATGGCTCCCACCATGTTCGAGATCATCGAGGCAGCGCTCGAACTCTTTCACCGCGGCGTCCGAGTCGGCCGTCAGCGGAACGCTTGCCAGCGCGCGAAAGCGGGTCGGGTACTGCTGCACGATCTCGGCCAGGTAGTCGTTGCAGATCCGCGAGAGATCAACGCAGGGCTGTCCCTCGAGAAAGTAGACCTGTGGCGTCGTGACAGAGATGATCTGCAGGTCAATGCCCGTCTCGTCCATCTCCTCGACGCGCTGCACTGGATCGTGCATCTGTGGCGTGATGGTCAGGAAGCGCGAGCCCTTCTCGCGCACCACCATCTGACCGCTGGGGTCGCGTATGGTCTCATAGCGTCCCGAATCAAGCAGGGCTTCGAGGTATTCCTTCGGTTGGGCATGCGTGTGGACGTCAATGCGCATCGCTCTCTCCATTCATATGGGTGCCAGCGACGATCGCCGCGACGCTGCGTCAGGTTCGCGCTGCCGTAAGTTCGTCCTCGTCGACGTTTCAATGGAACGAGTATCCCCGCTGATGGGTCTGCTGTCGAGGCGCATTCCGAAGCCAAAGCGGAGTCAAATCGGGCCCAACCCTGTATGATACGGTTTACGCCTTTCACTGCCCCGCGCGGTGAGAGGCGTCGCGACACTTGGTGGAAATCCGCGTGTTATGACAATGAGAACAGCTTGTCGATGAAATCTGGAACGATGGGGCTGCTGATGCCCGTCTTCGTTCCGACGGCATTTCTCTCGTTCGGACAGGGCCTGCTGATCCCTGTTCTGCCACTGTATGCCAAAGAGATGGGTGGCTCTTTCGGGCTTGCCGGGCTGATCGTGTCGGCAGCCTGGATCGGCACGATGATCTTCGACCTCCCATCCGGACTTCTGCTGCCAAAGTTTGGCTTTCGACGCTCGATGATCGCCGGTGCCGGCTCTCTTCTCGGTCGCGACCGTCTTTCTCGGACTCGTCCATTCGACGCCTGCACTCATCATGCTGCAATTCGTAGGCGGCATCGGAACGGCGTTCTGGAGCCTCTCACGCCACGCCTACATCGCCACCTCCATCCCGAAACGAGACACGCGGTCGCGCCATCTCCGTCTTTGGCGGCATCAACAGGCTGGGCACCTTCACCGGCCCGTTCGCTGGTGGGTTCATCGCCCAGTATTACGGCCTGGCCAACGCCATCGTCGTCGCCGGAGTTGCCGCCGCGGTCGCGGTCGTGATCGCCTTCATTTTCGTGCACGATCCCGAGAGCGCGTCGATCCGTCCCAAGGGCCACTCCTTCAGCTTCGGCGTCGTGCGTGAGGCAGTCGAATACAACCGGCGCGACGTCATCGCCGCGGGAACGGCCAACGTTTTTGGTCAGATGATCCGTGCGGGACGACAGATCGCCATTCCGCTCTTTGCCGCCTACGCCATCGGACTAGACAACGCGCAGGTCGGCATCATCGTGAGCGCGTCTGCGCTGGTCGATATGTCCCTCTTCATCCCCGCCGGGTATGTGATGGACCGTTTCGGCCGCAAAGCCGCCTCGGTCCCCTCCTTTTCGATCCTGGCACTCGGCATGGCCATGGTCCCCTTCACCCACAGCTACGCACAGCTCATGGCGGCGGGCGTGGTCATGGGGCTTGGTAACGGCATGGGGGCGGGCTCGATGATGACCCTGGGGGCCGACCTGGCGCCACCTCACCTGACTGGCGAGTTTCTCGGCATCTGGCGATTGATCGGAGATAGCGGCCGCGCCGTGTCGCCGATCATCGTGGGAGCCGTGGCCGATGCCGTCGGCATCGTCGTCACGTCGGGCGCGATCGCCGGACTGGGCGTGCTCGCTGCCGCCACTCTCGCCATTTTTGTGCGCGAAACGCGCTGGGATTCCGAACGCCGAGCGAAACCGTCGCCTCAACCAGCCGAGCGATCCGGAAGCCCCTGACCGCTTTGTTATGCTCACGTCAGTCCGGCGAGAGGCGCGCAAGCGCGGATCGATCGGTCGGATTGTGGTGCATGACAGCTCTCACGAAGAGCGAAACATGGGACGTAGCGGTAAAAGAGATCGCGGCGGAACGGCCCGACGGCACGAGCGGGTCGACGCGCAGCTTCCACGCTTCAACAGTGACGGCACCATCACGGTCCAGACAGGCGGGCGATCGGTAGCCGTCTCTTCCGGTATACCTACCGAAACGGTGCGACTGGCGCTCAGCGGAAGCGGCAAGCATTGGCGTGGCGACGTGATCGCCGTGCTCGATCGTGCGGCCGAGAGGGACACTCCGCGCTGCCCGGTGGTCGACACGTGCGGCGGCTGCGAGTGGCAGCATCTGAATCACGAAGGCCAGCTCAAGCACAAGGCCGCCATCGTACGGCGCCTCATGGCCGCCAAGCGCCTTCCGACGCGCATCGACGAGATCGTCTCCATGCCCGATCCCTGGAGCTATCGCGTCCGCGCTCAGATCGCCCTGGGGCCTTCGGCCGGATTTCGCGAGATCCGCTCCAAACGCATCGTGCGTCTGCTTGGTTGTCCCGTGGTGCATCCAACCATCGACTGGTTGCTGGAGCAGCTCAATCGGCTCCTCAAACTGAACGAGCTTACCCGATTTCGGCGGCAAGCTGATCGTGCATGCGCAGGTGGTTGGGGCGTGAGAATGATCGTCGTCTGCAACTCCTCCTCGAAGGAGTCGACGGCTACCGGATCGAGCACGCCGAGCAACTGACGCGAGGTCGCGGACACGCTGAGTCTGTTGGAGCGGGTTGAGAGCGTCTGCGTTCGTGCGGCGAATGGCGACATCATGGCACTCCACGGCGACCGGTTCTCCGAGATTCAGATCGACCAGCACACCTTCATCGTCCCCGCCGGTTCCTTCTTTCAGTCGAACTTCGCGCTCCTGCCGAAGCTGCTGGATCGCGTGCGCGACTTAGCAGCCCTCGACGGCTCGCAACGCGTCGCCGACGTCTACGGCGGCATCGGCTTACTCGGTCTCTCGGTTGCGGAGGACGCGGAGTCGTTGACGGTGATCGAGATCGACGCGCTCGCGACCGAAGCCGGAGAGCGCACGGCCCAGACTGTGGGGAATGGACAATGTGACGTTCGTGGCGGCGCCTGCCGAGGAGGCGATCTCGTCGTTGCCCGAAGTCGACCGCGTGATCGTCGACCCGCCGCGCACCGGGCTGGACCGGCAGGTGGTGGAGACCTTGATCGAGCGCTCACCGGAAATCATCGTCTACGTCTCCTGCAATCCAGCCACCTTCGCCCGAGACGCGTCTCAGCTGGTTCGATCCGGCTACTCCATCGAGCATTTCAGCCTGTGGGACTTCTACCCGCAGACAGTTCATGCGGAGACGGTTGCGAAGCTGGTGAGATTTCCGAAACGCAATGAGCAAGATTCGTG
This sequence comes from uncultured Chloroflexia bacterium, assembly GCA_963822235.1. Classification (GTDB taxonomy): domain Bacteria; phylum Chloroflexota; class Chloroflexia; order Thermomicrobiales; family Thermomicrobiaceae; genus CALAGB01. The sequence continues at coordinate 877,968 of CAWGGU010000005.1, forward strand.
ACGCGTTTGAATTATCTGACGACACATCGACAACTAATTCGCGTTTCGGATTGGTGAGCGTCCTCAGGAGCCGACACCTAACCGCGATGCCATCCATATCATTGATGCTGATGACCCGGAGCTATCACGATTGGCGGAGGACGTTCCTCGCGCGCGTCAACCGCGCACACGGCTCCTCCGGCCAAGATCTGGTGATCGTGTTGTCTGTTGAAAATGACGCTCGCACCGTGGACCGAAAGAAGTTCCCGGAAGACGTGGCTGTGTTTCGCGAGTCCGTTGAGTTCGAGGTCGTGCAACATATCGACGGCCAGCTGCCGCCCTTTGAGATACCCCGCAATCCAATTGGAGTCGATGATCCGATCACGGTCTTCGTGTACATGACGGCGCGGTCGCGTGCTTGGACGAGCGTTATATTGGTAATCCAATCTCTTCAACGGTCACGGAGGCTGCATCGCGACTGCCCCAATCTCGGGCCGCCATACCTGGCTACCTCCAACCGGGCTTCTCTAAACGATCTTCAACCCGAAGGGGAGAAACTCGCTCGTCTAAACAGAGCATGTTGTGACGGTATCCAAGCTGGTGCGCTCCGTCGACATCGCGGTTACGATCGGCGTCTGTTCGCCCGCTCTCTACGGAGGGTTGTCAGGATTACCGCCAAAACCAGTATCACACCAGCAGCGACGAGCCCGAGCACAATTGGCCGCCGATCGTGATGCTGATCGCGCGTTGGTGCCTGCGCGCCTATTGCATCGGTTTCATGTGACTGAACGTCGACTGTGCCTGTGACTTCAGTTGCAGTGGCGGTCATAGTGGGAACGTGCACGGTAGAAGCTGGCGGGTCGGCCGTGTGGATGAGCGTGCCCACTCCGAGCACGGCGAGGTCGCCATCATACTGTCCGCCCGGAACTTGTGAGGTGCGCGAGCAGATGCCCGTGTTCACGATTCCAGATGGATCACGGTGGCCGTAGACGAGCCAGTCTTGGCCAACCTGAAATGGGATCGTACAGTCACCGCCTCCATTTCCGGCCGTGACCACAACTGTCCCCTGCTGAACACCCTTCCAGGTCTCGGCGACTTGGAACGTGACCTGATAGGTGCCGTCAGTAGCACCTCCGCCCAGATCCCGCAACGGGCCTGCGAAAACGACCTGGCCGCGGAAGACTACGTCACTCTGCGCGAGGAGCGTCGCACGAGTCCAGCCGCCAACCGGAGTCGGAGCCTGAGCGCACGAGCACGCCAAGCAGGACTGCGGCAGAAACGCCGGGACGGCTAATCCTACGAGACTGAGCAACGCGACGAAGTACAGCTTTGGTCTCATGGTTCGAAGCTCCCTGTCGCTAGTCTCGTCTCAGTTGCCAGCACATGCCCGCTCTTTACACCCGCACATCCCGCTTCTGTGAAGACGCCGTATAGGGCCGGAAAGTTCCCCCTAAGATGGCGACCACCTGATGAATCAAGAGGAAGCAGTGCCAGCGTCTGTCGCGGATACAGTACAGGTCTCGGCTGTGATAGCGGGTGTGCTCTTGGCCCAACGCAGCCGAAACGATTGTGAGCCAGGCTACCCGCACACGGTCCACGCCGAAACCGTCGCGAAGCTGGTGCGAGCGTAGCAGGGTCTTCACCTCCTCAGTCTTGATCACATGCGGTTCATTCACGAAACTGACATGTCACTGGCAAATCGTCGACGATTTTGACGCGGCTGACGGCGCACGGTTGGAGTGTGAAGATGCGCGACGGATCGCTCTGTCACCGATTCGAAGTTCACGCCACTCCAATCTGGCGAACCCTGTGGCCGTCGCGCCACGGGCATCCACGTGCGGCAACACTCGGTCGGACGCCGATCGTTCGATGGGAGGAACCGGTCATGACACAGACGACCTGGATCATCACTGAAGTGTTCGCAGGGATCGCCATGCTGACGATCCTGACCGCGTTCGTCACGCGCTGGTTTGCGCCGCCAGCCAAGCGTGGCCCGGCTGAGATCTTGAAGGAGCGCTACGCCCGCGGCGAAATCTCACGCGCGGAGTATCACGAGATGGCGCAAGATCTCGGTGTCGAGATGCATTACGGGGGGGAAGTGCCATCCACTCCGAGAGATCCAGGCTCCGGACCAACGTCGACGAGAAGCCGCGCCTAGCTATCTGTGTTGGGCGTCACGTCGAAATTGAGTCGAACATCTGAACGGCGAACGCTGAGGTCGTGGTGCCTGTAATGCTAGCATTCGAGCGGCGTATCTATCCGCCGACCACGACCTCGTACTGATGCACCTCGCCGCTCGCCGGTGAATCGCCTGCGTGGGCATGGGCTCGCCGAAAGTCGTCCGAGGTCATCCAGGACTTGAAGGAAGCTTCGTCCTGCCAGGTCGTCATGGCGACGTAAATTTGCTCTCCATCTTGTTTGACCTCGCGCAGCAGTTGAAAGCCGACACATCCCGGCGTCTGCTTCATATGCTCGCCCGAGCCGGAGAACGCTTGCTCAATGTGTTCGGCGTGTTCCGCCGGAACGCGCAACGTGTTGGTGACGACGTACATCCATAGCTCCTTTAGGGATCACTTCCAGTATTGGCATTGCGCCGTCGCAATCCCGCACTTGATCCAACGGCAGTGCCTTGTCCCGACGGCCAATTCGAGCCTATCACAGGACGAAGGGTTCTTCTGACCGAGTTCCGGCGACTCCCGCCCCGACCGTGGTTTCAGGGCAATTCGTATCGAACCACTCGACGGCTCGCCGACTTTCCCGCACAATCGTCAGCGGACAGCCGCGAGCCTCGCCAGCAGGCATCTTCCCCTCAGCATCCCAACTCGTTGACCGCTCGCCGCTCTGGTCGGAATCGTCAACCGATCGCGCTGGAACACGCATTCACCAATACGATCGGTCTGTCGTCACCCGGAATTGAGGAGTTACGCATGACAAGCGCCGACGAACTCAAGCAGGCAGCTCGCGCCGTCGTCGAGGAGACCGCGCCCGAACTCATCGGTCTGAGCGACTGGATGTACGCGAATCCGGAGCTCGGGCTGCAAGAGGTCAAGGCATCGGAGCGTCTGACCGCGCTTCTGGAACGCCGCGGCGCCAAGGTAGAACGCGGCATCGCCGGATTGCCGACGGCGTTCCGCGCGCGTGTGACGCAGTCGACCGAACGCCCCACCGTCGCGATCATCGCCGAGTACGACGCGCTGCCGGAGGTCGGGCACGGCTGCGGACACAACATCATCGCCACGTCAGCGATTGGTGCGGGATTGGCTCTGCGCTCGTTGGCAGACTCACTTCCCGGTTCAGTCGTGGTCCTCGGATGCCCGGCTGAGGAATCGGCGGTACCGAACGCCGGGGGAAAGATCTACCTCATCGAATCAGGGTATTTCGACGACGTCGACGCTGCCATCATGATCCATCCCATGAACGAGAACCGCATCGGCACGGGTTCATCGCTGGTGGCTCGCGGAGTGGAGTTCGAATTCTTCGGCAAGCCGGCTCACGCCGCGGCCGCACCACATGAGGGTGTCAATGCGCTCGATGCGGTGATCCAGATGTTCAACGGCGTGAGCGCGCTGAGACAGCAACTGCGCCCGAGCGTGCGAATACATGGGGTCATCACCAACGGCGGAGGCGCGCCGAACGTCATCCCGCCTTACACGTCGGCCCGGTTCCGGGTACGTGCCACCACGCCAGAGGAAGCAGAGCAAGTGCTGCGAAAAGTCGTGCGTTGCGCCGAGGCCGGTGCGCTGGCCGCCGGAGCGCGACTCGAGTGGCGCGAGTACATCAAGCCCTATCTGAACATGATTCCAAACCATACGATAGGGAAAGCGTTCGGTGATAACCTCCGCGCGTTGGGACTCGATGTCCAGGAGTCACCGGCTACCGATGGTGCGGGCTCGACCGACTTCGGCAACGTTAGCCATCACGTTCCCGCGGTCGAAGCCTATCTGAAGATTTGCGGACCCGAAGCGGGCTGGCATTCGACTGAGGTCGCGCTGGCAACGACCACCGACGAAGGGCACGACGCGATCGTCAACGGCGCCACCGGTCTGGCCATGACGGCAATTGATCTACTAACTTCCGCGTCATTGCTGGAGAAAGCACGATCCGAACACGCCGCGTCGGTCGCGATGATGGCGTGATCGGAAGGGCCATAATAGTTTGGTCTATGCGTACAGAGTGTTCGTACATTTACGGCCCGGCGCGTGCTTGAACGCTGGCGGATGTGGAGCCTGTCCGGCATGGGCGCGAACGTTCGCGGGGCAATTTTGAAAAATTGGCGTTACAAAATCGCAAAAGGGGTTTTCATTTTGCCCTCGAGTCAAGTACACTAGTTGAGCGCCATCTACGTGGGGGACGAGTACGGGGACACTTCACGACTCGCAATCAATCCTCCTCCCATCGAGTCCGAACCCACCAGTTCACTCGGGGTGTTATGATGGCGCGCTGCGTCGATTACATTATGTCGATCTATCATGGGGAGAGACTTGAGGTCGATTGCGACAATGTGCAGCTTTAGTGAACGACGTCCAGTGAAAAGGATCCTTTCATGATGAGCCGTTACGACATGTACTCGGTTCGTTATCCATTGCTTCCGCTTAAGAATGTGGTCATATTCCCGAGAAACGTCGTAACGCTTCTTGTGGGCCGCACTCGTTCTATCCAGTCAATCGAAGAGGCGATGAGCCGCGACCGCAAGATCGTCGTGGTCGCCCATCGAGATCCGTCCACCGACGATCCGCACCCGGAAGACCTCTTCGAGATCGCGACACTGGCTGAGGTCTCCTCCATTGAGCACCAGCCAGGCGGCAACATCCAGGTCTCGCTCGAGGGGTTGAGCCGCGTCAAGATCGTGCAGTTCGATCCCGCGCGACCGTTCTACACCGTGCGGGCCGAGCAGGCAGTCGAGCGCGTCGCACTGACGCCCGAAGCGCAAGCCCTTGTGAACCACATTCAAGAACTGGCAAAGCGCTTCCAGGAGGTCAAGAACACCTTCAGCACTGAGGTGATGGAGATGGTTCTGGCCACCAACGACCCCGCTCATCTTGCCGACCTGCTGACGACGCAGCTCATCCGTGAGGCTGATCAACGGCAGAATTTCCTCGAAAACCTCGATCCTCTCAACCGTCTCGAGCTCTTGACGGTTCATCTCACCACCGATCTCGATCTCGCCGCCCTCGAAGCTCGCATCAAAGAGCGGGTGCGCGAGCAAATCGACAAGAATCAGCGTGAGTACTACCTGCGCGAGCAGCTCAAGGTGATTCATGACGAGCTTTCCGGCGAGGGTGGCAGTGAGATCGAAGCGCTGCGGCAACGCATTCTGGAACGCGCGCTGCCGAAATATGCCGAAGAGAAGCTGCTGAAAGAGGTGACTCGCCTCGAACGCATGCCGTCCGTTTCGGCTGAGAGCACGGTCGTCCGCACCTATATCGATACGGTTCTGGGCCTGCCCTGGTCAGAGGAGACGGACGACAACCTCGATCTGGATCACGCCGAGCAGATTCTGAATGACGATCATTACGGGCTCGATCAGGTCAAGGAGCGTATTCTCGAGTTCCTCGCCGTGCGCAAGCTGACCAACGGCAAAGGAGCCATTGGCGCCTCCATCCTGTGCCTCGTCGGACCTCCGGGCGTCGGCAAGACGAGTCTAGGGCGCTCCGTGGCACGTGCCATGGGCCGTGAGTTCGTGCGCATCAGCCTTGGCGGGGTGCGTGACGAGGCGGAGATCCGCGGACATCGGCGCACCTATATCGGCGCCTTCCCCGGACGTATTGTGGGTGCCCTCAAGTCCGCCGGAACCATCAATCCGGTGGTGATTCTCGACGAGCTTGACAAGATGTCGTCCGACTATCGTGGCGATCCGGCCTCGGCCATGCTCGAAGTACTCGATCCGGAGCAGAACAACAGCTTCTCGGATCACTTCCTTGACATGCCGTACGATCTATCGAAGGTCCTCTTCATCGCCACGGCCAACTACCTGAACAACATCCCACGGCCGCTGCGGGACCGCATGGAGATCATCGAGATCGGCGGCTACATCGAGCAGGAGAAACTCGAGATTGGCCGGCGACATCTCCTGACGAAGCAGACTGAGATCCACGGGCTGAACGCGGGACAGGTCGAGATTCCAGAAAAGATGTGGACGCTTCTGATCCGCCGCTACACGCGGGAGGCGGGCGTTCGCGGATTGGAACGACAGCTGGCCGGGATCTGCCGTAAAGTCGCGCGTGACGTAGTCAAGGGTCGCAGCAAGAAGATCCGACTAACCCAGGCGCGGCTCGAGGACTACCTCGGTCCGCAGCGCTTCGGATTCGAGCAGGCGATCGGCGAGAATCAGGTCGGAGTGGCCATCGGCCTCGGCACGACCGACGTCGGTGGAGAGCTTATCCCCGTCGAAGTCGCCGTGCTGCCTGGGCATGGCAACCTGACCATCACCGGCCAGGCCGGAGAGGTAATGCAAGAGTCGGCGCGTGCGGCATTGAGCTATGCGCGCTCACGAGCGGGCGCGCTGCGCATCCCGGCTGACTTCCAGGAGAAGCACGACCTGCACATCCACCTGCCGGAAGGCGCCATCCCCAAGGACGGACCGTCCGCTGGGATCACCATGGCGACGGCGCTCATCTCGGCCCTCAGCCGTCGGCCAGTGCGTGCCGACGTGGCGATGACGGGTGAGATTACGTTGCGAGGTCGCGTCCTCCCGATCGGCGGGCTCAAGGACAAGGCGCTCGCGGCGCACCGGGTCGGTATCCGACGGCTGATCGCTCCGGAAGAAAACCGGCGTGACGTCGCAAAGCTACCGGCCAAGATCGCGTCTGACATCGAGTTCCTCTGGGTCGAGAACATGGACCAGGTGATCGCCTACGCGCTCGACTTCAGCGAGAAGGTCGACGACATCGATCCGACCTTGATGGAGCAGCTCGATCAGAACGTGCCGGTGCCAACCCCGGAGCTCACCGAAGTGACGGCGGAGCCACCTTCAATCCTGTATTAGTCGACACGTCTCAATTTCATCGGATCAGCGACGCGGCGGAGATGACGAATATCTCCGCCGCGTAGGTTTGTTCACGCTGAACCGACCATCCTTAATAGTTCTTGAACCGTCTAGTCGCTGCGTGTATGGTAGCGAGGTTTTCTGGCGGAGGGGTGACGCGCGACTCAGTCGCTCCCTCCGTACACAGCCAGCGGGTGATTCTGGTCGAACCCATGTCACCCTAAGGATGGGACTCGTGGCGCGAATCGCTCCCGGATCGCCGGCTCTCACAGAAGACGCCAACTCCCCGTCTGTTGGTCCCCGTGAGATCGGCATCTTCATCGTCGTTTCGCTCGCCTTGCTGATGTCCAGCATCGACTCGACCATCGTAGCCGTCGGTCTTCCGAACATGATGGCCGGTCTCCATACGAACCTCGTATGGATTGGCTGGGTCCTCACTGCCTACAGTCTGATGCAGACCATCATCATGCCGATGGCCGGCAAGCTGAGTGACGACTTCGGCCGCAAGAACCTCTTCTTGGGATGCGTGATCCTCTTCACCGTCAGTTCACTACTGTGCGCCGTAGCGCCGAACGTCTATCTGCTGATCTTCTTCCGCGTGTTGCAAGCGATCGGGGGTGGGGCGTTCATGCCCTCGGCGGCCGGCATCGTCAGCGACGTCTTCGGCGCCAAGAATCGCGGCACCGCCATCGGGCTCTTCACCAGCGTCTTCCCGATCGGCGGCATCATCGGCCCGAACCTGGGTGGCTGGGTCATCGACACGTTCAGCTGGCGCGCCATGTTCTCGGTCAACGTCCCGATCGGCATCGTGCTGCTGGCTGCGGGTATCTTCATCCTCCCATCGGGCGGCCGCGTCGCCACCAGCCGGAGCATCGATCTGGTCGGTGCCGGAGCCTTCGCGGCCGGGATCGTCGGCATCATGTACGGCATGACCGTCTGGGGAAATCAGATCAGCTTCAGCGCTCAGGTCATCTTCTGGGTGGCCCTCGGACTGGCCGCACTCGTCTACTTCATCTACCACGAGGGGCATACGCGCGACCCGATGATCGACCTGCGGCTGCTCAAAGAGCGTGCCTTCTTCGCGGCCAACCTCTACAACCTGTTGTATGGCGCGCTCGTCTTCGGATTCTTCAGCTTCATCCCGCTCTACGCCACCGAGCAATACGGTATGTCGGCCAGCGCCTCCGGCTTTATTCTGACGCCGCGCGCGGTCGTCATGATCGCCGTCTCGGCCATCAGCTCGTTCATGCTGATCCGCTTTGGCTACCGTCTCCCGATGATCCTGGGCATCATCCTGGTGTCGATCAGCCTCTTCCTCACCAGTCAGGGCTGGCACGGCGCGACACTCTTTGGCCATGGAATCAGCAACGTCGTGCTGCTGTCGTCGCTCATCATGATCAGTGGGTTCGGGGTCGGTCTCGGAGGTCCCGCCGCGAACAACGCGGCCATCGAATTGATGCCGGACGCCGTGGCACGCATTACCGGTTTGCGCGGCATGTTCCGTACGACGGGCGGCGTGCTGGGAACAGCAACCATCGTGCTGATCCTGGCGCACGACAAGAATCAGGGCGTCGGACTCGAGCACGTCTTCTTCGGGTTGTCGATTCTGGTGTTGTTGGCGATTCCGCCGATCTTCCTGATTCCGGACAATGCGCGCATGCGTCGCAAGGCGGCCGGCATCGAGGTCCACGCCGGGATGGAGTGATGAGTCCCTTGCCTGATCGCGTCTTACGACGAACCGGGCACCCGTTCTCCACGCAGTGGATGGCGCCCGATCCAGGCGGAGATCTGGTCGATGCGGCTGAACTCGACCAGCGGCAAGCGCACCGTCACGTGCGTCCCCACATCCAGGGTGCTGGAGATGCTCAGCTCGCCCCCGTGTGCCTCCACCAGCGACTTGGCGATCGCGAGTCCAAGTCCGGCGCCGCCATGCTTACGCGATCGCGCCACATCGACTCGCACGAAGCGGTTGAAGACCTGATCGAGCTGGTCCGGCGGTATTCCTTCGCCAGTGTCGACCACGTCCAGCAGCGCCTCCGCCCCCTGGCGGCGAGCCGAGATGAGGACTTCACCGTCTCGTGGCGTGTGCTTGATGGCGTTGTCGAGCAGGATCAGAAGCACCTGCTGCAGGCGATCGGGGTCGGCCTCGACCACGAGCGGTTCTCCGGTTCGATCGACCGAAACGGCGATGCCGTTGTCAGCGGCGATCGGCTGCACGCGCTGCACCGCCTCCTGCGCCGACTCAAGCAGATCGAGCGGCGCGACGGCCAGCCCGAGTTCGCCCAGATCGGAGCGAGCAAGCGTCAACAGATCGCCCGCTAACCGTTCGAGGCGTAGGATCTCGTCGCGTATGTCGTCGAAGAGCTCGCCATTGTCCGCGAGCGGCTCCTGGCGATGTCGATCGAGCAGGTCGGTGGCCGAGTGCAGAATCGTCAGGGGCGTGCGCAGCTCGTGTGACGCGTCGGCGATGAACTGCTGCTGACGTTGGAACGTGGCCTCGATGGGGACCAGGGCCCTGCCCGCCAGGAACGACGCGCCCAGAAACGAGAGACCCAGGCCGATGCCGCCACCCAGCAGCAGGCCGAGGAGCAGTCGATGCAGCGCTCGCTCCTCCGGCGCCAGGCTCTGCCCTACCACCAGATCCGTTGGAAATCCGCCACGAACCTGGACCTGGCTCACCTGAATGCGAACCTTGTCATCGCCGATCTCGATGGTTTTGAACGAGCCCTTGGGGTTGTCGAAGACATTGGCCGGGAGCTTACTTACGTCAACCGACTGCGGGTTGACGATGATCTTGCCCTGGGTCGACGCAACGATGTAGAAGACGCCGCCGCTGAAGCCGTCCCGCCCAAGATCGAGGTCCTGAGCATCCAGGTCCCGCTGGCTGATGGTGAATGCGCTGCTGCGGCTGGCCAGATTGCGGTCGACCTCGTTGATCAAGCTGTGCGACAGCGTCACGTAGACCGCGATGCCGACGGCGACGAGGATGAGCCCCAAAATCAGGAGGTTCCAGCCGAGCAGATGGCGGCGAATGCCGGTGAACACCGCTATTCCCTAATGCTATAGCCAACACCACGAATAGTGCGGATGAGCGGTCGTTGGAAGCCACGGTCGACTTTGTTTCTCAGATAATGAATGTACGTTTCGACCACGTTCGACGTCAACGTGGCGTCGTATCCCCACACGTGATCGCTCAACTGCGATTTGGTGAGGACCTGTCCGCGATGGCGCATCAGGTACTCGAGCACCTCGAACTCCTTGGTCGTCAGCTCAATGGTCTGACCGCCGCGTCGAGCAAGGCGGGCACCGAGATCGAGCGTCAGATCCGCCACGTGCAGAGCCTGATCGTCCGGCTCCTCAGCCGCTCGACGAACGAGTGCGCGAATCCGGGCGTGAAGCTCGTCCATCGAAAAGGGCTTTGCCAGGTAATCATCCGCCCCGGCGTCAAGCCCGCGCACCTTATCCGGCACACTGTCCCGCGCCGTCAGCATGAGGATTGGCGTGCGTATCCGCTGTTTGCGCAGGTTGCGGCAGACGGTCAAGCCATCCATTTGGGGCAGCAAGATGTCGAGGAGGACGATGTCGAAGGCTCCTGAGAGTGCCCGCTGCAAGCCATCGAGCCCATCGTGAGCAACCTCGACCCGGTTCCCTGCCTCGGTGAGCCCGCGCGCCACGATCCTCGCGACCCGTTCGTCATCTTCGACCACCAGCACATACATCGTTTTCTACGTCCTCGTCTCGTCGTGATGCTGAGTTGCCTGTTCTCAGCCGTTTCCAATCTTGCCCCACTAGGCTTCAAGCTGACGACTTCTTGGTCCTGAGATTGACCGGGACCATGGACAGTTGTCCGATCCGATGGTGTTGGCTGATGGTCGGGGCGAAGTCGAACAAGGACGCCAATCCAGCCGCAATCCGCGAGGAGAGCGGCGACGTGCAGTGCTGGAGGCGGACCAATGAGCACCTTCAGCCCGAATTAATTCGACACTCACAGCCATTTCAGTCATTTCGCGCATCATAAGACTGGACTTCAAAGGATAAGGCGTGATCGAGTCCGAAACCATTCAATCTCACGGCACCGCACCGATGAACAGGAATCGTCTGATCGACCCCTCGCAGACGGACCGCGAGTCGTTGCGCGAATATCGGGAGCGCGGCGGCTACGACCGCGATGCCTGGAGCCGCACGGCTGCCGAGCTCATTGACGTGGTCACTCGCAGCGGGCTGCTGGGTCGCGGAGGTTCCGCCTTTCCAGCCGGGCGGAAGTGGGGCGCGGTCGCTGAACAGCCGGGAAGTCATTCTGTTCTCGTCAACGCCGCTGAATCGGAACCGGCCAGTCGCAAGGACGCGACCCTGATGCTGCTTCGACCACACCTAGTCGTCGAAGGCGCGCTCCTTGCCGCGCATGCCGTCGGAGCCGGTGACGTGATCTTTCTATCTTCACTCCGGCGAGGAACGAATCGAAGAATCGATCTCCGGGGCCGTCAAAGAACTGAGGCACAGTGGCACCAATCTCCCAAACATGCGGTTGGTGACGGCCGAACCCGGTTACGTGGCGGGCGAAGAGTCGGCGGCCGTTCAGCGGGTAAACGGACGAGCCGCCAAGCCGACCGTCAAACCGCCGCGTCCCTTTGAACGAGGCATCAAACGGCGACCGACACTGGTGCAGAACGTCGAGACGCTGGCAAACGTGCCGCTCATCGCCGCGCATGGCGCCGAGTGGTTTCGCTCGATCGGGACGCCGGAGCTTCCCGGCACACTGTTGGTCACGCTAACCGGGGCGGTCTCCAACCCAGGCGTCTACGAAGTTCCCGGGGGCGCTGAGCTCAAATGGATTCTGGACGAGACAGGCGGCATCGAACGGGGTGAGTCACTCTATGCGCTCCTGCCTGGAGGCTATTTCTCCGGCTGGCTGCGCGAGCAGGATGTCCGGCATGGTGCGGCGTTGCAACCCGATAGCCTGCGACAACACGGAGCCGCACTCGGAACAGCCGCCATCACCGTCGTTCCAAATTCGGTCTGTGGCTTACGACAAGCCGCGGCGCTCTTGCGCTTTTTCGCCAACGAATCGGCGCGCCAATGCGGTCCGTGCACCTTTGGCACGGCGGCCATGGCGGACATCCTCGAGCGCGTCGTGGATGGCAAAGCCGAGCAGGACGATCTGACGCGCCTACAGCGGTACGCCGAGGAGATGCTGCCGCGACGGGGAGCGTGCGGCCATCTCGATGGAGCGGCATTGGCTGCCCGATCGGCACTCGAAGTCTTTCGCAACGAGATCCCGCAGCACATGCGCAGCGGCACCTGTGGACGTGCGGCTCGTGTCATCCTGCCGGGACTGGAAAGTTATGGAGTATATGGGCAGGAGTAGATCGTCACCCGGTACGCGCCGCCATCTGCGGATTCGCGTGAATCCCATCAAGTGCACCGCGTTTGGATTTTGCGGTGAATTTCTGCCCGAGGTTTTCGATCTCGACGATTGGGGCTACGCCTGGCTGCAACGGTCCGAGGTACCCATGTCGCTGGAGGAGGCCGCCTACGAGACGGCCCGATGCTGCCCGACCGGCGCGATAACCGTCGAGGTCGTCGAAGAGCCCAAATCGGATGAACCGACGCGTTCCAAATCTCGGTAGGCGTCCATTCAATACGCATTACATCTTGGAGAGACATCAATCATGGCAAGCAGCTCTCGAACGGCGGACAACGCCAAACACCTCCCGAAAACACTGAGCCGTCATGGCTCCAACCAGCGCGACTGGATCGTCTCACGCATCCGCATGGTGCGACGGCTCACCGTGGTGCTCAGCTTCGCGGGTGGCGCCGTCTTCACTGCACTGGCCCTGCGACACTCGACGCTGCCGAGCAATGCGGCGCCGCTGACGTCCAACGACACCAACGTGTCATCATCGTCGCAGGTGGGTCAATCGCAAGACGCGCCGAGCCAATCCCTGTTCGACAACCAGTCGTCGAGCAACTTCTCGGTCGCACCAGCCGCTCCGGCACCCCAGACGTCGCAGCCGACGAGTTCGCGATCTCGACATCGCTCAGGCACCTCGTAGGCGAGACCGATGACTGCGCCGATGAATCTGACCACGACTGACATCGCTACTGCTCGCTTCGACGCGCTCGGAACCGAAATCGTGGTCTCGGTCACCGACGTCACCTATCTCGCCATGGTGCTGGAGCATACGCACAACTGTATCGACGAGGTCGATCGCACCTTCAGCCGTTTTCGCACGGACAGCGAGGTTGAGCGCCTGCACCGGCGCGGCAGCGGAGTCCACAAGGCGTCGCCAGTCTTCATCGAATTGCTCGAATTGGCGCTGCTCGCGTCACATTCCACTGACGGGGTGTTCGATCCGACCATCCGCGACGCGCTCGAGGCGGCGGGCTACGATCGCAGCATCGAATTGCTGGAAGCGATCGGGCCCGGAATTGACCGCGTCAGCCGCTCCGGCCGGGCGTTGGAGCGAGATTGAGGTCGACGCGAAACGTGGTGAAGTCTTCATTCCCGAGGGCGTGCGCCTCGATTTCGGCGGCATCGGCAAGGGCTTCGCCGTCGACTACGCGTTGCGCGGTCTGCCGCCCGTCGCTTGCGGCGTCCTTATCAGCGCCGGGGGCGATATGGCCGTTGCGGGGCCCTCGCCAGTCGGCGGATGGATCTGCGATGTTGGGAACACGCGAGAAGCCGAACCGGAAGAGACGGTACTGCTCGAACGCGGCGCGATCGCCACGTCGGGTCTCGGACGACGCCAGTGGATGCGCGATGGTCACCGCCTGCACCACCTGATCGATCCGACGAATGGAAAGCCTTCGGACGCTCCGTGGTCCTTCGTGACGGTCATCGCCGGAACCTGCGTCGCAGCCGACGTGGCCGCCAAAACAGCCTTCCTCAAAGGCGCGGACGGACCTGAGTGGATCGAATCGCTGGGCATGGCTGGGCGCTTCCGCGCATCAAACGGATCGATTACCTACACGGCCCGCTGGCCAATAAGCACCGAGGAGTCCTGAGTCTTGTCTACGTCCACCTCCAACCTCCTGTGGTACGTCGGTCGCGGAAGCGGCATCACCGCCTATCTCTTACTGACCTTTTCAGTAGTGCTGGGTATTGCGCTCAGCCGACGCTGGTATTCAACACGACTGCCCCGCATGGTCGTCGATGAGCTACATCGCTGGCTAACGACTACCTTCTACGTCTTCGTCGCGGTCCACATCGTGACGATCCTGATCGATCCGTTCACCCACTTCAACGTGATCGACGTCACGGTGCCGTTCGCCAGCACCTACCGGCCCATCTGGCTCAGCCTGGGCATCATCGGCACGGAGCTGAGCATCGCGGCCGGAGCGAGCGTCTGGGTGCGAAAGTGGATCGGCTACCGAGCCTGGCACGTGCTGCACCTGACGGCCTACCCCATCTTCTTGATGTCGCTGTTGCACGGCATCGGCACCGGGACGGATACCAAGACGACGTGGATGACGGCGCTCTACGTCGGCAGCTTCGTTCTGGTTGCCGGGGCAACGCTGTGGCGGCTGATCGAGATTCCTGCGTGGCGCACCGGCGTGATCGTGACGACATTAGTCACGGCCGCGGCGTTGGTCGTGTGGGGCATGGGTGGACCCTATGCGAGTGGCTGGGCCAAGGCGGCCGGTACGCCTGACAAGCTACTGCAGAAGGCGGCGGTTAAAAACGGAACGACGCTCGATTCAGCCACGGTGACGGCGACTCCGACCGCTACGGGGCCTCAGCTACCCGCAACGATTCAGGACACCTTCACCGGTGACGTCTTGCTGAACGGGGATCGGACGCAGGCACTCTTCCGCGGCACCGCAGAGGGAACGAGTACACTGGACGTCGCCATTCAACTGAAGGCGACCAGCGCGCAGTTCACCGGTCAGATCCAGCTGCGCGCGGCCGATCACACACCACTCTGCTCGGGCGACATCAGTGGGCAAGAGCTGGACGCCTTGAGCGCAACATGCAGCGGCTATGGCCAGACGTATCAGTTGCGGGTGTCGCTGGATCCTGAGGGACGAGAGGGATTCCGTGGATCGATCAACGGTTCGTTGAACGGCTCATCCTGATTCAACACGTCTTCAGCCCTGCGGATCTTCGCCCTGCCGGCCATGAAATCCGCGACCTGGTGCATGGGAGTGCCCGTAGCTTCCGTGGTTGTGCCAGACGGGACGATTCTCAGTCGGATCGGCCTTGAAAAGGAACTTAGGTGGCGTGATGATTCGCTGCGCCAGTTGACCGCAGAACGGGCACGGGTAGGGGTCGCCCGCCTTGTCGAGTGGTCGCTCGACGTCGAAGCCCACCTCGCAATCTGCACAGCGGAACTCATAGCGACGCACGCGGTCTCTCCTCAATAAAAGTGAATGAATCGCCCTCGCGACGAGCTCGCTCGATCGCCAATTCCTGTATTATGCCCCGTGTCCAGCAATCGGACAGAAGAGGGCCACCGGACGCAGCGAGAGGCAGGGGCATGATCGAGCTTGATCGCGGACAGCTGACCAGGACGTTGACGGACCTGGTTCAAATCAATTCCGTCAATCCCGATCTTGTGCCGGGAGCGGTGGGCGAAGCCGAGATCGCCAACCACATCGCTGAACGCTTGCGTCAGACACCGGGGATCGACGTGGAGTTGCAACAGGCAGGCCCGAATCGCCCCAACGTCATCGCCTCGGTGGGCTCGGGGATCGGACGCACGTTGATGCTCAACGGGCACATCGACACGGTCACGCTGGAAGGCATGCCGGAACCGCTCTCGGGTCGCGTCGATGGCTCGCGCCTCTACGGACGCGGCTCAAACGACATGAAGTCCTCCATCGCCGCCATGATCGTGCTGCTCGAGGCCGTCGCCAACGCAGGAGATTTCCCCGGCCGCTTGGTGGCGACGTTCGTTGCCGATGAAGAGTATGCCAGCATCGGCACTCAGGCGGTCTGTCGCGAGATCGAGCGCTGGAAGCCGAACGCGGCGTTGATCCTTGAGCCGACTCGGCTCGAAGTAACGGTGGCGCACAAGGGATTCGTCTGGGCCACGATCGAGACGCACGGCTTCGCCGCGCATGGCAGCGCCTGGCGTGAGGGGATCGATGCCATCGCCCACATGGGTCGCGTGCTCGGTAAGCTGGAAGCGCTGCGAGACGATCTTCAGTCGCGCACCGGTCATCCGCTGCTTGGCCCGCCCTCGCTGCACGCCTCGCTCATCCGCGGCGGCCAGGAGCTCTCGTCCTATCCCGCAAGCTGCCACCTCGAGATCGAGCGACGCACGATCCCAGGTGAAACGCGGGCCCAGGTGGAAGCCGAGCTCACGACGCTCCTGAATGCGTTGCGGGATGACGATCCGCAATTCTCCGCCACGTTGACCATGGGGATCGACCGCCAGCCGTTCGAGATCAGCCCCGACGCTCCGGTCGTTCAGGCGGTTCGGTCCGCGAGCGAACACGTGCTCGGTCGAACCCCGAATATCACGGGTGGATCCGGCTGGATGGACTCGGCACTCCTCTCCGCAGCCGGAGTACCGACCGCCATCTACGGCCCGGGCGGCTTCGGCAGCCACGGCTACGAGGAGTGGGCCGACCTCGATATGCTCCACGACTTCGCCCGTGTGCTGGCTCAAACGGCCTACGACTTTTGTGGGCAGAACTAGCGCACGGCCCGCCGAAATCCGCTCGTCGGATTGCTCATGAAGTCGAGCCGGTCCGTGGTCCGCTGAGATTGTGTTGCTGTTCGACGCGGACCGGCTCCCACAGAATTGTGGGTTGCGAACCTCTATCAGGCCACTACCTGTCACCTCACGAATTATCCCGACATGAAGACATTGCCTGGTTGACATCGGGCATTGACTGGTCTACCATCGAAGCCGTCAAAAAAATTTGACCATCCCAACAATCTCGGGCATCAAATTCGAATACACGTCTGTGTGGGGAATGTGGACACCAGCGAACAACTGCCTGGAATCGATTTCAGACCGGCTGAACGCTATGTCATTCAGACACTTGAGGAATTGCGCATTCTGGCGAACCCCTTGCGGCTCCAGGTGCTCGATGCGCTTATCGCCGCCCCGCTGACCGCGACCCAGGTGGGTGAGCAGCTTGGCATCAGTTCAAAAAAGCTCTACTACCACATTGGGGAACTCGAGCGGGTCGGGCTCGTTCGGCTGGTGAACACCGAAATTCAGTCAGGCATTCAGCTCAAGTATTACCGGGCTGTCGCCGGTTACTACTACCTTACAGCGTCGATGCTCCATTCCGATCAGACCATCGAAAACGCCGACGCGAGCGAAGAGTTTCTTGGTTTTTTGCTCGAAAGCAGCGCTCTCGCCCTACGGCGATCCGTCAACGCGGGAACGATCGATCGATATCCGGAGTCATTCATCGTTAGCCGGCGAGCGCTACGTCTGTCTGCTGAGAAGGCGACTAAGGTGCGCGATCGTCTTCGTGAGATCGAGGACGAAATTCTCGCCGCCGAAGAACCTGACGAAGAGTTGTCGTTCTCGTTTGTCTACGCGCTCTTTCCACGAAGCGAGCACCAAGAAAGGCGGTGATGACCGTTCTTCGGGCGAACGACGCTTTGACCTGGCTGGGGCGACCGGTCGATCTGTTGTGATCTATCAACGTGATGCTGAGCTTGGTTGGTGAGGAGGAATCATGGATACCGAGACTACTCGATTCGTGCGATTGGCTGGGAGATCGTATTCACGCCGATCAATGATGAAGCTCGTCGGTGGATCGCTGAGTGTACCGATTCTGTCATCGCTAATCGCCGCGTGCGGTGGGAAGAACGGCGGTTCGACTGCCACCACAACAGGGGATAATGTCGCCGCCACAAGCGTCTCTGGACAGCCGACGCCGCTTGACACTTTCAAGAACGCGGGAACTCCGACCACTACAACGGCTCCAACCGCCGCGTCGCCAACCGCCGCGTCGACCAGTGCTGCAAGCGGTCAGCCGAAGAAGGGTGGCACGATCCACCAATCAAACATCAACGATCCAGATACCTTGGATCCGGCACTGTCGTCCTCAATCGTCTCAAGCCTGATCTTCCAGTATATTTACGACTCTCTTGTCTATATCGGCGAAGATCATGTACCGCATCCGTGGCTGGCCCAAAAATGGGACATCACCGCGGACGGCAAACAGATCAACTTCACGATCCAGACCGGAGTCAAGTTCCACGACGGCACAGCGCTCGACGGCGCCGCTGTCAAGGCAAGCTTCGATCGGGTCCTCGATCCGAGCATTGCCTCGATTCGCAAGACCGGAATGGGTCCGATCACTGGCATCGATCTCGTCGATCCCCAGACCGTTCGGTTCAATTTCAGCGCTCCGTACGCGCCCCTCTTTACCAATCTCGAAGGGAACGGCGTCGTTTCTCCGACCGCCCTGCAAAAGTACGGCGACAAATTCGGCCACAACCCGGTCGGAACGGGTCCATTCAAGTTCAAAGAGTGGGCGACGGGGCAGAGCGTTTCACTTGTCCGATACGAGGATTACGTCCAGTTCCGTGACGATTACAAGAACAAGGGCCCAGCATATCTTGACGGGCTCATGTGGAAGGTCATTGGTGATCCTGCCACCAGCAACGCCGCCCTGCTCAGCGGTGAGCTTGACATCGCTGGAGTCGATTTAACTCAGGCCAGCACGGTCCAGAACAATCCCGAATTCAAGGTCTATATCTGGAAGGACCGCGACGGATTCATCTTCGTCGAATACAACATGAACAAACCGCCATTCGATGACCTCGCGCTTCGTAAAGCGATGGCCTATTCAATGGACCGCGACGGCATGGTGAAGAGCGCCTACAACGGGTTCGCCACTGCAAACCTGTTGCCGATCCCGAACGGTGTCGCGGGGTGGGACAAGAGTCTTGAGCAGTACGCATACTCCTATGACCTCGACAAGGCGAAGAAGGCGCTGACCGACGGTGGCTATACGCAGGCTTCCGACGGAACCATGCAAAAGGACGGCAAGCCGATAGAGTTCACGATGCTCGTGTACTCAGGCAACGCTCCGTTGAAGACCGACTCCCAGATCATCCAGCAGTCGCTCCAGCAGATCGGAATCAAGTGCGACATCAAGGTGCTGGATTTCAGCGCAGAGTTGCCGCAGCTCAATAGCGGTGACTTCGAATGCGACATCATGCGCTGGACAAGCCCTGACCCGAACATTCTTAGCCTGATGTTCAAGACTCCGGGTTGGCGAAAACAGATGCACGACTCGCAGCTAGACGCGCTCTGTACGACGGCCGATACAACACTCGATCCTGCCAAGCGCGTGGATGCCGTCCATGCCGTCGTGAAGTATCTGCTCGACCAGGCGATCGTGGCGCCGATCGTCACCGACTGGTCCTTGTGGGCCGTCCACCAATACGTGAAGGACTATTCGCTGACGGTGTTCGGCAACGCGCGTATGGCCGATGTGTGGCTCGACAAATAAGTCAGACTATCGAGGCAACTGTCGTCGAGTGATATGAAACAGTGAGGACCGGGTGACAGCCTACATCGTCCGCCGATTACTGATGTTGATTCCGATCTGGTTTGGCATTCTCGTGCTCGTGTTTCTGATGAGAGTGCTCGTTCCGGGAGATCCGATTCAGCTGATGTTCGCGGGCCAATATAGTGATCCTCAGGTTGAGGCAGCCATGCGCCACAAGTTCGGACTCGACAAACCGCTGACGACGCAGTTCGCCGAGTACGTTGATGGCGTGGCGCATGGCGACCTTGGCTACTCAATCACTGCGCAGACGTCGGTGACGTCGCTGATCAAGGCTCACTATCCGTACACGGTGGTCCTTACGCTTACCAGTCTCTCCATCGCTGTGACAATTGGACTGATAACCGGAGTCTTATCGGCCGTGAAGAAGGACACCGTCGTTGACCTCGTTTCGATGGTGTTTGCGCTGGCCGGACTCTCGATGCCCGCGTTTTGGCTCGGCTTGCTGCTCATCTATGTCTTCGCGGTGGACCTGCATTGGTTTCCTGTCTTGGGGTCGATGTCACCCAAGGGACTAGTTCTTCCGTCGGTCACACTAGGCGTGATCGCCTCGGCCGTGACCGCCCGTCTCGTTCGCTCAACCATGCTCGACGTGCTCAACGAAGACTACATTCGAACGGCGAGGGCGAAAGGTATTGTTGAGTTCAGAGTGATCCTGCAACATGCGCTGCGAAACGCGCTGATCCCAATCGTAACCATCGTCGGCTTGCAGTTCGGTGGATTGCTTTCCGGTGCGTTCATCGTCGAGGTCGTCTTTGCCTGGCATGGCATCGGTGAACTCGCAATCACCGCATTGCAACACCGAGATTTCCCGCTGATCCAGGGGATCGTGCTCGTCGTCGCCACGACTTACGTTCTTGTGAATCTAGTGGTCGATATCCTGTATGCCGTGCTCGACCGGCGAATCGTATACGAATAAGGAATTGAGCGATTTCAGCATGACGGCAACGAGGGCGAAACGTGGCGCGACAGTCCCGGGGCTTTCAACTTCGTGGCAACGACGACGATCGGTCGTGTTTCTGCGGACGTTGCTTCGCCCGTTGGCCGGCAAAATCGGCGCATTGCTAATTGTGTTGATGATCATCATGGCGCTCGTCGCACCATTGCTCGCCCCATATAATCCGCTCTCCCTGTCTTTCGATGTACGACTCTCGGGGCCAAGCGCACAGCATCTCTTCGGTACAGACGAAACCGGACGAGACGTGTTCAGCCGGGTTCTCTACGGATCACGCATCAGCCTGCGCGTCGGCATCGTCGCGGTGTCGATCGCACTGGCAATCGGCGTCACGGCGGGTCTCGTATCGGGATACTATCGGGGTATCGTTGACACATTGATCATGCGCGTTGTTGACATTCTGCTGGCATTCCCGGGGTTTCTGCTGGCTCTGGCGATCATCGCCATGCTGGGCCCGAGCCTGCGCAACGCCATGATCGCGGTCGGCATCGGATCGTCAACCGGCTTCGCCCGGTTAGTGCGCGGATCGGTCCTCTCGATTCGCGAGACCGATTACGTTCTGGCCGCCCGCGTCGTCGGATCGGGTGGCGGCCGCATCATGCGACGCCACATCTTGCCGAACGCGCTCTCACCGATCATCGTCCTGGCAACGCTCGAGCTGCCGGCGGCGATTTTGGTTGCCGCCAGCCTCTCGTTCCTGGGACTGGGCGCACAGCCGCCGTCACCCGAGTGGGGAGCTATGCTCGTTGACGGTCGAGAGTACATCCAGACGGCGTGGTGGCTTATCACCTTCCCCGGCGTTGCGATTTTCGTCACCGTCTTGGGATTCAACCTCTTCGGAAACTCTTTGCAGGACGCATTGAACCCGAGGCTTCGACAACGCTGACGCGCGATGGACGGCGGCCCGAGCGGAAGGGAATGGGATTCAGGTTGGAAACGAAGGATTACGTTGAGGTCGACACCGCGAAAGTCGACGAAATCTTCGCCGAGTGGGACAAGAAGGATTCGCCTGGCTGCGCGCTTGGCGTGGTGCGCGGTGGTGAGCTGATCTACGCCCGTGGATACGGCAGTGCCAACCTCGATCTCGACATACCGATTACCCCCACGTCGGTCATGCACGTGGCCTCGGTCTCGAAGCAGTTCACGGCGATATCGATCGCCATTCTGGCCCACGATGGAAAGCTCTCACTCGAAGACGACGTTCGTAAGTATGTCCCGGAGCTGCCTGACCTCGGACACATCATCCGGCTACGCCATCTGATCCACCACACCAGTGGGCTACGCGATCAATATGGCCTCTTTCGACTGGCCGGCTGGCGCGACGATGACGTGCAGGCATTCGACGACGTGCTCGACTTCGCCTACCACCATCGGAGGCTGAACTTCGAGCCCGGCTCCGAATACTCCTACTGCAATACCAGCTACACCTTGATGGCGCTCACGGTGGAGCGGGTAACTGGACAGAAGCTGCGTGAATTCGTCGCCGAGCGCATCTTCATGCCGCTCGACATGACGCACAGCCACGTTCACGACGACGTTTGCGAGATCGTACCCAATCGAGCCAGCGGTTACGCGCCACGTGAAGGCGGCGGATTCAAAGTGGCCGACTCCAACGTCGAAGTGCCGGGTGCGATCTGCGTCTACACGTCCGTCGAGGACCTGGCGCGCTGGGTGCGCAACTTCGGCACGCGCGAAATCGCAGGAGAGGTGCTCGACGACGCGATGACGGCAGGGCTGCTCAACGATGGTACGGCTCAGAGCTATGGTTATGGTCTCATGACCGGCAGCTATCGCGGGCTGAAGACGGTCAGCCACGGCGGAGTCGATTCAGGTTACCGTGCCGAAATGCTCTGGTTCCCAGAACACGACTTCGGCGTGATCGTGCTGGCCAATTTGAGCGCCATCAAGCCGGGTTGGCTGGCCCGTAAAGTAAGCGATCTCTATTTGAAGCAGTCCATCTCTTCCGACGAGCTCATCGATACCCCCGCGATCGAGCTCTCGAGCGATGAGATGGACGCGTTCTCCGGACTCTACCGGGACGAACGACGCTCAGTGACACGGCGGGTGACGGTCAAGGATGGCAAGCTGATGGTCAACGGCGCGTTCGGCGACCCAATGGCGCTCGAACCGTTTGGCCAGGGGCGTTTCAGACTCGGGACCCCGCCTCAGGAGATCCAGATTCAGCCAGGAGAGAGTGACGCACTCGAATATCGGGAGCTCATGCGGGGCCACCCCACCACGTACTTCACCGCCGCTGAGCCTGCTTCGCCAAACGCGGAGACGATGGCGGCCTACGCCGGGACGTATTACTGCTCCGACATCAACACGCGCTACAGCTTTTTCATCCGCGACGGCAAGCTCATCGCTCGCCTACCCCGCCGGACCGATCGAGAGCTGGAGCCGACCGTCGCCGACGCATTCTCGACCGAATCGCTCGATCTGGTCTTCATGCGAGACGGACGTGGCGATGTAAATGCGTGCGAGGTCTTTGCCGATCGCATCCGTCACCTGCGCTTTGATCGCGAACGATGAGTGACGATCCGTTGAGCCGCTTGCGCTCGATCTGTCTTGGCTTTCCCGAGACAACCGAGCGCTTGAGCCACGGAGAACCGACCTGGTTCGTGCGTGACAAGAAGACGTTCGTGATGTTCGCCAACCAGCATCATGACAATCGAGTCGCCTTTTGGTGCGCGTCGGAGTCGGAAGTTCAGCATGCGCTGATCGACGCTCATCCAAACCGCTTCTTCCGGCCGCCATACGTCGGTCATCGCGGCTGGCTGGGCGTGTGGCTAGATGTCCCGGTCGACTGGGATGAAATCGCGGGGCTCGTGGAGGATGCGTATCGGCTGATCGCGCCGAAGCGATTGGTGGCGGTATTGGACGCGGAGCGCGCGGGTCGATGAATGGTCAGTGGGCCCTCACCCCCGTCCCCTCTCCCGACGATCAGCTGACAAGGGGAGATGGACAGGATGCGGGCTGGCCCAGGCGACGAGGCTGTGGATGGTGAGATCGGTGGGGGCCGCGGGCCAGGGGTCCGGCCGAAGCCAGAGGCGCGTCCAGCGTTGTCTACGCGGGATGAACCAGATGAGCAGGCTCAGCCCGCGGCGAAAGACGCTGATGGTGCGCGGAGGAATCGCGACCGTGGGTGGCTGCGTGAGATAGGCGGGCGGGCGCTGGAGGGCCTCGGCGTCTTCGGCTCGGGTGCCATAGGCGAGCACCCAGAGCGTGGCGACGGCGAGGACCAGCCAATGGCGGGCGATGCGGGTGGCATCGCGCCGTCGGGTGCGCTCCCACTGCCAGCCGAGCCGTTTGAGGGCGCGAAAGCCGAGTTCGATCCAGATGCGCAGGCCGTACCAGGCGACTCCGATCCGCTTGGCCGGCAGGTCCGTCAGGAGGATCCAGGGCTCGTCGTGGTCTCGATCCCAGACGACCAGCAAGGTCCCTTTCTGCCGCTTGCTCGGTTTGTAGGCCACCCCGGCCCCGACCCAGGCGTGGCCGGGACCCGGGACCAAGCGGCGGGCCAGCACCCGAGACTGCCCATGCGGGGTGAAGGTGGCGTCGGGCCGGATGCGCATCACCGGATGACCGCCGGACCGCTTGATACACCGCCACAACCGGGGACTCCACAAGCCGCAGTCCGTCAAGACGAGGACCGTCATACGCGGCGGCACAGCCGACAACAGGCGGCGGAGCAGGCGGCGTTCATGGGGCAGCCACTGGCCTTTCGTGTTCCCGGGGAGGATGGCCCAGGCGACCGGGATGGCCGTTCCCCGATAGAGCACACTTACCACGATGGCCGCCCATTGCGCGCCATGGGTGGTGACATCCAGCGCCAACGCCAGGTGATCGCTCTGCCACCAGGAGAGGATCCAGCGCAGCAGCGGTACAAAACAGGTGTCGACGCGGAAGTCCGTCTGACAGGGAGCGGCGCGTTCGTCGCCGTCATAGAGCCATTCGCGCAGGTACTGGCGCACCGTATGCCAGCGCCCCACCCAGTGCAACGCACTGATCACGGCGTTCTGACAGGCGCTCTGGGCCAGGATGGTGCCGATGACCCACAGGGTGAGTCCGCGGCGTTGGGCGGACCGCAACTGCGGCAGATAGACCGCCAAGGTCTCCTGCAGTTGGTAGCATTCGAACCGACAGCGCATGGCTTCCTCCGTCGAGCACTGGGCGAGTCAACACCTCAGTGATCGCAGAGTCCATGCGCTGTCCGTTCGTTACCTCCCCTTGTCAGCCGTCCGAACGGGAGAGGGGAGACGAACAGGAAGCCCTATAGCCGTACCCTTTGAACACCCCTCTCCTGCTTTGCGGGAGAGGGTTCTCCCTTCAGTGGGAATGGTTTGGAGTGCACCCCAAAAAGCGAACCAGTTGCAAAGGGAGGTTTCAGCGGACGCGGTAGACTGACCGCACCGTAAAGGAGACCAACCCATGGCACGCGGACGAGTCCATAGCCGGGAATTCAAGCTCGAGGTGGTGCGCCAGATCGTGAGTGGCGCCAAGCGGCCCGCCCAAGTGTGTCGCGAATACCAGCTGGCCAACAGCGTGGTGGATCGCTGGCGGCACGAGTATGCCGAGCGCGGGGAAGACGCCTTTGGCCCACCGGTGGTGACGGGGGACGCGGCGTTGGAAGCGCGCATCGCTGACCTGGAGCGCTTGTGTGGGCAGTTGGTGTTGGAGAACACGGCCCTAAAAAAGGGGCTCAAGGGCGGTCCCTGGGGGAGCGGCACGCGATGATTGCCGCGCTGCACACTGCCGAGCCCCGACTCTCGATCCGCCGTCTGTGCGAGCTCACCGGCACCGGCCGGACCTGGTACGCCACCCATCCGTCGGTGGCTCAGCGGGCCGCGCCGGACGTGGAGCTGCGGGAGGCCATCGAGCAGATCGTGCTGTCGTTCCCTGGCTATGGCTATCGCCGGGTCACGGAGGAACTCCACCGGAGATCCTGGCGCGTCAATCACAAGCGGGTGTTGCGTGTCATGCGCCAGGAATCCTTGCTCTGTCAGCTCAAACGGCACTTCGTCGTGACCACCGACTCGGCCCACGGCTTGTGCTCACGCCCCCAACCGGATCACCGATTTGCCCAGCGACCGACTCGATCAGGTCTGGGTGGCCGATCTCACGTACATCCGCTTGCCCACCGCCTTCGTCTACCTGGCGGCCATCCTGGATGCCTCTTCCCGCCGCTGCATCGGCTGGAAGCTCTCGACCCGCATCGACACGCAACTGACCCTGGCCGCGCTGGAGCGGGCGCTCCAGCAGCGGCAGCCGGACCCCGGCCTGATCCACCACTCCGACCATGGGGTGCAGTATGCCAGCACCGACTACGTGACCCGGCTCGAGGCCGCCGGGATCCAGCTCAGCATGGCGGCGGTGGGGAACCCCTACGAAAACGCCCGGATCGAGAGCTTCTTCAAGACGCTCAAACGAGAGGAGGTCTACCTCAACGACTACCAATCCTTCGCCGAGGCCGACGCGCACCTGGAGCAGTTCATTGAGATCGTCTATAACCAGAAACGGCTCCACTCCAGCCTCGGCTATCGGCCACCCGCCGAATTCGAGACGCTGGTGACCGCATGAGAACCAACCTTCCCTTTGCCCGTGGTTCGGTAAAAGGGGTTCACTCCAGTTCTCCCTCCAGTTAGTGAGGGAGGACGAGTTAGTGGGATGGACCGGCCGGGGGTGAGGGCGGCAGGCAACTACGCACTTTGTGGAATCACCGCCCCTTGGGCTGATAGGTTCCGGGCACCGTCCGGAAGCTGACCACCAAACGGTTCCAGCTATTGATCGCGACGATCGCCATGCTCAAGTTGACCAATTCTTCTTCTGAGAAGTGGCGTCGCGTGGCCTCATAGAGTTCATCTGGAACATCATTCTGGCTCAGCAAGGTCAAGGACTCAGTCCAGGCCAGTGCCGCCCGCTCCCGCTCCGTATAGAACGGCGTCTCACGCCAAGCGTTCAACGAATAGAGCCGTTGCTCCGTCTCGCCACCGACGCGCGCGTCCTTCCAATGCATGTCGACGCAGTAGGCACATCCGTTGATCTGCGAGGCCCGCACCTTGATCAGTTCGAGCAGCTTCGGCTCAAGGCCGCTTTCATGGACCAGTCGCTCCATATCGCGCATCACGCGGAACGCTCCGGGCACGACTTTGCCGTAGTTGATCCGCGGCTTCAATTCCGTGGTGTGTGTCGTCGTCAACGTTCAGGTCCCTTCGATTCATTCTGCGATCTGGCGATAAATCAGCCACCAGTTGGGCCGAAGCGTTCGGTTCGGATTCGTTGCGCATCGTGGCCCAGCTCGAGGAGCAGTGACGAGGCGACCTCGACGAATGGCGTCGGGCCACAGATATAGCTCAATGGCTGCTGCGAAGGTTGCCAGGCAACTTGGCGCAGCATGTCGATGTCGATGCGTCGCGCGAACCCAGTCCAACCCGGCGGTTGGCGCCGAGTCAGTGTGTAGTTCACCTCGAACCCAGAGTGGCGCGCGGCAGCGTCGTCCAACTCTTGTCGGAAGATGACGTCCTGATCCGAGCGTGCCGAATAGAGCATGCGCATGACCACGTCGCTGCCGGTTTGCTGCCGGTGGCGGGCCATCGACATCAATGGCGCGATGCCCGAACCTCCGGCGATGAGCAACAGCGGGCCACCCATATCCGGAGACCAGACAAAGAAGCCGCCAATCGGACCGAGAAGTTCGATCGGGTCGCCCGGCAACACCTCGTCGACCAGATACGGCGACACTTCTCCATCCTCGAGACGTTCGATCGTGAGCATGAGGTTAGAATCCTCAGGCGCAGAGGCGATCGAATAGCTGCGCACTGCCTGATAGCCATCCTCGGCCGTCAGGCGCACATCGACGTGCTGACCGGCCCGATGCCCCTGCCAGCCGGGCACGTTGACGATCAGGCTGGAGGCGGTCGGTGTTTCCCTGACCGTCTCGACGACCTCACCCGTCCACCATTTCGGCGTCAGCGAAAGCGCTGCTCTCTCCATGGGTCTCCATACATGTGATAGCCGTAGTTCTCCCAGAAACCGCCCTCGTCATGTTGCATCAGCCGAATGCCGCGCACCCACTTGGCGCTCTTCCAGAAGTAGAGATGTGGCACCAACAAACGTGCCGGTCCGCCGTGCTCCGGATCGAGCGGTTCATTGTCGAACGTATCCGCGATCCAGGCCTTGCCACCGGTGACGTCCTCGATTGGAAGATTGGCCGTGTAGCCGCCGTCGCAAAACGCCATAATGTGCGTTCCGGCCCCTTCGAGCCCTTCGAGGAGCGTGTCGAGCGAGACGCCTTCCCAGACGGTGTCGAACTTCGACCAGCGTGTGACGCAGTGTATGTCGGTTGTGATGGTCTCACGCGGCAGCGCGCGAAACTCCTCCCAATTCCAGCTCTTCGAGTCGCCGTTGGGAGCGACGACCGAGAAATCCCACACCTTCAACGACGTGTGCGGCGTCGGACCAGCAGACAGAACCGGGAATCTCTCGGTCAGGTATTGTCCCGGTGGGAGACGACGTGAGACGTCCGCCGACTGTCGCTTGCCGCGAAAACCGCGTGAGAAGATGCTGACCATGATTGTTCCTTTCGGGAAGCGCTTGGGTGAAAAGGTATGTGCTGGCTGCTGGACTATCCGGCGAGGCAGTTCCTGGCCAACGTGCTACGGAACTATTGTTTCATGCGTGCCAATACCCTCCGGAAAGGGACGACGCGACGCAGTACCGTTCCTTCGTTCTGCATTAACCGACTAAGGGTCTGGGTGATTCCGCGATCGATCCAGAACGCGCCGAGGTTCCGCAACCACGATCAAGAATAGTCGCCAATTCTTTCCCAAATATTGCGAGGATTTCGCAAAAATCACGAGTCCCGGCTTTCCACCAACAACGTGTCCGTCCCTCGTCACTCCCGTTGTTCGCGTGCGATTCTCAGCATGGCCTTCAGGCTCATATCGACGCTTGCGTCGGTTGTCGACCAGGAGGAAACGCTGATGCGCATGGCCGTCCGACCCTGCCAGACCGTTCCACCACACCAGCACGTGCCGTCGGCCTGTATCGCCTGAATGACGCGTCGCGTGAGGTCGTCGTCACCGAAGGAGACCAGCACCTGATTTAGCACGACTTCGTTCAGGATTTCGTAGCCCGCGTTGCTCAATACCTCGGCAAACCGCGCTGCATGGCGGCAGGTCCGCTCGATCAGATCGGAGAGCCCGCTCCTTCCGAGCGACCGCAGCGCCGCCCAGACCTCCACGCCACGGGCGCGACGTGACATCTCAGGCGTGTACTGATCCGGCTCCCGGCGTTCGGTCTGATTCAAATAGGCAGCCGACGTGCCCATGGCGGCCCGCAGCGCTGACGCATCACGGACCAACGCGATCCCGCTGTCGTAGGGGACGTTCAACCATTTGTGCGCATCGACCGCCCAGGAATCGGCGCGCTCGATTCCTTCCGTGAGCCGCGCGCGGCGTGGGGATGCGGCCGCCCACAGGCCGAACGCAGCGTCGACATGCACCCACGCCCCCGATGCATGTGCCCAAGCACACAGCTCAGTCGCTGGATCGAACGCGCCGGTGTTGACGTTGCCAGCCTGGATACAGACGATCGCCGGAACCTTCAGCGCGGGCAGATAATCGACGCGAATACGCCCTCGACCATCGACGGGCAGCGTCTCGACACGATCTCGTCCAAACCCGAGCATGCTTAGAGCGCTTTGCGCACCGACACGTGGGTCTCTTCACCGATCACCACAGTGACCGGCGGCGCGCCAAAGAGCCCGTCGGATTCGACGTTCCAGCCAGCCTGCTCCAGCACGACATGACGCGCGGCCGCCAGACAGGTGAAATTGGCCATCGTGCCGCCGGTCACGAATCCAGCACCCGTTGAGGATGGCAGTCCGAAGAGGTCGATCAACCAGGAAAGCGCGACCTCCTCGAGCCGTGCGCACCCGGGTGCCACACTCGCCATTCCGGCATCCTGATCCCAGGCACCCGCCAGCCAATTGGCGGCTAAGGCCGCCGGCAGGCAGCCACCCGTGACGAATCCGAAGAAGCGAGGCCCGGCCGTGGCTGTCGTGGCCGGCGAACAAAGATCGTCAAGCTCGGCGAGCACGGTTGCAGGGTCGGTCGACTCCGTCGGCAGCGGCTGCTCCAACAGTGAAAGCTGGGCCAGCGCACCAGATGGAACCGCAACGGGTCGGCCGTCAAGGCTATCGAGATACTTCGCAGCCCTCGTAGCCGAATCAAACAGGAGTTGTCGGTCAATCATCAGTTCACTTCCCAGTTGATTGCGCTCCCGCCGTTGGAACACTTCGTCCCGGCACCACTGTCGTTGCCCCCTCAAGGTATAAGCCTTGCAATATGGGTCACAGTTTTGGCGCGATGCATAACCGTCCCTATCGAAAGGCCTCCCCTGGTGACAACCGAGTCGAACGACTCACAGCATCAATATGACCACCAAGTGAGTGAAACCCACACGCTGAGCGTGCCGCTCGGCGGATGGTGGAGACTCGCTCTGATCGCGGCAGTGGCGTTTGCACTCATCTTCGGGCTCGTCGTACTCATGTCGCGCATATTCATTCCGCTCGCGATGCTCGTCTTTGCCGTCGTGCTGGCGGAAGCGTTGGCCCCAATAATCAGTTGGCTCGAGCGTTTCATGCCGCGTAGTGCCGCGATTGTAACCGTCTATGTCGTCCTGATCCTCATCACAGCAGGGGCGGCATTCTTGATTCTGCCTCCTGTGGTTCAGCAGATCAGCCAAGGCGTCGGTCAGTTGCCATCCGAGATCAACGACCTTGAGGCCTACATTACCCGCAGAACCGGCCTCTCCACGGATCAGCTGTCGTCCGGACTGACCAGTGTGGCAAACCGGTTTGCCGGTCAGGTCGGATCACTACCTCTCCGTATCGTAAGGGACCTCTTTGACGTTATCCTGGTCTACTTCCTGTCCATCTACTGGCTGTTTGTGACTCCGTCGCTCAAGCGCTTCGTGATTTCCCTCTTTCCACATGAGAAGCAAGACACGGTCGAAGACGTGCTCTGTGAGATCGGCCACGATATGGGTGGATATCTGCGCGGCTCAGTCATCAGCGGCGCAATTACCGGTGTCTTGGCATTCGTTGGGCTCATGTTGATCCACGTCAAATACGCATTGGCTCTCGGAGTTCTCACCTTCTTCGGGGAACTCATTCCGGTCGTCGGAGTGATCGCCGTGGGAGCACTAGTCATCGTGGTGGCGCTGTTTCAGTCCTTCACGCTGGCGCTCCTGGCGCTGGCGGTATACACCGTCATCCTCTTCCTCGAATCCCATCTCCTGGCGCCGAACATCATGCGCAGTCAGACAACGGTGAGCCAGGTCGTCGTACTCTTCGCATTGGTCGCTGGCTTTGAAGTTGGCGGTGTTCTCGGGGCGTTGGTGGCGATTCCGCTATCGGCCGGCATCCGCATACTGGTGATTCGCGTCTTCGCGCCCGGAATCCGCAGCTGGACGGGAGCGAATTCCTATCCAGAGGAAAAGGCCAAAGAACAGTTAGCATCCGCCAACGGACACGACCACGTTGCCAACGCCTTCAAGAGACAGAACACGGCCGCGTTCGTCACTCGCATGACCGCTCAGATGCCGGAACCCGAAGAACGGTTACGGCCCGAAGAGACTGACTGAGAACTGAACGTCATCCCCTCAATGCGCCGCTCGCACGTGCCCCACTGCAAACGTTTTGCAAACGCCTGACGCCCATCATGGGTGTCATCGCAACTGGTGCCGCCATCGCAATCTCGGCCCGCAGGTGAGTGGAGCCGATCGCGAACCGGGTTCCGAATCACAGTCGTTCGCGCGATCTGAACATGAAACGCCAACGGCCGCCATTCGGAGTTGGGATGCTGCAGCAGCCCATCCTCGGATATGCGGTCGCGAGATGATCGCTTCACGTCGCGCCCACCACTGTCGGATACCCGGGAACCGTTCGCGATGGCGGATAGAGTCCAACAAGGGGGGTGCATGCGAAACGTCCGATGGTCATCGTGGAACGTACGTATAGCGATTGCGCTTGTCGCCATGCTGATCGGAACGCTCATTGGCGCGGGGTCATTCGCCCTGGCCGATGGTAACGACACGGTCTACTACGCGTGCGTCAACAACAGCAGCGGGACCATTCACATGGCTGACGCGGGGGAATCGTGCAAAAACAACGAGACGCTCATTTCCTGGAATCAGCAAGGCCCACAAGGAGCGACCGGCGCGCAAGGGGAAATTGGGCCTCAGGGTCCAGCAGGAACGTCCGGCGAACAGGGCGCACAAGGGCCGCAAGGTCCTGAAGGCGCGACTGGAGCGCAGGGCGCACAAGGGCCGCAAGGTCCTCAGGGCGATCCGATCGATTCGGCTGCGTTTGTGGATCACTGCCCGGTAGCAACGGCGCTGGTCGGGGACATATGCGTCTCTATTACGCATCTTCCTGACAACTGGAACAACGCGCTCATTGGATGCGCGTTTCAGAACCAGCGGCTGCCAACGTCGGCAGAAGCGGCGTTGATCGCGAAAAGTCTCTTCGGAACCGACCAAACTCTACTGACATGGGTTGACGATCTCGCGGACTCGGGTAACGCATACGCCTTACGGTTCCAATCAGGGCAAATCTCGTTGCCCATCTTTGCAGTGGATAGCCAAATATCCTATCACTGTGTCTCGACGCCGCTCAATCTCGACGCCGCCTCGAGCTGATCGGCGGCGAAGCGCGAGATCACCTCTCGGCGATCGTCGCCGACCCAATCGGAACGAGCCACATGCATGGGATCGACGCGGGATCGACGCGCCGGTCCCATGTCGATGTTTCATCCGGGTCTCTGACGCACTTCGTCAAACACGAGCGTCTCTTTTCGCGGTTTGAACGTCTGTGTGTAGGTGGCGTTCGAATCGCCCGACCGCTGCCACGGCGATTCGCGCGTCGCGATGCCGGCGACGTTAGATCATCTCGTTGCGGCTTAGCCGTGCAATCAGCTACGAATGTACCTCGCGCGCCTGCGCATATCCTGCTGACCGAGATTGGTCATATCCAGAAGTTGCCCCGTCCAGTTCGTCATAGAGTACAGATTATTAAATTGACTTACCGTCCAGAAGACGCGCTGTCGTCGCAGACTCATGGGCGTCGATTTTCCCGAACGTGCCTGCTACTCTATCGTCGTTTTGTCTGGCTCATGTATCGTTCGTACGTGGTTAGTGATGGGAACGGGTCCATGAGTTTCTCTTGGTTGCGCGCGCGGCGAACCAAGCTGATCGGCGTCGTTCTGGTGGCGCTGATCCTGGTTACGAGTCTGACGGTCTACGCGTCCGCAGACAATCAGTAAAGCACGGTCTACTACGCCTGCCTCAGAGGCGGCACGCTCTGGCAGGTGGGCACTACGCCACCGTCCTTCTGCAATTCGTCGCCATTCGGTTCGGGAACCGTGATCAGCTGGAGTTCAACGGGTCCGACCGGCGCTGTGGGCCCCACAGGCGACGAGCGGTCCGGTCGGCGCGACCGGTATGACGGGAGCGACGGAGCCACCGGTGCTACCGGTGCCACGGCGTTACTGGGACAACTGGTGCGACCGGTCCAACTGGCAACAGTGGACCGAGTGGACCAGTGGGTGCCACGGGATTGACAGGTGCCAGCGGACCGCTCGGACCAACAGGTGCTGTCGGACCAAATAACGACGCGAGCGCCTATATCATTGTTGATTCCACGAGCCAGGCCTGCACAGTAATTGCTGGCCCGTCATTCATACATTGCAGCTATCTAGCTCCTGGGCAATATGCCTTCAGCATCGACGCGCCCGGTGTGGGGCCATTTCCCATGTTCACCTTGACGAGCGTCGGCACCAATATCGTGGCGATGGGTTTTAATGGCGGCGCCTTCAACAGTGACGGCTCGCTGAACACCACGATCTACACCGCTAACGGTACGGACGTGGGAGTCTTCTCAGTTGTGGTCGTGAGCACGTCTTCTCCGGGTGCAGCGGCCGCGGCCGGCGTGACCAGCACGGCCGCTCTTCCGGCAATTCAATTTCCGATCCCGAGCTCGCAGCCTTAGAAATTCACAGGAAAGGGCGCTCGGTCTGGTTGGGACATGGCGCCCTTTCGCCCAGCCCAAGTTAAATGAGCCGTGACGTGAAAAGCCCTGCCAGCTCAGGAAAGGAACTCTCGCAGCGCCGCGAGCACGAGCGCCTCTTCGCCCGGCTCGATCGTTTGCGGGTTGAGGGCGATGGCGCTGCTGCCAATGGGAGCAACGGCGATACGAGGATCACGCTCCCAGAGCCGGTCGACCAACTCGTCGCGCGTCAGCTTGGCCCGCGATCCAATATGGATGATGGCGCGTGGATGCGGCTGTCCCGCCTCGCTGGGGAAGCCCCGTTCGGCTGTCACACCCGGCAACGCGGAGACGCCGTCAATCCAGAACTTGACGATTTGCTCGTAGCGCTCGATGGTGGCCGGCTCATCCTGGGCCAGCGACCACTCCAGCGCCGCCAGCACGCCCGCCGTCTCCTCTTTGCCGACCTTCATCGGCCGTCCGATGGCGTGGTTCGGGCTGGCGTTCAGGCGACAGGCGTCAACCAGGTCCTTGCGCCCGAGGACCAGCCCGCTCGGCTGCGGTCCACGCAATCCCTTGCCGCCGCTGAAGATGGCAATGTCGGCCCCTGCCTCCTGCGTGAAATGCCACAAATTCGAGATCGGCGGGATCTGCGCGGCGGCATCGACGACTACCGGAATCCCGCGCTCACGAGCGATCTTGACGACCTCCTCGATCGGCAGCGCGCCGTGCGCGTAATGAGCGCCGGCGAAAAAGAGGATACAAGCCGTCTTGTCGCCGATCGCCTCCTCGAGCTCGCCATCCTCTGGGCCAATTTCCACCAGATGGACGCCGGTCTGTCGGGCGGCATAGTCGTAGCCGTTGCGCTGGCTGTGAAAGACGATGACCTCATTTCGTGGGGCGCTCTCCACATGCGGAAACGAATCGATCAACGCCTGATCGGTTCCGGTGATGCAGGCGGAAACGGCCAATGTAATGCCCGCGGCCGCACCCGAGGAAATGAAGGCTGCCTCATTGTGCGTCAATTCAGCGATACGTTCTCCGGCGCGGCGCTGGAACTCGTGCAGATCGATGAAAGAACGTGCCGCCTCGCTCATGGCTTGCACGACTTCAGGGGGCATCAGCGAACCGCCGAGCTTGGTGAGGGTCGCGGAGGCGTTGATGACGCGTCGCACGCCGAGTTGTTCCAAGATGCTCATATATCTCACTCCCTTGTTTCGCGTTGAGCCGCGTTGACGTGATCGGTTTGCATGCAGTGGGTCCGTGGGCCGAGTGTCGCATAGGCGTGATGTATCTCCAAGTGAACGTGCTTGACGCGTTCCGCAACGTTCGGCGATGCTGGCGCGGTTATCTCGGGATTGATGTTAAGCACACCAAACGGCGACGTCACGGTCATGGGCACAGGCAATCGTCATCGGAGCATCGGATCGGAGCACGTGAAAGATGGACCCCGAGCTACTCTGCGACTATCAGTGTGAGACGGGCGAGGGACCGCAGTGGCACCCGCAGGAGCGCCGACTCTACTGGCTCGATATTCCGGCCGGTCGCATGTTTCGTTACGACCCGGTGACGGAAGAACACGAGCTTGTGTACGAAGGTGAATCGGTTGGCGGGATCACGATTCAAGACGATGGTTCGCTCCTCATGTTCGGGGAGCAAGGTTCCGTTCGGCGCTGGAATCACGGTCAACTCTCTACTCTCATCGATCACATCTCAGGTGAGGAGTCCACGCGCTTCAACGACGTCATCGCCGATCCAGAGGGGCGCGTTTTCTGCGGAACCATGCCCGCCGCGGATCACCCCGCGCGACTCTATCGGCTAGACCTCGACGGGTCGATCAACCTGGTGCTCGATAACGTTGGTCTCTCCAATGGCATGGGCTTCTCGCCCGATCGCTCGAGCCTCTACTTCACCGATTCAAGCAATCGGGTGATCTATCGGTTCGACTATGATCAGGTAACTGGCGACATCTCCAACCAGCAAGTCTTCGCCAGCGTCGAGGGAGTGGAGCAGCCGGACGGACTGACGGTCGACGCGGATGGCTATGTGTGGTCAGCTCGCTGGGACGGCGGCAAGCTGGTCCGCTATTCGCCAAACGGCGAAATCGAACGAGAGGTTCACTTCCCGGTTACGCAGGTGTCATGTTTGACCTTCGGCGGTCCAGACTACCGCGACGTGTATGTGACGACCGCTGGCGGGCGGGAACGCCCAGCCAGAGGGCTCCTGGCCGGCGCATTGTTTCGCGTGCGCATCGACGGAGTGCGCGGCGTGCCCGAGTTCCACTCGCGTGTGCGCGTTCCGGACGTCGCCGGGATCACACCGTAGGAACAGGGCAGACGGCACGACAGCGTAGTCACGCGAAGGCAGGTAATGCATGCTGAAGAAGATCGGCGTACTCGGGCTCATCCACGACCACGTTTGGCAGCACGTCGCCGAGATGACGCAACGGCACGACGTGGTCGTTAGCATCGCCGATCTCAACCAGCCCCTTCGCGACAAAGCGCGCGACGAATTCGGTATCGATCGACTCTACGACGATTACGCCCGGCTGATGGAGAAGGAAAAGCCTGACGCGGTACTGATCTTCGTCGACAACGCAGGTTCCGCTTCACTCGTCGAACTGGCGGCATCGTTTGGCGTGCCGATGATGGTCGAGAAACCGATGGCGAACAGCCTGGCCAACGCGGATCGTATGCGGGTGGCGGCGGTTAACGCGGGCGCGCCACTCATGATCAACTGGCCGACTGCCTGGCAGCCCGCGATTCGTCATGCGCTGACGCTGGCACAAGATGGAGAAGTCGGGGAGATTTATCGCTTCAGCTTCCGCGGCGGGCATCGCGGTCCGAAGGAATACGGCTGTTCTCCGTACTTCTACAGCTGGCTCTACGACCGGGAGCGAAACGGCGCGGGCGCGTACATAGACTATTGTGGCTACGGCGTCAGCATGGCGCGGCTCCTGTGCGGCATGCCAAGTCGAGTCAGTGCCACGATCGGTCATCTGGTCAAGCCGGACATCGCCGTCGACGACAACGCCGTGCTGACGCTGCGCTATCAGCACGCGATGGCGGTCATCGAAGCAACGTGGTCGGCTTCCGGCCCGGTGCCGGATGGAGGGCCGACGATCTGGGGTCGAGCCGGAACCTTGTCGGTTCAGCGCGATTCCGGCAGGCGAGAAGGGGACGTGCGCGGGGAAGGTGTGATCCGACTCACCTCGGACGACGAACCGGACGGACGGATCATCGAGCCGCCCGCCCTTCCGGAAGGGGAACGCTCTGCTGTGCAGTATTTCCTCAGCCGTCTCGCCAATGACCGGCCGTTCGACGGACTGATGAGCATTGAGGTCGGCCGCGACACGCAGGAGATCCTCGAAGCCGGACTGCGCTCCGAGCGGGACGGTCGAGTCGTCTCACTGCCGCTCTGATCGTGACAAGAGAAAAGGAGACGGGTGATGGCTGACCCTATCCGCATCGGGATCGTTGGATGTGGGCGAATCCTGCCCGCCCATCTGCGCGGTTATCGGTTGCTGCGCGAGGCGGGTTATGACGACTTCCTCGTCACGGCGCTCGTGGCGCGAAAGCGAGACGACGCCCTGATGTTTCGGCGGCGCGGCGAGGGCCCGACGCCACGGCCACCGGTCAGTCGCAATCCAGGCGACTCCCTGGCTGCCCCGCACCTCTACGTCAACGATTTTCAGCCAGAGGTCGATGCCGAGGTCTTCACCGACGTCGACGAGATGCTGGCGTCCGGGTTGGTTGACGCCGTCGACATCACGGCCTCGCTGCCGGTGCACCATAGCGTTGGTCTGGGGGCAATTTCCGCGGGAAAGCACGTCATGGTCGAAAAACCGATCGCGGTGACGGTCAAAGCAGCGACGATGCTCGTTGAAAACGCCGAACGCGCCGGGCTCTCGTTGGGTGTGATGGAGAACGTGCGCTTCGAGCGGGATGTGCGATTAGCGCGTTGGGCAATCGAGCGGGGCGAACTTGGCGATATTCAGATGGTGGCCTCAATCTCGCTCGGCACCGCCGAATGGTCCCCCGACCGGGTGGTAGCCGACACGCCCTGGCGCCACCTGAAGCTGGAAGCAGGAGGCGGCGCGTCGATCGACATCGGCGTCCACATGGCGCATCGACTCCGCTATCTGGCGGGCGAGATCCGCACCATGACGGCCGTGACGCGCGTATTCGAACCTGTGCGCGAGCTGCGGGATCCGGACGGCAACGCCTTCGGCGGCTATCCGGCCGACGCCGACGACGCCTTCTTCGCGCTTCCGGAGTTTGAATGCGGCGCCGTCGGAACGCTCTCCTTTACCTGGGCTGGACACGGCGAGTCGACCAGCCTGCCGGGCGGCACGACTATCTACGGCACGCGCGGCTGCTTGAAGGGGAGCACACTCATCCGCGACGGCGGCGAGCGCATCGAACTGGCGGATCTGTTCGAGCGAGATGCGTCGAGCGACGAGCGAGAGCGCTTCTTCCCACGCGGCGTGACCGATCCGTTCGGGCTGGCCTATCGCGACTGGCTGGATGCCATCGCCGCCGGTCGCCAGCCGGAGATGAACGGCCACGAAGCGCTGCGCGATTTGGCGACGGCCTTCGCCATCATGGAGTCGTCGACGGCTGGCGGTCCGGTGCACATCGAGGACGTGTACAGCGGCAGAGTCAACGCGTATCAGCAGCCGATCGACGCTCACTATGGACTGTAGTGTGACGGAAGGGTGGTGTCCTTCATGGTGAAGCCAGCGGACGTCGACAGCTATATCGCTGAAGCACCCCCCGCGCTCCAGGAGCGGCTGCGGCAGATACGTGCGGCGATTCTCGATGCCGTGCCTGAGGCGACTGAGAAGATCAGCTACCGCATGCCCTACTACGAGTTCCACGGCCGCCTGGCCTATTTCAGACTGTCCAAACGACACATCAGCCTGTTCATTCCGACGCCGATCATTGACGAGCATCAGGAAGATCTGGCGGGTTATCATGCGGTGCAGGCGACGATCCACCTGCCACACGACCGCGATCTTCCCATCGCGCTCATCCAGAAGCTGGTCAAGGCAAGAGCTAAGAAGAATCTAGAGGCCGCCGCGCAATAGACTCGTGACACTCACGGTAAATTGAAAACCATTGACGAATCCGGCAAGTCCCGCTACGGAGTGCCGCTGAACGTGTCACAGGCCATCATATCGCCAGTCTGATAACCGGTCGTGAACCAATTCTCACGCTGAGCGGATGAACCATGCGTCCATGTCTCCGGGTTCACCTGCCCCTGAAACTCCTGCTGAATCCGGTCATCACCGACCGACGCCGCGGCGTTCAGTCCATCAGCGATGTCCGCCTGGCTCAGCTGCGTCAGATAGCCAGTCTCCGTTGCGTGGTTGGCCCAGACGCCCGCATAGCAGTCGGCCTGAAGCTCGACCCGCACGGATGCGCTCGTCGCGCCCTGCGTATCGTTACCGATTCGATCGAGAATGCCGGTGAGATCCTGCACGTGATGCCCATACTCATGTGCGAGCACGTAGGCTTCGGCGAACGGGCCGCCCTGAGCGCCAAACTGCGTGCGCAGCTCGTCAAAGAACCCGAGGTCGAGGTAGACCGATCTTGTCGGCTGGACAATAGAACGGCCCCACTTGAGTGGTCGCGGTGCCACATCCCGTAGATGTCGAGTCAGTAAAGAGCACCGTCTGCGAGCGACTGTATTGCACACCGCGCTGGCCGAGCGCGTCATTCCAGTACTGCTGGATGCTGTCGACGTAAGCCACGATGCGACAATCCTGGCTCTGCTCCGCATCGGCGCCGGTCTGGCAGTTAGCGGCCAGATTGCCGCCCGAAATGCCGACGTTGTCGCCGGTCGCCGGTGACGAACCATTGATGTCGATCGGCACGCCGAAAATCAACGAGAGGACCAGCGCCACGATCGTGACCGCGCCGCCCGCCCCGCCGACCGCGACTCCTTTGCCGACTCCGCGGCGATCTTGTACCTCAGAGGTGTCGAGTCTGGCATTTCGATTGAATACTGGCATGTTCCCCTCCACTCTTGAACGCCATTGACACCATGGTCGCTGTACAGGTCCGTTTGCAGGCACGTCAGATTTGTGGAGTCGTCTACGAACATCGCGTCCGGCTGTCGCGCTTGCCGATGATGCGAAACGATGTTCATTATCCCATTGTGCGCCGCTCTCGGACTATGCACCCGCCATGCCCTGGATCGCGCGGACAAGCCAGCGATCGCGGAACTCCTGTACGGGCGACGCATGCGTCGCCCAAAACGTCATCGTGGCT
This sequence comes from uncultured Chloroflexia bacterium, assembly GCA_963822235.1. Taxonomy (GTDB): domain Bacteria; phylum Chloroflexota; class Chloroflexia; order Thermomicrobiales; family Thermomicrobiaceae; genus CALAGB01. The sequence goes on from CAWGGU010000005.1 coordinate 917,699, forward strand.
CGCACATCATTGGAAGGCATTGAATTGACCCGACCGTAGGGGCGAAGCTCGCCTTCGCCCGCGTGAGGTCACGCCTGCGTCCTATCGGGTATGCAACCCAGGGACAGGTTCAAGAGTGTGTTCAGGGGAATTGTGGGCAGCGAGTCGGCGATGGCAAGAATGAGCCGCGGCAAAAAGGCGAAGGAGCTTGCACATTGGTGCAGGTAGGTCTGCAGCCGTCCCTGATCGCGGAAGCGGACCAGGCGCACGGCGTGCTTGGCGCGATCCGCACGATAGGCCCCCAGCCAGACGAGCCCGTCAAAGGTCTCGTGCTCGGCGTAGAAGGTATGGATGACCTCATAACTGGTCCGCTGGCGCAAGCGCGAGACATACCACTGGCCCTGGTCGGTCAGATCGTCGAACCAGGCGAAGCCGAAGAAGCCCAGATCGCACAGCAGCAGGCTCTGCGGCGGGAGGGTCGCCACCATCTCCCGCGCGGTCACCTTCTCATTCTGGTGGGGATCGGCGATGAACTGGACGTGGCGCCACTGCTGGCGGCGCAGATCGAAGAGTCCGACGAGTTGCCCCGGCAGCAGCCGGGCATCCCCCGGCGGGAGATCCCGCAAGGCGGGGAGGCGGCGGGCGATGGGATCGAGATCGGTATGATCGAGCGCCACCACCTCGGTGGCAAAGGGGGCCAGATCGGTAGCTCGCCTTCGCCTTCCACGTCTGGGAGGCAACGGCTCGCTCATAGGACGGACCATCGGGCGATTGATGTAGAGGACGTACCAGCACCGTGGTCGGCCATTCCACGTGGGCGAAGGCGAGCTTCGCCCCTACGTGCAGCACGCGTTGGGGGCACGAGGTCGCGCTGGGCGACGCATGCGTCGCCCGAACAAACGTGGGAGTCTCAGACGCGGACGGTCAACTCCTGTTCACGGATGGCCTCGACTACTCCAGCGATCTCGTCAGGTCGCACGGTTTCACCTGCGTCGAAGCGCTGCTGAAGGCGCTCGAAGAGGCGTGTGCGCAGGAAGTTGCGCATCGTGGTCTGGTAGTCGTTGGTCGCGGCGAAGATGGCGTCCTGCAACTCCGGGGTCCAGCGGCGTTCGTAGGCTTCACGCTCTGGCCCAAAATCGAAATCCGGAAGCGCATCGCCCCGCTGCGCGCGCATCTCGGAACGCAGGCTGGCCGTCGCCGCTTCATCGACCTGGCGATTCTCGATGACGACGCCATAGTCGTTCCGCGCACTTTCGACGGTCACCAACTCGTCGATTACGTCGTCAAGCACCCACTCAACCGGTCGTTCCAACGGATCGCCGTAGCCGCCGCCTCCCTGCGCGCCGATGAAGACGCGGTCGCCGGGCTCGAGATAGAGGACGTCGATCTTGCCGACGTTCCGCTCCCGCTCGGTTCCTGGGTTGAGCGTGGTGAAGCCGGTGGTGCCAGCCTTGCCACCCAGCCGCCCCCACGGACGGAAGGTATAGCGCTCCATGCCGCGAGCCGTGATGACGCTGTTCGGTGGGAAGACCTTCATCTCCAGCTCAACGCCGACGCCACCCCGGTAGTAGCCGGCCCCGCCGCTGTTCTCACGCAGGCAATAGCGACTGACCAGGACCGGCACTTCCTGCTCGATACTCTCGGTCGGCACGTTCTTGAGGTAGCCCATGGCGACGTCGACGCCATCCAGGCCATCCTTCATCGGCCGTCCTCCCGAGCCACCGGCCAGAGGCTGCACCACGCTCACTTTGGTTCCGCCCGTCTCCGCGTCTGGCACCGAGACGAGCAGGATCGAGCCCTGATTGGAGCCTGCTGCGTTGATCTTGTCGGGCAGCGCCTGCCCCAGCGCGCCAAGAATGGCGTCAAAGACGCGGAACATGAGGGCGGCGCGCACGCCGTATGCAGCGCGCGGCTCCGGATTGAGCATGCTCCCCTTCGGCAGGATGTACTTCAAGGGGCGCACCGCGCCGCTGTTCAGGATCATGTCGGGCGCCATGGTGCGCAGGAAGCTCACCAGGCTGAAGGAGATCATCCAGTGGCCGTCTTTGCCGCCGGTGGCCATGTTGAAAGCGGCCTGTACCTGCGGATCGGTGCCGGTGAAATCGAGGATGATGTCGGTCCCCTTGACCGTCAGCGCCAGCTTGATGCGCTGCAGGCGTCCCGGGATGACGTGGTCGATCTCGAGATAATCATCGAAGTGATAGGTTCCCTCAGGCATGTCATCGATGACGCGCCGAGACTGAGCTTCGGCGTAATCGAGCACATTGTCGATACCGTCGCGCACGATCTCCGATCCGTAGCGCTCGATCAGATCGTGTATGCGACGCTCGGCGGTGTTCAGACCAGCCAGCTGCGCTTTGATGTCGCCCCAGTTCAGCTCCGGGATGCGGCAATTGGCCATCATGATCGAGAGGACCTCGTGGTTGATCTTCCCCTCGGACATCAGATGTACCGGGGGATAGACCACACCCTCCTGGAATGTCTCGGAGTTGGACGGTGCGATGCTGCCCGGCACGCGGCCGCCCACGTCCGAAAAGTGGATGAAGCTCCAGGCGAAGCAGATCAGCTCGCCTTTGTCGAAGATCGGTTTCCAGATGTAGATGTCCGGCAGGTGGGTCGCCATGCCGCCGCTGCTGACCGGATCGTTCGAGAGGAAAACGTCTCCCTCATGCCATCCGCCCAGCTTCTCCTCAACGTACTTCAACACATCCTGTAGCGGCAGACCCACCATCAAGTGCACGCCGACGCGGTACGGCGTGGCGAAGACCTCGCCCTTCCTGCTGGCCAACGCAACGCCAAAGTCGCCCGTCTCCTTGACGAAGACGGTGTGACCGGTGCGCAGCACCACGTAACCCATCTCATCCACGATCGCCTGAAAACGATTGCGCAGCACCTCGAGAAGAACCTTGTCGGTTCCGGTAATCTGAGCCTGGTCTGTCACCTGTTGCCGCCTCTCAATGCGTTCAATTGAAGTCAGAGCGAGCTACACGACTCGAGTGCCGATGACGTTGTGCTGGCTGTCGATCTCGAGTCGAAATCCCGGTGTGACCAGGATCGTGCTGTCGTATTGCTCGATGATGCAGGGACCGTCCAGCGTCATGCCGGGGCTGAGCTGTTCCCGTTCGTAGACCGGCGCTTCCCAGGCGGGTGTTGCCAGACGTACGGTGCGCGTTCCGACGGGCTGCGGCGCTTCACGAGACGCGCGCTCGACTACGGCGACGCTCTCCATTGCCGGCTTAATCGTCTGTCCGACGATTTGCACGCGGACGCTGATGATCTCCGTCTCAGCCGCTTCGTCACTGTGTCCGTAGATCTGCTCGTAATGGCGGTGATAGCCATCCAGAAGTTGCTCGATTCCGGCAGAGGTCGAGAGATCGTCCGGCACCGGGATGGTCAGCTCGAAGGACTGTCCGCGATAGCGCATGTCGGCGCTGCGGACCAGATGCATCCCTGCCAGCTCGGACTCTTCGATGTTCTGTTCGGCCAGCCAGGCACGCGCCTCTTGCTCGATCTCGGCGAACTCACGCTCCAACGCGGCGGGCTCAAGCTCGCTCAAACGCAGATAGAGCGTGCGGATGAAATCTGAGCGAAAGTCGGCCATCAAGCAGCCAAGCGCGCAGAGAACGCCAGGCGTTGGAGGAACGATGACATGATCGATGCCGACCTCACCCGCCAGCATGAATGCGTGCGTCGGACCGGCACCGCCGAAGGCCAGCAGGGCGAAATCGCGTGCATCGACGCCTTGACGCGCCATGAGCGGGATGAACTCGGCGTACATGTTGGCGGTGGCGACGTTGAGGACGTAACGAGCCGCCTGCTGGGCGTCGCAGCCCAAACGCTCACCGATCTCGCTGAGCGCAACGTGCGATAGCTCCGGCTGCAGGGTCAGCTCACCACCCAGGAAGTGGGCCGGGTCGATGATGCCGAGCTCGACGTAGGCGTCGGTGACGGTCGGCTCAGTGCCGCCGCGGCCATAGCAAGCCGGGCCGGGGCTCGATCCGACGCTGCGCGGACCAACCTTCAGGACCCCCTCGGCGTCGATCCAGGCAACCGAACCACCGCCCGCGCCGATCGACGAGACGTCGACGGCCGGCATGGTCACCGGGAACTCGCCCACGTGGTTCTCGGTGGAATAGCTGACGTCGCCGTTGATGACCGAGACGTCGGCGCTGGTTCCGCCCATGTCAAACGCGATGACGCGTGGATGATCGCTCTGCCGGGCGATGGTCGCGGCGCCGATGACGCCCGAGGCCGGACCCGAGAGGAGCGTCTCAACCGGCACTTGAGCCGCGCTCCGAGCCGTCATGATGCCGCCGTTCGATTTGGTCGAATAGACGGGTGTAGCCATGCCCGCCTCGCGCAGCTCGCGCTCCAGTGAGGTGAAATACTCCTCCATCCTTTGGCCAACGTGCGCGTTCATGACCGCCACCAATGTCCGCTCGTATTCGCGGAACTGTGGCCAGATCTCGCTGGAGGTGCAGACGTAGACGTCCGGCAGGACCTGCTCGATGCGCTCCTTGGCGGCGTTTTCGTGAGCAGGATTGCGGTAGCTGTGCAGGAACGAGATGGCCAGCGTTTCGACGCCGTCCGCGACCAGATCGCGAGCCGCCGTTTCTACCTGATCCAAATCGAGCGGGACGTAGACGCTGCCGTCGACCAACAGGCGTTCGCGGATCTCGCGCACGTGGCGGCGTGGCGCCAGTGGCTCAGGTTTGTCGCTGTAGAGCTGGCTCGGATCTTCGAGTCGCAGTCGCCGCAGCTCGAGGATGTCGCGGTAGCCCTCGGTGACCAGCAGGCCAACTTTTGCGCCACTGCGCTGGATGAGGGTGTTGACGGCCAGCGTCGTGCCATGGACGAAGGAAACGATCTCAGACGCATCCAGGTTGTAGTCGTGAGTCAGTCGCTGAAGACCCTCGAGAATCGCGTTGGACGGATGATCGGGCGTCGAGGCGATCTTCACCAGGTTGTAGCTGCCCGAATCTTCGTCCATGAGTAAAAAGTCGGTGAACGTGCCACCGATGTCGACGCCGAGCCGATATCTCCCCATGTACTCTCTTCCCTGCGAATAGTTGTTGAAGCGTGGCCGCGATCAAATTCGATACGCCGACGCCCAATGTCCCCGCACCAGGCGCTGATATATCCACGGCGTACTATCCACTTCCAGGGATAACGGCGCAATAGCATTCGGTGGATGTAAACCACTTTGCTGCTGAATGTGCGGAGCCGCCGCACGGTGTGAGCGCTGAAAACGAATGTCACATGATGACAGAGGTTGCTTGCATCGGTGTTGGGTTTCCCGGCGATCGAGGATGGGCTACTCTCGGGTTGAATGGTGACTAGAGAAATAGTTCGGTATTCTCCCGACATCCACCCGGGACTAAAGATCCCGGGCTACTCTAGACGAAGCCCACTGAAGGGGCTGGAACCGAGTTGCGATGTCGGGCTTGCATCATCACCAAATTACTCATATCGCAAAACTCAGCCCCTTCAGTGGGCTTCGTTTAATGTAGCGCTGTGGCTTTAGCGCCGCGCGGACGTGGAGCGAGTACCCGCTTACTTCGTCAAGACCATTAAACCGGGTGTCAACGCCCAGCGACCAGAATTGCAATTTTGAGCGCACCATAAGCGATGACTGATGAAACGGCAGCGCCATCGTCGCTCAGCAACAATGGCGCAACCGCAGATCTCGCTACACCGGCTCGTAAGAAACGACGAACATGCCGTAGTAGGTGGGGTGCTCGTAACTGAGGACTTCACCCTTCATCGGCGTGTGCTTCAGCGCACCGGCCAGCATCAGCGTCTGCCACAGTCCGTCAATGGCCGCTTCGCGGGCTTTCTCATCGGTCAGCGTGATCAGGCTGCCTGGATCATCCCGCTTGAGTGCGTCCATGACAATGCCGTCCACCTCTTCAGCCGCCGGGCTGAACCCATAAGGCCCACTCTCCTGGTGCTTGTGCGACCAGTCGCAGGAGGCGACGAAGACGATATTTCGTCCGTCCTTTTCGGCCGCTTCGGCGATAGCGGTGCCGAAGTCCACCATCGCTTCACGCGGCAGGCTGCGCGACGGGTTGGCGATGACGATGGGTGGGCCGATCGGCTCGGGCGCCGGAGCCAGCACACTGCCGTGCCCGACGGCGTTCTGGTTGTGACCCAGGAACCAGGCCGGCACCATCACGCCCCAATCCATCGGGATAGCGCTCTGATGTCGTGCGTTCCCGGCGTATCCGCCGAGCGCGATCGGCACGCCGCGAGCCTGGGCTGCCTCGGCGATGGCGTCCGTCATCGCCCCGTCGACCGGCACGTTCATCTCCAGCGTGCGCCCTCCATAGGAAAGCGTCCCGGCGGCACGCGCGACCGATGCCAGGCAGATCGTGCCGTCGACACGGAATCCATGCGGCGTGGCGATCACGACCACGTCCGGCTTGGTCGCGGCGGCACGACGGCCGACCTCTTCCAGGGCGGCGCGTGTGGACAGACCGCCTTCGGCGTCGTCGCTCACCGCTGGAATGAGTGAAAATCCGTGCGGCGTTATGCAGGCGTAGACCAATGGCATTGGGTCTAATTCCTTTCTGTACACCGTGATGGACGTCAGTGACTTGCTGTAGTAGCGAGCCCCATCATAGCGCGGCCCAAGACGTTCGCTCTAGAGTCCCCCAGTCAACGCCCGAGACCGATCCTGACGAACCCAAAATGTAGACCCATATCGTCGTCTGTTTGGCACAGGTGATGCGATGCGGAACGGCATAGGTGATAGCCCTTCTCCGGCAAAGCGGGAAACCACCTCTTGATGAGGATCATCGAGGCGGGAAGATCCGGGAACGGCCCGCGACCGTCCCACCAGATCCCCAACGACATGTTGTGGGTCCTATTGCCTCCTTGGCACATCGACTCATAATATGTAAACACCGTCTTCGTCCCAACGTCTTGCCTCACCGGCATCATTCGATAGGAGGACAGATGTCCCGCCTGATCATCGCTAACCGCCGGGGTCACCAGGTGCTGGAATGGGATTCCGCCGTCGACACCGAGGAGACGCGTGAAGCCATCGCCGAGGCCGAGCGGATCATTAAGGACGCGCGCCAGCGCGGCTGTGCCGTTTCCCGCAAGGTCGAGGGCAAACATGTGCTCGATCGCGGACGATTCGACCCATCAGCCGAGGAATATCAGATCATCGCCCCGATCGCGGGCGGCTAGAGCGTCGAAAACAGGCGGCTGGGATCGATTCCGAGCCGCCTGACAATCCTCTCGTCATCAACTCGAAGGACAAAGGGAGCGCTCATGGCCCGGTTCATAGACTGGCTGCTGCGTCGTAGCGTCGAGCTTCCCATCGAAACGCGGCAGGACGGAATTGAGCTACCCTGGACGCAGCGTTGGTATCACGTTCCGAAGCGGAGCGCGGGTTGGGACTTTCGCGAAGAGGACTATCAATCCGCCCGTACCAATGCGCGCATCGTCGCCCGCCAAACGCTCGGCGACGACGTCTGGGAGCACGTGCTGCGCTTCGGCTTCGTCGATGTCCCGTCTGGTCGCTTCGATGGTTTGACATATCGTCTGCGAGTGGGCCGGCGCATCGAAGTCCGCTGCGAGCCTGGCACCGATTCTCCCTGGCCATTCCCCTACCTCTGCATCAATCCGAGCTATCCGCTGCCGGAGGAAGAGTTCTTCGCCCATCTCTACCTCTACGTTCGCGACCAGGAGGATGAGATCATCCGCGTCGCCGCCCCACAGCCCTGGGATCAGCGGCTGGGCCGCACGTTCTAGTCAGCGGTGGTCCTCCTGATGCCAACATCTGCGACATTCTTCGGATGCCTGCGCCGCCAATTCGCGCTACGATGTTGACGAAACCGGTATCAACTCAGGCTGTCATGTCGCAACGCGCGAAAGGGGATCGCCATGGCTGTGGCCGCCGATAGGCTCGTCCGCGTAGGACGCATCGAAGAACTGGACAAACCGCGTATCGTCTCGGGTGGTCGCCACGGCATTGCCGTCATCGTTGATGGCGACCGAGTCTACGCCGTCGACAATCGCTGCCCGCACATGGGGTTTCCGCTGCATCGCGGTAGCGTCTGCGACGGCATTCTCACCTGCCACTGGCACCATGCCCGCTTCGATCTGGCAAGCGGCGGCACTTTCGATCCCTGGGCAGACGACGTCCGCGTCTATGACACGGTGATCGAGGATGGCGTCGTCTTCGTCGATCCACAGCCGAAGCCGATCGATCAGGAAAAGCGCTGGAAGCAACGCCTGCACGACGGACTGGAGCAAAACCTCAATCTGCTCATGGTCAAGTCGGTTCTGGGCCTGCAAGAAGCCAACGTGCCCGCAGGCGACGTCGTCGAGATTGGCGCCCGGTTCGGCTCTACCTTCCGGCGAGCGGGCTGGGGTCCTGGGCTGACGATCTTGACGGCCATGGCTAACACTCTCCCGGCGCTAAATCGTGAAGAGCAGGCGCTGGCCATGTATCACGGCATGGTCCACGTCGCGTCGGACGTGAGCGGAGCGCCGCCTCGTTTCCAGCTCGATCCGCTGCCAAAGGCGGACGTGCCGGTGGAGCGGCTCAAGGTCTGGTTCCGGCAATTCATCGAAGTGCGCGACTCCGACGGCGCCGAACGAGCCCTACTCAGCGCCATCGATTCCGGAGCCACGCAGCAGGAGCTCGCCGACATGCTCCTCGCGGCCGCCACCGATCACGTTTACCTGGACGGCGGTCACACCACCGACTTCGTCAACAAAGCCTGCGAGATGCTCGACATGGTCGGATGGGACCAGGCGACCGACGTTTTGCCCAGCGTCGTCCGCGGCCTGGCCATGGCTCGTCGCAGTGAGGAGCTCAACATCTGGCGCCATCCGGTCGACCTCATCGCGCTCCTCGATCAGGCGACTGCGCGTCTCGACGATCTCGTCCGCGACCGTGCTGGAACGGGCGATTTACCGGGTTCGGCGAGCTGGTAGAACTGCTCCTCGGCGAGGACCCGGAAGCTACGTTCAACGCCATGCTTGCCGCGCTCGAAGCGGGCGCGTCACTGACGGACGTCAGCCAGACGCTCAGCTATTCGGCGGCATTGCGAGTGGCCCGCTTCCATACCAGCAACGAGTTCTCCGACTGGATAACCGTGCTGCATACCTTTACTTACTGCAATGCGGTGCATCAGTCGCTCAAGCGGGCGCCGTCAGCCGAACTGGCGCGCGGCATCTTCCATGGCGCGGCCAGCCTCTATCTCGACCGCTTCCTCAACATGCCCGCGGCGCGTCTGCCGGAAGAACGTCCCGGCTCCAACGAAGGGGCATCGGCCACGCAACTGTTGGACGAGCTCCTGGAACTGACGGACCGAGAGCAGCGCGTCAACGAGTCGGCCATGGTGGTGCATCGCTATCTCAATCAGGGTTACGATCGCGCACCGCTGCTGGCAACACTCGGACGGACTTTGCTGCGTGAAGACGCCGAGTTCCACAGCTATCAGATGTACGAAGCTGGTTTGGCGCTTGAGCGTGAGCTCCGTGAGATTCGTCCAGAAGCGGCCAATCACGCGCTGATCGCCGTCACGCGCTACCTGGCTGCGCACGCGCCGACTTCCCGCGCCATGCTGCAGACGGCTCGCACGGCCATGCGGCTGCAGCGGGGCGAATCGGTCTACGAGGATCCGGAGGACGCACTGGCCGCAGAAGGCTAGCCTTCCTCAATCAATCGGGATCGTCACTGGCGGGGCAACGTGTCCCGCCAGTTTCATGCGCGCGAATGCGTCTCCACCTAGCCACCTAATGTAGTGGCGGGCGTCCCTGCCCGCCTTTGTCGAGCTCGCGAGCGCAACTCGTCCAGATCCAACTCTCAAGCGAAATCCTCACGAATCGCGTGCAAGCCTCACGAAGGCGGGCAGGGACGCCCGCCACTACGACGCCGGTGACGTTGATGTTCTTGCGGGCGATGTCTGATTCGACGGGCGCCTGTGCTATCGTCGAGCGCGGCACGGATACGGCGGGATGTCCGTGCATTCCAGACTTCACGGGGTGCTGGCGTCGTGGACAGGTCGTGGAGGGTGGAACGCGGTGCGTTGGAGACCTCGTCTCAGGCTCAGTCACGACAACCGCCGCATCTTCTACGGGATGGCGTTCGGCGAAGGTGCGTTCGGCATCTACCAGACGCTCTGGCCCCTGTACATCGCGGCCCTTGGCGCCTCGCCGCCGCAAGTCGGGTTCGTCATGGGCCTCGTTGGCATCAGCAGACTCTTCACGCTGATCCCCAGCGGGATTCTGGCCGACCACATCTCGCCTCGTTCAATCATGGTGACGGGGCGCGCGCTCACCGCGCTCGGCATGCTCCTCTTTGCCATCGCCAACTCATGGTGGCAGCTTATTCCGTTTGGACTGGTCATCTCGGCTGGAGCCGTGGCCTTCCCAACCATCCTTTCGACGATCGCCGCTGGGGCCGGAGAAGGTCCGAATCGCACCCGTGTCTTCACGTTGATCAATACGGTCGCGCCGTCAACTGGACTTCTGATAACGCCTGCCCTCGGTGGACTCATTGCCGCGACGATCAGTCTGCGGGCCGTCTTCGTCGTCGCCGGTGTGTTTGCCGCGGGCGCGGCGATCTCCTTCGCGACCCTCACTCCCAGGCCGGCGCCCAGCAAAGAGGAGACACGAGCCGACTACCGCGCAGCCGTCGCTGATCGCTCAATTCTGACGATCCTGATATTCGAGATGGTCGCGATCTTCGCGCTTTCCGTGGGCATCGCGCTCGTTCCGAACTACCTGCAGGATGTCCACCACGTGAGCGACGGCGTCATCGGAGTGTTCGGATCCGTCGGCGCCCTCGGAAGTATCTCGTTGGGGTTGATCATCCATCGCATCCGTCGATTTCAGCAGCCTTTCAACGCGCTCATACTCTCGATCGGAGCGGTCGCGTGCGCGCTCCTCCTCCTGATCGTCAGCGGCTCCACCGTGGTGTTCGGCCTTGCCTACTTGTTGCGAGGCGGGTTCTTCGTCACCTGGACGCTCTTCGAGGCTGCGCTGAGCGTCGTCACGCCGGCACACCTGCGTTCGCGCACGTATGCCCTGGCAGAAATCATGAGCGGCGCGGGATATTCGGTCGGTCCTTTCATCAGCGGGTGGCTGTATGCCGTCAAACCGTCGCTGCCCCTCTACGCTGGGCTGGTACTCACGATGGCCCTTCTCGTGTCCATTCCGATCGGGCAGCGCTTCTTCATTTCCGGAACAAGCGCGGCGATTGCCAGCGCAGTGAACGATGACTAACGATCGTCGGCGACCTTTAATTCTCGTCCAAGGATATGACCCTAGAGTTACCCTCCGGTGTACCGACGATCGGCCCGGAAAGGGGACGCTTGCTTGGTCAAGCTGTTGATTCGACTTCTGAAGATCGGCATTCCCGCAGGTTTGATCCTGTTCGCACTGATCCAGTTCATCCCATATGGACGCTCCCACAATGATCCAGCCGCCACCAATCCCGTCACCTGGGACAGCCCACAGACCGAACAACTCGCTATGCAAGCGTGTGGCGATTGTCACAGCAATCAAACGACCTGGCCCTGGTATTCCAACATCGCGCCGATCTCCTGGTTGGTGCAGGAGCACGTCGACCACGGGCGCCAGATTCTCAATTTCTCCAATTTCAGCCCAAATCAACGTGGCGCCGACCGGGCAGCGCGAGCCGTTCAGAACGGAAGCATGCCGCCCAGCTATTACACGCTCATCCACGCCAATGCACGTCTTACCGACACTCAGAAGCAGCAGCTGATTCAGGGACTCATCGCCACGTTCGGCAACCAGCGTGGGTTGAAATCGCCATAGCGCTGTAACCGAAAACTCGAATGCTTCTTCGAGCCCGCGCGAGCATCGTTCTGGTGTGGCCTGGGGAATGCGACGCCGATGACGCATTCTCAAGGGCGGCAGGTTAGGGAATCAAGTCGAGCGGCGGCAGGGTTACAGTACGGTAGTACATAGACGTCAGACTGATGCTGGCGTCAACCGTCGCAACGACACACCGCCCGTCAGTCAATCAGCAACGTTCTCTGGGTTCGAATGGGAGGAATCGGAATGAAAATAGGGGTCGTTTTTCCACAGGTCGAGATCGGGCCGGATCCAGCAGTCGTGCGTGAATACGCGCAGACGGCGGAAGGGCTCGGTTACACTCACATCCTCGCCTACGATCACGTGATCGGGGCGGACGTTTCCAATCGGCCTAACTGGCGCGGTCCCTACACGCTCGACACCCAATTCCATGAGCCCTTCGTCCTGTTCGGCTACCTTGCCGCCATCACCAAGCTCGAACTGGTCACGGGAGTGATCATCCTGCCGCAACGACAGACTGTCCTAGTCGCCAAGCAGGCGGCTGAGGTCGATGTGCTCACCGGCGGCAAGTTCCGGCTGGGTGTGGGCGTCGGCTGGAACGAGGTCGAGTACGAGTCACTCAACGAGACGTTCCGCAATCGCGGCCGCCGCGAAGAAGAGCAGATCGACGTCATGCGCATGCTTTGGACGCAGAAGTCGGTCACATTCAAGGGAAAATGGCACAGCATTCCTGGTGCCGGACTGAAGCCGATGCCCATTCAGCAGCCGATTCCAGTCTGGGTCGGCGGCTCGACCGACCCGGCCTTCAAGCGCATCGGCAAGATGGCAGATGGTTGGATGCCACAGTTCCGCCCGAACGCTGAGGGAGAAACCAAGGTTGAGGCCGTGCGCAACTACACTCGCGAAGCTGGGCGTGATCCGGACGCGCTGGGCATGGAGGCACGACTGAGCCTTGGCATGACCCCACGTTCGGAATGGCGACAGGACATTGAGCGCTGGAAAGACCTCGGCGCAACGCATCTCTCGATCAACACCATGACTGCGGGGCTGAAGTCACCTCAGGAGCACATCGCCATGCTCGGCCAACTGGTCGAGGAGCTCGGTCTGGCCGATTTCAAGGAGTAGCCGCGACGCCGGCGCAATGATTGGCGCCCATGTGGCACCCAACGCATTGTCATCTGTAGGGGCGCACGGCCGCGCGCCCGATCAATGCCCACGTCGGGATTCCATTCGCGCGGGCGCACAGCAGTGCGCCCCTACCGGGCGTCTGACGTGCTTTGAACAAACTGGCCCTTGCTTACTTCGGCATGGACTTGATGGCGTCATATGCGGGGCGCGGGTTGCCGAATTCGTCGGTCATCGAGAAGCCGTAATACGGTCCGCCACTCCCCTGAAAGATGGCCGAGTTGAGGCTGAAGACGAACATGTTCTGCATCCACGGCCACTCGGTCCGCGCGATCTCGTACGCCCTCGTGATGTACTGCGCCTGCTGCTGTGGGCTGACCCAATCCCCATAACCGTAGTCTGGCCAATCGTTCTTGGTCGTCCAGCCGAACTCCGTCAACCAGATCGGCAAATCCCCGAGCCCGCCCTCGACCAGAATGGTGTGGACCTGCTCGATGTGCCGAAAATAGAACTCCGGCGCGGTGGTCCAGCCTGTGTGATCGGCCAGATTGCTCGGCCAGAAGTTGTCCGGACTGTTGCCCGCGCCATAACTATGCGCTCCGACGACGTCGATATAGTTCTTCACCGCGCCGTTGTCGATCGAGAGCAGGTCCTGCAGGTAATCGATGTCCGAATAGGCCCATTTGCGGTCATGCAAGCTGTTGGGGGCCAGACCTGCCATCACGATGAGTGAGCCTGGATCGTTGGCGCGCACAATCGGTGACGCTGCTTGAAGCATGTCGAAATAGCCCCGCGCGTCGATGAAGCCGCCAGCCTCATAGGAGAGGTTCGGCTCATTCCACAGCTGCCAGGCGTCGACTTGCCCACGGAATCGAGTCGTCAGCCGATCCATGAAGCTGGCGAAGAGATCCGGGTCCGCGGGCTGCCCTGAGAACGGCGTGTAGGCCCACGTTGGCACGCTGTTGACCGTGATCAGAACTTTCAGGTTGTGTGCGTGCGCTTCATCGATCATGGTGCTCAGCGCATTGAAGGTGTACGTCCCGTGCACCGGCTCGAGTTCGCTCCATTGCGCCTGAATACGCACCCAGGCACAGCCGCTCTGGTGAGCCAGGCCGAGAAAATAGTCGTTCGAGCCGACGTTGTTGAGATCACCCCACCAGAGGATGTTGAACCCACACGAAATGTCGTGATTGGTGTAGAGCGGGCGCGGACCGATCGGCGGCGGTTCGGGCACATCGGCCCCTTCGACCGCCACCGCCTCGTCCGGCACGACTTCGTTGTGGAGCGCTTCGCTCCCGAGCAAACCGAGCAAGACGTTGTACGGTGCGGCGTTCTCCGGGTGAAGCTCGAATCGGGTACGTTCGAAATACTGGACCAAATGCGACTTCCCGTCGGTCTGACTCACCTCATCGAACGGCTCGGTGATTGGAAATCCGAAGCTGGCCAGACCACCGTGGGCCTGCCAGTAATCGCGGAACGCCCCGCAAAGAGAATGCTGCGTCTCGGTGTAGAAGTTACAGTCGGCGTCTGGGGCCGCATCAACTGGCTGAAACGGTAGTTCGCTGCGACGCTCAACGGTCGCGAGCGATCCGAGCCGGGTCAGCAGGACGTTGTAGGGAGCCGCATTCTCGTCGTGCCGCTCGAAGACGGACCGCTGGAAATACTGTTTGAAGTATCCATCCTGATAGAAGACCCGGCTGATCGGATAGCCGAAGGTTCCGAGTCCACCATTTTGTTGCCAGAAGGAGAGAAACGGATCGGAGACCCAGAATCCGGTTTCCGCGAAGTAATGGGAGGTAGTGGTGGCGTCATACGTCGCCACGTCTGAGGGACCGTTCGGAGCCGCCAGAGCCAGCCGCGGGATGAGTGCCAGTACCACGACCGACAGCAACCACCAGCTAGCTCGTGGCGCCGTCTCTCTCTCCATGCGTTCCCGTTCCCGTTGTTGCCGCGCGGTCTCGCCGCGACGTTCCGAAATGCGACGCGGCGAGACGCTGATGTCTACTTAGCGGGTCACTCGCAAACCAAGGATCGAAGCAGCGGTGCGCAAAGTGTGGCGCGCATCCTCGATGACGTGCCCTGCCTCTGCGGCGCCGATGAGCTTCTTGGCCATCTCGTTCAAGATCCCAATCGCCTTGGGCGTGTCGAGATCGTCTCCAATGGCCGCCATGAATTCCTCTTTGAGCGGCTCGAGATCGAGTGCCGGAACCTCATCCGAACCTCGGATCAGCATTGCGTTTCGCAATAGATCGACCATCGGCTCGAACTCAGCCGGACCGCTGTCCTCATATTCAAACGATTCACGATAGTGATGGCTGTGCAGATAGAGTCTTAACGCGTCAGGACTGTGATAGCGAAGCACCGTACGCGCCAGCACGAGGTTGCCAAGCGACTTGCTCATCTTCTCGCCCTGATACCGCACCATGGCGACATGCATCCAGACGCGAGAGAACGGCTCTTTATGGCTGAACCCTTCAGACTGCGCGATCTCGCTTTCATGATGAGGATAGATCAGGTCGCCCCCACCGCCGTGGATATCGATCTGCGACCCGAGGTAGCGCATTGACATGGCGCTACACTCGATGTGCCAACCCGGCCGGCCGAGTCCCCACGGGCTCTCCCAGGTCGGCTCACCCGGCTTGCTCGCCTGCCACAGGATGAAATCGAGCGGATCTTCCTTGAGCGGATCGTTCGGGTCCGCGCCGCGATCGGCCGAAATCACCCGCATCTGGTCATGGTTGAGGCGGCTGAGTTTGCCGTAATCAGCATCGGCGGAAACGCGGAAATAAACGTTTCCCTCGCGCTCGTACGCCGTGCCCTCTTCGATGAGCGAGGAGACGATCTCGATGATCATCGGGACCTCTTCGGTCGCTCGGCAGTAGACGGCCGGTGGAAGAGCGTTGAGTGCGTTCAGGTCTTCCTGAAACTGACGGATGAAGCGGTCGCCGAGGAGATCCCAGCGATCGCCAACCTGGTCGGCTCTGCGCAGGATGTCGTCATCGATGTCGGTCACGTTCTGGACGTACTTGACGCGCCAGCCGAGGTACTGGCAATAGCGATTGACCACGTCAAACGTGAGGTAGGTCATGGCGTGACCCATGTGGGTCGTGTCGTACGGCGTGATGCCACACACATACATCCGCACGGTATTGCCGTCGAGCGGTTTGAACTCCTCTTTCTTTTCAGTCAGGGTATTGTAAAGTTGCACGCCCTCTCCTCCCGCCAGTTCGAGAATCCCGGCAACCCAATCGCCAGGCTCCGCACTATGCTACATCAACGTACGTCGCATCGGACGTCCGGCCCAAAGATCCGCATTCCATCGATGGTCAACGCATGGTTCGTGCGCGATTTCATCACTCACTGTATAGTGCCAGTGAGCATCCGCTCAATCTCAAAACGACCATCGAGCCGCCATCACGTGATGCAAGCTATGGATGGTAACGCACGGAAAGGGTTCTCTATGCCATTGACGGTTGGAGAGATGGCGCCGGAGTTCTCCGTGCCGAGCTCATGGGGTGACACGTTCACTCTCAGCGAGGCGATCAAGGAGCACTCAGTCGTTCTTTCTTTCTATTTCTTCGCATTTACCGGTGGCTGAGGCAACCAGTTGTCCAAATTGCAGGACAACCTCGATGAGTTTCATCGATTGGGTGCGGAAGTCTACGGAATATCGGTCGATTCCCACCACGCTCAGCGAGTTTGGGCTGAGCGGCTGGAACTGACCTTCCCATTGCTGAGCGATCTCGACCGCCGGGCAATGACCGCGTATGACGTCAAAATGGAGCAATTTGGCGCGTATCACGACATCTCGCGTCGAGCTCTGTTCATCATCGATAAATCTGGGAAGCTCGCGTATCAAGAGGTCATCACCGAACGCGGGGTCATCCCGGACGTCGACAAGGCGCTTGAAGCGCTGCGCGAGATTCAAGGCTCTTAGGAAGTTCGTTCCGCAATACGTTCTGGTTCGTTCGACGGTTATGACCTCGGTCTTGGAGGAGGATAGAGATGGATCTTCACGTCGTCGAGCTTCGTTCGACCAACCGTAAAACACACGGAGAAGTTCCGCGAGAGCTCGATTCCTTTCGCAAGGACGGCGTATATGACGTCGCCGAGGGGAAGATCACCTATGCCAGGCCATGGGTCGAGGACAGTGAGTTTCTGGACGACCCGGTCGATACGCTTGGCTTGATGTGCGGCCGCATCGCGGACGAAGTCGCGGCCGGCTTCGCTGCTGGCGAGCACGTGGTCGTCGCTGGAGGCAACTGCGGCGCCCTGCCAGGCGTGATCGGTGGCCTGCAGCAGGCCAAGGGATCCACCGCTCGCATCGGGCTGGTCTGGTTCGACGCCCATGGCGATTTCAACACGCCCAAAACGACGTTGAGCGGCATGTTGGGCGGGATGCCGGTTGCCGTCGTCGCTGGACTCTGCTATCCCGACTGGCGCATCGGCGCGCATCAGGAGGTCGCTCTCCCGACCGATCGCATCATCATGGTGGACGTGCGCAATCTCGATCCGGCGGAGGAGCAGCTCGTCAACGCAACGGCCGTCGACGTGGTTCCGGCCTCCGGACCAAAGCTGGAAGAGGCCGTCAAGCAGCTGGCCGGCAAGACCGACCTGATCTACCTGCACATCGATCTGGACATTCTGGACGAGTCGCTGACACCCTCGCACGGCACCAAGGAGCCCAACGGTCCCGACATGGCGACCACGGTGGCCGCCGTGCAGACCGTCCTTGACACCGGTAAGGTCGAGGCGGTTGGGCTCGTCTCCGTCTATCCGGTCGGCGACGGAGGCGATACCTCTCTGCAGTCCGGGACCGAACTGCTGCGGGAGATGATCCGTCGCTGGGCCGCCACCAAGAATGCGGCAGTGGCGGCGGATTAGCGGCGAGCGACGTTTTCAGCGCTGGGCGGCCCTCACCCCTTGACCAGCCGCCCTCACCCCCTGCCCCTCTCCCGCAAAGCAGGAGAGGGGAGACGTAGCAGGATTCAGTGCAGCCGCCGTCACGATCTCTTGGCCGGTTCCGGGTTCGACGACGCGGAACTCTTCTGACGCCGCGCGTTTGCCGCGGGCACCGGCTGTCCAACCTTGAGCTGTGTCAGCTCCGGCGGGAACATCAAGTCGAGCGTCCAGTCGAACATGATCCGCAAGCGCTTGTCCCAGCGCGGAATCTGCAGCAAGTAATACGAGCGCCACAGCCACCACGCCTTGAAGCCGGAGAGCTTCAGACCCATCACGTAGGCAATCGCCGAGCGGTGCCCGAGCGCCACCAACTGCCCCAACGTTCGGTAGTGCATGGACTCAAGCGGTTCACCCTTGAGAGACGCGGCGATGTTGCGCGCTACCAGTTTCGCTTCGCGCACGGCGTGTTGCGCCGTCTGCGGATAGGGCTTGCCATTGTGTGGGTCGATCACCTCCGCATTGTCTCCCAGCGCCCAGACGTTTGGGTGTCCGGGAACGTTCAGCATGCGGCTCACCTTGATCTGTCCATGCTTGTTGTGCTCCACGGGAAGGTCTCGCGCGAGAGGATTGGGCTGCACGCCGACCGAACCGACCACGGTGCTGGCATCAATCGTGGCGCCGTCGTCGAGAATGACGCGACCGGGCTCGACCTTCGATACCCGCTGGTTGAACATGATCTCAACGCCTTTGTGACGCAACAACTGCTCGGCAAAGGAACCAAGCTCCGCCGGGAGATCCGCAATCAGCCGAGATCCGCCATGGATCAGGACCACCCGAATGTCGTCCGGCTCGATG
This sequence comes from uncultured Chloroflexia bacterium, assembly GCA_963822235.1. Lineage (GTDB taxonomy): Bacteria > Chloroflexota > Chloroflexia > Thermomicrobiales > Thermomicrobiaceae > CALAGB01. Next base: position 936,362 of record CAWGGU010000005.1, read on the forward strand.
TGCTTGTAGCGCGGCGTGACTTCGATCAGCATGTCCCGCATCTCCGCCACCACTTCGACGCCGTTCGCGCCACCTCCGACGACCACGAAGGTCAGCAGCTGTCGCTTATCGACCGGGTTGGTTTCGATGTCGGCCTGTTCCAACGTGTCGATGAGCTGGTTCCGAAGGGCGAAGGCGTTGCTGAGGCGCTGAACGTCGAAGGCGTTCTCCGCCATCCCTTCGACCATCGACGTGTTCGGTACGCCGCCGAGCGAGATCACGAGGTGATCGTAGAAGAGCGAGCGGGGTTCTTGGTGATGGCCGTAGAGTCCATGCATCAGCTCGACCCGCTGATGCTCCAGATCGATCTCGGTCACATCGCCGACATAGAGCGTCGATTGGGGCGTTACCAGCCGAATCGGGTTAAGGATCGAGCTGGTTTCGATGGCCCCGGAGATGATGTCGGGCAGGAGTGGATAGAAGACGAAGAAGTTCTCGCGGTTCACAACGGCGACGTCAACCGGCGCGTCTTGCAGCTGCCGGTGGAGCTCGTACGCGGTGTAGACTCCAGCAAAGCCCCCTCCCAGAATGAGGATGCGTTTGCGTCGTGGTTCGTCGGGAAGCTGCCATTCCATCGTTGCTCACCTTCCATAGCGAGCGCGCCGTTCCCAGCGCGGCTCTCCGCGATCGATCGGTCTCCCATCCAGAGTGACGGCGGGACACCCGGTGAATTTAAAGGAACAATCCTGGTTGGCGTCGCAAGTTCCGCGCAATCATATGCTCAAGATGCCACGGTAATAGACCGTTTGGTACTGCATGGCACGTTGTTTGTCAGCCCCGGAGCAGAGGGGCTATACTGACGGTTAGCACTCTCATGCCGAGAGTGCTAACACCTCCCAGATCGAGCCGATTGCGGAAGGATCATCACCAGTGAGCTCAAGATGGGACCCACTACGAGACATCAGCGGATTCCGCGAAGCGATGAACAACCTCTTCGACGAGGGCATGCTGGTCCCGCGCGGAAGCATGTCCAACGTTGGATCGATACCGCTCGACGTACGCGAGACGCGTGACCGCTACATCATCAGCGCACCACTGCCGGGCGTATCCCCGTCCGACGTCGACATCTCGGTCCTCGGTAGCAGCGTCCGCATCAGCGGCGAAATCAAGGACCGCGACGGTCAGCAAGAGCAGGAATCGAGCGAGGATTGCCGCTGGCTGCTGCGCGAGCGCAGGTTCGGCCGCTTCGAACGCTCAATCACGTTGCCGACTTCGGTCAACTCGCAACATGCGTCCGCGGAATTCGACGCAGGTGTCCTCACCATCGAACTGCCGAAAGTCGAGGAGGCGCGACCGAAGTCGATTCAGATCAAGACGGTCACGCAGCCCTGAACATTGGACCGCAAAACAACGTCGACTCGTTCCGCCGGATCTGACGGCGGAACGAGCCCGTCTGCCTGACGCGTACGTCGTACGCAAGAGGAGTGTAGTGATCCCGATACGGTTTGGCGTTGACTGCGACCGCTGGTACTCTTCCAGGAGCAACGTTGACATACCAGGGAGAGGACACCTTGCATTCGCCTATTGCGACGCTTTCCCTCGTGGAATCGGGCATTCGCTCCGCAATCAACCGTTCGAATCTCACAGTGGACACCGCCAAGACGATCGGCAAGCACGCGATCGGGCCGACACTCGGTATCCTGACCATCATCGTCATCGCGTTCTTGATCCTGCGGGCCATGCGTTCGATCATCCGGCGCGGAATCAAACACCTGGTCGAGCGGAGCAATCAGCCCAGCCGCGAGCTGACGTTGAAGATCAACACGCTCTCCAGCGTGGTCGAGTCGGGCGGACGGCTCATCGTTCTGGTGATCTCCGGAATGATGGTCTTGAGCAAGCTCGGGCTCAACATCGCGCCGCTGCTGGCCAGCGCGGGCGTGGTTGGAATTGCGATTGGCCTGGGCGCACAGAGCCTCATCCGCGACTTTATCGGTGGCTTTCTCATTTTGATCGAGGATCAGTTCGGGGTTGGCGACGTCATCTCGGTCAACAGCTTCGTCGGCACGGTCGAGCATCTGAGTCTGCGCCGCACTGGTCTGCGCGGTCTGGACGGCAGTTTCACCATTGTGCCGAACGGTGACGTTCGCGCGGTGCAAAACCTGACGAAGGATTGGTCGCGCGCGCTCGTCGACGTCGACATCTCCTACGACGACGACGTCGACCACGCTATCAACGTGCTGACCGAGCTCCTCGACGGCATTCAGGAGGATCCAGATCTCGGTAGCGCGGTACTCGAGCCCGCCAACATCCTGGGTGTGCAGGCGCTCGGGCCGTATCAGGTGACGATCCGGTTGATGGTCAAGACCAAGCCGATGGAGCAGTGGCGGGTGCAACGTGAGCTGCGACGTCGCATCAAGCATGCACTCAACTCATCCGGCGTGACGATCCCCTACCCGCACAACGTCACCGTCTTCCGTTCGGCCAACGGGTCCGATTCGGATCAGGCCGCGGCGATCCTGGCGGCACAGCAGACCCAGATGGCCGCTGCGAGCGAAACTCCGGCCCCCTGATTCGAGCAACATGCAGCACGACGCGCGGACCATTCGCGGAAAGCGGGAAGTGCCAAACGTCACGTTATTGTGACGTTTGCCCTCAAAGTTGACACGCGGAATGTACATTGCTTCTGGACAATTCGTCCGTTCGGTGCGAAAGTGTACAAGGTGTCAGATCGGCGCGGTTGGGCTAGCATGCCGATTGCGACGCGGAATCTGCGAGATGTCGGCCCAAATCTTGCTGGACGGAACCAACGTGTCCGTCTGCCATTCGACGCAGACTCTGGCGCGCGATCCGATGCAGACTAATGACCAGAAGCCCGTTGACGCGACGAGCGAACACGGCCAAAGCCGGAAACGCGGGCGCACCAGGAATGGCTGCACCTGGGCACTCGCGCGCACCGATTGCGGACTGGCGCTAGAGGGCACCATTGAGCCGATTGAGACCGCGCTGGGTCATTGTGGACCTCACGCGGCCTCGATGTAGGAGGAGTACTTTATGTCACATGATCAGCGTTTTCGAGAACTCGCTGAGGGAGCCATGAGTGGACGGCTGAGCCGGCGAGCGGTGCTACAGCGCGCGGCCGCGCTCGGTTTGAGCGCTCCGATCGTAGCTGCGCTACTCGCCGCTTGCGGTGGCGGAGGCAGCAAGTCGACGACGACCACAACGTCAAGCGGTGGCACGACGGCGACGTCGGCGACGTCGGCGACTTCACCAACGACCGCGGCGGCATCGAGTCCGACGACGGCGGCGGCGGCTTCACCAACGACCGCGGCAACGGCCACCAGTGCCGCTTCACCTGCTGGCAGCCCGGCGGCCATGACCTTTGATAAGAATCAGGCGCCCGCCGTTCCGAATCCGAATACACAGCACAAGGGCCAGAAGATCACCTATTATGGTGACTCGGTTGGATCTGGCGCGGACATCGACAAGGTCATGATCGCCCAGTTCACCAAAGACACTGGTATTGAGGTCAACGTCGTTCCAAAACCGCAGGACTCGACCGAAAACTATTCCACCTATCAGCGATTCTTCCAGGGCAAGTCGTCGGACGTCGACGTGATGATGCTGGACGTCATCTGGCCAGGCGCCTTTGCACCACATCTGACCGACCTCAGCTCAGCTTTGAGCGATCTGGCCAAGAAGAGCTACGACACGATCATTCAGAACAACACCGTCGACGGTAAGCTCACCGCGATGCCGTACTTCGGTGACTTCGGCATGATGTTCTATCGCACCGACCTGCTGAAAAAGTACGGCTATGACAAGCCACCGGAAACGTGGGACGATTTCGAAGCCATGGCCAAGAAGGTCAAGGATGGCGAGAGCTCGAACGCCAGCTTCCAGGGCTTCGTCTTCCAGGGCGCGGCGTACGAGGGTCTGACCTGTGACGCGCTCGAATGGGTTGCCGGTGCCGGTGGCGGCACGATCATCGACGAGTCGGGCAAGGTCACCATCAACAACAAAGACGCGATCGATATCATCAACCGGGCCAAGGGCTGGGTTGGCGACATCGCGCCGACCGACGTCACTTCCTTCAAGGAAGAGGACGCGCGTAACGTCTTCCAGGGCGGCAACGCCATGTTCATGCGTAACTGGCCGTATGCCTACGCCGCCGGCAACGCCAGCGATTCCCCCATCGCCGGGAAGTTCGACGTCGCGCCGATCCCAGCCAACTCGGGCCAGAAACACTATGGCACCGTCGGTGGCTGGCAGCTCGGTGTCTCCGCCTACTCCAAGGCGAAGGATGCCGCGATCGAGCTCGTGCGCTATCTCTGCAGCCCAGAGGTACAGACCTGGCGAGCGGTCATCGGCTCGTATGTGCCGACGCAGCCAGACGTCGCAGCCGACCCGGACGTGATCAAAGCCATGCCGTTCCTGCAGAGTCTGCAGGACGTCGTGCGCGTCACACGCCCGTCTCGCTCGACCGGTGAGAACTACAACCAGGTGTCGACGTACTTCTTCCAGGGCGTCAACCAGGTTCTCACGGGCGGAGATGCCTCGAGCGTGCTGCCACAGGTGCAGCAGCAGATCGAGCGGGTAGTCAGCTAACCGACAACCGGCTACACTGCAAGAAACACCTTTCACACACCCGGAAGGCTACAGCGGGGGCGACAGTCGCCCCCGCCTAGCGCATCATAGCGAGGGGGATGAATGGGCCAGGTTGCCACTACCCATGAGGGTCAGCCGGATATGGGCGCGCCTCGGAAAAAGACGCGATCCCTCGCAAGCTCGCAAACGCGAACCGCCTGGCTGCTTTTGCTCCCCACGATCGTCGTCGTCCTGGCAGTGGCGATGGTTCCACTCGCTCAGACGATTTGGTACAGCTTCACCAACGCGCGCCTGGCGAGCATCAAGCCGACCGACTACATCGGCCTCAAGAATTACCGCTTCCTCATCCACGACACGGCGTTTCGTGACGCTATCTGGACAACGATCAAGTTCACCTTGATCACGGTGGTCTTCGAGTTCGCTTTGGGCATTATCATCGCCCTGGTGGTGAACTCGAACTTCAAAGGACGTGGCGGCATGCGCGCCGCCATGCTGGTTCCCTGGGCCATTCCGACCGTCATCTCGGCTCAGATGTGGAAGTGGATGTATAGCCAGATCTATGGCGTCTTCAACGACATTCTGGTAGTCCGGCTTCATCTCCTCAGCAATCCAGTCGCCTGGATCTCTCAGACCAATACGTCGATCCCGGCCATCGCCGCGGTCGACATCTGGAAGACGACCCCGTTCGTCGCGCTCCTCTTATTGGCTGGACTGCAGGTGATCCCCTCGGACATCTATGAAGCCGCCAGCGTGGACGGCGCATCTGGCGTGCAGCAATTCTTTCGCATTACCTTACCGCTTCTGAGGCCGGCTATTTTGGTCGCGCTGATCTTCAGAACGTTGGACGCGTTGCGCGTCTTCGACGTCTTCTTCGTGATGTTCGGCGCACGAGCCGACACGCAGACGATGGCGATCTACGACCAGCAAAACGTCGTCTCGTTCTCTGATATCGGATACGGGAGTGCGATCAGCGTCGCGATCTTCATCATCATCGGCATATTCGTGGTGGCCTATGTCACGTCGCTGAGGATCGAGCAGTCATGAGCAAGACATCGCGATACTACGTCCAGCGATTCTTCTTCTGGGTGCTGATAGCGATCATCGTCGTGTACCTGGTCTTTCCGTTCTATTGGGCGCTGCGCTCCTCGATCACGCCCAACAGCGAGATGTTCGTGACCCCGGTCCATTACTGGCCGAACCATCCCACGTGGACGTTCTACAGTCAGGTGCTTCACAACAGAAACTTCATGCGCTCGATGCTGAACTCGGCCATCGTGGCGGGCTCCGTGACGGTGCTGTCGTTGATGGTCGGCGCCTTCGCATCGTTCGCGTTGGGACGCTTCAAGTTCCGTGGCCGTGCGCCGGTGATGTACATCACCCTCTCGATGACCATGTTCCCGCAGATCGCGGTGTTGGGTTCCCTGTACGAGCTGATCAGCCGGTTCCACCTCTACAACACGCTCTACTCGCTGATCATCACGTATCTCCTCTTCACGCTGCCGTTCACCGTCTGGGTGTTGACGACCTTCTTCCAGGCGATGCCACGGGAGCTCGAGGAAGCAGCCTACGTCGACGGAGCGACGCCGTTCCAGGTCTTCTATAAGGTATTGCTGCCGCTGGCAGCACCCGGACTTGTGACGACCGGCCTGCTGGCGTTCATCGCGGCGTGGAACGAGTTCCTCTACGCGTTGTCGTTTATCCAGACGCCGAACCACTTCACCATCACGCTGGCCATCTTCAACTTCAACACCAACACGACCGGCGGGTTCGAATTGCCATGGGGACAGATGATGGCAGGCACCGTCATCGTGACCTTGCCGCTCATCATCCTGACGCTGGTCTTCCAGCGGCGCATCCTGGCCGGTCTGACGGCTGGCGCGGTCAAGGGGTAGTCGACCGCGGGAGCACACGAGGTGCTCCCCTACAGTACACAGGCAAAGATTGACTTTGTGGGGAGGCGCCTCGTGTCCTCCCGCTCCGCATCCTCCGACGTACGCTGATCGAATTGAGCAGGACATCAACTATGGCCTGAACTCGACGTCGTCACGTGCGGCGAGCTGCTGATCGATTTCGTGGCGCTCGAGACCGGCGTCAGTTTGATCGAAGCCCACGCGTTCGAAAAAGCGGCGGGCGGCGCGCCAGCCAACGTCGCCGTTGGACTGGCGCGACTGGGCCGATCCGTTGCATTTCTCGGGCAAGTCGGTGCGGACGACTTCGGCGATTACCTGCAGGCGATCCTTGAGGCAGACGACGTCGACACCGCGGGGCTCCATCGCAGCGATGATGCACGCACGGCGTTGGCGTTCGTCTCCCTCAAAGCCGACGGCGAACGCGATTTCATGTTTTATCGCCACCCCAGCGCCGACATGCTCTGGCGGGCCGACGACCACGATCGAGCGCTCGCCGCCTCAGCCCACGTCTTCCACTTCGGCTCGATCTCCTTGATCAGCGAACCGAGCCGCACCTCCACCATTGCGGCGGCGGAAGCGGCCCGGGCCGCCGGAGCGCTCATCTCCTACGACCCTAACCTGCGTCTCCCCCTCTGGCCGTCCGTCGCCGCGGCTCGCCAGGGACTCCGCGACGGGCTGGCGCTGGCCAACATCGTCAAAATGAGCCGCGAGGAGCTCACGTTTCTCAGCGGCGTCGACGATGTCGAACAGGGCGCGCGTCGACTGTGGCACGACGAGTTGCGCCTGCTCACCGTCACGAGCGGCATCGAGGGGTGTGCCTGGTTCACGGCGAATCAATCCGGAAGAATTCCCGGCTTCGCAGTCACCTCGATTGATACGACTGGCGCTGGCGACGCCTTCGTGGCAGGAGTGCTCACTGGACTGCTCGAAGCCGACTTTCGCTTCGAGCCGGACGCCCTCGAGTCAGTCATGCGCCTGGCCAACGCCGCCGGGGCGATCACCGTCACCCGTCGAGGCGCGATTCCGGCATTGCCGACGCGTGCCGAGGTCGAGGCCTTTCTGTCAGCGACCTGACGTTACGGTCCGTCACTTCAGCTCCCGCGCCAGCTGCTGCGCCGCTCGATGCGCGCGGCGTGACGGCTCCGGCAAGCGCACCTTCTGAACGGCATTTAGGGTCCAGGCGACTGCCTCTTCCAGCGTAATCAGGTTGCCGACCGAGACGTAGACGGGCGACACGCCGGTTCTGGTGCGCACAGCCATGCCAACCACCTCGCCGCGCGTCACCAATGGAGCCGTGGCGCCGCGTTCGCTGCCGAGCGATTCGAAGCGCCCCGTGAGAATTGACTTCGCCACGCCGATGGTCGGGATTTCGAGCTCTACGCCAATGTGACAGGCGATGCCGAAGCGGCGTGGATGCGCGCGTCCCTGCCCGTCGGCCAAAATCAGATCTGGCTGACACTGAAGCGATCTGAGCGCGGAGAGACAGAGCGGCGCCTCGCGAAACGAGAGCAAGCCGGGGATGTAGGGGAAGGTGATGTCGTCGACACGCCACCTGCTCCTCGAGCGTCTCCAACTCTGGGTACGAGACCGCCACGGCCACGGCAACTCCGCGATCGCCACGCAGATGCACATCCACTGCCGCGATGATCTCGGGTTGTTTCCGAAGCGGAATCTCGACAACACGCCGGGCCATCTCCGTTTGTAGCCGCCGGTGTTCCTCGAGCTGCTCGCGGTCTGGAAGTGAAGGGGAACGACTCACATCAAGATTCGCTTCCAACGAACAAGCCCGTGGCCGACTTCCTCGATGCGACGGAAGCTTTGTGCCAGGCATTGGCGACCATCGGACATACGACCGCTGGTGACGACTGAAGACGATCAACGTAGACTCTGCGTTGCCGGACTGAAGATCGACAACTTCGACCGGCCGGATCGAACTCAATTTGCACAACAAGTACCGCCGCGTTGGACGAAAGGAACGGATGCACCATGACACTGCTGGATACGCTGGACATGCGCGTGGTCGAGTCGAACCCTGATCGGGTGGTTATCACCATGCCGGTGACCGCCGGGCATCTGCAGCCACGCGGCTATCTGCACGGCGGTGCCAGCGTCGCGCTGGCGGAAACGGCCGCAAGTTACGGCGCATCTCTCAACGCAGCGGATGGAATGAACGTCTTTGGCCAGGAGATAAATGCCAACCACATCCGTTCCGTGCGCGATGGCGTTCTGACCGCCATCGCCACGCCGATTCACGTCGGACGCACATCGCAAGTGTGGCAGACCATGATCCGTGATGAGCGGGACCGTTTGATCTGCGTTTCCCGTTGCACGATAGCCGTCGTTCCAGGCGCAAGTGCGCCACGTGATAAGGCATCCTCGCCAGACTAAGGAGCCGAATTCGTCGATTCGGAGGGTCCAATCGGACGCTCAGACGCGTGTCAAATCAAATCAAAATGTTACCGAACGGGGTCGGTGAGCTGATGGTTCCCTCACTTGGAAATGTTACCGAGCGTATGGCCAGATCCTCCTCTCGGGTCAGTCGGCCGCCAGGCGATCAGGCTGGCAGTCGTTCCACAGGTCCATGAGCTTCGTGTCAATTTCCCGCCGCAATTGGCGGGGGTTGGTGGTCTGATACTGGTCGGCCAAACGGCGCTGCTGGTCCGCGGCCAACGAGCCGCAGGCCAGCAGCCGCTGATAGGGGGTCTGAGCGGTGTCCCAGATCCGGCGGGGCTTCCCGTCCACGATGGCCTTCTCTTTGAGCCGCAGCACCGGTTGGAACAGGTTGTAGTAGACCCAGAGATCGTCGTAGAGCGCGTTGAGGGCGGTGATCTGCTCCGGCGTCTCCAGGCGATGGTGGCCGAGATAGGCGCGGACCAAGGTGGCGTTCTTCTGCTCGACGAAGCGGTTGTCATTCTTGTGATAGGGACGACTGCGGGTGAGGCGCACCTCCGGGAGCGTTTCGTCGATGAGGCGGAAGAGATGGGCATTGAAGAACTCGCCACCATTGTCCGGATGCAACTCGCGGATGGGGAAGGGCAGGCGGTCGAACACGCGGCGGAAGGCGGCTTCCATGGCCCGCTGGCTGCGACCCAACAGGGCCACCCGCTCACTCCAGCCCGTGGCCACATCGATGAGTTGCAGGGTATAGCCATGTTCCCCCGCGGCCGTCCCTCCGGCGTGGTGGACCAGGTCGACCTCGAAGTGTCCCGGTTCGGTCGTCTCCCACGGGATCCGCTGCATCGGCACCGCCTGGCGCAGCCGATTCGCGGCTTCCGGACCTTTCTGGGGCAATCGCTGCGGTGGTCGGCGATGGCGCTGCAGCCGCCGCTGCACCGTGGCGACGCTGATCTGGCCCGAGCTGCATTTCGAGCTGCGGGGTGAGCCGGACTTCGCCGAAGCGGGCCAGATGGCTGGGCGGTCGCGAGCAGAGCTGCGGCTGCACCCGCTCTGCACAGACATAGTCCAGGCTCTCCCACACCACCACGATGACCTGCTCCACGTCCGGCCCATAGGTCCGTCCCCGGCGGTTCGCCGCTGGTCGCCGCGCCAGGCTCGGCTGGTTCAGCAGCCGCACCAGGCTCTTGCGATGCAAGCCCGTCACCGCTTCCATCTCGGTCCAAGAGTCGACTCTTCTCCGTCCGGTCTGCCGACGCGATACCGTGTCCATTGCTTTTTGAGGTACTTCCGGCGCTCGTCAATCGTCATCTCCTCGTCGGCCGCCATGCTCCCTCTCTCGGTAACATTCGGATTTGAGGGAACCGTAGCCGCTCCGGTAACAATTTAGGTGAGGGAGCACGGACGCTTGATCTACGCCCACATCAGCGTTACAATGGAGCAATTAACTTGGGCGCGGCGGAAAGGGGCCGAGTGGCGCACGCGCTTGCACTGGCAAATCAGAAAGGCGGTGTCGGGAAGACCACCACTGCGGTTAACCTGGCAGCCTATCTTGCCGAGCAAGGTCACCGTGTGCTGCTGGCGGACCTCGATCCGCAAGGCAACGCGACGAGCAGCATCGGCGTCGATAAGAACTCCATTCAACAATCCACCTATGAGGTGCTCATCGATGGACAGCCTCTTGAGAGCTGCACTATCGAGGACATTCGGCCCAACCTCGATCTGCTGCCAGCCAACGGCATGCTGGCAGGAGCCGAAGTCGAGCTTGTCGGGCTACGTCGGCGTGAATATCGCCTGCGCGAGATGCTGGCAACGATGGCAGATCACTATGAAGCGATCATCATCGACTGCCCACCTTCCCTCGGGCTACTCACAGTGAACGCGCTCACCGCCGCCAACGCCGTCGTCATCCCCATTCAGTGCGAATACCTCGCGCTGGAGGGGCTGATGCAGCTGGTCAATACGATCGATCTCGTGCGGCGCCGGCTGAACCCGGCGCTCGACGTTTTGGGCGTCGTCATGACGATGTTTGACGCGCGCACGCGACTCTCACCTCAGGTCGTTAACGACGTGCGTCGATTCTTCCCGAGCCGGTTGCTTCAGACAGTGATTCCCCGCACGGTTCGCCTGGCGGAAGCGCCGAGCTATGGGCAGACGATCTTCGAATACGATCCGTCCTCGCGCGCCACCGCGGCCTATGGTGCGGTCGGCGAGGAGATCGCCCGGCGTATCGGCATTCAATCCAGGTGCGTACCAGTCGAACTGGCGGTCGGTGCGGACGCGCCAAAGGAGATGCCCTGATGCCTCCCGAGCTTGTCGGCTGTTGGTTTGTATCTATTCAACGTCGGTGCAGCCCCGACGCTCGCGATCGGCTGCCTCGTGTCTTATTCAACAATCGCTCCGACAGCCCCGAGCGGGAGCGCGACGTCAGGGTGAAAGGCGGCGGTTAATGACGATTACCCAGGAACCCGATACCAACAAGATTCTTCAGGACGACGAACTCATGGAGCTTCTGCAGGACAAGGTCGTCGGCACCGGATTGACGTTCGACGACGTCCTATTGGTCCCGGCGGAATCCGCCGTTCTGCCGAAGGACGCGACAACGAATTCCAGGTTGTCGCGCAACATCGAGCTCAATATTCCGATCATATCGGCGGCGATGGACACCGTCACCGAGGCACGCATGGCTATCGCTATGGCGCGCGAAGGCGGCATCGGCATTCTTCACCGTAATCTTTCTGTCGAGGACCAGGTCACGGAAGTCGATAAGGTCAAACGGAGCGAGTCCGGCATGATCGTCGAACCGGTGACGCTCGGTCCGGACGACAGCGTGCGCGACGCGCTCAACATGATGGAGAACTACCACATCTCCGGCGTGCCGATCACCGAGCCTAACGGCAAGCTCGTCGGCATTCTGACCAACCGCGACCTGCGCTTCGAGGACGACCTCGATCAGCCCATCGTCAATCTCATGACCAAAGAGAACCTGATCACCGTTCCGGTCGGAACGACCCTCGATCAAGCGCAGGAGATCCTGCACACGTACAAGGTCGAGAAGCTGCCCGTGGTAGACGACCATGGCTATCTCAAAGGGCTGATCACCGTCAAAGACATCCAGAAGCGGATCCAGTATCCGAACGCCACCAAGGATGAGCGTGGGCGACTGCGCGTCGGCGCGGGCATCGGAATTGGTAAGGACTCGCTCGACCGCGCCGAGGCGTTGGTGGCTGAGGGCGTCGACATTCTGGTTATCGACACCTCGCATGGGCATCACGTGGACGTAGTCGACATGGTGCGCACGGTGAAACAGACCTGGCACGTCGACGTGGCGGCCGGAAACATTGCCACCGGACTGGCCGCTCAATCCCTCATTGAGGCTGGGGCGGACGCCGTCAAGGTCGGCATTGGGCCCGGTTCGATCTGCACCACACGCATCGTGGCCGGAACCGGTGTGCCGCAAATCACCGCGGTGATGGACGTTTCGCGAGTTGCCTCTCGCTACAACGTTCCGGTCATCGCTGATGGCGGCGTTCAGTATTCGGGCGACGTGGCCAAGGCGATTGCGTCGGGAGCCGATACCGTCATGCTGGGCAGCCTGTTGGCCGGAGTGGACGAGAGCCCGGGCGACGTCATCCTGTACCAGGGCGAGCGCTTCAAGGAGTACCGCGGCATGGGCTCGCTGGGGGCCATGAAGGCGCGCTCCTACAGCAAGGACCGCTACTTCCAGGAGGAAGTCACCAATCTGAGCAAGTTCGTGCCGGAAGGCATCGAGGGACGGGTCGCCTACAAGGGTCCGCTGTCGACGATCATTTACCAGATCGTCGGAGGGCTGCGACAGGCGATGGGCTATTGCGGCGCCCGGAACATCACCGACATGCAGCAGCGAACCAAGTTCGTGCGCATCACGGCAGCAGGTCTGCGCGAGAGCCATCCGCACGACGTGATGATCACCAAAGAGGCGCCGAACTACCGGGTGGTTCGCTAACGCCACAACAACCGCCGAAATCAAACTCGATGCGAGAAGCGCGCTGCCGGTTGGCAGCGCGCTCGTTTGTGCGAGATCGAATGACGATGGCGAACGATCGCAACCGCTGGAGAGGCGGACCGCTGCGGCGCTTCAGGTGATGGGGCCTGCTGTAACATGTATCGCTGTATTGACACGATTCGACTCACTCTTTATAATTTATGTCAGTGATTGGATGACGCACAGCGTCCTCAAGGAGGTTGATAATCATGTTGCAGCGATGGAGTCCGTTTAGTGACATCGATCGAGTTTGGGATGAGATGGATCGCTTGATCGGCGAGTCCTTCCCACGAGTTCGTCCGACATCCCGCATGGGCGCATTCAGGCCGGCGATGGACCTGTATGACCAGGGTGATGAGCTGATCTTCAAGGCTGTCATTCCAGGCGCGCGATCTGAGGACATCGAACTCTCGGTCGAGCAGAACACGCTGACGATTCGCGGCCGGTTCGGCTACACGCTCAATTCCGACGATGCCAAGAAGACGACCTGGTATCGGCGTGAGATCGGCACCGGACAGTTCGCCGAGAGCGTGACGCTCCCCTTCCCCATCGACAGCGAGCGAGCCGAGGCTCACTTCGAGGATGGCATCCTGACGCTCAGCCTGCCCAAGGCAGAGCAGGCCCGCACGCGCCGCATTCCGGTGAAGTCGTCCAACGTTCTTGAGGAAGGCTCCTCAAACTAGTTCGACTCAGCCGGTTCCGGATTCCGCCCACAATTCCCGGCAGGTTTTGAACCCGCCCAGGCGTTTCAGCCGGGCGGGTTCGCTTTGGATGGCGAAGAGACCCTCACCCCGGGAGGCCCTCATCCCCTGCCCTTCTCCCGTACGAACGGGAGAAGGGAGACGGACGGAGGCAGTCCGCCTCAATCCCTCGACCCGAGGGAGAGGACCATCCCGACGATCAGGAGAGGGGAGAGATCTTTCCTTCTCCTGATCGTCGGGAGAAGGTGGCGCCGCAGCGCCGGATGAGGGCCCTTACGGCGCAATAGCCGCCAGCATCTCCGCGAACGCGCGCTCATCGAGATCCGCAGGCGGCTCGACGAAGACGTGCGAAATGCCGAGAGCGGCCAACCGCCCCAGCTTGCCGCGTATCTTCTCCACCGATCCAACATAGCTCAATTTATCGACCAACTCGGTGGGGATTGCACGGCGCGCGGCGGCAAAGTCGGCCTCACGACGGATGTCGATGAACGCTCCGCCTTCAGCCAAAACCTTATCGGTGTGCATCGCTTTACGTACCCGTTCCATGATGGCCGGGACATCGAAGCCGGGCACGTCCATATGCCGCGACATTCCGGGCAACGCATTGACCAGCGCGATCAGGTTCTTCCGCTGTTCGAGCACGGGTTCGGGATCATCGGTCACACGGATCGCCGTGCGCACGAAGAGCGGAAAATCCTCCAATGACTTGCTGGCTTGGGGTAGCTGCCGTCGCAGGTCATTGACCAGCCCGCGCAGGAACGACTCTGACGCGAACTCCGAAATGAGCAGGCCATCAAACTTGCGGGCTCCCAGGGCGAGCGCCTTGGGGCCGAGTGCCGCCAGGTAGATCGGGGGAGATTTTGCTGGGCCAAACGAGTGCGACCAGTCGTCGACGTCGAAGTGCCCCTTCATCGATGCCCGATAGGGTGACTGCCACCAGCTTCGGAGCAGGTCGACCGTTTCGGAGAGCGCACGCAACGGGCTTCCGACTTCAAAGCCGAGACGTCGCTCGTACCACTCGGGCTGCCCGCGTCCGAGCCCGAGAAACGCTCGCCCATCCGACAGGCGATCGAGCGTCGCCACCGACATGGCCAGCAGATTCGGGTGCCGCAGGTAGGGGTTGGTCACGCCCGTCCCGAGCCGAATACGCTCCGTCGAGCGCGCGGCCGCGCCCAGGACAGCGAACGCGTCCCAGCCGTCGGGGTCCTCGCTCACCCAGACGGAGTCAAGGCCGGCCCGATCGGCAAGCTCGATCGTTTCAAGCGTGCGCTCGACCGGGCCCCGGTCGCCATTTCGAGCCCAGGAATGATGCGATAGCGCCAGACAGAACTTCACTACTCGCGAACCATCTACGCTTCCGGATGCTCTCGATGCCACGACGTCACCCGTTGGTAGGCGTCCGCCACCGCGATGACGTCGTTGTCGTGACCGGCGCGTCCCACGATCTGCATCCCGGTGGGAAGTCCGCGATCGCCAAAGCCGGTGGGCACGCTCATGCCCGGCAGACCGGCCGTGTTGCCGAGCGTCGTCAGCGCATTCCGGCGGCTATAGGGGGCCGCGTAGGTCTCGAAGTCGACCCCAATCGGGCTGGCGACGGTGTTGGCTGCTGGGTGAACGATGGCATCGTAGCGTGCGAAGAGGGCGTCGATGGCCTCGTTGATCTGGCCGCGCACGCGCATCGCGCGCAGGTAGTCGACCGCTGTAATCGTCATGCCGGCGTAGCCGCCCAGGCGATCTTCCGGCGCCGTCAAGCCCATCAGCGTTCCGTTGTCGATAAGATCTTCGAAGGCGGAGGCCGCTTCAGACGACAGGATGATCGAGTAGACCTCGGTATACGGGAAGTCCGGCAACGTGACCTCTTCGAGCGTCGCCACCGACGAGAGCGCCTCGCAGGCATGCTCGAAGTTGGCGCGGACCTCAGGCTGAACATTGTCCAATCCATCCCGCAACACACCCACGCGGAAGCCTGATTCTCTCGCCGCTTCCGGCTCATAGCGGTAGGTATCGCGCAACGTGGTCCGGTCGAGCGGATCGAACCCCGAGAGCGCCTGCAGAGCAAGTCCGCAATCGTCGGCTGTGTGACACATTGGACCGAGCTTATCGAGCGTCCAGCACAGGGCCATGGCGCCGTGGCGGCTGATGCGTCCGTAGCTGGGGCGGATGCCGCTCAGGCCACAATAGCTTGACGGACTGAGGATCGATCCACCGGTCTCTGAGCCGATGCCGAATGGGACCAGACCCGCGGCGACGGCCGCACCAGTTCCGCTCGACGACCCACCCGTCCAGGAATCACGATTCCAGGGATTGCGTGGCGCTCCGGTGAGGGACGCGACCGGCTGGTTGTACCCCATGCCACCCGCGATCTCGATCATGGCCAGCTTGGCGACCAGCACCGCGCCGGCATCGCGCAGTCGCTTGACCGCGGTGGCATCGTCGTCGAAGACCTGGTCACGGAGCGGTTCGGCGCCCCAGCTTGTGGGGATGCCGGCCGTCGCGAGCAAGTCTTTGCCGCCGTACGGGATGCCGTGCAGCGGTCCGCGATCGTAGCCTGCCGCAAGCTCCGCTTCAGCCAACTGCGCCTCACGCATGGCTCGCTCGGCGGTGATGGTCACCACCGCATTGAGGCCGGGTCCCTGGCTCTCGAGGCGCGAGAGGAAGTGCTCGGCCAACTTGGTGGGCGTCGTTTCACCGGAACGGAGCATGGCCCCGAGCTCGCGTATGGTGGCAAAGCTGAGTCGATCGTTGGCAGACATCAGCTAGCCGTCCCTTCGTTTCGGATGGAAGGCGAAGTCAGGCTCGTCACCGTTTGCCAGTGTGAACTGTCGCAACGTCTGCGCAGCGTCGACCAATCGCCCGATGTCGTTGCGGATCTTCTCTTCCGCTTTGGCATCGAAGCGATCCCTATAGCGATGCGCCAGGGATTGATAGCGCGCGTCGACTTCAGCCTCTCGCGCGGTCGGCTGGGATTCACTCATGAGCAGACACCTCCCTGTTGCACGGCTTTCGCGTCACTCGACGAGAACGATTATCGATGCACTTGGAGAGGATGTCACTCTGATTGCGACCCGTGGGTGTTGTGCGGGAACGAATGAAACGATGAGGGGCGAAGAACCGGTCAAGTCGGCACGCCCCTCATCTCCGTCAAATTGCGATGATCGATTCTGTCTCGGCCTCAGCCGTGGCCTCAATCAGCATGGTATCGATGGGTTCGGTGCGCCTCGGTGCGACCAGAAGATCGCCGAGACTCATGGAGTCGTCCTCGATCAGGACCGTATCCACCCTGCGACCATGCATGACGGGCTCAGGCAAATGCTGGCGTCGGCGCGCCAAACGGCGGCGCGGTTGGCCAGAACGAGACAGGACACGTGGCGTTGCAGCACGTCTCGCCATAGATAGCTCCACCTGTCTGTCAGCTCGTACGAGGGGTCACGCGGTGCCTGCCGAGCATTGCCCGGAGCGGTAACCCAAAATTGTTGACTACGTTAGGCAACGCAAATTTCGTGCCAGTTATTGACAAGCCGTCACTGAATTTCGCGCGGTCGACACATGCGTTATTGCGTCCGACTGACGGGGCGACGGCGGACCACAAAGGGTTTGATGCATGCTTGCCCGGCGAGTAGGCTATGCGATCGAGGGACTTCCTGAAATCGGGTGGAGATGGATCTTCGGATGGGCCAACGACGCAGCCAAACCAGGCGTGTCCGCGCGTGGAATCGCCTGCAAACGCGCGGCGGGCTCGTCGCGCTTCCGGCGCTGATCGCGATCTTGATGCTGACGCTTCAGCTCGGTGGCACGTCCGCGCACCCACTGGGGAACTTCACCATCAATCACTATGCCGAGCTCGACTTCGCCGGACGGACGGTGCATCTCAAATACGCGGTCGACATAGCGGAGATCCCGACCTATGACGAGATCAAGGTCATGGACACCAACGGCGACCGCATTATTGAGCAGAGCGAGAAAGACGCCTATCTTCCAAAGCGCGTTGAGCAACTGCGCAGGGGCATCCATCTGACCTACGACGGACACGATCTTCCGCTCTCGAACGAATCGAGCTCGATGGAC
The DNA here is from genome assembly GCA_963822235.1 of uncultured Chloroflexia bacterium. Taxonomy (GTDB): domain Bacteria; phylum Chloroflexota; class Chloroflexia; order Thermomicrobiales; family Thermomicrobiaceae; genus CALAGB01. The sequence continues at coordinate 954,040 of CAWGGU010000005.1, forward strand.
CTCAAGCTGGGCCAGGCCGGACTCCGCGTGCTGCGCATCGACGCCGAATTCACCGCCACCTTGCCGGAATCCAGCACGCCGCTCGATCTGCACTTCAAGGACGACAACTTCGACGGACACATCGGCTGGCGCGAGATCGTTGTGAATGCCAGCCACGGCGCGAAGGTCGATTCGACCAACGCTCTTGCCAGCAGCAAATCGGATGAACTTCACAGCTACCCGGCCAATGCGACCACGGACCCACTCGCCATGGAGTCGGCCGACGTTCGTGTCGAGCCGGGAACGTACCTCGATACCGCGGCAACGGCGTCCGTTACGTCACCGGGAAGCGCAGGCACCGCAAGCGGTGGACTCTCCGCCTGGCCATCGTCGATGGTCTCGATCGGTGATCTCTCACCCTGGGTGATGTTCCTCACCATGCTGGCGGCACTCCTGTGGGGTGCGTCGCACGCGCTGACTCCCGGGCATGGCAAGACGGTGGTGGCGGCCTATCTCGTCGGCAGCCGCGGTACTCCTCGACACGCCGTCTTGCTGGGGCTGACCGTCACGGCCACGCACACGGCAGGCGTCTTCGCACTTGGCGGTATCACCCTATACCTCTCACGCTTCATCCTGCCGGAACACCTCTACCCCTGGATGGATCTGCTGTCGGGGTTGTTGGTGGTCTGCATCGGTGTGGGGCTGGCCTATCGTCGGTGGGCCGAGAGCCGCTCCAGTAAGTTCGCGCTCCGAGACGCCAGTGAAGACCCAACTGGACTTACGGCCGAGGAACGTCACGCACGGGCCCATCTACAGGGCATCGCCCACTACCACGGGCACGACCATGGCGACGATGTAGACCGCAAGATCAGTCTGCGTGGCCTCTTCGCGCTTGGCGTGAGCGGCGGCATTGTGCCGTGTCCGTCGGCGTTAGTGCTCCTCTTGAGCGCGATCTCGCTCGGTCGGCTTGGGTATGGAATGATCCTGGTCCTCATCTTCAGCGTTGGGCTCGCCATCGTGCTGACTTCGATTGGTCTGCTGAGCCTCTACGCGCGGCGCATCTTCCAACGTTTTTCTTTTGAGCCGCGACTGCCGCGCATGCTCCCCGTCCTGAGCGCGCTGGCGGTCAGTTTGGGAGGAATGATCATCGTAGTCGGAGCGCTGCAGCAAGCCGGATTGGTCTAGGACCCAACGCCCGCACATTAGAGCCAGGCTGGGCGAGTCAGGCCAAAACGCTGTGGTATTCTTCGGGCGGCATGAGGCAAGCATACGGGCCGCTTGCATTCGGGCCACACGTTGTACTCAACATTGGAATTCAGGAAACGATGTTCCTTCCGATTCTGCACGGCACGGTCAACGGTCCATTCCTCGCCGCGTGGAACTTCTCGCCACCAGTCATGATCGGGGTCCTGCTCGCCGCATTCGGCTATTACCTGGCATGGCGGCAACTCAAGCTCGTTGGGCGCCCGACCCCACCCACCTGGCAAATCCTCAGCTATTACTCCGGACTGGTCACCGTCGTCATCGCACTCCTCGGCCCCATCGACACCTTCAACGACGAGCTCTTTTTTCTGCATATGGCCCAGCATCTGGCGTTGATGCAGGTTGCGGCACCGCTCATTTTGCTTGGACGTCCGGTCCAACTGGGACTGCGGGCGATTTCCGTCAAGCGGAGTGGGCCGGTACTCAAGACGGTGCTGCGGCCAAGGGCTGTGCGAACCACGCTGACACTCATCACGGCACCCCTGTTCGCCACGGCTGCCTACAACGCCAATCTGGCCATGTGGCATGTTCCCGGCCTGTACGATGCAGCGTTGAAGAACACATACGTGCACGATCTCGAGCACCTGATGTTCTTTGGATTCGCACTCCTCTTTTGGTGGCCGATCATCGATCCGGTCCCACGTCATCACAAGATGGCCAGGCACTGGGCCATCGCCGCCATCTTCATGACGATGGTCGTCGGCATCGGCATCGGAGCGATCTTGACGCTTTCACCCAGCGTCATCTATCCCTTCTACATCGGCACCGCTAAGCCTTGGGGACTCAGCCCGCTGGTGGATCAACAGATCGGCGGTCTCATCATGTGGGTCGGCGGCGGGTTCATCTATCTCGTCATTTTGATCGGACTTCTCATCAGCGTTCTGGGCGGTTTCGAAGCAGAAGAGGTCGCGATCGCTCGACCGGCCGATTTCAGCGACGCTCCGGCGCAAGGTTCCTGAAATGCAAACGTTCGGGCATATTCGTTCGCATCGAATGTCATAGCGCGCTGGCAACCGTTCTGCAGGTAAGAATTCAGAGCTCCAATCGACAGAGAGGAGTTGGATTCTATGATCTTTGGTGCTCTTGGTGCCGCACTTTTCTGGCTTTGGATCTTCCTTGTCGGCTACTTTGGGTTCAAATTCGTCAAGTCGTTGCGACAGGCACGACGTGACAAGGAGCGAGAGTAGGCTCGTTCCCTTGGGATCACGCTGACGAACGGTCATCTTGAGTCCTGAGATTGCATCCATCACACAGACCTCAGGTGCAGACAACCATCAAGCTGGAACGCGACAAAACACCCTGACTCGAGCGTGAGTCAGGGTGTCTTACGTGCCGGAAGCAATTGCGATGCGATGCGAGTCAGTTGCCCGATCCAACCGTGCCGTTCAGCGTGGTTTGCAGACCTTTGACGAGCGCATCCTTTTCCGCCGCCGTCAAGTTCGCGTTGCGATGCATCATGACGTAGTAGGACGGCGGCATCTCACCACTCTGGACCGCGTTTGCGGGGTTGTCCTCACCATGGCTCGTAACGCCATTCCAATCGGAGAAATTCAGCGTCGTACGTCCTTCGTCGACGTCGTGCTGCGTCAACCACGAGACGGGGGCGACGTTGGTATACCAGGGCCACTTCGTCTCATTGCTGTGGCAGTCGAAGCACGCCGCCGAGGTCAGATCCCGCGTGGTCGGGCTATCCCAGGCAGGTTCAGCCACGACGGCTGGGTTAGAGTGAGAGCGTCCATACGGGATCAGCTGTATCAACGCGAAGACCGCGATCAGAATCAGACCGAGCTTTGCCAGTTTTACGATCACGTGAAACACCTCCCGAGCACTGTGGCTCACAAGGCGATCGTAGTCGCGAAGGGGTGAAGAAATCGTAACGTTTGAGGCGTGCGAGGTAACGATGCCGTTCCAGCTTGCGGAACGACCGTTTGCCATCGCAAAACATGGCAGCAAAACAGACCCGCACCCAAGACCTCTCAGGTGCGGATCCTCTTCACTGAGTTTCAAAAGTCGATGCGTGGATTACTCGCTCTGGTCTGTCTCGTTACTCGCAATCTCATCCCGCATTCGCTGCCACGCGCCACGAGCTTCGGTGACCGACACCTCGTCCTCGATCGTTGAGATGTCGCCCGGATCCCGATCCAAGATGACCGACTTGAAGATGCGGCGCATGATCTTGCCGCTGCGCGTCTTCGGCAACGTGCTGACGAAGTTGATCTCGCCGATCACGGCCACCGGGCCAAGCTCTCGCCGCACCGTCTGGAGCAGCTCTCCTTTGAGCTCTTGAGAGGGCCGATAGTCCGCCTTGAGCGCGACGAACGCCGACACTACTTCGCCGCGCAGGTCGTCTGGTCGCCCGATGACACCCGCTTCGGCCACGGCTGGGTGGCGCAAAAATGCGCTCTCGACCTCCACTGTCCCAATGCGGTGTCCGGCGATCTTGATGATCTCGTCAGCACGCCCGCCGAACCAGACGTAGCCATCTTCGTCGATCGAGCCAGAATCGCCGGTGAAATAGACTCCCGGGATACGTCCCCAATATTCCTGGCCGTAGCGGTCGGCATCGCCCCAGATCGTCGCGGTGAGCCCGGGGAACGGTCGTTTGATGACCACGATCCCCTTCTCTCCGCGCGGGCAATCCCCGCCTTCTTGCGTCATTACGTCGACCTCGAAACCGGGCAGCGGGATGCCGGCCGAACCTGGCTGGATCGGGATCATGCCCAGACCATATGGGTTACCAACCACCGGTCCTCCGGTTTCGGTCTGCCACCAGTGGTCGATCACCGGTACGCGATCCTGAAACGCCTCACGTTGCAGCCATTCCCAGGCGGGCGGATTGAGCATCTCCCCAGCGCAAAAGACGCGCTCAACCGAGGAGAGATCGTAGCGACGCGCGGGCTCGGTGCCGTAGCGCATCAGCAGTCTGGCGGCCGTTGGTGAAGTGAAGACGCCAGTGACGCGATTGCGCTGCACGATGCGATAAAAGGCGTCCGGGCTGGGATAGTCGAGCGCACCTTCATACGCGATGGTGGTGCAGCCGGTCAGCAGTTGGGCGTAGACGATGTGGCTGTGTCCCACGGCCCAGCCGATGTCAGCGGTTGCCCACCAGATGTCGGTCGGCTTGAGGCCGAAGCACCAGTTGCCGGTGCTGAAGATGCCGACCTGATAGGCGCCATGGCTGTGGACGGCCAGCTTGGGCTTGGCGGTCGTGCCGGATGTCGCCAAGATGTAGGCTGGTTCGTTGGCTTCCATCACTTCGTGCGCGTCACTCTGACCGCTGGCTCCCTGCAAGAACTCGTCCCATTCGAGGTCGCGACCATTGGTCATCGACACGTCGCCACTCTCGCGGCGCAGCACGACCACGTGTTCGACGCTTCCATCGAGCGATGCGAGCGCAGTGTCGACGATCGGCTTGAGCTGGATCGACTGTCCCTTGCGCCAGGTGACGTCGGCGGTCACCACGGCACGCGCGCCGCTCAGCTCGATACGATCCGCCAGCGCGCCACTGCCAAAACCGGCGAAGACGACCACGTGAATGGCGCCGATGCGGGTCGCGGCCAACATGGTAATCACGGCCTCAGGGCAGGTGGGGAGATAGACCGCCACGCGATCGCCACGGCCAATGCCGATGCCCCGCATGGCCGCCGCCGTGCGCTTGACCTCTTCGAGCAACTGCGCGTAGGTGTAGACCTCACGCTCGCCTCGCTCGTTCTCGTAGATCAGGGCGGCGTGGCCACCCCAGCCATGCTCAACGTGATGATCGAGGCAGTTGTAGCTGATGTTGGTCTGCGCGCCGATGAACCAGCGAAATGTTGGCTGATCCCATTCGAAGACCCGGTCCCACCGCCGGAACCAGGGCAGGCGATCGGCGGCCTTGGCCCAGAACGCCTCCGGGTCGTCGTGCGCGTCCTGCTGCCAGCGACGGATGATAGGGTTCACCAGGTCCATATCCAGCACCTCCTGTATCCGGGATGTTTCTCGCGACTAGCATGAGGCCCAACCAAGGAACGGTCAACAGCAATTATGTCGCGTCAACGTCGCCTGATGTGGTGTCTGTCGCGGAAAATGGGACCAACCGACAACAACAATGAGGCGAGCAGCACGACGCGACGGAGGAAGGTGATTGATGGCGTTGCTGATCCTTGGCGGAGACGTAATCACGCCGACGCGCGTGATTCAGGACGGCGCGGTACTGGTCGACGGCGAGCGCATCGCCGCGGTCGGACCTCGCGCCGAGCTGACGAACGATCCGTCCATTGACCGCCGCATCGATGTCGGCGGATGCATGATTGCCCCCGGTTTCATCGATCTCCAGCTTAATGGCGCGGCTGGTCGCCTGCTGACGGAAGAGCCGACCGTGGCTGCCCTCCTCGCCATGGCGGAGGTTCTGCCGCGCTTCGGCTGCACCTCGTTCTTGCCGACCGTCATCACCGCTCCGATCGAGCGTCTGGAGGCAGCCGCCGCGACCGTAGACGAAGTCATAGGTCTGCCGACACGCGGAGCGCGCGTTCTCGGGATGCACCTGGAAGGCCCGTTTATCAATCCCGATCGTTCGGGCGCTCACCACAAACCGTTCATCATCCCGCCCTCGATCGAAGCGTTCGAGCGTGTGCGAAGGGCGGGCGGCGCAAGTCTGCGATTGCTGACGCTGGCATCCGAGATAGACGGCGCCACCGACGTCATATCCGCGGCATGCCGACACGGCATTCGCGTATCAATCGGGCACTCAAACGCCGATCCGGAGCAGGTCGCTCGGGCTGCCGACTCTGGCGCGAGCATGGCGACACACCTCTTCAACGCCATGGCGCAGATGGGGAGTCGAGAACCGGGAACAGTGGGGGGCGTTCTGGCGAACGACCAAACTCTCAGCCAGCGTCATCGCGGACGGCGTCCACGTCGACCCCATCAGTCTGCAGGTCGCGGTTCGCGCCAAAGGAATCGAGCGCATCGTGCTGATCACCGACGGAATGCCGCCCATCGGCACAGAGAGTGACACGTTCGTACTGGACGGCCAGACGATCCAAGTCCGCAACGGCGCCTGCTATCGGCCGGACGGCGTGCTGGCCGGCAGCGCGCTGACCATGGATCGGGCGGTAAAGAACATGCATATCCTGGTCGGAACGCCATTAGAAGACGCGATTCGCATGGCCACGTTGAACCCCGCGAACGTCCTCGCAGTGGCAGATCGCACGGGCTCGCTCGAGCCGGGGAAGGACGCCGACATCGTCATCATCGATCGTGAAGTTAGGGTCTGCCTGACGATGATCGGCGGGGAGATTCGCTATCAGGCATCGGGTTTCGAGGCGGGAGATTGAATTTGGGTCGGACAGGTGGAAGACGGGGGGACCGGGATTTGCTTTTCTCATCTAAAACTCATCCGGATTTAAGACCCTGGTTACATTCGGGCTCTAACATACGAATCAACAACGAGATATGAACCAGCGGTCGTCCCCCGACCCCCCTTCCCTTCCCTTTGACCCGCCCGGCAACTGCCGGGCGGTTGTTCGTTGTGCGAACCATAGTTTGCCTTCGCGTCGTCCATCGATTGTCGATCAAACTCGGATCGGCTCCAGTTTAAGTTAGGTTTCAGCGATACTTCAGCCACGTCTTAGTTTCGGCCCCTAAAGTAGAAACAACGAAGCGAGAGAAGACCCAAACAATCACAACCCCATCCCCCCAACTTCCCAAAACTCCTCCTCTCATTCGGATCCCGCCCGGTCAATGACCGGGCGGATTCGTGTGTTGCGGGAAATTGCTGATTTTGATGCTGCTACGGCGTCGCCCGGTGTCTAAAGAAACAACCAGCAATGGCGTCGCGTCCGCCCTGGGTTGAAACGCTGGTCTATGCAGACGAGGTCCATAAATGGACTGAGCGTACTCGGAGAACCAAAGGGTCAATTCCTCAATGGTTGCCCGCCCCGCCTGCCGCGCTGAAACCTCATTGATCACCAGACTATGTCGCCAGGGACTTGCTACGACGCGGTGACGAATCCGTCCATGCCGGCTTCTTTGTGGCCGGGAATCGGGCACCAGACCTCGTATTTGCCGGCCGTCAGATCCACCGTTAGCTTTCCTGTTTTCCCGGGCGCAATGTTGTCGGTCTTCTTGTCGATGCCATTCCCTTGAATCTCAAACTGATGATCGACCGTGCCATCGTTCTTGATATTGAAGGTCACCGTCCCGGTTGGCACGCTCGCATTACCATTCCCCTTGGTCATCTGGGTGCCCGCGACCGTGATGCTCCATTCCTTCTCGCTCACCTGGACGCTCTGGCCGCTATTAGAGGTTGAATTGCCCGAGCCGCCACCACCGCATGCCGCGGCTGCCACGATCACGCCAATGACCGCGAACGCCAACACCATGAATCTGAACCGCCTCTTACCCCGATAGATCATTGCGTCGTGCTCCTCTACACATGAGATGACTTCCATGGCGCCAGTCGACACCCTTGAATAGTTTCGCAGAGGGTGGACCAGTAACCTGGACCCTCAATCTGACTCCCACCATTACCGGTATCCGCCCAATCACGCCCAAAACGAGTCCGAATCGCGCCAAGTTATTACCGGCAAACCGGTCGAGCCGAGCACCATCGTGTTGGCCGTCTCAGACGGTTCCACTATGATGCCTGGAATGGATACGCACGAAGACCCTCGAAAGGATGAACCGTTCATGACGCGAGTCGCCGTCGGACGCATCTCCCACGAGACCAACACCTTCTCGCCAGTCCCCACTACCTTCGAATCATTCGCCGAAGGACGATCTAATGTCTACGAAGGGGAAGAGATTCTGCACGCCTTCACCGGCAGTAAGACCGGGATTGGTGGTTTTCTGGAGGTGGGCGAGGAGCAAGGCTGGGAGATGATCGGCACTGTGGCGGCCGACGCAACGCCGTCCGCCAACGTCGCCGCTGCGGCCTATGACCGGCTCAAGGGGTCGCTACTGGCAAACCTCCAGGCAGCCGGTAAAGTCGACGCGGTCCTTCTGCACCTTCACGGCGCGATGCTGGCCGAGAACGCACCGGACGCTGAGGGTGATCTGTGCCGTGCCATCCGCGGAGTGATCGGCCCGGACGTCCCGCTGGTCGTCGAACTCGATCTACACGGCAACATCACGGCGGAGTTTTGCTCGGTCGTCGACGCCGTCTTCGCCTACAACACCAATCCGCACATCGATGCCTACGAGCGGGGCGTCGAGGCAGCGCAGTGCCTCGCGCGCATTCTGAACGGCGAGATGCCGAAGCCGAGCGTCTCGATCTCCAAGCCGCCCATGCTGCCACCCACCATCAACATGCGCACTGCCGAGGGGCCGATGCGGCAGCTGCTCGAACGGGGACTGGAATGGGAGGCGTCGGCCAACATCGTCGACGTTTCGGTCTTCGGTGGGTTTCCCTACGCCGACTTCCCGCAGGCTGGCACATCGATCGTCGTCACCTCTACCGATCCGGCCGCGGGCACGCGCTGCGCCGACGAGATCGGCCGCTATGCCTGGAGTATTCGCGACAGTTTTCTCAAGCACATCCCCACCGTCCCCGAAGCCGTCGCTCAGGCGCTGGAGTTGGTCGCGACAAAGGCGGGCAAGCCGGTCGTTTTGGCCGATGTGGCGGACAATCCAGGTGGCGGCGGGTCGGGCGATACGACCGAGCTGCTCCACGAACTGATCCGGCGACAGGCCGTCGGTGCAGCGGCGTCGATCTGGGATCCGGAGACGGTGCAGCAAGCGATTGAAGTTGGCGTTGGCAACGAGGGTACATTCCGCATTGGCGGCAAGGCCGCGCCTGACATGTATGGCGAGCCGATCGAAGTTCGTGGACACGTGGCGGTGATCTGCGACGGGGACTTCACCGGCTGGGGGCCGGTGGTGCGGGGACAGTCGGTCCGCTGCGGCCCGACCGCGCGCATCGACGTCGGCGCGCTGAAACTGGTCATCACCAGCGTGCGTCATGCCGCCAACGACCAGGGCTATTTTCAAGTCGTGGGCGTGCAGCCAGACCGCGAGCCGCTCCTCGTGATCAAGTCGCGCGGGCACTTCCGGGCCGATTTCGAGCCAATCGCTCACTCGATCATCGAGGTTGACGCACCCGGCGCGGCCAATCCAAACCTGAACCGCTTCGAGTTCCAGCACCTGCGACGACCGATGTGGCCGCTCGACACGGATATGGAGTGGAACGGGTAGGGAGTCGATCATGTTACTTCAAGCCGCGCTCAACGGAGATTTCACCAAGTCGCGGCATCCCACGATGCCCGAATCGATCGAAGAGCTCGTTCGCGACGCAGTCGACTGCGTGGCAGCGGGAGCCAATGCGATTCATCTGCACCCGCGAGATGGGCAGGGCAAAGAGCGGCTCGACGCCGAGGTCGTTGATAGCGTCGTCCGAGCGGTACGCGATGCCTGCAGTGTACCCGTCGGCGTGACGACCGGCGCCTGGATCGAGCCGAATCTGCAACGTCGTCTGAGTCTCATTCGAGATTGGACCGCCCCTGATTACACCTCGGTCAATCTTTCGGAAGACGGCTCGCTGGACGTGATGCGGCTCCTACTGGAGATTGGCGTGGGAATCGAGGCGGGCGTCTGGACGGTGAAGGACGCCGAGATGCTTGGTGAATCGGGTCTCGGCAATCGGACGACCCGTATCCTGGTCGAGCCAGGCGAAATGCAAGTGGGAAAGAATGCCGCGGCCGCGCTCGAGCTGGTGGAGCGAATCCACCAGACGCTGGATCGCTTCGGCATCACAGTGCCTCGACTGCAACATGCTGACGGCGCGGTAACCTGGGTCGTCCTTGAAGATTCTGTCCGCCGCGGCATCGACACCCGCGTTGGACTGGAGGATACGGTCTTCGAGCCGGACGGCGAGCGCACGACAGGCAACGCGGCACTTGTTCGCGCGGCACGGAAGTTGGGTGCTGGGGAGTGACCATTACCACTTGCTGCGATATTTCGAAAGTGAGGGAGAAGGATCTCTTTGTACCCGATGAATCTGCCCGTTTGACGGGTGGAGAGATGCTTCGACTCCTCACCCTCACTAACTCTCCCTCTACATAGTGTTTGACGAATTGATTCGGTATTGATTCAGTTTACCTGCCTGCGGCCGAAGGGCAGCCACGGAGGGACTGCCCCTACGTTCACCTGCGTACGTTCAGCCCCCGGGGCACCCACGAAGTGGGTCGGGCTTCGCCGAGACTAGCCCGGGATCTTTAGTCCCGGGTGAACGCGGGACGAGTACCAATCTATTTCATCAATGACCATCCAGAGGAAGAGAACCGGCGCTCTGCTCAGGATGACACGGGGGGCGTTGGTCACCTTCGAGATGACAAATCCTCAGTCATCAACGGCTGTGGATCGTACGAACCTTCCAATCTCGTCTCTAACCTGCCCCACCACGCCGTCGATCGCCCGCTCAACCTCCGGTGACAGCCCCTCCCCCTGCCCAAACTGGCGCCCGGCGATGGCGAAGACGATCGCACGCCGCGGGCGTTGATCGAGCAGATTGGCGAGCTCCCAGGCGTCCCACAGGCTGTGGCCGTGTGATGAGACGACCGACTCGCGGTTGGGTGGGGTGTCGACATCGGCATCGAACTGGTAAATCCGGCCGACTTTCTCAGGCAGATTGAGCGCATCGATGATGATCGCCAGGGCGCGACCAGACCAGATTGGCAGCAGATCGAGCGGGTCGCCCTCGTGCTCGATGACCTCGACGTCGGCGCCGGCCATATCGCGCAATCGTTGAACGGCCAGCAGACCAACGGCGTCGTCCTGGCGGTAGCGAGTGCCGAGCCCGATCACCGCGACGCGCGGAGTTGATGCCGGACCGCTCACGCGCGGTCGAGGTCCAGCGTGAGGAAATGCGTCGCGCACGAGATGCAGGGGTCGTAGTTTCGAATCACCCGCTCGCATTCGACTGACAGATCATCACGCGACATGTCGATATTGTTGGTGACGACGACGCGCAGATCGTCCTCGATCATCTTCTGGTTCTGCGAGGTGGGCGGGACGATGCGGGCCGAGGTGATCAGTCCCTGATCGTCGACGTCGTACCCGTGATAGAGCGTCCCGCGCGGTGCCTCGGTGCAGGACCAACCGCTGGCCGCACGCGGCTCGACTTCGACGAACGATGCCTCGGGCATTTCAAACTGCTCGATGATGCGCAGCGCCTCGTCGCATGCATAGACCGTCTCGACCGCACGTACCACGATGCTCTGGTACGGATTACGGCAGGTAGTCCCGAGCTCCGCCTCACGTGCGCTTTCCCGCGCCAGCGGACTCAGCCGGTCGCAATTCAGACTGTAGCGGGCGAGCGGTCCGACCAGATAGCCACCTCGTTCGCGCAGCCGTGCATGCAGTGCGTGCGAGTGTGGCACCTGCTCTTCGACGATGTGCTCCTCGAACTCACTCGCGTCGATGTCCAGTCCGGCCGACGAGATCAGCCGCCCCTCATTCATCGGATATTCGTCCGGGTGGCTGAGCGAAATCAGCTCGTAGTCCGGCTCGAAGTCCGGGAAATCGAACGTCGATACCCAGCGCACCGTCTCGAGAGCCGCCTCGCGCGCCCGCTTTAGCGGTTCGACCAGCGTCTCGAAATCTGCCTTCGACGGCACGGAGTAGAATCCGCCGACCCGCACGTTGATGGGATGCACCTCGCGGCCGCCGAGCAGCGCCATAATCGCGTTGCCGACCTTTTTGAGATTTAATCCACTTTGCACGATATCGGCATGATCTCGCGCCAGGGCGATGCCGCTGTCGTATCCCAGGAAATCGGGAGCGTGCAACAGGTAGATGTGCAGCGCGTGACTCTCGATCCACTCACCGCAGTAGAGCAGGCGTCGCAGCTCGCGCAGCTGTCCGCCGACTTGAACCCCAGCCGCGCGTTCCATGGCATGGACAGAGCTCATCTGATAGGCGACGGGACAGATCCCGCAGATGCGCGCGGTGATGTCCGGAGCCTCGCTGAACCGGCGACCGCGCAGAAGTGCCTCGAAGAATCGCGGCGGCTCGAATATACGGAAGCGGATATCGGTCAGCTTGCCGTCGCGCACGCGCACGTAGAGGGCGCCTTCACCCTCGACCCTGGCGAGATTATCGACCTTGATCGTCTTGGTCGGCATGGTTCAGGCTCTCCTGACGGAACGGCTCGGCGTAAGCGTTGAAGGTCTGGTAGGCGCGGCTGATGGTCGGACGACTCACGCCCAGCGTGATCCACTGGCGATTGAGCGCTGCCGTGTTCGGCGTCTCCATGGGACCATAACAACCATAGCAACCGCGCTGATAGGTCGGGCAGAGCGCGCCACAGCCCGCATGCGTCACCGGACCAAGACACGGGGTCCCATGCGCCACCATGACGCAGACGTTGCCACGCCGCTTGCACTCCAGACAGACGCTAGCAGGCGACACATTCGGCTTGCGGCCCTGCAAATAGGCGCCGATCACTTCCAGCAGCTGTCGTTTGTTGATGGGGCAGCCGCGCAGCTCGAAATCGACCGGCACGTGCTCGCTGATCGGCGTGGAGGTCGCCAGCGTATTGACGTACTCGGGACTCGCGTAGACGACCGAGAGGTAGTCCTCGACGCTGGCGAAATTGCGCAGCGCCTGGATGCCGCCTGCCGTGGCGCAAGCGCCGATGGTGACCAGGAACTTCGACGCCTTGCGTACTGCCTTGATGCGTTCCGCATCGTGCGCCGTGGTGATCGAGCCCTCCACCAGCGACAAATCGTATGGGCCTCGCAACGGAGCGGAGGATGCCTCCAGAAAGTAGGCGATGTCGACCGCTCCGGCGATGGCCAGAAGCTCGTCTTCACAATCGAGAAGCGAGAGTTGGCAGCCGTCGCAGGAAGAAAACTTCCAGACCGCCAGCTTCGGCTTGCGTGCACGCGCCATCTAAAACTCTCTCATCCCAAAGAAGGGTCGAATCTGATCGTGGGAATAGACCGGGCCGTCCCGACAGATCAGCGTCGGTCCAAACTGGCAGTGTCCGCACAGGCCGACGCCGCAGCGCATGTTGCGCTCCATTGAAAGGAAGATGCGGTCGTCTGTCAGACCGAGATTCTGAAGCTCGCGGATGGTGAAGCGCATCATCACCTCAGGCCCACAGATGAAGGCGGTCGTGTGCGCCGGATCAACGTTGGCCTTCGGGATCAACTTGGTCACTACGCCGACGTGGCCATGCCAATCGCGATCGGCGCGATCGACCGTGACGGCGGCATCCAGATCGAAGCGGGAGCGCCAGCGCTCAAGCTCGCGCACGTAGAGGAGGTCGGACGATGTGCGTGCTCCGTAGATGATCGCTACATTCCCGAAGCGGGCGCGTTCCCGGATCAGCGTGTAGATGGTTGACCGCAGTGGCGCTAATCCGACGCCTCCAGCCACGATGAGGACGTCATTTCCAGCATTCTCCTCGATCGGCCAGCCATGTCCGAACGGTCCACGAAGACCGATCGGCGTTCCCGGTTTCATGGTGCAGATGGCATGCGTAACGGCACCGACGTCGCGAATGGTGTGAACGATGAGATGCTCGTCCGTCGGATCGCCGCTGATCGAAATCGGCACCTCGCCGATGCCGAAGGCATAGAGCATGTTGAACTGCCCTGGCGCGTAGGTGAAGGCTGCGCTTGGATCGCTCAAGGCGATGTCGAGCGTGAAGGTGTCCGCGGTCTCGCGGCGCACGCGTCGCACCACACCCGGTCGTGGGGTCATCGGCTGTGCTGCTTGCAAAACCGATTCAGCCATCCGTCTGCCCATACATGTCCAGCAACTGCAAGCGGGTCGACTGTAGCCGCTCGATGATCGTCTGCGCGAAGCGACGCATCATCTCGAAGCCGAAATCGTGATCTTCTTCGATCTTGGCTCGCAGGCAGGAGGCGTTGATCTCGATCATGCGCGTCAGCTCCATTGCCCGCACGTCGAAGTGCCAGCGATAGGGCGGGAAGAGCCAGGACCATCCCAATACGTCACCGGCATCCAGCGTCTCGATGGTGACGACGCCGGGTCCGGGCACGTCGACCTCAATGGCCACCTTACCGTGATAGATGAGGTAGAAGGAGTTGGCTGGCGCGCCTTCGGTGCAGATGGTCTCTCCAGCCGACCAGATGACGTGCGTGGCGCATCCGGCCAACAACTCGACGTATTCGGGTATCAGCCCCGCGAGGTAGGGCTGGTTCGCAAGGTCAGCCACGAGTGAATCCATCAGGATTCTCCTCTCTCGGACGACTCAGTGTTTGCTTGAACGACTGAATCGCTCTCCCGAATGGCTTGCGCCTCTTCGGTGATGTCGATCCCCACCGGGCACCAGGTAATGCAGCGACCACAGCCAACGCAGCCGGATGTGTCGAACTGATCCCACCATGTTGCCAGCTTATGCGTCATCCATTGGCGATAGCGCGAGCGGCCCGACTTGCGGACGCTGCCGCCGTGCAAGTAGGAGTGATCGACGGTGAAGCAGGAATCCCAATGTCGCCAGCGTTCGGCGCCGCTGCCATCGAGATCGGACGTGTCCTCGAACGTGGCGCAGAAGCAGGTTGGGCAGACCATCGTGCAATTGCCGCAGGTCAGGCAGCGCGTGGCCACCTCATCCCAGCGCGGGTGTTCGAGGTTGCGGTAGAGCAGTTCCTTGAGACCGGTGGTCTCGAGTTTTCGCCCCATTTGCTTTACCGCTCGCGCCGTGATCCGCTCGATCTGATCAGGAGCGTCATCATCGGCCGGACGACTCTGGATCTCGTCGAGTATTTCGGCCCCGCGCTCGGAGCCGGGTTCCGCGATGAAGAAGTGCCGCTCCTCGTCAAGAACTTCGGTCAGTGCGATGTCGTATCCGGCAGAGGCGCGAGGCCCGGTGCCCATCGAGACGCAGAAACAGGTGTTGCCAGCCTCGCCACAGTTGATGGCAACGACGAACGCACCCTCACGTCGCGAAACGTAGGCGGGATCCTGGTAATGGCCGCCCATAAAGACGCGATCCTGGATGCCGATGGCATGGAGGTCGCAGGAGCGCACGCCGATGAAGGCATAGCGCGGAGTGTCCACATCGTCCTCGACCTCAAATGAGTTACCGGTCTGCTTGCCGCGCCAGACGCGCAGCGTGGGCGGGAAGAGGAACTGCTTCCAGGAATGAGGTCCGACGGTGTAGCCAAAGTATGCGTCGTCGTCGCGGCGCTGCAGACGATAGGTTGCGGCCTCCTGGACTTCGGTCCAGCCGCGCGGCAAGTCGTCAACAGAATCGAGCCGGTCGTAGACGATGGCCCCATTCTTCACTGTCGGCCCGACCACCTGGAAACCTCGCCGGGTCAGGACCGTGATGAGATCCTGTAGGCCCGCTGGCTCAAACTGGACGGCACGGAAATCGGCAACGGCGTTGTTGCGTTCCGGCAATGGTCGCTCCCACATGTATAGTTCGCGCGCATCCTTCGACCGCGATCGACGCGCGCCAGTCAGACCGCTACGTTCCACTCTACAGGAGAGCGCATCGCATTGTGCAGACGTTCGTCTCGTTCAGCGTATCAAGAGCGTGACAGTCTGAGGTCCCAACAGTGTAGTGGCGGGCGTCACTGCCCGCCTTTGTGGAGTGCCGGCCGCTCGACCCGCCCGGTTGAGATGACCCGTTCCCCGGCTCCCAAAGGTGTAGTGGCGGGCGTCCCTGCCCGCCTTCGTGGGGCGCCGGCCGCTCGACCACCAACACACGCGTGACGCTGGAGCGCGGCGAGATTCTCGGTTGAAGTTGGTCTGCCGACCCTCGTGCATATGCCAAAACAACGAAGGCGGGCAGGGACGCCCGCCACTACGTTGATTGGTCGGTTGGGTGAGGCTACAGCCTTGAATGCGCGAAGGCATCCGCGTAGGTCTGGTTGTCGCGGCGGAAGGTGTCTGGATTGATCCCTTTGGCCACCGCCATGTGATAGGCGAAGATCTGCATTGGTACGACCGCCAGGAGCGGCGAGATCATCTCGACCGTTTCCGGCAGCGTGAAGACCGGAGCGTCGGGGATACCCTCGACCGGCTTGCCCACGATCCACATCGACGTGCCCAACGCGTTCAACGCGCGTGAAACCTCCGCCATGCGCGTCTCGCCGTTGCCGGAGACGTGAATCGCGATCGCCATGTCCTCGGCATTGACGCCCACCATTGGCCCGTGCAGAAACTGCTCGACCGGCAACGCATCGATATGACCATAGGCTGCCTCGCGTACTTTGATGACCGCCTCGCTCGCGGTGATGGCGTTCGGACCGGCGCCTGTGGCGTAGACCAGCTTTTCGACCGCCCCTCGCGCCACCGGTTCGATCTCGTCCTGGCGCGACAGAACCTCGGAAATCTGATCCGGCAGTGCCTCAAGTGCCTCTCGGAACCCCGCGACTCCAGCGGCGCCGCGCATTTCACCGAGCTCGGTCGCGATCTGCGCCAGCACTGTCATGGCGGTGACGTGCGACGACGTGTAGGCGGCCGACTTCTCTCGCTCGATAGTGCGCAGCACCTGCTGCGAGCCCGGATGCTCGGCGGCTTGGCTGCCAACCGAGATAACGGTGACGCCTGCCGCTGTGGCACGCGCCAGCGATTCGGCCGAGAAGCGCTTGACGCCTGTGTGCGCCATGACGATGACGGCGTCGTCGCTGCGCAGCGGGTAGGAATCCGGGTAAGCGGCGAAGTCGTACGACATGACCGCGCGCGCGTCGGCGCCCGCAGCTCTCAGCAGCCAGCCACCAATCTGTGCGGCGTGGAAGCTGGTGCCGATGCCGACGAGATAGACGCGCCCGGCGTTGGCGATACGCCCAGCGGCCTCCTTGGAGGCGGGCCAGTCCTCGGCCAGAATCCCGCGCACGTCGTCCGGTTGACGATGCATCGTCTGAAACATGAATGAATCGGTCGTCGGGGCAGCCATCGCTCACCTCCCTGTATCTGATCGAATTGAGCATCGAATGAGCGGAAGCGCAAACGACACTGCATCCGCTCGATGCGTCGCGTCATCCTTGTAGAGGACGCGCCTCCCCAGGTCAACGACCACTCCGATAGCCAATTTGTGGTCGGACCATTCCACTTTGCGGCTCCTAGCGCCTATTCAGCCGGAAACCATCGTCAAACGGGCGTCCGTCCGACGCGATTGCGCGATCAGCAGCGCCGCGACGGCGAACAGTGCGGCGGACGATATCAGCGTGACGGCGATGCCGCCCGCTTGCGCGACCAACGCCAGACCAACTCCACCGACGATCTCGCCAAGCGACTCTGCCTGCCCCAGAAACGAATGTACGGTCGTGCGCACATCACTGGTAACACGCCGGTTGACCCAGATCACGCTGACGGCGCGGGTAACGTTGAGCGCGACGCCACGCACGAGGAGGATGCCGACGCACCCAATCAGCGCCTCTGGCGCGCCAGCCAGCAGCACCAGGCCGAACACACCAATGAGGCTGGTCAACACATAGGCGCGTCGCGCGACTCCCGCACCGTGAATGCGGCCCTCGACGGCGCGAAGCACCACGGCTCCGAGCAATGACGAGAGGATACCGAGCGCGGAATACCAAAGGATTGGATCGCTGGGGAAGCCCAGATTGATGAGCTGCTTCGGGAACAGCCACGTCACGACGCTGGCGCCGTTCAGGACCAGAGTGGCGGCGAGCATCAGCAGGATCTGCGAATTCCGGCGTGAAAGGCTCACACCTCGTTCGAGAACCGCGACGAACTCCTGGAGTCGTTTGCGCTCGACGCGCGCGAATCCGTCTTCCCGGAACGCGATCGTGACGAACAATCCCACCAGCGCCATAGCGATGCCTGACGCGACCGTCGCCAGTGCGAGACTGGTCGCCCAGGCCAGCATCCCAAACAGGGTCATGCCGACTGCCCCGCCGATCAGATCCCAGCGGGCACGCGCGGTCAACACCCGATCGATGCGATTGGGCTGATCGAGCTCGTCGGTGACCCAAGCGACGTCGGCGCCACTGGAGAATCCCCAGCCAATGCCCCAGAGAATCTGGGCAAGGATGAGCAACGGGAATGAGGTGACGATGCCGGTCATGAACATGCCGGCCGCCAGAAATACGTGACCGATCACAAGCGGCCATTTGCGACTAATGGTGTCGGACCAGACGCCAGTCGGGATGTCGGAGACGAGGAGCGTCAAGCCAACGACCAGCGCCAGCACTTCGAGCTCAGCTGCCGAGAGGTGTCCATCGATGACGAAGTAGAGGCTGGAGACGAGGACGTAGCCGCGGTGGAAGATGGCGCGCAGGAGGGTCCAGCGCAGGAAGGTGGCGGCGACATCGGATTGAATCACCCTTTGCGGCCGGCTCTGCGGCGGCCCATCAATGGGTCAACCGTGACACTGCCAGTGAGCGTAGACAGGGAATGAGTCGTGCCAAGGCGCCAGAAGGCGTACCCTGTGTCATCCTGAGCGATGGTTCTCGCTCCCTCGCAGGGAGAGAGTCAGAGAGAGGGTGGCAGCGGAGTCGAAGGATCTCTCCGTTCGACGTGATGAGAGATCCTTCACTGCGGTTCAGGATGACAAGTTCACGTTGGGTGCAGATGAAAGTTGACGCATCCGCTGTTGTCGCCATCACACGATGACAACCACGGATTGGTCGGCCACACCCGACGGCGTTCCCCTTCATCCACCCGCCCGTCGTTTGCGCCAGGCATCGCGCGCCTCGAGCCACTCATCTCGCATCAGATCAAAGACCAGCACGTCCCGAAAGTAGCCATCCCGTGGCAGAAACGTCTTGATGCGACCGGCGGGTCGATATCCCTGACGCAGCACCGCCGCGACCGAGCGCTCGTTCGGCTCCCAGATGAAGGAACTGACGACCTCCAGATGCAGCCGGTCGAAGCAGTACTCAAGCAGGAGATGCTTGGCTTCCGTGCCAAACCCGTGCTCACGGTGAGCCGGAGACGAGATGTAGACCTCGGTCTCCGCGGTGCGATTGATGAGATCGAGATTACTGAACCCGGTATAGCCAATGAAGGTGTCATCCGCGATCTGACAAATCGCCAACTGTACCTCTTCGGGAGGCTGCTGCGCGTGCAGCTCCTCGATCCACTGCTCGTAGGCAATCGGACTCGCGAGCCAGCGGCCACTTTCGAAGAAAGTCTCCGTCTCCTCGTGCTTGCCTTGAGCCAGAGTTTCCGCATCGCTCGCTTCCAGCGGGCGGAGGTAGACGCGCTCGCCGATCATGATCGGGTTACGCATCTTTACCCGCCCACTGCGGATTGACGGCCTCGTAGAACAGCAGGTCGACGCGCTCACCGGGGCGCGCCACGTAGCGGCGCAAGCGCGCGCCTTGCAACAGTCCGGCCTCTTCCGCCGCCTGAATCGTCCCAGCCTCGTCGGCCGGAATGCAGATGCGAATCAGCCGGAACTGTCGCTCATCCCGCAGCCACGGGATGACCAGACTCAGCGCCTCGGCGCGGAGCTGGTCAGCGTCGCAGAGCGACGGCGCCATCTGCACACCGATGTAGGTGAGGACCGGATACGAGCTCTGCTCCACCAGTGCCCCCACGACCTGATCGTCGGCGTTGCGCACGATGGCGTAACGGTGCCGGCCACTCGGCCACAACGCGCGGTTCTCTTCCTTCAGCACCGCCGTCGCTCTGGTCGCATCGACCGGGAAGACGTGGCCGAAGCCGCCCATTGGCAATCGTGTGTTGAACCAGGCGATGCCGGACTCCTTGTCGGAATCGACCATCGCCCTCAAGTAGACGTTCGTCCCCATCAGATAGATCGCCCGCATGTGACACCTTTCAGGCTCGCCTTTGAGCCGATCCCTAGCCGCTTCGCTTGAGTCGCCCGGTTCGCTTGGCGTATCGTTCGACGACCGTAAACACCCCCATCCCCATCGGGATGGTGAGCGCGCCGATGATTGCCATCGGAAGTACGTATTGCCACAGGTGACTGGTTGGCGTTCCATCCAAAATTGTGGCGCGCATGCCCTCCAGTACGTAGGTCGCTGGGGAAATGTGCGCCGCCGGCTGCATCCAGCCCGGCAACACCGAGACCGGGTAGTAGACGCCAGAGACCAGCAGCAGTAGCGACGAGATGATGAACGTCATCTCCTCGCCCCGCTCGGTGAAGAGGAGTGGGAGCACCGCCGCCATGATCCCGACACCCACGAAACTCAGACTGCCGATCAGGATGATCAGTAACGCACCGCCCGCGTTCGCTCCCGACAGACTGATGTCGAAGAAGAAGGACAGGGCCACCAGCAGCAACGCCGTGCGCAGAATGCCGTAGACGATGCTGAAGAGCGCCACCCCCAACATGTGGGTCAGACGTGAGATGGGCGCCATCATGGTGTACTCGATGGTTCCTTCCCAACGCTCCCAGACGATCATCTCGCTGATGTTCCCGAAGACGGCCCGCAGGTAGGCCCAGACGACCGTGCCGATCCCCAGATAGAGGACCAGGTTGGTGTTGTCGGTCCCCTGCGCCTTGCCGATGTACATCACACTCAGCGACGAGGTGATATTGAAGATCAGGAAGGCGATCTCCCAGCCCCAGTAGCGGCGCACCATAAAGAAGTTGCGCTCGACGAAGGCGTAGGAAGCCCGTACCTCATGCCACACGTCGCGCGCCGCAGGCGCTTTCCACCTGCCTGGTTTGACTCGTTCCATTCGTCACTCTCCACGTTTTCTCAGTGATCTCACGCGACCTTGACCTCTTCGCTGAGCTCCTCAGCGATGTCGCGACCGGTGAGATGGATGAAGACATCTTCGAGTGTGGGTTCGACCACACCCAGCGACTGGCTGACTCGCCGCTTCAGTCCCTGTGCCGTGTCGATGGCGATCACGCGGCCGCGATCCAGGATGGCGATGCGATCGCACAGCCGCTCCGCCTCGTCCATGTCATGGCTGCAGAGCAGGATCGTCGCGTCGTGCTGATCGCGGAGCTGGAGCACGAAGTCCTGCACATCCCGCTTCGAGCGGGGATCGAGGCCGGTCGTCGGCTCATCCAACAGCAGCAGCACCGGCGAAGTCAGGAAGGCGCGTGCGATGGCCACTTTCTGCTGCATGCCGCGCGAAAGCTGCTCGAGCGGCTGATTGATCCGCGACGCCTCGATCCCCATGCTGCCGAGGATGCTGACGATGTCGCGGCGCAGTGAGCTACCGCTTCGGCCGTAGAGGCGCGACGAGTAGAGCAAGTTCTCCATGGCCGAAAGCTTCTTAAAGAAGGAGGCCTCGACCGAGACCCGGTTGATCAGTCGCTTGACGTCACCTTCGTTGGCGCGAATGTCGAACCCAAAGACGCTGACTTTCCCGGTGTCCGGGATGAGCAGCGTCGACATGACGCGGATCAACGTCGACTTGCCCGATCCGTTGGCGCCGAGGATGCCGAAGATCTCATTGCGCCTGACGTCGAGCGAGACGTCCTCCAGCGCGTTGGTCGTCTGCAGCGTTCGCCGGGTGAACAGCCCTTTGCGCACGAAGGCCTTGGTCACGTGTTCGACCTGCAGCGCCGTCGCTGGGTTGGGTACGTCAATTCCGGAGCCGCTCCCGGCAACCGGCTCGATGCTGGGGAAACGTGTTGCGTTCATGATGACTCCCTGGTTCCTCATCAGACGATTCCGGTCGCTCACACGACGCAGGGCAAATAAAAACCGCGGGCGAGAGATTCATCTCTGCCCGCGGTTGAAAGCACTTGGTGAGTGTGTTGACTCACGTCACCCGGCACCGAGGCAGACTCCTCCCCTGAACATCTGCGAAAGGCGACCCTGCGCGCAGACGCGGGTTCACCGGTGCGCTATCGCGCACCTCGCCAATGATCAAGTTGTTGATGTTCGTGATGGTGCTCATGATCTCCCCATCTCAAACGCTCAACGGGCCATACCAACAATGACCGAAAAACGGGTCAACATGGCCATACTAGCGAGTTTGGGACTCGATGTCAACCGTCGCGCCATGTCTGGGAATTCATACTCGAGTAGTCGACCACGGCGGTCGCGCCACTCTCGGAGGGCACGGTTCTCTCCTTGTCATCATGAACCGCAGTGATGGTCCTCGCTCAGCATGACAATGGTGCATCGGATGCATTCCGGATGGCAGATCCTCTGTGGCGAACGACTCAGGATGACATGGGTGCATTGGTTCGCCCCGACAAGACTCGTTGCGTGTCGACGGTAGCGGCACCGCCGCACATATGAGTAGCCTCACCCACGCGTATTGAAACATCACACCCCTAAACATATTTGCCATTTGGAGGATAGTAGATATAGAGGGGGTTCATGTGGATGAACGCGAGGCGATCTCTCGGCTCCGGCGAGGCGACATCGGCGGCCTGGAGATCCTTGTGCGGCGATATCAAACCGAGGCAACGCAGATCGCTCAGGTCATCACGCGGGACCGAGCACTGGCTGAGGACGTCGTGCAGAACGCCTTCGTTCGCGTGTATGAGCGGATCGAACAGTTCGACCCCGATCGTCCCTTCGCGCCATGGTTCTTCCGCATCGTCAGCAACGATGCGATCAAAGCGGTGCACAGGTCTCATCTGCACGTCTCCTCTGATAGCCGCTCCACTGCCCTCATCGAAGACCCGGCGCTCAATCCTGAAGAGATCGTGATCATCTTGCAGCAGGTCGACTCGATCTCCGAAGCACTGCAACGGCTCTCTCCGGCACAGCGATCCGTGATCGTATCTCGCTATTACCTCGGACTCAACGATCGGGAGATCGCGCAGCGCTTTCGTGGCGCTCCCGGAACCATTCGCGTTCATCTCCATGCCGCACGCAAGCGCCTGCGACAGATCCTCAACCACCCGGACTCTCCGCTCACCAGCACCGTCGCCCAGCCGTTCGGAAAGGACGAACGTTGAAGGCCAGGCAGATCCCCCGCGAGCTTCGCCGTCTCATGCGCCAGGAGGTTCCACCAGGCGAGCTAGATCTCTGGCCGGAGGTAAGACGTCGCGTCGAGCGATCCGCGACGCCCACCGGGCTCGCAGGCGAAAAGCGAGATCAACGACGTAATCGCCGTTCGGGACTGTCATCCTATTACGTCTGGCGATCGGACGACCAACGTGGGCAGCTTGGATCGACGCTGCGCGTGGCGGCCGTTTGTGTAGCCGTGTTGCTGATGAGCGCCGTCGTAGCCACTACCCTCAGCAATCGCTATCTGGGAACGAACGACGTGCATCGTGCTCAACTGCCGCCGGCTATTGCTCCGTCGGCAACAACGAGCGCATCTGGCTTCCATGCAGCAATGCGCGACAACCGGCGGTGCTGCGCTCCTTACACGATTCGTCGAGGCATTCAACCAGAACGACCAGACCACGCTCACGGCGCTCTTGGTGGATCAGCCACTGAGCGCGACTGATTGGATCGCCGCGGTAACGAGTCCCAGCGACACGACTTCGGGAGATGTTCTTGCCGATAACCAGGACAGCTTCCTCGCCTATATCGCTCTGCGACACCAGCAAGGGGAGCAGCTTCGCATTTCACAGGTCATCGACGTTCACCCCACTTGGCTACCCGGTTACATGAACGTTGTCGCTGACCTTCAGCGGACCGCCCATGATCTCCCGTCCCAGCAGGTACGAGTGGTTGCCATGCTCTCTTGCACGGAGCAGCAGATCGGCTCCTGGAGCTTGGGCGCCATCGTGGACACTTCCAACGCGCTCAATCTCACCGGTGACGCTCTGATCGAGGACACGCTCCGGCAGCGCCTACTCCACATCGGCACCGACGTAACTGAACGGCATCTGCCCGGCCGATGCGGCACATTCAGTTGCCCCCAGGCTGGCATCGGCGCTCGGCAATGGTCCCGTCTACGTCGTTTTGGGCGGAGCGGATTCCGAGGGGGTGTTTCACTTGCAACCGGACGCCAATCATGATGGTTGGACTCGGTTGAAGGCCTCATGGACCACCGACCCAACGTATAACGGACCTTTGCTTATTCACGGCGGGGAAATTGGTGGCACGGATGCGCTCGGATTTGGTGCAAACTTCCCACTAAACATGGATCCCTATTTGAGCTACGAACACATCAGCGACATCGACATTATTGACACTGGATACGTCGACGTTAGAGCTCCAGGCTGCTACGCACTGCAGGTCGACGGTGTGGACTTCAGCGAGATCATCGTGTTCCAGGTGAAACCTTGACCCTCCAAAAAGTCCGAAGCGAGGAGGAGCAACATTGGCAGTGAGTGTGGCGCTTCCGATGAAAGAACGAATACAGCGTCTTGCGAAATACATATGGGTTGGCCTGGCGTACAGCGCATTGGCCGTGATCGGATCGGTGATCTACACGTGGTTGGCCGGCCCGCTCTTTGGCCAAATGAACGCAGCAGCACTCGCCTTTATGGTGCTGGTTCTCGGCGTGCTCGCCATCGCCGGGATCGCCGCCCTGTTCCGCCAACCGAACCCCTACACCCGCAGCTACTACCGATACGAACTCATGGACGTTCCGGAGGTGCTTCGCGAGAAGCTTGACAGTGGCCCTGCCGACTGGATGTGGCAGGTCGTTCCGATGGTGGTTGTTGGGATCATTCTGCTGCCGTTTTTTGCGTGATCAAGGATTCACGCTGAGCGGGGGTGGTGAGCAACTATCCCAACATGGCCGGTAGCTGACCATAACGAGGGCAAGTACTGTCTTGGATACGAGGAGCGCATCGATGATAGACCGCATGTTTCGCGCGGGGCTCGGCGCCGCTCTCATCCTGGCCCTTATCGGCACCGCCTGCGGGAGCAACAGTCCGAGGCCCAGCGCGTCAAGCCAGGGCTTCATACCAGCTCCGGAGTCGACGACGACCGCCGCATCGACGGCCACGTTGTCAGCAACAACCGTCGCGACAGCCGCTCCGTCGACGCTCACGCCGACACCGATCGGCACGCCCGACGTGCAAGCATCTGCGCAAGCCAACGGCTGCCCCGTGACGCCGTTCGCGCCAAGTGGCCCTCCGCAGATCTTTTTCCCGCTCTATCCGCAGTGGTATGGGCAGCGTGATCTCTGGTTCGCACCGACGTCCATTTATGTTGGCATGAACGTCCAGCAACTCATGAACGCGTCGGTTTGGTTCCAGGGGATCACGCCGACCGCTATCGTCTCGAGTGGAGATCCAACCATTTCGGGACACCTGCATGGTGACGATACGGTGTCCGTGACGACGTCTCCAAGTTCGCCTCAACCGAATTACCCGCTCCACGGCATCAACGTCAACCTGCCGCAACCCGGATGCTGGGATCTGACCGTCACCAGCGGGAGCGAAACGCTGAACGTCACCGTGTGGGCTGTCCCGATTACCCAACGGCCCGACGTGGCGAGCCGGATGGCGGCGAATGCGGCCGAGACCCCGTTCGCGCCGCCGGCCACCTGTGACGTGACGACATGGGATGGCCCAACTGATCACCTCGCGCCATTCTTCGCCGACTATTGGGTGAGCGGGCAGGGCCTCAGCGTCGACTCGGGATTGTCGGTCTTCTTCGCCGCGCAATCGAGCTATCTGGACATTTATCAAGAACTGCCGGACCCACCTACCCTGAGTGGACAGCTGCAAGGGGATAGTTCCGCGGTGGTCCGTTCTTCCTGGATCCAACGCTCATCGGTGATGAGCGCAAACGGCTGGCGTGGAGAATTGACCTTCTCCAATCCGGGCTGCTGGCAACTGCAGGTGACGGACGGCGATGCCAAAGTCGACCTGACACTCTACGTCTATCCGTCTGACTGTTACCATGCGCTGAGCGAACCAAAACCTGACACGTGTAAGCCGCCAGCCTAGGTCCGTCACGACTCGGCAGCGGAGAAGGCGCTCACTCCATGGCGTCCAAGGGCCGAAATTGGCGCGTGCGTTTCGCGATCATCATGAGTGGCTGGGTCGTTGTCCTGAAACGGACGCGAGCCAATTGGCCGATCCTGAGTGCCAACTTCTTGACCATGCTCCTGGCGACGAGCCTCCTGGCCGCCGCCCCGATCTACTCCCGAACGGTCGCCGGAGCGGGACTGCGACAGGAACTGCGCGACGCTCCGGTGACCGTCGCCAATGTACAGGTCTCGCTCAGCGTGCCCGGATCCCGCTTTGACCAGGCAGACAACCAGGTACTTCAAGCGCTTGGCCCCATCATTGACCTGACCCACGGCAACGGCACTCGAGCGGGCTTCTCGTCTTCATTCGGGTTTCCTGGTGATACGCCATCGAACGGGCCCCAGCCATTAGCGGTCTTTGGCTTCTTCGATCGCATGGCTGAGCACGCCACGCTGCTTGCTGGGAGTTGGCCGGCTGCGTCGGGGTCCGGCCCAGTTCAGGTCGCGGTTCCGGAGCCTGTCTCGGCAGGGCTCAAGCTCGCCGTCGGCGATCAGCTAAAGCTGACCAATCGGGTCAATCCCGACACGGTAGTCCCGGTGCAGATCAGCGGGATCTACAAGATCACCGATCCCAACGATCCTTTCTGGTTCGACGATGAACTGAGTCAGAATGGTGTCGTCAGCGGCGGCTCGTTCATTACCTACGGTCCCTTCGTGGTCGCGCCCAGCGACTTCCTTGGCGCGATCAGTCAGACTCCGGCCACGATCGACTGGCGCGTCTTCCCTGATTTCAACCGCATGTCGGCTGGGCAATCTGGGGAACTGGAGCGGCTCGTCAATTCCTTACCGGGCCGCGTCGCCCCGATCCTATCAGGCACGACGCCGAGGATTACGACCGGTTTGGGAGACATCCTCGCCACCACCTCGCGTTCGCTTCTGGTGACGCGCACCGCCGTGCTGCTGCTGGCAATTCAGCTGGCAATCCTTTCGATGTACGCCCTCGTCCTGACTGCTGGACTTCTGAGCGAGCGGCGTCAAGTGGAGTCCGCACTGTTGGAGACGCGTGGTGCCTCCCACGGTCAGCTGGCAATGATGGCGTTTCTCGAGGGAATGTTGCTCGCCCTCCCGGCACTGATTGCGGGTCCGTGGGTCGCCGCGTTCTCATTGCGAGCCTTGAACGTCGTCGGACCGCTTTCCGGCATCGGTCTGCGTCTCGATCCAACCATCGATCGCACGGCGTATCTGTTGGCGCTCCTCGGAGCAGCCCTGTGTGTGTTAGCCATGGTGCGGCCCGCCCTCTTTCCGCCAAAGCCCATCCAAGAGCGTTCGGCGACCCGCAGCCTTATCCAGCGCGCTCGACTCGACCTTGGTCTCGTGGTTGTCGCGGCGATCGGCATATGGCAGCTCAAGCACTACGGTTCGCCGTTGACCGAGACTGTTCAGGGGAGCTACGGCATCGACCCACTCCTGGTCGCGGCGCCAGCCCTGGGGCTGCTGGCCGGAGCGGTAATCGCGTTACGACTAATACCGCTTCTTGCCAGGACCGCTGACCGGTTGGCCGCGCGGCGAGCGACGACGATCTTCTCATTGGGGGCGTGGCAGATCGCCCGCAGGCCGCTTCGCTACGCCCGCACCGCGCTTCTCCTGACCCTGGCGGTCGGAATCGGGCTCTTCGCGATCGCGTATAGTCGAACCTGGAGTCAGTCGCAGGCCGATCAGGCGGCCTATCAGGTGGGAGCTGGGATCCGTCTCTCGCCCAATCAACGAACTGGTGCGATTCCGAACTTCGATCTGACGAGTGCGCATCGCTCGGTGCCCGGCGTGACGGCGTCGATGCCTGTTGGACACCAATATGTGTCGTTGCCCGATGGTTCCAACGTCGCGCGGCTACTCCTCCTCGACGCGATGGCCGCTCCGGAGATCGTTGACTTCCGGCCTGACCTCTCCAACACGTCGTTCTCCACCCTCATGGGGCGATTGGCGGCAGAGCGCCCCACGCTCTCGGGCGTTCCAATTGCACCGTCCTCCGCCCGGCTGCGGCTGGACTACTCGCTGAGCTACGCCCAGACGTCGCCCAATACGCCACCACCGGTCGGACAAACCGGAAGCGGGCCACCTCCGCCTGGCCCGGACGCGGTCGGGACACGGCTAACCGCGATCATAGAGGACGGCAGTGGGATACTGCATTCGTTCGATCTCGGCGTCCTCGCCAACGACGGCCAGCCCCATCAGCTGGTCTTGCCGCTGGCCGATCAATTGCCCGCCGGGCAGGTGGCACGGCCAACTGGTCCGCTCCAATTGGTCCAGCTGCAGCTCAGCGTCTACCCGCCGGGGGTGATGAGCTTCACCGGTCAGTTGCATCTGACCCAGCTCGCCGAGAGCGACCAACTCTCGGGCGACCAATGGACGCCGGTATCACTCGTCGCAACCAAAGGAACATTCGTTGCCGGACCGCAGTCAGCGAACGGCAGTGTTCCGCAGGGTGCCCCACATATCGATCTGCCCCCCGCACCGGATGGTCAGCTAGACGTGACGATCGTGACGGGCACTGATTCCACGCCCGCGCCAGGCGTGCCGATCGCATTTACCCTCACGCCGTCTGGCAGCGATCTGCCGCAGGCCATCCCGGTGCTGGTTGATGCCGCCTTCTTGCGCCAGCTCGGGATTCAACTCGGGGGTATATTCCCCCTTCAGTCAGGCGTGGGCACGCTCAACGCCCGCGTCGTCGGCACCGTTACCAGTTTCCCAACGGTCGACCCGAGCCAACCCATCATCATCGCCGACTTTGGGACGTTCGACGCCATGGCGCTGCTGCAACGACTTATCAACCCGACCGATGCCGACGAGCGGTGGTTGGCCGTCGATCCGGCGCAGGCGAACGCGGCTGCCTCCGCATTGCAATCCGCTCCATTCTCCAGCCCCACGGTCGTGAGTCTGGTCGAGCGTCGTCAGGCACTGCAGGCCGATCCGGTCGCGCTCGGGACGATCGGAGCGCTCTCGCTCGGTTTCATCGCGGCACTCGTCTTCGCCGGGGTCGGCTTCGCCGTGAGCGCCGCCACGTCAATCCACGAGCGGGTGGGTGAGTTCACGACGCTGCGCGCGATCGGCCTGTCGCCGCGCCAGCTTGTTGGCTGGCTGATGCTGGAACAGGGCGCCCTGGTCGTGCTGGGTCTTCTGGGCGGCACCATCGTGGGTCTCGGACTCTCGTGGCTTGTTTTGCCGCTCATCACCGTCACTCAGGCCGGCGCCCCAGTCGTCCCGTCACTCCTCGTGGTGCTGCCTTGGCTGCGTCTGGTCGAGATGGAAGCCACGATCATCCTCCTTCTGGCGCTCATCGTCGGCGTGGCGGCGATGCTGTTGCGACGAGTCGGTATCGGCCAGGTCCTGCGGATGGGAGTCCAGTAGGTGCGCGCCAACAGCCTTCCGGCTCGATCTCGATCGCTCTCCGCCTGGTTCGACGTGGTGCGGGCGATCATCTGGCGGCTGCGTGACCGCCAGGGCCGAACCGCGAGCCTGGGCCTCTTCGTGGTGGTCCTTCTCGTCAGCGGATCGCTGGCCGTTATCCCCCGACTGGTGACGCGGACGACCAATCGGGGTGTTGTGGCAGCCGTCAATGATGCGGTCCGAGTTCAGCCAGGGCTCACCCTGAATCTGCGCGCGACTCTTCCCGGAACGACCAAGGATCCAATGGCCAACGTCGTCAAGGATGGTCAGCAATTTCAGGCTGGGCTCGCCCCGGCGATTCAGGACGTCTTGACCGGCAACAGCGCGATCGTTGAATCGCAGCGCTTCAGCCTGATCAACCCGATCGGACCGAACAAGACGTCGCGCTATTTCCAGACCTTCGTGACGCTTCGTTACCAATCCGGGCTCGACCAACCCGGGCTCGTCACGCTCGACAATGGCCAGCTACCACAGGTGATCCCACCCGCATCGCCCGGTATCTTCCAGGGCGCGGCAGGCGACCTTGGCGATCAACCGCTGCCCGCTTTCCAGATTGCCCTCGATCAGAACACGGCGCAGGCCCTCAAACTCAACGTCGGCGATCGGGTCATACTGCAACCCGACTCAACGGATTCCAAGACGTTGGGGGTACCGGCAGCCTATCTCAGCTATTCACTCGTCGGTGAAGTGAGCGGCATCTATAAACCTGCGGAATCTGACGATCGCTACTGGCGTGAGGACAACAGCCTCCTTCAGCCCACCGTTCTGGACGACGGAACGACCACGATCGTATATGGCTACGGGCTGATCACCCCGGCGGCCTATCCCGCGCTCCTGGCGCAGACATCGCCCGTTAATTGGTCCTACACCTGGCGCTATGAGGTTGACCCGACTCGGGTCAACGCTGAGAACAACCACGCGCTCGAACAATCGATGCGTTCCCTCCTTTTGACGCACGGCTCGGCGGCCGAATTGTCCAGTAATCCCTTGGCCGTCAGCCTGCAGTCGCCGCTCGTCGCCGCACTCGATCAGTTCCACCACCAACGCGACTTCCTCGTTTCGGCCGTGGTCCTGGCGACCCTTGGGGTCGGAGCGGTCGCGGTATTCCTGCTCATGTTGGTCGGCATGCTTCTCGTGGAACGCGAGGCGAGCGAAACGTTGATCTTGCGGGACCGTGGAGCGGACGCGCGTCAACTGCTCGGAGCGCGATTCGTTCAAACGGCGATATTCGTACTTCCGGCCGTCACGATCGGCTACGTCGTCGCCTGGATCATCATTCCGGTGCATGGGGCATGGCTCGATCTCGCCGTCGCGGCCGTAACCGGTCTCCTGGCGATTGGGCTGACGATGATGGCCGCGCTACCGGGCGCGCGATTACCGCTTGGACGGCTGCTGGCCGAGCGACGCGAATCGGGCCGGGACGTCGGCGGAACGACGCAGGAGCGGGTACGCCGAATCGCCGTGGAGGCTCTCGTCGTCCTTTTGGCGGCAGCTGGCATCTACCTCGTGCGACGACGCGGATTGCTCGCGTCGGAGAGTGGCGGTATCGATCCCTACCTGGCGCTAGTTCCGTTTCTGGCAGGCTTGACCGCTGGCATCCTCATGCTGCGCCTGTATTCGATCCCCGTTCGGATTCTGATTCGCGTCGTTCAGCGGGGTCAGGGGATCGTCGTCTGGGCTGGACTGCGACGCGTGGCGCGCCAGAGGACCAGCGCTCGGCTGCCGATGCTGGCACTCCTCGTCGCTGTGGGGGTGGCCGTCTTCACCCTGGTCGTTCAGCACTCGCTGGCGGTCGCGCAGAATGAGGCGGTCTGGCAGACCGTCGGCGCCGACGAGCGGATCGACGCGGCAGCGGCCGGTTCCTTGCCGAGAAACTTCAGTCTTGAGTCGATTTCCGGGGTGCAAGCCGTGGCCCCGGCTTACTATCAGCCGCACGCTGGCGTCAACAATAGCGACACCAGCGTCAATGCCGCAGCGTTGCTGGCGATCGATCCAACTAGCTATATGACGGTGACGGACGGAACACCCGCAGCTGTTCAATTCCCGCCTGCCTTGACTCGACATCCGGGCGGCGCCAGCATCGGCAGTCGAGCCAATCCGCTCCCCGCGGTCGTCTCTTCCAATTGGCCGGGCGAGATAAAGATCGGTCAGCTGATGCAAGTCACGCTGGAGTCGGTGCCCTACTGGATTGAGGTCAGCGGGAAGATCGCGAGCTTCCCCTCATTGCCGGTCGACGACCAGTTCATCGTCACGAGCAGCACCTGGCTTCAAGCGGCCAACCCTGACGCGGGGAGGAGCTTGCCTGTCACGCGCATCTTCGTTCGAGGGAGCGGAAGTGCCACTGCATCACAGCTGCAGCAGGCGATCAAACAGCAGGCGCCAGGTGCCACGCTGACGACCCGAACCGCAGCCGAAGCCGACAACAGTCGCCAATTGCTGGCGGGCGGAGTAACCGACGCATTCCGCTACAGCGTCGTGCTGGTGACGCTCTTCGCGGCGGCGGCCGGGAGCATCGCGTTGATGCT
Source organism: uncultured Chloroflexia bacterium (assembly GCA_963822235.1). Taxonomy (GTDB): domain Bacteria; phylum Chloroflexota; class Chloroflexia; order Thermomicrobiales; family Thermomicrobiaceae; genus CALAGB01. The sequence continues at coordinate 985,941 of CAWGGU010000005.1, forward strand.
TGCGGGTGCCGAGCGGCGGCGCGACCTGAGCTACTTGAGAACGTTGGGGCTCTCGGCTCGTCAGGCGTTCGGCATCACCATCGTCGAACAGTTGCCGCCGGTACTCACCTCAACCGTGCTCGGATCCGGGCTCGGCGTCACCATTGCACTCCTGATCAGTCCTGCGCTCGACCTCTCGGCGTTTGCTGGAAGATCGGGCATCGCGGCGGGCATCGCGATCGACTGGTGGCAGATCGCCGCCCTCTCTGGAGGAATCAGTGTGGTGGTCCTGATCGCCATCATCAGCTTCGGCTTGTTGACGCGCCACCTGGATCTCGCCAGCGCCCTACGGCTGGGCGATCAGTAATCCGGGGTCGATGCATCTCGTGCCACGCCGGTGTGACGAATCAGGGGGAAGCGCGAAGTGGCATCACATCGCCGTGGAGGCCGCGTTCCCGGGTGCGGGACGCGACGGCGAGTGATGCCACTTGACTTCGCGAAACATGGGGAGTGGATCGCTCTCAGTCAAACCAGTCGACCGCCTCCAGATCGAATCCTTCGAGCTGCTGCACGCCCTCGAGCAACATCGGTACTCCCTTGAACGGATAGAGCCGCCGATGATTGACGCGGACGAGCCCTTTGAAGGCTTTGCCGGACGTGGTCACCATATCCGCCTCGCGCAGCGCGCCGTAGCTATCCGGTCGGATCGTCGGGACGACGCGTGGATTGGATGGATTGATTTCCAGCCTCCAGCGATCGTCGGCATCGACCCAGAGCATGGCCCGGTCGAAGCTCACCGATTCGTGGTCCAGTTTGAGCTCCGCCAACGAAATTCGCCCGAACATGACCTTTCCTCCTCGTCTCTCTCCTTCACCCCGCGGCCCTTGAACGTCTCTTGGCGGGTCTGCGTGGGCGGCTGGAACCCTGACCTTTGTCCCGGCTGGAGCATGACTCCTAGGAAGAATGTACTAGGCCTCGATTACCACACTCAATGCACCTTCGTACCTGGATGGATAGCCATTGGTACCGCGCGCGCGTGGGCACAATCGTCATGAACCGGTCAGCAACCCCTTGTCCAGCGTCGCGGCACTGGCTAGCATGTGGCGATTGAGTGCTGGGAATCGTTATGAATGGCGGGGAAATGCGAATCGCGATTGGCGGCATCAGCCACGAGACGAACACGTTCTGCACCGGCCTCACCGAGGTCGAGAATTTCAAACAGGGGGAGTGGTCCGAAGGCAACGAGATCTTCGAGGTGCACCGGGGTGTCCGTGACTATGAGGGCGGCATCATCGACGCCGCGGAGCGACGAAATATCGAGGTGGTGCCAACATTCGCGACGCAGGCTCAGCCTTCCGGAACGATCTCGAAGCTGGCTTACGATCAGCTCAGCGGACAGCTTTTGGCGGGCTTGCGCTCGGCCGGCAAGGTCGATGGGTATTGCCTGTCGCTGCATGGTGCCGGTGTAGCTGAAGGCATCGACGATCTTGAAGGACACTTGCTGGCCGAGATTCGCGACATGGTCGGCCCCGACATGCCGATCGTGGTGACGCTCGATCTGCACGGCAACTTGACGCAAGAGATGCTCGACAATTCCACCGCGCTCGTCGGCGTACACCTGTACCCGCACAGCGACATGTTCGAGCGCGGCCAGGAAGCGGTGGAGCTGTTGCAGGCCATCGTGCAGGGCAAGGTCATACCAACCATGCACCTGACCACCTTGCCGATGATGATCCCGACCACCACGACCAATTTCGGACCGGCCCACGATATCAACGAGATCTGCTGGAAGTGGGAAGCGGAGCCTGGAGTCATCGACTGCGCCTTCTTCCACGGCTTCCCCACCACCGACATTCCGCGACCGGGCGTCAGCGTCATCGTCACCACCGACAACGATCCGGAGCTGGCCGAACGCGTCAGCCGGGACGTGGCGCGCCAGGTCTGGGAGATGCGCGACGAGTTCCGTCCGACGGCAAACCCGCCGGAAGAGGCGTTCCGGCAGGCCCTGGAGACGCCTGGTCGACCGGTCATCATCAACGAGACGTCAGACAATCCGGGCGGTGGTGCTCCTGGCGACGCGACCCACCTGCTGCGGGCCATGCTCGACGCGAAGCTCGAGGAAGCCTGCATGGGCTTCATGTACGACCCGGAGACCGCGGCGCAAGCACACAAGGCCGGTGTTGGCGCGTCGATCCAGGTGCGTCTCGGTGGCAAGCACGAGCCGCTGCATGGTGAGCCGATCGACGCCGAGGCGTATGTCAAATGTCTCACCGACGGCAAGTTCATCCAGCAGTCTCCCATGGGCTACGGAGCGCGCGTCGACCTCGGCCCGATGGCGCGGCTGATCATTGGAGGGATCGACGTGCTGGTATCGTCGGTCCGGACCCAGACGTTGGACGCCGAGGTCTTCCTGCTGCACGGCATCGACGTGACGCGCTACAAGATCGTGGCGATCAAATCGAGCAACCACTTCCGCGCCGGGTTCGAGCCGATCGCCCACAAGATCATCCGCGCGGATACGCCGGGACTGGTCTCGGTCGATCTGCCGACCTTCCCGTTCCAGCGGGTCAACCGGCCCTTCTGGCCGCTTGATGAAGATGCAACCTGGGGGTAGTTCCCCACGACCCGACACGTGTAAGAGCGCCCTGCTGGGTTCAGCCGGGCGCTCCGTCAACGCATGCTATGATGGAAATGACACCGTCGGACAAATCAATCATCAACCGAGAAGGACGACGTCATGCCCATCACTGCAGAAGCTCCTTTTGACTTCGACAATCTCATCGAGGTTCGGCCGATGACGGTGACAGCGACCGTCGGACGTCGACTTCTGATGATCGACTCTATCGAACGCTACACCCACGGGTTTGTGTTGGTCCTCTGGTCTGAGCAAACGCGGCACGACCCACAGCTCCTATCGATCACAGCCACGGACGATCAGGGCGGCCGCTACAGCGGGATGATGCTGGCCGGAGCCGGTGGCGGCGGAGATTCCAGCTTCACCGAACGCATCGTCTACTCATTCACCCCAGCGCTGAACCCTGCGGCGCGGTCGATCACCCTTGACATTACGGCCGTGCCAACGCTGAGGATCGATGCCATTTCAGGTTCGCGGGTCGAGCAAGCGGGTGTCTTTGAGGGCCCCTGGAAGTGTCAGTTCGACCTCTCAACGGCTGACGAGATCCGACAGCGAGTGGCTGGGTTCACGCTACCGAGGGCCTCTCGCATGGCTCCGAGCGCGCCGGAACCGACTGGCACGGTCGCTGGTGAGGTCTGCCCGCCTCATCTGGGTCCCCAAACGCTGCAACGCGTGATTCCGGTGGCGCAGCGTGCTGTCGCTGAGGATTATGAAATCGCCATTCTCTCGCTGGAGATCCACAACGAGGGCTTCAGCCTGATAGCACGCACCGACTATCCCAAACCGTTCGTGCAACACGCGCATCGATGGGACTGGAATATCAACGATGGACAGGGCGGGAGCTATCGATCGTGGGGCATCGCTGGGTCGGGTGGTGGCATTCCCGGCAAGACCACCTCGTGGCGAATCGACTGCACCATGTCGCCCGCGCTGCCAACAGACATCAGACGGTTGAAGCTGAGCCTGGCTGACTTGAGGCTCAAGGAGCAGACTGCCGAACCATGGGTGATCCACGGTCCCTGGGAATTCGACATCCAGCTGTGAGTTCGGGTGCTGACGCATCCTGCCGCATCGTGTAGAGGCAATGCCTCCGTGCTTGCCCTCGGCCGAAGGCCGTGAAATGTGCCCGGCGTGACGTCGTCCCGGGAGCGTTGATCGGCGCTTCGTGCAGGGCGACGCATGCGTCGCCCAAAATCAGGAACAATGTCTATGCTGCCGGTTCACGGGATTTCGTTCCCCGTCAGAAACGCGAACACTACTCGGTTGAACTCCTCGACTCGTTCGATGTGGGGTAGGTGGCCGACGCCTTCAAACTCGACCATGCGCGCGCCCGGAATCGCCTCGGCGATCTTGCGCCCCGCGCTGATCGGAATGGTTCGATCCAGGTCACCGTGCACCACCAGCACCGGAGCCGTTATTTTCGGCAGCGCCTCGCGCGTGTCGTGCGTCATGAAGGCCGAGTCAGACTGCCGTGTCATGGCCTCGAAATTGAGCCGATTGCCGCGGGCCGATTCAGCCAGCGCTTCGAGCTGTTCCGGATGTGTGTCGAAGTAGCCAGGCGCCGTCAACCGTCCATAGCGACTGCGCGTGCGCTCGACCGGATCCTCGATAAAGCGATCTCGCTCGTAGGTAGGAGCCGGTCGACCCAACGCCCCACCCGCCAACGCAGACGTGCCGGCCAACACCAGCTTGTCGAGACGACCTGGGAACATGGCCGCGAACTGCAGCGCGACGTAGCCACCCATTGAGTGACCAATCAGACTGGCCCTCTCGATGCTCAACGCATCCATCAGCGCGACGACGTCACCAGCGAGATCAGCCATGCTATAGGTGCTCGACTCCGGATCGCTCTCGCCCGCGCCCCGATTGTCCATCGTGATCACTCTGAAGCGGGACGAGAACGCCTCGACCTGCCATATCCACACGCCGCGTGAGGCCATGAAACCTTGCAGCAGCACGAGAGCAGGCAAGTCACCACCTGTGTCGTCATAGTAGATGCGCCGTCCGTCTGCTTCGACCACTGCCATCCGTCACCTCTCCCAGCCGTTCACGATCATAGTCACGTTTCAGAGTTGGTCCGATCATAGGGGCTTGAAGGTCCGAGCGCGAGATCGCTCGGCAACTCTGTGGCACCAATGAGTGCGCTGGTGTTCCCGCGATGGCGGAAATCACCGTAAGATAGCCAGCGAGCCGATGTGACGTGACAGAGAGTGAGACGGTCAGATGCCGATCGAGATTGACTTCACGGATCAGGTCGTCCTAGTTACCGGTGGCGCTACCGGACTCGGCATGGCGATCGCCACGGCCTTCGGCAACGCGGGTGCCCACGTGGCACTCAATGACGTGAGCGAGACGCGGGCGGCTGAAGCCTGCGAGCGGCTGCGCTCAACCGGCGTCACCTGCCGCGAGTTTCCCGCCGACGTGCGCGATGCCGCCCAAATGCGCCGCATGATAGCCGACGTCGAGGCAGGCATGGGTCCGATCGACGTCGTTATTGCAAACGCCGGAGTCTACCCGGTCTCGTCTTTCCTCGACATGTCCGAAGACGAATGGGACCGCGTGCTCGACACAAATTTGAAGGGCGTTTTTCTCACCTGCCAGGCGGCGGCCAGGTCGATGATCCGGCACGGCCTGGCCGGCCGCATCGTCACGCTCAGCTCGGGCGCGGCCAACCACGCCATCTGGGGCTGGTCCCATTACTGTGCGTCGAAAGCCGGTGTCGTCCTCCTCACCAAAGCCATGGCGCTGGAACTGGCCGAGCACGGCATCCGGGCCAACGCCGTCCTACCCGGATTCATCGACGTCGAAGAGGGTGGCGCGCACCTGAGCGAGGAGTACAAGGATCGCGCGCGCTCCGGCATCCCGCTGCGCACGGGCCAGCCCGCCGACATCGCCAACGCCGTTCTGTTGCTCGCCTCGCCGTTGGCTGGATTTGTCACCGGCACGACACTCGTGGTGGATGGCGGCAGTAGCTCTGGAAAGATCGGACTGCGGCCGGTGGAGGACTGACGTATGGCGGAGCGCAGTGAAAGGGCGACATCCTTGAGCGGACGATTGACCGGCAAACGAGCCATCGTCACCGGCGCAGGACGTGGCATCGGACAGTCCATCGCGCGCGTCTTTCTGGCCGAGGGCGCCAGCGTCTTACTGAACGACATCGATGGAGCGTTGCTGGAGCGAAGCGTCGCGACGCTGATTGAGCACGGCGCTCGCGTCGCTTCAGCACAGGGGGACGTGTCGCATCCCGAGGATGCGCGCCGTATGGTCGAGGCTGCGGAGGCAGCCTTCGGCGGAGTCGACGTGCTGGTCAACAACGCCGGAATCGGTGGCGTCGGCAAGACCCTCCTCGATCTTTCGCTCAGTGAGTGGGACGTGATGCTGCGGGTAGACCTCACCAGCGTATTTGTCTGCTGCCAGGAGGTTGTTCCATTGATGCTGAAGCAGGGTCGAGGCAGCATCATCAACCTCTCCTCCATCACCGGCGTCGAGGGCACGGCGGGCAGCGTGCCCTACGCTTCCGCCAAGGCGGGTGTACTCGGCCTGACCAAGTCGCTCGCGAAAGAACTCGCCGGGAAGCGCATCAACGTCAACGCCATCGCGCCAGGGCTGATCGACACCGACATGTCGCGCGCACGCGGCCAGGAGACGTCGGGTGCTGCAGTCCTCTGGCCGCGCATCGGGAAGCCAGAGGACATCGCCAATCTGGCCGTCTATCTGGCGTCCGACGAGTCGGAATTCGTCACCGGTCAGGTGATCGGGGTCAACGGCGGCGCCTGGATGTAGTTTGAATCCCAAGGGACCCGCAAGATGGGCAACACTGAGAAGAACTGGGGAGACTGGAATGGCGCAAAGACGGACTGAAGTAGCGATCATCGGGGGCGGCGTGATGGGCAGCTCGATCGCCTACCATCTGGCGCGACGTGGCGTTGACGTCATGCTCCTCGAACGAGGCGACATCCCATGCGCAGCCTCATCCGCCAGCGCCGGTGGCGTGCGCCAGCAGGGCCGCGATTTGCGTGAACTGCCATTGGCAGTCGCCAGCATTGCACGTTGGGAGAATCTGGAGGAGGAGCTCGGAGCCGACGTCCACTATCGCCGCGAAGGGCACGTCACTGTCACCGAGAATCCGGATGAAGTGGCCGACTTCCTACCGTGGATGGAGAACCAACGCCAGCTTGGGCTCGAGATTGACCTGGTCGAAGGCGATGATCTGCGAGAGCTGATTCCGGGCATCGCGCCGCAGGTTCGCGCTGGAGCCTACTCACCGGCAGACGGACACGCCAACCCCATTCTGACGACTCAGGCATTCGCCAACGCGGCTCAGCGCTTTGGAGCCGTCGTGCGCGCACACACAACGGTCACAGCCATCGAGCATCAAGGCGGAAACGTGACCGGCGTCTTAACCGAAGACGGTCCCATCGCGTGCGACCTGGTGGTGCTGGCGGCAGGTGCCTGGAGCATGGAGCTGGCTGCGCCGCTCGGAGTGACCCTCCCGGCCATCGCGCGGGCGCCTCAGATGATCGCCACCTCACCGATGCCCGCCCTGCTGCATCAGGTCGTTGGCGCACGCGGACGCATGCTGAGCCTCAAGCAGGTCCCCAGCGGCAACTACGTCATCGGCGGCGGCTGGCCCGGCACGGTCCATCTCGACCGGCGCATCGCCCTCCCCTGGTACGGCAGCGTGCGAGGCAGCCTGACCGACAGCTCGGCTATCTTCCCGGAGCTACTGCGTTCGCGCGTCGAGCGCGTCTGGGTGGGCATCGAGGCGCAGACCGCGGACGAGGTCCCGATCCTCGGCGCGCTGCCCGGCATTTCGAATCTGACGGTGGCAACCGGATTCTCGGGGCACGGCTTCGCCTTGAGTCCGATCATTGGACAGGTGATGAGCGAGCTGATCGTCGATGGCAAACCGTCGATCGAGATCAGTCAGCTGGGGTTCGAGCGCTTCGAGGGCATGGACCTGCCCGACGAATGGCGCGAGCTACGCGCCGGATAAGGTGTGTACCGAGATGGGAGTGATGGATGCCGGATCGTCCAGCACGGCAGACAGGCCAGGTTCTGCAGCACCGTCCCAACCAGGTTCTTCGAATTGCGCTCAAAGCTCCGGGCGTCATCTACTCGCTGAACCTCGGATGGATCTTCGGGCATCGCTTCCTGCTGTTGACCCACCGTGGTCGCAAGAGCGGCCTGATCCACCGGACTCCGCTCGAGGTAATCCACTATGACCGATCGACCCGAACGAGCACGGTAATCTCAGCCTGGGGCGAGAAGAGCGACTGGTACCGCAATATCCAGACAACGCCTGCCCTACAGATCCAGACGGGACGGGACCGATACGTACCTGTTCAACGGATACTCACCGAGCCCGAACGTGACCGCGAGCTCGAGCTGTATGCAAAGAGCCACGGACCAAGCGCCAAAGTCCTCTCGCGGATGTTCCAGTTCAAGTTCGCCGACGATACTGAGGAGCGCCGCAAGTTCGCGGCAGCGTGTCGCATGGTTGCGTTCCGACCGTGCCGTACGGGAGACGGCTGAACCGCGACCTCGTCACACGACGCGCGAGGAACTGGGCACTTTCATGATGCCAAGCCGCCAGATCCGCAGCAGCACGTCTCCGTCACCGTGACCCAGGCACACGCGCAACTCATGGACGTTGGGCCGATCCGGTGTTTCGACGGGAAGCGCGGCAACAGCCGATCGAGCCAATGCCAGCCCATCGAGCAGCGCGGACCGCGGGCGAACGTCGGGCTGAACAGGCATTTTAATCGCGATCGCATACTCAGAATCTGGACGCGCCATGACGTGGTCTGTCAATGTCTTCCGAATGTCCTCAATCAGAAACCGGTCCGCAAGTGATCCCGCGTCGCACTTGATCGCGTGTTCGACCAGCAACACTCCGGCTGGCTCTCTATCCGGCTGTGGCTCCGCGAGCGTGAGTGTCACTCGTGGAATGCTCCAGTCGCGGATCCAACGCGCCATGACTGAATGCAGTCCTTCCGACTCGGGTTCTATACCGGCAAGGAGTCGTTCCAGCAGCGAACATGTCCCCATAACGTCGATAGTCGAGTCAGAACGTCCGTTCAACGTCACCGCAACACTGTACGGTTGACCGCCACGCTCGAACGCCGCAAACGCTTGCCGTATGGCATCACGTTGCTGCTCGAGTGCACGTCGCGCGCTATTGGGAGACGTTTGGTCGCCGAGTTCGATTTCGACCGTTTCGACTCTGTTCATGGTTCAGCTCCGTCGATGATGAGTGACACTACCATAGATTATGTCACGCTGAATAGATGGCCACAGAGGATTCGCCAGCGAGGTATCTTCCTCGGTGGCGAATCCTCTGTGGTCGACTACTCACAATGACAATTTCGCTTTGGTACCCAGAAGAGACGGCACATCAACTGTGATCACGGTTTGGCTGTGATGACTCCGCATACGCGCGGATGACCAGTGCCACATGCTCAGCGACTAAAGAACGAACCGCAGTTACCGCTAGATTCTTCACAACGTGCGGACATCCCGCGCTACGTCGCTAACCGTGCGACAATGACGCGCACGAATATTGCGAGAGCCGTGCGACGGCACAAAGGCCCGGTGACTTCGGTACCGGCTCCCTAGCCCTATTTTGCTATGTATGAACAAGGGAAGGGGTCCTATGATAGGCAACAACAGAAACGGCGGCGGAAAGCCGATCGAGCCGAGAAGGGACTCCAGCATGCAGGCAGCGGTAGCACACAATCAAGGAACGGCCGAACTCCCTCAGATCAATCAGATTCTGTTCGATCGCTTCTGGGAGGACGTGGCTCCGCTCAACAACTTCTCTCCCGAGGCGGCTCAGGCTCTACTCGCCCGCGAATCGTCGCAGCCAGATGCGTTCTCGCGCGATCGATTCGCCGCCGATCCCTGGACGGCCGTACGCGCAGCGTTGCGCGAGCGAGCCGCCGGGCGCCGCATCTTCCGTACGGCCTGAAGCTCTCCAAATTCAGCAGCTCAACCCGCCCGAACTGGGCGGGTTTTGCTTTGCCTGGCATTCCAGCTCACTGAGAGTCGCTTCACTCACCAAATCCCAAAAGGCATTCGCACCCAGTGCTTCCCAAACTGACCCCTGACCCGTCATACTGTTCCGCCAGAGAGATATATCGGTGTTCGACTGAACGCGGGTGAACGACGCATAGTTCGAGGGGATAAAAGGAAGCGATGACGACACAGGACACATTGGTCATTCGGGCTGGGCGACTTATCGACGGCACCGGAGCCGAGCCGCGTGAGAACGTCACGGTCACGGTCGAGAACGGCATGATCACCAACATCGGTGATACCGGTTCGCATCGGACTGCCGATGAGCTCGATCTAAGCGGCTACACGCTCATGCCAGGCCTGATCAACATGCACACACACACCGTCCTGCCAGGCGACGGCACCTCATTCGAAGCCTGGATGGAGAACCCGGACGAAATCTTGCTCCTCAAGGCTTTTGCCAATGCCCGGACGGCGCTCCTTTCGGGCGTGACGACGATTCGCGATTGCGGCGGCAAAGATGAGCTGATGTTTCGACTGCGAGATGCCATTCGGGCAGGAGTGGTCGAAGGCCCGCGCTTCATCCTCTGCGGCTACCCGCTGACCATCACCGGCGGCCACTGCCGCTATTTTGGCGGGGAAACGGACGGGGTCGAGGGAATGCGGCTGGCGGCCCGCGAAGTCCTGAAACGCGGAGCCGACTTCGTCAAGATCATGGCCTGCGGCGGTGGCACGGTCGGTACCTATTCACAATTCCCCACCTACGAGGTCGAGGAACTGAAGGCCGCCATTGACGAAGCCCACAAAGTCCGCAAGCCGTCGACGTGTCACACCATCGCCACCGACTCGATTTCGCGTGCGCTGGACGCCGGGACGGACCACATCGAGCACTGCAGCTTCATGGCGCCCGATACGAGTTGGCAATTCGACGAAGTCATCGCTCGTCGTGTGGCCGATCAGGGTGTCTACGTGACGCCGACCTTGCAGGTGGCGCACGACCGCCTCGAAGCGCTGATGGAACGGGAACGAGCGCGGCACGCTCACCTCCGCGGAGGAGATCGCCCTGCAGACCGCGCCGCAGTCACACGCCAACAGTTTGACCAACATGCGCCATCTGCTGGAGCTTGGCGTGAAGCTGGTGGCCGGAAACGACGCCGGATGGCGACACACCGGCTTCGACGACTTCTACCTGGAGCTAGTTTGCATGGCCGACGCCGGGATGACGCCACTTGAAGCCATCCACGCGGCCACCGGACGGGCAGCAGAGGCGTGCCGAATCGGATCGACGGTAGGAACGGTTGATCTTGGGAAGGTCGCGGACCTGCTGGCGATCGACGGGGATCCATCGACCGATCTCGAGACATTGAGCGGCCCGGCCATGGTGATCCAGGCCGGGCAGGTCATCGTCGATCGGCGCTGATCTACGGCTGCTTCCAGGCTCCGTCGAAGCCGTGGTAGGAGAGGACGTCACCACTCAGGGCATCCACGATCACGGTGATCTCGCCATGACTGCAGAGGGAGCTCGAGCCGGTTTGCTCGCAGTGGGCCGGAGTCATGCCGTCCTTGAAGTAGACGCTCCAGACCGGTGCGGCTCCGTCGAAGCCCTCCGGCTGTGGCATGCCGAGCGCGGTCTGATTTGAGACGACCGTCAGTGTGACATTGGCCGGTACGGCAGCGCCATTCCCTCCCAGCGAGTTGATGAGATCCTGCGCACGAGCTACCGCCTGGTCCGAGGTCTGTACCTTGGCGTCACCGGAAATGCTCGGAACTGAGCCTGACTGCCCGGCAGCCGACCCGACCTTTCGCATTGAGATCGCGATCGCCATCATTTGATCCTGGGTCAGCATGTCCGTGCCGGGGGAACCACCTGTCTCGAGGCGAATCGAGGTCTGGCCCTCTTCCCACCAGAGCTGTATGTCGCTTTCAGCGGTGTGATGTGGTTGTATGCGTCCGACATCCGTCGGCACCGGGCCCCGTTTGTAGAGATGTCCCGTGACGCCATTTCCGAGATTCACCGGAACCGCGTTATTCCAGACGTCGGCCGGCATGGTCTGGGCCGAGTCCTGATAGGGCGACGCCTCAGTGATGACCAACGTTTCCGCTCCGTCCGCATCGACGTACTTCAGGGTCACACTGGTGAAGCTCGGGAGCGACATCGGCGCGTCTGGCTGCTTCAGAGTCAAGCCCACCGGGATCGAGCCCGGTTGCCATAGATCGAAGCCTGCCGCACCCTGCAGCGCGACGAGCGACTGATCATCCGCCTGAGTGCTGGTTGTCGACTGGGTTGGAGCGGTCGTCGAAACTGAGATCTCATTCGACGTAGGCGTTGAGGCGGCCGTGGACGATTGCGTCGATACGCCGGTCGATGCCGGAGCCGAGTCGGTGGTAGCTGTAGATTGCGAGGAAGATCCGAACGCTGGATTGCCTCCCGGCTGAGCAGTTGGATCAGCCGTGCCGCCGTTCGCATTCTTGAGCAGCATCGTCACCATGCCAGTAAAGAGGACCAGCACCGCGACCGCGGCAGCGATCTCTAGCGGCCGGCGCCAGTGTCGAGGATGGCTGATCCCGCGAGGACGTTCTGGGAATTGATCCAGGTCCGTAGGCAACGGCGGCAGTGGTCCACTATCGTCACCGTCGCCGGAGTCAGCATCGTTGCCATACCCACGAGCAATGACCGCGAAGCGGGAGGTTGGCCCCAGCTTCATCGAGAGCCGAATCGCCGCTCGGGTCGGAAACGACTCATCGGGCCACTGGGTATGTCCCAGCTCCTTGAGCCCATGTGCCAAATCGAGCAACTCCGACGTGTCGGAATCGACCGGCCCTTCGTCTGCCGGATCCCGATTGGCGTTGAGCGCGTCGATCATGCGATCGAGGTCTTCAACGGGTCTATTCACTATCGTGCCCCCTTGTTGAACGCGGTGCGAAGAGCGACCAGCGCGCGGTGCTGTAGCACCCGCACCGCCGCCGGGCTGCGTTGCATGTGCTCGGCAACCTCGATCGACGATCGCCCTTCCAGCACTCTGAGTTGCAGTACCTGTTGGTAATCGCGCGATAAAGTTGAAAATGCATCGGCCAACTGCCCGAGATCCGCATCGAGCATGGCATTCTCCTCTGGTCCAGCCTCGGTCGAGTGGAGTTGAGGAGCATCCTCCAGCCCGACCTGCGCTGGAACCTTTTTCCGCCACCGGTTCTTCACCAGATTGCGCGCAACGGTGGCGAGAAAGGCGCGAAACGGCACATCACGCTGCTCATAGCGATCGAACGCGTTCAGCGCCCGCAAGAAGACCTCTTGCGTGAGATCCTCCGCGTCCATGGGATTACGCGTCGACGCATAGACCAGTGCGTAGATCGGTCGCCATTCACGCGTGCAGAGCTGCTCGAGCGCCCGAACGTCTCCGGATTGCGCTTTTCGAACGAGATCGTCCCCCGACATTCATTACCTCCTGCAATCCAAAACACGTTGCATGAGCTGGTGTTACAGGGAGGCTCGAATTTCTTGAGAGTCGACTGATCACGTCGATTGACACCGCAAAGGCTCGCGGCTATCGTGCGGGAACCGAACTCAACCTGGCTGTGGCGAAACAAAGTGGAATATCGACTGGACGGAGGGCGGCATGGCAGAGGCATTCGTGATCAAGAACGGCACGATCCTGACGATGGATCGAGACAGGCCCAGCGCTGAGGCGGTCGGCGTACTCGGCGACCGAATCGTCGCGGTCGGTTCGGCAAGCATGGTCGAGGACGCGCTGCCGCGAGGCTACCGCACCATCGACTTAAGCGGCCGCTTCTGCCTGCCCGGGCTCAATGAAGCCCACAACCACATGATCGGCTTCGGCACCGCGTTAGGCCACGTCGAGGCGGGCTTCCCTAACGTGCGCTCGATCGAGGACATCAAACGCAATGTGGCGGAGCGGGCGCGGCAGGTCCCGCCCGGCACCTGGATCCAGGGCGAGGTTACGACGACAACAAACTGGACGAACGACGCCATCCCAGCCGCTACGACCTGGACGCGGTCGCCCCGGAGCATCCCGTCATCATCGTCAACGGCTCCGGCCACATGAGTGCCGTCAATTCCTTGGCACTCAAGATGGCCGGACTGACATCCGACACGCCCGATCCGCAAGGCGGCCACTTCGTCAAAGACGATCAGGGTGAACTGACCGGAGTACTGCAAGAGACGGCGCAGGATGCGGTGCGAAAGCTGATTCCCAAGCCGACGGTCGACGACCACGTCGCCGCCCTGCAGCGCTGCAACGACGCCTACGTCGCCGCTGGCATCACCTCCAGCCAGGACGCGGGCAGCAACGCCGCGATTCAAATCGACGCCTATCAACGTGCGGTGCGCGAGGGGAAGCTCAAGCTGCGCACGTCGATGATGATCCGCGAGAACCTGCTGCCGGAGATCATCGGTCTGGGGATCAAACAAGGGTTCGGCGACGACCGCCTGCGCGTCGGGCCAATCAAGATGTTCATCGACGGCAGCCTCATCGGGCGCACCGCCGCCGTGAGTCAGCCCTTTCTGGAGGATCCGCGCGACGACAACCTCGGCTTGACCATGATGCCGACCGAGGAGTTCGAGGAATACGTCTGGCAGGCACACTCGGCCGGATTCCAGATCGCCGTGCACGCCATCGGCGACCGCGCCATTGAAATGGTGCTCAACGCCTATCAGAAGGCGCTCGAGCGCCTGCCCCGCGCCGACCACCGCCATCGCATCGAACACTGCGGTATCCTGCGCCCGGACCTCATTGAGCGCATTGCCAAGATGCACGTCCTGGCGGTCAGCCAGCCGATCTTCATCACCGAATATGGTGACGGGTTCATCCGCCACCTGGGCATGTCGCGCATCCAGCTGACCTACCCGTTCCGCACGTTGCTGGACGCGGGCATCACGCTCGTCTTCTCCTCCGACTGCCCGGTCTCGGCCTTCGAGCCGCTCAAGAGCATCAAAGCGGCCGTCACCGAGAAGACCGGCACCGGCCGCTCATATGCGCTCGAGGAAGCGATCTCGGTCGAGGAAGCGCTGCCCCTCTACACCGTCGCGGGCGCCTACGCCACCTTCGAGGAGCACAAGAAGGGGCAACTCAAGGAGAACATGCTGGCCGACTTCGCCATCCTGGAGGAGGATCCACGGTCGGTCGATCCCGAGCGGCTCGATGAGATCAAGATCAGCCAGACGATCATTGGCGGGGAGACGGTCTACGAGGGGTAGGTCCAGAACCCCACGTGCCAAGACACCGGCAGATCAAACGGCAATCGCTGCGATGGATCTTCGAGGCCCCTATAGGCTACTGAGCTTGCTCCCTGACGGTCGATACCCAGGAGGAGCAGATCAGACTACCGGATCACCTCTGAAGATCCATTGAACGCCAAACCGATCAAAGAACTGACCGTAGGTTCCAAAGGGCAGCTGATGGAGTTCCTGGAATCGCTCCGTTTCAGCCCCTTCAGCGAGCTTGTCGAACACCGACTTCAGCTCATCGTATGCCCCGCCAATGACAAAAATGGCCGACATGTTGCCAAGGATCGGCTCAAAATCTGGCGACGCCATCCAATCCGTGGCCGATATTTCAAGGGCGCCCGACTTCAGATGTGCGTTGATGATCCGCTGATGCTTGTGTTTCGGGAACTGCTTGCTTCATCGGAGTGTCGGCAAGTTTCGTGAGCGTGAGCTCTCCACCGAGACATCCGTGGTAAAAGGTCATCGCCTCAGCACAATTCCCGTCAAAGAGAAGAAACGGAACACATCGCAACACGGTATCCATCTCCTTTTTCCATCTGCGTGTCGGTCACGCCCGTCGATAGCGCGCTAACTGGGGTTCCAGCCTTCATGGGATAGTCGAACAAGCGCGGACGAAATCGACAATCTCTAATCCGCAACCACGTCAGGCTCCGCGCCACGAACCGGCATGGCGGGCACGTCCATATCGCGGAAGACAGGCATGACGATGACCGCCAGCGCCACGGTTGCGCTCATGATCGCCAGCACCCAGACCGAGCGATGCAACCCAATGGCACCGATCAGAAAGCCGGTTGCCGCCAATCCGACTGGAATTGCCGCCGTGCCGACGGCGCTGAAGGTGCTGAAGATGCGCCCCCGCAGATGCGCCGGTATGCGTTCATGCCGGATGGTGACCGACATCGGTGAGAGGGGACCGTCAGTCACCGCAGCGACTCCCATCGCCGCCAGCATCACCAACAGCCCTGGTCGCCAAAGCAGGGCGAAAAAGGGGATGGTCACGCCGACGAATCCCAAGAGCCAGATGGAACGACGCGGCAGTCTGCGACCCACCGCTCCATAGACGACGGTCCCAATCACCTGACCGGCGCCGAAGGCAGAGAGCATGAAGCCGAGATCCTTGGCGCTATGAAAAACGTCGCGAGCATAGACTGGCAGCACCACGCTGAAGAGCGGGCCCATCAGCAGATTCGAAATAGCTAACGTGATGGCCATATAAAGGAGCAACCGCTCAGAGCGCAGGAAGTCGATTCCCTCGCGAAGGTCGTCGACATAGCGGGTCCGATTCATCGCGTGACCCGGTCGACGGGCGGGAGGGACGCCCAGGAAGACCAGTAAAGCGGACGCGGCGAATGTGGCGGCGTCGATCCACAGCACATTTCCCGCGCTCATCCAGACGATCATGAGTCCCGCCAACGGTGGTCCAAGAAACGCGCTCACGGGGTAGACGCCCTCGAACGCCGCGTTGATCCGCTCCAGATGCAGACCAGAGGCTTCAGCAATCTCCGGCAGCATGGACCGTCGGGCGCTCAATCCCGGGATGCTAAGGAACGAGCTGAAGAAGACCAACACCATCAGTTCCCAGAACGCCAATCCGACGGTGTGATACAGGATGGGAACAGTGGCGATGGCGCAGCCGCTGACGATGTCAGCCGTCACGCTGATCCCACGATAGCCGAAGCGGTCGATCAGCGCCCCGCCGAAGATGCCAACGATGAAGTACGGAAGCGCGACCGAGAAGCCGGTCAGGCCGGTCTTTGCGGCACTCCCGGTCGTCTGCAAAACGAACCAAGGAAGAGCCACGATGGTGAACTGGTTTCCAATAAGGGAGATGCTGTTCGCGCTCAGGAGCGCATAGAGTGACAGGCGTCGCATACGAGTCACGAGACCTTTGTCGCGTTGGGCGCTTCACGTTAGGCCGAGCGCCAAGTCTAACAGCGAGGTTCGGTCGTACGCGACGATCGATCCTCCGCACCCAGGATTGGCTATGATGAATCGAACAGGGGTTGCCACTGTTCGTCAGCAGGGAGACAAGTATGGACGAGCCACGCATCGGATTAGATCTGGTTGACAAGAGCAACGCGAGAGGCGCCCTCGACGCCGCTAAGCGCGCGGCCAGCGCGGGCGTCAACATGATTTGGGCCACAACCGGAGCGAGCGCGCCCGACCCTATGACCTATTTCGCGGCGGCGATACAGTCGATCCCGAACGTCACCTTCGGCACGGCCATCGTGCCGACGTATCCGCGCCATCCGCTGATGTTGGCCAGCCAGGCTATGGCGCTCGAGCAACTCTCGCCCGGACGCTTCCGCCTCGGCATCGGACCAAGCCACCGACCAACGATCGAAGGCGGCTTTGGGCTCTCGATGGGAAAGCCGCTCGACCACCTGCGCGAATACCTGATCATCCTGCGTTCTCTCTTCGAAACGGGCCAGGTCGAGTTCTCCGGCAACTACTTCTCAGTCAAGGGGCGCATCAATGCACCGACACCCACGCCTCTCTACATCTCCGCACTGCGCAAGAACGCCTTTCGCCTGGCGGGTGAACTGGCCGACGGCGCGATCTCCTGGGTCAGTCCGCTCGACTACCTACGCGAAACAGCCGGACCAGCCATGCGACGGTCAGCGGAGCAAGCCGGTCGCCGGGCACCACGCATGATCGCGCACGTCCCGGTCGTCATGACCGATGACCGCGAGAAGATGCTGTCGTCAGCTCGGCCGCGCCTGCAGAATTACGGACGCCTCCCCTTCTACGCCGGGATGTTTTCCGACGCAGGCTTTCCGGTTGGCGAGAATGGCACGGTGTCGGACGATCTGCTCGATCACCTGGTGGTCTGGGGTGACGAGGCGGAAGTACGGCGGCGACTAGATTCGGTCTTCGACGACCAGATAGACGAAGTGTTGGTGACCCTCTTTCCAGCGGATGATCCATCCAGGGACGAGGACAAACTCTGCCGCGTTCTCGCGGAAATGGCGTAGCTCAACGCAATAACGAAGGGATCGATTCAGTGACAGCGACGACCGGCAAACTCGAAGGGCGGGTGGCTCTGATCACTGGCGGAGGCTCGGGAATCGGGCGGGCGATCTCGGTCCTCTTCGCGCAAGAGGGCGCACGAGTCGCCAGCGCCAGTCGCACGCTGTCCCACGCTGAAGAGACGGCACGCCAGGCGGGAGGCGATACGCTCGCCCTGCAGGTTGATGTCAGCGAAGAGGAGAGCGTGCAGCGCATGGTCGACGCAACGCTCGAGCGTTTCGGGCGCATCGACGTCCTGTGCAACAACGCCGGAATCGGCACCACCAAAAGCATCGTCGAGGTCGAGCCAGAGGAGTGGGACCGCGTCTTCGCCGTCAATGTCCGTGGCGTCTACCTCTGCACGCGAGCCGTACTGCCGCAGATGCTCGAACGTCACGACGGCGTGATCGTCAATATCGCGTCGGTGCTTGGGCTGGTCGGCGTGCCCAAGCGCGCGGCCTACTGCGCCAGCAAGGGTGCGGTGATCACCTTGACCAAGCAGGTCGCCACCGAGTTTGCTGGAGACGGCATCCGCTGCAACTGCATCTGCCCGGGCACGGTCGACAGTCCGTGGGTTGGCCGATTGCTCGATGAGACGTCCGATCCTCCGGCGGCACGGCGCGCGTTGGAACAACGTCATCCATTGGGCCGGCTGGCGACGACCAACGAGGTCGCTCATGCGGCACTCTATCTGGCTTCGGACGACGCTGGTTTCATGACCGGAAGCTCGTTGGTTATGGATGGTGGACAGATCGCTCGGTAGGGATAGATTCGACCGAGTCGGATCTTGTGGACCGGCCCGATTTGCGCATGTTCTAGCGCCTCCTGTGCGTGTGCTATAGTGTTGTCAGGCGCTGCCAGACACGTAGCAAAACGAAGACGGCGCCTCTCAATTGCGCACTAAATCGAGCGTTCAAGTTGCGAGCGGGCAAGGTGAACGACGTGCGTAATTGAGGGGAATCGTAAGCCCTATGGGCGTTTTCCACATGATGCCACGAGTCGGGTACGCACCGTTCGATGGTATGAGTGTGGGGATGCGAGTCGCGGAAGGAACCATCAATGGCGAAGGTTGTCTTCGAACATGTCGACAAGCGCTTCGACAGCGTCGTCGCCTTGAACGATTTGAATCTCGAGATTAATGACGGCGAGTTTCTCGTCCTGGTTGGGCCGTCAGGGTGCGGCAAGTCGACCGCGTTGCGCTGCCTCGCCGGCCTCGAAGAGATCACCAGCGGCCACATCTATATTGGCGACCGCGACGTGACGCAGGTTCCGCCCAAAGACCGCGACATTGCCATGGTGTTCCAGGCCTACGCGCTCTACCCACACATGAGCGTCCGAGATAACCTGGCCTTCGGCCTCAAGCTGCGCAACACGCCGAGCAACGTAATCGACGACCGCGTGAATCAAGCTGCCGAGATGCTCGGCCTGACCCCGCTCCTCGATCGCAAGCCAAAAGCACTCTCCGGTGGCCAGCGACAGCGCGTCGCGCTCGGGCGTGCCATCGTGCGTGAGCCGCACGTCTTTCTGATGGATGAGCCGCTCTCGAACCTGGACGCCAAACTGCGCGTGCAGACGCGCGCCGAAATCATTCAGCTGCAGAAGCGCCTCGGCACGACTACGGTCTACGTCACGCACGATCAGGTTGAAGCCATGACGATGGGACACCGCATCGCCGTCATGAACGCCGGGTTACTGCAGCAGCTCGACACGCCGGAGAACCTCTACGAGCGACCGGCCAACATGTTTGTGGCGACGTTCATCGGCAGTCCGGCGATGAACGTCTTCCCGGCCGAAGTCACCAATGGTGGCGAGGGCATCATGCTGGCGTTCGAGGGCGTAAAGATCGCCGTGCCGTCGTCGCGCGTCGGGAAGCTCGACTCGATGGTTGGGCAGCAGGTAATGGCCGGCATTCGGCCGGAGCATTTGATGCTCATGAACGGCAAGCCCGCCCCAGAAGGCTCGGTCATGCGACTACCGGTCGACCTCGTCGAACCGCTCGGATCCGAGACGCTGCTGCACATGCGTGGTCCCGGAGGAGATTTGATCGTGGCCAAAGTCGAACCCACGTCTCGCCTGAAAATTGGCGACACGGTCGAGCTCGAGGTTGAGACCGAGCACATCCACGCCTTCGACGCACAGACCGAGCAAGCACTGAACTAGTCTTCATTGCCATCAGCAGCCAACAGGCCGTCGCGGATCACCGCGACGGCCTGTTCTTTTCAAAATGAACCTGGTGACTTGCTAGCTTTGCGCCTTTCGGTCGGCGCGGGCGACCCATCCACCGGCGAAGCCGGGACGACGCTGCCCGAGGAACATATTCAGCTGGGCGGCATGCTCCTGGACGTGCCGCAAATTGTAAATCTGTAGCTCGTAATAGCTGACGGCTTTCCCTCGCGTCCAGGGGAAGCTACACGAACGGAGTGCGTCCGCCTCCGTCATTGAGGCCAGCCTGGACTCGCACTTTTGCCGAATATAGGTGACGTACTCCAGAAGCTCCGTCTTGGAGTACGGCTTCTCGGGAATCTTTCCCTCTGGAACAAGCTCATCGTCAGTGAAGGGCGGCCGCGGGACAAAGCCGTCACCAGTTCCAAAGAGGTAGAGGTCGATCCAGAACATCGTGTGATAGGCGAGATACCAGAACTCCGACAGCCCGGACGGCCAATCAACGTCCGGTGGGTATGGCCAGAGGCTCTCGCTCCACAGTGACTCCGGACACACGTCAATTGCATTGCCGAGCGTGTCGATTGCAGCACCGAACTGCTGCCACAGCGCTTGAGCCAACTGATCCACGGTAAGTCCTCCTTTGAGACGTTCCTGGCGGCGGTTGGAAAGCCGGACTCAGCCTGCAGGCCAGTGATTCGGCGATTCCTCCGCCTTAACTACGTCGTCTTACCTGAATAATGGCCGCTCAATCTGAGTCGGCGACGCCCATGCGCTGCGGGCTCATGATCGGAATCGACTCCTGCCGATCGAAGAGGATGCCGCCGACCGCGCCGATGCCCAGGACGACGATCAACGCGGGCCAGAGCAGCACGGGATGAGCGGATCCCAACACGACGCCGCTCGCCCATGAGGAGAGCCCCCAGGCCATACCCCAGATGACGCTTCCGAACGCCAGGTAGCGCCCGCGCAGATGCTCCGGCGCCAGCTCGACGACGATCACGCCCGAGGTCGGCATAAACATCATCTCACCGATCGTGTAGATCACGATGGCAACGAACGGCAGGATCGTCAACCACGGACTGGCGCCGATCATGACGAAGGAGATGGCCCAGAAGAACGCCGACGCCGCTAGCGTGATACCACGTCCCCAGCGGGCGACCTTGCGAGCCATCCACAGCTGAGCGACCACCACGATCAGCGTGTTGATGGTGAAGAGCAGGCCAATCCAGGCTTCGTCTATGCCGGCCTGCGCTTTCAAATACGGAGGAGCGCTCACCTGAAGCTGCGTGAAGGCAGCCAGCAGGATAAACATCACGATCTGGCTGAACATGAAGCGCCGGTCTCGCAGGACGTCACCCCAGCTTCCGACGCTGGTCGCGTTGCCGGCGTCAGCCGTCGATTCAGATCGTTTCGTCGGGCGGATCAGGATCGCGACCAACACCCCGGCAATCAAGATTCCGGCTGCTGCCGACATATAGAGGACTCGATACTCCGATTCGGTGCCCCCCGCGACCATCAATCCGCCGACCAGACCTCCGGCGCCGATACCCAGCGCGTTCGCAACACGCAGCATGGCGAACATCTCGCCCGCCAGCGACATTGGCACGAGCGACGTCGCCAGCGCGTCGGAGGACGGCCAGTACAGCTGCGAGAAGAGCCCTTGCAGGATCATGATGCCGAAGAAGAGGAGTCGGGTCGTCGACACCGGGAAAAACGCTGTGGTGATGCCCGTCCCGGCAATGGTAACGATCAGCATCGTGCGCGCACCGAAGCGATCGATGGTCCCGGCGGCCATCAACGTGAAGGCCACGCCCACGATCGAGCTGGCAGCGATTCCGGCGCCTACTAGTCCGACGCCCAGACCAACGATCTGACCAAAGTAGATCACCAGGAATGGGATCGTCATGCCTCGGGCGGCAAACAGGACGAAATTGGCGAACGCCAGCAGCCAGAGCGACCTGGGAAAGTGATTCGCTCTGGATTTCAAATTTTCAATTGCGAAGCGTGCGTTCGCTGTCACTCATCCCCACTGTCATGCGCGACCAATCTTGCCTTGCGGCGCGTCGCCGCGCTATCCGAAAAACGTCGCAATTCGAACTGAACTGCGACGCTTTTGGTTTATGGTTCTCGCTCTTCAGCATCGAACAACGACGGAATTGGCGCTGAAAAGCAATAGAGACCCTGGTTTCGACCATGAAACTGCGCATCCCTGCGAAAGATTGCGACCAGACTCCTATATGCGGTGCCGAATCGCGTCAGTAGGCTGTAAAGACGATTCCGTGATGGTTGGTCGCGGCGTGCGGTCGACAAGTGCCAAAGGACGTTGCAATCCCGATGGCTCAAAGTGTTGTAGAAGACGGAGTACCGTCGATATCGACGACCTCAGGCTCTGAATTGGAGCGGATCCTCGACCTGATGCGCCGCGCGACGCGCGATATCGGCGACGCGGATGGGGTCGTGCTCGCTCTCGCGCACCCAGAATTGCCGCGTGCGACTGGGTGGTTTCACGCTGACGTCGCACCTGGGTTTTCCGCCACATTCCCCCACATCGTCTACGACGCTTTGGTTCAGTGCCGAACATCCGCCAATTCACGCGCGCGCTCGGCGCCGCGTACAACCTGGACCCACCTCAAGATCGGCAGTGGTGCGGGAGCCGTCGGCGAGCTCTGGCTCTACCGAGGTCAACGAACGACTGCTCAGGACACGACCGGTTCGTGGGTTCATGCGTCGCCGGTGATGCGCAAGGTGCTCGATCACGTAGGAGACTGGAGCAGCAGCGATCTGGACGTGGAGAGTCTGAAGCGCCTCAACCAGTTCGCCCGCGATCTGAATGCAACCGGTGATCTCGACGCGCTCTGCCACCGGATCGCATCTCGGTTTCGTGCGGAACTACGAGCAACCGGAGTCCTGGTTGAACTCCTCGACGGTGACGCCGCGCTCGTCACGTCAGCATCCGACGGACCAACGCCGATCCAAGACGGAATTTACACCAGCCGCCGGAGCGATGATGACGTTGCCGGCGACGACAGCGGAACCGTCCGGAGTGGCTGGTTGTTCGATCTCTTTCCGCTCACGTCGACGGAGGGACAGCCGCTCGGCGCCGTCACGTGCTTCTGGACGCAGGGCGACGATCCGACGATTAACTTGCCGATCATCAGCCTCATCTCGGAGCAGGCATCGGCTGCGATCGAGCGCTCCCTCGAATCACGACAGACGACGACGCTTTACTGGTCGGCAGCTCGTGTCGTCGCCGACGCGGTCGACGCGCGCGATGCGTTTACGCGCCGCCATGCCGCTCGAGTCGCTCGCTACAGCAAACAGATCGCCGACCAGCTTGGGTTGTCGAGCGCGGAGGTCGCCATCATCGAGGTGGCTGGGTTGCTTCACGACATCGGCAAAATCGGCATCCCGGATCGCGTGCTTCAGATGTCTGGCGAACTCGAGCCGAGTGATTGGGATCTGATTCGTCGTCACCCAGAGGTCGGAAGCAAGCTGACAAGCTCATTTCCGGATCTCGCGCCGGTGGCTCCATTGATCCGTCACCATCACGAGCGGTACGACGGCACCGGCTATCCAGCGGGGTTGCGCGGCGATGAGATTCCGATCGGCGCGCGCATCATTAGCGTCGTCGAGGCGTTTGATACGTTGGTGACTGGACGCCCCTACCAGTCACCCTGGAACGTCGAACGCACGTTGAAGACGCTCGAGAGTCTCGGCGGCTCCCAATTCGATGCGGCCATCGTACAGGCGTTCAACCAGGCGATTCGCGGCGGAACGATTCAAGTTGACGTGCCTGCGCCCGCGCAGACGGGCGAACTGGATCTGCATCGCTGGATTGGCGCCGAGGCGCGCGCGTTTGCGCTGCTGCAGCGGATCTCGAATGAGGTCGGCGAACTCATCGAAATTGGCCGCTTCCTCACCCGGCTCAAAGAGATCATTGAGACGGAGTTCCCCGACTCGACGGTGGACATCTTCATCCGCGACAACGAGCACGACCACCTCGTCGCGATACCAGATGGAACCAGACCACACCTCGTGCACGATGGCGTCTACGTGCTGAAGGCGGACCGCGGCGTGGTTGGGTGGGTAGCGCGGAACGGGAAAGCGCAGAACATCTCCGACGTTCGTGACGACCCTCGCTACTTCTCCACCGGCGACGCGCCGATATGCTCGGAACTGGCCGTGCCGATGCTCCTTGATGATCAATGCATCGGCGTGCTCAACCTCGAAAGCCCTAAGCTGTCCGCGTATTCGCGCACGGACGAGCGAGTGCTGGAAACCGTGGCCTCCTACGTAGCCCGAGCAGTGCAAGTAGCCGAGCTACATAGTCAGGTGAAACTGCTGAACGACATCGACTCGATGACCGGATTGCTCAACCATCGAGCGTTCTATCGCACGCTCGAGGCGGAGGTCGAGCGGGCGACCCGGGCCAAGGACCCGCTGTCGGTCGCCCTCATCGACGTCGACGAGTTCAAGCTGGTCAACGACTCGATGGGGCACGTCTGGGGTGATCTGATCATTCGGCGTTTGGCCGAGATCTTGAGCAGTTCTGTACGGCACGGGGATGCCGTGGCGCGCTACGGCGGCGACGAGTTTGCCCTGATCATGCCTGGAGCGACGCGCGAGCTGATCGAACGACGCATGCACGACATTGAGGAACGGATCAACTCAGCCGAGAGTGACCAACAGCTCCCAAGCATTTCCTGGGGTCTCGCCACGTTCCCCAACGATGGGCGGCGACCAACTGAGCTCGTGGCGCAGGCGGACGCGGCGATGTACGCAACCAAACAACGTTCCGCCGAGTCGGAGAAGCCTGCGCCGCGCGGTCAGGACACAGACGAGTGATCGGCAATCAGGACTCGAGTCCCGAGGCAAATAAGACCTCGCTCTTATGCGAACGTACGCACGGTACCCCGATACTCGGAGTATCCGGTGACACGCACTGGGGACCCCGAACCATTCGTTTTGGACAATGTAGATACCGGCGTGATTTTCGGAGTGTGTAGAGTGCCCGAGGATACGCTCCCACATAGTTTGCTGGGTGACGTCGTACGACGGCTGGTCGAAACGGTGTCGACGGCTACCAGGCTGGACGATGTCGTTGCGGCGTTGCAAGCGGCCGCCTCGGCACTCTTGCCGGTCGATCGGCTTCAGCTCGAGCTCGGCGGCATGCCCGTTCGCGGCGGAAACAACAGCCTGCCTGCCGTTTCCTTACGCCGTTGGGAGGCAACTCCACGACGCGAGAATCCCGTGAGCATCAAACCACTCATGATGCGAAGCAATGAATCGCGTCTGCCGATTCGTACCGGGGAACTGTTTTCCGGCGTTCCGGAACCGAGCGAAGATGATCACGAGACGCCTGCGGAATTGCGGACGTCGATAGATGGCGACGATGGGCAGATCGGCTCAGTCACCATCCAATCGGTTCGCGTTCCGACCTTCTCCTCCGACGACGCGAATCTCCTTTCGCTGCTGGCCGATCACGCCGCCCCTGCGGTAGAGCGGGTGACCAAGCTGATACGCACGCCGGTGACCGGACCGTCGTTCGATCTGCTTGAGGCGATTCAGGGAGCGATCGTTGAATCCAAGTCGATTCAGGCGCTGTTCCATCGGATCAGCGAAACGGTCTCGCACTCGTTCGAAGTGGGCTGCGCGCTGGCTATCACCGGCCCGGGCGAGGCTCCGACCATCTCCGCGCGGCATACCGTCACCGAGATCGCAACGGCGGCCGGCTCCTGGCTCGGCGAGATCCTCTACAACCAGGAGATCAGTCTTCTCCTGAAGACCGAGCTGAAACCGTTGAGCTACGACGCGACGCAGAACCGTCAGACCGACAGCAGACATCCCGCACTCGCGTCGGCTCCGGTGCGAGCGGTCCAGCTCTTTCCACTTGCCACGAACGGGAGATGGGTTGGGGGTCTGCTGCTCTTCGACGACATCCACCTCAAGCTCGACTCGAACGCCAAGGACATCATCAAGCGCGCCGCCCACGCCATCGGCCTGGCAGTCGGCGAGAAGTTGCGCACCTCTGACCAGGTAGCCGGTATGGATCAGTGGCGCGGCTGGGCCCGCATCATGGCTGCATTGCTCGGCGATGAGCCACTCGCAACGGTCTTGGGCGACGTGCTGGCCATCGGCGGCGGCATCGTGCGCGTCGACGGCGCGGTGGTCCATCTGCGCGACGCGATGCTCCCGGCGGCAGAGCGCACGGTCTATCTCGGCGATTCGGGATTCGAGCGATTGGCGCGTCAGGCGATCCAGCAGGATGCGATCGAAACCTTGATCTCCGGCGATAGCTCTACGCCGGCTTCGACCGGCAGCGCCGCAGAGCGCTTGTTGACGCAGTACCCGGCGCGCCTGATCGCGGCGGTCGAGAGTGGCGACGACCGTTTTGGAGAACTGTGTCTCTTCCGATCGAACAACCGCCCGTACGGCGTTGAGGAGATCGAGGACGCCCAGCAGTTCGCCAGCGTTATCGCCGTGACGTTGCAACAGAAGCAACTCATTCAGATGCGGACCCGACAAAACCAGATCTTGAGCACCGTTCGCGAACTGTCTGAACGACTGAACAAAGCCAGCACGCAGCAATCGATGGCGGAGATCGCGGTCGAAGTCTGTGCTGCCGCCTTCAGCAGCGGCAAAACGTCGCTCCATTTCTTCCAGGAACAGTCGGACCGGCTGGTCATGGCCGCCGCCTTTGGCTTACCACTCCCCTTCGTGACCGCCAACGCGCATTTGGCAATCGGTCATGGAGCCTGCGGACAGGCGGCGCATCGCCGCTCGCTGGTGGTGATCGAAGACACCATGGCGAATCCGGAGTGGACGGCCGAATGGCACACGAACGAGAGCGGCCTCAATTTCCGCTCCGTCTGGGCATTGCCATTGATGGCCGGAGGCGACAGCCTGCTTGGCGCGCTGGCGATTTACCACGCCAACGTTGGCCGACCGTCGGACGACGACGTCTCGTTCCTGCGACTGCTCGGTAACCAAATCGCGACGGCGCTCGATCGCGCTCGGATGGCCGACCGCTCGCAGGATCTGTATCGAGCCACCGTCGAATCACTGGCCGCGGCAGTTGACGCCAAAGATCCATTTACTCATAACCACTCCTGGCAAGTATCGGCCTACTGCCGCAAGATCGCCGAAGCACTCTCCATGTCGGCCAGCGAGATAGAGATCATCGAACTGGCCGGTCTCCTGCACGACGTCGGCAAAATCGGCATTCCGGACCGCGTGTTACAGAAGCCGGACGAACTTGCTCCCGACGAGTGGGCCATGATGCAGCGTCATCCGGACCTCGGAGCTCGCATTCTGGGCGACAACCCGGCTCTGGCCGCGGTGGTGCCCCTGGTCCGCCATCACCACGAGCGTTTCGACGGACGTGGATACCCGGATCAACTGGGCGGGAATGACATCCCCCTCGGTGCGGCCATCGTCGGATTGGCTGACGCCTTCGACACCATGACGTCGGATCGCCCGTATCGGCGAGCACGCACGATCGACCAGGCGATTCAGGAGGTTGCTCGCTGTAGCGGTTCTCACTTTCATCCCAAGGTAGCCTCGGCGTTCTTGCAGGTGGTTAAGGCAGGCGGCATCGCACCACCGGCGGAAAGCCCGCGAGTCTCGGGGACCCGCGAACTACGACTGAAGCGAGTCGTTGGCTCCGAAGCACGCGGATTCGGACTGCTGCAACGCATCACTACCGAGATTGGGGCGTTGGTCGATCTGGATCGCTTCCTGCACCGGCTCAACGAGTTGATGAGCACTGAATTTCCGGAGTCGGTCTGCGAGATCTTTGGTCAGGATCCAAATACCGGCGATCTCATCGCCATCGCCAATCAGCGACGAAGCAAGCCGTTAGTCATCCCGCGCGGGCAGGGCATCGTGGGATGGGTCGCGGCGCATGGCGTCTCGCAGAGCGTGCCCGACGTGCTGGAGGACGCACGTTATATCGCTACTGGTCACCGATTGATGCGCTCGGAGCTGGCAGTGCCGCTCGTCGTTGACGGACATTGCGCCGGAGTTCTTTCGCTGGAACACCCCGACCCATCGGCCTACTCGCCGTCGGATCAGCATGTGCTAGAGATTGTCGCTACATATGTCGCGCAAGCCATCCAGGTGGCAAACCTCCATGATCGCCTCAAACGGAATGCCAACCGTGATCCACTGACCGGACTCTTGAATCATCGAGAATTCTGCCAGCGCCTCGACGAGGAGATCGATCGGGCTCGCATGACCGCGGGCAAGCTCGCGGTGGCTGTGCTAGACGTTCAGGGGATGCGAGCAATTAACCGCGTGCACGGGCATGCGGCCGGTGATGAAGTGCTCAGGGCCATCGCAGACGTCTTGAAGCTCAAGGTACGAGGTGGGGATACCGTCGCACGCTACGGTGGTGACGAGTTCGCTATCCTGGTGCCTCGCGTCACCGGCAATGTTATCCGCGCGCGGATGACGACGATCGTGGAAGCGCTCGCCGGGGCTCCCACTAAACACCCGATCCCCACGGTCTCCTGGGGCTTCGGCGGATTTCCCAACGACGGCACGCGCGCGGCGGAGATCATGGCAGCGGCCGAGACCGCGCTGCGCTCGTCCTCAAAAACGCCCATCCGATAACCGATCGCTCGGACCTCATTGACGTGCTCCACGTTCGTGGCTGACTCCGTACGGATTAGCGTCACGACGATCACGTCACGAGGTTGAGCGGCGGTGCGGAAGCCGACCAGTCAGTCATGATTGGCTCACAAAAGGCTCGACCAGCCTTACTTCTCCTACCTCCTCAGTAATCACATTACAATTGCGCAACATATTGCTTCTGTAAGAAATCTGGACTATCGGCACGAGATTTGCGCCCCTGCGAGTTACTCGAATATCGAGACCGTTGAGGCGACGCACACATCTCGCGTCTCGGCTCAACAACGAAGCATTTTCAATTGCTGAAGCCCAGATGAACTTCGCGATCCCTACGTACCGAGGAGGCAATACATGGGGTGCGGTCGGCGTGGACTGGTTAACCGGCGTCGCCACGCCGGGATCGAACGTCCGCTGACTCAGGCGTTCGCGTTGTTGTGTCTGTTGTTCCTCACGGGTTGCGGGGGAACGCAATCGATGCTGAATCCCCATGGCCGCGGTTCCGCGCGCGTATCCGGTCTTTGGTGGGTGTTGTTCTGGGTTTCGGTCGTGGTCTTCGTCCTCTTCCTATTCTATTTGATCCTCGCGGCAATCCGACCGCACATCTGGAGACGACCTGAGCGTTGGGGGCCGGAGGGCGGCAATGCCATCGTCATCATCTCGGGCGCGGTTATTCCGATGATCATTCTGATCACGGTCTTTGCCGCGGCGATCTTGCCAAGCATGAAGGCGCTCGGCGCGCCATCTTCGCCATCAGCCTTCAGCATCGAGGTAATCGGTCACGACTGGTGGTGGGAGGTTCACTATCCGGATGCGGGCGTTACCACGGCGAACGAGATTCACATTCCGGTCGGCAAATCCGTCCAGGTAACCCTCACGTCAGCCGACGTCATCCACAGCTTCTGGGTGCCGGAACTTCAACGGAAGACGGACATGATCCCCGGGATCACCAACACCACATGGCTTGAAGCCGATAAGGCAGGGACATATCGGGGGCAGTGTTCCGAGTACTGTGGGACCGGTCACGCGCATATGGCGTTTGAGGTCATTGCCGAGCCACAGTCGAAGTTCGATGCCTGGCTGGCCGATCAGAAGACGACAGCGGCAATTCCCAGCGGCACGGAGCCGGAAATTCTGCGAGGTGAACAGGTCTTCCTCGGCTCGGCCTGCGTCTACTGCCACACAATCAAAGGGACGAACGCCAGCGGCAAGATTGGGCCGGATCTGACCCATCTCATGAGCCGCGACACGCTCGCCGCCGGAACGCTCTCGAACACGCCCGGCAACCTGCTCGGCTGGATCGAGAATCCCGAGGTCATCAAGCCTGGAAACAAGATGCCCCCGACGAGCCTCAACGGACCCGATTTGCAGGCGCTCCTGGCCTACCTGAAAACACTGAAGTAGGGAGACGACGAACATGGCAGCAACGGCGGCAGGCAGGCTCGAGCACATTTGGGGAACTCCCGCGGGTTTCATCTCCTGGCTCAGCACTGTCGATCATAAGGCAATCGGACGACGATACATCGCCACTGCCTTCCTCTTCTTCCTGACTGCTGGCCTTACCGCCGTGCTGATGCGCATCCAACTCTGGCGTCCTGACAATACCTTCCTATCGGCGCAAGCCTATGACGAAGCCTTCACCATGCATGGCACGACCATGATTTTTCTCGTGGCAACGCCGATCCAGTTTGGGCTCGGGAACTACCTGATCCCGTTGATGATCGGCGCTCGGGACATGGCGTTCCCGCGACTCAACGCGTTCGGCTACTGGGTCTTTCTGTTCGCGGGGCTCTTTCTGTGGTCGAGCTTCCTCATCGGCCAGGCGCCGGATGCGGGATGGTTCGCCTACACGCCACTCTCCGGTCCGCTCTTCGACGGGATGAACCAGACGTTCTGGACGCTCGCGCTCATCTTCTTGACGATCTCCACGACGGCGGGGGCGATCAACTTCATCGTCACCATCTTCAAGCTGCGAGCACCGACCATGTCGATCAACCGCATGCCGCTCTTCGCCTGGAACATCCTGGTCACGTCGTTCGCGGTGATTTGCCTACCCCCGCTCACCGCGCGCACTCATGCTCGACGTGGGATAGCGCTCGCGGCGGCGCACTTCTTCGACCCAGCGGGTGGCGGAAACCCGCTGCTCTGGCAGCATCTGTTCTGGACCTTCGGCCACCCGGACGTCTACATCATCTTTCTGCCAGCCATCGGCATGATCTCGATGATGGTGCCGACGTTCTCGCAGCGGCCACTCATCGGCTACACATACGTAGCGCTGGCCACCGTCGCCACCGGCATCCTCGGCTTCGGCGTCTGGGTACACCACATGTTCGCCGTCGGACTGCCACAGATGTCGATGACCTTCTTCGCCGCGGCCAGCCTGGTCATCACCATCCCGTCCGCGGTGCAGATCTTCGCCTGGATCACGACCATGTTCCGTGGCCGAATCGTCTGGCGCACACCGATGCTCTACGTGATGGGATTCTTCATCACGTTTGTGATCGGCGGGCTATCCGGCGTGATGTTCGCCGCGGTTCCGTTCGATCAGCAGGTGACCGACACCTACTTCGTGGTCGCCCATTTCCACTACGTATTGCTCGGCGGCGCCGTTCTCTTCCCGGTCTTCGGCGCGCTCCATTACTGGTATCCCAAGATCACTGGCAAGATGCTCAGCGAGCGTCTCGGCGTGCTGGCCTTCTCCGTGATCTTTGTCGGGTTCAATCTGACGTTCTTTCCGATGCACTTTCTCGGGCTGTGGGGCATGCCGCGCCGCGTCTACACCTATCCCACCGGTCTTGGTTGGGGACCGTTGAACCGTGTCGAAACGGTCGGCGCGGGCGTGTTGGGACTGGGGATCCTGCTCTTCATGCTCAACGCGTTCCAGTCCCTGGCGAATGGTGAGGATGCCGGAGACAACCCCTGGAACGCCGGTACGCTCGAGTGGGCACAGTCATCGCCTCCTCCCCCGTACAACTTCGTGCAGATTCCGGATGTCGGCGGGCGCTATCCGCTGTGGGATCCCCACTCCGAGATATCGGGGCAATACCTTGACGAAGAGCGCGTAACTATCGGCAGCAGCACGCTCTCCGCCAGACCAACGTCCCTCGTGAAGATACCCGAGGACACACTCATCCCGCTGCTGACGGCGCTGGTCCTCTCGTTGGTCTTCATCGGACTGCTGCTGACAAACGTCTACATTACGGCCTTCGGCGTCGGCCTCAGCCTACTGGCCGCGGCCGCCTGGCTCTGGCCCGAAAAGGAGCAACCTGCATGACCGTAGGCGACGCTGTTCAGTTCGAAACGCTGCCGACAACCGTGTCCGGCGAGCGCTCGCCTGGGTGGTGGGGCATGGTCCTCCTCATCACCACGGAGTTCGCCCTCTTCGCGTCGCTGATCGCCAGCTACTTCTACCTGCGGTCGGGACAGCCCGTCTGGCCACCAGATGGGATCAAGATGCCGGAACTGACGCTGCCCATCATCATGACCTGCGTGCTGGCTCTCAGCAGCGTCCCGATGTTCTGGGCGAGCTCCGGCGTCCGCAAGGGGAATCAGACAGCCCTGCGTATCGGACTGTTGCTGAGCTTTCTGCTGGGACTCGCCTTCATTGGCATGCAGGTCTATGAGTATGCACACGAGGACGCCACGTTCGGCGGGAATTCCTACGGTTCGCTCTTCTTCACCATCACCGGTCTTCACGGGCTGCACGTCACCCTTGGGCTGCTCCTGAATATCTTCGTGTCAATCCAGGCATGGATGGGACTGTTCTCAGAAAAGCGCCACCTGGCCATAGAGAACGTGGCGCTCTACTGGCACTTCGTCGACGCGGTCTGGGTCTTCATGATTTTTCCGTCGCTGTACATCCTCCCGAGGGTTCTGTAATGAGTGGAAGTGATCGTCAGTATGTGTCGGAGCAACCGGTCGATGAGCGACACGCGATCTCCTCATTCTGGGTCTGGTATGCCGCCGTCACGCCTCCGGTCGCCTGGGGTGTCCACCTGCTGCTCACCTACTTCCTGGAAGCCTGGTTCTGCGGTGCGAACATGAGCAACACGAATCTGTGGCTGGACATTTCCACCGCCGTCCTGCTCGCCGCGACGGTACTCGCCGGGCTCGCTGGTCTCTGGGCGGTACGGGCCGCGGGCATTGGCGACGACACGTCAGAGGCTACCGATTGGGGCATCAGCGGCTTCCTCGGGATCACCGGAGTCATCACCAGCATATTGTTCGGCCTCGCCATCATCATGGGCGATTTTGGAGTCTTCTACCTGTCATCATGTCAGCCTCGGTAATGTCGAACCAACGCAAATCAGTGATTGCACGCGGGTACGCCGGTCTCGTCGTCATTCTGTGCACGATAGCGCTCGGGACGCCGGTCTCTGCGTCGGCCCATGCCGGCGGCGCGGCCGATCCCAACCATGTCTGGAGCTACTGGGACTGGGCGCCATCACTCCTGGTCCCGCTGATCTTCACGCTGTACGTCTATCTGCGCGGACTGACGCGTCTGTGGCATCGTGCGGGTTGGGGTCGAGGCGTGTCGTATGCACGTGCCGCATTCTTCCTTGGAGGGTTGCTGACTCTCTTTGTGGCGTTGGTCTCGCCGGTCGACGCCATGGCGGACGCGCTCCTGTCAGTTCACATGATCCAGCATCTGCTGCTCATCACGGTGTCGGCGCCACTGCTGGTGCTTGGAAAGCCGCTCGTGCCATTGATGTGGGCGCTCCCGAGAGAGTGGCGGCATTCAATCGGCCGAACCTGGAATCGTTCTGATCGAGTCCGCGACGCGTGGCATGCATTGACGCTTCCGACCGTTGTGGGAGCTCTCTTCAGCGGCGTCTTCTTGATTTGGCACGTTCCACCCCTGTACCAGTTGGCGATCCGAAACGATGCGATCCACGCGCTGGAACATGCCTGCTTTCTCGGCAGCGGTCTCCTCTTCTGGTGGGTGGTGATCCAGCCGACCGGGCACCAACAGCCGGTCGGGCCGCGCATTGCACTGCTCGCGCTCGCCATGTTGGTGGGAAGCGTGCTTGGCGCGCTGATGACCTTCTCGCAAACCACCTGGTATCCGATCTATGGCTCGTTTGCCGCGGATTGGGGCCGCTCTCCGCTCGAAGACCAGCAGCTGGCCGGGCTCATCATGTGGATTCCCGCGGGAGCGATCTATATCGCGGTCGGTCTGGGGCTTCTCGGAGCTTGGTTCCATCAGGCAGATCACGAGGACGACAACCTGGTCTTTCCGTTGATGCGGAACGAGGTGGCGTCCGAGGACGGCGGGGCGGCACGAACATGATGAACTCCAGTGTGTCTCGCACGAAATCGGGGAGGTGTTGCCGCATGTATCCTGTCAGGCTCGTGACCGCCGTCAAGGCATTTGCCGCGCTGACGATCGTGTTGTTGATGCTGGTTGTCGCGGTTGCGATGTGACGCCCCGATCAGTGGATCGACCGCCAAGACGTCGGATGTGATTCCGGGCGCGAATCCGTCGGCCGGGAAAGAGGCGATGACGACCTATGGGTGCGCCTCCTGTCACGTCATACCGGGAGTCGCCGGTGCCAACGGCACGGTTGGGCCGCCGCTCACCAACTTCGCCAACCGCAAATACGTGGCGGGCCTGCTGCCGAATCAACCAGACAACCTGATCGTCTGGATTCGCGATCCGCAAGGTGTGGTGAAAGGTGTGGCCATGCCCAATATGGGAGTTTCCCAACAGGACGCGCTCAACATCGCGGCCTATCTCTACACGCTCAAGTAGCTCGCGCCAACGTGCACCGAGGAGCGGATGAAGCCGCCAGTGCCAGTGCTCAACGCGACGAAACACATTGAGGAAGGAGCATCGTCATTGAAAAACGTCACGCGCAAGGAAGACAGCACGATTCAACGTACGATTCGCAAAAGGCAGGTATCACGACGCGGGTTCTTGAGAGGCGCCGGAGCATTGCTGGCGGCAGCGGGTTCCGGATCTCTCCTTGAGTCGTGCCGCGTTGCTCGGACGCACTCGACGTCCTCCTCGAACGCGGTGGCTCCAAGTGGTACGCCGACCCCACGCACGCCAAACCCCAGCGAGTTGAACTATCAAAGCGTGCAGACAGCGCCAAATCAGCCGCCGACCGGAATTGGGCGCTTCTTCTCTTCGCGTGAGGCGCAGACGGTCGACGCACTGACCAGCCGGATCATACCGGGAGATGCGTCCGACCCGGGGGCTCACGAAGCTGGAGTCGTTGTCTTCATCGACTACATGCTGGCAAGCAACGATGGAGGGTTCGGTGAGCCCGCCTATATGCAGGGTCCGTTCGCTGAGACCTACCAAGGCAGTTTGCACCCGGCATCGCCACCAAATCATGCGGTGATTTGGGTATCCAAGGATCAGATCGATCGCTACGGGTTCCAATCTCAGCTCAACATGCGCGAGATCTATCGCGCCGGATTGAAATCGCTCGACGCCTTTTCAATGTCCAAGTTCAACCAGAACTTCGCCGACCTCAGTACAGACCAGCAGGACCAGATCGTTGGCGCGCTTGAGGGCGGGAACGCCAGCCAATTCTTCGACCATCCCACGGACAAGAACTTCTTCAAGCTCGTGCGTGAACACACGCTCGAAGGGATGTTTAGCGATCCGCTGTACGGAGGCAATCAGAACTACGTCGGCTGGAAACTCATTGGCTATCCGGGCGTGCAGCGCGCCTATACCCCCACTGACATTCACAACGAAGACTTTTACCGGCCCGTGGAGGGGATGAACGACATGATGCCCTTCGAGCCTGGCGTGCCGGTCAATCCGCACGTCATCTTGCCGGTCAGTGGGTCACATGAAACGCAACCGTAGCGCATCGAATTGGGAGAAGGAGGACGCATGGCGCGTCAGAAAAAAGTGGACGTCGTCACCGTTGGCGGCTGGCTGGACGGCGGCCATCCTGGCGTGGAAGCTGACCGCGGCCGGTTATCACGTGGTATCTATCGAGCAAGGCCCATGCGCGCTGGGCCAACCCCGACTTTCGAGCACGGACCACGATCAGCTTGCGCTACCACGTGCGCCACGCCATGATGGTCGAACCTGGCCCGCGAGACCTGGACGTGGCGGCCCAACCCGAACGCGCCGGCCCTGCCGATGCGGCAGTACGGCTCGTTCAATCCCGGGACAGCGGCGTGGGCGGCTGCGGCAGTCCACTGGTCCGGCATGCTGTGGCGCTTCATGCCGTCTGACTTCAACTATCGCACGCACTACATCGAGCGCTATGGCAAGGAGAAGCTGCCGCCCGGCAACCGCATCCAGGACTGGCCGATCACTTACGACGAGCTGGAGCCATATTATGACGCAGTTCGAGTACGACATCGGCGCGTCAGGCGTCGCCGGCAACCTGAACGGCAACATCATCGAAGGGCGGCAATCGTCTTCGAAGGGCCGCGTCGCCGCGCCTATCCACTGCCGCCGCTGGAAACGACGATCCCATGCGGGATGTTCGCCCAGGCGTGCAAACAACTGGGCTATCACCCATTCCCGCAGCCGGCCGGGCATCCTCTCGCAGGCCTACAAAGATCCTCTCGGGAACCATGCGCTCAGGCTGCCTGTATTGCGGCTACTGCACCCGCTTCGGCTGTGAAGTCGACGCCAAATCGAGCGCGCAGACGACGCACCTACCGCCCGCGCTCGGCGACGGGCCGCTACGAAATACGCCAGAACTGCGAAGGTGCACGCGGCGTCAACGTGGGCAGCAGACGGGCTGGCGACCGGCGTCACCTACGTCGATGCCGACGGCCAGGAGCACGAGCAGCCGGCCGACGTGGTCATCGCTGTCCGGCTTACACCCTGACCAACGTGCGCATGCTGCTGCTCTCGCAAGAGCAACGCGCATCCCAGACGGCATCGGCAACGATCGCGGCCTGGTCGGCAAGAACTACACCTATCAGCACTGGCACACCGTCGCCACCGGCGTCTTCCCAGAATCAGACGCTTCAACATGTTCATGGGCAACACCGCCACCGCAAAACGTGATCTTCGACTTCAACGGCGACAACTTCGACCACAGCAACGTCGACTTCGTGGGCGGCGCCATGCTCTTTTCGACGCTGGGGGAACGCGATCCGCATCACCTCGGCCGGCGAACTGCCCGTCGCAGTGGCAACGGGCAAGAAAGCCTGGGGCAACGATCTGGCAAGTGGAAGGACGCTCCGCGAAGAGTTGGGACAGCATCGCCGACATTCGTCATGCAGGGCGAGAGCCTGCCGTACGAGGATCAGTACCTAGGACCTGGACCCGGTCTACAAGGATGCAGTTCGGCCAGCCGCTGCTGCGGCTCACCTTCGACTGGCATCAAGAACGACTACACCATGTACAGCTTCATCGCGCAAAAGGGCAAGGAGATCATGCAGACAGATGGGCCCCGGCCGATACGCACCACGTACGCGCTCTCGCTCGATCCGTACAACATTCACAAGTACCAGAGCACCCACCTGACCGGCGGCGCGATCATGGGCACGACCCCGGCAACTCCGTACTGCAACAAGCTATGGCCAGGTCTGGGATACGCCCGAACGTCTTCGTCACCGGCGCCGCGCTCTACCCGCAGAACCCCGGGATGAACCCGACTGGAGCCCTCTGCGCTCTGGCGTACCGAACGGGCGACACCATGCGCGACGCGTATTTCAAACATCCCAACAAGCTACTGACTTGATAACGATGACCAAGAGGACGGAGGCGATCGAATGACTGCGCCAGGCTGGAGATCTGGTTGGACGGGAAGGAGAATCTCACGCAGGGAGTTCGCGCGTCTGGCAACGACGATGGCGGCAGGAGGGATTGGACTGATCGCTGCCTCGGGTTGCGTTCAGGAATCGACGCATCATCACACGGTCAAGATCACAGATACCGGGCATTTTGATCCCGGCAGCGTCAAAATCCCAGTCGGAGATTCGATCGTCTGGCAAAACAAGGACGTGCTGCCGCATACGGCCACGTGCGATCCGAGCAAGGTCACTCAGCAGTCCGACGTGCAACTCCCGAACGGCGCGCAGCCCTGGAACTCCGGAACGATACAGCCCGGTCAAACGTGGAGCTATCAGTTCAACACTCGCGGAACGTTCGTCTACTTCAGCATCGATGACGAGCAGAACAACTTCATCGGTACGGTTGTCGTCACCAGTCACCTCGCTTCATCTTGACATACGAACAGGTGTTCGCTAGTCTAGAGTGTCCAGTCCGCACGGAATGTCGGTCAGGATCACGCGGTGAGCAAGCACGACTCGATGCAGGACGACAGCGATCGCGGTAATGACCGCGCAGCGGTTCAGCCCTCACTCTTCCAGCTTGGCGCGGACGGCCGTCTGCGCGGTCATGTGGCGGTCATGCCGGATTTGACCTCGCAATCGGGGCTCGACGTCGCGCGGTACTGGTATCGACGCCACCTGGAGCAATCGGGCCACCCGAGCAACACGGTCAACTCGTACAGCTACGATCTCTCGGTCTTCGAGCTGCTGATCGGCCCCAAGCCCGTCGGCGAGATCAAACGCCGCGACGTGGCCCTCTTTCTCGATGACACCAACACGAAATCAACGCGCAAACGGCGGCTGACCTCCGTCTCAGGCATGTTCAAGTTTCTGGTGGAGCGAGCGAAAGTGCTGGAGAAGGACCCCAGCGAGGATTTTTATCCGGAGCACATCCCGCTGAAGACGCCGAAGCCCCTCTTCGCCGACGAGCAGGAACGCCTGCTGGCCGCCGCCGAAGAGGACGGTCCGCGCGCCGCGACGGCTGTTTGGCTCATGCTTCAGGTGGGCCTTTCGCGCGCCGAAGTGCTGCAGCTACGTCACGAGCACGTCGACCTCTCCGACCCCGATCAACCCATCATTTACGTCTACTATGACAGCCAACGCCACCGCGGGCGAGAGCGCCGCCTGGCCGCGAACGTCGAATTCGCCCGGCTGTATCGCGCGCTGTTGGGGGACTCCGATCCGCACGGTCCGGTCATCTCAATCTTGCCGCAATCGATGAACAAGCTGGTGGAGCGCGTGGCTCACGCGGCCGGGATCGATCGCAATGTCTCGCCTCAGACGTTGCGAGACACCTTTGCCGTCGACCAGGCACGTGAGGGAGCGACCGAAGAGGACCTGCTCAAACTGCTCGGCCTGGCGGATGAAGCGCGCAACCGCATGAGCGTGCAGCGCTACCTTAAGCTGGGTGCGCCACCACTTTTGGCGACGCAGAGGCAAGCGGATCACGCGCAGCCGGAGGGTTAGGAGTCAGACACCTCGCCGTCGGGCTCGCTCGCCGTCCTCCGCTGGCTCCCAACCAGGGCAGCCAAACCGCTGCGAAACTGGCGCGGCAGGTCGACCTCACCCGCGTCCAACGCCCACAGCAACGTCAACCCCTCGAGGAGACAGACCAGGTTGACGGCCAGCTCGTTGGGGTCGTCGATGGCCATCTCACCTCGGTCGTGTCCTTGTTGAAGCAGCTCGACCAGCACCTCGATGTAATCCTGGTAGTAGCGCCGGATGAATTCTTTGACCTGAGGCACACGGCCCGACATGGCGTAGAACTCTAGACCCAACTTGCCCAACGTGGGGTGCTCGCGGAAGACGGCGGAGTGGGCGTCGACGAAGGTGGTCAGTCGCTCCAGCGTGGTGCCTGGGCTCACGACCAGTGTCTGCAGCTGCTCGTATTCGGCGCGCAGCACCTCGTCGACCAGCGCGGTGACGATCTCCTGTTTGCTGTCGAAATACCAGTAGAGGCTCCCCTTGCTGAGCCCCGATTCGGCAACGATGTCGTCCATGCGGGCGCCGTCGACGCCACTGCGAGCGAAGACGGTCGCCGCTGCCTGGAGGATCTGGGCGCGGCGCTCGTTGGTCAGGTCGTCTTTACTCGGCATCCATTACTTCCCATGTGTTGAGCCCAGTGAGATCATGTCGAAAGCACTTGACTGACTAGTCAGTCTACATTACAGTGGTGGTGGTTGCAATCGACTGACCAGTCAGTCTGGAAGAAACATTTGGCATCGTACGAGGAAACGACTATGAACTCAGACTCCTTAATTCGGCTCGAATCGGTCTCCAAGCTCTACCGCATGGGCGAAGTGGACGTGAAGGCGCTCGACGACCTCAGCCTCTCGATCCCAGGCGGAGAGTTCGTCGTACTGCTCGGTCCTTCCGGCTGCGGCAAGACCACCGCCCTCAACCTGATCGGCGGTCTCGACCGCCCGACCAGCGGACAGGTGCTGATTCGAGGAGAGGACATCAGCCGGTACGACGATCGCGCGCTGACACGCTATCGCCGAGACTCTATCGGATTCGTCTTTCAGTTTTTCAATCTGATTCCAACGCTCACCGCCGCGGAGAACGTCGAGTTCGCCCTGACACTCAAACACCATGGGGATATGCGCGAACGAGCCCTCGAACTGCTCGATCTAGTCGGGTTGAGTGAACGCGCGAGCCACTTCCCGGCGCAACTCTCGGGCGGTCAACAGCAACGTGTGGCGATCGCGCGGGCGCTGGCCAACGAGCCACCGATCCTCCTGTGCGACGAGCCGACCGGAAACCTCGACTCCTCCACCGGGCAGCAGGTATTGCAGGTGTTGCACGAGCTGAACCGCAAACAGGGCACAACCATCGTTCTGGTGACGCACAACAGCGCCATCGCGCCCATGGCCGACCGCGTCGTCCACCTGCAGAACGGGGCGATCGAAAACGTCGAGACAACGTCGCAGCCACAAGACGTTGCCGAACTGGTTTGGTAGAAGATCATGACACGTATCTTGCTTCTCAAGGCTTTTCGTGACCTGCGTCGCTCACTGGCCCAAAGCCTGGCACTCATCGTCATTACGTTGCTGGGTGTCTCGAGCTTCATCGCCCTGATCGGCGCCTATCGCGATTTGGGCACCTCATACACCCGAGCCTACGATCAGCTCCACTTTGCCGACGTCGAGATCTCCGTCAACAGCGCCCCGCAGAGCGTGATTGACCAGGTGAGTCAGGTAAATGGTGTGCAAGCCGTCACCGGACGACTCATCATCGACGCCGGGATGCCGACTCCCAACTCAGGTTCAAACTCCGGCAGTTCCGTGGTGCGCACGCGCCTCATCGGCATTCCGGCAAACGAACACCCGGCTGTCAACGATGTGCTGGTCGAAAAGGGTGACTATCTTCAGACATCGGATTCCGCCAGCGCGCTCGTCGAATCTCATTTCGCCGACATCTACAATGTGGCGCCCGGTGACACCGTGTCTCCCATCGTTGACGGGAAGTCCGTTCCGTTGAGAGTCGCGGGCGTGGTCGCCAGCCCGGAATATCTGATCGTCAGCGCCAGCCGCCAGGACGCTATTCCATCGGCGCGCTCGTTCGCCGTCCTGTTCGTTCCGATCGGCGAAGTCCAGCAGATGTCGGGCATGAGCGGGCAGATCAACGATCTCGCCATACGCTACACACCAGGCTCCGATCAGAGCGCGACGCTGGATCGCATACAACAAATGCTCACTCCCTACGGCATCATCTCGACCACACCTCGTGCCGACCAGCCATCGAACGCCGCCCTTCGACTCGACCTCTCCGGATACCGAGAGATTGCCTTCCTGATGCCAGGGCTCATCCTACTGGTCGCCGCGGCCTCACTCTACGTGATGTTCGGACGCCAGATTCGCGCGCAGCAGTCGCAGATCGGCCTGATGAAGGCGCTCGGCTACACCACTCGATCGGTCGAGTTGCACTACCTCGCCAGTGCCGTCGGGATCGCGCTTACCGGTGCGTTGTTGGGGATCGCGCTCGGCTTCCCGCTTGAGAAAGCACTGACATCGGCCTATGCCTCCGAATTGGGCATACCGCTGGTGCAGACACGCGTCTACCTGGACATCTTCGGCATCGGCATCGTCCTCAGCTTGGTCGCCGCCCTGCTTGGCGCCTGGGGGCCGACCCGGCAGGTGGCCAAGCTCGAACCTGCCAGCGCCATGCGCCCGAGCCCATCGTCGGGAGACGTCAAGGCCCAGGGAGCGTTTCTGGAGCGGCTTGCCGGGTTGCCCGTCTGGGCTCGCATGTCTCTGCGCAACGTATTGCGCGGGCGTCGTCGCTCACTCACGACCGGACTCGGCATCATCTTCGCCTTCACGCTGGTTCTGGTCGGCTGGTCCTTCATCGATTCGATGAGCTACGTCACCAACCGGCACTTCGATACGGTCGAACGGTGGGACGAATCCGTCCTCTTCCGTTCGCTGCAGCCAGGAACCGTCCAGACATCGATCGCCAACATCGACGGCGTGCGCGGCGTCGAGCCATTCATCCAGACCCCATCCACGATCTCGTTTGGAGGACGGCAGCAAGACTTGCTGCTCAACGCTGTGCCACCGGGAGGAGACCTGCATGCGTTGCAGCTTCCCTCTGGCATGGATCAACGTGCGGCCCTGGCGAGCGGTCAGATCGTCCTGACCAAGGCGTCGGCTCGCGACCTCCACGCCAGTACCGGCGACGTCGTAACCATCATCAATCAATACGGCACTCACCAGATGCACGTCAGCGCGACGGTCGACGAACTGCTGAGCTCGGTGGCATACATCTCAGTCGACGACGCCCGGTCTTGGGCCGGAACATCCATTCAGCCAATCAACGGCGCGTACGTGGAGGTTGATCCCGCCCGACAGCGCGATGTCCAGGCCGCACTCTACAACCTGCCAGGTGTTGCCAGCGTCCAGCTCAAGTCGGCTGAACGAAGCGATTGGAACTCGTTGATGGGGCTGTTTTATGCCTTGATGGGGACGATCCTGGCCTTTGCCGTGATCATGGCATTCGCGCTCCTCTTCAACACCATGACGGTCAACGTGCTGGAGCGGGAACGTGAATTTGCCACCATGCGCGCTGTCGGAACAGGACGCGGGACGATCGCGCTCCTCCTCTCAACCGAGAGCGTGGTCCTCTGGATGCTGGCGGCGATTCCGGGCCTGTTCGTCGGCTACTGGGCGGCGGTGGAGATGGGCAGAGCGTTCCAGTCTGACCTCTTCTCCTTCTCGATCGTGGTTCAGCCGTTCACGTTCGTCGTAACGGCTGTCGGAATCCTGATCACCATGCTGCTGGCAGCCATCCCTGCCATGCGGCGCATCAACCGCCTCAATCTGGCCGAGGCGACGAAAGTGCTGAGCTGACACGACAGCCGCCGCTAGATTCGGCGCTGCAGATCGAGCTGCTTCAGGAGCGAATCGAGGATCATCGCACTGGGGTGATCGGTCTGCAGCGTCAAAATGGGAAGCTGAACGTCACTCAACGATTCACCGTAGCGCGTGCGCTGTTCCTGATAGATGGCCCAATCGGCCTCGCTCGGCTCGAGCAGCTCCTTAGCGCGTCGCACCAGCCGCTCGCGCGCGACGTTCGGTGGGCACTGGCATTCGATCAGCAGCACGTCGGTCGACGTTTCCGACGCCAGAGCCGCGGCTCGCTCACGCCAGTGCGGGTTGAGGAACGTCGCGTCGAGCACCGCCGAGCGCCCTTCACGAAGGTACTCCTCGGCTCGCTCGAACATGCGCTCGTAGGTCCGCTCGTTGAACTCGTCGGTGTAGATGCCGGTCCCGTAGTCGACGGTATTCCGCTCGGCGGGCGATTTGCCGGCCAACTCGAGCCGGATCGAGTCGGAGGAGACGAGCCCGGCGCCCAACGATCGCGCCAGGCGACGAGAGATCACGCTCTTGCCGGTGCCTGACAACCCTCCGACCAGGACCAGGGTGGGTCGACTGAGCTCAACGATGTACGACGTTGCGAGGTCGAAATAGCGCTCCGCCTCGTTGCGCACCGCGAAGAACTCGGGCAGCTCGGGAGCGATCTCATCGGACCGGAAGCAGGCCACTTTGGCGCGCACGTGAGCACGATAGATCGAAAAGAACTGCACCAGTCGTGGCAGGTCAGCGTCATTGAGGTCCACCGAGAGTAGGTGGACGACGTGCTGGGCCAGATCCGGGTGGCCGTGGTAGTCGAGATCCATAGCCAGAAAGGCGATGTCGACCGCGACGTCAAGACAGCGCAGACGCGGGTTGAAATCGATGCAGTCGATGATCTGCAGTCCGTCGGCGCCAGGCGCTTCAACGTAGATATGCGCCAGATGCAAATCGCCGTGCCCTTCACGCACTTTGCCAGATTCGAGGCGGCCTTCCAGCAGCGACTTTTCGCGCTCCAAGAACTCTCGCGATACCTCGTCGATCAACGTGAGCTGGGTCGGGGCGACGATCTTGCCCTCGTATGGCGCCGACTGCTCCAGATTCTCCTCGATGTTGCGCCAGACGATGGGCAGGGTGCCCCACTCGTCGACACCTTCACCGGTGGCCGCCTCGGAGTAAAAGCGTGCCAGCCGCCTGCTGAC
This sequence comes from uncultured Chloroflexia bacterium, assembly GCA_963822235.1. Taxonomy (GTDB): domain Bacteria; phylum Chloroflexota; class Chloroflexia; order Thermomicrobiales; family Thermomicrobiaceae; genus CALAGB01. The sequence continues at coordinate 1,029,927 of CAWGGU010000005.1, forward strand.
GTTCGACCAAACCTCACGTGACGCCAGTCCGTTTTCGAGGAGATAGCCGAGCATCTGATGATCGTCGAGCCGTCGCATCTTCACGGCATAGTCGAGCGTCGGGCCTTCGCCGTGGAACGTGAGCCTGCCGCCCATTTCCACGACCGGAACGACTTCCAGGTAAACGTCGCGCGAGAGCCGTCGGTTGAGCCGGAGCTCCTCTTCGCAGAAGAACTTACGACGTTCGAGCGTCGAGAAGTCGAGGAAGCCAAAATCGACCGGCTTCTTGACTTTGTAGACGAAATCGCCCGCGAGGAAGGCGAGCGACGCATGCGTCTCCTCCAGCGCGATTGATTCGACCGGGTACGGATACGCCTCCGACCGGCCGAGATCGGCGATGAGCCTGGCCGTGTGCTCGCGCGCCGTGGCTTCCGCGTCGACCATGCGGATCTCCTCCTGATTGCCGAATATCCTGGTCCAGCGCCATCTGACCCGCTTCATACCCTACGAGTCTGCATCGCGCATGGCAAGACCCGTGGGTAGGCAGATTGCGGAATAACGTGTAGCGACGATTCGTTGGAGAAATCGGCTCAGAGGAAACGCATGGGACCGTTTCCTTATTTCTCGAGCCGTGCGGACTTCGTAAATACGTGGAAGTGGGATTTGACCTATGCCAATTTCTCGCGAGAGGTTTGCCCAGGGCCTGACAGCTCAGGAATTCGTCGACCAGATGACCAAGAACGAGGAACGATTCAAGGACAACCTGGAGAAGACGACGGCCATCTTTACCGATGAGGACCGTGCCTTCTTCGCCGAGCATCCAGTTTCGATCGCCGCGATCGGCGAGGACTGGTGCACCGACGTGATTCAGTTCCTGCCGGTTGGCATCAAGCTGGCCGAGACCTTCAACCTGCCATTGCGCATCTTCCTGCGCGATCAAAACGAAGATCTGATCGACCAGTACCTCAAAGAGGGAAAGTTCCGTTCGATCCCGGTCTTCGTGCTCTATGACGCCGACTGGAATGAGCTTGGATTTTTCTCGGAGCGGCCGGACTCGGTGACGCAGGACATGGCCAAAGAGTCACGCCGATTCGCCCTGGAGAACAGCGACCTCGAAGGCGTCAACCGCACCTACGAGAACATGCCGGACGAGACGCGGAACAAGATCCGTGAGAACAGCTCCCGCTTCCGCTGGGACAACATGCTCGACTGGAACCGCAGGTGCGTCGACGAGATCAAGGAGATCGCGGCGGCGAAAGCAGGCGCGGCGCGCTAACCCCGTATCTCAAGACATCGCGTATATTCGAGGCGTGGCACGGGGTCGTCCGAGCCGCGCCTCGAGTCTTTTACGAAAGGTGGCATCCGATGCGATATATGGTGGTCGAGCGCTTCCCTAAAGGCCCCAAGCCGGTATATGCGGTCGTGGCTCAGCATGGACGCATGCTGCCCGACGGACTCAACTTTGTGGACAGTTGGATCGACGAGCGCACGCTCGATCGCTGCTTCCAGCTGATGGAGACCGACGACCCCGGCCTCTTCGATGAATGGGCCGCCAACTGGTCGCGCTGGGATGACCTGATCGAGTTCGAGATCGTTCCGGTGATCGATACCGCCGAAGCGTCGCGTCGATCGACGAACTGAGGCGCGGCATCGGCGCCTTCCGCTCATCTCCAGCATCCCTGGCCAATCAGCCAACTTGACTGACTGATCGTTACCTGGCGCACTGAACCGGGCAACTTCGTACGCAGACTTGCCACACACCGTCGACCAACGTCGTTCAACTCCGACCGGCTAATCTCGCCGAACACATCCCCAATCATTTCACTTCGCTCCCTTCAGATTGCGCATCATCAGGGCTCAACAAGAGAACTTGCGCGCTTCACGATCAAATACCCCGTCCCAGCATTCATTCTTAGGGCATATCCGAATTTTTCGCGATTTGATGGGAACTGTTGCGCTCCTGTTGCGCCAACTAGGAAGAAAGTACTTCGTGCCGCGCTCCAGGACTAGGAGAATTAGGCTAGGAGGTGGGAGGGAGTCACGGGTCAAACGTCCTAGCCCATATGGGTAGTGGCTCCACTGACCAGCTCATCGAGAATGTGACGGACACACATGGTCGCCTCGAAATCATCGACACCATATACAAAACCAGTACGATCTCCGCTCACAACCATCGTGCGGTCTCCTTCGAATCATGGCATCGCGTACAACCAGATCGTCGACGAACGCGTGATGTCGAAGGCAGACTTGGCGGTCTACGCGGTAGCCGTCGCCGTCTGGTTCAGCGTGAATACCGTGTTCTGGCAATGGTGGTTCCAGTCGGACCACATCGTTTCCTGGCCCAGGTTCATACTGGCGACGATTGGCCTCTCCTACGATCTCACGCTGATGCCCTTGGTGCTGGTCTTCTTCCTCTATCAGATGAAGCGACCAGCGCATGTTCCACCAATTCCGGGACTTCGTGTGGCCATGTTGACGGCCATTGTGCCATCAGCTGAGTCGATCGACGTGCTGGAGCGCACCGTGGCTGGCATGGTGTCGGTTCGTTATCCGCACGACAACTGGGTACTCGATGAGGGCGGGGACCGGCAGGTCAAAGAGTTGTGCGAGCGCTACGGAGTACATTACTGGTCGCGCAAGGGAATCCCTGAGTTCAATCAACCCAGCTGGCCGTTCCAGGCCAAGACAAAGTCGGGTAACTACAACTCGTGGTTCACGCGGATCGGCTACCGGAACTATGAATTCGTCGTTCAGCTCGATACCGATCACGTTCCGATGCCGGAGTATCTCGACGAGGTGCTGGGCTACTTCCGGGACCCAGATGTCGCATACGTGGCCCTGCCGAGCGTCTATCGTAACCTGGATGATTGGCCGACCCGCGGCAGCTCGGAGCAGAGTCAAGTCTTCCAGGGCGTGATGCAGATGGGCTATTACGGCTGGGCGCAGACACCGATGATCATCGGCTCCCACGCTGCCTACCGTCTCTCCCACCTGAAGGAGATCGGCGGCTTCGGGCCGTCACGCGCCGAGGATCATCTCGACACACTCAAGCTGGCGCAACACGGACACCGCGGCGTGTTCGTTCCGAAGATTCTTGCCGAAGGACTGGGTCCGCACAATCTCTCCGACTACCTGGCACAGGAGCATCAATGGGCATTCTCGATCGCGCAAGTCCTCCTCAAATATGGGCGCGCGAAGGAATTGCTCAAGGCGCGACAGCGTGTCGTGTTCCTCTTCTCCGAGCTCTGGTACAGCATCTATTCGACGTCTTATTTCCTGCTGTTTCTGCTTCCGTTGATCGCGCTCATCGCGAACCAGCCAATTGTGCGCGTGTCGTTCATTGAGTTCCTCGGCTATACGATGCCGGTGACTGCGGTCTCGATTGGTATTCTCGCCTGGGCATACAAGCGACATTGGCTCCAGCCCGGCACGCATTTCTTCGTGTCCTGGCAGGGCGTGGTTCTTTCGGTCGCGCGCTGGCCGATCGTCCTCATTGCTATCGTCAATGCGGTCATCTCGCTCGTCTTCCGTCAGGGGCGATTCAACTATCTTGTCACCCCCAAAGGCGGGCGGGCATTGACAACGAGGAGCACGCTGCGGACCGTTACGCCGTTCATCGCGCTGGGCGCGGTTTCGATTGCGGTTCCGCTCATCTACGCTGCACGCGCAGGAGACTCGAACGGAGATGCCGCCGGTTATGTGCTCTTCGCACTTACGAGCGCAGCGTTCAACATCGGTATTCTGCTGGTCGCGATCATTGACTTCATTCACGTCAACCTTAAGACGGGCGCACGTCGTCTCCGCGTCGTCGTCAATTCGACACCCATCATGGGTGCGGCTTTCATACTCATGATCGGGACGCTCGCCTCCGGTTCGGTTAATTTCGAACCGACGCGGACCGCGCTCTTCTACCGGACGGATGCCACGCCAACAGCGGTCTCCTCGTTGCCTGTCGTCACACCGACGACCACCGCGACCGCAACACAGCCTGGCGCGGAGCTCAGGCCAATCACATCGTGGTTGTTCGATCCGGAACGTTCCGGAGTGACGTTTGGCGCGTACGATCCGTCGAGACAGCTCTCAGAAATATCCGGACTCAACCACTTCTTTGTGGCCTGGAACGCCGATGAGAATGGTGGCGTCCCGGTGGACGCGATTCGTCAGTCGTATGCCGACGGCAAACCTGTGCTCCTGACGATCGAGCCGTGGCCGCTCAACGGTCACTCGAGCGACACACTCCTCACCGACATCGCCGGCGGAGTCTACGATCCGGTTATTCAGCATATTGACTCGACTCTGAAATCGCTCCAGCAACCGATCCTGATCCGGTTTGGACATGAGATGGACATGCAGGGGCTCTATCCATGGTCGCAGGGGAATCCAGACGCGTACATCGCCGCGTATCAGCACGTGGTCGATCTGACACGAGCAGACGGCGTGGCCAACGTGGTCTGGGTCTGGTCTCCCGGCGGCGCGGTCGACTCCCTGAGCTTTTACCCTGGCGATCGTTACGTCGATTACGTCGGCGTGTCGATACTCGAATATACGCGCTGGGAGTTGGAGATCGCGAAAGTATCCGAGCCGCGACCGCTCAGCACGCTCATACAGGAGAAGTACGAACTGCTGGCGCCACTGGGGAAGCCGATGATCCTCGCGGAGGTCGGAATCGATCTCGATCCGGCGATGAAATTGAATCGCGTTAGGGAGATGATCTTGGCGCTTCCCAGCTTCCCGAAGATCCGAGCCGTGGTCTATTTCAACAACACGAATCCGCCGAACGTGATGTCGACCGATCAGCCCCTCTGGACACTTTCGGCCGCCGACGTGACGACGCTCACGGACGCGGTCTCCGAGAGCCCGTGGATGGAACAACGAATCGGGCTGGATCGATCACCGATCATTCCGATGGACCCACTTCAGCCTCGATGACCGAGCCGAATGGGGCAGCCGTGAACTCGATGGCTACGGCGAGCCAACGCACTGATTGGCGATGAGCTGCTGATAGCGCGTAAACGCCGGTTTCGGCGTCAGATCTGACCGGTACAGACCATAGTGTCCGTAGACGTTGTTCGAGTTCGAGTTGGCGTCCCACAGGTCAAACCAGGAATACTCGCCAATTCCGAGCGGCGCGGCATTGTCGCAGACCGCTTGCACGAAATCCCCGAGTCGGTCCGCCTGTGCGTTCTCATCCAGACTTGGGTAGCCGTTCTCCAGCACGCTTATGGTGACGTTCGAGTCAAATCCGGCGAAGCCAAGCGCGTAGCGGGCGTCGCTCAGATAGGACGCCATATCGAGGTAAGGATTGCCGGTGCCAACGGGCCAGAGACCCGGATAGACGTTGATACCAACGAATGATATGGCTGCTTTGAACGAACCGCCGCCTTGCTGAACCAGATCACGCAGGAATTGGGCGTCGCTCTCTCGATCGAGCACGGCGAGATCAGTCCCGATTCGAGCGGTAGATCCTAGCTTCGCAAGCTCCGTCTTTGCCGCGAGCACACCCTGAACAGTCGCGTCCCGGACTCCGGCTATAGGTCCGTCCGACGAGTCCGGATTCCCGTTTGTAACGTTGATCTCGTTGCCGATGACGAAGTTCGTCACGTTGGGATTCTTGCCGTACCGATCGACGACCTGTTTCACGAAAGACGAGAAACCGGAGACATCGCCCTGGTGGCCGCTTGGAGGAGAGTATTTGACCGTGAGCGTCACGGTGAAACCTGCATCGGTGTACGTCTTCACGTCTTTGTCCAGCGCCTGCTGGTCATACCAGCTCCACGCCGTATACAGGTGCACATTCAGCGGCGAACCACCGCGAAGCTGATTGAGGCTTTGGATGACCTGTCCGCTGGACGGAGGCGCGACATACCCGAGCTCTCCGTTGCCGCCACCCGGATAGACGCCAAAGAGCAGGCTGCTCGACAGCGGTTCGGCCGTGATTCGCTGACCCGTCGCATTCGCGGCCGGATTGGTTGTTCAACACGGTATCACCGAGCAAAGTCAGCTCGACCTCATACTTCGTCCCGGAAAATTCCGGGTGATGCTCAAACCTGGCCCGCTCGAAATACTGGACGACAAGCCCACTCGTCGGGTCTTGAAGCTCTTCGCTGATTGGATACCCGAAGAGCGCCAGAGACTCCCGCATCGAGACGCCCGAATCCCCAAACTCGACTCCATTCTGATGCCAGTAATCGCGGAAGCTGCCACACATCTGATGGCCCGTTTCAGCGAAGAAGGTGCAACTGCCATTATCAGCCGTTCCGGCCGGCAACGACTGGAAGGCCGCGGACCCGAACAGCCCGCTCGATTGCGCGCTGTCGGCACCCAGCCTGCCAAGCTCCACTTGATAGGGAGTGCCCTCGTTTTCCGGATGATTCTCGAACCGTTGCCGCTCGAAGTACTGAACGAGGAAGTCTCCCTCGGTCTTCGGGGCGCTGATAGCGTAGCCGAAATTGGAGAGTCCGCCCGAGCCGAGGTAGAAGGTTTGAAATTCGGGAGCAACGTCGTAACCCGTTGGTGCGGCGTTCGCTCTGGCTCCCGTGGCAAGCACGGCGATTGCGACGGCCGCGGCAAGAAGAACATTGGCGACACGTTGCGGTACCACGGATCTGCTCCCTGCGTTACTGATTGGCAATCTCCGCTGCAAGTCGCAAGAACCGTCAACCCGATGCCGCTTATCGCTGGCAGCCTGGCGATCTCGATGAGATCCACGGCTTTGCGTCCCCGCTTCACAACGGGTTTGCCTTTTTCAGCTACTCCGAGCGTAGCGCTAATAGTACGGTTGAGAATCCCCTACGATGCCCGTATTGCTCGCGTCCTCAATGGCTAGGACGGCCGGTACGAACAGCTCATGGTCGTTGGCGACGGCGGATGAACGAATGTCCCAACGCGGTCTCATGCGAGCCTGGCAGACTATATTGATCTGATCCTGTTGCTTCCCAACCTGAGAATCGGTCAAGATGTTGGATCGCAAGGTGTTTACACGCTGGGATTCCATTCGTCAAATCGAACCCAAAACGAGTTGACAGATAATCGGGACCCGCACAACTTGAGCGATCAACCGGTGTATTGAGACGTGGTGTGAGGGGCGGAATCAGCGTTGTCTGGAAACGTCAGCAAATTCGATCGATCGGAAGTCAGTTCTCCGCTGATTCTCGCGCTCGACATCGGCAGCTCGTCCGCGCGCGCCGCGTTGGTGGACGGCGCGGGCAAACGCGTGCCCGGCTCGCTGATCCACTGCGGCTATCGGCAAGACACCATGTCGTCAGCGCATGGATCGCTCGACCCGCACGAACTGATCACGGTCGTCGAATCTCTGGTCGACCAGGTCCTTGCGACGTTCTCCGGCGGGCAGGAAGACATCGCCGCGGTCGGCATGTCGACGTTCTGGCACAGCGTGCTGGGGATCGACGCATCGGGAGATCCGTGCACTCGGGTATTGATGTGGTCCGACGTGCGCGCTGCCGGTCAGTGCCACGTCTTCGAAGCCGCGCTCGACCCAATCGCCTATCGGCGCCGCACAGGTACACCGGTCCATCCGAGCTATCCCGCTCTCAAGCTCATGTGGCTGCGCAACGAACAGCCGGAGCAATTCAAGCGGGCATGCCAGTGGCTGTCCTTCGGCGAGTACCTGCTGCGGACCTGGTGTGGAGCGAACAATGTCTCGGTCTCGATGGCATCGGCGACCGGCATGTTCGATCAGACACGTCTGGAGTGGGACCAACCGACGCTCAATGTGCTCGGTCTCGGAACGGACGTCTTGTCACGCATCAGCGACGAGCCGTCCGAAGGACTGCAACCGAAATATTCCAAACGCTGGCCCGCGCTGACACGCGCGAAGTGGTTCCCGGCGCTGGGAGACGGCGCCTGCGCCAACGTCGGGTCGGGCGCCATCGGACGCGAACGCATCGCCCTCTCGGTCGGGACGAGTGGCGCCATGCGCATGCTCTGGGAAGGGGATCCGGTCGTTCCGCCCGACGGGCTCTGGCTCTATCGACTCGACCGTCGGCGTGTTCTGCTCGGAGGCGCGTTGAGCGAAGGGGGCAATCTGTGGAAGTGGATGAGCGAGCAGTTCTCACTGCCTGAGAAAAGTGGAATAGAGGACGCCATCGCCGCGGTACCACCGGACAGCCACGGCCTAACCTGGCTCCCCTTTCTGGCAGGTGAGCGCAGCGTCGGCTGGTCGCCCGATGCTCGCGGCACGATCACCGGGCTCACGCTCCACACCACATCCGTCGAGATACTGCGTGCCGGACTGGAGGCTATCGCATATCGACTCGGGTCTGATTGCGGAGCGGCTGAAAGACTTCGTCGCGGAGGATCACGTGGTGATCGGCAGTGGCAACGCGCTGGTGAATGACCGGAACTGGCCACAGATCGTGTCAGACGTCATCGGCAACGAGTTAATCGAATCACCCGAGCCGGAGGCATCGCTGCGTGGGGCGGCGCTGGTCGCCCTCGAACGTTTAGGGGCAGTCGCAAGCAACTCGATCAGACGGCGGCCGGCATCCTCGAAGGCGCGACCCGATTCACACCAGACGCCGAGCGGCATACCATCTATCTCAAGGGACAGGCACGCCAGCAGGAGCTGTATACGAGGTTGTTGGGGTAGTGGGGGCAGCCCTCATCCGGCGCTGCGGCGCCACCTTCTTCCGTCCGAACGGGAAAAGGAAAACGTCACCCTTCTCCCGCGTGAGCAGGAGAAGGGGAACAACGCTCAGAGGTTGAACTCCGTCTCCCCTCTCCCGTTGGGACGGGAGAGGGGCCGGGGGGTGAGGGCTGTTTGCTCTACTTCGCGGCCGCGTAGCGCTTGGCGACTTCGTCCCAATTGACGACGTTCCACCACGCGGAGATGTAGTCCGGCCGGCGGTTCTGGTAGTTCAAGTAGTAGGCGTGCTCCCAGACGTCCAGACCCATGATCGGGGTCTTGCCCTCCATGTAGGGGCTGTCCTGGTTCGCCGTGCTCATCACTTCCAGGTTGCCGTTATTGACCACAAGCCAGGCCCAGCCACTGCCGAAACGGCCAGCGCCAGCCTTGGAGAAGGCATCCTTGAAGGCGTCAAAGCTGCCGAACGTGGAGTTGATGGCGTTGGCGAGATCGCCGCTCGGCTCTCCGCCGCCACCCTTCTTCATAATCTGCCAGAACATCGAGTGGTTGGCGTGGCCACCACCATTGTTGCGTACCGCCGTCTTGATTGCGTCGGGCACGCGATCGATGTTCTTGAGCAGATCCTCGATACTCATGCTGGCCAGATCCGAATGACCCTCGAGCGCGGCATTGACGTTATTGACGTACGCGCCATGGTGCTTGTCGTGATGAATCTCCATGGTGCGCGCGTCGATCGTCGGCTCGAGCGCATCAAACGGGTATGGAAGCGGGGGCAACTGATAGGCCATGAACTATCCCTCCTTGCTGGATTCATTTCGGCCGGACCAGAACGCTCGTGGTCCGACATGACCTCGACCGATATCTGCGGGTGCATACACGGCGGAGGCGAACGGTTCTCCAGTGATCTCATTATCACATTAACCGCTGAAGAACTCATCTTCTGTCTTTAGGTCAAGATGACCCTCGACCAGAAGTCCCACAAAGCTGACGTTCTCGGCAAGCTCCGACGGGAAATCGCCGGTCCCTCAACTTGCACAACGCGGAGCGGACGGAAATGCTTCCCAAGCACTCGTGCGTCGTCTCACGGCTTTCGCCGCTTTAGCCACCATCTGGCTGACGGTCGCTCCGTTCGAACGTCGTCGTGGTTCCACGTGGCCACGCAGCAGGAATTGGGCCACGGACGTTGCCGCACAAATCACATGGCGGGGTTGGTCGTTCCAGATCAGCGTGCGCGGTGATCCTTGGGATCGCCCGGTGTCACGATGGGGTTGATCTCGACCGATCCGTCATCGGCCGTCGACCAGGTGCGGACCCCTGCATACGAGACGCCACGCTCATCCAGAAGCCTGATCGCCTCGTCCTCGCTTCCCGGCGGCACATAGACGAAAAAGTGCTGCACGCCTGAAGTCGTCTTGTGGTCGCAGGCAGCAGATGCACGTGCCCAGCGCTCGACCATCGAAGGATCCACGCTCAGCTCGATCTCGCCGATCTCCCGAATCTCGCCCGTGCCATCGATCACGACGATGTCGGGATACTCCGTGCCCCGTGGGCCAGGCACTCCCCGCCGCCGTGCCGATTGATTGGTCAGCGTGATGTAGTCGGCCGGCCAGTCTTGCTGCCCTGGGAAGGGGAAGCGGTTCGCGGCGATCTCCCGAACGGCGCGATCGTGCGCCTCATGCAGCGGATTCGTGGTCATCCATTCCCCTTTCTACGCGAGTCGTTTCGCACCGGCTCAAGGCATGCCGCCCGGCCACGGCCCCCACCCCTCGACCACCGCGGCCGCGCGCAGGACCGTCTCTTCGTCCCACGGCCGTCCCACGATCTGCATCGCCAGGGGAAGTCGTCCTTCGCCCAGGCCTACCGGAAGGGTGATGGCCGGCCAGCCGAGCGAGTTGAAGATCCCGGTGAACCAGGTATTACGGGGCTGCTGCTCAAGCAGCGGCGCACCGTACGGCATGGTCGGTGTGCTCAGCAGATCGACCTGTCGGAAGATGCGGTTCATCCGGTTCCGAATCCGGCCGCGTGCCTGCTCGGCTCGAACGAGCGCGTTCGGTCCGTAGGCATAGGAGGAGATGAGGCGCTGTCGCGCGAATTCGCCGTAGTCGTCGTCCCGGCTGCGCAGCCACGGTTCGTGAAAGGCCGTGGCTTCCATGGCGATGATGCAGGAGTTGAGCGCGCGCAAGTCGTGCAGTTCAGGCAGGTCGAGCGTAATCAACTCGGCCCCTGCGTTCTCCAGCGATCGCAAGCCGTCGCGCCACGCCTGAAGCACTTCATCGGTTGCCAGCGGCTCGCCAGAGCCATCGTCGCCCAACACGCCGATCTTGAGTCCCTTGACGCCCCGCTCGACGGCCGCAGCATAGTCCGGCACGGGGACGTTGCGCGTGCGCAGGTCCCGCTCGTCATGTCCGGCGAGTACCGCCTGCATGATTGCCGTATCGCGCACCGATCGAGTCATGGGGCCGACGTGGTCGAGCGACCAGGAGAGGGTCACCGCGCCGTAGAGGCTGTTACGTCCGAACGTTGGCTTGAGGCCGACGATGCCGCACAGCGCGGCCGGCATGCGGATCGATCCACCGGTGTCGGAGCCGAGCGCGCCGAAGACCAGACCATCGGCAACGGCAGCACCGGATCCACTGCTGGAACCGCCGGTGTCCCGCTCACGGTTCCACGGGTTGTGGGTCGGTCCGTAATGCGCGTTGTTGGAGGCCGGCGAATAGGCAAATTCCGACATGCGGGTTTTGCCCACGATAATCGCTCCCGCCGCTTTCAGCCGTTCGACCACCGCGGCGTCGAAATCGGTGTGCCAGTCGGACAGGATCTTGGATCCGGCAGTGGTTACCGTCCCCTCCATGGCAAAGAGGTCCTTCACCGCGATTGGCACGCCATGCAGCGGTCCTCGATAGCGACCAGAAACGATCTCCGCCTCGGCCGCTTTGGCGTCGACTCGGGCATGCTCATCCAATACACATTGGAAGGCATTCAGATCCGGATCACGCTCGGCGATACGCGCAAGGGCTGCTTCGGTCAGCTCCACGGGTGACACCTCGCGCCGTTCGATGCGCGGTGCGATGTCGGAGATGGTGGGATGAGCCGCCGCCCGTTCCGGCAGCGGGCGGTCTTTCGCCTCGTCCTGAAGTGGATCGAATGGAGACGGCGCGACGCGTTCCTCCTCTCCCCACACGCCGAGATAGTCCGGGATGAGATCGACCGGGGTGTTGGCGAAGATGGCCTCACAGGTCGCGATGTTCCGCAAGAAGCCCTTGGCGGCCATGCCGTCGATATCTTCATCACTGACGCGGATACCAGCGGCCTTCAAGTTCGCCCGCAATCGATCAACGACGTTGGCCTGATTGAGCTCTTCTGACATTTTTCGTCCCTACTCCGTGTTTCGATCCGCGGCCCACCGGTTCCGCGCTCGATCGATCGTCTGTTGCTGGCCGCAGGACGTTTGTAGCATCGAGACAGACGCGTCGCAACCAGAATGGCGGTACCGGCTGACGCCCTGCACGTCCCGTAATAGAGACGCCGTGCGATCCGCCTGATCGGCGCTTTCAACTTGCGTAAAGCTTTTACGTCGATCTTTGTGCAAGTTCGATATGCTACACTAACGAAATCTCCAAATTCGTATTGAAACTTTCACGTGACGCGCGACATCTGAGAAAGTCTTCGCCGATGCAGCCATCATCGTCTCGTCATTCACCGCCCAGTCGGGCACGGCTCTTGGTCGGGTGTGAGCGTGAGTCGGCACTCGTGCGTGTCCCGTTCGAAGACGTCCTCGCAGTTGTTGCCGGCAGTCCATGCCAACGTGGTCTCTACTCGGGGGACTCCGCGCAGCAAGCATCAAGATGATGAACAAGGTTCACTCCCCTGACTTGCTACACCGGCTGCCGAGTCTCCCTATTCAGCGCACTTACCTGATCGGCCGTGACCCGGATGTCGACGCGCTCAGTGAACTGCTCATGCGCAACGACGTTTCGCTTGTCACGTTGACTGGCGCCGGTGGCGTCGGGAAGACGAGCCTGGCTCTTGCCGTGGCCGAGCATGTTGCTGATGCGTTCCCGGATGGCGTGGTCGTTTCCTCGCTGGCAGCCATTCACGACCCAGACATCGTGCCGGCTGCGATCGCGCAGGCGGTAGGACTACGGGACGCCGTCAACCAATCGATAGTGGAGCAGCTCCGCCTATTCTTTGCCACGCGTCACCTTTTGCTCGTACTGGACAACTTTGAGCAGGTCGTGGACGCTGCGCCCGCGATCAGTCAACTCCTGACCACCAGTTCGAACTTGACGATCCTGGTTACCAGCCGCATCCCGCTGCACCTGCATGCCGAACGGGAGTTCCCGGTGTCTCCGCTGGCGCTTCCGACGCCGTCGCAGATCGCAGGATCGATCGATCTGGCGAGCAACCCGTCGGTGGCGCTCTTCGTGCAGCGCGCTCAGGCGGTCAAACCAGATTTCTCGCTCACCTCGAGTGACGCAACTGCCGTCGCCGAGATCTGCAACCAGCTCGATGGACTCCCGCTCGCGATTGAATTGGCCGCAACGCGCATAAAGGTGCTGTCGCCGCAAGCGCTCCTGGCACGACTGACCAACCGGCTGGCCCTCTTGACCGGAGGATCGCGCGACGCGCCGTCACGGCAGCAGACGATGCGCGCCACGATCGCATGGAGCTATGACCTCTTGCCCGCGATGGAGCAGCGTCTTTTTCGCCGGCTGGCTGTCTTTGTCGGCGGCTGGACCCTGGACGCGGCCGAGGCCGTGGTCGCAACCGATTACGGACCGGATGCAGAACCCGAAATCCTGGACGGATTGACGGTGCTGGTGGATCACAGCCTGGTGTGGCAGAAGGCTCAGTCCGATGGCGAACCACGCTTCAGGATGCTTGAGACGATCCGAGATTACGCCGGAGAGCAGCTCACCGAAAGCGATGAGGAGTCAGCGCTGCGGCGGCAGCACGCCGAGTTCTATCTGGCGCTTGCCGAGCAGGCCGGGCCGCGTGTGGAAGGCGCGAACGCGCAAATGGCTCGAGCGGCTGGATCCGAGCGGGAGAATCTGCGCACTGCTCTCGCGTGGCTGTGCGAGCACGAACACACTGAGCAGTGCCTGCGTATGGTTGGAGACTTGCGTGGTTTCTGGGTCCATCGTGGCTACCTTAGTGGATGGCATGGCGCAGATCCAGTCAGCTCTGGCACTACCGGGCGCGGATCGCTGCCAACGGCAGCGCGGGTCCACGCCCTCGCCGCCGCTGGGACATTTGCTTTCTTGCGGGGCGACGACGCAGGCTCGATCCCGCTCAACCGGAAGCCCTGGCGATCGCTCAGGCACTCGATGACCGAGCGGCACAACCGTGGCTGCTGACCGCGCTGGGGCTCGCGGCAGTGAACCTGGGTGATTTCGAGGGTGCCGCCCAATACTGGGAGCAGAGTCTGGCGCTGGCGCGAGAGTTGGGCGATCTCGTGAGCGTCGCCCGCTCGCTCGGCAATCTGACTTCTCTTGCCAGTCAGGCCGGCGGCCCGCAGGACACTGACCGCCAGCAGGAGATCGGCGACGAGGTCGTGGCGCTGGGGCGAGTGGCCGAAGATCCGAACACCGATCAGCTCTGGCATGCGCGATCTCGTCGAGGTGGCTCTTGAGCGACGGCGACTACCGACAGGCGGCCGACTTGCTCACACAGAGCCTCGCCATCAGTCGGTAACGGCGGCTTCACTGGGGGTTGCCGCCGGATCTCGCTGCTGCTGCGCAGCTCGCCCACGCGATTGGGCGGCATGAGCTGCGCCGGTGAGGTTGCTCGGGGCGCACGATGCGCTTCGCGAGCGCATGGTTTGTCAGTCTGGCCCGCCGATCGCGCGGCACATGACCAGCTTGTCGCCGCCGTGCGTGCGGCGATGCCCGGCGACACGTACGCGGCGCTTCGAGCGGCAGGTCGTGCCATGTCACTGGAGGACGTACTCGCTCTGGCGGAGGACATCTTCGCGAATGCTGCGGAGTTCGAACGAGTTCCCTCCGCATTGCCCACTCCAGCTCCGCACGGCTTGACCCGCCGAGAAATCGACGTGCTGCGGCTGATCGCGGACGGGATGACCGATCGTGAGATTGCCGATACCCTCTCGATCAGCCATTACACCGTGATGCGGCACGTCAGTAGCATCCTCAATAAGCTCGACGTACCCTCACGAACCGCCGCGGCCGCGGTTGCGCTCCGGCAGGGCCTCGTCTAAACAACCCACAGCGGCAAGCCTGTCAACCACACAAATAGTTGATATCACCTACCTCGTCCCGCCATACCGGTTTCCGTAAATGGTGGATCCCCGCGATGTGCGCCTGCGTCGACGCGAGCATGATGACACCACGATCGTCCAGTGGGTCGATCGTGACGCACGACATGAGAGGTGCATCATGCCAGCAACACGCATTACTCGACCGGTCATCAGTGGTTGGATCGTCGGACTCGCGATGGGCTGCGCATTGACCATTGCCATCACGTTGGGATTCGGATTGGCGCATGTGTCCACAAGCGCGGACCAGCCGGCGGTGTCTACCACGGCGCTTCCCAGCACCGTTGGTTCCAACCCAGCAGGACGGACTGTGATGCAACGCTGCGACACGCCGGCCTTCACCATCGGTCCGGGAGAACGCGATCTCCTCGCCTCGGGATCGATGCTGTCTGAGACGTGTGTCATTGTAAGGCCGGACCGACCACCCGTGTCACCATGACACCCATCATCGACACTCCGCGCACGATGTCTCATCGAATCTGGGGTTCTCTCGGTTTGACGCGTGCTGCACGTCGTCAAACCGGGGGCCGATTCAACCACAATTTCGTTGTGCTACACTAATGATATCTCCATATCTGTACAGAGATCTTTCGCCGAATGCGCGACAGTCGAGAAAGTTTTCGCCGATGCGGTCATCAACGCCTCGACATTCGTCACTGCGCGTGCGTCCCTCGCTCGTCGGGCGTGAGCGTGAACAAGGGGTACTCAGGCACGTCTTGGGTGACATGCTCGCTGGGCATGGCTCGCTCTTGCTGATCAGCGGCGAGGCCGGTATCGGCAAGACGACGCTGGTCGAGTGGCTCGCACGGGAAGCCGAGGCCGAGGACTGCCAAGTCCTTCGTGGCGGCTGCTATGACCTGACCACCACCCCACCGTATGGCCCGTGGCGTGAATTGCGCCGATCCCAGACCCTATCAGCTGCCGAACCACTGATACCCTCGTTTGACGTTGAGCCCACCGCCAAGGAAGCCCCTGCAAGCCTGCAAGAACTCGTCGATGGCATGTTGGCGTCCCTAGCGGCGCTGGCCGCTGAACAGCCGCTCTTGATCATCCTCGAAGATCTGCATTGGTCGGACGCTGCAAGCCTTGACTTTCTGCGTGTGATCGCTCGCAGGTTGAAGGATGAACGCGTGCTGCTGGTCGCCACCTACCGGAGCGACGAACTCACGCGGCGACATCCCATGTATCAAATCCTGCCCCTGTTGATCCGTGAGTCGGGGGCGCACCGCATCGACGTGCAGCGTTTGAGTTCACAGGCAACCTCTGCGTTGGTGGCCATGAGGTACGGGCTCGGGCAGGCTGACCAGCTCCGGTTGGCTGGCTGGTTGACCGTTCGCGCCGAAGGGAATCCGTTCTTCCTCGAAGAGCTCCTGCATGCGTTGGAGAACGAGCTGCTCCGTCAAGACAGCGGTGGAACGTGGTCGCTCGACGAACTCCGGTCCATGCAGGTCCCGCCGATGCTGCGACAGGTCATCGATGGACGTCTGGCACGCCTTGGAGATCGTGCGGTCGAGTTGCTGAGAATCGGTGCGGTCATCGGCCAGCTGGTGCCGCTTGATCTGTGGGCAACGGTAACCGAGGCGTCGAGTGACGAGCTGGCAACGACCTTCGAGCATGCCCGAGCCTCTTCAATCGTCGTTGACTTGCCCGATGGCTCGGGTTGGCAGTTTCGACATGCGCTGATTCGCGAGGCGCTTTATGAGGAGATCGTTTCCATGCGTCGCCGCACCTGGCACCGGCGCGTCGGCGAGTCTCTGGTGGCAGGTGGCAATCCTGATCCAGACATGGTCGCCCATCACTTCCGGCAAGCGAACGACGATCGTGCCACCGACTGGCTCATCCGCGCCGGAGAACGCGCCGCCTCACTCTACGCGTCGAAGATCGCGGTGGAACGGCTCGAGGCAGCGCTGCCGGCACTCGAGGAACTGGGCGACGACCGGCGTCGTGGTTGGATCCTGTGGCTGCTTGCCGAGCTGCTCGAGGTCATCGATACGGTACGTGCCTTAGCGTATCTGGACGAGGCAGAGAGACTTGGATCGACGATCGGCGACAATCTCTTGGTCGCGCACACTCGTATTTCTCGCGGGTATGCAGGAATAAGGACTCATGGTTTCGGTTTGTCGGACGTCACCTCGGGAGTCGATCTGCTTGATCAGCTCCTCGGACATTCTGTTGAACCACCGCCGATTTACGTGCCTGATTGGTCGCATCCCAACGTCTACCATGCCTCGCGCGCTTTGATGCGAGCGATGGTGGGCGATCTCGCATCGGCACTCGACGACATTCCTGAGTACGCGTCCGGCGCGATCGAGCACGATGCGGATCACCGAGCCGAGGACCGTTCGACGGTGGGCATCGCCATAACTCAGCAAGTGCCGGCTGCGTATAACGCGCTCGGGCGGGTCCGGGCGATGCAGGGGCAGACGGTTGAAGCGACCCAAGCGTTCGAGACGTGCACAGATCTGATGGCACGCATGAATGACAACGGAGACTCGTATGCGGTCACGTTCAAGGACTGGCTCGCCTACCTCGCGCTTCCCTATTTTGCCGACGACCTGGAGCTTCGCCGCGTGCTGTTCGAGCGGCACGACCGGGCCTGGGCACAAGTAGCAGAGAATTTCGGCGCCGGCGCGATGCCTGAGGGTGTCAGTCATCTCCTCACGTCCTACATCGATGGAGCCTGGTCGGAGATGGACTGGATGGTGGGCTGGTGGCACGAGCGAATGGCGGCGTCTGCGGCGCCCTGGGCGGTTGGGGAAGAGGTAGTCTTCGCGAAGCGGGCACACGCGCGCGGAGAATTCGAACGCGCGTGGCGAGAGATCCGTCACGTGCTGCCGCAGGGATCGGCGACCGAACCCGGTGATTGCGTTTTTCGAGTGGCAGAGGAGCTGCAACGTCTGGCGATCGAGCTCGCATTGGATTCGGGAGAACTGGCCGAAGCGCACGATTGGCTACAGGCTCATGATCACTGGCTCGCGTGGAGCGGAGCACTCACGGGACGAGCCGAAGGGATCATGCTCTGGGCCAAGTATCACCTCGCGACTGGTGGCAGTCTTTTGGCGCGTCAACACGCAGATCGTGCCCTGGCACTCGCCTCCGACCCGCGTCAGCCCCTCGCCCTCATTACCATTCACCGCTTTCTTGGAACGCTCGATGTCGTCGACCAGCGCTTCGCCGACGCGGAGCAGCATCTCCAGGAATCCTTGCGGCTCGCCGAAGCATGCGCCGCCCCCTTCGAGCGTGCCTTGACCCTGCTGGAACTGGCGGAACTGCGGTTTGCCCAGCGCCAAGTCAAGCAGACGACCACACTGCTTGATGACGTGCAGGCGATCTGTGAGCCGCTGGCGGCGAAGCCGCCACTTGAACGCGTCAAGGTGCTCCGAGATCGGATCGACCGAGCCAAGACCACGGCTCCGAGCTATCCGGCGGGCCTCAGCTCACGCGAGGTCGAAGTGCTGCGGCTGGTCGCCGAGGGTCTCACCGATGCCGAGATCGCCGAGAAGCTCTTCCTCAGCCGTCGCACGGTCAGTGCCCACCTTCGCTCGGTCTACAACAAGATCGGCATCGGTTCCCGTACCGCGGCGGCCATGTGGGCCAAAGAGCACCGCGTGATCTGAGCGACCGTATTCAGGAAGGCACCGATGGCGGAGTTATCCGAACGACAACCAGCCTATCGCGCACCCCTCCTCGTCGGTCGCGAGCGTGAGCAGGCCACGTTACGGCATGCGCTCGATGAGATGCTCGCGGGGCACGGATCGTTGGTGCTCATCAGCGGCGAGGCGGGCATCGGCAAGACGACGCTGGTCGAGTGGCTGGCGCGCGAGGCAGAAGCTTCGGGATGCGTCGTCCTCCGTGGCGGCTGCTACGACCTGACCACCACTCCGCCGTACGGGCCCTGGCGAGAATTGCGCCGATCCCACACATCATTAGATGTCGAACAATTGATGCCTTGGTTTGACGTTGACCGGACCACTCCTAACTCCCTCGCAAACCAGCAAGACGTCGTCGACCGCATATTGGCGTCGCTGGTGGCGATCGCTGCCGAACAACCGCTCATGCTCGTGCTTGAAGACCTTCACTGGTCGGACGCTTCAAGCGTTGACCTCCTCCGCGTGGTTGCTCGCCGGTTGAAGGATCTGCCCATCTTGCTCGTCGCCACCTACCGGAGCGACGACCTCACGCGTCGGCATCCCATGTACCAAATCTTGCCCGCATTGATCCGCGAATCGAGCGCGCGTCGGATTGACGTGCATCCATTGAGTCCGGAAGCGACATCGTCGCTGATCGCCAAACGCTATGCCCTCGATCCTGCGAACCACACCCGGCTACTCGACTGGCTGTCCGCCCGGGCGGAGGGCAATCCCTTCTTCCTGGAAGAGCTCTTGCACGAGTTGGAGTATCGGCAGTTCCGTCAGGAGCAGAGTGGCTCATGGACGCTTGTCGAACTCCGTTCCATCGGAGTCCCGTCGTTGCTGCGCCAGGTGATCGACGCGCGTCTGGAACACCTTGGAGATCGCACCGTCGAATTGCTGGCGATCGGCGCGGTCATCGGTCAGCACGTGCCGCTCGATCTTTGGGCAACGCTAACCGAGGCGTCGAGTGACGAGCTGGCATCGACCATCGAAGATGCCCGGACCTCCGCGATCATCGTCGAATTCCCCGATAGTTCTGGCTGGCAGTTTCGCCATGCGTTGATCCGCGAGGCCCTTTACGAGGGGATTGTTTCCATGCGCCGCCGCGCCTGGCACCGGCAAGTCGCCGAGGTGCTGGCGGCGGGCAACCACCCTGATCCGGACGTGATCGCCCACCACTTTCAGCAAGCCAACGACGATCGCGCTGTTAGCTGGCTCATTCGGGCAGGCGAACGTGCCGCGTCACTCTACGCGTCGACGACTGCGGTCGAGCGACTCGAGACCGCGCTGCCAGCACTCGAGGCAATGGGCGATGACCGGCGGCGTGGCTGGATCCTGTGGCTGCTTGGTGAACAGTTCGGGTTCATCGATACAGGACGTTCGATCGCCTTTCTTGACGAAGCCGAACGGCTCGGCTCGACGATCGGCGACCAGCTTCTGGTCGCGTACGCCCGCCTGTATCGTGGGCAGAGCGTGAATCGTGGGCAAACGGTTGGCGCTGGGGTGCCGGACGTAATATCCGGAGTCGATCTCCTCGATGAGCTTATCGGACATCCGCTCGAGCCGCCGCCGATTCAGGTCCCGGACTGGTCACGCCCAAGCACCTATCGTGCGTTTCGCGCGCTGTGGCGCGCGATTGCGGGGGATCTTGAGCCTGCGCTCGAAGACATTCCAGAGTACGCGACTGGCAAGGTGGATAAGGAATTCAATCAGCAAGCAGACAGCCGCTCGAAGATGGCAGTCGCAGCGACTTTACCAATGTCATATGCCTACAACGCGCTCGCACGGATTCGGGCGATGCAAGGACGAACGGCCGAAGCAGCTCGTGCCTTCCGGAAGTGCACGGCTCTGATGGCACGGACGAATGACAACGCCCAGCATGGGAACATGCTCAAGGATTGGCTTGCCTACCTCGTGCTGCCCTACTTCGCTGACGACCTTGAACTTCGACGCAGCCTTCTGGAGCGGCACGACCGTGCCTGGGAACAGGCGGCCGAGAGATTCGGCGTCGGACCGATGCCCGCCGGAGTCAGTCATCTCCTGACGTCCTACCTCGACGGAGCCTGGTCGAAGATGGAATGGATGCAGGAGTGGTGGTATGAGCACCTGGCGACGTCTGCCGTGTCTTGGGGGATCGTGCCGCAGGTGGTGTTTGGGCGTCGCGCTCACGCGCGAGGAGAGATCGAGCGCGCCTGGCACGAGATTCGGAGTTACCTGCCACAGGGAGCGGCGAGCGAGCCCGGAGACTACATCTTTCGCGGGGTCGAGGAGCTGCAACGTCTGGCAGTTGAACTGGCGTTGGATGAAGGAAACCTGCCGGAGGCCCGTGGTTGGCTCGAGGCACACGACCGCTGGCTCGATTGGAGCGGAGCATTCGCGGGACGGGCCGAAGGGATCATGCTCTGGGCGCATTATCATCAGCGGGCGGGTGACAGCGACCGGGTCCGCCGTCTTGCGGACCAGGCACTCACGCTGGCCTCCGAGCCGCGTCAGCCTCTGGCCCTCATCGCGATTCACCGTTTTCTCGGCACGCTGAACACGGAAGCCAGGCAATTCAACGACGCAGATGCGTATCTCCAGGAATCGCTTCGCCTGGCTGAAGCCTGCGCCGCGCCCTTCGAGCGTGCCTTGACACTGGTGGAGCTAGCGGAGTTGCGGGTCGCACAGAGGCGACCTGATGCGGCCATGTTCCTGCTAAACGACGTGCAGTCCATCTGCGAGCCGCTGCAGGCAAAACCGACGCTCGAACGTGTTGACGCCCTCCGTCACAGGATCAGCAAGATGTCGCAGAGAACTCCGAGCTATCCCGCCGGACTCAGCCCTCGCGAGGTCGAGGTGCTCCGCCTGGTGGCCGACGGTCTCACCGACGCCCAGATCGCCGACAAGCTCTTCCTCAGCCGTCGCACGGTCAGCGCTCATCTCCGCTCGGTCTACAACAAGATCGGCATTGGCTCCCGAGCCGCGGCGGCCGTGTGGGCCAAAGAGCACCGCTTGATCTGATCCCCGTCTACCTCAGTTCTCAAAACAGCGCAGGACCCGTTGCGACTCCCGTATGCACAGATACGTAGTGGATCTCAACGGATGGGTGCCAACTAGGTACCTATGCCTACCCGTTCGCCGTCAGACTCGTCGATCACGAAACGGTATTCCTGTCGATGTCGACACTCCCACTTCTCTCCATACTACAAACATCGGTCGGGCCCGACCAAATGACGAACAAGATGCGAGAGATCGCTGTTGCGGGAAGGACGTTCGAAATGAACCCGATGACGCGCATCACGCCACGCATCGACTCCACCATGCTGACGGCAGGTCTCGCTGGTCTGCTGCTCGGAGTCGCCCTCACCTTCGGCATCGTGTTGGGTACCCATTGGTTCGATCAAGTGCGAACGGTTCAGGTGCTGACCGACACCACGAGCGGAATCGCGCAATCCGAGGCGGTCCCGGCAATGAATCAGTCGCAGGTCGACACGGCCAACATGATTCGTCTCGACCCGATCGGACAATCTCCGGCAAGTGTCGCCGCCGAGCAACGGCGTGTCGACCAGGAAAACATGATCCGACACGATCCGGCCGGCCGTTCCTGCGATTGCAGATGCCCAGACCGGCGATGTCGGGAACCGCGCGGGCCCCGGTGAGCGTGATGGGCGTGCCCCCGGTGGGCTGGGAGCGGTGGTCACCCGCCAGCTCAGCGCGGTCGGCGCCGCGGATTGACCCTGGGACGCGCGATTTCCTCGCCCCCGGTGGACTCGGGGGAGCGCCTCAGCATCCATAAGCATCGAAGCGCACGAGCCGCGCGGTGGGCAAGCGAGGTTGGTGCGATGAGACGGCTGCGTCGTTTGCGCAAACGACGCAGCGGCACGAATGTTAGAGAACAATAATAGGTGGAAGCTCGTCAGCCTTCGGAGAATCGCAGTGGCGCATGGATTGATCTACCGCTAGTGGAGAAAGTGAACATCCTGAGGAATACCGCCAGGGCGTAGGCGCTATGACGCGGGCGAGCACAGCCCTCGCCACATGATGTCGGACACATATTTGCACCGCGGCTGGCAACGCACACCGCACCTATGTGATGATGTCATTGTGCTCCTTGCTTCCCAGCGAACCGTTGTGGCCCTCGAACGTCCCTGACGTACGATTTACCGATGAGGAGGACTGCGATGACAACCTTCGTCCTCGTGCATGGGGCGTGGCATGGTGGCTGGTGCTGGCAGCGCGTCGCCCGGATTGTGCGCGCCTCCGGACACGACGTCTTCACGCCCACCCTCACGGGACTCGGCGAACGCGCCCATCAACTGGGGTCCGGGATCACCCTCGATACGCACATCCAAGACGTGGTGGGCGTCTTGTACTACGAGGACCTGCGCAACGTGGTCTTGGTTGGCCATAGTTACGCGGGCATGGTCATCACTGGCGTCGCGGAACAGGCAGCCGAGCGCCTCGGGCACCTAGTGTACCTCGATGCATTTGTCCCAGGTGATGGGCAAGCGCTGAGTGATTTCGCCCCACCAGCGACCATCGCCATGTTCCATGAGCAGGCACGCCGCGAAGGGAACGGCTATGGGGTCCCTCCCTTATCCGATAACTTCGGAATTACCTCCGAGGCAGACCTGGCCTGGGTGCGCCCCAGGATAGGCATGCATCCGCTCCAGACCAAGCTGGACCCCGTGCGGCTGTCCAATCCACGCGCGCGCCAGCTTCCACGCACCTATGTCTACTGCACCAATCCGGCTGCCCCTCCTGAAGCGCCCCGCGCATTCGCGCAATTCGCCACCCGACTGCGGGCGGACGCAGCTTGGCGTTACGTGGAAATCGCGACCAGTCATGACGCGATGATCACCGAACCGGAACAGCTATCCCGGTTGCTGCTTGACCTCGCGGTGTAGTTCCTGATCAAGGTATGTTGGCCTGGCAAGCGCGCCTTATCCGGTGGCATCAAGCGCGAAGAGCGCGAGTTGTGTGCCCACACCGCGCCGCGCACGCGGCGCGTACGCCGGCACCCGCAGCATCTGGAGCCAGTCCCCCTCGCCCAGGACCCAGAGAGGTATTTGCGGCGAGCGGTGTGGGGTCTCGAACAGTTGGGGCTCCGTCACGGTCTTGAGATGCCGTTTGTCGGGCTGGTAGGTGACGTGATACTGGGCGAGCGGTTTATCGGCGAACTCCACGGTGA
The DNA here is from genome assembly GCA_963822235.1 of uncultured Chloroflexia bacterium. Lineage (GTDB taxonomy): Bacteria > Chloroflexota > Chloroflexia > Thermomicrobiales > Thermomicrobiaceae > CALAGB01. The sequence continues at coordinate 1,053,587 of CAWGGU010000005.1, forward strand.
GGTGTTCTCCGTAGAGCCAGACGGCGGCGTGGTTGCCTGCCAAGCCCGCTTCGCCGTAGAGGCGCCAGTGGCGGAAGCGGACAAAGCCCGCTCGATCCACGCGTCGGCCGAAGCGGGTCGCGTAGAAGACGCGATGCAATTGCTCCGGTGGGCAGGCACGGCCGTGGATCCAAGCGAGCACCGCCGCCGGGCTGCGGGCCGCGTCGGCCGTGTGGGCCAAAGAGCAGGGCGTGATCTGAGCAGCCGAATATGGAGCACGCTAATGGCGACGTCATCTCAACCGCAACCCGCTCATCACGTGCCATTCCTCGTCGGTCGAGAGCGGGAGCAGGCCACTCTGCGACAGGCGCTGGACGACATGCTTACCGGCCACGGCTCGCTGGTGTTGGTGAGCGGCGAGGCCGGCATCGGCAAGACCACCCTCGTCGACTGGCTGGCGGATGAAGCCACTGACCAAGGTGGCTTGGTGCTGCGGGGTGGCTGCTACGATCTGACCGCGACACCGCCGTATGGGCCATGGGCTGAAGCACTGGCATCGTATTCGCCACAGGATTCGTTGCCTCCTCTGCCTCCCTTTGTCAATGATCTCGCCGCATTCTCTGCTCTGGGAAGCCAAGAGCGTTTGTTTGCCACCACGCGTGAATTTCTCTTCGAGGTCGCGACAGGGCAACCCCTCTTGATCTGTCTGGAGGACCTCCACTGGGCCGATCGGGCCAGCCTCGACTTCTTACGTGTCATGGGCCGCGGAACAGCCAACCACCGCATCACGATCGTTGCCACTTACCGGTCAGACGAGCTGAACCGCCAGCATCTGCTGTATCCCGTACTGCCGATATTGATCCGGGAATCGCGCGCTGAACGAATCGAGTTGCGACCCCTCGACGACGATGCCACGCGCAAGTTGATCCGGCATACGCATGTGCTGAGCGAGTCAGACGAGCGTCGTCTCGAGACGTATCTGCGAGAACACGCGGAAGGAAACGCCTTCTATTCATTGGAACTGCTGCGTTCTCTGGAGGATGCGGGTGTATTGGCACGAGTTTCCGAGGCGTGGACGTTAGGTGATCTCACGAATGTCCGGCTTCCAATGTTGCTGCAGCAAGTCATCGAGAGTCGACTCGCACGGCTTGGCGACGAAACAAGGTCACTCCTGCAGGTGGCTGCGATTATCGGCCAGGACCTCTCGGTTGACCTCTGGCAGCGAGTGAGCGATGCGGACGACGACGCACTGGCGGTTGCGATCGAACAGGGCAAAGCGGCACAGATTCTGACTGAGGCTGGACCGGATGGCCATTATCGCTTTCGCCACGCACTCGTTCGGGAGGCGCTCTACCGCGAGGTGCTCCTCATCCGGCGTCGCGGCTGGCACCGACGGGTTGCAGAAGCTTTGTTGGATCTTCAGGATCCCGACCCGGATCTGGTTGCTTATCACTTTCACCAAGCGGGTGAAATGCGAGCGACTCAATGGCTAATTCGAGCTGGGGAACGAGCCCAGTGGACGTATGCCTTGCTTAGTGCCGCCGACCGCTTCGAGGAGGCTGTGCGGCAAATGGAGGCCCATGATTCGGACGTGGGAGAACGGGGCTGGCTCCTGCTGCGTGTGGGATGGTTGCGCCGCATGTCGCAGCCACGCCTTGCCATTACATCCATCGAAAAAGCGCTACGCCTGTCGCATTTAGCTGACGATCTCACACTCAGTGCCTATGCAACTTTCAGCCTGGGGCTCTTTCGCCGCGTCGGAGGTGAGCCACACAAGGGGTTGGCGACGCTCGAGGAGGGCGTTGCGGCTGTGGACCGGCTCTCCTCTGGCGAGCGGGTAAGACTGTGCGAGCGCTTGGCAAGTTGGGGTCTTGACGAGACTGACCCGCGTGGCACGTTGGCCGTGAACCTATGCTCAGCCGGACGTTACAAGGAGGCGCGTCACCTGGCAGACGCGGTGGTGTCCGGAATATCGCCTCTCCTTCGGTCTCCGAAAGTCGGCGGATCGGGCTATGCCGATGCCTTCTCGGCCGTGGCAATTGTGCACGCGGCGCTCGGGGAGCCGGATGATGCCTCGAAGGCATTTTCCCGCGCCGACCATATCTTCCACGCGATCGGTGACGACTTTCAATCAGGGTTGAACGCGGCGAGCATGTTGTTCACCGTCGTCCTACCCTACCACGCAGATCAGATTGCCGAACGAAGTCGCCTGGCTAGCCTGGCGGACGAGGCATTGCGGCGAACAAGTGGAGTGCGTGATGAGGATCCGCGCATCGCGTATCTGCCGCTGTTAGAGCTCGAGGGAAAATGGCGGGAGTTGCGACAACTTGTCGCCGCGTATGATGCCGGATGGGACAACGTGGGATGGATCGTTGCACCAATAGCACGAGAACAGGGCGACACCGACCTGGCATGGAAACTCGTACGCCAGCTGATGCCTGAAGGGCCATCCACGGAGCCCGGGAGTATCGGGTACGTTGCCGCATTGTCCTACCAGCGACTCGCTACCGCGCTATCACTGGATGTCGGGGATCTGCAGTCTGCCCAAACTTGGTTAGACTCCCACGACCGTTGGCTGGACTGGAGCGGCACGGTTCTCGGCCGCGGGCACAGGGACAACTTAGCTGGGCAAACTATTACCGGGCAGCGGGCGATCATAGCCGCGCACTCCAGTATGCAAACGGTGCGCTGGGTCACGCGTCCGAGCCGCGCCAGCCGCTGGCGCTCTTGTCTGCCTACCGCTTCCTTGGTGAGCTGAACACGACCGACAAGGGCTTCGAAGAGGCCGAGGCACGCCTCCAGGAATCCTTGCGACTGGCAGATGCCTGCGCCGCACCCTTCGAACGCGCGTTGACCTTGTTGAAACTGGCCGAACTGCGGTTGGCCCAGGCTCAGATCCAGGAAGCCGCCGCACTGCTCGACGAGGTTCAATCCATCTGCGAACCGCTGGAGGCAAGGCCAACGCTGGACCGTGTCGCGTCGCTGCGAGATCAGATCGATAAGCGCTCGAAGAAGTCTCCAAGCTATCCGGCCGGATTGAGCCCGCGCGAGGTTGAAGTGCTCAGGTTGGTTGCCGAGGGCCTCACCGATGCCGAGATCGCGGAAAAACTCTTCATCAGCCGTAGGACCGTGACGTCGCACCTAACCTCGGTCTACAACAAGATCGGCATCGGTTCGCGGGCAGCGGCTTCCGTCTGGGCCAAGGAACAGGGTGTAATCTGAGCCGCTGAACACGGAGTGTTCGAATGACGACATCGTCTCAATCACAACACGGCCGTCACGTTCCGCTCCTCGTCGGTCGCGAGCGCGAACAGGCCACGCTGCGGCATGCGCTCGATACCATGCTCGCCGGGCACGGCTCGCTCGTGCTCATCAGCGGTGAAGCTGGCCTCGGCAAGACGACGCTGGTTGAGTGGCTGACGCGGGAAGCTGAGTCGAAGGCTGCCTCGTCCTCAAGGGCGGGTGTTACGACCTGACCGCTACTCCGCCCTACGGGCCCTGGGTAGAGGCGCTGCGCGATTACAAGCGGCAGCGCAACGACGACCAGCCGCCGCTCCCAACCTTCGTCGGTAACCTGGAGGCGTCGAACGCGCTTGGCAGTCAGGCGCAGCTGTTTGACGCCACGAGCGACTTCTTCTCCGATCTTGCTTCCAAGCAGCCCATCCTGCTCGTTCTGGAGGACATGCATTGGTCAGACCGAGCCAGCCTCGACTTCCTGCGCACGTTTGCTCGCCGGATCGACCACCGGCAGGTCCTGCTCCTGACGACGTACCGGGCTGATGAGCTACAGCGTCACCATCCGCTCTACGTGCTGCTTCCGTTTCTCGCGCGCGAGACGCAGGCCATCCGCGTTGAGTTGCGACCGCTCGACGCCGATGGTCAGCGAGCGCTGATCGAGGAGCGATACAAACTGACAGCGCCCGATCGTCTCCGATTGGAGACGTACCTCGATGAGCATGCCGAGGGTAACCCGCTTTTTGCCGGCGAACTGCTGCGCACATTGGAGGCAGAGGAGATTCTTTCCAGGCAGGGGAAGACATGGTCCCTCGGTGATCTCCGAAGTGGAGCAGTTCCCGCCTTACTTCGTCAAGTCATCGACGCGCGATTGGCACATCTGACTGAGGATGTGCGTCTGTTGCTGCAGGTGGCGACGGTCGTTGGGCAAGAGGTACCGTTGACGCTCTGGCAAAACGTAAGTGGGGCAGACGACGAAGTGATAGCCGCGGCGATCGAACAAGGCAAGTCGGCGCACCTGATCCTCGATGACTCTCGAGGAAACTTCCGCTTTCGCCATGCTCTCTTCCGCGAGGTTGTCTACGACGACATCACAGCCCTCCGCCGTCGCCACTTGCACACGGCAGCAGCGGAAGCCCTCCTGTCCCTCACCGAGCCCGATCCTGACGTGATCGCCTACCACTTTCAGCGGGCAGCCGACGCGCGAGCTATCGGATGGTTGATCAGAGCGGGAGAGCGGGCGCAGCGGAGTTACGCCTGGCTACAGGCTGCGGATCGATTTGACGCCGCTCAACGTCTGCTGGAGTCCGACGCGCCTCGTGCTCGGGAGCGTGCCTGGCTCCTCTATCGCATCGCGAGGCTCAAGCGGTTTGCCAATCCATCGGATGGCATTGCGTACCTTGAGACCGCCGAGCGTCTGGCTCGGCAGCTGGGGGACCGCGTCCTCGCTGCCCACGCGCTGGCGGCGCGCGGCGTGCTGCGTTGTTATGCTGGAGATGACCGGCAAGGACTCGTTGAGATGGAGGCGGGTGACGCCGCGCTGGAACAACTCGCAACCGAGCATGTTGAGCTGGATGAGTTTTCTCAACACTGGGCAGTCGACGCGATCGCTTCGGGCCGTCTCCCGGTCTCACGAACGACACAGGTCATGACCAACACGCGGCGAGGCACGTTCGCCACACGATTGGCGATGGTCGGACGCGTTCGAGAAGGGCGTGAGCTCGCGCAAAGACATATCGCCGCATTTGAGCAACTCCACGATCTCGACGCTGCGATGATCGAATCCCATGCGGATGCCCATCTGGCTCTGGCGTCTTACTATCAAGCGACTGGAGAGACGAACACGGCCCGTGCGATGTTCGCACGATTTCGCGAGATCAGTCAGCAGATCGACCACCGTCAGATGATCGGGGCCAGCGCGCTTTACGAGCTCAACGGAATCATGATCCCCTTCAAAACCGATGATGTACGAGCCCAGAGTGAGCTGGTTCGCCTTGCAGAGGATGCGTTTCGCACCGCCAGCGGAGCCGAGTCAGGTGGATCCGTGCTGAACTCCGGGCAGGTATGGCATATGCTACTTCACGGCGAATGGCAAATTGCCCATGCGACGGCCATCGCGGAAAGCGAGTGGAACGTTAAGGAGGGTACTCATCTCTGGGTCAACCTGACTCTCGGATTACTTGCACGCTTTCGTGGCGACCGGCAAACGGCGTGGCAGGAAGTATTCAAGGTATTCCCGAACGGTCCGGACACTGAACCTGGAGCAACGTACTTCCCGGCTGCCGTCGAGATACAGCATCTCGCGGCCGCGCTGGCGCTGGATGCAAACGACTTGCCAGCGGCGCGAGAGTGGATTGAGATGCTCGATCGCTGGCTCGCCTGGAGCGATTGTATCCCCGGCCGAGCCGAAGCCGCGCTCCTCTGGGCGAAATATCACCTGGCGGACGAACACGCACCACTCGCAAGCCAAGAGGCTGAACGCGCCCTCGCCCACGCCTCGGATCCACGTCAGCCATTGGCTCTCATCGCCGCACATCGCTTTCTGGGCAGCCTTGACACCGTCGACGAGCACTTCGCGAGTGCCGAGCAGCATCTTCAGGAGTCGCTGCAGTTGGCCGAAGCCTGCGCCGCACCCTTCGAACGCGCGTTGGCCCTCCTTGAAGTGGCCAAACTCCGACTTGTCCAGGGTCAGATCCAGGAGGCCACCGCCCTCCTCGACGAGGTGCAATCCGTCTGCGAGCCGTTGGGAGCAAGGCCGACGCTGGAACGGGTCGCATCACTGCGCGAACAGATCGATCAGAACTCGAAGAAACCTGCACGCTATCCAGCCGGATTGAGCCCGCGCGAGGTTGAAGTGCTCAAGTTGGTTGCCGAGGGCCTCACCGATGCCGAGATCGCCGAGCAACTCTTTATCAGTCGCCGTACCGTCACGTCCCACATCACAAACATCTTCAACAAGCTCGGCGTCAATGCACGGGCCGCTGCCGTCGCCGCCGCGGCACGCACTGGAATCCTCTAACCGCGATACCGCGATACCGCGAGCTACTCTTCATATCAGGCTGTACCGACAACCGCCCGCTACCCACACCCTATTAGCTACGTATTCATTGCGCACAATACGTACTCACCTGCGTTCCCGTGTCCTCACTTCAAATCCGTATCCCTTCGGATGTTGACAAGAGCGGCGACGCCCATACTCGAACCATCGAGATCGAGGTGGACAGACGGGCTGCAGGTCGCAGCCGCCACCGATCACGAAGGGAGTCGGAACAATGGCTACCATGCGACGAGTCGACTTGAACTCGATCGGCTTCTTGTTCGTTGGCGTTCTGTGCGGAGCGCTGCTCATGTTCGGAATCAACACGATGCGCGACGCGAGCCACACGGTCTCATCGGTCGCGGCGGTCGACAACGCTGGCACAATCGGCTCTTCAAATCGCATCGCCAGTCTCGGCGAGGGATTCAACCAGTACGTCGACGAAACGACATTCGCGGTCCCGACCAACCAGATCTCTGGAGCAGGTGAGGGCTTGAGTCCGTACGTCGACAACACCACGTTCGTGGCTCCGACGAGCCGGATTGCTCGACCTGGTGAGGGACTCAGCGCGTACGTGGATCAGACCAGTCTCGCGAACCCGACGAATCAGATCCGCGGGCTCGGTGAGGGACTGAGCCTGTACGTCGACGACACGCACGTCGCGGCGAACTCCGGTCGCGTCAATGGACCGGGCGAGGGACTGAACCAGGTCCAGGATACGTCGAGCTATGACCAAGGCAGTGGTCAACGGGTCATCGGACCGGGCGAGAGCATGAATCAGGTGCCGTAGTGAGCTTCGCGGTCGTGAGAAACGGCTCCTGCGTGGACCGGCAAAGGTTCAACACCCAAACTCGCTTGAAACCGGCTGCACGCGGATGGGCGCGCAGCCGGTTGACTTATCACTTCACTCCCCTCCATTCGCGCGGTGACTCATATCCACACTGGTGCAGCCGTGTCTGGCGAACCACGTCGTTCATCCAATCCAGGGTGTAAAGCAGTTTATTGACATTCGTCCCACACGCCCCTATTCTCGGTCCATTCGGTCGCGACAAAACGTATCCATTCAGAGACACTCGAAATCAGCGAGATACCTGTGCGCTGGAAGGCCAGTGCCGACGCAATTTCCTGGTTCCGTCGTTCGAGCTCGACATCGCAGTCAACACCGTCGCGTCGACGTCCCGATTGGTGGGCGTCGACCGGGGCTCGCCTGAAACGTTTTGGCGCCGTGCTCCAGTCATGCTTCAACGCTCTGGACCGGTGATTAGACGGGCGAATCAGCACCCCCGATACGCCATGCGACTGGTAAGCCGGGAGGGCATTGTGGGAACGCTCGAGATTCGTCTGTTTGGCACGATGTCCATTGAGAGAGACGGACTGCCGCTGGCTCAGGTGCCCAGTAAGCGGGTGCGCGATCTCCTCAGCTATCTACTTCTCGGTCGTGATTCCGCACACTCGCGCGAGCAGCTGGCTGGCGTCTTTTGGGGCGACCTCGAAAACCATCGTGCGCGCCACTCTTTCAACACGGCGCTCTGGCGGCTTCGGCGGCTGCTGGAGCATGACGGACGCGGTTCGACCTATTTGCAGATCGACGCTCGGCAGGTCGGATTCAACCTCGGCAGCGACTTTCGGCTCGACGTGGCCGAGTTCGAGCACCGCTGCGACTGGGCCGCCCAACTGGAGGACCATTCAACCGATAAAGCGGCCGGGCTCTATCGACAGGCTATCGACCTCTACCGTGGCGACCTGCTGACCGAATGCTATGACGACTGGTGCCTCGTCGAGCGCGAGCGTTTGCGACGCCTGTATCTTCAGGCGCTCGACAGTCTGCTTGCTTTCCACGTGAAACGAAATGAGCTGGCCGAAGCGATCGACATCGCCGCGCGCATCCTCGAGTCGGACCCATTGCGCGAAGAGGTGCACAGGGATCTCATCGATCTCTACGTCGCCTCTGGTCAGCGTGCGGCGGCGCTCCGACAATACCGACTGTGCGAGCAGACTCTCAAACGTGAGCTTGGGATCGAGCCGATGCCCGAGACCCAATCGCTCTTCCGTTCGCTGCTCTCCGACGGGAACCAGCGACTCGTTGCCGCGTTCCCGGTCGAGCCGGTAGTGCGCCTGCCCAGACGGGAGCCAAACGGCTCCAGCAGTCTGGCCGGTGTGCTCAATACGTTGAACGAAGCTCAGGTTCAATTCGAGCTCGCGTCCGATCAGCTCCGTGAGGCCGCGCAATTGGTGATGCGCGCGATCGATCAACTCAACCAGAATTCCCTCCTCGGCCGGCCAGCGTCGGACGACGACCGGGATCTGGACGAGCTCAACGACACGGTCGCCCAGCTCGCCTACTTCGCCGAGCAATTCCGCACACTGACGGTCGATGCGTATTCGTGATTGTTGTGACACCGCCGTGTTCGTCGTCTGGTCGAATGAGCGCACATTCTAACGAAGCCGATTCAGCGTGCGCTTCATCACCGAGGCGTTCGGTACAACCGGAGGAACGCGGTGAGATCACGGGACGAACGATCTTTCTCGTTTGTCGTCAACCTGTGGGAAGAACGCAGGGAGATCTCTGGAGCCGAACCGACCTGGCGCGGATCGGTCGTCGACGTACGCGACGGCCGGCGACGCTACTTTCGATCTCTCTTCGAGCTCTGCGATTTTCTGGCGGAACAGTCGACCATTCCGTATGTGCCCGCAAGCGCACGCGGCCGATTCCTACAGAGGGTGCGCCGCCGATTTCCTGGCCGGAGCGCGGCACATGACCGGTGAGGAGCCAACGTGAGCGGAGCGCTCGCCGTCGCCGCCGTCAGCGCGGTACTCAAGGATTTGCTCGATAATCGGGTCGCCAAATCGGATATCGCCTCGAGCGTAGGAGACGTAACGGTGACGGCCCTACCACCCGATCGCATCACGGTTGGCGCGGACGAGCGCAGCCAACTCAACCTGTTTCTCTATCGGGTGACGCCACGCGCCACACTGATGCGCCTGGACCAGTCACCGAGCAACGGTGTGAATGGGCAATCGTCGAGACCACTCTCGCTCGATCTCCATTATCTTCTCGCGGCCTACGGGCAGCAGGATTTTCACGCGGAAGTGTTGTTGGGCTGCGGTATCCAGGTGATGCACGAAACGCCCGTGCTGACGGCCGAGGTGCTACGCACGTCTCTGGCGACGTCCTCGAATCGAGGCGGATCCGGAACCAAGGCCGCGTTGGCAGCCTCGGGGATCGCCGAACGCACGGAACAGATTACCATTGTGCCGGAGTTCCTCAGTACTGATGAGACGTCGAGGCTCTGGTCTGCATTGCAGGCCCGCTATCGGCCCTCCGTCACGTACCGCATTTCATCAGTTCCGATCGACCTGAACGACGGACCTTGAATGATGGTGACTCGTACCGACAACTGGATCATTGAGAACCAGGTCTATCTGACCACCTCGATCGAACGCTTACGTCAGTCAATCGCGACGCGGCTCGGCCCCGACCAACCCAATACCTCAGGCGCGGATGACGCTCAAATCGCGGATGACCTGAAAGCACTCGAAGATCGGATGTCGCCCGAGCCTGCCATCGCGCGAATTCAAAATCTGTTCAATTTGACGCCATTCGAGCGAGATGTGCTGCTCCTCTGTGCCGGGGTTGACCTCGATTCAAGCTTCGCGCGCATCCTGGCAAGCGCACATGGCGACCCGCTCAAGACGTATCCAACGTTTGGCGCGGCTCTCACTCTGCTGCCCAACGCGCACTGGACAGCCATGGCGCCCGCGTCGCCGCTTCGGCGTTGGCATCTCGTCGAGATTGGCACCGGGCACTCTCTGACCCAATGCCCATTGCGCATCGATGAACGCATCCTGCACTCGCTCATCGGCGTCGAGCAACCCGACGAGCGCCTCTCGACGATGCTCGAGCCGCTTGGCTGGAACACGTCACTGGTTCCATCGCACGAATCAATCGCCAAAGGGATTGTGGAGGTCTGGAGTCAGGCGGGCCGATCAGCCAGATCGCCGGTTATCCAACTCTGTGGACCAGACGAAAGTGGCAAGCGTGACATCGCCATTGCGGCGTTTCATGCCCTTGGCTGTTCGGGCCACAGCATTCCAGCCGAAATGATCCCGCTTGGCTCGCGAGATCTGGATCTGACGGCGACCCTCTGGCGGCGCGAAATGCGGCTCAGTTCGATGGGTTTGTTGATCGATTGCGACGATCTGGACCTGTCCGACGTTCAAAAGCGCAACGCGATGAGCTGGCTCATCGACCGGATGACCGGGCCGCTGCTCGTCTCCGTTCCCGAACGCATGCGAATACGTCAACGCCCAACCGTCGTCTTCGATGTTGCGAAGCCAGAGCGCACCGAGCAGCGACAGATCTGGCAGTCGGTGCTTGGGGACGAAGTCTCGCAACTCAACGGCTCGTTTGACGCCCTGACTTCTCAGTTCAACATGAGCACCTCGCTGATTAAGGCAGCCGGGACACTGGCGCTGGCGAACCGCATGACTGATCAAGCGCTGGAACTTGATCGCGCGGTGTGGGATGCAGCGCGCGGACACACGCGGCCACAGCTCGAACAGTTGGCGCAGCGACTCGAGCCGTCGGCAGACTGGGAAGATCTGATCCTGCCGGAACCGCAACGCATGCTGCTGCGAGAAGTTGCCGTTCACGCGCGCAATCGCGGCACGGTCTACGACTCCTGGGGCTTTGGATCGAAAGGATCGCGCGGTCTCGGGATCAGCGCGCTCTTTGCGGGAGCCAGCGGAACCGGCAAGACCATGGCTGCCGAGGTTCTGGCCAACTCACTGCGACTTGACTTGTACCGGATCGACCTCTCCAGCGTGGTGAGCAAGTACATCGGCGAGACGGAGAAGAACCTCCGGCGTATTTTCGACGCGGCCGATGCGGGTGGTGCCATCCTCTTGTTCGACGAAGCGGATGCCTTGTTCGGTAAGCGGAGTGAGGTAAAGGACAGCCACGACCGCTACGCCAACATTGAAGTGAGCTATCTGCTGCAGCGTATGGAGGCGTATCAGGGACTGGCCATTCTTACCACTAACCTCAAATCGGCGCTCGATACCGCGTTCCTGCGGCGAATCCGGTTCGTGGTGCACTTTCCATTTCCAGACGCATCACAACGGGCCGAGATCTGGCGCAAGATCTTCCCGCGCCAAGTACCGCTGTCTGATCTCGATTTCGCCAAGCTGGCACGCCTCAATGTCACCGGCGGGAACATTCGAAACATCGCATTAGGTGCGGCTTTTATGGCCGCTGACGCACACGAGCCGGTCGGAATGGACCATCTTCTGCACGCCGCTCGCACCGAATACGCCAAGCTCGAGAAGCCACTGACCGAATCGGAGATCGCAGGTTGGACGTGAGACGGGGTGACGGTCTTCGATGCTGAACGACGTTCACGAGTCGCTGACGAACCTCCTCTATCAGCGCGGGCAAATTCCTGCCTCCGAGATCGACGTGCGCTTCGAGACGCCGACGCGGGAGTGGATCGACCGCCTCACTCGACCGACGGTCGATTTCTTCCTCTTCAAGCTTGAGGAAAACGCCGACCTAAGACAGAACAGCTTTAACAGCACGCGCGCCAACGGGATTTCCGAACGCAAGCTCGCGCCTCGACGTATCGATCTGCACTACATGGTCAGCTCCCTCGCTACCGATGAGCGGGATCAGCACGAAATTCTCTGGCGCGTTCTCGCCACCTTGATGCGATTTCGCGAGATCCCGGCAGAGGTCGTCTCACCAAGCTTGCGAGACGTTGAACCGGCCCTTTCCGGCCAGATTCCGGAAGGGGAGCCCAACAGCATGCTCGATCTTTGGGGCGGTTTGGGAGCGGTGCCGCACCCGGCCATCCACTACGTGGTGACCGCCCCGCTCGACCTCAACATCTCGATTCAGGCGCCACTCGTGCTGACGCGCACCGCCCGCTACCTGCGAGTTCACGATCCCGAACTGGCGACAGAGACCGCGAGCCAGATTGGCGGGATCGTGCGAGGGAAGGATGGAGCGCCTGTCCCTGGCGTCCGAGTGACGGTCGATGGGAGCGCATCCGAAGGCGCGATTACGGGACCAGACGGGACGTTCATTCTTAGCGACGTTGACCAGGGCACGATTCAGCTGCGCGTCACCCCGCTGAAAGGGAAAGAGGTGGTGGCCTCGTTCGAGGTGCCAGCCGAGTCATACGAGATCGTTCTGAAGTAACTCCCTCGGGCGATTCCATTTGAGAACGCGCACCCGGTGATTCTTGTGATGCCTCTGTGTTTCCGCGCTGTTCAAATGAAGGCGCGCAAATTCATTCCGTACTGTTCCGCGCGAACGCTCATTGGTTGCTGCCCGACGGACACGGGGTTGAGCTTGTGGGTCGCGCGATTGATACCGGCGAATTGCCGGGTCTTCCATCGGCTGAAAGGAGCGCCTCATGCCGGAATATCTTTCCCCGGGGGTATACGTCGAGGAAGTCGACAGCGGTCCGCGGCCCATCGAAGGCGCCGGCACCGCGACGGCCGCCTTCGTCGGCTTCGCTCCCGCAGGTCCAGCCAATCGCCCGGTATTGGTGACCAACTGGACGCAGTACGTCGACACGTTTGGCAGCCTCGAAGAGGGGGGACGTCGCAACCCGCATCTGGACGGCACGTATCTCTCGCATGCCGTCTACGGTTACTTCCTCAACGGCGGCGGTCGCTGCTACATCACGCGCATCGCTCCAGCCAATCCGTCCAGTAACGGCCGCAAAGACGAGACGCTCCAACTGCCGAGCAAATCGTCGAAAGCGATGCCTTCACTGACCGTCTCGCCCAAAGCCACGTCCTCGGAAGATATCTCAGTCGAAGTCGCGCCACCGAGTGGCGATGAGCAGCCGGAAGCGACCTTCACACTGAAGATCCGCATGGGGCAGGTGGAGGAAGTCTACGAGAACGTCAACCTAGGCAAGCGCGGCGGGAAGAACGTCGCCGAAGCCATCAACACCGCCAGCCGGTTGATTACGATCGTCGAAGAGCAAGGAACCGGTACGTTGGCTGAGCGGGTGCCTGAGGCCGGCACGTACGTCCTCAAAGCCACGCCGATTTCGTCCGCGCCAAAGGTGCAGTCGTCCGACTTCGCGGGCAGCGTCTCTGATCGCTCCGGCATGGAAGGGCTTGAAGTGGCGGAGGACGTCACCATGGTCTGCTGCCCGGACATCATGTCGGCCTACGAAGCTGGCGCGCTCGATGCCAACGGCGTCAAAGCCGTGCAACTCGCCATGATCGCGCACTGCGAGCGCATGGGAGATCGCGTCGCCATTCTGGACACGCCTCCCGGACTCTCTCCACAGGATGCCAAGCGCTGGCGCGACCGTGACACCAACTACGATTCGAAGTACGCCGCTGTCTACTATCCGTGGATCAAGATCCAGGGGCCGAACGGCCAGCCGGTGCCGGTGCCGCCGTCCGGTCACATGGCCGGTATCTGGGCGCGCAGCGACAACGAGCGCGGGGTGCACAAGGCTCCCGCCAACGAGGTCGTACGAGGTGTTCTCGAGCCCTCCCTCCAGGTGACCAAAGGGGAGCAGGACACCCTCAATCCAGTCGGCGTGAACTGCATCCGCACCTTCACCGGTCGCGGCGTTCGCGTCTGGGGTGCCCGCACCGTCAGCAGCGATCCGGCCTGGCGCTACATCAATGTGCGGCGACTGTTCAACTACGTCGAGAAATCGATCGAGGCCGGAACGCAATGGGTCGTCTTCGAGCCGAACGATCCGGATCTCTGGGCCCGCGTCAAGCGTGACGTCGAAGCTTTCCTGACCGGCGCCTGGCGCGACGGGATGCTCTTCGGGAGAACACCCGGTGAAGCCTTCTACGTCAAGTGCGACGAGGAGCTGAACCCGCCCGACGTGCGCGATCGCGGCCAGCTCGTCATCGAGATCGGCCTGGCACCGGTGAAACCGGCCGAGTTCGTCATCTTCCGTCTCAGCCAATGGGCGGGCGGCGGAGCGTAGTAAAGCGGTTAACGGCGACGCATCGAAAGGGAACGTATTGTGGCAAAGGAAGATCCGCTTGTATCTGCGTGGTTTGGCATCGAGTTTCAGGGACAGGTGGCCGGCGCATTCAGAGAATGCACCGGACTCGGCAGTGAGAACGAGGTCGTCGAGTACAAGGCCAGCGGCCCCAAGGGCGAATTCGTAATCAAGAAGGTTCCCGGCCGCATGAAGTGGAACAACATTACGTTGAAGCGCGGCATCACCGACGCCATGGATATGTGGCAATGGCGCAAGCTGGTCGAGGACGGCAAGATCGACGACGCTCGCAAGAACGGCTCGATCGTGATGTTCAACCAGGAAGCAAGCGAGATCGCTCGCTGGAATTTCGTGAACGCCTGGCCCAGCAAGATCACCGGCCCCGCGGCCAACGCGACCAACAATGAGGTCGGCATCGAGGAGCTTGAGATCACGCACGAAGGGTACGAGCGCGTCAAATAACCGGCGTGAAGTGAATGAAGGGCAACGGCGATGACGGGTGCGGTGGCACTGCGAACCGAGTTCGATTTCACCCTGCCGGCCGGATTCGTCGACGAGCGCGGCAATCTGCATCGGGCCGGTACGATGCGGCTAGCCACCGCATTGGACGAGGTTGAACCACTGCAGGATCCGCGCGTGAAGCAGAACGAAGCCTATCTGAGCATTCTGGTGCTGAGCCGGGTGATCACCCGGCTCGGCGACATTAGTCCGGTGAGCCCGCAGTTGATCGAGCAGCTCTTTTCGCCGGATTTCGCGTTCCTACAGGATCTCTATATTCGCGTCAACGATCTTGGGAACAGCTTGATCGAAACGGAGTGCCCAAGCTGCGGCAGCCGGTTCACGCTCGACGTGGCCGGTTGATGCGTCGTTTGGGCTGGTATGGCCGTGGAAGAAGCCCTCACCCCCAACCCCTCTCCCGTCCGAACGGGAGAGAGGAGACGAACCGGAAGTCGTACGCCTGTACCCGATGGACACCCCTCTCCTGCTTTGCGGGAGAGGGGCCGGGGGTGAGGGCCAAGGGACGATAGGACGCAATGACTGCCGAGAACCAGGAACAGTCTCCGCATGAAGAGGCGCCACAGGCGAGCGAACCGGGCAGCGCGCACGGCGCCGTGAACGTCGAGAAGCTGGCCGACCGCGTCTACAAGCTGATGCTGCGCGAGATCCGGCTGGAAAAGGCTCGCGGCGACGAGACGCGACGACGGTGAAGGGCAAACTGAATGACTGACGATGCCTATCCTAATTGCCGCTTCTACGTCGAAGTGAACGGGAAGAAGGAAGCCGTCTTCACCGCGGTGAACGGACTGCAGGCGCAGATGGACGTTCACGAGTACGAAGAAGGGGGCAACAACGCCTTCGCCCACAAGTTTCCCGGACGCACCAAAGTGGGCAACCTGACGTTGAAGCGGGGCATCACCAACTCAAACGACTTTCTGAATTGGTACATGCAGATCGCACAAGGCGACATCGTGCGCCGCAACGTTTCGGTCGTCATGTACGACGTGACGGGCACCGAGCTGCTGCGTTGGAACTTCGTCAACGCCTATCCGGTGAAGTGGACGGGCCCCGAGTTCGCCGCCGATGGATCGACCATGGCGGTGGAGTCGCTTGAGCTGGCGCACGATGGATTGAGTCTGGGGTAACGGTGGCACGGCGACGGATCGGCGCGACAGCACAACGCGGGGCATTCCTCGCTCAATGGATCGCCAGACGGCGGCCGCTGGTGGCACGGCTGACGGACGGCCCTGTTCTGACACGTTCGCTGACCGGCGTAACGGTCGAACCGACGTCCCGACTCCCGACTCGTCGTTTCAGGCGCGCCTTGTCTGCCGCGCCCGAGATGATTGACGAGACCGATCTCGTCGAGTTCTTCGAGCCATTCGAAACCGATGTCTACACCGAATTCGATTCCACAATTGAGGATGTCGATGAGACCGATCCGAGGGCGACGACGGTTGCGACGGAACTTGAGTCAAACGATCTAACCACGGAGGTCGCGACGAAACCTGAGTCAGTCGATCTCACCATGACGGCCACGCCATCCGTCGAGCCTGTCGAGCCTGTCGAGCGCATGGTCGCCGAAACCCCGGCGGCCGTACGTCAACCGGCACCAGAGCGCGCGACACGGCCCGTTGAACGGACGATCAATCCCAGCCCACAGGCGGCAATGCCTCAACCACGTACGGAGTCAACGTCGGACGTGCCTCCGGTCAGGCCGGTCTCGCCCAGAACCATCGTCGTCAATGTCCGAACCGGATCCGGACGAATCCGCGAGCGCGCCAACCGAAACCGACCCAGGACAAGACGAAATCGTGAGCCAGGTCCTCGACGCTGATCCTGTCGTCGGCATCGAATCCATACCCGCGCGACCATTCGAACCACGCGATGCGGACACGACTGCACCCATCGACGACGCGCCGCGAGATCATGATGTCACTGCCGAGGCACCCGTCTCGATCGAACTTGCGCCATCTATCGAAACCGACCGAGAGCCGGTCGCCGCTGCCACTGCGCCCGAAGTCACCGTGCCCAACGCCCCTTCAATCAACCTTCGCGGCACCGACGAGACCGATCGTTCAACGTCGTCTCAAGTGCCTCCCGTGGAGTCCGTTGAAGCTCGGCCAGACATTGTCGTGCAGGCAGATACTTCGGCGCCGTCATCCATGCGTGACGCAGTGAGCGAATCGGTGCCCGAACCAGTTATTGCGGCGAGTGAGGCGCACACACTGGACGAACCAGCAATTGAAGCTCTGGAATCACACGAACCAGGCCCCGAGGACGCAATACCTGCGGCGTTGGACGAGCAGACTCGCGAGCGATCCGCGGAGCCCGGCGTCGCAACCATCTCCGAGGAGGTGATCGCGTCCAACCGCGTCGAGATACGGCGACCGAGACGTCCCCGACCTTCCCAACCGTCAGCGCCCGAACCTCGCGCGTCCGACTCTCTCTTCGTCGAATCGTCAGGCGACCGCTCGCCTCAATCGTGGATCGAACGCCTGGTCGACGTCGTCCGTCAGGAACGAGGGCAGGCGGCGGAGCTGCGGGCAGAGGTGCAAGCGCGATCCGATGTTCCCCACATCGATCCAATCGAGCAGGTCGACCCTCCGTCCGAAACGACCCGGCGCTTTCTGATCCCACGTGTGGGCATCGACCCGGCCGACGTGCCGATCCACCGAGGCGTACAGGCGAGCCGCATTGCCGACGCGCATGGGGCCGACGCAGTGACGGCCGGTGGCGAAGTCTTCGTCGCGGCCGGATTTGCCGAGGAGACTCCTGAAGGACTCGGACTCCTGGCGCACGAGTTGACACACGTCGCACGCAACCGACAGGCACGCTTCGTCCCACCCATCGCTGCCACGCCCTCGACACCACCACGACGGAACGTCGTTGCTCCGCGCGATGATGGGGACGAGGAGTCGGTCGCGCTCGGCGTTGAGCGGCGCGTACGAGCCGAAGCGAATGCCGTTCAACGCGCGCGTCAGATCGACCCACTTGTCGACATAGCATCGGCGCCCGGAACATCCGCGTTTGCGACCACCCGTTCAGCGCTGTACCGACCTGCGGTTGCCACTCCCGTTCAATCGGCGACGTTCGCGACCGAACCACGTCAGGAGGTCACCGGCGCGGCCAACGACGAATGGGGTGGGTTGCCCACGCCGTGGGAGCCGATGCCCGATTGGTTGGCGCCCGCGATGGCGACATCTTTCACGGCAGCGCCAGCACCGAACGGTGCCGCCACTGCATCATCCAACGCGCCATTGGCCAGCATGTCGACGCCGTCCATGGCGACCGTAGACTCAGCCGCTCCGGTGGTTCAGACGGCCCCAACCGATCGTTCGTCGGATCCCAACGAGACACCTGCCACAGCGTCGAGTCCGGGTGGTGAAGAGCACAAGGGTGCGGTCGAACCCGATCTCGACGCGCTGGCCCGACAGGTTTACGGCGTCCTGAAGCGGCGCCTGGCGGCTGAACGCCGCCGACTCGGCTAGGTCAGAGACGGAAGGCATCGAACATGAGCAACACCACACTGGCCAAGGCCAAGATCATCAACCTCGACAAGGGCGGGGCGGAGATCCCCTGCATGTTCAATCCAAAGGAGTACGCCTTCAGTAAGTCGAACTCCTGGTCGCAAGGGAAGACCAAAGGGGCCAACGTTCCGCAGCTCGAATTCGGCGGCGGTCAGCCCGCGACGCTTACCATGACACTCTTCTTTGACACATATAGCGAGGGGACCGACGTCCGCGCCACATACACGGACGCCATCTGGGAGCTGATGCTGATCGACGACAGTCTGAAGGACAAAAAGAACAAGAAGGGCCGACCACCGAAGGTTCGTTTCCAGTGGGGCTCTGCCTGGTCCTTCGACGCCGTCATCACCAGCATGAAGCAGCAGTTCAGCCTCTTCCTGGCCAATGGAACGCCGGTTCGCGCCAGCCTGGACGTCACCTTCCAGCAGGTGAAGGACGCCAAGCTCTTCCCTCGACAGAACCCCACGTCCGGCGGCGAACCGGGCGGGCGTCTCTGGACCGTCACGGCGGGAGATAGCCTGGCCTGGATCGCCTACATGGAGTACGGGGACGCCACGCTCTGGCGCCGCATCGCCGAACGAAACCGGCTCGCTCGCGTGCGCAAACTGACCCCCGGCACTGTGCTGGAGATCCCGAATGGTTGACACCGCCCAGCTTCTGAGCCAGTTCTATGTGAAGCTGGCCGGGGCAGATGCCTCGGACGACTTCAATCGCGATCTGCTCGAAGTAACGATCGAGACGAGCCTTCATCTGCCTGACGTCGCGACGTTGGTTTTGCATGATCCCTCGCTCCACTGGATCGACGACGCCAGCCTCGAGCCCGGCACACAGCTGGAGATTTCGGCCAAGGCAGACAAAGCGACCAAGACGATCTTCGATGGAGAGATCGTCGAGATCGAGCCCAATTTCGGCCCAGGCACGCACAACCTGATCGTTCGCGGTTTTGACCGGCTGCATCGACTCTCGCGCGGCCGTCAGGTTCGCTCTTTCCAGAACGTCAGCGATAGCGATCTCGTCCAGCGCATCGCCTCTGAGGTGGGGTTGCAAGCGCAGGTCGGCGCAACGCCTGAAGTGCACGACTATCTGCTGCAGGACAATCAGACCAACCTCGAGTTTCTTCGCGCGCGGGCGGCTTCACTCGGCTTCCTCCTCTTCGCGCGCGGCAAGACGCTTCACTTCGAGCCGATCGAGACGAGTGGCACGCCCACCAAGCTCGAATGGGGCGTCACCTTGAGTGCCTTTCACCCGCGCATGACGACCATCGATCAGGTGAACAAGGTGGTCGTGCGCGGATGGGACCCCGACTCCCGGCAGGAGATCGTCGGACAGGCGACCAATGGCAAGAGCGCACCGTCGGTCGGGGAGTCGAAGACAGGCGGCGACCTGGCCCAGGGCGCCTTCAACATCACGGCGCAACATCAAATCGCCGATCAGGCGGTTCGCTCGCAGTCGGCCGCGGACCAGTTGGCCCAGGCAGGGGCGGATCAGCTCGCGGGCAGATTCATCGAAGCTGAGGGAACCTGCGGGGGCAACCCGGCCGTCATCGCCGGATCGTTGATCGACGTCACGGCCGTCGGGAACCGCTTCAGCGGCACCTATTTCGTCACCTCCGCGACACACCACTACGGTAGCCAGGCCGGATACACCACCGAATTCAGCGTCTCGGGCCACCACGCCTCGACGCTCCTCACGGTGCTGCTGCCGCCGGAGACCGAGCAGCACGCCAACGGCCTGATGATCGGCGTCGTCACCGACAACCTCGATCCGACCAACATCGGTCGCGTCAAAGTGAAGATCCCGAGCCTCTCTTCCGACACCACCACCAACTGGGCGCGCGTCGTCATTCCCGGAGGAGGTCCGGACCGGGGATTCGAGTTCCTGCCTGAAGTGAACGACGAGGTGTTGATCGGGTTCGAGATGGGAGACGTGCGCTATCCCTACGTCCTCGGTGGGCTCTGGAATGGCGTGGACGCGCCGCCCAAGGGGAGCAGCGAACTGATCAGCGGCGGAAAGGTGCAGAAGCGTGTCATCCGCTCGCGCAACGGCAACGTCATCACGCTCGACGACACGGATGGCGCAGGCGGAATCACTGTCGAGGACAAGAACGGCAACAAGGTCACGCTCGATAGCGGGGCCAACTCCCTGACCATCGAAATCAAAGGGGATACCTCGCTGAAGGCGCAGGGAAATCTGACGCTCGAAGCCCAGGGAAACATCGAGCTAAAGGGATTCAGCATCAAGGTGGAGGGGAACGCGACGGTCGACGTCAAGGGCTCCGCCATCAATCTCAACTGAGAAGGGATCAATGGGACAGCCAGCCGCCAAGCAGGGCGATCAGGTGACCGCCATCGACACCCACATCATCATGATCCCGTCACCAGGTGGTCCGGTGCCGACGCCCTTACCGCATCCATTCAATGGGATACTCATGGAGAACCTGAGCTCGAATGTGTTCATCATGGGGATGCCGGCCGCGACGCAAGGCAGCGTCGCCGACAACATGCCTCCCCACATCCCGCAGGGCGGGCCGTTTCAGCGGCCGCCATCGAACAAGGGGCAGATCGTCAATGGAAGTATGACTGTGATGATCAACGGCAAACCGGCGGCACGGTCGGGTGATACGGCCATGACGTGCAACGATCCGGTCGACCTGCCGAATGGCACGGTCATCGCTGCGGGGACGGTGCTCATTGGATAGACGCGAGATGGCCGATTTTCTCGGAACAGGCTGGGCATTCCCGGTTGGCGTCGACGCGCGCGGGCGTATCGCTCTGGCCCGTCGCGAGCGGGACATCGAGGAAGCGATTCTCATCATCCTGCTGACGCCCAAGGGACAGCGCATAATGCGACCGGAGTTCGGTTGCCAGGTTCACGATCTGATCTTCGCGCCCAACGACCCGACGACCGCCGGTCTCGCGGCGTATTACGTCGAGCAGGCGCTGGGAATGTGGGAGCCACGCATCGACGTGGAGCAGGTCACAGCCCGGCCGGACGACGATGACCCCGCGCGATTGCTGATCGACATTCGCTATCGCATCAAGGCAACCTACGATAGCCGTACCCTCGTCTTCCCGTTTTATCGGATTCCGGGCGAAGCAGCCGCCGACTGAGTTGGGGAGAACATGCCGTTACCTACACCGATTCTCGATGACCGGCGGTTCCAGGACATCGTCGACCAGGCCAAGAGCCTGATCCCACGCTACTGTCCGGAGTGGACCGATCACAACGTCAGCGACCCAGGCGTCACGCTCATTGAGCTCTTCGCCTGGATGTCCGACATGCTCTTGTATCGGGTGAACCAGATCCCGGACAAACTTTACGTCAAGTTTCTCGAGCTGATCGGCGTGCGGCTCGATCCGCCGCGCGCCGCCAACGTGCCGATGACGTTCTACCTCTCGGCACCACAGGATACCGACCTCACTATCCCGGCCGGTACCGAGACTGCCACCATCCGCACCGAGACGAGCCCGGCCATCATCTTCACGACTGAGACGGACCTGACCATCCGCCCACCCGAGGTCATGGCAGCCTATACCCGCATCGCGGCGCGTGGCGATCAGGCCTGGATCCAGCACGATCTACGACAACTGGATCTTCCCGGCCAGAAGCTCGCCCTCTTTTCGCCCAACCCAGTCCCGAACGACGCCTTCTACGTCTCGCTGGCGAGAGATCACAGTCAGCATGTGCTGGCGTTGGTGATCACGTGTGAGCTTGCTGGTGGCGCCGGTGTCGACCCCAAGAACCCGCCGCTGGAGTGGCAGGTCTGGCAAGGCGCCGCGACGCGCTGGGTCAACTGCACTGTCGAGTATGACGGGACCGGCGGCTTCAACGAGTCGGGCGAGATCATCCTGCACGTTCCCGACATGGCTGAAGGAGAGTTTCAGGGACAGCGTTCCTACTGGCTGCGTTGCCGTCTGACTGAAGTGCAGGCTGGTCAGGGCTCCTATCGCGTCTCGCCTGACATCGAACACCTCGGAGTCGAAGCGCGCGGTGGCACCGTACGCGCCCGCCAGGCCAGCACCATCGAGAACGAGGTTCTCGGCCGCAGCGACGGCTCGTCAGGGCAGACCTACTCTCTGCTGCATTCACCGGTGCTCTCGCGCGATCCGGCGCGCGACGTTCTGATCGTCGATACGCCAGGCTTCGACTCCGAATCCTGGACTGAAGTCGACGACTTCGCCGACTCGAACGCCGACGACCGCCACTTCACCCTCGACAGCCAGGACGGAACCATCCTGCTCGGGCCGACCATTCTGCAGCCCGACGGAACCGTCTATCGCTTTGGCGCGGTTCCGCCCAAGGGGAGCACGCTCCGCTTCGCCCGCTATCAACACGGTGGCGGCGTGGGTGGAAACGTGCCCAGTGGCACGATTACCGTGCTCAAATCCTCCATCCCTTACGTGGCGCGAGTGGTCAATCGCCAGCCGGCCGTGGGGGGACGCGACGCCCAATCGCTCGACGACGCCAAGCTGCGCGCGCCACAGACGTTGCGCACCCGCAGTCGCGCTGTTACCGCCGATGACTTCGAATATCTCTCGCGCGAGATTGCTGGCGTGGCGCGCGCCTGTTGTTTGACCCCTGGCGCTCAACCACCGGAACCGAACGATCCGCCACCTGGCCAAATCTACGTCGTGGTACTGCCGCAGGTCGATTCACCGGACCGCCAGATTCCGCCGGAACAACTGACGCTCTCCGCCGAGATCCGCGGCGCGGTGATGGCGCATCTGGATGAGCGTCGCCTGCTCGGCAGCACGGTCGAGATTCGTCCGCCGCAATACACCTGGGTCTCCGTCCAGGCAATTCTGCGCGTTCCGGACCGCAGCGACCCGGGGCTGATGGCCGAAGTCCAGAATCTGGCCACGGCGTCCCTCTACCGCTATCTGAACCCACACGTCGGTGGACCGACCGAAGATGGTTGGCCGTTCGGCCGCGACCTGCACCTTTCCGAGGTGTATGCGCTCCTGCAACGGGTGCCCTACGTCGAGTTCGTCGAGGAGGTGCGCATCAATCTGGCCGACCCAAACAATTTCGGCGCGACGCGTCCGGCTCCACCGCGGCTGGAGATTCCGCGCAACGCGTTGATCTGCTCAGGGCAGCACGAGGTGACGGTCCGATGATGGATGGGGCGATGACCTAATGTCCACCAATTTGGGACAGCTGATCATCCAGATCGAAGAGAACGTCGTTCAGACGTTTTCCATTTCAAAGCCTATCGTCATCTTCGGTCGTGTGCCGGGCAATGACATCACGCTGCCTCATCCACAGGTATCGCGGCAACATGCCGAGCTGCGCATCGAGGGACCGCGCCTGACACTCACCGACCTGAACAGCTCGAACGGCACCTTCATAAACGGGGAGCGCATGCTGCCCGATCAGCCACGCGTGCTGGCGGCGGGTGAGGTCTTCACTATCGGGCCCTTCTCGGTTCGATATATTGCGCCCGAAATGCAGGAACAGCCGAGCGTCGAGGTCGTGCCCGACAATCCGGATGAACCGCCGCTTGAAGACGTCGTTGCGGTCGAACCGGAAGCTCCCGCTCCCATCGTCTACGTTCCCATCGAGCCGGTACCGGTTGCCCCGCCGCGGCCCACCTTCCCAGCCATCTCAGCAGACCCGGCCAGCGAGGGATATCTGGTCGATCTTCCCGTGATCTATCAGGAGAACGACTTCCTGCGCCGCTTCCTCCTCATCTTCGCGTCCATCTGGGAGCCGCTGGAGCAGCGACAGGATCACATCGAGCTCTATTTCGATCCGCGCACGTCGCCCCAATCGTTCCTGCCCTGGCTGTCGAATTGGCTCGATATCTCCTTCAATCGCCACTGGCCCGAAGCACGAATTCGTCATCTCCTCGCTGAAGCGTTCGAGCTCTATCGCTGGCGCGGGACCAACTACGGACTGACGCGCATGATCGAAGTCTGCACCGGAATCACGCCGGAAATCTCGGACGATCCAGTGAACCCGATGGTCTTTCACGTCCGCATGGCCACACCGGTCGATAGCGGCGTCGATCAGGGATTGGTCGACGATCTGATCCGATCGCATAAGCCGGCACATGCCGGCTATACGCTGGAAATGGTGTCATGAGCGGCTCTAATCTGGTCGGGCAAACGATTGGCAACTACCGGATCGAGGCGCTCCTCGGAACCGGCGGAATGGGGCAGGTCTATCGGGCCAACCACGCCCTGCTGAACCGGCCGGCCGCCATCAAGGTGATGCACGCGAATCTGGCGTCGGACGCCACCTTTCAGGCTCGGTTCATCCAGGAAGCCAAGTCCGTCGCCGCGCTCAACCACCCCAACATCGTGCAGATTTACGACTTCGGCGAGCAGGGTGGGCGTTATTACCTGGTCATGGAGCTGGTCACGGGTGGGTCGGTGCGCGGACTGCTGCAGCGTCGCGCGAGCTCTCCCCGTGCGCGCACCCTCAACGACGACGTCGATCTGATTCGCCAGGCAGCCGACGCGCTGGCCTACGCGCACCTGAGCGGCATGGTTCACCGAGACATCAAGCCGGACAACCTGCTGCTGCAGTCCGATTCGACCAGCCCCGGCAACCGTAACTACGTGGTGAAGGTGACCGATTTTGGACTGGCGCGTCTGGCGAGTGGTGGAGTCCTGACCGCGACCGGCGTCACCATGGGGACGCCCGCGTACATGTCCCCCGAACAATGCCAGGGGATCGACCTCGACGGCCGCAGCGACATCTATTCGCTCGGAGTGGTTCTCTACGAAATGGTGACCGGACTGCCACCGTTCGAGGTCAAATCGCTGAGCGAGGCGGTCCACAAGCACGTCTACGTCGCGCCGCCTCCGCCGCGCCAGACAAAGGCCGATGTGCCTGCCAACCTGGAGCAGATCATTCTGCGCTGTCTGGCCAAGAAGCCAGACGAGCGCTATCGCTCGGCCAGCGATCTCGCCTCCGCATTGCGCGGTATAACGGGCAATGCAGCGCCGATCAACGTCCCGCCGCCCGTCGGTCAGGTGAAGGCACCACCGGTTCCGGCTGCCGCCACGCCCAACGTTCTCGGAACCGCCTTCTCACCCGTCTCGCCAGGTGGTCCGTCGCCCGCCATGGCCACCATGCTCGGCGCCGCTTCGCAGCCATTGATCCGCGTCACCGATAACCGTGGCGAGGTGCTCAAGGAAATCCCGCTGACTTCAGCCGGACTCACGCTCGGTCGCCTGGCGGACAACGACATCGTCCTCGAGGGGAACGACATCTCGCGTCATCATTTGAAGCTCGAGTGGGACGGTAGCCGCGTCACGGTCACCGATTTGGGGTCGAGCAACGGAACACTCCTGGCCGACTCTCGCCTGTTGCCGCAGGTGCCGCAGACCTGGAGCGCGCGTGACTGGGTGCGAGTCGGCACATTCTGGCTCCGCTATCAAGCGCCTACCATGCCCGACACCAAGCCCGTTCCCGGTGCCATGCCGCAAGCGGGATTCGTTGCGGCCGCGGGCCCGGCAGGTCAGGCGGCACCGGCTGTCCCGCAAGTCGAGTCGACCCGCCTGCGAGTCACGCTCGATCAGGAACGCCTCGCACTCACTCCCGGACAGCCGACGATCGTGCGCGCCATGCTCACGAACATGGGCTCGACGGTCGACCATCTGGGTGTGACGGTCGAGGGCGTGCCACCCGAGTGGGTCAAGGGGCCGGGACAGGAGACGCAGCTCAATCCGGGCGCTCAGGCACCAGTCGCACTCAACGTCAACGTTCCCCGCGTGCCGAGCAGCACCGCGCAGGACTACTCCGTGACCGTCCGGGTCCATTCGCGCGAGAAGCCGGGGGAGACCTCCAGCGCCTATGCCCAATGGACGGTGCTGCCCTTCACCGGCGGCAACATGACCATGGAGCCGTCCCGGCGCGGCGGTCGCACCGGGGCGCGCTTCGCGGTGACGCTCCGCAACGATGGCAACTCTGAAGAGAACTACACCCTCTCGGGCAAAGACGACGAACAGGTGCTCCGCTATCGCTTCGAACAGGAGACGGTGCCGCTTGCCCCGGGCGCGAGCGCCAAGGTGCGGCTCAACGTCCGCTCCGAACGCCGCTGGGTCGGCACGTCACAGGGACGGCAATTCGGCATCCAGGCGACACCAGCCTCTGGCTCGCCGCCCTACAACACGAATGGCGACTACATCCATCGGGCGCTCATTCCGCCCTGGCTGCCACCGGCCGCTTTGGCCGTGGCGGCGGCGCTGGCCTTTTTGATCTGGAAGCTGCTCAATCCAGCGCCTGTGCTGCCCAAGATCGACAGCATCACGCTCGATCCGACCAGTCCGATCGCCGGACAGCCCTTCGTCGTCCACTGGACCGTCCGCAACGCCAAGACGGTCGAGATTCGGCCGGTCGTATCAGGGCTCGACCCCACGACGGGACAGTTCGTTGTCAACGGCGGTTTACCGAACAACGCCAGCCTGACCCTGGTGGCGACCAACGACTCCGGCTCGACGGAACAGCCGATACCCATTTCAGTCGTCGTGCCGACGCCGACACCGACGCCACAGCCCGAGGGACCCAGCATTGACGTCTGGAGTGTGACGCCTGATCTGGGCCAACCCGGCCAGGTCGTGACCATAAAGTGGCAGGTCAGCAAAGCCGAAAAGGTCGAGATCGACGCCATCGGTACGGTGCCCAATCAGGGCGAGCAGACCATGACGCTGCAGGAGACGACCACCTTCCGTCTGACCGCGACCAATAAGGGGATCACCGAGACGCGTGTCAGCAAGGTGACGATCGTGGCGCCGACACCCGTCCCGACACCGCCGTCTCAAACTGGGAATGGTGGTAGCGGCGGGACTGGCGGAAGTGGGAGCGGTGGCCAGACGCAGACGCCTCAGATGACACCGACGATGGTTTCGGACCCGGTCATCACGCTGAGCGCCGACAAGTCGATCATCAATCCGTACGAGTGCACGACGCTCCACTGGACGATTCAGAACGCGAAGAGCGCGACGCTCGACGGCGACAAGATCGATCTCAATGGCTCGCGGGAAAACGTTTGCCCCACGAAAACGACGACCTACACGTTCAACGTCGTTTCGCTGATGGACAAGATGATCGAGCAGAAGCTGCTGATCCAGGTAAACCCCTGGATTCCGGACTATTTTGTCGAGGATTGGCGCAATACTGATCCGAACACTGGAGGCTTGACGCGCCTGATCATCAGCAAGGTGGATGACAATACGCTCTCGTTCCATGGCTTCGGTAAATGTCACCCGGACGACTGCGATTGGGACGTGATCAACGTGCCCTTCACCGGCGCCAAGCTCGTCGGAACCTATGATTTCGGCTTCGAAAAGGTCGTCCTGACGGTGACGCGCAAGGGGGATGAGTTGACCGTTGACGCGCTCACGGATTACCCATCGACCAGTTCACAATCGGATCGAACCGACACGTACACGCTGAAACCGTATCGTCTGATCGTGCGCGATCCAAACCTGCAAATGCTGGTGACGCCGGAGCCGACGCCGTAGCGAGGGGCGAGGAAACAGCCCTCACCCCCGACCCCTCTCTCCCTCACTAACTCTCCCTCAGCTTGAGGGAGAGGACCATCCCGACGATCAGGAGAGGGGAGACGAAGTTACCAGTGTTGAGCGTGGTTCCCCTTCTCCAGTTCGGACGGGAGAAGTAAACCCTCTCCCGCTCGGCGGAGGGTGGCGCCACAGCGCCGGGTGAGGGCTCTAACGTCGTGCCCGCTCAAGTCAAAACTGGTGCACCGCTCCCGTCGGCTCACCTCGCCATGCGACCGTCTCGATGCCGGTCCCTCGCAATGTCACCTCAGCCACGGACCGCCCGTTCTGCGCGAACTGCAGCGTGGCCGTCTTGTTCCCAACCGCCTGAGGGCTGAACAGGACGATCGCCGTGCATGTCTGCCCTGGGCCTACGGGTGACGCCCCACAGGTGCTGCTGACGAGGACGAAATCGCCAGGATTCGCGCCTCCAAGATTCGGCTGGTCCAACGCAATCTGATTCTGCGTGTTGTTCACGAACGTGACGATGAAGGGCGAGCTCTTCTTGCCTGCTTCTTGCGTGCCGAACGTTACGTCAGCCGGCAAGATGTCGGTCGCCGCCGCCGTCCCGACACCACCCGTCAATGACACGAAGTGCGGATTGCCGGAGGCGTTGTCGTCGATCTGCAGCTGGGCCGTAACCTTCGCCGCCCGCACGAAGACGACCGACGGCACGTACACGATCTGCACGTTACAGACGTCGTTCGGCTCGAGTGTCGAGTCGGAACAGATGTCGGTGGTGATCCGGAACTGATCCGGAAATTCACCGACGAGCTCCACGCTCTGGATATCGAGATTCGCGTTGCCCGAGTTCGTCACGGTGACGATCATCGGCTGGCTGGTCGTGTTCATCGGCTGACCCGGGAACGTCAGCTCGGTCGGATCGATGACGGCCACCGGCGCGGGCTCCGGCGTTGGCGTCGGCGATGGGGTCGGAGTCGGGCTCGGCGTCGGTGACGGTGTTGGCGTCGCGGTCGCCTGCGGCGCTGGTGTGGCTTGTTGTGTCGTCGGGGTAGCGACCGGTGACGCGGAAGGTGTGGCCACCGGCGTACCTCCGGCCGAGCTCACGACGCTGAAGCTGATCGACTTCTCCGGCGATTGATTCCCGGCGAGATCGGTTGCGCGAATCGAGAGCGAGTGATCGCCCGCTTGATCGACTTTCAGCAGCGGACGAAAGCTGGTGTCGTTCGAATAGCCCGTCCAGGCCCCCTGGTCGAGCTGGTATTCGATCGAGCTGACGCCGCTCAAATTGTCGAACGCCTGAATCGCCACCTGCGCCGAGCCTACGTATTGCACAGCGGCCGAGATTGGTTGGAGTAGCCCGGGAACATCACCAATCGCCGCGATCAATGGATCGGACGGCTGCGCGTTCATGGCCGTTGTGCCACTGATCGAAACATTGATGTTCGGCGCCGCGTGGTCAATGGTGAACTTCACCCAGCTGACGGCGGACGCATCGCTTTTATGCTTGACCATCACGTAGTAGACGCCGTCCTTGTCGAGCGTGATCGGGCCCTGGATCGGGGTCAGGGTGATGGATTGGTTGACGATCTGGACCGCGGGTAGCGCGGCCGGGGTTCCGGTGGCTGAGCTCGCGTCACCTGGTGGTGCGCTGCCAAATGAGAAGTCGGCAATGCCTGCCGAATCGACGTCGGTCGCCGTCGCTGCCACGTTGATCGTCACGGGATTTCGATAGATTCCGCCATCGCTGACGCCCTCGATCTCAACGCTCGCGCCGTTCACGGCCGTGGCGCGAGTACAGGTCTTCCCCGGTCCGCTGTAGGTGATGATCCAGGCCGGGTTGTAGCCCGCGTTGAGAAACGTCTGCAGCGTCTTCGTCGACGTGCCGTCCCACGGATCGGTGACCAGATAGTTGGCGCCGACACCGCCCCCTCCCGCGGTCACCACTACGAAGTGGGAGCCGGTCTGTCCGCGGAGCATGCCGACTATGGCGGGCTGCCCTGAATGCAGCACGGCATCTAATTTTTCCCAGCTGAACTCGGTTCGATCGCCCCCACTGACCACTCCATTGGTGCAGGACGTCGCCTGCGACCAGAGGATTGGGTCAGCGTTGGCTCCGAGGCACTGATTGAGCAGGTCGGGGGTCGTCTGTGCACCGTAGTAGTTGAGCAGCATGGTCGTCGAGGTGAGCGCACAGCCGAACCCGCCGACGGCGTCGCCGCCCGACTGCATTACCTGCTGGCGCCAGGCCGGGTCGTTCTGACTGAAGACCGGCACGCCACAACCCTGTGCGTTTGAAGGTGATTGCGAGGTCTGGGTCGACGCAGCTGAAGTCGAAGTCGCCACCGGCACCGACTGGAACTGCCCGGTCTGCGTGTCGACGTGGATCTCCTTCGGCGTTGTCGATCCCGACTGCGACACGTCCGGAAAGATGAGCGTTCGATTATCCGTGCTCCAACAGACCGGTTGATCGGATCCGGCGTAGAACGTTTGTGAGTTGAATTGAGCTTGCACCGGCACCTGCACCGGTTGCCCACCCGGCGCGACGACCCACAACTCGAGTTGCGTCTGACCCTGCCCCGCGGCCGTATCGGGAGCCTTGACGTAGGCCAATTTGCTGCCATCCTGCGACCAGACCGGGCGTGTCGGCCAGAGACCTTTGGGCACGCTCGCGACCAGGTGCGGCTCAGTTGGATTAGCCACGTTGACATACCAGATCTGGGCGTTGTCCATCGTCTCGTTGCCTGCGGTGACGTAGGCGAGCTTGCTTCCATCGCTAGAGAGCGAGAGGAGCGGGCTGAAGAGACCCGGCAGAATGTTGCCTGGCTCGGTTCGCAAAATCTTGAGGGAGTCGTTGGCCGGATCGGAAAGGAGTATCGCGGTCGTCAGGTCGTCGCTGATCAGGCTGGCCTGGGCGGGTGCCTCACTCGCGCAGACGGCAGCCTGTGGAATGGGCGACGAGGGCGATCCCGATCCACGGAACGCAAACAGATAGAGCGCACCACCCAGCAACAGAAGGAGTGCGAGTGCTCCGGCTCCGATCAGCGCCCATGGCGGTGTGCTCTCGAAATCCTCATCGAACTCGCTGGCCACAGAGCGCACGCGTTCGATCGGCGACTCGTTGATGAATGTCGGCGTTCCGCCTCCCTGCGACATCACCGTGGGAGTGCCGGCAGGTTGCCCCTGGATATCGTTCATGACCGTCGGTGCTGCCGAATACGGCGCCGTCAGGCGGGCGGTTGTCTCCGCCATCACCGAGCGAGCACCGCTCGACGTTACCCGGATGACCAGTGAAGACGACTGGAGCGGACTGGCGGGTGGGATGTTGAGGTTGAGAATCGCCGTCGATTCCTGACCACTGAGGAGATGTAAGGCTGGCGGGCTGAAGTTCAGCCAGGACGGATCAATACCGCGGGCACCGAGCCTGAACGTGACCTCCGTCGCGCCCAGGTTGGTGACGGTGACGACGAGCTGATATTGCCCACCAGGCGCAATCGGCAGTTCCGCCGGAGACACACGTACGGTTGCCCCAGCCACACTCTCCACCTCATGTATATTCGGGATATCTCCACCCGTCACACAGTCTAGCGCGTCCTTGCGTACAGGGGGAGTAGTTCGGTATCGCAGTATCTTACCGTGTTCGTCCACTCATGCCCGGTGCACCGCGAGATGCTCGGCACTGGACGTGACCCGGCGGACGACGCGCGAGTCGAACTGGCACGAGGTCATGGTTCCGGTCAGCCAGTCGTCACGCCGTTCAGTATGTCGCATGATCCAGAACGTGGACCGTGCTGCTATACTCACTCACGCTTCCATAATTGATCTGGCGTTTCGTTTGGACTCTCGTGCGCGTCGGGATGAGCGATGGTCGAACCTCCTTCACGGCGTCCTGACCGACAACGTGCATCTCCACTCCTGGTCGGCCGCGAGCGGGAGCAGGCCATGCTGCGACAGGCACTTGACGACATGCTCGGCGGTCACGGCTCGCTCGTGCTGGTGAGTGGCGAAGCGGGCATCGGCAAGACGACGCTTGCTATGGATCTCGCCCGCAGCGCGGCCGAAGCTGGAGCCTTGACGCTTACCGGACACACCTACGATCTGTCGGTCACGCCTCCCTATGGTCCCTGGCTCGAGATCTTTGAGGAGTTTCCTCGATCGGAGACCTTGCCCTCATTGCCGGGTTTCACACACGATCTTGAAGCATCCTCGGATCTCGGCAGCGGGGCTCGACTGTTCGTCGCAGCGCGAGCATTCTTTGTCTCCGTCGCAACGCAACGGCCGCTTGTGCTCGTACTCGACGATCTCCAATGGGCTGACCAGGCCAGTCTCGACTTGCTGCGCGTTATGTGCCGTCGTCTTGCCACCCACCGGATTCTCATCGTGGCGACCTTTCGGCCGGATGAACCGGGCCGAGATCACCCTCTCTACCAACTGTTGCCGCTACTGATCAGTGAGGCTGAGGCTCTTCGTCTAGACGTGCGCCCGCTCGACCAGGCCGGACAACGAGCATTGCTGTTGAACCGGTATGACCTCGCCGACTCGGATCAAGATCGACTCGAGCGCTATCTGACACAACATGCCGAAGGCAATCCGCTTTACGCCGGTGAATTACTGCGCAGCCTGGAGGAGGAGCGTCTGTTAGTGCCAGGCGAGAGCCGGTGGCAACTGAGCGAACTGGAGCGGTCGCGTGTTCCAGCGGTGCTGCGGCAAGTGATCGAACGACGACTGGCGCATCTTGACCAAGACGTTCGCTCTCAACTCCAGGTCGCCGCGATTATCGGTCAAGAGGTTCCGCTCACTCTTTGGCAAAACGTCGCTGAGATGAGCGAAGACGTGCTCGCGGACGTCATCGAGCAGGGACGGGCCGCCTATCTTATCGAGGAGGAGCCTGGTGGCTCGAACTGTCGATTCCGCCACGCATTGCTGCGGGACGCGCTGTATCAGGAGATGAGTGCGGTACGACGGAGGCGCTGGCACCGCAGTGTAGCGGAGCACCTATCCGGGATGCCGTTCCCCGACGTCAATGCAGTGGCATATCACTTCAGCCAGGCCGGCGATAGCCGGGCAGTTGAGTGGCTGCTACGAGCGGGCGATCGGGCTCAACGCACCCATGCCTGGATCAGCGCTGCGGATCGATTCGAGGCCGCCGCATCACTCAGCACTGACTCGCAAGAGCGCGGATGGCTGCTTGTGCGCG
Organism: uncultured Chloroflexia bacterium; assembly: GCA_963822235.1. Taxonomy (GTDB): domain Bacteria; phylum Chloroflexota; class Chloroflexia; order Thermomicrobiales; family Thermomicrobiaceae; genus CALAGB01. The sequence continues at coordinate 1,086,523 of CAWGGU010000005.1, forward strand.
CTGGTTGGCTGCGTCGAATGGAGAACTCACGACGTTCCGTCGAATGCGCGGACGAGGCCGTAAACCTTGCGGACCTCGTGACCGATGAGCCCCTCAGAGCGTACGGAACCTATAGCCGCGGTCTGTTCCGCTGCTACACGGAGGATATTCGACGGGGGATCAATGACCTCGAGACAGGCATCGAACTCCTGGATAGGCTCGAACCTCCAGAGCGACTCCAGCTTCGCACGCAATTGTTTGAGTGGGGACTGGATGCGGGAGACCCTCGCGGTGTCCTGACTGTTTGGTACTGCTCCGTGGGCCGATACGCGGAGGCTCGACGCATGGCGCTCCTCGTCGCCGAAGCTGAACCACCGCCACGGTCTCCGTTCAATATTGGCGGATCGAGCTTGGCGGACGCCTACTCGACCCTGGCAATCGCGCATGCGGCGCTGGGAGAAGTCGACGAATCTCTGATGGCCTTTGCTCGCTCTGACCAGTTCGTTCGCGACGCCGGAGACGACTTTCAACGAGGACTGACGGCGGCAGGGGTCCTCTTCACGGTGATCCTGCCGTATTTCACTGATCGATTGGACGAGCGACAACGCCTTGTCAGGATCGTGACCGAAGCCCTCGAGCACACCGGCGGTGTGCGAGAGCAGGACCCGCGCGTGGAATACGCTCTGCACCTTCTGGTCGAGGGCTATTGGCATGAGGTGCGCGAAATGATGACGAGCGAGGATGGCTCAGGGTGGCTCCTCGCACCGTTGGCACGAGATCAGGGAGATCCACGGACCGCCTGGAAAATGGTCGAGGATCTACTGCCCTCCGGGCCCGACACTGAACTCGGTGCAATCGGCTTCATCGCGGGCACGACGTACCTGCGCCTCGCCGCAGCCCTGTCACTGGACGAAAACGATTACGACGCCGCACGAGCATGGCTACAGGCGCACGACCGCTGGCTCATCGCAAGTGGAGCAGTGCTCGGTCGCGCCGATGGAGATCTCCTCTGGGCTCGTTATCACCACTCTGTGGGGAACTCTCTCGAGGCCCGCGTGCACGCGGAGCGAGCGCTCGCCCAGGCCGGAAATCCTCGTCAGCCTCTCGCCTTGCTTGCAAGCCACCGAATGCTCGGCGGGCTCGATATCGCACAGGAACGCTACGCCGGCGCCGAAACTCATCTTCAGCAAGCGCGGACGATCGCCAAGGCTTGCGCCGCCCCATATGAAGCGGCGTTGACACTTCTCGACCTTGCCGAACTGCGCCTGGCCCAGCGTCGCATTGATACCGCTCTTGCGTTGCTCAATGACGTTCAGACGATTTGCGAACCAATGGGAGCGAAGCCGGCGCTCGAACGAGTCGATAGCCTGCGGCAGCGCGTCGCCCAACTTGCGACGAAAACATCCGGATATCCGGCCGGCCTCAGCCAGCGCGAGGTCGAGGTGCTGCGATTGGTAGCTGAGGGATTGACCGATGCCGACGTCGCGGAACGACTCTTCGTCAGCCGCCGTACGGTCACCTCACACCTGACCAGCACCTACAACAAGATCGGCATCGGCTCACGGGTGGCCGCAGCCGTCTGGGCCAAGGAGCACGACCTCATCTGATCGGCCGCGACTCTTCCTCACATCACTATCTCCATGTCTCCACGTCCGATGCGTCTTTTCGCATTGCGCGATATACGTAGTATCGCTACGTCCCACTTCCGCCAGCCAAATCCGTATCCCGTCCGATGTTGACAACACCCCGCACGCCCATACTCAAACCATCGACATTGAACAGCAGGGAGCGGCCAAGGTGACCGGCGGCGACCACGAGGTCGCCAGCCCACAAACGAGCGGCAACGTCGGGCTTACCGTGCACCGAAGCGAACGGAGGGCGATCGAGCGATTTGCAAACACCCGCGCAACATTGGTAGCAGGTAGGGGCTGCCAGCGTGGCCGCCCAAAAAATCGCACGTCTTATAGCTTGAGGCGCTCCGTGCACACTAACAGGAGGAATCGCCATGCCACGTTACGTTGTCGAACGCATCTTCCCGAACGGGCTACAGATCCCGGTGACCGACGAGGGAGCAACCGCCCTCATGAACGTCGTCGGCACCAATGCCGATCAAGGTGTGACCTGGGTTCACTCCTACGTCAGTGAGGATAAGGAGAAAACCTTCTGCATTTACGACGGCCCGGATGCCCAGGCGATCCGACGCGCCGCCGAGCGCAACGGGCTGCCAGTCGACCGCATCACGGAGGTTACCGTCCTCGACCCGTACTTCTATCGTTGACGGCTGTCCTCGTTTCCCCGCTGACACGGACGAGAATCTAAATCTGCCGACCAGCAACGCCGGGTCGGACCGCTCATGGTCTGGTCCGGCGCTCTTGTGTCCGCAGATCCACTCATGGCCGCAATCGACGACGTGCCTGGCAACCCGTATGCTAGCCACGTTGACGAACAGTGAAACACGCGAATGGGAGAGAGACGCGATGACGCAAGAGCCAGTCCGGCCCGAGGTACTTCGAGCACTCCAGACGCTCAACACGCCGACCGTGGCCAACGCCATTGAGACGTTCGACGTTCGCTCGCGCAGTACCGGCTTCATGCTCTCCGACGTGCGCTGCGCCCTACCCAATCTCGGCGTGATGGTCGGCTATGCGGCGACGGCCAAGATTCGCGCCACGCTCAAGCCGGATCCCGACGTGGCCGTAAACCGGCGAGTCATGTGGGAGCACATCCTCTCCATGCCGGAGCCGCGCGTCGTCGTCATCCAGGATCTCGATGAGGTGCCGATCGGCTCCTTTTGGGGTGAGGTCAACGCGAACATCCACCGTGCGCTCGGCTGCGTCGGCACAGTGACCAATGGCGGAGTGCGTGATCTGGACGAGGTGGAGGCGCTCGGTTTCCACCTCTTTGCCAGCCACATTCACGTATCGCACGCCTACGTTCACGTAGTTGAGGTGGGCACGCCGGTCGAGATTGGCGGCATGACGGTGAACCCAGGTGATCTGCTGCACGGCGACAAGCACGGCATCACCAACATCCCACTCGACATCGCAGCAGATGTTTTTGGTGCGGCGTTGCAGGTGGAAGCGCGCGAACGCAAGATCATCGACCTGTGCAAGTCGCCCGACTTCAGCATCGACAAGCTGAGCGAGCTGTATGGATAGAAGGAGGATGTCATGCCGTTGCGGACCAGACTGTGTGATCTCCTCGGGATCGACCTCCCGATCGTCCAGGCTCCCATTGGCAGCGCGACCGGATCTCGATTGGCGAGCGCCGTGTCGAATGCCGGCGGGTTGGGGATGCTCTCGATCACCTGGCGCTCGCCCGAGGCTGTCCGCAGCCTACTGCGCGAGACCAGGCAACTGACCGACAAGCCGGTTGCCGTCAATCAGGTGCTGCATTGGGACCCGGGTGACCGTCTGGAAATCTGTTTGCAGGAAGGTGTGCGGATATTCTCCTTCTTCTGGGGAGACCCCGCACCCTACGTCGAGTTCTTGCACCAGGCAGGCGCCCTGGTTATGCACACGGTCGGCAGTGCCGATGAGGCGCGCCGTTCCGTCGATTCGGGCGTCGACGTCATCATCGCCCAGGGCTGGGAAGCAGGCGGCCACGTTTGGGGAGACGTGAGCTCGATGGTGCTCGTTCCGGCGGTGGTGGATGCCGTCGATCCCGTTCCGGTCGTGGCCGCCGGTGGAATTGCCGACGGGCGCGGCCTCGCGGCTGCCCTGATGCTGGGAGCCTCGGGCGCGTGGCTCGGCACGCGTTTCGCGGCCAGTGAAGAGTCTGACGTGCACCGCATCTACAAAGAGATGATCGTCAACCAAAGCGAGCGAGACACGGTTTACGGCGAGCCGTTCAATGTCGGTTGGGAAGATTCCCCGCACCGGGCGCTGCGAAACAGCACGCTCGAAGCCTGGGAGGCGGCCGGACGTCCGGCATCCAATCGCCCCGGCGAGGGAGACACGGTGGCGACCAACGCCGATGGCACGCCGATAGCCCGCTACACCAGCGTCATGCCGGGACTAAACATGACGGGGGATCTGGAGGCATTGGCCTTCTTTGCCGGGCAGAGCACAGGGCTGATTCACGATATTGAGCCGGCCGGGAAGATCGTAGCCGACCTGGCACGGGAGGCCGAAGAGGCGCTGGCACGTGGCGAACGCCTCCGCTCGTGAATCGTGCACTGGCATCAAAACCTGTGACGTCAGGAGCGGCCAGCCTCGCATGATAAACTTACCGGTCGATATGTCAGCCTGTGAGTCCGGGAATAACGTGAAAATCCAGCTACAACCAGCTTCAACCGATCGACATGACGAGCAGCAGGATCAGACACTGCCCATCAGTCGTCGTCAACGTCCCACGACGCTGCATGACCTGACGCTCGATGAGCTCGAAGTGCGTCTGACCGAGGATGGACTACCTCGCTATCGCGCGCGCCAGATCTTCGGCTGGGCCTATCAGCAACTCGCCGCCAGCTATGAGGACATGACGGTCCTACCCAAGATGCTGCGAGCCGAACTGGCCGAGCGATTACCGATGACGCGCCTCGACCTGGTGCGAACCATCGAGACGGACGATGGTCAGACGCGCAAACTCCTCTTCCGCACCTTCGACGGCGAGCATCTCGAGACGGTCCTCATGTTCTATCCAGATCGCACCACCGTCTGCGTCTCATGCCAGGTCGGATGTGCGGTCGGCTGCGCCTTCTGCGCCACCGGCATGATGGGACTGACGCGCAACCTGACGACCGGCGAGATGGTCAGCCAGGTCATTGAAGCCGCTCGCGAGGCGACGAAGCTGGACCGTACCCTCACCAACATCGTTATGATGGGCATGGGCGAGCCCTTCCAGAACTACGCCGCCGTGATGAAGATGGTCAGCATCCTGCATGATCCGCAGGGCATGAACTTCGGCGCTCGCCGCACCACGCTGTCGACGTCCGGGCTCATCCCCTTCATCGATCGGCTGGCCGAAGAGCCGTTCCAGGTCAAGCTGGCGGTCTCGCTCCATGCGCCGAACGACGAGCTGCGCAATCAACTGGTGCCGCTCAACCGGCGCTATCCGGTTGGCGACTTGATTGCCGCTTGCCGGCGCTACGTCGAGCGCACCAGTCGCCGCGTCACGTTCGAGTACGCCTTGATCAAGGACGTCAACGACAGCGACAAAGTGGCTATCGAGTTGGCCAGCTTGCTGCGCGGCCTGCTCTGCCACGTCAACGTCATCCCGCTCAATCCAACTCCAGCCGCGCCATTCGAACGGCCGTTGCCGGAACGCATCGAGCGCTTCGCCAGCCTGCTGCGCGACCGCGGCATCCCAGCCACCGTGCGTTATTCGCGTGGCGTCGATATCGCCGCCGCGTGTGGCCAGCTGCGAGTCGAGCATGAGCAGCGCGAGACTGTTGCTTCTGGCGATCGAAGCTAGCCGCGAAGGAGCCGCACATCACACGCGTTGCCTTCTTCGACCCCTTCTCCGGAGCGAGTGGCGACATGGTGCTGGGGGCGTTGGTCGACGCCGGGCTGGCCCTCTCGGCGCTGAGGGATGGTCTTCAGGCGCTCGATCTGTCCGGATATGAGCTTGCACACGAGCAGGTCGAACAGCACAGCATTACCGGGACACGCGTCCTGGTGCGGCTCGATGATCCAGCCGAGCAACCCGCTCGAAGCTGGTCCGACATTCGCACGCTGATCGAATCCTCTCGTCTCGACGACCAACCCAAACAGGCGGCTCTCGAGATCTTTTCAGCGCTGGCCGAAGCCGAAGCGGCCGTGCATGGCACGTCACCGGAGGACGTCCACTTCCACGAGGTTGGGGCGGTCGACTCGATCGTCGACATCGTGGGCACGGCCATCGGTCTGGATCTGCTGGGCGTCGAGCGCCTCTTCAGCGGACCGATCAGTTTGGGCCACGGATTCGTCAACACGCGCCACGGTCAACTCCCCGTGCCCGCTCCAGCCACCGCTGAGCTCCTGGCGCACGGGTCCGCGCCGACTCGCACGCTCGACGTCGAAGCTGAGCTTCTCACACCCACTGGAGCCGCGATCCTTACGACGTTGGCCGAGTTTCGCCGTCCGGTCATGCGCACGTCAGCCGTCGGATACGGCTTCGGGCGACGCGAGCTTCCGTGGCCCAACGCCCTCCGCCTCTGGCTCGGCGAACTCGACGAAGAGGATGCGGTCGATCAATGGTCCCTCCCAACCGAACTCCTGCTCGAGACCAACATCGACGACATGAATCCGGAGTTTTACGAACCGCTCATCGAACGACTCTTCGAGGCGGGCGCGCTCGACGTCTTCTTGACGCCGATCATCATGAAGCGCGGACGCCCCGCCACCAAGTTGAGCGTCATCTGTGCCGAAAACCTGCGCGACGAGATGGACTCCATTCTGATGGAGCATTCGTCCACGCTGGGCGTGCGCGCCATTCCGATCGACCGCACCAAGGCCGGGCGGCGCATCGAGCGGGTCGTGACCCGCTGGGGCGACGTACGCGTCAAGCTCAAGATCTGGCACGGCCGCGTCCTGAACGCTTCACCGGAATACGCCGATTGCCTCAGCATCACGCGTGAGACCGGCATGCCGATCCGGCACGTCTACGGCGAGGTTTCGCGCATCGCCGAAGCGTTCATTGGTCGACGGATCGATTCAGACCGCTAACCTCTCCACGAAAAACCAGCCACCGAAGAGCTCGCCACGGTCCAAGAACCGCGACACGGTCATCCGCTCGTGTCGATTGGGCACATCGTCCATTGTTTTCTCATGCTTTTCTCAGGTATTTGACAGGTTCGAGGTCTAGCATCTGAGTAAGGTCGTCACGATCTCGTGAGTTTGTGGCTGCCTCGTGCGCTCGATGAGAGTAGGGCCAGATCTACGTTCCATGGGATTGCCTCGTCGATGGGATCAGCACCGGAACCAATCGTCACATCCCGCCGCCCCGCACTGACGCGCCGGGCCCTTTTGGGAACCGGGTTGACGGTCATTGCCGGAGTGCTTGCTGCTTGTTCTCACAAGTCGTCTGATCCGACCACCACCGCAGTATCTCGACTTGTCACACCCACCTCAATCTTCGTGAACGATGAAGCCATCAGCGCGACGCCCGCGTCGATGGTCGTCAAGCACGTCGTCTTCCTCGATCCCGGTCATGGGGGCGTGGATGAAGGGGCGATCGGCGTTGCCAACAACGGACAGACGGTGCTCGAAAAGACGATCACTCTGGCGATTGCCGAGCAGGCGCAGTCCTTGTTGCGGAACGAGGGTTTCGAGGTCGTCCTTTCCCGGACGACGGACGATTTACCGGGTGTTACCTCCGACGATCTGACCGCTGATGGCATGGCGCTGACGCCGGCCGGAGTCCTCAACGATCTACAGCGACGGATCGACCTCGCCAACGAGAGCCGCGCCGATCTCTTCCTCAGCATTCATCTCAACGCCAACGACGACCCGGCGGCACGTGGGACCGAAACCTATTACGATTCGACTCGCTCGTACGGCGTCGAAAACAAACGCTGGGCAGAGCACGTCCAGAGCGGTGTGATCGATTCGTTGCGCGGACAGGGTTACACCACTCCCGACCGCGGAGTCATCGACGATACGGAGCTTGACACCGGCGGTCTGGGCGTGCTGCCCGACTCATACAACCATCTGGTGCTGCTCGGTCCATCGGTGGCAGGGCTGCTCCGTCCCACACTTATGACCGGCGCATTGAATGAATCCCTCTTCCTCACCAACTCCGATGAGGCATCCGCGGCCCTTGATCCACAACTGCAGAATCTGATCGCCGCCGGTTATGTGCAGGCCGTTGTCCGCTATTTCCAGTCGAATTCCTGACAGAGCTCTGGTTCACTCATTGCGCTCAATTGGACCGACCGCGCGACGCGCGCAAGCGGCTTGCGTTGGTGGGATGATTGGGTGAACGAGAGGAGCAAGACGATCGCACCGGGGGCATCATCGGGATACTTCGGAAACGGACTCCCCTACAATCGATTCGGTCGTGGATCGCGCATCGTCGTGATCTTTCAAGGTCTGTTGCTCGAGAACAAGCCCCTAAGCGGGCTCTCGTCCAAGGTCTTCACGCGTATCTATCGCTTCCTCGGCGCGGAATACACCGTCTACATCGTCACCCGGAAGACCAATCTTCCTGATGGTTACACGCTGCAGGATATGTCGGATGACTATGCCGAGATGATCGAGAAGGAATTCGGCGCCGCCGTCGACGTGGTTGGGACGTCAACCGGCGGATCGATCGCCCAGCACTTCGCGGCCGATCACCCCGATCTGCTGCGTCGCCTGGTCCTCCACTCCAGCGCCTACATTCTGAATGAGCGTGCTCGGGCGTCGCAGATGCGCATGGGGCTGCTCGCTCGCCAGCGAGACTGGGTGGCCGTGGCAAGCGAATCGTTGCAATTCGTGGTTCCGCGCGATCGGTGGTTCACCGGAATGGGCGTACGGCTTGGCTCGCTCGCGCTCTCGCTGACGGCGCCGAAGGACCCATCCGACCTGATCGTTACCGTCGAGGCGGAAGACAAGCACGACTTCATCGATCGCTTGGCTGAGATCCAAGCGCCGACCCTGGTCGCGGCCGGAAAGGCCGATCCGTTCTACTCGGAGGAGCTTTTCCGTAAGACGGCAGAGGGCATCCCCGATGCGCGACTCATCCTCTATCCCGACATGGGACATCCCGCATCCGGAAAGCAATTCGCGCGTGACGTCCTCGCGTTTCTCATGGAGGGCGATCCAGAGCGCGCAGAGTCGCACGGAACTGCAGCGACCACGAGCAACTGATCGCGGCATGGCATCGCGACTGCACCCAACTCGGATACAATGACGCGGCTACAGCGATCGAGCCGTGAACGTCGCGCCTGCGCCTATCGGGCGGCTCGATCCAGGGATGAACGGAGCGGGGGGACCTTCAATGGCGCGATGGCGAGTGGTGCGGTCGCCACTTTCCGGTGTTCCCGCCGTTCCGATGGCCGTCCTCCTCATCGTGGTCCTCTTCGTCTACGCCAGCACCTACCTGCTGATCTCGCTCCTGCCGGTCCACATTCGCAACCTCGGACACAGCGAGTCGAGCGTCGGCACCATCATGAGCCTCTTCAGCCTCTCCGCACTCGTCACCCGACCATTCGCCGGGTTGCTGGCCGATCGAGCCAGCCGCCGCCATTCGATCTTCATCGGGGCGATCTTCATTGGGCTGAGCTGCATCGGCTACGCGATCGCGGGTGCCAACTCGATCTTCGTGGCGCGGATTCTGAATGGCATCGGTTGGGGCGCCGTGACCGCGGCGACGGCAACCGTCGCGGCCGACCTGGCACCGGCCAACCGTCGCGGCACGATCCTCGGCATCTACGGAACCGTCACCGGTCTGGCGCTGGCGGTTGGTCCCAGCGCGGGAATCTGGATGTCGCATCACGTCAGCCTCACCATGTCGTTTCTGGTGGCATCCGGCTGTGGATTTGGCGCCGCGCTGGCGATCCTCTTCTTACGCACGCCGCCGCCCGCGGCGAACGTCAAACGACCTCAGTTGAGCATGGTCCAGATGTTCAGTCGCACCGCCATCGCGCCCGCCTCCATCATGCTCTGCTTCACCCTGATCTATGGAACGGTCCTCACCTTCATCCCGCTCGTGACGCGCGACCGTGGGCTCGGCGATTCAGGTCCGTTCTTCGCGGTCTTCGCCGTGGCGCTGATCTTCTTGCGCATCTCGGGCGGCGGACTCTCCGATCGATTAGGTCGCTTCGCCGTAATTGGACCTGGGTTCGTCTCCTGCGCCATCGCCATGAGCGTGTTAGCCTACGCGGAGAGCCAGGCGATCTTGTTGACCGGGGCGATCCTGTTCGCCGTGGCGTTCGCGTTCATCCAGCCAGCGACGCAAGCCTGGGCGGTGGATCGTTCACCCGTGCACACGCGCGCCACGACCCTCTCGACCGTGGTCGCGGCGCAGGACCTCGGCATCAGCTTCGGCGCCATCGGTGCCGGATTCATCGCCGATGCATTCGGCTACACGGACCTGTTCCTGGTGGCGACCGCCGTGGCTGCCTGCGGACTGGCTGTGGCCGTCTCGGTCTATTTCAAGACCCGACGTCTGGAGCCGCCCTCTGCCGCTCACGCGGTCGGTCGCCCCATGGAAGGCGAGGAGCTTGGATGAATCCAGCGATACTGCGAGCGCGTCAGATAAAGGCGCTCTACCAGCGTGAGATCACCGGGCTCAACCGCAACCCTCATCTGGACGACGACGCGCGTCGCGAGCATGCCGAGCGGCTCTGGCAGCAGGCCAACGAGCGCATCAGTCGCTTGCGCGAGGGCATACTCAGATGACATCGAGTCCTTCTCAGCCGACGATCGAGCGCTCTTCGATCCGCCAAAACGACCAGCCTATCTCGCGCCGATCGAATGATGGACCGGGAGTTGCTGATCGTTCGGTGCGCGTGTGAAGCCGTTCGATCGGGTCCGATCTTCGCACTCCGCGCTGCATGACGAAGGAAGACCACTATGCGTGCGATGCTCCTCGATGAACCGGGAAAACCGCTCCGATTGGCCGACGTACCGAAGCCGAAACCGAACGACGATCAGGTCCTGTTGCGTGTGCACGCCTGCGGCATCTGTCGCACCGACCTCCACATCCTCGATGGCGAGCTGTCATCACCCAAGCTGCCGTTGATCATGGGGCATCAGATCGTCGGCACGATCGAAGCGACGGGCCGCAACGTGAAAGATCTGCAGAAGAGGCGATCGCGTCGGCGTGCCATGGCTCGGATGGACCGACAACACGTGCCGCTACTGCGAGTCACGCCGCGAGAACCTCTGCGACAACGCCAAGTTCACCGGCTACGACATCGACGGCGGCTACGCCGAGTACACCGTGGCAGACGCTCGGTTCTGCTTCCCCATCCCGAAGGGATATCCGGATCTGCAGGCCGCTCCGCTCCTCTGTGCCGGCCTGATCGGCTATCGCGCGCTGCGCTTCGCAGGCGAGGGGAATCATCTCGGACTCTACGGCTTCGGCGCCGCGGCGCATATCATCGCGCAGGTCGCCCTCCATCGTGGCTGGAAGGTGTATGCCTTCACACGACGAGGCGACGAGGAGTCGCAAGCCTTCGCCAAACAGCTTGGCGCAGTCTGGGCTGGAGCGTCGGATGAGCAACCACCTGATGAGCTCGATGCCGCCATCATCTTTGCGCCGGTAGGCTCGATCGTCCCGGCGGCGCTACGGGCAGTTTGCAAAGGTGGACGGGTCATCTGTGCGGGGATTCACATGAGCGACATCCCTTCGTTCCCATACGACATTCTGTGGGGCGAGCGGATTCTGCGATCGGTCGCCAATCTGACGCGGCGCGACGGCCGCGAGTTCCTAAAGGTTGCTCCCGAAATTCCAGTACACACCGAGGTGACGGCGTTTCCGCTCGAACAGGCCAACGAGGCTCTCCAGACGCTGCGTGAAGGCCGCGTGCAAGGGGCGGTGGTTCTTTCGATCGCGCCAGACAAGGCGTCCTGAGATAGGTGCATGACAGTGGCAGCCTGGCAGTCCGGCGATCTACTCCGGTGACACAAGGCAACCAGTCCGGCACCGTGCGGTCGCATGAGTTCGTCTAACGACTACGACGCGGTCATCGTCGGCAGTGGGCCGAATGGGCTCGCCGCCGCCATCAACCTGGCGCGCAGCGGGCGTAACGTGCTGGTCCTCGAAGCAGCCCCGACACCGGGCGGCGGCACGCGGACTTCAGAGCTTACGCTGCCGGGATTTCATCATGACATCTGCTCGGCCATTCATCCGCTTGGCGTGGCCTCGCCCTTCTTTCGCTCGCTCCCATTGCAGAAACACGGACTCAACTGGATCCATCCGCCCCTTTGCTTGGCCCATCCATTCGACGATGGAAGCGCCGCGATCCTCTCGCGATCGCTCGATGAGACGGCGCGGTCTCTCGGTCCTGACGTCGACGCCTACCGGAACCTGATGCGCCCGTTCGTGGAGGATGTCGAAAACGTGCTGCACGTCCTCCTCGGCCCACTCAGATTTCCGCGTCACCCGCTGCTGATGGCGCGTGTTGGATTGACGGCGGTGCAATCGGCGGTCGCGTTCGCCAAACGGCACTTCTCCGGAGAAATGGCACGCGCGATCTTCGGTGGCATCTCCGCCCACTCAATGCTGCCCCTCGAATCTCCTCTCACAGCCACGTTTGGTCTGACGCTCGGGATACTCGGGCATACGGTCGGCTGGCCGATCCCGGAGGGAGGCTCGGAACGCATCGCGGACGCGCTCGTTTCGATCTTGAGCTCGTTGGGGGGCGACGTCCAGACGGACCATCGCGTCGATGGGCTCAGCGATCTACCGAGTAGCAATTCGGTGATCTTCGATCTCACGCCGCATCAGGTTATGACCATTGCCGGGGATCGTTTCTCGTCCAGCTACCGACGTCAGCTGAAGAATTACCGCTACGGTCCGGGGGCTTTCAAGATCGATCTGGCGCTGGACGGGCCAATTCCGTGGACGGCAGAGGCTTGCGGTTCGGCTGGAACGGTGCACCTGGGCGGGACGCTCGACGAGATCGCCTACGCCGAGCGTGAGGTGGCGCAGGGCCGGCATCCGGAACGTCCATTTGTGCTGGTTGCGCAACAGAGCCTCTTCGATTCAACACGCGCTCCCGAGGGCAAGCATACCGTGTGGGCATACTGCCACGTGCCCAACGGCTCGACCATCGATATGACCGACCGCATCGAAGCACAGATCGAGCGCTTCGCACCTGGATTCAGGGACCGGATCCTGGCAAGACACGTACTGGCCCCAGCCGATCTGCACAGATACGACGCCAACTACGTCGGCGGTGACATCAACGGCGGCCGACAGGATCTCCGGCAACTCTTCTCGCGCCCGGCGGTGCGCATCAACCCCTACACCACGCCTGATCCACGACTCTTCATTGGATCGGCGTCAACCCCACCCGGTGGCGGAGTACACGGTATGGGTGGTTACTTCGCCTCGCAGACGGTGATGCGCCGAGGTCTCTAGCGATTTCGCGAGATTTAGGGCGCATCCATCACCCTACGAGAGATTCGTCCAAGCTCAGTCGCAGGTTGATCGGGCATCTCATTCCACTTCCACGAGAGTCCGCCTGGCGAACACCGGCGAACATCTCACACACGACGATTGTCTCGTGGAGACAGGACGCAAAACAGTCCTGCGTGTAAACCGCACGTGACTACGCAACTTGCCATGTATTGCCAATAGCGTATTTTTTCAACCGAATAGGCTAAAAAGTAGCCCGAGTCTGGGGTTGTGGAGTTATGGAAACGGGGGAAATACGCGAACATCGCACGGCAAAAGCGTCGCGATGCGCCGCGCGATGTTGTTGCGTCAGTTTATTCGCGGAAGTCGGTTAGACTTTCTGGATCCAGGGATGACCGGCCCACCAGATGCCGAGCGCCATCAACGCAAAGTTGGCCGCAATGACCACCATGCCGAGCAAGAAGAACCACAACATCTGCCGACCATAAAAACCTTGGACATCCACTGCGATACGCTCCCTTCAGCGTTCTACCTCAGGCAGGATAGCACCTCTCAGGCCGCCTGACCAGATGCTGGTGCATCGTGCCACGTGGACATGGCGCACTGTCACGGTCCATCATCTGTCGCGAGTGGGAACAGCACGCGTGACACGAGAAAGCGCCGATTGTGCCCAGATTCGAAAAACAACCGAAAGGCTGGCACGGGCAGCTTCTGCGCCGTTTGGCAGTCCTGTTTCCCAGCACGAACGTGCGGAGCGTTTCGGAGTTCGGTTGGAACCGGCCGGCCACCTGGCCCGTCCACGCGCAACGTTCCCGGCCGCGACGACTCCTCGTGCGCGAGTTCTCGATTCCGGAAGCAACCCTTCTATTGATGGCGTCCTTCCTCTTCTCGGCCGTGCTGGGCTCGGTGCGCCAGGTGCTGCTCAACACCCTCTTCGGAACCGGTGAGGCAGCCAACGCCTATTACGCCGCGTTTCGGCTGCCCGACGCCCTCTTCAGCCTGATCGCCGGTGGAGCACTCTCCAGCGCCATGATCCCGATTCTACTCAGCACGGAGCGAGAGGACGGACGCGAACAATGGGAGCGATTGTTCAATTTGGTCCTTACGAGCCTCTTTGTTGCCCTGATCGTCATCGTGGTCGCTGGCGAGTTCTTCACGCCGGCGTTCGTGCATTACGTCCTGGCGCCGGGATTTGATGCCCAGACGAGCCACCTCACCATCACCCTCACGCGTATCATGCTGGCGCAGCCCCTCATTCTGGCCGCCGGAAGCGTGGCAACCGCGGTACTCAACAGCCGCCGTCAGTTCCTGCTCACCGCGATCTCCTTCGCAAGTCACAACGTGGCCATCATTTCGGGCATAGTCTTGAGCTGGATCTTCCCCTCAATTGGGATCTACGGTCCGACGTTTGGCGTGCTGGCCGGCGCCGCGCTGCAGATGATCCTGCTGATTCCCGGTATTCGAGACAACGGGTTGCACGTCCACCTGGCCTGGGATCCCCACAGCGTGCGTCTGCGTCAGGTGGTCCGCTTACTGATTCCCAACGGTCTATCGGTGGGCGTGGGATATGCCGGGTTCATCGTCGACACGGCGTTTGCCTCCACGGTGCCGGGGACGCTGGCGCTGCCTGCCATTCAAAACGCCTGGCTCCTGGTCGCTTTGCCGATCACGCTACTGGGTCAGGGCGTTGGACAGGCGGCCTTCCCGCGCCTGGCGGCACATGCCGCCGCTGGCCGTTGGAGCGAGATGCGACGGACGCTCATCCGATCGTTGACCGCGGTGGTCGCCCTCTCGATCCCCGCGCTGGTTGGACTCGGACTCTTCGGTAGGCTGCTGATCCGGCTCCTCTTCGAGCACGGGAAATTCGACGCGACTGCGGGAACCGCGACCTACCACGTACTCCTGATCTACGTGCTGTCCGTACCGTTCGCGGTGGCCACCGAGCTCGTCACGCGTGGGCTCATCTCACTCCGCGACACGCGTACGCCACTCCTGACCAACACCTTGCAGTTGGCCGGGCGCGCGACGATCACCGCGCTCTTGCTCGATCGATACGGAGTCGAGGCCATCCCGGCCGCCTACGTGGTCAGCGCAGCCGTCGAGACGGTGCTCCTGACGGTCATCCTGCTTCCGCGCATAGGAAGGCGAATGAAAATGGGACGGGCCGGGATCTGAGATCGACCGGCCCGAGTAACAGGTGAACTGAATGCCAGGTGAGGAGTTTCAGGTTCAGCTCGTCTTGGTTGGATCGAAGTTGCGCAATCGCAACGAGTTGGTCACGACGAAGACTGAGCTGAAGGCCATGGCGCCAGCCGCAATCATCGGGTTCAGCAGACCCAGCGCCGCAATCGGAATCCCGACCGTGTTGTAGATGAAGGCCCAAAACAGGTTCCACTTGATGGTGCGAACCGTCCGGCGCGACAATGCAATGGCCGTCACCACACCACGCAGATCGCCGCCTACCAGCGTGATATCACTGGCCTCGATCGCGACATCGGTGCCTGAGCCAATGGCGATGCCGACGTCGGCCTGCGCCAGCGCCGGTGCGTCGTTGATGCCGTCACCGACCATGGCAACGACCTGTCCTTCGCCCTGCAGCCGCTTGACCTCTTCGGATTTGTGCTGCGGCAACACCTCGGCCAACACGCGATCGATACCGACCTGTCGCGCGATGGCGTCGGCGGTCCGCTGGTTGTCACCGGTGATCATGACGACCTCGAGGCCAAGCCGCTTCAGGGCAGCCACCGCGTCGGCACTGCTCGGTTTAAGGGTGTCGGCTACCCCCAGCAGTCCGGCGGGCTTGCCGTCGACCGCCACGAAGATGGCCGTCTTACCCTGCGATTCCAGTTCGAGCGCACTCTGCTCCAGCGCCGACGGATCCACATCCGCGTCACGAAGCAAGCGGCGCGACCCGATCAGTACCTCACGGCCTTCGACGGTGGCGCGCACGCCATATCCGGAGACGGCTTCGAACGTCGTCGTGTCGACGGTTGCAATGCCTCGCTCGCGGGCCCCATCGACCACGGCGGACGCCAGCGGATGCTCGCTGCGCGCTTCCGCCGCCACCGCGAGTCGCAGCAGTTCGGCCGCGGGATCGGCCACGCCGTTGAAGCTGGCGTCCGGGATGACGTCGGTCAGCGAGGGCTTGCCGCGGGTGATCGTGCCGGTCTTGTCGAGCACGATGGTGGTCAGATCTTGCGCCCGCTCGAGCACCTGACCGCCCTTGATCAGCGTGCCATGTTCGGCGCCCTGCCCTGTTCCGACCATGATAGCTGTCGGCGTGGCCAGACCCATAGCGCATGGGCAGGCAATCACCAGCACCGCCACCGTGGCCAGCAGCGCGTGTCCGCCGTTGCCGGACATCAACATCCAGCCAGCGAAGGTGAGCGTTGCCAGGACCAGCACGACCTGCACGAAGACTCCAGCAACCCGATCGGCAAGTCCTTGAATCGGAGCCTTGGAGCCCTGCGCCTGCTGCACCATACGAACGATCTGGGCCAACGCGGTGTCACGTCCGACCTTGGTGGCTCGGAAGGTGAACGAGCCAGAAGAGTTCATCGTCCCGCCGATGACTTCATCACCAACGTGCTTCTCGACCGGCAGACTCTCGCCAGTCAGCATGCTCTCGTCGAGCGAAGACGCACCGGTCAGGATGCGGCCATCGACCGGCACCTTCTGGCCCGGACGCACCACTACCGTATCGCCAGCGCGCACATCACTGATCGGGATGTCGATCTCTTCGCCAGCACGCACCACGCGAGCGGAGCGAGGTTGCAGGCCCATCAGCTTCTTGATGGCCGACGAAGTCTGACCCTTGGCCCGCGCCTCGAAGAATTTCCCCAGCAGGATCAACGTGATGATGACGGCGGCTGTGTCGTAGTACAGGTTGTCCATGGCGCCAAACGCCAGCGTAGCCACGGCCGAATAGCCGAACGCGGCGGTCGAGCCGACGCTGACCAACGTGTCCATGGTGAACTGAAAGTGGCGCAGGTTCTTCAGCGTCACACGATGGAAGCGCCAGCCGAAATAGGCCCAGACCGGCAGTGCCAGCACGAGCAGCACGTAGCTCATGCCGCTCACACCCATGAAGAGCATGTTGCCGATCGCGACCGGCACGGTCAGCACCGCGGCGCCGATCAGATCCCGGCGCAGCTTGCCAATCTCGCGCTCGCGGCGTTGCGCGTCTTCGTCTGCTGTCGAGAAGACTTCGGCTGGCTCGGCAACGACCGATGCGCCATAGCCCGCGTTGCTCACCGCCGACAGCAGAGCGTCGAGACTGACCTGCTCTGGGTCGTAGTGAACCGAGGCGCGCTCGGTGGCCAGATTGACCGCCGCCTCGCTTACGCCATCGACCTTGCCAAGGGCACGCTCGACGCGACGCACGCAGGAAGCGCAGGTCATGCCACTGATGGCCAGATCGAGCTCCGCCTCTTCCACGGGCGCTTGCTCTCGCGACTCGATCTCCTCCACCTTGGCGGAGTAACCGGTCTGCTCGACCTTCTGTACCAGGGCATCGAGCGAAACGATCGTCGGGTCGAACGTGATTCGGGCGCGTTCAGTCGCCAGATTGACTTCGGCGCCATCGACTCCATCGAGACGGGTCAGCCCACGCTCAACACGCCGGACACATGACGCGCAGGTCATGCCCCCGACCAATATCGTTGCGACCTGCTCAGCGCTCTGTGTCTGTTCCTCTTGTGGTGTCGTTACCTGTGCCATGCTCGATCCAGCTCTCGTCGTATCGCGACGTTATACCCCGTGGGGGTATCCAATTGAAGTGTAACATCGAGGTCAATCCCTGGCGGAGCCAACGCTTATCCGACGCTTTTGGTAAAGCGTTCGATGGCCTCGGTTAGCTCCTGGATGGACGCCTCTTTGTCGTCGGCGTTCACGACGCAACCGCGAATGTGATCCTCCAACAGGACCAAGCCGATGCTGCGAGCCGCTGCGATCAGTGAGGAGATCTGCGTCAGGATGTCGACGCAATAGCGGTCATCCTCGACCATGCGTTGCAATCCACGCACCTGGCCTTCCATGCGGCGTAAGCGCGTGAGAATTCGGTCCTTGTCCTTGCTGTATGAATCAACGTGTTTGATCGACGTTGTTTGATCAGCCATCTCTGCCCTGTCGCTCCTTCACGGTGCATTCCACCGTTCAATGCCCCAATTATACCCCCAGGGGGTATAATTTGCAATCCAGGGATGTGCACGATTCAACGAGGTCGTCTGATAGGACTCCGTTCGCTATAATTTTCGATACCTCGTGAAGAGGCACCTTAGTCATCAACATGAAGGCGAGCAAGCATCGCGTGCGTTGGAGCAAATTGAAACAAATGGTCGAGGCGAGGATGGCGCCATCACTTGGTGGTCGCATCGAATTGCATCGGACGAGCTACCATGAGATTCCATATCAATGGGGGCGATGCTGGATCACAATCGACAAAATTCAGGTCTGGAGCAGCGCTGATGATCCCTGGGACAAAGCACTGCGTAGCCTTACGGACGAGATCGAGGCGATTTACCAGACTGGCGGAGACCAAAATCGCCGGGAACACCCAGAACAATATCGGGCCTCAGACGATGCAAAGGAGATACTTCTCAGTCAAGGAATCATCTCGACTTTTGACTTTGACGATCTCCTTAAGTCGTATCTCTCACTGTCGATCGACGATGCGCTTGACGAAAAAAGCCCGTTGCTGAGGGCAATTGCTTTGACCGACGTGCGAGTCGGAAAACGACGACTTCGGGCGCTCGCGGGCAAGAACGCGAGAGAGCATGAACTCGTCAAACTGCTCTACCGCACGCGGGGTGATGCGGAAGGCATCCGAGTCATATCTCCCGACCTGATTGCCCCGAAATCAACCGCGGAGAGAACCGTTAGTTAGACTGTCTGTCCATTCCAACGCAGTTTCGTCAACCCGTCACGGTCGGATCTCCAACGTCCTCACCTCTCCCGACTCCAGATCCGCCACGCGGATGACGTGGTTGTCGGTGTCGGCGATGTAGACATTGCCCGCCGCGACCGAGAGACCCTCCGGCTCGAAGAAGCGTGCCTCCTCTTCGACACCGTCGACGTTGCCCGATTCACGGCTGCCGAGCCAGCTTTCGGAGCGGCGATCTTCCGGGTAAATGCGCTTGATCTTGTGGTTGTAGCTGTCGGCCACGTAGATCACGCCGTCGGCCACAGCCAGCCCCATCGGGTGCTGCAGGCGCACTTCGCCGCGCCGGCCGTCGACATCGCCAAACGCGAACAGGCCGATCCCGACGATCGTCTTGACCTCGTCATAGGGCGGCAGATCGGCCGTGCGCACCGAACTCGTCTCACTGTCGACGAAATAGAGCTTGCTGTCCGCCACGTCGATCCCGCTCGGCTGCGCCAACGCGGCGCCATCGAGGTCACCATCATGGATGCTTTCGCGTCCGCTTCCGGCATACGGCCGCAGCATGCCCGCTCCAAGATCCAGCGCCCAGATCTGATGGGTGCCGGCCATGGCGATGTAGAGCTTTCGCTCGTGGTAGGCCAAATCCCACGGCGAGCGCAGATCGATCGAGCGCGCGGGCCCGGCCTCGGCAAATCCCATGCCCGCCTCACCAGTCCCGGCGATGGTGGTCACGGTCTGATTGACCAGATCGACTTCGCGAATAGCGTGGTTCAGCCGGTCGGCCACGTAGAGGGTGTCTCCATTGAGTTCGATCCCCTCGGGACTGTGAAAGCGGGCTTCTTCGTAGCTGCCGTCAACGAAGCCCGCGTCGCCGGAGCCGATGACGATCGGGTTGCCGCCCTGCAGATCAGTCACAACGATACGGTGGTGGCCGGAATCGGCGATGAAGAGCCGACCGCTCTCGGCATCCGCCAGGACCTTCCCTGGATATGCCAGCGGCGTGGTGGGTTGTTCCATAAGTTCGACGGCGGCCAGGGGCTCGGGCTTGATCTGCCCCTCTTCTCGATAGCGATCGATCTGGCCCTGCAGCGCGTCGATGAGCGCGTCCGCCGACGCCTCGCCCTCGTGCTTGCCGATGACACGTCCCTGCGGATCGAGGAACATCAGCGTTGGCCAGGCACGTACGCTGTACGAATCCCAGATCTCCATGTTCTCGTCGTTGACGACCGGGTGATCGAGTTCGTAGCGCAGCACGGCGTTGCGCAGACTATCGTGCGCCTTCTCACCCGGATATTTGGCTGAATGGACCCCGACCACCACGACCTCGTCGGGGAAATGCTTCTCGACCTCCGCCAACTGCGGAAGCAAATGCAAGCAGTTGATTCAGCAATAGGTCCAGAAATCGAGGATCACCAGCTTGCCGCGCAGATCGGCCAGCGTCAGTGGTCGCGACGTGTTGAGCCACTGCAGGCCGGACGGAAAGTCGGGTGCCCGCACCGCTCCGGCGTATCTCCCTCGATCGGTCATGGTCTGCCTCCGTTTCGTCGTACGGTAATTGGAACGATGGTCGCATACTGACGGGTGAACTGACGAATAGAACGCGGCGAGGTCGTCGAACGTTCCCACGGATTGAATCGTTCTTCCTGTCGCCAGTACTACGCCAGGGTTAACTGTGGTGTCCTGCTGCCATTCGACTACAATGCGGTGGGCAATACAACTGGATATGTGGATTGGGAGGGAGTCTATGGCCAACCAGCGTCATCTGTCACTCGATAAGAGTCGCTCCATGTTCGACCGCATCGCGAACTCGATCGCCGGTGGTGAGAGCTCCTACGCGCGCCTGAAAAAGGGGCTCGAGCTCTGCTTCGAGCGAGGCGAGGGGTCGAGATTCTGGGACGTCGATGGCAATGAGTACATCGACTACAGCCTGGGATACGGCCCGTTGATCTTTGGACACAACCCCAAAATGGTGACCGACGCGGTGGTGAAAGCCATCACCGAACGTGGCAGCGTGGCGACCTTCCCGTACGACCTGGACTACGAAGTCGGCGAGCAGATCGTCTCGATGGTGCCCAGTGTCGATCTCATTCGCTTCGCCAACTCCGGCACCGAAGCCACCATGGCCGCCGCGCGTCTGGCACGTGCCTACACTGGGCGCAACAAGATCGTGCAGATGGAGGGCGGATATCACGGCTTCTCCGACACGCACTTCTGGAGCAGCCATCCGGAGGTCTTCTCCGAGAACCCCAAGGGCTACACCGAAGTGCCGCTGCCGGCCTCGACCGGTATTCCGGCAGCCTACGCCGAGGCCCTGCTGATCGGTCAGTACAACGACCGCGAGAATATGGAGATGCTCTTCGCCGAGCATGGCTCCGACATCGCCGCGGTGCTGGTCGAGCCGATTCAAGCAAACACCGGCATCATCCCACCGGAGCCCGGCTATCTCCAGTTCCTGCGGGACATCACCAAAAAGAATGGCGCGCTCCTCATCTTCGACGAGGTCATCACCGGCTTCCGGGTCTCGCCGGGTGGCGCGCAGGAGCTGTACGGCGTCAATCCGGACATCACCACGTTCGCCAAGGCGCTCGGCGCCGGCTTCCCCATCGCGGCCTTTGGCGGATCGCGTGAGGTCATGGGCATGGAGGAGCGCAACGAGGTGATGCACGGCGGCACCTACACCGCCAATCTGGTCGCGCTGGCCGCCGCCAACACCGTCCTGACGGAGATGCGCGAGAACAAGGACGAGCTCTGGGGCCGTCTGAACTCGCACGGCACGCAGGTCGCCCTGGGATTGGGCGACGCCTGCCGCGAAGCGGGTCTGCCGAACATCGTGCAGAACGTCGGGCCGCTCTGGCACATCTTCTTCGCCAAGCCGGACGCGCCCGAGATGTCGAAGATCCGCAACTATCGGGACGCGCTGGCCTACAGCAGCGTCGACGTCTTCGATCGCTTCCACACGGCCATGATGGAGCGAGGCGTCTACTTCCACCCGTACCACTTCGAGCGCTGGTTCATCTCGACGGCTCACAACGAGACGGACGTGCAGCAGACGCTCGAAGCGGCCGCCGACGCCGCCGAAGCGGTCGCGTCCGATCTGCGGGCCGAGGGCAAGCTGTAGGTTCGCAAACTACCGCACGAACGTGAAGACGATCGCGATCAATGAGAGCACACTGGTCGCGATCGTCGTTCCCCACGCAATCACGTTGCGCACGTTACCGTTGACCTGATCCCCCATGATCTCCCGGTCGTTCACCAGGATCAGCATCGAGACCAGGATGACCGGCAGCAAAACACCGTTGAGGATCTGCGTCGTCAGCAGCACTTGAAACAACGACAGGCCCGGGATCAGGTTGACCACCACGCCCACGACGATGAGCCCGGCGAAGAGGCCGTTGAAGACCGGCGCCTGTCGCCAGCCTTGATTCAGCCCTGATTCGAACCCGAAGACCTCGCTCAGGGAGGACGCGGTCGCGATCGGCAGCACACCCGCCGCCAGCATGCTGGCCCCGAAGAGCCCGGCAGCGAAGAGGACGCGCGCGTAGGAGCCGGCCACGGGCTCCAGCGCTCGCGCAGCATCGGCCGCGCTGTTGACGCTGATCCCCCTGCTGTAGAACGCGGCGGCGGCCGCCACGATGATGAAGAAGGCGATCAGATTGGCGAAGAGGGCGCCTGAATAGACGTCGACTCGCTCGAAGCGATACTCATCCTGGTTGATCCCTTTCTCCACCACAGAACCCTGCTGAAAGAGCTGCATGTAGGGCGTGATGGTGGTTCCGACCGTCGCCACGAAGAGCAACAGGTAACCACGGTTGAGCTGGACCGAGGGCACGGCAGTGTGCTTGACCGCTTGTCCCCAATCCGGATGGGCGAGAAACGCCGAGACGACGTAGACCAGAAAGACCAGCGTCAGCAACAGGAAGACCCGCTCGACGATCGAGTAGTTGCCGCGCGAAACCAGCCACCAGATGGCCAGTCCTGCGATCGGCACCGCGATGTAGCGCGAGATGCCGAAGAGCTCGGCACTGGCGGCGATGCCCGAGAACTCCGCCACGATAATCCCGGCATTGGCGATGAGGAGCGCCACCATGGCCACCGCTGTATAGCGGATACTGAAGTTCTCGCGAATGAGGTCGGTCAGCCCCTTACCGGTGACCACGCCCATACGGGCAGCCATCTCCTGTACTACCGCCAGGCTGAGTGTCATCAGCAGGATCATCCAGAGGAGGTTGTAGCCGTAGCGTGCCCCGGCCGACGAGTAGGTGGCGATGGCTCCGGCGTCGTTGCCCGCGTTGGCGGTCACCAGACCTGGTCCCATCACTGCCAGATAGGCGAGGAGACCGGTTCGCGGTAAGCGCAACCTAGACAGCGGGCCGGGCCGGGGCCGCCTGCGCAGCCGAAACGATGCGAGCCATCGGCGCAACCCACGCCATCGAAAGAACATCACGCCGCGTCGACGCTATGCTGACTAGCTGAAGACATTGGTGGTCTCGTCTCGCCAGCCGGCGGGCAACAGACGCTCCGCCGCATCATCGACGGTGACGACGCCAAGCAGAACTCCATCGACGTCCAGCACCGGAATCTCGAGCAGGTTGTATTCGATGATGGTGCGCACCACCTGCTCCACGCTGGCATCCGGAGGCACACGATGGAACGACGTGGTCATGATCTCAGCGACTTGCTGACCAGGCCTGGCCAGCACCAGATCGCGCAATGTGACGATGCCGGAAACGTGACCAGCATGTGGCTCGTCGATCACGTAGAGGAGCGTCAGTGTGTCGGGCAGGTCATCGTGTCTTCGAACCTCATCGATCACCTGCGACACGGTTTGATCCCTACCAACCACGACGAAATCGGTCGTCATCATGCCTCCGGCGCAGTCTTCCGGATACCGCATCAGCGAGCGAACGTCCTCCGACTCCTCCTGCTCCATGCGCTCCAGAATCTCTTCGGCCACCTCGACCGAGAGATCGGCCAGCAGATCGGCGGCTTCGTCGGGTCCCATCTCTTCCAGAATGTCGGCCGCCCGCTCGTGATCCATCCCCTCGATCAGGTCGGCCTGTCGCTCCGGGGCGATCTCTTCCATCGTGTCCGCAGCGATCTCTTCATCCAGCGCCTCGATCAGTTCCGCTCCCTGCGGCAGCGCCAGTTGATCGATCAGGCGGGCGATGTCGCGAGGATGCAAGCGGGCGATGCGTTCATGCGAGACTTTCAGCTTCACGGTCGGGACATGGCTGGCGAAGTAGTCGACGTTGGACCAGTCGATCAGCTCACGCGGTTCGCGACCGGCCATGACGCCGTGCGGGAGGAGTCGACGCAGCAGAGCCCGGGCGCTCACGTCGGCCCCGACGACGCGTAGCGTGCGTCCGATACGTGCCAGCTCGACGTCGTTGACGCGGACGATGCGTCTGCCCGTGACGTCGACAAGCTGACGGTCGAGCACGTCCTTGCCCAGGATGATCTCGCCGTCGTGACGACGAAACGGCTTGAGATCGAGGCTGAAGGTTTCGATCGTCGCGGCTCGTTCATCAAGCAAGCGCACCTGATCATAGGGAACGAAGAAGGAGCGACGGCCGATGCGGGCAACGAGGCCCTTTACCGGCGGGTAGGACTCGTCCCCGATATGCACGATGAGATCGCGCAGCGAGGCAATGCGGTCGCCGTTTCGATCGACGATGGGCCGGTTGATCAACTGCGACAGAAACACGGATAGTGAACCCTCCCGCGCGATTCACACGACATTCCGGATTCGTGATGGACTCCTTAGGAAGATCGGGTGAACTACAGTAGATATCGGGCGCTTTCAGCCATTATTTTCCTGCGCGAAATCGACGAGGCGAGCCAATTCAGCAAAGTCACCCGTACTTGCGCACCGTCCACTCAATACAAGCGTCCTCTCAACATTCAGTCCCTGCCGCTCTCCTCATCACCGGTACTCGCGGCGCATGATTGGGGCAAGAACGCGTCACAAAGTACGCCGCGTTCACGAAGAGGATACGGGAAAAGTGTCGCCAACGATTCCGGGCAGTACCCGTGCATTGATCGCATTCGTCGCAACAGAATATGCTGGGTCTCAATGTTGAACAAACACGCCAGCCGAGGTCAGGTTCTCATTTTGTTCGCCGGGGCCGCCGTAGCCCTGATTGGGATGCTCGGACTCGCCATTGATCTTGGCTTCAGCATGGCCCAGCGCAGAACCATGCAAAATGCAGCTGACGCGGGAGCAATGGCTGGCGCGCATGCGATCGCGCGGTCAAATCCGGCTTCACCGATTAGCGTGTTGACTGACGTAACAACGGTTGCAAAGGCAAACTCGATTGGCGGCAATCAGCCCACCATAAAGAGTTGTTTCTACGTTGACAATACTGACAAGAATCTCGGTGATTGCTCGTTGGTCGTCCCCGCAACAGCCAGCGGCGTGCACGTTTCCGTCAGCGAATCACACAGCACGTTCTTCATCCGGGCAATTCCCGGAGGTCCACGGAAAGTCTCGACGGGAGCGTCGGCCACGGCCCATGTCGAAGTGTTGAAATCGCTGCCATCCGACGGTCCATTCCTGGTGTGCGGCGCGGGCACGAAACTGGAATCAGGATCATCGATGGATATTGTCACGAAACAAGCAGA
This sequence comes from uncultured Chloroflexia bacterium, assembly GCA_963822235.1. GTDB lineage: Bacteria > Chloroflexota > Chloroflexia > Thermomicrobiales > Thermomicrobiaceae > CALAGB01. The sequence goes on from CAWGGU010000005.1 coordinate 1,111,994, forward strand.
TGGTACCTGGAAAGTCAACTCAGCCGCCGCTGGCAAGATTTTTCAAATCTATGGTCCACAGTCGTCCACATGCGGAGCGCACGACAACAGCTATAAAGGGCTTGCCGCCGGGACCAACAACACCAACATCACCCCCCCAGCTTGGTTCAACTACAACACTGGCACCTCGGTCGGCAACATCAACACGAACGTAAATGGCATACAGGGATGCCAGGCTGGCAGAGAGGCCGTGAACTGTGTCGCGTACCTACCGGTCGTCGTCAATGACCCTCCTGAGGTTGGAAACAGCCGACTGCTTTGGGGTGTGATGATCCTTCCGTTCTACATTACGAAGCCGTCCAACAACGTCCGAGACGGTAAATTGATTCCGGGTTACGTCAGTACGGGCGAAGCCAATCTCACATGGGATACAAGCCACACTGAATCGGTAGTGATTCGCCTAACCAAGTAACATCCGCCCGAAACCTAAGGCGCCTCGCGTGTTGCGAGGCGCCTCTGTGCTGTGCGGCGCAATACCGCGATCCGGCGGTTTCAGCTCTTCGCGTTTCTGCGCCCGGAGCCGCGCTCGCTGGGATCCGCTTGAGCGCACCAACAAGACTCCATCTCTCCTTGCTTTTGTTTCACGAGAATTAGTCAGGCGCTTCGTGGCGGGTGTGCTCCGCCGCCCAAACGGCTCGTTCGCGCTCCCGCACGTCAGCCGGATCGATCGAAAGGGAGTCGATCAGGTTCACGAGATAGGCGTCGATCGGCACCGCGACCCACTCTTCGTCGAGCGGGCGATCGTCGTAAAACGCTTCGAGGCACTCTTCAGAGCAGAGTTGCACCGGCACGTCGGCACCGACCGGTTCGACGGGATCGGCTCTCCAGAGGTGGAAGCCGGATGCGGACACGCGTGCGCCACAGCGATCGCAGTTGATCGCCGGACGCAGATAGTCGTCTTGCAGCTCGAGGACGAAGGCCATCGACGTGCCTATCCAGAATCCGCCGTAGGTCGACTGATGAAAAGAGTATCGCGCTCCGCACGCCGTTGGAGTACAGCCGCGGCATGCGGAGCGTTGACCAAACCCTCGAAACAGCGCGAGGTTAATTACTTATTGAAGTAATCCTTATTCTTTTTGAAGAAGGCGGCCCACTGCTCGGGGAGATCATCTTCAAAGAAGATCGCCTCGACCGGGCAGACCTCCGCGCAGACGCCACAGTCGATGCACTCGTCCGGATCGATGAAGTACTGATCGGCATCATCATCGGTATGAATGCAATCGACGGGACAGACCTCGACACAGGACCCATCTTTCAGTCCGATACAAGGTTCGGCAATGATATAGGTCATCGAGGAAGGTTCCTTTCGATATTTCTCATGCTCTTGAACGCGCTGGAATCATGGCCATACACCATCAATTCTTCAACCTCTGAGTATACGAGCTTGGGAGCAGCATGCAAACGCTCATTCGATTGGTTAAATGTTGACCAGCGCGTCGATCACTTCAAGCCGCGCCAGTGCACTTTGGGAATCGCGTTCATCTCGCCGATCACACCTTGAGGAACTCAATCAGCTCATCCACCGTGAGCCCGGACTGACGCAGAATCGAGCGCAAGGTGCCAGATGGAATATCTCGGTTCCCATGAAATGGTACGACGACCGTATGGGTCGTTTCCGGCCTATGGAGAATGACGTGGCTCCCGCGTTGCCGGTGAACGACGAAACCCGCACGCTCAAGCGCTCGTATCAATTCGCGACCATGAACCCGCGGAAGCGGGCTCACGAAACCGCAACGTCAAGGGTCACAAGCTCGGCGCTCGTCTCGGATGCGACGGGCAGGGCGAGTTCGGCCGCGGACTCGAGATACAACAAGATCGCTTCACGCGTGTGCTCGAGTGCTTGCTCACGCGTCTCCCCGAAGTCGGAGAGAAAGTTGAGTGCTGGAACATACGTGACCCAGACCCGGTCCGTAGGTTCCCACTCGAGCAGTACCTGGAATTCATGCTGTTGCATCGGCGACACCCTTTCGCGGAGTTGAATCGCAGTCACGTGGTCTGTCAGAGAAGGCAATTACCCGTCTTCCGCGACCTCAATCATACTGTTTCATGAGGAGTGGGCTACGCCTCACATGCGCGAGTTAAACCGTAGAATCACGTGCAGTGAGAACAGAAAGGGGGCGGACTTACGATCCGCCCCCTCAGTTATTCATCGATCGTCCAGCTACTTCTGGAGCTGCCCCTGTGTGTACAGCCACTTGACGAAGCGGAGCCGGTGCCACTGGCGCCGAGAATCCACATATTCGAGGAAGGGGTACATCTCACGGAGGCGGCGAAGTCGATCGATCTCTTCTTGGGTGAACCCTGCCTGCTCCAGATCATCTTCGGCTTGTGTGCCTCGACGCGGTTGCACGGACATCGGTCCAGACATGATCACTCGCTCCTCCCGAACAAGAGGTTCGCTATCGAGTCAAACGGAATGGCCGTTGGCCATGAGGTCGCGATCCTCTCTCTAACCATATTAACGTATCAACATTGCATCTGGATCAGAATGCGTCTCAGGATGTGTCATCGGCGTGACGATATCGTCACGCCGATGTTCCGAGCACATTTCGCGAGAGGGTGTCTGAAGGGAAAGAACGCTAGCTCGTCGCTTCCGACTCGGTCTTCTCTTCATCAGACTCTGGCACGATCAGCTGCTCCTCGCGCCGCTGCACCTTACTGCGCTGCTCGAGCCGCTTCTGGCGACGCTCGACCTTCTTGCGCCTCGGTGCCTCTTGGGCGACTTCCATGCGTCGCATGAAGCGCTCAACCTGACCGGCACTGTCGACGATGCGCTGCTCGCCCGTGTAATAAGGGTGACACTGCGGGCAGAGATCGACGCGGAGCTGCGGCTTGGTGGATCGGGTGACCCAGCTATTGCCACAGGCGCAGACGACGGTGCTCTCTTCGTACTTGGGGTGAATTCCTTGTTTCATGCTTTATCTCTTTGCTCTCGTCCTCAGGCAGCCGGCTGCGACTCGCCGTCGACCGCGTAGACACTGACTCGTTTCTTGTCGCGGCTGAACGCTTCGAACTTCACCGACCCATCGATCTTCGAGAAGAGGGTGAAGTCGCGACCCATTCCGACGTTGGTGCCGGGGTAGAACTTCGTGCCGCACTGGCGCACCAGAATTGACCCCGCCGTGACGATGTTGCCGTCGTAGCGCTTGACGCCGCGGCGTTTCGCATTGCTGTCTCGGCCGTTACGTGAACTACCGACACCTTTCTTATGCGCCATGTCTTTCCTCCATGCCTTCAGTCAAAGATGGGATCTCGATCAATTCGTTCGCAATTAAGCGACGATGTCCTTAATGGTCAATTTGGTGATCATCTGGCGATGCCCCGTCTTGCGGCGATAGCGCTTTTTGGGACGCATCTTGAAGATGATGAGCTTCTTGCCCTTCGCCTGAGCATCAACGTTGGCGATGACCTTGGCGCCATCGACGACCGGCGTACCGATCTTGACGTCACCATCCTGCTCGACCATTAGAACACGATCGAGAGTGATCTCGGCGCCCGGCTCAGCCTCGAGACGCTCGACATCGATGCGATCTCCGACCGCGACCCGATACTGTTTTCCGCCCGTTTCAACGACCGCGTACACCGAGAGATCCCTCCTGAAAACCGCACAGACAAATCGTGGGCGCGTACGCCCACAAGCGTTAATGATAGCAACCCGCGGCTTTCCTGTCAATTTGCGGAATTTTCCCCGCTTGACACCCCTTCCTGAAGCACCGTACAATTCGAGAAGTGTCGAGTTTTGCACAGATTTATTCAGAATATCGTAGGTTTTCGGCACATTTCACACGAGTAACACAGCGGTTTTGGTGGTGAGTCCAGTCGGCGGGACTCACGTATCGGACTCGGGCACGCTTGAGCGAAAGCTCATCCACTATCATGCCGCCCGACGTCACCGGATGTCTGGACGAGAACGACATGCCACAACGGCGCACAATTCGTGTCGGTACGCGTGGTAGCGCCCTGGCGCTCTTGCAGGCCCGCATCTTCACCGACTCATTATCGCATCAAGATCCCAATCTCCTCCTCGAAACCGTCGTGATGAATACCGCCGGTGACGTCGACAAACAGACGCCGCTGTCCATCCTCGGGGGCCAGGGGATCTTCGCCAAGGAACTGGAAGCCGCGCTCCTCACCGGCCAGATCGACGTCGCCGTTCATAGCGCCAAGGACCTCACCTCGGAATTGCCACAGGGCTTGACGGTTGGAGCCTTCATGAACCGCGCCGATCCGCGCGACGTGTTGCTCACCGTCAATGGCACCTCGCTGACCGATCTACCACCTGGCGCCTGCGTCGGTACCAGCTCGCGGCGACGCGTAATGCAACTGCGCCATGCACGTCCCGACCTGCGAGCCGTCGAACTACGCGGAAACGTCGATACGCGAATGCGCAAGCTGGAGCAGGGCGACGTCGACGCGGCCATCATGGCGGCGGCCGGCATCGAGCGCATGGGCTGGGCCGATCACATCGGCGAGTACCTATCGGTCGACACGTTCGTCCCCTCACCCGGCCAGGGAGCGCTCGGCGTCGAATGTCGGTCCGACGATAGCGAGATCCTCGAATTACTTACCCTCATCAACGACGACGATATCGCCGCCGCGGTCGAGATCGAGCGCGCGTTCCTACGCGAGGTAGGCGGCGGTTGCCAATCTCCCATTGGCGCGCTCGCTCTGATCGAGGGCGGTTCCGTGACGTTGCGAGCCATGCTGGCGGACGAAGAGATGACCGTCGCCTGCTATCAGGACTCGACCAGCAGCCGGGAACGGGCGATCGTCACGGCAGGTGACGTGGCCAGGCAGTTGCGTCGAACGCTCGACATGCGATTGACCAGGCCCGCATCGTGAGTCGATCGGGACGGCTCGTGCTCTGCTCGCATGGACCTGGTGATACAGGCCTCCTACCGGTCAAGACCGTCAGCGTGCTCTCCAAGGCGACGCTGGCGCTCTATCCCGAATCGACTCCAATCGGCGTGGTGGACCTCATCAATCCATCGGCACGGCGTGAGGTCTTCCCGCTCTCCAGTCCACTCCTTCCCGGCGAGCGAACCTGGGCTGACGTGCGCGAAGAACTGGGAGCGGGGGGCATCGTCGTTCGGATCTATCCCGACAGTCCGCAGCTCGATCCGGTGGCGCTACGCGAGGCACGCATGCTGACGCGTGACGGCGTCGATTTCGAGGTCGTCTCGGAGCCGGTGGTCGGTCTGCAGGCAGCAGCCTACTGTGGCGTCCCACTCGACCTCGACCGGGGCACCGTGACGCTCGTCGGTGTGCAACCGATCGCACCCCTCAGCACGATGATCTCTGGCACGGCCATCGTGATGGTCGGGCGCATGGAGCGTCCACACGAAGCGGCCGAGGGCCTCATCCGCGCGGGCTACAGCAGCACCACACCCTGCCTGGTCATCCACAACCCCACCCTCCCGACGCAAGAGGTGCGGGAATCGATGCTCGGCAGCCTGAGCACACGTGTCGACCCGACCACCGGTGGCATCCTGATCGCTGGGGATGCCGTACGGCAACGCCCCACCTTCGCCTGGTTCGAGCGATTGCCCCTCTTTCGCAAGCGTGTCCTGGTGACCCGGGCGAGCGGCCAGGCGAGCGAAATGAGTCTGCGTCTCCGCGAGCAGGGCGCCGAACCGATCGAGCTCCCGACGATCGAGATCACACCGCCAAGCGACCCACAGCCGATACAGGATGCCCTTGGCCACATCTCCGAGTACGACTGGGTCATCTTCACCAGCGCCAACGGCGTCGACGCCTTCTTCCACTATCTGGACGAATTCGGGCGGGATCTGCGTGCGCTCGGCAACGCACGGATCGCCGCCATCGGCGGCGCCACCGACGCACGCCTCAGAGCGCACGGGGTGAAGACCGATTTCGTGCCGCAGCGCTTCATCGCCGAGGAGGTTCTGGCCGGCCTGCTGGAACGAGGCGCCGGAGATGGACGTGTCCTGTTGCCCCGTGCCGAGCAGGCGCGCGAGGTGCTTCCCGACGGCTTGCGTGAGGCCGGTGCTGAGGTCGACGTCGTCTCGGTCTATCAAACGGTGCTGGCTGAGCCGAATTCCGCGGCGATGGCTCGCGTGAGGCGCGGCGACGTCGACATCGTCACCCTCACCAGTTCATCGACCGCGCGCAACCTCGCGAACATGCTGGACGGCCAAATGGAGCCACTCAATCGCGCCACGATCGCCTGTATCGGGCCCGTCACCGCGGAGACGGCCAGGCAGGTTGGATTCAAGGTCGACGTGGTTGCTGAAGACTATTCGATTCCCGGGCTGGTCGCCGCTATCGTCGCGGTCAACGAGAGGAGACCTGCATGACCACACCCGAGCGTTCCTTCCGCCGTTTTCGCCGATTGAGACGGACCGAAGGTCTCCGTCGCATGGTGCGAGAGACGCGCCTCTCGACCGACGAGCTGATCTACCCGCTCTTCATCACTTATGGCACCGGCGTGCGGCAGGAAGTCAGCTCGATGCCGGACGTCTTTCAGATCAGCGTCGATCAGCTTCCATTCGAGATCGAGGAGCTTCAACGGCTCGGGATCGGCTCGGTTCTCCTGTTCGGCATTCCGGAGACCAAGGACGAGCTGGCGAGCGGCGCCTACGATGAGCATGGGGTCGTGCAGGAAGCCATCCGCGCCATCAAGCGGATCGACCAGGACATGGTCGTGGTGACCGACGTCTGCAACTGCGAATATACCTCGCACGGACACTGCGGCATCCTCATTGACGGGGACGTGGCCAACGATCCGACGCTTGAACTACTCGCGCGCACCGCCGTGTCGCACGCCCAAGCGGGCGCCGACATCGTGGCCCCATCCGACATGATGGACGGCCGCGTGGCAGCCATCCGGCACGCACTGGACACCGCCGGTTACACGCAGACGCCAATCCTCTCCTACGCCGCGAAGTACGCGTCCGCCTTCTATGGACCCTTCCGCGACGCGGCCGATTCGACGCCCGAGTTCGGCGACCGACGCTCGCATCAGATGGACCCGGCGAACAAGCGCGAAGCCTATCTGGAGATCGAAGCCGATCTGGAAGAAGGGGCCGACGCCATCATGGTCAAGCCGGCGCTGGCCTACCTCGATGTGATCGCGGGAGCCCGCGAGCGCTTCGACGTTCCGATTGCCGCCTACAACGTCAGCGGCGAGTACTCCATGGTGAAGGCGGCGGCGCTGAGCGGATGGATCGACGAGAAGCGTGTGGTCATGGAGTCGCTGACCGCGATAAAGCGCGCGGGGGCCGACATGATCATCACGTATCACGCCAAGAATGTGGCACGTTGGCTGCAAGAGCAGGCAGGAGCTACCGAGCGCAGTCTGACCTCGGCAGCAGACTGATCGATGAGCTTGACGCAGGGGATAGAGGGAACAGCAGCATGACGCGATCCGAACAGGCATGGCAGGAGGCGCAGCGCGTCTTGCCCGGTGGAGTCGACAGCCCGGTGCGAGCGTTTCGCGCCGTGGGCGGAAATCCACTCTTCATCGAACGAGGCGAGGGCGCCTACGTCTTCGACGTCGACGGCAAGAAGTACGTCGACTACGTCTGCTCCTGGGGACCGCTCATCGCTGGGCATGCACATCCTGTCGTCGTCGAGCGCTTGAAGCAGGCGGTCGGTCGCGGCACCAGCTACGGGGCTCCGACCGAAGCTGAAACCGAGCTGGCCAAACTGGTTGTCGAGATGGTGCCGTCGATCGAGCTAGTCCGCTTCGTCAACTCCGGCACCGAAGCGACCATGAGCGCCATTCGATTGGCCCGGGGAGCGACCGGTCGCAACCGCATCGTCAAGTTCACGGGCTGCTATCACGGCCATGCCGATTCGCTCCTCGTCTCGGCCGGTTCCGGAGTGCTGACGCTGGGCATTCCGGGGAGCCCGGGAGTCACGCCCGGCACCGCCGCTGACACCATCTCCCTGCCGTTCAACTCGATCGAATCAGTTCGCTCCGCCTTCGAATCGATCGGCGAAGAGATCGCCTGCATCATCGTCGAGCCGGTAGCTGGGAACATGGGCGTCATCCCCCCAGCGGAAGGCTTCCTGGCTGAGCTACGGGAGATCACCCGTCGCTACGGCGCGCTCTTGATCTTCGACGAGGTCATCACCGGCTTTCGCGTGGCTCCGGGCGGGGCGCAGGAGCGCTACGGTGTGACACCTGATCTGACCTGCCTGGGCAAGATCATCGGCGGAGGTCTTCCGGTGGGGGCGTTCGGTGGTCGACGCGAGATCATGGAGCGGCTGGCCCCGCTCGGACCCGTCTATCAGGCGGGGACACTGGCGGGCAACCCGCTTGCCATGCAAGCCGGCATCGCCACCCTCGAGCTTCTGCGTCAGGAGGGAACGTACGAAACGCTTGAGCGACTCGGTGCGCGCATGGAATCCGGCCTGCATGCCGCCGCCGACAACGCCGACGTGCCGCTGACGATCAACCGCGTCGGCTCGATGCTGACCGCCTTCTTCGTCGACGGACCGGTCACCGATTACGACTCCGCCACTCGCGCCAATACCAAGCGCTACGCCACGTATCACGGCGGCATGCTGGGGCAGGGCGTCTACCTGGCTCCATCGCAGTTCGAGGCGTCGTTCGTTTCGCTGGTGCACTCGCCGGAGGAGATCGACCGATCTGCCGAGGCGGCATGCGTCGCCATGCGCGCTTCAGTTTAGATCTGGCAGGGACGATTCAGGATTTCATGGACGTGAACCGGATCAACGACATCTTTCTGCTGAGCGTCACGCACCACACGGCCCCGATCGAGGTGCGCGAGCAGCTGGCGCTTGACCATGATCAGCAAGCGGCGTTGATGGACGATCTCAGCGGGTTCGTCGATGAGGCCGTGGCTATCGTCACCTGCAACCGAACCGAGATCTACGGCGTATCGGCCCAGCACGACGCTCCTCAGGCTGTGCGATCCTGCCTGGCTCAACGAGCTGGATTCTCCGTCGAAACGCTGCGCGCCCATCTCCGTTGCATGCGTGGCGCTGATGCGGTTGAGCATCTCCTGCGCGTCGCGGCTGGACTCGATTCGCTGGTGATCGGCGAGCCTCAGATCCTGGGGCAGGTGCGCCAGGCCGCCGACGCGGCACGGGCTGCGAGACATTCCGGTCCGATCCTCGAACGCCTCTTCAATTTCGCGGTAGTTGCGGGAAAACGCGCCCGGCACGAGACCTCCATCAGCCGCGGCGCCGGCTCGATCAGCCACGCGGCGGTGGAATTGGCGCGCTCGACCCTCGGCGGCCTGCGGAATCGCACGGGCCTGGTGGTTGGACTCGGCGAGATGGGGCAACTCGTCGCTCGCAACCTGGTCTCGAACGGCCTCAGCGATCTACGGCTCTGCAACCGCTCGCCGGAGCGATCGGCCTTCTTCGCGCGACAGCTACACGCCGCCGATGTGGGCTGGGATAGACTCGATGACGCCCTCGTCACGGCCGACATCTGCATCGTGGCGACCGGTGCCCCCGAGCCGATCCTGACCAAACGGCGACTCGAATTGACCTTGTCTCAGCGCGAGAACCGGCCTCTCCTCCTAATCGACATCGCCATGCCGAGAAACGTCGAACCGGCGGCCGCACTTCTGCCAGGCGTTCACCTGCACGACATCGATTCGCTCCACTCTATCCGCGAGGAGAATCTGCAGTCGCGCGAAGAGACCATTCCTGAAGTGGAGGCGATCGTCGATGACGAACTGCTCGCCTTCAAATCGTGGTTTCGTGGCCGGCAATCGGCCCCCGCGATTCAGAGTCTGCGGCAGCACGCCGAGACCATCCGCCAGCGTGAAGTGGAGCGGGCGATGCGCCGCCTCGGACATCTGGACGAACGAGACCGTGAGATCGTGCTGGCGCTGAGCCACGCCATCACCAACAAGCTTCTCCATGCTCCGGTCACGTTCCTCAAGGACTCCGATGACCCCACCAGCAGTCGCCGCGCGGTCACCGATCTCTTCGGGCTCGACAGCGCAGACCGCTGACTCGCTTCTTGCTCGAGTGCGAGGAATCCCCACCTGCCTGCGGCTACCGAAACGATGTCGACCATCGAGCAGACGCGTTGGTCCGGACAGACCGGAGGGTGGTAGCGCGACGGTGAGGACCCGGTAGCGGACCGACGCATCTCAACATATGATGGCCAAAATTGGTCGATTCGTGAGATGGGGGACGCATGCCACTTCTCTCAGTGAAGACGTTCAGGCCGCACCCGGGAGCGAGTGATGACACGCTGCAGCTCGTGAAGGACGCCCGGCGCGAGATGTTACGGGTTGATCCGAACCGCACGGTGCGGATCTTTCAGGTGCAGAGCGGCGAGCACGCCGGTGAGGTGAGCATCATGATCGAATATGCCGATCGTGATGCTTTCGCGCGCATCAGGGCCAAAGAGCAAGCGGACCCGGGCTGGCAGGCGATTGGCGAGCGCGCGAATGGCCCTGACCGGCCGGCCGAGACGCTCTCCTACGATCAGATGATCGAGATCGACTAACCGCGGAGGACTGTACCGTCAACCGACGCTCGGTCGGCCACGCCGCCTTATGCGCGGAAACAGCCGAACAGTACCTCATGTCGACGGTGCGGCAGCGGCCATGACCGTGATCGCCGCCCGGAGGCTCGCGTCAGGCTCGATTAGCCGGAGGAACTGCCGACGCGACATTCGAGCCGGGACTAGTTGCAGGAGCCGGTCACCCCTAACAGCCCTCACCCCCGGCCCCTCTCCCGCGCGAGCAGGAGAGGGGAGGAGAGTTGCAAACGCTGAGCGTTATTTCCCTTCTCCCGTTCGGACGGGAGAAGGGTCAGGGATGAGGGTTGCTCAGGCCACCCCACCTTCACCACATCTATGCTATGAAGAGGCGACGAACCCGATTGAGATGCCGGTAGTGGGAGGCTTGGCAGGATGGCGGATTTCGAGACCGACGTGGTGGTTGTCGGCGCCGGGAACGCGGCGCTGTGTGCGGCGCTAGCGGCGCGACAGCAGGGCGCAAGCGTGCTGGTCCTGGAGCGCGCACCGGAGCGCGAGCGGGGCGGCAACAGCCGGTACACCGCTGGCGCCATGCGCTTCACGTACAACGGCGTCGACGACCTCCTCAAGGTCATGCCGGATCTTCCTGAAGACGAGCAGACCGACGTCGATTTCGGAACCTATACGCGCGATCAGTTCTTTGCCGACATGGAGCGCATCACGCAGTTCCGTTCCAATCCAGAGCTCACCGCCACGTTGATCGATAGCAGCCTCGAGACGATGGTCTGGATGCGCGAGCAGGGCGTACGCTTCTCCCCCTCTTACAGTCGTCAGGCATTCAAGGTCGACGGTCGCTTCAAGTTCTGGGGCGGGTTGAGCGTCGAGGTTTCCGGAGGCGGGCCCGGACTCATCGAAGCACTCAACCGCACTGTCGAGCGAGCAGGCATTCAGGTCGAATACGACATACGGGGCGTCTCACTGATTGAGGATGAAGGCGCCGTCAGGGGCGTTGTCGCGCGCCGTGGAGGCAAGAAGCTGACAGTTCAGGCCAGCTCAGTCGTGCTGGCGTGTGGCGGATTTGAGGCCAACGCTGAGTGGCGCACCCGCTATCTCGGCCCCGGCTGGGATCTGGCCAAGGTCCGTGGCACCCGCTACAACACCGGCGACGGCATCCAGATGGCGCTCGAGATCGGCGCGCTTCCGTATGGCAATTGGTCGGGCGGCCACGCCGTCGCCTGGGATCGCAACGCGCCCGACTTCGGCGATTTGCGCGTCGGCGACAATTTTCAAAAGCACAGCTACCCCTTCGGCATCATCGTCAACGCCAATGGCGAGCGTTTCGTCGATGAAGGGGCCGACTTCCGCAACTACACGTACGCCAAGTACGGCCACGAGGTCCTGCACCAACCGCAGCAATTCGCCTGGCAGGTCTTCGACAGCAAGGTCACGCACCTGCTGCGAGATGAATATCGCATTCGTGAGGTCACTCGCGTGCGGGCCGACACGCTCGAAGAGTTGGCGGAGAAGCTGGACGATGTCAACGCCGAAGCCTTCTTGCGTATGATCCACGCGTACAACGAGTCGGTGCGCACCGACATCCCCTTCAACCCCACCGTCAAGGACGGACGTCACACCGAAGGGATCACGCCACCCAAGTCCAACTGGGCCAATCCGATCGATTCGCCCCCCTTCGAGGCCTATCAGGTGACCTGCGGACTGACGTTTACCTTCGGCGGACTCAAGATCGACGACAACGGGCAGGTGCTCGACAGCGAAGAGCGACCCATTCCGGGGCTCTATGCCGCGGGCGAGCTCGTCGGCGGGCTCTTCTACTTCAACTATCCAGGGGGAACGGGGCTGATGTCTGGCGCCGTCTTCGGTCGCATGGCAGGCATGTCAGCAGGCAAAACCGCGGTGACGGGATAGAAGCGTAATTGGCGAAAAGAAGCATCAGGAAAAAGTGGGTCTCTGAGATACGTGTTTGTGGGGTAAGCACACGCGATATTTATGTCATCCTGAGCCGCGCGAAGGATCTCTCCAAACGCGAATCCGTGTCTAGCTCGACCGATGGAGTCTCGTTGACGACGAGAACCTTCTGTGCCCGCATAATGGCCAACACCGGAGGGCGGGCAGCGACGCTCTACACCGGCATGACCAACGACTTGGAGCGTCGCGTCTAAGAACATGCCCATCCGAATCTAGAGGACACGCGCCACCACTTCACAACTCGCTATCGCATTTCGCGCCCCGTTTACTTTGAAGAGTTCGATGACGTGCGCGACGCAATTGACCGTGAGAAAGAGATCAAGGGGTGGCGACGGGAGCGAAAGATTGAGCTGATCGAGTCGGCCAATCCTGATTGGCGCGATCTTATGGGGGATTGATCCCCAAGATCCTGGGCGCTGCACGTAGGAAGAGATCCTTCACGGCGGTTCAGTAGATGGCCACAGAGGACTTGTCACTCAAAAGGCACGCATCGCCATCATGTCATTCTGAGCGATGGTCCTCGCTCCCGCACCCAGAGGGTACCCGGAGAGAGTCAGAGAGCGGGTGGCAGCGGAGTCGAAGCATCTCTCCGTATGGGACACACCGGCCCGGGGTAGCGGGTGAGAGATCCTTCGACTGCCTAACCCCCACTGACTCCCCCTTCACGGGAGGGGGAGAACCATCAGGATGACACAGGGGACGTTGGTCGTCGCTCGGGTGGCGAATCCTCTGTGGTCGACTACTCAGGATAACGGGAGAAGGCAACCCGTTCCCCTCATTCCTCAATGCTCTTACATCCGCCATTCGAGTGGGTCGATCTTGTGCGCCGATCGCTCGACGGGCTCGACCTTTGCCGTGCGCAACAGCACGATGACCCCAGCCGCCTTGTCCTGCAGCGTCTGACGCTTGCGGTCCCACGCGATCCAGAGGTGGCCAAAGAAGCTGACCAGGAAGGCGACATAGGCGATGTTGAGCATCAACGCCGCACCGTTGCTCAGATTGCCCGATCCGCCACCCCAATCGAGCAGCAGGAGCAAGAACCAGGAGCCGATCAGGATCGTCATAAGCAGACCGCGTATCAGGGCCTTCACCAGAACCGGCGGCTCGCCCGTGTTGACGTCAACGAGCTTGATACCGGCAATGGCCATGCCTGGCGAGCTGCCGCGTACCGCGAAAAAGGTGAAATAGGCGAAGATCACGAGCGTCACGAAGAGCATCCAGAGGCTGTCGACCCAGGCAGATCGATCCGAATATCCCACAGCAAGCAAGATCAAGCTGGAGACGATCGACGGTAGCACGAAGCAGAGGAGCCAATCGACCACGAAGCCCGCAAGACGGCGCCAGAATCCGGCCGCGTTCGGCATCGGCTCAACGAATGCGGGTTCCGGATCCGGTTCCCGGGTTGCTGATTTGGCTGTGGCGGGTCTCTTCATGACTCAATCGTGCCCTGTTCAGCATCGGGCGGCAACGTCGGGCCGCGCCCAACTCTTCCCGATGCTCGTTACGAACGTTCCGGCCAAGTGTACCGATTCGGCGAGTCTCCGGCCGACGCACCCGGCATTGCGCCCTCCTCTCCTCTCCAGCAGAATGGTTTCAATCATTCGCCTGATTCATAACAACCGCCGGGAGGAACGCCGTGAGCACTTCGAACGGGATCCATCGTTTCAAGGTAGGGGCATTCAACTGCATCGTCTTCAGCGACGGCACTGAACTGCAGTCGGACGAAGAGACGCCGCCGCTCGAGTTCGTCAATTCGAATCCAGACCAGGTTTTAGCGACTCATCGTGCCTACACCGAAGCGACCGGCGATCCAGCGACGGCATTCAGCATGAACGTGCTGATGATCGACACGGGCGACCATCGCGTGCTGGTCGATACCGGCTGCGGGCCAGATAGCCAGCGGGCCGGAACCGGCAAGCTGCTCGAGCTCCTCGCTGACGCAGATATTTCGACCGACGACATCGACACGGTGATCATCACGCACGCGCACTGGGACCACGTGGATGGGAACACCGATGGACAGGGCAAGCCGACGTTCCCTAACGCGCGTTACGTGATCAGTCAGACCGAGTGGGAAGAAGTCACGCGCGAACCGAGCGATTCCGATCGCAAGCAACTCCTGTCGATCGCCGACCGCTTCGAGCAAATCCCGATGGACGGCGAGATCGTGCCTGGCATTCAGGCCATACCGGTGCGCGGACACACCCTGGGCCAGATCGGGCTGATGATCGAGTCGAACGGCGAGCGCCTGCTCCACACCGCCGACGCCTTCCACCACCCGGTCGAGCTCTATCACCCCGAGTGGTATTTCGATTTCGACGCTGATCCCGAGTCAACGGTCAGCACGCGACGTGAACTCCTGGCGATGGCCGCGCGCGAGAATCTGCCGGTGATCACCTATCACTTGGCCTTCCCGGGCATTGGCCACATCGTGTCGGAGGGGGATCACTGGACGTGGCGCGCCCAAGCGTAATTCAACAGGGGCCCGACGACAGATCACAGAGGGAAGCATGACCGGAACAACGACATTCGTGACTCGTGAGGATATCGAAGCGGCAGATCGCTCCATCGACGGCTGGATTCGGCGCACGCCTGTGATGGAGATGGAGCAGGGCACGTTCGGAGTGTCATGTCCGCTGACTCTGAAGCTCGAGCAGCTTCAGCGTAGTGGCTCGTTCAAAGCTCGCGGTGCCTTCAACCTGCTGCGCAACCGAGACGTGCCACCGGTCGGAGTCGTCGCGGCTTCCGGCGGCAACTTTGGGCTGGCCATCGCCTTCGCGGCTCGGGCGCTCGGTCATCACGCCACCATCTTCGTGCCGGGTGCGTCCAGCCCCGCCAAGCAGGCCAAGCTGCGCGCACTTGGCGCCGAGTTGGTCGTCACCGGTCGCTTCTACGCCGACGCGCTGGCGGCCAGCAAGGAACGCGTTGAGCAGACCGGCGCCCTCTTCGCCCACGCCTACGACCAACTTGAGGTCGTGGCTGGGGCAGGGACCTGCGCCCGGGAGCTAGAACGACAGCAACCGAATCTCGACACGGTGCTCGTTGCCACCGGCGGAGGCGGGCTCATCGGAGGGATTTCGACCTGGTACGGCGGGCGAACCAGGGTGGTCTCGGTCGAATCGGAGCAGACGTCGACCCTCGCATCGGCGTTGGCGGCCGGTGAGCCGGTGGAGGTTGAGCTTGGGGGCATCGCGGCCGACGCGCTCGGAGCGAGCAAGATCGGTGCGCTTGGATTCCATGCCGCGACGCAGTGGGTCGATCGCGCACTGCTCGTCTCGGACGAGGCCATCGTCGCCGCGCAACGCATGCTGTGGGATGAGGTGCGAATCGCCTGCGAGCCCGCCAGCGCCGCGCCGCTCGCCGCGTTGATGACCGGCGCATATCAGCCGGAAAAGGACGAGCGCGTCTGTTTGCTCATCTGCGGCGCGAACGTCGACCCGGCCAGCCTCTCGGTGGCGCATTAGCGGACATGATTCGTTGGGCGCCATGAATGTCGCCCGGCCAGAAACGACGACTCAACGCGGTTGTCGGTTCCGGAGGTGGTCTCATGGCGAAACCGTACGCATCCTATAGCTTCTGGCTCGAGACCTGTGGCGACGATCTGACGCCGCGACCGCCGCTCGACGGCACCATTGACGTTGACGTCGCCATCCTCGGCGCGGGTTTCACCGGTCTCTGGACCGCCTATTACCTGCTCGAGCGCGAGCCGTCCCTCAAGATCGCCATCCTGGAGAGCGAGATCGCCGGATTCGGAGCCTCCGGGCGCAACGGCGGAGGGCTTGGCAATCGCCTGCCGATCGGTCTGCGCCGCACGTCGCAGCTCTTCGGTCGGCAGGCGGCCATCGACCTGCAGCGGGCGATCAATACCGCCGTCGACGAGGTCGCCAGCGTCGCCGAGCGCGAGGGCATCGAGATGGAGTTCGTGCGCGGCGGCTATATCCGGTTGGCTCGCAGCCCCTATCAACTGGACGTGCTGGCGGGCGAGCAGCACACGTTAGAGGAATTCGGCTTCGGCGAAGATTCGACGCTTCTCCATACTCAACAAGTGGCCGAGCGAGTCTCGGTGGCTGGGGCGCTGGGCGGCATCTACAACGCCAACAGCGCCAAGATTCAGCCTGCCAAGCTGGCGCGCGGCCTGGCTCGCGCCGTCGAACGCAACGGGCGCGACGATCTACGAGCAGTCGCCGGTCATCGAATACACCACCGGCGCCTACCCGGTCCTGCACACCGCCCGCTGGCAACGCGCGGGCCAAAACCATCGTGCTGGCTGGAGAGTCGTATCTCTCACGCTTCCCCAAGCTGCGACGCAAGGTGATGCCGGTCTATTCCCTGATCACCATCACCGAGCCGCTCACGCCAAACGATTGGCAGCAAATTGGCTGGGAGGCACGTGAGGGGCTCTCGTCGGCGACCAACATGGTGAAATACCTCACCCACACGTCCGATGGTCGCGTGATGTTCGGCGGACGCGGTGCGCCCTATCACTTCGGCTCGTCGATCAAGGACGATTACGATCTCCACGAGCCGACGCACCACATGCTGCAGGACAACGTGCGCGAGTGGTTCCCAATGCTGAAGGACGTGAAGTTCACCCATACCTGGGGTGGTCCGCTGGGGTGGCCGCGCGACTACGTGCCGACCGTCTCCTACGACCCGGCAGAGGGACTGGCGGCGGCTTACGGCTACACCGGCACCGGTGTCGGGCCGTCCAACCTATTTGGCCGCATGCTGGCCGATCTGATTACCCGCGCCGACAGCGACCTCACCCGACTGGCCTTCGTCAACCACACTGGGCGAAAGTGGGAGCCGGAGCCATTCCGCTTCATCGGGGTGCGCTACGTCCAGCGCGGCTTCGAACGGCTGGATCGCAAGGCTGAAGAGACCGGCGTCGCCCCCGACGGGCGCTCGTTGGTGGAGCGTCTGACGCGCCACTAATCGAAAGCGATCGCCGGAATCCTGTCCGCCCAGGGCATGGCCTCTTCGAGTTGCGCGGCGAGCGCCAGCAGCAGGTCGTCGGCACCCACTCGTCCAACGAGTTGCACGCCGATCGGCATCCCGTCCGTCGACTGCCCCAACGGCAGCGAGATGGCCGGCTGTCCGGTCGTGTTGACCCAGTAGGTGAACGCGCCAAATCGGTCCAGCGTCTCTCGGATCTCCTCTTCAGTACCACCCATGGAGCCAAGCGGCGGCGCCGTGACCGGCAGCGTCGGGCAGAGCAAGACGTCGAAACGGCGAGACCACTCCAGCACGCGGCGGCTAAGCTCCAGGACCGCGAACTCGGCCTGTATGTAGTCGGTCGCCGAATGCTGTCTTCCGCTTTCGAGCATGGCCCGCGCATGCGCTCCCAGCTTGTCCGGCTCCGGAACCGGCGTCATGGCCGTGTGCGCCTGGATGATGGTGAGGAACGCGTCGTAGACGCCCGAGACGTCGGGGGCGGATTCGGTCATCTGGTGCCCGAGATCAGCCAACACTCCGGCGACTCGTTCGGTCGCGGCCGCAACCTCCGGATCGACCTGCGTCACGGTGCTTGCGGTGGTCCAGCCGATTCTCAGACCGTCCGAGGGATTCTCTCGTATGGGAGGCACCGGCACGAAGGGTGAGGTTAGCACGCTCAGCAAGAGCTTGACGTCCGCGACCGTGTGGGCCATCGGCCCGGGAGTGGCGAATCCGGCGATGGCTGCGTAATCGAATGGTCGCGGAATAACGCGTCCGCGTGACGGCTTCAGGCCAACCACGCCGCAGGCTGCCGCCGGGATGCGGACCGATCCACCCGCGTCTGAGCCGGTCGCGATCGGGCAGAGTCGAGCCGCCAGCGCCGCACCGGCACCGCCGCTGGAGCCACCGGCGCTACGCGAGAGGTCCCATGGGTTATGCGTCGGTGGAAACAGCCCATCTTCGGTCGACATGCTCAGGCCAAGCTCAGGCGTGTTGGTCTTACCCAGCATGATCGCGCCCGCCTGGAAGAGCCGGACCACGTCCGGACTGTCCATCTCAGGGATGTAATCCGCGAATGCCGGTGAGCCGAACGTGGTGCGCACACCGGCGGTCGGGCTGAGGTCCTTGATCGAGATCGGAAGCCCGAAGAGCGGGCCAAGTTCGTCAGGCTCCGCCGTCATCAGCACGCGCTCGGCTGTCTCGGCTTCCGCTATTGCGCGCTCAGCGGTCAGCGTGACGTAGGCGCCGATGTCTGGATTCAACCGTTCGATACGCTGCATAAACACGCGAACGACGTCGAGCGGTGAAACCTCGCGGGCACGGATGCGTCGCCCAAGCTCGGTTGCGGGAACGAAGGCGAGCTCATCTCCGTGTGGAATCGGCATGCGGTTTCCTTTCGTCAGCTCGGCCGAAACGTGACCGAGGAGTAGATTTCGCCGAGAAAACGGCTCGGTCGGCTGGACAGGAGCCGAGTGCCCACGAATCCATTGCGTTCGGTGAGCGCCTCCCAGGTTTGGTAGGAGAGCGGATAGGGCACCCAATGGTTGCCCCGATCGGCGTTGTACTCAATCAGGATAAGGCGACCGCCAGGCTTCAGATAGCCTGAAACAAGACGCAGGACGACATCCTTGTTTCGCTGGTAATGGAGCGAGTTGGCCATCACGATACCGTCGAGCGACGGGAGGTCTTGCGGCTGGGTGAAGTCGACCACCATGACGTGCAGGTTCGTGTGGGGAAAGCGTCGACGCATCTCGGATCGTTGGCGCTCGAGCGCGTGACGGTCCAGATCGAGCGAATAGATCTCCGCGCCCGGCCCCAGCAGATCGGCCAGCGCCAACGTGAAGGCACCCGAGCCTGAACCGAAGTCGGCCCAGACTCCGCCCTGCTCGGATATCCCCTCACGCAGCAGCCCAACGTGATCGTCATGATTCACCGAGGTATTGTCTTTCGGCGGTAAGTTCGCGGAGCCAAACTCGGCATCCTCCCGCATAATGGAATGCAATGAGGACCTGGTTCGATTAAAGCAGAGGTAGGAGTCCGAGGAGCGTCATTCACGTAGAGAGGGAACGGATGAGGAAGATTCGAGTTGGCGTACACCTGAATCCACAGCACGGCGATTATGCCGATTACAAACGGGCGGTACTTGAAATCGAAAAGATGGGCGCCGACGTCATCACCGTTTGGGATCATTTCTACCCGCTTTCGGGAGATCCTGACGGCAAGCATTTCGAATGCTGGACGTTGTTGAGTGCTATTGCCGCCATGACCGAGCGTATCGAGATGGGTCCGCTGGTCTCTTCCATCGGTTACCGCAATCCCAACCTGATCGCCGACATGTCGCGCACCATCGACCACATCTCCGGCGGGCGCTTCATTCTGGGGATGGGCTCCGGGTGGTCGGAGAAGGACTACAACGAATACGGCTACGAATTTGGCACCGTCGGTAGCCGGCTGCGCGATCTGCGCGACGCCATGCCGGTCATCGAGGCTCGTCTGGAGAAGCTCAACCCTCCGCCCACCCGCCACATCCCGATCATGATTGGCGGAGGCGGCGAGAAGGTGACGTTGCGCATCGTCGCCAAGCACGCCGACATCTGGCATGCGAACGCCGGAGGCGACGACCTGGTTCGTAAGGCCAACGTCCTGAAGGAGTGGTGCGAGAAGGAGGGCCGCGACCCCAATTCGATCGAGCATGCCACCGGTCTGGCGATGACGGCGTCGCTCGATGACGCCGACGAATTGGTCGAAAGGGTTTCACCTTCCTGACCATCCGCTGCAGCGGGCCGGAGTGGGACCTCTCACGGTTCGGGGAGTGGATCGCCTGGCGCGACAAGCGCAACGCCGAGCGATAACCCACGAGAGAGCATTCGTAGGGGAGCACCTTGTGTGCTCCCGGCGTGACTTGCCAAACAGAGTCGCGGGAGCACACAAGGTGCTCCCCTACCGATCGTTAGGGTGCCCGATGCTCCGGCAAACAGCGGTGGACTGACCCTTTTATTCCGCGATGCGCGCTACTCGCCCGCGAATCCCTGACAGTTCCCCATCAGTGGGAAGGCGTAGCTCTGCACGTTGGCCAGCATCTGTCGCACGTGATTGCGATCGTGGGAGATCCACTCGTGGAGCAGATCGTTGACGCGCACGTAACCGACCTGCGGGTGCGTGCCACCGCGATAGAGATCAGGCATCGCCAGTTCGCTGACCAATTCGACGCTGTCGGCGCGTAGGCGGTCGAACTCGTCCAGGAGGTCGTTCAGGTCGCGGGCGCAGTCGTTTCGCTTTCGCTGGACGTCGACCTGATCCCAGCCTTCGAGTTCAGGCTCATCGTCCGCCAGAATCTCCCGAATTCGCCCGTTGAAGCCGCGCCTTTCGGCCTCCATGATATGGCCGAGCGCCTCCTTGACACACCACTCCTCCGGACCTGGGTGCCAGTTGACGACCGCATCCGGCAAGGCTCCGAGCTCGGCTCGCAGGAAAACTTGCGTTGCAGCCAGCATCCGCGCGATCTCGCGGGGCGACAGTATTCGTGGTTCTTCCGCCATCTTTTGGATTCCTCCTCTTGACGCGATCGATCGGCTCACGTCGCGGATCAACAAGCTTTGACCCCGACGTGTCCCAAATGTGAAAAGCGGTCGCGGCCAACGTACCTCACTCGAGCCTGGTTGCGCCCCAGGCTTCGGGTTCAACGAGGTCGAGAACCTGGCTGAACTCCCATTGATGACCCTCGAGATCGACGGCGGAGTAGGCGCGCAGCCCCCAGGGCTGGTCGGCCGGCGGCATCAGAATGGCCGCCCCGGCGGACTGTGCGCGAGCGTAGTGCGCGTCGACGTCCTTCACCTGCACGGTCGTCACATGCGACAGATCCGGCCACGACTGCTCGGCTTGTACTCGGTACTCATCGAGGCGCTCCCGCAGCCAGTCCTCGAGACCGGGCGTGATCCCCGCGATCATGACCAATCCGCCGTCTGGACCTTCGAGCTTGGACGTGATGAATTCGCCGTCCGGCATCGACATGCGCACGCGCTCGCGAAAGCCGAAGGCGCGACACAGCCAATCGATGGCCGTGATTGGATCGCGATAGCGCAGGTGGGGATAGACGGTCGCCCAGCCGCGCACGACGTCATCGGACATCAACCCTCCAGCTACTCAGGTGCGAGGCAAGTCTGACCGCATTATCCCACGAGTGTGAGGACATACGGCCGCTCAACGACCAACGTCGTTCGATGCCGGTTTCACCGCGCGTCTGAGCTGGGTGACCGCCGATGATCTCCTAGACGGCGCTCCAGGCACGCTTATGTCGCCAATTGATCATGAGCCGCTGGCCCCGGAACGCGAAGAGGGAGCGGTGTGACAGGACGCGATCGCCGTCCAACAGGCGAGTGCGCGTGGGGCTCCAGCCGTCGGCCTCACCATGTTTCAGTCGCGCGAGCTGCTCCGCCCGTCGAATCAATTCGCGATGGTGGCTGATAGCCATATCCAATTCGTAGTCCAAAGGATGCTCCGTCCGTGTTTGAAACGAGTCGATCGACGTAGAGGGCCGGGTGCGACCCAGAATCGACGATAGCCAGATCGGACGTGTGAACGGAGAGGAAACGGTTAATGTTCCGTCAAGTTGGTGTTAGTGATTGGGCGGTTGGGTAGGAGGAAGTGGGTTCACGCTGCTGGGCGGCTCTACGTGAGTGCAAACCTTCACATAGTAACGTGGATACGATGCGTCTTCACTCGCGACGCGACCACGCCACGAAATAGTCGCGCAATTGGAGCGAGTCGCTTCGCGTGACGGCCCCGTCACGGTCCGTACGGAGGAGCGCCGCGCCGTGCGGTGGCTTCGTCTGAATCCAAACGACTGGAACGCCGATTGACAGCGCATGGTTCACGGACTCACCGGTTCCACCGCGACCGCGCGACGCTTCCCCATCCCAAATAGCGATGAGCAGGCTCGCCTCACTGACGAGCATGTCGCTGAGCTCTGCGTACGCATCTTCGAGTTCAAGTGGTGTTCCGTAAACGCCAGGCAACTCCACCACGTGTTCCGCCTGGGTCAAGAACTGTCGATACTCGTCGATCGATTCCTGGCCTTCAAAGTCCCGAGCGTAGTCGTCACGG
Organism: uncultured Chloroflexia bacterium; assembly: GCA_963822235.1. GTDB lineage: Bacteria > Chloroflexota > Chloroflexia > Thermomicrobiales > Thermomicrobiaceae > CALAGB01. The sequence goes on from CAWGGU010000005.1 coordinate 1,134,492, forward strand.
TCGAACGGAAGCAGGCAGATCAGCGGCAAGCCAAGTGAGATCGATTCTGCGGCAACGAGTCGGTCGGCCCCTTCCGCGACGGGAGAAACGACCGCAATCTCAGGCGACAGATTCTTGGATTCCAGCAGAACCCGGCGTATCTGAGCGCGAAGCTCGGTCAAATCGGCATCCTTGAGTGCTTCGGGACGATGTCCAACGACACCGATCATGAATTTCGATTTGTTTCCGCCGATTGTCAGCACATCCGCCGCACTCTCACCGTATTGAAGTGAGGCCGCGCCACCTCAGGTGTAATAGTGTACGATCAGATGACAAGCAGCAAATGAACACCGTTGACCGGGGAGGCACGCGTGTCACGACTTGATCCGCCAGTGATACTTGTGACGGGTGATGTCGCGGTTGACTGGGCCATCCTAGCACCGTCGATCGCCGCACCGGAGTTGTATGCGAGCTACCGCTGGGAACAGCCAGCCACCGTGCAGATCAGCTCGTCTCCAGGCTCCGCCGCACTCATCGCAAGCATGCTCTCCGCGATTCTTGAAGGAGACGCCACCACCTCATCCAGTCGCGTTGTTGGTCCGACGTTGCCACCAGAGGCACTCACGAATCCAGCGGACACGCGGACAATCCGAACGTTTGCGCTCTGGCAAGAGTACCGGTCTCGCGTAGCGGTGAATGGATCCGCCTGGCGCATGCGCCAGTTCCTGGGACTCCAACCGGCTTCCGGCGTGGTTGGTCCAGAAGCTCACGCATGCCCAGAGTGCAGTTGCGTCATCATTGACGACGCCAACCTCGGATATCGGGACCGCCCCGATGCATGGTCGTCGATCCTGCAAGCGAGCGCCCGCCCACGGCACATCATTCTGAAGATGAGCGCGCCGCTCGGGCATGGGTCCTTGTGGGATCATCTGGCACACGAATGCAGCGACGTGTTAACGGTCTACTGTTCGGTGGGTGACCTGCGGAAAGAGTATGCTCCGATCGGTCAGCCACTCTCATGGGAGCGGACGGCGAGCGATGTCGTGGGAGCGGTTCACGCTCATCCGGCGCTCCGACACGTGGCGCGCGTGGTCGTTACGTTGGGATTCAGCGGAGCGGTCTTCGTCTCCCCGGACCAACGCCACGAACTGATCTTCGATCCTCTGCATCAGGAGGAGGACTGGGAACGAGAACATCCCGGATCGACTCCCGGGCTCGGCACGGCGATGGCGGCCGCGTTGGGAGTCGAATGCGCGCTGAACTCCGGCAGTCCGAACTGGAGTGACGCTATCCGTCGTGGACTGGCGATCGCTCGCTCGATCCACGAGCTCGGGTACACGCTGACCGACAATGGGCTCAGTGCCCCAGCGGTTCCCGCCAGTGCGTTTGTGCTTGACGAGCCAGCGAACTTTGACTCAACCCAAATCCCGGCGCAAGCGGACTGGCAGATCTCCACGGCCGCATTCCAGGGACAGGAGCGCGCCGCGGCCGACCGCATCGTGCGTGAGGGTGACGAGGTCGCGTGCACGAATCTGCCGGTCGAGCGCATGGGGACATGGTCGTCGATCGATCGCACCGAGATCGAGAGCATGCGCAGCGTGCGCCACATCATGCGAGAGTACCTGAAGCAAGAACGGCCTCGGCGGCCGTTGAGCCTGGCCGTCTTCGGGCCGCCCGGTTCAGGCAAGTCCTTCGCCATCAAGCAGATGGCACGGGAGTGGATCGCCAGCGGCTCGCCCATCGAGGTTCTGGAGTTCAACCTTTCTCAGTTGGCCACCGGTGAACTGCCACGCGCGCTGCAGCGGGTGCGGGATTGCGCCGTCGAGCAGCGCCTGCCGCTCGTCTTTTGGGACGAGTTCGACACGGCGGTCGACGGGCGCACACTGGGATGGCTGGCCCAGTTCCTGGCGCCGATGCAGGATGGGATCTTCATGGAGGACGGCATTGGTCGGCCGATCGGCCCGGCCATCTTCGTCTTCGCGGGCGGGACGCACGCCACTATGGCGAGCTTCAAGGAGCGTTCGGTCGAGCTGCCCGCCGCAAAGGCGACCGACTTCCTGAGTCGATTACGCGGGTTCGTCGACATCCTGGGGCCGAATCCGGCGAGCGACCAGGACCGCAGCTTCGTCTTGCGGCGGGCGCTGCTCTTGCGCTCATTGCTGAAGCTCAAAGCACCGCAACTCACGAGCGGCGGCATGCTGCAGATCGACCCAGGCGTGCTACGCGCCTTCCTCGACGTCACCAGCTACGTGCACGGCGCCCGGTCAATGGAGGCCATCATCGACATGAGCACCGTCTCCGGCCGCCTGCGCTACGAGCGCTCGGCCTTGCCGCCCGCCCATCAACTAGGCCTGCACGTCGACGCCGAGGAGTTCTTGACGCTGGTGCGGGGAACGCAGGAGCGCGCGACGCCAAGCTGACCACGCTCCACAACATGCAACACCTTCGCTCCGTGCTGGTGTTGATTAAGGGTCACATCCCGCTTATCCTGGGCTGATCGAGCTGCCAGAATTGCGGAGACAAGCCATGCCCGAGGCGGTCCGTGGTCTGCCCTACGTCTTCATCAGCTATGCCAGTGCCGATCGCGAGCGGGTGCTGCCCATTGTCGACCGGCTGGAACAGGCTGGCGTCAAGACCTGGATCGACCGGGAAGGCATCCACGGCGGCGCCAACTACGCCTTGGAAATCGCGGAAGCGATCGAGAGGCGGCCGTCGCCGTCGCTCTGATGTGCTCGCCCGCCTCATTGGCCTCTCGCAACGTCAAGCAAGAGATCGCGCTCGGGTGGCAATATCGACCGTCCGTACCTGCCGTTGCTGCTGGAACCGGTCGACGATTCCCAAAGATGTCGCCTATTGGCTGGAAGCCGCGCAGTGGGTCGAGATTCTCGAACGCTCCGAGTCCGATTGGCTGGGGAGCGTCGCCAGGCGTTGGCGCGTTACGGAATCACCCTCCAACTGCCGGATGCCTCTTCGTCAGCGACGCCGCTTCGGGAGCGGCCATTCTCGCCGGGCGCGAGGGCGAGCAAGCACAACTCCGCGCGCAGCTGGACCGCATGCTGGCGGGACGGGGCAGGGACGTGCTGGTCGGTGGCGAGGCGGGCATCGGCAAGACGACGCTGGTGGAGGATCTGAGCATCGCAGGCCGAGGAGCAAGGCGCTCTCGTCCTCTGGGGCCATGCGTACGACCTGAGCGTCACGCCGCCCTACGGTCCCTGGCTGGAGATCTTCCGCCAGTATCGGGTGCATCGGACGCGGAGCTGCCGCCGCTCCCGGCCTTCGTCGTCAATGCCGAGGAACTGGCGGCGTGGGCTCGCAGGAGACGCTCTTCGTCGACCATGGCCGAGCTTCTTCGCCGCCGTCGCGATTCAGCGTCCGCTCATGCTGGTGCTCGACGACCTGCACTGGTTTGATCAGGCCAGTCTCGACTTCTTCCGCTTCCTGGCGCGGCAGGTCGCCAATCAGCGTATCCTGCTCGTCGCCACGTATCGGTCGGATGAGCTGCACCGGCGCCACCCGCTCGCTCCACTCCTGCCGCTCCTGGTCCGGGAGGCCGGGGCCGAGCGGGTCGAGGTGCAACCGCTCGGCCGGTCCGGCCATCGAGCGTTGATTCGGGTGCGCTACGCCCTCCCTAGTGCCGGCGAGGAGCGCCTGGAGCAGTATCTGGGGGAGCGCGCGGAAGGCAACCCGCTCTATGCGGGCGAACTCTTGCGGACGCTGGAGGACGAAGGCGTACTGGCGCAGAAGAGTGGCACCTGGCACCTCGGCGACCTGGAGCAGGTCCGGGTGCCGCCACTGCTGCGGCAGGTGATTGAGGGACGGCTGGCGCGACTGGACGAGGAGAGCCAGCGGCTGCTAGGGCTCGCGTCAGTGATCGGCCAGACGGTGTCGCTTGCGATCTGGGCACAGGTCGCGGAGGTGGGCGACGAGACGCTGTTGGTGCTGGCCGAGCGGGGCGAAGAGTCTCGGCTGCTGGCGGCGACGCCCGATGGGGAGGGGATCCAGTTCAGCCACGCCTTGATTCGCGAGGCGCTTTACGAGGGGATCCCTTCTCTCCGCCGTCGCCGCTTGCACCGACAGATTGGCGAGACGCTGGCCGCCACTTCGACTTTGCCCGATCCAGACACAGTGGCTTATCACTTCCAGCAGGCGGGTGATTCGCGCGCCTACGCGTGGCTGGTCGCGTCCGGCGAGCGGGCCGAATACGCCTACTCTTGGAGCATCGCCGCCGCACGCTTCGAGTCAGCCCTCCCCTACGTCGAGGACGACGCTGCGGCGCGCGCCCGCCTGCTCTATCGCCTCGGCTTCGTCTTGCGCTACTGGGACCGGAAGAAGTCCGCCCAGTATCTGGCGGAGGCGCTGCGAGATGCCGAGGCGACCAACGACCGGACGCTGATTGCCCTGTGCCGATTCGAGCAGGTGGCCGTCTCGGGCTTCGAGGATCCAGTTCCCGCGGTCAGAACCATGCAGGCGTCCGTCGACCTCTTCGACCAGCTCTCGCCAGCGGAGCAAGCGACCGTCGCTGGACATCGTCACCCGTCCAGGCGCACCCATCTTCAACGATAATCGGGGCATGGCGATTCTGCTCGCGGGACTCTGGGCAGATGATCCCCACAAGGTAATCGCCCAGGGCGAGGCCTTCCTCGCGGCGCTGCCGCCCGATCCGTCCGCCGCACTCATGACGAGTCGGACCCGCTGGATCGACGCTTACCTGGGACTGGCCGTGAGCTACGCCGCGCTCGGGCAGACGGGTCCCGCGCAGGAGTACTTCACGCTGGCCCATAACGCCTATCAACGGGCCGGCGATCCCGTAATGGTGTTCCTTGGGTTGGAATATCGCCTGACCGGACTCTACCTACCGTTCCTGACCGAACGCGTACAGGAGCGGCAACTGCTCGCGATGCAGCTGCGCGAGTCGCTCCAACAGGTTCAGCGTCTGGGTCAGGGGGGAGTTTATTATCACCCCGGCTACCCGCCGGGCATGACTGCGATCGACTTCGTGGAAGGTCGCTGGGATGACGTGCGCTTCGGCTCGTCCGGCCGAGACGTGCTGGAGCTTACCTTGACCGGCAATGTCTGGGCCGCTGAAATCCTCTGGCGACGGGGCGATCCGCAGGCGGTGATCGCCAACGACCGGCTGAATGAGGGTGAGGCTCAGGCGCTCTCCTTCTATGTGCTGCGCCGGATGGCGCGACTGAAGGCGGAGGTCGCCGCGGCAACTGGAGACTGGAGCCTGGCAGAGACCTGGCTCGCCCGGCTCGCCGCGCAACCGTGGTCGGCGAGTACGATCGAGGGACGCGGCGAGCTCGGGCTGGCCTACGCGATCATCGCGCGCGGTCACGGATGACCTCCCGGCTGCCGAGAAGCACATACGGCAAGCGCTCGCCGACTCCAATGATCCCCCTCAGCCGCTGACGTTGCTGGTTGTCCGGCGCCTACTGGGAGAGGTGCTACTGGAGCAAGGCCGCTCCACGGACGCCGAGGAGCAGCTCGGCGCGTCCTTGGCGCTGGCCCAGACGTGCGAGATGCCCTTCGAACGCGCCCTGACGCTCCTCGAGCTTGCCAAACTGCGGTCTGCCCAGGAGCGAATCGACGAGGCTAAGACGCTCCTGACAGAGGTCCGCGGGATCTGCGAACCGCTCGGAGCCAAGGCCGACGCTGGAAAAGATGGCGGCGTTGGAGCAGCAACTTGCGAACACGGAGACGGCTCGATGCCTGAGGCCCCCTACGTCTTCATCAGCTACGCCAGCGTCGACCGTGAGCGGGTGCTGCCCATTGTCGAACGGCTGGAAGCAGGCTGGGCGTCAAGACCTGGATCGACCGGGACGGCATCCACGGCGGCGCCAACTACGCGTCAGGATCATCACCGAGGCCATCAAAGATGCTGCGGTGCATCATGCTGCTGTGCCTCGGCCGCCGCGCTCTCCGTCGCGCAACATCCGCCAGGAACTGGCCCTGGGCTGGCGCTTCGAGAAGCTCTACTTGCCTTTGTTGTTGGACGCCGGTCACGGTGCCCGATGAGGTGGCCTACTGGCTCGAAGCAGCCCAGTGGATCGAAGTACTTGGCCGACCGATCGTGAGAGGCATGGCACGGACGTGGGGCAGGCATTGGCGCGCCACGCGATCACGGTGGACGTGCACGGCCGTCCAGATGCAGACCGCGCTAGGTTCGACGAACGATGCCGCTGCTGGTTGGCCGGGAGCGCGAGCAAGCGATCTGGTCAGGCAGCAGCTTGACCGTGATGCTGGCCGGTGCAGGGCGGCCAGATGCTGGTCGGGGGTGAGGCTGGCATCGGCAAGACGACGCTGGTCGAGTCGACCCTGGCGTCAGTGCCGAAGAGGCGGGAGCTCCTTCGTCCTGTGGGGCCAATGCCTACGATCTAGCTCGAGTCACTCCGCCCTACGGTCCGTGGCTGGAGATCTGGCGCGCAGTATCCGCTCGCTTGGTGACGCCACGTTGCCGCCGATTCCGCCCTTCATCTCGATGTCGAGGAACTGGCCAAAGTCGGCTCGCAGGTATCTAGCCCTCTTCGAGCAGGTGGCTGAATTCCTCCGAAGCTTGGTCGCCAGCCAGCAGCCTGCTTGTTCTCGTGCTGGACGATCTTCATTGGAGCGACCAAGCCTCGCTGGATCTGCTGCGCTACCTGGCGCGGAAGGCTCGCTCACCTAGCGCCTCCTGCTCCTGGTGACCTACCGCAGCGAAGAAGAACTGCATCGCGACAGCATGCGCTCTACGACCTTGCTGCCGCTGCTCCGTCGCGGGAAGCCGGAGTCGGAACGCGTGGACGTTCAAGCGCTGACTGGCACTAAAAGGCCACCGCTGCACTGATTGCGAGGTCGCTACCTCCTCTGAGTCGAGGATCGGACGGAGCCCGACTGGAGCAGCTACCTCCTGAGCACGTTCGGAAGGAAATCTCTCTGTATGCGTCGGCGAACTATTGCGCATCGCTGGAAGACGCCGGGGCGCTGTACGGGAGAGAAGCCGCCTGGCAGTTGGGTGATCTGCGATCAGGTGCGGGCTGCCCGCCCGTCACTGCTGCGGCAGGTCATCGACGGCGACGCCGTGGCTCGGCTACGGTGAGACCGACGCGCGAGCTGCTCGGATGTGGCGGCAATCATCGGACAAGACAGTGGCCGTTCGACCTCTGGGCCAGCGGTCGGCGGGCGTAGATGAGGGCGTGCATGGTCGAAGCTGGCCGAAGCCGCGACGCAGGCGGCAGTGCCTGACTGGTCTCCGCCCGATCCGGCGGCGTCCGTTTCCGGCATGCCTTGCTTACGTGAGGCACTCTACGAGAACGTGCTTTCGCTGCGTCGTCGGCTCTGGCACCGGAAAATCGCCGAGGCGCTGGCTACGACCCGCTCGCCCGGATCCGGACCAGGTTGCCTATCACTTCCAGCAAGCCGGCGACGAGCGAGCGGTCGAGTGGCTGATCCGCGCTGGCGAGCGGGCGCGGCGTGCCTATGTCTGGTCCACCGCCGCCGAGCGCTGGGACGCGGCCCTAGCCAAGATGACCGAGCAGCAAGCTCCGGTTCTGGGCCGGGTAGCGCGTATTCGATACGCATAGCGCTGGTCATGCGCTATGCCGATCCGCGCCGAGCCGTCGCCCTATTGGAGGAGGCCGCGAAGCTGGCGACAGAGACTGCGGAAGCTGGAACTGGCGATCCTCATTTCCTACCTCGCAGGCCTCTCTCGTACTCACTACGGGCGACATCCGCGCGGGAATGCCGCAGGTTATCCACTGTGCTGAAGCCTTCAGTGCCCTCCCGCTCGAGGAGCGAATGGGAAGTTGGGGTGCTCTCCCTCTGGGTTCTTCTGCATACATTCCCTCGCTGTTCGGATTAGTAATACGAGCCCACGCTTGTTCGGCTCGGTGATCCTGAACTTGGTGAGAGTCGGGAGATTGTACGGAGGCAAGCGCTCTGGAGCGACACGCTGCGGACCGAGCCCGTCCCGGACCTCCAACGTGGACAGCCAGGTTCTCCCTACGCGGACGGCCTCTCTGGCCAGGCAAGCCTTGCGGCACTGCTGGGCCACGTAGCTGAAGCCCGCCGGTTTGCTGATGAAGCTCGCGCGGCCTACCGCGTCATCGAACACCACTGGCGGCTGGCGCAATTGCTCGGAGAGAGAGCTCGAATACATCCAGATTCCGGTATTCTCCTGAGGACCGGGACGAACGGCAGAAGATCTGGCGGATGAGGTCCTGCTGGCGGCGCGCGAAGCGCAGGGTGGGGGCGGGATTCACCACATGCAGTTTCACCTGCTCCCGCTCCTCTGGATCGAAGGGGCGTGGGGGACGGCGCGGGAAGTCCTGCTCGCCTCCGATGGTCTCCAGAATTGGGCCCAACACCAGTACGTCCAGCACTACCTCGGCGTGTATCGGATACGCTCAAGGAGACGTTGCTGCGGCTCAGCACGCGATCACGGCGGTGCTCGCCAACGGTCCCGCGACCGAACTCGGGCGAGGTCTCAATTGTCGAGGCCCTCGCCCTGCAGCGCCTCGCCGCGGAGATCTCACTCGACGCGCACGACCTCCCCACCGCCCGCGCCTGGCTGGAGGCGCACGACCGCTGGCTCGAGTGGTCCGGCGCCGTCCTCGGCCTGGCGGAAGGCGCTCTCCTATGGGCCCAGTACCACCAGGTGAACGGTGACCTGGCGCATGCTTGTCAGTCGGGCCGAGCAGGCGCTGGCCCATGCCTCCGATCCCCGCCAGCCACTCGCGCTCATCGCCGTCCACCGCTTTCTCGGGCAGCTTGACACCGAAGAGCTGCAGCTTCGACGCGGCCGACGAGCATCTGCAGCCGTCGCTGACAGTTGGCCGAAGCGTGTGCCGCACCGTTCGAGCGGGCGCTGACGCTGCTGGAGATCGCGAAGCTCCGAGCAGCTCAGGGGCGAGCCGACGAGGCTCGCGCGCTGCTCGCCGAGGTTCGCGCCAATCTGTGAGCCGCTTGGAGCGAAGCCGACGCTGGACAGAGTGGCCGCGCTTGGAGCAGCAGTTCGGTGCACAAGCGCTGGAGACGGCCGATGCCTGAAGCGCCCTACGTCTTCATCAGCTATGCCAGCGCCGACCGGGAGCGCGTGCTGCCGCTGGTCGACCGCTTTGAAACCGCCGGTGTCAAGACGCTGGATCGACCGCGAGGGCATCCACGGTGGGGCCAACTACGCCCAGGAGATCAGCTGCGGCGCTCAAAGATCCTCCGCCGCGTTCATCCTCATGTGCCTCGGACACTTCGCTCGCCTCGCGCAACGTCCGGCAGGAGCTGGCCCTCGGCTGGCAGCTACGAGCCGTCCCTACCTGCCGCTGCTGCTCGATCCCGGTGACGATCCCCGGACGAAGTCGCCTACTGGCTCGAAGGCAGCGCAATGGATCGAGACTCCACGATCGGCTGAGGCAAGCTGGCTCGCGAAGCTCGCAATCAGCGCTCACGCATTCGGCATCGAGGTCCAGCTGGCCAGACCGTGACGCACCAGCGCCGCACGGTCCGCGCGCGACCGCTGCTGGTTGGACGCGAGCGGGAGCAGGCGGTTCTGCAAAGAGCACCTCGACCGGATGCTGGCGGGGCACGGTGGGACGGTCCTGGTCGGCGGTGAGGCGGGCATCGGCAAGACGACATTGGTGGAGGACCTGAGCATTCACGGCCGAGGAGGCCGGCGCGTCTGGTCCTCTGGGGCCATGCCTACGATCTCACTGTCACGCCGCCCTACGGTCCCTGGCTCGAGATCTTTCGGCAGTATCGGTCGGTTGCAGATGCGTCGCTGCCGCCCGCTGCCGACCTTCGTCTGTAATGCCGAGGAACTTGCCGAAGGTGGGATCGCAGGAGACGCCTCTTTGCCGCAGTTGGCCGAATTCTTTTTCTCGGCGGTTGCCACTCAGCGTCCTCTCCTGCTGGTCCTCGACGACCTGCACTGGTTCGACCAGGCCAGCCTCGATTTCTTCCGTTACCTGGCCCGGCAGGTCGCGAGCCAGCGCATCCTGCTGGTCGCCACCTATCGCTCGGATGAGCTGCACCGCCGTCATCCGCTGTACACCCTCCTGCCGCTGCTGGTGCGTGAAGCGAGCGCCGAGCGAGCTGGAGGTTCGACCGCTTGACGAGGCAGGGCATACCGGCACTGATCCAGAGCCGCTATGCCCTGGCCGAAGGCAGACGTAGACACGGCTGGAGCAGCTACCTGGTCGAGCGGGCCGAAGGCAACCCGCTCTACGGGGGCGAACTCCTCCGGACACTTGAGGAGGCCGGGGCACTGGTCGCCCAGCGCGATGACAGGTGGCAACTGGGGGATCTGGACCAGGTACGGGTGCCGCCGCTACTGCGCCAGGTCATCGAAGGGCGGCTGGCCCGGCTAGCGGATGGCGACCCGTGAGCTGCTGGATGTGGCGGCGGTCATCGGCCAAGACGTGCCGTTTGAGCTGTGGGCGAGGGTGGCGGAAGTGGACGAAGGAACGACTGCTCGAGGCGGCTGAAGCCGGGGTTCAGGCGGTGGTGCTGTCGATGCCGGCTGATGGCAGCGGCGTCCAGTTCCGGCACGCACTCCTGCGCGAAGCACTCTACGAGAATGTAGTGTCAATGCGTCGACGCTATCTGGCACCGACAAGACGGCCGAGGTCCTGGTCGGCGACCCGACGCTCCGGACCCGGACCAGGTCGCATACCACTACCAGCAAGGGGGGCGACGAGCGGGCCGTTGAGTGGCTGATCCGAGCCGGCGAGCGAGCACAGCAATCGTTACGCCTGGAGCGCGACCGTAGCGCGCTTCGAGGCTGCACTGGCGTGGCTGCCTGAGCATGACGCTTCATTGGTGGAGAGAGCCACGCTCCAGTTTCGTATTGGACACCTTCAGCGATACGTAAATGAGCGCGAGGCACTGAGCCACCTGCAGGAAGGCGCGGCGCCTTGCTCTTGCCGGTCATGAGACAGGTCTCGCGACCGCATGTCTTCAAATTGTCGCTCAGATCCAATGTCTACTGATGAAAGACCTGCGATCCGGGATCGCCGCGATGGAGCGGGCGACGGAGGAGTTTCAGTCGCTGGCACCGGAGGCGAAGAGGCGGCTTACAGAGCTCGTCGGTTTGGATTTCGGCTCGCCCGAGGGGAGTCTTGCGCTTTGGCTGGCTGGCGTCGGACGAATCGAAGAGGCACGTGAGCACGCCGAGCGAATGATCGCTGAGTCTCCGTTGCCCGTGCTAAAACCGGGACAGGGAGACTCCTGGTATGCGGAAGGTGTGCTCGGAATGGCTGTCGGGGCATCGCTGGGAGTACAGCCGGAGTTTGCACGAGAGTCCTTCAAACGGGCGACCGCGATGTACGCTGCGATCGAACATCACGATATGGTCGTTTATTGCTGCCAACGGCAGCTCGACGACTGTGAACTCCCCTTCTTCGCGGATGAACGGGAAACCCGTGCACATTTGGTGTCCGAGGGTGAGAAAGCAGGACGTCGGGCGAGGGAAGCAGGTTCACCGATCAACCCTGCCGGAACAGTCGAGCACGGTCTCATGGTGCTAACGGGCAGCTGGCAACGAGCGCGGGAGGTCGCGGAAACCGAGATCCGACGTCGACATCCCGTGGCAGTGCAACATGCAAGCCGTTGGTTCGCGCAGCTCGCCACCCGGCAAGGCGACAATGAGCGGGCCCGCTGGATGGTGGCGGAGATCATTCCGGGTGGGCCCGAAATGGAGCCCGGAGCGGTTCTGATCGTACCGGCTCTTTCGCTGCAGCGCATCGCTGCCGAGCTGGCTCTCGATACGCACGACCTCCCCACCGCCCGCGCCTGGCTGGAAGCCCACGATCGCTGGCTCGACTGGTCCGGGTGCCGTCCTCGGTCGGGCCGAGGGTGTCTTCGCTCTGGGCGCAGTACCACCACGCCAACGGTGACCATGACGCAGGCTCGTACCTTGGCTGAGCAGGCACTCGCCCACGCCTCTGATCCGCGTCAGCCACTTGCCCTCATCGCGGTCCATCGCTTCCTGGGTCAGCTCGATACTGAGAATGCTGAAGCTTGATGCGGCTGAGGAGCACCTACAACAGTCGCTGCAACTGGCGGACGCCTGCCACGCACCCTTCGAGCGGGCGCTGACGCTGCTGGAACTCGCCAAGCTTCGCGCGGAGCAGGGGCGGACCGACGAGGCCAAGGCCCTCGTGGGCGAGGTGCGCGACATCTGCGAGCCGCTGGAAGCGAAGCCGACCTTAGAGCGGGTCGCGGCGGTTGAGCAGGAACTGACGAGCGCAGGAGCTGCCGATGCCTAATGCCCCCTACGTCTTCGTCAGTTATTCCAGTGTCGATCGGGAGCGCGTGCTGCCACTCGTTGACCAGCTCGAACAGGCTGGCGTCAAGACCTGGATCGACCGGGAGGGGATCCATGGCGGAGCCAACTACGCCAAGGTGATCAGCGAAGCGATCAAGGGCGCGAGTGCCATCCTTCTGATGACGTCGACCGCTTCTCTTTCCTCGCGCAACGTCCGGCAGGAACTGGCGCTCGGTTGGCGCTTCGAGCGACCCTACCTGCCACTCCTGCTTGAATCGGTTCCGGTACCTGACGATCTGGCCTATTGGCTCGAGGGATCGCAGTGGATTGAAGTACTTACTCGCCCTGAGTCTGAATGGCTTGCCTCTCTCGGCAAGGCCCTGGAGCCGCTCGAGATTCGCCTGGGGATCGCCTCGACGCCCTCCTCCGTGCATTTGACTGCGGAGTTGGTTGGCCGGCAGCACGAGCAGGACATCCTGCAAGCGACGCTCGCCGCGGCCATAGCCGGGCGCGGCGCTCTGGTCCTCATTGGTGGAGAGGCTGGGATGGGAAAGACGTCCCTCGCTGACTGGGCGCTTTCCCGAGGCGCGGGACAAGACTGGGCGGTGCTGGAGGGACATTGCTTCGACCTGGCGGACACGCCACCGTACGGGCCGTTCATCGACCTCTTCGCCCGTTACGCCCCCGGCCCCGGCGACCCACCACCGCCCGAGGCGTTCGCTCGGCGTGGCACGGTCGGAGCAGTTGTCTCTCCTCTCGACCTGTTTGTGCAGGTGCGTGACTTTCTCACCGCCCTCGCCACACGACGTCCGCTTGTTGCCCTGCTCGATGACCTCCAGTGGGCCGATCCCGCCTCTCTCGATCTCCTGCGTTACCTCGCGCGCGGGCTCGAAGCCCTGCCGGTGATCCTCCTCGTGACCTATCGCAGCGATGAGTTGACGCGCCGTCACCCGCTCTACGCGCTGCTACCGCAGCTATCGCGGGAGGCTGGCGCGGTGCGCCTCGAACTTGGCGGGCTCGACGAAGTGGCGGTGCGTGCCCTGGTCGCGGCTCGTTACGAACTGCCGGATCACGATGCTGCGCGCTTGACCGCCTATGTCCAGGGCCGAGCTGAGGGAAACGCCCTGTTCGTCGGCGAAGTGCTGCGTTCCCTCGAAGAGGCCGGCACGGTGGCCCGGGAAGCCGGGGCGTGGCGGTTGGGCGCCCTGGCGGCAACCGAGGTTCCGCCGCTGCTGCGACAGGTGATCGATGGTCGACTCGATCGTCTGGGCGAGGAGGCGCGCGCTGTACTGACGGTCGCCGCCGTCATGGGCCAGGAGGTATCGCCGGAACTTTGGGCGACGGTCGGTCACGTGGACGAGGACGCGCTGGGCGAGGTCATGGAGCGGGCCACGGAGGCGCGGCTGTTGGTCGAGGAGGACGGCGAGCGCGTGCGCTTCGCCCACTCCTTGATCCGCGAGACGTTGTATGAGGGTCTCACGGCGACTCGGCGCCGGCGGCTGCACCGGCAGGTCGGGGAGGCTTTGGGCGTCTCGCATGAGCCCGATCCTGATGCGGTCGCCTACCATCTCGAGCGGGCTCACGACCCGAGCGCGGCTGATTGGCTTGTCGTGGCCGGTGACCGGGCTGATCGTCTCGGCGCGTATGTCACGGCGACCAACCGCCACGAGCGCGCGCTCGCCCTGCTCGGCGACGACGAAGCGACAGCTCGTGGCTGGATCTTCGTCCGCCTCGGTCTGCTCCTGCGCCACACTGATCTCCAGCGTGCGCTCGACTACCTCGAAGCGGCGCAGCCTGTTGTGCGCGCCTCCGGCGACGTGGCGCTCGCTGCCTATTGGCACGCGACGCGGGGGTTGGTCCGCTGCCTCGCCGGGCGAGGACGGGCTGGGCTGCCCGACCTCCACACCGGGGTCGCGGCGATTCGAGCTCTTCCAAATGAGGACCGCGCTGCTCTCGCGCTTCCCGCATGCGTCACGATCGCGCTGGAGACGGACGGCGAATCAACCTATGCGGACTGGCTGGTGATGCTGGGGAATCTTGAAGAGGGTCGCATCGCCTGCGAAGCGCTCCTCGCCGAGCGTGCGGCGACCGGTGAGGAACCGACGCGGCCGGCGGGCGATGTCAACTTTGGCCTGGCGCTCGCCTACGCCGGGTTGGGCAAACCTGATGCTGCCGCGGAGGCGGCGGCGCGGGCGCGCGACGCCTACCGGGAACTCGGCAACCACGGCATGGCGATCATGGTCTCGCGCATCCTGGTGCGCTTCATCCTCTTCCCCTATTACGCGGATCGTGGGGCGGAGCAGCGGGCGGCACTGGGCGCGGCGCACGACGAGATGGCCCGCGACCTGGCGCGACTGGTGGATGGCGGAGCCGTGCCGCCCGAGGTCGCCGACCTGATCGCGCAACTGCTCGAGAGCGACAGCGCGGCGGTGGAGGGGCGCTGGACGGAGACGCGTCGGGCCGCGATGGCTGTCCTCGATCAGGGGCTCTCAAGCCTCCTCCTGCGACAAGTCGGAGCCTCCCACGCGATGTTCGCCCGTGGTCAGGGTGACCTGGACGTGGCGTGGCGGCTGGTGCGGCTTGCCCTCCCGGACGGGGCAGGATACGAGCCGGGTGATCAGGCCATCCACATCGCCCTGCCGCTGCAGCAGCTCGCGCCCGGCCTCGCCCTCGACGCTCACGATCTCCTCACGGCCCGTGCCTGGTTACAGGCAAACGACCGCTGGCTGGAATGGTCTGGGGCCGTCCTCGGCCGGGCCGAAGGCGCACTCGGCTGGGCACAGTTCCACCACGCGCATGGCGACCAGGAACAGGCACGCCGATTTGCCGAGCAGGCGCTGGCTCATGCCTCCGACCCGCGCCAGCCGCTGGCGTTGATCGCGGTCCACCGTTTCCTGGGTCAACTCGACACCGAAGCCACACGATTCAATGCCGCCGACGAGCACCTGCAGGAGTCACTGCGCCTAGGCGAGGCGTGTGCCGCGCCGTTCGAGCGGGCGTTGTCGCTGCTGGAGATGGCCACGCTGCGGGCCGGACAGAGCATGAGGGACGAGGCCCGATCGCTCCTCGCCGAGGTGCGCGCGATCTGCGAGCCGCTGGCAGCAAAGCCGACCCTGAGACGAGTCGCCGCGCTGGAGCAGGAACTGACGGCGGGAGCAACCGACTCGCGCTAGCTCTCGGCCCGCTCCAGCAGCGCCCCGATCGTCGCGGTGATCTCTTCGCGGCTGAGCGCCAGCGTGGCGTCGCCGACCGTGAACTCCCACTTGTGATAACCGGGCAGAGGCGTTGGCGCCAGCGAGCGCAGCACGCCGATGCCGGTCTCCTCGGCAATCTCGATCGCGGCGGTGAGCAGTCGGTCGCGGTCGCCACGGATGTAGAGGTGCATCATGTTCGTCTGCGGCGGGTTGGGCACGATCGCGATCTGGGGAAACACCCCAAGATCGGACGCGATCTCGACCGCCCGACGGTGATAGTCGGCCATCCGCCCCAGCCGCTGCTCGAGGCCGAGCCGCGCCGACAGCACGTAGGGAAACATCTGCAAGAGCCGGCCGCCCTGCCGGTGCTGCCAGACGCGCGCCTCGGCGATCACGTCCTCCGGGCCTGCCAACGCGGCCCCGGTCAGCCCGCCCAGTCCCTTATAGAACGAGACGTAGACCGAATCGAACAGCGCGGCGATCTCGGCATAAGGTCGTCCATAGTACGGACCGGATTCCCACAGCCGGGCGCCATCCATATGGGTGGCGGCACCACGCGCATGCGCCCAGTCGGTCTGGGCGACGAGGTCGTCCCAGGCTGGCAGCTGACCGCCGATCTCGCGTTGGGGCAGTTCCAGCAGGAGCGCGGCGATCGGCTCGGCGACCGACTGAAGATCGTCGAGCGTCAGCGGGCGATCCGGATTGCCGACCGCGATCCCGCGCAAGCCGTGCAGATGTTGATAGGCGTAGCCCTCATGCAGATCGAGATGGTTCCTGGGGTGCATGGCGACATTGGGGCTTCCCCGGCGTTCCGACCAGATCCGGAGCGCGATCTGTTGCGCCAACGTGCCGCTCGGCAAAAAGACCGCCGCCTCTTTCCCCAACAGCTCGGCGATCTGCGCCTCGAACTCATTGATCACCTCGCCCTTGCCGTAGCGGTCCGGGACCATGTCGGGGTCGGCCGCTTCGGCCAGCTCCAGCAAGGTCTCGCGCGGCGAGCGCAATCCGTGGTGAGTGAGGAAGCGGTTGCACGCGCGGAAGGCCTGCTCGGCGCGCTCGGTGAGCGCCTCCGTCTGTTGAAGTTGGTTCCCTGCATCCATCCGATTGCTCCTTCACCATCCCAGCTACGCAGACGGGAGACATGGGTTACACGTTAGCATGGACGCGCCGGCCGCTGTAGCCCCTGACGCCGTACCAACACGATCGGCTTTCCCCACTAGCCGACCCTCTTGCCAGCCGCTCAGACGCGGCGTACGCTGCCTATATCAATTCCATCGAGCCACAGTATGAGGGAAACGTGAACGCTGCTCCCTACGTCTTCATCAGTTACGCGAGCGCGGACCGCGAGCGGGTGCTGCCACTGGTCGATCGGCTGGAAGCGGCTGGGGTGCAGACCTGGATCGACCGGGAGGGCATCCATGGAGGCGCCAACTACGCCCTGGAGATCGCCGAGGCGATCGAGCAGGCGGCCGTTCTGGTCTTGATATGTTCGGAGGCGTCCCTCGCCTCCCGCAATGTCAAACAGGAGATCGCGCTGGCCTGGCGCTTTGAGAAGTCGTATCTTCCTCTGCTTCTCGAGCCGGTCGAGATCCCCAAAGACATCGCCTACTGGCTGGAAGGTTCCCAATGGATCGAGCTTCTCGACCGAGCTGCGCAGAACTGGCTGAGTGAGATCGCCAAAGCGTTGCAGCCCTTTGACATCGTCGTGACGCCGCCGGACGCACAGGTGCAACCGCGTGCACCCCGGGAGCGACCGCTGCTCGTTGGACGCGAGCGCGAGCAGGCGGTGCTCCGGGAGCAGCTCGATCGCATGCTTGCGGGTCAGGGTGGGACGGTGCTGGTGGGTGGCGAGGCCGGCATCGGCAAGACGACGTTGGTGGAGGATTTGAGCATCGTCGCTGAGGAGCAAGAGGTCCTCGTCCTCTGGGGCCATGCCTACGATCTCAGCGTGACGCCGCCCTACGGCCCCTGGCTGGAGATATTCCGGCAGTACCGCAGTCTCACGTTGGGTCTACCTCCACTCCCGACGTTCGTATTTGATGCCGACGAGTTGACGAAGGTGGGTTCGCAGGAGACGCTGTTTGCCGACGTGGCCGACTTTCTTGCCTCCGTCGCCAGGGAATTCCGGCTGATGCTGGTCCTCGACGACCTGCACTGGTTTGACCAGGCGAGCCTTGACTTCTTCCGTTACCTGGCGCGGCAGGTCGCGAGCCAGCGCATCCTGCTGGTAGCCACCTATCGCTCGGACGAGCTGCACCGCCGTCATCCCCTCTACACCCTCCTACCCCTGCTCGTGCGGGAAGCTGGAGCCGAGCGAGTGGAGGTCCGGCCGCTCACCGAGACCGGACATCGCGCGCTGATTCAAAGTCGCTACCACCTCGCTGAGCTGGATGAGGCGCGGCTGGAGCGCTACCTGGAAGAGCACGCCGAAGGGAATCCGCTCTATGCGGGTGAACTGCTGCGGACACTGGAGGAGGAAGGCATTCTGACGAGGGGCAGGGAGGGTTGGAACCTTGGCGACCTCGAGCAGGTCCGCGTGCCACCCCTCCTCTTGCAAGTGATTGAAGGACGAGTTTCGCGATTTGACGAGGAGAGTCAGCGGCTGCTGGGGGTCGCGTCCGTCATTGGGCAAACAGTGCCAATGGGTCTGTGGGGAAGCGTCGGTCAGGTCGATGAGGATCGGCTGTTCGAGGTCGTGGAGCGAGCCGAGGAGGCACAACTTGTCTCCGAAGCGCCTGATGGGAAGAGCGTGCAATTTCGCCATGCACTCATCCGGGAGGCGTTGAACGAGCGCATACCGTCAATGCGACGTCGACGTATTCACCGGGACGTCGGAGCAGCGCTTGAGTATCTGTCATCCCCCGATCCCGAAACCGTGGCCTATCACTACCAACAAGCTGGAGATTGGCGCGCGGTCGACTGGCTGATCAAGGCTGGGCTTCGGGCCGAAACCGCGTTTGTGTTACGGACTGCAGCCGAACGATACGATGCCGCCCAGTCGTTGCTCGATCAAGATGCCTCCCAAACCGAGCGGCGTGGCTGGCTCCTCTACCGACTCGCGTTCGTCAAGCGTTTTTCAGCACCAGAGGAAAGCCTCGGATATCTAGACGAAGTACAGACGCTGGCGGACCAAATCGCCAATCCAGTTCTGAAGATTGTCGCGCAAGCCGAACGCGGGTTCCTCCGCCATATGTTAGGAAATGTGGAAGCGTCACTCCAGGATTTGCAGCCGGCCCTTGATGCCTACGATTCCGTCCCCCGGGACGCCTGGACGGCGGGAAGCGAAGGAGCCGCGAGCCTTGCCGTCTTCTTCCTGCCTATTTCCGGGAACAACGGTATGACCGCCGATCGGTATCTCGATACGCTCATGGAGACGCGACGACAGTCAATCGTGGTAAGCCTCGCTCTCCTTGGACATTTCCGTGAGGCTTTGGAGTTAACGGCGCTCCACTGGACGAATTGGGAGACGATTCCAGCATACCGAACTTCCAATGCGTGTGGGGGATGTGGGTATGCGCATTCCGCGATTGGAGAGCCGGAGCGAGCTTGGTCCATGTGGCAGGAGGCAGTCGACCTCAGTCTTGGATATCACAATTACGTCGTGGCTGGCAGCACGGTGTTTCGGCAGTTGTGCTGGGTGCATTTGCCCTACCACACGGACGATCGAGTCGAGCGCATGCAGCTGGAAGCGGATCTGGTAAACCAGTACCAACTGGCGGCGGATCACGGGAACACAATCTTGCCGCCAGCTGACCTATTTGGTTTTGCCGTCCAGTTCCTCGAAGGCGAGTGGTCGAAAGCGGAGCGAGCGGCGACAGTCGCGGCTGCCACGACGATTCATCCAAATGTCCCCGCACTGGCCATATGTACACTCGGCGAGCTTGCCTGCCACCGCGGCGACGTAAATTCGGCATGGGCACAGGTGCGATTGATGTTGCCCGATGGCCCCTCCACTGAGCCAGGCAAGACGTTGTTCCTGGAGAGCCAGATCTTACAGCGCCTCGCCGTATCCATGGCCCTCGATACCCACGACCTCGCCACCACCCGTGCTTGGCTTGAAGCGCACGACCGCTGGCTGGATTGGTCCGAAGCCGTGTCGGGTCGGGCCGAAGGCGCGCTGCTGTGGGCCGCAGTATCACCACGCCAGCGGCGACCGACGCGAGGCCCGTGCCGCAGCCGAGCAGGCACTCGCCCACGCCTCCGATCCGCGTCAGCCATTGGCCCTCATTGCTGTCTACCGTGTCCTGGGTGCGCTTGATGCTGAGGCCCAGCATTTCGCTGCGGCTGACGATCACCTGACGAAGTCGCTGTCGCTGGCCGAAGCCTGTGCGGCTCCGTTCGAGCGGGCGCTGACCCTGCTCGAGATCGCGAAGCTTAGGGCAGCGCAGTGGCAAGCTGACGAGGCGCGATTGCTTCTGACCGAGGCTCGATCGATCTGCGAACCGCTCGAAGCGAAGCCGACGCTGGAGCGGATAGCGGCGATCGCGCAGCAGTTGGGCGGGATGGGAGCGGCTGATGTCTGAGACGCCCTATGTCTTCATCAGCTATGCGAGTGCTGACCGGGAGCGCGTGCTGCCGCTGGTCGCGCGGTTGGAGCAGGCTGGGCTCAGCACCTGGATCGACCGCGGCGGCATCCACGGCGGCGCCAACTACGCACTGGAGATCGCCGAAGCCATTGAGCACGCAGCCGTCCTGATTCTGATGTGTTCTGCTGCCTCACTGTCCTCGCGCAACGTCAAGCAAGAACTGGCGCTGGCCTGGCGCTTTGAGAAGCCCTATCTACCTCTCTTGCTCGATCCTGTCGAGATCCCCAAGGATGTTGCCTACTGGCTGGAAAGCTCCCAGTGGGTTGAGATTCTGGATCATGCGGAGGAGCGGTGGCTCTCAAATGTCGACAAGGCTGTACAAAAGCTGGGGATAAGACTCACGCTCGCACCAATTGGTGTGCTCGGCGTGGTGACCCGCGCGCGCCCGCTTCTGGTAGGGCGCGCGCGTGAGCAGAGTCTGCTGAGCGAACAACTGGATGCGACGCTGGCCGGTCGGGGAGGCGTCGTACTCGTTGGCGGCGAAGCGGGGATCGGCAAGACAACGCTGGTGGAGGACCTGAGCATTCAGGCGGAGGAGCGCGGCGCCCTCGTGCTCTGGGGCCATGCCTATGACCTCTCGGTCACACCACCCTATGGTCCGTGGCTGGAGATCTTTCGGCCGTACCGACCCGTCTCCACCGAGTTGCCGCCGCTCCCCTCCTTCATCGGAAACGCTGACGAATTGGCTAAGGTCGGCTCACAGGCCGCACTGTTCGACGCGATGGCGGGCTTCTTTTCCTCGGTTGCCACTCAGCGTCCACTGCTGCTTGTTCTCGACGATCTCCACTGGGCGGATCAGGCCAGTCTCGATTTCTTCCGGTTTCTCGCCCGGCAGATCGCCATCCAGCGCGTTCTGCTGGTGGCGACCTATCGCTCGGACGAGCTGCACCGGCGGCATCCACTGTACCCGCTTCTCCCCGTATTCGTGCGGGAAGCTGGGGCCGAGCGACTGGACGTGCGCCCACTTGATCAAGCGGGCCACCGCACGTTGATACAGGAGCGCTATGCGCTATCCGAGCATGAACAGGATCAACTGGAACACTACCTCAGTGAGCATGCCGAAGGGAATCCATTGTACGTGGGCGAGTTGCTGCGGACGCTTGAGGACGAAGGTGTGCTCAAGCGTGTCGGGAGTGACTGGCACCTCGGTGGTCTGGCGCAGCTGCGCCTACCGACGCTCCTGCGACAGGTGATCGAAGGACGGCTGAACCACCTCCAACGTGAGACGCGTGATCTGTTGCAGGTGGGCGCGGTAATCGGGCAGACGGTGCCGCTGGAGCTCTGGAAGCGCGTGACCGCGGCTGACGACCAGGATCTCATTCTGGCGCTGGAGCAAGGGCGATCAGCCCAACTTATCGAGGACGGCTCGACCGCGGATTCGTGGCGTTTCCACCACGCGCTGATTCGAGAAGCGCTGTACGAAGACCTGGTGACGTTACGGCGGCGCCCGCTGCACCAGCGCGTCGCCGAACAGCTCGAGCACCTGCCCGCTCCTGATCCCGACATCGTGGCCTACCATTACCAGCAAGCGAACGATCAACGGGCCGCCGATTGGCTGATCACGGCCGGCTGCCGTGCCGAATTGGGGTTCGCACTCCAGGCGGCGCGGGAGCGCTATGACGTGGCCCAGGAAATGTTGTCGTTGGATGCTGAGCGAACTGAGCTACGCGGCTGGCTCCTCTGGCAACTGGCTCGCGTCGTTCGCTTCACCGGGTCTGAGAGCGCGCTGGTGTACCTCGACGAAGCCGACCGAATCGCGCGGGCTGCCGGTAACGGACCCCTGCAGATTGTCACGCTCGCGGAACGGGGGTTCATTCACTCGTTAGTCGGGCCGTTGGACGTCGCGCTGTCAGAACTCAGCGCGGCGATCGCAAGCTACGACGCTATCTCTCCCGAGGTGTGGGCGGCCGAAACCGACGTTTATGTGCGCATGTTCAATGCCGCTCAGGCACGTGCTGTGCGGAACACGCCATGGGAGCTCAGCGACGATCATGGAATCGCGTCGCGCCGTCATCATCATCGGATTGGCCGAAATCGGCCACTTCGAGCAGGCATTGGCGCACTGGGATGCGTGGCGGTCGCGCTGGACGGAGCCATGGGCGGCGCTCGGGGCGAGCTTCAACGCTCGCATCGGCGTGCGGTATGCGGAGTGGGCACTCGGTCGACCGGATCGAGAATTCCGCGAGCACCTCGAAATCGTTCAGATCCAAGTTGATCACCAAAGCTATCTCTAACGCCGCGAACGTGATCGAGCAGCTGCTCTTCTGGCAGCATGTGCAGTACGACACGGACAACCTGACGTCACGCGCCAACCTCGTGCGGGAGATGGTCGGACTGTACCTCCGAGCTGGAGAGCATGGCATTGGTTCCCTCGATGAGGCCGACGCGTACCAGCACCGAATCTGGTGTATTGAGGGCAACTGGGAGGCGGCGGAACGCGGCGCCGAGGCGGTGCTGCGTCAACCGCAAGGCCTTGAGAACTGGCATATCCAGGCCCGCTGCACGTTGGCGGCTATCACCCTCAATCGCGGTCAGTACGACCGGGCTCGCTCGGAAATCGCCGCAGTGCTCACGGAGGGTCCGGCGACCGAGCCCGGTCGAACCATGTTCCTCGAGAGCCAGATGTTGCAGCGACTGGCCGTTCAGGTGGCTCTCGACGCGGGCGATCTCCCCACCGCTCGCGCCTGGCTGGAAGCGCACGATCGCTGGCTGGATTGGTCCGAAGCCGTGCTCGGTCGTGCCGAAGGCTGCGCTGGGCTGGGCCGCGTATCACCATGCCACCGGCGATCCGACGCGACCGCCCATGCCGCAGCCGAGCAGGCACTGGCCCACGCATAGCGAGCCGCGTCAGCCACTCGCTTTGATCGCGGTCCATCGTATTCTGGGCCAGTTTGACACCGAAGCACGAGATTTCGCGACGGCTGAAGAGCACCTGACGCAATCGATGGCACTGGCCGAGGCCTGCCAGGCGCCTTTTGAGCGGGCGTTGACGCTGCTCGAGATCGCCAAACTGCGAGCGGCGCAGGAACGCCGCGACGAAGCACGAGCACTGCTGATTGAAGTGCGCACGATCTGCGAGCCGCTCGGAGCCAAGCCGACGCTGGAGAAGGCCGACGAATTGGAACGCCAGCTCAGTGGGACCGCGTAGCAACGGCCGGTCCAAGGCTCAGTCGATTCCTGGTGTCATACAGGATGGCCCATTCGGCGAGAAGTCACACGCATTGAACTCGCATCACGCCTCGAACCTGCTGAACTGCGGTAGATGGTCGCGGTTCTGGGCGAGCATCTCGTTGACCATGGCCTTGATCTCAGTCAGCGAGAGTATGGCGGCCGTCAACGGGTCGTGGCAGATAGCCTGATAGACGAGTCGCGGATCGCCCGTCAACGCCGCCTCGACCGCCATCTCCTCGATCTGCGCGCTCAGGCTCGTCAGTGCCGCGACCTGCGGCGGCAGCGGCCCGACGTAGACCGGACTGAACCCCTGTTTGCTGGCAAAGGCCGGCACCTCGACGCAGGCGTCTGGCGGCAGGTTCGGGATCAGGCCGGTGTTCGGGCAAGTTGCCGTTGAAGGCGAAGGGCTCGCCGCCCAGCAGCGCATTGATGATCGGCGCCGCGTACTCGCTGCCGCGCTGGAGGTCGAGCGGCTGCGTCAAACCACTCCTCCACCGTCTGCTGCCAGGTGTCTCGACGCGCACGGTATTCGTTCAGGATGAACTGGTCATGTCCAGGATTCCAGCCGGTTCCGTGGGTGCAGTAGCGTTCGATGAGATCGGGCCGCTTGCGGAACCAGGCGTTGTACTCCGAGTTGTGCCCGGAGGACTCGGTCACGTAGTAGTCGAACGCCAGGAACATCTCGTTGCGCACCTGCTCCTCGTTGTAGACCTCAGGCCGCGTCGTCACCGCCTCGCGAATCAACGGGTAGGCGTCTTCACCGTTCCACTCGAACTTCAGGTACCAGGCCATATGGTTGATTCCGGCACAGGTGTAGGTGATCTCGTCCATCGGAGCGCCGATCCAACGCGCCAGCATGGCGGCCGTTCCTTGCACCGAATGGCACAGGCCGGTCACCTTCACCCGCGATTCTCGCTGCATGGCTCGACAGAGCATGGCCATGGGATTGGTGTAGTTCAGCAGGTAGGCGTGCGGCGCGACCTCCTCGATGTCGCGGCAGATATCCAGCATCACGGGGATGGTGCGCAGCGCTCGGAAGATGCCGGACGGTCCGCGCGTGTCGCCGACGTTGATCGAGATGCCGTACTTCGCCGGGATGAGGATGTCGTGCTGCCAGACGTCGATGCCGCCCGGCAGGATGGTGCACAGGACGGCATCGGCGCCCTCGAGCGCTTCCCGTCGATCGGTGGTTGCCAGCACCTTCGCCGGTGTCTTCGTCGCCTCGATGTAGCGTTCGGTGGCGCGGCGCGCGAACTCGAGCCCTACCGGGTCGATGTCCATCAGTGCGATGGTCGCGTCCTGCAGCAACGGAAAGGTCAGCAGGTCACGCACCAGATTGCGCGTGAAGACGAAGCTACCGGCCCCGATGAAGGCGATCTTGGTCATGGAGAGCTCCGATGACTGAACCGAGGAAATGAATCTGTCTAGACAATCGCGATCTCTGCAGGATCGGTCGTGCAAGCGTCGTGCGCCGCATGAACAGTGGCTGCCAGGCGACTAACCGCCACTGCTCGGGAATTCGATCCGGACCGGAAGCGACGTGCGACCCCATTCGGTGAGGTCGCCGTCGCTTTTTTCATACTTGCCAACCAGTAGCCCGCGGGCCAGCTCGTCTTCGGCCGTATCCACTGCAACGAGATGCGCGGTTCCGGCGTGGGTTTCGTCGCCCAGCTCGACGGTGACTCCCGGGTTTGCGCGCAGATTGCGCACCCAGTCAGCCCGCTCGCCACCTCCCGCACGCAGGTAGAGTCGTCCCTCGTGGACCGCAAACCAGATCTCGATGCGGTGCGACTTGCCGGTGCGACGACCAACGGTGGTCAGGTACATGAACGGCTCGCTGGCCCAACGTGTGAGCCACGTCTCGTCACTCGCTACCCCACTCATCAACAGCCGCCTCCAGCGGTCGAAACAACGTCCCGACTCGATCTCTGTTTGCATGTTTGTCGCGCAGTGATGCTCCCCAAGCCCACCTTGGTCATCGCATCATCTTCGCGTCGTCGTGCACGAGCGCGTTTCTCCCTACTTCGGCACCTCGTAGGCTGGGTCCGGGTCGTCGTGCACGGGAAAGCCCATCTTGCCCTTGGGCGCGATGCTGAGTTGGAACACGATGTTGTTCGGGTCGTGGAAGAAGAGGGTGTTGCCCGGCGCATACTGATGAATCGGCACGTTGTGCTTCTCCAGCCGCGTGCGCCAGGCCTCAAGCTCCTCGTTGCTCTCCACGAAGAAGCAGATGTGGTCCAGCATGCGACCCGTCTTGGGGAGCGTCGCCTCCTGGAAATCCTGCAGTTCAGCGTCGGGGAACTCGAAGAAGGCGAAGACCGTATTCGGCGCCACGGTGATGAAGTAGTGCCGCTCATGCCCTTCGCGTCCGAGCCGGTGCGCCAGCGCAACCTCGCTGCCCAGCACGTCGCGATAGAACGCCACCGTCCTGGGCATGTCGTTGGTGATCATGGCGATGTGATGCAGCCAGGGGAAGGGACTCTTCAGGCCATCCCGGTCCGGCAACGAAAGCTGATAATCTGCCATGCGTATTCCTCTCTTGCTGAACGTGTCTCAATACGTCGTGCTAGCGCGATCGGCCTCGCGCCGCCACCGGCCAGACCGCCTCGACCACGCCGTCGCGTGCCACGACGTAGGCGTCATGCAGATTGACCGTGGTGCAGACATGTCCCGGCTGGAAGCGAACTTTATCTCCCACCCGCAGCGACTGCGCCTCCCCCTCAAGCAGCAGCTTGACGTGCTCCTCGGAGAGACTGACCGTCTTTGAATCACGATAGTCGGCCATGACCGGCAGTCCGAGCTCAGAGGTGGCCGTCTTCAGGCCGATATCGGCCACGGCGCGCTCCCGGGTCGGGCGGCTGACGATCGTCGACCAGATGTACAACGCCGGTTCGAAGACGGCGTCTGGGCCCTCGACCGATCCGTATTTGGCATCCATGAAGACGTAGGAGCCGGCCTGAATCTCGTCGAACCCTTCGATGGTGCTGGTGATGTCGAACGTTCCCGTCCCTCCGCCACTGATGGCCGTCACCGGCACTCCGGCCGCCTCGATCATCTGGCGCGTCTCGATGACCGGCGCCATGGCCTCCATGACAGCCTCTCGCCGATTCTCGTGGCCGTCCAACATCACCAGATGCCCTTCGTAGCTCTGAATGCCGAAGAAGCGGATGCCGGGCAGAGACGCGACCTGCTTGGCCAGTTCAACCGCCTCCGAACCGGGTTCGACTCCGCAGCGGTTCATCCCCACGTTGACCTCCACCAGCAGCCGCACCGACGAACCGGCCGCTACGGCCGCGTCGGAGATCTGCCGGGCGTTGTCGATGTTGTCGACCGCCGCGGCGATGTCAATCTGCCGCCCCAGACGCACCAGGCGTCCAATCTTGTGCGGCCCAACGATCTGATTGGCGATCAGGATGTCGTTGACGCCACCATGCGCCAGCGCCTCAGCCTCTCCCAGCTTGGCGCAGGTGATGCCGACCGCGCCCGCCTTGATCTGCTTGTTAGCGACGATGGGACTCTTGTGCGTTTTGGCATGCGGCCGCAGCTTGGCATGACTCCCGGCAAAGAACTCGGCCATGCGGGCGATGTTGCGCTCCATGGCGTCGGCGTCGATCACCAGCG
The DNA here is from genome assembly GCA_963822235.1 of uncultured Chloroflexia bacterium. Taxonomy (GTDB): domain Bacteria; phylum Chloroflexota; class Chloroflexia; order Thermomicrobiales; family Thermomicrobiaceae; genus CALAGB01. The sequence goes on from CAWGGU010000005.1 coordinate 1,161,281, forward strand.
CAGGAGTATCGACCTCCGACAGCGGCCGTCCAATAATCTCGCTCTCGAACATCCCGTCATCCTCGTTTCAGTTAAAACCAGCCGTAGGCAACGGCTCTGGGCAAGCGTTCCGGTAAGGGCTAGTATGCGGAGATGGACCGAGCCGGTCAATTGAATGTGGCGGATCGACCGGAGCCGATTCAGTCCCGGAAGGATGCGTGGTGCAGTTCGGAGTCCATATCCCGGTCATCCTGAGCGATAGCGACGTCCCGTCACTGAGCGAATTCGTCCGTTATGGCGTCACGGCGGAGCGACTCGGCTACGCCACCATCGCCACGTCGGACCACGTCGTCGCGCGGGGCGGGTGGGTCGATGGACCGACCATCCTGTCGGCCATCGCGGGAGCGACATCGTCAATCGAGCTCGCCACGGCCATTCTCCTCCCGGCGCTGCGCCATCCGGCCACCGTCGCTCAGAGCTTCGGCACGCTCGACCGACTCTCGGGCAACCGCGTCATCCTCGGCGTCAGTGGCGGCGTACTGCGGGACGAGTTCGACCTGATGGACGTGCCCTGGGAGGAACGCTGGCAGCGCCTGGACGAGGCGATTGACGTGCTGCGACGGTTCTGGTCCGAGGATGAGCCGCACTTCCAGGGACGCTTCTATCACATCGACGGCGCCGGCCCCAAGCCACGGCCGGAACGTGGGGGACCGCCGATCTGGATCGGAAGCTGGGGTTCAGAACGTGGTCTCCATCGTGTGGCGCGACTGGGAGACGGCTGGATCGCGTCAGGATTCAACATCACACCGGAGCGCTTTTCGACGGCATGGCGATCATTAGCCGAGCGGCGAGCCGCGCTCGGGAAGGAATCGGAATCGTTCGACAATGCCCTGGCGTCGATCTTCTTCTACATCACGTCTGATCCACAGGAAGCCAAACGCGTAGCCCGCAACATCCTTGGCCCGGCGCTCAACCGCGATCCGGACGACCTGCTGCGTCTGGCACTGATGGGCAGCGCCGAGGAGTGCGCGTCACGGCTGGCTCAGTTCCGTGATGCAGGCGTTCAGCGTGCCTGGATCTGGCCCGCAACCGATCCCGAAGCACAGATCCAACGGTTCGCCGAAGAGGTCATCCCGCTCCTCCACTGAGAGCGCCGTGAGACACGGTCTTGCGTGCCGGGCCAACTGCCCCGTCGGTGGACGCAGGTCCCGCCGCTACACGTCCCCGCGTACTTTGCTGTACATCACGACGTCGTGCCAGGAGCCACCGCGGAATTGCGCTTGCCGCAAGACGCCCTCACGCGTGAACCCGGCACGCTCAAGGGCACGTTGCTCCGCAACGTTCTCGACGTCGACCGTTGCCTGCACGCGCGCGATCGCATAGGTCGCGAAGAGGTAGGCGACAAACAGGTCTTGCGCCTCCGCGCCAAAGCCACGCCTGCGATGTTCCGGTGCGACCGTGATCCCGATCTCGTACACGCGGTTGGCAATTCCCCCACCGTGCTTCACGACGCGATAGCCGATATCGCCCACGGGCTCGCCCGACTTGTTGAGTATCAGCAGACGTCCGTGATCGTCGCTGAGAAAGCCATGTTGCGCGAACGCGTTTCGAATGTACATCGCCGTCTGCAACCCAAACGAGTTGTATTCGCCTTTGAAGTTCGGGTCGGCTTCCCAGGCTTCGATCTGATCAAGGTCCCCCTCCTCGATGGGGCGCAAGTCCACGCGCTCGCCTCGTAGCATTGGAACTCCCGTCACTCGTCAGGACTCTACCGTGAACCGGTCCGACGCCCGCCTATCCGCGACTACGCGAGAAGCTTCAGGTCTTGATCTCAATCATCACTGCCGTCCAATCGGCGGCACTCTCTCCGCCGGATGATAGGTCATCGGCCTGGACGTGGTGAACCCACAGGATTACATCCCTCATCGGCCATCGCTCAGTTCCAGCAGGATCAATGACTCATTGCGGCGCGCGAAGCACCGCCGTAGAATTCGGCATTTCCTGGGAATTCGGCCCTGATTTATGTGGCGGTTCGTAAGCAACGTAAAGGGCGGTTGACCATGGGTGTCATCCTGGACATTCTTCGGTTCTTCTTCAGTAGCTCCTCGAAAGGTGGTTCGTCGAATCTCGACACGCGCGACGTCAGTGTTCGGCTCAACGCGGCGCCACAACCGCGCCACAAGGGCTGGGTACCCATCGGCGACGTACTGCCACCTGATGTAGTCGAGAGTCTCAAAATGGCGATGCCCGCCGCGGCGTTCGCGCAGTTCGAGCGCGGAGTACCGCCCTCTTTTCTGGCGAGATTCGACAAGGGCCTTCCACCGGAAATGATGATCGGATTGGCGGATATGCTGCCAGCCGAAACGATCGAGCGGCTCAATCAGTCACTGATCGAAAACGCACGCATGCGCGCTAGTGGCGGAACCGCCGCGATGCCCGCGCAGACCGCACAGCCCGAGTTCCTTCAGCCTGATGCCGGAATATCCCGAGGCGACCGTGCCCGAACCGAGCTCGTGGGAGTCGGAGGCTAGCATTCCGCAGGCTAATCCCTGGGTCCCGGACGCCAAGATCACGGGCGACGACCCGTGGCATCCTGGGCAGTCCAAGCCCGACGATCCCTGGAACCCGGGGGCCAATCGCAAGTCAAACGATCCCTGGCATCCAGGGTAATCGGCAGCTCGCAAGCGAGGCGTCCGAGCGCGGAACATATCGGCGAAGCGTCACACGGCGAACCGCGATATTGGCTCGTGGATGAAGGTGGACACTGCACCACGTGAGTCCATGGTCGTTTGGCACCCATGCACATTCGACTGCCAATCACCCGGCGTTCACCGTGTGCTAGATGGTAATTGACGGCATAGATGGGCAATTTGGTTGCGGTCTCTCGACCTTCGGTCGACGGGTAACCAACACCCAGAGGGTACCCGGACTGCCCCTACGTTTGCCCGCGTACGCTCAGCCCGCTTGAGCGGGCTTTGTTCAGTTCAGCGCTGCGGCTTCAGCCCAGCGCGGTCATGGAACCTTCCGAGTTAATTCGTCAATGGCCATGAAACCCAGGCTGAGAAGGACGAAGTCCCTAAACGGACTGAGCGCACGTGTGGTCATGTAGGGGCAGACTGCGTCTGCCCAAACCTCAGAGAGGTACCCAGTCAGGTCGGCAGCTACCATGAAGTCCCGGGCTCACAGGCCGAAATCCCGACGCGAGTGCCGTCTCTAGATCAGCACCGAGCCGAGCGGGTTGGCCAACAATTCGTAGAGAATCGCTTTGTGGATGTGCAGCCGGTTCTCAGTCTGATCGAAGATGATCGATTCAGGGCCATCCGCCACCTCAGCCGTCACTTCCTGTCCGCGGAACATCGGCAGGCAGTGCATGAAGACCGAGTTGTGGGCCGTGCCCGACATCATCTCACCGTCAACCTGATAGGCTTTCAGGCTTTCCAGCGTCTGGCTATCCAGATCCTGGCCCATACTCACCCAGACGTCGGTGTAGACCACGTCGGCGTTCAAGATGGCGTGATAGGGGTTCTCGAAGAACTCGATGGTGCTGCCCGTGCTGGCCGCTATCGACTTAGCGCGCTCCACGATCATCGCGTCTGGCGTGCAGTGGGAGGGTGTGGCAACCGCGATATCGAGCCCGACCAACGCACCCGCCAACAGCAGCGAATTGACCATGTTGTTCTTGTTGCCGACGTAGGCCAACTTGCGACCGTTCCAGCCGCCGAACTGCTCCTTGATGGTCATCATATCGGCCAGGCTCTGCGTCGGATGCGCGAGATCGGAGAGGCCGTTGATCACGGGGATGCTCGAAGACTTGGCCAGCGTGACGAGGTCGGAATGCTTGAAGACGCGCGCCATGATGACGTCGACGTAGCGCGACAGCACCGCACCGGTATCCTCGATCGTCTCGCCGCGACCAAGCTGCAGATCGCTGGTCGAGAGATACAGGGCGTGGCCGCCCATCTGGGCCATGCCGACCTCGAAAGCCACACGGGTGCGCGTCGAAGGCTTTTCGAAGATCATGGCCAGCGTCTTCCCCGGCATGATGTGATGCTGGGGCTCACCGGCCTTGAGCTGGGCTTTGAGCTGAATGGCGCGGTCGATCAGACCGATTGCCTGATCAGGGGTGAGATTGTCGTCGGTTAGAAGATCGAATTTCGCGGTTCGGGTCTGCAACTGCATGCTCTCCTCGTTTCAGTAGATAGGTTCCAGCGAACGTCGTCGGACTGACGCCTCATCGTGCTGTACCTACGCCTGAATCGGAAAGCCATTATGTGCAGCTCGACCCTTTCAGCGGCGATCGAGAATCAACCGAACGAAAATTCGCGCCACGGAGAATGACGTCCGGCAGCGCGAACCGACAGGCGTATAGAATGCTCCATTTGTCAGACAATGTCAAGGGTGCGTGCTCGGAATTGTGGCTTCTGAAGCCATCGATAAATTCCCTGTTGGACGCGGATCCTGCTAAGCTGCGCGTACGGACAGGCGATCGTTGAAAGGCCTGGAAACGGAGGAGCGGACGTGCCGGATACGGATCAGGTGGACATCTTTGCGTTGAGCGACTTCGCCACTCCCTGGAGCATCCACGTGCTGGCGACGTTGCGCGTTGCCGATCACATCGCCGCTGGGATCGACACCATCGACGAATTAGCTCGCACGTGTAACGCGGACGAAGACATGCTCCGGCGCGTCCTGGAGCACGTCGTGGCGAAGGGCGTCTTCGTGCAGCCGGAACCAGGGCGCTTCAGCCTCAACGAGCCAGCCCAGATGCTGCGGGATGGTCCATTGCGGCTCGGACTCGACCTGGACAGCATAGGCGGACGCTTCGCGCTCGCCTGGAGTGGTCTGCTGCAACAGGTGCGCAGTGGCAAGCCCGCCTACGCCGACATCTTTGGTCTGCCGTTCTGGGAGGATCTGAACGCCAATCCCGATCTGGGCGCTAGCTTCGACGCGCTAATGGGAGTGGCCGGCCACGGTGCACCCGATCCCGAGGTACTCGTCAACGACGATTGGGATGATGTGGGGACGGTCGTCGACGTCGGAGGCGGAACCGGCGCGCTGCTGGCCGAGATCCTCCAGGGCCATCCGCATCTTCAAGGAATTCTGGTCGATTTTCCGCGCACGGTCGCTGACGCTAACCAGACCTTCGAGGAAGCCGGGGTGGCCGATCGCGTAACCACCGCGGGGCAGAGCTTCTTCGATCCCCTCCCGGCCGGACACGATGTCTATCTCTTGAACCGCGTCCTGCACGACTGGCCGGACTTCGAGGCGCTGGAACTGCTGCGAAATTGCGCCGCGGCGGTTTCGCCAAGCGGACGCGTCGTGGTCGTCGGGAGCGTTTCGCCCGAGTCGAGCGCCGGGGGGCTGGCACCCGACACGGTGCTGGTCGGTGGCAAGAATCGGGGACTTCCCGAATTCACCCACCTTGCTCGTCAGGCTGGACTCGTCGTCAGCGCCACGGGTCACCAACCGACGGGCCGCTTCATCGTCGAATGCCGGAGCGAACGTTCCGCGCACGCCCAGGACTAAAGATCCTGGGCTACCCTAGACGAAGTCCACTGAAGGAACTGGGTCCCAATCGCGATTGTGGGCAAATACCCTAGTGAAATGAGGTATGTTGCCAAGCTGAGTCCCTTCAGCGGACTTTGCATTTGTAGCGCTGCGGCTTTAGCCTCGCGCGTATGGTCGTCGCCGACCCAAATTGATTCGAAAACCACCCCCAATCCCTGGCTGAACAATCCGGATGAATGCCCCATGCTTGGGATATGCGAAGTACGCCCGGAGTGACTTGACTGGCGCGCAATCAGATTGACGTTCCGTACCCACGGTGCTATCGTTGCAGTGTTATATGAATAGTTATTCACTTTTGATATGACGTATCAATAGGGAATGGGAACCTCACATGGCGCGACCACGTAAAGCCGATCAGCTACGCCCACTCGACACGAGCGATAGCATCTGCGAAGAGCAGATCGTGCACGTCGACGCGGTCCGTGCGGTACGCGCGTCGATGCCCAACGCCTCCGAAATCGGCATCACGAGCGGTCTCTTTGCCGCGCTGGGAGACCCAACCCGGCTTCGTTTGATGTCTGCCCTCGCTGCCCATCCGCTCTGCGTCTGCGATCTGGCGGCGGTGGTCGGGCTCAGCCAGTCGGCCGCCTCGCATCAGCTTCGCGTCTTGCGTGAACACGGACTGGTTCGGCCGGAGCGGGATGGTCGCCGCGTCTATTACCGGCTCGACGACGATCACGTCGCGACGCTGGTGTCGCAGGCGCTGGCACACGGACGTCATGCCGGAGAGGACGTGCGCCATGATTGACGTGCAAGAGCTACCCCTTCCCCAGCTCCTTCCGGCCGAATCGGCCTCCTGCAGCCAATGCCTCACACGACTGCGCGATATTTTGCGCGGCACAGATGGTATCGCCGACGCGGAACTCAGCCAACTGAGTGGCGTCGCCACCGTCCACTACGATCCGAACATCATCTCCCTCCCAGCTCTCGAAGGCCTGGTGCAGCGTGAAGGCGCTCACCTGGGTGAGGCCTACGCCCACCGTGAGGTGCCGGTCGAGGGCATGGATTGCGCCGACTGCGCCATGACGCTCGAGCGCGGCGTCGGTCGCCTGCCCGGTGTCACCTGGGTCTCGATCAACTTCGCCGGAGCGCGCATGTCACTGGAGTACGAGGCACACCAGACCGACATGGATGCGGTCTCCAAGCGGGTGCAATCGCTCGGCTATCGACTGGCCGATGGTGACGCGGCTGCTCCAGCCAGCGACGAAGGGTTAGTGCGCGGGTTTGTCGCCGTGCGATCGAATCAGATCACCCTCGTTGCCGGAGTCTTGACCGCGATCGGCGGCGTGCTGGAACTGGTCTCGGCCCCACATCTGGCGTCGCTCGCCTTCTTCGCCCTGGCTATCTTGATTGCCGGAGTGCCGATCGCCCGCAAAGCCTTCAACGGGCTTCGTGTCACCCATCAGATCGACATCAACACGTTGATGGTTATCGCCATCGTCGGCGCCGCCGCCATTGGCGCCTGGCTGGAAGCGTCTCTCGTCGTCGTCCTCTTCTCGCTGGGCGAATCACTCGAGGGCTACACCATGGACCGGGCGCGGCGCTCGATCCGTTCCCTTCTCACGCTCGCACCGGCCGAGGCCGTGGTGCGCCACGGCGACCACGAGCATCGAACCCCGCTGGCCGAGATCGCGGTCGGTGACGTGGTGATCGTGCGCCCGGGAGAGCGTTTCCCGCTCGATGGCGTCATTCAGCTGGGCCATTCGTCCGTCAATCAGGCACCGATAACCGGCGAGAGCCTGCCAGTCGAGAAGACGATCGGCGACGAGGTATTTGCCGGAACGATCAACGGCTCCGGCGTGCTCGATGTGCGCACCACCCGCAAAGTCGGTGATTCGACCATTGCCCGCATCATCCGCATGGTGGAGGACGCGCAGGCGCAGAAGGCGCCGTCGCAACGCTTCGTCGACATCTTCGCGCGCTACTACACACCCGCCGTGGTGGTGCTGGCGCTCGCGATCGCGGTCATTCCGCCACTTGCATTCGGCGCGGCCTGGATCGATTGGTTCTATCGTGCGCTGGTCCTACTGGTCGTCGCCTGCCCATGTGCGCTGGTCATCTCGACACCGGTCTCGATCGTTGCGGCCATCTCCGCCGCCGCACGCAGCGGCGTGCTGATCAAAGGCGGCGCCTATCTTGAAGCGGCGGGATCGATCCGCGCACTGGCCTTCGACAAGACCGGCACGCTGACGCGTGGTGAGCCGACCGTCACCTCCATCGTTTCGCTCAGCAACTGGGCCGAGAACGACGTCCTGGTCATGGCGGCGGCAGCCGAACGCTTCTCCGAGCACCCGTTGGGTGAAGCCATCGTACGGGCCGCTCAAGAGCGAAGCCTCGATGGCGCGCAATCGGTGATCGGTGTGAGCGCCGAGATCGGTCGCGGCATTCAGGCGACCGTCAACGGGCACACCGTACGCGTCGGCACTCCAGCATATGCGCTGAACGGGCTCGTCTCCGATATCGACGACCGACTTGCCGGTCTCGAGCGTCTGGGGCAGACGGCGGTGGTGGTCTCGTTCGACGGAACAGCTGTTGGTCTGATTGGGCTGGCCGACACACCACGAACCGAGAGCCGTACCGCGCTGCAAGCCATCAAACGCGCGGGTGTCCACACCACGGTCATGCTGACCGGCGATCGACGCACGGTGGCCCGCGCGATCGCGGACGAAATCGGTATCGACGAGGTCGAGGCGGAGTTACTGCCGGAGCAGAAGGTGGACGCGATCGAGCGTCTGTTGCAGCGCTACGGCTCGGTCGGCATGGTGGGTGACGGCGTCAACGACGCACCGGCGCTGGCGCGCTCGACCGTCGGGATCGCCATGGGAGCGGCCGGCACCGATACGGCACTCGAAACAGCCGACATCGCGTTGATGCGTGACGATCTCTCGGCAGTGGAATACACGATTCGACTGTCACGTTCGGCCAAACGCATCATCGGCGAGAACATTGGGCTGGCGCTGGCGATCAAGCTCATCTTCTTGAGTTTGGCGGTCGCTGGTCTTGCGACGCTCTGGTTGGCGGTCTTCGCCGACGTGGGAGCCTCCCTCATCGTCATCGCCAACGGCATGCGTCTGCTGCGGTTCCGCACCGCTTCCTAGCGGGCACGAGTCCTGCCAGGTCGTCTGGTGACGACGTCGACCGTCATGCAGTCCATGGACCCACCGCGATTCACGTCCGGCCACCATGAGAAGAAGGGATAGGATGCACAGTCACGGACCCGTGACCGGCAACCGACTCAAGCTCGCGGCGGGCGTTACCGCCCTCTTCGTGGTGGCCGAGTTCATCGTGGGCTGGTGGGCCAACAGCCTGGCCCTCATCTCCGACGCGGGTCACAACTTGACCGACGTCGCCGCACTGATCCTGAGCGCCTGGGCCTTCGCCATGGCCACCCGTCCACCCGACCCGGAACGCAGCTTCGGTTACCATCGAGTCGGTGTGCTGGCCGCGCTGGCCAATGCGCTCACCCTGATCCTCCTGGCGATCTATATCTTCTACGAGGGCTATCAGCGCCTGACGCACGCTGAATCGGTTTCCAGCCTGCCGATGATCCTGGTAGCAGCCGTCGCGCTGATCCTCAACACGTCGATCGCGCTCTCACTGCAGCGCGGCGCGCACGACGTCAACGTGCGGTCTGCGTTCATCCATATGGTCGGCGACGCCGCTTCGTCGGTGGGGGTAATCGTCGCCGGTGTCATCATCTGGCTGACCGGCTCGACTATCTGGGACCCGCTCGTCTCGCTTCTGATCGGCGCATTCATCGTCTGGTCGAGCTGGAGCATCATCCGAGAGACGATCGGCATTCTGCTCGAGAGCACGCCGTCCGACATCGATCTCGATGCCTTGGAGCATGACGTCGAGGCAGTGCCGGGCGTCGCCAACATTCACGATCTACACGTCTGGAGCTTGAGCTCCGACGTCCAGGCGTTGGCGGCGCACATCGCGCTCGATCCAGGCATCGAGTCGAGTCCGGACCAGATTCGCTCGATCTTGACTGAAGTCCGGAAGGTGCTACGCACGAAACACCAGCATCGATCACAGCACGCTCGAGACGCACTGCATCGACGACGACGAGCCGTTAGAACGAGGAACGGCCCGTGCTGTGAATCCTGATCGAGTCACACTCCATGCCGAAGATCGGCATGAGCATCGGCACGCGCACGGTCATTGATGATGGCGACGGTGGAGGCAGCCCTCATCCCCTAACCCGGTCCATCCCTCTAACTCCCTTCCCACTGAAGGGAGAACCAACTCCCGCCAAGCAGGAGAAGGGGAACAACGCTTGATGGTGTTCCTTCGTCTCCCCTCCCCTGATCGTCGGGATGGACCGTCAGGGAGGGAGAGAGGGGACGGGGGTGAGGGCCGTTCATAAAGGCTATTCCTGAGACCTACTCCCCCAACACCCACTCAGCAATCTCGCCGCAGGTGGTTAGCCACGTCCGCGGATGCTCCCGGAAGGACTGCACAATGGGTTCGAGCGCCCGCACGCGCAGTCCGCGGCCGGAACCCCAATCGCCGCGCGGGTGAATCCCGAGCGTGAAGAGCCCACCAACGCCATAGGTGGCGTCGAACTCGTCGAGCATCGACTCCGTAAACGCACGCGAGGTCCGGTGCCGCTCGTAGTAGGGCCGGTCGAACCAGGGCTCGTGGATCGGCAGTTCGGCCAGCCGCTTCCCGTCACCTAGATCGACTGCGTAGGGGCGGTCGTCGTCGCAGTAGCTGCTGTCGTAGCGATACCCGCGCGACGCCAACAATGCGCGTGTTTCGCGGGACAGAAGCCGGTCGGGCGCACGAAAGCCGATCGGCTTCTGTCCAAAGATGCGCCCCAGAATCTCTTCCGATCGCTCCAGCACCTCTGTCTGCTCGTCCGCGTTGAGCCTGGAAAAATCTTCGTGCAGGTAGCCTGAGGCGGCGATCTCGTGTCCGTCCCGGGCAATGGCCTCCATGGCGTACGGGTAGCGCTCGGCGTCCCAGCCCGCGATGAAGAAGGTGGCCTTGACTTGATAGCGCCGGAAGAGCTCCAGCAGGTTGAAGACGCCCTGCTGCGCCCCGTAGCGGCCGTGCGAGTAGCGTCCCCACAGTGGCAACTCCATCGAACTGTGCTCGACGCTTTCGCCGCTGAAGTTGACCGTGACAGCCGCCCCAGCCTGTACGCCCTCCGGCCAGGCGAACTCGCTTCATCGCCGACCTCCGATCCGCTCGGCCGGGTCGAGGAAGCCGTGCGCCGGTTCGAGGCACCAGCGCGCCAGATCGCACATGCGCACGAATTCGACGTCCGGATAGCGCTTGATGTGCTCGATCAGCCGCTCGATCACCCTGGCCCGCGCCGGGAGACCGGAACCGCGACCCGCTCGTGGATGGCAAGTGACGATGTAATAGCCTGCCGTGTGATACAGCGCGTCGAACTCCTCTTTCCAGAGTTCGAGTATCTCGGTCGTGTTCATCATGCCGATGCCGTACATGTAGGCATCGTCGAGCGTCGAGGTGATGTTGGGGATCTCGACCATCTCGCGCGTGGGTTCGCCCCGCACGACCGCTGGATAGGGCCCGTCAAAATCCTTGTCGCTCGAGTCATAGAGGTAACCAAGCTCCCGCAGCACTGCCAGCGTCTGCGCGCTCTTCTGGCCGCCCGGGCTGCGCCAGCCGAGCGGCGGCGTCCCGGCGATCTCGGTCAGAATCTGGTGCGTCTTGCGCAGCAGCGCGTCTTCTTCCTCCAGGGAGACGTCCCAGCTCTCGTGCAGATAACCGTGTGCCGCGACTTCATGCCCTTCAGCCACGATGCGCTTGACGATGTCCGGGTAGTGCTCAGCGTCGTAACCTCCGACGAAGACGGTGCAAGGAATCTGGTGCCGCTCGAAGATATCGAGAAAGCGTGGGATGCCGCGCTTGGGCGAGTAGCCGCCGAGGGAGTTGGCGCCGTCCGGATCGAGCCCCTTGCCGACCTCGTTGCCGGTGGCGTCCGAATCGACCGTGAACATCACGACGCACCTGGCGCCGTTGGGCCACTGACTCATTCGGCCTCCAGCAGATCGGGCAGGCCGCTGATGATCCCGGCCAGGATGGCGGCCCGGCGCGGCAGCGATTCGATCACGATGTGCTCGGAGCGGCCCGAGTTCCCCGAACTCTCCGGCCCCAACCCGTCCAGCGTCGGCACGCCGAGCGCGCCGGTGAAATTGCCGTCGGAGCCGGAGCGGACGTAGATCCCCTCGATCTCCTGGGCGAAGAGCCGTCCGCACTCCTGCGCCAACTCCAGCATGCGATGCGAAGCGGGAGTCGCCTCGAAGGCCGGTCGGGTGATACCGCCGGTCATCATGGTGCGAGTCCCCTTCACCGTCGTCTGTCCGGCGATCTCGTGCACTCGTTTCAACAGTTCTTCAGCTGATTTCACATCGGGCGCGCGTAGATCGATGCTCATGGTGACTTTATCCGGCAGAATCTGACGCGCAGTGCCACCCTCGATGAGACCGACGCTGACCAGAATGCCGTTGTCCACATCGGTCAGACCCTCCAGCGCCAGGATCTTGTGGGCCGCCTCGACGATGGCACTGGCACCCAGATGTCGCGACGTGTTGTGGATGGCAATGCCCCGAATCTCGAAATAGACGGCGCCAACCATGCCGCGACTGATCACCATCGAGCCGTTGTCGCGCGCGGGCTCCATCACCAGCGCCCAATCCGCCTTGCGCGCTTCCTTCTCGATCCACTGTCGTCCGCGTGGGCTGCCAAGCTCTTCGTCGCCGGTCATGAAGACCGTCATCTCGGCGAGTCCGTCCCAACGTGCGCTGCGCAAGGCACGCAACGCGCCCAGAAGGACGACCCAGCCGCCCTTCATGTCCCGAATGCCAGGTCCATAGACCTTCCCGTCCTCGACACGGAACGGATTCTCCTTGAGAGAGCCTTTAGGCCAGGTAGTGTCGAGATGGATCAGCGCCAGCGCCCGACCCTTACCGCTCCCCTTGCGTCGGGCTACCAGGTGATCGCCGCAGCTCATCTCAGAAATGCGTTCGATCTCGAATCCGAGCGACTTGAACGCCTCGGTGATGAAGTAGCCGACCCGATCGACTCCCTCTTTTTCGCGGGAGCCGCTCTCGACCTTCACATAGTGACCCAGTTCGGTCACCATGACGTCTTCTTGACCTTTGAGGTAGTCGTAGTAGCTCAATACGTCCGGCATCGATCCTCCTCGGACGTCACAGCGTCGCGTCGAGTTTGACGGGCTGCTTGGCCTCTTCATCTCTGGCCGCCGCGAGACCCTCCCACGACTGCCGCCCGATCTTCGGTCCGTACTTCTGCTTGGAATGGAACGGCTTTCCGAGATCGGCGTCAGCCAGCATGCGCAGCACGGCCGATTCGCGGAAGTGGAGCGAGAAGGTGCGCACGTCGCGGAACGCCCGCTCCAGTGGCATGAAGCGGAAGGCCGCCCGGGCACCGCAGACATCGAAGGCCTTGGTGGTGACCATCAGCGCTGTCTGCTTGGACGTATGCAGCACGCGCATCGAAGCTAGCTCGGCCTCTTCATAACGCCCTTGCTCCCAGAGCCAGGCGGCATACCACATGGACGTGCGCGTCGCCTGCAGAGCCGAGTCCATCTCGCCCACCGTGTAGGCGTTGACGTCGTCGTTCAGCAGGAACGGACGCTGTTTGAGATAGTCGAGCAGATAGTCGAAGACCCCCTGCGCCGTTCCCAGGTGGTTGGCGCAGTAGGCCAGCGTGAAAGTGCGCGGGTCGTGTTGCACCCAATCCCCCGGCTGCCCCAGCACGTTCTCCCAGGGGATGAAGACGTCCTTGAGAATCAGACTCCAGCTGATCGTGGCGCGCATGCCCATGACGTCCCAGCTGTTCTCCAGCGAGACGCCCGGGTCATCTTTCGAGACGACCAGCGTGGTGTAGCCCTCCTCCATCGTCTTGGCTCCGGGGGCCATGACGTAGACGACGTAATAGTCGGCGGCAGGTGAGAGGGAGGCGAAGAATTTGGTGGAGTTGAGTCGAAAGCCGCCCTCGACCTCCACCAATTCGGCGCGGCCGGTGCTGGAGGCGGCTTGACGCGGATCGGTCTCGCTGCCACAGGAGGCGATCAGCGCGCCGCGCGAGACGACCTCGCCCAGATAACGGCGCTTCTGCTCCTCATTCCCCAGGAAGGCAATGATGCCGGACGCATGCGATTGAATCTGCACAAGCTGCCCGGTCGATGCGTTGCCGCTGGCCAGTGCCTCCAGAATCATGTACATCGGCAGGAAACGCTTCCCGCTCCACATGCCGTGGCCGCCAAGCTCCTGCGGCACGGTCAATTTGAGGAAGCCTTCCTCGCGCAGGCGTTCGAAGTCCTTAGCAGGGAACGACGCCTCGTCGTCATATTCCTTGGCCCGGGTGGCGAACTCTTTGGCCAGCTCCTTGGCGCGATCGACCATGGCCTGATCTTGTGGTGACAGCGAGAAGTCCATGCGAATCGTCCTCTCGAATGGCAACTACTGAAAACACGTCAATCGCCCGACGTTCAACCTGGGTTAATTGATGTGTGATGAAATAAACCGGCAATAGCTCGACGCTCACCCGGGACTAAAGATCCCGGGCTACTCTATGCGAAGTCCGACCCGCAAGCGGGTGCCCCGGGGACTGAACGTACGCTCATGTTCGTAGGGGCAGACCTCCGTGTCTGCCCTTCGGCCGCAGGCCGGCGACCGACCCCGGTACCCATCGAATTCCTTGGGCACCAAATGGGTTTGTCCAATCGTTCTCTCACCCCGATCTCCCAGCCCGCCCGCGTTGAATGACGGCCAGCGCACGTTCGAAGTGATCCCAGACCAGCTGCTCGCAGCGATTCGAATCACGCGCGCGCAGCGCCTCGACGATCTCGCGATGCTGCTCGTGCTGCTTGAGTCCCGTCTCGCGATCGTAGTACGTGACGAAATCCCGGTTGAGAAAGTAATCCCGATAGTCGTTGACCAGGCGCACAAGACGTGGGCTGTGTGACGCTTCGGTAAGGAGTGAATGAAACAGGTTGTTCAACTCGGCCCGTCGCTCGGGTGAGCGAGCGTCGATCATCCCCTGTGCCTCACGCTGGATGGTGTCCAGAGCGGTCAACTCCTCGTCGGTGATGCGCTGCGCGGCCAGCGCCGCCGCGTAGCCCTCCAGTCTGCGGCGTAGCTCGTAGATCTCGACGAGCTCGCTCTCGAGATCACGCACCACCACGCCACCGGTTGCCGCAGGCTCGACCAGCCCCTCCGCCTCCAGCTTGGAGAGCGCCTCTCGTACGGGAGTGCGACTGACCCCGAGCATCTCGGCCAGCTGTGTCTCGACCAGGCGCTCGCCGGCCGTGAATTTCGACCGCAGCAGCGCGTCACGCAAAATCTGGTGCACCTGTGCCGCGGCACCGCTGTGCCGTTTGACCGTGCCAAGTTCGTTTGTCTCCATGTATGCAGCATACGGAGTACAGAGACTCCGGTCAACTGGCTCGACCTGGCGCTTGCCAGAGATTTGAGTGATGCGATGATAGGCACACAACCTGACGACGCGTGAAGGGGATAGGGAGATCCGCATGGACTATCAGCAGCGGCTGGAAACATTTCGCCAGCGCATGGAAGCGGCCGGAGTCGATCTGGTCTATCTGACGCGGGGCGCGAACCTCTTCTATTTGACCGGAGTGCGACGACAATACGACCACGGCACCGACCACAACGCCTACGGCGACTGGGCTTGCGGCGCCTACATCGGACGCGAAGAGCGGCCTCACCCTGATCGGCCCCCGCATGGGTGGCTCCTTCTACGTCAATGAGGCAGAGGACAAGCCCTGGATCACCGACGTGCGCCTGATTCAGGAGTCCGAGACGCCACTCGACGTCATGAGCCAGACCGTGGCCAAGTTCGGTGAAGTCGATCACGTGGCGCTCGACGAACGCACCTGGGCACGCACAAGCGGCACACTCGACAGCCTGCTCCCCAACGCGCGCTTCTCGCTTGCCTCCGACCTGATCAATCCCATGAAGATGATCAAGGATGCCGACGAGATCGCCGCCATGCGCCGCGCCTCAGCGCTGGCCGATAAGGTCTTCGATCTGGTCATCCCCAAGCTGAAATCGGGCGTCAGCGAACTCGATATCGCCACCGAAGTCGACTACCAGTTCCTCAAGAACGGCGCCGAGTTCACCTCCTTCCCGACGGGCATCTACATCATCGGGCCGGAAGAGGCCGGCGCCTGGCCCGGTGAGTCGCACGGCGGCGGACGTCAACTACGACCCGGCGACTCGCTCATGTTCGACTTCGGCTGCGTGCTGGACGGCTACTGCTCCGATTTCGGGCGCTCGGTCTTCGTGGGCGAGCCGTCAGCCGAATATCGCAAGGTGCACGAGACAGTGCTCGAGGCGCAGCGCGTGGCCATCGCGGCTATGAAGTCAGGACAAATTACTACCAGCGAGTTGAACGCGAAGGCGCGCAAGATCATCGCTGATGCCGGGTATGACGAGGGGTTCACACATCGGCTCGGTCACGCAATCGGCGTGACGGTGCATGAGCCGCCCTTTCTGGACGTAATGGACCACACCACGCTTCAGACCGGCATGATGTTCACCATCGAGCCGAGCGTCATGCAGCGCGGAAAATTCGGCAATCGAGTCGAAGACGTGGTGATGGTGACGGAGCAGGGCGGCGAGGTGCTGAATAAGGCTCGACATGACCTGACCGTGGTGGAGTAGAAGGAGACGTTATGGCGCGACATCCATGGGTGGCAAAGGCCGACGCAGGCGTGCGCTTCGGCGTGCAGGTCGGGGCGGTCAAACGTCGCACCGCCCTGTTTCGTTGGGAGCTCCGTGACGACCCGATGAAGGTCATCATGGAGGCCGGCAAATACATCGAATCGCTCGGCTTCGACGGACTCTTCATTCACGACCACCCCATGCTGAGTCCCGATCCCTGGATCTGCCTGCCCGCCCTTGCGGCAGTGACCGAGCGCGTCATGCTCGGCTCGGTGGTCAACTGTGTCTATTACCGGCATCCAGCCCACTTCGCGCGCCTGGCAACCGACCTCGATCAGCTCAGCGACGGACGGCTGATGATCGGCATCGGCAGCGGCTGGTCCAAGCCGGAATTTAACTGCTTCGATAAGCCCTTCCGCACCGACGTCGAGCGGCTGAAAGGTGTCGAGGAGACCGTCAAGATCCTCAATGGCGTCTGGGGATCGGAGCCGTTCGCCTTCGAAGGCGAGCACTTCACGACCCGCAACATGCGGCTCAACCCGGGTCCGGTGCAGCAGCCGCACCCGCCGATCATGATCGCGGGCGTGGGTGAGAAGGTGACGCTCAAGCAGGTGGCACAGTACGCCGATGCCTGCAACCTGGATGAGTCGAAGCTGCCTGACGCGCCACGCGACATCCCGAAGAAGATCGCGGCCATCGAACGGCATTGCGAGGCCATCGGCCGGGACCCGAGCGAGATCCTGCGCACGCATTTCGTCGGCTGGCTGATGCTGGCCCCGACCGAAACTGAAGTGAAGGAGAAGATCGCTCGCTATTATCCGGACGGCCTACCGGCGGCGTTCGACCGCTTCGTCATGGCGGGCACGCCCGAGCAGATCACGGAGTGGTATCAGCAGCGGGCCGACGCGGGCATTCAGTATTTCGTGGTTCAGATGCTCGACGGCACCGACCGCGAGACGCTCGATCTGCTCGCCAACCAGGTCGCACCGAACGTGAAGTAGGCGGGAAACCGCTCTAACCAATGTAGTGGCGGGCGTCTCTGCCCGCCTTCGTCGAACAAATGGCAGATTCGCGATTTGGCACCGATAGTCCCGCGGAACCTTCACGAATTGCACTTCTGGATGGGCTCCACAGGCGGGCAGAGACGCCCGCCACTACGTTCAATTTGGACGATTGTCAGCGCATCCTCAGACTCGTGAATGGGTGAGCATGGGACCACAACAAGAGGGAATCGACTATGGCAGACGAACGACCAACCGGATATCTGTCGCCTGAAGCCGAGGCGGCCCTGCACGAGGTCAGTACCGCGACACTGACCAGCCAGCTGCTGAAACGCGGCTTTCGCAACACGTTCCTGACCGGCGTCGAGCCACTGCGACCCGATCTGCGCATGGTCGGCTACGCGTTCACCCTGCGCTTCGTACCGATGCGCGAGGACCTCGACATCGATCGCCCGGTCAACAACCTGACCAGCCCGCAGCGCATCGCCATCGAATCGGTCGGGTCAAAAGACGTGCTCGTCATCGACGCGCGTGGCGAGACGGGTTCCGGCACCATCGGCGACATCCTGGCCACGCGCATGAAGATGCTCGGCGCGGTCGGCGTGGTGACTGACGGCGCGCTGCGCGATCTAACCGGGATGCAAGCGACCGACCTGCCCAGCTACGCGCGGGGCACGCATGGTGCGGCCAGCCCAACCAAGCATCATCCGGCTGACATCAACCAGCCGATCGGCTGCGCCGGTGTCCTCGTCATGCCGGGCGATGTGGTGGTTGGCGATGCGGACGGCGTGGTCGTCATCCCCATGGCTGTCGCCGAAGAGGTGGCGTTGGCCGCGCTGGAGCAAGAAGAGATCGAGGCGTTCGTCTTGACCAAGATTCAAGCGGGCTCCAGCATCATCGATGTCTATCCGCCCGGCGATGAAACCCGCGCCGAATTCGAACGGCAGAGGAGCACGCGATAGGGACGCATTCGCGGTTGAGTTGGCCGCATCCGCCCCGCGTGGCACCGACCGATGACGAAAGTGACATGCCATGAATCCTGACGGCGGGTCTGCATCCGAAATCGTACTGCGAGACGGGCGCATTCTACGGCTGACTGGCCCGCGGCTGGCATTGCTAAAACCAGATGGCACGTTCGAAAGCAGCCACATGTTGAGCGAGATCGCGGATAGCAGCAACCCGAAAGAAACTCGCGAGGTCTTTCTACGCCTGTGGAACAATGAAGAACTCACACTTTTGGCCCCATCGATCGCGGACGCGAATCGCATTGTGCAGTGGGCCGCGAACGCTCCACGCCTCCAGCGGCGGGCCGCGAGCCAACGTGCCGAACGGGTGACCAAGGCACGCATGCGGTTGATCGGTGGCGCGGTCACTGTCGCCATTGGGTTCGGGCTGTTGATCTTGATGCAATTGTTCAACAGTCCACCCAGCTACTTAATCCTGCCAATCGGCGTGCTCGTCTTCGGCGGCTTCAGTCTCGTGGTCGGGCTGATCCAGTTTCACCGAGCCTAACGCACGCCGAGCCTTGTCCGGGCAAAGACGAACCGGGTGACCTTCTCAGCCAGATCCCGGTGTCCGTCGACAATGAGATGTTCAGACATCTGACCTTGTCCCTCTGTTTCGAAGACATCAATTAAGCAGTGTCCGAATTCTGTTGGACCTTCCCGCAACATGCGCGACCGCCACATTGGCACTGGCGATCGCGCTCATGTCCTGAAAAGTGTCCTCAGGTGCCGTATGCGCACGTATCGCATCCGGTGCGTCAGTACCGATATCCCGCTTGGACCAACGGGCTACAGACGCTCGACGACCATGATGCTGTACTGAGGTCACGGTTGTTGCTCATCTGGAACGCTTCGGTGCTCAAACGTTGAGCTATTGATGCCACTCCAACCTGTTTAACTCAGGCCATGAAGGGGGAAATCTTGACCGCGGTTGAAAGTTCGGTTGAGACAGCCAAGGAATATGTGTTATGGGACGGCCGCGTTCTGCGCCTCAGCAATACACACCTCACACTGTTCCGTCCGAATCGCACGATCGAATGCAGCTACCCGCGACATCACATCATCGAATGCAACAGCTCCCCCACCACGTGGGACGTCTTCCTACGCTTCTGGAACAAGGAAGAGATCGCCTTGCTGGCGACTTCCGGCAAGGACACGGATCAGATCATCAACTGGGCTTCCGGCGCTCCACGGCTGCAACGTCGGACCAATGCGCAGCGGATCACCCGCAAGAGACGGGCACGTTCCCGCATCATCGGCGGAGGCTCGTCTTTCACGATCGGTGTCGCACTGCTCCTGTTCACGTACCAGATTGGCAAGACAACCGGCTACTTCCTCATCCCGTTCGGCGCAATCGGATTCGGCAGCATACGCTTCTTCAGCGGGATCATTCAGTACTTCGGCAACTGACGACGCGGATCGATCTCAATTCGGCCCTATTTCTGGCCCCGCATCGCCAGGTCGTAGCGTTCGGCTGACTCCTCCACGACGTTTTCCACGTCCTCGTCCAGCAGCAATCGCTGCTCGACCAGTTCACGCGCGGCCACACGCACCTTCTCGAGATAGTCCTCTTTGTTCAGATAGAGCTCCTCGAGCGACGGCCGAAGGTCGTTGAGCGAGAGCCGTTCCGCCTTGGTTGGCTGGAAGAAGTGCGTGATGCCCTGCATCTTCATGATCTGTCCAGCGCCACCCGTCTCGGCGGCTCGTGTGTTCCAGCCAGTGAAGGTGCCGAGCGGCACGCTCAGATCGGGCAGCCGGATACCGCCCGTCTCGTTGCCGTTCTCATCCACGTTCGAGACGTACGCGGGGTAGATCTCGCCCGCTTGGGCAGGATAGCGACCGACACCGCGCGCGGCATCCGGACCGAGATCGAGCTTCCGGATCACTGGCAGACCATCTGGGTCAGGCAAGACCAGTCCAGGAAATTGCCGGAACCGTTCGATGACTTCAGAGTTCTTCACGGCCGTGCCGTCGGCGAGACGCGGATGCACGCTTGCGGGCGGCTCGACTCCCTCGCTGACCCAGCGATCCAGATTGATCCAGGCAGCGCGCAGCAGCGGCTGATAGGGGATGACGTTGAAATCGTGCGAGCCGGTGTCCCCTTCGTCCGGACTTGACCGCGCGAACGGAAGCGATCCGGGGCCGTGCTGCGTGCTGGCGAAGAGGTAGCTGCGCGCATCCGGCTCGTCGTCGAGATCGCGTTTGCCCAAGGGATCGGTGTGCATCAGCGAGCTGTCGCCGCGCCAGTATTCGGCGGACGTGTTGGTGTAGAAGATCTTCGGCACGCCACCTTTGGCTCGCTGGCGCTTGAGCAGGCCGTCGGAGCTTGCGCCGAACGGATCCTCCATCGCCGCATCCGCGAAGGGGAAGAGGTGACCAAAGCTGGGAGTCGGCTGAACCGAGGGCTGCGCGAAGCGATGGTTGAACTCGCCGCGACGCGCTCCCGCCACATGTGGGTTCAGCCCGTCGAACGCCATACGCCCCTCTTCGTCCAGGTTGAGACCCAGGTAGATGAAATGGCGGATCATGCGGCCCGTCTGGGAGATGCCGAAGCCATAGACCCGGTCGATGGCGCCAGCCAATGGATTGCGATCGTCGTCGGAATAGTGCAGAAACGAGGCGATCTCCCGAAACGCCAGCAAGCCCGTGCCGACCACCGGTGCGCCTTCGGTCGTAAAGATCACCGAATAGATGCGTCCCGGTTCGAAGCCGGTTTCCAGGTAGATATGCTCGTCGCTCGGCACGACCCGGCCGTCCTCTTCGCGCGCGAAGCGCCAGGCGGATCGCGGGATCTCGGAGCTCTCGCCCTCCGGGTGATCGCGCACCAGCAGCCGTGCGGACGGATCGTCGACGTTGGCGACACGGTAGGGACGATGGACGCGATTGGCCAGCAGGCGCGTGCGCTCCGCGAAGTTCGGCTGGATCTCCACGATGATCTGGCCGCGAATCGGCTTGCCGTCGATCAGCGCCTCGGGTGCCTCCAGCCCCATCATGGCGTCGGAGCGGTAGACGTCGTGCTGCCAGCCGATCCAGGCGATGCTGAGCCCCTGGCGGAAGGTCCAGCCATCGCCGACCGGGATCTCGGCCGACGGCAGGCTCGGGGCGGCACGGTTGACGAAGCGCGGAATCAGCTTGCGACCGCGGTTAGGCAGCTCGACCACCAGGCGACGATTGCCGCGGGCGGGGTCCTGGGGAATTAGCAAGCAGAGATCGGAGGTAAAGCGCACGCGGCCATCGGCATCACGCGGGGCGAGATCGAGGTCGACGATGTCGCGGTTGGCTTCGTGCTCCGGATCGACGCTGAATGTGACCGTGCCGTCCAACCTGTCGTACGGACCGACCTCGCCGAATGATCGGCCTCCCGCATATGGCGCCCGCCGCTCGACGTCGATACTGACTACCGCCATGTCGCCCTCCCAGGTGTCTTTCCGGAATCGCGTTCTCACGTGATCCCATCATAGCCCGGTTGAGGGCGGGTGCGGACCGGTGTCTTCCGATGTGGGGACAACGATCGGCTTCGACAACGGATTCAACGTTGCCTATGGTGCAGGAGAGGAGCTTGTCTCCTCCCGATCTCGCCCGATGACATACGGCGGGGTGAGGCATTCTCGCGGGGCAATCTCGCCTTGTTCCCCCAGTTTGCTACGCCCACCACGGCGGGAGCACACGAGGAGGCTGTCCCAAAGGGATGCGCCGAAGAGATGGTTCGCTGGCTCCCTACTCTCCGCGCAGATGCGGCGTGTAGGTGATGCCGACCAGCATTCCGTCGGGGTCGAGCAGCCGCGTGACGCGCTGTCCCCACGGCTCGAGCTTGTCGGCCAGGAGGAGACGGTAGCCCTGCTCTTGCAGCTCAGCCGTCGCGGCGCCGATGTCCTCGACGTCGAACTCGATCCACGCCTGCGGCGTCGGCAGGTCCTCCGGCCAGTGCGGATTGCCGAAGCAGGACTCCGCCGCGGCGGAAAGCGGCCACAAGGCAAAGTGCTTGTTCCCTTCGACGGCCCCGGTCGCCTGGTAGGTGTCGTCCCCTTCGAGCGGAATACCCAAACTTCCGGCGTAGAAACCATTGGAGGCTGTCATGTCGGCCACGATCGGACCAAACCCCGCGACAAACAGCACCTTCATCGTGCGTCCTTTCATCTGAAGCCAGTCAGTCTCAGAATAGAACGCGTGTTCGATCTGTCAAGTGGAGCGCTTACGGTTTGTGCAACAGCGTCACCGCGCCGTCGGTGATCACGTAGAGCTCGTCGCCGTCCTGAGCGTAGGTAAGTTGGTCGATCTGAACCTCGCCGATCTGCGTGACACGACTCCAGCTCTTGCCGCCGTCCTTGCTCTCGTACAGTCCCCGGATCGTCCCGGCCAGAATGTGGGATACATCGCTCGGATCGACCGCGAGCGCGTAGATGCCGAACTTGCGCGAAAGCTCGTCCTTGGGGATGGGCTGCGCCAACGCATTCACGGAGACCGTCACCGATTCGAGGCCGGTTCGACTGAACGTCCACGTCTTCCCGCCGTCGACACTGATGTCGATGCCGTGCGGCTCACCCACGACGATCCTGTCGGCCGAGGCGACCAACGTGCCGCCGCCCCAAAACTCATGCAGATCGTCACCGACGATGGGATGGCTCGGGTCGGTCACGTCGATCGCGCGGATGCGACTGGTGCCACCTTCGGAGGTGATCAGGACGTAGAGCGTGTTCCCGACCAGCGACATGTCGCTGACATCGAAGCTGGACGTCATAGGGTAGTCGTTCCAGGTCTGACCGCTATTGACGCTGACGGCCAGCGAGCAGCGCTCTCCGTAGATCACTTGTGGATTGGACGGATCGACGATCATCGGGCGAATGTTCTGACCGGTCAGCAACGTCGACCAGGTGTTTCCGCCGTCGATGCTCTTCTGCAGGCCGATGGCCGGTCCGCCGACCGCGCATCCCGGATGACCGCCGCTATAGAGGACGTTCGTGTTACTTGGGTCGACCAGTAAGGATCGGGACGGATCCCAGCGACCAATCTGATCCCAGCCACCGGAATCCTGCGGCCGGTAGAGCGCGTCCTGGGTCGCCGCATAGGCGATCGGCTTGTTCGGATCGGGTGCGGCCACCATGATGGCGTGTTCGCCATCGATGGCGATATCGCCAGATTCAGGAGAGGTCGGCGTAGCTGCCGACGGGCTGGCTGAGGGGCTAGCCGCGGGCGCACCAGGCGTCGGATTGAGTGCCGAGCCCGAAGTCGCGAATGGAGTCGGGTTGATGGTGCTATTTGAGCCGCCGCAGGCGACAAAGAGGAACAGGGCGGCCAGTCCAGCGATCGCACGCGCGAGCTTCATCTGCCGCTACCTTCCCATTGATGGTGTAAACCAGGACGGATCCGAGACGTGGCGTCAGGCTCCGGGAGTGGGAATGGGCGCGTCACCCCCCAGAGTCACGACGACGTCGTAGTTTCCGGCGTCCTGCGGGTCACCTTCCGAAACCACAGACGCCGGTAAGTTCAGGATCTCGGCGATGCGCTGTGCCGTCGCCAGGTTGCCGCTGTAGTCGACCACCGTCGTCTTGTCACGTCCGCTTGAGTCGGCCGCCTGGGTTGGGGTCACGCTGGTGAAACCTTCCGCAATCAGAATGTCGGAGGAGTTGGAGGCCAGGCGGTTGACTTGCGTGGCGTTCTGCACCAGCACGCTGGCGTTGAGGTTGGGCGCCACGGTGGTCGGAGTTGTGTCGCCCGAGGTCGGTGTCGCGGCACCAGCTTCGCCCGCACCCATGACCTGATTCATGATCTGACCTATCGCATTCCAATCCGGAAGCAGGTAGTAGCCCGCCGCAGTCGACGATTCGGTGACGGCCGGCAACAGACTGTAGGAGTGGATGTTGGATGAATCGATCTGCGTACCCAGTTTGGCCAGACTCAACGTCTGCGTCAGCGAGAGGTCGGTACGCACGGTGTCACCCAGCTCACCGATCAGGGCCGGCGCTTTGGTGATCAAACCAAGCTGCGTCCCCTGTGCTCTCAGCGCGCGCAGCACCTCTTGCTGCCGGTTGCCGCGGGCGAAGTCGTTGTCGTCATGGCGCGTGCGCGCGTATTGCAGAGCAGATTCGCCGTCCATGTGCTGCACACCGGTGTGGAAGAGGACGCGGGTGTAGTTGTTGAACGCACCCGGATACTCGTCATCCTTGAGGGGAGTCGGCACGTCCAACGTCACGCCGCCGAGCGTATCGACGATCTTCTGGAAGCCGGTGAAATCGACTTCCGCGTAGTAGTCGATCTTGATGTGGAAGTTGTATTGAACGGTAGCCTCGGCCAATCCGGGGCCGGTGATATCAGCCTGGGAACCGTACGGGTAGGCGGCGTTGATCTTGTCGTCGCCGTAGCCGGGGATCGTTACGAGCAGATCGCGTGGGATCGAGACCATACCGACCGTTTTACTCGACGGGTCGATCGATACGATGATCATGGTGTCCGATCGTGGTGGCGCGGTGGTGTCACCGCGATCATCGACGCCGAGAAGCAAGATGTTGATGCGATCAGTGCCGGTCCAACTCTGTATGGTATCGACGTATTGCGTCGGCGTCGGCTGCGCCTGACCTTGCTGCTGTTGTGTGGGCGCCGTGGTCGGGTGAAGAACGATCTCCGGCGTGCCCTGCGCGTTCTGCACGATGTCATACTTCGGTGGTGAGGTGACGAAGATCTTGTTGGCTGCCTGATGTGCCTTCCAGAGAACGGGGGCCACGATAGCTCCAGAGGCGAGGAGCAGGATCAGTGGGACACCAATGAAGGCAAGTCGTTTGCCGCTCCAACGCCGACCGACCGGCTCCGGTTTGGGAATCGGACGTCGGTTCGGCGGATCGTCAGCTGGTCGCTCCGCCGATTGGGCGGGAGCTTCCGCGGCGGGTTGGGGCTGGGTCTTTCCCTGCCGCGCATTGCGGACCTCGCCGGCATTCAGTCGCGTTCCCCGTCGATAGTGGGGATGCGAATGAATTCGGCGCGGTTGTCGGTGCATGTCGTTCACTTCCTGAGAGCGCCCACCGGTTGGGCACTCTATCTCGCCTGGCCATGTCTCTGTGGTGGCATGACGGCGGATTATAACATGACGCTGGCGTGCCACCGAGTCACGCTTGACTCGCTATAGGGAGCGCCGCATACTGTACGTTCTACGTGATGAGCGTCTCCCGATACAACAACGCGCGAGCAGGCCAAAACGTCACGTGATGCATGGGAGTAATTCGATGATACTGGCTGACCGCGAGATTCTCCAGGCGCTGCGAGAGGGGAAAATCAAAATTTCGCCTGAGCCGGACCTGGAAAAGCACCTCGGCTCTTGCTCGATCGATTTCCGCCTGGGCGATACGTTCATGGTCTTCGAGCACTCCCGCTTCTCCTACATCGACCCGCGGCAACCACTCTCGATCGGGGAGGCGATGCGCACATTGGTCGTCCGCGAGGACGAACCGTTCATCATGCAGGCAGGCGACTTCGCCCTGGCATCCACCATGGAGACACTGGAGCTGCCGGACGATCTATTGGGACGGCTTGAGGGGCGCAGCAGCATCGCGCGGCTCGGCATCACCGTCCACAGCACGGCGGCGGTCTTCGAGCCGGGCTGGGTCGGAACGGCCACCATGGAACTCTCCAACTCCGGCCGCATGGCCGTCGCCCTCTACCCGGGCATGCGCATCTGCTCCTTCACCTTCGAGCAGCTCACGTCGCCCGCGCTGGTTCCCTATCGCAAGAAGCTGGGGAACAAATACGCGGGACAGATTCAGCCTCGCGCCAGCGGCCTCTCGGAGGAGATGGGCGAGCGAGAGCGGCAACAGTAGTCAGAACAACTCAAAAGTCGCCAGTTGTCACACCGGCTCAAGCGTCATCCGGGCGCAAGATCCGCGGTGAAATACCGCGCTGCGAGCACAGTTGAGCCGTTTCCATGAGCGGGAACGGGACACGGGCGTTACGGGGCGGTCTCGAACGGCACCTGCGCCGATCGTCCGGATTGTCCCGCCGCCTCAATGAAGGTCGAGAAGCCAGGAGGCGGAGCATCCGCTGGGATGGTGATGACGGTCGAGAACGAGCCGTTGTCGTCGGCGCTGACCTGTTTCACAGGGCTCGCGTGGACGAAGATGGTGACCGACTCTCCCGGTCCAAACCCGGTGCCAGTCACCGTCAGCTGCTCTCCTTTCCTCGCCGTCTCGGCAGAGGTCTGCAGCGCGGGGGTCACGGGGCCACCGACCGTCGCCGTTGGTTGTGGGGGCGAGGTCGGGCCCGCGGTTGGGCCAGCGATCGTCACCGTGCTGACACGCGTTGCGGACTTCCCCTGATTCGTCGCCGTCAGCTTAAAGGTGGTCGTGTTTTGTAGCGTCACGGTCTCATCGCCGCTCGCCGCAACGGTCCCAAACTGATCGATCTCCACGTCTTCGGCATTGCTCACCTGCCACTTGATCGTCACCTTCAGACCAGGTTGCCCCTGATCCGGCGTCACGCTAAAGACGTCGATGCTCGGCGTCAGTGTTGACGGGCCCGTCGCTGGGCTCAACAGCTTCCAGAGGACAAATGCCAGCGCCGCCAGAACGGCCATGGCTGCCAACGGAAACCAGGTCGGAAAGAACGCTTTGTGGACGTAGTCGCCAGCGACCTTGTATGGAGCAGCGCCCGAGTCCGGCTTGGCCTGCACCTGAAAGGGGCGGTTCTGAGCGGACCCTATCCAGCGGCGATTCGAGCGGATCATCAAACGGACGTCAGTCGCACTCCCGGCCTCCAGGGGAACCGTTGTCTGTTCAAAACCATAGCGGAGCAACTGCTCGTCGTCTTGGCCGGAGAGTGTGAAGAGCTCGGGCACGTTGCCGTCGTTCTTCAGACCGAGCTCAAACCTCGCTCCGGTGCGCCCTCCACGTCGGATCGGTTCGATGGTGAGACTGCCGGCGGTGAAGGGCAGGACGGTCCACTGGGCATCAGTGACGGCGGATTCCGCGGGAGAATCCCGCGAGCGAGCCCGCACCGTGACCGGATAATCCCGCGCGATGCTCCTCGCGGTCCGCGGCACAAGGACATTCAGGGCCACAGATGCCTGCGCACCAGGATTGAGCTGCGTCTCCTGCTGCGGTCCCGTGACCCACTCGGGCGGGACACCTTCGACGACCACCGCCACATGATCGACGATCGAACCCAGGTTAGTGAGCACGGCACGCACGACGGTTGGCTGGCCCGGCGTCAGCGTCAGCCTTTCCTGATCAAGCGTGATGTGTATCCGCTCGGAATGTTCGCTTGGAGTCTGAGTGTCGCCCGTGTTGCTTGGGACATGTAAGAAATCGCGATCGGCTGGCGCCTGATAGCGGAGCCAGAAGGGGCCGACCCGAAGCCAATCACGCGAACTCCAGGTCTGCGGCACCTGCGGGAGTAAGCGCATGTCGGCCAGCAGCGTCCCGTTGCTCGAACCGAGGTCAGTCACGGTAACGCGGGCGCCGTCCCACTCAAGCCGTACGTGGTGCCGAGAAACGTCGTTGCTTTCAAGTACGAGGTCGTTGCTGGGGAGACGGCCGACGGTGAGCCCGCTGGCGGTGAGAGGCAACTCCCGCAGTGTCTCGCCGTGAGCGTCGGTAACGCGCACCAGCGGCTGCGAGGTGACACCGAGCATGGTCGTCATGGCTGGTGAAGGTTCGCTGGGATTGACGGGCGCCACCACCGTCTGCTCGTCAGCGCGCTGATCGGAAGTGGCCAGCAATGTAACGGGCCCGCCCTTCGCCGTGCCAACGCCACTCGTGGATGTCTCCGCGGTCATGAAGTCTTCCAGGGCTGCACGCAGATCGGCTGCGTGTTGGTAGCGGTCGTCTGGGTTTTTGGCCAGACAGCGCAGGATTATCTGATCCAGCTTGACTGGGATCTCAGGCTTTACCTGCCGGGGAGGAAGCGGCGTGGTGTAGATGTGCTTGTAGATCGCCTCGTTGAGTGATTTCACTTCGAATGGGACCAGGCCCGTGGCGAGCTCGTACAGCACGACGCCAAGGGAGTAGATATCGCTGCGTCCATCGAGCTCGATTCCCTGACATTGCTCGGGAGACATATAGGTCGGCGTCCCGATTGCAACGCCCGTTTGCGTCTGGACGCCGCCCGTGGCCAGACGCGCTATTCCGAAGTCAGTGACCTTGACGATGTATCCATGTGGGTGGGCACCGTGATTTCTCCGCTGCAGCAACAGGTTGTCGGGCTTGATGTCACGATGAACCAATCCACTTTCATGAGCAAACTCAAGTGCGTCCGCTGTCTGACATATGAGATCGAGGCCCTCGGCCAGGAGAATCGCTTCTGGGTCGCCTGACCGGCGCATGAAGAGACTTCGGAGCGAGCCTCCCGAGACCAGCTCCATCACGAGATAGTAGCGTCCATCCTGTTCGCCAAATTCGTAGATCTGAATGATGTTGGGATGGCTGAGCGCCGAGGCGGATTGCGCTTCCTGGATGAATCGCGCCTGAAAATTCGCGTCCGAAGCGACGGCAAGGTTCATCACTTTGACGGCAGCGGCCCGGTTGAGCATCACGTGCGTGGCACGATAGACCTGCCCCATCCCGCCGGTGCCGAGCACGGCGTCGATGCGATAGTTACCGAGAGTTTCACCAATCAGGTCCGAACTGCTCATTTGGTCAGCCCTTACGCGTTCATCCTCGGTATTTGGCCGGCTCCGTTGAACTGAGGGTGTATGCGTCCATGGCACATCGCATCAAGAATCAGACTGATCCACGATCAGCGGAAGCCGGCACTCCAACGATCGTGCTGGATGAAGACGAAGCAGTCTTGAATCAGGCCGAGGATGACTAACCGGGGCGGGCTATGGGCTCAGTCACATTCGACGCGACGTCGACAGCGATTCGTTCGCTACCGAGGCCCGCTTCCGCCCTGTTCTTGCCGGCCGTTTCAAATCCTGGCTTACCGCTGACAGGTGTGAACTCGCGGAGGTGTTGGCTCCGCCTGTCGGTCGATCGAGCAGCAATTCGCGTGAGCATTACAAGCTCGAGACATGTTTCCGGGCAGTGAAATAAGAGATTGAAATTCGGTGGATATCGCAATTCCACCGTAGCAACTCGACCAATTGGTGTCAACTCAGATGGTGATGCCGGCCTGCGAGCCGTTGACGTCGCCCGCGGTGGTTCCCTATCGCAAGAAGCTGGGGAACAAATACGCGGGACAGATTCAGCCTCGCGCCAGTGGCCTCTCGGAGGAGATGGGGCTGCGCGAACGGGAGGAATGATTCGCGTTCCCGTCATTGATTCCCCATCCTCAACGCGCTACGATGACATAAGAGACGCGAAAGGACTGACTGCCATGACTGCGCTCTATATCACCCTCGGCGCGATTCTATTCTTCGCCATGTCATTGATTGTCGCGTACGTCAATCGCCGCATCGGCCACGGGCATCGATCGAACCCTCGAACCGAACCCCTGCGCCAGGCCGAGATGGAATATCTGACGCGACAGAACCATATGTAGCCAAGAAAACGTCCGGAGATTGTTCGCCTTCTCTCGCATGCCACATTGAAGCCTCACAAACATGCAAACGGGCCGGCGCCAATCGCCGGCCCGTCGATCGTTGCGTTGTGGTGTCTGGAACTACTGATCGATCTTCTTGAAGCGCAGATACCAGCGCTTGTAATCGTAGTCGCCCTTCTTGGCTTCTTCCGCCTGCAACGCCTCGGCGGAGGCCGGCGCCGGGACGATGACCTCATCGCCTGGCTGCCAGTTGGCGGGCGTTGAGACCTTGTATTTGTCGGTCACCTGCAGACCCTCGATAACGCGCAAGAACTCCTGCATGAAGCGGCCGGTGGTGAGCGGGTAGTAGACCATGGCGCGAAGCACCCGATTCGGGTCGATGATGAAGACGGCGCGAACCGCGGTCGTGGCCGAAGCGCCTGGGTGGATCATGCCGTACAGCTGCGCCACCTTGGTATCGAGATCGGCGATCACCGGGAACGGGATCTTGACGCCGAGGTTCTCCTCGATGTCGCGGATCCAGGCCAGGTGCGCGGAGACCGAATCGACCGATAGACCGAGGAGTTGCACATTGCGCTTCTCGAACTCGGGTGCGAGCTGGCTGAAGGCCATGAACTCGGTCGTGCAGACCGGGGTGAAGTCGGCCGGATGACTGAACAGCAAGACCCACTTCCCGGAATTGGTGTAGTCGGAAAGCCGTTTGACGCCTTGTGTGGTCTGTGCTTCGAAGTCGGGGGCCGGCTCATTCAAGCGAGGCAGCGACGGCGCGACCAACTGTTGTTCCATGTGTGGAGTCCCTCCTGAGAGTTTGTCCTTGCGGACGTGTGCAAAGCGACGGTGCGTAGTGACGTCAGCGATACGACACACGACGCCATTCACTATTAACAGCGATATGATCGGGCTTTGTTCCACCTCGACCACTGGAGCAAACGAAGGACGAGCACCGCGATCGTTGCCTCACCACGGCCACCTCAAACGGTGCCGACCGATGGAATCGATTGATCTCGTAACCGCGTCAGGATTCTCGCTTCTCCTGTTTAGCAGGAGTCGACGTCTTGCCCGCCTCGCGGTCCTCGTAACGCGCCAGGATGAAGAGGAGCGACGAGAGGCGATTGAGATAGGCGAGCACTTCCGGGTTGTCGATCTCGCCGTCATGTGAAAGTCGAACCGCGAGCCGCTCGGCGCGTCGCACCACGGTGCGGGCCACGTCGAGAACGCCACCCGGCACGGTATCGCCTGGCAGCACGAAGTGGGGCGGTAGCTCGACTTCGGCGCTGAGCTTGTCGGTCTCCTCTTCGACCCGCTTCACGTGTTCGGCGGTGATGTGATAGCGCTTCTGCTTCATATCCGACGCAAAAGCGAGCTCGGCCATCATCAGGTAAAGGTCGCGCTGCACCTCGACCAGAATCTCCCCCGTACGTTGCGATGCCGACATGGCGCGCGCCAGCCCGATGAAAGACGTCGCCTCATCCAGCGTGCCGTACGTTTCTGGGCGCAGATGGTATTTGGGCACGCGATCACCCAGTAGATCGGTGTAGCCTTCGTCCCCTTTGCGGGTATAGAACATCCTCAACCTCCGGAACGCTCCTGACGACGTCTCGACAGTCTCGGCACGAACTGGGCCATGCGCCCGTCATCATATCCGCCAGCGAGAAGATCGTGCCCTGCATGCTGTTGCGCGATTGTTGCATCTTCAGGTGCTTTGGCTCACCACCGATGCGCCCAACGAGTCGCTGCAACTGCAGGCGTTCTCCATGGCCGGTCGTGCCTACTCCGCCTATCTCAATGCGCTGGCGTTGTAACTCCAAACCGGGAAGGGCTCCGACAGTTCCAGGCGGCCGATGTCTCGGCCGTCTGTGATTTTCCAGTTGAAGACGTTGGATTATGTAAGAGTGTCGTGAGCGTTCTCTCAGCGTGAGGCATCCTCCACGCTGACGCTGTGACACGTCAATTTCCGGTGAAGAGCCTCACTGCGGGCTTCGATCATGACTTCGTCTCACCTCTCGGCATCGAGTTCGGGAAGTAAATCGGTGATTCTGAGACGTGACTCTGAGACGCTGTTCCTACTGGTATCAAGGATTTGGAAGGCGTTTCAGCGACGAGGACTTGAGGGCGCGGTCGGAACCGGATATCTGCGGTGTATGCCGGGCTTGTACCCCCGGCCGTTCTTGATGTACTGTGTTTCTATCATCAAGCACCCTATATTTGGGATAGCAATATCAATGACAGCCGACCAGCAGGTCTTCATCTCGTATCACCGAACCGACGGCGATTTCGCCCGTCAGGTCCGTGCGTATCTTACCGCCGCCGGGGTATCGACGTGGATGGACGAATACGACATACCGGTCGGCACGTACTGGCCCGACGAGATCGACAAGGGCTTGCGCTCGTCGTCCATCGTGGTCGGCATACTGTCGCCCGAGGCCACGGCAAGTCGCAACGTGAAGAACGAGTGGGACTGGTCTTTGCAGCAGGGCAAGACGCTCCTGCTCATCCTCGTGCATCCGGTCGCCGACATGCCCCACCGATACGTCTCGATCAACTTTATTGACGCCACGGCCCCAGATCCAGCGGTTGCGCTTGGCTTGCTCGTGGCCGCTCTCGGGTTCGAGCCCCGCGTCAATCCGGCTGCGCCCCCACAAACCAAGTACGCTCAGAGTGGCCAGGTCAACATCGCTTACCAGGTTTTCGGCGAGGGGCCGATCGATCTGGTTGTCACCCCGGGCTTCGTTTCGAATATTGACCTCATGTGGGACGATCCACTCGCGGCCCGCTACTGGCGCGGATTGGCATCCGTTGCCCGCGTTGTTACCTTTGATAAGCGCGGCACCGGCCTCTCGGACCGCGTCGCGGATATTCCCCCGCTTGAGCAGCGCGTCGACGATCTGCGCGCCGTGATGGACGCCGCGGGCGTGGAGCGAGCCGCCCTAATGGGCGTCTCCGAAGGCGGCCCGATGAGTGTCCTGTTCGCCGTGACCTACCCTGAGCGGACACGCGCGTTAATCCTCTATGGCGCGGATGTCAGAACGCTATGGGCTCCCGACTTTCCCTGGGGAGAGCAGGAGGCCGCATATGACGCAAGTGTCGAGAAAATCTTGCGCACGTGGGGAAGTGACGCGAACGAGAGCATCGCCATCTTCGCGCCCAGCATGGTCAATGATCGGGAATTCATCGAACGGTTCACCCGGTTCTTTCGGGCTTCGGCCAGTCCCGCGGCAGCCGTCGCGCTCAATCGCATGAATCGATCGATCGATATCCGCCCCATTCTGAGCCAGGTTGACGTTCCCGTGCTCGTTATCCACCGTACGGGTGATCGTGCGACGCCCATCGAGATCGGACGCTATCTCGCTGACCATATTCCGGGCGCAGTGCTCGCCGAGTTGCCAGGCGAGGACCACTTTTACATCCTCGGCGACCAGGATGCCATAATCGCCGCCATTCAACGGTTCCTCGCAGAGCGGCTGGGCAGCAGCTAGGGCCCGTCGGCAACGTCGCACCAACCACCAAGCCTGTCGACTCTATCGCCAAACTGGAATCGGCCAATTTGCGCCGCACCTTCCGTTCGCGTGTGCCGCTTCCCTGGGCGGCGCGAGTTCATGACCAACTGGTCCTCGAAGGTCACCAGCTTCCACGAGATGACGCGGTATTGGTGCGCCCTGTTGCGCCGGGTCTTCGGAGTGCTCGGTCCGACCGAAGCAGT
Source organism: uncultured Chloroflexia bacterium (assembly GCA_963822235.1). Classification (GTDB taxonomy): domain Bacteria; phylum Chloroflexota; class Chloroflexia; order Thermomicrobiales; family Thermomicrobiaceae; genus CALAGB01. Next base: position 1,194,678 of record CAWGGU010000005.1, read on the forward strand.
GGTCGAGATGCTGGCGTTCATCGCGGGTCTGATGACGACTGGCTGGCGACCGGGGCAAGGATTCCCGACGGGACACGCATTGCTGGCCGCGTCAGGCGCAGCATTCACCGCGGTGGTAATTGGCCAGATCGGCAACGCCTTCGCCTGTCGCAGTTCGATCGAATGGCCCGGACGCCTCGGCTGGCGCAGCAACCCGCTGCTGCTCGGAGCGGTCGTCATCGAACTGCTGACCCTTGCGGTCTTCCTCTTCACGCCCGTCGCGTCCCTGATCGATCAGGCGCCGCCGCCTCTGGCCGGAGCGCTGGTGGCACTACTCGCCGCACCCGCGGTGCTGATCGTGGATGCGCTGCACAAGCACTGGCGTGCCGCCGCCAATGCCGCGTTACGTCGCCTCGGCCGCGACGTGGAGATGGATGATTAGGGTGATCCCGACGCGTCGGGTGCCTGGCAACACAGGTTTCGGTAGGGGCGCACTGCCGTGCGTCCGATAGTACGGTCCATTGACATGTCCAGGCGGCAACCGCCGCTCCCGCTAATGGCTTGCCTGGTAATGGCGCGCCAGAAGATCGGCGCCGAAGTCGTTCAACGGGTCGCGCCAGACGGTATGCACGTGATTGGCGCCGTCCTGCGTGTTGTCATACTCAACAAGGAAGCGCGGACTCTGCAGACGGTAGTAGTGCGGCTGGCGCCGCTCGATCCCGCCCGCCCACGCGAAATGCACCTCCGGCAGATGGTCGCCCGTGAACATGCTCGTCTCGATCTGGGCGATCTCGTCCGGCATGCGGCTGATGTACTCCCGAATGAGCGCGTCCAGGATCTGCTGCTGCGCCTCACTCATGACCGAAGCTGCGAGCCCCTTGGGGACCTCCGTGTAGCAGCAGGCTTCCTGATGCTCTTGCGTAAATCCAAGCACACGCCACTGCTCGGGGAGGTCGTCCTGCTCGATCTTGCTCAATTCCCAACCGAAGAGGTTCGGCGTCGCCAGCGGCAGGGCACCTTCGACGAATGCCGGGCGATTGGCCATGACGATGTCGGGCGGAGCGATCGGAGAAAGGTGCGCCCGCGAACGCTGCTCTTCGGCGAGGGAATGGAGCAGCTCGCGCGCCAGATCCTCGACGTCGCCAAGCGGACGAAGCGTCCCGACCGACCCCAGCGGCGTCTCGGCCGGGTTGGAGCCGAAGAAGGTCGGCGTTGGCGCCACGATGCGCCCGTTCACGATCACGTAGTTGACCGAGATGTGATGGCCCTCAAAGCGCCAGCCCCACGGCTTGCGGGTGTCCGGCTCTCCGAAGACGCTGACGTAGAACATCAGCGGGTCGCGCCCATAGGTGCCGGTCGCGCGCTCGGGCGTCGTTCCGCGCCGCTGCTGAAAGCTCCAGCCTTCAACCGCGTCCAGCGTGTTCTCGATCCCCATGATGGTTGACGCCGTGAAGTAGGCGTTGCGGCTGAGCCCGGTGGCGAGGAGTTGATGCGCTTTACGTTGCTGCGGTCGATCCATCTCGGCCAGTGGCAGACCCTTGCGTCGAATCGGCGTATAGAACCAGCGAGTCCGCTCTTCCAGGTCGTCGAAATCGAGCAGAACCTTGGCGCGTTGGTCAGTCGAAAGCGATGCCAAGAACTGACTGACCGCCTCACCCATGCGCTCGACGACGGTGCCGGCATCGATCCCGGATTCCATGACCATACTGGGCTCCTATTCAGCTGTGGCTCTCGCCCGTCGACGTTTCCATTCTAAACCCAATCCGATCGCGTACGGCGAACCATCCCTGACGCTGCCGTATCACGGATGGAGTGCAGCAAGAGCCGGTGCTAGAGTGTTGAGGAAGAGTTGCTCTTACGAGTGGGGATCGTTACGGTGAACGAGCAGGAAGCGCCACAACAAAGAACGGAGAGGGGCGGAAGAGAACTCCCCTTCGATGCGTCGCATCGACCCTGGCCCGTGCCGGATCGACCGTTCAGTATGTGGCAGACATGGAACGATCTCCTCTTCGCCCACTGGCCGATCGCCCCAGACGCGCTGCAACGTCTGATGCCGCACGCACTCGAGCCGGAAACGTTCGACGGCCAGGCCTGGATCGCGGTTGTTCCATTCTGGATGAGCGGGGTGCGCCTGCGTCGATGTCGTTGAAGTGCCGGGCATGTCGACCTTCCCCGAGCTCAACGTGCGCACCTACGTCAACATCGACGACAAGCCGGGCGTCTACTTCTTCAGTCTGGATGCCGCCAACCGGATCGCGGTAGAGACCGCTCGCCGCTGGTTCCACCTCCCCTATCTGAACGCCCACATGCAATCGCGAGCCGAAGGCGCGACCATTCACTACTCAAGCACGCGCTCCGACGGCCGCGGCTCGCCCGCCGAGCTTCGTGGTTGGTTCAAGCCAATCGGGCCGGTGTTTCGCAGCCGACCGGGCACGCTCGAACACTGGCTCACCGAGCGCTATTGCCTCTACACGGCCGACGATACGGGTCGAATTTCCCGCGCCGACATCCTGCACGAGCCCTGGCCATTGCAGCTGGCCGAGGCGGAGTTCGTAACTCAGACGATGCTCTCCGCACATGGCATCACGCCGATCGATCAGCCACCTCTTCTGCATTTCGCCAAACGGCTCGACGTCGTCGCCTGGTCGCCCCGCCCGATCACCTGAGCGAGCCCGCGCCGTTCCCCCTACGATTTCCTCTTGGGAATGGCCGTGATCGCCCCGGTCGATTCGATCCAGGCCTCGCGCACGTCCTCAATGTTCTGGATCCCCTGCTGGTGCAGATGACCTTCGATCTCCTCGGTGGTGAGCAATTCCCGCTGGGCACTCTTGTTTATCAGTCTTCCTTCTTGAATCAGTAGCATGCGTTTCGGGCGGATAATCCAGCGTGAGCGCGGATAGCGAAACGCGATGTACGAGAGAACCCAATCCCAGCCGATGATCGTGAGTGCCAGAACGAGCGCATCCGCCACGGAGTTGTAGGTGCCAGCCATCCCATTCTGAACGGCGTCCGCGATCAGCACGATCACGAGCACGTCCGAAATGCCCACTCCGGCCGTCTCACGTTTCAGGATCCCGCGCAGCGCGAAGTAGAGGAAGAGATAGATGATCGAACCGCGCACGAAGATCTCGAACATCGGCGTGGCTGGGATGAAGACGTCCGACCATTTGTCAGGAAAGAGGATCGCCAACAACATACATTCGCTCCCCGACTATCGCCTACCCGCGAACGTGCCCGTTCGCGAGATAGCGTGAGTTCTCCCAGGGATGTACGCAGAAGTCGTACTAAGGAAAAAGCTCGCGCATATAATCGATCCGAATTGCAGACAAGGCAGTGAGCGCTGAGAGCCGAGGATCGTTCAGCCGTGACCGACCGCGATCAACAGATGTTCGAGGAGAAAACAGAGGGTAAAGCCACTTATCGGACTAATTGCCCAGCCCTTCACGATCCCGACCAACGTGCCGGTCTGCACGGTCTCGCGGCCGCGCGCCAGACCCGTTCCCGCCATGGCGCCAACCAGCGCCTGATTCATCGAAGTGAAGAGACCCTGCGTGACCGCCAGGATGACGACCAGGGCTTGCACGAACTGCGCGGCGCTGGCCATGGTCAGGTCGACCTTGACGATGTCGAACGCCACCCGATGGAGAATGCGCTGTCCCCACGTCAACGCTCCGATCGCCATGGCGATACCGCCGAGCAATCCGGCGATCAGCAGGCTCGTCACGTGGACCGACGACCAGACACCGACGGCGTTCGAGACATCGTTGGCGCCCAGCACGAAGGACGCTGCGCCTCCAACGAGGACCAGCAGGCCCGGCAGATAGCTCCAGCGTTGATCGGTGTACGACTCGCGGGCGCTCGGAACCAGGCGATCCAGCAAACGGGTGAAGACGAATCCGAGAAGACAGGCGGCTGGTGGCGCCAGAACCCAGGTCAATGCCAGGTGCCAGATGGTGGTCCAGTTGATGTCGGCGCTCGCCGCGACCGCCGTTCCGACGATGCAGAAGATGAGGATCTGGATGGTCGAAGTAGGCACCTTGGCGTAGGTGTAGACGGTGGTAAGCAGGAACGCGCCAAACTCCATGACGATCAACATCGGCACCGTTACCTGACTGGCGCTGACGATGTGCAGCCCCACCGTCTCCTGCACCCCGTGGCTGGCAAGCGTGGCGCCGACGATCGTCAGGACCGACATGCTCAACAAGGCGGGCCAGAGGCGAATCGACCTGGAGGCGAATGGCATGCCCATCACCGCACCGGTGTAGTGTGCACCCATGCTCCAGGCGAAGGCCAGGCTCAAGACCACCAGGATCCAGGTCGACGTATTCATGACGTCCTTTGGGCGAGGAGATGGGCTTGTGAAAGCTCACCCGCTTGAGTAATTCGTGAGGAATGCAATGTCGAGACGGCCGCATCATAGCGCCGAATTGGACGGCGAACAACCCTCCCGCGTATAAGTCAAGCGTTCACTGGCGCCGTGGCGCGTCGCCTGGGCCGACTCCGTCATAACCGCGGTTTCGCGACCGTTGGACCTGTCTGAGGCAAGGATCGATGCCATAGGGGACGTGCTACACTCAGACGCGCGGACCGTGAACAGAATCGTCAGAATTCCTTTATCAGACGCCGAATGAACTGAAGTCGATCGATGCGGTTCGCCCGATCTATCAGGAGGAAATATCGCAGTGGTCGCTACCAAACAGACTGAAACCGTCGACGCCGATCGCATCGAGACGTTGAAGACCGAACTCTCCTGGCGCGTGAGTGGCGAGGTTCGCTTCGATCAATACAGCCGCATGCTCTATAGCACCGACGCCAGCAACTATCAGATCCAGCCCATCGGCGTGGTTCTGCCGCGCACCGTCGACGATGTGCGGGCTTCAGTCGAGATCGCGGCCAAGTACCAGGTGCCGATCCTGCCGCGTGGCGGTGGGAGCAGCCTGGCAGGTCAAACCGTCGGGAAGGCGCTCGTCATCGATACGTCGAAGTACCTGAACCAGGTGCTCGAGGTCGACACCGCCTCGCGCACCGCGCGGGTTCAACCTGGCATCGTACTGCAGCAGCTCAACGCCAAGCTGCGGCGCCACAACCTGATGTTCGGGCCAGACCCAGCCAGTGCCGACCGCGCCACCATTGGCGGCGTCGTGGGGAACAACGCATCGGGCTCCCACTCGATCCTCTATGGCATGACCGCCGACCACATCATGGCGGCGAGCACTATCCTCTCTGACGGCACCGAGGTCAACTTCCACCGTCTGAGCTCCATCGAGCTCGCCGAGCGGGCCACCGCGCAAACGCGTGAGGGACGGCTCTATCGCGATCTGCACGACTTGCGACAGCGCTATGGCGACGTGATCGAGCGTGACTTCCCCAAGCATTGGCGCCGTGCCTCGGGCTACAACCTGCCCGAGCTGCTGCGCGAGGACGGCTTCAACGGAGCTCAGCTCATCACGTCCTCGGAAGGAACACTGGCCTTCGGCACCGAATACACCATCGGCCTGGTTCCGACGCCGACCATGACCGCCATGGTGATCTTGCAATTCGACGACATCGTGTCGTCCATGGAAGTCGTCACAACCATTCTGGAGTGTGAGCCATCCGCCGTGGAGCTGATGGACGGCATGCTCCTCGACCTGACCCGGCAGCAGCCCGCCTTCGCGCGGCAGATCGAGTTCATCACCGGGAATCCGCAAGCGTTTCTGACGGTCGAGTTCTATGGTGAGAGCGATAAAGAGCTGCACCACAAGGTCGATCACCTGCTCGAACATCTGAGAAAGCACGGCATGACCGGCGACGCTGACCCGATTCAGATTTTCGATCCAAAACAGCAGGCTGGGGTTTGGTCGGTGCGCAAGTCCGGCCAGGGCTTGCTCATGAGCACCAAGGGCGACGCCAAGCCGATCGCCTGCATCGAGGACGTCTCGGTGCCGGTCGAGCACCTGGCCGAATACGTCCGCGAGGTCGTGCGGCTGGTCGAGGCACACGGCACGACGGCCGCCTTCTACGCCCACGCCAGCGCAGGCTGCCTTCACGTGCGACCGCTCGTGAGCATGAAGTCGGCCGACGGCGTGCAGACGATGCGCTCACTGACCGAGCATGCCGCCGAGCTGGCGGTGAAGTTTGGTGGTGTGATGAGTGGCGAGCATGGCGACGGACTCAACCGCGGCGAGCTGAATGAGCGCGTCTTCGGGCCTGAGATCTACCAGTGCATGCGCGAGCTCAAGGCCGCCTTCGACCCCGCTGGGCTGATGAACCCCGGCAAAGTGGTCGACAGCCCGTCGATGACCGACAACCTGCGTTACGGCGCCGACTACCACGCCATGCCGATCAAGACGCATCTCAGCTTTGCTCGGGACGGCGGATTTGCCGCCGCGATCGAGATGTGCAACGGGGCCGGTGTTTGCCGCAAAGTCGGCACCGGCACTATGTGCCCCTCCTACATCGCCACACGCGACGAGCACGACTCGACGCGCGGACGGGCGAACGCGCTTCGCGCTGCGTTGGCAGGTAGAGGACTGAGCCAGGATCAATTCACCGCCAAAGAGACATACGACGTGCTCGACCTGTGCCTCTCCTGCAAAGCCTGCAAGACCGAATGCCCGTCAAGCGTCGACATGGCCAAGATCAAGACCGAATATCTGGCCCAGTACTACGACGCCAACGGTGTGCCGCTTCGCTCGCGCGTCTTCGGTAACATCCACCGGCTCAACCGTCTCGGCTCGATGGTTACGCCGCTGGCCAACGCCGCGACGCGCGGACCACTGGCGCGATTCGGCAAGAAGGCACTTGGGGTCCACCCGAATCGCGAGATAGCCCCGTTCGCCTCTGAGACCTTCGAAGAGTGGTTCCGGAATCGCCGCGACGTGAAGCCCTCCGGAAAGCGGGGGCTGGCGGTCTACTTCCACGACACCTTCGCCAACTACAACTACCCCGAGATCGGCATCGCGGCGGTCAAGCTGCTCGAAGCGGCCGGGTATTCGGTCGAGATCGTCGAGCGACGCGCCTGCTGCGGACGGCCGATGCTCTCCAAGGGACTGGTTGAGGGAGCACGCAAGCTAGCGCGGCAGAACGTCGAGGCGCTCATGCCCTACGCGCGGCAGGGCGTCCCCATTATCGGCACCGAGCCCAGCTGCATCCTGACGCTGCGGGACGAGTATCCCGACCTGTTGCCCGAGTCAAAGGACGTCGAGCGCATCGCCGGAAACAGCTTCATGATCGACGAGTTCCTGGCGAAGCTGCAGGATGACGGCAAGCTCGACATCACCTGGAGCCAGGCCGAGGGACCTCACGTCCTCTTCCATGGGCACTGCCACCAGAAGGCGTTGATCGGGATGGGTCCATCGATGGCGATCCTGCGGGCCGCGGGTTGCGCGCCCGCCGAGAGTGGCGCCGGTTGTTGCGGTATGGCGGGGTCGTTCGGCTACGAGATCGAGCACTACGATGTCTCGCGCAAGGTGGGCGCGGAGCGGCTCTTTCCCAAGGTCGAAGAGCAGTCGCGCGAGACCGTCATCGCCGTAACCGGCGTTTCCTGTCGCGAGCAGATTGGGCATTTCACGAAGCGTCGACCGGTGCACATCGCCGAGGTATTGGCGTCGCGTCTGTCTCCAGTGTCCGTGGTTGGCCAGCCAGTGGCGCAGGCCGCTGATTAAGATTTCGGGTACCGACCTTACCCTTGTCATCCTGAACCGCAGTGATGGTCCTCGCTCCCACACCCAGAGGGTACCCGGGAGAGAGTCAGTGAGAGGGAAGGATCTCCCCGCATTTCACGGAGAGGCCAGTTTGCGTACGGAGAGATTCTTCGACTCCTCACCCTCTCTGACTCTCCCTCGACCCGAGGGCGAGAACCATCGCTCCGCTCAGGATGACAATTGAATTGGGCAACGTACTGGCAAAGACGACTGCCGTCACGACAGCGATTGGCACGGCGATCCGATGATCTCGATCACCACCGACTACCGTCACAGTACCGGTTCTCCCGAGCCATATCTGCGCCGCATCGCGGAGGCAGGCTTCAGTCATGTCCATTGGTGCCATCACTGGAACGACGACTTCCTCTATGCCGATGCCGAGATCGAGCAGATCGGTCGCTGGCTGGATGACTCGGGACTCAAGCTGAATGATTTACACGCTTCGGCCGGTGCTGAGAAACGCTGGGCATCGACCGTCGATTACGAGCGGGAGGCGGGCGTCGAACTGGTGCGCAACCGCATCGACATGACGCGCCGGCTAAGTGGCGACGTCATCATCCTGCACATGCCGTCCGTGCCGAAAGATGAGCCGGACCGGCAGCGCTTCTGGGACGTCCTGCACCGTTCGCTCGACGCGCTCCAGCCGATGGCCAACGAGCGCGGCGTCCGCATCGCACTGGAGAACCTGACGAACGGCAACTTCCCGACCATTCACCACGTGCTGCGCGAATACCCATCCGACTTCATCGGCGTCTGTTACGACGCGGGGCACGGCAACATCTCAAAAGATGGGCTGGATCTGCTCGAGCCGGTCAAGGATCGTCTGATCTCGCTGCATTTGCACGACAACGACGGTGCCGGAGACGATCATCAGCCCCTCTTCACCGCTACCGTCGACTGGCCGCGTCTGGCCGGCCTCATCGCCAGTTCTTCCTACGCGAAGATGGTGAGCATGGAAGTCTCGATGCGTAAATCGGGCATCGAGGATGAGATGACATTCCTCACGACCACTCGCGAGGGTGGCCTGCGCTTCGCTCAGATGATCGAGGAAGCCCGAGCCTAACCCCGCATCTTGCGAGTCGACATCACGCCTTGGCTGGTTCTGCGCGGGTAAGGGCCGGCTGGTCCAGCAGGATCCAGATGAGACCAACCACCATCACCCCGATATAGAGCACGCCGATCAACCGCAGATCACGGAAGAGAAGTATTGACAGTCCCGCCGCAAACGGGGGGCCGAGCAGCGCCGCACCCATCAACCACTGCATCAGGCGTGAAGCCTCACCCTCGACGACCATGAGCACCGCTGGAATCGTGAGTAGCAGCGCGCCGTGCAGATGCGCATGATAGGCGACAAGCTGCGCCACCATCATGGTCGCCAGCATCTGCGTATGAAAGCGCGGGCTTGTCGGACTCCACTCCCCGGTCCAGATCGGAATCAGCGCGATGAGGCTGATGATCGACAGCAAGACGGTCAGCAGAATGCCTTCGAACGAGCCAACGTCGGGCGCGACGTCGAAGATGAGACCGCGCCAGGTGATCATGCTGTGCGGGTCGATTGCCAGTCCACCGGAATATCCGGGGTAATGCAGGAGGATCATCTCGACGTAGCCCCAGACGCCACTGAAGCCCCCCGCGATGAGTGACGAAAGTGCGATCCCGATTCCGGTTGACGCGGTTCCAAACAGCGCGCTCCAGCGACGCTTGAAGAGAAGAACGAGCAGCGGGACGACGATGAACTGCGGCTTGAACAGGAGAACCCCAAGCCACAGTCCGCCGCGGAAATCACGACTTCGTTGGATATCTCGATATCCAAGGTAAAGTCCGGCCAGCAGGAGCACGGTTAGCTGGCCTACGTAGAGCTCGATCACGAACGGATAGAAGAGCAGTAACAGCCCGACCACGACCAAGCGCCTCCGGGGCGCAAGGCGCTCCGTCAGCTGCCAGAAGATCCAGGCAGCAAGTGCCGCGTTCAGCAACGTCCATATGACGAACCCAACCACCGGCGGGGGCAGCGTGAACGGAGCGAAAAGGCAGAGGAAGATCGGCGGATATGGCACCGGACCTACGCGCGTGGCGTTTACGACCAATCCAAAGTTGGATCCGGTGCCATAGAAGGATGTAAATTCGCTCATTTGGCGGCCGATGGCCGCCAGCGAGTATGCCGCTGACGGACTATTCCAGAAGAAGGCGCGCGACGCACCCCAGAACCGGCTCCAGTCGACTCCCAAGAAGTAGAAGAGCCCGGTGTAATTCAGGTCGACTGCAAGCTGCACGATCCAGAAGACGAGGTTGAAGATGAGCGTCAGCCAGACAAACGGGCGAGTTAGCCGGAGCCGGGCGCCGTGTTTCGTAGTGTGATGCAGCGGGGATGACGTGAAACCCAGCATTCGTTTTCCATGAAGCTCAAACCATGTATGGCCCGATCGGTGCGTTCAACGTCGGGTGCCACACGCTCGCCCCTCGTCCGTGGAAGATCGAGATTCCGCCTCAATCGACTCGAGCGAGGTGAAGCGGCAAGTTGAAATACACCATGCAAATCTCGATCCGCTGGACGGTCCCGGTCGTCGATCGCCGCACTCGAAATCAGTGAGCGAGCGCGATCCTCACGTGATGCGACCGGGATCGTTCACCTCATCATTGAATGTGACAATTGGATGAAGATTGGAGTGGCGCTCTTTGTGGCGTCAGTTCAGGGGAAGACCAGCCATGGCACGCACGACGGCACGGCACGCCCGCGCGTCGGAGACCGCCCGGTGGTCGGCGGGGACGTTCAGTCCCAATCGGCGTACCGCCTGGCCCAGATTGACCCAACGATAGTTGCCGAAACTGGTGTTCCAGTCGCCAGCATAGGCCGCATAGCGCTTCATGGCACAGTGCCAACGAGACTGTAGAGGCGCGAGCGCATACGCTGAGCAGGACTGCCCGATCAGCCTGCGGTCGAAGTCCGCGTTGTAGACCACCAGATGTCGATAGGTAACCAGCAGTTCGATCAACAGTGGATAAACCTCAGGCCACGTGGGGGCGTCGCGCACCATAGTGTCGTCGATTCCGTGTATCGCGATTGAGTCGGCGGGGATGGATCGACGCGGTTTCACCAGAGTATCGAGCAGCACACGCCCGGTATTGTCCAACACCGCGATGTCGACCACTTCGTCGCCATTGCCGAGCCCGGTCGTCTCGGTATCGAGATAGAGGACGTCCAGCCGCTCGCTGATCCCGGCTGCCCACATCGTCGCGTCAGTCCGCCCCGCCTGTTGTCTGCTCATGCCCGTCTCCTCTGCTGTCCGTACGCTATCCACCATAGACACGATCGAGACGCCGGTCAACATGCCGGACGTCACTGATGTCGCTGGGAACAATTCTCAATCAGTGAAAGGGTTAACCACCACTGGGCACGTGAATACGCGGGCGAAGCAGATCTCCCTACGCGGAGGGTCTGTTCCTCGATTTCCTGGAACTCAAATGGCGATGACCTGAAGGCGGCGACCGGGAAGCGTCACGGCGAATCGTCGCCTGGCCGCTCGCCATCATCCACCCAGCAACGCACTGGAGTTCAGCAGCGATCATCGGTATTGAGGGGATTCAGTGTCAGATACGGCAACCATCGAGGAGACGACCGTCGACGCCGAGCCAAGCGGACCCAATCCCTGGTTGGTGCTCTTGAGCGTCGGGCTCGGTCTGTTGATGGTGATCGTCGATATCTCGATCCTCAATATTGCGCTGCCATCGATCGCCACCTCGATGAATGCGTCGCTGGCGGAGATTGAGTGGACACTGATTGCCTATACGCTGGCGCTGACCGGTCTCGTCCCCTTCTTCGGCCGCATCAGTGATGTGTTTGGGCGCAAGCGGCTCTTCATCGTTGGCGAGCTCATCTTCGCGGGAGCGAGCCTGCTAGCGGCCCAATCCCCATTCATGCTCTGGCTGATTGGTGCGCGCGTGCTGCAGGCGCTGGGCGGCGCGCTGATCTCGAGCAATACTCTGGCGATCATCACCGACACCTTTCCGGCCGGGAAGCGTGGCGCCGCCATGGGCGTGCAGGCCATCCTCATCAGCGGCGGCGCGGCGGTCGGTCCGACGCTCGGGGGCTTCCTCGTAACGCACTTTGGCTGGCAGTCCGTCTTTTACGTCAACGTGCCGCTCGGGCTATTCGCGGCTGCGTTCGGCGCCAAGATCCTGCCGCCGCTGCGCAGCAACCGCACGCTGGAGCCGATCGATTGGACCGGTTCCATCCTCCTCTTCCTCGGACTCTCTGGAACGTTGCTCGGCGTAACGAAGGGACCTGATTGGGGCTGGATCACTGGCAAGACGCTCGTCGCGATCATCGGCGGACTCCTCGTGCTGGCGTTCTTCGTCCTATGGGAGATGCGACGACGGGCACCACTCGTCGATCTGACCCTCTTCAAGATTCAGGAGTTCACCGCCGGTCAGCTTGCCGGGCTCTTCGCCACCATGTCCCTCTCCTCGTTGACCTTCCTCTTCCCCTTCTATTGGCAGGGGATGCGCGGCTATTCAGCGGAAAAGGCCGGCATTCTGCTCCTGCCGCTGCCGTTGGCCCTGATGATCGCGGCGCCCATCTCAGGTCGTCTGTCTGATCGGGTCGGGGCGCGCGGCATCTCGACGGCCGGCCTGCTGGTGCTGGCCCTGGCGCTGTTCCTGCTGTCGCGCATCACCGTCGGCATGGCCATCTGGAACGTGTTGTGGCGGCTTCTCTTCCTGGGTGCCGGGCTGGGGATGTTCACCGCGCCAAACAACAACGCGGTGATGTCGAGCGTGCCGTCTCAGCGACGCGGCATCGCGGCTGGGTTATTGGGCATGTTCCGCTTCACGGGGCAGAGCGCCGGGATCGCATTTGCGGGGGTGATCTTTGCCGTCTTCGCGGTGGCGCCCGGCGGCTTCGCGTTGCATGGGCTTCCAACGACCGGCGAGGCATCAGGCATCGCGGCCAATTCGGCACAGCTCGAACAACTGCGCACCGCATTCGTGCATGGGCTCGATGCGGTGGCGCTGGCCGCCATTCCATTCGCCTGCTTCGGGGCGCTCCTGTCACTCTTGCGCGGACGAACGCAGGACTGACAGAAGCGCCAGTTGGGATTCGTTCAGGGGCTAGATCAAGTTGTCGCGACGCATCGGAACCAGGCTTCCAAGGCGAGACCGCAATCGGCCCGTATCCTGGTTTGAGTACCAGTCGTTCTTGAAAATCGAGATCAGGGCGATGATCATGAGTGGCAGGAAGAGGAGCGAGATCATCCCTGCGTTTCCTTGCACGATCGCGGACAGCGCCACCACGAATGGCGGTGCGAAGACGCTCACCACCATCACCTTCTTGATGAAGGACTCGCCCGATTCCTGCGCGGCAATGAGCGCACCCGGCACCATCAGCAGCACGGCGCCGTGCACCTGGCTGTGATAGGCCACCAGGAGCGAGACGAGCATGGTCGCCATCATCTGTTGATGGAAGCGCGGAATGCGCGGATTCCACTCCCCACGCCAGATGACCGCCAACATGGCGAGCGAGAGGAGTGAGAGGACACCGGTCAGCACCAGCCCGGGTATTTTGCTGATATCCGGTTCCATATTGAGCACCAGCCCGCGCCAGCTAATCATCCCTTGCGGGGTAATCGCGACGCCGCCAGTGTAGCTCGGGTAATCGATCAGGATCATGCGCACGTAGGCTATGACTCCACTGATCCCGCCGACGGCGATCGACGAGAGCAGAATCGCGAAGCCGGTGGCGATGCTGCCCCCGATCGCGTTGAAGCGTCGCTTCAGCAACAGGACGAGAAGGAGAACCGCGGCGTACTGTGGCTTGATCAACATCACGCCGAACCATGCCCCGGCCCGGAAATCATCGCCACGTTGCAGCGCCTGGTATCCCTTCCAGAACGCGAACAGCAGGAGAATGACCATCTGCCCCACGAACAGAGCCATGACGAACGGGTAGAAGACCAACAGCAGAGCGGTCATCAGACGACGCTGATCCGCCGGGAAATGCGAGGCCAGGCTGCGCGCGACCGGGAATGCGAGCGCTAGATTGAAGATCGCCCAGAGCAGAAACCCGATCACCGGAGGCGGCCAGGTAAACGGAGTGAACAGTGCCAGGAAGATCGGCGGATAGGGCGCGGGCCCGACCTTAAGGGCCATGCTGCTCACACTGTGGTCGTAGAAGCTCGCGATCGGTTGCATATAGTTGGCGATCGACATCAGGTCGTAGCCGAAACGAGGACCGGCGTTGCTGAAGGCTCTGGCGGCCCCCCAGAAACGGCTCCAGTCGACCCCGAGGACGTAGAAAAGCCCGTAGACCGACCATTCAACGATGGTCTGAATGGTCCAGAAGACCACGTTGATGATGATGGCGACACCGATGATGCCGCGCGGTGAGGTGAGTGCGGAGCGTAGAGGTGCGCCCCGATAACGTAGTGACGGTCTCACCGTCGAACACTCCCAATCAACGTACCGGCAGGTATCCCCGCGCTGTCAGTACGACGGATAGTGGCCGAACAAACGGTGCACCCGGCCATACGGCGTCGCTTGTGGCTATGCAGGTATCGGGCCAACATCCTTCACACTGATCGAAATCTCCAGATTCGGAGATTACGTTCCCGTTTGGATGACGGATCAGGTGCGTCATGGGGTCGCCTCGATCACGTGCAGCACGCCGAGGATCGAGCGCCTGCTGCTGACGATGTTGAGCCCCGCCATGCGCACGAACTCCTGTGGTTCCCGATTCCAATGACAACCAATGCGTCTGGCATGTCCCTCGGCCATGTGATCCTGCAACCAGGCCGCGGGTCCGAAGCTGCTGCGGCCATGCTCGAACAGAAGGATGTGACCATCTGGGCGGCAAACCCGCTTCATTTCCCGCAACGCCGCGACCGGGTCAGGAAAGGTGCACGTGCTCAGGGAAGAGGCCACGGTGTCGAAGGCATCATCCGCGAAGGCGAGATGCTCAGCATCCATTATTCGAAACTCGACGTTGAGATTGGTCGCATCAGCACGTCGTCGTGCGATCCGCAGCATGCCGTCGCTCACATCGACGGCGGTGAGGCGGCAGTCGCGTGGATAGTACGGCAGGTTTCGCCCCGTTCCGACGGCCACTTCGAGCACGTCCCCACGTGCTTTTCGAAATGAGGCACGTCGCATGCGACGGAAGATCAGCTTCTCGGCGATCAGCTCGGCTCGATCGTACCACGGCGCCACATCGTCGTATTTACGTCCGATTTCGGCGGCCGTGTATTCCACCGGCATGTGTGTCGCCTCCCTGAGAGCTCGCGAACAGGTTATGCTGGATCGGCGTCGATCCGCGTTCCCGTCGCTGGCGAAACACTACCCGCGCAAACGGTACCACGCCTCTATGAGAGATTCTGACAGCCGAACATTAAGATAATCTCAATGCGCGACGGCACGTCAGATTGGATCGGAATATTCGACAGCGAACGAGAAACGATGATATGAATCTGGCCAGAATAGCTCGATGCACGCATTCATCGTGTGATTCGAGGCCGATATCCAGTCGAGGGGGATGAGATGGCACACGACGAAGAGAGCCACCCGATTCCGGAGATGGACAAGAAAGCGTACCAGGAGTCGCTCTACGCCCTGCGCGTTGAATTGGTGAAGCTGCAACGCGAGATCATCGCCAACGATCGCCGCATCGTCGTCCTCTTCGAGGGCCGCGACTCTGCCGGCAAGGACGGAACGATCAAACGCATCGTGAAGAATCTCAGCCCTCGCGAGACGCGCGTGGTGGCCCTGGGCAAGCCGAGCGATCGCGAGGCGTCGACCTGGTATTTCCAGCGGTTCATTCAATACCTACCGTCAGCAGAAGAGATGGTCCTCTTCAATCGCAGCTGGTACAACCGGGCCGGCGTGGAGCGCGTGATGGGGTTCTGCACGCAGGAGGAATACGAGGAGTTCATCACCGAGGTGCCCCGCTTCGAACAGATGCTGGTTAGCTCGGGGATCCACCTGGTGAAGTATTACCTGGACATCAGCAAAGAGGAGCAACGCAAGCGCCTCAAGGATCGCCGTACGGACCCACTCAAGCAGTGGAAGGTCAGCCCAATTGACGCCGAAGCGATCAAGCGCTGGGATGAATACTCTGTCGCGCGCAACGAGATGCTTGTCCATACGCACACCGCGGCATCACCCTGGACAGTCGTGCGTGCTGATCGCAAACGCGTGGCTCGCATCAACCTGATGCGCGATCTCCTCAGCCGTATCGACTACGCCGACAAAGACCACGACATTCTGCTGGCCGACCCGGACGTGGTTTTCCAGTATCAGGACGCCTACCTGCGCAACGGCATGATCGCGCCCTAGCGACAGCCCTTTCTCTGTACGGGCGACGCATGCGTCGCCCACCACGTCATCACGGTGCGACTAATCTCGAACGGCCAATCCGTGCCCCCCGCGACAGGGCCGGAGCCCGTCTTCGCCCTTCACACCACTCCCTCGTAATCTCTCACAGGATGTCGCCGATTGTGATGCTGGCCTTCGGTCCGTCGGCGGCCACAGGTGCCGCTGCGACGAACGAGGGGCACCTGTGCTACACCCCTTGACAGCGTCCATTCACCGTTCTATGATCATTCATATAGATTTGAACGATCACGAGGTGGTGAATGAAACACATCCCGCAGAACGTCTTCTTTATCCGCGACGCGGAAACGATGAAGGTCATCTCCGATCCGCTGCGTCTGCGCCTCTTTGGCTTGCTGCAGGGAGCACCACGCACGGTCAAGGAGTTGGCGGCGGAGCTCGACGTGGCGCCTACTCGCCTCTACTACCACATGAATCAGCTCGAATCGCTCGGACTGATCGAAGTAGCTGAAACCCGGGTGGTCGCCGGAATTATCGAGAAGCACTATCGCGCATCCGCCTCTCGCATCGCGATCGACCGCGCCATCTTCAATCCTGGGGTCGCTCCGGTCGATCAGGCCGTCGAAGCCATGCTGACGGGCATTCTTGACGGTTCGCGCGACGCGATCCGCGAGATTGTCCGCCGCGGACTGGTCGATCCTCAGATCGAATCTCCGGGCGAGGGTGGATTACTCCTCGGACGTCGCTGGCTGCGATTGACGCAAGCAGAATCCGGCGAGTTCTACGATCGCCTCATCGACCTACTGAACGAGTTTGAGGGCCGTCACCAAACCGGTTCAGACGACGAGGTCGACACCTACGAGGCGCTGCTCGGCCTCTACCCGGTCACGGAACAGCTACGAGCGACGACGACCGAGGGCACCCCCGATGCGTGAGGAACCCACCACTAGCCGCCAAGCGGACCACGATAGTCCCGGTCGCGACTTCTGGGTCTTCTGGGCCGGACAGACGATCTCCAACATGGGAAACGCTATCACCTTTCTGGTGGTGCCTCTCCTGATCTTCAAGCTGACCGGTTCGGCACTCAACCTGGCCATCGCCACGGCCGCGGAGTTCGTCCCGTATCTCCTCTTCGGTCTCTGGCTGGGTGCCGCCGTCGACCGGCTCGACCGCCGTAAGGTCATGATTGTGGCGGACATTGGACGGGCATTGATGCTGGTATCGGTCCCGATACTCGCATCAGCCGGCCTTTTGCACGTCTGGTGGGTCTATCTAGTCGGCTTTTCGAACTCCACGATGGGCATCGCCTTCAACACGGCTGAGTTCGCCTCGATCCCGCATCTGGTCGACCGCAACAACCTGGTCACGGCCAACGGGCGCATTCAGGCGAGCTATTCCGTCGCCATGGTTGCCGGTCCGCTCGTCGCGGGCGTCTTCCTCGGCATCGCGTCACCGGAGACCGTGCTCCTCTTCGACTCCTTGACGTTCGTGATTTCGATCGTGTCGTTGGTCTTCATTCGGCGCAGTCTCAATGCAGCCTCGCGAGGGAGCGAGGAGCGCGTGCCGCTGCGGCGCGACGTCGTCGAGGGCTTGCGCTACGTCTGGAATCATCCAGTCTTGCGAGCCATCTCCATCATGATGGCCTTGATCAACTTCGTAGCCACGACGACCACCGCCCAGTTGGTCTTCTTCGCGAAGGAGCAGTTCCACGCCTCGGATGGACGCGTCAGCCTCCTCTTCTCGGCGGGAGGTGCCGGAGTCGTCATCCTTTCCCTTTCGGCGGGATTGCTGCGTCGACACTGGAGCTTTGGCAAAGTCGCACTGGGCGCTCTGATGTTGAATGGGCTCCTCATCGCCGCCTTCGCGCTGGCTCCCAGCTACTGGATTGCGCTTCCGCTCTGGGGCATCTCCTCCGGATTCGGCATCCTGTTCAATATCAATACCGGCAGCTTGCGGCAGACGATCGTGCCCGATCACCTGCTCGGTCGAGTGAGCAGCGTCGCGGGGGTGCTGGCATGGTCGGGCATCCCACTTGGCAGCTTCCTTGGTGGGCTGGCAATTCAGTGGAGTGGTAGTGTAGTTATGGTTTACGTTGGGATTGGTGTCGTCATGGCGCTGATCGCGGCGGCCTTCTCGTTCAGTGCGCTGGCAAACGCCGAACAATATCTTGAGAACCAAGGTGTTCGAGTGGAAGCGCAGCGAGAGCCGGTCGCGACCTGATGTAGATCAGTTTCCTGGGCAGAAGTATCGTACCCGTGTCGGAGCCATCTTCGCCATCTGGAGACGTGAATGACCTTCCAGTTGGTAACACTGACCGCCCAACCTGATTTCCTCGACTTCCCGTGGGATCAACCCCTGGAGGAATGGCAGTCCGACCAGTTCGTCGACGTGGCGCGGGGCATCCACCGCCATGTGGTGCGATTTATCACCTGCGATGGTCGACTCTACGCCTTGAAGGAGATCCCGGAGCGCATTGCCGAGCGTGAGTACCGGCTGCTGCGGGTGCTGGCTGAGCGTGAGATCCCCGTCGTCGAGGCCATCGGCATCGCGCGACGTGGGCTCGTCGAAGGCCGATCGTCCACGGCTTCCGAGGAACAACCTGCCATCCTCATCACGCGCTTCCTCGATTTCTCACTCCCCTACCGGATCATCTTCGCTACGATGAGCCCACCCGAGCTCCAGGAGACGCTCCTCGACGCCCTGGCCGAGTTGCTGGTCCGCCTCCACCTGATCGGCTTCTTCTGGGGAGACTGCTCCCTCTCGAACACGCTCTTCCGGCGCGACGCGGGCGCGCTCACCGCCTATCTCGTCGACGCCGAAACGGCCGAAGTCCACCCCAGCCTCTCGGACGGGATGCGCACGTTCGACCTCGATCTGGCGATCGAGAACATCTTCGGCGACTTGACCGACCTGCAGGCGGCCGGTCGTCTGGATGAGAGCGTTGACCCACTGCAAACCACCCAGGAGATCCGCAAACGCTACGATGCGCTCTGGTCCGAACTGACACGTGTGGACGTCTTTGGGGCGGACGAGCGTTATCTGGTCGAACGCAGGCTGCGTCACCTTAACGAGCTAGGGTTCGACGTCAAAGAGGTCGAACTGGTGCGTTCGGGCGACAAGTTCCGGCTCAAGCTGCAGACACAAGTGGTGGAGATCGGACATCACCGGCGCAAGCTGCAGCGGCTAACCGGACTTGAAGTCCAGGAGAACCAGGCGCGCCGTCTGCTCAACGACATCGCCGGGTATCGCGCCCATCTCGAGGGACAGCTCGCCGCTCCAATTGCCGAGTCAGTCGCGGCACATCGCTGGCTGATCGAGGTCTTTGAGGTCGCGATCAACCGCATCCCGGCCGATCTGAGCAACAAGCTCGAGCCGGCCGAGATGTTTCACCAGATCCTCGACCATCGCTGGTTCCTGTCGGAAACGGCCGGCCAGGATGTCGGCCTGGCCGACGCCGCCGATTCGTACGTCCGGAACGTGTTGCGTTACGTTCCGGACGAGCGCCAGGTCCTGGCCAGCGGAGACCCGGACGAGATCGATCCCAACGTCTACTCGTAGCGCAGCGCCTCGGCGATTGGCACACGCGCAGCCTGTCGCGCCGGGATATACGCGAGCAGCAGCGACGCCGCCAGCGACAGCAGGATGAACAGCGCCACGTCGAGCCACGGAACCGCGAAGTTCACCGAGCCGGACGTGCCGACAAAGTAGTCGCTCGTGACCAGCTTCTGCGATAGGAGCAGGCCGAGCACCGCTCCCGATACGACACCCAGCACCGTGATCATCGAGGATTCGATCAGGATGCTTGCCGCTACCATCGAGCGTTGGAAGCCGATGGCCCGCAGCATGCCGATCTGCTGGCGACGCTCGACCACCGAACGGAAGGCGATCACGCCCAACGCCGCGATGCCGACAACGAGCCCGAGCATCATGAACCCTTCAATGAGCGTCAGGATGCCCTCGTTTATGCGCGCCGCTTCCTTGAGGATCTCTGAATAGCTTTCTGCCTGCACACCGTACGTCACCAACGACGACTCGATCGACTTGGCCATCGCCACTGAATCGACACCTGGATCCAGCCGAACGGTGAAGAAGTCGACGCTCGGCTGAGTGTAAATGGCATTGAAACCCTGCTCCGACATCCAGACGCCTGCGAACGTCGCGACTTGCGAGTCAATAACGCCGATGACGCTGAGCTTGTGAACCGTTCCGCTCGTCGGATCGGCGATCTCGATCGCGACCGGCTGCATGCTCGTGTCACCTGGCTCTATTCCGCTCAACGCGAAGCTCGGAGCGCCAATGGTGAATCCGCCAGGGGTCGGAACGGCGCCTGTGTCGACAACCGCGAAGTTTGGGTTGTCACGCACGGCCGCCCAGACATCCGCATCGCTGGCGTAGCCGTCCGCACGGGTCTGCAGGGGCATGTGGGAGTTGTTGATGAAGTCAGAACCAGCCCCGTTGATTGAATAGTTCTTCCAATCAGTTTCCCCTGCCAAACGGATCTGCGACTGATTGGAGGCGATTGCCTCAAACTGGCCGGTCGCGACGATGCTGCTCGTATCAACGCCCGCCTTCGACAGCGTTCCCGAAAAGTCAGTGATCGGGTTAGTCGGCGATTGAAATGCGACGACGTCCCATCCACCCGAGGCGTATTCCGATCCGAGGATCATGTTGTAGGCGTTGGTATTGATGGTCGCCATCATCACCAGGGCAAAGACCACCAGACTGAACATGGCGATGGTCATGCCGGTGCGCCCTTTGCGCTCCTGCGGGTAGGCGATTGCCGTCTTGACCGCCGGAACCCAGCGGCTCGACGCACGACCAAGGAAACTGATCAGTCGGGTGACGATTTCGGTATTCCAGATAATCGCCACGGTCGCGGCAGCCACCATCATAATCCCGGAGAGGAAAAACATCTCCAGCCCGCCGCCACCAAGGTCCGGGAAGATCCTCGATGACAGTGAGGACGGCATCAGCCAGTAGGCCAGCACCAAGAGTGAGGCCACGGTATAGAGCGGACGGGCCGGAACGCCGAATCCGCGCAGCAGTACCGCGAGACCGAGCGGCACGATCGAGATGCCGAGCGAGAAGGGAAACAGGTGATTGCCGGTTCCGCCAACGTACATGAGGAAGACACCGAAGAACGTCCCCAACAATCCGAGGACCAACCAGCGACGGCCCTCGCGCGTTCTCGTCGGCTCCGGAGTGTCACGAATGGCCTGCACGATGTTCAGCCGGCTGACGCGCCAGGAAGAGATCATGATCGTCAGGAACGTCACGACCACACCCAACGTGTAGGAGATGACCAGGCTGCGCCACGACGCGGTCGGATGGATGGCGAAATACTGGCCGATGAGGTGAGACATGAAGCCAACCATCGCGAAGGCGACCCCCACCCCCAATGCCGCGCCGACCAGCGCCGAGAGCAGGTCGTAGGCGATCCCCTCCGCCAGGAACATCTCGGTCAACTGCCGTCGCTTCATACCGACGGCGCGGGCCATGCCGAGCTCCGACTTTCGCTCAGCCGCCAGCATGACGAAGATGAGGAAGATCAGCAGAATGCCGACCGAGATCGAAAAGAGTCCGAAGACGACGAAGAGGGTCATGAAGACGTTGCCCAGGTCCTCGGCCATTTTGAGATCAGTCTGCTTGGTTGCCACGGCCTGATAGGGCGTTCCTGCGAGCGCCTTGTCCAGAGCCGCCATGACCGGATCGGTCAGCTTCACACCGCTCCCGACTCCGCCCCGGTTGGTCACGTCGATGGCGCTGATTCTCCCTTGATACCCAAGGAGGGTTTGAGCGCGGTCGAGCGGCATGACGAAGCCGCCCGACGACCCGGGTGAGACATAGCCGCTGAGGTAGGTGTCCTTTGCGATGGCGCCAACAGTCAGCGCAACCGGCTGATTCCCCGCGAATACGGTAAGTACGTCGCCGACTCTAGCATCTAGCTTGTCGGCGGCGGTCTTGCTCATCACCACCGAATTCGCTGGAAGAGCGGATAGATCGATTGGCTGACCGTCAACCGTCTTGATGCCGCCGAACGGGGTCATCCGCGTCGGATCGACACCGGTCAGCATTAGGGCGGGCTCCGAGAGATTGGTGCGCGCGTCGATGGCCGGAACCGCCTCGGTTAGGATCGGCAAGAGCCCGTCGATGTCGGTATTGCCGCTCAGCTTCGTCTCAAGATCGCCGATCAATGATTGGGGCAATTTCGGCCCGGTTTGGGCGCTGGTGTCATTGCTCGCGGCCCCGAGGACCACCCGCTCATCCTGCTGTCCCGCGATGTCGAGCACCTGTCCACGAATGCTCGAGCTCAATGTGTCGCCGGTGGTGAACGCGGCCGCGATGATCAGCGTGCTCAGCATCAGTCCAACCACGATCAGAATCGTTTGCGCGGGGCGTCGTGGAACGTTGCGCACGCCGAGCTTGAAGACGACAGGGTTCCTCAAGAGGACGACCAAGACAACGAGGGCGACCATTCCGAAGAGTACGAGCAAGGTGATCATGATCGACGTGGTTGAGAGTCCGAAGATGGTATTCATGGACCTATCCTGTTCGCTCGACCTTGCCGAGCAGCGTTAGGGGATGATGATGCGTCCGTCTCGCATCTCAATGATCCGATCGCACATGGCGCCGATGCGTGGATCGTGGGTAACCAGCACGAACGTCTGGTGGTTACGCAGATTGAGATCGCGCATCAAATTCATCACGTCGTCAGCCGTATGAGTGTCGAGATCGCCGGTCGGCTCGTCTCCCCAGACGATGGCCGGCTTGTTGACCAGAGCTCGCGCGATCGTCACGCGCTGGCGCTGGCCGCCCGACAGCTCGGCCGGATGATGTTGCTCCCATCCGGTCAAGTCGACCAGATGCAGCATCTCCAGCGCGCGTGTGCGCGAGTCTCTCATGTTGGTCCCGGCAACCAGGAGTGGAAGCTCGACGTTCTCCACGGCAGTCAACACGGGGAGTAGGTTGTAGAACTGGAAAATGAACCCCATGTGCCGGGCACGGAAGTCGGTTCGGTCGAAATCGGAGAGGTGTGACAGATCGTGGCCGTCGATCAGGATCGTGCCCGCCTCGATGGTATCGAGGCCGGAGAGGCAGTTGAGCAGCGTCGTTTTGCCCGAGCCGGACGGCCCCATGATCGCGACCATCTCGCCACTGGAGACGTTCAGGTCGACGCCCCGCAACGCGGGAACTTCGATCTTCCCGGTGTCATAGGTCTTCTCCACTCCGATCGCCTGAATGATGGGGGGATTTTGTTCGCTCTCGAGTGGAGGGGCGACGGTTCCGGGATATTCGAGCACCGCGCTGGTCATCGATACCATGGTTTCGACCTCGATTCTGGGCGACGTTCGCCGCGCTCCAACTCTGACGAGCGCGATTTCACAGATCTTTGGATCCAGATTACGCCGCCACATGTGGCAGGCACGCGTAAAGAGATCGAAAGCCGCTACAGTTTCGTTGCATATCACCCTCAGAACATATCGACGCTGCAACGCGATAAGGCTCACAATAATGAAGCGGTCGGTAACGCAGCTAGCCTGGGGTGAGCTATGGCCGGAACAGAAACACGAGAATCGTCGGTGGAGAGGTCCTTCCCGCTCGGTGCGGCGTGGGACGGCAAGGGTGTCAGCTTCGCGATCTATTCAGAGGGCGCGACGCAGATCGAGCTCTGCCTCTTTGACGACTCGGACACCGGCAACGAGCAGCGCGTGCCCCTGGAATCGATCGGGCGTCACCTCTGGGTAACGTACGTGGAGTCGATTGGGCCAGGACAACGCTACGGTTTTCGGGTGTACGGGCCTTACGATCCCGCCGCCGGTCATCGCTTCAACCCCAATAAACTCCTGGTCGACCCCTATGCCAGAGCGATCGCGGGGAAGGTCGACTGGCGGGCGCCAGTCTATGGCTACGTCCATGGCGAGCTCGATCTCTCGTTCGACGAGCAGGACGACGCCTGGGGCGTGCCCAAGAGCGTGGTGATCGATCCCGGCTTCGATTGGGAAGTGGACGCTCCGCTCCGCATTCCATTGCAGCGCAGCGTCATCTACGAGACGCACGTCAAGGGCTTCAGTCAGCGCAACCCGCACATCCCGAGCGAGCTTCGCGGTACTTATTCGGGATTAGCCCACCCAGTGTCGCTCGAATATCTCAACCGCCTCGGCATCACCGCGGTCGAGCTACTGCCGGTGCACGACGCGCTCGACAATAACGCATTGGTAAATCGCGGACTCCGCAATTACTGGGGTTACAGCACACTGAACTACTTCTCGCCCGACGCGCGATTCTCCAGCCGCGGTGACGCAGGTGGCCAGGTGAGCGAGTTCAAGGAGATGGTCAAGGCGCTGCATCGCGCCGGGATCGAGGTCATTCTCGACGTCGTCTACAACCACTCGTGTGAGGAGAACGAGTTTGGGCCGACCCTGAGCCTGCGCGGCATCGACAATCGCGTCTACTACCGGTTGGCCGCCGAGCACGAGCGGTACTATGTCGACTACACCGGCACCGGCAACTCGCTCAATGTGCGCCATCCGCAGGTCCTCAAGCTGATCATGGACAGCCTGCGTTACTGGGTGCTGGAGATGCACGTTGACGGATTCCGCTTCGATTTGGCGGCCACGCTGGCTCGGGAGCTCCACGACGTCGATCAGCTCTCGGCCTTCTTCGACATCATCCATCAGGATCCCGTCCTCTCCGAGGTCAAGCTGATCGCCGAGCCGTGGGATCTCGGCGAAGGTGGCTATCAGGTCGGCAACTTCCCGGTCCTCTGGAGCGAGTGGAACGGTCGTTACCGCGACGTGGTGCGCCGCTTCTGGCGCGGCGACGAGAGCTACGTCGACGACCTGGCCTACAGATTGACAGGCAGCAGCGATTTGTACGGCGGCAACGGACGCGATCCGCAGGCCAGCATCAACTTCGTCACGTGCCACGACGGCTTCACGCTTGAGGATCTCTACAGCTACAACGTCAAGCATAACGAGGCTAATGGCGAGCAAAACGCCGACGGCACGGACGACAACATCTCCTGGAACTGTGGCATCGAGGGGCCAACCGACGATGCGGAGATCATCGCCCGGCGCGAGCGAGAGAAGCGCAACGCCTTCTCGACCCTCCTCTTCTCGCAGGGCGTGCCGATGATCTGCGGCGGCGACGAGATGGGCCGCACCCAACTCGGCAACAACAACGCCTACAGCCAGGACAACGAGGTCAGCTGGTATGACTGGGAGCTCGACGATCGCAGAATGGCGTTTCTCGAATTCAGTCGACACGTCATCGAGATCCGGCAACGCTACCCGAGTCTTCGACGCCGTGAGTTCTTCCGGGGGGCGGTCTCGGAGCAGAGCGGTCTAAAGGACATTGCCTGGCTGCGGTCGGACGGCAACGAGATGACGGGCGACGATTGGTTCACCTCCTGGGTGCGCAGCCTCGGGATGCTGATCGCCGACGAAACCGGGAACGGCGAGCATCTGCTGTTGCTCCTCAACGCCTTCGATCGCCCAGTCCTCTACACAGTTCCCAACCCGGACGGAACGGGTGCGTGGGAGATCCTCGTCTGCACCGACGACGTGCGGTCCGGTCCAGCGCCTTCACCGGTGGTGGAGCTGTGCGGGCGTTCGCTGATGCTGCTGCGCTGGACGCAACGCGGGGAGGATTCGGCACAGTAGCGTGCACCGTCGCACGGAAGGAGTCCGATCATGCATGCACGCGTCCTGAGCGCGAAAATCAAGAAAGGTTGTCTGGAACAGCTCGAGCATGAGGTGCGCGACGTGATCCTGCCGTCCGTTTCGCAGCAGCACGGATATTGTGGCGGATGGGGTCTCGTCGATCAGTCGACCGGCAACGGAATGCTGGTGACCTTCTGGGAGACCGCGATAGACCTGGAAGAGACCGAATCCGGCGGAGTGCTCGCGGCGCATCTGACGCGGGTCAACCGCTTCCTGGACGGCCCAGCCGTTCGGGAGACCTTCGAGGTGATGCTGGAGCATCGCTGAGCCGTACGAACCTCCCCGCGACATTGACATGCAGTCCTGCCGTCACTACCCTCACGAGGTTGGATATGAGGATCACAGGACGGCAGGAGGTGGCTGATGTCCGCGATGTCTGTGTCGGAATACGTCTCGCAACGCCAGATCGGCGATGCGGTGGTGACGGTCATCTCCGAAGGGACGTTGAGCTGGGCGCCCAAATTCCCCGTGCCCGAAGCGGAGTGGCGCGCGGCCATGCCGGACGCCGACGAGAGCGGCTCGGTGCCTCTGGCACTCAATGTGGCCCACGTGAAGATCGGCGACGCCTCGATCCTGCTCGATCCCGGATGTGACGTGCCCGGTTCGGCCTGGCAGGACGAATTCGCCCATCGCTTTGGTGCCGTCACCCGCACGCCTGGGCTGCTCCCCGCGCTGGAAAGCCTGGAGATCGAACCTGAAGAGATCACCCACGTCCTCATCACGCATGGCCACGGCGATCATGTGGCTGGTTTGGCCGTCGAGCGAGACGGAGTTATGGTGCCGCGCTACCCCAACGCTCGCCATTACATCGGTAAAGCCGATTGGGAGGGCAATCCACAGCGCGACAACCCGGACTCCGAGATCTCACGCTACCTCGGTGCCGTGGAGCGCGAGAATTTGCTGGAGGTGGTTGACGGCGAGCGCGAGATCGTCCCCGGTGTGACCATGATTCCGGCACCGGGTGAGACCAAGGGCCACAGCGTTATTCGTGTTGATTCGAACGGCGAACGCTTCTTTTACCTGGGTGATCTCTTCCATCATGCCGCCGAGATCGCGAACATTGGCTGGGTTTCTCCCGGCCGCGACGCGGAGGCCATGCGTTCGTCGCGCCAGCGCGTGCTCGACGAATCCATGCCGACCGGCGCCGTCTGCGTCTACTCCCACGAGCCGTTCCCGGCGTGGGGCCGCATCGAACAGCAGGGCAATCAGGTCCGCTGGGTGCGGCTGTAGCGAGGGGCAACGATGCAACTTGAATGGGGTTGGCCGCCAGCCTCCGATGATGCGTTGACCATCACCACCATCGAGGCGCATGCCGCCGGTGAGCCGTTGCGCATCGTGACCGGTGGACTGCCCGAACTTCAGGGCGACACGATCCTGGCACGGCGGCGCTACATGCGCGAGAACCTGGACCACGTGCGCCGTGCGCTGATGTGGGAACCACGCGGCCATTACGACATGTACGGCTGCATCCTCACGCCGCCGGTGAGCGACGAGGCAGACCTCGGCGTCCTGTTTCTGCACAACGAGGGCTACAGCACCATGTGCGGCCACGGCGTTATCGCGCTGGTGACCGCGCTTCTTGAGACGGGCGCCTTGAGTGCCAAGGGACTGCAAACACCGGTGAATCTGGATACTCCCGCCGGGTTGGTGCGTGCGACGGCGCACCTGGACGAGGATGGCAATGTGGAACGCGTCTCGTTCCTGAACGTCCCATCCTTCCTCTTCGCACGAGACGTCGATCTCGACGTACCCGGGTTTGGCCACGTGCACACCGACGTGGCCTTTGGCGGCGCCTTCTACGCGGTGCTCCCCGCGGCTCGACTGGGACTCGAGGTCAGACCGGAGCAGACCGCGGCCTTGGTCGAGGCCGGTGAAGCCGTCAAACAGGCCGTGAACCAGGTTCTCACGTTGCGGCATCCGGACGATCCGGACCTCGGCTTCCTCTACGGAACGATCCTGACCGGTCCGCCCGAGGACCCGGCCCATCACAGCCGCAACATATGCGTCTTCGCCAACGCCGAAGTGGACCGCTCGCCGACCGGCACCGGCGTCTCGGCTCGACTGGCGATCCACCACGCGAGAGGCGAGATCGGCGACGGCGATTTCATCGCCATCGAGAGCATCCTGGGAGCGCAAAGCGTTTTTCGCGGACGCGTGGCCGGTACTACTCACGTTGGCGACATACCGGCTGTCATCCCCGAGGTAAGTGGCACCGGCTTCATCACCGGTCGAAGCGAGTACCGCCTCGGTCCGCGAGATCCGCTGGGCAAAGGCTTTTTGCTGCGTTAATTGCAGGACGAAATGGAGTGCGCTTACGCACTCCATTTCGCAACTGGTACACCGCTCCGAGAATCCTGTCAGGTCTTGCCCAACAACGGCCAGCCAGACTACGTTCTCGGCTTGATGTTCTGATTGACGCGGAACAGATTGGTCGGATCGTATTTTGTCTTGATATCGACCAGCCGATCATAGTTCCCGCGATACGTCGCCCGAACGCGCTCTTGGCCCTCGTCGCCCATCAGGAAGTTGACGTAGCCACCCGCTGCCGAGAATGGTTGGAGCGCGGCTGCAAATTGCCGCATCCATGCCATGTTCCGTGGCATGTTCGCGGGGTCGGCATCAATCGCGACGATGTTGTGGACATATTCCACATCGCGATAGCTGTAGGCCGTCTCTCCCTGGCCGACGTCTTGAATCGCTCCCGTTTGTGGATACAGATGCATGGTTGACCACAATGACGGCACCTGCGGCCCGTATTGCGCATACGCGCTGATGGCTCCGTCCAGCAGACGGGGAACGTAGTCCGCCTTCCAGTAATGCTGGAGGCCCGGCACGTAAATCGCATCAAACATGCTGTTCAACACGGGATACGGGATGGGACCGGCCAAATCCACTGCGGGCTCCGCTGCCTCGCGGAGCGGGCGAATCAATTCCTCGCCCTTGTTCAGGTCGTCGCCCGAGTAGCACACGACGATGGCAACCATTGGCACGAAGTGGAGGTGTTCCGGGATGAACGGCGCTGGCGGTCCTTGGTGGAAGCTGAAGAATGCGCTGAGCTCATTCGGTGACTGCCGCATGAAATCGCGGAAGAATCGTAGGAGCGGTTCGGCCGTCTCGGCCGGATAGAAGATAGGCCCGCCATAGACCATGTTCACCGGATGGAGCTGAAATTCAAACGAGGTGACCACCCCAAAGTTCCCACCCCCGCCTCGAATGGCCCAGAAGAGGTCGGGGTTCTGTTCGGCGCTGGCCGTGCGGAACTGGCCATCTGCCGTCACGATGTCCGCCGACAGGAGGTTATCGCAGGAGAGGCCGTAGTGGCGCGACAAGTGACCAAAGCCGCCGCCGAGCGTCAGTCCCGCGACCCCGGTTGTGGAGATGATGCCGGATGGGGTGGCAAGCCCGAACGCGTGTGTTGTGTGATCGACCTGACTCCACGTTGCCCCGCCCTCAACTCGAGCCGTCCGTTGCTTCGAATCGACCCGAACACCGTCCATGTCGGTCAGGTCAATGACTAACCCGCCATCACACGTTGCGAGTCCAGCGACGTTATGGCCGCCACCTCGTACCGACACCAGAAGGTTGTTATCGCGGGCGAAATTGACAGAGTGGATCACATCCGCAACGTTGGCACAGCGCACCACAATGGCCGGCCTTTTGTCGATCATTGCGTTGTGGACGGTGCGAGCCGCGTCGTAGTTGGGATCTGTTGGCTGAATCACCGCTCCACGGACGGCGCCGGTAAGTCGTTCGATCTCTATCGCATCGACCTGTGACATGGTTGCGGTCTGTTGGTTCGTCGCCATCGAGTACTCCTTACACGTAGATGTTTTGCGTAGTCGGGATTAGCGATTCACCACAAGGCGTCGTCGGCCGCCCTCTCCTCCTGTCGCGTGGACAGCCACAAAAGCACGTGGCATCAACATGCACCCCCGTTCCGTTCTTCAGCGTTGACGCGGCCTGTCTCCGCGCCTCAACGCTGTTCGGGTTAATGGCGGTTTATGGAACTGTAGTGGTGGTCAATCAACAGACGATCAAAGGACCGTCAACAGTCCTGTTGATTCGGCGTGCGGGGCGTGTCATGCTTATGTCACACATGCATCAGAGACATGATCGTTCGGCGCGAAGTGAGTCCGACATGCCGCGACTAACATTTTCGCTATTCGGACCAACACAATTCACCCGTGAAAACGATCGTATCGTCGAGTTCGCCTACGACAAAGTGCTGGCTCTTCTGGCCTTTTTGGCGACAGA
Organism: uncultured Chloroflexia bacterium; assembly: GCA_963822235.1. GTDB lineage: Bacteria > Chloroflexota > Chloroflexia > Thermomicrobiales > Thermomicrobiaceae > CALAGB01. The sequence continues at coordinate 1,224,637 of CAWGGU010000005.1, forward strand.
GGCAGATCGAGCGCATCGCCGTGAGACGTTGGCCGGCCTTTTGTGGCCAGATCAGGACGAATCAAGCGCTCGCCATAACCTGAACCAGGCGCTTTGGAACCTGCGTGCTACCGTCGGCGATCGCGAATCCGATCCGCCAGCGCTCCGTTCCACGCGAGAGGCAATCCAGTTCGATCGAGACGCAGATTGCTTCGTCGACGTCCTCGCGTTTGACTCACTCTTCGATCGCGTCAACCAGCACGTCCATCATCGTCCCGAAACCTGCCGCAGGTGCGCGGAATGGCTTTTGGAGGCGGCTGAACTGTATCGCGGACCTTTTCTCGAACAGTTCTCGCTCGCGGACTGCCCTGAATTCGAACATTGGATGCTGGCGAAGCGAGAGCACTTCCACCACAGGGCCAGTGTCATGCTGGATCTTCTCGTCGAATTCTCGGCTCACACAGGCGATAACGATCAGGCAATTACGTATCTTCGGCGACTTGTCGATCTCGATCCGTGGCGTGAAGACGGTCATCGTCGCTTGATGCATCTCCTGGCACAAACTGGCCAACGCCCCGTGGCTTTGGCCCACTTCGAACGCCTGCAAGCCATGCTCAGAAACGAGCTCGACACCGACGTGGAGCCAGAAACGCGTCGACTCAGAGATGACATTGGGGAAGGGTCGTATCAGAGCGCTCCAGTATCGGTTGGCGAGATCAATCGAATCAAGCGGTCGTTCCGTCTTCCAAGGCAGATGAATCCTCTTGTCGGCCGAGAACGCGCGATGGCCGAACTGGCCGACATCGTCGGCAGCGGCGGGCATCGACTCATCACCCTCATGGGGCCCGGTGGAATAGGCAAGACTCGTTTAGCAATTCAGCTCGCGAATGACGAGAGAGACACGTTTGCCGATGGAGTGTGCTTCGTTCCGCTTTCCGGGATTGAGTCCGCCGATTCCCTGATTCAGGCGATCGCAGACGCTTGCTCGCTAACCTTCTACGGGAGCCGCGATCCGCGCGATCAACTGCTCGATGACCTGAGCGATCGGGAGTTACTGCTCGTCCTTGATAATTTCGAGCACCTTCTGAGCGACGTGGACCTCATTGCGAACATTCTGGATCGCGCTCTTGGAGTGCACGTTCTCGTCACCTCCCGCGAGCAACTGAAATTGTATGGAGAGCTCGTCTTCCCGGTGCAGGCTCTCGACATTCCAGATCCAACAGGCGATGTAGAGACGATCGAACAGAGCGGATCGTTCCAGCTCTTCATCGGGAGCGCGAAACGGTCCAATGCGCTCTTCACGCACAGTCCGACGGATCTTCAAGATATCGCGCGCATCTGCGCGCTCGTCGCTGGTATCCCATTGGGGATCGAGCTTGCCGCCGCATGGACGCCACTTCTGAGCTGTCAGGAAATCGCGAATGAGATCGAAAAGAGCCTCGACTTCCTGTCGACGTCCCTTCGGGACGTGCCGGAACGCCACCGCAGCGTTCGGGCAGCATTCGACCATTCCTGGGGAATGCTGAACGAACACGAACGAACCGTCTTTGCACGCCTCTCCGTCTTTCACGGTGGATTCCAGAAAGAGGCGGCCGAGCGCGTCGCTGGCGCGACGCTCCCCACCCTGATGGCTCTAATGAACAAGTCCTTCATGACCAGAAATTCTGTGGGGCGGTTTGAGATCCATGAGTTACTGCGACAATACGGTTCCGAGAAGCTAGACGAACGGCCAGACCAACGTGACGCGACGCATAACGCTCACGCGCACTACTACTCCGGGTACCTCATCGACCGTGAAGCGCGACTCAAGACTAACGAACGAGCTGTAGCGCTGCAGGAACTTGTCGCCGAAAGCGAGAACATTCGTGCGACCTGGACCTGGACGCTGGCCAATGCCCGTGTTGACATTCTCGACGTTCTGGTCACCGCATGGCTCTTCTATGAGGTCACTGGACGATATCGTGAGATCGAAAATCTGCTGAGTGAAGCGGTTCGAGTCTTGGAAAAGTTCACCGATACCAGGGCCGAGGTCGCGCTCGCGCTCGCGCTTACGCGCCGCTCGGTCGGAATCCATCGAATCGGTGCCTTCAAACTCAGCGAGCCGGATTTGAAACGAAGCAGCGAAATCCTACGACGGCACGGTGAATATGGTGAACTCGCTCTCAACTTGAATTTCATGGCGATGATCGCGCACGCTGCCGATGACCATGAGACGGAGCGCGAGCTTCTCGAAGAGAGCTTGCGTATGAGCCGTCTGGCCGGAGACGAATGGATTACGGCGTATTCGCTCAACGACTTAGGAATGGTCACCTGCGTGCTCGGTGATATGGACGCCGCGCGCCAGATGATTCAAGAGAGTCTCAGAACATTTGATTCCATCGGCGATCAACGCGGCATGGCGTTCGCGCTCAATCACCTTGGCACCGTTCTGTGCCGTCGCGGTGAATATGATGAAGCGCGGCGTCTCCTCCAGAGGAGCTTGGACGCTCGGCATGAGATGGATGACCGATGGGGTATGGCTCAGTCGCTGATCCAGTCAGGCGTGGTCGCCTTAATGATGTGTGACTACGCCGAGTCCGGCGAACACTTTCGCGCCGCGCTACGAATCGCAAACGATCTCCACGCTCACCCACTCGTACTGGAGGTCTTGCCCGAAATTGCCAAATTGTTCATCGCGCTGGACGATCACGATCGTGCGCACGCCATTCTGTCACGCATCGAGGAAACTGGTCCAAGCGCCGTTGTCGAGCTTAGTCGCACGACGCTCGCAAGAGGCGCTGACGACCATGGTTCTCGCGCGACAGCGCGATATGGTTCGTCGCCGTTGACCAAGCTCAATGACATCATCGCAATGGCGCTCGAACCATATCCTGACGCGAAACCTAAACCAGGAGATTGGCCGAACGTGGCGAACCCCCGACATTTCGGGAGGTGATTTGTGCGCGCAGTCGAGGCGAGAGACTCCGGTCACTTGAAAATCCGCGGCTTCAGCATTTTCTACGAAGACTTTGGAGACTTGCAGGCCCCGCCAGTGCTGCTCCTCCCTTCGTGGCAGATCGCTCCATTCCGCCACTGGAAGATGCAGATTCCGCATCTGGCCCGCTCGCGCCGTGTCATCGCCTACGACCCACCCGGCATCGGCGGTGGGGAACGAACCACCGACCCGCGAGCCTTCGAGCTGGATCGCGTGATCGACTACGGTATCGGCCTGCTCGATCATCTCGAAGTCGAACGGGCGGACGTCCTCGGGTTTTCACTCGGTGGCGCCTACGGTCTGTGGATGGCGGCACGATTTCCGGAGCGCGTCAACCGTCTCGCCCTCATCGCGCCGGTCACTCCGGAGTGGGGACTGACGGACGATCCCAATTTCTGGGAGCCAAGGGACTCGTACGAAGGTTGGCAGAAACGGAATGCCAACTACTGGTTGGAAGACTTCGACGGCTGGCTCGAATTCTTCATGGGTCAGGTCTGCAGCGCGCCACATTCGACCAAAATCTTCGAAGACCTCGTGTCGTGGGCGAAAGAGACGACCCCGGAGATCCTGGCAAAGACGGCGTCGAACTCGGCGCTGCTGCCCGCTCTCTCGCTCGACGAGGTGCTCGAACGCGTGCGCTGCCCGGTCCTGATGATCCACGGCGATCGCGACCAGATCGCCAGTATCGAGGTCGCTCAGGATCTGGCAGAGCGTCGGCCTGACTTCGGGTTCATTACCATCGAAGGCGGCTCTCACTCCGTCCAGGCACGCGAGGCGGTGCGCATTAATCAGGAGATCGACCAGTTTCTCGGTCCGACGACCCCGGTTCGCCGGAGTTGGACGTCGGCCCAGGCGCGCAACATTCCGCGCGCATTGTTCATCTCCAGCCCAATTGGCCTGGGCCACGTTCAGCGCGATCTGGCAATCGCGCGCGAGCTGCGGCGTGAAGTGCCCGATCTTGAGATTGATTGGCTGGCGCAGCAGCCCGTGACGACCGTGCTCGAGCGCGCCGGTGAGCACATCCACCCCATGAGTCGCCTACTTGCCAGCGAGTCGACGCATTGGGAAGGCTCAGCGCACGAGCACCATCTCCACTGCTTTCAGGCGTTTCGCGACATGGACGAGATTCTTCTGGCCAATTTCATGGTCTTCCTCGAGGCCGTCCGCGAGACGCCCTACGACATCTGGATCGGAGACGAAGCCTGGGAGGTCGATCACTTCCTGCACGAGAATCCCGAGCTCAAGAGCGCCCCGTACGTCTTCATGACCGATTTCGTCGGCTGGGTGCCCATCGATCGCTCGGCGGGATCGCGCGAGGCTTTGCTGACCGCCGACTACAACGCGCAGATGATCGAGCAGGTCGAACGCTTTCCGTACGTGCGCGACCGATCGCTCTATTTCGGAAGCTTTGAGGATTTGTTGCCGGAGCGCTTCGGGGCTGGCTTGCCGGCCATACCCGATTGGACCCGCGAGCACTTCGAAGCCGTGGGCTACGTCACGCCGCTCAATCCTGAAGATTATGTCGATACGCGGCAAGCACGCCAGCGCTTGGGTTATGACCCCGATCAACCCCTCGTCATCCTGACGGTTGGCGGCACCGGTGTTGGCGCGTCACTGCTGCGCACGGCGATGGAGGCCTGGCCGCTGGTCTATCGCGAGCGACCCGACGCCCATTGCGTGGCCGTCGCCGGTCCGCGCGTCGACGCATCCCGCTTACCGCGCAGCGAAGGGATGGACGTCGTCGGCTACGTCCACAACCTCTACGAGCATCTGGCGGTTTGTGATCTGGCGGTGGTGCAAGGGGGACTCAGCAGCACCATGGAACTGACGGTCAATCGCCGCCCGTTCATCTATGTGCCGATTCAAGAACATTGCGAGCAGGTCTACCACGTGGCCCATCGGCTAAACCGGCACCACGCCGGGACCCGCCTGGAGTACGACACACTCACGCCGGAGTCGCTGGCGGAAGCCATGCTGGCCAATCTTGGCGCCGATACGAGTAACTATCTGGCGCACGAGGACGGCAGCGCGGTGAAGGCGGCTCGACGAATCGCGGAATTGCTGTGACATGATCGATCCTGCCAGCCATCAGTACGTCAAGCTGCGGATAATGTGCGCGACGTCAGGGCGTCGACGTCTCGAGCACGGTCTTGATCCGTTCCAATCGCTGGCTCCAGACCTGCTGCCCGCGCCGGTTGAACACAGACGCCAGGACCATGAATACCCCGCGCGGATGGGAGTCGCCGCGAAACGTCACCCGCGTGCCGTTGTCCGTCGGCTCGAACGTGAGTTCGCACCTGGGTCGCATCGGTCCGATCTCCGCCTCGAACGCGATGCTCCTGTTGGTCTCAATCGCGGTGTAGCGCGTCACTGATTCCCTGGCCTTGCGATGATTCTGCTGGCGGAACCGGAACGTCGTGCCTGGTCCGATGGGCCCGCTCGGCGATTTGACGACGGAGGCGCCCACGTCGATTTTGGGCGCGGTTTCGTCGAGCGCGAGGACGAAGGCGAAGACCTCCTGGACCGGCCGCGCGATGTCCACCGTGGACTCCATCTTGGCCATGGCGCGCCTCCCTTCTTGCCGTGAACGTGTGACCGAACCTGCCCAATCGTAAAGGCAGATGATACTGCGTGGTGCGAGATGACCGGCCGAATTCGGCAGACGTCGGAGAGGAATGCCCGCGAATTACCCTTGAAAGTGACACTTCGTGGGCAGATCTGGGACCGTCCACGCTGCGAAGTCGGTTGATTGCTGACTGTTCCAACTTACGAATGGCGACATCGCTTTGCTCCCGTTACGTTCGCCGAGAAGACCATAGCTCCAATAATGAACCGAGACACGTTTCAATGCGCCTCGAAGAAAGCTATGACACCACGGTTGAACGTTTCCGGGTCGGCATCGAACATATTGTGTGACGCATTCGGGATGTCGAGTCTGGTGGCATTTGGGAGCAACGTCTCCAGCCGATCAACTACCCCGCGAAGAACGGCGTTGCTGCGTTCACCCGATACGAGAAGCGTGGGCACATGGATCTTGCGGACATCATCCGCTGAGATAGATGGAAACCCGGCTCTGAGTTGGGCCTTCAGCGGACGGACGTTTGCCAGAGACTGCTGGAACCTCGCCTGAAATACGGCTGGCGGAACCTGAGCGATGGCTGCAGTGCCCAGATTGCCAGCAATGAAGAGGCGCAGGGCCAGTTCGTCGTCCCCGCGCTCAAACGCTTTCATCGCAGGTTTCACGGCCCTCGCGCCAAAATTGACGAATCCGGCCGCGATGACTGGGTGCCGAATAAACAGCCGAAGTATCTGCGGTGGTTTGGGCGGAATGTTTACGCCGAGGAGTGGAAAGGCAGGTGGTTCCGCCAGCACAATCGAACGGAGCAGCCCGGGCTCTCGCAGAGCAACCAGCAGACTGCCAAATCCACCCGGCGAAGAATGCCCGACGAGGTGTATAGGCTCGAGCTCCAGAGCGCGAACGAAACTAATAAGGTCTTGCACGTGCGTGTCAAGCGGCAGCTCCTCGTCGTCCCGAAGTGGCTCGTTCGGGTAATAGCCGCGGCAACTGACGGTAATGGCTCGATGTCCAGCGCTAAAGACGGGAAGTAGGGCCTCCCAGGTTCGGAGATCGCCCGAACCGCCGTGAACGAAAAGAACCGGTGGTCCCTCGCCCTGCTCAACGTATTCGAGTTTTGTTCCGTTTACAGCAATGTTCGGCATACTTGCCTCACATTAAAGCAAGTTTCACGGTGGTTGTCCGGGCACGAGGGCAAGCACGGGGACTTGCCTCTACTGTTGGGGCAGACCCCTGTGTCTGCCAGCGGGCAACTCTTCTGCAGACTGCTGTAGCGCCTAGCTCTGGACAACCGAGTAGCCGTGCTCTTTCCAGGCTTTGAGCCCGCCGTCCAGATGCGCAACGTTGGCAAAACCCATCTGCTGCAGACGATCGACCGCCAACGCTGAGCGCCCACCCGAAGCGCAGGTCAGGATGATGCGGCTGGCCGGCTGGAACTCAGCGCGGTAATAAGGACTCGCGGGATCCGCATAGAACTCGAGCATGCCGCGTGGCGCGTGAATCGCACCCGGTATGACGCCGTTCTCGCTCAGTTCTCTTTCCTCACGAATGTCGATGAGTACGACGCCGTCACGATCGAGCTCGGCCCTGACCTCGGCTGGGTTCAAGTTCTGAATTCGCGATTTGGCATCGGCGACCAATTCGGCAACCTTGACAGTACCCATTACCTCTTTCCTTTCGCTGCTCAAACGAGCGCGGTCGTCATGTCCCCGCCCGAGATGCGGCGCGGTCAGGAATTCGATCTGCGTCGCTGGAAACGGAGTGAAGGTATCGCGAATCAGGAACGTCTATCTCGCGTGAGGCTTTTCGACGTTGATAACTGTCGGCCCTGAGCCGACACGCACCGCCACCAATACCTGTTCCTCGTCACCTGGGTTCCCTTCGCGGTGCTCCGTATGTGGAGGCACAACGAAGAAGTCGCCGGGACCAGCCTCGACGCTTTCGTCGACACCAGGTCCAACCTGAAAGCGAAGGCGACCGGCTATGACGTATCCATACGTCGTGTAATCCCCGTGGTGATGCCAGCCCGAAGTGGCGCCCGGCTGGGTACGCACCTCACCCATCCACATCCCTTCCATAGCGAATGCCTCGCTCCGAGTCATCCCAGCCGTCGGCGGCCCGCTGATCAGCATCTCGTTCTTCACGATGCGGATCTGTTCACCCAAGGTAGCCTCCCTTCGCACGCGGGATCGAATCTCACTCGCCTCACGACCAGCTCAGGATCTCAATCTCATTCTGGTGATTGCTGTCCTGGCTTTCGCCATTGACGCCATCCAGTTTCAACGCAATCTGGTCGCTCGCGCTGGCACCTACTACACGATCAGCATTGCTCGGCGACGTGCCAATTCCGAACACGCTGATCGAGAGACTACCAAGGGCGAGTGCGCCGGAAATTGCCGTCAGCATGACGGCCCGATTGAGCTTTTTCACGTCCGCCATGGTTCGCTCCTCTCATTCCGATGATCCCAACAGGGGTGAATCACTTGGACTGCGGCTGAGATTTGCCCGAGAGGTTGTGGATCAATGCTGAACCATCGGCGTTTGTCACGCGTTTGTTGAGCGCAAACACGAGGTTTGACGCTGCGAGTGTTCGGGCGATACGATGAAGTCGTCCAACACGCACGAGATCCATGGTTTTGGGGGTCCTCGTGACCGGCTTGGCGCATCTCTCCATCCGCGTGCTCGGCTGTTTTCAGGTTACCGTCGGCCGACAGGTCATCCCGGCTTCGGCATGGCGACTTCGAACGTCCGCGACGCTCGTCAAACTCCTCGCGCTCGCACCGGGTTATCAACTGCACCGCGAACAGCTGATGGACGCCCTCTGGCCGGATGCAGAGCCGAAAGCAGCCGCCAGAAACCTGCGTTACAGCCTCTTCTCCGCGCGCAAGCTCTTCGCGGACGCAGGAGCATCGTCGTCGCTGCTGCAGAGAAATCGGGATCTCATCTCACTCGGTCCACAGGATCTCGTCTGGACCGACGTCACTGAGTTCACTGAAGCCGCTGCAGATTCCTGGCATAGCACCGATGCCGCGCTGCTCGAACGGGCAATCTCGATGTACGCGGGCGACCTGTTGCCGGACGACCTCTATGAGGAGTGGGCGACGGGTCGGCGAGCGTCGTTACGGGCGACCTATCTCGCGCTACTGGCACGGTTGGCAGAGATTTATCGTGATAGTCAAGAGATCGACCTTGCGATCAACACAGTCCGGACTCTCGTTGAGCTCGAACCGGCTGATGAAGCCACCACAGTCAATCTCATGCGGCTGTATGCGCAGAGCGGACGCCGATCGCTGGCGCTCGAACAATTTGACCGGCTTCGAACGGTTCTCACGCGAGAGCTCGACGCGACGCCTGAGCAAGCCACGAGTGAGCTCGCGGAAGCCATTCGCCGCGGAGATCAACTCGGCCACCGTTACCCGGTTGATCGGCTCCAGTTGAGGCCGTCTGACAGCCTGGTGGCGGCTCGCTCAAACCTACCCGCATCGTTGGATGATCTGATCGGCCGAGATCAGGAAATCGCCGAACTGCGCCACCTGCTGGGCGGGACGCGCCTGTTGACGCTGATCGGACCCGGCGGCATTGGCAAGACGCGTCTGGCGCTCGCATTGGCACATGAAGTCGTGAACGCGTTCCCGGACGGCGTCGTCCTCGTCTCATTGGCGCCAATCACCGACGCGCGTGACGTGATGCCGGCGATTGCCCAAGCACTCGGTCTACGCGACTCTGGAACCACCCCGCTCATTGAGGGTGTCATTTCCAAGCTGCGTGGCCGGCACCTGCTGCTGGTGCTCGACAACGTTGAACAGGTCGCGGAGGCCTGGCCAGACTTCATTGAGATTCTTGCCGGTGCCCGCAGCGTTCGCATGCTACTCACCAGTCGCAGTCGGCTACGTCTGCAAGGAGAACAGGAATATCCGGTTCCGCCGCTACGGCATCCGGACTCCGATGCCATGGCGTCGTGGGAGACACGATCGTCGTATCCCGCCGTTTCACTCTTTCTGGTGAGGACTCGCGAAGTCAATCCTCGATTCCGGATCACGGAAGCGAACGCCGATGCGATCGCGGAGATCACGAGGAGACTCGCGGGAATGCCGCTCGCGATTGAGCTGGCGGCCGCGCGCAGCGCGGTGCTCACTCCAGGTCAGATTCTTGAGCGACTGGACCAACCAATTACGCTCTTGAATCGCGGCCGACACGATGCGCCTGAGCGACAGCAAACGCTCGAAAACGCCATCCGCTGGAGTTACGAATTGCTGCCATCAAACGAGCAGCGTCTTTTTCGGCGTCTGAGCGTCTTCACTGGTGGATGGGACCTTGAGGCGGCGGTCTTTATCGACCAAGACGAGGATATTACCCTTCCGCGAACATCAGACGCAGCGACAGCCACATTGGAGTGCCTGACCGCGCTTCTGGACAAAAGCCTCATTGTCGGCGAAGACACTAATTCCTCCCAATGGCGCCGCTTTCACATGCTGGAGCCCATTCGGGCGTTTGCTTTTCAGTTGCTCGACGAAAGTGGGGTTTCACCAGCGGTCCATGATCGTCATGCGCGCTACTTCGTGGAACTGACCGAACGGGCCGGCTTCCGTCTGGAAGGACCGCAGACTGAGGCATGGCTGCACCGCGTGACGATTGAGCAAGACAATCTTCGCGCGGCGCTGCAACGGAGCGTCGATTCCGGAGCGGCTGATCCTGGTCTCCGGATCGCTTCAGCATTGTGGGAGTTCTGGAGCGTACGCGGGAATGTCAGTGAGGGGCGTCGATGGCTGGACGCACTTCTCACCATCAGCAACGGCGTGGTTTCCTCTTGGCGCGCGGAGGCTCTTCGAGGCGCGGCAGAGCTGGCGCGGCGACAGGGCGAGTATGATGTCGCGTCCCACCTCCTGAACCAGAGCCTGGAGCTGTGGACGTTCCTGGAGTCAGACTTCGGTCGTGCTCGAACGTTGAACAGTATGGCTATTCTGGCCTCCGATCAAGGCAATTTCGATCGCGCTCGATCCTGGTGGGAACAGAGCCTTGCCCTTGCCGAACGTGCCGGGGATGCTCCCAGCGTGGTACGCGCGCAGCACAACCTCGGCGGACTAGCCCTCAACCTCGGGGATCTCGATGAGGCAACTTCTCGCCTGGAAGCGGTCCTGGCGCAGCAGCGTCAGATCGGGAACCGCCGCGGCATGGCGTTTACGCTGAGCAATCTCGGGGTCGCTGCCCGCGTTCTCGGGGATTACTCCCGGGCACGAGGTCGTCACGAGGAGAGTCTGGAGATTTTCACCGAGCTCGCCGACGAGACCCAAATTGCTCACACCTTGAAGAACCTTGGTCATGTCGCGCTGTGCCTTGGTGACGTGCCGAGCGCTCGGCGGTACTACGATGAAAGCGCGACGCGGACGCGGGCGATCGGAGAAACACCTGAGTTAGTCGATCTCATTCGACACGTAGGAGAACTCGCGGTCGAAATCAACCGATTTGAGATCGCGGCACGATTGTTCGGGTCGGCGGAAGGGCTGCGTGAATCTCTCAACCTCGGCATCGGCTCACGTCACCTTCAGGAAGAGTACGAGCATGCCGTCGATCAGCTGAAGTTGTCGCTCGACGCGGCGACGCTCGCCGTTGCCTGGGACGAGGGCCGGCGCTTCACGGTAGATGAGGCCGTTGATCACGCGCTAGAGATGCTCCATCTGCCGTATTCCGACTCAAATCCGTGCGACTCCAGGTCAGACGAAAACGCGGCGCATGAAAAGCGTGGCGGCGAACCGACCACCTAGACAATTACGAGCACGACGCCGACTTCACGTGATTCCGACGGTCACATCCACGAGACTGTCTGGACGGCGCTGGAGAGTTCGTGCCGTCAGGACATCACGTCGAGCCGACGCCGGTCTGGCGAGCGAATCGTGACACGCTGAACGCCTCGATTCGCGGGTCGGATGAGCCAACCAGGATCGAGCTCGCGAGCAGGTCGGCCGTGATAACCGCCATCTGGATGCCGGTCTGGTAATGACCGGTCGCCACCCAGAGCCCGTCCACGTCGGGGACACGGCCCATGATGGGCTGATCGTCCGCCGAGCCAGGGCGCAGCCCGGTCCACATCGAGGTGATCTCGCCATGCAGCAGTGTGGGAGCCAATTCGGTGGCGAGATCCAGACACCACTGCGTATTCGAGGCCACGATGCGTTTGTCGAAGCCGACGCGTTCTTTGGTCGCACCGACCGCCACAGTCCCGTCGGTGCGCGGCACGAGATGCCCACCGCCAAAGCGACCGATGATGCGGTAGGGCATTCGCGGCGCCCCGGCGATCGCCAGCATCTGTCCTTTGGATGGGAAGGTGGGGATGATTCGGGCGGTATCACCGGCTACCTGCGCTGTCCAGGCTCCCGCCGCCAGCACCACCTGACCGGCAGGCACGAACCCTTCCGTTACCCGCACGCCAACCGCGCGTCCACGCTCCACCGTGATTCCAACAACCGGCGTGTGCTCGACGATGCGCGCACCGGCACGCGCGGCCGCCTCAGCGGTGACGCGCGTCAGGTCGTACGTGAAGACGCTGGCCGCCTCGCGCACCAGAACGCCCCCGAGCACATTCTCGGACAGCGAGGGTTCGAGCTCCCGTGCGGCAGGGCCGTCGAGCCAGTCGACGTGGAAGCCAAGCCCTGACTGCCAATCGGCCAATAACTGCAGCTCAGGGATCTCGGACTCGTGCAGCGCGACAGTAAGCTCACCTCTGAGTTGAAAACCCGTTCGACTTCCAGTCGCCGATTCAATTCGCTCGATGAAATTGGGATAGGCCAGGATGCTGTCGGCGGTCAGTTCCGCCTTGACTCGCAGAGTATCGGTCGATGAGGGCGGCGAGATGATCCCGGCGGCCGCGCCGGATGCCTCGCGCCCAACCGCTCCCCGTTCGATAATCATCACCGACAGCCCGTTGCGCGCCAGTTCGTAGGCGAGCGAGCACCCGATGATACCGCCACCCACAATCGCGATGTCGGGACTGGCACCGGAACCTTGACCGCCCATGATGACCTCCTGCCACTGGCCGCCTCACGATGCTCGTTACATCGTGGACATCATCGCAAAGCACGACACGCTCGACCAGCGGCAGTTTCATCTTAACCAGGCGAATAAGTCTGAATCACCAGAAAAAGTCACCGACTCCCGCCCGCCAATTCGCCGTTCGACCGGCCCCATCTCGCCGAGGTGACGACGCAGCAGCCAGTATCCATACAGCGCGAAGAGGGCGAACAGCGCAACGTTCATGAGTCTGGACGCGATGTCGACGCCACCAGTTCCGTTGCCGCTCGTCGTCGTCTGCAACGCATTGGCGAGATCCATCGCGAAGTGGATGAAGACCGCCGGAATGATGATGCGCGTCGCATCGATACCCAGCAGAATCCCCGGTTTGATCGTGATCGCTGTTGCCCCGTTCGGGAGCCCGAATGTCCGGACAAAGAGACCAAGTGTGAACGTCGCCGCGACGAGAGTGGCGAACGTGAGGGGCCGGCGAACGCTGAAGCGTTGCATGGTCGGGCTTTCCGTTTGCACGGTTTATTGGCGCATGTTGAGGAGAGAAGTCAGCAGGACCGCGCCGAACCAGTGGCTTCTCACCGGTACGGGCTCAACCGTATTATCCTGATCGTAACGCGAGCAAAACAATATCGGCCGCAACCCTTGCAATCCCGTGACAGCCACTGTGGGCTTCGGTCACGCGGACGGGGTGCCGCGACCATGCTGATCGAACCCGGTCAGCCCATGAATTGCCGCATGCGCCTGCGATACGAGTCGATGTGCTTCTGCGCCTCTGCCGCCGCGGCGTCGGAATCGCCGCACGCGATGCATTCCACTAGATCGGAGTGCGTCTGATGCCAGACGCGTCCGGAATCAGACAGCTTGAATGACAGGTGCCAGTAGCGCAGCAGCGAGGTGTTGATCTCCATCGAGAAGTTAGTCAGGTAGTCGTTCGCTGCCAACTTACCCAGAAAGTGATGAAACTCGAGGTCGATAACCGCCAGCGACGCAAAGTCGCCCTGTTCCACTTCTTGTTCTGTGTGCTGCAAGATCGTACGAAGCTGGTGCGCATATGCCGGAGTGATGTTCTCTGCGGCCAGGCGAGCGATCGGCGGCTCTACAAGCTGACGAGCCTCATTCAGCTGCTGAATGTCGGTGAGAGAAAGCTGACTGACCCAGGCTCCCCGACGGGGAGATCGCACGATGAGCCGCTCGTGCGCCAGCCGCAGCATCGCTTCTCGCAGCGGCGTGCGCCCGATCTCCAGCTGATCCATCAATTCGCGTTCGTCGATGGTGGCGCCGGGCGGAAGCTCATGAGTAATGATCATCCGGCGGAGTTCTTCGTAGGCTCGTTCTACCTTGAGCGGTCCGGGAAATCGCTTCCTGTCAGTGGCCACGGCCACAGATTCACCTCACTCCCTCACAGATGACCATTACAATAAGCTCGCCTCACGGGACAGGCAAGGCGGATAGCGAAAAGTGACTGCCTCGCGCTCGACGCGGTCCACCAACCAGCGAGACGAGTCCGGTCACTCACGCTCTCAAGAAGCTGATCGCGCGTCGAAGGACGTGTTCATGATCGAACCGGCATCCATGCGTCACGCCGCGTGCGCAGACAACATCCGCCCGTCCGACTTCGTCGCGCATTTGTCCCTCACGACAATGTTACAGCATATCTATCGATGCCACAGCCTGTCGACAGGCAAGACACTACTGGCAGCTTCACGACCTCTGCGTTATTGTGGCCGTCGAAGCGTCGACGTTAGGAGATGCCAGAAGTCCCGAATTGCGGAGAGGCAGTTGAGCGGCCGCGAATGAATACGTTACTCGTCGCGATCGGTGGCGCGATCGGCGCCGCCGGACGATATCTGATCGGTGGTTGGGTCCAGTCATTCGCGGGAACAAGCTTTCCCCTTGGGACTTTCTTCGTAAACGTGACTGGCTCGCTGATCATCGGGCTCATCCTCGGCCTGTCGGAGCGCGGCTCGCTCTCGGGTCAGGCCCGCTTGCTGCTGGCGGTCGGGATGATGGGTGGATACACCACCTTCTCCAGCTTCAGTTACGACAACCTGGGATTGCTGCAAGCGGGTGAGACCGGGCGGCTACTGCTCAACATCGCCGGACAGCTTGCCATTGGCCTGTTCGCGGCGTACGTTGGAGTAGTGATGGCTCGAGCGTTGGGAGGCTATTCGTGACTCTGAGCGATGCCGTGAAGCTGACGGCCTACGTGAGCGAATCGGCCCGACACGAGCACAAACCGCTCTTCGAGGCAATTCTGGAACTCCTCCATCGAGAGGGCATCTCAGGCGCCACGGTGGCCCACGGCACCGCCGGCTACGGGGCCGACAAACAGCTCCACACCATCAAAATCTTGCGTCTGTCGAACGATCTGCCAGTGATCGTCACCGCCATCGATACGCGCGAGAAGATCGACGCCGTGATCCCGAAACTCGACGCCATGATCGAGAAGGGCTTATTGACGATCGAGGACATCAAGATCGTCTTCCACCGGCCCGAGGTCTGATCCACGTTCGCGAGACTCGCTGAGTCTCATCACGACGCTTTCACCGCATTACCGAGATAGGAAACGGACGTGTCCTTCATCACTTTGAAGGGCAGCCGCTCCCCAAACTCCGTGAAGTCGATCGCGCCTCGTTTGCGTTGCCGCGCGAGACGTCGAGTTCGCGCCGGCCACGGTGAACTGGGTTAAACGACGCGCGTGAAGCTGGACGTACAATATCCCCGCCCGGAGAATTCACGGAAGCCTCTTGCCATCGTTCCGTTCAGGGTCAGTCATTGAGGGATTGGATGCACCGGCTCTTCGGATCCATTACGGAAACGCGTCAAGCGGACGTCCTGCGCGAGCTGACTCATGCCGCCAAGGTCTCGCGCGACTTCGTGCTGCTGGTCATCCTGAGCTGCGTCATCGCCACGTTCGGGTTGATCCTGAACAGCGGCGCGGTCGTTATCGGAGGGATGCTCATCGCGCCACTGATGTCGCCGATTCTGGCCTTGTCGCTGGCTCTGGTGCGCGGCGACGCCCGGCGTGCGGGGTACGCGACGCTCTCACTGATCTTGGGGACCGGGATTTCGGTTGGATTGAGCGCGCTTCTGGGACAGCTCGTCTCAACGAGCCAGTTCAACTTCCTGGCCCAGCTGCCGACCGAGGTAGTCAGTCGCACGCAGCCGACCCTGTTCGACCTGATGGTGGCGCTGGCAGGTGGTGCCGCGGGAGCCTACGCGCTCGCTCAACCGAAACTCTCGGCCACGCTCCCCGGTGTTGCGATCGCGACCGCACTGATGCCGCCCCTGTGCGTGGTAGGAATCGGCCTCTCGCAGGGGCGCTCCGACCTCTACAATGGCGCCGCTATCCTCTTTCTCTCGAACCTAGTGGCCATCATCTTCGCGGGCGGTATGGTCTTCGCCGGGGTCGGCTTTGGACCCTTCCTCCGCGATCGCCGCGCGATCTTTTCTCGCTCCTTCGCGGTCTCCGGCGCCATGTTCCTGCTGGTGACCATTCCGATGATCGGCTTCATGGTCAACATCTCGATCAACGCTCGCGAAAACCAGTTGATCAGCAGCACGCTCTCCGATCAGCTTCACCAGATCAACACGGATTCGAGCCTGGTGAGCTTCGATGAGCGCAGCGACCAGGGGCATCTTCAGGTCATCGCGACCGTCAGAACGCCGCGCGACTTGAGCTATACCGAGGCCGTCGCGATCCAACGGGCGCTGGCCGAGAAGCTCAACAAACCGGTCGAGCTCGAGTTTCTGGTCATCCCGCTCACCAAGCTCAACACGTTGCAGCCGCCGACGCCCAGCGCAACGCCGTAAGTCACGAGACGGTTGGCGGCTGGCCATTGGGCACCATGAATATCGCCCCGAACATCCCGTATTTCCGCAGGGGCAGACCCATGTGTCCGCCCTCGGACCCGCCCTCTCCCTAGCTCTTGCTCGCGACGAGCGCTTTGAGATCGGGCGGCGACCAGCGATTCAGATCGTCGCGGCTCAGGCAGTAGTCGGCGATTTCCTCCAGCGTGGCCCACCAGACGCCGTCGAACCCATTGATGTATTCGATCATGCGCTCCAGCAACAGCACGCGCGACGGCCGGCCCGAGACGAACGGGTGCATGGTCAGGATGAAGGCGCCGTTGTAGCGGTGATATCCGGCGAACTCGCTCGACCAGACCTCGAAGACCTTCTCTGGGCTGGAGATGCCGACCTGTGTCGTGTAGTGCGGATAGTCGTCCAGGATCCATTGGATCGGAAGCTCGACCAGGTCGCCGGACGGCGTATCGACCAGATAGGGGATGTCGTCTCCCATAAGGCTGGTGTCGTAGCGGAAGCCGTAGCGCTTCAGTAGATTCGGCGTGCCGGGCTTGATCTCCCAGGCGGGCGAGCGATAGCCGACCGGTTTGCGTCCAGTCAACCGCTCCAACGCCTCGATGCCGCGCACCAGCACGGCTTCCTCTTCCTCGTCGGAGAGCCGGTCTGGACGTTCGTGGAAGTAGCCATGGTGGCCGATCTCGTGGCCGCCGGACGTGATGCTCTCGATCATCTCCGGATGTAATTCGGCGGTGAAGCCCGGCACGAAGAAGGTCCCCTTGATGTCGTATTTGCTCAACGACTCCAGAATGCGCGGCACGCCGACAGTGGGGCCGTAGACAGCCGTTGAGAGGAGCGTGAGCCGCTCATGGCTGTGCTCGCGGTCTTGCACCAGCGGGATCGTCTCTCCGTCCGCGTCGAAGGTCACCGCGGCGGCGACTTGCTTGCCATCTGGCCAGGTGAATCGCGTCATGTTCGGACTTCCTTTCAGCGGGTGTCGGCGGTATCGATTACTCGTCCCTCTGCGCGCATCGTATCCCGAAGCGCTCGGGTTCGAAACAGGCACCCGTCACCGTACGTCAGACACCCGATTGAATGCGTGGCGCCATCAGGCGATCATGGGACGACTGAACATGAGTTGACGAGAGGAGTCCTCAGTGCCTTTTGTGAATGCCGACGGTGTTCGGCTCTACTACGAAAGCGTGGGTGACGGGACCCCGCTGATCCTGCATGGGCATCATCACCTGCGCTGGATGGTCTTTCAGGCCCCCTACTTCTCCCAGTTCTACCGCGTCATCACGTTCGACCGGCGCGGCACCGGCCGGTCCGACGATCCACCGGCGCCCTGGACGCTGGCGGACATGGCACGCGACATTCGCAACTTGATGGACGCACTCGACATCGAGCGTGCCATCGTCGGCGGCAACTCGCTCGGCGGCGTGATCTCGTCCCAATTCGGCGTCGACTACCCCGATCGCGCGCTGGCACTCATCGTCGGCCACACGGTTCCCTATTTCTGGCCGCTGGGCCGGAAATGGCTCGAAGATCAGATCGACGCGGCCACGCGTGACGAGCGCATCATCGTACGCCAGCCGCGCTCGTATGACTGGGAAGAGGATGGTCCGCCGACCATCGCGGATGGCTTCGGCGAGACGCAGGTCGGGCGCTATCTGGCCACGCTGACGAACCCGATCGGCACGCGCGAATCGACCGTCAAGGTCTTGACCGCGTTTCTCGACTGGGATCAGCGACCGCGCTATCCGGAGCTGCAACAGCTCGACGTTCCCGCGCTGGTCATCGTCGGCGGAAACGAACCGCAGAAGACGATCGAACTCTCCTACGAGTGGCATCAGCAGTTCAAGAACTCGGAGTTCATGATCCTGCCGAACACGCACCACTCATCCGCGGCCGAGAACCCGGTCGGTTGGAACGCCGCCGTGCACGGTTTTCTCAAGCGCCAGGGGCTGTGACGATGAATACGATCGAACAACTCGTCGACATTCCGAGCGTCGGGTTTCCGGTCTGGTCGCCCGGTAGCGACGCCGTGGCCTATCTGCTGGATCGACCCGGCCACGGTTGGCAGCTCTGGCGCTGCGATCTGCCAAGCGGCGAGCGCCGCCCACTGAGCGAGCGTGCAGTTGCCGGTGCTCGACCGGCCTGGTCGCCAGATGGCGCCTGGCTGGCCGTGGTGCGCGGAAACTCGGAGGGTGGATCGGACATCTGGCTCATCGACTCCAGCGGCTCTGGAAACGAGCAGCGCATCGCCGGTGGTGCCTGGGAGACGCGCTCGACCTCCTTCTCGCCCGATGGCGCGACCCTCGCGTTCATCAGCGGTCAAGCGGGCAGCCTCGATGTCTGGACAGTACCGGTTTCGGGCGGCGCACCGCGCCAACTCACTCATGGAACCAACCCGCTCGACGAGCCACGCTGGACGCCGCGCTGGTCGCCCGATGGCGCCTGGATCGCCTACGTCTCTTCCCGCTCCGGAGAGCGCAACAACGACGACGTCTGGGTGGTCTCGGCTGACGGGAAGACCAATCGGCAGCTCACCACCGGCTTGATGGTCAACACTGACCCCGCCTGGTCTCCGGATGGAAGCAGCCTCACCGTGGTCGCCAACACCAGCACGGAGCACTGGTACGGCGACGACGCCGACATCTGGCGCATCCCCTTTTTGCCAGGACCAATGCAGCAACTGACACCCAACGGCGGTCACTCCTGGCGTCTGGAGGGCGCGGGCCCCGAATGGTCGCCGGACGGTCGCACGATCTACGCGCTCTCGCTGCGCAACGGCGACAAGAACGTGACCGCGGTTCCGGCAGATGGCGGGGTGCGCACGGCAGTCACCAACCTCGACGGGATGGTGACCGATTTCGCCGTGTCCCTCGACGGCGAGAGCCTGGCGATCGTCCTCGCTGGTCCCACCAGCCCACCCGACCTATTCGTCCTGCCGCTGTCGGGCGGACGGCCTCGTCGCCTCACCGACTGCTTCCGGTCGGTCGGGACACCCCTCGCAGCGCCGGAGCGGATCGCCTATCGCTCCTTCGACGGGCTCTACTGCGACGCCTATCTCTATCTCCCACCCGGATTCGATGAGACCAAGCGCTACCCCGGGCTGGTCCAGGTTCATGGCGGCGGCACCAATGCCTATGGCAACGGCTGGCACGCGGTGGAACAGTGGTTCAGCCAGCAAGGCTTCGTGGTGATGGCCATCGAGTATCGCGGCTCCAGCGGGTATGGTCGCGAGTTCGCTGGACTCTCCTACGGCGATTGGGGCGGCGGTCAGACGCGGGACACGGTCGCGGCGGGCGAGTGGCTGAAGGCGCAACCCTACGTAAACAACGTCGGAATCTATGGCGGCAGCTATGGCGGCTACATGACGCTCCACGCCATCGTGGCCGCGCCCGACCTCTTCCAGGCCGCGGTCGATATGTACGGCAACACCAACAAGGTCACGGCGCATCAGTATTGCGACCGCGTCGGCCGCGTCTTCGTCGCTCGGGACTATTGGGGTCGCTATCCCGAGGAGATGAAGGAGCTGATGGACAGGGCCTCGACGCACCATAGCCTGCACAAGATCAAGACGCCGTTACTCATCATGCATGGAGCCGAGGACAAACGCGTGCCGCCGGAGGAATCGGAACAGGTTGCGGCGATCATGCAACAGAATGGCTTACCACACGAATACGTCGTCTATCCTGGCGAAGGACACGGCTTCCGCAAGCGGGAGCATCGCATCGACTGTTATACGCGCATGCTCGGCTGGTTCCGTACGTATATGCTCGATTGACCATCCGGGTCAGCATGGATGGAAGGATGCAGGAATCGAGGGAATGACGTTCTCACTGACTCGATGTATTTCGGCAATCACCGAATAACGCCGGAATAACGCCCCCATGGTACAGTGCAAATCCCGGAGCGATGGTGGTCGCTCCGATCGTTTGCGCGTCCAGATCACCGATCACCGCGCGAGTCACCCGATTTCACCGCCAGCTCGACCGCTGAAGCGGCGAGTGACAGGTCGCCTCGTTGGATAGTTGAAGGATCACTCATGCAAGATTGGCGTTTTGATGACCTGACCCGCACGCTGGGACGTGCGACGTCACGACGTCAGGTCATGAAGGGACTGCTGGCCGGCGTCGTAACCGCGGTGGTTGGCCGGTCGATTCGCATACCTGGGGTTGCCGCCGCCGCACCAACCTGCAACGGCGTGCCCTACGACCCGTCGACCCAATGCTGCGAGCCCGCCGGCATTCAGCCGCGCTACCCCATCGCCAACCTCGACCTGTGTCCGAATCGGGTGCCACACCCTGGCCACACGCCGTCCTTCAACGGATGCGGTCCCGAGAATGGGTTCGTGAAATACCTGATCCCCAACCGCATCGGGCCATTCCGCAACGTCGATTTCACTCCAGCCTGCAACAACCACGACATCTGCTACGACACCTGCAACAGCGTAAAGTCGGTCTGCGACACGAACTTTTTCAACGACCTGTCCGCCCAATGCGCCGCGGCCTACCCAGGCACGAGCTGGTACCAGACCTACATGCGCACAGCCTGTATCAACGTCGACGCCCGCATCTTCTACCTGGCCGTGTCTCAGACACCCACCGGCCGAGCCGCCTACGAGGACGCACAAAAGGGGGCCTGCGATTGCTGCCCGGTCTGCGAGAACTGTGACGGGCCGAACGACATGTGCTGCCACGACCAATGCATCGACACGTCGAACGATCCCAACAACTGCGGTGCCTGCGACCACACATGCGATGTCTGCCAGGTCTGCGACGGCGGTCAGTGCGTTGCCAAGACGTGTGCCGAGGGCACCGTCTGCTGCCAGGACAACTGCGTGACGGCGTGCCCGCAAGGGAAAACGCTCAATCCGCAGACCTGCACCTGTGAGTGCAGCCAACCCTGTCCCCCTGGCCAGCTGCAGGATCCGGAAACCTGCGCATGTCAGGATCTGTGTGCCAACGTCACCTGCGCTGAATGCCAGACTTGCGACCCGACGTCAGGAGACTGTGTTCCCGTCGCCGATCAGACGCCCTGTGGCACCGGCCAGGTCTGCTGCTCCGGCGTCTGCCAGCAGACCTGCGATTGTCCGGACGAGCAGCTCTGCTCAGCCAACCCAGACGACAACACCGACGCTATCTGCTGCTCCCCGAATCAGGTATGTGGATACACAAACTGGGATCAGACCACGGTTGGCTGTTGCGAGCAAGATCGGGCCTGCGACGTCTATTGCTGTCAAGGATCGGAAACCTGCCTGAACGACAGCGTCTGCTGTCCGCAGAGTCAAATCAATAGCGCGGGTGAGTGCTGTCAGGCCCCCTCTCTTGTCTGTGGAGATGTCTGCTGCAACGCCAACAACAACGAGGTCTGCGCGAACGGCGTCTGCTGCAACAACACCATGATCGACAGTAATGGGGACTGCTGTCACACCTTCATCTGCAGCAACGGTGAATGCTGCGGCCAGACTCAGATCTGCGGCAGTATTTCCGGCGAGCCGCAGCACTGCATCGACGCGACGCCAGTCTGATAACGCGGCGATTCGCGCCGGGCCCACATAGCCAGATGGACGAGCGCGAGGGCACCCTCGCGCTCGTTCGACCTCCTCAGGCGAAGTGCGAATGATCGTGAATATCGACAGTTCAGTCTGAATCGATATTTCGGCAACCACCGAATAACGCTCAAGTAACGCCCGCCTGTTATGATGAAAGCGCAGTGTGACGGTTGCCGTACTGGCGCTTTCCGTACCCAAATCAGATACCGTCGCGCAACGCGCGAATCGCCAGTTTTCGAAACTGGTTCGACCGCACCGGCAGTGAGCCACGGACTGTCTCGGCAGATAGCGCGAGGACGACGCATGCAAGATTGGCGTTTTGATGACCTGACCCGAACCCTGGGTCGTGCCACGTCACGACGCGGAGTAATCAAGGGTCTTGTCGGAGGGTTGGCCGCTGTCGCCATCGGTCGCTCGGTTGGCGCTCCGAGTGCTGAAGCGGCGAACTGCAACAAGCAAGCGTGCCGTGAAGCGGCCATGCGCGAGACGATCTTCTATCAGACGACAACCTGCCACAGCATTTGCAGCGACCGCAGGTTGCTTCTTGGATGTATCAGCTGCCGGATAAATGCGAATCGTCTCTTTTACAAGCTCCTGAGAGACTGCAACACGGGCGATGGATGCCTCAGCACCCTCGGCCAGGTCTGTTGCGGCACGTCCTGCGTGAACACGTCCGGCGACCCCCAGAACTGTGGCAGCTGTGGGAATGCCTGTGATCCGGGTGCGACATGTGAGAACGGTCAATGTACCTGTGCCGACAACCAAACGCGTTGTGACGATCACTGCGTCGACACCCAGACCGACCACAACAACTGTGGCGACTGTGGCCATGCCTGCGGCGAGTGCCAGACGTGCAGCGGCGGCCAATGTGTGGATAAGGTCTGCGCAGAGGGGACCATCTGCTGTAAAGGGAATTGCGTTCCGCTCTGTTTCAACGGTGATCATCCTGATCCGACCACTTGTCAGTGCAACATCTGCCAGAACCAGATCGACGGGGCAGCCTGCGACGCGAATGACAACACCAAACTTTGTTGTCAGGAGCAATGCGTCAGCAATCAGTGCCCGCAAGGTAAAGAGTTCAGCCTCGATACCTGCACCTGCCAGTGCACGGCGACGTGCCCGGATGGCCAGCTGCAGGATCCGGAGACGTGCGCATGTCAGGATCTGTGCGCGAACGTGACGTGCAACGAATGCTCGTCTTGCGATCCCACTTCGGGCGATTGCGTCCCCGTGGCGGATCAGACGCCCTGCGGCTCCGGCCAGGTTTGCTGCTCAGGAACTTGCCAGGATAGCTGCTCCGGCAACTGCCCATCCGGTCAATACACCTGCGGCGTGACGCAGCCATACAACAACAACAATAACCAGCGCCCCGACTCCGTGTGCTGCGACAACGGGACGGCCTGTTGTGGCGGCAATGGCTACTTCTACGAAATCTGCGGCGGTTCGACCTACAACGATCAGTACGTCTGCTGCGCTCCAGGAACCAACCAGTGCGGAGGCAACTGCTGCGACCACGAAACGCAGTCGTGTCAGGGCGACGCATCTATTGGCTACTACTGCTGTCCAGCAGGATCCCATGGAGTGCTTTCGGACGGCACCTGCTGCGGCGCAGGGGAGGGGCCAGTCGGATGCTATGGCGAAGGTTGCGTGTCGGACACGGTGTGTTGTCCAGTTGGCTCGGGAGGAGCCCTGCCAGACGGCACGTGCTGCGACGCGGGTGCCAGCGTCTTCCTGTGCTGCACAGATACACCGTCGTATGCCTGCTGTGTCGGCGGCAACTGCTGCTGCAACTGACGTGCATCGCCCGGGCCGATTACTGGCCCGGGCGACGCACGTCTCGAACGATGGGACCCGCGCTATGTCGCGCTAATCGCGTTTGAGCGTGGCGCTGAAGATGGCGTTGAAGAGCAGTCGATAGGTGCCACGCATCTGCGCTCGGAATTGCGGGCGGAAGCCGAACAGGATGGCGTGCCCTTCACCCACCGGCGCATCGACCAGCGCCGAGCGACCCTGCAGGTGGTGCGCCCCGAGCACCCAGCCGGACAGCAGCGGATCGGTATGTGGATAACGCGCCACCGCGTCGGCGCCATTGAGCACGTCGAACGCCGGAGAATTGACAAACAGAGCCGCGACCTCACGCTCCATGCCCCAACCGATCGGATGGTGGTTGTCGACCAGCACCTGCACCAGTGACCCAGGGCTATAGAACGTGTCGCTCGGGATGTTCTCGATGCCGTTGACCACCGGCAGGTAGAGATAGCGGATGACGACGTCGCAGGCCGCGTCCAGAGCGATGACCGTTCCGCCGCCATGAACGAAGCGCCGTAGATTGGCCGCTCCCTGATCGCCGATGCCGCCCGAATACTCGGCCGGGTAAACCTTGGGGTCGTTCCCCTCCATGATCTCGCGCATCGAAAGCTGCGGCAGGACGATCACGTCGAAGCGCGAGCGCAGGTTCCCCTGGCGCATGTCAGCATCGCGCAGGGTCTCGAACTCCAGGTTGTAGCGCTCGAAGATGAAGCGCGTCCAGCCCTCATCGATACCGTTGGGCCGCCAGCTGCGATAGAGCCCGACGCGCGGCCGGCTCAATGGCTTGAACGAACCGCCCGGTTTTCGTCCGACTCCCTCGAAATGAACGTGGGTCTCTTTGGCCACCTGCCCCACACGGTCCGAGTCGACTCCTTCGATCAGATAGGTCCCCGCGGTCCACTCGCGATCGGCGGCACGGAAACTGTCCGTGGCTCGCTGCACCGACGCTCCGGCCGCCATGAGCTGATTCACCGCCTTGAACGACGCGTTCGTCTCGCAGTCGAGCAGGAACGTGGTGCGGTTAGCGTTCGAGACCGAGCCTTGCGGCAGCTCGACCTGCTCCACCAGCTCCAGATCCGCCTCGAACGGGTGCTCCACCTGCACCGAGTCCACCCCCATGTAGAGGGGCAGCGAGTGCGCGGTGATGTCGTAGGGAGGCTTCGGCGGACCGCCCGGATAGAGGCGCAAATCGGGATAGTGCTGCACTTCGAGCAGGGTCTTGGCGTATGAACTGAAGGGCTGCGCCATCTGGATGACGTGCGTCCCGGCCGGGTACTCGACCCCGGCAGCGGTAAAAGGCTTGCGCGCCCGATGAACCTCGACCATGCCCTTCTGCAGCACCTGCAACATCTCGGCGCTGGTGACTTGATCGCGTTGATCTGCAGGAATGACGAAGGCGAAGGGTGTATCTCGCTCCACCGCGCGCTTCTGGATCTGCCAGAAATTGCGCACCCATTGGTGCCGGTACGACGCCGCGTTCTTCAAGCATGCCAGCGCCGAGAGCTTGTTGTAGTCGGCGATGTCGCGCACACGCCATTCGCCCCCGCTCCAGGGGAAGGGATTGTTCCAGAGCTTCTCGCGCGGATTGAACCCACGGCTCTCTTTGAGGTCGATGCCGCTGAGGTGGATCGGAGTGGCGATCTTGCAGCTGGCTGCCTCGGAAAGGAGCCGCACGCCGCCATGATAGTGCTGATAGGCGCGTGAGGGGGAATAGGCGTCGAAGATGATGTTGGTCGCCACGCCCGCCTTGCCAGCCGAGGTTAACGCCGCTGCCATGGCGGTGCCGACCTGCGCGATCTCGGCGGTCAGGGCCGGATCGACATTCGGATCGTATGGATCGATGAAGGGAGGCAGGACGTAGCGCGGGCCGTCCGGCATCATCTGATGCTGGTCGAAGACGATCTGTGGATGCCAGACGTTGTGCACCTTCTCGACCGCCAGTTGGTTCTCGACCTGGGTGAGCATGAACCAATCGCGATTGTTATCGTGGCCGGTGTAGGTGTGATAGATCTCAGGCGGCTGCGAGCCTTCGGCATGCGTTCCCAGAGTCTCCTCATACCAGTTGGCCACCAGCTCCATACCGTCCGGATTGAGCGACGGAACCAGGAGCAGCACCGTGTTGTGGAGGATGAGCTTTGTCTCTTCATCATCTTTCGTGGCCAGCTCGTAGACCAGCTCCGGCGTCATCTGCACCGCGCCGACTTCCGTCGCGTGGATGCTGCAGGTGATCATCACGATGCAGCGGCCCAGCTCAGCCAGGCGCTCAGCTTCTTCGTCGGACAGCTGCCGCGGATCGGCCAGTCGCTTCTGGATCTGTCGCAGTTCTTCCAGTCGAGCCAAGTTCTCAGCCGAGGAGATGGTGAGCAAGACAAAGGGCTGGCCCTCCGTCGCCTTTCCCAGCTCCTCGTAGCGCACGCGGTCGCTACCCGCCGCGATTTGCTGGAAGTACTGCAGCATGTCGGGCCAGCGGACCAGCTTGCGGTCCGAGGCCATCGGAAATCCAAAATGCTCCTCAGGGGAGGCCAACTTGACGCTGCGCTGGCTCATCGAGACACCTTTCCTGGCAGGTACAGCGACGTTTTCGGCTGGCAAAAACGCAGGGGTAGGTCCTCGCTACTGTACCACCGGTTCGGCGAGATTCGGGTGATGGTTAGGGAGATTGAGGAATTGTCAGAGTGAGGGGTCACGACTGTTTCGGGGAGTCGGTCCGGTGCGCAACCGACCAGATTAGTCCAGCGTACACCCTGGGTTCAATGGTGATTGACGGAATAAACCGGCGTGGGGCCCGTCGGTCAACCTGGGTTGAAAACCCAGGCTGATCGAGACGAAGCCCCTGAACGGGCTGAGAACGGGTTGGCGCTTGTGGGGGCAAACCCAAGTGTTTGCCCATAGGCAGCAGGTCGATACGTCACCCCCTCCAACCCGGCTCATTGATCAACGATAGTCACTTCTTCCCTGGCACAACCCCCAACATCAACCAGCCACCCGCGGCTCCGTTGCCCGTCACCGGCAACATCGACCCATCGGCCGTGCTGACGAGGCCGAGCCGAGCGGAGAGATCTCCTGAGTTCGACACCTGCGAGAGGTCCAGCACCAGCCGGTCTTCGATCAGGTCGCCGGGCTGCCAGAGTCGCGGGGGCGACATGCCGCGCAACGCGTAGTCTTTGCGCTCAGCCACCACGTTCCCATTCGCATCGCGCAATTGCGTCCAGAGCTGGTAATCGCCATTCAGAGCCGAGCGCACGTACCAACGGCTGTCGATCGTCACCAAATCGCCATCGCGCGTGATGGTCGAATCCAAAAACTCGAGACCATCGCCAAACCTCGCCTGGGCGTTCTCCGGATCGGGCTGATTGGGCGTGAGCGAGCCGGGCTCGCGTACGGCAAGGGCGTCGTGGTAGAGATCGACCACCACCAGCGTGAAACCGTCGCGGAGCTTGGCGTCGATAGCGTTGTGGTCGACCGGCTGGCCGTGTGGTTGAAAGTCATAGCGCCAGCCGGAGACGTCGGGCGCCAGCGAGACGGAATCGGTTGGTACGTGCAGACCGGACCCGGCATAGATCAACGTGCTCAGGTTGATGTAGTCGGGCTCGATCTGGATGCCGAGATGCCCGCGCGGAAACTCCTGCGTTTTGGGAGCGAACCAGGATGGGACGTTGACGAAGAGGAGTTTGCCGCTTGGGTACGCCTTCCCCTCTCGAATGATCCCGTCGGCGATCTGCGTGCCGTACTCGAGCATCGTCATGCGCCGCTGTATGAAGAGGAGGCTTTGCATCAGCACGACGGCAGCGAGGATCAACGTGGCGCCGCGCCAGACCCACGCCAACCACCTGCGCTCGAATCGGAGCGACGGCAGCATGCCCCAGAAGACCGCGCTGGCCGGCGCCACGACGTAGAGGAGGCGCGGGCTGTTCTGCACGTATTCATAGGTCAGGCCGATCACGGCGGGAATGAAAACCATGCCGCCGATGGCGATGGTGATGAGCGGCGTCCAGACCCGACGCCGCATCCCGTAGATCGCGACAGCGCCGATGACGCCCGCGGCGCCGAGCGGTAGGACCATACGCAGCGGATCGCCACCGAACAGATTCGTCAGCCAGCCGATCTGCCGCGTAACCGGATAAGCGAACCCCTCCAGCCACATCCCGACATTGTGGACGGCATCACTGGTGGTGCGATGATCGGCGCCCGGCTTGTCCATGGTGAACCAGAGCCACACGTAGAGCGCCTCGAAGGCCGCGGCCGGCAGAAGCCAGAGCGTCGGACGAGAGATGCGGCGGCTGCGCCACCAGAGGAGCGCTTCGAACCCGACAAGCAGCGGGAGGATGACGACGCCATATTCGTGGGTCCACAACGCCACACCCGAAAGGAGCGCGGCGCAGGCGAGTCTCACCGGTGATCGGAGCAGACGGCCGTCGTACCAGAGGAGGAGGACGGCCAGAATCTCGACGGTCACCAACGTGTGGACCAGCGTTCCCAAGATCTCGAGGTCCTGATAGCTGAAGGGGTAGAGCAGGAAGAGGATCATCGGCAGTAATGACCAGGACGAGCGGGTCAAGCGCCACAGCAGCATGAAGAGGAGCCAGCCGGATAGGGCGTGTGCAACCAGTGGGATCAGATGCAGGAGGGGAGCGTCGTAGCGGCCAGTGAGCTGATAGACCGCCTTCCAGATCATGAAGGGGATCGGCCGATAGTAGGAGTAGCCGGGCAACGGCCGCGACAGAAGCGCCCAGAAGCTGGTCTGCTCGGTACGGGTCAGGTCGAAGGCGTCGTCCAGGAAATAGGAGAAGGTCAGCACGCGCCAATAGACGGTGAGGCTGATCACCACACTCAGGACGAAGGCAAGCGGAGGCAGGACGTGAGAATCCGTTGTCGCCCGTAACCGGGACGACCAAACCCCGACCCGTTCCAACAGTCTCGGTTTCTTGAGCTGCGCCGGAGTCGTCGCCATCACCCACCATTCCGACCGTCGAGCATCCGCGACATGCGGGATCTGCCCACCCTATTGAAGCAGCATCAATGCCCGCTCGATCTGATGACGGACTTCCGGTGGAAAGGTCGCGTCAAATCCGGTCTAGCGCGATTGGAATCGTGCCGCTGTCGCCCAGGACTAATCACACCCTCACTGACTTTCCCTTCACCGGAGGGAGAGAACCATCCCGGGCTACAAAACCGAAGCCCACTGAAGGGGCTGGGTTTTGCGTAACTGCTGGCAGAAATTTCCGACCAACTTGACGATGACCGTACGTATCCAGCCCCTTCAGTGGGCTTCGAATAGATCAGCGCTGCGGCTTTAGCCCGGCGCTGGGGCTGGGCGCGTACCGGCAAACGATCTCAGCCACCTCAGCCATCGACCGAGTTCAAGAATGCGCGCAGGACGGCGTTGTAGACATCCGGCCGCTCCTGGTTGCTCAGATGGCCGGCTCCTCGAATAATTTCGAGTCTTGCGTCGCGGATGCCATCGGCCAGCAATTGCGAGAGGTGCAGTGGCACCACGCGGTCGTATTCACCGGCAATGACCAGTGTCGGAACGTCGATGCTGGCGAGCACGTCCCGCTCGTCGGAATGGTGCAGCGCGATGGCCGCCTGGCGGTAGCCGCTCGGGCGGATCATGGCCAGCATGGCCTCGATCTCATCCTTCACGTCCTGCGACGTGCCACCCGGCACCAACATCGGCAGTCGAGTCCGTGCCATCTCGGCGGGAGTCATCGTCTCAAGCGCCTTGAGACGCCCCTGCAGACTGGCGTTGCGCTCTGCTTCAGGACGGCAGGCATCTCCGGGGAACGTGTCAGAGAGGATCAGGGAACGCACGCGGGAGGCATGTTCGCGCATGAACTCCTGTGCCAGCACGCCGCCCCAGGATTGGCCGATCAGGTGCACCCGATCGAGTTTCAGGTGATCGAGCAGCTTCGCCAGTACTTTGGCGTAATCGGGCATACGCCAGTCGCCGTCTGGGTCGTCGGAACCGCCATAGCCAGGCGTATCCCAGGCGATCAGCGTGAAGTCGCAGGCCAGACCATCCAACTGGGTGCGCCACTGCAGCGCGTTGCCGCCGATACCGTGCAGCAGCAGAACGGGAGGACCAGTTCCAGCAGACTGATACGCGATACGACGTCTATCGATGTCTGCGTGATGCTTTTCGATCATGCTGTCTCGCCGCTCCTGTCTTGCTGGGTCGCTACTCTTGCTGCAATCTCGAGAGCGCCTTCGTCGTTGCCTCATCTGCCGGGAAGAAAGACTCGATCGTCAGCTCCGCGAGCGTCACGTCGATGGCCGTGCCGAAGATGGTGGTGGTACTGAAGAAGGAGAGAATCCCGGCGTCTGATCGAATACGCACCGGCACGACCAATCCACCGTAGCGCTGAAAGCTCGCCGAGTTTCGGGCCCCGCCGTCATCAACGGGATATTCGAGCAGCTCCTCGTGCAGCGCAACCAGAACTGGGTCAGCTGTGACATCGATCTGCTGGCGTAGCCGCTCGAGCACGTGATGTCGCCACTCGGCAAGATTGGTGATGCGCGGAGCCAACCCTTTGGTGTGCAGACTGACGCGCAACACGTTGACCGGCGGCTCCAACAGTTCCGGCGCGACGCCGGACAGCAGCAGGCCCGTGGCACGATTGGCGGTCACCAACGTCCAGTGCCGATCGACGGCCAGCGCTGGATAGGGCTCATGACCGGCGAGCACCAGTTCGACCGCGTCCTGCGCGACGCGCATCGAGGGATCATCCAGCGTTCGTTGGCTGTAGACCGGCGCGTAGCCGGCCGCGACCAGCATCTGGTTCTGATCGCGCAGCGGCACCTCGAGATGCTCGGCCAGATGCAGCAGCATGTCGCGACTCGGCAGCGAGCGGCCGGTCTCGACGAAGCTGATGTGTCTGGTCGAGACGCCCGCTTCGAGGGCAACATCGAGCTGGCTGCGGCGCCGGTGCTGGCGCCACGCTCGCAATAACTCTCCTACCGGCCGTTCTGCTGTCACCATAGCCACATCCTAGCCTTCGCCGGGTCAGCTCGCCATTACCTGTGACGTAATCGACGCCATACAGCCGCCTGCCTAGTATGAGTGCAACGAACCGATGGCGGCTTCAGCCGCAAACATGCTACACGGAGGTACACATGAGTCAGCCAGACAACGTCGTCGAGCGCTACATCGCCATCTGGAACGAGACCGACGTCGAGAGACGACGCGATCTGATCGCCCAGACCTGGGATGACAAATCCAGCTACGTGGATCCGCTCTTCAGCGCCGACGGCCACGAAGGCATCGACGCCCTCGTCGCGGGTTTCCAACAGCAGTTCCCGGAGCACCGCTTCCGGCTTTCGAGCGACGTCGACCAGCACCACGATCGCCTGCGCTTCAGCTGGGAGCTGGTGGAGCCGGTCGGTGGCGTCGCCATCGTGAAGGGGACCGATTTCGGTCGGGTTACTTCGGATGGGCGACTACAAGTCATCACCGGCTTCCTGGACCAAGTTCCGGCCGAACTGCTGGCTGGGTAATCGACTGGAAATGCACCGAGGGTGGAGCGCGCCATGAGCAGCATCTCAACGAGCGTATCGACACAACCCGTACCGCTTGCTGCGACGAACACTGACCGTCGACGCAGTCGTCGTCGCGGTGGCGGGACTGGTCCTCGCACTGGGTGCGGGCGAGCTGGCAGACCCTCTGGGGCTGTCAGTCTCGCTCCTGAGAATCACCGGTATCGGCCTGCTCCCCTATGCGGCGGCGCTGATGCTGGTTGCCACGCGAAACACGATCTCCCGGACCGCCGCATGGACGATCGTGGGACTGAACTTCTGCTGGACGGTGGCGAGCGTTGGGCTTCTCTTCACCAGCTTGGTCGATCCGAGCGGCCGGGGCGTTGCCTTTGTGGTCATCCAGGCACTGCTGGTCGTCGTCCTTGCCGACGGCGAATGCTACGGACTTCGTCGCTCGAAATGAACCCGAATCCCGTTGCGCCCGGCTCGCCACCATACTAGGCTGGTCGGGCGTGAAGGGACTTGTGCGACGATGGATTCACGACAGGTGACCGAGAGCGAGACGACGCTGGCGCAGGTGATGATGCCGTCGGACGCCAACTCGCAGGGGAACGTCCATGGCGGCACCATCATGAAACTGGTCGACACAGCTGGCGGCATCGCCGCCATTCGGCACGCCAGGCATCGCGTCGTCACCGTCATCATGGACTCCATGACCTTCCTGCAGCCGGTCTACGTCGGGGATCTGGTCACGATCCGGGCGCGACTCACCTGGACCGGCCGCAGCAGTATGGAGACCGAAGTGCGCGTCGATGCCGAGAACGTCGCCTCCGGCGTCGTCACCCACACCTCCACCGCCTACCTCGTCTACGTCGCGCTCGATGACGAGGGCAACCCATGTGTGGTTCCAACGCTCGAACTGACCATCTGACGAGGAGCGTTCCCGCTGGCAGCAGGCCGAGGCTCGCCGCGCCTATCGCCTGGCGGCGCGGACCTGATCCGACCGAACCAAACGGCAACGCGATGGCCGAATCCCCCTGCTTTACGGATTCTTCATCTGCCACGTGCGATGAATCCCCGCACTTCACCGATATGCGTGTACGATTCGGACGGAAAGAGTTCGTTCAGGTGCGCAAGGAGGCTGGATGCCGCGGTTGCTAGTGCTCGACATCGACGGCACATTGCTCGACCCGTCCGACATCGTCACGCCGGTGGTGCATGAGGCCATCGCCGCAGCCCGTGCCCACGGCGTCGAGGTGGCGCTTGCCACGGGTCGCCGCCTGCGTTCGGCGCGACGCATTGTGCAGGAGGTCGGTATCCACCTTCCGCTGGTCCTCTCCAACGGCGCCCTCGTCTGGAGCACTGAGCTCGAACAGCCGATGAACGAGATCGCTTTCACTCCCGAACTCCTGCACGTGATCGTCGACGGGGCGCTGCAAGCCGGTCTGG
This sequence comes from uncultured Chloroflexia bacterium, assembly GCA_963822235.1. Classification (GTDB taxonomy): domain Bacteria; phylum Chloroflexota; class Chloroflexia; order Thermomicrobiales; family Thermomicrobiaceae; genus CALAGB01. The sequence goes on from CAWGGU010000005.1 coordinate 1,257,280, forward strand.
CGCCGGTCCTGCTGCTCGGCCCCGGCGGCGGCGAGCGTGTGGTGGTGCCCGAAAACCCGCCACAGGCCGAGTTCGTGCGGCGTTTCGTCAAGCAGCGCATCGGTGAGGTGTGCCACGTCGCCTGGGACGAGATGGGAGACGTCTCGGACGTCCTGACGGTCGACATCTTCGGTCCGGAAGAGGAGCTACGGCCGCTCACCGAGGGCTTTTCGGACGCTGGTTATGCCGTCTTTCACTCCGGACCGCTCGGCTGGGAGGCCGATCCGCCCCATTGGGCCGCCAACATCCATATGCCCGGTGTCAGCAAAGCGCATGGCGTAGCGCTGCTGGCCGCCGATCTGGGGCTGACGATGGCGGACGTGGTCGCGGTCGGTGACGGCGAAAATGACATGCCGCTTCTCGAGGCGGCCGGGCTTGGCGTGGCCATGGGGAACGCCTCCGAGGAGGTGCGCATGCGAGCCGACGCCGTGGTTCGCGGTCACGACGAGGATGGCGTGGCCGAAGCGATCGAGCGCTTCGTTCTGGGCAGAGAAGCGATCTAATCTATCAGCGAGATCTCGTCCAGCGATCGGACGGTAGAGTAGCCGTCTGCCGCGGCGTCAGCGCGCTGCACCACGACCCCCTGCATGCCGAGCTTTTCGGCGGCGACGATGTTCTCCAGCGCGTCGTCCACCAGCAAGACCGACCCGGCCGGCAGGTCCATCTCCTCCAGCGCCACCTGGAAGATGCGTGACTCCGGTTTGCGGCTGCCAACGTGCGCCGAGACCACCAGCACGTCGAAGAAATCCCGGATTCCCAGAAGCTGCAGTTGTCGGCCGAGTGACGGCCAGCCGTTGGAGATGACACCAAGCTTCAGTCCGTCGTCCGCGAAGCGCTCCAGCGTCGAGACAACGTCTGGGAAGAGCTGGATACTGGGATGTTGCATCATCTCATGCGCGATCTCGCGCGCCAGATCATCGACCGGCTCGGTCACGCCAAGCCCTTGCAGCAGCCGGACGAAATAGCGCTGAAAACGCTCCAACTCCTCCGCCTCGGTCTGGAGTAAATGATCCTCCAGCAATTGGGCCAGCGCCGCTTCATTCGCCTCGTCGAGATGCTCCCAGTTCAGTGCCAGGTTCTCTCGTCCGGCGATCATGCGGCGGAAGGCGTCACCTGGCAGCCATTCACCGCCGATCGGCCCCATCAGCGTGTCGCCGGAGTCAAACAGAATGCCACGAATCCCTTGAAACTCGACCATGTTCGCCTCTCGCGATCGTGGAGAACGCCAAGGCTCTCCGTCCACATTGAGCCTCACTGCCCTTCATGAAGCATGCCAGGCAGTGAGAGTTCTGGCGATTTGAGACAACCGAAGCGCGTTCAAGACGTTTAGCAGGTGGCGAACGACCGCCTTGACGGTACGCCCCAAGAGGGAAGGGAACGAGATCGTTGTGATGCGTCGTACGACGTCGCTCGCTGTGTGCACTTCAGTGACGCTCCTGGCTCTTACGCTCCTGCTGAGCTCACCTGCAATGGTGCTGGCTGCTCGCGACTCCTCAAATCCGCATGACTTTTACGGTATTGTCGGCCAGGATCCCTGGTATCAATACAATGCCGACCCAGCCAACTACCCGAACGGCGTCAATCAATTCTTCGATGAAAGCGTCGTGCAAGGCATGGCCAGTCTCGGCGCGGGCTGGGTGCGCATCGAATTTCATGCCGAATATGACCAGGCGCAGGGTCCGGGCTGGATCGATTACTCCAAATATGACTGGTTCATCAACACGCTGGCGCCCAAGTACGGCATCAAGGTGCTGGCCGTCCTGGGCACCGGCATCCTGGCTGACGTCGATCCCACCTACGGATTCAAACACATCAACGACACTCCCGCGGCCGACGGCAGCAACGCCTACAGTCAGGCCTTCGAGGCACGTACTAAGGAGATCGTCGACCACTACGGCGACAACGTCGCGGCCTATGAGATTCTGAACGAACCGAACGCCAGCTCGCTCCTGGATCAGGAGACGAGTGGTGGCCAGCAGGCGGTCAACCCCAACGTCTACGGCAAGATCATCTCCGACGTCTATCGCGTCAACAAACCGGCCCATCCCAACGTCCAGTTCGTCGTCGGCAGCCTGTTGCATCGCGATACGTCGCTTCAGGGCGGCGAGTTCGCCTGGATGACCAAGGTCTATGACTCGCCCGCGGTCAAGGCGTACGTCAAGGAGTTCGGCCACACGCCGGACGACGCCGTCTCACTCCACCCCTACGATCTCTCGCCAAACGACGTCCTGACGAATACCAAGCAGGCGCACGATCTCCAGGCGGCGAACAAGGACTCCGGCACCGTCTGGATCACCGAGATCGGCATGCCTGCCGTCCCGCCCGACTGGACCAGCGACGGCATCATGGACCCGACGACCAGCGAGCAGCAGCAGGCCAACTTCCTGCAGCAGATCTATACGGTGCTGAAGGATCAGGCACCGTGGGTCGATCGCGTCTTCTGGTTCAAGTACGAGGATTTTGGCGGCGCCGGGACCTGGCAAAACTGGGGGCTCGTGCGCCTGCGTGAATCGAACTTCGTCTACGGGCCGGAGGGCGCTCCCTGGCCGCGCAAGGAAGCCTTCAAGGTCTATCAGTCACTGGCGAACCCGAGCGCATTACCGACCGCGCCGGTCGCCAAACCAAGTGATGTCGGGCCACGCGTACTCTATTTCCCCGAGACGGGACATACGCTGCGTGATCCGTTCCTGAAGTACTGGCAGGACCATGGCGGCCTGGCGCAGTTCGGCTATCCGCGCACCGATGTCTTCTACGTTCAGGGTCGAGCCGTCCAATATTTCGAGCGTGCCAGATTCGAGTACTGGCCGGAGTACTCCGGCACGCCCTATGAGGTGCAGCTCGGCCTGCTCGGACGCTACGTCACGCAAGGTCGCAGCTTCCCCACTCAGCCAGCGCCAGCGACCACCGAGCCGAACCGGATCTACTTCCCGCAGACGGGCCAATTCGTGGCAAACGGTTTCAAGGACTACTGGCAGAAGAACGGCGGGCTCGCCGTCTACGGTTATCCGATCAGCCCAGAGATTCAAGAGTTGAATCCGGCCGACGGGAAGACCTATACGGTGCAGTACTTCGAGCGCGCACGCTTCGAGTGGCATCCCGACCAAAAAGGGACGCCCTATGAGGTGCAGCTTGGCCTGCTCGGGAACCAGGTGCTGAGCGGCAACGGCTGGTACCGGTAGAGGGGCCGGAGAGCCCTCACCCCCGATGACCCCCTCATCCCCTAACCCCTTCTCCCGGGTGAGCAAGAGGGATGGCACTCGTGCCAGTGACGGGCAGGACGCCAGTCAGAGGTCGATGGACCGGCCGGGGGTGAGGGCCGATGCACGATACAATTTGTCGTCTCGGCCGGCGCTACCCCAACACGTCGTACGGCACGCTGGCGAGTGTGATCGATCCCGCCGGACCACCGTACTCGATGTCGACCACTGCCGAGCAGACCACGTAGGCATCCCACTGCGACAACCCGCGCTCGACTGTCAGGTACTCGAACATCAACGAGGTCGCTTGCTCTCGAGATCCGTCGAAATCCCCTTTCGGCCGGAGACCTACCGTGTAGATGCGTTCCGGCGTCTCGATGCGCGGCGTCTCCAGCTTCATACCCTTGCGTAGACCGAGCCGAACTGTCGCCGTACCGGGGCATTCGATCGAGACCGACGTCGCCTCGCCACGTCCCATGGCGGCATGCAGATCGCCGAGCGAGAAGAGTCCGCCGGGGACTTGCACCGGGAAGAGGATGGTGTTCCCCGGCTTGACCTGCACCAAATCGAAGTTGCCACCCCAGGGGAAGGCCGGCCCAAGCGTCGAGGACTCGCCGCTGGCAGGCGCCAGCCCAAGACAACCGATCATCGGCTGAACGGGCAGCGACAGCGTCTCAGAGACGATGATGCGGCCGTTCTCGATCGGCAAGCGCCGGATGCCCGCCAACCCGGTCCGGTTTCCCAACAGACCGAAGTTGGGAATGAAGGCGTTCCAACCCCACGGCCCCGGAACGACATCGAGGATCTCGACGCTCATGGCGTCGCCCGGTTCAGCCCCTTCGACATAGACCGGGCCAGTCACTGCGTTGATCGCTCGAATATCGAGCTTCTCGAGCCAGCGGTCGCCTGCCGAAAGGAGCCGCTCCGATGGCTCGGGAGAGGTCTCGAACTTCACCGTCTCTCCCGGCTGAATGCGCAGCACCGGCTCCACGTCGGGCCGAAAGGCGAACGTGGTCTGTCCAGCCTTGATCTCGTGCATGGTTCCTCTCCCAAAATTCTCATAGCGGACGCGAGCCTAGCACGTGCATGCGCACAGCGATACGTCGATTTGAGATAGGTCCGCCACTACGTCTGGGGCAATGCCTCAAAGAGGGATACTGGTTGGATGCCGAGCTCGGACAGCAGCGCGGCTGCGCGGTCGAAATCGGCGTCCACTTCGGCGGGTGTATGCGCATCGCTGTTGACCGTCACCGGGATGCCCAGATCGCGGATGCGCCCCAGGATCGCCACCGACGGATAGGGCTCGTCGAATCCCCTGCGCCACGCCGACGTATTCAGCTCGACGATGTGGCCGGAGGCCGCGATGGCTCGCAACGTCTCCTCGACCGCCTCGCGATACCACGATTCCTCACCGGTGAAATACGCGTGATCGGCGTTCCAGCGCTTGATCCGATCCAGATGGCCAACGATACGCACGCCTGGAATCGTCAGCACACCTTGCATGCGGCGGTAGTAGTCAGCGGCCATCGCAGACATGTCTCCGCCATACTCTTCGCGCAGAATCAACGCGAATCCCTCTTCATCGTCGTCGTAGGATCGGGGCGGATTGCGCTCACCGAGGAAGTGAACCGAGCCGACGAAGTAGTCGAACCCCTGCGGGAAAAGCGACTCTTCCTGATATCGCACGACATTCTCGTTGGGAATGAAGTCGATCTCGGCACTCAAGAGGACGCGAATGCGGTCATGATAGCGCTGTTGAAGCTTGCGAATTTCCGCGACGTAGCTCGTCAGCCGTTCGGGGTCCATGGTCCAACCGGTCTCGAAGGGGAGCGGCGCGTGGCTCGAGATGCCCACCTCAGTTAGCCCGGCGTCGATAGCCGCCTCGATCATCTCGGCGATCTCGCATTCGCCGTCGCAGTAGTAGCTGTGGGTGTGGTAACTGGATCGAATCGGTGCACTCATCTTCGGCGTTCCATAACCTTTGCTCTGATTTCCTCTGTCATCCCGTCCATCAAGACTTCACCTATCGTAGCGTGTTTGGCCGCGTCACGCCTACGAAATCACTGTGAGATTCGTCGGTACAAAGCCGGATGCTACAATGGCCGCGATGGGTCGCTTCGGCGAGCAGGGCCGCCGGTTGCCGACCTGGAACTCGACAGGATTAAGGAGCTTGATTTAATGGCGGACGAACGCGAACCACAGGCGGACGAGAACGTCGTGAACGACACGCCGCGCCAACCGGCGACCACCGGACGGACGACGACGGGCAACGTCAGCGGTTTCCCGTACGGTCTCGCCATCCCAGCGAACAGCATGGTCGCCGCCGCGGAGCACACCCTCGATATCCAGGCGTTCGATCACATCGCGCTGCGCGTCGCCAACATCCGCCAGGCGGAAGACTTCTACCACGAGTTTCTCGAGATGGACGTGGTCGTGCGTGCTCGTCGCACAGGCGATGGCTGGGAGGTCATGCCGGACGACTTCGACTGGGTCGAGGGTCTCCACACCGGCTACTATCCGGAGCTCGTCGTGCTGCGCAACGGACCCGTCAGCCTGTTCCTCATCAATGCTGGTCGGGGCGCGGTGATGAGCGAGCCGAAGCTGGCGCACCTGGGCCTGCGCGTCTCCACCGAGACGCTGGCCACGTTGCGCGGCATGGTGCTCATTCGCTCCTATCCGGTTGTGCAGGACGACATCCACGCGTTCCGATTCCGCGATCCCTACGGCGTGACGTGGCACTTGACCGATACCGGCACGCAGCAAATCTGAGGCTGGCCGGTAAACGCACAGAACGGGGCAACGATGACCGACGCCTATCACGAGCTCCTCGACGATCTTTCGCACACCACGACGCGCATCCAGGAGATGGCAGAGGAGTACGGCAACGACATTCCCGCTGGAACCGCCGAGGACTGGGGACCGCCTCAGGTGGTCGCGCACCTGGGCGACGTCGATAAACTCTTTCGCACGCGCATCCAATCCATGCTGGCTCAGGAGACTCCCTATCTCAAGTCGTTTCATCCAGAGGTCGGTCCGGATGGAGTCGCGCAGGAGCTGCGACCACAGCTTGAAGCGTTTGCCAACGAGCGAGGCGAGCTGATCTCACTCTTGATGAACTTGCCGCTCAAGGGTTGGGAGCGCACCGGCGTCCACGATGAGTATGGCCAGATCAGTGTTGAGGATCTCATCGAGAAGCTCATCAATCATGACAACGCCCATCTGCAGCAGATCGAGACCTTTCTGAGCCAGCAGAGCAGTTAGATCAGAACAGATTCTGGAGCATAAGAGGAGCCGCCAAGTGTGGGGATACTCAGCGGCTAAACGAGGAATTTGGGGAGGTGCGCCGGTCGATATGCTTGACCCAAAGCTCGACCGGCACGCTCCACATTAGCACGCATGTTCTAGACTGTCAATCCCTCTGGACCCCCGTTTACCCGCGAACCTACGCGGGATATGTCATCCGGCGGGCGCCGCGGCACGCACCAGCGCCAGCGTCTCTTCCAGCGTATCCTTGGGCGTAATCGAGCGGACCACGACCTCATCCAACACGCCGTCCCAGCGGGCCAGCCCCTGCTGGATCTCGTCCGCCGTCTCACCTCGAATCCCGGTCTCGACCGGTTCAACACCCATACGCGTGAAGTGATCGGCGTACTGCGGGACACCGCCGTAGCGATTGGCTTCTTCCGCGAGTCTCTTCGCGCTCGCCTCTCCCAATGCCGCACGCACGAATGACGCGAGGATGGGAACGTCGCGTTCCGCTTTGCGCGCACCATCGCGGACCCAGTCGTTCGCGGTGGCGGCAAACTCCGGCGTCAACCAGTTAAACAGCACACCGTCGGCCATCTCACCCGCCAGATGCGCCATGCGCGGACCGAGTGCCGAAACGAAGACCGTTGTACGCGCGTCTCGCTTGAGCTCTTCGAGACCCTCGCGGGTGCGCCCCAATGCGCCCTGTCCGCCCGCGCCACTTCCGACGCCGAGCCACAACCGGTCCAGCGGCAGTCGCATGGCACCACTCGACCCGTCCATCGACCTGAGCTGCCCTACGATCTGATCGGCCGGTCGTCGTGAGAGAGGAATGACTCCAACCCCCAGCGTGATCCGAGTCGTAACCGAGGCCGCCTGAGCCAGCGCCTCAAGCCCGTCCCCATTTGGCGTGTCATTCACCCAGAATGAGTGATAGCCGAGCGATTCAGCCAGCTGCGCCGCCGCGCGAATCACCTCCGGCGAGATCGCCGCCGCTACTCCGAAGCCTCGTCGTGAATCCGCCATTGCGTCCTCCAGTCGCCAATCATTGTCGCGTTCCGTTCGTCGTCGTCTCATATCATTCACGATCGTCATGGCACGGCGTCGCCGGTGTCAAGAGCCGAGACAGTGGTTAGACTATGATCGGAGACCTGTGCGAGGAGAAGGACGCCATGGAAACACCCAAGACGCTGATCGGAGCGCGGCTGAGCCTGGTGCCTCTCGGTGAGGAGCATTTCGCCGCAGTGCGGCGTTGGCGATCCGACCCGCAGGTCACGCGCTACTGGATCACCCAGGACGTTCCGACGGACGCCGTGATTCGTGCCTGGCACGAACGAAATCTGGCCGCGGGCGCGCTCGTCTGGGCCGTCCTTCACGACGGCGACCCGGTTGGATACGCCACCCTCTTCGATGTCGACGAGGTCAATCGCAAGGCGGAGCTTGCCCTGATGATTGGCGAACGCTCAGCCTGGGGACAGGGGTTCGCCAAGGAGACGCTGCGCACCGTCCTGGGCCACGCCCTCATGCCATCCGCGCAGGACGGGCTCGGATTGCACAAGATCTATCTCTCGGTCTTTGCCGAGAACGTCGCCGCCCGGCGCGCCTATGCCGCGTGCGGCTTTCATGAAGACGGCGTCTTGCGCGACGATATGTTTCGGGATGGCGAATGGCACGATCAAATTCTCATGAGCGTGCTGGAGGACGAAATCGAGCAGACTGAGCGCTGAGCGCCACATGGTAGGAGGTTTCCGATGATTCTCGCGATCGTCACGTTCCGCTACGGGGATGACTTCGACCCTGAGAAGATCGACCGGACTGGTCGAGCGCGTCGTGACTTCTACGTTGGCCGAGAGGGGCTGCGTCAAAAATTCTACTGGGTCGATCGGGAACGCAAAGAGGCGGGCGGCATCTACGCCTGGGATTCACGCGAAGCGGCAGAGCGCGTCTATACCCCTGAATGGAAAACTCGGGCCGAGCAAGCCTTTGGCGCCCAACCCGAGATTCGCTTCATCGATGTGACTGACGTGATCGTCAATAGTCCGGTGGACCGCTGACCTAGTAGGCACCCGTCATCGTGCCTTGATGCGGCGTTCGGGCGCTGCTTCGAAGCAGTATCGGCTCCGGCTCACGCACATACTCGACCCGCTGAGTGCAGATGTCGAGGACGATCGCCTCAAAGGCGAAAAATATGGCGAGGGCGGCAAAGCTCGGCAACGTCAAGAAGAGGATGCCGCAGACGCCGACGCTGCTCATTGCGGCGGACGTAATGACGGCGATCCGCAACAGGACGAGCCGCGTCCGTCCTCCCGTGAACGTGAAGAGGACCGAACGATCGAGTCGTTCGAAGATCCGCGAAATTGCCAGCCCAGAGGTCGCGACGAACAGGGCGATCATGAGAATGGCGTCCAGATTGAGTGCGAACATGTTGACCTCTTTCTCCCTTATCCGCGAGTCCGCTGAGCATATTTTGGTTGATTATCCGGGCATCCGCAGCCCCCAGCAGTCCTCTTTCGGGGTGTCTCCGAGTACCCGTCGTCGCGACTGAAGGACCGAGCCAGTAGCCCGTTCATCCCGACGAGAGAGACCTCTGTACTGAATCGGGGGACTTCTGGGTCCCATCGAGCCGCATGGACCCAATCAAACCCAAAGAAGGGGCTCGTGGCTGCCCATCACCGTGACGTTGTTTGACGGCATGGAGCGCGTCTCCACAATCTCTATGACACGGGTGTTACCGTCAGATCACATGCAGGTGCTGGCGAGAATTCCATGCGGAATGGGGTTGAGTGAGTCCAGCAAGCTTGAGGTCAGTCGGTTCGAGCGGCCGCTTCCTCTGCGCGCGTCTCAGCGTCGGCGGATTGTCGCTCGGAATCCGCTGTCATCGATTCGTCCCCATCTTCGTCGTCATCTCGATCGGCTTGCCGGTCGGACTCTCCGAGTCGCACCAGCTCGGCGTCGACCTCCTCCAGTAGGTCATGCATGGCCTCGGAGGAGAGCTGGCCCTGACGACGTAGCTCGAGGAGCGCCGCGCGCTGCGTCAGCAGAGCACGGCGACGAGTCTGCCGTATCTGCTGTTTGCGATAGAAGCCCGGTTTCACTTCCAGTGATTCGAGATCTTCTTGCTCCTTGCGGATCGCCTCCTCATACTCGTCCCGGATATCAGAGACGACGCCCGGCAGGAGACTGCCCCGCTGCTGCTCGGAGTGGAGCACGCTCACGGCGCGATTGAGGGCGAAGATACGCGCCTGGTGCCGCTCATACTCAAGCTGACCGGGCTGACCGAGCCCAAGCCAGTTGAGGAGCGGCTGCATCGTGATGCCCTGCACCAGGAGTGACACCAGCACCACGCCGAAGGTCATCAGCTGAATCCACTCCCGACCGGCCAATTGAAATGGCAGGCTGAGGGCCAGGGCCAGGGCCACCGCGCCTCGTAATCCGCCCCAGGAAACGATGCTGACCCAGCTCCAGGGCATCTCCTCGTGGATGAGGCGCAACGCCGCGTTGGCCAGCCCAACGATCGCGGTGCGGCTCACCAGCACCGCCACCATGACCAGCGCAATGGCGGGCAGGTTGTGCAGTAGCTGTGGAACGGCGATGCGCATGCCCATTAATAGGAAGATCATCGAGTTGCCCAGAAAGCCGACGTACTCCCAGAAGGAGCCGAGCGTGACGCGAGTCGTCGGAGACATGACGGTATCTCGCGCGCGTCCCATGACAAGCCCGGCCACCACGACACCAATCACCCCACTGAAGTGGAGTTCTTCGGCAACCAGGAAAGAGCCGAATGCGACCACGGTGGTGATGGTGATCTCGATCAGGTGGTCGTCGATTCGTCGCATCACGAACATGGCAAGGAGGCCACAAACCAGACCGGCCAGGCCGCCACCGGCGGAGACTTTCAGGAACTCGACCGCGGCGTGTGCGACGGTGTTGGAGTTGATCGGGTTCGACGTGGTGGCAATCCCCAGGACGACGGTGAAGAGGACGATTGCAACGCCATCATTAAAGAGACTCTCCCCTTCAACGATGGTGGCTAATCGCTGCGGCGCACCGAGACGGCTGAAGATCGCCAGCACCGAGATCGGGTCGGTCGCGGCAATGAGGGCTCCGAACACCAGGGCCGTTTCGAAGTTGCGTCCGAGCGTCACGTTCAGCATGCCCGCGATAAGGAACGCGCCAATGACGACGCCAGGGACCGCCAGCAACGAAACCGCGGAGAGGTTCTCCCGCAGCGATTCAAATTCGAGATCGAAACTGGCCTCGAAGAGGAGTGGCGGCAGGAAGACGAAGAGGATGACTTCGCGGGTCAGCTCGAATGTCGGGATCGACGAGCCGATCCCCAGCCAGCGCAGGGAACCGAGAACCAGGCCCATGATGACGAGGGCAATCGTGTATGGCAGGTTGACGCGCCGCACGAATACGGCGACAGACACCACAACCAACAGGGCAATGATGATGGCGCTTTCGACAGCCAAGTCGATCCTCAAATCAGGGAATACGCAGGCTCGCTCGCGTGAAAGGTCGAACTGGATCGAGCCACCAGAGACGCAGTACCAGTCATCTCATATGAGATTACCGCAAAATGCACCGAGCCGCCCGGAGAGATCGGCGGTGGACGATGGTTAGGATCGCCGTCCTCGCGCAGAAACCGGCTCTCGTCGATCGGAAAAGGCGGTCAGAGATCGATGCAGTCTTCCGCCGGGAAACACCGCGGGTTGTCCCCTCAGGGTCCCGATCCGACAAGCTGATCGCAGCAGAACTCAGGTTTCGCGTTCACCGTGTGCAAAGAACTCCAGCAGGTCGCGCGCAAGCTGATCTGGAACTTCCTCGGCCATGTGATGGCCGGATTCCAGACCATGGCCACAAAGCTCTGGAGCCCAATCGCGCCAGACCTCAAGCACGTCGCCATAGAGCGTCGGCAGGTCGTCTTCTTCGGCCCAGATGACCATAGTGGGGCAGGCGATGCGACGCCCGTTGCACCGATCCACCTCGTCATGTTCGCGGTCGATCCCCAGTCCCGCGCGATAGTCCTCGCACATGGCGTGAACCGTCCGTGGATCGTGCAGCGCGGCGTGCAGGTCGTCATAGGCCGCGTCATCCATCTGCTTTCGTGCAATCTGGTACCAGGCGTCAGGATCGGCGTTGATGACACGTTCAGCCGGTTTGGCTGTCTGCCCCATGAAAAACCAGTGCCACCAGCTGGCGGCGAAGGTGGCATCGCAACGCGCCAGAGCGTCGCCGATTGGCACCGCGTCGAGCAGCACCAGACGACTTACCATTTCCGGGTGGTCGAGTGTCAACCGGAAAGCCACGTAGGCGCCCCGGTCGTGGCCAACGACGGCGAAACGCTCGTGACCAAGGATACGCATGAGGCTGACGCAATCGTTTGCCATGGCGCGCTTGGAGTAGGGGGCATGGTCGGGAGTCGTGGCCGGCTTGGACGAGCGGCCGTACCCACGGAGATCGGGACAGACCACGATGTGGCTCGACGCAAGTAGCGGCGCGACTTTATGCCAGGTTGCGTGCGTGCGCGGATGCCCGTGCAACAACAGCACGGGTGGGCCCTCGCCTCCATGTCGCACGCGCAGCACCGCATCGCCGACATCGATGTACTCGCAGGTAAAGCCCTCGAACACGAATTCTCCTTAAGGTGTGCTTCCGCCTGCGCCAGACGGGTGGCGTCGGCCGATTCAACGCAATCACCTGACCCGCGGCATCACCACAAGGGCGGTAGAGAAACTCTGTGGAGACGAAGCTGACGTTGAGCCGCGGCGTCGCGGAAAGCGGCGAGCGGCCAACACACCGCACTGGCTCGCGGATCACGAGTCGAGTGAGCGCTTCATGCCCTCGTGGCTGGCGACGAACCCGAGGCTCTCGTAGAAGCGTCGCGCGTCGGGGCGGCGCTTATCCGTCGTGAGCTGAACCATACGGCAACCTCGCTCGCGAGCCTGCTCGATCACCCACTCCAGCATTTGACGTCCGACTCCGCCGCCCCGCTGAGCGGCGTCGACGCGCACTCCCTCGATCAATGCTCGTTCTCCGCCCCGATGTGTCAGGTACGGGATGAACGTCAGTTGAAGGGTGCCGACGATTTTGTCGTCCAGAAGCGCAACGATGAGGTTCTGGCGTGGGTCGGCATCGATAGCCTCAAACGCGGTCCAATACTCGTCTGGCAGCGGCGTCTCGGCGCGCTCACGCGTGGCGCCGATGGCATCATCAGCCAGCATCCGCACCACGCACGGAACGTCGTCCCGCCGAGCGAGCCGTATCTGAACTCGGTACGACGTCGATTGCATCGCTTCGTTCCTTCCCACACGGCGCCGACGGATTGACCCGAAGGGATTGATGCTCCCTCGGCGATCTCCAAACACGTCTCCCAGCCCGCGACGAACTGAACGCGATCAACCCTGCGTCGCTGATCGACCAATGATCGTCAGAGGGTGATCACCTGGTCAGGCATGTTGCCGGAGAGAGCGGCATAGAGATCGGGAAAGCAGCCGACGCGCGCGCCCTCAACGACGCCCGCGCCACAAAGGTTTTCATCCTACCAGAGCTCGGGGGGTTCGCCATGCAAGCCCCTGTTCTTCGACGCGATCACATCGCGCCGTCGTCACACCCAGGACCACCGGCCCTTCACATACCTTCCACCACCATGCATAATGCATCTATGTATTCGCTGACGTTTCGCGACGTCGCGTTTGAAGCGTGACTTCATGGAGAGCCGCATGGACATTAATAAGGACCTGATTGCCGCGTCCTCGACCCCAATCGTCCTGTCGATCCTGGCGAAAGAGGACAGCTACGGCTACGCGATCCTCCAACGAGTGCGGGAACTCTCCGGAGGGCTGATGGAGTGGACGGACGGAATGCTCTACCCGGTTCTGCACCGGCTCGAGCGTCTCGGATACATCGAGGCACGTTGGGAAGTCGCCGAGAGCGGTCGCCGTCGCAAGTACTACCGCATCACGGACCAGGGCCGATCCCAACTCGCGGAAGAACGCCGCCAGTGGCAGGCAGTGGACGCCACGCTCCGTGACGTCTGGCAGGCGCTCACGCTCGCCGTCTCCGCCCCGCAAACCGGCGCCGGCCGGACCTCTCCCACAGGGAGTCTGACGATGTCGGTACTCGATCATGGTGTATCGCTCGAGGAGCAGATCGACCAATGGCGGAGCTACCTCCGCCGCAGAGATGCGCTCCACTCGGCCGACGTTGCTGAGCTGGAAGACCATCTGCGCGAGCAGGTCGCGACCCTGGTTGAGGTCGGACTGGCCACCGACGAAGCGTTTCTGGTGGCGGTGAAGCGCATCGGCGGGCTCGATGACCTGGCACATGAGTTCGCGCTCGAGCATTCGGACCGTCTCTGGAAGCAGCTCGTGGTACCTTCCGATTCCGACGACTCGCGTTCGGGGATCCGCACCAATGCCATCGTCGCCTTCTGTCTGGCGGTGCTTGCGGCCATGGCTGTCAAGATCCCCGCATTGTTCGGCATGCAGATCGACCAGGACACATTTTTCTACGCACGTAACGCGAGTCTCTTCGTACTCCCACTCCTAACCGGCTACTTCGTCTGGAAACGTCAACTCGCCAGCAGCACAAATCGCTGGCTGGCGATCGCGTTCGTCATAGCGGCCATCATCGCCAACGCCTATCCCTTCGTCTCACAGGGCTCGACCGAAGCGCTCACGGCGCTGCACCTGCCGATCGTTCTCTGGCTGGCGGTGGGCATCGCGTACGCCGGGAGCCGCTGGACCCAGGTAAATGGCCGCATGGATTTCATTCGCTTCACGGGAGAGCTCTTCATCTACTACGTGCTGATCGCACTCGGTGGCGCGGTCTTCACAGCGTTCCTGGTGATGATGTTCACGACGATTGGGATCAAGCCGGACACGTTCATCCAGTCCTGGCTGCTGCCATGTGGAGCGGCGGGTGCGGTGCTGGTCGCCTCATGGTTGGTGGAGGCCAAGCAGAGCGTGATCGAGAATATGGCGCCCGTGCTGACGCGCCTCTTCACTCCCCTGTTCGCGGCCATGTTGGTCGTGTTTCTGGGCGCCATGCTCTGGACGGGAAACGGAATCGATTTCGACCGCAACATGCTCGCCGAATTCAATCTGCTGCTGGTACTGGTGCTGGGATTGCTGCTCTATTCCGTCTCGGCTCGGGATTCTCAGTCTCCTCCCGGCATCTTCGATGTGATGCAGGTCGTGCTGCTGGTGAGCGCACTGCTCGCCAATGCGATTGCGCTCTGGGCCATCGCCGCACGTATCTCCGAATTCGGCTTCAGCCCGAACCGCGTAGCCGTGCTCGGGATCAACGTGATTCTTCTGGTCAATCTGGCGTGGTCCGCGGTGCTCTACATCCGCTTCCTGAGCAAACGCGGGACGTTCTCGGTCATCGAACGCTGGCAGACGAGTTACCTGCCGGTGTACGCCGTCTGGGCGGCAATCGTCGTGATCGCGTTTCCACCCGCGTTCGGCTGGACCTGAGGACGTCCGTCCTCCGGATTTCGCAGGAACTTCACGTCTCCGTGTCGTTCTTCCTCTACCATGGACATCGAGAAACGGGTACACGCGCCCGGATGCCTCGACTCACTTCACGACCGGTGGATCCGTTGTGGGAGGAAATCGCCGCGAAGGAGGAGACGATGCCCATGCCCTCAGTGCCGAGCGAGAAAGACAATCGGCATATCGAAGCCTCTACCGAAGTCAATGATGTCGAGATACTCGCGTCGCAGGACGGCTATCTGGGACAGATGAGCTGTCGCTACCTGTTGCGCTATGGAGAACGTTGCTTCGTCGTCGCAACCGTTCGGCTCGTTGAGGATCCCCATGGGATTGAATCGACGTGGTGGGCGGACGTGGACGAAGTCGCGATCGGGAAGAGACCGTCACACGACAGGCCGCTGATTCAAGCGGAGCTCTCGGCGGAGAGCCAACAGAAGGTGCTCGGCGGAGCGATGGAGTTGATCCGTCGAATGGGACGTCTGGCCGCGTAACGGGCGTACACTTCGTGACAGGTGAGAGTGGGTCGCGTTCGGCGTAATCCCGAGCGACCCCACCGTTACCGCCCTTACCGGGTGCAACCGGTCCATCATGCCGGAGCACCGGAGCGAGCGACGACTGCGGGCAGGCAACGAGACGACGCACAGCATGAACCTCTGGCATACCAGACACGACGAAACCGAAGGACCGCTGAACGTCGCCCATCGGGGCGCTTCGGCCTATGCCCCGGAGAACACCAACCTGTCGTTTGTGCGCGCCGCCAAAGCGGGAGCGGACGCGATCGAGCTCGACGTGCGCGTCACGCGCGATGGACACCTCGTCGTCTGCCACGACGCCGACATCAGCCGCACCAGCAACGGCAGCGGCGCGATCCATGATCTCGACTTGGCAACGGTGCAGACGTTCGACGCCGGTTATCGCTTCACTGTTGAAGATGGCAGCACGCCATTTCGCGGTCAAGGCCTGCATATCCCAACGCTGTCCGAGGTCTTCGCCGCGATTCCGAGCTCTCTGCTGGTCAACGTCGAGGTGAAGGCGACGCTGCGCCGGCCATCCGACCCTGCGCTACGCCAGCACGTTGTGAAGACGTTGGCGAGATGGCTGGACGAACACGCCGGCCAGGGATACCGCGAGCGTGTCCTGCTCTCCTCCTTCGACTGGCCGCTGGTCGATGCCGTGCGTGAATCCGGGCTCGGCGTGCCAACCGCCTACCTGTTCGCGCCTCAGGCCAACCTGCGGGACGCGCTGACCGCGGCCGTCGGCGCCGGGCACGCGGCCATTCACCCACACGAATCGCTAATCGACGAACAGAGCCGGCCGATGCTGGCCGAGGCCCATCGGCATCGCATCGCGATCAACGTCTGGACCGTTGACGACGCCGACCGGATGCGCGAACTGATCGAACTAGGCGTCGACGGCATCGTGACGAACAGGCCAGACCGGCTGATGGCGATCCTCACGGAAGATTGATCGGGCCGATACCTTTCCCGACATCGACTGGACGCTTGCGAAAGGCGCGCAGCCGGGCCTCGCCGCGCTCGAGAAGATCATGGACTGACGGTCAGAAAGCTTCTTCGCGCACATGACGAACGGCACCCGGCTTTCACCAGGTGCCGTTCTCGCTGCCTGCTTTTCTCGGAAGCTCTCTACCTCGCCAATGCGTTCAAATAGGCGCAATAGGCTTTGCGCGCGGTCGCGAACGAGCTCAAATGGAACGACTCGTTCGGGGCGTGGACGCGTGAATCGGGCAGTCCGAAAGCGTAGAAGATCATGTCGGCACCCAATTCCTGCTGAAAAATCTCGGCCACCGGCACCGTGCCGCCCGTGCGCACGTAGAGCGGATCCCGATCGTAGAGGTCGCCGAGCACGTCGGCCGCCTTCACCAGCGCCGGGTTCTGCTTGCTGATCGAGAAAGGTCGCGCCGAGCCCGCGAAGCGTCGCAACGAGACTTTGGCCGTCGGCGGGCAATGCTTGTTCACGTGTTTCTCGATGAGGTCCAGGATCTCGTCCGGGTTCTGATCCGGCACGAGACGACAGGTGATCTTGACGTGCGCTTCGCAGGGCGTGACGGTCTTGGTCCCTTCACCCTGAAACCCACCCCAGAAGCCGTTCAGGTCCAGTGTCGGACGGCCCCAGGCGCGCTCTAACGGCGAGTAGCCTTCTTCACCCCAGAGGGCGGGTGCATTGACCGAGGCGCGATACGACTCCTCGTCGAACGGCACTTCCGCGATATCGGACCGCTCTTGCGGGGTCAGATCTTTGACCTTGTCGTAGAAGCCCTCGACCGCCACGCGGTTATCAGACGTGTGGAACGTGGCAGCCAACTGGACCAGATGCTGTACGGCGTTCGGCATGGCTGCGCCGTACATGCCGGAGTGCATGTCGGTGTCGGCGGTGCGCAAGTCGATCTGGCAGGCCGCCAGGCCCTTGCTCGACATGGTCAGCGACGGGATAGCTTCGTCGTACATATCGCCGTCGGCTGAGATGACCCAGTCGCAAGCCAGACGCTCGCGCTGCTCGTGGACGAACTTCGGCAGGCTGGGGCTGCCGACTTCCTCTTCGCCCTCGAAGAAGAATTTAACGTTGATCTTGGGGCCACCCTGGGTCGCGTTCAGCGCTGCAATCGCGTTGACGGTGGCAAAGGCGTTGCCCTTGTCGTCGGTGGAACCACGGGCGTAGAGCAGTCCGTCCCGAACGGTCGGCTCGAATGGGGGCGATTGCCACAGATCGAGCGGATCGGGCGGCTGAACGTCGTAGTGCCCGTAGATCATGGCCGTCGGCTGACTGTCATCGACGTGCCAGTTACCGAAGACGATCGGATTGCGGCCAGTCGGCAGCAGTTCCACCTCCGGAACGCCCGCCTCACGCAGCTTGGCCGCCATCCATTCAGCGGCGCGTGCCACGTCCGCATCGTGCTCCGGCAATGCGCTGATGCTCGGAATGCGCAACAACTCGTTCAGCGCCTCGAGATCGGACGACTCGGTTTCGTCCAGATAATTCTCCCAGGCTTCGGCCATGGTGACGTTCCTCCCCATTGACGTTCTACAGCAGATTACAAGGCTTTTGCGCGATGCCGACCTTCGGCCGAGGGCAAGCACGGAGGCTGGCCCATACAACAGACCTCGCGCCTCGTGCGCAATGATCGTGCAATGCGTTCTACTCCGCGGACAGCACGCCCGCCTCGACCAGATTCTTGCGCAGCTGCTCCATCTCGGATGTGTTCAGCGACGGGATCGGCCAGGCCATATGCGGCTGGCACAGCCCCTTGAGCGCGAATTGCGCCTTGTAGGCTCCCGGGAAGACTCCGACGCGGCAGGCACTCACGGCGTCGGACACCTTGTGCTGCATGGCGATGGCTCTGCTCCGGTCGCCGCTCATGGCGGCCTGGTACACCGCGACGACGACATCTGGCACGATGTTGACGCCAGCGCCGATGATGCCGTGCCCGCCGACGTAGAGGGAGGCGGCCAGCATGGAGTCAGAACCGGTCAACACCGTGAAACCGGCATAACTCTCGGCCAGGCGGGCAACCTCTTGGAAGTAGGGGAACTCGCCACTGCTGTCCTTGATGCCCATGATGTTGGGATGCTCGATCAGCCGGGCGATCGCCTCGACCGAGATCTGCACCTTGGTGATGCGCGGGATGTTGTAGAGGATGATCGGCACCGGGCTGGACTCGGCCACGCGCTCGTAGTAGGTGACCACTCCTTCATTGTTAAGGGGATAGTAGAAGGGCGGCGGTACGAGTGCGCCCTTAGCGCCCATGCCGTCGATCGACTTCAGGTCGGCGATGACGTCGGCCGTCACTGAACCGGCCGCGCCGGTGAAGATGGTTCCGCGATCGCCGCCGAACTCCAGTGCCAGGGAGAGCGCCTCTTTACGCTGCTCGCGTTGGAGCGCCGAGCACTCGCCGGTCGAGCCAAGGATCGAAAGCCCGTCGACGCCGTTATCGAAGAGGTAGCCGACGACCTTCTTGATGCCCTCGCGGTCGATCTCACGATCTTCAGTGAGGGGCGTCGACATCGCTGGATAAACGCCGGGATATCGCTGTGCCATTCGTTCCTACACCCTCTCGTCATACGCTACGGGTCGCTCTGCGTCTGGTTCGACTCGTCCGGGATATCGGGCCACGTCTGGTTGCGCGAAACGGACAAGCGCCGAGCCGGCCGTTCACGTCTGATGACCACTCCTGGCCGCATCCTAGCATAGGCGCCGATTCAGCGGTGCTAGCCCGCCATGTACAATCAGACGAGCAGTGACGAGGGCGTGTTGATGCATTTGAGAGGGATCGGCATGACGGCGGAGGAGCAAAGCGGGCAGGTGGCGACTGAAGAGGCCAAGCCGACGCTGTCGCAGGCCGCGCGACGCGAGAAGTTAGGTGAACTGGCTCAGGCGATCGGGGCGCTCGCTTCGGTCGAAGGAGACAAGGTCATCGTCGAGTCCGGTGAAACGGTCGCGCTCTATTACTACATCCAGCCGGACGGCAGCTTCCAAATGATCCGCTGGATGACCGCGAACAATCCGAACGGTCACCCGCGCTGGCGCGAAGCGGCCGAGGTCATCGTGCAGCCTGGCGAGGCAGTCTATACCTCCGCGCTTGGCGGCGGGTTCCTCATCGAGGTCGAAACCCACGCTGAAACCATCGACAGCGCCGTCGCCCTGGGCAAGGATGTCGCGGTGGCCGAACGCGTCCAGCAGCTCGCCGCCGATTTCCCCGAAGCGGTCGCCCTGCTCGATCCCGAGGACGTCCCCGACTATCTGCTACCCCAGGAGAACCCCGGCGAGTCGTAGAGCGCCCAGCCGACGAACGGAAACATCTCAACGCCAGGGCGGACATTATGGCGAGCGAAACTCAGTTCGTAACCGCTAACAACGGCCGCTTCGCCTACGAGAGAGCGGGGCAGGGGAGCCTGTCGTACTCATCCACGGCTTCACCCTTGATATGTCCATGTGGGACGACCAGATGACGGCACTGACTCCACAGTTCGCGGTCATGCGCTATGACGCCCGCGGATTTGGCCATCCTCGCTGAGCTTCTCGACGATCTCCGTCCTGCACATGTCTCGACCGTCGTCTGGCCGCGCGCCGTCGCCATTGAACTGGCCCGCATCCCTGCCTCCAGCAGTTAATGCGACACCACTGCAGAAACCTCCGTCCCCCCATTGCCAATCGGCCCCAAGCCGGTCGTGTGGCGACGAGAGGTGTAGTCCAGTTCAGTGGTGTCCTCGATGAAGAGCACGACCGGGTACATCCGCGCCACCTCGAACGCCTGCTGGATGTGGGGCCGGAGCAGGTGCGTCATGGTGACCTTCCCGTGATTCAGCACCCGATAGGCGGCTTTGAGCGCCGCAGGATCGGCCATCGGTTCGGCAGTGACGGGTCGGGATGCGCGGCGATCAGGGCGGCGATCTGTTGCACCCGCTGATTCAACTGCTGGTTCCCAACATCCACGGCGCCAATCTGCTGCCATGCCCAGTCCTCCGCCGCACACATCGGCATCCCGACCGAATCATCCCAGCCTGCTGGACCCTGCGTCGTTGTCACTTCGGCGTTACCGGCCACGTCCATCCGTCCCTCCTTCCCACCACCCGAGGAAACGAGGGGCTCCGGCAATTCCCACACCACGAGATGTGGGTAAAGATGAAGTTTTTGACCCAGGGTGACCGACAGGCCTCGCACCGAATTTTTGCGTCAAAGTCCATCATGACGCCCTACGGACGACGACCGAGGACAGGCACAATCAACTCTGCTCCAGCGCGATACACATCTTCACCCTCAACCGTAATCTTTGTAAGTTAATGTTGTGCCCCATTGACACATGAGAACGTATGTCCTAGTATGTCCGTACACCTTAACCGATGCCGCTCATTGAAAGGAGCGACGCGCATGGCCCAGTATCCGATCGTTCACGTCGAGATACCTACCACCGATCGGGAGGCGTCCGGCAAGTTCTACTCAGACTTATTCGGATGGGAAGTTCAACAGCATGCAGGCATGAATTACGCCACCTTTGCCGCCGAAGGCGGACCGGGCGGCGGCTTCCCCACGATCGACGGTCAGACAGTGAAAGCCGGCGAGATCAAGATCTATGTCGCCGCCTCGGATATCGAGGAGACCCTGCAGCGAGCCAATGCGCTCGGTGCTCAGACGTTGGTAGAGAAGATGGAGATCCCGGGCTACGGATTCTTCGCCTTCTTCACGGATCCGTTTGGCAACGCCATCGGCCTGTTCTCGATGTAGCACCCCAGCACTCAGCGTCTCCCCCGGCACGCTGATGCAGCCTTCCCCTCTTCTTCCCCAGCGCCCGCCGCACCCACGTGTTGGGTATCCGGCGGGCGCGACCCTTTTCTGGCGAATCAGGCGCTGATTCCAGACCAGACGGTGTCGACCAGGCTGATCAGTCGCTCAGGCAGATTCGTGACGTCGACACGTTGGAACAGGATTTTGAAAACGGCTGTCCCGGCGATGACGTCCATCACCAGATCGACGTCGACGTCGGCTCGCACGTCACCTCGGACGATGCCACGACGGAGCAACTGCCGCCCGATCTCTTGACGCTTGACGATCAGGTTGTTCCAGACGATCTCCATCAGCTCGGGATCGCTCACCGCGGCACCGGCCACACGCCCGATCATCGGGCCGAGGACGGTCGAGGTCGAGACGCGTCCAAAATCCCGCACGAGCGCCAGGAAGTCGTCGCGCGTGCTGCCGGTATCCGGCGCCCGCACGTCGTCGTCGATCGACGAGAGAGCCGCCGCCACCAGATCCCGTTTGGAAGACCAGCGGCGATAGATGGTCGCCTTGCCAGCCCCGGCCCGCGCCGCGACCGCCTCGATGCTCATGCCATCGAACCCCTGTTCGACCAGCAGTTGCAGCGTCGCGTCGAGGATAGCCTGCCGCGCCCGGTCGCTGCGCGGGCGGCCGGGACGACGCGTCGTCGCCTGGCGCTCCTCATTCATCGCGGCGTCCCGCTCCACTCCATGACAGGCGCCTTCTCGGCCGGGAGCTCCTCTTCTTCAGGTTCACGAGCCGGAAGGAATGCCAGCGAGATGAGCGCGCCGAAGAGGGCCACGCCAGCGGCCGCCACCAGCGTCACGTCCATGGCATGGATGAAGGCATCGTTGGCGCCGGACATCAGCAGGTTGCCGTCGAACCCACCCACCTGCCGTGCCACCTGGGCCGCCGCACCGATCGAATCGCGAACCATTGCCGCCTGCGCGGGCGGAAATCCCGAGGCGACGTCACCGATATGACTGCTGTAGCTCGTCGAGAGGATACTTCCAAGGATCGCCACACCCAGGGCGCCGCCAACCTGACGCATGGTGTCGTTGACGGCGGAGCCGACTCCTGCGTTGGAACGCGGCACCGAACCCATGATCGAATCGGTGGCCGGCGCCATGGTCAGCCCCATACCCAGACCGATGATGGGGATGCTGATACCGATCAAGGTGTAGCCGGTGGTCGGCGTGGCGCGGGACATGATGAAGAGGCCGATTGCGACGATCGACAACCCGCCAGCAACCACCACCTTGGTGCCAAGGAACCGCACCAGCCGCACGCTCGATGGCGCACCGATCAGGATACCGAGGGCGACCGGCGTGATGCGGATCCCCGCCTGCAGCGTGCTGTATTGCAGCACGATCTGCAGATACTGCGTCAGGAAGAACATCGAGCCGAAGAGGGCGAAGAAGACCAACGCTATGGAGAGACTGGCCGCCGAAAAGCGCGGGTTGCGGAAGAAGCGCAAGTTGAGCATCGGCCGTGGGCTGCGCCGCTCCCACAAACCGAACGCTGCCAGCAACAAGGCACCCGCGACGAAGGCGATCCAGCTGCGTAGGCTGAGCCAGCCGTTGTTCGGCGCCTCGATAATGCCGTACAGGAGTACGCCCAGACCAGCGATCGACAGAACCGCGCCGATCGGATCCAGCGACGCGTGTTCGGGATCCTTCGACTCCGGTACCAGGAAGAACCCGGCGATCAGCGCCACCGCGATGATAGGCACGTTGACCAGGAAGACCGATCCCCACCAGAAATGCTCCAGGAGCCAGCCACCGATTACCGGGCCGAGCGGTATGGCGACTCCGGCCGTCGCCGTCCAGATGGCAATGGCCCGACCCCGCTCTTTCGGTGGGAAGATGTTGGTCAGAATCGAGAGGGTCGACGGCATGATGAAGGCACCGCCAAAGCCCATCAATGCGCGGCTGGCGATCAGCTGCGAGCCGGTCCCCGAATAAGCGGAGAGGAAAGAGCCGACCACGAAGATGAACATGCCGAGGTTGAGGGCTCGCTTGCGGCCGAAGCGGTCGCCCAAGCTACCGGCCGTCAGCAGCATGCCGGCAAAGACCAGGACGTAGGAATCGACGATCCATTGCAGCTCGCTGGCGCTGGCGGAAAGATCCCGCACCAGCGTCGGCAGGGCGACGTTGAGCACGGTGTTGTCGAGACCAATGACCAGCAAGCTGGCGCACAGGACGATCAACGCCCACCATCTGCGCTCGTACGGTTCTCGTTCCATTCACGTCTCCAATTACGAAACGATACGTTCTCGTCTCGTAATATAGCAGTGCACTGATGATCTGGCAAGGGGGTCGTTCGGAATCGTACGCCTTCCACACGCGTTATGCTGGCGACGAAGACGGGAACCTGAGTCACGATCGATGAAGGGGCAACCACGCATGTTTTCTACAGACGAACGCACGCTGCTCGAACTGCCGGCCTTCGCGTTTCTATCGACCTTGCTGCCCGATGGCACGCCGCAGATGACGGTGATGTGGTACCGGCTGGTCGGAGACGAAATTCAGATGATCACGCCCGCTTCGACGCGTAAGGCGCGGAATTTGGCGCAGGACGGTCGGGCCGCGATCGTCGTCAGCGATCCAGACAGCGGCTATCGCTACGTCGAGATGCGGGGAGACATCGAACTGCGACGCGATCCGGACGCCATTCGTGAGGCGCTGTTGGGCATTGCCACGCGCTACATCGGGGCCGAGCGAGCCGTGCCCTACACCGACGCGCGCGATCCCAGCCAGCGCGTGCTGATGGTCTTTCACCCTGAGCATGTGCACGGTCACTTCGCCAACAAGCCATAACTCCTCCGCCTGCACGGGCGACGCATGCGTCGCCCGCTGGACTTTGGCATTTGTGCGGCAGAGATTGGAACACGTGACCTTCTGGAGGAGGGTGCTGCGCGCCCACCGTCCATCCCACCGCCGAGCGGCTTTTGCAACACTGCATGGCGCTGGTGCTCGGGCACCAAGCTGCCTGTGCTTGACGCGCTCCAGGTAAGCGAGCTGGGAAGGGTGGGCATCCAACCACTGATCCAGCGGGGCGTCGAGCCTCACGACACATGTGGTCACACGCGTTTGTCTCGTGGGTGGCAGCCAAGCTATCCAGTGACGTCGTCCGATGACGCTCCCGGCTGCACCAAGCCGCTTTCGTAGGCGAATACGGCGGCTTGGAGACGGTCGCGTACACCGAGCTTGCTCAGCAGATGGGTGACGTGCGCCTTGACCGTCGCCTCGCTCAAGTAGAGGCGTCGAGCTATCTCCGCGTTAGAAAAACCGCCTGCGACGGCACGAAGGACGTCGATTTCACGAGGTGTAAGACCCTCGAGGACGGGGTACGTGCCCTCTTCCGGCCGAGGACGGCTCACGTAATGCTCGATCAGGCGGCGAGTGACCTGCGGTGCGAGCGGCGCGTCGCCCACCGTGACGGCTCGTATGGCTGCCACGAGCTGCTCGGGTGAGGCATCCTTGAGGAGAAATCCGCTCGCTCCGGCCTTGAGCGCCTTATAGACGTAGTCGTCAAGATCGAAGGTCGTGATCACCAGAACGCGCGGCGCCGGCGACGGCCCAGCGAGCAGCCGCCTGGTCGCTTCGAGACCGTCGAGTACCGGCATGCGGATGTCCATCAGTACGACGTCGGGCTGAAGGACGCGACAAACCTCAATCGCCGCAGCGCCGTCGCCCGCTTCGCCTACGATCTCGAAATCTGGCTGCTTCTCAAGAATAGAGCGGAGACCGCTACGCACCAGAGTCTGATCATCGACGATCGCTATGGTCGTCATACCGCCCTCCCGTCTCGCGGTAGGCGCGCACGGACCGCGAAGCCGCCGCCCTCACAGGGTCCCGCCTCGAGGCTGCCGTCGAAAAGGGCGACACGTTCGCGCATCCCGAGCAGTCCATGACCACCACCTGGGACGCGGCGACCACTCCCGCCCGAAGTGGAACGAGCGCCGTTGCGTATTTCCAGCCGAAGGGCGTCCGGCTCGTAGGCAATCTCGACTTCGACCGGAACCGCCCCTGCATGGCGGACGACGTTCGTAAGCGCCTCCTGAATGATCCGGTATGCGCACATATCGAGGCTTTGTGGCAGAGCACATTCACGGCCCGTCACGCTCAGCCGGACCTCAAGACCCGCTTCGCGCATCTGTCGCAACAAGGGCTCGATACGCTGAAGGCTGGGCAGCGCCGCGAGCGGCGCAGCATCATCCCCCGGCCGCATAACTCCGACCATGCGGCGCATCTCCGTCATTGCCACGCGACCGGCCGCCACGACCGCTTCAAGTTGCTCCCGGGCACGCGTTTGCTCCGGCAAAAGCTCAAGACGCGCCGCGCCCGCTTGTAGCACCATGACGCTCACGCTGTGCCCAACGACATCGTGCAGTTCGCGCGCGATGCGCGCCCGCTCTTCATCGACCGCGTCCTGCTCACGCAACACGGCGGTCGCTTCCAACTCCTGCAGTGCGGCTCTCAGCTTCTCGCTGATTGCCCGCCAGCGCCGCGTGCCTTGCCCAGCGAGCCAGGCGCCGCCGAAGGCAGCAATGGTGAAGGCGTACTCGCTGCCGATTCTGAAGCTCGGGATTGCGAGCGAAAGGCCAGCGAGGATTCCCACCGGCGCGAGGAGGGCAAGGCGGTCGCGGGGCACTTCCGCGTAGCATGATGCGCTGAACAGAGCCATCAACACGGGGAATAGGCCACCGTAGAAGAGGACGGTTGTGTCAAAGATCACCCGCGGCAGCACAATCGCCGTCGCGGCGGTGACCAGGACCGCCATGGGCGCTTGCCGTCGCCAGATCAAGGGTAGCGAGACGAGGAGGGCTGCGGCGGCGCTCACCGCGTGGGGAGCGGAGCCGCGGTAGGCTTCCGGTGTCGAGAGCACCAACTCCAACTGGCCAATGAGGGCGAAGGCCAGAGCGATTGCGAGATCGAGCGGCGACACGCCGCTCGGTAGATCGTGGCGCAACCAGGCAAGCATGGGCTCAGTCTAGCATGGGCCGTTCCGCTCAAGCATCCGTCGCAGGTCTAGGGCGCATTAGACGAAAGTCGCGCCTCGCGCCAAGAAAATGCGATCGTTCGAACGATCTCGATCCTCCCATACGGCCGACGCGAGACTGAAGCAACTTCACGTAGTCTCGAAGACAACTTAGCCGTACCGAAGCGAAAGGAGCCTTCATGAAGACCCGTATGAATGGACATGCCCCCTCCGTCCCACTGCCCTTGTTCGCCTTGGCAGCCGGCGGCATCCTCGTCGTCGTTGGCCATGCCCTCAGCACTCCGATAGAAGGGACTGGGGAGAGCTACGTAACCCGCTTCGCCGCCAACCGCGGCGAGCATTTCATGGGCTTGCTTCTGACGACGATCGGCGCTCTTCTTCTGATACCCGGCGTCATGGGCGTCTTGCGCGTCCTCGACGGACGCAGCACCCTCGCACAAGTCGGTTGTACGCTGGGTTGCATCGGAGCCGCCGCTCTCGGCGTCGGCGATGGCGTCATCACGTTCACCATGGGTACGCTCACCGCCAAGGATCTTGGACTCGCGGCCAGCGTTTACGATGCGATGAACCAGAGCAACCTCGCAGGCCTGCCGTTCATGTTCGCACCCCTGTTTGTTCTCGGCCACGTTCTGCTTGGGATTGCTTTGGTGCGGATGGGAGGCTCGTTGCGGTGGGCGGGGGCCATACTCATCGCCGGCGCCGTTCTCGTCCTCGCGTCGGGGAGTGGCGGCCTCATCGCAGCGGCAACGCTCACGCCTCTCGCGGCAGGGTTCGTCAGCGTTGCATGGGTTCTCTGGCGCGGGACGGGCGTTCCTTCCACCTCAGGACGGACAGTCGCGCCAACAAGCCAGGCAGCGGCCTGATCCGTCACCCAGACTGGGCACAGGCTCGCGCAGCCATTGGCACGAGCCTGTGATTGTTCTGGGTTGTACGTCACTAGCCAACTGCATGCACCGCGACTACCCGCTCCGCCTGTGGAGGGGTACTATCGCACGTAGGCGCGAAGCTCGTCTTCGCCCTCGTGAAGCACTCAGCGGCCAATTGAGATGGCCCGCGCTCCATATCGTGGGCCGACGCGGTTACTCGCATCGCAGACCACCCGCATACAAAAATGATGCGAATCCTCATGACAGGGCGACCGACGGAGTCTAGCGCGGCGCGGCGACGACTTCGATCTCGACCAGATAGTCAGGATGCGCCAGGCTGGAGATCACCGCCAGCGTGCTGGCCGGCACGTGCCCGATCGGAGCGAAGACGCGATCGCGCACGTCGCGAATGGCCGGGAGATGGTCGAGACTGGTGATCAGGATGTTCATCTTGCCGATGCGATCGACTCCAGAACCACACGCCGTCAAGACTGCCTCGAGATTGCGGTAGACCTGCTCGGCCTGTGCCTTGGGATCCCCTTTTCCGACGATCTCTCCATCCTGGTTTTGTGCGACCTGGCCCGAGACGAAGATCAAATCGCCCATGCGCACGGCGTGGGAATAACCACGCGTCGGATGCACACCAGCCGGGTTGTCAACGATGTGAAACTCCATGATTCCCCTTTCTTGCGCGTTCGCCGCCGTCCTCAGTCCTGATCCCCCGTGAGGAGACTCGTGAGGCGCAGCTCCGGTGGCACCTCGGGCCAGGCGCGATAGAGCGTGGCGAGCGTCTCCGGCTCCTGGCTCAACTGCTCCGATCGCTCGCGTGCGTCCTTGATATGTCGCGCATGGAACAGGAGCGCCTCCAGCTTGACGCTCGAGGTTCCGTTGACATCGATCCAGGTGTTGGGCTGGCCGTCAGGTAGCCCTTCCAGGTTGAACTGCCGCGCTCGATCGGGTCGCACCGCGTCGTAGTAGAGCTCGCGTACACCGACGCCCTCAACACGGGCGCGATGGAATGCGGCGGTCGTCACACGCGAGATGACCTGATGATCTGGATGCCCAGTAATGCCGCCCGGGCCGAAGGTGAAGACGATCTCCGGCAGATAGCGATTGATGGCGGCGAAGATGAGCGCCTCGATCTGCTCCTCGGGCACCTGCGACAGAGACCCATCCTCATAGCCCAGCAGTTCGATCCCGGCATAGCCGATCACCGCCACCGCCTCGCGTAAATCCTCCTCACGCAGCCTGGCGAGAGATGGTCCGCTGGCACGCACGCCCTCGATCGGTTCCCCCTGCTCACCGCGGGTCGCGAAGACGCCGTGGATCACCGCGCCACGCCGCGCGTACTTCGCCAGGACGGCCGCTGGACCAAAGCTTTCGTCGTCTGGATGCGCATAGACGGTAAGTATGCGGGGCGACAACAGCGCCACGTTCATCGGCTCCAAGAGAGAGTCAGTCATCTGCTCCGTTATCCTTTAAATTCTCGTCTCATCCGGCGGGCACCATCGGCACCTCATCTCGAACTCGAAGCGGGCTACAGTATGATTGCAGGTACGTTGCCCGGTTCCATCCCACTGAAAGGATGCCAGAATGCGGATCGTCTCGCTCCTCCCAAGTACAACCGAGATCTGCTACGCACTCGGCTTGGGCGAGCAGCTCGTTGCCGTGACGCACGAGTGCGACTTCCCTCCCGCCGCCCGGCAGAAAGCACAGATAACTCGCAACGTCCTCCCGGCCGACGTGACCGACAGCGCCGAAATCGACCGTCTGGTGCGCGACCGCTTGAGCCGCGGCGAAGCGATCTACGAGATGGACGTCGAGCTCCTCACGCAACTCGAACCAGACCTCATCCTGACGCAGGAGCTCTGCCCGGTTTGCGCCGTCTCCTACGAGGATGTGCTCCAGATCGCACGCACGCTGCCACGCCAACCGCAGGTCCTCTCTCTCGAGCCAACGAGCGTCGAGGGTGTGCTCGATTCGATTATCGCCGTCGGGAAGGCGGCGAACCGTGAGCGTGTGGCGGAGGCGGTCGTTCGAGCACTGCGTCATCGCGTCGATTGGATCGGGCGTCGCATCGAGGCCGCTGGAGGCTCCTCCCGCCGGGTCGTCTGTCTCGAATGGCTCGATCCGCTGATGGTCGGCGGGCATTGGGTGCCCGAGATGGTGTCGCTGGCCGGTGGCCAGGATGTGCTGGGGACGGCCGGTGGCCTCTCGGTCTACATCAACTGGGAGCAGATCGTCGAGGCGGCGCCCGACGTATTGGTTCTGATGCCCTGCGGCAACGGACTGAGCCACACCGTGGCCGAGTCCGAGAAGCTGCGCGAGCTGCCTCGACTGGATGCTATCCCCGCGGTGCGCAACGAGCAGGTCTACGCCGTGGACGGCTCCAGCTACTTCAACCGGCCAGGCCCGCGGCTGGTCAACGGTATCGAGATTTTGGCCGAGATCCTCCACCCCGAGGTCTTCGGCGGCATCGCGCCGCAGCAGGCCATGCAGCCGGTGCAGCTGCTGCACCACGAATCGCTGCGATGACGGGACGTCGCCGGCCGTCGCTGCTGGTCATGCTGGCCAGCATCGTCGGCGGAATGACGATCCTCTACCCCTTCCTGCTTCCCCTGATGGGGCAGCAGGACCGGCTCGCCCAACGAGGCGTGGAGGTGCCGCTCCTCTTCGCCATCCTGAGCGGCATCTGTCTCCTGACGATTCTGGTTCAGATCCAGCAGTCGACCAGTGGGTCCGGCGCGTCCGAATCCAAGCTGGTGGCGCTGCTTGGCGTGCTGGTGGCCACCGACGCCGCGCTGCGATTGATCCCGACCGTGCTGGGCGCCTCACCCATCTTCTTGCTGATCATCCTGACCGGCTTCGCCTACGGCGCCGACTTCGGCTTCCTAATGGGCGCCCTCACGCTCCTCGTCTCGGCATTCATCACCGGCGGTATCGGTCCGTGGCTCCCTTTTCAGATGCTCAGCGCCGGGTGGATCGGTCTGACGGCAGGAATCCTGCCGCGCACCGGAATCAAGCGTGAGATCGCCATGTTGACCCTCTTCGGTGCAGCTTGGGGATTCCTCTTTGGAGCCATCATGAATTTGTGGGAGTGGCCCTTCGCCGCTCCGGGGCTGCAAGAGCAGGTCGGGCTCTACTGGGCGCCAGGGATGAGCCTGTGGCAAACACTTCATACCTACGCCCACTACTACCTGGTGACCTCGCTGGTCTACGATCTCTTCCGCGCAGTCGCCAATGTGGCGCTGGTCCTGCTGCTGGCGCACCCGGTCCTGATGCTGCTCGATCGCTTTCGCGAACGTTTCAGTTGGCAGCCATGGACCTCGTTTGAAGCAGGCACGCCCGGTCCCACCTCAGCCGTCTCACCAGAAGCCTGAGACAACTCCTACTCGTTGCGTAGCACTTCGAGCGGCCTCAGCCGGGTCGCACGCCACGAGACGGCCGCCGTCACCAACAGGCTGATGAGGACCGCGGCCAGCATCAGTCCAAGCTCTTGCGCCACCGAAATGCCGCCCTGCGACCAGTTGGAGTAGGCCAGCCGGCCAAGCAGGTTGGCGATCAAGGTCACGCTGAAGAGCCCGAGCGAGGCCCCGCACAGCGCGATGACCAGGATCTCCACCAGCACCAGGCTGAGCACGCTCCAACTGGTGTGCCCGATCGCTTTCAGAATGCCGATCTCGCGCCGTCGCTCCAACATCGACAGCCCAACCGTGTCCGCGGTCAGAATCAGTCCGGCGGCCAACGCCAGCGCCGCGATTGTCTCGACCAGGCTGATCAGGTTGTCGATGAAAGAATCCACGTTCTGCAGGATCCCTTCCAGACTGATAGTCACGACGCCCGGAACTGCTGTCTTGATCGACGCCAGGGTTTGGTCGACGCGTTTGGGATCGAGATGGAAGAGGAACGCCACGTAGGGCTTTCCGCGACTTATCGTCTGAACTTCACCATCGTCGACCAGGATCGGTGCGACCCCGGCGATGGAGGGTCCGCCCGTATAGAAGCCGACGACCGTCAAGGAGCTCGTTTCTGAACCTCCGACCGCTTTCACGTCGATCTGGTCGCCGAGTTTGAGCGCAAGCGGCGCTTCGGAGTCGCTCAGCGGCGCCAGCGCATTGGCGGTCCCGGCATCTTCAGCCGTCAGGTTGCGTCCTTTGCGCGCATCGTTCAAACCCTGTTCGAGCGTGATCGGCGGCAGGTCGCCAGAGGCAAGCTGGAATCCAGCCAGGCCGCTGATCGACGAGTCGGGTTGTGTCGACGCGCTCGATCCCGTTCCCGCGATCTGGACGGGCGAAGAGGAGATGCGTTCCTCGTGCGTGATTCCGGAGACCGACTGGAGCTGGCGTGAAACCGCTTGGCTGTCAGCCGAACTCGCGAAGATGGCGGCGTTCTGCTGTGCATGAGTGGCGGCCAGCTGGGCGATCGTCCCCTTGGCGCTGTGTCCCAGTGCGAGACCAAGCGCGATGGCGAAGATGCCGACGAAGATGGCCAGCAACGTCGAGGCGCTGCGCGTCTTGGCTCGCCCGATGTTGCGCAGCGCCAAGCTCAGTCGAGAACGGCTGTTGCGCGATAGTACGGGAACGAGGAGGGCACCGAGCGTCAGAATCAGCAAGGCAATTCCGACCGGCAATGCCAGCCAGATGCCGCCTGCCGCGAGGAGCACCAGTAACGCGAGCAGGAGCAGGTAGGTGCCGCGAAACCGGTCCACCACGGGAAACCGGCTCAACAACCAGGCCAGACCACTGAACGCGGCGGTGAGCAAGCCCAGCACTACGGCCGATCCGAGGACGACGGCCACCGCCAGCAACGCACTGCCCAATATGGCCAGGGCCAGCAGAAAAAAGAGGAGGAGAACCGGTATCAGCAGCAGACCGGTCGAGATCCGTCCGCGCAGATCCCTTCCGTCGGTCGTTCCACGCAGGATCGTCAGTGGGCGTACTTCACTGGCCTGGACGATGGGCAGCAACCCGAAGATCAGCGCGGTAACGCAGCCGATCAGGACGCCGGACGCCACGATCAAAGGATCCACGCGCGTGCTGAGGTTGAGGAAGAGCGCCCGCTCGATGAGCGATTTCACCACTTCGCTCATGCCGATCCCTGCCGCGGCACCCAGCACGCCGCCGATCAGCCCGAGGAGGGCAGTCTCGATACCGAACATCAGGCAAATGTCGCGGCTGCGATAGCCGAGCGTCTTGAGCACCGCCAGCTCCAACAGGCGCCGACGAAACAGCACCTGCATGGTGTTGACGATGCCGACGCCGCCAATGAGGAGCGCCAGCAATCCGACGATCTGCAGAAAGTGGCGCAGCACCTGGATCTGATTGTTGAGCTGCGACTCCTGCTGGCGCACGGTGCGCGTCGTTACCAGCGGCAGCTGTTCGCGAATGCGCGCGGCCACCGAGTTGGAGGCCGCATCGGTGTGGCCCGGCACGTCGACCCACACCCAGGTGTAATCGTCGGGCGAGCCCGAGAGGTTCGCCAGCTGGTCATACGTTTGCTGGCCG
This sequence comes from uncultured Chloroflexia bacterium, assembly GCA_963822235.1. Classification (GTDB taxonomy): domain Bacteria; phylum Chloroflexota; class Chloroflexia; order Thermomicrobiales; family Thermomicrobiaceae; genus CALAGB01. The sequence continues at coordinate 1,289,901 of CAWGGU010000005.1, forward strand.
ATCAGCAGGTCTGGGCTGCCGGTAAGGACTCCACTCACGGGAACCACCCCGGCGATGCGCACTTCACCGCTGCGGCCCGATTCGGTGTCGAGCGAGAAGGTATCCCCGACGTGCAGGCCGAGTGAGCTGAGCAGCTGATCGCAGACGACGACGTTGTTGCCGGTCAGAAGATCCGCGAGCGATTGGCCAGACGGCGTTAGAACGGGCAGCGATCCACCCAGTGGGAAGACCGACGAGTCGACCACATCGACGCCAAAGCGGTGGGCGCCGGTTCCGGTCGTGAGCGTGGCATCATCGCTCACCTCAGCGGTCCAGGCCGTGATCGCGCCCTCGGATTTGAGTTGGTCGAAGAGAGCGAACTGGGATTTCACCAGGTCATGGCTCTCGCTGTGCACGGCGACGTCGCCACCATTCATGGCTTGAATGTCTCCGCTCAGCGAATCGTCGATCATGACGCCGACCAGCTGCAGCGCGACGATCACGAGCACGCCAATAGCGATACAGAGGATGGCGAAGATCGAGTGCTGACCGCCCCGTTTCAGCGACCGTGCAGCGTAGCGCAGGTACATATTCGCTTTCACCTCAGACGTCCTCCACCACGCGACCGTCGACGATGTTGATAGAGCGATCGGCGGCCGAGGCCACGTCCGAATCGTGCGTCGCCACGATGAAGGTTGTGCCGGTGGAACGACGCAATTCGCGGATGAGGTCCAGCACCCTTTCACCGTTCGCGCGATCGAGATTGCCGGTCGGTTCGTCCATGAAGACGAGTGCCGGATGCGCGGCAAGCGCCCGGGCGACGGCGACGCGCTGTTGCTCGCCACCGGAGAGTTGATGGGGACGGTTGTTGAGCCGGTCTCCCAATCCCACGAGTGTCAGCAGCTCGGTGGCGCGGGTCCCAGGATCGTCGTCGTGTTTGCCAACGTAGAGGGGCGCTTCCACATTCTCACGCGCGGTGAGGGTCGGGATCAGGTTGAAGGATTGAAAGACCATCCCGATCTTCTGGTTGCGCACTCGAGTCAGCCGCGACTCGTTCATGTCACTGACGTCGATGCCGTCGATCACCACCTGACCACGCGTGGGGCGATCGAGTCCGGCAGCGATGCCGAGCAAGGTCGATTTGCCCGATCCAGACGGCCCGACGATGGCCACGAATGCGCCATGGTCGATGTGGAGCGAGATGCCGTTGAGGATGGCGACCGACTCCCGCCCCAACCGCAGCTCCTTGTAGACATCGAGCATCTCCAGCGCCGCAACCCCGCCGTCTGATCGTTGCGGCCGATTTGACTGACTCGTCTTCAGATCCACGCGACTCCAACCCCTCAGCTGCTCTAGCGAATGATGTGAATACAGCGATCATACTCTGCATGGCGCTATATCGTAACACATACTATTCTATGCTGAATAGCCGGAGACTCGTGCGCCTTTCGCCTGACCGGTCGGTCGTCTATCCTGATGCGAGGAAGAGCCTGAAGGGACATTGAAGGAGAACAGGACGCCGTGACCGAACGTTCGTCGGCATCATTGACCGAACGCATCCTGTCCACGCTCGAAAGGGCCGGCAAAGACCTCGACAACTTGACAGAGCACGATCTGGCGCCGCTCGATCAATTCCACAACGGCGGTACCTGGGCTACCCGCAAGCTGATGGGGCTGGCGGAAATCCCCGCTGGTTCGCACGTGCTCGACGTTGGTGGCGCCGTAGGTGGGCCGGCACGCACGCTGGCGCGCGAGTTCGGCGTCCGCGTCACGGTCCTCGACCGCTCAATCGATTTCTGTAAGGCAGGCGCGACGCTGACCAGCATGATCGACGCGAGCAGCCCGGTCAGGTTCCTCTGCGGCGACGCGCTGGCGTTGCCGTTGCGGGACGAGAGCGTGGACGCCATCCTGCTGCAGAACGCGTCCATGAACATTGCAGACCGGTCTCGCCTCGCCTCAGAGCTCTTCCGCGTGTTGCGGCCGGGCGGTCGGCTGGCACTTGCAGGAGGTGACCAGTGGTCCGGTCGAGCCGGTGCGTTACCCGACTCCGTGGGCGGTCGCTGCGAATGAGAGCTTCTTGCTCAGCAGCGAAGACGCTCAGTCCGCGCTGACCGGGGCCGGCTTTCAGGTGGTCAAGTGGCTGGACGCCAGCGAACTGATTCAGTCCTGGGTCAAGGCACGCATCGGCAGCAGTCCGGGTAAGCCACCGTTGCCTCCCATGACTGCCTTCACCATGCCGGAGCACTGCGACGACGCCATCGCCAACATGTGGCGCAATGCTCAGGAACGCCGCACGCTGACGATTTGGGCCGTCCTCGAAAAGCCAGAGGGGGTTCCCGCTTGACCGAATCGGACCGCATCCGTCCCAGCGCCTCCTTCATCGATCCGACCGGCCAGAATCGCGCCGAGGTCGAAAACCTTGTCGATCGCGTCGTCTCCCAGCTCCTCGACTTCCTCTGCGACGCCGACCAGCAGACGCCGATGCCAGCCGAGAGCCCAATGCCCGAGCCGATCGAGATTCCGGAAGATCCGGTGGAGCTCGAGTGCATCCTGGCCGGACTCGATCAGCTCGTACGTGGATCCATGAACACCGCCAACCCGGGCTATATCGGCCACATGGACTCGATGCCGACCACGATGTCGACGCTGGGCGAGATGGTTACCGCCTCACTGAACAACAACATGTTCACGCTGGAGATGTCGCCCGCCTTCTCTCGTCTGGAGCGCAGACTGCTGCAGGAGTTCGGCAAGTTGTTCGGGCTGGGCGAGAGTTCGGGCGGCGTGTTGACCGGCGCGGGTGGCATCGCGAACCTGGAGGCGCTGACGGTTGCTCGCAATCTGGCGTTCGATGCGCGCGAGCAGGGCATCGTCGGGCTGGACCGGCAGCCGGTCGTCTTCGCCTCCGACGTGGCGCACATGTCGCTGCAGAAAGCCGCCATGATCCTCGGGCTGGGTACGCGCGCCATCATTCCGGTCGAATCGGACGCCAACTCGCGCATGATCCCCAGCAAGCTGCGCCAGTCGATCCGTGAAGCGCGTGAAACCGGTCAAGCGCCCTTCGCCGTCGTGGCCACCGTCGGGACGACGACCACCGGCAACATCGATCCATTGCCTGAGATTGGCCGGATCGCCCGCGAGCATGGGCTCTGGTTCCACGTGGATGCCGCCTATGGCGGCGCGGCCATCTTTTCCGACACAGAACGACACCGCCTGGACGGCATCGAATGGGCCGATTCGATCACGTTCAATCCCCAGAAGTGGCTCTACGTCACCAAGACCTGCGCCATGGCCCTCTTCCGCGATTATGCGGTGCTCGATCGTGCCTTCCGCATCACCGCCTCCTACACGCGCGCTGCCGAAGACTTCATCAACCTCGGCGAGATCGGGGTGCAGGGGACCAGGCACGCAGACGTCCTCAAGCTGTGGCTAGCATTGCAGCACGTCGGCCGTCGCGGCTTCGGCGAGCTGGTCGATCACGGCTATGCGCTGGCGGCGAGTGTCGCACACGAAGCTGAGCAGCGCCCCTTCCTGGAACTGGCCAGCCAGCCCGAGACCAACATCGTCTGCCTGCGCGGCTGCCCCGATTGGCTGCCGGCCGAGCGTTGGGACGACTGGACCAGCGAACTGCAGCAATCGCTGCTGCGGGAGGAGAAGATCTTCGTCTCGCTCCCCCTCTATCGTGGCAGTCGCTGGTTGCGCGTCATCCTGCTGAACCCCTACACCGACGACAACGTCATCGATCGCATGTTCCGCCACATCGATGCATTCGCCGAACGAACGAGAACGTAGATGAGCCCACCCGTGGACGCCACCTTCTTCAGTCACCAGAACGAGTTCCGAGACTGGCTGCTGGAAAACCACCAGCAGGAGGCTGAGCTGTGGGTCGGGATGTACAAGAAGAACTCCGGCCACACCGGCATCGGTCACGGTGAGGCGGTCGATCAGGCCCTCTGCTTTGGCTGGATCGACGGGCGCGTCAGGAGTTTGGGCGAGATCAGCTACGCCATCCGCTTCACGCCACGCAAACGCAACAGCATCTGGAGCCAGGTCAACATCAAACGAGTCGGGGAACTGATCGAGATGGGGATGATGCATCCATCCGGGTTAGCAGCGTTCAACAATCGTCGGCCCGACCGCGAGAAGATCTACACCTACGAGATGGATCCGACCGATTTTTCCGACGAATTCAAGGAATTGCTGCAAGCCAATGAGGCGGCCTGGAGCTTCTTTGCGGCACAGGCAGCATCCTATCAGCGCACTTCGCGGCATTGGATCATGAGCGCCAAACAGGAGAAGACACGCCTCAAGCGGCTCAACGACCTGATCGAATCCTCGGCCAACGGCAAGCGCCTGCCACAGTTCGTCAGCCCCGGCACGCGCAATGGTCGGTAGACGTTCCGCGCTCGGTAGATTGTAGTCATTCACGACGTAGTTGGGTTCTGGTGACGGTTGTCGGCCTGCGGCCGAAGGGCGGCCACGGAGGGACCGCCCCTAGGTTTACCTGCGTACGTCCGGCCCGTATAGGGCCATGCTTTCATGCCAACCGCTCGGAAAAACCCAGGATGTAACCGCTGATGTGATCGTCGACCGCCTGCGGATAGACCAGATTGCTGTGCTGCTGGATCTCCTGCCCGAGACGGCGTACCAAACTCATGCTGGCCAATAGCGCACGCCAGCTGTCGGCTGCATCGAAATGCGCGAAGACGTCCTGCAGTTCATTCCACGTCCGTTGGTCGACCCACCGGTTGGCATGCGTCCCGATGTAGCGCACGTCGACCGGCTCTTCGCTCCGCGCGATGGCATGCCACTCCAGCAGCTTCAGTAGGTCGACCTTCATGGTCCAGTCGCGAAACTTGACCACCCACAGCTCGCCGCGCAGCAAGTACTTCGGGATGTGCGCCGCCTCGAACCAGAACTCCTCGACGACGGTCTGAAATTCCGCCTGCTCTGGCCGTGGCACGAGCGGGAAGCTGCCGGTCGGCTTGGGCAACGCACGCGTCACGCCGGTCTTGTCGACCAGCACCTGGTAGCCGCGCTCGTACAGATGGTCGAGCTCGCCGCATTCGATCATGTCGAGCAGGCGCCGTGAATCGGCCAGGGTGAAATCGACTTTATGTCCACCTTCGTAGAAGACGAGGCGCGTCGGGTAGTTCTGATCCTGAAAGAGTGGTTGATACACCCAAACCGGCAGGAACTCGCGCAGCCAGGCGTCGTCCCGCGCGAACGGCTCGTAGTCGGTGAAGATCAGCTCGAGGTCGCGGTCGGAGAGGCCGTCGTTGGCGCCTTCCTGCTGCGTCTGCGCGCCGGTCATGATAAGTCCAATGACCTGCTCCTCCTGCTCGGCCCACTCGACGATCGTTCCGCAGCAGCTGGTTGGCGTCCATGTCGATCCTTCACTCACAACACCGGGAGACGATGAGAGCACGGCCTTGACTCTCCTGTAAGGGGAGAGCTTAGGCTCTGGGAAATGAACCTTGCCCGTCTGGCTGGTCCTCAACGGTCATGACGTGCTCCGCGGTGACATGTCACAAATCTTGGGATTGAGGTGTCTAGTTAAATGAGCGTGATTCAGACCGTACTGAACGGAGCAGCTTCATGAGCAACGTCCTCGCAAAGATACACGCCGGACTCTCGATCCTCACGCTCGTAGCGGTGATTCTCCAATTCTTCCTGGCAGGTCTCGGCGTCTTCGGTGCTGAACCGTACGACGCCCACAAGACCAACGGCTATCTGATCACCCTGAGCGCGTTACTGCTGCTGATTCTGGCGTTGATCGGTCGTCTCGACCGCACTCGTATTGGCGCGTCCGCGGGACTCTTCCTGCTGATGATCCTCCAGATTGCGTTGATCGAGTCGAAGAAGCCCTGGATCGAAGCCTTGCACCCACTGGTCGCACTACTGATCCTGGGAGCGAGCTTCCAGCTGGCCATGCGTGGAAAAGCCGCATTCGGCGGTCCGCGAGCTCATGATGCGTCGTCGGATAGCGGAGAGCCACACGTTTCTTTAAACCGGTAGCCGACGGCCGATCCTCTGAACGCCCTGGTGGCCGATTCGCTATGCTGAGGGTAGCGGTCGGTCGCCAACGAGTTTCGGAGGGTCAGTCCAATGCCAAAACCGCTCGCGCATGCAACGCCAGGACCGCTGAGTGGGCGCGTCGCCCTTGTCACCGGCGTGAGCAGACGGATCGGGATCGGCTTCGCCATCGCCCAGCGTCTCACCGAGCAGGGCGCGGACGTCTTTATCCACTCCTGGGCGCCGTTCGACGCGACACAGCCGTGGGGTGCCGACGCCGGGGGCATCGAGTCCATCCTGGCCGAACTGCGAGAGACCGGCCGTCGGATCGAGCATCGGGCAGCCGACTTTCAGGACCCCGCGGCACCCGTGCAGGTGGTGCGCGCCGCCTTCGAGGCGTTCGGGCAGGTCGACATCTTGATTGCCAACCACGCCTACAGCACGCTCGGCGCGCTCGACGAGGTGACGGCGGAGCAGATCGACGCGCACATGCAGGTAAATGTGCGCGGTACGCTGCTGCTGATCAAAGAGTGGGCGGCCCGCCACGATGATTCGCGACCCGGCGGACGCGTGGTCATGCTGACGTCCGGGCAACATCGCGATCCGATGCCCGGTGAACTGGCCTACATCGCCTCGAAGGGCGCGTTGCACCAGCTCACCCTGAGTCTGTCGGCGCAGCTGGCGCCGCGGCACATCACGGTCAATACTGTCGATCCGGGTGCGACCGACACCGGCTATGCAGACGACGCGTTGCGCCAACAGGTGATCGGTCTCGAACCGATGGGTCGCTGGGGTGAGCCGGACGACGCGGCGAGGCTCATCGCCTGGCTCTGCAGCGACGACGCACGCTGGATCACCGGCCAGATCATCGCCTCGACCGGCGGTGGGCCATGAGACCGGCACGTTGAGAGGAATACTGACTCGGCATGCTCATTCGCTCGGTTCGGTGGGACTGATCAGTATCACGGTCGCGTCGTCGTGCGACCGTCCCCAGCGCTCGAGGAATTCGTCCGGCCAACTCGGCGATTCCGCTTGAGCCCGCATCTCGTCTTGAAGGTCGAATCGATCCATCACCCCATCGGTGTACAGCAACAGCTTCCACGATTCGGGCAGATCAACCTCCTCTGCGCGAATCGTGGGAAGTGACGCGCCAACGATACCCCGGTAGCTGAGTAATCGTTTGGTCCGACCCTCGTGACCGATGCACATCACCGCGTCGGTGTTCCCGACCGCCGCGTAATTCAGCGAACGCTTCGCCAGATCGATGTTCGCTACACCCATAACCACGCCGCGGGTGCCGCCGAGGGCCTGGTGACAGCGTCGAATCGCCTCGGCAGGGGGAACCAAACCCAGGGCTTCCAGTGTTTGAACCGCCATCGCGGCAGGGAAGGCAGCAGCCGGCCCGTGGCCCAGGCCGTCGATGATCGAGACGCGGCAGACGTCGGCGAACCACGTCATCGTCCAGGCATCGCCATTCTCGGTCTCAGCGAGATGCGGGCGGCTCCCCGCGGAAATTTTCAGTGGGTGTGAATCCATTTGTGCGCCACAATCGACGTTCCGGCAGGACTGGTTTCGATTCTGGAATCGTCCATCAGACGACGAGCGATTGAGAGGCCATGTCCCAATGACTGGCCCGTACTGTAGCCATCCTGAAGCGCACGCTCCAGGTCGTCAATTCCGGGACCGGTGTCAAGGCTCTCGATACGCATTCCGGAGCGACCGGTAATCTGAATCAACGAAAGGGTCAACGTTCCGTCGACGGCGTAGCGCATCAGGTTCGTCGCCAGTTCTGACACGGCCACCACGATATCGTCGGTCTGATTGGGCGTGAACCCGCCTTCCCGGGCGAGCTCTCGGGCTCCGCGCCGAGCGATCTCGATATCCACGGCTTCGGCGATCTGAAGGTGCAGCCTGCGTGACACCTCAGCGCAGCCACTTGCGAATGGTGACCGTGGTTCCGCGGCCGACTTCGCTCTGCAGCTCCATATCGTCCATCAACCGGCGCGTGCCCGATAGTCCCAGACCCAGCCCACGTCCGGAAGAGAAGCCGGCTTGCAGTGCCATATCAATATCTTCAATACCGGGCCCGTCGTCCGACACCACGATTTCGATTCCCTCGCGACCAGAGACGTTGCGAGTCATTCGTATCTCCACGCGCCCCTGACTATTGTCCGCGTAGCGCAGAACGTTCCGCGTCAGCTCGGAGACGGCCGTCGCAATGCGGCTCTGGTCGACCATTCCGAAACCAAGACGCCGAGCGGCGACACGGGCCTCGGCGCGCGCCGTCACCAGATCGTTCTCGTCTTTGAGGTGGAGTGACACCGTAGTGAACTCATTCACGTTCACCGCGCGGCCCATGTTCGGCTAGGCACGTTCGACCAGTCGATTCAGCATCTTCAGTCCCCGATCAGCGTTTAGCGCCGTCTGCACTCCATTGAGCTCAAGTCCGAGTTCGACGAGCGTCATAGCAACCGCGGGCTGGATCCCGGCAACGATGGTGTGAGCACCGAGCAGACTGGCTCCCAAAGAAATCTCATGCAGCATCCGTCCAAGAAACGAATCAATGAGCTGCATCAGGCTGACATCGATAAGTACGCCGCTTACCCCCGACCGCTCGATGAGGGTGTTCAATTCTTCCTGCAATTGCATCGCATCTCGATCTGTGAGCTCATCCTGGACGCTCGCAATAAGCACACCCCCGACCTGAATGATCGGCACACGTGCCATCTACGACTCCGGCTCGTCGAACTCGTGGCCGTTGGAAAGCGTATCGTGCCGCCTCACTACCTCAAGGCCGAGGCGAGAAAAGGCGAGCTGGAGTCCCTTGGCCATGGTGGTCCGTGTCGTGACACCGCCCAGGTCCAGCCCGAGATGCACCATAGTCATGGCTGTGCGAGCCGACAGACCAACGATCAGGACTTCGGCACCAAGCAACCGTGAAGCGGATACCGTTTCAAGAAGATGTTTCGCAAGGGCCGTGTCGACCACGGGTACTCCGGTAATGTCCAGAATCACGATCTCGGCACCAAGATCAACGATCCGTTGTAGAAGCGCCTCGTTAATCTCCTGCGCTCGGGCGGTATCCAACGTGCCGACGATCGGCAGCGCCAGTATGCCGTCCCAAATCTGAATGATCGGCGTCTGCAACTCGTTGATCGTCAGACGTTGCTCGTTGATCGTATGCTGCTGGTCGTTCGTCATCCTATCCCGCCCGCTCACGCTTGGCTTGCTCCTCTCATCGGTCTACGATTGCTCGATCGGGAATATCACACGAAACGTGCTCCCGTCTCCGGGATGACTCTCGAGCTCCAACCGACCATTATGCGACGTCACGAACTGCTGCACGAGCGTCAGGCCCAGACCGAGACCTTGCGAATTCGTTCGGCGGGCATCCGGACTTCGATAGAACTTATCGAAGATCCGCTGCTGAACTTCGGGAGACATTCCGATCCCATTGTCCTCGACGTCAACCCACACTTCGCGTTCGTCGGCACCGCAGCGCACCTTAACTGATCCACCGACCGGTGTGTACCGAATGGCATTCGACAAGAGATTGCCAAAGATGCTGAGCACGGCTCCCTCATTGGCGACGAGCTCAACGTCAGGATGCTCGCCGTCGACGATCAGCTCGACCCCTTTGGAAGTGGCACTCGGCCGTGCCCAATCGCAAGCCTGCGCCAATACGTCCCAAAGCTGGAGCGGCGCTCGTTCCAGATTGATCGGCGCGCCGCGACTCACCTGTACCAGGTCGGCGGTTAGACGTGAGAGGCGGTCCAGCGCTTCCTGCGTCGAGCCGAGGAGCGGCACGAGATGGTCAGTTCGACCGCTATTCAACGATCGCACGGCCAGCTCGAGGTGGCCCCTGGCAGCCGTCAACGGCGTACCGAGTTCGTGCGCGATGGTCGCCAATATCTCCGACTTCTCTTGGTCGATCCGTTCAGCCTCAAGCGCGCGCTGCTGCTCATACTCAGCGCGCGCCTCAGCCTCTCGAATGCTCTCGTTGAGCTTGAGCTCAAGGAACTCTTTGTATTTGACGCCGTAGGTGATCATCACCTCGAGGAGGAATTGATGCGCATCGCCGACCGCGCGTGTCTGAGCGCGTGGGGTCATGCGTGTCAGGATCAGATCAAGCGCCTCGAAATGCATGGCTATGATGTCGTCCGGCCCAAAGCCGATCTCTACGAAGTGCTGACTCAGAAGTGAAGCCTGCAAGAGCGCGTGTTCGCTTCGCGTGTTGACGTAGTCTTCGAGGGCAGCTACGTATGACTCGTTAGCCGCTTCTTTGGACTCCATATTTGTCTCCGTCGCTCACGCCGAGATTGCCCGATCTGTGTGGAACTGGCCGAACGCCCAGCCGTAGAAGCGGATGCAACCGCTCATGAGATCGTACTGATATCCATCTGGTAGGTTCAGATCAACGGGGTCATCGACGGGTGCGCAAACCCGAGCTTCACCGATATCGCGAACGGCCAAGCATAGGTGCGCCAAGCTTCTGTGTTCGTGACCTGAGTCACGACACATGCATCTTTTCTATCCCTCTCCGAATTGATTATGACACTCTAGAACTCGGATGGGAAGCAATGCGCTCCAACTGCCTTGGCTCGGCACGCATTGAGATTACGAACACGACGTGAAGCACGTCTCAACACGATAAACGGCACGTAGGCTCGCCTGTTTCTTTAACGATCCTCACCGCTGATGACGAGCGAACTCGGTCACGCAGATGTGGTGGCCGGATGACAAGATTCGCATCGTCACCGACAGCCGACCAGTGCGAAAATGTTCGGCATGATGCTCAGACGATGACGTCGACCTACGTGCGAACACGGTCGATTTCGCCACTGGACAGAGACGTTGACGGTATCGATGACAGATCAGGGAGCGCATGCGGACGACTGAGGTTCGGTTACTCGGATCGGTGAGCGTGATGAATGTAGAACGAGCGATCGGTGAGGTTTGTGAGGAACTGGGGCTACGCGTCGGAATACGGAGCACGCTGGCCGGCCATCGGGACAGCTTGCACTGGCATCTCAAGCGAGAGAAAGAGCGCGGGACGCTCGAGGTCAGCTTCGTCCCGGAGCCGACGCGCCTTTGGCTTGCCGTGCACAAGAATCGCGAAGGCGCCTGGATCGACGACGCCGTCGCCCGTTTTGCGGTGCTGCTTCAGGATGCCCTAACTCAACCCTCGTAGGGAGTCGCGACCTGAGCGACGGGTTCGTGCGCCCCTCGGGGTTCAGACGCGGTTAGCCCTCGAAGCGACCGCTGTCTCGCAGCCACTTGAGAAAGACGAGGCGCTGCCACTCGGCATCTGAGTCGAGGAACTCGGCAAACGGATATTTCTCGCGAAGGCGCTCCAGACGATCGATCACCTCGTCGTCCAAACCGTTTTCCTTGAGACCCGCTCGCGTCATGGTGGTGGCCTTGTCGTTCAACATCACCGCCACTTCAGCTCCTCTCACGACTGACTGCCGATCCAGACCGCCTGAATGCGACCCGTTGACGTCCAGGCCCGGGGCCGCACGGGGCGTCCGCCTCAGTAATAGCCGATGCCGGACTCCACGTGAATATGACCATCGTCCAAATCCGCTGCAAAATGGCGGGCGCGATGGAACGTGTCGAAACGGCTTGGTAGTTCTTGGCGCCGACGTCGATGTCACCTGATGGTCTATTCACCCACAGGCGTGACTACTGGGTGACATTCTAACCAAGATTCGTACCCGGGCCGCATCACCCTACCTCATCGACCAGATCGGATCAACGGCCAGGAAAAGAGACGCGCCCGTTTCCGGGCGCTCTCTGCCGTGCAAGCACGGCGGGTATGGGGGATAAGGGAAGGGATCTCGTTGGTAATCAGTGCGCGGACAATAGCTCGGCGCCCACGCGTCCCTCGATCACGTCGAAGCGCGTGCTCGACGAGCCAGGCTGCCACTCAAAGCGCGCTCGCTCGAAGTACTGCACGACCTTGCCGTCCTGCATGAACTCCTCACTGATCGGGTAACCGAAGACCGGCAGTCCACCGTACTTCAGCCAGTAGGCGCGGAACCCGTTGCAGGCGTTGTGACCAGTTTCGGCGAAGTAGGTGCAGTGGTCGTTCTGGATCACGGCGGTCGCTTGGAACGGACCATCACTCATCATCCCGGCAGCGAGCTCGCTACCAACCCGACCAAGGACCACGTCGTAGTTAGCCGCCGATGATCCCGGATGCCACTCGAACCGGGCACGCTCGAAGTACTGGACGGTGACGCCGTTCTGAACGAATTCCTCAGAGATGGGATAGCCAAAGACCGGGAGTCCACCGAACTTGCTCCAGTAGGCGGCAAACCCTGCGCAGGCGTTGTGCTGGGTCTGCTCGAAGTAGACGCAGCCCGCCTTCGGCTGGGACGGAGCCGTCGCGTCGTTCGTCGGACCTGACGCACCCAGACCGCTGATCGTCTGGATGAGGAGCCCAAACGTGCCGTCGTCGAGCGAACCGTACGCATAGACGAAGTAGGCAGTGCCGGCCTCGGGCTTCAGGGTCCCGGCATCGAAGACGATCTGGCTCGTCCCAGCGGCTGCAAGCGACACGTTGTAGCTGCCGGTCGGTACGTCAGCCCCCGCCTGATTCGGATTCGACAGGTTGCTGACCAGCACCGCTCCGTCTGCCAGGACATCAACGGCAGGAGCCGCCGCCGTGTGCCGGACGACGACGCGCGCTTCGCCCGCGGCGATCGGCGAGGTGTCGTTGCTGAAGACGGTGAGCGTCGGCGAGCCGTCGGCGGTCAGATGAGCCACGATCGACACGTTCGCGCCGGAGGTCAACGTGGCCGAACCGCTGATGACCGGGTCGCTATCGGCGGCGGCTCCGGCCGGACGAATGTCGATGTTGTAGTCCCCGGTGGGCAAGGTAATCGGATCAGTTACCGTGCCGGGACCGAAGTTCGGCAGTGTAAGGGCGTTGTTGACGTACACGTCGACCGTCAGGCCCGGGACAGCATGGACCACGGTGACGGTTCCGGTGTCGGCGCCTCCCTGTGCCATGACACCACCGACGCTCGACACGAGGAGCAGCAATAAAATCGCGATCGCTCCAGGAACTTTCCGCATCAACCAGTCCTTTCTCAAATGGAGTCCCCGGCCAGTCGCTCGACTGAGATCGCGGCTCCGTCTCGACCGAACTCTTCACAAAACCTCAACATCAAGTTGAGGTATAGATATCGTACCGGATCCAGTCTCGCTTGTCAACCCTACCTAATACTTTTTAGAGGAACTGACTACGTGTGTCTCACGGATCTCTAACGCACGTCCAATTGTCTCAACAGATCGTTCGTGTGGCGCGCTGACCGTCCCGGCGGACCGTCAGCTCTTGCGTCAATTCAGGAGGCTGAGTACTTCGTGGAGCGTCGTTGCGATGTCGCCGTCTGACGAAACGTGTACTCCGAGCCCGCGGAGTTGCTCGCGGCGCTCGTGCACGATCTGGCCGCCGACCACCAGTTCAGGCGCAGGGCCTTGACCCGCATCGGCTCGAACGACTGCCACGGACTCTTCGATCCCTGCGACGTGGGACGCGAGAGTGGCCGAGAGGAGGACGACTGAAGGTCGTCGCAGGCGGACTACCTCCCCCAGAAACCGCGCGGAAACGTTCGGCCCGAGATAGTGCACGGCATAGCCCTGCTCTTGCAGCAGCCCGACGATCATGCGCAGGCCTAGCTCGTGATACTCCCCCTCGACGCAGGCCGCCACGATCGACCCATCGTGCAGACACTCACGCGCGGCACGCAGCGACAGATCGCCAATCAGATCACGCGATAGCGCCGAGATCTCCTTCTCCTGGCCGACCAGAAGTTCGCCCGTGCGCCAACGTCTCCCTAGTTCATGCAGGGCGGGAGTCAGCACCTGCTGAAAGATCTCTTCAAGGGGGCGTCCGACGTTGTACATTTCGAGGACCAATGCCTGTGCCGCCGTCAAGTCTCCCGCCGCACCCAGGTCGAGAAAGCGTCGAGCGATCTCCTCGTGCGACCCTAGCCGGTCAGCCGAGTCGAGTCGCTCGCGAATCTCACTCAACGAGAGATGCTGCCGCTGCCATTCCTTGATACGTCGAATGCATTCGATATCGGCTGGACTATAGAGTCGGTGCCCGCCCGGCGTGCGCCTGGGTTGGGTCAGTCCCTCGTTCTCAAGAAACCGGAGACTGGAATGCGTGACATCTGGGAACTCGGCCGAGAGTCGCCGCACCACCTCGCCGATGGGGACCAACTGCTGATTCATCTCTTTACTCAAGTCGTGCTCCCGGATCAACCAACGAATCCGATACCAGTCTGCGACACAACGCACTCCGCTCCGGCCGGACGAAACCCCAACTATCATCGCATGTCGTCTGGTCTACTTCAACCTTACATTCACGTTGAGATTCTCTCACAACACCGCGCTGCATAGCGATTGACATGAGACTGTTATCTGCGATCGAGTCTCGTCACAACGCCGATATGTCCTTCCCGGCACAATCGACCACGGAGAAGGATTTCACTCCATCACGCAACGCAACGCTGCGGAGGAGCGAACGGAGGTAGAGATGCGACGCGGATTGATGGCCGCGCTGCTGGTGCTGGCCCTGTGCGCGGGCGGGTCACTGGCGACCTCGGCAAGCCCACAAACTCATGTACAGATGACCGCTGAGCGCGCGACCAGTGTTTCCACTGCAACCGACGCCATACCCTCGCCGTCGACACTCGGATCGGATGCGGCGTTTGCGGCAACCTCAACGTGGGACGGACTCAGCGCCGACCTCGCGGCACTCGTTGCGGGATGGGGTGGGCAAAACGCGGTCAGTGTTACCGATCTTCAAACCGGAAAAACTATCTCGATCAACGGCGCGCGTCCACAACTGGCAGCCTGCACCATCAAAATCCCGATCATGATGGTCGTGGCACACGACATCGAGGTTGGTCGCTATAGCGCGGAGGAGGTTGAACCGTACGTCCTCTCCGCTATGGGCCCGAGCAACACGGCGCCCGCACGGGAGCTGCTTCGCTACGCCGGTGATGGTGATATCGGCGTCGGCATCAACCGCGTCAACGAGCTGATGCAATCGCTCGGTATGGCTCACTCGGTCATCGCCCATCCGCCCGGCTACTACTGGGAGTCTTACGGCTATGGCGACGAGAATCTGCTGACCAGCGACGACCTCAACCTGCTGCTTTCCAAGCTCTACCGAGGAGAGGCTCTGTCGCCGTGGGCGACCAACTACGTCCTTTGGAGCATGTCACTGGCGCCCGACTGGGTGAATCAGTCGCTTGGCGGTCCGTTGCCACCCGACGTCACGCTGTATCACAAATTCGGCCAGCTCTACGATCCGGAAAACACCTGGAATGATGGTGGCATCGCCAAATTCGAACGCAATGGCACCACCTACGCCTACACCATCACCTACCTGGGCAGCTACGACGCGAGTTGGCAATCATCCTACACGCACGCTTACCAGGCATCGGCGGCCGTCTGGAGCTACTTCAATGCGGTCTATACCGGCGAGCTGCCTGGAACCCTGCCGGACGCTCGCTATTTCCCCGAGACTGGCTTCTCCGCCGGCGGCGGTTTCCTGCGCTATTGGCAGAACTTCGGCGGCTTGGCGGCCTTTGGCTATCCAATCAGCGCTGAGATTCAGGAGATCAATTCAGCCGACGGAAAGACGTATACAGTGCAGTATTTCGAGCGCGCACGCTTCGAGTGGCATCCCGGTGCCTGGCCCGAACGTTATGACGTGGAGCTTGGACTGCTCGGTGTGACCGTGGCCAAGCAGAACGGCCTGACGTCGACGGCGCCATTCCGACCGGTGCAGGCGAGCAGCGACGCCAACTGCACCTACTTCGCCGCGACGGGCCACCGGCTCTGCTTCGGTTTCCGCGACTTCTGGCAGTCGCACGGCGGACTCGCGATTCTGGGCTACCCACTCAGCGAGGAGTTCGTTGAGAACGGCTACACGGTCCAGTACTTCGAACGCCAACGACTCGAATATCACCCTGACAACCCGGATCCCTGGACGGTCCTGGGCGGATTGCTCGGGCGGCAGGTGTATGACGCGAACGGCCAGTGAACGAACGAGACGTGAGGAGAGAGAGTCCATTGAAGGTCCAGGGGCCACGACCATCGTCAGCCGATAGTGACTCAGGCCCGTATCGACACCTGACGGCACGAATCAGCTTCGTGTCGTTGCTCCTGCTTCTGTTGCTCGGGCTGAGCCAGATCACGCCCATGCCTGCGTCGGCCGCATCGCTTGGACCGAACCGGGTTTATTTCTCGCAGACCGGCCACTACCTGAGCTATGGGTTCCTGGACTACTGGCGTGCCAACGGCGGCCTGATGCAGTTTGGCTATCCCATCACCGAAGAACTGAATCAGAATGGCCTCACCACACAGTATTTCGAACGAGCGGTCTTCGAGTATCACGCCGATGCCCCCGCCGGTTGGAAAGTGCAGCTTGAGCGCTTGGGTGCCGAGCAGACGGCGTCTCGCACGAACGACGCAGCCTTCAAGCCGATCACCGCGTCCAATGACGCGAGTACGACCTTCTTCCCACAGACCGGCCACACGCTCGCCTTGGGCTTCCGCTCCTACTGGCAGGAGCATGGCGGGCTGCGCATCTTCGGCTACCCGATCAGTCAGGAATTCACCGAAGGCGGCTACACCGTCCAGTATTTCGAGCGCGCGCGCTTCGAATACCACCCGAACAATCCGCCGCAGTATCAGGTGCTGCTTGGACTGCTAGGAACCAACGCAGCAAATCAGGCCAATGCGAACCGCACGCCAGTCCCACGAGACCCGACGGTTCCCACTTACGACGCAAACCTGTGGAACGGGCCATCGCTGGTCATGCAGCCGAACGGGATCAAGATCGGCTGCGCATCAAACGGGCCCGGTCAGTATCTGAGTTGTGAGGCACAGGAGTCAGCCGGATTCTCGATGACCTTCTATCTCTTCCTTCCAAAGGGATATGCGCCGGGCCACCAATATCCGCTGGTCCTGCTGCTTGAAGGCAGCGGCGAGCGGGCCGATCCGACCAAGACAGCCGATCAAAACCGACGCCAGACAGTCGATGATCCATACGCTCAGGTGTGGGGCTCAGGATTTCCAGGTGCCGACAGTCAGGACGTGCAAGGGAACTGGCCCTGCTTCGTCGTCATACCGCAGCCGGTTATGACGGATCGGTTCGTCGACGTTCCTGGCAACCATGGATCGTACGCGATGACACCGCAGCCAAATGCAACGCTGCGCATGACCAAGGAGATCGTCGACGCCCTCCAATTTGCCTACAGCGGCATCGACGCGAATCGGCTCTATCTGACCGGCCTCTCGATGGGCGGTTACGGCGCTTGGGAAGCCGCCGAGCGCTGGCCGAGCTATTGGGCGGCCGCGGCCCCGATTGCCGGAGCGGGCGATCCGAGCTACGCCAGTCGGATTGCCTCCATGCCGATCTGGGCATTCCACAGCACCAATGACGACATCGTGCCGGTCTCCGGTTCGCGAGACATGATTCAGGCGATCAGAGCGGCTGGTGGAAATCCGAAGTACACCGAGTATCCCGACCTCGGGCATGGCTCATGGCTCGCTCCCTACACCATTTTGGGCAAACCGTCGCCAACCCCGGATTTCTTCAGCTGGCTCTTCGCCCAGCGTAAATAGCGCGTTCGATTGTTCTGGGCGGCCGGCGCGACCTTCATTGTCGCTGCCTACATGGCGAAGTGGTACGGCGGCGATCACTCGCCCGTCTACCTCTTCGAGTTCGCCGCCTTCTTCGGAGGCCTGGCTCAGTTCCTGGCCGATATGTGGTCCTATCACGCGCGAGACGCGATCGCGACCGCCATGCACGGCATGTGGGGCGCGTTCTGGATGGCCTACGGACTCCTCTACCTGCTGGTTGCCGTTGGGAAAGTGACGATCCCGACCGGCGCATTCCCGGAACTCGGCTTCTGGTTCATCGCGCTGGCGGCCATCACCTGGATGGGTATGTTCGCGGCCTTCGCCACGAACTCCTCCCTGGTCGCGGTGCTGGGCACGCTCGCCACCGGAGCCACGATTGCCGCGGTCGGCTTCCTGTTTGGGAACAGTGATCTGATCCAGGCGGCCGGTTGGGTCTTCGTCGCGTCAGCCATCGTCGCCTGGTACACCGCCTCGGCACTGATGCTGGAAGAGGCGTTCGGTCGGCCGGTCTTGAAGCTCGGTAAGTTCTCGGCGGCCAAGGAACGTCCAAAGATATCATCCGGAGTCGGCGAACCCGGCGTCATGCACGGGCAGTAAGACAGTCGAGCGGCCGTTACCCGGCCCTCACCCCTAACCCCTTCCTCCCGCCGAGCAGGAGAAGGGGAACGACGAGCAACGTTTTCAACTCGTCTCCCCTCTCCTGCTTGTCGGGAGCGGGTTCGGGGATGAGGGCCATCGCACTCCAAACACAGTTCGCGCTACACCCGCCCACGATAGACGTCGGTCAGCCAGGTCTGCTTGTCGGCGTCGGCTCGATCGGAGAAGAGATAGCGGTGCCACACCATGCGCTCGTGGCACAGGACGCCCATCTCCCAGACGCAGGCACCCGGAACATCTTGGCCGCTGGTGTCGATGCGGGCGAACGGCTCGGACGACTCGAGATCCTTGAAATAGTGGCGCAACCACAGCTCGTTGTGGCCGCGCCAGACTCCGGCGATCAGGAATGCGTGGGTCGTGCTGAGATGGATCAGCGCGATGTTCAGGCCATATTCGGGAGTCCAGTGCCCAGCCGCGACCGCATCAGCAATGAGCGCACGCCCCTCGCGATCCATGTCGTCCGGCACCGTCTCGCCGACCCGCCGCACGTGATACCACTTGAAGACGCTGTTTGGCAGCACCAACGGATCGCGCGGTTCCGCTTCACGCCACTCGTGTGCATATGGCGCTCCGAGATTGCCGAGGTCCGTGAGTGAAATCGTTGCGGGGTTGGTCGTCACGAGCATCTCCTCTCAGACTAAACCGGTTCGTGTGAACGTCATGATCCAGTTCGTCTCCCAATGCTCACCTTCATCAGTAGAAAAGGCCTGCTCCCAGCGAGCCGAATCCGGCCCGGCGTGGCTCCAGCGGAAGCGAACTAGCACGGCCTTGTCACCCTCTTTGTCGCGCCCATAAAACTCGCCGACGCCGTCCACGAACTCTCCGACGAGCGGTGGAAAGAGGCGTGCGCCGCCGGTATCGGCCCAGTAGATGCTCCATTTTCCGGTGGATTTGTCGAATAGACGCAGTGAATACCCTTCGAAACCACCCCACCGGTTCGTACGGAGACAGTCCGCGTTGCCGAGGCCATTCAAGATGGCCGCACACTCGCTGGTGGCGTGGAACCGCTCCCAGTCATTGTTGTTCGTCAGTCTGGACGTCAACCGTTCGTTGAGAACGTTCCAGGATCCGAGGAAGAAGTCGAAATCCCTGGCTCCGCTGCATTTCCCCGACATCTCCGTTGGCCCTCTCTCGAGTTGCGTGCAACGGGCGACCATCACCCACATCCCACGATAGATGAATGTGGCACTGGGTCGAGAGCCACTTCAGCACATATGTGCGGATCCACTCGGCAACGGTCGATTATTAACGACGTGTGATGACTTCGAGGTCGATTGGGGCTCGAAGCCGGGACAACACTACATATTGTGGTGGTTTGAGAAGGTGAAGAGCCCAAAAACTGACTGAAATGCACAGGTCGATTGGTGGCTGAGGGGGCTTGTCAACCCAGCAGCGGCGATTTAGACTCGGATTAGGCCGTACGTACAGATCGGATGTTCGGGCAAATCGTGACTATGAGGCAAGCTCTGGACAGTGAGACACAAGGCTGCTACACTAGATGTTGCGGTTCACTTGGCGTTCAGCACTAGATCTTGCTGAGAAAGTCCTTCCGCCGCGAGCCGCGCTCAGCACAATGCAAGACGATTGCCGACAAGGCGCTTCACGCACGCCGGCAACTGCGGCGCATTCGTGATTTGGGCTCATTGTCTCACCTGGGAACGCAGTATGCGTTAGCGATTCGTTAAATCTTCGCCGGAAACATTGGCGCTCGTTATTGGGATGGACGGCGCCCTCTTGGTACGGCGAATTGGGCAGACCGGTAGGTTGTAGTATCGATTGAAGGGGCCGCATGGAGGAGCGCGAAACGCGGAAGCAGGCATCGGCACGAACGAAGAATCGAAAGGGGAAGGGGCTTCGCGTTCAACGCCACTTCACCCAACAGGGGCAGGACCCGTTCGACACCATTGCCTGGGCCAGTCGCACTTCGAGGATTACTAATCCGGACGGATCGGTGGTCTTCGAGATGAAGGACGCCGAGATCCCGGCTTCCTGGTCGCAGGTGGCGACCGACATCATGGTCTCGAAGTACTTCCGCAAGGCGGGCGTTCCCCAGTATGGCGAGGCGGGTGAGCCGCTGCTGGATGAGAGCGGCAAGCCGGTCCTCGGGGCCGAGCGGAGCGCCAAGCAAGTGATCAACCGCCTGGCCGGCACCTGGCGCTTCTGGGGCGAGCAGAACGGCTACTTCGCCACCAGCAACGACGCCTCGAACTTTGAAGATGAGCTGAAGTACATGCTCGTCCATCAGATGGCGGCGCCAAACTCTCCGCAGTGGTTCAACACCGGCCTGCACTGGGCCTACGGCATCAGCGGTCCGGCGCAGGGGCATGCCTACGTCGACCCGGCGACCGGTGAAGTGACCCGATCGACCGACGCCTATAGCCGTCCGACCCCGCATGCCTGCTTCATTCAGTCCGTCAACGACGACCTCATCAACGAGGGCGGCATCTTCGACCTGGTGACGCGTGAGGCGCGCGTCTTCAAGTATGGCTCCGGCTCCGGCACCAACTTCTCGATGATTCGCGCCGAGGGCGAGCCCCTTTCCGGCGGCGGCACCTCCTCCGGTTTGATGAGCTTCCTCAAGATCTTCGACCGCGCGGCCGGCGCCATCAAGAGTGGTGGCACCACCCGGCGCGCCGCCAAGATGGTGGTGATCGACGTCGACCATCCAGACGTCGAGAAGTTCGTCATGTGGAAGGCCGAAGAAGAGCAGAAGGTCGCCGCCCTGATCGCGGCCGGATATTCCAGCGACTTCAACGGTGAAGCCTACGCCACCGTCTCGGGTCAGAACTCGAACAACTCAGTGCGCATCACCGACGACTTCATCAGGGCCGTCCAGAACGATGAAGAGTGGGAGCTGCGCTGGCGAACCGACGGCCGCGTCATCCGCACCGTGCGGGCGCGCGACCTGTGGGACAAGATCGCCGACGCTGCCTGGCAGTGCGCCGATCCCGGCATTCAGTACGACACCACCATCAACGACTGGCACACGTCGCCGGCCTCGGGCCGCATCAACGCATCGAACCCGTGCTCCGAGTACATGTTCCTGGACAACACCGCCTGCAACCTGGCCTCGCTCAACTTGATGACCTTCTACGACGGCGAGACCCAGACGTTCGACCTCGAGGCGTACAAGCACGCCATTCGGCTCTGGACCTTCGTGCTCGAGATCAGCGTCCTCATGGCGCAGTTCCCGAGTGACGAGATCGCCCGGCTGAGCTACGAATTCCGCACGCTCGGCCTCGGCTACGCCAACCTCGGCTCGCTGCTGATGCGCATGGGCCTGCCGTACGACTCCGACAAGGCGCGCGCGGTCGCCGGTGCGGTCACCGCCATTCTGACCGGTGAGTCCTACGCCGCGTCGGCCGAGATGGCCGCCGAGCTTGGACCGTTCCCGTCCTATCCGCTGAACCGGGACGCCATGCTGCGGGTCATCCGCAATCATCGCCGGGCGGCCTACAACGCGCAGGAGGGTGAGTACGAGACCCTCTCGGTGACGCCGGTGCCGATCGATCCCGAGTTCTGCCCGCAGGACATGCTGCAGTCTGCCCGATCCGCCTGGGATCGCGCGCTCGAGCTGGGCGAACAGCATGGCTACCGCAACGCGCAGGCAACGCTGCTGGCGCCGACGGGCACCATCGGCCTGCTGATGGACTGCGACACTACCGGCGTCGAGCCCGATTTCGCGCTGGTGAAGTTCAAGAAGCTCTCCGGTGGTGGCTACTTCAAGATCGCCAACCAGGCGATCGCGCCCGCCCTCAAGGCACTTGGCTACGAACAGGCGCAGATCGACGACATTCTGCGCTACGTCCTCGGCACGCTCTCTCTGGAAGGTGCGCCGCACGTCCACCGTGAATCGCTCAAGGAGCGCGGTCTGACCGACGCCGACGTCGACCGCATCGAGAAGGTGCTGCCGACCGTCTTCGAGCTCTCCTTCGCCTTCAACGCCTGGACGTTGGGCGAGGAAGCCATGGGGCGCTTGGGCATCACGAAAGAACAGTGGCAGAAGCCCGACTTCCGCCTGCTTCGGGCAATTGGATTCAGCCAACAACAGATCGACGAGGCCAACGACGTCATCTGCGGCATGCAGACCATCGAAGGCGCGCCGCATCTCAAGGCGGAGCACCTGCCGGTCTTCGACTGCGCCAATCGGGGTGGCAAACATGGCCAGCGCTTCATCCATCACTCCGGCCACATTCGCATGATGGCCGCGGTGCAGCCGTTCCTCTCCGGCGCCAGCTCCAAGACGATCAACATGCCGAATGAAGTGACGGTTGAGGACATCAAGGAGGCCTACATGACCTCCTGGCGTCTGGGCTTGAAGGCCATGGCCCTCTATCGTGACGGCTCCAAGCTGTCGCAGCCCCTCTCCTCCAAGAGCAAAGAGGAGAAGGAAGAGGTCAAGGCTGAGGTCAAAGCCGAGGCGGCACCGGTCGAGACGCGCGTGGTGGTGGTCGAGAAGCCGATCCGCCGGCCGATGCCCGCCAAGCGACACGGATTCACACAGGAAGGCCGGCTGGCCGGACACAAGATCTATCTGCGCACGGGTGAATACGCCGACGGCACGCTGGGCGAGATCTTCATCGACATGCACAAAGAGGGCGCGGCCTTCCGCAGCTTGATGAACTGCTTCGCCATCGCTATCTCCAAGGGCCTGCAATATGGCGTGCCGCTGGAGGAGTTCGTCGACACCTTTACGTTCCAGCGCTTCGAGCCGCAGGGTATGGTCGAGGGGCATCCGAACATCAAGATGTCGACCTCGATCATCGACTACGTCTTCCGCGTGCTGGGTTACGAGTATCTCGGCCGCACCGACTTCGTGCAGGTGAAGCCGATCCACGGCGACGTGGACGACGAGATGGACGGCGGCGACGAGCCAGAGGAGAGTCACACACCAGCGATGACTTCTCAGTCTGAGGTGGAGACTGCCCAGGCGCCTTCACCACAGGCCGCGGCGGCCATCGCCACCAAGGTGGAGAACGGGTACCACTCGAATGGCCATAACGGGAGCAATGGTAACGGCAACGGTAACGGTAACGGGCACGACAAGGCGCACGTTGCGGCTGAGTACGTCACCATCGCCCAGACAGCCGAGCTTCCGCAGTTCGACGGTGGGATGAATGAGCAGCTTTCGCAGATGATGGGCGACGCCCCCTTCTGCGACGTCTGCGGCCACATCACCATCCGCAACGGCTCGTGCTACAAGTGCCTCAACTGCGGCAATAGTTTGGGGTGTTCGTAGCGGCGTTCAAACCACTCTGCAAACGCACGGGGTCCGAGATGAACTCGGACCCCGTTACATTTCTCGCTGCTGCTACACTCTAAACGTGACTATCAAACGGAGACGACCAATGCAGCGAGACGACGTTCTTTCCATCCTTACCAACCACCAGATGGAACTCCGGAATACCTACGGAGTGAAATCACTTGCCCTCTTCGGCTCCGTTGCAAGAGATGAAGCCGGTCCGGACAGCGATGTGGACATCCTGGTTGAGTTTGATCGGCGACCGGTGGGGTTGTTCGAATTCATTGATCTGCAGTTGTTTCTTGAACAGATCCTAGCGACTAACGTTGATCTGGCCACGCCAAACTCGTTGAGTGATTGGATGAAACAGGGCGTCCAGCGAGACCTAGTCAATGTCCACTAGAGATTGGCGAGCGCGGGTCGCAGATATTCTCCAGAGAATCGATGAGACCGAGCAGTTCATCCAGGGGATGACGCCAGAACAATTTGCTCACGATACTCGGACCATTTTTGCCGTCAGCTTCGCTCTCGGTGTGATTGGGGAAGCGGCACGCGCCATTCCAGTTGAAGTCAAACAACAGCATTCGAGCATCCCTTGGGAGAAAATGCAGGCGATGCGAAACGTGCTGCTACACGAGTATTTTCGCATGGATGTCACAATCGTTTGGGATACAGCGACCACCAATCTTCCTCCACTCGTTGAACCACTTCAACGAATGTTGGATGAGAACCAGAGAAACTGAATATCGATGCAGCGAGACGACGTTCTTTCTATTCTAGCCATCCATCAAGAGGAACTCCGGCAGACGTACGGGGTCAAATCACTTGCCCTCTTCGGCTCCGTCGCAAGAGACGAAGCGCGGCCCGATAGTGATGTGGATATCCTGGTCGAGTTTGAACATCCGGTTGGGTATTTCACCGTCGCTCGGCTTCAGGAACATCTCTGCATGCTGCTTGGCCACAACGTCGATCTCGTAATTCAGGACGCGATCAAGCCACAACTCCGCGAGAGCATCCTCAAGGACGCTGTCCGTGCCGCCTAGGACGTGGCTCATCCGCGTCAGCGACATGCTAGACGCAATCGCCAAGATCTATCGCTACACGGGCGGCATGACGTTCGAGGAATTCTCTTCCGATGAAAAGACGATTGACGCGGTGGTGCGGAACCTTGGTGTCATTGGTGAAGCGGCCCGCTACATACCTGATTCGGTAAGGAATGGGTACCCAGAGATACCATGGAGCGCAATAGTGGGTATGCGAAACTTCGTCATCCACCAATACTCAGGGGTGAGTCTCACAACAGTTTGGGCGACACTGAAAGATGATTTGCCGCCGCTCGAGGCAGTGCTAAACGTCATTCGTCTCACGGCAGATGATGACGATCACCCCTAGTCGTTCCACGAAGAAAAGCGCCGCTCGTTTGAACGGCGCTCGTCATTTCACGTGATTGATTAATCCTACTCCGGCTTCTCGACCTCATAGCGTGTCAGGATGACGCCGGAGCCGAGCGGCTTTGCCTCGACCAGCTTCAGGTTGATCCGATCACCTTCCGGGAAGACCTTCTTGCCGCCGCCCAACACCACCGGGTAGACCAGCAGGTGGTATTCGTCGATCAGGCCGTGCTGCGCCAGGGTGTGGATCAGAACACTGCTGCCGTCGATGGCGATGTTCTTGCCCGGCTGCTCCTTCAGGCGGCGCACCTCCTCCACCACGTCGCCGCTGATCAGGGTGGAGTTGCGCCAGGCGTCGGCCGACTCCAACGTGGTGGAGACGACGTATTTCGGCATCCGATTCATCGGGCCCATCATTGGGTCGTCGTCCGGCAGCGGCTCGAACGCGCCTCCGTGGGTCAGCCACGTCTTGCGCCCGAGCAGAAACGCGTCGCACTCGCTCAACAGCTGGGCGAAGTGGGCCCCGATCTCATCATCCCAATATGGCCAGGTCCAACCACCTTCACTGAACCCACCGTCGGTATCCTCGTCCTTACCACCGGGAGCCTGCATCACGCCATCCAGTGAGACGAACTCCGAGACAATGATCTTGCGCATGTCATCTCTCCTTTGATTTCGATCGGAACCATGAGCCCCAATCCGGAAGCATCTACACATGGTAGTCGCTCGATGCGCCACTAAATCGACAATCTGCAGTCGGATTCTTGGTAACGACGAACACCTTCACTCGTCCAACGGGACTGACACGTAGTGTACATACGGAGCGACACCTGCGATCATCCGGTCAATTCGATCAGCCAGAAGATTCGAGAGGACGCGCGATGATGACCGGGTTCGAGCGCGAGCTGACGGTGGAGGAGAAGGTCGGACAACTCTGCTACAGCCTGCACTACCAGCAGCCGGACACCGTCGAGCGGATGGTGCGCGAGGGTCGGATCGGCGGTCTTTATCTGAGCTGGCCCGATTTCGTGAGTCCGAGTCAGACCGCGTCGATGCTCAATCACCTTCAGCAACAATCGCCAGTCCCGCTGCTGGTCGGTGCCGATTTCGAGGCCGGGGCCGGACGACTGCTCCCGGGCGCGACGAACCTGCCGCGCCTGATGGCCCTGGGAGCGACGCGCTCGACAGACCTGGCGCGGGAGCACGGCCGCGTCACGGCCGTCGAAGCCCGAGCCGTGGGCGTCAACCACATCTTCGGGCCCGTGGCGGACGTCAACGTCAACCCGGACAACCCGATCATCAACATCCGCGCCTTTGGTGGCGACCCCAGGCTGGTCAGCGACCTGGTGCGCGCCTGGATCGACGGCTGCCAGGAAGCGGGAACGCTTGCCTGCGCCAAGCATTTCCCTGGACACGGCGATACGTCGATCGACACGCATCTCGACGTGGCACAGGTCCCGCACGACCTCGAGCGCATGGAACGGGTAGAACTGGCCCCGTTTCGCACGGCGATCGATCAGCGCGTCGCCAGCATCATGACGGCCCACATCGGATTCCCCGCGCTTGATCCGTCAGGCGTACCGGCCACGCTCAGCCAACCGGTTCTGACCGGGCTGCTGCGCGAGCAGTTGGGATTTGACGGGCTGATCGTGACCGACGCCATGGACATGTACGCCATCGCGCGCCACTTCGATCCGGGCGAGGCGTCAGTGAGCGCGGTGTTGGCCGGAGCCGATCTCGTCCTGACCACGCAGCCGGAGGTCTGCTTTCGTTCATTGCTCGCAGCGGCACAAAGCGGCCGTCTGTCCACCGAACGACTGGAAGAGTCGGTCGAACGCATCCTGAACGCCAAACGGCGGCTCGGATTGTTCCAGCGGAGTACCGTCGATCCGAACCACGCCGAATCGATCTGCGCCAATCCGGAGCACGCCGACGTTGCCCGGCGCGTGGCGGACGCCGCGTTCACGTGTACGGCGGGCAATTTGGCGCGGCCGGAAGGGGCGCGCTGGCTGCTTCTCGTCCCGGACTTCCGTCGTCCCTCCAGCACCAGCATCGTGCGAGACATCGTCCAGTTGCTGCGATCAGGCGCATTGCCGGGAGCGCGGCTGCTCCAGATCAGCTCGAACCCGGGCGATTTGGAGATCGAGGGTATCCTGGGGGAGGCTGGCGAAGCCCAGGGCGCGACGCTGCTGACCGTCTCCACCGTCCACGCAAACGTCCCCTCCGGCACCGAGCCCATTGACGGGCAGGTCAAGCTGGTCGAGCGTCTGAGCCGCAATATGCCGATCTCGGTGATCAGCCTCGGAAGCCCCTATGCGCTCCCGGCCTTCGCCGCCGCGTCAGCGTCCGGATGCTCCTACGGCCCCGACCCTGCCGGAGTGCGTGCCGCGCTCGACGCCCTCTGCGGACGACTCATCCCACGTGGAAAATTGCCGGTCGAGGTGCCGGGGTTGTAACTCGACAAACGCAACGGCCCGTCCAATTGGGCGGGCCGTTTGTGGTTCTTGTTCAGAGCTTTCCTCGATTTATCTCCCTGCCGGTCGCAGCAGGTCGGACAGCCCGTCCCCGACGAAGCTGAGACCGATGCCCGTGATGATGATGGCGACTCCAGGGAGCGCGCTCATCCACCAGGCAGTGGTGATGTAGCTCTGTCCCTCGGTGATCATCGCGCCCCATTCCGGTGAGGGTGGTTTCGCGCCGAGGCCAAGAAAGCTGAGCGAGGCGGCCAGCAAGATGTAAAGGGCGATATCGGCCATTGAGTAGATGATGCAGGTGGTGACCGTGTTCGGCATCAGGTGGCGCATGATCACGCGCCAATTCGATCCGCCCATCGCTTGAGCGGCGATGACGTACTCCTGCTGCTTCTGCACCAGAATCTCGCTGCGTATCAAACGAGCGTAGACGATCCAGGCAGTACCCGCCACCGCGATGTACATGTTGTTCAGGCCGGGACCGAGGATTGCGACGATCGCGATGACCAACACGATGAAGGGGAAGGCCTGCACGACGTCGACCAGACGCATCACGATAGAGTCGACCCAGCCACCGAAGTAGGCGGCCAGCGAACCGAGCAGGATGCCAATGATGAACGGCGAGATCACGCTGATGACGCCGACTTTGAGATCGATTCGCGTGCCGTACATGACGCGCGTCAGGATGTCTCGCCCAAACTCGTCGGTACCAAAGGGGTGAGCCAGCTGCGGCGACAGCAACGTGATGCTGTAGTCCTGATGGTAGGGGTTATAGGGCGACAGGATCGGCGCGAGGAATGCGACCAGGACCAATATCAGCAGAATCCCCAGGCCGATCATGAGATTGCGGGATCTGACGATCCGGCGCCAGCGGGGCGGACGACGCGACTCGTAGGCCATCGAGGCGAGCGTGGCGCTCGTCGGCGTGGCTACTGCCATGCGCTCGGTTCCCCGAGCATCTGCCTCACCCTTACTAATCATAGCTAACCCTCGGGTCAATGAATGAGTAGACGATGTCGGTCGCGAGATTGACCAGGATCACCAACAATGCGAAGACCAGCGTCGCCGCCTGCACCGTCGGGTAGTCTCTTGCCGAGACGGAGTCGATCAGCAGCGCACCCGCACCGGGGAGCGCGAATACCTTCTCCATGATCACCGTGCCACCCATCAGCCCACCCATGGTGATGCCGAGGAGCGTGACTGACGGCATCAAGGCGTTGCGCAGCACGTGCCCTACGACCACGTTGCGCTCTTGCAGCCCCTTGGAGCGTGCGGTCTTGATGTAGTCCGCTCTGAACGACTCGAGAATGCTGTTTCGCAGGGTGCGAATCAGGATCGGCGCGACGCCAAGGGCGATGGTCAGACCGGGCAGGAAGATGTGCCAGACGTGCTGACCGAAACCGTGGCCCCAGCCGGCCACCGGGAAGATGTGCAGTCGGATGGCGAACAGGATGATCAGCATGATGCCGACCCAGAAGGAGGGCATCACCATGGTGACCATCAGGCCTGAGCGCACGACGTTATCAAGAATCGAGTCCTTCTTCAGCGCCGAGAGGATGCCGAGCGGCAGCGAGATGACGGTGGTCAGGAAGATTGTCATCACCGCGACCGACATCGAAACCTGCAGCCGGGGCCAGAGGAGCGTGGAGACTGGCACACTGTACTTGATCGACTGTCCGAGGTTCAACTCCGCGAGATTGCGCATGAAATAGCCGTACTGCACGTAGAGCGGCTTGTCGAGCCCGAGCCGATGGGTCGCGTCGGCAACCATCTTATCGGTGGCGCGGTCGCCGAGCATGACTGCCGCCGGGTTGCCCGGGATCAGGTGGACCATGAAGAAGACGATGACCGTGATGCCGAAGAGCACCGGGATCATCTGTATCAGGCGGCGGAGGATGTACTTGCCGCGGTTCAACGCTCGATCTCCCCTCCAGTTGGAACAGGTCTAGAGAGCGGTTGGGCGGGCCCCAACCGCTCTCCAACGATCTTAGCCCGATACCGACATGCGCGTGAAGTCGTACTGACCCATCGGGTGGTGGAAGAAGCCTTGAATCTTCTTGTTCAGCACGTCGATGTATGGCAGCACGTACAGATAGACGAACGGTGCGTCGTCCATGTGGATCTGCTGCATCTCGTAATAGATCGCCTGGCGCTTGGCCGGGTCCAGCTCCGCCTCGCCCTGGTGCGCCAGGTCGATGGCCTTCTGGTTGGTCCAACCAGTGTGGTAGTTCTGGTTGACCTCCGGCGTGATGGCGTAGGAGACCAGCTCGTCCGGGTCGATGATGTCGTTGGTCCAGCCGGTGAGCCGCAGTTGGAACAGGTTGTTGCGGTAACGGTCGGTTGCGACCGCCTGCTCGTACTGCTGGATGTCGAGCTTGATACCCGCGGGCTCCCACATCGACTTGAGCGCGGTTGCGATCTGCTGCTGCAGCTGATTGCCGGAGCCGACGTCGATCGAGATACTGACGCCGCTTGGCGAGGACGACTGGGAGATCAGGGTCTTGGCCTTATCGATATCGAACGGATAGCCCTTCTGATCCTTGTTCCAGTAGAGCGCGCCGTTCGGCATGAAGCTGTTGGAGACATCCGCCTGACCATACAGGATGGTCTTGATCAGCGACTCCTTGTCGGTGGCATAGTTCATCGCCTGGCGCACCTTGATGTCGGTGAGCGGTGCGTTGCGGCAGTTGATCACGATGAAGTTGTTGTAGGTGGAGATGAAATTAATCACCTGCAAGTCGGACTGGCTCTTCAAGTCGGACACCGAGCTGAGCGGCACGTCGTTCTGACCGATGTCGCCATCGACCTGACCGCCCTTGACCTGGAGCAGGCGGCTATTACTGTCGGGCACGACGTTGAGCGTGATTTGATCGACCAGCGGCAACCCGTCCTGCCAGTAATGCTCGTTCTTGACCAGAATGATGTTCTGAGCTTTGTTCCAGGCCTTGAGCGCGAACGGCCCGGTTCCCATGCACTGCTGAGTCAGATTGGCTTCACCGACTTTATCGGCAAAGGCCTTCGAGATGATGCTCGAGTTGAACATCGAGATGTCGGCCAGGAACGGGGCCCAGGCCTGCGTCAGGGTGATCACGATGGTATTGGCGTCAGATGCGGTGATGTCCTTGACCTGTACCAGAGTGAACGTCCAGTCACCGTCACCCTTCTGGGTTTGGGCGCGTTTGAGCGAGTAAATGATGTCGTCGGTGGTCATGTCGGTGCCATCAGAGAACTTGACGCCCTGGCGGATGTGGAAGGTGAACGTCATGCCGTCGGCCGCCGTGTCCCACTTCTCGGCCAGGCTGGGTGCCAGGTCAAGCCCGTTGTTGGCGACCCGGATCAGTTGGTCGTAGATACTCATGAACACCCAGATGTTGATGTTGCCGTCGTTGGTCACCGGGTCGAGGTTGTCGGAGTCGGCGCCGCGCACCAACGTGACCGAGCCGCCCGCCTTACCGAGCGGAGCCGTCGTGCCCTGCGCAGCCGGGCTGGATGA
This sequence comes from uncultured Chloroflexia bacterium, assembly GCA_963822235.1. Taxonomy (GTDB): domain Bacteria; phylum Chloroflexota; class Chloroflexia; order Thermomicrobiales; family Thermomicrobiaceae; genus CALAGB01. The sequence continues at coordinate 1,320,816 of CAWGGU010000005.1, forward strand.
TGGCGAGGCGTTCTGATTGACCGTGATGGCCGAGGTTGGGGTTGTCGCCCCAGCTCCGCCGCCGGATGCCGTCGTCGGGGTCGATTTGTTGCTGCTCCCACAGGCGGCCAGGATGCCGGTAATCGACGTGGCGCCGATGCCAAGCACCGCGGTGCGCTTCACGAAATTGCGACGGCTGATACTTCCCGTCATAAGACGTTGCCGAAGATGTTCCAATCGGGCGTTATCACTCATTCGAACTTTCACCTTCCTCTTCAAGACGTGATCGCGACATACCTATCCGCGATCCCACTTCTGGGTCCTCAAGAACAAACCGCGTTTGCGTTGAGCTCTCGCAACCTGACGCGAGTGCACTCCTCCTCGTCAACCGGCCGATCCACCATGAGCGTTCACCAATGCTCGTGGCCGGTAGCGATCCGTCGGTGATCACGTCTCTGCCGAACACCGAGTCACGGCGGGCACAGCGTCCTCATCTACCTCCGTTTCGGCGATAAGATGCGGGCACGGCAGAACTGACACACCGGCACACCAACCTCTGCCAGGGCAATTGATCGTCGGCACGCAATGACGACGAACGATCGCTCGCGCTCTACTGATCTCGCCCACCATCGCACGACCAAGTGAGGTCAGCGTCGACCCTATCGTTAGTACGCGGACTCCGTATATAAGGATGCGGGCAATCGGGTCATTCCCCGGTACTGACACTCTGCGCCCGGGCATTGGTTGACCGGTCTTTGTGCAGGATGCGAAACTAGCAGATTTCGACTCTGCCGTCAATGGGGAGCCATAATCGAATTGCGCATTCGACTGGCTGGGGGGATCGATTTCACCATGATTGAGGTATCGCGTGGGCAATGTGCTCAAAGCATGCGGCCCGGGCGTTCGTCCGGGCCGCTGGCTTAATTCGTGGTGCTCTGTCCGTGCCGAAGACGACTGGGGGGTAGCCTCGGCCGTGACCAGCCAGCTACCCGATCGCGCCGACCGGATGTGGGCCGAGCAGCACGAACGCAAGCGTGAGGAGTACCGTCGCCGCAAGTAACACCTGCAAAATGTGCTCGGCGACGATCCGTTTGGTGTCCTGCATTTGTGGTTCCCCCTCCCGTTCAAGTGATCGATGAGCAAAGATCAAAAGAGTTGGAGATCGAATGTCCCGTGCTTCTAGTGTATGAGTGATGAGGCTCGTCCACTATCGACCAGCGGTCCAAAATACTCTCGGGACCAACGGGAGTGCCAATCGGTTCGGTCTTCCCAGTACTTTCGATTAATTCCGGGAGGGGAAAGGGAGAACGCGGCCGCGCTCAGCGCCAGAGCGCGCGCATCTGTGTGGTGATCTCGAAGGGATCCTCGCCGTGCTGGGTGGCCAGGATCGCCTGCGCCTGCGGATCTTTCCAGTAGAGTGGCTCACCGGCGCTGACGAAGCGGTTCCAGGATCGTCCAAAGGCCGTTGCCCGCTCTTTGTTGGCCGCCAGCCAGGCCGGCACCGCGTGATAGACCACCGTCGAACCGCGACGCTTGCCCATCGAAAGTCGCGCGGCCAGCAGGGCGCTTTGCAGCAACGATTTCGGAGGCGACATCACGTAGCGCGGGATAATGTAACGTGGCGCCGCAAGCGGGGAGAGGAGTTCGTCCATCGATTCAGCAAAGAGCGCACTCTCGTCAGCGCTGGCGCCATCCAATAGACAGCGATAGTAGCCGTCCGATTGCACCACCAGACGAACCGAGTCGGGACCGAGCTTGTCCGAGATACCGCCGGTCGCCGCCAGCGCTTCCGCTACCGCCGACGCCAGATCCTCGAGTGCGTCCGATGGCGCCACCTGACTCACGGCGCCCTGGAATGAACGGCTCACCCACATGCCACCGCCACCGGCCACCGCAAGCCCTCCAGCCGCGCCGAGCAGGTCTGGACCGGCGAGCCCGACTCCCACGCCCGCGATTCCCGCCGCCGCCAGCACGCCATAGACGCGCCAACGCAGTCCTCGACCGGCGCCCGATTCATGCCGCAGCAGACGCCGGTTCGGCAGACCGAGCGAGTCGTCCCACTTTGATGCGCACGGTGTGGAGTTCGGCGTTCTCGTACGGCTGACCGATCCGCCACAGCTTGATACGCCGTCTCCCGGTCCGTTGCCCGGCCAAGCATGGCGCCGTTCAATCCGCCAAAATCGGCGGACGCGGGCGGACCGTACGGAGAGAGGGACGGATGCACGTGGGAGACGCCTGACTCGATCTCGCCGGACGGCGTCGGAGCGAAATAGTTGCGGTGCTTGCGCACGAAGCGGTCGTAGTCGGCCGTTCCCTTGGGGTGCTCCGGGTCAACGCAGACCACGTCCCAGTTATTGGCCACTTTTCGTGGCAGATTTGGGTCGAGTCGCAGTGAGCGGCCGCGCATCTGATGCACCGATATACTGGTGCTGGCGGCTGTCAGGTCGAGCAGCACGTTGACGCGCTTGGCGTCCCAGCCCTCCCCAAGCAACCCGCGCGTGCCCACCAGCACGTTCGACTGACCCTCCTCGAAGTAGCGCGTCAGGAGCGGGACGTAATTGCGCGGTCTCCACCAGGAGCTCTGCGGTCGAACGACAACCACGTCCTCCCATTGCTGATCGTCCTCGTTGCCGGCAGGCTCAAAGAGGGACGTCGTCGTCAGCGAACCGGACAGATCGGAAACCTGCTGTGCGATCCAGGGGAGCAGACTCGTGGCAGTGGCGCGCGAGCAGGCGACGGTGCGACCAGTGACGAGCAACGGATCGAGCTGCGCCACGCTCGGACTGGAGATGAGCTGCCGCAGCAAGAGGCCCGCACTTCCCGCTTGCGGATCGAGTACGCCGCGCAGCTTGGCCAGGATGTCGCTGCCCGCCCGCTCGTAATCGCAGAGGATCAGCGCCCGCAACTGAGAGCCGAGCGTAGCCTGCTCCTCATCGAGAATCGACATGGCCGCGACTGCCTTGCTGCCCGACAAGGAGAGGACTCGATCAACCGGCGAGACGTAGGAGCGGATCCCGCGGCGCGACAGAACGTAGCCAAGCGACGGCAACGCATGCCGGATCTCCTGCCAGGCTCGCGCGTCCCGCTCGTCGCTGCTGTTGCGTAGGTAGCCGGTGCAGAAATCGCCGATCAATGCCACCCAATCGTCGGCTGTCGGCGACTGCCGCTGGCGCTCTCCGAGACGGGCTCCTTCAGGCAGCTCGATCTTTTTCTCCCAGAAGAAGCGGAGCGCCGCCTGAGCCAGATCGGGTTCGTCGCGCTCGAAGCGCGCCCAGCTAACCTGCGCGCCGTTCCGCCCTTTGCGCTCGACCACGCGGGTACGCACCCAATCGATGAAGGGAATGGCGGCGAAATCGAGATCCATCAACCGCGTCAGCAGCTCCTCAAAACGTTCGTGCTGCGCCGCGATATAGGCTGCCTCGTGCTCGAGCGGCTGCGTCAGGAAGACCAACTCCTGGTAGGGAGCCAGGTCTCCCTCCTTGACCACCGCGGGTGTCGGCACCTCGAAATCGGTCTGGCCAAAGATGTCGCGATAGAGCGCCGCCTCGCGCGCGTCCATATCGCCGGGCGGAGTGGCGGTAAGCCCGACGACGAAGGTCTCGTCGCCGATCTCCTGCACGATCGCGCGCACCAGCGTTCCCCACATCTGCAGCAGGTGATGGCACTCGTCGAGAACCAGCGTCCATGGACCGGACTGCTTCATGCGCTCGATGATGGCACGGCCGTTAGGGTGCAGCAGACGCAAGGAGGTCATCCGCGTCGCCTGACTTGACGATCTGCGTACGCAGCTGCTTGCGGAACGTCGACATGGCGTCCTCGTACTGCCGCGCCCGAGCCGAAGCCAGCTCGTCGATTTTGCGGTCAGCTTCGTCGGTGGTCATGCCTGATTCACGCTGAAGCTCATCCCGCCACAGCGCACGGGCCTGTTCCTCTAGATCCTGGTCGTCGCTGTTGACATTGCAGATCGATTGATAGGTGAGAATGGTCAGCGGCGAGGAGAGGTCCACTTCGGCGCTGGCGTCGACGCGGTGCGGCTGAAAATCTTCCCACTGCCGCAGCCACTGCGCCTGCACCGCCGTATTCGGCGCCAGCACCAACGTGCGACACGCGCGTCGCCGCGCGATCTCAAGCCCCACAGCCGTCTTCCCGGCACCGGGCGGCATGACGATGTACGAGCGGTGGGAGTCGGTGACACGGCCACGCTCGTAGCCGTCCAGCGCCAGCTTCTGGTAATGGCGAAACGGCCAGCGAAATGCCGTGCTGTCGAACGAAATCGCGAGATCGCCGGACTGCGGAGTGTTGGCGTTCATCGCACGGCTGCCTCGATGCATCGCTATAGGCGGCGAACGGTCTATCCAGGTGAGGATCGCGCTCAAGCCTAGCGGCTAGAACGTCGCGACGCAATGATAGCGGCACTAGTCCGAGGCGGCAGGTGACGGAACAGGCTTCTCCCGTCGTCTGATCTCCGGGCTGAAGATGGTGATGCCGGTGACAAAAGCGGCCAACATCAATCCGGCTACTCCGACCGTGAGCGGCGCGCCGACCCGATCGACCATGATCCCCATCGGCACAAGGGAGATCGGCATGAGTGACCAGGTCATCATGTAGATGCTCATGACTCGTCCGTAGAACGCCTTGTCGGTTTCGAGCATCACCAAAATGCGGTTGATGGTGAAATACCCGTCGGTCATGAAGCCGACGACCACCAGGAAGAGGAGCGCCATCACCAGGCTGGTCGAGAAGGCGAAGAGCGCCAGGCTCACGCCGATAGCGACTCCGGCTCCAAGCTGGATCATGCGTTTGTTCGGAGATTCCGCCGCCCAGACCGCCGCCAGTGAGCCAAAGACGGCACCAACCCCAATGGCGGTGTACATCACGCCCAAAGCGGTAGGTCCGACATTCAAGACGTCGATCTGGAAGACCGGCAAGAGCTGCTGGAAAGGACGCCCCAGCAAGATCAGCACGAAGGCCATCCCGATCAGGAGCATCAAGGTCGAGTTGTCGCGCAGATAACGGAACCCGACCATCATATCGGTCATGATGCCGCGGGAGCGTGCCTGCACCGACTTCGCCGAAGGCAGGCGCAGGAGGGTCAGGCCGGCTAACGCATAGAAGATGGCAATAGCATAGAAGGCCAGCGTCGGACTCACCGCGATGAGCAGTCCGCCCAGCGACGGCGCCACCACGCGATTGAGATTGCGTCCGGTCGAATCGAGCGCCAACGCGTTCGAGAAGCGATCCTCATCCACGATGTCGGAGATGTAGGCGGTGCGGGTCGGCATGGTGAAGGGGAAGATGATTCCTTGCACGAAACCGATGGCGACCAGCTGCCAGATCTGGATGACGTGCAGCTGCACCAGAACCGCATTGACCAGGGAGAGGACGACCAATGAGAACTGCGAGATGATGAGCAGCTTGCGCTTATCGAAGCGATCGGCGGCGGCACCACCAATCGGTGCCAGGATGAGCTGCGGGGCACCACGACCCAGCGCGACGAGCCCGAGCGCCAAGCCGGAACCGGAGATGTGATAGGCCAGCCAGGAGCGCGAAATGATGTTCATTTGCATCGCGCCCATCGAGAAGAGCATGCCCAGCCAGAGGATGCGGAAGTTTGGAATGGCGAGCGAATTGAATGAACTCAGCCGCCCATTGAACAACCGCGCAAATGCACCCGAGTCGCTCGACGATCCATCCTGCTCCGACTCGTCGGTGGCCGCGCTCCCCGTCGCGCCCTCCGAACGCCCTGATTGAAAGTTCATGATGCCTGTCGGTGCTCCTCCCAAGGGATTTCTTCCCAAGATCTTAATCCTACAACACGAGTAAATGGTTAAGTGTTCCTGCAGCATTTATGCCCGACGTACGAGTACAATTGCGACATGAGTGTTGAAGACGACAACTTGATGCAAGAGACGATCACCCGCTACTCACGAGCGGCGCGCCTGCTCGATCCGATGCGCCTTCAGGTGTGGGAGGAGATGGGGATCAATTTCCCGCAGCTGCGGATCCTTTTTCGGGTGCGCGCGCAGCCGGGGATCGACCTTCGCACGCTGGCGGAGCAGATGGGCATCAGTGCGTCGGCCGCCAGTCAGCAGGTCGACAAGCTCGTCGATCAGGATCTGGTGCTGCGCAAGGATGACCCCGGCGACCGGCGTAGGCTTAGTCTGGAACTGACCGTGCGCGGGCGTCAGGCAACCGGCGAAATCTCACGCGCTTCCCGCTCCTATCTCGAAGCGGCTCTCTCATCGCTGTCACACGCCGAGCTCGAAGACCTGCACCGCATTCTTGGTCACATTCTGGAGAGCGCACCCAGCCCGGTCAGCACGCCACGGCGCTGAGCATTCGCCCCACTCCTCACCAGGAACGAACAATGGCCGCCAGATTGGCGGCCATTTCGGTGTTGTTCACGCGGTTGTGGCGCGCTAATCGCCTATGACGGGCACCGCTACTGGTTCGTCACGCCGCCGCACGTAGGGACTGAACGCTGTGATGCTGGTGACGATCGCCGCCAGGATGAGACCGGCGAAACCAACCGTGATCGGGGCGCCAACGTGGTCGACCATGATCCCCATCGGCACCAGAGCGAGAGGCATCAACGACCAGGTCATCATGTAGACGCTCATGACCCGGCCATAGAAGGCTTTCTCAGTCTCGTACATAACCAGGATGCGATTGATGGTGAAGTAGCCGTCGGTCATGAAGCCGACGATGACGAGGAAGACGAGGGCCAGCGCGTAGGAGGTCGAAAAGGCGAAGAGCGCCAGGAAGACTCCGACTGAGATACCAGCTCCGAGCTGGATTTTGCGCTTGTTGGGTGATTCCGCGGCATAGACCGCGGCCAGAGAACCAAAGACGGCACCAAGCCCGACGGCTGTGTACATCACACCCAGCTCGGTCGGCCCGACGTGCAGCACGTCAAGCTGGAAGACGGGCAGAAGCTGCTGGAAGGAACCACCCAGCAACACCAACGCGAAGGCCATGCCGATCAGGAGCATCAGGGCGCTGCTGTCGCGCAAGTAGCGGAAGCCGAGCATCATGTCGCCGACGATGCTGCGCGAGCGCGCCTGCACCGATTTAGCTGATGGCAGACGAATCAGCGTCAGCGCGGCGAGGAGATAGAAGACGGCGATAGCGTAGAACGCGATCGTCGGGCTGATGGCGATCATGATGCCGCCAAGCGAGGGCGCGATGACTCGGTTCAGGTTGCGGCCGGTCGAGTCGAGCGCCAGCGCGTTTGCGAAGCGGCTCTCTTCGACCACGTCGGCGATGTAGGCCGTGCGCGTCGGCATGGTGAATGGGAAGATGATGCCCTGAACCACACCCAGGACAATCAACTGCCAGATCTGAATGACATGAAGCTGCACCAAAACCGCATTGGCCAACGAAAGGATGACCAGCGAGAACTGCGAGAAGATCAGTAGCTTGCGCTTGTCGAAACGGTCGGCCGCCGCGCCGCCGATGGGAGCTAACAGGAATTGCGGAAGACCGCGACCGAGGGCGACCAGCCCGATCGCCAGCCCAGAACCGGAGATGTGATAGGCCAGCCAGGAGCGCGAGATAATGTTCATCTGCATCGCGCCCATCGAGAAGAGCATGCCCAACCAGAGGAGACGGAAGTTGGGGATGGCAAACGCGTTGAACGTCTTCAGCCGCCCATCCCAGATACGGGATTCGCCAGTCTCCTCCGCATCGGCCGAATTCGAGTCGGCCTCACCATCGCTCCGCCTACTGGAGCGCCGCTTCAAGATCTTCATGCTTCCGAAAAACACCCTTCGTGGGCCGTTCATTCCCAGGGTCTAAATAATACTTCAGTTTCCAATGATTTAGGGACGTTTCAGCATCTCGGTTTCTTCGAGGCGGACAAGGCACCCGCAACGGTCAGGCGCCTTGTCGCGTATTTGTGCGGTGGATGGCGATTGGGTGGCAATCATGGTAATTGAACATTTAGCCCGGTAATCTCTTCGTTCTCGCGCTGCTGCATGTGGTGATTGACCAAATAGTATGGTAACTCTTGGCGGTCGTCGGCCTACGGCCGAAGGGAGAGCACAGATCCCTCCCCTACGTTTGACCGCGTACGTTCAGCTCGGCGTGAACGCCGGGTGAGCACCCAATCAATTCGTCAATAACCGACATGCCGCCCCTATCGGAAATCTGATGTTTCCCTTATTGAATCCGCTCGGCGATGCGGCGCTGCGCCTGGCGTAGCGACCAGACCAGCCGGTTCTGGCCACGCGTCAGGTGCGTGCGCAGCACGTGATAGCGATCGCTCCCCGCCGGGACGTTGCCGAGCTCCATGGCCGGAGCGAGATCCGGGATGGCCGGGATCGAGCGGGCCGGATCCTGCCGGAAGCGTCCGTCCTGACTGTAGCCGACCGTCACCAGCGAGCGCGCCAGCAAGCGCTGTGAGGCGTTGATCTGCCGCACGGTTGGATCCTCGACGGAGCGATCCATTAACGAATCAGCTTCGTCGTAGAAACGGCCCAGGGTGTTGGCCAGGTCGGCACACGCCTGCAACGACGGACTGAAATCGAACGCGCTCCCGGCCGCCTCCTGATAGCGCATTACATCGCGCTCGATGTCGTGAACGGTCGCTCGGTAGTCGAGCGGTGAGATGGGCGAATTGAGGGTGCGTAGCAGTGCGACCGCGTAGACACGCATATCGCGCAGCAGGTTGTCGGCGTCGGCGATCTCCATGGTGTCGTCTTCGGTATGCCAGGCGATGTTGCCGCCACAGCCACCCACCGCGTAGTAGCCCTTCTCCTTGGCCAGATCGATCGGCATGGTGGAGGAGAGCATGAAGAAGGTGCTGATGCCCAGGTTATTGAAGGAGCAGTCACCGGCACGCAACGGTCGGCCACCGGAGGCATCCTGGCCGGTCACATCCTTGACCGTCGCCTGCACGATCGCTTCGGCCTCCGGCATGAAGAAGACATCGCGATATTCGGTCGCCCAGCGGCAGCCGGGGGAATCGCAGTTGACGTGGGCTACGCAGTTGGCGGTGAGATCTTGAGCGAACGAGTCGGCGAACCAGGTCGAACCGGCGTAGCGGCCATGCGAGTGCCCCGACCACCAGGCGATGCGGATGGTGCGTGCCAGCTGATCGCGATGCTTGTGGAAGACCCGCGCCATCTCCAGGAGCGTCGCGTCACCGGTGGCGTTGTCGCCGATGCCGATGTGCCAGGAATCGAGGTGGCCATGGAAGAGGACGAACTCGTCGGCCGCCTGATTGCCGGCGATCTCAGCCACGATGACGGGAATCTGTCGCCAGCCGGTATCGACCATGTTGGAGACCGCCACCGTTACCGGCCCTTTGGCCAGCATCGCTTTGAGCGTCTCACCGTCCGGCTTGTTGATGCCGAAGACCGGCACCGGCGGTGTGCGGCCGAGCGACTCGAGGTCGGGCGAGCCCCAGGAGGTGGTGGTGATGCCTTCGTGGATGCGCTGGCCCGGATTGATGAAGACGGCCCCGACCGCGCCGCTGCCGGCCAGGTCGATACCGCGCGCCGCGATTCCGAGCCCTTCGGTCATCACGATCTTGCCGCGCAGATCGCCGTGCGACACGGTGCGTCCGGCGCCGAACAGGTCGTTGATGCCGCTGGCCTGGCTGCCCGGCACGTAGACCAGCTCCGCGGTCAGTTCCTCGCCATTTGTCGACGGAGAGAAGGAAGAGGTCTTCACCGTGAAGCTCTGTCCATCGGGCCCAACCGTGCGCAGTGTCGCCGGACCGGGAATCGAAATCAGGCAGGTTGGTTTGTGGACCAGATACGGGACGCTCCAAGACGAGAGCTTCGCGGTGATGTAGTTGACCGCTTCCTGCTCGTCCGCGCTGCCGGAGAGGCGCACCAGCTGGCTGAAACGCTCCAGCAGTGCCCAGGGCTCGTCGATCGAAATGTCGTCCAGCACGATGCGTTCGGTGTCGGCGTCTCGCCAGCTCAATACCATGTCGGTTCGTTCCCTCTCGCGGTGAATCAATATACGCAGAGTACGTGGCGCGGCATGCTCGACGGCCCATTTTAGGATGGTAGTGATGGCCGCGATCGGTCTCTCAACCTTCAACGCGCACAGGCTACTATAGCGCAACGTTCGGCACTGTCGAGGCGGTGTGATCGGGGGGCCTGCCACTGTGAAAGAGGTATACATGGCAAATTATCGGGCGACGCGACTGGCCTAGTCCGATTCAGGTTCCCGACTGACGAGTGCGACGACGCAGCATCATGCTGGCACCCGGCTGCATGCCAAATCGTCGGTAGAAGGGCTGCAGCTCTGGATCGCAGACGAGGTCGACCGCATAGAGATGTTCCAGTTGCTCCAGCATCCGGCGCATCAGCGCGGAACCGATGCCACGCCCCTGCCACTCGGGCAGCACCTCGAGCAGCGGAACGTAGGCGCTGAGGACGCCGTCGCTGATCGCCGTCACGAACCCCACGACATTGTCGCCGTCGTCGTCGATCGCGAGCACGATGAAGTCGCTCCCATGCAATACGCGCAGATGCATTTCGGGCGTGGGCGGGTCCGGCCAGCCCACGAAGAACCCGTTGAGCTGGTCGGCCGTCACGCCATCCACATTGTCCCGGTAAACGATCATGCCCCCTCCACTCGGTCAAATTCGATTGGTCCGTGCGCTCTGGTATGCTGCCAGCCTGCTAATCATCCACGATCGACGGAATGGGAGCATGACGTGACGACATCGAACGGACTGATGCGATTCTATGAGGGCTGGGACCGCTATCAGGATCTGCTGGTCGAGGTCATCGGCTCGCTCAGCGAGGAGCAGCTGGCTCTGGGCGCCTCGCCGACCCTGCGTCCGGTCTGGACGCTGGCGGCGCACATCATCAGCGCGCGCGTTGGCTGGTTCCAACAGGTAATGGGGGAAGTGCCGGACCGGGCCGACTTCAAGGAGATGTATGACTGGGACATCGACGATCAGCCGCAGCGGTCCGCCGCCGAGCTGGTTCACGGGCTGCAAGAGTCCTGGCAGATGATCGCCGATTGTCTGGAGCGCTGGACCCCCGACGATCTGGATGACAAGTTCACCACCGAGCGTGGCAACACCTTCACTCGCCAATGGATCATCTGGCACGTCCTCGAGCACGACCTGCACCATGGCGGCGAGCTCTTCTTCTCGCTGGGTATGCACGGAATAGCAACGCCGGAGCTGTAGCCAACATTCGCGAGGCCGCTCCAATGCTGGAGCGGCCTTGGTTCGACGAAGGGCGTGGGCCGCTGCGGATCAGTCGGACGCGGCGCGGTGCCTCGCCGAATCCGCACCCGTCCCTGCCAGATCCCGCCTCACGTGCGGTAGCACTTCGCGACTGAAGAACTCGAAGAAGCCATCCTGATCATGGCCAATCTGATGCAGGAAGACGTGGTCGAACCCTGTATCGATGTACTCCTGAATGCGCGAGACGTACATCTCCGCGTCGGGGCCCATCGGGACCTTCCCGACAAGCGATTCTTCATTGGCAAGCTTGCTGATCTGGTCGAAGTCGCTGGGCAGTCGCAGGTTCGGATGCAGCGGTCCGGGCACGACCGACGTCCGCCAATACTGGAATGCGGTCTTGCGAGCCGTGGCCATATCCTTCGCCCAGCACAACGTCATCTGACCGTAACGCGGCTTGCCCTTGCCACCGGCATTGTCGAACTCCTTGAGAAGCTTGGGTTTCGGCGAGATGGTGATAAGTCCGTCGCCGAGTCGCCCCGCCAATTCGGCGGAGTGCGACCCCGCGGCGGCAATAAACAACGGCGGCGGATCATCCGGCATAGTGTAGATGCGCGCGTCTTCGACGGTGAAGTACTTGCCATGATAGTTCGTGAACTCGCCGCTCCAGAGCGCGCGAATGATCTCGATCGATTCCTCCAGCATCTCGCGCCGTTGCGGCACGCGCGGCCAATGCTCGCCGGTGACGTGCTCGTTCAGGTTCTCGCCGGTCCCGAGGCCGAGGAAGAAGCGACCCGGCATCATGCTGGCCATGGTTGCCGCCGCCTGCGCGATGATCTCTGGGCGGTAACGCATGATCGGGCAGGTGACGGCCGTACCGATCTGCAGATTGGTGGTCGCCTGCGACAGCGCTCCGAGGACGCTCCAGGCGAATGGGCTCTGGCCCTGCGAATCGATCCAGGGGTGAAAGTGATCCGACATGGTGGCGAAATCGAAGCCAGACGCCTCGCCCTGCTGGGCGAAGCGCACGAGGTCCGCGGGCCCATGCTCTTCAGTGGATAGGTGAAAACCGAATTTGACGTCGGTCACGCGTGCCTCCCTCGTATTAATCGTTGGCTGAATCGACGGCGCGGGCGAGGTCATCACGGCGCAATGCTCCAAGAAGCTGTCCCGCTGAGGTGGTCACCAGCACCGTTTCAAGGTTGCTCTTCTTCATGGCGTCAAGAATCGACTGCGGCTCGGCGAACGGTCTGAAGGTGCGGGTGTCGGCCTGCATGAACTGCTGAACGTCTCCCGATTTGGCGGTGTTCTGCGTGAGATCGACCATACCCTGCACCACACGATCCTCAACGACGGCGACGCACACGTTCCAATCGGATCCACGCAGACGCTGGCGCACGTCATCCAAGGAGTCAGTCGGCGCACAGGTTGGAACGTCTGCGCGTGCCAGCGTACCGGCACGTGGCTGATCCGCCTGCTCGCCTTCGATTGGCAGCTCGAACGCACGCCAATCCATTTTGCCGCCCAGATAGCGATAGACCCGGGTGAAGCCGAGAGACTCGAGCCGCCACGCGGCCCGACCGCTGAGATCTCATTGCCGGTCGTTGCAATAGACGATCACCGGTTGGTCGGACGAGATGCGGTTTGGAGCCAGGTCACCCAGCACCGCGAGCGGGATGCTGATGGCACCCGCGATATGCGCCTTGTCGTATTGCTCTTTGGGGAGCACCTCGATCACCGCGGCACCCTCGCGACAAAGCTGGCGCACCTCTTCTCGGTCGATGTTGGTCGGCATGGCGTCCTCCGGTGTGTGTGAAGTGCGTCGCTGGCGTAGATAAGGAAAGGGCCGATCGGCTCCGGCTGGCTGGCGTTGAGCCAACCCGACCGGCGCCCGGCCTCGCTACACCCTTGCGCAGATGAAGTGCCATGAGGGAGGGACGCGAATGAGTTGCGTGGAAAGCGTTCCGATTGGGCGTGGGCAGAAAGAACCTTGACCTTCAAGCTACGATCAGCGAATGGGGTCGTGTCTTGCGCGCCATGAATGTCACCCCTACGGAAGATTCCTCACAAAGACGGGTTCCCGTAGGGGTGACGATGCGGTCAAAGGGGATGAACACGTCTGGGCCGGAAGGCGAGATACCGACCAACGTCCACGCAGGGCTGAAGCCACAAGGCGCTGGCCTCAGAACGAAGCCGGCTGGATGGTCTTTGATCAAACAATTGGGTAATTCGTGACGGTCGTCGGCCTGCGGCCGTCGGCGGGCGCAGGTCCCGCCGCTACGATTCTCCATACGCTTTTAGCCCGTTCAGGGGCTTCGTCTAGGTCAGCCTTGGGTTTTCAACCCAGGGCGGACGCGACGCGAGTACCGGTTTATCTCGTCAACCACCAATCAACCCAGGTTGAACGCCGAACGTCTACCGGTATATTTCGGCACCGACAGATCCCCGCGCTTACCCCTCACCCATCCACTGGTCGAACCAGGCGATGATGCGTTTGAGCAGGTCCAGGTGGTAGGCGCGCTCGTGGAAGCCGTGCTTCTGGCGCGGATAGGTCACCATGTCAGTCGGCACACCGGCGGCGCGCAGGCCCAAATAGAACTCGACCCCCTGCGTGGGTGGCACGCGCGGGTCGGCCTGGCCATGCACCACCAGCGTCGGCGTCTTGGCGTTGCCGACGAAGCGGATCGGCGAGCGCTCCCAGAAGGCGTCCGGCTCTTCATGCAATTTGCCGGGGAAACGCGCTTCGTTCATCGGGCGGATGTCGGTCGTGCCGACTTTGCTGGGCCAGTTGGTTACCGCGGCACCGGCCACCGCCGCCTTGAAGCGGTCGGTGTGCGTCACCGTCCAGGCGGTCATGAAGCCACCGTAGCTCCAGCCAAGCATGCCGATGCGCTCCGGATCGGCCACGCCGGAATCGATCAGCCAGTCGACCCCTTGCATGATGTCGTCGTAGTCCATGCCGCCCAGGTCATTGCGATTGGAGGCGGTGAACTCGGCGCCACGTCCCGTACTGCCCCGCGGATTGGGACGGAAGACGGCGTAGCCCGCCGCGGCCAGGTTCTGCCACCAGTCGTGCCAGCTGCCACGGAAGTTGGCACCCCAACGGGCGGTCGGTCCGCCATGCACGTGGACGATGAGCGGCAAGGGCTTTGATGGATCCGCCCCATGCGGGCGCGCCAACCAGCCCTCGATCGTGATGCCGTCGCTGGCAGGCCATTCGACCGCCTCCATCGTCGCCAGGTTCAGTCCCATCCAGCTCCGGATTGAGATGCGTCACGCAGCGCAGCTCGCCGTCGACGGGACCGGCCCAAACTTCTGGAGTGGACTGTGGATCCTGCCAGACCAATGAGAGCGTCTTGCCGTTCGCACTGAGACTGAACGCGCTCGCGACGTTGCCGCCCTCGGGCAGCAGCTCGAGACGCCGTGTGTGGTGCGTGCTCATGTCGACCAGTTCGAGCGGCGTCCAGAACCCCTCGGCCGTGAGGACCAGCAGACGCGAGCCGTCGCCAACCCAGGCCGCCCAGGCGGGTGTGGTGGCACCCGGCTCGAGCGTGCGGATTTCGCCGGTATCGACTTCCATCAAGATGACGCGCGTGTCGTCCGGGTGCTCGCCCGTCTCATTGAGCATGAGGAGATGGGAACCGTCGGGCGACCACTGCAATACATCCGGCACGAAGGGCAACGTGCCGATCGTGTGCTCGGCGTGCGTGGCGACGTCGACGACGCTCAGGCGCACGTTGCCGATGGTGTCGTCGAGCCGATTCGAGCCGGTAGTGACGGCCGCCACGTAATTGCCGTCACTGCTCACCGCGTAGAGCCAGACGTGTCCGGTGGCGGGGCCAACGACGCGCGGCTCGCCACCTTCGAGTGGAACGCGCACGATGACGCGCGGGCCGATCGGCCTGGCTGGCGACGTAGATGTCTCCCGGCGGATCCTGCTGTCCGGCCAATGTCAGGCGATCGGCGGTGAAGGTGAGCGATTGCCCATCCGGCGCCCAGGCGATCGCGTCGGCGCCGCGCTTCACGTTGGTCAGGCGACGCGCCTCGCCGCCGGCCGCGTCGATCACGTGTACCTGCGCTGTGCCGCGCTCGGCCCGATCCGAAAGAAAGGCGATCTGCTTGCCGTCCGGCGACCAGCGAGGCATACGGTCCTCGGCGTTGGAGAAGGTGAAGCGTCGCGCGTCGCCCGCACCCGAAACGTCGGCCAGCCACAGGTCCGACTTGGGCCGGGTCTCTTCATGGGCGATGGGGGCCACGACGAAGGCCACCCGGCTGCCATCGGGCGAGGTTTGGACGTCTGACGGAATCCGCAGATTGACCGCCATTTCGGGCGTGTACGTCGAGTTTGGATCAGTTCCCATGAATCACAATCTCTCTCTTCAAATCGGGCGCGCTGGACGGCCTCATCTGGTCGCGAGGGACCATCATACGAGAGGTCGCCGAACTCCGGAAGCCCCTCGTCTGGCTGATTCGCGATTGTGACGTTTTGCGCATTGCGACCGTCTGTACACCGGTGGTAGGCTGCGACTGATCGTGAGATGACCGCTCCGGCCGAGACGTGCGACCAGTGTCCGGAAGCGGCGACACATGATCGAGGGGACCACCGACTTGAAGCCACAGCTCATTTGCGGACCGCTGGCCGCGCTCGAAGCGCGTCTAGCCGACGATGTGCGCGTCTATCGCCAATCAGCCCCGTTCGCGCCTCTCACCATCCTGATCGGCAGCACTCTGCTGCGCCCCTATCTGCGCAGGCGGCTCACCGAATTGCACGGCGGGCTGATCAACGTTCATTTCCGCACGATGCGCGAGCTGGCCCGCTCGCTTTCGTATTCCACCGCACGCAACAACGGCACGGAACGGCTGCCAGCCTTTGGCGATCGCATCATCGCGGAAGAGGTCGCGGCCCAGGCGAGCGGCTATTTCGAGCGCGTCAAGGAATCGTCAGGCTTCGCCGAGGTTCTGTCGCGACTCTTCCAGGAGCTGCGTCAGGCCGATCTGGACGCCGAACGTTTCACCTCCGCCGTGGCCAAGCTGACCGCGACGAACCCGCCGAATGCCGCCAAGCTTTCGTCGCTGGCAACACTCTTCGCCGCGGCACAGGAAAGACGAGACAACTTCCACGGCGCGGACGACGACCTACGGCTGGCCGACGCCAATCGCTTCAGGGGCTCCCACCTGTTCGTCTATGGCTTGTGGAGCCTGACCACGCTGCAGCAGAAGCTGCTCGATCGACTGATGGACTCCGTCAAAGTCAGCGTCTATCTGCCGCACGGCAACGGCAACGCCGACGAAGCGCACGTCACACTGCGCGACTGGCTCGTGAGCAAGGGTGCCGAGGAGATCGTCCAGAGCGATCAAAAGCGATCCGGAGCGACGATCGAGCGCTTGCGGGATGGCCTCTTCGGGCCGCATGCCGACGGCGAGGCGGCATACGACGGCAGCGTGCGCCTCCTTTCGGCGCCGGATCCGCCGCGCGAAGTACGCGAGGCGGCTCGCACCTGTCTGCGCTGGGCGGAAGAGGGGATCGCCTTCCATGAAATGGCGGTCGTCTATCGTCGCCCGGAGTCCTATCGCGCCTTGATCGACGAGGTCTTCAGCCTAACAGGCATTCCGATTTACCTGCATGACGGCCGCCCCCTGGTCGAGCGACCTGCCGGACGCAGTCTGGTGGGGCTGCTGAACCTCATTGGCTCCCGTCTGACGCGTGCGGCGGTGATGGAATTCCTGACCGAGACACGCCTGCCAGCGACGGCGCGCGAGCGCTACGGTGGCTTCGAGCCCTCCGCCTGGGACCAGATCTCACGACAGGCGGCCATCATCGAGGGGCGTGATCGCTGGATAATTCAGCTCGATCATTACCGCCAGCGGCTGACGACCATCGACGTGCGTGAGGGGGAGCCGAGCGAACATGTCGCCAGTCAGATCGCTAAGATCGACCACTTCAAGGAGTTCATTGGCGACTTCTTTCCGCGCCTCGACGATTGGCCCCAACGAGCAAGCTGGGAATCCTATTTGGAGCGCCTCGGAGCGCTGGCCAGCGACTACATCGAGGGCGTCGGACCGATCATCGAGCATCTTCGCGCGCTCGACGATCTGAAATCGGTCGCGGAAGACGTACCGTTTGGTCGCTTCGTGCGCACCGTCGGCGGCGTGCTGCAACGGAGCGACAGCGAAAAAGTCTTTGATGAGTGGTCGGGAGCGTTTGGGCGCGAGGGCGTCAGCGTGCTCGACGTCAACTCCCTGCGACACATCCGCTTCCGCGCGGTGGCCGTGCTCGGTCTGACTGAGCGTGCCTTCCCGGCGCCGCCCCGGCAGGATGCCCTGCTGCTCGACGACGAGCGCTGTGCCCTGAGCCAGGTGATCGACGGGGAGATCCCAGCGCGCGAGAAGGGGCCCGATCCGGAGCCGTTGCAGTTCACGCTGGCCGTCGCCGCCGCGCGCGACCGGCTGCAACTGAGCTATGCACGGGGCGAGTCTGGTGGCACGCGCGCCCATCTCCCTTCCTATTTCTTCCGCGCGGCCGCCGAGGCGCTGACCGGCCGTGCCGTTCCGATTGCCGCCATCGACTCTCTGCCGCCGGAGCTCTTCGAGCGGGTTCCCGCCAACCATTTCGGTGCGGCCACTCCCCAGGAAGCACTCACCGACGGAGAGTTCGACCTGACGCTGATCGGCACGCGGCTGGAGCTGGGTCAAGCTTTCCTGGTTCACCGTTCATCAAGCTTCGGCCGCGCCCGTCGAGCCTGGGAGGCACGCTGGCGTTCGGATCAGCTCACGGTTTGGGACGGCGTGCTCCATTCCGACGAGCAGGTCGCCATCTCGCGCCCCGATAAGTCGATCTCGCCGACCCGCCTCGAGACCTACGCCACCTGCCCCTACCGTTATTTCCTGCAATCGGTGTTGCGCCTTGAAGAGGTGGAGGAGCCTGAGACGATCGAGCGGCTCAGCGCGCTCGACCGTGGCTCACTGATCCACGATATCCTCGATCAGTTCCTCACCCAATTCAGCGATCAGCTGAGCGGTGACGTCGATCGCGCTCACCTCAAAGCAGAGCTGCGAACCATCGCCGAGCAGTGCTGCAAAGCGGCGGAGCAGCGGGGCGAAGGGGGCTACCCGCTCGTCTGGGAGTTCGACAAGGCGGCCATCTTCGAAGATCTGGATCAATGGCTGGAGCTTGAGCTAGCGCAACAGTCTGGTTCTGACCTGCACCCGCACGCCTTCGAGGTACGCTTCGGCCCCAGCTGGCACGGCGACGCCAGCCCAGCCGACGGTTATTCGGTCGACGAGCCGCTGGAAGTGCAGTTCGACGGCGGCACGCTTCGCTTCCGTGGGCGCATCGACCGCATCGACTGGAACGCCGACGCCAGCGCCTTTCGTGTGGTCGACTATAAAACGGGTCGCTCCAGCAAAGACGGTCAAGATCAGTTCACGCAGGGAAAGACCCTGCAGCTTCCCATTTATTTGCTGGCCGCGACTCACGCGCTGCACCAGCATGGTGTCAACGTTTCAGCCGAATTGGGAAAAGCTGAGTACTTCTACGCCACGCGGAAGGGCGAGTTTCGTCGCGTCCAGTTCTCGGGCAAGACGCTCGAGCGCCGCAAAGCCGATTTCGAGCAGCTCTTGAGCGACATGACTGGGCAGATCGCGCGAGGTGACTTCCACGCCGAGCCGGGCAAGGATGCCGACAACTGCCGCTTCTGCCTCGGCCGAGAGGTCTGCGATCGGCGCATTCTGCACCTTTCTGAACGCAAGGCAGGCTCGCGCGATGCACGATTCCTGCGCATTCAGGATGTCGACTGAGATGGCTGTGACGCTGATCGACCAGGACGTTCGCGACCGGATCGAGCACGATCTGATGTCGAACCTGTGCGTCGAGGCCAGCGCCGGAACCGGCAAGACGACTGTGCTGGTGGCGCGCATCGTCGAAATCCTGCGGCGTGGTCACTCCAGCATCGAAGAACTGGCGGTCATCACCTTCACCGAGAAGGCCGCAGCCGAGCTCTCGGCCCGCGTGCGTGAGGGACTTGAACAGGCGCTCGCATGTGCTCAGGAGCCAGATGAGAAAGCGCGCATCGAGACCGCGCTGCGCCAGCTGAACCGCGCGCGGATCGAGACCATCCACGCCTTCGCCAGCAGCTTGTTAAAGGAACGACCGGTCGAGGCCGGTCTGGATCCCAACTTTGAGGTGCTCGACGATCTGGGATCATCTCTCAGCTTCGACGAGGCCTACCGCAGCTGGCTGAGCCAGACCCTCTCCGCGAAGTCTCCCGAGCTCTGGCGCGCGTTCAATCGCGGATTCGAGCTCAGCCGCCTGCGCGAGCTCGCCGAACTGCTGCATTCCCATCGCTCACTTTTGCCGCTGCCCCACGAGGAAGCGGCGCGACCTGCGTCCACCCAATTCCTGGCTGACGTGGCGGACTCCGTCGACGATCTACGTAGACTGCTCGGTGACTGCACCGACCGCTCCGACAAGGGTGCTCAGCAGATCGGGCGCATCTTGGCCAAGTTCGCGGACTATCAAGAGCTGGCCAATCGAACAGAAGTGCTTGACCGTGAGCTATTAAAGCCGTTCAAGATCAGTGCGTTGGGCAACAAGAAGAATTGGTCTCCGCCGGACTCCTGTACCCGACAGAAAGAGATTTGCGGCGAGCTCAAGGAGCGTCTCCAGGCGATGCAAGACACGCTCCGGACGGAGGCGCTGGTCGGCATCCTGCCGCTCGTCGAAGCCTTCGTGCGCCAGTACGCTGAGCGTCGACGCCTGGCCGGGACGGCTGAATTCGACGACCTGCTCATCTGGTCGCGCGATCTGCTACGCGATCAGGCTGAAGTACGGGCCTATTTCCAGCAGCGCTTCACCTGCGTGCTGGTCGACGAGTTTCAAGACACCGACCCGTTGCAGGTCGAGATCGTCCTCTACCTGACCAGTGGAGATCAAGTGACCACGGACTGGCGTGAGCTCCAGCCCCTGCCAGGTCGACTCTTCGTGGTGGGGGATCCCAAACAGTCGATCTATCGCTTCCGGCGCGCCGACATCGCCATCTACGAGTGGGTCACGACTCGCGTTCTGGCCGAAGGCCTCTTGAGGATCAAGCAAAACTTCCGCTCGGTACCCAACGTCATCGATTGGGTCAACGACGTCTTTGGACGTCTGATTCTGGAGATCGAAGGGGTTCAGCCCCAGTACGGTCCTCTCGTTTCGGCGCGCGCAGATAATCGACACGGCCATCCGTCGGTCGTACTGATCCAAGGTCAGGCCGAACGCGCCGACGAGCAGCGCCAAGAAGAGGCGCGCCTGCTGGCCGGTGCTATCGAGCGGCTGGTCAAGGAAGAGCGCTGGATCGTTGAAGAGAACAAGACCGAGCGGCCCGCACTCTGGCGCGACGTGGCCATCCTGCTCCCTTCCCGCACCGGCATCGAGCATTACGAGCGCGCGTTGGCGGCGCGCGAGATCCCCTTCCGGCACGAAGGCGGACGCTCCTTTTTCGACCGCCAGGAGGTGCGCGAGCTGATCAGTTGTCTACGCGCCATCGACGATCCAACCGACCGCCTCTCGCTGGTCGCGGCGCTCCGTTCGGGCGCCTTCGGCTGCTCCGACGATGAGATCTATCGCTTCGTGCGGGGCGGTGGCGTGCTCGATATCCGCATCCCGTCAGACGCTCACGTGGCTGAAGTGAACGAGGCGCTGGCGACGTTGCGTCGCCTGCATGACCGGCGCGGAAGAATCACGCTGCCGCGCTTCATCGGCGAAGTCCTGGACGAGACTCGCCTGGTCGAGTACGCCCTCACCCTACCGCAGGGGCAGCAGGCAGCCGCCAACCTGCTCAAGGTGGCGGATCAGGCGCGCGCCTTCAGCGGTGTGCGGGCCGGCGGTCTACGTGCCTTCGTCCGTTGGCTCGCGACCAGCAGTGGCGGGCATGCCGACGAGGCGGATGCCGCGGTGGCGGAATCGCGCGACGACGTGGTGCGCATCTTGACGATCCATGGCGCGAAAGGGCTCGAGTTCCCGATCGTGGCGCTGGCCAACCTCAATACGGACCGGGCCAGTCGCAGCCCGTTCGCTATCCCCGATCCGAATAGCGGTCGCCTGGCATTGAGCGTCGGCACGAAGGGAAGCGAGTTCAAGACACCCAACTTCGACCAGGACCTCGAACGAGAAAAGCTGCACGACGAGGCGGAGCAGGGACGTCTCCTCTACGTGGCCGCCACGCGAGCGCGCGACTATCTCATTGTTCCGGCCGTGCGCAACGGCGACAATTCCAAGGGGATGCTGGCGTCGCTGCTCGGATGTCTCTCGCCTGACGGTGGCGCGACCATCGACGCGGGCAATATGCACGTCTACGACACGGCCCTCATCTCGAGCGAACCGCCAGCGCCAGCGCAGCCCGACCCAGTTCAGACTGAAGAGATCGACCACTGGGAGGCAACGCGTGAGCAGTGGGGTGAGGACCGGCAGGCGTTGATCCGGCAGTCGTCGCGGGGGCTGCCGCTCACTTTGCTGGATGAGCTCGACGTCAGCGAAGGCGATACCGAAGAGGACGACGATGGGCTGGCACAAGGCCGAGTCGATGAAGCGCACGCGCTCGAACGGGCGCTACGCTGGGTGATGTCGCGAGTCGACCTGGACGGCACCAACCTGGAGCGCCTCTGCGAGCGGATTCCCCAGCGCCTCTGGCCGGACGACGACACGGATGAATTGGCGTTACTGGCTCGTCGCTGTCTGGAGAGTCCGGTCATCGCGCGCGCGCGAGCGGCGACCGAGGTGCAGCGCGGCGTGGAGTTCTCGGCGCCCGCTCCGTCCGGAGGATTCGTCGAGGGCCGCGTCGACCTCCTCTTCGTTGAGAAGGGTCAACTGGTGCTGGCCGATTTCCATGTCGACGAACTGAGCGCCACTGAGAGCAGGCGCCGAGCGGATGGGCTGGCCACATCGATTGGCGCCGCGACGGGCATGCAGGTTCTGGAAGTCTGCCTCGTCTTCGCCCGCAGCGGAATTCAACGCCCCATCAAGAGCGGTATCGGACAGTCCGTGTAGCTGACACGCCCCTCCAAAGGTGCTCCAATGTCCATCTTAGAGCCGCAATGCAATGAGATTCGCTAGGGGCGAAGGCGAGCTTCGCCCACCTCGCCCTCGCGCCCGAATCGTCTCTGGAATGCCCGTATGCTCGTTGTACGGGCGACGCATGCGTCGCCCTCCGCATGGGGCGACAGCCGATTAGTTCGGGGATGTTCGCTGGAAACGACGATCTCTCGTCTCATCCAGTCGCTCGCGTCCCAAAGCTCCCTCGCAAGAGGCAAATGATTGCCGGCTCCAGCCGATCGCTTCCAATCTCACAGACGGCGGACACACGTCGCTGGGCGACGAATGCGTCGCCCGTACAGACGGAGCGGTGCCGTTCGTGGAAGATTTGCGGCCGGTAACGCAGCGGGCGAAGACAAGCTTCGCCCCTACCGGCAGGGCGCAGGCTGGGCAGACGCGGAGATCGAATCGCGAGAATGCAGAGGGCGAAAGCGAGCTTCGCCCCGACAGACGGGGATCTGTGGGTATTCCTCTAGATCGGGCCGTCGCGGCCGACGTTCTGTAACTCGTCGACGATGGTCCGCAGCTCGCCGGAGCGCGCGTGCATACGCACGATCGGCTCGCCGTTGTTGTCCAGGAAGAGAATGTCGACGTGGTCCTCGGCATCCACCATCTCGGAGCCGCCGTAATCCAGCTCGACGGTCAGCACCGGCGTGATGCGCTCGCCCGGCGGCTGCGCCGCCTCGCCTGGCGGTGTGTTGGCCGCGGCATAGCCCCAATGATCGACTAAATCAACCAATGCGCCACGCTCGTTCGGCTCGCTCCCCAGGTAGAGGGACAAGTCGATGCGCCCATCACTCAGATGGAGGTAGAACCCGTCCTGTGCCTGCTCGATGGCGACGTCCTGCGGAAACCAGAGATCGTAGATCACCAGCGGTCGCGCCGTCTCCGAGTCTTCCTCGTCCGACGCCTCGTCATCCTCGTCGCCAGTCGATTGCTGCAGCAGAGAGTAGTGTGCCAGGCCGTAAATGTAGAGCGTCTCTGCGAGTCGTGAGCGAAGTGGCGCGCTGAACGTGCCGGGGAACTCGTCCTCGAGCACGCGCTCCAATGTGCGCACCATGCGGCTGTACTCTTCCATGTCGCGCAGCTCGCGGTTCACGAAGCCGCGCGCGCCCTGGAACGCCGCACGAAAATCTTCATAAATGTCGTCACCCGACTGCTCGCTCAGAAAGCGCCGGATATCCTCGAACAGATCTGGTTCTTCGTTGGGCTGGCTTTCGTGCTCTGGCTGCTCGGACACCGTTGTATCTCCCCCGGGAATCGAAATTGGTGCCGTTTGTGGCGGGGACTCAACCGCGCTCAGATACGAGCACAGCATCGCCTGATGCGCTGAACAATACCAGACTACCGATAGAGGGGCTAGATACCCCAGAAATGCGCTCAGGTGCTGAGGGCGCTGACGGGTCAGCCCCTTCATCGCCTCACCAGCTCTTAATAATTCTCCCTTGACACCGGCCGAGCGTGTATATACACTCATGTGTATGTACAGAACGTTTGATCTAACTGACACCAGGAGTTGCTACTGCCTGGCCGCCCGACGCACGGCGCGTGAGCTCACTCGGCTCTACGAGGAGAAGCTCCGCCCACATGGCCTGCGCGCGACGCAGTTCTCCGTTCTGGCGGCACTCTCCCAGATGGGTCCAGCCACCATTAGCGATCTGGCCGAGGCATTGGGCCTTGAGCGCACCAGTCTCAGCCGCAGCGCGGCGCTGCTTACGCGTAATGGCTGGGTCGGCGATGACGAGTCGGATCGAGATGCGCGTGAGCACCTGCTGAGCCTGACGCCCTCCGGCCTCGCCAAGCTCGAAACGGCGTTCCCCGACTGGCAAGAGGCTCAGCGCATGGTCGAAGAGTCCTGGACGCGTCAGTCACAGGACCGGTGATGTCGATTTCGTGCCGCGCCATTCGACGATTAAGTAGAACAGGCGTTTCATTCTCGTGGTTGCATCATTTTGATGAAGAGGTCGACGTTGTGGGACAGGTGGTGCCTTGCATGACGCACGCAGCCGACAGTTCAATCGACGATCGGACTAACGCAGTGCCCTCGTTTCATTCAGGATTCGATACGAAGCGCAGAACCGAATTCCTTCAGCATGTGGCGTCGCGCTCGGGGGCCGTGGTCATGAGTCGAAGTGCCTTCGACCAGGCCGGAGGCGATCTCAGCGGCTATGCCTTTCAGATGCCAATCTTCGTCCTGACGCGTCGCATCCCCATCGAGCCGGTCAACGGACAGAACGATCGGCTGCGCGTCAGCTTCGTCGGAGAGGGCATCGAGTGCGCCGTTGCCCGGGCACGCGTCGGCCGCTGCTGGCAAGGACGTGGCCGTCATAGGCGGCGCCAAGACCGCCCAGCAGCTCATCCGTGCCGGACTGGTGGACGAGCTAAATCTGGACGTCGTGCCGGTCCTGCTTGGACAGGGACTGCGCTTCTTCCAGTATGAGGTCTCTTCCGACGGGTCACCTGGAAACGCCTGACGAATGCGCCGCCGTCGAGCGGATCGATCGACATTTCCGCGTAATAAAGCCGACCGTCCGCCTGCAGCCTGCCCGATTCGCCGCGTGGGCCTGAGCCCATCAAACTGGAGCTGATTCCACCTATGTGTCGCAACATCCGGACGCTCTTCAATTTCGATCCACCCGCCACCGAGGACGAGATCCGGGCTGCATCGCTTCAGTTCGTGCGCAAGATCAGCGGGTTTCGCACTCCGTCGCGCGCCAACGAAGCCGCGTTCGATGCGGCGGTTGACGACGTCGCCGCCGCATCGGCTCGACTCCTCTCGCTGCTCGAATCGAATGCCGAACCCAAGAACCGGGAGGTGGAGGCCGCACGAGCGCGGGTCCGCTCCGCCGAACGATTCGGAACCTCGCGGTGATCGCCTCGCGCATCTCGGCACGCGCGCATCACAACAACAGCGAGGGTAACCGTTTCAACAGCCAATGCGTCCCTGCTACTGAGATGACCGCACGGACTTTAGAGGAAAGCACGTTTCGCATGTCCGACCAGCATCAGGATGCCAGCCGTATCGTCGCAGACGTCTATCAAGCCGAGTCGCGTCGCGTCTTTGCCACGCTCGTCCGCTTGCTTGGCGACTTCGACATCGCCGAGGACGCGCTGCACGATGCCTTCGCCGCGGCTCTCGAGCAATGGCCGCGAGAGGGCGTGCCGGCCAATCCGCGCGCCTGGCTCGTCTCGACCGGCCGCTTCAAGGCGATCGACCGCATCCGGCGCCGCACCCGCTTCGACGCTTCGCTGGCGACGCTGGCGGAACAGCTCGACAACGACACAGGCGACGAATTCGACATCGACGATGAGGGTGTCGAGGATGACCGGCTGCGACTGGTCTTCACCTGCTGCCACCCGGCACTGGCCGCCGACGCTCGCGTGTCACTGACCTTGCGGGAAGTCTGCGGGCTGACGACCGAGGAGATCGCGCGCGCCTTTCTGATCCCACCCGCGACGTTGGCGCAGCGGATCGTGCGCGCCAAACGCAAAATTAGAGACGCGGGCATCCCCTATCAGGTGCCGTCCCGCGCCGATCTACCCGATCGTCTCGATACCGTCCTGCGCGTCATCTACCTGGTGTTCAACGAGGGCTATTCCGCGTCGTACGGCGATTCGTTGACGCGCGCCGACCTCTCCGGTGAAGCGATCCGTCTGGCGCGACTCCTTTTGCAGCTTCTGCCGGAGCCCGAGGTCGCCGGTCTGCTGGCTCTGATGCTGTTGCACGAGTCCCGCCGCACCGCCCGCAGTTCGTCCGAAGGCGACCTGATCCTGCTGGAAGATCAGGATCGTTCTCTCTGGAATCGCGCGCAGATCAACGAAGGCGTCGCGCTCGTCGAGCAGGCGCTGGCGACACGCCAGTTCGGCCCATACACCCTGCAAGCCGCCATCGTCGCGGTGCATGCCGAGGCGACCGACCCGACCGAAACCGACTGGGCCGAGATCGTCGGTTTGTATGACGTGCTTTTCCGAGTGGCTCCGTCACCCGTCATCGAGTTGAACCGCGCGGTCGCCATAGCGATGCGAGACGGTCCAGCTGCCGGGTTAGCCCTCATGGATGCCATCCTGGCGCGCGGCGATCTTCAGGACTACTACCTGATCCATTCGGCTCGGGCCGATCTCTGCCGCCGTCTGGGCCGGAACGACGAAGCACGCGCCGCCTACCAACGGGCGCTGGAGCTCACCGAGCAGGAGCCGGAACGACGGTTTCTTTCGCGGCGCATGGATGAGCTGTCGACATGATGCCTAACTCGATCGATTCCGGAGACTACACCGAGGTCGTTGTCGATTTGAAGCCGTATCAAACGACTAAACGTCAGAACAGCTGATTCACGGTTCCACGGGGCAAACGTCGTCTGATGCCAGTCGTCTTGTCAAGCGTCACGCTCAAGTCCGGAATCGTCATCCTGTCCTATGAGTTCGAGCACAACGACGCCTGATTGGAGATTCGAGTCCCCTCGATGCGGCGTCGACCAGCGAGCCATCACCTGAGAGGAAGACCGATGAAATTCGCGGCCAACATCGATCTCAATGGCAAGACCGCCACCGGCATCGAAGTGCCGCCCGAGGTCGTCGGTGCACTGGGATCGAGCAAGAAGCCCGCGGTGGCCGTCACCATCAATGGCTACACCTACCGCAGCACCATCGCGACGATGGGCGGCCGCTTCCTGATCCCGGTGAGCGGCGATGTACGCAAGAACGCGGGAGTCGCCGCGGGCGATCGCGTGGAGGTGGGTCTCGAACTCGACGACGCGCCGCGCGAGGTGGTCGTTCCGGACGATCTCCGACAGGCGCTCGACGCCGAGCCCGACGCCAACGCGTTCTTCGAGGGACTCTCCTACAGCAACAAACGGCGCGTCGTCATGCCGATTGACGAGGCCAAGACCGCCGAAACGCGCCAGCGCCGCATCGAGAAATCCGTCAGTAAGCTGCGCGAGGGCAAGCTCTAACCACACAACGGACCACTGAACACATCGTGGAAGCGGGAGCAGGAGATATGTCAAGCAAGGTCGATCGAGAGGAAACGTCCGATCAGGATCGCGTGATCAGCGAGGCGCCCGTCGCGGCTCGATCGACACGGTTCGCCGCTCAGTTCGAGGCCGTCAACGACGACATGATCGCGCTGGTCGAGGGCTGCAGCGACGAGGGTTGGCGACGCATCTGTCCGAGCGAGGGTTGGTCGGTCGGCGTCGTTGCGCACCACGTCGCGTCGGTTCTGCCCGCCTTTCACGATTTTGTGGAGAAGATCGCCATCGGTAACCAACT
Source organism: uncultured Chloroflexia bacterium (assembly GCA_963822235.1). GTDB lineage: Bacteria > Chloroflexota > Chloroflexia > Thermomicrobiales > Thermomicrobiaceae > CALAGB01. The sequence continues at coordinate 1,348,286 of CAWGGU010000005.1, forward strand.
GTCGCCAAGGGTCTCGCTGGACTCCGTCAACGAGAACAACGTTAAGCACGCGCACGACTTCGCCGACGTCGGCAAGGTCGACGTGCTCGACCTCCTCACTACACACGGGCCTCGCGTCGTCCGGCTCCTTCAGGTACTGAGCGAGGAGCAACTCGAACGGACCACCAGCGCGTTTGGCGGGCAGGAGCGCAGCCTGGCACAGCTGGTCGAGATGGTCGTCGTCGGTCATTCGCGCATGCACTTAGCCAGCATGCGGGCCGCGATGGGCGATTAGTTCGGTATCGAGTGTAAGGACGCCAATGAGCACGAAGACTGTTGCCTCAAAACTCCAGATCAAGCCGGGAACGACGATCTGGTCGTCGCATCCGGATCGTCTGGGTCTGTTCGAGCCGCTGCCGGACGACGTGATCGTGGCGGACGACCTGAGCCACGTCGGCATCGCGCTGGTTTTCGCCGACGACTCAGCCGGGCTGCGACACATTCTCGAGGCGCAGCAGGAGTATATGGCGCGATTGAGCATGCTATGGATCGTCTATCCCAAGGCAAACCGAACCGACGTCAACCGCGACAGTCTCTGGCCGATCCTCGCCGAATTCGGCATGCGGCCCAACAGCCAGGTGGCGGTCGACGATGTCTGGTCGGCGCTGCGGTTTCGTCCGCTGAAGGAAGGAGAGGCGCCGTTCAAGGGTGGTGGCTCTTAGCAAGCCCTCGATCTCCCACCGTTCGCTCACTGGGCTGTCGATTTTGGCCGAGCCCAATCGACAACGTAGCAGAGAGCCGATTTGATTGCGTCGGTTGCCAGGTCAGTGTCCCGTAATCGTCCTGGCCAACCCCTGAAGGGAAATGGACATGTTTTCCCACATCCATTCCACGACCGTGCCGGTCTCCGACCAGGAAGTGGCGCTTGATTTCTACGTCAATACGCTTGGCTGGGAGAAAGCGTTTGACCAGTTGATGGGCGAGGACCGATTCCTCACCGTGGTTCCACCGGGCGCGACGACGCAGTTGGTTCTAGCACCGGCCCATTGGTTTGGCCAAAATCGCACGCCGGGCGGGGAGACAGGCATCTCGCTTGTCTGCGACGACGTCGACGAGACGTACAAGACCTTGACCGAGCGAGGCGTGAAATTCAAGGAACCGCCCGCCGATATGCCCTGGGGGCAGAGAGCCGTCTGGTTTTACGATCCGGATGACAACGAATACTTTCTGGTCAGCGGGGAATAGCAGATTTATGGGGCGTGTACCGTCGATCAATGGTTGCGACAAGCAATCTCCACGAAGGGGACCACTGGCTGCTGGCACACGCGAACGTACGCGGTATAATGTTGATTCAATCCAGCTCGGGCAAGAGTTCATGGCACAGCAGGCAACGATGTTGGTGTTCCCGACTGAACTCAGGCGATCTGCACACATCGGTCCGAAAACTCACTTGACTGTCACGGTTTCGTCGTCGCGAAGGCGACTTCACGATCCGGGTAACGTTCCGGAATCACAGAAAGGGAACTGATGAGCGGGGTACGAGTTCTGGTAGGCACCCGTAAAGGAGCGTTCATCCTCACGTCGGATGAGAAGCGCGAAGACTGGGAAGTCTCCGGGCCGCATTTCGCGGGTTGGGAGATCTACCACGTCAAAGGCTCGAAGGTAAATCCGAACCGCATATACGCCTCGCAGTCGAGCGCCTGGTTCGGGCAGGTGATTCAGCGTTCCGATGACGCCGGTCAGACGTGGGAGACCGTTGGAAACCAGTTCAACTATGAAGGCGACCTCGGCACGCACAAGTGGTACGACGGCACGCCGCATCCATGGTCGTTTTCGCGTGTATGGCACCTCGAGCCCTCACTGACCGACCCGGAGACCGTGTACGCCGGAGTCGAAGATGCCGCGCTCTTCCGCTCGACCGACGGCGGCAATTCATGGCATGAGCTCTCTGGGCTGCGTTCCGTCAAGGGGGATCTGTGGCAGCCGGGGGCAGGTGGCATGTGTCTGCACACGATCCTCATCGACCCGAACAACGCCGACCGTATGTTCGTCGCCATCTCCGCGGCCGGTTGCTTCCGCACCGAGGACGGCGGCCAGTCCTGGCAAACGGCGACCGGCGGACTGCCGATGATGTTCGAACTACCGGATCCCGAGTCGGAAGTCGGTCATTGCGTCCACAACATCGCCATGCATCCAACCAGGCCAAACACGCTCTTCATGCAGAAGCACTGGGACGTGATGCGCAGCGACGACAGTGGCGACTCCTGGTACGAAGTCAGCGGCAATCTGCCGAGCGATTTCGGGTTCCCCATCTCGGTCCATGCACACGAGCCCGAAACGATCTACGTGATCCCGATCAAGAGTGACACCGAGCACTTCCCGCCCGACGGCAAGCTGCGCGTCTATCGCAGCCGTTCAGGCGGAAACGAGTGGGAAGCGTTGACCAACGGATTGCCGCAGCAAGATTGTTACGTCAATATCTTGCGCGACGCGATGTCGGTCGATTCGCTCGATTCGTGCGGAATCTACTTCGGCACGACCGGCGGTCAGGTCTACGCCTCGGCGGACTCTGGCGACACCTGGAACGCGATCGTGCGCGATCTTCCGGCTGTCACGTCGGTCGAAGTTCAGACGTTGCCATGATCCGCGTCAAGCTTCCACCGCACCTGCGGACCATCGCCAAGGTCGGGACGGAGATCGAACTGCAGATCGACGGGCCAGCGACTCAGCGCGCCGTCTTCGACGCGCTGGAGTCCAACTATCCCATGCTGCGCGGCACCATTCGAGATTACGACACCCAGCGTCGTCGGTCCCATCTGCGACTCTATGCCTGTAAGATGGACCTCTCGCATGAGTCGCCCGATAGCCCATTGCCAGAGGCCGTGGCCACCGGAGACGAGCCGCTACTCATCATGGGAGCCATATCCGGTGGTTGAGAACAGAGAGTGAGCGCGTCGCGATGAAATACATGCTGCTGATCTACGAGAATGAGCAGGCGCTGGACAACGAGATCCGAGATCACTGCTACGACGAATCGCTGCAACTCGTCGACCGCCTGCAGTCGAACGGTCAGTTTCTGGCCACCGCGCCGCTCCAGCCAACAGAGGCCGCCACCAGCGTTCGCGTTCGCGATGGCAAGCCGCTCGTGACCGACGGGCCGTTTGCCGAGACCCGCGAACAGCTTGGTGGCTACTATCTCATCGACGTGAACGACCTCGACGAGGCGATTGAAATTGCCAGCTGCATCCCTGGCGCGCGACGCGGCACCGTCGAGATTCGTCCGGTTGTCGAACTTGCCGGGCTACGCGGCCGTTAGCGATTCACGTCGCTCGCCGCTCACAACCCCCGTTCGTCTGCGTGAGCATCGCTGGATTCGAGTCTGGCGATGCTCGCTGTTTTGCTCGGTTATCAGCAATCCAACAGTCGTCTCGAGTGATTTGACGCCGCTTCTGTCGATTCTGGTCGTCGCCGCTCGACAATTGCATGAAGCCGGTCGATCGCATGCCACGTGGAGGGCCTCATGAAATACCTTTGCATGATCTTTCAAGACGAAGAGAAAGTGAAAGCGATGCCGCAGAGTGAATACGACGCGATCATGAACGAGGTCTACACCTATCGCGAGGAGCTTCGTCAGAGTGGACATTACGTCACCTCCTCGCCGCTCCAGCCTTTGTCGGAGGCCATGACGGTGCAGGTTCGAAACGGCAACGTGACCGTCACTGACGGGCCCTTCCTCGAAACGCGAGAGCAGGTCGGCGGCTTCTACATCATTGAGGCCCGTGATCTGAACGAGGCGTTGCGACTGGTCGAGAACATGCCGCCCGCGCGCATCGGGACCATCGAAGTGCGCGCGCTGAGCGAATCCGGTCCAAGATAGCGGCGGGGTGCTGTTCGGCAACATTTCATCGGAATTCAGGGAGAACGAGTCGTGGTGGTGGGGAACGATCCGGGAAACGAGCCGAATTTCTTATTCGAAAGCATCGCCTCGCTCTCAAGCGCCATCCACCGGCGCGAGGTCTCGGTTGCCGAGGTCGTGGGCGCCTATCTGACACGTATCGAGCGGCTCAATCCAGCCCTGAACGCCATCGTGGTGCGCGACGACGAGCGAGCGCGGCGGCGGGCACATGCAGCGGACGTTGCGCTCGCACATGGTGAGAACTGGGGACCACTGCACGGGGTTCCCTTCACGCTCAAGGACGCGCATGCGACGGCCGGTCTGCGTACGACGTCCGGCTACCCACAGCTGGCCGACTATCGTGGCTGAAGCGGACGGCACCGTCGCGGCGCGACTCAAAGCGGCGGGCGGCATCCTGATCGGCAAGACCAATGTCCCCATGATGCTCGGCGATTATCAGTGCAACAGCCCGATCTTTGGGCGCACCAACAACCCATGGAATCTCGAGCGAACTCCAGGTGGGTCGAGTGGCGGCGCGGCGGCCGCCGTGGCGGCAGGTTTGTCGCCGTTCGACGTGGGGACCGATCTGGCAGGATCGATCCGCGTTCCGGCCCACTTTTGCGGCGTCTTTGGGCTGAAGCCAACCGAGCATCGCGTCTCGTTGCATGGCCTGGTTCCCGGACTGCCACCGCCACGACCGATTCGCATCATGTCCTGCATCGGCCCCATCGCGCGCTCGGTCGAAGATCTGGTGCTGATCGATTCGATTATCGCGGGGCCGGACGGGCTCGACACCGACGTGCCGCCACTCGCAACGACGGAAGCGGGTGATATTCGGCTGTCCGAACTGAAGATCGCGGTGGCGCCAACCTTCCCTGGTCTCCCGGTGGCAGCCGCCGTTCGACACGCTTTGACGAATCTGGCGCAACGTCTGAGTGACGAAGGAGCGACAGTCGACGAGCCCATATTGCCGGAGATCGACTTCGGCGCCGATCTGGCCGGAGTGACCGAACTGATCATGATGCTGACCGGCGCCAATCGCCCCAGCGAACGGCCGACGACGCTGGGACAATATCTCGGCGCGCTGCACCACCGCGACCAGTCGATCATCGCCTGGGAAGAGTTCTTCGCGGAGTGGGATGCGCTTCTGTGTCCAGCCGCCATGACGACCGCCTTCCCGCATTGCGACACCGGCTCGCCACTCCTCGTCGACGATGAAGAGGTGAGCTACTGGACAGTGAGCGCGCATACCGCTCTGTTCAATTACACCGGCCATCCGGCCGTCGTCGTTCCGTGCGGGTTCGACAGCGCTGGCTTACCCATCGGGATACAGCTTGTCGGGCGACGCTGGCAAGACGAATGACTGCTCGCCATCGCGCGAACCGTCGCCATGATCTCTGGTCCATGTCAGCGTCCGCCGCATATGTAGGCCGGCACGCCGTCTGAAATTCAGTCTGGAGAACCTGAGAAGGAACAGGATTGACATCGACCAATCATCTATACTGTATTTAACCAATCGGTTTATTATCGGAGGCGGTTCAGTACCCGATGCCAACCGACCAGCTCAGTCAGATCTTCGCCGCGCTCGCCGACCCCACTCGTCGGGCGATCCTCGAGCGCCTGTCGCGTGGTGAGGCGAATGTCACCGAATTGGCCGAGCCGTTCGACATGAGCCTTCCGGCCGTCTCAAAGCACCTCAAAGTGCTGGAGCGAGCAGGTCTGATTACCCGAGGACGAGACGCGCAGTGGCGCCCGTGTCGTCTGGAGGCGGCGCCGCTCAAGGAGGTGTCCGACTGGACCGAGCGCTATCGACGCCATTGGGATCAGAGCTTCAGCCGGCTTGACGTCCTGTTAAAGGAGTTGAAAGAGAAGAAAGAAAGCGATGACGCTGGGTGATGGACCGATCGTCCGTCGCCTGTACTCGCAGCGACCCGAATCCAAGATCTGTTTCGCCGGCAACCGGACGACAAGGAGCGCAGACCGTGACGACCGAGAACGACCCCAGCAATCTTGAGGATCGCGAGATCGTACTGACTCGCGAATTCGACGCGTCCCGCGAGCTGGTTTGGGAAGCTTGGACGCAGCCCGAGCATTTGGCCAGGTGGTGGGGACCCGACGGTTGCACCACCACGATTCACGAGATGGACGTGCGCCCCGGCGGTACGCTTCGCTTCGACATGCACGTGCCGAATGTGCGGGATTTCCCCAACTACGTCGTCTACACTGAAGTCGTGCGTCCCGAGCGGCTGGTCTATGACCACAGCGGTGATGAGCGAGGACCTGCATCGCTTCCAGGTGACGGCCACGTTCGAAGATCTCGACGGCGGACCGCACTCGACTCACCATGCGTATGCTTTTCCCAACGACGGAAGCGCGCGATGCGACCGTTGCCTTCGGCGCCGTCGAGCTTGGCTACCAGACGCTCCGGCACCTGGCCGAGTTCCTCGAGACGCGGGTTCGAGCCTGACAACGATCATGGCGAATCGATTCGCCTCGGCGCAAGAGTTACAATCCCGCGAGAATCGAGAATTCACGCGTGCAATTTGTCGAATTAGCCTGCGCCCGGTCGACAACCTGTTGAATGGAGTACGACGTCAGTGCGCGGGCGGTCCGGCGCGGCATCGCACTCGTCTGGAGGTATGTCAATGCGGTTCATGATGTTCATCTACCCGAACCCGGAGACTGAGGCTGGATTACGCCCATGCCGGGCCGAAGAGGTCGCCGTCATGATGAAGTTCAACAAGGAGATGCTTGACGCAGGCGTCATGCTGACCGGCGAAGGGCTTCACCCGACCTCGAAGGGCGCGCGCGTTCGATTCAAGAACGGTAAGCCGCACGTGACCGACGGCCCATTCACCGAGACGAAGGAGGTCATTGGCGGCTACTGGATGCTCAAGGTGAATTCACGAGAGGAAGCGATCGAGTGGGCCAAGCGGGTCCCCATTGAAGACGAGACGCGCGTTCATCGAGCTGCGACAGGTCTTCGACATGGAGGACTTCCCGCCCGACGTACAGGCGGCGGCCACCCTCTCCTAACGCAGACTCCGCGTCACACCGTCATCAGCGTCGCGGCGGTCACGCGTTCCAAAACAACCGGGCCGCCGCAAACCTCTACTCCGGCTTCAGCGTAGCCTGACGCAAGCTCAGCCGCGTGAGAGGCCATGAGTGATCCCGCCGCGGGTCTGTGGTCCTCGGGAAATCTCAGCTTGGGTTAGTCAGAATCATCACCCATGGCGCCGTCGACGGATTCGTGGCTGAGAAGGCTGTCCGACGCATTCTGTCGTGAAGCGTTCGCACTGTCCCTGGATTCGGCGAACTGACCGTTGTCCATGCAGAAGTTCGTGGTCACCATAAGCTGGTCGAGATCCGAGCGCTGCATCGGCTGGGCCAGGTAGAAGCCCTGAGCGAAGTCGCAGCCCAGCGTGCGCAGTCGCTCAAGCTGATCGCTGAGCTCCACGCCCTCGGCGATGACGCGCAAGTTGAGCGCGTGGGCCAGGCCGATGATGCCCGACGTGATGACGGTGTCGTTCGCATCGCGGCCCAGACCATCGATGAAGGAGTGGTCGATCTTGACGAAATCGACCGGCAGGCGCTGGAGATAGGCGAGTGACGAATAGCCGGTGCCGAAGTCGTCGATACCCAACCGCACTCCCAACTGCCGCAAACTCTGAATGACCGAGAGTGCTTCGGTGTCCATCAGAGCGCTTTCGGTAATCTCGAGCGCCAGGCTGGCGGGATTGATACCGGACTTATCGAGAATGTCCGCCACCGTCTGAACCAGATTCGGGTCCTGCATCTGTCGCACCGAGAGATTGACACTGATGATCCTCGGAGCGCGATCTTGCAGCGTATCCTGCCACTGCCGCATCTGACGACAGGCGGTCTCCAGCACCCACTTCCCGAGGGGCAGGATCAGACCCGTCTCCTCGGCCAGCGGAATGAAATTCTCGGGAGATATGCGCCCTTGCTCCGGGTGCTGCCAGCGGACCAGCGCCTCCACCGCGAAGACTTGATCGGCCGACAGCCGCATGATGGGCTGGTAGACCAGCAAAAACTCTTCGCGATCGAGCGCTCGTCGAAGATCTTGCTCCAGGCGGAGCCGTGTCCAGGCCTGAACCTCGAGCTCGGGCTGGTACTGATCTACCCGATTCTTGCCTTGATGCTTGGCGTGGTACATGGCCACGTCGGCATGGCGCAGCAGGTCGTCCGGAGTCGTGTTGTCATCCATGGCGACGGCGATGCCGATACTGGCCGATACCAGCAGTTCTTGATCGTCAACAGCGATGGGCGACTGCAGCGCCTGCAAGAGCCGTTGCGCCACCTCGACCGCCTCTTGCGGATGCTTCAAATCCTCCAATAGGTAGGTGAATTCATCGCCTCCCAGCCGGGCTGCTGTGTCGCCCGGGCGCAGGGACTTCGTCATCCGGTGAGACACCCCGATCAACAACCGATCGCCCGCTTCGTGGCCCATGCTGTCGTTGATCACCTTGAAATTGTCGAGGTCCATGAAGAGGACGGCCAGCATGCGTCCCTGGCGCGCGTTACGAGTCACGGCATGCGCGAGTCGATCGTTGAAGAGCGCGCGGTTGGCGAGCCCGGTGAGACTGTCGTGGAAAGCCTGGTGCGTCAGCTCGGCTTCGAGAATCTTGCGTTCGCGAATATCGCGCGCAATCGCCGAGATGCCGATCAGCTTGCCGAGATCATCAAGTAGGGGTGAGAGCGTGAGCGAGACGTCGACTCGCTCATTGGATTTCGTGACGCCGACCGTCTCGAGGTCCGTGATCGATTCACCGTGCCGCAAACGCCGGATCATGATGGGAAAGTTGTCCAGATGCTCGGGAGGGATGACGCCCACGATCGGATTGCCTACCATCTCCGCTGCCTGATAGCCGAGCAGAGCTTCGGCACCATAGTTCCAGCTCGTGATCGTACCGTCAACCGCCGTGCCGATGATGGCGTCATGCGACGAGGTGACGATCGACGCGAGCTGGCGCTGGAGGGACTCGGCCTGGATGCGCTCCGTGATTTCTCGGCTCGTAACGACGAGTCCCTCGATGGCGGGATTCGCCATCTGATTGTTTCCGATCATCTCCATGACGCGCTGGCTGCCGTCACCATGCTGATAGCGAAACTCCACCATCGGCATCTCGTCAGTGACTTCGGCTGTACGCCGCAAAAAGTCGAGATAGCGATCGCGATCGTCCGGATGGATCCAGTCAATCTGTCGCGTGTGCTCGATCTCGTCCGGGCTGTACCCAGAAAGTTCCTCGACGGTCGTGCTGATATAGCGAACCGTCCCGTTCGGTTCATGAATCGCGATGGTGTCCGAGACGTTCTGAATGAGCGCGCGGAAGCGTTCTTCGCTACGATGTAGCGCCGCTTCGGCTTCTTTGCGCGCGGTGGCATCCAGGAGCACGCCGTGCCAATAGCGAGGCACGCTGTCGACGTCCCGAACCAACGTCGCGATGTTCTCCACCCACACGACACGTCCATCTCGAGCGATCGTGCGATATTCCAGGCTGTAGTGCTGGGAGTCCACGGCGTCTCGCACGGCGGCGACGACGCGCTCCTTGTCCTCCGGATGTAGCCGGTCGATCCAGAGGGAGGGTGTGCTCACCCACTCGTTGGCGGGGAACCCAAGCATTTGTTCGATCTGCGGGCTGACGTAATTGGGCGTGCCCGATCCATCATGGGCCGAGACGTACGTCACAGCTGGTAACTGCTCAACCAGCGTGCGATAGCGTTCCTCGGCTGCGTGCGTGTCTGCTTCAGCTTGTTTACGGCCGGTAACATCCTCGATGGTACCTTGCCAATAGCTCGGATTTCCGTTGACTCCTCGCACCAGGGTCGACCGCACCCGCACCCAACGCTGCTCGTTGCGTGCGTCCATCATGCGAAACTCGACGTCCGTTTGGCCGGCGCCGTCGGCATTGTGATCGCGGGCCGCTGTCACACTCTCACGATCGTCGGGATGAATCAGCGTGTGGATGGCCCAGTCGACGTCATCGCGAATGGAATTCTCATCGAACCCGAAGATGGACACCGCACGCGGACTCACATAGGTAATTCGTCCATCGAGCTGAGCTTGGTAAACACCGACAGGAAGCTGCTCGATGAGTGCCCTGAACTGCTGCTCCGCGACCCCGAGCTGATCCATCGTCTCACGATGCGTCTTCAACGTTTGGCCGATGACGTACATCACGGTTCCGGTCAATACGAATCCGGGTATCTGCGTCAGAGTCGTTGACGACAGGAGCGTCGAGGTAGCGTCGAAATGCAATGCAACGCCGACGAAGAAGGACGCGGTGAAGGTGGCGACGCCCAGGATCGCCTGCCGACGATTTCCAAAGAGGGAACGATAGTAGAGTCCGACGTAGAAGACGCCGAGCCCAATCGTCGGGTTCGAGAGCGCCCACGTCAGTGTGGTCAACGCGACGACCTCGATGACCGAATCGTAGACCGCAAACTCTCCGCGCGTGAACCAGCTGAACCAACGCCAGCAGAGAAGAGCGAGGAGCGCTAGCGCGAGAAGATGCAGTCCCACCGCCTCAGGTCGAATGAACATGAGCGGGGGCACGACCATGACCGCCGTCAGCAATCCGAGCACGAGAAAGAGGCATCGGGTGCGCCCGACCAGGTCAGTGGGTAATCGGTTGGTTAGCCGGTCAATGTTCGTCGCGATCGCGCTCATGCTGTGCTCACGGGCCATCGGCCTGAAAATCCGCCAATTCCTTCAATGAAGTGTTTGCCTGAAACGAACATTCAAGAATAGGATATTGGTATCGCTTCGACTTTCTGAACCGACGATAAGGTACGGGTTCTATCCCGACCGCTGAGCTCCACCTGCACCGGCGCGGCGCCGCAAAGATGCACGAATTGACATACTGTGCCGTTTAACTGTGCCACTTGGCACAGGACATGCATTCTCCGACATGCACCGCACCGCGATGTCAGGGCATTCGTGCGGCGCGACCAGCACACACACGAGCTGCAATCTCAAAGGGTTGGGAAATGGCGGCGAGGTGTAACGACGAGGCGCCGTAAGGCGCCGGTTCGCGACACCTCTTCTCGGTTCTCCAAGGCTCCACTTCTCCACTTAGCCGGTAGCCCCTATGGATGGAGTATCGCTTCGATGACGGTCAGAACCTCACCGGATAAAACCAAGACCGTACGGGGCGACGGGCACGTCCACGACCTGCCTCTGCGCGTCATGCGCGAGCTCGCCCATCGCAATTCTGACAAGCAGCCGCCCGAGACCATGTCGTCTCACCTCGCGGAGATCCTGCTCGAGCTGATGGTGCAGCACACAAATGGGCTTGAGGAGGTGATTCACGATCACGAAATCCAGCACCGTTTCATCGAAAGCGTGCTCTGCGACCCCAGTTTGTCGGAGGCGGACATCCTTCGTGGTGGACGACTCTTCGGGATCGACTTCACCCGTCCACGCGCCGTGATTTTGGTCCGCGCGGCCGATTACATTCTCGGAGGCACTCTCGACGTTGACCCGGATCAAGAGGCACGTGTCAATCGACGAGCCGAGTTCGTGATCCAGTGCATCGTGAGTTACTTCTCCCTTCCACGCGACACCATCTGCGCCCACATCGGCAACGGAGAGATCGCCATCCTGAAGGCCAGCAGCTCACAAGATCTGGCTGGGTGGGTCGAACAGCCCGATCACTCGGATTGCGGAATGACCTCCTGGGCCAATCTAAACGCGCTCAAACGTGCCAGTGCAGGTCTGCTGACAACGCTGAAGCGCGAGACGAGGAGCGAGATCGCCATCGGCATCGGACGCTATCATCCGGGCATTCGAGGGCTGACGCACTCCTACCAGGACGCGCGAGCAGCACTATCGCTCGGCCTCCAATTTGAAGGCCCGAACCAGGTCCATTGTCTCGATCAACTCGGAATCGCCTCCTTCGTCGGCGTGGCCGATGAGCGCACGAAAATCGACCTCTCGGCGCACCTGTTGAGTCCACTGGACCATGCACAGGAACTCATCGAAACGCTGGAGGTCTTCTTCGACGAGAATTGCTGCCCCTCGTCCACAGCCGCACGCCTCGATATCCACCGAAACACGCTCCGCTACCGGCTGGACAAAATCGCCTCCCTTATCGGGCTCGATCCGCGCGTCTTCGACCGTGCCGTGCAGATCCGCCTGGCGCTGGCCGTAAAGAGGCTCAACCAAGCGCTTCGCTGACTGTGCATACGCACAAATCGCTAACCTCTTCTTCTATTCATCTGCCTAATGATTCCGCTTATATAATTTATTAGCCTTAGTGCAGGTTGTTCGTGCGAGCGATCCGCGGACAGCGTCCCGACCAGGTCGGGCCGAATCAGTTCGATCTCGACCAACCGGTCGGAACGAACGCTCGCAAGGCATGGAACAGGAGATGGAGTGGCACTGAAACGTCCGGCGGAGCTCATCGACGACGATCAGCGGCTGGATACACTCCAGCGCTATCGGGAGCAGGTGTTCAGCACGCTCGACGGCCGGCGACTGCGCCAGACGCGCATTATGCGTGAGCTGACCCGTCAGGCGGACCGTCTGGCGGAGGTCGCTGCGTGCCTGATCGACACAGCTCTCCACCGGTCACTCCATCCTGATCGCCGGGAACGGTGGCAGCGCCGCCGAAGCCCAGCACTTTGCCGCGGAGCTGGTCGGTCGCTTTCATCGCGAGCGCGACCCCTATCCGGCCATGGCACTCACCGCCGACAGCGCCATCCTCACCGCCATTGGCAACGACTACGGGTTCGAGCAAGTCTTCGCGCGGCAGGTACGCGGCCACGGACGCCCCGGCGACGTGCTGATCGTCGTCAGCACCAGTGGGGAGTCACGCAACCTCGTCGAAGCCGTGACCGCCGCGCGTGAGCGGGAGATGACGGTCGTGGCGATGTCCGGACGACCATGCTGCACGCTCATCGATTCCGCGGACTTCGGCATCAGCGTCACCGACGTCGAGACCGCCGTGGCACAGGAGGTTCACATGCTCTTGACGCACATCTTGTGCGACATCGTCGAGACCGAGCTCGCCTGCCGGACGGGGGAGACACGATGAATCGCACACCGGCGGTCTTTCTCGATCGGGATGGAACGCTCGTCGAGCCACGTCACTACCCGTCGAGCCCCGATGAGCTCATCCTCTATCCCAATCTGGCGCCGCAGCTGCGGCACCTGCGCGAAGCCGGATTCCGTCTGGCGATCATCACCAACCAGTCGGGCGTAGCCCGCGGCTACTTCGACGAAGACGATCTCGAGCGCATGCACGAATCCATCACGTTGGAGCTTCGCGGTCAGGGCGTCGAGATCGACGGCATCTTCTATTGCCCACACCATCCGGACGGCGTCGTGCCGGAGCTGTCGATCACGTGCTCCTGCCGTAAGCCAGAGCCCGGTCTGCTCCGCGAGGCAGCTGCCGATCTCCAGGTCGACCTGGAACGCTCCTGGTTCATCGGTGACATTCTCGACGACGTCGAGGCCGGCAACCGGGCCGGTTGTCGCACGATCCTGGTCGACCTCGGTACCGAGTCACCGCCCACGGCGCCGATCCGGACGCCCAATTACGTGGCGAGTGACACCGAGCATGCATTGCGCATCGTGCGCGCGGTCGAGCGGATCGGTCCGGTCGTCGACACCGGCTACCTCCCCGCAGGCTGGTCTTCAGTCGGCAGCAACGCGACGAACGCCCGGACCGGCGTCATGACCAGGATCGGGGGAAAGCGATGAGCGCGACCGTCGATATCGTGCGCCGATTCCGAGGTCTGCGCGTGCTGGTGATCGGCGACGTGATGCTCGACAGCTATCTAGAAGGTACCGCCTCTCGCATCTGCGCCGAAGGCCCGGTTCCGGTCGTTCACAAGTCGGCTGAAGAGCGCGTTCCGGGTGGCGCGGCCAACGTCGCCGCCAACCTAACCGCGCTCGGGGCGGACGTCATCTTGCTCGGCGTCATCGGCGCCGACCTTCCCGGGCGCGTTTTGCGCACCTCGCTGCGGGACCGCGACATCGACGACTCCTGGCTCCTCGAGGACCCGCGACGCCGTCACGCTGCACAAGATGCGCATCCTGGCCAACGGGCAATACGTCGTGCGTTTCGACGAAGGGGGCGTCCAGCCAGTTCACTTCGCCGCACGCGGGACGCGCTGCTCGCATCTCTCGACCACGTCTATGCGCGCTGCGACGCGGTCGTCATTTCCGACTACGACTATGGCGTCCTCGGCGACGAACTGGTCGAACGACTGCGCTGGCTGCGATCGCAATGCCCAAAGGTGCTCGCGATCGACTCGAAGCGTCTGTCGCGCTTTGCTGAATCCGCCGCCACCATCATCACGCCAAACCTTATCGAAGCACATCTGGCGCTCGGTTCGAACAACACGAGCATCGACCGGGACAATGACTCAGTCCAGACGGCGGGGCGACTCGGGCGGCGACTGATCGAGGCGACGGATGCTGAACACATCGCCGTTACGCTGGGTAAAGAAGGCGTGTGCCTGGTCGATCGGCGCGGACGCGCCCGGCACGTTCCAGCCCATCCAGTTCCGCACTCGAGCGACGTGGGCGCCGGAGATTCCTTCCTGGCCGCTGCGGCGTTGGCGTTGGCCACCGGAACGAGTGCGACTCGCGCCGTCCGTATTGCGGTCGAGGCGTGCTGCATTGCCGTGGGGAAGCGACGCACCGCCGTCGTGCGTCATCAGGAACTCCTGCAGCGGGTCAGCCTGACCGAGCACGTGACGCAGAGTGGCCGTGATTCGAGCTTGCGGACGCTCATCGCGTCAGTTGACGCCGCACGCGAGCAGGGAAAGACGGTCGTCTTCACCAACGGCATCTTCGATCTGCTGCATGCCGGTCACGTCGAGTTCTTGCGACGAGCGCGCGAGCTGGGCGACGTGTTGGTCGTCGGCGTCAATTCCGACCGGACCACCCGCCTCCTTAAAGGAGAGCGCCGCCCGATCAACGGAGAGCAGGATCGACTGGCGCTGGTGCGTGCGCTTGATCCGGTCGATCACGCCATCATTTTTGACGACGAGGTGCCGTCCGCGCTCATCCGCTCACTTCAGCCGGACATCCACGTCAAGGGCGGCGACTACAGCGACGTCGACCTGCCCGAGTCTGACGCGGTCGAGGAGGTCGGCGGGCGCATCGTTATCTTGCCGCTCGCTGGAAGTCAGTCGACGCGACACATGATCGAACGAATCGCCGTGCTGGCGGGCAGCGACGGACTGGACGGTGAACTGTGATCGACGAACGCTGGAGCGCGGCGCGATCGGTTCTGTTGATCCGTCTCGACAATCTCGGCGACGTGCTCGTCACCACGCCCGCCTTCCATGCGGTGCGCGAGGCGCTGCCCAACGCTCGGCTCACGCTGCTGGCCGGCCCCGTCGGCGCGCAGATCGGACGGCTCGATCCGGACATCGACGACGTCATCGTCTACGAGGCGCCGTGGATGGACCCGTGGCACGAATTGCCGCAGAATCCGACGCGCGAGCAGCACATGATCGCCCAGATCAAGGCCTGCCAATTTGACGGCGCCATCATCTTCACCTCATATCATCAGTCGCCACTGCCCTCCGCCTATCTCTGCTATCTGGCTGATATTCCGTTGCGCGCGGCCGCGTCGATCGACGGGCCCGGTTCGCTGCTCACCACACGCCACAAGCACCCCGAGCACCTGATGCACGAAGTCGAGCGAGGGCTCGATCTGGTCGGCGCGCTCGGCATGACCACCAACGAAACCGATTTGGTCCTCGACGTCCCCGAGTCCGCCTATGCCGAGGTCAGCAATCTTCTGACGCAACAGGGCGGCGATCCGCGCAGCGTGACCGCCGTCCTTCACCCCGGATGCAGCATGCCGGCCCGCACGTATCCGTGGGAGATGTATGCCGAGGTGGCCGATTTGCTCGTCGAACGTCTGGGTGCATCGGTGATTCTGACCGGTACCGAATCGGAACGCCCACTCGTGCAGCGGATTCAGGAGCAAATGCGGCAGAAGGCCATTTCGGTAGCGGGAGCGCTCTCCTTCCCTGGACTCTGCGCGCTGATCGAAACCGCCGACCTGACCGTCACCAACAACACCGGTCCGATGCATATCTCGGCGGCGGTCAAGACTCCGGTGGTGGCCCTTTTCGCCCTGACCAACCCGCCCGAGCAATGGGGGCCATGGAATGTGCCGCACCGTCAGCTCTATCAGGACGTCCCCTGTCGCATCTGCTACAGCCGAGTTTGTCCCATCGGACACGAGTGCCTGCGCATGGTGTCGCCGAACACCGTGGTTGATGCCGCGACCGAGCTACTCACCAGAAGCGAGATCGGCAGCGACGTCGTGCATCTCGTTCACCAGCGAGCCTCCAGCCGCAAGCCGGGAGGTCGTCATGAACGCATGGCTTGAGGCTCAAGACATTCTGGTCGTGCGGCTCGACAACACCGGCGACGTAGTGATGCTCGGCCCGGCGCTGCGCGCCATCAAGCAGGCATCTCCAGCTGCTCGCATCACGCTGTTGGCGAGTCCGGCCGGTGCCGCCGCGGCGCCACTCCTGCCGTGGATCGACGACGTGATCGTCTGGCGCTCGATCTGGCAGGACGTCGGTGGCCACATGCCATTCGATCCGCAGCGCGAGTGGGAGATGATTCAGCTTCTCGCCGAGCGACGGTTCGACGCGGCGCTGATCTTCACCTCCTTCAGCCAGACGCCGCACGTGCCAGGCTACGTCTGCTACCTGGCGGGCATCCCACTGCGTGCGGGCGAATCGAAGGAATTCGGCGGCAGCGCGCTGAGCACCGAGTTGCGGGGCGCGCCGGATGATCTGCATCAGGTCGAACGCAATCTGCGGCTGATCGAACACCTGGGCTTTGAGGTGCACGACCGTCGCCTGGCGGTCGCCATCAGCGATGAAGACCGAGAGGCGGCCAGTCTCCTGCTGGCCGACGTCGACATCGACGCGCGCCGGCCCTTCGTGCTGATCCATCCCGGGGCGAGCGCCGAAGCGCGCCGCTATCCGCCGCAACGCATGGGCGACGTCGCGCATCTGCTGCGACGTCGTGGCTGGCAAGTGCTGCTGACCGGCGTCGAACGAGAAGCAGAGCTCATCGAGGAGTCCCGATCTCACGCCCCCGGCGTTCGCTGCGTGATCGGCCAGACGACGCTGGCACAGTACGCGGCGCTGGTGGAGCGATCCTCCCTCGTCATCTGCGGCAACACGCTGCCGCTGCACCTGGCCGACGCGCTCGGCACGCCGCTGGTCGTCCTCTACTCAGGCACCGACTACGAAGCGCAATGGCGCCCGCGCGCCGTTCCAGCGACGCTGCTGCGACGTCCGACCGCCTGTCATCCGTGCTATCGCTTCACCTGCCCGATCGATCTGCCGTGCCTCGACATCCCCGCGAGTGAGGTCGTCGAGGCAGCCGAACGCCTGCTGGAGCGGACCGCACCAGTGGCAGCCATACAGCAAGCGGCCGGGGGTGGCGGATGATCGAGCGAGGGTCGATCGAGCGCATCGCGGTATTCCGCGCGCTCAACCTGGGAGATCTGCTCCTCTCGGTACCAGCTCTGCGTTCGCTGCGGGCCGGATTCCCCAACGCGGAGATCACGCTGATCAGCTTGCCCTGGGCACGCTGGTTCGTCGATCGCTTCAATCAATACGTCGACCGATTGGTTGAGTTCAAAGGCTTTCCCGGCATCCTCGAAGTGGAGTACGAGCCGCGGATCTCGGATGCCGCCATCGAGGCGTTGCGGAACGATCGGTTCGACCTGGTCATCCAGCTGCACGGGAGCGGCGAGACGAGCAACCGCTTTGTCCAGTCGATCATAGCGCCCGATGCGCGAGCAGCCGGTTGCTACACAGGAGAACGACCGCAATTTCTCGCGGTCGCCTGTCCATATCCGTCCGGAATTCCCGAAGTCTTGCGCAATCTAATGCTCATGCAGACTCTTGGTTGCCCTGATACCGGCACGTACCTGGAGCTCCCGCTGCTGCCCGAGGACCATGATGAAGCAGACCGTCTGCTGCGAACGCTCTCGCTCGAGCGGCCGCTCATCGGCATACATTCCGGAGCGCGCAGTCCAGCACGCCGGTGGCCGGCCGAGCGCTTCGCCGCCGTGGCCGACACCCTGGCCAAAGAGCACGGCGGCTGCATTCTGCTGACCGGAAGTGAAGACGAACGAGACCTGGTGGCGGAAGTCGAGGCGCGTATGAGCATTCCGGCCGTCAACTTAGCCGGAAAGACGTCGCTTGGCGGTCTAGCCGCCCTGATCTCGCGGCTGGACCTCTTCATCAGCAACGACACCGGTCCGGCACATATCGCGCACACCCTGGAGACGCCCAGCGTCACCATCTTCGGCCCGGCTGAGTTCGAGCGCTGGGCGCCGCCCGACCAGCAGCGGCATCTCGTGGTGCGGCATCCAGTCACGTGCAGCCCCTGCCCGCACTGGGTCTGCCCCATAGACCATCGCTGTCTAGACCGGATCACGCCGCAAGACGTGCTGGCCGCCGCCGAAGCTCAGCTCACGAAGGGACGTGTCACCTCATGAGACGACTCCGCATCTTGATCTGGCACATTCATGGAAGCTACCTCAATGCTCTGGCACGGCTCGACCACGACTGGTTCTTGCCGGTCAAGCCGGACCGTCCCGAGGGCTATGGTGGCCGGGGGCCGACCTTCGATCTGCCGGACAACGTTCGGGAGGTCGCGGCCGAGCAGGTGCACGAGCTCGATCTCGATCTGATCGTCTTCCAGACGCCCAAGAACTACGTCGAGGACCAGTTCGAGATCCTCTCGGAGCCGCAACGGCGGCTGCCGAAGATCTACCTCGAGCACAACACGCCCAAGCCGGACGCCGTCAACACGCGCCATCCGATCGACGATCCCGACGTCCTGTTGGTCCACGTGACCCACTTCAACCGTTTGATGTGGGACAACGGACCGCTGCGGACCATGGTGATCGAGCACAGCGTGGCCATCGATCCGTCCGCCCGCTACACCGGCGAGCGCGCCCAGGGCGTCACGGTCATGAACGGGATGCAGCACCGCCCGCGCATCTCTGGCCTCGATCTCTTCCACCAGGCACGGGAGCGGGTGCCGTTGACATCGATCGGGATGGAGACCGAGCAGTTCGGCGGCAAGGGCGACGTTCCTTATCGGGATCTGCACCGGCTTGTTGCCGAATACCGATTCCTCTTCAGTCCGGCCCGCTACACCAGCCTGCCACTGGCCGTCATCGAAGCCATGACGATCGGTATGCCAGTCATCGCACTCGCCACAACTGAACTTCCCACCGTCATTCAGAACGGCTTCAACGGCTACGTCTCCTGCGATCTGGACGAGCTCATCGAGCGCATGCGAGACCTGGTCGCCGATCCAGACGAAGCTCGTCGCTTGGGAGACAACGCGCGCCGCACCGCCTGGAAGACGCTTCGGGCTCGACCGCTTCCGTCGCGACTGGAACCACGCATTCAGCCGGGCCATTGGGGACGGGATCGCAACGTCTGAAGCGGCAACGGAGGTGCTGCGATGAGGCGAGAGACGCATCGCCTTCCTCAGCGAGCACGCCAGCCCGATCGCGCGCCTGGGCGGTCAGGATGCCGGTGGGCAGAACGTCTATGTCGACGAGGTCAGCCGCAATTTGGGCAAGCTGGGCTACGCCGTCGACGTCTTCACCCGTCGCGATTCGACCGAGCAGCCTGAGGTCGTCGAATGGGCGTCCAATGTCCGCGTCGTACACCTGAATGCCGGTCCGCCCAAACCGTTGTTGAAGGACGCACTCTGGCCGTTGATGCCCGAGTTTCGCGAGAGCCTGCTCGACTTCATGCGGCGCGACGAGATCAGCTACGACCTCATTCACGGCAACTTCTGGATGTCCGGTTGGGTGGCCGTCGAAGTGGGCGAGCGCCTGGGCATTCCGGTGGCGCAGATCTTCCACGCCATGGGACTGACCAAACGGCGGCATCAACGGGACGCCGACACCAGCCCGGACGGGCGCATCGACGTGGAGTTAGACGTCCTGCGTCGGGCTGACCGCTTCATTGCGCAGTGCCCAAGCGAACAAGCTGAGCTGGTGGATGACTATCTCGTCGACCCGGATCGCGTGGTCGTCATCCCCTCCGCGGTCAATACGGAGACCTTTCACCCCATCGATCAGATGAAAGCGCGTCAGCGCATCGGGCTCGAAACCGATGGGCCTGTCGTCGCCTACGTCGGTCGCATGGTGCCGCGCAAGGGTGTGCGCAACCTGATCCGGGCAGCAGCGCTGCTGATCGAGCACGACCGGATGCCCATCAGAATACTGGCGGTCGGTGGCGAGACCGCGGATCCCGACCCAGACCAGACCCCGGAGATCGGGGAGTTGCAGCGCTTGGCGACCGAGCTCGGCATCAGCCAGCACGTCACCTTCACCGGCAAACGACAGCCGGAGGATCTACACCTCTACTACGGCGCCGCCGACGTGGTGGTGACGACACCCTGGTACGAACCCTTTGGGCTGACACCCCTCGAGGCCATGGCCTGCGGCCGACCGGTGGTCGGCTCGGCTGTGGGCGGTCTGACCTTCACCATCAGTGAGGGCATTACCGGCTATCTCGTTCCGCCCAAAGATCCGCAGGCTCTCGCCGGACGGCTCCGCCAGCTGCTGGTGGATTCACCGCTGCGGGATCGAATGGGCCGCCAGGCACGACGGCGTGTGCTGGAAGGCTTCACCTGGCCGCTGGTGGCCGAGCGCACGGCACGGCTGTACGAAGACCTTATTCAGAAGACCGATCGGACATCCGGAGTCCTCGCTGGTCTGGAGTTCAGTGAGGCAATTGAACATGTACTGGGGAAATGATCTGTGGCATTAGTGGACATTCTCATTCCAACCTGCGGTCGCAAGACCGGTTTGGCCGTCTTGCTGGCCAGCCTCAACGGTCAGACGTTCACCGATTTCGATGTCGTAATCTCTGACCAGACATCCGACGACGACCTACCTCTGGAGCATCGAGATCGACACATTGGTGCGAGCGCTCCGCTGGCATGGCCATCGGGTGACGCTGCATCGCCATCTCCCGCGACGTGGCATGGGCGAACAACGGCAGTTCTTACTGGAACAGAGTCGTAATCGTTATGTCTAC
Organism: uncultured Chloroflexia bacterium; assembly: GCA_963822235.1. Taxonomy (GTDB): domain Bacteria; phylum Chloroflexota; class Chloroflexia; order Thermomicrobiales; family Thermomicrobiaceae; genus CALAGB01. Next base: position 1,369,254 of record CAWGGU010000005.1, read on the forward strand.
TACTTAGACGACGACATTTTACTCGATCCGGTCGTACTCGAACGGCTGGTAACGGTCATCCAACACGAAGAGTGCGGCTTCGTCGGCACCGCGGCCGCCGGTCTCGGATTCCTCGACGACGTGCGTCCCGAACAGCAGGGTATTGAGATTTGGGACGGGCCGGTGGAACCGGAGCCGTTCGCGCCGGAACGCATTCCATGGAAGCGGCATGAGGTCAATAACGCGGCCAATCCACTGCACCTGGAGCGCCGCCTGCTGCATCAGGGCGAGATCATCCGCTACAAGATCGCCTGGGTCGGCGGCGCCAGCGTCCTCTACGACCGCGAAAAGCTCATCGGTGTCGGTGGTTTCTCTTGGTGGGATCGACTGCCCGCCGTGCACGCCGGAGAAGAGGTGCTGGCCCAGTTCTTATTGGTCCGCGAGTACGGCGGTTGTGGCGTCCTGCCAAGCGGCACCTATCACCTCGGCTTGCCAACCACCATCCCCGATCGCCAGCGAAATGCGACCGAACTCTTCGCCGAGATTCTGAACGAACAGGGAAAAAGCGGGGCACAGGCCACGCCGGTCCACTCCCGGCAACAAGAACCGACGGTGTCATTGAACACAACGATGGGAGACACGCATTGATGAAGAGTCCAGAACTGATGAATCGACAAGGCAGCTTGGCCGGCAAGGTTGCCCTCGTCACGGGCGCTGGAAGCGGCCTCGGCGAAGCGACCGCCCACGCGCTGGCTCGCGCTGGATGCGCCGTCGCCTGCTGCGACATCGACGCTGAAGCCGCGAGCAACGTCGCACAGGAGTTGAGTCGCTACGACGTGCCCGGCCTCGCGATCGGCACTGACGTCAGCCAGGAGGAGGACGTCGCTCGCGCGGTCGATCACGTGACACAGAAATTCGAACGGCTCGACATCGTGGTGAACTGCGCCGCCATCGACCACACCGTCTCGGTGGCCGACATGACGATCCAACAGTGGGATCAGGTCATCGGCGTCAATCTGCGCGGTCCGTTCCTCTTTGCCAAAGCCGCCATGTCGATCATGCAGCGGCAGGGCGGCGGGCACATCTTCAACGTCGCCTCGACCGCCGCCACGCGAGCCTGGGCCAACGCCTCGGCCTACCACGCCTCCAAATGGGGGTTGGTCGGCTTCGGTCGCGGCCTCGGCGTCGAGGGGCGCAACGATCATGTCCGCGTCACGACCATCATCCCAGGTGGCATGCGGACGCATTTCTTCGACCGCTTCACCGAGCAGGGCATCCCCATGCCGGACGACGCCAATCTGCAAGACCCGGCCAATGTCGCGGATGTCATCGTCTTCGCCGCGTCACTGCCGCCTGAATCGAACATTCCGGAGGTGATGGTGACGCCGCTGACCGAAACGAGCTGGCCATAGCGGTCAGGACGGATCGACTGAGGAGTATCGACATGGTGATCGCACGGGCACCCGTACGGATCAGCTTTGCCGGTGGTGGGACCGACCTCGAGGCCTACTACGCCCATCATGGCGGGCTTGGTCGTGAGCGCCGCGATCACGCGCTATTGCTATGCGATCGCGCGGCCGTCCGCGGATGGCGGCATCCAGATCACGTCGTCCGACTATCGGAGTTGGGAGACGTTCGCTCCGGGAGAGATCCCCGAAGTGTCCGGCGAATTGGCCCTGCCGAAAGCGGCCATCGAGTGGTTCGCGCATCGCGGACTGCTCGAGGGCGGCCTCGACCTCTTCCTGGCGTCGTCGATTCCGCCAGGCACGGGTCTGGGCTCATCGAGCGCCATGACGGTGGCGCTGGTGCGGGCGCTGGCCGCCTTCACCGGCTGCCGGATGACGCCCGCCGAGGTGGCCGAACTCGCCTGCGACATCGAGATCGAGCGGTTGGATATGCCGATTGGCAAGCAGGATCAGTACGCCAGCGCCTTCGGCGGTCTCAACGCCATTCACTTCCATCCCAAGGTGGTTCAGGTCGAACCGATCGACCTCACCCAGGAACAGCTCAACGAGCTCAGCGCGCACCTGCTCCTCTTTTCAACCGGGCAGAGCCGCAACTCCGCCTCGATCCTGCGGCAGCAACGCGCCGATACGAGTCGCAAGAAGCCGCAGGTCTCCGAGTCGCTCACCCAACTCAAGGCGACCGCCATGGAGTTGCGCGAGGACCTGTTGAACGGATCGACCGGAGAGGTGGGACGACTGCTACATCAGGGCTGGCTCCAGAAGATGCGGCTGTCACGCAAGATCTCGAGCGACGACATCAACCGCTGGTACGAGCTCGCCCGAACGCACGGCGCTGAAGGCGGCAAGATCACTGGTGCCGGTGGTGGAGGTTTCATGCTCCTCTATTGCCCGCCTGAGCGGCAGGAGGACGTGCGAGCGGCACTCGCGCCGGAAGGATTAAGCGAACTGGCCTTCGGGTTCGATCTGTCCGGCGCATGCGAGATGGCTGAAGCCGAGCTACCGCAACCGGCGTTGGCTGTCTCCCATGACTAGGGCGAGCAACAAGACACCGGGCGCCGGAAGTCGAGACACGAGAGAGGAATCGCCGATGATGCGGGCCGATATTGAACGTTACTGGCATGAAGTCGCCGACCTCGCGCGAGCCATGGACTACGATGCGCTGTGCGACGTTGCCGACACCCTGATCGACTGCCATCGTCGCGGCGGCACCGTCTTCCTCATTGGGAACGGCGGAAGCGCGGCGACTGCCTCCCATTTCGCCTGCGATCTGGCCAAAGGTGCGCGCGGCGGGACGCATCCGCCGTTTCGCGTGATCGCGCTGACCGACAACATGCCGCTCATCACCGCCTGGAGCAACGACACCCACTACGAGCGGGCCTTCGCCGAGCAGCTTGCGCCGCTCGTTCGCGCCGGAGACGTGGTGATTCTGATCAGCGCCAGCGGCAACTCTCCCAACGTACTCCTCGCCGCTCAAACTGCCCGGGTAGCCCGCGCCACGGCCATCGCCCTCACCGGCAAGACGGGCGGTCGACTCAAGCAGATCGCCGATCTGACGGTGCGCGTGCCGAGCGAACAGATCGAGCAGGTCGAGGATGCGCACGTCGTCATCGCGCATAGTGTTTGCGTGGCACTGCGTTCCCGGCTGGCTTCCGAGACAGTCGTTGACGGCGCCGAGCCAGCATGGTCGTCCGGGGACGACCGCGTCATCGACTGGTACGCGAGCGAAGCGGGATCGTAGCTCGACGATGTTGCAGCCGTCCCAGACCACGCACGACCGGCGGGAACGATATCTGCAAGCCCAACGCACCACTATGGCTCACCATGAAAGGGGGTTCGCATGGACATGGTGAAGGACAGAGTCGCGTTGGTGACCGGCGCGGCCTCAGGTATCGGTCGTGCCACCGCCCTCTCGTTCGCGCGCGAGGGAGCCAGGGTCGTCGTCTCCGACGTGAGCGACGGTGGTGAAGAGACCGTGCGCATGATTCAGGATCAAGGTGGTTCAGCGACCTTCGTGCGCTGCAACGTGGGCGATCCGGAAGAGGTGAAGTATCTGATTCAGAGCGCGATAGAAACCTACGGCCAGCTCGATTGCGCCTTCAACAACGCCGGAATCGGCGGCGTGCAAGCCTCGACCGCTGACTACCCCATCGACGAATGGAACAAACTGCTGAGCATCAACTTGACCGGCGTCTTCCTTTGTATGCAGGAAGAGTTGCGCGTCATGCAGCCACGCCAGCGGGGCGTCATCGTCAACAACGCCTCGATTCTTGGCCTGGTCGGCTTCCGCAACTCACCGGCATACGTGACGGCGAAACATGGCGTCCTCGGGCTGACCAAGACGGCGGCACTGGAATCGGCGCCGTTCGGCGTGCGCGTCACCGCGGTCTGCCCGGGCTTTATTCACACCCCCATGGTCGATTCGGCGTTTCAAGATGATCCGCAAGCCGAACAGGGGATCGCCTCGCTTCACGCTATGAATCGAATGGGCCGGCCTGAAGAGATCGCCGACGCGGTCGTCTTCCTCTGCTCCGACGCCGCGTCGTTCGTGACCGGGCAGCCGCTGGTGATCGACGGGGGCTATCTCTCGCAATAACCGAATCGCGGCAGAGCGAATCTACTCGTCTCTGGCGATGATCTCGGCCAGCCGCGCGAAGCTCGTCTCCCAGGCGATGCAGGTCGCGGTGCAGGTCACGCTCGAGGAGAACCCGGTGTGCCAGAGGGTGACGCGGGTGTGGGTGCTATCCAGCGGATCGACGCGATAACGCACGGTCGTCGTCATGGCGGGCGCCTGCGACGGATACCAGGTGTGCGCCAGCATTCGCGGCGAGTCGACCTCCAGGAAGTCACCTTCCAGCGTATACGGTTGGCCGTTGCCGGTTCCCGAAGCGCGCCAGTGTCCGCCGACTCGCACGTCACCCTGCCATTGGGTCGTATCAAAGACGCCGGGTCGCACCCACCAGTCGACGATTTCTTGCGAAGCCAGCGCCTGGAAGACGCGCTCGACGGACGCCGCAAGCTCGACCGTAGCGAGGATCGACCCACCCTCGCGATCTTCGACGGCCCGTGCGCGGGCGGATTCAACAGCAGTCATGATTCCTCCTGATTCAGCGGCATACGCCAAACATCACATCTGATCGTGTCGTCACGTCGCACGTTGACCGGGCAAATTTGGATGGGTTGGGACGCTCCAGGGGTCGGGTTCGAACGGGCGGCCTTCGGCGGCCGCCAGCAGGCGGGGCATGTAATGGTCCCAGCCCTCAGTGTGTGAACGACGGCGCTCGGCGTTCGGTAGACCCGAATGGGCCAGTCGCACGTCAGTGCCGTCACCGTTCGCTTCCAGCGTCACCTCCACCACACTCGAACCGGGAGGTACACTGACATCTCCTTCCCAGCCCCAGGTGAAGACCACTCGCTCTGGCGACCTGATTTCGACGTACTCGCCGACGATGGTATGCGCGTCGTTGATCCTGACCCTGAACGCGCCGTTCGGCTCGGGATCGAGCGTCGCCTCTACGCCCATCCAACGAACGAGCTTTTCTGGGTCGATGAAATACGGAAAGACGAAGGCCGGAGGTGCCGCGATCCGAATGGCGCGGACCACCATCTGCGGATCATCGGTTTGAGCTGCCACCAGGTCCTCCTTGTTGCACCGCTTCAGAATCTCGTTCGAAATCAGACTCGATCGCGGATTTCAACCGCTCCAGACCGCCTTCCCAGAAACTGGCCACGAAGGCATGGATCTCTTCGAAACCGTCGGGCCGAATCCGATAGAGGCGGCGCGTGCCTTCCCGGCGCTCAACGATCAGCCCGGTCTCTTTCAACACCTTCAGATGTTGAGAGATGGCCGGCCGCGTGACCGAGAAGTGGGCCGCGATCTCACCCGCGGAGCGCTCCCGATCCTGAAGCAGCCGCAGTATCTCGCGGCGGTGCGGCTCCGCCATCGCCCGAAACGCCTCGTCCATGTGCAGTATTTTAGTGAGTGCTTACGTAAGTGTCAACTAACGTCTGTGGATTGACCGACGCGAATAGTTCGTCGTCAGCGGTCAGATCAGCCGGTCCTGCACGCCGCTCGCCTGTTGACGCCCCTGCTCACCACCCATACGCTACGCGCAGATCCATGTGACAGGACGACCTGACGGCCGCATGCAATTCACGTGGCCGACTTCACGACGAGAAGGCGCCCATGAAGGACTACGCCAAATACAGCTTCTGGCTTGAGAACTCCGGCGACGATCTCACGCCACGTCCAGCGCTGGACGGATCAATTCAGGCCGACGTGGCTATTCTCGGCGCGGGATTTACCGGTCTCTGGACCGCCTATCATCTGCTGCAGCGCGAGCCGTCGCTGAAGGTCGTCGTGGTCGAGAAGGAGATTGCCGGGTTCGGCGCGTCTGGGCGCAACGGCGGCTGGTGCTTCGCCGGTTTCCCCTACCCGCCGGAAAAGCTCACGGCCCGCTATGGACGTGACGCCGCCAAAGCCGTCTCGCTGGCCATGTACGACACAGTCGACGACGTCGGCCGCGTCTGCGAGATCGAAGGGATCGACGCGCACTACGCCAAGGGCGGCGAGCTCGAGATCGCCCGTGCCGATTACGACCTGCCCATGCTGGAGGAGATGTACGAGGAGTACCGCGCCATCGGTCTCGAGGACCACTATCAGCTGCTGGACGCGTCACAGACGGAAGAACGCATGCGCGTCGCCGGAGCGGTCGGCTCCTTCTGGAATAAAGAAGGCGCAGCCATCCAGCCGGCGCGATTGGCCCGCGGGCTGGCGCGGGCGGTCGAACGCCATGGCGGAACGATCTACGAGCAGACTGAGGTCACCGACTACGTGCCCGGCCCATTGCCGCGGCTCGACACGGCGCGCGGCAACATTTCGGCCAAAACGATCGTGCTCGCGGGTGAAGCCTATCTGTCGACGCTGCCAAAGCTGAGGCGACGCATCATCCCGGTCACCTCGCACATCGTCATCACCGAACCACTCTCCGACGACCTGTGGGGTGAGATCGGCTGGGAGCGGCGTGAGGTGGTCGGTGGGTTTGGCACTGCTGGCGCCTATCTGAATCACACTGCCGACGGACGCATCGCCTTCGGGCCATATCGCGGCAGGTATCCGTTCAACTCCAACATCAGCGATGCCATCAACCTGCGCGAGGACGTCTTCGAGCATGGGAGGCAATCGGCGCTGGAGTGGTTCCCGATGCTGCAGAAGGCCGGTGTGAAATTTACCCATTCCTGGGGCGGCGTCTTCGGCATCCCGCGCGACCACATGCCGATCATGCGCTACGACCGGAGGACGGGAGTGGCCATGGGCTACGGCTACTCCGGCGAAGGCGTTGCCACGGCCAACCTATCTGGCAGGGTGCTCGCGGACCTCATCACCGAGCGGGACACCGAGCTGACGCGCCTACCAATGACCCGGCACGAGCCGGTCGATTGGGAGCCGGAACCGGTCCGCTGGCTGGGCTACTCGATGGTTCGCCGGGGCCGCTATAAAGCCAACGAAGAGGTCGAGCAGACCGGCAAGTACCCGGAGAAACGAACCATCGCCCAACGCCTCTGGAGCTTCGAGCCGCCGCGTCCGTGGAAGGCGCTCTGGCGCATGGATGCGGAGGACTGACCGTGGCCCAGATGCATCCGGACATGGAGGCCCTGCTCCAGGCGCGCGAGCAGACCAATGCCAGGCTCGGTCCTCGCGGCGACGATCTCGTCGAGGCGCGCCGCTGGTGGAATGCGTACGCCGACATCCTGGGACGACCACATCCGGCCGACATGCGGGTTCACGATCGGATCATCCCGGCCGCTCACCTGGACGTACCGGTGCGCGTTTACCAACCGGCGGGGAAGTCAGGTGAACGACCCTGCATCCTCTACATGCACGGCGGCGGCTTCATGCTGGGTGATCTCGATAGCTCCGACAGCAACGCCTGGGGCTATGCCCAGGAGACCGGGGCGACGGTCGTCAGCGTCGATTACCGGCTGACGCCGGAGCACCCGTTCCCGGCCGCGTTCGAGGACTGCTACGGCGTCCTCTGCTGGCTGGCGCAGAATCCAGGCGATTTGGACATCGATGCCTCGCGCATCGCCGTGGCGGGGGACAGCGCGGGCGGCCTGTTAGGAGCCGCGCTATCGCTGGCGGCTCGCGATCAACGCGGGCCACACATCGTGGCTCAGGCGCTGGTCTACCCCTGGTTCGGGTTGGAGCAGACATCCGGTTCGTACGTCGAGTTCGCCGAGGGGCTTGGGCTCACCGCCGCCAGCATGAAGAAGTTCGACCGTTACTACCTACCGGACGATCCCGACAGCACCGATCCCTATGCCCGGCCGATCATGGCTTCCGACTTCTCGAACCTGCCCCCGGCTCTGATCCACTCCGCCGAGATGGACCCGATCCGCGACGACGGCCGTGCCTTCGCCGCCAAACTGGCGCTGGCCGGAAGCACGGTGACCTATCGCGAGGCGCAAGGCATGGTGCACGGCTTCCTTCGAGCACGCTTCAGCGGCGCCACCGCCCGCGCCGAATTCGAGCTCGCCTGCGCGTTTCTGAGCAGTTATTTAGGGGAGTAGGAGAGGGCTGTTTAGGCTACCCCAGCACCTCCACGTACCCATCGGTGCCATTGACGCGGATGCATTGCCCGTCCCGGATCAGATGAGTGGCATGCTCTACTCCTACGACGGCGGGCAAGCCATACTCCCGTGCGATCACCGCACCATGGGTCATCAGACCACCCACCTCCGTCACCAAACCCTTGATCGCCACGAACAAGGGCGTCCAGCTGGGATCGGTGTGAGACGTAACCAGGATGTCGCCCGCTTCGAGGTCGGCCTCCGCCATCTCCAGGATGACGCGGGCCCGCCCCTCGACGGTCCCAGCCGAAACGGGTAAGCCGACCAGCGCGCCGATCGGGAAATCATCGCGGCGGTAGGAACCGCTAACGCACTCGCCATCCGACGTGAGCACCCGGGGCGGCGTGAGCGCTTGATACGACCTGAACGCCTCCTTGCGCTGGCGAATGAGCTGGTCATCCACCTTCATGGTGCGCGCGACCTCGTGCAGCTCTTGAAACGTGAGGTAGAAGATGTCGTCCTTCTCGCCAAGCACGTGGGCTTGCACGAGGCGCTCGGCTTCTCTCATCAGGGCCCGCTTGTAGACGAAATAGCGGCTGATGATGGCGTACTTGGGATACTCCCGGTACCCGGCGAAGGTCCGGACGCGGTCGATCATCCGCCTGGCCTCCTCGGCTTTCTGCTCTCCATCCGGCAAGGCTCGCAGGCGCTCCAGCACCTCCTGCTCCTTCTTCCGAGCCGATTGCAGACCCTGCGCGAAGCGCCGCGCTCCCTCGCCCGGCTTGAAGTTTTTGACGTTGCTGAGGATGAGCGGGATCAGCGTGGAGGGGCGTTCGCTCCAACGTGGTCTGGTGATGTCGATCTCGCCGACGCAGCGCATGCCGTACATGTCGAGCCAGGTCAAGATGGCGTCCCGCGCGTCCTGACCACCCTCGAACCTGGACAGCTCGTTCAGGAAGCTCTCGTCCTTGACGTCCTGAAGAAAGGCCACGACCTGCGGATGCGGGCGGATCACGTCGGCGACGTCCAGCAGCGCCAGGCCCATCTCGGACGTGACGTTGTGGGGCGCCGACTGCGTCAGTGTGTCGGCCACGTTCTTTTCGCCCAGCCACTCCTGCAACTGGTCGTTGAGCCACCAGGTGGCCTCCATCCCCGCCATGATCGCCTGATGGCTTTGCGGAGTGAACACGCTGCGCTTGTGCTCCTGGAACGACTCCAGGAGGAACTCGAACAGTGCCGGTCCGGACTTCGACTGGAGGTCGCGCTTCAAGGCAGCGATGGACGCCTGGATGCGTTCGATGAGCCCGTCGACGATGGCCGGATCGGTCTCGATCGGCGTGGGCGGCGTGCCCGCGGGGCTTCTGGCGGGGCCTTCGTCCGGGACCGAGCGGATGAAGTCATCACGGTCGATGACGGTCCGCAGCGCATCCCCAATCAGCGGATCTCCCCGGCCGATCATCTCCAGGAGACCAGCCCGGCTCGAAGGCGACGACAAAGCACGGGTGACGTCGACGAACAGCCTTCCACCGGCCACCTGCATCGGTGCCATGGCCGTCAGCTGCCAGACCGAGAGCCCCAATGGCTTCATAGCGTCGGTCATCATCTGCCCATGGCCGACCGAGACGTAGATGTGGTTCTCCTGATCGCTGGCAGCGGGGATGGGGAAGAGCGTGGTGATCGGCCGGCTCTGGAGGATCTGGACACCGTCGTCCGCCAGGCACCACTCGATGTCTTGCGGGCGGCCAAAATACGCCTCGATCTGCCGGCCCAGCTGCGCAAGCCGCACGACCTGTGCATCCGTCAGCACCGGCCGCGTCTGTCGCTCCGGCTCGATCGCCTGTCGCGAGCCCCGCCAGTCGGTGAGGCGTAGATGGCGAACTCCTTGGCGGCTATCGCTCTGTCGACGACTTCGCCGTCCCGCACCTTGTAGACGTCCGCGTTCGTCAAGCCGGAGACCAGGGATTCGCCGAGGCCGAAGACGGCTTCGATCGAGACAACTTTCCTGTTGCCATTGACCGGATCGGCCGTAAACAGGATGCCGGACGACTCAGGGAAGACCATCTGTTGCACGACAACCGCCATCTGGACCATGCGAAGGTCGTAGCCGTTCCGCAGGCGATACGTCACGGCCCGCTCGGTGAAGAGCGAAGCCCAACAGCGTCTGATGTGCTGGAGGATCGCCTCCGTCCCCACCACGTTCAGGTACGTGTCCTGTTGGCCCGCGAAAGAGGCGCCCGGCAAATCCTCCGCCGTCGCACTGGATCGGACGGCGCAGGGCACCTGCCCGCCAAGCCGGGCGAGTGAGACGGTGATCGCCGACGCCACATCGTCGGGGATCGGGGTCGCTTCAATCGTCTGGCGGATCTCCGCACTGAGGCTGCGGATCGCGTCACGGTCGTCCGGCTTCAGGAGCGACAGGCGATCGAGCCGCTCGGCGATCGACGGCGCTTGCGCCATGATCCGCTGGAAGGCGTTCGTCGTCACACAAAAGCCAGACGGCACCCGAATACCTTCGATCCGCGAAAGCTCGCCTAAGTGCGCTCCCTTGCCGCCGACGACCGCGACCTGCGTCTGGTCGATCTCGCTGAATTCCAAAACGTAGCAGCCCATCCGGTCCCTCCCTGGTCTGTTCTCGAACGAATGTCGCAGCGTTTCGCCTCCAATTCCAGGGTATCTGGCGTTCGATCGAACAGAACCGAAAATTGTATCGAGGGTGTCAAGCTGACGAATCGCGTCGGCACGTCTGTCTGGACTCATGCGGTAATCAGCTTGCCTCTGTGGCGAACATTCCCGGTTCATAGGAACCGCCCTGGAGTCGCACCATGACGCTGAGCCGGTTGGCGGCGTTGAGCTCGCCGTTGCGTATGCGTTCATGTGCAAATACGTGCAGGACCGAGTGCCCGGCAACTCCCGGATGCGATCATTCCGGCAGCGGACCAATTTCCGTTCCAGGCTCCGGAAGAAAGGTAGTCCAGAGATCGTGCGCGATTTGTGACGAGTCATGTGCTATCCCGTAACGGTCGAAATACTGGCACACTCGTTCCACATCGCGGGTGAAGAGCGCGTAGGCGTTCGGGTTGTTCCACGGGTCGAAAGCCTGGGGCACGTCGATGATCGAGATCCGGCCCTCCCAATACAGGACGTTGTAGGCCGAGAGATCCCCATGAACGCGTCCAACCCGCAGCATGACTTCAACGTCACCCATGAGCTGGTCAAACAGTCGTTTGGCCTCGTCCTGTTCTAACCGGACCTGGCCCAGGGTCGGAGCGCCGCGCGTCTCGTCACCCTGGTAGTCCATCAAGATGACGTTTTCCCCCATAGCGTGAGGCTTGGGGACATCGCAACCCGCAGCGTGAAGCAGTTCGAGCGTGTGGTATTCATGGTTGAGCCAGGATGCATGCACGACCTGTTTGCCGTAGCCGGTTCCTCGCTTGACCGCGGCCAGGCTGCGCCGGTCGCGCACAGGCTGGCCTCCCTGACCCATTAGCTCGCGGCCTTCACGATAGGCTCCGTCGTTTCGGAGGTTGCGGAACATGCGTGGGCGATACAGCTTGGCGGCCAGAAAGTCGACGCCCTGTGATGGATGGGCGCGGCAACAGTAGACGTTGGCCTCTTTCCCGCCACGGACCTGATAGAGGACGTCGACGATGTGGCCGCTCTCATAGAACGGACCCAAGTAAGTCAGGATCCAGTGTTGCTCGTGACGCGAGCCACGATACGTCGGCGCGAACGAATCCGACGGTAAATCGCGCGGGTCGATGAGCCTATCGGCGAACCGCTTGGAGCGGCGACGCAGCTTCCGGCTGGTGGGACGACGTGTATACGAATCCTCTTCGTCGAGGTACTGATCGATCTCGTTGAAACGCGACAAGGGCAGTCTCCAGTTCGTGAACGGAGACGCACTTCACGGCTTCGTGCAGACATTCGCGGCTGGAGAAGAACCAGGACAGCACGGTTTGGATAGGGCAGACCGGTGGTTTGGGTGTACTGGCAGATCTATGAGGGGTTGGTACCGGTCATCCAAACGCGTTAAGCGCGCGAAGGCCGAAAAGTGCGCCAACACAATAGTCAGATGATGTTCGTCGTGCGAAATGCTCTGACATTGCAGCACCTCCTAGCCTTCGACAATGAGACCGGCTGCCGTTCAGCCTAATGGAAACAGTCGTTGAGGTCAAGCCGGTCGCACGCCGCCGCAATCGCCACGCTCATCCGATCCCGCTATACTCCGTGCAACGTCGAACAATCCTCATTCCGCCCTCAATTGGCGGTCGCAACGTGGAGATGACCAGCGATGGACCTGCGCTACACGGCTGAGGACGAAGCATTTCGCGCCCGGGTGCGCGCCTGGCTGGCGGAGAACGCGCCGCGCGCGCCGTTGGAGACCGTTGCCGAGAAGAAAGGCTGGCACCGCAAGTTGTATGAGGCTGGCTACCTCGGCATGGGCTGGCCCAAGGCCTACGGCGGACAGGATGCGCGGCCCATCGAGCAGGCCATCGTCGTCGAGGAGATGGCCCGAGCCAGCGCGCCGGGATCCATCAACTGGGCGGGACTTGGGCTGGTCGGGCCGACGCTCATCCACCACGGTACCGATGCCCAGCGTGAGCGCTATCTTCACAACATCCTGCTGGGCAACGAGGTTTGGTGTCAGCTCTACTCCGAGCCGAACGCGGGGTCCGATCTGGCCGCGCTGCAGTGCCGCGCCGATGTCGACGGCGACGAGTTCGTGGTCAACGGCCAGAAGATCTGGACCAGCACCGCGCCGGAGGCGGACATGGGCATCTTGCTCGTCCGCACCGACCGCCAGGCGCCCAAGCATCAGGGCATCTCCTACTTGATCGTCGACATGCACCAGCCAGGCATCGAAGTGCGCCCGCTACGGCAGATCACCGGCATCGCCGACGAGTTCGCCGAGGTCTTCTTCACCAACGTGCGCGTACCCGCCGACAACCTGATCGGTGAGATGAACACCGGCTGGCGCATCGCCCAGACGACCCTCTCCTACGAGCGTGGCGGCGACTCGATGGGCATCGTGGCACGGCTGCAACAATCCTTCGAGCGGTTGCTGCAGATCGTCAGCACGCCGCGACAGGACGGCAGCAAGCAGATCGACGATCCGCTCATCCGCCAGAAGCTGGGCCAGATGATGGCCGAGATCGAGGTGCTGCGCTATTCGTCGCTGCGCGTCATTTCGACCCTCGAGAAGGGCGGTCAGCCCGGGCCGGAGTCCTCAATCTCCAAGCTGCACTACTCCGAACTGGATAAGCGCCTGAATACCTTGATCCTCGAGATACTTGGCCCATACGGCCAACTCATGGAGGACGTGCCAGTCGACTACCAGTACACCAATGACGACCGCGACGAGCACGGCAACTGGCCATATCTCTTCATGCTTCCCTTCGCCGAGACCATCTACGCCGGTTCATCGCAGATTCAGAAGAACATCATCGGCGAACGCGTTCTCGGACTGCCGAAAGAGGTGCGCGCCGATCGCATCGCCAGCAACGCGCAAGCCTCGCAGAGCTAGCCATTGGGGACGGTGAACTGATGGAGATCGATCGATCCACGGCGGCCGTCGATTGGACCAGCATGGCCGGGACGGACGCCGCGTCCCATCCGCTCTACCCCCTCTTCTACGCCCGCTCGGTGGCGGTCGTCGGCGCCTCTCCCAAGGGCGGCTACGGACTGCGCGTCCTCAGCGCTCTGACGTCATCAGGCTTTTCCGGATCGATCTATCCGGTCAATCCCAATTACGACACCATCGCCGAGCTCAAGGCCTACCCCGAGATCGGCGCCATCCCTGAGCCGGTCGATGCCGTGGCCATCGCCGTCCCCTCGCGGGCCGTGCCTGGTGTCGTGCGGCAGGCGATCGACGCCGGAGCCAGGAGCGGCATCTCGTTCGGCAGCGGCTTTGCCGAAGCGGGCGACGACGGCCAGGCTCTGCAGGCCGAGCTGCGCGAGCTGTGTGGCGATCGCTTCCCTCTAATAGGACCCAACTGTCTCGGCGTGATGAGCTACCTCGGCAACGCGGCCCTGTGGGCCATCCCGTTGGCGGTGCCGCGGCGACCGGGGTCGGTCGGTTTAGTGGCGCAGAGCGGCAACATGGCCCTGACGCTGATGGCCTCCAGCCGCGGGCTGGGTCTGGCGCACGTTGTCTCGGCCGGCAACCAGGCGGTCGTCGACGCGGTCGACGTGATGAGTTTTTACCTGGCGGAGCCCGAAGTTCGCGTCATCGCGGCCGTCATTGAGGGGCTCTCCGACGTGGCCAAGTTTCGCCGCATCGCCGCCCAGGCCGCCGAGCACGACGTGCCGATCGTGGCGCTGAAGCTGGGTCGCTCGGAGAAGGCCAGTCGTGCGGCGGTGGCGCATACCGGCTCTCTCACCGGATCGGATCAGCTCTATGACGCCCTCTTCAAACAGTACGGCGTGATCCGCGTCGACGACTCTGAAGAGCTGATGGAGACCGCCAAGCTCCTCTCGGCCGATCGCCGCCCGGCCGGTCCCGGGCTGGGCGTCTTTGCCAGCTCGGGAGGCGAGTGCGGCCTGATCTCCGATCTGGCGGCCTCCAGTGGCGTGACGCTCCCCGATCTGCAAGCTGAATCGCGCGAAAAACTGCTGGAGATACTGCCGCCCTTCGCCAACCCACTCAACCCGCTCGACATCACCGCCTCCGGCTGGGGCAATCGGGAGATCTACGGCAACGTGGCGGCGCTATTGGCCGCGACCCCTGGCGTCGACATCGTCGCCTGCATCGGCGACACCACGCGCAGTTCCGGCCCACTGAACGCCACCGGCTGGGACAAGATGATCGCCGGCATGGCCGACGCCCAGGTAAAGACCAACAAGCCGATGGCCGTCATCAATACCCTCACCGACGTCGCCTACGAGATGACCGACGCCCTGGCCGAGCAGGGACTGATCCAGCTCTCCGGCGCCCGCAACGCCGCCCGCGCCATCGGCAATGCGGGACGCTACGCGCTGTGGCGCGGGCGCTATCGCGGGCGAGCGCACGCAGGAGGTCGACGCCGACCGCCGGTCACGCGCACTCGCGCTGCTGCCCAAGTCCGGCAGCGGCGGCGTCGTCGGAGTCGGCCGGCAAGGAACTGCTGCGGCTCTACGACATCCCGGTCCCGGCCGGTGGGCTGGCGGAGAACCTCGACGAGGCGCTGGCGCTGGCCAACGAGGTTGGCTATCCGGTGGTGCTGAAGATCGAGGCCGACGACGTGCACCACAAGACCGAAGTCGGTGGCGTGGCGCTTAACGTGCCGTCCGATTCACAGCTCCGCATCGAGTACGCCGCCTTGCTGGAGCGGGTCGCGACACGCGCTCCGGATGCACGCGTGCGCGGCGTGCGGGTCGAGCGCATGGCGTCTGGGTTGATCGAGCTGATCGTCGGAGGGCGCAACGATCCGTTGTTCGGCCCGGTGGTCGTCACGGGACTCGGCGGCGTGCTGGCCGAGGCGCTGCAGGACGTCTCCAACCGATCTGGCGCCGGTCGACGCCACGGAAGCGCAGGCCATGCTGGCCGAACTGCGCGGTTCAGCGCTGCTGGGTGCATTCCGCGGTCGTGAGGCGGTCGACGTTGCCGCCGCTGCCGACGTCATCGCGCGCGTCTCTCAAATGCTCATCGAGCTGCCCGAGATCCAGGAGCTTGACCTCAACCCGGTCCTGGTCAGCGCCGACGGTGACGGCTGCGTGGCCGTCGACGCGCTGGTGGTCGTGTAGGCGGACCGATCCACTCGGTCCCGTTTACCGTTCAAGCCAGCTCGATGAACTTTCTGGGCCAAACGTCACTGCCCCATTCCTCACTCGTGGCCGGCTGACAGCATCTCAGATCTCGTATTCCCGCCCGTCGACCGGCGGACCGATCTTTTCGTTGACCATCGATAGGAGCACATCCAGATCGAATGGCTTCTCGAGGATGTCGCAACCCTGATGACGAAGCATCTCGTCCTTCGCCCGCAGTGCGATCGTGTCCGCCGAACAGACGATGACCGGCAGATGGCTCGTCGCTGGATCGAGCCGCAGGAGCTCCAGAACCATCCAGCCAGTATCCGGATGCTCCATGCGGATGTCCAGAATGACGAGATCGGGCTGCTCTTCTCTTACCCGCGGGTGTGCCTGAGCTCCTTCACGGTGCAAGGAAACCTCGTATCCAGAGTCCTCCAACACGTCATGCATCAACTCCAGAAACGCGGTGTCGTCGTTGATGACCGTAACCCGTGCCATGGTTTGCCCTTCCCCCACGACAGCAATAGCCGATGCCAGTCTGCGATGGTCGCGTAGCGCCGGTAGCCTATCATCTTTTCGGCCGACGGGCGGGCCGCCAAATCGGTCCCGATCTTGCCTAATCCAACGCGATCTGCGAGACAGGGCGTAGCAGCACGCTTTGCTCAGGCCTCAAAAACCTGCACCGGTGCGTAATCGAGGTCGCGGCAGGAGTCTTGCCAATGAGGCTCATGATAGGTGCGCTCTCGAGCAGCCAGGTATCGGGCTGCTGCGTATGGAACAGGATCACTCATGGACGCGAACGAGCGCCCACGCAAACTACACGACATCCGAACGCATCTCACGGTGATCAAGGGCTATGCCCAACTGGTACGACGTGAAATGGACAGGACTGATCCGAATCCGCAGTGCCGGAGCTATCTCGAAACGCTGGAAGAGCAAATCGAACGAATGCGGCGCATGATCGTTGAATGGGAAAAGAGCCCGAACGGGTAGAACATCATCAAAGGTTCAATGGCATGACTGGTTTGGATAGCCAGGCTCGAATCGTACGCCAGGGCTATCGGAGCGGCCGATTTGCCGGGGAGATCGCGTCTGCCTCGCCGTCGGCGTCATCGCTTCGTCAGTCCTGACGGCTAACGGCTGAGGTATCATTACGGATGATAAATCTGGGGTACGGTCGATCGTACTCTGAGACGACTCCAAGGGTGAAACGCCGTTTGGGGTCGACAATCGTGTTGGTAAGCGGTTTGCTTTGGGGAGCAAGCCGCGTAACTGTGTACTGCTAATCAGCCATGCTGCATACAATGCACATGGAATAAGCCGTCAACAGCATGCCTGGGAGGAATTGATGGCTCGTGATGCACAACATTTGGAACCGGGGAACAAACACGTGTTCGTGGTCAACGGTTCGGTGATGGTGCTTGAATTCATCCGCGAGCTGTTGCAAGCCGAGCACTATAACGTCACCACGACGAACTACGTTCCCCGTACCTGGGACCAAATCGCCGCATTACAACCGAATTTGCTTATGGTGGACCTCGTGGTTGGCCAGGACGTTGGTTGGGAATTGTTGGAACACCTGCAGCAAGAGGCGAACACGCGGGATATCCCAGTGATCGTCTTCTCGACAGACCAAGCGTTGCTCGAGCAGGCTATAGAACAGAAACAACATTACGGCGGTCAGCGATTCCTGGCGAAACCGTTTGACATTCAAGATTTGTTGACGATGGTCTGGGAATTGATCGGACCGGCCGAGTCGCCGGACGGAGTCGTCCGAATCCCTGTCGAGTCGCCGGTTCACGGACAGGCGACGGCATCCCGAGATCACTAGTCGCGCGTAGCTATCCGCCATCCGAGTGAGTCGAATGAAACAGAAACGATGCGGCCGGGGCCAACATCGCCCCGGCCGTCCGTCCTCGTTCTTAGATCACGCCTAACAGCCAGAGGAGCAAGATGATGAGCAAGATGGCGCCCAAGCCTCCTCCTGGATAGTAGCCCCAACGATTGCTGTACGGCCAAACTGGAATGACCGCCAAGACCAGAATCACAAGAATGATGACCAAAATCAGTGGCATGTTCGTGTCTTCCTTTCCGAAAAGTCCGCATTCCGCGAATGCTCAACTGCTGCCTTAACGCAGGAGATGTTCCACATCCCTGAGGAATCGATGCTCGCGTCAAACAGGCGCCCTCGTGACTGGGATGGCAAGGATCCACCGCGGCGAATTTTCACAGTCACTTGACCGGTCAACTTCCGCTCCTCGACCGTGCGAGCGCGTAACACGAGTCGCGGCCGCCCATCTATAATCTGGACGTCGATTTTCCAACACACGTGACGAGGGCGAGGTTGCTGTGAGCGCGACCGTCGATTCAGCCAGACTGACCGCCGACGTCGCCGTGGTCGGCGGCGGAGTGGCGGGCGCCAGCGCGGCGGCCGTACTGTCTCAGGCCGGGCTTGACGTCGTGCTGATCGAGCGCGAGGCTCAATTCCGCGATCGGGTGCGGGGAGAATCGATCCATCCATGGGGCATGCGTGAGATCCGGGCGCTCGGACTGCTCGCCGTCCTATCAGACGCCGGATCCAATGAACTTCCACTCTGGGTCGGCTATAGCGACCGTGCTCCAGCCGATGGCGGGCGTTACGACAGCATCGGTCCCGACGTCCCCAACGAGGTGGCTGTCTACCACCCCTCATTACAAACGGCTATGCTTGAGCATGCGCGCCAAAGCGGTGTGCACGTGTTGCGTCCCGCGAGAGTGACTGAGTTCTCACGTGGCTCGACGCTTCGGTTACGCGTCGCATCCGAAGCAGGCGACTACGATTTACATGCCCGGCTGGTGATTGGAGCCGATGGACGACAGTCCGCGGCCCGGCGCTGGGTTGGAGCCAGAACCGTGCGTGAGCCGGTCCACCACCAAGTGGGTGGTTGTCTGCTTGACGGCGTATCGCTGGCCGATGACACGTTTCACACGGGTGGGTTCGAGGGCGGCCATGTCCTCATCTTTCCGCAGGGTGGCGGGCGCGTGCGCAGCTACGTCGTGGGTAACGATGACGTCGTCGCATCGCTACGGGGTCGGGAGCACATCGCCGACTACATCGCCCGTTGCGCCTCGGTCTTCCCCGAGGGGAGCTTTGCGGACGCGTATGCGATCGGGCCGCTCGCCTTCTTTCCCAACGCCGACGTCTGGTCGGATCGCCTCTACAACGACGGCGTGGTCTTGATCGGCGACGCGGCCGGCGCGAACGACCCGAGCGGCGGCCATGGCCTCTCCCTCTGCTTGCGAGACGTACGCGTCATCCGGGACCGGCTCACTGACGGAGCGGACTGGAGTGAAGCGCTGCGCGGCTATGAAGCAGAGCGTTCGGCCTACTACGGCGTAATGCGGACCGTCTTGCAGTGGCTGGGCATCGTCTTCACGGAGGTTGGGCCGGAGGCAGACGCGCGCCGCGAACGGGTGGGGCGTGCGCGAGAGGCTGACCCCAGCCGGGGCGGCTTCGCCCGCCTGGACGTCACCGGACCAGATGGCCTGGTCGTCGACGAAGCAGCCCGCCGCCACTACTTTGGCGAGGACCTCGACGAGCCGTAGGCGGCCAGAAAGACGTCGACGGCAGCATCCGCCATGCGCTCGAGGTCGGCGGTCGTCGGTGTGTCGTCCGGGCCGTAGAACATGGATCGATCAAACGGTTCGCCCAGCAGCAGCCAGACGAAGTGGTGTGCCGCCGCGCGAGGATCCTTCACATGAAGCTGGCCCTGACTTGCGAGTCGCACTAGGAGTGACTCCCACGCAGCATAAATGCGGAGTGGCACGCGCTCGTAATAGCTCTGGGCGAGATCTGGAAACCGCGCCGCCTCGGCGATCACCAGGCGCCGTAGCCGCAGCACTTCAGGCCGGATGACGAAGCGCAGGTAGCGGCGCGCGACCTGGCGCAGTCCAGCAGCGAGGTCCTCGGCGTGCCAGTTTGCAATCGTCAACTCCGCCAGAAACGTATCGACGCGATCGACGTTGCCGAGAACGAGATCGGCGAAGAGTGCTTCTTTATCGGCGAAGTGCGTGTAGATGGTCTGCTTCGAGACGTGAGCGGCGCTGGCAACCTCCTCCATGCTCGTCTCCTGGTAACCCTTCGCCAGGAAGAGCGCGGCAGCGGCCTCACGGATGACGTCTCGACTCGCCAGCCGCCGGGCACGCCGGGGCGCAGCGCTGGTCCGGCCCGCACCGGTCGACCGAACATTGGTCGACGACGAATCCCGTCCTCCTGCCGCCATCTCACCCCTCCTCTTACCAACCGCATTCGGTACTTGACGGTCCAGTACGTACTCATTATACTGCTATTGTAGTACTGGACGGTACAGTACTAATCATAAGTCGAGGAGGTTTCGCCGTGAGCGCGCAGTCCTTCAACCCTTCCCGTCCCACACGCGATTCGAGCGCATCGTGCAATCCGGCCTCCCGGGTCACGCGCAGCCTGCTGGGTTACGGCGTCCTTGCCGGCCCGTTCTACGTCCTGGTCGTTCTGGCGCAGGCGCTCCTTCGCTCCGGCTTCGATCTGGCGCACGACGACGCCAGTCTGCTGAGCAACGGGGCGTATGGCTGGGTGCAACGGGCCAACTTCGGTCTCACCGGCCTGATGGTCATCGCCTGTGCCGTCGGCATCCAGCGCGCGCTCATCGGTCGTGGCGGCACCTGGGCCTCACGGATGTTGGGCCTCTACGGCGTCGGACTGATCGGCGCCGGAATCTTCTCGGCTGACCCCATGAACGGCTTCCCAGCAGGCACTCCGGACGGACGACCGGCGAGCGCCAGCCTACCCGGAACGCTGCATCTGGTGGCGGCCGGAATCGGCTTTCTCGGACTGATCGTCGCGGCCTTCCTGCTGGCACGCCACTTCGCCAAACAGCATGAGCGAATCTGGTCCATCGCATCTGCGCTCACCGGCGTCCTCTTCCTCACAGGCTTCGCCGGACTCGCTTCAGGTTCATCCAGCGCCGGTGTGGTCGTTGGATTCTGGGCTGCACTGCTGATCGCCTGGGGCTGGCTCGCCGCGCTGTCGATCCATCTCTACCGGCGGGTTGGCATGTCAAGCTAGACGGCACGATCTACGGCTGGAAAGCCTGTCTGCCAGGTCGCACCTGACCACGTTGGCCCGCTCGTCGCGCGCGAAAAAGCCGTGATTTGCCACGCGATGTCCCGTTCAATAGCCGCTCTCGCCGAGCTTGACACGCGTGGTCGTGGCGACTATAGTTCAACCGATGTTGAAGTAATTGGGTGACCCGGCAGGATAATGAGGATGACATGACCACCACCACCAAAACCGTGGGAAACCTGCCCCGACTCGCTCAATCGCTGAAAACCCTGGGGGATGTGACTCGACTTCGCATCGTCACCCTGCTCATGGACGGCGAGTACTGCAACTGCGAGCTTGGCGACGAGCTTGGTCTGGCCCCCAATCTGATCTCGCACCATCTGGGTGTGCTGCGGCGCGCCGACCTCATCGTGGCCCGGCGGGATCCCGTCGATGCCCGTTGGGTCTATTACTCGCTCAACGCCGAGATGCTGCGAGAGCTCCACGGCGTGCTGGGCGCGGCCTTCGACCCGAAGCGCATCCAGCATCGCGAACCACGCTGCGGTATCGCGACGGGCCGATAGCTTCGACTCGCGCGAACGTGGCGTTTGTTTGGGCAAAATAGTTCAACGGTGGCTGAAATACTTGAACCACCGATCGGGAGACGAACAATGACCGCCGGACAGACACGTGAACGAGATGTGAGTGGGCGCATTGCCGCGCTGCCACCACTCAACTGGCACGATTGGACGACCCCTTTCCTCTTCTTTACCGGTAAAGGCGGCGTCGGCAAGACGACCATCGCGAGTACGGTCGCGGTCAGTCTCGCGGATGCGGGGCAGCGCGTTCTTCTCGTCAGCACCGACCCGGCATCGAACCTGGACGACGTCTTTGGCGTATCCGTCGCGGACGGACTGACGGACGTTCCCGGCGTTCCTGGTCTCCACTTGCTAAACATCGACCCACATCGGGCTGCCGACGATTACCGCGAGCGGGTCGTTGGCCCCTATCGGGGAGTCGTGCCATCGGAAGAGCTTCGCTCCATGGAGGAACAACTCTCTGGCGCATGCACCGTGGAGATCGCCTCGTTCGACGCGTTCACGCGTCTGGTGGCGGATCCATCCGGTGCACCCACCTTCGATCGCATCATCTTCGACACTGCGCCGACCGGTCACACCCTCCGCCTGCTCAGCCTGCCACGAGCCTGGAGTAGCTTCATCGATTCGAATCGCAACGGTGCAAGCTGCCTCGGCCCACTTGCCGGTCTATCAGCGCAGCGCGAGCGATACGTGGCGACGGTCGAGGCCCTGGCCAATCCGGAGCGCACGTCACTCGTCCTGGTAAGCCGGCCAGAGGACAGCGCGCTCCGTGAAGCGGCACGCGCCGGGGCGGAACTGGACGCGCTCGGCATGCGAAACCAGCGCCTGGTCGTCAACGGCGTGTTGAACGTGCCGGCCGGGAGCGATCGGATCGCATCCGAGCTCATTCAATTGCAGCAGCACGCGCTCGACACGTTGCCGGACGAACTACGAAATCTGCCCATTTCGGCCGTTCCATTGGTGTCGAACGACCTCACCGGCGTCGACGCGCTCCGAGCGTTAGCTCAACCGGAAACCTCCGCGCCGACATCGGCACCCCCGACGTCCATCGCCCCATTCGTACACGACGCGGGCATCGATGAACTGGTGGACGCGCTCGAAGCCGAGGGTCCCGGCGTGATCATGACCATGGGTAAGGGCGGCGTTGGGAAGACCACCGTTGCTGCGGCCGTGGCCGTCGCCCTGGCGGCACGAGGTCACCGGGTGCATCTGACCACGACCGACCCGGCCGCGCACTTAGTCGATGCGTTGGGCGATCTGTCGCTCGAGACGCTCACCGTCAGCCGGATCGATCCAGCGGTCGAAGTCGAGCACTACACCCATGACGTCATCAAGGCGGCTGGAGACGTTACGCCTGAAGAACGATCGTTGCTGGAGGAAGATCTCCGTTCGCCATGCACCGAGGAGATCGCGGTCTTCCGCGCGTTTTCTCGCACTCTTGGTCTGGCTCGTCGCGGATTCGTTGTGCTCGACACCGCGCCCACCGGTCACACCTTGCTCCTGCTCGACACGACCGGCGCGTATCACCGCGAAATCCTGCGGAATTCGACTGGCTCTGCAGGACGCTTGACCACGCCGCTGATGCGCCTGCAGGATCCATCGTTCGCGCGCCTGCTCATCGTGACGTTGCCCGATAGCACGCCGATCCTCGAAGCCGCGCGTTTGCAGGAGGACTTGCGCCGTGCGGGCATCGAGCCGTTCGGCTGGGTGGTTAACCAGTCGCTGAGCATGACCGGCACGCAACATCCGATCCTCTCCGGCCGCATCGAGCGTGAACGGGCGCACATTCAGCACGTCGACGACGCGCTGTCGCAGCGAATGTGGCTCATCCCGTGGCAACCAGAACTTGGCGCGGACCGTCGCGGACTTGCCGCCCTGCTGCGCTCACCCGTGAGCGGCGCATGATGGGCCGCTGCATTGGCACAAGAATGCAATCTGGCATGTCGGTCTGCGACACCCATGGTATGTCAAGTGAATTATCGTGCGGATGCGGACGTCTCGCTGTCGCCAGCTAGGAGCGCAGAAGCATGAGCCAACCAACATTGTCGTACCACGTCGAAGCTCGCATGGTGGGAACGGGAATCTCGTCAACCACGATCAAGACATCCGAGGTCCTGTTCGATACCTCCGACGGCCAGAGCGCGGAGCTCCCTGGCCCGGCCGACCTGCTGACGCTCGCCTTTGCGGCGTGCGTGCTCAAGAACGTCGAACGCTTCTCCCATCTGCTCCCTTTCCGCTATGAGGGAGCGTCGATCGAGGTGATCTCTGAGCGGCAGGCATCCCCGCCGCGCATCACGCGCGTCCGGTACACGCTGCGTCTCCAGACGGATGAGCCAGCGCAGCGAGTCGATCTCCTGCATCGCAACATCAAGAAGTTCGGCACGATCTACAACACCCTGGCGGCAAGCTGTGAGGTCGAGGGCGATATCGTGGTGGATACTCCTGAGCGCGTTCATTCGGGAGTAGCCGGTGGATCGTCCGCGCGAGCGTGAGGAGTAGCTTTCGATGGCACAGGCGCAATCGACACCGTTGCTGGCGACCGAATCGGTGAGCCATCGACTGTCGACCCTGGATCGTTTCCTGCCGATCTGGATCTTCGCCGCCATGGCGATCGGGATCGCGCTCGGTAAGCTGTTTCCCGGTCTCCCCGACGCGCTCGATGCCCTTCAGATCGACACCGTCTCCTTGCCGATCGCCATCGGACTTCTCTGGATGATGTATCCCGTGTTGGCAAGGGTGAAGTACGAGCGCGTTCCCGCGGCCATGAGCAACGTGAAGCTCCTTGGCACGTCACTCTTCCTTAACTGGATACTCGGACCGGCCCTGATGTTTGGCCTGGCCTGGATGCTCCTCCCCGACAAGCCGGAGTACCGCACCGGTCTGATTCTCGTAGGACTGGCCCGCTGCATCGCCATGGTCCTCATCTGGAACATGCTGGCCTGCGGCGACAATGAGTACGCCGCGGTGCTGGTGGCCCTGAACTCTGTCTTCCAGATCCTGATGTACACGGTGTTGGGCTACTTCTATCTCACCACGGTCCCCGGATGGTTCGGCGCCGAGAGTGCGGCAGCCGACATCTCCATGTGGCGCATCGCGCGTAGCGTCCTGATCTTCCTCGGCATCCCACTCGCCGCAGGCTTCCTGACGCGCCTGTTTCTGGGTCGATCCAAGGGCCAGGAGTGGTATGACACCAAGTTCATCCCGCGACTCGGTCCGACGGCCATCATCGGACTCCTCTTCACCATCGTCATGATGTTCTCGCTCAAGGGCGACGTGATCCTGTCGCTGCCGCTGGATGTGCTGCGGATCGCGTTACCGCTGCTGGTCTACTTCGCCGTGATGTTCGCCATCGCGTTCGGGGGTTCCTATCTGCTGGGCTTCCGCTATGCTGAAACCGCGACCCTCTCATTCACCGCCGCCAGCAACAACTTTGAGCTGGCGATCGCGGTTGCCATCGGCGTCTTCGGGATCGGCTCGGGCCAGGCGCTCGCCGCGGTAGTCGGGCCGCTGGTCGAGGTGCCGGTGCTGATCGGGCTGGTCTACGTCTCGCTCTGGTTGCAGAAACGACTCTTCACGCGCGAAATGCCGCCAACCAACGTACCGCGGTCGGTCGTTCCGGGCGACTGATTCCGGTTTGTCCGTGAGCCGATGTCGGCCCAGTTCCGTAGTTCGGATTGACGAGGGCTTCAGATTAAGGAGGGTGCCAGTTGAACCAACGACGGCTTCGTGTCCTCTTCCTTTGCACGCACAATTCCGCCCGCTCGCAGATGGCTGAAGGTCTGCTGCGCGAGTACGCCGGAGACCAGATCGAGGTCTTTTCCGCTGGAACCGAACCGGGCGGCGTCAACCCCCTTGCGGTGCGCGCCATGCAGGAGATTGGCATCGACATTTCGGGTGCACGCTCGAAGTCGCTCGACGAGTATGTCGATCAGCACTTCGATTACGTCATCACGGTCTGCGATCGGGCCAATGAGACCTGCCCCCTTTTCCCTGGCGATCCTGAGCGCATCCACTGGTCATTCCCCGATCCCAGCGCGGTCGAGGGAGACGAAGCGCGACGCCTGCGGGCCTTCGTTGAGGTACGCACCCAGCTCGCGCTGCGGCTGCGAACCTGGCTGCAACTGCCACTCTCCTTGCGACCAACGCCAGACGCCATGCCACAAGGGAATTTGGAATAGCCGCAAGGATTCCGATCGATCTCCGCTGGCGCAGCCACTGGGCGAACGAGCGTTTGTCTCCGTATACTCATTTGTGTCTGACGAGTTGTCGTCAGCCTTGTCCAGGCTGGCGAGGCTGACGAATCAGTCAGATCGGCGTCCCGCGTGACGGCGCCTCGACCCATCCAGTTTTGACCGCCTTCGACCCGCCCGTACTCATCCACGGCCCGATCTAGAGTGAGCTCAATGGTGAACCAATGGTGATGATCAAGACACGATGGCGGGGAGAACGTCATCGAATCGAAGAAGCCACGCGCTGGGTAGGTGAGCGCCCGCTGGCGATGGACGGCCTGCTCGCGTTCGTCCTCGCCGTCCTGTTTTGCGCCTGGTCGCTCTATCTGATCATCGATGCCACACGATCGCCGGAGAATCTGTCGGTCTGGTTGGCTGCGGTGCTGATACTGAGCGTCGTGGGACAGCCCATCGCCCTCGTGTTCCGGCGCTCCTCACCGGCGCGGTCGTTCGTCGCCGTGAGCGGTTTGTCGCTCATCCAGGCTGCGCTGCCTGGAGCTCCACAGACGTTACCGTCGTTGACGATCTTCCTCTTCTCGCTCTACGCCTACTGTGCATACGGAAAGCGTGCCGCTGCGATCATCGGGGTCGCGGTCGGGGCGGCCGGAGCGGCCGTCGTAACGGCACAGTTGGTTCACAATGGGCAGGCGATGAATGGACAGGCGCCGATCGTCGAGATCTTCGGCACGTTCTTCGGCGTGGCGTTAGCGGCCTGGAGCCTGGGACTGGTCCGTCGTGCCCAGATGGTCTACGTAGGCGCCCTCGAAGAACGTGCCGCTCGCGCCGAGGCGGAGCGAGAGGAACGGGCCCGGCGGGCGGTGCTGGACGAACGCGCCCGCATCGCGCGCGAGATGCATGACGTCATCGCCCATTCTTTAGCGGTGATCGTGAGTCAGGCGCAGGGCGGTCAGTACGCGGCGCGGTCCGACCCTGCGCGGGCGGCCAAAGTGCTGGAGACGATCGCGCAGGCGGGGAGAGAAGCGTTGGCGGATACGCGCGGACTGCTCGATGTGCTGCGGCCAGACACCCCGTCCCCCGACTCGAATACCTGGAACCCACAGCCTACCCTGCAGGAGATGCCGGAGATGCTCGACCGCGTGCGTGCCAGCGGGCTCTCGGTTGAGTTCGCTGAGCATGGCTCGTCGTTTCCGCTCGGTCCGTCCGCGGAATTGGTGCTCTATCGGCTCATTCAAGAGGCCTTGACCAATACCTTGAAGCACGCCGGGCCCGACGCCGAGGCCACGGTCCGGTTCGAGTGGTCCGAGGACGGGCTGACGCTGACGGTGAGCGACAATGGGCGCGGTCCGTCACTGAGTGACGGCCATGGGCACGGCTTGATCGGGATGCGTGAGCGGCTCGCCATGATCGGTGGGTCGATCGTGACAGGTCCAGGACTGGACGGCGGATTCATGGTGCGAGCCTGGATGCCGCATCGTGCGAACGTCGTTGGAGCGTCCGCATGAGCATTCGTGTCTTTCTCGTCGACGATCAGGCCATGGTGCGCGCCGGTTTCGCCATGGTTATCTCCGCGCAGGACGACATGCAGATCGTCGGAGAGGCCGGCGACGGCGCCGAGGCCCTTGCACTTCTGGCTACCACGCCCGCTGACGTCGTCATCATGGACATTCGTATGCCCAGGATAGACGGCGTGGAGGCGACCCGTCAGCTGCTGGCGCGTTCAGATGCGCCGCCCAAAGTCATCGTGCTCACCACGTTCGATTTGGACGCGTACGCTTTCGCCGCCTTGCGCGCGGGAGCCAGCGGCTTCCTCCTCAAAGACGCGCCGCCTGAAGATCTGCTGACGGCCATCCGCACCGTCGAGCAGGGAGACGCCGTGATCGCCCCATCGACGACACGTCGACTGCTCGACCAGGTGGCAACGACCTTGCCGGCGTCGGAAAACGATGAAGATCTGCTGGTCGAGCTCACCGATCGAGAACGCGACGTGCTGCGCGAGATCGCACGCGGCGCCTCCAACGCCGAGATCGCCGAACATCTTTTCCTGGCGGAGGGCACAGTCAAGACCCACGTAGGTCGCGTCCTCAGCAAGCTCGGTCTGCGCGATCGGGTCCAGGCCGTCGTCTGGGCGTACGAGCACCATCTGGTCCGCCCCGGCGACTGATCCTCTCCCGTCTAACCATCCTCACCGATTTCAGCTTCGTCGTCTCCGTCCAGATACGAGCCGGACGGTGCTGGCCACTGCGACGCAGTCCACCTCTCCCTGAAGTCTGACTCACCGACCCGAGAAATACGCCTCAAGTCGTATGGCGACGCGACCCGCGCCAGACGCGAAACCACCCCCTCAACCGCCATCATCGTGAGTAGAGACAAGATGTGGTTTCGCTCATGAGGAGTCAGTATGAACCCGGCGATACAGACCAATGGTCAAGTGGCGGTGAGCATCCTTCGGGAAAGCGCGCTGCTCGTGCGATCAGTCATCGACAACGTCGGTCTGCCCACGCGGGAGCCAATCCCAGCAAACATACACAGCCCACACGGGATGCGGTCCGTGCTGCGGATTGCCGGGAAACTGCACGGCGCGCTCTACACGCGCACGGCCGGCAGGCTCGGCGGTACGCTGCGCGGCGGTCCCGTCCTGCTGCTGACGACGACCGGGCGTAAGACCGGCCAGGAGCGGACGCGACCGCTCTCCTACCTGCGCATTGGTGACGAGGTCGTACTGGTGGCGTCCGCCGCGGGTGCGTCGCGGCACCCCGCCTGGTACCTGAATCTGCGCTCCAACCCACGGGTGCGCATCCAGCAGGGAGGCGTCACGAGGACGATGGTAGCGCGCAGCGCTGAAGGAGACGATCGCTCGCAACTGTGGGAGTGGGTCGTCCGGCAATACCCAGTGGCCGCTGGCTATCAGCGCCGAACCGGTCGCGAGATACCCGTCGTGATCCTCCGGCCGATAAGAGCCGCCGAACCACGCACCGCCACGAATCCGAGACGACAGGGAACCGGGATTTCACTGGTGCCCGCACATATGCACGCAGCGGCATGAGAAAGGAACACGACATGGTTCACACGACCGCGCCTGCGACGAAGACGACTGGTTGGCTTCCGAGAAAATCCAGTTGGACGGCCTACGCCGCCTTTGCATGGACGCTCCTGTTCATACTCTTCCACGTCTACTGGATTGCGGGAGGCCGATTTGGTCTTGGAGATGCGCCCAACCCGATCCCTGGTCCACCGTCGAGCGTGATCGGCTGGATCTTCGACATCGTAACAAAGGCGATGTTTGTCGCTGGCCTGGTGGTCCCGCTTGCGCTCGTTCGGCTATGGGGACGCGACGTGCCGCGATGGATACTGCTCACCCTAACCTGGCTCGGCTCCGGAGTGCTGGCAGTGCGAGGTGTGGCAGGCATCGTTGACGATCTGCTCCGGGCGACGAGCGTTCTCCCGGGCGGTCTGACCGGTCTGTCAAACGAGCAACTCCTGGGTGAAGCGCATCCATCGGCGTACATACTCTGGTCAAGCAGCGCAACTGACGCGTACTTCCTTGTGGGAGGAATCCTATTCGGCATTGCGGCCTGGACGCTCATGACAAAGCCACGCAAAGGGGCAATTTGATGAACTCAACGACAGCGAAAGCGCACGACGATCGAACGACAGATTCACAACGATCAACGTCACGGCTGGCCTACGCCGCAAGCTTGTGGGCGCTTCCCTACGCCGCGTACCGCGCCTACTATGCATTCGGCGGCACGATCGGCATGTTCGGCACCCCGGTTTCGATGCATCAGTGGCGCGTGATCAACGGCGTGGGAGCGGCCATCATCCTGCTTGGTGCGCTGCTGCCCATTGCCTTCATTCCGCTCTGGAGACACGAGCGAGCGCGACAGGTTTTGCTGGCCTTCTGCTGGGTTGTGGCCGTTGGCTGCGTGATGCACGCGACGGTCGACGAAGCCCAGCGTCTACTCAGTATGGCCGGCCTCCTGAAGATGGACTTCCCACACTGGGTATCGAGAAACGCCCGCGAGTCGGACTTGCAGGACGTGCTCTTCAACGAGCCCTGGTTCCTGGTCGAAGGTCTGTTGTGGGGCGCGCTCGGCTGGTTCCAGTTGAGATCCATCCGGAGCAGACGTCTGTGGCTTGTGACCGGACTGTTGGCGGTCGCCGCGCTGACGACGACGGGGTTGCTGAGCGCGTTCGGCGTCATCGGCACGTTCATCGTTGGGTAGGGATATGGGACAGTGGGTTGGCTCCCCGGCGGCAGTGACATGCACGGGATGTCGGCCATGTGGAGGGCGATACGTCCTCCACATGACAGGACCCGCCTTCTCGACGGGGAAACCTGTGTTCGGTACTATTCACACTTCGAGTCTGTTTCCTTCGCCAGGCGAGTGACCGCTGGATGACCTCGAGAGCTGCTCCCGCGAATCAGCGCGCCGACTGTTCCGAGCCCGCCTCCGAGGCGCCGCTGCTTCGGATCACCCTGCTCGGCGGATTTCACCTCTCGACTGGCACGCAGTCATCGCCGCTCACACTCCGTCGCGGTCGCAGGACAGCCCAGCTCATCAAACTGCTTGCGCTGGCGCCTGACCACGTGCTGAATCGCGAGCAGATCGGCGAAGCCCTGTGGCCCGAGTTCCCCGCGGAATCGGCCGCGAACAATCTGCGCCAGACGCTCCACTTGGCTCGGCGCCAATTCCGCGCGCTGGATCTCGATGCGAGCCTGCTGCTCAGCAGCCAGGGCGATCGTGTGTGCCTCTATCCGGTAGACCGCCTCCGGATCGACGCAGAGGCATTCGAACTCGCAGCGCGCGATGCCCTGCGTTCCAAGGAGCCTTCCGATTGTCAGACGGCGATCGACCTCTACGGCGGCCTGCTCCTCCCTGAGGACATCTACGCAGACTGGACCACCGCACGTCGCGAGTCGCTCGCGTCAACCTACCTCACGCTACTGTATGAATTCGCGCGCATCTCCGAAGCGCGGGGCGACGATGCCTCGGCGTCATCTACCTTGAGGCGTATTACCGAGCTTGAGCCGGGTGAGGAACGTGCTCACGTTAAGCTCATGCAGCTGTATGCCCGCACCGGCCGGCGCCCCCTGGCACTGCGCCAATATGGCCAGCTCTCGCAGGCACTGCAGCGCGAACTTGACGCGACGCCGGAGCCAGAGACGCAGCGGCTCTTCGAAGCGATCAAGAGTGGGTCCTATCCGCCGCACACAGGGACTCAGATAGGTTCGGATCTCCCCGCTCGATCGGCCGGCATTGGTGCGGCACGCGAGGTGAAGACCAACCTGCCCCACTCCCTGACGAGCTTTGTCGGACGCGATCGAGATTTGGCCGGCGTGATGAATCTGGTGAGCGCCAACCGGCTGGTCACGCTGACGGGAACGGGCGGCTGTGGCAAGACGCGCTTAGCCCAGGAGGTCGGCTGGCAAACGCTCAGCGAAGACGTCCCTCCCGGTCTGGTTCGTCGAACTGGCGGCCCTGAGCGACCCAACACTGGTCGCCGGCACGATCGCCGGCGTGTTGGCCGTGCGGCGCGAACCCGGACAGGATGCACTCTCGGCGCTGGCATCTCAGATCAACGATCGCTCGCTCCTCCTGATCCTCGACAACTGCGAGCATCTCATCGCCGCCTGCGCCGGAGTTGTCCAGACGCTCCTCTCGCGCTGTCCAAACCTGCGCGTGCTAAGCACCAGCCGGGAAGTCTTGCGGGTTCCGGGAGAGCATCGCTGGCTTGTGCGCCCGTTGCCGGTTCCAGGTCGGAACCTGAGCCTCGCGAAGCTGGCAGACAATGACTCGGTGCGGCTTTTCTTCGATCGCGCCCGTGATCACCGTGCCGGTCAGTCCCTGACCGCGGACAACGCCACCGCGGTCGCAGCGATCTGCCATCGACTGGACGGCTTGCCTCTGGCCCTTGAGCTTGCGGCAGCGCGCACCAATATCCTCTCCCTGCCACAGCTCGCGGCGCGTCTCGATAATGCGCTTGGCGTCCTTTCGGGCGGCCAGCACGGCTCTGATCGCCAGCGCACCCTCGCCGCAACTCTGGATTGGAGCTTCGCGCTGCTCAAGCCCGAGGAGCGCCGTTTCCTCGAGCGCCTCGCGGTCTTTCACGGCGGATGGACGCTGGACGCCGCCGAGTCGATCACCATCGATCGGCCCGAGTGGTCCGCGCTCGATCTTCTGAGCCTGGTGGTGGAGAAATCGCTGGTCCTGGTGGACCTGAGCCGCGAGGAGGCACGCTATCGCCTGCTCGAACCGATCCGCCAGTATGTCGCGCGACGCTTCGAGGCCGGTGACGAGGTGGAACTGACGCTCGAACGCCATGCCCACCATTACCTCGCGCTGGCCGAAGCGGCCGAATCTCACCTCGAAGGAGCCGAGCAACCGGAATGGCTCGCCCGGCTCGACCGCGAAAACGACAACCTGCGCGCCTCGGTCAGTTGGCTGCTGGCACACGAGCCGGGAGCGGCTCTCCGCCTGGTTGCATCTCTTGCCCGCTATTGGGAGCTGCGGACTCACCTTCACGAACCTCGCGTCTGGATGGAGCGGGTGCTGAGCGCCGATCGCGCCCGGACGCCGATTCGCGCGCGAGTCCTCGCCGCGGCCGGAACGCTCGCCTGGCGTACCGGGAACTACGCGAAGGCAGCGTCACTGCATCAGGAAAGTCTCGAGATCTTCCGTGAACAAGGGGATGTATCGGGGATGGCGCTCGCGTTGGTAAACCTCGGCGCGCAGGAGCTGAACCAGCACCAGCTCGGCCGGGCCGCGGAGCTCTTCCTTGAAGGGCTGCGGCTTGGAGAACAACTGGGCGACGACAACATTCAGGCCATGGCACAAATCAACCTCGGTCTCACCACGCTCCTTCAGGAGGATCTGGAACAGGCAGAGTCCTATTTCACGGCCGGGTTGGCAACGTCGCAACGGCTGCAGAACAAGCACTACATCTCGGTAGCGGTGCAAAATCTTGGAGAGATCGCCCATCATCGCGGTGACGACGATCGAGCGCTCGAGCTGCTCCGTAAGAGCTTGCGGCTCTCGGTTGAGCTCGAAGCTCCGGTGAACACCGCCTTCTGCCTGGAGGAGATTGCGGCCATCCTGACGAGCCGGCGTGAGGGCAGGCTCGCCGCACGCTTGCTTGGCTGCGGCTCCGCGATTCGCTCCGAGGCACGGTCACCGCTGCCGGACGGCTACCGCGCTCAGCTCTACGACCCGACGCTCGCCACGCTGCGCGACATTCTGGGCGAATCCGCCTTCACCACCGAGTGGGAAGCCGGTGCCGCGCTGGCGGTCGAAGAGCTGGTCGCTCAGGCGCTGGGCGTGGAGACTGCCGAGAGCGGAGCCGCGACGACGACCGACTCTTCCCCTAAGCAAGCGACCCAGGGATCCACGACAACCTGATCGACACCTGTGACGTAGGAGTGTGATCGACATGGCGTACGACGAACTGCTGGCAGCGCGCATCCGCACCATCCTCGAGAGCGCGCCGGATCTGACCGAGAGAAAGATGTTCGGTGGACTTGCCTTTTTGGTGGGTGGCAACATGGCCGTCGCCGCCAGCGGACAGGGCGGCCTGATGGTCCGCGTCGATCCAACCGAATCGGATGCCCTCGTGGCCAGTTCGACCGCCCGATTGATGGAGATGCGCGGCCGGGCCATGCCTGGTTGGCTGCGGGTCGACGACGACGCGATCGAGTCTGACCATGATCTTCAGTACTGGGTCACGCTCGGCACGACCTACGCGAGAACATTGCCGGTGAAGTGACGGCCAGAATCACAGCAATAAAACAGATGACTCGGCGCCCTATCCCGAATCGCTGACCGTGACGACCACAGCGGCGCGGACGCATGCAAACCCTTGATGACCACCCAGAAAGGCCGCACCGTGCCATTACGGCACGATGAGCTGCTCCGTATATTTGGCGATGACGTCCACCTCCAGATTGACCGACGCGCCGATCGGCAGCCGCGACAGCGTGGTGTGCTCCTGCGTGTGGTGGACCAGCGACACGGCAAAGCGCTCCGCCTGCACGGCCATCACGGTCAAGCTGGCGCCATCGACCGCGATGAAACCTCGCTCCACCACGTAGCGCCGGAGGCCTTCGGGCAGCGAGATCTCCACGATCACCGACGCACCTTCGGCACGCTGGTCGAGGATTCGTCCCATACCATCCACGTGTCCCTGCACGTAATGCCCTCCAAGTCGCCCGCCGATCTCGACCGAGCGCTCCAGGTTGACCAACGCTCCAGCGCGCTTCTCGCCCAGTGTCGAAAGACGCGCGGTCACCGGCTGGATGTTGGCGGTGATCGATCCCGTCCCAAACTCGACGACGGTCAGGCAGACGCCGTCCACGGCAATCGAATCGCCGATCCGGACACCTTCCAGGACGGTCCGGCAGGCGATATCGATCGTCCATCCTTGCTCGGTCGACTTCCGCGCGACCGATCTGTCCAACTTCTTCGACAATGCCGCTGTACATCGCGTGACCCTTTCTGCTCGATGACACGATCGTTGCCCAGGGAGCCGGGTCTGCAACCACCACGCCCCATGGACACGAAAAACCCGAAGGCGAACGCCTTCGGGGTGCACCAGCAGAA
Organism: uncultured Chloroflexia bacterium; assembly: GCA_963822235.1. Classification (GTDB taxonomy): domain Bacteria; phylum Chloroflexota; class Chloroflexia; order Thermomicrobiales; family Thermomicrobiaceae; genus CALAGB01. Next base: position 1,403,436 of record CAWGGU010000005.1, read on the forward strand.
CCAGTTGGGGCGGGACGGCACGACGGATGATCCATCGAACCGATCCCGCGAGCGGAACGGGTTGTCGCCGTCCGCTCAGGTCCGCCGCGAGTCTTCTTTCATCCGGACTGTACCGTCGGCTCCGGAGTCTCACCGGATCATGCGCGAATGACCGCGCTCGTGGGCTCTACCACCGATCGGGAATTGGAGCCTGCGCTCCTCACCCTGCCCCGAAGGATCTCGCTTTCATGGCCAGTATAGAAGATGGATGTTGCGATGCAAGGGGATCCGGAAACCGCAGCGGACGCGTCGGCGCGGCAACGAAGACTATGTCGCAGGCATGTGGATACGAGCAGGATCATTAATCAGGCCGCGGAGCGCTAAGTAGAGCAGAACGCTCAGGGCCAAAATCACGATGCCGCCGTTCGCGATTCGATAAAAAAGGAACGTCTGCGTCAAGAAGATGTCGATGAGAACCGACTTGGCAAAGAGCTCCAGCGCTTCGACGTTTGAGGTACGCAGTCGCCACACGCCGGCGATGGCAAAGCCCCCCGCGACGACCGTGGCAATAAGCTGCAAAATGGCCATATCGGCATCGAAAAGCGGCTCTCCCACCAGCACGGTGATCACGATGAGCGTGCTTCCAGTGCATCTCGTAAGACCGACGCCGCCGCCGGGTCAGGTTTCTCGTTCATATGCTCATATACCCAGCCGGGGACGCAACTGGCATCAAGTGGATGGGCGAACAGGAATCCCTGGCCGATGTCGCATCCGAGTGTGGCGAGCCGTTCTCGATCCTCAGCCGTTTCGATCCCTTCCGCCACAACCTCGAGACTGAGAGTGCGAGCGAGGCCGACGACGGCCTCGATAATGGCGGCGTTGTCCGCATGTGACGCGAGGGCCTGGACAAATCCTTTGTCGATCTTCACCGCGTTGACCGGGAACCGAGAGAGATAGCTGAGGCTAGAATAGCCGGTGCCAAAGTCGTCAATGGCCACCTGAACTCCGATTTCGCGGAGCCGCGCCAGCGTCTCGATCGTTCGTGCCGTGTTGTCCATCAGCAAGCTCTCGGTGATCTCCAACTGCAGGCACTCCGGTGGGAGTTGGGTCTCCAGCAGCACGCTGGACACGAGCGTCGCCAAACCAGGGTCCATGAGCTGACGTGCCGAGAGGTTCACGCTCAGGAGGAGTGACTGTGTCGCCGGGAATTCCGTGCGCCACTGGCTGAATTGCCGACATGCCGTGCGCAGGACCCACTCCCCAAGCGACAGAATGAGACCCGTCTCCTCGGCGAGTGGAATGAAATCTCCAGGCGGAATGAGCCCATGCTCGGGATGTGGCCAGCGTACCAGCGCCTCAAGACCAAGCGGCTTCCCGCTTGTGAGCGCCACTTTGGGCTGGTAAGCGATGAGCAGATCACCATCTTCGATGGCATGACGCAGATCCGCCTCCCGCGCGGCACGGGCAATGGCCAGATCGCTCATGCTGGTGTCGAACACTGCGTACTGGTTCCGGCCGCTCGCCTTCGCTCGATAGAGTGCTGTGTCCGCAAAGCGCAGGAGATCGGCCGGATCATCCTGTCCCTGCGTGCTCAGGATGATGCCAATGCTGGCGGTGACCATGCGCTCCTGTCCCGCGATGAGGAATGGAACTTGAAGTATCTCAAGTATGCGAGTGGCAACGATCTCGGCTTCGGCGGGCGAGTGAAGCGATCCCAGCACCAGCGTAAATTCGTCGCCTCCGAATCGAGCCAGCGTGTCGGCCCCACGAATTACCCGTTGCAGGCGATGGGCCACGTCCACCAGTAGAGTGTCGCCCGCTTCATGGCCGTACCCGTCGTTGACGTCCTTGAAGCGGTCCAGATCGAGAAAGATCACCGCCAACGGACGGCCGTCACGCTTCGTGCGTTCGTGCGATTGGCGTAACCGGTCCATGAGCAGGGCGCGATTGGGCAGCCCGGTGAGAGCGTCATGAAATGCTTGGTGCTCGAGCTCGCGCTCCAATGCCTCACGTGCGGTGACGTCCCGAGCCACCACAATCCGCGTGGCACGTCCGCGAAAGCTCAACGCGTGTGAGTCGATCTCGACCGCGAAGACGGATCCATCGCGACGCATGTGTTGAGTTGACTGACGCGATTGGTATTGTGGCAACGCCGAGAAGTCACGTGAATTGAACCGTGGACGGTCAGCAAAAGGCCGCAGATCCGACAGATAGAGACCGATGAATGTCTCGCGCGGATAGCCATATTGTGCGACGGCGGCGTCATTCACCTCCACGATGCGAAGGTCATCGACATCATAGACCCACATCGCGTGCGGGTTAGCGGCAAACAACTGCCGGAAGCTCACCTCATTCTGGCGAACCTGGTGCGTAAGTTGGGCCATACGGGTTACCGCGAGCACGAAGAGCATGACGCTTCCGAAAATGATCACCGACGTATCGACATGTAATCCGAGTGGATTGCGGAGCGCATAAAGGAGCGGTCCAACCAGGCCTGCCGCCAACACGATGGCGACGTGTCGTCTGGAGAAACTGGTGGTCGATGATGTTTGAGCGGCCGCAAGCTCGCGCATGTCGGGATGTAGGGCAACCGTGCCGACGAAGACATACGCCAGGAGCCACCCGGCACCGAGCGGATCCCCCGTCTGATATTGCCCACTCAGGGTCAGGCCCGAATAGAACAGGTCTGTAATGAACGTCGCCCCGAGCGAAAAGAGCAGGAGGAAATACGGGATGGATCGACGGCCCGGAAGAAGCAGGAAACACAGCGCCAAGGCGAAGATGAGAAGATCCCCTCCTGGGTATGCCATAGCAATCAGTTTCGAGAGGAGGGGCAATTGGGCATCGTCCCAATATCGATCCATGAGCCCAACCCAAAGGCAGAGCCCGGCGCCGGTCGTCAGCATCATGGAATCAAGGAGGACCGACCAGATTCGTGCGCCGGCCCGCCGGTGGAACATGAGCAGCAATGCCGCGCCGACACTCGGGTACTGCGCCAGATAGCCGATGTCGGCGACCGAGGGGAAGGGAACTGCGCTACCTAGCAGACCGTCATAGTAGAGCCAGACGACGTTGGCGAATACCAACGCGCCATAGCACACCATGAGGCTATACCAGGGCCAGGGGAATGCCGGACGATACCAGCGGACTCCACTAATTAGGGCTGTCAGCGTGACCAAGCTAAAGATCAGCCCAAGGATGTCGTAGTACGCTTTGCCGACCGGATACAGGTAGAGCCCGCACGCGGCGATTCCCATGGTAAGGAAAACCACCCAGGCAGATGGACGAGTGAACCAAGAATGAGCTGACGGCCAGCGTATCTGATGAACCATGACAGCCTCGAGCGATCGCGGACGACGCAGACTCGGGCATCCGAGTCACAAGATCTATGTCAAGCAAATCAGGCGAATAGTCACTCAGCCATAGGCGAATCCACCCAACCGACCGACACCCAGGTCCTATCTCTTCGGGGGCCGGAAGTAGAGTGGTTCCCCGATGCTGGGAGATCGAACCCGCTGCACCGTCGAGGAATCGCTGTTGGTGACGCGGTCGCGATCGTATGATCATGTCCCTTCAAACGCGTGGAAATGGGCAACGAGATGAGAAACGCATGACGACAGCCCGGGAACGGGTCGGCGGCAGGGCGGCCATCTTGTCGGGCACGAGCCGCCGCGGCACGCTTCAAGCCAGAACACCCACACAGCGTTGTGGCGGCGCGAGCTGTCGAAGCAGGGTGTTGCGGCGTGGATCGCCCGAATACGTGACGAAGTCGCCGGGCTGGTTGAAATAGAAGCAGAGTCAAACGGTGACGTGGGCATCGTCGTATTCGGACTTGTACCTGAATACATCGGACGAGGTTTCGGTGCGGAGTTTCTCACGCTCGCCACGCGACTTGCATGGGACAGACCCGGGCTTGGGCCCGTGCGCCGAGTCTGGCTGCAGACATCTTCTGACGACCATCCGCACGCCATGACAAACTACCTGGCTCGAGGATTCCAGATCATCCAGAGCCGGGCCGATATTCGACCACCGCAGGTGCATAGATAGGCGACGTCCGCCATCGGGACTTTGCGCCCGCTTCACGGGCCTTCTGTCCTGCCGCCGTATCCCGCTCATGCCCCATGACCAGCTAACCCACACAGCGCGAGAATTTCCACAAAGACGCATGGTGTATGAGCCGTCACTTGTGGAAAGTAGCATCACGCACATGAACAAGCGATCGACAGGCGTGTATCTCAATCGCAGGTGCCCATTGGTGGGCGCGAACATCTGGCTGTGCCGCGACTTCGGAGTGTGGCTGACATGAGCTACATGTCTCGAATGACCAAATCCAAGCGTTGTGAGGGTTTGATGAGCAACGGACTACGTCCAAGAGGGTGGGCTACGTGAGAAGACATACCGCGACGGTAACCACACTCATTGTTGTCTTGGCAATGTTCGTCGCCAGCTGCGGCTCGGCCAAGCAAGCAAGCACTGCCTCGGCGGGCGATAGCGCCAACAGCACCACGAGCACACCATCCGCCACAGCTACATCTCAACCGGGAACAGTGGTCACGACGGCACCAACCGCGGTTCCGACCTCCACCCCCACCGACGGCCCAACGCCGGTTCCCACGCGAACGACGACACCCACGCCTTCACCAACGCCGGTTAGCACCTCGGCAGCGACACCGACACGTTCAGCATCACCAACTCAGTCTGCTGATTCCAGTGCCGGTGACATGGTCACGTTCCGGTCCACTCTGATGCCCTATCAGGCCAGCGTGCCCTCCAGCTGGCAATATCGGCAACTGCCGGTTGCAGGGAGCATCGCTGATGGGTTCATCGACCAGCCGATCAATGGCTTCAGCACCAACATCAACGTGATGGCAGTTCCAATTGACAGCACGGCCACCACCAGCGATTACGCCAACGCGATTCTTGCTCAAGGAACAAAGCAGCTGGCTGCCACCGGGAACTTGACACCCACGGACATGACGGCCGATGGAAAGTCGGTGATTTTTGTGGATTTCGCCTACACGCTCACTGAACAGGGCGGACTGGGGAACGCGGTTAGCTGCCAGACCATGAAATGCATGAAGATCGACGCGCGGACGGCGGTATTCATCAACGATGGGACCGGCTGGCAGATCACGTTGAGTATCAGCGATGACGCGGTTCCACCGTATTCGGATCAAGCACTCGCCGAATTCAACCAGATGCTGAAGTCGTTCCAGTTTCTGCAGTGACGTGTGATTGATTCAATGGAACCGCATCGGGAGAACCGCGCTCTAGCCAGGCACGAGACGTCCAGATGATGTGCTAATGTGACTCAATTGGATCGTCCCGATGTCCTCGAGCCAGGTCGGCTGGAGCCGGTCGAGGGCCTGTCGAGAGATAAGCATGCAGCATGTTCACCATTGAACAACGAGATGCGCTTCGCGACCGCATACTCCAGATCGCGGAGGCGGATGAGCGCGTCGTGGCCGGTGCGGTAGTGGGCTCGCTGGCCGTCGATGGCAGTGGGGATCGCTTTTCCGATCTGGATCTCACCTTCGCCATCACCGACGACGTGCCGACCACCGAGGTGCTGGAAGACTGGTCGCACGCGATCATCGACGAGTTCAGCGCCACGCACCTGGTCGACCTCGAGCGTGGGCCGACCATCTATCGCGTGTTTCTGCTACCGGACGCGTTGCAATTTGACCTCTCGATGACGCCGGCGTCGCAGTTCCGCCCGGCCGGACCACGCTTCCGCCTGCTGTTCGGCCGGACCGCCGGGGAAACACCGGCAAACGCATCCGCGCCCACAACGCCGGCGATGGCGGGCGATCTCTTTGGGTGGGGCGTCATCTACGCGCTCCACGCCCGGGCGTGCATCGGGCGCGGGCGAGTCTGGCAGGCCGAACATTGCATCGACACGCTGCGTGACCACGGCCTCTCGCTGGCCTGCCTGCGTCATGGGCTGCCCGAAGTGCAGGGACGTGGCTATGATGACCTTCCGGCCGAGATCCTGACGCGCTTCGCAGCGACGCATGTGCGCTCGATCGAGCCGGAGACGCTCCGTGACGCCCTCGCTGCCGCCGTGCGCGAGTTGCTGCGCGAGGGTGAAGAGGCGCGCCTGCCGCATGTGGAGACGGTCGCGAAACGGCTGGGGGATCTTGTCGACCTTCCCTGACGTAAATCGGTACGACCGTCTAATTGTCGAGGAGGCCATCAGGTGCGGGTGCGAACGGGAACGATTTCAGGGATCCACCACGTACAGCTTGCCATTCCGCGCGGCGCAGAGGTTGAGGGCCGGGCGTTCTACGGCGACTGCCTCGGTTTGCCTGAGATTCCGAAGCCGTCGAACCTAGTTAGCCGTGGCGGCTGCTGGTTCCGGATCGGTGCATTGGAACTGCATCTCGGAGTCGAGGACGACTTCCGGCCGGCCAAGAAGGCGCACCCCGCGTTGCTCGTTCAGGATTTGGCGGTGCTGCGGGCGCGGCTCGAGGACGCGGGATTCCAGACCGTTGCGGATGAACAGATCGAGGGCTACGCCCGCTTTTACGTCAACGATCCGTTCGGCAACCGGCTTGAGTTCCTCGAATACGAGTGAACCGCGGACCGCTCGAACTACACGCTCCAAAGATCATACGGTCCGGATCCCCGAATCGCCTTGATGCGCATGCACTGCGGCAAGGGCGCCAAGCGCGGTGGCGGTCGTGCATGTTGCATGCTGATCGACACGGAGGGTAGGAATGCCTCGTCAGACGAGGGGCATGGATTGCGGTCAGATCGTTGATGGATCGACATGGCTACAAGCGAAGCTGGCCTTCTGGGAGATTGCGCGTGTCGACATTCTGAGCCATGCACAGACCACGGGCCGGGCGAGATCCGGTGTCAGGACGTTGGAGACCGGCGACGTACGAAACGGGTCTACCCGCCCTGGCGCAATCCGTTCTCAATCGAGGTCACATGCTCGGCGGCATGTCCCGCGCGCCCGGCAAACAAATCTCCGGGGGACTGCTCGCCAATGACCAAAGGCACCGGAGCGGCCAACTGCTCATCGGTGAACTGCTGCATGAGGTCCAGTGTTTCCTGTCGCGCGGCCAGGTAATCCGCAACCAACATGTCCAGAGTGTCGCTAACGTGCGCTTCAAGGTAGGTCTGGTTGATGTTGGCGACGGCGTGCACCAGCTGCTCCTGCTCTTCCGGGGTCAGCGCGTCCCAATCGCCCAGGGTGTCCGGCAGCGGCAGTCCCTCTGGGTATTGCAGGCGCAGGAGCGCGTCTCGCGTGAATCTCCTGCGAGGACGCGACGCAGCAAGTGCTGGATGTTGCGCTCGTTTTGCGCCAGATGCGCCAGATGATCCTTGGCGCGCCACGGCGCTGCTCCCGGAAGCTCACTCGCCGTTGCCGGGCGCTCCAGGTCGTATGGGCTCAGCGCCTGAAAGAACGCCAAGACCTGCGCCTGCGACGCCGCAAGGGTGTCCAGAATTTCCGCACGACTTGGCATGAACCCTCCTCGAGAACCCAGCGAGAAGCACAACGCGTGTCCAAATGGATCCGCCAGGTCAGGGAGACCAGCGGCAACGTGTGCGGCCCTCGTCTATGAAAGCAGTCGACTCCCGAAATAGTACATCAGCACGATGCGAAACCAGTGGGGCGAGGCGCTTGGCCCGGAGAATGGAGAACCGCGCCACGCACCCGCGGTCATGCCTCGTTCCGAGGAATGATGACGCCCGACTCTGTCCGGAACCCGGGGCGGGCGACGCGCGCGGCCATCCTGGTATGCTGCGTCGCGTGCGGACGTGCCCGAGAAAGGGACTCGCCATGCAGGTCTTCCTGACAACCGAGCGATTGCTGCTTCGCCCCTTTACCCCGGACGATCTGGACAACCTGTGCGCGCTCGACAGCGACCCTGCCGTCATGCTCTACATCAACGGCGGCATCCCCACCCCTCGCGACGTGATCCGCAACCAGACGCTGCCGAGGTTCCTCCAACCCGACGAGCGGTTCGCGGGGTACGACTTTTGGGCGGCGATCGAGCGATCCACCGGCGAGTTTCTCGGGTGGTTCGAGTTCCGGCCACCGGAAGCAGGACCGACCGATGAGGTCGAGCTCGGCTACCGGCTGCGCCAAGAGGCGTGGGGTAAGGGGTACGGCACCGAAGGGTCGCGCGCTCTGATTCGCAAGGGGTTTACCGAGCTTGGCGTGCGACGCGTCGTCGCCTCGACGTACCAAGACAATATCGGCTCCCAGCGGGTCATGCAGAAGTCGGGCATGACGCTCGTGCGGACGTTCCGCATGACCCCTGCCGAACTCGAAGCCCATGGCCTCGATCCCGACGTCATCTGGGATGGTGACGATGTCGAGTACGCGCTGGAGAAGGCCGACTGGGAGCGGCAGGAAGCGGCTGCGGCTGATGGGAAACGATCGCGGACGCCGTGAAGATGGACCGTCCGGCAATGCCACTGGGCAAGGCGACTCCTTGCCATACCTGCGCACAAATACCGGGCCAACACCACAATGCCCGTCAAGGCGAGCAAACTGTTACCCAATGTCGAGTGGGTGTGCGGATCTTGCCGGCTCGTGCGCATGAACTCCCTTGTTCGCACCCGGTCTCAGCAGATGCTCGTCTACTCCGCCCCGTATGACCGCCCTGGTTGTCGCGCTCTGACGTCTATCCCAGTGCGCAAATACAGTCAGCGGATGGGCAACGCCCACTCGTTCCATCGTCCACCGTTCATTACTCCTCTGACCGCGGCAGGATGACGCCCGCTTCACAGGCGAAGACCACGGTCTGGATGCGGGCGGGAGCGAATACAGGGATCCACCACGTGCTTGTTCGAGTCCAGTGGCGGGAGCTTTTGCCCCTCAATTGGCCCTGTCCGTTGGAACCACGATTTGTGAGACTGATCCCCGGTGGGGAGGAACACAAGGGTCAGGTTTCTCGTGCTTCACAACGGACACTTGGGTCCAAACAACTTCGTTCGGCATCATCGTGATGTGCGTCTCCTGCTAACACAGAAACACCCCGGCCTGCACCTCCACATCGATCAGTAATGGAGCCGCGGTTCGATGCGAGCGTGACTCCGCCGTCGGCGAAGCATCGAACACACAGCAATCGGACAGGAGGAGGGATGACGACCCCTTACCCAGCGCGTCCCCTCGCGGACGAACACACGCCGTACTACGGGCGCTACATCGCCCTCGTGCCTGATGGCGACCTTGTGCCAATGCTTACGCGGCAAGGAGAGGAGACGGCGGTACTCCTCGCGTCCCTCACGCTCGCGCAGGCGCGGTTTCGGCCCGCGCCGGGCGAGTGGAACACGATCGAGATCGTCGGCCATCTTGCCGATACCGAACGCGTCCTCGTCTATCGCGCGCTACGGATCGCCCGTGCGGACCCGACGCCGCTGGAAGGGGTGGACGATTTCGCGCCATATGTTGCTGCGGCCGGTCTCGACCAACGACCGCTCGCGGACGTCGCGGCGGAGCTTATGGCCGTGCGGCAGGCGAGCCTGTCGCTTTTTCGCAGCTTCGACTCGGCGGCATGGGGGCGGGTCGGCATCGCGGACGGCACCCCGGTCAGCGTCCGTGCCCTTGGGTACATCGTCGCGGGGCACGAACTCCACCATCTGGAGGACATCCGTCGGTATCGCGACATGTCAGCGTGAATTAGCGACCGCGATATCACAGATTCATCTGCTTTGACCTCGGTTGGAGTGAGGATTAGATATGTCCCGTAGCGCTCTCTACCAGATCGCGGCCATAGTACTGATCGTCGGAGGAGTGCTGACCGCGGCCGCCAACCTGCTGGCTCCACAGGGCAATGCCAGGGTGGCGGTCGCCAGCGGCAGCTACTATCCGGTCGCGATTGCCGTGCTGATCGGCGGGCTCCTCGTCATGGGCGGTTGGCCGGCCGTCTATCTTCGGCAACGCGGGCAGAGCGGCGTCCTCGGCTTTGTTGGCATGGTGATGGTGCTCGTATCAGGATTGCTCTTGACCGTAGCATTCCCGCTGATCCAGCTTCTGATCTACCCCTGGATCACGAATCTGAACATCCCCACGTCAACGCTCAGCGACGGACCGGCGTCCTTCAACATCTTCTTCGCGGTGACCAGCGGCGTCGTCTCGATCGGCGGTGTCCTCTTTGGTGTCGCCACCATACGGGCGAAGGTCTTCTCACGCCCGCTTGGCATTGGCATGATCGTCCTCGCGGCGGCCAGCTTCGTGCTCGGCTTCTTGAGCCTGCCAGGGGGCGGCGGCATCCATATGTCGTGGTGGTGGGCGACCACCGGGACGTTCGGCGTGCTCGCGTACATGGTGGCTCTGGCCTGGTATGGGATTGAGCTGTTCCAACTCGTCGGCGCGGCGCGGCCGGCGGAGAATACGCAGAAACCCTGAGCGAGTGCCGGATAGACGATGTGTTCTCGCTCGCAACCCACCGCGCCGTGTCATCGTATGATCAAGTCCGTTCAACAGCTTGGAAGAGGGCGACTAAACGGATGACCACAGCGCGGGCGCGGCGGCAGCGACGCGAGCAGCATGAGAGGGCGCGGATTCCGGCCTTCTTTTGCAGCAGTCAGCGATGCTACAATCCTCTCTCTCAACGCGCGGACATGTGTCAGGCACCATGCGGCGAGGTTTCCACGAACGGAGAGTGACGGTGATTTGCTCCGGAGCGTTCGAACCTGACCTGACGAAATGGGATGCCTGGCACCCAGATGAAGTGGCAGAGCGGTTTGCCGGGATTCAGGCACCCTGGTACGTCGCGGCCGGCTGGTCCATCGACCTCTTTCTTGGTGAGCAGCGACGAGAACACGAGGATCTCGAGGTGGCGATCCCGCATGATCGAGTCGGTGAGATGGTCGCCGCGCTCACCGGATTCGACCTCTTCGTCCCCATGGCGGGACCGGACGGCAACGGCCTGGTCTGTCCGTTTGACGCGGACGCCGAGTATGATGAAGAGCACCATCAGACCTGGGTGAGGGAGCCCGCCAGCGGCCGGTGGCGCCTGGACATCTTCCGGGACCCCTCTGATGGCGACACCTGGATCTGTCGTCGCGACCCGCGCATTCGGCGCCCATACCGCGAGGTGTTCGAATTCACCCCGGATGGCATCCCCTACTTGTGCCCGGAGGTGGCGTTGCTCTTCAAAGCGAAACACGCACATCTGCCGAAGAACCAGGGCGACTTTGCCGCCGCCCTCCCTCGACTCGATCCCACGCGTCGTCGCTGGCTGTCCGAGTCACTCGCACTCGTCCACCCCGGACATTCATGGATTGGCATGCTGGCGGTGTGATGGGGGCAAGAACGCCGAAGAAGTCTCTAAGATGTGCGTTCAGAGACGCGGACTCAGATACAAGGAGCACACATGACCACGGCGCGGGAGCGGCGACAGCGACGAGAGCGGGATGTGACCGCGCAGATCGAGGGGCGCTATGCGTTGCAGGCGTCACAGTTGCTCCGTGAGCACGACGTGCGCGTCTGCCATTGGCGCGCCAACATGACCGGCATCGCCTGGATCGGTCTGCCGGATCGGATCATCGAGGCACCGCACCCACGCTCACCCCTCAGCTTCGCCATCCTGGCACATGAGGTCGGGCATCAGGCGTTCGGAAAACTGCGACCACGCTGGCGCGAGGAGCACCTGGCCTGGGAGTTCGCGCTGGAACAGATGGAACGCCTCGGCGTGCCCGTTTCGGAATCAGTGCAGAAGCGCTATGCGGGCTCGATGCGCTACGCGCTGGCAAAGGCGCTCCGACGCGGCATGAAAGAGATCCCGCCCGAACTGGCGCGCTTCGTGATCGTGAGTTGACGCAAGCTCGGCTGGCGACTCCCGGCGGGATGGTCTGGATAGTCTCTCCTGTCCCCGAATTAGAGCCGTGAATCTGCTGTAAACCACTGAATAGTCACTTGCCCGCCTGACTCGTACATTGAGTTTAGTCAACACGGCGCTTGGTCCTTCTATCTGGCGCCTCGAATTTCTTTAGTGCTGGACGTGGCTGTGAGCTCGTCCTGAAAGAGGAGACAACGATGGCCGCAGATGCTTCAGTAGCCCTTGGCAGTTCTCAGGTGGCAGGTGTTTTCGTCAACCCAACGGGATTCGGCCGGCGCGCGGTCGCGATGGGCGTGGGCGGCGTTGTCGGAGGCGTGATCGCCGCTCGAACTGCGTCTAATCGTACCGGTGTCCCAGCATTTGGGCGGGTCGGATACCTCGCGGCAAGCGAATCTGACGTCGCGCTCCTGAAAACCAAGTCGGGCCTGATCAATATGAAGGTTACCGATCAGGTGTTGGCACGCCGTCGACGAAGCGAGATTGCGTCGGTTCAGATCGACGGAGGCGCGCTGGCATCGAAGCTGACAATTCAATTCACCGACGGAGACGAATGGCTGTTCGACGTGCCGAGGGTCAAGGCGCGGGACGCTCGGCAGTTCGTCCAGACGTTGAATGTGGTCGCCATCTAGAGGTCATGGCTGCGCAGACACACCGGAGACGCGCACGAATTTCGAGGAGGTCCGTACTCGCCGGAAGTGACGTGGCCGAGGTCCCGTGAGAGTCGACTGGCTGGTTGCGTTGGCGGGCGGGTCTGTTGATCTTCGAGAACTGCGAAGCCATCTCCTATGAAGTTCCGCAGAATCTGTCAAACATGCGGTCGGGCAGATTCTGCAGACTGGCGATCCTCTGGTGATGCTGCCAATGCCGAATGGTGACCTCCGAGGGCAGCGGGGCGAACGACTCGCGTTCCAGTTGCCGACGGATGAGGCGCACTCCCCATCCCGGATGCGCCTGCCAGAGCGGCCCGATCTCCGCGGACAGCCGGACGAGGTCATCTTCGCAACGGCGAACGCCGAAGGATGGACGCTGCTGACGGAGAACGTCGTCGACTTCCTGCCACTGGCTGCGGCACACCATGAACGCGGCGATACTCATGCCGGACTGATCCTCACGAGCCATCGACGATACCCACGCTCCGATGCTCGCACCGTCGGACGCCTCGTCACCGCGTTGGATACGCTCTTGTCGGCCGGTCCAGACGCGATCGATCTAGAGTATTGGCTCGAATGATGATGCGACTCATGAAACCGAGTTGCGCCAGCGGCGTGACCAGGATGTGACGGCCGAGATCGAGGGTCGCTATTGACTCAGGCGTGCACGCCCGGCAGGAAGACGTTCGGGTCCTCGACCACCAGCGGGCTGTGAGCCCGAAAGATCTCGGCGTAGCGCACTCCGGCCAGCCGCCCCATATGCGCGTCCTCCGCCTCATACAGCTGCAGCAGCCGATCCCCCTCATCCACCTTGAAGATGGAGCGATACTCGGCCAACGCCCGCTGCTTGAGCTCGTACGTCTCCGAGACGTCGACCGCGAAGGCGAAATCTCCCCACACCGGCTCGAGCTTGCAGTGTGGGAAGAAGAGGCGATCGACCTCCCACGGCTCGGTATCGGCCAGCGCCTCGCCGCCCGGCACGCGATCCCAATGCTTCAACCGCGCGTAGAAGACGGCCGCCCGGGCGATCGGTTCCATGGCCTCATGGTCGGGGTGCACGCAGGCCGCCGCCGTCGAGAAAACGGTACGCGGACGCAGACGCCGGATCTCGCGCGCGACGGCCAGACGAATCTCGATCGTGTCCTGGATCATGCGGTCCTGAAACGACAGCAGAATGCGTTCGACGCCCAGTATCTCGGCGGCGCGCTCTGCTTGCAGCACTCGCTCGCCGGGCGCATCGAAGTCAGAAGGCTCGCCGTCGCACAGGTCGATCAGCACGCCCCGCATCCCCTTGCGCACCAGCTTCACGATGGTGCCGCCCATCTGCACTTCAGCGTCGTCCGGGTGGGCCGAAACGACCATGAAATCGACCTGAGATTCGCTCATTCACTTTTCCCTTGCTTTGAAACGGTTGGTCAGCGATGTCCATGAAACGAAGGGCGGGTGGGGGTTCGTTTGCCATTGGATGTGTGAGGGACCGATGAGCAGGACGACTCCCCACCCGCACCTCTGATGCTAGGCGGAGAGCCGTAACAAAGTCGTTGCATTCTTTACTGAACTGTTGCGAAAGGGCGCGAACTCTAGCGTTTGGCCAACGCGGCGTCTTCTGCAGCGTAGTCGAAGCGTGCCGGGTCGTGCGGCGGCGGGCTCTCTCGCTCCCAGGCGATGGTCTGATCGAGCGCGTCGTCCCGCCCTATCTCTTCCTTGAACCCCAGTTCCTCGCGGATGCGGGTCGAATCGGCCACCATCTCTTGCCCGATTTCACCCGATTCCCGTAGGTGCTCGGGCATCTCTCTCGTCCGGCAGCGTCACGACCTGGCCGTCCCAGCCGACGCGTTTCGCGATCTGCGCAATCCAATCGGCCTCGGTGAGGGACTCCGGCTCGGAGACGTTGTAGATCCGACCGGCAGCGCGATCGTCGGTGACGGTCAGCACGACGGCGGCGGCCACGTTGTCGACGAAGGACCGCGCGAACCGGCGCTTGGCCGCGCGTTCGCCCAGCAGAATGGTGGACCGGCCGTCGTCCATGCGTTTCAGATAGGGCCAGAGGCGATGCTGGCCGTCACCCGGTCCGTAAACCACCGGCAGGCGCAGCACCGTGCCAGGGAGGCCCTCGTTGCTTAACACCACCCGCTCGACCATCAGCTTGTCGTAATTGTCGATGTCAGGGAGTCGCGAACTCTGGGTGCCGCGATAGAGGAAGAGCTTCGAACGCACGGGCGAATCCTCGGTCAGCGGCATCGGCTGCACTGACCCCTCTTCAAAACCGGTGAGAATGCCATAGGCGTGGTAGACGTCCATGCTGCTGATCGCGACGATACGCCGCGCGATGCCGCGCACGGCGTCGACGGTGTGGCGGATGTCCGACTCGGTCAGCGCGCGCATATCGACCACGACGTCTGGCGCGAACGCACGAAAATCCTCGACGAACTCGGCCATCTGCGCGCGATCGCCATGGATGTGCCGCACGTCACGTGGCAGCTTTGCCTCGGTCTGCCCGCGATGAAAGACCGCGACCTCATGCCCATCGCGGCTGAGACGCCGCACCACATATGGACCGATGAATTGAGTCCCGCCGATGACCAGCACGCGCATGCGTCGACCTCCAATGCTGCCAATTCCATTCGGCACAGGATAGCAGCGAACCAGCCGACGCGCCGGGTCAAACTGGACAGGCGGGGTACAATTTGTCAGATATAGGTGATTATGTCAGTCCATTCCCGGCATTCGGGGCAAATGGATGCGCTCGTCACGGTTCGGCGTCGTCGTCATTCACTTCAACCGTGAGATGGGAGCAGCGTTATGTACGATCAATCAACGTGGAGCCGACTGGCCCGTCTCAAGGCGCGCAAGATCTACCAGGAGATGCGTGCCGAGGGTCTCGATCGCGAGGATCTGCCGCGCAAGCTGCGTGAAGTAGCCGAGCGCGAGGAAGCGGCCGTTCAGCGTCTGGCGACGACGTACGGTTGCGAGGCGCTGGAAGCACGACTCATGCTACAGATGTCGTTAGGCGACGAACACGTGGCCGAAGTGGCCTGCGCGCAGCTCGCCAGAGGCCGAGATCTGCAGCACGCCATCGCCGTCATCACCATGCTGACCGGCGAGGAGTTCGAAGCCGGTAAGGGCTACGGGAACGATTCTCGCGCGTAGGTTCGGCTCTCGTCACCATACCCCGCCGCTTCGCACCTGAATTCACGAACCAATCATCTCCCGCGCCAACGCGCCGCACAGCTCCGCCCACTCAGAGCGAGGCAGGAATAGTCGGGCTGCGCTCGTCGTTATGCCGATACGCTGGCCCGTCTCGTTCGCTGATCGAAAGCCGCCGTCGATGCGCATTGCCGATCACCACACCACCTCAGCGCTGATCACAAGACGGGCCGATGCCTCTCTTTCGGTGACCGCCTTGTTTGCCACCTGGCCCAGAATATGCTCCTGTACCATCGCCTGAGCGCGCCGGACGGTCGCTCAGGCTCATCTGCTTGACCCAAATCTAGTTGGTGGAGACGCGGACGATGGCCTCGCATACCGGCGAGCGCCTCGACATGCTCCACGCACAATGAGAGGTACGCACAAATGTCCATCATCCCGGAGTTTCGGGAAGCCAACACGCAGTACACCACGAACTTCGACAAAGCTGATCTCACCGCGCCGCCGCGCCGTCGCGTCGCCGTGATCACCTGCATGGACGCGCGATTGGACCCCGCTCGCTTCCTCGGTCTGGAGGAGGGTGATGCCCACGTCATCCGCAACGCCGGGGGCCGCGCGGATGAAGACGCGCTGCGATCGTTGATCATCTCGCAGCAGCTATTGGGAACCAACGAGGTGGTCGTCATCCACCATACCGACTGCGGCATGACGAGCTTTCGCAACGAGGATCTGCACGCGAAGCTCTCGGATCGGTTTGGTCAGGCAGCCGATCATATCGACTTCCTGCCGTTCGCCGACGTCGTCCAGAGCGTGCGCGACGACGTCGAGACCGTCCGCAACCATCCGTTCATCGCCGACGACGTCACGGTCAACGGCTTCATCTATGACGTGAAGACGGGCCGTATCGATCCAGTTGACTAAATCAGCATCAACGCTCTAAGGAGGAAAGCACCGTGGCTCTTTTCGTCGTGCAGCACCAACACTCGGCCGAAACCTGTCCAGCGCGAGACCCCCAGATGGGTCCGATGCTCCTCACGCATCTCTCTGCGAAGAACGCGGCGGCGCATGACGTCAAAATTCAGGGAGAAGCGGTCATCAACGGCGCACACAGGCTCTACCTGATCGTCGACGCCCCTGGTGAAGAGCAGATCAGCCAGTTCATGCGGCCGTTCAGCCAGGTTGGCACGGTCGAGATCTTCCCGGCGTCTCCGTGCGAGGCGGTGGTCGGTCGCGGCTGCTGATCGATCAAACAAATGGGGCGGTCCACTGTTGGCCGCCCCAACACCGCATGTCTTGATCAGGCAGGAAACCTACCCCGGAGACGTCCAGCCCGTTACAGACCCAACTCCCAGATGTGCCGGTGCGACTCGGGATCGGTCAGATACTCTGCACCGTTCTCGTTGATCAGGATCAGATCCTCGACGTGAAAGCTGTCCTCGGGATACTCGTTGTAGCCGATCTCGATCATCATGGCCATTCCGGGCAGCACGGGCTCGTCCACCCAGCTATAGATCTGCGGCGATTCATGCAGCCCCATGCCGATGCTGTGGCCGATGATGCTCCACTTGAACTCGAGGCCCAGATCGGCGTAGGCCTGCATGCCGAGTTTGGCGATGGTTGAGGCCGGCATCTCCGGCCGGATGCCGAAGATGACGCGATCCTTGATCTCGGTCAGCTTGGCGTGCATCTCCTTCTGGGTGTCGCTGGCCTTGCCCATCACGGCTGTACGGGCGATGTCGGAGTAGTAACCGTCCAGCGTGCCGCCGAAATCGGTCTTGAGGATCATGCCGTTCTCGACCGGCAGGTCGGCGGCCGTGGCATGCCACATACCACTGCGCGATCCGGCGGCGAGGAGCGGCGCGGTGACCATGTCGGCACCCCGGTTCATGAGCTCGAATTGCATACGCGCCATGATGGAGCGCTCGGTCTCGCCGGGTGTGGCGGCCTTCCAGGCGGCGTCGATGGCGGCGGTCGTCATCAGGTTGACTTTGGTGATGGTCTCGATCTCGGCGGGCGTCTTGATGAGCCGCACGCTCTCCAGGAAGTAGTACGCGTCCTCGAATGTGACGTTCGGCAGACGGCGCTGCAGTTCCATCAGATGCCCGCCCGGGAAATTGCGCCCCTCGATGCCGACTCTTCCGCTGGTGATACCGTGCCCCTGCAACACCTCAGCGACGACGCGCATGGAGTCGAGCCCCTCGCCTTCATAGCCACGCACGTCGGTGATGAAGGTCTCCTCAGGGCGCACGGTGTCGGCGCGGCGTTGCACCACCACAAAGGCGGGCTCGGCATCACGCGGCCAGATCACAAAGTGGAAGCGCTCCGGTAGGGTGCGCAGGTCCATGTTGTAGAAGCCGCTGTAGTAGGGGACGTTCTCCGGCGACATGGCGATGACGGCCTCATAGGGACCGCCGTCCACCGTCTTGCGCAGGTTCTCCACATTGACGTACTTGCCGCGAAGCGTCTGACTCAGATCACGCATGGTTGTTTTCCTCGTTTCCCTCAATGGCTCGGTTGTGTTGGCATGGTCATGCTAACGAGGGAAAGGCATGGAGGCAAGCGGCACGACGCCTTCGCCTGTAATTAGGTGATGTGGGAGAGGACCAGTGAGCGGATTTCCTCTAAGCAATTGAGCGCTTGCTCCAGAAGCGCATCGCTCGCTCGAAACGTCGGCTGATAACGAGCCGAATAGGCCCAGTTCCGTAGGCGATCGTAACAGGCACCAGTCGACGACAGCGCTGCAAATCGATGAACAGCGCGCGTTCGGTCCTCGTGATTCTGGGGGGCGAAACTGTAGGTTTCCCAAAGATATGCGTTGATGGAATGGACTGCGCTGTAAAACGCCCCGACAATGGCCCACTCACGCCAAGCATCGTAGCCTGACAATGGATGTTGGGAATATGCGAAGTCACGATGCCTGTCCGAGACGTCAAGATGGGATTGCCTCTGCTGTTTCATTCGCCGGGCATGTGGATGACGATGCGTGACACGCCTTTCGGAAGGATCATGGAAAGGTCGAATGGCGCGTAGTGGTCCGGATTGATCACGTGGAAGTCGATCAGCGTATCAGGGAACTGCTTGTAAAGCACGTTGCTGGCCTCGTAGAACTTGAGCTCCGTATCCACGTCTATTGGTGACGTGACGAGCCAGAACTCAGCCACGCCACGGTACTGTTGATAGTAGAGATCAAGCGCGGACGGCATCTCCCGAACTGCGTCGGCGTAGCGTTGCGCCATCAGCTTGGTGTCGATTGTCTGGTCAATGGCCATCAGATGCGCTCCCGTCTTCACCGGTGCATGTGCGATGCCCCGGGCGGAGGTTCACCAGTATCGTCAGATTATATCGTTCCCTAATCACCCACCCTGCCGCAGGTCGCCGATCTGGAACAGATAAACGCCGATGGCGGTGAAGAGGATGGCCAGCCCCAGCATGGTGCCGGAGGCTGTCCAATTCACACCGTCCAGCATCGGCTGGCCATAGGCGTTGAAGATCGAGAGGTTGTCCGCCCAACTGGGGAAATTCAGGAGCGAGCGCAGCAAATCCATGAAGAAGGCCAGCACTAGATAGCTGCCGACGATCCCCAGCACCGTGCCGGAGCGCAGTCGTGCGCCCAGCGCGTAGACCGCACCGGCAATCAACGCCATCGGCGGAATGAATGCGAGCGCCGCCCCATAGACCCTCCCCGCATCGATCGTCAGACGCGTGACCCACGCCGCCACCATGACCCCTGTGCCGGTCGCGATCGCCAGCACGAGGAAGGCGATGAACGCCGCCAGATAGGACTGCAGCGCCACCTTCCAGCGCGGATGCGGTGTGCTCAGCACCATGTCGAGCCGTCCATTGTCCTGATCGCTGGGCCACTGATTAGCCCGGATCAACGCATAGAGCATGGCGATGATCGCCGCGAAGAGGAAGACGATGAGGGAGAGGAAGCCGTTGTTCGACTGGAGCAGCGCGTCGCCGAACATCTTGCTCACCAACGGCGACCCCTTGAGCGCCTCGCGCAGCTGGTCCTCCGACGATTTGGCGATGCCCGAGCCATATGCCGCGTAGATGAAGATACCCAGCGTCCACCAGCCCAATGCCGGTGCCGCCGCACGTAGCGCGCGCAACAGCACCGAGGTCAGCCAGCGGTCGGCAGCGGAGCGGTCGAG
This sequence comes from uncultured Chloroflexia bacterium, assembly GCA_963822235.1. Classification (GTDB taxonomy): domain Bacteria; phylum Chloroflexota; class Chloroflexia; order Thermomicrobiales; family Thermomicrobiaceae; genus CALAGB01. The sequence goes on from CAWGGU010000005.1 coordinate 1,423,170, forward strand.
TACCCGCTCTGCCGCCTGCTGATGATTGGCGCGAAATCGCCCACCGATGAACGGCAGCTCGGCCACCGACCCCACGTCCCGCCGCAGGAAGACGACGGCGCTGAGCGCCAGCAGGACCAGCCCCAATAACAACAAGAACAGGAGCGCGGCGGCATTGGTGCCGTAGCTCGCGATCAGCGGTTTGCTCAGGTCGTAGTAGTAGTTGGGCGACACGCGACGCACCCACGCCGCGGACGGATAGACGCGACCGGTCCCATCCAGAATGAAGGCCAACGCGTAGATGCCCCCCGCCATTCCGGCCGCGGCGCTGGACGTCTGCGTGTATTGCGAGATGAGGAGCGCGAGCATGGCATAGAAGAAGAGCAGGACGCTGACGTTGGCTCCTGCCAGCAGTGCGCCGTTCACAGAGACCGTGAGATGGAGTCGATCCTCTCCGATCAGGGCTCCGATCGAGAAGGCCAGCCCCAAGCATCACGATCGAGACGACGATGGCCAGCACCTTCTCGATGAAGAGCCGCCCGCGAGAGAGGGGCCGGGCCAGCAGGAGATCGAGCGATCCTCGCGCCTCCTCGCCGCGCAGCAGTCGCCCACCGAGGATCACCACGAAGATACAGAGGACGAGCGAGAAGAAGAAGCCATAGCGAAAGGTGACGAAGCCGGAGGCGGTTCCGACCTCCACCGGATCGTTGAAAAAGACAAACGCCTTGTTGTTGGCGAGGGTGGCGATCTGCGTTGGATTGACCTGCTTGAAGGCCTCGTAACCCGCCACCGTCACCAGCGTGATGATTACGCTCCAGATGAGGACCGGCCAGCGCTGATCGCGCAGCGTCTTGAGGAAGACCGAGCGGAACATCATGTCGTCCGACTCCCCGCGGCATCCGGCTCGTAGTAGCGCAGAAAAACCTCCTCCAGGCTCGGCTGTCGTGCCGTTATCGACGTGGCCGCATGCCGCGCCGCCACCTGAATGACGTCCGCCATCTCCTCCTGCGCGGTCAGCTGTACGGTCTTGCCATCGTTCAGCAGCTTGATGTCGCTGACGTTGGGAAGCCCGGCAAACCACTCCGGATCAGCGGCACCGGGAAAGACGATCTCGATGACGTGTCGCCGCATCTCCTTGAGCGTCGAGACGTGATCGACCTTGACGAGCTCACCTTCCCGGATGATTCCGACCCGGTCGCAGGTGTGCTCGACTTCCGGCAGGATGTGTGATGACAGAAAAATGCTGCTCCCATCCTCACGTGCTTCCCGCACCAGGGCATAGAACTCCTGTTGGTTCAGCGGGTCGAGCCCGGCGGTCGGTTCGTCGAGGATCAGCAGGCGTGGACGGCGCATGAACGCCTGGACCAACCCCACCTTCTGCTTGTTGCCGCGTGAGTAATCGCGGAACCGCTTGCTTGGGTCGAGTCCGAAGCGCTGTACCAGTCGCTTGACAAGCTCCTGATCGACCCCCCCGGAGAGATGGCCCAGGTATTCGATGACCTGCGCTCCAGTGAGAGCCGGATCGACGTTGAACTCACCCGGCAGGTAGCCGATGAGCCGTTTGACCTCCGTCGATTGCGACCAACAATCCAGACCCGCGATGCGCGCGGAACCTCCGCTCGGCCGCAGCAGACCCATCAGAAGCCGAATGGTGGTCGTCTTCCCGGCCCCGTTCGGGCCAAGAAAGCCGAAGACTTCGCCCTCGTCGACCGAGAACGTAAGTGTGTTGATTCCCAGACTGGCTCCGTAGAACTTGGTCAAGGAATTGGTCTCGATGATGGCACTCATGGTTCAGATGCTCCAGCGTTTTCTCAAGCGACGAGCCGTTGTCCGCGGCGCTCGCATCAGCGTCGCAGCAGGTCCCGCTCTTCATTGACGTAGAACTCGACGAGATCGAGCAACTCTTCGATGCGCTCGCGCGGGTTCATTTGCGCGCTGAACTCCAGCCAATCATACGTTCACGGCTTTTCGGCATCGATTGTCGCAGATATGGACAGCACCGATGGCTCAGTCAAGGCAAAGACCTCTGCTGGTTGCTCGCGGCACGATTCTCGCGTGGTGCTCTGACCGTATGTGGTGCGGAATTGGGATTTTACCGCTCGCTGACCCGATCGCACTGGCTCGGCGTCAGCAAGGGCGACGTGTAACACGCCGTTAACACAGCCAGGCTACGGTGCAGTGCAGCACAAACGAGAGGATCGACTGATCTCCTGGTGTTTGAACGACGAGACTACATAACGAGATTTCTCCCATCCGACACGGCCTGGGCAGAGGCATCGGCAATGATGCGCTTTGACGGGCTCGTTCCATCTTCTTCTGAAGTCTCGCATTCGGAGTAGAAAGGAACGGGGTATGCGCGCCCCATCGATTACCGAGCGTTTGGATCATTGGGCTCATAATCAACCGGACACGACGTTCTTGACGGATCTCGAAACCGGACATTCACTGACCTATCTGCAAACCCTCAAAGCCGTCCGCGGACTGCAGCAGCACCTCGGTCCCGATACGCGCAGCATTGCGCTGGGGCTGCCAGGCGGCATGAGCGCCGCCGTCGTTTGGCTGGCTACCCTCACCGGCGGACACCAACTGGTTCCATGCTCTCCCGAGGCTACTGACAGCGAGAAAGCGCGACTGGCGAAATCCTTTACGCCCGATCTGGCGATCGTCGAGGAGGCAAGCGCCGCCGACGGCTTTGGATCCGTCGTCAAATGCGTGATTACACGGGTGGAGCTCGATGCACAGGTTCTCGGCTGGGCCGATCAACCGGGCCCGCTCCTCTCGCCACGGGCCTATGGACCGATCGATCAAGGCACCGTCCGTCTGACGACCTCCGGCACCACCGGATCGCCCAAGGGCGTCTGCCTGCGCGCCGATCAGTTTGCCTGGACCGCCGATCAGATCCGCATCAGCCACCACTTGACGCCGGACGACCGGGGACTTTCCGTCCTCCCCTTCTTCCATATAAACGCACCGGTGGTCAGTCTCTGCACAACGGTGATGGCGGGCGGCACGTTAGTAATCGCGCCACGCTTCAGTCGCAGCCGATTCTGGAGTTGGATCAAGGATTATGAGATCACCTGGGCCAGCATCGTTCCGACCATCCTGGCCGTCCTGCTGCAAACCGAACGGCCCGATTGGCTTCCCGGCACCTTGCGCTTCGTACGCACCGCCTCGGCGCCCTTGCCGCTTGTGCAGCTGATGGCCTTCGAGAAGCGCTTCGGCATCCCAGTCATCGAGACCTACGGACTCTCTGAAGCCGCGGCGACGGTGGCAGCCAATCCGGCGCCACCGGAACGCTACAAGCCGGGCTCGGTGGGCCGACCAATCGGCGTCTCTCTGCGCGTCTGTCGTCCGCTCCACGATCAGCCAATCGGCGGCTTGCGAAGTGTCAAGGCGGGAGAAGAGGGCGAGATCTGTATCTCCGGGCCAAACGTGATCGATAGCTACGACGGTGGCGCAAGTGCTTCGTCCTTTCAGGACGGCTGGTTCCGCACCGGTGACCTGGGCTATCTGGATTCTGATGGTTTCCTCTTCATCACGGGACGAATCAAGGATGTCATCAATCGTGGAGGCGAGAAGATCTCGCCGCGAGAAGTCGAGGAGATCATGCTGGGGCACCCTGAAGTGCGAGACGCCGCGGTGATTCCGGAGACTGATCCGATCTACGGGCAACGGCCGGTCGCCTACGTGGTGCTGGAGCAGAACGCCGGTCCGAACGCGCTCGTCGGCATACAGGAGCATTGCGCTTCACAGCTCAGCGCCTATAAAGTGCCCGCGCGTTTCGAACCGGTGGCCGAGCTTCCACGCACCCGAACCGGCAAGATCCGGCGGCACCTGGTTGGCATCTCTCCCGATGGCCAACGTGGACCGGAACGTCCGTTATGGAGTCGCGTGACGTCCGTTCGAGGGTCGTCATGCTGACCGGGACGTTCCAGAAGGGTTAGTCACGGATGACAGCCAAGGTCACGCGCCAGTCTCGCAATTTCCTGCACGAGATCGATATGGTGCGGGTGGTGACGGCGCTTTCCGTGGTGGCGGTACACGTCACCGCGTTCACCGTCGTCTTCAATACGACCCAGCTTGGGGCCGAGGTGCAGAACGCGGCAGTCTCGGCGCTTCACTTCACGCGAGAGGTCTTCCTCTCCCTCACCGCGCTGGTGATGGTCCACAACTACACCAAACGCCCGCTCAAGCTGGGTACGTTCTGGCGCAAGCGCGGCCTCGGAGTGGTCGTGCCATACGTCATCTGGAGCCTCATTTACGTCTACGTCAACGTCCCGCATGACCCGTTCGAGCATTGGGTCCACACCGCGCTGGCCGATATCCTCTCCGGCAACGCGTCATATCAGCTCTACTACATCTTGCTGACGATCGAGTTTTACCTCGCGCTGCCGTTGCTTTTGTGGTTTGTCACCCGTTACCGTCACCGACCCTGGCGCGTCCTGGGCATCAGCGCCGCGCTACAGCTGGCGCTGATGTACTTCGATTTCAACTACATCGCGGCCGGCCCACTGGCATCGACTCATTTCGGCCAGTGGATGAGCGATTATCAATGGCGCATGCTGCCGGAGTATCAGTTCTATGTGATGATCGGCGCCTATGCCGCGCTTTATCTCGACGACCTCCGCGCCTTCGTGACACGCCACAGCCTGCTCGTCGTGCTCGGACTGGGCGCCGGTCTGTCCGCCCTCTGGATTCGCTACGCTCTCGCGCTCAAGGTGCAACACGCGTCCATGGGCTACGCCACCCACGTCTTCCAGCCGGTGATGGTCTTCTACAGCCTGACGGCCATCCTCTTCCTCTATTGGTTGGGCTGTGAATGGGCCAACCATCGATCGGCGGACGGGCTTCCCTACGGGCGTCGCTTTGTCACGCTCCTGTCCGATAGCTCATTCGGCATCTACTTGATTCACGCCTTCGTGCTGAACGACGTGCTCACCTATGTCGTGCCGCACCTGCTCCTTGGTTGGCCGGCGGGCATCCGTGTCTTCAGCGTCTGGTTCATCGTCGCGTCGATCACGACGGCGATCTGCGCCATCCTCCTCTACACTCCGGGCTTCAGTCGCCTCATCGGCCGCCCGTCACTTCTGCCAGCCGATTTCGGACCCTGGCAATGGACACGAACCCGTGCCCAGTACATGTTTGCCGTGAGCGGATCCGGTTCAAACCGCAACCGCTCGTCCCGCAAGACACAAACGGTTGAAGAGATCGTCCGGGCGGAAGATTGAAGGACGCCGCGAACCGTCGCCGCACCTTACGGCCGGCCTCGGGCTCTCAGATCTCAATGGACGCTCGTCGCGCCAGCAGTCTACGTGAATCTGACATAATGCAGAGGCACGGCGACATCGAGCCCCAACTCGCGTGGGCCGATCTCGCGCACGTCAAACCGCTGAAGCGCGCCGATTCGACAAACGATCTACGGGGAAGAGTGTGAGACGTTCCATTATCGGGTCGCTGATTGCGGTCGCTGCCATCATCCTCATCGTCATTCTGATCTCTTCTCAGGTGCCGATTCCTAAGCGGGTGCTCCACCAGCGAACCAGCCTCGCCAAAACAGCCGAAACCGAAACGTCCTCGCCAACACCCACCCCGTTGAACACCAGCAGCGCGGCGACGGCGAGTCCGCGCGCCACTCCGACGCAAGCGGCCACGCCGACCGTGGCAGCCACCCCAACCCAGGCAGCTTCACCCACGCCATCGCCCGCTGCGTCGCCATCCGAGACGCCGGAGGTCAACCCAAAACTGATCACCGAGGCAAACGGCATCAGCATGGGGTGCGCGCCAGGCTCGCCTGACGACTATCTGACCTGCGAGGCGAAGGAGCCCAGCGGCTTCTCGATGATCTTCTATCTCTTCCTGCCGCGGAAGTTCTCGGCGAAGAAGTCGTACCCGCTCGTCCTCCTCCTGGCGGGGGGTGGTGAACGCTCCGTACCGACCAAAACCGCGCAAGAAAACCGGGACACGATCCTCAACGATCCCTACTCCGAGATCTGGGGACCCGGATTCCCCGAGCCGGACAGCGCGGACGTCCAGGCCAATTGGCCCAGCTTCATCGTCATCCCACAGCTTGCAACCCCGAACCGGTTCGTCGATCTTCCGGCCAACTACGGCACCTACTCGATGACGCCGCAGCCGAACGACTCGCTACGCCTATCGAAAGAGATCGTCGACACACTACAGCTCGTCTACAGCAACGTCGACCCGAACCGGATCTATCTGACCGGCCTCTCAATGGGGGGTTATGGCGTCTGGGAAGCAGCCGAACGCTGGCCGAACTATTGGGCGGCGGTGGCCCCAATCGCCGGAGCGGGCGACCCGACCTATGCGGGCCGCCTGGTCAACATCCCGATCTGGGCATTCCACAGCGTCGACGACACAACGGTGCCGGTCTCCGGCTCGCGCGACATGATCAACGCGATCCGCGCGGCGGGCGGTAACCCCCGCTACACCGAGTTCACCAACATGGGGCACGGTGCCTGGGTCGCGCCATACACCATCATGGGCAAGCCCAGCCCAACGCCCGGGTTCTTCTCCTGGCTCTTTTCACAACACAAATGACGGCCAAAACCAGCGTACGAATCAGCAAATACGCATGTGGAACGTGGATTGCGTACTCCTGCCGCGCCCGCGGGGTCGGCACGGCAAGCGAGGCCATCGAGATGGGACCGTCTCTGCCGATGACACACGCCGATCCCCAACCGGAGGATCGCATCGGGGAGCCAGTTAATGCAGGTGTTACAGACCGTTGCTACGCTCTCCCTCACTGCCTCTCCCGCTTCTGGAGGGAGAGAGCCAACCGTCACTGCGCTTCTCGCGACATGCGAGAGGACAATCCGTGACGACGCTTCACAGCGTTGTGGAGAAGGAGCTTCCCACGTCTAGTTGGACTGGGAAGTGAACGGAGGCCTTTAGATGGATTGGACCGAGATCACGCTCGATCGCCTGCTACGCCAGGACGTACGCCTCGTAAGCTACGTTCCTGATCAGGCGCTCGCCAAGCTGATCGATGGGTTCGAAGCGCACCCGGAGACGCGATGCTTCACGGCGACGCGCGAAGACGAGGCCGTAGCGATCGCCTGTGGCGGCGCAATGGGCGGCGTCCGCTCGGTAACGTTGATGCAGAGTAGCGGCTTCGGCAACATCGCCAACGTCCTCGCCTCGCTCGCCGCTCCCTACCAGATTCCGGTACTGATGATCATCACCGAACGGGGAATTCTCGGCGAATTCAATCCGGTGCAGACGCCGATCACGCGCGTGCTGCGCTCGACGCTCGATGGATTGAGCATTCCGCACGTCACCCTCGACGACCCCAATCGCGTCGAATTCCTGGTCGACCGAATGGCGTCGCAATGCTTCAACACGCAGCTTCCGGCCGCGATCATCGTTTCTCCGATCCTGACGGGCGGCAAGACCGCGCCAGGTTCGGCTCCGAACAAACGAGCGGCCTGATTCGGCTCCGTCAGCGAAAGGAACCAACCTCATGCAGACTATCGAGCGGATCGACGTTCGATCCAACGTGCTAGATCGCATGACACTGACCGAGCGTCTGGTCGGTCTCCTGCATCACGGCGAAGTGGTCGTCGGCGGCATCGGCAACAGCAACTTCGATCTCTTCGGCGCGGGCGACCGTCCACAGAATTTCTACATGCTCGGCAGCATGGGCATGGCCGTGCCGATCGGGCTGGGCGTCGCGGTTGCGCAGCCACGGCGTCAGGTGATCGTCCTCGAAGGGGACGGCTCTCTGTTGATGAATCTTGGCAGCCTGGCGACCGTCGGCATGATCGCTCCGCCGAATCTGACCATCGTGATCTGGGACAACGGCTGCTACCAGATGACCGGCGGACAGCAGACGCCAAGCGGGTCGACGACCGATCTGGTTCAGGTCGCGAGCGCCTCGGGCATCGCCAACAGCCACTGGGCACATGACGAGTCGCAGTTCGAGCGACTGATGCAAGAGGCTCTATGGGCCCCACAGCCTTCGTTCATCGCGGCATGCATCGAAGCCAAGCCGAGTCAGTCGCATCCGGAGTTCGACCCGGTGGTGCTGAAAGACCGCTTCATGCGCGGGATCGGCGCCAAGCCGCCCTATGGCTGCTAACCCCGAACACACTGTTTCACATTCATGACAAATGCCCGGGAGATGATCCCGGGCATATTGCTTCTCAGCTGCATGACCTTCTGGACGGCCGCGACCGTTAACAACCAACGGCTCACCCTTACCGGTCCGATGCCAACGTAATGGTCGGAGAACTTCTGAGATCAACTCCCAGCAAGCGTTGACTGCGACAAACACCATATACTAAAATCCGTATAATGACCGACGACTGGACGATCGAGTTCTATCTGGATGAGCAGGGGCACGCCCCAGTCGCGGCGTTCCTCGATAGCCTTGACGTCAAGACTCGCGCGCGATTTCGCTGGTCGTTGGAACAGCTTCGAATACGAAACGTGCGGGCGCGAGCCCCATTGGTACGTCACCTCGACGGTGTTCTCTGGGAACTGCGGGAGCAATCGCAGACAAACATCTACCGCGTCATCTATATCTTCTTCACTGGTCGTCGCATCGTGCTGCTTCACGGCTTCCAGAAGAAGACCCAGAAAACACCAGCACGAGAAATCGAGACCGCGCGCAGGCGACATGACGCGTTTGTCGAGCAAGAAAAGGCGAAGGAAACGTGACTGATTCTGGCAAGTACACAGGTCAAAAAGCCTATGAGGATTACTGGGACCGGCAGATGGCCGATCCCGAGTTTCGAGATGCATATGAAGAGGAATCCGCCAAGAAGGAGCTTTGGCTGCAACTGGTCGAAGCTCGGCAAGAGGCTGGACTCACGCAGACCGAACTGGCCGAGCGCCTCGGCGTATCGCAAGCTCAGGTAGCCCGCATCGAAAAGCGTGGCTACGATACCTACACGTTGACGACGTTACGACGCTACGTCGACGCGCTCGGAGAGGGATTCTCGATTGAGGTACGCGTGCGCCACCAGGAACGAGCCACAACAGCGCGCTAGCCTCAGCTCATCAAGCCTCCGTGGATTGGTCGGACACCGGCGAAGCGAGACGCGCGAACTCTCGGTCGTCACGCCGTTGCCAATCTCAGTGTGTCCCGCGCTTACCGCCCCTTGAAGGCGGGTGCCCGCTTTTCGACGGTGGCGCGCAGACCTTCCTTATGATCTTCGGTGTCGCCGCAGATCTGCCCGGCCCGGCGCTCGTTGCGCAGCGCGTCCTCGAAAGCTAGCTCGGCGTTCTGCCGGATCAGCTCCTTGGCCAGGCCGATGGCCACCGTTGGGCCCGAGGCCAGCCGCGTGGCCCACTCCATCGCCGTCGACATCAATTCATCCGGCTCGACCAACGCGTTGACCAACCCGATGCGGTCCGCCTCCTGCGCGTCGATGATGCGACCGGTATAGATCAGCTCGGCTGCGCGCGAAGGGCCGATCAGGCGCGGCAGCAAGAAGGTGCCACCGGCGTCGGGCGAGAAGCCCACTCGAATATAGACCTCGCCGAAGCGTGCCGTCGTCGAGGCGATGCGGAAATCGCAGACCAACGTCAGGTCGCAGCCGCCACCCACCGCAACACCGTTGACGGCGGCGATGACCGGCTTGGGGATGCGATACAGACGAGACATGAGCCGGTGCATGCGCAGCGCCCAGCCATCCATGTCCTCTGCATCCTCGCCGCCGCTCTCGCTGCTCCACTCCTTGACGTCCGCGCCTGCCGAGAAGCCGCGGCCGGACCCGGTGATGATCAGCGCGCGGACCGAATCCCGATTCCAGCTCCGCTCTACCAGATAGTCGACCTCCACGATCGACTGCAGATCGATCGCGTTGAGTCGCTCGGGACGGTTGAGGGTGATGATGCCGACCCCATCCCGCTCTTCCCACAAAACTCGTGTCAGCTCCATGGCCTGCTCCATCCCGTCATAAATGGCGTCGTATCCCACGACGTCGCGTCGCGGTACGCCGAAATCGACCGAGTTGATCCCACATGCTGCTCACGGTAGCAGCCGCCAAATTGAGCGTCAATTGGCGACGACCGGCTCATCGATCTCAAGGGGCTCCGGTTGATGCTGGAGGTGCCGCAGCGGCGAGAAGTAGACCCACAGAGCCGCCAGCATGAAGCCCACGATCCCCACCACCAACGTCGCCTTGAGCCCGATCAGCTCTCCCAGAGCGCCGCCGATCAAGGAGCCGATCGGAATACTGCCCCCCACCACGAACTTGCTGGTGGCGTTTATCCGGCCCAGATAGCGGTCCGGGGTGATCGCCTGGCGCAGGCTCATCGAGTTGACGTCGGCAATGAGCAAGGTCAACCATTGGCTGAACTCAGCCGCCAGCACCATCGGCAAGGCGACCGACGGGAAGAGGACCGCCAGCGGCACCGGCGCACCACACAGCCCAAACAGGACGCGTCCCACGATGATAGCGGGCCCAACGCCGATACGACGGGCAATGGGCGCCGCGATCATGGCGCCGATCAAGGCTCCCAAGCCGCCAAGGGCGAAGACCAACCCGACCGCGGTAGAGCTCAAACCCAGCACGTTGACCATGTAGAGGACGTAGACGGCCATAAAGACGTAGCCGAAGAGGGACGTCATCGCCGAGCTCAGCAGCATGGCTCGCAACATGGCATTGCCCACCGCCAGGCCGAATCCCTGCCGGATGGCCGGTATCAATGCGGGACGCTTGATGGAGCGATCGGGCTCCGATTCCGGCGTACGAATCTGGCGCAGGAAGATCGCCGAAACCAGGAAGCTCATCGCGTCGATCAGGACGGCATAGGCCGCTCCAAACACGCCGACCAGAATACCCGCCATGCCCGGCCCCACCACCTGCGCGAACGAGGCCGACGACTGCAGCTTGCTGTTGCCCTCCAGCAGGTTCTCTCGTCCGACCAATTCCGGCAGGTAGGACATGTAGGCGATGTCGGCGAAGACCTTCAACGTTCCATTGAGGAAGGTGACGACGTAGAGGAGCCCGATGCGCATGTCGCCGAAGAACCAGACGGCCGGAATGCTGAGCAGCAAGAGCGTGCGGGCGAAATCGGCCGCGATCATCAGTCGTCGCCGCCGCACGCGGTCGATCCAGACTCCGGCCAGCAGCCCGAAAATGAGATTGGGCGCCGTTCCGGCCGCCGTGAGAAAGCCCATCTGAGCCGCGGAGGCGTGCAGCGAGAGGGCCGCCAGCAATGGCAGCGCCAGCAACGTAACCTGTGAGCCGATTTCCGACACACTGTCACCCGCCCAGAAGCGCATGAAGTCGCCGTGCCGCCAGAGCCCGGTCAAGCGGACGTATGGCAAGCGGCGATGGTGCGATCGCTCAGACGGTGGTGATTCTCTATTGTGAAGAGATTGGCCGCGAGATCGCACGGCGTCTACAACCGCGGCGCGGAATCGGATGAGTTTGAACATGAACGTAGAACCCCCAACAATGCTGGGAGGAGGTCACCCCGTTGCGCCCCCTCCGCTGTCCTCTGCGCGTTTCCTCAGGACAGCGGAAGATCTTGCATGCGGATGAAGGGTTCTTTGGTTGGCCATACCAGCCGGGTGGCTGGCAAATCCACGTTCATGCTTGCAGCACTCCTGCGTGCGACATTCACGCCGCACGATCTGGGAGTCTACCGAACGTCACGATATGAGACAACTGGACGCCCGGGCTATTTCAGAATCAGGTTGCGTAGCAGGAAGAGGCTGTTGGCCGGGCGTTCGGCCAGGCGACGCATCAAATAGAAATACCACTCGTGCCCAAACGGGGTCGCCACCAGCACCTTGTAGCCCTTGCGTACGAGATCGAGCTGCAACTGCGAGCGAATTCCGTAGAGCATCTGGAACTCGAAGCGGTCGTTGCCAATCCCCATGTCGCGGGTGTAGTTGATGACGTGGTCGATGATCGACTCGTCGTGCGTAGCGATGGCAGTGTAGCCGCCGCCGGTCAGCATGCGCTCGGCCAGGGTCAAATAGTTGTGATCGACGTCCGACTTCTCGGGATAGGCGACGTTGCCCGGCTCGAGGTAGGCACCTTTCACCAGACGCAGGTTCGGGTTCAAGGGGAGCAGATCGCCCAGATCGCGCTGCGTCCGGTAGAGATACGCCTGCAGCACGGTGCCGACATTCTCGTGCCCATCGGCGCGCAGGCGTTGGTAGATACGCATGGTCGGATCGACCCGAGCCGACTCCTCCATGTCGATACGAATGAAGTTGTCCTTCGTAGCGGCGTGCTCTACCAACGTCACGAGGTTGCGATAGGCAAGATCCTCGTCGATGTCGAGGCCGAGGTGGGTAAGCTTCAGCGCGATGTTGGTGCGCAGCTTCTCCTCGGCGATGCGGTCCAGCACACGCTCGTACTCAGCGACCACCGCCGCGGCCATCTGCTCGTCCCGCACGCCTTCGCCGAGGAGCGTCGTATTCGTGGCCAATCCCTGCTCATTCAGGCGACGCAAAACGACGACGCACTCGTCGAGCGTCTCGCCCGCGACAAAGCGAGCCGCGCCCATGCGCATGCCGTAGCGACGCACGAAGCGCGAGACGCCTGGGTTGGTCGTTGCCACCAGAATTCCGCGACGGAACATGAGATCAGGCGTCCTTCCCGTTGCTTTGACGGTCCATGCGTGCGTCCACGTCGGAGGCGGATACGGCCGCGTCACCACAATCGGCCGTTTCGCCATTGCAACATGGCACCACGATCTGTCCGCACGTCGCGCACTGATAGTGCGCCCGTACCCAGATCATCTGGCTTATCTGTCCGCAAAACGGACACCGCTCCACCACGATGGCCTCCAACCCGTTCCATCGTCGATTCTAACCCGAAACGCCGCCTTTGGACGGCCAACCCCGCATCCGCGCACCGTAAATTCGCGGGTTTCTATCCTGTTTCTTAAACGTTCATGCCCTATTCAGTCTCGTAAGACCTCCGTAAGGACTGAAGCGCAGAGTGCGAAGCATTGGCGTTCGCGTCATGAGGTGATCGGAAGGGAGACGAAGGACACAGTCCTGGCCAGCATCAGCACATGCGTTTCGCGATTTAGGGAGGACACAATGCATCGATTCCATTTCACTTTTACGCTTCGAGCGCTCTTCGTCGTCGGGTTGCTTGCCAGCGCCTTCGCTGCTCTGGTAGGGAGCGCGGGCGCCCACGGCTGGGACGGGCAGGTCTATACCATCACCAACGAAGCCGGTGGCAACCGGATCGCCATCTTCAATCGTGCCGCCAACGGAGACCTAGCATTTGACAGTTACGTCAACTCGGGCGGCAACGGCACTGGCGCCAAGCTCGGCTCGCAGGGTGCGGTCATCTTGAGTGACAACGGTCGCTGGCTCTTCGCCGTCAACGCCGGAAGCAACAGCATCTCCAGCTTCCGCGTAACGCCCGCGGGTCTCGACCTGGCGGACACCATCGACTCCGCTGGCACGACGCCGGTCAGCCTGACGCTGCACGACAACGTCCTGTATGTCCTCAACGAGGGCGGATCGCCGAACATCTCAGGTTTCTTCGTGGGTCCTCGTGGCAATCTGTCCCCTATCCCCGGATCGACACAGCCCGCCACCAGCGCCACGTCGGTTCAGATCGGCTTCTCGCCTGACGGCAACGTGTTGATCGTCGCCGGCAAGCTCTCTAACACGCTCGACAGCTACGTCGTCGATCGCCATGGCGTCGCTGGCACGCCGCAGACCTTCGCCTCGAACGCCGCCGTCCCGTACGGCTTCGGCTTCGACAATCGCGGGCACCTGCTCGTGTCGGAAGCCTCCGGCTTCGTGACCCCGTACTCGGTGAGTCGTGACGGCACGATCAGCGCCATTACTCCCGCGGCGCCGACCTTTCAGAACGCCGCCTGCTGGGTCGTGGTCACCAAGAACGGCCGCTACGTCTACACCACCAATGCCGGTTCGAGCTCGATCACCGGGTTCTCCATCGCCCATAACGGCGCGCTCACCATCCTGAACTCCGACGGTGTGACCGCCAGCACCGGCGCCGGGACGAGCCCGATCGACATGGCGTTGAGCAACAACAGCCACTTCCTGTACGTCAACAACGGCAACGGCACCATCGGCGCCTTCCAGGTTCACGCCAATGGCAGCCTCAGCTCCATCACGCTGGTCAACGGTCTTCCGACGTCGAGCACGGGGCTGGCCAGCAACTAAGCCTTCTTCAATCCCCGTCCCTCTTCCCCTCGGCCGCCGGTGCATGCACCGGCGGCCGCCCTTTGCTGGGAGCGGGAGAGACACCCACGGGAATATCGTGTATAGTCCGGCCACGAACTTCGAGTGAAGCGCGATAGGCAAAGCGAGTGACAATCCTCTAATTCATCGTCTCCACTGTTCATGGAGCGATACGCCACCCGACCGGATGGGCGTCTGCCGGCACATGCCACAAAGGACGTTCAACCGGCCCGTTTCCGCATGGTGTGAAAACGAACGTCGCATGGCCGCTTCTTCACGGCACGCCGCCTGACGTTGGGCCACTCGTACGATGGTGGTAGAGGATGTTCTCGCACGCGATCTCTCCAACGCGCGTCTACTTGCTCATGGTAGGGATCTTCTCCCTCCTCTTTTCCATGTTCGCTACCTACACGACCGTCTATCGCTTCGTGGTGGTCGGGCTTAACCCCTTCGAGCTTCTGCTCGTCGGCACGGTCCTCGAGGCGTCCACCTTTCTCTTCGAGATCCCGACAGGCGTGGTGGCCGACGTCCGCAGTCGCCGCACGTCGGTCATCATCGGATTCAGCATGATCGGAATTGGGTTCGCCTTCGAGGGGGCCATCGCCCTCTTCGCCACGGTGCTGATCGCCCAGGTGATCTGGGGCGTGGGCTACACCTTCATCAGCGGCGCGCGCGAAGCGTGGATCGCCGATGAACTCGACGACGAAGCGCGCGTCGGGCGCCTCTACTTGCGAGCGGCGCAGCTTGGCCAGGTCACCTCGATGGTGGGGATGCTCATCAGCGTCGGGCTGGCCAGTATCCGCGTCAACGTCCCCATCATTGTCTCCGGCATCGGCGTCGTTGGGCTGGCTGTGTTGCTGCTCCTCATCATGCCCGAGCGCAACTTCCACCCAACACCGCACCCCGAGCGTCTCCCATTCGCCGAGATGAAGCGCACATTTCTGCACGGACTCGAGGTGGTGCGCGGCCGGCCGATTCTGGTCACGCTCCTGTTCATTGGGCTCTTCTATGGCATGTCGTCGGAAGCGTTCGACCGGCTCTGGGAAGCGCACTTTCTGGCGAACCTCGGCTTCCCGTCGCTCGGCCATCTCAGCGCGATCGTCTGGTTCGGCATCATTAACGCGGGCGCCATGGCGCTCAGCCTGGTGGTGACCGAGGTCGCGATTCGCCGGGTCGACACCACCAGCCACCAGCGGGTGACCCGCATGCTTCTGCTGATCAATGGGGTGCTCGCGCTCAGCGTCGTCGGGTTCGGGGTCGCCGGAGGCTTTACCTTGGGGTTGGCTGCCTACTGGGTGGCCTACTCAATGCGCACCGCCAATCAGCCCCTTTACACCGCCTGGATGAATCAGAGCCTGCAGCCACGCATCCGTGCGACCGTCTTTTCGATGAGCAGTCAGTTCGACGCCCTGGGCCAGATGGTTGGCGGCCCGCTAATCGGCCTGATCGGAACCGCGGTCTCGATCGGAGCAGCCATGATCGCCTCCGGAGCTACGCTCATCCCGGCGCTGGTCCTCTATGTGCGCACCAGTTTTCGCGGCGAGCACGAGCCGGTGGCCGCGGTAGTGGATGTGCAGGGGGAGTAAAGAAAAGCCCTCATCCCCTGACCCCTTCTCCCGTCCGAACGGGAGAAGGGGAAAAGCGATCGAGGTGGACTGGACTGAACCCCTCTCCTGCTCGGCGGGAGAGGGTGGCGCCGCAGCGCCGGGTGAGGGCCACCCGCCATCTCACCGCGCCACATCCGGCGCGAACACCGTGCCGAGCACTGGGCTCTCGAATTCGGTGGAGATGCAGTCCATCAGGATGAGGTCCCAGTAGCGGCCCAGGAGCAGATCGGCTTCGCGGCGCCGGCCGATCTCGCGGAAGCCGGCCTTTTCGTAGGCGCGACGACCGGCGAAGTTGTACTCAGAGACTTCGAGCATGATGTTGTGCAAGCCGAGCGCCGTGAACGCATAGTCGAGCGTCAGGCGCGTCGTTTCGGTGCCGTAACCCTTACCGCGACAGTCAGCCTCGCCAATCGTCAGACCAAAGACCGCCGAGCGAAAGCGCAGATCGACCTCGAACAGATTGGCGAGGCCAATCGGCCGCCAGGTGGCGATCTCATAGATGGTGAACCTGTAGGCGTCGGGAGACGTGGTTGCTCGCTCGTACCACTCCACGCGCTCCTCTCGCGTTACCGGCCGCGGCACGTCGCCGGTATTGCGCTGAATGTAGAAGTCGTTACGCCAGCGTTCATACAACGGCAGGTGATCGCGCCACAGCGGCCCCAGCGCGATTCGCTCACCGGTGATGTTGACGATCGGCTGCTCGTACTGGTTGTCCATCCTTTGCCTCTCACGAACGTTGAAGATACGCGGCCACGCATCCGTCGCCAGTATGTCTCCTCATTCGACGGCGCGCAGCACGAAGATCGTCCATCTTGCCGCAACTGACGTCCAGATGTCCCCCCGTCAGCCGCGAGGCCGGAGCAGGGGGACAAATCAGGGCAAAGCGCGGACGATTTCCAACGTTCCCCTTCTCCCACTGAGCGGAAGAAGGGATTCGGGGATGGGAGCTTCTTCGCTATCCCGCGTCGTATGCCTTCTGCAGTTCGGCGATCTCGATCTTGCTCATCTGCAGCATGCAGCTCATCACCCGGTTGGCGCGCTCGGGGTCTGGATCGCTCAGCATGCGGGGCAATGCCGACGGAACGACCTGCCACGACAAACCGAAGCGATCCTTCAACCAGCCACAGGGTCCCGGCTCGCCACCCTCGGTCAGCTTCTCCCAGAGGCGATCGACCTCCTCCTGCGATTCGCAATCGATCGAGAGAGAGATGGCTTCATTGAATTTGAAATGAGGTCCACCGTTCAGCGCGATGTACTCCACTCCGTCAAGATTGAACTCCATCGTCATGACGCTTCCCTCGGGTCCAGGGCCGGCTGGACCGTAGCGGTTGACGTTGGTGATCTCGGAGTTCTCGAAGAGGGAAGTGTAGAGATTTACGGCCTCCTCGGCCTGGCTGTCGAACCACAGGAAGGTCTTGATCTTCTGCGCCATGGTCAGTTCCTCCTTGCTCAATGAGCATTCAACCGTTTGAACCAGCGTTCTCTGCTTATGGTCGTTGGGAAGGTACCGAAATCGACATGAATGAGTTATTCATGTCAGCACACGATCACGGCTGGTCCCATTCCGAATGTCTCCCAACAGTCCCAACCAAGCAGTGCAGAACCCACGCGTCGCGTTCCGGAAATTGTAGGGCGATCCCTGGGGTCAGTCAGCTGAAACCGGATTGCAGTGACTCTGCTTACATACGAACGTGAATTATGTGCCGTTGACCTACTATTGATTTTCGTCAACCCGTGGCGCAAGATCCCGTTGTGAACAATTTTGATTGGGGGGGGAGTGAGATCATATGTACAGGCGGTCGGCCACAGCGTTGCTCATTCTGCTGTTAGTGGGATGCGGTGGATCGGCAACGTCAACTTCACGGACGGCGACATCCGCCGTCGTGACGTCAGTAGCGGTTCAAAGCACTGCAACCACAACGGCCGTGACGTCACCGACACCAGCAGACACCCCCACGCCATCACCGACGCCTCAGCCAACAGCCACGCCGACCCCGGCTGCTACCCCAACACCAGATCATGTCGCACCGACCGTTATCGCGAGTGGCTTTGGCGTCGAAGATGGCATCGCTGGATATGCCTTCATCGTCAACAACCCGAACGCGGGGTACGCGATTGAAAACTCACAACTTCAAGTCGCACTGTACGACGACGCTGGAAACGCAATTGGCACGGACAGCGGTACGATCGGATTGATCCTTCCGGGAGCAAAACGGCCGGTATCCGGCGTGATCACCGTTCCTGACGGCGAGACGCCCACCAAACTTGACGTTCAGTTCCTGCCCGGTGAGTACGTGGCGACGACTGCGGCAAACGTGCTAACCACGTCGAACGTGAAGTACTTCGGCGGCGTTGTTCCGAAGGTCACGGGCGTGGTCAAGAACGCGTCGTCCAAGGATCTCCAGCAAATTCTCGCGATCGTGATTGCCTACGACAGCCAGGGGAAGATTATTGGCAGCGGTCGAACCCTGCTTGCCTTCGTTCCGGCAAACGGACAGACGGCGGTGGAGATGTATCCATCGGTGAGTGGGACGCCTGACCACCTGGACATGTACGCGACGGTGTCGGCAACTGCGGACTTTCCGTAAAGAGGATGAGGCATGGCTGCCTGAAACAACACGAATCGGTCAAGAAGCCCGGCACCTCCCGCCTGCCGCGTCGCGAAGCCGGTTACGGACAAACCTTGGTGATCTCTCTGAGAGGTGGCGTGAACAAGAAGTGAGCGAGGCGACGTAGGTCATGATTACACCAATCACTTCAGCTGCGCGTGAGGCTCCGGAATCAGAGCGCGATGGCTACGCGGCGATCCGCGAGCGCTTCGAGTTGGGAAATGTCCTCCACGACGCCGATGGCGTGATGATCTATCAAGGAGTCGATCGAGATACGAACTACGAAATCTCGGATCACGGTACAAGTCGTCCTGACCTCGAACCGAGAGGCACGATCACATGGTCGGAGCGTCACCAACGAGGTGTTCGTTATCGTTTTTCGTGAGGTTCCAGATGGTGGTTTCGAGGATGGGCCAGTCGGTCACCACAGCCGAAGACGGCCGAACTCTCGCTTGTACTACTCGGCTGGTCGCGCCATGCGTGCAATTGATCCCGCTCTCTGCGGCTACCCGGAGTGGAAGTGGATCAGTCCGTCGGACGTGTACTTCATTGCGCAGAGTCGATTCGACACGCCGCCGTGGGCGGCTTGCATCGCGACGCATTATCGGCGGAGCCTGCGCCAGGGCGGCACCAGGTCGAGACATTCCCACGAGTTTTCGCAACAAGACAAGCGATTGCTGCTTGCCGCTGCCGACGGTCGGTGTCAGCAATGCGGATCAACCAACGGTCTCGAGTATGACCACATCATTCCGCTCGCACTCGGCGGTAACGGCTCCCTGGACAACGGCCAGGTGCTCTGCACCGCGTGCCATCGCCACAAGACATTATCGGAAAGCACGGCGTTCGGGTCGTGGCGTCGCGCCGTGTTCATAACCGGGACGCCGCAGCCCGAGGACGTTCGACCAGACCTTGAACAAGGTATCGTGACCGAAGGGGCTCCGCTGCAGTGAGGGACCATATTTTCTCTGGCTGTTCGCGAGTGCCACCGAGCGAGACGGTCTGTCGAAGCTGATTCAAACCCCGCGAGTCAAATCAGGTTCACGAACCTACTGGAAATTTGATGTGAATTTTGCTGCCTCCGGAAACGCGAGACGCCTGCTGATGGGCTGGGGCCCAATCGAGACATTGAATGAGGCGCGGACAACTTTTCGGGTGCTGTTGAATGCCCATATCGAAGCCCATCCTTCGTAGCTTCTGCGGCTATTGATCTGCTCTCTCGTCCGGATCCTCCCTACTCGCGCCCGGCTGCTCTGACAACGGTTTATGTGCCGCGAGTGGCGCAGAGAGTTGACGTGATCTGGTGAACGCGTAACGGTCACATAGAAGGCTTCTTCATCTGTGGTTTGCGTTTGCACTTTTGCCGGTTGTCTCACCCACACTTGTCGACAACGTGCATAATACGGACGAATCACCGCACGATGGACGAACTTGGGGGCATTGATGGGCGACCTCTACTGGGGCGACAACTTGAACATCCTGCGGGACTTCATCGACTCGGAGTCGGTCGACCTCATTTACCTCGACCCGCCATTCAACTCAAACCGGAACTACAACGTCTTATTCAAGGAAACTAACCGGCACGAGAGCGACGCCCAGATTGAGGCGTTCACTGACACCTGGCACTGGACCGAGTCAGCCGAAGCGACGTACGCGGAGCTCGTACACGGCAACCTTGTACCGCAGAAGGTGTCTGACCTGATCGTCGCGATGCGCTCGTTTATCGGCTCAAACGATGTGATGGCGTACCTGGTGATGATGACGATTCGACTGATCGAACTGCATCGCGTCCTCAAGCAGACCGGCTCGATCTACCTCCACTGTGACCCGACCGCGAGTCACTACCTCAAGGTGGTGATGGACACAATTTGGGGGCCGACAAACTTCCGGAGTGAAATCATTTGGAAACGATCGAGCGCCCACAACGATGCCCGACAGGGCCGCAAACAACACGGACACATTCACGACGTGATTCTGTTCTACACCAAAAGCGACACATGGACGTGGACCTGGCTCTACACCCGTTACGATCAGAGCTACATTGACACTTTCTACCGTCACGTTGAGTCGGAAACAGGTCGGCGATTCCGGCTCAGTGATCTCACTGCTGCCAAACCGGGTGGGGATACATCTTATGAGTGGAAAGGCGTCAAGCCATACCAGGGGCGTTACTGGGCATACTCCAGAGCGAATATGGAACAGTTCGAAAAGGACGGACGCCTCTACTACACCAAGAGTGGTGTGCCCAATTACAAGCGATATCTCGACGAAATGCCTGGAGTACCCATTCAGGATATTTGGACAGACATTCAGCCAACGCTCGGTGCAGAAAGCCTAGGCTATCCAACTCAAAAGCCCATCGCACTCTTGGAACGAATCATTGAATCCTCCTCCACCCCCGGCGATATCGTGCTTGACCCCTTTTGCGGATGCGGCACAGCAATCGCCGCCGCTGAGAAGCTCGACCGCAAGTGGATCGGCATCGACATCACCCACTTAGCGATTACGCTCATCGTCTCGCGCATGAAGAGCACGTTCCCCGGCATCGAGATCAACCTCCACGGTGAGCCGGCCGACATCGGTGGAGCACGAGCACTTGCTGACGCCGATCGCTATGACTTCCAGTACTGGGCGTTGACGCTCGTTGGTGCGCGGCCAGTCGAGGACGCCAAAGGCAAGCCAAAGAAGGGTGCCGACAAGGGGATCGACGGTAACGATCTCGTTCCTCGGCCAGGACATGAAGACCCCGCATCGCTGCATCGTTCAGGTCAAGTCAGGGACATGTTAACAGCGCAACCGTGCGAGATCTGAAAGGCACCGTGGAGCGCGAGAACGCTGAGGTTGGGCTACTAATCACGTTGGAGGAGCCATCAGCACCAATGAACGTGGAGGCCCTTGAAGCGGGGTTCTATCACTCCGAGTGGATGAACGAGGACTACCCCAAGATTCAGATCATCACCATTGGCGACCTGCTCAAGGGACAACAACCGCGCATTCCAACGCGATACAACCCATACCAACTTGCGCAGATCCAGAAGAAGCCGGTGGAGCAGAGGGGCTATCGCCAGGAAGCGTGATGTGGACCACGTGAAGTGTGGGCTGATCGGTACGGTGGAACAGGCCGTGTGGAGTTCTGGCGATAAACTACATCGAAGGGTCTGCGATCTCGAGACGAGACGCTCTCGCTCAGACTGAACTGTACCTACGCGAGGCAGCCTCAGCCCGGTGGCGGCAGCGGTAGGCTGAACGGTCAGTGACGATGATGGCTCACAAAGGGTTCGACAGGACTCATGGAACTCAAACTGTCTACTCCGGTACGTAGCGCGACGCAATAGTGTCATAGTCACGCGCAGATCAGGCAGTCGGTTGGGATGAGTCGGTCTAGCGAACAGTCGCTCGACTCTAGTATGGATGTCGTTAGATACTAAATAGTCCCGGTGAGAACACGCCGCAGTTCGTGTATCGAGGACCTGGGAAACTCGCGCGTACCATCGGTCCCGATCCGAGGAGTCGTCCTCGGCACGCTGAACGATATCAGAGCAGAGGGCTACGTTCGACAAAGACCGAGGCAGATCTGAGGCAGAAGGCGTAGTGTCCTGAAGTAGAGCGACTGAAAAAATCCCGTGGATGAGATCGTAGGACATCCCCAAAGCCGCTCACCGCCCGGCATGGAATGAGCCGCCGTTGGGTGACCCGTAGATGCATCTGATGTTGGTGGGGGCTACGCCGCGATCATAAGCGTTCGACGCCGGTTTTGCCAATAGCGCCACCCCAGTTCTCGAAGAGGGACGTGTAGAGATTCACGGCCTCCTCGGCCTGGCTGTCGAACCACAGGAACGTCTTGATCTTCTGCGCCACGGTCAGTTCCTGATTGCCCCTGACGGAGCATTTACACGGGTCGCGAAATGCCTTCTACGTATGGTCGACGGAGATACGCGGAATTCGACATTGCCGTACGACAGTCACGCCTCGCTCCGGACTCGTTTCGGCCGGCGGGCGGAGAGGATCGCGATGATGGCGTTGGTCAGGAAGAGATTGGCCGGGAACGCATAGGTGGCAAAGTTCCAGCTGCGAATCGTGAGCAGCGTCAACAGCCCAGCCGAAGCGCCCAGTGCATAGGCGCGCGGGTGCTCAGTCTCCGGGAACTGATACGCCTTCACGACGGTTGGGACGCTGGCCAACACACTTGCCGCGATGTTGGCGGCGATGGCGACGTTCCCGGTTCTGGTCAGCAGCCAAATAACGAGCCCGGCGACCGCCAGGATACCCGCGGCGACGTCCCTTCGCTGGACGCCCCAATAGGCGCGCCTGTTGACGAACGAAGCGAGGAAGACCAGTAGCGGGATCATCCCGGCGCTGAAGGTGAGCCAGGACTGAATGCCGACGCCTTGTTGAACTTCCGCCGCGAACGTAACGAGCGTCGTCAACGCCCAGAGAAACCAGGTCACCTTGTTGGGCTGCACGACTCCCCGCAGCGTCGCCACCAGATAGGCGATCCCACCGACCGAGCTGAGTATCAGACCGAGATAGACGAAGTTCTCATTCAGCATTACACCCGAGAACGGATCCTTCCACGCGTCGTCGAAGCCGGTTCGACTCCGACAGCCTCATCTGCTCCTCGCGCAAAGGCACGACCGGCTCGGTGAGGCCGAAGCGGGCGAATCCGGCCACGCCGACGATCAGCATAGAAACGGCACAGCCGCCGATCACCAGCGGCACGCTGACGTGCGCGAAGAGGGGCACGGCCAGCAACAGACCAAGCGAGCCGCCGACCATACCGATGGTGGACCGAAAGCTGTAGACCTTGCCGATCTGATCGGGCGGGAAATCGGTCTGGATCATGGTCAGCTGCACCAGATCCCCCATTGGACCGCCAAACGCGGCGATGCCCGAGCCGATGACGGCGACCAGTACGCTATGGGCGGCCGCCAGAATCAGGAAACCGCCTCCCATGATCAGGCGTCCGGCGAAGAGGACGGCTACACGCCGGTGGATGGTGAGGCTGCCGATGATCAAGTTGCCGATGACGTTGGTGGCGCCATAGGCACCTACGATCAGGCCGAAGGCGCCGATCGAGCCGGAGAGGACGCGCTGGGCCAGCAGCGGTACGCCGACGATGAAGGCCATGCTCCAGGCCAGGTTGGCGATGCCGGATCCGGCCAGCGCCCAGGTGAGGGGCTTGTGCGCATAGACTTGCCGCGCACTCTGCCTGATCTCATGCCAGACGCCGGTGGCGGCGCGCGCCGCCTGCTCGTCTCGTGTCGGCTGCCAATGAAAACGGCGGCTGAGCGAGCCAATGGCTACTGCCGATATGACGAAGCTGACCGCATCCAACGAGAAGAACTGCGAGACCGGCAGCAGGGCGGCGACGAGCCCGACCAGGCTGGGCGCGATGGCCCGCGCCAGGCGCCGCGTCATGTCCATCAGCCCATTGGCTGCTTGCAGCACCTGCACGTCGCCGGAGAGTGCCGGCAGGCTAGCTTGCAGAGCCGGATCGAACAAGGCTCCTAGCCCACCGATGACGACCCCAGCCGCCGCCATGTGCCACAGCTGCAGGCGGCCCATCATCGAGAGGACCGGCAGCACGCCGACCGCTGCCGCCCGCATGAGGTCGACCACGATCATGGTGCGTGCGCCGATTCCAGCGGTCAGCGTAGACGCCACCCAGCAGACCGAAGACCAAGCCCGCCACCGACTGCGCCGCGACGACCAAACCAGCGCCACTTCCGGCGACGTTGACGGCCATCCAGACGATGGCGATGGCGTAGAAGTTGTCGCCGATAGCCGAGAGGACCTGGCTCAGCCAGAGGATCGCGAGATGTCGCTGGCGTAGTGCACGGAGAAATGCCATTCGTCAGAATCCCGGCACGACGTCGCGGCTGGCCAGGCCGACCGCCGAGTGAGCCATGCAGAGTAGGCATTCACAGTGACGTTGGCATCGGTCGCTTTCGGCATGCCGTTTCGTTTCTCTTGTCATCCTGATGGTTCTCCTCCTCCAGTGAAGGGGAAGTCAGAGAGGGTCAGGGCAGTCGAAGGATCTCCTTTTCCTTAGCGGAATAATCCATTTGAGTTGGTGGGAGATTCTTCGGTTACGACCTCAGTAGATGACCACAGAGGATCTGGCACTGAGGAGGCAACCATCGAAACTTGTCATGCTGAGCGGAGCGCAGCGGAGTCGAAGCATCTCTCCGTGATGGACATGGACGCCACGTCACGGGATGGGAGATCCTTCGACTGCGGCTCAGGATGACAAAGGGGCACTGGTCGCGAACCGAGTCACGATTTACTCGCTCGCACGATCGCCCGTCTCGTAAAATCCAACGAATTCGATTTCGCGATCACGATTCGTCGAAGATGTCTTTCCAATCCGGATTCTCTGACTCGATCAACGCAATCTTCCGATCACGTCGCCAACCCTTGAGTTGCTTTCACGAGCGAAGCCGCGAACATCCTGGAACTCTTCGCAGTACACGAGCCGTGTAAGGCGGTAACGTTGAGTGAAGCTTTCGTGCTCTGAATTGGCCTCTGGGTGCTTGTGCTGCGCAACCGCCGCTCCAGGTTGCTTGTCATTCCGACATACAACGTGGCCGCGCGTCCGTTGGTGTTGGCCATGATGTAGACCCAATAGCCGGAATGCTTCAGGAGCGTGTCCGATCCTATGACGCGGTGAATCTGTGACGAACGGGAGAGATCCTTCGGCTCCGCTGCCACCCTCTCTGACTCTCTTCCTCAAGGGAGCGAGGACCATTAGCATGACAATTGTCTATTGGTTGCCTTTTCGGTGACAGATCCTCTGTGTTTGCATGCTCGGGGCGAAGCGCATATCTGTCGCCTCGCCCCCAACGTCACGATTACTTCGCTTCGACTAGATGTACTTGAAGACCTCCACCCGGTTGCCGTCCGGATCGTAGTAGAAGGCGGCCAGGGCAAACGGCTTGCCATCGGAGCCGGGAATCTCAGACAGCGGGCGATCGACCTTGACGCCCATCGAATCCAGGTGCTGGCAAAGCTCCTCGACGTTGTCGATCCCCAGCGCGACGTGATCCAGGGTGCCGGACGGGTTCAGCCCACTCTCCCCTTTGACCAGCTGCACACCGGGCAGCCAGACCGCGTCCGGATTGCCCTCCGGCCCACGGGTGCGAGTGACTGGAAGGCCGATCACCTCACTATAGAAGTGGATCGCGCGGCTCATATCGGTCACCTTGAGCGCGACGTGGTTCAGCTCCTGTTTGGTCTTCAGTTGGAACGATCCGGACATTGGTCAACCTCCCTGACATGGCGTCATCTTCGCTGTTTCGCGGTATCTCGGGACAGTGTAACGTACCTCGCCCGCCGGACGAAGACGGGCGGACATGTACATACAAAATGAAGCGGCCCCCTCGTCCCCACGAGGTGAGCCGCTTCCTCCCCATGTGGCAGTCAACCGCCGATGGGAATGCTTGTCCCTAAACGAAGCGCTAGCTGCTCATCGTCCAGTTCACGAGGTTCCACAGATCCGATGTCCACGCGGATAGGTTCAGGTTCTGCAACTTCTTATTGGAACCTGAGACGCCGTTGCGCAGGATCAGCGGGATCTCCACCACCTGATTCACCACCAGGTCGTTCATGGTGATGAACAGCGGAGCCTGCTTGGTCGGATCCAACTCTGTCTGCGCCGCGGTATAGGCCTTGTCGTAGTCCGCGTTCTGCCAGCGCTCGGTGTTGTTGCCGGCCCAGGAGTTGGACTTCTGCGAGATGTTCGACGGATCGCCCCACCAGGAGACCATGTAGTCCAGTGGATAGGGTGTCGATGGGTTATTGGTGTACATCTCGATGTCGGTGTAGAAGTGGTTGGCCGTATCGTTGTTACCGGCGTCAGACGAGAAGTAGACGCTGGCATCCACCGACTTGATCGTCACGTCCACGCCGATCTGCGCGAAGCCTTGCTTGACGATCTCCTGTTCCTTCTGGCGCAGCGAGTTGACCGACGTCTGGTAGACGATCTTCATCTGCACGCCGTCTTTGGCGCGGGTGTTGCCGCTCTTGGCCCAGCCCGCGGTGTCCAACAGCTTGTTGGCGGCATCGACGTCATACTTCCAGCTGGTGTTCTTGGAGACGAAGGCCGCCGGACCAGCCAGAATGTTCGAGGTGGCGGTGCCGGTATCACCGTAGAGCTGCTGCGCCATGACGTCTCGCTGGATGGCCATCGAATAGGCCTGCCGGACCGCCAGGTCCGCCTGGAACGGGTGTGGCGTGCCGAGGTGTGACTTCTCGCCATCCACCTCTTTGTTCGGGTCGGTCATGTTCACCAGGATGCGCTCGACGCCCAGACCTGGAGAAATGGTGAGCTGGCCGGGATTCTGGTCTCCTTTGAGGGATTGTAGAACGCCCCACTCGACCTGCAGATTCCAGGAGTAATCGACTTCACCCGTCTGGATGGCGGCACGCGCCGCACTGGTGGCATCGCCACCACCCTTGAGATAGACGGTCTTGAAGAAGGGCTTGTCCGCTTCACGGTACTGATCGTTGATCGAGTACTGGACGTGGTCACCCGACTGGAATTCATCGACCTTGTACGCGCCGGTCCCGATCGGCTTGAGGTTGAACGGCGCATTGCGCGCGGCCGTGCCAACCGAATCCTTCAGGATGTGCTGCGGCAGGATGTAACCGTAGGAGCCAACGAAGACTCCGTACCACCCCGGCGTTGGCTTCTTGAAACTGATCTTGACCGTGTTCGGATCGACCGAGTCGACCGAGTCGATCACCTTGTAATTGCCAGCCGTGGTCGCCGCGGTGTCGGAGTTGTTGATGTAGTCGTAGGTGAATTTGACGTCGTCGGCGGTGAAATCCTCGCCATCCGACCACTTGACGCCCTGCTTCAGCTTCCAGGTGACGCTCATGCCGTCCTGCGAGACACCACCGTTGTCGAGACTGGGGATTTCGGCCGCCAGAATGGGAACCAGCTTCCCGTCCTTGTCGATATCGGCCAGGGGCTCGAGGACGACGCGAGACGCGTCGAAGTCCTTGGTGCCCTGCGCCAGATGCCCATTGAGGATCGTCGGAGCCTGCCACCAGAGCAGGTTGAGCGTCTCGCCCTTGCCGCGTCCGGCACCAGCCGTCGTGGTGGATGCAGATGAGGTTGTTGCCGAGGGTGACGCCGCAGCCGTTGTCGCGGCGGGTGACGCGCTGCCACCGGTGCTGCTGGTTGCCGTGGATGCCGCTGACGTCTGCGTGGACGCAGCCGACGTGGTCGGGGTGTTCTTGCTCGAGCTGCCGCACGCCGCCAACAACGCGGCAATCGCCGGAGCAGACAATCCAAGCACGGCTGCACGTTTAAGAACCTGACGGCGATTCAGTACGCCGGAAATCGCAGCCTCACGCAGCTGCTGGATGTTGAATTCATCCATAGATAGTTCTCCTCCTTCAAGACAGGACGTGGATCATTCCATAATTGGTCGTTGTCACCGCAGTTGTTCCGCAGGCGTTTCGGTTCACCTCCCCAACTCAAAGTCCGTTACGCCCAAATCTCCACGTGTGAATCTATCCACCAAAACCGTTACTCGGAAACCGGCACGTCATGGCTTGGTGGAGCAGTTCAGCTTACGATGCCACGTCCACCGGGCGGTGACACTCGGTGACCAACAGAATTCCGACGGCGGATATGATGAGCGCCATCGGCAACACCCGGGACGATATGCTTGCACGCGGATTCACACAACAGGACCGAGCCTAGCAAATATACTCGTAGAAATGCCTCCGTACTTGTACCATGGCGAGATACAATGTCAACCAGAATACGCTAATGGGCGTATCCGATCATCAGAATTCCGATCATATGTTCATGACAGGCATGCGCTCGCGAGAGCACTTCAAGGGCGCGGCTCGGCGTTTACCGCGGCCGATTCCGGCCAGGTTCGACGCGATTGGTTGCGCACCTCGGAAGAGCGTCGAGAATTCGATTGAGATTACGACGTCCGGTGTGGTTGGATGGAGAACGGGAGCGCGCGGAAAGTCGCGCGCTCCCGTTCCGCAAGCTGCTATTGATCGAGCGCGTCGGCCGTCAGTCGACCGAGCAGGATCGTGTATGGTTCGGCGTTTTCCGGGTGGTACTCGAAGCGCGCGCGCTCGAAATACTGCACGGTGTAGCCGGTAGCCGGATCGGTGAACTCCTCGCTGATCGGATATCCGAAGAGGGCCAGCGACTCCCGCTCCGAGACCCCCTCGTCTCCCAGGTTGAGCCCATGGGCGTGCCAGTAGTCCTTGAACCCGCCGCCCAGCCGGTGACCGGTGGCAGCGAAGAACTCGGTCTGACTGTCGCTCTGCGTGCTAGCCGGGAGTAGGTTGAAGGGCGACGTACCCGAAAGGCCGCGCCGCGCCGCATCCTCGACGCCGGTGAGCCCGAGCTCCACGACGTAGGGCGTCCCTTCCAGCTCAGGATGGTACTCGAAGCGCTGCCGCTCGAAGTACTGCACGGTAAAGCCGTTCTCGCTCGTCTCGTCGGTCAGTGGATAGCCGAAGACCGCCAGACCACCGTCGTTCTGCCAGAAGGTGAGGAAGCGACCCGAGATGGCGTGGCCGGTCTCCGGAAAGAAGACCGACGGCGTCGTCTGCACGATCGGCTCGGTGTAGACGACCGCGTCGCTTGCCAGGTTGTCGTGGTGTTCCCAGGTCAGCACGCCGTTACGCGCTTCCGGGGCGACGTTGTAGCCACCGTCGACCACCACTGGGAACTCGCTGCCGGACAGCAGATCGTAGCCCATGATCTTCGATTGCAGCGTCGTCGCCTGCAACTCATCGACCAGGTTGGCCGTCGAACCGGTAGCGCGGTAGTCCTGCCAGTAGACGTAGCGACCGTCAGTCGTTGGATTCTGCGACGGCTTGTAGCTGCCGTCCGTCACCGATGCGATGGTCGAGCCGTGACCGTTTGAAAGATTCAGCTGATACAGGCTGAGATCGTAGGCGTAGACCAATGTGTCGCCGGAAACGTCGTAGGACGGCTCATTGAGCGCGCCGAGCGGCGTACCGATATCCAGATCTGCTTCAGCCACCAGCGCTGCCGACGCATCCGAGAGTCGCTGCGTTTTGAGCTGCCAGTGCACCTCACGATCGCCGGTCTGCTCGAGACGAGCCCACACTACGCGATCGCCGCTGATAGCGGGCTGCAGAAAACCACCGGACCCGTTGCCTACGGGAGCCGAATCAAGCGGCGTCACGGTTCCATCGGTGAGATCGACGACCTGAAGCGTCATGACGGAACCTGGCGTCACCTCCTCCGGCGCGCTCACAAACACCACGTGCGAGTCGGAGATCGCGGGTAGAAGCTCGTTGCCTGCACCGGTCGCGACCGGGAAGTTGACCCCGGTCTCGATGTTACGGCCGCGAATATCGAGGTTTCCTTCCGGATTCTGTTGGACCCAGACGGCGATACCGGAATCGATATCCGGGGTCAACGCCTGTCCATCGCCGGCCACAATCGGGAATTGCTGGCGGGTGGCCAGGTCAACCGCCACAACATCCGAGTCACCGGGTCCCGCCAGCGTCTGGTAGACGACGGTCGTACCGTCGGTGCGCGGACTCAGCCCGGGAAAGAGGGGTTGTGCCCCGCTCCCGGCTTGCGCGGTTCCGAGTAGCGCGCCACTCATGGTCAATGTCATACCAAGCGTCAACGCGACTCGCGTCAGCCTGGTTGCTCGGTTCGTCACATACATGTTGGTTCGTTACCCTCCGAACTGTGGGTTGTCGTCGCCGGGTCCAGTTTGCCCGCGACGTACCCACTGCCGCTTATCTCAATTCACGTCGCGCATACCCGCGCTCCTCGATCGTCGGCGGCTCGAGGCCGACACCTCTCGAGCACCGGATCGAGCATAACGGTGCTCAATGGGTACGAACACTGGCCGAAGTGCAGGGAACTGCTGGCTTTCAGAACAGTCGAACCTGTCCATCTTGGGAGGTGTAAAGCAGTTAGAAAGAGTTTCCGGTGAACGTCACCGCGTGAGATCGACAACGTTTCCTTAACACAACCTTCTTACGTAGTTATGCGTATTTCAATATCCTCAGGATGGTCCTAACATATTGACTGGATCTCTGTTGCATTGCTGTGCCCGCCGCACTTACGGTACGCGGCGCGAGCAGTAGTCGTGATCGGGCCGGGTTGTGTGGCCAGTCACCGACAATGAAGACCGGGAGAAATAATGTCTCCCATTCTTGCTAACCTGCCAAAGCGATCCGCCTATTGCCCTCCATGCGATTCAGAACCGACCAGATGCTGCAAATTACTGTACGTGTTCCCCTATTTGCAGCTCGGTGCATTGCCCGCACCCCTGATTAACGACAGGGGTGCGGGTGGCATGGTCGGGGGCCGAGCTACTCCGCAGCGGCCGGGAAACAGGTCATGTACAGGACTAGGTCGATTTCGTCTGAAATCGCCGGAAAGCCGGCCGGAATGAGGACTCCAAGCGACAACCCGAAGCCGGTCCGTTTGATGGTTCCACGGCCGACGAACGCGGAGCAGAGCGACCCATCCATCCGCTGCGCGCTTCCTTCGAACGCGGTATCGAAGGTGACTTCGTTCGTCACGCCACGAAAGGTCAAATCGCCGACAACCGTGAATCGATCGCCGTCCTGCGGCTCAACGCGCGTGCTGACGAAGGTTGCCAACGGGTGGTTTGCGACATCGAGATAATCGGATCCCCGCGCGTGATGGTCGCGTCCTTGGTTATGTGAGTTGATGCTCGACATGTCGATCTCGGCACGAACCCAGGAGTTTGGAAGGGATTGGGGGTCGAAATGAACCTGCCCGTTCACGTTCTCGAACGCGCCCTTGATCGTCGACACCAAACTGTGGCGTAGCGCGAATTCAAAGGTTGAATGGACGGAATCGATCGTCCAGTCCGTAACACCGATGGACTCTTGTGCGATCGTCATTTCGGCGTTTGTCTTTCTGCCTGCTGGTTCGCAGGCACTACAGTCGAAAACGACCCCATCAACGAATAGACCCGCTGTCGTGTTCGTCGCCGGTAACGGCCCCTTCGCTCCGAATTGCTCACTCATTCGATGAACAATTGCATCAGTTCCCGCTCCCGGTACGACCGACGACATGTTGCCAAGAACAGTACTTTCGATATATCCGTATCGGACAAGGCAGCGGCGATTATTGGCTGCCTTCCGGCAGCTCGATTTTGTGCCCGAATTATCGAATCACCAGTCGAAGCGGCAGCGCTGAATCCTCCTTCTATAACCAGAACACCTGTCGGGTACCCAGTTGTCAGGTTCCCTTCGGCCTTCATGCGCGGCGAACTGGGCAGCTTCCACATGAAATCGTTTACCGACCATCGCAATGATGATTCGGGCA
Source organism: uncultured Chloroflexia bacterium (assembly GCA_963822235.1). GTDB lineage: Bacteria > Chloroflexota > Chloroflexia > Thermomicrobiales > Thermomicrobiaceae > CALAGB01. Next base: position 1,454,847 of record CAWGGU010000005.1, read on the forward strand.
ATGAGCAATCAGGTGTCTTCGTCTGCGCCTGGGACCGATCGCGTCAGAATATAGATCCGCGGACAGCGTGTCAACACATCATTTCAACGAATCGAACGAGATCACCTTTGTATATCGACTAACCAGCAATTTTTTTCGCTCTAAGCGGCCCAAATCGGATGCTTTGGTTGATTGAGTTTGCGCGGACCTTTACAGCTTTGGCAGATCCGCCGGAAGTTGTCCGCTCGACCAGATCGAGCAGCTTTTGCGTGCTGGCGCGCAGATCACCGGGGTTATCGTCGGTCGGCCAGAGGGTACGCTTCGGCGTGAAGAGTCGCTGAAGCACCACCGCGTCGACTTTCAGCAGACGGAGCTCGGTCCGTTCGTCAGTGAGGAGATCACCGCTCTGCCAAAGGGTCAGATGCAGACAGCCTGGGATCAGCTCAAGCAGTCGTTGAACTGTCCACAATATACCGATACGGACAGTGAGGGGACGCCGACCACGTACCAATTGACGCAGCTGTCGATGCCTAAGACGGGCGATGACAGCATCGCGGTTCATCTGACCGGAACGACCAGCGGGTATGCGTTCCAGGTCGACACCGTCTTCGTGCGCATCGGGAACTACGTCGTCAGCATCGCCAACCTGTCACTCGATCAGGTCGACAGCGACATGACGGCCTCGATCACTCAGAAGGCGGTCGAGCGGATGCAGTTCTTCACGAAATAAGCACGTCGTTGAAGCGCCGCAAGAAGTTCGAACTGGAGGGCGCTCGCTTCGACCAGCGAGCGTCCTTCGGTTAATCATCAGATCACCGTCCGGGCCGATTGCGCGCCCACTGAATACCCACGAACAGAGCTCGGAAGGCGGCGTTCCCTGGATCCCCAAGGTATTTCCCCCTTCACGCAAACAAACCAGGGATTAGAGCACGGGAAGGGAGAGACGGGGCAAGCGATTGGCCCGACGGTACGATCCGCGTTGCTCCTCCCTCGTCCGTGACAGCAGCACACCATGTTCGTATCATACGAGCGAACGATTCGGTGCAATTCGTCGTGAAATGAACAATCGCCAATGGTTATGACCCCACAACAGTTCATCGCCAAGTGGTCTCGCGCGCAGCTGAAGGAACGTTCCGCCGCTCAGGAGCACTTCCTCGACCTGTGCCAGATGATCGGCCAACCGACACCGGCTGAGGCCGACGCCCAGGGCGCCTGGTACACGTTTGAGAAGGGCGCCGGAAAGACGGCGGGCGGCTCCGGATTCGCCGACGTTTGGATGCGCAACCACTTCGCCTGGGAGTACAAAGGCAACCACGCCAACCTGGCCAACGCCTACCAACAATTCCTCCAATATCGCGAGGCGCTGGAGAATCCGCCATTGCTGGTGGTCTGCGACCTGACCCATTTCGAAATCCACACCAATTTCACCAACACCGTCAAACGCGTCTATGCCTTCAGCCTTGAAGAGCTTGATCGTGAAGAGAACCTCGCCACGCTTCGCAGCCTCTTCACGGACCCTGATCGCCTGCGCCCCGAACTGACCCGTGAGCACGTGACGGAACAGGCCGCCGTGCGATTCGGCGAGCTGGCGCTGAGCCTTCAAGCACGAGGCATCGACCCACACCGAGTCGCGCATTTTCTCGTGCAGATTCTCTTCTGCCTCTTTGCCGAGGACGTGGGACTGCTACCGAACAAGGTTTTCAGTAAGCTCCTCGCCCTCAGCGCGCGCCATCCGGACGCGTTTCCACAACAAATTCAGGAGCTTTTCGAGGCGATGCGGGATGGTGGATATGCCGGTTACGAGGACATCCTGAGGTTCAACGGTGGACTCTTCGCCGAGATCGGCGTCGAGACGCTGAACAAGGGCGAGATCAGGCGCTGAAGAACGCGGCGGCGCTCGATTGGTCCAGCATCGAGCCCGCGATCATCGGCACACTCTTCGAGCGCTCACTCGATCCCGGCCGCCGTGCCCAGCTCGGCGCGCATTACACCGGCCGTGCCGACATCGAACGGGTGGTCGATCCGGTGGTGATGCAGCCACTGCGGAGGCGCTGGAGCGAAGTTCAGGCTGAGGCGGACGAAGCCAAGGCGGAGTGGAATGAGACGCTACCGGCGCTCGCCGCCGCGCGAGATCGACGAACGCAATCGAACGCCCGTCGTCGCAGCGACCAGGCACGCCAATCGTTCGCGAACATCTTGCTCGGTTTTCAGGATGAGCTCGCCAAAGTCAGCATTCTGGACCCGGCCTGCGGGAGCGGAAATTTTCTCTACGTCGCCCTAGCCGCACTGAAAGACCTTGAGAAAGAGGTGGTGGCCTACGGGACAACCAACGGACTTTCGATGCTCTTGCCCCGCGTGCAACCAACGCAACTGTATGGGCTGGAGATCAACGACTACGCGCGTGAGCTGACGCAGACCGTCATCTGGATTGGCTATCTGCAATGGATGAACGCCAACGGTTTTCAGCCCTCGGTTGACCCCGTGCTTCAGCCGTTGCAAACGATCCGGCTGCAAGATTCGCTGCTCGATCTGAGCGATCCCGAGCACCCCAAGGAAGCGACGTGGCCCGAAGCCGACTTCATCATCGGCAACCCGCCGTTTTTAGGGGGAAAGCTGTTGCGAACTGAGCTTGGCGACACATACGTTAACGACCTCTTTGCCGTGTATGACGGCTTGGTTTCGCGTGAAGCGGACCTTTGCTGCTATTTCTTCGAGAAAGCGCGTGAAGAAGTCGCTTCAGATTTGGCCGACCGTGTCGGACTACTCGCGACGAATTCCATTCGGGGCGGTGCAAACCGGAATGTCCTCAATCGCATCAAGCAGACTGGCGACATCTTCATGGCCTGGGATGACGAGGCCTGGGTGCTGGACGGCGCGGCTGTTCGCATCTCGATCGTTGGATTCGATAACGGAGAAGAAGAAGATCGATCGCTCGATGGCCAACAGGTTTCTGCCATTAACCCGGACCTAACAGCTGGTGTAGATATCACGAACGCGTCGCGTCTAACGGAAAATTTCAATATTGCTTACATGGGCGACACCAAGGGTGGACCATTCGATATCTCACGCGATGTCGCTCAGGATCTTCTTTCGGCACCGCTTAACCCAAACGGCCGTCCCAACAGCGACGTAGTCGTCCCATGGGTGAACGGCTTGGATATTACGCGGCGGCCGCGCGGAATGTGGATCATCGACTTCGGCCTTGACATGACGGAGAACGACGCCTCGCTGTATGAGAAACCCTTCGAACACGTGAAGGTGCACGTTCTGCCTATGCGAGCAACCAACAAACGGGATACTCTATCGGCAAAGGTGGTGGGTCCACGTCGAAGCACGACCGGGGATGCGCACAGCGCTCTCCCGTTGTGCAAGATTTGTCGGTACGCCTACTGTAGCGAAGCACCGTACGTTCTCTTGGTTCGAGAAAAGAACATTACCGGACCATCAAATTATCGTCTTCGCTCGTGACGACGATTACTTCTTCGGCATGCTCCATTCGCGAGCACATGAGGTGTGGTCATTGCGGATAGGCACATCCTTGAGAGGACCGGCCACGCTACACGCCAACCACGACGTTCGAGACGTTCCCGTTCCCCTGGGCGCCGGGAACCGAGCCGGTCGATGACCCGCGCGTCGAGGCGATCTCCGAGGCAGCCAGGGAACTGAACGAGAAGCGCGAAGCCTGGCTCAACCCGCCGGACGCCAGCGACGCCGAGCTCAAGAAGCGCACGCTGACGAACCTCTACAACGCGCGCCCAACCTGGCTGGCAAACCTGCATGCGCAACTCGACCGCGCCGTGTGGGCGGCCTACGGCTGGGACGACGAAGACCCGGAGACGGTGGACGAGGAAACGATCCTCACACGGCTGCTGAAGCTGAATGGGGAGCGGGCGGGCTGATTCTGAGATACGGCACACACGTCCACCGGACGCATGAGAAGAGCCTACGTCTCTGATTGTGCAAGCTACGGCCTGATGAAAGTTCCCTGGCCGCGGACGGCTTCAATGCTCAGTTCAAGCAATCGCGCAGCTTCGAGAAATCCGGGGTCATGCGGATCGATTGTTGTCTCTGCCATTCCTGGTGTATGTGACATACGGTCGTGAAAGATCGCCCAGCAGGTCCAGTGTTGGTTGATGCGTGATGGGTAGCGGATACCCGCAAAGCGTGGGGAGCCGTGTTCGTCGTTAAGCTCATAGATGTGACGAGCACAGTGTTGGGTGATGCCTCGATCACTGCTGAAGATGGTACCTAGGTCGACATCAGCTAGTGCGAGCACAGTTGCCACAGGTGCAAGAGCGGATCGCAGATATGCTACAGACTCAGGTTCGCTGATTGCCGCAAACCTCAACGATGGGTCGAGTACTGTTGTTCCGATCTGCCGTCTTGAAGCGCCAGTCCGCCGGGACGACACCACTTCGCTCGTCACTTGGATCAATCAATCCCCTTAGAGCATCCTCGAGTGACTCCTCGTCGTCGTCCACTTCTTGCATCAGCGCGAGCAACGAGAGCGACCGACGATACCGCGCTAATGTCTCGCCAAACGCGGCGGATCGCTCAGACGCGCAGTAGATGACTCTGAATTCCTGCTGGGGATCATCGAATCGATTGCTACCGCAGTATTCCCATGGCGCGGGCTCGAACGGATCGGTATTGAGTCTGGTGATCCGGTAGATCGGGACAGGAGGTGCTCCAACTGATTGAAGCGCGTGCGCCGTAATCTGACTCGAAACCGACTCGCCCACCCGACTATCCGCCTATCACGAATGCCCGAGCCGCAGCGAGTGTCTCTTGGAGCTGTCCGCTTCGGATGGCTTCGGCTGGCGAGACATCGCCAAGCTGTGGGTTGAGGCCGATAAACCAAGCTTTGATCGTCTGCTGTGAGTCCTGCGAGTGTAACAAGAGCAACACGATCTGATACGTCATGCGGAGCCGCTGCTCGGTGTCCTCACTGCGGATCTCCTGAGTATCTCCCGCGGCCCAGCGGGCAATCGTCTTGCCATCTTTTAAACCGACAATGACGGCCGTTAGCCGACGAGAAAGCACCTGCTCCAGTGTGCGGGCAATCTCACTGAGCGGGGTCACCACAGATGCGCGATAAACCTGATCGTTGATGGTGGACGGCATCTTTGTAGCCATGATTGTCGGATACCTCCATGATGCGTCTGGACTGGAATTCTAGCTGAATTCCAACCGTTTCTCCACCTAATACCTCGCGAATTCCTTGCCAATGCCCATACTATCTCGTGCAAATGCCACTGCGTCAAGTACGCTGGTAGGAAATGCTGATCGACCCGAGCGCGCCCGCTTACCCCCCAAACGCCTTGGCCACGGCCGTCATCTCCGTGCGGAAGTCGCGCGTGATGATCTCGGCGTTGACGTGGTGGCCGTCGCGCACCACCCAGCGGCCACCGGCAACGACGTTGCGCACGGCGCCGGACGGGCCACTGAAGACCCAGGCGTCCAGGACCGTATCGGGCGAGTGGCCCACCAGCGCCGGGTGATCCGGATCGAGCTCGATGAAATCGGCGCGCATCCCCGGCTGGATGAGGCCGACCGGCTGGGCCAGCGATTGCACGCCACCCGCCAGCGCCAGATCGAAGAGGCGCCGACCGGCGTGCGCCGTCGTCTCACGCTCGGGCGAAACGAGGATGGCGCGATGCTGTTTGGTGAGGCGCTGGCCGAACTCGAGCAGCCGTAGCTCCTGCGCCGGATCGATGACGGTGTTGCCGTCGGAGCCGATGCCCCAGCGTCCGCCGGCCCGCTGATACTCCACCAGCGGGAAGATGCCGTCACCCAGATCGGCCTCGGTGATGGGGCAGAGTCCGACCGTGGCGCCGCGCCGGGCGATCTCCTCAAGCTCGTCCGGCTCGCAATGGGTGGCGTGGATGAAGGTCCAGCGGTCGTCGACTTCAAAGCGGTCCAGCAGCCAGCGGCCGGGCGTCGCGCCCAATCCAGCCACGCACTCCGCCACCTCGCCGGTCTGCTCGGCCACGTGGATGTGGATCGGGCCATCCGGCAGCACGTCGTGCGAGGCCATCGAACAGCCGCGCAAAATTCTCGGCGCTGACCGCTCGCACGCTGTGTGGCGCAACGCCCAGCCGCAGCTGCGGGAAGTGTTCCTGATGCCGCCGAAGATCCGCAAGAAGGCGCAGAGAAATCGTCCACGTCGCTGAAGATGAAGCGGCGCTGGCCCTCGCTCGGCGGTTTATCGACGCCACCGTGCGTATAGAGGACGGGCAGCAAGGTCAGGCCAATGCCCGTCTGATCGGCCGCGGCGATGACCCGCTCGGACATCTCGGCTACGTCCGTGTAGTGACTGCCGTTCACGTCGTGATGCAGGTAGTGGAACTCGCCGACGCTGGTATAGCCTGCCTCGAGCATCTCCAGATAGGCCCGCGCCGCGATGGCCTGGAACTGGTCGGGGTCGAGCACGCCGGCCAACGCGTACATGCGGCTGCGCCAGGCCCAGAAGTCGTCGGCACTGGCGGCGGAGTGCGCGCCTACGAACTCGGTGCGGCCGGCCAGCGCCCGCTGATGGGCGTGCGAATGCAGATTGACCATGCCAGGCAGCACGTAGCCATCGAAGCGCTCGATGTCGTCGTCCCAATGCTCCGGCTGCTCCGCGTCGACCGAGGCGATCATGCCGTCGTAGCCGACCTCGACGTAAGCGGGCGAGAGCCAACCCTCCGGCTGGTGCAGGTGCGCCATGCGGTAGCGACGAGCAACTCGGCCGGACATCACGCCTCCCGCTCCACGACGATTTCGCCACGCTTGATGACGGTCTCGACCGCGTTCCGCCCCAGCCGGTAGGCGATATCTTCATAGCGGCTCACGTCCAGGATGATGACGTCGGCCTGCTTGCCCGGCTGAAGTGAGCCGATATCATCCTGACGAGCGATGGCCTGCGCCGCGCCCAGCGTGGAAGCGCGGATGGCTTCCTCCACCGGCATCCCCTGCAGACGGCAGGCGAGGGCGATGACGAATTGCATGCTGGTGAGCCAGCAGCCGGGACACAGGTCAGTGCCGATGCCGATGGTGAGCCCCTGCGCCAATAGATCGCGCGCGGCGATGGGACGCGGATGGGCCACGGCGAAGTCGATGGCAGCCATGATCACGCCGACCACACCCGCCTCGGCCAATGCCCGCAGCTCGTCCGGCGGCGTGAAATTGAGGTGGTCGACCGAGACGCACCTCAGCTCGGCGGCCAGTCGCGCCGCGCCGCTGTAGTGGTACTGGTCCAGGTGCAGCTTCGGCTTGAGCCCATGCGCCAGCCCCGCCTCGAGCACCTGCCGCGTCTCATCCAGCGTGAAATAGCCCTCCTCGCAGAAGGCGTCGCAAAACTCGGCCAGTCGGTCCTCGGCTACTTGCGGGATCATCTCCTCGATGATGCTGCGCAGGTAGTGCTCGCGCGGCTGATCCGGAGGTAAAGCGTGGGCGCCCAGGAAGGTGCTGGCGATGTCGATCGGCTGCAGTCGTGCCAGCTCTCGGTTCGCCCGCAGCATGCGCAGCTCGGATTCGACCGAGAGCCCGTAGCCGCTCTTGCTCTCGACGGTGGTCGTCCCCATCCGCAGCATCTCGGCCATGCGCGGCAATGCCTGCTCCACGAGCTGCTCGACGCTCAAGGCCCGCGTCGCCGCCATGGTGCCGGTGATGCCGACCGGCACGCCGACCCTGGCCAGCTCGGATACATCTCGACCGGCCACTTTGGCGGCATATTCCTCGACGCGCGAGCCACCGAAGATGAGGTGCGTGTGGCAATCGACGAAACCGGGCATGACCACCTTGCCGCGCGCGTCGATGACGCGGCATTCAGCGCGATCGACCTGCTTCTCAATTTCAGCCGCCTCGCCGGCCGCGACGATGCGGTCGCCCGCGATCAGGACGCTGCCGTCGACGACGCGCCCGATGCGGTCCGGCGCATCCGGCGCAACGGTCAACAGCTCGGCAGCATGCTCGATAAGTAACTGATCGGAGTTGGGATCATTCAATTTAGGCTCCGTAATGACATTGGGCGGACATTGAGAGCCCTCATCCCCGGCCCTTGCTCCCGTCCGAACGGGAGAAGGGAGACGGACAGGAAGCTGAACCTCTGTACCCTGTGGACACCCCTCTCCTGATCGTCGGGATGGTCCTCTCCCTCAAGCTGAGGGAGAGTTAGTGAGGGAGAGAGGGGCCGGGGGTGAGGGCGGTCGAGTCTCACTTCCCCTCATCCTGCTTCAGCATCGGGACGTTGACGCCCAGGCGTTTGGCCGCGTCGATGGCTTCCGGATAACCCGCGTCGGCATGACGCATCACGCCGCTGCCGGGGTCGGTCAGCAGCACGCGCGCGAGCTTCTCCTCGGCGCGCTCGCTGCCGTCGGCCACCACCACCATGCCCGCATGGATCGAGAGCCCGATGCCGACGCCACCGCCATGATGCACCGAAATCCAGGAGGCACCAGCCGAGGTGTTGACCAGCGCGTTGAGGATGGGCCAATCGGCGATGGCGTCGGAACCGTCACGCATCCCTTCCGTCTCGCGGTAGGGAGAGGCGACCGAGCCGGTATCGAGGTGGTCACGTCCGATGACGATGGGCGCCGAGATCTCGCCATCCCGCACCATGCGGTTGAACTCCAGTCCCGCTTTGTCTCGCTCGCCGTAGCCGAGCCAGCAGATACGGGTCGGCAGTCCCTGGAACGGAACGCGCTCGCGCGCCAGACGGATCCAGCGCAGTAGCGGTTCGTTCTCCGGGAAGAGTCGTCCGATCGCCTCGTCGGTGCGGTAGATGTCCTCTGGGTCGCCGGAGAGGGCCGCCCAGCGGAACGGGCCCTTCCCCTCGCAGAAGAGGGGCCGGATGAAGGCGGGCACGAAGCCGGGATAATCGAAGGCGTCTTGCACGCCCGCCACCAGCGCCTGACCGCGCAGGTTGTTGCCGTAATCGAATACGACCGAGCCGCGCCGCTGGAACTCCAGCATCGAGCGACAATGCGTCGCCATGCTGGCCATGCTGCGCTCGGTGTAGATCTCCGGCGCCGACTGACGCAGCGCGATGGCGTCCTCCAGCGAGATTTCGGCCGGGATGTAGCCGCCCAGCGCGTCGTGCGCCGAAGTCTGGTCGGTCACCACGTCGACCTGTACATCCCGCTTGATCAGCTCCGGCAGCACCTCGGCGGCATTGCCGAGCAACGCGACGGAGAGCGCGCGCTTCTCCTTGCGCGCCGCCTCGACCCGGCGCAGCGCGTCATCCAGATCGTCGGTCCACTCGTCGCAATAGCCGTTGTCGACGCGCCGCTTGATGCGCTCCGGGTCGGCCTCGACGACGAGCGCCGCACCGCCGTTCATGGTGACGGCCAACGGCTGCGCGCCACCCATGCCTCCCAAACCAGCGGTCACCGTCAGCGTGCCATTCAAGGAACCGCCGAAATGCTGGCGGGCGCACTCGGCGAAAGTCTCGTAGGTCCCCTGCAAAATGCCTTGGGTGCCAATGTAAATCCAGCTACCAGCCGTCATCTGGCCGTACATGGTCAGGCCGAGGCCTTCCAGACGACGGAACTCGTCCCAGTTGGCCCACTGCGGCACAAGCATGGAGTTGCTGATGAGCACGCGCGGCGCCATCTCGTGCGTGCGGAAGACGCCGACCGGCTTGCCCGATTGCACCAGCAGCGTCTCGTCGTTCTTCAGCGCCTGTAGCTCGCGCACGATGGCGTCGAAGCACTCCCAGTTGCGGGCGGCCTTACCGGTGCCGCCGTAGACGATCAGTTCGTCCGGCTTCTCGGCCACGGCGGGGTCGAGGTTGTTCATGAGCATGCGCATGGCGGCCTCTTGCTCCCAGCCCTGACAACTCAAGGTGGTGCCGTGAGGCGCGTGGATTTCTCGATGTTCTTCAGCCGTCATGTCCGCCTCCAAATTGCTCACGCCTGCGGCGCGAAATCCGGCAGGCTGAACTCTCCCGCCTTAATCATCCCAGCCACCCGCTCGATGTCGCCCGACAACACCCGGTCGTGCGTCACGCGCGGCACGTCACGTCTCAGTCGCTCCATCGCGACCACCACACCGGCCCCCGGCTTCAATGGCTCGTGCTGCTCGACCCCCTGCGCGGCGCAGAGGAGCTCGATCGCGACCACCCGCGTGGCGTTGGTGATGATCTCGGCCGCGCCGCGGGCGGCGATCGGCCCCATGCTGACGTAATCCTCCATCCCGGCCGAGGTCGGGATCGAGTCGGCGCTGGCTGGATGGGCCAGCACCTTGTTCTCCGAAACCAGCGCCGCGGCGGTGTACTGCGCCACCATGAAGCCGGATTCGACGCCCGGCGACGGGGAGAGGAACGCCGGCAGGCCGCTGCGTGACGGATCGAGCATCAGATAGGTACGCCGCTCCGAGATACTGGCAAGCTCCGTCACCGCCAGCTTCAGGAAATCCATGGCCAGCGCCACCGGCTGTCCGTGAAAATTGCCGCCCGAAAGGACGCGTCCACGACCTGTTTCGGACGGGAAGCAGAGCGGATTGTCGGTGGCGCTGTTGATCTCGATCTCCAGCACGCGGCGCACGTAGTCGATCGCATCCCAGGAGGCGCCCAGCACCTGCGGCGTGCAGCGGATCGAATAGGGATCCTGCACGCGCGGATCGTCCTCGTGGCTCTTGTGCGAGGGGAGGATCTGACTGCCCTCCAGCATCTCCCGCATGCGCGTTGCCACGCGAATCTGTCCGGGATGAGGTCGCACCGCCTGGATGGCCTCGTCCAACGGTGTATCGGTGCCACGCAGCGCCTCGAGGCTGGCCGTGGCTGCGACTTCAGCCGTCGCGAGCAGCACTTCGGCATCATGCAGCGCCAGCACGCCCACCGCCGTCATAAGCTGGGTGCCGTTGATTAACGCCAGGCCCTCTTTGGCCGAGAGCTCGATCGGCTCCAGTCCGGCCCGTTTGAGGGCTTCGCCACCTGGAAGCACCTCGTCGCTTCCTTTAAAAGTGGCCTCCCCCTCACCCAGCAGCACCAGCGAGAGATGCGCCAGCGGAGCCAGATCGCCACTGGCGCCGACCGAGCCCTGGGCGGGAACGACCGGCGTCACACCATGGTTAAGCAGGTCGATCAGCCGCTCGAACCACCACCTCACGCACACCGGAAAAACCCTTGGCCAGGGCGTTGGCACGCAGCAGCAGCATGGCGCGCACGACGTCGCGCGGCAGAGCCGGGCCGACGCCCGCCGAATGGGAGCGGATCAGGTTGTGCTGCAAATCGGAGAGTTGGTCGGTAGGGATCGAGACGGTGCTCAGGTCGCCGAAACCGGTATTGATGCCGTAGGCGGTCTCGCCGCTCGCGACGATCGATTCGACCAACGCGCGGGAGCGGGCGATGGCATCACGGGCCGACTGCGCCAGCGTCACCGGCACTCCATCGAGCCGTGCCACTTCAAAGACCTGCCTCAGCGTCAGATGCTCGCCATCTACCTCAACCGGAAACGGACTCCACCTGCCCGCGTGATCACCGGGAGCAGAGCGCTCCCCGCGTCCGACATCATCGTTCACGTGCGTCACTCCCTGCTCGTTCGATCACGGTTTCTCATTGCGATGCACCGCCGTCTACTCGCTTCTCAATGCGGTGTCATCGATTCTCCAGCATGGCACGTTCGACCTGCTTAATCAAAACCGCATCCTGATGCGCTGGCACCGAGCGTCATGCACGTCCACTCCGGCATCCTGCCGCCTGATTGACACCCGTCGGCCTGAGGAGCAAGATACGACCATCGAATCCGTCAATGAGCCGATCGGACCAGGGCATGCCAGCCACATCGCTCTCTGACGACGAGTCTGCCCGTCACGTAACCAACCCATCAGCCGCTGATCGACCACATCCCTCGCCACAATTGCCGGTTTATCTGACTCCGTTCATCGGCCGCGAGTCAGAGATCGCCCGGGCGCTCGAGCTTCTCGAGCGGGACGACGTTCGACTCCTGACGCTGACCGGGCCAGGCGGCATCGGCAAAACGAGGCTCGCGCTGCGCCTGGCGTCTGCGCTCGCGCCCCGCTTCTCCAGCGGAGTCTGCTTCGTGCCCCTCTCCGCGGTGACGCATCCCGACATGGTCCTACCGACCATCGCCCGTTCGATCGACGTGCCGGATACCGGTACGCGGCCGCTTCCGGACGTGCTCAAGACGTCGCTGCGAGACCGTCGGCTGTTGCTGATCCTCGACAACTTCGAGCAGGTGATCGACGCCGCGGCGCAAGTGACCGATCTTATGGCGCACTGCCCTGGGCTCAACGTCATCGTCACGAGCCGCGTCGTCCTGCGCGTCCAGGGGGAGCAGGAATTTCCGGTACCGCCCCTCGCGACGCCTGTCCGTGGCCCTGGCCGGACCTGGCACGTCGCTCCCCTCGACGAGCTCACGACCTACGACGCCATCGCCCTCTTCGTTCAACGCGCACAGAGCGTGCAGCCCGCCTTCGCGCTCAACAATGACAACGCCCTGGCGGTCGCTGAGATCTGCACGCGTCTCGACGGTCTTCCGCTGGCAATCGAGCTTGCCGCTGCCAGAGTCAAGATCCTGACTCCGCCCTTGCTGCTGACCCGGCTGACCAATCGCCTGCAGGTCCTGACTGGCGGTGCACGCGATCAGCCGGAGCGCCTGCGTACCATGCGCAATGCGATCACCTGGAGCTATGACCTGCTCGAACCTGCCGAGCAGCATTTGTTCCAGCTTCTGTCGGTCTTCGCCAACGGTTTCACGCTGGACGCGGCTGAGTCGGTGGTCGACGGCGTTCGCACTCCCGATTGACACTCTGGATGGAGTTACCGCGCTGGTCGACAGCAGTCTGCTGCGTGAATTCGAACAGCCCGACGGAGATCATCGCTTCCGCATGCTCTCCACCATTCGTGAGTTCGGTCTGGAACAGCTCGCGGCAAGTCACCTCGAGGAAACGGCACGCCAGCGACACGCGGACTGGTGCCTGGCGCTGGCGCAGCGTGCCGAGCCGGAATTCGGCCGCGGCGACGTGATCAAGTGGCTGGATCGCCTGGAGCAGGAGCATGACAACGTCCGCGCGGCATTGAGCTGGCTGCTGGAACATGGCGCGGCCGAGCAGAGTATGCAGCTCATCCTCGCCTTTTGGATGTTCTGGTTCTACCGCAGCTACTTTAAAGAAGCACGAATGTGGATCGAGCGGGTGCTGGCCCAGCTGTCGAGCGATTCAACGACGCTCCGAGCGCATGCACTCCGCATCGCCGGGCTCTTCTCCGAGTCCCTCGGTGACTTTCCCATCGCGACCGCGTATGTCGACGAGAGTCTTCGGATCGCGACCGAGCTCGACGATCCGGAAACGACGGCGATGGCGCTCCTCGTCCTCGGCGACATCGTCGATAATCAAGGAGACTACGACCGGGCCGAGCCACTGCTCTGGCGCGCGATCGAGATCTTCCGCGAGATCGGCGACCACATCTGGATGGTAACGACACTCGCATTCCTCGGCCTTCTGGTTCACCGTCGTGGCGAAGACGAGATGGCTGAGTCACTGGTAAACGAGGCGCTGGAGCTCTCGCGGGAACGGGGATTCATCTGGGGCACGGCCATGTGTCTCAACCGGCTGGGACGTATCGAGTCATATCGTGCCGACTATCCGCGCGCGACGCAGCTCTACGCCGAGAGTCTCAAGATCTGGAGCGAGCTGGGAGATAACTGGCGCATGACGCGTGTTCTGGTCGATCTGGCGGACGTCGCCAGCGCTCACGAGCAATACGAGCGAGCCGTGCGGTTGCTCGGAGCGGCCGACGCGCTGAATGAACCGCTGGGCGTTTCCGAGTCCTTCACCGACGACTCTGCCCGGCTGCGTGCGCTCACGCCAGCCGTTGAGAGGCTCGACCCCGGCGCCTTCGCCGATGCCTGGGCCGTCGGACGCGCCATGTCCTGGGACGACGCCATCGCTGAGGCAATCGAACCAATCTCACTGGCGGTCGCACCATTCACGGAGTCTCCCGGCCCTACAGACCGCTACGGCCTGACGGCGCGGGAGATGGAGGTGCTGCAGCTCATCGTGGCCGGGCACACCGATCGGCAGATCGCCGAGGAGCTCTTCATCAGCCGCCGCACGGCACAGGGCCACGTCGCCAGCATCTTCAACAAGCTCGGCGTCAACTCCCGCACCGCCGCCGCGACCGCCGCCCTTCGCGACGGCCTCGCTAACCCCGAGCCGTCCCTCTCGTAAGTACGATCCGCAATCCTTATCGTCTGTACGGGCGACGCATGCGTCGCCAACCACTCGCCCATGCATCCAGGCCACATCGTAGGCCGTTCCCTCTCCCTTCAAGTAGGGGCGAAGCCTGACTTCGCCCGCCCAAAACACTCCCCCATCAACACGCCCCGAGGCCGATCTCTCGACATTCAAGGGATTGCGTTCAGAGCCCACTTACAGCCCTGCGTCTGTACCCATACCTGCATCCGAAAACAGGTAATCAGCACGTAGGCATCCACGTAATCCGCACGGTGTGCCCGCTCATGCCAACGCCCACCATAGGAGCGTGCCGGCAACCGGGCCGGAAACGGGTTCAGTGAAAGAACGGATGCGTGAATCCAACATCAACGGCTTCCTGGACCAATGACCTGGCTCCGGCGCGCACGTGGCGTCGTGTGGGACCAACGGTCTGGATCATCCGGCCGAAGAACGCCCCCGACCGCGCTCCTGACTCGCAACGGTACGACCTGGTCAGGGGTCAGCGGACGGCGAGCCATGGCACGGCGGATCGACGGTGCCAATTCCAGGATAGGGCCGGCACAACCGTAATCAGCTCATCAGAAAGGACCTGACATGTTGCTGCAGCGAAACGGAACGGGATCGTCGCACTTGACCAAGCAGACCGAGAAGGGAACGAAACGCATGATTCAGGCGGAAAACGTGGTCAAGACCTACGCCACCGACGCTGAGCAGTTCACCGCCCTCAAGGGCATCAACTTCTCCGTCGCCCGTGGTGAGATGGTCGCCGTGATGGGCCCATCCGGCTGTGGCAAGACCACGCTTGCTCAACTGCCTCTCCGGACTGGACAGCATCGACTCCGGGCGTATCTCGCTCGAGGGGGTCGACCTGACCAAGCTCTCCGACCGGAAACGCACCGACTATCGCGCGCGGCGGATGGGCTTCATCTTTCAGGTCTATAACCTGCTGCCCGTCCTCAGCGCCGTCGAGAATGTGGAACTGCCCCTCCTCGTCGCCGGTGTCCGGCCCAAAGTCGCCAGGCAACAGGCGCTAGAGGCCCTCGAACTCGTCGATCTGACCCAGCGAGCCAAGCACCGTCCGGCACAGCTCTCCGGCGGCCAACGGCAACGCGTCACCGTCGCCCGCGCGCTGGTGACCGACCCCGCCATCATCTGGGCGGACGAGCCGACCGGTGCGCTCGATTCCCGCACCGCCAACGACGTGATCGACCTGATGCGCGACCTCAACCAGCGCTCCGGGCTCACCTTCGTCATCGTGACGCATGACGCCGGAATCGGCGATCGCTGTGACCGCATCGTACGCATGGAGGACGGGCAGATCATGGGAGAGGTGGCCCACGACGTCTTCGAGCAATCCCTGGCCGTGACGACGCATCGGAGCGACCAATGAGGACGCTCAGCGTGCGAACGACTGACACGTACGACCTATCGCGGCACTTACGCTCGGTTCACTCAATCTGGAGGAGACCATGAACGACGTCTTTGGAATCCCAATGAACACCATCATGATCGTCCTGATCGCCACGCTCGGCCTCTGCCTTCTCACGGTAGCCTGGGTCGCCTGGCGCAGACCGGTCATCTTCAAGCTCGGTGTGCGCAACATCCCGCGCCGCAAGGCGCAGACGGTGTTGATCGTGGTGGGGCTGATGCTCTCGACCCTCATCATGACCTCCGCGTTAGGCACCGGCGACACGATCAATCAGTCGATCACGTCCGACGTTTACAGCAACCTCGGGCACGTCGACGAGCTGATCCTCGCCAGCCAGCAGACCGACGCGACCTTCGACCTCAGCTCCAGCGAGCCGCTCAGCGCCGGTTCGCGATCGCTGGTCGAGCAGACCGTCGCGAACGATCCGAACGTGGCCGGCATCTTGCCCTTGCTCGAAGCGCGCGTCTCGACGATCAACGATGCCAGCCAGCTGGCGGAGCCAGACGCGGTGCTGGTTGGGATCGATCCCGAAAACCTGGCCACCTTCGGCGGTCTCACCAGTACGTCGGGCAAAGCGATCGACGTGAGTGCGCTCGCGCCGACTGACGTGGTCGTCAGTGAAAAGCTGGCGGACAGCATCGACGCTCAGGTCGGCGGACAGATCACCGTCTTCGTCAACGACGTGGCGCATCCGCTCAACGTCGCGGCGATCGCCAAGAACACCTATCTGAGCGGTACGCGTCGCAGCCTGAACACGTCGGTCGAGTACGCGGGTCTGGCGATGTCGCTGGCGGCAGCCCAGGCGCTCACCAATCAGCCCGATGCCATCACCGCCATCGCGGTCGCCAACAGCGGCGGCATCCATGGTGGACTGAAGCATGGTGACTCCGTGACGAACAGTCTGCGTCAGGCGCTGACCGGACACGAACTGGGTGTCGCGACCATCAAGCAAGATCGCGTCGATCAGGCAGACCGCATCTCCTCCGCCTTCAGCAGCATCTTCGTGTTGCTCGGGATGTTCTCGGTGATGTCCGGTGTGCTGCTGATCGTTCTGATCTTCACCATGTTGGCCTCTGAGCGCCGCTCGGAGATGGGCATGGAGCGCGCCGTCGGCACGCATCGGCGCCAGCTCATTCAGCAGTTCATCGCCGAGGGTTCGGGTTACGCTCTGGCCGCCGGATTGGTCGGCGCGGCTATGGGTGTGCTGGCGGCCATCGGTATCGCCGAGGGCATGAAGGTCATCTTCGGTAAGTACGCGCCGATCGCTCCACACGTCACGCTACGCAGCGTGGTCGTGGCCTACGCCCTCGGCACGGTGATCACCTTCCTGGCCGTGGTGGTCTCCTCCTGGAAGATCAGCCGTTTGAACATCGTGGCGGCGATTCGAGACATCCCGGACGTCAGCTCACCCAAGCGGAAGAAGTCGACCCTCATCTGGGCGAGCCTTCTCCTGATTGGTGGCGCACTGTTCACGCTGATGGGCTCGGGCACGAGCAGCGCGGCAGTCATCTCGATCGGGATGAGCTTGCTCCCCTTCGGCGTCGCGCTCTTCCTGCGCTTCTTCGGCGTGCCGAGCCGCCCGATCTTCACGCTGGTGGGCGCCTATCTCGTGGGCTTCTGGTTGCTGCCACAGAGCACGTTCGACAAGCTCTTCGGTAAGCACAGCTTCGGTCTGGAAAACTTCTTCCTGGCCGGGATCTTCCTGGTGATCGGCGCGACAGTCATCGTCGTGCAGAACGCCGATCTCCTGTTGGCGGCTATCTCGGCGCTGGGTGGATTATTCCGCTCCAAGCTGCCGGCCGTGCGCACCGGCGTCGCCTATCCCGGCGCGGCGCGTGGACGCACCGGCTGACCATCGCCATGTTCAGCCTGATCATCTTCTCGCTGGTGATGATGGCGACCATGCAAGTGAACTACAGCGCCTCGGCGCTCGGGAACGAGTCGAACGCTGGTTGGGATATCCGCGCCGATACGCTGGCTGCTAACCCACCAGTCAATCTCGTGAGCACCCTTCAGGAGCAGGGAGTCGACACGAGCGACTTCACCGCCGTCGGAAAGGTGACGAATCCCAGCGACTACGCTTCTCCAGTTCGCGTTGCCGGACAGGAGGAGTGGAAGATCTGGCCCGTCAAAGGTGTCGACCAGAGCTTCCTGCAGAACACCAAGCTCGTCTTCGGCCAGCGTGCCGAAGGGTATGCCAGTGACGCCGACGTCATCCATGCCCTCGAGACGCAAGCGGACGTCGCGGTCATCGATGCCTTCGCGGTGCCGGAAGACGGCAACGTCGGTGACAACCAGGATTACCTGAAACTGACGGGGTTGAAGAGCAGCGACAAGACCTTCGCACCAGTGACGGTGGAGCTGTCGGACGCACGCGACGGCAGCGTCCATCCGGTGACGATCATTGGGATCATCGACAGCAAGATCGGTAGCCTGCAAGGGCTCTTCACCAATCAGCGGACAGTCGACACCGTCTATCCGATGACGGCCACGACTTCCTACTACGTGCAGATCAGCGACCCGGGCAACGCCAGCGACGTGGCCAAGACGATCGAATCGACGTTGCTCCACAACGGGTTTCAGGCGACGTCGATTCGTGACGAACTGCGCGACATGCAGCGGGAGAACAACGGGTTCCTGTATATCATCGAAGGGTTCATGGGACTCGGTCTGGTCGTCGGTATGGCGGCGGTCGGTGTGATCGCCTTCCGCTCGGTGGTCGAGCGACGCCAGCAGATCGGCGTGATGCGGGCTATCGGTTACCGCCGCGAGCTGGTTGCCTTCTCGTTCATGGTCGAGACCGCGTTCGTCGTCGGTATGGGAATCCTGACCGGTGTCGCGCTCGGTATCGAGCTCGCTCGTAAGCTGATCCATGACCCAAACCAAGGATTCTCGCCGGACATCAGTTTCGTGATCCCCTGGTCGATCATCGTCCCGATCGTGATCCTCGCGGTCCTGGTGTCGATGTTGATGACCTGGATCCCGGCCCGTCAGGCGAGCCGGATCGCACCCGCCGAGGCGCTCCGCTACGAATAACCGTTAGACATGACGAGCCCGGGTGGAGATAACTCCACCCGGGCTCTGTTTTTTCAGCCTGTGAGACGTCAGTGGCTGATCTTATCCTTGACGTCGTCGACCTTGTCTTTGACTTCGCCTTTGGCGTGCTGGGCCTTACCCTTGATCTGGTCGTTTTGCCCTTCGGCAACCGTATCAGGATCGTTGGTCTGCTCGCCCCACTCTTCCTTGGCCTTGCCTTTGATCTCGTTGCCTTTTCCCTTGATCTTGTCACCTGTACCACTCATAGAAGTCTCCCTCCAAAGCTGATAGTTCGTCGTCTACGAACGAGTTAATGCAATCGGCGTGCCTCGCGATGAGAGGCACGCCGGGAAAAGGCTCCATCATTGCGGAGAGAGATTTTGGCCGCTACTCGTAATACTCAGGCGATTTCTTCAGCTGCGGCCACTGCTTCGAGTCATGGCCACGGATAACCAGGGCCACTTGCTCTCGCTCGGACAGATCGACCAGCTTGCGCGTGCTCTTGCGCGTCCCCTCAACGTCGTTGTCGTACGTTCCGGTTGGTCGCGTCTCCGGCGTGAATCCGGTGAAGTCGGTCGGGATGGCGTCGACCGCCAGCAGGACTGGGCCGGTCTTGGGTAAGCGCACCAGAATGGCCTGATGCCCGGGCACGTGACCACTCGTTTCGATCAGCTCGACACCAGGGACGAGCTCAACGTCCCCATCGACCTCACGGTAATTCAACTTCGGATCGTCCCAATGATCGCGAATCCCCTGAAAACGCGGCATGGTTTTGGCCGCCGCCAGATGCTCCTGCTGCACCACGAACTCGGCGTTGGGGAATGCGTCGTGGCTCCCGGCGTGGTCGACGTCCAGATGCGAGCAGACCACGATGTCGATATCGCTGGGGCGAAGACCGATCTCGGCCAAGCGACTGACGACCCAGTCCGATTCGGGCCGCTTGGCGGTCGGGCCGCGATAGTCTGACTCCGGATAGCCACTGTCGACCAGAACGTTCTTGCCGTCGTCAGTCTGAATGAGATACCCGGGAACCGGCGATCCGGTATCGCCAAGGCCAAGCTGCATCACGTACAGCCGCATGAGACACCTCCTTGAGGATGGAGCAATCGTCGAGCGACGTTGCGGCTCGACCCGGCAACGCCTGCGGACGAATGTCACGCGAGCGGCGACATCCGGCTGCGCGGCGTAGCGTATTCCATCTTACTCTGGTGCGGATGGCAGCGCGACAGACGGCGCAGTCCGTGCGCGAGTGGATCAGGATGCGGGCAAGCTGTGTCTGAATTGAACCGGCACGATAGCGGCTGGCAGAGGTCCACCAACACCAATGGGCGTCGGCAGCTCCTGACCGTCGTGATCGAGGATGCGCATATCGGTGATATTCCCCGGTGTGACACCCTTATCCGGCATGAGGAAGAGATAACCACCGGACGGCCCCACCTGCTGCGCATACCGCTGTCCATTGACGGTGAGCTGAACCTCGGCCACGTCCGGCCGCGTCGCTCCGTAGATCTCGGTGTTGATGGCGGAGCCGATATCGCCATTGGCGCTCAGAAGACCGACACTCACAGAGCCGCCACCCCAGGGTAGCGCCACACTCCTGCCTCCACCTTCCATCCAATTCCACGGGTGATATCCCGGATGAGTTAACTCGGCAAGCCTGTTCGTCTGAGATTTGGCGATCTCAGGATCACGTACACGGCCGATCTGCCCGTTGAGCAACCGATAGAGGACGAATGGCTGACCGCGCTTCACCGCATAGACCAGCACGTCGACGTCGGTCGGATCCACGCCTTCGGAGCGGGCGATGATCCCCGGCACATCAGACGTCGCAGGCGCACGCGTCGACACGATGTGATGCGCGACACCGAACGTCACGCTCGCGACCGCAAGCACTACAAGCAGGATCACGCCGCGATGTGCTTCGAATGTCTGACGGTTGAAGTTCATGAGGTCTCAATGCTTGAAGACGTTATGGATAGAATATCTCGTGCTGATATCTAATTCCTATCAACGCATGCATCGATGATCGCTGTCAAGGGGTGTACGTGAGAGCTTCTCGAACTTACCTCGTCGTCGGACCTGGATACGTTGCAGGTCAGGTAACAGTTGCCGCATGCAAATCGATTGTCCGCATGCACTTGTTGGGTCGAGTGTCGATGGTGATCGACGACATAGACCGATATTCGGCCGACACTCACGCCGGGCTGATGGTAGTTGACTGAGTTTGATTGCGTAATATTTCAACATTCGGCGACGACCTGCTCATATAACGCAGGTCCAGACACTTCAGTGGGCTTCGTCTAGATGAGCGCTGTGGCGTTAGCCCGGCGCGAGCGCGGAACGCTTCCCCATTTGATTCATCAATCACCATTACCCGGATGAACGTGCGGTCAGCTTCACCCCACCCTACGGCACCTCGCCCTGCAGGATGGTGACGAGCTTCTTCGTATCCAGGTTGCCGCCCGAGACGATGCAGACCACCTTGCCGCTGCCCGCCTTGCCGGTCAGCGCCGCCGCCAGGGCCGCGGCTCCCGCTCCTTCGGCGATAACGCGGTGGCGCTCGGCCAGCAGTCGGATGGCGGACGCCACCTGCTCGAGCTCCACCACGATCGAGCCTTCCAGCAAGGAACTGATCAGCGGCCACATATCGGGAAGCACTCTGGGGCCGCCCATGCCGTCGACGAAGCTGGCCACGTACTTGAACTCCTGCGGCGAGCCCGCCGAGAAGGATGCGGCCACAGGCGCGGCGGTCGTCGTTTCGACGGCATAGAGCTTGGTGTCCGGCTTGAGCGCACGCATGGCCGAGCCAATTCCGCCGCTCAGACCGCCCCCGCCATAGGGGATGATGACGGCGTCGACGTCCGGCAGATCCTCGAAGATCTCCAGCCCGATGGTGCCGTTGCCGGCCATGACCGGAGGATCGCTCACCGGATGGACGAAGAGCCCGGACATGCCAGGAAATTCGCGCGTTGAGAGGATGCGAAACCAGGAATCGAAGGGCGTCTTGACCACGTCGGCGCCCAGCCGTTTGATGGCCGCCAGCTTGGTCTCGGGGGCGTGATCGGGCGCGACGACCGTGCACTTGACGCCCAACCTACGTGCATACCAGGCGACGCCCTGCGCCATGTTTCCGGCACTGGCGGTCCAGACGCCCTGTTCCAGCTGTTCGCGCGGCGCTGTGAGCATGGCATTACCGGCACCGCGCAGCTTGAAGGAGCCGATTGGCTGCAGATTCTCCAGCTTCAGATAAATCTCGCAGGGAGCGTCCTCGTAGTTCAGCTTTACCAGCGGGGTGCGCAGCACGGCGTCCTTGATGCGTTCACGCGCGGCGCGAATCTCCTCGAGCGCGACCGGTTCGGCTGACGTAGTCATCGTTGCAAACCTTCCCATGTCCCATTGGGCTACTCACGCACAGGGCGACGCAAGCGTCGCCCGCACAGACTACATGGCGATCTCGACCTCCGCCTCGATCTCGACAGGTATGTCGAACGGCAGACCGGCCATCCCCACCGCGGAACGGGCATGCTGGCCGGATTCTGGTCCCCACAGCTGCAAGATCAATTCGGAAAAGCCGTTGATGACGGCGGGTTGGCGGTTGAAGCCGGGCGCGGAGTTGACCATGCCGAAGACGCGCAACCAGGCCGTCACGCGATCGAGGTCGCCGATCTCCCGTTTGATACTGCCTAAGATGGCAAGGCCGACTAGCCGGGCCGACTCATACGCCTGCTCCTCGCTCACCTCAGCACCGACCTTGCCGAACGGTCCGGCAATCGTGCCGTCAGGGAGCTGCGGGCCGTGGCCGGAGACGAAGAGCCGGTTGCCATGCACGCGTATCCAGGGAAAGGGGAGCTGCACCGTCGGCGGCACTTTAGCCGCCTCCGGCAGCACTAATCCGAGCTCGTTCAGCTTCGCTTCGATCCGCATTCACGCCTCCTCGTTCTTTACCGGGTCCTGCCGGTGGAACGAGGGTAGCAGGTTCAACCTGAGGCGTACATTGGGCAGCATGTCCGAGCGAGTCGAGGTGTCCAGACGCCAATCAGGCGGCGAACGGCTTCAGCACCACCTTGACGCATTCGTCCTGCTTGTCGCGGAAGATGCGATAGCCTTCGGCAGCCTGATCGAGCGGCATGCGGTGCGTGATGACGAAGGTCGGGTCGATCTCACCATTTTGGATTCGCTCCAACAGCGGGCGCAGGTAGCGTTGGACGTGGGTCTGGCCACTCTTGATCGTCAGGGCGCGATTCATCACCGCTCCCATCGGGAACTTGTCGATGAAGCCGCCATACACGCCGACGACTGAGATCGTGCCGCCGTTGCGACAGGCGAGGATCGCCTCGCGCAAGGCAAATGGACGTCCCGTTTCCAGCTTGGCGGCCTGTTTGGAGCGGTCGTAGGCGTAGTAGAGCGGGTTCGGCGTGTGCGCCTCCATCCCGGCCGCGTCGATACAGGCATCGGGACCCCGGCCACCCGTCAACTCCTTGAGCGCCTCAAGCACGTTGACCTCTTCATAATTGAGGGTCTCGGCGCCGCTGTTTTCAGCCGCCATACGGAGGCGATAGTGGAAGCGGTCGATCGCGATCACACGCTCCGCTCCCAACATGAAGGCGCTCTTGATGGCGAATTGCCCGACCGGTCCGCAGCCCCATACCGCAACCACGTCGCCAGGTTTGATGTCGCAGTTCTCCGCGCCCATGTATCCGGTCGGAAGAATATCGGAGAGGAAGATCACCTGATCGTCCGTCAGTTCGTCCGGAATCTTGATCGGGCCAACGTCCGCGAAGGGAACGCGGGCGTACTCGGCCTGGCCGCCAGCATACCCGCCGGTTAAATGGGAGTAGCCGAAGATCCCAGCTGGCGCGTGGCCAAATACCTTCTCCGCCATCCAGGCATTGGGGTTCGAGTTCTCACAGAGCGAGTAGAGTTCGGCCTTGCAGGCGGCACAGGCGCCACAGGCAATGGGAAAGGGGACCACCACGCGGTCGCCGACACGCAGGTTCTTGACTTCGCGCCCGAGTTCGACGACCTCACCCATGAACTCGTGTCCCAAAATGTCGCCGGGCATCATGGTGGGGATGAAGCCGTTGTAGAGGTGCAGGTCCGAGCCACAGATTGCAGTCGTACTGATCTTTACGATGGCGTCCCGCTCGTTCAGGATGCGCGGGTCTGGTACCTGCTCCACCTTCACCGTCTTCTTGTCCAGCCAGAGATTCGCCTTCATGACCGATCCTTCACGTTATGTCATCGATGTCGAGGCCAGTGTGCGTGTTGCGGCTAGCGTCTTCCGTTTTTTCCATGTGACGCGGACGAATTCGCCGCGGGCTGCGCGGGACGTTGATGCAGCCTTCCGCCGGAGAGGACGGCCTCCGACTTCACGATCTCGCCCGTCTCAAGCATCTGCTTGAATCCGCGCAGGTCTTCGTAGACTCCTCGTTCGGGGTTCTCGTGAAAGATGCGTGCGAGAGCGGACGAGGCCTTGCCACCGGGAAGCGCGTACCGCAGCGTTACGTGGACTTCGGTGCCACGGTTCCCTGGCGCCGGTTTGAATCGCACTTCACCGGACGTCTCGATGGTCGAGCCGGGCACGGATCTCCACGCGATCCGCTCATTGAGCGCGTCGGCCACGACTTCAGCGTCCCACTCGACGCGACGCCCAAACGGCGCGCCGACTACCCAATGCCACTGATCGTCGTTGGTTCGGGTGACCGATTCGAGATGCTGCATGAAGCGTGGCAGATTGCTGAAGTCGCGCCAGTAGCTGTAGACCCGCTCGACTGGGCACATGACGCTGATCGAATGCCGCACCTCCGGCTGGCTGGCACGCCCATCCGCGTGACTGGAGCGCGCGGCGGCAACTGCGTCGATCACGGCCACGCCAGCAACCGCCATGGTGGCGCCAACCAATCTCCCCTGCTCCGCGCCGTCAGAGCGAAATGCTGCTCCCAGAAGCGCCAGGTCCATCACATCGCTGCCAACCCGGCTTCGCAGCCAATTTTTTGGTTGATAGCTCGAAAGAATGCCGACACCCGTGGTGATCTCACGCAATCCGACGAGACGCAGAAGCGGCTTGGTCTTACCATCAGATCTGGCGCCGATCATCCGCGCCATCGAGTCAGTTGCGAAAAGTTGGGCAGCACCGAGGCCGATACTGAACAGCCCGAGACCCCTGACGAGCCAGGCGCTCGCTCCGTTCATCTCATTACTCGATCGCGTGCGTTCGGTGCTGGTTTGCTCCAGCCACATCTCTTCCACACGCCGAGGGTCGTCGAAGGTCGATGGGGGGATATGTGACATGAAGGGCTCTCTCCGTCCCTCGAATTCCGGGCCCTGAATCAACACGCTTCGTGACATTCACGGGCGAGGCAGGAGATCGCGCCGCGGCCGTGAATGGCCCTGCGGACGCACGATAGGGGCCAGAGAAACGGCAATCTGGGGATGTCAGGAGACCTCGTCTCCTGACGAACCAGGGATCAGAGGGGGAGAGAATTCGCGGCGGCTCTCGTCGTCAGCCCGCGACGCGGTCGACCGCCACCACACGACTCGGGCGAACGCGAATCTGGACTTTCCCCGGCGAAGTCGCGTAGCTAACCCAGCCTTGCGCCGCCTCAGCATCCAGATAACGTCCGGCAATTCGTTCCGCGCCCTGGCGAATTTCATCCGGATCATGTGAGATTTCCGCGACGCCGTTGATCATCACAAACGCATAGGGCGGAGCGTCGTCATGGACCAGGATCGTCACACGAGGGTCATGGCCCAGGTGCGTCACCTTGGCCGTCTCCTCTCCCGAGTTCATTAGGATGTCGTCGCCATCGAGCGCGAACCAAATCGGCACAGCGTGGGGATATCCCTGTGCGCCATTGCTTGTCAGCACGGCACTTGGTGTACCGCTCATCAAGAATGCGCGACGTTGTTGGTCGGTCATTGGTTGCGGCATTGTATTTCCCCTCATCACAATCGAACGATACGGTACGCTGGCAGGCTGCGCGCATCGCTCGCCCGCGCATACTCGACATTTCGAGGCTGCAAAAACGAGCGACGCGCGATTGTCAGATCGACTCCCGCTGCGACATCGGCGGGCAATCTTGAGCCGGATCAAGCCGGTCTGCCGCCCAGCGCAGTGAAGAGACGATCCGATTACGGGCAACCTGCCCGAACTCGACGTTGCGCCGATGCACGCGGTCGTCGACGACCGGGCTATCCGGACGCGCGCTGTTGGCCAGTTCGGCCGTGTGTCTCTGGGTGCTCACGTATGCGATGTAATCCAGCATGCCTGGTCCTTTCGTCTCAGTTCATACGAAGCTGACTGAATGACCGCTATCCAGCTTCACGAGTAGATTAGACGGTTCGAGAGGTTGATTGAACCGCCAGCGCGCGCGAATCTGCTATGTTTACGAACTGATTGAAAGGAGATATCCCAGATGGCTTCACGAACAGAAAGGACGCTCGATTCGTTTGATTGGGAGATTCTGCGGGAGCTACAAGCCGACGCCCGGCTCTCCTATAACGAGCTGTCACGACGGGTCGGACTCTCTTCGCCATCGGTCGCGGAGCGTGTGCGGAGGCTCGAAGAGTCAGGCGTCATCACCGGCTACCATGCCGAGGTGGACCCGGCGAGGATCGGGTTGCCGATCATGGCGCTGATCGAGATGCGCTGCGATCACAACAAGTGCATGCTGAAGACGGCCAGTCCGAGCGACTACCCGGAAATCCTCGAGGTGCTCAAGGTGAGTGGGGAACATTGCACGGTGATCAAGGCCGTGGTCTCATCGACAGCTCATCTGGAAGAGCTGACCAATCGATTGGGGGAGCATGGGCCGCTCCGGACGAACATGGTCTGGTCGTCCGGCCTTTCTCGGCGGATCATCGACTGGGAGCAAGGCATCCCGGAGGTCGAGCCGGGAGATAAGTGGGGCTGAGCGATGCTCAGTAGCACATTACTATCTTGGAGAGAACGGGAAACTACGATGAGGCGTGGATCCGCGGCGCTGGTATTGGTCGGCCCCAGTCGCGGTTAGCGGCGAGCCATCCTTCGATCGCCTCTTTTCCCTGCTCGACTGCTTCTTCATAGGTCGCGCCATGGGTCATGCAGCCGGGCAACTCAGGAACGGTGACGATATAGACGTGATCGTCATCCGACCACTGAATGACCATTGAATAGTGCAGGTGCTCGGCCGGGTCGCTCATCAGGACTTTCCGTTCTGACCTTGTTCGACAAGTTCGATGACGCGTCGAACCGCCTTCTCTTGATATGCTTTCGCGTCATCCCCATCATGGCCAGATAGCGTGAGCGTTTCGTCAATACGTGGATGCATCCAAAAGGAATGACTTCCTTTGCCACGGCTCGACGCGTCGCGAAACCCGGCTCGCCGCAAGTCTGCCTTAAGCTCCCGTATCTTTCGTGGCACCGCGTCCTCTCGAGCCAATCTTAGCATCCCAGCAGGGCGGCTCGGTGGCATCCGTCGTTGACTCAGTCGTCACATTCGCGATACGTCCCGCATCTTTAGGACGCCCTATTTCCCTTTCGGCATCAGCTCGCTTCCGAGCAGACCGCCCTCGACCTGCCAGGCGGGCGGGTTCTCCGGGTGGTATTCGAAGCGCTGGCGCTCGAAGTACTGCACGGTCAAGCCCGTGTTCGAATCCTGAAACTCCTCGCTGATCGGATAGCCGAAGATGCCGAGCCCGCCGTTGGCGTTCCAGTAGTCGCGGAATCCGAAGCAGAGCCGGTGACCGGTGGCGTCGTAATAGGTGCAATTGGCATCGCTGCCAGCGTTGACGCGCTGGAATGGCGTGGTGCCGTTCAGCCCTTCCTTGGCGGCTAACTCGCGTCCCAGCAGGCCAAGCTCGACGTCGTAATGGCTCGGCCAAGATCCCGGATGCCATTCGAAGCGCGCGCGCTGGAAATACTGCGTGACGTGGCCAGTCTGCGAATCGGTGTATTCGCTACTGATCGGATAGCCGAAGACGGGCAGTCCGCCGAACTTGTTCCAATAGGCCAGGAACCCGTGACTGATCGAGAAGCCCGTCTCGGGGAAGTAGCGGGTCGAGGCGAAGCTGCTACGCAGATTGCCAACCCGCTGGACGGCACTGTTGAAGTCGTTGACATCGAGCTGCCCGCTGTCGAGCGCATTCGCCAACGCCGCGGTGACGTTCACGCCCTGGTTGACGTCGCGTCCGGAGCAGAGGATGAGATCCATGCCCACTTGCGCGGCGCGCACCGAGCGTTGCTCGTCCGAGCCGAAGGCGTTCAGCGAGCCCGCTTCGATGGCATCGGTGATGGTGACACCGCCATAGCCGAGCCGCCCGCGTAGCTCATTCTGAATGATGGTGCTGGAGAGCCCGGCCGGATTCACGGCGTCCAGCGCCGGATAGACCGCCCAGGAGAGCATGATCAGCTTGACGCCCGCGGCGATGGCGGCGGGATAGGGGGCTTCATCGACCGAGCGGAGCGTCGAGAGGGATTGCGAGAGTGTCACCGGTCCGGCATCCGTGTTTTCGGATGAGGAGGCCGCACCCAACCCGGGAAAATGCTTGGCGGTGGCGGCGACACCCACGTCTTGCTGCGCGGCAATGAACGCGCTGGCGCAGTCGCTCACCGTCTGCGCGTTCTGACTGAAGGAGCGCCCAAATTCATCCAGAAAGTCGCCGGCCTGCCGATAGACGCCTAGGACCGGCGCCAGATTGACGTTCATGCCGACGCCGGCCAGGTTTTGCCCGGCGGCGGTCCCAGCCTGCCTCGCGGCACTCGCGGGGTTGGTTGACTGACCAATCTGCTTGGCCGATTGATCGGGCTGGCCGGGCAGACGCCGCACCTGTCCACCCTCCTGGTCAGTCATGAGTAGCAGCGGCGCGCCGACGGGACTCTGCTCCTGTGCTTGGCGCAACTGATCGATGACCCCGGCGATCTGGCTCTCGCTGGAGATGTTGTCGCCGAAGAAGATGACGCCCGCCGCCTGACCAGCCCTGATCTGCTGCAGCAACGTATCGGGCACAGTCAGTCCGGCATAGGAGTAGATCACGCGTTGACCGGCCATCTGCATCGAGCTGAGGCTTGGACGTGCAGTGTTGTGCGCGACACCCTGCTCCTGCGCCGCGAAGGCGGTTTGTATTCGCTCGAATGCGCCCGCGAACGGAGCCGCGCCGGCCACCACGGCCAGCTTCTTGAGAAATGTCCGTCGGTCCTGCATGTCAATCGCCTTCCGATGCTCTGTTGGTGGACGTCGTCACGTACGGCGTGCGCTCAGGTCGATATCTGCGGTGTCGCGCGAATGGGCGACTCCTCGCGCGGCTAGGCCCGCAGACGGCCGGCCGCACCGAGGTGCCGCCACTCATTGCAACGCATCGCGCCACGCGACGTTACCAGGCGCCGCAACGATGACCATGTTGATGGTAGCGAGACCTTCAGCGCCCGGCATCGTCCCGATTACCGAATTTCCAGAACTGGGCGACAAACGGAGAATCGGTAGAAATACCAATTCGACGGGTGCATCGGGACGGATCGAGAGGCACCGAACACTTGCCATTCACGTCAGAAAAGAGCGGAGCGGAGCCAGGGCTTCTGGCGCTCCCCTGAGCTCCGCTTCGCTATTCACAGCTGTCTAGGCTGCCTCATCACATCACCAGGATCTGCCTCGTGCGACGCTACATCACGACGAAACACAAATGGCGTACACGGACGGCGTGTTGTTCCCGAGCGCAAAGAACGTCACGGTCCAGGCCTCAACGGTCGGACCTGATGGTGGGATCAGGTAGTTGCTTACCGGGAATGATCGATACACGGTGAACTTTGACGTGCTACCGGCAATCGTCCAGGCTGCCTCGTAACCCCCTCCGATGACGTGCTCGCCGCTGAGACAAGTGGCGGTGAGGTCATAGAGGTTCGAACCGTCACCCCATGACGTGCCCTTCGCCGTGACCTCTCTGATCGTGGTGGTGATCGATCCACCCGATCCAGGAAGACCTTGTGGGCCGGTTGCTCCAGTCAAGCCAGTTGCGCCCTCGGGGCCCGTGGCGCCGGTCAACCCGATTGGCCCCGGTGGGCCACTCTCCCCAGTCAGGCCGTCGGTACCAGCCGGGCCAGATGGTCCTGACATGCCGATTGGGCCTTGCGAACCCGATGCTCCGGATTCGCCCGTCGCGCCAGTTACACCAGTTGCGCCTTCGGGACCGGTGGGACCCATCGCACCGCTCGGTCCCGCTGACCCGGATGGACCAGGCGATCCACTCGCTCCGGTTGCACCCGCTGGTCCAGGTGATCCAGACGAACCGGTCGGACCCATCGCGCCGGATGGACCGTCAGCACCCTGGGCTCCACTGGCTCCAGTAGCGCCAATTGGTCCGCTCAGCCCAGCTACTCCGGTTGGTCCCTCGGGCCCCGACGAGCCAGTGGCGCCAGTCGCGCCAGCGGAACCTGATGCGCCGTTGACCCCAGAGGCACCGGTGGCACCTGCCGGACCCGACGCACCATCGGCGCCATTTGCACCGCTTGTTCCTGTTGGTCCTGAGGGCCCCTGAGATCCAGTCGCGCCCGCTGCGCCAGCCGGACCTGATGGCCCGGATGAGCCGTCCGCGCCGCTGGCTCCAGTAGTCCCAGTCGCGCCAACCGCTCCGGCCAGTCCGATTGGTCCGGTCGCGCCGGTGGAGCCACTTGGGCCGGATGGACCGGTCTCACTCCACTTGATCACCCTCGCGAATCCAGACGGACCACAATACCTCGGCGGACTCGTGCCAACCTGCCAGAGCGTGCTGCCGGTCAGACACGCGTAATAGACCGTGCTCTGGTTATCCTCTGCCGCGACGAAGATCGAGCCACCCGCCACCAGTGCCACCAGCACGGCGACGAGCGCGAACGGCCTGATCCTCCGCGACACCTGTCGATGCGTCGCGCACGTAGCATCTCCTCACCTTATCCCACGATACAAACACCCCCTTTGAACAGAAAATCCCCGACAGTCTAGCAGCGAATTCCAAGAATATTCAACAGGCACCACCGGAGACTTTAGCCAATTCGTGAGTGGGACAGTGCGGGGAAAGCCTGATCGCCAATTGCTCTACCAAACAGAGAGGAATCGTCGCCTCGTCGCGTGACTCACGTGCATGTCGATTGGCGAAAATGGATCGGACTTCACAATGCAACGGCGGTCAGCTACGCCGGTGACAACGGGTGCCAGCCTCTACGTTCCCCGGACTAGGTTCAGTCCGCACAATACCAGCGCGCTAACCCACTTGACATCGTCCATGGGTCGAGATAGTATACTGGTGTACTATTCATTCATGAACTAACTAGGTGGCCTGATGATTGATCCCTCAGGGCCGGTGCGAACCGGTCGAGAGCCAGAATCCGAGTATCCCGTTTACGACCACGAAGCCCGCGAGTGCGTGCTCAATCTCTACCGAGCCTACATCCTGGCCTGGCCGATCTTCGAGGGTTATTTCAAACGCTTTGGACTGTCGTCCGGATCCTTCAACGTCTTGATGATCCTGCGTAGCGCCGAGGAGCCGCTCCCGCCCTACGTCATCGGCGAACGCGTCATGGTCACTCGGTCGGCCATCACCGCCATCCTGACCACGCTGGAGCGCCGCGGCTTCATCCATCGGGAGACACACCCGACCGATCGCCGCATGTTCTTGATCCAGATCACCGAGCAGGGTCGCGAGCACGTGGCCCAGATGCTCCCCAATCTCTTCCGGCTGGAGCATGAGGTCTTCTCCACGCTCTCGCTGGAAGAGAAACAGACGCTGGTGCAGCTGCTCGGCAAGGTAGAGGAGCACGCACAGCACCTGCAAAACAGCGGAATAGGCTTCTGAATACGTGGAGTCCGGGCGCGATTCCAGAAAGGAGCGGTCTCGTCGGGTGAACTGCGCGGCATCGGCGTGATGTCGCGGTCGTGAAACGTGAGTGTGGAGGTCCAGATGTCAGAGCATGAGGTTCGACAGGCATCCGATCGCTTCTATCAGGCCTTGCAAACGGTTCTCAGCGGTGATCCTTCCGAGATGGAGCAGCTATGGTCCCACACCGCGGGAGTCTCCACTATGCACCCCATCGGCGGCAACGAATCGGGCTGGGAGCAGGTCTGGGGATCCTGGATCGGCGCCTCGCAGGCGATCAAGGATGGGTTCGTGCAGGTCAGCGACGTCAAGATCAACGTGCTGGGCGACACCGCCGTGGTAACCGGCATCGAGCATGGCGGTGGCACCATCGGCTCAACGGCCGGTAAATTCGACGCCCGCTTCACCAACGTCTTCCACAAGGAATCAGGCGAGTGGAAGATGGTGCATCACCATTCCGATCTGGCGCCGGATCTGGCAGCGGCGCTGGGCGAGATGATGGCGCAACATCACTGATGCCTGTTGTCACGCAGTCGTTCGTACCTCCAGGAGGATCAAGATGCACGCGGTAATCAACCATCTCCACCTGACCAAACCGATCGACGACATCCATGAGTCGCTTGAGCGAGACGGCGTGCCGCTGCTGGCCGAGATGCCCGGCTTCGAGGGGTTCATGCTGGTCAAGGAGGCGGAGGATCGCGCGGCGGCTCTGATCTTCTGGGACACCCAGGAGCACGCCATCAACGGCGCCAGCAAGTTCGGCCCAACCTGGTTCGCGACAAACATCGCCCCTTTTCTCGCCAGCGAGCAGCAGCGCAGCCTCGGCGAGGTGGTGGTCGACGCGCGAACGTGACCTAGCAATCACAACTGAACGCATTCCGGGGGCGACGAGTCTGAGGTCGTTGGTGACGTGGGCTCGTCGTCACGCTCAACAATCTCGCAATTGCCGAGGCATCAACGATGGGCGTAGACTGCGACTCATCGGTTTACCAACCAACGTCTGAGAGGTCTTCGTGTCTGAGTCGCCTCCACATCTGGTCCCCACAGAGATCAACAGTCACTACGGTCAAGGGGTCGAAGCCGGTCGCCTGGCGTCCAGCTACGGCAGCCTCGAGCTGCTGCGCACGCAGGAGATCCTGAGACGTTTCCTGCCGGACCCACCGGCGACGATCTGCGACGTCGGCGGCGGACCCGGCGTCTACGCGTCCTGGCTGGCGCGCCTCGGCTATGAGGCACATCTGGTCGATGCGGTCGAGCTTCACGTTCAGCAAGCACAGGAGGCCTCCGCGGCGCAGCCTGAGACGCCGATTGCCTCCTGCACCCAGGGCGATGCGCGGCAACTGGCGTTCGAGGAGAACAGCGTCGACATCACCTTGCTCCTCGGGCCGCTCTATCACCTGACTGATCGGGCCGATCGGGTTCAGGCGCTGCGCGAGGCGTGCCGCATCACGCGACCGGGTGGACTCGTCTTCGTTGCCGCCATCTCACGGTTCGCATCCACGCTCGACGGTCTCTTCCGCGGATTCATCGCCGATTCGGAGTTTCAGGAGATCGCTCGTGAGGATCTGCGAACCGGCCAGCACCGCAACCCCAACGATCGCGACCACTTCTTCACCACCGCATACTTCCATCGTCCGGAGGAGCTGCGCATCGAGTTCGCCTCAGCCGAGCTGACCCATATGCAGACGCTGGCGGTCGAAGGACCGGCCGGGTTCATCCAGCGCGTCATGGATCAGTGGGGCGATCCGGAATGGCGCACCCAGGTTCTGGCGACGATCAAGCTGATCGAAGCAGAACCGGCCATCCTTGGCGCGAGTCCACACCTGCTTGCGATCGGCCGCGTCTGAGCCAGTGATCGCCGCGCCAAACCCACGCATGGAGCAGCTCGCAGGCGGATGTCTCAGACATTCCACTGGGCGTCATACTGCAGATTGGGGAAATAGTTGAGTCCATCAGCAGGATTTCGGCAAGTTCAGCGCTGCGGCTTTAGCCCAGCGTGGGTACGAGGCAGCTACCCAACGATGTCGTCAAATGCCGTGCGTGGGTTGTACATGTCCGAATTCGGCCCTGACAGCGTCGCAGATTTTGCTGAGTGGCACGATATCGGCCCGCTCGGGCGGGCTCGGACTTCTCAGCCTGTAGTTTTCAACCGTCGGCGCCGTTATCGGCACGGTGACCAGGTCAGACGCGGGGCCTAGACGACCGCGTGTTGAGCTCTCATCATGCCGGCTTGCGTCACGACGTACCTCGGTCGACCCTGGCTCCGCGCGATCGTGGTGAACTCCTCGATCAAGCCGTTCGCGCGCAACACGAGAATCGCGTTCGCGTCGTCCGTCTCGATGGGAGAATTTCCGGCGGCAAACTCGACCGCCGTACGGTCCGGCCCGATCGACAAGGTGAAGGAAAGCTGTTCGCCGCTCAGACCCTCTTGCTCTCCGCTGCGACGAATCTGAACGAGTTGTGCCAGGAGAACCTGGGCGTTGCGGCTAAGTCCTATGGACATCGCGACATACCTCTCAGAGTGCTTCTACTGAGGAAGCAACAAAACACGTGGGCACGATCAAGATTCTTGAACGATGGACGCGCTCATCGACGAGTCGAAACCGGTGATGGCATTCCACGGCGATGGCGCGAGCGCGAGCGAAAGTTCGACAGGAGCGGAAAGCGGTGAGTCGCTTCAGACGATGGATCATCGACCGGCTCAACTGGCTCCGTCGCTCTCGAGCTGGATCGCAATCGATTATCGCCTCGCCTTAGCAGAGCAAGCAAGGCCACCCGCCCGTGCTCGAGGTGATCGCTCGCGCGATGGGGTTGATCGGTCGTCATGGAACGCTCCTTCATGAGATTGTCCTGGACGCGAACCTCCTGAAAGGGAGCAGTCCGCGAACTGGCGACGGTGCATGAACCGATCGCCGGTTGAGTCGAGGATATGGCTCGGGCCGTCAGTTCGTCGCCAATCAAGGAAGCCGTTTGAAGGCGGCCGGAGACAGGTCGAGGATGACCGAATCTGAGTTCACCCACTTCACTCTGGCGCCCGGTACCGTGGTCAGCCTGCTATTGAACAAGCCATGCCGGATGACGAGGGACGAGAGCTGCCCTGAACTGGCGTCTTGATCGATCGATTCGATCTTACCGAGCTGCTTTCCCTGTGCGCCAAGGACCCGCATCTGCGGCCGCAGGTGTGCGTTTGGATCAATCTTGTTCATTGGCTGATTGGGCGTCGGGTTCAATGTCTGCCCGGCCATTTCATCTGCCATGTGAAGATCCTTTCGCGGAACCATCGGGATGCGCACTGCGCGCCGATGGATAGCTACAACGTCGTGGCCGCAGGTGGACATCATGTGCCACCAGCGGACGGAGGATCCCACGAAGCGCGTCACGCGCCGCATGGCAGGTCTCAAAGCAGAGAACCTGACATTCGCGGTGTTCGAGCCAGTCCGACCTGGCGTACGAGACTCGTTCACCGACCATCACGAGATGCAATGAGCGCTGGTAACACCGGCCCAGGCAATTGTCAGCAGGCCCGGGAGCGAATGTCGAGTCGTGGTGACGGCTTCATTTCCCGTAGGTTGACTGCGTACAGCCACGGGGACGAAGCCACACAGGAAGGCTGGATAGACCCAGTGATTACAGCCTACATCAGTGTGAAGCTAGATACAAGAGGACGAAGCGCCGAAAATTTGCGGTATTTCGCATGTACAATTTTGCGTTACGTGAAAAGAGGTGTCGAGGCGCGAATCGGTGGCGTGGGTATTTACGCCGATCTGACCTGCCACGATGCGGTCAACGCGCTCGTCTCGGTGGATGAACCGTACCGTCGAACGAAGTTCGTGGCCGGCGCCGCAGAATGGCCCGCAGCGCCGGCCGGCCGTGCTGCTACCCCATCTCCTCAGCCGACTTGGCCAGGTTGTACGTCGGGTGCCGGTAGTCGCAGGCGGCATCGATGACGAAGATGGTCGAGCTTTCAAAGCCGCGCTCCAGCGCCTCGCGCATCTGCTCCGGCCGATCGACCCGCATACCGTCGCCGCCAAACGAGCGAGCGTAGGCCACGAAGTCGGGGCCGTCCAGCGCCGTCTCGCTCTTACGACCGTAGTAACCCTGCTGCATGCCGACGATCATGCCGTACTGCCGATCGTTCAGGATGACGATCACCGGGTTCAGGTCGTTCTCGACGGCGGTGGAGAAGTCGGCGCTCGACATCAGGAAGCAACCGTCACCCGTCACCGCCACGACCTTCTTATCGGGGAAAGCGAGCTTGGCGGCCATGGAGGCAGGCAGACCGAAGCCCATGGCGCCCCAGTAGCCTTCCGGCGTGAACGTGGTGCGGTTCAGCGTCTCGACCAACATGCGCGTCCATTGGTTGTGGCTGCCGATGTCCCCCAGCACGATGGTGTCGGCATCGACCAGGTCGGAGAGGGCGTCGAGCGCCACGCCGTAGTGCATGGGAGAGTCCAGACCGTAGTCCCGCTTGATCTGTTCACGGATGTGGTTGCGCAGACCATTCTTGCCGCGCTCGATGCGCTCACGCAGCGCGTTGTCGACCGGCCGCTGTTGATCGCCGATCGCTTCCAGCAGCTGATCGAGCCCCACCTTGATGTCGGCCACGGCGCCAGCCTGCGAGCGCGGATCGGGCTTCTCACCCTCGTTCCCCAGCCAGATGCCGACTACGGGAGCCTCGCTCAGGCTGAAGATCACGTCGCCGTGCCCGGTGCCGCCCCGCTCGCCGACCGCCACGATCAGGTCGGCCTCGGACGCCAATTGCTTCTGCAGCGGCGTGCGGTCGTAGAGGGCGAGTTGGCCGGTGGAGAGCGGATGCGTGTCAGGGATGCCGCCCGAGGCATCGCCCGACAGGATGACCGGCGCTTCAAGCAGTTCTGCGAACTCAGCCAGCTCCTGATGGGCGAAGCGCGCCTTGACGCCCTTGCCGGCCCAGATGACCGGCCGCTTGCTCTCCCGAATGCGATGGGTCAGCGCGTTCAGATCGTCATCACTCAGGCGCTCCGGCTCGATCTCGGCACGCTCGTAGACGTCCATCTCGGTCGCGTCGGACAGCAGAACGTCCTGCGGAATCTCGACGTGGACTGGACCCGGACGGCCGCTCTGGGCGATGGCGAATGCACGTGAGAGGACGTGCGGGATGTCTTCCGGACGCTGGATCGAGACGCTCCACTTGGTTACCTCGGCGAAGATCGGCACGAGGAAATTCTCTTTGTCCACGCCGTGAAAGGACTCATAGGAAGCGCCGCGCGGCACCGCGCCGGAGATGTGGACCATGGGTGAAGCGGCCATGTAGGCCTGCGCCACGCCGGTCAGAGAGTTGGTCGCGCCCGGTCCGGCCGTCACCAGCACCACGCCCGGCTTTCCGGTCAGGCGGCCATAGGCGTCGGCCATGCCGCTAGCGGTCGTCTCGTGCTTGACGGTGATGTGGCGGATGGATGGCTCGTCGGTCAGTGCGTCGTAGATCTCCAGGACGTGCGAGCCGACCAGCCCGAAGACGTGCTCGACTCCCTCCGCCTTCAATGCCTCGATGATCGCTTTGCCGCTGCGCTGTGTCACTCGTTCACTGGTTTTGGTCTGCATCGCTACCCCCGATCGACTGTTGCTGGCCATGATGGTCGAGTATCGCCGTGCGCTTGAGTCGACGCAAGCGGGCGGGCGGCGTGAGCGGCGGCATCGAACGTGTGATGATTTGGGCGCGCCGCGGCTGACGATCGACGAGACGGAGGTTTCGACCATGCCCGCTCCACGCTGGCTCGCCCGCTTCAATCGACACGCTACCAACCGTGTCACCGGACCATTGGCTCCGCACCTGCCGGGCTTTGGCGTGGTTATCCACACCGGTCGCAAGAGCGGCACAGACCTACCGCACGCCGGTCAACGTTTTTCAGCAGCCGGGAAAGTTCGCCTTCGCCCTCACCTACGGGCGCGACTCGCAGTGGGTGCGCAACGTGCTGGCGCAGGGCGGCTGCAAGCTCGAGACGCGCGGCCGCACCTGGCAACTGACCGAGCCCCGCCTCATCCACGACCGACAGCACCGCAACGTCCCGAAGCCGGTGGGACTCATCCTCGGTCTGCTGAAGGTCGATGACTTCCTGGAGGCGAGAGTGGAGGGGTGTGTGAGGAGTGATCGCGCGAACCGACACAACCGATACAATTGTCGCGGTCCCCGAAACGAGTATTGTTGATGCGGTTGCCTTGCTCAATCTGCACCTCACTAAAGTGGCCAAAATCAAACCAACCGCACAACTTGAAATTGGTCCGTGACGTGAGAAAGGCAGGTGCAATGTATTCCATCCCAGACCAGGGCGAGATGGCTAAGTTTTCCCTTCGACTCCCAGCCAACTTGCGAACCAAACTAGATGCATTGGCACGGAAAGAACACCGAAGTTTGAACGCGCAGATTTTATTTATCTTGGAAGACTGGCTCGAGGTTCATGAGCCTCCGGTCAAAGTACCCCAAATTACTAGAGTTCGCAGGCTGGATGCGGCCAGACCTTATCGATCGACTTATCGCCTGCGAACAAGCCGTTGATAACTCAGTGCAGACGGAAATGGTCTGAGTTTCGCAGGATCATTCAGTCAGAAAGTGGTACACCAGTGACCATTTCGTTTGACTTCACAAATCGTGTCGTGATCGTGACCGGGGCGGCGCGCGGTATTGGGCGCGTGATGGTGCAACGGTTCGCCGCGGCTGGCGCCTCGGTGCTGGCGGCCGATCGGGACGAGGCGGGATTGGCCGAGACCTGCGCCTCGCTGGATGCGGAGCGCGTGGCGTCGTTGGTCGCCGACGTCAGCACCGAGGCCGGAGCGCAGCGCATCGTGGATGCGGCGGTGGAGCGCTTCGGTAGGCTGGACGTCTGCGTCAACAACGCGGCCGTCGCGCCGCACGCCTCCCTCTTCGACGAGCGGCAGGAGGTGTGGGACACCATCTACGCCGTCAACACCCGCGGCACCTTCCTGATGACGCGCGCCGCCGCCAAGGCCATGATCGCGGGCGAGCGAGGCGGGCGCATCATCAACTTTTCGTCCGGCGTGACGGTCAAGGGCTCGCCTGGCTCAGCCGCCTATGCCTCCAGCCGCGCCGCCACCGAATCCTTCACGCGTGTGGCCGCCATCGAGCTGGCGCCACACAACATCCTGGTCAACGTCGTCAGCCCCGGTCTGATCGACACCCAGCCCAAGCCGCTGCCGACCGTCATGGCCGAGAGCCTGGGCAAGCGCATCCCAACCCTGCCCCTGGCTCGACCCGGCGAGCCGGATGAGGTCGCCTCGGTGGTCCTGTTTCTGGCATCCGACGCCGCCAGCTATATGACCGGCTCAGTGGTCAGCGTCGACGGCGGCGAGACGCTCGGTCGCCGTCCGACCGGCCCCGTCATCGACGACGACCCGCGCTACGACTGGGTGACGGGACGGGAACGCGGCTGAGCGTTTGACGAGGGAGGGTGAAACCGCGCCGGAGCGTCCGACGCGGCATTGAGTCTAGGCCGCCGCGCGGCGGTAGGTCTTGGTCGACCACCAGAAGACGAGCATCGTCAGCACGCCCATAACCAGAAAACCCTCACCGACCGTCGACGTCGCGATCGTCCCGGCCGCCAGCTGACGCGACGCTTCCACCACGTAGTAGAGCGGATTAACGTGGGCAAGCACCCGCATCCAGCGCGGGGCGAGCGAGAGGGGTAGGAGTACGCCCGAAAGGAGCAGAATTGGCAGGTTCAATCCGGTCCAGATGGCCGCCAGGCTGCCGATCTCGCGCAACGTGATTCCCAGCGCACTCGACGTGGCTGACGTCGACGCCGTCACCAGGCTGAGCAGCAGCATCAGGAGAGCGATCCCCTCCCAATGGGTGTGAAAGCCGAACGGGATCGCGACCAGGACCACGATGACAGCCGGGATGACCAGCATTACCACATCGCGTAGCGCCGTGCCCATCACCAGCACGAAGCGGCTGACCGGCGTGACGCGCAACCGCTCGATCACCCCGGCATTCAGCTCGGCAATGACGATCCAACCGGCACCAGTCCCCGCGCCAAAGGCCATGAAGGCCAGGATACCCGGCACGAAGACGTCCAGCACGTTTCCGCCGCTGAATCCAGGGCCGCCGGATAGCGGCTTGAGGACCGGCGCATAGAGGGCAAGATAGAGGAGTGGCGTGCTCAACCCGAGGAAGACCCAGACCGGCTGGCGGATCGTCTCGAGCATCTTGCGCCGGAAGAGGAGCCAGAGCTGTCGTATCAACATCATTTCATCACCTGCCCTTGGCTATCGTTTCCGGCGTCACGCAGGGAACGTCCAGTCTGATCCAGAAAGACGTCGTCGAGGGACGGCGCCGAGAGAGCGATCGTCTCCAGATCGACGCCGTTGCACTTGAGCCAGTCAAAGATCAGCGGCAACGCCCGCGCGCCATCCTCGACGTAGACACGAACGCGCTCGCCCTCAAGGCGCGATTCGATCACGAACGGCTCCGCCTGCAGATCTCGCCGCAGCGATTCGAGCGATGCGCTCTCCAGCCGCGGCTTGATGGTCACGACGTCTCCGGCCAGGTGTCGCTTCAGTTCCTCCGGCGTCCCCAGCGCCACCACCTGCCCGTGGTCGACGATGGCCACCCGATCCGCCAGGGCATCCGCCTCTTCGAGGTAATGGGTGGTCAGGAAGATAGTGGTTCCCGACTCTCGCAACTGCCGCAACTGATCCCACAGGTTGGCCCGGTTCTGCGGATCCAGGCCGGTGGTCGGCTCATCGAGGAAGAGGACTTCAGGCCGGTGCACGATGCCGAGGGCCACGTCGAGCCGTCGGCGCTGCCCTCCGGAGTAGGACTGCACCAGGCGATCGGCGAAGGGGCCGAGCTCGAAGATATCGATGAGGTCCTTGGCGCGTTTGGCGGCGTCGGAGGTGCTGGCACCATAGAGCTGTGCCTGCAACACCAGGTTCTCGCGTCCCGTGGCTGGGGGATCGCTCCCGCCGACCTGGCTGACGTAGCCGATGTTGCGCCGCACCTGACTCTGCTGGCGTCGCACGTCGAACCCGGCCACCAGCGCTTCGCCCTCGTCGAACGGTAGGAGCGTGGTCAACATGCGCAGGGCGGTCGTCTTTCCAGCGCCGTTCGGCCCGAGGAAGCCGAAGATCTCTCCAGCGCCGACCTGCAGATCGATCCCTCGGACGGCTTCGATGGTCTCGTCTTTCACCTTGAACGTCTTGCGTAATCCATGCGCGCTGACGCTCTCCACGTTCTTCATCATGGATGACCTCCATATGCACTCATCATTGGGAGATCCCAACGCGGAATCATTATCATCCAAGTGAATGAATCAGTCAACCATCTGGATGAATGATAGAATCAGAAGGTAACATTCGTGAGGATGAGCCTCCAGAGAGCCCGATCGGAGAGAGCCATGCCAGAGGGCGACACGCACACTGTAGCGGC
The DNA here is from genome assembly GCA_963822235.1 of uncultured Chloroflexia bacterium. Classification (GTDB taxonomy): domain Bacteria; phylum Chloroflexota; class Chloroflexia; order Thermomicrobiales; family Thermomicrobiaceae; genus CALAGB01. Next base: position 1,495,712 of record CAWGGU010000005.1, read on the forward strand.
ACGACGCGCGCCGAGTCGCGACGCGCGACAGCGTGATGCCGAACGGTCGCGCGAGCTCCTGCTGAACGCGGCGCTGGACGAGTTCGCCGCCAAGGGCTTCGCCGGGGCACGTGTGCAGGACATCGCCGATCGTGCTGGGGTCAACAAGCAGCTGATCACCTATTACTTCGGCGGAAAGAGGGACTCTTCGAGGCCATTGGCCAGCAATGGCTGGCGCAGGAGGCTGGCTTTGCCCGGCCCGATCTGCCGATCGAGGCGCTCATGGAGGAATATCTGCGGGCTGCGTTGGCCGATCCCCGTATGCTTCGTCTCCTCATCTGGAACGGGCTGACGGACGAGCACGACAGTGAAGAGCACCAGGCGAGAGCAGGCGACGACCTGGCGGATATGCGGCGCAGGCAGGAGGCCGGTGAGATCGCGGCCGATATCGACCCCGGTCTCTATCTGCTGGTCTTCATGGGGGCATTGGCGGCGCCGGTCGCCATGCCGCAGGTGGTACGCCGACTGACCGGGCTCGACAGCCGCTCGCCCGAATTCTCACCCGCACTCCGGGCCGGTGTGTCCCATACGGAGAGATCCTCCGACTCCGCTGCCACCCGCTCTCTGACTCTCTCCGGGTACCCTCTGGGTGCGGGAGCGAGGACCATCGCTCAGCATGACAAGATGGCGATGCGTGCCTTTTGAGTGACAAGTCCTCTGTGGTCATCTACTGAGGGACCGCGAAATCGACCGTTTGAGTGACAAGTCCTCTGTGGTCATCTACTGAGGGACCGCGAAATCGACCGAGCGTGGCAATGAAAATGGCGACCACACGAAAAGGGAGGATAGGTGCTCCTGAAGCCGCATCTGCCGGACGCACAAATCGTCGATTGCCTGCGGCGCGAGTTCGGGCTGACGGTCGAATCGATCGAGTTCCTGCCCATCGGCGCGGACGCCGATACGGCCGTCTACCAGGCCATTACCGAGACACTCTACTTCGTGAAGCTGCGCGGCGGCGATTTCGACGAGATGACCATCGTCGTGCCACACTTCCTTGGGACCCAAGGTATCTCGCAGATGATCGCTCCGATCCCAACAACGATGGTCAATCTGGACCTCCCTGGACCGCTTCGCCGTCATCCTCTCCCCATTCGTCAGCGCTCAGGACGGCTTCAGCGTCGAGATGAGCGACGAGCAATGGGTCGAGCTCGGGCGGGCGCTCAAGCGCATCCACCACGCCGAGCTGCCGTATGAGATTGCCGACTCGCCTACCGCACGAGACCTACTCCGACCAGTGGCGCGACAAGGTGCGTGAATATCAGCAGATGCTCGACGGCACCTTCCCGGACGTCGTCTCTGCCCAACTCGCGGAACTGATGCGCGATCGGCGCGCGGTCGTCGACGAACTGCTGCGGCGTGCCGAGGCAGCTTGGCCGACGAGATGCGCTCGCGCTCCTCCGCGTTCGTCCTCTGCCACGGTGATCTGCACGGCGGCAACATCTTGATTGATGCGCAGGGAGCGCTCTTCATCGTCGATTGGGACACGCTGATCCTGGCGCCCAAAGAGCGTGACCTGATGTTCATCGGCGCCGGTATCGGTAAAGGCTGGGACGATCCGCGTGGCATCGAGCACTTCTACCAGGGTTACGGCGCTGACGAGATCGATTCCATCGGTATCGCCTATTACCGTTACGAACGGATCGTGGAAGATATCGCCGCCTACTGCGAGGAGATCCTGGAATCCGACCCCTCCAGCCAGGACCGTTTGGTCGGTGCTCAATAGCCTCTCGCGCCAGTTCCTCTCCAACGACGTCATCGACATCGCCTTTCGCACCGATCGGACGAGCCTGTTCGACTGAGCCGCGACGCATGCGAATCCTTCGGACCTCGTTTCTCCGCTGAACCTCGGTCCTCAGTACCATGAGAAATCTCTTACTTCCTTCTTAGAGAGCTTTTATGACGCCCAGGTAGCCTGTGAAGTGAAGAGCAGTTCGGTCTGCCGTGGCTGTCGCGTGACGCGTGATGCCACCGGCTCATGAGAGGATTGACAAAGAGATGCGCTCGATTCGATCGAGACAAGCCAGTTGACCCACGGGGTGGGGCGACAGCCCTATGACTGCTCACACGTCAACACTGGAGACGAGAACCATGACACGCACGACCCGGGCGCGTCCCTGTTCGATTAGGCCTCCAACTCCTCGCCCGGCCGCTGCGCTTCGGCGCGGTTGGGCTCACCTGCAGCGCCGTTCAGCTGGGCCTGCTGGCGGTATTCGTTCATCTGGGCGTGCGTCACGACCCAGCCAACTTGATCGCGCTCGCCCTTTCGACCCAATTCAACTTCCTGCTCAGCTCGCTCATCATCTGGCCCGATCGGCCGGTCACGAGCGACCGCGTCAGAACCATCACGCAACGCCTGATCGCCTTCAACGGCATATCGATCACCACACTGCTGATCAACGAGGGCGTCTTCGCCGTCGCCGACCGAGTTCATGCCGTATCTGCTGGCCGGGGTCTGCGGCATCGCCATCGCCGCGCCGATCAACTACCTGGTCGAACACTTTCTGATCTTTCGCACACACGAAGGGACAACCCAGAATGAAACGCCAGGTCAGCGTCTCCGTCGTCTTCCCGGCCTTCAATGAGGAGGAGAACCTGGAGCGTGTCGTCAACGATGCCCGAAACTTCCTCGCTGAGACCGTCGCCGATTACCGCATCGTGGTCGTCAATGACGGCAGCACCGACCGCACCGCCGACGTCGCCCAACTCCTCTCTCGTGCAGGACCAGGCGCACATGCTGGTCGTTACCCATGAGGTCAATCGCGGCTATGGCGCGGCGGTGCGCAGTGGCCTCTCGGCCGCCGCCCAGACCGGCTCCGACTGGGTGGTGTTGCTGGACGCTGACGGCCAGTTCGACATCCGCGAGCTCGATCTGCTGCTCGACATCGCCGGAGATCGTGGTATTGATCTGGTGGCTGGGCATCGCACCCATCGGGCCGATTCAACGGTGCGCAAGCTGAACGCCTGGCTCTGGAGCACAACGTCGCGCTTGCTCCTCGGCATCCGCGTGCACGACGTCGATTGCGCCTTCAAGCTGATCAATCGTCGCGTGCTGGAGACCATCACCTTGCAGGGTGAAGCGGCCGTCGTCTCGCCGGAACTGCTGGCCAAGACAGCCCGCGCGGGATTCACTATCGCCGAAGTGCCGGTGAGCCATTTTCCTCGTCAGGCGGGCGAGCAATCAGGCGCCAATCTGCGCGTCATCGCCCGCTCGTTGATCGGCCTGATGCGCCTGCGCCTGCAGCTGATCCAGCCGCAGACAAGCCACAAACCCGAGCGACAGGTCGAGGGCGCCGGAACGCGGTAGGGGAGCGATTTGCAGGCAGAAGGATTGCCTGCCTTGGCAGTCCTCACCCCCGACCGATCCGTCCCTCTGACTCGGCTGCCCAAAGAAGGGAGCACCATCTCCCGACGATCAGAAGTAGGGTGACGAGATCTGGATAGGCTCTCGCGTTCCCGATGGTTCCCCTTCTCCCGTCCGGACGGGAGAAGGGGTCAGGGGATGAGGGCTGTCAGGGTAGTCGATGAACCTCCTAGTGGCGCGCCGTCGATTTCGGTACCTTGAAGCCGGTGATCTTCACCTGGATCCCGTTCGTCTTGAAGCCAATCTCGACCAGCGGCGGCAGCGAAAGCGTCGCCAGCTTCTTGTATCCCTTGATGATCGTTTCCTTGTCCGGCAGGCTCCCAGCGAGCTTGACGATCGCCGGCTGCTGACTCAGATACGACTTGATGATCTTGTTGCTCGCCTGCAGGAACGCTGCACGCGTCTGTGGGTTGGAAACGCCTGGCGCAGGAACTGCTCCTGGGCGCTCGACAGCGCCTTGCCGTTGTTGTCCACATAGCGCACCGGGTTGTTGTCAACATAGGTGTACGGGTTCAGCGCCATCGGATCGTCGATCGCCGTTTGCGGGTCCGATTGCAGGTTCGGGTCGGGCGAGATGAACTGATTCAATCGAGGATCCTCGTAGCGCGCGCCGAAGTAGTAGAGCTGCGTCACGCTATCAAAGGCGTGTGACGTGTACAGGTACGGGATCACGTGCGGATTGCTTACCTCATCGACCCACGTCTCGCCGGTTGGGAAGTACTCCAGGTGCTCGAACAGATTGCCGCTGACGTCGGTGACGTAGGCGGTGCTGCCGCTGAGATCCTGGTGATAGAAGTATTGCCCGCTCTCGTACGTGCCATCGAACGTCACTGCCTGCTGGGCAACTCGCTGCGTGCCCACGAAGATGTTCTTCACCGCGTTGTCGCCGTTCACCACCGTGTAGTACGGGTTGACGTTGGTCGTCACACCGCCGGGCCCGACCGTGACGATCCGATTCCCCTGATCGTCATAGCGGAAGTCGGTCTTCTGCCCGCTGTTGTTGATGCTCTGGACCCGGTTCTCCTCATCCCAGGCAATGACACGCTTCTGGCTGCTGCCGTCATCCGTCCAGCCCGTCTCGTTGCCGTTGGCATCGTAGCTGTACGTCACGCCGCCGCTTCCCGGCGAATGGCCACTCCCCTTGCCGTGACTGTTTCCGGAGAGTGTGCCCGCCCCAGCGACATGGCTCACCGCGTTCGGCTGTGTTCCACCATAGGCATAGGTCCAGTTGCGGCTGGTCGGCGCCTGCGGAAGTGTCGAACCTCCCGGCACCGTGATCGTGTCGGTCTGCGTGTTGGTCAGAATGTTCCCAAGCGAGTCGTAGGTGAACGCCAGGGTGTAGTTGCGCGTATTGTTGGGCGCGTACTGGTAGGAACCGGTCGCGCCGGTCAGTCGATAGAGGTGGTCGTAGGTGTAGCTTTGCGTGCTCGGCCCGCCGTACTGTGAAGCGTCCGGAACCGGCACGTCGTTCGTCTGGCTGGTCACGTTCCCGACGAGGTCATACGAGTAGCTCTGGTTCTGGAAGAGGCGGGCGCTATTGCCCGTCTGGATGGTCTGCAGCCGCTGAGAGGTCGGCGTGTAGCTGGTGACGGTCTGGACACCGTTGCCGTCCTGCTGGAGCGCCAGATGACCGAACTTGTCGTACTGCAGGCTGCTTGCGTAGGTGTAATTGTTACTCCCCTTGACACCAGTCACCTGATTGACCAGCCCCCCGAAGCCATAGCCGTAGGTCACAACTTCGCCGTCCGGGTACGTGAGCGAGGCCAATCGGTCCCACGTGTCGTACACAAACGAGGTGGTGTAGGTCGCCAGCGGCTGGCCGTGGATCTGGTTGACCGTGTCGGCCTCACTCGTGATCTCGCCGATCTTGCCGTAGGAGTAGGCCTGCTGACCGGCCTGATCGGTCGAATTGATTATCTGGCCGGCGCCGTTGTTGGCCGCTCCGGGCCCACCGTAGGCATAGCTCACATTGTTGCCGTTGAAGTCTGGGTAGCTGATCGACGTCAGATGGGTGTAGTCGTAGTTGTAGTGGATGGCCTTTCCGTGGCCCTCCTGAGCCAGATTGGCGGTGACCTTGCTAGTCAGATTCGAGGCCATATCGTAGCTCATCGTCGTCAGCCCGGAGTTCGGACTGTTCGTCGACGTCTCTCGGCCGATCTGGTCATAGGTCATGGTGGTGACGTGCCCCTGATCGTCCGTCATTGAGAGGAGCTGGTTCAGCGGGCTGTAGTCGTAGCTGGTCCACACCTGCTGGCCGCCGTTGAACATGTCGATCGACGTCACCTGTTGCCGCACGTTGGTGAAGGTTGCTGTTTGGTTGCCGAGCGCATCCGTCTCGGTCGTCATGAACTGGGTCGCCCCAGAGCGATCCGCACCGAAGTCGTATGCGTAGCTCGTGGTGCCGCCGTTCGGCGCCACGTACTGGGTCAGTCGGTCGAGCACGTCGTAGCTCGAGGTTGCCGCCGGCTGACTGTCATACGCTGCGTTGAAGACGCCCGAAGTTCCGAGCGGCTCGGTCGTCGGGTAGAACTGTTGGGTTACCCGACCGAGGAAGTCGAAGGTGACCCGGCCGGAGACGACCATCTCCTCATTCGGCTGGCTGCCGGGAGCTGTGAAGACCGTGCCGTTGTGCTTCGTCTCCACCGTTCGGTCGAGTCCGTCGACGAAGGTGACATTGTCGAGTGTCCCACCGTGCAGCGTGTCAATCGCCTGGGTCTCGGCCCAGGGGACGGTGTCGCCAGGGTGGTACTCGTAGGTGACGGTCGCGTTACCCGTCCCTTGCTGATACGGCCCGGTCACCGACGCCAATCGACCAAAGACGTCATAGCTGTAGCTGGTCGTGTTGCCGTTGATGTCGGCCGACGAGGCGATCGTGCCGTAGAGCGGATCGTACGTCGACGTCGAGACATAGCCAAAGCTGTCGGTCGTCTGGGCCACATACGTGTCGGTCGGATCGTAGCTGTAGTCCACCTCGTAGCGTTGCCCATTCAGGTTCGGCGGTGAGGTGACCGATTTGATGTTGTAATGCTCTCCGGTGGCGTCGTAGTAGGTCACGTCGGTCTGAGCAAAGCTGCCGTCGGCCTGGTACTGGCGGATCTGAGTCGGCGCGCCCTCGCCACAGGAGACGTCCGCTTCCTGGTGACGCAACACGTTGCCGGCTGCATCCTTCACGATGATGCTCGTTGGCACGTTGAAGAGGTAGACGTTGGGGCAGCTCGCGTACTGGATAGCGGCGGTCACCGCATTCGACAGACCGTCCCCACTGTCACTGATCTGCGTCGTGTTGCCGAGGGCATCATACTGATAGGTCACTGTTTCGGTTTTTCCGGGCGTGGCCTGGCCCCAGTAGTAGCTCTGGCTGGTCTGGCTCAACTGCGGGAAGATCTCGTCGAGCGTCAGCGATGCAGCCTCCCCATTGGTGACGGGTTGGCCTGTCGTCTCATCGAGCAGGGCATAGGTATTGTCGGTCTCGGTGAAGATGGCTCCGCCGCCGTCCTCGACCTTCTCATTTAACAGTAGGCCCTGATCGTAGTAGTTGTCGTTGGCGAAGGTGTCGACGATGCTGCGATAGACCGTGTTGGTGGACGGGTCGATCTGGTTTGTGGTCACCGTGCTGAAGCCGTAGACCTCGCGCTCCTCGCGGTTGTAGAAGCTGTTGGCGTAGGAGTAGGTCGTGACCTGGGTGTTCGCACTCGTGGCCGGGGTATTGTCGTTGACCGTCACCTTGGACATCGCCCAGACCGAAGCGGGAGCCGCCGTGGTGTTGCCCTGGCGGGTGTACTCGATAGTGAAGGACGCGCCGAGCGGCCGGCTGACCGACTTCAGCATGTTCGTGTTGCCCGTGTTGTTCTGGGCGACGCTGACCGAGTCATTGGACGAGCTGGAGAGGTCGTCCGGGAAGCCGTCGCCGTTGATGTCACGCAACTGCAGCTGCTGACTCGAGTTCGTCCGGCTGTAATCGAAGCCGGGATTGATGATGATGTAGCAGAGGTCGGTCGGGAAGCAGAGCGGTCCGATACCGATGGTGAAATAGGCTCCACCGCCGAGCGTCGTGCTCTTACTGGTTGCGATATCGGAGTCGGCGCCGTGCCACACGACCGACGAGGCGAAGCCGTCGCCGGTGTTGATGGCGACCATCAAGTTGCCGCCGCTCTGTGTGACGTAGTCGGCGAGTCCGTCGCCGTTCATGTCGACCAGGACGCCATTGTCCTTATCGGTCTCCTGGCCGCCGCTCACACCGCCGCCGAAGCCGTAGGCTCCGTCGTTGAATCCGATCGATCCGCCGACCGTGAAGGACTGGCTGGTGCCGCGCTGGGTGACGGCGTCGTTGCTCCAGGTGACTGGCGCCGTGAAGGTGTAGCCCAGATTGAAGGCAACCTCCATGTGGCCATCGCTGTAAGTCGAGACTTTGTCAGGCAGACCGTCGCCGTTGATGTCGATCAGGTCGGAATTGACGAGATCACCGCCAACTGCGTGGTCGCCATTCTGGTTCGTCTCACCCTGGGAGTACTGACCGCTGACGCCCAGGTTGAGCTCCTGGCCGCCATCCGACTCCGTCTGCGGCGGATCGCCGTCAGGCTCGGAGCCTGTGGAGCTGCCGCCGCGCGTGGACCGCGCGCTCGACGAGGAGGACGTCGTCGTGACCGCGCCCTCTGACCCGCCCTCTCCAGAGCCGTTGTTGCCGGAGCCACCTGGCCGGGTCGTCATGGCGCTGGACTCCCCTTCGGTCAGCGCCCCTGCTGAGCTCCCGGGCTCGGAACTGCCCGACCCCGACGAACTGGCCTGTCTCGTCGTACCCGAGTTGGGATCGGGCTGCTGTGGCGCATTGGTATTTCCCTTGGCGTCGGACGAGAACTTGGCCGGAGAGCCCTCGAATCCGATATTCCAGGCGATCGAGTGGCTCTCGCGCACATTGTCATCGAGGCCCGGCTGATTGGTCGCCGTCGGGTCGAGCGAGCCGACCGCGTTGGTGTACTGGATGCTGTTTGAGCCAACGATGTCTGGGAAGCCGTCGCCGTTCATATCGACCTCATCGAGGTTACCGTCGCTGGCGCCCCAGGAGTACGAGCCCCCGATGCCGAGGAAGCTGCCTTGCAACGCGTCTTGCTGGGTTTCACCCATCTGGCTTACCGCGCTGGCTCCCTGGAAGCTACTCGCGTCGGGCACGCTCACGAAGTCTTGCGTCAGGCGCGAGCTACTCATCGTGCCGGCGCGCACCCAAATCTCGTCCTTTTGCCCCAGCCACTGGTCCGGCACCTGCAGAGGTGGGTTTGTGAGGGTATCGAGATGTGCCGGGCTTGGCGTCAGCGCCCAGGCGCCCGCGTCGATCGGATTGCTGCTGCCCGCGGCACCGACGAAGCCGGTGTTCGGGTCGTAGTTCTGCGTGGGGTAGCCGGTGTTCGGGTCGACGCCCAAATCCGGGTTGTAGTAATTGCTGGGCGTCGGGTAGTCGCTCTGGTTGTAGACCAGCTTCGACTCGTCGAGCGCCGTGCCGTCGCTGGTGCCACCACCGTTGTACCCGGCGACCGCCCAGCCACGATACGGCTGCGCGAAGAGTCCTTTGTCCATCGTGTTGGTCGGGTTGTAGAGACCATGGACTTGAGCCTGATAGGTGTGCGAGGTGGCTCCCTGCGTCACCGTGACGGAGCCCGCGGTGATGTCATCGGAGAGGACCGGATCGTTGATCGAGAAGTCGAAGAAGACCGGTCCGCTCGAGGGCAGAACAACCGAGAAGCTAGACCCGCTGCAACTGGTCGTCGAGCCGTCGGGCGCCTCGATCACGCAGGCGGTGACCAGTCCGCCGGTGATGGTCAGGGTCTCCTTGCCCAGCAATTGCTTCGTCGTCTTGACCGTGAAGGAGATCTGCCCGGTGGGGCTACCGGTCGTGAAGGCTCCGGTCAGCGACGGAGTAACGGTCACGGAACCGGTCTCGATGCCCGTTAGGCCGGTGTCGGGCTGAGTGCTCGTCGTACGCGGATAGATGTCCATGCTGTAGGGCGGGTTGAGCTGGACGACGTGATTGCCGGACGAGTCGGTAACGGTGATCGCGTTCCCATTCTCATCGGTCGCGGCGGTGTAGAAGAGGCTCGGATCCCAGCTGATCTGGCTCAGATCGACACGCGAGTCGAGTTTGACGTGCAGCTCGATCGTGTCGCCCTTCTGAACGTCGAGTGAAGAGGGCGGCGTGATCGTACCGGTCTTGTCCCAGGCGATGGTCTGGCTGAAAACAGAGCTGCCGTTCTTCAGCACCTGCAGCGTGACGTCGTCACTCGTGACACCTGACTTGTTCAGGACGCCCGCGAGGCTGATGGTGCCGTCGAATGGCATCGATACGGTCACGTGTTGGCGGCCTGCCAGCGTGAAGTCACTGGTTGCATCGAAGCTATACACGTTCAGGCCGTTGGCGTCGGTCGCCGCGCTGACGCCGGTGTAGGTCACGATCGGATCCCAGTTGACCTGGTCGTACTTGCCGTCGTAGCCCGATTCGACCCGGAAGTAGATGCGGTCGCCGACATTGACAGAGATAGTATCGACGCCCGCCGGTGTATGGCTACCGTAGTCGGTCGCGCCGATCGCCTGCGACCAGAGCTGATCGCCATTGTGCTGAATCGCGACGGTGACGCCATCCGCCGTGTTGTAGGCCTGGCGGGCGGTGCTGGTGTCCTGGATCAGACTGACGTTGCCGCTGATGCTGATCGTCCCCGCATATGGCGCGACCCAGCGGCGAACCGTATCGACCAACGGCGAGGCCGCCAACTCCTGGTCGTAGACCGATTGCAGTCCAGGCAGCAGCGGCGCGGCGTCGACCTGACTCGTGCCGATGGGCACCTGCGTCGTCGAGCTGTCCGTATTGAACGTCGGTACCCCATCGACCAAATGATCGAAGAGAACGAGCCCGTTCTGCACCAGATCCGGCAGACCGTCGTTGTTGACGTCGATGAAGTAGACCGGGGCGGTGGTGAAGGTCCAGGAATGGTTGTAGAGCACCGAAACGCCGAGGTATGCCTCCGGCCCGACACCGACGGCATCGCTCGATTGCTGGCCGAGCGTGCTGAGTCCGGCGACCGGCACCGACGGCCCAAAGGTGGTGCTGCTCGTCGAGCCCGGCGCCGACTGATTGAGACGATAACTTATCGTGCCGCCGCTCTCGAAGACTTTGTCAGGTAGGCCGTCGCCGTTGATGTCGAGCATCGCCAGCGTGTCGTTGCTGTCGACGTGGTTGTAGTTGACGGAGACGCCAACCGAGCCTTCCTTGGAGTCAGTGACCGGATTGAAGCCGATATAGATGTGGCCGTCGTAGCTGTTGGCCACGGCACCACTCAGCCCGCTCGCATCTTGCAGCGCAGAGCTGGCGACGCTGTCACTGCCGGTATTCCAGGGCGACGACGAACTGAACCCGTTATAGCTGCCGTCATTTTGGTGGACGTTGTCATAGTAGGTGAAGCTGTGCGCGGCGAGGGCGCTCCCGTCGGTACCGTTCTCGGTGACCGTCTGCAACAGCGTCTTGTTGAACTCACCCTGGCTATAACTGAGGTCGTAGCTCCGAATCGTCTGGCTGTTGTAGCTGACGGTGATCTTGCTCAAGAGTCGCGCCGTCACCATCAGGAATCCGCCACGAGCGTCGGTGAGCACGTCGGGTCGTGGCGTGCCGTTCGAAATGTTCGGCGTCAGGCTAAAGGTGACGTTGTACGGACCAGGCGATGTCGTGCTGCCGTCATTCTCGCCGTCGTAGTTGATGTTGGCCAGGTAGAGCTGAGTGCCGTCGGGACTGTTCGAATCGGCTGGCGAGATCGGGTCATTGACCCGCGTGTAGGTGTAGGTGGTGAGGTTGGAGCTGTAGTCGGCCACCTCGAGCAGCGGCCACTTGTAGATGTTGCCGTTCGCGTCGGCCAGCACCTGACTCGTGTCCAGTACCGGCACCAGGCCATTACTCGTTTGCTGGAGGGTCGCGCCGTACAGGTATTGCGCGGCTGACTGGTCGGTCACTACCCAGAAGTAGTTGGTCGGGTTGTCGCCATAACGCTTGATCTTATAGAAGCTGCCCTCGACGCGCTGGTTGAACGTAATTCCATCTGCGTTCGTCTGGCGAGGTTGGAGCTGGCCGGTATGGGCCAGCGGCGTCAACTCGTTGCCGTTGAAGTCGTAGCTCTCGGATTCGTTCGCGGTGTCATAGCGCGGGACGCCCCAGCGAGTATCGACGGCGATGGCCGGCGTTGAGAGATCCCAGCCGAGCCCGAGCCAGCCGTCGGCGTTGCCCGAGTCGTAGGTGATCGCGAGGTCGGGTTGGGTACCGCCTCGGCCCGGCGGCACCACAATCGGGTACGACAAGCGCGCCGCTCCCTGATTGTTCGGATCCGGCGGTGCGATTTCGGTGATGTTCGAGCCGGGATCGGCCGTGAGGGTTTGCTGGAGCGCGTTCGGGTCGGTCTGCAACGGTGAGCCCTGTGAGGGCAGGCCGAGCAACGAGGTTATTTGGTCGGTACCGGACGTATCTTGAGCTTGCGTGGAAAGCGGAGCGAAAACCATCGTGAAAAGCGCGATGACCGCGAGCAGAGTCCACCAAGTGCGACGCAACGTCCTACCTCCCCCAGGCACGGTAGTGGGGCACCACCTTCAAAGGAGCAAGGCGGAGTGGACCAATCAGCGCAAGCTGATCGAGCGGCGCGACACTATCTACAATATTCTTATTTCGTGGTGGATAGCGAGTGATCCTCCGCTTCGGATCGTAGGGTGCCCGTCTCCTACGTGTCAAGTACTACGTCGCAACGTCGTATAGGAAATATGGGTATGCCGAGGAGTCTTGCGAGCATGGCCACGCTGGGAGCGAGCGAACAGGACTAGGGAGTGCGTAAGCGTACACGGAGCAATATCAGCGGACGAGCGAATGCGGAGTGTGGTTCTCCATCGTCGAAGTGCCGGTGCGCCACAACCCCGAGCGGCAGAAGGAGCGCGCAGGGTGAGCGGTTCGCGTATGGCCCTTGAGTACGTCAGAATCCGCACGGAAACCAGACATCGGGCAAGTCGGCGGCCACAGGTGCCGCTGCACGGTTCCGCGAGTGAACTCAACTGCGGTCTGGGCTCGCGGCGTCCTGGAGCGACCGCCGATATCTCACACCACCGAGCGCGGCGATCAGGCCGAGTGTGGCAGCCGGAAGAAGGAAGAGTCCGATGGTCATGGCGCCGGCGAGCGATCCTATGAATGCAACGACCACCCCGCACCAGCGCAGCCAACTCCCCAACCGAAGCTGCAACCGCACACGGAGCACCGTTCCGACGCCGATTGCGACGTAGGCAAGCGCAATGGCCAGCAAAAACGGCAACGCGCGATGGTCGAATGCCGTTTGACCAGATGCTGCTGTGCCCATGGGTGACGGTGACCGCGCCACCGGAGCTACTTGATGCCGTGCTGCTTGAAGAGCTGTAGAGTGGCGCAAAGAGCACAATGACCAACGTCGTCACGCCCAGGAACTCGGAGATCAACCCGAATGCCAGCTCGCCGCGCGAACCTCGTATGGACGAGTCTTTCGTGAAATTCCATCTCGGCTTGCGCGGGCGTTCGCCTTCGGTGATCAACATCGGCGCTCCCATAGCAGAACTCTTCTCGCAGTCCCAGATTACGACATATTTCGTGAATACGTGAGCTGGAGGTCCGGCTCCCAGGCGCCGCCATCTCTGCTCATCTCGCCCTGGCTGCGGATGGTCTTGCCGTCCTCCGCGATGGTGAGCACCATGCGTTGCGAAAAATCGGGCGATTCGCGCCACCAACGCACGACGTTGCGCTCGATCGCGACGTCGTATTTGCGAGAGACGTCGCGCTCGTCGAAGTAGGACATGAACAACTCGCCGGTGCCGTCATCGCTGCCGAAAATCGCGATGCCACTGGGGATTTCCGGTTCATCGATCTCCGAGCGCATCAGCAGAAACGCGCCTCCCTCGATCCACTCGAACGATGCCTTGCCATGGAACGTCTTGCCGGGGACAAGCGGGTGCGTCCCCACGGTGTTCCAGACGCCGACGAGCGGTTCCAGTTCCTTGAGCGCGGGGTTGGGTTTACGTGCTTCGTTTCCAATCATTCTCGCCATCATCCAATCATGCATACACGGCAGCGGGCTTGCCGCCCAGCATAAGCCAAACAATCGTCTTCGACGCGCCCATTGAGAGTCTGCCAACCTCGAATCCGGTCCATCAAAAATACCGCTCGTTAATCTCAATCAGCCCATTTTGGGGAGACCATCTTCGAATTATCTGTGCTATACCGAAGTGTACGGACATCTCCAGGTTCTTCTCATCCATTCCGGCTGTTCGTCCATTACGGCCCTGACGCCGTGTCGCGGCGACACTGCGTGAACTCGGTATCGAGCTTCGCCTTGGTTGAGTCATTCACAGCGCGAATCAGAGTCGATCGCGCGAATGTGGACGATCGGAGGTGTGACAAAGCCAGATTCTGCTCGTAGCTGAGATGAGAGCTTTGATTGCCTGCGATATCGACGTTGTGCGCAGGGGGACCTCTTGACTGCACAGGGGCTGATTGCAGGATCATTTGGGGGGAAACGGATGAAACGCGGGTCTACCGTCACCACGAAGCGGTGGGGACAGGCTGTCTCACGCATCGCCAAACGACGTATCGTGCGTTCCGGAGTTGTGGCGGTCATTTTGATCGTCGCGCTCGCCACAAACGTCTTCGCCGACATTCCAGACCAGTCGAATACATTCCACGGTTGTGTCCAGAACGGTTCGAATTTCGTTGGGGAATGGTTCCTGTTTGGCAGCTCAAAGGGGAATCTCCGGCTGATCGATACCGAGAAGGGTCAGTCGTGCACCAGCAATGAGACCGCGGTCTCATGGAGCGCCAATGGCGCCACTGGACCGGTTGGAGCCACGGGTCCGGCTGGCCCAACTGGGGTAGCGGGACCCGCAGGTGCATCTGGACCGTCCGGCCCGACCGGAGTTGCAGGTGCGGCAGGCACGACCGGTCCGACCGGAGTCGCGGGACCCGCAGGCGCATCTGGACCGACTGGCCCGACCGGAGTTGCAGGTGCGGCAGGTCCGAGCGGAGCGTCTGGTCCGTCGGGTCCAACTGGCGCAGGGCTGAGCTCGTTCGGCTACGTCTTCCAGCTGGCGACCATCACTGACGCGACCGTAGTCGGTGGAGCGGACGTTCCGTTCAGCAACAACGGACCACTGTCTGGTGTGTCGCATACTGCTGGAACGACGACGATCACCGTGCCGGAGACTGGCATCTACCAGATAACGTGGGACGTCAACATCACCGCCGGTATTGGTTCCGCCTTCGCGGTGGCGGTCAACGGCGTCGTGGATGCATCGACAATAGTCCCCACGCTAGTTGCTACAGGGGAAGTCAGCGGAAGTTCGATGATGACGCTCGCCGCTGGCGACGTGGTGACGCTGCGCAACAATTCGGCCGTCGCGGCCACGATGACGTTGGCTCCAAGCGCCGGTGCGCAGTTCAACCTCAAGAAGCTTGACTAGCGTGAGTCATCGAAATCATCGGGCAAAGAAGACCTGAGCGCACGCATCCCAGGCTTGGCTCGATAACGGACACCCGGTCGATCAGGACGATCAGGCCGGGTGTCGTTTTGCCCCGTATCTTCAACGTGAAATCCGTTGGCCGTAACGCAGCGATTTCGATCCGCTCACCACAACCACTCAGGCGTGTTCACCCTGCATCGTCGCCTCACCGCTGGCTCTTGAGCATTTCCGCTGCGAAGTGCGCATACACCACCGCGCAACGGCGCATGGCGCTCTCGTCGATGTACTCGTTGGGGCCGTGCGAGACGTCGAGTCGTCCGCCACCATAGGCGAAGGCCGGAATACCCAACTGCGCATACCAGCGCGTCTCGAGCACGCCCGGGCAGAGCTGGAACAGTGGTGGATCCCCTTCGACATCGGCGACGCAGCGTGCCAACGTCTTGGCCGCCGGATGATTCACGTCGGTCGAAGCGGAGGGCTGGCGCTGCAGCACCTCCACCGAGACGTCGGCGCCCATCTCCCTGGCTGCCTCGGTGATGGTCTCGTTGATCTGTGCAAGGACGCCTTCGAGCGTCTCCTCCGGATTGAAGCGGCAGTCGACCGAGAACCAGGCGCCGTCCGGAACGACGTTGAAGTTCGCACCGCTGCCGGACGCCCCGCCCACCACCAGCATCGAGCCGCGCGCCGCATCCTCTTCCAGCGCGAAGGACGTGCGCTGCTCCCGCATCTCTTTGCCAAGTTCGACCAGCGGTTGCGCCACCGCGAGCATGTGCTCGAAGGCGTTGACGCCCAGATAGGCCTGTCCGACGTGGGCGGACCTGCCACGCACGTTGACGCGCAACGTGAGCGCGCCGCGGTTCGCGTGCCAGACCGCGCCAGCCGTCGGCTCGGTCGTCACCATCGCCAGCGCGCTGGAGTCGATCATATCGTGCTCGCGTAGGTAACCGGATCCGGCGACACTCCCCGTCTCCTCGTCACAGACGATGTGGAAGACAATCCGGCCGTTCTGGAGCAGTCCGAGATCGCGCGCCGCGGCGGCGCCATAGAGCATGCTGACCAACCCGCCCTTCATGTCGGCGGTGCCGCGCCCGATGATGTGGCCGTCCTCACGGCGCGGCTCGAACTGCGCTGGGCTCTGCGCCGGAACGACGTCATAGTGCCCGTGGAAGTAGACGATTGCAGGACCGTCGCCAATCTCGCGCGCAGGATGCAGGGATCCTCGAGGGTTCCGCTGGGCGGGATCAGGATCAACTCAGTCGCAAAGCCGAGCCGTTGCATGGCGTCATGCAACGCTCGCGCGCAATCGCCCAGTCCGCGCCCAGGCGGATTCTCGGTGTTCATCGCCACCAGATCCATCAGGAGCGCCGCCATCTCATCGGCCCGCTCGTCGATCCACGTTTGCAGCGCGTCAGTTTGAGACATTCGTCACCCTCATCCCCTGACCCCTTCTCCCGCCGAGCAGGAGAAGGGGAACCACTGGGCAAGCTTGGAGTCTTTCCTTCTCCCGTTCGGACGGGAGAAGGTGGCGCCGCAGCGACGGATGAGGGCCCACCTACCCCGCCGACGGCAGCGAGATCGTCGCGGTGGTCCCCTTGCCGAGCTCACTGCTGATGCTCAGCGTGCCGCGATGCGCGGCGGCGATCCCCTGCGCGATCGAGAGCCCCAGACCCGCGCCACCCGTCTCGCGACTGCGCGCCTTATCGACCCGGTAGAACCGCGTCATCAGATGCGGCAGATGCTCCGGCGCGATCCCTTCTCCAGTATCTTCAACCGCCAATCTGGCCGTGCCCTCGTTCACCCACGTCCGCAGCCGGACGTTTCCGCCGGTCGGCGTGTGCTTCAGCGCATTATCGACCAGAATGAGCGCCGCGCGCTCGATCTCCAGCCGGTCGCCAATGACGCGCGCTTCACCGTCGGGCCGCGCGTCGACTTCAATCCCTTTCTCGCCGGCGAAGGCTGCTACCCGACGTGCGATGCTGGTTGCCACGTCGGCTAGGTCGACCACATCCTGCTCGAGGTGCAGATGTCCGGCATCAAGACGCGCCAGCAGCAGCAGATCGTTCGAGAGGTGATCGATGTGCTCGGTCTCCTCGACGATCTCCTCCACCACTTCAGCGTCATCATCGGTGAGGCGCTCTCGGTGGCGCAACAGCATCTCGGCGTTGGCGCGCAGCAGCGTAAGGGGCGTGCGCAGTTCGTGCGAGGCGTCGCCGACGAACTCCTGCTGCCGGGCGAAGGCCAACCGTGCCGGATCGAGCGCTCGCTGCGACAGGAACAGACCGCCCGCCGTGGCGATGATCAACGCGACCAGCCCAAGCCCGAAGAGTAAATCGCGCAGCAGCGACAAGGCCGACACCTGCTCCTGAATCGAGCGGCCCACCTGTACCACGCCCAGTATCTCGCCACTCACCGGGTCGCGCACCACACGGGCGGAGCGATAGATGGTGCCAACCCCCGTGCCGCCGTCGACCTGGTCGGACGCCGAGTTCTGCTCGAGCGCATGCACCGCCAACGCGTTGTCGAGGAAGGAATCGGGCGTGTCGCTTTCGTCGCTGTTGAGCGAGAAGGGGCTGCTCGTGAAGGGCTGGCCCTGTGCGTCGTAGCAGGCGACGTAGACCGGGATGGGGGACGACGGAGGGTTGGCTCCGAAGCGGGGCTGATTGGGCGGTGACGAGCAGGCGTGCTCCGGATTGCGCATCCATTGCTCGGCGATCAGGTTGATCTGATGCGAGGTGTCGCTGGTGATCGGCTGCAAGAGCAAGTATTGCAGGATGAGATACAGACCGACGCCAGCGAGGATGAGCGAGGCCGCCAGCACGCCGCTGTACCACAGGGTCAGTCGCAGGCGTAGACCGCGAAAGAGGCGCGCCTCCGCCTCGGCCCGGCGCTGGGTGCCATGAGCGCGATGCAGCCGCTGGGTCAACCAGCCAGACATTCGACTCATGGGCCGCTCGAAGGCGCTCACCCTTCGACCTTATAGCCGACCCCGCGCACGGTCTTGATCAGCGGGCGGCCGAAGCCACGGTCGATCTTGTCCCGCAAGTAGTGGATATACATGTCGACTACATTGGAGAGGGTCTCCAGATCGTAACGCCAGACGTGATCGATGATCTGCGTGCGCGAGAGGGCGCGTCCGGCGTTCTGCATCAGGTATTCAAGGAGGGCGAATTCCTTGGGTGTCAAGTCAATCACCTGCCCGGATCGCTGTACCTCATGCCGCATCAGGTCGAGCGTCAGATCGCCCACCTGCAGCACCGTATTGAGCTCGGTGGCCCGGCTGCCGCGCCTTAGCAGCGCATTGACACGGGCCAACAACTCCTCCATGGCGAAGGGCTTGCCCAGGTAGTCGTCGGCGCCCGCGTTCAGCCCGGCGACGCGATCCTCGACCGCGCCTCGGGCAGTCAGCATCAGAATCGGCGTCATGATCTTGGCCGAGCGCAGTTCCTTGCAGATCGAGATACCGTCGAGATCGGGGAGCATCAGATCGAGGATGATGAGGTCGAAGGTGTCGCTCAGCCCCATTTCGAGCGCGCTCGCGCCGTCGTGGATCAAGTCGACGGTCTGCCGCTCCTCCATCAGAACGCGGCGCAGCAATCGCGCCAGCCGCTGTTCGTCCTCCACCACCAGAATGTGCATCGTCAACGTTCTTTCGCGCGGCCGGACCACCAATACGGTGTCACGTTACGACAAAATCATTGGAATTTGGTAAGAGCTGGGGAAGAGCGTGCCGAGAGACGTGCCCCCGTATGGCCTGTTTCGACGTTGACACGACTGAAGAGCGAATGGCAACACGTTTGACATAAGGGTCACCGTATGGTGGTGGCAGTACTTTTGACCTTTTGGGGTTTGGATGCTGGGGGAAGGAGTATTTCCCATGGCAACTGCACCACAAACGCTGCGCAGAACCTCCGAGATTCACCACTGGCAAGCTCAGCTCACCTGGATTGTGGCTGCTGGTGTCATCGGCTTCGCGGACTCCTGGCTGTTCAGCGGCGTGCTGGAGATGTCCCGCAACTGGTGGCTCGTGATCCACGTTTCGGTCGTCGCGGCCGTGGTCTATGCCTACGCTCGCTGGGCCAGTATCGACGTCCTATCGGTGGCTCGTCGTCACTGGGTTGCTGGTGTCGTCGTCGGAGCCGTCGTAG
Source organism: uncultured Chloroflexia bacterium (assembly GCA_963822235.1). Lineage (GTDB taxonomy): Bacteria > Chloroflexota > Chloroflexia > Thermomicrobiales > Thermomicrobiaceae > CALAGB01. Next base: position 1,514,747 of record CAWGGU010000005.1, read on the forward strand.
TGGCGCTCATCACCTACCTCATCGTGCAGACGCAGACGGCGTCGCCGCGCGATCAGGGGTTGACCTTCGTCTGGGACATCGTGTGGCTCGGAGTCGTCTACGGCACTGCCGACGCGTTGCTGCTGAACGTGCTGCCGGTCTATGCCGTCTGGCAGGCATCGAAGGAGCTGGGCCACGCGGATAGCTGGACCGGGAAGATCGGCACGCTGGCAGTCGCGATGGTAGCCAGCATGCTGGTCACCGTCATGTACCACGCCGGATTCTCCGAGTTCCAGAGCACGCACATGATCGAGCCCATCAAAGGGAACGCGATCGTGACCGTCGGCTATCTGCTCAGTGGGAACCCGATCACGGCGATCTTCGGACATATCGCGCTGCACGTCTCGTCGGTCGTTCATGGCATCACGTCGACCGTAAGCCTGCCGCCGCACTACTAAGCGCGGCTGATTTCGAAGGAAGATCGGCCGTATGAGAGATGTCGAGAAGTACGTCGCGCACGAAAAGGAGCTTGAGCACCGGGCGGCCAATAGGCCGCCCACTCGCATGCTCGTTGTTCCCTCAATTCGTTCGCCTCACGCCATCAGTCCCGGCGAATAGAGCGACGAATACCTCACGAATTCGAACTGAAGGGCAGGTCGACAACGCCTGTCGGAACACCCACCATTGCCCTCAACATCATCCGTCTCGGAGCGGATCCCGGTCAATCCAAGGATCAGCGCCTCCGAATCAAGAGAGTGAGAACGTATCCATCATGAGTATGAATGTGCCAGTCTCTGTCGCGATTTCCTGGGAAGGACAATCACAGGTCAGAAAGATCGAATGGATCAAGGCGATCAGGGCTCAAACGGGATGGGGGTTGACCGAGGCCAAACAGTATGTTGATCGGGTGGCAAATGGTGAGACGGTCGTCATTCCGGTCAAATCCGCAGTGGCTGGAGAACGATTGGTTTCCGCCGCTCGATCGCTCAGTCTAACCGCGCGCATGGCCGACTCGAGCCAGGCTGCCTGGTTCCCGAGCTGAGTCACGGGCCGATGCCGTTCCCGGGGCAGCGGACTGACTGATCCTAGTTCGCGCACGGCTTTGGTTGCTCTCACACTTGCCCGATTTCGCAACTAAGACCCAGTCCCTTGAGTGGACTTCGCCTAGAGTAGCCCTGGATCTTTAGTCCTGGGCGATTGCGACGCGATTTCCACGCCAATTGGTCACGACAAGCCCTGTCGCCCCTGCCAACAATCTCCTCTTTCCCCTCCTCCCAAAACTCATCCTCGATTCATCTTTCCCTCAGCATTTTCACAGCTTTGGTTGTTACCTTAACAGTAGGTCGCGTCGGGCTACCCGGCTCCGCTTCGTTGTCACGGCGTCGCTGGCGCGGCATTCGTAAACTCTTACTACTCGTGGATCGCTTCGATCGACGAGCGACCGTAAACGTGGGACCAGGCACGAGATGATTCGAACGAGCGCGGCCATGCTCGCCAACTTGACTTCGTGCGAGCGTCGAGGCACCGAGACTGCGTTCGGCACGGCATGCCCGTCGTCCCCATTCGACGGGCATGCGCAATGCCTTCTCTACCTTTAAAGGAGTTTTCCCCATGGCTTCGGAACGTCTACGTCACTATGGACGGCGTTTGTCGGCGCTCGTCGTCGTCCTGACGCTCGCGACCGCCTGCACGATCGGTGGTGGATCGAGCGCTACCAACACGCCAACGTCGTCGGCTCAGACGACGTCGCAATCGACCAACTCCAGCGCCCAGGCAACCAGCACGAGCTCGAGCCAGACGATCAAGACGTCGCAGGAGAGCACCAGCTCGGCATCATCCAGTAGCACGAGTCCGGCAACGTCGGCCTCCGACTTCTCCAACGCCATCATCGACGTGGTCAATAAGTCCAAACCGGCCGTGGTCGAGATCACCAACGAGCAGACCTCTGTCTCGCAGCTTTCCGAGCCCGTTCCGGTTGGCACTGGCTCCGGTTTCATTTATGACAATCAGGGCCACATTCTGACCAACAACCACGTGGTTCAGGGAGCGCAGAGCCTCGTCGTGACCCTGCCGGACGGCCGTACCTTCAAGGGGAACGACGTCAAGCTGGTCGGCACCGATCCGCTCACCGACCTCGCCGTGCTGCAGATCACCGGCGATAACCTGCCGGTCATTCAGGTAGGCGACTCCTCACAACTGCAGGTCGGCCAGTGGGTGGTGGCGGTCGGCTACGCGCTCGGACTCGAAGGGCAGCCGACGGTGACCCAGGGCGTTGTGAGCGCGCTGAACCGCTCTGTCCAGGAGCCGGGTGACAGCTCCAACTCCAACCCGTTTTCGCAGAGCCAAACGGCAGGCCCGTACCTGTTCGACGTCATCCAGACCGACGCCGCGATCAACCCCGGCAACTCGGGCGGACCGCTCGTAACGCTCGACGGCACCGTGGTCGGCATCAACACGCTGGAGGCAGGTTCGGCTGAGCCGGGCGTGCAGTCGCAGGGCATCGGCTTCGCCATCGGTATCAATACCGCCAAGAAGATCGCCAACGAAATCGTGCTGACCGGCAAGGCCACGCACCCGTACGTCGGTGTCGAGTACGTGCCATTGAGCGCGGCGATCGCGGCGCAGCTCAATATCACCTACACCCAGGGCGACTACATCCAGAGCGTCGTCTCCGGCTCACCGGCCGAGACCGCTGGACTGCAGAAGGGTGACATCGTCACGCAGATCGACGGCCAGGATCTGAAGACCGATTCTTCATTCGCGGAGATGGTCGACAACCACAAGCCGGGCGACGTCGTGACGCTCACCGTGGTCCGTGGCGGCCAGACGCAGCAGATCAAGGTGACGCTGGGCACGCGACCGGAGTCGCAGTCCTAGCCAGCTACTGAAGCTCGAACGACGAAGAGGCGCGGAGTCGATTCCGCGCCTCTTTCATTTCGCGGATACGCATGCTGGGCTCGACTATCATTCTCGGCAGAAAGGGATGCGAGACGCACACATGATGGCGGATGACGAATGAGGTCGATGGTCACCTCGCATTCACCCTGGGTTGAAAACCCCAGGGCTAGCCGAGACGAAGCCCCTAAACGGGCTAAGGCTTCGTCCGGCAAATCAGTCGAATTTGAGAGCAATCTCGCAAGTTTTGCAGAATCTTAGCCTGCTTCGAGCAGGCTTCGCCTAGGTCAGCGCTGCGGCTTTAGCCCAGCGTGATCTCTGGGCAATTGCCGGGCGAATACCGATCTCTTTCGTCAAACACCAACACCCCTCGCAAACGCCGAAGCACCTACCCATCTCATTCGTCTCACGTCACAATGAGCGCATTCGACGGGTCCGGTGTCGTATCAGAGAGGACGATTCGGTGAAGGTCGGGGTGAATCTGCTCAATTTCGGACCGGGTGCCAGTCCCGATTCGCTCCTGCGCTGGACCCAATTTGCCGAGTCGCTTGGCTACCACTTCGTGATGATCTCCGACCACGTCACGATCACGCCGGACGTGGCCCAGATCTACCCAGCCCCGTTCTACGATCCTTTCCTGACGCTGGCCTGGCTGGCGGGGCAGACGCGGTCCATCGAGATCGGGACGACCGTCGTCATCCTGCCCTATCGACATCCGCTGCAGGTCGCCCGCCTGGTCAACAATCTCGATCAGCTCAGCGGCGGCCGCTTCATCTTCGGTGTGGGGGTTGGTTGGGCTAAGCAGGAATTCGCGGCGTTGGGCCTCGATTTCGCACAGCGCGGCGCCATGACCGATGAATACCTCGAGCTGATCTATCGCACCTGGGACGGCGAAACAACAAGCTTCCACGGCTCGTTCGTCGACGCGGAGGACGTGTGGAACGGGCCACCGCCGGTGCAACATCCGCATCCGCCGGTCTGGATCGGCGGCAACGGGCGAGTCGGGCGACGCAGAGCGGTCCGCTTCGGCGCTTCCTGGCATCCGATCAGCATCCGCATGGACTGGCTGGTCAATGAAGGTCTGCCGGATCTGCGCGCGCTGGCCGACCAACTCGATCGGCCGGTGCCGCCCTTCTGTCCACGCATAAAGCTGCATCTGACTGACGACCCACTTCCCGATGGAGAGCGACGCGCGGGCGAGGGGACCATCGAGCAGGTGCATGGGGATTTGGCGGCGTTGGAGGATTTGGGTGCCGAGTACGTGCTGCTCGATACCTATGATGGCGATCCGGAGGCGACCCGCGAGCACGAACGGGCCTGGTCGATGTTCGCAACGCTCGCCGACAAGGTGCTGGATCTGCCGAACGCGACGGTTCGCTGAGCCCAGTCCACCCGCAGCCTTGACACCGCTCCACAACCACCCTACCCTTCCGAGCGCAGACTCAGCCTCGCTCAAGAATGGTTTGATCCACGGTCCGCTGTCACGCTCGGCTGGGCTGTGCCTGACGTTTCGCAGCCGTCACACCACGCCAACGGAGTGTGTCCTCGATGCCTGTCTCGGTGAAAAGCTCTCAGATCATCTACGACGCCCTCAAGGCCTGCGACGTTCAGCTGGTCTCGGCCCTGCCGGAGACCTGGCTGGTCCATCTGATCCGCATGGCCGAGGACGATCCGAGATATGACCCTCGTGCGTCTGGCCAAAGAAGAGGAAGGGGTCGGCATCTCGGCTGGAGCGCATCTGGCCGGGGTGAAATCGGCCATGCTGATGCAGAACCACGGCTTCCTGGCCAGCATCAACGGAATCGTCTCGCTAGCGCACCTCTACCACATTCCGCTTCTGATGCTGATCAGCTATCGTGGCGAGTTCGGCGAGCGTGATCCCTGGCAGACGCAAGGTGGCATGTCGACTTTACCGCTGCTGCGCAGCCTGAACATCCCCTACGAGCGGCTGGACGATCCGGCTCACGTGGCGATACGCATCCGCAAGGCGCAGACGCTGGCGGAATCGGCCCTCGTGCCGGTAGCGCTGCTGCTCGGCCGCGACCTGATGTGGGAGGAGTAGCCAGCATGTTGCGCATCGAAGCGCTGGACGCCATCTACCCCCAACTCGAAGAGTGCGTCGTCGTCACCATCATGGGCGCGGTCTCGGCCGAACTGCAGTCAATCGGGCACCGCCCCAACTTCTTCTACCTGCAGCACGCCATGGGGCTGGCCTCCTCGATGGGGCTCGGCATCGCGCTCAGCCGTCCGGAACTGCAAGTGGTGGTGCTCGATGGCGACGGCTCCATCCTGATGAACCTGGGCAGCCTGACCACTTTAGCGCGCTACCGGCCCAGGAATCTGGTGCACGTCGTCTTCGACAATGAGAGCCTGCTTTCGGTCGGGCGGCTTCCCGACGGCCACGGCTACCGGCAGCGACATCACCGGCATGGCGAGGTCGGCCGGGGTGCCGCACGCGGTGACGGTGAACACGCTTGAGGCCTTCAAAGAGGCGTTTTCGGGCGCACTGGCCACCGAAGACCTGTCGACCATCGTGGCCAAGGTGGAAGCCAAGGGACCGCCGGTCTTCTTGACCGACCTGCCGCTGCTCGAGAACCGCTTTCAATTCCAGCGACATTTGCGGGACATTCGGGTCCGCGCCGATTCGTAGTCGACTTATTTCGCAAAGGAGCGTCCGGTGTCTGACGTGTTGACCGATCTCGTCGCCGCGCTGGCGGATGGGCGGCTCAAGGTGGTGGATCTGACTCAGCCGCTTGAGCCGAGCACGCCCGTCATCGAATTGCCGTCGTTCTTCGCCCCGTCGCCCGGATTCTCGATGGAGCAGATCTCCCGCTACGACGATGCCGGGCCTGGCTGGTATTGGAACACCATCCACCTTGGAGAGCACACCGGCACGCATTTCGACGCGCCGATCCACTGGGTGACCGGCAAGGATCTGCCCAACAACGCCTGCGACACCATTCCGGCCAAGCGCTTCGTCGGGCCCGCCTGCGTCATCGACGTTTCACGCGAGAGCGCCGAAGAACCCGGACTACCTCCTCTCGGTCGAGGAGCTGCTCGCCTGGGAGGACCGGCATGGGCGCATCCCGGCCGGGTCCTGGGTGCTGCTGCGCACCGACTGGAGCAAGCGGACCGACCCCAAAGACTTCTTCAACGTGGACGACGAGGGCTCGCACACGCCGGGCTTCCATCAGGAGACCTCGCTGCTGCTGGCGACCGAGCGGGACGTGCTGGGGGTCGGCGTCGAGACGGTCGGCACAGATGCAGGTCAGGCCGGAACGTTCAACCCGCCGTTCCCCAACCACGCCACCATGCACGGGAACGGCAAGTTCGGGCTGGCCAGCCTGTGCAATCTGGATCAACTGCCAGCCACCGGCGCGGTGGTGATCGCCGCGCCGCTCAAGATCGTCGACGGCAGCGGCAGCCCGGTGCGCGTCCTGGCGATCGTGCCGGGCCACTAACTACGGTCGTACGGGCGACGCATGCGTCGCCCCGAATGGCGCCGACGGGCCGCGGGCGCCGTGAATGTCGCAGCCCCCTACCGGACCGCACGCAGACATTTCGTACGGGGTGACGGCCGTCGTCCGTACGCCTTCTCAGTCCACCCGCGTCCAGGCTCCGACCAGGTCTGCCGCCTTGACGATGCCGCCGCTTGCAACGGTGTCCGCGCGAAGGCGATCCGCCAGCGTATCGATATCCACCTCATCAGCGGTGGCAAGACCCAGCTTCAGCGTGAGGGGCAGCAGGCTGCGCAGCGTCTCCGCCGCGTATTCGTAGCCGCCCCAGTCGGGGCCGCCACCGATGGCCGCGGAGAGGTCGAGTTGCGGTGCCGGCAATCCCGCTTCCTGGAAGATGCGGTACAGGTCGTAGCCCGCGTGAGAGGAAATACCGCCTCCGCGTAGCGTCTCGGTCAGCCAGGTCCAGACCTGACCCCACAACGGCGTCGCCGGGTACTGAATCAGCGACTCCGGCGCGAAGTTGTATTCCTGAAACGCCACGATGCCGCCAGGGTGAAGTCGCGTGGCCAACGCGCGCACGAACGCGCCGGGGTCCGGCTGATGCACGAGCACGAGGCGCCCGACGACGGCGTCAAATGGTCCATCTAACTCGACCTGGCGGCAATCACCCTCAACAAACGAAACCCAGGTGTGCCCGGACGCGTTCACACGGGCGCGGGCCACCTCGAGCACGTTGGCGTTGACGTCGACGCCGACGACCGAACCGGTTGGACCGACCAACTCGCCAGCGATGAGCGCCACGTCACCGGCGCCACTCCCGACGTCCAACACGCGCATACCAGGTCCGATTCCGGCCGTTGCCAGAAAGCGCTGGGTGAATAATCGTTGAAATGCTCCCTGTTGAATCAGGCGTCGAGTCTCGGCGTCACTACGTCCAAGAACATAGGCGTCGCCAGTGGTCTGCTCCTGCAGCATGACCGGTCCTTCCTTCCCGAACGGGAAGTGCATCCAGCACCGGGAACACGTCAGCACCCGGCAGGCGGAGAGCATAGCACTCGGGCGTCGCGGCTGGTGCGGACAGCCGAATAGCCCGAGGGCGGACGCAGTCCACCCCTACGACCGCATGCGTCTACGGGAACCCTTTGTAGGGGCGGACTGCGTCCGCCCACTCAACCGTCATACCGCTCAAGGATCGCCTTCGGCCTCGGGTTGACCGCGCTGCTCTTGCATGAGCAGGTAAGCCCGGTCATGATCGTCGTCACGGGCGCGGTCGCGACGCAGCACGCGATCGCGAGACGCGGGTTTGATACATTGTTCGCGTGGTCTGCCCTGCCTGCGGCGAGCGGTGACCACAGAGGAGCGGATACCGCTCGTGCCACCGGAGGGGTCGTGATGGATTCCGTCACCGAAGCAAGGCAAATGACTGGAGCGGCGGGCACGGTGACGGGCATCTACATTGCCAAGACGGCCGGTGCGCCGATGGAGGCGCTGGAGCGCGCGCGAGTCGTCGCGGGACGGGGGATCGAGGGGGACCGCTACTTCGACGGGCGCGGCTATTATTCGCAGGTGCAACCCCTGACCGGGCGACGCCTGACGCTGATCGAGGGCGAGTCGCTCGACGCGTTGGAACGCGAGACCGGGATTGTCCTCGACCCCGACGAGTGCCGCCGCAATCTCATCACGCGGGGCATCCGCCTGGAGTATCTGATCGGCAGGCGCTTTCGCGTCGGAGAGATCGAGTGCTACGGCGAACGCCTCTGCCCTCCATGCGGCTATCTCGAGAAGGTGACCGGCAAGCGTGGCGTCAACCGCGGCCTCACCGATCGCGGCGGCATCCGTGCCGAGATCCTGCTCGACGGGGAGATCAGCGATCGGCGATGTGGTGACCCTCAGCACGATCGCTCCCGCCGCAAGCCCGGCACGTGAATGACTGCGCCGGGCATCGGGAACGCAGCGGTTTCGACCGTGGATGTCGAGCGCCCACCTCACGTGAGCAGGAGTCATCGATGTATCTCCCCGAACAGTTCACCGAGAACGATACCGCGACGCTGCACGATCTCATTGCGGCGTTTCCGCTCGGTACGCTGGTGACCTTTGGCGCGGACGGATTGAATGCCAACCACCTCCCATTCCTGCTGGCCGATGACGCGGGCGAGCGCGGGGCGTTGCTTGGGCACGTCGCCAGGGCGAACCGCGTCTGGCAGGACTTCTCGACCGAGCATGAGGCGCTGGTGATCTTCCAGGGGCCGAGCGCCTACGTCTCCCCGAACTGGTACCCAACCAAGGCCGAGACGCACCGCCACGTGCCGACCTACAACTATGCGGTGGTCCACGCCTACGGCCCTCTCGTGATCCACGACGATGAGAAGTGGCTGCGCGGCTTCGTGGGCCGCCTCACCAAGCGGATGGAGGCGGCGCAGCCGCGACCCTGGAAGATGGGCGACGCGCCGCAGGACTTTCTGCGGCAGATGCTCGGCGAGATCGTGGGGATCGAGATCCCGATTAGCCGGATCGTCGGCAAATGGAAGGTGAGCCAGAATCGCCTCCCCATCGACCGTGAAGGCGCCGCCAATGGCCTGCGCACCACCGGAGCGCCCGAAGCCGTGGCGATGGCCGATCTCATCGCCAGCACCGTGAAGCGCACAGACCTGCCGAAGTAACTGACGATTGTTCTCTCGTACGGCGCTGATGCGCCTCTGTAGGGGCGGACTGCGTCCGCCCAGACTGCGTCCGACCATTCAACCGTCGTACCGCTCCAGGATCGCACTCGCCTGGGCGCGCATGGCGTCGATCAGCTCCGGTGGCGATTCCACCGTCGCGTCCAACCCGACCGGCAGGAGCTGTGAGGCGAACCAGCCGATCTCGGAACGGGGCAACGTCCCCTCGATCACGCCACCCTCGGGCGTCTCGCGCACATCCCGAAATAGGGCGCGCAGGTCGAAGTTCTTCATCCCGGCTCGCGTCACCAGAATCCGCAGCGGCAGCCCACTCCCGTCGTCTCGCTCGATGGTGTCGAACCAACGATCCAAGTCGACTGGCTCCAGCGGTTCTCGACCCTCGACCCGCTCCACACTCAGGATGCGATCGGCGCGCAGCGTCAACTTGCGACCGCGGCGATCGTCATGGCAGGCGCAATACCAGAAGCCATGCCGCGCGAAGAGGCCGAAGGGGAAGATGACTCTTGTCGAACGCCCCGAGCGTCCGTCGTATTCAACGCGCAGATGAACCTCGTCCAGTGACGGCGCGCAAGAGCTCGGGCAGGAGCGGCGCACGGTACTCGGGCGGCTGACTGATGATGGCGACGTGGCGACGAATGCGATCAAGCTCCTGAATGGTTTGGCCCGGCAGCGCGGCCCGCAGCTTGGTGATGGCCGAAAGGTTCTCATCGGCAAATGGAGATTCGGCGTACTTCAGCAGATTCTCGTACGAAAGAAGCATCCCCAGCGCTTCGTCGACCGTGAGGCGCAGCGGCAGGACGCGACGATCTCGGATCAGCCAGTAGCCGCCGCCGGGGCCGGGACTGGACGCCAGCGGCACGCCCATCTCGGAAAGGGACTGCAGATCGCGCATCATGGTCCGGCGCGAGACGCCAAATTCGGCGGCCAGCTCTTCTACGGCGAAGCGCGGTCTGGCCTCCAGGCGGATCATCAGCTCAAGTAATCGCGCGGCTCGTGACATGTCTCTTTATCTCACGAAATAGTGCCGTTTTCTGTCATCATCTTACGCTACGGTAGGGGCAGGACCGAAGGAAGTCGGAGATATACAGCATCGGAGATTGCATATGCTCGACAAGAACCGATTGGATTCCGCCCGCCAGTTCATCTGGCGCGCCGCCCGCGTCATTGACCAGCGCCGTTTCGATTTCCTCTTCGACGGTGGCTCGGCCGATCACGTGCTCGACGCCTTGCGCGCCTACCGTAACGCCGACGGCGGCTTCGGACATGGCTTGGAGCCGGACATTCGCGGCCCGGAGAGTCAGCCGATCCAGGTCTTACGCCGCGCTGCTCATCCTGGACGAGATCGGCGCGTTCAACGACCCGATGCTGGGAGCCGCGTCTGGACTACCTGGCGACGGTTACCGCTCCGGACGGTGGCGTCCCCGCGCTCGTCCCGACCGGCCTTGACGTGCCCCATGCCCCCTGGATGTCTCCTCCAGAAGGCACGCCGCCGGGATCGCTGCTGCCCACCGGCGGCATCGCCGGCCTGCTGCACAAGCACGCCGTCTCGCATCCGTGGCTCGCGCCCGCCTCTGCCTTCTGCTGGGAGGCGATCGGCGCCATCGAGACGACACATCCTTACGAAGTGAAGTTCGCGCTCACCTTCCTTGACCATGCGCCGGAGCGCGAGCGAGCGGAACGCGAGGCCGAACGCGTGGGTCGAACTGGTTCACGATCAGAATCTGGTGATCGTCGATCGGGCGAGCGCTACCGACGACATGTCGCCGCCTGGCTACGCGCCGGGCGAGTTTCACTACCCCGTGGATTACGCGCGGCACCCCATTCAGCCTGGCGCGCCGCTGGTTCACCGACGCCGAGATCGAGCAGAATCTACACGACCTCGAGCGGGAGCAATGCGCAGACGGTGGCTGGATGTTCAACTGGGGCAAGTGGAACGAGGCTACTACCATTGAATCGCGCGGCGCATATACGGTTCACATGCTGCAGACGCTGCGGGCCTACGGTCAGATTGGATGACCAATGACGACAGATCGAGCGTTGATCGACATTGACGAGACGCTGCTCCAGCAACGATTGGCCAACTGGAGCCAATCTCCGGAAACCAAGCTCACTGGCGCTGACGACGCTCCCGCCCTGATCGAGCGGCTGGGCGTCGTCACCCACTACCCGACCTCGCCCGAACTGCCCAACCTCTACCACGCCTTCATGGGAGATCCTGAAGCGGCCGTCGATTCCGGCCACGATTCCCCATCCGGCCACGTCTACACCTGGCGCTGGACGCTGGGCGGTCAGGAGGTCGCCTTCTACGGCACCATCGTGCGCAACCGGCCCACCTGGGTCCGCTGGAATCTGCTTCCCGCCGTACTGCGACTGCGCGGCGAGCTGCGTTCGGCGGCCGAGCTGTATCGGGCCGGTGAGCTTTCGAATGGCGCGTTGCGCATCGCCGAGGCACTCGAAGGAGCCGAGGGCGCGCTCTCCACCGGCGAACTGCGCCAGGAGGCGGGTTTTCCGACCGGCAAAGAGAACCGCAAAGACTACCTCAAGTCCCTCGACGAGCTCGACAGTCGACTCATCGTGGCCAAGGTTTTTTCCGCCGGTTCGACCGATATGAGCCACGCGTTGGTCAGTCTGCGGTATCCCGACGCACGCGCGGCGTCCGAGACGCTCACGCGTGAGACCGCGCTGGACGAACTCCTCAATGCCTACCTGCCGCAAGCCGTCTACGTCGTACCGACTCCGCTGGCCAAGCATCTCGGCCTGGCGGAGCCGGAGGTTCGTGTCGCGCTGGAGCGCCTGGCGGCGCAGGGAAGACTGATCGCCGCCACGTTGCCAGGTACCAAAGGCGTCTGCTACGTGTGGCAAGCGTCGTAGGCGACTTCCTCGCAAACTGGACGTTCGCGAACGCGCCGAATCCGGGGTACGAGTCACCGAGCGCGTTCCAAACAACCCCTATCGCGCCATTGGTAAGTGATTGGTAAGTGCAGTCCGCTACGATGCGGATATGAATTGAGCCCAGGAGCCGACAGCCTGCGGCGTGCCGATCGCAATCACGCCAGCGGGCACACCATGGATCGCTCAGATCATGCTGCTGTCCTGCCGACGCGGGCAGCGTGCTGCCGGGAACTGGGTCTGCTTCAGCTGCGCAACGCAGAACCTCGATGATGTGTGGGGATGGGATAGCGCGGGTGCGCTCCCAAAGCACGAGACCGCGGTGCAGGCCCCGAATCTGGGTAGGCTTATGACTCCTAACGTGCACATAACACGCGATGGCTAAAGTGTAATCGCGGGAGCGTGCGATTACGGCGGCCACGAACCTATCGGCCGGAGCACCCGCGCTGGCTTTCACCGACATGAAGCACGAGTTCCGTGAGGTGGGTTTGGTCAACGATGCTAACGCGCGGAGTGTGGCGTCGGAGAGAATGGCGGCCGGATCATGCAAGATTGGCGTTTTGATGACCTGACCCGCACGCTGGGACGTGCGACGTCACGACGTCAGGTCATGAAGGGACTGCTGGCCGGCGTCGTAACCGCGGTGGTTGGCCGGTCGATTCGCATACCTGGGGTTGCCGCCGCCGCACCAACCTGCAACGGCGTGCCCTACGACCCGTCGACCCAATGCTGCGAGCCCGCCGGCATTCAGCCGCGCTACCCCATCGCCAACCTCGACCTGTGTCCGAATCGCGTGCCACACCCTGGCCACACGCCGTCCTTCAACGGCTGTGGTCCCGAGAACGGCTTCGCCAGATATCTGATCCCCAACCGCATCGGACCATTGCGCAACGTCGATTTCACTCCAGCCTGCAACAACCACGACATCTGCTACGACACCTGCAACAGCGACAAGTCCGTCTGCGACGCCAACTTCTTCAACGATCTGTCCGCCCAATGCGCCGCCGCCTACCCCGGCACGAGCTGGTACCAGACTTACATGCGCACCGTTTGTATCAGTGTCGATGCCCGGCTCTATTACCTGGCGGTCTCCCGCACGGCGACGGGTCGCAACGCCTATGAAGATGCCCAGAAGCAGGCCTGCGATTGCTGTCCGCCGTGTGAAAACTGTGATGAACCGGACTTCACCTGCTGCAACAACACGTGCATTCCGGCGTGTCCAGATGGACAACCACCTGACCCAACCACCTGCCAGTGCAACATCTGTCAGAACCAGATCGACGGCGCGGCCTGCGACGCCAATGACACCACCAAGCTCTGCTGTCACGAGCAGTGCGTCAGCAACACTTGCCCACAAGGAAAGACCTTCAGCCTGGAGACCTGCACCTGCCAATGCGCTGCGGCGTGTCCCGACGGCCAGCTGCAGGATCCGGAAACCTGCCAGTGTCAGGATCTGTGCGCCAATGTCACCTGTCCCGAGTGCCAGTCGTGTGATCCGACCTCCGGCGATTGCGTCCAGGCGGAGGACAACACCGCCTGCGGAAACAACCAAGTCTGCTGCAGCGGCGTCTGCCAGGACAGCTGCAGTGGTACCTGCCAGGGTATGGCGCAGGGTACTCCCTGTGGGTCGGCTGGCTACTGCTGCGTCAACGACACCACCTGCCATAACCCGGTGGACACCATCGGCTACGACAACCATTGCTGTCTGCAATATGACGTCTGGTGCAGTGCCCTGGGGCGGTGCACGACCGGGCCCGATTGCTGCCAGGCAATGGGCCAGGGGGGATATTGCGGCTCAACCGAGCACAATGAGCCGATCTGCTGCGGAGGCACCGATATCTGTTGCACCGGAGGCTACTTCTTCCCCGGTACCTCGGGCACATGCGCGCCAGATCAAAACTCGTGTTCGTAATGTATGCGCGTGAGATGTGAAGGTTGGTGTGCCGCAGCTGCATTCCATTGAATGAGTCGAAGAGGGCGAGCGGTAATACGTTCCGCTCGCCCTCGCATCGCTCGCGCCGGACCATCCTCGAAGTGCGTGGAAACTGCGTGGGCAATGCGTGTGGTCTCGAGCAACACGCACCCCGACACTGGAAATACGGGCCGCCCTGAGCCGCCGCATTGGGACCATGCTGGCGGAAACATCCGTACCTCTGCTCTTCACCGACGTTCTGCCCTCAGATCCAGGAGAGTGGGCGTGCCCAGCCGATCAGACGACTGAAGCGCTGCCTCCAGCGCTGTCGTCTGCTCTGGGTGAGCTGGCTATGCAACCGGTGAGGGATTTCTCATGCAGGACTGGCGCTTCGACGATCTGACCAGGACGTTAGGGAAGGCGACATCCAGGCGCGGCGTGTTCAAAGGCCTGCTCGGTGGGCTCGGAGTAGCGCTGCTGGGCCGCACCGCGTCCAAATCGGCTGCCGCGGCGACCGGCTGCTCCAGTCCGCAGTACGAGAGCTGTATGGCCGATGCCAACACTCGCTATAGCGCCTTGAAGAGCACCTGCAAGACGACCGACGGCCCGCCTATCGGCAAGAGCATCTGCCTCGGCATCGCAACGGCCACCTACTACCGCGAAACACAGCGCTGCCAACAACAGTTCGCCAACTGTCCCCCAGGTGAAGTGTGCGTCGACGATCGTTGCTGTCGCCCGGGCGAATGCTGTCCGGCAGGGGACGTCTCCTGCCCCGGCGCCAACTCCTTTGCCACCGAGACCTGCTGTCCGGCTGGCAGCACCTGCTGCGCCGGTGGTTGCTGCGCACCGGAGATGACGTGCTGCCTCGAGTTCGACTTTTCCAGCTTCTTCAACCCAACGGCGTCACAGGTCTGCGCGGACCTACAGACGAACCCGAAGCACTGCGGGAGCTGCCGGAACCACTGCGGCAATAAGCCCTGCACCAACGGACATTGTGGCTGTGGTGAGTGTGCTCAGTGGGACGAGAACAGTCAGACATGCGTCCCGCTCAATGACGGAGGAGCGTGCGACGGCGGCTTCTGCTGTAGCGGCAGCTGTGTTCCTCCCTGCGGCAACGGTGAGGCGGCCACTCCGCCCACCTGCCAGTGCAACGTCTGTGAGGGACAAATTGACGGCGCGGCGTGCGACGCCAACGACAACACCAAGCTCTGCTGTCAGCAGCAGTGTGTCAGCAACACCTGTCCATCCGGCAAGACGTTCAGCCTGGACACATGCTCATGCCAATGCAGCACGTCCTGTCCGCCCAATCAGCTACAAGATCCCGAAACCTGCCAGTGCCAGGATCTCTGTGCGAACGTGACCTGCGGCGAGTGCCAGACGTGCGACCCGACTTCGGGTGCTTGCGTTCAAGCCGACGATCAGACGCCCTGCGGCTCCGGCCAGGTCTGCTGCTCGGGAACCTGTCAGGATACGTGTGGCACCTGTCCCGGGCTCCCCTGCTCCAACGGTGACTGTTGTGACAACAGCACCGATTGGGCCTGCTGCCAGGACGGCTGTTGTCCCCGGGTGACGATCCAGGGCCAGACTGGCACCTGGTGCGTCGCCCCGGGGCCGGTCACGGATGCCATCGGAGGTATGGCGGGGAACTGCTGTGAACCGTCGCATCTGGTCAAGGGACGCTATCTGAACTAACAAGGCCAATGTGATTGCTCTGACGGAACGTTCGCGGTCTGGTGCGACAACAATCTCGGCACCGACCTCGTCGGCACGCGCTGCTCCTGTGGTTACTGGGAGAGCTAGATTTGGCTGCTGCGCCAGGGTGGGTCGATTGACCGGTCATGAACGCAGATTGAGGGCGAACGCGATCGCCCGCTCTGGCGCAAGATCGCGTCCGACGGCGATCGCCCGCCACGCCGCGGCCTCTCCTGGACGCGCGAATCAGCTGAAACGTCCGCGGCTCTTCGGCGCCCTTCGTCGGGCGGCGCGCATAAATTGTGTCGCAGTCGCAGCTGCTGGACAGCGCCCCAGAGCCGAGCGGCTCGGTCGGATTCCGCTATCATCAGCGCCACTCGGGCCAGACCAGCTATTGCGGCGGTGATCTGGGCCACGTTTCCCTGCTCTGCCCGCAACGACAGGCATTCCGTGAACGCACGCTCAGCCGTCTCGGAGTCTCCCTGCCGAATGGCAAGCATCCCGAGGTTAGAAAGCGCCCAGGCGATATGCTCGCCATCCCCAACCTCGCGAAAACGTTTCAGCCCCTCGCGGATCCAGGCGGAGGCATCGCCGTCGTCATGCATGCGCCGCGCCAGTTCGCCGAGACTGGTGAACGAGGTGGCGGTGGCGTGCGGGTTGTTGATGGTCAGCCGGATCGCCAGCGCCTCCTCCATCAATTCGCGTGCGGCGCGGTAGTCACGTTGCCGCATGGCCACACCACCAAGGGCGTTGATTGCGGTCGCCGTTCCCCACGGCTCCCCGACCGAGCGGAACAGACGCAGGCTCTCCTGATAGGCCGAACGCGCCGCAACTGCGTCATGCGGAGCGAGAGTCTCACCGAGGATGAAGAAGGCCAGTCCGGCGTCCCAGGGATCGGCGAGCTCCTCAAAGTTCTCGACGCCCGCCCGAGCAGCGTCACATGCCGCGGCAACGTCCCCAACAGAGAGGAGCACCATGGCCAGGAGTCCCAGCGCCTGGGCCAGACTGCGGCGGTCCGACGTCTGCCGTAACGTCACTACGCTCTCGCTCAGCCGCTCGCGGGCCGTCACCAGCTGACCCGCGTTCCAGGCCAATATCCCGGCAGCGCACAACGCCCGACCATAGGCAACGGGGTCGGGGCTCTCCTCAGCAATACGCAAGGCGGCTTCGCACCAGGACCAGCCTTCACCATAACGACCAACCGCGTCCCAGAACCAGTGCAGATTGCCGACCGTCGTCAGCGCGTCGTTCGATTCCCGCTGGTCGATCATCCAGCGGAGGGCCGCCCGCATGTTGTCTAGGTCTTCGCGCGAGGCCCGCGCCGAGACGGTGCGCAAGCCGCTCGTCAGACCCCGCTCGATGTGGCAGGAGAAGTCACGCATGACGGTCGCATGGCGCCGACGTATGACCTCCTCTTCGCCACTGGCGCTGAGGCACTCCAGCGCATACTCCCGGACCGTCTCCAGCATGGTGTAGCGCGTGTGGCCACCCGCACCCGCTTCTAGCCGCACCAGACTGCCATCGACCAACTCGGAGAGTGGCTCGAGCGGATCGCCGATCCCATGCTCCAGGTCACAGAGCGCCTGGATCGCCTGCAGGGAACAACCGCCCTCGAAGACCGCCAGCCAGCCAAAAAGACGCCGGGCCTCAGGCGTGAGCAGGTCGTAGCTCCAGGCGATGGTATCGCGCAGCGTCCGTTGCCGTTCGGGAAGGTCACGCGAGCCATATGAGAGGAGATCGAGCCGATTCCGCAGCCGATTGGCCAGGTCGTGCACGGTCAGGTGACGCGCCCGTGCGGCCGCCAGCTCGATGGCGAGTGGCAGTCCATCGGTCCTGAGACAGATCTCGACGATGTCCGAAACGTCCGCTTCATCGAGTACTTCCGCCGTCATCGCCATCGAAAGCCGGTCAAGCAGCAGCCGTGAAGATGGACAGTGGACCAGCGCGTCCCGGCTCAGTGGAGTGTCGCGGTCAGGCATCGCCAGGGGCAAAACGGGATACTCGTATTCGCCGGAAAGCCGCAGCGAGACGCGGCTGGTGACGAGCATCGTCAGTTCGGGGCAGTGGGTCAGCAGGTCGTTGAGCGCACGAGTGGATTCGAGCAGGTGCTCCAGGTTGTCGAGCACCAGCAGCAGACGCTTTGGCGCCAGGTAACTCGTTAGCCGGGCGAGCGGCTCGCCGCCCGTCTCGCTCATTCCCAATCGATGCGCGATCGTCCCGATCACGAGCGAGGGATCGCGGAGCGGTGCAAGCGGAACGAAAGTCATCCCGTCGGGAAAGTGATCCTGGAGATCAGACGCAATCTGAAGCGCGAGCCGCGTCTTCCCCACGCCTCCCGGACCGGTCAACGTGATCAATCTGGTGTCACCCAGCCTCAAACGGGCGCGCAGAGCAGCCAGCTGTTCGTCTCGTCCGATGAGCGCGGTCACGGATGCTGCAGGATTGATCGGGATTCCGGGGCTGGGCGCGGCGCCTCCTCCGCGCGCGGACCATGCGGCTGCGATCAGTCTGGTGCGATCCGTCTCACTCAGGTTGAGCGCGTCGCAGAGACGTCGAATCGTCTCGGGATATGGGTTGGTCCGCCGTCCCCGTTCGAGATCGCTGATGCCACGGGCGCTCAGCCCCGCGCGTTCGGCCAGCGCCTCCTGCGTCAACCCCGCGGTGATGCGGCAGCGCCTGAGCTCGTGCGCGAATGACGGACCCTGATCGTCACTCATCCCGCTTCCATTCCCGACAAATTCTCTCGTGGATCATTCTACATAAACCGCTGAGCCCGTCCTCTTCTCATGCAAATGCCGAGCCTCGCGTGGAAGTGGACATCGTACGCTCCTCGGACTTCGCAAACGGTTGATAGGCGACCGAGATCGAAGCGGACGATTGAACGCGTGAGGGGTTGACATTCACCACCTTTTAATAGAGACTCTCATTAGGTAGACGCATGTGAAAGGCAGTGACCGTTATGAAGAGTTCGACAAATCATAAGTGGTGGGCGCTGGGCGCGCTGACCCTGGCGGTGCTGGCGGTCGGTCTGGACGGCACGATCCTGAGCGTGGCGCTGCCGACCCTGGCGACCTCGCTGCATGCATCGGAGTCGGACCTGCAGTGGTTCACCTCCGGCTACCTGCTCGTCCTCGCCGCGGCCATGCTGCCGGCCGGTATGCTCGGTGACCGCTATGGCCGCAAGAAGGTCATGTTAAGTTCGTTGCTCCTCTTCGGTGTCGGTTCGGCCGCCTGCGCCTACGCAACGTCACCCGGTTGGTTCATCGCCGCCCGCACCATTCTCGGCGTGGCCGGTGCAGGCATCATCGTCATGGCCCTGTCGGCCCTCACCGTCCTCTTCACCGAGGCGGAGCGCCCACGCGCCGTCGGCGTTTGGGCCGCAGCCAACTTCGTCTCACTCCCGATCGGACCGATCCTGGGTGGATGGCTCCTGACCCATTACTGGTGGGGCTGGGTCTTTCTGATGAACGTTCCGGTGGCCTTGATCGGCTTCGTCGCCGCCGCGGCCATGATCCCGGAATCGCGCGCGCCGGAACGCCCTGCTATCGATCTGGTCGGCATCCTCTCCTCGGTCGTCGGCCTGGCCACGCTGACCTATGGACTGATCGAAGCCGGCCAGAAGAGTTGGGGCGACGTCGCCGCGGTCGTGCCGATGATCGCGGGCGTGCTGATCCTACTCGGTTTCTTCCTCTGGGAGCGAAGCCTGACGCGACGCCCCGGCGGTCAGCCGCTTGTCGATCTGGCCCTCTTCCGCTCGGCCGCCTTCACCTGGGGCGTCATCCTCTCCTCGGTGGCCGTGCTGGCCATGATCGGCGTCCTCTTCACCATGCCGCAATACTTCCAGGCGGTGCTGGGTACCGATGCCATGGGTTCCGGGTTGCGGCTGCTGCCCCTCATCGGTGGGTTGATCGTCGGCGCACTGCTGGCGGATCGGCTGGCAGTTGTCGTGGGGATCAAGATAACCGCCACACTCGGCTTCGTGCTGCTGGCCATCGGGCTCTTCATCGGCTCGATGACCAGCACCGGCTCGACCGAACTCTTCGTCGCCATGTGGATGGCGATCGTCGGAGCGGGCATGGGCTTCGCCATGGCGACATCCGCCTCGGCCGCGCTGGCCGAACTCTCCGCAGAGCGGAGCGGTGTGGGCTCGGCGGTCATGCAGGCGGTGAATAAGGTGGGCGGTCCGTTTGGCGCCGCCATTCTGGGGAGTGCGCTCAACTCCGCCTATCTGGCGCGGCTCGAACTCGGCAATCTTCCCGCCCAGACGGCTGACACGGTTCGATCCAGCGTCTTCGGCGGCGTCGCGGTCGCGCAGCAGACCGGATCGACCGCGCTGCTGGCATCGGTTCGAGGCGCATTCATCCATGGCATGGACGTGGCACTGATCGTATCGACGGGCTTCGCCGTCGCCGGTATCGTGCTGGCGCTGGTCTTCCTCCCACGTCGCACCGTCGCAATTGAGGAAACGATCGTCCCGCGAGTAGAATCAGCACATGAGATCGCAGACTAAAGCTCAGGTTCCGGCGCTCAGTCTTCGGGAACGCAAGAAGGCCAAGACGCGCGTGGCCATTCAGCGGCACGCGCTGCGTCTCTTCCAGAAGCAGGGCTACGGCGAAACGACGATCGAGCAGATCGCCGAAGCGGCCGAGGTTTCCCCCAGCACCTTCTTCCGTTACTTCCCCACAAAAGAAGACGTGGTGTTGTGGGACAACTACGATCCGCTGATCGTTGACACCATCCGCGAGCAGCCGATCGACGTGAGCCCCATCCGGGCGCTGCGCCAAGCATTCCTCACCGTCTGGCACCAGCTCTCGGAGGAGGATGTCGCCGAGCAGTTCCAGCGCACGACGCTGATCGTGTCGGTCCCGGAGCTACGCGCGCGCGCGCTGGAACAGTTCACCGGCACCGTTCAGTTATTGGCGGAGGTCCTGGCCGAGCGGACTGGTCGCGAACCGGACGATCCGGCCATCCGCAATCTGTCGGGCGCGGTGATCGGAGTGGCGTTTGCGGTCATGCTCACCATTGCCGAAAACCCGACGGCAGACATTGGCAAGCTCTTCGACGACGCGCTGGCGCACCTCGAGGCTGGCCTGCCGCTGTAGCCCGTCCAAGGGCCCACGGAGGGATCGCCCCATACGGCGCACCACGCGGTCGATCCTGGACGCGAACCATGACCGGACCCCCTATCGTGTAAACCCTGGGGCGGGCCAGTGGAGCGTACGGCTCGGAACCCAGTCGGACACCGCACGTCATCGTCAGCATCCTGAAGAAACGGGATGACAATTCGCTCAATTGATTCCACGCGGACCCGCAACTATTTCACAAATTCGTGCGCCTGCTGTAGTCTAGAATCATCGATCCTACGAATTGCGGCGCCAGCCACGATCGTCATTCTGCACTCACTGTTATCAGTCGAGTTCAGCGCGACGACTGCAGGTCGAGATCGGTCACCCCGCTCCCGTTCCGTGGCCATCCCCGTCCGAGTTGTCCCTCGATGATCTCGCGTTTCACGCACGTGATCGCATGCCGTGCGTCCGCACAGATTCTCATGGAGGCAACGCATGGAAAAGCATGCCCTACAGGTGAGTCCGACCCGTGCATCTCGGCTGGCGATCCTCCTCGCTGGCATGGCGGTCTATGGCGTCTTCGGAGTGACGACCGTCGTCGCCATTGCGTTCACCGCTCGCATCATTCGTCCGCAGGTCACGAGCTCCGGCGCCACGGCCTTCGCTATCGATCTCGTCCTCTTTGCACTGTTCGGTCTGCAGCACTCGATCATGGCGCGTCAGGGCTTCAAGGAATGGTGGTCGATAACGGTACCTGCTCCCATCCAGCGGAGTACGTACGTCTTCCTTGCCAGCCTGCTCCTCCTGCTCATGTTCTGGCAGTGGCGGTCAGTCGACACGACGGCCTGGCACGTCACCGGCTTCCCGCGCATGCTCCTCTGGATCGTCTTCGGCATCGGCTGGGTGACGGTGATCTACTCCACCTTCCTCATCGACCATTTCGATCTGACCGGGCTGCGACAGACCTGGAACTTTTTCCGCCAGGAGCAATCGGAGTCGATCGACTTTCGCACGCCAACCCTCTACCGGCTGGTGCGCCACCCGATGATGGTCGGCTTCGTCCTCCTCTTCTGGGCGAACCCGACCATGACGCTCGACATGGTCGTGCTGGCAGTGGCGGTCACCGTCTATATCCTGATCGGGCTGCGTTTTGAAGAGCAGGATCTGCTTCGCTGGTATGGCGAGCAATACCGAGCCTATCGGCGGCGCACGCCCATGCTGATCCCCATGCCCACGTGGCTGCTGCGGCGTGACTGAGCGCGCCTACGCGCTCAACACGCGGTTGACCTCCGGGTGCGGCAGTTTGCCCGCTGCGGCAAACCCAGCGAAATCGCCGTCCGACAGCGTGTGCGCGGCGACCTCCGTCGCCGTCGCGTAGGCCAGGCGGAAGAGCCCCGAACCGGCCGAGACGCGCCGCACGCCGAGTTCGCGCAGCTCGGACATCGGCGGCAGGAGTGGCGACGCGAGCAGGTTTACGGGCCGGCCGACCTCCCGCACGAGGAGCGCAATGTCGCGCCGCGCCGCTTCAGCCGTCTGCCCGCGGTAGGGCAGACCCGGCACGTAGATGCAGTCGGCGCCGTGTTCCGCATAGAGATGCCCGCGCTGGATGGCTTCCGGCACCCACGTTTCGCTGTCGCCATGTTGCTGCATCAACACGTCGATGCGAGCGTTGAGGACGCCGCGTACGCCGTCGATGGTCAGCGCCTCACGAGCCGCGTCCAGCCGCTCGGCCTGTTCGGCTGGATCGCGCAATTCGCCATGCATGCCGTCACCGATGCCATCCTCCAGATTGATCCCGACCGCGCCGAGTTCGACCACGCGCCGCACGTTGCGGCCGACATCGTCCGGCGTGGCGCCATAGCCAGTCTCGAAATCGACCGTCACCGGCAGATCGACCGCCTCGACGATCTGGCGCACGACCGCCAGGATCTCGTCGAGCGGCACGCGCTCGCCGTCCGGATAGCCGAGCGCGGCGGCGATGCCCGCGCTGGTGCTGGCCAACGCCTGGCAGCCGGGCAGTGCGGCCAGGAGTCGCGCGCTGAGTCGGTCCCACGGATTCGGCAGGAAGAGTACATCTGGTCCGGCGTGCAATGCCATCAAGCGCTGTGCTTTCGTCGTCCATGCAGTCATGCGATCGGCTGAGGTGTGTTGCGGTGAAGTTGTCGTGATATCCAAGACATTCTCCAGACTGTTGATCGAATACGTCGTGCGGAGCGAACGGCAACGCTGAACGTTCGTAGGGGCAGACCTCCCGTGTCTGCCCTCCGTGCGCAGCACGGCAGCGTTGTCAACCATCCAGCCTTCGGCCGAGGGCAGACACAGGGGTCTGCCCCTACAGAATATAGGCATGGCTGCGTCATCTGTCTAATAGATAGAACTTCATATATTCATCAGCTAAACTGATGGATATGGAGATGATCGAGATCGAGGCCTTCGTGGCTGTCGCCGAGGCGGGAACCTTCACTTCAGCCGCGGAGGTGTTGCACCTCTCGCAGCCGGCCATCAGCCGCCGCATCGACCTGCTCGAGCAGGAGTTAGGCGCGCCACTCTTCGAACGCACACCGAAGGGCGTGCGGCTGAGCGAGGCGGGAGCGGCATTCTTGCCGCACGCCCAGGGCATTCTGGCCGGCGCTCGTGATGGCGCTTCGGCCGTCCGCGAGACGATCGACGGGGACGTCGGGACGCTGGTGCTGGCGCTCATCGGAACGTTGGCCAGCACGTCACTCACGACGCAACTGCACCAATTCCGGCGATCGCATCCGCGCACGCGTCTAGTGCTGCACACGGCTCGCAGTCATGAGGTGAGCGAGATGGTCCAGCGGGGCGACGCCACGCTCGGTCTGCGCTACTTCACTGATCCGAATCCCGGTATCACTTCAGAGCTGGTCTATGAGGAGCCGCTGGTGATCGCTCGTTCGACGCAGAGCACGCTCGTCCGTGACGGACGGATCGAGCCGCGTGACCTCTCCGGCGTCCCCTGGGTCGCGTTCCCGACCGGTCCCAGCGTCCCCAACGAGCCCTACGCCCGACTGTTGACCCGCCTGCTGTCGGTCTGGGGTATGGAGGACGCCGAGCGGGTGACGATCGACAGCTTGACGGCGCAGAAGCGCATGATCGAGGCCGATTTCGGGCTCGGGCTCTTGCCGGCCAGCGCCATCGAAGAGGAGACACGCTTGGGAACGCTGGCGGCGCTCGACATCCCGGCGCTTACCCTGACCGTCCCGGTCGTGGCCATCCACCGCAAGAACGGCTTCCTCAGCGGCGCGGCTCGCAGCCTGCTGGCCGTGCTGGTCGCCTCGGGCGAGCCGTCACAACAGGGACAATCACAAATGTAGTGGCCGCCACCGGTGGCGGCCAGCGGTCCATGAAGTCCGCATCACGGTCGAGGACCAGCAATCTCGTCAATTGAGACTGTGGCATTCGCAGAGAACGAAAAAGAGCCTGCCCGCTCGGTTGGGAGAGCGGACAGGCACTCACGAGGGAGGAAAAGGATTGGGAGTTAGCTCTGCTTGGACTGAAGGTACTCGTCGCCCAGCAGACCCAGCAGTACGTCGAAGCGCTCCGGCCAGACGCCGGGATGCCACTCGAAGCGCTGGCGCTGGAAGTACTGCACCGTCAGGCCCGTTGACTTGTCGACGTACGGCTCGCTGATCGGATAGCCGTAGACCGCCAGGTCGCCGAACGCTTTCCAGTACTGCAGGAATCCACCCGAGACGTTGTGGCCGGTCTCTTTGAAATAGACGCCGCTGCCGTTGTCCTCCACCGCCTTGAACGGGTCGCTGCTCATCAACCCCTCCTGCTGCGCCTTCCAGCTACCGAGGAGCGTGAGCAGCACGTCGTAGTGAGATGCGAACGTGCCCGGGTGCCACTCGAAGCGGACGCGCTCGAAGTACTGCACGGTCATGCCGTTCTCTTGCATCTCTTCGGTGATCGGATAGCCGAAGATCGGCAGACCACCAAACTTCTCCCAGTAGGCGCGGAAGCCACCACCCAGGTTGTGCCCGGTGACATCGAAATAGGTGCTCCCCGGCGCGTTGCTCTTGGGCGCCATCGGCAGGAAGACCGCTCCTGGCGACGTCGTGCCTGAGCCATTACCGAAGAAGGGGGCCACGATTGACTGGACCTCGGCTGGCGTGCGCGGCTTGGCGAAGGCATCCGGCGCGAAGAGGTCTGTGCCCGGCGCCACGATGTCGGCCAGCGCCGAGGCGTGCTCCGCTTCGACCGCGTGAATGCTCAGGGCCGCGTTGAGAACGTCGGTGTTCTTGATCGAGGCGGCGGCGCCCAGGTAGGCGCTGGCACCGACCGACTCCACCGTCTGGAAGAACTTCACGATGCCGGCCTGATCGGTCGGAACGCTGGAGAAGTCGTACTTCTGCGCCTGCACCGGCGTTCCGCCCAGCTGCTTGATAGTGGAGGTAATCGCGTCGACATGCGCCTTCTCGTGGCTGCCGAACGCCTGGAAATAGGTCAGCGCGCGGCCCGTCAGCACGTTGGCGTCGAGAATGGCCTGATAGGCGGCCGCTTCGAGGTGCTCCAGCGTCAGGGCGTAGTTGAGAATATCGAGGTCGCTGTCGAGCGGGGCCGCCGCCGCCGCGGCGGCGTTCCCAAATCCTGGCAGCTTGAGCGTTGTGCTTCCACGCGAGAAATTCATCGGAATCGCGGTAACGGCGATCGCTCCGGCGCCCATCGCCAGGGTTCTCTTCAGCAGGCTTCGGCGCGAGACCTGTCCACTGAACATCGCATCTTTATACGCGGTCATCATTCATCCCTTCGGTTGCGTGCGCATGCGTGTCGGTCGATGTCACATTCGGGCGCTTACTGCTCCGGGCCCAGGATCGGGGCAACCGTGTCGAGCACTTTCTGCGGGGTGAGGGTGCCCTCGAAGGCGTTCGGCACCGGATTCGCGTTCGGATCCATCCGCGCCCGAATGACCGCCGCGTGACGCGCCTCGACCTGGACGATTGAGCCCGCGGTGGTCAGGTAGTCCTTGTTCTGAATGTCCGATGCCGCACCGTCATACGCCATGACGCCGACCGGCTCCAGCGTTCCGGCGATCTTCAACAGTCCATCCTGGGTGCTCATGTCGCCCAGGACGCTGAAGTCGTAAGACGCGCGCGCCTTGACAGGCGTGCCACCGGCATTGGTGATGGCCTGGGTAAGGCCGGTGACGTGCGCCTCTTCGTGACTCTTGATGGTGTTGAAATCGTTCAGCACGTCTCCCTGGAGCTTGCCGGAGGCGACCGCCTGCCGGTAGAACTCCGCCTCCAGATGCTCCAGCGTGAGCGCGTAATTCAAGACGTCGATGTCATTGTTGAAATACTTAGCCATTGCACACTCCCTTTTCCGTTTGTCCTGCTGCGTGATGTCCTTGGGTCGACTACCGTCGTTGCCGCCTCAACTGGTGACCACGACGCGCTTGCCGGCGTTCCTCCATCCTGTCGCCACAACGCGGGCGTTCTTCAATCAGGGGTTGAAGCCTTGATGCCAGTCTGTAGAGGGCCCTTCCACAGAATCGGCACCGACGCCGCGTGCGGCATCGTCGACAATGGGTACGGAGTCAACGCGGGGGTTGGATTAATCGGAGTGTGCTGAGAGAGGAATATTCACCGAGCAACGAGAAAGGCGCCGGAGCGTTCCGGCGCCTTTCATTCACGTTCGGGTTTGGTTCGGGTAGAGCCCGCTCAGTCGTGATCGACAGAACCGACCGGCACCCGCTCGGACTCGCGTGCACCAGCCCGTTCTCGTTCGGAACTCGCCTGGGCTGGAGCCGGAGCTCGCCGCATAGATGCCGCCGCATCCTCGTCCCGAATCAGGAAGGCCACCCCGATGCCGACGAACGCCAGCAGCGCGGTCGCCAGGAAGGCGTCGTGGTAACCAAGCAGGGCCGCACGCTGCGTCGCCGCCTGAATGGCCGCCTGTCCGGTGACTCCTTGCACGGCCGCGTTGACGTGCGATTGGATGCGGTCGACCAAGACCGTCGCCATCAGCGCCACGCCGACCGAGGCCGCCACCTGACGGTTGGTGCTGAAGAGAGCCGATGCGCGTCCCGTGTCTTCACGGCTGATGGTGGCGTAGGTCGCCGCCTGCATCGGCACCATGCCAACACCCATGGCCGCGCCACGCAGCAGCATCAATCCGCGAACCCACCAGAGGCTGGTGTGCAGTCCAACCAGCAGGAAGAGGGATGAAACGATGGTGACGCCGATCATGCTCGTCATGATCATGCGTCGTGGGCCGATTCGCGAATACATGCGGCTCGAGACCTGCGCCACCGCCGCCATGCCCATGGCTTGCGGGAAAGTGGTCAAGCCCGACTGGAAGGCCGAGAGACCCAGCAGATCCTGCAGGAACAACGGCAGCAGGAAGAGCAAGCCCATCATGGCGCCGAAGACCATGAAGACGACCAGGTTTCCATTGCGGAACATGCGGTCTTTGAAGAGCCGCAGGGCGAGCATCGGCTCGCGTGTGCGCGTCTCCACGATGACCAGCGCGATCAGCAGGAGCAATCCGACGATGCCGGTCAGATAGACTCTGGGAGCGCTCCAGCCGACGCTCGGTCCTTGCGAGAGGGCGTAGAGGAGCAAGGGTAACCCCGCACCTCCCAGCATGAATCCCGGAACGTCGAAGCGACCCACGTTCTCTTCGGTATGCTCCTCCAGGACGAAGAGGGCGAAGAGGAAACCGGCAATGCCGACCGGCGGGTTGATGTAGAAGATCCAGCGCCAGCTGGCGTGATCGACCAGCCAACCGCCCAGGATCGGGCCGACCGTCGGCGCGATGGCTGTCGGGACGACCAACACCGCCGAAGCGGTGGCTCGCTCGTGCGGCGGAAAGGCACGGAAGAGCATGGCCGTGCCGACCGGCGTCATCATACCGCCGCCGATGCCCTGCAATACTCGGAAGAAGATCAGCGAATCGATGCTCCAGGCGCGTCCGCAGAGGACCGAGCCGAGCGAAAACATCGCCAGAGCGAAGAGGAAAACCTTCTTCGTACCAAAGCGATCCCCCACCCAGCCGGATGCGGGGATCCATACCGCCAAACTCAGCAGGTAGGCGGTCACGACCCACTCGAGCGTGGTCGTGGGAGCATGGAAGTCTCGGCCCAACGTCGGCAGGGCGACGTTGACGATGGTCGAGTCCATGATGTCCATGAAGAGACCCGTCAGGAAGACGATGGCGACGAGCCACTTGTACGGAATCGATCTCACATTCACACGGCAGCTCCATCTCAATCTGCCTGCGTCGTGCCGTCGACGCTTGAGATTTGGGACTAAATGACGAAGATTTCGCGAACGACGAAACGGAGGGCTGACTAACCGGTTAGTCAGCCCGCGTAGTATATCAAGTTTTTGGGCCGATATGGTTGACTATCGAGGACACCTGACCAGTCGTACAGGGAGAAAGAGTGATGAAATCAAGGTTTCCTGGCCTGTTGTACAGTCCGGGAATCATCCGGATCGAGATGCCATACGTACCAGTTTCGCGCCGGTCACCCCGCGAGGTTAGAACGGGGTGACGATGACCTGCTCTCCAGATGGAGTTGAACTGCCCAACGGACCCTGTTCGATCGTGATCGCGACGGCTCGATACTGACTCATGTTGGCCGCGACAGCCACTTGACCGTTCGCCGTATCAAAAACGCCAGCGGCTATCGGCGTATTCCCTTGAATCAGCCACAGCTCGTAGACCTGTCCTGATTGCAATGTTGGGAGTCCATGCGGCTTGACGATCATGACCTGCTTGTCCTTGAGATAGATGAGCTGGCCGCCAGCCCCGTTGACGCCTGGCGCGGCCCGCAGCGCGATCACCTGCTCGTTGGTGTTGTTCGACGTTCGCAGCGAGAGGTTCCAGCCGAGCATCCCCAGCCCAAAGAGGAGGAAGACGGCCGCGGCCGCCCAGGGCAGAATCGAACCTCCGCCGAAGCGCGTGGTTCGTGTGCGTGAAGACGGAAGCGTGGTGACGTTTGACGGCTCATGCTCGACGGTGCTCACGTCGATCCGGGCTCGATGCTCTCAGCTTCAGCCACCGCCGCTGCTCGAATGCGCTCGCGCAAGTCAGCCGACGGCGCGCGTTCCTCGACGCTCAGCGGCAAGGAGTGAGCCGCGACGAGAAGCTCGCCCAGCTCGGCGTTGCATTCGTCGCAGGTCAAGAGGTGCTCTTCGAGCGCCTCGCGCTCGTCGTCGGGCAAGGCTCCCAGCGCATAGGCACCGAGCATCTCTTGATATTCGTGATGTTCGCGTTCAGTGACCATCCGCGCTGCCGTCTATCCTGTAATTGCCGGATACCGTCAACGTCTCGTGCAGCTTGCGCAATCCCAGGCGCAAGCGACTCTTGATCGTTCCGAGTGGAATACCGGTCTTTTCGGCGATCTCTCGATGCGTGAGCCCCTCGAAATAGGCCAGCTCGATGGCGCTGCGCTGCTCGTCCGGAAGGTCGATTATCGCATCGCGCACCGCTTCGGCACGCAGCCCTCGCACGACTTCCGCCCACAAATCCTGACCGGAGAGGACCGGCTCGAGCTTGTCGAAATCGATCTCGTCCCGCTGCCGCCCGTAGCGGCCGCGAAGCTGATCGATCGCCCGGTTTCGCACGATCGAAAGGAGCCAGGTGCGGATGTTGCCGCGCTCCGCATCGAACGATTCGGCCTTGCGCCAAACGTTCATGAATGCGTCCTGCACCACCTCTTCGGCGGTCGCGGCGTCTCCCAGGATGCGGTAGGCAAGCCCGAAGGCCAGCCGACCGTAGCGGTCGTATAACATGACGAGTGCATCCGGATCGCTCTTGGCAATCGCGCTTAGAACGGCTCCGTCATCCCGTTCGACCAACCAGTTCGTTCCTCTCCCGTTAGTACGGCCCCCACGCGGCTTTGGATCAGATCACGGCAGCGTCTCGGCCATCGCTGAGTTTAGCACTCGGCCCATGCATCTTTCGCTTCTTGGCTGAACCTACCAAGAATTAGGTCATACAGATCATAGCGCAGAGAAGCGTTCGGCGCGTGGCCTGCGCACGTAGACTGGGGCGTGACGCGTGCGCTTCCGAGCGACGCCGCCTCAATCACGCGAAGTGAACCTTTCCGCCTCTGCCCGCTACTAAGGGGATGGAGGCAGATCGATATGGAGCGCTCGATCGTCGTGACGAACAGCTGGAAAATCGATCGGGCCAGCGACTCTGACGAGACGTTGGTCACGCGCATCGCCAGGAAAGATCGTTCGTCGCTCGACACGCTCTATTTGCGTCATGCAACGCCCCTGCTCGGCTTTTTGCTGCAGATCACCGGCGAACGAGGTCTGGCCGAAGAGGTGTTGCAGGATACGTTCCTTGCGGCCTGGCAGAGCGCGGCGCGCTTTCAACATCGCTCGTCGGTCAAAACCTGGCTCTACGGCATCGCCCGCCGTCAAGCGCACAACGCGCTGCGTCGCAAAAACCTTGACGTCACCGATGACGCGGCGCTGAACGATCTCCCGTCGGACGATCCCGAGCCGGAGGCCACGGCTCTGAGCAACGTCGAGCGCGAGGTGGTTGCTGACGCCATCGCCCGGCTCGGCCGAACGCAGCGCGAGATCCTGACGCTGGCCTTTGCCCAGGACCTCTCCTATCCCGAGATGGCCGAGATCCTCGACGTACCCATCGGAACGATCAAGAGCCGCTTGAGCAACGCCAAGCGTCTGCTGCGTCAGATTCTCGAAACGGCGGAAACGGAGTGATGAACATGTCGGATTCGATCCACGTCGTCGATCTACTCCCGGCATACGTCAATTCAACGCTGGATCCAGCCGGACGCGCGCGAGTCGACCGGCATCTGCGCGGCTGCGCCGCCTGCGCGGCCGAGCTTGAGTCATGGCGGCTGGTAGCCGGAGCGACACGGGAAGCGACGCTGACGGTCGCGCCTCCGTCGATCGACGTGCTGCGTGGCATTCACGCCGCCATCGATGCCGCCGAGCGGCTGCCCGTAGCCGCTCAGACGCCGTCGCATCGCTCGATCGGCTATCTCTGGCAGCTCTTGCTGGGTCAGCTGCCGCTTGTGCGCAGAGGCATCTGGGTCGCGTCGGCCCTCACCACTTCGCTGGGTGTTCTGGTCGCGTTTCTGACGACCCATCAATCGATCGGGTCGACCGTGCTGGCGCTCGTCGCACCGGTGGTGGCGGCCATTGGCATCGCCTTCATCTACGGACCGGAGAACGATCCTTCGCTTGAGATCGCGGTGTCGACGCCGACCTCACCCCGCATGGTCCTGCTGAGCCGGATGACGCTGGTCTTCGGCTACGACCTGCTGCTCGCGCTGGCGGCCTCGGTAACGCTCAGCGCCATCCACGGAATGAGCCTGTGGCAGCTCATCAACCTCTGGTTTGGGCCCATGCTCTTCCTCTCGGCGCTGGCGCTGACGATGTCGCTCCTCTTCAGCCCGGTCGTCGCCATGACCGCCGCGCTCGTTCCGTGGGGCGTGCGCCTCTTCATCCTCAGTCGCGACATGAGTGCTGCCCCCGTGCCGCGTACTGCACAGCAGACGCTGGCGCTGCCGTCGCTCAGCCCATTCCTGCTGGTACTCGGGTTGGCGTTGCTCCTGTTCGCGATCGTCTACGTGCCACGGCAAGAACGATTTCCACTTGGGGGACAAACTCCATGGCAGTCATGACCCGCGCCTCAGCCAAACCGAGGCTCGATCTTGCCTGGATGCGCTACGAGCTACGGCGAGTCGGCAGCGGACTGCTCATTCCGCTCATCGTCATCGCCGTCTTCGCCGGGTTCGGCGTGCTGATGCGGCTCAACGACGTGTCACCCGAACGTTCGATGCGCGCCGTCGTCGCCGGTCTCGAAATCGGCGTCGCTACGGCGGTCGGGCTGACCACCGCATCGCTGATCGCCGGTGATTCGATGATCGAGCTGCAGCTTTCATTGCCGACGCCCTACCGAACCACGTTCGTCCGGCGTCTGGGCTTGCTGCTCCTCTGGTCGGCCCTGATCGGAATCGCCGCGACGATCGTCGCCCGCCTCGTCGGTCACGCGCTCGCGCCGGTCTCGTTCATTGAAAGTCAGCTGGTCTGGTTCTCGCCGTTGATTATGTTCACTGGCGCGGCGGCCCTACTGACGCTGATCCTGAACAGTAGAGCGGCCAGCAGCGCGGTCATCGCCGGCATCTGGATCATGGAGAACCTGTTCGGCAAGCGCTTCGCCGGACATGCCTGGTTGCGGCCGATCTTTCTCTTCGCCACGAGCTACCTGCCGGGTGCCAGCTTTTGGCTCAGCAACCGAATCGAGCTTGCCGCGATCGGTTTGATGCTTTGCGGCCTGGTCTTCCTTTGGCTGGGACGAAACCCGGCGACGCTACTCCGAGGAGAGGAATGATGAGCCAGATGTGGACCTCCACTCTGGGCGCAGCGCGCTTCGAGTTCAACATGCAGATCCGCCGCAAGTCGGTCTGGATCGCCATGGCCGCAACGATCCTCTTCATGTTTGCCTGGAGCCGGTCACTGTGGGCCTTTCCCGTCGATAGCTCGATGCCACGAACGGTCGGCAACTGGGCGCTCGACTGCAACCGCTTTCTGCCGGTCGTCTTCGGCATCCTCGTGGCCGATCGTCTGCCGCGCGACCGGCGGCTACGTATGACCGAGCTGCTCGACGCCACACCCGCGCCAGCGGGCAGCCTGCTGTTCGGCAAATACGTCGGCGGCACGCTCGCCACCGCTGTGCCGATCTTCCTCTTCTACATCGTCGGCCTGTGGCGAATTCAGATGCGTACTCTCGACCCGATGGTGATCCCGACTGCGTTGGCGGTGTTCGCCGCGGTTATCCTGCCCGGCCTGATCTTCGTGGCTGCCTTCTCAATTGCGATTCCGGCGATCCTCTGGGTGCCGCTCTATCAGTTCCTCTTCGTTGGTTACTGGTTCTGGGGCAACATGTTCGCCCCGGCATACGGCATCCCGACGCTGGCCAACACCATCCTGACGCCAATTGGAGGAACAGCCGCCTCCGGGTTCTTCGGCACCTACCCGATGTTCGATCATCCACTCACTTCAGGTATTCCGATGGCGTGGCAGGCGGTTATGAGCGTTTCGCTATTGATGATCTGCGCGGTTGCCGCGCTGCTGGCGGTACACACCTATCTCACCTGGCAGCGTGCACGAGCGTAATTGGTCATATCGATCTGAAATGAGGAATCGGATGATTGCGAACGTGAAGACGACAGCCCTGGGAGCGCTGAAGTACGAGTTCCGCATGCAGGCGCGTCGCAAATCGGTTTGGATCGTGACGTTGCTCGGTAGTCTGATTGTGGTGACCGGGCTGAAGAATCCCTGGAACGCCGCGGCGGATGCTCCCATCGAGGTAACTATCGCCAACTGGGCCGTCGTCTGTAACGCCTTCCTGCCGATCATCTTTGGCGTGCTGCTGGCCGATCGCCTGCCGCGTGATCGACGCCTGCGGATGCCGGAACTGTTCGATTCGCTACCCGCATCTCCAGGCGCACGCCTCTTCGGCAAGTATCTGGGCAGTGCGATCGCCAGCACGATTCCGATTTTCCTGGTCTACGCTATGGGCATCATCTACGTGCTCAACCGCTGGCACGACCCAAAGGCGATCCTCTATGCACTGGCCGCCTTCGCCGCGATCAACATCCCGGGACTCCTCTTCGTGGCCGCCTTCTCGATCTCGGTGCCGGCGATTCTATGGATGCCGCTCTACCAGTTTCTCTTCGTCGGCTATTGGTTCTGGGGCAATCTGCTGAGTCCGAGCTACGGAATCCCAACCCTGAGTACCACGGTGCTCACGCCGCTCGGCGGCAATGCCGCATCGGGGTTCTTCGGCATCGAGTCGATCATTGGACAGAGCGAATCTGCCTGGCAGGGTGTGGCAAGCATCATCGTGCTGCTAGCTTGTGCGGCCGTGGCTCTCGTCATGGCGCACACCTATCTCTCCTGGCGGCGCGCCCGTGTTTGAGGAACGAAACAGACGACGGTTTCGATCTCGACCTTCCATTAACGTGTGAAGTGGAGTAGACATGAACATCGAGCTTCGATCACTCACCAAGACCTACCGGGGCGGCGTGCGTGCGCTGGACGGCATCGACCTGAGTATCTCGACCGGCATGTTCGGCCTGCTGGGACCAAACGGGGCCGGCAAGACGACGCTGATGCGCATCCTCGCCGGGATCATGCGGCCGACCTCGGGCGGGTATCGTGTGGGCGACATCGATGGATCGACCAACGAAGGCCGCCAGGCGGTCAAACAGGTCCTCGGCTATCTGCCGCAGGATCTCGGGCTCTACCCCGACCTCTCCGCGCGTGAGTTCCTCGACTACATCGGCATTCTCAAGGGGCTTGACGACACGCCGTGCACGACGGACACGCGTCGAGACACTGCTCGAGATGGTGGCGCTGCAGGACGTAGCCGGTCGCAAACTGAAGACCTTCTCCGGCGGCATGAAGCAGCGGGTCGGGATCGCCCAGGCGCTGCTGAACGACCCACGACTGCTGATCGTCGACGAGCCGACGGCCGGTCTCGACCCGGAAGAGCGCATCCGCTTCCGCAATCTCCTGTCAGATCTCGCCGGTGAGCGGACCGTGATTCTCTCGACCCATATCGTCGAAGACATCGCGCAAACGTGTCGGCATCTGGCCATCCTGAGCCAGGGCAAGGTTCTCTTCCATGGGCGTTCGATCGAGCTGATCGAAGGGGCGCGCGGCAACGTCTGGACGGTGACGACTGTTGGTCCCAAACCGGAGGGGGACCTGACGGTCGTCTCGATGCTGCATCTGGCGGAAGGCAGTCAATATCGCGTCGTCGGCGAGCCGGCACCGGGCATGTCGGCCGAACCGGCACAGCCGACGCTGGAGGATGGCTACATATGGCTGATGCGTTCCAGCCGCGCCGCCGCGCCGGTGGCGGTGGCGGTGGGTGCTTAAAGCAAACTCGTTGCCCAACCATCTTCAATTTGGGGCGGCCAGATGCTATTGTGTGGCGGTCGTTCATCATCGAAATGCCGGTTTCGACAGGATTGGAGCGGGCCATGATCCTCGTTCGACAAACCTTCCAGGCGAAGTACGGAAAAGCGGGAGAAGCCGCCGCAATCATGCGCGAAGCGAGCACCGTCGTATCCCAAGTTCTCGGTCCTGGTCATCCCTGGCGCGTGCTGACGGACCTCACCGGTTCGTTCGATACCGTCGTGCTGGAGATCCAGGTGGAGAGCATGGGCGACTGGGAGAATATCCGGTCCTCTATGTTCCAGCATGCTGAATTTCGTGAAGCCATCGCTCCGTCGATGGATCTCCTGCAATCCGGCAGCTCCCAGCTCTTCACCATCGAGGCCGAAGGCTAACTGGAGGTTCACCAGACCTGACTCGATTCGAACGCCTCCCGGAGTACTCCGGGAGGTTTTTTGTGCGCTGGTACGGTTCGATACCATCCAATTGGCGCTCCCGCACCGCCAAGAATTGGCCCTGGCCAGTTTCCCTGTTTCCGTGCAGCATGGCGTTGGCCGTCCCGTGCTCCCGACGCGGTCGGTGACGATGATTCAACCGTTGAACCTGTAAAGGAACCTAACGCATGCCTGACGCTCTGCCGGATCGTGCCCTCTCCGGCGCGAAGGTCGATCCCCTGCCACCTGGACTCTACCCGGCGCGCACGCCTCTCGATGGCCGCTACGCTCGCATCGAGCCGCTCGACCCGCGCATTCACGCTGAGGAACTGTGGGACGCCAGCCATACCGGCCCTGAAGACGACCGAATCTGGGACTACCTGGGCTACGGCCCCTTCACCGACCCGGACGTGTTTCGTGGCTGGGTGCGGGACTACGCCGCATTGGCCGACCCAACCTTCTACGCCATTCGCCAGGGCAAGAGCGGACCGGCCTCCGGCGTGGCCAGCTTCCTCAATATTCGTCCCAAGGATGGTGTGATCGAGATCGGCCACATCTGGTTCGGCCGCGCGCTGCAGAACACGCGCGAGTCGACCGAAGCCCTCTACCTCATGATGCGCTACGCCATGGACGAGCTCGGCTATCGACGGCTGGAGTGGAAATGCGACGCGCGCAACCAGCCGTCGCGCAACGCCGCCGCGCGGCTCGGCTTCGGATTTGAGGGGATTTTTTATCAGCACATCATCGTCAAAGGGCGCAACCGCGATACGGCCTGGTTCTCGATCCTGGATTCGGAATGGCCACAGATTCGCGCCAATTTCGAAGACTGGCTCGCCCCGGAAAACTTTGACCAGGCAGGCAAGCAGCTCCGCTCGCTGGGGGAGATGAACCGCCCGTTGCGCGCCACCTCCTGACGGAGCGTGGCGCCAGGCATTTTCGATTGCACGATATCGCGCCTCATCGCCTGGTTTCCGCCATTCCTCCAAGACGAAAGGCCGCGTTCTTACGCGTCTGTGGCTACCTCGCACGATCCTTGCGTACGACCCAGTCGATAGCGACCGGGAAGCCTCATCTTTCCGGTTTACTCGCCGGTTACAGAGCGTCACTACGCTTGCCGGAGAGTGGCGCTGGGCGCTCGCCCGGCATCGAGGCGTCAGACCGGCGGATTATCGAACGACGTACCACGACTGACCGCCGAGATCGAAAGGAGCTGGCCCAAGCGGGCCGACCAACATGATCTACCCAGACGTGCTTTCGACCATCGGGGACACTCCCCTTATTCGCCTCAACAAGGTGGCGTCGGGTTTACGCGCTTCAGTGACCGCCAAACTGGAGATGGTCAATCCGGGTGGCAGCATCAAGGACCGCATCGCCGTGCGCTTGATCGAGGAAGCGGAATCAAACGGCCAACTGCGGCCAGGTGGAACGGTTATCGAGGCGACCAGCGGCAACACCGGTGCCGGCCTGGCCATGACCGCAGCTGTAAAGGGCTATCGCGCCATCTTCGTGCTGCCGGACAAAGTCTCATGCGAGAAGGTGGCGCTGTTGCGCGCGTTCGGTGCGGAAGTCGTTTTGGTTCCCCGTGATGCCGATGAGACGTATTACGACGTGGCCGACCGCCTGACGCGAGAGATCCCGGGCGCCTATCAGCCAAACCAGTATTTCAACCCGACCAACCCGGATAGCCACTACCTCTCGACCGGCCCGGAGATCTGGCGGGAGACGGAGGGGAAGATCACCCATCTGGTCGCCGGAGCCGGGACAGGCGGCACTATTAGCGGCATCGCCCGCTACCTCAAAGAGCAGAACCCGGAGGTGCAAATCATCGCCGCCGACCCGGAAGGCTCGATCTACTCCAGCCCGGACGATCTACACGCGTCGAAAGTCGAGGGCATCGGCAAGAACTTCTGGCCGGGAGCGTTCGATCCGTCCCTCGTCGACGAGTTCATTCAGGTCGGCGATTGCGATTCCCTGTGCATGGCGCGGCGCATCACGCGCGAGGAGGGGATGCTGATCGGCGGCTCCGGCGGCACGGCGGTCTGCGCGGCATTGCAGGTGGCGCGGCGAAATAATCGACCGGAGACATTAATCGTGGTGATCCTGCCGGACGGCGGGCGCAGCTACCTCTCGAAGGTCTACGACGACGAGTGGATGTGCGAGAACGGTTTTCACACCGCGGTGCAGGAATCGACACGCGAGCCGGCCCACGCCGGGCGCAACGAGCGGGAGCCCCTCATCGCCGCGATGGAGTGACAGGCGGGGAGGCGATCGAAGCATACGCATGGGGCTTGTCTACCTCTGCAGGGGCAGACCCCTCTGTCTGCCCTCCGCCCGGAGGCAGGACCGTGACAATGCTTCTCCACGTTGCATCAGGATATGGGCCGAGCAAGCCAACACACGATATGTCACAACCAGCCCGGGTTGAAAACTAGGGCTGTGAAGACCAAGCCCCTGAACGGGCTGGACGCATATCGTCATGTAGGGGCAGACTGCATCTGCCCTTGGGACTGACGGCCCGAAAAAAAAGCAATCCCTGTCGCCATGCGCGCAATCAACTACAATCGCCGCGTCGACCTCACCGATGAAGAGACCTATATACCTATATATGGAAGCAAGCGAGACGCTGTTACAGGGGAGTACGTCTCAATGAAGATTTTCACCATCGGTTTCACCCAGAAATCGGCTGAGCAGTTCTTCGGCCTGTTGACCGCTGCCGGGGTCAAGAAGGTGGTCGACATCCGCCTGCACAACACCTCCCAGTTGGCCGGATTCGCCAAGCGTGACGATCTGCGCTATTTCCTGGACGCCATCGGCCACATCGATTACGAGCACGAGCCACTCCTGGCGCCGACCGAAGAGATCATGGACGACTACAAGAAGAAGCGCATCAAGCAAGCTGAATTCGCCAATCGCTTCCTGGCGCTGATGAAGGAACGGCAGATCGAATCAGAGCTCGATCCCGCGAACCTCGACGGCGCCTGCCTCCTCTGCAGCGAGGTCAAGCCTGCGGAATGTCACCGCAGCCTGGTGGCCGAGTACCTCAAGGAGAAGTGGGGCGACGTCGAGATCGTGCACCTGCTGTGAAGATGCTCAGGAGGAACTATCAATGAAGCAGATTTTCTCCGCTAGCATCACTCGCGAAGATAACCTGTACGTCGCTCAATGTCTTGAAGTCGACGTTGCGAGTCAAGGCGCGAGCGAAGCCGAAGCGCTGGCCAATCTCCGTGAAGCGCTCGAGCTCTACTTCGAACCGCCTCGGCCTCTCGATGATCAGTCCGGCTCAATGCGGGGCTGATTGAGATTGGCGAATTGATTGCGTACCAATTCACGGTTGTCGGTCTGCTGCCGAAGGGCAGGGGCACCCACGAAGTGGGTCCGAGGGATTGCCCCTACGATTGCCCGTCTAGGCTCAGTCCGTTTAGGGACTTCGTCTACCTAGCCTGCGGTTTTCAACCCAGGTGAACGCCGGGCGACGACCGATCTCATTCTTCAACCACCATTCAACCCGGAGCATTCGTGGTGTGCGCTGCCCTCGCTTCCTTCTCGTCAGTCTCCTGCTTGGTCTGGATCCGCTCACGGCACTGCTCCGGCTATTGACGGATTCCCACGAATGCTGATACGACTGCGGTAGCCGTTCCATCTTCAGGGAAATCTCCCCATAACCCGCAACTGCTTGATGACGAAGGGGGTGAATCGATGGTCAGGCCCGAACGACGCGCCACCATCACGACGCTCGTCGTCACCGCCATCCTGTTGCTCCTGATCTACATCGGTTCGCGCCAGTTTCGAGATTTTGATTCCGCCCTCATCGGCTACATGGTCGGCTCAGTCTTCGCGATCGCCGCCATGACCTATCGCTACACGCTCTGGATCAGCCGGCCTCCGACCTGGCGCTACTTCCGCGCGGGTTGGGCCGAATTCCTCTCCGTGAAGAACTTCCGGCGCTACACGTTGCTCATCCCCAAGGCCTGGTGGACCGATATCTTCGGCCAGACCTTTATCCGCAGGCGCGGTACGACGCGCTGGCTCATGCACATGTCGATCTTCTGGGGCGTCGTTCTCTCGCTCTGCGTCACCTTTCCGCTCACCTTCGGCTGGATTCATTTCACCCTCGTGCCGCCGGATCGCTACCGCGCCTGGTTCTTCGGCATCTCGATCACCACCTTCCCGATCTCGGCAGGCACTGGTTTCGCCATCTTCCACGTGCTGGATTTCACGGCCGTCCTGCTCATCATCGGGCTGGGCATCGCCTTCTGGCGCCGCATTCGTGACGCCGGACTGGTTTCGATCCAGCGCTACGGGTTCGATCTGGTGCCGCTTGTCCTGCTCTTCGCCATCGCGATCACCGGCCTCGCGCTGACCTTCTCCTACACCTGGTGGTCCGGCCGCTACTACGACTTCATCTCTCTGACGCATGAGGTGGTGGTCGTCCTCTGGCTGATCTCGCTTCCCTTTGGCAAGTTCTTTCACATCGTGCAGCGCCCCGCCAGCATTGGCGTCACCCTGTATCAGACGGTGAATCAGGACATCCCGCATTACGATCCAGAACACGAGGAGCAACCGAGAACCTGCCGTCGCTGCGGTCAGCCCTTCCCTTCCGCGCAGTTCATTCGCGACTTGGAAGGCGTGCTGAGCGATCTCAGCCAGGACTACGATCTGGGCGAGAATCGCGGACGGCTGCAGGATTACTGCCCCACCTGCAAACGGGTCATGCGTGGTGAAGCCTATTACGCGCTGCTGGGCAAGCATTTCCTCTAGGAGGGGCCGATGTCCGTCAATAAGGACTTCTTCAAACGCGACCGCGAGTTCAACTACGATTTCCAGTCGACCGGCGCGCCGCAGCCAGGCTGGGGCGACGCCAATGTGGTGGCGGACGGGCTGGTCCCGACGCACTGCTGCTTCTGTGGCGTCCAGTGCGGCATGAACCTGCGCGTCTCGGGCGGCCGAGTGATCGGCGTCGAGCCGCGCGAGTACCCACACAACCAGGGATCGCTCTGTCCCAAGGGCATCGTGGCGTATCAGCAGCAGGCCCACCCGGAGCGACTCCTGCACCCATTGATCCGGCGGGGCGGCAAGGGCGGCCAGCTTGAACGCGCCACCTGGGACGAGGCGTTGAGCTACGTGGTGTCGCGCTGGAAGGAGATTCAAGCGCAGCACGGCAAGGACGCCGTCGCCGTCTACAGCGGCTCCTCCATGACCAATGAGAAGTGTTACCTGGCCGGGAAGTTCGCCCGCGTCGGCCTGCGCACGCGAAACATCGACTACAACGGCCGCCTCTGCATGTCCTCATCGGCTGGAGCCTATGCCAAGGCCTTCGGTGTCGATCGTGGTCCGATGCCGATGACCGATTTCCCGCTGGCCAACTGCATTCTTGTCGCCGGTACCAACATCTCGGAATGCTTCCCGATCGCCATGCAGTGGATCTGGCGCGCTCGCGACCGGGGCGCGTCCCTCATCGTCATCGATCCGCGCGAGACGCCCATCGCCCGCACCGCCGACCTCTGGCTGCCGGTCCGCCCCGGCACCGACATCGCCGTGCTGAACGCCATGCTCAAGGTGATGCATCGACGAGGGATACGTCGATACGGACTATCTGCGCGAGCGCACCACCGGCTGGGAAGCGGTGCTGGAGTCGGTCCGAGACGTCTCGCTCGAGGAGGCAGAACGCCTCTCCGGCGTACCCATGGCACGCATCGTCACGGCGGCGCGTATATACGGTGGGGCGGCGACCTCGCTCATCCTGCACGGGAAAGGGATCGAGCACAGCACGCACGGCGTCGACAACTGCCTCGCCTGCATCAATCTGGCGCTGGCGCGCGGGCAGGTCGGCAAACCGGGCGGCGGCAGCATGATGCTCACCGGACAGGGGAACGGCCAGGGCGGCCGGGAGGTTGGGCAGAAGGCCAGCCAGCTCCCCGGCTATCGCCACATCGACGTGCTGGCGGATCGCGAGTACATCGCCGGCGTCTGGGGCATTCCCGAGCCGGAGATCCCCGAAGAGGGCGCCTCCGCCACCGAGATGATTCACCTCATGGCGCAGCGGCGAGATCCGCAGCTGCCTGGTCCTCTGCTCCAACCTGATGGTGTCGTTGCCGGAGAACGGGGTGGTGGCTCAGGCGCTCGACCAGCTCGATCCGCTGGTCGTCATCGACTTCTTCATGTCGGAGACGGCGCAACGTGCGGACGTGGTCTTGCCTGGCGCCGTCTGGTGCGAAGACGAAGGCACGACCACGAACCTGGAGGGCCGCGTCATCAAGATCAACCAGGCCGCGCTGCCACTCGGTGAGTCACGCCGCGACTGGGAGATTCTGATCGAGCTCGCCCAACGGCTCGGCCGGGGGCAGTACTTCCCCTATCAATCCGTGAAGGACATCTGGAACGAGCTGCGCGTCGCCTCGCGCGGCGGGCTGGCCGACTATTACGGCATGAGCTGGGAGCGCATCGAAGCAGAGCAGGGGATGTTCTGGCCCTGTCCGTCCGAGGATCATCCGGGAACGCCGCGCCTGTTCGCCGAGCGTTTCTATCACGCCGACGGTAAAGCCCACATGTTCCCGATTCCCTATCAGACTCCCGCGGAGGAGCCGGGTGGCGATTTCCCACTGCGACTCACGTCCGGCCGCGTCGTCTATCACTACCTCAGCGGCACGCAGACCCGGCGGCTCGGCTTCCTCAACTCGCAGGCGCCGGTGCCCTGGGTGGAAATTCATCCCCAGCTCGCCAAGAAGGTCGGGATCGTGGATGGTGAGATGGTACGGGTGAAGACGCCGCGCGCCTCCATGGAGATCAAGGCGCTGGTCGTGCCGACCATCCGGCCTGACACGCTCTTCATCCCATTTCACTACGGAAGCCAGCACGCCGTGAACCAGCTGACCAACCCGGCCATCGAGCCCACGGTCAAGATTCCGGAGTTCAAGGCGTGCGCCGCGGCGCTCGAGAAACTCGATACGCCGTCTGCCGCGAGTGGGAGCGCGACCGAGCGACTCACGCCGGAGAACGCTCCGCAGATGTTCCCGTATACGGTCGGTGAGACACGAAAGCTTCAAGCTGGGCAGTCCAGTACGCACTGATTCATCGCAGGAAAGGAGGGCCAGCGAGCATGGCGGTCAAGACGCTCTTCGTCGATCCATCGCGCTGCATCGGCTGTCGCGCCTGCGAAGCGGCCTGCCGCGAATGCGAATCCCACAAGGGTGAGAGCATGATCATGGTCGACTTCATCGACCGCGGCGCCAGCGTGGCGACCCAGCCCACGGTCTGCATGCATTGCCAGGACCCGGTTGCTCCCTGCGCGCAAGTCTGCCCCGCCCTGGCGATCCAGATCTCGCCTGACGGAGTGGTGCATCAGGCCGAGCCGTCACGCTGCATCGGCTGCCGCAACTGCGTCTACGCCTGCCCCTTCGGCGTCCCGAAGTTCGATATCGAGGCGCGGCTGATGAAGAAGTGCAACCTCTGCTATGACCGCACCAGTCACGGGCTCAAGCCATGGTGCGCGCAGGCGTGCCCGACGCAGGCCCTCTGGTACGGCGACTACGAGGAATTCATGAACCAGCGCGAGGGCCGCCCCGTCAATGTCACCTCTTTTGGCAGCCAGACGGTGCGAACGCGGGTCTATCACGTACTGCCGATGGAGGTTGAGCGGCTGGATGTGGCGGCGTTGCTCGCCGAAGCCGAGGCGTCCTTTGGACGATTGGCGGAAGAGCGTGAGGAGGCATGGGTGCTGTGAGCTCGACTGAGAATGACCGGCGCCGCTCGCAGCCGCGCAAGCGTCCGCTCTGGGAGACGCAGTTTCCCTATACGTGGGATGCGGACGACCTGGTCTCACGGCGCCAGATGTTGCGCTTCGCGGTGCTGGCATCCGGCGCACTCTTCGCCGCGACCGGCGTGCTGGCCGGAATCGGCTACGTGCGCGAGCGCAGTCGCGGCACCAGACAGCCGATCGTCAAAGCCGCCGACGTGCCGGTTGGCGGCGTCCATTACTTCAACTATCCAGATCAAAGCAGCCAGGCGCTCCTGCTCCACCTGAGCGATGGCCGCTTCGTGGCCTACAGCGGCAAATGCACCCACCTCTCGTGCGCCGTCTACTGGAATCAGCCGGAGAAGCGACTGCTCTGCCCCTGCCACAACGGTGAGTTCGCGCCGGAGACGGGAGACGCCATCGCCGGTCCACCGAACCGTCCACTGCCGAAGATCCTGCTGGACCAACAGGACGGGATGGTCTACGCCGTGAAAGAGGTCCTGTCATGATCGACGGACGGAACGGGCACAGGCGGGCCGGAACCGACCCTGAAGACGAACACTCGCTTGGTTCGCACCTCGCCCTGATCATGCTGGGGCTCTCGGTCGGACTGCTGCTTGATGGCGTTGCAGCTCTGGCTGCTGACGCTGGCGTTCGACCTCTATTCGTCCGGCGAACGGCTTCAGACGCTGGTCATCGCCTGCATCTCGGGACTGGTCTTCCTCGGTGGGGTTGCCATGCTCTGGCTGCTGGATCGTGGCCCGCATATCGGTCATCGCTGATGACGCGAGAGCCATCGTCGGAGCGAGAGCGAGAGCCGCAGTTCGAGCCAGGACCGATCGGCGGGCAACTGGCGAACATTGTGCGCGGTCTGCTGATCCGCGCTCGCTTCGTGAATCTGGCCAAACGCCAACACTCGCTCGTCGTCATCAGCCTCTTCAGTTTCGTC
The DNA here is from genome assembly GCA_963822235.1 of uncultured Chloroflexia bacterium. Lineage (GTDB taxonomy): Bacteria > Chloroflexota > Chloroflexia > Thermomicrobiales > Thermomicrobiaceae > CALAGB01. The sequence continues at coordinate 1,558,347 of CAWGGU010000005.1, forward strand.
AACGGCTGCCTTTCGATCGGCATCATGTCGCTGGCGGCGCTGGTCAGTGGCCAGCCGCTGATCTTCCCCTCGCTGGGCCCGACCGCGTTCCTTTTCTTCTACACTCCGCTCACGCCACCCGCCAGCCCGCGCAACGCGCTCATTGGCCACTTCATCGGTGTGGTGGCAGGCTGGACCAGTCTGCTCGTGTTTGGCCTGCAGCATGTCGGTCCAGCCATCTCGACCGGCGTGACGGGTCCACGCGTCGCGGCGGCAGCCCTCTCGCTCGGCCTCACCAGCGGCTTCATGGTGCTGCTCAAAGCGCCGCACCCACCGGCCGGGGCCACCACGCTGATCGTCTCACTGGGCATCCTGCGAAGCTTCGACCAGATGGTCGTCCTGATGGTCGCCGTGCTGCTGCTGACCATTCAGGCCTTCGTCATCAACCGGCTGGCCGGCCTGCCCTATCCTATTTGGGCAGCGCCAGCGGCTGAGCCGTCCGCGAATCAGAATGGTTGAGCGTTCGCCGGATGGTCTGCTTGTGATCTTGAGAATCGAGGGAGGAAGCGATGCACATCGTCCCCTGGCTCATCGCGTTGGGATTGATGCTGGTCGGGCGTTCCGATCCTTGGCGCCCTCATCATGATCGGGCTCGCGCTCGGCCTGCGACTGGCATTCGAGGGACATGACGCGCAGACGACAACGGGCGAGTCTCCGTGATGGGGAGACGCGGAAGCCACGACCAAGCGTGAATACGGTGCTCGTCATCCTCCCCGCGTCAGCTCTGGAGACGCCAGCGGATGCCGGTATCTCCCCACTCGCCGCGACGGCCGCTGGGGTAGACCGGTCGCGACTCGAACCGTACCCAGCGCATCACGCTCGTTTCGAGGCGAGCTTCTCTTGAGGGTGTGAGCAGACCATACTGACCGGCGGCGCGCGTCAGCGTGATCAGCAGACGGGCGAGCCCAAGCCGTCGCGCGCGAAATTCGGTCGCGATCGGCAGCCAGCGTCGCAGATGCCGCTCATATCCCGGAGTACGGCGAGGCGGCCACGCGCCGTCGTAGGACGCATAGGCCGCCAGCGCACCGCTCACGAGCGCCCCACTCACCGCAACCAGTCCCAGACGGCCGATTCGACGTTGATGCATGGCTTCCCATCCAATCGAAGGTGCGAACGATGTGCGCTCCGGCAAGTCCCTGCGAGGGTTGATCGTCGATCGGGGTTGTGGCGCGACGTTCCCGAGCATGGCCGTTGGGATCAGCCTGCTCCGGCATCGCGCCACGTGCTTATCTACCGCGCGGTTACACGCTGCGGGCGACAGTCGAAACCCAGGGAGCGATGCGCGCTGGCAGCGAGTCGATCATGCCGTGAAGCCGCTCGTGCGTGCCGTCGCCGATCTCTTCCATCTCGATGCGGTCGAACTCGGCCACGATCCTGGCGTCCTCATCCTCGAGCGACGCCTCCATCAACGGGAACAGTTCCGCGTTTTCCTCGTCGATGTGCTGCCGCAGCATGACGTCGTACGCCCTGGCTGCTTCGGCGAGCCGGTGGGCAGACTGGACGTCACCCGGCTCGTAGCTCGCGACCGCTGAGGAGTATTGCGCCGCCAATTTGCGTCCTTGCTCATGCTCGTCAGAGAGTGAACGCGTCACTCGACGGCCGGTTCCAGTCCCAAGCTCGTTGAAGACCGCCGCTTCCTCTTTCCCATGATGACACTGGTCCACGAAGACCGTGAAGAACTCTTGAATGTCGCGGAAGATGTCGACCGGCACGGACGCGCCACCTTCAGCCGCGGCCACCGCCTGCGCCAACTGATCGAGCACGACCAGAACGGCGTCATGCTCCTGCTTCAGAATTTGTGTCGACTGCATCGTGTTTCCTGTCCTCTCGTCGTTTGTGTGCTACGCAGCATCGATCTTGGTAATGTGCACGCGCCAGACGTCCGGTCCCTGCTCCAGATACTCCCAGCCCGCCTGACCGGAGCGCTCGGCCATCAGCTGGTAGTAGAGCGGCTTCGGGTCGTGATCGTTGACCAGCAGCATGGTCTGGCCTGGCACGAGGTCGTCGAACGTGGCGAAGATGAGCGGGTGCCGTTCACGCGGGATCATGTTGCGCACGTCGATGATGACGTGGCTCTCGGATGAGGTACTCACAGATTCTTCCCTTTCTGAGGTATGCCCAAAGTCCCAGATGCGGCGCATCTGGGGCAATCGATGCATGGCAGCGGGTCTCCAGTGGAGCGCGATTCGCGCCATGTTGAAGAGGAACAGGGAGAGCCCTGCTCCGTCCGCCAGTCCGGCGAGCAGGCACACGAACCTGCTACCGGCGAGGATGCCGGCCAGCGCCAGCGCAAGTCCGGCGGTCCAGCACACCCAGCCTGCTCTGGCCAGGCGCCGGCTGAACAGCTCTTCCAGTCTGGGCACTCGCTGCCGACCGGCGAGCGGCGCATAGCGGTGCAGCCAGACCAGGAAGGTCGCGATCTTATAGAGGAAGCCCTGAATCGCCGACTCGGCCATTCCCACCAACGCCAGCCAGACGATCGCGACCCAGAGGGCCGAGCCGACGCTCACGCTGGTGACCAGCCCAATGGTCAAAAGACCGGCCGCGACGAGACCGGATCCTGCCGCAACCAGCGCGAAGGGGATGTGCACGTCGCTGCCTCGTCGGCGCCGCACGCGGTACAGGTGCGTGAGCTGCGCGGCGAAAAGCACCTGGCCCGCCAGCAGCGCCGCCGCGCCGGGGATGAGCCCATCGCGTCCGGCACCAAGCACCAGCGCGAGTGCCAGACTCCAGGCACCGGCGGCCGTGAGGAGCAAGCTCCGCCCAGGCCACCCGCGTCCAGATCCTGTCCTCCGCCAGCGTGAACATCCCGACCAGCCGATAGGCGACCCCGGTGAACATGACGGCGATCCAACCGGCGAACATGAGCGTGATGTGCGCCGCCAGCAAGCGGCCGGTCAGCCCTCCCAGGAATCCGGTTCCCTCATTCAGCGCGAGCAGGAACCCAAAGAGGACACCGCCGCTCAACCCCACCAGAGCCACGACGATATGCCAGCTCACCACGTCGTGACGCGGCGCCCGCGCTATGGTGCGTCCGATCAGACTGACGTAGAGGAGCAGCCCGCTGAAGAGGAGTGTGGCGCCGAGCCCGATCCCCGGCAGCCAGTTCAGTCGAAGTCCCGGCAGGAAGAGCGACAGGCCAGTGAGGTGTACCCAGAATGAGAGCCGCCCAAGCCGCGGCGAGGCGAGCGGCGTCTGCAGCACCACGGGAACGAGCTGATAGCTCGCGCCCACGATGATGGCGGCAACTACCCCGAGTGTGTTCAGATGCACGAAGGCGAGTACATCAGGCGCGCCGTAGCCGTTCACCAACGACGGCAGCGCGAACGGGAAGAGGAACGCCGCGAGGAGCAGGCAGAGCATCCCTAACGCCATGAAGCGGGCCGGAAGATCGAGCTCCGGCGCGTTGGCCGAGGAGATACCAGGACCGGGCAGGGGTCGTGAGCTCATCGCGCCGCTGGTTTCTCGATGAGCAGCTCGACCTTCCCGGGGCCAAGCTCGCGCGTCTGATGGCGATAGCCGGATTGATCCAGCTGCGGATAGAGGTGAACCGGGCGCCGTACGTGATGCACGAGTAAACGTCCGCCACTCGGGAGATCCTCGAGCGCCTCCATGATGCGCACCAGCGGCTCCGGCGGCACCAGATCGCTGACGTCGATCGTGATGGTAGCGTCCGGCGCGGACCAGTCCGCATCGAGATCGGCGCTCGACAAAGATGCCGGTGTTGAGTGCCTCCGGCGCGCGCGTTCGGCCGGCGTTGTACAGTAGGACCTCCCAGTCATCCTCGGAAAGTTGCTGGCTGAAATACGTCGAAACCACGTTGCCGCAGCACCGAATAGAGCGGCACCGGCTCGAAGGTCGAGCGGAGCCGCACCACCTCGCCAGGCGCGGCCTTCCGCATGGCAGCCGCGATCACGCTGAACGGCTCTTCACCCTGACGCTGAAGCGCTCGGGCATCGACCTCGGCGACCGGAGCCAGACCGATCCATCGCGGCACGTCGACGGGTTGAGCAGTGGCCGGCATATCTGTGGAGACTGGCTCCGCTGCCGTCACGCCGATGGCCGCGTTGAGGACGGAGACGAGATTATCTGGCTCCATACCGCGCGATCTGAGCTGCCTGAGCGACCGTCACGAGCCGGGCTTGCACGCGACGCGCGACCGGGTTGCGCAACAGCCGAAAAGTGGCGTTCAATCCGACCAGACTCATCGACAAGCTGCGGATAGCGGCCGATCACGTCGCTGATCTTCCAGGACGCCTGAATGGGTTCAAGCTGCGTTGCGTTCGACGATCTCATTGCGGCACTCCTAGTCGAACCAGCCAAGCTCGCGGCGCCCGGCTTCGGTGATCATTTCCGGTGATCCAGCGTGGTTCCCACACCAGATTCACCTCGACCCGCTCGACCGTCGGCACGAACACGCGCACCGCCTCGCTGACCGCCTCGGTCAGGCTGTCATGCAGCGGGCAGCCGGGAGTGGTGAGCGTCATGGTGACGCGCACCGCTCCGTCCTTGATGTCCACGCCGTAGACGAGCCCCAGATCAACGACGTTGATGCCAAGCTCCGGATCGTAGACCTCGGAGAGCGCGGACCAGACGGTATCCTTTGAGAGCAGCAGCGATGTCATCACATTCTTCTCATTCCGCATCCACGATCACGAGCCTGGCGGTTCCGATTCATCACGGTTTGCGGTTGAAGTACTGGCGGTTGAGCCCGAGGAAGTTGGCCCACTGCTCGGGCAGGTCGTCTTCGAAGAAGATGGCCTCGACAGGACAGACCTCGGCACAAACGCCGCAATCGATGCACTCGTCTGGATCGATGAAGTACTGATCTGACTCGTCGTCCGTATGGATGCAGTCGACCGGACAGACCTCGACGCAGGATCCGTCTTTCACGCCGATACACGGCTGGGCAATCACGTAGGTCATAGCGACTCCTTTTGAGCGGTCGGTTCCGGTCATCGCGGATGCACGCAGTTCGGCCAGCAACGGGCCGATCGGCAGTCCGTAGATGCCGCAGACGTCGGCAAGCGTCTCGAACCGCGCCATCGGGCAGCCGACGCAGTGCATGCGGCGTTTGACGAAGACCGGAACAACGCCGGGAAAGCGATCGATCAGCAGGTCAACGTTGGTGTCGGCAGTGATGCTGGGATGTTGGGTGGGCACCTTCGTCCTCTCCTGAAACTGGCCACCGCACCGTGCGGCGCTATCAGGAGGATGGCATGGGGTGCAGCTGACGTCTTTGCGCTAGCACAAACAGGAGGAGGGAGAAGTGGCTACGTGTCTGCTGTTGGATTTTCGGGGAGGTCTTCGGCGATCGCCACCAGCTGATGCGGCTGGAGAATTGTGACGCGTTCGCGGCCGGCGGAGATCAGCCCACGTTGATCCCAGGTACTGAGGGTACGGCTGGCCGTGCTCAACGTGGTGCCGGTTAAGTCCGCCAGGTCCTGCCGCGAGAGCGGCAGATCGATCCTGATACCCTGGTCGGTCTTGACTCCGGCTTTATCCGCCAGTCGCAGCAGTGTGTGGGCGAGGCGTCGCTCCACGCGCTGGGTCTGAAGCTCTTCGATGCGGCGCTCGGCCAGCCGCAAGCGTTCGGCGACCTGATGGATGACGGCCATGGCAAAGTCCGGATGCTCGCCAACCAGCATGGCGAAGGCACGGGCAGGAAGGCGCAGCACGACCGCCCGGCCGAGTGCCACAGCGCTGGCCGGATAGCGCTCCTCACCCCAGCCGCCTGCGCCGCCGAACAGATCCCCCGGCTGGATCATGCGAAGAATGACCTCCTGACCCGCCTCGGTTTCACGGATGACTTTGATCCGTCCATCGGCCAGCAGGTTAACGGCATCGGCCCGCGTACCGGCCAGGAAGACGAAGTCGCCGTCCTCAACTTGAAGCACGCGCATCCGACCTGCGATTGCGTTCAGCGTATCCGTCGACAGCTGGCGGAAGAGCGGAACGGTCCCCAGGAACGCCTGGCGTTGACCAATGTCGTTGACGCCCGAATCGGCGAGGTCAGCCATCACGATCTCGATTCAGACAGCAACGCTGGACTACCCGCGCACCGCATCCACCACGGCCTGAACGTTGGCCTCCGGCGTGTTGATCAGAACGACACAGCCGATATTGCGGCTGTTCGAATCTTGGGCGCAAAGACTATTCAATCTCCGCTGGAAGTCGCTGATGTATTGGTCGTAACGCTGCCACCGCCGCGTCTCCTCCACCAAACTGTTCTTGTGGCGAATCGGAGACCATCGTCACGGTCAGCAACTCTTCCCCAACCATGACGATCGAGGTTGACGCGATTGGCGTGTTCGTTCCGCCCATGCCGAGTAGACCACCCCTGTGAGCTATCAGTTTGGTGACCTCTCCGCTGATTGGATCGACGTCGACGTCGCTGATCGTGCCCAGCAAGGTTCCGGCCTGGTCGACAATCTTCAGTCTCTTCAGCGCGTGTAGATCGAGAAGGGCATCAGTGGCTCCGCCGCTGCTTGGGGTCTGGGTCACCTGGCTACTCGCGACTGTAATGGCATCTGTTCCGATGTGCTGGATCTCAGCAAACGGGAGGATAAACGTGCCACCCTCACCCTTCACCTGCAGCGCCCCGAGCTGACGAGCCGCAAGGTCGAAAAGGGGTTGGTCGACGCGACCCAATTTCGTGCCCTCCTGCAGCGAGACAATGGTCATATTCTTGATGTCGCTCGCGTTCATAGTACGTTCCTTCTTTTCAAGGCTGGTCGTCGGGTCAGACACAGATTAGCGGGCACTCAATTGCGGTAGCATCTTGAAGTCCGCTCTGCTCATCTGAATCTGAACCGAGCGTGGGGTGACTGCCGTCACCAAACTCACGGGAATCTGCCGTCGCTGACTCACGATTTCGCGCCGAACGATGAATCCGCTCACGTGACCAGTCGCCGGATCACGCTGGAGCTCGTCAAGGGTGCCCAGTGATTTGTCGTGCTCTCCAAGAACCCACATCTCTGGCTGCAGGCGATCGTTGCGCTCGGTGGTCTCTTCTGGCGATTTCAATCCGAGACCGATCAGTTGCGGTGCTTGTTCTGTATTCATCATTGGAAGCTCCGTTTCATGGAATTGGTGTTGAGCATTGACGTATGTGACTCGGAAGACTCGCACGCATCGCGTCGATCGGATGGCGCCGGACCAGCAATCAAGTCGGACCTGATGAACCGCGCGGTCCTTGTCGAGCAATCGATCGGCAGGCACATACTCCACGGGGGCCCGCCCCATCCAAATCACCGAAGTCTCACCATGGTTGCAGTGTGCCAAGGATTGAACACTTTGGCCGTAGGAGCGATGTCGTCATGTGGCGCTCAGCTCGTCGAGCTGGAAATCGTGGACACTGGACTGGCACGTGAACTCCGGCTGAATGGATATAGGCAGAGGTCACATACAGCCGACGCTTGGTAACGCGGATTCCGACGACTTCTGATACTCGCGGCCGGGCATGACCTAGTGCCTGACGTGATTGGGCGGGTTCGATGAACCCGCCCGAGAATCGGATCTACGCTCTATGAGCGTGCGTCAACTTCGTAAATCTCAAGATGGGTCGGCCCATCCAGATAGGGCTCGATCATCGCGACGCGCTCCTTGAGGCCCGTCTGACCACCAGCCTGGGCGTCGGTTTCCGTCGCAAAGTGGCTGACCGATGCCATTTTCCCGGTCTTGTGGTTGACGAGGAGTTCCGAACTCTTGAAACCTGGCTGGTTCTTGAGGTTCGGGGTTACCTTCTCGTTGAAGACGCGGACGCCCTCATCGATGGTCGTCGTCTTGAGTTGGCCAGTGACGATGCGTGCAAAGGTTGTCATAATGTACCTCCGGTACGGGTAGCAGGGTAGCGAGAGGAGCGACATGCTCAAATCAGAGTGCTATCCCCGGGCCAGGGGCGACGAGACAACCCGGCTGGCGTATATGTTCGTACTTTTCAATGGTACACCCTCGTGAGTGAAATTGCAAGTCTAACAATATGTGAGTTTTTCAATGATGATCTAGACGCAATTACTCTTCACACGCAATTCTTACCAAACCTGATCGGAGATCGAGTCACCCTTGAGCCGATCCGGCTGAGGTCCTTGTGGTACGTGAACCTGCCATTCATGCTGTTGCGCGTAACGCGTCACGAGCGCCCGCAGGCGAATGGCACAAGCTGAGACTGACAAACAGCGAGAAGATTCCCTACCCCCGTCAACTGGCCGATCCGCTTTACCGGAGGTGACTCATGAGCCATGGTGAACAGCATCTGTTGCGTAAGCAACTCTCGGAGCTCGCACGGCTGCGCCCGCGCGTCGTCCCCAAACCACTCCCTATTCGCAACATCAATGTGGAGATGGAAAAGCGTCTGACCGTTGGGCAACGGACTGCTGATGCCGTCGCGAACAGCATGGGCAGCTGGCGCTTCATCCTCATCCAATCCGGTCTACTCGCGTTGTGGATCTTCCTCAACGTAGTCGCCTGGATCAGCCATTGGGATGCCTACCCATTCATCTTGCTGAACCTCGTGATGAGTTTTCAGGCGGCCTATGCCGCGCCGATCATTATGATGAGCCAGAATCGGCAATCGCAGAAAGATCGCCTGGCGGCCGACCACGATTACCAGATCAATCTCAAAGCCGAGGATGAAATCAAGGGCATCCTGATGCATCTCGAATACCAAGATGACCTTATTTTGCAGGTGCTCGAGCGCCTCGAGCACCGTGTGGACGTGCCGGGATGAGATGCGCGGGATCAGGCAACGGGCAAATGACCTATGACCACAATCGGAACTGGATACGTACCGACGTGGTCGGCATCATCCAGCGGCATACCTGCGCGCTACGGCAGCGACCAAGTTGCGATACTCGCGCAGACATCAACCTGCTTGAGTGACCAGGAGCAAGCGTAGTAGACTCTATCGCGAATACGATGAACTTCGTTCACCTCAGTGGAGGACCCGGGCCGATCTGTTCACAGCACTGGCCCCAAGGTTCGCTCGCGTCATGACTCGTGACCGAGCCTGCCGGCGACGTATCAGACTGGGGTGGAGCACAAGCTTAAAGAGAGCATCGATGTCCAGCACGTTGCGTAGCCCGGCCCGCGTCCTCCTCGTGGTCGATCAGCCAATCCTCGCCGAGGTCATCAAGCTGGCCCTCAACCATGGCGTCTTCCGCGTCCAGGTCACCCAGGCGCCGGAAGACGTTTTGATCGCGCTGCGGGACTGGCATCCCCACCTACTGATCATCGACATGGATCTCGCCGCGGCACAGGTCCTGGACCAGCTCAACTTTTCCGAACCCGCTGCTGAACGCATCCCGGTCGTCGCGCTCACCCGCCGAGGCGACCTCAAGACGAAGCTGGCAGCGTTTGAGCGTGGCGTCGATGACATCCTGGTGATGCCCTTTTCTCCAGAGGAGCTTGTCGCCCGTGTTCTGGCGATCATGCGACGCACCTATCGTGAACCGGCGGCATTCACGCCCGCGTTGCAGGTGGGGGAACTGGAGATCGATATCCTCAGCCGCTCGGTGCGCGTCGCGGGGCACGAATTGCACCTGACCTCGCTCGAGCAGAGCCTGCTCTACCTGATGGCGGCCAATACCGGACGCGTGATCACGCGTGACGAGATCCTGGATTACCTGTGGGGGGCGGACTTCATCTCGGAAAGCAACGTGGTCGACCGGCACATCCGGAATTTGCGGGCGAAGTTGCGGGACGACTGGAAGCGGCCTCGCTACATCGCGACCGTCCCCGGCAAGGGCTATCGCTTTCTTCCAATGGCGGCGGACTAGCCGTCACTCAGCCCGCCATCTTCGCTCCTGTTGCCGACATTCGCATAATCGCGCTTCTTCAACTCTTTGGTTGATGAAGAAACTTCATGACGCCATTTAACGGGTCCGCTATTATGGATGATATCTCTCCAGCGTCACGGCGTCCGCATCTGGTATCGGCTCCGACCGTACCCGGGCATCGCGGACGCCCCTTTGGTCTCGTTCCCGTGGGACCCAACCGTTGGCGAGGCTACCCTTCCCTTCTGAGACGGGTTCCCCCGGGCCCGTCTCTTCCCCTCTGCCTGAGACGAGCTTCTTCAGAGTGCGGTCGGAGAATGAACCGTGATGAGAGGGGACCAATACCTTCACGACCACGCTGGAGACATTGCGTGCCACCAGCTCGGTCCCACGACAGGAAAGCAGCATGCATCCGACCGATCAACCTGCGGACATCCAGGCCGTTGATAGCCCTTATGTGGGCGCAGTTGGGCTATCGCGATCCGGCATAGGGCCACCGCCTGAGGGTCTTGCCGCACCGGCCCACCGTCATTCCCCGTCTATCCCGGACACGCGGTTCCCTTCTGGCCGGGTGTACGTCGTGGCCTGGGACGTCGTTTGTCATGGGAACAGCGATCTGTCCACGATGCTTTGCCGCAGCGTCGGTGGTGACTACTTCCTTCGCTCTCGATTAGGGGATGAGCCCAATGGTGAGGCCAGCATCATACGGCTGTCGGATGTCCAGGCCGCGGTGTGGTTCGACCAGCATCCGGTTCACTTTGCTCCTCGGGATGCTCGGTGGTAGCGGCAAGATTGGCTCTATAGTCGCTCAGGTCCGTTCGGAACGCGCTTGAGCTGTGTTTTCGTTGCCCTTGATCAGGAGTTTTCCAAACCGCCCCTGCACGTGGGATTCGAGAGGAGATCGCTATGGATCTTGGATTGGGTAAGCGAGTTATGAGTCGTGACGGTCAGCATGTCGGTCATGTCGATGGTCTTGTGTTGGACTACAACACGCGTGACATTGAGAGCTTTGTCATTCGTTCCGGCGTGTTATTGACGCACGACCGGTTCGTTTCCCTGGAACTGATTGATCAGATCGATCCGGAGGGCACCGTCACGCTCACGGTCTCGGCCCCGGACGTCAAGAAACTACCGGAGTTCGTCGAGCGCAATTTTGTCGCCGCAACCCCCGACGACCTTGAGACTATGCCGACCATGCGGACCTCCATGGGCGCAGGCGTCTTACCGGTCTATTTTGGCACGGGCTCTGATGCCCTTGGCTTTCGGAGTGCCGGGATGTCTCGCGAAGCGGCCCAGCGGGACTCTCCGGGGTTTGAAACCGAATCGAACCTGCCAGCTCAAGACATCGTGATCGACCGTGGCACCGATGTCATCGCCAGTGACGGGAAGAAGCTCGGAACCGTCGATGACGTGATCTATGGACCGGATGGCCGAATCAGCGGTTACATCGTCCGGGCCGGGTTCCTCTTCCATCATGACGTAACCGTTCCGGCGGAGATGATTGAGACGATCGGCGAAGACCACGTTCGACTGCGCGTGACCGCAGAGCAATTGCGCCAGGAACCGAGTCCTAAGTAGTCCGCAGAGATGCACGATCAACGTCTGGACCCAACCGACCTGCTTCGCGACCAACGGACCCTTCAATGGCCGAGGCTTCCAGATAACTGATGAATAGGGACACAGACGGTGATCGTGCCGGGAGCAACGTGAACGGAAGCCTGGCACCGGAAGCCGCGAGCCAACCGCCGGCCGGCAAATTTGTCTACGTTGCGGCGATCTTTGCCGCCCTCGGTGGTCTGCTGTTTGGCTACGACACGGGTGTCATCTCCGGCGCGATCCTCTTTGTCAAAGACCAGTTCACGCTCTCGTCCGGCACCGAGTCAGAGGTCGTCAGCAGCGTCCTCTGGGGTGCCGTTGTCGGCGCATTGTTTGGTGGCTGGCTCGCGGATCGATTCGGCCGCCGGCCCGTCATCCTCGGTGCAGCCGTTGCCTTCGTCATCGGGGCCATTGGAACCGCGGTCACCCCGACCGTCTCCTGGCTCATCGCCGGACGGGTTGTCGTCGGGCTCGCGATCGGCGTCGCGTCCCTCATCGCACCGATGTACATCGCCGAGATCGCGCCGCCGGCCATCCGTGGAACGCTCGTCTCCATCAATCAGCTTGCGTTGGTCAGCGGGATACTCGTGGCCTACCTCGTCGACTACGCACTCGCTGGGGCTGAAGCCTGGCGCTGGATGTTCGCCTTAGCGGCGTTCCCAGCGGCCGTGCTTGCAGTCGGGATGCTCTTCCTGCCAGAGAGCCCGCGCTGGCTTATCGCCCACGACCATCTCGCTCAAGGTCGCCAGGTTCTCACGCGAATCCGTGGCGGGAAAACCGCCGAGACCGAACGAGAGATTGCCGACATCCGCTCCGGGCTCGCGCTACAGTCTCGTGGATGGGACGAACTCCGCCATCCCGGAGTCCGTCCCGCGCTCCTGGTAGGGGTTCTCCTCGCCCTCTTTCAGCAGCTGACCGGCATCAACACGGTGATCTACTACGCCCCGACGATCTTTCAGTACGCGGGAATCACCTCATCGTCCGCCGCGATCTTGGCCACCGTTGGTGTCGGAGTGATCAACGTGCTCACGACGATTGTCGCCGTGCGGCTCATCGATCGCACCGGTCGCCGCCCGTTGTTGCTCGTGAGCCTGGTCGGGATGACGTTGAGTTTAGTGGCGCTGGGATTGGCGTTCAGATCGCCAAGTACGGGCGGAGCCGTGGGCTGGTTCGCGGCAGTCAGCCTCGCGGTATACATCGCCTCGTTCGCGGTCGGGCTGGGTCCGGTCTTCTGGCTGCTGATCTCCGAGATTTATCCACTGAGCGTGCGGGGAGTGGGTATGAGCCTGGCGACAGTGGTGAACTGGGTGACGAATCTTCTCGTCGCGCTCACCTTCCTCACATTGATCGACCGTCTGGGGAAGCCCGGAACCTTCTGGTTGTATGCCTCGATCAGTGTGATTGCGGTGGTCTTCTCAATCTTGTTCATTCCGGAGACCAAAGGAAAGACTCTGGAAGAAATCGAAGCGCACTGGCATACCGGCGGCCGGCTGCAGGCGTTAAGGCACCACAAGGCATCACGTTAAGCGTTCAGCCGCTCGTGATCTGTCCGTATGTTGCGGTCGACCGAGAATCACATCAGCGATGACACATCTCGGACGACCATTCTCCGTCATATATCGCCATAATCCGCTCACTCACGTTATCGCATCGAGAACGGCTAGGACCAAGAGCGAGCGGATGCGTGTCAAGCGAGTGTACCCGGACGAATGCGCTTGAAGTTGCCGTTGACGTACCAAATGGCCAGAAACAACACGCCCCAGATCAGCGCATTCGCGATGGCAAACGGACCACCACCATTGATGGCAGAGAATGCGTACCCAATTGCCGCGACGATCACGACAATAGCCCATCACTGGCCGCGCCCATGACATTCTGACGGCGAAGGCAAGGGCAATGACGATGATCCCAAGGGTGGCCACGAACACCCACGCCTGTGAACTGACCAGCAGATCAATGATGGAGAGTCCAACGATCAAACCGACAAGGAGAAGCCGCGGGATAGCGTGACCGTCGTCGCCGGCAGGGGCGGATTGTTCGGTTGGTTGGTCCATGGTGGGCTCCGTTCATAGCATTGTGACCGTTACGACATGGTTCGATAGACTCACCACCATTTGCGGTGTTCGCCTGCGGACGATGACGTCAGTCCTGGTTGTGGGGCTGCGGGGTCTTCCCATTCGTTGCGTTTTCCTGTTGCAGTTGCATCGTCAACGCCGCCATTCCGGCCATACCCCCAAGTTCCATGGATTCAACGGCCGTACTCGGGACGATGACGATCGTGGAATTCTGCTTCAGCCCCTCGTACAGCATGTTCATGGCTCGCAGGTGTAACGCCACCGGATTGTTAGCGTAGGTCTTGGCGGCTTCGCCAAACTTCTCCGCCACTTGCCGCTCTGAATCCCCGAGAATTACGCGGGCCTGCCGCTCTCGTTCCGCTTGCGCCTGCATCGACATCGCATCCTCTAACGCTGCGGGGATCAGCACATCCTTGACTTCCACGGAGATGACATTCACCCCCCACGGCTCGGTGCGCTCGTCGATGATGCGCTGCAGTTCGGCGCTGATCTTCTCGCGACCTTCCAACATGTCCGAGAGCATGGTCTTACCGATGACATCGCGCAGCGCGGTTTGCGACGCCCACTGGATCGCGCTTCGGTAATCGGCGACGTCCAGAGCAGCCTTCTGCGGATCCAGGACTTTCCAGAAGAGGACCGCGTCGACATCGACCGGCACCGTGTCTTTGGTCAGGGTCTTCTCGGCCTTGAACGAGGCCGTGATGACGCGCATGTCGATCCAATAGGGAATGGTGTCGATAATCGGAACAACGAAGAACAGCCCCGGTCCTTCCAGTGCCCGAAATGTGCCGAGTCGCAGGATCACCACGCGCTCCCACTGGTCTGCCACCTTGATCGAAAGCGAGACCCCGAGGGCGATGAGAAAGGCGATGACCGCAATCGAGACACTGATTCCGTTGACGGTGCCACCAGACAGGGCAAAGGCGAGTGCCAGACCAATGCCAAGGATCACGACGAAGATCAAACCAGCGAACGAGCTACTCTTGCCCATTTCGACAACCTCCTGTGTTTCGATGCTCGAGTCTAACGATGGTTGCACGTTCTTCGTATGGGAGTTCGTGAATCAGAAATGGTTGCGGAACGCCCTACTTAGCAATCGAACGGGGTGCCACGGCACGCCTGGCTGACCATGTTGACGCCGATATTCTGCTGGCGGACGTCGTGGCAGGTTACGTTCCTGTCGCTGTCCGCCTGACCATCGCCGTGACTATGCACCTATATTCACCGTAGCACCGGATCTTCTCGTCGCGCATTACGTGTAGTTACAGAATCGTGTCAACATGACAGCGCGACCTACATTTAGAGGAGCACCATTCCGCACAAATCAACTTACGGCGTATCGTGGGACTCAAGGAACCGAATCCGATGCGCCCTCAGCTGTTGCAGAGCTTCCTGTTGCATCGACAGCATAGATATAGACTGGTAGGCGGGAAGGTCGACGAATAACGATGCGGCTGGCCCAGGAGCCGCTGACCTATCCGAGAAAACGAGGCCCGTGTGACATCCCAAGGAACCGGCGAATCAACTGCAGCCGATCTGCGTACGTTACCCCTCCCAGATGTAATGATCCGCCTCGGTTCGACCCCAGCGGGCCTTAGCCAGGCCGAGGCCCAACGCCGGCTCGCCGAGTACGGTCCCAACGCATTACCAGAGAAGCGTCCCAATCTACTCCTGAAGATATTCAGCTATTTCTGGGGGCCGATTCCTTGGATGATCGAGGTGGCGGCGCTCCTCTCCTTTCTAGTACGTCACTGGGCGGATCTCGGCATCATCTTGGCGTTGCTTTTCGCCAATGCGGTGGTCGGCTTCTGGGAGGAGTATCAGGCCGGTAACGCGATTGGCGCGTTACGAGCGACGCTTGCTCTCCAAGCCCGCGTGCTACGCGATGGCGCCTGGCTTCAGCTTCCAGTTCGAGAACTCGTGCCGGGCGACGTGGTACGCCTGCGGATCGGCGATATCGTGCCTGCCGATGCCCATCTGCTTGAGGGAGACCCGATTGAAGTCGATCAATCCGCCCTCACTGGCGAATCGCTGCCGGTCACCCGAAGTTACACCGAGGTCGTCTACTCCAGTTCCATCGTCAAACGTGGTGAGATCGACGCGCTCGTCTACGCGACCGGAACGAAAACCTATTTCGGCAAGACCGCCGAACTTGTCGAGAGTGCCCACACGGTCAGTCACTTCCAGCGCGCCGTCCTGAAGATCGGGAACTATCTTATTGTCATCGCCATCGCGCTGGCGATCGTCATCCTGGCCGTCGCGCTCGTACGAGGTGATCGGCTGATCACCACGCTACAGTTCACCCTGATCCTGACGGTCGCGGCGATCCCGGTTGCGATGCCGACGGTCCTTTCGGTGACCATGGCGGTCGGCGCTCGCATGCTCGCGCAGCGGGAAGCGATCGTCAGCCGATTGGCGGCGATCGAGGAACTCGCCGGAATGGACGTCCTCTGCTCGGATAAGACCGGTACGCTGACGCAGAACCGGCTCACCCTTGGAGCGCCATTTTGCGTCGATGACGTTACGCCGGAAGAGATCATCCACGCCGCGGCACTGGCGTCACGTGCTGAGAATCAGGATCCAGTTGACAACGCGGTGCTGAGTGGACTTTCGGCTGACCAGAAAACGAGCGACGACGAGATCGTCCACTTTCAGCCATTCGACTCAGTCGGCAAACGCACGGAGGCCACCGTGCGTGGAACCGACGGCCTCGTGTTCAAGGTAACCAAAGGGGCTCCACAGGTCATTCTGGCGCTGGCGGTGAACGCGTCACAGGTGCAGGAGGCGGTCGATCAGGCCGTGGCCGATTTCGCGTCGCGGGGGTTTCGGGCTCTCGGCGTTGCGCACACGGACGACCACGGTGAGTGGCACTTCCTGGGGATGCTACCCTTGTCCGATCCACCTCGAACCGATTCGCGCACGACGATTGCAAGCGCGAACCAAATGGGCATTTCCGTGAAGATGCTTACGGGTGATCAACTCGCGATTGCACGGGAGATCGCGGAGCAGGTGGGCTTGGGGTCGAACATTCTAGACGCCGATCGTCTGGATGCGCACCACGGCGAGTCTGCCGAGCAGCTTGCCGACGTGATCGAGCAGGCGGACGGCTTTGCCCAGGTCTTCCCCGAGCACAAATTCCGTATTGTCGAATCGCTCCAACGCCACGGACATATCGTCGGCATGACCGGGGATGGCGTCAACGATGCCCCACCGCTCAAGCAAGCCGACGTCGGTATCGCCGTCTCTGGCGCCACCGACGCGGCACGGGCAGCGGCCGACATTGTCCTGTTAGCATCGGGGCTCGCTGTCGTCATCGACGCCATCAAGGCGAGTCGTCAGATCTTCCAGCGCATGACGAGCTACGCCATCTACCGCATCGCCGAGACGACCCGGGTGCTGCTGTTCCTGACGCTCTCGATCACTCTCTTCAACTTCTACCCGATTACCGCGGTAATGATCGTGCTACTTGCGTTGCTCAACGATGGAGCGATCCTCAGCATTGCCTACGACAACGTCCACTACTCCGACCAACCTGAGCGCTGGAATATGCCAGAGGTTCTGACGGTCTCTACGGTGCTTGGAGTGGCCGGCGTGATCGCCTCGTTCACTCTGTTCGCGTTGGCCGAGAGCGCGTTTCATCTCGACCGGAGCACGACCCAGACGTTGATGTACCTGAAGCTCTCGGTAGCCGGACATTTGACGATCTTCGCAACTCGCACGCGCGGACCGTTCTGGTCTATTCGGCCTGCTCGAATCCTCGTCGGGGCCGTCATCGGTACCCAGCTACTGGCCACAGCGATCGCGATGTCAGGTCTCCTCATGGCTCCGCTCGGATTGGCTTGGGTAGCGTTCGTGTGGGTCTATGCGCTGGCCTGGTTCCTGGTCAACGATCGGGTGAAACTACTCACCTATCGTGTGCTGGATGCACGACGACGCCGGAAAACAACAGCCCCGGTCGCGCTTACCCGCAGCCTTTAGATGAGACAATCCCCAGGAACTGGCCCGATGTGGAGGTACGATCAGGCCAAACGCTGTCGCGCCAACGGCTCAACTCACCGTGAACTACCCCCGCACCGCATCCACCACGGCCTGAACGTTGGCTTCCGGCGTGTTGATCGGCATGACGCAGCCAGGGGCGATCATGACGTGGCGGCCGTTGAGCGCGTCGACCGCGTCACGCGCCTGGGCCGCCGCCTGCTGCGTCGTCATGCTGGCGATGTCCTTCTCGTGGATACCGCCGATCACACAACGCCCGCTCGAGGCCTCACCCTCAGCCAGCGTCGGTGGCGTGCGCCGGTCATGCCAGTTGAGCGCGTTGCAGGGATAGGTCTTGAGCATGTCGAACATGATGTTGCTGCCGTGGATGTGGACCATCGTGAAGCGTGAGGCGGTGGCCGCTTCCAGTACCTGGATGTCGTAGGTCGCGCCAAATTCGGTGTACTCCTGGCGCGACATCAGGTCGGTGGTGGCGCACTGGGTGGCGAAGAAGATGCCGTAGGAGCCCCGCTCAAGCGTGGCGGCGGTGAGCTGGCGCGTCACGGCGGTGATGGCGTGCAGCACTTCGTGCACCGCGGCCGCATCCTCACGCAGATGCGCCAGCACCTTACCGTCCGAGAGCTTCATGGCGATGGTCAGCGGGCTGAAGATGGTCTGCAGCACCGGGATCTCGCCCTTCAGCCGCTCGTCGACCAGACGGGCCGCCTCGATCACCTCACGGTTGCGACCCCGATCGACCGCCACCGGCTTGATCCTGGCCCAGTCGCCAATCGATTCGATCGGGAAGGTGGTCGTTTGGCGCGTCCCACCGACCGCTCCCTGGTATTCGCTCACGGCGCCCCAGTCGATGGTGGCGTAGTCACCCGGCGGCATCAGCTTGATGAAGTCGAAGCCGAATTTCCCCTGCCACTCGAGCGTCACGTCGGCCAGCGCCTCGGCCGTCTGGTCCCGCTCCGGAAAGTGCCGCCAGAGGCTCACCGGCGGCTGATCGACCTCATTGCCGGCCAATGCGGCTTCGACCCGCTCTCGTGCTGTCATCCCCGCCATGTGCACTCCCTCTCTGCTGCGCCTTTACGTCTGTCTTCAGCCATTCTGCCCGCGTGGGCCGCTCCTGTCGAGCAACCACCGCCACCGTATGGCACGCCGGATGGGAGACGTCTCCTGCCTCGATCAGGACGAACGGGCGTGTCCGCGTCACGCATTGACGCATATCCTGGACATGAGCGTTCCGCGTTACGCAGATTGGATCATTTCAGCGTGTATTCCGACGAGAATCCAGCGGGCTGGTGGTCGCAGATCCCGCGCGGCTACCGACTGCTGGCGCTCGTCGGCAGTCTGGTCCTCTTGAGCGCCCTGACCATCACCGGCGCGGATTCAAAATTCAGCAACTGGGGCGTCGAGTCGAACAGCGGCTGGCAACTGATCAGCAATGGTCACTACTCCACCAAGGTCTATGCTGGCGGACGGACCGATATCTCCACCGGGACGGCCTACGTCAAGGGCGGGCATACGATCGTGCTCGACTACACGGTCACGGTCGACGGCGGCTCGGCCTTCATCAACGTCTACAACAATCTGAATCTGAGTGAAGACGCGCTCTACTACGAGTCGATCGAGCAGGATCGGCAGCGCCACATCGAGATTCCGGTCAGCCACACCGGCCTCTATTCCATCGACATGAGCTATTACACGTTCCGTGGTGCGTTTGACGTACGCTGGCACGTAGACTAGCGATGTCCTGTCAATGTCCACAAGTTCCCGGCGCGTACTGGTCGATCTCGAAGGCCAGCATCTGATCGTTGCTCGCATCAAGCGTCTGAAGCAGCGAGCCGTTTTGGTCGAATAACCGAATCGAACAGAGCGTCTTGGCTTTGGTGATAACGCCAAATGGGGCCGTCGCGCCATCCTTGCTGACCGCGAGCCGCTGCTGAATCGTCTGGCCTGTGTCATAGCGTAACTCGACCGACCACACCAATGGCGTCAATGACTGGCCGACCGTCAAGATATAGCCCTGCCTGATGCCATAGCGAAAACTGAGCGATGAAGCGGGGATCGGTTGGCTGGTGTAGCTCAACAGGGATCCGTTTGACGCGGACCCGGGCGCCAGCGATCCGCCACCGCCACCGAGGTCGAACCACTTCCCACCAGACTCCGCGACGACATCCCACATATAGCTGTTTGGGAATGGCGCACTCGTTTGGTCGCTCGTGGGATATACCAGGATGGCGCTCTCTGTCGAGCCCCAGAACCATCCTGACGGCGGGCAAAGGTGATTGCAGCCGAACATCCCATTCGGCGCATTTATCAACTGCACCTGTCCTGAGACGGCACCAGACTGCCTCGCAAATTGAAAAGGATCGGTCACTCCGCCGCTGGGACGTCCCCATTGAAACGCGCTGAAAATCAGCAGCACGATGATGAGTGCTCCGAGAATGGCCGTGTTCCGTCGGTTCCGCACGTTATCTCCGCACAATCCAGCGCGATCGTGAAATGAACAAAAATGTCACGATCTCTTGAGGACAGTCTAATGTTGCAATCGCGCATGTGCAATGCGTAGCTCTCGCGTCAGAGGGTTTGCTGACAACGTCGACGAGTAACGTTGCCGAACGTTTTGGGCGAGGCATGCGTCGCCCGTACAAACGCAAATCTGCCCAGACCGTTTTAGATCGGCTTCACGTACCAGCAGGCGTTGTAGGCCAGTCGATAGCCGAGCGATTCATACAGGCGGTGGGCCGGTACATTGTCCGATTCAGTGGTGAGGAGTGCCTGGTCCATGCCACGCGCCTTCAGCAGATGCAGCCCGCTCAACACCATGGCCCGACCCAGACCGCACCGCCGGTAGGGCTCGACGACCGCGATCGGCTCGGTGCGCCCTTCCTTGACCATGCCGCGCTCGGTTTCGAACGAGGGGATCGAGCAATAGCACATGGCGGCCAGATCTCCGGACTCATCCACTGCCACCAGATCGAGCGAGGGGTCGTAGTCTTGATCGTCGCGCGTGCGTCGCCAGCGCTCCAGGATCGCGGGGCGGTCACCGATCTCGTTGCTGTAGAGACGCAGCCAATGTTTCAGCTCCGTGGCCGGGTCGAGCGTGCGCAGGGTGAACCTCTCCGGGAATTGGGGTTGTGGGATGGGCTGATGCAGATCACGGATCATGCGCAGCTCCAGATCCACGAGCGAAAAACCTACGCTTTCATAAATCTCGCGACTCAAGGCATCGTCGTCGCGGCACAGCGCCGTCAGTCTGGGCTGCACGCCGCTTGGCCAATTCGACGCGCGCGCCCGTTCGACCGCCCACTCGATCACGCGGGTCTCCAACCGGCCGCGCTGGTCCGGCCGGACCAGCATGCCGAGGTAACGCCCCTGCCACAGCACGGCGAAGGCGGCGGGAAGCGGATCGCCGTCTTCGTAGAGGAGAGTCAGCCGATCGACGTCGAACGCGGGGTTATTGAAGAGAACGCGAAGCTCGATCGAACGGAGCTCGGCTTCGGCATAGCCGTGAGACTGACAGGCAAAGAGAAGCTCGAAGATTCCGGCCAGATCGGCCGGACCGGTGCAGGGCCGCGCACGCAGGCTCATAGGTCGATTCCCTTCTGGAATCGGACAGGACTCACGCGGCGCGGCACGTCTGCAAGGTGGCGTCGTGGGTGGGCGGTGCTAGTCCGCCCGCACCGGCAGATCGTAGCGACGACGGATGCTCGAGCCGAGCTTGCCGATGTCGGCGCCGTAGATGTGCAGCGAAATCGCCAGGTCCTGTCCGTTATTGACGACTTTATGGATATCGCCGGGTGGCGTCAGCGCCGCGGTCGAACCGGGCGGATTGACCGATTGCCCGTCCTCGATCAACCAGCTCTCGCCCGTGCCATTCGTCTCGACCTGATAGTGCGTCTCGTACTCTTGCCCTTCATGCACGCCGACCACGCACCAGGAGACGTGATCGTGGATCGGAGTCTCCTGGCCGGGGAGCCAGACGAGGGCGACGATCGAGAAGCTGCCATCCTCCTCCACGTGGAGGACGTGCTGGCGGTAGTGGTCGGGATCCGGCTCGCGCTGCGCCTCGGTCAGGAAGGAGTGCCCGCCGAGGCAGGGCTCGAGCAGGTCCGCCACGCGCTGAGCCACCTGTGCGTCATCGACGCCCGATCGCACCACATCACGGATCGATTCGATCAGTGAGGTGAGAACCGGGCTCATCACGGTCGGTGTCATTGCCATCGCGGACTCCCTTCATATAGGCGCTGAGCGCCGAAAAATTCGCGGCTCTACGGCTTAATCGGCCGCCAGATTCATCATCAAGATGCTGTCGCTCGAGAGGAGCGCGTCGGTCACCATGCGGCGCGCGGCTTCGATCTGCTCCACCACCACGAGCGCGGCGCGCTCACCGTCACTTGCCATCAGGGCTTCAACCAGATCATGGTGTTCGTGGTACATCTCGTCGTTACGGTCACGCAGCATCAAGCCCAGGTGGAAGAGACGCTCCATTTCGTCGAGCAGGCTGGCAATGATGCCGGCCAGGCGCTCGTTGCCGGAGGCGTGGGCGATCCCGACGTGAAACGCGGTGTTCAGCCGCAAAAACTCTTCGGCGCTGGCGGAATCACCCAGCTGATAACGGGCCGCATCGCAGAGCTCCGCTAGCTGTTTGAGCGCGGCGGGACCAGCCTGCACGGCGGCCAATCGGGCCGCTTCCGGCTCCAGCAGAACCCGCACGGCAAAGAGATCGCGCACCGTCTTGAGCGTGATCGGCGCGATCAGGTAACCCTGGCGCGGCACCGGCTGCACCAGTCCCTCCTGGAAGAGGCGGTTCAGGGAAGAGCGTACCGCGGCTCTCCCAACGTCATAGCGTGTGGCCAGACCAGTTTCAGTCACCAGATTGCCGGGTTTGAGCTCGCAACGCACGATGTCCCGCTTGATGGCGGCGTAGGCGGTCACGTTCAAGGGCTGGTCCGGCGTGTTGCCAGCATGAGATGTCAATCTATTCCTCCTGAAATGTCACGAAACTACCCTATCAGGCGAGAGTTGTCATGTCAACATGTGTTTATGGGAGTGAGAGATCGCATCCTATGGTCTTAGATGTTGTCATTCTGGGTTGCACCCCTGTTTTCCTGATACTCCTCAGTATCGGGCCACTGTGCATTTGCCTCCTCGGAGGGCACGAGAACTTTACGTGTCATCCTGAGCCAGCAGGCGAGGCTCACGCAGCAAAGCCAGATCGTCGGCGGACTGCCGAGGACAACTGACGATCAGCGTTCGGTTTCGTCGTGCATGGTGGCGAGATCTCGACGGATGGCCGCACGTAGATGTCGCCGAGCGTCCTCTCCGGCGGACGCGCCTTTCGCGATGCTGCGCGCGATCGACCGTAGGCCGATGAGCACACTCCAGGTGCGCAGGCGCTCGTCGAGGTCGTCTGACAGCGGGGTCACCGAAGCGTAGCCGCGCCGCAGCCAGGGGAAGACCGGCGGCATCTGCTCGCCGTCATGCAGGTGGAACTGAGCCAGGTCATACCAGGGGTTGGCGCCACGGATCTCGCCGAAGTCGATGATGCCGCTGTACCTTCCGTCAGCCACATAGATGTGGGAACAGTCAAAGTCGCCATGCGCCAGCCAGAGCTGTGGCGTCGGGATCGCCGAGCGATTGGTGCAGCAGATCCTGCGCCGCACGCGACTCGTCAAGAGACAGGCCGAGGCGATCGAGCCAGGGCAGGATCTCCTCCTGAATTTCGGCGACAAAGGCGCGCTCGTTGGGATGCTCGCCTCGGAGACCCACTCGCGCAGCTCCATAGCGCTGAATCCAGCCGAACCCGTCGACCGGAACGCGGTTGATTCGTGCCAGATCGCGTCCCGCCTCGAACATGACGGCGCGCAGGGTATCCAGTTCGAGCGTGCTCTCGGTCACCGGTCGTCCCGCGATGGCGCTGGTGATCATCACCGAGCGCCCCAGCAGCGCGTTATGGTCCTCGACATAGTGGATTTCCGGCACGCGTGCACCGCGTTCGCGCATCAGCCGGTGCGCTTCCGCCTCCGGACTGATGCGTGCACCGATCTCCGGCAGCAGGCGCAGGTAGGAGACGTCGTCGCCCCGCCGCAGCCGGTAGACGTCGGTCGAGACCCCATCGGCGATCGGCTCGACCGAGGGCGGAGCTCCGGGAAAGAGGTCAGCGATGAACCTGCGGATCGCGTGATCCGGCAGACGGCTATGCGGCAAGAACACTCCTCATCATCGCGATACACGTCGAATCAGGGGAATGGTATCTCGCCATGGCCCGATCGCCTCACGTCGATCGCGCGAAACGAAAAGGGCGGAGGGCAGTGTAGCCCTCCACCCGTAGCCGTCGACGTACTAGGACATCGTCCAGTTCTCGATATTCCAGAGCTGCGATACCCACGGGGAGAGATTCGTATTCTGGAGCTTGCTGTTCACGCCCTGGACGTTGTTGCGCTGAACCAGTGGGATCTCGACGACCTGATTGATAACCAGGTCGTTCATCTTAATGAAGAGATCGGGCTGCTTCGAGGTATCCAGCTGCGTCTGCGCGTCGTTGTACGCCTTATCGTAGTCGGCGTTTTGCCAGCGCTCGTAGTTGTTGCCGGACCAGCTATTCTCCTTTTGCGGGATGTTCGACGGATCGCCCCACCACGAGACCATGTAGTCCAGCGGATACGGAATCGTCGGACCATTGGTAAACATCTCAATGTCGGTGTAGAAGTGGCCCGCCGTATCGCTGTTGCCCGCATCCGAGGAGAAGAAGATGCTCGCATCGACCGTCTTCAGCGTGACATTCAACCCGATCTGCGTCAGACCCTGCTTGATGATCTCCTGCTCCTTCTGGCGCAAAGAGTTGACCGACGTCGAGTACGTGATCTTCATCTGCACGCCATTCTTGGCGCGAACATCGCCGTTCTTGGTCCATCCGGCGTCATCCAGCAGCTTGTTGGCGGCGTCCGTGTCGAACTTCCAACTGGTGTTTTGGGAGACGAACTTCGGCGGTGCGGCCAGGACATTCGTGGTGACCTTACCGGTCGGGCCGTAGAGCTGATTGACGATCACATCGCGCTGGATCGCCAGCGCATAGGCCTGACGCACCTTCTGATCCGCCTGGAACGGGTGCGGTGTACCCAGGTGCGACTTCTGGCCGTCGACCTCTTTGTTCGGATCGGTCAAGTTGATCAGGATGCGCTCGACGCCGGTGCCATCAGACACATCCAGCTTACCTGGACCGGAGAGGGTCTTGAGCACGTTGGCTTCCACCTGGAGATTCCAGGCGTAGTCCACCTCGCCCGTCTGAATCGCCGCTCGCGCCGCGCTGGCAGCATCGCCGCCACCCTTCATGGTGACCTTCTGGAAGAAGGGCTTGTTCGGGTCCCGAAATTTCTCGTTGATGGCGTAGTAGACATGGTCGCCCGGCTGGAAATCGGTCACCACATACGGGCCGGTGCCGACCGGTTTGAGGTTGTACGGCGCGTTGCGCGCCGCCGTACCGACGGCATCCTTCAGAAGGTGCTGCGGCAGAATGCGTCCGTAATCGCCACAGAAGACGCCATACCAGCCCGGTGTCGGATTCTTGAAGTTGATCTTGACCGTGTTCTGGTCAACCGCCTCGACCGAATCGACCACGGCGTAGTTGCCGGCCGTCGTTGCCGAGGTTTGCGGGTTGGAGACGTAGTCATAGGTGAACTTGACGTCTTCCGCGGTGAAGGGCTGACCGTCCGACCAGGTGACGTTCTGCTTGAGCTTCCAGGTAACGCTCAGGCCGTCTTTTGACACGCCACTGTTGCCCAGACTTGGGATCTCAGCCGCCAGAATCGGCACGGGGTTGCCGTCCTTGTCGAAGTCGGCCAGCGGCTCGAGGATCGGGCGAGTGGCGTCGAAGTCTTTGGTGCCGGACGAGAGATGCGAGTTCAGAATCGTCGGTGCCTGCCACCAGAGGAGCTTGAGCTCGCCTCCCTTGCCACGTCCGGCTCCAGCGGTGGAGCCGCTCGATCCGGTTCCCGGCGTGGACGATCCTGGACTCGACGACGGGGAGCCGATGCCGCCGGTGCCTGACGAGGTGGTTGAGGTGGATGACGTGGTCGTCGAATTTCCTCCGCCTCCACCGCAAGCAGCCAGGAGCGCCGCGATGGCCGGCGCGCTCAGTCCCAATGCCGCGGCGCGCTTCAGCACCTGCCGTCGGTTGAGCGCACCGCCAAGTGCGTCATCGTAGAGTTTTTGAATCCGTTGAGCATCCATGAAGAGAATCTCCTCTTGCATTCACTCTCGATGGCCGGTGCCACCGATACCGTTGTCGATGGTCCGTCACTGAACCAGTCAGCCGAGAGACCATCTCCTCCTCACTTCATCGGTCAGCGAGGCTGATCGTTCGGCTTCCGTCTGAACGTCGAGGCGCATCGCTACTGACCCAGGGAACGACGCCCGGGCATGACACGTGAACTGAACTGTGTCGTGGAGCTTCGGCCGGAACGAAGTTGACGAGGTTGGGGCTGAAGGTCGCGGGCGATGATGCTGAAGACCGGATCGATGTACCTCCATACCTATGACAATTCGATGCTCCACCACGCCGCCGGATACGCGCGATGGCGCTCTTCGTATGACGGCTCTTGGCGCTCACGACGTACCGATATGAACGCGGATATGTGGGCCTGATCCGTGAACCACCGTCATCGACTTGAACCCGCGCGTTGGTCTTGACATTGCGTCGAGCCGGTCGAGTGAGGCCGTTGCTCACGGATTCGATGACGGCGTAGCTTCGCGTTCGTTGGCAGCAAGCACGTCGATTCAAACGATGAACACGCCTGAATCGGCATGTAATCGTCTCACCGGATTCCGCATCATCCATACCTCGACGGCACACTCGCCGATTCAGCTGTTCTGGCTCTAGGTTCCTACATATAGACTCGACGATAGTTGAAGAGCGCATGGCAATTGTCGCGGGCTGCAGGCGCTTTCAGTGCGACGGGCACAAAAAGAGGCCCCACCAATCGAGATGGGGCCGTTGCCGTTTCGGCGTTGTTCTAAAGCCGCAGACGACGTGGATGATCCGGTGCGGATATCCGCGGCCGGAGGCGGGCTGTCTGGACTAGCTCGACATCGTCCAGTTCATCAGGTTCCACAGGTCGGACGTCCATGGCGAGGTGTTCAGGTTCTTCAGCTTCTTGTTCACTCCCTGAACATCGATCGTATCGGGCAGTGGTCACCCCGTTGCTCGATAGAAGGGGGTTGAGGACGGCAATACCCGCGCGTGACCCCGTCCAGGAGGAACCGGACGGGGTTACGTGGTGTAGATGGATCCAGAGAATAACATCACCTCACGCGATCTCACTCTACTTCACCGCACGCGAAGGTAGATACGCCAGAGGTGGTACATTCGCGCAGCAATCGCAGAGTGATTCGAGTGACACGCAAACGTGCATGCCGATCTTTGCGTGTGGTTCGTTTCGATCGTTGTCAGATGGATGACTACGCGGAACTGCCATGCCGCTCAGAACGAACGTGATCCTCCCGTCGAAATCTGGTGACGGAAGCCACAGTCACTCACTCCTCATGTATTAACGCTGCTATACTTTACTCCTTACCTGCCCCTTGCAGGTTATAATGGGGTGCAGAAATCTGGTCGAACGTGTGGACCCGGGTCGTTACGAGAGAGAACAGCCAAATGAGCGAGAACGTCCTGACCGCCGGCAATATGAAGCTCCTCGCAGGATCGCTCTGCCTCGATTTCGCCAATACCGCTAACTGGCACAAGAGCGATCAGCCCATCGAGCTGCTCACCAGCTACACTGATCTGATCGACTGGAGCCGCCACGCGGGTATCCTGAACGAACAGGAATCAGATCTGCTGCTCAACGAATCCGACGTCCGTCCCGTCGACGCGGAGACGGTTCGCGCTCAAGCGGTGGAGCTGCGTGAGGCGATCTATCGCATCTTCACGAGCATCGCCAGCGACGATCGCCCAGACGTGGATGACCTGGAGCTGCTGAATGGTGCGCTCGGACCGGCACTGGCGAACGCCCGCATCGTCGAGGGGCAGGACGGCTTCACCTGGGATTGGGCCGGCGACGAGCTTAGCCTCGATCGCATGCTCTGGCCGGTGGCGCGTTCGGCCGCCGAGCTGCTCGCCTCGGCACAGCTCAACCGGGCGCGGCAGTGCGCCGACGAGAAATGCGGCTGGCTCTTCCTGGACATGAGCCGCAATCGCAGCCGTCGCTGGTGCTCGATGGAGTATTGCGGCAACCGCAACAAAGCCCGCAACTACTACCACCGACATCAGGTCGCGAGCTGATTACCGCCCGTAGAGCCAGCCGCCGTTGACGTGTAGCACTTCGCCATTGACGTAGGAGGCGCCCGCTGACGCAAGATAGTGAACTGCCTCGGCAATGTCCTCCGGACGTCCCGGTCGTCCCACCGGCACCTGTGCCACGGTGCGCTCGCGCCGCGCGTCGGTCATGCGATCTCCGAAGAACTCGGTTCCCAGAATGACGCCGGGCGAGATGGCATTCACCGTAATGCCTTCCGGCCCGAGCGTTCCGGCCAGCGAGTAGGTCAGCCCGACCACGCCCGCCTTGGCCGCCGAGTACATGTCACCACCACCCCGGAAGGCGGCGATCGAGCTTACGTTGACGATGCGCCCACCGGGCCGTCGTAGCTTCGGTCCCAGCGCATGCACCATCAAGAAAGTGCCGACCAGATTGCCGGACAGCGTCTCGTTGGCGTAGCGCGCCATCTCGGCCGTGCTGGCGTCGTCGTCGATATGCAGTACGCCACCGGCGTTGTTGACCAGCACGTCGACCGTCTCCGCTACGTCGCTCCGCGATCCAGGCAACCAGGGCGTCGACCTGCTCGCCGTCTCCCACGTCGCAGACGTGCCAGAGAATTTCCCCGTGCACCGATGAGCGCAGCTCGTCGGCCGTATCCCGCAGCACCTGCTCTCGCCGCCCCGTAATCACGACCCGCTCGCCATCCGCCAGAAACCGCGCCGCGATCGCCTTGCCGATGCCGGTCCCGCCGCCTGTCACGACCACCACACGTTGGGTCTCATTCATGCTCCACTCCTTACCTTGATACTCAAGATAGAATAACACAAAGAGGGTGTGGGCGGGGTGATGCTGTGAATGCGATGTACCCAGGAAAACGTAGCGGCGGGACCTGTGCCCGCCGGCGGCCGAAGGACGTCCATCCTGTCGACGCAACAGTCAGTTCCTCGGAGGCCGAGGACCTTATCCACACCGGCGGGCACAGGTCCCGCCGCTACGAACATTGTTCCGACAGGAGAGATTCAGCCCGAAACGCCGGCTGCGATCAGCTTGGCCGACGTCCGCACGGCGCCCGTGAAACCGAAGAACGGGCCGAAGTCCTGGCTGGCCGCCAGACTGGTGATGTACAGGCCGGGCACTGAGGTCTGGAAATGCTCGTCGAGGACCGGGTAGCCGTTGGAGGTCTCGACTTCGTTGAGAAGGTTGCCCTCTGCCAGCAGCGGAATGCGGCTCATATCCACTTTGTAGCCCGTGGCAAAGATGACGTGGTCGACGACGGCCGACTGGCCATCGTCCAGACGAACCTCGATTCCCCCATCGACTCCATCGACGACGTCAGCCAGCTGCGTGCGCGGCCAGACGCGCACGTCGTCACCGCGCAGACGGTCCTCGAGCCATGGCTCGACCTTCATGCGGCCCTCGACCCACATGCGGTGTTTGATCGCCTCTTGCTCTGGCAACGGAAGGCGTCGAAACCATCCGGGGTCCGCCACCATCGAACTGACCAGCGGGTTGACCCACGACCAGTCAGCCACCGCGAAGGCCGGAGAGTCGTGCCGGTGTGAGAGGTAGACGTCCGTCGCGCCCTGTTCCAGCAGCAGAGCCGCCCATTCGAAGGCGCTTTGACGACCGCCGACGATCATGACACGCTGCCCGGCGAACTGCGTTAGGTCCACCGCATCGCACGTGTGGCTGAAGCGCCCCGGCGGGAGCATCCTCGCGAGATCCTCCGGAATGTGCTGGAAGTATTCGAACCCCAGCGCCAGCACGACGTTGTCCGCCCGCATCGTCTGCCCGTCATCGATCTCGGCGACGAACACACCGTTCTGCCGATCGAGGCGCTGCACGCGCACGTCGACGGGTGAGATCTGTTTCTGCTTCTGAAACCAACGCGCATACTCGAGATAGAAGTCGAGGGAGATCGGCAACACCTCGGCCGGGGTCTCCCTTACTTCCGTGAGATACGCCTCGATGGTGTCGATCCCCAGCGGATCGAGATGCCAGTCACACTCGGATCGCAGGTACATACCAGCTGGCATGTTCGCTTGCCAGAATTCCATCGCCCGGCCGACCACTTCATGATCGGTCCCATCGCCGCGAAGCTGTGCCGCGAGCGAGAGCCCGAATGGCCCGGCGCCGATGACGAGGACGTTGGTGTCGGAGGTCATCTCCGCTGCTCCTGTGTATACGAGACCGATGGTCCAGTGTTGCCGAGATTAGTCCATGCGCTCCACGGCGAGGGCGACGGCTTCACCACCGCCGAGACAGAGCCCCGCGATGCCGCGCCGCAGTCCACGCGCGTCGAGCGCGTACAGCAGCGTGGTCAGGAGGCGAGCGCCGGTTGCGCCGAGTGGATGACCGAGGGCGATGGCGCCACCGTTGACGTTCACCTTGCTCCAGTCCCAGCCGCTATCCGCCAGCGCGCGGCCGTTGGCCAGCACCTGAGCCGCGAAGGCCTCATTGAGCTCGATCAAGATCCACGTCGTCGAGGGTCCAGCCGACGCGCTCGAGCAAACGAGGGATAGCCACCGCGGGAGCAGCGAAGATGCGCTTCGGTTCCACCGCGGCTTGCGCGTAACCGGCGATGCGCGCCAGGGGCACGGCACCGAGTTCATGCGCCTTCGCTTCGCTGGCGACCACGACTGCCGCGGCCGCATCGTTCAGTCCGGGTGCATTCCCGGCCGTCACTCGGCCACCTTCGGCGAAGGCCGGTTTGAGCGCGGTCAGCGCTTCAAGCGACGTGTCGCGACGCGGAGATTCGTCCAGGCTGACGCTCGTCTCCCGGCCTTTGCGATCTCGCACCGTCACCGGCGCGATCTCACGCGTGAACCGACCTTCGTCGACGGCCGCGATCGCCTTGCGCTGGCTCTCGAACGCGTAGCGGTCCATCTCCTCGCGACTGATGCCGAACTCATCGGCGATGAACTCCGCCGCGTTTCCCATGGCCCAATCTTCGAAGGCGCACCAGAGACCATCGACGACCAGGGCGTCCTTCATCTCGACGTTGCCATAGCGCAGCTGGTTGAGGCGCCCATGGACGAGGTGCGGCGCCTGGCTCATGCTCTCGACGCCACCGGCCACGAAGAGATCGCCGTCGCCAGCTCGAATGGCTTGTGCCGCCAGCATCACGCTCTTGAGGCTGGCCCCGCAGACCTTGTTCACGGTCATGGCACCGACGCTGGAAGGGAGTCCGGCGCCGATCGCGCATTGCCGGGCGATGTTCTGACCGAGCCCGGCCGAGACGACGTTCCCCAGAATCACCTCGTCGATCTCCTCCAGGTCAGGCAGGCGCGCACGCTCGACGGCGCTCCGAATGGCGGTGGCGCCGAGCTGAGCGGCGGATACCGAGGCGAGCGCCCCCTGCAGCTTGCCGACCGGAGTTCGGGCGGCGCTCAAGATGACCGCCGAATCGGGTGTCGGTGCACGCATGGCTCGCGTCTCCCTTACTTCAGTTGCGCTCAGATGATGGAACCACTGGCTCGCACCGGAGCAGATTCTTGAACTCTTCGTCCGCCCATCTTACACGAGGTGCGTGGCCGCGGATCTGTTCGATCGTTCAAGTAGAGCGACCGTTGTTGTGCGTCGTCTATTATCATGACACTCAAGGTAGCGACGAAGCTGGGGAAGGGATGGCTTGAACATGATCGACGAGCATGTCCAGCAGGATTCGGTCGAACGGGACGCGACTCGTTGGCTGGCGGAACTGCCCGGGGTCGACGCGGGGATCGAGATGATCCACATGCGCTTGAAACGGCTGGGGCAACAGACGACGCGCATGCTGGCGACTATCGCCCAGCATCACGGCCTTTCCGTGGGAGACTGGGAGACGCTCTCGGTCTTGCGGCGTTCGGGCGACCCCATACGTCGATGACCCCATCGGAGCTGATGCAGGCGCTGGGCGTGACCTCCGGCACGATCAGCGTGCGCATCGAGCGGCTGATCCAGGCCGGCCTGCTCGAGCCCGCCAATGCACGGAGACGACGGCCGTTCGCGCCCCGTCCGTTTGACCGACGAAGGCTCGCGTCGCTGGAGCGCGGCGACGGCGGAACGGACCGATTTCGAGGCGAGACTCCTCAACCGGGCGCTCAACCCGGAGGAGATCCCCTATCTCAACCTCCTGCTCGGCGCCCTCCTGGTGGAGATGGAGACCGAAATGGGCGACGCAGGTGGCGGGCCGAGCGTATAAGGACACCGCGCGGCGGCAGCCACGTTCGACCACAGCCCCAACGTAATGCTAGCCGCTTGATTTGAAAATGATTCACCGGCGCATGCGGCACGTCGTGAGAATCCGCTATACTGGCCGTACCCCGACAACGAGTAGAACGGCACGACGCAGTGCCTACATCGCTTATGGGGACACGGCCATGGCCACGCCGTTTGATCAACCCATTCTCTGTCCCACCGTCGTTGGGCGTGAGATCCAGCTGTCGGCGCTACGACGTGCCCTCGATCAGGTCGCGTCCGAACGAGTTCAGACCGTTCTCATCACGGGCGAGGCCGGCATCGGCAAGTCGCGCTTGGTGGCCGAAGCCAAGACGATGGCCCGGGAGCGACGCTGGCGCATTGTCGAGGGCCATTGCTTTGAGCCTGACCGCGTCCTCCCCTATGGTCCGCTGCTGGATCTGCTGCGCGGGCTGCTCGGGCCGCTGACGTCGTCCGACATCTCGGATCTCCTCGGCGATGAGGCACGCGATCTGGTCAAGGTCCTCCCCGAACTCCGGCGCTGGCTACCCGGCCTGACACCCTCCCCCGTGCTCGATCCCGCTCAGGAGCGCCGCCTGGCTATTCAGGCTTTCTCCACCGTCATCACTCGCCTGGCCCAACGTCAGCCTGTCCTTGCGGTGATCGAGGACCTCCATTGGAGCGACGACTCCGGTCTCGACGCACTGCTGCACCTGGCCCGGCGTGTCCGCGATGTGCCCGTGCTCCTCCTCATGACCTTCCGCAATGACGAGGTCGGATCCGAGCTCGGTCACGTCCTCGCGACGATCGACCGTGAGCGCCTCGCCTCCGAAATCACGCTCGCTCGGCTCAATCGGGACGAGGTCGGAGCGATGGTTGACGCCATCTTCGACGGCTCTCACCCGGTCAGTTCCGGATTGCGTGATACGCTCTGCGCGCTCACTGACGGCAATCCATTCTTCATTGAGGAAGTGCTCAAAGGGCTGGTAAGCAGCGGCGACATCTCCATTTCGGATCAGAATTGGGATCGTCTGTCGCTCGACGAGCTCCCGATTCCTCGCAGTGTCCAGGACGCCGTCCAGCGCCGCGCTGATCGACTCAGGCCAGACACCCGCCATCTTCTGCAACTCGCGTCCGTGGTCGGCCATCACTGCGATTTCGCCCTGCTACAGACGCTGACCGGCCACAGCGACCCGGAGCTCCTCTCGCAACTCAAGGAGCTGATTCAGGCCCAACTGCTTGTCGAGGAAGCTCCTGATCGCTTCGCGTTTCGTCATGCATTGACGCGCCAGGCGATCTACACGTCGTTGCTCGGACGCGAGCGCCGCGAGCTGCACGGCACGATTCTGGACGCGTTGGAGCGGATCCACGACAAGCAGGACGACGCGCACGTCTCCGAGCTCGCCTATCACGCCTATGAGGCGGGCGAGTGGCAGCACGCCCTCGACTACGCCACGAGTGCCGGCGAGCAGGCCCAGGCGCTCTACGCTCCGCATGCTGCCGTCGAGCAGTTCTCGCGGGCGCATCGATGCCGCCACACGCCTCTCCCGCACGCCCATCGCCAGAGCTTTACCGGGCACGAGGACTGAGCCTATGACACGCTCGGCGAGTTCGACCACGCCCGAGACGACTACGAGACCGCACTGGAAGCTGCACGGCGGCTGGAAGACCGGCATGCAGAGTGGCAAGCGCTCGTCGACCTGGGACTGTTGTGGGCCGCGCGGGACTACGAACAATACGGCGATTACTGCCAGCGTGCCTTGACGCTTGCGCGCACGCTCGACGACCCAACCAGCTCTGGCCCAGAGCCTGAATCGTGTCGGTAACTGGTACACGAACGTTGCCGAGCCTCGAGAGGCACTTCCCTACCATCTCGAAGCACTCGAGCGTTATGGAACGACTGAATGACCGGCGAGGTCTGGCCGAAACACTCGATCTGATTGGGATCGCCTATTACGTCGCCGGTGACAATCTCGAAACCGCGAGTCACTTTCAGCGGGCCGCGGAACTCTTTCGGGAACTGGGCGATCGACAGGGGGTGACGTGGTGCCTGAGCACGCTAGTGCTTGTAACCGGTGGCTATCAGACCGATGCCGGGATGACCGTGGCCGCGGAGTTCGACGACACGCTGCGCTCCGGCGAACCTGGCGCTGAAAACGGCTCAGGAGATCGATTGGCGCCCGGGTGTCGCCTTCGCCTACAACGTCATCGGAATGCTCTGCGGCGCTCACGGGCGCTTCGACGGGCATTCGACAACCTGCACAATTGCATGGCCGTCTCGGAGGAGATCGGACACCGGCAATGGTGGGTAGCTGGGCTATGCGGCTACGGAGCGCTCTACGTCGACCTGCTGGCCGCGGAACCTGCGACGCACTATCTGCAACGAGCCGTTACCGAGGCGCGCGAGATGAACTCGCGGCTCTGGACCTTTTCCTCCACTCCTGAGCTCGCGGCTGCCTTTCTCGTGGACCACGATCTGGACGCGGCCGATGCCGTGCTGGATCAGGCCAATGCTCCAACCCATCCGCGATGTCAAACCAAGGAGGACGCAACTGCTGGATGGTACGTGCCGAAATCTGTCTGGCACGTGGACGATGGCGAGGAAGCCCTGCGGATCATCGACGAGCTAATCGCCACCGCTCCTCACGTGACCGAGCAACGGCAGGTTCCGAGGCTGGCGCGGATTCGTGGCGAGGCGCTGATGCGGCTCTGCCGGTTCGAGGACGCCGAGGCGTCACTCGTCGCCAGCAGAGAGGGCGCGGCAGCCGCTGACCGCCCATCTCATCTCTGGCGCGCGCTGGTGGCGCTTGGCCATCTCTATCGACAGCAGCGTCGCTATGCCGAAGCGGAAGCGGCCTTCTCCGAAGCTCGCGCACGTCATCGCGCAGATCTGGCCGACACCGTGCCCGATCCGGACATTCGACGGACATTCCTGCGCGAAACGGCCGCGCTGATGCCGGCGCCACGCAAGGCGACCCAGCGTCGCGCCGCCAAGCAAGCGTTCGGAGGTTTGACGGCGCGCGAACGCCAGGTTGCCGCCCTCGTCGCCGAGGGACTGTCCAACCGCGACATCGCCGACCGGCTCTTCGTCAGCGAGCGGACCACCGCCACCCATGTCGGCCACATCCTCGACAAGCTTCAATTCACCTCACGCACCCAGATCGCCACCTGGGCCATCGAGGTCGGCCTAGAACGGCAGGAGTAAGCAGAAACCAAGCCCGGTGTTCCGTATCGACGCGGCCGAATATCGTCAATCCTAACGATGTTCTGTGTCCCCCGCGCACCTAGAGTAGACGTAGTCTCGGAGATTGAAAGACAGCCCATCGCCCCGAAAGGAGGGGAAGCTCATGGTCACCATCGACAAAACGCCCATCTCGAGCCCGGCGTTCGATGACGCGGCAGTCCGGGCCTTCCAGGACACGTTGCGTGGCCAGTTGATTCGTCCCGGCGATCCAGACTACGAGACGGCACGGAAAGTCCACAACGGCATGATCGACAAGCACCCGGCGCTGATCGCCCGCTGTGTCGACGTGGCCGACGTCATCACGTCGGTCAACTTCGCGCGCGAGCACGATCTCCTGCTCGCCATCCGCGGCGGCGGCCACAACGGCCCCGGTCTCGGCACGTGCGACAACGGGCTGGTCATCGACCTGTCGCCGATGAAGGGGATTCGCGTCGACCCGGTGGCGCGCACGGCACGCGTCGAGGGAGGCTGCACGCTGGGCGACGTCGATCACGCCACCTACCCCTTCGGCCTGGCCGTCCCGACCGGAGTGAACTCGACTACCGGCATCGCGGGATTGACACTGGGTGGTGGGATGGGAAATCTCACCCGGGCTTACGGCCTCACAATCGACAATCTGCTCGAGGTCGACATGGTCCTGGCCGAAGGCACGCTTCGTGACCGCCAACTCCGAGCAGCATCCCGATCTCTTCTGGGCCATCCGGGGTGGCGGCGGCAATTTCGGCGTGGTGACATCCTTCCTCTTCCGCCTGCACCCGGCCGGGAACGTCTACGCCGGACCAATGCTGTGGCACCTGGACCAGATGGAGGACGTGCTGCGCTGGTACAACGACTTCCAGCCTGACTCCCGCGAAGATCTGACCGGCTCGTTGATGGTGATCACCGTGCCGCCGGGACCGCCATTTCCGGAGGCGCTCCACAACCTGACGATGTGCGCCATAGCCTGGTGTTTCACCGGTCCCACCGAGGAGGCGGAGGCAGTCTTCGCGCCGATCCGGGCGCAGTTCGGTCCGCCCGCGCTCGACTGGGTCGGCTCAATCCCCTTCCCGATGCTGCAGAGCAGCTTCGACGCGGTCTTCCCGGCAGGTACGCAAATGTACTGGAAGGCCGATTTCGTCAAGGAACTTACCGCCGACGCGGCGACACTGCTGGCCAGGTACGCCGAGCGCAAGCCGGTCGGGCCGTCGCTGCTGGGCCTCCATCCGATCGACGGCGCGGCCAGCCGCGTTCCCAATGACGCCACCGCCTGGAGCTATCGTGACGCTCGGTGGGCGGAGGTCATCGTCGGCGCAACCTACGATCCAGCCGAGAACGACCAGATCATCTCCTGGGCCCGCGAGACCTGGGACGCCTTGCACCCGTACTCGGCTGGAGGCGCCTATGTCAACTTCATGATGGAGGAAGGCGGCGATCGCGTTCGGGCGTCGTATCGTGGCCACTACGACCGTCTGGCCCAGATCAAGGCCAAATATGACCCGGGGAACCTCTTCCGCGTCAACCAGAACATTAAGCCGAGTGACTCCTAGCGCAACCACGATAACGAGACGCTTGCTGGTAGCCGGGTGTCGGAACGAAGCCGCACTCGGCTATCGTGATTGCATTCTTGCGTCAGCGGATAGAGCTTCAACGGTGGGATGTCGCGTGTCGGGGAGTAACCAAAAAAACAAATATAAATATAAAGTTACCGAGCGTATGGCCAGATCCTCCTCTCGGGTCAGTCGGCCGCCAGGCGATCAGGCTGGCAGTCGTTCCACAGGTCCATGAGCTTCGTGTCAATTTCCCGCCGCAATTGGCGGGGGTTGGTGGTCTGATACTGGTCGGCCAAACGGCGCTGCTGGTCCGCGGCCAACGAGCCGCAGGCCAGCAGCCGCTGATAGGGGGTCTGAGCGGTGTCCCAGATCCGGCAGGGCTTCCCGTCCACGATGGCCTTCTCTTTGAGCCGCAGCACCGGTTGGAACAGGTTGTAGTAGACCCAGAGATCGTCGTAGAGCGCGTTGAGGGCGGTGATCTGCTCCGGCGTCTCCAGGCGATGGTGGCCGAGATAGGCGCGGACCAAGGTGGCGTTCTTCTGCTCGACGAAGCGGTTGTCATTCTTGTGATAGGGACGACTGCGGGTGAGGCGCACCTCCGGGAGCGTTTCGTCGATGAGGCGGAAGAGATGGGCATTGAAGAACTCGCCACCATTGTCCGGATGCAACTCGCGGATGGGGAAGGGCAGGCGGTCCAACACGCGGCGGAAGGCGGCTTCCATGGCCCGCTGGCTGCGACCCAACAGGGCCACCCGCTCACTCCAGCCCGTGGCCACATCGATGAGTTGCAGGGTATAGCCATGTTCCCCCGCGGCCGTCCCTCCGGCGTGGTGGACCAGGTCGACCTCGAAGTGTCCCGGTTCGGTCGTCTCCCACGGGATCCGCTGCATCGGCACCGCCTGGCGCAGCCGATTCGCGGCTTCTGGACCTTTCTGGGGCAAGCGCTGCGGTGGACGCCGATGGCGCTGGAGCAGCCGCTGGACCGTCGCGACGCTGATCTGCTCGAGCTGCGTTTCGAGCGGCGGTGTGAGCTGGACTTCTCCGAAGCGGGCCAAGTGCTGGGCGGTCGTGAGCAGAGCGGGCTGCACCCGCTCTGCACAGAGGTAGTCCAGACTCTCCCACACCACGACGATGACCTGCTCCACGTCCGGACCATACGTCCGTCCCCGACGGTTCGCCGCTGGTCGACGGGCCAGACTCGGTTGGTTCAGCAACCGCACCAGACTCTTGCGATGCAGGCCCGTCACCGCCTCCATCTCGGTCAAGAGTCGGCTCTTCTCCGTCCGGTCTGCGACGCGATACCGTGTCCACTGCCTTTTGAGGTACTTCCGGCGCTCGTCAATCGTCATCTCCTCGTCGGCCGCCATGCTCCCTCTCTCGGTAACATTCGGATTTGAGGGAACCGTAGCCGCTTCGGTAACAATTTAGGTACAAATTGACACCACATCCGTCAGCTACTATCGTGAGCCTGACGACGAACAGAGAATCCACACGAGGAGTGCCCGAGCATGGCAATCGTTTCGGTCCGCTATATCGTCCGCGACGTGGATGCCGCCATCGATTTCTACTCCACGCATCTCGGCTTTCGCGTGGAGATGCATCCTGCCCCCAATTTCGCCATGCTCTTTCGGGGTGACCTACGCCTGCTGTTGAGCGCCCCTGGCGGTCAGGGTGGCGGTTCCCAAGCGATGCCTGACGGCCGCGTGCCGGAGCCGGGAGGCTGGAATCGCTTCGAAATAGAAGTCGATGACCTGGACGCCATGGTCGAGGCGCTGCGCCAGGCCGGAGTCACGTTCCGCAACGAGATCGTCAATGGTATCGGCGGCCGCCAAATTCTGGTCGAGGACCCATCAGGCAACCCAGTGGAGCTCTTCCAGCCGCATCGGTGATCCCCACGACCTCAACGCCGTGAGCTCGCGCCGCGTCCTCTTCGCGGCGGCATCCAATCCCATATGCCCAGACGACAGTCCACCGTCGCCTGCTGTAGACTGCCGGCAAACAAGCGATCAGCACATGCAGCAAAGGCTGGGGGTAGAGGTGGTCTGGAGTCAGACTGACTGGCGCGGCAGCGGTACGATCACGCCGGACGAGCCGGTAGTATCGGCGCAACTTGGAACGTGGACCGTCGAGTATACGGTCGGCGTCTCCGGCATCGACGATGGCGGCCGCATCCGGCTCGCCTTCCGCAGCGTCACCGACTGGGCCACGCCGCAGTTTAGCGATCCGCAAGCCGAGAACTACGTCACGGTACACGCCTCACGCCCGGTCACGCTCACACCCAGCATTCGCGCTCGGCGGCATCCGACCCTGGACCAAGACGATCACCGTCGGCGTCACCAGCGGCGCACTGGCACGAGGCGACCGCGTCAGGATCGTCCTCGGCGATACGCTCTCCGGCGGGCCCGGCATGCGCGCGCAGACGTACCCGCAGAGCTTCTTCCACTTCAAGCTGCAGATCGATCCGTTCGGCACCGGCCTCTACGAACATGTGGCCGACCTCGGCTTCCCGATCATCGGCGGTACGGCCACGCAGCTTGTAAGCGTCGCACCGAGCGACGTGGTCGCGGGAGAGCAAAGCTGGCTGCAAATACGCGCGCTCGACGCCTGGGGCAATCCCGATCCCAACTACTTGGGCACGATGCGCTTCTCCGGCGACGTACCCGATGGCGCCCC
The DNA here is from genome assembly GCA_963822235.1 of uncultured Chloroflexia bacterium. Lineage (GTDB taxonomy): Bacteria > Chloroflexota > Chloroflexia > Thermomicrobiales > Thermomicrobiaceae > CALAGB01. The sequence goes on from CAWGGU010000005.1 coordinate 1,597,695, forward strand.
CTCCAGTTTCACCTTCAGCGAGCAGGACGCCGGGGTGCATCGTTTCGAGAACCTGCGTTATCAGGGATCCGGAGTGCTGCGCGTCACGGTGACGGATGATTCCGGGATCAGCGCGACCAGCAACCCGATCCGTTGCCATGACGAGGCGCCGTCGCACCGCAGCTATTGGGCCGATCTGCACGGCCAGACCGAGGAGACGGTCGGAACCGGCTCGATTGACGAGTATTTCCGCTACGCGCGAGATGTCGCCGCGGTCGACGCCACCGCCCACTCCGGCAACGACTTCCAGATCACGGCGGAGGTTTACCGGCAACTACGTGAGAACGCGGAGCGCTTCTACGATCCAGGCCGCTTCGTCACCTTTCACGGCTACGAATGGTCGGGCAATACGCCAGCCGGTGGCGACCACAACGTCTACTACCTCGGCGACGGCCCGATCCGCCGCTCCAGCCACACCGAGGTCGACGACAAGAGGGACGTCGAAACCGACTGCTATCCGATCGACCGGCTCTACACCGCCAACGCCGGTCGCGACGACGTGATCATCACACCCCACATCGGCGGTCGACGCGCCAGCCTGGACTATCACGATGCGACGCTCGAGCCGGCCATCGAGATCGCCTCGCAGTGGGGCCGTTTCGAGTGGTTCGCCCGTGAGGCACTAAAGCGGGGCATGCGCGTCGCCTTCATCGGCGGCTCCGACGATCACAGCGGTCGCCCCGGCTGGAGCGCGTCTACGCTGGCGCATCACGGCGTGCGGGGCGGCCTCACCGCCTACCTGGCCCGTGCACTCACGCGCGAGGGCATCTGGGAGGCGCTCAAAGCCCGACGTTGCTACGGCACCAGCGGCCCGCGCATCTTGCTCGACGTGACGGTCGACGGTCATCCCATGGGCTCCGAGCCGAAACTGAGCGGCACACCCGAGATCGCGGTCCGCGCCTTCGGCACGGCACCGATCGACACTATCGAGCTGCGGCGGGGCCAGGAAACAGTCTACACCCACTCGTCGATGCCCAAGCCACAGCCGGGCGAGCCCTGGCGTGTGCGCGTCGCCTGGCGCGGCGCCCGCAACCGGGATCGCACGCGTGATCTGGATTGGACCGGCGGACTGACCGTCTGGAACGGCCGGATCACCTCGGTCGAGAACTACGCCATCGACAATCCGCGCGACGGTGTGATCGACTGGGATGCTGCACGCGTCAGCTGGCGCAGCCACACCTGCGGCGATTGGGATGGCGTGATCGTCGAGCTCGACGGCGATGACGATACGCGCCTTGAGTTCGACTCACCCACCATGCGCTTCAGCAGCACGCTCTCCGACCTGACCGACGGGCCGATCGAGCATCCTGGTCCGGGCCTGGAGCAGCAGGTGGTCGTGCGGCGGTTGGCGCGCCGTTCCGGCCCGAACGACGTCTCGTTCACCTGGCGCGACGAATCGCCGGTCGACGGACTCAACCCGTATTGGATCTGGCTCACTCAATCCGATGGAGAGCTTGCCTGGAGCACACCTGTCTACGCGACCTGGTCGCCCGCGATCAGCTGACCGAGTACAGGTGGCGCGAATGCTCGAGGCTCACTAGAGTTCACACCTGACGTGCTCCACCCGAGTGCGGGTGGAGTAGATCTCCGGAGAGTTGGGAAGAGGTCCACATGACGCCTCGACGCTGGGTCCGCTGGGCTGGGGTGAGCTCGGCCATCGCGGCGATCCCGCTGGCGATGAAGCGGCTGCACCTGCATCATCCCTCGATCCTGGCGGAACCCGAGCGGACCACCAGCTACTGGATGGCCACCATTCCCGATCCGCCCCACTTCGCGCCCTTGCACGACGATATCGAAGTCGACGTGGCGGTGGTTGGCGGCGGTTTCACCGGGCTGGCGATCGCCTATTACCTCAAGACCGGCGATCCATCCCTGCGCGTAGCTCTGCTCGAGTCGCAACGTCTCGGCTCCGGCTCCAGCTCGCGCAACTCCGGCGCGGTGGCGCCCCGCTTCCGCGGGCAGGACCCGAGTGCGGAGTCTCGCGCGGCATATGACCTGCTCAAGCGCTTCGCCGCCCAGGAGGAGATCGACTTCGATCTGCGCGAGTCGGAGCCGGCCATCTATCTGCACCACCGGCCGCCGCGAGGTACGAACCCCGATCTCGTTGGAGAGAAACTGGTGCGCGAGATCGGCTCACGCTTCTACGTTGCCGCCGACATCACCACCACCAACTCGGTCCATCCCGGCAAGCTGGTGGCTGGGCTCATTCAAGCCTGCGCACGAGCCGGCGTGGAGCTCTACGAGCATTCGGCGGTCCTCTCCATCGATCGCACAGCGCCGCTGACGCTGACCACGCCGCACGGCCGGGTTCGGGCGCGTGACGTCGCCCTGGCGACCAACGCCTACACACAGCAGCTCGGTTTCGCCCGGGACCTGCTCCTCACCATGCATCACCGGGTCATGGTGACGCGACCACTGACGCCGAGTGAATGGGAGATGAGTGGGCTGGAGCGCTGGCCGCTCCGCTTCGAGGTGGGTGGCTACACCACCAACACCGTTCGCTCCACGCCTGACCGGCGCTTCTTCTTCCGCCACGTCCTGGGACACCGAGCCTACGAGGCGCCCGACTGGGAGATCGACAACCATTCGCGCAGGGCGGGCATGGACACCATGCTGCGTCGCTACCCGTGGCTGGAGGGTGTTCCGGTCGAGTTCGAGTGGCATGGATTAACGGCGCGCACGCGCGATTGGTGGCCGGTGAGCGGTCAGATCGACGAGCATCTCTATATCGCCGCGGGCTACAACGGCTCCGGCGTCATGCCGACACACTTCTTCGGCTATTTGCTGGCCCAACGCATGCTGGGCATCGAGGATCGTCGCTTCGCCCTCTTTCGGCCGCCCGAGATGCACCGGCGCATCCCCGGCAGGCTGCTGCGACACGTCGCTTTTCAGGGCTGGATCAACTTCCGGAGGCTACGCGATGGCTGAACGCGATACGACACGTGACGTCACCGCCATCATCTTCGATATGGACGGCGTCTTGATCGACAGCGAGCCGGTCCATCAGGTGGCGACCGATGTGGTCGCACGGCGCTACGGACTGCCATCGGTCACTCCAGACGTCTTCGCCCGCTACTTCTATGGCCGCACCGACTACAGCGGCTTTCTCGATTACCTGACCGCGGTGGGACGAACCGATCTGTCGATCACGGACCTGGTGGACGCCAACGCGGCGGAATATGCCCACCGCTTTCCTACCGACGTACGCCCGTTTCGCGACGCCATCGACGCCTTGCACGCGACTTACGAGCATGGCTATCGCCTGGCAATCGTCTCCGGCGGACGGAATAGTGAGGTGGACGCGGTGGTGGAACGCTTCGCGCTCGGCCGTCTGCTCGACGTCACCGTTGGCGGCGACGAGGTGCCGATCGGCAAGCCCGATCCCGCACCCTATCTGTTGGGTGCCCAGCGTCTGGGACTGCTGCCCGAGCAATGTCTGGTGATCGAGGACGCCCCGGCCGGGGTCGCGTCGGCGGTCGCCGCCGGTATGCGCTGTCTTGCCGTCGATCGTGGAGAACAGCCGGAGCTGCTGGCCCGGGCGGACCGGGTGGTGAAGACCGTCACCTTCGAGGCGATCGAGGAACTGGCACGAGAGGTCGATAATCGGTCGTGATCTGCAGGGCGGCGCCTGCCGCTGATCGCTACTGCTCGTCGGGTAAAAATTGCTTCGCCAGAACGGGGCTCTCAAACTCCTCAGCCACACAGTCCATGTAAACGAGATCCCAAAGCCGTGTGCCGAGACGGCTACAGTGACGGCGCCGGCCGATGTCTTTGAATCCGGCGCGGTGATACGCCGCGATCCCGGCGCGATTGAATTCGTAGACCGTCAGCATCACGTTCGTCAAGCCCAGGGCGTTGAACGCGTAGTCCAACGTCAGCGACGTCGCTTCGGTCCCATACCCTTTGCCACGCGCGTTCGCCTCGCCGATGATGATCCCGAAATCGGCCCGGCTGTGTCGCTCGTCAACGCCAAGCAGCGAGGTCGTGCCGATCGGTCGCATTGAAGAAACCTCATAGACCGTGAAGTCGACGCGCTGACTCCCCGATTGCGAACGCTCGAAGCTGTCTTCTTCCTGTTCCATCGTCGTCGGCCAGGACAGACCGAGGGTGCGACTCGTCGAGAGATCGTTGTGCCAGCGGCAATAGGTCGGAATGAGGTCGTGTCGCAGCGGCCCAAGGGCCACCTTCTCCCCGACGATATTGACGAGGGCTTGTTCGCTGTCGTGGCTCAGGCTGTCAGTCACGCACGCTCCGCTCACTGATGAGCTTCCTCAGATCCCCTCGGTGTTCATCAACACGATGCGCCAGCCGTCCGGATCCGCCACCGTCACGCCACGTCCCTCCCAATAGGGATTCTCGGGTGGCACTTCGGGGAAGCCCAATCCAGCCAGACGCGCGGCGATTGCGTCGATGGCCGATCGATCCGGCACGTAGAAGACGAGCAGGTTGTCCTCGGTCGGTGCCGGGCAGGGGCTGCCGTGTTCGTGCTGGGTGAACTCCAGGTGGTAATCGTGATTGGGCAGCCCGAGCATCACGCCGGTGTAGCCCTCATGACCCTCTCCGCCGAATGACCCGATGATCGGCAGGCCAACTCCTTCGTGATAGAAGCGCACTACCGCGTCGAGCTGGTCGGTCGGCCGGGCGATGCGCATCTGCACCGCCGGAGGGCCTGCATTCCATGGTTCAGTCATACTGGTCTCATCTCACTTCTTGGCTGGCGGCGTCAGCCCGTTCCACGTAGCACACGAGATGATCGCACGTTTCAGCCGGTTGAAGGGCTCCTGAACGGCCGATTTCATCAGCTTGCCCCCACCACGCTCATTACCCTACAACGGTTGAACAAGCTGCTCCCTGCTCGATTGCCTATTGGGCATGTATATCGCGGTAGATGTGCATGCGGCTGAACGGAAACACATCGATGACCGCGCGTACCGAGGACTTTGCCAGTCCACAGGTCGCTTCCTTCTGGCGTTTCATCGCTCGTTCGCTGACCCGACTCGTCGCCACCCTCGACGACCTCGACGAAACGACGCTCAACTGGCGACCTCCAGCGCCGCAGGCCAATAGTCTCTACGCCCTGACAATCCACACCTTCGGCATCGTCTCGGCATCCGCTACAGCGGCTGTTACGCATTCGGTCCACTTCGCCAACGTCGTTACGCGGCGCTCATGACGGGTTACGCGAATCCTCGACGGCCCGGGCGAACGTGACGTCCTTGTCGCTGATGCCGCCCTCGTCGTGCGTCGTCAACGTGATCCGCACCTGGTTATAGCTGTTCCAGATCTCCGGATGATGACGCTGCGAACGAGCAATATCGGCCACTTGATTGATGAACTTCATGGCCCCGGCGAAGGTTTTGAAGCGAAATTCTTTGTGCAACGCATGATTTTCCACCTGCCAGCCTTGAAGTTGGGCAAGCGCTCGGGTGATATCTGTGTCTGTCAGACGGGTCATTCTCCCCCTCCAGAGTTCCGGCTCAATATTTCCATCATCGCTCTTCTCCGCATCTGCCAGCAGAATACGCGCCGCGGCACCCAAGTTGCGCATGTATTGCCCCACGCGTGGCGAAACGCGTCGTGACGCACGCGGAACTGTTGCTGTTGTGCGGCGAGCTGGGGCAATGTGGTGCTGTAGGATAGCGAAATTCGAGTGGGCAGATTCTCATCTACCCGTGGCAGGGCGCGCAAGTCTGATACGAAATTAGCCCCATTAGACGAGCGCGATATGAGCACCGAATCCATTAACGAACTGTCATCCAAACACCATTGCGCAATAGTTACGGGCAGTCACTTACGCTATCGCGTTCGTACGCCTCATTTGGAGGCCGTATTCGGTGTCAGTTCGTCACAGAACCTACCAATTCGTTCATTTCCTTGTATTTCGTGAAATAGACCTGTAGGATATGCGCGGCCCGCCGCTGGGCCTGGGTACGCGAATGTAGGCCATACCGGTTCGCAACTGAACTGGACGCATGTTGTGGAAATGCGGGGATTTCCCTTCAGGCGTTGTCTTGCGCGTATTCGTGGAAGCACTGCATTTCGCATACGCCTACGGAGCGGCACGTGGCGAGGGAGGGAATCATTGAAGAGGTGGATTCTGCTCGGCGGGATCGTCGCCATAATGACGATGCTCGTCGCACCAGCCACCGTCCTCGGGAACGAACTCAGTCTTGATCCACAATCGGCACCAACAGCAGTCGCAGAGCTGTGGGCCCGCGCGGATGGCACGTCGGCAAGAGCCGGCCAGAGCGGGGCGTGGCTGTGGGGTCCGGCGATGCGCGCCATGACTCGTGAGCCATATCAAGAGTCTCCCAATGGATATCGATCAGTCTTTTATTTCGATAAGGCCCGTATGGAGATCACCGATCCGAATCGGGATCCCCAGTCAAACTGGTATGTCACGGCCGGGCTCTTGGTGCGCGATCTGATCGCGGGCCAGATTCAGGTCGGCAACAACTCGTTCGTCAAATCAGAGCCAGCCTACATCCCCGTCGTTGGCGACATCACAAACAATTCCGTCGCGCCGACGTTCGCGGCACTCGCGTCCGTCGCATCCGTCGGAACAAATATCGACGCGAATCGAAACGCCAATCTTTCCGGGCAGAACGTCACGTCCCTGCTCAACTCCGATGGCACCGTCCAGGCGGGCGCCGTCAGCAACAGCAATGTGGCACTGTCTGGTTATGACAACCAAACTGGTCACAACATCCCCAAAATCTTCGTCGACTGGCTCTCGGGTCAGACGGTGTCCCAGCAGTACCTGGTGGGACATCCGCTGACAGAACCTTTCTGGGTCGATTCGATGGTCGGTGGCAAGCAGAAGCGCATCCTGATGCAAGCCTTCGAACGTCGTGTCCTCACCTACACACCGGACAATCCAGCGAACTGGCAGGTTGAGTCGGGCAACGTCGGTCTGCAGTACCGTGCCTGGCACGGGCTGACTGAGCCGAGTGACGCGAATCTCAACCCGCTGGCGAGCCAGGTTCCGTGGGGTGAGATCATCACCAACAAAGCGGCGCAATACGGAATCGATCCGTACTTGTTGGCCGCCGTCGCCAAAACGGCGAGCGGCTACAACCCGCTCTTCCAGTCGAGCGACGGTCGTGAGGGATACTTCGGTGTCCGTAGCGACTACCTTGGGGACGAAGCCTATCCGCTCGATCCTCTCGTCAACGCGGACTTCGCCGCCAAGAAGCTCTCGGAGCTTCACCAGAGCAACAGCGATTGGCGTGCGGTGCTCGCGACCTACTTCACCAATTCAGCGAACCCAGACTGGAAGGACCCGGCGCTCAACGACTTCGTCAATGGCGTGCTGGGAACCCAGGGAACGTTGATCTCCGATCTGAATCAGCCACTGGTGACGCTCGCCGCCCAGAAGCTCAGTTTGCTCGGAACGGGCCATGCGGCGTTCTACTCACCAAGCTACACGACCGGTTGGTGGGATAACACACTCAGAAAGTACTCCAGCTGGGGTCAGGCCGCGGCAGGCTGGTCGCTCGATCCGAACGGCTACTACTGCGTCCACCCGGGATACATCCCAGGGCAGCGCATCCAGCTCACCGCCAACGGAGTGACGCTCTGGTGTACGGTGGGTGACACGGTCGCCAGCCAGGACCTGGCAAGCTGGCAGGCACACTGGGTCATCGAGCTTTCCTACAACACCTTCCAGGCGTTGAAGCTCAATCAGAACAACTGGGTCGAGGTGCGCTCGCCGTAGCGGCAAGCCGCTCACCAACCCATCTTCCGAGGACAGTTGAGGCGATCGGCACTGCGAGCCGGTCGCCTCCTTCATTTCCGGCCGTCTTGTCCTCCATCTTGACAACCAGTAGCCTGTTGGCAGACCAAGGCCTTGTATCGCGATTCACTCGGACGTCCCCAATCACCGGGAAGAGGGTGCATTGTCCGCGTCATCCACGCGCCGTCTGCCACTCTTGACGTTGCTGGCCGCCAATGCAGTCTCGAACGTCGGCAATATGCTGGCGTTGGTGGCGATCCCCTGGTTCGTGCTCCAGACGACCGGGAGCGCCTCGAAGACCGGCATCGTGGCGGCCATGACGGCCCTGCCGACGATCATCGCCGGAGTCTTCGGTGGCACCATCATCGATCGAACCGGATTCAGGCGCATGAGCGTGCTGGCGGACATCGCCAGTGGCGGCGCGGTGGCGCTCATCCCGATCCTCGACCGAACGACCGGCATCCAGTTCTGGGAATTGATGCTCCTGGTCTTCCTGGGTGCCCTCTTCGACGCACCTGGCAGCACGGCCCGCCAGAGTCTGCTCCCTGACCTCACTGAGATGTCCGGAATGCCTCTGGAACGGGCCAATGCGGCCTACATGGGTATCCAGCGCGCATCGATGTTGCTGGGGCCGCCGCTGGCTGGAGTTCTGATCGCGCTCTTTTCGGCTAGCAACGTGCTGCTGATCGACGCCGCGACCTTCGCCTTCTCGGCGGTCGCCATCGTCGCGTTCATCCCGTCACCAGCGCCCAAGCCGGCCGGGGCGGAGGGCTCGGAACGGTACTTTGCGCAGCTGGGCGAATCTTTCCGCTTCGTTGTGGGCGATCGGCTCATTCTGACCATGCTGATCATTGTGGCGTTTGTCAATTTCATCAGCGCTCCCCTCTTCGACGTCATCTTTCCGGTCTATGCCCGCACGATCTACAAGAGCTCCGTCGATCTGGGAATCATGATGGCTGGCTTCGGCATCGGGGCGGTGATCGGCACACTGGCCTATGGAGCCATCGGTCCTCGCGTCTCGCGACGACTCACCTTCTTGAGCGCCTTTCTCCTCTCGATGATCCCGGCCTGGGTTTTGGTGATGACCCCACGCCTCGCGATCACCATTTCGGCGTTGGTGATCATCGGCATCGCCTCTGGGCCGATTAACCCGCTCCTCATGACGATCTTTCAGGAGCGAACGCCGGCCAGCATGCGAGGTCGACTGTTCGGGATGATCACGGCCATCTCCTGGGTGGCGATGCCAGTGGGGATGCTGTCCGCCGGGTTGCTGATCGAGTATGGCAGCCTGCGTCTGACCCTGGGGCTGATCGCGAGCGCCTTCGCCCTCACGACCCTGGGCGTCCTGATTAACCCGACCCTGCGCGCGCTCGATGCGGCGCCGCCGGCCCGTTCCGAGTCCGATGTCGACGAGCAGGCGATCGCAGGGATCGAGACGCGAGGCTGAGCGGCTCAGTTACATCTGGATCGCCCAACGGCCCTCATCCGGCGCCTCCACTCTTACCAACTGGAGTGCTCTCCTTCTCCCGTTCGAACGGGAGAAGGTGGCGCCGCAGCGCCGGATGAGGGCTACGAGTCGATCCTCCCGTAATTCATCGGTCGGCACGCGAAACGCCCGGCACCGCGGCGAGCGTTCCTCCACCGCGACGACGGGCGTCTCCGTCAAAGCGTTTCGTTGTCAGCGTCGGATCGGGTTCGCTTATCCGCGTCCGACGACGACCTCGGCCAGCGTCTGAATCGCCGTCTCGATCTCATCACGCGAGACGTCCAGATGCGTGACGGCGCGGATGCGATGCTTGCCGACGGCACCCATGCGCACGCCCTTCTCCTTCATCGCAGCGGTAATCTCGGCCGCCGTCTTGCCGGTCTCGTCGACGTCGAAATAGACCAGGTTGGTCTCGATGTCGTTCGGGTCGATGCCGATGCCTGGAATCTCGGCAAGGCCGCGAGCCAGGCGCTTGGCGTTCTCGTGGTCTTCAGCCAGGCGGTCGACGTTGTGTTCCAGAGCGTAGACGCCGCCCGCGGCGATGATGCCCGCCTGGCGCATGGCGCCGCCGAACATGTGCTTGTAACGGCGCGCCCGCTCCATCGTCTCGTGATCGCCCGCCAGCACGCCTCCGACGGGGGCGCCGAGCCCTTTGGAGAGATCGATCCAGACGGTGTCCATCTTCTCGGCCCATTTGCTGGCCGGGATCCCGCTGGCCACGGCGGCATTCATGAGTCGAGCGCCGTCCATATGCGTTTTGGCGCCGAGCCGATGCGCGGTGTCGGCCACCGAGTTGACTCCCTCGAGCGGCCAGATCTTGCCGCTGCCACGGTTGTGGGTGTTCTCGATCAGCACCAACGTGGTGGGCGCCGAATGGTAGGAGTAGGCCGGCATCACCTCTTCGAGCTGCTCGGCCGTATAGACGCCACGGTCCCCCTCGATCAAGGTGGTCATGACGCCGGCCAGCAATCCGGGCCCGCCCGCCTCCGACGTGAACGGATGGGCGTAACGCTCGAGCACGATGCGATCACCGGGCTGCGTGTGCACCTTAATGCCGATGGCGTTGCACATGGTTCCCGAGGGCAGGAAGAGGGCCTCTTCTTTGCCGGTGATCTCAGCCGTCATCTCTTGCAGACGGTTAACGCTCGGGTCCTCCCGAATCTGCTCGTCACCGACCGGTGCGTCGGCCATGTAGCGGCGCATTTCGGCGGACGGGCGGGTCGCGGTATCACTCACAAGGTCGATCATCAGGCTTCCTCATTCCCCTTATGTACGGTTTCGAACGCAGAGCCATTATGACCCCTCGGGCTCTTCACAGCCAGACCCTGGAGCCTGGCTGTGCCCAGAAATCACACCCAGCGAAAAATCGCGGCATCGCGATCGAACAGCCGCTATACTATCGCGTCTGGTCGGCGCATGGTGAAGGCTACATGGGTGAAAAAGCCAAGTCTGGGGCTCAGTCGGGACAATACCCGAATCTTCGTCGCCATGTCATTCAACGAGGGGGCTTTCGGCGTTTATCAGACGCTCTGGCCCCTCTATATCGCGGCGCTCGGCGCCAACCCGGCACAGATCGGCGTGGTCATGGGGCTGATGGGCGTGCTGCGCCTCTTCGCCCTCATGCCGAGCGGCATCGCCAGCGACCGCATCCCGCCGCGCCGTCTCATCGTCGGCGCCCGCACCATGACCGCCCTCAGCATGTTCCTCTACGGCGTGGCGCAAAGCTGGTGGCAGTTGATCCCCATGGGAATGATCATGGCGGTCGGCAACATCGCCTTCCCCAGCATCTCGAGCACCATCGCTGAAGCCGCCGGATCGGGGCGACAGCGCACGCGCGCCTTCACCCTGATCTACACCGTGGGGCCGGCCATAGCGTTGCTGGCGACTCCGGCTATCGGTGGGATCGTCGCCGATTTCTTCGGGCTGCGCGCCATCCTGTTCGTGGCGGCGGGCTTCACGGCAGTGGCGGTCGGCGTCTTCTCGACGATCACGCCACGGGCGATCCAGCAGCATTCGGGACCGCCCCTCACCTATCGCTCGACGATCTCTCAGCGGCCGATCTTGCTCCTGTGCCTGCTGGAGATGGCAACCATCTTCACGCTCACATTGGGCGTGACGCTGGTGCCGAACTTCCTGCAAGACGTGCGTGGCATCGACACCGGTACGATCGGCATCCTTGGTTCGGCCTCGGCCGTCGGAAGCATCGGCATCTGGCTCATGATCAGCCGGGTGCGCCCCTTCGATCAGCCACTGCTGGCCATCGGTTTGGCCATCGTTTCGGTGGGCGTGATGCTGGGGCTCCTGATCGTGGGGAACTCGATCTTCCTGTTGGCCATCGCATACGTCCTACGCGGCGGCTACCCCGTCGCCTGGTCCCTCTTCTCGGCCGCGTTCGGCGAGATCGTCGACGAGCGCTACCGGCAGCGCGCCTTCGCGCTGGCCGAGATCATGGGTGGGACCGGCTTCGCGCTGGCGCCGTTCGCGGCGGGTTGGCTTTATGAGATCAAGCCGGTGACCCCATTGATCGCCGGCTTTCTCCTGGTCATTCCACTCAGCCTGGGACTGCAGCTCGTCCATCGCTCAGTGCGCGTGCATCAACATGCCCTGATCGAGGAGCCGGTCTGATCCTGGCTCCAGACACCGGGATGAGGTCCGAGCAGCTACTCAGTGGTGCTCTTCGTGCGTGACGTTCTCCACCTCTTCGATCTCATACGTATTTCCGGTCTCGGTCATCGGCGGCTCCTGGCTCAGGTTGCCGATGCCGGTGTCGCCGTGACCGCCCGTGACGTCGGGATCGGTATCCCGTCCGAGACCCACACGTTCGAGTCGACGCGCCTCTCCACCCGTCTCTCGTGCCACATCGGTCATCAACGTCATGATGTAGCCTTCGGCGACGTGGTGACTCTTCGCGATCTCCCGCAGCTTGTGGCCGTCCAGAGCCTCGCGCACGATTCGCGACTCCAGGTCCGGCAGGCGCTTCACCACCGTCGGATCTTCACCAACCTTATCGACCAGGGCCTCGAATCGCTCTCCGAAGCGCTCTCTGTCTCGTTCGTCCATGTTGCCTCCTGGGCTGGCTTGTCATCTTCCAGTTGATTCATCGGGTGATCATTATGTCGACATCAGTGCTCACGCGTTGCGTGTCTGCTGGAGCGTTTTCGCGCGACGCGTCGAACAGGCGACCACCCATCACCTCGTCCGAGGGCGCAGGAAAGGTTCCAGTGCTGGCTGGTTCGAGGGACGATGAGCCAGAGATGAGATTTCGATGCATGTCATTGCGTTCGGTCCCGCCTTCGGGCGTCGCGGCCCGCCCCGAAGGTCGGCGACATTCTCGGTTTCGCGAAGGTATGGCGCGGCATGGCTGAGGCTGGTCTGTTATCGTTATGCGGCAACGTCAGAGATGATCGCGTGAAGTGCGCGATCCGAGGAGAGCAGGACGTCGACTGTGCCGATTTTCGGCCGGCCGCGGCAGGAAAAATCCGCCCAGCTTCCCACGACCGCGGAGCTACGCGACGAGCGGGCGCGGCAGTGGACCACGTATTTCAGCGGTCCGTCTGAAGAAACAGACTATCGTCGCGCCTTCCTGCGCTACTCACCCCTCTTCTGGGATGTCGTGCGATCGGATCAGCGCGAGCTGCTGCGTCTCTTGGTCGGCCGCGTGCCCGCCGACATCGGCGTGCCGGCCATCTTCGGCCTCTCAGTGACCTTCATCGGGCATCCCAAATCGGATGAGGCCGCCAGGGCCACACTGGCCATGCTCGTAAACGAGCTGTCGCCCCAGCACGCACGCACGCTCCTCGTGTGCCTGGCGGATGCCTGGCACAACGTCTCCAATGCGCCCTACCATCAGCGAGGAGAGATCGTCGCCCAGGAGTTCTTGCGCGCCATCGCGCGCCTTGAAGCCACGCCCGCCAACGAACAGGGCGTCATCACATCGATTCGACTGCTGGTGGAACGGTGTGACGAAGAGGAAGAGGAACCGGAAGAGCCTCAGGAGGACGCGACGAGCGTCGATCCTCCAGCCGATTCCGCGTTAGAAGCGGAGCCCCTGAGCGACCGAGAGGAATCGCTCGAGTAGCGCGCCCGACTCTTCGCCGCTACCGGCGAAGAGAGCTCGCTCTTGCATCAGGTCGATGTCGCCCGGATCTTCCATGCGGGCGCGCTCCGACACACTGAACCCCAGCATTGAGAGGCCCAACGGGGCGGCGATCTGCCAGATCAGGTCTTTGATCTGGGCATAGTTGACTGCATCAGAATCGGGCACACTCCACTCGTCGATGATGTGATGCACAGTAGGCATGCGCTCACGCAGGATCTCCGCGAGGATTTCGGCTCGATCTCGGTCGTCCATGCTCCGGCTCCTCTGCAATTCACGCGTTCGCGTCGGCCTATCTGACTCCGATTCAAGCATACTGTGACAGGGAGTCCGCGCCCGCCCGTTGTCATGCGGTCACGAAGGCGCGACGATCGTTACAATTGACGTTATACTGCCCTTCACCGGCAGGAAGGGAGAAAGGCATGAGCGGGCACACGGTGCTGACCATCTTCATATTCCTGGGTGTCATCGTTTGGGCCGGCGAGCTCGTCTGGCTCTATCGCCGTGCTCAGCTTGAAGAGATCGATCCGCTTGGCTACGTCTCGGGTGCTGCCTTCTTCTTCGTCCTGGCGGTACCGGTCGCCCTCTACGCTCCCGACGTCGTCGACGTGATGGACAGCTTTTGGGAGCGGCTCGTACGCTTCGATTTCATCCCGAAAGGGGAAGACAACGCGCCACGACTGATCGTGGCCGGCAAGAGCGTGGCGCTGAACCAGCCACGGGTGCGCATCGGACGCTACCCCAACAACGACGTGGTGCTGGATCACCCCACCGTCTCCGCCTACCACGCCGAGATCACGCAACGCCCTGACGGCCGACACGAGCTGGTCGATCGCGAGAGCCGCAACGGCACGCGCATCAATGGCAGTCCGGTCCGCTCCGCCATCTTGCGCGATGGCGATCAGATCACGCTCGGCGCCATCACGCTTCACTACCTGGTGCGGCCCACCTCCGAACGGCAGATTCAGGCCGGGCTCCCCTATTCCACACGACACTAACGCCGCGACATTCGAGCAAGCGCCCTCCGATCCCCGAGTCCAACCAGCGGACCCTTACCGTAGTTCGCCCCAACCCGCAATGCGCGCTACAGCCAGCGGCGCACCTGTGCGCTGTAGTCTCGATAGTTCTCCCCGAAGCGCCGCATCAAATAGTCCTCTTCGCGTCGCACCACGCCCCACTGCATGACCGTCAGGAGCCCCGGCAGCAGGATCAGGTGCCAGAGCGTCCCCAGCAGCAGGCTCATGCCGAGGTAGCAGACGGTCAGCGCGATGTAGATCGGATTGCGACTGAAGCGGAAGGGGCCTTCTTGCACCAGGGAAACGACGGGGTGGCTCGGTTCCGGGTTGTTCCCTGACTTGAACATGGTGAAGGCCGCCCAGAGTGCCTGCAGCAGGCCTCCTGCGATCAACAGTATCCCCAGCACGTGCCGTAGCGATCCTGATCGCCCGGGAAGCAGATGGATTGGGATGAATCGGTGCAGAATGTAGCCGAGCGCCAGCGTCCCGCCATAGAGCAAGGGTGGCGGCGCGATGACGTCCGCAGTTTCACTGGACTGGTCCTTCATGATGCCTGTCCTCTCTGACTCACGGGCGACAATGCCGATACTGCGAGTATGGACCCTGGAGCGATCGACGTGTAGCCGATCCCCCTCGGAGGGTCTCAAGCGCATGGTATAGTGCGGCGGGTCGCGACTGGTGGGGTTCGGTCCGCACGTGGATTCACCGGGTTGGGGAATCGTCTACATGGCAGGCTTGCGCGCGTCGGCGTTGAAGGCGGCGGACCGGAGCAGAGAAATTCGGCTGCGAGACGTGCGCCGTTGGGACGTCGCCACCTGGCTGAATCTTTCCGCCCGCCTCGTCATCCTGATCTCTGGACTCTTCTTCTTCGCCTTCGCCGTCGTGTTGACCCTTCAGAGCAACCTCGGAGCCAACTCCTGGACGGTCCTGAGCGACGGCATCTCGCGTCAGACCCCCATCAGCATCGGACAGGCGACCCAGATCACCGGCCTCATCATGCTACTGGTCAGCTGGGCGGTGGGGATCGCTCCCGGCATCGGCACCGTTCTCAACATGATTCTGGTGGGCTTTTTCGTCGACTTCATCCTGGGGACGGGGATGATCGACAAAGCCGGTCCCTATCCGCTGCGAATTCTGATGCTGGTGGCGGCGGTCGTCGTGATCGGTCTGGCGTCCGGCATGTATATTAGTAGCGGACTGGGAGCCGGGCCGCGCGATTCGTTCATGCTGGCCCTCACCGAGATCACCGGTCTGCCGGTCCACGTGAATCGCTGGATGATCGAGGTGGTCGTCGTCGTCATCGGGATCATCCTGGGTGGGGATTTCGGGATCGGCACCGTCATCTTCGCCCTGGTGGTTGGCCCGGCGGTGGGAATCGGCTTCCGCATCTTTGGGCTCTCAACGCGTAGTGGGAAGAGCGCCATACCGCGCTCCCGCAGGCGAATGCGACGCGACCTTGGGAACTAGAGCGGGCTCGTGAGTGATTGGTCCGGCCGAGCTATGAGCCGGACAGGAGAGAAGATCTGGAATGAGCGCTGAGTCGACTGAGATGCGTGGAATCGCCGACCTTGAGCAGCTGCGAGTTCGGGTCATGCCGATGCTGCGTGAGGTGGCCAAGACCTACGAGACACGTACCGAGCCGGGCTATCCGGTCATCATGGACAACGTCGAATTCGGCGGCTATTTCGGGATCATGCTCGACCCGGCCTATGGGCTCTACTTCCTGACCGACGGGCAGCAGCTCTTCGCGCAGATCAACATGGTTGGATGGCGCAACGACGTCCGCTCCAGCGCCAACAAAGAGAAGTTCGCCGGGCTGCCCTTTGGCGGGGTGCGTCCCGTGCCGGCGGCAATGACTGACCAGCAATTACGCAACCTCATCGCCGAGCTCCTCTCCCACTGGAACATGCAGCCACTCTTCATCCACCACACCGACAGCTAGCGACGTCTCTGCGCACTCTGGTCATGAGTGGGGCGAAGCGTACGCTGCGGTGAATCGCGCCTCGTGAACCGATCGGAGCGTGACCATGCGGATCGAGATTCTGGGTTCAGGCGGAGCCATCACCACTCCACGACCTGGCTGTGACTGTCTGGTCTGCCGCGAGGCACGCACCAAGGGCATCCCTTACAGCCGTTCCGGTCCAAGCGTCTTCATTCACGGCCCGGACATCCTCATTGACACGCCCGAAGAGAGCAAGGATCAGCTCAACCGCGCGCGGATCACTAACATCAACGCCTGCTTCTACTCCCACTGGCATCCGGACCACGTCATGGGTCGCCGGGTCTTCGAGACGCGCAACGTTGATTGGCGCAACTGGCCGGCACAACCACAGCGGACCGACGTCTATCTGCCACAGCAAGTCGCCATCGACTTCCGGCATTGGCTGGCGAGCTGGGATCACCTGGCCTTCATGGAAAAACAGGGGACGGTACGCCTGATCGAGCTCGTCGACGACGATGACGTTCGTTTTGGCGAGACGTGCATGTCACCCTTCCGCCTGGCTGAGGACTACGTTTACGCCTTTCTCGTGGAGACGCCGGCGAGTCGGGTTCTACTCGCTCCGGACGAAACGCTGGGCTGGATACCGCCCAATGAAATGCGGGGACTGGATCTGGCGATCCTCCCCATGGGTGTGGTGGAGTTCGATCCGTTTAACGGCGAGCGCCGCGTTCCAGCCGACCATCCGATCCTGCGCCATGAGGCCACATTCGCGCAGACGCTCTCAATCGTGGATGTGCTTGGCGCCAAACGAACGGTTCTCTCGCACATCGAGGAGCCGGACGGGCTCTCGTATGATGATCTGCTGCGCCTGCAGCAGCAGTTGGCGGCTGAGGGCCGGGCGATTGAATTTGCGTTCGACGGAATGCTGATCGACGTCGATTGAGGGAGACATCTGTTCCCATGGGCGCCATAAATGTCGCCCCTACGACGGAATTTCACCTGTCCTCATCTGCGGCCTGTTCGTACGTAAATGGGGTGCGAAATGGGCCTCGATGTCCGCAAACACGCCCATCAGGTCGCGTGAGCCATCCACCTCATAGACGGTGAATCCGTGCTTCTCCGCGCTGCGGCGCATATGTTCTCCCATGATCAAGTCGCGCTCGATCAGGTTCCGCTGGGCGCGCTCGGGATCCGACGTCTCGTAGCGGGTCCCGGGTTTGTTGCGACGAATCGCTGACGCGATCTTGAACGCGTCGCCGGGGATGAGCCAGATGGCCTGTCGAGGGTCTTTGAGGATCGGCGCGAGGCAGTGTGGGAAGAATCCGGGACCTTCCGCCACGATGCGCTGGTCTTTGGACATGGCGAGGATCTCCTCGACGGCCATGGGGAAGCGCTCGCTCCAGCTGGCGATGGTGTCGGCAGCCATCTCGTCGGGTGGCGAGCCGAGCCAGCGCATCTCGGTGGTCATACGATCGGGATGCGTGCGATAGAGAGCCGGAGTGAGCTCAGGATCGGCCCGGGCGAAGTGAGCCGGCTCATGCCGATCGAAATGGTAGACCTGCATCCCATGCCGGTCGGCTAGGAGATCGGCGATCGACGTCTTGCCGCAGTCGGGCGGCCCGCCGATCCAGAGGACGTGCGCCAGTCGTTCCTGGAGTTGCCCGTTATCCAGCATCGGGATGCCTCCTATCGGGGCTTGGAGGTCGCATACATGAGGGATGCAAACGGCGCCCTGCGGCGCCGTGTTCAATCTCTTGGCTGTCCCGATGTTTCACGTGAAACATGGAGCGGGATCCGAAGTCACCTACGTTTCACGTGAAACGTGTCAATCCTCGATCAACCAGCGATCGACCGCCCGCTCGTAGCTCACCAACTCGTCGGCGTTGAAAAAGAGGTCGATCTCGTTCTTGGCCGTATCGGCGCCGTCGGAGGCGTGAATCAGGTTGCGGCCAATGGTCAAACCCAAGTCAGCACGAATGGTCCCCGGGGCCGCACTGCCCGGGTTTGTGGCGCCGACCGTGGCCCGGGTGAGGTCGATCACGTTCGGACCCTCGAGTACCCCGACCACGACCGGCGACGACGTGATGAAATCGACCAGACCGGCGAAAAAGGGCTTGCCTTTGTGGACGCCGTAGTGGCGCTCGGCCAGATCGCGCGACACCTGAATCATCTTCAGGCCCACGATCTTCACACCACGACGCTCGAATCGGCCCAGCACTTCGCCAACCAATCCGCGCTGAACACCATCCGGCTTGACAATGATGAGCGTCCGCTCCACACCGACTCCTTCGCGATCAATCAAGTTAACAAGAAGACCGCCGGCCAAATGGCCAGCGGTCCGAAGCCTACCACAGCCTTACGGCCGAGCTATCCCCCGCTACCCGCGAGCTGTGAATCGAGTCTCGCGACCGATTCGATCATTACGTTCGCCAGCGGATCTTGCGGCACCGAGACTTCAGCCAGCACCACCAGCATCAGCTCCTCGCCTCGGGTCAGAAAGAGCGATCCGCCATCAAGATCGATCGCCAATGCTGAATCACTTCCACCAGCTCCGCTCACCAATGCCGAACCAGCCGCCGCGACCGTCTCCGCATCGAAGCTGTCGAGCCCAGCCGACGCCACCACCAGACCATCGTGCGTGCTGGCAACCGCGCCGAGAACGTCCTGATAATTCATCAGCGACAGCAGTTCCCGCTCCATCTACGCCTCTTTCCCGGCATCAGCGCGCTGGTCGGCCAGCGAGAACTGATAATGCCGCGCCGACATGCCGAAGTTGCCCGCGCGGTGGTAGACCGCACCGAGCAAGCGATGTCCGGCGATCTCGTGCGCGCCACCGCTCTCGGCAACGCGACTCAGATTGTTCAGATCGTTCTCGTCCAGATCCAATCGCTGGCGGAACATCCAGCGATATTCGTTGAAGGCCCGATCGAACGCTTCGGCTTCGAGCAACGCCTCAGCATATTCACGCCGCAAAGCCTGGTCGTCCGGACTTTCCTCCACCATCTGCTGCAAGTCGTCCAGCGTCGGCCCTGGCGGCTCAACCCCTGGAAGGAGCAGATTACCTTCGACCTGACCGGAACGTACGAGCTCCGCCTTCGCGTCACGCGCGCGGTCAAACAGGCTCGAGTCGAGACCCAGGTTACTGATGGACGAAAGGACTGAATCATCCGAATGAACGATGGGTGACGTCACAACGTTCTGGGCCTGCTCAACCACCGTGTCCTCGGTGACCGGCTCCCCCAGCGAATCCGCCGACGACTCTTCGACCGGTTCTGGCTCAGCGGCCAGAGCGGTACCCCAACCGAGAATTTGATCCGTTTCTCGTTCGGCCGGTGCAACGACTGTGTCTTCCTGCGTGTCGGCATCGGCAAAGTCGAAGAGATCGGCGTCGGTGACCGTTTCCGCCGCGACCTCCGACTCGCTCACCGGTTCGGCCTCAGGCTCGACGACCTCAAAGGCTTCACCGGCGGACGTGTCCGCCGGACCTCCTTCGATCGACCAGAGGTCCAGCCCGGCGGCCAGATCGTCCGGGACGTCTTCCTCAGTCTCCGCAGAGACCTCCTCAGACGAAGAACTGGACTGCCCAGCGTCGACGAAGAAGGGTTCAACCCCACTCTCGGTCAGCTCATTCAGCTCATCGGTGTAGCCTGGCGGGGTCTCAGTCGGGATCGCGTTCTGAATCTCTTCGTCGATGGTGGCCCAGCCATCGGTCAGATCGATGTCGACCGACTCCGTATTGACCGTCTCCGGAACGGCAGGTTCGCTCGCCGATGCGCTGTCAAGGAATGAGAGATCCTCACCGAACGCGGCATCGAGCTCCACATCGTCGGCAAATTCATGTTCAGCCGATCGGCTCATCTCGACGCTGTCGATGGAGAAGGGCTCCACGCCGATGTCGTCCAAGTCGCGCAGCTCACCGGTGTAGCCCGACATGGAAGATTCGTCCGTCGGAGTGGCTCGCTTGATCTCGGCATCGATGTCGTCCCAGCCGGCGGTCAGATCCGTACTGTAATCGACCGGCTCGACGCTCGCGGCAGTTGGCTCCGCCGCGGCCGACGCCAAGGTCGCATCCGAATCATCTTCCGGCTCGGTCGGATACCCTGGCTCACCATCGACTTCGAATGGAGAAAGGCCACTCTCGCCCAGGGAATTGAGGAGTGTGGTGTAGCCATGTGGTCGCTCTGTCGGCGGCCGGGCGGCGTCGATCTCCTCATCACTCACCAGGCTGAAGACGTCCTCATCTTCATCAGTCGCGGCCGACGCCGTCTGCGCTTCGTCAAACTCGGCTCCCTCATCCCCTTCGAGACGGAAGGGCTTCAGCCCCTCACCCTCCAGCGATTGCAGCATCGACGTGTACCCATGCTGCGTTGCGGCCGGAGGACGGGCGGCGTCGATCTCGGCGTCGTCCGGAAGACCAACCTCGAAGACGCTCTCTTCCGTTTGCGCGGAAGCCTGCTGCGGCGCAGGAGTCTCCGATACCATGCGATCCGCTTCGGGCTCAGCATGTGATTCCGGCTGCGAGGGCTCTGTCCAGCTGAAATCGGGGGCGGGGGCGATACGTGGACGTTCGACTTCGGCCGTCACTTCGGCGTTGTCGTCAAATTCCGGAATTCCGGAAGGCAAGATGAACTCGGCAAGCTCGGCCTCACCAACCGTCACGAGATCAGCCGCGCGCACGCCATCCGGATCGATCGCGCGGGCTCGCTCGAGCAGTTGTGCAGCCGCTTCCTGATTGCCCTGACGGCGCTCGACATCGGCCAGCATCAGCAGCGCCAATACGGCGGACGGAGCCGACTCCAATACCGCGCGACAGGAATTCGCCGCGGCCGGCAGACTCCCGCGTCGCCAGAGCGCCTCGGCCATGCGCAGATGAACATCGACGCGTGTCGGATGCTCGGCCAGCACGGCGGCAGCTTCGGCGGCCGCTCGCGACCAGCGTCCTGCCCGGAAATGAAGCGACGTCAGCGCGGCACGGGTGAGATGCAATCGACCACCCTTGCCATAGACTCGCTCCGAAAGTCCAGCCACACGGTCACGCAGATCGGCCCGCTGCGGGGCGATCTCCCAGGCGGCTTGCGCGTAGGCAAGCGCGGTATTGGCATCACCTCGCCCTTCGGCGATCGTTGCCAATCCGGCATAAGCAGCCGAGCTCTGCGGATCGCGCTGCAAGGTCTCGTTGAAGGCTCGCTCCGCCGAGGCGACGTCCCCTTCTTCAAGATGCGCCTCCGCCAGCAGCCGATGGGCGGTCGCGAACTCAGGAAACTGCCCCAGCACCCGGCGGCAGGTTTCCACAGCGAGCCGGTAATTTCCACCGCTGATCGCTTCTTCTGCCTGCTGGACTGCCTCACTCAGTGGACGGGCGGCCATTGCAACCTCGCTTCTCTCGATATTACGTGCGGCATGGATGTGTCACGTCGCAGTTCGAGCTCTCATGGAGCCATCGATACCGCCTGGTGGAACACCGTCGACCGCCAGGCACAATGAACGTAGCGTACAGTATAGGAATCTCTAATTGACCCACTCAAGCTGCCCCGGTAGCCTAATACTCCCAATTCCGACGACCGTATTCAAGCCGCTCGAGACATCGTATTGCGGTGTATGTTCAAGGGTGCCAGATATACTATGAGAACGGCAGACCGAAACTGCTCATACGAGCGCGCAAATTGCCCTGAAAGCTTGATAAGCCCCGTTGGTCTGCGGCAGTGCCAGACCTCCATCTTGCGACGAAACGGGCTGGATGTATGAATGTTCCCGAGCCACAGGTTCGGCGGAGCAAGTGGCCAATCCTTGCACTGATGAGCGCTAGAGCGGTTTCCTCTACTGGGAATCAGCTTGCCCTGGTGACCCTCCCCTGGTATGTGCTGCAAACGACCGGCAGTCCGGCGCGTGTCGGCGCGGCCGGCGCCATCGAAGCGGTCGGCATGATCCTGTCCTCCTTTTTTGGCGGTGCGATCGTCGACCGGGTCGGCTTTCGTCGATCCAGCATCCTTGCCGATTCCACCGCGGGGGTCTCCATCGCGCTCATTCCCCTGCTCGATCAGCTGGTCGGCCTGGCGTTCTGGCAGCTGCTCCTTCTCATTCTGTGCACGGCCGTCTTCAATACCCCGGGAATATCGGCGCGACGTGGGATGCTGCCCGATCTCGCTGAAATGGCACGAATGCCGCTCGAACGGGTCAACTCGTTCGACGAGGGAATCGGAAACTTCGCCTCGCTCGGTGGCCCGCTCATGGCCGGATTCCTGATTGCGCTGGTCAGCGCACGCAACGTGCTCTGGCTCGACGCCGCCAGTTTCGCCTTTTCGGCCATGGTCGTACTGCTGCTTGTGCCAACGATCGCGACCCATGTGGTTCAGGAAAGAGTCCGCTATCTAACGGCACTCCGTGGGGGTATCGAGTTCCTCAAGAGCGAGCGAGTCGTCCTCTCCGTCGCCGCGATCGGATCTTATGTCAACTTTGTGGGGGCGGCGCTGATGGCGGTGGTGCTTCCGGTCTTCGCCAGCCGTGTCTTCGACAGCTCGGTGGCGCTCGGTGTGTTGGTGGGGGCCGACGGAGGTGGTGCGCTGCTCGGAACCATCCTGTTCGGATTCACTGGCCACCGATGGCCACGTCGCGGCACCATGATCGCGGCCTTCGTCGTTTCGTTCCTGGCACTCGCGGCATTGGTCATGACGCCAAGCCTCCTGATCAGCACCGGCGTGTTGCTGATCGACGGTGTGGCATTCGGAATCATCAGTCCGCTGATCTGGACCGTCTATCAGGAGCGCGTGCCGAGCGAGCTCCGCGGACGTGTCTTCGGAACGATCACGGCTGTCCATCAATCGGCGACCCCGCTCGGCGTGCTGATGGCTGGTTATCTGATCCAATTCGTCAGTCTGAAGGGAGCGCTCGGCACCGTCGCGATCCTTTCACTGGTGATGCCGTTGATGGTTGTGGCTGCACCAGCCTTACGCTCGATGGAACGTCCGACCCAACCCAGCACCGGAACCGCCGTCGCTGGCACCGACATCTACTGAGCCGCGGGCAACTGCAATTCGCTCCGCAGCCGCGCGTACTCGGCGCGGAACTCCGACGTCATGCGCCGCTTCTCGGCATCCGGCAGAAACGCCGCGGTGAGTCCCCGTAGATTCACTTTTTCGATATCGTCAATCGTGAACCCAAACTCATTCGCCAGCAGAAGCTGCTCATCGAGCAGCGTCGTGCCGAACATGGGCGGGTCGTCGCTGTTGACCGTGATCGGGACGCCCGCGTCGTAGAGGCGGCGGATCGGATGCTCGCCGAGCGAGGCCACGGCGCGCGTGCAGACGTTGCTGGTGGGGCAGACTTCGAGCGTGATCTGGTGTTCACGCAGATGCTCGACGAGGAGCGGGTCGTCAATCGCGCGGATGCCGTGGCCGATGCGCTCGGCCTTGAGTGTGCGGATCGCGCCCCAAATGCTCTCAGGACCAACCGTCTCCCCGGCGTGCGGCGTACTGCGCAGGCCATTCGCCAGCGCGAAGTCGAAAACGTCGACGTGCTCCTCAGGCGGATACCCGACCTCGGTGCCACCCAAACCGATACCGACGATGCCGTCTCCCGCCTTGCTGGCGGCATAGCGGGCCGCCGACCAGCGATTATCCACGTCATTGACACGCACGATGTCAACGACGAAGCGCATCTCAACGCCCCATTCCTCGCATGCTTGACGCGCTCCTTCAGTGATCCCTTCGTGGAACTCCTCGTAGCTGAGCCTGCCACGGCGTACCGGGCCGCCTGGGCTGATGGTGACCTCGAGATAGCGCGTGTTCTGTCGAGCCGCTTCCTCGCCGAGCTCACGCGTGATCAGGGCGAAGTCCTCTGAGGTGCGCAAACACTGATTCACTTCGATGTAGACCTCG
The DNA here is from genome assembly GCA_963822235.1 of uncultured Chloroflexia bacterium. Taxonomy (GTDB): domain Bacteria; phylum Chloroflexota; class Chloroflexia; order Thermomicrobiales; family Thermomicrobiaceae; genus CALAGB01. Next base: position 1,621,883 of record CAWGGU010000005.1, read on the forward strand.
ATGAAGTGGTCGAAGTCGCGGAAGGCGTAATAGCGCCGCAACTCATCCTCGTTGCGGACCGGGAAGCTTAACGCCGTGCCGCTCGGCCAGCTCGAGCAGAGTCTTGGGCCGCACCGACCCCTCCAGATGGACGTGAAGCTCCGTCTTCGGCATGCGCCGAATGAACTCCGCCACCTCACCCGTCACCACCACGAGGCCTCCCTATTGTCTGAATATCGTTTCAGTGCCGCGATGCCAGTCGAATGGCAGGTACAAGCCACAGCCAACTCACGGGTGCAGCAGAAGCAGCATGGTTCCTAGCCCGCACAGGAGGGCCGATATCGAGGCCGCGAGCAGATAGCCGCTGGCCCGAGATCGTCCGCCACGCGTGCGCATGCGATGCAGCAATATCGGCGTCATGGGAGCCTCCTCATCCACGTCACACAGTACGCCTGAGCCAGATCATAGCAAACGGCCGCGGCCGTCCTGAGAGCATGGTGAGGAACGGAATCACGGACGTCATCTGCTATGCTCGGCGCGTGTCTGTCCCGATCGTCTCCCGGAGAAGTCTTCGTGCTCAGTCTGATAGACAACCCGGATCCGCTCGGCGTCCTCCGCAGCACATTGCCGGTGGTCGAGAAGGCCGGTTCGGTGCGCATCGATCTCGCCGGCGTCGAGCACCTCGCCCAGCGCATCGCCCACCGCGAGTTTAGCCCGCCTGAATGGGAGAGCGGTCTGCATTGGAGCGGCGAACCGGAGGAGACAGCCAACTTCGTTCTGGTGCTGGACGCGCTCAACTTCTGCTTCTGGGGCGAGCCGCGCTGGATCGTGATATTTGAAGGGCAACACTACAACGGCTATTGGGCCCTGGCGGCCGCCCTCACCCGCGCCATGCGGCAGGGCATACCCCTCACCGACGCTGAATACCTGTCCCAGATCACCGAATCGCAGCTTGCCATGATCCTGGCGGGCGATGGGGTCATTCCGCTGTTGCCGGAGCGAGTCGCCAACCTTCGCGAGGTCGGACACGTCCTCCTCAGCTCACATCAGGGCCAATCCGCTCGACTGATCGATGTCTGTGGCGGCAGCGCCGTCGAGCTCGCGCGACGCGTCGTCGCGGATTTCCCATCCTTCAACGACGTGGCGACCTTCGACGGCCGAGAGGTCCGCTTCTACAAACGGGCACAGATCCTGGTCAGCGACCTCGCCGGCGCATTCAGCGGACAAGGGCTGGGATACTTCGGCGATCTGGATCGCCTCACGGCCTTTGCCGATTACAAAGTCCCCCAGGTCCTCCAGCAGCTCGGTGTCCTGCATTACGATGTGACCCTCACCACCATCCTGGCGCAGCGCCAGCCGATTTCCGCCGGCCATCCCCATGAGCTCGAGATCCGCGCGGCCACGCTCTGGAGCGTCGAGGCCCTGCGGCAAGACCTCGAACGCCTCGGACTCCAGATTCCACCCTATCAGCTCGACTGGATGCTCTGGCAGCTTGGCCAGGAGCTCCCAGACGACGTCCTTCCATACCATCGAACACGGACCATCTTTTACTGAGTAATCCCCATCCCGTTTCTGGGGATTAACGGAGTCATTCTTTTAGAGAATCTCGTAGAGATTAGTAGAGCCTGTGGAGACGGGGAAAACTCGGTGCGCTCCCTGATTGGATGCGAAAACCGCGGCAGCCGTTCTGTGGGTGAATCTTCCACACAGACACACGTCAAGTGTGGAATGATGCGTGCCTGAATTGTCACATGCCAATCTGTCCGCAGATGGCCCACGTTGCGACCGAAGTTATCCAAAGCCCAGTATTGGCTTTACACAGGTCTTTCCACAGCCGCCTGATGTTATCCACACCTGGTCTGAAGTTATCCACATAAATGGCGGATTAGAACCGGTGTTCGGCGATGCGGTGACGATTGGTCAAGGGATTTATTGATGCGAACGGGAGAGGACGGACTCGATGTTGGAGCAACGACCCTATTCGCCGAACGAGTTGCTGGCCTGGTGCCGCCTGCTGACGCTGTCGCTGGCCGGGTCCGCGCTGTCGTATGCCAAAGAACGGGACGGGAACGTGGATGGGCTCGTCGACTGGTGGAGCGAGCGCCTGTCAGGGTTCTCGATGGGTGTGCCCGGAGGCGGCGTGGAGAGCGCGCTTCTCGGTCTGCTGCTCAACGTGGAGGCGATCGGCGGTGAAATCACGTCGCGGGCGGTGAATCCGGAAGGGGCGGAGGTGGTAGTCACAAGTCTGCCCGGCGAGCATGTGCCGGAGGAGCTGGATTATCGTTTCGAGGTGGCGCTGAGTGAAGAGGATCTTCTGTCGGTGATCGGTGTGACGCGCGAAGAGCTCAACCGCCTGCTGGACGTCTTTGGAGCCGCCGCGGCGGGGACCGGCTTCGAGTATGGACGCTCGAGCGAGGGGGATGCGGAACACCTGACGTTACGGGTGTGGTGAGTGGGGGAAGGGTCGAGTGAGTGGTGGACGAGGGGATTTGCCATTTACGAGGATGACCAACGTACCCTGTCATCCTGATGGTTCTCCCTCTCCTGTGAAGGGGGAGTTAGAGAGGGTTAAGCAGTCGAAGGATCTCTCCACCAATCATCGTGGCGCCCACAGCATCGTCGGAGAGATTCTTCACTTCGTTCAGAATGACAAGACGGTGTTGGTCGGGCTTCCAAGACGCAAAACAGCATGATACTTTATAGGAGTTGACATAACAGTTCAGGATTTGACTGACATCGTCGAGAGGAAGGGGAGCAACCATGCCATCCGTGAAGTGGGGTGAGCTGACAGCGGAGGAATTGGGTGCGGCGGTGGAGGCCAATCCGCTCGTGCTGCTGCCCTTGGGCTGCACCGAGCAGCATGCCGGACATCTGCCGGTCGATACCGACACCTATCAGGTGGAGCGCCTGACCGTTGAAGGGGCTGCCAAAGCGTCCGAGCGCTTCGGAGCTGGCGTGCTGGTGCTGCCGCCTCTCCCGTTCGGACCCGCCTCGGAGCACTTCGGGCTGCCGGGCACCATCAGCATGCCGAACGAGGTCTACGTCCCACTGATGAAACACTTGATCTGGAGCGTGATCGACCTCGGCTTCCAGCGCATCGGGTTGGTGCGGGGCTGCGGCGGGCACTGGGTCGTGCCGGGCGTGGTCTGGGACGTGAAGGCCGAAGCGGCGCGGGCCGGCAAAGAGGTGACGCTGCGCATCCTGAGCGTCGACGACAACTGGCATGCCCTGCAGGAGAAGTATTTTCCAGGGACGGACGGCGGTCACGCGGCGGTGATGGAGACGGCTCTGTGCCTGGCCGAACGGGCCGACCTGGTGAAGCGGGAACGCATGATGGCGCCGGAGCTGACCATGCTCAACGAGCGCTACCGGGTCGGCGGCGAAGCGTTTCTCTTTCAGGAGATGTCGAGCACCGGCGCGTTAGGTGATCCACGTCCAGCGACGGTCGAGGGTGGCCGCGCTGTCTGGCAGGAGATCACCGACGCCTTCGCCGAGCGCCTGCGCGATCTCGAAGAGCAGGACCGTCAGCTCGGGCGGTTCTGAGAAGGGGGTGATGAATGGCTGAGCGCGACACGTTCGCTTTGCGTGGCGGGATGATCATCGACGGCACGGGTGGCGATCCGATCCCGGACGGGACGGTGCTTATCGATAACGGCCGCATCGCCGCGGTCGGGCCATCCAGCGCCATCAACCTCCCCAGCGATCTGCCGGTCCACGACGTCTCCGGCAAGACGGTCATGCCCGGTCTGATCGACGGCCACGTCCATCTGCGCTCCTTCGCCGGCCGCGGCCATCAGGACGTGCACCTCTGGAACGTCCTCACCTTCATCGAGGAGCAGACCGTCCACTGCGCCGCCAACGCCATCACGGCGCTAGAGTCGGGCGTCACTACGGTGCGCGACATGGCCGGCGGCCGTCCGGAGATCGCCGTCAGGCACGTGATGGAGCAGGGGATTTTGCCCGGCGCCCGCGTCGTCGTCTGTGGCTTCGTCGGCATGACCGCCGGACACGGCGATATGTTCGTCCCAGCCGCCATCGAGCAACGTATGTGGCCACCCGCTGACGGCATCGACGCCTGCCGCAAGCTGATCCGTGAGTACGCCCGCGACGGAGCCGACTTCATCAAGCTGTGCACCAGCGGTGGCGTCCTCTCGATCGGCGATAAGTCGGAGTGGCGCAACTACACGATGGAGGAGACGCAGGCCATCGTGGATGAGGCCCACGCGCTGGGCAAGCCGGTGGCGGCGCACGCCCACACGCGGGACGGCATCTACCAGGCGCTGGTGGCCGGAGTCGACACGCTGGAGCATGGCACGCATCTGGACGACGAACTGATCGAGATGATGCTGGAGCGCAACACCTGGCTCTGCCCGACGCTCGCCATCGGTGATTTCATCCTGACGCATGGTGAGGAGCGGGGCGTACCGGCCGAGTCGCTGGCCAAATCGCGCGAGACCGACGGCTACCGCCAGGAATCGATGCAGAAGGCCTACAAAGCGGGCGTGCGCATCTTCATGGGAACCGACTCATGCAACACGATGGCCTTTGGTGGCCACGCCCGCGAGCTACAGCTGATGCACGAGCGCATCGGCATGACGGCGATGGAGACGATCGTGGCAGCCACCTCAGCCGCGGCGGACGCCATCGGACTAGGCGACATAACTGGAAGTATCTTGCCAGGCAAGATGGCCGACCTGCTGGTCGTCGACGGTGATCCGCTGAGCGATCTGCGAATCTTGCAGGACCGCTCCAGGCTGCTGGGCGTGATCAAGGAGGGTGCGGTATTGGTGGACCGCGGAATGCCGCGTCCGGTCGCCGCAGTGGTCTGATTTCCGCGTCTAATCCGACAAATTTAGTCAACATTAATGTTTCGAATTCCATTGACAGGGGGGCGCACGTTCAGTAAGCTGCCATAGAAATAGGACTCATTCTCAAAACGTTGGAAGCAACGAACAACCTGCTAGTAACGAATCTATGGTGAGGCAGCATGCGCGAACGAACCATTCCCATCTCCCTTGAAGACGACGACGAAGCGCGCTGTGCCGAGGTGCTGCTCCAGACGCTCACCTCGCACAAGGGCATCGGCGCGGTGGAGCTCGACCCGGCTAACAGCGCCATCAAAGTGAGGTACGACCCCAATCTCGTTTCGCTTTCGGCCGTGGAGCGAGTAGCCGAACGCGTCGGCGCTCAGCTCGGCGAGCGCTATCACCGCTGCTCTTTGCGCATGGATGGCGTCTCCTGTCGCTCCTGCGGTCTGGCCATCGAGCGACGCCTTAAAGGACGGGATGACATCGTCTGGGCCAGCGCCAATGCTCCCAGCGGAAGCCTGAGCCTGGAGTACGTCGGCACACGCGAGCACTTGCCACAAATCTCGAAGGAGATCGGCGAGTCGGGTGTGCCGGTACGCCCCACCGAGCAGCCATCCCACCCCCGTCGTGAGATGGAGGAGGAAGAAAGCTGGTGGGAAGAGCACAAGCTGATGGTGCTTGCCGCGACCACCGCCATCTTCCTGATCAGTGGCTGGGGACTCGGCGCGCTGGGTCTCATCTCCCACAACGTGCAGCTTGCCTTCTATGTAGTGACCTATCTGGCCGGCGGCACCTTCGCCACCATTGATGCGATCAAGGCTCTGCGCGAGGGGAGCGTCGAGGTCGACCTGCTCATGGTGGTGGCGGCCATCGGCGCCGCGACCATCGGCGGCTGGATCGAGGGCGGCATTCTGCTCTTCCTCTTCTCGCTGGGCAATGCGCTCGAGCATTTCGCCCTGGGTCGAACGCACCGGGCCATCCGCTCCCTGATGGAGCTGAGCCCGGAGGACGCTCTGGTCGTGCGCAACGGCGAGGAGCGGCGCATTCCGGTGGAGGAGTTGGTTGTCGGCGACGTGGTGGTGGTGCGCCCAAGCGAGCGCATCCCGGCCGACGCCGAAGTTGTCAGCGGCGAATCCTCAGTCGACCAGTCGCCCATCACCGGTGAGTCGATCCCGGTCGGCAAGATGAAGGGTGACAACGTCTTCGCCGGAACCATCAACGGACACGGCCTGCTGCGTCTGCGCGTCGATCGCGTGGCGCATGAGAGCACGCTTGCCAAGATCATCCGCATCGTCGAGGAGGCGCGCGGCCAAAAATCGGCCACCCAGCGCTTCACCGATCGCTTCGAGGGCGCCTACGCCATCGCCATCATGTGCGCGTCAGTGGTCACTTTCACCATCCCAATGCTGATCTTCGGCACCCACGAGTTCCACACCTGGTTCTATCGCGCCATGACGTTGCTGGTTGTCGCCTCTCCGTGCTCGCTGGTTATCTCGACGCCGGCCTCGATCCTGTCGGCGCTGGCCAACGGCGCGCGTCAGGGCATCCTCTTCAAGGGCGCCGTCCATCTCGAGAACGCGGGCGTCATCACGGCCGTGGCCTTCGACAAGACCGGCACCTTGACGCTCGGACGCCCGCGTGTGACCGACGTCATGCCCTGGACCGGGGTGGATGAGCGGGAGATGCTTTCGATCGCCGCGTCGGTGGAGCGTCTCTCAGAGCACCCGCTCGGCAATGCCGTGGTGCAGTACGCCGAGAGCAACGGCTTCGGTGGTCTGATCGACGAAGGGGACATCTCGAATCTGCAGTCGGTGCCGGGTCGTGGCGTGCGCGCCAGCGTGCAGGGCCGCGTCATCCGCATCGGCAATGACGCCCTCTTCGAGAGTGAAGGGGTTGCGCTTCCGGAGACGTTGCGGGAACAGGCCGACGTCTATCGTGAGAATGGCAAGACGACCATGTACGTCATGGCGGACGATACACCGCTCGGCGTTATCGGCGTGGCCGACGTCATCCGGCCGGTCGCCCCGGCCGTCATCGAAGAGCTGCATCGCATCGGCGTGAAAAAGACGATCCTGCTGACCGGTGATAACGAGCGCGCGGCCCGCGCCATCGCCAAACAGGTTGGCATCGACGAGTGGCGCGCCGGTCTGCTGCCGGAAGAGAAGCTGGACGTCATCCGCGAATTGCAGGAGGCGGGCATCAAGGTCGCCATGGTGGGCGACGGCGTGAACGACGCTCCGGCGCTGGCGACGGCCACGCTCGGCATCGCCATGGGCGCGGCCGGCACCGACGTTGCGCTCGAAACGGCCGACGTGGTTCTTATGTCGGACGATCTGACCAAGCTCCCCTATGCGGTGGAGCTGAGCCGCCGGGCACGGCGCATCATCACCCAGAACATGGTCTTCGCCCTGAGCGTCATCTTCTTCTTCTCGGCCGGAGCGGTGGTGGGTCTGGTGCCTCTGCCGGTCGGCGTCATCGCGCACGAAGGCGGCACCATCCTGGTGGTGACCAACGGCTTGCGGCTGCTGCGCTTCGCCAAGCCAGCCATCAGCAAAGTAGCGAGAACCCCCGCCCTCGCGATGGAGTGAGACCGCCACAACGAATTGCGTAAACGGGTGGATGGGATCGCATAATCAGCGATCCCATCGGTGTCTTATTGACAGCCCTTTCCTCCCACCGCAGAATCACGATTACGCATCTGAAGCGATTCATCGTCGATACGTTTCCTTGTAGGCTGATCATCGGGGATTGGGTGACCAACTCTCCCGTGTGACGGCTCGCGCGAATCGAGGAAGCCATGTCGTCTCAACCTTCTACGGTGGTGAGACCGCTCCTGCCGCTGACCCGTGCGGTCTTCGCCCTCTCGGTGCTGCTGGCCGGTATTGCCGGTGTACAGCTCTACGTTCTGGCGAACCGTACCGATCGCTACTTTGCCTGGACGATCGGCAACCCGCTCTCAGCTGCCTTTATCGGCACGGGGTTCTGGGCAGGAACGCTTCTCCTCCTTTTCGCCGTTCGTGAGGAGGCCTGGGCCAACGTGCGTGTCGCCGTGGCCGCCGTCGTAACCTTCGTCCCCCTCATGGTCCTGGCTACGCTCAGACATCTCGACCCCTTCCACTTTCACAGCCATCTACTCGGCGCGCGCGTCGCTGCCTGGGCCTGGCTGATTGTGTACGTCGTCGTTCCCTTCATCCTGGCGGCGGTCCTTGTGCTTCAGTTGCGCGTTCCCGGTGGCGATCCGCCCATTGGCGCGGTGGTCCCGAACTGGGTGCGGGCCTTCCTTGGTTTGAATGGCGTCATCTCGCTGGTCTTCGGTCTGGGCCTGACGCTCACTCCACATCGGCTCTTGGCCCATTGGCCCTGGGGGCTGACCGAGTTCACGGCCCAGACGATCGGCGCCGGGTTTCTGACTATCGCCGTCGCCTCCCTCTGGTTCGTGCGTGAGAAGGGCTGGGCGCGCGGTCGGGTCGGGACCGTTCCCTATCTGCTGATCGGCGCGTTGCAACTCCTCGCGCTGCTCCGCTTTCATGGGAGAGTGGAATGGAGCCGCGTGGGAGCCTGGCTCTATCTGCTCTACGTCGTGGGGATTCTGCTCGGTGGCGTCTACAGCACGCTGATGGTCTGGCGGCTTGGGCCGGAGGAGGGAGAGGCGGTGCCTATCGTCCCGCGTGAGGCGTGATTGACGGAGGCGGGATGAGCCAGATCGAGCTACGCGAGGGGACATTTCAGGGGCATGATGGCCTCGAGCTCTACGATCAATGCTGGTTCGGAGCCGGGACGCCCCTGCGTGGCGTGGTCGTTATCGTCCATGGGCTTGGCGAGCACAGCGGCGAATACGAGCGCGTGGTGGAGCGGCTCGTCCCGGCCGGGTTCGCCATCTCTGGCTTTGATCTGCGGGGCCACGGCCGCTCACCCGGGAAGCGAGCTTTCATCCGCTCCTGGGACGACTACCGCCAGGACGTGCGCGCCTTCCTGAATGTCGTGACCGAGGAGCAGCCGGGGCAGCCATGCTTCCTGCTGGGGCACAGCCTGGGCGGCATCATCGTCCTCGATTACGCCCTGCGCGCTCCCGACGGGCTGCAGGGCGTCATGGCCCTCGCTCCGGCGATCGGCGATCTTGGCATTTCGCCCGCAAAGCGCGCTTTGGCCCGTGTGATTTCGCGCGTCTGGCCCTCCTTCTCGCTCAGTACCGGTCTCGATGCGAGCGCCATCTCGCGCGATCCGGAGGTGATCGCGGACTATCGGTCCGATCCGCTGGTGCATGATCGAGGCACGGCGCGACTGGCGGTGGAGACCGAGCGAACTGTCGACTTCATTCAGACCCACGCCACCGATTTGCGCGTGCCGCTGCTGATTCAGCACGGAGATGCGGACCGCATCGCCGGGATTGACGGCAGTCGTCGTTTCGTCGCAAACGTCACCGAGCGCGACAAGACCCTCATCGAGTATCCCGGCGCCTTTCACCAGGTGCACAACGACCTGGGCCACGAGACGGTGACGGCCGATCTGCTTGCCTGGCTGGAGCGGCACGTCGATTGATCCGTCCGGACGCCAACATGCGCGAGGACGCCCGGACGAATCACCGCCGGGCGTCGTAATGGCGTGGACTCAGGAATTGTGTTCGTGGATCTCGTAGAGTCGTGAATCGATGGATCCCTCGATGTAATCGCCAAACGCCTGCTGGAACTGCGGCGTCAGGATCTCGTCTGCCTTCTCGGCCGCCTCACGTGAATCCCACACGCTGATGGCGCCATAAACGTTTCGCCCCTCGTCAAGGAAGAAGGTCACGCTCTCGAATCCGGGCAGCTGTGCCACACCCGGCGCGCCCTGATCCGCGATCTGCTCGGCTACGTTGCGGTAACCCGGCTTCATGGTGAGCAGCCCAATCGTGAGGTAACGTGGCATGCCGTCAGTCCTTTCTTGAGATTCCAGTCAAGTCATCGGTCTCAACGCTGCTGTGTCTCACTCGACGTAATCGCCGTGCCCCGCTCCTTCCCCATATCGAACCGTGGATCCGATGAGCCGAGCGTAGAGCGACGGGCTATTCACCGAACAGTTCATTTCCTGCTCAGTTTTCGACCAGTGCTGTTGGGATTGTTCATAGCTCGGCGTGTGCGCGAGTTTTTACACAACCTGTGCCGGTTGACGTGGTTTTGTCACACCCTTGACATACCGCGGCGCAGATGTCGGCACGGTTGTTACGGTGGCGATGCTAGGCTCACGGTAGGCCGCTTGGCCGATACAACCCGCCCATGCCGACCTGCTCCACCTGACGTGGGTGGGGCGGCACCACAACAGCGACCGGCCCTCCGGCCGCCACAGCTCCGCCGAAAGGAGCACGAGATGGCACTTCCAGTTGTTGAGAAGATTGGCGAAGAGGTCGAATCCAAGGAGACGACGAGCAAGTTCTCGATCGTCATGTACAGTGGCACGGCCGACAAATTCATCCCGCTCGGTGTCATGAGCCAGGCCGCCGCGGCCATGGGTATGGAAGTCAACATCTTCATCACCGGCTTCGCCCTTCCGGCCTTCACCAAGAACCCGCCCGAGCTTCCCTTCCCGACCGAATTCGCCGCTATGGCTCCCATGCTGATGCAGGGGATGATGGCCCACAACGTCGCGCCATGGGACGTGATGTTGCGCCAGGCCAAAGAGATGGGCGCCAAGATCTATGCCTGCTCGATGATGAGCGAGGTCATGGGTCTCAAGCGTGAGGACTTCAACGATCTCGTCGACGACGTCGTCGGTGCGGCCAGCTTCGTCCTGATGTCGGAGCATGGCGAGACCTTCTTCATATAAGCCCGACATCTACACACCAAGGAGGTGGATTGATGAACGAAGTGACGACACCCCATACCGTAATTGATTCGCGTGGCTCGTCCTGCCCCGGCCCGATCACGGATCTGGCGATGGCCTATCGCCGTTCGAAGGTCGGTGACGTTCTCGAGCTGTGGGCAACCGACCCCGGCGTCAAGCCCGACGTTCAAGCCTGGGCCACCAAGACCGGCAATCGCATCGTGTCGCTCGACGATGATCCCGACAAGATCGTCGTGGTGCTCGAGATTGTGAGGCGGTAACGTGGCGCGCAGAGTCCTGATCATTGGTGGCGGGACCGGCGCCACCATGCTGGCCAATACGCTCAACAAACGAACGTTCGAGGTGACCGTCTTGACGGCGTCGCTGGAGCACATGTTCCAGCCCGCGCTTCTCTACGTTGCCTTCAAGAACTCCCGGGTCAACACCGTGCGTGACGAGCGCTCGCTCCTTTCACGCCACGTCCGGCTGGTGCATGACCGGGCGACGCACATCGATCTGCGCAAGCAGGAAGTGACGACGGCAAGCGGCGCTCAGTATGGCTACGACGACCTGGTCGTCGGTACTGGCGTGCGCACCGATCCAGGACAAATACCGGGCCTGACGGAGATCAATGCGCAGTATGGCGACTATCATTCGACGCTCGCCTGGGCGCACAAACTGTGGGCTAATCTGGAGAGTTTCAAGGGCGGCACCATCGTTTTGGGCCAGGCCTCACCGATCTGCAAGTGTCCGCCCTCACCGGTCGAGGGGATCCTGCTCATCGATGAGCTACTGACGAAACGCGGCATTCGGGACAAGACGCGACTCGTCTTCTTCTCGCCCTATCCGCGGCCATATCCGGCCGCGCCGATGAACGAGATCGTCGAGCCGATCATGCGCGAGCGGGGCGTCGAGATCATGACCTTCTTCGATCTCGACCGCATCGATCCGGAGACCAAAACGATCTACTCCATCGAAGGGGATGAGGTCCACTACGATCTGCCGATCATCATCCCGCCATTCATCGGCGCGGATATCAGCTACGAGCCGGGTGAAGTGCTCGATCAGAGCCGGTTGTTGAAGACCGACAAGCTCACGCTGCGAGTCATGGGCTTCGACAACGTCTACGCCATCGGCGACGGGACCAACCTGCCGACCTCGAAGTCAGGAGTCGGCGCGCATCTGGAAGCGAAAATAGTGGCCAGCATGCTGGCCGGTAAGCCGGCGGCCTTCGGCGGGCGCACACACTGCCCCGTTGACCTGGCCTATGGCAAGGGGACGTTCGTTATCGGGTCCTACGACGCGCCCGTAGTCAAGCTGCAGCCAAGCCGTCTGAACCACCTGATGAAGATGATGTTTGGACGCATCTACTGGCTCAGTCTGCGGGGCGTACTCGAGCCGATGTTCGACGTCTTTTTCAAGCTGACCGCGCCGAAACCGCCGAAACCCGAGAAACGGCCGACGGCGGGAGGCGAGACCCTGCGGCCGTGAGGGAGTAACGACGCTTCCAGATCCGCAGCTTCACGTGAGGGTCGTCATCCGGACGGCCCTCGTCGTTTCCTGGCAATGGATGGCGCTTGCGTGCGAACTGTCGCGACGACCGTCACCTCATTGCGGTTGTGAAAAAGCTGGCGTGCGAAGCGCACCTCATAGCTGCGTTGCAATAATTCCAGTGCATTCCGCACCGTCTGCAACGGCTGGTGCGGCGAAATCTTGAGCGTCAAGATGGCGACGGCTCCTGGGTTGAGGCAGCGGGTGGCGTTGAGCATTACCCCGCAGGAGCGGTTTGGCGTCATGCGCATGTCGTTCACGACCAGGTCGAAGCGTTGACTGGTCTCGCTCAAAAAGGTTCCGGCTGTGGTGCGCACGTGATGAACGTGACGGTCGGCGGCGATGCGCGGATCCAAGTCGGCCGGGTCGACCGCCCAAACGTCAAGACCGCGACGCCGCAGGATGCGTGTCCAACCGCCGGGGCTGGCGCCTAAATCGAGCGCGTCACCGCTCCTGGGGAAGGAGACGTCCGACACCTGGAAGAGCTCTTCCAGCTTGAACTCGGAGCGTGAGACCTGCTCGGACCGCTTTGCCAGACTCAATCGCCCGCCCGGCCAGTCGACCAGAGCGTCCTCACGACGGTTGAGGCCGATGATGAGCGCTTCATTCGTCAGCAGGATCGAGAGGATCCACTCCCGCTTCCCACGCGCGACCGAAAACCCCCGGCTGGCGAGCGCTTCAGCGATCTCGCGCCACAGATCGTCGGTGCGAGGTCCGGCATGGGCGTCCTCCGCGCGCCAGACTTGCAGCGCGATCTCGTGCCCGGCGTCGTGACTTCGCAACGTCTCGACGATGGTCGAGTCCAGCAGTCCTGGGTCGGTGTCGATCGTGTCCAGCGGCAGATCGGCGGCTTGCCGCATCAGGTGCCGCACAAAGAAGATGGGCCGTTCGCGGCAGGCGCGGGCCACGTCGGCGATGTCGATCCCTTCAGCATGTAGACGCCCGATACCAACACCGACGCGTTCAAGCCTGGCGGCCGGCAGGGCCTCGTGTAGCTCCTGGATCGCGGCCGGCAGAAAGGCTTCATGCGCGGAGAAGAGGATCATCGGTTCAGACAAACAAACCCCTCAACACTGTTCGCTCGGTCAGGGATTCCGTCCCATTCACGGCGGCCAATCGGCCCCAACATGTGATATCACGTTTCACCACCATGCCACTTGTCGTTCAATCGCGCCGCACCAGTAGCCATGGTGCCAGTATCGTGCCGAGCGCACCATTGAGGGATACCACCTATGACCACTAACACGACCAGACACCATCAGCACATCAAGGCGCCGCGGGAGCGCATCTACTCAACGCTGCTCGATGCCGACGCGATCGCAAAGTGGAAAGTACCGGACGGGATGACATGTGAGGTGCACGCGTTCGAGGCCCGTGAAGGCGGCACATTCCGCATATCGCTTACCTACAAAGATCCGTCCAGCACCGGCAAGACGACGACGCACACCGACACCTACCACGGCCGATTTGCAAAGCTGGTGCCCAACGAGCAGATCGTCGAGATCGATGAGTTCGAGTCGGACGATCCGGCGCTGCAGGGGGAGATGACCATCACCTACACGCTGGTCGACGCCGATGGCGGCACCGACCTCTTCGCCGTGCACGAGGGGCTGCCAGCCGTGGTCGCACCGGCCGACAACGAGCTCGGCTGGGAGATGTCGCTGGGAAAACTGGCCGCGCTGCTGGAGGCGGGCGAGGGGTGATCTGGAAACGCATTGACGGTGATTGCGACGACTGCAGGTGCCGGACCATCACCCGGGACTAAAGATCCCGGGCTAGTCTAAACGAAGCCCACTGAAGGGGCTGGGTTCTTGTGATAAACGTGGAATTTAGACCCTATTTGAAAGAAATTGCGAACTAAACTCAGTCCCTTTAGTGGACTTCGCCTTTGTAGCCCGGGATCTTTAGTCCCGGGTGAGCGCGGAGCGTTTGCCGCTCTATATGGTCAAACACCATTTATAGAGAGTCAGTGATGAAGAAGGATCTCTTCGTTCAACTGATCAGAGATCCTTCACTTCGTTCAGGATGACAAATTCACCGTTTCTGCCTAACCGACCACTCGATACTCACTTTCATAGCAGCGCGTTCAGATCCGTTCATGCTGCTCCGCCACCACTTGTGCCATGCTACGCTACGGATCGGCCGGATGATCGGAGAGGGTACCTAGCGTGAGTGAGCGCGCGGTCAGCATCGCCTTTCAGACGAATAAGCCGTTAACGGCCTACGGACCGCTCGCTGACGCGGCCGAGCGCTACGGCTTCGACGGCGTCAGCGTCTTCAACGACATGCTCTATCAGCCCGCCTGGCTGCCGCTGCTGGAGATCGCCCGCGCCACCAATCGCGTGCGTATCGGGCCGGCCGCGGTCAACCCCTTCACCTGCCACCCGGTCAACATCGCCGCCAACACCGCGCTGATCGACGAGGCCTCACAGGGGCGTGCGTACGTCGGCTTCGCCCGTGGCGCCTGGCTCGACTACGCCGGCCTCCATCCGGAGCGTCCGGTTACGGCCGTGACCGAGGCCATGCGCTGCGTGCGACACCTGCTGCAGCGCTCGACTTCAGCGCTCGAAGGCGAGTTCTTCAGCATCGCGGGCGGCGACGCGCTCCGTTGGCAGGCGATTCGGCCCGACATCCCCTTCCTGCTCGGTAGCTGGGGACCGCGCCTGCTGCGGGAGGGCTTGCCGTTGGTCGACGAGGTCAAGCTAGGCGGCAGCGCGAATGCTGCGGTCGGCCCCTGGTTCCGTGACCTGGCTGGCGATGCGCCGGTCAATCTGGTCGTCGGGGCGGTCACGGTGGTGGATGAGGATGGCGAACGCGCGCGTGCTCTGGCACGCCGTGAGGTGGCGCTCTACCTGCCGGTGGTGGCGGAGTTGGGCCCGAAACTGGCGATCGATCCAGATATCTTGAGTGGCGTGAGAAAGGCGGCGGAGACGTACGACTTCGAGACTGCCGGGCGCTACATCTCCGATGATCTGCTGCGCCGTATCGCCTTCGCGGGAACGCCGCAGGATGTGGCGGAGCAGGCGCTGGAATTGTTCGAGTCGGGCGTCGATCGGGTCGAGTTCGGCACGCCGCACGGGTTGAATGAGGATGACGGCGTGCGACTCCTCGGCGAGCGGGTCTTGCCGGCCTTGCGGTGATGGGATCTCGCGCGAGAGTGAGGGTTCAGGGATGAGCCAGCAGCCTTCGGGACGCAGCGACGAGTTCACGCTCTACGATCTGGACGTGGTGGTGGAGCAGATCAACGGCAACTGCACCTGCGCCATGTCGCTTGGCGATCGCTTCCATCTGCGTGGCGGCAATCTCTCAATGCCAGACGGCGCCGACTTTTGCCTCTACGCCCTCAACTCGGTCCTGCCGCTCCTGCCGACCAAGCAGCGCCAGAACCACCCGGCTGACTGGATGGAGACCGACTCCCGCGTCACCTGTCCCGACCCCGCCTGTGGTCTGATCATGCGCATCGACCGCGTCGCCCCGCGCACCTTACGCCACGACGATGTCAGCGCGACGAAGTGGGAGGGTGGCTAGCGTCGTCTCCGGCGTTGGTCAGCGTTCGGTTGGGACGAGCTCTTCAATGTGATTCTTCAGCATGTTCTTTGAACCTTTGTCGACCAGCTCGCTCATCGTCGCACTCTCGAAGTATTCGCGCGTAAGTTGGGCAAGCGTGTCCGTCGGTACCATCTCGCTCATACCCATCTCGTGTGCGTCGATGCTGACTGGTGCCTGACTGAGGATGTAGTCTGTGAGTTGCGTGAGATCCCAATCAGACGCGCCCCATTGGTAGAGATAGAGCTTCGCCGGAAAGGTGAAATCTGTCTTACTATCCGGAGAGGCGGCTCCGAGGACATGCCCTTGAGGCGAAAGCGCGAAGAATTCGCCGTCTGCGTTCCGCATGAGATCGACGGGTTCGACGGCTTCCTTGCCAAAAGCCGCCATAAACTGGAAGATTTCCGTCGAGTCGGTGGGAGCCATGCCTCGATAGGCCGCCACAAGCTTCGAGGCGGCCGTTTCCATATTCATAACGCCACTGATTCCAATGTGCAGCGGTATCATCGGGAGGTCGTGAATCTTTTTGCCAGCAAGTGCCTCCTTCAGAGCTGGTGAGCTAATCCGCATTGTGGCCCTGTCCAGGCCGGGACCGTCTACGGCGACGATGTTGTCATCACCGGGTCTGACGCGGTCGGCGCTATTGGAATAGTCGGCGCTGCCCATACCAGGCTCCGACCTGTCAAGGCGCCAGAGTTGGTTGACAATCGAGCCAGCGATGCTCGTCTCGATGACCGTTTCACTGACTTCTGGAAACAACGGAGGGATACGGTACGACGCGAGGCTGTCGTAATCGTGGTTTTCGCGGATCGCACTAAGCCAATAGTAGTATGGCCCTGGGCTTGGGAGATCTCTGATTGTTTCGAACGCGAGATGGCTGAAGTTGGTGGACAGCGTACGCGTGACGTGTCTGAGCTTTTCCTTCTCCCGATCGACTTCGGATTCGCCTTCGTGTTCCTTAAGAGACTCTTGTTGTTTCTCGAGACCAAACCCGCTGAGATTCTCAACCCCTTTTTCCACCACGCCTTCGGCTTTTTTGCTCAGTTCCTCCAAGAACTTCATAAAGGCAGACCCGGCCACGTCGGCCATAAAGAGCTCGACTGAGAGCACCTCAAGACCCTTGCGGGCGACGAACCCGAGGACGTCTCCGAATAGTGACCACTCAGCCGCCTTACCCGCCTTCTCCACGGCATCCATGACATAGTCGCTCCAGATACTCAGCAAGGTTGCGCCATAATCCGCGATGAACTGGCCGGCGTTCTGCTTGTTCTGGCTGTCGCGCTCATCGGTCGCCAGCATCAGGTCGCGGATGTCGGCTTCGCTGTACCCGAGTCGTGGTTGCTCGTATCCGGGGGGTAGATCGCCAGGAATTTGCACCGGTGTCCTGGCCAGCATCGGCGGAACATAATCAGACCAGGCTGGGAACTGGTTCTGCTGGTTGCCTGCCGCGTTTGACTCGGGCTTTTGCCCGGGCATCTGACCAGGAAAAACACTCGGATCAGCATTTTCGGATGACTGATTGGGTGTCGTTTTCTTTTCCTCCGTTGCTGGCAATGGCTGCCTGTGGAGGGTCGTTGCCGCCGCGGACGCAACACCCGGATCATTGGATAGCGGGATTGATGGCTGACGTTCTGGAGCGCTCATCGTTCCTTCGGCCGCCCGGTTTGCCGCATGCTCGTGAGCGCCGTCGACGGGACCGACGATGTGCGGCGTTCCTGAACTGACACCATCTTGCTGCACTACGTGTGTGAGCTCGTGCGCCAGAAGCGCCTGCCCCTGCTGAGTCGATGGGTTGTAGCTGCCGTCACGGAAGAAGATGTCGCTTCCCGTGGTGAAGGCGCTGGCACTCAAGTCACGGTTGAGCGCATCGGCCTCGCTATCGGCGAAGATCCGAACTTGACTGAAGTCGTAATGAAAGAGCGGTTCCATCTCTGTACGAGCGATTCCGCCGAGCGGCGCGCCGCCTTGTGCTCTTGCTGCTTCGATCCTCCCGCTGGTCGCGTCGTCCAGCATTCCCCCTTCAGGGCCGATCGGCTTCGTCAACGTCTCGGTCTGTCGCTGGATGAACGAATTCTCGCGTGACTCGCCGCCTGGATTGATCGGAATGTGTCCGAGATCGTAATCGAAGCGACTGCTCACCCCACCTGCGATTGGTTCAGCAGGGGCGTTATCCGGCGCAAAGTCGGCGGGTGAGGTGACGGCATCCTCAGGCTCGCGTTCGGAGAGCGAACGCCTGAGGCGAAGATGCGTAGACTGACCCATCGAAGATCCATTCTCTGCAACAGAAATCGGAAAAAGAATGCCGTGAACGACAAATTCGAAACAATGGAGGTTGCCTTGGTGTAGCTCCAGCATATGCCATTTATCAGTTCTGTCAATCTGCAGCGGCCGAGTTCGCGGCTCAAAGTTGGCACCATCCGGCAGCATGCTGTTAGAATCGGGACCTGTCTCGTTCTTCCGGTGCGATTGACGCATCACGAGACAGTTCGATATTGACACCGTTGCGCGACGCAATAAGGAGAGTCTCATGCGGCAAACGTTGAAGAGCTTTGCAAACGGATTGTTCTTCAACGAGAGAGCCGTGCATGGAGATTGTCAATATCGGAATCCTGGCGCATGTAGACGCCGGTAAAACTACCCTCACAGAACGCATCCTCTTCGAGACCGGAGTCATCCGATCGGTCGGGAGTGTCGACAAAGGGACGACACAAACCGACACGATGGCGCTCGAGCGTGCCCGCGGCATCACCATCAAGTCCGCGGTCGTCTCGTTCCAGCTGAACGACCTCAAGGTCAATCTGATCGACACTCCGGGGCACAGCGACTTCATCGCTGAGGTGGAGCGCTCACTCAGCGTGCTCGACGGCGTGGTGTTGGTGATCTCCGCCGTCGAAGGCGTGCAGCCGCAGACGCGTCGCCTGGCGCGTGCCATCCGCGCGGTTAACCTGCCCCTCATCATCTTCGTCAACAAGATCGACCGGATCGGGGCGCGGGGTGACGACCTTCTGGAGGACATTCGTGCAAAGCTGAACCTGCGCGTCGTCCCTATGTCCGCGGCCAGCGGGCAAGGCGACCGATCGGCGACCGTTCACGTACGTGACCGAGAGAGCGTGGAGTGGCGCGATGCGGTGATCGATCTGCTGGCCGAGCAGGATGAACGCGTCATCGAGGAGTTCGAGCGAACAGGTGGCGTGCTCGGCACATCGTTCCTGAGCGAACGGCTGCGGGCGCAGGTCGCTTCGGGCGACGTGACCCCCGTCTACTTCGGCTCCGCCGTCACCGGCGCAGGCGTCCCTGAACTGCTCGTCGGCATCGAGGAGTGGCTACCACGGGCACGTCGCGCCAGCGATGCACCCGCTATTGGCACCGTCTTCAAGATCGCCCGGCGTGATTCGGGCGAGAAGCTGGTCTACGTGCGTCTCTTCGACGGCAACCTGGCGGTGCGGCAGCGCGTGCTGTTGCGGCGGCTCGATCAGCTCGGCGAATTGCTGGAGATCGAGGAGCGCATCACTGGCGTCGATGGCTTCAGTTTGGGAAGCGCCAAAACGGTCGATGAAGTGCGGGCAGGCGAGATCGCCGCGCTGCACGGGCTACGCTCGGCCCGTATCGGCGATCGCATCGGTTCCGATGGCGCCGACGTGGGTGAGGTCGAGCGTGTCTTCCCCACCCCAGCGCTGGAGAGCGTGGTGCGCCCGGTCGATCCGGGGCAGATCACGCAATTGCGGGAGGCGCTGGAGCAGCTGGCCGAGCAGGATCCGCTCATCACGCTGCGCCAGCGCAACGACTCGGGCGAGATTTCGGTGCGCCTCTTCGGAGAGGTGCAAAAAGAGGTGCTGACCGACACGCTGGAGCACGAGTATGGCGTCGGCGTCCACTTCGGACCGAGCCGGACCATCTGCATCGAGCGGCCCACCGGCGTCGGCGAGGCGGTCGAGATCATCTTCGAAGAGCCCAATCCCTTCTACGCCACGATCGGCTTCCGCGTCGAGCCGGCCGCGCAACGCAGTGGTATCCGCTACGTGCGGGAATTGGGCTCATTACCGCTCGCCTTCTACCGGGCCGTCGAGGAGATGGTCTACGAAACTCTTGCCCAGGGCTTGAGCGGTTGGGAGGTGACCGATTGCCTGGTCACGCTCACCCACGCCGGGTTCAGCTCGGTCCTCAGCACGGGGACCGATTTCCGCAAGCTGACACCACTGGTCCTGATGCAGGCGCTGGAGCGGGCCGGCACCGAGACGTGCGAGCCGATCGAGCGGCTGGAGATCGAAATTCCCGAGGACACCTTCGGTGCAGTGTGTGGAGTGCTGGTGAACGCGCGGGCCGCGATCCGCAACGCGTTTCTTAGCGGCGATTCCTACCGCATCGTCTGCGAGATCCCCACGGTCGAGCTACGCGGCGTCGAGCAGCAGCTACCCGGCCTGACGCGAGGAGACGGAAGCTGGGAGTCGAGCTTCACCGGGTACATTCCGGTGACCGGTGATCCGCCGCTCAGGGCGCGCGTTGGGCCGAATCCGCTCAATCGCGCGCATTATCTGGCCGACGTGGCGCGGATGTAGGGGAGGAGCGACGATGCATCCAATCAAGACGATTCGCCGCTACTGGCACCTGCTCGCGCATTATCTTCGGCCTCACTGGCCGCGGCTGGTGCTGCTGTTCCTGATCTTGAGCGTGATGATCGGCGTGCAGGTGGTCTCACCCTTGATCGCCAGCCGCTTCATCGATCGCGCCAGTTCAGGCGGCGCCATGCGCGGGCTGATCGTGCTGGCGCTGCTGACCATGGCCCTGGCCCTGATCGGGCAGGCGGTGACGGTCGCCGAGACCTACGTGGCCGAGAACGTGAGCTGGTCCGCGACCAACGAGCTGCGGGCCGACCTGGTCGCGCACCTGCTGCGGTTGGACTCCTCTTTCCACACCGCTCGCACACCGGGTGAGCTGATCGAGCGAGTCGACGGCGATGTGGCCATGCTGGCGCGCTTCTTCTCCCGTTTCGTGGTCTACATCCTGGGGAACATCATCCTGATCCTCTCGGTGCTGGCGCTCCTCTTCCACGTCGACTGGCGTATTGGCCTGGGGCTGAGCGTGCTGGTGTTCCTGGGCCTGATCGCCATGTTGCGCATCCGTCAGGCGGCCATTCCGACCTGGGCGGCCGAGCGGCAATCGAGCGCCAACTTCTACGGCTTCCTGAGTGAATACCTTTCGGGGACTGAAGACGTGCGCTCCAGTGGCGCCGGACCTTTCGTGCTGCGCCGCTGTGCCGAGGTGATGCGCTCCTGGCTGGCGATGTACACGAGGGCCGAGATGTACGGCTATGCGCTGGTCTCGACCAGCCAGGGGTTGTTCGCGCTGGGCACCGCCATCGCCTTTGGTCTGAGCGCCATGCTCTACCGCTCGGGCTCGCTCACGATCGGCACGGTCTATCTCGTCTTCCAATACACCACCGTGCTGCGCCAGCCGACCGAGCAGATCCGCTCCGAGGTGCAGGATCTGCAGCAAGCGGACGCCAGCATGGGGCGGATCGAGGCGTTGCTGCGCATTTCGCCACGCCTGCTCGATGGCCACGGCTCGGCACTGCCGCCGGGTCCGCTCGCAGTCGAGCTCGACCGCGTCTCCTTCGCCTACGGAGAGGGCGCGCCGGTACTGAACGACGTCAGTCTGTGCCTGGAAGCGGGCAACGTGCTGGGCGTGGTGGGGCGCACCGGCAGCGGCAAGACGACGCTGACGCGACTCCTGCCCCGCTTCTTCGACCCAGCCGACGGCGTCGTGCGCCTGGGCGGCGTCGATCTGCGGGACGTCAGCCTGCAGGCGGTTCGCTCCCGCATCGGACTGGTGACGCAGGAGGTGCACCTCTTTAGTGCCAGTGTGCGGGACAACCTGACGCTCTTCGACGACTCAGTTCCTGAGGAGCGCATCCGCGACGTGTTGGAGTCGATGGGTCTGGAGAAATGGCTCAGCGGTCTGCCACAGGGACTGGAGACGCTGCTCGGCCCCAGCGGCGTCGGCCTCTCGGCCGGACAGACCCAGGTGCTGGCCTGTGCTCGCGTCATGCTGCTCGATCCGGACCTGGTGATTCTGGATGAACCGTCGTCGCGGCTCGATCCGGCCACGGAGCGGCTGGTGCACGATGCGCTGGGGCGGCTGCTCGAGGGCCGCACCAGCATCATCGTGGCGCACCGGCTCAGCACTATCGCCTATGCCGACGACGTCCTGGTGCTGGAAGACGGGCGGGTGCGCGAGCACGGACCGCGGGCCGAGCTGGCAGCCAATCACCATTCGCGCTTCGCCGAGCTGCTGCGGATCGCAAAAGAGGAGATCGTCACATGAACACATCGCAGCTGCCGACCTGGCGCTATCTGGCAAAAATGGCCCGCTCGAAGCCCTGGCTCTACGTGGCACACGCGGCATTGTGGACCATCCTGGCCACAATGCCGCTGATTCCGGGCCTGATCGCACGCGCCTTCTTCGACACACTCACGGGAAACGCGCATCCGCGGATCGGCACCAATGGGCTGATCCTGCTCTTCGTGCTGGTCGCGCTGCTGCGCGCCGCCATCTGGCTCCTGGGCGGCTACGTCGAGACCGTCATGCGCTTCATGATGAACGGTTTGCTGCGCCGCAACCTGCTGCGACACATCCTGAGTCAGCCGGGCGCCGCCGCGCTCCCGTTCTCGATTGGCGAGGCTATCAGCCGCTTCCGGGACGACGCGCATGAAGCCGAAGACAATCTCGATTGGTCCAACGACGTCCTTGGGACCGGCCTCTTCGCCATCGGCGCGCTCCTCATCATGCTGACGATCAACGTTCGCGTCACGCTCATCATCTTCGTGCCGGTACTGGCGGTGGCCATCATCGCGCGACGTGCCAGCGGTACGTTGGGGCGCTATCGGGAAGCCAGCAGTCAAGCTGGCAGTCAGGTGGCTGGTGCCATCGGCGATATCTTCACGTCCGTTGAGACGCTGCAGGCGGCGGGGGCTGAGGAGCGGACCGTGGCCTATTTCCGCAGGCTCAACGAGCGCCGCCGCAGCGCGGTCCTCTCCGATCGGCTGATGACCCAGGCCATCGACGCCATCACGTCGAATACCGTCAGCGTCGGCATCGGGCTCATCATGCTCCTGGCTGCGGGGGCGCTACGGAGCGGCGGCATGACGGTCGGCGATTTCGTCCTCTTCGTCACCTATCTGGGGTTCATCGCCGAGTTCGCTGACGGGCTGGGTCAGTTCCTGGCGCACTACCAACAGACCGGAGTGGCCTTCACACGCATGGGTGCGCTGCTGGGCGGTGCACCGCTGACGGCCGTGACGGCACCGACGCCCCTTTACCTGCGCGGGTCGCTGCCCGATCTACCGATACCAACGCGCGGGCCGGCCGACCGCCTGGAACTGCTAGAGGCCCATGGGCTGAGCTATCGCTATCCGGGTGGAGTGCAAGGTGTTCGCGATGTCGATCTGCGGCTGTCGCGCGGCATGCTGACAGTGGTGACGGGTCGCGTCGGCGCGGGCAAGACCACGCTGCTGCGCGCGTTGCTCGGCCTGCTTCCCAGCGAGACCGGTGAAGTCCGCTGGAACGGTGAGCTCGTCCAGGATTCCGCCAGCTTCTTCACTCCGCCACGCGCCGCCTACACGGGGCAGGTGCCGCGGCTCTTCAGTGAGACGCTGAAGGAAAACATCCTGCTCGGCCTGCCGGACGATCCCGCGGCGGTTGCGGAGGCTCTACGCGGAGCGGTGATGGAGCAGGACGTGGCCGCACTCGAAGAAGGGCTGGAGACGCCCATTGGCACGCGCGGCGTCAAGCTCTCGGGCGGACAGGTGCAGCGCACGGCGGCCGCGCGCATGTTGGTGCGTCGTCCGGAACTGCTGGTGATCGACGATCTGTCGAGCGCGCTGGACGTCGAGACTGAGCGCCTGCTTTGGGAGCGTTTGTTCGAACGCGGCGACGTCACCTGCCTGGCGGTCTCGCACCGCCGTGCGGCACTGGTGCGGGCTGACCACATCATCGTGCTGAAAGACGGCCGCGTGGAAGCGGAAGGGACGCTCGACGCACTGCTGGCGGACTGCGCCGAGATGCGCTCCCTCTGGCAGCACGCCGACGACCCGGAGGATGTGGATGGGTTGGAGTGAGGGGAGATGTTGGTACGTTGATTACCTAATGAAAATCGATCAGCGATCGCCTAACTCACGCTTCACCAGATCGGCAATGAGCGTGAGTTCATCAATCGCCTGCTGTGCATCGGCATCAGTAATCCTGGGCAGCGGGTCGTATCTCGCTTGCATCGACCAGTCTTTGAGAAGTCCGTAGCTTTCAGCAATGGTTCTGAGCGTGGGATCCCTGTCGATCTGCCACTCTCTATCAGAGTGTCCGGAGGGTGAGTGTCTTCTGCTCTCCCATAAATAGGCATTCACATAGTGAACAGCGCCATAGAATGCCGCTACAACTGACCATAAAAGCTCGGGAGGCTGATCTATTGGAGGTTGGGTTCCTGAAGTCTGGATGTACTGAAAGAGAAGAGACCCTGCAAAGCTCTAATTGCGCCCTGCGTTGGACAGGTAATTCCGGGTCCGTTGTTCCATCTCTAGTGCATGAGAACAAGAATGGCGTCTTCCGGAACGAAAACACCCAAATCGAAACTCTCAGACAGGCGAGGGTTGATCAGGTGAAACTCGAACTGGGAATCCGGAAACATCTCATACAATGAATGGCGGATTCGTCGAACACGCTTCTCTACCTCGACATCAATTGGCTCAGTTACGACCCAAAATTCCTGAGAAGGGACCAGGCTGTCGATAGTAAAGGCTACGAATTGCCGGTTCTGACTTCGCAAGTTCTGCAAAGCGCTGAACAATATCAGGAGCATGAACTACATTCGTGACAATCACGGCGATCTACCTCCGAGCAAGGAAGCATGCATTTGTCATACCGGCGTGCTCATAAGACTTTTGGTGCTGCGGTTTCTATCACGTGAACAAGTGCACGCCGAGTCTATCACGCTCGCGTGATACTCCCACAATTCATGTAGTGAGGGGTAAGGCTGATATCTCACAAAGTCATGTCGCGATTCCAACGCCGTGACTCGCAGAGATGTTTCGAATTCCCGCAATCCTGTTGCATTCCAGGACAACCATCGCTAGGCTGGCGGTCTGCGATTCCGCCCGATCGCTCCAATGCGTCGATTCGCATCGTGGCCGCATCGTGGGCGTGCGTTCGGGATTTCCCGACCCGAGAAGGAGAACCCTCGTGAAACTGAGTCGACCCGCTCCCGATGAATGTCCGCGCTACTACGACACCTACATCGACCTGGTCCCGGACGCCGATCTGATCGCCACACTAGAGGAGCAGATCGACGCCACCGTGGCGGAGCTCTCCTCCTTCTTGGAGGAGCAGGCGCAATGGCGTCCGGCCCCCGGCGAATGGAGTGTCACCGAGATCATCGGGCATATCTCGGACGTCGAACGCTCGTTCGCGTACCGTGCCCTCTGCTTCGCGCGCAACGATCCGACGCCGCTGCCGGGCGTCGACCAGGATGTGTTCATGCGCGAGGCGGGCTTCGCCGCGCGCTCGCTGGCTGACGTGCTGGAGGAATTGGCGACGGTGCGGCGCGCGTCGATCACGCTTTTGAAAAGCTTCGACGATGCGGCCTGGGACCGGCGTGGCACTGCGGACGGAAACATCATGAGCGTGCGGGCGTTGGCCTACGTCATCGCCGGACACGCCATCCATCACGCGCTCGACTTCCCGCGCCACCGCGCCATGGGGGACTGAGTCAAAGGCAACCAAACGAGTTGACGTAACGAGTCATTTGTTCCGAGACATCCATCGGAGCATGCTCGAGATTGGCGACGTGTCTTGAAGTCTGAGGTCTTCCTCGACTTCCTGTCGCGGTACGCTGGGCGGTCGATGTGCGAAGGTTTTGCCTGGCACATGAAAGGGGAACTACGTGGCGGACACGCACAGCTTTTTGCCGACTAAGGAAGAGATCGCTCGACGGGTTAAGACGGTAGCGGCGCTCGCGGCGGAGCACGGAATCGACAGTATCGTCGCGCTCGAGCCGGCCCACATCTTCTACCTCTCCGGCTTCCGCACTACGCTCTACACCCGCTTCATGGGGGTGGCCCTGCGCACGTCGGCGCCGCAGGAGGCCATGCTCATCGCCACGGCCGTTGATCAGCGCCTGGCGCGCGAGCCGGTCTGGTATCCGTCCATGCTGGAGCGGACCGAGATCTATCACCGCGGCGCGCCTCCGGAGAGCGGACTGATTGCCGATCCCGGCGACTTGCTCGATCAGGTGCTGCAGGAGGGTGACACGGTCGGGATCGACCTGCATGGCGCCAGCTTCGGAAACGTCGAGATGGTGCTCGGCCGCACGTCGGGGCTCAAGCTGGTCGACGCCACGCCGGTGCTGCACGCCGCTCGCGCGGTGAAGTCGCAGGTCGAGATCGCGGCCATGACTCGCGCCAACCAGATCGCGGTCGAGGTGCTCGGCACCGTCCCGTCGCTGTTGCACGAGGGGATGACCGAGCTCGATCTGGCCAACGCGCTGGAGGGTTCGGCGCGCCAGGCGGGGTCCGACGGCTGGGCCTATCCGACCTTGATCGGCTTCGGCCCCAAGTCGATGGCGCCCCATGCGCCGCCGACGTCACGCACGCTGCAGCCCAATGAGATCGTCACCATCGCCTTCGGTCCGATGGCGGGCGGCTACTGCGCCGACATCGTGCGCACCTTCTTCTACGGTGAACCGCCAGCGCAGGCAGTGCAGAGCGGCCAGCGCACGGTCGAGATGCAGGCGGCTGCGCTGGCCCAGATTCGGACCGGCGCCCGAGCGGGCGATCTGGCCGATGCGGCCAATGAGGTGGCGCACGGCTATTACCCGAACGCTGCGCGCACCGTCAGCGCCGGTCACAGTCTTGGTCTGACGGTGCACGAGGAGCCGTCGTTGCTCTCCAGCAGTGACGAGCTGCTGAAGCGAGACATGGTGCTGGCGATCGAGCCGAGCACCGCCGCCCAGTACATGCAGGGGATCGGGTTCTATCGCCACTGCGACGTCGTGCGCGTGACCGACGAGGGCTACGACCTGCTCACGCCGATGCAGCGCGGCCTGATCGTGACGCCGTTGAAGGACTGAGTGCTTAGCTCGCAACAACGGCGGCCGGAGTCGAACTGAGCGCAGCCTGCGTGTCAGCCGGTCGCCAGACGATGCGTCGCTCGCCCTGACCCGAGACGTCTCCCAGTTCGATGCGTTGCGGGATGAGCCGCAGCACGCCGAAATCGGGAGATTCGACCGAGCCAAAGATGAGTGCCGGATCGTAGCCGAGTGGTGGTGGCGCCGCCAGGAACAGGTTCCAGAGGTGCAATTTGGTTTCCAGGTCGTCCGCCCATTCCGCTTTACAGTCGACGTAGACCGGATGAACGACGTCGGAGACGTAGGCCAGCGAGACGTAGGGTGAATGGGCGATGTCGCACGCCTTGGGTGAGTGTCGCCGGGTGGCGATGTACCCGGTCTGCCCATCCCAGGTGGTGTGGAGCAGGCGCGAGCGTGGGCCGTCCGCGTTCGTCGATAGTCGCTAAATTGCCCCAGACGGCGGCGTGGACGCGTGAGATGAACGTCTCCCGAATCTGTTCGAACGAGGTGGTCTGCATCGGCTCTTCCTTCTTATGAGTCGTTGCAGCGCTCCAGGCGCAGAACAGTGTTCAACCATAGTTGCGCAACTATGGTTGAGTATAATAACATGAACCCATGACGTCAATCAGTCCAGAGGAAGATCTCACGCTTCTCGTAACTGCGCTACACGCCGCGTTCGACGCGAGGACCCTCGCGCGTCTGTCCGAGGAGGGCTTCGGCGATCTGCGGCAGGTTCACGGCTACGTCTTCCAGCATCTCGTTCCTGGATCGATACGGGTGAGCGATCTGGCGCACAAACTCGGCATGACGCCGCAGGGCGCCTCGAAATTCGTCATCGAGCTTGAGGGACTCGGTTACGTGCGGCGGCGCGTCGATCCGGATGACCAGCGCAACCGCATGGTGGAGCTGACGCAGCACGGTTGGGACGGGATCAATGCGGCGCGAGCGATCCGGGCTGAGATCAACGATGACGCGCGCGCATTGCTGGGAGAGACCGACACCACGCAGCTGATCGGCGCGCTGCTCCGCCTGGCTGAAGAGACCGGCGGCCTGCAGGAGTTGCTCGGTCGTCGCCTGAGGCCGAGCCGTGAATGACCGGTGCGGCCGGTTGTCTCCAGAACTCCAATAGAAAGGAAGTGGGTATGGAGCTACGCAACGTCACTGTTGACGACCTCGACCTCTTCGTGCGGACGCATTGCGATCCAGTCATGATGGCGGAACTCGGCGGTCCGCTGCCGAAGGAGCGTATGCCGGAGAAGGTCCGCACGGTTGCCGCTGACGTGGCGGCCGACGTCTCCTGGTACTTCGTGATCGTCCCGGATGACGACCTCGCGGCAAAAGCGGGATCGGTCTGTCTCTGGGAGGGTGAGC
The DNA here is from genome assembly GCA_963822235.1 of uncultured Chloroflexia bacterium. GTDB lineage: Bacteria > Chloroflexota > Chloroflexia > Thermomicrobiales > Thermomicrobiaceae > CALAGB01. The sequence continues at coordinate 1,650,044 of CAWGGU010000005.1, forward strand.
ATGAGGGTGAGCCGCGGAACGAGATCGGCTGGATGGTGCTGCCGGAGTATCAGGGACGCGGGCTCGGCAGTCGGGCGGTGCGGGCGGTGCTGGAACGGGCGCGATCCGCGGGCCGTTGGAACGTCATTCACGCCTTCCCGGGCGTCAGCAACGCTCCCTCCAACGGCATCTGCCTTTCATGCGGCTTCACGAAACTTGGCGAATGTGAAGTCGATTTCGCCGATCGCAAGCTCCACTGCAACCACTGGATGATCGATTTGCGTGAGTCTGCCAATTCTTGACGATGGACACCTCTCTGGGTGCGGATCGGCGTGTTGCCTGCGACGACGGAATTACAAGCTGGGCGTCGTTGGCGTTGCCTTGTTCGTCAAGCTGGATCCAATATCTGAGCTTGCGCGGACTTCCGTCGTCGAGGTCGACGGCGTTCTCGAACACACCACCGTTGGCTTCGATGATCTTCTTCGAGCCGACGTTCGTTTCGTCGCAGGTGACCAACACGCGCGTCAGTCCCAGCTCGTGCGCTTTTGGCAACGCCAACGCCAGGATGTGGGTGCCATAGCCGCGCCGCCGCTTCGACGGACGGATCTGATAGCCGATGTGGCCGCCGATCCGTCGCAGCCCCTCGGTCAGCTCATGGCGGATCGAGACGCGGCCGATAAACTCGTCCTCGTCAATCAGCCACAGATCGGTCGACGGAATGAAGCCCCCCGGCAGCCCTTCGCCACGGCTGTAGCCCACGGTGAGACGGACGAATGCGGGGAAGTCACGACGCAGTTCGGTCAGGTCATAGTTGAGTAGAACGCCTTCGCTATGAAACTCGGCCAGCGCGTCCAGAAAACTCGCCTGCCGTTGCACCGAGGGTGTCTCGAGGTGCGCCACTCGCTTCGCTCCGCTCAGTCGGATGAGATCTGCAGCCCGCGGATCAACGTCTCCACGATGTCGTCGAGGTGTTGCAGGCTAGCCTCCTGTGGGTGGTGCTGGAACAGCCCTGCGAGCGCAGTCATGGCAGTGGCGCCGGACAGTAGCGTGGTGGCCGCCTCCACGTTCACCTCCGCGATGCGGCCAAGTCGCTGCTCCTCCTCGAGGTATTTGGCGATGTGCTGGCGATAGAGCTGTGCTTGCAACGGCGGCTGGTGGATCTCGATAAAGGAACTTGTGCAGCAAGGGTGGATCGGCGATCAGCCCGGCGACGATTGGCAACGCGCCCGCGTTCAGATCGAACATGGCGCGGGCGAAGACTTCCAGGTTCTTCGCCACGGTGGCGGTGCCGGGCTCCGGCAGGCGCTCCAGGAATCGCTGCACGTCGCGGGCGAAGCGGCGCACCAACGCCGTCACCAGTAGGTCGTTCTTGCTGGCGAAATAGTTGTAGAGGACGCCATCAGAGACTTCAGCCTCGCGGGCGATGTCGCGCGTGGTGATCTCGGTGATCTGCCGTTCCTCGAGGAGCCGTTCAGCCGTGGCGACCAGGTGCTCGCGCAGCGCTTCGCCCGGGTCGTCGTTCTTCCCCGCCTGATCGCGAATTACTTTGGCTCGTCTAGGTGACATCGCGCCTCGTCGTTACGACGATCGCCAGAATGGCGAACAAGCCCGCGTAGGCCACGAGCATGAGCGCCGCGCCCCACTGCGGAAGTGACGAGGAGCTGGAGCGCATCCCGACCACCGTGCTGCCGCTGGCGACCGGCAGCCAGCGACTGAAGCTTCCGATCAGCTGACCCACCACCCCTTCGATCAATGCAGACCACGCTAGCGCCGCCGCAATGGCGCCTGCCATATTACGCACCAGCGCGCCGAGACCGACGCCGAGGGCGGCGAAGGTCGCGTTCCAGATGACGCTGCCGATCAGCGTGCGCCACAGCTCGCCACTGGAGAGATCCAGCGACGTCCCCTTGGCCATTAGCCAGATTGCCGCCGCGACGACCGCGACCACGGCGCTGACCAGACCGAAGAGGAGGCCGACCAGCGAGTAGACGACCAGCTTGGAACCGATCACCTGTCCGCGGCGCGGAGTGGCCAGAAAGGTGTCGGTGATCGTCTTATGACGGTATTCGAGGGCCACCGCCATGATGCCCAGGATCAGACTGAAGAGGGAGACCAGCCCGGCGTGCCGCACCGCCGCGGCCTGCGTCGATGCCAGATGGACGTCACCGCCATTCACCATCAGCCCGCTGACCCCAGCGATGACGACCAGCTGTGCCGCCAGCAGCAACAGCCATGGGCTGCGAATGGTGCGAAGCTTGAGAAACTCTGCCGAGATAAGCGCAGTCACCTTCACCCCTTAGCCAATTGTAGCGGAGACCGGATCGGCGGATGTCGCCGGTGCACCATCTTTTTCCGTGAGACGCAGAAAAGCCGCTTCGAGCGAGAGGCCGCCATCGCTCAGCCCGGCAAGCGCGATGTTTTCGTCCGCCGCCAGTCGACCGATCTCTTCGGCGGTCGCCCCACGTACGTCGAGCACGCCGTCGCCGGCCCGCACGCTGTAGCCACGCCGCAGCATGGCCGCCTGCAAGCGTTCCGTCTCGTGCGTGCGGACCGTGACGGTCTGCTCGCTCAGTTCCTGCAGCATGCCGGAAAAGCGCACCCGCCCCTGACTGACGATCACCACGCGGTCGACCGTCTGCGCCACCTCGCTCAAGACATGGCTCGAGATCAGCACGGTGCGCCCTTCGCTGGCGAATCCACGCAGAATGGATCGGAGCCAGGCGATGCCGCCGGGATCCAGGCCGTTGGCCGGCTCGTCCAGAATCAGGATCGAGGGATCGCTGAGCAATGCCGCCGCCAACCCGAGGCGCTGGCGCATGCCGAGTGAGTAGCCGCCGACACGCCGCGAAGCGTCGCCGGATAGCCCGACTTGATCCAGCACGTCCTCCACGCGCGTATCCGGCACGCCGGTGACGCGGGCCAGTACGCGAAGATGCTCCCGGCCGGAGCGGTCGGGATGGAAGCCGGTCGCCTCCAGCACGGCTCCAATCACGCTTCGTGGCTGCTCGATCTCGTCGTAGCGACGGCCGTCGATCAACGCCTCGCCGGAGGTTGGTCGGATCAGGCCGAGCAGCATGCGGAAGGTGGTCGTTTTCCCGGCGCCGTTCGGACCCAGAAAGCCAGTGACCTGACCGGGGGAGATGTCGAAGGTCATGTCGTCGACCGCTCGTACGCGACCGAACTGCTTGGTGAGACCTCGAACCGATATCTCAGACAAGGGCTGCTCCTTGTGGGACGATCGATAATGAGCACATGCTCATGAACATGCGCTCATTATGTGCTGTTCGGGCCGGATTGTCAACGGCAGGCGCGTCTAAACCGGTCCATGTATGCTGGCCGTATTTCCACTCGGTCTGAGCCGATGGTGATCAGTCGCCCGGCAGTGACCCGGAGTAGGTCGTGAAGGAGATAAGCCATGGCAACCTATGTATTGGTCCACGGCGCGATGGTCGGCGGTTGGTGCTGGCGCTGGGTGACGCCGGAGCTGCGCGCGGCCGGCCACGACGTCTACACGCCGACCCTCACGGGACTGGGAGAACGCGTTCATCTGGCCAGTCCGAGCGTCGATCTCGAAACGCACATTCAGGACGTCGTCAACGTGCTCCACTACGAAGACCTCAACGGCGTCGTGCTCGTCGGTTGGAGCTATGGTGGGATGGTCGTGGCGGGCGTGGCTGACCGAGTGCCCGAGCGGATCGCGCAACTGGTCTACCTGGATGCCGACGTTCCGCGCGATGGCGAGATGAGCTCCCCGGCCAGTCGGGTTGCGGCGCGGCAGGAGTTGGCTCGCCTGCATGGCGACGGCTGGCTGCTGCCGGTGCCGCCTGTGATGACAAATGTGGAGAATCGGGTCCTCTCCACGCTGCCGCAAGCGGTTGCGCGCTGGATCGCGCAGCGCTATACGCCGCAACCGCTCAAGACCTGGCTCCAGCCGATCCGTCTCACCGGCAGCAGCCGACTCGATTCCGACCACCTACATCCGCTGCCTGGAAGGCTACGACCCGGATGACGAGGATACACAGCGGCAGGATGCGCGCATTCAGAGCGAGCCCAGCTGGACCTATTGGGAGATGCAGGCGCCGCACGCCGTGCCATTCACCGACCCGCGAGGATTGGCGCAGGTGCTTCTGCAGTTCGCGTAATGGTTCGCGCGGGCGCACGGCCGTGCGCCCCTACATATGTCGGTGGATCAGGTAGGGGCGGACTGCTGTCCGCCCGGGCACTTCACACACCACGAGTCAGACCGTTGGCTCCGGCCGCGATCAATTCATCGCTGTGGGGCAGGGAGACGACGTAGGCCGTCTCGATGCCGTCGATGCGCAGGATCGCGTCGGTCGCTTCAGCCGGGATGGCGTCGTCCACGTTCATCACCATGATGGCCTCGCCGCCCCGCTCGTGCCGCGCCACCTGCATCCCCGCGATGTTGACGGCGTAGTCGCCCAGGATCATCCCGATGCGCCCGACGATACCGGGCCGGTCGCGGTGGTGCGTGATCAGCAGATCGCCGACCAACGGACGCTCGAGCGAGAAGCGATCGACCTCCAGGATGCCCGCATCGACGCGGTCCCAACGGACCGTGACGCGGTGCGGATCGCCGCCATTCACCTCGAAGGTGAACTCCGGCGTGCGCTCGGCATTGGCTTCGGCCCCGACGTTGGTGATGGCGATGGCGCTCTCGCCCGCCACCAGCCGGGCATTGACCGGCGTCACGCGCCGATCGGTCCAGTGCGCCAGCGCGTCGGAGAGGGCCGCGGCGGTGACATGCTCGACTACGTCGGGGGCTACCAGGCCACGCGCAATCACGCGCACGTAGTCGGGACGCTCGGGATGGAGGACAGCAAGCAGATGTCCGGCGGCGCTCGCCACACGGGTCAATCGCTGCAGGTCGGGCGCGTTCAGGGAGGCAGGTGGCAGGTTGACCGCGTTCGGCACCGCCTCGCCGCGCAGCGCCGCCAGGGTGGTCGTGCTGATCATCTGGCCGACCGTTGCCAGCGCCTCTTTGCTCGATCCTCCAATGTGAGGCGTCAGCACGGCATTGGGCAGGCCGAAGAGTGGACTCTCGCGGGCGGGCTCGTGTGGGTAGACGTCGACTCCGGCCGCGGCGACGCGTCCGTCGCGCAGGGCGTCGGCCAGCGCATCGGCGTCCACGATCTCACCGCGTGCGCAGTTGAGGACGATTGCCCCAGGTTTGAGCCGGGCGATAGTGGCGGCATCCAGCATGTGCATGGTCTCCGTCGTCGCTGGAACGTGAAAAGTGACGACGTCGGCCGTCTCCAGGAGCGTCTCGTAGGAGACCGGCTCCACGCCGAGTTGCTGAAAGCGCTCGCGCGTGATGTAGGGGTCGTGGCCGATCAGGCGCGGCTCGAAGCCGTTCAGACGCTGCGCGAGCGCCGAACCGACGTGACCCAGCCCGACGATGCCAATTACCTTGTCTTTCAAGTCAAATGGCTTGAAGCGCTTGCGTTCCCATTTACCGGCGTGGGTGGAGCTATTTGCATCAGGGATGGAGCGAGTGAGCGCCAGTAGTAGGGCGATGGTGTGCTCGGCCGCCGAGATCGGCGTTGGCGCCCGGCGCGTTGAGCACCAGGATGCCCGCCGCCGTGGCATTAAGGACGTCGATGTTGTCGATGCCGACTCCGGCCCGGGCGACGACCCGCAGCCTATGTCCTGCGGCCAGCACTTCAGCCGTCACCTGCGTCTCGCTGCGCACGATGAGGGCGTCGGCCTGCGGCAGCACGAGCAGAAGCGCGTCCAGATCGGTGCCGTCGACGTCGATGATCTCTGCTTCAGTCGCCAGCGTCGCTCGCGCTTGAGCGTCGATGATGTCGCTGACGACGATGCGAGGGCGGCTGGTCTTGGTCGTCATAATGTTATGTTCCTGTTCCAGTGCGGTATTGGCTGCCTGCGTCAACGCGCGAAGCTCGTTTTCCACGGCTATAAGGTTTGGAACGCGCAGGATGGCGGCAGATTCCCCAGTTTCAGCGGTATCGGGCGAGATGAGCAGGCAGTTGATGTCGTTGGCAGCGTAAGCAGTGGCGTGGCGGCGGCTGTCCTCGACCGCATGGGTGATACCCAGATCGCGTGCCACCGCCACTTTGTCGTCGGCGAAGCGCACGTTGCAGGTGGGGAAGCCGTGTCGCCGCAGCCAGTCGAGCGTCAGTGTGCCGCAGCGGCCGGGCCGGGCGGTGACGATCGAGACGTTTTCGGCGCCGAAGAGGTCGATCAACGCCGCGACGAACTGTTGCGCGCCTTCCGCGGGCAGAAGCTCACGCGCGGGGCCGTCCGGGCTGTAGACCCACTCGCGAATCTCGAGCGGAACGTTCAGTCCGGCCGAATCGATGAAGGTGTGGTCCGGCAGATCGAGTCCGTATTGGGTATTGGCGGCGTGAGCTAGCGGGCGTGGGTGTTCGGTGAGGACGCCGTCAAGATCGAGCGCGATGCGGATTGTGGTGTTCATGTCGGAGTACCCCCAAAGTCGTCACAAAGCCAAAGGAAGTGGAGCGTGACCAACTACTGTGGGTACTACTACTGGAGGGAGCGGAACTGGAGGACGCGACGCCGAACGTGCCCGTGAAGACGGCAACGGTGGCGCAGCGGGTGATGGTATCCATCAGTCCTCCAGGGGTGCAGAGCACCTAAATGAACAGACGCGCCCGATGTACGGACACGTTTCCAAAAGCGACATAACGCATCATAACAGAGCGGCGGGGGGATTGGAAGGGGGGTGGAGATTGATGAATCAACTTGCTAGGTGCGTCACGCCCGCACTGGATTGAAACCCAGTGATAGGAATGCGAAGTCCCTAAACCGACTGAATCTACGCGGTCTCATGTAGGGGCGGTCCCTCCGTGGCCGCCCTCGGGCCGTCAGGCTCGAAACTGGGCTCCCTGCGCAGATCATCAAGGAACTTGTCTACCGATCCATGAGGCAGCTTTCCGCGCAGATATCCCCGCCAGCGAGCGAACTTCTCCGCCAAAATCTTCTTCTGAAGGATGACCTGGCCGTCTTGGAGTTCGAACTCGACCTCCGAGCAAGAGACAGGGCCCAATTCATCCCGTATCCACTTGTGCAGCGTCACCTGCCCTTTGCTTGTTACTCTCGACATGACTGCCTCGATTCCGTTGCGTGATGCCGAATCGGAAGTCTGCAATTGATTAGGCTAACGCAGCTCCCCGGTGAAAGGTATCGGCGACGCAGCGACTCACAGTGGCGGTGAATTGAACTATGGCCCGTAGCGTATTGAAAGATTGTGCATCTGGGTATTCATGCCTGATGTCTCGCTGGCGGGCAGAGACGCCCGCCACTACGTTTGTCGTCCATGCTCAGTCCGTTTAGGGACTTCGTCTACTTAGCCTGTGGTTTTCAACCGCGGGCGATCGACGGGCAATTACCAATGTAATTCGTCAAAATCTGTTCGACCAGGGTGGGTGCGGCTCATCTCTCGTAATCCCTTGGCGCTCCGCTACAACACCGGCGCGGGCCGTAATGCAACGCCTGCTTCTGAATTGCGCTCGACCTCACCCACCCCAACCACCTCCTCCACCGGCAGGAGCATCTGCTCGACCTCAGCTAAAGGCACGTTGATGATCCAGGATTGGCGGTCTTCAAAGGAGCAGGTCATCAGCAGGGAATCGCCGGAATGACTCAGGCAGATGCCGCAGTTGTACTCAACCCCCAGGTGCCAGACCCGAAAGAGCCGCGACACACGCGTGATGCGGAAGTCGCGGTCCATCTCGACAAAGCGATGCAGGTAGACGCGCTTGCCATCCACGAAAGGCACTTCATGGATGGTGAAGAGGTAGCGATCGCCGAAGGGTATCGGCGACGCTGAACCGCGATAGCGATCGAAGCATGCTTCGGGTGTCGAGCGGTGCACCGTCTGGCAGCGTCCGGTCTCAACGTCGGGTTCCAGGATGATGGTCGGGTCGCACGAATAGAGGAGGAGCAGGCGGTCGTCATGGACGAACGGCAGCCAGTTCTTCTCGGTATCTCTGCGTTCATCGAATTCGAGTGGCACGAGATGATCGACGGCGTCAGCGGACGAGTTCAGCCGCCCCAGAACGACGCGCGGATAGCCAACCGGATCGAACATGCACGAGGTCGCGGTGAACCACCAGTCGTTGCGCCAACGGGTGAGGCGAAGATCCTCGATGCCCTGAACGTAGACATTCTCGGCGTAGCTGGGCTGGATCCGCTTCAGCAGCGTTTCATCGATCTCCATCGACGACAGGATCTGGAAGTCGCGATCCAGCACCAGGTGCGCGTTCTTGGAGCGAAACCGTCCGTCCGCATCACGCGGCACGAACCAGACCGCCCCTTGCTGATCGTAGTTGACCAGCCGCGCCACGATGAGGTAGCCATCGTCAGTCCGACCGATGGTGGTGTTGCCGGGTGAATAGTCCGGCTCGTCGAATTCCGACGCGATCTCAATCGGAATCGACCAGGCTGCCGGCAACGGCTGCGCGTAGAAGGTGGAGTTGTATCCGGCGAAGAGCCGTTTGTCGATTGGCACATCACGACGATGCAGCAACGCGTCGGTGGCGGCCATGCCACTCCGCGGGTCTCCGGCGTAATAGGCGGAGATCGAGATCTCTTCAAGGGGTCCGAGGCCGTAGGCGTGCGTCTCGACGAAGAGTCGCTCTTCCTCGGGGAACGGGATGCGCTGAGCGCGTTCAGCCGCCAGCATGGCCAGGTATGATTCGCCCCGTTGCCGTGCGGCGTTTGCCAGCTGGTAGAGCGGCTCGGCACGTTGCGGCCGTCGCTCCCAGGCGCTCAGCAGCTCGAAGACGGCCCGCTGCCAGTTACCCAGCTGGATCGAACAGATCCCCATGCGGTAAGCGGCATACCAGGCCTCTTCCTCCCAGCCCCCGGCCGACGCGCGCCGCTCGTAGTAGCGATGCGCCTCTTCGAATCGCCCAACGTCGTCATAGGAGCGCGCCAGATAGAAGATGGCACGCAGGTTCTGCCCGGAGTTGACCTCTGCCTCCAGCAGGGCGATGTCGCGGGTGAACTTGTCCGCTTTCGCGCCGCCGTCGCCCACGTGTGCAATCGCGAGGGACGAAAGCAGCGGCAGTTCTCCCGTGCCGTCGGCCGTCCAGTACTCGTGGGTCACGCCGACGCTGCGCCAATCGAACGACAATCCGGCCAGCCGGACGTTGGAATAGTGCGTCGTGCCGTCTCGCTGCTGGAGGAGGTAGCCGTTCGCCGAGAGGGGCGCCGCGTCAAAGTCCTGATCGATCTCGAGCAGCATGTCGGCGTCCAGGAACAACGCGTAGGAGCGATCGAGGTCCCAGCCGAGCTCGCGCGCGAAGCACTGCGCGGCGGTGAACGCCTGGGTGCGACTGACCCCGAAGTTGACCCACTCGTGAAGCGGTACGGTGTGTGGGATTCCAGCAGCTCGACAGGACCTCAGTCCGCGATCGATCGCGTCTCATCGCTCGAGCCCGTATCGCAGACACATGCGGCCGAAATGACCGGCAACGCCGACTCCAGGCAGCGCTGCAGGATCGTCGCCTCGTTCTTGACGATCATGCAGAGGATGATGCGCGTCGTATCGGGTGTAACCACGGGTGTCGATCTCTCCTCGTCGCGCGATTGGTGACCGGATCAACCAGAAGCGAAGCCGCCCATCATAACGAATAGGCGGCTTATCCTCCACATGAAGCGCGGTGGTTTGGAAAGGTGTCGGATCTACCTCGGTCTACACCGCTCCAATTGTGCCGGTCTGGCCGGTTGCCCCGGTCGTACCCGTATCTCCTGTTGGCCCCGTCGGCCCGGTGGGTCCGGTCGGACCGGTGAATCCGATTGGCCCCGTCGAACCGGTTGGACCGGTGATGCCTGTCGGCCCGGTGTCGCCGGTAATGCCGATGAATCCGAGTGGGCCAGTTGGGCCGGTTGGTCCGGTTGCCCCAGCGAAGCCAGCCGAGCCGGTCCATCCAGTGGACCCGACCGGGCCTGTGGCGCCGACGGTTCCGGTTGGTCCGGCGAGGATTGGTTCACCCGGCAACACGACGAGGTAGCTGAAATGGGCAGTACGTGGTGCGATCGTTCCCAGATTGACAAAGAATCCATATCCGGGTCGGATTTGCACGCTCAACGTCGGCCCGACAAAGTTGCCGGGGTCGTCCTGCAGCATGACGGTAACGAAGCTGTCCTGAGTGATCGTGGGTACCTCCACCCAGGTTCCGAAGCGGAATGCTGGCAGAACGCCGGTTCCCGAGACGATGTTCGAAGCCGTGCCATCCACGACGGTGGTCGACACAGGAGCCGCGCCAGCGGTCGAGGCGCTGCCCAGTCCGAGCACCCCGGCGGCCACCGCGCCGAGCGTCAGCGCACGACGCCGGGTGAGACGTGGTCTGCCAGCATGGTCTTCGGCATTCGTCGCACCGGCTGGAAATGGATCGATGTCAGATTGATCCCCGTTTGCCATTGAATACTCTCTTCTTCCACGACCGGAACCGTCATTGAAGCCCTGTCCCGGCAGAGGCGGTTACGAGGTCGCGCCTGCCGGCTGCTCGGTTCTCGGCTATCCAACAGCTCCGGTGGGACCAGTGGCGCCAGTCGCCCCTGTTGCTCCAATCGATCCGGTAGCTCCCGTCGGCCCTGTCGGTCCAACGTATCCCGTGAAACCAGTCATTCCAGTTGGTCCGGTGGGGCCGAGGTCTCCGGTCGGTCCGGTCACACCCGGTGCTCCCACGTCTCCCTGCGGTCCGGTTGGCCCAGTCGGCCCAAACGCCCCAGCGGAGCCGGTGTATCCAGTGGGACCCACGTCTCCCGTCGGCCCAGTCGGTCCAGCGGGACCAGTCGGTCCAGTCGGAACGACCGCACCCGGGAAGACGATGAGATAGCTGAAGGGGGTGCCCCGCATCACCGGGAAGCGCAGGTTGACGCTGAACCCCTGACCGGGCGTGATCTTCACCCAGAAGTTGGGGCCGATGAAGGAGCCGGGGTCACTCAGCAAGGTGATCAAGACGATGGCATCCGAGGTGATGGCCGGTTCGCTGACCCAGGCACTGATTCTGAGTGGTGGGAACGCACTCGTGCCGGTAATGACCTCGGCGACGAGCGTGCTGCCGTCCTGGATGGTGACGGGAGCGGCAGCAGCCATCGGCGTGGTACTCAGTCCGAGCACCCCGGCCGCGGCCGCACCCAATGCCAGAGCTCGCCGACGGCTGATGAGTGGCGGACCCGTATCCTCCGGCGATTTCGGCGCGTTCCCTGCCAGTGGCCGGGCGTCGGAGTGGTCGTCCTGTCCCATTGTGAACTCTCTTTTCATACAGCACGAGGCGAGGCAGCGCCGTCACTATCTGGACTCCAACGTCCAGCAACGATCATTCTCAGCGATTGTTCTCATGAGTCTGCGTCTAATGTCAGACGCAGGGTAAAAAGCGTACAAGCGACTGTCAATCGCCAAATGGGGTGAGATCGCAAGTTCGTTCTGGCCGGGTAAATTTCCCTATCCGCATCGGTCCAACAGGATCAGTGGAACCGAAATTGAGGTGACCATCCACGGTTTAGAGCGGTATGGCGGGCCGGTCGCTTGAATCCGGCTCTCTTCAACGACGGGCGGCGCACCGCTTCGGATTGTGGGAGGATCGTCGAGGGCTCAGAACACATCAAGGAATTGATCCCATTGAGCCGGAATGAACCGCCTCGCCGATTGATCTGGCCGTCCCTCGCCACGTGCAACGTAAAGAGTGAAGGGAGAGTGCCATGCGGCAACGACCGGATGCCTTGGTCCTGATCGCCGTCTATGAGTTCGTCATGGCCGCCATGCTGCTGATTGCATCATGCATCGTCCTCCCGATTGCCCTGGTGATCACGCCGTTCACGGCGGACACCTTCGGCCAATTCGCCACGCGCTTCGCGCTGGTGGGAGTCTCCCTCACGGTCGTCTTCGGCTTCGCCGTGGCGTCGGCTATCGTGGGGTTCGGGCTCCTGATGTTGAAGGAGTGGGCGCGCATGGGCGCGATCCTGCTGGCGATCCCAGCGCTGGCCGTGTTCCCCATCTGGACGGTGCTGGCCCTGCTCATCATCGTCTATCTGGTGGGGGAAGAGGGTCGTGCCCTGTTCCGACACAGTCGTCGTGCCGGTTTGATCGCGGCACGCGAGTTCCAGCGTGAGGCGCACCAGAAGGAGACCATTGAAGTCGAGACGGTTGCCAGTCCACCGGTCTGGAAATCGTCGGAACCGGTGAGCGATCTGGATGGCGCTCACTACGGCCGATCGGAAAAGAAGATCGCGCCGGAAATGCCCGGCGCGAATGACCTCTTGCAAGAGTCGGAAGGCGACGAAGCCCTCGAGCCGCCGCTCAGCTGAGCCGATCAGGCGTTCTTGCCGTTCCCGCCCACTTCACCCTTCGGCTTGATCATCATGACCGGCGTCGTGCCGACTTTGAGGATGCGCTCGGCCACGCTGCCGAAGACCAGACGCCCCAGTCCGCTGCGGCCGTGTGTCGCCATCACGATCAGGTCGACCGACATCTCGCGCTCCAGCGCCAGAAGCTGGTCCGCGGCGAAGCCCTCCAGGGTTTCGGTGCGCACCTTCACGCCGTCTTTGCGCAACGTTTCCGCGACGCCGGCCAGGTACTCCTGCGCCTCTTCCACCAGCCGCTGGCCGATCTCGTTGAAGGTGTCGGCCGAGGCAGGCGCCATCGGCTCACTCCCCAGCATGCCGTACAGCTGCGTCGTCTCCGCCACGCGCACCAGCACCAGTTCGGCGTCGAATGCCTGAGCGATCTCTTTCCCATAGGGGAGAGCCGCCTCGGAATGAACCGAGCCGTCCAACGAGACGACCACGGTCGAGACCGTCTCGGCGCGGCGATCTTTGGTGCCGGAACGAATAAGCAGCACCGGCGCGCCGCTACCACGGACCACCCGATCGGCCACACTGCCATACAGCCAGCGCCCGATACCGCTGCGTCCGTGAGTGGTCATAACGACCACGGGGTCGGTCATCTCGTCGGCCCCGTCGACGATCTGGTCGGCCGGTTGGCCCATGCGCACGCTGATCTGAACGCGATCGCCGTAGTTCTTGGCTTGCTCACGCAAATAGTCGCGCGCTTCGGTTTCGGCCGATGCCTGAGCATCGGGTGGGACGACGCGCATCAAATGCAATGGGGCGTTGGCTTTGCGCGCGATCGCCTCGGCGTAGGGGAGGGCTTGCTCGGCCAGATCCGAGCCGTCCAGCGGAACGATAACAGTGCCGATCATCTCTTCTCCTTCATCTTTCTGGTGGTGGCTGGGCCGAACCTCGAAATGTGGCGTCCTGGCAGGCACCGCAGCCATCAACGTCGCGCCCATTCGTCGATTCGGCGCGTCGTTAACGCTTAGTCTATCCGAGGACGCGTGACGGAGAAACAGCACTGAAGGGCGGAAACGTAACAACCGCGTGGCAAATCGACGTCGGTGCGCGACGCGCGCTTGGCTGAGTCATTGCCTCAGACTGCCCGAGCCAACTCGGCTGCGCTATGATCGCATCTCAGAGCGTGATCAAACGGTGCGTGAAATTAGGCTGATGTCGGGAGGACGGAATGACCGAGCAGGCGAACCGAGTCGATGCGGAGATGCTCGAGGACTATACGCGAGACGTGCTGGTCGGCTTCGGCCTAACGCCGGAAGATGCGCGCATCTCCGCCGAAGTGCTGGTGGCCTCCGACGTCCGCGGCATCGACTCTCATGGCGTCCCGCGCATGGGCTATTACGCGGAACGTCTGCGCAAGGGCCTGATCAACGAGAAGGCCGAGCTCACGGTCGTGACTGAGACTCCAGCGACGGTTGCCTTCGATGCCAACAACGGAATGGGCCACCCCGCCTCCTATCGCGCCATGCAACGCTGCATCGAGAAGGCGAAGGAGACGGGCCTCTGCATGGCTACGGTGCGGCACAGCAACCACTTCGGCATCGCCGGATATTACGCCATGATGGCGCTGAAGGAAGGACTGTGCGGTGTGGCCATGACCAACGCCACCCCGTTGGTGGTGCCGACCTTCGCCTCCGAGCCGGTCCTCAGCACCGCGCCGATCGCCGTGGCCGTTCCAGCGCGTGATCAGCGTCCGATCGTGATCGATATGGCCACCAGCACCGTCGCCTGGGGCAAGGTCGAGATCGCCCGACGCGAGGGAAAGCCGATCCCGGCCGGTTGGGCCTACGACGCCGATGGAAACGACACGACCGACCCCTGGGCCGCCGTCTCACTCACGCCACTCGGTTGGACGCGTGAGCTCGGCAGCCATAAGGGCTACGGACTCTCCCTCTTCGTTGAAGTCCTCTGCGGTCAGCTGGCGGGCTCCTCCTGGAGCCGCTACGTCGGTGGGTCCCGTTCCACCCCGCCGCGTCCGTCTGACACCGGTCATGCCTTCATGGCCTGGCGCATCGACGCCTTCCGTCCTGAAGAGGAGTTCTACGCCGACATCGACAGCATGCTGGAGGAGCTACGCACGCTGCAGCCGTCGGCAGGTCATGAGCGCGTCTACGTACCGGGTGACCCGGAGGACATCGCCGAGGCGGATCGCCGCGAGCGGGGCATTCCGGTCCACTCGAGCGTGCTGGACGAATTGCGCACGTTGGGGAAAGAGGTCGGCGTCACCGCCCCGTTCTAGGAGTAGGACACCTCTGTGCGGGAGTCGTAGAGGCGGGACCTGTGCCCGCCTCTACGTTTCAGATACTGGAGCGACATCGCGATGACGGAGAGGATCAACTCCAATCAAAGGTATCCGCTGCGCAAGCACTTGCGCCTTCCGCTGGAAATCTACTCAGTGCGTGGCCTGTGTGCATTAGTCACGATCACGACAATTGACCGCGACCGCTCGTTCGAGCACCTTGGTTTCGCTGAGGAATGCCGCGACCAATTGCGCGCTCAATCCACCGAGCAGTCAGTCGCTGTGTTGGCATACTGCTTCATGCCAGATCATGTTCACTTGTTGCTACGGGTAGATGGTGATGTCGGCATCATCGATTTCGTTGGGAAGTTCAAGAACGTGACGACGCGTCTTTGGTGGTTCCACGGAAACCACGGTCGTCTCTGGCAGCGAACCTTTCACGACCATCTTTTGCGAGACTCCGAAGACGAAGGAGATTACCTTACCTACGTCCTGGCCAATCCAGTGCGTGCCGGACTGGTGGATGAATGGCCCGAATACCGGTTCTCCGGTTCCTTCGCCTACGATTTGTCCGACGGGGTGCTGTGAACGTGGCTGGAGTATTTTCGAAGGGGACTAACTTCTGCTTATAGACGTAGAGGCGGGACCTGTGCCCGCCTAAAAACGTTGAGAAGAAACGTGTGGGGCAATCAGCGGGGCGCGGATACGTGGGCCAAGCCCATTTCGTTGCACAATGAGGAAGGCGGGCACAGGTCCCGCCTCTACGTTGTGAGGAATTGTCGTTTACGGCCGTCTCGCCAGCCAGGCGTCGAAGCCGAGTCGCTCGGAGAAGCGCCCCTCCGGGTTGATGGCGCTCAACGTCTGACGCAGATTTGCCTCAAAGGCTGCTTGCTTATCGCCCAGGACGTGACGCGAGCAGAAGGAGGTGGAGTAGAGGTAGCCGATGATGTCGTCGATCGTCGGGAAGCGCTCGACTTCGATGCTGTAGACCTCGACGTCGGAAAAGGCCGAGGCCTCCAGCGTCTCGGAGAAAGGCGCGTGTCGCACGTTGTAGGTGCCGCTCCCGGCGCGGCGCACGTCACCCAGCCAGCGGCGAATCACCTCCTGGATGGCGCGCTGCCAGCCATCCGAGAAGCTCCAGATGCGCTCAGCGTCGGAGCAGACCACCACGCCGCCACCCGGCCGGATGAACTGGTCGAGCGCCTGCAGCGTCGCGCTCTGAGCCACCCAGTGAAACGCGCGGCCGAACGTTGCCAGCCGCACCGGTCCAATCTCTCCAGCCAGCCGCGTCAGATCGCGATCGCTCCCCTGAACCCAGCGTGCGTTGTTGACGTTGGCGTCCTTCGCGACCCGCGCGGCCTCCGCCAGCATCGAGGGCTCCGGATCGAGCCCGACGACCTCGGCGAAATACGGCGCAAATGGGATGGCGATCTGGCCGGTGCCGCAGCCGATATCCAGGAGCCGACCGCTGTCCCATCCAGACCGAAGCGCTCGACGACGTGTTGGAAGAAGACGTCGGGATAGGGCGGGCGGTAGCGCGCGTAATAGGGAGCCGCGCTGGCGAAGAGGTCGGGCGAGTGATCGTTCATGAGCCGGCCTCATTCGTCGAACGAAGCTCCTCCGCCGCGGCCCGCTCCATCTCCTGCAGCATCGCTACTCGCCGGCGGAAGTGCACCTCCGTGCTCCACTCGGCCGTCAAATAGGCCCGAATGAGGTCGAGCGCCAGCCGGTCGCCGACGATCTGCGCGCCCAGGCAAAGGACGTTGGCGTTGTCGTGCTCGACCGACTGATGTGCCGAGTAGACGTCATGGCACAGGGCGGCGCGAATGCCGGGAATCTTGTTGGCGGCGATGCAGGCACCAATGCCGGTGCCGCAGACGAGCAGCCCGCGATCAAACTCTCCGGCCCGCAGCGGATCGCAGACCCGGCGCGTGACGATGGGGAAATCGATCGGCTCAGTGCTGTCGGTCCCGACGTCCTCGACCTCATGTCCCCATTCGCTCAGCGCCGCCACGATCGTGGCCTTGAGCGGGAATCCGGCATGGTCGGCACCGACGATGACGCGCATCGAGCAATCCTCCAGGACGTGGCAGTTCAGCCGCGAATCGCATGGCCCCGATTGAACCACGGCGAGGCGAGAGCGATGGCCGAGCGACAGGTGTGCATGGCAACCGGAAGGGAGGGAAACGGGACGCTCGACTGAGCGCCCCGTTCTGATCTCCCGTGAGTCTGGCGAGCTTAGATCGGCGCGGTGATGTTGAAGTCGGCGTTGTAGTCCGAAATGATGATCTCGGTCTTGGTGCCGTCGCTCGAGCCCGCCTCGATCTTATAGAGCAGGTGGTCCTTTTTCCCGACGTAGAAGGTCGAGTCTGTGCCGTCCGCCTCGTTGAGGTCATAGACGTCGCAATCCACGCCGTTGACCGTGTCGGATCCTTTGCTGCTGAACTATGTGTCGTCCGGAATCGGCGTGGAGAGCTCGTCGGCGATGTCCTGGCGCTCACACCGGGAACGTTCGCGGTGTCCGACGCCGGTGCCTTCGTCCAGGTGCCGCCGAGATTGAGGTAGTTGTCACTGCCGATCGTGATCGTCTCGATGTTCTGGCCACTCGCATCGATTACCCAGTGCGATTTATCCGGATTCTGGTTCTCCACCGTGGCGGTGCCGGATCGGCGTGGTCGAGCCGGCGTCGTAGAAGCTGATGACCATCTTGTACGATTTGACGCCCTTCCAGGCGCTGGCGACCTGGGACATGATCGCGCTGCCGGCGCCCGATCCGCCGCCGGTAGCGGCCTGCGTGGCGGGCGTGGCAACCTCGGTGGCGATGGTGGTCGCGGTGTTGATGGCGGCTTGCGTCGCGGTCGCCTCACTGGTGGCCGTGGCCGTGGAGGCGGTCGTCGCGGCAGTGGTCGCGGTTCGGTCGCTGTGGCCGCGGTCGTCGACTGACGGTGGACTGGTGGCGGCGGTGGTCGACTGGCTGGTGCTGGCCGACGCGGCCGTCGTACTGGTGGATTTGTTCGACGACCCACCGCAGGCGGCGAGCGCCAGCGTCAGCAGCACGATGGCCGCCGGAAAGAGCCGGTTTACCTCGGAAATTCCGTGGTCGCACGAAGCATGATAACTGCATTGGATCCCCCCTATTGTTCGAGCGGAACGTCGCGGCGTCGTGGTCACGAAATGATAGAGAGTGGCTCTGTCAATGTCTAGGTGCATTTGGATCAGGAATCTGTCGCGATGATTAACGTCCGCTGGCACACCGCTCGCGAACATGGGCGCAGGAGTGGACCGCCGTAAGGCGTCGGATGAACCCGAAATGGAGGGGCTGTTGGCGGCAATCGATCTCGCGCGAACATACATTCAGAAGGTCAACGGACAAGATGGAGCCGGAGCCGCCGAACTGTTCTCCGAGGAAGGAGTCATCATCGATCCGACGGGCCGCATCCACCGTGGCTGGTGGGAGATCGCAGCCTTCGTCACGTCGGCCGCGCCGGGCACCGTGGCGCACGTGGCGGATCGCCAGATGGAGGCGAGACGCGCCATCATCCACGGCACCGTCATGACGGTCAACCTGCCGCCAACCGAGATCGAGTGGGATTTCGAGACCGATGACGCACGCATCACGCGTTTGACGATCCGCAACCGCTACAGTCATCCGAATGAGGAGACGACGTCCCCTACGAGCAGCGACAGGCAATAAACTCCAGCCAGCCTGGCACTTCGCTGGCGGCGAGCATCTCGTGCGCGTCGTTGGCGACCGAAACCTCGAAGACGACGCCGTAGCGATCGACCAGGAAGATGGCCGCGCGTGCCCGCCCATCGGTATCGATCAGCCCGTAGCGCCCATGGATCTCGTCGTCGGGATCGAGCGCGATCGGGAACGGGAATGCAGCCACGTCCACATCGTGATCAGCGACGACCGCCAGGATCTCGGCCGCCTCGGCCTGGATGGCGGCACGACGCTCATTCAGCTCGGTGAGGTAGTCGCGGCACGTGGCGCACTCCGGGCCATGAGTGAAGACCAGGGCCAGATTGCGCCGCAGATAGAAATCGCGCAGGCGGATCGGGATCACCGGACGGTGTCGATGCCGGTAAAGCTCGGCAGCCGGTCGCCGCGCGCCGGAACGGTTGCGATGGCGTGAGTCGATTCGATCGTCACGGTTTCCTCCTTCACGCGAATCTAGAACGAGGTGCTCAGTCCCAAGAGTGGTGAAGCGGGCACGTCACGGCCCAGGACGAGGACCCCGAAGCGTCCCATGGCGGCCGGGTCGATCATGCGGATGACCGCCGAGCGTACCCCGACGTATTCCTGATAGGACATGTCCGGTTCCTGCTGCGTGCGCACCAACAACTCGCCGATGCCCACGCCGCCCAGGAAATCGGCCTGGGTGGTGAAGCCCACCACCTGCAATCCCTGCGCCCGCGCCGATCGCTCCAACGCGCTGAAATCGACGTGGGCCGTCAGATCCTGTTTGCCCACGGCGCTGAACGGATCGTCCCCCACCGCGTGCTGGGCGTAGGTCCGCAACGTGCCGTGCGGATAGTCCGGTCCGTAGAGTTTTTCGGCGGGATAGCCGTAATCGATCGCCAGCACGTAGCCACGCTGCAACTGCCGGGCCACTTCCACCACCCAGTCCGACAGCCCCAGATTGATCTCGGCCAGCTGACCATCCGCCAGCTCGATACCGCCGTCTCGCAAATATTGGGCAAGCTCGTCACTGGAAAGAGGCCCCGGCTCCTCGGCGAACCAGCCGTCACGCCAGACGACGTAGCGCTCGCGGATCTCCCCATCCAGTCGCTCGACGCGGTGCACCGGTAACGCGTCCAGAAACTCGTTGGCCAGCACGCAACCCTGAACCGGTTCGTCGCTTGCCTCCAACAGCTGCTCCGTGTAGCCCGCCTCTTCAAGCCGCGATCGCAGCTCGGCCGCGCGAGCCGGATTGATCTCGACCGGCTGGTAGCGGAAACGTTGCAGCAGCGCGGGATGATCCAGACTCAACGCATCCAGGATGGCCAGGGCCAGCGTGCCGGAACCGGCGCCATATTCGATGAGCGTGAACGGATCGGGATGGCCCAATATCTCGTCGAATTGCGCGATCTGGCGGGCCAACGCTTGCCCGAAGATGGGGTCGGCCTCCGGCGCGGTGAGAAAGTCGCCGCTGGGACCGGGCCGCGCCTCCGTATTCAGGTAATAGCCGTGCTCAGGATGGTAGAGGGCGGCCTGCATGAAGCGGGCAAAGGTGATGCGGCCCTCGCGCTCGATGGTGGCGCGAAGCTCGTCGACCAACGCCGGGTTGCTGCTGGAGCGCGGGTCCTGCTGATTCATACGCCGATTGTACTCCGCTCTCGGCGGGTTCCAGGCCACGTCGCGATTGTTGCCAACCGCGTTGGATCCGTAGAATCAGGGTATGAAGCGCGAGAAACCGCCATTGCGTCCCATCACCGAGCGCCGTCGTCGCCGCATGGTCGAAGTGCTGGAGCGACGCCAGCCGGACCTGACCGTGGTCCTCGAGAACGTGCATGATCCGCATAACGTCAGCGCCGTGCTGCGCAGCTGTGACGCGGTCGGCATCGCGACGGTTCATCTGGTCTACACCGTGGAAGAACGTCCGGAGCTGAGCCGCGGCGTCTCCGGCAGCGCCCTGCGTTGGCTCGACATCGTCGATCACGAGAGCGTGGCGGCGTGCTATGCGGCGCTGCGCGAGGCAGGGTTCACCATTCTGGCCACCCATTTGGATGAGAATAGGGTGGAGCTCTTCGACCTGGATCTGACCGCGCCGACCGCGCTCGTGTTCGGTAACGAGCAGCGGGGCGTCTCGGATGAGGCGGTCGAGGGGGCCGACGGGACCGTCATCATCCCGATGATGGGGATGGTGCAGAGTCTCAACATATCGGTGGCCTGCGCGGTGACGCTCTACGAGGCGCTGCGCCAGCGACGCGCCGCCAACCTGTACGAGCAGCCACGCCTCTCGCGCAACGAGATTGGCAGTCGACTGGACCGCTGGCTGCGCCGCGAGCGCCGCATCATTCGTTCGTAGGCGGCGAAGAATCGTCGCGCTTCGTGCGGTGGAAGTGGTAGCGGTCCGTATCGGATCGCCCCAGCCACCGCTCAGGAAACGTGAGGCCCGCCAGCGTCACCACGGCGATGACCACCCCACCCACGGCCACAAGGTAAAATCCTGCGCCGGCGAGGAGTCCGATCGCCGCCGCCACCCAGATGTCGGCGGCGGTGGTGATGCCCTTGACCCGATCGTGCGATTGCAGGATGGCGCCACCGCCGAGAAAGCCGATGCCGGTGACGATGCCCGCGGCGATGCGAGTGGGATCGAGCGAGATCGCGTTCGGCCCGCCGCCGAACTTCTGCGCCAGGAGCAATGAGGCCACCATGAAGAGAGCGGCGCCTTCGGTGACGAGCATGTGGGTGCGAAGCCCGGCCGGTTTGTCGCTCAGCTCCCGTTCGAGGCCGAGCGCCGAACCGAGCAGCGCCGCGATGAGGACACGGATGAGGGCGTCAGTCTCGGAGATCGCCGTACTCCTTTGCGAGATTGAAACGTCCGTATGGTTACGGCCATTATCGCATCCCCGTCGCGTGACGTGCCGGGCGAAGAGAAGCGCAAGAAAGCCTGTGGCACGTATGTTGAAAAGAGAGACAGCGTAAGGGCCGGCTACGACACCGGCATGAGAGCGTACATTCAACTCAGTGTCGTGATCGACTCGACGTCAGATGGAGGAGATGAATCGTATGTCAACGTCCCGAGAGCAGGCGGCGCTTGCCGCGACTCGATGCGGAGCGCACCAGGATGCGTGAGAGCGCGGTGAACGACGCGGGCGAGTGGCTGCGCGCCATGCGCCGCACGCATGGAGGGCGCTTCATCCGTTTCGCGCTTGTTGGCACAGGCGGAGTGCTGGTGAACTTTGCCGTCCTGATCTTCCTGGTAGAGGTGTTCGGCATCAACCGGCTCATCGCGGTGGCGCTGGCCAACGAGACGGCCATTCTGAGCAATTTCTTCTTCAACAACCTGTGGACGTTCGGTGATGCGGGACGGCACCGGCCAGTGCTGATTCGGGCGGCGCGCTACAACCTCTTCGGCCTGGGCGGGCTGCTGGTTTCGGTCACCGTCCTGGGCCTGCTGACCTACGGACTTGGGCTGCACTACTTGATTGCCAACGCGTTCGCCATCGGCATGGCGATGACGTGGAACTACCTGTCGAACGCGAAGTGGACGTTCGCCATCACTGCCAAGCACGCGCATCACCCGCATCTGGAGCAGCGCCCCGTGCGCATCGGCCCGGTGCAATCCCCCGACGCGTCTGACTGAGTCAATTCTGAAGCAACAATGAACGCCCGGCCTGGTGGTGAGCCAGGCCGGGCGTTCCCCTTCTTTGCCTCGATCTAGTGGCGAGTCCCGTTCCGCTACGACGCGGCCGGACAAGTCACTGGGATCGACCATCACGACGCCAACGGGACGCTGCAGAGCTTATGGGGATTCACGAAATAAACCGGTATTCGACCGACGGTCACCCGGGACTAAAGATCCCGGGCTGACTCTAAGCGAAGCCCACTAAAGGGGCTGAGTGAACGCTCATGTTCGTAGGGGCAATCCCCCTGTGGTTGCCCTTCGGCCGCGGGCCGACAACCTTCACGAGATACCCAATTTCTTGATCAAAGACCACTAGCTGGGACGCCAACAACCAGCTGAGCAGCGCCACCGTCAATGGCACCACCACCGACTACACGCTATGACGGCTCAGGCAACCAGGTCTCCAACACCACCAACGGCATCCACGGCCACCAATCTGTGGGACACCACGAGCGGACTGTCGCAGCTGGTGGACGACGGCAGCAGCAGCTACGTCCAGGCCGATGGGGCGCAGGAGACGGTCGATAGCGGCAACACGGCAAGCTATCCCCTGACCGACGCCCTCGGCTCCGATCACGGGCATCACCGACAGCTCCGGCGCGCTCACCGGCACGCACCGAGCTACGACGCCTTTGGGGCGGTGCGATCGCGCACCGGTACGTCCCTCTCTCTGGGTTTCACCGGTGAGCTGACCGATCCCAGCACCGGCTTCGTCGACCTGCGTGCCGTGAACTCGATCCGACGTTGGGCCGCTTCCTCTCGGCGGACACGTGCAACCGAATGCCCCCGGCTCCCAGGGCTATAACCTCTACGCCTACGTGGCCAACAACCCCACCACGTGGACCGATCCGAGTGGTTATGCCACGACGGGGAATGCTGCCGGAGCGGCGGGCACTGCGGCGGCGGTGAGCATCTTCAGTCTGCTCCTCTTCACGTCGCTGGCGGCGGCCTGTTTTGCCTTTATCGGCTGTGGCCCGTTCCTGGTAGCGGGAGCGTTGCTCTCGTCGACCGGTGGACTACTGGTGCTCACGGGACTGCTCATCGCGGTGTTCGCGGAGGTCGCCTGCTCGCTCAATGCGGCCTGTTATGCCGCGACGCAGCAGATTGGGCAGACCATCAAAGCCTACGGATCTGCGGCGGTCGCGGGAGCCTGGAGTGGCGGGCCAGGCGATGCGCGCAATGCCATCGGTGCGCTCCCGGTCATTCCCGTGGTGCAATCGGTCATCAACGAGTATCGGTACCTTACTGAGCGGAACAATCAGAAGGGGCAAAATTCTAACGGTGGAGCAGGGAATCAGCAGGCGACTAGCCCACGCCCGGGCCTTAGTTTTCCAGCAAGCGAGTTGCCGACGAGCGGTCAGCGGCGTTACGTTCCAAAGCAGCAGAAGGGAAATCCTGAGGTTGTTCCGTACCCGGGAGGCGGGTACGAAGACGTAGACGGTAATATCTGGGAATGGGCAAAAGATCAGCACGGCGGACCACACTGGGATGTTCAGCATCCGAAGACTGGCGAGCACACGAACGTTGACTCACAAGGAAAAGTGGTTGGTAAGGACAACTCCCAAACGACCAAGATGAGGCGAGGTACAGAGGGATGCAAGAACTGACTCCGGATCGGATCATTTCCTTGCTTGAAGAGCCAACGGATAATCGGATTCCTGTTTACCGGGACATACGGCGCTGCGCGTCTATTCGATACCTGATTGTTGCCCTGCAGCAGGCCTTGACGCCTCTGACGCGCGTGAACCTCATCGATATCCTCGGTGAACGTCATGCCGCGCGTGCCGTTCCGACGATCATCGATGCGTTGAGGGATCCATGCTCAGGAGTACGAAGCTCCGCTGCCGACGCGCTGGCGAAAATCGGAAAGGTGAGCGCCGGTCCCGCGCTGTTAGACGCACTTCGGATCGAAGAGAACGATGGCACACGGCAGATGCTGGTGCTGGCGCTTGGCGCGGTTGGATACGTCCCGGCTGTTCCGAGCTTAATTGGCTTGTTGAAAGATCCGTCTGGTATGGTGCGTGGCTGCGCTGCCTGGTCGTTGGGAGCCCTTGAGGCGATGGAGTCAACCGACGTGCTTCAACAGGCGCTTGCTACGGAAACTCACCCGTATGCGCAGGAACGAATGCAAGTCGCACTTAGGTCGCTTCCTCGAACATAGTGCTGGATTAACTAGCAGTATCAAGAACGGACGTCAACGGCACCACATTCGCCTACGATGCCAACGGACGTCCTTCAGAAGCCAGTCTTCCAATACACTGTTCCTTGGCCTACCAATCTGCCAAAAACAGGAGCCTATCCGACAACTGACTTTCCGTACGTACCGCCGCCAAAGACACCAAATGGAATGGCGGTGAAAAACAAGAATGGAGAAAATGTAGATCGGGATGACAACCGATGGAGATGGAATACCAGCCGGAAGGAATGGGATGTGCAGCACGATATTCGTGGTGGACAGACAACGCACACGAACGTGAATGCTAAGGGAGAAAGGACGCACAAAGAGGACAATTTCCCGCGCAATCCGGCGCGGCCGTGATCATTGACGATGGGGGTGTTGCCTGTGGATGATCGCTGTCGGCAGCTCATCATCGATTTCGATGGTGAAGATCTTCGCAAAATGCGACGAGCAGTACGCGCGCTCAAAGAGCGGGTGCGATTTCCGTGTTTGGAGGCTGCGCTTCGTGATCCGCGTGTCTCTTGGACGGCCAAGCGGGATATCACCGAGATCCTTTACAACGCGTGTTGGCCGGAAGCGCCCCGGTGCTGATCGAGCAGTTGCGAAGTGAGGATCCAGATGTCCGCGCGAATGCGGCCGAGGCGCTCGGTGCGATTGGCGATGCGTCGGCTGGTCCAGCGCTCTTGGAGTTGCTTGAAGATCGGGGCGAGCCAACGTTTGTTCGGGACACGGCCGCAATGTCGCTCGGGCTCGTTGGCTACCATCCGGCGTGGAAGGCCCTCTGCAAGCATTTGGGCGATCCTGAGAGGACGGTGCGCTATTGCTCAGCGAAGGCTCTCTCGTTCCTCAAGGAGCCGCTATCTCGTGAGTACCTGAAAGAGGCGCTCGGGCGAGAGAATGAGGAGATGGTGGTCATCGAAATTCAAGAAGCGCTTTTAGAACTGGACTCGCCACAAACGCCGAACGGTGTAGCAAGCGATTAGGTCCTGATTTAGATGGCCTTCAGCCTATAATAGTTACACCGGTGCGCTGACCGATCCCAGCACCGGCTTCGTCGATCTCCGGGCTCGTGAGCTGGACCCGACGCTGGGTCGCTTCCTCTCGGCGGACAGCGTGCAGCCGAACGCCCCCGGCGCGCAGGGCTACAACCTGTATGCCTATGTGGCCAACAACCCCACCAGCTGGGTGGATCCGAGTGGACACTTGCCGATGCGGTCAGGCAGTTCGAGTCGCCAACCAACGTCGCGATGGCAGAAGCCTGCGCACGGCTTGGATGGTGTGCGGCCTTTATCGGGCAAGGCTTTCGGCGGATCCTGTCAGGGTCGTTGCCAGCTATCGGTGGTGCCGTCATCGTCCTCTTGACCATGGTCGTGTGTACGCTGGATGATGTGTGTCGTAGCCTGGCGCAGCGCTTCCAAGATGACGTCAAGGAGTATGGCTCGGCAGCCGCGGCGGGAGCGTGGGCGTTGGTGAGGCCAAGGCGAACGCGGACCGCCTGGCAGAACTTCCCGAAGCTGCCGCAACAGGTGTTCTGTGCCCTCGGTGCCGCCGAGAGCATGGCGGTGACCGTCGGTCCAGAATGCGGCGAGTTGGAGTCGAGGCTCCGCCAGCGACTACTCGATGGCGGCGGCGTGGGGCTGTGCCACGAGTGGAGCGGCGGGAGCGGCGATAGTGGTGGAGGGCGAAAACTCTGGCAGCTGTCGAAGGACAGAACCGTACAGGACTGTCATCAGCGATCAATTCGGGAGAATATCAAGGGATCAAGGTCACCGGGCTATGGTGGTCTCGGGACACTGAAGGACATGGCGGATCGTTTGGAAGGTCTTGCGAGAAGGAGTGGAGGTCTGAGACAGCATCGAGGATGCCGACCAATACGGCGATTGAATCATAAAGGGGAAACACAAGGGACCCGTCGGCGAGTTCATTGCCGTGGAGCCGATTGCGGGGCGTGGGAGTGGATATGTCGTTGTGCACATCCGATTCGAGATCGGCCAAAGAGGTTTGTTGAATTGCGATCCAGCGAAGGATCGGGAATTCGTAAGGGCGGGCGGCAAATGAGCCAACGATCAGGAGGAGGTTTGTGACTGGACGTCATCCAGCGGTACCCCGAAATGCAAGTTCTGGGTCGCGCCGAAGAATAGGAGACCGGTCCCGCTGCGTGTCCTCGAACTCTTGATGGAGGATTCCGATCGACAAGGTACGCTGGATGGTGGCAAGTTAAACGCAAAGCCACGCGAGCAGATGCTCCGACAAACTCGTCAACCGACGAGCATGAGTCGGTGGAGATGTTGGCAGTTGCCTCGAATCGAAACACGACGCGCGCCGTAGTTGGAACAAATTGACGATTATGACTCGTGGGAACCGGGTGGTACGAAGTGGCGCGGCAACGCCTCGGCTCGACTGGGCTAATCCACGCCGGATGAGTGCCAACGGCAACACAGTGCCAGCGACCCGCTAGACCCGATGTCGCTACGGCTTCCGTCACGGGCCTCACCGATAGCTCCGGCACGCTCACCGGGACGACGAGCTACGACGCCTTCGGGGCGGTGCGGTCGCAAACCGGTGCCTCCCTCTCCCTGGGCTACACCGGTGAGCTGACCGATCCCAGTACCGGCTTCGTGGACTTGCGTGCCCGTGAGCTCGATCCGACGCTCGGTCGCTTCCTTTCGGCGGACACGGTGCAACCCAACGCGCCTGGCTCGCAGGGCTACAACCTCTACGCCTACGTGGCCAACAATCCCACCACGTGGACCGATCCGAGTGGCTACTCCACGAACGGGGATGCCGCTGGAGCGGCCGGTACCGCCGCGGCGGTGAGCGTCTTCAGTCTGCTGCTGTTCACCTCTTTGGCGGCGGCCTGTTTTGCCTTTATCGGGTGTGGTCCGTTCCTGGTGGCGGGAGCGTTGTTCTCGTCAACTGGCGGACTGCTGGCCGTCACGGGGCTGCTCATCGCGGTGTTCGCGGAGGTCGCCTGCTCCCTGAACGCCGCCTGTTACGCGGCGACCCAGCAGATTGGGCAGACCATCAAAGCCTACGGATCTGCAGCGGCCGCGGGAGCCTGGAGTGGAGGTCCGGGCGATGCGCGCAACGCCATCGGAGCGTTGCCGGTCATCCCAGTGGTGCAATCGGTCATCAACGAGTACCGATACTTCACTCAGCGGAGCAAGCAAGGCGCGCAGAGCCAAGAAGCGGGAGCGACAGACCAAGGGGCAGCGGGAAGTGCCGTGTCGCTGTATCAAGTTCCGTGGCCGGCAAACTTGCCCAAAGGAGGAGAATTTCCCTACGTGCCGCCGAAAGGCTACCCACCTGGAATGGTTGAGAAGAACCGGCAGGGCAACTACGAGGATAGGAAGGGAAACGAATGGGTATGGGACCCGGTAAAGGAAGAATGGGACGTTCAACTCAAGGGGCGCGGGCATCGGGTCAAGGACTACAGGAATGTCGCCCCAGACGGATATATCACTCATCCGAAGCAGAAAACGCCAACGCCGTAAGCTCACGCTGAGGAGCACGTAAGTGGATGACGATTGTCGGAGACTGATCAGCGAACTCGGACATCCGAACCCGCGCCATCAGCGCGCGGCCGAGCAACAGCTTGAGGACAAAAGATACTTGCCGTGTTTGGAGTTAGCGTTAGACGATCACGATGTACCTGAAACAACGAAAACGGCGATAAGCCGCATGCTGTACCTTAGTAGATGGCCAGAGGCCGGGCCCATTGCGCTGCGTCATTTGAACTCTTCGAACCCCGAAATCCGCGCGGAATCAGCGAACACGCTTGCTGTGCTGAGATATGAAGCCGCGGGTCCAGCGCTGCACAAGTTACTCGATGAGGAGATGGAATCTCCAGATGTTCAGGGACGGGCTGCAATAGCTCTTGGGGCGTTGCATTATCTGCCAGCTTGGCTGAGTTTAGTCCGTCAACTTCGTAATTCAGATGAGACAGTTCGGGCGATGTCAGCAAAGGCACTTGGCTTCTTGGCCGTGCCGGAATCGACTTCTCACCTGGAGCAGGCGAAGCAGAATGAGACAAGCGAGTGGGTTCGCAATGAGATCATCGCTGCGTTAGATACGATCCGCTTGTCATCATGAACAGAACCCCAAAGTGGACCTTAGAGGGTGTTTGGCAACGCAGTAATACTGCGTCATTTCGTACGTCCTTGAAAGTATACGAAATTACCACCTAACCTGTCGTACATGGAATAGGAGTGCATTCAACGACACTTCGCTCTAGGCTTCAGCGGTGAGCTGACTGATCCTAGCACCGGCTTGGTGGATCTGCGTGCCCGCGAACTCGATCCGACACTGGGTCGCTTCCTCTCGGCCGACACGGTGCAGCCCAACGCCCCCGGCTCGCAGGGCTACAACCTGTACGCCTATGTCGCCAACAACCCCACGACGTGGACCGATCCGAATGGGCACTCGACCGTTGACAATGGAACGGCCGCCGCAGGCGCCACGACGGTGCTCGGACTGGCGGCACTGCTGTCGGTCTCGACCCTGGCGGTGGCCTGCCTGGCGTTTGTGGGATGTGGTCCCTTCCTGGTGGCGGGAGCGTTGTTATCGTCCACCGGGGGGCTGCTGGTGCTGACCGGTATTCTGATTGTGATCTTTGCCCTGGTCTTGTGCTCCCTTGATGACGCGTGTTATGCCGCGACGCAGCAGATTGGGCAGAGCATCAAGACCTACGGATCCACGGCGGCCGCTGGGGCGTGGAGTGGAGGACCGGGGGATGCACGCAATGCCATTGGAGCATTTCCAGTCATCCCGGTGGTGCAATCGGTCATCAACGAATATCGGTACTTGACTCAGCGAAGCAAACAAAACTCAGATGGAGATACGGCATCCTCCGCAAGCGCTGGTGACTACGTTTACCAAGCCGAGTGGCGTGAAACAGACACTGGCGAGCGTGTGAGAGTGCGCAAGCTTTCGCCGAGGGAAGTCAAGAACCGCGGATTGGAGAAGGAAAAGGAGGCCATCGGCGGTTCCGCAACAGATGATATTTACGAAGAGGTCAGTCCACGACAAGGATCCCAGGAACGCCGGCTGTGGCTGGGGCGTGGCAACGGTCCCTTACAATCATTCGATATCCCGTAACGGCTGGTGGTCGAATTTTCTTGGAGGAGGGACGGTAAATGAGTCACGATGATGAGCGGACCAAGGTGCCGAGAGTTAGGAATCTGGGATTACCGCGGACGATGAATATGCTCGTCCGACGGCAGGTTTTCTCCTTTGGCGGGGGCCACGCGCCATTGAGGCCAGCATTGATGCCAAGACTCAGTTTTGGGGATGGCAGACGGTGTCGCTTGACCGGCGCGCTGATCACGGATTGGATCCTGAGCTGGAGTCTCGCTCAGTCTACGGCGTTGTCCACAATGAGAGTGAGGATCTGGCGATTCTTCGCGCGGTGTACTGGAACCATGCTACAGAGCGGGAGTTGATGAAACAGGACGGTTTCAACTACACGTTTGGCATGCCGGCGCGTTTTGTAAAGGTCTCCGCCGACCAACTCCGCGATTGGATAGGCCGGTTCTCTGGGGCAACTGTCCCAATAAGTGCGTCCTGGGGACGAAATATCCCGGACTCAGTTCGCAGGCTCCGCATCGAGTCTGATTACTACTCATCTGTGTTCGAGTCAACCTGGGGGGGTGGCGCTGAGGCATTCGAGGACCTGAGCCAGCGTTGGGAGACGGTGTGGCACGAGATGACCGGGGCACTGCAGACAGCGCCAGTGGTGACGGAGATTTCTGAGGAGTTCGCGCATCCAGAAGGAACTCCGCGCTACGACCTTAAGGCATATCGACCCGACGCGTTTGGTGGCCAACCGGGTTAGCTCTCGTCACACGCGTGCTCACTGGCCGACGCCCTCGGCTCCGTCACGGGCATTGCCGACAGCTCCGGCGCGCTCACCGGGACGACGAGCTACGACGCCTTCGGCGCCGTGCGCTCCCACACCGGCACTTCGCTCTCTCTCGGCTACACCGGTGAGCTGACCGATCCCAGCACCGGCTTCGTGGATCTCCGTGCGCGCGAACTCGATCCGACGCTGGGCCGCTTCCTGTCGGCCGACACGGTGCAACCCAACGCCCCCGGCTCGCAGGGCTACAACCTGTACGCCTACGTCGCCAACAACCCCACGCGCTGGACCGATCCAAGTGGGCACGCATTCGGCATTATCCCCCTTGCACTCGTTGATGCGTGCTTGAACACACCATCGTGTGCGGCACCCTTCGAAGCTGGAACCGAAGCGGCAGCTGCAGGTGGGCTGATTGGCATCGGTGGGGGTGAGATCATCGTCTTCGCGCTCGTCATCTGTGCGCTCGACTTCACCGCCGAGGTCAAAACCGGCCAGTCGTTGTTCCACGGCTGCTTTGGACTCGCCAGTCTCTACCAGAATTACATGGACCAGTACGGATCTGCGGCTGCGGCCGGGGCGTGGGCGCTCGGAGCGCAGGCATCGCGGACGGCGTGGCACAACTTACCACAATTGCCGCCCGGTGCTTCCTGTGCGGTAGGAGCGGCGGAAAATTTAGCGGCAACGGCCATCCAGAACGCCGCCGGCGGAGATCGTGGCTCGGGCAGTGATTACTCGTTCGCGGCAGCATGGGGCTGTGTCTCAGGAGGTGGGGGAGGCCGAGGGGGCGATCCTCTTGAGCGCCATCATCTCTTGCCAAAGCAGTTCGAGAATTACTTCAAACGGGCTGATTTGGAAATCGAGGAATACACTGTCGACCTATCGCGGTCGGACCACCGACTCAAGCCCGATGGTCTGCACACAGGTCCAGACAACTGGAACAGTGTGTGGAAGAAGTTCATTGACGATAATCCCGTTCCAGACAAAGATCGAATTCTCCAGCAACTCGACAAGATGATGAGATCGGCGGGGCTGAAATGAAGTTCTATGCTCTCAGATCACCTGGATATGACGCGAGCGATCCGGCCTACGGCGATCCTTCCTGGGATAATCGCTATCTTCCGGCCGAGTGGGTCGATGAGCAGATCGACCTAGGCTCGATCATCTGTCCGGTCTATCCTGGCCACCAGCGGCCAGATGTGGCGGGCCGGAGTGACCTGGTGATCCGCCTGAACCCAAAGCGGATCGGTGACTTTATGTGGACGTGGTACAGCGATCCATTGATCACTGATCGGGTGCTGCGACTCTTCCAACAAGGAGGATTCACAGGTTTCTCGGTTCGTCCGGTGACGATTGTCGGCAGCCTGACCAAGACGCCCGTTCCAGCGGATCTGGTCCTCTGGGAGTTGGTGGTGACCGGTCAGGCTGGGCATGCCGATGCGCGCTCTGGCATGCGCCGCGTGCTCAAGTGTGAATATTGCGGACTGGAACTCTACTCCTCTTACCAGCACGGCATTGCGGTTGATGAAGCGCAGTGGGATGGGAGTGATTTGTGCTCCGTGATCGAGCATCCACAAAGAATCCTCGTGACCGAGCGTGTGAAGGACCTGATTGTGGTCGAGCGTCTGACCAACGTTTTTCTCATCCCCTCGGAGGAGATGCGTTGGTCAAAATCCGTTGTCACCCCCGAAGAGGTGTACGGGACTTAATGCGCATGTCGATTGTCTGCAATCTTCCGTAGGATGCAGAAGAGCGACGGTTGACCTACGCAGGAGAGGATTAGTGCGGATTTACCGGTTTGATCCGGTCGAGAAATACGAGTGGGCGTTTCCCGTCAACGATGACGACTTCGACGTATTCAACTCGTTCGACGGCTCGCCGCGTGCCAACGGCTGGCGGTCGGTCCCGATGAAACGCATCACTCGAGACGACCGTGGCCGCCAATTTCGTCCATCGGACTTCCCCTGGCTGGGGTACCATGCGCCGCTCCTGCGTCGTCGCGCTGCCGAAGCCTTGCGTGATTTCCTGGCGCCGTATGGGGAGCTACTACCACTCGAATGTGCCGTCGCCGAACTCTACGTGTTGAATGTCACGCGGGTTATCGATGGCCTCGACATAGAACACTCAGATGCGGTCACTCTTCCAAGCACTGGCACCGTTGCTATGATCATGCGGTACGTGTTTCGTCCCGAGGTGGTGCAGGGGGTTCACGTCTTCAAGATTCCACAGCAGCCGCATGCCGGAACAGTTTACGTCGACGACGAGTTTGTGAATCTGGTGAAGCAATCAGGCCTTGAGGGTGTCGGCTTCAAACGCCTGTGGAGCTATGAACCTGAGACGAGTGCAGTCGCTACGCCACAAGCACCAGCCATCCCGGAGCTCCAGCCGTCCGACCTCCTTCGCGTCGACGGCCCCTGGTGCTATTTCGTGCGCGCCGCCACGGACGCCTTCGATGCCTATACCCGGCAGTTTGTGCGGGCTCAGGCAGTTGGTAAGCAGCCTGCCGTCGTTCGGGTGCTGCAGGGACGACGAGGGCAGACCTCGGTCGACATGCTGCAAGAATGGGCCGCCGCACTGCAGTTCCCCTACGACTTTGGCCGGAAGTGGAATATGGGGCACAACGTCGCGGCGCTGGAAGAACACCTGATCGACCTGAATTGGCTGCCGCAGACCGGCTTCGTCTTCTTTGTGACCGATTTCGATTTGGTGATGCGCCAACATCCGCGAGACCGGACGGCGTTCCTCGAGATCCTGCAGCGCGTGGCGAGCCACTGGCGCAACGCTCCTCCGGGGTCTACAAATGGGTCCGGTGTCCCATTCACGGTGGTCTTCCAGGCGGAATCGGAGCTGACCGACTTTGCGTTGTCCGTTCTGCGAGAAGCGGGAGCCGAGCCAGTGGAGGTGCGACTGCCTGGACAGTTTGGCGAGAAGACGGAGTAACGCTGTTCGCGCGCGGCATACCTTCTTCGCGTGAGCCGTTGCTCAGCACTGTCTATGTGGGCTTGCCACCAACTACGACGCCTTCGGGGCGGTGCGCTCGCAGACCGGTGCCTCGCTCTCCCTGGGCTACACCGGTGAGCTGACCGACCCCACCACCGGCTTCGTCGACCTCCGTGCACGCGAGCTCGATCCGACGCTCGGTCGCTTCCTCTCGGCCGACACGGTGCAACCCAACGCCCCCGGTTCCCAGGGCTACAACCTCTACGCCTACGTCGCCAACAACCCCACGACGTGGACCGATCCGAGTGGACATTCCACGAACGGGGATGCCGCCGGAGCGGCTGGTACCGCGGCGGCGGTGAGCATCTTCAGTCTTCTCCTCTTCACCTCGCTGGCGGCGGCCTGTTTTGCCTTTATCGGGTGTGGCCCGTTCCTGGTGGCGGGAGCGTTGTTGTCGTCGACTGGTGGGCTATTGGTCCTCACGGGGTTGATCATCGCGGTGTTCGCGGAGGTTGCCTGCTCCCTCAATGCCGCATGTTATGCCGCGACCCAGCAGATTGGGCAGACGATCAAGACCTACGGATCTGCGGCGGCCGCCGGAGCGTGGAGTGGAGGACCGGGCGACGCACGGAATGCGGCGTCGGGCATTCCCAGTCATTCCGGTGGTGCAATCGGTGATCAACGAGTATCGGTACCTTACTGAGCGGAGCAATCAGAAGGGGCAAAATTCTAACGGTGGAGCAGGGAATCAGCAGGCAACTAGCCCACGCCCGGGCCTTAGTTTTCCAGCAAGCGAGTTGCCGACGAGCGGTCAGCGGCGTTACGTTCCAAAGCAGCAGAAGGGAAATCCTGAGGTTGTTCCGTACCCGGGAGGCGGGTACGAAGACGTAGACGGTAATATC
The DNA here is from genome assembly GCA_963822235.1 of uncultured Chloroflexia bacterium. Taxonomy (GTDB): domain Bacteria; phylum Chloroflexota; class Chloroflexia; order Thermomicrobiales; family Thermomicrobiaceae; genus CALAGB01. The sequence goes on from CAWGGU010000005.1 coordinate 1,683,852, forward strand.
TGGGAATGGGCAAAAGATCAGCACGGCGGACCACACTGGGATGTTCAGCATCCGAAGACTGGCGAGCACACGAACGTTGACTCACAAGGAAAAGTGGTTGGTAAGGACAACTTCCCAAACCGACCAAGATGAGGCGAGGTACAGAGGGATGCAAGAACTGACTCCGGATCGGATCATTTCCTTGCTTGAAGAGCCAACGGATAATCGGATTCCTGTTTACCGGGACATACGGCGCCGCGCGTCTATTCGATACCTGATTGTTGCCCTGCAGCAGGCCTTGACGCCTCTGACGCGCGTGAACCTCATCGATATCCTCGGTGAACGTCATGCCGCGCGTGCCGTTCCGACGATCATCGATGCGTTGAGGGATCCATGCTCAGGAGTACGAAGCTCCGCTGCCGACGCGCTGGCGAAAATCGGAAAGGTGAGCGCCGGTCCCGCGCTGTTAGACGCACTTCGGATCGAAGAGAACGATGGCACACGGCAGATGCTGGTGCTGGCGCTTGGCGCGGTTGGATACGTCCCGGCTGTTCCGAGCTTAATCGGCTTGTTGAAAGATCCGTCTGGTATGGTGCGTGGCTGCGCTGCCTGGTCGTTGGGAGCCCTTGAGGCGATGGAGTCAACCGACGTGCTTCAACAGGCGCTTGCTACGGAAACTCACCCGTATGCGCAGGAACGAATGCAAGTCGCACTTAGGTCGCTTCCTCGAACATAGTGCTGGATTAACGAGCAGTATCAAGAACGGACGTCAACGGCACCACATTCGCCTACGATGCCAACGGACGTCCTTCAGAAGCCAGTCTTCCAATACACTGTTCCTTGGCCTACCAATCTGCCAAAAACAGGAGCCTATCCGACAACTGACTTTCCGTACGTACCGCCGCCAAAGACACCAAATGGAATGGCGGTGAAAAACAAGAATGGAGAAAATGTAGATCGGGATGACAACCGATGGAGATGGAATACCAGCCGGAAGGAATGGGATGTGCAGCACGATATTCGTGGTGGACAGACAACGCACACGAACGTGAATGCTAAGGGAGAAAGGACGCACAAAGAGGACAATTTCCCGCGCAATCCGGCGCGGCCGTGATCATTGACGATGGGGGTGTTGCCTGTGGATGATCGCTGTCGGCAGCTCATCATCGATTTCGATGGTGAAGATCTTCGCAAAATGCGACGAGCAGTACGCGCGCTCAAAGAGCGGGTGCGATTTCCGTGTTTGGAGGCTGCGCTTCGTGATCCGCGTGTCTCTTGGACGGCCAAGCGGGATATCACCGAGATCCTTTACAACGCGTGTTGGCCGGAAGCCGCCCCGGTGCTGATCGAGCAGTTGCGAAGTGAGGATCCAGATGTCCGCGCGAATGCGGCCGAGGCGCTCGGTGCGATTGGCGATGCGTCGGCTGGTCCAGCGCTCTTGGAGTTGCTTGAAGATCGGGGCGAGCCAACGTTTGTTCGGGACACGGCCGCAATGTCGCTCGGGCTCGTTGGCTACCATCCGGCGTGGAAGGCCCTCTGCAAGCATTTGGGCGATCCTGAGAGGACGGTGCGCTATTGCTCAGCGAAGGCTCTCTCGTTCCTCAAGGAGCCGCTATCGCGTGAGTACCTGAAAGAGGCGCTCGGGCGAGAGAATGAGGAGATGGTGGTCATCCAGATTCAAGAGGCGCTGCTAGAACTGGATTCGTCACAGACGCCGAATGGTGTAGCAAGCGATTAGGTCCTGAATTTAGATGGCCATCAGCCTATGAGGGCCGCTGGCTTACACCGGGGAACTGACCGATCCCAGCACCGGCTTCGTCGATCTCCGCGCTCGCGAGCTCGATCCGACGCTGGGTCGCTTCCTCTCGGCCGACAGCGTGCAACCGAACGCCCCCGGCTCGCAGGGCTACAACCTCTACGCCTATGTGGCCAACAACCCCACGAGTTGGGTGGATCCGAGGGCTTGCCACGACGGGGAATGCGCCGGAGCGGCCGGACCGCGCGGCGGTGAGCATCTTCAGCTCCTCCTCTTCACGTCGCTGGCGGCGGCCTGTTTTGCCTTTATCGGCTGTGGCCCGTTCCTGGTGGCGGGAGCGTTGCTCCACCGGTGGACTCTGGTCTCACGGGACTGCTTCGCGGTGTTCGCGGAGGTCGCCTGCTCGCTCAATGCGCTGTTATGCCGCGACCAGCAGATCGGGCAGACCATCACGACCTACGGATCCGCGGCGGCGGGAGCTGGAGTGGAGGACCGGAGACGCGGATGCGGCTGGGCATTCCCAGTCATTCCGGTGGTGCAATCGGTCATCAACGAGTATCGGTACTTTTCGCAGCGGAGCAACAAGAATTCCAATGGAGATACGACGTCCTCTGCAGGCGTAGGCGACTTCGTTTACCAAGCCGAGTGGCGTGAGACAGACACCGGCGAACGGGTGAGAGTGCGCAAGCTATCGCCGAGGGAGGTCAAGAACCGCGGATTGGAGAAAGAAAAGGAAGCCATCGGCGGTTCCGCAACAGTTGACATTTACGAAGAGGTCAGTCCACGACAAGGATCCCAGGAACGCCGGCTGTGGCTGGGGCGTGGCAACGGTCCCTTACAATCGTTCGACATCCCGTAACGGCTGGTGGTCGAATATTCTTAGAGGAGAGACAGAAATGAGTCACAGCGGCGAACGGACCAAGAGGCCGGGAACTGGATCGCTGGGATCACCACGGACGATGAATATGCTCGTCCGACGGCAGGTTTTCTCCGTTTGGCGCGGGCCACGAGCCATTGAGGCCAGCATTGATGCCACGACTCAGTTTTGGGGATGGCAGACGCTATCGCTTGACCGGCGCACCGACCACGGATTGGATCCTGAACTGGAGTCTCGCTCAGTCTACGGCGTTGTCCACAATGAGAGTGAGGATCTGGCGATTCTCCGCGCGGTGTACTGGAACCATGCTACAGCGCGGGAGTTGATGAAGCAGGGTGGATTCAATTACACGTTTGGCATGCCTGCCCGCTTTGTAAGGGTCTCCGCCGATCAACTCCGCGATTGGATAAGCCGGTTCTCTGGGGCAGCCGTCCCCATAAGTCCGACCTGGGGACGAAATGTCCCGGAGTCAGTTCGCAGGCTCCGCATCGAGTCTGACTATTACTCATCTGTGCTCGAGGTAACCTGGGAGGATGGCGCCGCAGCATTCGAGGAATTGGGTAGGCGTTGGGAGACGGTGTGGGCCGAAATGACCGAGGTGCTGCGGGCGGCGCAAGTGGTGACGGAGATCTCTGAGGAGTTCGCACATCCGGACGGAACTCCGCGCTACGACCTTAAGGCATATCGGCCCGACGCGTTTGGTGGCCAAGCGCACTAGCACACGTCAGGTGAACTGACCGATCCGAGCACCGGCTTCGTCGACCTGCGGGCCCGTGAGCTCGATCCGACGCTGGGCCGCTTCCTCTCGCGAGGCGTGCAACCCAACGCCCCCGGCGCGCAGGGCTACAACCTGTATGCCTATGTGGCCAACAACCCCACCAGCTGGGTGGATCCGAGTGGGCACGGCGTTGGCACAGCCATGGGCACCATCGAAGAAGTCGAGGCTGCCGCCAGTGCCTCGGCGGGAAGTGCAGGACTGCTTGAGCTGATCACCGCCTTTATCGTCGGGCTCTCCGGAGCGGACCTCATCTTCCTCGGAGTGGTGGTGGCGGTCGTCTTCTTTGCCATCATCGTCGTCATCATGTGCGTGCTCGACGATACCTGTCGTGCCCATTATGCGGACCAATATCACGCCATCAAGCAGTATGGCTCGGCAGCCTCGGCCGGCGCCTGGGCCTTGGGTGGGCAGGCAACCCGGACCGCTTGGCACAACTTCCCGAAGCTGCCGCAGCAGGTGTTCTGTGCCCTCGGTGCAGCCGAGAGCATGGCGGTAACCTCGGTCCAGAATGCGGTGAGTTGGAGCCGAGGTTCTGCCAGCGACTACACCATGGCGGCGGCGTGGGGCTGTGCCACGAGCGGCGGCGGCGGGAGCGGCGATAGTGGCGGAGGGCGAAAACTCTGGAGCTGTCAAGGACAGAACGGACAGGACTGTCATCAGCGATCAATTCGGGAGAATATCAAGGGACAAGGTCACCGGGCTATGGTGGTCTCGGGACACTGCAGGACATGGCGGCTCCGTTTGGAAGGTCTTCCGAGAAGAGAGTGGAGGTCTGAGACACATCGAGGATGCCGACCAATACGGCGATTATATAAAGGGGAAACACAAGGGACCCGTCGGCGAGTTCATTCCGTGGAGCCGATTGCGGGGCGTGGGAGGATAGTGTTGTCACATGATTCAGACGGCCGAAGAGTTTGTTGAATTGCGATCCAGCGAGGATCCAGAATTGTACGGGCGGGCGGCAAATGAGCCAGCGTCAGAGGAGGTGTGGCTGGACGTATCCAGCGGTACCCCGAAATGAAGTTCTGGGTAGCGCAGAACAAGACGGTCCCGCTGCGTGTCCTCGAACTCTTGATGGAGGATTCCGACGACAAGGTACGCTGGATGGTGGCAAGTAAACGCAAAGCCACGCGAGCGATGCTCGACAAACTCGCAACCGACGAGCATGAGTCGGTGAGGTTGGCAGTAGCCTCGAATCGAAGCACGCCGCGCGCCGTGTTGGAAAAATTGACGAATGACTCGTGGGAACGGGTGGTAGAAGTGGCGCGGCAACGGCTCGGCTCACTGGGCTAATCCACGCCGGATGATGCCAACGGCAACACCGCCAGCTATCCGCTGACCGATGCGCTTGGCTCGATCCGTGGCCTCACCGACGGCAGCGGCACGCTCACCGGCACCACCGACTACGACGCCTTCGGGGCCGTGCGCTCGCAGACCGGCGCCTCACTCTCTCTCGGCTACACCGGCGAACTGACCGATCCCAGCACCGGCTTCGTCGATCTCCGGGCGCGTGAGCTGGATCCGACGCTCGGTCGCGCTTGCTTGCTGTCTGAGGGGATACCTTGCTGAAGGCGCCAGTGGAGGTACGGCTGCGTCGCGAGCATGCCGGAACAGCCGGATAGCCTATTGATGGATCTGCAGGCCCGGGATGCGCTGGAAGTGGCGTGTATTGCGGGTCACAAGCGTGAGTTGGTGGGTCAGCGCGGTCGCGGCAATCAGCAGATCGAAGTCGGGGATCATCAGCCCCTGCCGACGTAACGCCGCCCGCTCACGAGCAAACCGCGCCATCGTCGACTGGTCGAGTCCGACAAGGCGATAGCCCTGCAAGAACCGATCGACGCCTTCGCGGTGCGCCTCCGGATCAAGCGTGTGATACGCGCCTTCATACAGCTCGCCGAGACTCAAGATGCTTACGGCGAGACCCGATGGCGCCAGATCCTCGAGGAGCGTAAGCGCGGAGGCGACTCCGTGGAGTCCATCGATGATCAGATCGGTATCGATCAGATAGTTCACGGACGGTCGGACGGTCGTGAGCCCTCTTCCCTGGCTCGATAAATCTCCGCCTTGAGGTGTTCGGGATCGACGTCGCTCCACGTTCCGGCGGCCGCGCGCATACCAGCCAGCGCCAGCTCAGAGTCGTACCCAACCCAGAGCTCTCCTGTTGGCCTTTCCGGAAGGCGTTCCAGCCGATAGCGGACGCCGTCTCGTTCGATCTCCACCGTGGTGTCTCCGGCGTCTTGCAGGGCGCGGTCGAGCGCGCTGCCTGGTTCCACGTGAATGACTTTTGGCATCGACGTCATGGCAGGACCACCTTTCACGCAGCTAATGATGCCACGAGGTGATGCGCGACTGGAGCTAGACACCACCGGCCAGGCACCTCGCTCTCCCTCGGCTAGAGCCGGAATGAAGGCCAGGCTGACGGCGATCCCATACCGGCTTCGTCGATCTGCGTGCTCGTGCGCTCGAATCCGACGTCATGGGTCGATTTCAGTCTCGGCCGGACACGGTGCAACCGAACTCACCGGGACCCGACCCCTCCCGCCTTAACGAATTGCCATTGTTTTGCCTGAGCCACGGAGTACCATCCCGTCCGCGTGTCTACGTGTGGTGCCCGGTGACGGGACGCAGTGAGGGCCAATGGCTCGCCGGGATCAGACAGTCGGGTCGCTCTACGTCCTCCTCTCCACCTTCGGGTTCGGCACGCTCGCCATCCTGACGCGCTACGCCTTCAGCGCCGGGCTGAACGTCACCACCACCCTCGCTATCCGCTTCGTCCTGGCCGCCCTCTTCGCCTGGCCCGTCCTGATCGCGCGCCGTCAATGGCGCATCTCGTGGCGGCGCATGGTCGTCCTGGCTCTGATCGGCTGCTGCTACATCGTCAATGCCGTCACCTACTTCGTTGCCCTGCGCTACGCACCGGTCTCGGCCGTCACCGTCATCTTCTACACCTACCCGGTCATCGTGATGCTCCTCTCGATCGCCTTCCTCAACGAGCGTCTGACGCTCTTGCGCGCGCTGGCCATGGGTCTGGCGCTCCTCGGCGGCGTGGTCATGCTCGGCCTGCACCTCTCCGGACTGAGCGCCACCGGCCTCATCCTCTCCGGCATCTCGGGCGCCTTCTACGCCCTCTACATCGTGCTGAACTCTCGCCTTACGCGTGACATCCCGGTCGGCATCACCAGCACCTGGGTCATGAGCGGCATGGCCGTCGCCTTCCTCCTCTTCGGCCTGGGGAGCGGTCGACTCGATTTCGGCTTCCGGCCAAGTGGTTGGCTCATCATGGTCGGCATGGTGGTCTTCGCCACCGTCCTGCCGGTGCAGCTCTTCCTGGCCGGTATGTTCCGCATCGGCCCAACGTTCGCCGCCGTCTTCGGCACCTTCGAGCCGGTCGTCACCATGGTCCTCTCGGCGCTCCTGCTCGGCGAGCACATCGGCGTCTACCGGGTCGTCGGAGGGGCCTTCGTGCTGACCTCCATCTTCCTGCTGCGACTCCCGGTCGCCGGTCACGCGGTCGAGCCGAGCCCCGCGGTCAGCGGCGAACCCTCCCGCATCTAACGCATCTCCGGTGCATTGTGCCCCGTTCGATACCCGTGTAGGATCGACAGGCTAGCGTCGAACAATTAATCGCTCACGCGCGTGGGAAACGACGACGCAATGGGAGGGGCAGATCCATGGCGATCTCATGGGAGAGCGTCCGTGACGAGGTCACCGGACACCTGCAGAAGCTGATCCAGTTCAACACCGTCAATCCGCCGGGGAACGAGAGCCTGGCCGCCAATTACCTGCGCGAGGTGGTCGAGCGGGAGGGCATCCAGGCGCAGGTGCTGGAGAGCACGCCTGGCCGCGGCAATTTCGTGGCCCGCATCCCCGGCAGTGGCAATGGCCGCCCGCTGATGCTGATGGCGCACAGCGACGTCGTCAGCGTCGAGCCGGAGAAGTGGACCCACGATCCCTTCAGCGGTGAGATCGTCAACGGGCAGATCTGGGGCCGTGGCGCGGTCGATACCAAGGACCTGGTCGCCTGCGAGCTGATGGTCATGCTGATGATCAAGCGCAACGGCCTGACGCTGGACCGCGACCTGATCATGGCCACCTTCGCCGATGAAGAGGCGGGTGGACGCTACGGCGCCGATTGGATGTGGGAGAACCACCGCGATTTGATCGATGCCGAAGTCGCCATCAATGAGGGTGGTGGGCTGGCCATCGATGTCGGCGGCAAGCGCTTCTACCTCTGCCAGACCGGTGAGAAGGGTGGCGCCCGCATGCGTCTGATCGGTCGCGGCGCGCCGGGGCACGCCTCGGTTCCGCTGCCGGATACGGCCATGCGCCGGGCCGGTCGTGCCGTGGCCAAACTGACCGAGCACACCTTCCCCACCATCATGACGCCGACGGTCAAGCAGATGCTGGCGGCCATGGGCCAGACGCTTGGTGGCGACGCGAACGAGCAGATTCAGCAGATCCTGGCCAACCCGACCTGGGAGAACCTGTCCAAACTGCCGATCGGCGAGGCCGAGCTGCGCTCCCTCTACGCCACCACCCGCAACACGGCCGTGCCGACCATCATCCATGGCGGCCACCGCATCAACGTCATCCCATCCGAAGTGATCGTCGACGTCGATGGCCGCGTGCTGCCGGGTCAGGACCCGGAGGCGTTCGTCGCTGAGGTGCGCGAGCTGTTGAAGGACGACGTCGACGTGGAATCGATGCGTGGTTCAACTGGCCTGGAAGCGGAGCCGAACTCGGCCCTCTTCGAGGCCATCGCCAGCACCATTTCGGACCTCGATCCGGGCGCCGCGGTCGTGCCATTCCTGGTCTCCGGTGGCACCGACGCCAAGAGCATCCCCGGCGTCAAGGTCTACGGCTTCATGCCAACCCGCGACAATCCGGAGGAGTTCGGCCTGGCTCACTCGCACGACGAGCGCATCACCATCTCCAATCTGGAGTTTGCCACCCAGGTTCTCTACGAGATCGTTTGCGACTACTGCCACGCGCAGGAGAGCTGAGCCCGGGAGGAAACGTGCGCGGTCTGATTCTGTTCGACATCGATGGCACCTTGCTGCAGGCGGGCGATCGCGACCATCAACGCGCCTTCGTCTCCGCCATGAAGCAGGTCTACAACCGGCCGGCCACACTGGACGGCGTGCCGCTGGCCGGCATGCTGGATAGCCAGATCGCGCGCCTGGCCCTCAGCCGCCAGGGGCTCACCGACGACGAGATCGACGCCGACCTGGAGAAGATGATCGAGACGATGGGGGAGCACTACGCGGAAGCCATCGCCGAGCAGAGCCGCATCGAGCGCGTCCTGCCCGGCGTGGCCAGCGTCGCCGAGCGGCTGCGCGAGGCGAGCTATGCGCTGGGCGTACTGACCGGCAACGCGCGTCGAAGTGGCGCGCGTCAAGCTGACGGCGTCCGGCATTCAGCAGTTCTTCCCCTTCGGCGCCTTCGGCGATTCAGCCCGCGAGCGCGGGCATCTGGTCGAGATCGCCTGGCACGAGGCGGAGATCCGCTACGGCGTCCGCTTCGCGGCAACGCAGACGCTCCTGCTCGGCGACACGCCGCGCGACATCGAGGCGGCCAAATCGAATCAGGCGCGCGTCATCGCGGTCGCCACCGGCCGCTTCAGCGTCGACGAGCTGCGCGAACATGCGCCGGACGCCGTCTTCGCCGACCTGAGCGACGTGGATGAGGTGGTCAGCACGATTGAGCGGTTGACGGGGTAGGGGTTCAGCCCGTACTTTCGAGGCGCTTCGGCACGTTCAGGCTGGAGTCATCAGATGCAACGACGTGCGCTGCCAAGCCGGGATTCGGGCCTACGCCTGGCCGATGTGGTCGGCGCATTGTCGCTGGCGACCGACTTCGGCCTGGGCCAACCGTTCGAGCACGCGCTGCAGTCGGCCATCGTCGCCATGCGCCTGGGTGAACTGCGCGCGCTCTCGGACGAGGACCTGCACACCCTCTACTACGCCGCGCTGCTCCGCTCGGTCGGCTGTACCGCGTCAGCCCACGAGACCGCCGCCGCGCTGGGGGACGAGATCGCCTTTGGCGAGCGCTTCTCTTCGGTCAACTTTCCCAACCCGCGCGACACGTTCGCGGTGGTGCTGCAGCACGTCTGGAGCGTGCCGTCGTTGACCGAACGCGCCGCCGGACTGGCGCGCCTGGCCGCGGCGATGCCCAGTATGAACCCCAAGGATCGCACCTCGGCCCATTGTGAGGTGGCCCAGAACCTGGCGACGCGGCTGGGTCTGGATGAGGACGTGCAGGCGGCGCTCGGCCAGGTCTTCGAGCGCTGGGACGGTCGCGGCATGCCGCACGGCTTGAAGGGGGAGGCGCTCCTCCGGACGGTGCGCATCATGCAGATCGCCGAGGACGCCTCCGGTGCCTTCAAGCTTGGCGGTCGCGACGCCGCTGTGGCGGTCCTGCGGGAGCGCGCGGGGAAGGCGCACGACCCTGCGCTGGTCGAGACCTTCTGCCGTCATGCCGATCAGCTCCTTGCCGATCTGGACGACATGTCACCCTGGCCCGTGATCCTCGAGTGCGAGCCAAAGCCGTGGCGGTGGCTTGAGGGAGCGATGGTGGATGACGCCTTCGCCGCGGTGGCGGACTTCGCCGACCTGAAGTCTCCGTACACCGTCGGGCACTCGCGTGGAGTCGCGTCGCTGGCCGGTTCAGCGGCGGCGCGCTGCCGTCTGGATCAGGACCAACAGCTCGGCATCGCCTGGGCTGCCTACGTACACGATTTAGGCCGCACCGGCGTGCCCAACACCATCTGGGATAAGCCGGGCCCGCTGAACGCCGGGGAGTGGGAACGGGTGCGATTGCATTCGTATTTCACCGAGCGCATCCTGGCTCGCTCCGACGAGCTCTCGGGGCTGGGAGACGTCGCGTCACGGCATCACGAGCGGCTGGACGGCTCCGGCTATCATCGAGGACTCGCCGGCCCATCGCTGTCACCAACTGTTCGCATTCTGGCCACGTCAGACGCCTATCACGCCATGGTCGAAGACCGTCCACATCGACCGGCCATGTCTCCCGAGGCGGCGGCCGCGGAGCTTCGGATGGGAGTGAAACAGGGAGTCTTCGATGGGGAAGTCGTCAACGCGGTGCTGGCTGCGGCCGGTCATCGGGTCACGGCGCGCAGTCGCGTTCAGCCGGCCGGGCTCAGCGAGCGGGAGATCGACGTGCTGCAGTTGATCGCCCGTGGCATGTCGAACCGCGAGATGGCGCACGAACTCTCCATCTCCAAAGCTACTGTGGGTCACCACATCCAGCACATCTACGACAAGCTCGACATCTCCACCCGCGCCGCCGCCACCATGTTCGCCCTACAGCATGGGCTGGTGGTCGACCGTCTCGGCGAGCCGGCCTGATCATCCCCACCACGAAAAATGGTGTGAACGCACGATGTTGCTCGATCCCAATCCCCCTATGCTGCTCGTATCGGTTGACGGGACGAGCGAACATGAAGGGAGTCACACATGTCGGCAGAGGCGAACAAGAACCTGATCCGGAACTGGATGACTGAGGTCCTCACCGGGCACGACATCGACGCGATCGAGAAGTACTTCGCGCCCAATTGCGTGCATCATGACCTGGAGATGGGCGATTCCCAGGGTGTCGCGGCGGAGAAGCAGCTGACCTCCACCTTCGTCACCGCCTTTCCGGACCTGGCGTTCACCCTGCAGAACGTGCTGGCCGAAGGCGAGCTAGTTTCTGGTCTGGCCCGCATCACCGGGACACACAACGGTGACCTGATGGGCGTGCCGCCTACCGGCAAGCCGTTTGAAGCTTCGATCATGGCCATCTTCCGCATCGTGGATGGCAAGATCGTGGAGCACTGGTCGCACACGAACGTGATGAGTCAGCTCGGCCGGCTCGGCATCCTACCTCAGCCCGTGGGAGGCGCCGCCTAGCTCAACCGTCGTCGATCCCACCCGTCGCGTCGTCCACGACGGGTGGGATCTCCCCTCTCCAATCCACCTGACAAACTCCGTTCATGAATTGCGCGTAGAGTTAGTGCGAGGGCCGATTCGCGGCCATCGGCACGGAGGAGCGCTGCATGACGGGTTGGGACGGGATGTCGAGGCGCTACAGTCGCCGGGCGTTTCTCGGTGGGCTGGCGGGATTGACCGGCCTCCTGGCCGCATGTGGTGGCGGCTCCAAATCAGGCAGTACAGGAAATCAGTCAACCGCGGCGGCCGGTGGCAACGCTCAGCCCACAGGAACTTCGGCGGCGACCGTCGCCGGGACGCGTTATGCCCACGAGGCCATGCTGGCCGATGCCGCCCTGCTGCGCGACGCGACGGGCAGCGTGAAGATCGTGGCCCTCACGCCGCAGGCCGATTTCGCTTCAGGGCACATCGAAAATGCGGCACAGATCGATTGGTCGGATCTGGAGTTGAGCGATTCCTCCAGCGATGCCGCCATCCAGCGCTGGCAGCAGCAGGTTCAGCAGAAGCTCGGTGCAGTCGGCCTCTCGCCGTCGGACAAGGTCGTCGCCTATGACGGTGGCACCCTCTTCGCGGCCCGGTTCTGGTGGGTCCTCGCCTATTTAGGTCAGCAAAATCAGCAAGTCCTCAATGGCGGTCTGTCCGCCTGGCAGAACGACGGCGGTCAGGTGTCGACCAGTTCAACGAGTCTCACCGCGACAACCTTCTCGGGCACGGCCACGCCCTCGGTGCTGGCAGCGCTGCCTGAAGTCAAGGATTCTCTCAACAAATCCGGCATCCTCTTCGTCGACGCCCGCAGCCCCGAGGAGTACGCCGCCGGCCACTTGCCCGGCGCGGTCAACGTGCAGTACACCCAGAACGCGATCGCCGGGACGCCCCCCTTCTTCAAGACGCAGGGCGATCTGATCAAGATGTATGAGCAGATCGGCGCGTCGACCGACAAGCTGATCATCCCCTACTGCTCCACCGGAGTGCGCTCGGCCGTCACCTACTTCACGCTGCGGCTCATCGGCTATGACAAGGTCAAACTCTTCAGTGGCTCCTGGAACGAGTGGACCTCACACTCTGATCTGCCGGTCGAAAAGGGCTCCGCCTGATTCGGGCGCATCACATCGGTCCCATCACCACCCGCGATCAACGCCTCTCGTGACAAATGTCACGCAAAAGCGCCAACAACGTCCACTACCATCACCGATCGATGAATCCTAGGATTGGTTGCATGAGCGGAGGCGCCTGCGTAGGGCTCCGGACGCTGCGACGGCCTTCACTGCGTCACTCCAACTGGCCCCGTATCCCGGATGTGAACGACCGCAGCGCGACGACGACGTCCAGATGAGAGGAGCGCGACATCATCACGCGAACATCGCGCGTCGGGACTACCACGATCCTCGACGCTCAGGATCTGCACAAAGAGTTCAACGACCGCGAGGTCGTCTGTGGCGTGAGCTTTCAGATCAAGGAGGGCGAGATCTTCGGCCTGCTCGGCCCAAACGGCGCCGGTAAGAGCACGACTATCAACATGCTGGCCACCTACCTCGCTCCGACCAGCGGCACGGCCACGATTGCCGGTGTCTCGATCTCCGACTCACATCGGGCCAAGCGACAGATCGGCCTGGTCCCGCAGGAGATCGCCCTCTACGACGACATGTCGGCCGAACGCAACATGCGCTTCTTCGGCGAACTCTTCGGGGTGACCGGCAAAGAGTTGACAGACCGCATCGACGATCTGCTCAATCGCGTCGGCCTATTGGATCGCAAGAAGGATCTCGTCTCGACCTTCTCGGGTGGTATGAAACGCCGCCTCAACCTGGCGGTCGGACTGATCCACCAGCCACCGCTGCTGATGCTCGACGAGCCCACGGTCGGAGTCGATCCGCAGACGCGCGAAGCCATCTTCGAGCTGGTCGAGCAACTGGCGAGCTCCGGCACCGCCACGCTCTACACCACCCACTATATGGAGGAGGCCGAGCGCCTGTGTGACCGCATCGCCATCATCGACGAAGGGCGCATCGTGGCCAGCGGAACCCTGGACGAACTGCTCGAGCTTCGCACCGAGGAGCCCGTGCGTGTCGTGCGACCGCATGGCCTGGCCGAAGTGTTTCTACAGCTCACCGGCAAACAGTACCGAGATTGAGAGGCTGATTCGTGCGTTCCGCACTCGCCATCATGCAGAAAGACCTGACGCGGTTCGTCAGTGACCGCCGCGCGCTGGTTATGAGCATCGTCGTGCCGTTCTTCCTGATCCTGATCATTGGCGCGGTCTTCGGCTCTTTCGGCAGCGATACCGGGGCGTCGGTCGTTGATACCCCGATCTATGTCGGGGATCAGGGAGCGGTTACCCAACAGATCGTGCAGGCGCTGAAACAGGTGCCGAACCTGAATCTGGAGATGAAGACGAGCGCCGCCGACGCCCGCTCGCCCGTCGAGAATGGGGACCGCTCGGCCGCGATCATCATCCCGGCCGGAACCACCGCGGCGGTTGAGCAAGGGCAGACGGCCAACATCACCATCGTCAAGACGCCCAGCAGCCAGGATTACCGAGCGCTGGTGGTGCAATCGATCGTCGAGAATGTGGCGCAGAACTACACCGCCGCCAACATCGCGGCGAACGTCGCGGTCAGCGCGGTGCAGTCATCCGGCGCGACGGCCAATCCGACGGCGGTCGCCGATCAGGCGCGGCAGCAGGCTTCGCAACAGCTCTCGCAGCAGCCGATCGTCGGTGTTTCGACCGAGACCGCCAACCAGAAGGTGAATGACAGCAGCTACAACCAGGTCGTCCCAGGCTATGCGCTGATGTTCGCCATGTTCGCGGTGGCGGGCGGCGTTGGCTCCATCCTGGAGGAAAAAGAGGCCGGAGTCTGGAAACGTGTGCTGATCTCCCCTATCTCGCGCTGGTCACTCTTGGGGGGCAAGCTGCTGGCGCAGTTCGTCATTGCCGTGGCGCAGATCAGTCTTCTCTTCGCCATCAGCTGGGTATTGTTCGGTATCAACTTGGGCTCACCGCTGGGCGTGTTCCTGGTCATCGTGACGACTTCACTGGCGACGACCGCCTTCAGCATGCTGCTGGTCTCGTTCGTCAAGACGCGCGCGCAGCTACAGCCGGTAACGACCATCTCCGTCCTGACCTTCTCGGCCCTCGGCGGCGCCTGGTGGCCGCTCTATCTGATGCCGGGTTGGCTGCAGAACGTGGGGAAGGTGACGCTGAGCGCCTGGGCCATGACCGGGTTCAACAACCTGATGATCTTCAACAAGGGGTTCGCCAGCGCGGTCCCCGCGATCCTGGTGTTGCTGGCGTACAGCGCCGGGTGCTTCCTTCTGGCCGCCCGCTTCTTCCGCTTCCAGGAGGCGGCGTAGGGGGGACCAAGCAGGGGCAAGGGGTACAGGGCAGACACAGGGGCCTGCCCCTACGAACGAGAGGCGACGTGCATGACCTACGATCCAGTGGTCCATCATCGACGATCGATCCGTCTCAAGAATTATGAATACACGACGCCTGGTTGGTACTTCGTCACCATCGTCGTTCAAGATCGAATCAGCCTCTTCGGTGAGGTCGTTGATGCGGAGATGCACCTCAATGATGCCGGTGAAATGGTGGCGAGAATTTGGTCAGAGATCCCGGAGTTCTATCCCGGTGTCGGCATCGACTCATTCGTGGTGATGCCCAACCACCTGCATGGAATCATCGTCTTGCACGGGGAAGAGCACAATCCTTCCCTCGCGTCCGTAGGGGCAGACCCCCTGTGTCTGCCCTCGTCAGAACCCCCAGCGAAGCCGTTGTCTCTTGGTGACGTTGTTCGTCGATTCAAATCATTGACGACCAGAGAGTATGGGGAAGGTGTCAAGCACTCAGGCTGGCCGCCGTTCAATCAACGCCTTTGGCAACGGAATTACTTCGAGCACGTGGTTCGGGACGAACGAGACGTGGAGCGCCTTCAGGGCTACATCATCGACAATCCGGTGAATTGGGCCTTCGACGTCGAGAATCTGCAGCTATTGCCGGTCTAGAGCGGTTTGCCGACAGGCGGACCAGGGCAGACACAGGCGGTCTGCCCCTACACGATGTCTTTCGCGTTCCCCTCAGTCTGCCGCCGCCTCCATGCGACAGAAGCAAGAGGATTCAATCGGAACGTCGGCCCGGGCTGAGGCGATCGACAGTCGCTGATTGATGATGCCGCAGAAGTCGTGTTTTCCCTGCCGCATCAAGGCCTCGTGATACCCATGCAGCGCCCAGACGTTCTCGGGGTGCTGGTAGGCACGCGCCAAAGTGCCGTCGAGTCCCAGGTCCGCTCGATAAACTTCCTCGGCCTCTTCGAGGCGGCCCTGCTCCAGCAGCAAGGCACCCAGTGCGTGCCGGACCGGCTGCATCCAGCCCCACGGTTCGGCATAGGCGAGGTTGTCGTAGCGTTTGATCGACTCTCGCAGATGCGCGAAGGCGTCGTCGTAATTCCCCTTGCGGTACTCCAGCTCGCCCGCCAGCATCTCCCGCGCGACGCCCAGCACGTCGACGCATTTGTTCTGGATGCCGTGGTAGCGACTTTCGGGTACGCGGGCGGCGGCCGCCTCGAACCGTCGCTGTTCCTCTTCCGCCTCAGCGACCTGTCCCGTCGCCGAAAACGCGACTCCTTTGGCGTAATGCGTCATCGTCGTGGTGACGCGGAAGAGGTCCGGATCGTCCGGTAACGCAAGGTCGATGATCTCCTGCCACATGCCAAAGCGGACCATCACGTGCAGCTTCATCGAGAGGAACCACTCGATACGGTCCGCCATGTTGACCGGCTCAACCTGTTCCAACGTTTCGCGCGGAACGCTGGCGATCACCTCGTCCGCCGCCTTGAGTGCAACCTCCTTCTGCCCCAGGAACATGGCCCCATACACCTTGAAGTGATAGTTGTGCAGTCGATAGAAGGTGTAGTACGGCAGGACGCCGGTTCGCTCCTGGAACTCGTCGTCGGCGCGAGTAGCCAGCTCGTTATAGGCGACCACGTCATGGTAGTTGCCGCAGAGGACGTCGATGTGCGTCGCCATGTGGATGAGATGACCCGCGTCGGGAACCAGATTTCGCAGCCAGTCCGCGGCCTTGAGCGCCCGTTCCGGAAACGGCGACATCTCCAAAAGGTGGATGTACATGTGCAATACACCAGGGTGCCGATGACTCGTCGGATTCTCGAAAGCGCTCTCAAGTACGTTCAGCGCCTCGATCGTATCCGCACCCTCCGCCGCTTCACCGGTCGATAGGTCCCACAGCTGCCAGGGTGTGCGGTTCATCAGCGACTCGGCGAAGAGGGCGGCCACGTCCAGGTCATCGCCCTGATCTCGATAGACTTCACGCATCGCATCGGCGTAGGCGTCGCTCCAGGCCGAGCAATCTTCGATCGGGGTCGGTGAGGGATAGCGGGCTTGAATCGCCTCGATCAGGGCACGCTCCGCGGGTGTGGCGCGATCGGTCAGCGACAGAGCTTTCTGCGTGGCTCCGTGCGCCTTCGCCACCATCTTGACCAGCGCTCGCGGCCCGAACATGTCCCATTCCAGGTTGTAATTTGGGCCGATGGCGTAGGCCACGCCCCAGTGGGCCATGGGGCAGTCGGGATCAGCTTCGATGGCTCGCTCGAAGCACTTGACGGCTTCGCCGTGGTTGAAGCCGTAGGTCCAGTTGAGGCCCCGGTCGAACCAGAGCTGCGCCTCGGGCGACGAGGTCGAAATTGTCCGGTGATGATCGCCGAGGTCATAGTAGTCCGACATCGGGTTCCTCCCTGGTGAGTCCGTCGCAGCGCCTCGCAACGGAACGCTCGGTTCGATTTCGCCGTCAGATTCGGACGATCTCCTCAGTCCGCGGCTGTCTCCATGCGGCAGAAGCAAGATGACTCGATCGGCACGTCGGCGCGGGCGGCGGCGATGTCGAGCCGTTGCTTGATGATCCCGCAAAAGTGGTGCTTGCCCAATCGCATCAAACATTCGTGATAGCCGTGCAGGCTCCAGATGTTGTCCGGGTGCTGGAAGGCGCGCGCCAGGCTGTCGTCCAGGCCAAGGTCGGCCCGGTAGACCGCCTCCGCCTCCTCGATGCGTCCCTGCTCCAGCAGCAGCGCGCCGTAGGCGTGACGCGTCGGCTGCATCCAGCCCCAGGGCTCGTCATAGGTCAGACTGTCGTCCAACTCGATCGAGCGTCGCAGGTGGGCGAAGGCGTCGTCGAAGTTCCCCTTGCGATACTCGAGCTCTCCCGCCAACATCTCCCGGGCGATCGTCAGGATATCGATGCAGCGGTTGTTGAAGAGGTAGCGACTCTCCGGCACGCGCGTGACGGCCTCCTCGAACAACCGCTGCTGTTCCTCCGCCTCCTGCACGCGACCGGTCGCCGAGAAGGCCACGCCCTTAGCGTAGTGGATCATGGCGGTGGTGACGCAATAGAGTTCCTGATCCTCGGGCAGCGGCGTATCGATGATCTCTTGCCACCTCCCGAAGCGGATGAGCACGTGCATCTTCACCCCCAGGAAGCCCTCGATCCAGTCGGCCATGCGTGGCACCTGCTGCGCCACCAACGCCTTGGGGATGGTAGCGACCACCTCATCGGCCGTCCGTAGCGCGACCTCCGACTGCCCCAGGAACATGGCACCGTAGAGCTTGAAGTGGAAGTTGTGCACGCGGTAGAGGGTGTAGTAGTTCATGGCGCCCTCACGCGCCAGAAACTTGTTGTCGGCTTCAATCGCGTCGGAATTGGAGGCGACCACGGTGGGGTACTGGCCGCAGAGGACGTCGATGTGCGTCGGCATGTGTTCCAGATGTCCGGCATCCGGTACCAGACCGCGCAGCCAATCGGCCGCTCGCAGTGCCCGCTCCGGGAAAGGGGACATCTCCATCAAGTGGATATACATGTGGAGGATGCCGGGATGCGTGCGGCTGGCGCGATCCTCGAAGGCGCGCTCCAGCACGTGCATCGCCTCGGCGGTGTCCGCCCCTTCGGCCGATTCACCTTTGTTCAGATCCCAGAGCTGCCAGGGAGTGCGGTTCATCAACGCTTCAGCGAAGAGGGCCGCCACGTCCAGGTCGTCGCCGAAGTCCCGGTAGACCTCGCGCATGGCGTTGGCGTAGGCGTCGTTCCAGACGGAGCAATCTTCGATCGGTGTCGGCGAGGGATAGCGAGCCTGCAGGGCGGCGATGAGCGCGCGCTCGGCCGGATTGGCCTTGTTCAGCAGCGACATGGCCAGTCGCGCCGCGTCGTGCGCCCTGGTTACGGTCCGCGCCAGATCGACCTCATCGAACATCTCCCAGGTCTTGTTGTAATTGGGGCCGGCGGCATAGGCGATACCCCAATAGGCCATGGCGCAATCTGGATCGCAGTCGATGGCTCGTTCGAAACACTTGATCGCCTCAACGTGATTGAAACCAAAGGTCCAGTTGAGACCTCGATCGAACCAAACCTGCGCCTCGGGCGACGAGGTCGAGATCCGGCGACTATAGCTGCCGAGATCATAGTAACTGGACATCGGACTGCTCCTTAACCGGTCGTCGTCGCTGACGAAGAGTGAAGGGGGGTATGCGAAGAATGTAATGACAATAGTATCTTGGAATCCGGCGAGGCGGAACTGGCCCAATGACCGGGTTCAACGCGTTGCAGCGCAGCTATCATCGGGGAAATCGACTTTTGAGATCGCAAAAGCGCTCATATACACAGCAGGAGTGAGGGGTGAATCTGAAGGTCTTCTTCGCCACCCGGGCGGTAGCGCCGGACATCGATCCCGATGATGAGCCCCTACGCGATGCGCTGGTTGCACGAGGCGTCGAGGTGCGCGCGGCTGTCTGGTCCGACCCGGAAGTCGACTGGGCCAGCGCCGATCTTTGCCTGATCCGCTCGACCTGGGACTATCACCGCCATCTTCGGAAATTCATCGCCTGGGCGGAGCGGGTCGATGCCGTGACGCGCTTGTGGAACGGCGTCGATCTGGTGCGCTGGAACACCGACAAGCGCTATCTGCGCGGTCTGGAGCGAGTTGGAGTGCCGGTGGTGCCGACGGTCTGGCTGCCACGTGGCGAGCCAACCAACTTCTCCGCGATCCTCGATCGGCAGGGTTGGGATGACGTGGTGATCAAGCCGACGGTCTCGGCCGATTCCTTCGGCACGATGCGACTCGATCGGGCGAACCTGGGTGAGGCGCAGGTGAGGCTGGATGCCTTGCTGCGGACCGACGACATCATGCTGCAGCCCTTTCTGCAGTCGGTGGCCGAGAGCGGCGAACGGTCGCTGATCTTCGTCGACGGAGAGCTGACGCATGCCTTGCGTCGTGGTGACGTCTTCGGTGAAATGCTGCGAGCGCCGGAGCTCATCGAGCCCACGCCCGAAGAAGTGGCGTTGGCACGGAGCGCGCTGGCCGAGGTGAGGCAGCCCTACCTCTACGCCCGCGTCGACCTGATCTCGCCCGGAGACGAGCCGCCGATCCTGATGGAGCTCGAGCTGGTCGAGCCGTCCCTCTTCCTGCCCCTGGCACCACAAGCGGCCGACCGTCTGGCCGACCGGATCATGGAGATTATCGGCTGACTGCTCGTTGCCTACGCTTTGCCGTTCTTCACCGGGTAGCCGGTCTTGGTGATGACCCGCTCAAGATAGTCCCGGTCGATCATGTCGGTCTCGTAATCGATGAAAACCACGTGTCGTTTGACGTCGGCATCGATGCGTTCGATGCCGGTCACCCCGGTCAAAGCGGTCTCGATGTCGATCGCGTCCCGTTCCTCGGAGAGGGACGGAACCTCGATGTCTACGCGTTCGATCATTGGTTTTCTCCCTGAACGGATCGACGGATCAGCGGCGTTCGAGCGCGTCGGGACTGCGCCAATACGACGGCATCTCCGATTTGCGCACGTCGAGGATCAGCCGGTCCATGGCGATGGAGCGGATGGCGTCGAACGGGATGTAGAGTGGACGGGCGAGCGGATTCCTGCGTCCGGTCCGTACCACGATGCCGGTGACGTTCTCGACGGCGCCGCCATGGCGTGTCCCGTAGCTCCGTGCCTTCGACTGATTATCCGGACCGGTGTTGCCCACGGAGATCGTTGGAAACGGCCCAAGCTGTTCGCCGAAGACGTGTCCGTTTTTCGGCGACGATGCAGGTAGACGGGCAACGTTGGCGCCAATTGTCTGCCGGCCGCCCGAAACGACCTCGATCACGCTGCCGATATACTCGGTCTGATCGGTGTCGTAGACGTCCATCCCTCGCCGGATCGTCACGCGCGGCACACTCCGATTGATGTCACTCATCGTGGCTGCCTCGCTCCGTTCGGATGGCGGGTGTATTCGAAGTAGTACTTGGGGTTGTTGGCAGATTCCTTACCCGCGAAGACCACCACCGCGCGGAACAGAAAGCCGCCCACCAACGCCAGCGTGGCCCCGAAGAGGCGTCGCCCGACTGAGCTCTGGTGATGCGTGCGACTGGCGCCGAGATGCAGTCCGAGCGGCAGGACCATGCCTGCGCCCATGACTCCAGGCCAGAAGAGCCGGGCCCAGCGTCCGCTGGTGAGGGGCTCACGCAGCTTGCCCAGCTGTATCAGGCTGGCCGCGATCAGTCCGATTTCGGCCATGAGCGAGACTGTCTCGGCTCGTCGCAATGCGTCGGCCGTCTCGCGTTGCTCGCTACGGGTGATGCGCAGCAGGACGGTCAGCGCTGCCAGGCTGGTGGAAAAGGCGGAGCTGACGAAGGCCGGTCCCCAAAGCATGTAGTTGCGAGCCCACAATGGCACGTTGGTGGCCGAGACGAGCACACCAGTGTACCCCGAGACGAAGAGGGAGACCGGTAAGCCGATCACGCCCAGCACGCGTCGGGAGGTGACGAACATGTTGCGGCGGGTGACGTCGGCGATGAGCTGCATCAGCGCCAGCGGCCCGGCGATCAGGCTCAGCAGGAGCAGCGCCCAGGAACCCTGACTCATCGGTGAGCGCAGCTTGATGATGCGGAACATGTGATGCGCGCGATCCGGCCGGCCCAGATCAAGCACCAGCAGGATCGGCGAGACGACGAGCATGGCCATTGAGAAGTAGCGTCCGGCCCGTGCCACTGACTTGTCTTTCGAGAAGAGGTCAGCCAACGCCGCGATGGCGAATGAGGCTCCAGCCAAGCCACCGGTGAAGAAGTAACTGATGATGAGCCAGCCCCAATGAGGTGCCTTGACCGGTGGGACGCCGTAATAGCTCTCCCGCACCTCGCTGCTGGCGGTCTTCATGGTTGATCGTCGCGTCTGTTCCATGTCTATCCTTACCTGCGCCAGAGCGAAAGAGCCGTCGCCGCGCCGAGGGCTACGGCCGTGGCAGCCATTGAGAGGATGCCGGGGAGCACGTTCTTCTGCGGCAAATACGGGTGCTCCGGCAGGTTGTACTTGGCCGGCTCATCCAGCAGGATGAAGAAGGCGTTGAGATCGCCGATGCCACCTGTCCCACCGACCTCATCGTTACCGTAGATGTAAGCGGGCGCGCCCTGCGCCTTGAGCTGCCGCACCCGGGAATCGGCCCGCTGGCGCAGCTCGGTGACTTTGCCGAACTGGATCGAATCGGTGGGGCAGGACTTGGCGCAGGCCGGTTCCAGTCCGTCGGAGAGGCGGTCGTAGCAGAGCGTGCACTTGTGGGCTTTGCCGTCGTGCGCCATCGAGACCGTCTCGTTGCCGCTCGGCATGTCGAGGTCGATCACCCCGAAAGGACAGGCCGGAACGCAGTAGCCACAGCCGTTGCAAACGTCCTGCTGCACCACCACGGTGCCGAACTCGGTGCGGATCAGCGCGCCGGTCGGACAGGCTTCGAGACAGCCAGCGTGTGTGCAGTGCTTGCAAACGTCGCTCATCATCAACCAGTTCGACTGCGTGCCGGGGCTTCCGGCGCCAGGCATCTCGGAGAAGGTGACGTGTCGCCAGGTTGAGGCGCCCAGGCTGAGGGTGTTGTCGTAGCTGGTCCCCTTCCAGCTCAGGCCGTCCATCGGCAGCTGATTCCATTGCTTGCACGCCACTTCACAGGCCTTGCAGCCGATGCAGACGGAGGTGTCGGTCAGGAATCCGACGGCGTCCTGGTTGGCGACCATATCTCTGATATCAACGCTCATCGGTGCAACCTCCCCGGCCGCAAGTTACAGGTGAATGCCTTGGCCTCCTCGATGCTGACGTTGGGATCACCCACCAGCGAGACCAGGTCGTTGGCGACGTCCCCTGTGACGATGCCCGAGTACCCCCAGTGATAGGGAAGGCCGATCATTTCGACAACGTGGCCGTCCATCTTCAGCGGCTGGACGCGCTCGGTCACCAACGTGCGTGCCTCGATCTGCCCGCGCGGCGAGGAGATGACCACCCAATCGCCGTTGCTGAGATGATGTTTGTGGGCCAGCGAGGGGCTGATCTCCGCGAAGAGCTCCGGCTGAAGCTCGGCCAGCCAGGGGATCCAACGACTCATGCCGCCCGCCGTGTGGTGCTCGGTGAGGCGATAGGTCGTGGCGGCGTAGGGATATTTCGCGTTCTCTTCTCCGGCCAGCTCATTCTCGTCGCGCGGCCAGTATTTGGCGGTCGGGTTGTTCTGCTGTGAGTAGAGCAGGTTCGAGACGGGCGAATCGAGCGGCTCGTAATGGACCGGCAACGGTCCATCGCGTAGACCGTCCGGCACGTAGAGCCAGCCCTTGCCGTCGGCGGTGATGATGAAGGGATCGGAGCCGGAGTGAGCGTCGGTGCCGGTGCCGTCCGATTTAGCTGGAGTATCCGGCGCCTTCTTGATCGGGAAGTCGGGCGTGTCGTAGCCGGTCCACTCCTGCTTCTTCTCATCCCACCAAACGAGCTTCTTGCGCTCCGACCAGGGCTTGCCGCTTGGATCGGCCGAGGCGCGGTTGTAGAGGATGCGGTGGTTGGCCGGCCAGGCAAAGCCCCAGCCGAGCGAGTAGCTGTCGTCGCTGGTGCGGCCTTTGGCCAGGTTCTTCCCCTCTTCAGGGTAGACGCCGGAGTAGATCCAGCAGCCACAGGCGGTCGAGCCGTCATCCTTGAGCGCCTTGTAGTCGGGGACGAGCTTGCCGTCTTTGACGGTCCAGCCGTTGATCTCCTTGAGGATGACCTCGACCACCGGCTCCTCCTTCGGTCCCTCCACTGGATAGTCCCAGGTCAGGGCCTGGAGCTGCCGCGCCTGCGGCGTCTCCTCACCCGCGTACATCTCCTTGAGGCGTCGCCCCAGGTGGTAGACGAACCAGGGCTCGGTGGTGGCGTCTCCTGGCGGCTCGACGGCCTTGTCGTGCCATTGGATGAGGCGCTGGGTATTGGTGAAGGTGCCGTCCTTCTCCGTCACGATGGCGGCCGGCATCAGGAAGACCTCGGTCTTGATCGACTTCGTGTTCAGCTTGCCCTGCTTGACCTCGGGCGCGGCGTACCAGAAGTTGGCCGATTCGATCTCGAACAGGTCGCGCACCACCAGCCAGTCGAGACTGGCCAGTGCCTCGCGCATCAAGCTGGAGTTCATATTCCCGACGGCTGGGTTCTCGCCCATCAGGAACATCCCCTTGACGTCACCGGCTTTGGCGGCCAGGAACATCGGCAACGCCGAGTAGTCGCCACTGATCTTGGGAAGCAGATCGAAGCAGTAGCCGTTGTCTTTAGTCGCGTTGTCGCCGTAATACGCCTTGAGGAGCGAGATCATGTACTTGGGCAGGTTGTGCCAGTAACCGGTCTTGGGCGTCTCGGTCTTCAGGTATTTCTGCAGCGAACTGTGGTCGTCGAAGGTGTTTGGCATGGCGAGATAGCCGGGAAGGATGTCGTAGAGCGTCGGAATGTCGGTCGAGCCCTGGATCGAGGCATGGCCACGCAGGGCCAGGATGCCGCCGCCCGGACGGCCAATGTTCCCCATCAGGAGCTGCAGCAACGTGGCCGTTCCGATGAGCTGTGGGCCGGTGGTGTGCTGCGTCCAGCCGACGGCGTAGCAGAACGCGGATGTTCGCTCGCGACCGGAATTCTCCGAGATGGTCCTGGCCACGTTGAGGAAGGCTTCCTCGGAGACCCCACAGATCTTCGAGACCATCTCCGGGGTGTAGCGGGCGAAGTGCCGCTTGACGATCTGGAAGACGCAGTTCGGGTCTTGCATGGTTGGGTCGCTCGGTGGGGGCCAGACCGTGGCGGTGTTCCCGATCCGCTCGCTGTAGGGCATGCTGCTGAACTGCTTGTGCTCTCCGGAGGAATCGGACTTCTCGAAGCCCCGGTATTGCCAACTGGCCGTTGAATAGGAGTGGCTACTCTCGTCGAAGCCCGAGAATAAGCCGTCCAGATCTTCGGTGTCCTTGAAGTCTTCCCGGATCAATGTGGTGGCGTTGGTGTAGGCCTGCACGTATTCCTTGAAGTAGGTCTCGTGCTGAATGGCGTAGTTGACCAGCCCGCCCAGGAAGGCGATGTCGGTCCCCGGGCGAATGCGCACGTGCTGCGTCGCTACGGCTGAAGTGCGCGAAAAGCGCGGATCGATGTGGATGACCTGCGCGCCCCGCTCCCGCGCCTTCATCACGAAGCGGAAGGCGACGGGGTGGTTCTCCGCCATGTTGGAGCCCATGATGATGATGCAGTCGCTATTGGCGAGATCGTTCTCGGCGGTTGTCGCTCCGCCGCGTCCGAGTCGGGAGCCCAGACCGGGCACCGTGGCGCTGTGTCATATACGGGCCTGGTTTTCGACGTAGACCATCCCCAATCCGGCGGTGAAGAGCTTTTTGATGACGTAGTTCTCTTCGTTGTCGAGTGTGGCGCCGCCGAGGTGAGCGATGGCGGTGGTGCGGTTGACGGTTTCGCCATCCGGCGTCTGGTGCACGAAGGTCTCGTCGCGCGTCTCTTTGACGCGCTGAGCGATGCGCTCCATGGCCCAATCGAGGGGCTTGTCCTCCCAGTGGTCGCTATAGGGCGCGCGGTACTTGACGGTGGTGACGCGGCGCGGGTTCTCCACCAGACCGTAGGTCGCGGCGCCTTTGGGGCAGAGCGTTCCGCCATTGATGAAGCTCTCGTAGTTGCCTTCGATGCTGAGGAGCTTGCCGTCGCGATGATAGGCGAGCTGCGAGCAGCCGACGGCGCAATAGGGGCAGACGCTCACGGCGACTTCGGCACCATCCAGTCGCGAGCGAATCGACTTCGTCTCACGGCTGATCGGCTTATCCGGCACGACGCCAACGTAATCCTGGACACGAGAGAGGGAAAACCGCTTCGCCATGAGCACCACCATTATTCTGTTCGACGGATGATCAGTGAGTCGCCGCCTGGAGAAGGACGACCGTATGATGAGGAGAGGCAAGCAAATTCCAGGCCGGGGGAGGCCAAACGGGCATAACAGATGTGTCAGATGTGGACTTTGAGAGAGGTCGGATGGTGAAGGGATGTCGGGCGACAGCGAGCGCACGGAGGTTGAGAGACCATTGATGAAATAAACTGGCAAACGCCGGCGTCCGCCCTGGGTTGAGAACCCACGGCTGATCGAGACGAAGTCCTTGACGGATTTAATGAACCGGGCGAAACGTACGGGCGGTCCCTCTGTGCCGCCCTCTGGCGTCAGGCGAGCTGACCAGCGATCTGGATAAGTTCGCGAATCTCGCATCGGCATGAAGAGCCGATCACCGACGCCGTCATGCGGTCGGAATCCAAATCGCGAATAAAAGGTAGCGGACGATTTGGTCATCGATCGGATCGACCGCAACGGCCATCGATCGATCTCGACGAGTTCAAGTCGGACCGCCGCGCGCATCCATCAGGAGCCTTTGTCCAAATCCCTGACCTTGGTAATTATGGTCGACGGCGAGTCGCCCACTAAGCGTGGCGGGAAGCTCGGGGTATCGCGAAGCCTATTGCGTCCGACTGGAGGTCCGCGAGGCGAACGTAGCTGCGCTCAAGGTGTAGACCCTCGATGCGGTCTGTCATTTGTGTCGTGAAGACCGTGAACGCGACGATCTACCGGCTCTGATACGTCCTGCCCACTCTCGAAATGCGGTAAGTTCTCCACGCCAACGAGAAGCAGCCGGTAAAGTCTACTAAGCTGCTCGAAGACAAACTGATGTGTGCTCATTGACTATTCGGCTGCGAACCGAAGATACTCCGCGTACGCCTGCTGCAGTTCCTCATTCGGCCCGTTTGAATTCAAGAGTGAATCGACGAAGGTGATTGTTCCGCGCGTCGTCAGTGTCACCATGTTGTGCCGCCTGATCGTCTCTTCGGCTGCGCGCTGGAGCGCGCTGAGCACGAAATCGGTCAGGCTGACCCCCTCGATATCGGCGGCGCGTTGAATCAACTGCTTCTGCTCCGAAGTGATGCGGAGTCTCGAGGCGTGCTCCCTTGGAGTTCAAATTGTGATGCCGTAGTCCTTCGATTGTCCTTCCGCGGTCACTGTGATTGGCTTCTGTGGCTTCCGGATCCTACGGGAACCGCTGGCCGGCACAGGTCCGGCCACTACGTTTCCGTAGAGTCCAGTCGGTTTGGGGACTTCGTCTCGGATAGACCAGGGTTTTCAACCCGGGTTGACGACGGACACGTACCGATCTACCCCTCAATGGCCTTCAATACCCACCATCCCCGCACCACCCGCCCTTCCCCGCTGTAGATGTTGAAGCTGTCGGGGCGGACGAAGCCCGAGGAGGGTGACGTTGAAGCGTGTCGGCCACCTGCACTGCCAGGCTGGAGGGGGCGCCGACCGCCGCCACGATGGGGACGCGCGCCACCAGCGCCTTCTGCAAGAGCTCGAAGCTGGCGCGCCCGCTGAGCATGACGATGCGTCCCGCGAGGTCCTTCTCATTCTGCAGCAGTTGATGCCCGACTAACTTGTCGAGCGCGTTGTGGCGTCCGACGTCCTCACGCAGATCGAGCAGGTTCCCCTGCAGATCGAACAGGCCCGAGGCGTGCAGTCCGCCGGTGGATTGGAAGACCTCCTGCTTGCGACGCAGCGTCTCGGGCAGCGCACAGATGACGCTGGCGTCGACTTCAGGTCCGTCCGGCAGCGCCTGATAGCCCTGCAGATCGAGCGCATCCAATGCCGCTTTGCCGCAGACGCCACAGCTCGACGTGGTGTAGAAGTTTCGCTCCAGCCTGGCGAGATCAAACGTCAGACCGGCACGGAGCGTGACCGTGACGATGTTGAGCCGCTGGTCTTCCGCTTCGTCCAGGCAGTAGTTGACGTCCAGCACGTCCTCGCGGCTGTCGATGATCCCCTCGCCATGCAGGAAGCCCAAGGCCAGCTCGAAGTCGTCGCCGGGGGTGCGCATGGTGATCGCGACGCTCTTGCGCTCGGTCCAGCCGTCCGCCTCCCAGAGGAGACGGATCTCCATCGGCTCTTCGGCGGCCAGGACGTCGTCGCCGCGATCCCAGGCATGGTCGTGGACCCGGATGACGGGATGGGCTACCTGGACGGCAGGCTCATCCACCGGCACCGTTACGCTCCGCCCTACCACCGTCTTCACGGTTCTGGACGAACTGGAAGCCAAAGCGGCCCTTGATGCAGAGGTGGCCGGAGGTGACGTCGTGGTCGAGGGGCGACGTGACTTTGACGATGCTGTTGTCCTGCACGTGGAGCTGGAGGGTGCAGCCGACGCCGCAATAGGGGCAGATGGTGTCGGTCACGGTCTGCTGCTCTTCGTGCCAGTCATTGGCCTGGCGCAGGTCATACTCGCTTTTGAACATCAACGCGCCGGTGGGGCAGACGCCGATGCAGTTGCCGCAATAGACGCAGGCGGAATCGGGGAGTGGCAGCGCGAGCTCGGTCGAGATGCGCGCGTCGAAGCCGCGACCGGCCACCGAGATGGCAAAGGTGTTCTGGGCGTCGACCCCGCAGGCCTCGACGCACTTGTAGCAGAGGATGCAGCGGGAGTAATCACGCACGTAGAGGTCGTTGTCGATCTTGACCGGCTGAGCGACCGTCGCGGCTCGGCCCTCCTCACCCAGGTGATGATGTCCGGTGTGCGCGTGGTCTGCCTCTTCTTCAGTCGAAGGCGCTGCCGACTCACCGAAGCGAGCTGGCGCGGCATCGTAGCGATCCAGATAACCCTGCACCTCGTCATCGGCGTAGCTCAGGTCGACCGACGAGGCCAGCAGCTCCAGCACCAGCTTGCGGCTGTGGCGCACGCGCTCGCTGTCGGTATGCACCACCATGCCCGGCTCGGCTTTGCGGGCGCAGGCGGGGACCAGCACGCGTGAGCCCTCCAGCTCGACGACGCAGACGCGGCAGGCATTCACCGGCGTCAGCGTCTCCAGATAGCAGAGAGTGGGCGTGTCGATGGCGACCGTGTTACAGGCTTCGAGGATGGTGCTTCCTTCCGGAACAGTGGCCGTCTTGCCGTCGATCGTCAGCGTCACCGTTCGCACGGCCCGTTCCTGTGCAGTCGCGGTCATGAGCGCTTCCCATTCTCGAAGAGTTTCAACTTTTGAATGCCGGAGAGGACGGCTCCCGCTGCCGTCTGTCCGAGGCCGCAGATGGAGGCGTCCCGCATCACCTGTCCCACGTCGTTGAGCAAGGCGACCTCGTCCGCTGCCGACCCGATGGTCTTGCCGCTGATCAGTCGTCGTAGCGCCTCTTCCTGGCGCACCGTGCCGACGCGGCAGGGGACGCACTGACCACACGATTCGTCACGGAAGAAAGCCGCGATGCGTAGCAAGGTGTCGGTCAGATCGAC
Source organism: uncultured Chloroflexia bacterium (assembly GCA_963822235.1). Taxonomy (GTDB): domain Bacteria; phylum Chloroflexota; class Chloroflexia; order Thermomicrobiales; family Thermomicrobiaceae; genus CALAGB01. The sequence goes on from CAWGGU010000005.1 coordinate 1,712,803, forward strand.
CGTGTCGTCGAAGACCATGATTACGCCAGAGCCGAGTGACGCCCCGATGGCGCGCGTCCCCTCGAAGGTGAGGGGTACGTCGAGTTCGTCCGCCGTGACGAAGCTGCCGGCCGCGCCGCCAAGAAGGATGGCCTTGATCGGCCGTCCCTCCGGCACGCCACCCGCCAGGTCAATCAGATCGCGCAGCGTGGTGCCGAACGGCACCTCATAGACGCCCGGTTTCGACACCCGACCCGAGAGGCAGAAGAGCTTGGTGCCGGTTGAGCCCTCGGTGCCGATGGCGGCGTACGCCGGACCGCCAAAGCGCACGATGTCGAGCACATTGACGAAGGTCTCGACGTTGTTGACCAGCGTCGGCTTGCGAAAGAGTCCGGCCTGGGTGGGGAACGGGGGCTTGTTGCGCGGCTCGCCGCGCATCCCCTCGATGGAATTGAAGAGGGACGTCTCCTCGCCGCAGATGTAGGCACCCGCGCCGCGACGGATCTCGATGTCGAATTTGACGCCTTCACCCATGATGTCGTCGCCGAGGAGCCCGCGCCGCCGCGCGCTGTCGATGGCGCTCTGCAAGCGAGCGGTCGCCAGCGGATACTCGTTGCGGATGTAGATGTAGCCCTTCTCGCAGCCGGTGGCGTAGCCGCCAATGGTCATGGCCTCGATCAGGGCGAAAGGGTCCTCCTCCATCAGGACGCGGTCCTTGAAGGTGCCCGGTTCCGACTCGTCGGCGTTGCAGATCAGGTAATGCGGACGCACCGGCGCGTGGGCCACGTCGTTCCACTTGCGGCCGGTGGGGAAGGCGGCGCCGCCGCGGCCCATCAGCCGAGAATCGATCACCTCGCGGATGACGCCGTCCGGGCTTAGGTCCAGCGCCTGGCGCAGCGCCTGGTAGCCGCCGGTGGCGCGATAGTCGTCCAGGCTTTCGGGGTCGATGCGTCCGATGCGGCGCAGGAGTTTCAGCTCTGAGGCGTTCGGCCCCTGTGATTGCGGCACCGAATCGCTGCCGCCACTGCGCGCGATCAAGTGATCGACGCCGGACGTCATCGCACGCAAGAGCTCGGGTGCCTGCATCGGCGCCACGGCGATCTCGGCAGCGGCTTCGCCCGCCTGTTGCAGCAGCACCGCTGGAGCGCGCTCGCACAGACCCAGGCAGGGGCTGCGGTGCCAGGTGGCTCGGCCGTCTTTAGCAGGTGTCCCCTCGGGACCGATCTCCCGCTCCAGCGCGTCGCACAGTTCCAGCCCACCGCGGATGCGGCAGGCGATGTCGTCACAGACGTGCGCCACCACCGGCGGCTGCGCTTCGAGGGCGAGCAGCGCGTAGAAGCTGGCCACGCCCCAGGCGTCGGCGGGCGGCACGCCCAGCCGCTGGCAGATGTAGTTCAGTCCGCCGGGGCTGAGATAACCGACGCGCGACTGAACCGCCTGCAAGGCTGGAAGCAGCATGTGCCGCTGATTGCGCAGGTGGTGACCGCCGCGCCCGACGTGTCCCTCGAATGGTGAGCGCTCGGTGGCGCCCTCCCATAGGGTGGCTGGCGCGCCAATCAGCCCATCGACCGCTTCACGTTCGGCGTCGGTTGGCGACGCGTTGGGGATGAGGTGCTGGTCCACTCAATTCTCCCGAGCGGTGGCACCAGCCGGAACCGCCGCGCGATGGCCGTTGATGCGCTCGATCCGAATGGCCGCCGCCTTGAACTCGGCGGTGCCCGACTTCGGATCGGTCGCGTCGATCGTCAGGATGTTGGTCACGACGTCGTCCTGGAAGTGGAAGGTCATAAAGGCCAGACCGGGACGCAGCGTCGGGTCGAAGCGCACCGGCACCTCGATGCCGCCGCGCCGCGAGACGGCACGGACGCACTCGCCATCCTCGACGCCCAGGAGCCGCCCATCCTCCGGATGGATGTCGAGCGTCTCGCCACGCCGCAACGGCGAGTTATAGCCGCCCGTCTGAACCCCTGTATTAAAGGAATCGAGTCGTCGCCCGGTCGTCAGGCGCATCGGGAACTCCTCCGAGAGCGCCTCCACCGGCGGCTCGTGCTGTGTGACGTGGAAGGGCGCCAGTGGTCCCTCGACCGGGTCGGCCCAGAGTCGTCCATGCAGGAACGGACTGCCAGGATGATCTTCGGTCGGGCAAGGCCAGTGCAGGCCGCCCAGCTCTTCGAGCCGCTTATAGCTCATACCGCCGTGCCAGGATGAGAGGCCGCGCAACTCGTCCCAGATCTGCTCCGCGGTTGGATTCCCCCAGTCGCAGCCGAGGCGGTGCGCCAGTTCACCGATGATCTCGACGTCGTCACGGGCGCCGGCCGGTGGCTCGAGCGCCTTGCGCACGCGCTGCACGCGACGCTCGGAGCTGGTGACGGTCCCTTCCGACTCGCACCAGGAAGCGGCGGCTGGCAGTACCACGTCCGCCATTTCGGCCGTTTTGGTCAGGAAGATGTCCTGCACCACGACGTGGTCGAGTCCGGACATAAGGCGCATGATGCGCTCGGTGTCCGCTTCGGACTGCGCCGGATTCTCGCCAACGACGTAGAGGGCGGTCATCTCTCCATGCTCCATGGCATCGAACATTTGCGACAGGTGCATGCCCGGCTTGTCTGAGAGGGGTTTGCCGTAGACGCGTTCGAACGGCGCGCGCTGCTCCGGATCCGCGACGTCGGCTCCGCCCGGCAGCTTGTTCGGCAGCGCGCCCATGTCCCCGCCACCCTGCACGTTGTTCTGTCCGCGCAAGGGCACCAGGCCCGAGCCATAGCGCCCGACGTGGCCGGTCAGCAAGGCGAGGTTGATCAGAGAGAGGACGTTGTCGACCGCGTTGTGATGCTCGGTGATGCCCAGCGTCCAACAGAGCTGGGCTCGCCCGGCCCGCGCGTACGTGTGGGCCAGGGTGCGGATGGCATCGGCCGGCACGCCGGTCACTCGCTCGGCATATTCGAGCGTGTAGGGCTCAACCGCCGTGCGATATTCCTCGAAACCGGTCGTCGAGCGTTCAATGAAGGTCGTATCGCACAGCTCGGCGGCGATGATCTCGCGCCCGACCGCGTTGGCCAGCGCCACGTCCGACCCAACGTCGAGCCCGAGCCAGAGATCGGCCCATTGCGCTGAAGAGGTCCGGCGCGGGTCGACCACGAAGAGCCTGGCTCCGTTGCGGATCCCTTTCAGGACATGGTGGAAGTAGATCGGATGCGTCTCACGCGCATTCGAGCCCCACAGGATGATGACGTCCGTCTCCTCCGCTTCACGGTAGGAGCTTGTTCCGCCCCCGGCTCCGAGTACTGCCGTCAGACCGACGACACTGGGAGCGTGTCAGGTACGGTTGCAGGAGTCGACATTGTTCGTGCCGAGCACCTGACGGGCGAACTTCTGGACGCTGTAATTGACCTCGTTGGTGGCCTTCGAGCAGGAGAACAGGCCGATGGTGTCGGGGCCTTTCTCTTCGATGGCGGCTCGAAAACCCTGTGCGGCGCGATCGAGCGCCTCGTCCCACGTAGCAGGACGCAACGCACCGTTCTCGCGCACCAACGGCTGGGTCAGACGCGTGTACTTCTTCGGCATCAGCGAACCTCCCCGCCGCGCGATTTGAACCTGGGCTCATGTCGGATTTGTGTGAGGGGATACCCATTGTGCAACCGGCGCGCGGCCAAGCTGATTATCAACTGATGTGTAGGATAACCCCGCGCGAAATGGAGCGCAACGCGGGGGGACGGCAAGGCTCAATAACCGGAATCCAAGTTGCACTTATAGCACTTACATGTTAATATGGCGTGACGCTCTACAGGATGGTCCATTCTCGCTATGCAACTTGAGAACGAGTAGATGTCGATCGACGTGCCGGTAGCATCAAAGGAGAGACAGAATGCTCCCCGAAATAGGTGAACGGGAGCCAGTTATGGCCGGCGACGAAGAACAGTCGGAAATCGAGCGCATTGAAGAAGCGCTCCTCGAAGGAAATGCAACTGACGGCGACGGTCAATCCGTGACGATAACATTGTCCCGCCCTGGTCACGAGTCGACGTTAGAACTTCCTGCCACGGTTGCCCAACTTCTGTTTCGTGTCGTCCATTTACTGGCGCACGGCGAAGCGGTTTCGGTCGTGCCCGTTCATAAGGAGCTCACGACACGACAAGCAGCCGAATTGCTGAACGTTTCGCGGCAGTATCTGATTCGGCTTCTTGATGCGGGCGACATCCCCTTCCATTACACGGGAACGCATCGAAGAATCCGGTTTGGCGATCTGATGGACTACAAGCAGATCAGGGATCAGAAGCGCCGAAAGGGACTGGCTCAACTCACGCGGATGAGCCAGGAATTGGGCCTGTATCAATAGACGGTGGTGGATGCCTTCGTTCGTGGTAGTGCTCGACGCCTGTGTATTGATACCTGCCGCGCTTCGAGACACGTTGCTTCGATGCGCAGCAGAGGGAATGTACCGGCCGGTTTGGAGCGAAGAGATTCTCGCTGAAGTGGCACGCAATCTCGTCGCGCATGGGATGACGACTCAAGCTCAAGCAGATGGTCTCGTGTCGACGCTACGGTCTGAGTTTGAGGATGCCGAGGTCACTGGGTATCAGATGTTGATTGCCAGTATGACCAATCATCCGAAGGATCGTCATGTCGTGGCCGCCGCGATCGAGGCCGGTGCGGACGTGATCGTGACGTACAACCTGAGGGACTTTCCACCGAAGTCTGTTGAACCTCACGGCATCGAGGTTCAACATCCCGATGCATTCCTGGTTGATGGCCTCTTCGACTTGGACCCGGCAGGAATGTGTGACGTTATCCGTGGTCAATCCGCGGATCTGAAGAATCCGCCGCTATCCCCATGGCAGCTTCTCGATATTCTTGAGCGGCAGGCACCACGTTTTGCAGCCCGAGTGAGGAGTTCATTGCTCGAAATGACGAGCGAATCACCCTGAACAAGTGACAGTCACAGTGTTCTCGATGGGATGGCGCAGCGTTTACGGTTCATTTGATCGGGACTGATGGTAGACGTTGGAAAGTAGCCCGCCTATCGGCCACCCCGCTGCGGACGGTTGACCCTACTCCAACGCGAAACGCCGCAATCCTTTTTCGGGATTCCAGGCGAGGGCGTAGTGCTCATCGCCAAAGGTGGCGAAGGCCGCCGAATCGATGTCGATGGCGAAGAGGTGATAATTGGGCTCTTCGGGCGCCCAGTCGATGCGCGCTTTGATCGTCTCGCGATAGCGTTGGCGCTTGGCGGGGTCGTTCACCTCGACCATGCGGCCGTAGAGCTTGAACTCGCCCTCGCTCCCCATGCGGTCGGAAACGCAGCTGTGCAGCACGCAACGGGGATCGCGCAGCAGGTCGAGCGCTTTCTTGGACTGCCACATCATGCCCATCATCAGCTCGCCGTCGACGAAGTCCGGCTCGCACGGACTGATGCGCGGCGAGCCATCCTTGCGCAGCGAACCGACCAGCAACAGCTCGTTGCGCTTCAGGCGCTCTTCACCCTTTTCGGCAATCTCCGGGCACGTCACCATGAACTCATCCCAGCGCATGTGCACGATCCTTCCCACCGCAACTCGTGGAGGTAGGCAGACGACATTCGACGCCACGGCCAAGCGTAACGGAGTATAATAGGACATCCTCTGTCATGTTCAGGGCCACGCTGCGGGCATCCCCACATCGCTCATCCGCCGATTTGGGAGGAATCAAGTGTTCGAGGTTCTCGTGCTGCTCTGAATGTGGGGGTTGGTCGGTATGGTGGAAAAGAAGAGGCAGCCCCGGAATTCAGGGCTGCCTCCGATCGCGTCTTCAGCGAGCGTTCGCTGACGGGCGAATTGATCTAGTGCTTGCCCGCGTGCTCGTTGGCCTGCACGTAGCTCACGCACTGACCCTGGTTCGTGAACGAAGGATTGCTGAACTGTGCCAGCCATCCTTCTTGCACTGGTCAGCGGTGGTCGGCGCTGGCGTGGCCGCGGTGAACTGGACGGCAGGAACGTAACCGGTCCAATTCGTATCTTGTCGGAAGATACCAACTCCGTCAGCGCCGCCGTCGGCATACCAAGCCGCAGTTTCCGTGTTCCAGAAAACGGCATCCGGGTTGACATCGGTTCCGACACTGGGTCCCGACGCGTCGTTCAACCCGACGTTGAGCGAGTTGTACGGACCCGGCGTCCCAATTGGAGCGTATCCCCATGTCTGAGTGTTGTAGGCGATTCCATAGATTATCTGATCCGGCAGTGTCACTGCGGGATCAGTCATATCGAAGGTGATATTGAAGGCGTACCCGTTGTAGCAAATGTTATCGTCTGCCAGCCATCGTCCACCTGTGCAACTTGGGGACGCTGCTGGTCGCCACGGGATCAAGAATGACGTCGTATTTGTCGCGAGCAGCGTTCCCACCGCTGGCACTGGACCAGAATTATCCACACTGTAAATGTTCAGTGTGATCGGATGCGTCCACCCTTCGTCAGCCATTTCGGGGTAGTCTGAGTGTGGTGCCCAGGTGACCATCGTGACCGTAACGGTGTTCAGGACTCTGCTCGTTCCCGCGAACTGAATAAGATCCCCGAACTCCGCCGTCTGCTGCGCCTGGAACGGTTGACTAACGAGACTAGGCGGCAACGGGCTGACCGTGCTGTCGTACACGACCGTTCCACCCGCGGCCGAGACCGGTGCCACGGCGAAGACCATCGCCAGACTGACGATCATCGCTAAAGAAGCGGCGATTGAGATCAGCTTACGCATGTGTTTCTCCAATTCCTCCCATATAGACTGCCCACAGCCGGGCAATCGCACTTCCCTGCGGCGTTGACTTCTCCTCCTGCCCCCCAACTTCTCCAAGTTGAGAAGTACTTATGTCTCATCCACCATCGGTGCGATAGTACGGTGCTTACGAAAAAGTGTCAATACGAGTTGAAACCTTACTCATTCAGTTGGAAATCAGATCCGGAAATTGTTCCCTTGAGTCACTGATGCGGTGCTGTGCGTATCGGTTAGTATGTCCACGCGTGCGTGACGGCACGTAGCCTACATTGGGATTCGCCGGATCAATCCAATATTGGTGCGACCGACATTTGTGAGCGCAAAGAGGCGGTGCAATGAAGATTCTCTTGACCGGGGCGACGGGGTTCGTCCCGTCCAATCTCGTGCTGCATTTCGCTCAGCAGAAGGATGAGGTGGTCGCCTTCGATCGCAATCCACCGAATGAGCGCCTGCTGCGAGAGCTTGGTGATGATCAGGATCGCGTCACGTTCGTGCAAGGGGATGTGCGTGATGCGGACGCGCTCTCACGGCTGATCCAGGAACATCGACCGACCCACGTGGTGCACGCCTCGGCCATCACGCCCAGCCTTGAGATGGAGCGGGCGGACCCGCGCCTGGTGCTGGACGTGAACGCCGCCAGCACCATCTCGCTCCTTCAAATTGCGGCTCAACACAACGTCGAGCGCTTCCTCTATTTCAGCTCGGTCTCGGTCTACGAGCGACGCGACGCCACCACGTACACCCTCGACGAGGATGGCCCGCTGCACCGCTGCGATCGTATGTATCCCCTCTCCAAGATCACGGCGGAGCGTCTGTGTCACTGGGCGGTCGAGCATTACGGCATCGACGTGCGCATCGTGCGTCCTGGCACCGTCTATGGTCCCTATGAGCGGCCGACCGGCGCCCGTGTCAACATGTCGACTCCCCATCAGGCCGCACACCTGGCTCTGGCAGGCGAAACGCTCAAGCCCAATGCGCCACATATAGGCCAAAGCTTCATCCACGCGGAGGACGTCGCCCGGGGGGCGCGACACGTTCTTACCGCGGCCGATCTCGAGCACGACACCTTCAATCTGGCCGGCGAGCCGGTGACGCAGGAACGCATGATCAAGGCGGTTGAATCGGCCGTGCCCGGGACGCGGGTCGAATGGGTCGAGCGCGAGTCTGACGCCAACGTCCCCCTCTCAGCCGATTCGGGACGCATCACGTTCGACAACAGCCGCATCTGGCGCGAGACCGGCTTTCAGCCTCTTTACCGCATCGAGACCGGCATCGAACAGTACGTGGGGTGGCTGCGGGAGGGGGAGTGAGGGGCGGCAGAGGCCACTCGTCTGACATCCACCCGGTGCTAAAGACACCGGGCTGAGAAGACGAAGCCCTCTGAAGGGGCTGAATGGATTCTCTCAGGTCCGGTACGAGTGTTCATTCGACCGCAAGTTCGATTCTTGTCCAGAGTGATCCAGCGGCGTGATGGGCGCGTTGGTTGGTCACGTATGAGATCACGCGGTCGAGATGGCGCTCGGAAAACGAGTCGACGCTGTATTCTTTTTGCCAGCCGAAACTGCCATTGTATTGCTGATTGAGCGCATGGGAACTGGCGCCTTTGACGCGCCCGATGGCGGTCGTAACTGCCGTGGTTGGTGGAATCGATATCGCCATGTGCACATGATCGTCTGTACCACCAATGGCATGGACGATGATCTCCTGGCGCTCGGCTGCGGCGCGCAATTCGTCATACACCACCGGTTCGCGATCCGGGGTAATGAGCGCCTCACGTCCGTTTGTCGCCCACACAACATGGTAGAACAACCGCCATCGCGATAACGATTTCCTCCTGAATTCAGCCCCTTCAGAGGGCTTCGTTTTCTCAGCCCGGTGTCTTTAGCGCCGGGTGACCTTCGGGCGATTGCGCGCTCAGTTCGTCAATCCGCAATCAGCCCCTGCTGAACTCGATATGGCTCGCACCGGGCCCACATGGCCGCTTCGAATATCTTCACCTCCCCCGACAAAAACAGTCCGCCATGTGGTCGTTGACCATGCCGACGCTTTGCATGAACGCATAGATGATGGTGGTGCCGACGAAGGTGAAGCCGCGCTTCTTCAAGTCTTTGGAGAGGATGTCCGATTCACGTGTGCTGGAGGGGACGTCGCCGAGCCCTTGCGGCGCGGGTCGATCCAGCGGCGCGCCGCCGACGAAGGACCAGACGTAGGTGGAGAAGCTCCCTTCCTTCTGCTGCACATCGAGGAAGGCACGTGCGTTCTTGACCGCGCCATTCACCTTGAGCCGGTTGCGCACGATGCCCGGGTCGGCCATCAGCCGGGCGATCTCCTCGTCGCCGTAGATGGCGATCTTCCGGGCATCCCAGCCGTCGAAGGCCTGAAAGAAGTTGTCCCATTTCTTGAGGATGGTGGACCAGGAGAGCCCCGCTTGAAAGCCCTCCAGCATCAGGCGTTCGAAGAGCCGATCGTCGTCGTAGCAGGGAACGCCCCACTCCTCATCGTGGTAGGCGATCATCAACGGGTCGTTGCCAACCCAGGAACAGCGGGTCACGTCTGTCGTCACGGTCACGTCCTCTTGCATCATGCGACGAGTCCACCAGCACCATCGTGTTCGCGGTCGTCTCTATTAAAGAAAGAAGGTCGGCTTCGTCTCGATATAACACTCGAAGCGGCCGAAGGGTGAATCGCTCATCAAGTAGGAGAAGAAGGGGTCCAGGCGGAAGCCCCGCTCGAGCAGGTAGCGGACGGCGGTCTCGTTGACCATCGGCACGACCACGGTGAAGGAGTCGTGACCTTCAGTCGCCGCGAGCGTCTCGGCATGTGCCAGCACCGCCGGGAAATCGGCCGGGTCGAGCAGCGCGAACGGCCCGTTGTTCTCGCCCATGTAGCCGTAGCCGACTACTTCACCGTTGCGTCGATAGAGGAAGCCCTGCCGGTCGGACAGCAGCCAGCGATGGTCGACGTCCCGTCGATGGCCGAGCACGTCGTCGTCGATGCGGCCAAGGTCTGCCAGCACGTCTGGGCTCGCCGTTACCGGCTCGAACGACAGATCGCTCGGCACCATGACCGGTTCCGGAGCTCGTTCGAAGCCGTAGTTGGGGAAGCGGATTGAGACGCCGGCACTTGAGGTACATGGCCAGAGCGGCCAGATCGGGCGTGGCGAGGATGCAGCGGTTGCGGGCTCCCTCAGACGGAAAGGCGAGCCGGAGCAGCTGCACGCCGATGCCCATCGACTGCGCTTCAGGCGCCACGAAGAGCTCGGTCAGCTGGCGTAAACCGTCTCGCAGCGTCGAGCGGGCCACGCCGACGATCTCTCCGTTCCGCTCGGCTACCCAGAACTGCTCTGCCGTCTCGGTCAGATGCACATAGAGCGTGCGCTGGGCCTCGAACTCCCGCTCCAGCCCCGCGTCGTCGATGGGCTCGGCATCGCTCCAGCCGTTGCGTCGCGCCAGATCGTCGAACGCTCCCTCCGCAACGGCGTTCGCAGCGTGCATGTCGTCCAGCGTCCCGCGCCGGTAGTGGATGCCCTCGCCTGAGACTCATCATGCTGTCCGGAGATGGCGAGCCGCGTCGACACGGCTCAGGCCACGATCTCGCGTCCGGCTTCCAGCTGCTGGTACTCGCCGGAGCTGATGATCTCGCGCAGCTGCTGCACCACCTGCCACAGCTCGTGATAGGAGGTGTAGAGGGCGATCGGCGCCAGGCGCACGATGTTCGGCGGCCGGAAATCCGGGATGACGTTGCGCGCCTTCAGTGCCCGGGCGATCTGCGTGCCGTGCTCGTGCTCGACTGCCACATGACCGCCGCGTCGTTCCGACTCGCGGGGCGTGCCGATGTGATAGCCGTAGGCCGGGCCGGTCAGTCCGGAGCGCTCGATCAATTCCATCAGGTACGCGGTCTGCGCCAGCGACTTCTCGCGGATGCGGTCGATGCCCGCCTCGCTCATGATGCGCAGTGAGCCGATGAGCGGCGCCGAGGAAAGGACCGGGATGGTGCTGATCTGCCAGGCGCCGGCCCCCGCCGCGCTCTCCCAGCTATGCAGCATGTCGAACTGGCGCTGCTTTTCATAGCCCCACCAGCCGGTCAGGCCGGGCAGTTTGTCGAAGTGCTTGCGGTTGACGTAGAGGCTTCCGACGCTGCCGGGACCGGAGTTGAGGTATTTATAGTTGCACCAGAAGGCGAAATCGACGCCCCACTCATCGAACTTGTGCGGGATGACCCCGGCCGAATGGGCGCAGTCGTAGCCGATCGGGATGCCGCGCGCGTTGGCGGCGGCGGTCAGCGCCGCAATGTCGAAGAGTTGTCCGGAGCGATAGAAGACGGAGGGCATCAGCACCAGTGCCACTTCGTCGGTCATGGCGGCGATGACGTCGGCTTCGTCGATAGTGCGGCCGTCGCGGCTCTCCACCAGCACCAGATCCTCTTCCGGGTCGCCGCCCCGCAGGGCGATCTGGCTGCCCAACGCGTAGACGTCGGAGGGGAAGTCGAGCGAGGTCGCCACGATCTTGCGGCGTTCACCTTCCGGCCGGTAGAAGGTAGCCACCAGATTGTGCAGGTTGACGGTCGTCGTGCCGGTGACGATCACTTCGTCCGGCTCGGCGCCGACCAGCGCCGCGCTCTGCGCCCCCAGCTCCTCGCCCATGTAGAACCAGGCCGGATCGGCCTTCAGCCAACCGTCGATGCCCAGGTTCTTCCAGTCTCCCAACGTCTTGATGACCGCCGCCTCGGCGTCCTTCGAGAGGAGGCCGAGCGAGTTGCCATCCATATAGATCGTCCCTGGCTGGACGTAGAAGCGCTCGCGGAAGCGAGCCAGCGGATCGCGTTCGTCGAGCTCACGGGCATGGGCTTCGCTGGTGAAATGCAGATCGGCGGGAGATTCAGGCATGAACGCCTCCGTCTCGTCTGTCGTTTTTGTCGGGTCAGCATAGGTCGAGATCGCGATTATCAGTATGGTCCGTGCATGGCGCGATCAGCCTATCATACCGATCAGGGGCCGGAATCTGAACGTCGCCGGCGATACCCGCGACTCCGAAACTGGAGTAGGATGTCAGGGTGCCGGAACGCGGCTCGAGGCTGACGTGATAGCGCATGACGTGCTGAAGATGGAGATGGTGTAACCAGGCATGAGCAGTCCCTTGCGATCAAACCTTCCACTCGCCCACATCAGACGCGAGCACGACGATCGCTCGCTGGATGAGTCGGATGTGCACGCGAATCCGTTCGAGCAGTTCACGCTCTGGATGGAGCAGGTGATGGAGTCGGGGGAGGGGGGCATCGAGGTCAATGCCATGACATTGGCGACCGCCACGCCAGACGGTATCCCATCGGCGCGCACGGTGCTGCTGAAGGGCTTCGACGAGCGCGGCTTCGTCTTCTACTCCAACTACGAGAGTCAGAAAGGTCGCGAGCTGAGCGAGAACCCCCATGCGGCGTTGCTCTTCCACTGGGCCAGGCTCGGCCGCCAGATTCGCATCAACGGTGATGTGCAGCGCACGTCACCGGAAGAGTCGGAAGCTTATTTCCACAGTCGTCCCCAGGGGAGCCAGCTTGGCGCCTCCGTATCGCGCCAGAGCCAGGTCATCCCCAACCGTGAGTGGCTCGAGGAGCGTCTGAAGGAACTGGAAGAGGAATACGGCGAAGACGAAATTCCCCTGCCCACCTACTGGGGAGGGTTTCGCGTCGTTCCGAGCTCGATCGAGTTCTGGCAAGGGCGTCCGAACCGCTTGCACGACCGCCTGCGCTACACGCTACAGCCGGATGGCAGCTGGACAATCGATCGCCTCTCGCCATAAGACGTCGCTCACCCATCGACAATCAGTCGACCTGCACGGTCACCTCGTAGGTCTGGAGTGGCGCGACGCCGGTCTCCCACGATCGGTGGTAGACGAGCTGCAGCGTTGTCTCTCCTGAGCCGACCGCCTCGAAGCGCAGAACCACCTGTCCGGATGCACCGATCGCGGTGCTGGCTGGCGTGAAGGCCACGTCGCCGGCCTGCTTGACGATCGATGTCTCCAAATTGGCAGCCTCCCAGTTGTAGCCGGTGGTGGGATTGCCCTCCAGCGTCACCTCGAGCGTGTCGCCAACACTCAAACTGATCGTCTTTCCGGCATCTCCTGCTGCGATCGACTTGGTCTCTTTGCCGTTGGTGGCGCACCCACCGGCGATCAAAAGGAGGATGAACGTGCTGAGAAACGCGACGCGCATGCGAAACATTTGGGTCCTCCTTGCGAGGAACCTCACGCAGCCCCGGCCACGAAGCGGGCCACGGATTCCTGATTCCCGTAATTAAGATAGATCGCTGAACGTATCAGGAATGTGGACACGTGCGTCCCGGTGTTGCAGTAGCGCGACACCGTCGGTCGGTCCCTGCAGTAGAGCGGTGGGGGGGTAAAGATGACGCGCGAATATGGACCGCAATCAGTGAGAATCGAGTCCGCGAGCTACGCGTGTGAATGGCCGGCAAATCACGAGCGTGGCCGTGATTTAGCGTTGCGATGCTCAATCAGTGGTGACGGAGCACGGAAAGAAAGAACTGGGAGCGCCCGAAAGCGACTCCCAGTCCGATTCAGCGCTATCTGACCCTGTCCGCCTGCAGAGGTTCTAGACCGGGCCGAGCAGTTGGAACAAGAAGCACCACATCTGGCGGACGAATTCGAACGCAAAGTCAATTGGCATCGGGATCATCTCCTACCATTCATCGCTAGCCCCACGGATCATCGAGCGCGCATCGTGACACTGCTCCAAATGCACACGAACGGGAATGACGACGAGGTCCCTTCCAGTTCATGCGTACGGTTGAGCGGACACGGGATCTCACCTGACAAACGAATCGATCAGCGAGTAAAAGTTGCACCACATTTGGCGGATGAACTCAAAGGCATACTCCCACGGCATAGATGTCACCTCCTTCCTCAGGGTACGGATGCTCTGGCGCAAACAAACGCACGGCACGACAGAACCGATCGCACAATGACAGTCCGATTCATCGAATCAGAACGATGACCGGTGTCCGTGCCCACTACCGTTACTTGTTGAGATCCACCAGATACTTGTCGAGAACGTCATCCACACGCGGTTGCGGACGTACTCTTGAGCGGCGTCACAGTTCAATGACGACACGAACGGTACACAGGGTTTCAATGCACCAGCGGCATTTCTCGGCTGTGAACCCGTTCCATGCAGATCGGAGTGAAGCCCATGTCCGCTGCATTGACCTTTGGGTAGAGACGCCACATGTATGCAACGTTCCCCACCGGTCGTTCGTCACCACTGCCAAGAGTTGCGGACATTGGCGCATACAGGGGCGTAGGTACGCAATCCCGTGGTGATGGGCCAAACGTCATGAGTATCGCTGGTGGGTGTGGCAAAGATGTGAGGCAAGCGTTGATAGCGATCAGATTATCCGACCGACGACGGATCGACGGCTTGACTGCCGCAATCCATTTCGGATGGACGCATGGATGACGCCCGGACCTCGATCTGTTAGAACCGGATCACGTTTCTCGCTCCCGCGTCATAGCTGGCACCTGCCGGAAAGCGATCTATGGGGATTCTATTCGCGCTTCTCACGGCCATCTTCTATGGAACCTGCGACTTCTCCGGCGGAATTGCCAGCCGTCGCGTGAGCTATTGGCTGGTGACGGTGGCGGTGCAGGTTTTCGGACTGCTGGCCGCGGGCATCGGCGTGCTCTTCTTTCCTGGGGCGGGTCCCACGGGAGCGGTCCTGATCTGGGGTGCGGTGAGTGGCGTTGGCAGCGCGCTCGGGACATCCGCGCTCTATCGTGGCTTCGCGGTGGGACGGATGAGCGTGGTCGCTCCGCTGTCGGCGGTGTTGACTGCCGTTCTGCCGGTCGTGGCGGGCGTCCTCTTCGGAGAAAACCTGTCGATCGTCGCGGTAGTGGGGATTGTGCTGGCCATCCTAGCCATCGGACTGGTCTCCTGGCATCATGACGCGGACGAGTCAAGCCATGGACGAGCGGGGTTCCTGGAGGGGATCGTGGCGGGGATCGGCTTCGCGCTCCTCTTCGTCGGGCTCGACCGCGCCGGGACGCATGCCGGTGCCTGGCCGCTGATTCCGGGGCAGATCGTCTCGCTGCTGCTGGTTCTCCCGTTCGCGCGAGGTCTGAGCACCTCTTCGAGCGCCTGGCGTTCGGCGGCCCCGGCCATGGTCGTCGCCGGGGTGCTCAGCGGCGCCGCGAATCTCGCCTTCTTAACGGCAACAGGCCACGGGGATCTAGCGATCGTTGCCGTGCTGGCTTCCCTCTATCCGGCGGTCACGGTGCTGCTGGCGCGTGCCTTCCTGGGAGAACAGTGGACCCGGCTGCAGGCGGTGGGATTGGTGGCCTCGACGGTCGCAGTCGTGCTCGTCAGCTTCGGATGAAACAGTCGGGGCCGGCCAACAGTCGTGACCAACCCCGGCGACTTGCGAGCCCATTGCGTTAGACGATCTTGGTCAGGACGACCTCCATGGAGGGGACCCACTGACCGTCTTCTGCCTGCATAACGTGGTGTGCCGTCTGCACTTTGCCACCTTCGGTGAAGTAGGCCGTGCAGCCGGTGCCCTGTCCGCGCCAGGTCCAGGCATCACCGTCGACGGTCAGGTCCGCCTCGTGGACGCCGCCACGGCTGTCGTAGAAGCGCGAGAAATAGATCCCGCGTTCTTCATCGTAGCCGAGGATCTCGGTGCCACCCACGTCCATGCCGCCGATGCGGCCGTAAGCCGTGTGCAGCACGAAGAATCCTCCGGGCATCCACTCGTAGACGTCGCTGGTCAGTATCTCGAGTGACGGAGCTGCTGGTGAATCCACCGTGTAGCCCTTGTTGATCCACTTGCCAATGAAGACGTCCAGCTTCTTTCGTTCGTTGCTCTGCTCAACGACCGGCTGCTGCGATTGAATGGATTCATCCTGCGCCACGACTTCCTCCTCCGCGTTCCAGATCGCATAGAGTGGTTCGACCTCACCATAGCGTCCACCGAAATCGGGCAGGTCTTCACCGCTCAGATAGGCCTCGAGCGAATCGAGGACGACGTGCGTGCCGGGTGCGAACCCCGCGGTGCTCTTCAGTCCTTGCTGCGTGAACGTCAGCCGCGTGGTGCCATCCACCTCCTCCAGCTCCCAGCGCACCGATGTCTGCTCGCCGGTCGGCATCTCCTCGCAGGGGACGTGGTCGTGCTGGTAGGCAAAGACGTGCGGCGGTGTGAACTCCGTGATCGCCCCGCTCCAGTTGAACGGACCGGAATGTACTTCGAACATGCCGCCCACTCGGGCGTCTATCGCGGCCCGCGCGTTGTACCAAGCCTCGAACTTGCGCGGATCGGTCAGCGCATCCCATACCTCTCGCGCTGAATGGTTCAGCACGCGGTTGAACACGAGCGTTGCGCGATTTCCCTCGATCTTCACGTCTCCGACGCCATTCTGATCCCGCATTTCGTCACTCCTTTGTTGATCATGTGTCGCTAATTCGTGGGGGCGAAGCTTGTCTTCGCCCGACGTGATTCTCGTGATGCGCTCTGTATTCCGTTCCTTTCACTCGTCCCATAATTAACCAACTGGTTAAGTACTGGTCAAAAAGAAGCGCTTTCGCGCTCCGCTGCTCGAGAAACGTCCGCCGCTCGCGGCGTGGCCGGTCGCGAACGACCGTAGGCCACGGACGCCGCGAGCAGCGCCATGACGACGGGGATGATCGCCGCGAAAACCGACATCGCGATAACCGTGACCGAGGTGGCGCCAACCATGATGATCGTCAGCCCAGCCGCCGCCAACGGCGTGAGTCCCGGGCGAATGCGCAGCAGTCCCGGCACGATCAGTCCAAGCGCGCCCAGCACCTCGCAGATGCCGATGACGCGCATGAAATCAACCGGCAACGGAAATTGACTCGCCATGTCAGCCGCCGATGTGAACAGCTTTGCGCTTCCCGCGAAGAGGAAGGCGACGGCGAGCAACCCCTGCACGCCCCACAGAACCTTGGATCGCTTCGATGACGACGCGTGCACCGTGCGCGCTCGACCGACGGAAACGACTGCTTCAGCACTTCGTGCGACCATGTGACGGCTCCGATCGTATGTCGTTGCTCGCGGCCATTCACCGCGGCTGCTCAGATCCGAATGGGACGTCCCAGGGGCTTGACCGGTCTTCTGTTGAGTAGTCGACCGGGCACGGGCCAAATCGACATCGTTCGACGACGAATTTGAAAATTGCTTCAAACGGGTTTCGTACGAGTGTTTAGCGCGACTTGCGTGCGGTAGATGCAGTGGGTTGTCATACTGGACGGCGACTCGTGCGACCTGCCATCTTTAAGCCGCAACCGAAGGGCAGGTGCGTCCGCTTGCGGGTTCGGGGGTTGCCCCTATGTTTCTTTGGCTACATTCAGTCCGTTTAGGGACTTCGTTTAGAGTAGCCGTGGGTTTTCAACCCGGGGCGGACGCGAGGCGAGTACCCAACGAATCGATTCGTCGATCACCACAAGCGGGAAAAGCGGCCGGCGCCCGAGTCCGCTCAGACTCGAGATCGCCGGCCGCATCTAAGAGCAGGGTGTGATGCTAGGAGGTTGGGGTTGCCTGACCTGAACCGAACAAGCCGCCGGTGATCTTCTCTGCGAAGAGTTGGACAATGTCCTTCCCGGCCTGATCGGCGTCCGCTTGAGACAGCGTGCCGTTCTGCACCGCCTGATCGAGCGTAGCCTGTCCCGCGGCGATCATGGCGTCCATCACCTGCTGTTCGGTGACGTTCTGCGCCGATGGATAGTTACTCAACCCACTGTCCGAACCCAGCGACTCCTTGAGTTGATCACTGGTGACGCCAAGGGTTTGCGCCGCCGCCGAAAGCTCAGCCATGGTGACCGTGTCCGCCACTTGCTCATTCTGACCCGCCGCACTTTTCTTTGCGGTGACGTCCTTGATTTGGTCGGAGGTTGGGCCAGGAGTGCCATCGGATGGGGTGTTCGCACGTGTCACCTTATCGGCAATCGCTTGAACGAGACCCTGATTGAGGCGGTCGGCGTCAGCCTGGGAAATCGTTCCGGACTGAACTGCGTCAGCGACCTGCGCCTGTCCGGCGGCGATCATGGCGTCCTTGATCTGTTGCGCGGTCACGCCCTTCGTCGAGCCCAGCTCGTCAACTGAGTGACCGTCTTTGAGCTGGGAATTGAGATCGTCAACCGTTATCCCGAGCGTCGACGCGGCGGCGTTCCACTCCGCGTCCGAGACAGGCTGGAGCATACGTTGCTCAAGCGCACCTCTCGCAATACTGACGGGGGTACCAGTATCCGAGCTCTGTTTGATGGGTGTCGTCGTGCTCATCGGGGTCGAGGCAGCCGGTGTTCCGCCTTGAGCGCTGGTTGCCAGTTGCCCCAATCCCAGCAGCAGCGCTCCCGTAATGAGGAGTGCCAGGACAGCTCCGCTGGTCATACCGATGAGAAATTTCGTCGGTCTCATGTGAATATGGTTCCTTTCATGAAGGCATATGCGATGGCGCCGCTGATTCGAACACTCCAACGATCGCCGAAATGACCGACCGTACGATCCGTCTTCAACACTGCGCGTTCGAGATGACAGGCACATGACGCTGAACGAGTCGGCCGTCTGTCATCAGTCCGTCATCTCTCTGTCATGTGGATATGCGGTACTCTCAGCGGCGGATCTGTATGTGAGAGATTGCCGCTCGGACCGTTTGGCGGGAGTGCCACGTGCGAATCCTGGTGGTTGAGGACAACCGGCGATTGAGCTCTGCCTTGAAGTCGTGTCTCGAGGACGAGTCCTATGCCGTCGACTCGGCCTACGACGGTGAAGCGGGCATCGACTTCGCTCGCGTCACGCCCTACGACGCCATCATCCTCGACGTCATGCTGCCGATTATTGATGGGATCGAGGTCTGCCGCCGCCTGCGCTCTTCACGGGTGAACGTCCCCATCATCATGCTGACCGCGCGCGACACAGTGGAGGATCGGGTGCGTGGACTCGATAGCGGGGCCGACGACTATCTGGTCAAGCCATTCGCGCTGGCGGAGCTGACCGCGCGACTGCGGGCGCTGCTGCGGCGGCAATCGACGCAGCGCGGCGGATCGATCGAGGTCGGTGATCTGCGCATCGATCCCGCCAGCCACGAAGTCTCTCGTTCGGGACGCGCGATCGAGCTCACCTCGCGCGAATATGCCCTCCTCGAATACTTCGCGCGGCATCCGGGACAGATCATCACGCGCGAGATGGCCGAAGAGCATATCTGGAGCTACGACTATGTTGGCGCCTCCAACGTGGTCGACGTCTACGTGCGACGACTGCGGCGCAAGATCGACGACCCGTTTCCGACCAAGCTGATCGTCACAGTCCGGGGCGCAGGTTACCGGCTCAGGGCAGCGGGTACCGCGAGGATGGATCGACCATGAACATCCCGAGAAACGGTTCGACGTCCCGCCGGTGGCGCCCCAACCTGAGCGTTCGCTGGCGTCTGACCTTCTGGTATCTGCTCATCTTGTCCGTGGTCATGCTGGCGTTCGGTGGAGTCGTCTACGAGACGCAAGCCGCGGACATCCGATCTCAGCTCAATGACGAGCTGCGGCGTCAGACGGACGACCTGGCCGCGTCCTATGACCCATCAACCGGTCTGTTCAACCTGACGAAAGGGGCCGCGACGACGACCTTGTCGACGCCAGTACCCACGACGGCCGCGCCGCTCACTGACCAGCAGCTCGCTGACCTGAAGAAAGCTGGACTGCTGAACGGCTTGCCGGGCGCTGATTCGGGAAGACAGGGCACGCCTATGAACGTCGCGGCGAAAAGCTCTCCGACGCTGGACGCGCTCGGGGCTGGTGGGGTTGCGTTGCTGATCAACTCGGACGGGAAGCTGCTTAGCCACTACGGACCGCTGAGCGATTCGGAAATGGGCCAACTGGCATCGCAGGTGGTGACCATTGGTCCGCCGCGGACCGGTACGACGAGCTTCACCGAGACCATCACCATAGAGAAGGGCGCGAGCCGCTCGTCCACGCACTACCGCTTCTACACATCACCGGTGCTGATCAAGGAAACGATCGTCGGCACCCTGGTGACCGGTGTGCCGGATCGGGCACCGGCTCAGCTGCATCGCCTGCTGGCCACGTTGCTCATCGCGGCGCCGATCACACTCCTGATCGCCGCGGCCGGTGGCTACTGGCTGGCCACACGCGCGATGCGACCTGTACGCGCGATCACCGCCACGGCGCGTTCGATCGGCGCGACCGATCTTGGCCGGCGAATCAATCTGTCAACTCGAGATGAGATCGGGGATTTGGCCGCCACGTTCGATCAGATGCTCGACCGCCTGGAGGCTGCCTTCGAACGTCAACGCCAGTTCACCAGCGATGCCAGCCACGAGCTGCGCACGCCGTTGACGATCGTGCGACTGGAACTGGAGCATGCGCGCGCGGGGAAGACGCTGCCGTCGGAAATTGCCCGAGTACTCGACACCATCCAGAGTGAGAACGAGCATATGTCGCAGCTGGTCAACGATCTGCTGACGCTGGCGCGGGCCGATAGCGGGCCCGTCGTGCTCAGACGCGAGCGAGTCGATCTGAGTGACGTGACGCTCGCGACCGTCGAGCGACTGGCGCCGCTGGCGAGGGCAGAAGGGATCACCTTGGCGGTTGGCGATCTCCCGGCGCTCGATGTAGATGGAGACCCTGCCTACGTGTCGCAGATGCTGACGAACGTCATCGCCAATGCCATCCGCTACACCAGCGGAGTGGGGCAGTCGGTGCTGATCGAGACGGAGGAGCGTGAAACCGACGGCCGTCCGCACGGCGTCGTGCGGGTGAAAGACGACGGACCGGGCATCGCTCCGGAGCATCTCTCACGCATCTTCGAGCGCTTCTATCGGGTCGATCAGGCACGTGAACGAATGTCCGAGTCGGGCGATAGCAGCAGCGGGCTCGGCCTCTCGATCGTGCAATGGGTTGCCCAAAGCCACGGTGGCGACGTGCGGGTCGAGAGCGAGCTTGGCAAAGGGACGGTTGTCGAGATGTGGCTGCCGCTGGCGACCGAACGGCAGCTCGAGCACGCCGAGGAGGAAGATGCCACGGTGTTTGCCGGGATGGGGTGAGGGGGGACCTCGTCGGAGCGAGCAGGAAGACCGTTCAACGCGTTCGAATAATCAGGAGAACCTTCGATTCATAGCTGTCATATCGATAGCAGTCAGGGTCAGTGTGGCACACTTATGTGGGATTTTCCCACCGCACAGAATGTGAGGAATACGATGGAAATCGTTAGGGTCGATGACAAAGGACGGATCCTCCTGCCCAAGAAGGATCGAGAGGCCCATGGAATCGAGCCAGGTTCTCAACTCGGCATCGAATGGGAAGGGAACGTCATGCGGATCGTACTGGTTCCGAATCCATTCGATGCCCTGGCCGAGGAAGCTACGGCGGAGTATCGGGCCGGGAGAACGCGTACCCTTCGCCGTCGAACCAACTAAATGCCGGATTCTCCACATGATGTTCAACTCACCAGAGCCGCTGACAGAGACCTGCGAAAGCTTCGGTAGTGGTCCGATGAAATTGAAGGCATCCTGCTCAGCCTTGGTGGCGATCCATATCAAGGCGAAGTACTTGCCGGAAGCTTGCGCGGCGTTCGATCGCTCCACTTCTCTTTGCGAGGAAGCGGCGCGTATCGTGCCGCTTACCTGGTGCTGGAAGACGACGCGGTAGTTGTCGTCTTTATGGTTGCCAGTCGTGAGAACTTCTATTCAGAGGCGACGCGCCGTTTCCATGCGCTGCACATTGAGTGATTCCTGGCACATCCCACCGAATCCAAGCCATGCGGTATCTGGAAGAGTCGTAGGCTAAAACGCCGTCAGTTTCGTCGGGGTGACGCGGATGGCGACGGAGTAGCCCTGGGCGAACTGCTCTGGCGTGTAGCCGATTCGCTCGATCGCCGCTTCATATTTCTGGAGCATTGCGGAAACGTTCGTCGCCAACCCGACAGTCTGGTCGATCTCGGCTCGGCCCTGCATGCGCACCACGTGGCCGCCACTCTCGTCGGAGTTGAGATTCAGTGCGACTCTCGGGTTGCCTTCGATGTTGCGGATCTTGGCCTGATCTGGCTGCGAATAGATCAGGACGGTCTCGCCGTCCCAGAGAAACCAGACTGGAACTGACTGTGGCTGCCCAGCTGGGGTAACGGTCGTCAGCCAGATGATGTGATCGTTGCGCAGCCGCTCGTCAGCTGCCTTGCCGGTCTACGTGCTCGTATCAACCATGTGTGTCGCGCTCCTTTGTCATTCCATACCAGTCTCGAATGCACTAACAGATGAGCGCTCGAATCTATTCTTCAGGCGAGCTGCGTTGTGATCAATTGAAAGAAACACAAACGGGGAGCGCTGTGCTCCCCGCCTGTGTGGGATCCGGAATGGTCAAAGGGTTAGGTGGTCAATAGATCTCGAGATAGCGCTCGATCTCCCAGGCGCTGACATGCTTGCGGAACGCATCCCACTCCTGCTTGCGTGCCTCGAGCAGCCGCTCGAAGAGGTGCTCGCCCAGCGCGTCACGCACCACGTCGTCCTGCTCCAACTCGGTGATCGCCTCGCCCAGTGTCGCGGGTAATGTCGCCACGTTGCGGCGGCGCAGATCCTCTTCGGTGAAGTGGTACAGGTTCTCCTCGACCGGCTCCGGCAACGGAAGCTCGTTCTGGATGCCGTCGATACCGGCTGCCAGCATCACGGCGTAGACCAGATACGGGTTGGAAGATGGGTCGGGGCAGCGCAGCTCGATGCGCGTCGCGCCGGTGCGTCCGGTCCGAATGGATGGCACGCGGATGAGGGCCGAGCGGTTCTGGCGCGCCCAGCTGACGTAGACGGGGGCTTCGAAACCTGGGACGAGCCTCCGGTAGGAGTTGACCAGAGGCGCCAGCACCGCGGACATGCCGCGCGCATGCTTGAGCTGACCGGCGATGAAATGCTTGGCGATCTTCGAGAGCCCATATGGATCGTCGGTGTCGACAAACGCGTTCTCGCCCGATTCCAGGAAGGACAGGCTCTGATGGGTGTGCATGCCCGATCCGGCGATGCCCTCGATCGGCTTGGGCATGAAGGTGGCGTGCAAGCCGTGCTGCTGCGCGATGGCCTTGAGGGTGATCTTGAAGGTGACGGCCTGATCGGCGGTGAGCATGGCGTCGGCGTACTCGAAATCGATCTCGTGCTGGCCGATGGCGATCTCGTGGTGACCCGCTTCCACCTTGATCCCAAGCTCGCCGAGCGCGCGAATCATGTCCTTGCGCACCTCACCCGCTAGGTCCGTCGAGAGGTCGAAGTAGCTGCCACGGTCATGCGGCAGGGTATCGACCTTGCCGTCGGTGGTGCGAAAGAGGAAGAACTCGAGCTCAGGGCCGGTCTGATAAGCGTAGCCGAGTTTGGCGGCGCGTTCCAACTGGCGCAGCAGGACGGCGCGTGGGTCGCCGGGGAAGAGATCGCCGTTGGGCTTGAAGACCCAGCAGATGACGCGGGCGGTCGTGTTGCGGCCCCGGTTCCAGGGAAGCACGGCGAAGGTGGTGAGATCCGGCATCAAGAACATGTCGCTCTCGGCGATGCGGGCGAACCCGGCGATCGCCGAGCCGTCGAACCACTGGCCGTGCTCGATGACGTTCGGGAAGATCTCGATCGGGATGGTGACCATCTTGACCAGGCCCATGACGTCGGTGAATTGCAGATTGACGAACTGCACCCCCTCTTCGCGGGCCCGTCGCAAGATCTCCTCGGGTCCGGGAGAGACAGTCTGTCTGCCTGCGGGAACGATTTCGAGAACCACGCGCGGCGCTCCTTAAGAGTCTCGTCAAGTTGGTGAAGAAACAGGGGGCAAGCCCTGTGACCACAAACTCTAACGGTTGCGCCGGGCGCGAAACAGGGTCTGCAACCCCAATCGGGCGCGGAACATTTGTGCCGACTGCACAAGAAGAGGTGTAGGGGAGCCGGGTACCCATGCGGTGGCTGTTCTGCTCCTGGACGTACGTCACGTGTCTACGCGTCGTATTGCGGTGCCTTCGGCATGCTGAAGGCAACGGTGATATCGAGGCCACCGTCCGGCAGCGCTCGTGCCGAAAGCGCTGCGCCATGCGCGTGGGCGATGGCCTGGACAATGGCGAGACCGAGTCCGTGTCCACCACTCCCACGTACACGTTCGTCCCGGAGTCGTTGGAATGGTTGAAAGAGACGGTCGATCTCGTGTGAGGGGATGACCGATCCGCTGTTGCGGATGGAGATGGAGGCTTTCTCGCACTCGGTTGAGGTCACGATCTCAACCCATCCCCCGCTGATGTTGTGATGGATGGCGTTGTCGACCAAATTCGTTACCAGGCTTTCCACCAGAAGTGGGTCTCCAGTGGTCCGCGCGTCGCCCAACCGCGCGTTGACGCGGATTCCGCGACGTTTGGCCTCGGCCTCACGTGCCACGACCACATCATTGACGATGTCGGCTAGATCAACGGATTGCCAAACCTCGATGCCCCGTTCACTGCTCGCCAGTGTCAACAGCGCCGCGATCAGCTGTTCTTGCTGCTGACCCAAGAGCAACACGTCCTCACAGGCTGAACGCAACGTCGCGACGTCGGAACCAGGATCGGCGAGTGCCACCTGCAGCAGGGTACGCTCGGCCGTGAGCGGCGTGCGCAATTCATGGGCGGCATTGGCGATGAAGCGCCGCTGCGATGCGAATGCCGCCTCCAGCCGGGCGAAGAGGTCGTCGAGCGTCTGACCAAGTTCGGTCAATTCGTCGCCGGAACTCCCGAGATCAAGCCGTCGGTTCAGGTTGGTGACGGAGATTTCACGGGCCACCGCGTTCATGGCACGCAGTGGCCGCAGGAACCGACCTGCGACGAGCCATCCCAGCACCAACGAGAGCAGTACCGTGACCCCGAGCGCCAGCATGGCGCCCACGACGAGTGTGTGGGACGCGATCCCGAACTGAGTTGAGGAGGATCTCGTCGCGGCAGGGGATCCGGCCGCTACAGAGCTACTCGATTTGAAGGCACTGAACCCGGTCAAAATCGCGAGGAGCACGACCCCCAGTCCGAAGAAGAGACCGGAGTAGAGCAGGGCCAGTTGCAGTCGTAAAGTCCGCCGGAGTCTGGGTAAGATCGGTGCTGCCCCGCGAAATCCGCGCATCACTGCTCGCCGATCCGATAGCCGCCCTCACGCACCGTTTCGATCATCGGCGGTTCACCCAACTTGGTTCGCAGACGGCGGATCGTCGTCTTGACCGTGGTGGTGAACGGATCGGTTGCTTCGTCCCACACCCGCTCGAGGAGTTCCTCGGTCGAGATGACTCGACCGCTTGAGGCAAGCAGACACTCCAGCAGCGCGAACTCTTTCGGGCTGAGCTCTAGGCGTCGGCCGCCGCGTCGTGCGACCCGGCTGTTCGGATCGAGCGTGATGTCGCCGTGCTGCAGGATGGGCGGCAGTGCCGGAGCCGAGCGCCGACCGAGCGCCCGGATACGCGCCACGAGCTCGGCGAAATCGAAGGGCTTGGGGAGGTAGTCGTCGGCGCCCAATCCGAGGCCGTCCACCCGATCGCGCACCGTGCTGGCTGCCGTGAGCATAAGTATGCGACTCTCGGGATGCTCGGCCACCAGTTGTCGGCAGACATCGTCTCCGTGGACCAGAGGCAGGTCACGATCGAGCACGACCACGTCGTAGCTGGTCGCGGCCAGATGCTCGAGCGCCTCGCTGCCATCCAGCACCACGTCGACCGCCATCCCCTCGCGCCGGAGTCCCGTCCCGATGGCTCTGGCCAACACTTCAAAGTCTTCCACCACCAGCACGCGCATGACCTGCTCCGATCCCTGGCCAATGTATTGACTCCGCCCAGCCGCGAGACGGCGAGGTGCCGTCCAAGCATGCCAAAACGCAGGTGACAGTCTGGTGTCAACGACTGACACCGGGATGTCACCGGGGGAGGAGTACACCAGGTGTGAGCGATGTCGAGTCACCGCGGAAAGGCAACGGTATGGATCAAGAATATGAGGCTGACGTCACGATACAAGGGGTGAGCAAGCGGTTTGGAAAAACCGTGGCGTTGGACGATATCTCCTTTACTGTCCGCGCCGGAGAGGTCACGGGTTTCGTCGGCCCAAACGGCGCGGGTAAGTCGACCACGTTACGTGTGATTCTCGGGTTGGATAGGCCCGATGCCGGAACAGCGCTGATCGGCGGCGTACGCTACCAAGACCTCCGCAACCCCTTACGGCACGTTGGATCGCTGCTGGACGCGTCGGCGCTTGAGCCGGGACGGAGTGGCCGCAATCATCTGCTGTGGCTGGCGCACTCGCAGGGTATGGGTGCCGGTCGCGTCGATGCCGTGATCGAGCAGGTTGGATTGCAATCGGCGGCCAGGCGAAGGGCGCGCGACTACTCCCTGGGGATGCGGCAGCGGCTTGGGATTGCGGCGGCGCTCCTGGGCGATCCTCCGATCCTCATCCTGGACGAGCCGTTCAACGGCATGGATCCCGACGGCTTCATCTGGGTGCGACGCCTGCTGCGTTCGCTCGCCGCGGAGGGGCGGGCAATCCTGGTCTCCAGCCATCTCATGAGTGAGCTTGAAGACATTGCCGACCACGTGGTGGTGATTGGGCGCGGTACGGTGCTGGCCGACGCCAGCGTCGCCGAGCTCATCGCCGGAGATTCGGCGAGCCATGTGGAGCTGCGCACACGGGCGCTAGCCGCGGCCTCGCAGCTGCTGCGGGACGCGGGTGCCAGCGTCGTGGAGCTCAACCGCGAGAGTCTTCGCGCAACAGGGCTTGACGCCGAACGGATTGTCGCTCTTCTGGGCTTGAATGCCGTGCCCTTTTCCGAGGTGTCCACGAATCAAGCGTCGCTCGAGGACGTCTACCTGCGACTTACAGGCGGAGCGGTCGAGTACCGTGCAGCTGCTGAGGAGGTCGCGGCACGATGACGACCACGATCACGCGTGAGCGTACGCCGTCTAACCGACCGGTACATGATCGCTTTGGCAACGTCGTGCGCGCCGAATGGACCAAGTTCCGCACGGTGCGGGGCTGGGCCATTGGCTTCGTCGTCGCAATCATGCTCGTGGTGCTGTTCACCTACCTGGTGAGCAACGGTACGACCCAGGGGACCTGCTTTGGAGATGGCCCGGAGTCCGGTACCTGCGTTGACGGCCATCCCTTCGTGCCGACCGGCCCCAATGGTGAGGCGGTCGCCGACAGCTTCTATTTCGTCAATCAGCCGCTCAGCGGAGACGGCACTATCACTGCGCGAATTACCTCGCTCACCGGCGAGATATCGACCAATCCTGGGAACGAAGCGCCGTCCCTCTCGAATACCCGTCCCGGACTGGCTGACTGGGCCAAGGCAGGAATCCTCGTCACTCCCAGTACCAAACAGGGCTCTGCATACGCCGCGGTAATGGTTACCGGCAGCCACGGCGTCCGCTTCCAATACGACTACACCCACGACAGCGCCGGTATGCCGGGGCAGGTCTCGGCGACGTCGCCACGTTGGCTGCGGCTCGTCCGTTCCGGCGACACGATCTCCGGCTACGATTCGGCGGACGGGACTAGCTGGACCAAGATCGGGAGCGTGAATCTGGCCGGACTCCCGTCGACCGTCAGCATCGGGCTGTTCGTGACCTCGCCCGTCGTGTTCGAGCCGTCAACCACTCCTCAACCCACAGTTGCCACGGCGGTGCCGGTCGACCGAGGCCAATCCAGCCTCGCCACCGCCCAGTTCGATCAAATCAACATTCAAGCTTCTCAGCCTCAGGGGGCCTGGCAGGGAACGAGCATCGGAACCGCGTTGCCGAGTTCGACGGGGTTCGGAGACTTCTATCCCACCCTGGCTCCCGGAAGCTTCCAGCAGTCCGGGGATACATTCGTCGTGAGTGGATCGGGTGATATTGCCCCCGGAGTCGTCGCCGGAAGCGGGGCAAGTACACGTCCAACATTTTGCCGTTTGGCCTCTCAGTCGGGTCGATCGCGATCATTGTGGTGGCCGCATTGTTCATCACGTCCGAGTTTCGCCGCGGTCTGGTCCACACGACGTTAACGGCCACGCCGCGGCGCGGTCGGGTGCTTGCCGCAAAGGCGATCGTCATCGGCACGGTGAGCTTCGTGACCGCACTCGTGGCCATCGCGGTCGCCATTCCACTCAGCGCGCATCTGCTCCGAGGCCACGGAAACTACGTCTTTCCTGTCAACGCCCTCACCGAGCTACGCATCGTCGTCGGCGCCGCGGCGGTTGTCGCGCTCGTGGCCGTCACCGCACTGGCGCTCGCCACGATTCTTCGAAACAGCGCCGCCGCGGTGAGTCTGGGAGTCGTCGTTCTGGTGTTCCCCTTCATATTCATATCAGCGGTGACTGGGAGCGCGGTGGATTGGATGCTGAAGTGGACACCGGCCGCGGCCTTCGCGGTTTTCGAAGATCTCCCGCGCTCAGCACAGGTCAGCTATCCCTACACCGTCGATAAGGGCTATTACCCGCTCGCGCCCTGGGCCGGGCTCGCCGTCCTGTGCGTCTTTACGGCGGTAAGCCTGGCTATCGCCACCGTTCTACTTCGAAGGAGAGATGCATGATCGACGTTCTACGTGTGCAGTGGACCAGGCTCAGTTCCGCACTCGGCCCTATGATCACGATCATCATGGTCGTGACCCTGGTGGTCGGCGCGGGAGCCTTCGCCGCCGGTCTGGGACTTGGCGCCGTCGCATTCCCGCTCCATGAGCACATGCTGCGCGCCACCGACACCACTTTTTACCCGATCAGCACCGAGCGTGGCCCGCAGGTTGACGCGGGGACCATGGCGCTGCTCACCGCCGCGACGGTCACCTTCGTGTTGGGGCTGCTCTTCTTGAGCGTCTGGACGGCGTTCACCCTGGTGCTGGCGACGGCGCTGTTGCGGCGACGGGCAGCGTGACGCGAGCAGTGCATGCGGAGTGGACCAAGCTGCGCACGTTGACCAGCACCGGTTGGCTGATCCTGGGCGTGGTGGCGCTGAGCGTGGCGGTCAGCGCGGCCATTGCCGCCACCACGCATATCTCGAGTGCCGAACGCCAGGATCCGACCAGTCTCAGCCTGACCGGCATCGATCTCGGTCAGGCAGTCATGGCGGTTCTGGCGATCCTGGTCATTGCCGAAGAATATGGCACCGGCATGATCCGCGTATCCATGGCGGCAATGTCGCGCCGACTCGTCCTCTTGGTGGCCAAGGCGGCCATCGTGGCGGGGGTGGCGTTCGTGGCTGGCGTGGTTGCGGTCGGTGGGTGTCTGCTCGTCGGACGTTTCATGCTCCCCGGAGCCGGTCTCGACCCGGCACATGGGTATGCGCTGATTTCGCTCAGTCATGAGGCGACTCTGCGTGCGGCTGTTGGAAGCGTGGTCTATCTCATTCTGATCGCGCTCCTCAGCCTCGGCGTTGCCACCACGGTGCGCGACACGGCTGTGTCTATCGGCCTGATGCTCGCGCTGCTCTACGTATTGCCCGTTCTTGCTCAGCTGATCTCGAATCCGACCTGGCATCGACATCTGCAGCAGATCTCGCCGATGATCGCGGGACTCGCGGTGCAGAACACGACAAATCCCGACAGCCTACCGATTGGGCCGTGGGCTGGGTTAGGTGTCGTGGCCGTCTGGGCGGCGCTGGCCCTCCTGATTGGTGGCGTCTTGCTGCACGTGCGTGACGCGTGAGGGCTGCGTGCCGTGAGTGTGACTGCGGTTTCACCAAATGTAGTAGCAGCCAACTATTCATGTCATCCTGAACCGCTGTGAAGGATCTCTTTGTGCGCGACCCATGTACTTGTTCAAGGAAAAAAGATTCTGAGGCCGCAGCCGAAGAATGACAGGGTAAATTGGTGCTCTATTCACTAATTCCGAAGAACCCGTCCGCCAACGTGTTCCGCATCAGCGCGCTTAGCTCGTCCGGGCGTTGCACGTGGATGTCGTGGTCGGTATCGTCGAACCAATAGGTGCGACAGTGGGGTATGCGTTGCTCGAATGCCTCCAGGCCCTGACGTTTCTGTTCGGCCCGCTCAGGGTCCTGCGGGCCTGCCGCGACAGCCAGCACCGGGGACGTGATCTGTGAATAGAGATGATCCGGATCCTGCTGCCACATGGCGTGCAGGATCTCTCGATGGTGGTCGAGCGAGAGCCAGGGCCGGATGGTGCCGTCGTGCAGCGTCTCGAAGTTGGCCAGCGTGTGCTCGATCCCGTCGTCGCTCCAGTCGGAGTGGCCGCGGCGCATACGCTCCTTGAGCTCGGTACGCTTGCGACCCGCCAGCGGCGGCGGTTTAAGCCGATCCCATAACTCTTCCCAGGTCATCTCGGCGCCGCGCGAGCGCATGCTCATGAAGCCGCCGTCGACCAGGACGATTCCGCGCGCCGGCGCCGGATGCCGCGCGGCGAACTGCAGCACGACGCTGCCGCCCCAGGACTGACCGGCCACCACCGGCCGCTCCTCCCACCTGAGCGCCTCGATCACGGCCTGCAGGTCGGCCGTCACCTCATCGAAGCCGTAGCCGGTTTCGGGCTTGTCGCTCAACCCGTGGCCGCGCTGATCGAGGGTGACGACGGCATGACCGGCGGCGTGCAGCCGTTGCGCGACCGCTTCCCAGGTCATGCAGTTCGAAGAGAGGCCGTGCAGCAGCAGAAATGGCGTGGCGTGCCGTCCCATTCACGGACGTGCAGCTTGATCCCGCGCACGTGGAGCCAATGGTCGCGTCCAGCCTGCATGCCGCATCTCCGTCCTCGATCGTCCGTTGATTCGCTCGCTGGGAGCGTATCTCAGTGAAGCGTTCTGCAGGAGGGTAACGCGTGCCGCGCCGCGGCACAACTCAGCGGCCGGGGTGAGCACCGGAGTTGAAGGAGCGTTCCTCTACTCACCATTGATTCACCATAACATCGATGTTATTATCGTCGAATGGAGGTTGCGTACATTCCCGATGCGGAAATCGAGTTGAACCGCTTGGAGACACGTGAGCGGGTGGCCATGCTCAACGTGGTCGAAAAGCTCGAACAGCTCGGAGAAAGGCTTCCGTATCCTCATAGCAGTGCCGTGAAAAACACGAAGCTGCGCGAGCTGCGCCCGCGTGCAGGCCGAAGCCAATGGAGAGCGTTCTATCGACGGGTCGGTGATTTGTTGGTTATCGGAGCGGTTGGTCCGGAAGCGAACGTTGATTCTCGCGGGTTTGCGCGTGCAGTCGTGGCCGCCGAACAACGGATCACCGAATTCGAACGGCAAGAAACCGAAGAGGAATAGGTCATGGCGAAGATTCAGCTGCGGAAAGCATCAGAGGTTCTGTCAGATCAACTGAATAACCCAGAGATACGGTCGGAGTGGGACCGTACCGCACCAGCGCGGGCGGTCGCTCATTACGTGCTTGCCTATCGTACGGAGCATGGTTTGTCCCAGACTGCTCTTGGGAGGATGCTCGGCATGCCTCAGCCGACCGTTGCCCGCATCGAATCCGGTGAGCACGTTCCCACGATTGACACGCTCGTTCGCTTGTCAGATGGACTGGGAATCGAGTTTGCCCTCAATATTATCCCCGCGTCGAAGGATGCAGAGCTCGTATGTGACGAAGTGGAGCGATCGCAGGTAGTTGAGGAAGCAACTACGAACCATGGAGGCCGTCTGCTTCTCGCCGCCCGTTGATGTGCCGCGCCGCTGCACAACTCAGCGGCCGGGAGCGCCCTCGTTGACGGTTCTCGGGTGGTAGCTGCTCGGTTCGCTCGGGTGCCGCGAGCGATAGAATCTCGCCACAACCACACCCACGGCGCAGATCGCCGCCATGGTGCCGACCGCGACCGGCACGTTGACGTCCTGCGCCAGCGCGCCAAGGAGCAGACTGCCGAGCGGCGCGGTTCCCGCGCGCAGGAAGATGTAGAGGCTCATGACTCTTCCCCGCAGCTCGTTCGGCGCGGTGAGCTGCAGCCGCGCGTTGGCCGTGGTGGTGAAGGCGATGCTGGCGACTCCGAGGATGATCAGAATGGCGATCGTCAGCGGGAAGACGCTCGAGACGGCCAGCAGACCCAGCAAGATGCTGAAGGCGGTGGCACCGGCGAGGAGCAGGCGCTCGGTGGGGCGGCTCAAATAGGCGGCTCCGATCGCGGCCACCAATGAGCCGATGCCGAGCGCGGTCATCAATCCGCCGAAGCCCAGCGCTCCGGTCCCCAGGATGTACTTCGCCACCAGCGGCAGCATGACGGTGAAGTTGTAGCCAAACGTGCCGATAAACCCCATCAGGATCAGTGGCAGCAGCACCGCCGGGGTTTTGATCGCGTAATCGATCCCCTCGCGCAGGCGGCTCAGGACGCGTCCTCGCACCGGCGCCGGCACGTCGTAGAACTCGGCCGGTCGCATCAACATCAATCCACCGATCACCGCCAGGTAGCTGACGGCATTGATGTAGAAGGGAACGGCGATCGAGAAGGCGGCGATCAAGGCGCCACCAATGGCCGGCCCCAGAATGCGCGCGGTATTGAAAAGTCCGGAGTTGAGCGCCACGGCGTTGGGCAGATTGTCCGGCCCCACCATCTCACTGATGAAGGCTTGCCGGGTTGGATTCCCAAATGCCGAGGCCAACCCCAACACCATCGCCAGAATATAGATGTGCCAGACCTGAATCTCGCCGGTGCTGATGAGGATCGCCAGAATGAGCGACTGCACGCCCATCAAAGCCTGCGTGATGATGATGACCTCTCGCTTGGGAAAGCGGTCGGCCAGCACTCCCCCGAAGAGGGCGAAGACCGTGATCGGGATGAACTGCAACGCTCCCACCAGACCCAGGGCGAACGACGAGTTGGTGAGCTCCAGCACCAGCCAAGCCTGGGCGACGCGGGCGATCCAGGTTCCAGTAATCGAGAGCAGCTGACCGAACCAGTAGAGACGATAGTTGTAATTGCGCAGCGAACTGACGATGCGGCTAACTGAGCGGTCCGTGGATGTCTCAGCTGATTTCGGCGCGGCTGACGATCTCGACGCGTGGGCGTGTCGTGCTTTCTGGTGTTCGGTTTCCATCCCTCATTCCCGTAGCTCGGTCATGGATACCGCAACCAATGGGCCGTCAGGGATGAGTCGCGGGTTGGCGCTGGGGTTAGTCCACGGCGGGAGTCGTGACCGGAGCGGTGGGTGTGGCGGTATCGATGCGTGAATGGCGCGCGTGATACAGCCAGGCGACGACGACGCCGACGCCACAGAGAGCGGTCATGATGGCGAGCGCCACGCGTACGTTGAAATCCTCCGCCAGCGTGCCGATCAGGAGGCTACCGATCGGCGTCATGCCCGCATTCAGCAGGATGTAGAAGCTCATCACGCGACCGCGCATCTGGCCGGGCGCCGAGATCTGCAGGCGCGTGTTGGTCGTGGCGGTGTACGTGATGCTGGCGAAACCGAGGACCACCAGGATGAGCAATGTCAGTGGCAGTTTGGTCGAGACGGCCAGCAAGCCGAGCAGGATGGTGAAGAGGGTGCCGCCAACCAGCAGCAAGCGCTCGCTGGGCCGGTTGAGATAGGCCATGGTGAGGGCCGAGACGAGGGCGCCGACGCCCAGCGCCGTGGTCAGTCCACCGAATCCGAGTGCGCCGGTGTTCAGCACGTATTTGGCGACCAGCGGCAGGATGACGGTGAAGTTGTAGCCAAAGGTGCCGATGAATGCGAGCAGGATGAGAGGCAGCAGCACCGACGGCGTTTGGGTGGCGTAGCTGATCCCCTCGCGCATACGGCTGAAGAGACGGCCTCGCACCGGGGCGGGCACGTCGTGAAACTCGGCGGGACGCATCAACAGGAGTCCGCCGATCACGGCCATGAAGCTGACCGCGTTGACGTAGAAGGGGATGGCGATCGAGAAGGCGGCGATCAGCCCGGCGCCGATGGCCGGCCCGAGGATGCGTGCGGTATTGAAGAGGCTCGAGTTGAGCGCCACCGCATTCGGCAAGTTCTCAGGTCCTACCATCTCGCTGACGAATGCCTGGCGCGTCGGGTTGTCGATGGAGGTGGCCAGCCCCAGGATCAGGGCCATGAGGTAGATGTGCCAGACCTGAATGTGGTGCGTCGTGATCAGCAGCGCGAGGATCAGCGCTTGCCCGGCCATAATCGATTGCGTAACGACGATCACCGGCCGCTTGGGGAAGCGATCGGCGAGCACGCCACCGAAGAGGGCGAAGATGGTGATGGGCAAGGACGCCAACGCGGTGACGAGTCCCAGCGCAAAGGAGGAGTTGGTGAGTTGCAAGACGAGCCAGGCCTGCGCGATGCGCTGGATCCAGGTGCCGATGACCGAGAGGAGCTGCCCGAACCAATAGAGTCGATAGTTGTAGTTGTGCAGCGACGTGAACATGCGACCCAGGGAACGGAGACCCGTCGCCGCGACCGGAGCAGAGGGTGGCATGGCCGAGAGCGATTGCTGGCTGGCGCGCAGGCGAATCTTCATCCGCGTATCATACGCGGTCCCGCGATAACGCAACGACGCTAAATTAACAGCCTGAAGCGAACAAAATTGGTCGTCTCGGCCCATGCATGTACCAGCATCGCTGAACGCCGCCTAGTTCCGATCGAACCGCCAGCGAGTCGGCGTCTTCAGGAAGTCGTGCTCCGTCCAGGCGAGCACCTCGTCCGGCCGCAGTACGTAGGTGACGCCGTCTGAATCCGCGTCCTGATCGGTCTCCGGGATGATGGCGTATTTGGCGTCGTAGGCATCGGCGTATTTCCGCAGCAGGTCGCGGTCGGTCAGTTCCTCGACCACACCCTCCAGAATCACCACGTCGTCGCCACTCTCGGCATGCACCACCACGGCTGGATTGGCTGCCAGGTTCTTCCCCTTGCGCGACGAGCGGCTGGTGCCGAAGCAGAAGAGGTCGTCCTCGAGCCAGATACCCCAGACGGGCAGAAGCGTGCGGACGACCGTCGGATTGTGTACTGGTGACCCAGTAGTTGCGCGATTGGGTGAGCTGCTGGCGCACCCAATCGAGCGAGAGCATCCCGTCTTCGTCCAGATTGACCCCATAGCCCTTCGCCAGCGCGGGCCGGCTGCGCCGCGCTCCCCGCTCCTCGAACCTGGTCGATGAACCGGTCATCATTCGCTCTCCTTCGTCACATCTCGGTCCCGCAAGCACACTCGTACGAGGATAGCGGAGAAACAAGACATCAACTGTCATGTATTGAGATTGACAGACCGGTTGTTCTGCGTCGGCGATTACTCGAGCACCGCAGCAATGCGCTCGGCAAGCGTTTGGTATGGCCGGGGAGCGATGACCGCAAGGCCGAGAGCGTTGGCTTCATGCCGCAGCCGCTCGCCATAGAGCGCGCTGACCCGCACCAGGTTTCGCTGATGGGACGCCGAATGTTGGTCGAACCAGCGTTCGCGACTGCGCATGTTGGCTTCAATCACTGACTCGTCCGATTCGATCAGATACACCGCTCGAACAGACCCGGCTGGCGCGTCAACTTGCGCGAAGGCTAACTGAGTCGCGAGTGAAGGGACGAGGTCGTCGCCTTCGAGGATGACCGGCCCAGCCGTCGCGATGTGGTTGCCAATTACGATCTCGATGGAACGCGACACTTCAACAGCATTAGCAATACGAAACTCGGCGACACGCTCCGGTGGACTCCGGTAGACCTGTGCCAAGTCGTCGAAGAGATGCAATGCCGGACGGTCGGCGGCGCTGGTATTCGATTCGAGCGTGAGTCGCAGGTCGTCGACGTTCAGCCATGCGGTGTCATACCACTTGCCAAGATCGCGCGCGATCGTCGACTTACCGGCGCCCGAATTTCCCCCGATAAGCAGTACCTGCCAGGTCCGGTTTGGCATTGGGGCGAGGATCCTCTCAGTCACGCTCCCGTGTCGCTTCCCGCATAGTACGATAGCCACACGGACCAATCACCCGCTGATATGAGGGGGCCGCATGCGCGCAGACCGCCTGCTCTCGATCTTGCTCTTGCTGCAGGTCAATCGCCGCATGACGGCGGGCGAACTCGCCAAGCGGCTGGAGGTCTCAACGCGCACCATCCATCGGGATATGGAGTCGCTTTCCTCGGCCGGAATTCCGCTCTACGCTGAACGCGGACGTGATGGCGGCTGGGTGCTGCCGGAGCCGTTCCGCACCAATCTGACTGGCCTGACCCAATCCGAAATCCAGGCCCTCTTCATGAGCACGCCACCTTCGCTGCTGGCCGATCTTGGTCTGCGCCAGGCGTCGGAGGCGGCGCTGGTGAAGCTCCTGGCGACGTTGCCCTCGAGCCAGCGGCGCGGAGCCGAGTTCGCCCAGCAACGCATCCACGTCGACCCAAGTGGCTGGAATCGGCCAGAGGAGAACGTGCCCGCGCTGGCGGCGCTGCAGGAGGCGGTTTGGCAGGACCGGCGCGTCTACATCGTGTATGAACGGGGCGACGGCAGCGAAGTCGATCGTCTGGTCGAGCCGCTTGGCCTCGTCGCCAAGGGGAGTCTCTGGTATCTGGTGGCGCGGGTCGACGGTAAGCCGCGCACCTATCGCGTCTCGCGAGTGCGCTCGGCCCGCATCTCGGAAGAGCCCTTCGCGCGACCGGCCGATTTCGATCTCGCCCGATTCTGGACACAGGCGAGTGCCGACTTTGTGGCCAATCTGCCGCGATATCCGGTGGCGATTCGGTTGCCGGCGGATGAGGTGCGCGATGTCTACGGCACGGTTGGTCGCGCACGCGTCGAGCATGTGGCCGATGCAGATGGTGAACGGCGCGTTGAGGTGCGGTTGCGCTTCGACACCGAGCGAGAGGCGACCGGATTCGTGCTGAGCTTCGGACACACTGCTGAAGTTGTCGAGCCGGATGAGCTTCGACTGCGGATCGTTGATCTGGCGCAACGCTTGTTGGAGACGTATGGCGACGCGGCCGCCGACGGGGCAGCACCAGACTTCACGTCGCCGAGAACGAGCAGTGCGTCGAAGGCTGCTCCAGCACCACAGGTGGGATGAACATCATGCTCAATTCCGACTTCTTCCGCGACGATCCAACGAATGTCCGTGAACGGCTGGCGGCGACCGAGTCCCGCGAGCGTCACACAGGCGATTGGTATGTCTTTGAGACGATCAGCGCCGATGGCTCGCTGGCGGTTGGCGTCTGGCAGGGAGAGCCCGATCCCAGCCGGGTCATGATCGTCTACGAGAACCTGGCACAACGTGTCGCCACCCTCGCGGCGCAGGGGTTGGTGGACTGGTACCGCGAGCGCGGGCGTGACGTTGGGGACGCGAGTTGATGCGCTGGTCTGCGTGGGGAGTATGGATCAAATGGGGGTATCTGGTGATGGACGTCGGCGTGCGGCAAGACGGCGGCCACAGGTACCGTCGCTACGTTTCCGTGTCTGGACTCAGCCTGCTTCGAGCAGGCTTCGCTCAATTCAGCGCTGCGGCTTTAGCCCTGCGCGGGTAGTGGGTGCCAATCGGTCTAGTGCATCGACACCCATTCAACTCAAGGTGAACGCCGGTCGGGGTTGGGCGACGCATGCGTCGCCCGTACAGACGGAAGACGACTACCCCCGCAACGCCTCGGCGGGAGAGACGCGGCCGGCCTGCCAGACTGCCGCGGTGACCGAGAGGATCGAGCCGAGCACCGCAATCGCGGCCGTCAGCGTCACCTGGCTCCAGGGGACCGCGTAGCGCACTTCCGGATGCTGCAGCGCGATGATCCGCACCAGCGTGTGCGCCATGATCAAGCCCAGGCCGATCCCCACACCGATCCCTAGCGTCGCCGTGATCGTCGCCTCGAATGCCAGCGTGGCCCGTGTCTGCCAGCGGGTGAATCCGAGCGCCCGCAGTGTGCCGAGCTGCACCCGGCGTTCGATCACCGATTGCACGCCGAGCATCCCCAACGCCGCAATTCCCGCGATCAGCCCCAGACCCATGAACCCCTGCACGATGCGGGTCAGCAACAGGCGAATCGAGCGACCCACCTGCGCCTTATCCGAGAGGTTGGTCACGTTCAAGCCGCTCGACCCAAAGGAGAGGCGCAGCCCCTCGGATGCGTCGGCGGCCTTGACGCCTGGGTTCAGTGCGAAGAGGAATGAGGCTGGATCGCCCAGTGCGACGCCCATACGGCCGGCGGTTTCCGGCGAGGTGTAGATGCCGGGGTCGAGCTCACTGCGGCTATCGACGATGCCGATGACGCTGAGCTTCACTGGCTGGCCACCCTCGCTCGGGCGAACCCAGAGGGTGAAGGGAGCGGGCGTATTGTTGACATCGTTTTCAGGTGGCGCGATCACCGAGTTGATGAGTGCGGCCGAGACGACCGCCGTGCCCGGCTGATCGCGCACTGCCCACCAGACCGCTGGCCCTTGCAGCTGTGGCAGGCGCGATTTCACCGCCACTTTGGACTCGGTCAGAAAGCCGTTGTCGACCACCTGCAGCGGTGCTGTTTCCCAGGCTGCACGCGTCACGCCAAGCTGAACGACCTCGGTGTCGCTCACCGTGGTGATGGATCCGATACGACTGAAGCTCTTGTCTGAGACGGCCGAGGCGCCATTCAGAGCCTTGTTCATGTCCGGGATCAGCGTCGGACCCGACTGATCGGCGCGGATGTCGAATCCGGCAATGGGGGGCATGCTGGGGGAGTAGGCGTTCAGCAGGGCGTTGATCATCGTCAGCGAGGTCACCATGGTGAAGATGATGATGCCGAACATGATGACCGCAAAACCGGTGCGCCAGGGACGATCACCCAGATAGCCGACCGCCGGTCTCACCACCGAGCGCAGCCGTGCCGCCGCTGAGAGTGCCCAATCGAGCAGCCGTAGAGCCGGACGGAGCAACCGCATCGCCGCCCAGGTGGCCGAGAGAACCAACATCACTCCGCCGATGGCGACGGTTGTGGCGTCGGACAGCGTGCTGCCGCGTGGCGTCGGTAAATCCGACAACGCGCGCAGCCAAAGCGCGAAGAGGGCCACGCCAATCAGCGTGGTTGTCCAACTCACCACCGATTCCACGACATTGGCCCGTCGGGGTGAGATTCGCCGTGACAGCAATGCCTGAACGCCGCTGAGTAAGCAGGTGACGCCGAGCAACGCGACGGTGATGGCGCCCGGCAGGACCAGTGGATGGCGCGGCTCGTAGATCAGCTGCGGTGCGTGCCAGCGCCACCAGATCAACCAGCCTGCCAGCAGCAGGAGCACACCCGGAATCAGCACCCAGGCGCGATTCTCGTCGACGTCGTCTCCACGCGTCGCCGCCGCGATGCCGGAGCGACTGGCGCGCCAGGCGGAGCCGAGCATGGCCAGGAAGGTCAACAGCACGCCACCAGCGAACGTGATGAGGACGGTGCGCGGTTCGACGTGCCAGCTCAGATGGAAGCCGAAGGTTGCCAGTGACGACGCCAGCGACCGGGCGGTCAGGTAGCTGACGACGAAGCCCAGCATTCCACCGAGAAGTGCCGCCAGGACGTCATAGACCAACCCTTCGAAGAGGAACATGCTCACGATCTGCCCGCGCGACATCCCTAGCGCTCGCATCGTGGCTAGTTCTGGTCCGCGATCGGCCGCCAGCAGCGAGAAGATCAGGAAGACCAGGAGCACTCCGGCCGCGACAGATGCCAACCCCAGCACCAGGAAGACGGTGGTGACGACCGTTCCATATTCGTTGGCGCGATCCAGCGCGTCCTGTTTGACGTTGAGGACCGTGAAATCGGTGACTTCGCGCAGCTGGTCGAAGATCGAACGATCGGACGCGCTCACCGGCAGGCTGAAGCCGAGCCGGAAGAGCTCGTGCCGCGTCTGCGGATCGCTCACGTCGCTCACGAATTGGTCGCTCATCTCTGGCTTCGCCGCTTCGGAACGGATGGCCAGGATGCGGGAGCGGTCGATGCCGAACTCGTTTCCGGCGGCGGTGAGGAGCGCCTGCTGAATCTCGGGGTGGTGCAGGAATGCGTAGATACCCTGGGCGGCGGCTTTATTGGCCAGCGGCAGCCGAATCGCCCGACTGGCCGTTGACGTACGCGTGACGCTGTCGACACCGCCGCGATTGGACACCAGGATCATGTTGACCTGACCGGCATGCTCGGTTGCCTGTTGCACGCTCGCGAGCGGTGCGATGATGGTTGGCCCGAGGCCGCCGAGCCCCACACTCTGCACGATGGCCGCCAGCCGAACATTCCACGTACGGCCCTCGATCACCACCTGGAGCATCTGGCCAGAAGTTGCCCCAAAGCTGGTCGCCGCCGCGTCATTCATCACGATGTCGTTCGGCTCGAGCTTCGACAGATCGACCGGTTGACCGCTAGTGGAGGTCATCAGTCCGAACGATTTCGGATAGTCGGCCGGCATGGCCAGAAGGGTGAGCAGCGCCTGCGCCTGATGCGTATCCGGCCGCACGGCGGTCGCCTGCTGGATGATGACCGGCATCGTCGATTCGATCGCGGAGGAATCCTGCACGCTGTGAGAGATGTCGCTCGCCCGTGATGCGTCGAAGAAGCTGAAATCGGCGTTGGCCAGTTGTCCAAAGCCGGGTTGCGTCAGATTGCTGACCTGATTGCCGTTGTCGGCCCGGGCTGGACCGAGGACCACCACCTCGTCAATCGGCCCCAAGCTCTCGCTGACCAGCGAGCGGACGGTGTGCGTCATGGAGTCGCCGGTGCTCATGGCGCTTCCGATCACCGTCGTCGAAAGCGTGAGCCCGAAGATGATGAGAGCGGCCCGCGCCCGGCGACGCGGGACGTTGCGCGTTCCGAGCTTGAACAGAATCTTGGAGCGCCAGGCGCTGAGGAGGGCGAGTAGACCAAGCGCGGCCAGGGCCAGCGTCAATCCGATGGCGATGCGCTCCATGGGCCAGCTTATCAACGCCTGCATCGACTACTTGCCAGCCGCGACGTCGAAACTGTACGGAGTCGAGTGGATGACCGGTGGCTGGCGCGGCTCATCCGAAGTGACGCGACCATCCTGCATGCGGATGATGCGATTGGCCATATCAGCCACGTCGGACGAGTGCGTCACGATGACGAACGCCTGGCCATAATCGGCGTTCAGTTGCTGGATCAGGCTCATGACCTGGGCTGCCGATTCGCTGTCCAGGTTGCCGGTCGGCTCGTCGGCAAAGACGATGGCTGGATGGTTGACCAGCGCGCGGGCGATCGCCACTCGCTGCTGTTGACCGCCCGAAAGGGCCGATGGACGGTGTTCGAGCCGGTCACTGAGTCCGACGGCGTCCAGAATCTCGCGTGCTCGGCGTCGCGCCTCGCCACCCCGCGTGCCGGAGATGAGGAGGGGCATCTCGACGTTCTCGATCACGTTGAGGGTTGGCAGCAAGTTGAAGGATTGGAAGATAAAGCCGGTCATGCGCGAGCGCACTCGTG
Organism: uncultured Chloroflexia bacterium; assembly: GCA_963822235.1. GTDB lineage: Bacteria > Chloroflexota > Chloroflexia > Thermomicrobiales > Thermomicrobiaceae > CALAGB01. The sequence continues at coordinate 1,753,783 of CAWGGU010000005.1, forward strand.
CTCGTGCTCGGTCGGAGAGGGAGCGCAGCGAGACTCCGTCGATCCAGACGTCGCCAATGAAATCGCCTTCGAGACCGGCCAGGCAGTTGAGGAGCGTCGTCTTGCCGCAGCCGGAAGGTCCCATGATGGCGACCAAATCTCCCCGTTCGACGAGCACCTCGACGTCGCGTAGCGCCTCGACCGTCACCGAGCCGGTGCGGTAGGCCTTTCCCAGAGCACTCGCCCGCACGACAAGACCGTCCGAATCTGGAGCTCGAACTGCCGCGTGCGTGATTCCTGACGTGTTACGGCGAAGGTTGAACATGGTCGTGCACCGTTTTCAATACCAAATCAGCGATGCGCTTGTACCCGGCGGTCGAGGGGTGGAAACCGTCGCTGCTCACGTCCTCGGGATGCCCGTTGACGATCTCGGAGTTGCCATAGAGATCTACCAGTATGGCGTTGTGCGTCTGAGCTGCCTGCGCGATGACGGAATTCCACTGCCGCACCGTTTGATCGAGGGTCGTCGGATCGACCGACGCGAACGCGGGAACGTCACGCAGATCCGGGATGTTGAGCACGATGACCCGTGCCTGAGTCTCGCGAGTAATACGGTCGAGCATCCCGTTCAGTTGCGTATTGAACGCCTGCAGTCCGACCTGATGCCGCAGATCGTTGACGCCCGGCCAGATACTCACCCAGCTGGGATGCGCATCCAACGCGACCGGGAGTTCTTGTTGAATCACGTCGCTGACCGTTGCTCCGCTGATGCCGAGGTTAAGCAGTTCCGGATTTCCCGGCAGATCCCTGGCGACTAACGGTACCCAGCCTTCGCTGGATGGATTGTCGGCGCCAACGCCAACCGTGTCCGATGCTCCAAGGGCTGCGTAGACAGGCCGTTCCGCCGCGACGCCCTGATCTCGCGACGACCACCAGAAGTACCCGGCGCCGACGAGGAGGGCCAGCACGACGACGATCATGACTCCACGACGTCCTAAGAAATTCGTCACGAGCAAGCACCAGATAGCAGGTCGATCCCCGCGGCTCGACCAGTCGACGATCATTTGATCCAACAAAATCGTTTGTCAGGACTGAAGTATAGCAGGGTTATGACGAGTACCGCCTGTTCGGATACACATGAAACGAGTCAGTCGCCGGTCGGTCTTGCCTGTTAAGATAGCCGTGACAATGTACCCCGGCGTCGGCGAATTGGAGGAGAGATGAGCGATCTGGACGACGTGCGCACGGTGGTCGCGGAAGCGCGTGACCGGTTCCTGGCAGTGGTGGACGAATTTCCCGAGATGGTGCTGGAGACGGAGCCGTCCGTGGGCGCCTGGTCGACTCGCGACGTTACCGGCCATCTTGCCGATTGGCAGTCGGAGATGCTGGCGGCGTCTAAATCCATTCTGGGCGAGCCGAAGCCGCGCTGGCACCCGATCAAGAATGGGCAAGGCTACAACGCCGCGCAGGCCGCGCTGCGCGGCACCGACTCCTGGCAGGCAACACGCGGTGATTTCGAGCAGATCTTCGTCGAGACCGACGCCTTCCTGACGACTCTCGATGACGAAAAGCTCAACGCCATCGGCCCCTATCCGTGGGGTGAAGTGGGCAAGCTGCGCGGGCTGTTGCTCGATATGGCCGCGCACGTCAATGAGCATGCCGAGCAGCTCGAGACCTGGCGTTTGCAGCGCACCGGTGTGCGAGTCGATCGTGGGCACGAGTAGACCACTGGTGGAAGGCGCAACATGTTGATTGAGTGGGAGCGGGATTTCGAGCGAGCCAGAGAGCGGGCGCTGCGCGAGCGCAAGCTGCTCCTCATCGACGTGATGAAGGTTCCCTGACGCGGCTGCGACAAGCTGGATGCCGTGACGTATCCAAACCCATCGGTCATCGAGGCCGTGAACGCGCGTTTCGTACCCGTGAAGCTGGATCTGTTCAAGAGTCCGCGTGAGGTGATCCGACCCCTCAACGTCCTCTGGACGCCGACGATCCTCTTTGCCGACCGTCGCGGCGACGTCCACTATCGCAACGTCAACTTCCTGCCACCGGAGCTCTTCCTGACGCTGCTCGACGTCGGTGAGGCCCACGTCGACCTGCATTGGTCGCGCACCGACCACGCCATCTCGCTGCTGCGCGAGACCTTCGAGCGAGATCCGGACGGACTGCTGGCGCCGGAGGCCCTCTACTGGTGGGGCATCGCCGTCTACCTTAAGACGCATTCCAACGACGAGATGTATGCAGTGTGGAATGTATTGCGCGAGCGCTTCCCCGATTCGATCTGGACGCAACGCGTGCCGTAGTCGTCGACCTCGCGCGAATGTGGCGGCGCCATACCGAGGTTCAAACCTCGAGCCTCGTCGAGGATTCCATCTATTCGCTATGGTGACGAGCGCGGAACAATCCGGCATACTGGTGCCTCTACAACAACGGATTCTCAGCACGAACGCGGAACCGGTCCGGGGTCATCCGTCAACATACTGCGACGGAAATGGGAGGCACGATGCCGCATGCAGCGTCGTCTGGTTCTCTTCGACTTGCCGAACTCATGGCGTGTTTATCGCTCGCGACCGACCTTGGCACCGGCCAGCCAATGGAACATGCGCTCCGTGTCTGCCTGCTCTCCGCCGAGTTAGGCAACGAATTGGGCATGACCGAGACGGAGGTCGCGGATGTCTATTACATCGCGCTGCTCCGCGCCATCGGCTGCGTCTCTGATGCCCATCTGATCGCGCAGCGTTTCGGAGACGAGCTGCGAGCATTGGCGCAGATCTCGCTCATGGACATGGCCCAGCCGAGTGAAATGCTCGACCTACTTTTCCGGCGCGTCGGCCAAGGTCAGCCGGTCCTGCGGCGTGCCCGGATGGTCGCGGCAGCGCTGAAAGCTGGGCCGGGCGAGCGGAACGTGACGATCTCCGCGCATTGTGAAGTGGCAGAAGGACTGGCGCGGCGGCTGGGGATGCGCGACGAGGTCGCCGTCGGAGTGACGCAGGTTTATGAACGCTGGGATGGCAAAGGGTCGCCCAGGCAAATTCGTGGCGAGCAGATCATGCGGGCCGCTCGCGTAGTGATTCTGGCTCGGGATGCGGAGCTCTTCCATCGCATCGACGGCGTTGAGGGTGCCGTCAGCGTGATGCGCCAGCGATCGGGAACGCTCTACGACCCGGAGATCGTGGAGTGCTTCTGCCGCAAGGCGACAGGTCTCGCGCTCCTGCTCGAAGCCGACGCCTGGAACACGGTACTGGCGACAGAGCCGGGCCCTCGTCCGATGCTGGTTAGCGCGGCTCGAGAGCGGGCGAGTCGAGCGGTAGCCGATTTTGTCGATCTCAAGTCTCCCTTCACGAGCGGCCATTCGAGCGGAGTGGCGCGGCTCGCGTGTGCGGCTGCAAAACAGATGGGGTTCGGCGAGGAAGAGATAACCACGTTGCGCCAGGCAGCTTACGTCCATGATCTCGGGCGGGTCGGCATCTCAGCGAGAATCTGGGAGAAGCCAGGACCGTTCGGTGCAAACGACTGGGAGCAGGTCCGGTTGCATCCCTATTACTCGGAACGCGTCCTCTCACGCCCGCCTGCCCTGGCACAGGTGGCTGTGATCGCCGGCCAGCATCACGAGCGTCTGAATGGGTCCGGATACTATCGGGGCATCCCGGGAAGCATGCTCTCGCCGTTGGCACGGCTGCTTGCGGCCGCCGACGTCTACCATGCCATGGTAGAACGCCGGCCACATCGTCCGGCGCACACGTCTGACGCGGCGGCCGGCCAGCTTCAGATGGAGGCGCGTGATGGCAGGCTCGATCCCGATGCGGTCAACGCGGTTTTATCCGCTGCCGGGCACCGGGTCTCTCAGATGCGTCGAGCGTGGCCTATGGGGCTGAGCGACCGTGAGGTGGAGGTGCTGCAGTTGGTTGGTCAAGGATTGACCAATCGCGTGATGGCCGGCCGCCTCGGAATTTCCCAGAAGACCGTCGGACACCACATCCAGCACATCTACAACAAGCTCGGTGTCTCCACCCGCGCGGCGGCCACTCTGTTCGCCTTGCAGCACGATTTACTCGTCGATCCATCGATATCGGTGCAATAGGGTGTTCGCCCGATGTTCACCTTCTGGCCTCCGAATATTGTGGTGACAGCGGACTACCGTCATGATCGTGCGACCCCATTCAAAGGAGGTACACCATGGTTATTGCGGCGAACATGATCGAGGTCAATGGGACGACTCTCGCCTATGACAAGTCGGGCGACGGGCAGCCGATACTCTTCATCCATGGCATGTGTGGCGATGCGAGCGTCTGGGCTGATCAGATGCGACGACTATCACCCCACTTCGGCTGCATCGCCTACGATCGGCGCGGCCATTCTCGCAGCCCGCTCGGCCAGATCACGCAGCGCACCGTCGAACTGCACGCCGACGATGCCGCGGAGTTGATCACGGCGCTCGGGCTGGCCCCCTGTATCCTCGTCGGCTCGAGCGGTGGGGCGCGAGTCGCGGTCGACGTCGTCCGCCGCTATCCACATCTGCTCAAGGGAGCCGTCCTCTCGGAGCCACCACTGCTGTCGCTCGATCCAGATGGAAGTACGGAGTTTGTGGCACGAATTAAGCCGCCGATCGACGAGGCGGTCGCGCACGGCCGTCCGCGCGCGGCAGTCGACGCATTCTTCGAGATTGTCTGCCCCGGTCTGTGGGAAATGCTGGAGGAGCCGCGCCGCGACCGTCCGTATCGGGCCAATGTGGACGAGCTCTTCGGCGACCTGAGCATGCCGCCGTATCAGATCTCGCGGGCCGACCTCGCTCAGATTCGCGTGCCGTGCTTGATGGTCCGTGGCAGTGAAAGTGAACCACTGCTGCGCACGATTACCGGCATCCTCGCGGAGGTGATTCCCGGAGCTCAGCTCGTTGAACTTCAGGACTCGGGGCACGTTACGTACGCCGAGAAGCCGGGGGAATTCGCCGCTGCGGTGATCGAGTTCGCGAAGCGGCTCTAATCGAGCGGAGACGGGTGAGGATCAAATTTATTGATCCTCATCCAGCTCTTCGGCGAGCTCGTCCTCGTCGTCCCAATCCTCATCGTCGAAGTCAGGATATTGCGGCGGTGGATTCCCCTGGCTGGCGACCACCCGCGGATACCTGCCCCCTGATGTCAAGGTGTCGCTGGTCTGGGTGAGCGTGACGCCAAAGTGCCATTCATCTCCGTAATCGAACAGGAAGAGAAATTCCTTCTTCGGGAGCGGGATGTCGCGAAGCTTATGTTTACCGGCCAGTTTCGGTGGACGCTTCCCGAACAGCCCTGAATTCGCAATTAGAGCGTATTCCGTGCGGGCATCCCAGGCTTTGCCGCTCAAATAGAAGGACCAGAGATGGTCGTCATCGAACTCGAAGGCCCTCAGAATCGTCCCCGCCAGATCCCCCAGAGTCAGACTTCCTGGACATTCGATTTCGCGCCAGGCGTCCGACGGCGGTGCCGGCGGGATCCCACCACCAAGAATCCGAACACGAAAGGTGAAGACCGGTGGTTCGAACTTCAAACGCGGCTGCGGCATATCCGGCACCTCTCTGGAATGTCTCTCAGTCTCGTCTGCATCCTGGTTGCCCGATATCCAGTATTAGCCGCAAACGACGTGCTAGGAGTGCTCGTCCATCCAGCGGTGCGCTTCATCGAGGGCAGTTGTTTTGTCGCCGTGCTCGAGGGTGCCGTCCAGGACTAAATCTCGCAGATGATCCTTGAGGTCGCCGATCCAACGCCCTGGTGGCCGTTGAAAGATCTGCATCAGTTCGTTGCCATCGAGCGGGCTTTGAAGCTGATCGAGCTCGTGTTGCTCACGTAGGCGATCGATGTGCTCGCGCAGCGCCTGAATGCGTTGCGCGGCCTCGCGTTGCCGGTCGGCCCGCGCGCTGGTGACGTCCGCGGCCACCAGATCGAGCAGGTCGTCGAGGAGGTCCCCCGATTCGAAGACGAGGCGCCGCACGGCGCTGTCGGTCCAAGATTCGTCATAACCGGCCGGTCGCAGATGGAGATCGACCAGCTGCGAGACGCGGTCGATGAGCGCGCGTTCCTGCTTGAGGCGGCGCAGGGTGCGGCGCGCCAGACCGGCACCGACCCGTTCATGGCCGAAGAAGTGGACCTCGCCGGTCTCGTCGAGCGAGCGGGTCATCGGTTTGGCGGCGTCGTGCAGCAGGGCGGCCCAGCGTAGTGGGAGTCGAGGTGGTGCCTGGTCCACCACCATTAATGTGTGCAGCCAGATGTTCTTATGGCGCCCTTCGCCGGTATCCTCTGCCATCGGCACGATCTCGGGTAGGACGTGCGGCAGCACCCCGGCCTCATGTGTGATTGCCAGGGCGCGCGGCGCGGCTGGCGCGATGAGGAGCCGGTTCAGCTCGGACGCGATGCGTTCCCGACTGATGCGCTCCAGCTCCGGCGCCATCTCCCGCATAGCCAACAGCGTGTCATGGTCGAGCTCGAAATCGAGCTGGGCAATGAAGCGGAGCGCGCGCAAGATACGAAGCGGATCCTCGCGAAAACGATCCGCACCGTGCCCCACCGCGCGGATAACGCGCCGTTCGAGATCGTCGTGCCCATGGAAAGGGTCAACCACATTGCCGGTATGTGCGTCGATCGCCATGGCATTGACGGTGAAGTCGCGCCGCGAGAGATCGCCAGTGATATCGGTGGTATGGCGCACGGTGGGGCGTCGATCCGGAGTTGGGTAGAACTCCTCGCGGTATGTCGTGATCTCGACCAGATGCTCGCCGAAGACGAATCCGACGGTGCCGAACTTCTCCCCGACCGTGTAGATACTGTCGGGGGCCGCCTCCTGCCCGGCGATTTTGGTCGCGGCCGGTTCAGCATCGGTGGCGAAATCCAGATCGGCGACGGACTGCCCCAGCAGGAGTCCGCGCACGCTACCGCCGACGAGGTAGAGCTCGTGGTCATGACTGGCGAAAGCTGAAGCGAGGCGCTCCGTGACGTCGCGCATCGAAACTGGGAGGAGCCCGAGGAGCGTATCGCGCCCGGCCGTTTCCTTCTTCTGTCCGCCCGGCCGATTCACGTCACCCCCAGCGATAGAAACCAACCCGCGCTGGATGCCTCCAGCGACTGACCCTCGATTGTAGCGTAGGGGGATGTCAGGGGCGAGCGAACCGGCGTGTCCGTTACATGGACCAGGGTGGAGCAGACTTTTGTTCGCATAGACTTTGACGAAATGGTGCGATAGTCCTGTATGGAAACCACTTCAAAACTGGCTCTGTTTGCTAACCTCAAACCATCATTCTTGGTTGTTGCGGTTGGCTGAGGAGACCGATTTGAGCCAGCGTCAACGTCTCATCATCGCGATCGTCATCGGACTGCTCAGCACGCTCATGTCCTTCGTGCTGCTTCACTGGCGCGGCTATGGCGCTGGGGATTTCACCTGGCCGATCGGCGGCGCGTCGGCGCTGCTGCATCACATCGATCCGTATACCAATCCGGCCTTCGGCCCGGGCAAGCCGTACCCGCACGGTGACCTCCTCTTCTATCCGATGCCCGCGCTCATCGTCGCGCTGCCCTTCACGGCCCTACCGCCCTATTTCGCGGGAGCGCTCTTCTTCGGTATTGGTTCCGGGGTGCTCGGTTATGCCGTCACGAGGGATGGGTATGACCGCTTGCCGATCTTCCTTTCGGCTCCGTTCTTCGTCGCGGCGTATGTGGCGCAGTGGTCGCCCCTGATCGTGGCCGCGGCCTTTCTGCCCTGGCTCTTGCCGCTGGCGCTCGCCAAGCCGAATCTCGGTCTGGCCATTGGCGTTGCCTATCCGAGACGTCGCGCCTTCGTCATCACCGCGGTGGTCTATGCTCTCTCGCTCGTCATCATGCCGCGCTGGCCCCTCGAGTGGCTGACGAATCTGCGCGGTACTCATCATCCAATGCCGATCCTGATCATCCCGGGCTTTCTCCTGCTCCTCGCGGTCGTTGCCTGGCGACGCCCAGCCGGACGGCTGCTACTGGTCATGGCGCTGGTGCCGCAGCTCACCTTCTTCTACGACCAGCTTCCGTTGTGGCTCATACCCAGAACCTGGCGCCAGAGCCTGGCGCTTTCGCTCTCGAGTTGGGTGGCCTATGGTGGTTGGGCCTATTCCAACCTCCACAACCCGAGCATGATGGATCAGATTGCCCAGGCCGTTCCCTGGATCATCGGCTGTATCTACATGCCGGCACTTGCCGTCCTCCTCTGGCAGCAACGTCAGCTCGACGCCGAGGACGCGCCGTCAACAAAGCCCGGAGCCGGGCCGTGGCCGGCGCTGTGTCTCCAGTGGGTAGCAGCTGGACGTCCATCTTTCAGGTGATCAAGCAGGCTCCCGATCGACTGCTGAAGGGGGGAGAAACTGGACAAGCCGATTAGTGAGCGTGCGGGACGTCGCGATCCCGGTTGATGGGGCGTCGTGGGAGCACGCGGAACCAATCGACTCGCAATCTTGAATGCGGTGTTGAATCTCGGCCGCGGCGTCCTGGTGCTGCTGGCCATCTATGTCTTTCTTATGAATCGCCAGGCGAAGACCACGCCGAACGGCCTCATTCAAGGCGTACTGTCGATGGCCGTGCTCTTCCTGGTGCTTCCGAGATCGCAAGGGTGGAAGCTCTGGGGACTCTACATCCTCGGGCTGGTAGGGTTCGACCGGCTGAAAAACCTGGCCGACGAGACGGGCATACCCGATCCAGTTTCATTACCCGATTGCCTTCGATCATCGTTGTTTCATGGTACTGAAGCGAACGTCTGGCTGCAGCAGCATCTACATCAGCCGTATCGCGTGCAGTGGTTCGATATCGGGCTCGTCGGGGTCGTATCTCTCCTTCTTCATCTTTCCGCATATTCTGGCAATCGTCTTCGCTCGTCTCGATATTCGACTCTTCCGCAGCTACATCATCGGGCTGCTGGCGACCTGGTATATCGGACTGCTTGGCTATTTCCTGGTCCCCACCGCACCGCCATGGATGACGAGCGTGATAGGGCTACATGCCGCCGATCGACCATATCGTTCCGCAGGTGATCGATCACTTCAGCAACGGCACCTATCAGCGTGGCTATACGGTGATCGGGCCGAACGACGTCGCAGCCATGCCGTCTCTCCACACCGCCATCACCTGCGTCGTGGCGCTGGCACTCTGGCGTCGTGGGTGGATCACCGGCGTGCTCGGGACGGCCTATTTTCTGGCGATGGCGTTCGCGCTCCTCTACCTTGGTGAGCACTACATCATCGATGAGATTGCCGGGGTCATGGTTGCGGCGTTCTGCTGGTTCGTGGTCATGCCGAGACTTGAGCGTCTGACGATGCCGGCGGTCTCTCTCGGCCACTCGCCGCGCCTCGGGCCAGACTGGCGGCGCCACTGGCGAGACTGAAGCGGACCTGATCCGCTCAGCGTCTCCATCCGCTCGCTAAAACAGCCGGACCATCGACCCCGTGAGGGGTCGATTTTCTTCGCCGCGAGCAGATGGCGGGCCCCTGATCTCTGCCACGCGTGATGGTGTGATGACGGTCCGTGGGCAGCCGCGGCGATTCGGCGTGTAGGTTTCTCGCGGGGCTGCGTCTGGTATGCGGAGCCTGGTCAGTGGCGGTTATGTACGAAGCCGGGCCGTTGGGAATGACGGCAGCCACAGGTGCCGCCGCTACGTTTGCCTGGGTGTCTGTTCTGGATCGTCGTCTGTGTCAGCTTGGGGTTTGCCACGAGGGCTGAACGCGAGTCGATTACCGGTCCAACGGAGAGCGAATCTAGGCGCTATCGCGTCGCGACGGTACTCGGTGCGTCTGCCGCAGTGAGGGACGCCTGCAGGTGGAAGATCGAGACATCGTCGTTCTGATAGACGAGATGATAGTCCGAGTCGTGCTTCAAGGCGTCAACCAGTGCCGAGCAGCATGGGATGCTTGCGCCGCTGAATCCTCGGCCACGTTTCGCGATGTAGAGGTAATCGAAAGTCACGTCTTCATCGGAACTCCAATCCGCGATGCAGGTTGGAGCCTCGGTGGTGCACTTCTGAAGTTGTTCGTAGGCGCGCTGTCGAGCTTCAAACTGGCCAGCCGCCGGAATCCACTCGTAGCCTTGTACGGTTGAGGCGCTCGTGCGATCCGCAAGGACTGGAAACCATTCGCCGGAACGATCATGTCCCCATGGATTGCCGCTCAGCATGATGAACGTGCTTTCGGATCAGTGGAATCTCGTACCCATGCCATCGCCTGTCGCTCCGCTACTGACAAACTCACGTCGTCAGTCTGCCGTCACACCGATGCGATCCAAACCAGGAGACGAGGACGAGAATAGCGAGTACCACGGGTGCAACCGATTTGATCGCGCTGGCGGACCATGCGAGGGTGAATCTTCGGATTGACCTGATGAATCGAAAGGCTGAGTAGCTAGAGACCGATTCATGATGGGTATCAGCAGTTCCACAACGCATATGAGCGATGAGTAGTGAAAGCGGGACCGTTGCTTCGGTGCCCGCCTTTCGCGGATCTGCCATGAGCAGGAGACCCGCCCATGATCGGAAGAAAGTATTGACGACGCGCGAAGACTGAAGATGATGCCCAGCGCCGACAACGCACCGAAGATCGGGAACAGAAGTCTCGCCGCCCCAGTTGAAACGTCAGCAAAGAGGAGATGATCACCAGGACAGATCGCCCACTTGTGTCACCCGCACTCAGGAAAGGACTTAGTCCGTGGCGCTCCACGACCACTCCCCACCAGGGGCTGGTCATCAGCAGAACGCCCCCAGCCACCAGCGCCGCATCGAACAATCCTCGCTTCGTTCGTCCAAGAAACAGGAACATCACTGCCGCACTGACGGCGACGAAGAGGGCCATCTCGAGATGACTCATACATACGAGCGAGGCGAAGACGATGGTCAGGAGCAGATGTGTGCGTGATCGCTCGGTGAAGAGGAGGTACATCTGCCACAGGGTGAGGACGGCGAAGAAGAAGCCGATCGATCGCGTCAGCCCGCCACCCATGATCTCCCAGTTCGTGGCTGTTCGGCACCAAGCGCGAAGGCGATGGTCGCGGCGATCACCGTCGCTCGGTTCTTCAGGAAGCTCTAGCGAAGAGAATGAACGCCACGATCGTCGCGACGCTGAACGTCAACGGAATGAAGCGCAACGTGTTCAGCACGCTCATATGCGTAAGGGAGGAGAGGATTCCCGCAACGTAGAAGCCGATCGGTGGGTAGGCATAGGGGAGTGTCAAGCCGTTGTAATGAAGGTACATCGGGAGAACGAAGTGGTTGGCTTTCAACTGCACGATGGCCTGCATGAACATGCCGCCGTCGTTTGCCGGAAAGCTGCTGTTCATAATGACCGGAATCCGAACCGAAGCCCCGAGAAAGACGATCCATGACAGGATCACGACGTACGCGCGAGTGCTACTGAGGACGTCGCTCATCTCTCGAGCGGAGGTCCGGCGCCAACGAGCGGAGATTCTCTCGCCCGAGGCGTGTCTTAGGTCAACGGCTCTCAACATAACCTCCAGGTCGGTCGGATCACGGATCGATCTGAACGGTCATGATGTTAAAAGCTGAGCCGTCTGCGTGAATTGCCCCGAAGGTCCCAATTGCTACGAATAGCCGTGACCTGTTGGCATAAACCCAGGTCAAACAACAACTTCAAAGGTGCTTTTGCGTCGTGCTTCAGTGTCAAAATGCTCGGTCGCGTCGTCGCCATTCCCAACAATGGAACGGCGAAATTCCGCACATTTTAAGGTAGGCTGGCGACAGTTCGTTCCATTCAATTCAGGCCGCGTCCGCAAAGACTGACGTCAAACGTTGGGAAGGAGTGGCGTTCATGAGCCAGCCAGAACCTGCCTACACCGTCCGTTCGGCGAGCAGCGGAACGCTCAAACGGACCATCACCTCGGTTCGCAACCACAACATCATCATCGACAGCCCTTCGATCGGTGAGGAGATCACCTCGGGCGAGGCCTTCTTCTCCGGCGTTGCCTCCTGCGGCGTGACGCTCATCGAGGGAGCGGCGCAAGAGATGGGCATCCCGCTCAAACGAATGTCGGTCGAGATGCAGGCGTTTCGCCCGACGAAACCGAACACCGTCATCTACGATCATGTCGATGCGAACTTCGTAATGCACGGCGTCACTCAGGAGCAGGGGGAAGCCTTGCTCGATCGCTGGAGGGCCGGCTGACCCCTCTACCAGATCGTCGCGGTCGCGACGACGGTGAACTTCCACCTCGAAGTCGAGGCGGAGTAGAGGACGTCGGGTCAAGCGCCGATTGGTCTCTATCAATGAGGAGCGCCGATGGCTCCATCACATGTTTCTGAACAGAGTGATGCTGGAACTGTCTACGACTACGTCATCGTGGGCGCTGGATCGTCCGGTGCCGTGATGGCCGCGCGGCTGTCCGAGAACCTGTCGACAACCGTGCTGCTGCTGGAGACCGGCCCCGACTATCGTGCCGCCGACGCGCCCACAGAGATGCATAGCGCCAACCCGCTCGGCATCACCAATCCGGATCGCTTCCCGGACTTCCAGTGGCCGCAATTGGTGGTGCGCCGTGCCGCTGGCCAAAATCCATATCTCTACGATCGCGGCCGCGGACTCGGTGGTAGCTCGGCCATCAACTGGCAGGTTGCTTACCGTGGCTTGCTCGACGACTACGATCTGTGGGCGGAGCAAGGTTGTGAAGGTTGGTCCGGCGAAGAGCTGCTGTCGGTCATGAACCGCATCGAGGATGATCTCGATTTCGGCGACTCCCCCTTTCACGGCAAAGGCGGACCGATCCCGGTCTGGCGCGTGCCTGTGTCGCAATGGGGCAAGGTCGATCTGGCCTTGCTGCAGGCGGCGCTGGAGCTCGGCTATCCCTGGTCGCCCGACCACAATGCGCCGGAAGAGGGAGGCGTCGGGCCCTATGCCGTCAACCGGCGTGAGAACAAACGTGTTTCGGTCAATGACGCCTACCTCGAACCGGCTCGCTGGCGCTCGAACCTAGCCATCCGCGGCAACGTTCACGTGGATCGGGTGCTGTTCGAGGACCATCGTGCCACTGGGGTGCGAGCGCATACCCCGGATGGCTGGGTCGACTTCCATGGCCGCGAGATCATCCTCTCGGCCGGCTCGGTCTTCTCCCCGCCGATTCTGATGCGCTCCGGCATCGGCCCGGCGGACGATCTGCGAGCGCTGGGCATCGAGCCTTTGCGAGATCTGCCGGTCGGCAAGAACCTGTGCGATCACTCCTCCGTCTCGATCGCGTTGGACCTCAAACCGGAAGCTCGAGCCGAGAACAGGGACGACCGCATCACCAGCGCCTGCATCCGCTACAGCTCAGGGCTGGCCGGTGCGGGTCGCAACGACATGCTGGTCGTTCCCATCAACTTGAGCGGCTACGACGATGTCGGACTCGAAGCAGCCCGCATCTCGGTCATCACCTGGCAGAACTTCTCGCGCGGTGAATTGCGCTTGACGAGCGCTGACTCGTTTGCCTTGCCCGAAATCGATGAGAACATGCTCTCCGATTCGCGAGACCTGATTCGCCTGCGCGATGGCGCTCGGCGTCTCTTCGAGATCGGCCGCCACCCGGCGGTGAAGTCGATCAGCAAGTCGATTACGTTGACGCGCTCGGACGGCCTGACGCCGGAAGACGTGAAAGGCGAGCGCGAGCTCGATGCCTGGCTCTTCTCGACCGTCAAGGACACCTGGCATCTGGTCGGCACCTGCCGCATGGGCGCGGCCGACGATCCGCGCACGGTCGTCGATTCCGACTGTCGCGTGTTGGGCGTCGAGAACCTGCGCGTGATCGACGGATCGGTCATGCCGGAGGTGACGCGCGCCAACACCAACCTGACCTGCATCCTGATCGCTGAGCGCATGGCCGATCGGATGCTTGGTCGCGTTCCGAACCTGACCATCTGACGGGGATTCGAGACCGGAGGAGATAAGGTGGAGATTCAGGGAGTCTGCGATCCGAAATTCGCGGAGGTTCGTGAGGAGTTCGAGCGGAATTTCTCCGAGCGAGGCGACGTCGGGGCATCGGTCAGCGTGGTGGTCGAGGGGGAGAAGGTCGTCGATCTTTGGGGCGGAACGGCTGTCCCTGAGACCGGTGCCCCCTGGCAAGAAGACACCATCACCGTCGTCATGTCGATGACCAAGGCAGCCACCGCCCTCTGCGCCCACATACTGGCCGATCGTGGCGAGCTTGACATCGACAAACCGGTAGCCCACTACTGGCCGGAGTTCGCCGCAAACGGCAAAGAGAACATCCCGGTGCGTATGCTGCTCAACCACCAGGCCGGATTGCCCGGCTTCCGCCACGAGATCCCGGCTGGAAAGCCATACGACTGGGAGTACATGATCAACGCCATCGCCGCCGAACAGCCCTTCTGGGAGCCTGGGCGCAATTATGCCTATCACTCCCTGACATTCGGCTGGCTAGTGGGCGAGGTCGTGCATCGAGTCAGTGGCAAATCGGTCGGGACCTTCTTTCGAGATGAGGTGGCCAAGCCGCTCGGGCTCGACTTCTGGATCGGCTTACCCGAAAGCGAAGAAGGGCGGACCGCGCCACTATTGCCGCTCCCGAGTGATGATGAGGAAGAGGACGAGCCGAAGACGGGTCTCGCCGCAGCTGTGGTCAGCAGCGGCGTCAATGAAGGCGTCGGCTGGTGGAACACGCGTCAAGCGCACGCGGCGGAGCTCCCGGCTAGTGGCGGCGTCACCAACGCCCGCTCCGCTGCCCGCATGTACGCCGCCCTCTCGCTCGGCGGAACGATCGATGGTGTCCGCCTGGTCAGCCCCGCGACCGTCGAGCGCATGGGCCGCACCCAATCCCGCCTCATGACGGACGCTCTCGCCGGTATCCTGGCCCCCTTCTCGCTCGGCTTCATGAAGGCGCGCGAAGACTACGGCCTTCCGGAAAGCGTCTTCGGCCACAGCGGCGCGGGCGGTTCCATGGGTATGACCGACCCAGGCGAGCGGCTGGCCTTCGCCTACGTGATGAATCAGATGAATGAGACCGAGCGCTGGAAGCCGCTCGCCTGGGCCACCTATCGCAGCCTCGGCTATCGCCAGGGACAATACGGGATCATGATGCGACCGTAGGCGTTGGGATAATCGAGCAGGTAAAGATAGCCGACGGGAAATTCATGTCACGCTTAGAAGCCCTGATTCGTGATCTGTGCGCGGCGGTCTCGTCGGGTGCCGTCATCAGCGATCTCGACGAGCTCGTCGCCGCGGGCCGCGACTTCTGGATGCAACGCGGTGTGCCAGGCGTTGTGCTACGGGCCGTCACCGCTGACGATGTGGCGGCCACACTTCGGATTGCTCAGGCACATGGAATCCAGGTTGTGCCGCGCGGCGCGGGGACCAACGTCGGGGGTGGTTTCTTGCCCTCCGAAGAGCGCATCCTCCTCGATTTGCGCGGCATGAACCGGGTGCTGGAGATCGACCCCGAACGGCGTATGGCAATAGTCGAACCGGGCGTCCTGAACGGCGACCTGCAGGAGCGTCTAGCACCACTCGGGCTGTGCTACTCGCCCGATCCGGCCTCGGCGCCACTCTCGTCGATCGGCGGCAACATCGCCGAGAACTCCGGCGGCCCGCACTGTCTCAAGCACGGTGTTACCGTCCATCACGTTGACGCCATTGATTGCGTCCTGATGGGCGGCGATGGGTTCCACTTGAGCGCGGATGACGTAGGCCCCGACCTCCTCGGCGTCCTGATCGGCTCCGAGGGCACCCTCGCGGTCACGACACAGGCCCGGTTGCGCTTGCGTCCGCTCCCGGCCATGACCAGCTCGCTTTTGGCCGTCTTTGATGATCTGGACGCGGCCATCGACGCGGTGTCGGCCATCTTGCAGGCGGGTGTCATTCCTGCCGCACTCGAGTTCATGGACCGCCACTCCGTCCAGGTAGCGGAAGCTATGGCGCGGACCGGTTACCCAACCGACGCCGAAGCCATCTTGCTGATCGACATCGAGGGAAATCTCGACGAGGTAGCAGCGCAGTTGGCGGCCATCGAGGCCAATCTGCGAAAGCGTGCCCGCGAAGTTCGCCGTGCCGACGATCCAGATGAGCGCGCCACGCTCTGGCGTGGGCGGCTGCAGATTGGGCAGGCGACGCTGGCCAGTGGTCGCGCCTTCTACATCGGCGACACCACCGTGCCGCGGGAGCGCATCCCGCTGATGCAGAGGTCAGTGCGATCCCTGGCTGAGCGCTATCAACTCGACGTCTTCACCACCGGACACGCTGGTGACGGCAACATCCACCCCATCGTTCTCTTCGATGGGGACGACCCCACCGAGGTGCAACGGGTTCAGCGCATGGTAGCCGAGTGGGCGGCGATGGCGCTGGAGCTCGGCGGCACGCTCACCGGCGAACATGGCGTCGGCAGCGAGAAGCGCTCCCTGATGCGGCAACGATTCAATGCCGCGGAGATCGCCGCCATGCGGTGCGTCAAAGACGATTTTGATCCGGATGGGCTGCTGAATCCGGGCGTGCTGCTGCCGGAGCCAGCGGACGACGAACCGTCGCTCCCGCGATTCAGTCAAGCCATCGATCAGGCGGTTTCCCGCTTGCTCGACGGTCGACTTACTCCGTCAAACGCTTACCGGTCGTCTACCAGCAAGCGAACGGAATCGCCGATTGAAATCGATTCCGAGAATCTAACGGTCGCGGCGCCCGGAACTACGTCGATTCGAGAGCTTGAGCGTCACCTGGCGAAGCGAGGATTTCGCACTCCAGTCTGTGAAGGTGGGCGCGATCCGTCCAGTACCCTGAGGTCGGTTCTCTCCGACACGAACGCTCGTGCCGACGTGCGTGCCAGTCTGCTGGCCATCGACGCGATCTTGCCGGATGGGCTGCCCGTTCGATTTGGCAGCAAAGCGGTGAAGGACGTTGCCGGTTACGATCTCAAGCGACTCTACATCGGCAGTAGCGATGCTTTCGGTGTGGTGCAGGAGGTCACCCTGCAGATCCGGCCGTTGTAGCAGGATGGTGCCGCGGACGGATGTGAGTTCGGTCCTCATCCAACCACCCTCACCCCCGGCCCCTCTCCCGCCAAGCAGGAGAGGGGAGACGATCCGGGTGGAGGCAGAGCCTTTGCCAATCGTCCCCTTCTCCCGCCAAGCGGGAGAGGGGTGTCCATAGGAAACACGCGCGCCTTTCTGGATCCGTCCCCCTTCTCCCGTTCGTACGGGAGAAGGGTCGGGGATGAGGGCCATTGGCCGGCTTACTCCTCGTCGGTCTCGGTTCGTACGACTTCGATCTTGAGGTGGGCCAGCATCGCACCGAGGGCGCCGAGTGCCGTCAGGACCGGGTTGAAGATCGTCACGACGCCACCGATGGCGACGCCAGCAGTGAGCGGGATCTCCATCAAGGTGTCGCCGTGCTCGTTGCGCACGATCAGTCTGCGGACATTGCCTTCCTCGATGAGATCTTCGACTCGCTTTTTCAGTTCATCGCCGGTGACCTCGATCTGCTCGTTCCACGTTCGCTTCTGTTTGGGTTCCTGCGTCGTTGCCATCTCATACCTCCATGATTGTCGGATTTAGTCATTTCCAGTTTCGTAGCTGGATCTTACATGGCCGGTTCAGCCTTACGTGCTTCAACCGGCTCGCCTTTCTCCGGTCCACGCCAGGCGTGCCAGCCCAGCAGGACCAGTGCGCCGACTCCCAAGATGCCAGCCACCAGGCCAACCGCACCGCCCAGGAAGGGGATCAGTCCGATCGCCTGCAGTAGAACCAGGCCAATCACGGATGCCAGGTAGGGGTGGTCGCTGGCTTCCTGACGCAGGATTACCGCGCCGAGCTTGGTTCCGGCCACCAGGTAGCCGAAGAACCAGAGCGCCGGAATCAGGAAGAGGAGCAGTCCAAGCCCCAGCGGAATGCCCAGCACCGTGGCGAAGGCCAACACGGCCAGCAGCGGTACGCCGATGCCGGCGATCACGGCGCTGAGGATCGTGGCGCCCGGCTTCCGGCTGATCAGGTTGCCGGCACCAGTAAGCTGCCGTCCTCCGACTGCCGCGAAGACCAGGCCGGCCGCGACAATCGCGATGGTTCCGGCGATCCAGAGGTAGACGGAGAAGGCGAAGAACTCCCATGCGGACCAGTCAAAGGAGCTATGGTTGACCGCGCCTTCGACGGTCGTTCCAGTGGCGCGAGTGAGCGTGCTGTTGACCAGATTCACGTCGCCGGCCACGCGTGACGTGCCACGCAGGTCCAGCGTGCCGCGATAGATCGTGACGCTGCCCTCGATCGTGCCGGTGACCGTCGCGTCACCGTTGATCACGACCAGATCGTGTCTGACGATGCCGCTGATCACCGCGTTGTCGCTGATGACCACGACCGTGCCGACCTCTTCAGTGGCGTTGACCGTGACAGGCCCATTGACGCGCAGCAAGAGATCGTCTGTTGAGCCCGAGCCCTGTGCCAGGGCTACGCCCGGGAACATCAACAAGGTGATAACCAGGAGCGAAAGGAGAAGTCGCCAGCGCATGATGTGGCTCCTTTCCGTTGGCGTGATCGAGCATCTAGCAACAGATCAGGACGGAGCATCAATCTCCGACGAGGTCGCAACCCGCGACCGCCGATGCGGCGATCAAACGCCATTACCGGTATTCAGCCTGACACGTTTGCGGTCACAAATTCGATGCGCTTCACGTCGAGACATAACAATTGCGTGCCAATCGACATAGCCAATTGGTCCTGATCGGCTCGCGCGCGGACGCAGGTTGACAGCCGGTCGTTGACTGTCTGAGACTGAGCGTCATCAGCGATCGATCCAGGCTCGATTTGCGAGTTGCGGGCGGGTCATCCGCGAGGTACGCGAGCGCTTCCGCGGCTGGCTGACAGGTGAAGGAGGCGGTTCATGAGCGTCACGGTCGGAAGTGGTCGCTTTACCTATGAAGCTCTCGGTCAATGGGAGAGTCTGCCGGAAGGGCTTCGCCCAATCGAGTGTCCTGGCGTCGCGGTGGACGCCGACGATCAGGTCTACGTCATCACGCGCAACCCCGAGAATCCCGTCCTCGTCTTCAATCGCGAAGGGGATCTCCTTCGCGTTTGGGGGCAGGGGATTTTCAGCTCACGGACGCACGGCATCCACATCGCGCCGGATGGTTCCATCTTCTGTGTCGACGACGGAACCCACACGGTGACGAAGTTCACGCCCGAGGGTGAGCTCTTGCTGACGCTCGGGACGCCGAATCAGGCATCGGTCAAATGGGGCGGCGAACCCTTCAACCGGCCGACGCACGTGGCGGTCTCGCCCACGACGGGGGACATCTACGTCACCGATGGCTACGGCAATGCGCGCGTCCACAAGTTCACCGCAGAGGGGGATTGGATCAAATCGTGGGGCGAGCCGGGGATCGACCCAGGGCAGTTCAACCTGCCACACAACGTCGTCATCGACGCCAACGACATGATCTACGTCGCCGAACGAGAGAACCATCGCGTGCAGATCTTCGACGCGGACGGGAACTCGGTCGGCATGTGGAACAACATCTTCCGGCCGGACGGCATGGCCATCGGCCCGGACGGCAATTTCTACATTTGTGAGCTCAACCTTGGTGGTGCGGAAGACCCGCCCGGTATGGGACATCGTGTGACGGTCCTGAGCCCGGAAGGGAAGATGCTGGCGCATATTGGTGATCCGCTCGAAGGAGAAGATCCCGGTAAATTCGTCGCGCCCCACGGCATGGCCGTCGATTCACGCGGCGACCTCTACGTCGGTGAAGTCTCCTTCACTATTCGCGGCCGCCATATGGACCCGCCGCGCGAGCTTAAGAGCCTGAAGAAGCTACGTCGCACCGGATAGTTTCGATTAGTCTCCACCGCACCGGCTGGGTGACAGCGCTGTCGCCCAGCCGGACGCTTCTCTGATTCATCGACTTCCGACCATCCTGATTCCCGAACGACGAAACGTCGCTTCCACCGCCCAATAGCCCTCGTCACATCGTGTTCCGCTTCGGGTGGCACCGATTTTGACAAGAGGGCAAGGACAAATGGTCTATGTGGGTGGAGGAGCGATGAAGGAAGGCTCAGGGTTTTCGTGGCACGTTGCACGGGTGCTGACCGGTCCCGTGCGCTATCTGATCATCGTTATCTGGATTGCCGCCGCGGTGGCCGCCTACCTTTACCTGCCGGGGATCAGCGCCACCGAGAGTGGCCCCATAGGAGTTCTGGCTCCGGACAATTCCAAAGCCGTGCAGGTTGAGCGGGACTCGGCCAATCTTTTCGCCGTGCCCGCCACCAGCCGGACGATCATCGTGCAACGCGATCCCAACGGCCTGTCGTCCGATGCCCAGCAACGAGTCATCCAACGTGCGACCAATCTCACCGAGCATAAATATCCCGACTATCAGAGCATCGCGGGCGCGTTGCCGATCATCAACGCCAAGCAGGTCGTTCCCTTCGCCAGAGAATCCAATACAACGGCGCTCACCTATCTCTTCTTCGATCCGGGCAAGGGCATCTACGATCGGTACATCACTACCGAAAACTTCGAGCGCACCCAGATCAATCAACCAGGGGATTCCCTCATCGGCATGACCGGCGTGGTGCCGGTGCGCGCTCAGCAAGGCGAGATCATCTCCAAGCATCTTCGTTGGGTGGAGATCGCCACAGTCGCGCTGACGGCGGTTATCGTCGGTGTGGCATTCCGCTCGATCGGCGCGCCCGCGTTGACGCTGTTCGCAGCTGGCACTGCCTATGTCCTCTCGGAACGTGCCGTTGCATTTATTGGCGTCCACTACGACGTCGTGGTGCCGGTCGAGCTGCGTCCGTTGCTGGTTGTCCTGGTGCTGGCCATTTGCACGGACTACTCTGTCTTCTTCCTATCCGGCACGCGCAATCAGTATCGACGTGGATCTGATCGGGTCGAAGCCTCTCGCGTGGCGACGGCCGAGGTCGTTCCACTCGTTGCCATCGCTGGGCTCACGGTGGCGGCCGGGGCCAGCTGCCTCATCCTTGCCAAGCTCGACTTCCTGCGGGTACTTGGCCCAACGCTTGGAGGCGCCGTCCTCGTCTCACTCGTCGTGGTCATGACGCTGGTCCCCGCGACGCTCGCCACCACCGGCAAATACGTCTACTGGCCGCACATGCCGCAAGTCGAGGAGGACGTGGAGAAAGGGCTGAACTGGCGGCAACGGATTCGACGCGATCATCCCGGCGTATCGAAACTGCTTTCCTTCGGCATCATCCTGATCTGTATCGCACTCCTGCTGGCGGCCGCCAGTGGGCTGCGCGATATCGCCGTCGGGATGCCGGTGGTTGAGGACATGCCGTCGAACGCGACCTCACATCAGGCAGCGGCCGCCGCCGAAGCCGGGTTCGCGCCAGGCATCATCAGCCCCACGGAACTGCTGATTCAGGAGCCCGGCATTACGGCTAAACGCGACCAATTGGTGAAACTCGAGCAGCTCATCGAGCAACAGCCAGGCATCGCTGGAATCGCCGGACCGCGAGAGCAGCCGACGCAGCTCAACTTCGGCGTCGTGCTGTCGAAATCGGGATCGGCTGCCCGCTACGTGATCATCCTGGAGAACGATCCCTACGGGTCCAAAGCGATCAATCAGCTGTCGGCGCTGGAAGAAAACATGCCGAATCTGCTGCGGCAGGCTGGGCTGCCGCAGGCGCAGTCTGGCTTCGCCGGAGATACCGCGGTCGCGGTCGAGATTCGGGACGCCGTGGTGGCGAGTATCCTACCCGTCGCGTTGGCTACGGCGCTGCTTGACCTGATCCTCCTCGTCATTCTGCTTCGCTCGCTCATCGCGCCGATTTATCTGATGTTGACCAGTGCTCTGGCGGTCGCGGCCCCACTAGGCCTGACTATTTACGCGTTCGAACAGTACGCGGGTCATCCTTACATGGACTTCTACGTCTTGGTGGCCGTGGCCGTGCTCCTCTTCTCGCTTGGCTCCGACTACAACCTGTTCGTGGTTGGCCGCATCTGGGAGCGAGCTCGGAGTGAGCCTCTGCAGCAATCGGTCGACACCGCTGGAGCGAGTGCCAGCCATGCGATCCGAATCGCCGCCATCACGTTGAGCCTCAGCTTCGCGACTCTGGCCCTGGTGCCGATGGTCTCATTCCGTGAGTTCGCCTTTGCCATGGCTGTGGGCGTGCTGATCGACTCCTTCCTGGTGCGTTCGTACCTCGTTCCGGCGCTCATCTCGTTCGTTGGGCGCGTCAGCCTGTGGCCGCGCAAGTCGCCTGGCAGTGAGCGCGAGCACGAACCGGTGGTACAGCCACAGCGGGTGCACGGCTGAACGAATTGGAGATTGTTGTCCGTTCGTACTTGCATCTTAGGACGATGAACGGGTCGTGAGTTTCCGCGACTCGTTCGTCGTTTTAACCCCTTCTCGATTGTCGCCTCGGTTCACGTGACCTCGCGCTGCCTCAGTATTCAAGTACTTGCCCCCTGCCCGATCCTCCCCATGATGACGGGAGGTTGCTCCTCTGTTTCCGGTACAGAATGCTTGGATTTAAGCCATTTCTATGGGTACCTATAGGTCCTGCGGCATATAGGACTACCCAATACACTGAGAGTAGTCGCAATTTTTGTCTGTGTCCGGAGGAACGATGAACCAAGCAACGAAACAATCGAGACGGCGATACCGCGGTCAGAGCCTCGTGGAGTTGGCCCTGGTGACGCCCATCCTGCTCATGCTCCTGATGATCTCGATTGACGTCGGCGCCGCGATGTCGGCCTACAACACCGTCGGCAGCATGGCACGCCAGGGCGCCTACTACGGATCGCAGAACCCGACCGACACCGCCGGTATCTCCAGCGCCGCCCTCGGCGAGAGTGGCGCGATTTACGGCGTCATGCCGGCGGTCGACTCCTCTGTCGTGGACGACTCGTTCAACGTCCCAGGAACGACCACCCCCTACCAAACGGTGATCGTCACAGTGACCTATCAATACAACCCGATCTTTTCGATTCCGCCGATGCCCTCCTCCTTGACGATCAAACGTCAGGTGGAGATGCGTGTACTAGGATCGTCATAACTATGAAAACGAATCAGACTCGCCAAAACCGCTTTCGCGCGCAGAACATGGTGGAGTTCGCCATCGCCACGCCGATTCTCTTCCTGATGCTCTTCGGCATCATGGAAGGTGGCTGGTTTTTCTACAACAAGAATCAGATCACGGACGCCGCGCGAGAAGGGGCACGCTATGCAGCGGTCCACGGCACGATGGCTGAGGATGTCGCCGATTCAGACATTCCGACCTACATCGTGCCAACCGCGGACGTGAAGGCGGATATCGTCAAGCACCTTTCCATTCCGGACGCCAGCAACGTCGTTGTGACGGTCAGCGCGCCGGACGGCGATATGGTTCCTGGTCATCACGTCAAAGTGAAGGTCACCTTTCTTTACCATCCATTGATTGGCTACGCGTTCGGAAGCGCGGCGACCACGCTCTCATCATCGAGTACATCGATCATCTATTACTAGCATTCATTTCTCAAAGGGGCGGACTATGTGGCGGGACACACGAAAGTTAGTGAACCAACGGAGTCGCGGCCAAATCATGATCATCGTCGCGATCATGATGGTCGTTCTGGTTGGGTTCGTGGCGGTGGCGGTCGACGTCGGATACGCCGCGGCTGAGCATCGTCAGGTGCAGTCGGCGGTCGACTCCGCCGCGCTAGCAGCCGCGCAGGAGGCGATGGACAGCGCCAGCAGCGGCCAGATCGTCAGTGCGGCCAAAGCCTATGGCGCGGAGAACGCGTCGGTTTCGACCGACAACGTTACCGTCGATTATCCACCGACCAACGGCCCACACAAGGACGACAAGAACTTCATTCAAGTCACGATCACCAAGGACGTGGAGCGCTTCTTCACCGGCGTGGTCTACAACGGACCGTGGAAGGTTACTGCGACGGCGACGGCTGGTGTGGTGGGCGCGTCGAGCGACGCGGCGCTGCTGGCGTTGAACTCCAACTCCGGCGGTATCAAGACGGCTGGAAGCTCGACAATCAATGTGATTGGTGGCAGCGTCGTCTCGAATTACGACATCAACACCAGCGGCAATACGCACATCACGGCTGATCAATGGGTGACCGCCAACGATGGCTTCCATACGTCCGGCAGCACCACGATCACGGGTGGCAGCGGCACCAATCCGGCCGCCCCGGAAGTCCCCGATCCACTGAAGGACAAGATCTCGCCGCCGACTCTGCCGGATTTCCCGGTCAACCCGATTGCGAATGTGAACCCAGCCACCCAGGCCTGCATTTCGAAACCCGGGTGGTCCGGGCAGAAGTCCGCAGATTATTCAGCCTCGTCTGGAACGTATGTCGGCAGCGGTTGCATCAATATCTATGGCTCTACTATCACGGGATATGACACGTTCAACTTCGCCAAAGGCAGTTACAAGCTGACGAACGGCGGGTCAATGACATCATCGTTCGGCAAGGTGAATATGAATGGCGGTACCTGGATCTTCAATGGCGGGGCCGGCCTCGCGATTAGTAACCCCGATGATTTCGAAATGTATGCTGGAAACTATGCCTTCCTGGGTGGTGCAACGATATCGATGCAAGGAAACGTCAAGAAAGTCGCGTTGGGCACCGGAGCGACGAAGGCGACGGACAACTACTTCTATTTCACTGGCGGTGGCGGGATTACCGTGGGCGGCGGCAATTCGCTCGTTCTATACCCAGGAACGTACATTTTCGACGGCGGGCCCGGCTTATCGATGTCGGGGAACGTGCATCTGACATTCAAACCGGGGACCTACAAGTTCTACTTCGATAAAGGGGCTGGGATCTCCTTCAGCGGAGGCTCGACCATCATCTCCGACCCCGATGCCTACGTGCAGGCCTGGTTCCTGGGTTCCAGTTCCCAATCGAGCAACCTGGCGATCTCGGGAAACACTGATTTTAGCATCCCCTCGGGCGAGTACTACTTCGACTACGGAAACTTCACTGGCTCCGGTAGCCTGACGATCAGCGGTACCAACGTATTTCTCTACTTTGAGCACAAGAGCGCGCTGACCTCCAGCGGCAATGCCAAATTCGGCTTCACGGCGCCGACCACCAAGATCTATCCCGGCTACTATCCGGGTGTCTTCATGTACGCGAACGCCAACGATACGCAGACGTTCACCTGGACAGGAGCGACTTCGACCGTCAGCCAGGGAGCGATTTACCTGCCGAGCGCCAAGGTGGTGATGACTGGCGCCAGTAACGGCAAGGTGATGATCGGCCAATTTATTGCCAACAGCTTTGATTTGAGTGGAAACAACAGCACGACACTCGAATACAAGGAGTACGTATCGACGGCCACACCGAAGGTCTATCTGGTGCAGTAGATCGTCACGTCTGCTGATTCCCAGGAGGAGAATGGGTCAGGACGGGCGGCGCAGGACAGAATGCCCTGCGCCGCCCTCTTCATTCGTCGAGTGCTCAGGACAAAGGTTGTACAGACGCCTTTGGAACAGGACCGCAATCTGAAGATGAGTTCGTCTCGATGCGCACGAACTCGCTCGCTGGCTTGTACAGCGCTGCCCCCTACTGAAGCCTGGAAGGGATCGACCAGGATCTGGCGGTGGCACCCCGATCGGGCAACTGCGCGGTGACGCCGGGGAGAGCATGGAGTGCGGCACATGCTCCGCCCACAGGTTCGCGACCGCGTCGCGGCGAGAGTACGCGCGCAGTAGCGAACCGCATCGACTCCCCGAATCCCTCTGCTATGATGCTGAGGGAATTCTCCTGTTCACAGCTCAATGACATCCTGGGGCAGGCTCAGCCGGAAGGAGGGGGAGTCGATGTCCGTCGAGGAGACGCGCGAGGTCATGTCCGCCTACCTGCAAGGGCATGGCGCGCGGACCATCGCCGATGACGCGGTCTTTACGGTCATGGGGACAGGCGAGGAAGCCCGCGGCCGCCCAGCCATCGGGCAGATGCTCGAGGATCTCTATCAGACCGCCTTCGATGCTCGCGCCGAGCTGCGGAACATGGTGGTCGACGATGGTGTGGCCATGGCCGAATACCGGTTTGTTGGTCGGCATATTGGCGAGTTTCTGGGCGTCCGAGCAACCGGCGTGGCGGTCGATCTTCCATTCTGTGTGGCCTACGACGTCGAGAACGGCACGATCGTTGAAGCGCGCATCTATTTCGAGATGGAGGCACTCCGCAAGGAGCTAGAAAAGGGTGCGCAGGATGGTGAGGGTGAGTGAGAACGTGGGTCGGTCGTCGTGCTCGCCGTCCACGCCGGGCTGAAGCCGTAGCGCTCATCTTAGCGAAGCCTGCTCATGCGGATTGATCAAATAGTCGGGTATCTGGCGTCGGTCGTCGGCCCCCGGCCGAAGGGGACCACGGAGGGATTCCGCCCTCGAACATGCGCGTACGTTCAGCCCCCGGGGCACCCACGAAGTGGGTCGGGCTTCGTCTAGAGTAGCCCGGGATGGTCCTCTCCCTCCGGTGAAGGGAGAGTTAGTGAGGGTGTGATTAGTCCCGGGTGAACGCGGGACGAGTACCGATTAATTTCATCAATCACCATAAGCAGGCTGAACCTACGAGACATTCGGTAGTGGCAGGACCCGTGTCTGCCCTTCGGCTGCGGGCGTGTTCGACGGCATCTTCCTGACCGGCATCCTGGCGCCGCTGATTGCGTGAAGCGATGACACATCTCAACGGTAGACGCCGTCGCGACGGGAATGTCGAGCAGGATGAGCGCTAGACCGCGCTCGAAGCTCGCCTGACTGGCAACGTTCGCTGCGGACGCCAAACGCTGCAGCTCGTGACGTGGTCAGACCTACGTCCGAAGTGCTCACCCATGCCCGCGATTCTGTCTCGCGTCCGCGATGTCAGGAAACAAAGGCCTTGAAGGCTCCCTGGAACATGTCGCGATGATGCCGCTCGCGCTCAACTGCCATTCGGAAGCTCGCGGCCGCGTCGGCGTCACCCTCGGCCTCTGCCTGGCGGATGAAGCGTGGATACATCTCCTCAATCTCGTCGTTCTCGCCGTTGGCCGACTCGTCCAGGTTCTGGCGCGTCGTGCCAACTCCTCCAGCGACACGCAGGTGGCTGATCCCGTGGATGGTCTCAGCGCCGGCCGCTTCGAGGAAGAGTTGAGCGATTTCGGGATGACCTTCCTGCATCGCTTGCATGGCGAACGCGGTGTACTTCAAACGAGCACGTGCCTCTCCGGTAATCGCGGTCTGGAGATTGTCAGTGGTCATCGTCATGGATTGCTCCTTTATTCAAGCGACGTACTCGTTCCCGAGCTGTTCGTCGACGTGGTGGCGATCGAGCGCCATGCGGGTGACCTGGCTCAGTCGCACACCGCCAACAAGGTAGCGAACGGGATGTGCCGCTGGTGTGACAGTCGGAGCCCGAAGATTACAGTCTTGTGAATCCAGGGTGGATCGCCTCTCTGGTCTCTTCTGTGAGGGTTGTTTTTCCGAACGGTCACGTGCTCCGAACGCCCTGCCCTCTCACGTGCGCCCAAGGTTCGCCGTGTAGGCTCTTCTGGCGCGGCGTCGCTGGAGCTCAGCAGCCGTTGCGGGGCTTATCCCCCTGCATTGATGGTGAATGTGGTACTGAGGGAATGGAGCGCGTAGGTGATCCTGCGGAGGTGGACTGACGATACACTCGCTGAGGCTCTCGGGAGGGTGTATCGTCACGACCCGGTATTGCCCGAGAGCGGCGGCCCGGCCGGAAACGCACGGCTGACGGCCTGGACCGGTCTCCTGTTGCTCGCATTGTTTCTCGTCGAAGTGGGAACGGTTGTCGATCTCCACCGGTTTCTTAGCTGGCACGTGGTGGTTGGCATGCTGCTCGTGCCCCTGGCACTGCTCAAAACAATCTCGACCGGCTGGCGCATCTGGGGCTACTACACCAGGAAACCACCGTATCGTCGTGCCGGACCACCGCCAACGTTGTTGCGACTCCTCGGCCCCTGGGTTGTGCTCGGCACCCTCGCCGCGCTCGGCTCGGGAATAGCTCTCATCGCGCTCGGTCCTACGGCCAGCCGAACTGGATTCCTCACCGTACTTGGCTATCGCGTCGACGCGGTAGGAGTGCACAAGGCTGCGGTCGCTCTCTGGGCAGGGGTAATCAGCCTGCACACGCTGGGGCGACTGATTCCCGCGTTGCGTATTCTGACCGTGTCCTGGCTCGGAGGCCCTCGCATACCCGGAGGCATCTCACGGCTGGTTATCCTCGTCGTGACGCTCGGTGTCGCGGGCGTTGCCGCGGCGGTCGTGCTCGGGTGGGCACACCCATGGATGGCCGGTGGGCTCTACCAGTATCGCCGCTAGCTCGCGTCAACGACTTGAGACTGGTTGATCGCAGCGCTTGGTGGCAAGTGGCACGGCGCGACACCTCGCCTCCCCGGCTTCACCGTTCAGGCTTACAACTTTGCACCGATCTCGGTGAGCGCGACGCAGAGAAGTTGGCGAAATGAACGCGAACCGTTCTAACTGCTGATAGATCGCTCTATCACTGGGCGTCCAACCTCGCCTGCTCGATTGACACCGCTCCCAACTGCCGCTACAAGGACATGAGTCACGACCCATAACGGGCAGCATCCCCAGGGAGTAAGGAGCACCTATGAGCGGCGGCGCGACGTCCAGCGCATTTCCACCCATCTTTGACGGACACAACGACACGATCATCAGTCTGGCCGGTCAGGGATTCGATGGCCCCGGCGGGCGATCCTTCTTTGAACGAGCCGACAAAGGGCACATTGACTTGCCACGCGCCCGCGAGGGTGGTCTGGGCGGCGGCTTCTTCGCGGTGCTGGCGCAGGCCAAGAAGCGCGAGGAGCCGAGCGCTTCAGGTGGGCGTTCGATCGAGAACGTCGGCAGCTACGCCCCCGAGGGCGGCTGGCCGCCGCCGATCCCGCTGGAGGAGGCGCAGTCGGACGCGTTGATGCGGCTGGGGAAACTCTTCGAGCTGGAGCGCGATTCCAACGGACAGTGCAAGATCGTGCGCACCGCCGCCGAGCTGCAGCACTGCCTCGACAATGGCATCTTCGCCATCGAGCTCCACTTCGAGGGGGCCGATCCGCTCGATCCGGACGGCCAGGCGCTGGAGGTTTTCCATGCCGCCGGGCTGCGCTCGGTTGGCCTGACCCACTTCCGCCGCAATATCTACTGCGCCGGCGTCCCGAATATCTTCCCGGCCACGCCCGATATCGGCGAAGGCCTGACCGATGCCGGTAAGGAGTTGGTGCGACAGCTCAACCGCAAGCGCGTGCTGGTCGACCTTTCGCATGCCAACGAAAAAACCTTCTGGGACGTGGCCAACATATCCGATGCGCCGCTCGTGGCGACCCACTCCAACGCCTGGGAGGTCTCGAACGCGCCGCGCAATTTAACCGACAAACAGCTAGCAGCGGTGCGCGAGAGCAACGGCCTGGTCGGACTCAACTTCCACTGCGGCTTCACCCGACCGGATGGCGCCATGAACGCCGACACGCCGATCTCGATGATGGTCGATCACGTCGATCATCTGGTCGACAAGGTGGGCATCGATTGCGTCGGGCTCGGGTCCGATTTCGACGGCTCGCTCATCCCCAACGAGCTGAAGGACGCCGCTGGGCTGCCCAAGCTGATGCAGGCCATCAAGGATCGCGGCTACGACGATGAGGCGCTAACGAAAATCGCACATGGAAACTGGGTGCGCGTGCTGCGCGCCACCTGGGGCGAATAGGGCACAACGACGTTCGCGCTTTGGCCGGTGCAGGGTGAACACTCGCACCGGTCTCGTTCTTGGAGGAATTCAGACATGAAGATCTACATGTCGATCGATATCGAGGGCTGCGCCGGGGTGGTCGATCGCAACCATGGCAACATCAACGCGGGTGGCGAGTTTGAGCTGGGCCGGCGTCTGATGACGCTGGAGACCAATGCCGCCGTCGAAGGCGCACTCGAGGCGGGTGCCACAGAGATCGTCATCAACGACAGCCATGCCCAGATGCGCAATCTGCTGCCGGAGCTGCTCCATCCCAAGGCGACGGTCATCCAGGGACGGCTGAAGCCGATGTTCATGGTCGAGGGGCTCGATTCCTCTTTTGACGGCGTCTTCTTCGTCGGCTACCACGCCTCGGCCGGCGTGCGGGACGCGGTCCTGAACCATGCTTATCATCCGTACGAGGTGCGCTACAACGGCGTCGTCTACAGCGAAGCGGGCATCAACGCCTCGGTGGCGGGACATTACGGCGTGCCGATCGCGCTGGTGACCGGCGACGACGCGGCGGTGCGAGATGCCGAGCGCACCTTGCCGTCGCACGTGGGCGTCTCGGTCAAGCGGGGCATTACCCGCCTGTCGGGTGAGAGCCTGCATCCGGAGGTGGCGCGCGAGCGGATCAAAGCGGCAGCTAAGCAGGCGATCGAGACGCTGGGGACGCGTGAACCGCTCAAGCTGAGTACGCCGATCACGGTGGACGTCGACTTCTATCACAGCATCGAGGCGGACGTGTCGTCCCTGATGCCGACGGTGGAGCGGACGGGCGATCGATCGATTCGCTTTGAGGCGGCCGACGCGCTGGAGGCGTTCCGCACCTTCACGGCGTCCTATTACCTGACGCGCGCCGTGGTGCAGTAGAGCGGGCCGCGATTCACGTCCATTGAACGTGGAGGCGGCCCTGGCTCCTGACCAGCGGCCCTCGTCACCGGCAACCCTCATCCCCTAACCCCTTCTCCCGCGTGAGCAGGAGAAGGGGGACCACGCTCAACGCCGGTCCCGCGTCTCCCTTCTCCCGTTCGAACGGGAGAAGGGCCGGGGATGAGGGCGGCTGGGCGGTCTAAACTCATCTCCTCTGGTACTTTCCTCCTGGGAAATTCAGCCACGTGCATCGGGAAGAAAGGTCCTTCAGATATAGTCGAATGGCGTCCACATTCGAAGACCTACGGCCCTACGTCATCTATCCCCGCATACGTACGATAGACACATACCGATCGTGCATAGTCTCGAACAGGCACACCTGCTGAAAAGCGGGGCCGCAAAGCGACAGGTCTACCGCGGAATCGCCGCAATGATGGCTGCGCTGCCGAATGACTCACACGCTCTGTTGATCGCATCACGCGCTCGATGGAAATGGGGTTGTTGGGTATGCGCCGAGTCACCCATCCACACGCACGTCACAACCGCGCATCGAAATCCTGGAACGGCGCGATCATGGCGGGTGGTTTCCGATCACTCGCGATTCTCGTGCTGGTCGTCGCGCTGACCGGCGCGGTCCCGGCCGCATCCTCCGCTAACCTGCTGACAAGCCTGACAAACACCGTCTCAGGTGTCACCGGCACGGTCACCAACGTGCAGTCTTTCTTGCAAGACGAAGTGCTGAACGCCCCGCTCGCCAACTACCGCGTCATCGTCAAACGTCACAACGGGGATACGAGCGCGGACTCCGCAGTGCTGACGCTCGGTGGAATCAAGATCGAGAATCTTCCGGACGACGCGTTCGTGGCAGTGCTTCCCGGCGTGGCGGTCAGTCTCCTGGCTAAACTGCCGTCGGTCGAGTACATCGAGGCCGATGCGCTGATGCAGACCAATAGCGTGCCGGGACAGGAGAAGCTGACCGATACAAGCCTGCTGCAAACGATGTATCCCAAGACCGTCGGCGCCACCGATCTCTGGGGCCAAGGCATTACCGGCGCTGGGGTCGGCGTAGCCGTTATCGACACCGGCGTCATGCAGGTCAAGGATTTCTCCGGATCTGCCGATGGCCAGGGCCGCATCGTCGCGCAGCAGAGCTTCATCGGAGGTTCGTCAACCGGTGACGGGTATGGCCACGGCACGCACATCGCCGGAATCATCGGCGGCGATTCCTGGTCCTCCGGAAGAGCGATTCAGGGCAAGTACATCGGCGTGGCGCCCGAATCCAACCTCCTCAATCTTAAGGTGGCGGACGAAACCGGACAGACATACACGTCGGACGTGATTCTGGCGTTCGAGTGGGCCATCGCGCATCGAGTGCAATACAACATCCGGGTGATCAATCTCTCGATGACGTCTACGGTGCCGGAGTCGTATCACACCAGTCTGCTGGCCGCCGCGGCCGAGCACGCCTGGTTCAACGGCATCCTCGTCGTCGTCGCGGCCGGCAACTACGGTCCGAATTCGATGTACTTCGCGCCCGCCGACGATCCGTTCGTGGTCACGGTTGGGGCGACGGATGCAAACGGAACCGTTCGGGCCGGCGATGATTGGATCGCTCCCTGGTCGAGCTCGGGCACCAATCCCGACGGCGTGACCAAGCCGGACGTGGTTGCTCCTGGCCGTCTGATCGATTCGACGCTGGCGCAGAACAGTCAGTTCCAGCAGGAATATCCGGGTCGGGTGGTCGATCAGCACTACATCTGGATGTCGGGCACCTCGATGTCGACGGCCGTCGTCTCGGGCGTCGCGGCGCTCATCTTTCAAGCGCACCCGAATTGGACCAACGATCAGGTCAAGTGGGTGCTGCAGCAGACGGCGACGAACCTGAACGTTGACCGGGTGACCGAGGGCGCGGGCGAGGTCAATGCCGACGCTGCGGTGAACTACGCGGGTACGCCGAAGTTCGCCAATCAAGGGCTCCAGATCAATCTCAACCTCGTCGGTCCGAACGGCGCGCTGGTCTACGACGTGACGACCCTGGTCGGCTCGCTCACGTCGGGTCTTCTCCCAGCTGGTTCCGCCTGGTCTGGCTCAGCGTGGTCAGGATCGGCCTGGTCGGGTTCGGCCTGGTCTGGGTCTGGCGCTGGTCGGGTTCAGCCTGGTCGAGCGGCGGCGATCTGCAGTAATCGAGTCAATCCACAACCCCTTGTTCGCTGGAGGTGCGCGACTCGCAGGGAGTCCCGCACCTTCCTGTGGTTTCCACATCCTGACGTGTATGCCGATCACTGCGCAGGATAGGACATAAGAGCTACGCAGATCGGATGACGGCGTTCGTCCTCGTCGTGATAATCGGAAATGACCGCAAGCGGTCACGTTGTTCGCGACGTTCAAAATGATCCCCAGTGCGCTGACGACGGTCACGTTTGTGTCGCCTGCCGTCGTCAAGTCAGATTCTCGAGGACGCCGATGGATGAATTAGAGAAGACGGGACTGACAAACATCCGCCATGTTGGGGCGAGAGCTGATCGAATGCTGGAGTCCTCGGGCGGTGCGCCCAACTCGCCGCCAGCCGTTGTGGCTCCCGGCAGATACGCGGCAGATCGTTCGCCGCTTCCGATCGACACAGGCATCGATCTCGTCGCCTCTGTGTATGAGGAGCCGGTGCCGGAAGAAGAGGCAGCCACGTCTGCCTCCAGCCGTCCCAAACCAACGCCGATAATGTTGGTCGTTATTGGCAGCATCGTGGTGCTTGGGTTGGGGTCGACGCTTGCCATTGCCAGGCTGAACCTGCCGCGAGCACATCATCCATGGATCGGTCTGGCCCTCTTTGCCGCGCTCGTCCTTTTCGCGCATCGCTATGCGGCGGACATCGACGGACGAGGCACCACCTCGGTCTCCGTCGTACCGCAGATCGGTGCGGCGCTGCTTTTCAACGCGCCTGGCATCGCCGTGGCGGCAGCCATCTTTGCGCTGGTGGCGATGTTCAAAGCGCACAGCCCGATTCACCGCATGCTGTTCAACTTCGGCTGCATGCTCCTGGCGGAAGGGGCCGCGCTCATCTGTTTCCGGGTGATGGTGCACGGTCCACTGTCGGAGACATCGTACGTGCGGATGCTGGCGCCGGGTCTGCTGGCAGGCCTGACCTTCTACCTGGTGAATCACCTGCTGATCTGTCTGATCCGCTCCATGGCCGAGCGGCGCAAGGCGCTCGATATCTGGTCTGAAGACTATCGCTGGCTCTGTCCACACTATCTGATGGCCGGACTTCTCGGGACGACGCTGGGTATAACCTATGAGGTCCTCGGCGTGTTGGTGACGATCGTGATGGCCTCACCGGTGGCATTGATGCACCTGGCCATTACCCAGTTCATCCAACGCACTACGGGCTACGTAAACGAGCTTCGGCGGCTGAACCGCCAGTTGAGTGACTCCTATGAATCGACGCTGCAGGCGCTCTCACGCGCGCTGGACACCCGCGATGCCGAGACCGAGGAGCATTCTCAGCGTGTTCGGCGGTACACCGAACTGATCGGTCGACGCTTCGGTCTTCCCGAAGAAGAGATCGCGCATCTCAGTCGCGGTGCTCTGCTCCACGACATCGGCAAGATCGGCGTACCGGACGCGATATTGCTCAAACCGGCCCAACTGACGGAGGAAGAGGTCGAGGCGATGCGCAAGCATCCGGTCATCGGACACGCCATGATCACGCACATTCCCTTCTTGACGCACGCCGCGGAGATCGTGCTGCATCACCACGAGTCATTCGATGGGTCCGGGTATCCGAAAGGGTTAGCAGGGGAGCAAATTCCGTTGGGGGCGCGCATCTTCGCGGTGGTCGACACGCTCGACGCCATGACGTCGGATCGTCCGTATCGCCGGGCGCTGAGCTTCGAAGAGGCGCTGGCCGAGATTCAGCATGAAAGTGGCCGGCAGTTCGATCCGCACATCGTCGACACGATTCTGGCGCTGTCGGTCGAAGAGCTCATCAGGTGCCGCGACGACATCGTCCTTCAGACGGCCCGCAATCCGCACCCGCAGACAAGTTTGTCGCCATCGGTCGCTTCGGCGTAAGGTGGCGCAGTCCGTCTGTCGTAGTGGCGGGCGTCCCTGCCCGCCTTTGTGCCCGATATGCATGCGTAAATCGGCAGGGCTCCGCGTGAGGGCCAGTGCCATTCGAGAGGCAGTCATTCACTCGACGAAGGCGGGCAGGGACGCCCGCCACTACATTACATGAGTGATTGTGGTCAGGTTGTGGCGGTCCGGGTTCAGCACGCGGCGATTAAGGCTCCGGCAGGAAGCGCTCGGCGACGTCGTTGGCCAGGAGCAGTCCGCGGGGGGTGAGCTTGAGCCGCTCGCCGTCCCACTTCAGCAGGTCGAGCTCCTGAAGCGCGGCGATCTCGCGACCGTAGACGTCGCGTAGACGCACGTTGTGCCGCGCCGCGAACGCGGCTTCCGACACACCTTCCCGCAGCAAGCGTAGCCCCAGCATCATCGTCTCGGCCATCGCGGTCGGGGCGTCGATCGTCTCGCTGAAATCGATCGGCACTCGACCATCCCGCACGGCAGCGATGTACTCGGCCGGTAGTCGCAGCTTGCTGGCCCGCACGTTGCCGACGTGCCCATGCGCGCCCGCCCCCAGCCCCAGATAGTGCCCGTTGCGCCAGTAGATGGCGTTGTGGCGCGACTCCAGTCCCGGCTCGCGGGCCCAATTCGAGACCTCATACTGCTGCCAGCCAGCCTCTCCCAGCAGATCGATCGCCAGCTCATACATGTCAGCGGTGTCGTCGTCATCGACCGGCACCAACTTTCCGGTCCGCACCGCCTCATGGTAAGGCGTGCCCGGCTCGACAATCAGGGAGTAGAGTGAGAGGTGCTCCGGCTGCCACTCCATCATCGTCTGCAGGTCGGTGCGCCACTCTTCCACGGTCTGTCCGGGCCAACCGAAGATGAAATCGAGGCTCAAGTTGTCGAAACCGGCCTCACGCGCCATACGCAGCGCCTGCTGGGGAACCTTCGGCTTATGCGCTCGCCCCAGAATGCGCAGCCCGTGCGCCTGCAGCGTCTGCACGCCCAGGCTGATGCGGTTGATCCCGGCCGCGCGGAATCCGGACAGCTTGGTCTCGTCCAGCCGTTCCGGGTTGGCTTCCAGCGTCACCTCGGCGTTCGGCTGGATCTCGAACGACTGCCGCAGTTTGTCAATGATGCGCGCCACCTGCTCCGGCTCGAGGAGTGAGGGCGTTCCACCTCCGAAGTAGATCGTCTCGGCGCGGAGCGGGCCGATCTCGGCGCGGGTCAGCGCGATCTCGCCGATCAGTGCGTCGACGTAGGACGGTACCAAATGCTCCTGGTGGACGTAGCGGTTGAAATCGCAATACGGGCAGATGCGCCCGCAGAACGGGATGTGCAGGTAGATGCCGTAGGGGGCATCGGGCGGTGATGGC
This sequence comes from uncultured Chloroflexia bacterium, assembly GCA_963822235.1. Taxonomy (GTDB): domain Bacteria; phylum Chloroflexota; class Chloroflexia; order Thermomicrobiales; family Thermomicrobiaceae; genus CALAGB01. Next base: position 1,789,708 of record CAWGGU010000005.1, read on the forward strand.
GCGATCAGGCTGGACGTGATCTTCTGGGTGGTTGGTGTTTTCAGCGAAGAGGTCATGCTCAAGTATACGGCGCGGATCGATCAGGAGACCTTGAGGCGGCGCAGCGTCTCCCACGCCTGGTGCACGGTCGCGGCTTCGTCGGCGGTGGCGGGCACGCCGCTGTATCGGGCCAGTGTATAGGCCATCACGATCGTGCGCACGGCTTGCGTCGCGTCCGGGAAGCGCGTGGCCAGATCCGGGCCATATTCGAGCGCGGTGGCGCTCAGGCCCTGCTCTATCCCCTGCTTGGAGCCCCAGCGTTGCAATCGTCGGTAGGTCTCGCGGATCGAAACCGTGTGCGCCCAGCGTGGGTCGCCACGCAGCCTGGCGAGGGAATCCTCGCGCCGCAGCGGGCGGAAGAAGCGGCGTAGATTCAACGAGAGGGAGCCGACCGCATCACCGATCGACATCACCGACTCTCGTCGTTCGACGGTAGTATCCCGCCAATGACGCCGTCGTTTATAGACGAAGCGCGTCAGTGCTGTGACGATCCCGAAGAAGATGAGCCCGACGACGACGTAGCGGAGCGGATTGGCCACGTCGAGCCGATCCAGCGTGAACTGCTGGAATCCGCCGAAGGAGCTGAAGAGCGAAGGGATTCGCATATTGGCGGCGAACTGGCCGAACCCCTCGCGTTCCAACAGCCACAGCAGCGGTGCAATGATCACGAAGGCCAGCAGCGCGACCAGAATGATGAGCAGCCGCAGGATGAGGCTGATGACCCACAGGAACGGGGTCAGGACGAGCAGCATCGTGTCCAAAAAGCGGCGCGAGAAAATGGCCGCCGCGAGGATCGCGATCAGCAGGATGCTGGCGATGGGAGCCGCGAAGGTCGCCAGCCAGCGCGGACCGAGCGGACTGCCACTGCGAACTCCTTCGACGCGTAGTCGCGCGATGGCGATGGAGCTTAAGGCGGCGGCGAAGAAGATGATCACGGCGACGCTCATCTCGTCCCGAATCCTGGCCTCGCTTGGTGCCGCCATCAGCACCAGAACCAGCCCGATGCCGATCGCCAGCGTGCCCCAACGCAGCATCTGATAGGCGGAGTCCATCATCGGCTCGCCCCGCAAGCGTCCACGCCACCAGGTGTAGCTGACGACGATCACCACGGCCCAGGCCGGCCGGATGGAGGTCGTCGTGCGCAGGATCAGCCCATCGACCGCGCCGTTCAGCCAATTGGTCGAGAGGAGCGGCTCGCCCGGGAAGCTAGCGACTTTCAGCGCCAACACGAAAGAGAGGATGAGGGCGGCGATGAGGACGAATTGATAGGTCGAGCCCCAGACGCGCCCAAGATCGAGCGCATGCGGCACGTAATAGCCGGTGATGAAGAGGACGAAGATGAGCCATGCCGGGAAGGGTTGATAGGGCGATTGGAGTGCCGGAATCAGCAGCCCAAGGAAGAGGAAGGCAATGGCGCTCTCGGCCACGATCAGAGAGAAGGTGAGCATCTCACCACGCCAATCGAGCTCCATGACGAGGTCGATCAGGGTCTCTCTCGCTGCGATGAACCGGCCACTCTGCATCACGTCAGGCTCCCGCCTGGATGATGCGTGCGTACCGGTTCCCCTCGAACGCCTTGCCGACCAGGTCGTCGGGCAACGTGTGCACCTTCAGATTGGGCAGTACAGGAACCTCGAACTCGCCGATGCGCAGCAGGATGACGCGATGCCGTTCGCTGAGCAGTTCCTCGATCGTCTGAGACAACGCTTCAGTCATCAACGACGAGATGACCACGATCGTGCTCCCCCACGGGAAGCGACTCGCCTCTTCATGAAGCAGACGTTGGAAGTTGGTGGCCGCCAGCGGCGTCAGCTTGGCCAGCCCTTCGAGCACCGTCGCCAGCTGATTCGGTCCCAGACTGGGCCGAATGCGCAGGCTCTGGTCCGACCCGGCCATCACGCCGTTGGCATACATGCCGACCAAATAGCGCTCCTCGATACTGTGGTTGGCGAGGGAGGCCGCCGCGGTAATGGCGCTCTCGGCGCGGTTGTAGTCGATCCCTTCCCAGGGTCGTTCGAACGTGTCCAGGTTGAGGAAGATTCCGAGCTGCAACGAAACGGTTGGCTCGAAGACCTTGGACTGTGGCTCCTGCAGCTTGGCGCTGGCCTTCCAGTTGATGAATCGGAAGGAGTCCTCCGGGCGATACTCGCGCACGCCGACGGTGCGGGTTGGGTCGGCGATCAATTGCTGCAGCGCGCGTGAATCGCCCAGCGGATGACGAGGCGGCAGCCCCAGATCCTCCATGGGCAAGACGTGCGGATAGACCAGGATCCGATCGACGTGGTCGAAGCGCTGTTGCTCGGAGAAGAAGCCAAACAGATCGCCTGAGCGGAGCGAGAGTGGACCGACGAAGAAGGCGCCGCGATGCGGACAGTCGAGCCGGAAGGTCCAGCTCACCCGTTCGAACCACCGGACCGAGGTCGTCAGACGCAGCACGGTCGTTCCCGGGCGATTGCTCGGCAAAACTTCGTGATCGTGCAGGCGGATGCGGTCCGAAACCTGATCCTCCACCTCGATCCAGGGAAGCGGCAGCCACTTGTGGTTGACCAGTTCGGACGTCAATACGATCGATTCGCCGCGGAAGACGCGATTGTTCGAGAGACGGCGCGTGTAGGTCACGCCGTCCAGTGCGTGGCGGCTCCAGAGTTTGCTGGTACCGGCCGTGAGCAAGGTGAGAAAGGCGAGGATCGAGAGCGCCGGTTGGCGCAGAGCCATACCCAGCAGCAGGAGCGCGGCCGAACCATAGAACCAGATGGCGTTGAAGAAGTAGCTGCGGACTCGATGCTGTTCCATCGTCTGCCCATTCGCCAGAAACGGTGAAGAAGATCAGGCCTGCTCGACCGGGACGTTCAGCCCGGCAATGATCTCGTCGATGATCTGCCCGGCATGACGCCCACGCAGTCGCGCCTCCGGGCTCAGCATGATGCGGTGCGCCAGAACCGGCCGCCCGAGCGACTTGACGTCGTCCGGAATGACGAAGCCCCGGCCTCGTACCGCGGCCAACGCTTGTGCCGCGCGGAAGAGCGCGAAGGTGCCGCGCGGACTGACGCCGAGTCGCACGGTGTCGTGCGCTCTCGTCGCACGGGCGATCTCGATGATGTAGTAACGCAGATCGTCGTCGACGTAGATCTGGCGGCAGCTCTGCACGGCGGCCATCAACTCGTCGGGCGTGGTCACCGCCTGCAACGTCTCGAGCGGATTAGCCATCTGAAAGCGGGCGAGCAGCTCGAACTCCTCTTCCGGCCCGGGATAGCCGATCTCGAGTCGCAAAAAGAAGCGATCGAGCTGCGCCTCCGGCAGCGGAAAGGTCCCTTCGAGCTCGATCGGGTTCTCGGTGGCCAGCACCAGAAAAGGCCGCGGCAGGGGGAGCGAATCTCCCTCGATGGTCACGGTGCGTTCTTCCATCGCCTCCAGCAGCGCAGATTGAGTGCGAGGCGTGGCCCTATTGATCTCGTCGGCGAGCAGGACGTTGCTGAAGATCGGCCCGGCGCGATGTTCGAACTCGCCCGACTTCTGATTGTAGAAGACGATGCCGCTGACGTCGGACGGCAGCAGGTCGGGCGTGAACTGCAGACGCCGAAACTGCCCGCCGATCGAACGCGCGACTGCCCGCGCCATGGTCGTCTTGCCGACGCCCGGCACGTCCTCGACCAGCACATGCCCCTCGCACAGGAGCGCGACCAGCACCATCTCGGTGACACTACGTTTCCCGACGATGACGCGATCGACGTTGTCGATGATTCGTTTGCTGAGTTCCGTAACGTCGCTTTCGCGCACGCATAGCCCCCTATTGAATCTCCCACTCCTACTCAATAGTACGTGACAACGGGCTAATTTGGTCGGTTTCCGTATCTGACCGATGCCAGAGGAGCCAGAATGCGGGACTGAGCAAACCTGGACGATGGCTGGGGCCGTGACAACACCGCCAATCGGATCGTGGTCACGTTCGAATGACCCAGTGGATAGCCAAACATCGTGCTTATCGGATGTTAGGATATGGGCGGCTCTCATCTCCAGGTTGGCAACGGATCCCGAAGTGAGTCAGCTTGCCGCGTCGTGCCTCCGAGGGCGGGCGCAACCTGACCATCAAGGAAGGACTCAGTGCGGCGATGTCGTCGGTCTCACGTCTGCTCGAACGCTTCATGCAGTGGTTTCGGATGCAGACCGATGTGCGCCGTGCCGCGCTGATGGGCATCGGTTTTGGCCTCCTCCTGTGCGTAGTCGTGTTCATCTCGATCCTCCTCCTCAGCTACGTCGGCACGCTGGGCAAGTAGCGACCACACCCAGCCGATCTCCCCCGCAACAGGACCAATAGAAGCGCATTCAAATAGGAAAGCCGCGAGTTTTGGCGCTCCACGTTGCGAGGTTCGGTCCCAGCGGGCGCAAGTACCGGCGTCACGCACACAGAGTGCTGGGGTCGATTCAAGCGCAGGACTGGAGCGTCATTGCTGAGAGCGCGTACGTACGACACAATAAGTTCATAAGTTGCTGCGAGGTTCGGAGCAACTCAATACGGAAGCTTTGAAGCACGGGCTGTAATCTGGGCACCTCGCCCGTGCTGAGCTAGTGGTGCAACCGGCCGACGAATATGTCGTGCCGGATTTTGCCTTTGCGGTCCGTATACGTTGAGGCACCGGCTCGTTCGAGAGGACGAGCGCTTATGACCTAACCTCCAGAAATTACCTCGCACACATCCATTCGCACTTATCCTGAATCCATCCATATTCGACATTCGATTTCACCGAAGGAGCTCATACCTTGGGTACAGTTCGCTTTCGCCGAGTAAATCTTCGACTATTGGTCGTTCTCGCCATTATCGCAATCATGGCGACCGCAGCCTACGGCTTCGCCGCCGGGAATACTGTCGCTGATGGCGGCAAGGCCGGCGACGGCTCCGGTGACATCTCGGGCTTCACGGTGTCGAACATTCACTACACCATGGACACGGGCAACCCTGCACTTATCACCGGCGTCTCGTTCAGCCTGGACAGCAAAGCTACGACCGCTACGGTGAAATTCGCCGGAGCCGATAACAATTTCGGCACTGCATACTCGTGCGATGCGGTCGGCGGCGCTCCCGCCAAGGATTGGACATGTGACGTGTCTGACGGCGCACTGACGGTGTTGTCGGTCGAACATCTCGACGTGGCAGCGGTTAACTAGGTTCCAACCGTGATTCGGGGTGCCGTGGTCACACGCATCGCGGCATCCCAATCCGGGCTGTACACATGAAACTGGCAAAACGTCGCGAATCGCCATTCATCGCTGGGTTCTTCTTTGCCCTACTGGCCGTTCTCTGGTTCCTCTTCGCACCGGTCCAGTTCGGCGGACGCACCTCGTACGTCATCGTCAACGGCATCTCGATGGAGCCCAAGTTTCACAAAGGCGATCTCGCGCTGGTACGGACCTCGAATTCCTATGACGTCGGTGACATCGTCGTCTATCGCCATCCCACCATCGGTCCGATCATCCATCGCATCATCGGTAGAGATGGCGACACGTATATCTTCCAAGGAGACAACAACGATTTCGTCGACTCGTACCACCCAACCCAATCGGAGCTGATCGGCACGTTCTGGTTTCACATACCGGCGATTGGGAAGCCGTTCACGAAGCTGCGCAATCGCTTCGTGATCGCCGGGCTAGTCGCGTTTTCGGGGATCATCCTCCTCTTGCCGATGGCGGCAGGGCCATCGCGCAAACGACAAAGCAGGAGGGAGCGAGCACGAGGTGAAAGGCGTGAACCGCTGATGACAGGTCAAAATGACAACGGCCAGACGATGCTCACGGTCCTGGTGGCCGTGGCGCTGGCCTCGCTCGCGCTTGGCTTCCTTGCGTTCCGGCAACCGCTGGAACACTCAGTCCCGGCGACGGCCGACTATCAGCAGGCGGGCACATTCAGCTACAGCGCCAGTGGCCCGAGCACGATCTACGACAGCGCCGCCGTGACCACAGGCGATCCGGTCTACCCGCAGGTGACCAACAACGTCGACGTCCGCTTCGAATACCACCTGACCTCGGATCAGCCGTCGAATCTGAGCGGAACCGCCGAGCTGGACGCTGAAGTAAGCGACGCCACGGGCTGGAAACGGACCATCGTTCTGCTGCAGCCCGCGCCGTTCAAAGGGAATGCTTTCATCGCGCTGGGGACGCTCGATCTCTCTCAGGTGAACGCCGTCATCGATCAGTTTCAACAGTCGAGCGGCGTGGTCTGGCCTCAGTACACCGTCTCGATCGTGCCGCACGTGACGATCGCCGGATCGTTGGCCGGCGAGAAGCTGGCCGATTCATTCGCGCCGTCGCTGCAATTCCGACTCGATCAGCACGAGCTGCAGCTGCTCAATCCCTCCAGCTCCAGCGGCAGTGCAAACACAAGCGTGCTGCAGCCGGCCAAGTCGGGCAGCGTCGACTATACGCTGACGAAGCCGAGCCGCATCACCCTGTTGAGGTTCTCATTCCCGGTTGCTGAAGCGCGCGTGATCTCCATTGTGGCGCTGCTGATCTCGCTCATCGGTCTCGCGGTTGCCGGGGTCATGTCGTTGCGCGGTAAGCGGATCGGCGATGCGGAGCGCATTCAGGCGCGTTTTGGAGCCATGCTTATTCGAGTGGACGACGCCAACTTCGAGAACACGAGTCGCGTCATCGACGTGACGACGTTTGACGATCTTGCTCGGCTCGCGTCACGGGACGAGCGCATGATCATGCACCAGTTCGCCGGTGACGTGCATCGCTACTACGTGCAGGAGAACGCCATCGTCTATCGCTATCGGGTCGAGGAGCGAGCCGAGCAACCGGCCAAAACTGGCAATCGCTCCCGCGTGGTGACGGGAGAGCTGCGATGATGCGCACGCTGCGACGCTGGCGCTCCGCCATTGTCGCCGGACTGCTGATCGTCGTGCTGGCCTCGACCGGGTGGTCGTTCGCGGCGGACAACATCGTCGAGCCTTCGGTCATCGGCTTCGCGAGCATCCCGGTCACGGCGGAGCAGCTCAAGCCGCCCGAATGTGCCGCTCTGGACCTGACGAACTACATCGTCATCAGCGGCAATGGCGCCATCCACGGGACCGAGGGCAACGACCTGATCATCGGCAGCGCCGGTAAAGACACCATCCATGCAGGCGGTGGAGACGACTGCATCGTTGGCGGCGGCGGAGGCGACCAATTCTTCGGTGATGGCGGCTTCGACGTCTGCATCGGCACCGGCGACAGCAAAGATAAGTTCCACGACTGCGAGGTTGTGGTGCCTTAAAGAGCCCTCATCCCCTAACCCCTTCTCCCGCGCGAGCAGGAGAGGGGAGCAACGGTCGACGCCCGCGCTTCGTCTCCCTTCTCCCGTCAAACGGGAGAAGGGCCGGGGATGAGGGCTTTTGATGACGGTGTGAAATCTACCCCTGAAACTTGGGGAACGTCTGCGGGGAGAGCTCGTCGGCGCCGCGGCCGGCCCAGTCGCCAGGCCCCATCTCCGACCACATGCGCTCACCTGCGAATTGCAGCGCTTTATTCGCCGCCTGTTGATCGACGTTGAGCGCCCGGTTCTCCCGCACCACCCAGCTTCCATCGATCATCACCTCACGCAGGTCCTCCGCTTCAGCGTTGTAGACGATGTTCTTGATGGGATCGCGAAGCGGCACCATGAACGTCGACGCAGCATCCCAGAAGAGGAGATCGGCCTTCGCACCCTCGGAAATGCGGCCGAGGTCATCACGGTGCAGCATCCTGGCGCCGTTGATGGTGGCGGCGTTGAAGACGTCGGCCGCCGTCGACTTCTCGCTGTCGCGCGCCATGATCTTGCCGATGACGGCGGTGAAGCGCATGCCGCTGATCATCGATTGCGGCGAGGTGTCGGTGCCGAGCGTCATGTTGACGCCCGCCTCGATGTAGCGTGGGAACGACTCCATGGCGATGCCGCGCCGGGCGAAGACCCAGACACAGTGAGCGACGGAGGCGCCGTTGCGGGCCAGGATCGAGAGGTCGTCTCCGGCGTACTGCGGCCAGCTGGACCCGGCGATGATGATGACGTGCCCCAGAATGTTCCACTCGCTGAGGAAGTCGATCGATTCGAGCCACTCCACCGGCGTCAGTCCGTGCCGTTGCACGATCGCGTCGAACTCGAAGACCGACTGGCTGGTGTGGAGCGCCAGCGGCACCTGCATGCGATCGGACGCTTCGCGGCTCATGCGCAGCAGCTCTTCGGTGCAGGTGTCGACTTGAGATGGCGAAAGGAAGCCCTTGATACGGCCATTGGCACGGCCGTCGATGCGCTCGATGAACTCGACGGCGCGGTGAAAGCCTTGAACGCCGGCCTCCTCGTTCCACTCATACTCCATCCGCTTGCCGTCGTTGGTGAGCCAGCGACCGGAGCGGTAGCCGTTGGCGATGTAGGCGCGCAATCCAGCCTTTTCAGCGGCGGTCGCCACGTAGTCGCCGATGCCGCCGATCTCCATCACCGTCGTCGTGCCGGTGCGCAGTAGTTCGCCCATGGAGTAATCGACGCAGGCCTCTGTCCCTTCCGGGTCGATGGCCTGGCTACGGGCTGGGAGCATCTCTGAGAGACCGGACATCGAGAACTGACGTCGTCCGCGATCCTCGATGAAGGATTTGTCCAGCGGTGAGCCGGCCAGATGGGAATGGGTATTGATGAAGCCGGGCGTCACGACCCGATCTCGCGCGTCGACCACGTGGTCGGCGGTGCCATCGAAGTCGCGCCCGACATGGATGATCTCGTTGCCTTCAACGACGATGCAGCCGTTCTCCAGCAGGCGATGCTCGCCACCCTGGAACGCCACGATCATGCGTGCGTCGATTCTGGTTCGCTCCGGCACTTGACGGTCCCTTCCCTCAGCCCCAATTTCGGCGTTTTCCGCGGAAGGTCAGTCTACATCAGGTGGTGATCGTGAGGGAGAGGCCGACCATCCCCGGCCGGTAGGGGCGAAGCTCGCCTTCGCCCGTACGACGACGATCAGCCGGTGGTGATGCGGACGTGGTCGGCGCGATGGATGGTGCCGCTGTGTTCGACGACGGCGTAGACCCCAATGCTGGGCCAGGCCGTGCCCCCAAGGGTGGGGATGGGCGGACTGTTGTGCTGGGAGATGAGCCGCAGCAGTCCTGGATCTCGCGCGAGTCCAGGTTGCGGCAGGGTCGGAACGACGCAGCGCGGGGTGGGATCGGTCACGCGTAAGCGAACCTCATTGCCAACGGCGATGGTTTGGCCGACCCAGTCATTTTCGATGAAGCCGTCCTGTTCGTCGGGCGCGTCGATGACGAGATTCGGTCGGAAGCGCCGCAGGTCGATCTCGCGGGAAAGCGCGAGCGAATGCAGTCGCCGCAGCGTTGCCGTCGTGACGATATGCACGGGGGCGAAGTCGAAGAAGGTACCCGCTGGTGCGCCGCCAGCAATCGGCGCCGAGAAAAACATCCCGCTCACCGGCAGACCCTCGACCGTGGGGTACTCTCGCTCTGTTTCGGCGTCCGCCGGTGGCACGCTGGCGAGCGCCACGTCACGAGCGATCATGCGGGAGAGTTCCTGATCGATGTCGATCTCGCTGCTGAGGAGTTGCAGTCCTTCCGGCAGCGTGATCTGAACGACCGGCGGGTTGTGTTCGAGGAGAGTCGCTCTGCACTCGAGTAGACGTCCCCAGCGACGTGGATGCTTGGCGCTGGCGACTTTGCCGGTCTCGTTATCGACGAGTGCGAGCAGGCGGTCGCCGTGCAGTCCACGTTCGCTGAGCGTGACTTCATCCAGCGACTCGCCGCCCATCGACTTGACCGGATAGCGCCAGATTGAGTCGACGGTACCGCTGGTCACGAGCCGGTTGGGTCCGGTTCGCTCACGGCCCGCTCGTCGAGCTCGTCCGTGTGAATCGAACGGAGACTGCCTGGCTCTTCCAGATAATCGAGGAAGAGGATGCCGTCCAGATGGTCGATCTCGTGCTGCAGAATGCGCGCCCACAGCCCCTCGGCCGCCATCGTGATGCGCTGCCCCTGTAGGTCCTGTCCCTGAACCTCGATGTGCTCAGCCCGTTGGATCCCGATTCCCACGAACCCTGGCAGGCTGAGACAGCCTTCCGCGCCGGTCGATTCACCTTCCTTCAACGTGATGACTGGATTGCAGAGCGCCACGCGCTGCTCTTCGTATTCCGCAACGAAGAGCCGGATGCCCCGGCCGATCTGTGGCCCGGCAAGCCCAACGCCTTCGGCGGCATGCAGCGTGGCGAACATCGCGTCGGCCAGATCGCGCAGCCACTGGTCGAACTCAGTCACCGGCTCGGCGACTTTACGCAGCAGCGGATGATCGATAGGGAGGATCGGATGGGTGCTCACGCCGTTCTCATCAACCATGGCGTCAGGCCGCGGCGACCGAAGACTCATCGTCCGGCTGCCAGACGAGGAGGTCGTCGACCGAGATGTCGAGCGACTGGCTGAAGTAGGCGAGGAGGCGATCGATGGTGGCGAAATCGACATGCTGGCTCTGATCGCCGTTCAGTGTGATGACGGTACTGAGCGAGACGCTACTCTCACGGGCCAGGCGTCGCAAGCTGATGGCCGGCTCGCCGAGCCGAGCTCGCTCCCGGTTGAGCCTGGCGAGGAAAATCCGAAGCTGACAGAAGACGGGAATCGTCATCCCTCATTCCCGCGAACTCGTGGTCTCATGGATGTGAGCTCCAATGTCTGCGCTGCGTCGCGCCAAGTACAACAGGAGTGTACTGCGAAGTCAATTCATTGCGGTGCAATAGGTTAGCAATCCCAACCGCGACATCCTCGTTTGAGCTCCAAGAGCGCGTCCATGTACAGCATAGCCACTGCGACGTCGCCGTATATGAGCAAATTGTCCTAATGGAAATGTGCACCAGGGTGACGCGAGGTGGTCTTTGACGAACAAGACTTCGACGACAAATTCTGGGGTTGTTTGCCGTTGAGGGCGGAGCGCGGACGTGAAAATGCCCTTGACAACAAGGAACTGAGTCGATATCTTAATCCCGAGTGGTGGACTCGGGATTAACCCGCATACACGGATACAGGTGACCGGTTCCCTTGGGGTGGAGGATACATGAGTGAGTCAGGCGCCGCTAGCCGACGCCGGTGGTTACTGCCGCTTCTGATCGCCCTGTCGGCGGCGCTCGTCGTGGGAACCATTATCTGGCAAGCGTTCGCGTTGCAGGGAGCGCCCGATCCCACCAAGGACGGTCTGAGCCCGACGTCGGTCGTCGTCGAGAGCGGCATTCTGGTCTTCCGCGAAGGACTCGAGGCGATTCTGGTGCTGGCCGCCATCACTGCCAGCCTGCTGCGCCAGCCGGGTGAGAAGTGGAAGCCGATCGCGGCCGGTTCGGGTGTCGCCTTCCTGGCGTCGATCGCCACCTGGTTCATCGTGGTCGCCATCATCTCCGCCATCAACGCCCCCGCGCTCGACATTCAGGCCGCCACCGGTCTGCTGGCCATCGTCGTGCTGCTCATCGTCATGAACTGGTTCTTCCACCGAATCTACTGGACTGGCTGGATCGCCCACCACAATCGCAAGCGGCGCGAGATCATGCAGTCGGGCGGCAATCGCACCCGCGCGATGATGCTTGGCCTGGCGATGCTCGGCTTCAGCGCCGTGTATCGTGAGGGCTTCGAGATCGTCCTCTTCCTGCAGAGCCTGCGGCTGCGCTCCGACACCGGGACGGTGCTTGGCGGCGTCCTGATCGGTCTGGGGCTCTCCGGGATCGTCGCGGTCCTGACCTTCGCGGCGCAGCGACACCTGCCCTACAAGAAGATGCTGGTTCTGACCGGTGTTTTGCTGGCCGGCGTGTTGGTGGTCATGGTCGGCGAGAGTGTGCAGGAGTTGCAGCAGGCCGGCTGGATCTCGACCACCGGTGTCGGCATCCCGATGCCGGATTGGGTCGGCGTCTGGTTCGCCACCTTCCCGAATCTGGAAGGTTTGACGGCGCAGCTGATGGCTGCGGTGCTGGTGCTCGGCTCCTACGTGGCGGCCCGTTGGCGCGTCATCCGGCCGCAACAGCAGCAGCAAAAACTGGCCGCCAGCCCGGAGAGCTAGCCGAACAAAACCAAACGGCGGACACGCCGCCGTTCGACATCGTTTGTTTGTCGCCACTCGATTCGAGTGGCGATTGTCGTTGAGGACTAATCCGGCTTGTGGCCAAAGCCGCGCAACATGCCGCCGAGCTTGTCCATGGTGCCCTCGGGCAGCTTGTCGGCGAACTTGCCGATACCCGGCACCTGCTGGGCGAAGGATTGCAGCTGATCGTCCGACATGTGCGTGCCGAGGAACTCGGTGAAGACCTCGACCGCCTTGTGCGCCTGCTCCTCGGAGAGCCCGGCCCGCTGCTGCAGCTGCTGAAGAAGCTGATCCATGTGTCCCCCTGTCTCGTCTCGCCGCCTAAAGTGATTGCGGAGCGATCTCCGCCCGGCGACGTGCGTCGATGATTCGTACATCTCCACTGTAGCACGGGTGGTGAGGAGGGGAGATGTTGCGGATGAGGAGCGTTGCGCTTTGCCGAGGGGCGTTGGCACGCGCTCATCGTCCAGCCTGGGTTGAAAACCGCAGGCTGAGAAGCCGAAGCCCCTAAACGGGCTGAGTGCGGGCAGTGAAACGTAGCGGCCGGACCTGTGCCGGCCGGTCGTTTGACCGGTAAACCAATCGCGATGAACCGCTCGTAGCGTTGATCAATGACCATAATCCAGGCGGCGCGATCCATCCGCGCATTATCCTCTTCGAGCGAAAAGCTAAGATCTCCGCCCCGAGTCGCCCCAACTCGACGTCATAGTGACTCGGGTCCGAACCGGGATGCCACTCAAAGCGTGCCCGCTCGAAATACTGCACCGTGACGCCGTTTTCTTGAAACTCGTCACTGATCGGATAGCCGAAAACGGCGAGCCCGCCGAACTGCTGCCAGTATGCGAGGAATCCATTGGTGATGCGATCTGCCGTTTCTCCGAAGAAGAGACAGTTCGAAAGTCCGGGAGACAGCCCGGCAGAGCCGCCGCCCGTCGATCTGCTTGGGTATTGCGCGCCTCCGGGACCACACGCGGCCACATTGGTCTGATAGGGTGCGGCGAATGGGCCAATATTCGATTTGTAGCCGAGAGAATTTGCAATCTCGGCGCCCACGCGGCCAAGCTCAACGTCGTAGCGATCTGGGTTGGAGCCGGGGTGCCACTCGAAACGGGCTCGCTCGAAATACTGCACCGTGATCCCGTTCTCCTGCATTTCTGCGGAGATGGGGTAGCCAAAGACCGACAGTCCACCGAATTGCGCCCAATAGCGCAAGAACCCGTTGGCAACCGCGAAACCGGTCTCGGGGAAATACCGTACCGGGGGAGGCGGAGAGAAAGTAAAGCAGGCAGGATTTGAATCGACGCCGGTGGCCGGAAACGAGCCGATCGACGCGAAATAGATGACGCCTTGCACCTCCGGCGTGTGATCGATGAATGCCTGCACGTGATCGCTAAAGGTAAATGTTCCGCCACTGGCGGTATCCTTCTCCCCAACCGCATACCGCTCGTCAGTTGTTGGCTGGCACGGCGCGCCCGCCGCCCATGGCTGCCAGAAGAGCGTGACCTTGCTGTCTAACGGAGCGCCGTTGCCGTGAATGGTGGCGTTCGTGCCGACTTGGCCTATCGACGGTGTGACCGAGATCGTCAGATCGGCGGCATGGGCTGGTCCAATCGGCGACAGGAGCGGCCCGATCAACAGCGTGGCGACAACCGGTAGCAGCTTCAGAGATCGGGTGTTCATCCGGATCATGTCCCTCTCGATTCGTTCGGCGCATGACGTATCGTCATTGAAAGAATGACGACCAATGCCTCAACTCGGCGGGCCGTGCCCCATTTCGGCTGGCACGTTCCAGTGAATTACGTTGATTCAGTATTCATAACGATTTCGCGTTGAGTAACGTTACATCGCGCATACGGATGGACGTGAGCAGACGAGAATTGTGATTCCTTCCATCACCAGGAACGAAAGTGTGCCGTGTACGTGCCCAACGGGGACATCCTTATGCAGACTTCCTCGCCCGTGTCGCAAGGCGTCCATAAAACTCCGTCACATCCACGTGCTCCGGTAGGCCAGCCACCTGAGCGTCACCAAGCTCGACGATGAGCCACTCTCCGGATTCGGTGAGCGCCAGATCCGCCGTGAAGAAGCGGCTTCGAATCGATTGCAGCACGTCGCGGAACTGATCGACGGGCGGTGCCGAGTTCGCGTAGTCAAACCCCTCCCAGTATTCTGAGTTGAAGAACGGCTTGCCGTCGACCACAAACACGCGGTGCTCCTCGGAGAGGGGCATGCCGCTCTTGGGATGCACGCCGAGTTTGCGGAACGGGACGTACTCGCGAAAAACGAGCCCCTCATTCAGATCGTCACCTTGCAGTTCGAGGAAGCGGCGGACCACCCGTTCGACCGCGGCGCGATCGGAAGCCGAGGGGATATAGCAGGCTTCAGCCCATTCGTGTTTGCGCGACTTGACATAGTCCTTGACGATGATCGGCGCATTCTCGAACGGTGCCAAGAGATCAGTCACGATGTCGAATTCCGGAGCATCGGCCAGTGGAAGCCAGACTGACCTCGGTGTGTGGTCGGCGATGACGGAGTATGACTCGGGCAGGTAGTGAGTGTGCCGGTACTGTTCGGGCGAATTCGATGAGGATCGTCCCTCGACGAGCGAGCGCCGAGTAGAGCGATCCGTACTGCGTTGGTGTGAGCATCCATCCACGATAGATAGCGAGACCGGCATCGACAGGGGCGTACCGAATCGCCCGTTCGGCATCATCTTCAGCCTGCAGCACGTCCAGATCGACGAGACCGACGGGAGACCTCAACTCTTCGGCGGCAGCCATCTCGCGCGCAAAGTCAGGATCGACCGTGCGCGGGCTGAACGGCTCTGATGGATAGAGGAATGCTGGCATCACGCGCCCTATCGAAGTTGCTCGTCAATCGCTCGGCTGTGTCAGCATCGAGGCGATCATGTGCTCGACGTCCTGCTCGGTCAGCGGGGTGGAGATTTGAGCTCTGATGAGGAACGTCGTGCCGTGATCCTGCCACGTGAAGATCTCAACGCTGTTGGGATTGTCCGATTTCGTTCGCGAAACGGTGTGACCGGCGAGGTTCTGCGAGGTTGTCGTGGTGGGGCCAGGGATCTGGACATCCATGCCATCCACAAACTCGTCGATCTCGAGGCTGAAATGCTGGTTCGGCTCCGCTGCTGCGTAATACAGCACAATGCCCTGGATCGGGATTGGCGGGTGTGACGGGTCGCTGTGTGGGGCGGTATCGCCACCCTGCGCCATCAAATGAGGTGGCAGCCAGGTGGGCTGAGCGACGTAGAACGGGGCTGACTGCTTAAGCTGCTCGAAGGTCATGGGTTGTGGTGTAGCGGCAGACGCGACCGGAGTGGCTGTAGCGTTCGCCTGCTCGATGATCGACGTGACCATCTTCTGCAGTATGGCATCGGTTACCTGGTCGCTCAGTTGGGCATACGCCTGGTAGTAGACACTGCCCACGTGCCAGCCGTAATCGATGAACAGGATTTCCCCATTGGCTGAAGTACGTTCAAACCTCTGCACAACGACGTCATCGATCCTCTCAGTCGAACTCGTTGTTGATGACGAGGTGATCGGCGTTGGGACGGCGGCCCCGGATCCGTCCGAACTGGCGGTTACGCGTTCACTGGTTGTCTCCGTGACTGTAACGACCGATTGCGCATGAGGCGGTTGAGCCGAAATTGGCGCGACGTACTGCAGTTTGACGAAGTCGGACGCCACACCCCTGGAGAAGTCCATCACGCTTACCGTCACGCTGAACGGCTGCCGTGTCAGCGCGCTCGGCAGTGGGCTCGGTTCGACGATCGGGAAGCTGACCAACTGCTGAGCCTGCTCAACGGACAAGTGGGTGTAATCATCGTCTGAATTTGGCGTCGGTTGTACCTGATTCGCACGCATCTCTGGCGTGACATCAAAGACCCACGGGCCCGTCACTGCCTGTGTTGTGCCGGGTTTCGGCAGCCAAAAGAATTGCTTCAACGAAATGGTCAGCGCTGTGTCCAGTTGAACCTTCGATCCAAGCACAAACCAGAACGACGTTGCCGTCTCTCCCTCGTTGTGTTGCCCAATTCCCGCGTTCGACCACCCGTATGGCGACAGTGGTGACCCATTGACCTCGATATCCGATGTCGGATTGAAGGCGACGATGTTCCGTCCATCAACGGACGTAAGATCAGATGGAACCGCAACGCTGAAAACGACGCGTGTACTGTTGTCACCGGTCTGTATCAACTCTAGTGTGACCGCGACCCCATCCGTCGTGACGGTCATGGGCAGTTCGGAGGGCGTAGTTGAAGTCGCGCCACCGCCGAGGTCGCTCTGCTGGTTCTGTCCTCGATTACGAAAGGCGAGCGTCAGCACACCTGCCAGAAGCGCGACGGCCACACAGGCGGCGACTATCCCGACGAGATCTTTGCGCCGCATGGCTGTGCTCTCCGATCTACCTGCGCTGGCTGGATCAGTCACGTGGATCTCGTGCCGGTGACTTTCGCCCTCAATGCGCGCCAATCCAGCCTGTGATCTCTCAGTTGGTCACCTGATTCGGCGTATGGCGCCATCGTTCATAGAGCAGGAACGCGCCGAGCACCAGAGACGCGCCGCCGACGAGCCCCACATCGGCAATCGCCGGACCGCTTACGATGCCGTCAATGAAGAGGAAGGCGGTGAACAAGGCCACGATGGCGAAGACTGCCTTGACCCACAGCATCGTGCGTCGCATGCGATACACGGTTACCAGGATGAAGGTCAGGATGAGTCCACGAAGTACCGCCAGTGCGGCGGTGACAGCAGTCTCCGGCACCAGCGCGGGGCTGTGGCGTTGGTCGATCATTGATCCGACCATCTGTTGGAGCTCAGATTCGTCCACCAGTGAGTCGGTATTCTGGCCGCTCGTCGTCACCTCGATGTAGCTGCTCACGCCGTTGTGGTTCCAAACGAAGTAGGTCTGCCGGGCGTTTGAATCGGCGACGTCAAATCGGGTGACAATGACCCCATTTATTCCGACCTGTTCCTCTGAGCCGCGAATGATCGTCATCGTTCGCGACGTGCCATCCGGCGACACGAGGGAGACGGTATCGCCAGTGATGATGGGCACCGCTCTCTTGTTCGTCGTCTCAACCAGAACCATGCCTTGTTGTGAAGCAGCAGGAGTCGCCTGATAGAACAGCTCGGCATAGTTGGCCTTGTCGGCGCCGGAATTGCCGATCGTGGTAGGTCCTCACGCTCGATGGACTGCCGATGAGCAGATTTGGAAGGTTCTTGGGCGCGACGATCGTGAAGCCGACCTGGTTCTGCGCCTGCGCGACGGTGAGGTCGGGATATTGACCCTGAGCACTGGCTGCCGGAAGGCCGGACGCCGTCGGCGATGCCGGCGCCGCTGGTGTTGAAGCGTGCGCCGCTCACCGGCTCCAACGAATTCGCGATCTGCTCCACTTCATCGGCCGAGAGGCCCTGCGCGAATACCCAGTATTCGATTCCGGGGAGCTGACTGGAGTCCTCACTCCAGGTGCCGGGCTCCTTCCACCAGAGCGAGATATGGCCCTGGACGGCGTCATTGACCTGCTCAGTCGCCTGCTGGCCGCGCACCGTGATCTGGCCCTGCGTGCAGCCGGAGCCGCAGAGTGATGGGGCCAACATCCCGACCACGATGTCGAGTCGCTTGTCTTGTCCCGAGTACTGCACGTCGAAGGACGGCGGACCCTGATACGACCCATCGGCCGGGGTGATGCTGGCCAACTTGATCGTGTCGAAACCATCGGGTAGCTGGCTGGGCTTGAGTATCGGATCGATGCCGCCGTTGATTGCCTTCACGACCTGGGTCCAGATGGCGTCGGCCTGGCTCAGCGGGACGGACTGAAGTCGGCGTGACGGCGGTTGCCGTTGCCGATGCGCCGCTGTCCGGAGTGAGCATCGAGCCGATCATGTGTTCGATGTCTTGCTCGGTGAGCGGGCCGCCCATTTCCGCGTCGACCCAGAAGAAAGTACCCTGGTACGACCACGTGAATGCAAGAAGGTGTGGATCCGTTGCGTTTGGCGCGCGTCGCCACGGTACGCGTGATCGTCTGCCCATCGATGGTGATCGTGCTGGACGTTCCACCGTAAACAACGGGGATTGCGTGCTGTCAAATTCTCTGATGGTCAAGCTATAGGACTGATTGCTGTCTGTGGGTCGGTATTGAAGTGAACAAATGATGAACGTCTTGGGGTGTTGGCGTTAGGCGCGGCGAGAAGCCTCCAATTACAACCCCGTTGTTCACGTAGGTACTGCGGTACCCACGAAGGTTCAGAGACATAGAACGAAACGAGCTGCTGAGCCTCGGTCGAAGGTGAGCGGCGGAGGTCCAGTGACGACGGTGGCTGGTGCTGATACGGCGGTGGACGCCGCGGTCTCGTTGCTCTGCTCAGCGACGGACGTTGGCGAGGTATCCGTGCCGCTCAATACCACCGGCATCATCGAGCTCGCGATGCGCCGATGATATCGGCGTTGCCTGATCGGTGGAGGTGTCGCCGACCGCCGAAATTCCCACTAGCCAGCTGGATCGGATGGCGACGGGTGCCTCCCGCCATCAGAGGCGGATCGGCCGACCTCGCGAGTTGGTCCGACGGAATCTCCCACTCCAGCGACCTCTTTGAATTGTCGTCGACTTCGCGTGGCACATCGACGATGTGAACTCGATTATGGACCGACGCTTCAAAGATGTCGACACCGATGCTCTGGCTGAGATCAAGGTATGTTAGCCGGACTGTACTGTAGCCGGAGAAGCGACTCGGCTGGTGGCGGCTGCAGCTCCACGTTGGCGGCACCACGTCGGCGCATAGGCATGACGCCGTGACGGTCAGTGCGCTCAGTGATGCGTCCGTGACTGACGATGGAGTCGGAGATGTCGCGCCGCCGCCCAATCCGCCTTGCTGGTCCGCCTCCCTGGTTGCGGAAGGTGACGGCGAGGACGCCTGCGAGCAACGCGACGGCCAGGACTGCCGCGACCATGCCGAGTCCCTGGCGCAGCCAGCTGGTGCGCAGTCGCGTCGGCAGGCGAGACGGACTAGATGAGTAACGTGCTGTTTCAGATGGAACCGGTTCAATGGAGGCGCCATTCAACGCTGGTGCTCGACGCTGGCGGACGAATCGCTCGACTGCATGATCCAGACTGGCGGGCGGCTCGATCGTCCGGTAGGGAGCCGCAGCGGCGTCCAGTAGCGCGACTGCCTGCAGTTCATCGCCGTCGAGCTCCGCATCGAGCAGGTCGCTATAGCGCTGAATGAGCTTTTCTCTATCGGCCATGCTGCTGCTCCTTCAGAGATGCGAGGGCGCGTTTGAGCTGCGAGCGAATCGCCGTGTCCCGTTTGCCGAGGATGCCCGCGATCTCCGCCGTTGGCATCTCCAGCACGAAACGCAGCGTCAGAAGATGGCGCCGCTCCTCCGTAAGTGGTGCGACAAGCTGCTGAAAACGAAGCAGTGAGTCCGCTTCCAACGCCTTGGATTCAGGTTCGTTGGGCAGGTGTGGCTCCGTTTTCGGCGACACGCCTTCCAATGGCAAGGTGCGATTGGGACGGCGAGCGGCGTCGATGACGGCGTTGTGCGCCAGCCGGTAGAGCCAGGCGCTGAACGGCAGGCCGCGATCTTCGTAGCGTGGGATGGCCTCGAATGCCTTGAGAAAAACCTGCTGGGCTAAATCGGCGGCGTCTTCGTCGGTGCGTGATCTGGCGCGGCAGTAGCGGTAGATGGGCAGGCGGTAGCGCAGATAGAGACGGGCGAACGCCTCGCCGTCGACCTTGGCGGCCTCGACCAACACGGCTTCGTCGCCCAGGCATTCAAGCCCCGAACGATCTGGCTCGGTCAGTTCGCGCGACGTGCCCATGAGCCGTCCCCTCTACCTCAACACCCATTACCTTATACAACGAGGGAACGACGTGAAATGTGACGCGCAGTGCAATCGAATCATGCAATACGTTGATAGTCGTAGGTGACCAGAGCGGTTCTGCCACGCTTAACGCGATCAATGCCCCCTGGTCATTCTGATGACTCTCCCCCTCCAATGAAGGGGCAGAGAGGGTTAACGCAACCGAGGAATCGCTCACTAATTTCAGCCGGTACCCAGTTCAACTAAAAGGAGATCCTTCGACTGCGGCTCAGGATGACAAGGGGACGTTGCTCATCCTACGGAGTGGCAAATACTCTTTGGCCACCGAATCGTGGAAATCATCAATCGCGCGGGAGGCCGTTGGTTGCGATTTCGAGGGCGGCGTCGACGAAGACCTGTGCCCCAGCTACGACGTGCTCGAGCTCGGTCCACTCGTCTCGATGGTGGCTGATGCCGTTGCGGCTCGGCACCAGGATCATCCCGGCCGGGCAGAGCCGGGCGATGTGCATGGCGTCGTGACCAGCGCCCGACATGATGCGCAGAGATGGGATTTGCCGGTAGCGCGCTCATGCGGCTAAGCGTCTCGATGACGTGACGGTCGAGCCGCACCGGCTCCTCGTCGGTCAGGAGCTCGACGTCGATTGTGAGGTCGCGCGCCCGGGCGACGGCGTCAATTTCGTCCCGAATCATTCGAACCACTGCCGCCTTGGCTTCGCCGTCGATGGAGCGGACGTCGACGGCCAGCGTGACCCTGCCCGGCACGACGTTCATGGCGCCCGGTTCGACCGTCGCCGCACCGACAGTCCCGACGACATTGCCTGCTGCTCGCGCGTGCCGCTCAACCGCCAGGATGATTTCGGCGGCGCCGGTCAATGCGTCGCGGCGCAGCGTCATGGGCGTGGCGCCGGAGTGGTCCGCCTGTCCCTCAACATGTACGCGGAAGCGGGTTGGCGCGGCGATCCCCTCAACGACCCCAACCACCGCTCCGGCCTCCTCCAGCACCCGACCCTGCTCGATGTGCATCTCCAGGTAGGCCAGGTAGTCGCCTGGTGCGTGGCGCGCTTCGGCCATTTTGCTCGGGTCGAGTCCGGCGCGTTGCAGCACGCGCTCGAGCCGCGTGCCGTGGGCGTCGGCCAGGTTGAGCATCTCGTCTGGATCGAAGACGCCCGCGACGAGACCACTCCCCAGCGTGCCGCGGCCAAAGCGGCTCGATTCTTCACAGGCGAAGGAGACGAGCTCCACCGAATGGCGCGGGGTGACGCCGTGCTCATGCAGCACCGAAAGGACCTCGAGCGCCGCGGCGACCCCGACCGATCCATCGAAGCGTCCACCAGCGGGCACGGCGTCTAGATGCGAACCGACCAACAGCGGGGGTAGTTCGGGCGAGCTCCCTTCGACGCGCGCGAAGACGTTGCCGAAGCCGTCGATGCGGGCCGATGCGCCCAGATTGCGCAGGACGTGCAGCAGATATTGGCGGGCGCGCAGGTCGTTGCGCGAGAAGGCCAGACGGTTCATGCCGCCATCGCGGCTGTAGCCGATGCGAGCGAACGCGCGTAGGTTGGCTTCGATGCGGCCCGAATCGACGTTGACGCGCGGACTGCTGGTCGGTTCGCTCATGGGCTCAGTCGCCCGCTCGGCGCAGGATCACCGCGTCGCTGCCGTCGGTCTCGTTGAGGAGCACGAGGACCTCGTCACCGTCGGTGGTCTCGACGTGTTGCCCGATGAGGTCGGCGGCGATTGGCAATTCGCGTCCGCCGCGGTCGATAAGGACGGCCAGCACCACACGCGCTGGGCGGCCCAAGTCCAGGATCTCGTCGAGCGCGGCTCGCACGGTCCGGCCGGTGAAGAGCACGTCGTCGACCAGAACCACGCTGCGTCCATCCAACTGAAAGGGGATGTCGGACTGGCTGATGACTGGGTCGCGGCTCAGGCTGTCGAAGTCGTCCCGGTAGAGGGTGATGTCCAGGCTTCCGATGGGAACGTCGGCGTTCAGCATGTGTCCGAGCCGGTTGCGCAGTCGCCCGGCCAGCACGTCTCCCCGGCGTCGTATGCCGATCAGGCAGAGGTTGTCGGCCTCGCCGAATTGAGTGGCGATCTGTTCCGCCAGGGCTTGAAGAGCTGCGTCGATGCCGGATGCGTCCAGCAAGCGATGGTCTCCGCGTGCCTGTGAAGCAGGCTCGGTCACGAATTCCCTCGAGCGCTTTCTAACCGGATAACCGGCGATGATCCGCGGTCCGTCACGTGTTGCGTCGCCCGCGAACGTACCGGTACTATACGTAACACTCACGGCGTGTCAACGCAGCGCATGTGCCCAAAGGCGACACAAGCACACCACAGGATCGTCGACCGGCATCAACGATCCTGGTTGTGGTGCCCTGTAGCTGGGTTCGCGGAGGGTGGGGAGCGGTGTCTAGCTTCGGTGCGCGGATGGGGCTCTTCGGACTGAGAGTGGCCAGCCGCGCCGGTACAACCTCTTGAGCGTCGTGTACTGCATGGTCAAGTTCGGCTGGACTCCCTGCTGCAGGTTGAGTTGACG
Source organism: uncultured Chloroflexia bacterium (assembly GCA_963822235.1). Taxonomy (GTDB): domain Bacteria; phylum Chloroflexota; class Chloroflexia; order Thermomicrobiales; family Thermomicrobiaceae; genus CALAGB01. The sequence goes on from CAWGGU010000005.1 coordinate 1,812,181, forward strand.
TGTCTCCCAATGCGGATCACGTCCGGCATCTTCACTCGGTGAGATAGTTTGCGTGAGTTGAGCGTTCATACGATGCCTCCTGACCTTCACCATACGCCCGGTATCTGGACAGAATGGTTAAGCCGAGGTTCGCGAACAGTTATGTTTCTGTTGTGCTAGAGCAGGTTGTTGGAGGGTCGTTCCGCGCCTTGTAACCGGAGATTGAAGCGCCAGTGGGCAGCGATCGTCCGTTTACATTCGGAGGTTAAGCTGAAAACAGCGCGATACGGGCGCCGAACAAGCCAGACCATGTCTCGCATGGATTGGCGGCGCGTTACGGAGGAATGGTCGTCGATGATGCAGAGTCAGGTTGTCGCTCGATATTGGGGACCGGGACGATGGGACCCGCGACCTTTTCCGCGTGGCCGAATGTGGAGGCGTCCTTACTGGCGGGGGCCCTATGGTCCCGGTTGGCGCTGGCGCATGGGCTGTCCCTGTGGCTGCCTGACGCTGGCCGCCCTTGGGTTGGTGGCCGTAACCGCGTGCCTGTGGCGGTCGTCGCGCGGGCAGGGGGCGCGGGCCGCTAGACCGCGGCCACGCGCCCAGCGATCTCTCGCAATGATTGACCAAGCTGTGGCGAGCGCCGCCAGCACGGCGTCCGGCGTGAACGGCACCGTGCGCAGGCGCACACTGATCGCATCGAAGATGGCGTTACCGATCGAACCAGGCATGATCTCGGTGACCGGCTCACCGGCGCCCCACGGCGCGTCGTTCGGCTGATCGATCAGCACGACCTCAATCGAGTCGGGCACCTCGGTGAAGTTCAGGATTGGGTAGGTCTTTTCGACGTGGATAGGTGTTTTGGGGGCCCGGCGACCAGACGACACTGGTCACTCCGTTGTCGTCGAACCTGACCTGTTCCTTCAACGTCCGGCTGAGCGCCTGGATGACGTTTCCTTCGATCTGATTCGTCAGTCCATCGGGGTTGATGATCTGGCCGCAGTCATGGGCCACGACCACCCGTGTGACCTGAACTTCGCCAGTGGTGGGGTTCACCTGTACCTCGGCCTCGGCCGCGACGTAGGCGAGCGTATTCTCGTACTCGAGATAGGCGACGCCGCGACCGCTCAGCATGCCCTCCTGTGCGCCCGGCTTGGGCTTATTCAACTTTGCCTGCTTGGACATTGCCTTCATGACCGCTACGGCACGTGGGTCGCTGAGGTACTTCATGCGAAAGTCGTACGGATCGGCTCCCGCCGCATGAGCCAGCTCATCCATGAAGGATTCGTTGGCGAAGCTGTTGGATAAGCCGCCCAGGCTCCGCAGTGCCGACGTGCGCAGGAAGACGTTGGTCGTGTGCGTCATGCTGCCGTTGGGTGCGGTCGTGTAACTTGGGACAGAGTTGTTGGTCACCATGTTGTTCGGAAATGCGTAGTTCACGACGCTGATTTCTGCCACCAAGGTTCCCACCTGTCGGACTAGCCGCTTGTGGCGGAAGCCAAGCTCCTGGCCGGCCAGCAGGTTGCCGGCCAGACCACCCGGGCGCGTGGAGTGGGTCTGAGTCCAGAGGGTGTGTTCCCAGGCCACCACGTTTCCCTGCGAGTCCAATCCGCCTTGCATCTCATGGACCATGGCCGGGCCGAGCGGTTCCCAGCCATGCTCGTCCTGGCGCATCCACTGCACGCGGACCGGTTTGCCGATCTTTTGCGAGATCACGGCCGCGTCGGCCGCCGCGTCGTCGGCGCTGTTGTGGCCATAGCAGCCGGATGCCTCCACGTAAACCATGTGGACGGCGGACGCGCTGATCCCTAACAGCTGCGCGATAGCTCCCTGGAGCGGATAAACCCCTTGCGTGCCGGACCAGATCGTCGCCTGGATACCGTTGGCATCGGGCGCACTCCGGACGTCCGCCACGCCACAGGATGGGCCGACCGAAGCATGCATCTGGTAAGGCGTGAAATACGTTGCCTGCCGTGTCGTCGGCGGCACCAGCGAAAGTGGCAGCTGCATCGCCAGCACTCTGACGGGGCGAGTGCCGAAGATATTGGCCGGATTCTGCAGCGCGTCCATCAGCGCTTGGTCGGAGCCGGCTCGCGGCCAGCGGATCGCCCTGTGCCCAGGTGACGTTTAGCGCGTTTGCAGACTGAATGGCCGCCCATTCGTCATCGGCGACGACCGCGAGGAAGTTCCCGTGCCGCACCGATTTGAAGGAAGCCGGGAACGGACGCGCAGGCCGAGTCGTCGTAGCTGTCGAGTGTGGCGTTGCGCCCCGCGGGACGCACCACGCGTGCGTGGACCATATCGGCAACCTTCACGTCCTGCATGTACTGAACGTGGCCATGAATTTATCGGGCAGGTCCACGCGTGCCACCGGTGTTCCCACGATGGTGTAGTTGTTGGGATCTTGACGACGACATTCGGATCAGACGTGAGTTGGATCTGCTGATTGCCAATCAGTTGCGCGTAGGTGAGGCGAGAGGTTGATTGCCGATAGCCGATGCTTCCATTGTGTGCGTTCAGTGCGTGGGGAGACGCGTGAAATTGCTGCGTAGCGAGTTGGAGGAGCGCCTGGAATGCCGTCGCCGCCGCGATGCGCAGCTTCGGTCCCTCGGACTGGATCGTCTGGCTGCCGGCGGTATAACCCTGGTCGCCCGGCGTCAGCGAGGTATCGCCCTGAATGAATGTGGATCTGGTCCAAACCAGGTAGAGTTCCTCAGCCACGATCTGGATAGCGCCGTCTGCACACCGGTACCGAGCTCCACCTTGCCGCTGTAGATCGTGACGCTGCTGTCCGGCTCGACACCAGCCAGGAATCGACCCCATTCCGCATTCGCGCTCGCCGCACGCCACCTCCGTCACCGGAATGCGAGCAAGCATCGGAGCGAGACTGAAGCCGACCGCTAGGGTTCCGGCACGCGAAAGGAATTGCCGCCGTGAGATGGTGGACGTCATGAGAGCATCTCCTCTGCTGCTTGCTGAATGGCCTTGACGATCCGCGTGTGCGAGCCGCAGCGACACAGATAGACGAACGGTGGGGTTGTACCGATCGCCCGAGAAGAACTGCTCGATCTCATCTTTCGGACGGCACGTTGCTGCGACCGTTCAGGAACCCAAGCGCGCCCATGATCATGGCGTTGGCGCAATACGCGCATTGTCCAGCCTGCTGGTCGATGAACGCCTGCTGCAGTGGATGGGGTTGACTGGGGCTCCCCAATCCGTCCAGTGTGGTCACGCTCGTCGCCGTCACTGAGCGTGTTCAGTTTGGTGACGCACGACCGTTTGATCGATGCCGTTGACGAGGACCGTGCAGGCGCCGCACTGCGCCACCCCGCAGCCGAACTTCGGCCCCTTCAACTCAAGCTTATTGCGCAGGACGTACAGCAGCGGCTCGGTGCCGTCGTCAACGTACGACGACTGCTGTACGCGATTTACCGTTAAGTTTGAGACTTCAGTGCGAGTGGCATGTGGCCATAGCTCCTTAACCCATCTACTGTCTTGACCGACACTGGATGAGGACTCAGATCTAGTACGGCCGGTCCACATCCACCTTCGCTCCGCGATGTTAGGTTCGCTGTCCGTCGCTCGATATAACTGGACGAACCGGAAAACGGCGTCAGGCCGCGATTGTGGACGTGATCTTCATGCCACAGCAAGATAGTCAGCGAGCGTATTCGAGCGTTAGTTGTGAGCGTTACTTGACCGTGGTGTTGTTGGGCCGCGGAACGTGACGAGACTACTGCCGATTGAAGGTGCGGTTTCGTCGTATGTAATGAATACGACAGTGGCATCTTAGCAGCGCTACTTACCACGCGAGAAGCGTTGGTAACTGGCTGTGTGTGACCGCCGGTTATCCACGAGTAAGTGTCGACGCATCTCTCCGAAGTCGGTCCGGATTCAGCCGGCTCTTGCCAATTGAGAACGGACTGGAGATACGCGCGAAGTCGATGGGCACGTCTGATGACATGGTGTCCATTTCATCCCCAGCTGTTGAGCCAAGCGTCGTCAGGACGTGCTGAATAGTCGTCAGTGTCAGTGACGGGAGCAGTATAAGAAGGAAGCGTTATTTGAGCGTTATTTGAGCGTCTATGGAATGCGGTTCGTAAGGAGGAGACGGATAAATGCGCCAGATGTGAGGGTGTCTGGCGAAATGGTTAGGGTGCGGCCGATGGGCGGACGGCCGTCCGCTCATACGAGCGTTGCTCCGCGGTCTCGGCGTCAGTCCCCGAAATAGCGTTTGACGGCCAGGCGTCCGAGGCCGATCGCCAGGGCGTCTTCGGCGATGGCAAAGACGAAGTCCGGCAGGCCGGTCCGTTTGGCGAGGAACGAGCGGGCGTGGTATCCGGCAAACGACCCGGCGGTAGCCGCGGCCGCACCGATCAGTAACCCCTTCGGGATCGAACGATGCGCATTCTTGAAGATGGCCGCGCCCGCCACGCCTCCAATGAAGCCCCGCCCAGCCAGTGGGAGCGGCTTGATGCGGCTCGGAACGAATGGCAGCTTGTCGGCGACGATCTCGCCGACCGCCATCACGTCCGTCACCGGACCGGTCCAGGGGGAGTGAAGGTACTGCAGCGGCCCATCGGCTCGTTCGGCGAAATCCCCGTTCTTGGCGGCCTTGGCAAGCGCCGATATGGGAACCTGCGAGCGGAGACCGGCGACGAACCCTATCGTGGCGGCGCTCATGGCGAGTCCGTCGCTCGATTCTGATCCATTGAGATGTGACATGTGTTGCTCCTGAGATTGACGAGCCGGCCACACGCCGACTCTGAGTCCGGGTGAGCGCAACACGCATGCCGCTCGCGCATGGTTTACACGGCTACGTCGACGTTTGCCTCGCTCTGTTCAGCTTCCGTCGCGAACTGGGCGTAGTAGAGCTCCTGATAGAGCCCAGATTGCCGGAGCAGTTCCTCGTGCGTGCCGCGTTCGACGATCTGCCCACGCTCGACCACCAGAATCTGGTCCGCTCGTTGAATCGTCGAGAGCCGGTGCGCGATGGCGATCACGGTGCGGCCGTGGATCAGTCGCTCCAACGCGAGCTGGATGCGACGTTCAGCCTGCGAGTCGAGCGAGCTGGTTGCTTCATCGAGCAACAGGTAGGGTGCCTGGCACAGAAGTGCTCGAGCGATGGCGACGCGCTGCTTTTCACCTCCCGAAAGTCGATAGCCGCGCTCACCGACGACCGTCTCGATCCCTTCGGGCAGGCGCTCGACCAAGTCGCTCAGCTGCGAGGCCTCGACCACAGCCTGCAGGTCGTCCGCCGATGCGTCCGGCGCTCCGTAGCAGATGTTGTCGCGCAGCGTTGCATGGAAGAGGAAGACGTCCTGCGTCACGACGGCCAGGCGCTCGCGCAGCTCGTTCCGCTCGATCTGTGGCAACGGCACGCCGTCGAGCTTGATGCAACCACTGGTCGGGTCGTAGAAGCGCGCTGCCAGCGAGAGGATGGTCGTCTTGCCCGCGCCACTCGGACCGACAAGCGCCACCAGTCTGCCTGGCGCGGCGCTGAAGGAGACCTCGTGCAGCACTTCAGCCCCGAGGTTGTCGTCGTCGAGCCCGGCCGGATAGCGGAAGCCGACCTGCTCGAACTCGATCCCACTGCTCGGCATGGCCGGTAGGGGCTGTGGTTCAACCGGCTCCGGCACGCGCGGCGGAATGTCGATGATCTCGAAGATGCGATCGAAGAGGGCCAACCCGCCGAGCAACGTCGCGTTGGCACCGGCGAGAGACGAGGCGGGCGAATAGAGCTGGGCCAAATAGGTGGCGAAGGCCACGATCGTGCCGAGCTGGATCTGCCCGTGGATGACGAGGTAGGCGCCGTAGGTGTAGAGGGCGGCCGGGCCGAGCGCCGCGAGTCCCTGCACCACCACGACCAGCCACTGTCCTTCGAGGATCTGCGTGATCTGCGCTTTGCGAGCCGCGTTGTTCAAGAGTGCGAAGTGTCCCGATTCCCGATCCTCGGTGCCGAAGCTCTTGACTACGACCGCGCCGGAGAGGGTGAGCGTCTCGCCAAGCATGGTCGAGAGATCGCCCATGGCGGCTTGCGCGTGCTCGACGGCGGCGTAGCGTCGTTTGCCGAAGTGGAGCACCGGAAAGGCGAATGCAGGCAGCGCCAGCGCCGCCGCCAGCGCCAGCTGCCAGTCGATGAAGGTCATGACGATCAGCGTGCCGATGACGGTGACGAGGTTGGCGAATGTACCAAAAAAGGATTGCGTCAGGACGTTTTGCAAGCTGCCCGCGTCATTCAGGAAACGCGATTGAATCTCGCCCGCGGGTGTCCAGGTGAAGAAGTCGATTCCCAGCGATTGTGTATGGTCGTAAAGCTTCTGCCGCAGATCCGCGATGATCCCCTGCGCCACGATTGACGCCAGAAAGTTCTGCCCCAACGAAAGTATCGCGGTGCTCAACGGCACGAGCAGCATCCCGGCTCCCAGAATCAGGGCCAGATGGAAGTTGTGATTGGGGATGGCGTCGTCAATCAGTCGCCGGATCAGAAGGGGCGGGATGACGCCGACGGCGACCCCGGCCAGCATCAGTAAGGTGCCCGCGAGGAAGCGGCGGCGATAGTTGCGGACGTATTGCCAGACGCGGGCGAAGGTGCGGCGCGCGCTACGGGGCGGGCCGGTCTTGAGATAACGCAGTGCGCGCTGCTGCTGCCAGACGCCGCCGAGCCCCGGAGTGCGATGCATTCCACCGCCGCCGTAGCCGCCGCGATTAGCGGACATGGTTGTTCTCTAATTTCACGATTGTGGATCTCCAATTCCCAATGGTCATCGAACGTGGTCGTTCGTCAGCTTGGCGAGGAGGTGAGCCAGCATGCGTTGCTCATCTTCAGCGAGTCCATTGAGCGCTCGTGCGACTCGCTCGAAATAGACTTCGTTGGCCTGTCGCAGCGCATGACTCCCAGAGTTGGTCAGGCTGACGAAGACCTCGCGCTGATCCCCTTCCGGTTCGCGGAAGCGGCTGATGAATCCGAACTCCTCCAGCTTGCTGAGCATGCGGGTCGCCCCAGCCGAGGTGACTCCCAGTTGTTCAGCCAGATCGCTGACCCGTACCGATGGGCGAGCCACGCTCAGGTCGTGGAGGGTGAGGAGCGCGCGTCTCTGTCGGCGCGAGAGTGGCCCGAACTCTCGCCCGAGGCTGTTGTTCCAGAGATCGAGCGCGCGACCGATGGCGGATGCGGTGCCTTGCGGTTGTGCATCGCTTGACGCGTCGTCGGTCGCGGTCTGTTCGGTCATATCGATCCATCCATCACACTGATCGTTGCGACCGATGCCCACCCACGGATGCAGGCATCGGGTAGTTAACTAAGTTAGTCAAGTATATCAGATGATTGTCAACGTCGAGAGCAGCGCAATCGCGGGGCTGGCTTCAAGAGTGCCCAGTACATGGTTCACGGTGGTTGTCTGAGCATGGGGGATTGCCCGTATGGTAGGGGCAGACCCCTGTGTCTGCCCAGTGGGCAACTCGCCTTATCGGCGGATGATGCGAGTCCCCTCTCCAGGAAGAGGGGACTCCAACGGTCGAGATGACGACTTAGCGGCTTATTCCTCCTGGTAGTACTCCAGGCCGAGGTGTGTGATCTGCTCTTCGCCCATCATCCAGCGCAGGGTGTTCTTGAGCTTCGTCTGCTGGATGAAGATGTCATGCTCCGGATAGACCGTGGCCGCGTGCTGTGGACTCTTGAAGTAGAAGGACAACCACTCCTGGATGCCCTTCAATCCGGCTCGCTTGGCCAGATCGAGGAAGAGAGCGAGGTCAAGAAGAAGCGGCGCGGCGAGAATCGAATCGCGGCAGAGGAAGTCGATCTTGATCTGCATTGGGTAGCCGAGCCACCCAAAGATGTCGATGTTGTCCCAGCCCTCTTTGTTGTCGCCACGAGGTGGATAGTAGTTGATCCGTACCTTGTGATAGACGTCGCCATAGAGTTCGGGGTAGAGCTGGGGCTGCAGGATGTACTCGAGGACACCCAGTTTCGACTCTTCCTTGGTCTTGAAGCTCTCTGGGTCGTCGAGCACCTCGCCGTCGCGGTTGCCGAGGATGTTGGTCGAGTACCAGCCGCTCAGGCCGAGCATGCGCGCCTTCAACATCGGCGCGAGCACGGTCTTGATCATGGTCTGGCCGGTCTTGAAATCCTTGCCGCAGATCGGAACGCCCTGCTCCATCGCCAGCCCAACCAGCGCCTGGATGTCCGCCGTGAGGTTAGGAGCGCCGTTGGCGAACGGGACGCCCTCCATCAGGGCGGCATAGGCATAGAGCATCGACGGGGCGATCGTTTCGTCATCGAGATCGAGCGCCATCTCGAAGGCGTCGAGGTTGTTGTGGCTCGGGCTCTCCAGCATGAAGATCTCGGTTGAAGCGCACCAGATCATGACCAGGCGATCGCAATTGTTCGCGGACTTGAACTCGCGAATCTCCTCGCGAATCTGCTCGGCCATCTCCATCTTCGTGCCATGCTTGACGTTCGGCCCGTTGAGACGCTTGACGTAGTGCTGATTGAAGGCGGCCGGCATGGGCTTGATGGTTTTGAGGAAGTCGGCGATCGGCTCGATGTGTTCGTGGCGGTCGAGGACGCCGCACTTCAGCGCCGATTCGTAGGCGTCGTCGGGGAAGGGGTCCCAGGCGCCGAAGACGATGTCGTCGAGGTTGGCGAGCGGGACGAAGTCGCGGATGAGGGGCGAGCGGTTGTCCGATCGCTTGCCGAGACGGATGGTGCCCATCTGGGTGAGCGAGCCGATGGGCTGGCCGCTGCCGCGACGGGCGTGCTCGACACCGGCGATGAACGTTGAGGCGACGGCGCCCAGGCCGACGAGCAGGATGCCCAGCCGGCCCTCGGCCGGCTCGATCGGGTTGGGCGTGAGTTCGACGAAGTCTTTGGCTTCCAAGATCACACCTCTCTGGCGAGCGAGTGACATGAGTGGCACCTGCCACTGCGCGGGTACTCGCCCGGTCTTTGCCCAATGTTCGATTGTGCTCTGCCGCTTTCCCAGCAGGGCAGCAAGTGCACTCTGGCCGCCAAAACGCTTGATGATACGCTCGGCGGCGTTCGTTCCTTCTTCCATAGCAGCCATGCTAACGAGTTTTTCGTTAGCGCGCAAGTGGCAGTAGACGAATTCAGGACGACAAATGCATCAGCACAGGCATTTGGTGGCATGAGCGAGGGCCATTATGGGGCTGACGACTGGCGAAAGATGGTTGTCAGGAGCGCTGGCGGATGACGTAGCCGCAGACGCGATCGCCGTTCAGCAGGTGGCTGGCGCGTTCGACGTCGGCGTCGAGGAGTTGGCGAAACATGTCCGCCTCATAGTTGCAGGCGACGGGGAAGCAGGTCGCCACGCGGTTGATGGCGCAGTTGTACTGCTTGATCATATAGGTGGTCTCGTCGCATTGCTCCCAGACGGCATAGTAGCCGAGCTCGTCCATCCCTTCGGCCAGCGCCGCCACCCGCTCGCGCAGGTTGCGAGCGTGACTCAGGCGTTCGCGCAGAAACTCGCGGGTTCGCTCGGAGCGGCGTTCGAGGAGCAGGTTGACCTTGGGCTCACCATCGATCTGCAGCAGATCGGTGAGGAGCTCGGTGACCACCAGATCGTAGTGTTTCGGGAAGAAATCCTCGGCCAGAGGTCCAACTCGGTAGACGTTGGCCGGTCGCCCGACTGAACGCCGGACCACGCTCGATTCGATCAGTTCATCGCTTTCGAGCGCCGCCAGGTGCTTGCGGACTGCCATTGAGGTGATGCCAAGCAAATGTGCAAGTTGATCGGCGGTTAGCCCGTCACTCTTCTTTAACGTGTAAAGAATCTTGCGGCGAGTAACCCCACGCGGCGCATGCGGTTTGCTGTTCGTGGCCATTGTACCTCCGGGTCAGATCATAACATAAATCGCGATATTTCTCGCCGAGCCAACCTCCCGCGAGCGGCGTGCGCGCCAGCGTGATGGGACCTGCGTACTCGCATTCAAGGAGACCGTCCCATCCGTACAGCGACTAATAGTCTCTCTGAATCTGGCGCACGACTACCTATACTCTAAGATGCGAGGTGACGCTTCGCTCGTCGCTCCGGCGTCGTGTTCGCGCGGACGAGCGAGCTACTCCATGAAAGGCCCAGATTGCATCGCGGGAGTACATCGACGGGCATGTCGTATGAAACTCGATCGATCATCGTGAATCGACGCATCGCGACGCTCTCCTATTTCGGAGGGATCTCGCTGCTGCTGATCCCGTTCCGACCGCGCAGCCGCTACGTGGCGCGTCACGTGACCGTGGCGGGTGGACTCCAGCTGATCCGTTTCGTCTGGGCCACGCTCACCATCATCGTCTGGAGTTTGAGCACCAACGAGCAGACGTCGTTCGGCATCCATCGCCTGCTGCTCGATATGTCCATGCTCCTCACCACGGGCATTCCCTGGCCGTCCGGCATCGATACACGCTTCGCCCTGGCACTCTCACTCCCGATCGGCTGCACCTGGATTCTCGGTCTGGTGGGCTCCTATTTGGCGGCGACGGGCCGGACGGTCGATCTGGAAGCGTGTTTCGGCGCCGACTGGTCGGGCGAGATGATCTATCCGCACGAAGACTTCAATGACGGTCAGCACCATGCCAACAGCAAACGGGCCGAGGACCGCTCACGGGTCAAGGAAGTGACTGAGCAGCGGCTGGATCGCATCTGGCAGGCGTCGCAGGTGGCTGCCGTCGAGCGACGACGTAGCGAGCGTTTGGAGCAGGTGCGGGTCGATCAGGACGCCGTGCTGAGCCGCATCGCCAACCTCAATCGGATGCTCTCATTGGGTGAGATCAGCCTGACGCGCTTCAACGCGGTCTATGCCGACCTGATCGATTATCTGAACGTCCTGCGCGTCGAGCTAAACGACCTCGAGATGCGCCGGCTGGATGGTGTCGACTTCAAGGATCAGCGCCCGCGCCCACCAACGATCGATCACGTGCCGGAGACGCGTGTGCTGTCCCTGGCGATCGTCGACACCAGTGGCATGCCATTGCGCACCTATGGCGACTTCCCGCTGGATGAATCGATCATCACCGGAATGGTGTCGGCCTTCGAAAGCCTCTCGGAAGAGATGTTCGGATCGCAGGTGCATAAGACGCAGCTTGCCCAGGGGCAGGTCGTCCACTTCGTACGTGGCCAGTACACCGTCGCCTACGCCGTCTTCGAGGACGAGCCCTCACCGGAGCAGATCTTCCGACTGCGCGAGTTCCACGAGAGCTTCGAGACAATCAACGACACGGATCTGCACCGACTGCCGATCGATCCCAATGGCCTGACCGACGCAGAGACGCCATTCGACTTCGTCCCGAATCAGACCACGCTCAGCGAAGTGAAGCCATTGCCCAAGCCGCAGCCGATCCGTCAGATCGGCAATCATTAGCCGCTAGCGCTCCTCAACCGCATCCAAATTGGCGTCATCGGTCTCTACGTCCACGAGCCTGTCGCTGGTTCGCCGTCGGAAGCCGTTGGGCTCGATCCACTGCGTCCAGCCAAAGATGAGACCGCCCGCGAGCAGTATCAGTCCAACCCCAGAGAAGACCGCACCGGCGTAATCGGTTCCCGGCTCGTAGCGATAGACGACGGTGTGCGTGCCGGGATCGAGCTTGATGGCCGGCAGGACGTTGTCGATCGTCGTGATGTTGGCGTCGTGCCCGTCAACGGTTGCCTTCCAGCCCGGGTAATAGGGGTCGGCTACCACCAGATAGGTGGCATTCGACGTCTTCACGCTGAATCGATCTTCCTCGCGGCTCAGGAGCGTGGGAGTCAACCCGTTTGAGGATGGCTGCACCTTGCCCAGTGTCGGGGCGTTCCCCTGCTGATCAGGCTGAACAAGATAGGCCGGGCCCGCATTCAGGACGTTGCGGTAGATGAAGAGCTTATCCATCTCCTGGATGAACTTCAGGTTTGGATCGTCGAGCTTCTCGTCGGAGACCACGATGCCAACGTCCATCAACCCCAGGAGATACGGATTCGGTTTTCCCGGTAACGCCGGAATGGTCAACTGATACCCCGTAAAGGTGTAGCCGCCCGCGGGCTGCATGAAGCGGACGTAGGACTCGATCATGAGCGGATCCCAACCATCGGCCAGGCGCATACTCAGATCCACCGCGCCCATCTGCCAGAGGTTGCGTTGGACCCCGTAGACGCGGCTGGAACCGGCCAGGTCAGCCACGCGCTTCGCCCTCGGCGACGGCGTGGTCGCGAAGGTGATCGATGCGACCTGCGCTCGGCCCTGGTCAGTCTTGATCAAGGTCGACGCTACCAGGAGCACGGCAACAATTCCGACTGCCAGCTGTCCGCGCCGCACCAGCCGCTCTTCGAATCCGCGCATCAAACCCAGCAGCGCTTCCGTGCCGAGTCCAGCCAACAGAGCGAAGCCGAGCAATGCCACCAGCCAGATGCGAGAGAGGCCGTGAAAGCGGTTGAAATCGGGGAGTACGTGACCTGCCAGGTAGAAGATCGGCGAGGCGTTTCCCATCGCTAACGTTGCCACCAGAACGATCCCGCCGACGAGGGGCAGCGCACGTCTGCCCGCGGCGATCGCGCCCAGGATTGCCAGCATCAGGACCACGCCACCCGGCTGGATAACGTTCTCCCAGGGGACGGTCGAAGCGGGCGGATGGCCGATCAGCGCCCGCAGGAACTGCAGAATCGGATATTTGTCGGTCGCGGCGATCGAATCTTGACGCGTCGACAGGGCAGTGAATTGCGCCAATGGCAGCAGATGCACCGCCGCCAGCAGCACGCCGGTCACACCCGCGGCGATCAGTCCGGCGACGGGAGCGCGTAACTCGCGCCAGGTCGATTGTCGGTAGCGGGTGACGAGGAGCCACAGGGCCACGACGCCGGTCATGAGCAGACCGTAATAGGCCATCTGAGGGTGGCCGGCCAGGAGCGTTAGCCCGAGGATGAGCCCGAACGGTGCCGCCCAACGGCGCGGCTGGCGCACCGTGGCCCACGCGCCGAGCGCCAGCCAGGGGTACCAGGCGACCGTCTGTACGACGGTGAAGTGTCCGGCACCAAGATGGCTGATGAGCCGTGGCGTCGCCATGAAGCTGACACCCGCGACGAGAGCCGGCCAGCGCGTCAAGCGGAAGGCGCGACGGGCCAGCAGGAACGTGCCGAAGCCGGCCAGCATCAGGTGCCCGAGCAGCAGGATCAGGTAGTAGTCCCGCAGCGGGAAGAAGTTCATCAGCTGGGTCGGCGGATAGAACATGGCGGCCAGTGGATCGGCGGCCAGTGGTCGCCCGCCGGCAAAGAACGGGTTCCAGAGCGGCAGCCGGTGCTCCAGCGAGATAGTCCGCTTGATCAGGATGGCGCTGGGCCAATGGCTGATCATCAGATCGCTGTCGGGGTAGGCGGCGGGCAACTCGTTGGAGTGGATCGGCGCAGGCCAGAGGACGCCTGCCGCCACGGTCAGAAAGAGGATCGTCTCTCCAAGCAGGATGAGCCATGGTCGTGGAGTCGCCCACGAATCCCTCTCGAGCGTGCCAGTTGCCTGCGTCTGAGTTGTCGGTTGTTGAATATCCGGCGGCGATTGTACGCCTACGTCGCGTTTCATCGCCGAACGGTCGAAGCTCGCATACCGCACGAATTCGACTCTCTATTCATTGCAGGGGGTTGTTCGGTGACCTGAGGCGCCGGGCAGCGAGTGAGCGGCACACGAGAATGGCCGGCTTGCCGGCCTGCTCGGTCGCGTCGTTCGGTGGGAAACGGGCTCCTCAGGTGCGGGGCGTCGATGCCGCCAAATCGAACCGGGCGCATGGATCAACGCCCCCATCCGATGTCGGCCGGGACATCAATTGATCGACTCACGATTTGGCGGGTGTCTCCTCAATGCACAGATGCAAGATGGACTACCTCGTGCCGGGTCGTCAAGGACGGTGATTTGTCCGTTCGACGCAGCGGTTGACCGGTTGGCGGCCAGCGCGCGTCCGATCGACAATTCATGATGGTGCCACCGCGGGGCGCAGAACGTCAATCCGCTCGATGGATGTCCGGATCAAGACTGGGATGTTGCCGTCTGGGTCGCCGTTGCCTGATCCTCCGGTTCGAGCTCCTGACCGCGATAGCCCCAGAGCGGTCGTGCCCACCATCGCGAAAGGAATGCCATCGCCAGGCAGGTCGCTCCCCCGATCACCATGGCATTCCCCGCGCCAACGGCACTGGCGACCATGCCGGCCTGGAAATCGCCCAGACGCGGACCTCCGATGGCAAAAGTCGTGGCCAGGGCGCCGACACGTCCCCGCAGGCTGTCCGGTGTCGCGAGCTGGCGTGCGATGCCTCGGAGCGCCGAGCTCACCGCATCCAAACTGCCCGAGATGGCAAGCAGGACGAGCGCGAGCGCGAACGAGTGAACCAGGCCAAAGACGGCCAGAATGCCGCCGTACGCCAGGATCGTCAGAGCTACCAGTCGACCGGGTCGCTTCGGCATCGGCATGACCGTGAAGAGGGCCGAGCCAAAGACCGCTCCGAAGCTGACCGAGGCGTAGAGGAATCCGAGGCCCTGCGCTCCCACGTTCAATACGGTCTCGGCGAAGACGGGCAGGAGACCGAAGCGGGATGCGAAGAGGACTGCCAGGAAGTCGATCACCATCAGCTGCCAGAGGACCGGACGCTCGCGCACGAAGGTCAATCCATCGACCAGCGCGTGGATCCCACGACGCGGCAGTGGTTCGGGAGTGACACGGGAGCGCATAGCGATCAGCGCCGCAACCACCACAAAGAAAGAGACCGCGTCGATCCAATAGGCGGCAGCGACGCCCAGCCCGCCGATCACCAACCCTCCAACGGCGGGACCGACCACAGCCGCCACGTTGAACGCCAGAACATTGAGCGTCAGGGCATTCGGCAACCGTTCCCGATCGACCAGCGCCGGGATGAAGGCCTGCGTGGTCGGGACGCTCACCGCCGATGCCGCCGCCGTCAGAACCGCGAAGGCGTAGAGGATTGTGATGTTCGTCAGACCGGACTGGATCGCAATCGCCAGCAAACCACTGAAGAGCGCCAGGATCGTCTGGGAGATGAGCATCAGCATGCGACGATCGACCTGATCCGCCAGCGTGCCTCCGAACAAGGAGAGGAAGATGGTGGGGATGGCGCGTGCCAGGGCGATACCACCCAGCAGCGCCGCCGAGCCAGTCAGATCGTAGACCAGCCAGCCGAGCGCGACGGTCTGGATCTGCGTCCCAACGTTCGAGATGAACTGGCTTATCCAGATGAGCGTGAAGTCGCGATGGACCAGAGCGGCGAGCGCCGGAGGTGGCCACCGTTTCATACGATCTCGTTCCCCCGGTGATCCCCCTGAGACGGCGTCAGTCGCGCGTGGTAATGCGGATCAATGGCGTCAAACATCGTCCGGTATCGTACCAGACCTCACCCGATCTGCTTGCACCGTTTTGACCTCAAGGTGGGCCGTCAGCTGACGGTGAAATCCTTGCTTACGCCGTTCACCGTTACCGTGTATTTACCTGGGTCGAGCGTGCCAAGTGAAACCGAGTGTTGATAGGTGGTGGCGACCTGCGCGCAGACCATGCCGGCCGGACGCTCTCCCAAGATAGTGATGTTGAAGGTCGTTCCGTCGTGACTCACCTCTGGCTGCTTTACCGTCGTGCAGGAATCGGGAATGATGCCGGTCACGCTGACGGAGATCTGGGGCGGGTAGCTCTCGGCGATGAGGACGTCGACGTTAGTGATCTGGATGGGTGAGGTCGTCATGGATCCACTTCCTGTCGGTGTTGCCTGGCTGGTGGCGGTGGCTCCGCCGCTACCGCTGTGAGCGCACGCGGTAAAGAGCGCGAGTCCGAGGACGGTCACCAGAAGGCTCATGGTTGCCAATCGTATGCGAGTCGAATGTGATGTGCGTGGCGCGGATGGCATTGCGCTTTTCCTCATCGAGCAATTGATACATCGGGCTCACCGTGAAGATGGTGAACCGATCTCCCGTATGTAGACGTTGAAAAAGGATGTCAAGTTCCCGGGGCAGCCTCTGTGGGATCGTGCGCCTCTCCCTGGAGCTCAGGGCCGGCAACAACCCGCAAGATCGCGATTCGCGCTGCCGATTCGATCTCACTCGTGACCTGCATGGTCGGCGCGGTCCAGTAACGCACGTGAAGCTGATAGGTGCTGGAGTCGGAGCCCAGCAGCAGCACTTCCGGCGTGGGAGCCGCCAGAACGCCGTCGACGGACTCTACGGACCTTTTCAGCAAGGATGCCGCCAGGGCCAGATCGGTTCCGGCTGGCACGGTCGCCACGATCGTGGTGCGCCGCGAGCCACCCTCGGTGAAATTCTGAATGGGCTGATTGAAAATGAGGGAGTTCGGGATCAGTACCTCGATGCCGTCGGCCGTGCGCAGAGACGTGCTGCGAAAGTTGATCTCCCTGACCGTCCCGGCGTTCGTACCGATCTGGATCTGATCTGAAATCTCGAACGGTCGCCGCCACAGGATGAGTATTCCGGCCACGAAGTTCTCGAGAATGTCTTTCAGCGCAAAACCGACGATCAATCCCGCCACACCGAACGAGGCGATGATCGTGGCGATACTGACGCCAAGGATGCCGAACGCCACAGTAACGCCGAAGATGATGATACCTGCCACGATAAGCTGACGAATCAGCAGTTTCAGACTCGGGTCGAGATGTGGCGAGATCCGATCGGCACGCAGCATCAGGCTCCCGATGGCCTGCGCGATCCATGCGGCGAACAGGATGATGAGGACGGCTATGACGAAGGTCGGGATGTCCCTGGCGACCACGCCGACGTTGTGCAGCGCCTGGGTACCAGCATCCTTGAGTGCGTTGAAAACTGAATCCATTGGTCGGGCACCTCGCCGTGGACGAGTCCGAGGTGATCGTACGGCGAACAGTCTATCGTAGTTGATGGTTATTGAGCGCCAGTTCGCGGCTGAACCCTCAATCGGCAAGAATTGGGAGATGCGCGGAAGATGGTCCATGCGGCCGTCTGTCTCGCTAAAGCGTCCCGTCGGCGACATAATGACAATAATTTCGATTGAGATAGCCCGATTTGCCCACTTCCGGTGACAGGCGAGTCACGCTATAATGTTCCCGTTGTAAAGTATGGGTGTTCGAATATCGCGCGATCTCCCGCAAGAGCAGAATTATGCTATCCACAACGTTGAAATGGATGTCATCTTCGCTGTTCGGCATTCATTTCATAAAGAGGAGGGGCTATGTCCTCGGACAATCGTGAGCTCGTGGCAATTCAAGACAACATAATGAATCGAGCGATTTCGCGACGTTCAGTGCTACGTGGGTCAGTCGCGATCGTTGGGGCCGGAGCCGTTGGCGGATTGCTCGCGGCGTGCGGCAGCAGCAAATCGACGCCAACGACGGCCAGCAGCACCACCACGACGACGGGTGGCACGACGTCAGGTTCTCCAGCAGCAGCCGGTGCGAGCCCGACGACAGGCGGTTCTTCAACGGCAACGGCAACTCAGAGCTCCGGGGGAACAGGCCAAAAGGGAGGGACGCTCGTCGTCGCCTTCAATGCCGATCCGGAGTCGCTCGACCCGCACATCACGACCGCGCTACTCGCGGCACGTGTGCTCGCATTGATTCACGACAACCTGGTTGATCAGGACTATGATGGCTCGTTCAAGCCAGCGTTGGCGGAAAAGTGGGACGTCAGCAGTGACGGACTGACCTACACGTTCACGCTGAAAACGGGCGTCAAGTTCCACTCGGGCAAGGATTTCACGGCGGACGACGTCAAATACACCTTCGATCGCTGGGTGACCACCGAGAAATCACCGACCTCATACACCATCGAACCAATCACATCGACGGATGTGGTCGATCCACAAACCATAAAGTTCACCCTGAAAGAGCCATACAACATCTTCCTCGACCAGGTTGCCGGATCGTGGGCGGTAATCCTCAACAAGGACGCGGTGGACAAGGCGGGCGCTGATTACGGAGTCACCACGGCGGAGGGCACCGGCCCATTCAAGTTCGATTCCTGGACCCGCAATGACAAGCTGACTCTGAAACAGTTTGCTGACTACAGTTGGGGTTCACCCGTTTTCAAGAATCAGGGTCCGGCCTATGTCGACGGCGTCGAAATTCGGATCATTCCTGAAGACAACACGAGAATCGCCGAATTCCAGTCTGGAAACATCCACCTCGTGCAGGACGTTCCCGCGGCGCAAGTGGAGCAGCTTTCGAGCACCCCGGGTGTGTCGATCGTCAAATACGATCAGCTTCAGACCACCTACCTTGGGATGAACACCACGAAAGCCCCGTTCGACGACGTCAATGTCCGCATGGCGGTTAACTACGCGTTGAACCGTGATGAGATCGTCACGGGCGCGAATTTTGGGCTCGGCACCGCCGCCAATACCATGCTCGCGGAGAAGACGCCGTATTATTGGGCGGGCTCCCAGGACATCGCACCCAAATTCGACCTGGACAAGGCGAAGAGCTTGCTCGATCAGGCTGGATGGGCGCCAGGGTCGGACGGCATTCGCGAGAAGAGCGGGACCAAGCTCACGATGCCACTCTGGGTGATTAACGACAGCACCACCGTCCTGCAGGCGCAGATCATTGAACAGCAGCTCAGTAAGGCTGGGATCAAGGTCGACACCAAACAGTACGAGCAGACTGCCTGGTTCGCCGCCGCTCGCTCTGGCGATCAGGTTGGATACATTATCGGTGTGTTCTACTCGAACGCCGACGTTCTCTACTTCTATTTCTATTCGAAGCAGCAGCCCGCACCGAATCGGTTCTCGTACAGCAACCCGGATGTCGACAAGTGGCTGCTGGATTCGCGATCAAATACGGATAAGAACGCGGTTACTCAGGACTACCAGAACATCCAGAAGCAGCTCATTGAGGATGCGCCGGCCGCACCATTGATTCATCAGCTTGGTACGCTCGGTAAAGAAGATTCAGTCCAGGGTGTTCAGGTTCATCCGTCACGCTGGCTCTATCGATTCCTTGATATCTCGATCAAGAAATAGGATCGGCAAATGAGTCAGTACATCCTCCGACGGCTGCTCGTGTTGCCAATCGTGCTGCTGGGCGTTTCGGTTCTGGTCTTTATGGTCCTTCACCTCGTGCCGGGAAACCCGGCCGAGGTGATCGCGGGGCCGGATGCCCCCCCAGCGACAGTCGCCGCTATCGAGAAGCAGCTCGGATTGGACAAGCCGCTTCCTGAGCAGTATGCGATCTATCTCAACAGAGTTCTTCATGGTGATCTCGGCCGGTCACTCAGGACAAAGCGACCCGTGCTGACCGACGTGATGGACGCGCTGCCGAAAACGATTGAGCTCGCGGTCGCCGCGGCGATCATCACGCCAATCATCGCCATACCCCTCGGCGTCTTTGCTGCGGCGAAACGTGGGACGCCGACGGACAGCGGCCTCATGATGACGTCGATGCTTGGCATTACCGCCCCAGTCTTCGCGGTCGCACTCGCACTGATGTGGGTGTTCGGGTATCGTCTACGCTGGTTTCCGATCAGCGGCTACGGTGGGCCGATCTGGACGCTCGACGGTCTTCGCAGTGTGGCGCTTCCGGCGATCACGTTAGCAATTGGCTCGGTCGCGACCATGGCGCGACTGACGCGCTCCGCCATGCTCGAAGTGCTCAACCAGGACTACGTCCGGGTCGCACGCGCCAAAGGATTGCGGGAGCCAATCGTACTCCTCAGACACGGTTTGAAGAACGCGATGTTGCCGATCATCACCGTCCTCGGGCTCCAGGTCGCCTATCTGCTCAGTGGCGCCGTCGTGACCGAAACCGTCTTTGCCTGGCCGGGCGTCGGCCGCTTAGCTGTGTATGCCATTCAGGCGAGAGATTTTCCGCTGGTTCAAGGAACCGTGCTGGTCATCTCCCTCTTTTTCGTGTTGGTGAATCTGGTGGTAGATGTTGTCTATGCCTTCATCGACCCGCGAATTCACTACGGATGAGAGGTATCTCGGCGTGAGAAATCAGGCTGAACAATCACCACGGCTTGCCGGCCCCGCTTCGCTCAGTGCGTTGGAAGCCGCTCACCGGGCCGATCCGGCGAGATCGGGCTGGCGTAGGTTCCTGCGACAATTCCTGCGAAACAAGCCAGGGGTGGTCGGACTTGTGGTCATCGTGGCACTCATCGTTCTCGCGATTCTGTCGACGGCGATCGCCCCGTACGGCTGGAAAGAGCAGGACATCGCGAATCGTTTCGCCAGCAGCTCATCGGCACATTGGCTGGGGACCGACGAACTGGGCCGGGACATCTTCAGCCGATTGCTTTACGGAGCGCGATACTCGCTGACGATCGGCTTCGCGGCCATCATCGTCAGCTTTGCCATCGGAACGCTGCTCGGGATCGTCTCGGGGTTCTATCGTCGTCTTGATAGTGTCGTGATGCGTCTCATTGACATTTTGATGGCATTCCCCGGAATCTTGCTGGCGATCGCGATTGTCGCGGCCCTTGGACCGGGGCTGATCAACGTCATCGTTGCCATCGGCATCAACGAGATTCCTGGGTTTTCGAGATTGACGCGATCGATGGTGTTGAGTCTGCGTGAGAACGAATTCGTGACAGCGGCACGGCTCATGGGCGCGAGCGATGCAGCCATTGTCCGGCGACACATCCTGGTGAACATGGTTTCACCGATCATCGTCTTTGCTTCCCTGCGGGTCTCCACGGCTATTTTGGTTGGCGCGACGCTGAGCTTTCTTGGTTTGGGGATCCAGCCGCCGATTCCTGAGTGGGGTGCTATGGTGAGCACGGCGCGACAGTACATCTCTATCGCACCACACACGTTCTTCTACCCGACACTGGCGATCTTCGTCACGGTGGTTGCCTTTAATCTGCTTGGCGACTCGCTCCGAGATACCCTCGACCCCACGATGCGAAGCTGATCGCAGCACACGAAACTTGGGAAGCGTCTCCGCGCTGAGAGCGATCCAAGACGTGCTGCTGGCGACCGAAAACTGTCGTACGGTCAGGGGTAAACGAGCGTCGGCGTCGGGAACCTGCTAAGATGCAGGCACGCCGCGATGGTGGCCGTACAGGCACAGCATCTTGGAAAGGGGAGTCGTGCCTCCGTCGCTTGTTCTCTCGCTTTTACTTTCGAGCATTTGCGGGCTGCTGTTCCACAGTATGTTCGGGCGAAAGCTGTGGCAGCTACCGTGTTTCGTGCTGGCAGCAGTGGTCGGATTCCACCTTGGCGAGGTCCTTGCGATTCTGGCCGGGGTGGAATTCTTGCGTCTGGGAAACATCCCGATGGCGCCAGCCGTTGCCGGTGCCGTTGGTGGTCTGTTTATCTGCTGGTTCTTCACCTCGTCGCCGGAACCGCGCACGCGCAGGCGTCGAGTGTCCCGGCAGCAATAACCTGATCGTCGTTACCGGCGCCAACTGCCTGCCAATCGCCGGGTCGGCCCGGCGGAATCCGTGACACACGAAGGGGAGGGTCAATCATGAGAAAAGGATGGGTTTGGGTTTCGGTCATCTTGCTCCTCGTCGTGTTCATCGGAGGTGGCGTTGGTCTCTACTTCCTCGGTGGCTCCGACGAATCAGCCCTGCGGCGCTTGACCGACATCTCGATCATCTTCATCACCCTCTCGATGGTTCTGGTCGTTCTTCTGATGGGCGTACTCGTCGGGCTGGCCGTCTGGATTTCCCTGCTCCTCAAGAATCACGCGATTCCGCTCCTCGAACAGCTCACCGGCACGGTGACGCGCGTCCGCGGGACGACTGAGTTCATGAGCGAAGAGGTCGCCAGCCCGGTCATCTCCTTCTACTCGCGAGTCGCTGGAGTGCGTGCCCTGGTGAAGACAGTCACCCGCGGCAAACGTCGTTAGCGCTCTTCGGTCCTCGGCGAGCGCGAAATCAGTAAATTTCCGATGATATACTTTTCGTTGCTCTGGCGCGTCGCGCTGGCTTTGATCGTGTCCGGAAACGGGCTCGGGTAAACCAGCCCGACCGTTGGCTTTGCCAACCATCCAGTATGAAGCTGTGAGGGATGCATGAAGGGGATCATTCTTGCCGGTGGGCTTGGCAGTCGCCTCTACCCGCTGACATACGCGACGAACAAGCACCTGCTGCCGATCTACGACCGGCCGATGATCTACTATCCAATCGCGACTCTCGTGAATGGCGGCGTCGATCACATCATGATCGTCACCGGCGGCCCGCATGCAGGCGATTTTTTGCGCGTCGTGCGTAATGGCAAGCATCTCGGTATCCGCCACCTCGAATACACGTACCAAGAGCACGAGGGGGGCATCGCCGAGGCACTTGGGTTGTGCGCCGATTTCGCCGACGGCGACGACATCTGCGTCATTCTGGGCGACAACACGACCGACGCTGACATTCGCCCGACGGTGGAGGGCTTTACTGAAGGCGCCGTCCTCTTCCTGTCCGAAGTGCCGGACCCAGAGCGGTTCGGCTGCCCGGTCTTCGACGACGAGGATACGACGCGCATTCTGCGGATCGAGGAGAAGCCTGCCGAACCGAAGAGTAGCTATGCGGTGACCGGTCTTTATATGTATGACGGCCACGTCTTCGATTACATCGATCGGCTTGAGCCGTCGGCGCGTGGCGAGCTCGAGATCACCGATGTCAACAACTTCTATCTGGCCGACAACAAGCTGCGCTGGCAGGAGCTTCAAGGCTATTGGACCGACGCAGGCACGTTCGAGAGCCTGCATCGCGCGAACCGCTTCTGGGCCGCCCAGCATGGCTGGCGTGAAGTGGACGCGGAATCTCGAGAATCGATGAGTGCGGAGATCGGCTGAATGCCGGTCTGAGTGAATCGCCGAATCGAGCGATTCACACAAGGTGGGGTAATGAACCAGCGAGAAGAGCAGCGGGCCGCGGATCTCATCAATGACGTGTTGGAAGAGCTTGGCTACGGCCGGCGCGAGTTCGACATGCGCGGCATCCCCTTCTCCGGCGTCTGGGGGACCGCCTCATCCGTCTGCTACCAGATCGGCAACGAGATCGAAGCGGAGCGCATCGAATTGGAGACGGCCGAGCTCTCGAAGAAGGAGGGCAAGCGCCGGGCTCAGGAGATCGTGCGGGAGACGGCCCAGCACGTCGCCGAACAGATCGCCGATCGGCTGAGCGGCCACAACGGCTTCGCCAGCGTCGAAGCGACCAACGGCTACATCAACATCGTCTTCGACACCAACCACTACACCAACGTGGTGATCCGCTCGATCCTTGACGAAGGCGAGAACTACGGACGTGGTCCGGCGCGGACCGATCAGGTGATGGTGGAGTACTCCCAGCCGAACACGCACAAGGAATTCCACATTGGGCACCTGCGCGGCACCAGCCTGGGGAATGCCCTGAGCCGCACGCTCAAGTTCGCCGGATACGACGTACTGCAGGCCAACTACATCGGCGACATCGGCATGCACGTGATCCGGACTCTTTGGTGCTACCTCAGCTTCTATAAGGGCCAGGAGCCAACGTCACCAGCCGCGCGCGGCCGCTGGCTAGGGAACATCTATGCGGAGTCGGTTCAGCGGCTCAATTACCGCAAGGACATCGTCGACTTCCTCAACGAGCTCTCGCGAGAGGACCCGGTTTTCGTCGAGATGATCGACCGGATGATGAAAGAGCTCTGGAAGACCCACAAAGTGGGAGAGGACGTCGCTTATCTCCTGGGGCAGATCGCCCATCAGCGGGAGATCAAGACCGACGCGTTCTACGAGAATGACACGATCATCAAGTTCTGGCCGATCGCCTGCAAGCAGCTTGCACACGAGGTCGAGCTGGCCGAGGCAGGCGAGTTGCCGCCGCCCCCCGAAGAGCAGGAGCCGACGCCGGTGGAGACCTACCACGAGCGGCTGGCGCGGGCAGAGCAGCTTGGGCAGCATCTCGACTGGTGGATCGACAATCCGCGCTGGCAGCGGGAAGTTCGCGACATCTTTCAGTCCTGGGATCGCAAGGATCCGGAGTTCGTGCAGCTTTGGGAAGAGACCAAAGCCTGGAGCATGGAAGGATTCCAGCGCATCTACGACCAGCTCGATATCCACTTCGACGTCTGGTTCTTCGAGAGTGAGGTGGAAGAGCCCGGTCGCGAGATGGTCAAGGAGCTACTGGAACGGGGTATCGCCGAGATCAGCGACGGCCTGCCGGTGGTGAAGATCGACGAGAAGCTGGGTCTCGAGAAGGAGACCTATCGCACGCTGCCGATCCTGCGCTCCGACGGTACGACCCTCTATTCGACTAAAGACCTGGCGCTGACCCGGGAGAAGTTTGAGACGTACGGTGTCGACCGGGCCATCTGGGCGGTCGACGTGCGCCAGAGCCTGTATTTCCAGCAGATCTTCAAGATCCTGGAGCTGTGGGGCTTCGAGCAGGCCGCCAAGTGCTTCCACTTGAGCTACGAGACAGTCATGCTCCCGAGCGGCGCCATGAGCAGCCGCTCCGGCAACGCCGTCCTGTATGACGACGTCGCCGGTGCTGTGTTGAAACGGGCGCGCGAAATCATCGACGAGAAGAACCCGGACCTGCCCGAGGAGGTCAAGCAGCAGATCGCGCTGGACGTCGGAATCGGCAGCATGAAATACGGCATGCTGGCGCGCGACAACAACCGCGTCTTCGTCTTCGACATCGAAGAGGCCCTCTCATTCGAAGGGCATGCCGCGCCCTACATTCAGTATGCCCATGCACGAGCCTGCCGCATCCTGGAGAAGGTTGACGAGATGCCCAGCGGTGACCTCGAGTTCCCCGAGGTGACGCCGGAAGAGATCAACCTGATCGAGCAGATCGCATCCTTCCCGACCGAAGTAGAGCGAGCCGCCGCGGAGTACAAGCCGCTGGTGATCTCCTCCTACGTGTTTGAGCTTGCCAAGCGCTTCAACGATTTCTATCACGCCTGTCCGGTCCTCACCGCCGAGGAGCCGCAGCGCTCCGCCCGCATCGCGCTGGTCGAGGCCGCTCGGCAGACGCTCGCCAACGGGCTCAGCCTGCTGGGAATCTCCGCCCCTCGGGTGATGTAGCCATGGAGACTGATAGGTCACGCAACCGGCTCACCGGCACCGGGATCCAACCGATCCTGGTGCCGATGGCGCTTGGCTCGCTACGTCGTGGCGTCGAGCAAGGACCGGAGGAGCTGTCGCGCCATCTGCGTTCGCGCTGGGAGGCGCGGCACGATCAGGATCTTCTCCGACGTCTGCGCCAGGACGAGGTCGTTCCAGTCGCTCCGCTGCCGGAGACCGACTCTGAGCGTCATCCTGGTCAGGCACTGCATGCCCACGAGATCGCCCAGGCAAGCCTGAAGTTGGCGGAGTGCACCCGAGATGCCATCGACCGAGGCAATCTGGCACTGACGCTTGGCGGCGATCACGCGGTCGCCATCGGCAGTGTGGCCGGGGCCGCGCTCGCCTGTCAGCGACTTGCGGTTGTCTGGATCGACGCGCATGGCGACATGAACTGGCCAGAGGTGAGCCCCTCTGGACGGGTGCATGGCATGCCACTGGGCGTCAGTCTGGGGCGTGGATTGCAGGAGTTGACCGATATTGGCCTCAATCCGGAGCTCCGCGCCGAGGACGTCTACTTGATTGGCGTGCGCAGCCTCGATTTCGCCGAGCGGGACTGGATTCGCGAGGGCAAGCTCACCTGTATCACGATGAGCGAGATCGACGACGTGGGGCTCGACCGTTGTGTCGAACGCATCATCCAGCGAATCAGCAGGTCCGGCGCCGATGCCGTCCACGTCAGCTTCGACGTCGACGTGCTCGATCCGTTGGTCATGCCGGGGACGGGAAGTCTTGCCGTTGGGGGGCTGACGTTTCGCGAGGCGGCACATCTGTTGCGGCGACTGCGTGGCAGCAGGTTGCCGATCCACTCGCTCGACTGGGTTGAGCTGAACCCCGCGCTCGATCCGAGCGGAGTCAGCACCTCCGCGGCCGTCAAGCTCCTCTCCATCGCCCTCGGCGAAGAGATCGTCTGAGGGGGATCGCAGCCCGCATCCGTTGTACGGGCGACGCATGCGTCGCCCACCACGCCCTCGTGAACGAACCCTTCCGGATAGGCTCCATCTCATGTAGGGGCGAAGCTTGCCTTCGCCCGAACCATCCGGTTGGCAACCACCCATATCGGGGGCCGTCTTCGTAAGCCGGGGACAGGTTATCTCCCCTCCGGTTCATTTGGCAGTGCGTCTGCGCGGGCGAAGGCAAGCTTCGCCCCTACCAAAGGCACGCGTGCGAACAATGGGAAGCATGCGGACGCGATCGCACGCTGGGCGACGCATGCGTCGCCCGTACAGACGAGGAAGCTATCGCGTCAGGGCTGCCATGACGCCGTTGGCGACGGCCGAGAGGCGGAAGTACCAGCGTTCCATGTCGATGTTGGCGTGGCTGTTCGAGACGTACGCCAGACCAACCGCATTGACCGGGTCGACCGCCAATACGCAGCCGGATGCCCCGCCGTGGCCGAACGTGGCAGGAGAACCGAGCTCCGCCAGCCCAAAACCGCCCGCGGTGAAATTGAGCTCGAAGCCAAGCCCCCATGGCTGTGGCAGGGGCAGTTCAAAGTCCACCAGGTTGCCGTGTGTCGTGCCGCCCGTCTGATCGACCGTCATGGCCCTAGCCGTGGCCGGCGAGACGATCGGGTTGTCCGCGCCGGGCGCGAAGAACAAGCCGAACTTCAGCAAGTCTGAGGCGCTGGCGACCGCGCCGAAAGATGGATGTGCCAGCTGCAGCGCGTAGGGGGAGTTGTACATGGCGCCGTCGGTGCCGTAGCCGAGCGTCCCCACGACGTGGGCGATGCGGCCGTAATCGCTCGGGTCGGGCGGCATAAAGGTGTTCTTCAGCCCGGCTGGTTCGAGCACCATCGTGCGCACCAGGTCTGGAAACGAGAGGCCGGTGACGACGCAGGCCATGCGTGCCGCCAGGGCGATGCCGAAATCGCTGTACTCGAAGCGGGTGCCGGGCTTGGAGAGGAGCGGATGCGTGTAGGCCTCGTCGAGGATTTCATCGATCGGCGTCTGATCGACTAGCCGTTCCTCCATCTCAGGGGATTCATAGATGAGTCCGGAAGTATGCGTCAGCAGATGACGCAGCCGCACCTGCTCGCGGCCGTCGCCCCTAAACTCCGGCAAGACCGTCTGAACCAGCGTCGAGAGGGTGAGTTCGCCCTGTTCCACCACCGCCATGACCGCCGCGGCGCTGTAGAGCTTTGAGGTTGACGCCAGCGGCCAGAGGACGTCCGGTCCGGCCGCCAGGCCGTTCGCGGCCTGCCCCGTGTACCAATCGGCGACTATCTCGCCACGCAGGCTGACCGCCAGCCCCGCTCCGGCGATCTCGCCATCCTCGACGAAACGCTCGATCCTGCGCTGCACGCTCGAGAGGTCGACCGCTGTCCCCTTACGGCTCATCCGTTTCCGTTCCTTCCACTGCCATCAACGACGCCCGCTGCATTATGCACGCGAATGGTGCGATGAGCGCACCGCGTGTCGCTACTTGCTGGTGGCGGTCAGGTGATAGATGGTGCCGTTGTCGAGATCGCAGACGTAGAGCTCGCCGTTGCCGTCCTGCCCGAAGGAGCTGTATCCGGCGCTCCCCTGCGCTACGTTGGTTTGCGACCACTTGCCGCTGGCGTCGCGCGTGAGAGCCCAGATGGTTCCGCTGCAGTAGTCGGTGAAGAAGTAGGCCCCGTCGATCGCCTGATATTGCGAACCACGATAGACGTAGCCGCCCGACACCGAGCAGTTGCCCGGGGCGTGCGAATATTCCGCCACCGGCATGGTCAAGCCCGACGTGTCGCAGTTCTTGGACGGCTGGTAGCAGTGCGTCGCCTCCATGATGTTCCAGCCGAAATTGAGCCCGGGCTGCAGATCGGATGAGACGAAATCGATCTCCTCCCAGGTGCTCTGCCCCACGTCGCCGATGTAGAGGTCGTGCGTGCTACGGTCAAAGCTGAAGCGCCAGGGGTTGCGCAGGCCATAGGCCCAAATCTCCGGCTTGCCCTTCTTGCCATCGGCGAACGGATTGTCGGGCGGAATCGCGTACGGGTCGCCCTGATCGACGTCGATGCGCAGGATCTTGCCGAGGAGCGTATTGGTCTTCTGCCCGTTCCCCTGCGGGTCACCCTCGGAGCCGCCGTCTCCAGTCCCGATCCAGAGCATGCCGTCCGGACCGAAAGCGAGTTGTCCACCGTTGTGGTTGGCGTAGGGCTGATTGATGCCGAGGATCTTCTTGAAGCTGTTGGGGTCGGCGCTGGCTCGGTCGGATGAGGCAGTGAAGCGCGCCACGACCGTATTGCCACTCGTGTCGGTGTAGTCGACGTAGAGGTAGCCATTGCTGGCGTAGTTGGGGTGGAACGCGACGCTGAAGAGGCCCTGTTCGCTGCCGGAGGAGCGAATGCGTGAAGTGATGTCCAGGAAGGGTTCACTCTGAACCTTCCCACCCTTCACCAGCAGGATCTTGCCGGCCTTCTCGACGATGAAGATGTCGCCGCTGCCGTCGCCGGAGTCGGTCAAGAAGACCGGCTGATTCAGTCCGCCGAAGATCGGCTCGAGACCGATGGTGACTGAGGAGAGGTTGACCGGGGCCGACGTCTGCGCTGGAGCACTCGTACCCGCAGCCGCGGTCGTCGCCCCTGTCGTGGAGGTCGACGATGCCGTACCGGCATTCCCGGTCGCGGTCGTGGTCGACGCGCCACTCGCGGTGGCGGTCGTGCTCGATGCGCCGGTGCCGTCGGACGACGTCGAGTTTTCGGACGAGAGACAGGCGGGCGCGATCAGCAGAAGGAACAGGATCGGGATGCCCGCAAGATGGCGTTTGGCGAGAACGGAATGGCACGAAGACGTGGACGCTACTGGGGCGTGATGTCGCATGAATCTCATCTCATCCTCATACGTCCACGCTGGTCACGGTGGGTGGGCCGAATGGCTCGCCGTCCCGTCGACCTGGCATCGCGCTGTCGTCACGGCGTGGACGTGGCCGGTGACGTGGTGATCGCATTGCCGCAATCACCCGGCCACCGACCACCGGGGTTCAGAGACGTATAAGCGAATCGGTCAGGCGACCACGCTCATCAGGATGCCCTTTTCCTTGACCGCCGCACTCGTGGTGCGATAGAGGACCGTGCCGTCGAATGACGCCTTGATTTCATCGAGTTCTTCGCCAAGCAGGTTGAGGATATGCCCGACCGTCTGACCCGTTTTGATCTCGTCACCCGCGCGGACGTCGCAGATCCAGAAACCATCCCGTGGAGCAAAGAGGGTTTGCGATTTCGTCGCGTGAGTGGTTCCAGGGATCTCCGGATCGCCGGGCAGGTTGCCGTTCACCTGCAACGTGCGGATGGTGCCGTCGACCAGGATGTCGACGTCGTCCAACGTGAGCTGACCAACGCCGCCCGCTTCGGCCAGCAGCGCGGCCACGCCTGCCTGTGCCGCCGAGACGTAGGTCATTCCGCCCGGCTGATTCGGGTCCGCCTGTCGACCCATGGTGAAGGGGAGCCCGAACGCCTCGGCCATCTTCTTCGAGCGTTCCGCCACTCCGCTTTCGGCATTGGCCAGGAAGCCGCAGAAGGGGAGCAACTCCTCGACCATGTCGCCGCCGTGGAGATCGACGAACGAATCGCTGGGAGTGATGACCGAGTTGAACATGAAGTAGGCCAGCGCGTCGCAGAAGGTGCCATTGGCTCGGCCGGGGAAGACACGGTTCAGGTTCTTGCCGTCGTACGGGTTGAAGAAGGCGGTGCGCTCCCAAAAGGAGGGGAGATTGACGATCGGCACGACCACGATCCGGCCGTGGACTTCATTCGGGTCGATCTCGCGCGCCAGACGCACAGCGGCGCGGATCGAGACGTACTCGCAGCCATGGATACCGGCGATGATCGTCGCCAGCGGACCGTCATGTTTACCGGTGATGCTGACGTAGGGCCAGGTCCAGCCACTCAGGATCCGCAGATCGGACTGCAGCTCGCCTTCCATCCGTTCGCCTTTGTCAGGAAATTCGAGGGTTGTGCTTGCCATCGTCTCCCACCCTTTCGCTCCGAGCGATATGCAACGTGTAATGGGAGCATTGTAATGGCGATCGCCTGGCAACGGGCGATCCGGTAGCTCAGTTGTGAATCCAGACCGTCGTGCCGAGCGGAGCCCATTGATAGAGCCAGGCCGCGCCAGGCGTCGTCATATTGACGCAGCCATGGCTCATCTCGTGACCGAAGTTGGCATGCCAATAGGTGCCGTGCAGCGCGTAGCCTCCCGCGAGGAAGTACATCACCCAGGGCACATTCTTCAGGTCGTAGTAGTCCGGATCGCCCGGTTTACCATTCTTCATCTCGTCAGACGGCAGCTTATAGAAAATCTTGTAATAGCCGGGCGGGGTCACGTTGGGCGGCAGACCGCTGGAGATGTACTCCTGATAGACGACCTCGTCCCCCTGCCAGGCGCGCATGTACTGCTGCGACAGATTGACCTCGATCCACTTGGGGAAGCCGCTCGGCGCTCCGGGCAGTGGCGTCGTCAGCGCGGCCGGATCGGCCGGCTGATTCACTGTCCAGAGACCTGGGCTGTAGTTCGGGGTACCGTCAGACTCGTTGAGTTGGGCGTCGACGCCGTCACTCTTGGCAGCATCGGATCCGAGCAAGCGCAGCTGCACCGTCTGCCCGTTTGGATCGTCCGGATGCCACTCGAAGATCGCCCGCTCGAAATACTGCACGGTGAAGCCGGTGGCGGGATCGCGGAATTCTTCCGAGACGGGGTAACCGAAGACCGACACTCCGCCGTGCATGCCCCAGAAGTCGTAGAAGCCGTTACTCAGGGTATGCTGCGTTGCCGCGAAGTAGACAAGACTGAAATCGTCCTCAACAGCTGGCGCCGGAGCGAATGGGTTGGATTCATCAGGGAGCGGAAAGCCGAGTGAGATCGCGACATCTCGCGCTTTGCTCTGGCTCGCGTCCCATCGAGCCGATGCCTGCGCCGCGAGATTGGCGCCCAGCCGCCGGATCTGCACTCGCTGCCCGTCCGGCGCGCTGGAGTTGTACTCGAAGACCGCGCGCTCGAAATACTGGACGGTGACGGGGGTGCTGGTTCCGGGCTGATCCTGCTGGATCTCCCCGGTGATCGGATAGCCGAAGGTAGTGACGCCGCCCTTGTCGAGCCAGTAGCTGAGAAAGCCAAGTCCAAGGTACTGCCCGGTTTGTGGAAAGTAGACGCGGTTTGGCCCGGAGTAGTCCGCGGCGAGCGCCGAGGGCGGCGCAATCGTGGCAGCCGGGAGGAACATCGTCAGTGCAAGCAGAGTACTTAGCGCCAGGATGACACCGCGCCGCATCTGCGTCTCCTTTGTAGTCAACATAGTGGGAGCGGCCCATTTTGGGCCGCTACGTCGGTGCTGCATCTCAGCGTAAGAGGTGTACCGCGTCAAACGCTTATGGTCAACCGGCGAGCACCGGTTGACCGTGCGAATGAGCGAGATTTACCCCTCGCTCAGCCGTGCGATGGTGCTGACGCGGTCGCCGGTTTCGACGTCGAGGAGTTTCGAGCCGCGGGTCGCACGGGTCTGGCGACGCATCGTCTTGGCGCTGAGCTGCGCCGTGATGCCGTTCGATGACGCCAGAATCAGATCGTCTTTGACGCCGACGAGCGTGGCCACCGCCAGCTTATCGCCGCGCGCCAGCGTGATCGCGGCGATACCGCCGGTGGCGCGATGCCGCTGCGGGAACTGTGAGATGAGCGTGCGCTTGCCCATGCCCTTGTCGCTGACGACGACCAGATCCTCGTCGGTGCCGTCGGATGCGAAGAGTGCGCCGACGACCTTGGCGCCATCCTTGAGCGTGATGGCGTTGACCCCCTGGCCATCGCGTCCGGTGGCGCGTACTTCGTCGTCCGGGAAGCGCAACGCCTGTCCGTCGCTCGTCACCACGAAGTAGTCGCCTTTGGTTCCCTCATCGACCAGCGCGGCCGCGACGATCTCGTCATCGCCCAGCAGCTTGACGTCGTTGAGCCCGGCGGAGTTGATGCTGCGGTATTCGGAGAGAGCCGTCTTCTTCACTTTGCCGTTGGCGGTGAACCAGACGACGTGGCGCGTCTCATGCAGTTCGTCGGTGGTCAGCAAGGCCGCCAGCGATTCGTCCGGTTTGAGGCTGAAGACACGCTGGGCCGGTTCTCCGCCGGTGGTGCGGGTACCTTCGGGCACGTCGTGGCCCTTCGCCATGTAGACGCGCCCGTTGCGGGTGAGCACCAGCAGGTAATCGAGCGTCGAAGCGGGCACGATGGCGCTCATGCCGTCACCTTTGGCCATCTTGGTGCTGCGGCTGCGGCGGAAGGCGTTCTCCGGCACGGCTTTTACCCGGCCCGACTCCGCGACGACAACCAGTACGTCACGCTCTTCGACCAGGCTGCCAACCGCTTCGATCGTGCCGTCCGACGTGTCGATGCGGGTGCGTCGGGCGTCGCCATGCTCTTTGAGGATCTCGGTCAGCTCTTCCTTGAGCAACGCCACCTTCTTGGCCTCACTCTTCAGAAGCGCCTGCAGCTCACGGATCTTCCGGGTGAGCTCCTTCTTCTCTTCGGCGTATTTGGAGGCGTCCAGCTTGGTCACCTGCGCCAGCGTCATGTTGGCGATGACGTCCGCCTGGATGTCGCTCAGGCTGTATTTGACCTTGATCTGCTCTTTCGCGACGTTGCGATCGCGCGCCGCCTGGAAGATCTTGACGATCTCGTCGGCGTTGGCCGCGCCGATGATGAGTCCCTCTACGACGTGCAGTCGCTCTTCGGCCTTGCGCAGCTGATACTCGGCCCGCTTGGTTATGACATCGATCTGATGCCGGTTCCAGTATTTCAGCAGCTCGATCATGCCGGTTTGGCGCGGCTGGCGAGCGGGCTGTCCCGGATCTCCGAAGAGGAAGACCATGTTGACCGGAACCGAGGTCTCCAGGTCGCTGAACTTGTAGAGCTGGTTCAGCACCACTTCAGGTGTCGCGCCGCGTTCGAGCTCGATGACGACGCGCGTCCCCTTCTCTTCATCCGATTCGTTGCGGATGTCGGTGACGCCCTTGACCTTGCCGTCGTTGACCGCGTTGATCATTGATTTCACCAGACGCGCCCGCGAGATGGGCGGGATCTCGGTCACGACCAGGTTGTTCTGACGCAGCTCCTGCTCGAGCCGCACTTCGGCGCGTACGATGACGCGACCCTTGCCGGTCTCGAAGTAGCTCTCGACGCCGTCGATGCCGATGACGCGGCCGCCGGCCGGGAAATCGGGGCCTTTGAGGATCTTCATGAGCGCCTTGAGCGTCATCTCGGGATCGTCGAGGAGCGCGATGGCGGCCTTGATCGACTCGCTCAGATTGTGCGGCGGAATCTCGGTGGAGAGTCCGACCGCGATGCCGGAAGCCGGGTTGCAGATGGGTGGGATGCGGGCGGGCAGATAGACCGGCTGGGTGACTTTGGGGTCCTGCAGATAGGTCTCGGTAAAGGGGACCGTCTCCTGCTCGATGTCGCGCAGCAACAGCTCGCCAATGGCCGAGAGGCGCATCTCGGTATAGCGGTAGGCTGCGGCTGAATCGCCGTCGACCGAGCCGAAGTTGCCCTGTCCCTCGATCAGCGGATAACGCATGGTGAAAGGCTGGGCCATACGCACCGCGGCGTCGTAGACCGCACCGTCACCGTGCGGGTGATACGACTTGAGCACGTCACCGACGATCGAGGCGCTCTTGACGGTCGAACGGTTGGCGCGATAGCCGTTCTCCAGCATGCAGGCCAAAATGCGCCGCTGCACCGGCTTCAGCCCGTCGCGGGCGTCCGGCAGCGCGCGGCTGGTGACCACTGCCAGCGCGTATTGCACGAAGGCATCTTCGAAGAGGCTCGAGAACTCTTCAGTCTCGATCTCTTCGCGGTGCCCATTTCCGTTCATCACAACCGTCGTCGCCATAGGTTCCCTCGTCTAAACCCTCACCCCCGACCCCTCTCCCGCCGAGCGGGAGAGGGGAGAGAGTTTTCCTTCTCCCGTTCGGACGGGAGAAGGTGGCGCCGCAGCGCCGGATGAGGGTGCCCAGTCTACACATCAATATCCGTATATTTGCGCGCCCGCTGGGCCAGGAAGGTGCGGCGGCCTTCGGCGTTGGTGTCCTCCATCAGATTGAAGACCAGCTTCTCTGAGAGAGCCGCGTCCTCGATGGTCACCTGCTTCAGCAGCCGACGCTCGGGGTCCATGGTTGTCTCGCGCAACTCGCGCGGGTTCATCTCGCCCAGACCTTTGTAGCGCTTGATCTCGTGATTGCCCTTGTGCGACTTCAGCCAGACGCGCAGCGCCTCGTCGTCCCGCAGCCAGACCGGCTTGCCGTTCTGCTTCACCGAATAGAGGGGTGGTGCCGAGAGGTAGATGTGCCCTCGGTCGATCAGTTCCGGCAGTTCCTGGTGGAAGAGCGTCAGGAGCAGCGCCTGGATATGCATGCCGTCAACGTCGGCGTCGGTCATCACGATGATCTTGTCGAATTTGAGACGACTCAGGTCGAACGCCTGGCGTGAGCCGGTGCCGATCACCTGCAGCAGCGTGCGGATCTCCTCATTCTTGGCGATGCGCTCGATGTTGGCGCGCGCGACGTTCAGTGGCTTGCCGCGCAGCTTGAGGATCGCCTGGAAATCGGAGTAGCGGCCCTGGCTGGCGGAGCCTCCGGCGCTGTCACCTTCGACCAGATAGAGCTCGGCCCGTTTCGGATCCTTGGTATTGCAGGGGATGAACTTATCCGAGATGGCCGCGTCGATAATCTGGCCGTTGCGCTTGCTCTTGCCGGTCATGATGAGGCGGGCAGCCGCCTTGGCCGCGTCGCGCGCTTTGCGACGCTGCACCAGGTTCTTCACCCACTCGCGCGTGGTCGAGTCGTTCGTCTCGCACCAGCGGGTCAGCGCCTCGTTGACGATCGAGCGGACGGTGCCGTCGACGCCGCTGTTGGTCAGGCGGTTCTTGGTCTGTCCTTCGAACTGCGGATTGGTCAGCTTCACCGAGATGGCGGCAACCAGCCCTTCGCGGATCAGCTCGGCGTCGAATTCACGCTTCTTGGTGACGCCAAGGCGGATCGCCTGGTCGTTGAGGACCTTGGTCAGCGCGGCCTGGAAGCCGCTCTCATGTGTGCCGCCCTCGACGGTGCGCACGCCGTTGGCGAAGGAGACGAGGCGGGTGCGCTCGCCCCGGTTGGGCTGAATCGCGACCTCAACCAGCATGCCGTCTCGCTCCTCGGTGGCCGAAACCGGATCCTTGAAGAGTGGGACGCTGTCGCGGTCGAGCGGCCGCAATTCCTCGACGTAGTCGGGCAAGCCGCGCTCGGAGAAGAACGTCGCTTCGTCCATCTTCTGCGCGTCATCGTCCCATATACTCAGGTGGTAGGCGATGCCGCGGTTCAGATAGGCGGCGGCACGCATGCGGCTCTCGATGACGTCCCGCTGATAGTCGACCGTGGGATCGGCAAAGATGTCGCGATCGAAGAGCCAGCGGAACTGCGTGCCATGCTTCTTCTTGTCGCACTTGGTGATGGTGTGCTTTTCCGGCACGCCGCGCGCAAAGCCCTGGCTGAATTCCTGTCCATCGCGCCAGATGGTGAGCTCGAGCCGCTCCGAGAGCGCGTTCATGATGGTGGCGCCGACGCCGTGCAGTCCACCGGCCGTCTTGTAGACACCCTGGTCGAATTTACCACCGGAGTGGGGCACGGTCAGGATGACGGTCGCGGTCGGCAGCGTCTTACCGTTGACCTTTTTGGGGTCGAACGGCATGCCGCGTGCCTCGTCACGCACGGTAACCCAGCCCAATGCGTCGACCTCGACCCAGATGTGCTTGCCATAGCCCGCGATAGCCTCGTCGGTGGCGTTGTCGAGCGCCTCCCAGATGAGGTGGTGCAGGCCAGTCGACCCGGTCGAGCCGATATACATGCCGGGCCGCGTGCGGATCGCCTCGATCCCCTCCAACACACGAATGTCGGCCCCGGTATAGCGATTGGTTTTGGTCGTCGTTGCTGTTGCCATTCGGCCGTCCCCACCCTCTGGCTGATTCTGAATGCCGTCCTGAACTCGATGATCTCATCAGCCAGAACAGATGTTCTCATTATGGCCCAATTATAGCCTATCTGGCAACGCATTGCCAGTCCGTCACTGCGTACGTTCGCTTTATTCTTGCGTAAGAGAGGAGGTCAGTCAATTCCCTCGGCGCAGCGCTTTCCGCAGCCAGCGTATCAAAATCGAGCATGTGTTGACGAGGACGAAGCGTGAAGTGGGTAGACTTCGAGCTTCGAGCGACCTGTCGGCCGTCCGAGGGGAACGAGGGATTGATGACGAAGAGTCAACTGGAGTTGGTTTTGTGAACGCGATTCGGGACGACGTGTCAACGGCAGAGGTCCGCGCCAGCGCTCGACTTGCCCGGCGACGCGCTCGATTTGCGGTCGGCTCCCTCTTCTTTATCCAGGGGTTCGTGGCCGCCAACTGGTTCGTGCGCATTCCTGCCATCAAGGACCGTTTGCACCTGAGCACGAGTGCGCTGGGCATTCTCGCTCCTCTCCCTCACCGTCGGCCTCTTGATCGCCATGCCGATCATCGGCTGGCTGCTGACGCGGGTCGGGAGTCAATACGTCTGCATGGCGACAGTCCTCACCTTCATCGTCGCGCCGACGCTCCCGGCGCTGGCGGTGAACCAGGTCACCTTGATGCTCGGACTGGTGGTCTTCGGCGGCGTGGCAGGAATGCTGGACGTCTCGATGAACGTGCAGGGAGTGGCGGTCGAGGAGCGCATGGGTCGCCCGGTCATGTCCTCCTTTCACGGCATGTACAGCGCGGGCGGCATCGCCGGGTCGATCATCGGTGGCGGTCTGGCATCGCTGGGGTTGAGCCCGCGCTTGCATCTCTTCATCGTGGGGGCGTCGCTGGCGCTCTTCGGCGCCTACATCTCCCGCTGGCTCATTCCCGAATCGCCGTCCGAGCAGAAGACGGGTCCGGTCTTCGTCCGACCCACCCGAGCCCTGGCGACGTTGGGTGTGATCGCCTTTTGTGCCCT
The DNA here is from genome assembly GCA_963822235.1 of uncultured Chloroflexia bacterium. GTDB lineage: Bacteria > Chloroflexota > Chloroflexia > Thermomicrobiales > Thermomicrobiaceae > CALAGB01. The sequence goes on from CAWGGU010000005.1 coordinate 1,849,101, forward strand.
GCTCAACGAGGGGGCAATATCCGACTGGAGCGCCGTCTATCTGCGGGACAACATCGGCACCAGCGCTGGACTGGCGGCGACCGGGTTCGCCGTCTTTTCGGTGACGATGACCGCCGGACGTCTGCTCGGCGACCGTTGGGCCGAGCGTCTGGGCGCACCAATGCTGATGCGCATCGGCGGCCTGGTGGCGGCAGTCGGGCTGGGCTTGTCGCTCGCCTATTCCAGCCTGCCGACCACATTGATCGGCTTCGCCTGCGTCGGCGCGGGCATGTCATTCGTCTTCCCGCTCACCGTGAGCGCGGCCAGCCGCGCGGGCGGCATGGCGCCCGGTCCAGCCATCGCCGCCATCTCGACGGCGGGCTATACCGGTCTGCTGGCCGGACCGTCATCGATCGGCCTATCGGCGGACGTGCTGACATTGCGTGGGGCGCTCGGAATCGTGGTGGTGCTGGGCGTGCTGATCGCCGTCCTGGCCGGTGCGGCGAAGCGCGGTGCGCCAAGCGAGGGGGTGGGGTAGGGAGCGTGAGGTTGCATGAGCGGCCCTCATCCCCGACCCTTCTCCCGTTCGAACGGGAGAAGGGAGACGATCTGGAAACGTTGCGCGTCGTTCCCCTTCTCCTGCTTGGCGGGAGAAGGGGTTAGGGGATGAGGGCTGTTGCGAATTACTCCTCATCCACCACCGTTGGCGTGACGAGGTGGCCGCCCTGATCGCCCAGATCCGGGATCGAGATCCCCTGCATGCCGAGCGCGAAGGCCAGCTCGCCGCCGTGATGCAGGTCGTGCGCCATGATGCGCCACAGGACCCACTGATAGGGCACGACGTAAGTCTTCCCCTGATACGGGTGATTGAACGTGCGGCTGAGGTCCGCCACCGTCCACCCCGAGAGGGCGCTCTCGATCATTCCCCAGGTCGCTTCCAGACCACTGCAGAGCGTGGCGGCGTCGAGCTCGACGCCAGCTTTGAGGTGATGTGCCGGGCCCGGCTGACAGGCTTCCGCGACCCATTCGTCAACTTCGGCGCTCTCGACGCCCAGGATGTCGTGGATCCAGGAGATCCGGCCCGTCGCAATGTGGCCGACCAGTTCGCCCGCGGAACGCAGGTGCTCCCCGCCGCGCCAGGCCAGATTCTCGGCGCTGAGCCCCATCACGGCGCTCAGCAACGCCTGCTGATACCCCGCCCAGCCGTCGTAAATCGTGAGGAGGGATGTCGAGGTTTCGTTCGCCATTGCTTCCTCCATGTTGAATCCTGTCCAGCAAGGATTGGCCCGGATCCGCGCCCGGACCGCTATTTCCCCTGCCACTGGGGTTTGCGCTTTTCGAGGAAGGCGTTGACCCCCTCCTTGAAATCCTCGCTCATATAGCACTTGAGGATCAGTTCTTCCGCCTTGGGCGGTCGACGGTGCAGCAGCACCCGGCGCACCGACTCTTTGGTCACCTGGATGGTGAGGGGCGCGTTGGCGGCGATCTGCTCGGCGAGCTCTTGCGCCTTGTCCAGCAGTTCCTCAGGCTCGACGATCTGATTCACTAATCCCATCGATCTGGCCTCTTCCGCCTCGATCATCCGGGCGGTGTAGATCAGTTCCTTGGTGCGGGCTGGGCCGATCAGGTCGACCAATCGAGCGTAGTTGTTGGTCGAGAGGCAGTTGCCGAGCGTGCGCGAAATGGGCACGCCGAAGCGGGCGTTGGGCGTGCAGACGCGTAAATCGCAGGCGAGAGCCAGGCTGGCGCCGCCGCCGACGGCGTAGCCCTGAATAGCGGCGATCGTCGGTCGCTGCACCGATTCGAGGCGGCCGATGACGCCGTCGACGCGCGCTTCGTAGTCGATGGCGTGCTGCGGATCGGTGAACGTCTGAAACTGGCTGATGTCGGTTCCCGAGACGAACGAGCGGTCGCCCGCGCCGGTCAGCACCAACACGCGAATGTCGCGGTCCTGCTCGACTTCGTCGCAGATCTCGGCCAGTCGATCGTACATGGCGAAGGTCATGGCGTTGCGCTGCTCGGGCCGGTTGAAGGTGACCCAGGCGACCGCGCCACGCCGCTCAAAACGAATGTCGGGGTTGTCGTTCTCCATCTTTCCTCCGTCGCTGCTGCGCTCGGTCAGTCGTATTCGATCTCCGGGCGCTCGCCCACGATGCCGCTCTGCCGGAATTTGGCGATTTCGGTCTCGTCGATGCCGATCTCCTGCAGCACTTCATCGCTCTGTTCGCCCAGGAGTGGCGGCACGCGGAAGACGTCTCCAGGCGTGTCGTTCAGTTTCACCGGCAGACCGAGCAGCCGCACCGTCCCCATGGTCGGATGTGGTTTCTCCACCACCATCTGGCGATGCAGCACCTGTGGATGGTCGAGCGTCTGTCCGATATCGTAGATCGGTCCGCACGGGATGCTGTTCTGGTTGAGGATGATCTCCCACTCGTCAGATGACTTCTCGCGCAGCTTGGTCTCGAGCACTTCGGCCAGCTCGAGGCGGTTCGCATAGCGTCCACCGTTGGTATTGAAGCGGGGATCGTTCGGCAGGTCAGGCATGCCGAGGATCTCACACAGCTTGGGCCAGCGTTTGTCTCCCGTGGCGCCGATGGTGACGAAGCCGTCTTTGGTGCGGAAGACGCCGTAGGGCGCGTTGATCGGGTGGTGGTTTCCGGCGGGCGGTGGCACTCCGGCGCCGTTCAGGTAGCGTGTCGCCTGGAAGGCGAGGGTGCCTACCATACTCTCTAAGAGTGAGGTGTTCACCATCTGACCGCGTCCGGTCTCCTGCCGGGCGTAGAGGGCGGCCAGGACACCGTAGGCGCCGTAGAGGCCGGTCAGCAGGTCGGCGATCGGGATGCCCACGCGCACCGGATCGCCCCCTTCGAAGCCGGTCACGCTCATCAGACCGGAGAAGCCCTGGACGATCTGGTCCAGTCCGGGCCGGTCGGCGAATGGACCATCGACGCCAAAGCCGGAGATCGCGCAGTAGATGATGCCGGGATTGCGCGCCGACATCGTGTCGTAACCGATGTTGAGCGCCTCCATCACGCCGGGACGGTAGTTCTCCACGATGACGTCGGCGGTGTCGGCCAGGCGGCGAAAAATCTCCTGCCCTTCGGGACGTTTGAAGTCGAGCGTCAACGAGCGCTTGTTGCGGTTGGCGGAGAGGAAGAAGGCGCTCTCGCCGTTGAAGAAGGGCGGGCCCGCCTCTCGTCCGTGATCGCCCCCTTCGGGACTCTCGACTTTGATCACGTCGGCACCCATGTCGCCGAGGAACATGGCGCAGGTTGGTCCCGCCAGGTGCCGGCCAAGATCGAGCACGCGAATTCCGCTCAACGGTGCGTGGCCATTGCGCGCTGTCTCTGCCATTACGCCTCCCCTTGCTCTCGTTGGTGCGACGCTCACACAACTCTCTGTCATCGGCACCATACCCTCAGCGAGGGAGGCAGGCAAGCGATGATCGGCGGCCCACAAGGCGAAAGCCAGACCGGGGTTCCCGGCCTGGCTTGACGTGACTTGTCTGGTTTTTGACCGCTTAGCGGGACGGTTCTGTCTTATACGGTGTTTCGGAGCCAGGGAATTGATCGGGTCGAACCTGGTACGGGTAACTATCGACCCGCCGGGCGCCCGCATCACGCAGCAATGATTGCGCCTCGTTCTCGTCATCTCCCTGGTCCGCCAGCGCCATGACGACCCAGGACCCCGCGGCCATCTCCTCCTCGTAGCGCGCGGCGACGTCTTCCGGCACGCCGATACGTGTGATGGCGCCGAGCCAACCGCCAGCAGCGGCTCCGACGCCAGCTCCACCGGCTGCCGAAACGAGCCAGCCAGCCGCCAGAAATGGGCCCGCGCCGGGGATGGCCAGCAGCCCCGCGCCAATCAGTCCGGAGATGACGCCGCCGGTAACGCCGCCAACGACCACGCCGCCGACGGTCGAATCGCCGCCGCGCTCAGAGGCCGCCTGTGAACGTACCTCGTCGGCCGCGTCGCTGTGGCTGAACACGAGCGACAGGTTGTCTTTCGAGAACCCGGCATCGCGTAATGTGACCAATCCCTCTTCAGCATCGTCTGAATCGGCGAAGACGCCGATGACGGTGTGACTGTTCGCGGATACCGCATGATCTGTCTTGTTGACTTCTTCTTCCGCGTTTCGTGCATCGCCAGGCAGGACCATGATTGCTCCTCCAGGTGTGGTCGAGTGGCGAACTGCTTGTGGCTTCCACTCCGGCCGCACGCTTGGTTATCGAATTTGTTACCAACCTCCGTGCACGCAAAGGATGTGCCAGTTCGACGCGTGACCTCTTGACGACGCACACCACGCGAAAATGGCCGACGAATGCAGGATTTGAAAGGGTTTGCCCCAAGCTTTCATTTCGTCCCGTACGAGGCATCGATCCTGCGAATCACGTATGGCGAACGTCGCCGTGGCGGCAGACAACGACGTATGACCATTAAAAGGAGCATCAACATCATGCCGAACGACGATCGCTCAGGGACCAAACAAGACACCAGGCGAATGGACGACCAGAGCTTCATCGAAGAGCACCGAAACAAGCTGTCGGAGTCGACGATCCGGGCGAAATGGATCGGCTCGACCGACGAGCGGGAGGAGCGTCCCGGTCAGACACTCGCGACGCGCAATCATGACGTGATTAAACACTGGACCGACGAACGCAAGGGAACTCCAGCCACCGTTCCGGGAACCGAGCACGACGGACGACCGGGCGTGCTTCGCTTTGATTTTCCGGGCTACGGTGGAAAGGACCTGCAACACATCTCATGGGATCGCTGGTTCGAGACGTTCGACGCCCGCGAACTGGTTTTCGTCTTTCAGGAGCATAAGTCAGACGGGAGTCAGAGCAACTTCTTCCACTTCGATAGCCCGTACCGAGAACACAGCTAATCTGTATACCACCGGTCATCCTCCTCTTTCCTGAGCCTTGTCTACCGCGGCAAGGCTCAGCTTTTTTCTGTGGAGTTGGTGATTTGAATCAGGAGACGCCGACCTCGCCAAACGCCTTGGCGGCGGTGATGGCTTCTTTGAGCTGTCCGGCGCCGAGGGCTTCGACGGGCGAGGCGTCGTTGAGGAGCGGGTTGAGCCCGATGAACCAGGCGCGCACGGTTGATGGCTCCTCGGAGGAGAGGAGGATCTGAGCGATCTCGTAGGCGGTGCGCAGACGTTGCTCCACCTCGAAGTTGCGGATCTCGGTGATCTCGCCACTGGCCCAACGCGTGACGGTCTTGCCGTCTTTCACTCCGGCGATGTGCGTGGTGAGCTGCCGCGTCAAGAGCTCTTGCAGCACGTTGGCCAGCCGGGTCACGTCCACCTCCATGGCCAGGCGATGGGCCTGCTGCCAGCGGTCTAGCTCGTCGGCCGCGGAAATCGCACCGTCATTCTTCTGCTTGGACTTCTTTTTCTTTTTGGCCATGGCCACGCCCCTCGGGTCGGTTGTAGGTGATACCGGCCATACTGCACCATGATGCGGCATCGCGCAATTCAAAGAGCGGATCCGGTACCGGTGAATGGAATCGTTGTACACTCAGCGATTCCTACAGACGTTCGATTCCAGCAATCTGGAGGGATCGATGAGCGGCGGCACGCGTGATCTGGTCGAACGCTACTGGGCGACGATGAATCGCAACGAGTTCCATGCGGTCGGCGATCTGCTGCATGATGATTTCGTGCTGAACTATCCGCAGTCGGGCGAGCGCATTCGCGGTCGTGAGAACAACGCCAAACTCAATGCTGAGTATCCGTCGTCTGGCCCGTGGCAGTTCATCGTCGATCGGATGCTGGTCGATGGCGATGGCGCGGTGAGCGACGTTGAAGTTCGCGGAGCGGAGATGAACGCTCGAGCGATCTCTTTCTTCGAGGTGCGTGACGGGTTGATCTGGCGCATGACGGAGTACTGGCCAGATTCGTTTGACCCGCCCGCGGACCGGGCGCATCTGGTGGAGCGGATGCCGTAGTCGATCGCAACTCGATGGATGTGGATAAGCGGACGGGAGAGACTCGAGAAAGTCTCTCCCGCCGATAGAGGTGGAGTGGGGAATCAGCTCGGTCAGTGACCGTGGCCGTGATCGCCGCTGCTGCTGGTGGCGAAGAGCGGTGTCATCGGCTTCACGTTCGCGCTATCGCAGGTGTTCTGCAGGCAGCCGAGGCCGAAGGCGTCCTCGACCGTCAGCAGCAGTGAGTAGTGGTTGTAGGGCGTCGCATCCTGCAGTCCGCGCGGTCCGTGATTGGCGATCACGATCGTGGCGATGTGGCCGCCGCCCGGGTTGGCATCGCAGCAACCCAGATTGGTCGCTTCGAAGTCATCCTCGTCCCACGTGACGACGATGGCGTTGTTGCCCTCTTTCCAGCTCTGCGAGGCCATGATGGCCGTCACGACGCTGCCGACGTAGTTGTCACCCATCTGGATCAGCCCCGTCGCATCGCTGCAATCCGAGATGCCATGCATGTCGTGGCACTGGTCGGGAACGATGAAGCTGAAGTTCGGCACTTTATTGGTCGCCAGGTCAACGAAAAGCTGCGTGTCCGGCACCATCTTGGCCAGCTCGGTGGGATCGTTCTGCATCGAGGTGAAGTTCAAGAATGGGTTGTGCTTCGACTTGTAGAGGCCGTTGCCGTAGTCGTAGCCTTTGAACCCGGCAATCGGCATCGTCTGCTGGTAATCCTTCCAGGTGAGTCCGGCGCCTTCGAGCTGCTGTGCCAGGCTCGGCTGATCGATGGTGTGGTTCACGCCGTTGGTCGTCTGATCGTAGGCGTTGTCGTCCTGAATCCCGAAGAAGCTGCCGCCGATGAGCGCCACGTAGTTCGGCTCACTCGGGTGGGTCACGCCGAAGGACTGAGTAGCCAATCCATATTGCTGCGCGAGCGCATTAATCTGGGGCGCGTTCGCGTTGCCGATGATCTGCTCAGAGGCGTGGTTCTCCATGACGATTTCAAAGATATGCTGATAATGCGGGACCCCGTTGCCGTCTGATTCCGACCGACCGTGCGCCATCGCGACGGCCGGGATCGCTACCACCACCAGCGCAAGCATGGCGGTCAGCAGCACATGACCCTTCTTCCGCATGGACCCTCCTTCTCGGAAATCCAGGACGCTCTCGCGAGCGCCATCCAACCCTCTCCACGGGCATGACCATCCGTCGATCACCCCGTGAGCTAGTTAGCGGCGGATCGGCTCGTGAGGGATTGAGACGCGGTTAAGGAACTGTGTTTCTTCTGTTAAGGGGGGAGGTCACTCGGTGGCGACCGGCGCTGGTTCCGATTCTGGCTCCAGCCCATTGTCGCCGCGCAAGCCATAGACGGCGTAATAGATAGCCAGGCCCGCGCTGATGGCGATGCTGAGGGGGACGTAGATGAAGGCGGCCATGAACGCCACGAAATACATGAGCGGCCCGAACCGGAAGGCGCGCGAGATGGCGGCGATCAGGGCGGGGTCCGCCGAGTCGCTGAGCAGGCGGCGGTTGTACGAGGCATAGCGCCAGAGAAGGTTGAACGAGAGGGCGACGACCACGAACGTGCCGCTGTAGACCAGCATGGCGGTGTGGGATTGCGACGTGGTCAGGTAGTCCGCCAGCAGCGCGGTTGGGTAATTCACGAAGGTGATCAGCATCAGCAGGATGCCGTTGATGATGAGCAAGCGGCGGTCGCATCGGTCGATCAACTTGAAGACCATATGATGGTTCACCCACATGATCAGGATGACCAGAAAGCTGATTGCGTAGGCCAGGAAGGACGGCCAGCGGTGAAGCAGATCATGACCCAGATGCGAACTGTCCAACGGGATGGCGATCTCCAGGATCAGCAGCGTGATGGCGATGGCAAAGACGCCGTCGCTGAATGCTTCGAGACGGCCCATCTCGCGTTCGCTTCGCTCGCCGTCTGGCGGGTTCACGCGGCGTACCATGGTTCGCCTCCCCACGGATGGATTGCGCCAGATTCTGGCGATCGGCAACGAACGAGTGGCAGTCTACGAGGAGTTGCGTGCGCAAACTATAGTGAAAACAGGCAGGATCGCGCACCGCCGTAATGGGCAGGTCGACAGCATGGGGCTCCTGCGCCAGCTCGGCGCCATCCCTGAGCCAGGCGGCGCGCCGCATCCATCGTAGTCCGGTCAGACGTCCGGTAGGTTCAGAACTTCCCGTCCGGAATGCGCCGGGCGGGTTTCGCGTGCTCCTACAAGTGGATGTCGCACGCGAAGCGCGGCATCGCGCGAATCGTGCAGCGGTCAAGCCGGAGAGCGACCGCCACGAATCACTGAACAACCTCGGGTCAACATCGTCATGCGTACGACGGCACTTCGTCACCATCCAGCGCATATGCTACGACCTGTTCGGACGTAGTCGATAGCCTCCCTATCCAGATCGAGTCACGGTACCTCAGACACATCGTTGCCATTTGCCACAGCGCGCGCTCTGTCCACGAGACGTCGATCAATCGCGCGATGGCGTGGCGGCGATGCGGATATTGGCAGCCGCCTCGATCGCCTCCTCTACCGAGAGCGACCTACCCTCATCCCACAGTGCCCGAAACGTCTCCGCACTAAGCGCCACACGAGCAGCGGCAACGTTCTGGTCATAGCCGGGTTGGACGCGGTGGTAGAGTTTGACTCCCGCTTGCTCGTGTAGTGCCTCGGCGCAGCCGAAGAATTGGATGGCTTGCTCCGCATCGCCGCTCGCGACGAGAATCTGGGCCAGCCGCAGGAGGGCGTCGGCGACACCCATGATGTCTCGCTCTAGCCAATGGTGGGCGAGACTCTCTCGATAGGCCTCGACAGCCTCACCCCAGTGTTTCTGGAGCCCGGCTAAATTTCCGAGCCTGTGCAGCACGATGCCGATATTCCACGGGTCACCTAACTGCCGAAATACCGCTAACGACGACCGCATGAGTGTGGCGGCCCGAGCGTAGTCACCAAGCGTCGCCAGGGCCATTCCGAGGCAGCGCTGTGAGAACGCGATCCCCCATGGATCACAGATGGCCTCGAATTGCTCTAGGCTGTCGCTGAGGAGCGCGACAGCGCGACCGTAATCGTCGTTGAGGTCCCACGCGACATGACCGAGGTGATGCGTAGCGAAGGCGATGCCCCAGCGATCGCCGCATGCACGGAAGTATTCGAGCGCCGCCTCGCCGTATTCCTTTGCCGCCGCGTAGTCGCCGGCCCGCCAGGCGAGCATGCCTGCCCCGTTGGCCGCCTTTGCCATGGCAACCGACGGTTCCCGGCTGACCGCCCGCGCGCGGTCGAACCAGTCGCGTCCTTCGCTGATGCGATTGCGCAGGAACCAGAACCAGTGCAACGTGCCAGCAAGTCGTAGACCGGTCTCCACGTCGCCCCCGGCCAACGACCACTCCAGCACGGCGCGCAGGTTAGGCAGATCGGCTTCGAGTCGCGCGATCCAGGGTGCCTGTCCGCTGCCCCGCAGCTCCGGCTCGGCCTGCTCCGCCAATGTCAGGAAATACTCGGCATGTCGGCGCTGTACGTCGTCCATCTCTCGTTGGAGGCGAATTGCTCCCAGGCGTACTCCCATAGGGTTTCCAACATGCGGTAGCGGCTCGAACCGTCCGGCATTTCCTGTTGCTGTATCAGGTTATGGTCGAACAGGAGTGCCAGTCCGTCCAGGACATCGCACCCGATGTCGTGTCCGAGCACCGACTCCGCTGCCTCGAGTGTCCATCCGCCGGCAAACACGGCGAGCCGCCGGAAGAGCGCCTGTTCCGGAGGCGGCAAGAGGTCATAGCTCCATCCGATGGCGTCGCGAAGCGTCTGTTGGCGCTGCGGGAGATCACGCAAGCTGCCTGTCAGCAGCGGAAGGCGCTGGGCCAATCGGTCGAGCAGCGACTTCGGTGGGAGGACGCGGACTCGCGAAGCAGCCAGCTCGATGGCAAGGGGAATCCCATCCAGGCGACGACAGATTTCCACAACCGCATCGATGTTACTCGCATTCAGGTCAAACCCGGGTTTGACCGAGCGTGCTCGGTCGACGAACAGAGCGACCGCGCCATATGCGGCCGTGTCGTCTGCGAGCAATCGGCTGTCGACGGCCGGAAGCTGCAGCGGTGATACCAGATACTCATGCTCCGCGCGGAGGCGTAATGGGGCTCTACTCGTCACCAGAATTTTCAGAGATGGACTCACGGCCAACAGCTTCGCGAGCAGGGGAGATGCGTCGAGCACTTGTTCGAAGTTGTCGAGCAGCAGCAATAGCTTCAAGTGCTTGAGGACGCCTGCCAACAGTTCATCTACCTCATTGCCACCCATCAATCGCAACCCAAACGCGGTCGCTACGGTGGAAGCGACGAGATTCGCGTCTTTGATCGGCGCCAGATCGACGAAGACCACTCCATCAGAAAAGTCTGGTGAAAGATGCCGGCCAACTTCGAGTGCCAGTCTGGTTTTGCCGACGCCTCCGGTTCCGGTCAAAGTCACGAGCTGCGTGCCGGGTGCATGGAACATTTCCAGGAGGTCCGTCATCTCCCTCTCTCGACCGAGCAGCGTCGTTGGTGGAATTGGGAGATGATAAAAACTCGGACCAGGTTTCTTGGCACTACGCCCGCCCGCATCGATGGGCCGGTCAGGGTTCAGGAGACGTTGGACGGATGAGACACTCTGGACGAGCCAGTGGTCGGATTGTCCACCGTACGCTTCGATCCACTGAGTACCTTCCAGCCAATACTCGAGATCAGACGGCACCTCCACCTGTTCGAGCAGCAGCGGCAGGTATGGTATCCGATACTTCCAGGCAAGCGCGATTTCCTGACGCACGTTGTGAGACGCGAAGGACGCTTGGCTGCACATGAGGACCAGCGCGGCCGACCCGCGTATGGCATTCACGATCTCGAGCGCGTAGTTGGCTCCGCCTTGGATGCCATCACGATCAATCCAGGCTGAGACCCCCGCCGCTTCGAGACGCTCGACCAAGGGCAACACCCGCTCTCGGTCCGCACTGGCATAGCTGATGAAGACGTAGGGCTGACGGCCGACTGTGCCGGACATAGTCACGTCTTTCAATGAACTGGCGGATCGATTCCCAAAGGATACGCTGAGTGGAATTCCGACTCAAGATGAACGCCAGCTGATGTGTCCCGTTCCGCTTGCCGCGATTGAGAGATTGACACCCGGCGCCCACGGAGACGATGCCGCAACCGCCTGATGATTGACAGTGGCCGTTCCGGCCATTACTATTGATGCCGCAAGACTTCGGGGCAGGGTGAGGCGGTTTCGCCAATTCCCGACCGGCGGTTATAGCCCGCGAGCGACGATTGTCGCAGGAACCGGTGAGATTCCGGTGCCGACGGTACAGTCCGGATGGGAGAAGATTGCGTCCCCATACTGCTATGCTCCCCGAGGTCCGTGTCCGAAATTTTTGGGTACGCCACGCGGTTTGACCGGGTGGTGCCCCACGCGAGACGCCCTGTGTGGCGTGTTTTCTCGCGATTTCGAAAGGGACGGGCCTTTAACATGGAATCGACCGACTTCGTCGACGCGCGCGGCGCGCCGCCGGGCGACCTGATCGACCGTACCACCGAGCGGAACACACGCTCGCGAGGCCGTCCGGAACGGCGCGCCACCGTGCGCCTCCGCGTGGTTTGGGCGGTCCTGCCACCGATGGTCATTGGACTTGCCATGCTCGTGCTCTGGAGCGGGCTGGTGCGCACTGGTGCGGTGGCGAGATACCTCCTTCCAGCTCCTACGGAAGTGCTGCGCGTCTTCTGGCAATCGTTGACCAATGGACTGCTGTGGGAGTACGCCCGTCCGACGCTTCTCGAGAGCGTGGAGGGGTTCGTCGCCGGGAGCCTGCTCGGACTCGTCACTGGCTACGCCATCTCGCGCAGTCGCCTGCTGGCGCGCATGCTCGAGCCCTACCTGGCTGCCAGCCAGGCGCTGCCGGCCATCGCGTTGGCGCCGCTGCTGGTCCTCTGGCTAGGCTACGGCAAGACTCCCATCGTCGCCCTGTGCGCGTTGATCGTCTTTTTCCCGGTGCACGTCAACACCGCGCTCGGCATCCGCACGTTGGATCAGGAGATCCTCGACGCGGCCCGTGTGGATGGCGCTGGCGGTTGGTCGCTGCTGCGGCATTTCGAGCTGCCGCTCGCGCTGCCGAGCATTTTGGCAGGCATGCGCAACGGGCTGACGCTCTCGATCACCGGCGCCGTAGTCGGTGAGTTCGTCATCGGCGATCGTGGGTTGGGCGGTCTGCTCACCATCGCGCGCGGCAACTTCAATACTCCTTTAGTCTTCGCCACGTTGTTGACGCTGGCGATCATGGCCTCCGTGTTTTATGGCATTGGCCGAATCATCGAACGACGGCTTTCATATCTGGAGGGATGAGATGCGGGTAGGGATTGGTGGTCGGCGCGGGCCGTCCGCCTGGGGTCGTTTGTTCCTCGTACTGATCGTCATTGGTGCGCTTGCCGGGTGTGGGAAGCCGTCCGGTGGCAGTCCGACATCGGTGACGATTGGATTGACCTACGTTCCGAATATCCAGTTCGCGCCGTTCTATGTGGCCGACTCGCTCGGCTACTACAAGGACGCCGGGCTCAAGGTGACCTTCCGCCACCACGCGGCGGGTGAGGATGAGTTTGGCGCACTGGTCTCCGGCAACGAAGACATGATCTTGGCCAGCGGCGACGAGATGCTGCAGGCGCAGAGCAACGGAGTGTCGGTCGTTTACCTGGCTCAGGTCTTCACGCAATACCCAGTGGCGCTCATGGTTCCGGCCGACTCGTCGATCAAGTCGGCGGCCGACCTCAAGGGCCACAGCATCGGCGTGCCGGGTGCCTATGGCGCGACTTACATCGGTCTGCTCGCGTTGTTGCAGCAAGCCGGGCTGACCGAAAAGGACGTCGACATCCAATCCATCGGCTACACCCAGGTGCCTGCGTTGATGGGACATAAGGTCGACGCCGTGATGGGCTACCTGAACAACGAAGCCATACAGTTCACCAAGGCCGGGTTCGACGTGCGCACCATCCCGGTCGGCAATTCGCAGCCGCTCATCTCCAACGGTCTGGGTGCCTTGCAAAAGGAGCTGGATGCCGAGCCGGACGTGGTCAAGGCGGTGATCGCGGCGACACTCAAGGGCGTCGACTTCGTCAATACGCATCCAGACGAGGCGTTGAAGCTGAGTGAGAAATACGTGCCGGATCTGAAGGACAGCACCACCGCCGCCAGCGCGCTGGACGTGCTCAAGGCGACGATTCCGCTTATGCAGACAAGCAACACGGCGGCCAAGACCGATCCGAATGACTGGACGTCCATGGAGCAGTTCATGGTCGCCAACGGCCAGCTGCAAAAATCGGTCGACGTGAACAAGGTCTACAGCAACGACTATCTGCCATAACCTCAGTGGCGCCGAAACGGATCGTACGGGCGACGCACGCGTCGCCCAATCTTGTCTTCCTGCAGGTGATTCCTGGTGGAGGAGCCGGACGAGATGATGCGCGCTATTCATCGCGTGGCTGAGACGCGCATAATCTTCAGAGTGCGGGGCTGCCGTGCGGGAATGTGAGAGGTTGAGCGATGCTGGTCGGACGCAAAGTAACGCTACGTGGGATCACGCGGGACGACCTGCCGGATATCTGGCGGTTCAACAACGACCTTGAAGTCGAACTGGCTGGTGGCGGTGATCCACCCAAACCGCAGGCATTCGAACGGCTCCTCTCTGAATTCAATCGAGATTCGTCCATGGGGGGACGCGACCCGGCCCATTTCGCCATCGAAGCCGATGGCAAGCTCATCGGCCACTGTGGGTTGTCGAACTTCAACCATACGTCACGTAGCTGCGAGCTCGGCATCGGCATTGGCGACAAGGAGTACTGGGGCAAGGGCTATGGCCGCGATTCGGTCAACCTGCTTGTCGATTACGCTTTCCGCTATCGCAACTTCCATCGCGTTTGGCTGTGGGTCCATGCGGACAACGAGCGGGCTATCCGCTCGTATCTCTCCTGCGGCTTCGTTGAGGAAGGCCGCCTGCGCCAGCACATGTTCAGCAACGGACGCTACGTCGACGTCGTGTACATGGGCATCCTGCAAGGCGAATGGGCCGCGCGGAGGGATTGAGGGAGGATGCGGGGCAAGGCGGACCTGGCCGGTGCGCTGGCTCAGTTCACGGGTGCTTCAGAAGTTGGATCGACGGCTCAGCAGAACCGAACCTCCGTGCGCAAGCTTAGGAATACCATCGGTTCCGGCTCACCCCATCCACAACCGGACGCCGAGCTGCTGCAGGATTTCGATGGCGTCCCAGTCGCCGGTGCGCTCGACGATGAGACCGTTCTCGATCTTCAGCGTCTCGATGCCGTGGAAGAGGACGCGATTGCCGGTCGGGTCGATGCTGAAGAAGCGGCCCTGATGCGTGCCGTGGGCCGTCCAGCGCACAGCCACCCGCGCGGCTTCGGTGTCGACGATCAAGAATTCGATGTCGACGTAGAAGTCGGGGAACGCTTTGTAGAGCTCGGCTAGGCTGCGGACATTGTCCTCGCGCGTCGCACGTTTGCCCGAAGGATGGCTCAGGTCGACGAAGTTCTCCGCATACATTTCGAGGACCACGTCGGTGTTCCCCTTCTGCCATCCCTCGCTGACCCAGCGTTCGGTGATCTCGATCAACTCTGCGCGCGAATGTGCGCTCATCCGTCTGTCCGATCGATGGCCTCGAGCACCGGCACGAACGCTTCGACCGAAGCAGGTGTGGCGGGAGCGAGGACGACCTGTAGATGGCTGATGCCCTGGTCGCCGAAGGCGCGCAGCTTGGTGGCGATCTCCTCCGGCTCACCCCAGATCGGGTCGCAACCGAGCGGCAACGCCGGAGGTTGCGTCGGATACGGATGGACCATCACGGCGGCGGTACGCACCAGGGTTGAAGGATCGCGGCCGACATCCGCGCAGGCGGCATCGACCGCGTCGCGCAGCGGCGGAATCGCCTCGTGCGGACGGTTGCCCGACCCGACCGACCAGGTGTTCCACATCTCCGCGTGCGCGGCCGTGAGGCGCAGCATGCGCGGTCCCTTGGTGCCAATCATGATCGGCATGCCATTGCGGCTCGGGCCACGCGGCCGCAGCACGCACTCACGCGCCTGATAGAAGCGGCCGTCGAAATCGATCTCCCCCTCGCGCAACAGTGTGCGGATGATGGTGAAGGCTTCCTCGAAGCGACTGGCGCGATGGTCGTAGGGGAAGCCGAAAGCACGATATTCCTTTTCGAACCAGCCAGCCCCCAGCCCCAGGATCAGACGCCCATCGCTGATCTCATCCACGGTGTCGGCCATCTTGGCGAGCAAGGCCGGCTCGCGAAAGCTGGTCGCCAGCACCAGCGTCCCGAGCTGCGCGCGTTTGGTGACGGCGGCTACAGCCGAAAGCATCGACCAGCACTCCCAGGCGCCGACCATCTTGCCGTCCCACTCGCCGAACATGTGGTCCGGCAGCCAGATCGAGTCGAAGCCGGCCTGGTCGGCCAACTCCGCCATCTGACGTTGGTCCGCCCAGCGGAGCGGAGTCGGGTCGGGCAGGCTCAGCGCCTCGATGTCGAGCTCGATGCCGATCTTGAGGCGTCGAGCCGACGCCGGATTCGCATTCTGATTTGCGCTCACGAATGGCCTCCTCATGCAGATCGGCTCTGACCAGACTGGCTGGAAGGGATAGTCTAGCCGACGACCTCTTCGTACAGTCGCAGGAAATTCTCTCCGAGAATGCCGCGCGCAACCTCGTCTGAATGGCCTCGTCGCAAGATTTCCTCGGTAATTCGTTGGAAGTCTGCCACAGTCTGCACCTCGGCTGGCGCCGGCTGCGTTCCGTAGAAGTCGGCGCCGAGTCCGACTCCATCTGGACCGCAGAGATCCATCAATCCTTCGATCTGATCGACCAGTGCCGCGACCGTCGGCACTTGATAGAAGATGGCGCACGCCACGCCGCCCCCTTCGCCAACTTTGCGCAGCATGCGCGTGCGATGCTCGTCGCCGAGCCGGGTATGCGAAATCAGGAGCGGCTTGGTGGCCATCTCCAGAACTTCGTCGACCGACGTCGGGCCGAGATGGGCCAGATCGATGAGGATGCGCAGCCGTTCCATCTCGGCCAGCGCCTCCTCGCCTAACATGCTGAGGCCGCCCGCTCGTTTGGCAACGCTGCTGCCATCGGCCAGCGGGTTCCGGTTGCTCCAGGTGAAGGTGGCGATGGTGATGCCGAGCGTGCGGAAGAGGCGCAGCAGGCGCAGATCGATCCCGATTGGGTCGAGTCCTTCGAACGCCAGGATGCCCGCCATCACACCGTCAATTTTTGCCTGTCGTACCTCAGCGGCGGTCGTCGCCAGGCGGAAGCGTCCGGGATAGGTGTGGAGCGCCTCGTGGAAGACCGAGAGCATAGCCAGGGCGCGCGGCTGCGTTGCTCCGGCATATTCGGGCCGCACCGGACGGTAGTTGAGGTCGAACGGCGCGGTGAAGATGGCGAAGACCTGCGCCGTCACGCCTCCGGCTTCGAGCAGCTTGAGCGAGACCTGTCCGTCGCAACCTTCATCGGTGGGTGATTCTGGCGCGTCCGACTCCCAGGTGGTGGTGCCGTCGGTCAGGCCCATCAGAATGTCGGAGTGGGCGTCGATCACGATGCTGCTGGCGTGCAGCGCTTCAGCGCGCCGAACGAGAACCGCGGAATCGCCTTGATTCATCTCGACTCCTTCAATCGGCAATTGATGCGTGCAGTGTCGGTGTAACCGGCATCCTCGTCAATCGGATGAGGCGCCCGACAGATTCGAGATGATGGGGGCGATTGGCGCTCAGCGCAATAGGACATGCGGAAATGGGGGGATGACGGCCGTCTTCGTTACGGCAAGTAATTCGCTGGGTTGTCCCAGGAGCCGTTCTTCTGGACGGCGAAGTGGGTGTGCGGACCGGTCGAGTTGCCGGTCGTCCCCATGTAGCCGATCAGCTGACCCTGGAAGACTTGCTGCCCAACGGTGACGGAGGGCGTGGTCATCATGTGGCCGTAGAGGGTCACAAGTCCGTTGCCGTGATCGATCTCGACCATGTTGCCGTAACCCGCATCGGTCCAGCCAGCATAGATAACGGTTCCCGCGGCGGCGGCGGCGATGGGCGTTCCCTGCGCGTTGGCGATGTCGATCCCGAGGTGGAAGTGATCGTAACCGCCATAGGCCGGCTCGAGTGAGAGCGATGTCGGTCCGTACGGCTGGGTGATGGTTCCGCTCGTCGGCCAGATGAGGACGCCGCTTCCCTGGGCGTTCGATCCCGTGCCGCTCACTACCGCCTGACCGACCGATGAGTTGGATGTGGCGTAGACCAGCTCGCTCTGAGCGGTCGACTTGATCGTCTTCAGATCATCCGAGACGGCGGCGATGTGCGTCTGGAATGAAGTCAGGGCGCTGTCGATCGCCTGGGCCGGATCGGCCGCCGTGGTCAGATTGGGCAACGTGACGGCGGGGTAGGTCTTGGTGCCCATCCCCAGCACTTTGCGAAGCTGAGCCGCTTGATCGTCCAGGGTCTGCACCGAACTCTGCAGCTGGGTGAGCTGCGTCGTCGCATGCTGAATGGCCGCGTTGGTTTGATTCTGCAGCTCCTGCTGCTGCGTGGTCTGTTCAGCGGAGTTGGCCGCGGCCTCCGTCTGCACGCTACCAAGATTCTGATCCTGGGATTGCAGCTGCTGGCGTAGGGCTGCATTGTCGTGCTGCGCCTGCTGGATCTGCTTCAGGAGCTCTTGCGATGAGTCATGGAGTCCAGCGATCTGCTGGTCGGGCGCTACGTCGCTCACCGGATCGGGTTGAACCAGCGAGGAGACGCTCGGGATACGCGGATCGACCGGAAGCGAGTCGGTGATGATTGGCGCGCCGCCACCTTCGACGGCCGCTTGAGGAGCATGATGGAGCGACATGGTCGGGACGGCGATGCTGGCCAGCAGAATCAGCGCGGCGGTTAGCGCCAGCTGCCAGGCCGGCAGCCGCGTCTCGCCTCGAAGCCAATCGTGGAGATTGGCGGTACCCGGCAGCACTGCCGTACGAGCGAGCAGTCGATCCATCAAGGATCGTGGTGTCCGGCTGGGGACCGGTGTGACGCTCTTCACCGTTACCGGTTTCAGAACGATTGGGCGCGCTCGTAGCGGTTGAACGTGCTGCCGCGTAACCATGCGGAAAACATAACGCCCGTCACGGGGTGCGACGATAACCAGCGGTACTAATCGGGAGAGGGCGTTCGGTCCTCATGCCTGTCAGGTGAATTTGGATGACGCAGTGACCCGGCGGTCATCGCGCTCGAGCGCGAACGCGCACCACGTGGGAAGGCTCCCCATACGTCGCTTGTGCACCTGCCCAGATCTCCTCCACCGCGAAGCGATCTCCCAAACAGATGAGTGCGAAGGCTTCGTCGAAGAAGTGATAGACCTTGTCGTTTATCCGGAACATATTGGTCGCGATCTCCTCGCCGCGTCCGAAGAGCGGATCGCTCGTCGACTTGCACAGGAAGACGAAGAGTCCACCGTCGATGAGGACACGCCGGATCTCGCCGAAGATGCGACTCGTCTGTTCATTGGAAAAGTAGTGAAGGGAGAGGCGCGCGTAAACCACGTCGACGGAGCCCGCGGTCAGCGGAAGATCACGCCGCAGGTCGCATATAAGGAAAGAGAGCGAGCGTTCACGCGTGAGGGCACGACTCCAGGCCGGCTCAATGCGCACGAAATCGGCTGCCACGACATGGTGTCCGGAACGGGCAAAGTAACCGCTGTCGTCACCCGGCCCGCAGCCCAATTCGAGGATGCGACACTCTCGTTCTAGCGTCCGATCGAGCTCGACGGCCAGCTCGGATGGCTCTCTTCGATTTGACAATGTCCCCGGCCGGTCATACGAACGACGCCACCATTGGCGAGAATCCACGCTTCATCGCTCCACACAGTCATGTGCCCGCGCAACGGCTCGAGACCTTGTACATACGCACGCACGTGCGAATTTCTAACCAAAAGTACTACTACCGGGATAGCAAATATTGGCGATGACCTGAAGTACGCGGCTCCCTTGAGTCATTTTTCATCCCGCGTAACCTGGATATAAGGCGTCTGAATCGACGACGTCTTCTCGTTGAACGTGTTTGGTCGTTGTATATCGGTTTGACAGGATAGCATGCGCTCGTTCCTGCGCGTAACCGCCACCGCTTTTGGGTTGATGGTCGCCCTTGCCTTCGCGCAAGGTGCGTCGGCCCATGGTGCGCTCGGCGACCTGTCCAACGCGACGAACAACCTCGTCAACTCGGCTACCGGAGCGACCAGCAACGCCAGCACCGGTTCCAACGACGCGGCTGATACTCAGTCGTCGTCCCTCACCAACGCCGTTGACAACACGGTCAACACCGTTACGAACGTGACGAACTCCGTGGTCGACTCGGCGACGAACGTCAGCGATAACGCCGCATCGAACACGGGCGCAACCACCACCAATACTGCCAATGATTCAACGAATTCTGGATCGCTGCCGCCGCCCGTGGCCACACCCGAGGCGGCCACGTCGGTGACGAGCAGCGTCGACAAGACGGTCAGTACCGTGACCGACAGCACCAATGATGTGGTGCAAGACACGGTCGGCGCGGTCGTCCCCACTGCCATCGCGAGCCCGGTGACCAACGTGGTTTCACAGACGACACAGGCGGTGAATTCACCCGTCGACAACGTCACGAACAACCAGGTCACGCAAGACGCGACGGCCCCGGTCGATCAGACGATCAACACCGTCGAGAACACCGTCGCACCGGTGACGAACACCGTCACGCAGACGACGCAGCCGGTCGTCGACATTGTTGACCAGACGGTTCAGCAGACCGCTGAAGCGGTCGACAACGTCGTCACCCAAACCGTGCCGCAGACGCTCGACAATGTGGCGGCTACCGTTCCGGTTACACAGCCGGTGGTCGATACGGTCGAGCAGGTTCTGCCGTCCCAGCCGGTGGTCGCGCCGGTCGTCAATGACGCGACCGACACGGTCGACAACGTCGTGAACAACGTCGTTGAGCCGGTGACGGACCCTGTCCTCGGCAACACCGTGGGCAACGTGGTTGACCCGGTTGTGGATCCGGTGGGCGCGGGGAGTGACTCGGGTGGCGACGTTCCGCCGGTCGGTGTCGGACCGATCGCATTCGATCCGGGCTCGATGGTGACGGGCATCGTCGGTCTGGTGAACGCGAATGGTGCCGGCGCGAGCGACGGAAGCCAGTCTCCGAACAACGACTCCAGTTCATCCGCGACGACGACCGTTCCAGTAGTGCCAACCGACCTTCACGACCCGGTCGTGATCGGCACTTCGACCGGAACGGCACGGCTCGTAGATCTGGTCGATGCGCCATCCGGTCCATCCATCACGCGTGACGCGGCAACGACCGCCATCTCGGTTGCAGGGGTGAGCAGCTCGCCATCATCAACGCCGGTTCGCTCCGGCGCGCAGGACTCATCGATGCCGGCAGGATCGCGCTTCATCTCGATCGATCCAATCACCGCTCAGGCGCACGCCGAAACGATTTCGGCGGGGTCGTCAACGTCTGGCACGCCCGGCGCTCCCACGCGGAGCCCCTTCGGACCGCTGCCAGGCTCACCAGTTCCAAGTTCGAGCTCGTCCACCTCACTGTCGCTTGGCAGCGGTGGTGGCGCGCACACACTCGCCGTGGCCCTTTGGCTGGTGTTGGCGTTCATGCTGATCGCCGGCCGTTCCTACTTCAAACGCGCCTTCCAATTCCCCAACGGAATAACCCAGAACCTCACTGCTCCTCCCGGCTAATCCGATCCACGGGACAGCTCTGCTGTCCTCAGACGATGGATCGTTGATTAGTCGCTCTGGTTGCAAAGCGACCAGTGTATCGAGGAGCTATTTCGTATGCGTATACGACTCTTGGGTCTGGGGATCTTCCTCGGCCTGATGCTCGGAGCGCTGAGCATCAGTACCGCTCTGGCGAGCGGACCCCTGGACAACAACCTGATTAACGTTGACACCAACAACGGCATTGACGCGAACGTCGGTGGCAACAACGGCGTCGACGTCAGCGTCACCGACAACTCCGCATCGAGCTCGGATCAGTCGTCCGGACTTGACGTCAACGTGGGCGTCAACGACCCGGTGGCGCATACCAGTGATCCAACCGGAACCACGACAACAACTCCGACCGCGACGGAAACGACGACGTCCGCCCCTTCAACCGAAAATAACGTGGTTGGCGGCGTGGTGAATACCGTCGTGAATACCGCCGCTTCCGTCGCGGGTAGCACGACCGCCGACCAGCAGAACACGTCCACTGGTCAGACGACGGTTTCGGCCACTACCAACGACAGTGCGAACGTCACCGTCGACAACGCCGCTTCAGCTACCGCCACGGCTACGGCTACCGCGAGCGTTTCCAGCGAAGAGCCCGGCTCGACCGCAGGCAACGTGGTCGGCGACGTGACTCAAACCGTGCAGAACGTCACCGGAAACGCAACGAGCGGCGATACGACAGGGACCGTCCAGGCGGACGCGACCGCCAATGTCAACGCCGACACGACCGACAACAACACTGCGGACGTAAACGCGAACGCCGACGTCAACGTGAATGCGCCCAGCGACAGCACGGCAGGCGCTGACACGGCCGACGTGAATGTGCAGGGAACGGTGACGGCGTCGATAGGGCAGCCAACGGCGAGCCCGACGACAACTCCCGAGCCCTCGAATAGCGTCGTGGGCGGCGTCGTCAACACCGTCAACCAGCTCACCGGCGGCGTGGTGAGCGACTCGAACGTCGACGGTTCGGCGACTGGCAACGTCGGTAGCACGGTCGATCAGACCGTTGCGGACGTCAACAGCACGGTCGACAACGTGACCGACAGCGGTCAGACGCCGGTGGGTGTCGGAAACGTGGCCACGGCCGCGGTCGACTCCAACATCTCGACCAATCTTGCCGATCCAAGCCAGGGATCCATCGTCGACGCGAACATCTGCGCCAACGCTGGAGTCCTCACGACAGTCGACGGCACCAACTGCGACAACACGCAGACGAGCGCCTCAAACGGCGCCATCGTCAATGCCAACACCAACGTTCGCGCTCCAGATCCGCTCGGAAACGGATCGGGCGTCGACCAGAATCTCTGCCTGAACGTGAACGCACTGAACGACACGGCCAATGGATGTGGCACGTCGAACTCTGGCACGCCCGTAAGCGGGCTGGCGGGCGTTGGACTCACCTCATCGGGTACCGCATCGATCGGCACGGATCAGAGTCAGACTCCAGACGTCGGCTTGACAGATCAGCTCTGTCTCAACGCCAACCTCTTCAGCGATGGAACGCTCAATTGCGGCGGTTCGACCGGCAACGCCGGTTCGGGCGCCACCGGCACGGCAGGCGTCGGAGTTAACACCGGCGTGACCGGAACTTCCGGGATCGCGGGCGACCAGGGCACGTCGGCCACTGGTGACGTTTGCCTCAATGTGGGGCTCTTCGGCGCCAGCGCTGACTGCGCCACGAACACCGGCGACAACGCGGGTAGCGGCAGTGGCGACACTGGTGGAACTGGTAATACCGGTAACGGTGGCACCGGGAACACCGGTAACGGCGGAACTGGGAACACCGGCAATGGTGACATAGGAACCGGAACGTCAGGCTTCCCGTCCGGTGGTGGCACAACGGGCAACACCGGTAACGGTGTCACCGGCAATTCCGGATCAGGCTCGAACGGCAATGGCGGCACCGGAACCGGCACGACCGGCAACGGTGGAAGCACTGGAACAACTGGCAGCGCCGGCATTGGTGGCGCCGGTCAGGGCTCGCTCGGTAACGGCAGCGGAAACACCGGCGGACAGAATGGCGCTGGCAGTGGCAACACCGCCAACGGCAACACCGGCGGCGAAGCGGGACTGGGCAGCGCTACTGGAGATACCGGCAACGGTAGCTTCGGTGGCGTCTCCGGCGCCGCTTCGGATAGCGCGTATGGCTACGGCAACGGCACGGGCCATTACATCCCCTCCGCGTCCGGTACGAATCCGCCTTCGATCATGCCAGCGACCGGTCACCCGACCGATCAGCAGGCGGTCGTCGCCGCGGCCTCCAGCCCCAACACGACCTTCTTCTTGACGTTGATCGCGCTCCTCCTCCTGCTGGGCGGCGTGTATGCCACCCAACGCGGGCACTTCGCCCAGGTGGAGGACTAGATGCGCTTCGATCTGGCACAGCTCCGTGCTCGATTCTCCACGACCGCTGCTTCTCCCCGAAACGGGAGAGGCGGCGGCCAGGGGCATCCGTTGAGATCAACAGGCTCGAAGGGAGTCGAGATGATTACCGCTGAAACCACCATCGCCACTTCGGTCTCCGCCAAAGCGGACGTGAGCATGCAGTCGCTCGCTCGCAAGACCGCGATCACCCTTGTCCTGAGCGTGGCGAAATCGATGACCCAAGCAACGCTCCTATCTGAGATGACGCCCAAGGGCGCCCGCGCGACGGTCCACGCGCTCGCGCCGGAACCGTCTACCGTGGCGCTTACGGTCACACCCATGGTGACCCGGCGCGACCAGTCGGACCAGCTGCGCATGCTCGCCGCGATCCATATCGAAGTAACCGCTGAAACTCCAGAGTGTGCGCACCAGCTGATCGACGTGCTCATGGACTGCGTCCCGAACCGAGTCATCAAGCCCATGGTCGTCGTTCGATCACCCGAGTACTCGGCGCCCGTCTGCGCGGTCGAGTCGAGCGCGTGGAGAGAGCTGCATGCCTGGAGACAGGCACGAGCCTGATGCCCATCGCAACTGTGCGGCTCGGGCAACTGTCCGCCCGAGCCGCACGACCACTTTCAGGGGCATCGCGGTTCTATGACGGGAGAACACCATGGCGTCGACGAAAGAACGAGGTAGACGAGCGCACCCGCTCGAAGAGCTTGTGCACACGCGGGTTCCTGCCTGGCTAACCGGCCCGCTGTTGATCTCGCTCGGATTGGCGCTTTTGGTCTTCGCCTGGCATCCAGCGGAACCGGAGTCGACCGGCAACGCGGTCATGCTCGGCGCGACGGCTACGTCGGCCACGACCCCGATTGCATCGCCTCCGTCGGCCGTTCAGCCATTTGGGGCTGATCTGGCCAGCGCCGCGCTGACGACGGTGGGAACGCCGTCGTCCGACCCGGCCAGCGCTGGTTCGCCGCCTGTCCAACTCGACATCGCCAGCGTTGGGATTCACCAGAAGATCGTCGACGTGACCTCGCACGTGAGGAGTGTTTCGGGTCAGGAAGTTCGCGAGTGGGATGTGGCCGACTACGCGGTCGGTCATCACGACGCGTCGGCCGATCCGGGTGAGGGCGGCAACGTGGTGCTGGCTGGACACGACGACTGGCACGGTGAAGTCTTTCGCGACCTGCACAACGTCAAGAAAGGGGACGAGATCGTCGTCACGACGGCGGATGGCGAAACGCATCGCTATAGGGTGAGCGACATCTTGCTGCCGCAGATTGCCGGACTTTCCATCCAGGAGCAGATCGAGATTGGCAAGTTGATCGAGCCGACGGCGGATGAGCGCCTGACGCTGGTGACGTGCTGGCCCTATGGGGTCGACGATCACCGGCTGATCGTCATCGCCCGGCCGGAGGGATGAGGGGGTTGGTTCGGAGGTTTAGGCGCGACGACGCGGTGGGCGACGCATGCGTCGCCCGTTCGTCACGTATCGCGTGCACGGCTCGCACGACATGTGCTACCGTAGGCGCGTGAGGGACTGTCCGGGAATCTGCAACGAAGGCTGATCAACGCATGGGTATGAAAAGCGGTTTGCTTCGCCCGCTCGGGTTTGGTCTGGGTGGCACCCTCCTGATCGTGGCGCTTGTCTCGCTGGTCGGGCTGGCGCTTGGCTGGACCACCCAGAGCGTCGAGGCGATCAGCGCCCTGCCTTTACTGGTGATCGCGCTGGTGCTCCTCGCCCGTGCCTATCGAGGACCGAACGCGCCGCGCATCCATACCGGACCCAACACGACGGCAGCAGATGCCTACTCCTTTGAGCATCAGTATTACGAGCAGCAGAAGTTGCGCGATCGTCAACCACGCCACTCGAACCGGAGCGGCACAGGTGGTCTGAATATCCAGATGCTTACGATCGCCATCATCCCCTTGCTGGCCGGCCTCATCCTCATGAGCTCTTCCCTCCACTAGGATCATTCGCGTCGAAGGGGCCGTTGGGCGCAGGCAGTGCGCCCCTACAGCTGTCCCCGTGAACCCGTAGGGGCGACATTCATGGCGCCCACGCGCCACGAGATCAACCCCACCCACCGGCGGCTTTCGGCGTTCCTTGCGTTCTTTTCAGGTTCTCCGTTCCTGTGAAAACCCTAAGCTGAGGCACAGGTAGCTCTAAGCCTCGGATGCTTTCATAGACAGCATGACGACGCTGTCGTCGCATTCGATTCGACTATCAGACGGTCGTGGTCGCCACGAATCGCTGAGCTGAAAAAGAGAGACGACATGGTTACCCTCGCAGCCGAACCGAGAACAGCAGCCGCCCTCCGACTCCTCCCTGAGCGGTTGGACGACCGGGAATCGCTGGCACAGTACCAGCAGACGGGCGGCTATGCCGAGACGACCTGGAACATGAGCTCAGAGCAGTTGATCGCTCGCGTGGAAGCCAGCGGCCTGCTTGGCCGCGGTGGTTCCTTCTTCCCGACCGGCACCAAACTGCGATCGGTCGCCGCTCGACCCGGCCGGCACGTGGTGCTGGTCAATGGTGCCGAATCGGAACCGGCCAGCCGCAAGGACCTGGCGCTGATGCTGATGCGGCCACACCTGGTGCTGGAGGGCGCCATGCTGGCGGCGCATGCCGTCGGCGCCGACGAGATCGTGGTCTATCTTCACGACCGCCGGGGCAAGGAATCGATCGAACTGGCCAAAAAAGAG
The DNA here is from genome assembly GCA_963822235.1 of uncultured Chloroflexia bacterium. GTDB lineage: Bacteria > Chloroflexota > Chloroflexia > Thermomicrobiales > Thermomicrobiaceae > CALAGB01. Next base: position 1,874,922 of record CAWGGU010000005.1, read on the forward strand.
CTCGGGCGCGCTGGCGCCGATTTGCCCAAGCTGCGCGTCGTCGTCGCTCCGCCGTCCTACGTGGCGGGTGAGCAGAGCGCCGCGATTCAGTGGATCAACGGGCACGATGCCAAGCCGACCATGAAGCCGCCGAGACCCGACGAAAAGGGCGTCTCGGGTCGGCCGACGCTGGTCCAAAACGTCGAGACGCTGGCGAATCTGGCGCTCATCGCGCGTGAAGGTCCGGAGTGGTACCGCTCGGCTGGTACGTCAAAGCTGCCAGGAACGCTGCTGATCACGCTCAACGGCGGCGTGCATCGACCGGGCGTCTATGAGGTTCCGGCCGGGATCACCCTCGAAGCGATATTGATGGAGTTCGGTGGCGGCCTGACCGACGGTCTGCAGGCCGTCCTTCCGGGCGGCTACTTCGCCGGATGGGTCGCGCCGGAGCAGGTCTGGCGCGGGCTCCGCTTCGATCTTGAGAGCATGCGAGCCATTGGGGCCGGAATCGGCTCGGGCGCGATCACCGTCATCCCGGAAAGCGTCTGCGGGCTGTGGCAAGCCGTCTATCTGCTGCGCTTCTTCGCCAACGAATCGGCGCGCCAGTGTGGCCCCTGCACCTTCGGTACGGCCGCCATGGCCGGCGTCCTCGAGCGCATCGCGCGAGGCAAGCCTGAGCCACACGATCTGGAGCGCATCGAGCACTACGCCAACGTCATGCTGCCGAAGCGCGGCGCCTGCAGCCATCTCGATGGCGCCACCATCATGGCCCGCACCGCACTCGACGTCTTTCAACGAGAGATTCAAGTTCATCTGCGCTACGGCGACTGCGGCCGCCCGACTCACAGCGTGCTACCCGGATTGGAGTCCGGCCATGACCACTAAGACCGCCGCACCACGCGTTCGTGTGCGGGTCGACCCGATCCGCTGCACCGCGTTCGGCTTCTGCGCCGAGTTCTGCCCGGAGATGTTCACCCTGGATGAGTGGGGCTACGCCTGGCTGAACCAAACGGACGCCAGTGCCGAGATGGTGGAGACGATCCAAGAGACGGCGCGTCTCTGCCCGCGAGGGGCGATCCTCGTCGACGAAGTAGCAGACTCGCCCGCCACATCGACACGCAAATCAGACCGGTTGACGTTGCGCAAGATCTAGCGCGTTCATTTAGAAGAGAGTAGAGCGAATCAATGACGACACCAAATCGACCGCCAGATCCTCATTGGTACCGGAAGCGACGGCCGGTGCCGGCCCACATTGGACCGACGCAGCGTGATCTGCTCGCCCGGCGCATCCGATCTATGCAGCGCTTCCTGATCGGGACCAGCCTCATCGGCGTGGCGGCATTCACCACGCTGGCGGCCTGGCACACCGAATCGAAGTCCAACGCCGCGGCGCAGACCACGACTACGCAGGTAGTGCAGCCGAGCACAACGGCGACTGAACAGACAACCGCGATCACGCAGCCGGGCACAGCCGTGGCCGATCAGGCAACGGCAACGTCGCAGTCCATCTTCGGCGATGAGGAGTCGAGCGGGTTCACCGCCGAGACGAGGTCAGCGATTCGGACGACGACTCGTCCGCTCAGGCCGAATCACAGGCATTCCGACGATGACTCGTCTGCCGTCGCGGCCACAACCCCGGTCACGACGACCCAGGCGGCGACGACCACGACGAGCGCCGCCTCGGCCGCGAGCACACCGGCGCCGACGACCAGCACCTCATCGCAGACGGCCTCGGTGGGATCGCAAACCACGACCGCCCCGACGTCCTCGGGCCGGCAGACCAAGACCGCGACGTCATAACGGAGATATGGAATGAGTGCCAAGACGTTATCGCCATCGGTTGAGATCGAGGAGAGACGCGCCAGCTTCAAGGCGCTCGGCACCAGTATCGAGGTGCTGGTGACCGAGCCGGAGGAGCTGGACGAGGTCGCCGAGCACGTGCGACGCTGCGTCGACGAGATCGATCTGACCTTCAGCCGCTTTCGTTCCGACAGCGAGCTGAGCCATCTCGAAAAGGGAGGGAGCAAGCCGCAGCGCGCGTCAGCCCTCTTTCTGGAGTTAATCGATCTGGCCTACAAGGCGACTGAGTCGACCGACGGCTGGTTCGATCCGACCGTGCGCGACGCGCTTGAGGCGCTCGGCTACGACCGCAGCATCGAGCAGCTCGAGGCGTTCGGTCCCGGCGCGGAGCGCCCGCATCGACAGGCCGGCGAGTGGTACCTGATCAACTACGATCGACGGCGCGGCTTGATCGAGCTGCGCGACGGCGTGCGGCTCGACTTCGGCGGCATCGGCAAGGGCTTCGCCGTCGATTACGCGCTGCGAACGTTACCGCCGGTTCACGGCGGCGTGCTGATCAACGCCGGTGGCGATCTGGCTGTCGCGGGACCCGCCCCGGACGGCGGCTGGATCTGCGACGTGGGCACGACGCTCGACTCCGAGGTCGAGGAGACGGTGATCCTGCACGAGGGCGCCATCGCGACTTCGGGACTGGGCCGTCGCCAATGGCAACGGAACGGCGAGCAGCTTCATCACCTCATCGATCCACGGACCGGTGAGCCGGGCAAGAGCCCGTGGCGCATCGTCTCGGTGGGTGCTCACAGCTGCGTCGCGGCTGAGGTGGCGGCCAAAGTGGCCTGGCTGCGCGGTGAGACCGGGCCGAGCTGGCTGCGATTGATTGGGTTGAGTGGGCGATTCGCCGGTATAGACGGCCGGATCGTGAAGGTGGGCCGCTGGCCGCACCGCACGGGCATAGAGGGCATCCGATGAGTGGGAATACTTCGTCATTACTCTGGTACGTCGCGCGAGGAAGCGGCATCGTCGCCTTCCTCCTGCTGACCTTCTCGGTCGGGCTGGGCATCGCCATGAACCGGCGCTGGTACTCGCGCAACTGGCCGCGCATGGTGGTCGACGCGATGCATCGCTGGTTCACCATCACCTTCTTCACCTTCACGTTGATCCACGTGGTGACGATCCTGCTCGATCCGTTCTCGAACGTGTCGCTAATGAACGCGCTGATCCCCTTCACCGGCGGCTATCGCCCCGTCTGGGTCAGCCTGGGCGTCATCGCCATCGAGCTGGGTCTGGCCATCGGTGCCAGCGTCTGGGTACGGCGGTTCATCGGCTATCGAGCGTGGCACATCATGCATGGGCTGGCCTACCCGATCTATGGATTGTCGCTGCTGCATGGAATCTTCGCCGGGAGCGACACCGGCACGGCGTGGACCAATCTGGTCTATGGAGGCAGCGCGGCGCTGATCGTGATGGCGATCACCTGGCGGCTCGCACCGGAGTCCAAGCTGCGCACGACGACGGTCGGGGTTGGCGCGCTCTCGCTCTTGGCGCTGGCAGCCATGAATGGACACTTCTTACTCGGCTGACGAATAGACCGCGGGATCGGGCCCGCACCCAACAATTTGCACACTTCTAACCCCATTCACCCGCCGGTGCGGGGCGGCTCTCCGGAAACGGAGCAGCCGCCCCGCACTTTTTGTGTGGTGGGTGAGGAGGAGTGATTGCTATTCAAGTCAGTCACTTTCCGTCGTGCGCCCAGGACTAAAGATCCTGGGCTACGCTAAACGAAGCCCACTGAAGGGGCTGGGTTTGAGTTGCCGATTCATCTACGTTTCGCGACGGCGGCGCCACGTACCATCCGTTCAGTCTGCTTGATGGTTCTTGACGAATTGACTGGTTATTGATTCATGTTCTTGGGTCTGCTCTACGAACATGCGTGTACGTTCAGCCCGCTCAAGCGGGCTTCGCAGAGGTCAGCGCTGCGGCTTTAGCCCGGCGCGAACGTGTCGCGCTTTTCGGTTCATTTCGTGAAAGACCTTGTAGCAAGCTTCGCCTGGCCAGCCTATGGTTTTCAACCGTCGGCGATCGCTTGTTTGTCGCCGGTTCAATCCCGAGAAACGACCTGACCACCGGTCGCCGCTGGCTCTCCCCATACCTGGGAACCTTCCCAGCCAAATCTCAGCCGTTTATTACCTACGGATCCTATCCTCGTCTCAGTGATACCGGTGAGCCGGGAACGTTCAAGGGAACGACCACCCGGTGTCAGACAAGGAGATTCCGTACGTGGTACGCAAACGTTGGTTGATTGGAAGCGGGTTCGCGACCCTGGCGCTGGCGTCGACGGTCACCGTCGGCAGCGTCTTCGCCGCCTCGCCATCAACGTCGAGTCCAACCAGCGCGCAGACGCAGGTGCAAACCTTCGTCGATCGACTTGCCTCGAATCTGGGCCTCACGAGCGATCAAGTGCAACAGGGGCTGCAGACGACCGAAGACCAATACGTCGATGACGCGGTCGCCAGTGGCAAGATGACGTCGGCACAGGGAGACGCGCTCAAGCAGCAGATCGATTCCGGCCAGCTCACGCCCTTCAATATGGGTTTCCCCGGTATGAGCATGGGCATGGATGGCGGACATGGCCACGGCGCTGACATGGACGTGATTGCCAGCACCCTCGGCATCACGACCGATCAGCTGCAATCCGACCTCAGTTCCGGAACGACCATCGCGGACGAGATCACCAATCACGGCAAGACCGTCGATGACGTGGTGAACGCGGTGGTCGCGCAGGAAAAGTCCGAGATGGATCAGGCCGTGACCGACGGCAAGATGACGCAGGATCAGGAGACGCAGCGGCTTGACACGCTGCGCCAGCAACTGACCGACGCCATCACCAACAACACGTTTGGCCAGGGCGGTCCTGGTGGTTTCGGTGGTCACGGCCACATGGGTGGCCCATCGGATCAGAATCAGACGCCGGCCAGTCAGTAAGGTTCGAAAACTCCTTTTACGTCGCACAACAACGGTCATCTTTTCCTCCTCAGGCGTGCACCTGCGCAAGCGGGTGCACGTTTGTGTTTGGGAAGAACATTGGTGCGGACGATGACCGAATACAGCGTGGGCGCGTGAAGTTTTCGGGAGGACACAAGGTCCTCCCGCTGTGACGAGGCATCGCGTACCAATTTATGAGGCGATCTCTTCTCGCAAGATCTGGAAGAACCGCTCTCGGGCGCGGCGCTCGATCCAGGGCAGATGCCCGCACTGCTCCAGCAAGATGAAGCGGAAATCGTTGAGGACGCGGCTGAGCGGATCACGAACGCCCTCGATGGGGTGCGGATCGTAGTCGCCATGGATGGCGACGACGGGACAGCGGATGTCGCGCCCCAGCGCCAGGAAATCGCCGCTGGCGCGGTAGGCGGCCGCATCGCTCCAGACCCGCTGGTAGATGTCGAAATCGGCGCCGATCATCTCGGTGTCGAGCGTGAGTGGGTCAAGGGTGTCCGTCTTCGTGAAGATGTGGCCCATGGCGGCGAAGATCGCGTTCTTGTCGGCGTCAAGTTGATCCATCTGTGCGGATAGGCGATCGAGCTCCTGGCGATCAACGGGGCTCAGACGGCGCATGCGTTCGGCGTCGATCCCCTCGGCATAGTGGGCTTCGAAGACGCCACTCCCGATCAGGATCAGCTTGCGAACAATGTCTGGATAACGTGCCGCGACGATGAAGGAGAGCATGGCTCCCCAGGAGGAGCCGATCAGCGTCACCGGTGGGTCGGCGTGCGTCGAAATGGCGTCGCGCAGCTCACGCACCTGTCCCTCGAGCGAGTCGGCCGTCTGCAGCGGCTCGACTACGCCCCATCTCTGCGACAGCTCACGTGCCACCGGCGCCATGGTTCCCGGCGCGCCCGGACCACCATGCACCAGCACGATGACGTGGGGCGAGTCGCCATATCGTCTCGGATTCTCCATATTCATGCTCCTTCAACTGATCGAGCATAGCCGATCCGCACTGCCATCGCGACATCCCAAACGAGCCACGAATAGCCGGATCTGGAAGCAATTCGCGGTTAAGAATGTTTGAAGAGACGGGACAATTGCGATCGGTTCCAGATGCCGGTCGCACGTCGATTCTGGCGGCACCGATCGGCGATTCAGTGCATAATGGCCTGCACGCATCGGCACTCTTCCCCGGAGCGCGCCCCGGAAGACCTGCCCCAAGCAAGTCCGGCGTCGACATTGGCCGCCCTTGCCCAATCTGAATACTCGATTGACTGCACGCTCGCGAGGAGCCAATTTTTTGACCACCGGTTTCGACGCTCATAGCTCCGACACCGTCTCGGACGCACTCATCCACCAGAAGATCGTGGTGGCCATCGTCTACATCTGCAGCATGCTGATGAACTCCATCGACTCGACTATCGTCAATGTGGCGCTGGCGACGCTGAGCCGTCAGTTCAACGTTTCGGCGGCGCAGATCGACCTGGTTGTGGTGAGCTACCTCGTCAGTTTGGCCGTCTTCATCCCCGCCTCCGGCTGGTTGGGCGATCGCTTCGGCACGAAGCGTATGTTCCTCATCGCGCTCGCCATCTTCACGTTTGCGTCGGCGGCTTGCGGGTTGTCCGGCACGTTCAATCAGCTGATCCTCTTCCGCGCGCTGCAGGGCGTCGGCGGCGGCATCCTGACGCCGGTCGGCATGGCCATGCTCTACCGCACATTCCCGCCGCACGAGCGGGTCAACGTCTCGCGCATCCTGATGTTCGTCACGATCCTGGGCCCGGCCTCCGGACCGGTGATCGGCGGGCTGCTGGTCGAAAAGCTCTCCTGGCATTGGGCCTTCTACGTCAACCTGCCGGTGGGCGTACTGGCCTTCATCTTCGGCTTCATCTTCCTTCACGAGAATAGGGAGGAGTCGCCCGGCGGATTCGACCTGCTTGGATTCGTCTTGGCCGGGGTTGGCTTTGGGACCTTCATGTATGCCGTGAGCGAAGGTCCGGCTCATGGCTGGGGTTCAAGCGACATCCTGATTTCGGGCGTCGTGGGCGCGGCCCTTCTGGTCGCATTCGTGTTCAACGAGATCCGCGTGCGGGAGCCGATGGTACAGCTGCGACTGCTCCATGATCGTCTCTTCCGCACCACCAACATCGCGTCCCTCTTCGCCTCGACCGCCTTTATGGGTATCCTCTTCATGATGCCGCTCTTCCTGCAGGAAGCCCGAGGCTTTTCGCCCTTGCAATCGGGTTTGACGACCTTTCCCGAAGCCATCGGCGTGGTGATGTCGACGCAGATCGTGGCGCGGTTCTATCCGCGCATCGGACCACGACGCATGATGGCCGGCGGCCTGGCAGGCGTAACCGCCATGATGGCGCTCCTCTGGACGATCGATCTGAACAGCAGCGCCTGGCTGGTTCGTATCCTGATGTTCTTCATCGGCGTGGGCATGGCGTACGTCTTCCTACCCGCTCAGGTGGCCGGTTTCGCCACCATCTCCCGCTCCGATACGGGTCAGGCATCCACCCTCTCGAGCGTGCAGCGCCGCATGGGTGGCGCGGTGGGCGTGGCACTGCTGAGCACGGTGCTGGCGTTGGTTGGCCCGACGGTCGCTACGGCGAGCGGTGTGCGGCCAAATCTGACGGCCTATCACGTGGCCTTCGCCGCCGCTGCGGTCCTGGCCGGCATCGCCGCCATCTCGTCTCTGCGCATTCCGGACGAGGATGCCGCAGAGACGATGCGGCTTTCAGCCCGCCGACCGGTCAAGACCGAGACGCAGGAAGCCATCCTCGCTATCGAGGACGACTAGCGGTCGATCGATAGCGAGTATGTAGTTGGTTTCGGCGCCACTCACGCGTTATGGAATCTGCAATTCCCCATGAGAGATGGTGAAGCGTACGTCGAGGTTGGTGCCACGGAACGGCCGATCGTGCGCCCCCCGTTTGTCGTGACCGACGCCCCAACGTTGCGGCCAGGTGACCCGCTCGGCACCCCATGGGGACGCCGCTCTGAGCGAGGTCCAGGGCGCGTCGTCATCTTCCCGCCACATAATGCCTCCCGGACCCATGCCGGTGTGGATCCCAACCTGAAGCTCGAACGGCTGATCCGGTGAGAGCGTTTGGCCATGCCAGAGATGTGGACTACGTCCGGGCTGTGGACTGAGCAGGACCGCCAGGCGTTGTTCCGCACCGATCAACCCGATCCAAACGGTCGCCAGCCCTGGCCCTTCGTCCCATCCGGCGATGAGCGTCTGTGGGCTGCCATTGCCACTCTCGGGTGTGACACCGCGGATGCGCCACGCCAGCAAATCGGAAGCGAGAGCATCGCGCTTCGCCGGAAACTGACGTCCAGCGCCCCCGGAGAATAGTGGCCAGCCCGTCGAATCACTGATCGTTGGCGGCCACGCGAGCCATTCGCGGAGCCGTCCTGCGCTGTCGAGGACCTGATAGCGTAGTCCAGCCTCATCCAGCGCCAGTTGGACGCAATGGAGATACTCGAGCTCCTCCGGCATACGATGGGCCGTTCCGGCTCCCGCCGTCGTGATCTGCAAAATCCCCTGATGCACCTGGACGTCGAAGGCCAGAATGTGGCTGCAGAGATACGCCGTCACCTGATGTCGCACCAACACCTGCCAGAACGCGTCGGCGTTTTCCGGTGCCAGCTCGCGCTGATAGGGACCGGAAAAGCCATTGACTGGAAAGGCTGGGTGGTGTCCGCAGACGAGCTTGTGGCGTGCGTTGGCATTGGCCGCCAGCGTCTCCTCAAGCCAATCCGTCTCGACGCGTCCTTCGCCTCCGAGCCCAGACCAGAGCGTGTTGACGAAGATGAGCAGCAGGTCTCCGCGACGTACGAAATAGGAGAGTACCTCCTGCCCGGGAGGGCCATTGCGCGGCAGCTGTGGCAGCATCTCACGGAATATCGCCTCACTCGCGTCGTCGTACGTCGTGTGGTTGCCGGTCGTGTGATAGAGCGGGACCGCTTCGCGGTCGAGCCAGCTCATCTCCTGGTCCAGCCAGTAGCGCCATTGGGTGCGGAGCGCATCGTCGTCCGCGAGCAACCCCTGAATTTCATCGCCGGGGAAGCAGATGAATTCCGGCTGTGGACGGAGTCGCCCCACCACGCGGTTGATTTCGCCGAAGGTGCGTTCATGTAGCGCACCGGGGACGCCGGAACAGGAGTCGGCGTAGCAGACGAACTGATAACCGGCACCGCGAGGACGCAGCGCCGGAATGAGAGCGTCAGACCCGGGAAATTCAGGACACACCTGTCGTCGCCTTTCGATTCTGTGCGGCTCGACGATCACGAGTATGCGCCAGATCAATGAGATGGAACCAGCGCAGCGGCGACGACCGCTTGACAGGCCTGCCTGTCGTCGCTAAGATAACGCTGTACACGTTAGTTAACACTATTCACGACTTCTATGATGACGGTGAGCAATTCGTGACACGTATCGAGTTCGAGAAACCAGGAACGCCCAGTGAACGTCGGGCGCGCAACCGGCGGGAGATGACCGACGCTATTCTGTCGGCTGCCCGAGTGATCATGAAGCGGGATGGCGTGGCGGCGTTGAATCTCCACGAGATCGCTCGCATGGTCGGTGTGCGCACACCGGCCCTTTACCGCTACTTTCCAAGCAAGGCTGCCATCTACGACGAGTTGTTCCGTCGGGGGATGAGCCAGGTCCACGAACTCTTCGAGGACCTTTATCGAACCTATCCGCCAAGCTGGGAGCGGTTGCGAGCGTGGGCGGAGGCGCGGCTCAGCTTCGCACAGCAGAACCCTGATCTGGATCATCTCCTCTTCGGACGCGACGTGCCGGGATTCACTCCGTCCAACGAGAGTATGGCGGTGAGCCACGCGCGTTACGCGGGAGCTATTCGGGCGATGCAGGAGATGATCGACGCCGGAGTCATCGCTCCAGGGGTGCCGGTTCAACGAGCGCTGGATCTCTTTCTGACCGTGACGAGCGGGATCGCGTCACAACATATGGCGAATGAGCCGGACCTGCCGGTAGGACACGGACGGTTCGGCAGCCTGATCCCTGATGCACTCCGTCTGTTCCAGGCAGCCTGGACGCCCGCCGATGACGTGCCACACGGAGAATCTGGCCAGGGAATTGACGACTCAACCGATGGATCTGAATGAGGAGATGACCATGATTCACAGTAGCCCGACGACCGAGGTTAGCGAGAACGTGCCGGCCGTGAATGCGGCCAGCATCCCATCCGTCTCGCCCGACGAAGCGGTGAGTCTGGCCAACGCCGAGTTGGAACGCGTTCTATCACTCCTGGAGACGTTCACTGCCGCGGACTGGGAGGCGCCGACCTATTGCACGCTCTGGAACGTCAGGCAGGTCGTTTCCCACATCGCTGGGGCGCTCTCCGCATATTCAGATTGGGATCATCTCCTGGAGCGAAGTCTTCCCTGGACTCAGGGCAAGGCAGAGGAGCCTGGCGTGACCATGCCGGTGTTCCTGGCCGATCTGGCGGGGATGCCGGAGGAGAGCCGCGAGACTTACCGCGCGGCGGGATTCAACCCGCTGGACGCCCTCAACCAGTTCGAAGTGGATCAGCGCTCCCGGGCGACTCCAGCGGATCTCCTGTCCGAGCTCCGCGTGGCCGGTCCGGCCGCCATCGCCAACCGGCGCCGTCTGCCTGATGCGGTGCGTTCTCTCCTGCTCCCGGTTGTCGGTGTCAGAGCGCCGGTGAGCTACTTGATCGACGTGATCTATCCACGGGATATCTGGATGCATCGCATCGAGCTGGCTCTGTCCACCGGCAAGCAGGTTGAGCGCACTGCCGAGCATGATGGGCGGCTGACGGCGTTGGTGATGCGCGACCTCGCGCGACGTCTCGCCCCCGTTTTAGACACTCGGTCGGTGATCTACCGCCTCACTGGTCCAGATGGGGGCATGTTCCGATTTGGGACCGAGGATGTGTCGGACGCCGTGCTCACCATGGATACCGTCGACTTTCACCTTTTCGCATCGGGGCGTTGGTCCGCTGACGATGCGCGACGTCACTCAACGATCGCCGGTGACGCGGATTTCGTCGCACGGGTGTTGAGCAACACAGCGGTGGTCTATTGAACGTCGGATGACGCGCTACGCCGGTCTCAACTGCTGCATTGCCGTCGACAGTGAGGATTCTTTGGAGGAAGTGATTGATGAAAACCGCTGATTTCACCAACCTGGACCTGATGAAGGCCTGGTATGAGAACGATCCGTCCATGTCCATCACCGTGAGTTTCCCGTTCTTCGCCGCGACCGGAAATGAGAGCTCGGCGGTCGTCTATTTTGAAATCGAGCCGGGCCGCTACCTTGGCACGCACACCGACAGCGCTGAAGAGATCCTCTTCATCATGTCAGGAACGGTCGAGGCCACGGTCGGCGAGGAGACGGGGACGCTGACGAGCGGCCAGGCGGCGCTCATTCCGGCGATGGAGCCGCATGCGGTGCGCAACCTCGGTCAGCAGACCGCCCGCTGTGTCGGTTTTTTCGCCGCGGCTACGGTCGTTTCGACTTTCGATCAGCCCATGATGCCATTTGGTCAGCACGCCGTGGGGACGCCGCCGGCCGATGTCGTCGCGTAACGTAATCCGATCGTTGGAGTGGTGACGAACGATGGCTTCGATCTGGAAGCACTAGTTTTGGTTGCCGCCGAAGAAGTGAGAAGAGCTGGTTAAGCGACCATCGGCTGGAAGATTTCATACCGTCCGGTGCCAGCCGCCTTTGCTTTGTACATGGCGCGGTCGGCTTCGCGCAGCAGGTCGCTTGAGCGCGACTCACCGGTGGGGCAGTAGGAGATTCCGATACTCACCGAGATCGTATACACCATGTCGCTCATGATGAATGGACGGGCCAGGTTGGTCGTGAGCCGGTCGGCGATCATCTGAGCTGAGTCGAGCCCATCGATATCCTCAATCAACACCACGAACTCGTCACCACCGAGTCTGGCGACCGTATCACCAGCTCGTACCGTATCCTGAATGCGGCCCGAAACAGCCCTAAGCAGTAGATCGCCGGTGGCATGGCCGTGCAGATCGTTGATGCGTTTGAACCCGTCGAGATCGAGGAAGAGGACCGCGACCGAGGAGCCGCCCCGCGTGGCCCGGGCGGTGGCGTGTTCGAGCCGATCGGAGAAAAGCGCTCGATTCGGGAGTCCGGTAAGTGAATCGTGGAAGGCCTGGTGTTGCAGCTCGAAGGCGTATTTCTTGACCTTGCGGTCCAGGTCGCCCATGCGGCCCACCACCACACCCATGACGACAAGGGCGATGAAACCAAAGAGCGTGCCCTGTTTCAGGATCTCGATGATGGCCGTTTCACCAAGAAGCCGGAGAATCAATAGGTTTTCGGCGGCGATGAACAGGCTGGTGAACAGTCCGCCGTATGGTCCGAACCTCCAGGCGCCAACCAGGACGGTGATCGCCGCGATGGGTGCGCCTGCGAACCCGACGATCGGATAGAGCATATAGAAAACGACGCCGTAGACGATCGAAAGTCCGGCGACGAGGATCAGATTCCAGAGCCAATGTTTTGAAGGGTTCAGCATCGATTCCTTACCTATCTATGCTCGATGTTCACAGAGTGTAAGCAGGCGTGCCACGCGGTGGGATAGGTGAGGAGTACTGATTAAGTTGGCAAATTTGGCCGTGATGGCGGGATCATGATGATCGGGAGATTGCCGTAGCGGATGACGCTCTCGGTCACGCTGCCGAAAGTCCACGAGCGCTGACCACCTAAGCCACGCGTGGCCATGGCGATGGCGCGAACTCCGGCCGTCTCGGCGGCACGAAGAATTTCGCTCGCCGGTTCTCCGAAGCGGATTTCCCAGCTCACGTTAACCCCTTCCCTGCGCAGGTCGGTGGCGACCTGCAGCAGGGCGGCACGCGCGTCGTCGATCGCGGCCGCGGCCTCGTCATGGACGGTCAGGCCGAAACTGTCTTCAATCGGTCGCACCACTCTGACCAGACAGAGGTGCCCGGTCTCCCTGACGAGCTCGATAGCGTGTGGTAGAGCCGACGCGGCCAGCTCAGACCCATCGAGCGGCACCAGAATTTCGTCCAGCTCGGTTTCTGGATCGAACTCAGCCTCGTCGATCAGGAGGACGGGGATCGTCGATTGGCGCATCACGCTCAATGCCACGCCTTCAGCACGCGTTCGGCGTAGAGCAGTGCGACCATGCCTGCTGAGAATGAGCATCCCCTGGTGGTCAGCGTTGATGAACTGGAGCAGCGCATCGACCGGTTCGCCCTGGAGCACGTGGACTTCGGCGGGAACACCGTCCGCGTGGCGGGCGACGAGGCCATGCAGATAGCGTTCGGCGTCGGAGCGATTCTCAGTCGAGTATTGCTCGATCACCTCTAACAGGGTGAGTGACGCATGTTGGCGACTCGCCAGTCGCACACCATAATGCACTGCGACCTCTGCCTGGAGCGAGCCATCCAGCGCTACGATCAGTCTCCGCATGTGGACGTTCCTTCGATCAACCGACTGACTCGTATCGCGTCAATGCGCCACCGCCTTGCCCTGAATCAGTGTCGACAATGTTGACCATGAGCGTATGCCGTGGAGTCGTGGCACGACAACAGGAGACTGGCCCAAACGCGCAGCAATGCCGTATCAATCGAAGCCGGAACGTTACAAAGACGTGACGATGCGATTTGCATGCCAGCGGACCCGCCACGCTCCTGGTCTGTTGACCCCGATTGACCGGCTGCGTAGGATACGGCTGCGGCCTACCGGCCGCACCACACACCGATCTACCCTCGCCACCATGACTGGAGCACGCCTGATGTCCAGCACGCACTCGCCGGATGGTCACGAAGAGACCGTCGATCGCCAGTTCGGCTTCGACACGCGCTCGATCCACGCCGGGCAGCGGCCCGATCCCTATACCGGGGCGCGGGCCATGCCGATCTACCAGACGACCAGCTTCGTCTTCGAGGATGCCGACTCGGCGGCGGCCTATTTCAATTTGCAGGAGTACGGCAATATCTATTCGCGCATCGGCAACCCGACCGTAGCCGCATTCGAGGAGCGCGTCGCCAATTTGGAAGGTGGCGTGGGCGCGGTCTCGTTCGCCAGCGGGCTGGCGGCACAAACGGCCGCACTCTTCACGCTGCTGGAACCGGGCGATCATGTGGTCGCGTCGCGGGCTCTTTACGGCGGAACCATCGCGCAGTTCAAGAACGTGCTGGGCAAGATGTCGGTCGACTATACGCTGGTCGACCCCGACGATCTCGCTGCCTGGAAGAGCGCCGTGCGCCCCAACACCAAAGCGCTCTATGGCGAGACGATCGGCAACCCGGGAGCCAACGTGCTCGACATCGAGGCGGTCGCCGAGATCGCGCACGAGGCCGGGGCGCCGCTCGTGATCGACAGCACCTTCGCCTCACCCTACCTCTGTCGCCCGATCGAGTGGGGCGCCGACATCGTGGTTCATTCGGCCACGAAATTCATCGGTGGCCATGGCACCAGCATCGGCGGCATCGTGATCGATTCGGGCACGTTCAACTGGTCGAACGGCCGCTTCCCGACGGTGGCCAGTCCCGTCCGCGAACTACCATGGCCTCGAGTTTCACGAGACCTTCGGCATCTATGGTTACGTGATGAAGCTGCGCGCCGAGACATTGCGGGATCTGGGTGCGGCCCTGAGCCCCTTCAACGCCTTCATGTTCCTGGTGGGGCTGGAGACATTGCCGCTGCGCATGGAGAAGCACGTCGAGAACGCGTTGGGCGTGGCGCGCTTCCTGGAGCAGCATCCGATGGTCGACCGCGTGCGCCATCCGGGTCTGGAGACGAGCCCGTATCACGCATTGGCCCAGAAGTATCTGCCGCGCGGCGCGGGAGCCATCTTCGCCATCGACATCAAGGGCGGGCGTGAGGCGGGTCGGCGCTTTATTGAAGAACTCCAACTCTGGAGCCATCTGGCCAACGTGGGTGACGCCAAGAGTCTGGTGATTCATCCAGGCAGCACGACCCACCGCCAGCTTTCCGACGAGGAACTGCTGGCGGGCGGCATCACCGCTGGCACGATTCGACTGTCGGTCGGTCTGGAATCGCTGGACGACCTGATCTGGGATCTCGAACGTGGGCTCGCGGCGGCGAAGACGGCCTTGCCGATTGCCGCCGGAGCGGAAGGTGACGCATGACGGCCAAAGAGAGTGGGTTCGACATCAGCCAATATCAGGATCCGAAAGTCATACGCGACATCATGGTCAATGCTCGAACTATCGCCATCGTGGGGCTTTCGTCCAACGAATTGCGCCCCAGCCACTTCGTCGGTTTCTACCTGAAGCGACACGGCTACCGCGTCATCGCCGTCAATCCGCGTGAGACCGAGGTCTTCGGTGAGAAGAGCTATCCCACGCTCTCCGACGTGCCGGAGCCGATCGACGTGGTAGACGTCTTCCGCGCGCCGCAGTTCGTTCCGGATATTGCCCGGGAAGCGGTCAAGGTGGGCGCCAAGGCGCTCTGGCTGCAGTTCGGCGTGATCAGTCCGGAAGGGGCCGAGATCGCCAAACAGGGTGGGCTACAGGTGGTGATGGACCGCTGCATGAAGGTGGAGCATGCCCGCTCCGTCGGCCGCATGCACTGGTACGGACTCAACACCGGCAACGTCAGCGCCCAGCGGGAGACAATGGAGTAGCGGGGCGCAGGTACAGTGCCAAAAAGATGTAATTTTGGATCAAGATTCCGTACCAAGGAAGGCCACGGAGGACTGCCCCTGCAACAAACGCTGTACGGTCGTAGGGGCGATCCCTCCGGCTAATTGGTTTTCGATACCGCTCATTGACGCACGATAGAGAGCGGGTTCGTGCTCAAGCTACTCGCCCGCCTATTCCTCCGGAAGCTCTTCCGACGGATGCGGGAAGGATTTCTCCCCAGCCCGAATCGGCACAGGCAGCCAGTTCTCGAACGGCGGCAGCGGACAGCTCCAGCGTGGACCGTAGGCGCAGTACGGGCTGTAGGCGTAGTTGAAGTCCACGATCAGGGTGTCTTTCGGGGTGATCTGCGGATCCATATAGCGTCCCGCGCCGTAGGTCTCTTTCCCCGAAGTGGCGTCCCGGAACGGCAGAAAGTAGCGGCCGCGGCCCGGCTCGCGATAGACGAGCTAGCGCAACGTCTGTCCGTCGATCTCGAACTCGACTGTTCCAGCCGGGATAAAGGTCTTGCGCTCGGTAGTCGAGGTGTCGACTTCAACCGGCGTTTGGTTGACCTCCTCGGAGTTGAGGGCCGCCTCGAAGCGCAAGGCCGGATCCTCCGGGTAGTAGCTCAGCCCCTCGAAGATCGCCTGCTGCTCGGGCAGAAGAGGCGAGCGGGAATCGGATTTGAAGAACTCGTCGCGGTGGGCGCGAAAACGCTCCAGACGTGTTGGTTTTCGGTCAGTGGTCGTCATGATTACCCTCCGTCACGGAGTAAGCGTGCTCGCAAACGATCCCAAAGTCGCGCGGATCGTCTCAACACCGGAGTGTATACCCTTTGAAAAGTGGCCGGTCCAATTACCCCTCGAAGAGCGCCTGTCCCCAATAGCCATCCTCGTCGACTCCTGGCGGGATGGCGAAGATCGCGCTGCCGTTATGCTGGATGGCGACGAACTCGGTAGTGCGATCGAGCAGAATTGCCGTCTGATCCTCAAGATATTGGCGATAGGTCGTCACCGCCTGGTCGAGCAGCGGCGCGGGCGTAGCCGACCCATTCAGCGAGGCTTCACCGGTGACGTGCAGCGTTCCCCTCTCGGCCGTCGTGCCGTTCGGGCAGTAGAGGGAATAGGTTCCGGTGGTCAAATTGAGTGAGAAGGAGCCGCTCAGGCCGGGCGTGATGTTCTCCGTTTCGCCCAGAATGCGGTCGCCGTCCAGGATCTCGAACTCGGTCACGGCATTGGCGTCGGTGTTGGTCACCTGGAACTTGGTTGGGCCGGCGGCAACCGTCACCTCAGACGGATCGCATCCGGCGGAGGTAAGAGCGATTTGCACCACGTTCGTGTTGTTGCTGGTAGCGGACTTTGGTGTGCCGCTGTTCGCGGTGCCGCACGAACTGAGGAGCAGCGTTGCGATGATCAGGACGCTCGCCGTGGTGATGCTGGGAACGTGCCGGTTGCCGGACGATCTGCCAGTTCGGCGGCGGGCGGGCCACAAAACGTAGAGCGTGAACGGGATGGCATAGAGGATCCAGATGCCGACTTCGGCGACGACCGGCTTGGGTTGCAACCCGAGCATGCCGGTTAGCAATGCCGAGCGGACCGAGCCAGGCGCGACCAGCCAGGAGAGGTCGAGTGCCCTGGTCTGAAGCGCGTTGAACCAACCAGCCTCGTGGGCGGAGTGCAGCGCGGACGCAGCTAACCCGGCTGCTACGAGCACCAGCACGACGCCGGTCACGCGGAAGAAGCGATTCAGATTGATGCGCACTCCGCCGCGATAGAGGAGATAGCCGAGGACTGTCGCTAGCAGCAGACCGAGCACGACTCCGGTTCCGGCTGCCGTCGTGTTGTTGGCGCTCTGGAAGACCGCCAGGACGAAGACCGCCGTCTCAAAGCCTTCGCGCAGCACGGCGAAGAAGGCCATGGCCACGAAGGCAGTGACGGTGTTGCGCGCCAGCGCCGAAGAGGCATCCTCTTCCAGCGTCTTCTTGATCCCTCGCGCATGGCGGCGCATCCAGACCACCATATACGTGATGAAGGCGATCGCCACCAGCGCAACGACGGTCTCGAGCCCTTCCTGTTGCCGTTGTGGCAACGAGCGTTCGAGCGCATGGAGGGCCACCCCAACTGCCAGGCAGACCGCCGCCGCCAGACCGACTCCGAGCCACACCCAGCGCAGCGCGTCTCGCCGTCCGCGCTGGCGCAGATAGGCCGCGATGATCCCCACGATCAAGGCGGCTTCGATCCCTTCACGAAGCCCGATCACGAACGTCGGCAGCATCCTTTTCCCTTTCCTCCCGGACCATTGACCTGGCAAAGCTCATCGTCGTCCCTAATCCCGAGTATTTCCATCGGGATTAACGACAGGCCGGAAAGCGCCTGTCAAGGGACTGCTCAAAAGAGGATGTCGTTGAAGCGGTTCAGCGGCGGGGTGAGAGCGTGGCTGAAACGTCGGGAGCGCGCGTGCAAAGGGGTGCGACGTGTGGAGCGGCCTGCCTCCGGAATTGGATCCAGAATCGACAGGGGACGATGCCCCTTACTCCGATCCCAGTCCAGCCTCGCGTGCGCGAAGAATGGCCTCGGCGCGATCCGCGACCTGGAGTTTGCTGAAGATGTTCGAGACGTAATTGCGAACTGTTTTCGGGCTCAGATAGAGGCGTTGAGCAATCGTCGCATTGGTGACGCCTTCGGCCAGGAGCGCCAGCACTTCACGTTCCCGTTCGGTCAGCTCCGGGAAGGAGGGAGCGGGCATGGCTGGCGGCGGCGCGGCAAAGTAGCTCTGCAGCCGCCTGGCGACGGAGGGACTGAAGATCGCGCCCCCGTTCGCCACTGACCGGATGGCTCGAACGGTCTCCTCCGCATCGGCGTCCTTCAGCAGATAGCCTCGCGCTCCCGAGCGCATGGCTTCGAAGACCGAATCGTCGTCGAACATGGTCACGATGAGCACGGCGGAACCTGGAGCGGCGTCACGGATCTTTCGCGTCGCTTCGATGCCGTTCATCCCCGGAAGGTTCAGATCCATCAGGATCACATCCGGAGCGTGAATAGACGAAAGCTCGACTGCCTCTTCGCCGGTGCTCGCCTCAGCGACCACCGAGAGATCCGGCTCGGCACTCAATCGCGCCTGCATACCATATCGAAACATCGGGTGATCGTCCGCGATCAGAATGGTGATCGGATCCATGTGTGCTTCAATCTTGCAGCGGCAGGTGCGCGACCACGATCGTCCCGCCTTCTGCACGGTTCGCGATGGAGCAGGAGCCGCCCAGCTCCTCGGCGCGCTCCCGCATGGATGTCAGACCGACCCCCGCCCGCCGATCAGCTGGAATGCCGACGCCATTGTCGCTGATCGACAGGGTAAGACACCCGTTGACACTGATGTCGATCGCGCAGGACGTCGCGCGCGCATGCCGCGCCACGTTGGTTATCGCCTCCTGTGAGATGCGATACACCGCGACTTCGACCGCCGCCGAGAGGGCCGGAAGTGATGCTGGTGCCTCCAGGCTGACGATGAGCCCCGCCCCGGCGTATTGGCTGGCAAGATCTCGCAGCGTTCCCACCAGGCCGAGATCATCCAGCGCGGGAGGCCGAAGCTCGTAAACGACGCGTCTGATTTCGCCCACTGCTGCCTGCGACTGTGCCTTGGCGTCTCGCAGCAAGTCGGCCGCGCCGCTCGGATCGCGCTCGATCAAGATGCGAGCGGCGTCGATGGTGAGCGCCTGACTGGCCAGCGTGGGTCCAAGGCCGTCGTGCAGATCGCGACGCAACCGTCGCCGTTCTTCTTCGCGCCCCGTCACAAGTCGGACGCGCGCTCGATGGAGATCCTGCGTGAGCTGCACCGAATGCACGACCATCCCAGCCTGGCTCGCCAGGTCGTGCAATAAGCGGCGGTCGGCCGGCGCGAGGGTGGCCTCGCCCGGTCGTGGGGAGAGTCGAAGCTCTCCCACCTGCTCGCCCTGATAGATCAACGGCACGACCTCGAGCGCGGTCGATGGCTGCGCGCCGCGCTCAGCGGCAACGAAGGACGAGTCGCCCTGATTGAGCGCGATCGCCACGTATGGCAGCTTCAACGCGCTGGCGACGGTCTCGACGATCATCGGCAAGACCGCATCGGGCGCCAGAATCCCTTCGAGCCGCCGACCGAGTCCCGCCATGACGGCATACGGTTCGTCACGCTGGCCCCAGAGCATACGGTTTGCGCCCCGTTGCAGTCGCTCGCGCAACGGCTGGAATATGACTGCCACCAACGCGGTGGCGATGATGGAGATCAGTACGTTTCCGCTCGTCCGAAAGAGGGCTCCAAGGTATCCGACAACCAGGACGTAGATGCCAACCACGCTGATGGTCAATCCGAGGTAGACCAGCGCGCGGTTGACGACCAGGTCGAGGTCGAACAGGCGATACTTCAGCACCGCGATTGCCAGCGTGACTGCCACACAGATGCTTGCCAGTGTTGAAACAGCCTCAAAGATGGGCCAGATGACGTCGGCACTGGGCGGCGGCACCTCCTGGAATCCACCAGTCACGCCGAGCAGGATGTTGCCGCCGACGAAGGTGACGAGCAGAAGACCCAACCCGGTAATGAACCACTTTACCTGCTGTTTCTGAACCGGCCCCGAGATTCGCCGGTACCGATACACCTGCGCGACGACCGCCGATGCGATCAGCAAGAGGGGCATGATGAGTGCGTGCCAGCCGCTTTGGGATCCAAGTGCGCGCACAACAAAGAAGGTCCATCCGAGCGAGCCTGCCAGGTAGAGCGCGGGGATGATCGTCCAGCGCGGTGTGAAGCGGCCGTCGGGGAAGACGTAGAAGATGACCAACAGCAGGAATGGAAAGCAGAACGTGACGAGCAAGCCGAGCACCGCTCGCACCGGGTGGGCTGCCATCATGTCGAAGAGGTTAGGTGGGAAGTTTGCCGCTGAGCCGGCCACGAGAAAGACGGAGACAAGAACCGCAATGATCTCGCGAGACCGCCAGATGAGCAACGATGCCACGCCAAAAAAGATGACGATGCGGAGGAGTCCAATGGCTCCAAGGGCGACGAAGGTGAAGAGATCGGTGCCACCGTTGGCGACCGCCGTCTGGGCATCGGTTGGGTCTCCGAACGCCGCGAGCCACTGACCGTCAGCGCTCTGGATCGAATCGACCGATGACATCACATTCAGCCAGACGGCTACTGTGGCGAACACCACGAACGCCAGTCTGGCTCCGATCAGCCAGTTCCCACGGAGAACCACAGCCGGGCGGTTCTCGTCCTGCTCCGCCGCGACTGTGGTGCGTATGGCTTCAAGTGGGTGAACGATCCGCATGTTGGCCTGGCCCACTTTCATCCGTGCCTGGAGTTCGAACATTTTATGCCAGTTCGCTCGTTCTGACGAACGTCGCGCAATTTTTGCCGACCCGTCCGCATGATCAGACGTAGGCTCGGCGAGAACTTGGCAGCACGAGCAGCCCAAGGATGACGAGCCCGATGCTGATGAAGACGATCGAAACGACGGTGTCAGCGCCACTCGGTGAGTCCGACAGCGTCAACGCGCACAGCAGCACGTCGACCAACGTCGCTGAGAATCCAACGATCATCGCCCATCTTCGGCATCGCAGCAGCCCAACGGCACCGGCAAGTTTGAGGCTCGCTAGCATCGCGGCGATGGCGACGAATGCAGGGTCGAATCCATCCATCGTGACTGCAACGGCCGGAACCGTCAGTGCCACGGCTACCAGAAGGAGCGAGATGGCACCGGTGACGGTCGAAGGTCGAACTTTCTCTTCGGCTGACGCTGTAACGGTAGACACTTCATGGCCTCTTTCTTCGCGATCTACTTGTCCGGCTCGTCATACAAATTGGATCGGGACGGACAAGATGTGCCAATGGTGACGCGGAGGTTGTGGGTCCCGGTTATCTCGTTTGACATGTAGTGGGCGAACGATCCGCATGCCGGCTTCGCCCACTTGTGTACGTGCCCAGGAATCCGTGTCCGGCGGCGATCAGACGTAGGCTTGCCGGGAGTTTTGCCGCAAGAGAAGAACGAGCACGACTACCCCGAGAATCGCATTGATCATCATGAGGATGACAGAAGCAGCCCCATTAGTATTGAGCGCACTGCCCGCGCTCAAAACGGTGTCGATCGCGACTCCGCCAAACGCGACGTACATACCCCATCTGCGGCAGTTCCACAGACCGGCGACGCCGATGAGCTTGATAGTTGCGAATGTCGCGGCGATGGCGACGAACACAGCGTCGAATCCGTCCATGGACGCGATCACGGTCGGAACGGTGATCGCTACGAGCAAGAGGATCAACCCGATCGCCGCGTTGACGGTGGTTGGCCGTGCGGTAGTGACGGTCGGCACGGACATCGAAGACATTGGCTGGCTCCTTTTGAATCACATCAGCTCGAAATCTACGGACCGATACGCTAGCGGTGATGCGCAATAAACACCGTGATGACGTTCACGACCGTAAAGCCTGTTCCCTGGTCGTCGACGAACGATTCAGTCTCCGTGCATTGGAGCGTATCGGTGACGCCAGTGCGAGTGCCGGGCTTCACCTCATCGAACGATTCATGGACGACGCCATCTGAATCCGTCAGGGTAACCTGGAACTCCAGCGGGATGCCGATTCCACTCGCCGGATTCCCGTTGATCGCGACGATATGGCCCGGGCTCCAGGACCCGCTGTTATCCATCACAACAACCGTCACGGTGTCGATGCCGTACTCATTCGCGGTACATGGCATGACAATCGTCGAAGCGCTTGGTGCATTTGTAGGTGCGGCGCCGGCCATTCCGAATGTGCTCAACAGGGCAAACAGGACGGCGCCAACGACAACAGATGCTCTATGTTTCATAGGACTGCTCCTCTGGATGGCGAGCATATGCGCTCGCTCTCACATGTCGTTCTCACGGATCCGTGATTCCAAGCTAGTGGACCGGCAATCCCAACGGCTAGAGACGGGTATCACGAATCGGTTGGGACGCGCTGTCCCAATGCGGCCAGGCACGCGCGGCTCGACGTCTCTGCATTGCGTCCAGCATGGCGCGGCGCTAGCATGGAACCTGCGCACCTCACCGACGCGTTCACACACGAGTGACGACCCCTCAGTTCTCCCGGCATTCAGGAAGGCGGGTTCTCAATGCAGCAGCGACGATTGGGCCGGATTGGCCAGATGGATTCCGTGCTCATCTTTGGCGCCGCGGCGCTCAGCGACGTGACGCAGGAAGAGGCCGATTCCACCATCTCCCTCGCGCTCGAGTCCGGCATCAACCACTTCGACGTGGCCCGCAGCTATGGCGATGCGGAGCTTCGGCTCGGTCCATGGATGCCGAAGATCCGCGACCAGATCTTCCTCTCGACCAAAACCACCAAGCGGGACAAAGAATCAGCCTGGGCCGAGATCAACGAGTCGCTGGAACGATTGCAGACCGACCACGTCGATCTGATCCAGCATCATTCGGTCGGCGACCTGGAGCAGCTCGATCTGATCACCGCTCCCGGCGGCGCGCTCGAAGCGACCATCCAGGCCAAAGAGCAGGGCATGGTGCGGCACATCGGCATTACCGGGCATGGGCACCAGGCGCCGCGGACGCACCGGGAGGGGCTCAAGCGGTTTCCGTTTGAGACGGTCCTCACGCCACTGAACTACGTCCTGTATCAGGACGAGGCCTATCGTCTGGATCTGGAAGCGCTCACGTCGGAGATCAAGCGGCAGGACGCCGGATTGATGGTGATCAAGGCTATCGCCCAGCGGCCCTGGCCCGAGGGTGCGCCGCACAGCTATGACACCTGGTACGAGCCACTCGACCGTCAGGAGTTCATCAACGCCGCAGTCGCCTTCATCCTCTCCTTCCCTGAGGTAACCGGGCTGGCGACCGCTGGCGACATCCACCTGCTGCCGCTGATCGTCGAGGCCGAGAAGCAGGCCGATTCCATGACGCCGGAGACAGGTCGAGCAGATCATGGCTCGCGTACATGAGTACGTTTCACCGTTCGCGGCGGGTGGGCCGGGGTAATCGAGACCTGCGGAGCGAGCAGTGAGAACCGGGAGCACCTCGCGTGCTCCCCTATAAGATGAGCGGACGTAGGGGAGGACACGAGGTCCTCCCGCCTTTTGCCGTTGCGCTTTTCAGAAAGGACGCCCGCGAATGACGCCGGTCGAGCAGATCAAAGGGAAGCGTGCTGGAGTCGGATTACGAGCGCATGATCCTGAGCGCGCCTTCCCGGGCTTCACCCTCTTCGCGCCCCTCACCGGCGGTGGCAACGTCTACTTGATCGACATGCAGGGGGAGATCGCCCACACCTGGGCCATGCCCTATTCGCCCGGTCTTTACGGTTACCTCACACCGCACGGGACGCTGCTCTACAACGGGAAGGTGCCCGACGATTCAGAGCGCTTCATCGCCGACAAAGGTTGGAAGGGTGGCGCCGTCCTCGAAGCCACGTGGGACGGTGAGATCCTGTGGGAACTGCGCCAGCCGGACCATCATCATGACGGGATCCTGCTGCGCAACGGGAATGTCTTGCTTCTTTGCCTCGGTGAATTGCCCGACACCCTCAGCCGAGAATTGCAGACCGGGCGGCCGGGGCCGGTCTACGACGGCCCCATGTACGCGGACTACCTGGTGGAGATGACCAAATCGGGTGAGGTCGTTTGGGAGTGGCGCTCCTGGGAGCACCTGGACTCCCGCACCGACAAGCCGATGTATCCACAGGAGTATCCAGGGGAATGGACCCATGGCAACACGGTGTTCGAGATGCCCAATGGGGATATCCTCACCAGCTTACGCGACCTCTCGACCATCGCCATCGTCGATCGCGCCAGCGGTGAGTTCACGTGGCGCTACGGCCCGCCGAATCTGGCCCAGCAGCATGCGCCGACATCGCTCGAGAACGGCCACGTCCTGGTCTTCGACAACGGCACGCGTCGCCCTGACGCGTTCATGCCCTATTCGCGCGTGCTGGAGATCGATCCGGCCACCAACGAGGTGGTCTGGAGCTACGAGGAGCAGCAGAACGTCGACTTCTTCGCGCCGCATCTCTCGAGTGCGCAACGGCTGCCAAACGGCAACACACTCATCTGCGAGGGGACCTTCGGGCGCTTCTTCGAGGTCACGTCCGACGGGGAGACCGTCTGGGAGTACGTCAACCCGTTCTTCGCCTCTCCACCTGGCAAACCCGACAAACCGGTGCGCAACGCCGTCTTCCGCGCCTATCGCTACAGTGCCGAGGAGATCGCGAGGACGAGGTGATGTAAGCGCTCATGCGAGACGGCGAACGGATTCACCTGCAACGTGTCTGCTCGCGAAAGTCAGAATGTGAACGAGATTCTTCTCCGCGCCCTCAAATACGATCGATCGCCGCATCTCGAGTGGCGTGCCGAGCTGATCGACGAATCCGCGTCGCGGAAGATCTGCCTGACCCCTCCGGGAACCGAGTGTATCCATCATGGTAGAGGCTTCACCTATGCGATGGACCATTACGCGCTATGCGTGTTCCTGCGCGACGAGTGGTTCAATGCGATGTTCGATTTCAAGCCTGATGGTAGTCTGCTGATGATCTATTGCAACGTGACCTTGCCGTACTCGGTCGATTCAGAGGGGCTGTCCTGGGTCGATCTGGATCTTGACGTCGTAATGCCCTCCGGATCAAACGCATCCGTGGTCGATGTGGACGAGTTCGAGGCGCATTCGTGCGTCTATGGTTACGCTGCTAGCGTGGTGGAGCGGGCTCGAGCGACCGCCGACATGTTGCTGGATCGCGAAAAGCACGGAGAGTTTCCGTTCTGGCCGGGTGATCTCGACGCCGTCTTGGCCAGACTGCGATCAGGTTATCTTCGAAGTCGCAACGCACACGCGACGGAACTCCTATAATGCCGCAGTCTACGTGACATCCTCGAAAGTGGAGTGATCCATGCCGGTGATAGCGTAGTTCCCTGTAACACCACCATCGAATCCTGATCGGAGCCGTTCACAGGAGAAACTCGTGTGCCTCGGCGTTGCGATCTCATCGTGTCCTTTCCCGGACGCGCGTGATCTCTTCGTGTTGCTCCGATTCTTGACATCGTCATGAACAGCCGAGCTTTCACCGGCTCGCGAATCACTACATGGAGAGACTATGGATCTCGAACACCTTCGTTTGCTCTACCGCTACAACCGGTGGGCAAATGCCCGCATCCTCGACCACGCTGGTAAGCTGACGTCGGATCAGTTCCACGCACCGATCCCCGGCGGTTCCTGGAGCGTGCGTGACACGCTGGTCCACATGATGGAGACAGAGTTCTTCTGGTCAGGTCTCATCTGGCCCGGCAAAGCTATCGACATCGACTGGGAGCCATACGAGTTCCACTTTGCTGACTTTCCGGACGTGACTGCCGTTCGAACGCGTTGGGCCGAGATCGAGTCGGACCTGTTCGCCTTCAACGATGGGCTCACCCCGGAGGGCGAGTGGAGTCCCGAGCGCATCATCGTCTGGACCAGTGACGGCGAACTGAGGCGACGACCGCTGTGGTTGTCGATGCTAGACGTCTTCATCCACGCCATGCAGCATCGGAGCGAGATTGCCATGGCGCTGTCCCGGGTCGGGCAGTCCCCTGGCGAGCTCGATCTCTCGCTCTACGTCCGGGAGAACGAGCCGGAGACGGCCGCCTAATATCGTCTGATCGCGCCGCCGGAGCCTCCTCCGGCGGCGACCACTCCGCTCGACTCAATCAGTCTCGCCAGAAAGAGGAGCGCGCCCGATGTTCGGTTCTTCGGCGAACCCATGGCAGAGTCGGCTATACCGCAAGCCGGAGCCGAAGCGGCTGCCGGGCATCCGGCGTGTCCTGGCGGTCGCCAGCGGTAAAGGAGGCGTCGGCAAATCGACCGTCGCCGTCAATCTCTCCCTGGCGCTGGCGCACCTCGGCTACCGCGTGGGACTGCTCGATGCGGACGTCCATGGCCCCAACGTGCCACTCATGTTGGGCGTGCGCCGCCGGGCAGAGGCGCGTGGCTGGGAGGCGATCCTGCCGCTTGCCAGTCGCGACCCGAGCAATGCGCCCAGTCCGAGCGAATCCCCGCGCTGAATCGCTACGGTCTGAAAGTCATGTCGGTCGGACTGCTGGTAGGTGACGAGCAGGCGGCCATGGTCGACAACGCCGCGTTCGTCGGGAAGCTGGTCTGCAACCTGATGCAGATGGTGGAGTGGGGTGATCTGGACGTCTTGCTGGTCGATCTCCCGCCAGGGACAGGAGAGCCGCAGGCATCGTTGATCGCGTCGATCGTCATCGACGGAGCCGCCATCGTGGTGACTCCGCAAGATCTAGCGCTGCTCGACAGCACGCGTGCGTTTCGCGCCTTTCAGTCGGGTGGTGTGCAGGTCCTTGGCGTCATTGAGAACATGAGCTACCTCCTCTGCCCGTCGTGCGGCGAGCGTATCCAAATCTTCCACCGCAGCCAGACTCCCCGCGCCATTTCGGATGGCGAGGTGCCGTTGCTGGCCGAGATCCCCATCGAGCCGTCGATCTCCGAAGCGGCCGATACCGGTCGTCCGCTGCTCGTCACTGATCCCGACGGCGCACAATCGCGAATCTTCCTCGACCTCGCCACCACCATCGCCGGGCGTTTGGGGATGGATGCTGAGGAGACGGACGGAGCGGTGTAGGGGACCGTCGGTGGTGTTGCTAGACCGCCCTCACCCCCGGCCCCTCTCCACACCCACTGCGCGGGTATCCGGCAGGAGAAGGGGGACCACGCTCAACGTCGGTCCTGCGTCTCCCCTCTCCTGATCGTCGGGAGAAGGGACGGGGGCGAGGGCTGCTAATCGGGCAATCCATGCAAAACCCGACAGACCAAAAACCACCTGGGAGTAGGGAGTCCCAGGTGGTGTGAGAGTACGCTTTGGGGAAGGTTAACGCGTCTGGTTGGTTGCTTCTACGAGCCGGACGGCGTCGCGACCGAGTAGCAGGTCATCGACGACGTGTCGGATGCACCTGGTCCAACGGTGACGGCTCCCGGCGGCGGCTGGATGCTGTCGCAGGGGACTTCCGTTGCTCCAGCAGGCGGAGTCCCATCGTTGCTGATCATGTAGATCGAATTGCAGGTCGGGGCGGCGTCGCTGGTTTGCGAATCATTCGTCTTCATGCAGGTCGTCAGGACACCGGCGGGTCCACCACCGGCTGAAAACGACTGCTTGTCCACCCCGGGAGGCGATGGAACGCTGTCGCAGTCGACGACTTTGGCTCCCGCCGGTGGAGTTCCATTTTCCACCATGGTCGACGTTCCGAACTCGGCATTCTTGCCACCGGAGACGTCGACTGGTGCCGTGGAAACGACGCAGGTCGGTCCGGCGCCATTCACGTTCGTTGATCCGTCGTTGGCGGCGGCCGGAGCGGCCGCGATGCCGGTGACGATCATGGTGGCCAGCAACCCGCCGGCCATGAGCGTTTTCACGAAACGTTCTCTCAAAACTGCACCTCCTTTGGTGTAAGTCGAACGTGCTGTGCACATCTCCCTTGTACGCCAGCAGTGGTTTCGACACGGTTTCGCCAGAAGGAAGCGCGGAAGCGCGAGGAAGGTGTTGTCGGCCTGGCAGAACTAGGCGACCGGCACCGTGGCGCTGACGGCACGCTTGGTCGGGAAGCGCACCGTCACACGTAGCCCGCCATTCGCGAGCGGCTCGAGATCCAGGGTGGCATCGTGGGCATCGGCGATGGCCTTCACGATCGACAGCCCGAGGCCCAGCCCACCTCCGTGATGGGTCCGCTCGGTGCCGAGGCGCTGGAATGGCTGCACGAGCCGCTCGATCGTCTCCGGGGGCACGATCGCTCCGGTATTGAGAATCGAAACGATCGCCTGATCGGGGTCCTGCTCAACCGACAGTTCGATGCGCCCGCCATCGACGTTATAGCGAATGGCGTTGTCGATCAGATTCGCGATGAGACGCTCGATAAGGCGCGCATCTCCCAGGGTGGTCGCGGGCATGAACTGTGTCTTTAACTCGAGGTTCCGCTCGCACAACTCTTCCTGCAACGTGGCGAGTGCGGCCTCACCGACGGCGGGCAGATCGACCGGTTCATGATGATCGAGCCCGGCCTGGCCACGCGGCAGGGTGAAGAGTGCCTCCAGCAATCGCTCCTGTTGTGCTTCAGCCACCAGCACGCGTTCGTGTGCCGCTCGCAGCGACTCGAGGCTGGCATCTGGATCGGACAGGGCCACCTGAATCAGCGCGCGCTGTCGCGCCAGAGGGCTGCGCAGCTCGTGCGACGCATTGGCCACGAACTGCCGTTGCGCATGGAAGGATGCCTCCAGTCTGCCCAGTAGACCGTCAATCGTGTCGCCAAGCTCCTTGATCTCGTCGTTCGGTCCGCGGAGGCCGAGCCGTCGGTTCAGGTTCGAGACGGTGATGGCTTGCGTGGTCGCGGTCATCATGCGAAGCGGGTCTAGCACGCGTCCAGCCACGATCCAGCCGAGCAGGATCGAGACGAGCGCCATAGCACCGAGGGCCAGACCGGAGTTCATCAGGAGCTGATGCAACTCGGCCGCGTGCTGTTGCTCCGCTTGCGTGCGCAGCTGTTCGGCTTGCAACTGAAGCTGCTCGGGTGTGAAGCGGGGGTTCGTCGTCACACCGGTATTATTGATACTCACCTGCTGTGACTGGGAGGCGGAGCCCACGAACGATTTCCCGCCCGTGCCGATGTCCCCCTGGCTGGCGATGATCGTGGTCGAGCCGTCTTGGCTGGAGCCGAAGAGCGTGTCACTGGTCGCGTGTTCGACCAGCACGTAGGTGAAGCCCAGCAACCCTGCGCCGGTTACGAGGAAGAGTGCGCCGTAAAGGAGCGTCAGCCGCAGTCGCACGGTCCAGCGTGGCAGATGGGCGCGAACGGAGGGGGAGGTGATGCGGCGCAGCGTGACGGCCATCATGGTATCCGATATCCAGATTTGGCCACGGTCTCGATAACGGGTGGGTCGCCCAACTTGGCGCGCAGACGGCTCATGGTGATCTTCACCGCGCTGGTGAACGGATCGGCCGCTTCATCCCACACTCGTTCAAGGAGTTCTTCGGCCGAGACGGATCGCCCTTGAGCCGCCAGCAAGAGCTCGAGGACGCCAAACTCTTTCGGAGCGAGCTCCAGCGGTTGGTCGCCGCGCGAGGCCCGTCGCCGTGCGGTGTCGACAAGCAGGTCGCCGCGACGCAGCACCGGTGGCATGCCGGGCTGAGCACGACGCACCAGCGCACCGATACGCGCGATCAGGACGGGGAAATCGAACGGCTTCGAGAGGTAGTCGTCGGCGCCGAGGCCGAGTCCGTGTACCAGCTCGTCCGAGGATGAAGCGGCGGTCAGCATCAACACGCGGCTGCGACAGCCCTCGTCGATCAATCCCGTGCAGATCTCGTCGCCATGGGTGCCGGGAAGGTCGCGATCGAGCACGATGACGTCGTAGTCGTTCTCCAGCGCGCGGGCAAAGCCGGACGTGCCGTCATACGACACGTCGACCGCCATGCGCGCGCGACGCAAGCCGACGGCGACCGCGTCCGCCAGTTCCGCGTCATCTTCAACGACGAGCACCCGCACCGTCGCTCCTTCCGGTTCAATGACGTCGGTACGGCCAAATGCATGCATGGTATGCGCAGCCCTCCGCCACGAACCGGCGTGGGCTCGCGGCCAGTCTAGCGGAACGGTGGTTTCAATACGGTTTCATGCGTACCGACAACACCGACCGTATGGTCGACCACTCAATTGAACTGTGTCGACACACGTACGTGCCTCAACGTGGGGAGCCGCCTGGGAGCCATGGCTCCCAGGCGGCGAGGAGGAGAGAGGATTTCTCCGTTCAAACCGTCCGCAGTGCCTCGGTCGGTGACAGTCGCGCGGCTCGCAAGGCGGGGATCAGCCCGGCGATCGCACCGATGGCCAGCGCCGCCCCGAAACCACCTGCCCAGGCTACGGTCGGAACCACGACGGCCCAACCTTTGACCGCATCGTATCCGCCCGTCGCCACTACCCCAGCCAACACGCCCACGACCCCACCGACTGCCGCCAAGAGGATCGCCTCTGCCAGGAACTGGATCAGAATCGACCCCTGGGTCGCGCCCAGCGAGCGGCGCAGGCCGATCTCGGAGCGGCGTTCCAACACCGAGATGACCATGATGTTAGCGACACCGATGGCGCCGACCAGCAGCGAGACAGCACCGAGTCCCAAGAAGAGGCTGTTGAGGGCGTTCTTGGCCGCGGCACGGGCCACCAGGGCATCCGACGGACGGCTCACATTTACTTCGTTCGGGGCCGCGGGATTGGCCGTGGTGGCCAGCACCGACTGCACAGCGGCCACCTGATCGGTCGCTGCCCGCACGTAGATCGTGCTGGGATTGCCGTCAAAGTTGAGATACGTCTCGGCCGCCGGGAAGCCGATCAGGACGGTGGAATCGATCTCCGGTGCGAGTGGGGCTGGATTCAGAATGCCGGCCACGTAGAACCATTGACCGCCGAGCCAAATCCGCTCGCCGTCGAAGACCTGATTGATGCCCAGGCGCTGAGCCGCCGTCGCCCCGAGAACGACGACCGGTTCGTTGGCTGTGGCGGCGTTGAGATACCTCCCCTGCGCCACGCTCGTTCCGACCGCTGAGAGCAGGTCGAGACTCGCCGCTTTGACCGAGAGCGCGTTGGTGTTCACCGCTGGGATGAGCTGGTTGCGATACACCTTGGCATCGACGTCACCGGTCTGTTGCACTTCGGTCACCGGGCCGATACGTGAGATCATGCCCGGCGCGGTTGGGGAGAGTTCGCTTGTCTGCCCGAAGAAATTCTGCCCATTGGTGACGGTCAACAGATTGGTCCCCAGGCGGTCGATTTGGGCCAGCAAATCAGCCTGCGAAGAGGAGGAGAGCCCGAGTACCGCGACGATGGCCGCCACGCCGATGGCGATGCCGAGCGCTGAGAGGGCCGCCCTCAGCCGTCGCGTGCGCAGGCCAACGCTGGCCACGCGGAGGAGATCGGTGAAGCGTAGCCCGGGCGCGGTAGCGGGTCTGGTCGCAAGCGTCATGTCGTCTCCTGTGCACGGATGGTGCGGCTCGAGTCCTCGACGATCCGCCCATCGAGGACCGAGATCTGCCGTGGGAAGTGCGCGGCAAGATCCCGATCGTGCGTGATGACGACGATCGTTGCACCTTCGTGATGCAGTTCCTCGATCAGCGCGAGGATCGAGTGGCCGGTCACGCTGTCCAGATTGCCGGTTGGCTCATCCGCCAGCACGATGGCGGGACGGCCGACGAGCGCCCGGGCGATGGCCACGCGCTGCCGCTCGCCTCCGGAGAGCTGGGTCGGGCGCGCGCCGATTCGATGCCCTAGACCGACGCGGTTGAGGGCGTCGACAGCCAGCAAGCGTCGTTGACCGACCGGGATGCCCGAGTAGAGGAGCCCATCCGCGACGTTCTCCAGCGCGGTCTCGTGCTCGGCCAGAAAGAACTGCTGGAAGACGAAGCCGATGCGGGTGGCACGCAGTGCCGCCAACTCCCGGTCGTTGAGCTCGGCAGTGTCGTCACCGGTGATGCGGACGTGCCCGCTGGTGGGGCGCTCCAGCGTCCCCATGATGTGAAGCAGGGTTGATTTGCCGGATCCTGAGGGTCCGACGATGGCCATCAGTTCGCCACGGGCCACGCGGAAGCTGACGCCGCGCAGGGCGTGAACGGCGGGCTCCGCCCCATACGTTCTGGTCACGTCCTGGACCTCCAACACCGGCTGGTCAGCCTGGTTACGTGGCGTCAGTTGCGTGGTGCCGTTGCCGTTCGGGTGTTGAATGCGACGTGGATTGAGCCGCCTGAAGGCATTGAGCTTCGATCGCTGACCCCTCATGACGCGGGCACCACGATCTGCTGACCGGCGTGCAGATCGGAGCCAGTCACCTGCACCAGACCGTGCGCGTCGTCGAACAGTCCGAGCGTGACAGCCAGCAGATGATGCGTGCCATTGGCATCGACTGTCTCGACAGCGTAGCCGCCGTTGGCCGGAGCCAGCAGCGCATTGACCGGGACCACCAGCGCATTCTGCGCCGTGGTGGTGGTGATGGCGACCGAGACCGGCGCCTGATCGAGACTGCCGGTGGCGGTGGAGTCGTTTGGCGTGACGACCACGGGGATCGTGGGTGTGCTGTCGCCCGAGCCGGGCGCTCCGCTTGAGCTGGGTGTGGTGGCCACGGTGCCGACCGACGTGACGGAGCCGGGGATGGTCGATTGGTCCGGCAGCGTAATGGTTACGGCGTCTCCAACCTTGACCTTGCCTTGCAGATTGACGTCGAGGTCGATCCCGACCTGACGCGTGGTCGACGTGGCCTGAAGCACCGAGGTGCCTGCCTGAGCTTGGTCGCCGAGGAGAGCCGTCACCGACGTTACCCGGACCGCGGACGGCAGGAAGATCACCTGCCCAAGCGCGAGGGTTCCGGTCTGATCGACGCCGAGCGATAGTTGGAGCTTTTTTACCGCCTGTGTGGTCGCCGCGGCGAAAACGTTCGATCCCGCGGGGATGTCCGTTGACGTCGCGTATCCGAGTGCCACCAGGTCGACATTGAGCTCGGCCACGTCTGGGCCGGTGGCTCCCTCAGAGAGGAGGCGATCGGCCGGCGTAGTCCCATTGAGCAGGATGACCGGGTCGCCGTTCACGCGGTAGAGGATCTGACCTTGTGAGATCACATCACCGACCTGTGGTAGCTCGGTGAAGATCGCCGCGCCCGATCCCGATGTGGTGGGAGCGGCTTGTGCGCTCGCAAGTTTCGCGTTGGCGGCGTCCAGCCCAGCCTGCGCCGCGCTGACCGCGCTCTGGGCAGTCTGGATGTTGGCCGCTGTGGGATGCTGCAGTTGATCCAGCTTGGCGTTGGCGGCGTCGAGGCCAGACTGCGCCGCGTCGACCGCGTTCTGGGCCTGGTGGACGTCACCGTCGGTCGGATGCTGCAATTGATTCAGCTTGGCGTTGGCGGCATCGAGACCGGATTGTGCCGCACTGACGGCGTACTGGGCGGCCTGAATGTCGGCCGCTGTTGGATGCTGCAATTCGTCCAGATTGCTCTTGGCGGCGTCGACGGCCGCCTTGGCACTCGTGACGGCCTGCTGGGCCGTCTGGACGGTCTGCGCGTCCGGGTGCTGAAGCTGATCGAGTTGCTGCTGCGCAACGGTCAGGCCCGCATTCGCGGAATCGACCGCGCTCTGCGCGGTCTGCACATCGGCGTCAGAGGGGTTCAGTAACGCATTTAGCTTGGCCTGAGCGACTGACTGATTCGTCCGTGCGATCTGCAGGTTGCGTTTGGCGGTGTCGCAATCGATTGCGCCGGACATCCCGCAGTTCGCTTGGGCTTTCTGAGCCTGTTGCACCGCTGCTTTCGCCTGCAATACGGCCGCTTGGTCGGCGCGAATCTGGTCAACCGGCGGGTGCTGCAACGCATGGAGATTGTTTTCCGCCGTGTTGACGTTAGCCTGCGCTTGCGAGACCGCTTGTAGGGCGGCGGCGATGGCGGCGGAGGTTGGGTTGGTCAACGTGTCGAGCGTCGTCTGCGCATTCTGGTAGTTCGTTTCAGCCTGAGACAGCGCCTGTTGAGCCGCGGCTAGCGAAGCCGCGTCCGGGTTCTGCACCGCCTGCAGGTTGTTCTGAGCCGTCTTCAGGCCAACCTGTGCTTGAGCGACGGCTTGCTGGTTTGTGGCCAGGTCGGCAGCGGTCGGGTGCTGCAGAGCGGTCAGGGTCG
>CAWGGU010000006.1:0-98193 GCA_963822235.1 uncultured Chloroflexia bacterium
GCCCTCATCCCCCTTTTACGCCATTGCCTGTTCTGGCTCCGGCACGGGCATGGGATGCATGACGGAGCGAGCCAGCGCGACGGTCGCCACGATGAGGATTGCGACGCCGATTCCAACCGCCAGCTGGGCGTTGAAGGCCTGCGCCAACGCGCCGCCAAGCAACCCGCCCAACGACGGTCCACCGATCACTGCCACGGTGTAGAGGCTCATGACGCGCCCGCGCAGCGATCCCGGCGTGGCGAACTGCAGCATGGTGCCGATGGCCGCGCCGAAGGCGGTACTGGCCAACCCGGCAATCACCAGCAGCCCCATCCCCACGTAATAGGGAGGCAGCAACGAGAAGAGGAGAAGTGAGGCGCAGTAGAGGACGTTGGCGATCACCACGAAGCGGCCCTTCGACTTGACGTCGCCGAGCGCCGCCACCCCGAACGCGCCGATCAGCGATCCGGCGCCAGGAGCCATCAGCAGCAGGCCATAACCGCGCGGACCGGTATGCCACAGATCGCGGGCGAATACGGGCAGAAGTGTGGAATACGAGCGACCCAGCAGACCAGTCGCCAAGGTTAAGACCGAGCAGCGCCAGCACGCCACGATGGGCAGCGGCATAGCGCACGCCTCCCACCAATCGCTGTATGCCCGACTCGACCCGGCTCTCCCTCCTCGTGCGCACGTCGCGCAGGGAGTAGATGGCCACGACCACTGAGAGCGTGGTCACGCCATTGACGGCGAAGAGCCAACCGGCGCCGAACGCTCCCAGCAGAATGCCACCGAGCGCTGGACCAATCAGCAACGCCCCGGTCCAGACCGCCGACATCAAGGCGGTCGCGTTCATCAAGTCCTCCGGCGGAACGAGTCCGGGCAACAGCGCCTGACGCGCCGGATTGTCGAAGGCCAGCATGGTGCCGCCCAGGACCGCCCCGACGTAGAGCATCCATACGTGCAGATTGCCGGAGAAGATGATGCCGGCCATGATCAGCGGCACGGTTAGCTCCTCCGCCTGGGTGAACTTCAGCACCGTGATGCGGTCGAAGCGATCGGCGACGGCGCCACCGATCATCGGCAAGGTGATCATGGGGATGCCGAAGCAGAGGCTCATGAGACCGAGGGCGAGCGGCGAGTTAGTGAGCTGCAAGATCAGCCAGGCCTCGGCGATCATCTGCATCTGGGCGCCGACGTTGGAGAAGATCAGCCCGAACCAGAGAATGCGGAAGTTCCGCGAGTGGAGCGCGGCGAAGCGAGGTCTGCGCTTGGTGATCTGGTCGGCAGCGTCGGCCTCAGCCGCGGGCCGCGCCGTCTCGGTCGTCATGGCTGTGAAGTTCCGCGATCGCTACGTTGAAG
This sequence comes from uncultured Chloroflexia bacterium, assembly GCA_963822235.1. GTDB lineage: Bacteria > Chloroflexota > Chloroflexia > Thermomicrobiales > Thermomicrobiaceae > CALAGB01. Next base: position 1,339 of record CAWGGU010000006.1, read on the forward strand.
GACGTGCCGTCTGGAGCCCCGTTGCCTGTGCTAGGCGTCGAAGGTGGTCCGAATGGTGAACCACATCTTACGCGTTCGAGCAGCGATGTGCATGCGCAAAAGGTCGTATTTTGGGCGGATTGAACGACGACGTTCCGCGAAGCCTGGCGGCCGTCTGTACGACCAACTCAACCCGGCCGAGAATCGCATCGCCTCTGCTCGGTCCATCGTAACGCGGTCATTGCCAGAGTCGAACAAATGAGCGAGTATCATCACATGCCATCTCAACGCTTTCAAACGCCAGTCGCCGTGCACGTCATGCTGCGTCGTGGCGACGAGGTGCTGTTGCTCAAACGAGCCAACACCGGCTATGAGGACGGCAACTACAGCGTTGTTGGCGGGCATCTGGACGGCGGCGAAACGGTGCAACGGGCGGCCGTGCGCGAGGCGCTGGAAGAGACAGGCGTTCTGATCGCGATCGAGGACGTTGACGTGGTCGGCGTGATGCATCGTCGGTCCAGCGGCGAGGAGCGCATCGACTTCTTCGTGGCGGTGCACCGCTGGCAAGGCGCGATCGAGAACCGCGAGCCGCACAAATGCGCCGAGCTGGCCTGGCACGGCTTCGACCGACTTCCGGAAAACGTCATCCCCTACGTGCGGCAAGCGTTCGCCAACTATCTTCGGGGCGAATGGTTCGGCAGCTTCGGCTGGGAGTGACGCACGTCAGCGTCGCGACCAGGAGAAGAGGATCAGTCCAACCAGCAGACCTGGCGCGCCACCGCAGGCCATGGCGAAAAAGGTGAGGCCAATCCAGCCCGGTTGCCAGCCGATCAACGCTGCAGCACGCGCCGCCAGTCCGAAGACGGCCGACGGCCAGAAGAGGATGACCTGTAGCCCATACGTGATGGTCTCGACCGCGCCATGCGGCGTCGCCCAGTCGATCCCCAGCAGGAACGTGAGGTCGACCGCGACGACCGACCAGACCACACCGATCAGCGCGGGGATGAGGACCACGAGCGCGTCCCGCGTGGTCAATCCGTGCCCGCGACGTTCCAGACGCGGTTGGGGCTCCTCCATGCGCGTCATGGTGTGAAGTTTGCCGGAGTTCCACCCGCCGGAAAGAGGAATCCGAGCGACTTACCGGTCATTGCATCGAGGGAGAGGAAGAGGTGATCGTGGACGCAGCTGGCGGTGTTTGAGGACGTGCATCCTTGCGCCAGAGCCGCATCGACAAATTCCATCTCCCAGATCGGCGTCGCTGGATCGATCTGACTGGCCTCGACGTGGCGTCCGTTCTGCTCGAGCCAGTTGATCCATTCGGCCGCGCTGAGCAGGCGCACCTCGAGGATCGTCGGCGGCCGGCCATCCAGTCCAGGAACCAGCTTGAACCCGGCCGCCATGGCATCCCCACGCGTCGGAATTACGGCTGACGGAGAAATACCGATTGTGGGCGCATACGGGGTCCCGCGATCACGGGGATATGGCGCGCTTACCGCCACCACGTCGCCGTTCATCACCGACACGGCAATGGTGGCTGTCTCCGGATACCAACAGATCGTCTGGTCGACGCCGGGCGGCGGGGCGGGGCAGGGGGTCGCGCTGTGCGCGCCCTGGTCAATGTCGACGACCCAGACCAGGTTCGCCGGTTCGTCGGACGGCTTGGCAGTGAGATACCGGCCGCTCGGCGGACCTCCCGGATCAGGCACCATCAGGCGCACGTCCGTAACCTGGGGATCGAGCGAACTGAGCGTCGACTTCGCCGTCAGCAACGCGATCCGACCAGCTTGATCCTCGGTTCGCACCGCAGCGGTCGTCGGAATAGTTACGCGGTTGCCTGTCGCGAGCGGACTCCGGATCGTGATGCCGCAACCAATACTCAGCAATGCGGCGATCATCAGGAACAGCGGAGCGAGGTGGTGTCCAACCTTCATACGGGTCCTCGTCGTGGTCTGGATTCGGGGGCATGGCGTTCGTCGCGACCCACTTGATATCCGACGGATCTCGCGGGAGTGGATCGAGAATACGGTAGGTTCAGTGGTCGACGAAGTCAAACCGGCGCCCATGAGCAGTGCACAGACGACACCTCGAGGCGGATATGTACGCGAGCGCTACGTGAGCGCAACCTTGAACACCCAGGGCCCGTCATCCAGTTCATCGCGATGCTCGCGAGGGAACACCCAGCGGAACTGGGTGATCGTCAGCGTCAGTTCATGGGCATTCTCGTCCAGCGACGGAGAGAACCGGAACTCGAATCGACTGTGGTCAGAGCTCCCACCCCTCCATTGATAGGCGTTGCCCCCATCGTCCACCACGTTGAAGGCGGGCTGCGCATGCCAGATGTTGCCAGGGCCGATTTCGCCGTATTTTGGCGAATGCATGCCGTGAACGATGAAACCTTCCTTGAAGGTGACGAGCGAGAAGAGGGTGACGTCGATCCCGCTAGCCGACTGATTTTGAGCAACCGGAATCACCCGCATGAACGTGCGCAAATCAGGCGATGGACCTTGGGGAATCCATGGGCGGCCCCCATCCAATGAGCCTTTCCGGCGCGCGGTGTTCCGAGCCGTTTCGGGCGGCCCGTGGTGAAACAGCAACCCGACGATCAGGCGCAGGATGAGCCGCAGGCGTTGGAAAAAGCCGAGCTGCTGAACATCCACTCGGTGCCTCCAATGGGCGCGAAGGCGACCCGCTCAATGACGTCGGCGATTCAATACACCTACAATAGTCACACAATCAATCAGAGTCAAACATGCAGTCGGCGTTAGACGGCCCTAACGTCGATATCCGAAAACCCGGCGCGGCCGTGCACCATCGACACGGACTCCATGCACGCAAATCACGATCAGGATCGAGCGTTCAATGCGCGTACTGCTGACAACTCAGCCCGGTGAAGGGCATTGGCGACCGCTGGCGACATTGGGCAACGCGCTGGTCGCGGCTGGACATGAGGTCGCGTTCGCCACGACGCCGGTCTTCAGCGAGATCGTCAAGCGGCATGGATTCGACGCATTCCCGGTGGGTGTCGACGACTGGCGCGAAGTACCTGCGCCATCCGCGGGAGCGGCTACGCCTGCGCAGGCTGGCTCGGTGCTGTTGGATCAGTTTATCCCGCGTGCGGAGCGCAACCTGCCGGAGATGTTGGATCTATGTCGCGGCTGGAAGCCCGACCTGATCGTGCGGGAACAGACCGAGTTCGCGGGCTATTTGGCGGCCGAGATCTTCGGGCGGCCGCACGCCGCATTGCAGATCTCAGTCTATCGACCGCACCTGGAGCGCGCGGCCGCACCCGCGATCGATCGGCTGCGCGCGGCCCATGGACTGCCTGCGGATCCTGAATTGACCGCGCTCTACCGCCATCTCTTCCTGCTGACGTTTCCGCCGAGCTATCTCGATCCGCACGTCCCGTTGCCACCGACCGCACGAGCGATTCGGCTGAGCAGCTACGATCTTGAAGAGCCCGACGCGACGCTCCCCCAGTGGATGGAACAGATCTCCCCACGGCCAGTGATCTACGCCACGCTGGGCACCGCCTACAACCGCACGCCGGGGCTGCTGGATGCGATCTTTCAGGCGCTGCGAAACGAGCCCCTCACCCTCATCTTGACCACCACCAACTTCGATGCGTCCAACTTCCCGCCGCAGCCCGACAACGTCCACATCGAACGCTACATCCCACAAAGCTTGCTCCTGCCACACTGCGATCTGGTCGTCACGCACGGTGGCTCTGGGACGGTGCGGGCGGCGCTCAGTCACGGTCTGCCATTGGTGCTCATCCCGATCGCGGCCGATCAGCCCGATCACGCTCGTCGCTGCGGGGAGCTTGGTCTTGGAGAGGTGGTCGAGCCAGACCAGCGCTCACCCGAGAACATTCGCATGGCGGTGCGACGTGTCCTCGCTGACCCGGGCTATCGTCAGCGAGCACAGACGATGCAACGCAAATTTGAGCAATTGCCGGGAGTCGAGGTTGGGGCACGTTGGCTGGAGGGGTTGGCCCGCACTGGTACGGTGTAACGCTCAGCCCACCTCACGCGAATATCAGGTGAGAGGAGAGGAGCGGATGCTCGGGGAGCAGAATCGCGTACCGTGATCCGCGATCTGTCTCTAGAGTCTCGCCTGCCGTTCGGCGCCAACCCCAAGACAATGGTCGCGGCGCCCTAAAATGAGAGGATTGTCAGGAAATAGGCGCTTCAGTGAATGATATTGACATAAATCCCATAAGCCTGTTGACGGCCTGGCAAGGTCAGGAGACAATACGTACAGTTCCTGTTGCGCGACAACTAGGACAGGACTGCCGATGGTTAAGCTTCGCCACGCGCTTCAACATCGTCTTCCGATTGTATTGCTGTTGGTCGCTCTCGTAGCGGCGACGAGTTTTTTCGTGGGCGCGATGTGGAACGCCTATCAGAGCACGAATCCGAACGTCACGGCGGACGCTACCGCCAGCCCATTCTCGAATCCAACGGTCTATCACTCGGGTATCGCACGCATCAGCACCATCACACGATCCGGAGAAACGCTCCTCTGCGCCCAGGTAGGGATGGGCGAGGGATGCGGCGCTTCCGACGCCACCGACCCCATTTCGATGATGACTGGCGGTAATGGCGAGACGTACGTCGCCATTGTCGATCCGCAGCGCCGCATCAGCCACGTCACCTTCGATTTCGGTGACCAGCAGCTCGATCTCGACAGCGACGACGGCGGGCTATCGGTCTCGGCATCCCTCTCACGGGAACCCAACTCCTTCACCGCCTACGATCAGAACGGCAACGTCATTTCGGTCCAGCCGCGCAAGTAACCGCCCACGCGTGCGCCTGCAGCGACTTTCGGGGCCACAGGTGAACGACCGCGTTACTTGACGATGCTCTCCTCTATCAAGGCGTTGGAGTGGATCGACTCGCCGCGATGATTGCCTGAATCAGGTCCTGCGTCGCAACCGGCGTGGCGTTTGGCATCCCGGCAAGGGCAAGGCCGTCGGCCTCCAGCCAGTAGACCATCCCGAGGGTCCAGGCTGGTCCCGCTGGAGTCCAGTAGGGCACGTGAAGCTTCGTACCCATGTATGGATGATCACTCACACTAATAAGAAGATGGTCGCCCACGTGCAAATGCTGGGACGGGTCGTTGATGTCTATCGAGTCCTTTCCAATCGTGCCTCCGAATGCGGCTACCACGATCGTGCCGGATGTGGCATCGATTCCGGCTCGGTCAAGGAGTGGTGGACGATCGAGCGTAACTACGGCCGGCGTGATGATGATGTACGTGTCGGTCATGTCTCCCGGAATGATTCCTGGTGGGCGTTTGCCGTCCGGAGTCGACCACTGGGCCGGAAGAATCTTGGTTACTCGGCCAACAAAATACGTGCTGTACCAGGTTGCGAATTCCTCAGGGGTCGGGGGCGGGGCGAAGTCGGCGATGACCGAGTAGCCGACTCCATCGTCAGGATTTGCCGTCGGTTGCGGCGCGGGTGTCGCCGGCGGCCATTTCGTAGCAAGGGGAATGACCGGGGTCAGCTCGAACTCATTCGGATCGTAGGTTGGGGTAGCACTTGAACCCGCCCCGGTGAAGGGCGTCGGCGCCTGCGCTCCGCACGCGCCGAGCAGGAGAACCGCCGCTCCACAGAGGACGACCGCACCGATTCGCCAGGTCGCAATCCGCTTGTGAATGGGCATCGAACTCTCCATCTCCGGTCGGCCGGCAATCGCGTCGCGATGTGCATTGTGGTGCACGTTCTCTCGCTTTGCACAACGTCACGTCAAGATGACGTTCACAGGCGAGAAGAAGTTCCGTTCGAACTGCCGATGTCACTTAGCGTGTGCCAGCTGGTCGAAGAATCACTCCGGCATCTGCTTTCCTGTTTTTCATCGTCTGCGAATATCTACGCACGGAAACATCCAACAGATTCGCCCCTTGGTGCATAGTACAGACAGAGGGGGCTGACGTGGATGAGCGGGAGGCGATTGCCCGGCTACGGCGTGACGACATCTCCGGACTGGAGATGCTGGTCCGGCTGCATCAAACGGAGGCGACGCGCATCGCCCGGCTGATCACGCGCGATCAGGCGCTGGCTGAAGACGTCGTCCAGACCGCCTTCGTACGCGTCTACGAACGCATCGAGCAGTTCGATCCGGCGCGGCCCTTCGCTCCTTGGTTCTTCCGCATCGTCAGCAACGATGCCGTGCGCGCCGCTCAGCAGTCGTCGAGGCAGGTATCGACCGAGGCCGAGCTTCTTGGACCAGATCCAGGACGACGCCCTCAGCCCAGACGAGATCGTCGCGACGCTCGATCAATTCGAGTCGGTCACCGAGGCACTGAGACTTCTTTCGCCCGCCCAGCGCGCCGTCATCGTGCTGCGCTACTACGCCGGGCTCAGCGATCGGGAGGTGGCGACGCAGCTCAAGAGCGCACCGGGCACCATCCGCTGGCGGCTGCACACTGCCCGCAAACGCCTGCGCCAGCTCCTGCATCAATCGGATATTCCCACCGTCAACGCACCCAGCAATCCACACGAGGAGCGCGAACCATGAACGCGTCACAGCTGAGTCGCGAGCTTCGCCGCATCGCCCGCCGGGAAGTGCCCAACGGCCAGCCCAACCTCTGGCCGGCAATCCAGCGGCAGCTTGCCCAATCACGACCCGGCGTCATCGTCGCCGGCCGGGACTCACTGGTCGATCAAACCTCGACGCCGACTTCTCGTCGGTCTACGTCTGGAACGCGGACGAACGACGCAGCCGTTTCGGCCTGGGCCGAGCGCTCGCGGCCGGAGTCGCTGTGCTGGCGCTGGTGGCGGTGCTGGCCGTCGTGCTGAGCAATCGAGGCGGAGGAAACACCGATCAGCGACTCGGCGCGGGAATCGCGGCAACGCCTTCGGGCACCGCGACGCCATCTACCCCCCCTCCGCCCGCATGGCCCAGCAACGGCAAGCTTGTGGTGCCGGTAGAGCCGATGGGAGATCCGAACGCGAGCGGAACCTTCACGGCAGTGATTCTCCCGACCGGGGATGTGCGCATCTCCGGTGGAGCTCAGAGCAGCACCGATCAATTCCTTTGGCACGTCGTCCCACAAAGCTGTGCTGCCGTAGCAGGGCAAACAGAGGATCAGATCAGCGCGCACGACATCGTTCCTTCGTATCTGCAGATGGGCCTCTACCCAGCATTCGTCCCAGCCGCAAAGTCCCACCAGCCGCTGACGCTGGTTGGCTACACGCGGTGGGAAGATCCGCCAGGTGCCTGTGCCTCGATTCCCGCCGTGCCGGACGGGTTCGTCGCGTCCTATCAGCCCGCCTCGATCGTCCCAAACACCTGCCCGGTCACGCTCCCGTCATTACCACCCTTCACGCCGTCGGCTGCTGGCTCGTCTCAGCCCGTCGACGGTCCATCTATGGCGACTACTGGTACGGCACGGACGATCTGTGGACCGGCCTGCCGCTGGACGGCGTCTGGAACGGCCTCAGCCAAAAAGTCTTCTGGTGGTCGGTCGACTACAGCGTGAACGCGGAGCCGATCCCGGCGCTCGCGGTTTCGGGAACGCGACTGGATGGAGAGACGCCGCCTGCCCAGGTCGACACCCCACCAATGCCAACGGGCAGATGCTGGTGGGAGTCGACTTCCCCACTGGCGGCTGCTGGAAGATCACCGGCGCAATACCAGAACCACACCGTCAACTTCGTCGTGTGGGTGACGGATGGGCGACCAATCAGTTCAATCAGGCGCCCGGACCGATGCCCGCCACCACGCCGACTCCCGGAGCTGATGGGCTGACGCACACGGATCTCGAATGCCACGCCACGTCCTTCGGGCCGTCGACGGCCACACCCTCGGACATCAACGTCGAGTTCCGCGGGGTGGCCTCTTCCGGCCAGTTCTGGGCGCTCCTGTATCAGCAGATGCCGATCTACGCCGGACAGACGGCGCAGTTTGCCTGGAAGATCGAGAGCAGCGACACGTTCAGCCTATCGATCGAGGACGCGAACAGGAACGGCACCAGACCCGAGGCTTACGTGAAGCCGTCGTCTCCGACCAACTGGCCGCGCCCCGGCACCGAATGGGACGCTAACATCACCTTCCCGTCCGCTGGCTGCTGGCACGTGCACGCTCAAGGACGGGACGTCACGGGCGACATGTGGTTCGAGGTATCCCCGCTGCCTGTGCCACCGCCTGCGACGCCCGCAGCCGGCGGCGGGTTCGGCGGGGACAGGATTCACGGAATTCGATCGGATGGTGAAGTGCGGTGCCGATTCGGAGAGGACGCGGAGGCGTCGATCGGACTTCAGTCCCGGATACCCAACCAAGGTCGTCATCCATCCGGATGTGAGCCTTCAGGGAGCGTGCAACTACGGGGTTTCAATTGCGAAACCGGACAAGCAGTGCATTTTTGTTATGGAGAGGGGAACTGTGGATTTACCGGTCAACCAGTGCGGAAGCGGAGTTGAGCCAGCGTGGGGAAGCGTGGAGACAATCCAGGGCCATCTGGACCTCACTGGTTACATCCTCTTTCCACAGCCAGGGTCTACCAACTCCGGGTCGAGCAAAACGGACAAGAGGTCGGCTCGTCTAATCAGGTGGGGCTGCCGTGAGTCGACAAGCCGCGATAATGGCGCGGTACGTCGCTTCGACGTCACCCTGGGTTGAAAACCCAGGGCTATCGAAACGAAGCCCACTGAACGGGCTGAATCTCGGCGGGCAATCGTTGGGGGCAGTCCCTCTGTGGACGTGCCCCTCGGTCCGCAGGGCCGTCAATCAAGCATCCAGGGGTTACGGTTTCGACACCATAAAACACGCAGCGGCTGATTTCACGCACACGATGTCCGATATTGTAATTGGTCTAGCGCCTCAAACTCAGCCGGTTTAGGGACTTCGTTTAGGTTAGCGCTGGGTTGGAAGCTCCAGGGGCGGACGCAGGCGACTGAGTCAACCAAGTTCATCCGTCACCTCCCACCCGACCGCCGTCCACCTGGCTCGACCGCCAACTGCGCAGATTCCTGGTCCTTAAGTCCGATTTGACCGCAGGGTGGAACGTGCTAATCTGAGAATAGGCGTGCGTTCGCGAACAGATCACGTGAATGCAACACGCCACATCGTCATAGTTGAGAGAAGATCACCATGCTGGGGAAACTGAATTGCCGGGCCGCCGAGTACCTTCATACTCGGGAGGCGAAGCGTTGGCGCTTCAGACCCCCGATGATCATCGCCGTACTGCTGGTGCTGGCCGTTCCATTGCTCGCGGCATGCGGGAACACGAACGTTTCGCCGACTTTAGCAAGTGGCGGTGAGGCAAGCCCGAGCGCGGCGAGCACGCCTCAGGCAACATCCTCATTGCCGCTCACGGTCACTTCAGGTGGCGTCGCCGTGACGCTGGGTTTGATCGATTCCACCAGCACGGCCACGCGCTTCAATTTCAGCATCACGTTGACCGCTAGCCAAATGAGTCAACCCACCCACCTGCTTGGCGACAACGCCGCCGCTGACGTGCAGGTCGATGGCATCACCGCCGGCCCGAACGATCCGTATGTGACTGAGTCGGACGTCGCCACGGACAATCCATATGTCGAGCTGGCGCTCGACTATCAGTCGCCCTTCCCGAATGACCACACGGTCACGATCACGATTCAGCATCTGACGTTGCCGATCGCATCCGCCACGCCGTCGACGACGAAGCCCTCCACCCGAGACGTTGACGGCCCTGGGTCTTCCCGATCACACCGCAGATGGTCGCCACGCAGCCACAGCCGACGCCGGGCGCGGGCAACGTGGGCCGGTTTGCAGGAGTCTCCGTAGTTGAGGCGCAGAAGCTGGTCAGCTTCCCGCTAATCGAACCGAATCCGCTGCCCGCCCCGCTCACGCGCAAGGGGTTCAACGTCAACGGTTACGCGTTGGGCGTTTCAAGCTCCGATCCCGCCAACTACGTGATGTTCGACTACGAACCGCATCAGCCCTCCGCCGAACAGGACGTCTGGCTCGTCGAGACGACCAACGACAACGCCGTACCCATCATCAACGGCGATTCGGCCACGCTCCTGCTGCCTTCTTCGCCGACCGGCACCACGCGGCCGCTCTCGATCAAGCAAGGCTCGAAGAAAACGTTGCCCCTCGGCGGCGTCAACGTGACGACGTTCGAAGTGGATAGCGCGACTACCGAGAGCTCCACCACCTACCTCGTCTGGAAACAGGGTGACCGTCGACTATTACATCCGCCACGTCGCGACGGGGGACGCCTCTCAGCAGAGAGTGAGCAACCCCGTGCTGATGACGATGGCTTGGTCGCTCATCGATCAGGGCAGTACCGCCTCTCCGACTCCGGACGACCAGGGCCGCTACGTCGGCATCACGTTCGACCAGGCGCAGCAACTCACGCCGTTCCCGCTCTTCCTGCCAACCTACATCCCACCAACGCTCCAGTTCAGCAGCATCGACGTGGAAATCCCGCCGATTTCGCCGGTTGGCGTGCCCAAAGGGACGCCGACCCGAGCCAATCTCTATTTTGGTTGGCTCGAGGGCCAGAATTTCCCCGTCATGCTCCTGGAGAGCAGTCTCCCGATCAACCCGAACAACGTAGGTGGCGCAGAGGTTCCCGTCACCAACGCCGAAGGCACACCGACCGTCATGCCGGCCGACGGCGTGATGTCGACCTTCGAGATCAACGGCATCACCGTCACGCGTCACGACGTGGCCAACAATGGCGGCAAGATCATCTCGACCTACATCTGGAAGCAGGGTCCCACCAGCATGCTGCTGACGGCCTTCGCCGACACCGGAATTGGCAACGCGGACATCCAGCACATGATCGCCTCGATGATCGAGCAGAGTTGAGATGGCCGGGGAGGTCAGCGCGTAATGAAGTCCAAGGGCCGGTTCATCGCCATATTCGCGCTGCTGGTCACCGGACTGGCGCTGAGCAGTGCTGCGCCACTGGCCGCGCCCAAGAATGCAAACAGTACTAAAGAAATCGAAGCAGGCGGGAGCACCGGAGCGATCGTCTTCGCCGACGATCAGAGCGGCCATTATCAGATCTATGAGGTCGAGCCGGATGGTACCAACCTGCACCGGTTGACGAACTCACCAGGAGAAAACTTCAGGCCGGTCTGGTCACCGGACGGATCGTTGATCGCCTTCCTGCACGCGCAAGCGCTGCCACCGTTGGACGAATCGATTCCGCCCGCGGCATTTCCGTTCTATTCAATCAAGGTCATGAACGCCGATGGGTCGAATCAGCATGAGCTGGTTCATGAAGCCGGGCGCCGATTCAACGATCTCTCTTGGTCGCCGGATAGCCGGCAACTGGCCTTCTCCTGCGCGGAACGCGGCACGGACTCGGATCACAAACTGTGCATTGTCGCGCTCCAAGGAGGGGCCGAGCGTCAAATCACGCCGGCCAACCTCACGGACGTGGAAGACTCGGTCACCTGGTCACCAACCGGCGAATGGATCGCATTCGCGGCGAGATCGTCCTCGGGGGGCCGATCGTCAGGAATCTACGTGATCTCGCCGGAAGGCAGCGCATTCCATAGCGTTGTGGAGCTGGCGGGCGACCCGTTGCAGATCTCATGGTCGCCGGACGGAATGAAGCTCGCCTACATCGCGACCGACGACACCCGAAAGATCGCGGTGATCAATATCGACGGGAGCAACAAACAGGAGTTCGATCTCGGCGACCTCGCCGGAACGGCTACGTCCTGGTCGCCGGATGGGGGTCATCTCCTCTTCCTGGCGTCTCCGTCGATGCAGTCAGGCAGCGGTCTCTACACCATCGCAAGGGACGGCACCGCGATCGAGGAGATCGTGCCACTCGGATCAAACGTCGCCTTCGCGGATTGGTCATCCGACGGTAGAGAGATCGCGTACGCTCGAGAGGTTCAGGAGCCTCCCGCGTCGACGACTCCATGGCCCGGAATCGAGTCAGAGATCGGCGTCGCCAGTCTTGATTCCTCGACCATGCAGCGAATTGTCGAATCGGGATCATCGCCGCATGGGTACGGGCTGCTCATTTCCTCTCCCGATTGGAGGCCGGCCATGGCTGCGGACTCTCAAAACGTCGCGACGGAACCTGCTTCTTCGACGACTTCCCCTAGATCGTTGCCATCCTGGGTCTTTGCGCCTGGGATAGCCGCGATCAGACCGGACGGCGTGACGCCGCCTGATGCGCCTGCGTTCACCGCCGATGAGGCGAGAGACTACGCCATCGCGCACGCGCCGTTTCAGTTCGATTCATCGCAGCCGCCGACGGTGACGGTCGAGTTCCTGACGCGAACGCAGCTCGAGGCACGTCTCAATCAGCGCATCACTGTCGCCAATCAGGACCTCTACTGCCTGGTCACCTTTCACGGCCACTTCAGCGACAACGATTTCACTCACGATCAGGGGACAGGCCCAATTCCTGGAAACGTCGGGTTCTTGATCTTCGACGCACACACGGGCAACCAATTGGGGGCCGGTTCTCAACCGTGACGATCACGTTCGATGCGGTTCAGAAAGGGGAATGAGGGTGCACACGTCATCTAAAAGGCGCAGCCACCGCTGGATCGGTCTCGCAGTGGTACTGCTTGCGATGCTCGTTATGGGGATGGGCGTCCTTGGAGTTGTCGCGCCCACACGCGGCGCCCGCGCCAGCGAGTCGCCCACGGCTGCTGTGCGCCTGAGCGACCCGACCCCTCCCGCTGATGTCTGCGCCTACATCAAGGTGCTGCCATTCACCGCCAGCATCGACCCTGGGATCGTCGTCAATAGTGGGCCAGGGATCACCATGAACGACGAACTTTCGCGCAATGGGAATGGACTGAGTGCGGCCATACCGACGGCCACGGCAAGCGCTTCTACTCTGAGTCCTCAGGATTGTTACTCGGTTGCGGGACCGGTCTTGCTGTCAGGAACGGGCAGGCGATAGCGTTGTCTGGATCTGTTCGGGGCCGTCAGGGATCGAGAACGATGTGACCGTCTCGGCATTGCCCATGTACGTGGTCGATCCACGAAAGCTGCGTGCTTCACTGCGCTTATGTTTTCCGGCGGAGCAGGCGGACGCACTGGCGGCGCGACTGATTGCGGACGAGGTCGATCCTACTCGCGCATTGGCGCCAGTGCTGCGGTTAGCCAGGCTGCGCTTCGGCACCGATCGCTGGCTTGCGCTGATCAGGCCGAACCGCTCAGCGCCTCCGCTCCACCCACGCCCGGGACTTACCTCCGGTGCGGCGCTGGCGTTGGCGCTGCACCTGGGGCTCGATCTGGACGTGCGACACTGGCGCGCCTCTTCCACAAACTCAGTGGGCGAGATCGCCGTCGAGCTATGCCGGGCGCGACAGGAGGTCGATCCGGAACATCTCAGCCCCTGCCCGGATTTCGCCTCACAGATCGGACGCTACCGCGACCCGGTGATGGATCGTCCGTCGCGGCTCGAACTGCTGCAGCATCTGGAGGGCTGTGCCCGCTGCCATCTGGCGCTGGAGCGCGCACGGGAAATCGATGCGTTACTCATCAGCACCGTTGAGCAGTTCGAACGCACGCTCGATCCCGAACGGGGCGGCCGCCGGTCACGCATCGCACTTTGGCTCGGTCCTGCCCTCCTGTGGGGCAGCGTAGCAATCCTCCTGCTGTCGATCCTGACGATCGGCGTCGCAGGCTCTCGGCGTGTCGCTGGGGCGAAGCAATACGCCCGTGCCGCTGATCGCGCCCGATGCTCCCGCGCCACCGTTTCGTGGCTGGCTGCTCGAGACCACGCTGTCAGGTCAGGTCGAGGCGTTCAACGTCGCATCTGGCACACGCCGCGTTCTTGTCCCGGGCGCGGCGCGGAGTTCCAATGGCAGCGACGTCACGGTAATGCTCTCACCCGGACCACGACCGCCTCCTCCAGATCATTTCATCGGGATCGAAGAGCAATGAGCTGTCGCTACGGTACTACGGGGTGGACGGCTCGCTGCTGAATCAACTGACTGTGAGCGAGCAGAACTCCAGCAGCACCGTTTTCGATTGGCTGGACGACGATCATGTACTGATCGGCGAAAGCCCTCTGGTGAACGTGAACGAATCGAACACAGACTACGAGCGCGAGATTGAACGCCGATGGAAGGCTCATATCGTTCGACCTTCGCACGGGCATCAGTCGCGACGTTGTCAACGGCTCCTACACCGCCGCCAGGCCGTCGCCGGACGGCACGTATCTGGCCCTGGTGCGCGACAGCGCATCCGAGCAGCCTATGCTGGAGATACGATCGGTCAACGGCACGAGCGTGGGTGACCCGATCGCGACCGCGCAGGTTGGCACACCCTCGCCGGGCGGTCCGTCGTTCTTCTGGACCCGCGACAGCCAGCGACTCATCTTCGCGAGTGGCACCACAGGGACCCAAACCACAAACTTCAAATCGCTGGCGTTGAACGGTTCGGTCTCCACCTTCTATTCGCTGCGCAACGCCGGTTTCACCGCACTGGTCGGCCTGACGCCGGATGGTCAGCACGTAGTCTACGTGGCCGCGCAGGGACAGATCGGTGGGTTGCCGTGGGCGTACCTGCAGGTCGGCATCAACGGCGGCGAACCACAGGAGCTGAGTGCTGGCGGAAGTCCAACGACGTTGACCGCGTACCTCGTGTTCCGCGAGCCGATCGTACTGGTGGCATCACCCAATTCCGACGTCATGGCCTTGACGGTCCAGCTCCCGTTCTCACTGCCACCGAGCGCTCAAGGGGGCTCCAGCTTCCTGAGCAACGTCGTCCTCGCGTTCGATTCGAACGGCCAGAAGGTGGGCGTCCTGCTCGACCAGCTCAGCGACTTGACCGTCCTCGGCTGGCTGCCGGAAGATGCGCTTTCCATGCACGCAAGCGAGCTTGTCGAGACGAGCACGGGCGACTTTCACGAGACTGCCAACTCCGTGCAGGGTATGGACGAGGCATCGCAGCTCACTGCGGACAGCCAGGTCAGCCCGGATGGTGGCAGCGTGTTGATCTACGACTCGATCTATGGCTTCTCGATGTCGGCCGGGTTGAACGACGTCACATCCGGTCAGCCGCGGCGGAAACCCTTCCTGCAGACTGCCGGTCCACCCGACCGACGCCAGCTGGATGCCCGACGGCGGTGGTGCTATCGGCGTGCAGACCACCGGCGCGAAAGGCAAACAGACCAGTCGTATCAAGGTGTATGAAGGACAGTCCACCGACTTTGGCGTCACGCCGACGATGATCGCGTTCGATCCAGTCGGGGTTAGGCGACAAGACGACGGCCGCTTACCACGCGCCGCTGATGGCCCCCAACGGGCTGCACTACAGCTTCTTCGTCAGTGACCAGCAGTCGGTCGCACTCTGGATCGGTGGGCGCGATCAACCACCGAAGGTCGTCGCCAGCTGGAATCCATCGCCGGACGCCAAAGTCGACGTGCCGACCAATCGCCAGCGTGGGTCGATAACGAGACACTCGATCGTGGCGGAGCCGGAACGCTGGTCCGGGGGTATGCCACAGCTCGTCACACTGCAGCGCTTCACGCTCAACGCGGATGGAACGAGCACCATTCAGCCGCTGGTGAGCTGGCACCCCCGCGGCAACGAGTCCGGGATCGAACTGCGGGAACTGCGCCTCTCGCCCGACCAATCGCAATATTGCCGTGCGCGTGCGCCACTTCACCGGCTCGAACCCGACCAGCGACCGCTTCGACTCAATCGAGATCGCCAGCACGGACGACCTGACCCAATCGCTTGAGCTGGCTCGCGGGACGAGCGGCGACGGCATCAGCTGGTCGCCGGACGGTTCTGAATTGGTCGCCGTCATCCAGGGCGGGATCAAGATCCTCTCGTCCAACGGGAGGTCCGGACGCAGCCGGTCGAGACGCACGACAGCGGTCAGGCGGCCTATCCTGTCTGGGTGCTGCCAAACGAGATCTGGTACGAGGAGGTCGTCGACGGAAAGCCAACGCACGTCAACGAACTGACGCGATGAGCGGGGTGGGTGCCGGGATAGTCACGCACGCCGGTCGCACGTGACGACAAACCTCATACGCACATGCCAAATTCACTCATGGTGCTTGCGCATCCGTGTAACGGATACCGTACGTTTCCGTTGTTGCTCATGAGGGGAAGCGCATGGGGAACGATCCGCTACTGGAGCGCGCACAACGAGGAGACACGGAAGCACTCGACGAGCTCTTTCGTCGAGAGTGGCAGCCCATTTTTGGCCTGGCGTATACGGCGCTCCGGGACCGTAGCGACGCGCAGGACGTCACCCAGGAAGCCTTTCTTCGAGCGCTCAGACGCCTCGATCAATTTCAACAGCGCGGCGTTCCGTTTCACGCATACGTCGCAACCATCGCGCGTAACCTGATCCGCGACCGGTGGCGACAAACCGTGCCAGCCAGTGTTTCGCTGCACAATGTCGAGCTTTCCGGCCCAGAAGCCGCGGAGAGCATCGTAATCAAGACAGACGAAGAGTCCTACCTCCGCGACGTGCTGGCTCGGCTCCCCGACGACTATCAAGCCGTCATTCAGCTTCGGATTCTCGATGGACGGCCAACCGACGAAGTAGCGACACTCATGCGTCGTAGCCCCGGAGCCGTACGCGTGCTGCAACACCGCGCCATCGTTGCCCTGCGTGAACAGTTCGACAAGGAGCCTCGCACATGACGCCGCAGATGGAGCAATTGGATCACCTGATCGATGCACTGAACGATGGTGGCGCCGCAAATCCGCCTGAGACGACAGATCCTGAGCTCGCCCAACTCATGAACGCCGTGATGCGAATTCGACGATTGCGCGTTGAGGCTATGCCCGATCCTGAATGGCGCGGAGAGGTTGTCACCAATCTGGCAAGAGCTCTGCGCTCAAACAACGGCGCGCCGCCCGAGATGGAGATTACTCAAGCCGCGAATGCATCGATCACGGTCAACGGCCGCTCCCGCTCGGGCAATCCTCGGCCACACCATCAGGAGGCTCGGCGACCTGGACTCGCACGCGTTCCGCATCAGATCGCGCAGATGGCTGCTGCGATCCTCGTTCTCGTATTGGTGTCGGGATTGCTCGCGATTGCCTTCGAGAGCCAGGCACCGAGCAATGGGGACAACAGACCGACTGCTGCAGCAGGAGCCTCCGGCGTGTCGGTGCCAGACACGCTCTTTGCCACCAATTTTGACTCCGCTACAAAGTTGTTAAGCCTGTGGGCCTACACTCCCGGCAGCAACGCCTTCCAGCCGGTACTCGACGTCGGCAGCCAGCCGGTGGTCTCCGCCGACGGCCTACAGCTCTTCAGCGGACAGGTGACACAGGAGAACGACGTCGTTCACATCGCGGTTGTTGCACTCTCTAGTAGCTCACTGAATCGCCAGTGGACCACGGAGATTGCCAGTTTCCCCGTATCCAAAATCGGCACAGGCAATCTGGCGTCCGCGGGGGCGAGCATCGCCGTGACGGACAAACGGGTCTACGTCATTCCAGAAGTCTGGAATACGCGCGACCCGATCACGGTCGTCGGGCTCGACCGGCAGAGTGGCGCCGAAGTCGCGCGGTGGTCGATTCAACGAGAGGGGACGAATGCCGCCAGTGGTGTATTCGTGTACGCCGCGCCCGATGGCTCTTCCCTCTACCTAATCGATCTGACGATCGACTCGACAGGGATGCAGTCAACACCCCCGATCTATCTGCGCGTCAGCACGACAGACGGACACGTCGAGGACCGACATGAACTGACGTCCGATGGTCAGCGCTACTTCCCGAATGGGCGCTTGACTCCGGATGGCAACACGCTCTATAGCGTCGGAGGCTGGCTGCCCTCCTCCAACGGTGGGATGGAACTGCAGTTCTTCGATCTGGCGAGCGGCCAGCTCGAGCCGCCATTGGAGCTGCCATTTCAGAACAGCGGCGAAGCTCTCGATCGGGAAGAAGCCACGTCGCCCGATGGCCGAACGCTCTACGTGCTGTCGCCGACCGCAAAGCAACTGGCCATCGTCGACCTGCAATCTCGCACCGTGACGAAGGTGGTCCAGATCGAGGGACTGGCAGCCGGAAACCATTCCATCATCGACCGAATCGCTGGCGCGGTCCGCGGCTGGCTGGTCCAGCCGGCTGCGGCCAAGTTCTACTTCACTGGCGATATGCAGCTTTCGCCGGACGGCAAACGACTCTACGCGGTCAACGTCACCGGTAGCGGCTACGAGGCCGTCCCCAGCGGCGTGATCGCGATCGATACGACGACCTGGAACGTAGTCAATCGCTGGCTGCCGGATACCCAGATCAACTACCTGCAACTCGGAAGCGACGGCTACAGCATGTATGTGCAGACGTCCGACAATACGGGCCAGACGAACCTCACCCTGCTCGACACGAGAACAGGTGTTGCAACACCGATCGCCAGCGACATTCCAAGTTACGTGCGGTCACTCGCCCAGATCTATCAAGCGCAATTCGGGAGACGGCCGCAGATGAGCGACTCCGGCGCAGCTCCGAGCGCGCCACTCGCACGGCTCGATGTCAGCGTCGACCGGACCAGCATCCTGGCAGGCGACGCGGTGACGGTCGACGCCCGGTTTGTCGATCCGGGTAACGGTCGGCTCGTCCAACCGGACCAAACGAGCGTCCACTTCGAGTCTCCAACGCAAGTGACGGCGACCTTCTACCATGGTCAGATCGGCACGGACGACGTGGTCGTGCAGCTTCAGCGGGTGGACTACGGCCACTATCGCGGGAGCGCGTCGTTGAAGGACCCCACGCTCTGGTCATTGCGAGTGGATGCTACTCGAGAGAACGCTCCAGGGAGCCGTGCCGAGATCAGCAATGCCGTGAGTGTGCAAAACGCGTTCGCCGCGACGGACGGGAAAAGCTACGTGGTCGAAATGACCACCGACCCGGCACACCCCGTCTTGGAATCAGACACGCTGGTTCGCGTCTCGTTGATCGATCCGGCGAGCGGCTCGCCGATGCCGGACGGCGTCGAACTGACCGGAGGCACATTGAAATCAGTCGAAGTCGCGTTCTTCCGCGGAACACCAGCGACCGGACAGGCCAGCGAGATGACGTCGTTGACGCTGCGGCCCGCACAACACGGAAGCTACGAAGCCACGACCTCTTTCGATGCGACCGGTTCCTGGGACGTACAAATCAGCCTCAATCAGGACGGACACGCAACCTCAACACTTGTTGGATCAGTCCAGGTGGTCACGCCGTGAGCAACGAGGAAGTCGGCAACGCGGACGTACCAGGACGATCTCGTCGACGTCCGTCTGGCGTGGGATCAAGTGACACTCTATTTCCGCGAGCAGACCCACACCGCTTCAGGAGGCTGACGCCCGCTCGAATACGGCGGGTGCAGGCTCGGCGCGTTCAATCGCGGCTTTGAGCTGACGCACGGCCTGGGTCGATTCCCGTTTCACCCGCCGTTTGAAGATCAGCACGTTCAGGATCTCCAGCTTCACGGATCGACATCGAATAGGTGAACTCGCGTTCGAAGATCGTTCCGTTGCCGTCCGGCCGGCAGTGATACGTGATCACGCCCTGCCCGCCGCCGATCACCTTACCGGAGATGGTCCAGGTTCGCGGTGCATCCTTGTCCGTCACGGTCCAGACGACCTGGCCGCGTCTTCCGGCGACCAGAAACTCCTCGGTCACCTGTTCGCCCACCTCGAGCGAGTGGTCAATCGCGTCGCTCACGCCGAGAGAGGATGGATGCCACTTCGGCCATGTGGCAGGGGTGCTGACGAAGGCGAAAACCTCGTCGACCGGTGAAGCGAGCGCGATGTCGTCGACGATGCGGGTCATTTCAAACTCCAATCTCAAAAGGGCGCCTCGACTGAGAGATCGGGTAGCAACCCAATCGCCCGCAGTAGCCCGGCGACATCCCATAGATAGAGCCCTTCGACGATCTTCTCCCGCTCGATGCGCAGCAGCGCGACGCCGCGCACGTCGACCAGCCTGCCGGTCGGAGGGATGTGCATCAGCGGTCCGCGATGGGTGCCGGTCGCCGCCCAGAAGAGGGCGACCCGCTCCACCTCGGTCACGGTAGTCACGGCGTCGACGTGGAGGTCGGGAAAGGCCTCGAGATAGCGCTCGATGGCACGCCGCACATCGACCAGCCCGCGCTGCGGTGTTGGATCGGCCACGTCAATCCCGGCGTATTGCTCGTCAAACAGCACCGCCGCTCCCGCCGCGTCTCCGGCATTGATGGCCCGCAACAGCTCATACGCGATCTGAACCTGAACTCCGGTACCCAATTCAGCCCACCTCGAACGATGCTTCCGTCAATGAGTCCAGCATGAGGCCCGAGCCTGGTCGCCTGGAAGTTCAAGACCTGTTCAGTTCCTGCTCATTTCGGTGGGAGTTTTGGGTGATGGGGTGTGGCGGGCGATGGTGCGCGGGTCACGGGTTACAACGTGACTGAGGAAGAGAATCGGTAATCAGTTCAGGTCCACGCGGGGCTGAAGCCACCGCGCTGAACTGGGCGAAGCCTACTGAAGGGGCTGAACGTACGCGGGCAAACGTAGGGAGGGACCTTCCCTCGACCGAAGAAGACAACAGGCTCGGACGCAGAGCAACCTCTGCGAATGCGCCCACCTTTGACCGATTCGGGAGCCCAAACTCAGACCGCTTGAGCGGTCTTCGTATAGATCAGCGCTGCGGCTTCAGCCCGACGCGAGAGCGGAGTATTTGCCGGACTATTTCCCCAACCACCACTTAGATCCGGAACACCTGTCGCGTGTCCCAACTCGACCCACACCCCGCTAGACCGACGCCACGATCATCTCGGGATTGGCGCCACGTACCTCCCGTTGCCAGAGAAGCTCGGTCACCGCGCCGACACCAGCAGTCAGATGTCGACGGTATGTGGAGAAGGGGAGGTCGAGCAATTCGGCCGCACGATCCTGCGTCGGGGCAGGTTGGACGTACGTGTGGTGCAGTGCTCGCTGCAATTTGGCCTGGCGCGATGAAGTGCCGAGCGCATGGATCGCGTCCCGCAGAGTCGCGCGCAAGGCCGACACCCGGTCCGCGGTCGCGGCCCCACTCCCCACCTGATCGACGATCAGTCGAGAGCGGAGCAGCGGGTTCGACTCCAGCGCGGCGAGGTGCGTGAGCGAACGCAGCGCTTCGCGCACCGCCTGCTCGAAGTCAGGCCGGCTGAGCACCACCAGCGGCACGGCTGGTGCCGGAGGTGCCTGCGACACCATCGCCATCTCTCGCTCGGCTAGCAGGTCGAGCCAGGTCATCGGCGGTGTGACGCGCCAGTCGTGCACGAAGACGCCGAACTGCCGGCCATCCATCTCGAACCCAACCTCGGGCTGCAACGGCAGATCGACGTGGGTGAACATTGGCGCCCAAAATTCGGGCTGAGCGGCGCTGAAGAAGCTGAAGGCCAACCCTGGCGACGTCAGGTAGTGCTGCGCGGCGCGACCGAAAATCAGGCTTTGGATGGCCGAGACCGACTGATAGCCGTCGCGCGCCATCCAGAAGCGGAAGTAGGTGGCCCGTTCGCCAGGGCGCAGAGCCGCGCTCCGCTCGAGGAAGCGCCAGGCGCGCGCCGTCGCCGGGTCCGCATCACGATGGGCGGGATCGATCTGATCCAACGCCAGCCCCACCAGCAGCCCGCTCGGCTGTCCCTCGGAGTCGCGATAGACGACGACTCCCTCCGGCTGTCGCTCCGCCCAGAAGTCGAACCAGTCGGCCGCTTCCGGCCCCTCGTTGGCCAGCACCATCGCGCGCAACGCCTCCCGATCGCCGTCGTGCAGGCTGTCCGGCATGGTCGTGCCGGTCTCCTGCCACTCGAGATAGGGGCGCATCAGTGGGTTGTCGCGGTGCAGGTAGACGTAATCGAAGAGGACGCGTTGCTGCTCGACGCCGCGCGTCTGACTCAGTCGACTGGCGTAGTAGTGGCGGGCGCGTCGATGCAGATCGGCGTACCACTCAGGATTGCGCCAGCGCAGGTCAACGCCGAGCGCATCTCGCACCAGATCGTGTGGGAAAAGCCCGAGCGGCCCAGCCTCGATAAAGGAGAGACCACGCAGCCACTCGAAGAGCTCGTGGGCGTCGTCGACACCCAGCACTTCGGATATGAGGCTCTCGGTGGTCAGACGGACCAATGCCGCCGTCTCGAGCGCCGCTCGATGGGCTGGCCCGGGCACCTTCTGCACCAATTGCTCGAGCAGCACCTTGACCACATCGGGCGTCTCATCGGCGCTGAAGACGAACCCCTCCCGCTGCGCGAAGACCTCGGCCACCAGCGAGAGGGCCAGTGGATGGCCATGGGTGAAATCGAGCACAGTCGCGTGTTGATCGTTCGGGATGGCGCGCAGGCTCAAGTAGGCGCGACCTTCGTCTGGACGCAGATTGCGCAACGGCAAGGGCCGCACCAGATCCTGCCAGCCGAGGTCCATGCGCCAGGCGGAAGCCGGTGGCTGTCGACTGGCGAGGACGACCAACACCTGGTCGGAAAGCTGCGGCAAAAACTCCTCACGCAGCCACGAATCGAGCGGCGTCAGCAGTTCGTAGGTGTCGATGGTGATGACGTAGCGGCGCTCGGCATGGCCCAGGACGCGCAGCGGCGGCTCCTCGGTACCCATGGCACGCTGCAATGCGCCTAGGAACGCCTCGGGCTGCGGCTCGACCGCGCGCGCATCGAGCGTGGCGGTTGGAATCCCCAGCGTGCCACAAGAGGCAACGAATTGACCCATCAACGACGTCTTGCCCACGCCGCCCGGTCCATGAACGAAGAGGACGCAGAAGGGAAGTGTCGGCGCCGCCAGGGCAGACTGAAATAGGGCGAGTTCTTCGTCTCGCCCCACAAATCGTCGCTGACGTGCGCTACTCAAGCGGTCCCCGACTCGTGACGCCATTGGGGGCCTCCGCGCTGGGTTGTCGATCAATTGAACGCTTGGCTTACCGTAACGCAGCCTGACTCAATTCGCAAGACCTCGATGCTGATCCACGTTTTGCAGATCTATGTGCTCGTTTGGTTCGCGACAGGAGTGAGTAAAGAGTGAACAGAGAATGGCCTGTACGTCGAGAGCCAAACTGCATAGCATCGAATCATCGACACAACATGGCAAGAGCAAGACGAAAGAGGAGGTTCGCGGATGTCAACCGTGGAAAACAAACAGCTCATGCGACGGTTCTATGACGAGGTTTGTGATCAGCAGCAGTTCGATCTCGTCGATCAGCTCGTCGCCGAGGACTACCAGCATCACAATGCGAGCCTGCCGCCGGAGATGCATAGCGGCCGAGCGAACTTCAAGCAGGTGCTCATGATGTTCTATGCCGCGTTCCCGGACTTAAAGGCGACGATCGAGGATCTGATTGCGGAAGATGACAAGGTCGTCGCGCGGAGTGCGCTTTCGTGGAACGCATCAGGGCGATCTGATGGGCGTTCCGGCGTCCGGCAACACCGTCGACTTCCCCGTTATCGAGATCTACCGCATCGCGGGCGGGCGCGTGGCGGAGGGCTGGGCGGTGCTCGACGTCATGGGCGTGATGCAGCAGATTGGCGCGATACCGACTCCGGAGCAGGCACGGGCCTGATGATGCCGTGCGGCTCAACCTCTCCAAGACCGGAATTCCATGGATTGACGCGGCGTGGACAAGAGTTGATGAAAGGGGATCTCAATGGCAGTGATCGTGCACGTGGTGCTTCGCGGAGTTTCAACCGAGCAGTACGACGCCGTTCGGGCGGAGGTCGGTTGGTTGGAGCGGACACCTGATGGTGGGTTGGCCCACCTCGCCTGGTGGGAAGGGGAGGACAACCACAATCTGGATGCCTGGGAGAGCGAGGAAGCGTTCAACACGTTCGGAGCCGATCGGCTTGGCCCGGCAATGGCTCGCGCAGGCGTCAACGTTCAGCCGGAGGTCACCCTTCACCCGGCACATGAAGTCTTCACCCCACGCGAGCTCCGCCTCACCATGTAGGGATATTCTCGGCGATCGCCCGGGCACCATCAGGGCGATCGCCGATCCCCTGTCTTCCTCGGGTTCTCCTCGACCGACACCTTGTACCGCACCACCGTTCACAGGCAGTCTTAATCTGGCGCTGGCAATACTGAAGGGGCGGCTGACTGTCGTCTTCGTGGCGATCACGCTGGCCGTCGCCTATGATTCGAGCCCGGCGGGGCCGCGATTGAAACGCTGGTCCTCCCATTGTTCTCGTGCCGTCACTCGTCAGCGAGTTGCGGGACCACCCGGCCGTCGAAGCTCGCATCCGGGGAAAGGCAGTTGCACAGGAATGCTCACCGGGGTTGAAAACGCCTCGATCGATTTCGTCCGCTCGCTCTTCGATACGTTGAGCTGGTTCGGCATCTTCCTCGCCATGACCGTCGAAAGCGCTGGTATCCCATTGCCGAGCGAGGTGACCATGCCGCTGGCCGGCTGGCTCTTCGTTTCCGACCGCAACCTTGGCTGGACAGGCATCTTCGCGGCCAGCGCGGTGGGCGCGGCAGGGAATTTGGTCGGGTCCTACATCGCCTACGCCATCGGCGCGTGGGGCGGAAGACCGGTGATCGAGCGCTGGGGTCGCTGGGTGCTCATCACGCGGGAAGATCTCGATCGGACCGAGGCCTGGTTCAACCGGCGCGGCGCGCTGGCCACGTTTGTCGGCCGATTGCTGCCGGTGGTGCGCACCTTCATCTCGTTTCCGGCCGGCGTGGCGCGCATGCCGCTCGGACAGTTTACCGTCTACACATTCGTTGGGGCCTTTCTCTGGTGCATCCCGCTCACGTGGGCGGGCGAATACTGGGGTCCGAAGTGGGAGACGTTCCGCAACCGCGCCAAGTTCGTGGACGAGGGCATCGCGCTCATCCTGCTCGTGCTTGTGATCTGGTTCTTCTGGCACAAATACCGCGCGCTGCGCTCCGAGACGGCCGATGAGGGAAGCGTGGGGTAGTCGTTTTGGCCGCGGACCTCTTGGCGCTGGTACTCCCCTAACACGCGACCCGTTTTGTGGCCCGCCATTGGGGAGAACCGCGGGTATACTTCAGGCAGGTTCACCACATACAAACAGTCTTGTGCATCGCCTTGTGATCGGAGACTTCACGATCGCGATGCCCCATCGTGGACAGGGTTGAGACGTTAGGTGCCTGAACACCCCAACTCGCATGCTGAACCGCCGTTGTTGGTCGGACGTGAGCGTGAGCGAAGCATCACGCGCGCGCAACTCAGCGCGGCACTCTCTGGACACGGTGGGATCATCATTCTGGGCGGCGGGGCTGGCATCGGAAAGACCGCACTTGCCGAGGACGTCTGCCGAGAAGCGGACGACGCCGGTGCGCTCGTTCTCACCGGTCACTGCTACGACCGTTCTGAAACACCGCCCTATGGTCCTTGGACCGAAATTCTCGAACAATACGGGGCAACGCGCGATCGCATGCCCACTGCGCTCCCCATCGCCGAACCCAGTCTCAGCCACAGTTCGAGCCAAGCATCGCTCTTCAAAGATATGCGCTCATTTCTCGCTGCCGCGGCACAAGAGCGACCGCTCGTTGTCGTTCTCGAAGATGTGCATTGGGCAGATAGCTCCAGCCGCGATCTGCTGCGGGTCGTCGCGCGGCAACTTGGAGCGGCGTCAATCCTGCTCCTTGTCACCTATCGTAGTGACGAAGTCTCGCGCCAGCATCCGCTCTACCAACTGCTGCCAGTGCTCGTCCGGGAAGCACTCGCCGTTCGCATTGATCTATCGCCGCTGAGCGACGACGACGTCTATACGCTGATCGAGCAAACGTATGCATTGCCATCCGCCGACACACATCGTCTCACGTCCCATCTCCAAGCTCATGCCGAGGGAAATCCATTCTTCGTTGGCGAGTTGCTCCGATCTCTGGAGGGCTCAGTGCTGGTTCATGCAGCCGGCGCGGATTGGTCACTCGGGTCACTCGCGGAAATTCAGGTCCCCATGTTCCTGCGCCAGGTAATCGATGCACGCGTTGCGAAGCTGGGCACGAACGTCGATACCCTGCTCGCCATAGCCGCGACGATCGGAGACGTGGTACCGCTCGACCTTTGGGCCACGGTGAGTGCGACGACCGACATGGCGTTGCTCTCGCTGGTTGAACGAGCGATTGACGCCCGTGTCTTTGACGCCACACCCGATGGCTTGGCGGTCCGTTTTTCGCACGCTCTGATTCACGAAGCACTCTACGAAGCAATTCTGCCGCCCAGGCGACGTACCTGGCATCGCGTGATCGGCGAAGTCATGGCGTCTCGGCGAGGGACTCCCGATCCAGACGCCGTCGCCTACCACTTCACTCAGGCTGGTGACCCACGAGCAGCCGAGTGGCTGACACGCGCGGGCGAACGAGCACAGCGTTCCTTCGCCTGGGGTGTCGCGGAGCGACGCTTTGCGGCGGCACTCGCGCTTCTTGAGGACCACGATGACGCCAAGAACGAGCGTGGATGGCTTCACTTTCATCTGGCGTTGCTACGCCGCTTTCAAGAACCCACCGTTGGAGCGGCTGAACTGGTGGAAGCGGAGCACCTGGGCATCACGACGGCCGACGCAGCGCTTACCGCCTACGCACGGTTCTTCCAGGGGATGCTTCGCCGCATGGCTGGCAATTTCCAGCAGGGAACCGCGATCGCCGAGGAGGGTATCGCACTGCTCGATGCGCTGTCGCGTGATGATCACCGCCGCCTCGCCGCCCTCGACACCACAAGCGATCCACTGGACCCACAAAATGGACGCGGCGACCTGACCTTGACGCTGGGAGAAACGGGACAATTCGCGCAGGCGATAGCACTCGGTGAGCACATTATCGCGCTTCCGCCGACCGAGACGTTCGGATCTCGTGGTGATGCCTTTTACGGCCTGGGCTACGCCTACGCGGGGCTCGGCCAACCGGAGGCGGCTCGCTTGGCTTTTGCCGCGGCACGGGACATCTTCAGTTCCAGCGACCATCGCAACATGGTTCTAGCAACGCTGTTTGACGAACTCACGCTGGTCGTTCTTCCATATCAAGCCGATCAGCCGCGCGAACGTGAGCGATTGGAGGTGGAACTCCGAGAAGTCTTCGCATCGGTTGAAGACATCTTCGATCCCCGTTCGGCTCGCATCGCCGGGTTCGTATCGCGTGTGCTGGAGGGGGACTGGAGCGACGCCTTCGACATCATGCAGCAGAGTGACCTGCGGTTCATCCGGTTGACGGGAGTGACTCTGCTGGCGCCGCTTGCCTACTATCAGGGAGACCGTGACCTGGCCTGGACGCTCGTCCGCGAGGGCCTACCTTCTGGTTGGGATACCCAGCCAGGCGATTCCGCAGGCCACGTCGTACCTCTGCGCGCACTCGCCGTGACGATGTCTCTCGACACGGGCGACCTCGACGATACGCGTCGCTGGCTCGCTGCGTTCGACCATTGGTTGGAATGGAGCGGCGGAGTCTACGGGCAAGCCGACGTGCTTCTTTGCCGGGCGGCCTTCATGCGAGCCACCGCTGATCTCACGGCCGCGCGCGAGAACGCAAGCCAGGCCCTCATCGCCGCCGGAGCGCCGCGTCAACCGTTGACAATGGTGGCGGCACGGCGTCTACTCGGCGAGCTGGATCTCGCAGAGGGACGACTCAACGAGGCAGAGACGCAGCTCACGGCGTCGCTTAAACTCGCGGAAACGTGTCACGCTCGTCATGAACAGGCGTTGACGCTCCTGGCGCTCGCCGAGCTGTGTCGCGTCCGCGGCGAGACCCCGGCGGCGCGCACGCACCTCGACACCGTGCGCCGGATCTGCACCCCGATGGGAGCCGCGCGAACCCTGGCTCAGGCGGAGGCGCTCGCTACGCTCTTGCGCGACGCTCCGGCAGTAGGTCCCCAAGTTTTCCCCGCTGGTCTCACTCCGCGCGAGGGTGAGGTGCTGCGGCTCCTGGCGACCGGAATCTCCAACGCCGAGATGGCCGAGCAGTTGAGCCTCAGCATTCGCACAGTCGACGCCCACCTCACCAACATCTACGGCAAGCTCGGGGTCACGTCGCGTGGCGCCGCGATCCGCTACGCCATCGACCACGACCTCGGCTGAAGCAACCCAGCACCTCTGCAAATCTACCTAGACACTCTTCTCGGCACACCGACGAAAGTTAAGCGATTCCTCTGATGTGTCTGCGGCTCATCTCTCTTAGGGTGAAGGTGACGCATGGCGGCATCGACCCATCCCGAATCACGTCGTTGTTCGGAACGTCAGCGGGTTCGGTCGACCGCCGTCAAATGCGTCGACTCTCGCGACGCGCTTGCGTGGCTCTTATCCCAGTGCCGGGAACGCACGGGGATTCTGAAGGAGTGTGATTCATGGCACTGCTGGCGATCCGGCACGACGTTCAGGATTACCAGGCCTGGAAAGACGTCTATGACGGTATGGGCGAAGTGCAGCGACAGTGGGGCGTCACGGCTGAGTCCGTCCACCGGCTCGAGGGCGAACCCAACACGGTGTTGGTGCTGCACCACTTCGCGACGGTTGCCCAGGCCCAGGGTTTCTTGACGAACCGCGAGCTCCAGGCCGCGATGCAACGAGGAGGGGTTATGGGCGATCCGCGAGTAGAGATTTACCTGTAGGTAGGGGCAAAACCGGCTGGCGAGCGATACCCAGTCAAGCACGATGTCATGAATGGTTGCTGGACAACGATGAGAATTGAGACGGGAGACAGGGCATGGAGAGAAAACGCGGTCGGCGTTCAATGGTGCGGTTCGGCGTGCTGCTCGCGCTGATCTGCGCTCTGTTGTCGCCGGGACTGGTCGGGACGGTCGCGCTGGCTTCTGGCGGCGGACCCTCGATAACCAGCGTCACGATTACCGGTACATCGGACATTAATGGCTATGTGCAGAACCCGACGATCACGCTCACCGGTTCTGGTTTCAATCCGGCACCGGCGGCTACCTCGGTGAGCTACACGGGTTTCACCGGACAGAATTACGGCACCGCCCTCCACTTCAGCGACACGAACAACAATCCATTTGCGTGGAACGCTGGGTATGAAAATCTCCCCACGGAGCATGATTTAATCGGTCTGGCAAACCTCAGCTACAGCGACACGCAAATCTCCTACACATTCGGCACAGTCTATCCTGCGTATTACGGCATCTATCAGCTCAACGTGGGTGATCATTTCAACGCCTATGTACGGAACGTTTGGTGCTCCGGCACCGTGGTCATCGGTACACCGATTCCGTGTGGCAACCTCACGCTCAACCCGAGTGTCACGCCGAACCCGGTTGCGCTGAATGGCAGTGCCACGGCCAGCGCCGGAGCAACCGACACGCTCTCCGGCATCGCGTCACAAGGGTGTGACCCCGTTGATACCAGCATCGCCGGCAGCAGCACCGTCAATTGCTGGGCCACCAACAACGCCGGTAACTACGTCACCGCACCGGCAAACTACACGGTGAATGGGCCGTGCGCCGCAGGCTCGTACTCGGCCACGGGCTATGAGCCCTGTACGCCAGCCGACGCGGGCTACTTCGTCAATCAAACCGGTGCAACCGCGGAGACGCCGTGCGCGGTAGGGTATTACCAGTCGGCAACGGGACAGACCTCGTGTCTGGCTGCCCCCGCCGGCAAGTACGTCGACACCATAGGCGCCGTTTCGGCAATCTCGTGCGCGGTCGGCACCTATCAGCCGAACTCAGGTTCGTCCTCCTGTAGCTTGGCCGATCCAGGCTACTTCGTTGAATTCTCAGGCTCGGCCTCGGAGACAGCATGCCCGGCAGGCACATACCAACCAGCCGCTGGCGCATCGTCGTGTATCCCAGCCGAAGCGGGGCATTTTGTCGCCACGTCAGGGTCGACCACAGAGACAGCATGTGCAGTCGGCTATTACCAAGATCAGACAGGACAGACTTCGTGTGTAGCCTGCACCTCCAGGCAAGTTCGTCGATCACCACTGGCGCGATCTCGGCGACGCCGTGTGCAATGGGCACCTACCAACCGAATTCAGGGCAGACATCGTGCATCGATGCTCCGGTGGACACCTATGTCGACGTCACGGGTGCCGTGGCGCCGATACCCTGCGATGTCGGCTTCCACCAGCCATTGGTAGGGCAAACATCATGCATTCTGATCGACACCACTCCACCGGCGGTCACTGTGTCGGCACCGCTGAACCCGGTCAAGATCAACACCGCAACGACACTGACCGCGACGATCGACGACTCGCTGACTGGCGACTCGAACATCGACTCCGCCTCCTGGACGCTCAAGGACACCAATGGGGCTACCCTCGCTACAGGAACGTTCAGCGGCAGCACGTTCGGGAGTCCGACCGTGACCGTCAGCGACACGATCCCGGGACAGGCCACACCTGGCGTGGACACACTCTGTGTTGACGGGACAGACAGCAACGGCAACACGGGTGAGTCGTGCATCCTGTTCGTCGTCTATGACCCCTCCGCCGGGTTCGTCACCGGCGGCGGCTGGATCAACTCCCCAGCCGGCGCCTACATGGGGGATCCGACGCTGACCGGCAAGGCGACTTTCGGTTTCGTCTCTCACTACAAGAAGGGTGCAACCGTTCCGGACGGCAACACGCAGTTCGTCTTCCAAACGGGTAGTCTTGACTTCGAGAGCACCAGCTACCAATGGTTGGTCGTCAACCAGGGCGGCGCCAACGCGCAGTTCAAGGGAACCGGCACGATCAATGGCACAGGCAGCTATACGTTCATGATCTGGGCGAAGGACGGAAAACCCGACACCTTCCGCATCCAGATCACCGACAATAGCAACGGTGGGGCGACGGTCTACGACAACGGCGTCAATCAGACCATTGGTGGCGGCTCGATTGTGATCCACAGCTAGCGTCACCACCCGGTCGCCGGAAATGGGCGGACAGAGCAGACCACGTGTGGGGACCGGATTTCTCCGGTCTCCCTGCATTTCCGCCCGACCACCTGGCAACGCACTGGCCGATTCTGGGCCGGAGGCGAACACTTGGCCAGATGAAAGGTGTCACTAGCCCGCCAGATGATGCGTTTGCAGAAAATCGAGCACGATGCGGTTGAATTCGTCGGGGATCTCCAAGTTCATCAGGTGGGCCACATTCGGCAGGACGACCTTTTGCGCCCCGTCGATCGACCCCGCGATCTGCTCCGCCTGATCCTTCACGGCGGGGATATCCGCGTCCCCAATCAGTACGAGCGTCGGAACGTGGATCTGGTCGAGGCGTCCATAGGCGGGCGGATCGAGTTGTTCCGGCTGACGTCCACCCTCCCGAGTGCGTAGTAACACATCGGTGTAGAGCGTGCGTACGCGTTCGCGCAAGCGCGCATCGACCTCCTCCGGATTCCGATCGGGCCCGTCGACCCAGATATGGATCATCAGGTCGATGGCGGTGGTGTAGTCGTTGTCAGTGAACGCTTGCACCACGGGAGCGAAGAGCCGCTCGTCTTCGGGGGTCTGCGGATAGCCGCCGATTCCGGCCGCCACCGTCACCAGCGCGTCGACCATGTCTGGGTAACTAAGAGCGAAATCGAGGGCCACGCCACCTCCGAGCGAGGTGCCGAGGAGCGCGGCGTGATCGATGTGGAGTTGGCCAACAAGCTCGTGCAACGCTTCGTGATGCGTGTACGGGCCTTCCGGCCAGCTGGAGCGGCCATAGCCATGGAGGTCGTAGCGCAGGACGCGGCAGTGTTGCGCAAGCGCACTGAACTGGTCGTCATACATCCGGCAATCGGTCAGACCGGAATGGATCAGGATGAGATCCGGACCATCGCCAGCCAGCTCATAGCGCAGAGTGGCTCCGCACGCCTGTGCGAACCCCGTCGTCGATTTCACGTCCCGACTCATGTCATCGCTCCGTCCCGCTGCATCCTATCCGTGATTCTCGGACGCTCTCGCACATCTCCCCGCGATATTCGATCCACCGGCATGCCGCCGCGGCAGGCGGCAGGGTCGTAGGTCTCTTGTGCGAAGTGCACAAGAAATCGACGCGAATCGCGACCGGATGCACCTAGGAATGGGGGTGGTGATCGCTCACAATTTCGAACGGTGGTTGAGTGCCCGTACACCAACCGCACCTGGTGGATCAAGGGTGGCAGCCGTTCGAGAGGAGTCTACATGAGCGCTGGTCTGCGCGAGTTCCTGGAGATCCCGTACGACGAGTTGGAAGAGCTCAACCTGGCAGCCAAGGCCGACCGGCAGGCGCGTAAGGACCCCGGGGCGATTCAGGACGAGCGCCTGAAGTACTTAACGGACGAGAAGCGCATCAAGGCCGTGACGGTCTGTTTCTCAGACCTCGAGGGCCGCGTGCACATGCTCGACTACGATAAGAAGTTCCTGCTGAAGTCGGCCGACAACCTGACGTTCGACGGCTCGTCGGTGCGCGGATTTACGCGGCAGCAAGAGTCGGACCTGCGTCTGGCGATCGACTGGTCAGCCTTCTACTGGCTTCCGTCAGACATCTTCGCGCCGGGCAAAGTGCTTGTCTTCGGCGAGGTTCTCGAGCGGGATGGCACGCCCTATCGTTCCGACATGCGCGCCAAGCTCAAGAGCTACGTCACCGACCTGTATACGAACCATGGCCAGACCATCTTCATCGCCAACGAGATCGAAGGCATCCTCTTCAAGGGTCGACACGCCGAGCAGATCTACGTGGAGACCGGCGCCTTCGACCAACTGAGCACCAGCGGCTATTACCATTCGCTGCCGGCCGATCCCCTGCGTCAGTTCATCGATGCCGCCGCCGAAGTGCAGCGTGCCATGGGCTTCCAAAACGAGAAGGATCACCCGGAGGTCGCTCCGGCCCAGTTCGAACTCAACTATTCCTACGTGGAGGCGCTCATCGCCGCCGATCAGGTGATGCTCTACAAGCTGATCTGTCGCCAGGTTGCTGATCGAATTGGCATGACGGCCAGCTTCCTGCCCAAGCCGGTCACCGGCGTCAACGGCAACGGCATGCACGCCAACATGTCGATCTCCGAGGGAGATACGAATATCTTCTGGGACAAGGCCGGCGAGGAGAAGCTCTCGCCGACGGCCTGGAATTTCGTGGAGCGCATCCTGTCGAGCGCGCTCGATCTCTGCCTCGTCCTGAATCCGAGCGTGAACGCCTATCGCCGCCTCGACCCGCATTTTGAGGCGCCGAACCAGATCATCGCCTCCGCCATCGACCGCGGCGCGATGGTTCGCGTTCCAATCGGAAACGAGCGCTCGGCGCGCATCGAGGTCCGTTCGATCTCACCGGATGCCAACCCCTACATGGTCCTCTACGCGCTGATCCGGACTGGACTCGAAGGACCGATGATCGAGAACATTCGCCAGCGCGAGGAGATCCTGCCGGACAACATCTACGACGCCATCCACAGCTTCTGCTCGAGCGGGCACGCCGCCCGGATCCTCGGGCCGGAAGTGCGCGATCGCTACGCCGAGCTGAAGCACAACGCGGCTGTTCGTTGCCCGCGCCTGCTGGGGAACTTCATCAAGCCGGGCGAGATCCAGTTCCACCACGAGATCACCAACCAGTACCTCTGGAACCAGTTCTAGCAGGCTCGCGAGTAGCCCTCACCCCCTGCCCCTCTCCCGTACGAACGGGAGAGGGGAGAAATATGTGTACGAACGTACCGTTCTCCGTCTCCTGATGGGACGGGAGTTGGTTCTCGCCCTCCAGATGAAGATCAACTACTAGGCTCCGCTCACACGGCGGCAACGAAGCGCCCCCACCGGTCCTGGTGCGGGCGCTTCTCATTTGACTGAGCGCCATACGAGAGAGCCTCTTGACAGCTTCGCGATTTCGCTCTAATATTCCGCTAGTGTTATTCATCAGTGAAATGGAGCAATCAATTCCAAGAAAGTATCGGATGACGAAACGCGCGGCTGGAGTCGACGTCACGCGGCAGAGCATCGTCGAGGCAGCCAAGGAGCTCCACGCGAGCGATGGCGTGATCGGGACGAGCTTCGAAGCGATCGCTGAGCGGGCGGGCGTCGCGCAGGGCACCGTCTATCGGCACTTTCCGACGCTGGACGAGCTCATTCCCGCCTGCGCCCGCACGATTCACGTGTTGAAGCCGATCGATCCAGAGCACGCCAGCGAGGCGGTTCCGGCGCTGCCTCGCCCGTCTCAACGCCTCGAGTGGTTGGTGCGCGGCACCTGCGACTGCTACGAGCGGGACGGAGGCTGGATCAACGCGGCCCGTCGGGAAGAAGATCTCGTTCCCGCGCTGGGCGAGATCGCGAAGATCCAGCGAGAGAGCCTTCGCGTGTTGGTGGAAGCCGCCCTCGCCGGTACCGACATCGACCCGGCCGTCGTGCCTGTGCTGGCAGCGTTGATCGACTTCCCGTTTTGGAGGTCGTTACGAGACGCCGGATTCAGCGAGGCAATGGCGGCCGATCAGATCTGCGAGCTGGTTCGTGACCAGCTCGACAAGGGGCGTATCGACTGAGCTCGAACGGCGACTGTCGAGTGAAGGCGCGTATACCACTTCAATTCTCGGGTTCGGGTCATTCGGCGTGAAGAGAACATTCAATGAAGGGAGACCGTAACGTGCAGACAGCCAGCCGGGCCATGCTCCTGGCGGAAGACGACGGTGAGGCGATCTGGTTCGCGAATGCCCTCATGATCGTCAAAGCGGACACCGAGACGACCAACGGGCACTTTGCCCTTCTCGACCAGCGAGTCCCAGGTGGCTACGCGGTTCCGAGGCACGTGCATCATGCCGAGGACGAAGCATGGTATTTGCTCGAGGGAGAAGCGACGTTCTATTGCGGCGAAGACCGGTTCACGGCCGGGAAGGGTAGCTGGGTGTTTCTGCCGCGAGACGTGCCGCACACGTTCAAGATTGGGCCAGACGGTGCCAGGCTCCTCACCATCAGTGCTCCTTCGGGCTTCGTCGACTTCGTCAAGGAGTGCGGTGAACCAGCGCCAGAGCTCGCAATCCCGCCGCAGCTGCCCATCGACGCCGCACGACTGGCGACCATCGCCGCCAAATACGAAGTCGAGATCCTCGGCCCACCACCGGACTAGGCTCAAGACGGGATGCTCCGACGGTTCCAGGGCACGCCTTGGAGCCGTTTCATTTTCCCTCCTATTCTCGATCCACGATGCCTTCACGTTCCCCGAAATGACGTCCGAGACGCGTTTGTCATCTCGTG
This sequence comes from uncultured Chloroflexia bacterium, assembly GCA_963822235.1. GTDB lineage: Bacteria > Chloroflexota > Chloroflexia > Thermomicrobiales > Thermomicrobiaceae > CALAGB01. The sequence goes on from CAWGGU010000006.1 coordinate 36,292, forward strand.
GGAGATATTTTCGCGTCCCTGTAACCAGGTCCTCCTACACTTGACGCTGGGGTTCTTGTGCAAAGGAGGCCGGCATGCGTCGCGGGATGGCGCGCGGTCCGGTCATCATGGGAGTGTCCTGCAAGCAGCGTTCTCAGACACACCTTCGCCCCATTGCGGACGAGCGGTCCCCACCCATGTATTCCGAAACACCGTAACCACTCGTACTGGCCGATGATCGCGCACGCTCCGCGTGCCACGATCCACCCCCTACACGGACACGCCTGTCCGCGCGGAATGCTCTGAAAAGAGAGCAACTCAAATGGGCACGCATAAGCGCCCAACTCATCGAGCGCGGACCCGAGCACCGTTGTTCATCCACGTCAGCGCGATCCTGGCTCTGATGGTCTTCCTACTGACCTCGGTTCTATTGCAGGCAGCTGATCCCCCGCCCTTCGGCGCGGTCAGGGTGACGCCGATAAGCCAAACGTTCACGGCGGGTGGCACGGCGAACTTTGACGTCTCAGTCGTCGACTCATGGGGCCACGAAATTCCGAATGTATCGGTCAAGCTCACGATCACCGGCGCGAAAGCGGGGACGACCACAGCGATCACCACCAACAACGTCGACTACGCCACGCTGAGCGACGTCGGCAACTCCGTAGGTTCCGATACGGTGGTCGCGAATGGCACCTTGAATTCACATACCGTGGATTCTCGAAGCGTGACGGTCACCTGGAACGCGTCGACGACCGACACCGTGACCCTCTCGCCGACGGGGGCCAGCGCGCCGATCAACACGTCCACGACCTTCACCGCCACGCTGAAGGACGGCAACCGGCGCGTCCACGACGGTCACCTGGCTCAGCGCCACGATCACCGATCGCGCCGCTCAGCGCCGCGGTAGCCGTGACGACGGCGCAGACCTTCACCGCGACGGTCAAAAACACCGCCGGAAGCGGTGCTGGCGAACGTGGCGGTCCGCTTCAACGTGACCGGCGCGAATCCGAACAGCGGTAGCGGCACGACCGACGCCAACGGCCACGCCAGCTACACCTATACGGGTAACCACCCGGGTACTGATACCCTGTCGGCCTACGCTGACGTCGACGGCGACAACGCCCGGGACACGGGCGAGCCCAGCGCCACCACCTCGGTGACCTGGACGAACGCGAGCTTGACGCTCACCCTGTCGAATGCCACCGCTCAGGTGGGCACGACGCAATCGGTGACGGCACACCGAACGCCAGAATACGGCCATCGCCGGAGCGACGATCCGCTTCAAGGTGACCGGAGCAAATCCGACGACGGTCAACGTCGTCACCAACGCCAACGGAAAAGCCAGCTTCAGCTATAAGGGCGTGAATACTGGCACCGACACCATCCACGCGTACGGCGATCTAGACGCCGACGGTGTGCAAGACAGCGGCGATCCGGTCGGCAACGTGACGCTGACCTGGACCAACGACACCGACTCCGCCTCCGGCACCGGTCGTCCCAACGCACCGGCCTCGCCCAAAGCGGGCTGCACCTACTTCCCGGAAACACAGCACAACCTGTGTGCCGGATTCGCAGGCCTACTGGAACACGTTCGGCGGCCTGTCCATCTACGGCTACCCGATGAGGGAAGAGTTCCAGCAGAACGGGCTCACGGTGCAGTACTTCGAGCGCGCGCGCTTCGAATGGCATCCCGGCGCATGGCCGAGCCGCTACGACGTCGAACTCGGGCTGCTCGGTGACGAGCTGACCGCTGGCCAAACGTCCGGCGCCTTCCAGCGCACAGCCGCTGCGGGCGGCAATTCGACATACTTCGCCGCGACGGGCCACAACCTGTGTGGTGGGTTCCAGCGCGTACTGGAATCAGTTCGGTGGATTAGCGGTCTACGGTATGCCGATCAGCGAGCCGTTCCAGGAGAATGGTGTAACGGTGCAGTACTTCGAGCGGGCACGCTTCGAACTGCATCCCGGTGCCTGGCCGGCCCACTACGACGTGCTCCTTGGGCGCGTCGGCGCGGAGATCCTGGCCAGAACCGCGCATTAGGCAAGATCGAAGCGGGTGGGGGTGGACCTCACAACAGCCCTCATCCCCTAACCCCTTCTCCAGACCCGCAAGCGGGTACCCCGCAGGAGAAGGGGAACAACGCTCAATGTTGGTACTCCTCCGTCACGCCTCTCTCGTACGAATGGGAGAGGGGAGACTTCGCGGTAAGGCGGTGCTCATCCCTGGCCCTTCACCCCTCTCCTGCTTTGCGGGAGAGGGGCCGGGGGTGAGGGCCGTTTGACTCCCCCTCAGACCAACTCCTGCAACGCCCGCTGGATCTCGGCCATTGAGCGCCGGTAAACACCGGTCGCCAGGCTGATGCGCTTCACACCGAGCTCGGCTAGTGCCTCACGCGAAGGCCCGTCTGGCCTCAGCCAGATGTTGACCGGTGCGCCAACCTCTCGCACGAAGGTGCGGATTGCGTCTGCGTCGGTCAGACCGATCGGGTAGACACAGTCGGCTCCGGCTGCCAGGTAGGCTTTGCCGCGCCGGATCCCTTCCTCGAGCCGTGATTCGGGCTCGCCCGCCTCACGAATGAAGACGTCGGTGCGCGCGTTGATGACGATCGGCACGCCCGCCGCCTCACTTGCCTGGCGCACCGCGCGCAAGCGCTCGACCTGCCGCTCCATCGGAACAACCACGCCGGAGCCGTGGTGGTCGCCGTCCTCGAGGTTGCAGCCGACCGCACCTGCACCAAGCAGGGCCGCCACGAGCTCGACCGGGCTCAGCTGATAGCCCGCCTCGATATCGGCCGTGACCGGCACCGAAACGGCGGTCGCGACGCGTGCGATGGCGCCGAAGGCCATCGACGGCGGCATGGAGTCGTCATCCGCCAGACCCAAACTGTCCGCCACGGCATAGCTGGAGGTGGCCACGACCGGAAATCCGGCCGCTTCCACCGCGCGGGCCGAGGAGACGTCCCAGGCATTGGGCAGCATCAATGGTCGCGAACCATGATGGAGGGAGCGCAGCAGCTCCGCCTGTTGAGCGAGATTGGCCTTCATCAGCACGCTCCTCTCAGCGCTTGACGCGGTACATCGGTCGGTTGAATTGCGTGAGTGTAGCGCATTCGTGGGGGTCGATAGATACAACGGCAGCCCCGCGAGGTCGTCACGGGGCTTCCGCGCAGTGCGATGTTGGCTGATCACGCCGATCTGACGAGCTGCGGCTCCAGGATGATATGAAAGACGGGATGGCGCGGCGCCTCACGCTCGAAGTCGTCAAGCGTCGACTCCGGCGTCGCGTCGAAGAAGGAGCGGACGTAGCCGGGAGCCATATCGAAACCGGCTTTGAGGACCGGTGCGGCTTCATGCGGCGAGAGCTCTTCCGCGGTGAACTCTTGCTCGTGTCGACCCAGGCGCAGCGTGCCGTGGCGCGACGCGCGTAAGTTGCGCACCCAGTTGACGTTGCCGAAGGCCCCGATCAGATAGCGCTCGCCATCTCGCTCGATCACCGAGACGGGAACGGTGCGCGGCTCGCCGCTCTTGCGCCCGGGAACGGTGAGCAGGTTCATCGAGTTGAAGCTCAATCCGGCACGCAGCATAGTCGTCGTCAGCACGTTGCTCATGCGGACGAAGGGAGTGACGCGGTAGGTCTTGGCCACAATAGTTACCTCTTTCATGACAAGGCGGTCCCATCCCGAACGTCAATGACGTCCGACTCGATCGATCGGCGAATGTTGGAATCGACTATCTGACGACTGAATTCGAGAGCGGCCGCTCTCCTAACGAAATCGCGTCGGCTACATAGAGGGGTCTCCCGGCGAAAGTCCCAGCCAGCGTTCGAGCTGATCAAACGTCTGGTCGACCCGTTTGCCGTGGACATCGGGGTTGGCCGGCAGACTCAGCCCCTTGATCGTGGCGATGATGAAGGCAGCGCCCCCCTCCGGATCGATGTTGGCATCGATGCAGCCCTGATCGTGTGCGCTCTGCAACAGAGCGGCGACCTTGCGATGCCAGGGCTCGTCGGTGTTCTGCAAGATGCCCGCGATGACCGGGTCGCGCGGCGCCCGTAGCGTCAACTCGGCCACCACCGCGAAAAGCTCGGTGTCCTCTTTCAGCAGATGGCGCAGGAAGGTAAGGTGCCAACGCAGCTGATCGGCCGCCGAACCATCCCGCGGCATCGATTGGCTGAAGCGCATCATCGCGTGTCCGACGACGCCGCGAATGAGCGCCTCTTTCGAGGGGAAGTAGTAGTGCAGGGTCGCGACGTTGACGCCAGCGTCGGCCGCGACATCCCGTGTGCGAAGTCCTTCAAAACCGGCCTCGGCGATGCGATTGAAGGCGGCCCGCACCAGGTCCTGGCGTCGGGTCGACGTACTCTGATCGTCGGTTTGAGCTTCGTCAGGCAACATTGCCTCCTCCATCAATCACTTGATTGAGAGAATAACAGTCGAAGACGTGGTTGTCAATCAAGTGATTGATTAGCCCGTTGCCACGGTGCCCACTTTCCGTCGTCGTGGTCGTCACGTGGTCCCATCTGACCTTCGTCCAGCCCTCCGACCTTCTTCTCCCAGTGCCCCAGTGCTTTCGTGAGCGGGATGGCGGTCGCTCCATGCACCACGATTGACGCGGTGATGATCAACGTCACGAGTGGCCAGATGAGAGACGACTGGAAACTGTGGAGAGCGAACGTGACGTAGAAGAGCGCCGACACACCGATCGGACCGAACCATCCGGCAAACAGCGCTTCACGCCAATGGTGCACGTGAGGGGTCATCGCCTTCCAGGCTACGAGCACCACGGGAATCCGTCGAAAGAACAACACGGCGATCACGATTGCCAGCGATTTCCCACCAAGCTGGATCCAGGCGCCCCACGGCAATACCAGACCAAGGAGGAAGAAGACGGGCAACGTAAACAACAGGTTGGCCGTCGTTTGAATCTCGCGCGCTCGCGCCGTCTCGTCCGGCGAACGTTTGGATTGGAACGTAATTCCGGCAATAAAGACCGTCAGAAACCCGTCCATTTTGAGCGTGTTCCCAAGCATCACCGCGAAGACTGACATCAGCACCGTGAAGACGAGATAGTAACGCGTGGCAATCCATTCGTGCTCTTGAGCCATGCGTAGGAGTACGGCCAGCAGGTAACCGATGACGATGCCGAGAAGAATTCCGCCAATCACGGACCACAACACGATCTTGAGGGCCCAATAGCCCAGCAGGCTTCTATCAGTCAGAATCGAGAGCGCGAGGAGAACAAATGGGAACGCCAGTCCATCGTTCAATCCCGACTCCATCAGCAGGACAGTTCGTAGCCTCTCGGGGATGCACCGCTCCGCGAGCTCGCCTTCAGAGACTGTGCGCGCGAGAATCGGGTCGGTGGGGCTGACTACCGCACCAACAAGAAGCGCGAGGGTGAATGACACGCCGAACACGAGATAGATCAGCCCGGAACTGGCGAGCCACATGCCGATCATGCCGACCGCCAGCAATGCACCCACCGGCCTCTTCAGGCGATGGAGCTCCTCAGTCGGAATCATGAGAGCAGTACTCGTCAATGCAATCGCCAGCGAGAATTGCGATGCTTCCTCCAGCACGTCATTCTGGATGGTCGACGGAACTGGAATGACGTTCAGAACGCCTCCACCGAACAGCGCACCGGCGACGACCGTGAGAAGCGGGGCCGTGACGTTTGAACGACTGATCTTGTGTGAGAACAATCCGATTCCAAGGATGGCGGTGCTGGCCAGCAGAATGGCCAGGTCGATTGTATGCATGTATCTCGATTCATGGGCGCCGCGCATCGGTGCGAAACAGTGGTTAGATCTCGGCGAGCCGCACGAGTCTCGCCCTTCGACAAACACGAAAACGCATGATGCGCACCAGATGGCGTGCGACCGCTGCGGCACGGATCACCTGAGACTCTATGTGTCAGTGTTGACATGCGAACGACGTTGAGAAAGAGCGTGGAGCGGTGAGACGTGGATGACGTGAGCGCCCAAATCGCGGTTCGTCGCAGGTGGTGGTCGGTAGCAGACACCACCAACTGGCGACCACACCCCGAAGCCCTCGCGATCGACTGGGTTACCATGGTGCCTAATGGAGCACGCGTTGGCAGCGAGGAGAACGTGAGCAAGGCAGAGACGATCGATGCGCTCGTGCGTGCAGCCGAACGGCTGCTCAAAGTCCAGCACGGTTCGAGCGTGCGACTGAGCGAACCGGTTGTGATCGATCGGCGCGACCGCAGCCTGACGCTTCGTTGCGCCGTCTCCGGTTGGGACACCACCGCATCGGTCGTGATCAAGCGCAACCACGGGGACGACGAACGCGGCTTCAGCGACTGGGCCAGCTTGCAATTCCTCACCGACGTCGCCGGCGACGTCGCGCCCTGCTTCTATGCCGGAGACGTCCGAGCGCGATTCTTCGTCATGGAGGATCTCGGAGCGTCACGCAGCCTGGAGCAGATCTTCTCCGATGGAGATGAGTCCGCTTCTGTCGACGCACTGAGATCGCTGGCGATCACCATGGCGCGGCTGTCGTCGTCACGCACGGGCAGGAGTCGCGCTACCTACCATTGCGGCGCGCTTTCCCCGGAACCGAGAAGCTTGGTCGCCAGCACGAGGCGGATCGCTGGCTGGAAGCGCTCGAGCGCGTCAAAGCATGGGCCGAGGCGCTCGACATTGAAGCACCTGCCACCTTCGAAGAAGCGTGTGAAGCGGTCGCCAGCGTCTACGCCGATCCCGGACCGTGGCTGGCCTTCTCCCATGGCGATCCAGCCCCATCCAACAACCATTTCTCCGGTGACGGCTCCCGATTGATCGACTTCGAATACGCGGGCTACCGCCACGCCCTCTACGACCTCACGGCCTGGGACACCCTCTGCCCCGTGCCAAAGCCCTGGTTGAACGCGATGCGCGCCGCCTATCGCGAAGTGCTTCGCGCGCATCTGGATGGCGTGGTCCCGTTGGAGGACGATGAGTTTCGGCGGGCATGGGGATCGATGTGCGCCTTTCGCGCGCTGGCCATTATGAGCTGGATGCCGCTCGATCTCCTTGATGCCGACCGCCCCTGGGCCGACTCCTGGTCGAGCCGCGCCGCGTTGCTCACCGCCATGCAGCGGCTGCACCTCGCGACGACCGGCGTCGACGGACTTGAGCCGCTGGCTGAATTTGGCGGCGAAATGCATCGGACGTTGCGAGAGCGCTGGCCAGCGATGTCAGACGACGGACCCGATTGGCTCACCATTCGGTTAGGCGCGAGCTCGTCAAACGTCACCCGCGGCTGAAGAGTCCGCGTAGTTGCTGCCAATCCCGCCGGGCGCGTGAGATATCTTCGTCCGAACTCTCCTCGGCGTAGCGGGCCGCCAGATAGCGTCGGGTCAGATCGTCGAGCGGCTCCGATGCATTCGCCCAGGCAAGCTCGAGTCGCTCAAGGTAATCGTTGGCCGACTCCTTCGGCAGTCGCGTGCGGCCCTCGCGCTCGCCAAGCGCCAGCAGATGGCGGTAGGCATCGCGTACGTCGACCGGCTCGGCGTTGAAATCGAAGGCTCGGGCACGCCTCCCGTCACCACGACGACCGCCAAACCCGTGCAGCAACGAGCGCAGTTGGTTCAAGGCAAGGTCGCTCGACCAGACGCTCTCGTGGATCTCGTCGGCGCCTTCCTCCTCCAGACCCGCCCTGAAGCGTCGCATCGAGCGCAGGATCAGCCAGATGACGAAGGCGACCACCGCCGCCAACAACATCAGTTCGAGCGCCACCGTGACGAAGTGGGGCAATGCGCCACCGGCGCTCTGCAAGACGTCCTTGGCCTGGCCCGACTGCTCCTGCGGCGGAGGTTGGTTTGGCGTGTGATTGCCGATGAGGTGCTTCGCCAACCAGAAGAAGGGCCACAAGATGAGAAACAGGACGTAGGCGACGGCGTAGACGATACCGTAGAGGACGAACTCGATGCCGCGCTGCACTACGCGCAGCGGCTCGGCAACCTGCGACCAGAAGCGCTTCCCGGCGAGCCCGGCCACCGCCACGGCGATGAGGATCAGTCCGAGCGTCACGCCACTGGCGGTGCCGAGCCCAACGCGCACGGGATCAGCGCCTGACTTGATCTCGTCCCGTGCCGTTCTGGCCTGCGCCGCGCCGGCCGCGAGCAGGCTGGCGACGATCAGCAGCGGAAAGGCGATCACGGCCGAGTCGGAGACGCGGCTCGACGTCTCACCCCCAATAGTCCAGGAGAGGACGAGCGCGATCCCGGCGGCGATCACGCCGCGCCAGATGAGGCGTCGCGCGAACTCGGGACTGAACGGCTTGGGGTCCGAGGCGATCGAGATGGCACGCCACCAGGCCACGCCGCCCACGACCAGCATGACCAGCAGAGCTCCATCGAGACGCACCAGGCGATCGAGGAAGTGCCAGGGCGCGGTGAAGTAGGTCCCCGAGCTGAAGGCGAACCAGACGATCACCAGTACCAGCCAGGTCCCGAGACTCATCAAACGCGCGGCGCTCAGATCCCAGCCGCTCGTCAGAAAGTAGCGTGCCGCCCAATAGGAGACGAATCCCACGAAGAAGAGGCCGAATGGCGCCGGAAGATGGGCTCCGGGATGCCCACCAATTCCCGCCAGCAGCGCTAACCAGGGCGCCACCATCGCCGTTTCGGCGATCGCTACCAGGAGCGAGAGGGCGAGATCAAGCCAGTTGGAACGCAGCGCGCGGGTCATCGGCGTGTTCCCTCTTGAATGCATAGACGGCCAAACCGGGGCGACTGAGAAGCTCCAGCTTCTGCTCGCCGAAGGTCATGAGTGTGATGGCGTGTCCCGCTCGGAATAGGCGAGCCAACGTCTCTTCGAGTCCTGTGGTGACGTTGCCGGTCACGACCACGATGGTTGCGCCCCAAGGGAGGTGACGCGACTCAGCCGCGATCAGATTCTCGATGCGATTGCCGGTGTGCGGGATGAGCTGCGCCAGCGCCTCGAGGATGCGACGCAGCTGATCAGGATGGCGACTGGGCGGGATGCGCACCGAATGCTCGCCACCGTAGAGGGGAGCATTGACATAAAGTCCGACCTGGCGACGGTCATCGATGCCGCGCGCGGCGAGCGAGGCGGCAGCTGAGATGGTCAATTCGAGGAGGTCGGAGTCGAGTCCTTCCCAGAAGTGCTCGAAGGTGTTGACGTCGAGAAAGAGGGCCAACACTGGCGTGGCACTCGGTTCGAACTGCTTGGACTGCAAATCGCCGGTCCGTGCCGATGCGCGCCAGTGGATGCGTCGCGGCAGATCGCCCGGCGTGTAGGGACGCACGCCACTGAAGCGGATCGGATCCTCCATCAATGCCCGCATCGGCTTGTCGTCGCCGAAGGGCTGCTTCGGGGGCAGGCCGAACTCAGTGACCGGCCGCACCCGAGGGTAGATCACCAGGTAATCGGCGTTGTCGATCACTTGATGACTGGAGGCGAACCCGAAGATGTCGCCCGTGCTGAGGTTGGCCGGCCCGAAGCGGTGGCGTCCACGCTTGGTGCACGTCACACGGTAGCGCCGCCGCACGCGTTCGTAGGGCCGGATCGAAAAGATGGTGCGGAAAATGCCGACTTTCGGGAGCGTCGAGATGTCGAGCGCCATGCCAGGGAATTCCAGCTCGCTGGGGAACTCGTCTTCCACCTCCAGCCAGGGTAGGGGCAGCACCTTGGCATTCTCCAGCGTGATCTCGAGCGTGATCTCTTCGCCCGGGAATGCGCGGTTTTGCGAGAAGGACCGCGAATAGCTGAGTTGGCGCAAGCCGTAGCGACGCCAGATGAGCGCCGTTCCCACGGCCAGCGTCACGGCAAACGCGAGCAGTGCCAGCAGCGGCTGCCGAAAGATGAGTGCGATGAGCGTGACGACGGCGGCACCACCACAAATCTGTGGCAGCCGGGCGCCGCTTCCTCCTTTGAGGAGCCAGCCACTCCCTTCCACGTCAGACGCCGTTCTCTTCGGACTCGACAGGAACCGGGATCTGCTCGAGGAGATCGCGCAAGATGTCTTTCTTGGTGCGGCCGCGCAGCTCGACGCGTGCCACCGCGATGATGCGGTGCGCGAGGACCGGCGAAGCCATGGCGCGCACATCGTCCGGGATGGTGAACCCACGGCCGTTCATGGCCGCCAGCGCCTGCGCGCCACGCGCCAGCGCCAACGCCGATCGCGGGCTGGCCCCCAGCTCGATCTCCTCATGCTCGCGCGTGGCGCGCACGATGTCGAGCAAGTAGTCTTCGACCGCTTCGCCGATATAGACCTGCTGGACCATCTCGATCATGTGGGCCACCTCGGCCGGTTGCACGGCCGCGCCGAGATCGACGAGCGGATCCTTACCACGGAAGCGCTGCAGCATGGCTCGCTCATCCTCGCGCCCCGGATAACCGACGTCGGTACTGAGGAAGAAGCGGTCGAGCTGCGCTTCCGGCAGCGGGAAGGTCCCTTCCAGTTCAACTGGGTTCTGCGTGGCGATGACCAAAAAGGGCCGAGGCAGCGGATGCGTCTCCCGCTCCACGGACACCTGACGCTCCTCCATGGCCTCCAGCAGCGAAGATTGGGTGCGCGGACCGGCCCGATTGATCTCGTCCGCCAGGACGACGTTGGCGAAGACCGGGCCGGGATGGAATTCGAATTCACCGGAGCGCTGGCTGAAGACGAGCGAGCCGGAGACGTCCGAAGGCAAGAGATCGGGCGTGAATTGAATGCGATGAAAGCTGCCGCCCAACGCAAGGCTGAGGGAACGGGCGAGCTTGGTCTTGCCGATGCCGGGGACGTCCTCGATCAGGATGTGCCCTTCAGCCAGCAGCGCCACGAGCAGACGATCGATGACTTCACGTTTGCCCACGATGACGCGTTCGATCTGCGTACGCACGCGATCAACCGTTTCGCGCACGGTCTTGACGGCCGACGGATCAAGCTGTCCGGCGAGCCGCGGTTCGGTTGACATCATCTTCCTCCAACATTGCCAGATCGTGGATTGAGCCAGGCGGCATCCTGCCGGGTGCGGCGGCCGTCGTATCTCTCCTCATTCGTGAGAGTGTCGCACAGGAGATCGGTTGACGCATGTGTGGTACTGTGACGATCAGGACGGGATCGTCTCGTGATGGGAGGCGCGCAGGAATGGGGCACGAAGGTGACGTTATGAGACCTTCTTTCTCGTCTTGGGTGAAGTGGCCTTACCGGGTAGGGTCAGCCCGTACAGATAAGCTCGCTGGAGGAATAGAGTCCGGTGAACAGGTTCCCATTCACGTAACCGGAGGGGTCACCGAACATCTCGCGGCGCTGGATCTCCAGATGATCAGGCAAGGCGTCATCGAAGAGTTCGATCATCTCTTCGGGAGACGTCTCCCATTCCAGGCCGCACCTCCAACGTGGGAAGGGAGTCCGCCGCGGTCAAGTCCCATATTTCACATCTCTTTGATTGCCGCGGGAAGTATATCCCGCTGTGGCGGGCCACAGGATGCGTGACGTACGTACGGAAATGGAAGCACACACGCTTGGAGGGGCTGTTCGCCAATGGCATACGACCTGCGATGAGGGGTATACTGACTCGATCGGATCGGTCAGGAAAGTGGTATTGCCACGCATCGTCCAGCCGAATTACTGTCCGTACGGCTTTCGGGCAACCGCAAGTCGGCTTTGTCATTCTTGACAAAGCACCTTAACATATGCTATACTACTTAAGTTTCGGGCCGGATCGGGGGAACACCGGCCAGTGACGATTTCGAGAGTTTTACGGGCAGAATTTGGAATCTAGGAGTCACATGACGGAGCGAGCGATCCGGGATACGTACGAGCTGGAAAGGCTTGCCAAAGAGGCTGAAGTGGATAACGTGATCGACGAGTCCGCGGACTTGCTCGATCAGGCCACCAGCGATGCAGTCTACCGGTACTTCCGGGACGTCGGCGGTCACCGGCTCCTGACCCACAACGAAGAGATCGAATACTCCCGAGCGGTCCGGGCTGGGCTTGAGTTGCGTAAGCAGCTCGAGGCCGGTGCTGAGGAGACGCCCGAGATTCGGCTCAGCCTCGAGCGGGCCAAGGCCTCGCGCGAGAAGCTGATTCGGCACAATTTGCGATTGGTCGTTTCGATCGCGAAGAAGTACCGAGCCAGCGGACTGCCGTTGATCGACCTGATTCAGGAAGGCAACATCGGTCTGATGACCGCCGTCGAGCGATACGATCCAGAGCTCGGCTATCGGTTCAGCACCTATGCCACCTTCTGGATTCGTCAGGCAATCGGTCGCGCGGTCGCGAACTTGAGCCGAACCATTCGTGTGCCGGTGCACATGCATGATCTGATCTCGAAGGTGCGCCGCACCGAGGCGCAACTCGAGCAGGTCTTCGGACGACCGGCAACCGATCAGGAGCTCGCCGAAACGCTTGAGCTCGATGTCGAGCGTATCGAGCAGGCGCGATCCGCGATCCCGCGGACGTCGTCCCTCGACAAGCCGATTGGTGAGGATGGCGAAAGCACGATTGGCGACCTGCTTCCCGACCCGCAGAGTGATGAGGTTGTGGATCAGGCGGTCACGAGTGCGATTCGCGATCAGATCAGGCGCAGCCTCGAGCACCTCACGGAGCGCGAGCGGGGCGTCCTGATCCTGCGATTCGGTCTTGGTGGGCAGCAGCCACAGACGCTGGCCGAGATCGCCGAGCATTACGGCATCAGCCGTGAGCGTGTTCGGCAGATCGAGAAGGAAGCGCTGAGCAAACTGCGCAAGTCGGATCTTATCCAGCTTGCCAACGCGGCCTAAACCACCGCATCCCACAGCAACCCAAACCCCGGCGCATACGCGCCGGGGTTTTGCTTTGTCCTCCGGACCGTTTCATGTCAACCCGGCTGCTATGCCTCTACGACGAATCATCGCCGACTTCGCTCCAGATCGACTGCCACGCTTCACCAGATGTGCGGAACAAGCCGGTAGGGCACGTGGTCGAGGTAGTCCTGATATCCGGGGAGATGACGTAGTAGATAGGCTTCTTCGCTTATGAGCCTCCAGACCAGGATGCCGAGCAATGGGAGACACATCAGCAGTCCCCACAACGACCCCAGTGCGGGCGGGATTCCAACAAATACCAGCAACAGCCCACCATAGAAGGGATGACGCACCACTGCGTACGGCCCCGTCGAGATTACGGGCTGTCGAGATTCAACTCTGATCGTGGCAGCCGCATAGGGATTGGCTCGAAAAACCAGCCACATCAACAGCAGTCCGCACGCAACCAGAAGATCCCCAAACAGAACGAAAACGAAGGGGACTTGCGACCAGCGGCTATCATGATCAAGAGCCGACAACATGCAGATGGCCAGGATGTCGACTTGAAGCAACAGCGCGATCACTCGCTGACTGAACTCACGCTCAGCGAGCGGTCCACTCCGTAACCTCCGCTTCAGAAGTGCCGGGTGGGTCAGAAGATGGACGATCAACGGCAGACCGCTGACCGCACCCACCACCAGGAGCACTCTGATCTGCCACCAGTATGGTGGGCTCACTTATCGGATTCCTCGCCGCATCGACTGTGATCGTCGAATCAACGCCCGGATGCTGACAAGCGGTGCGCCACTGAGCCCGTGGCCCGGCACACCACTCCGCCCCCGATACGAACAGCCATTATGGTACGGCTCGGCAGACTCATCCGTAAATGTGTCGTTGACAATGCCTGAGCATGAGCGATTCGGCTACTCGCTGACACTGACGCGCCCAAACAATAGATCTGGGGGGCAGACTTTCAACCAAGTCCGCCCCCAAAGCCTACGATTCGATGACTACCGTCTACGGCGCGATGTTGATGTTGCCGTGGAATCGGTTCTCCGGATCGTATTTCCGTTTGATCGCCCTCAGCCGGTCGAAGTTCGGGCCATAGGCGGATCGCGCCAGCGCGTCATTCTCTTCGCCAAATCCCGCGAAATTGACGTAGGCGCTGGCGTCGGTCAGCTGGCGCAGGTGCGCCCAGCCTTCACGTACCCAGCGGACGTTCCGCTCTGTGTCGGCCCGATCCTCCCAACTGGCGTCAATGCTCACGTTGAAGAGGGCGTTGCGGTTACCGTAGGCCGTGGCGTCTTCGGGAATGCGCCCCATGGCGCCGCCGAGCGAGCGAAATCCGACCAACGTTTGCGGAGTCGGCCGAGTTGCGCACAGGGTGGCGAAGTCGTCGATCAATTCGTCGCTCAGGCGACTGCCGTTGAACGACTTCCAGTAATACTGCCGTCCGTCAGGAAACGCGGCGTCGAGCGCGCGCTGCACCTCGATGTAGGGTTGCCGTCCGCTCATATCGGCCACCGGCGTGCCCAGCTCACGCAGGGGCTGGAGAATCGCGTCTCCTTCGCCAGCAGGACCGGCATAGACGCCAAAGGCAATCATTACCGGCGCCCAGTACATCTCCGGCGGCACGGGCGGAAGCGGCGGCATGCCGGTCATGGCCATATCACAGCAAACTTCATCCGGCGCCTGGGCCATGTATTCACGCCAGTTGCGCAAGACCAACGGGATTTGTTCGGCGGGATAGACGACCATCGCGGTATTGATCTCGGGTCCGAGACGGTGAAGCTGGAATTCGAACGAGGTGACGACACCGAAGTTTCCACCACCGCCACGGATCGCCCAGAAGAGATCGGCATGCTCGGTCTCGCTGGCCGTCAACACGTTGCCGTCGGCCGTGACGACCTCGGCTGAGATGAGGTTGTCGCTGGCCAGTCCCCACTTGCGCCGCAGATAGCCCATGCCGCCACCCAGCGTGAAGCCGGCCACGCCCGTACGTGACATCATGCCGCCCGGTGTCGCCAGACCGTGCAACTGTGTCTCCCGATCCAGATCGCCCCAGTTGGCTCCAGGCTGAACGCGAGCAGTACGCGCATGCGAATCGACCGAGATCCCTTTGAGTCGACTGAGATCGATGACGAGCCCATCGTCGTTCAGTGCATGACCGGCGACATTGTGCCCGCCACCCCGCACCGCGATGGGGAGATCCATCGATCGTGCGGCCCCGACCGCGGCGGCGATGTCCGCTGTCCCGCTACACCGAGCGATGAGCGCCGGCCGCTTGTCGACCATGCCATTCCAGATCTTGCGCGCCTCGTCGTAGTCAGGGTCGCTGGGTGCGATCAAGTCACCACGGAAATTCGCGGCGAGAGACTCGACAGCGTCCGCGTCGATGATCCGCCCATCTGCCGTCGTCGTCATGGCAAGACTCCGTTCACGTTGTGGTTGGTTCGATACATCGACCATAGCGGAGCCCGCCACTGATGACATGACGTAATGTACTGAATTGCGATCGCACGACCGCGCCACAGTCGCTACGTACATTCACGCAGAGTGGGGTCAGATGAGGTGCTGTTCGAGTGCCACGCGCGTGGCGGCCGTGCGGGTGGAGACGTCGAGCTTGTTGTAGATCGATCGCAGGTGGGAACTGACCGTTCGTCGGCTCAGAAAGAGGCGCCGGGCGACTTCCACGTCCGTCAGACCTTCGGCAACCAGTTGCAGCACTTCCACTTCGCGGGCGCTGAGCCCGGCGTCTGTGGCCGGGCGCGTCTGCTGATTCGAAGGGATAAGCTGGTCGGAATATGACTGGAACGACGCTCGCATGTCGTCATCCGGCAGGTGGCTCGCGATGACTTCTGCAATCTCACGTGCGTCATCAAACGCGTCCTCAGCTTCGCTCGCCATCCCAAGCTGATTGGAGGCGCGATAGAGCTCAACGCAGGCGAGGAACCGAGTTGGATGCTCGTGGTAGTCGGCCAACCGGTCGCGGGCGGCCGCAAACTCGTCGCGCGCTTCAGCGGTTCTCCCCAGCGACGCAAGCGCCCTTCCGCGGGCAATCGACAGCCCCGGAACGACCGCACGCTCACGGTTCGGCAACGACGCGATATTGGCGTCGATGCTGGCGAGCGCCTCGGAAGCATCGCCGCGAGCGAGCGCCAGCTCGGCACGGGCCAGGCTCCACAGCGAGGCATGCAGGCTACCAGCGGAAAGGTTCGCTTCAGGCGATTCCGGTCGATCATCGAGCAGCGCTTGGGCCTCGCTCAGGCGGCCATCCTTGACGAGCACCGAGACCAGTTGGGCGGAGACGATCTGGATCCAGAAGTGGGATCGTGTCTCACGCGCGAGAGCCAAACCACGCTCTAGAGACTCGCGCGCCCGATCAAATTGTCCGACGGCCGCCAGGGTCAAACTCATGTTCCACCAACCAGCGACCGCCCACTCCCGATGGCCGATCGCCTCTGCCAGTGCGATGGCCGCGCGCAGGTTTTCGAGCGCCAGCCCGATCTGACCTTGCAGCATCTGGAACCGCCCGATATTGACCTGCGCAAAGACTTCACCCGCGCGCCACTCGATTTCACGAGCGATCTGCAACGCTCGTGTGACCCTGGCAAGGCCGTCTTCGGCCGAATCGACGGCAACGATCGGAAAATCAACCTGCGCGACCGCGATCGAGTTGTTGAGGACCGATGCCAATTGTTGCCGGTTTCCATGCTGCTCGACCAATCGAACGGCGGCAGACCAATGAATGGAGCCCTGCACGCAATCCCCATTGCACCAGTAGGTCATCGCCAGGAAGTCGTGCGTCTGTGCCATCTGCAGCATGCTGGCTCCACGCTCCAGCATGGCAAGTGCTTCCTGATGCATCTCGATCGCATCTGCCAACTGAAGAACGTTGAAGTGCCAGTTGCCGAGGCGGTTCAGACTGATCGCGAGCAGGTTCCGATCGTCCGAGGTCCGCGCCAGCTCGAGGGCCTGGTGGTAGTGTGAGCCAGTCTCCTCGTAATTGCTTGGCGACCAGGCGGCACCTAGATCGAGCAACGCCTGCCACTCGAGACGACGGTCAGCGGCCGCGCGGGCCAGGCTCGCGGCTTGGTCGAGGTCAGCGATGGCCGCGGTGTATTCGCCAAGCGTCTCGAAGGTCTCTCCACGTTGCAGATATGCCTGAATACGCCCCCGATCGTCCAATCCAGCATTTGACAGGGCCAACGTGAAGCGTTCGATGGCGACTCGTGCAGCAAACCGGCGCCGTGCGTTCTCGCCGGCACGCAGCAGCCATGCAGCGGCTCGCGAATCAACCGCGCGACTGAAGTGATCGGCCACGGCGTCGGGGTCGACGTTCGGACGCTCGGCGAGCCATTCGGCTACCGATCGATGCATGGCTTGACGCACTGGGAGGACGACGCCGTCATAGATCGACTCCCGCACCAGTGCATGGCTGAATCGATAACCATTCGGCGGCTCTTGTTGCAGCAGGCGGGCGTCGGTCACGCGCTGAACCACCGACTCAAACACCACATCGTCGACGTCAGCCATCGACCGCCAGAGGTCGAGCGGCACGTCATGACCGATGACGGCGGCGATCGTGAGCAGTCGCTCGGCATCCGCTCCCAGGCGCGCCACCCTCGCATCGATCACCTGTCGCACCAACTCCGGCACGGGGGCCATTGCCAGATCCCCCAAGCGCCACGCACCCGAGCCAGCAGAGCTCAGCAGACCTTCCTCCTCAAGGGTGCGCAACAGTTCGCTCATGAAGAATGGGTTCCCCTCGGCGTGCTGATGAACGTAGGCCGCGAGGCGATGACGTTCGGCAGTCGAGAGTTGATAGCGGGCATCGATGAGTGTCCGCTGCGAGTCTTCATCGAGCCGATGGAGGTCGATCCGCGTTCCACCTGATTCCCGCACCAGTGTCGGCACCAATCGATAGAGCTGATGGCGCCGATCGAGCTCGTCCACACGCCACGTCGCGATCAGCAGCAATCGTGCGTGATCGATTCCCCGCGCGATATGACGCAGCAGATCCAGGCTCGATGGATCGGCCCAGTGCAGGTCTTCGAGTATCAGCAGAAGTGGAATGTTTGACGAGAGCGACTCAAGAAACGTTTGAATCTGCCGAAAGAAATCACTCTGGCTGACGGCCGCGTGTGGCTCGTCTGACTCGTGTGGGAACGGCGGCAGAATGGGCATCTCATCCAAGGGCTGGTAGCGATTGAACGCATCCAACCATGGGCCGAACGGGGGAGTCGTCGCCAAATCGTAGCAGCTGCCAGAGAGGACGAGGATGCCGCGCTCGCTCGCCTGCCAGGCGAGGTCCCCAACGAGGGTCGTCTTGCCGATGCCGGCTTCACCACTGACGAGAACTAGCCTTCCCCGGCCATTGATGGATGTCTCCAACGCCGCGCGCAGGCTGTCGCGTTCTCGCTCTCGGCCAACGAGGAGCGGACGTGGCGATAGATCGATCGAACCGGACATGGGGTTCCCCAAAACGGCGCACTGCCAGGGCACGATGGATTCGGAAGTTGGTCGCTATTTTCACTATAGCACAGCGCGTCTGGAGGGGAATTCCGCTATCGAGAGCCGGATTCGAGGCAATGAGTGGACGCGATTGAGCTACTGCGGCTCGCCAACCGTCGTGAGTACGGTGTGCGCCGATCGGCTGGTGATCGCGCTACGGCTTCTCGTCGTGGTAGTGATGATCGTGGGCGTGAAGGTGAGAATGCGCTTCATCGCCGTGGTAGTGCAGGTGCTCGTGCACCAGGTTGGTGCGCACCAGCAGTTCCTTGTTGGCCAGGATCTCCTCGGCGTTGCCGGAGGCTACCGGGCGTCGCTCCTCATCGCCGAAGACGACCACCCGCGTGGCCAGCATCGGCACGATCTCCAGTTGGTGCGTGGTCAGCACGACCGTCTTGCCAAGAACGCGCAGTCCGGCGATGACGTCGACCAGCATGGCGCTGCTGCGGGGATCGAGGCTGGCAGTCGGCTCGTCCAGCAAGATCACGTCCGGCTCCATAGAGAGAACGGTTGCGATCGCCACACGCTTCTTCTCGCCGCCACTCAGTTCGTACGGCGCGCGATCTGACAGATGCGTCACGTTCATCTGCTCCAACGCGATACTCACGCGACGCCGCACGTCTTCCTCGGTCCAGCCCATCTGCAGGGGGCCAAAGGCTACGTCGTCGTAGACGGTGGGACTGAAGAGCTGCACGTCCGGATCCTGGAAGACGAGGCCGACGCGCCGGTGCAGCTCCTGAGCCCGTGACGGATCGTCCGCGACGTCGGTGATGTCCTCATCGAAAGCGGTTATGTGGCCGGAAGTGGGCCGGTAGAGCCCGTCGAGCATCTTCAGCAGGGTTGACTTTCCGCAGCCATTGGCGCCGAGGATAACCAGTTGTTCTCCCTGAGCGATCTCGAGGTCGACGTTCTTCAACGCTTCGTGTCGACCCTGGTAGCTGAAGGAGACGTCGTCGAGCCGAAAAACCGTCGTCGTCATACTCATGACCATGCGAGCCCCATATCGAGTAGCAACGCCGACGCCAGCACTACCGCAGCGACGGCAAGGAAGAGCCAGTCTTCATCCCGCATCGCGAAGTTCGTGATCGTTCGTACGTCACCAGTAAATCCTCGTGCCACCATCGCCTGATAGACATCGTTGCTGGTTTTGAAGCTCTTGCCGAGCAGCGTTCCCATACTCGCGCCGATCCAACGACGGCGCTCTTGCTCCGTCGACTGGCCCACTGTGCGACTGGCACGCGCCAGGAAGAGGTTCTCCAGCGCCTTGAGCAGCAAGAAGATGTAGCGATAGGTCATCCCAAGCACCACGATGAAGACCTCCGGCACGCGGAAGATACGCATCGCCTTGAGCAGGTCGGACCAACGCGTCGTCACGACCAGCAGCGCGGCCAGCGTCACTGAAGCCGCCACGCGTGTGACGAAGATGATGAAGCTCATCACCGAGTTGCTGGTGATCGCCAGATGCACTGGTCCGATGTGGCCGACGTCGATCAGCGGCTTCCCACCGATCAGGAACAGCGCCGGCAACGCCACGATTCCGGCGAACATCGGGATGCCGATCAGGATCCGTTTCAACAGGAGCGACGCCGGCAATCGGGAAACGAGGCCGATGATGATCGCCGCCGCATACAGGGTGAGGATGACCGGCAGACTGCGGGCCAATCCCACCGTCAGCACGGCGGCACCGAAGACCCCAATCTTCACGCGCGGATCGACTCGCTGCAGCAGACCCTCTCGGCGCGCGAACTCCTCGGTGTAGACCGAGCGCTCGATGGCCTCGGTCACGCCATTGATCGTCTTGGCGACGAAGTCTTTCTTTCGGCGAGAATGTGGTCGCGCGGGCATCGTCTCAACGGACACGTCAGCCTCCCTGTGCCGGAAGTACGGCGCGAGCCTCAGCCCGGCGCCTGGCCAGGATCTTCAAGCTGAAGGCGACCACGAAGATCATGCCGACGCCGACCACCGCCGACAAGATGTAGGCCACGGCCAGCTGACCGAAAGAGGCGCCGTCAGAGACCCAGGGCAAGGTGTATCCAGAGAACGGAGCCGACCAGATCGATTGCAAGCTGTTCATTCCGGATGGGACGTAGCCGACACGGTTTCCGACCTCCGACGCCCCCCACTCACCCCAGGCTCCGCCACCTGCGAGCAGACCCAATGGCACCGCGATTAGCATCACCACGAACGCCGCCACGGTCAGCCCGACGCGGGAACGACCAGTCGACGGCTGAGCCGCGCTGGAGGTTGAACCGGAGCGATGCGTCAGCAGCCCGGGCTGGACCCGTTGCACGTAGGCGACGCCGAAAACCGTGGCGACCACCTCGGCAATGCCGGCCAACGTCAAGTGCGGAATCATCACCGCGGGAATCGAGACGCTCAGTGGATACGGTGCGTAAAGAGCCCGGCCCGCATGGGTCCAGAAGATTGGTTGGATGCCGAGCTCGGTTCCGACGAGCAGACCGGCCGCGTTGATGCCGATGTACGCGCCGATGGCGCCGGCCACCAGTCGCCGTCGTGAGAGAGGGTTGGACCCGCGGCTGATCAGCCAGTAGACCCCGTAACCGAGCAGTGGCAGCACGATCGCCATGTTGAAGCAGTTGGCCCCGATGGCGGTGATACCACCATCACCGAAGAAGAGCGCCTGGATGATCAAGGCCACCGAGACGGCCACGATCGCCGCCCATGGCCCCATGACGATGGCGGCCAGCGTACCGCCGACGGCGTGCGCCGTCGTTCCACCGGGAACCGGAATGTTGAACATCATGATGGTGAAGCTGAAGGCCGAGAAGAGGGCCAACAGGGGGACGGTCTGACCGCTCAAAAGCCGCTTGAGCTTGTGACTGGCCGTGTACCAGAAGGGTGCCGCGGCTCCATAGAAGAATATGGCGGTCTCTGGGCTGATGTATCCGTCTGGGATGTGCACGCGTTCCCCTTTGCTCCGCCCGGAACGTTCGGCCCAAGTTCGAACGGGCGTGTCCGACCGGGAGTTGGTCTCGCCACTGGCAGTACGGTCGGCGAAACCAGGTACAGATGCGACACCGCAATGGTGTCAGCGTTTAAAACGCCCAACATGGCGGATGCTATTCCTTGCAACTGCAAAGAGTTGCAATAGTATGATTATAGGAAGACGGCGTTGATGGATCAACGCATGAATCCTTAAGGGCCGGGGAAGAGCATGGCGAGCGATATCGACGAGCTGCAAGAAGCGCTACGTAAGTCGGGCCAGCGTCTGACTCCGCAGCGCATGATGGTCCTATCGGCCCTGGCCGAACAGGATGGGCACGTCTCCGCCGAGACGATTCTCGAGCTCGTCAAGCCCGACTACCCATACATCAATCTGTCGACCGTCTATCGCACCCTCGACATGCTGGTGGAGTTAGGGCTCGTTGCCGAAACCGACCTCGGCAGCGGCGTGCGCCAGTTCGAGGTCCTCGGACCGCACCCGCATCACCACCTCATCTGCCAGCGTTGCGGCGGCACCATCGAGATCGACGACGAGACGCTGCAGCCGCTGCGTGAACGCCTCCAAACACTCTACGGGTTCGAACCACGCATGGATCACTTCGCCATCTTCGGCGTCTGCCGGCACTGCCGCGAGCGTGAAGCGGTAACTGAGGCACAGATCTGATCTCTGCTCAGACTCAACTTCCCAACTGAACCGGCCACGTTGACCTAGACCACTACGCCGACTTCAGAGGCTTCGCCGCGTCGTTTGATGACTTACCACCGTGATACCGGGAGTGGTCATTCACGGCGGGCTACCTCGCTCCCCAGTCATTTTGAGATGGTGACCACAGCGACTTCTCCACTTGAAGGACGACCAACGCCCCGCGTCATCCTGAGGGTTCTCCCCTCCATTGAAGAGGAAGTCGGTGAGGGTTAAGCAGTCGAGGGATCTCATACCAATTTCACTGAATTCCTGCTGCAGCGAACGAAGAGATCCTTCGACTCCGCTGCGCTCCGCTCAGGATGACAGGAACACGCGCCGGCTTCCCAGGACGGCAAATCCACTACGACCAACACCTGAGCGTAAAACAGTTGGCAGCCAATCTGCGGGGTAGTCGCATGGTGTGCGGCATGTGGCGCCACATTCCGTCGTCGGAGCAAGGGAGAGAGCTCGTGAGCATTCGGTTTGGCTGCTTCGTGCCGCAAGGCTGGCGCATGGATTTGGTCGAGATCGACGACCCCGTCGACAAATTCGAGGCGATGACCGACGTTGCCAAAGCGGCGGACGCCGGTCCGTGGGACTCGATCTGGGTCTACGACCATTTCCATACGGTCCCCAAGACGACGATGGAGGCGACCTTCGAGTGCTGGACAATTACCGCAACGCTGGCGCGCGACACGTCACGCGTGAAGGTCGGGCAGATGGTCACCTGCAACGGCTACCGCAACCCGGCATTGCTGGCCAAGATCGCCTCGACGGTCGACGTCGCCAGTCACGGTCGCCTCTATTGCGGCCTTGGCGCCGGATGGCACGAAGAAGAGTGGAAAGCCTACGGCTTCGGCTTCCCCGAGACGCGCGAACGCATGGGTATGTTCCGAGAAGCCGTGCAGATCGTCCACAAGATGTGGACCGAGGACCGGCCGACCTTCCACGGTAAGCACTACACCATCGACGAGCCGGTCAACGAGCCCAAAGGCGTGCAGCAACCGCACATCCCACTCTGGATCGGCGGCTCTGGCGAACAGGTGACCTTGAAGCTGGTGGCCCAATATGGCGATGCCAGCAACTTCGGTGGCACCCCAGACAACGTGCGTCATAAGCTCGACGTACTCAGGAAACACTGCGACAACGTTGGTCGCGACTACGACGAGATCACCAAGTCGAGCAATTTAATCGTGTATTTGACGCAGCCGGGTGAGGACCCTGAGAAGGTCACTGAACGCGCACGCAAGGCAACGGGTCAGACGTTTGAGGAGTTCACACGCACGGCGTTGGTTGGTCCGCCGTCGGCAGTCATCGATCGCATCGGCGGGCTCGTCGACGCGGGCATTGAGTACGTGATCATCAATTTCCCGTTGATCGCCTACGACCACGCGCCCATGAAGCGATTCGAATCCGAGGTGATGCCGCACTTCGCCTGAGCGGGACGTCAATCGACATTGAGCGCCAAACGCAGCAGATCGCGCAGCGCCTCAAACTGCTGTGCGCTCAACCGGCCGAAGGCTTCGCCGTAGTCGTGGAGATGCTCGCGGAACTCCGCGCGCAGACGTCGACCTTCTGGCGTCAGAACCAGACTCTTGACGCGGCGGTCGTTGGGATCAGCGTGCCGCTCCAACGCTCCTCGTTCCTCGAGACGATCAATGATGACCGTGAGATTGGAGGGGTCGACGCGGAGCTTCGCGGCCAGTACGCCAGTGGCCGTCGATCCCTCGGTCCCCATCGCCGCCAACACCTTGGCTTGAGAGAGGGTAAGACCGATTTCGGCTGCCGTGGCGCCAGCGTGCTGCTGTACCCGATGCGCGAGCCCAAGCGTCAGAAATGCGACTTCATCCACCAACTCGTATTCGTCAGTCCCCGATTCAGCCAACTGCTGACCCTCACCCATCTCGTCGATCTCACTGATTATCCAGAATGATGGTACACTACCACTATGGTGATCTACTATCATTAGCTTCGGCGCGTTTCAGCCGCTGACGCGAGGTGAATCATACTGAAGGGCATCATGAGCAGATTCGACGCGAAAGGGAAGGTTATAGGACAACGATGGACATAAATCGATATATCCGGTCGGCCGCAAAGTGGCTCAGCGTGGAAGCGGTCGTGTTGGCACTCTGGTACATCGGCCCTCATCGCCAGCACGGGGATCTGGCGAACCAGACCTCCATGCTGCTCGTCATGCACGCCTATCTGCTGGCGCTGCTGGTGGTTCGCTTCAACGAACCCTGCCATTTCTCCTGGCGCTGGAAACGTGACGGGCGGACTGATTCTCCGTCCTAAACGGAGAACTCAGAAGGGCCAGAGATTGACCTGCTGGGTCCAGACGTGGCCGGGTTGGCGCAAAACCTGAATGATCGCTTCGGCCACATCCTCTGCCTTGAGGTACTTCTTGCCGCTCTCACGCTTCTCTTCGGTACTGCGCGGTCCGAAATCGGTCAGAATGCTCCCCGGTAGGATCGTGGTGCACTTGATGCCGTCGGCGCCGACCTCCTCCGCCAGGCTCTCCATGAAACCGATGACGGCGAATTTCGAGGCTGAGTAGGCGGCCAGGTTGGCGTAGCCGCGTCGACCGGCACCCGAGGAGATGGCGACGATGTGGCCGCCGCCTCGTGCCCGCATTGAGGGGAGTGCCGCCCGGCTGCAGAGGAACAGCCCAGTGACGTTGGTCTCCAGCGTTTCGCGCCAGTCATCAAGCGAATACTGTTCGACGTTGCCGTAGATGCCAACTCCGGCACAGTTGATGAGCAGATCGACCCCGCCTGCGGCGTGAATCAATTGGTCGAAGGCTGCCTCAACGGCTTCCTCGTCGGCAATGTCGACGGGCAGGACGATGGCCCGACCACCGGCCGCTTGGATCTCGGCGGCGACGGCATCGAGCGGCTCCGGACGCCGTCCACACACGGCCGTCACCACGCCAAGACCGGCCAATCCGAGGCTGACGGCGCGACCGACGCCACTACCGGCACCGGTCACGAACGCCACGTTGTTGCGCAGATCAGTCATGGGTGGAACCTGTCGCGATCAGGTGATGATGCGGGAAACTCCGCGCGGATTAGTCCTCGATTTCGGTCTCGCGCGTGAAATAAGCCGCCGCCACCGTGATGACGAACATGAGGACAATGGCGATATAGATGGCCGATTCGCCGACCGAGAGGTAGGCCTCACCGATCGCGACGATCGCTGCCCCAACCACGAGCGCCACGCCGATCGGAATGAAGAAGGACTGGCGCCAGATCGATGTCCCGAGGAAGGGCTTGGGCTCGATCTCGCGCTCCGCCTGGCGCGAGTAGTAGGCCGCCGCCACCGTGATGACGAACATGAGGGCGACGGCGATGTAGATGGCCGATTCGCCGACCGAGAGGTAGGCCTCACCGATCGCGACGATCGCTGCCCCAACCACGAGCGCCACGCCGATCGGAATCGCGATCGACTGGCTCCAAATATTCTTCACGTCCGACACCCCTTCAACGATCCCGCGTCTGGATCGGTGCAGCCTCAATCGCCGGAGTGGGCGTCACGCCCCTCCGAGACCCGATTATGACTGAGCCGACGCTCAGCGGCAACTCTGACCGGCGAATGCGATTGAAACGTCCATGTCTCATCGACCGATTGGCGACAGTTCAGGCTGCAAGCTGCAAGCGCGAACGGATGGCTGCACGAGCGCGAGCGATGCCGGTCGTATCGCCATGTAGCAACATTGACGTGTTAGCCGCTACCAGCATGGCGTGCAGCTCGAATGCCAGTTGCGCCGTATCGACGTCATCTGCCAGATGCCCATGCCGCTTCTCGCGTTCGGCCATACGTTCCAGGAAGGCGAGCCAGCTTCCCTGCGCTTCGGCGACGAGATCGCGAACGGGTCCCGGATGGGCGTTAACCTCGGCGGAGGCCGCCACGAAGAAGCAGCCGCCGGGGAAGACCCGCCGCTGGACATACGAGAGAAAGGCTTCGCAAGCCGCCAGCAGCCGGTTGGCGCGGGCATCATCCGACAGTGCGGGGGCAATAACCTCGTCGATGAAGATCTCGCGCGCGGTCGCGATCGTCCCGAGTTGCAGTTCCTCTTTGGAACCAAAGTGGGCGTAGAGCCCGCTCTTACTCATGCCAATCTCGTCGGCCAGTCGACCGATCGACAACCCTTCGAGCCCCTCGACCGAGGCAAGACGTGCAGCGGTCAGCAGGATTGTGCGATAGGTTTCCTCACCGTCCGCGCGCCGCCGCTTCTGACGGGGCTGACGCATGGTGCGGTGGCGGTGTTCACCCGTTTGATCAGAGGGTTCGGGGTCGAGCATGCCTGAAATCGGCTCCTTCAAGCGTGATACCGCGGGGCCGAGCGAGACCTCCGCCATCATTTCCAGTCGTCTCACCAAACGATCGAGACGGTCCCTCATCCGATGATAGCACGACCGATCGTATTCGGTAACCGACGTGCTGCCGTATTGCGCGAAGCCCTTGACACAGCGACTTCCGTGGCTACTATCGATAATATCGGCAGCGAGATTATCTGAAGACGTAAGAGATTTCATCTTCGGTAGCGCAAGACCCTCACAGCTTTGGCGCTGAACCGAGTAGGCGATGACTGCACGAGCGTCGACAACGCGCATTTGGCAGAGGAGGGTAGCTTCGGATTTGGCACATTCCGACACCTTGTCGACGTGCGAGAAGACGTCGTAGGATGATCCGCTCTCTCACCGCATTTACATAAAGGAGGCGTCATGGCCTGGTCATTGGAGGGAACATACTTCGAGAACTGCAACTGCGACGCGATTTGTCCGTGCACCTGGTCTGGCTTGTCCGAACCCGCCACGCACGACCGGTGCACTGTGGTGCTCAACTACCATATCGACCAGGGTAGTATCGACGGCGTCGACGTGAGCGGATTAACCTTCGCGATCGTCGCCGATACGCCACCGGTGATGATCAATGGGAATTGGCGTGTCGGAGTCCTGCTCGATGACCAGGCCACTGCCGCTCAGGCCGAGCAGTTGGGCACGGTCATAAGCGGGCAAAAGGGCGGACCTCCGGCCATCCTCTCCCCGTTGATCGGGGAGATGCTCGGAATCCAGTCACTTCCAGTGGAATACAGCGTGAGTGGGGGCCGTCACCGTGTTCACTGGGGCAACGCAGTCTCCATGGAGATCGAGGACTTCTACGCGGGCCCACAGCAGGAACCGGTAAAGCTCGAGAACGTTTTCCATCCGTCCAATTCCACGTTGACCGTCGGCAAGGCCGTCAATAGCCATGTATCGGTATTCGGCATTGAATTTGGGCAGGTCGGCACCAATGGCGCATCATCACCGTATAGCTGGAGTGGTGCGTGAGCCAGAATACGACCCTACGACAGGACTCGCTGCTGCCGGCGACGGCCATTCTCGTCGTCGCGGCGGCAGCCTGGTTCGGAACCATCGCCTGGGCCAGAAGCATGGGCGTCATGCCTGGAACGATGGGGTTGACGCTGGCGCTGTTCGTGGTCATGTGGACGCTCATGATGGCAGCCATGATGCTTCCGTCAGCAATGCCGATGATTACACTCTACTCGCGCACGGTGCGGGAGAGACGCTCGACTCGGATGGCATTATTCGGATCTGGCTACGTTTTGGCCTGGGCTGTGACCGGGGTTCCTGCCTTCGGCATCGCTTGGTTAGCCGGACGAGTGGCGACGCATCATGGCTCCTGGTCGGCGGCCGCCGCAGTGATCATCTTCACCGGCGCCGGTATCTATCAGCTTACGCCGCTCAAACATCGCTGTCTCCAACATTGCCGCTCTCCCTTAGCCCATCTCCTCCACTACGGTAACTACCGGGGGCGTTTTCGTGATCTCCGCGCCGGTGCCCACCATGGATGGTTTTGTCTTGCCTGCTGCTGGGCCCTGATGGTGTTGATGATCGCATTCGGCGTCATGAACGTAGTGGCCATGATCGGGCTCGCCGCCGTGGTTGCGATCGAGAAGCAGTGGACGCACGGAGATCGTTTTGCCCGTGCGGTCGGAATCGTTGCGCTTGGACTGGCCGTCGCGGTGATCTTTGTCCCGGAGATCGCTCCAGGCCTGCGTTCCAGCGCGATGATCACATGGCTCCGATGTAATCGTCGCCCCCGGGCGAATTCCACATCGAACTCCACCGACCCATACACGAACGCCATCAGCGACGTTCGTGATCGCGCACCCGGCAACATCTGTCAGCCAGTTCGCGCCCCGCCATCTTCGCTCATCACCTGGCCGGCCGTCGGAGAAGCGTCGACAGGCCGAGTAGTTGACCAAACCGCACCACCAGTCTGAAACATGATCATTTTGACAACCACGTCCATGGTTATTAGCATGAATCCTGTCAGACACCGCAAACGAAATTCGCGACTTCGCGCTCCGCTCGGCCAGATATGCCGTCCCGCGGTCGAGTTCGGCCGGCCCATCCGTCATGGTCCAGCGACCAGATAGGTACGTTCGTGACGCGTCCCCTTCTCGAGATGAAGATCCGAATTCCACCGATGACGCAGCGATTGGTCAATCGCTCGCGCCTGACCGGCCTCCTCGAGCGTGAGATCGCACGCTTAAAACTGGTCACGGTGATCGCTCCAGCCGGATACGGCAAGACGACATTGATGTCTCAATGGGCGCACGAGAGCGATTACCCCATCGCCTGGTTATCGTTGAGCGAGGACGACGATGACGAGGAGTTCCTCTTCAGGTCTCTCGTCGCCGCGTGGGAGCTCATCCAGCCTGACATCAAAGAGAGCCACCTCGGCCTGCTAACCGGGGCTTCGACGCCGGACAGGGACGCTGTATTGAACGCCTTCGTCACTATCGGGCTTCACCAAACAGGTCAGACCGTCTTCGTGCTCGACGATTATCAGGCAATTCGAGACCCATCTGTCCACGACGCACTCGCTCACCTGCTCGACCATCTGCCGCCATCACTGCATTTCGTTCTCGTCAGTCGTCGTGACCCACGCTTGCCGTTGGCACGCTATCGTGCACGTCGGGAACTGCTCGAACTCAGATTCACCGACCTGCAATTCCTTCCTGAAGAGACCGATGAGTTATTAAACGGATCGCTGGAGCTCGAGCTTGACAAAGACGAGATTAAGCGCCTGCGAAATCAAACCGAAGGATGGATCGCCGGACTCCAGCTCGCCGCATTGGACTTACAACGTCATGGAGCGGGATTCGCTCGATCCCAGCTGACCGGCCGGCAACGTCACATCTCCGACTACCTGGCGCAAGAGGTCATTCACGATCTTTCCCCCGACGCACGACAGTTTCTGCTGCAGACGAGCATTCTCGAGCAGCTGAATGCCGAACTCTGTGACGCCGTCACAGGTCGCTACGATGGACAGGATTCGCTTGAGCGGCTCGAGCGCGACGGTCTCTTCCTGGCACCGCTTGACGATCGACGTGAGTGGTATCGATATCATCCGATCTTCGCTAGCTTCGCACGACAGTTGCTCAGGCGAAGCGTTCCGGCCGAGGATGCCGTCGCGCTGCACCGACGGGCTGGTGGTTGGTATCTCGAACACGATCTCCCCGAAGCGGCATTTCGGCACATCCTCGCTGGACATGATGCGGACCTAATGATTGAACTCTTCGAACAGTACGCATACGCGAAGATCTCAAGTGGCGAGGTCCGAATCGTCCAGCGCTGGTTCGACGCTCTCCCCACTGAGTGGCTCGAACAGAGGCTCGACTTTGGGTTTTATCGCATGATGCTCCTGCTAGCCGCGGGAACGTTCGATGCCTTCGTTCGTCAACTGAACGAACTCGAACAACTACTGGCGTGTCGCCAGGAGACAGTTCCTGCTCAACGTGGCCGCGTGATCGCCCTTCGTTGCATTCTGGCCTGCTTCCAAAACGATCTTCCCGCCGCGCAAAAGTACGCCGACGAGGCACTCCAATTGTTGCCGAGCGACGATTTCAATTTTCGTCCCGGTATCTTCGGCGCGCTCGGAGATACGTTTCGTCGCAACGGGCATTGGAACGAGGCTCACGCCTGGTATCTGAAGGTGCTTGATTTCGCGAACGCCCGGCCGGTGCGGCCACAATCGGTCCATTTGTTCGGTGCACTCGCCGATCTCAACCTGCGGCAGGGACGACTTCAGGACGCCGCGCAGAATTGGCGACAGGCGCTCGGCCTTATCGACCGGCCGGAGAACCGCGGCCGGTTTCCACTCCCATTGCTCGGTTGGGTCGACATCCGCATGGCCGAGATTCTCTACGAGTGGAACGACCTGAAGGAATCTCGTCGCTTTCTCCGGCGTGGTCAGGATCGCGCGGAATTGGGAGGCGACGTTCGATCCCTGATCGCAGTCCACCTTATCAAGGCCAGGATGGAGCTCGCCGAGGGTGCAACCGGGGCAGCTGCCGACTCTCTGGCGCAGGCACGCCCGCTGGTCGAGAGTTCCGCGTTTGCGGAGTGGACTGGCCAGTTCGGGCGCCTTCAAGTCGAACTCTGGCTCGCGCGGAACCAACATGAGAGCGCCAAACGGTGGGCCAAAGACGCTCAGCGATCCCCAGAACATCGGGACGGTCCGGAATCGGCCTCTGAACAACTGACCGTGGCCCGTGTCCTTGGCGCCGGCACGACGAAGACGGAACGAGACAACGCAATGTCACTTCTTGAACGTGTGCTGGCAATGACGGCTGAAGACGGCCGAATGGGTATCCAGATCGAGGCGTTCGCGATTCAAGCGCTGGTCCATCGACAACGCGGCGAATCCGTCAGGTCGCTCAGGTCGCTGGAGCAGGCGCTGCGCCTCGCCGAGCCGGAAGGATTCGTGCGACTTTTCGCCGATCTCGGACTTCCCATGGCCCGCCTCCTCCGAGAGGCGCGTTCGCGCGCCATCATGCCCGAATACGTTGATCGCCTATTGCACGCCCAATCAACTCAGGTGGAGGTCGGGGGAGTGACTCCTATTCCGCTGCCGGAACCGCTGACCGCTCGCGAGCGCGAAGTCGTCCGACTTCTGGCGCTCGGGCTGACCAACGCCGAGATCGCCAGCCAGCTTTACGTCTCAGCTGAGACGGTCAAGAAGCACGCCGGAAACATTTACGCCAAGCTGAGCGTGCGCAATCGAACCCAAGCAGTCTCGCGTGCGCGCGAGCTCGACCTGCTCAGCTAACCCAGACCTCCTCCCGCAGAACGCAAAAAATACCCCACTAGACTACCCCGTTCGAGGCATGACCTACCCCCTGTCACCAGCCTAGTCTGGAATCAGGACAGGTCGAACGGCACACAGGACAGGAGCAAACGCATGTCAGAACGGAACAAGACTCTGGTATCCCGCGGCGTTGATGAGATCTGGAATCGAGGAAACTTCGACGTTGCCGACGAGATGGTTTCCAGCGACTTCGTCGTTCATGCGACGACACTCCAGGGCGAGGTCAGCGGGAGCGAGGGGATCAAGCGGCATTTCGGCGCTTTGCGCTCAGCGTTTCCCGACCTCACGTTCACGATCGAGGATCACATCGCGGAGGGCGACCGCGTGGTCACCCGTTGGACCGCTTGCGGCACGCACCGTCGCGATTTCCAGGGCATTCCGGCTACCGGTAAGCAGATTCACATGAGCGGCATCGACATCGATCGGATCGCGAACGGCAAGATCACCGAATGCTGGATGAGCCTTGATGAGCTCGGTCTGCTGATCCAGCTGGGTGTTGTCGATCTTTCCGAGGCAAACGGACCAGGCGAGCAGCCACCAGCCGTGGGCGAATAGAACCTAAGGACCGGCCAAACGAGCGCACGACACGGAGGCTGCCATGAAACAGATCACCGAACACGGGAGAACGAATCAGGCACTTGGCATGAACACTTGGATCGACAACGGGCATCCCAAGACACACAAAAAGAGCGAAGAGCAGGTCGACACTCTAGTGATCGGTGGCGGGCAGGCGGGTCTGGCGACCGGCTTTCATCTGGCGCGGCATCACCAGAGGTTCGTGATACTCGAAGCCGGTTGGCGCATTGGCGATACCTGGCGCGGGCGGTGGGACTCGCTCCGCTTGCTCGCGCCAGCACGTTACTCCAGGCTACCCGGTATGAAATTCCCGGCGCCGTCCTTCTCGTTTCCGACAAAGGACGAGATGGCGAGCTATCTCGAGACGTATGCGCACGACATGAAGCTCCCGGTGCGGAGAGGTATCCGTGTACACCGGGTCTCGCAAAGTGACGACGGGTTTCTGGTAGAGACCGATAAGCAGAATTTCCGAGCGTCACACGTGGTGGTCGCATCCGGCGCGTACCAAAGCCCGAAGATACCTCCGTTCGCGTCAAAGCTCGACCTGAATATCCTGCAGATCCATTCGAGTGAGTACCACAACCCGGCTCAGTTCCAGGAGGGTGACGTCCTCGTCGTTGGTGCGAGCAATTCCGGGGCGGAAATCGCCCATGAGGCGGCGCGAGATCATCATACGTGGCTATCCGGACGTGACACCGGATCGCTGCCATTCGATACACACGGTCGAGCGGGGAGACTTCTCATCCCGATAATGTGGTTCGCGTTTAACCACGTACTGACGACCCGAACCCCACTGGGTCGAAAAGTCCGTCCGTTGGTTCAGTTTCGTGGAGCGCCGCTCGAGCGCATCAGACCGTCCGATCTCGCCGAAGCTGGCGTCGAGCGAGTTTATGAGCGCACATCCGGCATCAAGGACGGCAAACCAGTCTTAGAAGGGGGACGCGTGCTCGACGTGGCAAACATCGTCTGGTGCACCGGGTTCCGCCCTGATTTCAGCTGGATCGAGTTGCCGGTAACTGACGCGGACGGATGGCCAATCCATCAGCGGGGCGTGGTGCCGGAAGCGCCCGGCCTCTATTTCGTTGGTCTGCCGTTTCTGTATGCAGCGGCGTCACAGCTTATTGGCGGTGTCGGACGGGACGCGGACTACATTGCTCGCCACATCGCGGCGCGCACGAGAACTCACGCGCGCTGAGCTCACACCACGATGCGCCCTCCACCAAAATGAGATCGAATCGGCGGCGAGAGCCTCCTTGCCGCTGATTCACGTATCTCGGGATCGAGCCAACTCCACGATAGATCGTTCCTCCGCCAGGACCCAATCAGAAATGACGTACGACATCCATTGAATGAAGAAAATCGGCTGCATATCCCGCAAGTGCGGCCCTCCGCTTGACAGATAGCACGACCGATCGTATTCTATTAGTACAGCACGATCGGTCGTTCTTATAGTCGTGTGGCCATTGTGGCCCCTCACCGAAAGGCTGGTTCTCATGGCACAGGTCGCTTCTCTCGTCCGAGAGCGCCAGGCGCCACTGCGCGCCGCATACGTCGAACACCCCGAAGACGCCGTCACCCACAAGCACGCGACGACCCTCACCGAGCCTGTGCTCGACTGCCTCCACGGCATCGTCAAACCCGGCGAGGGCTTCAACGTCACCTGGCGAACCGGAATCGACCGCACGGTCGGTGGGGACCACGACGGCCCCAACCCTGGCGACGTCCTCTGCGCCGCCCTGGCCTCCTGCATGGACGGGATGGTACGCATGGTGGCGGACATCATGGCCATCGACCTGACCGATGTCTCAGTTGAGGTCGATGGTGAAGTCGATGTGCGCGGCACCATGGCGATCGATCCCACGGCGCCGGTTGGCTTCCGCTCGATGCGCTGCACGGTCCATCTCCAGGCTGCTCCAGGCACCGAGCCACGCCAGATCGTCGCTTTGCGTTCCACCACCGAACGCCTCTGCGTCAATCTCCAGACATTGCGATCGGGCGTTCCGGTCGATCTGAACTGGGCAAGTTAGTCGCATAAACCGACTCGTCGGCCAGCATTTCACTTCACCCGGATTTGATTCTTCGACGTATTCATCAGGAGGTTTCAGCATGCCACTCGTGACCATCAAGCTCATCGAGAACGTCTTCAACGACGAGCAGAAGCAGGAGATGATCGACCGCGTGACCGACGCCATGCTCTCCATCGAGGGAGAAAACATGCGACCCGTCACCTGGGTCCTCATCGACGACAACGTCAAGAGCGGGGACTGGGGCATTGGCGGTCAAGGAGTCACGGTCGATGCGGTACACGCCATCCAGCAAGGCAAGGCAGCCGCGCCGTCGATCGCCTGAGACCGCTAGCTCAGAGAGGATCCGCGTCCTGGCCGGGTGGGCGCGGATCCGGCGGGTCCATTCTTCAAAGTCCCAGCAGGCGGCGCTTGACTCTCGTTCAGATCTTCCAGAGCGCCACGAAGTTCGGCAGCCGGTTTCTTCCAGTCGCCCCAGCCATTCCGTTTCGATATCGGCGAGTGCGTCAAGAGCGATGTGCATCAACTCCTGACCACGAGGCGTTAGACAGACCAGGCGGGCGCGCCGATCGTCGGGATCCGCCAGGCGCGTCACGTAGCCACGCGCCTCGAGTCCGCTCACGAGCTCGCTCATCGATTGATGCGTCATCTGCGCTCGACTTGTGAGGTCGCTGAGACGCGTACCCGCCGGATCGAGGTTCTCGAATACGCGGCTGTCGGATGGGCGAATGTCGTGGTAACCGGCCGCCGCGACCCGAACGGTCAGGTCATCGATCATCTGATGCGTGGCCTGCAGCAGCAACGTCACCAACGTGATTCGGCGCTCGTCCATTGTCCGGCTCTCTTCGTTCCACTTTACAATTCCGCAGGCATCCTGCATAATATGCGCAGGACCCCTGCATTATAGCAATGTCACGGAGCGCCCGATGCCCCTCACTCTCGCTGATCCCCTGCGCCACGCCGAGCGACTCTTCGCATCTCGTGAAGCGGTCGCGTGTGGTGAGATACGGCTCACTTATTTCGAATTTGCCGAGCGTTGCCGCAAGCTGGCATCCGGTCTCGGGCGACTTGGCGTCGAACCGGGTGATCGCGTCGCCGTCTTGATGCACAACTGCCACCGCTACCTAGAGGTCTACGCAGCCGTTCCTTCCATCGGAGCGATGATCGTACCGCTCAACAACCGGCACACAATTGATGAGCACGCTACCATCCTGAGTGACTGCCGCCCATCGCTCCTGATCGCCGACGCGGCTCACCAAGAGATCGCTTATGCGGTGGCTAGCGACGACGTGAACCTCTTGCTCGCGCCACATGACTACGAGGAACTACTCCAACGGAGCGAGAAGTCCGATCTCGCCTTCGCCATCGATGAGGAGGACTCTGCAGCTCTGTTCTATACGGGTGGAACGACCGGCGTTCCCAAGGGGGTCGTTCTCAGTCACCGCAACCTCGTCACCAACGCCTTCAACATGACGATCGGGGCTGGGTATGCCGAAGACGATCGTTTCCTTCACGTCGCGCCGATGTTCCATCTAGCCGACGGATCGTCGATCTACGCCCTGATCTGGCGTGGTGCCTGTCACGTGGTCGTGCCCCACTTCGATCCCGCGCGCCTGCTGCAAACCATCGAGCAGGAGCGAATTACCTGCACCATCATGGTGCCGACCATGATCGATGCGCTCCTGAACCATCCCGCATTGGAGAGGACCGATCTGAGCTCGCTGCGACTGATCCTGCACGGTGGCGGGCCGATCACGACCAAGCTGCTGCGACGGGCTGTCACCGCACTGCACTGCTCCTTCACCCAGGCGTACGGCCTTACCGAAGGAAGCTCCCACATTGCCATGCTGCCGCATGAAGAATTGCTGCTCGACGACGAAAAGATGCGCTCAGTGGGACGCGCGGTGATGGGTGTCGAGATCGTCGCACGTGGGCCCGATGGCGCACCCTGCGCTTCGGGCGACGTGGGCGAGATCACGGCTCGGGGGCCCAACATGACGCGTGGCTACTGGAACCGGCCAGACGAGACGGCCGCAGCGATCCAAAATGGCTGGTTTCGGACGGGTGATCTCGGCTACCTCGACCACGAGGGCTACGTCTATCTGGTCGATCGGGCCAAGGACATGGTGGTCTCGGGTGGCGAAAACGTCTACTGCATCGAGGTTGAGGAGGTCCTGAGCAGCCATCCGTCACTGCAAGCCGCCGCCGTGATCGGCGTGGCCGATCCGGTTTGGGGTGAGCGAGTGCACGCGGTCGTGGTTCCCCGCCCCGATCAGCAGGTCGACGCCGAATCAATCCG
This sequence comes from uncultured Chloroflexia bacterium, assembly GCA_963822235.1. Taxonomy (GTDB): domain Bacteria; phylum Chloroflexota; class Chloroflexia; order Thermomicrobiales; family Thermomicrobiaceae; genus CALAGB01. The sequence continues at coordinate 72,228 of CAWGGU010000006.1, forward strand.
CCAGTTCTGCCGCCAGCATTTGGCGGATTACAAGTGCCCACGATCGATCGAGGTGGTCGACGCACTACCTGTTTCGGGCGCTGGCAAAGTACTCAAGCGGCTACTGCGCCAACGGTACGAGGCGAAGAACGCCCAATCGGAAGGAAGGTGACGTGACTGATCCGTCTGGGCTCGAGCGCTTCTCGCTGCAAGGTCGTCGCGCGCTGGTGACCGGCGCCTCACGCGGAATCGGAGCGGGAATCGCCACGGCGCTCTCCCGGGCTGGAGCCGACGTGGCGCTCGTGGCTCGTTCCACCGATGCGCTTAATGAAGTGGCTGACATGATCAAGGCGCAAGCTGGCCAGTCCGTCGCGCTCCCATGCGATGTGTGCGATGACGCCGCTGTCGCCGAGTCGGTCACACGCGCCTGCGAATCACTGGGAAGCATCGACATCCTTGTGAACGCGGCGGGCGGGCCACTCTTCCAGTCACCGATCGCCGACATCCAGCCGTCGGGATGGCAACGCGTGATCGACCTGAATCTGACCAGCGTGCTGCGGATCAGTCAGGCGGTTGGGAAGCATATGCTGGAGCAGCGTTCCGGATCGATCATCAACATCGCGTCACTCCTGCCGAGCCGTGCCTGGCCCGCCGTTGCGGCCTACAGCGCCGCCAAGTCGGCCGTCCTGTCGCTGACCCAATCAATGGCGGTGGAATGGGGCGCCTACGGCGTGCGGGTCAACGCGCTCTGCCCCGGATGGATCAAGACCTCGCTGAACCAGCCATATCTGGCGGACCCCGCCGTCGCTGAAACCGCGATCGACGCGACGCCGCTGGGATGCTGGGGCGAGGTGGAGGACGTCGCCGGAGCCGCGCTCTGGTTGGCGTCAGATGCCTCCCGCTACGTGACCGGCGCGCTCATCCCCATCGATGGCGGGCTCAACGTCGGCCTGCCGCAGCGCTGGCTCGAGGCCATGCGTCTCCACTGACCCAGGCGGTTCACCGAAATGCACATCACCTGTCTGCGGAACAAAGATTGCAGCGAACCGCGTCATAGCATATCCATACTCCATGGACGTCCTCACGCTCCAGGTGGAGGTCGGTCGGGAGGAGTCACAGGTGAGATTTGCAGGTGAACCAGGTCGCCATATGAGGAAGCGCACTCAGCACCCCACGTGATCATATGCGAGCAATCCCTTCCATACGCGAACCCAACTGCGGTGACCTATCCAGAGGCGCCGCACGTGGGACACGTGTGAACCCATTTACCACTCGTCTCGAGAAGGAGATACGCCATGAACGAACGAATTTCTGCTCCGCCGATTGACCGGGAGACAATCGACGGTCTGTCCGTGACCGGCGACGGGACCGGCTTGCGCTCCGATGACCTTTTCTATCGAGAAGAGGTGCAGTTAGCCATCCGCAACCGCGGCATTCCGCTCGAAGCGCTGCGCTATCCCATCACGCCGACCGGCCTCCACTATCTCATCATCCATTTCGACCTACCCGAGGTCCGCCTTGATGATTGGGGCCTCGCGATCGAGGGACTCGTGACCAATCCGATGCGGCTGACCTTGGCCGAGCTGCAGGACAGACCCGCGGTGACCCTGCCGGTCACCATGGAATGTGCCGGAAATGGCCGTGCCCTCCTCTCGCCCCGCTCCACCACGCAGCCCTGGTTTGTCGAGGGGGTAAGCACCGCCGAATGGACCGGCACGCCGCTCAACGGCATTCTGATCGACGCCGGGTTGGCCGATGAAGCGGTCGAACTGGTCTTCACCGGACTGGATTGGGGCGTTCAGGGCGGTGCAGTACAGCCTTATCAGCGCAGTCTGTCGCTCGAAGAAGCCATGCGGGACGAGGTCCTGCTGGTCTACGCCATGAACGGAGAGCCTTTACCACCGCAGCATGGCCAGCCGCTGCGCTTGCTGGTACCAGACTGGTTCGGCATGGCCAGCGTGAAGTGGCTAGCCTCCATCGAGGCGGTGGCCGAGCCGTTTACTGGTTATCAGATGACCGGATCGTATCGCTATGCGCAAGATGCCGACGATCTCGGCGACCCGGTGACGCTGAAGAAGCCACGCGCAGTAATGGTTCCGCCCGGCATCCCCGATTTCACCAGCCGCGTTCGCGTGGTCAATGCTGGACGCGTCCCCTTGAAGGGCCGCGCCTGGGCGGGAAGAGCGGGTGTCTCACGCGTCGAGATCAGCAGCGACGACGGCACGACGTGGACTCAGGCGCAGCTGGAGTCGCCGGTGTCGGAGCTTGCCTGGCGTGGTTGGAGCTTCGAATGGGAGGCGCGACCCGGACGCTATCGCTTGCGCGCTCGAGCCACCGACGAGAACGGTGTCGTTCAGCCAACCGAACCGGTCTGGAACTACCAGGGCATGGGCAACAACATGATTTACCCGGTTGACGTGCTGGTGCTCTGATGCGATCTGGACGGCGGGCCGAACACCACACGATTCGCTGGCCGCCCCGCCGCCTGCCGGAACACGGGATAGACCGAGCGGAAGAATCTGAAGAGCTCGCGCGCCAGGGCCAAACGCGACAGTTCGACCTGAGATGGATCCAGATGCTTGAACATGGTGAACTCGGTGTAGCGCAGCGCGGCACGATCGCCGAACGCGGCAAACAGGCGCCGTGATTCCCCAATCGGGATGACCTGGTCATCACAGTCATGTGCCAGCATGACCAACGGTGCATGGATATCCTCGACATGGCGGATTGGTGACATGGCGTCTAACCGCTCCCGCATAGCCTCCGGAAGTCTCTCGATGGCGCGTTCAGCGGTCGAAACGTCGAGTGACGTAAGGAGCGGATAGACGGCGCGGCCATTTTCCGAGAGCGTGTCCGAATCCACCGTGCCGTCACGCTCGGCACACGCGTCGCGCAACAGCGTCGCTTCGGCTGGATCGAGGACGTCGGTGAGTGAACGCACGTAGACCTTGCGCGTCAGCTGATCGACCTCCCATGGCTCACGCTGGCCGCCGGACGACGTCGAGGCGCTGGCGATGTCACAGGCGAGCGTCCGCATGGAGGAGTAGGGCGCCCAGGCCGTCACGAATCCAACCCGGTCACGGATGATCGGGATGCGCGGCGCCCATCAGCGCGAAGGATCCGCCCACGCAGGTGCCGATGAGCCCACTCCGGCGCTCGTCGATGTTGGGCTGCTCGACCAACCAACGATAGGCAAGGGCAATCCCCTCGACGTCGTCGGGGGCGAGCCGCAGATCGCGCATGGCTGGAGACCAATACAGGAGGCTGGCGAATCCGGCACGAGCCAGCGCTTCGCCGAGTCGCGGCACCTGAGGATGATCGACCCCAAACGGCACCACGCCGAGACACACGACCACGCCTGGATGCGGACCTTGGCTGTCAGGACGATAGAGCTGACCACAGGTTTCTCCGGTTGGAGTTGGATAGCAAACCTGTTCAACGACAGGGTCGGGCGTTACCCATTCGACCCATTTGGAGGGGAGCATCGGCAGGACTTTGAGAAAGAAGACGATGGTCTTCGCCACACCGGCGATCGACGAGATGGGGATGGCAACGAGGCGAAGCATGACGACCGTACCTCTCGTTGGTCCCGAGCGCCCGCGCCAGCTGCGTTCGATTCGCCAGTTTCAATCTCGGCGATAGCTCAGGCATGAGCGACGCTCGGCTCAATCCGCTTCCAACGTAGGTCAGCAACCGCCGGTATGTCATAGATTTCACAGAGAAGTTGCGACAAACGCGTGTCAACGCCAGGAGCGCTGACACACCCTTGTAGTTCCTCCCGAAACGCCCGCCGAGGCATCAGCCGAATTGGACGGCGCACGTAGCGCCGATCAGGCTTCTCGACGTAAGACGTCATGCGTCGAAGTCGTAGTCGAGGTTGTAGGGGGTCGGCACGCCATGCTCTCCATTCCAAATGTAACCACCTTCGCCATGCAGACCACTCAAATCGTCACTACCTGATCCCGGCACGACGAACCAGCTCAGTCGAATCCCGCCATTTTCGAAGGTGCCATGCTCCTGCAGCACCAACGTCCCCTGACGGCCGCCAATGCTGCCGGTCACCCGCTCGATGCCCACAAAGCTGCAGTAGTCATCTCCCGTGTAGGCCAGCAGGAATTCGACCCGGCTCTCACCTTCGATGTCGCCAGTCAGCTTGTTGATCGCCGTGACGCGCGTCGTCTTTCGACCGTCCTCCAGATCCTCGACGGTCTGCTCGTCCCAGCTCTGCGTCTCGATTCCACCGGTTGCCAGCGTGCTCATGAGGATTCCTTTCGTAGGCTCTATTGGTTAGACACCGTCCGCGGTCGATTTGTGACATCTAGAGGTATGGTATCCAACAAACCTGCCAGATTCAGTCAGGAATAGGATGGGCATGGCTGAGTCCGACGCGTACACTGTCTTCCTAACACCTTCTGTCAGGAATAGATGAGATGCTGTTGACATGAGAGCCAGCCGACTCCTTTCACTCCTGATGCTGTTGCAGACGCGCGGTCGCCTCACCGCCGAGGAGCTGGCACGCGAGCTCGAGGTCTCGGTGCGCACCATCTACCGGGACGTCGACTCACTCAGCGCGGCGGGAGTACCCGTCTACGGCGATCGCGGCCCGGCCGGCGGCTATGAGCTGCTGCACGGCTACCGCACCCGACTGACCGGGATGACTCCCGACGAGGCGGAGTCTCTCTTCCTGGCCGGCATGCCGGGCCCAGCGGCCGAACTGGGGCTGGGCGCCGTGCTGGCGACGGCTCAGCTGAAGCTGCTGGCGGCCCTGCCGCCGGAATTGCAATCGCGCGCGGGACGCATCAGCGAGCGCTTCCACCTGGACGCTCCCACCTGGTTCCAGGAAGGAGAGCGACTGCCTCATCTGGCGACCGTAGCCGATGCGGTCTGGAATCAGCGACGAATACATGTCCGCTACCAACGCTGGCGCGGTGAGGTGGAGCGCACGCTCGATCCGTTGGGGCTGGTTCTGAAAGCGGGTGCCTGGTATCTGGTGGCGCAAGCCTCGGGACAGCTGCGCACCTACCGCGCCTCGCGCATCCTGGAGCTGGCGGTTCTGGACGAGCGCTTCGAACGCCCCGAAGACTTCGAGCTGGCCCAGTTTTGGGAGACCTGGAGCGTGCAGTTCCAGGAGCGACTCTACCAGTTCGAGGTCTCGCTCCGCCTCTCGCCACGAGGACTCGAGATACTCCCTTATCTCTTCAATCAAGTCGCGGCTACTGCCGCGCTGGGGAGCGCTGGACCGCCTGATGCTGGTGGTTGGACGACCGTCGCGCTCCCCGTCGATTCCCTCGAGCACGGCCATTACGATCTACTGCGCCTGGGCGCCGAGGCGGAGGTGCTGGGTCCTCCCGAAGTCCTTCAACGGATGCGCGACATCGTCGACGCGATGGGGAGGGTGTACGGGTCTTCGGCTGTGAACGAGCCGATTCATGCGGATCAAATGCCAGCCGGGAATGATTCAGGTGAGACCCATGCAGGATCTTGATCAACGCTTGAGCGCCATACGCCATCGCGATTCCACAGCCAGCCGAGCCCCCTGGAGGATTGAACAGGGACCGGATAGTTCGAGTTTCATTCGAACTGCCGAAGCGAGCGGACGAGACCTTCTGAACGTCACGCTGGACTCCGATCCAGCACGGCCCGGCGACCTGAAATTCATCGTCATGGGGCGAAATATCATCCCACGGCTGATCACCGCAATTGAGACGCGAAATCTCGATCTTGTGTCAGATACAGATCTGTCCGAGATTGAATCCGTCGCTGCGAGTACGTTCCCGGGTCCCTAGACACCGTTCATCGAAGACGAGGAGCCGATCGGCGGATGCAGCATTATCCAGATAAGCAGCACGGATTTCGGACCAGACATGTACATGTGGATGAACGACGACACTGCTCCGGCGGCCGACATCAAGCTGATCGCTTACTCACGCGAAGACGTCCCCTACCTCGTTGAGACTCTCAGGCAGCTTCGAGACGGTTGACCGAGACTCTACAGCCCTCGCTATGGATTTGGGAGTGATTTGGCCTCTGTGCTGACCGCTATTGGTGCGGACTTCGCGAATATGCGCCCAAATTCAGTCGATGTCACCCGTGCCATTACCAAGATCGTGACGATCAACCCAACGCCGAGAATAGAGAGCCGATCGAGGCCGCAATCAAGTCGAGTGGCAGTACCTGGTGACGGCCCATTGGTTGCGCCGTGAGGAGGCCATTCAATCCCGCCGTCAGAGCATACGCCAGCGAAGGATGCCCGGCGGTCGATTTAGAGATGCCGATCTCGCGTCCGACCGTTTTCAAACAGGGCGTCAGCAAGTACATGTTGTGAGTTACAGCAACAGCGCTGTGCGACAGGACGAAGACGACCAGCATTCCCCGAAGCGCGCACCCGGCCACGGCAATGTCTCGAATCCGAGATCGGCTACCGTTTGGTTCCGATGACCCCGACTCCGCCCACGGCGGCGAAGAAGGGGACTGAATCCTCGAACGAGTGGAGTGTTTCAAGCCACTTTTGGTGCTCAGCGGGCGTGATCGCTCCCCCCGCAAGCGCGGCATCCCCCATCTCGTCGAGATTGGCAAGCTGCCTGGCAACGGAGAAGTCGGAAATGGTCAATAGCACCGCGGTGACGACAGTGACTTCGCCAAGCCCAGCGCGGCGGAACAAATTGAAAAGCTGGCTTCCGATAGTGCGTCCGATCTGCGAATCAAGGCTGTGCTCCCGAATCTTCCTGAAGAGAGGGCGGTTCGGCATATCAATTACCAGCGTTTCCCAGTCAGGATCAACAACACTCACTACTCCTCCCGGACGCGTTACGCGACAGATCTCTTCCAACGCGGCCGTTGGATCACCTAAGTGCTGAAAGACGCGGTCCGCGCGCGTGGCGTCAAACGTGTCATCCGGGAACGGAAGGCGATCTATGTCGCCTTGCTTGAACTCGACCGGGGGTGTCTCGCCTCGCCGTCGTGCCTCGGTGATCATGGTTTTGCTCGAATCGAGACCCACGACACGGCCGTGTGGCCCAACGAGTGTCGCCATGAACCGAACGTCGTCGCCGGCGCCGCAGCCAACGTCGAGAACGCAATCACCCGGTCTGAGCGCCAGCGCTGCGATCGATTCGCGTTTGTAGCTGGTCGTCGCCGCAACAAAATCGAGATAGTCGACATGCCCCTGTGGATTGTCGGAATGGTCCACATCGACAAAACGCGAGACACTTCCGGACTGTGTTTGCACGTTGTCGGTTTCCACGTTCGTCTCCCGTCGCGATCCGTCCCAACCACGTTACTCAAGTCGGTCCTGCACCAGCGACTTGTTTGTCGTTGCGCTGGCTAGGGATGGCAGACTCCGCACGCTTATCGAGATTTCGATAGAGGCAGGGTAGTAGACATGAGAGGCGAAGACATCCGGAGAACGACGCAATCGCGCATGCGAATTCCACGTCGCGCCCGTGGCACCTGACTAGGTAAGACGACCCACTTCACGGTGGTCGAGTGAGGGCGAGACTACGTAGACCGTGCGCGCTTTCAACCTGGAGGGTTTTCAGACGAGACCGCGCTCCACCGCAAAGCGGGTGGCAGCTGCGCGTGTGTTGACCTGGAGCTTGCGGAAGATCGACGAGAGATGAGAGCCGACGGTACGAGGCGAAAGGAAGAGTCGCTGAGCGACCTGGGAGTCCGTCAGTCCCTGAGCAACCAGACTCAGTACCTCTAACTCACGAGCGGTCAGACCCGCCGGATAGGTGTCCGGCGCGGCCGCCGGTGACCCAGCCAGTTTTGCTTCGATTGCGGAGATCCGCTCGAGCGCCGGGTTCGCTCCGAGCGGCTGACAGATGGCCTGTGCCTCGGCCAGGAGCTCACGCGCGTTCTCCGGCTGTTGCTGCGCGGTCCGCAGCTCGGCGAACACGATCAGGGTCAAGGCATGTTCGAAGGGCGCCTGACAGGCGTTGGCTAGCGCGAGCGAATCACAGAAATGCTGCTCCGCCTCGAGGTAGCGTCGTTCTTGAGTGTCGAGCTCACCGATGAATCGATGAGCGGCGATGAGCGAGAGCGGTTGGTGTGGTTCGGTCGCAAATTCTAACGCCCGCTCGGAATGCTCACGTGCGAGGAGCGTATCGCCACTCGATCGCGCGTAACGCGCCCTGACAAGCTCACCGTCGGCACGACCGAGGACGGCTCCGGACCAATCCAGCCAGCGGTCGTGTGCCTCGATCCAGGCTTTCGCCGTGGCAAGATCACCCCGATCGAGCGCGATCTTAGAGGCGATTCGCTGCAGCGCCTGCCCACTGACGAACCCACAGTCGCCGGGTTCGGTCGACGGCCCAAACGATAGAACTTCCTCGACTCGTTTCATCGCGGCGACCACGTTGCCCTGGTTCCACTCGAGTTCGGCGAGGATTGCCACCGCCACTTCTCGATACCAATCCAGACTATGGGCGACGCGGCAGGCCTCGGCACGTTTGCGAGCACCGGACCAGTCTCCTTCGACAAATTGGACGGCGAATTCCGGCACCGTGCTCGAGAGTTCTGCCGGACCCATTCCTTGCGCCTTCAGCGAAGAGGTTCGCGCCAATTCTTGTAAGAATCGCCGTCGTTCGAGATGGTCCGTTTGGAACCGTATCGTCAGCAAGTAAAGCTCACTTGACGCCGTGACGGTCAACACGAATGGCAGCCCTTCATCCTGAAAGTAGTGTTCCGCCAGTTCAAAGAAGAGTTGAGAATCTCCGATGCGGCCCAACATGGCGTAGAGCGCAGCCAGACCAAGGCAATTATTTCCTGACGAAATTTCCGTTCCAAAGTGAGTATCCGCCGACGTGTAGATCGATGAAGCTGGCGAAGTGCGATCACCCGTGCGGAAAAACGTCTCCCGCAGAGGCTCGCCTAGCGACGCGGCTTCCGCAAGGCGGCCAATCATAGTCTTGGCGAAGATGAGGATGCTTCGCCGTCCGTCAAGCCTGGTCTTCGGCGATTGCAGGCCAAGAGCGCGAAAAAGAGCTTCGGAACGCTCAACGGTACCTGAATCTTCCTCTTCCAGTTGCTCACACTGGAGGACTGCTCGTTCCATTTCCGCTGTACCTGTCTGCACGTCTCCCAAAAAGCACCGGACAAAGCCTCGCTCGGCCAGTGCCAGATTCTCGACGACCTTGTCGCCATCTCGCTCGGCGTGCTGAATGGCAGCATTTAGCGTACTGAAGGCGGACTTCGGATCGGCGTAGCGCAACAACGTGCCAACCTCGAGCAGCAGAACTTGCTGGGGAATCAGTCTGACTCCGAGCTCCAACTCGCAGCGGGCGGCTCCTTCGATCCGTTCCGCGGCGGTCCGCCAGGCATACGCTTGTCTCGCGCGTCCACTTGCTTGCATCCACCACTCGATCGCACGTTGATCGCCGGCCTGCTCGAAGTGGTACCCGATGCGGTCCGGATCTGGATGCGCCGACGCCTCAAGCACTTCTGCGATCTGCCGGTGTACAACTCGCCGTCGAACCACGACGGTTCCGTCATATACCGCTTCGCGCACGAGTGCATGACTGAAGCGGATTGACCCTCGATATGTTTCGACCACCAGGTGCGCGTCGATCGCCTGCTCGATCGCGCTCTCCATTGACTCGACCGTCGCGCCGGCCACCCGCTGCCAGAGGTCGACCGGCACGTCTTGCCCGATGGCTGCGGCAACCTGTAATAACGAGCGCGTCTGGTCACTGAGTCGTGACAGACGCCTCTCGATAACCTGAACGAGTATCGCTGGCAGCTTCAGTCGATGGAGATCGCCGAGTGTCCAGGTGTCCCGGTCCCGTGCAAGGACACCTTCCTCTTCCAATGTGTGCAGCAGCTCGTGCGCGTAGAGGGGATTGCCTTCCGCACGTTCGATCAGGTATTGCTCTAATCGCGCCTGTTCGGCCGATCCCATCGTGAAGCGTCGGCGGATCAACGCGCGGATACCTGCGGCCGTCAGTGGATGCACCGTCAACCGCACCGCCGGTGACTCTCGTGTCAGTAATGGAAGATACGTGTACATAGGATGCCGGCGATGCAACTCGTCGGAGCGGTAGGTGGCGATGATCAGGATCCGCAGGTTGCCGATCCGACGTGCGAAGAAGCGCAGGAGGTCGAGCGATGCCTGGTCGGCCCAGTGGAGATCGTCGAGAACCAACAAGAGAGACCGCCGGGCTGCAAGTTCCTGAAAATAGGTCGCGACGGCGTCGAACAGTGCGTCCTGGCTTCTGACTTTCGCCAGTGCCTCAGCGTCGCGAACAAATCTGGGGACGGGTGGCCAGCCGTCTCCGAGGTCTCGGCTTTGACGCATGATCTCGAGCCAGGGACCGTACGGAGGCGTGACCGTCAGGTCGTAGGCGCGTCCCCAGAAGACGTTCATGCCCTTAGCTTCTGCATCCAGTGAGAAGTCTTCGACCAAGGCCGTTTTGCCGATGCCCGCCTCGCCGCTGATCAGCACGAGGCGTCCATGCCCATCAGACGCCGCGTTCAGTAGCTGTTTGAGGACTTGCAGTTCGCGCTTACGCCCAACGAGGCGACGAGCACTGAAGAATGGCCGTTCCCCGAGGTCCGCCATGATCGATCTCCCGAGGCATGTGCCGGTTCATGCTGTCAAATCGTTTACTGTGTGTCGTGATTTCAGTATAACAGTAGATGATCAATTGGGGATTTGCTTCGCAATATCGAGAGTTTGAGCGAACTGCTTAGGAACGGTATGCAGCCAACCGGCGGGAAAGGAGCCCGACCCATTAGGATTTGTCCTCACGTTGAGTGCCTGGTACTTGGTGGCCCGAGCTTCGCGACAGGTCCACAGCTACTGCGCCTGGGCGCCGAGGCGGAGGTGCTGGGTCCTCCCGAAGTCCTTCAACGGATGCGCGAGGCCGTGGCCGAGATGGGAAAGTTGTACGACCGGTCACTGGAGAGCTAGTTCACCCGTTATACTGTGCTGGCCTTGCACCCCAAACCCGCGTCAACTCTCGACCGAGATTTCGCGTCAACGATGAAGGCGTGCTGATGTGCGTAGCAAACTGACATCGCTGCACTCACTCAGGTTGCTCCCGTCCGGCACGACGCCGGACGCGGCGCGTCTCATCACCGCGCGGGCCATCCGCTCCTTCGGTGACGGCTTCATCAGCGTTCTACTGCCTCTCTATCTGACCGAGCTTGGTTTTTCTGGATTCCGCATCGGCGCGCTGACGACGGCAACACTTCTTGGCTCAGCCGTGCTCACCTTGATCGTCGGGCTGATCGCCTATCGCTTACACGCAGGAGCCTTCTGAGTGGGGCCGGTTTACTGATGGTCGCGACTGGTCTGGGGTTCGCATTCGTTCACCAGTTCTGGCCCCTGCTCCTCGTCGCGTTCGTCGGGACGCTCAATCCGTCATCCGGTGACGTTTCCGTCTTTCTCCCGCTGGAACAAGCGGTGCTGCCGCAAACCGTCGGCGATCGAGCGCGAACCGCGCTCTTCGCCCGTTATGGGTTAGCCGCCTCCCTGGTAGCTGCTTGTGGTGCGCTCTTCGCCGCAGCACCCGAACTGTTGGCAAATCGGACCACGATCAGCTTCACGCAAGCGGTCCAGGGCATGTTTCTGCTCTACGCGCTGCTGGCGCTGGTAGCGCTGGTCTTCTATCGACGGCTTTCACCGTCCATCGAACCCAGCGACGACGCACCCGCCGCGCCGCTTCGTGAATCGAAAGGGATCGTCTATACACTTGCGGCGCTGTTCAGTCTCGATTCATTTGGCGGCGGCTTTGTCGTGCAGTCGCTCCTCGCGTTGTGGCTCTTCAATCGGTTCCACCTCTCGGTGGCGACCGCGGGCACGATCTTCTTCTGGACCGGCGTTTTTTCGGCCTTTTCGTATCTGGTCGCGGAGTGGATCTCCCGCCGCATCGGACTGATCAAGACCATGGTCTTCAGTCACCTCCCGTCAAACGTTTTTCTGGTGCTGGTCGCCTTCATGCCGAACCTACCGCTGGCGATCGCCTTCCTGCTGTTGCGCAGCATGCTGTCACAGATGGACGTGCCGACGCGCAACTCCTACGTGATGGCGGTGGTGACCCCGGCCGAGCGCCCCGCAGCAGCCAGCGTGACGTCGGTGCCGCGCAGCCTGGCGAGCGCGAGCAGTCCGCTTCTCTCAGGGTATCTGCTGGGACTCTCGACGTTCGGCTGGCCACTGGTGATCGGCGGAGTGCTGAAGGCGATCTACGATCTGACCCTGCTAAGCATGTTCGTCAAGGTGCGGCCACCGGAAGAAGTGGCAGCGAACATAACGACGGCTGCACCCGACGCGACAGCGACGACGCCTAAATCGACGTGACGAGCAATAGGGTCGTGTTCCCACCGATTCAACAGTTTGAACGAGTGATTCGCTTGGCGACGCCACTATCGGACCACCAAATCACACGGCAGGATCCATTGTTTCGACTGACTCGGCCAAATTATCGAGACGGCTAATCCACACGGCGACAGTGATGATCGGGCTTTCCCTAACTCGGGAAGTTGCCACTGGCACCGACCACGGTGTAAATCATGGTAAGCGGCGCATCGACCCTCCGGCAGATTGCTTTGACACTGAAACGTCAAGTCTCGAGGTCGAGCTGGCTGACCGGCCAGGTCCTCTTCGCCGGTGGCGGTCACGAGATGCGCTGACACGCGGATCAGAGCAGGGCGTCAAGGATTCGACGGCAGCGCCTGGGATCCTCGGTCAGGTCGTGCTCCAGAGCCCAGAGCCAGTAATCGACACTGCGCACGATCACCCAGCCACGCGCCCGCTCTTCATCAAGCCCGCCGCTTACGACAACGGTGCGCAGCACTTGATGAATTGCCTCAGGACTGCGCAACTCGTCGAGTCTCGGCCAGAAGAGCTCAGGGACTGCGTACTCGGGCTCACCCCGCATCGGCTTGGGGTCGATCGCCAGCCAGGGCTCACGCGCACCCGCCAGGATGTTGCCGTAATGCAGATCGGCATGGATAAGGAAGCGGTCGTCGATCGCAGTAGACAACTCCCGACAGATCGCGCGGGCCGCGTCGATGACTTCAGGTGGCAGCGGGCGACCCTGTCGAGCCTGGCGCTTGACGAGAGAGTCGGGCAGGCATGCCGCGAGCTCGCTCAATCGTGGGAAGTCGTCAGGAGCGGGGACAGCCAGGCGACGCAACAGCCGGCTAGCTGCCGCGGCGGCCTCGAAGATGGGCAGATCGAGCAACGTGCGAGCGGAATCGAGCCGCTCGAGTAGAAGAGCGCCGGTATCGACATCAGACTCGATCAGCCTTGCCGCCCCTCGACCAGCCCAGGCCGCCAGCGCTCGTGCTTCGTCAACCGCCTTGTCGGAAGGCCAGGTGACCTTGAGGACGAGCGGCGCCCCATCGCGGCGCACCGGCAGGACGGCCGCGTGGTAGCCGAAGCATGCGGGACGCGTCTCAAGCATCAGGCTCCAGCGTTCACACATTCGTGCGATCACCGTCGGTAGCGACGCGATCCAGGCGCGGCCCTCGCTCGTGCCGGCCGCCGCGAATTCGAGCGGATCGAGCGACACATCAAAAAGCGAGGCAACGTCGTTGGCGCGCGGCTTTCTGGATTCTGTCATGACGAGGAATGATAGCGCACCAGCGCTTGACGTCATTCACCTTTTCCATATGGCTCGGTGACCCGATGAGGCGAGCTCCAGCTCACGGAAAACTCTAAGGTGAGTCACAGATAGTCCTCAGCGTCGAGTGGTGAGATGAAGATAGACAGGATGCCGAACATGAATTGAAGAAAGATGAGAAGCGAAGATGGCAACCCCGAAGCGACCAGAGTTCCCAGATTGGTACAAGGCAGAGCACAAGTCATCGCCGAACATCGGCCCGACGCAGCGCGAGATGCTGACGCGGCGCATCAAGTCGCTGCGCAAGTTCCTGTTTGGCGCGAGCTTCGTCGGGGTGGCGACCTTCACTGCGCTGGCGTCGCAGCACTCCGGCACCAACGCCACGACCACGAATCAGAGCGCCACGACCGCGCTCGTCCAGAGCAGCGGCACGACATCGACGTCGTCGACCGACACGTCGTCGAACAGCGCCACACTCTCGTCGGCCACAACGTCGCAGTCGACCACGTCGAACACCTCGTCGTCGCAGAACGCGTCGAGCCTGCGCACGAAGACGGCTTCGTCGTAGAGGAGACGTTGTCGGTCAGTCGTCCGCGCGCAACTCGATGGCCGCGCCGAGCCCCTGGAATTTCTCGAGGATCTGTTCGTAGCCGCGTTCGACGTACTGCACACCGCGAATCCGCGACGTCCCTTCGGCGACGGCGGCGGCGATCAGATAGCTGAACCCGGCACGCAGGTCAGGGATGGTGATGTCGGCCGAGTGGAGGGGCGTGGGTCCCTTGACGACGCAGCTGTGGGCGAAGTCGCGACTCTTGAAGCGGCAAGGCTTCTCCCCCAGACACTGACGGAAGAGCTGGATCTCAGCACCCATCTGCACCAGCGTCTCGGTGTAGCCGAAGCGGTTTTCATAGACCGTCTCGTGCACCACCGAGAGCCCCTCAGTCTGAGTCATGAGCATGACGAAGGGCTGCTGCCAGTCGGTCATGAAGCCGGGGTGCACGTCGGTCTCCAGCGCGATCGGTGCCAGCGGGCACTCCGGATGAAAGAAGCGGATCCCTTGCGGACGAAACTCGACTCCAGCGCCGATCTGTCGCAACTTATTCAGGAAGGTGAGCATGTGAGCCTGCTCGGCCCCCTCCACCAGCACGTCTCCACCGGTGATGATTCCGGCGATGGCGAAGGAAGCGGCCTCGTTGCGGTCGTTGATGACGCTGTGCTCGGCGCCATGCAGCTTGTCGACCCCTTCGATCACGATGGTGCGATCGGTGTCGACGAAGATGATGGCGCCCATCTTCTGTAGCAGCATCACCTGATCGATCACCTCGGGTTCGACCGCGGCGTTCTTGATGAGCGTCGTGCCGCGCGCCAGCACGGCGGTGAGGAGCGCGTTCTCGGTGGCTCCGACGCTCGGATAAGGGAGCTCGATGACGGCTCCCTGCAATTGGTCGCCGGTCGCCATGTAACGGCCATCCTGGAAGGTGATGGTGGCGCCCAACTCCTCCAGCGCTCGCACGTGAAAATCGACCGGTCGCCGCCCAATGGCATCGCCACCCAGCATCGGCACGACCGCCTGACCATAGCGATGCAGCAGCGGACCCACGAGCAGGATCGGGATGCGGTTGAGCCCGCTGAAGCTGAGGGGAACCTCAGAGGTGAGGACGGACGGAGTCCGCAGGATGAGCGTTCCGGGACGATCCTCGTCCCACTCCGCCTGGAGACCCACACTGCCACACAGATCGAGCGTCACCGCCGTATCGCCGATGCGGGGGACGTTGTGGAGGATGACCGGCTCGTCGGTCAGCATGCTGGCGACGATCTGCTTGGTGGCGGCGTTCTTGGCGCCACTCACGCGCACGCTTCCACGTAGCGGCTTACCGCCCTCGATCTCGTAATAGCGGTCATTCATATCCGGTTTCCCCCCGCACGGTGTGTTCAACGTCAGGCGCGTGCTGTCACACAATGTACAGGCCCGGTCAAACGATTGCCACGTATCACGTTAAGCTGTGGCGAAGCGTGACTCAGTGATGGGCGCGCGGACCTTCGATCTTCCAGCGCGAGCCGTCGAGCATCTCCTCGTCGATGTAGCACCAGCCCCATTCCTCATCCGGTTCGAATGATTTCATGATGGCGTGGTCGGTCTGGTGGTAGTGCTTGGTGGCGTGCTTGTTCTTCGAACTGTCGCAGCAGCCGACGTGGCCGCAGACCATACAGACCCGCAGATGCACCCAGTCATCGCCCGACTCGAGGCACTCTTTGCATCCGTTTCCGCTTGGTGTCACTACCTTGATCTGATCGAGATGCGCATCAGCCATGATCATTCGGTCCCTTCCTGGACGGACGTTCCAATGCGGCACGATCCCACAGCGCGAGTCGTGCCGCAGCTTCATAGGTGCCCTGAAAGAACTCTAGCAGCGCCGCGGAGGGATCGGGCGCCGAGCGCACGGCGGCATAGGGCAGGATGAACTCCCCCAGTTCCGGATTGTAGGCCGCGCCCGCTGGCCGTACCTCCGCGTCCGTATAGCCAGCCGGTGCGGGATAGATGTAGCTATAGAAGGCTGGCTCGCCGAGCGTCACACCGCCCATGTTGATGTTGCCGGGCCAGAAGCCGCAGGCGATATTCTCTTGATCTTCGGCCAGACGCATGAAGCGGGGAGCGCCCACCGGCACCGGAGCCGCGCGACCGCTGAAGCGCGTCTGGTTCAGATCGAACGAGCCCCAGAAGAACTGCACTGGGCTGCTCTTGCCGACGAAATCCGATCGATACCGCTGCAGCACCTGCTCGGTGCTCAGCATGATCTGCCACCAGCGCCGCACCGCTTCCGGATCGTAGGCCACGTGAATCTCGTCCTGATCGCACGGTATCGCGCCGGGGATTTCGACCGGCTGGGGGTTGATCGACACCGCGATGTCGTGCATCCAGAGGACCGCCATGACCTCTCGGTAGAAGCTGGCCACCGAGCGCGGAGCCAGCGGCAGCTTGACGCGTCGTCCATCGCTCAATGAGACGATCAGCGAGTGCTCGAGGAAATCGAAGTCGAAGCTGAAGACACCGCCGGCAAACGGGATCGTGCCGGTCGTCAGGCCACGCGGTGTGAGCTGAAAGGCGATCTGCCACCACTCATTGAGGAACGGCCGCAGCGTGAGCGCAACCTTGCCGACGATCTGAGTCCAGAGATGTAACGTGTCGCAGGTGTCGCTCCAGCTCTCGAGCGGCAGGTCGGGCCAGAGTTCGACGGGCATTGAAGTGCTCGACTCATTCGCGGTCATGCACCCTCCCAGGTGTAGCTGTCGGTGGTAATTCACGTCGATCCACGCGCGCCCCATGAGGGTGAGCTCGGAGCAGCAGCCGACGGACGGCCTATTCGAGGGTCAGGAGCGCGTCTACATCGCTAATCTTTCGGCAAAGCCCAAGATCCCGCGGACAGCCCAGCGGAACCTCATCGCGTGTATGGTCATCGACTCCAACCATACCCGGTCCACGGTGATTCCCATATGTCAGCGGACACCATCGGCTGTCATCATCGTGGCAATCCGGGTAGGATGGGGCAGCGACACTCTTCCCGCTCAATGCAATGGATGCCGCGCTGCATAGGACGATCGACCGATGACCGCGATCAATCCTGGCTTACATCTTGACGAGGACCGCCTACGAGCGTCTCTCCGACTCTGCTTCGAGGCGGACGCAGGCAGACGAACTTGCCGCCAGGGCTGTGCTGGACGAGCCCGATCCGGTTGACGCGTTGGAGCCCGTCGTTCGGCTGGCCCGCGTGAGCTACAGCAGCGCGCGTTGGCTTTCATTGTTGAAGAGAGGTGGGCAAGCCGAGGAGACGCCACTGCGCCCTCGCGTCGGCCTTCCGGCGGTGCCCGCATCTGGCGCTGGCCCTGCACCTGGGGCTCGATCTGGAGGTCGAACGCTCGGGCAGGTTGTTCCATCGCGCACCAGGCGCAGATCGGGACGGACCTGCAGCCGTGCCCGTGGAACGTCGTCTCCGCAAGTGCCACTCCCGTGTCCGGAGTTCGTCTCCGCCGTTGGGCGCTATCGCGACCCGGTCAATGATCGGCTGGAGCGACTGACATATCTACAGCACGTCGAAGGCTGCGACCGTTGCCGCACGGCGCTCGAAGACGCGCGGCAGGTCGACGACCGACTGTTCGCTGCTATCGATCAGTATGAGCTGGCGGCGCCAGCAGTCACGGTCGAATCAGCCGGCCGCAAGCTGTGGCTCAAACCGGCGCTCCTGTGGGGCGGCGGCGGTTTGCTGTTGATTCTGGCGCTACTGGCCGGTGTGATGGCGACTCGCGTCCTCTTGTCCGGCAGCCACAATCCCGTCCCGCTGCAAGCCGCAGCGTCCGGCGACGCCGCACTTCAACGGCTGGCTGCTGGAGAAATCCGCGAGCGGCCAGGTGCAAGCGATCAACCTGGCGACCGGCGTGCGCCGCCTCCTCGTTCAAGGCGGCTCAAGCACCGTGGCGCTTTCACCGGACGATATGCACATCGCCGAGATGGTCAACAGCGATGCCGCGCAGACGCTGCGCCTGCACGCGATCGACGGCACCCAGCAGCGGGAGTGGCCTGCGCTCGACCCATCCGGCACCTATGACTTGCTCGGCTGGCTGAACGCGGACGAGATACTGCTCAATCGGACACCCAAGCGAGGGAGTAACGAATCACAGACGGATTACGCAAACCGGTTTGCGGCGGATTCCACCCTGCTCGCTTTCAACATCCAGGACGGTACTCAAGAGACGCTGCTTCAGGGACTGGTCGGTGCGGCCTTTCCATCGCCCGACGGCCACTATGTGGCCATCAAAATGATCGCCGCCAACGATGACGTCACACTCGAGATTCGGCCACTGCAGGCCGGGGCGCTCGGAAACACGGTGGCCACGTTGCCCCACATGACCTTCAGAGAAGACGACTCGTCGGTCGTCTGGACTTCCGACAGCCAACAGGTCGTCTTCTGGGCGCGAGGAATCGTCGACCCAGCCAATAATTCGACCCCGTTCGACGTCATGACATTAGATGGGCACGTCCGCACCATCGGCTCGGCACCCGGAAACGCCTTCGGCAGGCTGCTCGCGATCTCTCCCGACGGCAGATCGATCCTGTATGCAGAGGGGGAGACTGGCACTACCAGCGCTCCCTGGGCCTACTGGCAGATGAGCGTCGCAGACGGCACCACCACGAAGCTGATGGACGGCGGCGACTTGGGCCGGCTGGTTCCGGTGCAACGCGGTTGGTTCCCGATCGTCTACGTCGGCTCGCAGGGTGGCATGGTTCCGGTTGTCACATCCGTACAGCCCTTCTACTTGCCCAAATCCGAGCAGCGAAGCAACATCAACAGCGTCATCTCCTACGTCACGCAAGCCTACGATCAAAGCGGCCAATCGCTCGGTCCACTGCTGGATGAGTTCACGCCCCACGACCTCCTTGCCTGGCTACCGGACGAGGCATTGGCAGCAAGCCCCGCGCCGGCGCCCAGTGCTGGGTCGTTCCAATCGCAGATCGGCCGCCTCGATTACCCGCCCCTCAACTCCGACAGCCGCATAAGTCCGGATGGGAGTGCGGTCCTCAGCCCTGGTGAAGGGGGGAATTTCTCGATGGCCATCTCGCTCAACGTCACGACGGGTAAGCCGTCGAGTCTGGCTGGTGCGCCGGACGATCCAAGCTGGCTGCCCGATGGCAGCGGAGTGATCGGCGTCCAGCGCCATTCCGCCGCCAACGGCTCGGTCAGCCGCATCTCGATCTTCGGTGACAGCGGCAACGGAACCTACGCTTTGACCGACTTCGATCCGGCGGAATTGGGCGGATCGTACCGGCGCCACGTATCACCTGCCGATGCTCTCGCCCAACGGCCTGCGCTACAGCTATTTCGTGGTCGAGGGAGGCAGCAGTGACGCTCTGGGTGAGCGGTGAAGCGGCCCTGCCCCAGCGGGTCGCGAGCTGGTCGATCCCCTCCAGCGCTAAGATCGAGCTTCCCCTGATGGCCGCCTGGTCGGGCAACGACACGCTGATCTTCGCCGAGCCAGATGACTGGGTGAAAGGCTATCCACGGCAGACGTCGCTGCAGCGCGTCACATTCGACAGCCGACATCGTGACCATAGCCAGCCCTCTGCTGAGCTGGAAGGCCAGAGGTGGCGAGCAGGGCATTTTGCTGCAAGATCTGCGGCTCTCGCCCGACGGGAGCGAGATCGCGCTGCGCTTGCGACGCCTCACCGGCACCAGTCTCTCGATCGACCGCTTCGATTCGATCAGCGTGGCGCCCATCACCGACCTGACGCATACCACCGAGTTCGCCAAAGGCGTGGCCGGTGAGGGGATGTGCTGGTCGCCGGACGGGACTGAGCTGGCGGCCTTCATCGGCGGCGGGTTGACGATCTCACCGCGCGACGGCGGCCACGGGCAGACGATCGACACCGGCAACGTTACGTACGCCTACCCCGTCTGGGTGCGTCCCAACGCAATTTGGATCGAGGCCATCGAGAAAGACGGCCAGCACGTCTCCTTTGTCGGGCAGGTCACGCGGTGAGCATACGCGACGAATGACGGACCTCGGGGCCCGCACAACCCTTCACCTGGCGACCTGCGCCAATATCCACACAAACCTCACCGCTGGTGAACCTCTCAAAGCGTTTCGGGCAAAGAGAAGATAGAAAGACGGTCCCGGGACGACCGCGAGAGGAGGCTCATGACACCGACCGATGCCGAGCTGATGCGACGCTCGGCGACCGACCCGGAGCTCTTCGCCACGATCTTCGAGCGCCACTTCGCGACGATCTACCGCTACCTCTACCGGCGGGTCGGCGCGTCGTTAGCGGACGATCTGGCGTCGCAGACCTTCACCGAGGCGTTCGCGCGCCGGGCTCGCTACGACACTCAATGGCCGTTGGCGCTCCCCTGGCTCTACGGGATCGCATCTAACTTGCTGCGCCGACATCACCGCACCGAGAGACGGCAACTTCGAGCCTACGCCCGCGTGGGGACCGACCCCATCGCGGACGATCTCTCGCCGTTGTTGGATCGGCTGGATGCTCAAGTAAGCGGTCCACGACTGGCGGAGGCGCTCGCCAGGCTGAATGCCCGCGATCGGGACGTGTTACTCCTCTTCGCCTGGGCCGATTTGAGCTATCGCGAGATCGCCTACGCGCTCGACATCCCGATCGGCACGGTCCGGTCGCGGCTCAACCGGTCGCGGCGTGCCATGCGCGAGCGGCTCAGACTGTCGATGGAGGATTCACCTATGGAGACACGATTTCTGAACGAGGCGGAGGTTGCTGATGGACGAGCTTGAAGCGGTGCGCGCGTTTCGCGCCGAGACTCCCGAGGTGGACGCAGAGGTTCAGGCCAGCGCGCTGGCGACGCTCGAGCAGGCTATGGAGACCGAATCTGCCCCTGGCCCGCGCTGGAAATGGCGCTTCGGCTTCGCCCGCGTCGCCGTTCCGGTCAGTCTGGCCGTGGTCGCGCTGGTGGCCCTGGCACTGGCCAGTCCGCTCTTTGGGCCTCGTGGGGGCCAGGGCAACGCCGCCGCACGCGAGTTGCACTCGCTGGCGGACGTCGCCGCACAGCAGGCAAGCGGTCCGGCGCTGACCGAGGGGATGTACGACTACACCCGCTCCGACAATGTGCAGCTGAATACGTCGGTGAACGCGGAGAGCGGCGCGACCACCTCGAAACTGGTCTCCTACACCCGCGAGATCTGGATCGGCGCCGACGGCTCTGGCCGCATTCACGAGATGGGTCAGGGGATTCCCACCGGTGGTAACGAATGGGACCAGCAGTTTGGGCCCGGAGGTCTGACTCCGCCTTTGCAGACGCTCGGGCTGAGCGAGGAGGAGCTTAATCAGCTGGCGCAGAACCCGGACGAATTAGCGCAGGTGATCGCGGATCGAGCGGGTGGGACCAAGAACCCGGTCAACCAGGAGTCCTTCGTCATGGTCGGCGACCTGCTGCGTGAATCGGATGCGTCGGCTCAGCTGCGATCCGCTCTATTCCAGGTGGCGGCCGGCATTCCGGGCGTCGAGCTGGTCGGCAATGTAAGCGATCCGGCCGGGCGCAAAGGCGTCTCGGTCGCGCTGACGACCAACGGCGTGCGCTCAGAGCTGATCTTTGACCCGCAGAATTCGATGCTGCTGGCCGATCGTCAGACGATCGTCTCGCCGGTGCCCGATCTCGACTTCCCGGTCGGCACCGTCATCGGCTCGATGACATTTCTGCAGAGCGGGATCGTCGGATCGACCAGCGCCACACCGTAGTCGACCGCCAATCCCTTTCCCTCCCATTTACCCGCGCCGCCTGCTCCCCGACAGGCGGCGTGTGGCCAATACGTGCCGCTACCGGGGTCAGGCCTCTTCGACAAACCAGATATCAGGTTGGCCGGACACGCCTGCTTTCTCCATCACCTCGCGCAGGCGAGCCGAGCCCACAAACGCCTGAGCCGCATCCATCGTCTGAAAGTCGTGGTAGATGGTTACGTCGTTTCCGTCTGACACCGAGCGGTAGACAGCAGCGCCGATGACTCCCATTGAGCGCCGCTCTTCGTCGAAATCGTTGTAGGCTGCTCGCCACGGACCATAATCGGTGACCTCGTGGCGTACAAACAAGCGAACCATAACGCGGCCCTCTCTGACGTTAGCCACTATTCCGTTGAGTTCGATGGGGTCAGCATAGAGTGATGAGACCCCCCAGTCAATCGCCAGTCGTGCTTCGTTCACGAGGCGGCGAATGGCCGGCAATGATTGGCGCTGAATCACGACATAAACTGACGCTCTACCTGGGTTCAAATGCCACGCTGAGAAGACGGGTCCGAACCGGGTACCACCGGAATGAATATTCGCTGAATCACGAAATAAACTGACGCTCAACCTAGGTGCAAAACCCAGGCTGAGAAAACGAAGCCGGAGCCGCTTGCGGGTCCCCCCGGGCGAATGTCCCGATCTTTTGTAGGATGCGGCCCCCTGTGACCGCCCTTCGGCCGCAGGCCGACGACCGTCACAAGTTACCCAGCCAAATCTTCAAACACCCCATTCCACCCCTGCTAGAATACGAACAAGCTTCCGACCAGAGCGAATCGACCAGCCACGAGCGGTGGGGAAATCTCCCGTTCGCGGCCCCTCCCGAAGGGCTCCGCCATGGTCTCAGCGCCTCAAGCAGACGCACGCGCAGCAGACCATCCTCGACGCGGTGATCGTCGGCGCGGGCATGTCCGGCCTGTACCTGCTTCACAGCCTGCGCGGGCTCGGCTTCCGCGTGCACGTCTACGAGACGGGGCACGACGTCGGCGGCACCTGGTACTGGAACCGCTATCCGGGCGCACGTTGCGACGTCGAAAGCATGGAGTACTCCTTCTCCTTCTCGGACGAGCTGCAGCAGGAATGGCACTGGTCCGAGCGCTACGCCACCCAGCCCGAAATCCTGCGCTACGTCAATCACGTGGCCGACCGCTTCGATCTGCGGCGCGACATAACGTTCAACACCAGAGTGACGAGTGCGCACTACGACGAAGCCAGCAATTACTGGTTGATCCAGACCGATGGGGGAGCGCAGGTCACCTGTCGCTTCTGCATCCTGGCCGTCGGCTGTCTCTCCACCGCGCAGGTTCCCGCTATCCCGGGACTCGACGACTTCCAGGGTCGCTGGTATCACACGGGACATTGGCCGCACGAGGGGGTCGATTTCAGCGGCCAGCGGGTCGGCGTCATCGGCACCGGCTCCTCCGGCATCCAGTCCATCCCGGTCATCGCCAGACAGGCGGCGCACCTGTACGTCTTCCAGCGCACGCCCAATTTCGCCTTCCCGGCCAACAACCGGCCGCTCGATCCGGAGGAAGTGCGCCGCATCAAAGGCGAGCTATCCCGAGCTGCGCGCAGGCCGAGCGAGTCTCACGCGTCGGATACCTGATCGACCGGCGTGAGGAATCGGCCCTGGAGGTGTCGCCGGAAGAGCGGGAGCGGGAGTACGCCCGACGCTGGGAGCGGGGCGGGTTCGGCTTCACCTCCGCCTTCAACGACCTGCTGATCGACGAAGCCGCCAACGAGACGGCCGCCGAGTACGTGCGCGCTCGCATCCGCGAGATCGTGCACGACCCGGCCGTGGCCGAGCTCCTCTCGCCGCGCAACCACCCCATCGGCACCAAGCGCCTGCCGCTCGACACCGACTACTACGAGACCTACAACCGGGAGAACGTCACGCTGGTCGACATCCGCACGTCGCCGATCGAGGCCATCACGCCGACCGGTCTGCGCACGCGCGATGCCGAGTTCGAGCTCGACAGCATCGTCTTCGCCACCGGCTTCGACGCCATGACCGGTCCGATCTTCGCCATCGACATCCGCGGCCGCAACGGCTGCGCGCTCAAGGAGAAGTGGGCGGCCGGTCCGCGCACCTATCTGGGCATCGCCAGCGCCGGATTCCCCAATCTGTTCATGATCACCGGCCCGGGGAGCCCCTCGGTCCTCAGCAACATGATCGTCTCGATCGAGCAGCACGTGGAGTGGGTGCGCGACTGCCTGTTCTACCTACGCGAGCATGACCTCACGTGCATCGAGGCGCGGGTGGATGCCGAGGACGCCTGGGTGGAGCACGTCAACGAAGTCGCCTTTCAGACCCTCTACCCGCAGGCCAACTCCTGGTACATGGGAGCCAACATCCCCGGCAAGCCGCGCATCTTCCTTCCTTATATCGGTGGCGTTGGCGTCTACCGCGCCACCTGCGACGAGGTCGCCGCCGAGGGCTATCGCGGGTTCACGCTCTCGGCGGTGCCGGTCAGCCCCTGACCCGGGTCAGACAACCTTGTATCTGATGTGCGTGACGCCGGGTGCGTCGACGGCGCGCACCTGCTCGAGCTTCACGGTGCCGTGCTGGACGCCCTCGAACAGGCGGGCGCCGCTGCCGAGAATGACCGGCGCGATCGAGATGTCGATCTGCTCGACCAGGCCCGCGGCCAGATACTGGTTGACCGCGGATGCCCCACCAGCCAGCCAGACGTCGCGTCCCTGGGCCGCGTTTTTGGCCTGCGCCAGAGCCGACTCGATGCCGTCGGTGACGAAATAGAAGGTGGTGCCGCCCTGCATCTCGAGCGGTTCACGCGAGTAATGTGTGAGCACGAATACGGGATGGTGGTAGGGCGGGTCGTCGCCCCACCAGCCGCGCCAGGCATCTTCCGGCCACTCGCCGCGGGTCGGCCCGAACATGTTGCGGCCCATGATCGTGGCGCCGATGTTCGCCTGACGCTCCTGGAGAACGGCCGAGCTGGCGTTGGTTTCTCCTCCCGACTCGCCATGCATTTCCCGGAATTCTTTGAGCGGGAAAACCCACTCGTGCAGCTCCTGCCCATTGACACCGAGGGGATTTTCCTCGTCCTGATCCGGCCCGGCAACGTACCCGTCGAGCGACATCGCGATACCGAGTCTGAGCTTGCTCATCGTGTCCTCCAAACCAGACGATCGTATGAACCACATGATAGATTGCGTAACCGATTACGTAGACGCCTAACCCAATCACTCTGGACGATCATCGGATCATCCAGGCGCAGTGGCGCGCCCGCGTCAGTGCCGCAAAGGCGCTTACCAATTCCAAACACTACTCCATCCAGATCCTCGCAGACGTCATCGACCAGACCGGCCACCGTTCGGTTCCGCTCCGCTTAGTTGTCGAATGACCCTGGCTCAATTCGACACGACCATCGACGCGAGATCGATGAAGAGATGGTGAAGTGACGACGATCTCCTCCTTCTGCGTCGGTCCGTTCCGGCGCTCAATCGATCAGAAGATGGACGGCGCGCATCGAAGCCGCGATGATGGCACTGAAGCCTGGCGGAGGGTCTGCCTTGGTTCCACCTTCCCATCATGAGACGCGCCGATTGGCTGCATCGAGTTGGCCGGCACACCAATGAACGTTGTCCAGGTCTATACAGCATGTGGTCGGGAGCAACTATCGGCATCCTGACACAACAGGACGAGGCATCAAGGAGGCATGTGGTTTGACCAGCTTGAAGAGTGAAGCGGACTGGCCGGGGCGCACGCGCGTGGAGATCGTGCCGGAGCTTTCGGTGCGTCGCGGGCGTGAGGCGGTCGAGTTCTACAAAGCCGCCTTCGGCGCGGTGGAGGTCTATCGCGTCAACGGGACGGACGAGCATCCGGAGGTCGTCTCGCAGCTCAAGATCGGGGATGCATCCTTCTGGGTCTCGGACGAGGCGCCTGACTACGGCCACTACAGCCCGGAGACGCTGAATGGCAGCACCACGCGCATCCTACTGATCGTCGAGGATCCGGCGGCCGTCGTCGCCAGGGCCATCGCCCACGGCGCCACGGAAGTCTTCCCGGTCGAGCAGTCCCACGGCTGGCTCATGGGCCGCATCGCCGACCCGTTCGGCCACCAATGGGAGATCGGCAAGCCGCTGGGACGTGGCCGCCAGAGTAGGG
>CAWGGU010000007.1:0-62251 GCA_963822235.1 uncultured Chloroflexia bacterium
CCAGCACGAGCCCAACCTGCGCCGGGGATGCTCCCAAGGCCGCAATATACAACGGCCAGAGCGTCTGATAGCTGCCCGATGCGCCTTGCACGAAGACCATGCCGGCGAACATGCGTCGCCCGTCGCGGCCCAATCCACGGGTCGACGTGCGGTTGACGGTCATTTAGGGTTACCGTTCCAATGAGTCCAGTCCGAGTCGACTACGTGCTCCATTCGGTGATGACGCGCCAGTCGCGCCGCTGTCTGAGGCGAGCGGATGACCAGCGGACTCGGCGGTCTGCTCGGTGGGCGCTATGAGATGACGCGATTCCGACCACGGCTATACCGGGAATCTGGGCGAACGTCTCGACAACTGAATGCTCCCCTTACCGGTGCCAATACCGCCTAGATGGATGGGCAGGAGCATGCGGCGAACACCTCCGTACGACCGATTGACGTCGTCGTGCGTCCCTCTGTCAAACTGGTTGTGGGGACACGTTCGATTGACCACGCGGCGAGTGGCGGGATGGCCATCGTCATACGACCAGCCTGAGTTGGGTGCGCGTCTGGCCAGCTGACATCCCATCACGAAGGTTCGACGAGTCATGCACGCGCGGACACCACACGGTACATATATTGCTGCGATTGTCGAAGGTGGTCTGACATGGCCAGACGCGTGGGCTGAGTCCCCGTCATCATTCGCGTCGATGATTGTCGCATGGTGGACGTAGTCCGTCTGTTGGGACGGCCGATGCATGACTTCATGTTGGTGTCAGATACGGACGGAGCGTTTCAAGCGATGGTTGGCCGCCGCCGATCTCGGGTTGGTTGAACCATGCGGACAGTTCATATCGCCGAGGAGGGATCGACGTCGGCGCACGAATTGGGAGCCGACCGCGCGGGTGCGAGACGCGACCCTCACGGGTAACCAGGAGGTTCGACGATGACACGGGACGATCGAGCGACCGGTGCACCGTTCTCTACGCCGTTCTCGGAATCCTGGGTATGGGACGGAAGATATTCGAGTGTCTCAAGCTGTCTTAAGTTGCCATCGATCTTATCGACTGCGTCGGATGGTTGCTCACCGGTGAGTGGTAGTAAGTTGTTCGCGCTGTATTTAGGGAAACGAGCGAAATCGCACTGGCTCTGTCCCTCAGCGAATGATCGCATTCGATCCACATTCCTCACGCCGACTCTCGCTCTTCGCCGCACCACCAGATCGATTCACATTGACCAATGACGTAGTCCTACACTGTGTCCCGCAACGTCTCAGGACTGCGATTCTGGCGAGTGGCCATCAGGAATCTGTTCCACGTCTACCCAGCGTCTCTCATTGGCCGATTGCGTGCAGGCATCAAGGACCGCCTGGGCTCGCGCTCCGTCCAGGAAGTCGGGCCGAGGGTCGACGCCGTCCGCGCGAATTGCGTCGATGAATGTGCGCGCGATTTCAGCGCGAGGATCGTGGTCGTCGAGGTGAATCTTGTGAACCGCCTCATCTCCACGCAGCATCCCCCGCATGCGAGAAGGGTTCACGTAAAGACTCCCGTCCGTCCCATGAATTGTGACCTCGAACTCGGTCTCGTGCTCGGCCACCGCCAGTCCACGCATCGTCGCCAGCGCGCCATTCGACAACCGTCCGATCATCGCAAACGCGTCGTCAACCCGAACCTCGATGTCCCGGCTTTCCGTTGCCAATGGAATACGCGGACGACTCGTTACGGTGGTTGCGACCAGGGACTCAATGCGCCCGCCGAGCCAGAGGATGAGGTCGACCAGATGCGGTCCCGCCGAGCTCCGCAACAGACCGCCTCCGTGAGCCGGATCCATGAACCACCCGAGCTTGGAGTCGCTGCCCCACGATGCGTTGACATAGTCAACGGGATTGACGGTCACGCTGGCGTCGATGTTGGTGATCGCTCCGATCTTATTGGCTTCGACGAGCTGATGCGCGGCACTGAATCCGGGGGTGAAGCGGAGGTGGAAGTTGATCAGGTCAACAACTCCCGCCTGTCGCGCCGCGTCGACCATGGCGACCGAGTCACTGACATTCAGTGTCAGAGGGTTTTCACAGAAGACGTGCTTTCCAGCATCGGCCGCGGCCACGACCATCTCGCGATGCAGTGCCGGTGGCGTCGCGATGACGACGGCGTCGACGTCCGACGTAATCAATGCGCGATAGTCATCGGTGGCGAATTCGATGCTGTAGGTCTGCGCCGCGTTGGTCGCGCGCTGCCGGTCGGCCGACGCCACTGCCACCACCTCAACGCCGTCAAGGTGATGGAACACTTTGAGGTGGGTCGCGCCGATTCCCGTCCCAATCACGCCGATGCGAATCGGGGTCGTCATGTGTTCATCGCTCGCTCCTGGTCAGTGCGTGGGTCACCATACATCTGCTCAGTCAGAATGGTGAGTGGTCCAGATCGTCTGTGATCATCGCGGTGACCGACATGGTCTCGAACGTATGTCACTGCGACGAACGAGATGCAGGACAACATCGGCGTTTCTCCCCAGAATGTGAGGCAGGGGGGTCACACGGCGCTGCGAATCAGCTCGCGCGACTGCTGGATGTGTTCGGACATGGCCGATTTCGCGGCCGCGGCGTCTCGTTCGATGATGGCCTCGATGATCTTATGGTGGTGAAAGTGATTCTTGCGCTGCGGGCCGTGCAACCCGAAATGTTGGTGCCACACCCACGTGGAGAGCATCAAGAGATGGTCAGCCGTGTCGGCCAAATACGAATTGCGGGCCGCGCGCGCAATCCCGCGATGGAGCGCCTGATCGTCACTGAGAAACGTGAAGTATTCGCCGGATTCGGCGGACAATACGACCGCCTCTCCCAGGCGTTCCAACGATTCGACATCCTGAAGGGTTCGTCGGTTCGCGGCGAGTTCGGCGATCTTCGCCTCGATTGCCTCCCGTGCTTCGAATATTCCCTGGATGTCATCGAAGCCGAGCTTGGCCACCGCCATGCCCCGTCTGGGGAAGATCGTGACGACTTTCTGCCATGCTAGACGCTGGACCGCTTCGCGAACGGGCGTGCGCCCCAGCCCCAGTTGGCTGGCCAAATCCTGTTCATTCACGACGTCTCCCGGGCGCAACCGCCCGATAACGATGAGCTCGCGCAGCTGACGGTAGGCAGACTCAGCGGACGATAGCGATTGTCCTGTCGTGTGCACGTGGTCCACGCCGCCCCCCTCTCTTGTGTGGGTACCCGACCAGTTCATGACTCTCTGGCGACCGCAGACGATCGTTCGGCATGCGTCACGCGTGCAGTACCCGGAGGATTCTACCTGTGTTCGCGCTCTTGACACCGTCCGAGGCTCTGATATGCTGAGTCTTGGTTGTCATACATCATAGCAGGACTTGGTGATATATCAACCTTCGCCACAGCGACGTGGAGAAAGGGGGCCAGTCCACACCGGCGTGATACCGCAGAGGCATTGAGGAGGATTCTCGGAATGCCCTCGGGGATGTGGCAGGCCGAGTACCGAGGAGGTGTGTTTCGTGACGACTCGAACGCTGTTCTCGCGGGAAGATACCGGTCCGATCCGCGTTGTTGGCTTGCGGATGAGCCGACGAGATGCACTCCGGCGCGCGGCGCTCCTTGCGCTGGCCTCCCCGCTGGCGGGCGGACTGCTGGCGGCGTGTGGGAAGTCGAGCAACACTACGCCCACATCGTCCGGTGGCGGGGGTGGTGCGGCGACCACATCGTCGACGTCAGCCGGTAGCACCTCAACCTCCACCGCGAAACAGGGTGGAACCCTCACCGTTGCCCTCAATCTGGAGCCCGACAATCTCGATCCGGCTGTCACTCCGTTCGCGGTGTCGCACACGGTCATGATGAACATCTACGACACTCTCGTCTGGCGTGGTCAGGACGGCACATTCGTTCCCGGACTGGCGACGAAGTGGGACGTGTCGACCGATGGCAAAACCTACACATTGACACTGCGGCAGGGCCCGAAGTTCCACGATGGGACGGACTTCAATGCCGACGCGGTCAAGTTCGCCTTCGACCACATCGTCGATCCGGCGAGCCATTCCGGCTTCGCGGCAAACCTGTTGGGCCCATACGACCATGCCGAGGTTGTTGATAGCCAGACGGCAAAGGTGATCTTTACCGACGAATTCGCGCCCTTCCTCGATGGCGCAAGCCAGGCATTCCTGGGCATCGTGTCGCCCACCGCCGTCCAGAAAGACAAGACGGCGTTTCTGCAGCATCCCGTCGGAACAGGCTTCATGAAGTTCGACGAATGGGTGCTCAAGGATCACATTACGCTGTCGCGTAACGCCGATTACAATTGGGCGACCGTCGATTTTCGATCACCAAGGTCCGGCCTATCTTGACAAGATCGTCTTTCGCTTCTACACCGACGATCCAACCCGGCTGGCTGCGTTGGAATCTGGTGACGTACAGGACATCGAGACGATCGCCTACAGCGAGCAAGCACGCATCAAGGGTGACAACAAATACCAGGTGCTGACCGGCTTCTTCCCGGGCATCCCGTCGATCCACATGATCGACACCACGGTCGCCCCGACCGATGACCTTGCGGTGCGGCAAGCCATCAACTTCGCGACGGACCGCGCCTCGATCAACCAGGTCGCGTTGTTTGGTGCCTCGGAGCCCTCTCTCGGTCCACTGTGGAAGTCGACACCCAGCTACTGGAGCGGCGTCGAGTCCTACTACCCCTTCGACCTTTCAAAGGCAACGGACGCACTGGATAAGGCGGGCTGGACAGCCGGGTCGGATGGCATCCGACAAAAAGATGGTAAGAAATTGACCATCACCTGGGCGGAGACCCCGTCGGCAGACTCATACGCAGAACTACTGCAGGCGCAACTCCGCAAGGCCGGCATCGACATGCAACTGAATAAGATGGCCACCTCCGCCGCCTTTGATGCCATCGAGAAGAGCCAGGTCAATATCGCCGCCATTGGCTGGATCAGCAGCGACCCGGTGATCCTCAGCAACCTCTTCCTCAGTACAAATATCAAAGGCGGCTACGCCTGGACGAAGTACTCCGATCCAAAACTCGATGATGCGCTCAATACGGGCGAGAAATCGTTGGATCAATCGGCCCGTGATACGGCCTATCAGGAAGCGCAGAAGATCATCATGGATAACGCGTTGATCAATCCGCTCTTTGGGTCTCTGCGCACCATAGGCGCGAGCAGCAAGTTCGCGGGGCTCAAACTCGACTTTCGAAAGTACCAGTGGCTGTACGACGTGCACACGGCCTAGCACCGAGTCGAGGGACCGGAAATGATTAGTTTTATCGCGCGTCGACTCGCGCTGATGGTGCCGGTGCTGCTGCTGGTGTCGGTGCTCGTCTTTCTCATGATCCATCTGACGCCGGGAGACCCCGTCCAGATCATGCTGGGAGAATCGGGGGCGTCTGCGGCGCAGATCAAGCAGGTACGTCACGAGCTTGGACTGGACCGGCCGTTGCCGGTCCAGTACGTCATCTTCATGGAACGGATGGCCACCGGAAAAGAACGGTCCATTCGGACGCAGCAGTCGGTGACGAGTGAGTTCTTTCAACTCTTCCCAGATACGCTTGAACTCGCGTTTGCGTCGCTCATCGTCGCCGGACTGATCGGGATGACGTTGGGCGTCATCGCGGCCACTCATCCTCGTTCCTGGATCGACTATCTCTCGATGGCCGTCAGCTTTCTTGGCATCTCGATACCGAACTTCTGGCTGGCGTTGATCCTGATCTATATTTTTGCGGTCGATCTCGGTTGGCTTCCAGCCACCGGTGGAGGCGGCTGGAAACATCTCGTGCTTCCTGTCGCGGTCCTTGCCGTACAGCAGGTCGCCCTGATCGCCCGCCTGGTGCGTGCCAGTATGCTGGAGGCCCTGCAAGAGGACTACGTGAAGACGGCAAGAGCAAAGGGACTGCAGGAACGATCGGTCTGGCTTGTGCACGCGCTCAGAAATGCGCTGCTGCCGGTCGTCACCCTGTTGGGTCTGAATTTTGGCTACCTGTTGAGTGGCGCGGTCATCGTTGAGATCGTCTTCGCTCGTCCAGGAATCGGACGACTCATCGTCGACGCTATTCAGACGAAGGATTTCCCCTTGGTTCAGGGAGCCATCCTGTTGACCGCCGTTGCCTATCTGTCGGTCAACTTGCTCACTGACATCTCATACGCCGTCATTGATCCGCGAATTCGATATTAGGGGAGATTCACGTGGGGGTTGCTAGACCAGCACAGGATTCTGTTGGCACTCGCGAATTGGAGACCGTGGCCGAGCGACGCGGCCGGCTGCGCATCCTACGCCGAATGGCCAAGCATACCGGCGGCATGATCGGATTCGTGGTTTTGCTCCTCCTCATCTTTGTCGCGATCTTTGCACCGCTGGTCGCTCCAGATAGTCCCATCGAAATCACTACGGACGTACTGAAGCCTCCAAGCGCCAGCCATATCATGGGTACGGACAATTTCGGTCGGGATATTTTCAGTCGCATCATCTACGGCGCTCGTGTGTCCCTGCGAATGGGGTTTATCGCCATCGCCATCGCCACCCTGATCGGCACCACGATGGGCATTGTCGCGGGTACCTACGGTGGTTGGGTCGACAGCACGCTCATGCGTCTGGTTGATGCCATGATGGCGTTCCCAGGGATTCTGTTGGCGCTTGCCATCACCGCGATGCTGGGCACTGGTCTAAGGAACGCCATGATCGCGGTCGGCATTGCCTTCATCCCGTCGTTCGCTCGCTTGGTTCGCGCGTCGACGCTCCAGGTGCGCGGCACAACCTACGTTGAGGCAGCCCAGGCCATCGGTTGCCGCACGAGCAGGCTCATCTATCGACACATTCTGCCGAACGTCCTGACGCCGGTCCTGGTGCTGGCGACGCTGGGTGTGGCGTCCGCCATCCTCATTGGTGCGGCTTTGAGCTTCCTGGGGCTTGGCGCACAACCGCCGACGGCTGAATGGGGAATCATGCTGGCCGATGGTCGACAATTCATGCGCAGCGCGTGGTGGATTATGGCCTTCCCGGGCCTGGCCATCACCATCACCGTCATGGCGGCCAACCTGATCGGTGACGGCCTGCGTGACGCGTTCGATCCACGACTCAGAATCTGATGTTCCAGCGGTAGTGACCTGTCGGTCTCATTGGACGGGGAGGCGAAAGCATGCGTGCAAAACTTCGTGGTACCGAGATCTACTTCGATGTTGAGGGGATGGGCCTGGTTCCCGACGGACCTCGCATGGTGGAGAAGCCGGTCGCCTTCGTGCTGCACGGCGGTCCGGGTGGAGATCATACCGGCTACAAACCGGCGCTCAGCCCACTCGCCGACAAGCTTCAGCTGGTCTACATCGATCACCGCGGCCAGGGTCGATCGGCGCGAGGCCCTCGGGAGACCTACACCCTCGACAACAATGTCGAGGACATGGAGGCGCTCCGCGAGTACCTGGGTCTCGAGAAGATCGTGGTGCTAGGGGCCTCGTACGGTGGGATGGTCGCGCTCACCTATGCCACGCGCTACCCGCAAAACGTCTCCCACCTGATCGCCATCGTGACGGCGTCGAGCCATCGTTTCCTGGACGCCGCCAAGAAGAACATGGCGGAACGCGGCACGGACGAACAGAAGCTCGTCGCCGAAAAGCTCTGGTCCGGCACGTTCGCGGACGAAGAGGAGCTGCGCCAGTACTTCGACGTGATGGGTCCCATGTATTCCATGAAGTTCGACCCGGAGAAGGCCAAAGAGCGACGCATGCGCGGCATCGTCTCTCCTGACGCGATCAACGAGGGATTCGCAGGGTTCTTGCGGGATTACGACGTGACGGATCAGTTGCATCGGATCGACGCCCCCACGTTGGTCATCGCGGGACGCCACGATTGGATCTGTCCACCCGAGTTTTCCCAGCTCATTGCGTCCAAGATTCCCAACGCGGACCTGCGCATCTTCGAAGAGAGCGGTCACAGCGTCATGGGCGATGAGCACGATGACTTCATCGACGTCATACGTGGATTTCTCGTCTACCAGCAACCGACTTCCGCGTCTGCGTGATTAGCGTTCGTGGCGGTCTCGGTCTCAGTGAATCGCGAGACAAGACCGCCTGATCGTGCGCCCCCTCCCTCATAAGAGGGATGTCGATCGTCGAGCGACTCACCCACGTGAAAGGACTCAACCATGCCGCAGGTGCAGGCGACCGCCCCGTGGGACTGGGAATCACGGCGACACATCGACGCGCTGACCTTTCCTGAAGAGGAATACGCGGCCCGCATCGAGCGGCTTCGGGACGAGATGCGTGACGGGGGCTTGACCCACCTCATCGCCTACAGCAATCACGCCGATCCGGGAAACGTGCGCTGGCTGTCCGGGTTCTACACGTCATATGGCGAGTCGATCGTCGTCGTCAGTCTCGAGCGCGCACCGATGCTGGTCACCAACTGGGTGATGCACAGCGAGCCGATGCACTCGGGCATCTATCACAGCTGGATGAAGGACACCCGCGTCTGCCCGATGGGAAGTGATGACATTGCCGAGGAAGTTGCCGAGGTGATCAACCCCTCCGCGTCGGGCCTGACGATCGGACTGGCCGGACAGCGCATCATCCCACAAAGGATTGCCGCCAAGCTGGCAACAGCCCTCGGTCTGGACGCGTTTGCCGATGGCGATCAGGCGCTGGCGGCCGCGCGACGGATCAAGTCAGCGCGTGAGATCGAGATGATGCGGCGTGCCGCGCAGATCACGGGAGCCGGGCTGGCGGCAGCTCTGGCTGCCTGCGTTCCCGGGGTCACCGAACAGGCGGTGATGGGCATCGCGCACGGCGCCATGTTCGCGGCCGGCGCCGAGCATCTCGCCTTCGACACCGCAGTGGCGTCGGGCCCAGTACGTGCCGGGATGAAACACTGCACCCCGACCTGGCGCGCGCTCGAGCCGGGCGACATGGTCTTTCTCGATATGGGTGCGACATATCACGGCTACTACGCCGATGTCTCCCGCTGCGCCATCGTTGGCGATCCGTCACCCGAGTCGTTGCGACTGATGATCGCGGCCGAGAACCTGTTTGCCGAACTCAGTCAGCTTGGCAGTCCTGGCAAGGCGGTCACTGAGTGGCATGAGGACGGCCAGCGCATCGCGCGCGAGCTTGGATTCGAACAGCACTACAAACGTGGCGGGTTTGGCCACGGTCTGGGTTGCATGGTCTATGAGCGACCGAACCTCCGCCAAGGGCCGAATCCGGAAGTCCTCGAAACCGGGATGACCTTCGCCTTTGAGCCCATGTTCGTCATTGGCGGGCTCGGGACCGGCGTGGTTGAGGATACGATGCTGGTCACCGAGAACGGCCTCGAGCCACTCTCTGGACTCCCAACACGGACATACAGCCGATGAATGCCCTGTCCCCGACCATGCTCGAGCGGATTCGCGAGCAAGCCGCGGTGCTGCGCCCAGACTTGGTGACGATGCTGCAGCAGGGTGTCCGCATCCCCAGCGTCAACCCGGCACGGTCCGGTGGCGCTGGCGACGGCGAAGGTGCGTTCCAGGCATTCATGACCGAACGGCTCGAGGAGTTGGGCGCCACGGTCGACGTCTGGGAACCGGACGGACCGGGACTCAAAGAACGCTACGGCATGGTGATGAGTGGGTCGACCTGCGACTTCCGTGGACGGCCGAACGTCGTCGGCGTGCTGGGGCCGACTGGTGCGGATCGGCATAACGTCCACCTGATCCTGAACAGCCACGCCGACACGGTTGCCGCGGATGCGTCTCGCTGGACGCGGGATCCCCATGGGGCGGATATCCAGGACGGGAAACTGTTCGGTCTCGGTTCGGCGGATGCCAAAGGCTCGCTGCTCGCGTATCTCGGGGCGCTGCAGGTGCTCACCACGGCGG
Organism: uncultured Chloroflexia bacterium; assembly: GCA_963822235.1. Taxonomy (GTDB): domain Bacteria; phylum Chloroflexota; class Chloroflexia; order Thermomicrobiales; family Thermomicrobiaceae; genus CALAGB01. Next base: position 9,834 of record CAWGGU010000007.1, read on the forward strand.
GTTTTCGACTCCAGCGGCCCGTGGCCCTCACCAGCGTGGTGGACGAAGAGGCGGGGGGAGGCGGAACCCTGGCCTGCATCGAACGCGGCTATCGTGCGCCGCATGCGCTGGTCGGAGAACCGACGTCGCTCGCTGTCTGCCCTGGTTCGCGCGGCGCGTTTGGCATCGTGCTGCACACAATCGGGCGTGCGGCGCACCTCGGCGTCGCCTTTGACGGCGTGAACGCCATCGATCTCGCGCTCAGCTACGTGTGAGGCGTTCTATCAGCTGGGCTGGCAGTTGGACGCCGAGTATCTCCACCCGCTCTGGTCATCGCTTCCGACGGGGCACGTCTTCAGCATCACCCAGATCACAAGCACGCCCTCCCCGGGGTCCGTTCCCAGCCAGTGTGAACTGCGCCTGAGCGCCGGCTACATGGCCGGTGAGTCTCAAGACGAGATCTTTCACCGCGTCCAGTCCGCATTCGCCGCCGTGACCGCATCTGACGACTGGCTCACCGAACATCCGCCCGAGATTGCCATGACGTTCCCCTTCATCGAGGCCGCGGCCGCTCCGGCCGAGTCCGCGCTGGTCGCCGATCTCGTTGGTGCGGCGGCCGAGCTGGGGTTTGCGGAGCCACCCGTGCATGCGCTCTCGGCGGGAACCGACGGACGATTCTTGACGAATCTTGGGAGAACAGCGGCGATCAACTTCGGTCCCGGTGACATGGCTCAGGGGCATGGCGCGGACGAATATCTCGACCTCGAGGAGTTCCAACGCGCCATTGTTTGGGTGGCGGTGGCAATTGCCCGCCACTGCGGAGTGGAGGATTGAAAATGGGACAGCCGACCCCGATGTTCGATCTGGTCAAGACGTTGACGGAGATCCCTGGACCGACGGGCGAGGAAGAGTTGGTCCATGAGTGGTGTGCGCGTCACTGGACGGAGATCGCCGAACACGTCGAGATCTCGCGCACCGGAAACGTCGTCGCACGGGTTGGCGGTCATGGGCCAAGCTTGATCGTGCTGGCACACGGCGACGAGTTGGGCTTCGTGGTGACCAGCATCACGGACAACGGCTTGCTTCACCTCTGGCCGGCCCGGCAGGATCCGCGCGGACGTCCGACGTTGCGCTACAGTCCGGTCAACCAACCCGTGATCATCCTGGCGGAGAACGGGCCGGTTGAAGGCCAGCTCTGCTACGCCAGCGGGCACGTGGTCAATACCGCCGAAGCCAAAGAGACCTTCAACTGGGATGATTGGTTCGTCGACCTCGGCTATTCCAGCCGGGATCGTGTGGAATCGATGGGGATTCATCCAGGCACGCGGTTTGTCATCAGTCCGCCGACTCGTCGCCTCGGCGACACGATTGTCGGGAAGGCGATGGACAATCGGGCTGCCATCGCGATCGCTACCTCTGTTGCCGAACGAGCCGACCTGAGCAATCTCCGCTACGAGCTGTGGGTGGGATCGGCGGTCCAGGAGGAGAACGGTCTCCTCGGGTCCTCGAGCATTGCGGACATGCACGCATTCGACTTTGCCATCAATCTCGACGTCGGGCTCTGCGGAGATGTCCCCGGAACGAACCCGAAAACCCATCCATCCAGGCTCGGAGGGGGGCCGCTGGTCGTGCACGGGGATGTCTCGGCGCAATACTCGCACCGCTTGTCGATGGCGCTGGTTGACGCCGGCCGCTCAACCGACATCCCGGTGCAGCAAGCGGTCTTCCAGAACTATGGGAGCGATGGGGCGGCACTCATCCGGCGAGGTGTCGAAACGGCGCTCTTGACCTTCCCAACGCGCTACACCCACTCCCCAAATGAGATGGTCATGGAGCACGAGTTGGTACAGTGCGTCGACCTGATTCTCGCGGTGTTGATGCGAGACCCGCTGCCGCCACGGTGGCCAAACTAGCACGCGCGACCAGACGCGCGGAAATCGACGATGTTCGACGATGGAAACGAGGACGCGATGTCGCCAAATCAACTCGACCATTGGAGCCGTGAACCGGGTCGCTGGACGTCGGCAATGACGCCCGAGGCCTATGCGACGATTCCGACCATCTCGACGCCATGCCCATCACCGGATGGCACGCGCGTCGCTTACAGTCGCGCCTATGATGGACGCATCGATCTCTACGTCATCGGTGTGGACGGCGGCACGCCGCTGCAATTGACCGACGCGGTCACCTTGCAAGGTCCCGATCCCAACCAACGTCATGCCACCTCGATTGCCTGGACGCCCGACGGGCAGCAGCTCGTCTTTGCGGGAAATCAGGACAAGAAACTCTGGATCGGTCGCGGCAGACGGGGGACCATCCCGTGCCATCGACGAGGGACCCGGCGCGCATCATTCGCCGGCCGTTGCGCCAGATGGGCAACGCGTCGCGTATGTCGCCGAGCGTGGCGAGCACGTCGACGTCATCGTGGCGGACCTGGACGGCCGCGCGTTGCAGGTGATCAGCGAGGGCGACGACCCCGTGCTGCAGCCGCGCTGGTCACCAGACGGCACGCGTCTCCTCTACGGACAGTGGCCCCACTACGACATGCCCTGGGATGAACGAGCCCTGGTCGTGGCCGATCTCGCACAGGGGACGCGTCGCGTGATCGCCAGTGGAACGCGCGTCACCAACGCGGATGCCGTCTGGTCGCCAGATGGGCAGCAGATTGCCTTCGTGTCGGACCGCGCCGGTGACTTCGGAAATCTCTGGGTGTGTGATGGCAGTGGAGACCGCCTCCAGCGCCTCGCGTCCGAGTCGGCGCAACATGGCGCGCCGGCCTGGTCACCGGATGGTCGACAGATTGCCTATCTGCGGAACGTCGACGGCGACGTGCAGATCTGGTGCTGGGACGGGAGCACGCACGCCAGGTGACGGACCAACCGGGCGTCCATGGCGAGATCGCCTGGCTCGACGCCCGTCGGTTGGTCTGCGCCTACTCGTCGCCGACCCTGCCAGCCGATCTGTGGGTGATCGATACGACGGACGGAACGCGCCGCCAGCTGACTCAGAGCGCCACGGGCGGCGTGCTGGGAGGGAATCTGGTCACGCCAGAGCATGTCACCTGGACCAGCGCTGACGGGCTGACGATCCGTGGGCTGCTCTACACCCCGGAGCAGACTGTCCCGGGCCAGCATCCGCTCGTGCTCTCGATTCACGGTGGGCCGGTGGGACAGACGCTGGCCTCGTGGCAAGGCCATGTCCAGTATCTGGTTGGTCGAGGGTACGTGGTCCTCGCCCCCAACTACCGTGGCAGTAAGGGGTATGGCCGCGCCTTTATGGAGAAGCTCTATGGTGACTGGGGTGGCGGTGACCTGGAGGACTACGTGAGCGGCGCGCAGATGGTGATCGATAGCGGACTGGTCAACCCGCGCAAGGTCATCGCCATGGGTGGGAGTGCCGGCGGCTACAGCACCTTGATCTGCATGACCAAGGCGCCCGATTTCTTTCGGGCCGGCGTCTGTCGCTTCGGCATTGGGGACCTGACGACCTTCACGGACAAGACCTGGGTCTTCGAGCGCCATTACATCGCCAAGCTGATGGGTCCACCGGCCGAGAACAGCGCACTGTATTACGATCGGAGTCCCGATCAATTTCGTCGACGACGTGCAAGAGCCGCTCTTGATCCTCCAGGGCGAAGAGGACATCGTGTGCCATCCGAGTCAGATGGACGGGATGGTCGCCGCACTGCGTAAGAGCGGCAAAGACGTCGAGTACCACACCTATCCGGGTGAGGGGCACGGCTGGAAGCGGGTCTCGACCATCATCGATGATGCCAATCGCATCGACGATTTCCTGGTGCGCAAGGTGCTCAATCGCTGATCGTGGTCGCGAACGTCGGGTGATGTCTGTGGCAGCACCCGACGTAGCCATGACGTGCCGTCCGCTCGCGTGCGGCCTGACGCTGCCGTCTGGTGCCCGATGGGCGACTATCGCGCCCACGGCGCAGAATTCGCACAATTCGCAGAATTCCGGGTGTGGTGCACGTGGTGCCCGATCCACTCTGGCCGTCAACCGTTGCCGTGAACGAAAACGCGGGACGAAAGCATACCTGAACATAAATACGGTTATAGGTCATCGGTAGGAACACTCAGATCAGGTAGCGGTCGCGGTACGACGAGTGCACTGTTCGATGTGCGCGAACTTCGTCACCATGTTTGCTAATCGCGGTGCAATCCCAGGCAAATAAGAAATCCGGAATCTGTGACCGTCAGTCGGCCAAAAGAGGCCTTCCCATGCGATTCTCGGGAGCGTGGGGTGCCAATTGTGCACTGGAAATGGGGCCATGAACGATTTTTAGCGACGAATGCATGAGGGCCGCACCAAGTCGTAAGTCAATTAGATCGTCACAATCTTGCGCAATTCGTCATCCACGGGAGGTGTCTCGCGTTGACCTCCGACCGACACGCGTTCCGTCTGTTGCACCACACCGTGTCACCAATCAATTGGTGTGGCGTCGTGATACGGTCAAGCATGACGACAAACGTCTCGTTACCGCTCACCCGGCGGGCAGATTTGGGGCTCGCCGCGCATCGCGTACGATGAGCGTGTTGCCAGTTCCATGATGCTGCCAGCGTGCGGCCCACTCGGCCCATCCGCCTCGGTGCGCAACCACCTCCAGGTCGCGGTGGGGCGCGTCAGTCCCAACTATACGCGGGAGTCCTGACGAGCAACGGTCCGTGCAATCGCTGACCTCCCACAGATTTGACCCCTCCCCTTCCTGTGGGAGCGAGTACTGGGAAGGGGGCGTCGAGAATTGGGAATCCTGAGTCCGAGTTCCTTGGTTTGCGGAGAGGCGCCGCGAAGGTAGTGGTCGGGCGACTCGTTTGATCCATTCGTCGTTCACGCCATCGTCATGGTGGCGTCACGCGACTATGCCGCGGTTTTGAGCATGACGTCGCGCTCGTTGGCCTTCGCACAAGTCGGACAGACGATCCATGTCCCGTCGGCAATCGACTCGTGCGAAAGTTCACGGGTGACGCCGCAGATAGCGCAGGTCGCGATCAAGCGGATCGGCGGGAGGGAGTCGACGAGATACGGATTCCGGCGCACATCGACGGTATCAGGCTGCCCCGGTGAGTGTGCAATCATATGCAGTAACCTCTTGAGTATGTCAAAGAGCAGATGGTGACACGTACACGCGACGACCAGCAAGCCGAGCCGGACTCGTCAGGAGTCCGGCCCAGGTTTGCAGTGTCTTGGACGGCGACGAGATTCGGGATTCCGGCGTCGGATGACTGGTCAATCGATTAGACAGGACTGAAGGTTGTCGGAGGGTGGCGAGGCAGGGGCTTCGAATGCGTCGCTCGGCGATCGACGTGAATTCGCTGCGTCGCACGCTATGCCGCGTCCGCCTGTTCCTTGGAGTCGTCGTTCACCGTGTCATTCTCTGAAGACGAGAACAGATGCGGAAACAGGGCAGCCATCTCATGTTCACTCATGCCGACAACGTCCTCGTTGGGCGAGGATAACCAGATCACCTCCGGCGGACCAGGAGTGGATCGGCCGCCAGTCGCGTCGCCACTTCGGGGACGTCGCCCCAGGTGTAGAGATGGTGGTGGCGACCACGCGGATCGACATACAGGTTGCCGACGTCGGAGAATGCCAACCGACGGCGGCGATAGGCATTTGGATATTCGTGGTGGTCGATGCCGTTCCGCTGATCCAACAACCGAATGACCATCGTCGCAACCGGCCCGACAGACTGCATGCGGACAAGGGGTATGACGTGCCCCGCTGTCGGCGCTTCCTGCACTGGGGCCACATCCAGGTCCGGATTGCTCGGATCAGGGTTGAAGCCAAGGACATGCTTGGTGGCTACCGCTGGGTCGTCGAATGCACCATCGCGTGACTGCATCGCTGTCGCCATCTCCAGGACCGCTATGAGCGGCGCCGAGATATCCATGAAGCCTTCCTCACGCAGGCTTGCGATCTACAGTGTTACCGTGCTCTTCAGCGGTTTTGTTAGGCGCTCTGATTCCTCACGGACGAACGCGAATGATCGTCTTCCCCTTGCGTCGCTCGATCGGGTTGAAGGCCGCGACGGCGTCGTCGAGCGCCGCCACGGTGCCGATGTTCGTCCGCAACCGTCCGTCACGCGCCCGCTGAACGATCTCACTCAATTGGATGCGATTGGCCTCGACGACGAAGTCGACCGCCAGACCGCCGACGGGCCGCGTCTCGGACGGCCCGACGACGGACACCAGCATTCCTCCGACGCGAACCAGCCCTGCCGACCGCTTCCCGATGTCGCCGCCGATGACATCGAACACCAGGTCGACTCCGCCGACGTCTTCCAGGGTGTCGTTGTCGAGATCGACGAACTCCTGCGCGCCGAAGTCGAGAACGGTCTGCCGGTCGGCAGCACGCCCGGTGCCGATGACGTAGGCGCCGGCCTCGCGCGCGAGCTGCGTCACCATCGATCCGACTGCGCCGGCCGCGCCGTGCGCCAGGACGCTCTGCCCAGCCTGAAGTCGGCCGTGCTCGAACAATCCCTGCCACGCAGTCAGGCCCGAGATCGGCAGACTCGCTCCGACCGTGAAGTCGACGTCGCCGGGCAGTGGCGCAAGATTGCGTGCCTCGACGGCCACATACTCCGCCAGGGTGCCATCACGAGTCCAGTCCGTGAGGCCGAACACCCGCTGACCAACGGACAGCCCCCTCGTGCCATAGCCGAGGGCGGTGACCACTCCGGCCAGCTCATGCCCAGGGATCGACGGGGTTCGGTCGCGGCCGAGTCGATCGGTCCAGGTCGAGGGCCACGCCATCTCCGTCGGGACGAATCCCGACGCATGAATCTGAACAACGACATCGTTTATTGCTGCCTGTGGCTCGGGCCGCTCCACCAGCGTCATCCCAGCCGTTCCCGCGGCCTGATCGGTCACCACGATCGCCTTCATCCGACACCTCCCGTATCCAATCTTCGCCAGTACGGCATTTTCGCTTCACCTGCATGAGATGTGCCGCTTGCGTCCGCCGACTCCCCGAGCCTCGAGCGCTTCCTCAGCAGCGAACTCTCCGAGATACCGACGTGGCGATTGCAACCACGTCTGCGCGGTCTGGCGACCGAACATTCAGAGGAGTTGGTCGCGTGGGCAATAAGCTCCGCGAGTCGCTTGCATGTTTGACCTGGAGGACTGCCCTGTTGCGTCTCCATCGCTCGATGGTACGACGGGCGACATGGAGTGCCTGTGCAACGGTGTCCGAAGAGACACCAAGATCGTGCTCAAGTGCGTCTGCCATGTGTCCACCGGCGACGTCGTTCACCGTCACGTTTCCTCCGATTTCGCTCCGAGACGTACCAACGCGGAAATATTCGGTCCGGGACGTGAGGTGAGTACGTTGCTCAGGGTTTTGCCGGGATGATCGCATGTTGCTGGTTTTCAGAATCAAGAAGTCCGAGGTCGCCTCAGATGAGAGTAAATCGTGTGCGTCCGCATAGGCGAGGACCTGCGCTTGGGCACGGGAGTTTGGCTGTCAGTTTGGCTGTCAAACCCCGAAAATTGCCCAAAACAATGCCCGCTCGGGTGTGAGCGGGCGTCGTATTCGTTGATCTCATGCGGTTTTTGGCGGTGAGCCCGCTGGGACTCGAACCCAGGACCCGCGGATTAAAAGTCCGCTGCTCTACCAACTGAGCTACGGGCTCAAACCGAACATGCTGCCCGGTCGCATCGCTAATCCTACCCGATAGGTGACGCTTCCTCAACGAGCATCGAATCCTCGCAGTGCTATGCTTCTGCTCGATGAGCAGAACTCGCTGCGCCGTGCCTATCGGTGCGCCGGATTCGATCTGCTCAACGCGATCAAAAGGGAGACGTTGGCTCGTGACATTGGACGACGAGACCGCGCTGCGGTTGGCTGAAGAAGCGGTCGAACAGGCTGGCGGCGCACGGCACGTACATGGCAATCCACGCCACCCGTTCGCGATGAACGCGAACAGCGAAGTGGAGTTGGAGGGTCATCACATTCTGATTCGCTACGGCGAAGCGAGCGGTCCGGCAGTGGTCGAAATTGAAGGCTACGTCTTCGACATTCGCCCGGAAGGTTTGATCAAGCTCTTTGGTCCGTAGCGGCGCGTCACTCGCACAAGGCGTCCCATGACCACCGCCGTCCAACTCGGCATCGGCTTTGTCGCTGCCTGCGTCGTGGCTGGAGCGGGCTATCGCGTTCGGGCGCTTTCGATGGACGGCGCGATCGCCGCCGCGTTGGTCGGCACCGCCATCTTCGGGCTTGGCGGCTGGCGCTGGGCCGCCATCATGGTCGGCTTCTTCGTCCTCTCAAGCCTTTTGTCTCGCCTCGGCAAACAGCGGCGCCGCGAGGCTCTGGGTGTGGTAGAGAAGGGCGCGCGCCGCGATGCCTTGCAGGTGCTCTCGAACGGCGGAGTCGCGGCACTGTTGGCGGTTGCGCACGGTACGAGCACTGGATCCATGCTCCTCTTTCCCGCGTTCGTCGGAGCGATGGCGGCGGCCACGGCGGACACATGGTCGACCGAAATCGGCACGCTCAGCCGCACACCCCCACGGTCAATACTGACGCTGAAAGCGCTGCAACCGGGTTGGTCCGGCGGAGTCACGTTGCTCGGGTTTGCCGGTGCCGGCTTGGGCGCGCTCGTCATCGCGCTGATCGCCGCGGTCGGATCGACGCATTCGATCTCGCTCGCGCTGAGCGCCGTATTGGCTGGCGTGACTGGGTCGGTCGTCGACAGTCTCCTCGGGGCCAGCGTCCAGCGAGTCAATCGGTGCCCGGCGTGTATGACGCTGACCGAGCAAGGCGTTCACTCCTGTGGCACGTCCACCGTACTGGCGCGTGGCTGGCCCTTCATCGACAATGACGTGGTCAACACGCTCGCGACGGCCTTTGGCGCCGTCGTAGGGGCACTGATCTTTGCCGCGCTCACCTGATCACTTCACGAATGCACAATAGACGAAAAGCGGAGCCCAAACTTGGGGCTCCGCTGTACACGTCGTTTGTCTGACGCGACGTTATTCGATGTCGCTGAGGGCCTCGCCCGGGTCTTTTAACCTTCCGAGGAAGATGGGCGTGTCGACCTGGGTGTACTTGCGCACTTCGGCCAGCCGAAGTCGCTGCACCATCTTCACCAACACTCCCGGATCGTCGTCTTCGAGCGCGACGATGAATTCCTGGTCCTGAATGCCGAATGAACTGACGGTGTTGGTCAGAATCGACGGAAACTCGTCGCCAAGATCGCCGTGCACGGACATCATTTCACGGCGCTGCTCGTAGGTGAGGAGATACCAATCCGGAGTCTTCGTGAAGGGATAGACGCTGAGGAACTTGGCCGGCGGCTTCCCCTTAAGGAACGCGGGGCCGTGATTGGGATCGTACTGCGACATGCTCGCGACGCCGATGTATGCGTTTCGCATGTCGAGCATGCTCCCTAACGCGGTTCGGCGTAGTCGAACGGCGAGGCGCTGAATGCAGTCTGCGTCGTCTCCGACGGCCCACACGATCAGATCGACGTCGCCGCGATATCCGATGGTCGAATAGACGCCGCGAACGTTGAGTCCGTCGCCAGGCTGCTCAATGACGTTGACGAACTCTTCGCGTCCAGCACGCCGAATGTCGGCGGGTTGCGAACGCCAATCATTGCTCGTTTTGTAGAGCCAAAACGCCGTGAACGTTGAACCTGATGCCATGTATGCGTGTGTCTCCTCTCCTCTGGTGGTCGGACGCCGGCGCGCGACGCCCGGCCCCGATTATGCCACCGCCGCATCGCCGCGATTTGTTTCACCGACCGGTCACTCGGTCTTGGACGGTCCAGCGACGGCGATGGCCATGCGATCCACGAGAAGATACTTGCGCGCCGCGCGCTGCAGGTCCTCAGTCGTCAGCGCGTGAATCTGCTCCTGCAGTCGGTCCAGATAGTCGAGCCCAAGGTGGTAAAAGGCTACGTCGAGCATGGCGTCGGCAATGCTGTCGCTGCTCTCCATGCTGAGCGGAAGGCTCCCGATCAGGTAGCTTTTGGCGTCGGCCAACTCTTCGTCACTGACCGGCTCCTCTCGGAGGAGCTTCACCTCGTCCAGGATGCTGTCGACGGCTCGATCGACGTTCGTTGGATCGACGCCCGCATAGGCGGTCCACATGCCGCGACCAAGCCCTGCCGACAGCGAGCTGGCGGCGTAGTACGCCATGCCCTGACGCTCGCGCACGCTGGCACCCAGTCGGCCCATGAGGCCGAGCCGACCCAGTATCAAGTTCGCCACGCGCAGTGGCTCGTAATCGGGATCCGAACGCGCGAGCGCCGGAAGTCCGATTGAGATGTCGGCCTGCGTCTTGCCGTGAATCCCAGAATTCTTGCGAACCTGATGTTCCGGCGGCTCGATGTCTGGAACCTCGACAGCCTCCGCTGAACCTTCAGCCGTCCATGAACCGAACGCGTTTTCGATCAGCCCCCACGCCTTATCCGTCTCCAGTCCGCCAGCGACCGCCACGATCGTCTGTTCCGGCCGGAAGTGACGACCGTGAAATGCCGTCAGATCGTCTCGGCTCATGGCGGTGATGGTTGCTTGCGTGCCGATGGTGCGGTGCCGGTATGGATGGCCTTCGGGGTAGACGAGCTCGCGCAGGTCCTGAGCCGCGACCGAGCGGGTGTCGTTCAACGCCTGCTTGAGACCATTGAGCGACTGCTGGCGCACCCGATCGATTTCGTCTTGCGGGAAGATCGGTCGCAGCACGACGTCCGACATCAGCTCGATCAGCCTGGGGGCATCTTCCTTCAAGCATTTGCCCGTCACGTCGATGTGTTCGCGACTGGCGCCCACCGAGATGGCCGCGCCGAGGCTATCTAATTCCTGATTAAGCTCGGCGAAGCTGAGGCGCTCGGTACCGCGTGAGAGCATGCGAGCGGTGAAGGAAGCCAGGCCGGGGACGTTGCCGTCCGCAATCGATCCGGCGGAAATGCGCATGTCGACTACGACCGCGTCGCTGGTCGGGTCATGATGACCGAGCAGCCACATCCCATTGTCGAGCGTGCGCTCGTTCAGTTCGATGCGCGGGATCTCTCCGAACGTCGGTTCTTGAGACAGACCAGTGAAGAAGTGAGGCACGGCTGCCGCAACCGGTTCGTCACTCGATTCACCGGACTCCTCGGTCGGTTCGAGCCAGCCAACAGTGCTCTGATCGACGTTCAGGTACGTACGAGCAACACGTCGCACGTCCTCAGCGGTGACGTTCGCGATGCGCTCTTCAAACTCGTCCGCGTCATACTCCGGCGCAACGGCTTCCAGCGATCCGATCCAATATGCCTGACTGGTGACGCTCTCACCCGCATACGCGAACTGCGCCCGCAACTGCTTGACGGCGCGCTCGAGCTCGCCTTCTGGAACGAGCTCGTCCCGCAGACGTGCGACCTGATCGAAGACGATCTCTTCCACCTGATTTGGCTTGGTGCTCGGCACGAGCGTGGCCGACACGCTGAAGAGGTAGGGATCGACGGTCAAGGCGAACGAGGATCCGGCCGAGGAAGTCAGCCCACTCGCGACCAGCTCACGATAGATTCGCGAGCTACGTCCCATACCACTGCCACCGAACCCGACAGACTTTCCGCCGGAGAGGACGGTGTCGAGCACCAGCATGGCGGGGGTGTCCTCGGATTTGGCCGCCGGACCGTGCCATCCGGCCAGCAAGGTGGCGGCCGGAGCGGGACGACGCACCGTGACCCGACGTTGCCCGAACTGCTCGGGCTCAACCGTGCGGACGGCGGGGATCCGTTCAACTCGCGGAATCGAGCCGAAGCGCTGCGAGATCTGCTCGATCAACGCGTCGGAATCGAAGTCGCCCACGGCAACGGCGATCGCGTTGTTGGGGGAGTAGAAGGTTTGATAGTGGTGGTAGAGATCCTCACGCGTCATAGTTTCGAGGTCTGAGCGGAATCCGATGACGCCCTGACCGTAGGGATGTGAGCGGAATGCTGCGGCGTTCATCTCCTCGCGCAGCAGGAAGGTGGGTTGATTCTCATTGCCCTGCCGTTCCGAGAGGATTACGGTTCGCTCGCTGGTCACCTGATCAGGATCGAACAGCGCGTTGGCCATGCGATCGGACTCGATGTCGATGCCGAGGTGAAGACTGGAAGCGGGCAGGGTTTCGAAGTACGCGGTGTAGTCGATCCAGGTGAAGCCGTTCAACGTCCCGCCGTATTTGTTGACTGCGCGGAAAATGGCCCCCGGCTTCCAGGTGGGCGTCCCTTTGAAGAGCATGTGCTCGACCCAATGTGAGATGCCGGTGATGCCGGGGACTTCGTTGCGCGCCCCGACGCGATACCAGACCCAGAACGACGCCACCGGCACGCGATGACTCTCGCGCGTCAGAATCGTCAGCCCGTTGTCGAGCACCGTGCGCCGAATTGGTAGTCGTTCTGCCATTCGAAAGTTCTCCTCATACGTCTAATCAGGGCGTGATTTTGGCCATTCATAGTGTTTGAGCTCGACGCCGTGACCATCCGGATCCCGAATGTAGAGAGCCTGTCCGTACCCGAATGCGCCTTGCCGCCGCACCGGGCCGTCCGTCACCTCCACACCCATATCACGGAATGTCTCGGCCAGAGCATTCAAATCGGTCGGCTCGATCACAAGAGCGATGTGATTGAATCCGCCTCGCTCGTCCTCCCAGTCGCCGTCGTTGGGCTGCAGATCGATCAGGGCGTCGCCAAAGCGCAGCGATGCAAAGCGAATTTCGCCCTGGTCGTTTCGCTCGGCGCGCACCAGGCGCATACCAAGGATATCGACGTAGAAATTAATCGCTCGGGTCATGTCGCGTGTCTTTAGATTGACGTGATCGAAGCCGATAGATTCAATCAACGGGGACTCTTGATTCATCAACAGATCCCTACACGACGACAAACCTGGAGATTTTCGCTGAAACATCATCTACGCTGGCGCATCTCCTCCAGGATTTATACCATCGGTCTCCGAACAATCGGCACGGAAGGCATTTCTTGGCCATAACGGCAAGGGGCAGGCAATGAAGACGAACCGAGGCGAACCCGAACATATTTGGGCTGGCACGTTCTCATCGCCGTTGGGGGACGTCTGGGTCGCTGCCAGTGACACCGGTGTGCGGGTGATGACCGTACCCGGTGCGACGCGTGAGGATTGCTTGCGTGAGGTCGAGCGGTCGGCGCCGAATGGGATCGTCGTCGATGACGGCGGACCGATCATCGAGCAAGCCATCGCCGATTTGCGGGCCTACTTCGCCGGTGAACTTCGAACGTTCACGGTTCCACTCGATCTGAGCGGCACGACGTTTCAGCAACGCGTGTGGCAGGCGGTTTTCGAGGTTCCCTATGGAGAGACGACCACCTATCGCGAGATTGCACTTCAGATCGACGCACCGAACGCTTTTCGGGCCGTCGGAGCGGCCAACGGCGCCAACCCGGCGGCCATCATCGTCCCCTGCCACCGCATCGTCGGCACGGACGGGAAGCTGCACGGGTATGGCGGGGGGCTGCACCAGAAGCGGGCGTTGCTTGATTTGGAGGCGGAGCATCGCGATCGATAGGACTCGACCCGACGACCGAATGACGACGGTTTCCGGCATGCGTCGCGATAGTAAATCCGCGTCCGGGCGCCGCAGTCTCTCGAGAAGAGTTGGGTGAAACGGCGGGCGAGTTATCACCCCTGCCAGAACTCAGACGTCAGACCGACCGTTCTGAAGATCGCTCGTGCATCTTCGGCGGTTCGCCCGCGAAACGTCGGATCCATCCGATCCCAATACCAGATTTTGGAAAGTTGCCAGACGGTCTCAAGCGGCACGGCTTCGCCGCGCGGTATGCGGTTCTGCTGGCAGTGGACGTCGACGTTGCTCTCCGACCGGAGGAGCGTCATCGTCTCTCAGGTGTGGATGAGGTCATCGTACCAGTGGCTGAACGGGATCGGAAAATGGACGACGAGGGCCGTGTCGGCAATTAGAGCCCCGTTCTCAATCGAGTAGCGGATTGATTCGCTATCGCTGACACGCGCTTCGATCTGGGCGTTCCGGCGAAGCATGGCGGGGACGCCAACAGAGTCCCAGGCGCAGTTGGCGTACAACGATTGCCCGTTCACGGTCACCCGATACGGCGTCGGGATCGCCGAGAGGGGGTTGGCCATGCGGACATGATCTGTTTCGGGTTCGAGGAAGATCGCATGTCCACGGTGTAGTCGTTGGAACGAGGCACGGGCTTCGTCGATCGAGATGTCGAAGCGCTCGGCTGCGTCATCGACAGACGGCGGAGCGCCGCGATCCACGAAATCCCGATAGATGAAGAGGCGAATGTCCCAATCGAGATCACTCAGCGTTTCAGTCACGCGCCGCTCCTCCGAACTTGTACCGAGATCCGCGCAAGACGAGTCAGCGTCGCGCTTGAACAGGCCCAAGGCGGCGCCACCGATAACGCGGTCAGTCATACCCTCCAGAACTCCGAGGAGAGCCCGAGCCGTGTGAAGATCTCGTTCTGGGCGTGTTGGTCGAGGCCGCGAAAGGCTGGATCGAGGTAGTCACCAAAGAATGCGACTGCCATTCGCCAGGCAGTTTCGAGCGAGACAGTCTCACCGCCGTCCTCAGGCTCCTCCGACCGGAGGAGCGTGATGTTGGCTCAGGTGTTGACGATGTTGTCGTACCAGCGCCGCAATGGTGCAGGAAAGTGGACGCTCAAGCCATCCGGCGCCTCGAGGTCTCCATCACGAATCGCATAGCGGATCAATTGTCCTCCATCGATCGGCGCTTCGATCTCGGCGTCGCTGTGTAGCATGGCGGCCACACCGAGGGAGTCCCAGGCGCAGTTGGCATAGAGACATCGGCCATCGCTCCAGACTCGATGAGAGGACGGCACTGCAGAGAGCGGAATGGCCATACGGATTTCGTCGGTGCCAGGTTCGAGCACGATCTGGTGCGGTTGTTCCAACCGGTGAAGGGTCTGCCGTGCTTCGTCGACCGAGATATCGTGTGCGGCCGCGATTTCGGCGACCGACGGCGCGTGCCCTTCGTCGATGATGAAGCGGTAGATGTAGAGGCGAACGGTCGGATCGAGACCGGACAGATCGTCGGACAAACTAACGCCTTCCGGTAGAGCGACGGTTTGGGGAAACGGCGGGAGGACCTTGTGTCCTCCCGCGTTACGTACCCAGGCTCCGTGGTGCCGATTACGCCTCCAGCAGGCGGCGCAGCACCGTTTGCAAGATGCCGCCGTTGCGGTAGTACTCGATCTCCATGGGACTGTCGATGCGGGACGTCGCCTTGAACTCGATCGTCTCGCCGTTCGACTTCCGCGCCGTGACGTTCAGCGTCTCTCCGGGAGTCAGTCCGTCAGCGATTCCCCGGATATCGAACGTCTCGGTGCCGTCCAGCCCCAGGCTTGCGGCGTTTTCGCCGGGCAGGAACTGCATCGGCATCACACCCATACCGACCAGGTTGCTGCGGTGGATGCGCTCGAAGCTCTCAGCAAGGGCCGCTTTCACTCCGAGAAGAAGCGTCCCCTTGGCCGCCCAGTCGCGCGAGCTGCCGGTTCCGTATTCTTTCCCGGCGATCACGATGAGAGGAACACCCTCTTCAGCGTAGTGGACTGACGCCTCGAAGATCGAGGTGACCTCGTCATTGAGCAGATCGGTAGTCCAGCCGCCTTCGCGACCGTCCCCGAGCTGATTGCGCAACCGGATGTTGGCAAACGTACCGCGCACCATGACCTCGTGGTTTCCGCGGCGAGCTCCGTAGCTGTTGAACTCGCGGGCGCTGACGTCGTTGTAGATCAGGTAACGTCCTGCCGGGCTCTGAGGCGGAATCGACCCAGCCGGCGAGATGTGGTCCGTCGTGACCGAATCCCCCACCAGGGCCAGTACTCGCGCGCCGACTACGTCCGAAAGCGGACCCGGCTCACGGCTGAGATTCTGGAAGAAGGGTGGCTCCTGCACGTAGGTCGACTCGTCGTTCCACTCATACAGGTCTCCTGCTGGCACCGGCAGGCTGCGCCAGCGGTCGTCTCCGTGGAAGACGTCGGCGTAGCGCTCGGCGAAGAGGTCAGGCCCGACCGCTTGCGCGATTGCTTCCTTGATTTCGGCCGTCGAAGGCCAGACATCTCGCAGGTAGACCGGGTCTCCGTTCGGATCTTCACCGAGGGGATCCTTGTTGAGGTCGATATCGACGGTCCCTGCGATGGCGAACGCGACCACCAGCGGAGGTGATGCCAGATAGCTGGCCCGCGCCAGCGGATGGATGCGTCCTTCGAAGTTGCGGTTGCCGCTGAGGACGGCCGCTCCAACCAGATCGTGCTTGGTCAACGCCTCGGTCACCGGTTCGGCCAGCGGTCCGCTGTTCCCGATGCAGGTCGTGCAGCCGTAACCGACCAGGTGAAAGCGGAGCGCCTCGAGGAACGGAGTCAATCCGGCCCGGTCGAGATACGCCGTGACGACGCCGGAGCCAGGGGCAAGACTCGTCTTGACTGCCGGGCTGACGTCCAGGCCCCGTTCGACCGCCTTTTTGGCCAGCAGACCGGCGGCCATCATCACGGCGGGGTTGGATGTGTTGGTGCAGCTCGTGATGGCCGCGATCACGACCGAGCCATGGTTGAGCTCGACGTGACGCCCTTCAAGCTCGATCTCGACCGGCTCATGGCCGGCGTCGGTTGCGGTTCGCTCCTTGACCATGGTGGCGGCGCCACCGCCGGTGCCGTTCGATGGTTCTGCGGCTTCGCTGGATTGTGCAATGCGGTCGGCGAAGGCGGTACGGAAGTTCGTGCTAATGTCGCCTAGCGAAACCCGATCCTGCGGACGACGTGGCCCGGCGACACTCGGCTCAAGCGTCGAAAGATCGAGCTCGACGACCTGATCGTAGAGAGGCTCTGGACCGTCGTCGGTGCGGAACATGCCCTGCGCCTTGGCGTAGCGCTCGACGAGCTCGATCGTCTCCGGCGCGCGCCCGGTGAGGCGCAGATACCTGAGCGTCTCGTCGTCGATCGGGAAGATCGTTGCCGTGGCGCCGTATTCTGGCGACATGTTGCCGATGGTGGCGCGATCCGGCAGTGTCAGATGGCGCAGGCTCGAACCGAAGAACTCGACGAACTTTCCGACGACGCCGGTCTTGCGCAGCAGTTGTGCGACGTGCAGCACCAGGTCAGTCGCCGTGACGCCTTCCGGCACCTCCCCGACCATCCGGATGCCGACAACCTGCGGCGTCAGCATGTAGATCGGCTGTCCAAGCAGGACTGCCTCCGCCTCGATGCCGCCGACGCCCCAGCCGAGCACCCCGAGCCCGTTTACCATAGTTGTGTGGGAATCCGTGCCGACCAGCGTGTCCGGAAGAGCGACCTTCTCGCCGTTCTCGTCCCGCAGTTGCACGACTTTCGAGAGGTATTCGAGGTTCACCTGGTGGCAGATGCCGGTTCCGGGTGGGACGACGCTGAAATTTTGGAACGCCTGCTGTGCCCAGCGCAGCAGTTGGTAACGTTCGCCGTTTCGCTGGTACTCATGCTCGACATTTCGACTGAAGGCCAGCGTCGTGCCGAATGCGTCGACTTGCACCGAATGGTCGATGACCAGGTCTGCGCTGACCAGCGGGTTGATTTTGGCTGGGTCGCCACCCAGTTCCGCCATGGCTGAGCGCATGGCGGCCAGGTCCACCACGGCCGGAACGCCGGTCAGATCCTGCAGCAGGACGCGAGCAGGGAGAAACGGAAACTCGACGGACTCGCGATTGCCCGGACGCCACGAGGCGAGGCCACGAACGTGCTCTTCCTCGAAGGGCTCGGTGCCCGCGTTGCGCAGGACGTTCTCGAGCAGGACCTTTACCGTATAAGGAAGCTGTTCCAGTCCCGCGGGAATTTGGTCGGCGATCGCCGAAAGCTGGTAGTAGCTGACGCGGTCGCCATTTGAGAGCGTCAGTGAACTTCGCGCGCCGAATGGGTCGGGTGTTGCTGCCATGCCATCCTCCATTGTTTGGGTGCGCCACCGGTGGCCTTGAGCGCTCCGGCGCGCTCGGGCGTCGAACGAAAAACTCCGCAATCCGCAGCGGACGAGCGCCCACTTTCCGCCAGCATACCATGGGTTTTGGCGGCGCAATGCAGTGGAGTCCACGTCAATATGAAGACGCTGCACAGGGGATGCCGACGATTCGGTTGCATCCTCCTGATCTGGTGATAGCATGGCCAGGGCGTTGAGGAGGTTGTCCGATGATCGATGCGGAGCGGCTGTTATGGTCGCTAGTCGAATGCAGCGAACAGGTGCTTCAGGCGATCGTCGCGGCAGAACGCCACCAGCTTGCCGAGATCGTAGGCATGGGGGCCGATGGGGCGGAAACCAAGGGGATCGATCAGATCGCCGAGGACGTCGTCCTCAGCTTCTTCGATCGCCTTCAGACGCCGGTCAACATTCTGAGCGAAGAGGTGGGCTTCGTCGATCGTGGATCGGCCGTCACGGTCATCGTGGACCCAATCGACGCCACGGCCAACGCGACCGCCGCCGCGGAGCTTACGCTTACCGATCTCCCCTCGTCGCTTCATGCCAATCCCCCGTCGTTGCCGGAACACAGTGGACAGTTTGGCTTCCCGTTCTACGCTTTCAGCGTCGGCGCATTGCTTGACGGCGTTCCACTCGCGTCGTGCGTCCGGAATCTCCCAACAGGCGATGTGTTCACCGCGGTGCGGCGCGGCGGGAGCCGCATGAATGGGGTGCCGATCCACTGCGAGGCGATCACCCGGCTGAGCGACGCATGGGTCGCATTGGTGCGTCCGGCTGATGAAGAGGGATTGCGACGCTCATCTACCTTGATGCTGAAGTCGAATCGGATTCGAGTGACTGGATGCACGGCGCTCGACCTCTGCCTCATCGCCGCTGGGTCATTGCACGGGTTCGCCAACCCAAACGTGCATTGGCCACCAAATTTCGGCGAGAAAGTGGTCGACTATGCTGGAGCCGTGTTGGTGCTGCAAGAGGCCGGCGGGGTCTCAGCGGATCAACATGGGAATCCGCTTCCGCTCGAGTTGGATCTGTTGGCGCGGGTGATGCCATTCGCGGCGGGAACGCCCGAGCTGCTGCAGCAGTTGCTCGAGTCGGTGCAGTGAGTTGGACCTGAGCCGCGATTCTCGAGCACGTTGTTCTGGCGCCCTCGTCTGGATGCTAATTATCTCCGTGAACGCCGCCTGATTGTTCTGGTCAATCCTATTCAGGAAGGGAACGAGATGGACTTCACCTCCGCCTTCAACACGGTCGACGATCGCGAGGCGCACCTCATCGATCGGATTCGCAAGATCATCGCAATCGACAACTGCGTGCCACCGGGCGACAACTACGATCAGGTGCTCGATCTGGTCGAGCCAGAGTTCAAACAGTATGGGTTCGACACCAAGCGCGTCGTCGTTCCGCCCGAAAAGGTGGCGCAGATTCCACTGCCACTCAAAGGCGAACGCCAAAATCTGGTAGCGCGCCTGAACAACGGCAAACCGCCTCTGTCGGTCTACGCGCACATGGACACGGTACCGATTGAGGAGGGTTGGGACTTCGATCCATTCGGCTGCGAGATCAAGGATGGCCGCATCTATGGCCGTGGCGTCGCCGACATGAAGGGCGCCATCGCCTCGATCCTCACCGCGCTCGAGGTGATGAAAGCTGAAGGACTCGAGCCAGCCTGGGATCTGAACATCCTGCTGTGCACCGACGAAGAAGTGGGTGTCTATCCGGGGCTCTACCATCTCGCCCTCGAAGGTTACGCGACCGCCCCGATGCTCTGCCTCGAAGGAAGCCAGGACCCGATATTGCGGCTTGGTTCAAACGGGTCGATGGACGTGTCGGTCACGGTCAAGGGCCGTAGCTGCCACTCCGGCGCCAACTATCTCGGGGTGAATGCGCTGGAGGAATCGGTGCCGATCATGGTTGAGCTTCTCGCCCTCAAGCAGAAGGTGGAGGAACGCCGTTCCAAGCTGCCGCTCGCTCCGGCGCCCGGCGCACCATCCAATCTGCGCCCGATGTTCAATCTGGACATCATCCACTCCGGCGTCAAGTCGAACATCGTCCCGGCGACATGCACGTTGGTGATCAATCGTCGCTTCATCCCGGAAGAAAACCTCGAGGACGTCAAGGCGGAGATCCAAGAGGCGGTCGATCGCGGTATGGAGAAGAGCCGCGCGCTCGACGTCGAGGTTGTCTTCACCCGAAGCTATCCCTCCTACTACCAGTCCGCGACCCATGCCGGTGCCAAGCGGCTACGCGAAGCGCTCAAGCTGGTCCAGGGGTACAGCGATGACGACTTCGTCGAGACCGGTTCGGGCGGTTCGACCGACATGGCGTTCATCGCTCAGGTGCTAGACACGGATCAGATTGCGACCGTCGGACTTGGACGACAACAAGAGAGTAAAGCCCACGGAAGTAACGAGAGTATTCGCCTTTCCGACGCGAAAGCGCATGTGAAGGAGCTCATCTATTACTTTTGTGCGCCGATCGAGGGGAGCTAGCCCTCAGTGAGGGGTATGACGGTCGCTGATTTGACGAATTGAGGAATGAGACGTTATGGCCGGCGGGAAAAATGGGATGGTTCCGACGTTGCCAGACATTCTTGGTTCTGCCCTGAATGTCGTCTTCGTCGGAATCAACCCGTCGGTCTATTCGGTCGAGCTCGGGCACTATTTCGCGCGACCGACGAACCGTTTCTGGCCCGCGCTCTCCCAGTCGAAATTGAGTTGTGCGGCCCGCACGCGGCTCGGTCGGGCAGAACTCAAGCCGGAGGACGATCTTCTCTTGCTCGACGACGGCTTTGGGTTTACGGACGTCGTCAAGTTGCCAACGCCGTCAGCGTCTGACCTGCGAGCGAACGACTTCGCGGAGTGGGCGCCGCGCGCCCGGTCGCGGATCGAGCACTTTGGCCCCGCCTTCGCTTGCTTCCAGGGAGTCACGGCACTGCGTCCGTTTCTCAAGTATGCGATGGATGCCGAACCCGACGAGATCAGCTTTGGACGCCAGGACCTGCGCATGGGCGACACAGACATCTTTTTGGTGCCAAATCCGAGCGCGGCGAATGCACGCTATCGACTGCCGGATCTGATTGGTTGGCTCGATGTTCTTGCCAGCGCGGTAGAGGCTCGGTAAGCGGCACGACTGAAGTTTGACCGGAGAGACCTCGGAGAGTTCCGGAGTTCCCGCGTCCGGTCCGCTCGATGGTGACCGACCTCAGATCTGTCTGGCAGTGACGGCAATCTTTGAGTCGCCCCGATGTGACATAATTCAAAGTGCCACTGTTCCCCCGAGCGCTGGTGGCTCGCGGCATCGGTGTCCCGAAAAGTGCGTATCAACTCGATTGCGGATACTCTGCATGAACACTTCGAGAGCCCGAGACGAAACCCGCAGACGGATGCGGGAGTATGGAGCTTATGCACATGACTGCCGGTGAGAACGTGGCTCTCGAGGATCTCCTTGAATTTCTCAAGGACGATCACGGATTCGATTTCACTGGCTATAAGCGCGGCACCCTTGCGCGCCGAATCAACCGGCGCATGCAAGACGTCCATATCAGTGACTACCGCCAGTACATCATGTACCTGCAAACGCACGCTGAAGAGTATGAACTGCTTTTCAACACGATCTTGATCAACGTCACTGAGTTCTTTCGGGATGCCGAGGCCTGGAAGTACATCTCCGAGCAGATCGTGCCGTTGATCCTCTCGACGAAGCGACAGGAGGAGTCGATTCGTGTATGGAGCGCCGGCTGTTCGTCGGGCGAGGAACCCTACACGATCGCGATGATTCTGTGCGAGGTAATGGGTGAGACGGATTTCAAAGAGCGCGTCAAGATCTACGCGACAGACGTGGATGACGAGGCGTTGCAGCGAGCGAGGCAGGCAGTTTATTCGGAGCAAGCGGTTGAGGGTATTCCGCCCGCGTTACTCGAACGATATTTCGAAGGAACGAACGGGTCGTACTGCTTTCGCTCCGACCTGCGACGAATGGTGATTTTCGGTCGCAACGATCTGGTTCAGGACGCCCCTATCTCACACATCGACCTCCTTGCATGCCGCAACACGTTCATGTACTTCAACGCCGCGACACAAGCACGGATTCTTGCCCGACTCCATTTCGCGCTAAACGAGAGCGGATTTCTCTTCCTGGGCAAGGCTGAGATGCTGGTATCACATAGCCGTCTCTTTGTTCCCGTCGATCCCCGCTGGCGAGTCTTCACCAAGACGCACAGTCTCTCCATTCGTGAGCGTTTCGACGTCATGGCGGAAGCGCGAACCTATCGTCCGAACCATCAACTGTCGGAAGCCAATCGTTTGCGCGTGGATGCGTTCGAAAATGGCCCGAGCGCTGAAATCGTCATCGAGAACAGCGGCAAGATTGTTCTGGTCAATTCACGCGCTCGGGCCGCATTTAGCCTCGGTCACGAGGTCATCGGAACGCCAATTAAGGATTTGCAGCTTTCGTATCGTCCGGTTGAGATTCGGTCGGTCATCGACGACGTCGTTGCTGGTCACCAGACCATCGAAACCGGCCCCGTCCGTTGGCCATCGGAAGATCAGACTGAACGCTACTTCAAGCTGATCGCTCAACCGATTGGAAACGGGGGAACGTCGAATGCGGGAGTGAACTTGAGTTTCGTTGACGTAACCGAATCTGTCGCATTGCAGAATAACCTCGAACACGCCAATCAGGAACTCGAGACCGCGTACGAAGAACTGCAGTCTGCAAATGAAGAGCTCGAAACGACGAACGAGGAACTGAATTCAACGGTCGAAGAGCTCGAGACGACCAATGAGGAGCTTCAGTCGACGAACGAAGAGCTCGAAACGATGAACGAGGAGCTGCAGTCGACGAACGAAGAGCTCGAAACGATCAACGTCGAGTTGCAGGTGCGCACCGCCGAGTTGAACGCGGCCAACGTCATGATGGAGTCGATCCTCAGCCGTTCGCTCATCGGCGTGATTGTGGTCGATCGCGAGATACGTGTCATCGTTTGGAATCGTCGTTCCGAAGACTTGTGGGGCTTGCGAGCAAGCGAGGTTCAGAACCAGTTTTTGCTCAATCTCGACATGGGATTACCGGTTGAGGAATTGCTCCAGCCAATTCGTACCTGCCTCGCCGATTCGGCCGCTCGCGTTCGATTGGAGCTTCCCGCGATGAATCGTCGGGGCCGAACGGTCCGCTGTGTGATCACGTGCGATCCGCTCGTGCGCGAAGGTGAAAAGGTCGATGGCGTAATTTTGTGGGTCGACGAGCGGCAACTCATCACTGATTCCGACAATCCAGCCAACGATGTGGAAGAAGTTGAATGATGAATGTCGACGACTTTGCTGAACAGGTAGCTGTTATACGAAGCGTCGTCGATGAGCCCCGCTCCGCCGGAAAGATGGCGTCCCGTTGGCTCAACGTCGTCGGTGTCTTCCTTGAAGAACTGGACGTCGCGATCGAAGAGCTACGCGATCAAAATGAAGAGCTCCGTCTGAATCAACATCTGATCGGTAGGGAGACCGAGCGCTATCGTGAGATGTTCGATCTCGCGCCCGATAGCTATCTCGTGTCAAACGAGCTTGGCGTCATTGCGGAAGCGAATCGTATGGCGTGTGAATCCTTGAACGTTCCGCTGATTGGAATCCAAGGGAAGCCCCTCTCGGTGTACGTCGATCCAGCAGATCGGCGAACATTCCGACGGCTGCTGCGTGACGCCGTGAATGATCGCTCGGCACAAACCATCCAGATTCGAATGCAACCTCGAGACAATCTGCCATTCAGACGCCGAGGTCACGGTACAAGCCTCCTCGTCTCGCTTGGGAGAATCGGTCGTGCTGCGATGGGTCGTGCGCGATGTGACACACCGCGACCGACGACTGAGGGAGACGGAGGCAACAAACTCCGCCCTGCAGGGACGGGTTGACGCAAACGCGATTGAGTTGCGGGATCTACTGACGATCGCGGACGACGGCAATTCCAGAGAGTCGGGTCCTTCGGTTGACGGAGTAAAACCCGGTGCACGTTTGGCCGCAATCGCGGCGACCAGCAAGGCGCTCTCGTCATCGCTTGATGTGCGCCAATCACTTGACGTGTTGTTCTCAGCGGCCATACCGGCAATTGGAGACTGGGCGGTGGCTGCTCTCGTGTGCGAGGACGGATCGCTCGTCGAAGTCGCGGCGACTCATCGCGAGCAGGAGTTGGCGGAACGTTTGGATTGCGCTCTGACTTCGGACAGCTTTGCCACCGGATCGCTCCTGAGCTGTGGACGAGCCGTGCTGAATAGCGGGTTGCCACAATTCTCCCCGAAGGGTGAGCCGTTCGCATCTGACACCGAGAACGTCGAAATCCTGTCGTGGATGGCGGACGACCCAGCCGAACTCTCAGTCATGGCGGTTCCGCTCCGATCGCGCGGTAGCGTCATTGGAGTGCTGGAGGTTGGACGCAATCACCAACGATCGTCCTTCGACAGCGACGATCTCGCGTTTGCACTCGAGCTTACCGGACCATCTTCGCTGGCCGTCGACAACGCCAGGTTGTTCGAGCAATCCCAAGTCGCGACTGCGGCCAGAGACGACTTCCTCTCCGTGGCTGCTCACGAGCTTCGGACGCCAATCACCGTCGTACGCGGCTACGCGCAAATTCTCGCGCGTCGATTCTCCGGCGACCGAGCGATTGAACCGACTCGCGCCGTGCGCATGGCACACGAGATCGAAAAGCAGACGGATCACCTCGCGGCCATTGTTGAGAGCCTTGTTGACGTCTCGCGCGTGGCATCGCAGCAGATCGCACTACGCCGCGCGACCGTTGAACTCTCCGAGATTGTCTCGAACCAAGTGGAGACGGTGCGACTCAAGACCGAGCGTCATCGGTTTACGACAGCAATTGAGCCGGGTATCGTGGCGATCGTCGATGCGGTTCGATTCGAGCAGGTCGTGGCAAGCTTGCTCGACAACGCGGTCAAGTTCAGCGTCGAGGGCGGGCCGATCGCGGTTTCGCTTGAGCGAACGTCGGACGGAACCGTTCGATTCACGGTTCGCGATCACGGGATGGGCGTCGATCCGGCACACCGCTCACGCATTTTCGAGCGCTTCTATCAGGCACATGGGCGCGCCGACATCCGCGGACTCGGATTGGGACTGTTCATCAGCCGCGAGATCATGCAGCTCCATGGCGGCGATCTTCGAGCCGAGTTTCCGAGCAATGGCGACACGGTATTCGTCGCTGAACTGCCAATTTCAGATTCCCAGCTCGTGTAGCCGTGAAGACCCCACTCGTTGTCTCGATATGCTCGGGCACGCGTACGAGAATGGGTAGGATCCGATCGGGAACGATTCCGCGGCGACGTACGTGCGAATGACGGGTGAGACATCTCGCACTCGCTGAATAAATTCTGCTCGGTGAGGGCAAACTCGTAATTCTCGGGGAATTCGACGTCATTCGTTGAGAAGCTGAAGGATGGTTGCCGTGATCGCCCGTAACCTCATTGTCATCGGCGGATCCGCCGGTGGGGTCGAGGCGTTGATGAGTTTGGTGCCGCAACTTCCGGAGAACCTCGAAGCGGCAGTCTGCATCGTCATTCATTTCCCTCCTCAAAGCCCGAGCCTGCTCCCTCAGTTACTCACGCGACGTTCAGAACTGGCGGTTAGCGCGGCGACCGATGGTGTCGAGCTCGAATCCGGCCACGTCTACGTTGCCCCTCCGGATTGGCATCTTCTGATCGACGGTCGCGTTTGTCGGCTGTCCCATGGGCCACGAGAGCACAGCTACCGCCCTTCGATCGACGCGCTCTTTCGAACGGCCGGAGACGCGTTCGGTCGAAATGCCGTCGGCGTGGTACTTTCTGGGAGTCTCGATGACGGAAGTGCCGGGTTACGGCACATCCGTCTCCGTGGCGGAACGTGCGTCGTACAAGACCCAGATGACGCGACCTTTCCTGGGATGCCGACGAACGCTCTGACTCACGTTGAGGTCGACCGGGTCGTCACCATCAAGGAGATGGGACAGGCGTTGGTGGACATTGTCTCCGGACTGAATGAGTCGAACCTCGCAGCCGTGCATCAACACGTTTCAGAAAACCCAGCTGGCGACGGTGCACCAACAACAGAGGCGAATATTGCCGTGCCTGATCCCGACAATGAGGTGTTCGATAAGACGGTAAATCGGCGCTTGGTTCTGAGATGTCCTGATTGCGGCGGAGTCCTGCAGGAGACGGTTGAGGATGGCTTTGCCGGTTTTCGCTGTCGGGTCGGACACAATTTTTCACTCCTGACTCTCCTTGAAGGTCAGGGGATGGCGCTTGAGCAGGAGCTCTGGTCCGCCTTCAACGGGTTGCTTGAACGGATCGACATCTGTCGTCGGATTCAGATCCGGGCCGTTGAAGAGGAACAGCACGAGATTGCACACGAATACACGCGGAAGGTGAATGACGCCAAGGAAGCCGCCGACGTGCTGCGCGACTTCCTGCTGCGCGGAACACTCTTCAACGCCCCGCCGTCGGGTGATTGACGATCTGTCGTTCGCTCGAGCATTTTTCAGAGCGGTTGGCCATGGGCGAACGCTAGTGAGTGCTGTTGAATCCGAGGAGCGACAAATATGACGCCCTTCGGACGCTTCTCTGGGCAATCCTTCCGCAAATTGCTCAAATCCCCATCCGTCGAAACGAATACTCTCGTCTGAATATCAATCGTCCCAGGCTCTGCGGAGAATCTCCACATAGCTGTCCTGATCCATCTCGCGCGCATTGCTCGGGTTCGAGCCATTCTCGACCGACGCCGCGGCGATCGCCTCGAAATCCTTCGGATCGATCCCCGGCAGCTTATTGAACGGCGGAATACCGACCGCGGCGGTCAGCGCTTTGATCGCTGCTCCGGCTTCTCTGGCGGCTTCGAACTCCGACATCCCCGACGTATCCACGCCAAGCGCTTGTCCCACGGCTGAGTGCCGATGCGGATCGGCTTCGGAGTTGTGCGCGAAAACGAAGGGGAGGAAGACGGCATTGGCGACGCCGTGCGGAGTGTCATAGATCCCACCGATCGACTCAGCCAGGCAGTGAACCGCGCCAACGTCAGCGTTGCTGAAGGCCATGCCGGCCACGAGACTGGCCAGCATCATCCCGTCGCGAGCCTCAGTGTCATTTCCGTCGCGCACGGCAGCCAAGAGGTGTTTGTGGACCAATTGCATCACCGTCATCGCGCACATATCGCTGAGTGGCGAGGCACGCTTGCACGTAAAGGCCTCGACGGCGTGTGTCAGTACGTCCATTCCCGTCGCCGCGGTTACCGAACGTGGTAATGAAAGCGTCAGGCTCGGATCGACCAGCGCGACGCGTGGCGCGATCTGATAGTCGCGCAAGCTGACCTTCGTGTGTCGTTGTGTATCGCTGATGACCGACGAACGAGTCACCTCGCTGCCCGTTCCTGCCGTGGTTGGGATGGCAATGACTGGGAGTGGTGGACGGGCGAAGGTGGTGGGCGGCAGCCAATCCTGAACCGCACCGCCGTTGGAAACCAGTCCGGCGATCGCCTTGGCAGCATCAATTGGGCTGCCGCCACCAATGGCCACAATCAGGTCGGCGCCAAATTCTCGGGCAGCCTCCGAACCGGCGACACACTCATGATCGCGAGGGTTGGGGCTAATGTTGTCGTAGATTTCGGCCGTGATTCCTCGTTCGATCAGGGTCTGTACGAGCGGAGTAACGATCCCAGCCTGCCGCACGCCGGGGTCGGTCACGATGAACGGAGCCTTTGCACTGAGGCGGGCAACCTGTTCGCCGAGGTTCCTTGCGACTCCGTTGCCGAACTGGACTTCCGTTGGGATACGAAAGCGAAATGGGTCGAACATCGCGGAATTCTCCTGTCTGGGGCAGAGGAAGCGGATCGAAGCGTCGTTTGAATGACCGCGCGTTGCACCGATATTGTCGCACGACAGACGAGCGTGGGGACGGTAGAGTAAGGAGCGATGACGGAGGTGGACCAGCGCATCGTCGTCGAAGGGCACGTGTTTGCCGGGTTTACCAGCGGTCGCACGGCATGGACGCCCGCGTTCACCTGCAAACCCAACTACCTGTCAACCGCCAACGTATTTCACCGGATCTAGTTCGAAGCTCCGTTTGCATCCAGCGCAGCAGAAGTAATAGGTCGTCCCGTTATGCTCCGCCGCGTGTCGCGCGCCGGACGTCTCGACCTCCATTCCGCAGACCGGGTCGATGGCAATTTCCGGCGTTGTGTCGCTCTGTCGCAATCCAACCGGCGTCGGCAGAGTGCCACGACGTTCGATGATCTCGGCCAGGATGCTGACGGCGATCTCCTCCGGTGAGCTGGCGGAGATGTCGAGTCCGGCGGGTGCCTTGACGCGGTCGAGCATCTCTTCCGAATGTCCGGCCCCGGCTAGCAGTGCGCGGGTGGCCGCGAAACGCTTGCGACTGGCGACGAGCGCGACGAACCCAATGCCTGCCTCGAGCGCGGCGCCCACGGCATCTTCGTCGTAGACGCCCATGCTTGCCACTACAGCCACCGAGCGGCGATCGGCGGCAAGCTCCCGCACGTCCAGTCCGTCAAGTGACACGTCAGCCTCAGACGGAACGGTTGAAACCGCTCCCGGTCGGGCGGCGACGACGCGATAACCCATGACGTGCCCGAGGCGCAGGAGGGCGTCACAGACCGGACTCTGACCGAAAACGATCAGCTGAAGCGCGGGCAGCAGCGGTTCGAGGAAGACCTCGAGCGCGCCACCGCTCTGGCAGGTGAGGGGCGCGACCACCAGCGACCCGACGAGATGGGTCGGGCCGACCGTCCGGGTCGAGCCGCAGAAGACGCGAGCTTCCGTCGCTCAACGCTTTGAGCGCTTCCCGCACCACCGTGGGCTGCGCGCAGCTACCGCCGACCCATCCGAATAGCGCCCCGTCTGACGTGATGATCCCCTTTGCGCCAGGTCGCGCCGAGGTCGGGCTCTGACTCCACACGACTGTCGCCAGCACGAAGGGGATACCATCCTGTTTGAGCGTAGCGGCACGGGCGAAGATGTCTTCGGAGATGGTCTCGCTGTGTTCGTGTAGGTGGGTGGAGGTCATGTTCGGACCGCATTTCGATCGATCTCACCAATGGACGGGTGCCACGTGCCAGGGAGAGCTCTACCGGCACGTGGCAGGTCAGGGGTTGTGTCTGGTTTGCCGAGCTACTCGGCGACGCCCTTCTCTTCCAGAATCTCGTAGAGCTTCCAGGGCGTGATGGGAATGTCGATGTGCCGCACGCCGAGATGACTGAGCGCGTCGACGACGGCGTTGGCGATGGCTGGCGGCGCGCCGACGGTTGGGCTTTCGCCCACTCCCTTGGCCCCGATCGGATGATGCGGTGAGGGCGTTACGGTGTTGCCGGTCCTCCAGGCTGGCGTCTCCATACTGGTCGGCAGCAGATAGTCCATCAAGGTGCCGTTCAACATGGTTCCGTGCTCGTCGTAGACGATCTCTTCATAGAGCGACGGTGCCAGTCCCATGGTCAAGCCGCCATGGACCTGCCCCTCGACGATCATCGGATTGATGATCGTGCCGCAGTCGTCAATCGCCAGGAAATCGCGCACCTTCACCTGACCGGTGCCGCGATCGATATCGACCACGGCGATGTAGGCGCCGAACGGGAAGGTCAGGTTCGGCGGGTCGTAGTAGGTGACGGCTTCGAGTCCGCCTTCCATGCCGACCGGGAAGTTGGTGTAAGCCGCAAAGGCCAAGCTCGGTCATGTTCTTGGAACGCTCGGGCGCGCCCTTGATGCGGAAGGCGTAGTCGGACCACTCCAGATCGTCGGGGCTGCACTCGAGCAGATTGGCGGCCAAGAGACGTGCCTTCTCGCGGATCTTGCGAGCCGACACCGCGGTCGCCGCGCCCGCCGTGGGCGTGCTGCGGCTGGCGTAGGTGCCGAGACCGTAGGGCGCTGTGTCAGTGTCGCCGTGCTCGACGATGATCTTGTCGACCGATAGGCCGAGCTCTTCGGCCACGATCTGGGCGAAGGTCGTCTCGTGTCCCTGTCCCTGCGTCTGGACGCCGATGCGCACGAGCGCCGAGCCGGTGGGATGGACGCGGATCTCGGCGCTGTCGAACATCTTGATGCCGAGGATGTCGAAGGTATGCGAGGGGCCGGCGCCGACGATCTCGGTGAAGGTGCTGATGCCGATGCCCATCAGTTCGCCGCGAGCGCGCTTTTCAGCCTGCTCCCGCAACAGCTCCTGATAGCCGATGCCGTCGAGCGCTTTGTCCAGCGCGCCCTGGTAGTTGCCGCTGTCGTATTCCCAGCCGGTGGGGGACTTGTACGGGAACGCATCGGGCTTGATGAAATTCTTCATGCGGATCTCAGCGGCGTCCATGTTTAGCTCATCGGCCAGAACGTCGACCATGCGCTCGATGGTGTGGACCGCTTCAGTCACGCGGAATGAGCAGCGATAGGCGACTCCTCCTGGCGCTTTATTGGTGTAGACACCGTCGACTTCGACGTGCGCGTTCTCAAATGTGTAGGAGCCGGTGCAGATGCTGAAGAGACCAGCCGGGAACTTGGATGGATTGGCCGCGGCGTCGAACGCACCGTGATCCGCCAGTGTTTTGACCCGCATGGCGCGTAAGGTGCCGTCTTTGTTGGCCGCGACTTCGGCATGGATGTGATAGTCACGCGCGAACGAGTCGGCTTGAAGGTTCTCCGAGCGATCCTCGATCCATTTGATCGGCTTGCCGGTGGTGATGGCCGCGACCGTCGCCAGCACATAACCCGGGTAAACCGGCACTTTACCGCCGAACCCGCCGCCGATATCGGGCGAGATGATGCGGATCTGCGTCTCCGGGATGCCGGTAACGAGCGACCATACGGTGCGGTGGGCGTGGGGTGCCTGGCTCGTCATGTAGATGGTCAGCTTGCCGGAGATCGCGTCGTGCGAGACGACGCAGCCGCACGTTTCGATGGATGCGACGTGGATGCGTGGGATGTAGAGATCCTGCTTGACCACGACCTCTGACTCGTCAAAGATGCGGTCGGTCTCCTCTTTGTTTCCGGCCTCCCAATGCCAGATGTGGTTGGTCTTCTTCTCACGGTCGTCCCGAACCAGTGGAGAGTCCGGCTCGAGCGCCTTGAACGGATCCACGACTACTTCGAGCGGCTCGTACTCGACGGCCACCTCGAGGACGGCGTCCGCCGCGGTGTAGCGATCGGTGGCGATGACCGCCGCGACCTCCTGTGCGTAGTAAACGACCTTGTCGATCGGCAAGACCATCTGCTGGTCGCTCATCAGGGTCGGCATCCAGGCGAGGCCGGCGGCTTCCAGGTCCTTGCCGGTGATGACGGCCAGAACGCCTGGCATGGCCAGCGCCTTCGATGCGTCGATGTTCTTGATGCGGGCGTGCGCGTGCGGACTGCGTACGATGTCGAGGTAGAGCATCCCTGGCAGCGTAATGTCGTCGATGTAGTTGCCCTTGCCGCGAATGAATCGCGGATCTTCCTTACGTTTGACGCGCTTGCCCAGACCTTGAATCTCAGTTGCAGACATCGATCACTCCCCTCCAACCGCGACCGGCTCGGCCTGCTGGCTCGAGGTCTCGCGCATTTTGTCGGCGGCGTATTGAATCGACTTGACAATGTTGACGTAGCCAGTGCAGCGACACAGGTTGCCCGAGATCGCCTGGCGAATTTCGAGCTCCGTCGGGTTTGGATTCTCTTTGAGGAGCGCCACGGCAGTCATCATCATGCCGGGCGTGCAATAGCCACATTGCAGCCCATGCTCCTGCCAGAATCCTTCCTGGATCGGGTGAAGTTGGTGGTCCTTTTCGAGGCTCTCGACTGTGTCGATGGACCCACCGTCGGCTTGCACCGCGAAGACCGTGCAGGATTTGACCGGCCTACCGTTCCAGTGGATCGTACAGGCCCCGCAGCTCGTTGTATCGCAGCCGATGTGGGTGCCCTTGAGGCCAATCTGCTCGCGGATGAAGTGGACGAGGAGTAAGCGCGGCTCGACTTCGGCCGCAACCGCTTCTCCATTGACCGTGACGTTGATCGGAACCTTAGTCATGCGTCGACCCCTCGTTTCTACTGCAGCTCGACACCGGCTCGCTCCGCCGCCTGCATGAGCGCGCGGAAGGTCATGGTGCGGATCATGGCTCGTTTGTAATCGGCTGAACCACGCAGGTCGCTTCCCGGATCCGCTTCCTGAGCCGCGGAGCCCGCTGCAACTTTGAACAGATCAACGGATGGCGCTTGACCGGTGAGCGTGGCCTCTGCCTTGTTCGCGCGAAGCGGCTTGTACGAGGCATTGGTGAGCCCGATTCCGGCCGTGGAGATCGTCCCGCCGGTTCCCATTTCGAGGTACGCCGCCGTCGCGGCGATGGCGTAGTCGCCGACTTTGCGCTCGAACTTGACGTAGGCGGCACCAGAGTTCGGGACGAGTTTCGGCACCCGAATCTCGGTCAGAATCTCGTCCG
The DNA here is from genome assembly GCA_963822235.1 of uncultured Chloroflexia bacterium. Taxonomy (GTDB): domain Bacteria; phylum Chloroflexota; class Chloroflexia; order Thermomicrobiales; family Thermomicrobiaceae; genus CALAGB01. The sequence goes on from CAWGGU010000007.1 coordinate 42,175, forward strand.
GCTGCAGGCAGGTGGTGAAGGCGTCGACGAAGAGATCATCGATTGGGATGATCCGTTCTCCTTGCGGTCCGCGAGCAACCACGCTCGCACGCAAGGCCAACATGGTGGCTGGATGATCGTTGGCGGGATCGGCATGCGCCAGATTGCCGCCGACCGTCGCCAGATTGCGCACCAGCGGATCGGCAATCATCGAGGCGGTGTCGATCAGGATTGGGTAGCGCTGCCGGATCACCTCAGAGCGGTCGATCTGGTACTCGCGCGTAAGCGCTCCGATCGACAGATAGTCACCGTTTTCGGTGATGTCGTTCAACCCATCGACGTGGTTGATGTCGATCAAGTAGGCGGGCTCGGCCAGACGGAAACGCATGATTGGGATCAGGCTCTGACCGCCGGCCAGGAGCTTGCCGTCGTCGGCGTGCTCGGTCAGCATCCCGATGGCTTCATCCAGACTGCCGGGCTTCAAATACGTGAAGGGTCCAGGGATCATCCTGCCGCCACTCCTTCCGGTTCAAGGGCGATACGGTCAGATAGGGATTCAGGCGTCATATCCCATAAGACTTTAATTAAACACCAACTCAATTACGGAACGAGGGTAGTCTAAAGCTGGCGCCGCTTGGGCCGATACCCGCAGTTTGGGGGTAACTTCGACTCCAACCAGCAGCGGAACACACCCAAACGGAGGGGGAAACCCCTCCGTTTGGGTGAACGGACAAGTTGAATACCTGTTTGAGCCGATTTGATTGGAGCTGCGGCTAAGGAGTCGTGCTCTCTTCGCCCGACTTGAGGAAGCGATCGTACCAGCTGACGATGCGACTCATGAGATCGAGCTGATGCTTGCGCTCCACGATCCGATGCCCCTCACGCGGGTAGGTGACGAACTGCGTCTCGACACCGAGCATGCGCAGTGCCACGTACATCTCGCGTCCCTGGCCCGGGTGCACGCGGTCATCCGCCTCCCCATGCAGGACGAGCGTCGGCGTTTTGGCATTGCGGATGTATTTGATGGCTGACCGGTCCCAGTATGGTTCCGGATCTTCATAGGGTGAGGACTCAAAGTAGGAGAGGTTGGCGCTCGGGATGTCGCCCAGGCCGTTGTCGCTGATCATGTTGGGAAGTCCCGCGCCCATGACGGCCGCCTTGAAGCGATCGGTCTGCGAGACGACCCAGGCAGTCATGTAGCCGCCCCAGCTCCAGCCGCCGACTCCGAGTCGATCGGGGTCGGCGATGCCACGCTCGACCATAGCGTCGACGCCACTCATCAGGTCGCGATACTCGCCGCCACCGACGTCGCCGAAAATGGCGTTGGAGAAGCCAGGACCACGACCGGTGCTGCCTCGCGGATTGGGCATCAGCACGGCGTAGCCGCGACCGGCCATCATCTGTCCCCAGTCGTGCCAGGTGGCAGGGAATTGGTTGCTCCAGTGCCACGTGGGACCACCATGCACGAACGCGAGGAGGGGATAGCGCTGCTCCTCGACGTAGCCGTATGGCTTGATCAGAAGGCCCTGTACCTCGACGCCGTCATCGCTCGTCCAACTCACGATTTCGGCCGAACCGAGCGCGGCACCCTCGAGGTCTGCGTTGAAGTGGGTGATTTGGTTTGTAGCGCTCTGGGATATGTCGGCTTGGGTGAGGGTCCAGATATTGGGAGCATGCGTCGCGTCCTCACGGATGAAAGCCGCGCGCTTGCCGTCCGAGCTCAGCGTGAATGGCGGAGTGATCTTCCCGTCGAATTCTGGTGGTGACAGCCGATTCGGCGTTCCGCTCCAGTCAAGCGAATATGTGGCCGCATTCAACCCCTCGAATGAGACGAAGAAGAGGTTCCCCGAAGCATCGGCGGTCAGGTAATCGACCGTTCCGGCATAGTCTGGCGTGAGGCATTCACGCTCGGTGCCGTTGGCATCTACTGCGTAGACATAATCTGGATGCATCACCCGGCCGGCGGCACCGCGATAGGCGAAGCGTGTGCCGTCGTGCGACCAGGTTAAATCGGACGTGCTTGCCGGCAACGTGAACGTGCGAGAGACCGTTCCGCTCTGACGGCTGACGATCGCCACTTCGGACGGGTAATGCGATTCGTCGGCTCGCGGAGTGGCAGACGTATTCACGGCAATCTGTGCCGAATCGGCAGACCAACAATACTCCTGCACCTGCCGACTCTCCGGGGAGACGACACTCGACTCTCCGGACTGCACGTCGATGATCCACAGCCGCCGAAACTTGTAGTCTTGATCCCAGACCTTGACGTCGTCCCGTTCCTCTTTGCGCTTCTTCTCTTCGTCAGTCTCCGTCTCGGTAAAGAGGACCGAGAGATAACGGCCGTCCGGCGACCAGGCGAGATCGCCCAAATCCCCCTGCTGATCGAAGACGCGCTCGGCTTCGCCACCATCCAGGCGCATGACGTAGACGCTCGATTTGCCTCTTTCGGCGCGATCGGAGATGAAGGCGATGCGCGTCCCGTCAGGCGACCAACGCGGCGACTGATCGAGTCCCGGGCCGGTCGTGAGGCGTCGCGAATCGCCACCCTCGAACGGAACCAGCCAGATGGCACCTTTTGGATGCTCTTCGTCGTTGCTCACGGGCCGCATGCAGAAGGCAATCCAGCTACCATCCGGCGAGATCTGGGGATCAGTCGGCCGCTCCCACGAGACGAGCTGTTCGAAGGAGAGAGGCTCACCAGCGCCGGGTTTCGTCTCGGATGCGTGTTTGTCCATCAGCTCGCTCCTTCAGCATCGTAAATTGGGCGTTCCTGCTATCTCACTGCCGAAGGGCATGGTACCGCATCGCAGGGGAATGTTGCGGCCATGTGACTGCTTGTTCACGGCTCCCTGCCCACCTACAATCGAAGCTCAAAGATCGGCAACGGACCCGTGATTTTGACGTTCGGGAAATCGGACCCGGTGATCCCACCGATCCCTTGGGCGGCACGATCGCCTCGGTCTTCTCAATAGGAGTCGCCAGCATGGACGATCAGTTTATTAGAGCGCGTGACTTCCTCATGGAGCACCGGGAGGACTACGAGACGGCGTACCGGGACTTCGCCTGGCCCGATCTCGAGTACTTCAATTGGGCGCTCGACTTTTTCGACCGCTTCGCCGCGGGCAACGATCGTCCCGCTCTCACGATCGTTGGAGTGAACGGGGTGGAAAGCCGCACCTTCGCGCAGATGACCGAGCGCTCGAACAAGTTGGCGAATTTCCTGCGCGAGCTCGGCGCAAAAAGGGGAGATCGCATCCTGCTGATCCTGGCGAACAACATTCCGCTATGGGAGTCGATGCTGGCGGCGATCAAGCTGGGTCTGGTGATGATCCCCGCGACTACAGCCCTCACAACGGAAGACCTGGAAGACCGCTTCGAACGCGGACACATCCTCCACGTCATCAGCGACTCCGGCGCAACAGACAAACTCGCGACTATCGCGGGGAGCTACACCCGAATCGCTGTGGGTGGAGAAGTGCCGGGCTGGCACTCATTCGATGAAGCCGCGTCCCGCTCGCCACACTTCACGCCTGATGGCCAGACTCGGGCCGGCGACCCGCTCATCCTCTACTTCACCTCGGGGACGACGTCCAAACCGAAGCTGGTGCTGCACACGCACCAGAGCTATCCGGTAGGGCACCTCTCGACCATGTACTGGATCGGGCTGCAGGAGGGCGACGTCCACCTCAACATCAGCTCGCCGGGCTGGGCCAAGCATGCCTGGAGCAGCTTCTTCGCGCCCTGGATCGCCGGTGCCGAGATCTTGATCCACGATTACGCTCGCTTCGACGCGAAGCAGACGCTGCAGGTGATCGTCGATCGCGGCGTCACCACGCTGTGCGCTCCGCCCACAGTCTGGCGACTCCTCATTCTGGAAGATCTGACGGCCTACCCGGTCAAACTGCGCGAGGTCGTCAGCGCCGGTGAGCCGCTCAACCCCGAGGTGATCGAGCGCGTTCGCGCCGCCTGGGGACTGACCATCCGCGACGGCTACGGGCAAACCGAGACGACTGCGCAGATCGGCAACACTCCTGGCCAGCCGATCAAGCCAGGTTCAGTGGGACGACCCTTGCCCGGCTATGACGTGGCGCTTCTCGATCCGGAAGGGATGGAGTCGGACGACGGCGAGATCGCTCTGCGGCTCACCCCACGTCCACTCGGCTTAATGCAGAGCTATCTTGGTGATTCAGCCCGGTCGAGCGCGGCACTGGAAGGCGACTTCTATCGAACCAGTGATGTGGCATCCCGCGACGCAGACGGCTACTTCTGGTATGTGGGCCGCACCGACGACGTCTTCAAGAGCGCTGACTACCGCATCAGCCCGTTCGAGCTTGAGAACGTCCTCATCGAACATCCATCCGTTGCGGAAGCGGCCATCGTGCCAAGCCCACATCCGACCCGTGGCGCGGTACCCAAGGCTTACGTCATCATCAAACCAGGCTTCGAACCCTCGTCTGAGCTTGCGGGCGAGATTCTGGCCTACTGCCGCGATCGAGTCGCGCCCTATAAGCGCATCCGCCGTCTCGAGTTTGCCGAGCTTCCCAAGACCGTCTCAGGCAAGATCCGGCGCGTTCAGCTTCGCGCCCAGGAAGTACAGCGCAACGCGGGCCAGACGCGTGGCGACCTCGAATTCTGGGAGGAAGACCTGCAGATGCGGTGATGACTGGTGGCGGGGCTGGAGTTTCATGTTGAGCTAGCGGGACAACACAGATCCGCTCCGACGATCACGCGGGGCTAATGCCACAGCGCTACAAATACGAAGTCCGACCTAAAGCGGACTGAAGGCTGACCGTACACGCGAAAACGTAGGGGAGGGACCTGTGTCTCCCTTCAGCCGAAGGTCGAGAGCCTCCAACCGGCAACCCAACTATTTCGTCAAAGTCTATCAACGGCTTCGCTTGGATCAGCGTTGCAGCTTCATCCCCGACCGAACGCAGCGCGGTAACCAGCCTCTGCCGTCACCCGCCGATCAAGTCGCCCGCCCACTCACAGCCAGCCGCGGCGGCTCGCGATCATGACGGCCTCGACACGGTTCTTGGCGCTCAGTCGTCGCAGCACTTCCTGGACGTAGCCCTTTACCGTGTTCTCGCTTAAGAAGAGGCGATCGGCGATCTCGCGATTCGAGAAACCCTGACTCATCAGCTGCAGGACCGAGAACTGGTGCGGCGATAGATTGTGCGACGGTTGATCGCCCGGCGCGCGCAAGCGTTCCACGACTGCAGCCGCGACCCGTGGATCAATCACGGACTCACCCCGGGCAACGGCCTTGAGGCTCTTCTTCAAGTCGAAGTGGACGATGTCCTTGAGGACGTATCCCGCGGCGCCCGCAACCAGACACTGATAGACAAGGTGATCGTCCCCAAATGCGCTAAGTACGAGGATGCGCGTTTCGGGAACACGCTCGGCGATCAGGCGACAGACCTCGCTGCCAGAGAGACTCGGCAAACGCACGTCGAGCAGCACCACGTCTGGGCGCGTAGCTTCGACGGCGGCCAAACCACTTGGCCCGTCGTCCGCCTCGCCCACCACCGCGAACTCAGGATCTCCATCCAGGATGTGCTTGAGACCGTTTCGCACGATCTCATGGTCGTCGATCATCACGACGCGTAGGCTGGACGTCATGCCGCGCCCCGGCTGCCCGCCGTCGGGATCGAAACTCGGATGACGAAGCCACCTTCGTCGCTGTTCTGCAGATCGAGTTGGCCGCCGACCTCCGAAACACGTCGCTCGATGCCACGTAGGCCGAAGTGCCCGTGATCGGAACGAAAGGTACTCAACGTCGTGTCAGGGATGCCCAAGCCGCTGTCTTGCACCACCAGGAGCGTGCGCTGGTTCTCGTACGAGAGGCTGACGACGGCCAGATCGGCACGTGAATGACGCTGGACGTTGGTCAGCGCCTCGATCACCACGCGATGCAGCGTGTCTTCGATCCGTTGCGGCAGGCGTCGCGGCTTGCCGCTGACGACCAGGTCGATCTGCACGGTGCTGGCACCGTTGATGGCCCGTACCGTCTCGCGGATCTCATCGACGAGTGATCCGCTCGTCGATTGAGTGTTGGACAGGTCATAGACCGAGCGCCTGATCTCCTCGCCACCACGCGCCGCCAGGTCTCGGACGCGCTCGAGCTGATGCGAGACGTCTTCCCTCGGAAAATGCTCGACACACCAGTTTGCCGTGATGCCGATGCCGAACATAATCTGGGCCACGCGGTCGTGAAGCTCCTCGGCAATGCGAGTTCGCTCTTGATCGATCATGGCCTGGATCTCGGCTTGATCGAGGCGCGCATGAAGAGATTGCAACGTTGCGATCATCGCCTGCTGCTCTTCGTAGAGCCGAGCGTTGGCGATGGCGACCGCCACCTGATTGGCGAAGGTCGCCATCAGCCGCTCGTGGCCGGCGTGGTAGCCGTCACCGCGATTGGCCACACCGAGCATGCCGATGGTGCGATCGCGGATCGTCAGCGGCACGCCAAGAAACGTGCGGACCGGCGGATGTCCCCTCGGCGCTCCGACGTGCAGGCTGTCTGCGGCAACGTCGTTCGAAAGGTTCGGGCGACCCTCGATCACCACCACGCCGAAGATGGTGCGCCGTATCGGGATACGTCTGAAATGCTCCCAGAACTCGGGTTTGTCCGGCATGAATCCCTTGATCGCCGCCACATCGAGGAATGCCGGGTCATCGATCAGCCCGACGAAGCCAAACTCCGACTTCGTCAGCTGAAGGCAGTAGTCGAGCGCGCGATCCATAACCTGGTTGAGCTTGCGCAGGCTCGCGATCTCGACCGACATGGCATAGAGCGAGTCGAGCTCATCCAGGGTGCCGGCCGGATCCACGTGCGGTGTGGTGCCGTCGGGCGTGAATAGTTCGGAATCAACGTCGGTCGACATCGAACGAGCCTTACGTGCATGGCAAATGCCAGACGACGATCGGAACAATTGGCGAATAACGGGAGTGTAGCATAGCCCTCGAAAGCGCCCGCGATGTCGGCCAACGCCTTGAACTGCGTGCTAAGATGGCCTGCGCGGCTCCCGCCCGTCCGTCGTCTCCGCTGTGGAGTCGACTGACCTTGGAGGATGGTTTTGGCACTTATCGCGACGGCCCGGGGAAGAGCACGCGGGCTCTTTTTCGGTTGGTGGATCGTCGTCGGCGCGATTGTCTATCAGACGCTACAAACAGGACTGTTGCAGCAGGCATTCGGCACCTATGCCGTGGTTTTGCATGACCAGTTCGGCTGGAGCAAGACAACCCTTTCGCTCGCCTACGCCTTCGCAAGCGTGCAGACAGGCTTGATCGGACCGGTGCAGGGAGCACTTATCGACAGATTCAGCCCGCGTCGCGTGATGCAGGCGGGGGCACTGATCTTCGGGCTCGGCTTTATCGCCTTCAGCCGGGTCGACTCTCTCACGACCTTCTTCATCCTTTTCTTGGTCACGTCGTTGGGTGCCACGCTTTGTGGGTTCATGACGGCCACAACGGTGGTCGTCAACTGGTTCGAACGACGCCGCTCGCTGGCGTTGGCCATGACCCAGCTCGGCCTGAGTGTGGCTGGTCTCATGGCGCCTGTGATCGCCTGGTCGTTGACGTCGAACGGCTGGCGCGCGACTGCGTTCGCCTCCGGGATGATCGTTCTGCTGGTAGCGATTCCAGTCAGTCGCATCATGCACCACAAGCCTGAGGACGTTGGTCTCCTGCCTGACGGAGGTCCGGCCAAAGAGACGACGGGGCTGGCGATGGCCAAATCAAGCGAGCCAGAGCACGTCGAGTTCACTGCTCGAGAAGCAATGCGCACCCGCGCCTTCTGGTTCATCTCTTTCGGCCACGGATTGGCGTTGTTGGTCGTCTCAGCGGTGACAGTCCACCTCGTACTACACCTGGTCGACGATCTGGGCTACAGCGTGGGACAGGCCGCGTCGGTACTGACCTTCATGACAACCATCATGATCTTCGGACGCATCGCCGGTGGCATCCTGGGCGATCGATTCGACAAGCGCTACATCACAGCTATTGCCATGTTTGGACATGCGTTCGGGCTGATCATGCTCGCCTACGCCAACTCTTTCTGGATGGTGGCCCTGTTCGCGGTGTCGCATGGCATGGCCTGGGGGATCCGTGGACCGCTGATGCAGGCCATGCGTGCCGACTATTTCGGACGCGCCTCGTTCGCCAAGGTGATGGGATTCTCATCTACCATCATTATGGTGGGAACCGTCGGCGGCCCCGTGATAGCCGGGGTGATGGCGGACCATTTCGGCAACTACACCGCGGGATTCACCATCTTGGCCGGATTCGCCGCGGTCGGTTCCATCTTCTTCCTCCTGGCCAAACGACCAGAGCCGCCTAGCGCCGCTCTCCACCGCATGGCGCTCGAGGCGGCCAACAGCCTCGACTAGCTCTCAGCAGACGCGTGACGATCTTTTCAGAGTAGCCATCAAGCCGGGCGAACGTGCGGGTGACCGCGGTTGCGACGAGCGGTTCCCGGCATGCGCCATGCGCCAGAGGGACGTGAGTAGCACCGGATCTTTTCGGGCCAACGCCGCGGTGGCTACCTCATCACAGATGTTCGCCTGGCGCCATGAATCCAGTCTCTCGATTTCGCGAGTCCACATGCGCCGGGCAATCCATGCCGCTGAAGAGTATTTGGCGACACATTCGGGAACACGCACGTGTTCACCGCAGTCGAACCATTCTCTGAAACCTGATCGGATGGTCTCCGCGACGGTCGATCTGACGAGTCGGTTCACGAGCCGTTTCAGCGCTGGATGCGAACGAATCGATCTCTCAGTTTCTCGACTCATCCCAGGAGGGCGTCTATGAAATTATCCACACTACGGGCCTTTGGGTCTCGCCTGCTTTTCGGACTACTTCTGGTGGTCACCGGAGCAGCGTGCACGATCGGCGGCTCGAACGCGACGAACACCACCACCAGCCAGACAGGTAATGCCACCACCACGAATACGACGACGCTCGTGTCGAACCAGACGTCCGCGACTGCGACTGCTTCGCCGATCGCGAGCACCGGAGACAATTCCGGCTCCGGCGCGGCGAACGTATCGACCGGCTTCAACACGGTCGTGCAAGAGACGAAGCCCGCAGTCGTTCAGATTACGAACATGCAGGCCGCGCCGAGTGCTTACAATCAGCCCACGGTTCCGGCGGGAGTCGGATCCGGCTTCATCTTCGACAACCAGGGACATATCTTGACGAACAACCACGTCGTCACTGGCGCGCAGCAACTGCGCGTGTCGCTGCCGGACGGCCGCTCGTTCAGTGCGAACGTCGTGGGGACCGATCCGCAGACTGACCTCGCGGTGGTTCAAATCTCAGGCGACAACCTGCCGACCGCCAGTATCGGTGATTCCAATTCGCTCAAGGTTGGCGACTGGACCGTAGCTATCGGCAACGCGTTGGCCCTCAAGGGCGGTCCCACAGTTACCGCCGGTGTCGTGAGTGCGCTCGGACGAACCGTGCAGGAGCCAGCCGAAGGTAACAGCAACACCGCCGGTCCATTCCTCTTCAACGTGATTCAGACTGACGCGCCCATCAACCCGGGCAACTCCGGCGGCCCGCTGGTCAACCTCAACGGACAGGTTATCGGCATCAACACGCTGGTCGCGGGTTCGGCCGGCCAGAATCAGCAGGCACAGGGGATTGGGTTCGCCATCTCCATCGATACCGCCATGCCGATCGCCCAGCAACTCATCAACAACGGCCGCGTGGCGCACGCCTACATCGGGGTAAGCTACGTGCCGCTCAACCCGGCCATCGCCGCCCAGCTCAACGTCAAACAGACGACAGGCGTGGTCGTGATGAAGGTTGAGCAAGGCTCGCCTGCCGAAAGAGCCGGGCTGCAACAGCAAGACATCATCACGAAGATCGACGGCAACACGCTCGACAGCGATTCCGCCTTGGCTCAGGCAATCCAGACTCAAAAGCCTGGCGACACCGTCACGTTGACCGTTGTGCGTAACGGCAGCACCCAGCAAATGAAGCTGACGCTCGGGACCATGCCGAATTCGTCACAGTCGGCCACTCCGGCCGCAACCGCGACGCCGTAGAACGACATCGCCAAGAGACGCACAGCGACCGGCCGCCGATCGGCGGCCGGTCGCTTTTGACGTCCGACGAGTGCTTAGAACTGCATCAACATGGATCGAGCATCCATTTCGACGAGGGCGTTCGCGAGTCGACCATCACCGAACGCCGCGACGACGAGATCGCGCTCTCGACCGATCATCTGGTCGACGTCGGCGTTGGAAAGCCAACCGACCGTTCCACCAAGGCGCCAGAGAAGCGCGAGCCTCACATCGTTCCGCAGCTGATCGATGGGATAATCCCGCCCGCCATGGGCTCGCAGGGCGTCCGAATAGCGCTCCAACAGGTCGTCGAGACCGTGACGCCGGTCTGACGGCGACAGAGATCCGGTTATGAGAGTGCCGAGGTCGATCGCGACCGGGCCGATACACACACTCTGCCAATCGAGCACGGCGACCCGAGGTCGCTCACCGTTCCCGGCGAAGAGCACGTTATCGAGATGCAGGTCCGCATGGATCACTGACAGAGGGAGCTCGTCAATGGCCCTGAGGATCGCGCCGTAGCGTGGCTCCATGAGGCGAATCAAGTCGACGATCTCAGGAGGGACCGAGCTGCCCCACCGATCCAGGAACGGCTCAACCTGCGTTCGATAGCGTTCGTGCCGATGGTTGGGATCGCCGCCCCAACGTGGCAGCCACGAGGGAAGGTCATTATTGCCTGGCTCGCCGCGCAGCCACTTGGCGTGGAGCGGGGCGGTGGCGTCGAGGACGGCTGCCACATCCTGGAACGAGCCGCCCTCGAGCACGTCGCCCTGACGAGCGCCGTCGAAATCCTCTAGCAAGAGCACGATGGCAACCTGATCTTCACTAGACGACGCGAAATAACATTTCGGCGCTGGAGCGAGTCCGAGTGGGGCCAGTTCGTCGTAGAAGCGGACTTCGCGCGCGCAACGCTGGAAATACGGACCGATTCGCGGTGCCCCTTGCTGCACACGTTTACGGTAGAGAGATGGCTGTCCTGTTTGCGCAAGCGGAAGCTTGACGATCAGGCTGTCTGGGCATGCTGAGTCGACCGACTCCCACTCGATTCGAACACGACCGATCGCACCAGTCAGACCAAAGCCCTCTCCGACTCGTTGGACGTCGGCCGAGCGCACCTCCGGAAGCGTCGAATCGCGTGAGCGAAGCGCGAGCGTCAGCCATTCGGGCGTGATGGTGTTGAGTTCTGTCGGAAGAGACCGTTCCGTTTCGCCTTTCCAATCGATCACCGTACGCCCTTTCTCAATCGCATGTTGTTCTGCAGCTTTCGCGCGCTCCGCTTGGCTGCCTCTTCCGAGCATTCTGCCCCTCTGCTAGTCTAGGGTCGGTCCGCAAGAAAGGAGCGGCACATGGCGGATGATCTGGCAAGCTGGATGACCGAGCGGCGGGTAACGCATCTCTGGGTCGTCTATACCGACTTTCACGGCCGTATGGCAGGGCGCGACGTGCCACACTCGCGCGTCTCGGCCGTCAGTGAACACGGCACCAATTTCGCCAAAGCGAACTTCAACTTCACCATCCGCGATCACCAAGTGCCAAATCCCTTTTTCGGTGCGGACAGCGGCGACGTTCTCGCCATTCCCGACCTCGAGAGCGTGGCGCTGATTCCATTTCAGCCCGATTCGGCGCTGGCCTTCGCCACGCTTCACGACGAGAGCGGCCTCATCTGGGCAGGGTGCCCACGAGGTGCGCTCAAGCGTGCCGTGGGGGCTCTGGCGAAAGCCGGCCTTAAGGCGAACGTGGCGTTCGAGCCCGAGTTCTTCCTCTTCTCGGCCGAGACGGGCGCGCCGATCAGCGACGCCGGGATGTATACCATCGACGGGCTGAACGACGGCATGTCCTTCGTCCGGAAGCTCGCGGACGCGCTCCCGGACATGGGTGTTCAACTTGAACAGATCGGCAAAGAATATGGTCACGGCCAATATGAAGCGAACATCGCACCTGACCGACCGCTCGAGGCCGCCGAAGACCTGTTTCTGCTGCGCCTTGCCGTCCGTGGCGTCGCCCGCCAGCTCGGGCAGCATTCCAGCTTCATGCCCAAGATAACGCCCGATTCCGCGGGATCCGGCCTGCATATCCATCTGAGCTTGCAAGACGCCGAGTCGGAAGGGGACCGCACCGCCGATGCGTCGCATCCGTCGGGTCTGAGCCAGACCGCTCGCTCCTTCATGGCAGGGTGGCTGAAACATGCCGAAGCGCTGACGGCGCTGGGCGCCCCCACTCCGAACTCTTACAAACGACTCCAGCCGGCCTCCTGGGCACCCGCGCACATCTGCTGGGGTATTGGCAACCGCGCCGCGCTGGTGCGGGTTCCGGGGCCTGGCAAACGTGCCCGCCTCGAGTTTCGCGCCGGAGACAACACGTCCAACCCATTTCTCTATCTCGCCGGACTCATCTGGGCCGGACTGGACGGAATCAAACACAACCTCGAACCGGGCGAGCCGGTATCGACCGACGTCGGCCATCTCGACGCGGCGCAGATCGCCGAACGAGGGGTGCGCTTCTTGCCGCGCGACGCCGGGACGGCATTCGATGCCTTCGAGCAGGACGAGGCTTTGCGCGAAGGACTCGGCGACCTGATTCACCGCGAGTTCCTGCGCGTCAAACGGAATGAACTGGCGTCCTACAACCTCGAGGTCACCGATTGGGAACGCGCAGCCTACTTCGACGCCCCGTAATCGCCGAACGCCCGCGAGAGGAACGCCGATGTCATCTGCCAGAGATCGTCTACGTGAGGAAATCGCCGACATTCCATTGCTCGATCACCACGTCCACGCGCCGCTGCGCCTTGATGGGCCGCTCGACGCCAACACGCTGCGTGCCACCTTCACCGAATCGGCCGATCGCACCGTGCAACACGAGGACGTGACCGCCACGTCTGGATATCGCACCATGATTCGCTGGCTGGCCGGCCTGCTTGGTTGCGACCCGACCGAGAACGCCGTGTTGCAGGAGCGCAACCGCATACGACCCAGCGACTACCATCGATTGCTGGCGGACGACGCGCGGCTCGGCCCACTCTACAACGACTACCTCTTTCAGCAGAAGCTGTGCTACTCCAGCGAAGAATGGGAGGAGATGACCGGTCGGGAGGTGCGAAGTCTCTTGCGCATAGAGACGCTCGCCGAACAGATCGTGGGCCAAAGCACGTCGTGGGACGAGTTCCGAGAAGCGTTCGGGCGCACGCTGGCGGCGAGCCAGGCAGAGAACGGGGTGGGGTTCAAGAGCATCGCGGCGTACCGCACCGGGCTCGAAATCCAGCAGGTCGACGCCGCGGACGCGAGTCGTGCGTTCGACGAGTATCGCGGCGAAGTGGAGCAGGCGGACGGCGAGCGCGTGCGTCTTGCGCACAAGACGCTGATCGATGCGCTTGTCTGGGAGACGATGGAGGTGGCTGCTGAGCTGCGTTTCCCGCTGCAGTTCCACGTCGCACTGGGTGACGACGATTGCTATCTTCCAAACTCCAATCCGGTCCTGCTGCGCGCACTCTTTCAGGAGCCTCGGTTCCGTGACGTTCCCATCGTCATGTTGCACAACTATCCGTTCGTGCGCGAGGCGGCCTATCTCGCCAGCATCTATCCCAACGCCTACATCGACCTGGGTCTGACCGTACCGCTCGCCGGATCGAACTGCCCGGCACTCGTCGCGGAGGCGATCGGTGTGGCGCCAACTCACAAGATTCTGGCGTCGAGCGACGGTCACGCGGTACCCGAATTTCAATGGTTCGCGGCCCGACTGTGGCGCACATCGCTGGTGTCCGCATTGGGTGACGCCGTCGATCAGGACCTGATGACCGATCGTGAGGCGGTCGAAATCGCCGCCATGATCATGCACGCGAATTCGGAGCAGATTTATCCGAACGCCGCGTCCTGAGAGTGATCAGAAACCGAAAGGAAGCGACTCCTGGTATGACAGAAAACGCCGACGTACTCGCGAAGCGTGTGGAGCGAGCCCAGCAGCTTATGGAGGAGACCGGCTACGACCTTCTCGTGATCGGCCCCTCCGCTGATTTCCGGTACCTTACCGGCCACGCGCCGCATCTGAGCGAGCGCTTGACCGCGCTCATTCTTCCCTGGAATGGCAAAGGGACCATCGTCGTGCCGCGCCTCGAAGCGCCGCTGATCAAGGATTTGGCCGATCGATTCGACCTGGCGGTTTGGGACGAGACGGACAATCCGCTTGAACGGGTCGCGGAGCTGGCGCGGGCATCCAGATCTGAGAGCGTCGCCGTCAATGACCAACTCTGGAGTGGTTTCCTCCTGCGCCTACAGAAGGCGTTGCCCAACGCCACCTACGAACGCGGCAACGACGTCCTCTCCAAGCTCCGCGCCGTCAAGGATGAGGCAGAGCTCGAGGTCTTACGCGAGGCGTCTCGTCGCACCGACGCGGCCTGGGAAGAGTTCTGCGCCACCGAACGACTTTCCGGGCGCACCGAGCGGCAAGTAGCGGAGCGCCTCAAAGCCATCATGGCCAAGCACGGGATGCCGGAGGTCGCGTTCTGCATCGTCGGCAGCGGACCCAACGGCGCCTCACCGCACCACAATGTCAGCGACCGCGTTATCCAGTCAGGTGACCCGGTGGTGATGGACTTCGGCGGAATCCTGGATGGCTATTTCTCCGACATCACCCGCACGCCGGTAGCAGGCGAACCCCACCCCGATTTCGTTGAGATCTACAACGTGGTGTTGCAGGCACAGCAAACGGCGTTCGAAGCCATCAAACCTGGTGTTGCCTGCCAGGACGTCGACCGCGCCGCGCGCAAGGTCATCTCCGACCATGGCTACGGCGAGCATTTCATCCACCGTTTGGGACACGGCCTTGGGCTGACCGCTCACGAAGATCCGTATCTGGTCGAAGGAAACGCAGAGCCGATGCAGGCGGGTATGGTTTTCTCGGACGAGCCCGGCATCTACATTCCGGACCGCTGGGGCGTGCGCATCGAGGACTCAGTGGTCGTAACCGATACCGGCGCGGAACGCCTCAATCACGTCAAGCCGAAAGCTCACGTCACTGCCCTAACCGCGGCTTCAGTGCCGACCAAAAGCGATTCGCCCTGGCGAGAACCGTCGTGGGCGAATCGCTGCATACGCCAGCGCCAGTCTCTCTGGGCGAAGCGTTCCGTCCACGGAGCAACCCACTCTAAATCTACGAGCCGGACTGCAAGGCCTGATCTTGATGACGCGCGGATGACGGCTCTTGGCTTACCGCAATCGACGACCTTCGGACAATCAAGGACACGCTTGCGATCAGCGTCCAGATCAGGAATGGAAGGTATCCACCGGCGAAGCCAACCGTTGCGATAGTGCCACGCGGGTCGCCCAATCCGGCCGCGCCAATCAGGAGCAAGACTGTCTCGATCGCGGCAACCCAGGCCATCCAGTGAGGAAGCACCGACCCACGGTAAATCCCAATCGCAGCCGCCACCAGGAACGCTGCCAGACACAGCGAAACGAGTGGCACCATCATGTAGAAATCGAAGAGGGCCTGAACCGCGGCGGTGTCGCCTGTGGCTGCCGTGCGAAAGGCGAGGGCGGCCTCAGCCATATCCTCGACAACCGTGATCACCACAACGCCTACCGCTCCGGCAACCATGAGCCGCGAAAGAATGCCGAGCGGATCAGCGGCTCCGCGCGCGAGAAGACCACCGAGCCCGGACGCGAACGCCAGGAAGAACGCGAGGGAGATTCCGTCGATGTAGACAGAGGCGATCACAGCCGTACGGTGATCGACGAAATAGGCCCTGATAGTCTGAAACGAATCCGAGGGAGTCGGGGCATTTCCGGATATCACGAATCCGGCAACCGCGAGTAGGACAAAGGCAATACCAGAGATCGCTGTTAGCCACGTCCACAGGTCCGCGGCGGATGCGTCGTTCGATGTCCTCCGCTTGGTTTCCACGATGCTGCCATCCTCTCTTCAACGTCTTTGGCTCCGACTAGGAGTCAGTGTCGTGGAAACACCACGGATGCAACATGACGTTGACTCCTTGCTTCCTGGAGATTTCTCGTATCTCCAATCGCCACGGTTCCGGTGATATACTCGACGCTCACTTTGAGGAACATCGTGTTGAGGCGACGCACATGGTGACTTCGGCAGCCACGAGCTTCGGGGAGCTTTTGAGACGCAAACGCCTTGGTGCGGCGATGACTCAGGAAGTGCTCGCGGAGCGATCCGGACTGAGCGCAAAGACGATCAGCGACTTAGAACGCCTTCCAGATCGAGTTCCGAGATTTGACACCGTGGTCCTGCTGGCGGACGCACTTGGACTCCACGGTACCCACAGATCGCATTTCGTCGACACGGCACGTCCTCAACATGAATCGGCGGATCCCATAACCGGACCCGTCACTCAGCAGGCGATCTTCCCCCGTCCATTGACTCCACTGGTTGGTCGGGACTCGGACGTCAAGTCTGTCATCGACCTGATTAAGGATGGATCACATCAGCTCGTAACCCTTGTAGGGACCGGTGGTGTCGGCAAGACACGTCTGGCAATTGAAGCGGCGGAACTCGTCAGAGACAGCTTCGACAATGGCGTGGTCTTCGTCGACTTATCCCCACTTCGCGATCCAAACCTCGTCTTGGCGTCGATCGCGTTACGGCTCGACATCGACGAACGGGACCGACTTCCGCTAAACGAACGATTGAGAGCAGCGCTTCACGCACAGTCCGTCCTTTTGGTGCTCGACAACTTTGAGCATGTGGCCGCGGCGAGGTTCGACGTTCTCGAATTGCTCGAATCATGCGCTGGAGTAACAGTTTTGGCGACCAGTCGTGCTCCACTGCGCGTGCGTGCCGAGCGTGAGTACCGTGTCAAGCCCCTCGACATTCCGCTGCCTGACGAGGACCCGGAAACGATCTCATTGGCGTCCTCGATCACGATGTTTCGGGAGCGCGCGCAAGCGGCAGGAGTGAACCTGGCAATAACTGCCGAGTCTGCTCCTGTCATCGCCCAGATCTGTGCGCGGCTTGACGGACTCCCTCTTGCGATTGAGCTCGCCGCGGCCTGGACGCGATTGCTGTCGCCTTCAGCGCTGTTGTCACGTTTGGACCAACGGCTATCTCTCCTCGTTGACGGTCCACACGACTTGCCAACCAGACAGCGCACGATGAGCGACACCGTCGCCTGGAGCTACGGTCTCCTCGGTGACGGCGAGCAGCGATTGTTTCGCTGGTTGTCGGTCTTCGTCGGAGGCTGCACAACGACGTCCATCGAGGCAATCCTCGAATCCGCTGGCACGAACGTCCTCTCACAGCTATTGGCGCTCGTCGAACAGAGCTTGATCCGAATACAGCCATCGCCAGAGAGAGGGTGATCTGGGCTCGCGCATCGTGATGCTCGAGACCCTCCGAGAGTTTGGGTTGGACCGGCTGGAAGCGACTGGAGAGGCGTCAGAGGCGCGTCAACGTCACGCCACGCATTACCTGGAGCTCGTCGAAACGGCGGAATCCGCGCTGAGCGGCCCGGAGGCACTTAACTGGCGACAACGACTGGAACTCGAACACGACAACCTTCGATCCGCTTTGCGCTGGTCGATCGAGAAGGGTGAGGGTGAAATCGCCCTGAGGTTCACCAGCGCGCTGTGGCGATTCTGGTCCGAGCGCGGTCATCTCAACGAGGGATTGGGTTGGATGCGCCAGGCTCTGGCAGTGGCCGATGAATCGGAGACTTCAGCTGCGGCGTTACGTGCGAAAACGCTCGCCGGAGCAGCAGTTCTCGCCATGGAGCAAGCGGCGTACGAGGAGGCGGCAGATCTGTGTGCCGACGCCATCGCTCTCGCGCGCCAGCACAGTGCACGTCACGAGCTGGTTGTCGCTCTCAACACCCAAGGACTACTGTCGCGACAGCAAGGCCGGTACGAACATTCATTCCAGTGCTACGACGACGCGAGGCGTTTGGCGGAGACTTTAGGCGATCGCCTCGGCGTGGCCACAGCGCTCTCAGGACTCGTTTACACGTCACTCCAGTCCGGTGAGGTCGCCCAGGCGATTTCGTATTCAGAACAGAGCGTCTCCCTGTTCCGTGAGCTTGGGGATTCACGCGGACAGGCTGAGGCGTTGATCGGTATGGCGGCGCATGCCGCGCACGCCGGTCCATTCGACCTGGCGGAGACATCGTCGGCCGAGGCGCTCGATCTCTTTCGAGCAATCGGCGACACCGGGCGTGTCGCCGACGCGCTTTGGGTTCTCGGCGTCGTCGTGCAATTTCGGGGAGATTTCGAGTACGCGGAAAGACTCCATACGGAATGCCTGACGCTACGTCGTGCGCGAGGTGACCTGCACGGCGTCGTCCAATCTCTCCAATCCCTCGCGCGTATGGAGCTGCATTGGGACAAACCCGAGGAAGCTCGGGCGCTTCTCGATGAGTCGATGGATCGTACTTCAGGACTACGATGATCCCTGGGGCGAAGCAATGGGGCACCTGTTTCTCGGTCATGTGAACCTGACGACAGAAGACGTTGCTGGGGCAGAGGTACGATTTCAAAACAGCGTCTCGCTGCACCACTCGATTGGAAATCCTCTCTATCTGCCCTGGTGTGTCGAGGGATTAGCTGGCGTCGCAGCCGCCCGTCGGCGATGGGCACTTGGGGCACGGCTCTGTGGGACGCGGGATGCTCTTCGTGAGAATTTCGGCACCGTCTTTCCACCCGCGCACCCGAGCGGGTACGAGAGAACGGTGACAACGCTGCGTACCGCACTTGGACACGACGGGTTCAGTCGTGAATGTGAAGTCGGACGAAGTCTGTCGCTGGATCAGATATTGGCTGAGCTACGGTCGGCCAGCGAATTTGACCGCGCATAATGCGTCTGTCGAGATTGCGGGACGACCAGGCCTGTTGTCCCCGTTACGATCTCGGTCGTCCAGCGTCGCCCGTATCTGACGCCTCGTTGACGAACGACAGGGCTCGTTCGACTTCGGGCGGCAGGACGGGCAAAAGCGACCGCGGGATCAAGAAGGTCGACAGATTGAACAGGTCGGTAAAGACGGTGTGCGATCGGGCGGTCTGCATCAGATAGTCATGGCCGGACGACCCGCCGGTGCCGATCTTGGCGCCGATCATCCGCTGCACCATGATGGCATGCCGCTGACGCCAGGCCGTGAACTGCTCGTCGATCTGAATGAGCGTGGTGAGGAGCCGGAACGGCTGCTGTAGGATCGGCCGGTCCCGATAGAGCAGGATGAGCAGCGCGGCCATGGTGGCGTCGAACGACAGCCGCCACTCGCCATCCGCGACGTAGCGGGCGTGCGCTTCAGGATCGAAGATGAGCGAGAACCGCTCTCGCGTGCGCTCGACCTCGCCCAGTTGCTTGGCCCGATCCTCATCATCCAATGCGTCGCTCATCTGGACAATGCGCCGGTCGCGTTCGAGCATCTCATCAACCGCTTCCCGAAAGCTGCGCCAAAAGGTGAATCCGCCAAAATTGAGGAACGGCGTACGGGAGAGCCAGCGATCAACGGCGTCGAACAGCGTCGGCTCTTGCTCGGCCGTCTCGACCCGTTCGCGGTCGCCCGTCGAGAGGTTGCGCCAGTAATCGGCGTGATGGAAGCGGATGCGCCGATCGTGCAGCAGGCCCAGCTTGTTCTCGATCAGTCGGAATTGCGCGCTCTGCGAGCCGGACGCGGGTGCGAGCAGATCTCGGAACTCGAGGAAGTCGAGCGGCGTCATCGTCTCGAGCACGGTGAAATGCTCGATGATGACCCGCTGAATCTCGACGATGCGATTCAGGCGCGAGACCGTTATGCCAATGTCGCTCTCCCCGACATAATCATGACTGAAGATCTCGAGTATCGAATCGAGATCGTGCAGGATCAGCTTGAACCAGAGCTCGAAGGCTTGATGGACGATGATGAAGAGCATTTCATCGTGGACGTCGCTCAGCGGCTTCTGCGCGGAAAGGAGTCGATCGAGGTCGAGGTACTCCCCGTAGTAGACCGGTGTCTTTTTTTCCGCCATCGACCCTCCTTCTCGGGATATCCGCGCGCATCAACGAATTCGGTCTCGCTCGCACGGGTCCAGGGAATGCGT
>CAWGGU010000008.1:0-559529 GCA_963822235.1 uncultured Chloroflexia bacterium
ACAAGGGCCGCCACCCGCTCGAATCGCCCTTGAGCCTGCATACGCGCGATGAACTGAACCCCAAGCAGCAGCAGCCCGCTCCCGATAAGCACGGGAATCGAAACCATGTGCATCGAACGCTCGAAACTGAGCTGCTCATAGTATGGCCGGGATGCCAGGCGGGAGTGATTGAGGAGAACGAACGGGAAAAGCACGATCAAGAGCCAGTTGGCGATCAGCGCCATCCAGATGACAGGGGCCTGCCAGCGCCGCGGAACCTGGCAGACCGCCACGATGCCGATGACGGGGACCGCCATCATGAACGATGACATCCACGGAATATCGGGATAGTACCAGGCCAGCAGGCCGTAGCTCATCACGCCACTGAGGATCGCCAGGGAGGCACGCAGGCTGCCGTAGCGCAACGTGAAGGCGAGCGCGATCGGGACGACGGCCAGGCCAGCCAGGGCGAACAATACGAGGCTCGCGGCTGAATGGCTGGTGACGCCGATCAACCGGTGGGCTGCCAGCAACCCAAAGATCCCCGCTCCGCCCAGCAACGTGGCTGGCCAAACCTGTTTGAACGCCACAGTCCCAACGCGACCACCACCATCACTGGCGCCAGATTGCCGAAGACAACGTCAGTGCTGTTGTTCGGTCCAGTTCCAGCTTGCGTACCGTCTGAAGATCGTGATGTGACTGAGTACCCAGACGATCGCCAGCAACGGTGCGATGGCCAACGCCGTTTCGCGGATGGAGAGTCGTCGGCTCAGATGCTCGTCTCGAAGACGACGGCCGATCGACTCCGGGTCTCCCATGGAGGCGACAGCTTGAGTGACCGCCGAATCGTTCATCCAGGCCTTCTTGCTCCCGTCTCACGATGGCGTCCTGCAGGTGCGCCGAGAGCTCCTCGATGATCTCCTGCTGCTCGCGGTACTCCAACGTGGTCAACTGTTGTCGCACCTCTGCAAGAAAACGGCGAACGTCCGGCTGATCAGGTTTCGGCACGGGTTGCGCCTCCTTCCGGTGAAAGAATCTGAGTGAACCAGCGGATGAAGGTCTCCCATTCGCTTGCTGACGCGTTCAGCGCCGCCAAACCATCGCGGGTCAATGCGTAGTAGCGACGGCGTCGCCCATCCACCTGTCGCCACTCGGTCGCCGCCAAGCCGCGTCGTTCGAGCCCATGCAAGATTGGGTAGAGATGCCCCTCTTCCATGGCGAAGAAACCCTCACTTCGATCGGCAAGTTCACGGATGATCTCGTAGCCGTACATGGGTCGCTCGCGCAGCAACGCGAGGACCAGAATCTCCGCGCTGCCTCGCTGTCGATCGAACGTCGTGGGCATGTCGTCCTCGTCCTGGCGTCCGTATACCTAAGAATCTTATGTAATAGCATAGAGTGGGAGGGTGGAGATGTCAAGTATCGGATGGTGCGATGGTGGTAAGATCATGCCCGCCACCGCGTAACATAATTTGGAGCATGTCGTTCCTATAGGCGAAGGGGGACGACGTGCAACGTGATGTCGCTGGTGCACAAGGCGCAGCAAGGGGACCGGAAGCGCTGGAGAAGCTCTGCCAGCGTGAATGGCGTTCCGTCTTCCTCCTCGTTCGCTCCGCCGTACACGATCGCGCCGAAGCTGAAGACCTGACGCAAGAAGTCTTCTATCGCGCGCTAAGAGCCCTCGATCGCTACCAAGATACTGGACATGGCTTTCGCGCTTATCTCAGCACGATCGCCCGCAACCTGATTCGCGACCGCTGGAAGCGCAAGGTGCCCACGCAAGTCGGATTGCAGTATCTGCCGGAACTCGGCTCGTCGGAGCTCGGCCCCGAGGAGCGCTCGCTGCTCCTGTCCGACTCCCGGCGCGTGTTCGACGCAATACTTGATCTCTCCCCCGACTATCAACAGGTGATCCTGCTGCGTATCGCCGAAGGGCGCTCGACTGCTGAAGTCGCCGAACTGATGCATCGCAGCCAGGGCGCGGTCCGGGTACTGCAACATCGTGCCATCGCCGCCATACGTCACCAACTCCAGAAGGGATCCGACGCATGAGCCGGAAATCCGATCAACTCGACCAGTTCGTCGAGTCACTCATCACCGGCGCTTCCCGACCGTCGAACGATGGCGATCCCGAAATGGCGAGCCTTTGCGGCACGGCCAGTCTTGTGCGTGATGTCACAGCGCGGAATTGGCCCGACGCCGATTTTGGCTCCAGGCTGGCCTCCGAGCTTTCCTCGAGATTGCGGAGCCCACGCGATCGAACGTCTTCCAATGGCGCCCACATACCGGAATTGGTCGATGACAATTCGTTGGATCTACCGCTCGCTCAACCATCAATCAACAAGAGCCCAGAGATTCGTCGCTCACCCTGGTATCGGGAGGCACTCAAGTTAGTGGCTGGAATCCTGCTGGTGGCCGGCGGTCGCCGGAGTGCTGGCAGCGACACTCGGCGGTAACCTGTTTGGGGATCACCCATCGAATCCAGCGGTACAACCGAGCGGTTCGCGCTCCATCTACGACATCGATCCTGATCTCAAACGAGCCCATGAGGCTGGTTGGGGACGCGAGGTCGATCAAACGCAAACGATCGACGGCTACAGCGTGACCCTGCGCTGGGCTGGGAGTGACGGAACCTGGCTCTTCACCGTGATCGAATTGGATGGCCCTGAGCTAATCAGCATGCGGGTAGCATCGAGCCGGTTTAAGGTTACCTTCTCTCTACCCGACGGCACGTTGCAGTCCTTTGGAATGGGCGGCTGCTCGATCATCGGTGGACGCCATCAGTGCGCCTACAAATACACACGACCGGCCTCGCTCAGCACGGCTACCTCGACGATTCTCACCGTCGATATTCCGGGCCTGCATGTGACTGCCATCAAGTCCCGGGTTCGGGTTCGACCACGCCACTGTCGACATCGGAGTCGAGATCGACCAAACCACAGGCGACGTCGGCGCGCCTCATCCCGAACGCCACGCCGACGCCGTTGTCCATTTCGCCGCAGTATATTCCCGGCCCGTTCACGTTCAACGTCGTGCTGCCTCTGCAGCCAGCAGGGACTCCAACCCCGCGGGCCGAGATTACTCAGTCGATCTACGACAGTGATGTGGATCTGCAGCGTGCCTACCGGTCGGGTTGGGGAACTGACGTTAGCCAAACGCAAACGGTGTCGCAGACGAGCGTCACGCTCAAATGGGCCGGAAGCGACACGAATTGGATCTTCCTTGTCTTCGACGTCGCACCTCCTGCCGGTTGGACGCACGGTTACTTCACTGACGCGGCGGCGATCGTGACCTTGCCAGACGGGTCACAGCTTGCCAGTGGTACTGGTAGTTGCAACAAGGTGGAAGTGGACGGCGCCCACGCTTGTGTGATCAAGTACGGGCGACCCGCCTCGCTCCGATCTGAAGCAGCCGTCATGCTCGACATCGAAATTCCGAAACTGTCAACGGTTGGGGACACTCCGCCGAATGAAGCGGTCGACGTGCCCGGGCCGTTCAAGTTCAATGAATCGGTGCCACTCTATGTTCCCGCGAATGCTCCCACTCCCACCCCGCTGACCTCAGACTCGCCGCTCCCGAGTCGGGCCTACGTCGAGGTCAACGGCTACGTCGATGTGATTGACGCTAGAACGGCCGCGCTGCTGCATCAGATCCCGCTGCACCTTGCGACGCAAAGCCCGTTCATAGCCTCTGATGCCAAGGGCGATCGATTGTTCGTGACCGATGCCGGTTGGCCGAATCAGAGCGGCGACATACTGACCGTCTATCGCACAACCGATTGGAGCATCGAACGACAGGTGCCAGTGACGGACATCATCCGCTATATCGGTCAAGGAACCGGCATCACTGCATCGACAGACGGTCGATATGCGTATGTCTATAACTACAACGACCGCACGCGGGGTTCAGGACCAGTCGACTATTGGCTGTCAACCTATGACGTAAAAGCCGGAAAGTGGCTCGACAAGTCGGTCGATCTGGCCGGGTGTGGTAATAGTCAGCTCATGGCGGGTGCCTCGAACATGGTCTACGTGCATTGCAGTGACACGGGCGACTTGCGGGTGATCGATCCTGCATCAGGAAGCGTCGTTCGTACCATTCCGTTAGGGTCGCGAGCCGTCTCACTCGGCCAAGACGTGTACTCGGTCGGCTCCGATGGCGGTATCCAGGTGCTGAACACCACCAATGGGGGCATCCGCACTGTTCCACATCAAGGAGCGGACAACCTCAATCTGTCAGTACCGGACATACCGTTCGGTATAACGCCTGACGGCGGTCAGGTCATCGTTCCCTTCGGTACTGCCGGTGAGGTGGAGAACGGTACGGCACATGCCTTTGCCGTGATCGATGTGCAGACGGGCAAGACCGATCGAACCGTTCAAGCGGACCAGACTTTCAATTGGGTCACGTTCAGCCCGGACGGCTCGACCGCATTCCTGGAGATCGGCAAGGGTGACGATCCTCAGCATTTTCTGGAGCAGATCGATCTGCGCGACGGCACCACAACGGCCGTTCTGCAGGCACCCATAGCACCGCAGATGGTGATCGCGCCGTGAGGGCGGTTGCCCTCATTCGGCGCTCCCAGCCGCCTACTTCCCCTTCAACCGCTCCAGTACCGGCGTGAACGCCTGGAGGTGCGGTTCGAAGACGACGTAGTAGCTGATCCCGAGGTCTTTGCGGCGCTGCACGATCTGCTCGACGATCTCATCGACCGAACCAATCAGCATGTAAGGAGATCTCAACACCTCGTCGAGTGAGATTTTCCAGCTTTGGGATATCTCGGCGGCAACCTCGCGCGGCCGATCGGTCAATTCAAAACGCTGCACCAGCATGTGGATCTCGAGCTGGTCGAAGCGCGGTCCGGCCGTGTCTCGCAGCAGATCGACCTTGCTCCGGAACGCGTCGGCAGTCGATTCTTGCAGGTGGAAATCGCCGCCATGTGGTCGCATGAGTGGCAGCACGCTGACGATGTCCGCCTCACGCGCGGCAAGCCGCAGCATGCGCGGTCCGCCGGCACCGATCATGAGCGGAACAGGCTGCTGCACCGGCTGTGGAAAACTCTCGAACTCCGTGAATTGATAGTACTGGCCCTCGAACGTGAGCGATTCGCCGCGCAGCAGCGCCTTGACGACCTTCACGCTCTCTTCAAGCGCGCCCGCGCGGATGCCCGGTGAGTCGAACGGGATGCCGGTGCGTTCGAAGTCGCTCATCAGCGAGCCACCCGCGCCGATCCCAAGCTCGAACCGGCCGTCGGAGAGGAGGTCGAGCGTGGCCGCCTCCATGGCCAACAACGCCGGATGCCGCAGCGGATTCTGCAGCACCAGCGTGCCCAGGCGGATTTCGGACGTCACCGCGGCCGCCATCGAGAGCGCTGGACCGTGGGCGAAGCATCCGCCGAAGTGGTCGGCGACGGTCAACACGTCGTAGCCCAACGCTTCCGCCCTGCGAGCTTTCTCCTTCCACTCGTCGGCTGAGTCGGCCCGATTGATCTGCACCCCAAAGCGGAAAGGTCGGCGTGACACGCTCATCGTTGCGTGCTCAATCGAGATTGCCGTCGACCCCGTTGGAGGACGAAAGAGGCAGCCCGGCTTTGTTCGACGCCAGGACGTGGTCGATCATGCCGTACTCCTTGGCCTCCTGCGACGACATGTAGTAGTCCCGCTCGGTGTCGTGCATGACGCGGTCGAACGGCTGTCCGGTGTGGAGTGAGAGGATCTCGGTCACCTGCGTCGTCATGCGCAACGTCTCACGGGCAACAACCTCGATGTCCGGCACCGCGCCGCTGAACCCGGCCGAACCCTGGTGAATGAGAATGCGCGAGTTCGGCAGAGCGAACCGCTTGTCCTTGGCGCCGGATGCCAGCAGCACCGCCGCCATGCTGGCGGCCAGGCCGACGCAGTAGGTCGCCACATCGCAGCGCACCATCTGCATGGTGTCGTAGATCGACATGCCGGAGTAGACCTCGCCGCCCGGGCTGTTGATGTAGAGGCGGATGTCCTGATCCGGGTTCTCGTAATCCAGGAACATCATCTGGGCGATGATGGCGTTGGCGACCTGGTCGTTGACGGGCGTTCCCAGGAAGATGATGCGGTCGCGCAGCAGGCGCGAATAGATATCGTAGGCGCGCTCGCCCCGATTGGTCGACTCAATGACGGTCGGAATAACCATTGAACTCTCCTGCCTGATCTGATTCGTGGCGTTTCGGTTCGCGGAATCCGAGCCGCTCCGACATGCGTAGATCTTCCGACGCTTCCTCGGATTCGGCGCGCTCGAGCGTTCCGTTGAAGGTGCGTGATAGAGCGTCGGCCAGCGCCGAGCACCCTTCGACGTAAACGTGCCACAGTTCGCGCGGCACGCGCTGTTCCATCAATTCGGCCAACATCGTCTGATACGCCTGGAGATCGGCCGCCGGTTGGTCCGCCTGGATGTCGACCATGATGGTCGCCCTTCCAGTGGGATAGCCAGCCAGCTGATCGAGCGTCGCACGAGGCACGCCCAGCGTCTCGGCCAAGCGCTGGAGGGAGTGCACGGTTGGAACGGCAAGTCCGCGTCGCCAGCGTGAGACTTGCGTCTCGCCGACGCCCATGCTGCGCGCCAACTGCGCTTGCGACATGCCGCGGGCCCGCATCGTCAGTTCCAGCCAGGCGGGGAATCGATCACCAGCGTCGTTCATCGGCCCTCCTTGCAGCTATCTTAGAGGACAGAACGGTCGCTTGCAAGCGAGAGTGCGTGGCCGATGCCCTTGCGCCGGGCTGAAGCCACAGCGCTGATCTAGACGAAGCCTGCTCGAAGCAGGCTGAGTTAGGCGAGGGAATCGGTCACGTCTGTTGGCGATGTAGTCGACGCGCTGTACGGGCGACGCATGCGTCGCCCACCACGTTCGCGCGTGGACACTTTGCCATACCTCCTTCGACACCCCGCCGGTAGGGGCGAAGCTTGCCTTCGCCCTCGTCGTTGCCGTGCAGCGCCTCGCCATTGGCTTCGTAGCTGGTGGGCCGCTCTTCGTCTGTACGGGCGACGCACGCGTCGCCCGCCACGCCGTTGCGCCTCAACCTCCACCATTGCTCGTTCATGCGTCAGTCGCCTTCTCGCGCTCATGCTAGAGTTCCTCACCATGGACGAGCCATTAGAGATCGATATCCGCCCTGCCGATCTGTCGGATCTTGAGTTGCTGCGGAAACAGTTCGATCCCCACAGCGCCCTGAACTACCACCAGACCCGCTACGCCGTGCAGGCACGCGGCGAGGGCGTCTATCTCATCGCCTGGCACGCTGAAGATCCGGTCGGTCACTTCCTGCTGCGCTGGAACGGCCCCGCGGACGACCCGTCCGGCCGTTATCCGGCAGGTGTCGCGTATCTTGAGGCGGGCGCGACAGTGCCCATCTATCAGCGCCGAGGCGTGGCCACGCGGTTGATCGGTGCGGCCGAGAGCCTGGCGTGCGCACGCGGCTACCGGCGCATCGGCATGGCGGTGGGGAGCAGCGACAATCCGATGGCGCGTCGACTCTACGAGCGACTGGGCTACGTGGCCTGGGATGGCGGCGAGTTTGTCATTTCGTGGGAGTACGAGGCGCTCGACGGTCGTAAAGGGACCGAGTCGGAGGTCTGCATCTACCTGTTCAAGACGCTCGCATGCCAAGAGTCTGCCTGAGTGACCTGGACCTCCCGCGCGACTCGCCGAGCTCGTCAGGTTCTTCGTGCCGTCACGCGAGCGCCGCACTGCCTCGCCTACCAGCCAATCGCCGCTCACGGAGACTTGTAGGATGCCCACCACAAGACCGCACCCGTTTCATCGTCCACGGCATAGACGTCATGGTCGTAGACCGGCGGTGGCGCGCAGCCAGAACAGGTGGAACTGACCATGCCAGGCACGTTTCCATAGTCGAGCAGCCACACGAGTCGTCCGCGTAGGTTCGGCAGAATTTCTCCCGATGGCAGAGGGATGTTCGCTGGACCGCCCCAGGTTCCGTTCGGGCCCGGATTCCCGATCGAAACGTTTCCATACCATGCTTGAATGGTGACCGGCTTGCCCGCGTAGCCGCCTCCGTTTCCCCATGGCACCTGCTGAGCTACGGCTCCCATGGCCGCTGCTAACGTCAGGCGCGCTGGATCGGTGACCGAAACAATGGAGACGTGATCTCCGCTGCTGTTGTGGTTGATCAGCGCATCGGGCAGAGGGCCGGTCTGGGTGACCGCTGGCGACGACGAGGGCGTGGCTGCAGATGGAGTGCCGTCAGGGTTGACCGGCGTCGTTGGACCGGGGCTCCACCAGCCGAGATCGTCGCCAGTAATCGCATCCAAAGCCGTAAACACGTGATCAAAGCTGCAGTCACCAAGTCTCAGGCAAGGCGGTGAAAACGTGGCGTCAGTGAACTCGAACTCCCAGACCGGATCGTTTGGACCAACCCTTGGATCAGGCGAAAGATTCAGTGCTTCTGGCCTTGCCATCAGTTGTTTCAGTGTTAGCAGTCGAAAGCTCTTGATGGACGCAGGTTTACCGTCCTTGCCTGGTACGGTCTGGATTCCAGCGTCGATCGCCGCTCCAGGTGTTTGCAGTCTGGCGTTGGACGGGATCTGGAGCGAGAGCGCCGATGCGGCCACCGGACGTTCTGCCGCTCCAAGGAAGCCATGGATCACGTGCCCGTCACTCGCCGCGAGGATCGAAACCGCCGCCGAAGAGGGACCACAGCCCGTGCTCGGCGTACCGGGTGGCGGAGCCGGACAGCTTGGAGTCGGGAACGTTCCGGAGAAGTCGATCCACCAGACGATGTCACTCGGGTCTCCGGGCGGTGGCTGAGGCAACCAGTTGGCCCGCGTCCATGCCTCGCCCAGCGTCATCCACGCCACGTGGGAAACGGCTACATCAGGGTCGGCCCACGGATCGAGGTGCTCAAACCACAGTGCGCGAGCCGCCGCCTCGTCCGCGGTGCGAATAGGACCGGTTGATTGCGCGGCGCTCGTGCCGGTTGGCGTCGCTGCCGGACTGGACGATCCGCGCGTTGCCACGCTCGTCGGCGCAGTTGGTGTTGCACTGGCGCCTGGCGCGACGATGTCCCGGCACGGGACATACGGTGGACCCGCGACGCGGGGCGCATGCGCGAGATCCGGATCAGGCAGCGCGTCATCATGGAGCACCGGTTTGAAGGATGCGCCGTCGGGGCTAATGATCGTCGCGATGACGCCACCAAGCTTGCCTTCGCCGAGGTCGAAGACATAGCCGATATACCGAGCCGGCGCTGCGAGATCGGGCGACTGGACCGAGGGGACAGCGCCGCGCGTGTCGAAGTCGCCCTTGACGACGGCCAAATACATAGGCCGTTGACAGGCTGGCGAGTAATTACCGATCCCGAGGCCGAGTGACTGAAGTTGCGGCGGGGTAACGGGCATCGTCAAGACAACCGTCGGAGTCCCGCTCATGATCTTCACCCGTTGCTTGGTGTAGTCGAGTGCGGCCTGCGACACGTCAGAAGCTGGTACGTTGACGACCGGAAACGTGATTGGAGTCAGCTCAACAGTCGCGGAATTCGATGCGACGGACGTCGGCGTTGTAGATGAGGAAGCTCTGAGCCCAGCTGTCGAAGTTTCGTTGCCGCAGGCGGCAGTCACGGCGAGGAGTAGTGCGATGCACGTGATGCGGAGCCAGCGTGACATGAGATGCTCCCAAGGTGAACGATCGAATAGCTACTTTAATAGACGCTGGCCAGGAGTGAAAGGTTTCATCATCGTTTGCCTATTGTGACTGAGCCCCATCCGAAGTTACGTTTCATGTGATCACCAACCTCTGGCGTCAAGGTGCGCTGCTCCGAGACGTCGCAGCTCGATCCTGTACGGGTCTGGGTTCTCCTGGTGGTACTCGAATACAGCACGCTCGAAATACTGCACCAGTAGCCCGGAATTGGCCTCTTTGAACGGTTCGGAGATCGGGTAACCAAAGAGGGCCAGGCTTTCACGATAGGAGATCCCTGGGTCGCCAAAATCGAGCCCGTGAGAATGCCAGTACGCGAAGAACACGCTACAGACGTTGTGCTGAGTTTCGGCAAAGTGCGGGCAGTCGTCCCCCACCGCCGTCGAGGGGATCGCCGCTGGTTGGAACGGCTGCGTGCCGGTGAGGTCACGCTCGGCGGCATCCTCAGCGCCGAGACGGCCAAGCTCAACCTCATAGGGCGTTCCAGCGAACTCCGCGTGGTACTCGAAGCGTTGTCGCTCCATATACTGGACGGTGAGCATCTTTCCCTGGTCCGGATTGAGCTCTGAGAACTCCTCTGTGAGCGGGAAGCCGAAGACCGGCAAGCCGCCACTCTTGAGCCAAAAGGTCTTGAATCCAAAGCTGAGGTAGTGACTAGTCTCGGTGAAGTAGAGCCAGTCGGGGTTGGTCGTGCCCGGATTCGGCTTTGAGCTGCTTGGCAATGCACTGCCGACCGGTGTGAGGAGCACGTGCCAGCCATCCGCCCGATGTTCAGTCCAGCCAAACTTGCCGGAATCGTAGACAAATTCGGGCGGGTTGATACCAGTTTGATTGAAGAGAGGGATTGAGAAGACGCTTCCGTTGGCAAGATCGAGCCCCCAGGCCTGGTTTGTCGCTCCCTGGACAGGAATGCAAGTCCCGACCGCGTAGCGATCGTCGTTCCAATGCGGCTGGAAGCAGCCAGCTGGTTCTCGATACGTTGACTTCGTGCCCGTTTCCAAGTCAACGGCGACAACATCGCCCCCTAAAGGCTGCGATTGGGCGGACGACGGCGTCAGCGGTTGAAAGATGACAGTATGTCCTACAATTGTTGCTCCACTTCCGGTGCCCCATCCTTCATCCATAATACGTGCGTTCGCGTTGCCGATGCGCATCGCCTTCAACTGCCAGCGTTCTTGTCCTTCGGAATTGGCCCCATCGACGTCATACCAGACCACCCAATCTCCACTGATCCGCATGCCGCTACCGTAAGCGGCTGGGTGAGCCAGCTCGATTGGGTCAGCCATCGTGCCGAGATTGCGCACGTAGAGTGCGTCATCCGTTCCCCAGTAGGCGATCCACGTGCCTGAGACGACCGCTTCCGCACCGGGTCGCTCGTTTTTCGCGACCTCGACCACCTCGCGCGTCTGAAGGTCCTCCGCCAATAGGTCGGAGATCCTGGTGGGATTGGACGGATCGGGGAGCGTTATAGGAACGATACTGTCCGTCAATTCGCCACTCGTCGTCGCGGTCGTGCTCGTCGGGAAGGTGAAGGACTCGCCAGTATCACGATTCAGCGAATACGTTGTCGTCTTGCCGGACGCATCTTGTGCAGACCAGAGGACGAAATCGTCGTCGATCGCCGATATGGAAGCCCGCTGCGTTGACGACGCGATCTCTTGCGACGCGCCTTGAGCAGTGGTATCCATCCGCGGCAACAGGCTCATTGCACACAACAGAAGCACACAAGCAATTCGGCTAACTGATCGATTCATGATCCTCTTCCCACAAGAGTATGAGCGTGCTGAGCGGCCGACTCGCGCGTCCCCTGCTTAAGCGTTCAATAAACCAGCACAAGTTCTAGTCAGACAACGACGAGCGATCGGTCGAGGTTGCGTAATGGTCAGCATGAGAGGCTCGCTTGAGTAGCAGAGAATGCATATCGCTGGTCGGCGCAGCCAATAGCCCACTGCGTACCAGTTCCACGCGTTTGTACCGAATTCATAGTCGCGAACTTTGGTGGATCGGTGACCGAAACAATGGAGACGTGATCTCCGCTGCTGTTGTGGTTGATCAGCGCGGCAGGGAGAGGTCCGTCCTGGATGACGGTCGCTGCGGCCGAAGGCGTCGCTGGAGCTGGAGTGCCTGGCGGATAAGTCGGAGACGGTGGACCGGGTCCCCAATACCCGAGGCTGTTGCCGTCGATCGTATTGAGGGCGACGAAGACGTGCTCGATATGGCAACCGCCTGGTATCGAGCATGGCGGTGTAAAGTCGGCGTCGCTGAACTCGACCTGCCAGATCGGCGTGGCGGCGTTGACGTGCTTTGCCAAACTGCTCCCGCTGGAATACGGCTCGTCGAGCCATTGTTGGTAGGTCATCAGCCGCAGGCTCTCCAGCGTGGGGGGATTCCCGTCCTTGCCGGGTACGCTCTGGAACCCGTCATCGATTGCATCGCCTGGCGTTTGCAATCTGGCGTTGGACGGAATCTGATGCGAGATTGTCGTTGGCGTTGCCGGGAATCGACGCTCTCCCAGATCCTCTTGAAAGACTCGACCATCACTCGCGGAAAGAATCACTTCGGCAGCTGATAACGTGCCACATCCGGTGTTTGGCGTTCCAGGCGGTGGTGCCGGACAACTCCAGATATGGAAAGTGCCGGAAAGGTCGACCCACCAGACAACGGTGGAAGAGTCGGTAGGAACAGACTCTGGATCCTCCCCAATAGCAGCCCATGCGTCACCCAGCGTCATCCATTCGACGTGCTTTACTGTCACGTTCTCGCTTGCATAGATGCCGGCGCTGTCGGCGGCCAGCGCACGAGCCGCAGCCTCATCCGCGGTGCGAATTGGCCCGGATGAAGACACTGGTGTCGTGCTCGTCACGACAGGCGTTGGAGTTGCTACGTCAGGCGTCGCGATGCTGGTTGGCGTGCTTGGAGTTCCACTCGCAGCTCGCCGCGATCCCGCTGTCGGCGGACGGCACGGCCTCACCGCAGGCGGCAGTCATGATGAGGAGTAACAACGACGCGAACGTGATGTAGAGCCAGCGTGACATGGGATGCTCCTGAGCTGATCGAGCGGATCTCTACTTAATAGACGCTGGCCAGGAGACAAAGGTTTCGTCGAGACACGGTCAAGGTTTCTGATGGGCGGCCGCCTGCAGGTCACTCAGCGCTGGATATTGTGCCGATGGAGTTCCGTCGCGGTGCGACCTCGGTCGTCACTCAGACCACGTCACACGAGCCCAGCGACACCCGATAGCCGATCTCGTTGATCGTGCCGGAACCGATGGGGAAGGGTCGCTCGGCCCAGGCGATCGCCCCCTGGTGTTCGTAAAAGCGGCGCGCTCGCTCGTTGGAGTCCAGTACCCAGAGGATCATCTCGGTGAATCCACTCTGGCGCAGATGGCTCGTCGCGTGCTGCCAGAGGAGGTGCCCGGCTCCACCTCCCTGCCACCTCGGGAGGACGTAGAGGGCGAAGAGCTCGCCCACGCCCTCACGGTTCGGCCCAGCCATGGCGTAGCCGACGACCTGATCGTCCGTGGACGCCACGAGCATTCCCGCGCCGAGCCGCTGCAGCGATTGTTCAAGTGACTCCAGGCTGTACGCTCGCTCGAGGAACTGCTCGATCTGCCCCTTCGGAATCTTTCCCTTATAGGTTGCTCGCCACGTCCGCTCGGCGACGCGCTGGACCGACGCTAGATCTCGCGACCGTCGCCGGTCGCACCAGGATGGGTTGCTCTCTGCGATGCATGCTGCTGACCCTCTAACCCGTTCGACCGCGATCTCGCTGTCCTACTGCGCTTTCGCGCCCGTCTCCGGCTCTCCGAGCCATTTGTTGTACCAATCGAGGACGCGGCGCAGGATGTCCAGCTGATGGGCGCGCTCACGCACGCCGTGCGGCTCGCGCGGATAGACGACCAGCTTGCGTCGGGACGTTGCGCTCGCGCAGCGCCCGCTCGAAGCCGATGGCCTGGCTGACCGGCACCCGCTCGTCATTCTTGCCGTGCAGCATCAAGAGCGGCGTCGTGGCGTTGGCGGCGAAATAGATCGGCGAGACCTCGGCAGCCCGATCCCGGTCGATGCCGTCCCACGGTCGACTCCCGCCCAGCACGCACTCGAAGGTCGGCAGGTCGCTGGTGAGCGTCATCATGTTCCAGTCGGAGACGCCCGCTCCCATCACGCCCGCCTTGAAGCGCGTGGTGTGCCCCACGGCCCAGGCCGTCATGAAGCCGCCCTGACTCCAGCCACCGATGCCCAGCCGCTCCGGATCGGCGATGCCCCGCTCGATGGCCGCATCCACACCCGAGAGGACGTCCGGGAAATCCCCTTCGCCGACGTTGCCGCGCGCATTGATGGCAAAGCGGTGCCCGTGCCCGACCCCGCCACGATAGTTCGGCATCAGGATGGCGTAGCCGTGGGCCGCCAGGTATTGCGCCCAGGACGAACGGCCGCAGATTCCAGCCGTTGCTGGAGCGCCCGTACGGCCCGCCATGCACCAACGTCACCAGCGGCAGCGGCCCATCGGCGGCCTTCGGCGGACGGATCAGGATGCCGTCGATCTTGAGCCCGTCCGGCGCGTTCCAGTAGAAGGGCTCCTGCGTGCCGAACTCGAACTCGCGCAACGGCGCGTGGTGGTCGCTGACCTTGCGTAGGTCGTCCGGCTGTCCCGGCGTAGAATTCCGGCGGCTCGCTGCCGGAGGAGCGCACCACCGCCAGCACCGGCTGCCCATCGCGCATGACCGCGTCGCACGCTGGCCACATCTCCCTCGGGGTAGTTCGTAGAGGACCTCGCGCTCGCCGCTCGTCGGGATCGAGCCATTCGACGCGCGTGGTCAGTCCTTCGGCCACCAGCATGGCGACGCGCTCGCTCCCGGGCACCGAGCGCAGGCCGGTGACGCAGCACTCGTCGTCACGGCTCGGTCCGACCACCCGCGCTTCGCCGGAGCCGTCGGCCGGGACGCATGTAGACGGTGAACGAGCCCTGCGGCTGCGGATCGTGACCGCCCACGAAGAGGAGCGACTCGCCGTCCGCACGTCCAGCACAGATCGCGGGGCGTATAGCCGCCAGTCACGGGAAGTTCGGTCGGCTCGCTCTCACCGTCGACCGCGATGACGCACATCCGTGACTGCGTCCCTGATTCGAGCTCCGGCGTCGGCCGAGCGACGTAGGCGATGCGGCGACCATCCGGCGACCAGACCAGCTCGGTGAGGTGCAGGTCGCCGGTCGCCAGGGTGCGCGTCTCGCGGCTGGCGAGATCCAGCAGGCGCAGGCGGTTGAGCGGCCAGCGCTCGCCATAGACCTCGGCGTCGTCCCGCTCCTTCTCGCGCCGCTCGTCTTCGTCGTCCGGGTCGTCGGGGCAGAGGAAGGCGATCGTGCCGCCATCGGGCGACCAGGCAAAGCGCTCGATGCCCCGTTTGCGCTGCACCAGCGGCTCGGCCTCGCCCCCTTCGCGCGGGATGCGATAGAGGTCGCGACGCCCCGGCTCGGCACGCTCCGAGAGGAAGCCGAGCCACTGACCGTCCGGCGACCAGCGTGGCTGTTCGTCCCGCCCGTTGCCCGACGTGAACTGGCGCGCGTCGCCTGAATCGACCGACGCCATCCAGATGGCGCCCTCGGCGTCCTTGACGCGGCCATAGGGCGTGGCGACGTAGGCGACATGGGTTCCGTCGGGCGATAGCTGCGGGTCTTCGGGGAACGGGAGGGAGACGATCAATTCTTCAAGCGTCGGCATGCGGATCCTCCATTGATCAAGGCATGGCGCGTACTCAGCTCAAGCCAGTTTGAGAATACCTGACCCCGCCGCATGACGAAACTCGCGTAACACGCACCTGTCCTCGATACGTTCTCTCTTGTAGAAAGAGGATGTGGTGAGTGAGGACAGATAGATTCGCCCGCGTGTACACTTCCTCCCAATATTTCACAGGCTGTGATGAGGACCGGTAGGACGATCTCGTTCGGGATCAGAGAGCTGCGGATCGCTGCGACGCAGCCCCGAACCGTCCGACATGACCTCGGAGCCGCGCACCGAAGCTCTCTGCCGTAGGCTGCGCCGTTGCCCTCGTTATCGGGCAGGACCGACGAATCTAACTCGTCGGTCGAAGGTCGGGGTCGCGAGGCTCCGGCAAACCAGGGTGGTACCACGAGCGCGCCCCTCGTCCCTCGAGACGGAGGGCGTTGTGCTATCTGCGGGAGGTACTACCCGTGTCCAATCACCCCTTCTACGTCACGACCCCGATCTATTACGCCAACGCCCGGCCGCACATCGGCACGGTCTACCCGACGGTCGTGGCCGATTTTCTGGCTCGGTTCCACCGCCTTTACGCCGATCCGACGATCTTCCTCACCGGCGTCGACGAGCACGGCGAGAAGATCTTTCGCGCGGCGGCGGAGCGAGCCGAAACGCCACAGCAGTTCGTGGATCGGATCGTCACGCACTTCGAAGACGCCTGGCGCGCGTTCGACATCTCCCACGACGTCTTCATGCGCACCACCAACGTCGCGCATCAGCAGGTCGTCCAGGCGGTATTGGAACAGATCCACGACTCCGGCGACATCTACTTTGCCGAGTATGAGGGACTGTATTGCGTCGGCTGCGAGCGTTTCCTGACCGAGAAGGAGGTCGTCGACGGCGTCTGTCCGGATCATGGCACCGCGCCCGAACGGCGACGAGAGGGGAACTGGTTTTTCCGCATGGAGCGCTACCAGGAGACGTTGCGCCAGCACATCCTGGCAAATCCCGATTTCATCACGCCGGAGCGCTACCGTAACGAGACACTGGCCATGCTGGCTGAGCCGCTCGGCGATCTCTCCATCTCTCGTCCGCGGGAGCGCATCCCGTGGGGCATCCCGATTCCCTGGGATGCGGATCAGGTCACCTACGTCTGGTTCGACGCGCTGCTCAACTACGTCTCTGCCCTCGGTTATCCAGACGGCGAGCTGTTCCAACGATTCTGGCCATGGACGCATCACCTCATCGGCAAGGACATCCTCAAGCCGCACGCCGTCTTCTGGCCGTCGATGCTCATGGCTATGGGCGCGCCACTCTACCGACGCCTGCACGTCAGCGGGTTTCTGCTCGGTCCGGATGGCCGCAAGATGAGCAAATCTCGCGGCAATGTGGTCGATCCGTTCGTTCTGGCTGAACGCTACGGCGCCGACGCGGTGCGTTTTTACCTGCTGCGCGAATTCCCCTACGGCCAGGACGGCGCCGTCTCGGAGGTTGGACTCGTCGAGCGCTACAACGCCGATCTGGCCAATTCACTCGGTAATCTCGTTCATAGGATGCGTGCCATGCTGCTGCGCTACCGGGATGGGGTGATCCCTCAGAGGTCTGAGCCTGGGTCCGGCGAGCTTCTGATCGAGGTCCGTGGTCTCGCTGAGCGCGTCACTCCGTTGGTGGAGGAGTTGCGCCTCAACCTCGTGCTTGCCGAGGTGTTTCGGATCGTGCAATTGCTCAACCGCTATGTCGACGAGCGTCGTCCGTGGGAATTGGCTCGCGATCCGGTTCGCCGCGAGGAACTCGACGTCGTTCTGGCGGATCTGGTCGAGGGGCTCGACGTGGTTTCGTGCGTCCTCTTCCCGGCCATGCCGGGCAAGATGGCGGAGCTACGGCGGAGCCTGAGTCTTAGCGAGCCACGTTTGCGCATTGAACCCTCACCGAAAGACTACGCCCATCCCGCATGCATCCCACGCGAGGCTCCGGTGCTGTTTCCGAAGATTGAGGTAACGTGAGGCACAGTCTGAAGGGAAGACGTAGCACATCGTAGTGGCGGCTCCTGCGGCCGCCAGCCGGGACTTCGTCCTCGAACAATGCGCTCGGAACGGAACTCACGGTCTTCGACCGTCGGCGGGCACAGGTCCCGCCGCTACGTTTCCCTGCGTACGTTCAGGCCGTTTCCCCACCCTGGGTCGAAAATCCAGGTTGAACGCCGAGCACCGCGGAAGGCGGTCATTCACGCCGCCACTGCACCGGCGGCCGGTTCCAACCACCGCCCATCTACGCGCGTTCAGGTGGTGCTTCCCCGGCTGGATTCTACGGTATAGAATATTGTCGTGCACACTCCACGTTGGGATTTCGAATCCTCGCCGGATCGGACGCGGTTCGTCGAGAGTCGCCGAAGGACCTATTCGGCATTGTTGGAACGGTGCGACTTAGTCGTGAGGAGGGTCGATGAACTCGGTAACAATCTGCTATCTGCTGTGCTGTTTCGCGCTCTTGATGCTGTTGGTCGCCTGCTCCAGCAAGGCCAGCCCGACCATCGTCCCGACGCCGGTATTGCCCGATGCCCTGGAATTGAAGTCCGCGCTCCTCACGGCCTCAGACGTCGGATCGGGCTGGGTGCTCCAAACGGTTGACGACAAGAACGGAGTCCTGGATCTGCCATGCGGCAATACGCCCCCCGACAAACGCTACGTGCGAGTGACTGAGACTCTTGTGCAGGACACGACTCGCTCGCGTCTGTCCGAGACGATCGCAGCGTTTCATCAGGGCATGGCCAAGGAGTGGATGGATGCGGCCCAGGTTGGAACGGGCTGTACTCCTGACGGCGGCACAGACCCTCACGGGACGCCCATCGCGACCACCGTCGAGCCGCTCACGCTGGCGCCGATGGGCGACCAGTCCTTCGGCTACCGGATGACCACAAAATATGCCGGAGTCAGTTACGTGACAGACATGGCCTTCATTCGTCAGGGCGATGTCGTTCTCGAGGTTGGGGAATCGAAATATGGGACCGCCAGCGACGGTCAGATCAGCACGCTCGAGCAGCAGGCGCTGGACAAATTGCAGGCGAACCCGTTCTGATCGGACGAACGTAGAGGCGGGACCTGTGCCCGCCTATGTGACGAACGGTCAGCAGCCGAGCGTAACTGCCCATCCGCCGAGCACCGATCTGCATCCTCGCCATTCGGAGGTCCATAGTGGCTGATAAATTCGAGAAATTCACCGCACGAGCGCGCAAAGTCCTGACGCTGGCGCAGGAAGAGGCGCATCGCTTCGGCCACAACTACATCGGGACCGAGCATCTCCTCCTCGGCCTGGTTCGGGAGGATGAAGGCGTCGCCGCTCGCGTACTCGCTGAGCATGGGTGTCGATCTGCCAAAGGTGCGTGGCGCCATCGAGTACATCATCGGACGTGGCGATTCGAATGATCGTCGGCGAGATCGGCCTCACGCCGCGCGCCAAGAAGGTCATTGAGCTGGCGATGGATGAAGCTCGCCGCCTGAACCACCATTACATCGGCACCGAACACCTGCTTCTGGGAATGATTCGTGAGGGAGAGGGCATCGCCGCTGGAGTGCTGGAGAGCATGGGCGTTAGGTTGGACAGGGTGCGACAGGCTGTGTTGCAGATGGTTGAGCCGGGTCGAGTACCGCCGCCTGAAGAGGTCCGGCCCGAGAGGCGAGTGCTGCCCACATTCGGCGATCTGCTCCGCGTGGTTGCGGTTGGCGAGTCGCGCACGGTCGACGACGTCGAGGCGACCATCCTGTCTATCGAGCTGTACGAGAACCGCACGATTCTCCACATTCGACTCCGACATGTGCCTTCCGAGGGTTCGCTGGAGGCTAGTCGATGGCGGGGCACCGTGATCGTGACCGTCACTGACGAGTCGGGAACGGTCTTGCCGCGCGACGCGCATGCCGGAGGTCACCCGGCTGCGGACGCGACGTTCATGATCGTTCGATACGCGGCCGCGATCAGCGTTACTGCCAATCGGGTGAAGATCACCATCGACGGCGGCCCCGATCCCAACCACGACCCGATGCCACCAGAGCAATCGGTGACCCGTGCGAGCCGTAATCCAGAACATCAGGAGAGACCGAAACCGCCGCCAGGCGTCAGGCATTGGGAGTTCGAGATCGAGCTATGAGTGGTTCATCGCGACTCCGCGCATCATGCGCCGTCTCCGTTCTTCTCCTGGTCACTGCCTGCGGTGGGTCGTCATCCTCCGGCGACAAACAGCAGGCGATCGATGCGGCCCTGCAGGTCTACCAACAGGCAAAGACACAAGGGACCGATTTCAGCAACGGCCCGTGCATCGCCGAGCAGCTACCAGATCTCCCCGATTGGTCGGTCGACGTGGCCCACGACCCGCGCCAATCGATCGACGATCAACCAGCCAACCAGTGCCAGGACTACCGTCAGGGGAAGACTCATCACTTCGTCGAGCTCGATCCGGACGGCAATCTGATCCGGGCGAATAGCTCCCCGTCTGTCGCCTGATCACCTGCATACGGAACGCGTCTTGCATCGTGATCTCCAACGTTATCGATGCGAAAGGAGATCGCGATGAACGACCGAGAACGACTCGATCGACTTTCCGAAGCGGAGCTCCGAGAGAAACTGGCGGACGGCGATCTATCGGACGAGGATTTTCAGGAGGCGATGCGCCGAAAGGCGGCGTCGCGTCGTGCCGCGGATCTGCCCGATTCGACCGATCGCACCACCGCCGAAGGCTTTGGTTCAGGCCAGGGCATGGAGCACTCAGACACCGGCCAGGGCCCCGCACCTGGCATCCCGGACGAACGCGGCTTCCCCCGGACCGAAGAGGAGAGCGAGGACTGGCCAACGTAGCGTGCCGGTAGCCACCAGGTGACAGCGCCCCTACGACGGTAATGTGAAATCGTGGGGGCGTGATTTATCGCGCCCAGAACGTGAAGCGCCCACTGACCGGCTCGCCGTCAAACACAATCCCCTCCCTCAGCCACGCTCGTTCTTCTCACCCGGGCAGCGTTCTTCCCATTGACACGAATTTGCCACACACGCAAGATGGAATGACACAGAGTTGTCGCGACCGTCTCATGACAATGAGCCCTGGCCGCCTACTGGACTACCGTTCGTGGTGTCCATAACCGGGATCCATTGCCAGGTTAGATTCATCGACGAGATGCGAATCTGTCCTGCTACCCGGCGCGCGTTCAACCGCACGACGTGCCGTCGTCTGACAGGTGGAAGGAGGAGTCAGCCACTCGAGGAAATCCGGAAATCGGACACGAGGAGATTGCAGTGAAACGGCTCATATCACGATTTGCGATTGTCGCCATCCTGATGCTCGGCCTCGTCGCGCTGCTGGCGCCAGCGACATCCGTCGCGGCGGACGGCTACAACGAGGTCGTCACCTTCAACATCTATGACCAATACGGTGGGTTCGTCGGAACGGTGACGACGCAGGAGCACCGCGATGGCGCCGTCGCCACCGGTATCTGGTCAAGCACGAATGGCGCCCAAGGGACGCTCTGGGCGTATCATCTGCCGAACGGCCTCTTCGCAAAAGTGACGCAGTCCGCTCCGCTTGCCGGTCAGGGGATCGTGACGCTGAATGGTCCGTTGGGAAGTCTGTGGTATTCGATGGCCAACGGGAAGAAGGGCGCGGTACTTTTCTACGCCTTCTCGCCGTCGACCAACGTCTGGGAAGTTCACCTGCTTGGTCCGGTGCCGCCCATCTTCCTGACGAATTGACGTCGTCAAGGCAAAAGGCGAATAGCACGAACGAGTAGACCGTCGCCGCGGACATCATTCCCGCGGCGATTTCGCATCCAACAGCGGCGGGCGGCGTCACTCAGTGGCTACTGTGCCGCTCCTCGTCGTCGACGTAGCTGTCCACGCGTACGCCCAGGCCGTCGGCAACGCGGT
The DNA here is from genome assembly GCA_963822235.1 of uncultured Chloroflexia bacterium. Lineage (GTDB taxonomy): Bacteria > Chloroflexota > Chloroflexia > Thermomicrobiales > Thermomicrobiaceae > CALAGB01. Next base: position 21,280 of record CAWGGU010000008.1, read on the forward strand.
TGACGTAGGCGAAATACGCGGTCACCAAATTGACGTCGAGGATGTCGGTATCATCCAGTCCAGCCTCGCGCATCGGCGTCAGGTCAGCCTCCTGCATGGAACCAGGCGTCTCGGTCAGCTTGGCGGCGTAGTCGAGGATGGCGCGCTCGCGGTTCGAGATCGGCGCGGAGTGGTAGTCGCGTCGCAGGTGCGCCACCATGTCGGCAGGATGCGTTCGGCGGGTGAGTCGCTGCAGACCGAGCGAGTGATGCCGTATTCAGTAGTCGCAGTGATTGATACTCGAGACGACCACTCCGATCATCTCGCGTTCGGCCCGACTCAGTCCGCCCGGCTCATGCATCAACGTGTGATACATAGCGGCATGGTCCCGCAACGTCGACGGGTGCAGGCTGTGGATCTTCATGATGTTGTCGACCACTTGATGCTGCCGATCGATCTCCTGCCGGTACAGTTCGTCCAGTTCTCCTTCGGCCTCGTCTTCCGGGATCGTGCGAATCCAGGCGTCCGGCATGCGTGCTCCGTTCGTATTCGCCTATTTCCAAACCTGTTGGAAGACGCGCAGAAAATTCTCGCCGAGGATCTTGCTGACGTCCTCGTCGCTGTAACCGCGCGCCAGCAGCCGGTCGATAAGGTTGACCACCTGCGGGTACTCGTAAAAGTCGCTCAGCGCGCGGCGCGGCGAGCGTACGTCGGTCGTGACGTGGCGCCCGTACTCCTCGCTCACGTTGGGGTAGCCAGGATCACCCCACGGATCGGATTCGTGCAATGGGTACGTGCCGAGGCTCATGTCAGTACCGATGCCGATGTGGTCGGCCGAGCCGGTCAGCTGCACCACGTAGTCGATGTGGTCGATGAAGTCGTCGACACTGGGCTGCGCGTTTTGACCTGGTCGCATCACCAGCGGTCCCCACGGCGCCAGTCCGATCATGCCACCTTTCGCGACGCAGGCGTTGATCTGATCGTCGTCGATGTTGCGTGGATTCGGCACCACGCCGTTCGGATTCGAGTGGCTGAAGACGACCGGCTGGCTGCTGCGCTCGATGATCTCGAGGCTCGATTGTTTGCCGACATGGGTGCAATCGAGCAGCAGGCCGACCCGGTTGGCCTCTTCCACCACCAGCTCACCGAAGCGCGTCAGCCCGCGATCGTCCCGATCGAGCGCGCCACCACAGATGCGATTGGAGGCGTTGTAGGCCGGGAGCATCATGCGCAGGCCGAGCAGGTAGAAGGCTTCGATGCGGTGTAGCTTGTCGCCGATGAAGTCGCCGTCCTGGGCCGCCATAATGATGGCCGACTTCCCCTCCCGCTTGGCGCGTCGGATGTCGGCCGCGCTCGTTGCCAGGATGAGGTTGGGGTTCTTGCGCACCACTAGATGCCAGAACATGCCCTCTTCAAGCGCGGAATCGAGCGAGGCGTGCGGCATCCAGGCGGTGGCGGCATAGGCGGTTACGCCATGACGATGTGCCACCGCGAAGTCGGCATCCGGCCAGGCCTGCATGCAGGCGTCGATGAAGATGTATGGGACGTCTCGCTCCAGAGTCGGGTGAAAGCCCTTGTTCTCGGGTTCGGGCGACATCGCTCCTCCTCTCCTTTTCGGACTATCCCGTATTTGTACCCGAGGAAGGACGCGCAGTCACTCGCCTACCCGGCATGAAACGACAAATCTCGACTGAGGCGGAGGTTATGTCGATTCAATTGAACGGACTGGCCATGATCCAGCGTCAATCGATCAGCCTGGGTCGCGTGATCGTGAAGGGCCGTGCTGTTGGGAGTGGAAATAGGTCAGGTGATCGCAGAGACGCACTGCGTGATGGGGGAACCGACCACCTGACCCAAGGGAGGAGGGACGGAACGCGATCTTAGGGCTGGCGACGCAAGATGACGATTTGACCGCCACAGCCGCCGTTGAACCCGCCGAACGGATAGCCGAATGGGTTCATTCCGGGAAGACCGAGAATCACCGGTCGTCGAACCATGGTGTGCTCCTATCGTGCATCAAACCAACGACAGTGACGGGTCAGAGACGCGTGACGTCGGATCAGGCTGTGGCCGTCGAAAGAACCTCGATCTGGCTCGCATGACCGGCTCGCGTCGATTCACCCTTGACCCCGCCGATTCGAATGAGACAAACGTCTTTCCCCTGAGCGTCCAGCTTCGGTAGTGCAATCGATCCGAGCATCGGTGTACTTGTCTCCTTTTCCGCTCGCCAACGTTTCTTCGTTGTTTACAGGATAGGTTCGCGCGGAAGTGGACACAGCAAAGTGGTTTACACGGCGCCATTCTCGCCCTGAGCGACACTGGTCATCTCACGTCGTCTCTACGGGCCGCGTTTGGAATCTGATGTGGGCTAACTCACCGCGGTGCAAACCGTGCCGTTCGTGCGTTGCTCCCCTTCTTGAATCTCTCCAATCCAATAGCGCGCCTTCCGCGTATTGAGGGAAAGGCATGAACAACCTGATGGATCCACAAGGACGCGACGGCCGATGCGTGGACGGATTGGACACGAATGAACGCGGTCTCTCGACTGAGCATCATCAACGCGCCACCAAACGATTCGGGCTCCGATCTCGCCACCATTGACGCCATCGTCAAGACGGTCGCCTATGCCGACATCTTCGACTATCCGCTGACCGCCGACGAGATTCATCGCTACCTGATCGGCGTGGCGGTGTCGCGTAATCGAGTTCATGGGGCGCTTGAGGACGACTCCACAACCCTCGGTCGTTTGTCTCATGTCGCAGACTATTTCATGCTTCCCGGGCGGGAAGAGATCGCGTCGATCCGGCAGCACCGGGAGGTCTTGTCGAGGCGTTTCTGGACGCGTGCAGTCCGCTATGGGCGACTCATTTCCAGCCTGCCGTTCGTGCGCATGGTGGCCGTCACCGGCGAATTGGCCATGGACAACGTGCGCGAGGAGTCGGACATCGATTTCTTCATCGTCACGGAGCACCACCGCGTCTGGCTGTGTCGCCTGTTCGTCGTGGGTATCGTCAAGGCTGCCGGACTGCTGGGAGACGTCGTCTGCCCGAATTACCTCCTCTCAGAGCGTATGCTCGCGCTCGGCGAGCACAACCTCTACACGGCACATGAAGTGGTGCAGATGGTTCCTATCTCCGGCCTGGATGTCTACGCGCGGTTTCGTCGGGAGAATCGCTGGGTTTATGACTTCCTGCCGAACGCGATCACCTCCCAGCGAGCGCTTCACGCCCGGCCGCACAGTCGCCCCGTACGGGCCATTGCGGAAGCGTTCCTGCGCACGCCGTTGGGAGCAGTGATCGAGCGCTGGGAGATGCGACGCAAGATCCGGAAATTCGCGACCGAGGCTGACCGGGCGGGCGAGGCGTCGTTCTCGGCCGATTGGTGCAAAGGGCACGTTCACGATCATGGCCGGCTGATCCTGGCGGCGTTCCGCGCGCACGGCGCGGAGCTGGAGGGAACCGGCTCATGAGTGGCGTGCTCTTCGGACAGTCTTACTTCCTGCGCTTTGATCCCAAGCTGTGGGACGCCATGCAGCCCTACCCGCCACTCGGCGCCCTCTACGCCGCCGGCTACGTCCGTGAACGCGGCTACAGCGTCTCTCTGTTCGACGCCATGCTGGCCAATTCAGAAGCCGAATGGCAGCAGGCAATCGAGCGCGAACGCCCGCGCTATTCAGTGCTGTTCGAAGACAACTTCAATTACCTCTCCAAGATGTGCCTGCTGCGCATGCGTGAGGCCGCGTACACCATGGTGGACATGGCCCGCAGGGCCGGTTGCACGGTCATCGTCTGCGGTGCGGATGCCAGCGACCACGCCCAAGCCTATCTGGACCGTGGCGCGCACTACGTCATCTACGGTGAAGGCGAGCAGACGCTCGGCGAATTGCTCGATTCGCTCACCGGCCGCAGCGACCAGCCACTCTCAAGCATTCTCGGCCTGGCCTATCTGGATGAGGACTCCAATGAATTGGTCGTCACACCACGGCGGCCAGATCTGACGGACCTCGATTCGTTGCCGTTCCCGGCCTGGGATCATGGTCGATATTCCGCGCTACCAGCGGATCTGGCGTGAGCGGCACGGCTACTACTCGATGAACCTCGTCACCACACGGGGCTGCCCGTTCCACTGCAACTGGTGCGCGAAGCCGATCTGGGGGCAGCGCTACAACGCTCGCAGCCCGGAGAACGTGGCGGCCGAGATGCAGTGGCTGAAGGAGACCTTTGGACCGGACCACATCTGGTTCGTCGACGACATCATGGGGCTAAAGCCCGGTTGGATCGATCGCTTCGCGGATGAGGTCGAGCGGCTTGACGCCCGTATCCCGTTCAAGTGTCTGAATCGGGTCGATCTGCTCCTGCGCGGGCAGACCATTTCAGCGCTGAAGCGCGCCGGAGCACGCACGGTCTGGGTCGGTGCCGAATCCGGATCCCAGAAGATCCTGGACGCCATGGAAAAAGGGACCAGAGTCGAGCAGATCCACGAGGCGAGTCGCCGGCTGCACGAGGCTGGCATCGAGGTTGGCTTCTTCCTGCAATTCGGGTACCCGGGAGAATCCGTCGCTGACATTGAGGCGACGTTCGAGATGGTGCGTCAGTGCCGGCCCGACGACATCGGCATGTCGGTCTCCTATCCGCTCCCGGGGACGTCATTCCACGAACGCGTGCGGCATGAGCTGGGTGTCAAGCAGAACTGGCTCGACTCCAACGACCTCGCCATGCTCTACCGCGGCCCCTACTCGACCGAGTTCTACCGCCAGCTGCACACCGTGCTGCACAAGGAATTTCGCGCTCGCAAGCACGCCATCGAGCTGCGAGAGGTCGCCCGCCACCCGCGCTCCGCACGCGCTGGCCACCTGCGCCACGCCGCGGCGATGACTCGCCAGCTGGCAACGCTTCCCATCGAGCGACGACGCCTCAGCGCGCTTTCAGCACGCTCGGGAGAGGGGATCGGGCCGCTCGCGCCGGGGATGGCCCCGGATGCCGCGGCGACACCAAGCCAGCAGGCTGATGCTTGAGACAGATCGAACGATGTCGATTACCTGGTGGGGCTAAGGGGGATTGATGAGCGCCGATCTTTTACTGGTACACAGCTATTGCCTCGAGGAGGATCCGCACGAGCTGGCGATAATGAAACCCTACCCGCCACTCGGCATCCTCTACATCTCGGCACATCTCAAAGCGAAGGGGTTCGACGTTCGCGTCTTCGATTCCACCTTCAGCAATTGGGAGACGCTGCAGCGCTATCTGCTGGCCGAGCGACCACCCGTCGTCGGCTTCTACACCAATCTGATGTCGCGGCCCAAGGTGATCCGCTCCCTGCCGTTCGTCAAGTCCCTCGGCGCGATCGCGATCGTCGGCGGGCCGGACGCCGCCAACTACCCGGAGGACTACCTCGCACACGGGGCCGACATCGTGGTGGTTGGTGAAGGGGAACAGACGCTCGAGGAGTTGCTACCCCATCTGGCGCGCTACGGGCCGAGCGGCATGCAGCACATTCACGGCATCGTCTACCGTGAGGGGGACGAGACGCTCGTCACCACTCCACCCCGCGACTATCTTTCAGACCTCGACGCTCAGCCGATTCCTGATCGCGATGCCATCAACATCCAGCACTACGTCCGAGCCTGGCGCGAACACCACGGCATGGGCTCGATCTCCCTCATCACCGCGCGCGGCTGCCCGTACAAATGCGCCTGGTGCAGTCACGCCGTCTATGGCTACACCCACCGGCGACGCTCGCCGGAGAACGTGGCGGACGAGCTCGAACTGATCATCGATCGCTATCAGCCGGACATGGTCTGGTACGCGGACGACGTCTTCACCATCCACAAGGGCTGGTTCTTGCGCTATGCGGATGAGCTGCGAAGGCGCGGCATCCGCATCCCCTTCGAGACCATATCGCGCGAGGATCGGCTGAACGAGGAGGTCATCCGCACGCTGGCGGAGATCGGCTGCTCCCGCATCTGGGTTGGAGCGGAAAGCGGCTCACAGCGTGTGCTCGACGCTATGAACCGCCGCACCAAAGCACCGCGCGTCGCCGAGGTCGTGCAACAACTACAGCGCTACGGCATCGAGGCCGGCATGTTCATCATGCTTGGCTACGACGGCGAAGACACGCAGGACCTGGAAGAGACCGTCGATCTCCTGAAACAGGCGAATCCCAACCAGTTCCTGACGACGGTGGCCTATCCGATCAAGAACACGCCTTATTACAACTCGGTCAAGGAGAAGGTCATCCCGCTCAAATCCTTCGAGGAGGGTTCGGATCGCGACTTCACCGTCGCCGGTCGCCATTCGCGGCGCTACTACCGACTGGCGACCCGCTGGATGGTGAACGAGGTGGCACTGCATCAGGAGCGCCAGCGGGACGCGCCGAACTACCGTCGCATGGCAAAGGCGCTGGTCAACGCAAGAGTCGGTCGCGCCGGAATGCGGCTCACCGAACGGGAAGTCGAACGTGGCTGACCAGACGGCGACCCCCAGCGCCTTCGACCGCGTCGCTGTACGCTACGATCGGGATTTCACCGAACAGCAGCTCGGAGCGTGGCTGCGTGGCGTGGTGTGGTGCGAAATGGAGACCGCGTTTCACCCAGGAGACTCGGTCCTCGATCTGGGCTGTGGCACCGGCGAGGATGCCTGCCACCTCGCGCACTCCGGGATCCAGGTGACGGGGTTGGATGCCTCGTCCGCCATGCTCGAGATGGCCATGGCCAAGGCGAGGCGGGCTGAGCTCACTGATCGCGTGCGATTCACCCAGCTCGATCTGCGCGACGTGAAGGCTGCGTGACGACCTCGTGCGCTGGAACGGAGCCGAGACCGTCGACGGAGCCTACTCGAATTTCGGCCCGCTCAACTGCCTGCCGGACCGGCGTCCGCTGGCCTCGGCCCTCGCCAGAGCCATCAAACCGGGCGGCACGTTCGTCGCTGTCGTCATGGGACCGACCTGCCCATGGGAGTTCGGCTGGTTTCTGCTTCACGGTCATCCGCGCACGGCGACGCGTCGCTTCAGACGCGGATTTCGCAGCGTGGTTGGTGGGCAGGAACTGCGCGTCTGGTACCCCTCGCCGCGCACGTTGCGGAGGGAATTCGAGCCGGGTTTCGATCACGTCAAAACCGTGGGCGTCGGCGTCTTCCTGCCGCCATCCGATCTCGGTCGACTCGTCACCGGTGCGCCGCGCCTCTTTTCACGGCTGAACGCTGTTGATGACCGCTTCCGTAGTCATTTCCCGTGGACGTGGTTGAACGACCACTATCTGTCGGTCTTCCGGCGCAGAGACGAGGGTTGAGGAGAACATGACCTCCCAACCAATCCTCCAAAACGGCAGTCTGAGCCCGGACGGGTCGGCCCTAGACTCAATGCATGAATCTCCGCTGCACGGCTGGCGTTTTCGTTGTCCGACGTGCGGCAGTGTCCTCGTGCCGGGTGGTGCCGATCGCTTGAGCTGTGAGGAGCAGGGACACCTATTCGAGCGGCGCGACGGCGTCTGGCATTGTCTGTCGTCGGATCGGGTCGACCACTTCCGGCAGTTCATGCAGGAGTACGAGACGGTCCGCGAGCAAGAGGGACGCGCGAGCGCCGACCCTGACTACTACCGCGCGCTGCCGTTCAAGGATCTGAATGGCCGCTTCAGCGCCGACTGGCGCATCCGCGCGACCACCTACCGCGCGTTCGTCGATCGCGTCATTGCACCGCTGGAGATCAAGCTGCGTCGACCGCTGCGCATAGTGGATCTGGGAGCGGGCAACTGCTGGCTCTCCAACCGCCTGGCCGAACGCGGACACAGCGTGGCGGCGATCGACCTGGTGACCAACGGATCAGATGGGCTCGGCGCTCATCGCCATTACGCCACGTCCTTCACTCCGATCCAGGCAGAGTTCGATCGACTCCCCCTTGGCTCACTCCAGGCCGACATCGTCATCTTCAACGGCTCGTTCCACTACTCCACCGATTTCGAAGAGACGCTGGGCGAGGCGTTGCGCGTGCTGCGGGCGGACGGTGAAGTCGTCATCCTCGATTCGCCCATCTATCGGGACCCATCCAGCGGCAGCGCCATGGTAGCGGAACGGGAGTCCCGCTTCGCCGCCCGGTTCGGCTTTCCATCCAACGCGCTGCCGATGGAGAACTACCTCACGTTCCAACGTCTCGAACAGCTCTCGTCGACGCTCGGCATCCGCTGGGATCTGCACGAACCGTTCTACGGACTGCGCTGGAGCCTGCGACCCTGGCTCGCACGGCTCAGGGGTCATCGCGAGCCGGCCAGATTCATGCTCATCCGCGGCCATCAGGACGGGCGCGCGCTCACCACGCCTCGGAGCGGTTACCGCAGGCTCATGCGGCGCTGGCTCCAATTCACCCAGCGCTGGGGGGCCCACTCGCTGACCAGGACAACGCTCGAGGAGATCGGCGGACATTCGATCGTCATCCTGCCGCACGTATTCAATCCAAAGCTGTTCCGTTCCGGCGAGTTCTTCGCCTCGCAGCTCAACCAGAACCTGATCCCACCCGGATGCCGCGTGCTGGATCTCGGAACCGGGACAGGAATCGGCGCCATCACGGCAGCGCGCTGGGCCCGGGAGGTCGTGGCGGTGGATCTCAACCCCATCGCGGTCCGCTGCGCGACGGCGAACACCATCATCAACGGTGTCGATGACCGCGTGAGCGTCCTCCAGGGTGACCTGTTCGACGCGGTCAAGGACGCGAAGTTCGATCGTATCCTGTTCAATCCGCCCTTCTACCGCGGCACCCCGCGGACCCTGGCGGATCTGGCCTGGCACTCCGAGGACGTTATCGAACGCTTCGCGGGCGAGGTCGCGCAGCACCTCACCGACGCCGGGTGCGCACTTGTCATTCTTTCGACCGATGGCGAGGAGGGTCGCTTCCTCTCGGAATTCGCGGACAACGGGCTCACCGTTAAGCCGCTCGTCCGCAAGGATCTGGGGAACGAGGTCTTTACCATGTATCAGCTTTCCGGCGCAGCGAGGGAGCGTCATGATCATTCTGTTTAACCCCACCAGCAACGCGCGGCGCAAACCGGTCTTGCCGATGTCGCTGCTCGCGGTCGGCGCGGTCCTTGAAGGGGAGCACGACTACCGCATCGTTGACGGCAACCTTGAAGGGGACGCCGTCGAGGCGCTCGATCGTGCCATCCGCGAGACGGATGCCGACCTGCTGGCGATGACGGTGATGCCGGGCCCACAGCTCAACCAGGCGGTGCCGCTGACGCGCGAGCTGAAGCGCCGTCATCCCTCACTTCCCATCGTCTGGGGCGGCTACTTCCCCACCCAACACTACGATGTCGCGCTGCAAAGCGAACTCGTCGACTTCGTTGTGCGCGGGCATGGCGAGATGATATTTCGACAACTGATCGACTCTCTCAAAGCAGGCCAGAGCCCTTACGAAATCCCCGGTCTCGCCTATCGCGATCCGGTGACGGGCGAGGTCAAGACAAACGAGATGGCCGCCATTCCGCACCCGGACCGGCTGCCCGAGTTCCCCTATCACCAGGTCGACATGCCGCGCTACATTCGCCCGACGTTTATGGGTGAACGCACGCTGCCGCACCACTCCAGCTACGGTTGCCCGTTCCGTTGCAACTTCTGCGCGGTGGTCAACATGGTGGACGGCCGCTGGATCACGCAGTCGGCTGCGAGGACGGCAGGTGTGGCGCGACGACTGGTCGAGAACTGGGGCGTCGACTCAGTTGAGTTTTATGACAACAACTTCTTCGTCCACGAGCGTCGCACCGCCGAGTTCTCCGAACGCATCATGGACCTCGGCATCCGCTGGTGGGGCGAAGGGCGCATCGACACGCTCCTCAATTATTCGGACAAATCCTGGAAGCTGATGCGGGAGTCGGGCCTGCGCATGGTCTTCCTCGGCGCCGAGTCCGGCTCAGATGCAACGCTGAAGCGCATGAACAAGGGCGGCACGGCCTCGACCGAGAAGACGTTGGCCATCGCCCGCAAGATGGCCGACTACGGCATCGTGCCGGAGTTCTCCTTCGTACTGGGAAATCCGCCCGACCCAGAGGCTGACGTGCATGAGACGATCGCCTTCGTCCGTAAAGTGAAGCGGGTCAATCCGGCCTCGGAGATCATCCTTTACATGTACACCCCCGTCCCACTGGCGGGAGAACTGTTTGACCAGGCAAAGGCCGAAGGCTTCCAGTTCCCCACGACGCTGGAGGGTTGGATCAGCTCTGACTGGCAAGAATTCTCGCAGCGGCGCAGCTCGCATATGCCCTGGCTGAACGATCCGCTGCGCCGTCAGGTTCATGACTTCGAGCGTGTCCTCAACGCCTATTATCCTACGGTGACCGATCCCAAACTGCGCGGTTCCTGGCGCGGTGTGTTGCGCGCATTGAGCGCCTGGCGCTACCACCTGCGTGTCTACCAATACCCGCTCGAGCTGCGCGCGATGCAGAAGGTGCTCGCCTATCAGCGGCCTGAAACGAGTGGATTCTAATGACAGCCACGCGCCAGCCGATCACGCTTCGAACACCGCTCAAGATCGCCAGGCGGCAATTGACGCTCAGCACGCACCGCATTCGCACGCTGCCGATCGTCATCCTGATGCCCCACAGCCGCTGCAATTGCCGCTGCGTCATGTGCGACATCTGGCGGGCCAACCGCAACGGACAGGAGATCGCGCCGGAGCTGTTGGCTGCGCACGTCGATTCCTTCAAGCGGCTCGGTGTGGAATGGGTCGTCCTCTCCGGTGGTGAGGCGCTGATGCACTCGAACCTCTGGGCGCTCTGCGAACAACTCAAGGTGCTTCGCGTCAAGATCACACTCTTGTCTACGGGTTTGTTGCTCAAACGACACGCCGAGAACGTTCACAGGTGGTGCGACGAGGTGGTCGTCTCGCTTGACGGCAGTGCTGACGTCCACGACAGCATCCGCAACGTGCCGCGGGCGTTCGAGCGGCTGGCTGAGGGGGTTGCGTCTCTCAAGGCGCTCAATCCCGCATTGCGGGTCACCGGCCGCTGCGTCGTGCAGCGTCGCAACTTTGCCGACCTGCCGAACATCGTCGATGCGGCCCAGCACATCGGGCTCGATCAGATCTCATTCCTGGCGGTTGACGTCTCCTCCAGCGCCTTCAACCGGCCCAAGCCCTGGGGAGACGAACGTGTGGCCGACGTGGCGCTCAGCCCGAATGAAGTGAACGAACTGACGCGAATCGTGGATGACCTGATCGAACACAGGCCTGACGCCTTCTCCGGCGGCTTCATCGCCGAGAGCCCGGAGAAGCTGCGCCGCATCCCACGCTATTTCGCGGCGCTCAACGGCGACGGCGAGTTCCCGCGAACCGAATGCAACGCGCCCTGGGTGTCGGCCGTCATCGAGACCGACGGCACCGTCCGCCCCTGCTTCTTCCATCCCGCCTACGGCAACGCCAACGATCGGCCACTGGACGAGATCCTCAATTCGCCCGAAGCGCGCGCGTTTCGCGCCGGGCTCGACGTGACGCGGGATGAAATCTGCAGAAAATGCGTCTGCACGCTCAGCCTCTCTCCCACCGCGAGTCTGTGACGTGTTGAGCACGGGCGAGTCGACCCCGCTCGACCAGCAGGCCGAATCGGTGCGTCTGGCGTACGATCGTATCGCGCCCACATATGAGCAAGATGTGGCCGGGGACGACTGGATGCGCCAGATCCTCCGGCGCCACTACCTGACCACGTTTCGCGCGGGCGAACGTGTGCTGGACGTCGCCTGCGGCACCGGTCTCGACTCCGTCCACCTGGCCCAACACGGAATCCGGGTCACCGCGATCGACATTTCTCCCGAGATGATCGAACGCCTTCAGGCGCGAGCGATGGCCGCATGCTTGACTGACGTCATCGACGCACGGGTGCTGAGCATCGACCAACTTAGTGAGCTGCCCGCGGAATCGTTCGACGGGATCGTCTCGGCGTTCGCGGGGCTGAGCACGTCACCCGATCTCCGCAATTTCGCGCGCGAATCAGCGCGACTCCTCCGGCCCAATGGTCGCATGCTGCTGCACCTGCTCAACCGCTTCAGCCTGTGGGAGTGGCTGACGCTGGTGAAGTCGCGCCGCTGGAGCGAGGCCCGATCGCTGGGCAGGTCATCGGATCGAGATTTCGTCATCGGCGGCATCACGGTCCAGCACTATATGCACCAGCCGGACGCGCTCTATCGCAGTGTTTTTGCCGAACGCTTCAAGCTGAATCTCGCCTACGGGCTCGGCTGCCTGCGCCCGCCCCACACGGTTCGCGCCATTCCCATGCCGATCGTCGGCGCGCTGGCCGCGCTCGATGCAGGCTTCGGTGGTTGCCGGCCGTTCCGCAACCACGGGCGCTTCTTCGTGCTCGATCTCGCGAAACGGCCCGACGATGGTCTCGCGGAACGGCCGTGAGATGGCCAGCACCGACCGAGGACGTGTTTGCTTCGTCATGCTGCACTACGCGCCTGACGCAGCCAATCTCGACCTCGACGCCTATCTGAGCCGCACGCCGATCCATCAGGCACTGCCGGCCGCTCTGGCTCGGCGCGGCTATGACGTCCACCTCGTGCATCTCTGGCCCCACGACGCGCAACGCGTAAAGGACGGAGTGACGTACCACTTCATCTCGGAGCCGTCGCCGTTGCGCAATCTGGCTCGCTTGGTCGCCGGCGTCAGACCGGGCGACGAGTCCGCTTATCTCCTGGCATGGAGATGCGCCCGCCTCATCAACTCGCTCCGTCCGGACGTGGTCCACTTCCACGGCTGCACCCTGACGCTCAACCTGTTTCTGATGACGCGGCTGCTGCGCGGAATCGATCCCATCATCACCGCCCACTACCACGGTGGATTTCCGTCGCGGAACCGCTGGGTTGGAGCGCTGCAGCGGCGCGGCTTCGCACGAGTCGACCGCTTCTTCTTCTCCACGCTGAGCCACGCAGAGCGATTTCTGGACGCCGGACTGATCCGCGACCCGTTTCGGGTCCTCGAGCTCATGGAGACGTCCAGCACGTTCGCTCCGCGAGATCGAGAGGTCAGCCGTCAGCTCACTGGGATGAGGGGAGAGCCGGTCTTGCTCTCGGTGGGTCGACTGCATCCGGTGAAAGATCCGTTTACGATGCTCCGTGGGTTCGAGCGGATCCTCAGCGAATGGCCACGCGCCGAGCTCTACCTCTATTACACGTCACAGGATCTCCTGCCGGAGGTCCGACGATATCTCGAGGAGCGTCCATCCCTTGGCGCGCACGTGCATCTGCGTGGCAGGGCCGAACCGGAGGAGATGGAGGCGATCTACAACAGCGCCGACTTCCTGCTGCAGGCGAGCCTGCGCGAGTTCAGCGGCTGCGCGGTGCTGGAAGCCATGTCCTGCGGCGTAATCCCGGTGGTCACCGACATCCCCTCCTTTCGCTCCATGACCGCCAATGGTCGCTTTGGATCCCTCTTTCCGGTCGGGGACGCCGATGCACTGGCGACCGAAGTCCTCACCTACTCGGCCGACTACGCGTGCCACTACCGGTGCGAGATCCGCTCCCATTTCGAACGGGCGCTCAGCTTCGACCACATGGCCGAGTGCCTTGATGAGACCTACACCAGGCTGCGGCGGAGCCAGGCGCAGCCTGTCGAGTTGGTCGCACCATGACGGCTCGGTCTGGGCAAATCGTGCTTGCACTCCTCGCGATCATGCTGACCGCGCTCGCTGTGCGCTTCGCCTGGCAGTCAGCCGCGGTCGCGACGCGACGTTCGGACGGCTTCGCTGCCTATTACACGGCGGCGCGTCTCATTCGGGCAGGTTCGGCTGGCCCGCGGCTCTACGACGACGCCTGGTTTAGCGCGGAGGTGGATCGTACCGTGCCAGGTGTGAAGGACATCTACAACGCCAACCCACCGACCACTGCGCTGCTGTTGCTGCCCCTCAGCGGTGCCCGCTATGCCGTCGCGCGAACCGTGTGGATCTGGCTGAACGTCGCCCTGCTGGCGGTCACGCTGCTGCTCATCGTGCGAGATACAGGTCTGCGCGGTCCAGCGGCGTTGGCGTTCATCTGCGTTGCCGTCGCCAGTCAGCCGGTTGAAGCGAACATGCGGCAAGGGCAGGTCTATGTGCTGCTGCTGGCGCTGGCTACGCTGATCTGGATCGGGCTGCGGCGCGGCTCGGACCGTGTCGCTGGCGTAGCGCTCGGCGTCATGCTCGCCGTCAAGACGGCTGGACTGCTCCTTCCAATCTTGCTGCTGTCAGGACGACGTTGGCGCAGTTTGATCTGGGCGGGGGTGTCGACCGTCGCGCTCAGCTTCACGTCGCTCATCTGGCTCAACGCGGCCACCTGGCGCGCCTATCTCCAATCCCTCATGCGCCTTCGCAACGAGCCGGATCTCTCCGTCTCCGCCTATCAAACTCTGCCGTCTCTCTTCCGGCATCTCTTTGCTTTCGACTCGACCTGGAACCCGGACCCGCTGACGCGATCGTCACTCCTCGCGACGGCGCTCACGCTACTTGCGTTTGTCGGGCTGCTCGGCCTGACGTTACTGTTCACAAGAACGTTGGGGCGCATCGACCTCCCGTTCGCCGCCTTGCTCACGCTCTCCGTCCTGCTCAGCCCTGTCTCGCTCGATTACCACTACACGCTGCTGCTGTTGCCGCTCGCCATCCTGCTGGCGGAGTCTCGGTCGGACCGCGACTGGTGCGTCTGGACAATGGTGGCGATCAGCGCGGCGCTGACGATGTCCAACCTGCCGTACACGTCTCCCCGATTTGCCGGTGGCGTCTGGATCTTGCTGGGCTATCCCAAGCTGGCGGGCGGACTGCTCCTGTGGGGGACGACGATGTGGCTGGCGCGCCGGGCCGTCCTGGTGTCAACGTCGGACTCGAATGGATTCGATTACGTCGAACCGGAACGCCGGTCGCTGACGGCGGCGGCACAATGAAGATCGGCATCATCCTTCCCGGCTTCAGCGCCAGCGAAGATGACTGGTGCATTCCGGCGCTGCTCGATCTGGCACGAACTCTGGCGTGCCGTCCGAATATCGAGCTTCACCTCTTTCCACTGCGCTACCCGCATCACCGGACGCCCTACGACCTGTTCGGCGCTCGAGTTCATCCCCTTGGCGGCGTCAATACACGGGGTGCGGGGCGCGTTCCATTGCTGTCGCGCGCCGTGCGAGCCGTCTGGAAGGAACACCGGCGCGGCCCGTTCGATCTGCTGCATGCCTTCTGGGCGGACGAGCCGGGATTTGTTGCGGTCACCTGCGCCGGCCTTCTCCGCATCCCCTCGATCGTCTCCCTGGCGGGCGGTGAATTGGCCGACCTGCCCGAGATCGCCTACGGTGGTCAACTGAACACCGCCAATCGCCTTATGACGCAGACGGCGATGACGTCGGGCGAATCACGTCACCGCCGGATCGCGCTATCTGCAAAACCGGGCGGAGCAACGACTGAAAAAGTCCGTTTCGCGCCTGCCGCTCGGAGTGGATGTCGCGCGGTTCAGTCCGGGTGACGCTCGCGGCATGCCGAGCGTGTCGCCTCGGCTTCTGAGCGTGGCGTCGCTCGTGCCAGTCAAGGACCACTCGACGTTGCTGGCGGCGTTCTCGGCCACGTGCGAGCAGTTCCCGGCAGCGCGCTTGAGCCTGGTCGGAGGCGGACCACAGCGTGAATCATTGCGACGGCGTGCGGAGGAACTTGGCGTTGCCGGTGGTGTCACGTTTCATGGCGACCTCCCGCACGATCGCCTGCCTGACCTGTACCGCTCGGTCGATCTCTGCATCCTGTCATCCCGATTCGAAGCGCAGGGAATGGTGGTTCTGGAGGCAGCGGCGTGCGGCACACCGACCATCGGGACACGGGTCGGCGTGATCCCAGAATTCATCGGCGATGGCGCGGTCGACGTTGGCGACATCGTCGGCCTGGCTCAGCATATGCTGCGCCTCCTCCAGGATCGCTCGCGGCTGTGCAAATTGGGTGCGCAAGCCCTTTCGACCGTCCGGAGCGAGTTCACGCTCGAGGTGACGACGGAACGGCTATTTGGGCTGTATCTCGACACCGTTGCCTGCGACCAACGCGCGCACGCTCACGCCGTCTGATCGCATCTTCTCTCGCAGTAAAACGACCGTGACGACCAGTCCGCTCACACTGGCCACCCCCTTGGCCACGACCAGCCCATAGACGCCGACAGTCGGAAGCAGCATGAGCGCAACCGCCAGCAGCGTCAGCACGCGCGATGCGTCCGCGGCGGCGATCAGTCCCGACCGACCGGCAGTGTAGGCCAGCATCAAGATGGGCGCGAAGAGGAGATCGAGCGCCGCGACGGCGAGCAGCGCCAGAAAGATTCCGGTCGCCGAGCGGTAGCCAGATCCGAAGATCGCCGGGATCAAGGGACGGGCCAGCGGCGCCATAAATAGCAGGAACACCAGCACGATCAGACTACGAGCTATGCCGCGCCGCAAGAAGGTTCGAATCTCATCAGGCGAGTTCACCGAAGAGGCGGCCGGCAGCAGCGCGGCGTGCAGGCTCTGGTTGACGACGCCAGCCTTGGAAGAGAGGCTCACTGCCAGTGCGTAGGCACCCAGCCGCACCGGAGAGAGCCAGTGCCCCGCCAGGATGAGGTCAGTCTGAACGGCTAGCATGGCCAGCCAGTTTGCCACCCACAACCAGCGGCCAAACCTGAGGAGTCGTCGCGCTTCGGCGCCGAACACCGAACGCGTCGGAGAGCGGAGATCGAGTTCACGGGGCAGCTGCCGATAGCCAATCCCAAAGCAGGTCAGCGAGGTCACGACGCCGAGCACCACCAGCGCCGTGACGAGCGTGAGCCGACCCGTGACGTACAACGCCAGTGCCAGCAGCGCCGTAAGCACCGAATTCGCCAGCATCACGGATGCCAACCGGCCGAACCGATCGGTCGACTGCAGCAGTCCGCTCACTGCACCGCTCAGCCCCGTGGCGAGGACGCCGAGCAACGCGAGCAGCAGGAGCAGAGGGTGCCACGGCGTGACGTCGATCAACGCACCCACACCAATCGCCGCGCTCAACGCGGCGACGACCAGGGCGGTCAAGGCAAGGCGTGCCCAGACGTAGCTTGCGGCGACCTCGCCGGCCTTCTGGGTTTCGCCGGGCCAGAGGGATGCGATGCGGCGCACGGCTGACTCGGTCAGACCGAATTCGGAAAACGCGCCGACGATTGAGGCTACGGCGGCGAGCGTGGCGTAGATCCCCAGATCGGCCGGACCGAGCGCACGCGCGATCAGCACGCTCGCCACGAATCCGACGGCCAGCCTGGCCACGCTTGCGGCAGTCATGATCGTCCAGGCCCGCGACGACGAATCACGCAGGAGGTCGCGCGTCAACGCGATCAGTTTCGACCGCGCTGGGAGAGCCATGAATTCTCGCCAGATCGTCCGGTCCCGCACCACTCGCTCGCATCGTCAGATGAGGAGGCATAGCCGTTGTAGCTATTACGGTCTGGAAGCCGTTCGAGATTGCGCGACGCAATGGTGTGCGCGTCCTCAGTTCGCAATCCGAGGAGACGCACCGGCCGTAATGAAGGCAGAACCGGAGATCATCTCGCAGTCGACGTCACCTGGAGCGGCACGCAGGTGGATCACCCACAGCGTTCGGCGAGGAGCTCAATCAGTTCGCTCGATCCGGCTCGGCCGCTGCGGTTCGTCCGGCAGTCGATCCATCAGCGTCCGTTGCGCTGGATCGTCGTCGGATACGCGACAGGCTTCGCGCTGTGTGCGGCGCTCTGGCTGTCCATGCTCTTCGCGTCGATCCTGAACATTCGAGCCGATGTGGCTTCCCTCAAGACGATCCGCGCCGGCTCAGGCGGCGCTGTTACGCTGCTGGAGCTCAGGCAGGTCGGCGACGAGTCCCGATCCATGCACGCCGATCTGACCCGCATCGACCGCATGACGACGCCCCCGTTTGGCGCTGGCCATCTCGTGGAGCTGACACCGTGGCTGGGAGTCCGTTACCGTACGGCAACACTCCTCATCCGCGGTGGTCTGGATCTCTCCGACGCCGGATCAACCGGGGCGGACATCGGCGCCCAGGCACTGGCGGCCTACCAGGCGACTGGGGCTACCGAGCTCGCCGGCCCGAACGGCACCACCTGGCTCGACGTGATTCAGCGCGACAATGGGGCGATTGACCGCATGCTGGTGGACGTCGCTGACGCTCAGCGACAGTTCGCGCTGATCGACCGAAGCGTCCTGCCGACATCCGCACAGGGGTATCTGGCTCGATTCGATAGCGCGTTTCGCATGTACCAGGAATCCGGCCTGGCCGATCCCTCCAGCCGTCAGGCGCTGTTGCGCGGGCTGGGCGTGGACGGTCCCGTGCGCTATCTCATCCTCTTCCAGAATCCGGCGGAGCTGCGACCGAGTGGCGGATTTCCGGGAACGATGGCGTTGGTCAGTTTTGACCGTGGTCAGCTCACGTCCTATCAGATCTTTGACGGCCATACCTTGACCGACGCCTACATCGCCCAGCGCAAGAGCAAGCGGCCCGAGCCCTGGCCGATCGACCAGTATTTCCCGCAGGATGGCTTCCTGTT
Source organism: uncultured Chloroflexia bacterium (assembly GCA_963822235.1). GTDB lineage: Bacteria > Chloroflexota > Chloroflexia > Thermomicrobiales > Thermomicrobiaceae > CALAGB01. The sequence goes on from CAWGGU010000008.1 coordinate 39,759, forward strand.
GCACGACACCGGCTGGTATGCCGACTTCCCGACGGCGGCATCCACGCTGATGTCCATGTATGCCGAGACCGATTGGCCTCCAATCGACGGCGTCATCGCGGTGCAACCGACGATCGCCGCCGACCTGCTGCAGGTCACCGGTCCCCTCGATGTCGATATTGACGGTGAGATGCGCCTTGTCAGTGCCAGCAACGTCTATGACGAGATCGAACGACAGCGTCGACTGATCGTCGAAGGCATCAAGCCCTGGGACAAGACGCGTGAGGTGCATAAAGAGGCCCTGGCCGACATCGGTGAAGCCATCGCGCAGCGCATGAAATCAGCCAACCAGGAGCAACTGGTTCAGGCCGCGAGGCTTCTCAAGGCGTCGGCCGACGTGCGTGATATTCAGGCATATGCCGCTGATCCTGGTCTGCAAACGATCATCGACCAGCGGGGCTGGTCCGGCCGGCTCCAGCCGGAAGCGGGCACTCCGACGCTCGCCGTCACGTTCGCCAACGTTGCCTTGCAGAAGACGAGCGAATACATGCATCCCACGCTGACGCTCACGTCGACTCGCGTTCAAGGCAACCTCAGAACCGTCAGCCTCGAGATCGACGTCGACAATACCGGGCCGTTTGGCCAGGATCCGCTCTACTCCGGCTATCAGGATTGGTGGATACAGGTTGGGCTGCCGACCGGCGCCGTGCGCCTCTCCTCCAGCATGGATCCACAGTCAGATCCGGAAGCTCCGAACGGTGGCAGCTACGCCATCGGGATCAACCCAGAGCAACTGCGACACGTCACGGTAACGTTCACGCTACCGGCGAACGAACCGTTCCTCATGCGCAGGCAGCCGGGTTTGACCGACGCGCGGGTCGTCATCGTGGATCAGGCATGCGGGCAATCGACCGATTTGCAGCTGGACCGCGACCGTCTCGTCGACATCTCCGCGACGTGCGCGCCGTGAGACTCAGCTAGATTGGCGAGTCTTCGGTCAACGAAAGTCGCACCTGGCTTGAGGTATGAGAGAGTCGGGTGGCTGTCGTATAGATCTCCATAAGGAGCTCGTAGTTGCGGCGAGCGGAATAGCGATGCTCGAACGCTGCGCGTGCCTCTGATCGCATGAAGCGCAAGCGATCCGGTTCCGCAATCGCCTGGCGAACCGTCCTGGCGAGATCGGTTGCGTCACCCGGATCGAACAAAAGGCCCGTCACACCGTGCTCGATCATCTCGGCCATCGCGCCCAGGCGCGAGGCGACCACGGGAGTGCCGGCAGCCAGTGACTCGACGATGATCTGTGGCATCCCCTCGCTCCACATCGATGGGACGACCAGCATCGCCGCCGCTTTGAGCTTGTCGATGACCACGCTTCGATCCTGCCAGCCCAGATGGTCGACCCGGGGGTTGGAGCGCACTGCCGTTTGGACCGACAACCCCCAACGGACCGTCACCGCAAATCACGAGCGGTGGCAAATCGGTGTGACCGGACCAGGCTTCGAGCAGTGTCCCTACACCCTTTTCCGGCACGAGCCTGCCCGCGAAGAACGCGTATCCTCCGGCACCGGAACCGGTGCCCGGGTCGGACGCGAGGAAGTTGGGCCGCACTGCGATCCGCTCGGAATCGAACCCTGCGTCGATGTGCCGGCGCCGTGCGCCGTCAGTGAGGACCGTGAACAGGTCAGCGGACCGATTCCACCGTCTCATGAGTCGCTGTTCCAGGATGGAGATGGCCGCGATGGCGGAAGCGGAACCGCTTTCCCGGTAGCAGCGATGCATGACGGCCGGCCAGGCGAACGCTCGGCCGACGCAATCAGTGCACGGGCGGCTGTCGCGAAACATCTGTGCGTTCGGGCACAGCAGTCGATAGTTGTGCAACGTCTGCACGACCGGGATTCCGCGCGCGCGTGCCGTCGCCGCGACCGACGGCGAGATCAGCGGGAAGGTGTTGTGCAGGTGCAGGATGTCAGGCTGCCATGCAAGCAAGACGTCTCGAATGCGTGTCGCGGTTTGCCTGCTCCAGAGCGTCGCCAGCGCCAGTGCCGGTCGCCCCATGGATGTTGCATGCTCGTTGCTGACCCGGAAGAGGCGCACCTCATGTCCGTGATCCCGCAAGAGCGTGGCGTCCGCCTCGAAGGCGACGTCCTCACCGCCTGGCTGCAGGTATGAGTTGTGTGCGAGCAGGACGCGCATGCTCGGGCTCGACCCTCTCCGATGCCGACGCGAGCGCATTTGCCGCGCAGGCGATGACCAACGTGAACCCGGTGCCAACCGGTGTGCCGGAACCTGCCAGCACGTTCTCCAGCAGCAAGCCCAGCCCAAGAGCGGGCAGCAGGCCCCAGAAGACCTGGGTGGGCACGACGCCCATGCGGCGCGCGGAGCGAAACAACCCACCAATCAATGTCGTGAGGAACGCCACGAATAGCGACGTGCCGACGACGCCCCACTCGTAGAAGGTGCGCAGAAATTCGTTGTGCATCGAGCGGTTGGCGTCGATGGTGTCGGCCGGGAAGGCGGTGGGGTTGAAGGCCAGTACCGCGCGGGCAGCGCTGCTGGTACCCGATCCGAAAACGTCTTCCCGCAGAGGGCGCGACTGAATCTGGTCGAGCGCCGTGCGGTAGGCGTCGAGCCGCCACTCGAACGTGCCGATGGCCCGCGGGTTGAGCCGTCCATGCGAGACGAGGTGACGGAGCGCGAAGATGCGGTTGTCCGGCGCCACGGCGGCGACTGATCCAAGCAGAATAACAAACGCTCCAAGTCCAACGAGGACCGCACGGACAGCCGCGGCGCGACTGATAGTGGAACGCTGGAGTCGCGTGCGCAATGCCAGCGCTCCCCAGACGAACAGCATCATGGACGCGCCGATGAAGACGTAACGGCTCCCCACGAGCACCAACCCCATTGCAATGCCGATTCCGGTCACGACGGTCAGCAGACGATCATGTCGCCAGGTCATCTTCGAGGGAACGAACAGGATGACCGCGGCTGCGGAGACCAGAAAGGCCGCATAGCTCTGAGGCGCCGAGAAGGTCGTGAACCGCGCCTGCTCGATGATCAGCTTCGGTGGAGAACCGAACGGGTTGCCCAGCACGTACGTCTGCACTACCGCCAGTAAGAGGGAGAGCCACACCGCGGCAACCACCTGATGCAGATCGATCAATTCCTGTCGCCAGGCTTCCGTGAAGACGAGGAAGACGACCGCGTAGCTCGTCAGGTAGACCACCATCTTGGCGGCCGAGAGTGGAAAGGGGCTCCAGAGACTGGCAATGGCCGCGTACCCCGTGAACAAAAGCCACAGCTTGAATGCCAACGAGCGATAGGGCGCGAGCGCGGGAATCCCGAGACGCAGGAGCAGGATCAGCGGCAGTCCGAGAACCTTGATTGCGTTTTCTAATCCCACCGCTGACGGCGACGCCCAGCCGGGACCGGAGACGTCGATCTGGATTACCACCAGGAACGCGAGGATCGCCCACCGGCGCGGAGCCAGCAGGACCGCGACCACCAGCGCCCAGAAGAGGATCTTCGCGATGACCGGAGCCAACTCAGCCATGTACCTCCCGCCCCCGCACCTATTTCTGCCCAACGACGACAGCCGGTCGCCACGCGGGTGACCTGGCGAAGCGATCGAGCGCGCGGATGCACATGAGGCATCTGACGCCATGCGCCGCGGTGACGACTGCAACCGCACCCCATAACCCCCAGAGCGAGACCACCGGCGCTCCCGCAATCAGCAGAATCAGTGCACCCGCGACTTGAATTGCACGCACGTCCCCTGGACGGTCCAGGCCGAAGAGGGCCGCATTGGCGATGTGCGCCAGGAGCACCAGCAGGTAGGCGACCGCCAGGACGCGCAGTGGTGGCGCCAGCGACACGTAGATCGACCCTTTCCCGTAAACGACGCCGAGGATCTGCACGGGCCACGCCCACAGAGCCAGAAGATAGGGCAAGACCAGTGCGGCGGAGGCCAGCATCGCCGATGTGACGGTGTGACTCACCAATGACGTCGACTGACTGACGATCCGCTGCGCGACGGCGGGCATGAGGGCGTTCGCCACGCCGTACATGATCGGATTCATGACGCCAACCACCGCGACCATCGCCTGGAAGCTTCCGGCGGCGTCATGAGCCACGAGGAGCCCAAGCATCCAGACTGGGGCCTGCATGGTAGCGGCACCGAGTAGGTTCGATGCGAGCGCCGGTTGTCCAGATCGGAGCAGGTCGATTGCGGGTCGAAGGCCGGAACGTGGGACTCGAAATATCGGCGCCAGCTGAAACGCTTGCACGACGATCGCGACCGTCGAAGTCAGCATCATGACCATGAAGACGCGCGACAACGTGAGCGCTCCCGCCATCCCCAGCATGGAGATACCCGCTGCCTGTCCCAGGTAGCTGAGAATGTCCCCAACCAGCGCCGCACGGTGGCGAAGCTGGGCAAAAAGCGCCCGTCGCGTCGTCTCCTGCACCTGCCACGCGAAGCAGGGCCAGAGCGGCAACCCACATAGCGCGCCCGGAAACGAACACGACCGCCACAGCAAGCACGAATGCGAAGGGGACTGCCAGGGTAAGCGTCGCGCTCAGCGCCACGCCCGCATAGTCACGAGAGTTGACACCCCGCAAACGAGCCCCGTGAACCGAGAGTGGGTAGACGATCAATGATGCGTGGATGGTGTTGAGAAAGAGCATACCGGCAATGAGTAGAACCGCCATCCCAAACGTGTCGGACGTCAGATAGCGCGCCAGCAGAATACTGGTCAGCACGCTCCCCAGGCTCACCACACTCTGATCGAGCAATGCCCACAGGTGCGTGCCAACCGTGCTGGCTCTGATACGCCGAGGAAGACCACTCAAAGGACCCATCAGCTCGCTGTGCTTTCATGGAGCGCCAGCAGACTTCGTGATGACTCGACCCGAGCGTCGATCCACTCATAGGTGCGGGCCAGCCCCGACTCGAGTCGGGTGTGCGGCTCCCAGTTCAGCACTGCTCTCAACCGGCGGTTGTCACTGTTCCGTCCACGCACGCCCTGTGGTCCGGAAAGATTGTGCCGCTTGTGCAACGACTTACCGGCAATGCGGGCGACGATGTCGACCAGTTCGTTGATCGTCACCAGACGATCGGTACCCAAATTGATCGGCTGCGCATAGTTCGAGCGCATGACGCGCTGTAAGCCATCGACACAGTCGGCTATGTAGAGGAATGACCGCGTCTGCTCGCCGTCTCCCCACACCTCGATCTCGTCCCCATCGAGCGCCAGCGCCACTTTGCGACAGAGTGCCGCGGGGGCCTTCTCTCGCCCGCCATCGTAGGTGCCGAGCGGCCCATAGACGTTGTGCAGGCGCACGATGCGCGTGTTCAGTCCGAAATCAGTGTGAAAGTGGCGACAGAGCAGCTCCGCGTAGAGCTTTTCCCACCCATAGGCTTCGTCCGGATCAGCCGGATAGGCATCCTCTTCACGGAGCGGCGAGACGTCGGCGTCCTGTTGCCGATAGGAGGGGTAGACGCACGCCGACGAGGCATAGAGAAACCGCGACACTCGCGCGTCGGCAGCCGCCTGCAGCATATGCAGATCGATGAGCGTGTTGTTGCGGGCGATTTCGGCATGATGTGACGTGATGTATCCGATCCCGCCCATGTCTGCGGCGAGATGGTAGACCAGATCAATGCCGAGGACGCTCTCTCTGCAGGCGTCCAACGAGCGCAGATCGCAGATCAGGAATTCATTGGCATCCGAAGACGCGAACTCGGGGAATTTGACGTCCACTCCCCGCACCCAATGCCCACTGGATCGGAGGGACGAAACCAGATGGTGGCCGATGAAACCGCCTGCTCCCGTCACCAGCACGCGCGACGTCATGCGCCCTCCTCAAATGCCCAATGTGCGACTAACTGTCGAGCGAACAGAACGAGGAACCGTGGGTTGTTGCGCAGGTAGCGTCGCCACAAGCGACGCGGCTCTCGGGACAGCCGGAAGAGCCACTCGAGTCCGAGTCGCTGGAGGATCCGCGGAGGTCGGGCCACGGTTCCGGCGAGATAGCCGAACGCCGCGCCGACTCCAATCATGACCAGGTCGAGATCGTCCACGCGGTCGGCCATCCAGCGTTCCTGCTTGGGACAGCCGAGCCCGACGAAGAGCAGGCGAGCACCGGAGCGCCGGATCGCGTCGATCTCGTCCCGTCGTTCACTGGGAAGTCAGGTTCCGAAACGGCGGGCTGCAGCGGTAGGTCACCCGCAGGGTGGGATAGCGTCTCCGTAGGTTCGCGATCAGTTGCTCGAGCACCGGTGCGGTCGAGCCATGGAATCCCACTGGAATACCCGCGCCCGCAGCCCAGGCGCAGAGTCTCTCGGTCAGCTCCGGGCCATAGACGCGGGTCGCCGTCGAAAGCCCAAGGGCTCGAAGTCCCCAGACCAGCGGCATCCCGTCCGGGGTGACCACCAGGGCGGCGCTGAGAATCGCGTTGAAGTCCGGGTCGTCGTGTGCCTCCATCACCGAGTGCACGGATGCCACACAGACGTACGAAGGCTGGCGAGCCGCGATGAAGCCAGCAACGGTCGATTCCACGTTTTCGTAAGAGGTTGCGTCCACGCGGGTCTGGAGGATGAAGCGGTGATCCGGACGCGACTCTCCGAAATGGAAATGCGCCGGAACTGACTCGTCATGGCTGAGACGCACGGCCGCGCGCGGCTGGTCAACCACGTTCATCTCATCTGCTCCGTGCCTGACGGGTGAGGGCCGGAATCGTCATCAGCAGAATCCGCAGATCGAACCAGAACGAGGCGCGCTCGATGTAAAAGAGGTCGTCGGCCGTGTCGTCACAGAGGAGCAGTCGCCCCCGCTCCATGACCTGCCACCAGCCGGTCATCCCCTGTGGAACGTGAAAGCGCGCGAATTGCCACGGCTGGTAGGTCGAAAGGACAATCTCCGGCAGTTCGGGGCGCGGACCGACAAGGCTCATGTCGCCACGCAGCACGTTGAAGAACTGCGGTAACTCGTCCAGGCTCCAACGTCGCAGATGGCGACCCTACGCGGGTGGCGCGGTCGCTATGCGTGTCTGAGGCAGGCGCGTGAGCAGGTGGCGGGGCCACGTACATGGTGCGCAGCTTGAAGATGGTGAAGAGCCGCCCCCCTTCGCCCACGCGCCGCTGCCGGAAAAAGATCGGCCCCGGTGAGTCAAGTCGAATGAGGATCCCGAGCAACGCGATCAGTGGAGCCGAGAGGGTGATCCCAACGGCGGCGAGGGCGATGTCAAACAGTCGCTTCGAGATCCGGTAGCGCGTGTTAGTCGGGGCGGACGAGAGTGCATGGGGAGTGCTCGTCAGTCGGAGCCCGGCTGCGAGTTGATCCTCAACGATCGAAAGATCGCGGTGTTCGCTGACGCTGGCAGGAGATCGCGCGGGTAAGCCGTGAACGTCGCGAGCGCGGACGTGTGACACATCCGCCCCCGAGGCGTTCAGCCGTAGGCGACTGCTCTCCCGCAACCCAACCACGTCCGCTCCCCACGCTCGCTCCGTCGATGCAGGGAATACGTTGCAGCGGAGACAATGGATTGTTCAGAGATGGATTGGGAGACGTTCCTGATGCGTGCGTCAACCTTCCTCGGAACCTTGGTTCACTCAGGAAATGCATGCCCCCCGCTTCAATCCCAGTCAACGCCGCGCACACGAATACCATGGAGAGTCAAAAAATTGTTGGGAGTGTGGCGAAGTTCTTGAACAGGAGGTTATGTCGATTCATTTGAACGGACTGGCCATGATTCAGCGTCCGTCGATCAGCCTGGGTCGCGTGATCGTGAAGGGCCGTGCTGTTGGGTGTGGAAATAGGTCAGGTGATCGCAGAGACGCACTGCGTGATGGGGGAACCGATCACCTGACCCAAGGGGAGGAGGGATGGAATGCGATCTTAGGGCTGGCGACGCAAGATGACGATTTGACCGCCACAGCCGCCGTTGATCCCGCCGAACGGATAGCCGAAAGGGTTCATTCCGGGAAGACCGAGAATCACCGGTCGTCGAACCATGGTGTGCTCCTTACATGACTCGAACCGACAAAACTTACTCGAAGGTGATGCCTGATCTTGGATCAGTCCGCGGCCAGAGAAACGACTTCGATCTCGTCGTGATGGCCGTCTCGCAATGATTCGCCCTTGATCGGAGGGAGGCGCAAGAACGTGGTCTGGGTTCCACCGGTCGTCCGAATCGGGAGAAGCTGTCCGAGCATTTCAGGTCCTCTTTCTCTGTGGGGCGGTCTACGTCGTCACTCTGATCACAGGATAGAGGGATCCGCGGGTCGGCACAGCAAAGTGGTTTACAGGGCGTGGTGAAACTGTGCAGAGGATTGAGGGGTGGGCGACCACGGAGGGCCGCTCCCAACGTTTACCCGCGTACGTTCGTAGGGGCGACATTCATGGCGCCCGCGTGGGTCGCCCGCTGTCTTTCTAGGCGCGACAACGTGGCGGGCGACGCATGCGTCGCCCGCACAAACGTTGGGACGCTAGAACGCCAGGCCGTAGCCGTCGCGGCGTGGGTCCGCGCCCGCCGAGAAGGCACCGCTCTCAGGATCGATCAGAATCCCTTGCCCGCCACCAACCATCGGCGTCCAGTCGTCGACCACCTTGACGTCGTGCCCGCGTGCGCGCAGTTCATCCAGCACGTCGGTTGCTACGCGACCCTCGACGATCAGCTCGGTGCCGGTTCCGGTGCGGAAGCGCGGCGCCTCGATGGCCGCCTGGATGGCGAACTGGTGATCGATGACGTTCATCATCATCTGCGGCGTCGTTTCCATGATGCCGAAGGAGCCGGGAGTCCCGACCATCAGGAAGAGCTTCCCGTCGTGCCAGATCTGCGACGGCGCCAGGCACATCTCAACCTTCTTGTTCGGCGCGATGACGTTCGGGCTCTGCGGGTCGAGGTCGAACCAATGGGCGAAGTTGTTCAACGCCAAACCGGTGTTGCCGTGCACCACGCCGGAGCCGAAGGGAGCGCCCAGGGTCTGGGTGCAGGCCACCGCGTTGCCGGCCGCATCGGCCGCCACGAAGTGGGTCGTACTCTCGCGGGCGATGCTCTCTGGGCTCCCCGGCAGCACTTCTTTCTGATGCTTGGTTGAGGTGTAGCGGTCGCCGCCGCTGTAGCCTGCATGCTTGGGGTCGATCAGCGCGCGACGCTTCTCGGTGTACTCCTTGGAGAGGAAGACGTCGATCGGCGACTCCGGATTGGGGGCGTAGGTGGTCCGGTCAGCCACCGCGAGCTTCATGGCCTCGGCCAGGTGGTGGATGTAGTCGGCCGAGTTGTGCCCCATCTCGGCCATGTCGAAACCTTCGACCAGATTCAGCGTCTCGAGGTATTGCATACCGCTGCACGGGAGCGGCGGGCAGTAGACGGTGTAACCGCGATAGGTGGTCGAGATCGGCTCGACCCAGCTCGGCTCGTAGCCGGCTAGATCCTCGGCGGTCAGCAGTCCGCCATTCTGCAGCGAGAAGCTGGTGATCTCTTTGGCAATTGAGCCGCGATAGAAGGCATCGATACCGCCGTCGACGATGGTGCGGAACGTCTTCGCCAGGTCCGGCTGCTTCAGGATGGAGCCGACCTTGGGCGTCTCGCCGTCATGTAAGTAGGTGCGCGTGGAGGTCTCCCACTGCAGCAGTCGGTCACGCATATGGCTCATGAATACGTTGTTCTTGACCGTGACCGGGTAGCCCTGTTCGGCCAGCTCGATGGCCGGAGCAAAGACGGTGGCGCGGTCCATCGTGCCGTAGCGCTCCAGCGCCATCAACCAACCGGCCAGGGAGCCGGGGATCAGCGGCGAGAGGATGCCGAAGTCGTTGGAGCCCTCCTCGGAGAACTTGTCCAGCGACGCTCCGGAGGGAGCACGGCCGATGAAGTCGAGCACCACCGGCTTCGTGGCACCGGCCGGCTTGATCACCATATAGCCGACACCCGCCGCACCCGACATGAACGGCTCGACCACGTTCAGCGCGGCCGCCGTCGCCACGATGGCGTCGATGGCGTTGCCACCCTGCCGTAGCATACGTAGCCCTGCCTCCGAGGCCAACGGATGAGCCGAGGCCACCGCGCCGCGCCGTCCGGCAACGTAGGGCCGATGCATCGTTCCGAGATTAGGCCACACCACGAGTTCCCTCCCAGTCAGTGCAGAAATTGATGTACGGTTCAATCCATCGTAGAGGCGGGACCTGTGCCCGCCTTTGTCGAGCGAGTGAGCGCCGCCAGACTTGCAATACGTGTCAATCGGAACCCGGTTGAATCGAGTTTGTAGATCGGCCACGAAGGCGGGCACAGGTCCCGCCTCTACGTTCCCAATGCAGATTCGTAGGTGAACAACCACCATCGGCAACGACCTCAAGACGCCCGTCGATAAGCGCCACTATAACCAGTCGCGGTATGGGCGTCTACTGAGGCGCTCGGCTTCAGACGAACAGGCTCCCAATCGCCGCGGCGCCAAATGCAAGGATGACGCTGCCGGAGATCCAGTTGACCCACTGCATCACGCGCGAGTTGAAGCGGGAGCGTACCAGGCTGACGCCGGTGCTCAATATCAGCCACCAGAAGGCCGAGCCGCAGAAGACACCGAGCACCAACAACGCCGCCGAGCCGTAGCCCGCCTGGCGCGTTCCGGCCCAGCCGAGCCCGGCGAAGATGGCCACGAAGGAGAAGATGGTGGTCGGGTTGGTCAGGGTGAGCCCGACGGTTGAGAGGTAACTCCCGAGCAGCCGCCTCCGTTCGCGGGTCTTGGCTGCCTGTGAAGCCGGGTGCGCCAGGATGGTGCGCACGCCCAAATAGGCGAGAAATGCGCCGCCGACGATGCGCAGCGGCGTCTGTTGATGTGTCAGCAGGTTAGAGACGGCGGTCAACCCAAACGCGGCGACCGCGCCATACGTCGCGTCGGCTGTAGCGGCACCCAGCCCGGAGAGGAAACCGGTCAGGCGACCCTCCGCCAAGGTGCGACGGATGCAGAGCACACCGATCGGCCCAACCGGCGCGGCGATCGAGAACCCCAAAATCATGCCCTTTAGCGAACAGGCTGACGTCCATTTGTTTCGAACACCTCATTACGAAAAGACCCCGGGCGCCTAAGCGCTCGGGGTCGGATTCGTGCGGCGAGCGCGATCAGCCATTCGGGATGAAGCTGGCGGACTGGACATCCAGCCCGTTCCCCTGCTGCAAGGCTGACTGCCAGTGCCAGTCGCCCGGCTCTGACCAGAGGAGCTTGCCGCCCGAGGTGACCGCCCAGATGGTGTTGTCCGGCGCCAGCTGAAAGAGCTCGACCATGTCCTCCATGGGCGTTTCGATGCCGTTGCTGGCCGATTGCCAGGTGTCGCCGCCATCGGAGGAGACGTCGATGCGCCCTTCGCGTCCGACGAACGGCGCTGGACCAGCCAACACCAGGTCTTTGTGCGTCGGCGGAATGATCGTGGCGCGGGTGTAATCGGTCAGCAGCTTGGTCCAGGTCTTGCCGCCGTCGCGTGAACGACCAACACCACCCAGCTTGGGCGAGTTCTCGTCACGCTTCTCGTTCTTCAATCCCGCGTAGCCTAACGAGGCGTAAAGGAGGTTGCCGTCATCCGGATGGCCGCCGATGTGGTGGATGTCGTGATCCGGTGGCACTTCGATGTAGCTCCAGGTGGCGCCGCCGTCAGCGCTGTCGAGCAGTCCGCCAACCTCGACCGAGGCCATCAGACGCGAGCCACTCCCGGGAGGCGAATAGAAGTTGCGGATCGCTCCGGCGCGCGGTGAGTACGGTAGATACCACTCTTCATAACCGGGTAGCTCGTGAATGCCGCTGAGCTCGCTCCACGTATGACCGCCGTCGGTGCTGCGGAAGGCGCGGCCCGGCTCGGTGCCGCAGATGAGCGCTTCGGGCCTGGTTGGATCCGGCCCGATGGTGCGTAACGCGGTCGCGGTCAATCCCTCGCTGGACGCAGACCAGCTGCGGCCGCTGTCGTCGCTACGGAAGATCCCATCGCCGTAGGTCCCGGCCAGGATCGTGTCGTTGCCATCTGCGTTGCGCCAGGCGTGAATCGCCCAGACGCGCTGATTCTCCAGACCGAGTGAATCGAGTCCGTTGCCGTTCAGGCGATGGACGCCGTTGCGAGTGCCAATGTAGGTCACGAAGCTAGCCATATTCTGCTCCTTGCCGATTGCGGGACGCGATTTCACGATTGTACGTGAGTTCGCGTAGACGAGGTACCGATCGTACTCGTTCGCAGCGCCGCGAGGTTGCCTCAACGCAAGAATCAGCTCCCGTGCCGCCCGCTGAACGCGCGAGTCTTTCACGTTCGTTGGCATCGCTGCTGCGCCGCTCTTGTCCAGTCGCTGGACTTCCGACTGCAAGAGGGGACCGTCGCATGGCGCCATTTGCCGAATTGGAGGGCGTTCGTCGTATCTCGCGTGTCGCGTTGAGCCTTCTCGATCTCCGCAACGCGTTTCTACGTCATGAAGAGGGTTCACATCGAGATCCCAACCATCGCGTCAATCGGCTCACTCGCTACGCCAAATCACTGCATAAAAGTTCAATCGATCCACTCGGTCCCCTTGAGCCGCTCCGTTTTCCGGTCTATACGGCCGCGCTTGTTGGTGGCACGCTCGCGGCGCTCACCCTTGATGGGCAGCGACACGATTGGCGTACCGCCTTCCTCATGGGCGTTGTCAGCGGCACGTTTTCGACCGTAGTGATCAGTTTCGGCGCGCCGCTGATCGGCCGCAGCGCATCGGTGGATTGGATGGAGCTTTCGCCGGTTTGGATCGGTCCGCGGGAGATTCGCCAGGAACCAGCTATACTCGGGATGGTGGCTGGACTGATGGTCCATGCCAGTGCCGACGTTGCCTGGGCTACTCTCCTCTTCGGCGGTTGTGGCGAGCGACTGCTGCGCGGCTCGCCCGGCTGGATTCTCCTCATCATGCCGTCCTGGGCCGTGGTCACCTCGATGATCGAGTACTTCGCCATCCTCCCCTGGCTGCAACCACTCGTCACCCGCCAGGTTCCGTACTGGACGGCGTTGGCGGTGCACATCACATCTGGCTCCGCCTATGGGCTCTTCCCATTGCTGAAATGGCTGAGTGTCGGTCGACCCGTACCCGAACGGCAGATGCAATTCGCGGCGCGCACTGGACTGTTCATGGCCGCGAGTCTGCTCTCGCTCGCAGCCGTATACGCGCGTCAGCGCGACGGACGAACGCCCCGCTGGCCAATGACCGACGAATGCGGACGATCGTTTGGTCAGGACTTCCTCTATCAGATGACTGGACATCACGTGGTGGGCTCCAGAATGGCGGGAATGGCCACCGAGAAGGTGGGAAATGATGAGCTACGCCTGCTGGCGCGGCTGGAAGTGGCGCAGCAGGAGGCTGACATTCAGGTGATGCGCACCTGGTGGCGTAGCTGGGTCGGCGGCGAGATCCCGGGTCTCAGTCAGGATGACTACGCGTCGATGGCCGGGATGCCCCATCCAGCCGCGGTTGAGGCACTCGCCCAACTCGAAGGTGACGGGTTCGAGCACCACTTTCTGAAGTTGATGATCCCGCATCATCACGGGGCCATCCTCATGGCCAATGACGCTGTGTCGCGCTCGGGCGACCCGCGACTACGCACGCTGGCTGACTCCATCCGTCATGCGCAGCAAAGCCAGATCGAGCGCATGAGGTCGCAACCCAACGCGCCGGAGTCCGTCATTCCGGCGGCATCGCTCTATATCGCTACGGCTCCGCATTGAGTCTGACTGATCCGGAAAATACGACATTCCTCGCTTGTGATGGAGCGATGTCGCTGTGACAATCTCGCTACTGATGACTAAAGTATGACGACGTATGACGCGAGGAGGGTCAAAATGCCGGAGCATCGACCGATCAAAGGGCTGGGCGAGATTGCCTTTCGGGTCGAGGATCTCGACCGCATGCAGGAGTTCTACGAGAACGTGGTCGGACTTGAGCTGATGCGTCGTTTTCCCGATTCGGCCTTCTTCCGCATCGCCGAGGGGGTCGCCGGGCACACGCAGATCCTGGCCCTCTTCGACCGGCGCGCCCGTGTCGGCTATCAGGGAATCGAGTCGGAGCACACCACGGTCGATCACATCGCCTTCGGCATCGCGCTGGAGGATCATCAAGCCGGAGCTCGAGCGCCTGCAGGGTCTTGGCCTGAAGGTGCAGACTCGCACGCACGAGTGGACCCACTGGCGCTCCATCTTCATCTGGGACCCGGAGGGGAACACCGTCGAGCTCGTCTGTTATGACGAGAGTGTGGGGTAGCAGTCACCGAGTAGCTGCGTGACGCCTGTCACGCGGGGCTGAAGCCGCCGCGCTAGACTTGACGAAGCCTGCTCGAAGCAGGCTAAGATCTGCGGAGGGGATGCCATATTCGTGGCTGTTCTATCATCTGGTCTGGGCCACACGCGATCGAGAACCAGCCATCCATCCAGACCTCGAACCTGATATCTGGAGGCTTGTTCGACAGGCGGCGGAACGCGCCGACGTGTTGGTCTATGCCGTGGGTGGCATGACCGAACACGTGCACGTAGCGGCATCGATTCCCCCATCGCTCTCTGTGGCTGAAGCGGTGCGACGGATGAAAGGTGGAAGCTCACGTTCGATCAACCAGACGACTGGTGGCGGGTTTGCGTGGCAGGCGGAATATGGAGTCGTGAGCTTTGCGGAACGGAACCTGTCGGCGGTTGTGGCCATTGCTTGAACGCATTGGCGAGCCACGCTAACTGACTCAGCCTGCTTCGAGCAGGCTTCGCTAAATTCAGCGCTGCGGCTTCAGCCCCGCGTGTGCGTACGACGGGCACCCGCTAATTTCGTCAACTACCATTCAACCCAGGGCGAGCATCCTCTACCCGCGATCCGCATCTATCCCCCGCGTACCTCACCCAGCAGATCATGCAACACACCCTCCAACCTCTGTCGGTAGGCGTGGTCGACCGGCGGTGCGACGTCCTTGTTGAAGCGTTGCCCAATCTCGCCCAGAAATGCCACGCAATGTATGGCGGTGTAGAGCGCCAGCACGCGTCGTCGTTCGGACGTCAGGCGAAGCTCGTCGACCCAGGCGTCGACGTAGACGCGATCGGCCTGCATGGAATACATGGCCATGCTGGTGAGCGACAGCACCCAGAGCGGATCGCCATAGCAGACGCTGTCGACGTCCACGATGCCGCTCAGTTTGGCGTCATACACAAGCACGTTCTTGGTGGTGGTGTCGTGCAGGAAGCAGGTCGGCTGCACGTGTTCGAAATAGGTATCGAAGCCATCGACCTCACTTGATACCTGGTCGATCGCATCTTCTCCCATGACGCCCGCGGATCGAGTCCATTCACGGCTGCGCTGCAGGCTGGCGTCCAGCACGCCGCGCCAGGATTGGTGCAGACCCGAGCTGTCGGGCGCGTGGGCGTAGCCGAATCCCGTGCCATGAGGGAGCGTCGCGGCGCGTCGCTGGAGGTCGACGATTCGCCGGGCGATGTCGCGCTTCTGACCGTCGGTAAGACTCACGTAACAGTCGCCTAGATCGACGCCCTGCAGTCGCTCCAACACCAGGACCGGGAATCCGTGAATGCGGTAGTCGAGCTCCGCGTGCATGATCGTGGGCAACGGCACGCCGAGTGGGCGCAATTGCCCGGACCAGTAGACCGCTCCGGCGAAGTCGATCTGTTGCACTGGTCGGGTGAGTCGAACGACGAGACGCTGCCCATCCGCCAGCATGACATCGAAAACGAAGTGGGCCAGCCCGCTCGGGAAGCGGCGTATCTCGTCAGGTTCCTGACCGGTAACGGCCCCGAGGATGCGTTTGGCGTCCGCTTCAGTTGGCTCAGCCCACAGAGCCGCGTCTTCAGGCATCTCGCTCCTCGGCACGGTGCAGGAAGTCCCGCAGTAGCGGCATGTAGACCTCAGGCTCTTCGAGATGCGCGCAGTGCCCGCTCTTCTCGAAGATGCGCACCTCCGACCCATGAATGCGGCGATGCATCGTCTCGGCGCAGACGGGCGGGATCTCGTCGTAGCGCCCCACCGTGATGAGCGTCGGCACTTGGATCTCGCTCAACCGATCCGTGCGATCCCAATCCTTTAGATTGCCGATGACGGTGAACTCGTTGGGGCCGTTCATGGTTAGGTAAACCGCGTTCCCTTCCAGGTTGGCTCCGGTGCGCAGCATTGGATCGGGCCACGGATCCAGGCGACAGACGTGGCGCTGGTAGAACTCGTTCATCCCGCGCATGTACTCCGGGCTGTCGAAGACCCCATCGCGATCTCCCTGGCGAATGGCGTCCCGCATGTCGGGCGGCAGTTCGTCGATGAGCTTGTTGGCTTCACGCACGAATTCCGCAGTGCTTGAAGAGGTACTGGCAAGCGTCAGGCTGACGATGCCGGATGGACGAGTCAGCATGTACTCGATGGCCAGCCAGCCGCCCCAGGACTGCCCCAGCAGGTGAACGCGATCTAACTGCAGCGCGTCACGGACTTCATCGACTTCTCGCACGAAGCGTTGTATGCGCCAGAGCGACGTGTCCTCCGGCTGGTCCGACAGACCGCAGCCGAGCTGATCGTAGAAGACGACCGGCCGCTCGTCTGCCAACGCTTCGAGCGACTCGAGGTAGTCGTGCCCTGCGCCGGGTCCTCCGTGCAACGTCAGCAACGGGACGGCGTCACCGCCGCCGACTACGCGATACCAAACGTCGCCGCCCGTGACTGAAATGCGCCCCTCGCGCGACTCGATCGCCATGCGTCGCCCCGCCTTTCATATGCTCGATTCCTCTTGTCTTATGCCAGTCGGAAGGCGATAGTGCAATCGTGTCGCCGGGCGGCGTTGTTCAACGATCGGCTCGAGAACGGCGACGGGCACGGGTCGAGCGAGGAAGGGACGAGACATGATCACGGGCATCGACCATCTGGTTATTCTGTCGCGGAATCTGGATGACGCCATCGAAAGCTACCGAGCGTTTGGGATTTCAGGTGGGCAAAGGTGGCGAGCATCCCGGCGGCACGCACAACGCGCTCGTGGGATTCGCCAACGGCACCTATCTCGAGCTGATCGCCTTCCAGGAGCCGGAGAAGCCGAGCGACCACCGCTGGTATTCCTACCTGTCGCTTGGCGGCGGACTGGTCGACTTCGCGCTGGGTACGTCCGACGTGTCCGCCGAAGTGGAGCGACTGGGAGATCTCGGCTATCGCGGTCCGATGCCGGGAGCGCGCAAGCGGCCCGACGGTCAGGAGATCGCCTGGCGCATGGCCTGGCCGCCGGAAAACCGGGCCGGCGACATCCCCTTCCTGATCGACGACATCACTCCGCGCGAGTCTGCGTGTGCCGTCCGGCGACGCCGCTGTGCATGAGAACGGCGTCACCGGCGTCACGTCATTGATCATCGCGGTGCGAGATCTGGATGAAGCCAGCGCCGAGTTCGCGGCCATTACCGGTAACCAGCCGTCGCAACGCACCCAAAATGACGACCTGATGGCGGAAACCTGTTCGTTCCAGGCGGGTCAGCAGACGCTGGTGCTGGCCTACCCCACCTCGCCCAAGAGTCCGATCGCGACGCGTATCCAGCAAAAGGGAGATGGCCCGTTCCAGGCCGTCTTCGGCACAGAGCGATCGGATCTGGCACAGGTTTCACCGGAACAAGCCGAGGGCGCACGGCTCGTCTTCGAGGCGAATTAGGCGTTGCGCTGACCCAGTACGGTGTTGGTACGAGTCAAGAAGTGTCGAGCGGCGGGCCATTCTGCCCGCCGCTTGCTTGCCATCACGCCACCCCACCGAGTCGATCGTGTCAGTTCCTCGGCGCTCTGTCATCGGTCGCCGGGCGCGGTTGACACCACGTGACAACCCCTCTATAGTGAGACCAATCCCAAGTGGTCTGACCACTGATCCAACTTAAGGATGAACGATGAGTGCTCGACTCCCGATTGAGCCCGTGCAGCGATCGCGTCTCTCCCAGCAGGTGATCGTTCAACTCTGCCAGCTAATACAAAGCGGGCGGATCGAGCCGGGTGACCGTCTTCCCTCCGAACGAGATTTAGCCGACCAGCTGGCGGTCAGTCGCCCGTGCCTGCGCGAAGCCTTGCGCGCGCTCGAGCTCTCCGGGCTGATTGAGTCGCGCCACGGCGGCGGCACCTACGTGCGCGACTTCGGTGAGCCGGGCGTCTTTTCACCGCTGGTGCTGATGCTGGGGATGACGGAGGATTTGGCCGGCGATCTGGGCGAAGTGCGCAAGATCTTCGAGCCGGCCGTGGCCATGCGTGCCGCCATGCGCGCCGACGAGGAAGACCTGGCTGCGCTCCGCACCGTGCTGTCACGTCAATCCGAAGTGCTCGACAGCGGCGGACCGCTCTACGAGCTACTGCCGCTCGACCGGGAGTTCCATGCGATTGTCGCGCGGGCGTCGCACAACCAGGTTGCCATGCGCATGGTCCAGCTCATCAATCAGTTGGTGCATGAGGGGCTGGCGCGAGTCTCGGCCTCGCTGACGCGCAGCTTACTGGCGCATCAACGCCACTGCGAAATCGGCGCGGCCGTCGAGAGCCACGATCCCCGGCGGGCGCATGCCGCCATGCTGCAGCACCTGCAAGAGGTCGAGGACCAGATCGTCCGCGAGCTCATCGAGACGTAAGAGACTCAATTCAGGGTATTTGGCGAAAAGACCGGAGTCCTGCCACGGTTACGTTGGGCTAAAGCCGTAACGCTGAATTTGCCGAAAACCTGCTGATGGTGATTGACCAAATCGTTTGGTAACGCTTCGCGGTCGTCGGCCTACGGCCGAAGGGCAGCCCTCTGTGGCTGCCCCTACGAACGTACGCAGACAAACGTAGGGGAAGGCCAGTGCCCGCCCACCGGTCGTAACCAGAAACGTAGAGCTCACGCCCCTTTGCCGGTCAGATCCTTGTCTTCCATTTCCCAGCTGTGATCGAGCGTGTGAAACGCCGTGTGCCGAATCAAGTACTTCAGCGGCCAGGTGCGGGCCATCTTGCCTTCGGAATGCAGTCGACATAGGGCGTCGCAATACGCCTGTCGATAAGCAGCCATTTCTTCAGCGGTCATAAGCTCGTCCACAGGCGGGGTCAGGCCCAGCTTCTTGGCAAACTGCAGCTCCGAAACAAGGGTGTGACGCACGATTCGATCCCGATCTTTGCCCCCGCCTCGCGGCCCCTTCTGCATTTCAGCCGAGACACGCGAGCGCACGTCGTCGAAGAATGCCCAGGACGCCTGCATCAGCGTCAGGTCATGCTCGAGCGTATCGTTCGACATGGGCTGTCGGTCGATCTCTGAAAAGGCGAAGGAGATGCCCCAGAAATCGGTTGAGCCTGTGCCGGGATAGCGCTCGACCACGTTGGCGTCCGACGCTGTCGCGAACTCCGATTCCATCCCGGCGAGCTTCGCTACCGGTGCATAGCGTGGGAAATAGGATCGCAACCGGTCGATTGCGGCCTCTTCGGTCTTGTCGCCGCGCGAGAGTCCCGGCCAATCCGGCGCGACCGCCACGACCTTCTTCCCTTTTGGCCCGATCTCTAGCGTCACCCGAATGCGACTTGGCATATCTCACCCCAACAAAATCGTCATCACACGCAACGACCGGCTCGTAGCGCTCCCCTATCGGGGTACGAACCGGCCGCCAATTCAATCCATCGGTCGCTTGGCCAGTAGCGGTCTCTAGGCGTCGCTCACGTTGTGCACGTCCAGTGCGTCGCGCAATCCGTCCCCCATCAGGTTCAGACTGAGGACGGTGAACCCAATCGCAATGCCCGGGAAGACGGCCAGCCACCAGGCTTGATGGATGAAATTGTGACTGTCATTGAGCGCCTGCCCCCAGGTCGGCGTGGTCGGATTGACGCCTAATCCAAGGAAGGTGAGCCCGGTTTCGGCGAGGATGCCAAATCCGACCGTGAGAGTCAGTTGGACGATGATCGGAGCCGCCACGTTTGGCAGCAAATGGCGCAGCATGATGCGCCCGTCTCGCACCCCGATCGAGCGGGCCGCAAGCGTGAAATCGGCCTCCCGCAGACGCAGGATTTCGCCACGCACGATACGGGAGAAGGCGACCATATTCCCAACCGCAATCGCCAGGATGACGTTCTTCATGCCCGCGCCGTAGATCGAAACCAGTCCCATTGCTAACACAATCGCGGGAAATGCCCAGATCAAGTCGACCACACGCATGATCAGATTGTCGATCCAGCCCAGGTAGTAGCCAGAGACGACACCCAGCGTGACGCCCACGATCATCGATAACAGAGCGCCGAGGATGCCGACGGTGAACGACACACGTGTCCCGAGAATGACCCGGCTGAACAAGTCGTGCCCGAACGAGTCAGTTCCCATCGGATGGTTCATACTGGGCGCCTGAAGGATTTCAAAGCTGACATTGTCTGGCCCGTAAGGGGCGAGGATCGGTCCCGCGATCGCCACGAACGCCAGAATGATGACGAAGATCAGCCCGATGAATGCCTTCTTTTCGGACCTGATGCGCCGGATGAATCGGCTGCCCTGGACGATGCGTTGCTCATCCCCCAGGCTGGTGAGCCGTTCGTCGAGTCGTTGATCCGCGAGCGCATCCGCGGTTACCGGTTTTGCCGGGTTTTGATCAGCCATAGCGAATCCTCGGATCAAGGAACGTATAGAGAATATCAACGAAGAGGTTGGACAATACGAAGAAGAGCGTAATCAGCAGGATGACTCCCTGTACGATCGGATAGTCTTTCGCGAAGATGGAGTTCACCAGTAGACGGCCTATGCCGCTAATGGCGAAGACGGTCTCGGTGATGACCAGTCCACCGAGCAGACCGGCCAGAGAGAGGCCGGCGACGGTCGTGACGGGGATCATCGCGTTGCGCATTGCGTGGGAGAAGATGACGCCGCGCTCACGCAAGCCTTTGGCTCGGGCGGTCCGTATATAGTCGCTCCCGAGCACGTCGAGAAGTCCAGCGCGCACGAACCGCATCAGGATGGCAACTTCACCCACTCCGGCCGCGAGGGCGGGAAGGATCAGATGCTTGAACCATGGCCATATGCCTTCAGATGGTGGAACGTAACCAACTGAAGGTAACCAGCGGAGCTGCACCGCAAAGATAAGGATGAAGACGATACCAAACCAGAATGGTGGCAGGCTAATTCCGATAAACGTAGTGGAACTTGCAAGGAAGTCGAAGACACTCCCTCGCCTGAGCGCGGCCAGTACCCCTATCGGCACCGAAACGATCACGCCGAATAAGAACGCCAGAATGGTGATCGAGAGGGTCTTCGGGAACGCTTTGACGATATCGTGCGCCACCGACTGCCGCGTATCAATTGACTTTCCCAGGTCACCGTGCAACACGCCGCCCATCCAGATGACGTATTGCTCGTAAATCGGCTTGTCCAGGCCGAGGTTATGGCGCAGCTGAGTCGCGGCCTCCGGTGTGTATTCGATGCCGAGGATATTGGCCACCGGATCACCGGGAACCAACCGCAGCATGAAGAAGACGATCGTCGCGCAGCCCCAGATGATGAAGAGTGCATAGATCAGCCGACGGATGATGTACTGGGTCATGTGTCATTCCCTCGGTCCGAGCACCGCGCCGGAAGTGCAAGCGAGCGCCGTTCAACGCCGTCGCTTGCCCCTCCGGTTCGGTTCGACACTCGCTACTTGTCCAGCCAGACCGTCTCAAACTCGAGGATCTCCGGGATTTGGCGGAGACCCTTCACGAATTTCTGGTATCCAGGCAGGAAGTAGGCATGGTAGAGGAAGCCGAAGGCGGCCTCTTTCCGGGCCAGATCATTCAGATCCTGGAAGTCCTTGGCGCGCTTCGCCTGATCGGTAGTCGCACGCTCATCATCAAGGAGCTGTTTTGCCTGATCGCGGTTCCACTTGCCCGTATTCCAGGGACCATCTGGATAGAAGAAGTTGTAGTCGTTGTCGTCCGGGTCAGCGTCCACGACGCTCCCTTGGATCGCCATATCGTAATCGCCCTTTTGCCAGCGATCGTTGAAGTCGGCATTCTGTAACAGGTCGAGCTGGGCATCCACCCCTATCTGCAACAGTTGGTTGCGGACCTCGTCCTCATTGCGATGGCTGCTGGCACCGGCAATCAAGATCGGCTTCGCTTTGGTCAGTCCGGAGGACTCGGCCAACTGCTTCGCCGCCGTCTGATCGTATTTCTGAGGATTTTCTTTCAGGTCCGCCTCAGTCTGCGTTGCCCAGCCAAAGGCCGGAGCGATGGCGCCGACGCTTGGCTCGGCCAAGCCGAAGAGTGCGGTTTTGATGAACTTATCACGATCTACGCCTTTGGCGACTGCCATGCGCGCGTCCTGATTGCTGAAGGGGTCACGCGCGAGGTTGAACTGGATCGCGATCCAGTTGGTGCCGTGGATCTTATCGACCTGAACTTGATCGTTCCCCTCGAGCTGTGAAAAGCCTTGCGGCGGCACCTCGTTCATGAAGTCGATGTCACCGGCGGCCAATGCGTTCACCTGACTGGCCGGATCCGGAATGAACTTGACCACGATTTTGTCGAGGAGCGGGCGTCCAGCGTAATAATCCTCATTCGCTACCATGGTGAAGCCCGACTTCGCATCCATCGTCTCCGGCACGATCTTGAATGGACCGTGGCAAACGGGCTTGAGCAAGAAGTCATCTTCGCCCTGAGCCTCGACGGCGGTTTTGGACACCGGGCAGAGCGCACGACCAGGACCACGACTGCACGTGGTCGCCAGGAACGGTGCGAACGGAGCACTGAAGGTGAGCGTGAAGGTCGTGTCGTCTGGAGCGTCCGCCTTGGTGATCGACTTGAGCTTGTTGGCGTGCGGTGACGCGAGCGCTGGGTCCAGGACCCGATTGTAAGTGTAGACGCAATCAGCGGCGGTCAGTGGACTACCGTCGGCGAACTTCAGTCCGCTGCGGATGTGGAAAGTGTAGTTGAGACCGTCGTCGGAAATCTCCCACTTCTCCGCCAAGTCAGGGCCGACGTTCAGCTTCTCGTCGAACTGCACCAGAGCCGAGGCGATGTTGGTGAGAAGCTCTCCGGCGACACGGCCGGTGCTGATACGGGCCGGGTCCAACTGCAACAGCTGCTCAAGATTGTAGCCAAGGGTGAGCGTGCCGCCCTTTTTCCCTGCCGTCGTCGAGGTGGCTGCCGCCGCCTGCGTTGCGGTGGCTGTCGTCGCGGACGCTGGAGTGCCTCCGGTCGGGGACGCAGCGGATGTTGCCGCCGAGGTGGCCGTCGTACCACCGCTGCTGCTCGTGGCCGTCGAGGCTGAAGCCGTCGTCGGCGTCTTTTTGGATGATCCGCAGGCCGCGAGTAGGCTGGCGGCACCGGCCGCCGCGGCTGTTCCCAGCACCATGCGGCGCGTGACGCGCGACCCGAGTACCGAACTACCGTCTAGCGGTTCCACCACGCTGTTCCTCCTCTTGCGTAAACCGCGAACGCCGCACGGGGAGCTTCGACAGCCGTGCTGATCGTTCGACCTCAGTTTGGATCAGTGGTCAGACCACTTGGGATTAACGCCACTATAATCTTCCACGGCATGGCTGTCAACAGGATCACAATAAGATACGTCTCTCGCGGCGGTTCGTATTGGATACCGCGCCGTGCGTCACCTCTGTAGACACTGTTGTTTGGCGTCGTTCGCCGAGGGTTGCGGATCGACTGGAAGGGTTGGAACGCTCCGCGGACTCAAGAATCTCGGACGATCAGGAATCGTGAGTGACGCACACACGTGCGTCGCGTGGTCACGATACATCCGACCCTCTCGATGACAAAGGGGGCGGTGCATGCCGCCCCTCGACGTTTCTCGATGTTTGGTGGGCGCATCGTCTGTCAGATTCTTACGAGACGGCTTCGTTCCGCTCGCGCTCGAGCAGCGCCTGCTTGCGTTCGGCGCCCCAGCGATAACCGCCCGGCTCGCCGTCGCCACGCACCACCCGGTGGCAGGGGACGATCAGCGCGACCGGATTCGAGGCGCAGGCCTGCGCCACCGCGCGTGCCGCGGTCGGCTGCTCGATGGCGCGAGCCACCTCGCCATAGGAGCGAGTCTCTCCCAGCGGAATGGTCCGCAGGAAAGACCAGACGCGCCACTGGAACGCGGTCGCCTGCACGTCGATTGGCAGATCGCGCGGCATCTCCTGGCCATTCAGGAAGCCGGCGACCGATTCGACCCAACCGTCGCCCGGTTCACCCCGGTGGAGTGTGGCCGCGGGATACTCACGGTGCAGCGCGGCTTCGAGGATCTCATCGGAATCCCCGAGACTGACGGCACAGACGCCACGCTCGGTCGTGCCGACCAGCAATCGACCAAGCGGACTGTCGACGATGGTGTAGCCGATGCTGACACCCAGTCCGCCTTGCCGGTAGGTCTTCGGGGTCATGCCCAGGCGGTTGGGGCCACCCTCATACAGGCGGCTGCTCGATCCGAATCCCGCGTCATACAATGCGGTGGTCACGTCCGACCCGGCCCGCAGCTCCTCCTTCAGCCGGCCCATGCGGCGCTCGCGCACGTACTGGCGCGGCGTCAACCCGGTGAGTCGCTTGAACGTTCGATGCAGGTGATACGGGCTGATGTCGCAGGCTTCGCTCAGCATCGCCAGGGTGATGGGTTCGTCGAGATGGGCGTCGATGAAGCGATCGGCAGTTTCCACCATGACGATCTCGGGGAGCGTCTGACGCGGGTGGCAACGACGGCAGGCGCGGTATCCGGCGCGCTCGGCGTCGTCGCAGGCCGCATAGAAGCGGACCTGATCGCGCCGTGGGCGCCGGGATGGGCAGCTTGGGCGGCAATAGATGCCGGTCGAGCGCACGGCGTAGACGAATTGCCCGTCAAAGGTAGCGTCGCGGTGCTCGGTCGCTTGCCAGCGCCGATCATCGTCGAGCAGGGTGGCGGTGGAAAATGCGTTCGTCTGGCTCATTTGCTCGTCCTCACGCTGGGCTCCAATAGGTCAATACATTGATGATAGGAGCCCGAGTCCAAGCATACTATCCGGTTCTTGCGCTGAAACTGGAGTCGTGCGCGAACGTAGTTTGTGGATGCGAGAAGGCGCATTCGTACGTCAGGCAGTGACGGTCTGGAAGCTGGCTTGCCGCCCGAGTATGCGGTCGACCACCGAGTTCTTCGGTCGTGGCTTAATCTCCGCTTGTCTGCGACGGTAACCCTCATCGAGGATCAACAAGATGTCGTCCTTCTGCAGGATCCATTGCAGATTTCCGACCTTGATCTGGGAGTCGTTCGCCAATGGCGCGTTTCCGCCGACCACGATCACGCTTGCGAACTCCGCGATCGTAATTGCTTCGGCTTGATGCTGGTCGAGCGCCGCACCGATCGCGCGGAGGAAATCCTCGTAGCCAGAGGGCAG
Organism: uncultured Chloroflexia bacterium; assembly: GCA_963822235.1. Lineage (GTDB taxonomy): Bacteria > Chloroflexota > Chloroflexia > Thermomicrobiales > Thermomicrobiaceae > CALAGB01. The sequence goes on from CAWGGU010000008.1 coordinate 65,039, forward strand.
CAAGGCTGATGTCGAGGCTCCTCGCTCGCCTTTTCCGCGATTACGGTAGGCTTCCGTGATCCAATGGAGGAAATCGCGATCGGGGAACTCGAGCGCGGCAGCCTTGCGCCCATGCTCGGACAGGGAACGCACGAGGAACCCGCCATCGACCTCGAAGATCGAGACCATGCGGGCGCGGTTCATGTCGATGTGCCGTCCGATGACCCTCAGCCGGTTCTGATACGTGGGATTGAGCAGTTCGCTCGGCATCCCATCTGGAATATCTATCCCGGTGGTTGCGGCACGCAGCGGTCGCGACTCACTGATGTTCTGCGCCGCCCGTGCTATGGCGGCGTAGAGCTGATTATCTTTCGGGAGGTAGTCCGACACACCGGCGCGAAAAGCGGCAATAGCCACCGATTCTGATCCAGCGTTCGACAGCATGATGATCGACAGGTCACCCTTGCGCTGGCGCAGCTGAACCGTAAGGTTGATCGCGTCCATATCCGGCAGATCGTAATCCACGAGGCAGAGATCAAATTCGTTGCGAGTGGCTAATTCGATCGCCTCGCGGCCCGTTGATACATGCCGAGGTCGAGTAATCCCACGAGCTTCTATTGCTTGCGAGATCTTCCAGGCGATCATGGGATCGTGTTCGACCAGCAGTGTTGTCAGGAATGGCATCGTCGTCACCGTTCCGCTGGCAATCCGCCTAATCTGAAGGCGGCCATGGTTACAGTTGCACGCGCTTGGTGCGGTTTCTACCACGCATTCCGGCCTTACAAGAGCCGAACGTGCACCTCAACATCATACGTTATGACCAAGCCTCGATCACGCTTGGGAGTCGGTACTTTCTCACCAATATCACCGGAGAGATGCTTGGTTCAGTGCTTAAGATCGGTCTCGCGGAGCCGGATAGAGTGAGAAATGCGAGTGCACCGCCAGCCAGCGTCCGCCCCGTCGCTCCAGGATGATGGTGGCTCGCCCGGGACGATCGAACCACTCTCCGTCGCGCTGCCCCTGTGAATCCCACGGCACCGCGACCCACGCCTGATCCCCACTGATTCCAACGTGCAACTCATCGAGGCGAAAGGTGAATCCGCGGGTCACACCCCAGATGTTCCGCCACTGGCCGCTCACCAGGTCGTCAATCCCGACGCGCACCCCAGCGTACGTGCCGAAGCCAACCACGTCGTTCGCGAACATCGTCCGTCCGTGGTCGTAGTCGACTTCACGCACGGCTGCCGAGAATTCTTCGAGCCATTCGCGGATCTGTCCAGCGTCGTCCGGCATCTCCGCTCCTCGATAGCTAGACAATGGTACCGACCGGCAAGGCGCATGCAGTCATTAGGGAGGCGGTGTCGGAGCAAAGCCAAACGACCGTCTCAGCGATCTCCTCTGGTGTTCCGAAGCGGCCGATGAGCGTGCCAGCCCGCTCGCTCTCCTTCTTGTCCGGGTCGTCGGCAAAGAGGCGATCGAGCAAATCGGTATCGACGTAGCCCGGGCAGACCGCGTTGACGCGGATTCCCTGACGCGCGTAGGCCATCGCCACGGACTTGGTGAGGCCGACCACCGCGTGCTTGCTGGCGGAATAAGCGGGCAGCATCGGGCTCCCTTTCAATCCCGCGGACGAGGCGGTATTGACGATCGCGCCGCCGCCCTGTCGTAACATCTGGCGGATCTCCGCCTTCAGGCAGAGCCAGACGCCTCTGACGTTGACGTCGAAAACGCGATCGAAATTGTCGTCGGGAGAATCGATCAACGAAGCGACAGTTCCGAGTAGCCCGGCGTTGTTGTGGGCGCAATCTAGCCGTCCGTAGTGGGAGACGGCCTGCTCGACGAGCGCCTCGACCTGCTCCACATCGGTCACGTCCGTCTTCACGAAGAGGGCGTCGCCGCCTGAACGGGCGATCAGTTCGGCCGTCTCCTGGCCGCCGATTGGATCGAGATCGGAAACGACCACGCTCGCCCCCGCCGCCGCGAACGCGAGCGCCGACGCCCGTCCAATCCCTGCCCCCGCACCGGTGACGAGCGCCACCTTTCCATCCATCGTCTCCCCCATCCTCAACCTCCTCCTGGTCGCCAGTGTGCAGGTTGTTAGCTTGCCTCGCTCGCCTGCCAGCGCAGGATGCGAAGGGGTCCATCTCCGCACTGAACGACCACCGTGCTTTCGTCTCGTTCGATCACGTCGCCGGGTGACGCCGTTGAAGTGGAGCTCGTGGGCGGCAACGCCGTCTTGATGATGAGGCGCGCTTCGCCGTCGATCTCGCCCCAGGCGCCAAGTCCGACGCCGCGGAATCCATTCAGACTGCGTATCTGGTTGTGGATCGCGCGTGCGGACCGCGACCAGTCAATCTGACGCCACTCGGGCTCGAAGGCTCCAGCATAGCCCGCCTGGCTCTCATCCTGGAGATCGCCCGGATCGCGCTCCGCAATGCGTGCCAGTGCCTGCATGGCGAGCTGCGGCAGCATTCCCGCCCAGCGCGGCACCATCGACTCGAACTCATCGTCGTCCCCGTAGGAGAGCGCTCCCTGGGCCAGAATCGGCCCGCCGTCGACTTCGGACGTCATGCGATGGATGGTCCAACCGACCTGTCCGTCGTCGTTGCGGAAGGCCCAGCCGATCGGGTTCGGCCCGCGATATTTCGGCAGCAATCCGGCGTGCGCGTTGACCGTCCCGAGCGGCGGCATGTTGAACACCTCCTCCGGCAGGATACGGAGGAACCCGAAGACCCAGAAGAGATCGGCGTCGTATGGCTTGAGCAGCTTGGCCAGCCGTTTGATGTGGGTGGTGACGATGACGTCGATCCCGGGAGGTGTGGCGCGAATGATGTCGAGGTAGGTGTCGCTGCGTCGACTCTTGGGTCCCGGCCCGGTCACCACCGCGACCAGACGATGACCGGCGGCGCGCAGTATCTGGTCGAAGGCTGGCACGATGCGCGCATCAACGTCGGTAAAGAGTATGACGCGTAGGGACGAGCTTGATTCCGCTGCCACAAGCAGGCTCCTTGCTTACATCCGATCGACGCGCGTGCGGCACGGCAGTCGGGTCAATCGCTGCGCGAGAATGGCGACATGATAGCAGTGTCGTGCCCGATATGAACGGCCAAACCAGACCCTCATGATAGACTTAGGGTCGCATTTTCGAACGCGGATGATCCCAATTCGCGATGAACTTCAGGGAGTCTCTGGGAGCACCATGGTCAGAACGCGCGACGGGATGAGAGATCGAGCCGGGCTGGAACGCAAGCTTGCCATCAACAGCTACAACGTTGATCCAAACCGCGCCCACATCCGGATCATCGATCACGAGGTCTGTTTGAAGTGCGAGCGACAGCAATGCATCAATTGCTGCCCGGCGGCCTGCTACGCGCCCCAGCCCGACGGCCGCGTCCTCTTCTCCTATGAAGGCTGCGTCGAATGCGGCACCTGCCGCATCGTCTGCAACGAATTCGACAACATTGAGTGGACTTACCCGCGCGGCGGGTTTGGCATTCAATACCGCTACGGCTAGAATCCCAACCCTCTCACCATCTGACGCCACGAGACGTGCGTAGACCGCGCCATACACGTTGGTTTAGGACACCGCCGGTCTCGGCTTCTTGGTCGATACCGCGTGATCCGCCAGACAGAGTGCCATTAGTTCGTCCGCGTCGCGACCCTCGTGGCCGAGATGCTGAGTGGCGATGGTCTGCAGCAGATCGACGACCGCATGCTCGAGTATGGCCGAACGCAGCTCGACCGGAAGCTGCGATTCGTCCACCTCCGCGCGAGCCCGGCGCGCAACGCGCAGGAGATACGGAAGTTTCAACACTAGATCAGCGTTGGAGTCAGCATGCCGAAAATAGTAGATGACCGGATATTGCTGCAGATCACTCTGAACGCCCGCCAGCTCAAGCGCGATGTCGCGCATCGAGTTGGCCAGCGTCTGATCATCCCATTCGGCCAGCGGATGCACTTCTCGCTCGGCACTCTCGATGAGCGCGATCTTGTGCGACAGGACGCGCCGCCGAGACAGGGCTGGAACGATCGAAAGAAACCAGCTGATTCCGGCGGTGAGCAGACCGAATCCGACTAGCGCCTCCAAGATGACGACCATGCGCAGAATGCCGCTGGTCGGCACGACGTCGCCGAAACCGAGCGTCGCCAGCACTTCGAACGAAAGATAGAGCGCGGCGACAAAGTTGTTGGGACTGTTCCGATTGAGATCGATGCCGAAGTTGACCAGAAAATCCTTGGTGAGAAACGGGAAGTAGATCAGTGCCCAGCCGAACCCGATCATCGTCGCCCACATAGTGATGACCGCAAGGAACGTCACGGGTCCGGTCAACTCGCGTGCCAACGGCGAGCGTCGCGCCAGCGGACCCGAAACGCGCCAGACAAAGCCGACCAGCAGCACGTTGAGCCGGCCTTGCATCGACGGTGTGAAGAGGGTCAGGACGATGTCGATCAAAACGAGTGAGATGAGCAGGCATCCGAAACTGACCGAGATCCAGATCGCCATGGAGCGCGTCTCGATTCGCATCGTGCCGATGCACGGCAAAATTCGTCAACAGCTATCCGCGCGATGACTGATTTCGACGAGCGTTCTCCGGCGTTGGGTTGTGATACTGTGATGCGCCACTCCGGCCAAACCCCGCATTCGACCCGTGAGCGGCGTGGGCTCTATACAAAACGGCCCGGCTACATCCCGGTTGCGGCTCGCACCGTTTCGCCAAGCTCTGACTGGTATTCGTCAGGAAGATTCAACGCCGCCGCACCAGACAGAATCGGACGGACGTAGGTTGCCGTCGGCTGGAATGGGCCACCCGGATGTGGCATGACGTAGGTCGTCGCATCCAGCGCCCCGTCATCGCTCATCACGGTAAACACCACCCGCTCATAATAGCCGCGATCGACGCCAGAAATGCGATCGAGCTCGTCATACTCTTCGTCGCTCAGGTCGTAGATCAGTCCATAGATTCGATGTTCTGGAGCGACTTCTAGGTTGCAGCCGCCTCCCGGCTGGTCGACGGCATAGTGCGCAAAGCTAACGCGGTATCCGTTCAGTCGGGCCACGATTCCGGGCCAGGCGTTCGGGCAGAACCGCCGCATCTCCTCGGTATCGAGCAGCGTGCAATAGGCGAAGTAGCGCGGCATGGAGGCACCCCCGTGTAGCCTGCGACTGGATGGTCAACCGGCGCGATGGATCGCGTGTTGCGCCACTTTAGATGAGTGGGAGAAGTCGCGCAATTGGAGCGCGCGGGAGAGACGAATTGGATGAAGGCGCGCGTCGAATTCGTGTCCTGACGATGCCGACGCGAACCGGCGTCGGTCCCGGGCGTCATTTATGACGCAAAATGCTCGCCTCGTTCCCCACATTTGCCGCCTGACGCATACTTGAACGTGGCGGACCGATTCGCGCCAACGCGCCATCGAGCCGATCGAACATCCTCGAAATCACCCGCGATTGCGCGATGTCGCGGCACATATTAAGGTTGAACCATGTACTGGAATCGCAAGCACGTCCTTGTTTGTACAGCCAATCACTGCATGCAGAAGGGGGCGCAGCGCGTCGCCGGAGTCCTGCGCATCCAGCTCAAACGTGAGGGACTCGACACCGATATTCTGGTGAACACCTGCGACTCGATCGATCTGTGCGATATCGGCCCGAACATCGTCGTCTATCCGGACGGCATCATCTACTCGGGCGTCACCGCCAAGGACGTTCCTGAGATCATCGAATCGTTGCGTGAGGGTGGCCGACCGGTCGAGCGCCTGGTCTTGACCCCGGGCAGCGGCGACGAGGAGTGTCGTCGCGAGCTGTATGCGGAGGCGGTCGGCGCGGCAACGGTCAGCCCGGACGAATTCGCCAGCCTGGCGCAAAAGCACGGGTTCGACGACGCCTGGGTGAATGAGCAGGCGCGCCGCGGGTTCATCGCTCGCAAGGATGTCGATGGATCACCCGCAATCATCGTAACCAGCAAGGCGCGCAATCGCTACGGCCTGCCGCTCGGCTCGGATTAGCGATGGAGCCGGGCTGCCACCTCGGTGAGGAGAGCTGATGGCTGACCGCAACCATGGTGAGGACGAATCTCCGGGCGGCCCGCCGCTCAGGCCGGTCCAGAACTCCGCTCACCCCTTCGCCCACCCCGCCGAGCACGAATTCGCGGCCTTCCTCGATTTCTATCGCATCCGCTGGCAATACGAGCCGACGACCTTCCCGCTTCGATGGGATGGCAACCGCCCCACTGAGATGTTCTCACCCGACTTCTATCTCCCCGAGCAAGACCTTTATGTCGAGCTGACCACGATGAAGCAGAGTCTGGTGACGCGCAAGAACCGTAAAGTGCGTGAGCTGCGCGAGCTCTACCCCGACGTCAACGTGATCTTGATCTATCGCAAGAACTACCACGAACTCCTCTCCCGCTTCGGCTACGGTTCGGTCGACATCACCTCGCTGCGGCCCGAACAGATCGAGCGCGTGCTGCTCAGCGCGGCCGAGATTCAGGAGCGTGTGGCAGATCTTGGCAAGGAAATCTCGCGTGATTACGCCGGGAAATCGATCGTTCTGGTCGGCGTCCTCAAGGGCATCACCTTCTATCTGGCCGACCTCGCCAGAGCCATTACACGTCCATTGGTGATCGACTACCTGCAGCTCTCTCACGACGTGGAGCGAGGCGGGGTGCGTATCAGCACCGACCTCGGCATCGACATCCGCGATCAGCACGTTGTGCTGGTGGAAGACATCGTCAACACCGGCGTCTCAATGGACTTCGTACTACGAAGTCTGGCGCAGCGGCAGCCAGCCAGCCTCAAGGTCTGCACGCTCCTCGACAAGGAGGAGCGACGCCTGGTGCCGGTCGACGTCGGTTACGTCGGCTTCACTATCCCCAATGAGTTCGTCGTCGGCTACGGGCTCGACTACCGCGAGCTGTATCGCAATCTTCCATTTATCTGCGTGTTGAAGCGTGAGGTCTACGAGGCGGACGAACCGGCTCTGGAGCTGCGGGACGAGACAGCCTCGTCGACGTCGTGAGCCACACCGAGAAGTAGGACAACATGGATCTGAACGACGTTCTGACAGAGCTGCACTCCCAGGCCAGTGATGAGAACGTGGCCGGGATGGCACGCTACGGCATCAACCCCGATCGGACGCTCGGAATCACCATCCCGGCGCTGCGGGCAATGGCGAAGCGCATCGGCGTCGACCATGGGCTGGCGCTCGAGCTATGGTCGTCCGGCATTCACGATGCCCGCACCCTGGCCGGAATGATCGACGACCCCGCTCAGGTGACGTCGGAGCAAATGGACCTGTGGGCGTCCGAGTTCGATAGCTGGGATGTCTGTGATCAGGTCTGCGGCAACCTGTTCGACCGCACGCCGTTCGCCTTCGACAAGGTCCGCGAGTGGAGTGGACGTGACGAGGAGTTCGTGCGGCGCGCCGCCTTCGCGTTGCTGGCGGCCCTCTCGGTTCACGACAAGCGCGCGACGGATGAGGCGTTCATTGACTGCTTTCCATTGATCGTCGCGGCGTCGACCGACGAGCGCAATTTCGTCAAGAAGGCAGTCAACTGGGCGTTGCGACAGATCGGTAAGCGCAATACGACGTTGAACGCCCACGCCATCGAGCTTGCCCGCCAGATCCAGGGTATCGACTCCAAAGCGGCACGCTGGATCGCTTCGGACGCCCTGCGCGAGCTCAGCAGCGACAAAGTGCGGCAGAAGCTCGCGCGCAAAACCACCAAGGTTGCCTGAAAGCAATGTAGTGGCGGGCGTCTCTGCCCGCCTTCGTGGGGCGATTGGCGACTAACCGGGCGTCGCAATCCCAACCAGCGACCGCCAGATCCTCCGCGTTCTCGCTCCGGCCGACCGGAGTGCGCTGGCCCGCTTCCAGGTGCGGCGTTCCGGTCACTGCTGCAACCTTGGATCCTGCGTGGGGTCGGCGTACATGGGCGGGCAACCGTGATCGACCGCCTCCGGGCGTAGTTCGTAATGCCAGGGTTCGTTGCTGTAGATCTGACATAGCCCGTACCTGGCGCCTTGCTCGGACAGCCATGCCGTGGCATCGGCAGGCCCGATGTCGACCGCGTTCCCCGTCACGTGAGCAGACGTGTTGGGCGTGGCGACCCATCGGAGCGCTTCCTCTTCCGAGCCATACTGAGAGATCCCCTCCTGGAGCAGTTGCTCCTGATACCTCGGCGAACGCCAGCCGCTATTGACGTAGAACTCGACCCCGTCGCTTGCGGCATCCGCGGCGGCCTGGCGCAGGGCACTGAGGAGCGTTGGATCGAGTTTGGCCACGGCCGGGAATTGGTCATCGAAGACCGTCACGCCGTCTGGAACGACACCGTCAGCCTCGCCAACGGCGCCCGGCTGATTGCCTTGAAGACTGACGTGCGAGCGGTGCGCGAGCGGCACCGTGGCGATGGGTATTGCTGCCGGTGAAGACGTAGCGGTCAACGCCTGATAGCCGAGATCCGCGACTGTGGAGGGTGTTGCTGGCGAATTAGACGCCAGCAACACCCGGTAACCGAGGTCCGCGGCGATGGCTACGATGACCACGGGCAGACCGGCGACGAGGATCCAGGACATCCAACGGGTGGTTGTTCGTGCTGGTTTGCGGTAACTCATGCCTCCAGTCTGGGCCGCATGGTGTTGCACGGCATGTATGGGTTTTTCGATATGCCGACGATATGCGCCAGGTTGTTAGAATCGGAGCATGCGCGTGTTGATCGTCGAGGACGAGCCCTTAATGGCGGAGGCCATCCGTGACGGCCTACGCCTGGAAGCGATCGCGGCAGATATTGTGGGTGACGGTGACACCGCTCTGGAACTGTTGAGCGTCAACGCCTACGACATCGCCGTCCTCGACCGAGACATCCCCGGCCCCTCCGGCGACGAGATCGCTAAACACATCGTCGCCTCCGGCAGTGGGATGCCGATCCTCATGCTTACGGCTGCCGATCGTCTCGACGACAAGGCCACCGGGTTCGAGCTCGGCGCCGACGACTACCTCACCAAGCCGTTCGCGCTCCGAGAGCTCGTGCTCCGTCTCAGAGCGCTCGACCGCAGGCGTGCCTACAGCAGGCCACCGGTGCGCGAGATCGCGGGTCTACGGCTGGATCCGTTCCGTCGGGAGGTCTACCGAGACGGCCGTTACGTCGCGCTGACCCGGAAGCAGTTTGCCGTGCTCGAGATCCTGGTCGCTGCCGAAGGTGGAGTCGTCACCGCCGAAGAGTTGCTGGAACGGGCGTGGGATGAGAACGCGGACCCGTTCACCAACGCCGTGCGCATCACGGTTTCAGGACTGCGCAAACGGCTCGGCGAACCGTGGATCATCGCCACCGTCGCCGGCGTCGGATACCGCATCGAAACAGCACCTGGCACCGCAGATGGCGGGGACCGTGGATAGAGCGCCTGGATTGAGCGTTCGCCTCAAACTGACCCTCAGCTACGCCGGTTTCCTCATGCTTGCGGGCGCGCTTCTGCTCGTGGCCGGATACTTTTCCCTGTCGCGTGGTGTGCACCCCGGTGTGATCTTCATGGTGCGCGACCACGCCGCCTTTGTGCGCGATTTCACTCCCATCGCGGTCATCGTGATTGTGTTCCTGCTGGTCTTCGGTCTGATGGGGGGATGGATTCTCGCCGGCCATATGCTCTCTCCACTGACCCGGATCACGGATGCGACACGCATGGCCGCGCGCGGATCGCTCTCCCACCGGATCCAGTTGGAAGGCCCCAACGATGAGTTCCGCGAGCTGGCCGACGCCTTCGATGCCATGCTCGTGCGGCTCGAAGCACAGGTCGCCGAACAGCAGAGATTCGCGGCCAATGCCTCTCACGAACTGCGCACCCCGCTCGCGATCACGCAGACCCTTCTCGACGTGGCCCGCAACGATCTGAACCACGACACCGGCGAACTCGTCGACCGCCTCCACGTCGTCAACACGCGAGCGATCGACCTCACGGAAGCATTGCTCCTGCTCAGTCGCGCCGACCAACGGTCCTTCACCCGAGACCACGTCGATCTGTCCCTCATCGCGGAAGAGGCCACTGAAACGCTTCTCCCACTCGCGGAAAAGCGCGGAGTCACCATCGAAACTTGCGGCGACATGATCTCTACCATCGGCTCCTATACGCTCTTGCTGCAGCTGGCGACGAACCTCGTGCACAACGCGATCGTCCACAACCTGCCTGAACAGGGCACTGTTTGGGTCACGACCAGTGCCCACCCAAAGAGCGTGGTGCTCACAGTCGAGAACACCGGCGATCAGATCAGCCCCCAGATCGTTTCAACGTTGACTGAGCCGTTTCTTCGCGGCACCAAGCGCATACGCACCGACCACGCAGGTGTCGGCCTCGGTCTGGCGATCGTGAGAAGCATCACCCAGGCACACGACGGAGCCCTCACCCTCACCCCACGCGACGCTGGCGGACTCCGCGTCACCGTACAACTGCCCGCCGCGCCTGCGCAGACTCCCAAATGACCATTCTGCCGTCTCAAGGACCGCTGCTCTTTCGCGTCGGCGAACGCGATTGCATGCCACCTCTGAACAGGTCGGCCCACGACTCTTCGCTGACCACCGATAATCGTAGTGGTGGGCGTCTCTGCCCGCCTGTGTGGGTTGGTTGAGGCGTAGCTGGTCGTGGCTCGCCGTAAAGCCGCAGCGCTACAAATCGACGTCCACTACAGGGACTGGGTTTCAGTCGCAAGAATGGTCAGTGATCCACTTGCTATTGCGACTATCGTATTTTCCTAGCCCCTTGAGTGGGCTTCGTCTAGAGTAGCCCAGGATCTTTAGTCCTGGGCGAGCGCGGGACGATTGTCGAGTTGCTTCGACACGCACCGTCATTGTGAGGACGCAAGAACCTCAAACGGAGAGATCCTGCGACTGCGGCGCAGTAGGTGACCACAGAGAATCTGCCACTGAAGCGCCCGCCAACATTGCCTTGTCATCCCGAGCGGAGCGATGGTCCTCGCCGTCTGGTAGAGGGATGCTCCCCTTCAATGGGAAGGGGCAGGGGGATGGACCGTTCGTGAGGGTGAGGAGTCGAAGCATCTCTCCGTTTTCAGCGTTGGCCGTGATGTCACGGGATGGGAGAGATCCTTCGACTGCGGCTCAGGATGACACGGGGCATTGGTTCCCCTTCGGGTAGTAAATTCCCTGTGGTCGACTTCTCATGATGGCAAGGAAAACGCACCTGCCAACGGTGAGCGATAGGTGCCACAATCACGGTGCTCATCTACTCAAACTGACAACTTTGCGCCGGGTCCCTTTCCCCGGTGAAGGGCTCCGATGATCAGTCCGACGCGTCCGCTACAACCTGTATCTCCCTACCCCCTCACCACCCCCAGCAGGTCCGCCATGGAGGTGACCACGTGATCCGGCGTTTGGCCGAGGACGTCGAGCGGGCGTCCGGTCCGGTTGATCCAGCAGACCTGAAAGCCAAACGCCTTGGCGCCCGCCACGTCGAAGCCGTTCGACGAGACGAAGAGCGTTTCCTGAGTTCCGAGTCCCGTTTGCTCCTCGACCAGTGTATAGACGACCGGGTCCGGCTTGAAGCGTTTGACGGCATCCACGCTCAGCACGTGATCGAAGACGCGGTCCAACCCGGTGTGCTCGAGCGCCAGGCGCAGCATCGCGGGATTGCCGTTGGAGAGGATGGCCAGGGGCACACCAGATCCTTGGAGCGCCGCAAGCGCTTCGGGCACGTCGTCAAAGGGATTCGGGCGGAACCAGGCGTCGAGGAGTCGCTGCCGGTCGGCGTCGGTGATCTTTGCGCCGTGAACGGCGAGCGCATAGCTCAACGCGTCGCGGCTGACCTGATCGAAGTCGGCGTATCTCCCGATCAGCGTACGGAGCCATGAGTATTCGAGCTGCTTGGCACGCCACAGATCCACGACGTCACTTGCCGCGTCACCCAGCGTCTCTCTGGCGACGTCGAGGACCGACTGCACGTCGAGCAAGGTTCCGTAGGCATCGAAGACGATTGATCGTATCTGGCTCATGCTTTCACCTTCCCGTGATTCTCGTGTCTTCAGTGTAACGGCGCCGCGACGTCCCCGAATTCCTTCATCATCGCCCCTCCGGAGTCGGCATTACTGTGCGATAGTCGTGGCGAGATCCGCCGTCGACGGCGGTCGTGTAGAACGGACAGGACTCGCTTCGGAGGGAACTGAATGAAGATCGTCATCTCAGCCGACATGGAAGGGACGACCGGCGTCGTCGAATGGATCCACGTCATGCCGCCGGATCACGCCACGCCGCAAGGTTCGAGTGCGGCCGAGTACAGCTGGGCGCGCCTGACCATGACGCATGAGGTCAATGCCGCCATCGAAGGCGCCATGGCCGCCGGCGCCGAGCAGGTGATCGTGAACGAATCGCACGACGGCATGCGTAATCTGCTGCCGGAAGAGCTGCATCTGGACGCGCTCCTCATCAACGGCGCGCACAAGCAACTGAGTATGGTGCAGGGCGTCGACGAGCCGGATGTAGCCGGCATCATCTACACCGGCTACCACGCCAAGGCGGGAACTCCCAACGGCGTGCTCGCCCACACCTACACTGGGTTCGTCCAGGACGTGCGTCTCAACGGCGTCTCCGTCGGCGAATACGGCGTCAACGCGGCCACGGCTGGACACTTCGGTGTGCCGGTCATCATGGTCTGCGGCGATGACCATGCCGTGCGCCAGACGCAGGAACTCTTGGGCGAGCGAGTCGTCGGCGTGGCGGTTAAGCGTGGGATCGGCACGATGTCGGCCATCAACCTGCAGCCCGCCAAAGCGCGCGAGCTGATTCGCGCCGGTGCTGAAGAGGCGGTCAAGCGCATCGGTGAAGTCAAGCCCTACAGCCCCGGCTACCCGTGCCGCGTCGAGGTGGATCTCGATCATCAGCAGAAGGTGGACGTGGCCACGCTCTTGCCGGGCATCGAGCGCATCGGTGAGCGTTCCTTCACCTACACCGTCGACAACGGGCTCGATCTGATGATCGTCTGGCGGGCGGCCCTCAACGCTGTTATGTCGCGCGCCTATATCTAGCTCTGTGTAGAGATGGACGAATGGTGACCGAGATTCAGCTTCCACTCTTAGGGCCAGGCGGCGAGCCGGTTGATCTGCGACGAACGTTCCTGTCGCACGGCCTGGCGTCGCTGCCGCCGATGGCGGTCGACGACGAAGGAGGCTGGTTCGAGGTCACCCTCCGTCTCGAGTCTTCCGCGCCACGCACCGTGCGGGTCGAGCCGATTTCGGATGACCTGGCGCGCGTGAGCGTCGGTGGCGGAGCAGTCGACGAACCGGTCGTCACCGAGATCCTTCAGCAGGTGCGCCACGTCTTGCGGCTCGACGAGGATCTGTCCGCCTTTTACCGGCGTGCCGCAAGAGATAAGCGAATGACCTGGGTGACGAACGGCGCGGGGCGCATGGTCCGCAGCCAGACCGTCTTCGAGGACGTGGTGAAGACCATCTGCACCACCAACTGCACCTGGAGCGCGACGCGCCGCATGATCGAGGCGCTGGTCGCTCATCTCGGCGATCCGGCACCGGATGCACCGGGCGACGGTCCCACGGGCCGCGCCTTCCCCACTCCAGTAGCCATGGCCAACGCCGGTGACGACTTCTACACACAGGTGGCGCGTGCCGGGTATCGCGGGGCCTATCTGCGCAAGCTGGCGAACATGGTGGTCGAGGGGGAGATCGATCTCGAACGCTATGGCGCGGTCACTCAAAAGGAGCTACCCGACGACGCGATGGCCAAAGAGTTACTGGCATTGCCCGGTGTCGGTCCCTATGCCACCGCCCACATCATGCTGATGTTGGGCCGCTACTCCCGACCTATCTTCGACTCCTGGACCCGTCCGACCTATGCGCGGTTGATGGGCAAAGAGACGGTCGAGGACGCCGAAATCGAGAAGCGTTTCCGCCGCTACCGCCAATATGCCGGGCTGGCCTTCTGGCTCTTCGTCACGCGGGACTGGATCTCGGAGTCGGACATCGAGGTGCTCGACTGAGTCAGTTCCTGGGCATACGCTGGCATTTAGGGCAGAGGTAGGTGCCGCGGTTGTTCACCCGCGACTTGATGATGGTGGTGCCGCAGCGTGGGCAGGGCAGCCCCTCGCGACCATGCACGAAGGGGAACTCGCCGACCTCCGGCTGTGCTTTAGTGTGAAGGATGTGCGCACCGCCGATCGGGACGGCGTATTCCATGGTGGTGACGATCCCGTCATACAGACGCTTGATTTCGCCCTTGCTGAGTGAGCCGGAGAGCCGTTCCGGATGGATGCGCGCCTGCCACAGGCTCTCATCGGCGTAGATGTTCCCGATCCCCGCCAACACCGTTTGATCGAGCAGCGCGGGCTTGATCTTGGTCCCCTTGCGCTTTGTCAGACGCTCCCCGAGAAACGTGCGCGTGAATTCTGGTGACAGCAGGTCCGGCCCGAGTTTGAGACCAGCGAGGTATTCGGGCACCGCTTCGTGCGGCATGAGCCAGACGCGCGCGAAGTGCCGAATGTCGGTCAAGTAGAGGTGAGCATCACCCTCGAAGTCGAGGCGCAGGTGGGTCGACTTGTGCGGCAACGGCGCGTCATAGGCCGGAACCGGATGCCCGGCCGCAAAACCGGGGATTCCGCTGCCTCGAGCGACGAACTGACCGCTTAGCTTGAGGTGCATGACGGCGCTGAAATCGTCGAAGACGAGGAGCAGGTATTTGCCATAGCGCTCGACGCCGGTGAGCGTTTGGCCGCGCAGATCTTCCAGCGAGAGGCCAGATTCGGAGACGATCAACTTGGGGAGCCACAACTCGAAATCGACGACGCGTCGCCCAACAAGCTGTTCGGCAATCCCACGTCGTGCGCCTTCGACCTCCGGTAGCTCAGGCATGGGTCATCCTATTCGATCGCAGAACAGCAGGCAATCGCGTTTCCTTGCCTGCGGCCGAAGGGCGACCACAGAGAGTCGTCTCTACGTTTTTCGGCATACGTTCGTAGGGGCGATCCTCTGTGTTCGCCCGCAATCCGCGCTCGCAGTACTTATCTTCCAGGAAAGATTCTTCGCTCGGTTCTTGACGACAGCTCAGAGAGATCGTGAAGCTACAACGTAACCGCTCAGCCGCGCGTGACGCCCGACTCCACGTTGAGCAAACCCCAATCGACCTCCCAATATTTCGGGTCGAGTGGATCTACCTTCTGTCGCGAGTCCATGGAATTCCAGATGGTGGGGAAGGCGTAGGTTTCGACGCCGTCGACGATGACTGTTCGCGCCGTTCCGCCTGGGCGGTTGACTGGAAAGATCTCGCGTGGTGGTTTGCTGATGAGCTCGGCCTGAAACCAGCCATGCTCCGGGCAGCGGCCAGCGTGCATCTGCCACAACAGGTCGGCCGTCACGTCGCCGATGTCTCGTACCCGCACGTCGACAAGTTCGCCACCGCAAATTGGGCAGCGCATCGGTGTCTGCTTGTTCGCCGCCAACCTCTGTTGACCTTCCGTGCAAACCGAGTCTTGAGCCGATCAAACTCGCCGTTTGACCCCGTGAGATCGTACCATAGATACACCTCACGGAAGCTAGAGGCTGTACATTAGAGGTCGTCGACGAGCCGCCGGTCTTGCTCATGTGGCGATCCTATGGTACTCGTGGCCTGTCATGAAGTGAGGAGCAGGGCGCCGCGTAGCATTGACCATCCCGGGTGCCCTACAATTTGGCGAACCGCCAAAGCGATGGTCAATGACACGTGGATCTTCAAGGAGGTAGGGGTAGATGCCCGATCAGGCGATTATCGACCAGCTCATCGCAACGTACCGCGATTTGAACATGAAGGTTCGCGGACGGGAATTTGGCTCGGATATCGCGCCGGCAGAGCTCATCGGGAAGAGCGACTCCGTTCCCGCGGTCCTCTTTGCTCTGCGAAATCGCGAGCTCAACGTGTCGCAGGCGGTCAAGAGCTTGCTCCTCGGCGGTGAGGCCACGGGCGACGACGAGCCAGCTGTCCTCTCCGAGCAGCAGGTCGCGGCCGGTACGTCTGCAAGGGTGCTCTTGTCGCAGTTCGGGACCGCGCGCGAGTCGATTCTCTCGCAGGTGCGCGAGCTTCCCGACGAGACATGGGATAAGACGTTCAAGACGCCTCGCGGGGAGATGTCGTTGCGAGCGTACCTTCAGACGCTTGTCGACCGTGACGCCGAGCGCATGAGTCAGATCGACGCCTTGCTCGGCAAAGTCGGGGTATAGAGAGCGAAATCGAGCGCGGGTTCCTCGGCGGCGCTGCGCCGCCGAGGCTCTGCCGTGCCGTCCAGCCTGCCCCATGACAACAGGTGCGTAACCGGCGGTTCGTCGGGTAAGATACAGAGTGGACGTGGAGCGGCGGCCGAGGCTGCGACGCTCGATCCCACTTGAGATTTCTGCCAGAGAGTTTGTCTGTAGGGTACATGTCGCGATGAGTCGGTATCAGAAGCTCGCGATCGCTGCGGTCGGCGCCGCGTATCTCCTGCTAATCGTCGGTGCCGTCGTTCGCCTGACCGGAGCTGGAGCGGGCTGCGGTTCGGAATGGCCATTCTGTAACGGTCAGTTCGTGCCGAGCGCGACCGGGCATTCGACCGTCTTCGACTTCTCGCATCGCCTCCTCGCATTCCTGACGACCATTCTCGTGCTGGCGCTCGTGGTTGACGGCTGGCAGTGGCGCGCGCGTAAGCCGCTCCTTTTCTGGGGCTCGCTGGTCGCGCTAGTGCTCGTGGCCGCTCAAGTCGCTTTGGGCGCGGTCACGGCCGTCTCTCACCTTACGCCCTCCATGGAGGTCGCGCACCTCGGCCTGGCGCAGGTCTTCATTGCCGTTCTCCTGATCGTCACATTGCTGGCACTGGCTCCGTGGATCCAGACCGCGACCGGGCGGCCCAGCGGCGGCGCATGGACCGGGCTTGGCTGGACGGCCATGATCGCGTCCGGCTCGGCCTTCTTATTGATCCTGACCGGTGGGTACATGGCGACCGCCAAAACGACCGGCGCCTGCTCGCAATGGCCGCTCTGCGATGGCCGTATGGTACCGACCGGATTCACGGCAACCGACGTCCATATCATTCATCGCTGGATCGCGCTGATCACCACCATCGCCGTCATTGGCGTCGCTATGCAGGCGCGTCGTCGTCGAGCCGACTCACAGGTGCTCATCGCTCTCTCGGTTTCGGTGGCGACCATCACCTTCGCGCAGATCTTCGTCGGCGCGGCCAGCATCTGGTTCAACCTCAATCCGATCCTCGACGTCGCGCACCTGGGGGTGGCGACCATCGTCTGGGGCATGTTGCTGACCATCGCCGCGTTGGACCGTATGCTCGCGGTTGGCGAGGTGCGAGCAACGATCGCGTCGGAGGGCTGGAAAATCCGCCTGCGTCAGTCGGCGTCTGACTATTTGACGCTGACCAAGCCGAACGTGATGATCCTGCTGCTGATCACGACCTTTTGCGGGATGCTGATCGCCAAGGCTGGGCTGCCACCGCTGCGCATCATCTTCTGGACGCTGTTGGGCGGTGCGCTCTCGTCGGGTGGCGCCGCGGCCATGAACCACTATTGGGACCGCGACATCGACGCGATCATGAAGCGAACGAAGAAGCGGCCGCTACCGGGCAAGCGCATACCGGAAGTGCATGTCCCGATCTTCGGACTGACCCTGACCGTCCTCTCGGTCTACGTGCTGGCCGTCTTCGTCAATCCCCTGGCGGCGATGCTGTCGCTGGCGGGGAACATCTTCTACGTCGTCGTCTACACCATGTATTTGAAGCGCAGCACGCCACAGAACATCGTCATCGGCGGTGCGGCCGGCGCGTTGCCACCCATGGTTGGCTGGGCGGCGGTGACCAACCACGTTGGCTTGCCCGCGCTGTTACTGTTCGCCGTCGTCTTCTACTGGACGCCGCCCCACTTCTGGTCATTGGCGCTCTTCACGTCGTCCGATTACGCGGCTGCGAGCGTCCCGATGTTCCCTGAAGTCTACGGAGAGCCGGAGACCAGACGGCACATCTTCCTTTATACGGTGATGCTGGTCATCACGACGCTCTTCTTCTTCCCGCTGCGCATCATGGGGCCCTTCTATCTAGCGTCGGCGCTGATCTTGGGCGGGATCTTCCTGTACAAGACGTATCACCTCACGCGGCATCCGGACGATCAGAAGCAGATCGCCAAGAACGTCTTCTTCTACTCCGTCTACTACCTGGGACTGATCTTCGCGGCCATGGTGGTCGACCGCGTCCTCTTCTTCGGGCGGTTCTAAGAGCGGGGTTGCTGCAGCCCTCATCCCCGGCCCTTCTCCCGCCGAGCAGGAGCAGGGTGACTTTCGGGAAATACGAAAACGACCCGTTTTTTGTCTCCCCGCTCCCATTCGTACGGGCGGAGATGAGTTTTGGGGATGGCACAGCCGTGCTCTGAATCTTCCCCCTTCTCCCGTTCGTACGGGAGAAGGGCTGGGGATGAGGGCCGTCTCGCCTACGCTTCGTCGACAGCTATCTGTTCCAGGCTAGCGTCGAAGACCACCGGCGGGCAGTTCCGCAGCCGGGCCATGTAATAGGCGTCGACGAACTCGCCACCGCGGTAGGCGTAGGAGCGCAGCGTCCCTTCGACCACGAACCCGAAGCGCTGATACAGTCGAATCGCCGCCTCATTATCGGAGTAGACCTGAAGGTCGATCCGTAGCAGGTTGTACCAGTTGTCGGCCAGATCCATGAGGGAGTTCATGAGCGCGGTCCCGATGCCTCGCCCCTGGAAGTCGTCGTGCACCGCCATACCGATCGATCCGGAGTGCGCCCGGCGTCCACGGTTCAGGTGAAGTCCGGCGTCGCCGATCACTCGTCCGTCGATCTCCGCGACCAGCATCCGATTAGATGGATCGAGTCGAAAGCGCTGCTCGGTATCGGAGACTGACTGGAACGGCAAGCCGAGCGTACCGGCGCCCGCTCTCGGCTGGTTGTGCAGCTCCGTTAGCGCGGGGAAGTCAGCATCATTCATCGCCCGAATGACGATGTCGTTCGCCATGATAACTACCTCCGAATTCGCTGGCCCGGACGAGTCCGGTCCGTCAGGAGTCGATCCCGCTCAGCCAGCCGCCACGCTTCCAGTCGTGCTCATCGAGCTCGCGCAAGAAGGGGACGACGAGACCAGCTATGGCTTTGACGATCGCCTCTCCTTCTTCAGCGCTCGCATCGGCGGCGCGTCCGGAGTAGCCTTTCGGCACCGTCCCCTTGAAGTTGCCGATCACGCTTACCGGATGCCCCATCCCTTGGTTGGGTTGATTGACGGCCAGGTCGATCCGTGTCGTTTCGGGAGCGCCATACAGCACCAGTGACATCTCTGACTGCCCGGCATGATCGAGGTCGATATCCCAGCTGCCTTCAAGTGCCCGTCGTGCCGCCCCCTGCCAGCCGCCGATCATGGCGATCTCGATTCCGTGATCCTGATACAGAGCGCGTGCCGCCGACTCGGCCGCGGGCGGGTTGCCGTCGTGCGCCGTCAAAATGGCAATCTTGCGGACGCCGTGTGTCATCACCGATTCGATGATGTCCCGAATCATGAGGGAGAGCGTCTCAGGCCGCAGCGAGACGGTCCAGGGGAAGTCGATATGGTGGAAGCTGACGCCGTAATCGAGCGCTGGCAGCACGATCGTCTTGCCAAGCTCGCGCGCGATCCCCTCGGCCAGCGCTTCGGCGCCGATGGTGTCGGTGCCATAGGGCAAGTGTGGTCCGTGATACTCCGTGGCGCCGACCGGCAGGATGGCCTTGTCGAACCCGCCATCGGCAACGGCCTGCCCGCTCATGCGAGCGAGACGAATCTCAGGTGTGCTGGGTCGAAGTGCCATCTCTGCCCCTTTTCATTGATTCTGCGATCAGAGCAGGTGCTCGCCATGCGCGAAAAGCGCGGGCGTGCCGCCGGTATGCAGGAAGAGGACCGCGTCCTGCGGCGAGAAGCGCCCCTTGCGAATGTGATCGATCATGGCGGCCATGGCTTTGCCGCTGTAGACCGGGTCCAGGAAGATCGCCTCGTTACGTGCCAGTAGCGAGATAGCTTCCGTGCACCCTTCGGTCGGTATGCCGTAGGCCGGGCCGGCGTAACCCTCGTCATGCACGAAATCCGCGTCCTGCGGATTGACTGCGCGTCCGAGCATCCCGGCCGCCTGCTCCACGATCTCGGCAGCGCGGTTGGAGCGATCGCCTGTTCCCGGGCTGACCGCCACCCCATAGACCTGATAGGGCGCGTTGTAGAGTTTGGCGCCCAGCACCAGGCCGGCCTGCGTGCCGCGCGAACCGCTGGCGAAATACAGGCGCGAAGGCGACTCCCCCATCTCGAAGAGTTGAGCCACCATCTCGAGCGTAGCCGCCGCATAGCCGAAGGCGCCGATGGCGTTCGATCCCCCGCCCGGAATGATGTAGGGACGCTCACCCGCGCTCTCGAGCTGCTCGGCCAATTCCTCCATAGCCTCTGGCGCCGTCTTGCCGGAATCGGGCAGGAGCAGATGAACGTCAGCATCGAGCAGGCGGTCGAGGAGGAGATTCCCCTGTACTTCGGGATTGTCGTCGGCCGAGGAGAGGACGAGCGCCGCGCGCATGCCAACCAGACGTGCAGCCGCCGCTGTCATGCGGGCGTGGTTCGACTGCACCGCGCCTGTCGTGATGAGGACGGTCGAGCCCTGGCTCATCGCATCGGCTACCAGGAACTCCAGCTTGCGCGCCTTGTTGCCACCGAAGGCGAGGCCGGTGAGGTCGTCACGCTTGATCAAGATGCGCGGACAACGCTCCGCGCCACCGAGTGCCTCGCGCAGTCTGGGCGCTTCCTGCAATGGCGTCGGCAACGTCGCCAGGCGAACGCGTGCTTGAGCTCCGATCGACATGTCATCTCCCATCAACTGACACATGAGGCGCAGCTGTATTTGCTCTGCACGCCAACGGAAAGCGAACACCGTGCTTCGTCAGCGGACCGTCGAGCAGGGCAACAATGGGGGCACTGGCCCGATGAGTCAAGGCTTACCGGATTGGATGCATACGAGGTCAGGCGCCTTCGAACATGATCATGTTGCCCGTGGACGCCTCGAGTCTTAGCTGCTTGAGCGGCGCGTACTCGGGCGAGTCGTACCATTCACGCAGGCGCTCCATGCTCGGGAAGCGGATCAATGTGACCGGCGGCAGATGAAGATCGCCTTCCAGCGTCTCGGCCGCCGCGCCTGCGGAGACCATCGCTCCATCGAACTGTGCCGTCACCGCTCCAACCTGACGTAGATAATCGCCCCACTTCGCGTCGTCCAGCAGCGTCTGCCGCACGTAGAGTAGATAGCCCGCCACATTGACCCCTTCCATCGAGAACGATCATGGACTGCCCGTGTTGGCTTTCCGCCGTTTATTGTTCCTGCACACGGAAGAGCTCGTGGACCAGCGTCGGCTCGCGGAAACCGAGGCCCTGCGCGATGCCGCCATAATTTGGATCGGCCGCCGAGAGGCGCTCTTCCTCCTCCAGCCGGTTGGCATCCGGGTAGGTGAAAACCATCACGACCAGGTTCATCGGACCGGCAAGCCCGTGGAGGATGCGCGGCACGGCCCAGCCCCGCTCGGCTCGATAGGCCCGCCAGATTTCGGCCGCCTGATTGAATTCGGAGAGACGTCCATACTCAACCTCGCCCCGGACGTGTAGCTCCACCATCATGACCGCCTCCATTGTGTACTGCCGGTCGCCGACTTGCAGATCATACTCGAGATCTGCCGCGCCCCAGGACGTGGATCGTCCGCGATTGTAGACAACTCGTTTGGCCCATGTTAGAACAAATGTGCGATCTTTGCATCCGGTCCGACCGACAAACGCAACCGTGTCAATCCTCACGATCATGAACGCCAGCGGAAGGGAATGACGAATCATGCAGACCCTATTGCAGATGGCCCGCTACAACGCCTGGGCAAACGCGCGTGTTTTCGACGTCTGCGCGGCAATCGCTCAACAACAGCTGAGCGAGGAGGCAAAAGGCACCTATGGGTCAGTTGGCGAGACGCTGGCGCACCTGGTGGAGGTGGAAGAGATCTATCTGCTGATGCTGCGCGGCGACGACGTCGGTGCAGTGACGAAGGACGAGAGCTACATGTCGCATGACAGCACCTGGTTCGCCAATCGATCGCGCGAGCTTGGTAATGGCTACCGCGACACGTTGGAAGCTCATGACGATGAGTGGCTCAGCGAGACCTTCGTGGTCCCCTGGTTCGGCTTTCCGATCACCCGCCGAGACGGTCTGCTGCAGACCTGGACGCACTCGGCGCAGCACCGGGCGCAGGTGCTCTCGGCGCTCGGATCGCACGGCATCGACGTGCCAGACGTCGATTACATCTACATGCTCTCATTGGATCAAGAGAACCAGGAATAGCTCGTTTCTTCATCATGAAACCCTCGTCAGTTCGTAGAGGCGGGACCTGTGCCCGCCTACGGCATTCACGTCTATCGAGGCGGGCACAGGTCCCGCCTCTACGCTAAGAGCCGCCAAATTCACGGAAATGATATGCCGTCGGTTTCGGTTCGGTCAGCGAGCGTGTTACTCGTGCGCGTCGATGAAGGACGCAACCTGTGCAAGCTGTGAGGAATAGCCCATCTCGTTGTCGTACCAGGCGGCCACGGAGACCAACGATCCGTCCAGCACCTGAATCAACGGCAGATCGATGATCGACGGGTGTGGATCCCCGACGATGCGGGACGAGACCCACTCCTGCTCCAGTACCTCCATGACACCCTTCAACGGCGCCTTGGACGCCGCTTCGCGGAACGCGTTGCGGACCTCCTCCGCCGATGCTTTCCGCTCAAGCACGGCGTTCATCTCGGCGATGCTGCCGGTACGCGTCGGCACGCGATAAGCCTTGCCGGTGACATTCAGGTTCGGCCAGATGAACTGGAGCGCCCGCGCCGCGCCGGACGAGGACGGGATGATGTTCTCCGCCGCCGCCCAGGAATCGCGCATGTCCTTCATCGGCTGGTCGGTAAGGGATTGCGAGTTGGTGTAGGAGTGCACCGTCGAGAAGAAACCGCGTTCCAGCCCGAAGTTCTCCAGCAGCACCTTGACGACCGACGCGAGGGCGTTGGTGGTGCAGCTCGCCATGCTGATGATGTGATGCTTCTGCGGATCGAACTGCTCCAGGTTAATGCCGCGCAGCAGCACGGCGTCGCAATCGTCGAGCGTCTTGCTCGGCGCGCTGACCAGCACATACTTGGCGCCGCGGTCCAGATGCGCTTGCGCACCGGAGCGCACGGTTGCGCGCCCTGTGCAGTCGATGACCAGATCGACGCCGAGCGCCGACCAATCCGGAAGCTGCTCCATCGAGTTGATGTACTTGATCTCGCGGCCGCCGATGATGATTTGATCGTCGCTGGCCGAAACCTCTTCGGGCCACAGCCCGTAGTTGCTGTCCGCCTTGAAGAGAGCGGCGAAGCTCTGCGCCGTGCGGATGTCGGAGATCGAGATCGGGACAAAGAGATCATGCGAGAGTGCGGCCTTGAGCGTCGACCGCCCGATGCGACCGAAGCCGTGAATCGCGATGCCAGCCATGATGATCCTTTCTTGATCGGTGGAGCGACGAAGGGTCGCCGTGTGTTGAAACTCCATCACGAGAGTTCCAGGATCAACAGCATTTGACGTTCCAGGTTTATGCCCGTCACACCTCCGGCACGAACCGGTTTCGCGCCCAGTTCCAGAGGATTGGGTGCAGCTCGATTGGGTTGAGGTCGAGATCGTGCGCAATATCGCGCCAGATCTTCTCTACTCGTTGGGGTGTTACGCCTTCATCCGCCAAACCAAGGTGGATCGAGCTCTTGATCACGTTCGTGTCGGGGATGATCGATAGTTGATCGAGATTGGTGAGGGGCGCATCTGTGAAGCGGGAGATGATGAACAGCCAGTAGTTCGAGAGCTTTCGCCCTCCCAGATACGGGAAGAGGTGTCGCTTCTCGAGTTGGAGATTTTGGATGACACGTCCGGCATCGAAATCCGCTTCCGCCAGTACGTTGCGTGGATCGCCGTCGTAGAACTCCGCTAGCGTGTGCGAGATTGCCAGCCAGATCTGCGGGTGCCGATTGATCTGTAGCGCGAGACCGTGCCTGGAAAGATCCGCACGCACGTCAGAGACATTGCGTCGCATCACTTCTGCTGGATCGAACAGGTAGCGACGTTCGGCGTCGTTGAATGTCGTGAGAGCGCTGCGCCATAACCCGACAGAGCTGCGTCGGAAGTTGAGACAGCACGCCAGCGTGAAATAGAGGTAGTTCTCCCGGCTCCCGAGCGGAAGTTCGGGATGAACCTCGTGCTGCTCGGGAACCGGGATCAGGCCGTGATCGTAGAGGGATAGGAGCCGCCGGATCCGCTCGATCTGCGAGTTGGGTATGGGGATGGGGCGGCTCATCTGGCGGCCCTCACCCCCCGGCCGGTCCATCCCACTGACTCTCCCTCGACCCAAGGGAGAGGACCATTCCCACCGAAGGGAGAACCCGCTCCCGTCCGAACAGGAGCGGGGAGACGGAGTTCAACCATTGAGCGTTGTTCCCCTTCTCCTGCTCGCGCGGGAGAAGGGGGCAGGGGATGAGGGCTGATCAGTTTCCCGCCTACTTCTTCGCCATGGCCTCCTGGATACGCTGGGCCGTGATCGGCAGCGAAGAGATGCGCGCGCCAGTGGCATTCGCGATGGCGTTGGCCACGGCCGCGGCGGTCGGAATGACCGGCGGCTCGCCGACACCCTTGGCCCCGTACGGTCCCGCTTTGGAGGCGAGCTCGACCAGCTTGACCTCGATGTCCGGCACCTGTTCGGCTTGCGGCAAGCTGTAGTCCATCAAGCTCGGGTTCAAAGGCTGACCGTTGTCGTCGTAGACCAGTCCCTCATGCAGTGCCCAGCCGATTCCCTGGGTTGCACCACCCTGGATCTGGCCGATCACCAGCGCGGGATTCAGCGCGGTGCCGACGTCCTGCGCCACGAACATCTGGCGCAGTTCGACCTCGCCCGAGTCCGGGTCAACGTGCATCTTGACCATTTGGGCCGAGAAGCCGGGAGCACGGTCTTGCACGGCGGACTTGCCGTTGCCGTAGACCGGCTCATACTTGCCGCCGAATGTCATGCTCAGTCCGGCAACCTGCCCCAGAGTCATGGTCTTGTCGGGTGAGCCCTTGACCTCGATCACGCCGTTGCGCATCACAAGGTCTTCCGGCGCCACCTCGAGCTCAACTGCCGCGATGGCCAGCACCTGTTCCCTGGCGTTCTCAGCCGCGGCGCGCACGGCCGGGCCGAGCGTGTAGGTGATCTTGCTGCCGCCGCTCATGCCGGTATATGGAGCGCTGTCGGTGTTGCCGGTGACGATCTTGACCTTATCGACCGGAACGTCGAACACCTCGGCGCAGATCATCGCCATCACCGTGTTGGTGCCGCTGATGTCGACCGAACCGAGGGCCAGCGACAACGTGCCGTCAGTGTTGACGCGCATGTTGGCGGCGCAGGGCTCGATGCCGCCCGGCCATCCGCCGACGCCGACGCCGATCCCGACATTTGCCTCTTTGCCACGCTCTTTCCACATTGGATGATCGCGCATCGCCTCGAGAACCTGTTTCAAACCGATCGCCGGCCATGGGGTGTTGTTTGGCTGCGGGTCGCCCTCCACCGAGCAGTTGTACAGGCGGAACTCGAGCGGATCCCAACCGAGCGCGCAGGCCATCTCGTCGACCTGCTGGTCGATGGAGAACGTCGCCTGCGGCGCGCCCGGTGCTCGATATGCGCCGACTCCTGGTTTGTTGGTGAGGACTTCGTAGCCAACCAGATCGAGATTCTCGCAGCGGTAGTAACCGCCCATGGCCATCAGTGCCACGTTGACTGGCGTGCCCGAGTAGCAGCCGGAGTCAAAGACCACCTTGCCTTGAACGGCCGTAATGCGTCCGTCCTTGGTGGCACCGGTCTTTAGCGTCATGACCGAGCCTGGAGCGGGCGTGGCAAGCAGGAACTCTTCCATACGGGTCAGGACGATCTTGACCGGACGGTGGGTTCGCAGCGCCAGCGCGCCGGCCAATGGCTCGAGCAGTACGGTCTTGCCGCCGAATCCGCCGCCGACCTCCATGGGGATGACGATAACCTGGTTCTGCGGCAGGCCCAGCGTATCGGCGGTCATATTGCGCGCGTAGAA
Source organism: uncultured Chloroflexia bacterium (assembly GCA_963822235.1). Taxonomy (GTDB): domain Bacteria; phylum Chloroflexota; class Chloroflexia; order Thermomicrobiales; family Thermomicrobiaceae; genus CALAGB01. Next base: position 91,143 of record CAWGGU010000008.1, read on the forward strand.
CTGGCCCTGGGTAGCGGTGTAGATGGTCAGGTTTCCCAGTGGATCGGGCACCGCCGTCGTGGCGTGCGGCTCGATGTATCCCTGATGGACGAACGGCGTGACGTAGGTGCGTTCCACAACGACGTCCGCCTCAGCGAAGCCCTTGGCCACGTCGCCCCGCTTGAAGGCTAGCGCGTTGGTGACGTTCGGACCGAGCTCGGAGGTATCGATCTCCTGACCGCCGGTGACGGTGGCATGCGCCTGCGCTTCGGCCGAGCCGCCTTCCTGACCCGCCTGGCGGACGGATGGCGCGTTTCGTTTCATGGCCTCGATCGGATCGACGTTAACGCCGAGCGATTCGTACTCGACGTTCACCAGCGATGCGGCTTCCATGGCGGCTTCTTCAGTGTTCGCCAGAACGACCGCGACCGGCTGACCGTAATACACGACTTTGTCTCGCGCGAGCATGGCGCGAGCCCGCTCCGACGGCTCAGGGCCGCCCGGCAGCAGATCTTTGCCCGTGAGGACGTCGACGACGCCCGGCACAGCCTTGGCCGCGCTGACGTCGATGCTCTTGATGCGAGCGTGCGCCTGATACGCCGTAGTCAACCGCGCGTGCAACATGCCCGGCAGGTTGAGATCAGCGGTATAGAGCGTCTGCCCGCGTACTTTCTGAGGTGAATCAATGCGGGGGATTGATTGCCCGATTGTGGTGGTGGCTGCCATCTTCCCTCCTTGGGTGATCTATTGAGTCACGCGTCTGGTATCTTCCGCCGATTCGCGCGCATCCGTCAAGGCTCATGCGGCGACTCAGCGTGCCTGGTTAGCCAACTCTTGAGCGCCAAGCCTGCCAAGCAGGACGTCGTAGTGCTCGGGATCGCTACCGGGATGCCATTCGAAGCGAGCTCGTTCGAAATACTGCACCGTCGTGCCGTCTTCAGTGAGTTCGGAGCTGATCGGATAGCCGAAGAGCGCCAGCCCGCCAAATTGCTCCCAGTAGGCGTAGAACCCGCCGCACAGGTTGTGGCTGGTCTCGTCGAAATAGACGCATCCGTCCTGATCTCGCGGCGTCGTTGCTCGAAACGCGGGCTCTCCAGCGGTTAGACGCGCCGCGGTAAGCTCGTCTCCCAGCAACCCCAGGATCACGTCATAGTCGTCGGGAGCCGCCCCGGGATGCCATTCGAAGCGAGCCCGTTCGAAGTACTGCACTTCTGTGCCATTCTGAACGATCTCGCCGCTGAGTGGATACCCGAAGATTTCAAGGCCCCCGTTCTGTCGCCAGTAGCGCAGAAAACCATTGCTGACGGAATATCCCGTCTCCGGGAAGTACTCGAACGATTGCACCGGATAGGCGGCATCGAAATAGTCCCACACCGCCTCCGACACCGCGTAGCCGTTGTCGTACGACTGGCCCTCGCTGTCGGTGAAGCTGGCGAGATAGGAGATCGCGTAGGCGAGCGATTCCCCTTCTCGATTAACCATCACGATCCCGGCGTCATTCCAGGTGTTGTAGGGATCATCGAGCCAACCCGGCTTGTGAGAGAAGCTGGCGCCTTCCGGCAGCGGTCCACCAACTGAGCCGTTCTGCCAGTCATCCGGCAACGCCATGAGACTCAACACGTAGTCGGTACTCACTTTCGAGAGGATCTTCCCACCGTAAAGCTGGGCCAGAACCATGTTGAGGTCGTCGCTGGTGAGCAGGTTGTCTGCGGCTAACCCGAGATCGATCTCGGGGTGATCGGGCGGGCTGTCGAGAATCGTTCCGATCGTGCCCAATCCCTGCGCGACCGTGTTGACGTACGCCGTTCCAGCCACGATGTCGCCGTCGCCGAGTAGGTCGATCAGTTCATAGCTGGCTTCATTGTCGCTCTCCCCCATCATCAGATGCATCTGATCGTCGACGTCGGCCCGGTTGATCGTTTCCGCGTCGATCTGTTGCGCGATGGCGATGGCGACGAAGATCTTGATGGTCGATGCGGCTGGCTGCTCTACGTCACCGTTGATCGAGATCGACTGTCCGTTTTGCAAATCAGTGACGCTGACGGCGTAGTCCCCATTCCAGGACGAGAGCATGTCGGTGAGTTCCAGGCGCAGCCCGTCCAGGGTTGCCGGTGGCGCGTCCGCGGCAACCGAGCCAGGAAGAAACGACGCGATGAACAGCAAGCAGAAGGCAACGCGATAGCCGCGCCTCACGCGATCTCCTCTCACGGAAGGGATGCCCGGCGGTCTCCGTCGATCACGTAGTGACGGATGTATCGGGGTTGTGTCGGCATGACCTGGCAGGCGTACTCTAACGCAGGTTGCGGAAAATGAAAAATGTGCGGCAGTGCCCGGGTGACGGGCGCATCCGATAAAAAGTCAGAACGATCGCGGCTCGGTTGGAGAGGTCACCCCATCCCGTCAGTTGACGGGATGGGGTAGTTGTGGGCAGGTCTTCTCAGAGGCTGCGCGCGAGTCTGATGAGGGTATCCGCCTGGGCATCGGTGAGGGTGCGGCCCCGTTGACCATTGACCGTGCTGGTGTACTGGCTCACGAACAAGGACTTCAAGAACGCCACGTGACCGATCGTCGCGAGGCGGATGCCCGTGAGGTCGTGCTGCAGTTGGTTCCGCACGGCGGCGTTGGTCTCGAACTGATTGGTGAGGTTCGAGAGGGAGTCCGGCGTCACCACCACCGTGAAGGAGACCGAGCCGTCGGCGCTATTTCCCGCCTTGTCGGTAGCTGAGGCACCGAAGCTGTTGTTGCCAAGCGCGAAGGAGTAGGCAGGACCGGTAATGTTCTGACAGGTGGTCGTATCGATCCCGGAGAGAGCGTCACTGGCGGTGCACGTGATCGTCACCGTCTGGTCGACGGTATAGGTGCCCAGGTTGCCCGAGTAGGTGACGGTCGGCGGCGTCAGATCGATGCTGACGGGAGCGCTGTCGACCGTGATGCTGTTCCCGGCGATATCCGTGGCCGTGCCCGAGACCGTCTGGTCGGCTCCTTCCCCGCTGATGTCCTGATCCGCCGGGCAGGAGGCAACCCCGGAGACCGCATCACTGCAGGTCCAGTGGATGGTGACCGCCGTGTTGTACCAGCCGTTGCCATTCGCCGCGACGGTTGCGTCGCCACTGATCGATGGTGCCGTCATGTCGATCTTGACGGCTGGGCTGTCGACCGTCGTCGTGTTGCCGGCCTGGTCGACGGCCGTACCCGACGCCGTCTGGCTGCTCCCCTCGCTGGAGATCACCGAGTCGCTGGGGCAGGTCTCGATCCCAGAGAGGATGTCGCTGCAGGTCCAGTGGATCGTGACGGGCGTGTTGTACCAGCCATTGCCGTTCGGGCTGGTGGTGGGTGCGCCACTGATGGTCGGCGCCGTGAGGTCGATGTTGACGGGAGCGCTGTCCACGGTGGTGCTGTTCCCGGCGTTGTCGACCGCCGTGCCTGAGACCGTCTGATTGGCGCCTTCCCCACTGATGACCTGGTCAACGGGGCAGGTTGCGATGCCGGAGAGGGTGTCGCTGCAGGTCCAGTGGATCGTCACCGATGCTTTGTACCAACCATTCCCATTCGCACTCGTTGTCGCCGCTCCACTGATGCTGGGGGCCGTCAGATCGATCTTGACGGTCACGCTCTGGTGCGGCGTCTCCTCGTTCCCCGCGTTGTCCGTGCTCCAGAACGCAACCGTATGGATCCCCTCGGTGCTGATCGTCACCGGAGTGGTGTAGGTCTGCTGGGAGCCGTCCACCGAGATGAAGGTGGAGGCCACGCCCGAGCCACCGCTATCGACCGCCGAGAGGCTGACTGTCACGGACTGGTGTGTCCAGGAGCCGAAGGTGTACGTCGTGGTGTCGGCGTTGGTGGCCACTGCGGACGTGGTCGGTGGCGTCTTATCGGCCACGTCGAAGCTCTGGGGGACGTCGGTGGCTGCCGAGTAGTTGGCGTCCCCGGCCTGACTGGCGGTGATGGTGCAGGTACCGGAACTGACGATGGTGACCATACTGCCGGAGACGGTGCAGACCGGTGTGGTCGAGCTTGAGAAGGCGACGGTCAGACCAGACGTGGCGCTGGCATAGCTGCTGATGTCGAACGCTGGATCCTCCGTCGACTTGGCCGGAAGCGTCGAAAGATCGAACGAGATGGTCTGGCTCGCCTGCGCCACGCTCAACGTGCCGCTGGCGTTCGAGCTGGAGTAGCTGCCGTTCCCGGCGAAGCTGGCACTCACGTAGTTCGGGTGGCTGCCACCACCGATCCCGCTCAGGCTGACGTTGTTGAGTGTGGCCACACCGCTGCCGTTGGTGTTGACCGAGCCGACCGAGGTGCCGTTGAGCTTGAAGCTCACCGAGACCCCAATGACCCCCACACCACTCGAAGCGAGCGTCGCAGTCAGCGTCGCCGTGCTGCCGTACGTCCCGGATCCGGAGACGTTGCTCATGGTCGTGCTCTTGATCGGGTTGACCGCGCCGAACTCATAGGCTCCGGCGTCGCAGGTGTTGCCGGTGGTGGCGCGTGTGTAGCCGCGCTGGTCGGTCGGGACTGTCGGGCTGCAGGCATCGGCGTTGATGGCGACGCTGCCCGTGCCGAGCGCGATCGTTTGGGTCGGTCCGCCGTTGTCGGCCAGCGAGCCGAGCTTGAGGTCGGCTTGTGCTCACCTGAGTGACCCCGCACGTGCCGTCGTCGTCGAAGCTGCCGCCGCCGTTGTTCGTGGTGCCGTTGGTGACGCAGTTTCCGCCGAAGTTGAAGGTGCCGTCTCCACTTCGTGGGGGACCATTTGCCAGGATCGAGTTCTTGATCGTCACCGTGCCCCCGAGAGCCAGAGAGATTTCGTCACGCGTGCCATTGAGAATCCCGTTGGCCCACCAGTTGGCATGGTTGCCGACGATGGTGCTGTTGACGATGGTCAGGTCACCGGTATTGGCGATGGCGCCGCCGGCTTCAGCGTTGTTGCCCGAGAACGTGCTGTTGGTGATCGTCATCGTGCCGTCATTGGAGACGCCCGCCCCAGATCCATCACCAGCCCACGCATCGGCTGTGTTGCCGTTGAAGGTGCTGCCGCTGATGGTGGCGGTGCCGCCGGCAATGGAGATGCCGCCTCCGGCCTCACTGACCGTGTTGTTGCTGAAGGTGCTGTCGGTGACGTTAAGCGTTCCCAAGAGACTCAGAATCCCGGCGCCCTGCGCGTGCGTGCTGTTTCCGTTGAATGTGCTGTTGCTGACCGTCAACGTCGCCAACGTGGATGAGAATCACGCCGCCACCGATCAGTCCGGTGTATTGATTGTTGCTGAAGGTGCTGTGGTCGATCGTCACCGGACCTTCGTTGGTGATGACGCCGCCATAGTTGACCTGGTCGCATGTTTGACATGAGCTGTACGTCCCGCCCATGCCGTTGACGAAGGTGAGGTTTTTCAGGGTGAGTGAAGCTGATTGAGTCACGAAAAACATCGACGTCTGTCCATGACCGTCGAAGGTGACCGCCTGACCCGCGCCGTCGAGGGTGAGGTCTTTGCTGATCAGGAATTCGTAGGTGGCGTAGCCCAGCGTAATCGTGCCGCTGCAGCTGAAGTCGATCGTATCTCCCGATGATGCGGAATTGATCGCGTCATGAACGGACTGCGCGTCGCAGGTCGACACCGTGATCGTGCTGGCCGCGGCTGCCGGCGCAACTGTGCCGCCGATGGCCCACACTGCCGCCACCAACATGAGGGTGGCCAGAAACCCTTTGAACCGGAACCGTCCAACGTTTCGCGACATATGTACTGCCCTCCCGACGTGACTGACGTCACGCTTGCTCGTCAGAGACCCTTCTGTGCGACGACATTGCTGACGCTCAGCGGCGCTGATTTCAGCCGCCAGCGCTCTACGATCTGCTTCACGTCGTTCAGGGTGGTCAAGTCTTCGCAGATGCAGATCCCCGTGACATGCCCTGCGTCGTCCTGGAGGGCGACGAAGTTCACGAATCCCGGCAAGTCGCTCAGCGACTTCATCTGGGAACGGGACAACTTGGAACCGACTTCGACTTCAAACGTGACCGCGTACATTGCTTTCCTGCCCTGCGGAAGGCTGCATAACACGTGGCTCTAGCCCGTGGTACCAGCCTCAACCCTGAACATGCTTCGAGTATGAGGAGAGCAGGGAGTATCGCCATCTAGAGGTTCTAGAGACGGGCTATAGATTTCTGGACGGAGAGATGAGGTTGAGTGGGTGGCGCCGCAGCGCGTGGTGAGTGCCGTTCATTAAAGTCGCCAGCCCCTATCCGGCAGCACCCTCAGGAGCATCGAGGTCTTGTTCGGCGAGCCATGTCGCAACCTGCACTCTGGAACGGAGCTCGAGCTTCTGGAGTATGTGGTGGACGTGGCTGCCGACAGTGCCGACCGACACGAACAGCGCGTCGGCGATCTGGCGGTCGGTCTGCCCGGCGGCGAGCAAACGCGCCACTTCGAGCTCGCGTCGCGTCAGTAATGAGGTGGCAGCTGTGGCCACTGGTGGTTCGATTCTCGCATCGCGCCGTCGAACCAGTATCTCCTGGGCGATTGCCGCCGATTCAATCGGGTCGAGGGCAGAGCCTCTGGCTTGCGCTTGCTCGAACCAGCTTGCGCCGCGCAACGTATCCACAACCGCGCTGAATGCCTTAAATGTGACGCCGCCAACGGGGCTTCCGAGTCGCTCCGTCGATGCCTGTGCCGCCGCGTACAGGGTGATGGACTCCCGCAGCGCTCCCACGTCGTGGAGGATCTCGGCAAGGGCCAGCAGATCGAACGCAACGAACCAGCGGTCCTCGAGCCGGGCATGTGTCCTGAGGGCATCGATACCGAGACTCAGTGCGCCCGTGAAGTCACCGCCTCGTCGCTCTTCCCGGCACAGCAGGATTTGCGCGACGGCCGTCTGGCGATGATCACCCATCGCGTCCAACGCATCAACAGCCGAGGCGAGCAGACTCCGGGACGCGTCCGGCTCATCCAGGAACCCAAGGGTCGACCCGAGATTCAACATCGAAATTGCGACCCCGTGTGCGTCGCCGAGCTCGCGGAACCGGTCCAGCCCCTCGGAGAGTGTCGCTTTCGAAAGCTGCAACCTGCGCTGCAGACGATAGACCTTGCCGAGCTCGATCAGCGCGGACGCGATACCCGCTCGGTCATCAATGGCGCGAGCGATCTCAAGACTCCTGAGCTGCAACGACTCGGACTCCGCATAACTGGAGTCGGACGCGTCTTCGAAATGGAAAGCGATTCGTCCGGCTCCAAAGTAGGCACGCATGCGTAGGGCAGGGTCTACGTTCTCGGAGCGATCGAGCACCTGGCTCAGCCAGCGTAGCCCTTCATTCAAGTGTCCATGACCTACCCAGAACGAGACGAGTGCGGTGGCCAGCCTCAACGAGATTGATGGGTCCGCGTGATTCTGTGACCACTCCAGTGCCTGCCGCACGTTTCCTTGAGACCGTTCCATCCGATGGAACCAGTCTTCCTGGTTCGGTCCTCGCAGCTCGATGTCCGACATCTCCGCGAGCGAGAGGAATGCCGCGACATGTCGCGCTCGCGTCTCGTCGGCGTCGGCGCTCTGCTCCAATACTGAGGCGGCAAACTGACGGACCGGCTCCAGCAGGTGATACATCACCACCGGAGCTCCCGCGGTGGCAACCACAAGCGACTTGTTGACGAGCCCGAGCAGCCCGGTGAGCACGTCGGATGCTGGCAGCGTTTCACTGGCGCAGACTTCTTCGGCGGTGGCGAGCTGAAACTCACCAGCAAAGACCGACAGTCGAGAAAAGACGGTGCGTTCTATGTCAGTCAGCAGCGCCTCGCTCCATTCGAGCGTCGCTCGCAAGGTCTGGTGTCGAGTGGGCGCGATGCGTGCACCGTTGTTCAGCAGGCTGAAACTGTCGTCAAGACGTGTGAGAATCTCATCCAACCCATGAGATGAACGCGTGCCGCGGCCAGCTCAATGGCGAGCGGAATGCCTCCCAGCCGGATGCAGATTCGCGCGACGGTCTCCGCATTCGCCGGTGTCAACGAGAACGAGGGCAAAACGTCGCGAGCGCGGCTCACAAAGAGCTCGATCGCCGGCGACTCTTCGATCACGTCGAACACGGGCTTGAGGAGCATGTCCGGCATGTCGAGCGGACGGACGCGGTATTGGCGTTCGCCGGAGACCTGCAGCGGTTCTCTGCTCGTGGCGACGATGAACAGATCCGGACAAGCATCAAGTAGCGTGTCGACCAGCGTCGCGCTGGCATCGATCAGGTGCTCGCAGTTGTCAAAGAGGACCAACGAGGGCGTTGTCTGGAGGAAGGTTATCAACGCCACGGCGAGATCGGACTCGTTAACCTCTCGCATACCCAACGCCGATGCCGTGACGATGGGAATGAGATTTGGGTCGGTGACCGTTGCCAATTCGACGACCCACGTACGCTTGGGAAATCGTGGCAAGAGCTCCTCGGCGAGTCGAACCGCCAATCGAGTCTTGCCGCTGCCGCCAACGCCGGTGAGTGTCAGGAGTCGTGTATTCGGCTGCGACACAATGGAGCGGATTTCCGCGAGAGCGCTGTCGCGACCGATGAGGGACGTTCGGGGTGCCGGAAATTTCGAAACCACTCGTACCATTCCAACGCGCCCGAGTTCGCGGAATCCAGCGAACGACAGCGCGCACTAACCGTCGCATCGTACATCGTGAGCGCGCGTTTTGGCGAGATTTGCATTCTCCGTCAACGCGGACTCCTCGGAACGCCAATCCATCTCGGCGCTACGATGGGCCGCGTCTTGCAGGGTGGATGGAGGAACGTGCCGATACGGATCGGCAGGTGTTTCTTGCAAGCGAAGATCGAGATACTCAGGATGATTGATCGAGAGTCCAACGATGCGCTTGATTGAGGAGGACGGCCTCCACCCGCACGCTCGGCTGGTAGCAAGGAGCCGTCATCTGCCCGCTGAGCGACTGGCATATTTGGACGACCCGGACGAGATTGACGAGCTGGCCCAGATCATCGTGCGGCGGCGCGAGCGCAGGCGGCGAGTGAAGCTGCGTGTCTACTTCTCCCTCTTCTACGGAGGAACGGGGCTTCTGGTGGTGACTGGACTGCTCCTGAACGTCGCCTTCATCGCGGGCGCCGTTCTGTGGCTGATCCTGCTCCTCGCCGTTGGACTGATCGCGCTCAAGCCAGCGGAGTAGCCTGAGCTCTGCGTGCGGGGCGCGATTATGGTCGTTGATGAAATAGATGGGCAATTGGGTCGCTGTTTCTCGACCTTGGTCGACGGGAGGGCACAGGTCCCTCCCTACGTTTAGCCGCGTACGTTCGTAGGAACAGCTCTCTGTGGCTGCCCTTCGCCGAGGCCGACGACTATCTGGAAATCGCTAAATTTCGCCCTAGGATCGCTCTACTGTCGGCCGATGAACTATCCGGGTTAATCGGCCGTGCGGCCGCCATCGACGTAGAGGGTCTGCCCGGTGACGAAGCGTGACGCGTCCGATGCGAGGAACAGGACCGCGGCGGCAGATTCCTGCGGAGTCGCCAGACGACCCATGGGGATATCGCGCACGATCTCCTCGCGCCGCCCCGGTTGTTCGAGATAGCGGCTGGTCAGCGGCGTCTCGGTGTAGGCCGGGCCGACCGCATTCACCGTCACGTTGAAGGGCGCCCATTCGACTGCCAGCGTCTTGGTCAGCACCGCCAGGCCGCCCTTGGATGCTCCATAGGGTGCCAGATTGGGGTGGCCGACCAGGCTGGAGACGGAGGAGATGGTGACGACCTTGCCGTAGCGCTGCTCCACCATCACTTTGCCGGCCGCTTGCGTCACGTAGAAGACGCCCGAGAGATTGACTGCCAACACACGCTCCCACTCGGCCGGATCGAACTCCAGCGCCGGTTTGCGCACGTTGATGCCGGCCGCGTTGATCAGGATATCGAGGCCGCCAAGCCGATCGACGGCGAACGCGACGCACTCGCGCGCCGAGGCTGGATTGCTGACGTCGACCGTGGTGCCGAAGGCGTCGTGACCGTGCACCCTGGCCGCTCCGACCGCCTCGTCAGCCAGTTCGGGCGACACGTCGGCCCCGACCAGACTGGCTCCAAACTCGGCCAGCGCCTCGACGCAGGCGCTTCCGATGCCGCCACACCCGACGACCAGCGCGCGTTTGCCGGTGAGGTCGAATTGAGCCCGATAGCTGCTCACCCAACGCTCCTCATGTCGTGCCGTTATCGCTCCGGCCCCGGCGCTTGCTCGCGGCGTGGGCTCATATTGTTGAGGGTTTCGACGACGTCATTGCCGGTGACGCGGGCGCCGTGCGGTGTGTCGCCTGGGATGATGGCGACGTCACCCTGCCCGAGCGTGGCCGTTTCGCCCGCCACGGTGAACTCGATCGCGCCGCTCAAGACGGCCGTGATCTGCTCCTGCGGGTGCTGATGGACGGGAAAGACGGAACCGGGCTGATAGACGTAGCGGACCAGCGTCTGGCGCTCTCCCTGCACGGTCTGCCGGGTGATGCCCGGATAGACCTCTTCACTGGGGATGTCGTTCCAGTTCACCGCTTTGGATCGCTCAGTCATCGTCTCCCACATCATGCGCTTGAGCATTGGCACGAGCGTCGGATCGTCGTGCCATCGATCGACAGGGGTCATGGCGTCGCTCCTCGGCTTTGCCCGGCGACGTCGGGCTGATGTGTGTGCCTGGCTTGGTGCTCGTCCTAGAACCTAGGACAGGTGCTTGGAGGGTCAGCCAGGAACCCAGCCGGGCACGTCCTCCGTCCCCGACGTCAGGTCGAGCGGTGTACCGCCCAGCAGTTCAGCGACCTTCGCGCTCAGGTCGTCCATGGCCGGCTTCTGAAACCCCATCACCTGCCAGACGATCGTTCCATCTCGATCGATCAGGAAAATGGTTGGCGTGGCGATGATGTCGTAGGCACGCGAGACGGCGTAATCGTCGTCGTCGATCAGCATGGGGAAGGTGACGCCGGTGCGGCGCGCGAAGGAGCGAGTCACGTTGGGAGAATCTTGCGCGATGCCCCAGACGGTGATCTCGTCGTTTTGGTAGGCGTTGTGGATCTTCTCCAGGAAAGGGAACATGGTCTTGCTCGCCTGGCAGGAAGACTTGTAGATCCCGATGAGGACCGGCCCGCGGCCTAATGCATCGTTCAGCGCATACGTCTGAGCGTCATCGGCATCTTTAAGGCTGAAGACAGGTGCGTTGGAACCGATTTCGACCGGCATGGGCCTCGCTCCTCTCGCTCCTCGTCAGGTTCGCGTGCCGCTCAATCGAACCTGGGCAGGCCGACGCCGATGGCCTCACGCACGCGCTCCATCTTGGCGCTGGCGAGCTTGCGCGCCTCCGCCGCACCCTCATCGAGGATGCGGACCACCTCGGACGGCGACTCAGTCAGTTCGTGCAGGCGCGCCTGCATTGGCGCGAGCTTCTCCACCACCAGATCGGCCAGCTCGCCCTTGAACGCGCCGTAGCCCTTGCCGGCGTAGCGCTCTTCGATTACCGGAATCGGCTCTTCCGACATGAGCGAGTAGATCGAAAGCAGGTTCGAGATAGCTGGCTTGTTCACTTCGTCGTAGCGTACGTCGGAGCCGGAGTCGGTGACCGCGCGGCGAATCTTCTTGCGGATCTCGCTGGGTGAGTCGTGCAGCTCGATGCGACTGGACGGGCTCGGGTCGCTCTTGCTCATCTTCTTCAATGGATCTTCGAGCGACATGATGCGCGCGCCGACCGGTTTGATGTCCGGCTCTGGCACGACCAGCGTCTCGCCGAAGGTGGTGTTGAATCGAATAGCGACGTCACGCGTCAGTTCGACGTGCTGCTTCTGGTCTTCGCCGACCGGCACCAGATCGGTGTCATAGATCAGAATGTCGGCGGCCATCAGCGCCGGATAGAGGAAGATGCCCGCCCCGACCCGCTCGCTGCCGCGGGACTTCTCCTTATACTGGGTCATACGGCTCAGCTCGCCCACCGTCGCCATCGTCGTCAGGACCCAGGTCAGTTCGGTGTGCTCGCGCACGTCCGACTGCACGAAGAGGATCGAGCGTTTCGGGTCGATTCCCGACGCCAGCAGGATACTTGCGCCCTCCAGATTGCGGGCGCGCAGGCTCTTGGCATCGTACGGCAAGGTCATGGCATGCAAATCGACGATGCAGAAGATGTTGTCGTAGAGGTCTTGCTGGTTGACCCAGTTGCGGATGGCGCCCAGGTAATTGCCGAGGTGAAATCCCCCGGTCGGTTGAATCCCGGAAAAGACGCGCTTCCGCCGCTCCGCCATCAGTAACTCCAGTTCATCCGTATTGCACTTAACGAGCGCGATCGCATGGATGTGGAACACAACCACGCGCGCTCGCGTCTAACCGGGAAATCGTAGCACATACGCGGATCGGGTTTGTCGCAAGATATCGGGCTCTGGCGGGCTGTTGGGTATACTCAGCGTGCGGGATGTGAAGAGAGAAGGTCGTGAGGAGAGGAATGCATCCTCTTGACACGATACAGACGTATATTGAAGTGCATCGTGCTCGACCAGTCTTGCTGCGCGAGTAGCGGCTGGCATGGACGCTGACCTTCGGCAGCTTGAGGATGCTGAGCTCGTTCGGCGTATGAGCGACGGTGACGTTGCGGCGTTGGAAGAGCTATACAACCGGTATGCTCGTGCGGTCTATTCCTTCGCAGTGCGGATCGTCGGGGACGGGCTGGTGGCCGAAGAGATCCTGCAGGAATCGTTCACGCGTGCCTGGCAACAGGCAGGGCGATTCGAGTTGGCACGAGGGAGTTTCGCGAGCTGGCTTCTGAGTATCACCCACAATCGCGCCATCGACGAACTCCGTAAACGCCAGCGACGTCCGAAGCGTGCCGATTCGGTCGACATCACCGACGTGCTTCGCGGTGAGGTCGACGTCTCTGCCGACGTGGAGGAAGCCGCCGAGCTTTCGGAGCTGCGCGAGCGCATTCGTGTGGCGATGGAGCAGCTTCCCGAGCCGCAGCGGCGCGCGATAGAGCTGGCCTACTTCGAGGGGTTCACGCAGCGAGAGATCGCCGCGCTCCTCAATGAGCCGCTCGGCACCGTCAAGACGCGTATGCGACTGGCGATGCAAAAGCTGAGGGACTATTTGGGTACGGAGGAGGGCGCGCGCAACTGATGCTGGAAGATGATTCCCACATCGGTGAATTAGTCGCTCCATACGTTCTTGGAGCACTCGAACCTGACGAAGTCGAGCAGGTCGAGCTGCACCTCCTTTCGTGCGCGGAATGCGGCGCGCTCGTCGAATCGGAGCGAGAGGTCGCCAACCTGCTCCCCTTCCTGGCCGAGCCGGTCTCGGTTCCGGCGCGTGTGCGTCGCTCGCTGCTCGACCACATCGAATCTGACGACGATGAGCCAGGCGAATATCTCGTGCCGCCTCGCTCCCGCATCACCACCATCCTGACGCGATTCGGGTGGGTGGCCGCCGCCTCCGCCGCGGTGCTCGCCCTCTTCCTGGCCTGGAACAGCTCGCAGATGCAGGATCAGGTCAATAAAAAGAACTCCGAGCTCTCCGTCCTTAAAGAGAGTCAGCAGACCATCGCGCAGGTCGTCAGTGGCCCGAATGGGTTCGTAACGAACCTGCAGACGACTGGCGTTGCCAACAGCGCGCAGGGCGGCGTCATCATGAACCCGACCCGCAACGCAGCCCTCCTGGTGGTCAAGGGGATGCCCAAGCCCACCGATGGGCACGTCTACGTGGTCTGGATGACGCGCGGCAACGAGCAGGTCAATGCCGGTGTGCTGCCGGTTGACGGCCAGGGCAACGGGACCCTCTACATCACCATGCAGCAGGCGCTGGCAAGCTTCGACGGCATCCTGGTGACCGAGGAGACCGGCACCACGGTTTCCAGCCCCTCCGGAACACGCATGCTGGCGGCTCGCGTCGGCAATCCGTAGCCCCACTCCACACATTTGAAACGGCCTGAGCCGAGTCCGATGCCTGGTTCCGACCATTCGAACCGTGCGTCGCGCCCGCCGTTTCCCCATGCTCATGCGGGTTTCTACCGGCTGCACGATGCGCCCTACGCTCCTCGCTGAGACGTTCGACCTTCTCCATCAACCCATCACACGTCTATGTCATGGTACTAACGTCCCGTCTTTTATAAGACAGAGGTCCGTTGTAGTACCAGGTCTAGGCCGGTACATTCTAGCTATATGGTGGGCTAGGACCCCCCATCAGCGGCTCCAAATCGCCTTATTCCGGCGCCGTGAATGGCCCGGAACTCGGAAGCGGAGTCGCCCCGCGGACAGGGAATTTGGGAAGGACTGGCACGTGCATCAGCCACGCCGATTCGAGATTGATGATGGCTTGGTGGTGCGCGAGACGAACGGAACGGCGAGCTGCAACATGCCTGATCGGGCGATTCGACAAACCGGAGCGTGAGTGCGATGCCGACCGAGCCCAAACGACGGGGCTCACGGCTCAAGAGCCGCCTGGCGCTGCTCGTGGCCATCGTTGTGGTGATGCTTGCGAGCCTCTGCATCGGCGCGGTCCTTACCGTGCTGCTGCTCGGCCCGGTGATCGTCCTCGTGGTGGCGACGACGATCGTCGGCGGGCTGCTGGCGTGGCGCTACTTCCGGAACCCGGTGCCCTGGCGTGACACGACGATTGGACTCATCGCGACGATTGGCCTTACAGGCTGGCTGGCGATGGAAAAACTATCTCGGACGCTTGAACGGCGACCGGTAAAAGAACGGGAAGAGGGAACCATGGTGGAGGAGACCGAAGTCAGAGTCCAATCATTTCAGGATCCGTTGACGACCCTTCCGAACCGGAATCTGCTCCTCGATCGCCTGGAGCAGGCTCTTGCCCGTGCGACGCGCATGGGACGTCCGGTTGCGGTTCTCTTCGTCGACCTCGACAACTTCAAGCAGATCAACGACACGTTCGGCCACTCGGCCGGCGACCACCTCCTCATCTCGGTGGCAGCCGTGCTCGAGACGTCGATGCGCGCCAGCGACACCGCTGCCCGCTTTGGCGGCGACGAGTTCGTGATCCTGCTTGAGGACATGAACGACCCGATCGAAGCGACGCTGGTGGCACAACGCATCATGAACGCGCTGGCCGTTCCCTTCATTTTTGGCGAGCGGGAGGTCACCGTGACAGCCAGCATCGGCATCGCCATCAGCAGTTCGCCGCTCGATCGACCGGAGGAGCTGCTCCACAACGCCGACGTAGCCATGTACCGCGCCAAGCACGGCGGCAAGAACCGCACCGAGATCTTCGACGCCGCCATGAACCGCGACGTGCAGGAACGGCGCAAGCTTGAGGATGATCTGCGCGGCGCGCTCGACCGGGACGAATTCCAGATCTACTACCAGCCCAAGGTGATGCTGGAGAGCGGCTCCATCGTCGGAGTCGAGGCCTTGCTGCGATGGGAGCGGCCGAACTACGGTCTGGTCTATCCCGCCGAGTTTCTGCCGCTGGCCGAGGAGACCGGCATCATCGATCGCATCGGCAAGTGGGTATTGCAGGAGGCCTGTCGCACGGCGCGCCGCTGGCGCTTTGCCGATCCCGCACCGTTGGTGTCGGTCAACCTGTCGCGCCGCCAATTCTATGCACCCGACCTGCTGGAAGAGGTCAGCGGCGTCCTCGATCGCTCGCATCTCGATCCACGCACGTTGGCGTTGGAGGTCTCCGAGCGGGTGGTCATGCACGATCCGGATCGCTCGATGGGCATTCTGCAGGGCTTGAAAGAGCTGGGCGTCAAGATCGTGGTGGACGACTTCGGCGCGTCATCCTCGTCGCTGCGCTATCTGCGACGGCTGCCGATCGACTGTCTGAAGATCGACCGCTCCTTCATGATCGGGCTGTCGCACGACTCGGAGAACTCGGTCATCGTCTCGACGTTGGTCACGCTGGCCCACTCACTGGGATTGCGCGTCGTAGCGGAGGGGGTCGAGACGGCGGCGCAGGCCAGCTGGCTGAGAGACATCAACTGCGATCTGGCGCAGGGATACTATTTCGCCAAACCCTCCGGCAGCCGTATGACGGCGCTGCTGTTCGAGACCGACATCTCGTGGCTCTTCGAGGACGAGCCTGGCCTGCCGACGTTTTAGGTAGGCGGAGGTGATGGTTTGGAACCGGGCGCACGCAGTGCGCCCCTACCGGCGGTCGGTGGTACGTCCACCGCGTGATGGCACCGGCAATCTGTAGGGGCGCACTGCTGTGCGCCCTTCGCCGGGCGGTGCACCGCCATGGATCCAGCGCATCGCGTCGGATCGCACCCTCGGGCGCACGCAGTGCGCCCCTACCGGCGGCCGGAAGGTCCCGGATACCTGCCTGATCCCCCCAACCATGTACGTTCTCTGCTAGAATTTGTCCGTTATGAACACCTGACCAGCGCGCGGCGGATATCGCTTTTCCGCCTCTTCTGCCCGTGCTGGGTGAATCAGGCGATGGCGCGACGAAATCGAACGGGAGCAGCATGCCGAGAGGCAAGAAGAACGGAAACGAGAGCACGGCCACGGTCGGCTTCGAGGCGCAGCTGTGGGCCGCGGCCGACGCCCTGCGCAACAACATGGACGCCGCCGAGTACAAGCACGTCGTGCTCGGCCTCATCTTCCTCAAATACATCTCCGACGCCTTCGAGGATAAACACGCCGAGCTGGAACGTCAGCGGGCCGAAGGGGCCGACCCGGAGGACCCGGACGAATACCGCGCCGTCAACATCTTCTGGGTGCCGAAAGAGGCGCGCTGGGAGCATCTGAAGGCCAACGCGCCGCAGCCAACCATCGGCACGACCGTCGACGACGCCATGGAGGCCATCGAGCGGGACAACCCCAGCCTAAAGGGCGTGCTGCCCAAGGATTTCGCCCGGCCCGGACTCGACAAGCAGCGGCTCGGCCAACTGATCAACCTGGTGAGCGACATCGCCCTCGGAAGCGAGGCGGCGCGGGCCAAAGACACGCTCGGCCGCGTCTACGAATACTTCCTCTCCCAGTTCGCCAGCGCCGAAGGCAAGAAGGGCGGCCAGTTCTACACGCCGACCCACGTGGTGCGGGTGCTGGTCGAGATGCTGGCCCCCTATGGTGGCCGCGTCTACGACCCCTGCTGCGGCTCGGGCGGCATGTTCGTGCAGAGCGAGAAGTTCATCGAGGCGCACAGCGGCCGCGTCGGCGACATCTCGATCTACGGGCAGGAGTCGAACTACACCACCTGGCGCCTGGCCAAGATGAACCTGGCCATCCGCGGCATCGACGCCCAGATCGCCCACGGCGACACCTTCCACAACGACCGCAACCCGGACCTGAAGGCCGACTACGTGCTGGCCAACCCGCCCTTCAACGACAGCGACTGGCGCGGCGACCTGCTGCGAGACGACAAGCGCTGGAAGTACGGCGTGCCGCCCAGCGGCAACGCCAACTTCGCCTGGGTGCAGCACTTCATCTCGCATCTGGCGCCGACTGGCATGGCGGGCTTCGTCCTGGCCAACGGCTCCATGTCCTCCAACCAGTCGGGCGAGGGGGAGATCCGCAAGAACATGATCGAGGACGATCTGGTCGATTGCATGGTGGCGCTGCCGGGCCAGCTCTTCTACAGCACGCAGATTCCGGTCTGCCTCTGGTTTCTGGCGCGGGACAAGCGCAACCACCGCTTCCGCGACCGGCGCGGTTCAACCCTCTTCATCGACGCGCGAAACATGGGGACGCTGGTCGACCGCGTCCATCGCGAGCTGACCGAAGAGGACGTGGCGAAGATCGCCGGAACCTACCACGCCTGGCGCGGCGATCAAGACGCCGGTGAATACGCCGACGTTCCCGGCTTCTGCAAGGCGGCCACGACCGAGGAGATCCGCAAGCACGGCCACGTCCTGACGCCCGGCCGCTACGTCGGCGCGGCCGAAGTCGAGGATGACGGCGAGCCCTTCGAGGAGAAGATGGAGCGGCTCACCACCCTTCTTACCAGCAGCAAGCCGAAGCGGCCAAGCTCGACGCCGCCATCGCCGCCAACTTGAGGACGCTCGGCTATGGCGAGTGAGTGGCACGATGTCCAGCTCGGAGAGGTTGCCGACGTCATCGACAGGGCCGCACGCATCCACCGAAGACAGATCAGTGACCCGATTTCATCGGCATGCCGACATCTGGTCAACGGACGTTCGATTCTGCGGACAGCCGAGCTCACTTTCATCAGGCGGACTATCGCGACTGGACTACGTCGAGCGACTCCGATGGCTGGGGATCTAGTCTTCTCGTATGGGAGCGCGACTCGGTGAAGCAGTCTCATTCCTGATGGATCGTGCTGTCTCGGCCGTCGAATGGTCTCATTCGATCGTCGACCTGGTACGTCGACCTACGTCTGTCCTGTTGCCTACTCTCTGGCCTACGAGTTCAAGAACGTTGCGATCTCGCTACAGCTCACGGAGCGCACGGTTGATCGCATCGCGAGCAATCGATTTACCCATGCTGCCAATTCGAGTTCCAGCCGCCTCAGCGAACAACGCGCCATCGCCCACATCCTCGGCACGCTGGACGACAAGATCGAACTGAACCGGCGGATGAACGAGACGCTGGAGGCGATCGCGCGGGCGATCTTCAAGTCGTGGTTCGTCGACTTCGATCCCGTCCGCGCCAAAGCCGAAGGCCGTGACACCGGCCTGCCACCGCACATCGCCGACCTCTTCCCCGACTCGTTCGAGGACTCGGAACTTGGGGAGATACCGAGCGAGTGGCGGACCTCAACTCTGCGAGACGTCACTTCAAAGATCGGCAGCGGTGCAACGCCTCGAGGCGGAAGTTCCGTGTACGTGGAAGATGGCGTCGCGATTGATCCGCAGCCGGAATGTGTACGAATCCAAGTTCGTATGGGACGGCTTGGCCAGGATCACGGATGAAGCTGCGGCGGCGCTGAACGGGGTGACGGTTGAACTTGGCGATGTGCTGATCAACATTACAGGGGCATCAATTCTTAGGACCTGTATTGTCGACATCAGACGCGCTACCGGCCAGGGTCAATCAGCACGTCAGTATCATCAGGCCGAAGCCCGGGATACCGACGGGGTACGTTCACTTCCATCTCCTTCACATCATCCACCAAGAATCTTCTCCTCGGCATGGCACGCGGGAGCATCGCGCCAAGCGGTTACCAAGGGACATCTGGAGTCAGTCCCACTGTTGATCCCGTTAAAAGACGTATTGGCCGTGTTTGCCGAGCTTACTTGGGAGTTAGGCGATAGAGAAAAATAGATGTGCTGCTTGGGGAAGCATAAGCTGAAAAAAAAAAAAAAAAAAAAAAAAAAAAAAAAAAAAAAAAAAAAAAAAAAAAAAAAAAAAAAAAAAAAAAAAAAAAAAAAAAAAAAAAAAAAAAAAAAAAAAAAAAAAAAAAAAAAAAAAAAAAAAAAAAAAAAAAAAAAAATAGAGACGGTTGTTAAAAATCGTCAAACCCCGGTGTTATCCCGAAATAACTCATGGCAATTTAAAACTTAGGGACAACGGCGCAACGCTCAACAATTGGCGAAGCAAGTAACACAATTCGAGTCTCGAAAAAAAAAAAAAAAAAAAAAAAAAAAAAAAAAAAAAAAAAAAAAAAAAAAAAAAAAAAAAAACCAAGATGCGAACATAAAAGTAAACAACAAACGCAAAAGAGAAAAAATCTCGAGACAATCGCGCCACTGTGCGCGACACGCTGCTGCCGAAGCTCATTTCCGGCGAGTTGCGGGTAGGGGATGCGAAGCGGTTCGTTACGCGGTGACTGTGTGACGTACGACCCGGACACACACCATCGACGATCGAGTCGGCTCCCGGAGTATGACTACACTTACCAGGCGTCTATTTCGTAACTTGGTCTGCACACGATCGAGAATGCCTATTCGGAGATATCCGTGACGGCGAGATTCGGCTCAACGCATTCGGCCAAGTCGTGGCTGAGGAATGGGAGCGCACGGCGATGATCCGGTTCAACGTTGCGGTCGACGCGTACGTAATCATGCCGAACCACCTGCACGGAATTCTGATCATCACGGAAATGACGTCCGAATCGGGTGTCAGTGACAGATCGGGCGACATTCGGGCGCACGGCAGTGCGCCCCTACCCGAGGCATGCGTTAGTACCCTGCCGAATGCGGCGACGCCGTCCGACCCTGTAGGGGCGCACTGCCGTGCGCCCGGTACCAACAATCCAGCAGACCGTGCGTCCGAACAGCCAACCGGTCTAATTCGGCCGCCGCAGTCGCTGGGTGCAATTATCGGCGGGTTCAAAGCAGCGTCGACCCGGAGGGTGAATTCGCTGCGGCAGATCACGGGCGTGCCGGTCTGGCAGCGTAACTACTTCGAGCACATTATCCGGAGCGATCGTTCGTGGGAACGGGTTCGTAATTACATCGAGGCGAATCCAAGTCGCTGGACGGACGACACCGAAAACCCTGAGCGGACACTGAGATGATCGCCTTCACCGAATCCATCGTCGAGGAAGCCGCGCTGGCCTGGCTGGCGGAGCTGGGCTATCAGGTGCTGCACGGTGGCGACATCGCCTTCGATGCGCCGTGACGCCGAGCGGAGCGATCCGAACTATCGCGACGTGATCCTCGAAGGGCGGCTGCGGCAGGCGCTGGGACGAACCTACGTGGAGGTGCAGTAGTGGCGAGCCCCGTTCACTACCATCTTGGCATGTTCCCTCCGGAGCAGCTGGACTGGGCGCAGCTGATCCCTTTGCTTGGGCCTGCCAGTTCCGCTCTTGCGCGCTATGACGCCCTGCTCCTCGCGATCCCGAACCCGGCCGTTCTTCTCTCGCCGTTGACGACGCAGGAAGCTGTCTTGTCGTCGCGGATCGAAGGCACCCAGGCAACGATGGGTGAGGTGCTTCAGTACGAGGCGGCGGGCGACGAGGACCTGTCGGCGACAAAACGAGAAGACATCGAAGAGGTGCTGAACTATCGTCGTGCGATGCGGCAGGCTGTTGACCTGTTTGAGACGCTTGCCGCTCTGTAATCGCATGGTCAAGGAATTACACGCAAACGCTGGTTTCGGGAGTACGTGGGGCCGACAAATCTCCTGGCCACTTTCGCACAATACAAAATTTCATCGGGCGTCCAGGAACGCAGATCGAGAATGCAAAATTTATCCCGATTGCTCCGGATCAGCTTGAAGACGGCATGAGTCGTTGGGAAGCGTACATTCACGGGTCTGCGCAGGATGTGCTGGTTCAGCTCTCCATCGTCCATGCCGAGTTCGAATCGCTGCATCCCTTCTTGGATGGGAATGGGCGTATTGGGCGCATGCTCATCCCGCTGTTTCTGGTCGAGAAGAAGCTTTTGCGCGAGCCGATGTTCTATATCAGTGCCTACCTGGAAGCAAATCGGGATGAGTATTACGACCGCTTGCTCGCGGTGTCGCGCGACGGTGAATGGACCGGCTGGTGCGCGTTCTTTCTGCGTGCGATTCAGCAACAGGCGGTTCAAAATGCTGCGAAGGCTCGCGAGATCCTGGGGATGTACGAGAGCAGGAAGGAATGGATCGTCGAGCAAACCCATTCACAACATGCGATACGGGCGCTCGATTTCGTTTTCAGCAATCCGGTCTTTAACTCCTCAGATTTCATCGAGGGTTCAATCATCCCCGCGCCAACGGCGCGACGAGTTCTCAACATTCTTGCGGATAGAGGACTGTTGCAGACAATTCGAGAAGGCAGCGGTCGCCGGCCTGCCGTGTTTGCTTTCACCGAACTGATCAACGTTGTGGAGGGACGAGAAGTGATTTGACGCTCACCTGTGCAACACAAACTGGTTTGTCGATCACTTATCGCCAAAAGTGATCGACAACGGATCTAGAGTTGCATCCGTGAGCGACAAATGTGTTTACCGATCATATTTGGCAGAAAATGATCGACAAGTGAGCTTGACGATCACGAGTGAGCGACAAACTGGCTCGCCACGAAAGCACATCGATTAGGCGCGACTGATGCCATCTAACACATTCACCGAATCCATCGTCGAGGAAGCCGCACTCGCCTGGCTGGCGGAGCTGGGCTACCAGGTGCTGCACGGCCCGCGACATCGCCTTCGATGCGCCCGGCGCCGAGCGGAGCGATCCGAACTATCGCGATGTGATCCTCGAAGGGCGGCTGCGCCAGGCACTGGCGCGGCTGAATCCCGGCCTGCCGTCCGAGGCACTGGAGGACGCCTACCGCAAGCTGACGCGGCTCGACGCGCCCTCCCTCATCGAGCGCAACCGCGCCGTGCATCGCATGCTGGTCGACGGCATCACGGTCGAGTACCGCCGCGCCGGACGGCTCCATCGCCGGGGCACAGGCCGAGGTCATCGACTTCGACGATCCGGCCAACAACGACTGGCTGGCGGTCAACCAGTTCACCGTGGCCGAGGGCCAGCACACGCGGCGGCCGGACGTGGTGCTCTTCGTCAACGGCCTGCCGCTCGCCGTCATCGAGCTGAAGAACGCCGCCGACGAGAACGCCACCATCTGGACCGCCTTCCACCAACTCCAGACCTATCAGGCGCAGATTCCCGCCCTGTTCGCCAGCAACGCCGTGCTGGTCGTCTCGGACGGCGTGCAGGCGCGCATCGGCGCGCTGGGCGCCGGGCAGGAGTGGTTCAAGCCCTGGCGCACCATCACCGGCGTGCGCGACGCTCCCGCCAGCATGACCGAGCTGCAGGTGCTGCTGGAAGGGGTCTTCGAGCAGCGCCGCTTCCTCGATCTGCTGCGCTATTTCGTCGTCTTCGAGGACAGGGGCGCGGCAAGCTGATCAAGAAGCTGGCGGGCTACCACCAGTTCCACGCGGTGAACGTGGCGCGTCGAGGAGACGCTGCGCGCCGCCGAGATCGGCGCGTTGCACGGCATCGAGGAGACGCGCGGCACCTACGTCGCCGGGCATCAGCCGGGCGGCGACGCCGGCGACCGGCGCGTCGGCGTCGTCTGGCACACGCAGGGCTCCGGCAAGAGCCTCACCATGGCCTTCTACGCCGGGCGCGTCATCCTGCATCCGGCCATGGCCAACCCGACCATCGTGGTCATCACCGACCGCAACGACCTGGACGACCAGCTCTTCGGCACCTTCGCCCGCTGCCAGGACTGCTGCGCCAGCCGCCGGTGCAGGCGGCCGACCGGGCCGATCTGCGCGAGAAGCTCTCGGTGGCCTCGGGCGGCGTGGTCTTCACCACCATCCAGAAATTCTTCCCGGAGGAGAAGGGGGACCGGCATCCGCTCCTGTCGGACCGGCGCAACATCGTGGTCATCGCCGACGAGGCCCACCGCAGCCAGTACGACTTCATCGACGGCTTTGCGCGCTACATGCACGACGCGCTGCCCAACGCCTCCTTCATCGGCTTCACCGGCACGCCCATCGAGACGACCGACGCCAACACGCGCGCCGTCTTCGGCGACTACATCAGCGTCTACGACATCCAGCGGGCGGTGCATGACGGCGCCACGGTGCCGATCTACTACGAGAGCCGCCTGGCCAAGCTGGAGCTGAGCGCGGCGGTCGATCCCGCACCTCGACCTCGATTTCGACGAGGCCACCGAAGGGCGAAGAGGTCGAGCGCAAGGAGAAGCTCAAGACCAAATGGGCGCAGCTGGAAGCCATCGTCGGCTCCGAGCACCGCATCGAGCTGATCGCCAGCGATCTGGTCGAGCATTTCGAAGAGCGGCTGGACGTCGATGGACGGCAAGGCCATGGTGGTGACCATGAGCCGCCGCATCGCGGTCGACCTCTACGCGGCCATCGCCAGACTGCGGCCGGAGTGGACCGGTGACGATGACGAGCAGGGCGCCATGAAGGTCGTCATGACCGGCTCGGCCTCCGACCCGCTCGAGTATCAGCCGCACATCCGCAACAAGGCGCGTCGCGAGAAACTGGCCGAACGCTTCCGCGATCCACACGATCCGTTCAAGATCGTCATCGTGCGCGACATGTGGCTGACCGGCTTCGACGCCCCCAGCCTGCACACGATGTACGTCGACAAGCCGATGCACGGCCACGGGCTGATGCAGGCCATCGCCCGCGTCAACCGCGTCTTCAAGGACAAGCCGGGCGGGCTGGTGGTCGATTACCTCGGCCTGGCCGACGAGCTGCGCAAGGCCATGGCGACCTACACCGAATCGGCGGCACGGGCAAGACGGCCATCGACCAGCGCGAGGCCGTGGCGCTGATGCTGGAGAAGTACGAGATCTGCCTGGGTCTCTTCCACGGCTTCGATTGGTCGCGCTGGACCACCGGCAACGCGCAGGAGCGCCTCTCGCTCCTGCCGGCCGCCAGGAGCACATTCTGGCGCAGGAGGACGGCAAGGAGCGCTCATGACGGCCGTCACGGCGCTGTCGCAGGCGTTCGCGCTGGCCGTCCCGAGCGACGAGGCCATGGCGATCCGGGACGACGTCGGCTTCTTCCAGGCGGTCCGCGCGGCTGCTCGCCAAGACGCAGCGCCGGCGAGCGTCAGACCGACGAGCAGCTGGAGCACGCCATCCGGCAGATCGTCTCGAAGGCGGTCGTCTCGGATGAGGTGGTCGACATCTTCGCCGCCGCCGGGCTGAAGAAGCCGGACATCTCGATCCTCTCGGATGAGTTCCTGGCTGAGGTGCGCGGCATGCCGCAGCGCAATCTGGCGGTGGAGCTGCTGCAGCGGCTGCTCAAGGGCGAGATCAAGTCGCGCTCGCGCCACAACGTGGTGCAGGCGCGCTCCTTCGCCGGCGCTGCTGGAGCAGGCGGTGCGCAAGTATCAGAACCGGGCCATCGAGACGGCGCAGGTCATCGAAGAGCTGATCCAGCTCGCCAAGGAGATGCGCGAGGCGCAGCAGCGGGGCGTCGAGCTCGGTCTGAACGACGACGAGCTGGCCTTCTACGACGCGCTGGAGACCAACGACAGCGCCGTCGCGGTGCTGGGCGACGACACTCTCAAGACCATCGCGCGGGAGCTGGTCGAGACCGTGCGGAAGAACGTCACCATCGACTGGACGGTGCGCGAGAACGTGCGGGCCCAGCTCCGTGTCTACGTCAAGCGCATCCTGCGCAAATACGGCTACCCACCCGATATGCAGGAGAAGGCCACGCAGACCGTGCTGGAGCAGGCCGAGGTCCTCTCCGAAGCCTGGGCGGCCTGACCTACCAACCGCGAAGGCCACGCTGCTCGGTTCGATCGTCGCCGGGTTCAAATCGGCATCGGCACGCCACGTCAACGCGATGCGGGCAACACCCGGAGCGCCGGTCTGGCAGCGCAACTACTTCGATCACATCATTCGAAATGACGCTGCACTGGAACGTGCGCGCGAATCCATTGGCGCGAACTCCGGCGCATTGGGCATCCCATAAGGAGAACCCTCAGGCGTAGGTTCGCGGAGGCGCATATGCGGGCGCGTGCCACCGGGCACGGCCGTGGGGCAACCGTCTGAGCCACGACAATCACTTCGAATACGTACAGCCTAAATAGGCTATGCCGATTCGGACGCGTTGGTGTTACGTTATCTCTGTGCAATTCCATAACTAAACGTCGTGCTTGGGTCATCTGACGAGCCTGGTCGAATCCGCATCTCGTACCAGCCGGACAGTCTTTTTCGGGGACCGTATTCCATTCGCGCCATACTCGTCTGGCCGGTGGTCACAACGTGACGTGTGCGTTGGGGAGACGCTGGGTTCGTCAGTCTGAGCCGTGCCGATCCAGTTCTGGAGGGACACACGAGAACGACCCTCGTTCCCAGGAAGGAGCGCCATCATGTCTGAGCGAGGACGGTCCCGGGGAAAGAAGCCGGAAGTACGGCGCGCCCAGCATCGCGGACGCGAGATCGTGATGCGTGAATCTGACGAAGGGGTTGAGCTACACATAGAAGGTGTTGAGATCCCTGTCGCGCGCGTAGAGTCCACCGGTCGCTATCACTCGTACATGTTGACCTATCAGGAGTTCGACTCACTTGAAGAGCTCGCACGCACCGCGATCGACCATCTTCCGATGATGCGACCCGGCGGCCGCGAGCAATCGCAGCAATAGAGCGAGTGAGGAGACCCGATGATCACTATCATACGTACCCTCCCCTGCCGACGGAACGTTGCCAGTCTCTCTTCACAGCAGAAGCAGGATCTCGTCAAGGCCATCAAAGCCATCAAGAAGTCAGGTAAGTACAACCAATACGTCCAATTGCACGTCGATGCCGCGGCCCACGGAACCCCATCGGGCACCAGCCCGTCAGTGCGCAACGCGGCCCACCGCGGTCCGGCGTTCCCACCCTGGCATCGCGAGTTCCTCATTCGCTACGAGCAGGATTTGCGGGCAGAAGTGGCTGGGGTCTCCGTCCCCTACTGGGATTGGGCGAGCGACTCTGCTCTGCCGGATCCAGGAACGGGGACCGTCTGGGGCACCGATCTCATGGGCGGAAACGGGGATCCTGGCGATGGCGATCTGGTTCAGGCCGGGCCTTTCGCCTTCGACTCGAGCGACCCGGATACCTGGGTGATCGTGGACGACTCGGGCAATCCGGCCGGTGGTCTCACCCGCCAGTTCGGAGTCAACGAGCCGACGCTGCCGACGCAGAACGACGTCAACACCACCCTCGGTGATTCCACGTACGATAGCAACCCATGGAATGCGGGCAGCAGCCCGAGTTTCCGCAATGAGCTGGAAGGTTGGCCGAACGGGCCGCGGATGCACAACCAGGTTCACGTCTGGGTTGGCGGGGATATGCTGCCCATGACCTCGCCGAATGACCCGGTCTTCTTCCTCCACCATTGCATGGTGGACAAGCTCTGGGCGGATTGGCAGCGCCAGCAGGGCGGCGATCCCGTGGCCAGCTATCTCCCAGCCAGCGGCGGTCCAGATGGGCATAACGTGAATGACGCGTTGTATCCGTGGCCGACGGTCATTTCGTCCGTGCTCGACCACCGCCAGTTCTACTTCTACGACAACGATGCGCCGCTGATCGAGCTCAAGACGCCCAACGTCGTGTTCAACGACGTTCCGGAGGGCGAAACGACGGTGCGTGCGGTCCTCTTCCAGGTCACGACTTGCACGTCGCTGACGCTCTCGATCATCAATGGACCGGGCGCAGGCTTCGGCACCCTCCTCGGGACATCGGTTACGGTCACTCCGGGCAGCGAGACCGTGGTCGCCGAAGCCCGGCATCTGGATCTCTTTCACGGGGACGAACGCCGGAGACACCGCGTCCGGCAGCGTCACCGTGCGAGCCCAGGAGACGGGCGAGGAGTGGACGATCCCGATCAGCGCCAATACGATCAATCGGCCGACCGTCGCCGTCGTCCTGGCGCTCGATAAGTCGAACAGCATGACCTTCGATTCGGGCATCCCCGGACTCAAGCGAATCGACGTGCTCCACTTCTCGGCCCCGCCGTTCGTCGACCTCATTCAGGAGGGGAATGCGCTCGGAATCGTCAGTTTTGACCAGGATGCCTATACCGTGATGCCGGTCACCGGACCACTCGGCCCGGCTGGCGCGTTCGATCCCGACCGGGCCAATGCCAAATCCCTCATCGCGGCCCACACGCCGAATCCCATGGGGAACACCTCCATCGGGGATGCCGTTGACCTGGCCCACTCGAACCTGAATTCGGTCGCCGGGTTCGACGTCAAATCCACCATCGTGCTCACCGATGGGCAGGAGAATCAGCCCCAGTTCATCGCCGACGTTGCGGGATCGATAAACGAGCGCGTGTACGCCATCGGGCTCGGCACGGCGGATCAGATCAATCCGGTCGCCCTGACCTCGCTCACCAATGGGACTGGCGGCTATCTGCTGCTCACCGGCCCGCTCAACACCGATGCGTTGTTCCGCGTGAGCAAATACTACCTTCAGATCCTTGCCGGGGTTACGAACCAGGATATCGTGCTCGATCCGGACGGCTGGCTATCCCCGGGCCAGAAGCATCGCATCCCGTTCACGCTCAACGAAGCGGATACCAGCGCGGACGTGATCCTGCTGAGCCAGGCACCATCGGTGTTTCACTTCCAGTTGGAGACACCGGCCGGGGACGTCATCGATCCGTCCACCGCGCTGGGTCTGCCCGGAATGAGTTTCGCCTCAAGCACGAACGTCAGTTTCTACCGGTTCACGCTGCCGGTTCCGATCGGTGGGGGCGGCGCCCATGCGGGCACCTGGCACGCGCTCTTGGCGATCGACGCCGCGCGATTCAAGCGCTATCTCGCGTCTCTCGACAATTACCCAGATCTGTACCGGCAGGTGGCGGCGCACGGGGTGCGCTACTTCCTCAACGTCCACGCGTTCAGCGGCGTCCGGATGCAGACTCGACTGGATCAGACCGGCAACGAGCCGGGCGCGACCATGACGCTCCGATCGGTGCTGACCGAATACGGGTTACCGATCGATGGACGGGCCAACGCCAAAGCGGAGCTGGAGCGGCCGGACGGCACGCAGGCAACGCTCTTGATGAACGAGGTCGACCCAGGTGTGTTCGAGACGAGCGTCGTCGCTTCGCAGTCGGGCGTCTACCACTTCCGCGTGATCGCCAGTGGTACGACGCTTCGTGGTCGCCCGTTCACGCGTGAGGAACTGCGAACCGGCGCTGTTTGGAAGGGTGGAGACCAGCCACCGCCCACCGGTGGTGGCGACGACGGACGCCCGGATGAGTGGGTCTGCCGGCTTCTAACCTGTCTGCTCAGCCAAGACGTGATTGGGAAAGAGCTACGCGCGGAGCTTCGCCATCGCGGGCTCGATCTCGATCACCTCGCGAAGTGTGTCGAGTTGCTGTGCCGACGGCAAAGGCCAGGCGTGACCCCTCTGCCCGTCACCCAGCCGCAGATCCGCGAGGCGCTTGACGTGCTCATGCGCATGGTCCAGGAACCAATGACGTAGGACGCAGAGCACTTGCGCGTTGTGCTCTGTGGTTGGCGTGCATGATTTTGGATGGGAGCCGTTTGGCCAACGGCTCTCACCTCGTTTCGATTGCGATCGCGTCAATCGGAGTGATTCGGTATTGGTTGATCCGCGCCACTGCATTGAGGCGATTTCATTGCGATGGCCGTTTAGTTGGAGAATCCCTGTCACACCGCGGTTGATCTGGCACCGGACTCTCCGCTACACCTGGAACTCGCCATCCTTAATGAAGAGTTGGCCGTCGACGCGCACTTCGCTCGAATCCCGCAGGTCGCAGATCATGTCCCAGTGCACGGCCGATTCGTTCGTACTACCCGTCTCCGGGTAGCCGGAGCCGACGGCCATGTGCATCGTTCCGCCGATCTTCTCGTCGAACAGGATGTTCCCGGTGAATTTGTCGATACCGCGGTTGGTGCCGAAGGCGAATTCTCCCAGGTAGCGCGCGCCTTCGTCGGTGTCGAGGGTGCGCTCGAGGTACTCCTGGTTCTTCTCGGCCGTCGCCTTGACCACTTTCCCGTCTTCGAACCAGAGCTGGATGTCTTCCACTTCACGCCCGTCGACGCTGGAGGGAAAGCTGAAGCGAACGTGACCGTTGACCGAGTTCTCGACCGGTCCGGTGAAGATCTCGCCGTCGGGGAAGTTGTATTTGCCATCGGCTTTCATGAAGGTGCGGCCGGATATGTCGAGCGTCAGGTCGGTGTCTGGCGCCGTGACGTGGATCTTCTTTTTGCCGCTGAGCCAATCGACCAGCCGCTGCTGCTCGCGTGAGACTTTGCTCCACTCCTCCACCGGATCATCGGCATCCAGTAATCCGGCCGAGTAAACGAACTCTTCGTAGTCGGCCAGCGACATCTCAGCGTCCTGCGCAAAAGCCTCGGTCGGAAAGAGCGTCAGGCACCAGCGTAGCTTCTGCTCGGCCGAGCGCTGCAGATAGGTCTGGAAAAGGTCCGTGCGTGCCTGACGTCGAATCATCTGCCGTGCCGGGTCGATGCCGGAGAGTTCCTTGGTGTTGACGTCGCTCATGATGTTGAGCGCGGCGTCGGCCATCTCCGGGGTGATGCGCTCGTCCGGCCGGATGTAGCGCAGTTGCTCGTCGGACGCGTTGCGGAAGAGGATCTCGGAGAGGCCTGGAATGCCCACCTGCACCAGCGGATGGCCCCCGCGTGCCAGCACCCGGCGATAGGCCTCGCGAATCAGCGGGGCGGCGACCGGCGACGAAGCGGAAATCGTCACCAGCTGCCCGGGCTGAACGTCCATGGAGTACTCGACCAATACGCGTGCGAGAACTTCGAGTCGGCGGTCGGCCATCGTCTTCTCCCCCTTGATCCATCACGTAGGCGGGTCGTTCGTTTACCGCATCGTCGGTACTCCCGTCCGGGGAGCACCGGACTCAAGTACCAACACATTTCTGACCACAAGCGGATGTCAGCCGATGGCCAGACTCGTACTATGGTAGCCGATGCACCCGACGTCTGTGACGCTGGAGGTTCCGATGGTTCGCTCGGCAGAGCCGAGGTCAACAACGAGATTTTCGAAACATCGGCCGGCGACGCCCGGGCGATTGACCGCGCAAGCGACGGTAGAGTTCGCCATCGTCAGCATCCTCTTCTTCATGATGGTCTTCGGGACTTTCGATATCGGTCGCGGCGTCTATATGTACTCGGAGCTGACCAACTCGGTTCGCGAGGGGGCTCGCTACGGCCAGGTCGCTCCGACCGACACCAGCGAGATCAAGCAGCGCGTGATCGACAAAGCACCGAGCCTCAGCCTGAGCACGAGTGACGTGACGGTGACCTGCAACACCACGTGCAAGTCCGGTAACGACATTACGGTGAAGGCCAACCTGAATTTCTCGCTGATCACCCAGAACCTACTCGGCATCAGACCGATCGTCATGCATGCGTCGGCGACCGATGCAATCGATTGAGGCGGAGGACGCCATAATGACGCACAACGAACGGCGAAGCGAATCATCCCGGGTGTGGCGGCGCGGGCGAAGCAGAGGCCAGAGCCTCGCCGAATTGGCGATCTCGCTGCCGCTGCTTCTCCTGATGATGCTGGGGACGATCGATCTCGGGCGGGCCTACTTCGATTACATCGAGATGCGTAATGGCGCGTTCGAAGGCGCGCGCTACGGTTCACAGAATCCTGACTGATTCCACCGGAATCAAGAACATGGTCATGAGCTCACGGCGTACCGTCGGATGTCACAGTGACCTCGACGCCGTCCGGCGCTTACTAGCACGATCGGCGGCGACGCGACCATCACCGTGTCGGTTTCGCGCACCTTCACGCCGATCACCCTCTCGTTCCTGCAGCGCTTTTTCGGGCTAGGGTCGTTCAAGATGAACTGCACCGCCGTCATGAAGGTCATGACCTGACCGAAAGCGAACCATACCTATCTCAATCCCCCCTCAGACCTCCGATGAAGGCTTCCACCGGCAGGGCTGGCATGGTCAGGAACTGCACTGTTCCGCGCGACCCGAGCATCACCGAGACGCGCATGATGGTTTCGTTGTCGGGCGCCTCGACGATGTTGAGGAAGTCGTAGTCTCCCAGCAACGCCCACTGATCGATCACCTGCGCACCCAGTAGCTCGATCTCGCGATTCACCTCCAGAATCCGCTCCGGCCGGTCCTTGATCGTCTTGCGGCCCTCGTCGGTGAGCGTGCTGAGCATGATGTAGGTCGCCATGACGGTCCTCCCTGGTTGAGGTTGTCTACTGGGCGATGTACCCGCCGTCGACCGAGTAGCAGGAACCGGTGACGAACGAGGCCTCGTCGCTGGCCAGGAACGCGATCACCGACGCCACCTCTTCCGGCGTCCCCATGCGGCCGATCGGGTGGCGCTGCTTGAGACGCTCGTCCGATGCGCGCAGCTGCTCTTCGGTACGGCCCACGCGCTGTCTCTGCACCAACGGCGTGTCGATCGTGCCCGGGCAGACCGCGTTGACACGGATCTTGTCATCGACGTGGTCGAGAGCCATGGCGCGGGTGAGCTGGACGATGGCCCCTTTGGAGGTCGCGTAGGCCGCCGCGCCGCGCGTTCCGACCAGGCTAAGGTTCGAGCCCAGGTTGACCACGCTGCCGCCATCGCCCTCGATCATGTGAGGCAGGACGTGGCGCGAGACGAGGAAGACGCTGCGGACGTTGGTCGACATGAGCGTGTCCCACTCGTCGACGTCGGCCGTGATGACCGTGCCGAAGTTGATGATGCCCGCGTTGTTGACCAGCACGTCGATGCGTCCGAAGCGCTGCATCACGTCGTCGACCATCTTCTTGACGGCTGATTCCTGCGTCACGTCCGCTTCGAAAAAGGCAGCGTCGTCGCCTCGATCGGTGATCTGTTTGACCAGTGCCTCGCCGCGTTCGCGGTCCCGCGCCACGATGGCCACCTTCGCCCCTTCGGACGCCAACCGCTCGGCCGTTGCCTCACCGATGCCGGAGTTGCCACCGGTGATGAGCGCTACCCTACCCTCGAATCGCATTCAGTCCCCTCTCGATTTATCGTTATGTCGTGTCGCTTCACATCTCGCTCGTCATGGCGTCGGCGATGAGCTTGACCGGGATCGAGCCGTACGACAGGAACTCGTCGTGGAACTGGCGCAGATTGAAGTTCGTCGCCTTCCTCCCGCTCCCGCTCGCGTCGCAGATCCCAGATCAGGTCGGTGCCGACCAAATACATCAGCGCCGCGCCAGGGAACATGCTGTTCTTGATCGCCTCCTGCCGCGCGGCTCCTGCCGACATGGCGGTGCGGTCTTCATAGAAGGCGGCTGCCTCGTCCAGCGTCATACGTCCCGTGTGCAATTGCACGTCAACGATGGCGCGCGCAGCCATGCGCAGTCGCGTGTGCACCAGCGACAGGCGTTCCAGCGGTGAGTAGAGATCCGTTTCGGCCATGAGCTCGCTGGCGTAGCAGGCCCAGCCCTCGGCCATGGTGCCGCCGCAGAGCATGGCGATGCGCGAGGCGCTGTCGACCGCCGCGATGCGCCCGATGCGCGATTCGAGCGCGATAGGCATGCCAGTTCTGTACCTGATGGCCGATGCCGCCGTGATGCACCACGTGATTCTGCTTGATGACGCTCTCGTTATTGGCGCGCAGGAAGCGCTCCTGCTCCTCCGGAGAGGCGTCACGGTCCAGCGGAGCGATGAGGTAGTCGACGACCGGTACGGAGTCGAACGCGGATGGCGCACGATAGAAGAGGAAGTAGAGGTGCGGCGCTGCCTGGCGCGTCCATATGGGTCGCGGTACGTAGCGGATCGGGTAGTCTGGCCAGGTGAGTAGATCGGCGTCGAGCGCGGCCTGCCGCGCCGCTTGCCACACCTCGCTGTAGCGCTGCTCGTAGTTGTCAGCCGTCGGATGCTCGTGGGCAAGTCGACCCAGCGACGTGCGCCAATCGCCGTCCCCATGCTCTTCCGCCATGCGGGTCAGCCGCGACTCGGTCTCACGCAGCATCTCCCAGGCTTGCTCCTCGATCTGTTCTGCCGTTCGGTCAAGCTGATGACCCCGCCGGATGAGCAGGTCGAGTGCTTCCTCGCCGCATGCGAGCATCTCGCTCGGACGCGCGCGTACCTCGTCACGCAGGTAGGCGCGGAAGTCCGCTAACGCCGCTGCCGCGCGATCGGCTGAACCGCGTAAACGCGGGTCGTCGATCCCCTTCTCCTCCATCAGCTGATCGATGCCGACGTTCAGCAACGCGAGCCCGCCGTCACACTCGTTGGTGGCACGCTGCGACCAGGCGAGTGGCGCCGAGCGGATGGTGCTCCGAGCCTGGTCGAGCATGCGTGGCATGGCATCGAGTCGCGCGATGGCCGACTCGACTCGCTGCTCGAGAGGAGCGAAATCGCGCAGGAAGAGACTGATCACGCCGAAGACGGCCTCGCCAACGGCCAGCGACGGGTTTCCGCGCCACATGTGGTCGCCGCTCTGCTCCCACTCCTCGATCTCGAGCATGCCAAGCGCCAGGCGCCGGTCGATCGTCTCGGTGTCGTTGAGCGCCTCGTGCGGCAGCGTTTCCATGCGCCGAATGAGGGACCGAGCCTGGGTGGCGATGTCGGCCAGTCCTCGCTCCGAAAGGTCGGGAAGCCGGTCGTCATGCTCGTGCACGCCGATGAAGGTGGCGTTGACCGGGTGCCAGCGATAGTAGGCGGCCAGCACATCGTCGAGCCACTGCGAAAACTGAGGTGCGTCGCTCATGGCTCAGCGCTCCAACGGAAGGTCGACCCAGCGACGCTCGTGGAAGGAGCGCTCCACCGCGTTGA
Organism: uncultured Chloroflexia bacterium; assembly: GCA_963822235.1. GTDB lineage: Bacteria > Chloroflexota > Chloroflexia > Thermomicrobiales > Thermomicrobiaceae > CALAGB01. The sequence goes on from CAWGGU010000008.1 coordinate 125,140, forward strand.
TCGTCTCCTGCACCCAGGCGCCGTCGTCGAAGTTCCCCTGATTGCGCTCGCCACCCTCCTCGATCTCGTCGATGAAGTCCTTGATCAGGTTGGCGTAGAAGAGAGACCGCCAGGACTCGCGCGGGTGACCACCGTGCGGGTAGAAGCGCTCGGGAATCTCCATCTCCTTGAACTCGACGTCGTCCGGCGTGGCGATCTTGATCGTCTCGGCCACGCCGAACTCCTCCACCAAGCGGCAGATGACGGCGCCGTCGCTGCCGTAGAGCCGCGCCTCGATGCCGGGATAGTTGCCAACGGTGACGAAGCTGGACTGGATCGAGCCGATGGCGCCGTTGGTGTACTCGGTCAAGTAGATGTCGCCATCGTCGATGTTGATGCGCTGCAATCCTTCCATGCCGCGTACCAGCCGCTCCGGCACGAAGTTGCGCATCGTCCCGATGACCCGGGCATAGTCGGCCCCCACCCACCAGTGGCTGATGTCGATGATCGGGGCGCCGTACCCTTCGAGAGAGGAGGTCTGAATGTGATCGGGGTCAGCGTTTGGGTCAAGCTGCCGCAGCGGCGACTCCGGCTTGAGCCACTGCGAGTTCTGCTCGTAGCCGTTGAAGATGAAGGGTGTTCCGGTGAAGCCCTCATCGATCAGTGACTTGGCGTACTGCACGCCGGGGCTATAGCGGAAGGTGAAGCCGAGCTTGGTCTTAAGCCCCTTGCTGCGTGCCAGATTGGCGGCCCGGAGCGTCTCGCGGAAGTCGTAGGCGACCGGCTTTTCGCACAGCACATGCTTGCCGGCCTCCAACGCCGCCCAGGAGAGCTCGAAATGTGTGTGAGACGGCGTCGCGATGTCGATCACGTCGATGTCGTCGCGCCCGATCACGGCTTGCCAGTCGTTGGAGGCCGTCGGAATGTTGAAGTGCGAGGCGAACTCTTCGGCTTTGCTCTTCTCCACGTCGCAGATAGCGACCACCTCTGCGCGCGGATCTCGCTGCCAGCCGGGGACGTGCGCCGATTCGGCCCAGTTCCCGGCCCCCAGAACGCCAACACGAAGTTTGCTTTGGCTCATGGGTCATCCCTTCCCGTCCACGTTCATGTTCATGGTCGTTTGTCTCTGTCGAACATCATAGCCGGAACAGGCGCGCCTGGCCCGCCGCATTCGCACGTGTATGGGATGCAGTGCGTCCGGGAGTGACTGCTCGTCGCTATACTAGCCGTGAACCCGAACGAATGCGCAACAAGACCCGGCGTGAGCGGCGGTGCGGCGATGGTTCAGGGCAACGGCGAGAGGACCGATAGGCGGCATGGCGGTTGGTGCTGGCTGATCATCGGCGTGCCGGTCGCGCTATTGCTGGCCCTGCTTCTCTGCGTTCTGCTTGCGGTGAGCGTGCGCGCCATCCGACAACGACGCGCTGACGCCAATGTCATCACCGCCGTCATGCCGTTGCCAGCCGGCTCGTCGACGCATGCACTGACGGTCGGTAGCCACAAGCGCAGCTACATCGTCTATCGCCCGGCCGATCTCCCCGGCAGCGCGCCCCTGGTGGTGATGCTGCACGGTGGCTATGGCAGTGCCGATCAGGCCGAGAAGACCTACGGCTGGAACGACGAGGCCGATCGCGAGCACTTCCTGGTTGCCTACCCCAACGGGTTCGATCGCGCCTGGAACACCGGCGGCGGCTGTTGTGGCCAGCCTGCCAAGCAGAATATCAACGATGTGGGTTTCATCACCGCTATGGTCCAGCAGATCGAGCAGGAGGCGGACATCGATTCCTCTCGCATCTACGCCACCGGCATCAGCAACGGCGGCATCATGAGCTACACGCTTGCCTGTCAGACGTCCATCTTCGCCGCGATTGGGCCCGATTCCGCCACGCAGCTCGGTGACTGCTCGCATCCGGATCAGGTTTCGGTCATCCACATCCATGGAACCGACGACATGCGCATCCGCTACAACGGCGGCGAAGGCGAAGGAACCTCCCACATCGATGGTCCGGCGATTCCGACATTGAATGCCACGTGGCGGGAAATCGACGGGTGCGGTGCGCCGAATGTCACCACCAGCGGTGACGTGACGATTTCCGTCGCGCAATGCCCCAATGGCCGCACCGTCGAATTGATCACAATCGACGGGGCGGGACATCAATGGCCGGGTGCGCCCGGCAAGCCGCTTATCGAAAAGCTGTTGGGGACCGATCCGCCGTCGACGGTGCTGGACGCCACCAGCACGATCTGGGACTTCTTTGCCGCTCACCACAAATAGCGGCCGAGAGCAACAGGAAAGGAGCCATGCTCGAATGGGTGAGTCAGCCAGCGACAATCGCTTTCGGGGCGTCTACGCCATTCCGCCGACACCGTTCGGCGACGACGGCGCGCTGGACGAGCACTCGCTGCGGCGGGTGGTCGAGTTCTGCGTGATGGCAGGCAGCCATGGGATCGTGGCGCCGGTGAACGCCAGTGAAGCGATCATCCTGACAGATGCCGAACGGCTGCGAGTGGCCGAAATTGTCGTGGAGCAGACGGCTGGACGTGTACCCGTCGTCATTGGCGTATCCGGAATCAGCACGGCGGCTTCAGTTCTCTACACGCGGCACGCCGCCCAGATCGGTGCCGACGCCGTGATCGCCATGCCGCCCTACGTCAAGCATCCACCTGCCAGCGAGATCCCCGACTTCTACGCCGCCGTGGCACGGGCCGGTCAGGGCCTGCCCGTGTGGATTCAGAACAACCTTGGTCCGGTCGGCACACCAATGAGCCCGGAGCTGCTCGCGCGCATGCTGCGCGATATTCCGGAGGTCTCGTTCATTAAGGAAGAGTCGGAGCATCCCACACAGGTGATCAGTCGGGTGCAATCTCTGGCACGCGACGATCTGCACGGGATCATGGGCGGGATGGGCGGTCGCTTCATGCTGGAGGAATTTCACCGGGGCGCCTGCGGCACCATGCCCGCCTCCGAGGTGGCTGACGCGCTGGTGCTGGTCTGGAATGCGCTCGAAGCAGGGGACGAGGCGCGAGCGCGCCGTCTGCACACCCAGCTTCTACCGATGCTCAACTACGAGGCGCTCTACACCTACGCCATCTATAAAGAGGTGCTGGTCAAGCGCGGCGTGATCGCTTCATCCCGTATGCGCGTTCCCGGCGCGCCGGAGCTGGACGCCGAGAACCATCGCGAGATCGACACGCTGCTGCAGGAGATCGAACCGCTCCTGACGCTGGGCATGCGCCCGGAGATCAACGTCTAACGTGTTTGTACGGCCGACGCATACGTCGCCTTCGACACCGCGAAGGCACGATCAACCCGATACGGTAGGGGCGAAGACGAGCTCATCTTCTCCAACTAATTCAGATTTGGTTGACTTCCAGGCACGGTGTTGGTCGACACACGGCGACTGGAGGGTCCCTTCATGGCTATCGCGGGTGGCTCCGATGGAGGTCCTGACGTTCCCCTGACTGCGGTCGAAAGCCTGGTGCGGGAGCTGGTCGCCGGTCTGGTGCCCGAACCGGTCGCCAGCGGACCGGGGCGGCCGCGTATCCTGCCCGCGATGGCCCTCTGGACCGGATTGCTGGTGTGTGTCCTCCGGGGGTTCAGCAGTCAATTGGACCTCTGGCGCCTGCTCGCGCTGGGTCACCTGTGGGACTATCCGCGCTATCCCCTCAGTGATGAAGCGATCTACCGGCGACTGGCCGCTGGGGGGACCCAACCGTTGGCAGCGCTCTTTGCCCACACGAGCCGTCTCCTGACGGCCCGGCTGGAACCGTACGCGGCGACCGATCTGGCCCCCTTTGCCGCCGAGGTGGTGGCGCTCGATCATACCGATCTCGATCCCATCGCCCGCCGCCTCCCCGCCTTGCGGGACCTCCCACCGGGAGATGCCCGGCTGCTGCCGGGGCAACTCGCCGGACTCTTCGATCTGCGCCGCCAGCAGTGGCGCCACGTCCAGTTCATCGCCGATCCCCACCAGAATGAGAAGGTGACCGCGCGGGAGATGGTGGCGACCCTCCCGCCGCAGAGCCTGCTGCTGTGCGATCTGGGCTTCTTCGGCTTCGCCTGGTTCGACGATCTGACCGACCAGGGCCAGTGGTATGTCTCGCGCTTGCGCCAGCGGACCAGTTATGAGGTCATCCATACCTTCTACGCCGAGCACGAGACCTTTGACGGGCTCGTCTGGCTGGGGGCCTATCGTGCGGATCGCGCCAAGCACGCCGTGCGCCTGGTCCGCTTCCGCGATCAGGGACGGCTGCAGACCTACCTGACCAATGTGCACGATCCCCGCCTCTTCCCCCTGGCCGCGATCGCCCGGCTCTACGCCCGCCGCTGGGACTTCGAATTGGCCGCCAATCTGGTCAAACAGCACCTGGGCTTGCACCTGTTGTGGTCGGCCAAGGACATCGTCATCCAGCAGCAACTGTGGGCCGTCCTGCTCATCAGTCAGATTCTGCAGGCGCTGCGTCTGGAACTGGCGGCGCGGGCCGGAGTCGATCCCTTCGACGTCTCCATGGCGCTCATGATTCGCTGGCTGCCCCGTATGGCCGCCGCGGGACAGGACCCACTCGCAGCCTTCCTCGCGCACGGCCGGACGGTGCGCTTTATCCGACCCTCAACCCGGACGACCATCCACACGCCGACTATCCCGCCGTCGGCGCTCACCCCCGTCCCTCCAGACCTGCGCCTGGAACGCATCCCGCGCCATGCCAACCGGAATAATGGCCCACGCCCGGCCAAGCCACGGGGGAATTAGTTGGAGAAGATGAGCTTGCCTTCGCCCAACGTGATGGGCCCGGAGGCATCGGTCTCGAGGAACATGCAATTGTCGTTCCAGAACGCTTCGAGCCATCCAGGATCGACCGAGCGCGTGACGTGGTGGGCGACGCATGCGTCGCCTGTATGGACGGAGATTATCGTGGTGTGTGGCTGATGCAGAGGGTCGCGCGCATCGAGCAGGGCGATGACAAGCATCGCCCCTACCGTGGGATGCGGCGGTTGCCTGCGAGAATGAGGTGGGCGACGCATGCGTCGCCCGTACAGACGCGGGCATTGGCTATGGGATGCGCGTGGAGACCTCCATGCCGTCGCGGTCGAAGTCGTGGTAGCTGCTCTGATAGTCCGGTGAACGACGCACGTAGTCGAGGTAGGGCTTGATGTCGTGGGCGAATGCTTTGACGTTGTCAGCCACGATGACGGCACCTGGCGACAGGAAGGGCTCAACCGCCTGCAAATAGCTGAAATACTGCTCTTTCGCGGCGTCGATGAAGACGAAGTCCCACGGCCCTTCCAGCGTCGGTATCATCTTGAGCGCGGGACCCTCCACTACACGGCAGCGATCGGCGACGCCGGCCCGTCGTTGCGTATCTCGAGCCGTCTCGGCATTGTCGTGATCGATCTCGATGCTGACGATCTCGCCGCGTTCCGGTAGGTTGACCGCCATCAACGTCGATGAGTAACCGACCAGCGCGCCGAGCTCCAGCACACGGTTGGGTTTGTGCTCGCGAACCAGCTGGACCAACAACGCGCCCTTTTCCGGACCGATGATCGGCCAGCGCTGATCGTCCGCTCGCGCCTCGATCTCCTCCAGCACCTCTTGATAGGTCGAACTCATGAACGAAACCTCTCTATTCGTGTGCCGCTCACACCGTTCCATCGTCTTGACCGTCTACGTGATTCCCCCGATCATACCGGTTGTCTCCTTCGGGCGAATCCGCATCGGCTCGGGTTGGGGATGAGTAAGGAGTGAATATGCACATCGTTCGCTTTCAACGCGGCAGCGCAGGCGTACTGGGACTGCTCGAGAACGGCGTCGTGTACGAGGCGCAGGGAGAGCTGTTTGGCGATCTGGCGCGCGGCGCATCGGTCGGTAAGGTCGATGACGTCACGTTACTCGCGCCGGTGCAGCCGAGCAAGCTGATCGCCATCGGGCTGAACTACCTCGATCACGTCACCGAGGACGCGCCGGACTGGAAGACACCGGAAAACCCGATCATCTTCCTCAAGCCGCCCAGCTCGATCATCGGGCACGGTGCGGGAATCGTTTACCCGGACGGGCCGGAGCACGTCGACAGTGAGGGCGAGCTGGCGGTGGTCATCGGTCGACGCGCCCGCTACGTAAAGGCGGAGAACGTTGATGACTACATCCTCGGATTCGCCTGCTCCAACGATGTGAGCGCGCGCGACTACCAGTTCAAGGACGGACAGTGGGTGCGTGCCAAGGGGTTCGATACCTTCAGCCCGATCGGCCCGGCCATCGCCACCGGCATCAGCGCGAGCACGAATCTGATGCTGACTACGCGGCTGAACGGCGAAGTGAAGCAGCAATCGGGTACCGACAAGCTGATCTTCGGCATCCCGGAACTGGTTGAGTTCGTCAGCCGCGTCATGACGCTCGAGCCGGGTGACGTGATCATGACCGGAACACCCGCGCATCCGCCGCAGATGAAGGTGGGCGACGTGGTCGAGATCGAGATCGAGCGCGTGGGGACGTTGCGGAATACCGTGGTGTCTGAGGAGCGTTCCAGCTAACTCGTTGTCACCGTTGATCTGGATTGCCCGCGGATCGGCGTAGTGCCGGATCGCGGGCTCCTCGTCTATCGCCGCACGACAGGAGATTGCATGTCACATCGCGACGAGCTCCAGGAACAGATGCTCACGGCATGGACCGAGCTGATGGTCGTCGTTCAGCAGCTGGACGACAAATTCGACGTCGACCTCGGCGACGATTGGCGAGTGCGCGACGTACTCGCTCATGTCGCGCTGTGGGAGCGCGTGGCCAACTGGAAGCTCGGTGGCACTGAGGTACCCAATGCCGAGGGCGTGGCCGATCGCGAGCCGTGGGATCTGAACTTATTCAACGAGGAGATGCGCGAGCGCTGGCGCGAACGATCGGTCGACGAGGTTCTGTCCGAGCTTCGCGCGTCCCATGAGGCACTGGTCGCCACGGTTTCGGCTGCATCCGATGAGGATTGCGCCACGAATGGGAGCGTCTGGGCCGTTATTCAGGAAGACGGCGCCGGGCATTACGAACTCCACCTTCCGGCGTTACGCGGTCTGGCGGAACGGGGATAGCGGCGGGGGATGGGAAATGGGTGGCTCCCGACACCCATGCTGGGCTGATGATCACTGATGAGATAGGTGGGTTATCGGTTGCGGTCTCTCGATCTTCGGTCGAAGGGCAGCCAACACCGAGAGGGTACCCGGACTGCCCCTACGTTTGCCCGCGTACGTTCAGCCTGCCCAAGCGGGCTTCGCACAGTTCAGCGCTGCGGCTTTAGGCCCGCGCGCATGTCGTGAGATTGCCGATCTCATTCGTCAGGGACGATCGCCGCCGATATGCTGCTGCGTTGCGTCACGGGTCTTCGGTCCCGACGATCTCGTTGATCGAGCGCAGTCCCTCGCGTTCGACGAACGCGAGTAGGTCTCTCACGATGACGCCGGGCAGCGCTGGACCTCCGAAGACGAACGACGTGTATAGCTGCACCAGCGACGCACCGGCACGCATGCGCTCGATCACGTCATCGGCGTTCTCAATGCCGCCCACTCCGATGATCGGCAACGAATCACCCAGTCGCTGACGAGCTTTCCGCACCATATCGAGCGCCAGTGCCTTGAGTGGAGGGCCGCTCAGTCCGCCCGGCAGTTGGTTCGTTTTGCGATTCAGTAGGCTGTGATCGATGGTCGTGTTTGAGACGACCACCCCGGCGGCATCTCCCGCCGCAATGCCTCCCAGCACCCCGTCGAGCGCGTCGTCGGTCAGGTCGGGCGCGATCTTGACGAGGACGGGCCGCTCGGCGCCGTCGTGTAATCGGGCCGAACGCCGGTTCTGTTCAGCTACCTGCCGCAGAATGCCCATGAGCGTTTCGCGTCGCTGGAGATCGCGCAGCCCCGGTGTGTTTGGTGAGCTGACGTTGATGGTGAAGTAATCGGCGACGTCCCACAGGACATCGATGACCGCCACGTAGTCGGTCGCTGTCTCTTCGGCGGGCGTGCTGCGATTCTTGCCGACATTGACGCCGACGACGCCCGGGAATGCCCGGCCTACCAGCCTCTTGCGTGCCGCCGCCGCGCCCTGGCTGGGAAAGCCGAGCGCATTGATCAGCGCCCGCTCTTCGGCGAAGCGCCAGACTCGGGGCGGCGGGTTGCCCGCCTGTGGCTGTGGCGTGACGGTTCCAACCTCGATCGCGCCAAACCCGAGCTTGAGAAGCCCGGCAACGGCCTCTGCATTCTTGTCCAGTCCCGCTGCTACGCCGAGTGGGTTGTCGAAATGCAATCCGAAGCAGTCCACTGCGAGACGTTCGTCGACTGGGGGCGCCAGCCACCTGAAACCAACCGACGATGGACCGGCGATTCCGAGTGATTTGAGTGCCAGGCTGTGTGCCCGTTCTGGATCGATCAGTGCCAGAACAGGGTAGAGCCAGGAACGATATCCGCTGACCAGTCGCCTGCGTCCGGCCACGAAAACCCTTCCTTCTAGCCAAAATTTGCGAGTGAATATCCAACTGCACGCACTCTAGGAGAATGGCCCCGGCATTGCAATGGGTTTCGACCGAATTGCGCAGCAATTTGTTGAGAAAGTGATGGAGAACCGTCCTTTGCCGCGGGCTTGTTCAGCCGATTGCGCTGCTGACCGCTTTCCAAAGGGCGGAAACCGGTGCGAATCCTCGACTAGAGGCGCGATTCTCCTGCGAGTCTCGTATGGAGCGTTTGAGCGCTGCGTAGGAACCGAAAGCATGCACATCAGTCGCAAGCATCCGCTGTGCCTGCTTGATCACTTCTCGCAGACGATCGCCAACTGAATTGGGCGACGTAGTCACGATTTCCACCGGCCATCCCTCACGCGGCGTTGCCCATGCTCTTGCCGCATCGAGGCGCACTGGCTACCATCGCCCCGAGTATGACCGTGGTAACTGGTCTGACGGGAGGAAACATGGACGAGAGTCGACTGGCTCAGGTCGACCGCTACATCGACGAGCACGTGCAGCAATACATCGACGACCTCAAGCGTCTGGTAGCACTGCCCAGCGTCGGAGCGCAACGAACCTTCATGAGCGAGACGGCCGATCTCACGCGCGAGTTGCTGGAGAAGTACGGCGTATCGGCGCAAGTGATGCCGAGCGACGGCTTCCCCATGGTCTATGGCGAGCTCAAGGGGGGCAGCCCCAAGACCGTCCTCTGCTACAACCATTACGACGTGCAGCCCGCGGAGCCGTTCGATCTGTGGGATTCGCCGCCATTTGAAGCGACCGAGCGAGACGGCAAGCTCTTCGGCCGTGGCGTTGGTGACGACAAGGGACACATCGTCTGTCGTCTGGGCGCCATCGACGCTCTGAAAGCGGTGCTGGGCGAGGTCCCCTGCTCGGTCAAGTTCCTGATCGAAGGTGAAGAGGAGATCGGCTCCGGCAGCATGCCCGCCTTCATCGAGCAGCACGCGGACATGCTCAAGTCGGACGGCTGTCTCTGGGAGTTCGGAGGCGTCGGCTACGATGGTCGGCCGCAAATCTTCCTGGGTATGCGTGGTGACTTCTACGTCGAATTGCGCTGCAAGCTCCTCGCGCACGACGCGCACTCGGGCCTGGGTGGATCTCTCTTCCCCAACGCCGCCTGGCGTCTGGTCTGGGCGCTCAACACGTTCAAGGGGCAGGACGAGCGCATTTTGATCCCTGGTTGGTACGACGATGTGCGCGGCCCGACGGAACGCGACATGGAGTTGCTCGAGCACCTCCCCTCTGATGAAGAGCGGCTCAAGGTCAGCTATGGGCTCAAGAGCTTCCTCAAAGGCGTTACCGGCGTTGAGCTGCGCCGCCAGCAGGTCTTCGAACCGACCTGCACCATCGCCGGGTTCGGCTCAGGTTATCAGGGAGCCGGATCAAAGACGGTTCTCCCGGCCGAAGCCATGTGCAAGGTCGACTTCCGCCTGGTGCCGGATCAGGATCCGGCTGATCTGATGCGCAAGCTGCGCAAACACCTGGACGACAACGGCTTCACCGACATCGAGATCGTGCAGCACGGCGCCTACCCGGCAGCCAAGGTCGACCCGGACGACCCATTCGTGACGCTGGTGGCGGAGGCTGGTTTCGACGTCTACGACATGCCCGCCGAAGTTCATCCGACCAGCGGCGGCTCTGGGCCGATGGATCCGTTCGTCCGCGTGTTGAACGTGCCGATCGCCAATGTCGGTATCGGCTATCCGGACTCCGGGGCGCATGCCCCGAACGAGCACGTCCGCATCGAGGACTTCGTGCGCGGCATCAAGCAGACGGCGCACGTCTTCGCCCGCATGGCAGAGCTGGAGTAGGTAGCGAGGGCGTTAAAGAGCGGGCAGGCGCTCGACGTTCACCCTGGGTTGAAAACCCAGGCTGACCTAGACGAAGCCACTGAACGGACTGAGAACACACGTTTGCGTAGAGGCGGGACCTGTGCCCGCCTCCGGCCGTAGGCCGGCAATCGCAACCGATCGCTAGCCATTTCGTCGGCGACTACCAATCTCGTCCCTGCGCCACCCCCTATCTCGATTTCCCAATCGGAGCAATTTGCCGTAGAGTAGCGCTGTAGCCTGCCGACAACCAATAGGGCGGTTTTCTCCTTCCGAACGAAGGAATACACGGGAAGCCTGAACGCGGATGCATCCGGTTGAAACCTATCTGAGCGAAATTCAGCGAACTCATTTTTTGGGAGAGGGCGTCGATGAGACGTCCTACTACCCTGCCCTGCAACGCCTGCTGAATGACGTCGGACAGGACTTGCGTCCCCGCGTCCGCTGCGTGATCAACATCCGCAATCGTGGCGCGGGCATTCCGGACGGCGGCCTCTTCACAGCCGACCAATTCCGCGATCATGCCGAGGACGATTCCGCGCTCGACTCGCTACCATCACGAGGCGCCATCGAGGTTAAGCCGCCCTCCGAGAACGTCGACGAGATCGCGGACAGTCGGCAGGCGCGGCAAGGCGGTCGAGCGAGATTACACCGATGAGGAACGGGACGCCATTCTCGCTGGAACGTCAGCGCTCGATCTGACTCCAGAGCAGGCTTCGCCTGTCTCGGTGAGTCGACTTACGACGTCTACCTCAACGACCACGCCTATTGGCGCAACGTGCCGAGCGCCGTCTGGGAGTACACCCTTGGCGGCTACCAGGTCATCAAGAAGTGGCTCTCCTACCGCGAGCGCGATCTGCTCGGGCGGCCCATCAAGGTGGAAGAGGTGCGCGAAGTCACCAACATCGCACGCCGCATCGCGGCCATCTTGCTGCTCGGTCCGGCTCTGGACGCCAACTACGAGGCGGTCAAGGCCAATACCTACGATTGGCCGCGCGAAGGCTAACATACAAATGCAACTGAATTGGCATATCCCAGCGACATTGGCACCATCGGCAGTGAGCAGCCCATACGAATGGGACCCGCGGAGGAGAACACATGCTGCCACCGATCCTCTATACGCAATCGGGCTGTGTCGAGAGTGCCCGCGTGCGAGCGTGGCTTGAGCAGCACGGGATTGCATTCGTCGAGCGTAATGTCACCGACGATTCGACCGCGATGGCTGAGCTTGCCCAGCAGAAGTTGTTCGCCACTCCCCTGTTGGTTGTCGGAGAACAGGAACTCTTCGGGTTTCGGCCTGCCGCATTGGAGGCCATTTTTCCCCGTTTCAACGATGAAATCACTTGATGGATCGCGAAAAATGCGGCTCAGGCTGAGGCAGTCGGTCTTGCACACCGTCGGGCGAGCGACGCGCCGCCACGCGTCCCTTCACCCCTCCTCCAGAAACGCACGCTGTGAGGCGAGCCAGCGTTGATGCCGAGCCCGCATCTTCGCGAGCCATGGGGGATCGTCGGCTGTCGGTCTGGTCTCCTCTCCTCCGGTCGATCGCGGGACGTACGCACTGAGCAGTTGTGCGATTTTGGAGGCCGTCAGCAATTTGAGCAGGCGCGGCAACGTCTCCAGGAATCCGGGTGGGAGCGGACGAAGCTCGCGGTAGCCAGCGCAGAACCAGGCGACGTGATCGTTCCGCTGGGAGTTCTCCGCCGACCACACCTCCTGGAGCGCGATAGCGACGTCCACTATGATAGGGCGCGTACACGGCGCTGTCGAAATCCAACACCTGTGGCTCGTCGCCATCCCAGACCAGGTTGTCGAGCTCGCAATCGCCGTGGAGCAGCCCATACGATTCGGGATTGGACGGCATCGTTTTCAGCCACGCTGCGCCCTCGTTGAGGACACGCGCCACCACCTCATCGCTGTCCGGCAGGCTGGCGCGGACGCGATGGATCTCTTCCAGCCAGGGTGCGCGTGATGCACGCGGACCGAACGTCTGGGACGCGTCGTGAAGTTGAGCCAGTGTCTTTCCCCAAGCTCGATAGTGTGGCTCGGTCAGTTCGTCATGCTCCAACTGGCGGCCGCGCAATCCTTCGAAGACGACTGCGTGGTAGGCGGTTGTGTCGTTTGTCGCGTTCGTGCTGGTTCCGCGGTCGTGGACCTCTTCAACCAGTGAGCCCGACTCCGAGGGAATCGGCCGAGCCACGGCTACTCCGGCGCGAGCGACGTGCTGGACGAACTCTAGCTCGGCATCCAGCGACGCTCGTGAGCGCTCGGCCACCGGCGTGAGACGCAGGTAGCCGATAGCACCGTCGGTCTGGACGAGTCGGAAGATATGGTTGCCGCTGCTGCGCACGTGGGTCAACGATTTGCCCTGCCAGCGTCCCGCGGCGTCGAGCGCAACCAGCGGCAATCCGCCATCCGCGGTCACATCGACGATCTGACGCATGCGCTGGACGTTCATCATGGATGCAGTTCCCCCTGGTGATTCGATGGCAGCCTCGCTGCCTCACTCCGTCCATCTAGTCAGTCCTTGTCGATTGCACTACTATAGCCCCATAGGCGTTCAGCACGTGGGGTCCACTGAGCGGTGGCTTTGACGTCCGGATCTGCGCACCGGCGCGAGCAAGCCCCTGGCATGCGGACCTGCCGCTCTTCGGCATCAGACAGATGGCGACGTGGCTATCTGCATCTGGCTCGTAATCGCCGGAAGGAGATGGGTCGTGGTCAAGGAATTCAAAGAATTCGTGTTGCGCGGGAACGTGATCGATCTGGCCATCGCGGTCGTCATCGGCGCGGCTTTCGGTGCGGTTGTCACCGCGCTGGTGAAGGATCTGATCACCCCACTGATCGCGGCGATGGGTGGTCAGCCCGATTTCTCCGGTCTGAGCTTCACCATCAACAAGAGCCATTTCCTATACGGCGATTTCATCAACGCCGTCGTCTCGTTTCTAATCTTGGCCGCAGTGGTCTTCTTCCTGGTCGTCGTGCCATTGAATGCACTGATCGAGCGGACGCGTGCGAAGCCCACGACACCAGACCCGACGACATTCAAATGCCCTGAGTGCTTGAGTGAGATCCCGATCGGTGCGCACCGCTGCGCGTTTTGCACGGCGGTCATTCAGTCGTCGGGAATGCCACAGACCGCGGGGGACTAGGAAGTCGTTAGTCGACGCTACAGGCCCATGCACGCGGCCCACCGGGCCGCTCTGGCTGCCATCACTGGTTGCCGCTGGGATACGAGATTTCGTAGCCGTTGCCGTGCCGCGGAATCGATAGGGCCACCATTCGGCCCGCAGCGTCCACTTCGACGGAGAAGGTGGCCGGCACGGCGCGGATCTGCTCGCGAACGTCTGACTCTTCCGGCACGCTGAGCTCGATGTACGCGGTGTCGCCTTCGAGCGAGATGTAGTCGGACGCCGTCGCATCGTTGAGCCACGATTTGAGAGCCATGGACAGGTCCAGATTCGGCGAGGGCAGGGCTTCGATGCCCACGATGCGACCAGCGACACCCATGTCGACGTAGCCGTCGAGCGTCACCTGACGCTTCACGGAGCCGGATTCGCGATCGAGCGTGAGTCGTAAGCTGTTTTCCTCTGGTCGATAGCTCAGTCGCATGCGGTTTCCGGACTCCATTCGGCCGATCGGATCGCTTCTTCATTCAATCGTACCAGGGCATTCGTCATGAACTTGTTGTAGCTGCCAGGAATTTTCCGCGCGAATGGCACATTTACTTCGTTATGGTTCTCCTTGGAGCGTGCTCATGGCCCGCTGGTAGCAATCCTGCTGTCGATCGGTTGACGGAGCCGACCTCTGAACAAGGAGCGTAACGATGGAGATCCCGGATTTCATCAGCAACGCGCGTGACGCCATGTCGGCCAAGCGCGTCTTTGGAGAGCCATACGAGAAGGACGGCGTGACCATCATCACGGCCGCGAAGGTTTCCGGTGGCGGCGGTGGAGGGTCCGGCGGCGACGACAAGGGCGGACAAGGGCTCCGGCGGCGGCTTTGGGCTCAGCGCCTCGCCAGTCGGCGCGTACGTCATCAAGGACGGCAAGGTGACCTGGATGCCCGCCGTCGACGTCAACCGGGTCATTATCGGCGGTCAGTTGGTCGCCATTCTGATGCTGCTCACCTTTCGCGGCATGATGCGGCGTCGCATGCGCCAGCGCTGGGCAGAGAAGACAGGCGAACGTCACGGGCCTGGTCGTCGGTTTGGTCCGCGCCACGACTGATTCGCACCAATCGCCCGACAGTTCCCGAGTGAAGGGTGGCCTGGAGCATGCCCCGATCACGTCCCTCGCAACCAGAGATCGTGGACCTACCGGATCAGCATATGGCGGTGATCTATACGCGCGGCGATCCGAACGAGCAGTCCGATCCGCTGGCTGCGCTCTATGGAACCGTCTATACGCTGAAGTTCGCGCGCAAAAAGACGGATCCGGACTTCAAGGTCGGTCCGCTCCGGGCCCGTTGGCCGGACGCTCACCTTCTTCCCAAAGAGGAATGGCTCGGTATCTGGGCACTGCCGATCCCTGAAGACGTCACCTCGCTCCCGCAGAAGACGCCCGGCTTCGACGTCAAGATCGAACGTTGGGCATATGGTTCGGTCGCTCAAATCCTCCACACGGGCAGTTATCTGGACGAGGGTAATGACGTGCGGCGCCTTCGCGAATTCATCGAGACCTCCAGCTACGAGATCGCCGGAGCGCATGAAGAGGAATACCTCACCTCTCCCAAAGCCAAGACGCAGAAGACGATGATCCGCTACCCGGTGACCAAACGCGTGTAGACGTAGCGGCGGGACGTGTTCGCGGCGGGGGCTTCCGCCGGGCAACCGTTTGGATAGATAACCGGCCCCCGGCCGAAGTGCGGATACGGAGGTACCGCCCCGACGCCGACATTTCTGACCTCCATGGCGCCCAACACCCGCGCCGGTCACGGCGTCTGTGTGCGTTCGATGCGTGGCGTGGGGGACGCCTCGGCCGATTGCGGGTGCGTCACTCCGTCTATGATGGCGACGACGGTGAAGGAGATCAGCAGCAACAAGAGAATAGTCGCCAGCGCGATCCAGCGTTGGCGGCGAAGAGGTGTCACGACTCCGTCCCATCGATCCCCGGTTCGACGTGATTGAACTCACGCTCGTGGAATCCATGAATCGCTTCGGTCGGCATTGAATCGCGCCTGTTCCCCATTCATTCGACAAATTGCCAACAGATTTGCCGCCAATTGCGACGAATGGCGAGATTGTCGTGCTCTTCACCGGAATTGCCGCGTCGTATGGCACGTCGGTTGCGACTTACTACATACACGTCGGTCGTGAATGAGCGCAAGGCTTCGAGCGGTCGCGCAACCTGTTTTTCATCGCACTGACCAAACGGAGAGGACTCCAAATGTCTAACCAACACCATGAAGATACCGTGAAGTCTGAAAGCGTTACCCCAATGGGTGATCAGCAACAGGCAACCCAACAACAGACACACGAGGCCATGAAGTCGGCCAAGGACCAGGGTGAGAAGGTCGTCGACGAGGCCCAGGCTAAGGGAAATCAGATAGCCGATCGTGCCACCGATCAGGCCGAGCGACAGAAGGAACGTGCGGCGGATCGCATGGAGAACGTCGCGGACAAAATGCGGGATCGTGGCAGCGACCTGCCAGGTGGGCAGAGGACGCAGCAAGCAACCGATATGGCCGCCAACAAAATGGATCAGGCCGCCAGTTTCCTGCATGATCGGAATGCCGGAGAAATGCTCGACAAGGTGCGCGATATGACGCGTTCGCATCCCGCTCCCGCGCTGGTTGTCGCGGCCGCCGTGGGGCTCTTCCTGGGACGCAAGCTCTTCAGCTAACCCAGCTTAGGCCGAGCGAAAGGAACCATCGATGAGTGAGCAAACGTTTTCGGAGGGCGGCCGACCGGAGCATGTCTGGCAAAGTAATGATCGCGCGTCCTTCGGTGAACTCATCCAGGACATCGTATCGAACATTCAGGGTTTGATCCGGTCCGAGTTTCGTCTGGCCAAAACCGAGATCCGCGAGGATGCCACGGCCGCTGGAAAGGCGGCCGGGGTCCTTTTGGCGGGTATGGCCCTTGGATTCTTTGGACTTGGCTTTCTGCTCCTGACCGCGGTCTACGCGCTGAACATCGTGCTGGCGGCCTGGCTCGCCGCGCTGATCGTCGGCGCTGCCGTCACGGTTTTCGCCGCGATATTGGCCGGAGTCGGCTATGGAATGCTGAAGCGAATCAATCCGGCACCCGAACAGACCGTCGATACCGTTAAGGAGGACGTGGCGTGGGTCAGACAGGAAGTCAAACGGGGCAAATAGAGGATCAGATCGAGCGTCAGCGCCAGGAATTGGCCGACAATATCCTACGACTCGAGTCGAAGGTGCAACGCACCACGGATTGGCGTCTGCAGTACCAGCAACACACGCTGGTTGCGCTGGCGATCGCCTTTCTGACGGGCGTCATCCTCGCACTGATCTTGCCTGGCGGGCATCATCACGACTAAGCCGTCAGCCATCCGTGGATCGTGACGTGCAAGAGTCCGAATGGGATCATTCCGGACGAGGACGGACTTCCGGTTCACGGCGACAACACATGAGTATGGCCATGAGCGCGAGACCCACGACCGTCGTCGCGACGGACTGGGTCATTCGGTTGGGTCACTGAGGAAGAGGGATTCGATGTCGAGCGAGGTGGCAGACGGCTTAGGTGATCCACGAACCGAGGACGTGCGATCGGTCCGCGTCGTGGGCAAGCGCTTCATTACCGAGTTTCAGCGTGACGATCTGCCCGGCCAGGCGGCGGAGGTAGCTTATCACCTCATTTTTGCCGTTCCACCGCTGATCATCCTCGTGGTGATGGCCGCCGCCTTGCTCAACCAATACAGCCACCTCGCCGTCGTCTCGTCACTCCATGGCTTCGTCGACAACCATGCGCCCTCCAGCACGATACCGGTGCTCGATTCCGTGATCGACAACGCAGTTGGTAAGGTCGGCGGCGGCGCGGCGTCGATCGGTGCCGCGACCACGGCTCTGATCGCGCTCTGGTCTGGATCGAATGCCGTCAGCTCCTTCATGAAAGCCTTCAATCGCGCCTACGACGTTGATGAGGCGCGACCGTTCATCAAGAAGAAGCTGCTTGCGCTTGGTCTGACGCTCGCCCTTATCGTGGTCATTGTCCTGACGTTCGCCCTCTTCATCTTTGGACGACAGATCGGCGTTTGGATCGCGGACAAGGTGGGATTGGGCAGCGCATTTTCGCTCGCCTGGAGCATCGGCCGCTGGCCCGCGGGCGTCATTCTGGTCATGCTCCTCTTGACGTTTCTCTACTACCTGGGGCCCAACGTTGAGCAGAGCTTTCGTTGGATTTCAGTTGGTTCGATTGCGGCCACGCTCCTCTGGATCCTCGCGTTCTTCGGGTTCAAGCTTTACCTGGCGCTTTCGAATCCAGGCAGCACCTACGGCGCGTTCGGCGGACTGGTCGTCTTCCTCTTCTTCCTCTACGTCACTAGCCTCATCTTCATCATTGGCGCGGAGATCAACGCCACACTCGAAAACAAGTTCGACAAGCGTATGGCGGGTGGCCCGTTGTCGGATGGTCCAGACTCGGTCGACGGAGGCGCCGCGGCGCGTAGCGTGCGACTCAACCCAATTCAGTTCCAGCCCAAGCCCGAGCCTGAGCCCGTGGATCCGCTGGATGATGCGTCGCGCGCGAAGATCGAACCGTCCACGGAGACCAACCGACGCAACCGTCACGTGCTGGTGACGGGCTTCACCGCCGCGGGAGTGGCTGGGGCGCTTGGCTGGCTGGTCGGCCGACGCGGCTCACGCGCGGGGTAACAGCGGTTCGATCCACCCGATCCGTTCTCATGCATACGTACGAGTCGTGCCATGGCCTAGCCCATTGGTCTTGATCGCGCGTCTCAGACTGAGTCTCAATCTCAATTCGGTCACGCAACTGGTACGATTGTGCCTGTTGCGTCCTGCCATGCATCCCGTTGGACGATCGCCCACACTACGGGGACACGAAGAGGAAAGCACGTGTTGACTTGGCTCGAAGCGGCAGTCCTCGCGATCCTGCAAGGGGTGACCGAGCTCTTCCCGGTCAGCAGCCTGGGGCACTCCGTCATCATCCCAAAGCTGCTTCACTGGCACATCGATCAAGCGTCCGACCAATTTTTGCCGTTTCTGGTCGTGCTGCATCTGGGTACTGCCCTGGCGCTGCTCATCTTCTTCTGGCGCGATTGGTGGGATCTGCTCCTCTCGCTAATCGGCCAGGGACCGGCCGAAACTCGGTCGCGTAACCAACGGCTCTTTTTCCTCGTCGTGGTGGCGACCATACCCGCCGGACTCATCGGCCTCGTGTTGCAGGACTTCTTGAGGAGTCTGTTCGGCGCTCCGTTGGTGGCCGCGACCTTCTTAACGATCAACGGCGTCGTCCTCTTCATTGGTGAGCGTCAGCGTCGCAAGGCGGGGTTCCGCGAAGCCAGCGATCTGAAATGGGGCGAGGCGCTGATCGTCGGCGTGAGCCAGTCAGCCGCGCTCATTCCGGGTATCTCTCGCTCGGGTTCGACCATCGTGGCGGGTCTGTGGATGGGGTTGCGACATGAGGAGGCGGCCCGGTTCTCGTTCCTCATGGCGACGCCGATCATCGGAGCGGCCGGGCTGCTCGAAGTGCCGAAGCTACTGAATGACAGTTCAAACACGAACGTCGGGATGGTTTTCTTCGCTGGAGTGCTGGCAGCAATCGCGGCTTACCTCAGCGTTTTCTTCCTGATGCGATACTTCCACAAGACCGATTTCCAGGCGCTCAACCCGTTCGCCTACTACTGCATGGCGGCAGGCGTCGTGGCCTTCGCGCTCATCGCCGCCGGAGTGTAGCGCGAATTGCAAGGTTGCGCGGTGTGGCAGCTGGGCGTCATTTATGACGCCCTTCGGGCGACGACTTCCGCCCCATCAGGTCACTCTGGGTTTCTCCGCAGGCGACTCCTGCGCGCCTTGCCACAGTCGTGCTCCGCGATCGAACGGCTTGAGTCGCCACAGGAAACGCAAACCGGAGGCCCAGCCCACGACCATGAACCCGATCACGATGAAGTCGGCCGCCCCGAGCCATTCCAGATGATAGAACCGTCGGGTCAACGGGACGAACATGAAGATGGCGAAGAGGGCGAACATGGCGCCAGCGAGTATCGTTGGGCGCCAATCGCCGTTCAGGTCGTTCCCCCCGGTCCAGGCCTCGGTGGGTGGCTCCAGAAACGGGATCAACAATATGCCGCAGAAGACCGTGGTCGTGGTGAGGGCGGTGCGAGCCAGCGTGACGTCGTTGGTCAACGAGGCATACAGGGCGTAGATCGCGACCGCGACGACCGCGATGCTGATCGAGGCCGGCACCACGAAGGGTGCCGCGCTGCGCAGCAGACCTTTGACCGGCGTACCTGGCTTGGCCCAGACGGCCAGCGCGAAGGTCGGGATGCCGACCGTTAGAAGCGCGAGTAGCGCATTGTGCTGGGGCATGATCGGAAAGCGCTCGCCGATCAGGGCGGTTCCAAACACGATGAACGCGACCGCCAGCGTGCGTACCAGAAACAGACGGATGATGTCCTGCATGCCGGTCAGGATGCGCTGACCTTCGCGGAAGAGCTCGGGCAGGACGGCGTACGAGTCGTCGAGCAGGACCAGGTCGGCGATGCTGCGCGTCGCCTGGCTGCCGCTGCGCATGGCGATGGCGAGCTGCGACTGCTTCAGCGCCAGGATGTCGTTCACGCCGTCTCCGATCATGGCGACGTAGTGACCGTTCTCGCGCATCGAGCGAATCAGCCGCTCCTTCTGCTGTGGAGTGACCCGGCCGAAGATCGTGACGTCGTCCGCCACCTCTTTGAATTCCAGCTCATTCAGCCCATCCAACTGCAGACCTGAAATGGCGCGGGCGCTGCCGTCGACTCCCGCCTGCCGTGCCAGCGCGGCGACCGTCTCGGGATTGTCGCCCGAGATGATCTTCATTTTGATGCCGAGGGCTGTGAACCCCTGAATAGTCGCCTGTGCCTCTGGTCGCAGTTCGTCCCGGAAGCTGATCGCGCCGAGCAGCTCCAGTCCGTTTGGCAGCGAAAGATCTCCGTTCCCTGATGCGAAACGCGTGTTGCCGGAGGCGCGAGCGAAGACTAACGCGCGCAATCCCTGCCGCGTCCATTCCCCGAGCTGTGTGGGGATCTCGCCGGACGCAGTCGCGTGCGACAAGATCATCTCCGGTGCACCGAGGATGTAGCTGCCGTTGAGCTCATCAGAGAAGCTGAGCGCGCTCCATTTGCGATCGGAGGAGAATGGCACCTCGCCGACCCGGGAGTGCGGCAGGCCGTTGCATCCGGTACGAATGGCGTCGATGGTGCGGTTTCCCCCTTCCGTGCTGGCGGCGTAGATGCCGAGCAGTTCGCGCAGGCGGGTTTCGCTGGTCTCACCGACCGGGACGACTTCGGCCAGCTCGAGCCGGTTGGTGGTGAGCGTGCCGGTCTTGTCCATGCACAGGACGTCGAGGTGACTCATCGATTCGACGGCGTTGGTTCGCTGAATCAACGCTCCCTTTCCAGCCATACGCACCGCCGCCATCGCATAGGTCACCGCCACCATCAGATACAGACCCTGCGGTACGACGGCCACGATGACGGCCGCTGCGCGCACGCTCTCGACCAACGGCAGCGTGTGATAGATCTGGCGAAAGTTGTTGGCGACCAGGATGCTCAGAAGGACGATGGCCACCGCGGTCGCCTGGATGATCAAACGCACGTCGCGTTGCAATGGGGTGAGAACCTGGCGGAAGGCTCTGGCTCCGGCGGTGATCTGCTGCGCCAGACTCTTGTGTCCAACCCGACTGGCCTCAAAGATGCCGTTGCCGCTGATGCAGAAACTGCCGGAGAGAACGGTGTCGCCCGGCTCTTTTTCGATGCGGTCAGACTCTCCGGTCAGGAGCGACTCGTCGACTTCCAGCCGTCTGCTCTCGACCAGCACCCCGTCGACCACCACCTGGTCTCCCGGCTTCAGCACGAGCAGGTCGCCACGCACCAGGTCGGCTGGATTGATTTCCCGCTCGGTTCCGTCACGAATGACGGTGGCGGTGGGGCGGTTGACCAACGCGATGCGATCGAGCTGGCGTTTGGCGCGTGCTTCCTGAATGATCCCGGCGATGACGTTGAAGAAGACCAACCCGGCCGTCATCACGGCGTCGCTAAAAAGGCCAAGCGCGATGAGCATGACGGAGATGGCGAAGAGGAGGATGTTGATGAAGGAGACGGAGTTCTCGCGAATGATTCGACGGTAGGAGCGGCTCGTGTCGAACTCGACGCCGTTCCCCTCGCCGCGTGCGCGACGAGCGGTGACCTCTTGCTCGCTGAGTCCTTGATGCCGGGCGACGGCCTTGGTGTCAGGCTGTGTTGCGATCATGATCTGGCGCGGCGGTCGCGCCCCCTACAGTCCATGCTTCTGGCCGGACAACCCAATCGATGATGGGGCCAACCGCGACTCGCGGAAGATGATGAGCTGACCGGATCTGGATTCGGCGACGCCATAGTATGCGCCCCTTCCTTCGATCGTAGCTGCGTCCCTCTTCACGCGAACAGCAAGACAGTTTCGATATCAAGTAACTGAAACCAGTGTACCAACGGCCTACTCTTCCCGAATAGGTCGGAGACTCGCCTCACCCATCACGCAGATACCGAATGCCACATCGAACCATTATGTCACGCCCGTCGCGGCGCGATTCGCGCCACCTTGTATCATTCAGCGCGTGAATGCAGACAGCGACATGGGTCGAATCGCTCCGGAACTGGAGATCGAGGAGGCGACACCGCGAGCAGGCCGCGAAGTCGCGCTCTCGGACGTCAAGTCAGCGTGGCTTCCAGCGCCGGGGATGGTTGTTTTCTTTATTTGCCTGATCTCCTTTGTGGCGTCCGCCTGGGTCTCGACCAACGTCTTCGACCGGCTGCCGCACGTTGAGGATGACGTAGCATTCCTGTTTCAAGCCAAGACGATCGCCTCGGGTCATCTGCTGGCGACTCCGCCACAATCGCCCATCTTCTTTCAGATCCCGTTCGTGATCATTCGAGACGGCCACTGGTTCGGGAAATATCCGCCCGGCTATCCGATGGTGCTGGCGATTGGCGTCCTCTTCGGGCACGCCTGGCTGCTGAACCCGATCGTGGGCGCGATTGACGTGGCGCTGGTCTATCTTGCTCGGGCGACGGTTCTTCGATGCGGCTACGGGCGTGCTGGCGGCCGCGCTGCTGGTGGCCTCCCCCTTCTTCCTGCTGCAATCGGGCTCCTTCATGTCCCACACGGTGACGCTCTTCTGGGCGCTCGCCTTCTTGCTGACTTTCGAAGCGGCCAGGCGCAAGCGATCGATCTGGCTTGGCGCGTTGGCCGGCTTCACCATCGGCATGCTCTTCATCTCACGCCCACTCACCGCCGTGGGCATCGGCATCCCGTTCATCATCTGGGTTCTGATCGATCTCTTCATCGACTGGCGCCGCCTGCGTGAGTATCTGCCGATGGCGTTGACTTTCGTCCCTTTCGGGATCGGCATGCTGCAGTACAACCGCATGACGACGGGCCACGCCACGCAGTTCGCCTACACGCTCTGGTGGCCCTATGACAAGGTGGGGTTCGGTCCGCACGTTGGGCGCTTTGGACACACGTTCAAAGAGGGCGTTCAGATCATGCGCTACGACGTCGATCAGCTCAGCCATTACCTCTTCGGCTGGCCCAATCGGCTGAGCCTTGTTCCGATGATCGTCGCGGTCGCCATTGCCGTCTTCACGCTCCTGTGGCGCGACCCTGAGCTGTCTGGCGGCAGGGCCGCATGGCGGGAGCGCCGGAAGAAGTCGCTATTGGTGGACCTTCTCCGGAGATCTGGGATCTGCTCCTGGCGGGAATCGTCGTCAGCCTGATCGGGGTCCACATCGCCTACTGGACGCCCGGGCTGATGTACGGCCCGCGCTATTACTTCGAGGCGATCGGCGCCATGGTGTTGCTCAGCGCGCGCGGCATCCTTGGACTGGGCCGGCTGCTGGCCATCCCGTCGCGCTTCTCCGTCCCTCGCCTACCGGCGCCCCGCTACTGGGCCACCGGAGTGCTGCTTGTGGTGGTGGCCGGACTCGTCGTCTGGAACTTCGCCACGTACGCCCCGGCCCGCTTCCGCGAGTTCACCGATTGGTACAACATCAATGCGGATGGGTTACGAACGGTCCACAAGGCCGGGATCAGCAACGCGGTGGTCTTCGTGCGGGAGTCGCAGTGGACCGACTACGCGCCATTCTTCTCGCAAGACACACCGGCGTTGAACACCGACATCGTCTACGCCATCGATCAAGGGAGCGCTAACGCGCAGTTGATGGCGCAGTATCCGAACCGTCTACTACCTCTACGCCGGGGGGGGGGGGGGGGGGGGGGGGGGGGGGAGGCGCCACCGGAGTGTTGCTTGTGGTGGTGGCAGGACTTGTCGTCTGGAACTTCGCCACGTTCGCCCCGGCCCGTTTCCGCGAGTTCACCGATTGGTACGACATCAACGCGGATGGGTTACGAACGGTCCACAAGGCCGGGATCAGCAACGCGGTGGTCTTCGTGCGGGAGTCGCAATGGACCGACTACGCGCCCTTCTTCTCGCAAGACACGCCCGCATTGAACACCGACATCGTCTACGCCATCGATCAAGGGAGCGCTAACGCGCAGTTGATGGCCCAGTACCCGAACCGCTCCTACTACCTCTACGCCAACGGCAAACTGACGAAGTTGAACGGGCCGTAGGCGCGGCGTCAGTGCGTCTCACGGCGCATCCTGCACCTACCCTGACTTCATCTGCCGGGATAACGCGCGCAGATCGGTATCGGGGTCCGCGAGTGTTGCTGGCTCGACGACCGCACGCGTCTCGCAAAGGCGCCGCGCCGAGCGTAGGTCGCGCGGCCGGTTGATCGTCGCGGCGGCGTGCACGGGATCGTGGCGCCGAACCCGACCCCGTCATGATCGTTGGCGAGGCATGCCTCAGCGCCGGTCGAGCGCAGCGAGTACGGCGGCAAAACGCTCGACACTGACGAGGGTATTGGGCACCAGGTAGACCTGCAGATGCCCAATACCCTCGTCGGCGAACGCACGCAGCCCTGCCGCGATCTCTTCAGGCGTGCCAGTCAGTGGTTCCGCCCCCGCTGGATTCAAGCTCGGGCCGATCTCACGCGTGCCGGTCTGATCGACCATGATCGAGACGCTGCGCTCAAGCGTGGTCGGATCACGTCCGACGTCGCGGCAGGCGGCGTCGACCCGTTCGCGCAACGGCGGCACCTCGTCCGGGTGGCTGCGCTTCTGGCAGAACCAGGCGTTCCAGATCTCGACGTGCGGCAACGTCGCGCGCAGTATGCGCGGCCCCGTCGACCCGATCATCAGCGGCAGATCGGCCGGCCGCGGGCCACGCGGACGCAACTCACACTCGCGCGCCGCGTAGTAGGTGCCCTCGAAGTCGATCTGTCCGTCGCGCAACAGGCCGCGGATGATCGTGAACGCCTCCTCGAAGCGGCTGGCGCGGTGGTCGTGCGGGTAGCCGAAGGCATCGTACTCCGCCTTGTGGTAGCCCGCGCCCAGGCCGAGGATAAGCCGACCGCCGCTGATCTCGTCGACCGTGGCGGCCATCTTGGCGAGCAGTGCCGGGTTGCGGAACGAGGTCGGCGTGACCAGCGAGCCAAGCACGACACGCGAGGTGACCGCCGCCAGCGCCGCGATGACCGACCAGCACTCCCAGACCCCCTGCTGGTCAACCGTCGTCATCTCGTCGCGGTAAATCAGGTGGTCAGAGAACCAGACCGAATCGAAGCCAATGTCCTCGGCGAGCCGTGCCATCGCGGACAGATCGCTCCAGCGCGCGGTCGACCCGCCCATGTCGTACTCCGCCTCCGGCAGGATCAGCCCCAACTTCAACGGTCGCCCCTCTCCCTCATCCACCCACCGGTACGTGGTTGACCGTATCATAGATGAAATACGAGCCGCGTTGACCTATCTCACTCTGGCCTGCCTTGCCGGAACTGACGCGTGGGATTCACGTTCGTCCAGGCCGAGCGGCGCGCGGACTTGGCGTTCACGATCACTTCGATCATCTACCCACGGTTTGATGAATCGACCACGCCAAGCTGCGCCTCGCCGAGATGAACCGGTTCCCGGAAACCGCGACCGCGGCGACCTCATTCGTACGCATCTGGATCCGGTCATTACCTGCCTCGCCTGTGGTCACCCCGATCTCGGTCATGATCCTCGCACCCGAGCACGCTACCGCTTGCCCAAAGAATTGCACCACGCACAT
Source organism: uncultured Chloroflexia bacterium (assembly GCA_963822235.1). Lineage (GTDB taxonomy): Bacteria > Chloroflexota > Chloroflexia > Thermomicrobiales > Thermomicrobiaceae > CALAGB01. Next base: position 150,754 of record CAWGGU010000008.1, read on the forward strand.
GCCGCACACTTCGGCGATACTGGGGCTTGACGAGCCCGCACGAACGAAAGGCTGCCCACATGACATTCCAGACGATCGACCGCACCCATCTCCAGCAGCTGGTCGAACGGGAGACCGAGCGCTTTCAGGAACATCATCCACGCTCGCGTGAGCAGCGCGAGACGGCGCGCGCACACCTGCTGGGCGGCGTGCCTATGCCATGGATGACGAAATGGCCCGGTGGCTACCCGGTCGTGCTCGACCACGCTGAGGGCGCCCGCATAACCGACATCGACGGCCACGAGTACGTCGATTTCTGTCTGGGCGATACAGGAGCGATGGCGGGGCACGCACCCGCCGCGACCGTGGCGGCGGTGGAGCGACAGGTGCGGCGCGGCATCACCACGATGCTGCCGACCGAGGACGCCGCCTGGGTGGGCGCGGAGCTGGCGCGTCGCTTCGGGTTGCCCTACTGGTCGTTCACGCTCTCAGCGACGGACGCCAACCGCTTCGCGTTGCGGGCGGCGCGCTTCGTCACCGGTCGGCAGAAGCTGCTGGTGTTCAACCACTGCTACCACGGCAGCGTCGATGAGACGCTGGCCATCGCCGACGAGCACGGCGCGCTGATCAAAGGACGCGGCAATAAGGGGGCGCCGGTCGATCTGTCGCTGACGACCAAGGTCGTGGAACAGAACGACATCGTGGCGTTGGAAGCGGCACTGGCGCCCGGCGACGTGGCGGCGGTGCTGGCCGAGCCGGCACTGACCAACATCGGCATCGTGCCGCCCGAACCCGGCTTCCACGAGGCATTGCGTGAGATCACCCGCCGCACCGGCACGCTGCTCATCATTGACGAGACGCACACCATCTCCTCCGGCCCCGGCGGCTATACCGCCGCGCACGGCCTGCAGCCCGATCTGCTGACCGTTGGCAAGGCGCTGGCTGGCGGCGTGCCGGTGGGGATGTACGGCTTCTCGGCCGAGGTGTCGGAGAAGCTGACCGAGTTGGGCGATCCTGACCTTGGGGGAACCGAGGGCGTGGGCGGCACGCTGGCCGGGAACGCCCTCTCGCTGGCCGCGCTACGGGCCACGCTGGAGCACGTGCTGACCGACGACGCCTTCGCGCGCATGATCGAACTGGCAGGCGGCTACGCCCGCGCGGCCGACGAGATCATCCGCGAACGCGAGCTACCGTGGGTTATCGTGCAGCTGGGCGCCCGCGCCGAGTATCGCTTCACGCCTACCGTCCCGCGCAATGGCGGCGAGTCGGCCGCGGTGGACGACTGGCTCCTTGACGAGTACATGCACCTCTCCATGCTGAATCGTGGCGTCCTCATCACGCCCTTCCACAACATGGCGCTGATGTGTCCCGCCACCACCTCCGCCGATGTGGACCGATTGGTCGCGGTCTTCAGTGAGGCGGTGGACGTGCTGGTGCGCCCGTCTTCGCGCAACTCCTGATCTATTCGTTCTCGACTCAGTTCCCGAGCTGGGCCGAGATCGTCGGAACGGCCGGCAGCGAGGCGGGACCACTGCGAGATCGGCCGTCCGCCGTGACGGAACTGACCGCCGCCGGATTCGGGCTTGAACAGTTGAGGCCAGCCGGTGGGCGAGTCCTCCCATGGTTCCTGGCGTCCGTAGACCGTCATGTCGAGCATCCCGTAGCTGTTCCCCATCACCTCGCAGCCACGCCCGGTTGTCCAGTACGTCTCGAAAACGCGGTCGCCTCGGCGCAGGTAGCAGACCTTCATCCCAAAGTGGCGTCCGGCGATGAGTCGATCAACGGACCCCGCAGGCACGGAGTACCACGGCATCTCCCAACCCATGAAGTCGCGGTAGCGCACCGACTCGTCATACGGGCCCTCACAGAAGACCGCGAAGGTAACGTCGCGCGAATGTAGATAAGACAGCTCGAGCACGTGGCCGCTGTTGAACGTGCAGCCCTCGCACTGCTCGGCGGCGGGGTGACCGGTGTGCCACATATGGTACGAGGCGAACAGCTGCGACCTGCCCTCGAAGGTGTCAAGGAGCGAGACCATGCCAGTGGCGCCGATCACCGGAGTCGTCGGGTCGACTTCGACCATCGGCAACCGCCGACGTGCCGCCGCGATCGCATCGCCCTCGCGGGTGTGTGCCTTTTCCCGCACCAGCAAGCGATCAAGGTCCGCTTGCCAGGTTGCCCGGTCGACCACCGTGGGAGTCGCCGCGGTATCACTGATGGTAGGGAACTGGTGCTGCTTGGATGTACTCATTGGTGGTCCCTTCCGCCCGATTCCACGCGCTTGGTCGCGAAACCTGGACGCTGAACGTGATGACTAGACGTCTCTACCGCTTGTTATGAAATTGTCGAGTGGAACCACGCGAAATCGACAGTGACCCACGAAATCGACGGGAAAATCGTAATTGGGGCGGGAGCAGACAAGCTACTCCCCTACGGCAGGTATCCACATTTCGTTCAACCTTGCTTCATCTGCCGGGATAACGCGCGCAGGTCGGTGTCAGGATCGGCGAGCGTTGCGGGGTCGATACTGGGCACGCGCCTCGCAAAGGCGCCGCGCCGAGCGTAAGTCGCGCGGCCGGTTGATCGTCGCGGCGGCATGCACGCGATCGTCCCGCATGAAGAAGATGGTCGCTTCGGCCTCTTCGAGGTCTCCTCGCACCACGATCTCATGCCATTCGGTGGGAAACCCGACGTATTGCAGGTTGACGTCGTATTGGTCGGACCAAACGTAGGGAAGCGGTGCGTAGACGTCGGTTTCGCCGAGCATCGAACGCGCGGCCGCGGCCCCCTGCATGGCCGCGTTGTCGTAGTGCTCGACGCGCAATCGCTCGCCGATGTCCGGATGGAGCCAGTTGGCGACGTCCCCCGCGGCGAAGATGCCCGGTGCTGATGTCTCGCAGCGGCCGTCGACCTCAATGCCATTCTCGACCGTCAGACCGGCCGCTCGCGCCAGCCCATCGTTGGGACGCACGCCGACGCCAACCACGACCACGTCGCACGGGATGCACTCGCCATTCGCCAGCACGGCTTCCTCGACCCGGTTGGTGCCGCGCAGTTCCTCGACGCGCTCACCCATGCGCAGAGAGACGCCATGATCGGCGTGGATTCGCGCGAACAGGTTGCCGATGGTGTCGCCCAGTGCCCCAGCCATGGGTGCGGGGAGCAAGTCGATCATGGTGACGTCGTTGCCCAACGTGCGAGCGCTGGCCGCGACTTCGGAGCCAATGAATCCCGCGCCGACCACCAGTACGCGTCGGCCGCCATCACGAAGCTCGTCGCCGAGTTGATGTGAATCCTGGATGGTTCGGAGGTAGTGCACGCCGGGAAGATCGAAGCCCGGCTGACGCAGTCGGATCGGGCTGGAGCCGGTTGCCAGAAGTAGCCGGTCGAAGGCGAGCGCAGCACCGTCCTCAAAGGAGAGACGTCGTGAGTGCGCGTCGAGATCGGTCACACGCCGCTCGAGCAGGAGTTCGATCTCTCGCTCGGCGTAGTCCTCTTCCGACTGGAAGAAGAGCTCGGCTTTGGGCTTCTTCCCTTGCAGAAAGGCCTTGGAGAGGGGTGGGCGCTCGTAGGGCCGAGCCGGTTCGTCGCCAATCATGATCAGCCGACCATCGTAGCCGGTGAGGCGGAGCGTCATGGCGGCGCTGTGGCCGGCCAGACCGGCGCCGACGATCACGAAGGTGGATTTGCCCGTCAATCGGCTACTCTGCTTCCTTCGGCTCCCGCGAGACGTAGACGCTGTTGTCCTGGATCAGCACTTCATAGGTGGTCAGCGGCAGCACGGCCGGGAGATTGGTCGCTTTACCGGTTCGGATGCTGAATCCGGACGAATGGAGCGGGCACCAGAGCGTCTCGTCTTCGACCTCGCCGTCGACCAGTTCGGCGTATTCGTGGGTGCAGATTCCGTCGAGCGCGAAAATCTCGTCACCCACCATGCAGACGATGCGGTCTTCTTCATCGACTGAGAAGGGATAGATGCCGCCGTCTTCGAGATCTCCGGCGGGCATGGCAAATACGTATCCTTCGGGTGCAGGCATCGTACCTCTCAATCATGTTCGTCAATTAATCACACAGATTCGGGGCGGATGTTCCGCCCCGACCTCGAATCATGTCGTCAGACGGCGTCTCGGCGATTAATGCGCCGAACGCTTAGTCGTCGCTCGTCTCAGCCTTTTCGCGAAGTTCGACCGACTCCGCGATCGCGCCTTTGAAGCCGACGCGGCGATGCGATCCGTCACAGAACGGCTTCGTCTCCGACTGACCGCAGCGGCAGAGCCAGATATCGTCGCCATCGAGAACGACTTCGTTTCCCTTGTGGTCGACCACGGTAACCGTCCCAACGACGTGGTAGGAACCGTTGCGCGTCACTTCGATACGAACATCAGCCACTTACTGTCCTCCTATAGTTCAACCAGACCGCAATCCTCATGCGAGGCGGTTCACGGGCGGATTCGGCGCGAACTCCATCCGTTGGGGTGGAGCACACCAGTCTCGCCTCACGATTGACCTCCGCGCTTCAATATACCATGACGGCTGACGGCGTCCCCTCTCACGAACACTCGCCCGGGTACCCTCTGGGTATGGATGAGTGGACCTCCCCCCATGCGCGGTTTCGGCAGTGCGGAAAGCGCTTGACGCGACCATCACACTCACCCAGACTGTCGCAATTGGAACATCGCGTGCCGGTCGGAAAGGGAAAATCATGGGCTCCGATCTACAGTCGGACGCCGCGGCGATCGAGCGCATGCTGCTGGCGATGGCTGACGCCCGGTTCGGAGCGGAGCGGGCTGCGGACCTTGAGAGCCGCCTGCGTCGCTACGCTGAGCTGTTGGCGTACATCGCGGCTGAGCCGGTTGAGTTCGCGGGCGATCCGCCCGATGTATCGGGAGTCGTCGACGATGAGTGACATCGATCGTTTCAGCGCGGCCGACATCGCGTCGTTAGTTGGTAGTGGCGCGCTCGATCCCCGTGAGGTCGTCGATGCATGCCTGAATGAGATCGAGCGTTGGGAACCCGAGATGCATGCGTGGGTTCGCATCGATCGGGATGCGGCCCTGCGGCAGGCCACGGCCGTCGCGGAACGGGTACGTCGCGGCGAACGACCCCCACTGGCCGGCGTGCCGTTCGGCGTGAAGGACGTCATCGATGTGGCGGGATTGCCCACCGAAGCCGGTTTCAAACCCTTCGCGGAGCGCAATGCCGCCGCGGATGCTCACATCGTGGCGCGGCTGCGGGAGCTTGGCGCCATTCCCCTCGGCAAGACCCACACCACCCAGTTCGCACTGGCGGACCCGGCTCCGACGTGCAATCCGTTCGACCTGGACTACACGCCAGGTGGATCGAGCTCCGGCTCGGGTGCTGCGGTGGGAGCACACACGGTCCCCTTCGCTCTTGGCACGCAGACGGGTGGCTCGGTGCTTCGGCCCGCCTCTTACTGTGGAGCAATAGGCTTCAAGCCGACCTTCAACTGGATCTCGTGCGCTGGCGTGATTCCGCTCTCCTGGTCGCTGGACCACCTGGGTCTGATCGCGCGGGATGTGGCCGATATGCGGCTGGTTTTCGACGCGTTGACCGCGCGAGGGCCCGCACCGCGGGTGGAGCGAGCGCGTCCCCGAATCGGGTTGCTGCGCCAGTTTGTCGACGCCGCCGAACCAGAGATCGCCGCAGCGGTGAATCGTCAGGTGAAATGGCTGTCCGCGGCAGGCGCCGAGATCGAAGAGATCGCCTTGCCCGTCGAGGTGGACCTGCTCCATTCGGTGCATCGGGTCATCATGGAGACCGAGGTCGCGGCGGTCCACATCGATCAGCTTTTTAAGCATCGTGATGACTATGGTCCGCTCCTGGCGACCGAGGTCGATGCCGCACAGCTCATCCCGGCCATCTACGTCATCAAGGCGCGCAGGCTGCGAAGAAAGATTCGTCAGGAGATCGACGCGTCACTGTCGGGTTTCGACGCCTGGTTACTTCCCACGGTGTCGATCATGCCGCCGCTCCTCAGTGAGGGTTGGACGGGGGACCCCTCATTTCAAGCGTACTGGACGTTGGTGGGCACGCCGTCGATCACCCTTCCGGTGGGGTTGAGCGAGATTGGCCTTCCAATCGGGATGCAGCTCGTTGGCCGCCGGGGCGAAGATGACGCGCTCTTGGCTCTGGCTGCCTGGGCGGAAGGAGTCGTCGGACGGATCGATCCGCCCGTGCTGGAGAGCTAGCCCTTCAGATCGAATTGTGAGAGAGAGATGGCACCCAAATGGGCGTGCTAACCAGGCCGGAACTGTTACGACGTATCGAAGCCGGAGAGATTCGTATCGACCCGTTCGACGAGTCCTGCGTCGGTCCAGCCTCGATCGACCTCCACCTTGGCCGTCAGGTCCGAGTCTTCAGGCCGATCCACGACATCTTCCACGTGACCGACGAGGCCGATCACCGGGACGTCACTGAAGTCATCGAAGTTGATGACCACTTTCTGCTACTGCCGGGCCATGCCATCCACGGCGTAACGGTGGAGCAGGTGACGCTGCCCGACAACATCTGTGGCTGGATTCAGGGACGCAGCCGGTTCGCCCGCATTGGGCTGATGGTGCACGTCACAGCGAACTTCATGCAGCCAGGGATCGTCAATGCCAAGCAGGTGCTGGAGATGAACAACGCCGGGCCGATGCCTTTGGCGCTGCACCCGGGCACGTCGATCTGTCAGATCATCCTCGAGGAGTGCGTCGGTCACGCCCATTACGGCGGCCGGTTCCAATCGCAGCAATTGCCGTGAGGGGAGGTTCGGCAGACGGTAAGAATTGGGCGTCATGAATGCCGCCCGATGATCCCCTCACCGCAAGATCGTGTGGCTGGCGAGGTTGGCCCATTCTTCGAGCTCGCGCTCGTTGATCACGGTGAGATCGCCGTGGATGGTCATCTTCAGTGACGCCAGCGTGACCCCCAGCTTGAGCGCCCGAGCGACGTCCCCAGTCAGGTAGCCGTGCAGGAATCCGGCGGCAAGCGCGTCACCGGCACCGACCTTGTCGACCACCTGGACCGCTACCGGCACCTCCTGATAGAGGCTGCCGTCTTGCAACACCGCGATGGCACCCTCATCGCCAAGGGTCAACACCGTGGTGGCGGCGCCGAAGCGTTTCGACAACTCGCGCGCCATGTCCACATTGGTTCCGTCGATTCCCCAGAGCAGGCGTGCGTCGTTGCGGCCGCAGAAGAGGATCGTCGCCGACGAGCAGAAGGGCTCGAGCGTCGCGGCGGCTTGCTCCGGCGTCCAGAGGAGACCGCGATAGTTGACGTCGAAGCTCATGGGTATGCCTGCCGCGATTGCGCATTCGGCAAAACCTCGCGCGATCTCAGCGCAGGCTGGACTGAGGGCCGGGGTGATTCCGGTCAAATGCAGCAGCTGTGAGCGTTCCACGAGCGACGTATCGATTTCGCCGACGTCGCACATCGCGACGGCCGACGCGGCCCGGTCGTAAATGACGTGGGTCGGCCGAGGCGGCGTCCCCATATCGAGGTAATAGACGCCAACCCGACCGTGGTCGACCCAGCGCACGTGCCGATCGTCCACGCCGTGCCGCCGCAATTCCGCGGCGATACGGGCTCCGAAGGGATTGCGCGGCAGCACGGACGTCCAGGCGACGCGCCGGCCCAGACGAGCCAGTGCGATCGCCACGTTCGATTCCGTACCGCCGATGCCAATATCGAGCGCGGACGTCGTCTCGAGTCGATGACCGGTGGGCGTCGATAGCCGGATCATCGTTTCACCAAAGGTGACGAGATCGTAATCGACCACCGACCCGCCCTTTCCCACGTTCATTCGAATCCGCGTTGAGTCAGTCGACCGTGACGGCTTCCGTCGCGCCTTCCTCGACTTTCGAGGTGAGGTCGGTGGCCCACTCGTGCTGCTTCTTCAACACGCGCAACGCGACCGACGTTTCGGTACGCAAGGTGCCAGGGATACGGGCCAGTCGATTGGTCAGGAAATTGAACATCTCATCCTGGTTGCGAAACGACGCCATAAGCATGACGTCGTGCGCGCCAGCGGTGATTGCCGACCACATGACCTCCGGCATATCGGAGACTTCCGCGGCCGCCTCGCTGATACGCTCAGGCTCGACCTGCACGCTGATGATCGCAGTGAGCGCATAGCCGAGGTGCTCGGGATCGACCGATGCCGTGATCTTGAGAATACCGCTCTCGATGAGCCGCCGCACGCGATAGCGCACCGTTGCTTCGGGAACGTTGAGCCGCCTGGCGATTTCTCGGTTGCTTCGTCGCCCGTCGGCGCGCAGGAGTCGAATGATTTGTCGATCGAGTTCGTCGGGTTGCAGGGCTCGATTTCGGCGTGAATTTTGGCCGTCACTCATAACGGGCCACGGTCTCCTCTCTTATCTCTCTTCTTGGTCATTCAGGTACGCGGGGAGCGTTCGTATTGGATCGAGTCTTCCCCGCCTGATACGGCACGCGAAAACGCGCGCCAGCACCCTATCATAATCGGTCTCTCGCAATTTTGGGGCGCCTCAGCCCCCAAAGTGAGTCGGATTTTGCGTTGCGCTGCACGATGGGGCGCCGACTTCCGGTAGGGTGCCGCCATCGGCTTCTGGCGCTGCGCATATGACAAACGCCATGCCTCGATTATACGGGACATGGCGAATTGCAGTCGAGTTGAATATGCGACGAACGGAATCACGCGACGATCAGGTCTTGACCATCCCTTTTTGTAACGCTTTGCTGACCGCCTCGGTGCGACCGCCGACGTCGAGCTTACGGTAGATGGCGTTCGCGTGAAATTTCACGGTTCGTTCCGTGATGTGCAGATCGAAGGCGATCTCCTTGTTACGGAATCCGCGCGCCATCAAGTTCAGCACGTCCTGCTCGCGGGGGGTCAGTTCTTCTTCCATCCCCTCACCGCGCAGAATATCGCCGACGCGGTTGAGCAGCTTACCGGCTACGGCTGGTTCGAGGAGGGATCCGCCCAGATTGACCACGCGGACCGCGCGGAAGATTTCGTCGCGCGGCGCTCCTTTGAGGAGATAGCCCCGTGCGCCCGCCTCGACCGCTCGCAAAATGCGCTCGTCGGTGTCGTACGCCGTCAACACCACGACCCGGGCGTCGGAGTCGAACGCGCGCATCCCCTCGATCGCCTGCACGCCGTCGGTGCCCGGCATCGCCAGATCCATGAGCACCACGTCCGGTTTGGCTGCCTTGTAGATCGCGATCGCCTGTGAGCCGTCGCCCGCCTCACCCACGACCGTCATGTCGTCCTGCGCTTCGATGATGGCGACCAAGCCTTCACGGACGACGGGATGGTCGTCTACCACTAGAATTCTGATCATGCTAGCCTCGTGATTTTCCGTCGTGTCGTGACTGTCGCGCCTCAAATGGAACCGTGACCGTCAGCTTCGTGCCGTGCCCTTGCGAGCTCTGAATGCTGAGAGAGCCCTTTAGGAGACGAGCGCGCTCGCGCACCCCCACCAGACCGAACCCACTGCCCTGCTGCGCCGCCCGTGCCGCGATTTGCGGGTCAAAGCCGACCCCGTCATCTTCGATCGAGAGGGAAACCTGGTCGTCCTGAGCGTGCAGCGCCATGCGCACCTGACCCGCCGCCGCGTGGCGTTGGATGTTGTCGAGTGCCTCTTCGGCGATGCGCAGCAAACCCATCTCGACGCGGGCCGAAAGCCGCAGGCTCAACGTATCGGCGCCGAACTCGGTTTCGATGCCGCTCTCGTCGACGAAGCGCTGTGCCAAACGTCGCAACGCATCCGGCAGTGGAACCTCTTGAAGACGTGCGGCGCGTAGATCCAGAACCGAACGACGCGCTTCTTCAAGATTGGTTCGCGTCAATTCTAACGCGCGCCGAACCTTTCCGGAGGCTTTTTCAGGATTTGCGGGAAGATAGGCGTCCGCAAGATCGAGCTGCAGTGAAATCGCGGTTAGTCCCTGCGCCAGGCCGTCATGAATCTCCTGGGCCAGACGTCCACGCTCTTCGGCGACCGCCAGTCCCTGCGAGCGAGCGTAGAGACTCGCGTTCTCGACGGCTAGCGCGGCTGAATCGGCCACGCCCTGGGCCAGTCTGATCTGATCCTCGGAGAAGGCGCCTTGCTCGCTGCTGGTTGCCACCAACGCCATGCCCAATACCTGTCCGCGAGCGACCAGGGGCACCATCAGCGCCGGCATACCACCCACGATGGCGCGCAGCGCCGGACCCGCCTCCGCCACCTGATGTGAGCAGCAGCAGACGACCGGCTGTTGCTCGGTGAGCATGTGATGAATGACCGGGCTGTGATCGATCGGAAGAGAGACGCCATTGTAGGGGATCTGGTTCGGCACTGGTCGATCGTCAACCACCGACACGGTCGGGATGAAGTCGCGCGACTCCTCGTCGAGCAAATAAATGGTGCAGCTTGCGGCGCTGGCCGCCTCGGCGATACCGGCCGCCAAACGCTCCAGCACCTCGTCGAGGACCAGGGAGGAGCCGGCCGCGCGGGTCGTGCTGAGCATCAACGCCAGCGCCTGGCTGCGGTCCCGCTCCTCATCGAGCAGTCGCACATTTTCGAGCGCGATTGAGATCTGATCGCCGATGGTCACCAGGGTCGTCAGGTCGTGGTTGTCGAACGCGTTTGGTTCGGGGCTCTGAACGTCGAGGACGCCGATGACCGACCCCTCATGCATGATCGGAACGGCCAGCTCCGAGTGGGTGCCCACGGTCTCGGGGGTGCCGTAGTAGCGCTGGTCCTGCGTGACCTCGCCCACGAGCGCCGCTTCGGCTCTGGCCGCCACGTCGCCGACGATGCCGACGCGCCCAATCGGAATGCGCAGATCCTGCAGGAACGACCCGTCGAGCCGCGGCGAATGCGCCCGCAACACCAGATCGGGTGCTTCGAACTCGCGCAGGAAGACCGCGACGAAGCTATAGCCGAACGACTCATGAATCAGATCGACAGCGGTGCGCAGCAGTTCTCGCGTGTCATGCAGCGTGACGATCCGGTGCGAAAACTCGTTGATCGCCGCCAGCTGTCCGGCACGGCGCCGCTCGGCCTCGATGAGGCGACTGTTCTCGAGCGCAACGGCCGTCTGTCGTGCCACGGCGGTGACGAGCTCGACCTCGTCCTGCTCGAAAACCACGAGCGGACCAAAGAGCGCGATGACCCCGACTGTCTGACCGCCCTGCACCATCGGCGCCCCGAGGAACGCCACCTGATCGCCGAGGGCCGACATCGGATCGGGCTCGAGCCCTCGCTCGCGACAGGCCGCGGCGTAATCGATGACCGCCAATGGCTCCTGCGTCTCGGCCACCACGCGCAGCAGTCCAACCGACCGTGCCTGATTTTCCAGATCGAGACGTCGCTCGCCGTTGTAATAGACGAGATGTGGGATGACGTTGCCGGTCTTGCTGTCGTAGCTGGAGATCATGAAATGGTCGGTCCGGATGACACGGGAGCAGATGCGGTGCACATCGGTGACGAGCTCGTCGAGATTGTTGGAGGTGTTCACGGCGCGCGAAATATCGGTCAGAACGCTCAGTCGCGCCATGCGCTGACGCCGCTGCTCGTCGAGGTCCTCGGCGATCTTCTGCCAGCGCGCATCGCCGGGCCGCATATCGGCCGACTCGAGGATGGCGTCGATCGTGATGCGTACGAAGCCGGACGCCAGGCGTACCAATTCATCTTTCGGGATCGGACACTCTTTGACGTCGTTGCAGGAGACGCGGAGCGCCTCGACGAAGAGGCTGAGCGAGACAATCGCCTCGCCGATCATTTCTCGCGTCGGCTCGAGCGAGTTCCACAGGCGGCCGAGGGAGGACTGACAGTTTGCGTCACCGCGAATGTAGCCCGCAAATGCAAAGACCGAACCCTGAATGAGTTCGGTCAGCACTCTATTGCCCTCTGGACGGTCGTCGTGGTTGATCAAGGACGTCCAGTGAGTGGCAATTACCTCGCTGTTTGCGAGGATGAGCGCCGCCGCTCGCTCTACGTCCGATTGTCGACCAGTGCCCGCCATGCCCATCTATACCTATCTAGATCGCTCAATAATTCCGCCTGGGTGGCCGCTTTGTATCGGCCGATGATCCAAGTATGTGGTAAGACCAATACCCGCAACATCAAACCAGAGCACAGTCCGTTGCTGTCCAACAGTACAGGCTAATGACTTGTTAAGCCCCTGGATAGCATAAAATCCGCGTCCGAACGAGCCGAAACGTCAGCCATTCACCCGTAGCCGACGTTTCTGTGACTATACGACGCAGAATGCCCAAGCAACCAACATGCCGCGAGGATGGGGGCGGTGAGAAGATAGAGCGGGTTATCGATGAGGATCAATTCATCGTAGGGGCGGGACCTGTGCCCGCTGGCGCGGACGAAGTCCGCGGACACCCATTGCATCGGTCATCGCAGAGATTGCTTAGGCAGCTTCTGATCGTCGGCGGGCACAGGTCCCGCCCCTACGTTCACGCGCGTGCGCCCGTCCAGCTAATCCCCCGCCACCACCGGCTCCACGGCCGTCTTGCGGCGGCGCTCAACCAGCGCAGCGGAGGGCATTTTGACGTTCCAGACCAGGCCAATTTTGTTGAAGAGCCGAATGATGAGCGCCGTCAGGTCGAACTGGCGCCAGGTCATGCCATGGTAGGCCATCGCCGGGAAGGCGTGGTGGTTGTGGTGCCAACCCTCGCCGAAGGCGAGCAGCCCCACCAGCCAGTTGTTGCGGCTTTGATCCTTGATCTCGAACGGTCGGTCGCCAAAGGTGTGGCAGACCGAGTTGACGGCCCAGGTGACGTGGTTCACGAACGCGATGCGGACCAGTCCGCCCCAGAGCAGGCCTTGCCACCCGGCGATCAAATATGGGATGACCAACCCGAGCGCCACCCAGAGCAGGAACGTGCGATCGATGGCGACGATCAGCCGGTCGCTCAGCAGGCGTTTTGCATAGCGCTCGCGATCGGCCGGGGGCGCCGAGAAGATCCATCCGACGTGCGCGTGAAAGAACCCTTCCAGCGGCGAATGCGGATCGCCCTCTTTGTCGGAGAACGCGTGGTGCTTGAGGTGGTTGGCGGCCCAATCGATGGCCCGCCCCTGCACGGCCATGGCCGCCAGGATCAAGAAGGTTGCCTTGACGACCGGCCCGGTCTCGAAGCTGCGATGCGTCAGCATGCGGTGATAGCCGAAGGTGACGCCCAGCCCCGTGGCAACGTAGAGGACCAGAAAGAGGACAAGCTCCTTCACACCGATCAGCTGATGCCAGAGACTGATCATGGCGTAGACGGTCGCCACGAGCGGTCCTGCCACGAAGATGAGCAGAATGCCCTGCCGGAAGTACCGACCTACATCCATGTAATTCCTGTCTTTCTATTTGGTAGGCGCACGCCGCGCGAACGTCCGCGCGGCGTGAGATGTTTGCAGGGTGTAGCGAGGATTAGCGACGAACCGCGGGGCCTCGGCGCGTGCGGCGCCGGGCGCGATGGCAGTCGTCACAATAGACGGGGCGGCTGGGATCGGGCTGGAACGGCACCTCGGCGCGTGTGCCGCACGACGAGCAGACGATCGAGGCGCGTGACCCGTCAGATGTCGGTTGTGATTGACGCGGCGCAATCGGCCGCGGTGAATGCGGGCGCGTCGGACGGGTGTTGCCGGTCGACCGTGAATCGGTCGCACGCGGCGCGTCTGATCGCCGTGTCGTCTGGCGCTCGGTCGCACGCTCCATGGCGTCGTCGCTGAGGGCGGCCTGCGCCCCTCGCCAGGCGGTACGCGGGATGCGTCCACCCAATGAGCGATCGAGAATGCGCCACTTGGCGTTGTCTCCGGGGCCCAGCAGCGTGATCGCGCGACCCTGGCGGCCCATACGTCCGGTTCGACCGACGCGGTGCGTCATCAGCTCAGGAGATTCCGGCAGTTCGAGGTTGATCACCTGATCGATGGAGGTGATGTCGAGTCCGCGCGCCGCGACGTTGGTCGCGACGAGAATCTGCACTTCACCGTCGCGAAACTGCTGCATCACCCGGTCGCGCGCGTTCTGGGAGAGATTTCCCTGCAGCGCACCCACGGGATAGCCGTCTCGCTCGAGCCTATGGGCGAGCTTCTTGACGCCGTGCTTCGTCCGTCCAAAGACGATGATCGAGCCGTTCCCGCGCAGATCGAGCAGATCTCGCAAGGCTTCGAGCTTGTCGTCATTGGGAAGGTCGTAGGCCACGTGCTCGATGTCCGGAGCGTCCTGTGGCCGCTGATCGATGGCGACGAGAGCCGCATCGTGGAGGTGCTTGCTGGCAGTCTCATTGACCCACTCCGGCACGGTCGCCGAGAAGAGGGCCGTCTGCCGCGTTCGTGGCGTGTAGCCGAGAATGCGCTCCACGTCGGGCGCGAATCCACGATCGAGCATCTCGTCCGCCTCGTCGAGAACCAGGAAGCGAACGTCGTTCAGTTTGAGATCGCCACGGTTGATCAGGTCGAGTACACGACCCGGCGTTCCGATCACGACCTGCGAGCCGCGTCGCAGACTTGCGATCTGCGGACCGGCGGCGCGCCCGCCGAAAACCAACGTCGAGCGAATGGCCCGATCGGTCGTCACATCACTGAGGACCTGGTCGATCTGAACCGCGAGCTCGCGAGTTGGAGTCAGCACCAGCACCTGAACCTGGCGCCTGGTGGGGTCAATCAGTTCGATGGCGGGGATCAGGAAGGCGAGCGTCTTGCCGGAACCGGTGCGCGCCTGACCGATGACATCCTGGCCGTTCAGCAAGAGCGGAAGTGTGGCCTGCTGGATGGGTGTCGGCTCAACGATGCCGAGCCGTTTCAAGGCATCGATCGTCGCCGGCCTGATCGGCAGCGCGGAAAAAGACCCGGTCGCGATTGCCGGATCGGAAGTACGTCGAATTGTCGTTTGAACCAAAAGGAAGAACCCTCTCATCATGCGGCGATTCACAGCGTTTACCAGAGGTACCGTCGAGCGGGCTAGTACGGCTCGACGACCCCCTCGCCGCGATGGAGGGGTACATTGGCGTACTACATGCGCGAGTTCGTAGATCGCACATCCTAAGGCTGCGCAAGTATATCACGCGCCAGGCTGAACCGCCGTTTGCCTCTTCAAATCAAGCAAAATGCGGCCCGTAAGATTTCGGTAACAACTCTGTAAGTGCTGGGCAAGATCCACTCGCTACCTTCACTACGTAAGGGATTGTCGACTGGCGGCAATCACCGGCCGGCGACGGCGAACGTGTGAAGGGGCAACAGCGCCATGCATTCCGGGCTCGAAATAACCTATCCCTCCGCTCCACTCGAGCTACCCCCCGATCTGCGGATCGTCGTCGTCGTGCCGGCGCTAAACGAGGCCGAGTCGATCGGTTCGGTCGTCGACGGTCTGCTGAGCCAGTCCGCCGTCCCGCTCTCCGATGTGGTCGTGGTGGACAACGGGTCGACCGATGGCACGGGCGAGATCGCGCGATCCCACGGCGCCACGGTGGTGCGCGAGACGCGTCGCGGCTATGGCTCGGCTTGCTGGACCGGCGTCAATTCGGCGGCCGGCGCCGACATCGTGGTCCTCATGGATGGTGACGCCGCCGACGACCCAAACGATCTGGCTCGCATCGTCGAGCCACTCGTCTGGAACGAAGCCGACCTGGTGGTCGGATCGCGCGTGCTCGGCTCGGTCGAGTCCGGCGCGATGACGCCGCAACAGCTGGCCGGCAACCGGCTCACCTGTCGCCTCATCGGCGCGATCTACGGTCGCGAAGTGACCGATCTTGGGCCGTTTCGCGCCATCCGCCGCCAGCATCTGCTGCGGCTCGACATGCACGAGATGACCTACGGCTGGTCGACCGAGATGATGGTGAAGGCGGCACGGGCCGGATATCGCTATCGCGAGGTACCGGTTCGCTATCACCGCAGGGTGGGCAAGTCGAAGGTGGGCGGCACGCTGCGGGGGAGCCTGCGCGCGGGCCAGTCCATCCTGATGACAACTCTGCGGTACGCACGCTGGAAGCCTTCCGACACGTCCCTGACTGAACGCGGGACGGAAGTGGCGCGATGAGCGATCGACTCTACATCGCCGCCCGTGCTCCACGGCCAGGCTTCACCAAGACCAGACTCGGACGCGCCATCGGCCACGAGTCGGCGGCGGCGATCTACGCGGGCTTCCTCACCGATCTGGCAACGCGCTTTGCGATGGCGCCCTTCGAGACCGGCTGGTACATCACGCCGCCGGACGCCTGGCCCGAGATCAGCGCGGTTCTGCCTCGGCCACAGTCACGCAATTCGATCATCCCGCAGCCCAATGGAGATTGGACCTCGCGGCAGCGCGCGCTCTTCCAGGGCATGCATCGTCGCGGGGAGCGTCGCAGCGTGCTGATCGCCTCCGATTCACCCCATCTGCCGGTCGGCCACGTCAGCGCCGCGTTTGAACTGCTCGGCGAGCGGGACCTGGTCTTCGGCCCGGTCGAAGATGGCGGCTACTACCTGATCGGCATGCGCACGCCGCGCGCGATCGAAGTGCTCGACGGGATTCAGATGAGCACCGGTGACGTCCTGGAACGACTGATCGGGCGCGCGGAATCGCTCAACCTCTCGGTTGGACTGGTGCCGCCGACCTTCGACGTCGACGAAATCGGCGATCTCGCCAGGCTGATTCAAGAGATCGCGCGACGGTCGGATCTCGCAGCGACGAGTCGTGCGCTCGAACGGCTCGGCCTCACACGAGTCCCCACCACTGGACGTTACGAACAATTCGCTGGAATCGAGTTCGACCGATGAGTAGTTGGGTGATCTGGGCAAAACGGATCGGTATCGGCGTTCTGGTTGGCCTCGTTGGCGCATTGGTGATGACCGCGGTCATGGCGCTGCTGCGTATCGGGCCCGGCATCTCACCACCGGCCGAACTGCTGGGCGACCGCATTGTGCCGACCATAAACGTGCGCCATTTCATCGATCTGATCGTCAAGTACGGCGGTCCGAGTCAGCTCAAGCAGATCCCGATCAAGGCGTCGATCGCCGGGCAGATCGGCGTCGGCATCCTCTTCGGGATCATCTATGGCGTCATCGCTCAAGAGGGCAAAGGGCAGAGACTGTTCGGCTTCGGTCGTCTTGGTCTCAGCCGCCGCGGGTTCGTATACATCTCCGCCGTGGTTCTGGTCCTCTGGGCGGCGACGATCATCTACCTGTGGCCGGTCCTCTGGTCGAACTATCGTGGATTGCCGCCGACTCCGGCCCGCATCGTGACGATGATCGGCACGCTCATCTCTTACGCGTCATACGGCGTCACGGTGCTGTTCGCCTACCACGCGCTTGCCGGTCCCTTCCCGCCGCAAGCGGCGTCTCCGAGTGATGACCGCGTGCACATGGGACGCCGGGCGGTGCTGGTTGGAGGCGTGGGCGTGGTCGCGGCGGTCTCGGGCGCCGGGTTGATCCGGGCGCTCTACAACCGGGCCACCTTCTCCTACGACGGCACACGCTATCACCCGGCTGACGCCGAATACATCGTGCCCTACCGACCGTTTCTACACGGTCACCAAGAACTTGATCGACCCGGTCGTCGAAAAATCCCTCTGGCGGTTGCAGATCGGCGGGCTGGTCGATCATCCGCACACCTACACCTTCGATCAGCTCGCCTCCCGGACGCCGGTCAAGCAGGACACGACGCTGGAGTGCATCAGCAACGGGGTGGGCGACGGCCTGATGAGCAACGCCACCTGGACCGGTGTGCCGCATGCGCGATCTGCTCAACGCCGCGGGGCTGAAGTCGGGCATCAAGCGCGTGCTGCTGCGAGCGGTCGATGGCTACACCGACACCATCCCCCTCGACAAGGCCATGGATCCGACCACGCTGGTCGCCTACGAGATCAACGGCCAGCCGCTGCCGCATCACCATGGCTATCCGGTGCGCGTCATCGTTCCCGGGACGCTTCGGCGAGAAGAACGTCAAGTGGGTGACGAGCATCGAGCCGGTGGGCGAGGAGATCAAGGGCTACTACGAGAAGCAGGGTTGGGGCCCGACCTTCATCCCAGCTACCAACTCCCGTTTCGATTTCCCCTTCGACAACCAGACGCTGAAGCTCGGCAGCGACGTCCCCATCAAGACGCGCGGAGTGGCCTTCGCCGGAGATCGCGGCGTCAGCAAGGTCGAGGTGAGCTTCGACGACGGCAAGACCTGGACCGACGCGCAGATCGATCCGCGCGGCAGCGACCTCACCTGGCGACTCTGGAATCTGGAGTGGACACCCGCACAGCCTGGCGATCACCGCCTGTGGGTGCGTGCCACCGACGGCACCGGCGAGGTGCAGTCCAAAGAGCATTACGACATCGTTCCGGACGGCGCGTCCGGTTTCAACCGGATCACGGTGCACATTGCCTGATCCGCGATCTCCGCGCGACGGCACAGAGGGAAGAGGGCTAGCTCATGAATAACCGGCGCGCACTCGTCACCGGAGGCGCGGGACTAATCGGCTCGCATATCGTCGACCTGCTTTTGCAGGAAGGCTGGTCGGTTCGCGTCCTGGATAACCTCGAGCCGCAGACCCATCGTGACGGTAAGCCTGCCTGGGTGCCCACGGAGATCGACTTTCGGCACGCCGACATGCGGGACCGGGATGCGGTCCGCTCGGCGCTGGAAGGCATCGACGTCGTCTTCCATCAGGCGGCCTATGGCGGCTATATGCCGGAGATCGCCAAGTACGTCCACGTCAACAGCTTCGGCACCGCCCAATTGCTCGAGATCATTCGTGACGACGATCTGCCGATCGAGAAGGTGATCGTGGCGTCGTCGCAGGTGGTCTATCCAGAGGGGGCGGCGCGCTGTGCAGAGCACGGTGTCGTGTTTCCGCATACCCGCACCGTAGACAACATGGCGACCGGCGACTTCGAGGTCCATTGTCCAGTCTGTGGCGGTCCTACGTCTCCCGAACTGACGCCTGAGACGGCGCCGATCTCAGCCGAGACGGTCTATGCCATTACCAAGGTCGATCAGGAACGCCTGACGCTCGGCTGGAGCCGTCAGACCGGTATCCCGGCCGTGGCGCTGCGCTACGCTTGCACCTACGGTCCGCGCCAGTCCCTCTTCAATCCCTACACCGGCGTGATCGCCATCTTCGCCTCGCGTCTGCTCAGCGGACTCGCTCCGGTGATCTACGAGGACGGCCTGCAAGAGCGGGACTTCTGTTTCGTTGAGGACATCGCGCGCGCCAACCTGTTGGCCGCCACGACAGACGTGCTCGATGGCCAGCCGGTCAACGTCGGTAGCGGGCGCGGCACGAGCATTCGCGACCTGGCACGCATCGTGGCCGGTCAGCTTGACGTTGATCTCGATCCAATCGTGCGGGGTGAGTTCCGTCCGGGCGAGATTCGCCGTCTGGTGGCCAACAGCACGCTGATGCGCTCGACCGGCTGGCAGCCGCGCGTTCATCTCGAGGCTGGCATCCAACGCTATCTGGATTGGGTGCGCCAACAAGGGGACGTGCGCGACTACTTCAGCGCGGCCGAAGAGCGTCTGCGCTCGAAAGGGATCGTGAAGCGGGTCGGCGCGACGGTCGCGGGTAGAGCGCGATGAGGTCGGTTGTCGGGTCGACCGTCGACCATGCGCGACAATCGATCGTGCGGTTCGCTCAAGCGGGCGGCGGACATTCCCGTTCGACGCGCCGGAACGTCGTCGACGCCGCGGTGCTCCTTCTGCTCGGCATCGGACTGGTCGTCAGCGTCTACCTCGTGCCGCGCCTGCATGACTTCGGCCAACATCCGAAGCTCTTTGCGCGTTACGAAGGCATTCAGTTCGTCTTCTTCGCCCTGGCCAGCGCCTGGGTTCTTCTGCGCCGACCCACCTTGCGTTGGTCGCTGCCCATCATGATCCTGATCGCGCTGGCCGCGCGTCTCGTGCTGGTGAGTGGAACGCCCTGGGCGTCGTCCGACATCTACCGCTACGTCTGGGACGGCAAAGTCCAGGCGCACCTGATCAACCCGTATCACTACGCGCCGCAGGATGACGCGCTCAAGTCGTTGCGCGACAGCACCATCTACCCGTTCATGAACCGGCGTTGGGTACCGACGATCTACCCGCCGGTGGCGCAGTTCGTCTTTCTGGCTCTCTACCTGATCCATGCCAACAGCATCGTCTGGACGCGCATCGCCTTCAGCCTCTTCGACGTCGGCGTGGTGGGGCTAATCGCGCTGGCCCTCAAGCGCATGGGGAGTCGCCCGGATCGCGCCATCCTCTATGCCTGGCATCCGCTGGCCATCTTCGAGATCGGCAGCAGCGGGCACGTCGACGTCCTGGCGGTGCTCCTCTTGTTAGTCGCCTTGCACGCCCGGCTCTCGCGCCGTCCGGTCCTGACCGGCGTTGGGATCGCCGCGGCGGCGCTGGTCAAGTACTACGCGCTGGTGGCTGCACCGGCCCTCTTGACCGGCAACTGGCGGCGCGACCTGAAGTTCGCCGCCGGTGTGGTTGGGACGACGGTGCTGGCCTACGTCCCCTACCTCAGCGTGGGAAAACACGTCGTCGGATTTCTCCCTGGTTACGTCAAGGAAGAAGGGATCGCCTCGGGCGGCCGCTTCTACATCCTCGACCACCTGGGGGAGCATGCCCATACGTTGGGCTGGCAGATTCCGGCGATTTTGACGCGGCATGGCGGTAACGCTGCCCATCTCTACGACCTTGCGCTCTTGGTCGTCATGGGTTCGCTTGCGTTCTGGATGTGGCGACGGCCAGTGGCGAATCCAATCGACATCCCGCGTCGCACGCTCCTCCTCTTTCTTACCCTGCTCGTCCTGACGACGCCGAGCTACCCGTGGTACGCGCTGCTGGCACTGATGCTCTTGCCCTTTGCTGGACGGCGGATGTTTGTCGCCACGTGCTTCTCCAGCGGCACCGCCATCCTGCTCTATCTGCAGTGGTGGTGGCCTGGTCAGCCGCACTGGCCGTTGAAAGTGGTTTACGGCGGTGGCGCCATCGTCTTTGGTGTCGTGGTCATCTCGTATGCCCTGAGTCAGGTTCCATGGAAACGGTTGGTCGCCGTCGGGCCGCGACGCTCGACCATGCAAACGGGTCAGGAGGCGTAGCCGCATGGCGCTCCGCAGTACGTCGATCATCGAAGGTCTGACATCCGAACCGGCCGACGATGTGAGCCTCTTCGAACGTTTCCCCTGGCTCTATGCCTTTTTTCGGGAGCGTCTCTTCCGCGACGATACCGACCGCATCGTGGACGCGTTCTGGCCGAGTGGAGTCCCCGCGCCGGGTGCCACGCTGATCGAGCTCGGCTGCGGACCTGGCTTCTACGCACGCCGACTCTCGGAGCGCTTCCCGTCGGTGAGTGTGGTCGGTATCGACCGTTCGACGCGACAGCTCGAGCTGGCCATCGAACGAACCTCGCCTGGACGAATCAACTGCCGTTTCGAGCCAGGGGACGCGCAGGCGATTGCATTCGCCAGTGGCAGTGTCGACGGCGTGATCGCCTCGCGCTTGATGACCATCCTGCCGGACCCGATTCGGGCGGTTTCCGAGATCCACCGCGTGCTGCGCCGCAACGGCCGCTGCTTCGTCGCCGAACCGCGTCCCCACCCCATTGCGCGCGTCCCGCTGGACATGCTCTGGGCCGCGGCGGGTATCGCGCGTCTGGTCAACCGGCATCAGGTCTGCTACCGCGAGCCGATCGCTCCGACGCTCCTCGAACCAACGGAGTTTTCCGAGCTGATCGCATCGCAACGATGGCGGCGGTCACGAATCTGGACCGACGGTCGCTATCAGTACGCGGTCTGTACGAAAGGGTGACGCTTCCACGTACAAACGACAGAACCGGCCCCGCTTCCCGGCGTTCTATAGGCGGTATAACTGAACGCGGTTCTCCCGTGGGATTCGTGGGGCGGTTTCGGCACGAAAGCGTCGACGAAGCTGCGCGGGACATCTTGAACAGCATGATCGTCGGACTGCCATTTCGTGAAAAAACTCTTACTCCTGGCCGTCGTGGTGCTGATCTCGGTCAGCTTCCTGCCGGTGCGAAAATCGGATAAACCCAGCTTTGCCAATCCGCTGTTCGAGCAGCTCTGGACCGAACAGACGGCAGCGGCCGGTAACGTCGACCTCTGGGGCAGCGAGCCCCTCCTCTGGCGCGTCGAACCCTATGCCAACGCAACGGACGGTCGCCGCGTCGTGCAGTACTTCGATCGCGGCCGCATGGAGCTCACGCCGAACAACAATGGCGGCACCGAGGTCACCGAAGGTCTGTTGGCACTCGAGCTGACCACCGGCGAGATCCGCCTCGGCTCCAAACTGCTCCAATATCAAGATCCACCCACTACCGCCATCGACAGCGGCACCCCCGACCCATCCGTCGCGACCTACGCTGGTCTGTCCCAGGTCGTCGAGAAACGAGCGGCGGACCAGACGGCGACCCACTCGTCGCTCGATATGTGGATCAACGCCGTCGGGACGGTGACGCAAAAGGCGCCGCCGAGTTCGGTTTGGGATACGCGATACGTCGACGCAACCGGGCACAACCTGCCGGACGTCTTCGTCAACCTCTTCAACCAGAATCCGTTTGGTCAGATGACCTGGGTGGAAGCGCTAGGTTACCCCATCAGCGAGCCCTACTGGACCACATATCGGCGCAATGACGAGGCGCTTCCTTCGCTGGTTCAGGTCTTCGAGCGCCGCGTACTGGTCTATACGCCGTCGTTGCAGCCGAGCGAGCAGATAACGCTCGCCAATGTCGGCCGGCACTATTACCGCTGGCGCTACGGCGTCGACGCACCGCGCGAGCTTCCCACACCGATGGCCGGTGATTCGACCGCGCTCCTCAACGTCACCGTGCCGGACGGATTTCAGGTGGGGGTGTATGCGCAGCATCTCGGCACGCCGGTGGGGCTGGCTCTGGGGCCATCCGGCAATCTGTGGATCGCCACCGAACAGGGACAGATCGTTGAAGTGCGCTCGACGACCAGCGGTGGCGCCGCTGGGAAGACGTCGGTCTTCGCGCAGGATCTTCCCAATCCACGCGGCATCGCGGTCTCCGGCGACACGATCTATGTCTCGGTGGATGACGGGATCATCCAGTTGAAAGATACGGATGGCGACGGGCAGGCCGACGTAACGAGCTATCTGAGCAAGTCGATCGAACCAGCCCCGGGCTCCCAGGGCGCACCGGCGGTGGGCGCGAACGGCGACGTCTACGTGTCGGGACGCATGCTGCCGGATGGTGCGAAACGGGTCATCTCGATGACCACCCCCGAGGGCGTCACCAATGTCGCGACTCAAGCGTTGACCAAGCCCGGTTCGCTTGTGGTGGCTCAAGGAATCCTTTACGCGATCGATCAGCCCGCCGATGGAACTTCCGCCCTCTACGAGATGCCGTTGTTGAACGACGGCGGAGTTGGCGCGCCCACTGGACCCATCGCGCAGTTCTCGGCCGGCTTGAGTGTCAACAAGGTGCTCTTCTTCAACAACAGCCTGTGGCCAAACGAGCCCGACGGTACCATCTTCGCCGCCGTCTCCGATGGTGGCAGCGGCAAAATCGTCAGTCTGACCCCAAACGTGGATGGATCGCTGCCCGACGTCGTCGATTACTCCACCGGCTATGCGCAGCCGGACGATCTGGCGGTTGGCCTGGACGGCTCCCTCTTCGTGGCGGACGCCACCAACCAGCAAGTCCTCAAGATCGTCGCAACCAAACGCGAATCTCCGTGACGAGGATGGCGGCGTATCCGCCCTGGGTTGAAAACTCAAGGCTAGTCTAGACGAAGCCCCTAAACGGGCTGGGCTTGACCTGAGACCCGTAGGGGCAGAGCCGGACCCACGAGCGGGCTCCCCCTGCCCTTCGGCCGCGGGCCGACCACCGCACACCAGTACCCGATCAAACAGGCAACCACCATTAATCCCGATTCGAACGTGGACGTGACCGATCAATCAATTCGTCAAACACCATTAGACCCGAAGCCACCTGCCCACACCCCCCACGCACGATTCGTCTCCATGCCCATCATGGACGGCTACTTGCGATTTCGAGTAGCCAAATCTAGACTGATCTCCTGCTGAGGCGTGGATGAGGCACCGAATTTCCATTCGACGTTGACACCCGGATATGCGCTGCGCGGTTGATGCGTGGCGAAGCCGTGCCTGATCCACGCGCATCGCATTCCAACAAGGGCCGCCATGACGGACGTCACTTCGTCGGAGCACGACCTCTCGGTCGTCATACCGGCGCGCAATGAAGCCAACTATGTGAAAAGCGCGCTCGATTCGGTCGCCGCGCAGACGTGGCCGATCGAGCGGCTCGAGGTGCTTGTGGTCGACAATGGGTCGAGTGACGGCACTGCCGAGGTCGTTCGTGCTTCCGCGCTAGATTACACCATTCTGGCGGTCAAGCTGGTACTCGAACCAACGCCAGGCGCCGCGCGTGCACGCAATACCGGAGCGAAAGCCGCAACCGGTCGACTCCTCCTCTTCCTCGACGCTGATTCGCGCATGGCGCCAAACTTGGCCGATCAGGTCATCAAGGCGGGACAAACGCACCGAGCGGGAAGCGTACGCATCATCGCCGACTCCGACGACCGTCTCAATCGCGGCTTCTTCAACCTGCTCGAATTCGGGAAGGTCCTCTTCCGCATCCGCGCCCAGATGTTCTACTGCGAGCGCGACCTTTTTCTGGAGCACGGTGGCTACAACGAGGATCTGCTGGTCGCGGAGGACAAGGAATTCCTGAAGCGCCTACAACGCGCTGGGGTCCACGTCTGCCACGTTAATTCGAGCTGGATCGCGACGTCGACGCGTCGGCTCGACGCCGCTCCACTGCGACTCGGGCTGCTGGCAACGTTCGGGCGCTGGGCCATGGGTCAGGCGGGAATCGGCCGGCGGTGGCGCTATTGAGCGAGGACGAGCGCGGCACCTGGTTGAATCGCTTTCCCTGGCGTCTGCTGCGTCTAGGCCGATCTGGCAGTGGTCATGCGTTTGGAGTCCTCAGTGTCTGGGTCTGGTGGGAGCGCTTCACTAACTGGCGTTTCAACGTCCGTCCAATTGGACCGGACAGCTTTCTCCTCTACTCCATTTCTCACTACTCCGATTCCGAACGAATGCTGGCCGACGGCACAACGTTGCGACGCGGCGATTCGATCATCGAGCTGCACTTCAACAACCCGTACATCACGCGGCTCATCAGCCAGAACCAGTTCACGCCATGGCGTGCCGTCAGACTCGCGTCGCACGACATCGGGATCCTCGAAGAGGCGATCGCCAGCGGGCCGCTCAATCAGGTAAAGGCGATCCATGCCATCACGCTCTTTGCGTCGACTGGCAACCGGCTTGGATTCGAAGTCCACACCTTGCCCCACACGTTTGGTTGGGCGCTTGTGCGCTATTTCATGGTTGGGCTGATCGCGCTCTATCACCCGGACGGGTGGGAGCACGCTGCTCGCACGCGGAAGACCATGTGGCCGGGCGAGATGTGGCTGGGGATCGAGAGCATCCGAAA
Organism: uncultured Chloroflexia bacterium; assembly: GCA_963822235.1. GTDB lineage: Bacteria > Chloroflexota > Chloroflexia > Thermomicrobiales > Thermomicrobiaceae > CALAGB01. The sequence goes on from CAWGGU010000008.1 coordinate 176,147, forward strand.
ACGGGCCGCTGAGATGAAGCGTGAACAGATTAAGTCAGTCGCCGCTCAGGAGTGATCCAACGGTGTCCATTGGTATCCGCCGCGCCTGAATGCGCTCGATGATCTTTGGCAGGGCTTCGACCGTCGTACGCCAACTGCCTGGCGATGCGTAACGGTCGCTGTCGTGTAGCAAGATGACGTCCCCAGCTTCTGGGTGTCCGACTCGCTCCAGAATCGATTCAGGAGTTGCTTCAGCTGTCCAATCCTTGCCCCAACGCGACCAGAGGACGCGACGCCAGTCCAGCCGACCGACGGCAAGCCAGGAGGCGAGGCTGAAGATGCCATGCGGCGGACGAAAGAGCGTCGCTGGGCGCCCAATTGCATCTTCGATAGTAGTGCGGGCGCGCGCTAGCTCGTCGGCAATTTGCCCCGGCGTGAGCAGCAGATGGTGCCGATGCGAATAGCCGTGGATGCCAATCTCATGACCAGCGGCGATCATCTCGCCGAGCAACGTGGGGAAGCGTTCAACCTGCTCGCCAGTCACGAAGAACGTGGCATTGGCGTGGGCGTCCGCAAGGACCTTGAGGAAGACTGAAGTCGAGCGGTCGGGACCGTCGTCGAACGTCAACGCGACGCCGCCCGCACCGTCGATGCTGGTGACGACCGGAAAGAGCCTGCGACCGGGTGCGGTCAGGGCGATGGTCGGCGACACGTGTGCCGCCGCCATCCCCAATGCCGCTCCCGAACCGATCAGGAGCGAAGCTTGTCCCCTCACGACCGCTTGATGCAGGTGTATGCGGCGTATGGGCGACCAGGACGCTGCTTGAGGTCTCGAATCTCGAAACCACAGCGTTCCAGCATCGGCCCCAGCAGCCAGCTGAAGGTGCTGTACTCCTCGCGCAGATGCGTCTCGAACTCGGGCTTGGTGAAGCCCTCCGCCGCGTCGTTCACCGCACCGCCTAACCAGTCCTGCACATACGTGCCGATCTCGCCTGGTTCGCAGTCGAAAACCAGGTCGTGCAGCCGGAAGACGCCGCCTGGTTGGAGCATGTCGCCGACCCGCGTCAGCGCCACGACTTTCCAGAAGTCGGGCAGATGGTGCAGCGCGTTGCGCGAATAGACGAAGTCGGCGGGCGTCCCACTGTGCTGGTAGCTGAGAAATCCTCCGTGCACGACCTCGATGTTGTCGATGTGCTCTTGCTCGGCGTGCTGCTTCATGGTGGTCAGCATGGCGGGCGAGACGTCGACGGCTACCACCCGCTCGCAGAATGGTGCGATGGCGAACGCAAAGGTACCTGTCCCGGCTCCCAAATCGACGACGGTGCTCGACTTGTCCAGTCCGAGCGCCTGCAGGACCGCGACATCCTCCGAGGGATCAGTCTTCGACTTCTGATCGTATCCCGCCACGTAGCTTGTATCGAGATGCTCGTCACCAGCATGTGCGAGCTCGTCTGGCCACCAGCCAGGTCGTTGCTGAGTCACGTGTTCTCCCAACTCGAGTTGAACCGAGACTGCTAGTTCAGGTCGTCCGGTCCGCTGTTCGGGCTCCCTTTGCCGAGCTGCTGCGCGCGCTTGTACGCCGCCCAGACCGAGCGGGCGATGACGGTGCGCAGCCCGCCTTTCTCCATCTCGTAGATCGCGGCGGCGGTCGTTCCGCCCGGTGTCGTCACCATGTTGCGCAGCTCGGCCGGATGCTTGCCGGACTCACGCGCGAAGAGGACCGAGCCGAGCATCGTCTGATGCACCAGTTCTTCGGCGGTGCGGCGCGGAAAACCCATGTGCACACCGGCGTCGATAAGCGCCTCCATCACCAGGAAGATGTAGGCTGGGCCGGTGCCGCTCAACGCCGTCGACATGTCGACCGCGTCTTCGCTGTTGACGCGCACCGCGGTTCCGAGGGTGCTCAAAATGGATGAGACTAGCTCTTCGCCGGCCGCGTCTACGGCCGGGCCGGCGAACCAGACGGTGGCGCCGTAGCCGATCTGGGCCGGAGTGTTCGGCATGGAGCGAACGACGCGCTCATGGTGAAGGCCGTCACTCAGCTGCCGCACGGTCGCGCCGGGCACGATCGAGATGACCAACTGGCGGTCCTCCAGCGTCCCGGCCAGACCGGCCATCACGTCGCTGAGTGATTGCGGCTTGACCGTCAGCAACACGATGTCGGCGCCTTTCGCCGCGGCTACGTTGTCGTCGACGATGCGGACACCCAGCTTGGCCGATAGGTCGCGACGGCGACTCTCGACCGGCTCGCTTCCGATCAATTGATCACTGGTGACCTGCTCGCCGCGCAGCAAGCTCGACATGATCGCCTCACCCATCACGCCGCAGCCGATGAACCCAATTCGTCGGTTCCACAGCGCGCTCTGCGAGATGCTCTCTTTCATGGTGTGCATGTGTTTCACTCACTTTCCCATTTCAGACGACAAACGACGTTCCAGGTTGATGCCGGTTCGATATCGCGTTCGGCCCTCAGACACGAAAGAGGCGCCTGCTCGGCGCCCCACCATTCCGGATCGTGTCGCTGTGCGTGAAGGTCAGTCGTCGACTCCGGTTGGCGCGGGCTGAGAACCGCAACTAGGGTCTGAAACGGGAGAGCTGACGGGCTGGGAAACAACCGCGGCACGCGCCGCCGAAACGGAGCCTGTGTCGGCACCGAGCGTCATGCGGGTTCTAAATGTCAGCGATCGTCGCGTCACGATCGTCCCTTCATCCCTCGATGAGGCGATAAGTTCGCGCCGACATTGTACACGCTTTGCCGCAAACGGCGAAAACAAGGCGTCATTTGCAGGTGATTGCCGGAAGCTAGCGGATGGCGCGGCTGCCGATTAGGGCCGCGATCGAGCTGGCAGGGAGCGGTCGAGCCACGAAGTACCCCTGCGCCAGGTCGCAGCCGAGCTCTTTGAGCCGGTCGATCTGGGCTTTGGTCTCCACTCCCTCGGCCACCACTTTCATCCCCAATGCGTGTGCCAGTCGAATCGTGACGCCGACGATGACCGAGTTCTCCTCGTCCTGATCGATCTCGTCCACGAAGGTTTGGTCGATCTTGAGGACGTCGACAGTGAAACGTTTGAGGTAGGAGAGGGATGAGTAGCCGGTGCCGAAATCGTCGATGGCGAGCTCGATGCCGAGCTGCTTCAAGGATGCGAGCGTGGTCATGGCGAGGTCGGCGTTGTCCATCACGGCGCTCTCGGTGATCTCCAGGCAGAGGCAGGATGGGTCGAGCCCCGTCTCCTGCAACGTTGCCGCGATGTCGTCGACCAGACTCGGCATGCGCAGCTGCACCGCCGAGAGGTTGACGCTGACGCGTTCCGGCGCATGGCCACGGAAGCGCAGCCGCCAATCCTGCATCTGGCTGCAGGCTTCGTGCAAAACCCAACGACCGATGGGGATGACCAGCCCGGTCTCTTCCGCCAGCGGGATGAACTCCGCCGGTGAGACGAGCCCGAGCTCCGGATGCTGCCAGCGGATGAGCGCTTCCATCTCGACGATGCGCCCGGACTTCAGATCGAGTTTGGGCTGATAGTAGACCAGAAACTCGCGCCGCTCGATCGCCTGTCGCAGGTGGTGTTCGAGCTCGAGGCGCTGCATCAGATGCGTGTGCATGAGAGGATCGAAGATCTCGTAGCAGCCACGGCCGTTGCGCTTGGCACGGTACATGGCGACGTCCGCGTTGCGCAGCAGATCGTCCGGCCGATCGTCCGGCGACGTGCTGACCGCGATCCCGATGCTCGGCGTGACGAAGACCTCGCGCTCACCCACGAAGAAGGGTTCCTTCAAAACGTCGTGGACGCGGTGTGCGATGAGCTCGGCTTCGTTGACTGAATGGATCTGCTCGAGCAACAGGATGAACTCGTCGCCTCCGAGCCGCGCGGCCGTGTCACCCGCGCGCATGCTGCCACGTAGCCGCTCGGCGACGTTCATCAGCAGCTGATCGCCCACTTCATGACCCAGGCTATCGTTGATCACTTTGAAGTTGTCCAGGTCGAGGAAGAGGACCGCCAGAAGGGATTGGCTGCGCTCCGTTCGCGAGATGGCGTGCTGCAACCGGTCGAGGAAGAGCATGCGATTCGGCAAATGGGTGAGCGAGTCATGGAAGGCCTGATGAGCCAGCTGTTCTTCCAGGTCGCGTCGCTCGGTCTCGTCTTTAGCGATGCCATAAATGCCGACGATCTGACCACCAACCATGATGGGAACAGTCGTCACGCTCAGGCGTGCGCGTCGTCCCGACTTGCGCACCACGCTGACTTCGAAGGTTTGCGCCTCGCCACGCACCGATCGGGCGAAATGGCGCAGCGTCGACTTGAGGTCTTCCTTCACGATGAACGCGGACCATGGCCGGGAGAGGATTTCGTCCGACGTATAACCGGTGATGGCCTCGCAGGCCGGGTTCGCGGCAAGGCAGCGTCCGCGCGGATCGAGTGAGAAGACGGCATCGGGATTGTGATAAAAGAGAGAGCGGTAGCGCTGCTCGCTCTCCGCCAACAACCGTTCCGCCAGATACCGCTCCGAGACGTCGCGGATGATGGCCTGAATCGCGGCGGGACGGCCATCGGCGTTCACGATCGGGCTCGTATTGACGTCGATGTAGACGATTGAGCCGTCTTTTGTCAGCGTGCGAAGCTGATACGCTCCGGGCACGTCGTCGCCCCGCAGGCGCCGTTCAAAGTAGTCACGCACCCACGTTCGGTCCTCTGGATGTACGAGGTCGAAGACCGAGAGTCCCATCGCTTCGTGGTAGTCGTAGCCATAACGATCCATAAACATCTGGTTGGCGAAGATGATCTGACCAACGAGGTCATACGTGATGATGACGTCGTTGGCATTGTCGACCAGTGAGCGGTACTTCTCTTCGAGTTCCTTCAGTTCCTCTTCAGCGCGCTTGCGTTCGGTGATATCGAGCAGGAAACCCTGCCAGTAGAGTGGCTGGTCATGATCGTCAGTAATCAGGACGGCTTCGTCGCGCACCCAGACGTAGTCTCCACTGCACGATCGCAGGCGATACTCGCTCTGCAGCGATGCGTCGAGCGAGTGCGGCACGATCTCGTTCAACATTTGATCGTGATCGTCAGGGTGCAGGGCGTTGAGCCAGGACCTCGGATCGGCAAGCCATTCCTGCGGATCGAATCCGAGGAGCGTCTCGATCTGCGGGCTGACGTAGACCGTCGTCGAAAGCTCGTCGATGGCCGCGATGTAAATGACGGCGGGCACTTGTTCGACCAGCGAGCGAAAGCGCGCTTCGGCTTCGTGCTGGCGTTCCTCGGCGAGCTTGCGCTCGGTGACGTCCTGCACCAGACCGATCACGTAGAGCGGATCGCCGTCCGCGTTGCGCGCGACCGAGCTGCTCAGCTGCACCGACACCACTCGCTCATCGCTGCGAATGTAGCGCGTGTCGAGATGGAAATAAGGGATCAACTCTTCCGTCAGCTGCCGGTAGCGTTCGGCGCTCATTTCGACATCCTCAGGGTGCGTGATGCTGAGGATGTCGGTGCCTTTGAGCGCAGCCTCGTCGTAGCCGGTGATCTGACAGAACGCGTGGTTGACCTGTAAGAACCGTCCGTCCAGTGACGTCGTGAACTCGCCGACCGCTGCTTCCGCGAATACCTTGCGGAAGCTCTCTTCACCCTCTCGCAATGCATTCAGGGCCGCCGTGCGTTCCGCGAGCAGGCGCTGCTTGGTCTCGTAATCCTCCGCCCGGATCATCGTGCCCGTCACCAGCGCCGCCAATAGATGCAGCGACTGCAAATCCCGGTCGTTGAAGCCGGTCATCCGGTTCCAAACGGCGCGGAGCAGGCCACGATCATGACCATGCTCGTTCAGCGGGATATGGACCGTCGAACGGGTCCCGTCGTCGTCGAACTCATCGGCCAGCATCTTCGCTCCGACCAACGTTCCGTTCTCCGGCAGCACGTCACGTCGCTTGCCTACCCTATCTGACAGGGTCCCGATGGCCGCCGCACAGATCAATTCGTCGTCGTGAACGAACTCGACCGAGACGCCGTCGGCATGCGTGATCGCCTGTGCGTGCTCGACGAACGTTCGCATCAGGCGGTTGACGTCGTGCTCGCACGCGGCAATTTCCCGTTGTGCCTCGATGATAGCCGCGAGATGGGTCGTCTCATCGGCCTTGCGGTCTTCGGTCTCCTTGAGGTCGTGGATGTCGTGCAGGCGAATGGTCGCGCCGTCAACGGCGGGATAGGCATGCACGCTGAACCAGCGGCCCATCTCTGGCCAGAAATAGCGATGCTGAATGGTCGTATGAGTCCGTATGCAGCGCTCGATGACCTCAGAGAGCTCCGCGCCGACGCCGCCGGGAAGAAGCGACGTCAGCGTGCTCCCGGCGATCGAATCCGGAAACTCGTCCAGAATGCTGGCGATCAGGGCGGAGGCGACCGCATTGAGCACGTTCACCGTCAGATCGGCCCGCACCACGATCAATGGGTCGGTGATGCGATCGAAGATCTCGCAGAGCGCGCTGAATTCCGCACGTTCGGTGCGGCCCAGCTCGCCGTCGATCATCGACTCAGCCAACGCGGCGGCCTCAGTCAGGATCTCGATTTGATCGGCGCGCCAGGTCTCCGAGTGGTCGGAGCGGGCGGTCAAGACGCCGATCGGGAATCCATCGTGTCGTACCGGTACCGCGACGAAGGACTGAGCCGTGCGCAGGTTTCCGTGCTGAAGGATCGACGGGGTCACGACTACGTCGTTGGTGATGAAGGCGGGCTCAGCTGCACGTTCGAACCGTTTAACATCTTCTTGCGGCATTGCGTGCCGGCTGCCGTGGGGTGCGTGCGCGACGTCATCCGGCCCGTCCGGCGACCAGAATGCGACGTCGCAGCCGAGCGCCCGGCCCGCGATTCGCGCGCACCGACGTATCGCGTCGGTCATCCGATCGGAGATAAAGACGTCTGTCGTCTCGACCGCGCCACCGGCTGTACTGTCGTTTCCGTAATGCGCGATCATGACCTTCGCCGTCTCACCGAGCTAGAAGCTATACGTGTCCAGCGTCAATTGTTCCGTTGATACTGGTCCGAGGCAGACGGACATCGAGAGAATACGGTGCGTTGTCGGTTGTTCGCATGCCCCAGAAGTCTCACTTCTTGCCAGGTCAGAGTGACCAGTCGAGGCCAGCGATGCGTTATCGCGCTGACGGTGGGTAGAAGCCGTCACCTTCGGTGAACGCGTCGATGAAGGCGCAGACGCGTTCCAGCGCCGTGGTGATGATGCGTTCGCCAAGCTCATATGAAGCCCCACGTCCGTCACCCAGGACGCCGTTTGCGCTCAGATCGTCCAGCGTATAGGCGGTGTGAACCGGCCCGATTGCCGATGAGAAGGGATATTCCGGCTCGAGCGATTCACCACCCGCAAGTGAGCCCCTTCGCACGGTTTCCGGCGCCAGGTACAGAAGCTGGCTGATCTCGTTGAGGTCGGCGTGCCCGGATCGCTCGTCCGGATCGGATGGCCGCATGACGTCGCGTGCGAGATCCGAAATAGACACCCAGGCGGTGTAGATATCCAGCTTGGTGCGGATGCGGCTGAGCAGATATTCGAGCGAACCCTCATTCCCAGAATGGGCGTTGACGAAGAGGAAGCGGTCGAAACCGTGCTCGGCCAGACTCTCGACTACTTCATACAGCACGTTCATGAAGGTCTCGGAGGTGAGCGAGATGGTTCCCGAGAAGCTCATGTGCTGCGGCGCGATGCCGAACGGCATGACCGGCGCAACCAGCACACGCGGATAGAGCCGTTCAGCGATTTTGACAGAGAACTGGTAGGCTCGAAGCGCATCGGACGCGAACGTACTGTTCGGACCATGCTGTACCGTCGCTCCGATGGGCAACAGTACAAGGTCGATCTCGCGAATCGACGTTTCGAGCTCGGACCAAGTCATTTCCCAAAGCGCGCGATATGGTGTGTGATCCATGGTGATTTTCCCCAGTTCCGCCGGGCAGGCACAGAGCTAGCGATAATACCATGGAGGACCGCATCAATCAGCACGCCCGCGCGGCCGAAAGGAGAAGGCGCGATTGACAGTCGCCGAGAAAACAGAGCAGCAACCGCAGACCGAGCGTTTGCAACTGGAGCGCAGCTACATACCGATCGCCGACTACGGCGTCATCGGTGATTCACGAAGTATCGCGTTGGTGTCACGCAGCGGGTCCATCGACTGGTGGTGCTTACCGATGTTCGACAGCGATGCCGTCTTCGCGCGGCTGCTCGATTCCAAGCTTGGCGGCTATTTCTCGATCGAGCCGACCGGCGAGTACGACGTCAAGCGCTCCTACCTGGACGACACCAACATCCTCACCACGGAGTTCTTGACCGACACCGGATCGGTCCGCTTGATCGACTTCATGCCCGCACTGACCGAAATCCAAAAGAAGACGTTTCCCATTCCTGACCGCGAGATCATTCGGCGTATCGAGGGCGTCTCCGGCACCGTCAAGCTGAACATCGTGGTCAAGGTGAGACCCGAGTATGGACGTCGCGGCCCGCGGATACGCACGCAATGGCCGGGCTGCTACATGGTCTCCTGGGGCGGGATCGCCGTGCATCTGGTCAGCAGTGTCCCGATGGACGTGGAAGAGGGGGGCGTCCTCTCAACCACCGTCGAGGTGAAATCTGGAGAACGGGTCGATCTGATTCTGGCGTACTCGGAAGAGGCCCCGGCCGAGCTCCCCACCCTCGGGTCTCTGGATCTGATCCAGCAGTTCACTAAGAGTTTCTGGCAGCACTGGTCGCGGATCTGTGGGTATCGTGGGCCTTATCGTGAAGCGGTGGTGCGAAGCGCCCTCGCGCTCAAGATGCTCACCTACGCTCCCTCCGGCGCGATCATCGCGGCGCCAACCACGTCGCTCCCCGAAGTCGTGGGGGGAACGCGAAATTGGGACTATCGCTACTGCTGGTTGCGGGATGCCGCATTCACCGTCCGCGCGCTGCTCGAGCTTGGTTACCGGCACGAGGCGCACGCGTTCTCTCGCTGGCTTCTGTACGCGACCAGATTGACGCATCCCGAAATCCGCACGCTCTACACCATCTTCGGCCAGTCGGAGGCGAAGGAGAAGGAGCTCAACTATCTGGATGGCTACTGCGGATCGCGGCCGGTCCGCGTCGGGAACGCGGCCATCAACCAGTTTCAGCTCGACGTCTATGGTGAGGTGATCGACGCGCTGACTCTCTACAGCCGTTCCGGTGGACGCTTCGATCGAGATGGGCTCGGCCTGATCAAAGGCATGGCCGAGGTCATTATGAAGCGCTGGGACGAGCCGGACGACGGTATTTGGGAGAAGCGTTCGGCACGCCAACAACACGTCCATTCCAAGATCATGGCATTCGTTGGGATGGAGCGGACGCTCGAGCTTGCCAAGGATGCCGGACTGAAGATCGACGCCGCGAGAGTCGCGCGAACACGGGACAAGATCCACGATTGGATCGTGACCCACGGCTTCGACGTACGGGTTGGCTCCTTCACCAGCACCCCTGGTGGCGATGTTGACGCCGCGTTGCTGGTCGCACCGCTGGTTTCATTTCTCGACGTTCAGGATCCACGCATCATCGGTACGGTCGATTCGGTGCAACGACGATTGGCTCGGGACGAGCTCGTCTTCCGCTACCGGACTGACGACGCGCTCCCCGGTGAAGAGGGGGCTTTTGTGATGTGCTCCTTCTGGCTGGTGGAGGCGCTGGCTCGCATCGGACGTGCTGATGAGGCCCACGAACTCTTCCAGCGGATGCTGGAGCGGCGCAACGATCTGGGTCTATTGTCGGAGGAGATTGATGTCGAGAATGGGCGGCAGCTTGGCAATTTCCCGCAAGCGTTCAGCCACATTGGGCTGATAAATGCCGCCCTAACTCTCTCCAACGCCGATACGCTGCAGGCGCCGTTCTAACGGTCGGGGTAGAACGCGCCGAGGATCGCGCCATAGACGACGTGAGCGATCATCGTCGCGATCGCGGTCTGCTGTCCGTAGTTGAGGGCGAGGAATCCGGGTGGCTGCAGGTCGCGTGTCGGCTCGGGGCCGGTCGAATTGGTGGCCATGCGGGGGTGGATGCCCGGCAGGCTGGGTATTGCGACGGCCAGAACGAAGAATCCGTGTACCGCCCCGATAATTCCGCCAACCCACCAGGTCGCGCGTCGGATCGACTCGAAGGCGGACGCATACGCGTAGGCAAAGATCCAGCCGTTCAAGAGGTGCAGCACGAAGCCGTAAACCTTGGCACGGTCGCGTCGCCGGGTAATCATCGTGCCGAGCATGAGCGGAATGTCGATCCTGGTCAGGCCGAACGCCTGGCCGGCGCGCAGGATCGACGTCAGCACGATCGTCCCCGCGAATCCCCAAACCCACGTGTGTTTATGCTCCAAATTTGGGCTCCCTTCTGTTCTCAGGATGTATTGCCCTTCATCCTACTGCATTCGCCGATGAGTACCTCGCAGGATGTCGTCCGGGCTTCTGGTTCACGCTGGCTATAATGATCCTCACCGAACATGAGCGTGACGCTTCAAGCATGGAGTGAGAACTGACCGGAACGTCTGCTTCACTGACCCGGGTGCTGGTCCTGGCGCCATATCCGACCGTTCGAGCCGGTCTGCGAGCCGTCGTCGAGAGCGATCCGTCATTCGCCGTGGCGGGAGAAGCGGACGGTGTCGACGCACTGCTCGGCCAGATGGACGCACTCGCGCCCGACGTCGTGCTGCTCGATCCCGGAGCCGACGTGGACGTCCTGTTCGAGGCACTCGAGCCCATGCTGAGTGGTCGGCTGCTGCCGCCTCTCGTACTGATCGGCTCCGACGTCAATCTGGTGAATGACGCGATTGAGAGTGGCATGCAGGGCTTCCTCCTGCCTGACGCCAATGCCGACGAGATCACGGCCGCGCTGCGGGCGGCCATCAATGGTCTGACGGCCATCGACAGTCGCGCGGTAAGGCTGCTGCTGCAGCGCTCTTCGGTCGAGCCTGCGCCACCACTGGAAGGCGAATACGAGGCGCTCACCCCGCGCGAGCGGGAAGTGCTGCAGTTGATCGCACAGGGTCTCCCCAATAAGACGATCGCCGTTGAGCTCGGCATCAGCGAGCACACGGTGAAATTTCACGTCGGATCGATCCTGGCCAAACTGGACGCGTCGAGTCGCGCCGAGGCGCTGGCGCGCGCGGCACGTGTTGGTCTGATCGTCCTCTAGGCGTCTCCCTACCCATCCGCCTCTACCCCACCTAGCCATTCGTCGAGGAAGGCCGCTAGCAGGACGGGCGGTGCCGTGCGACTGGATCGCGACCTATCCTCAAGACAGGTCACGGAGGAGGACGGCGCGCCCCATCAGCTTGGTGGGATGCTCGTCGCCACAAATGCAATAGAGGAGATTCCATGGAGACTGGCGGAAGCAACGCCAACATTCTTGCCACCCTTTCGGACAATCTGGCCCAGGCCGTTGAAACGGCACAGCCGTGGATCGTGCGCGTCAGCGCCCGGCGCCGCATCGGCGCAACGGGCATCGTGTGGAGTGCCGACGGGTTGATCGTCACCGCCGACCACGTCATCGACAATCCGGATGACGTCAAAGTTGGACTGTCGGACGGACGCGAGCTTCAGGCGACGGTCATCGGCCGCGATCAAGGGACCGATCTTGCCCTGCTGAAGATCGAAGCGGGCGGACTTCCCGTCGCGACATTCTCGTCGGATACAGCCAGAGTGGGGCACCTTGTCCTGGCTCTGGGCCGCCCGCACGGCGATCAGGCGATGGCATCACTCGGCGTGGTCAGCGCGGTCGGCGGCACCTGGCGCACCTGGCGCGGCGGCTCGATCGAGGGCGTGATCCGCTCCGACGTCACGCTCTACCCCGGCTTCTCAGGCGGGCCGCTGTTGTCGGCTTCCGGTGAGGTAGTCGGACTGAACACGTCGATTCTTGCGCGCGGCTTAGCCGTGACGATCCCGACCCCCGTCATCCAGCGGGTGGCGGAAGCGCTGTCGAGCGGAACGGGCACCAAGCGCGGCTACCTGGGCGTCGCCACGCAGCCCGTGCGCATCCCTGATGGGCTGCGGACATCGTTGGGACTCGGGCAGGAGACTGGTTTGCTGGTCCTCAACGTCGAATCGGACAGTCCGGCCGAGCGAGCGGGCGTGCTGCTGGGTGACACGTTGGTCGGTTTTGGCGAGCGAACGCTGGCAGAGATCACGGCGCTGCAGGACGCGTTAGGTCCAGGTAGCGCAGGAAGAACCGAAACCGCGCGATTGATCCGCGCCGGTCAATTGGCCGACGTCGAAATCACCATCGGAGAGCGATAAGACAATGGTTTCCACGATTAGTCCGTCCCTCGTCGAGCCGCTCTCGGAGAGCCTTGGAGATCTGGCGGTTAGTCTGCACCAATCGATCGTGTCGGTGCGCGACGGTCGTCGCGGATCGGGCACGGGAATCGTCTGGGCGCCCGATATCGTGATCACCAACCACCACGTCGTTCACGGCGACAGCGCCGAGGTCGTCTTTGCCGACGGTCGCGAGTCGACCGGTCAGGTCATCGGCCGCGATCCGCAGAACGACGTCGTCGCGCTGCGCGTCGCGGGGACGCCACAACCGGCCGTGATCGGCGATTCGACCGCGTTGCGAATCGGGCACGTCGTCATGGCCGTCGGCCATCCCATGGGGATCGAGCACGCGGTGACGGTCGGAATCGTCAGCGCGGTGCCCACAGCGGCTGACCCGCGCGCCATGATCCGCTCCGATCTGCATCTCAACCCCGGAAACTCGGGCGGTCCGCTGGTGTCGGTCGACGGTCATGTCGTCGGCATCAACGCCATGGTTGCCGGTCCCGGCACGGCCCTGTCGGTTCCGGCCGAGACCGTGAAGGCGTTCCTGGCTCGCGTCACTGGCGATGCACCGGTACTGGGACTCGAACTGACCACGGTGCGACTACCGCAGTCGTGGCTCGATGCAGATATGGAAGGTGCCGAGGCGGCGCTGCTCGTCGCCGGGGTCGAGCATGGCAGTCTCGCCGAAGCGGCTGGAATCTATCCCGGAGACGTGCTGCTCGGCATCGGCGATCACCATGTCCAGCACCCGATGCGGTTCGGCGAAGTCCTCGCCCGCCAGGGAGCGGTCGGGCCGATCAGGCTCCGACTGTTGCGTGCCGGGCAGTCGCTCGAGGTCGACATTCCAGCGCACGCCACGCTCTAGTCCCCAATTTCACGCCGCCGCGTCACAATGGCGCGGCGGCGTTTCTTGTGTCTGTCATACTGGGGGTGTATCTCATATGGCTTGCCTCCCAGGACGGCATCAGACACCGGACTGGCAGCCCATCGATCGATTTTCACTGGGAACGGAGCGACATCGTGGACCTCAAAGTACCCGGTATCCATCACGTCACGTCGGTCGTCGGCGACCCGCAACGGGACCTCGATTTCTACACCGGAGTGCTTGGACTGCGGCCGCTCAAGGTGACCGTCAACTTCGACGTCCCCAAGACCTATCACCTCTACTTCGGCGATCATGCCGGAACACCGGGCACGATCCTGACCACGTTCCCCTGGCCGCGAACCAAACCCGGCCGCATCGGCGCGGGGCAGATCGGGGTGACAACCTTTGCCGTGCCGGAGGGTTCGCTCGATTTCTGGCGCGACCGGCTGGAACAACACGGCATTGAGGTGGAGACGACCAGAACCGTCTTTGACGAAGAGAAGATCATCTTTGACGACCCGGACGGTCTGGTGAATGCGCTGGTAGCCCAGCCCGGAACGAACGCCGCGGATGCGTGGCACGACGGCCCGGTGCCTGCCGAGCACGCCATCTTTGGTTTCGCGGGCGTCACCCTCTATTCGAGCAAGCCCGATGAGACGACGGCGATCATGACCGACCTGCTGGGCTTCACCGTGGTGGCTGAATCGCAGAGTCTGCGCCGGTTCAGCGCAGGAACGGGCGATCTTGGCTCGACCATCGATCTGCTCCTCGAGCCGCCGTTGCAAGATGGCGTCGAAGGGCCCGGCACGGTCCATCACGTCGCCTGGCGCACGCGCGACGAGGCCGAGCAAAAGCGTTGGCGGCAGCGACTGACCTCGGTGGGGCTCTCGGTGACGCCGGTGCGGGACCGCAGCTATTTCAAGTCGATCTACTTCAACGAGCCCGGTGGAATCCTCTTCGAGATCGCCACCGATCCGCCCGGATTCGCCATCGACGAGCCGGTCGAGTCGCTTGCCAGCGGCGTTCGCCTGCCGCCCTGGTACGAGGATCGCCGCGCCGAGTTCGAGCACGGACTGCAGACCATCCACCTGCCGAGTGGCGTGACGGTGCCGTAGAGACTGCTAGTTGCGAGATGGCCCTCACCCCGACGCTCCTCCTTCACTGACGGTCCATCCCCCCTGCCCCTTCTGACAAAGGGAGCACCCCTCGACCCGAGGGAGAGGACCATCCCGACGATCAGGAGAGGGGAGACGAACAGGATGCTGGATGACAGTATCCGGTGGACTCCCTTCTCCTGCCGGGTACCCACGAAGTGGGTGTGGAGAAGGGCTGGGGATGAGGGTGGCTACTTCCGGGAAGACCCCACACTCTCCCCCTGAAACCCACAAGAACGCGGCTATACTGAGCCGGACAAATTGAAGTTTTAAGGGGGGAGCAGCCCGTTGAGTAGTTCGGAGACGACGCACGCGCTCAAGGCCCGCATTCGGGCGCGCATCGAAGAGTTGATGCCTGAATTAGGAGACCTGAGCGACGACATCTTCGCCCATCCGGAGATCCGCTTTCAGGAGCATCACGCCGTTCAAGCGATCACCGACGTCCTGCGTCAACACGACGTCGATGTCGAGGTCGGTGTTGCCGATCTTCCGACCGCGTTCGTGGCTCGCGTCCCCGGCCATCAGAGCGGCCAGCGGGTCGGCATCCTGGCCGAATATGACGCGCTGCCGGAGATCGGCCATGCCTGTGGCCACAACCTTATCGGGACGGCCGCGGTCGGCGCGTTTCTGGCGTTGGCGGCCTATGCCGATGAGCTGGATGGCGCCGTGACGCTCTTCGGCTCGCCCGCCGAAGAGGGTGGCGCGGGCAAAGTCATCATGCTCGAGAACGACGTCTTCGACGGCGTCGGCGCGGCCATGATGACCCACCCGATCCACACCGGCACCAACGTCGACACACCCTTTCTGGCCGCCGGATCGGTCGTCTTTCAGTTCCACGGCAAACCGTCGCACGCCGCTGCCGCGCCGGAACAGGGGATCAATGCCGTCGATGCCATGGTCATGTGTTACGTCGGAGTCAACGGACTGCGCCAGCGCGTGCCGAAGGACATCGTCATATCGTCGATGATCACCAACGGTGGTTCGGCCGTGAACGTCATCCCCGACTTCGCCGAGATCCGCTATGGGATTCGGGCCGACAAGTGGCAGCGGGTCGAGGAGGTCATCGAGCAGGTCATCCGCGTCGCCGAAGGATCTGCCGCCGCCATTGGCGCCACTGTTACGGTCCTCAAAGGTCGCCAGAACGCCCGCCCGCAATTCCCCTTCGCCACCGAAGACAAACAGAACGACGCCCTCAAGCGCATTTTTCGGGAGAACCTGGATCAGGCCGGCGTGGCGCACGTCCCCTATTCCCCCGAAATGGGCAAAGGCTCGACCGATTTCGCCAATTTGAGCCAGGAGATCCCAGGGATGCACCTGATGTTGGAACTGGAAGGGACCGACGGCCACGCGCCGCATACCGTCGAATTTGCACAGGCGGCCGGCTCCGAGCACGGACGTCGTTGGCTGCGCGAAGCCGCCACGGTGATGGCGTTCAGTGCGGTCGATATTCTGAATACGTCGGGAGCGTTGGAAGAGGTACGTCAATCGTTCGCCGAGGCGAGCGACTGAGCGTGAGGGGCTGAGCGGGACTGGATCGGTGGCCTGGCTGGATGGGATGGGGTGCTGATGACCAGGCCACAGATCCATTGGAGGATAGTGTGGTATCGGGTGCTCCGGGCAGTGGCGAGCCACCCGGGCGGCTGGGTGTAAGGATCGAGGGAACTATCCTCCACTACTGACATAATGCAGCACCTGTGCCAGTGAACCGGACTACCCCCGGCCCATTTGCCACCGCACTGCTGCCGAAACGCCCGAATCCGCATCGTGTCGCGGTTTGTGATTTCTATGACAATCCCGTCACCGGATACGTCTTTGCTCTGCAGTGAGAATCGGCCAGAACGCGACTCAGTAACGCGGGCTGAAACAGCTACTCAGTAGGCGTTGTGCCCCTGGAAGATTTCGACCACCGTGCGGACCATGATCTTGAGGTCGAAGGCCAACGACCAGTTTTCGACGTAGTAGAGGTCATATTGCACCCGCTCCTCGATCGAGGTGTCTCCTCGCCGCCCGTTGACTTGCGCCCAACCGGTGATGCCGGCCTTCTCACGATGCCGCTCGGCATAGTGTGGGATCGTCTGGCTGAAGCGCACCACGAAATAGGGTCGCTCAGGACGCGGTCCCACGATACTCATATCGCCGCGCACCACGTTGATCAGCTGTGGAAGCTCGTCGAGCGAGTGGCGACGCATGAAGCGGCCAATGCGCGTGCAACGTGGGTCGTTGCGCGTGGCGAAGACCGGACCGGTGCATTCCTCGGCGTCGAGACGCATGGAGCGGAACTTCAACAGATCGAATGTCGTGCCGTTTATCCCGATCCGCGTCTGAACAAAGAGGGCTGGACCACGCGATTCGAGCTTGATGAGGATGGCGAGGACCACCATCAATGGCGAGAGCAGGGTTAAGGACGTGGCACCCACGACGAGATCGATCGCGCGTTTGAGCGTACGGCTCAGCGAACGTGGCGAACGACGTGGCCAATCGAGCCCGGTCGAAATCCAGACTGGTTCGGCGATCTCGGTCCCCTCTTCGACGGTGACGAGGTGCATAGCCCCATGAACGGGTCGACGGTGTGGAGCGGCGAGCGTCGGAATTTCCACGTCGGCGTCAGGCTCCTCCGCCAGCACGACACGCGTCGAACTTGCGGCAACGGTGGTTGATGCGCTGTGGCCGTGGGACATGGAACTTTCCGATGGTCGGATGCAAACGGGAGCCAACTGGATCGCTTCGTGGACGGGTCGCGGGGCGATTTCGTGCAGCCCTTGGGCAATCAACAGGTGGGCGACGACGATCAACGCCAGTGCGGCCATCCCCCCGGCCACGAGCTCGGGTGACGATGCCGGCGTCCCAACGTGCAGGATGAACGCATCCACGGCCACCGCGATCGAGATGCTGAACGCGACGGAACCGGCCAATCCACCGAGCAGAAATCGAGAGACGCCTCGATCACTTCTGGCCGGGCCGATCAGCGTGAGGATGGTAGTCATGCAGACGGCGGCAATGCCGGAGATCATCAGACGATCGAGAAACGTGCTTGTCGATCCCAGCTCGATGCGATGGGTCCAGGCTGAGACTTCCAGGGTGATGTACAGAACGAAGCCGAGTAGGAGCCCGTCGAGCATCGGTTGGGCGAGCCCGCGCCGTGAACCGTCAGGAGACTCAGTCGTCGTGTGGGTCGATCCAGCATCGCGACTTGAACCGTGCGTGCGTAGCCGTCGGTCGCGCCGCACGTCGCCATGGCGTCTATTCACGAAGGTGCCCCCGCGAGTCGGAAAGCGGTTGCGTGTGATGCGTCACGCGACGCGTTTCCCAGCGGCTGGTCGAGCCAGGTTGAGACACAGCGCCACGCAGGCGCGCAAGAAGATGCCCGCGGCGACGAGCCAGTTGACGACCGGGAACGTCTGCGATGCGTAATGTTTGCGATGAAACAGGTACATGGCGCGATAGAACTCGACGATGAGGCGATAGCTGCGTCTCGAGCTGCTGGCACCTTTGTAGTGCAGTGCGCGTGCTTCAGGATAGTAAAACACCTTCCAGCCACGTTCCTTGATGCGGAAGGCCCAATCCAGGTCTTCTCCATACATGAAGAACGAGTCATCGAGCAACCCGGCATCGTCGATCGCCGCCAGACGCACATGCATGTAGGCGCCGACGACCGAATCGACCTCCGCGACCTTGTCGGGGTCCAGGTATGTCAGGTTGTAGCGGGCAAAACGGCGGCTCTTGGGGAACCTGCGCGCCATCCCAGTCAGCTTGTAGAAGGCGCTGGACGGAGTCGGAAACGACCGGCGGCAGGCGAGATCGAGCTCACCGTCGCGTAAGACGAGTTTTGGGCCGACCGCTCCAGCTTCCGGATTGTCGTCGAGGAACTGAGACGTTTTTTGGATGGTATCGATCTCCACGAAGCAGTCGGAGTTGAGCAGCAGAACCGAGCGGCCTTGCGATTGGCCTCCGACGGCACCTTGGCCAGAATCTGCTTCAATGCCAGATTGTTGCCTCCAGCGAATCCGACGTTGCGTTTTGCGGAGATGATGTTGACGTTGGGGAAGCTTGCGCCGGCCAACGCGACGCTGTTGTCGGACGAAGCGTTGTCGACGACGTAGACCTCGACCGGGTGGTCGAGACGGCTCTCCAGCACGCGCGATAGACACTGCAGCAAGAGCCCCGCCGTATTGTGGTTGACTATAATGACCGACACGTACTCCATAGCATTCGTTAGTATGGTGCCGTTGCATCTCCGAGCGCAAGGATTGTCGCGTTCATGCCGAACATGGAAGGCACTCAAACGCTCGCGCCACGCCCGATTGACGAGATGCGCGAAGTCGACGTTCGCAACGCACAAACCGTGCGGCGGGGGAATGTTGGTGGCGTGCTCACGGACGCCGTAAGACATCCGATTTCCACCGACGTCATTCTTCTCGCGTCCGCGTGCTACAATTCCGAACCACACGAACATTTGAACAAAGCAACGAATCGTCTGCCCAGGCCAGGCATCGATTGGAAGACCCCTTTGGAGATCCTTCGGCCCGGCATTTCAGCATCGGATGTGACGAAACATTTGGTCGGTCGTGAGCGCGAGCAGACCGCTCTCGGCGTTGTAGTCGAGCGGATGCTTGGCGGACGCGGCGGCGTAGTGCTTATTAGCGGCGACGCAGGAATCGGGAAGACGACACTGGTTGAGACGGTGTGCTGTCAAGCCGCCCGACACGGCGCCGTTGCATACGGCGGCCATTGCTACGATGTGATGGTGGCGACACCATATGGTCCGTGGATCGAAATTGCCAACGATTATCGTCCGCAAGACGACTGGCCGACCCTACCCAAATTTATTCACGATCGCGACGCGTTGGACGACCTCGGCGGCCAGCAGGCATTGTTTGCACAAACCTGGGAGTTTTACGAATCGCTTGCGTCGATTCAGCCGATCGTGGTGGTGCTGGAGGATCTGCAGTGGGCTGATGAAACGAGTCTCGAATTGCTGCGCTTCATCGGCAGACAGGCTTCCAGCCACCGGATCCTGTTGCTGGTTACCTACCGCGATAACGAGATCACAGTGAACCACCCCCTCTATCGCCTCGTTCCGCTGATCCTGCGCGAAACCAAAGCGATGCGCGTCAGACTCGCGCGATTTGATCGAGTCGACACGGGCGAACTGATTCAGGATCGATACGACCTGAATTCCGGTGATCGCGAGCGCCTCCTCGACTATCTGCAGCAGCGAGCCGACGGCAATCCCTTCTATATCGACGAGCTTCTGTACTCGCTACAAGACGAAGACATCCTGCGCATCCATGAAGCCCGCTGGACGGTCGGCGATCTGGCGCGGGCACCGCTCCCGACGTTGCTTCGGCAGGTCATTGACGCTCGTTTGCACAAGCTCGGGGCCGCGACGCGACGGCTCCTCGCGTTGGGCGCGGTTATTGGTGAATCGGTGCCGCTAGAGCTCTGGAGACTGGTGTCCGAACTGCCAGAAGCGGAGTTTGTGGAGCATATTCGGCCGGCTATTGAGGCGCACGTACTGATTGAGAGCGACATCTCTGACCGACTGCGGTTCAGCCACGCGCTCATCCGCGCCGCTCTCTATGAAGGCGTGGTCCTGCCTCAGAGGAGATTGTGGCACGGCGTCGTTGGAGAAGCCTTAATGCAACTGCCGTTGCCAGACCCAAGCTTGGTTGCCGATCATTTCCATCGCGCGGGAGACCGACGCGCCGTTGAGTGGCTGGTTCGAGCGGGTAGTCGAGCCCAGCGTCTCTACGCCTGGACAGTGGCGGTTGGCCTCTACGAGGACGCACTCACGCTGCTGGAGGGCGATGAGACGCGATTATCGGAGCGTGGTTGGATCTGCTTCCGTCTGGGCCGAGTTCTCTGCTTCAGAGACGCGCCAAAAAGTCACGACTATTTGGATCAAGCCGTTCGCCTTGGAGAAATGACCGGCGATGAGCTGCTGAGCGCGTGCGCTACGACGCAACTGGGTCATCGGTCGGGTCTGGATGGCGATTATCCGACCGCGCTAGATCTAATGTCTCGTGGGCTCGCGGGATTCGATCGTCTGCTGGACGAGCGTACGAATCCGGCGGAGGGCCAGCCAGCGTCCGATTCTCTGAAGCGTGCGATGGAGGAACTACGAGGGATACGGATCATTTGGGTTGGCGGAGTCGAGAGCTTCGACACTGCGATGGATCTTGCGAGCGACGTGCTTGCCAACCAGGATCGGGATCGAACCACGAACGATACACGTTCAAAAGACGTAGTTTCCGCTAGCGGGACGGCCAACACCTATTCAGCGTTGGCTCTCTGCTATGCATGTCTCGGGCACGTCGACCGAGCGCGTGACGCGTTCGCGCGAGCACGCCAGTTACACCGAAATCCATTCGCGATTGCATTGACGATTGATGCCGAAGTAACCGCGTTCACGCTTCCCTTTCTTTCAGATCATCCGTCACTGCTGGAAAAGCAGGTCGATGAAGCGTCTCGGTGTCTCGCGAGCTCTGTCGAAGGAGGGATCTCCTCAGATGGGCTCTATTCATTTGCCGAAATTGCATTCAACATGATCCGCGGAATCGACTGGGCGCACACGATGCTTGTTCTTTCTGACGCTAGATCCAGCAAGAGCGATGCGGTGTGGAGGAGCGTGGCAGTCGGTTTCTTCACTGAGCTCGCACGCCGTCGCGGCGAACTGGAGCTTGCGTGGAATGAGATACGATCGGCGCTTCCGAGAGGCGCTGAGACAGATCCGGGAGAAATGCAGATTTGGTCCGCGCTCGATGTGATCCCTCGGGTGGCGGATATCGCGTTGGACGCGGCCGATCTCCCGCGCGCCCATACCTGGTTGCGGTGCTACGACCGCTGGTTGGATCGCCCAGGTCTTGTCCGCGGTCGTGCTCGTAGCAATCTGTTATGGGCCAGGTATCATCAACTCGACGGGCAACCGAGCCTCGCGCGGAAGTATGCGGAGCAATCGGTCTCGGTTGGCACCAAACCTCGGCAGCCGCTCGTCTTGCTTGAGGCCAATCGATTCCTCGGACAGCTCGAGCTTGAGGCTGGCAATTTATCAAAATCCGAGTCATATCTCGATCAAGCGCTGACACTGGCAGACGCCTGCGTCGCGCGGTACGAACGCGCGCTGACACTACTCGTTCTGGCGCGCCTGCGCGTGCAGTCTAGGCAGCGCGCAGACGCGAGAGTGCTCCTCGATGAAGTGCGGGCGATCTGCGATCCACTGGGCGCGAAGCCAGCGCTGGCCGAAGCCGACGAAATCGAGAGCTTGATCGATCGCTCGCGCACCAGTCCCCTCAACCAGAGCGACCTCACTACGCGTGAACTGGAAGTACTACGGCTCGTCGCGCGCGGCATGACCGATGCCGAGATGGCGGATGAGCTCTTTGTCAGTCCACGCACCGTGGGGTCTCACCTCAGCTCAATCTACACCAAGCTCGGCGTTCGTTCCCGCACCGAAGCGACTCTGTTTGCGGTGGAGCACAATCTCGCTTAAACGTCGGCCAATCTGTCACTCGCACTGATCCATCACCAGCGAATCGACTTCCTGTACCAGTGGAGAACTACGTAGGCTGAGCGCGATCGACTGAACGAAGGCGCAGTGCTGATTCCGTAGTTCTCACGATGTGCTGATCGATTCCCCGGATCACAATGGTATTGCAATTGATCAGTCGCACAGAATCCGTGGAGCTATCGCCGCTGACTGGTGTCTAGAGCTCGCGCTAGACGGTTGTTGAAGAGAGGAATCCTGATGGACGGTTTGATCATGGACTATGAACTCACGCTAAACAGTATCTTGCGACGAGCCGAAACAATCTACGGTGAAAAAGAGGTCGTGAGTCAGCTACCTGACAAGTCCATTCACCGATATACCTACGCCGACATGGCCGTCAGAGCACGGAAGCTTTCGGTTGCGCTTTCCAGGCTTGATGTCCGGCCGGGTGATAGAGTGGCCACCTTTGCCTGGAACAGCTATCGACACCTGGAAGCGTACTTCGGCATTCCAGCGGGCGGAGCAGTCCTACACACGCTCAACATTCTTCTGCACCCAGACGACATCGCATACATCATCAACCATGCTGGGGATAGGGTTGTGCTCATCGATGACGTGCTGCTTTCGCGTTTCGAGAAAGTGCTGCCGCAAATCGACGTCGACCATATCATCGTGATGTCCGACAGCGACGATACTCCAGACGACATGCTTTCGTACGAGGACCTGCTGGCCGCCGCGGACCCGAAGGAATTTCAAGAGCCGCATGTCGACGAACGTCAGGCCGCGGCGATGTGCTATACGTCAGGTACCACTGGCCGGCCGAAAGGCGTTGTCTACTCGCACCGTGCGCTCACGCTCCACTCGCTGGCTCAGATGGGTGCCGATATGTTTGGTATGCGCGAGCGAGATATCGTGTTGCCGGTCGTTCCAATGTTCCATGCCAACTGCTGGGGATTACCATTTACCTGCGCGATGACCGGCGCCGCGCAAGTGTTTCCCGGGCCATTCCTGGACGCGGAAAGCATCATTTCGCTAATCGAACGCGAGCGCGTTACATTCGCGGCGGGCGTGCCTACCATCTGGCTCGGAATGCTCCAGTATCTTGATCAACATAAGGGCTCGGTCGATGTCTCGACTTTGAACCGCACGTTAGTCGGTGGACAGGCCGTACCGGCCGCAACGATTCGAGCGTTCAAGGATCGCCACGGGATTGACGTCATTCATGCGTGGGGTATGACAGAAACCGCGCCGCTTGGTACGGTGACGTATGTGCCAAGCATGCTCAACGATGCTCCGGAGGACGTCCGCCTCAAGTATCTGAGCATGCAGGGCCGGCCCGCGCCACTGGTCGAGCTGCGCATACGGGCTGGAGGGGACATCGTTCCCTGGGATGGGGAATCAATGGGCGAGGTTGAAGTGCGCGGTCCGTGGGTCGCCTCCGGCTATTACAACGATCCCGACAGCGCCGAGAAGTTCACCGACGACGGGTGGTTACGAACCGGAGACATCGCGACGATCAGCGCGCTGGGATATATGGAGATCAAGGATCGAGCCAAGGACGTGATCAAGTCGGGTGGCGAGTGGATCAGCTCGATTGCGCTGGAGAATCAGCTCATGGCGCATCCGGCTGTGGCTGAAGCGGCGGTCGTCGCCGCCGAGCATCCGAAATGGCTGGAACGGCCGGTCGCCGCGGTTGTGCTGAAGCCTGGCGCAGCGGCGACGGAGCAGGAGCTGCGTGACTTCCTCGCGCCACACTTCGCCAAGTGGTGGTTGCCTGACGCCATCATCTTTGTTGACGCAATTCCTCGCACGTCCACTGGCAAATTCATGAAGCGTGCACTCCGTGACCGATACAGCCAGGTACTGCTGGAACGCGCGGAGAATTCGCCCCAGACCGTTGCCGGTCAGTGATAGTCGCGAGTCGAGGAAGCGGCTGCCCTGCAAATGGCAGCCGCTTCCCGTCGACGATTTGACGCCAGGCAGCTGATTGGGGTGGCGGATGGACGTGTGCGGGATCTGTGACCCGAAATTCTCAGCGGTCAAGGAAGCATTTGTCCGCAATTTCGAGCAGCACGGCGAGGTTGGTGCAGCCGTCTGCGTGATCCAGGGCGGTCAGACCGTCGTCGATCTCTGGGGCGGATTGGCAGACCCGGCTACGGGAAAGCCCTGGACGGAAGACACGCTGATCGTCGTCTTCTCCTGTTCGAAGGGCGCTGTTGCCCTTTGCGCCCATCTGCTTCACGATCGTGGATTGCTCGACTTCAACGCGCCAGTGACGGCGTACTGGCCCGAATTTGGGCGAAACGGAAAAGAGCGTGTCGCAGTTGGAATGCTACTGAATCATACCGCGGGCGTCCCCGCATTTCGCCGGCCGCTCAAGCCCGGTGCCTTCTACGACTGGGGCTGCATGGTCGCGGCGCTGGAGAACGAGGCATCCTTCTGGGAGCCAGGGGAGCGGGTGGGTTACCACTCGTTCAACATTGGCTGGCTTGGGGGAGAGATCGTGCGTCGAGTCGACGGCCGGCCGTTCGACCGTTTCTTCAGCGAAGAGATCGCCGAACCGCTGCGCCTCGATTTTTGGTTCGGGCTGCCGTCAAGCGACGAGTCTCGCGTCGCGAAGATGCTCCCCATCGTTGATCACCCATTTCAGATAGCGGTCGAGTTTCACCCGGAATCGATCGCGGCGATGCAGGTCTTGAACAGCGGCGGGTTCGTTCAAAATGAGGAACACAACCTCTCGAAGTCCCACAGGGCCTGCCTACCCGCACAGGGCGGGATCACCAACGCCCGCGGCCTCGCGGGTATGTACGCACCACTGTCACTCGGCGGTTCGCTCGGAACTACTCATCTGGTAGAACCCGAGACGGTCCGTCTCATGGGGACGGTGAGTTCGAGCACGGATTGCGATCTTGTGCTTCGAAAGCCCTATCAATACTCGTTCGGGTTCATGAAGTCAGGTAGTTGGATCACGTCACCGTCCGCCTTCGGGCATCCCGGAGCGGGTGGGTCGCTCGGTTTCGCTGACCCAGCGTCTCGATTGGCGTTTGGGTACGTGATGAGCCAGCAGCAGCATGACCCCGTACGGCGACAATCGCTTGTCGACGCCGTCTACGAATCACTCGGTCACTGAACCAGCCATCACCATTTCGGCACATCACATAACCGGCGGGTCTTCCTAACTCGTAACGCGAACCAGTCTTCGTCACAAAAGTTCAAGGCGTTTTGGCGCGCCGTCCTCGTCTCTCTGGCGGGAACTGTCGAGCTTGTCTATATTGGTAGTAATCGACTCGACAATCTCGATGACTCGTCCAATCGCGGCCATTCCGCTGCGTATGTGGATGGCGCACCCGTAGGCTGAAGCACTCGACGTTGACGTTTCTGTGAGGATGGTGACCGATGGATGGCTTGATGATGGACTATCCGCTGACGATCGACACGATTTTGCGTCGTGCCGAGACCCTGTTCGGAGGTCGGGAGATCGTCAGCCAACGCCCGGACAAGAGCCTGCATCGCTATACCTATCGCGACATGGCGCGTCGGGCACGTCAGCTCGGTGTGGCGCTGACCACGTTGGGCGTCGAGCCTGGCGATCGTGTGGCCACGTTCTCCTGGAACCATCACCAGCATCTCGAGGCGTATTTCGGCGTGCCGAACATCGGTGCCGTGCTGCACACCGTCAACATCCGCCTGCACCCGGACGACGTCGCCTATATCGTCAACCATGCTCGAGGACAAAGTCGTGTTGGTCGACGAGGTGCTGATGCCGTTGTTCGAGAAGGTGATCCCCAACATCGATGTCGATCATATCGTCGTCATCTCTGACAACGAGATCGTTGAAGGAGGCCGACTCTCCTACGAAGACCTCCTTTCGACCGCTGACCCGGCCGACTTCGTGCAGCCCGCCATCGACGAGAAGCAGGCCGCCGCCATGTGCTATACGTCAGGCACCACCGGACGACCCAAGGGTGCCGTCTACAGCCATCGCGCGATGGTGCTCCACTCACTGGGGAGCCTCGGCGCGGATATGCTGGGAATCCGTGAGAGCGATACGGCCCTGCCCGTCGTTCCCATGTTCCACGTCAACGCCTGGGGGCTTCCGTTCACATGTGCGCTGGCTGGTGCCAAGCAAGTCTTTCCCGGTCCATACCTGGACCCGGCCAGCCTGGTCTCGCTGATGTCGCGTGAGCACGTCACCTTCTCCGCGGGCGTGCCGACGATTTGGCTCGGCATGCTGCAGTACATGGATCAGAACAAGGGGAGCTACGACCTGTCGTCACTGGAGCGAATGGTCGTCGGTGGTCAGGCCGCGCCCGCTGGAATGATCAAGGCATATGCGGATCGCCACAACATCAGGATCGTGCATGCCTGGGGTATGACCGAGACCGCCCCGCTGGGTAGCGTGACCTACGTGCCAGACAGCGAACGGACCGCCTCGCCCGAGACGAAGCTTCAGTATCTCGCCACGCAGGGTCGCCCCGCGCCCCTCATCGAGGCGCGCATTCGTGCCGGTGACGACGAGGTTCCGTGGGATGGCGAGTCGATGGGCGAGCTCGAGGTCCGCGGTCCCTGGGTCTCCTCCAGCTATCACAACAATCCGGAAGGGGACGTGCAGTTCACCTCAGACGGCTGGTTCCGCACCGGCGACATCGCGTCGATCGATACGCTTGGCTACATCACGATTCAGGATCGTGCCAAGGACGTGATCAAGTCGGGCGGCGAGTGGATCAGCTCGATCGCGTTGGAGAACCAGCTGATGGCGTATCCGGCGGTGGCCGAAGCGGTGGTGATCGCCGTCGAGCATCCTAAGTGGCTGGAGCGCCCGGTGGCGGTGGTGGTGCTCAAGGAAGGGGCATCCGCTAGCGAGGAGGAGTTGCTCGATTCGCTCCGCCCGCACTTCGCCAAATGGTGGATCCCCGACACCGTCCTCTTCGTCAACGAGATCCCGCGCACGTCGACCGGTAAGTTCATGAAAGCGCCGCTTCGCGATCAATTCCGTAACGTGTTGTCGGATAGTGATGCATCGGCGGACACGGCGGCGAGCCCACTGGATTGAGGGCACTCGGCCCCACTCAACGGCAATTGCGGAACAAACCGAGCATTTCGCGGTGCAAGGTATTTCAGTCTTCACACCAATCGCAAATCGCTGATGATGTCAGTAGCAATCACGTGCTACACTCCAGGCACCCAACGGAATCACGCTAGCTTCCGGTCCGGTCTGCTGATGAGATTCGAGGCAGATGTCCATGGACTCGGCATCATCGCCGCCATCGTTTGGCCGTCAATCCCAGCTCATCGTCGGCCGCGAGCGCGAGCAGGCGACGCTTCGTGGCGCGCTCGATGAGATGCTGGTCGGTCACGGCTCGCTGGTGCTCATCAGCGGAGAGGCCGGCATCGGCAAGACGACGCTGGTCGAATGGCTGGCGGCCGAGGCAGAGCAACGCGACGCTCTGGTGCTGCGCGGTGGGTGCTACGACCTCTCCGTCACACCGCCCTATGGCCCCTGGCTCGAGTTGTTCCAGCGCTTTCGGCCGGACGAGAGACTGCCGCAACTTCCGTCATACCTCAACGACGCGGCCGCTTTGGCGCAGATCGGCAGCCAGGAGGGGTTGTTCACCCGTACGGTGGAATTCTTTGCAGAACTGGCAGAACAGCAACCCGCCGTTCTCCTTCTGGAAGATCTGCACTGGGCGGATCCAGCGAGCGTCGATTTTCTCCGCTATTTCGCTCGCTCGGTGCCCGCGCATCGCCTATTACTCGTGGCGACCCACCGGCGGGACGAGCTCAACCGCCAACATCCCCTGGCGATCAATCTGCCGCTGCTGGTTCGAGAAGCCGGTGCCGAGCGGATCGAGGTGCGCCGGCTCAATGATGCCGCGACCCGGACGTTGATCCAGGGTCGCTATACCCTCGCGGGCGATGACCAGCAGCGGCTCGAGAGATATCTGGAAGCACGGGCAGAGGGGAATCCGCTCTTTGCCGGCGAGTTGCTTCGCACGCTCGAAGAACACGACATTCTGCAACCGGAAGACGGCAGATGGCAGCTTGGCGAGCTCGCCGATGTCAGTGTCCCCCCGCTCCTGAAGCAAGTGATCGAGGGCAGACTCGCGCGTCTCGGAGACGAGATTCGTCTCTATCTGGCTCAGGCGTCCGTCATTGGCCAGGACGTTCCGCTCAACCTCTGGTCGACCGTCACCGGACTCCCGGAGACCGCGTTGCTCGAGGTCATGGAGTATGCGATTGATGCACGGCTACTCGATCCCACCGATCATGGAGCACGATTCGTCCACGCATTGATTCGGGATGCGATCTACGACAGCGTCCTGCCGGTGCGCCGTCGAGTCTGGCATCGGCAAATCGGGGAAGCCTTGCTTGACCGCCCTAACCCCGATGCGGATCAACTAGCTCATCACTTCCAGCAGGGCGGGGACGACCGCGCGACCGAGTGGTTGATCCAAGCCGGAGAACGAGCGGAGCGTGCCTACGCCTGGTTGACGGCGGCGAACAGGTTTGAGGCCGCGGCAAATCTGATGGCGAATGATCCCTCCGCCTCGCAGGAGAGGACGATTCTCCTCAATCGCGTCGCGATGTGGCGTCGATATGCTGATCCTGCTCTGGCGCTGGCGATGCTGGAGGAGGTGTTGCGTCTCGCCAAGGCAGCGAGACGACCGTGCTCTGATGGCCTATGACCTGTTCGACGTCGGCATGCTGCGATGCTTTGTGGGAGATCTCCGCGAGGGAATCTCGGAGATGGAATCCGGGATAGCAGCGCTCAGTGCGCTCGCCCCATCGGAACGAGCACGACTGGATGATTTGACCGACGTGGCAGACCAGCGTGGAACGTTGGCTCTCTGGTTGGCGCGGGCAGGGCGCTTTGAAGACGCGTTGGCGCAGGGGACCCGCGTGCTGCATGAGTCGACCGCACCAGCATCGTCCGAAACAGGTGGAGGCTCAACGTACGGTGATGCCTGTACCGGGATAGCGTACGCTCTGGCCGCGTTGGGGCGACCTGACGAAGCGAACGGCGCCTTCGACCGTGCGATACAGACGTATCGCACGGTCGAGCATCACGCCCATGTCCTCTGGCAGTCCGGAGCAGTATTGAATATGCTCGTGCTTCCCTATCGAACCGACGATTTGCCCAAGCGTCAGCGCCTATCTCGTCAAATACAAGAGGCAGCGAGGCGAGCGAGCGGGACTCTCATTGGCGTGCCGCTACGGATCGAACTGCTGCCGCTGCTGGTCGTCGAGGGCCACTGGGCAGAGGCATATGAATTGGCGGCAATGCAGCGCTCGGTCCCCTCGGCGATTAGCGTTGGGCCGGGTGTGCTTCTGGTAATTGGCTCAATTGCCAGAGCGCAAGGGGACACTGATCTCGCGTGGTCGATGGTGCGCGACCAGATACCAGACGGCGCGGCAACAACGCCGGGCTCCACCTTGTGTTTTGAGACGCTGGATGCACTCTTTCTGGCGGCGGCGCTGACATTAGATGCCAATGAACTTTCCGCGGCGCGCGAGTGGCTCGAAGCCCACGATCGCTGGCTCGAGTGGTCCGGCGCAGTCCTCGGACGAGCGGAGGGTGCGCTCCTGTGGGCGCGCTGCGGGCTCCCGAATGGAGATTCCCGTGAGGCACGTCGACGTGCTGAGTCTGCACTGCGCCATGCCAGTGAACCGCGCCAACCGCTGGCGCTGATCGCAGTCCATCGCTTTCTGGGGAAGCTCGACACCGCGGATCAGCGCTTCGCGGAGGCTGAGCAGCATCTGCAGGAATCGCTGCGTCTCGCCGACGCCTGCGCCGCGCCCTTCGAGCGCGCGCTGACGCTGCTCGAACTCGCCGAGCTTCGGGCAGAACAACGTCGGGACGAAGATGCCATCGAGCTGCTGGCCGAGGTCCGCGCGATCTGCGAGCCATTGCGGGCACGACCGACGTTGGCGAAGGTCGACGCCCTGAACGATCGCCTCGCTCGCTCGTCCACGACCTCCTCAGCGGGTGCCTTGCCAGCCGGACTCACGCGGCGCGAAGGTGAAGTGCTGCGTCTGGTGGCGCAAGGGCTGACCAACCGCGAGATCGCCGACCGGCTCTTTATCAGCGAGCGCACCGTGGAGCATCACGTCAGCAACCTCCTCGGCAAGCTTGGCGTAACCTCCCGCGCGCAAGCCGCCGTGTTCGCAGTCGAGCGCGGCCTGCATTCGAGTTCACCGCCCGCCTAACCGGCGTCGAACCACCGACTCTCAGACGCGCATGCATCACAGAGCCGTCGCCATCGGCTCACTCGAGCGAGTACCTATTTATCCCGCTTCTCGAAATAGGTACTGCGGTTGGACTCGTCTGGGTGGCATCACCCATGTCCGCTCGTCGGCTTCGCCCTACCATCAATTCATCGATTCGACCTGGCCAGGTGACGAATCTCGGACGAGTGGTAGTAAACGAGCTCGAGAGGGAACAGACTGATGAAAAACATTGGGGCGATGCAGTCGAAATTTGGGAGCGAGTCGTTCAAGGGATGGGTGATTCGGGCCGGATGCGGCGCGCTCCTGACCGTCAGCCTGGCACTGGGAACTGGACATCTGGTGGTCGATCAGACGCACACGACTCGGCCGGTGAGCGTGGTTCAGCAGGTTCCGCTCATAAGCGGCGAAGGTGCCGTGCCGCCCGCGATCGACGAGTGGCAGCAGTTCCACGTGTTGCAGCCAGCGATGCTGGAGAGTGCGGCGCTCGTTCCGTCGATCGATGAGATCGCACAGTATCGCCGCGAGGAAGCAGCGGCGAAGGCCGCCGCCGAGTCCGCACCGCCGCCGATCGATGAATATCAGCGGTTGCACCATGCGGTATCGCCCGACGAGATTGGGGCCGCTGCGCCACAGCCGCTGACGCCGAGCCTATCCAAGTATTGAAATGTTGCGTTCGAAGCTGTCGTTGTGGGCCGACCGAGGGTGAGAACCTCCGGCCGGCTCTCTGTCATTGTCACGCCGACGACGCCGTTCACGATCCCTGCCTCGTCTCCACCTGGCTTCGCCGGAACGTCGGCGTGATCGTCACGAAATTGGCCAGCGACGAGACGGCGATCAGCCCGCCGACGACCGAGAGCAGTCCCGATGTACTGATCTGCCGAGGAGCACCCCATAAGCGAGGGGCATCGGTGCCTCGGCCACCGGCACCCCGAGACTGATGGCGGGCGTCCCCGCTCAACCCTATGAACGAACAAATCGACCCAATTCGCCGCGCATGAAATTTCCGAGATCATGCCTTTGGCTCGTCGCCAATGAAGCCCAAGAGAATCACGTGCTACACTGTGGATACCCAATGGAATCACGCTCGTTTCCGGTCCGGTCTGCTGATGAGAATCGAGGCAGATGTTCATGGATTTGGCAGCTTCTCATCGGTCGCTTGGCCGTCAAGTCCCGCTCATCGTCGGCCGCGAGCGGGAGCAAGCGACGCTTCGTGGCGCGCTCGATGAGATGCTGGTCGGTCACGGCTCCCTGGTGCTCATCAGCGGAGAGGCTGGCATCGGCAAGACGACGCTCGTCGAGTGGCTGGCTGGTGAAGCCCAGACAGAGGATTGCCTCGTCCTGCGCGGTGGCTGCTACGATCTGAGCGTCACCCCGCCCTATGGACCGTGGCTGCGCTCTTCCAACGCTATCGGCCGGAGGCGGGACTGCCCTCCCGTCCGACCTATCTCGACGACGCGGCCGTGCTGGCGGAGGTGGGCAGCCAGCACGCGCTCTTCACGCGCACGGTGGACTTCTTGGCGGCCCTGGCGGAGCAGCGACCGACCACCCTCATCCTGGAGGATCTGCACTGGGCGGATCCAGGCAGCGTCGACTTTCTGCGTTATTTCGCGCGGCAGCTGTCCGGCCATCGGCTGCTGCTGGTGGCGACCCATCGGCCTGATGAGCTCCACCCTCAGCATTCCCTCGCCCTCACGCTGCCGCTCCTCGTGCGGGAAGCTGGTGCCGAACGGATTGAGGTGCGCCGTCTCACCGCCGCCGCCACGCGCGCGTTGATCCAGAGTCGCTATCTCCTCACGCCCGAGGGCCTGCAGCCGGCTCCAGGGCTATCTAGACGTACGCGCTGAGGGGAACCCCCTCTTTGCTGGGGAGTTGCTGCGCACGTTGGAAGGAAGGCGTGCTGTGTTGCGACGGGACGGACTGGCGTCTGGGAGAGCTGACCGGTGCCGGGGTGCCGCCTCTGCTCCGGCAGGTGATCGAGGGTCGACTCGCCCGTCTTGGCGAGCGTGAGTAACGCGCTCGTCCCGGCCTCGGTCATCGGGCAGGAGGTGCCGCTCGAGCTGTGGATGACTGTCACCGGTCTCTCGGAGACGTGTCTGCTCGCGGTCATGGACCAGGCGATTGCGGCGCGCCTGCTCGATCCGACGGAGCCGGGAGTACGCTTCGTCCATGCATTGATTCGCGATGCGCTCTACGAGAGCCTCCTGCCGGTCCGTCGGCGCGTCTGGCACCGGCACATTGGGGAGGCCTTGCTCAAGCAGCCGCACCCCGACGCCGAGCATGTGGCCCATCACTTCCAGCAGGCCGGTGACCACCGGGCGGCTGAGTGGCTGATCAAAGCCGGAGAGCGGGCGCAGCATGCCTACGCCTTTGTCACTGCGGGTGACCGGTTCGAGGCGGCGCTCGCGATCCTTGACCGCTCCGATACAACGGTTGAGGAGCGCGGTTGGCTGCTTTGGCGCCTCGGCCGCATGCGCCGCTTCAGCAATCAGACTCCAGAGTATTGCGTATCTCGATGAGGCACTGGCATGCGCAAGACAGGCGAGTGATCACGTCCTCATCGGTAACGTTCTCCTCGACCGTGGCATGATCCTCCCCGAGCTTGGTCGCGTGCGGCTCGGTCTGAGCGATATGGAGACTGGTGTTGCAACCCTCCAGACGTTGACGTCCGCAGATCAGCTACGGCTCCGGGATCTTCCGCCAATCCTTGAGGTTGCGGATGAGATCGTAGCCGAGGCGAACGTCATATCATTTTTGGGCGTCGCCGGGCGCTTCATTGAGGCACGAACGCGTGGGGAGGATCTCGTCAATGCCGTGCCCTTTACTTCCTTACCGGACGCTGAACGGGGCGATATCTTAGGTGAGGCATACGTCGGTGTGGCGCGCGCCTATGCCATGCTTGGACTGGCGGAGCAGGCGCGGGGCGCGTTTGAGCGCTCCGGGGAGCTGTATGCCGCAACCGGCCATCACATGGCCCACGGCGTCACGCTTCTGACGGAATTAGATCAAGTCCTGATTCCCTACTACGCCGACCGAATCAGCGAGCGCCGTCGAGTCGCCGCGGAAGCGGAGACGGCCTATGCCAAGGCCAATACCGTCGCACCTGAGCAGCCAGCCCGAATCGCGCGAGTGGCCCTGCTCATGCTAGAGGGAGACTGGGCCGCGGCTCGGCAGGTGCTCGACGCGATGCCGCGACCAGTCGGGCCGTTTCCGAATGTGCTCCGAGCAACCCTCGCGATGCAGCAGGGCGATGCTGAGCTTGCCTGGCAACTGGTGCGCGAGGCATTTCCAGATGGGCCGAAAACGCCGCCGGGAGACAGCGACTTCGTGCAACTCAACCGAATGCAATACGTCGGCCGCGACTCTCGGCTTGAGCGGGGATCTGGTTGCCGCTCGCGAGTGGCTCGAAGCCCACGATCGCTGGCTTGCATGGTCCGGCGCAGTCCTCGGTCGAGCGGAAGGTGTGCTCTTGTGGGCGCGCTACGAGCTCCTGAACGGAGCTTCTCGTGAGGCACGTCGACGTGCTGAGTCCGCACTGCGCCATGCCAGTAACCCGCGGCAACCACTGGTACTCGTTGCCGTGCACCGCTTTCTCGGTCAGTTCGATACGGTCGGACGCAGGATATGAGGAGGCGAGGCACACTGCGGAATCCCTCGAAACTGGCCGACGCCTGCGCCGCACCGTTCGAGCGTGCACTGACGCTGCTCGCGCTTGCGGACCTACGCATCGCCCAACGACGACCCGATGATGCCGCTGCGCTTCTGGACGACATCCGGGCGATCTGCGCGCCATTGGCAGCGAAGCCAACGCTGGAACGCGTCGCAGTCCTGGAGGAGAAGATCTGTGGGAAGAGCCTTGAGCCCACGGGTTCGGAGCTACCAGCCGGACTGACGCAACGCGAGGTCGAGGTGCTGCGACACATTGCCGCTGGAGAGAGCAACCGGCAGATCGCCAACGCGCTGTTCCTCAGCCCGCGCACGGTCGAGCGGCACATCGCCAACATCTACCTCAAGATCGAGGTGCACAGCAAAGCTGAAGCAACAGCCTTCGCCCTGCGAAACCATCTCGCCTGATCAAAGACGTCCCCCACGCACTACGTAGTTCCATCCGAAAACTACATACCTCCATTTGGGTAGTTCGACACATGTGGTGACGCTCCCGCGGCCCCATTGTGGAACTGCCGAGGGATTCGCCGGACGCCGGTGTGAAAGACCATTGGTGCCCGGCGGACCCTCGGCACTGAACCACATTTCAGGGTAAGGAGGCGCTAGTGGGCAAGGGGTCGCGTATGGTCTCCCGCCGAATGCTCTTGCAGGGCGGCGCGGCGGCGGCCGGAATGGCATTCCTGGGTTCTCAATTGCCGGTGTCGGCGTCGGCGTCAGGCTCGGCGCTGGCAGCGAGGCCCGGCAAGCGATTCGATCCGCTGCGAGCGGTGGCAACGGCCGACTTTCCGACTCGGCCAGGTGAGATGGTTTTGCCCTGGCTGGATCAACCAGCCGATAACCCGGTACCTGACGTCGTCGGAAGTCAGCTCAAGTGGGAAGAGCTGGATTCGTGGATTACGCCCGACGAAAGCTTTTTCACCGTCCATCACTACGCCCAACCCGACATCGATGGGGCCACCTGGTCCATGGAGATCTCGGGATTGGTGGGGAAACCGCTGACGCTCACGTTGGACGCACTCAAAGCTCGCCCGGCCGTCGATGTCCCTTTCACGCTGGAGTGTTCCGGCAATAGTGGCCTGCCGTTTTTGACCGGCGCTATCGGTAACGCCGTCTGGACGGGGACGCCGCTCGCCCCTCTGCTCGAGGAGGCCGGTGTCCTGGCCGAGGGGACTGAGGTCGTCTTCTGGGGGACCGACTCGGGCGACGAACAGCTCAACGGACTGCAACTCACCGAACATTTTGCCCGAGCCATGTCACTGGAACAGGCAATGGACCCGCGCAACATTCTGTGCTGGAGCATGAACGGGAATGCACTACCTACCCACCATGGCGGTCCCGTTCGACTGATCGCTCCGGGCTGGTACGGTATCGCCAATGTGAAGTGGCTGCAGCGCATCGAGCTGCTCAGTACCCGGTATGAAGGCCGCTTCATGGCGCGTGATTACGTCACTATCCGACAGGTTGAAGCCGACGACGCCACCACGGCTCACTTCACCCTGGTCGGGCATGCGCTCCTCAAGTCGGCGCCGGCCAAGGTGACGGTACTGGACGGGCAGCATCGCATCCTGGGTGCAGCCTGGGGTGGAACCATTGCCAGCGTCGACGTCAAGATCGACGACGGAGACTGGATGCCGGCCACCATCCAGGAGCGCGGCGACACCGACCTCACCTGGGTGATCTGGACCGCCGATTGGGGAACGCCATCGGACGGCGAGCACACGGTCACCTCGCGCGCGACCGACATAGACGGCAATGTCCAGCCGACCATGGACGACCCGCTGATTGCCAACAAGCTGACGTACTGGGAAAGCAACGGGCAGATCACCCGGCACGTCATGATTGGCACGCCGCCGACTCCTCAAGCCAGTCACAGTCTGAGTGGCGCTTTCCTGGACTACTGGCAAAAGAACGGCGGGTTGTCGATCTTCGGCAATCCGATCACGGCCGAATTCGACGAACAGAGCTTGGCCGACGGAAACACCTACCACGTCCAGTACCTCGAGCGGCATCGCTTCGAAATGCATCCGGAGAAGCAGTCACCCTACAGCATCCTGCTCGGGTTGCTCGGCAACGAGACGATTCCGGCCGACAAAACGCAGCCGCGATCTCAGCCTGCGGCGGGGAAGGATAGCGCCTGGTTCGATCAGACCGGCCACAACATTTCTGGACGTTTTCTCGACTACTGGAAGCAAAACGGCGGACTGTCAATCTTCGGTTACCCGATCACCGAGGAGTTTCAGATGCAAATCGGTGACAAACAGCTGACGGTGCAGTACTTCGAGCGCGCCCGCATGGAACTCCATCCGGAGAACCAACAACCCTTCGATGTGCTGCTGGGTCTGCTCGGGAATGAGGCGCTGCGGCTGCGCTACAACGGTCAACTACCTTCAGGAGCCTAAGGCCGGATGACGCGACCGTCCCATTACGTCGTTTCGAGCATCGGATAGGGAGAGTCAACTCAACCATGGAGAAGACCGCGCAATCAGTGACTGGAACCCTGCACCATTCGTATCAATTACAACCAGGAGGAACCACATGAACCGAATACGACCGATGATTTTCCTCGCGATCAGTTTCTTGCTCGTCCTGAGCAGTGGAGCGACTGTGGCAATGGCCAAGCCCGCCACGAATCCCTCCTCGACGCTGCTCGTCGCCGGCCTTTCAGGATCTACCGGCAGCACGATCGGGCCGGATGGAGCGCTCTACGTTGCGGAAGGCGTTGCCGGCCGCATCTCCCGCGTCGATCCGCAGACTGGCGCCGTAACGACCTTCACCAGCGGCTTGCCGACGCGCCTTCCCGGGTTGAACTTCGGAGGGCCGGTCGACATTTCATTCGTCGGATCGACAGCCTATGTCCTGGTCACGCTTGTCGGCCCTGACGTCGGCGGACATGACGTCGTGGGTATCTACCGGGTCGACGGTCCGAACCGATTCACCGTCATCGCGGACATTGGGACATTCGCTGAGCAAAATCCGCCGAATACCGATTTCTTCGTTCCGACCGGCGTCCAGTATGCGATGGAGAACTACCGTGACGGGTTCCTGGTCACCGATGGGCATCACAACCGCGTTCTGTGGGTGAGCCGTAAGGGCGCCATCAGCGTGGCCCGCGCGTTCGACGACATTGTCCCAACCGGGCTGGCGGTCTCCGGTAACACGGTGTATATGGCCGAGGCCGGACCTGTTCCACACCTGCCGGCGGACGGCAAAGTGGTCGCGTTCGATACCAAATCTCCGACAGTCACGACCCTGGGTTCTGGCGCTCCGCTGGTCGTAGACGTGGAATTCGGCCGTGGTCGCCAGCTGTTTGCCCTTTCGCAGGGAGACTTTTCTGGCGGTGAGGCAGGCGCTCCGGCTCTGCCGAACACCGGCGCGCTCGTTCGGGTGAATTCGGACGGCAGCTACACCACGGTGGTCGATGGGCTCGACCAGCCAACATCGGTCGAGTTCATCGGGGACACCGCGTACATCGTGACTCTGACCGGAGAGATCTGGAAGGTAGATAACGCGGGGAGTCCGCCGTACGGTGTCTCGCGATAGTCATCCATGGAAAAGTGGGAGGCGGGTCGACGATCCGCCTCCCGTCTCCTCGTCGTCCTCAGTCAGCCGTTCGCGCAGTCGACCGGAGCGACTATCGAGTTGCGCGCCCTGTGTGGAGACGAGCGTTCATCGGACTATCTCCGATGAACGCTCTCGTGTTTGTCACGTACGGTTGTCCTAGGATCCCTGCTGTGACTCCGCCGGCCTGCGGTTGAAGACTCGGCGTCGATCGTGACGAAGTAGGCGAGCGACGAGACGGCGATCAGCCCGCCAACGACCGGCAGCAGTCCCGAAACTTCGATCTGCCCCAACAGCACCCCGTACGCCAGCGGCATGAGCGCCTGACCCAGACTGCCCACCGATTGAAAGATGCCGATGAAGGTCCCCATGCCATGTTGGTGCCCCAGGTCTACGGCCGAAGTCGAGACCCCGGCCACCAATGCGGCGATCGAGACGCCAGCGATCAAGCGTCGCCCCGGCGGCACTGCGCGATCAATACCGCAAGGTGCTGGTGGAGGCTGAGGCATCGACTGGAAAGGCTTCAGCCCACGGGGATGACATCCAGTTGGAGGCTGCCCAACAACAACCGAACGTCCACCCGATTCATCGGTACAATATCGTCCACGACCCGCGTGTCTGAGGCTGAATGCAATGTAAGCTTATTCAGTTGTGTCAACTGAGTGGGAAGAAGATGGCAGGACGACAGCACTACATCCAGGTGCCCATCGGCTCACACCTATGGGCACCTGCATCATCTCCAAGATTGGAACGGTTCGCCAGAGCAGAGCTCGTCACCTACTCAGTGCAGACGCGTCCCCAGTAGTTGACATTCGCGATCCCAGTGGCGAGATTGAGAGTGCCACTTACCTTTATGACCCCTGAGCCGCCTTCAATGATTTTCAGCAGATCTTCGACGTGCCCATTGGGAAGGATCTCGCCTTGGTCCGCGGTTACGAGCTCTCCGAGAGTCGAGCTCACGATGTGATGAGAGCCTGTCATGAGCACGGTGCCTGCTGGAGTCGTTCGCTGAACGGCGACCGTCGTGATCTTGTCGCCTACCGGCTGACCACTGAGCTCTCCCGTGAGACTCATGATATAGACGTCGAAACCGATGGCCGTCGGCACAGCCTGCCCGACGAACGTCCCTTCCACGGGGGAGCAGGTTCGTGCCGCTTGCGAGGCTGCGAACGTGTTCGCCGGTATCAGAGTGATCGGGATCATTACGAGGACCGCCAGAATTTTACCTAAGAGTCGCATCCATCACTCCCTTTGCTGATTTCAGTGCGTCAGCACGTGCCGCGCATCTGGCCGCGACGGCGTCCGGAATTTAGAACAACTCGCATCCCGTTAGGCGATCGTCGCGGCTTTACGGTCTGACTGCCATATTCCCACGTGGGCACAACTCCATGATGTCGCGACTGAGTTCCGCAGACATCGAGGCTGTGACGTATTTCTCAGGATGCGGCCGTGAATACGTAAATTTACGGATCCGGTGGGGAATCAGATAATCCCTGAACGAAGTGCTTTCGTCGCGGCAGCGGTGCGCGATTTGGTGTCTAGCTTATTGAGGATGTGTGTTATGTGCGTGCTAACGGTCCGTCGACTTATGTATAGCGCGGCGGCAATCTCTGGATCAGACAGCCCGTCGGCCACGAGGCGCAAGATTTCATATTCTCTTCGCGTCAAAGGGGTGTTTGACTCTGGAATCAGCCGCGGCGTCCGATCGGTTTTCTGTGCATCTGGCAGCTCTAACCCATAGGCAACCATCTGTTGGAGTGCCATCGACCTACCCACTTCCCAAGCGGAGATGAACGCAGAGTCACTGAGGAGTCGTTGCGCGGTCGTGAGAACCTGGTCGTAGTGAGGGCGATCGGCGGGGTCAATGGCCGATCCAGTAATGTCTCGCAGTTGACGCGCTGCACCGAGGAGCCGTGCCGCACGGCTCGCGCCCTCGGATCGGGGGGATTTGCGCAGCGATAGCGCGGCAATCCACTCGAGACACCAGGCAATCCCGCCTCGATCACCGATGCGGTGACGCTCCTCCAGGCTCTCACGAAGCAGTCGCTCGGCACCGTATAGATCGCCCTGGCACAGGCGGAGAGCGCCAGCGTTTGCTTTTGCTGCCGTTATCGCTCGTATGTCCCCGATCTGGGCAAGAATGGTGAGGCACTCCGCCGTA
This sequence comes from uncultured Chloroflexia bacterium, assembly GCA_963822235.1. Taxonomy (GTDB): domain Bacteria; phylum Chloroflexota; class Chloroflexia; order Thermomicrobiales; family Thermomicrobiaceae; genus CALAGB01. The sequence continues at coordinate 215,538 of CAWGGU010000008.1, forward strand.
CGTTCTTCACCGTGCGCAAAGTCGCCGCGTCGCAGCGCGAGTTCGCCGAATCCGAGCAGGGCGAGCGCGACGCCCGCTTGATCGCCAAGGTCGCGCATCAACCTGAGGGAATCGTACAGAAGGGCGTCGGCAGTGGCGAAGTCTCCTGTTCGGTTGGGAATGAATGATTTGAACAGCACTGCTCTGGCTGTCTTGTGCTCGTCCTTGAGGTCTTTCCGGATCGAAATGCACTCGTCGAGCATCATCGTCGATTGGTCGTGTTCGGAAAGCCAGAACGCGATAGTCGCACAAGCAAGGAGTGCGTCCGCGTACGCGTCGCGTAGCTCCCGATTTGCTTGAGGTGAGGACAGCGAGGTGATGATTGGTCGGGCCGTCTCCACAATCTCATCAAGGTGTCGGCGACCCTCGCGCAAATGGCCATGGACATGCCAAAACCACCAGAGCGCCGCCGCGAGACGCAAGCCGATCAACATGGCGTCTCGGTCGCCACCAGACGAGCGTTCTTTTGACCAGCGTAAAGCGGCGCGCAGATTGCCGTGTTCCCGCTCGAGCATCACAATCCAAAATTGTTGGTTTTCATTCTGAAGATGAGGTTCTGCCTGTTGAGCCAAGCGGAGATAGTAGCGCGCGTGGTGTTCACGGTTGACTTCGAGTTCCCCATTGAGGTCGAGCTGCTCCAGGGTATACATCCGCAGCAACTCGAGCATCGAAAACCGTGCCTTGCCGTCTTCGGTCTCCCGCACCTGGACAAGACTGTGCTCGACAAGATGCTCAAGATCATCCAGTACCTGTTGCTCATCTTGATTCTCGACAAGCGCTGACACGGAAGAGAGCGACCAGCCTCCCTCAAAAACCCCGAGCCGACGAAACAGCCGCTGCTCCTCGGGAGCTAGTAGGTCGTAGCTCCACTGAATCGTGTTGTGCATCGTCCGTTGCCGTGCAGGAGCGTCGTGAGCCCGGCTCTTCAGCAGTGTCAGGCTCCGCTCCAGCCGGCCGTTGACCTCGGCCAGTGGCAAGGATCGCATCCGAGCGGCAGCCAGTTCGATTATGAGCGGAATGCCGCCCAGACGCCGGCATAAGTCGATGACAACCTGGGCGTTTTCCTGCGTTATTTGAAAGTCAGGCCGAACTTCTCGACTCCGCTGCAGGAACAACGAGACAGCTTCCACTTGTCGGAGCAGACCCAAATCGAACGAGGTTTCCGAGTCGGGAGTCGCCAGTGGCACCACGGGATACTCGTGCTCTCCGTAGACGTGGAGCGGCACCCGACTGGTCGCGAGAATGTCAAGTGCCGGGCATTCGCCAAGGAGGCGGCTCAGCCGTCCGCTCAGGTTCGGGATCTGTTCGAGATTATCGAGCACCAGAAGCAGCCGCTTGTCTCGCAGTTCAACCGCGAGCGCGGACTCGATGGACGCGGTAGCAGCCACGCTGATATTGAGTGTCGTCGCGATCGTGGTCAGCACGAGGGCAGGGTCGGTCACCGGCGACAAATCCACGAACCAGGCACCATCGGCGTAGTCGTCATTGGCCGCTTGGGCGACCGCAAGCGCCAATCGTGTCTTGCCGACGCCGCCGGTGCCGGTCAGAGTCAACAACCGGGTCTCGCGTTTCCGTATCAGAGCAATCAAGGTTTGGGTTTCATTTACCCGACCGACAAAGGTTGATAGATAAGTAGGCATTCGCGACGCTGTATTTCGTGCGCCGGAATCACCGGTCGTATCGATTCCGGCGTTGGAGGTTGCGAGTTCAAAGCGGGTACGGGACCACTCACAGCGCAGTTGGTCCGAAAGCGTGAGGGCATTGGCTAGAAGTTCCAGAGTCCCCCTCCGAGGCACGCGGCAGATGCCTCGTTCGATATCGCTGATCGTCCGCGCACTGAGCCCGCTCCGCTCGGCAAGCTCTTCCTGGGTCATGCCTGCCTCGCGGCGTGCACGACGGATCAGAATTTCAAACGGCGCATGATCTTTCGGCGCACGCGTGTTCATGACACGTCCTTGGGTTTTGATGATGATTCATAGGAATCATAGCACATTTCGTCAGATGAATTGATCGACCAAACGACGATGCGATTCCGTTAGTGAATCTGTGAGTTCTTCATGGAATTGGTCATCAGTTGGCTGTAAGTTGGAGTCAAAACCCAGCGTGGACTCGTTCCTGGAAGCTGAAGTGGAGGATGTCATGTCACTCGAAGACAATAAGTGTCTGGTGCGGCGCGTGTACGAGGAACTTGTGATGGGGGGACACTTCGACAAGCTAGAGGAACTCGTTCATGAGGATTACGTCGACTACACGCAGCCGCCCGGTTGGCCGACCGACCGCGCCGGCCTCAAACTACAACTCCAATACTTTCGCGCCGCATTCCCCGACATTCGTGTTCGAATCGAGGAGATGGTAGCTGAAGGCGACCTGGTTATGTACCGACAGCTGATGTGCGGGACGCACAAGGGGGAATTCTTTGGCATTGCGCCGACCGGGAACCACGTTGAGATGCCTGGACTCCACATGCTCCGTATCAGAGATGGGAAGCTCGTCGAACACCGTGCCACGAATGACGACCTGGGCATGTTGCGTCAGCTTGGGGTTATCCCCGCTGAGCCGGGTCACGTCGAGTTGTAAGCGCTACGAGTGATTTGTGCCTTCATCCTTGCGGTTTCTATGGGCGGCTCGCGGCGTTTATTCGGCAGGGGTCGATGTAGCTCTCCAACGCGAGCCGCCATCTCTGATCCCAATTCTCGTCTCTTCTACGACGGATCGCATTCGATAATGGTTGAGGGCAAGCGGCTCACAGCCCCTGCTGTGACCTGGCACCTGCCCGACCGAAGATCGGCGCGATCGTGACGAAGTACGCGAGTGACGAGACGGCGATCAGCCCGCCAACGACCGGCAGCAGCCCCGAGACCTCGATCTGCCCCAACAGCACGCCATAGGCCAGCGGCATCAGCGCCTGGCCGAGACTGCCCACCGATTGAAAGATGCCGATGAAGGTCCCCATGCCATGTTGGTGCCCCAGGTCGATGGCCGAAGTCGAGACGCCCGGCCACGAGCGCCGCGATCGAGACGCCCGCGATCAAGGTCGCCCCGGCGGCGATGAGCGGCGGTGAGAAGCTCGCCAGGATGACGAGTCCGAGCAACGTGCCGAGTCCGCCAAGGATCAACAATGGCTGGATGCCGGTCTTGTCGGCCACGTTGCCCCACAACGGTTGAACGGCCGCCGTGGCGAAGCTGGCGATTGAGAGCAGCGCGCCGATCAGGATCGAGCTGTAATGGCGCGAATCACCGAGCAACGGGAAAAACGAGAGGATGACGAGGCTGGTCGGCGCCACGATGAAGTTGAAGGCGAGGAGCACTCGGGCCGGACGCTCGATGCGTGTACCGCCGAGTCCGCGCTCCTTCACCTTTGCCGGTGGATCGGTCAGCGATCTATCCAGCATGAGGACCGCGATGGCCGACACGATTCCGGCAGGCGCCAGCAGGAAGAAGACACCGTTCTTGCCGAACTCATGCACGATCAGTCCACCCGCCAGAGGCCCAAGTGCATAGCCGAGCCACTGCGCCGCGTTGTAGCGGGCCATGGTTGCGCCGCTCTTGCCTTTGGCGTGCTGGCCCATGACCGCCATCACCATCGGCAGGACGATGGCCGAGCCGACGCCGTGCAGTGCACGCGCTCCGGCCAGCGTGAAGACGTTGTTGGCCCCGGCATAGGCCAGCCCGATCGGGACATAGAGGAGCGTTCCGGCGATCAGGAGTCCGCGGTAGCCGCGCCGATCGCCGACCCGTCCCACGATCGGTCCGAGAACCAGACGCGTGAAGTAGATCGAGCTGACGACGAGCCCAAGCTCGAAGCCGCTGGCGCCGAGATCCTTGGCGTAGGGTGTGAGGATCGGCCAGAGCGTGCTGGTGCTGGCCACCATGGTGAAGACGATGAAGAGGAGCGGACCCATGCCGCTTACTGAAATTTCGGCATCCCGAACGTCGGCCGCGTTCTGCGCCATAGGTAGACTCCTGTCCCCTTGAGGCCAGCCACACAGCCGGGGGATCCCATCCCGGTGTTGTTGGCGATATTTAGTCCGGGTCAAACTCTACTGAAGGGCGGGTGAGGATGTCAATTCTCGTGGCGCGGGCCTCACCGGACGGCCCTCATCCGGCGCTGCGGCGCCACCTTCTCCCGCCGAGCAGGAGAAGGAAGAACACGATCGAGGCTGTTCTTTCGTCTCCCCTCTCCTGATCGTCGGGATGGTCCTCTCCCTCAAGCTGAGGGAGAGAGGGGTTGGGGGTGAGGGCGGCTGGGTGAGGGCTAACGTTCTAACCACTCATTCTTACCCCCCATACCGCCAGGTGTAATAGTGGCGCCCGACGTTCCCCATCTCAACCTGCCAGCCCGCCGGATTGGAGGGGGTGTAGGTCAGGCAGCGGCGCTCGAAGCATTGCACCAGCACGTCCTTGACCGTGCCACCCACCTTCACTTTGGCCCAGTAGGGTTCAGTGATCGGGTAGCCAGTGGCGAAGAAGGTCGGGTCGAAGAGCTGGCCGTTGACGTTTGCCGAGCCGTTCCAGATCGTGCCGGAACTGTTGAGATAGTTCCAGAAGACGTCGGCCACGGTGTGATTCGTCTCGCTGATCAACTGGGTGGCGTGAACTCCTGCCGGGCCTCCGTTTCCGACGGTGCCGTTGCGATCGATGGTGGCGTGGATTTCGGTGCCGGTCGGCGTGGCTGGCGCGTTCAGCACGTTCTTCAAGGCGGCATAGGTCGGTCCGCTGGTGTCGTCCGGATCACCCGCGACCGGGATGTTTGCCGGGCCTTTGTCGACGAAGTGGTTGTCTCCCAGCTGCATCTGTCCGCTGATCAGCTCCTTTGCCAACAGGCCGTTGGTGACGTACCAGGGCGTGCTCTGATCGCCGTACGGGGTCGTGATCTCCATGCGGCTCTTGTCGTAGTAGCGCACCGCGCGCTCACCGTTGGGCGCGTTGTCGTAGGGCTCGATCACCGTGGCGAAGGCCGATGGTCCCCAGACCCAGGTGCGCTGCGCCGCGCCGGTCGCCACCGGCTGATCCTCACGCGCCCAGGTGCGATCCCAGGCGATCTCGGCCGACGAGGTGATCGGCGTCGACTGCCAGGAGAGCCAGCCCACGTTGTTGATGGTCGCTTCGGTGCCGGTCGCCACGTCGCGAATGGCGATGACGCTCGGCTTGCCGTACGGGACGTCGATCAGCGCGAAGCGGGAGTGATCCTTCGAGAAGCCGAGGAAGAGACGTGAGTCATTCGAGAGGAGCGTCGTCTGAGCGCCACTGTTCAGATCGATGCGCGTGACGGTCGTGGGAGAGGACTGCACGGCGTAGGCATAGGTGCCGGTGTCATCGACCGTCAGGTAGGAATCGGGCAGCGTGTCGGACGGGTAGCCGATCGGGATGTTGGGGATGACCTTGTCCTTGGCGGTGTTGACGTTGAGCACCACCAGGGTTTTGCCGCCCGCGCCGTAATCCAGGAAGATCAACTTACTGCCATCGGCGGTGGTGAAGAACGGACCACCACAGGGGTTCGCCAGTTTCGTCGAGAGCGTGCGCGTCGCACCGCTGTTGACGTCGTAGCTTTTGATCGTGCCGTCGCTGGCCGAGACGTAGATCAGGAGGTTGCCGGAACCGCCCCAGGCGAACTTGCCAACCGTCTGCGCCACGTTCTTGGTCTGACCCGAGAAGATGTCGAACCAGCCGAGCTGCCGAATGGGGCAGGTTGTGCCGTAGGGGTTGCTCACGATCTGGGTGTAGCCGATCTGCCGATCGTTTCCCGACCACTCGATCGCGTCGGCGCCGACTCCGGCGTCGCTCATGTGCGTCCCCTCGCGGTCAAACACCTTGATCGTGCCATTGTCGATAAGTGCCAAGCGAGCGCTATCGAGCGACCAGAGCGGCTTGGAGCCGGTTGAGAGTCCGCGCAGACCGAAGCCCGCGTCGGGACTGGTCATGTAGACGCCGACCGCGCCGTTGTACGGTCCGACGGTGGCGATGCGCGTGCCGTCCTCCGACCAGGCGATGTCATTGAAGCCACCACTCGTGGTGATCTGACGCGCGTTCTGGCCGTTGTCCTCGCTGACCCAGAGATTGTTGCCGCGATCCAGATAGGCGATCAGGCTGCTCGGTTGAAGATCGGCGGCAAACGCGTTTGGTATTGCCGGAAAGAGGGTCATCGTGATGAGGATGAGCGAGAGAATCGTGAAGCGCGTCATCCGGGGGTGAGACCTCGGCATGCGCGGCAACCTCCAATTCCAGTTCGTGAGAAACGTCGGGGCCGTGATCGTCGCGGGTTGAACATGTTGAAGAGGCGTGCCCGCGCGCCGCACATCCTACAACGAACGACCCATGCGCCGGGTTCCTCTTCGGGTGAAGCCGACTGGTGCGGTCAGTAGCGAATCGGGCAGAAGTGGAATGTGACGAATTGATTCGGTAGGCGCTCAAGGTTCACCTGGGTTGAAAACCCAGGCTGATCGAGACGAAGCCCCTGAACGGACTGAACGAATCTAGCGCACATTCGTAGGGGCAGTCCGGATACGCTCTGGGTGTTGGCTGCCCTTCGGCCGCAGGCCCAGGACGGCTGCCCGAGCACCAAATGTCCGAGGTCATAGGCCACCGCAAACAAGGAAGCGTAGCGGCGGCACCTGTGGCCGCCGTCTCGCCTGACTACCTGCTTCACATTGCCAATCGAACAATGTTCTCAACCCCTCAATTGCGCGGTTCTTCGCATGCCCGGATCGTGAAGATTGACGTAGCCTTGGTCTCAATCGATCCAAGACATTGGACGGACTCACCCACCTGGGAGAGGGCAAATGCACGAGACCACAGACGACATCGTCGAGCTTGAGGCATTGTTGCAGCGCAGCATCGAGCAGGCCGGTCCCTTTCTGCGTTCCTCCTTCGAGATGCCCGAGAAATCACTCGCGGCCAGACAGCTGTGTCGCGCGCTCGATGGCATTCAGACCGTGGCGATCGCGACGGTCACGGCCAAAGGTGAGCCGCGCGCGGCACCGATCGGCGCGTTCCTCTACCGCGGTCGTTTCTACATTCCAACGACCATGGAATCGGCCCGAGTGCGACACGTGCGCCGCAGACCTGGAATCAGCCTGACGCGCTTCGACGGGATCGATTTCGCCGTCATCGTGCATGGCGACGCGGTCGTGCTGGGCGAAGAGGATCCGGATTTCGAGATTTTGGAGCGCATCCAGAGAGAGTTGACCGGGTCGACCGTTCTGGACTGGGGCACCGGCGCGTTCATCCGCGTCGAGGCGACCGCCTGCTACACATTCGCCCGTTTTCCCGATCAATTCCCCGGCTGACCGCGAAGAGGAGGTTACAGCGTGGAGGTTCGTACCCTTGAACAACGACTGGCCGACGTTCGGGCCAAGCTCGAGACCGATGTCGATCTGTGGATCGCATCAGCCAGCGCGTCTGGTGATGCCTATCTCATCCCCCTCTCTTTCTATTGGGATGGCGCCACACTGACGATCGCCACGCCAAAGCGCAGTCGCACCGCTCGCAACGTGCGACGCGCCGGTCGCATGCGCGTGGCGCTCGGCCCGACGCGTGACGTGGTCGTGCTGGAGGGACCGGTGGAAGAGTTGCCAGCGCACGCTGACGCGGAACTGGCGGAGGCCCATGCGCAAGCCGTCGGCTTCGACGCTCGTGAAGGTCCGGACGAGTACGTCTTCTTTCGCATGACTCCCGACCGCATTCAAGCGTGGCGCAACCCGGCCGAGCTGCCCGAATCGCGACGTCATGCGCAACGGCGAGTGGCTCGGGTAGCGGGAAGACCCTCATCCGGCGCTGCGGCGCCACCTTCTCCCGTTCGAACGGGAGAAGGGAACAACAGTCAACGTTCTATCTCCGTCTCCCCTCTACCGTTCGCACGGGAGGGGAGTGGGACGGGGGTGAGGGCTGTCGAGTCGCCCCCTAAAACCCGTGCCCAAAATCGGACGAGAGCTGGTATTCGTCCGGGCTCCAGGGGTTCTGCGACGTGCCATCCGCGTAGCGACCCAGGCGGAACGGCGTCAGATCGACCGTCGTTGCCTTGCCGTGCACGATCAACTCGGCCATGCACTGGCCGATGGCTGGGCCCTTCTTGAAGCCCGCTCCGCAGAAGCCCAAGCATCAGGTGCAGCCCGTCGACGCTCTCGGCTGGACCGAGGATCGGGTGCAAATCGGGCGTCATGTCGTACAGGCAGGCGTAGCCGTAGAGGGTGGTGGCGCGCGCCATGGCCGGCATACGCTTGGCCAGCGTGCGTTTGACTGCGTCGTCGAACCCGTCATTCATGCGCTGGTCGTAGTTGAAGGGGTCGACCACGTCGTGGAACTCGCCGCCGCCGACTCCCGCCAGCGTGCGGTTCGGCCCGGCGTTGCGGCAGAAGAATCCGGCGGCCGTATCGACGTAGGTCATCGTGCCCGATTGCGGCATGTCGATGGGTCGGTTCAAGACCGCCACCTGCACGCGCTGCGCCTCGATGGGGACCTCAATGCCGATCTCCTTCAAGAGGGGAACCGACCATGCCCCCGCCGCGAAGACGACCGTGCCCGCCGAGATCGGCCCGCTATCGGTTTCGACGCCAACCACGCGGCCGCCCTCGACCCGGATGCCGGTAACGGCTCGCTCCTCGTGGATGGTTGCGCCGCCGCGCATGGCTGCTTCAGCCATCGTGCGCGTGGCGGCCACCGCGTCGACGTAGCCCGAGTCATGCTCGTAGGCAGCCACGGCGATGTCGTCCACACGGGTGAACGGCTGGAGCTCGCGCAGGCGTTCAGCGGTGACGACCTCCGACTGGATGCCGACCCGGTTCTGCATAGCCACGTTGCGGTGCATGCGCTCGATGTTGACGGCGTCCTCGCCGCTGGTGGAGATGGTGACGATCGAGCCGGTGTTGACGAAGCCACAGTCGCCGCCGACCTCCTCGGCCCAGTTGGCGTAGGTCAGCAGGCTGAGATGGGCGAGCGTCGCTTCGGGGACGTTGGTGTAGTGCTGGCGCAGCAGCGCGCCGGTGCGGCCGCTGGCACCGGCAGCTAATGTGTGTCGCTCGAGGATTGTGACGTCACGCACGCCGAGCTTGGTCAGGGCGAAGGCCAGGCTCGTCCCCATGATCCCGCCACCGATGATCACGACGTCCGCTCGCTCTGCCATCGCTCGCTCCTTCGTGCTCGACCCAGTCATCCCCGTCGAGTCTGTCACAGGGGAGGGGTGGTGGCAATGAGAGGGTCATGCAGCCTGCGAAGACCGCCAACGACGCTTTGAATGATGCTCCGCAGTGATGCACGGACAGTTCAGCTCATTCATGCTGATTCGTACCGCGAATCTGAGTTTCATTGGATCCTCGAAGTGAACGCTTCTACGGCGCAAACGTCTGAATTACCGGACTGCCGCTCCTTGGATCACCGAGGCGATCTCAACCGCAATCTCTTCTACCGTAAACATCGCCGTGCTACGAGCCAGCTTGTCTGCCAGCGAAGGACTCTCCTTCATAACCTGCTGCTTTGTAATGTTGTGCCAGACCGGAAGAAGCACCTGTTCACCGCTTATAGATTTGGTCACTAGGCCGTCCAGTTCGTATTGTGGCCAGCCTTTGGCAAAAAAATCTTGCGAGAGGACGACGACCCCAAAACGACTATTGGCAAGTCCCTTGTCGATCTTTCGCCGCAAGCTGTCACCGATACGAAGCTCGAACTCGTCATACCATACCGCCAGGCCCTCATCTCGAAGCGCATGTGCAAGGGGTCGAACGACCTCATTTTTGTCCTCAGAAGCGTGGGAGATGAAAACATCGTAAATCTTGGTTTCCTCGTCATCTACAGGATTTCCGGGTGGCAGATCGAGGTCACGAACTAGGGAGGGCACTGACGCAAGCGGGGCTTGGCGCACCTCTGAGAGTCGACCGGGAAGCACGTTTACCGAAGACCTAACTCTTCCAGCATAGCCACCAAAGTCGATGGTGATGTACCAGCGTCCTGAACTCGGAATGGGAATTTGAATTGGCGACGTCGTGTAGTGACCACCATAAAAGCGGTGCTGTCGGCCGGACTTATAACTGCTGAAGTTTGACGAATCCATGAGTCGCACATTGGCAGGATTCCCGGAGAGATGCACCTCGACGATCTGTCCCCGCGAGCGCTGCCCAAGATCATAGTATTGGTACTTCATGCCCCATGACTCCTTGCACAGTCAATGCGTCCGTACAGCCAACTTGAAGAGTATACCACAACAAGTTGTGCCGACGTTCACGTACGGACACCATATATTGTGACTCATGGTCATAATTATGACTGGCAAGCACCGCCATATTCTGGGGACCAGTTCTCTGACTGTCGGAATCGTTGAGATGTACTCACGGCGATTGGAGAACGTGCGCGAAATCCACAAGATTTCACAGGGGGTGTCCTACCGATTGGTCTTTCATTCTCTGTCAGGTGAGATGAGTCGGCAACCCAACGGCAAGTCAGAGGTGGGTCAACTACCGTCTTCTCCCTCCTTGACACCATCCCCGCTCCAAAGTAACCTCTGCGCGGTGTTTCGCGGCGTAAGCCGTCATGGAGGTGTGTCTCGAATATGCTCTACCGTATGCCCGGACGCGCCAGGTGCCGCCGGTCACTTCTTCGACCTTAGCCTTCGCGTTTTGGGAGCGCGTCGCGTGGCGCGCACATATGTGTAGAGGAGTCCACCGAACATGCCGAACGATTCTGGAATCAAAAAAGCCGTCCTCGCCTACTCCGGCGGCCTCGATACCTCCGTCATCCTCGCCTGGATCAAAGAGAACTATGGCTGCGAGGTCATCGCCTACACCGCCGATCTCGGCCAGGGCGATTCCTTCGAGGGACTTGAAGCCAAGGCCATCTCCAGTGGCGCATCCAAGCTTTATGTCAAGGATCTAAAGAAGGAGCTCGTCACCGAGTACGCCTTCCCGGTGCTGCGCGCGGGAGCGCTCTACGAGCGCAAGTACCTGCTCGGCACCAGCTTCGCGCGTCCGGTGACCGCCAAGCATCAGGTCGAGGTGGCGCTGCAAGAAGGTGCCGATGCCGTCGCGCACGGCTGCACCGGCAAAGGCAACGACCAGGTGCGCTTCGAGCTCACCTATCAGGCCCTGGCGCCACATCTCAAGGTCATCGCTCCCTGGCGCGAGTGGAACATCCGCTCCCGAGAAGATGCACTCGACTATGCCTACTCGCACAACATCCCGGTGACGCAGTCCAAGACCAACATTTACAGCCGCGACCAGAACCTCTGGCACCTGAGCCATGAGGGTGGCGAGCTGGAAGATCCCTGGACTTCGCCGAATGAAGATATGTTCCAGCTGACGGTGCATCCGCTGGATGCGCCGGACACGCCGACGACGATCGTGATCGGCTTCGAAGAGGGATATCCGGTCAGCCTGGACGGCTCGGTGATGGATCCGGTCGATCTGGTCTTCGCGCTCAACAAGCTGGGCGGCGAGAATGGCATCGGCCGCATCGACCTGGTCGAGAACCGCCTGGTCGGCATGAAGAACCACGGCATCTACGAGCAGCCGGGCGCGACCATCCTGTCGACCGCGCACAAGGAGCTCGAGTCGATCGTGCTCGATCGCGACACGATGCACTACAAGGATGTGGTCGCTCAGCGCTACTCCGAGCTGGTCTACAACGGGCTGTGGTTCACGCCGCTGCGCGAGGCGTTCGACGCCTTCGTCGACGTGACGCAGAAGCCGATGACGGGGCAAGTGCGCATGCAGCTCTACAAGGGGAACTGCATCGTGACCGGCCGGCAGTCGCCGAACACGCTCTACAGCTACGATTTCGCCACGTTCGGCGAGGACGAGGTCTACAACCAGGCCGACGCCAAGGGGTTCATCAACCTCTTCGGCCTGCCGCTGAAGGTCGCCGCACTGGCCCGAGAGAAGCAGAAGGCCAGCCAAAACGAAGAATAACCAGCGCCGATAGGGTGGGTTGGAGATGGGGTTAGGGGATGCTTCACGGCATCCCCAATTTTGTTACCCATTCGTCTCGCTCGCTCTCGTAAGGCAGGGGCGAAGCTTGCCTTCGCCCTCGTCGTCGTGGCACTGCTCCTTTGACAACGCCAACACCCGTCTTCGCGCTGGGCGACGCATGCGTCGCCCGTACAGGCGAAGAGGTGCCGTTCATGGAAGATTTGCGGCCGGTAACGCATTGGGCGAAGACAAGCTTCGCCCCTACCCTATGCGATGGTGGTTGTCTTCGATTGAGCGTCGTGTTGTCGCCCATACAATATAGTCGCGAGTGATCGCCGTATTGGCGACATTCATGGCGCCCGCAAGCCCAGGACGAGGCATTCTCTGGACGACGCGACTGTGTGACGTACTGGGCGAAGCTTGCCCTCGCCCTTACATTCGGCGAGGCGAACGCCTTCAATGGAGGCTGGGGTTGCCGATGAGGGGATTGAACTTCGAGATTATGCGTACGCGTTTGATTGAGTCGGCGCGAGAGGATGCGCGCGTCGTCGGGTTGGTCTGCGACGGCTCACACAGCTCGGGTCGCGGCGATGAGTGGTCTGACGTCGATGTCTCCATCTTCATCCGTGACGCCGATTTCGACGCCTTCTGGACCGGCTGGAAGGATTGGGCAGCGCAATTCGGCGATCTGCTGTTAAGCTACGTCTCCTGGGTCGGACATCCATGGGCCGTTTACGACGCTGATCCGCTGCCGCTGCGCGTTGACTTCGATCTGCACCGGGAGTCGACGTTCGAACAGGTACGCAACTGGCCGGTAAATCTGACGTCGGTCGAGACGGCGCTCTGGTTCGACGCCACCGACGGACGATTGCGGGCCGCGGTGGAAACTCTGGTTGGCAAATCGCTGACGCCGATTGAAACGCATGCGAATTTCGAACGTCTTTGCGGCGACCTCTGGTACGAGCTGTTGTATGCCTACAGCCGCCTCAAACGTCGCGAACTATGGGTGGCGCGGCAGGCGTTCCATTATCGAACCATGGAGCCGCTGCTGCGCCTACTCCGTTTCGAGGCGGGCGCGTTCGAGCGCTGGCAGGCCAGTCCGGCCGCGGCTGATATCGAGCACGTGCTGAGTTCTGAGCGGATGCGTCAGCTTGACGGGTGTATTCCAGGATCGGGCGCCGAGAGGCTTATGACGGCACTGCGCAACGCGGCGGATCTCGGGCGCGAGGTATGTGCGTCCATCGCGGGTGAACATGGATGGGAATGGCCAGTGAGGCTGGCCGAGCGGGTCGTCGCCTTGCTCAACGCTCAAATGTAAGAGAATGCCAGCGTGTGATCCTGCCTCACGCTATGAAGGAGCGTTACCATGCGGCTCGTCGATCTCTCGCGAACGATCTCGCATCAGGAGCCCGGAAACTCCGGAGCTGTGCCGGTGCAGGTGTGGCCGTGGCGCACCCACGAAGAGACCAAGCCCCTCTATCGCAGCGACTACTCCTTTGCCAACCGGCTCCTGACGTTCGGCGACCATTCCTCCACGCATGTCGATGCGCCTCGGCACTTCGATTCCCGGCCCGACGCCATGGACATCTCGGACGTTGCGCTGGAGCGCTTCTACGGACAAGCCATCTGCGTCGACGTCACGACGACCGAGCGCCCATCCTGGGTCGATACCAGCGACATTCAGGCAGGGCTGCGCAAGAACGATCTGACGATCCAGCCTAACGACATCGTCCTCTTCTTCACCGATCACTACCGCCAGACCTATCCGCGCCCCGAATACTTCAGCGACTATCCCGGACTGACACCGGAAGCCGCGCTCTGGTTGAGCCAGCAAGGCGTGCGCAATTTCGGCGTCGAGCCTCCGAATGCCGGTCACCCCAGCGACCGAGAATTTCAGGTGCACGTCGTCTGTCGCGATACGGGGATGATCCACATGGAGGGGCTGGCGAACCTGAATCAGGTGGTCGGCAAGCGCTTCACGTTCATCGGCTTCCCGCTGAAGATTAACAACGGGACCGGCTCACCGATCCGCGCAGTGGCGGTGCTGGACGAATGATCGTGGCGAATGAGGTCAAGGCAGGCGAACCGTGATCTCGGTGATCTCCCCCGCGTCGTACGTCGCCTTCTCCTCGGCGATCTGGGCCAGTCCGTCGCGTGTTAAACCCTCAACCACGTCTTTCAGCCAGATCAGATGCTCGTCGGAGAAGTCGTCGCGCACTTTCGGTCCGAGCGCCTGAAGATTCAGCGATTCACCGTCGTCCAGTTCGCGCAGCGCCTCGATGACCCGTCCACGATAGAAGCGCATCGAGCCACTGAAGGGCTCTTCCTTCTTCTTGCGCGTCCCTTTGGGCAGCGTCGCGATGACGGTTTGGATGGCCGGGAACGCCTCGCAGTGGCGCTGCAGCGGGCAGGTCAGGCAGGCCGGTTTGCGTGAGGTGCAGACGACCGCGCCAAGCTCCATCAGCGCCTGGTTCCAGGTGTAACCCTCCCCTTCCGGCACCAACTCATCGGCCAGCGACTGCAGTTCGCGCGTCGTCACCTGTTCCTTCGGCAGTTCCGGGCCGATCAGCACGCGATGCAGCACGCGCCGTATGTTGGTGTCGAAGAAGCCGACGTCCTGCTCGAAGGCGAAGCAGGCGATGGCTCCCGCCGTGTATGGGCCGATACCCGGCAAATTCCGCAGCTTCTCCGGATCGCGCGGCATCTCACCACCGTATTGGTCCATCACCGCCTGCGCCGTGCGTTGCAGGTTGACCGCGCGGCGGTTGTAGCCCAGTCCGGACCAGGCGCGGATGACGTCGGCGGTTGGCGCGGCGGCCAGCACCTCGAAGCTCGGGAAGAAGTCCAGGAAGGCGAAGTATTTGGGGATGACCCGATCTACTTGCGTCTGCTGCAGCATCACCTCGGAGACCAGGATGCGGTAGGGATCGCGTGTACGGCGCCAGGGGAGGTCGCGCGCGTTGTCGCGATACCAGCCGATGAGATCGGCGCGCAATTCCGCGATCTTGTCTGGATCTGTGGAGATGTCCGGGCGGTTAGGAGCCTGTTTCACAGCCTAATTTTATCGCGCATCGGCTAGGCGGGCACAGGTCCCGCCTCTACGTTTGATCGCGTACGTTCGTAGGGGCGGGACCTGTGCCCGCCTCCGGTCTCATCCCAGCCGCAACTCCCCTTCAAACACCGGCACGACCTGCCCGCCGACCTCGACTCGGCCCGGCTCGCCGTTCACGCTCTCCACGCGCAGGTGGATGAAACTCTGGCGACCCATGGCGGTCCCCTGCTCGCTGAGGATCTCGATCACTCCCTCGCCACTGGCCAGGCCGTACTTAACCAGATAGGCGCCCATCGGCCCGTTCGCGCTGCCGGTGGCCGGATCCTCCCGCAACATGCCTCGCCCGACACCGATCATGCGGGCATAGGCGCGGTTCCGCTCTGGATCCGGCGCGAACATGAAGGCCGAGCGCACGCCCTGCCCTGCGCGGGCGATGCAGTCGCGATAGGCGTCGAGGCGCGGCGAGATGCGGTCGACGGTCTCCTTGTCCTTGAGGGCCACGTACAGGAACGGGGATCCGGTCGATGCCTGTTGCACCGGGGCGTCGGGGAGAAGGTCGTCGAACTCCAGCCCCAGCGCGTTCGCAATCGCCGCTCGATCCTCGAATACGTTGCCGAACGTCGCCGTTCCCTGATCCATCCAGACGAACTCGCCACTCTCGGTCTGTTCTGCTCGCACCGAAATCGGCCCGACGCCAAGCTCCAGCACCATGCTGGTCGAGCCCGCCGGGATCATGCGCTGATCGCCCAGCACCCAGGCGGTTCCGACGGTTGGATGCCCGGCAAATGGCAGTTCGGCGCTCGGCGTGAAGATGCGGACTTTGGCCGCGTGAGCTTCATCGGCAGGTGGGAAGACGAAGGTCGTCTCGGAGAGGTTCATCTCGTTGGCGATCGATTGCATGTCGCTGTCGGTCAGGCCGCGAGCGTCGAGAAAGACCGCCAGCGGATTTCCACCGAAGACGCGATTGGTGAAGACGTCGACCTGAATGAAGCGGTAGGCGCGGCGTCGCTCGGAACTCATCGGCCCGATCCTCTCTGTTCATCACACGGCCAGCGCCTCTGAGCTTCCTACAGCGGCGGGCGAAGTTCAATCGGTCCACGCATCTTCTTCACGATCCGACGTCTGAAATCAGGCTCGAACGATTTACGCCCATCTCGACCGAGGCTACGATAGAGCCAACTCCGTTTCGGAGGGAGAGGAGCAAAGCATGCGGAAACTCAGGGTAGGCCTGATTGGCACAGGCACCATCGCCAACAGCGCACACCTGCCCGCCATCGCCCACCTACGCGAGGAGATCGAGCTCGTCGCGGTCGCCGACATCCGGCCTGAGATGGCCGAGAAAGCCGCCAAGGAATATGGCGCTGAGGCGTCGTATAGCGACTATCGCGAGCTGCTGGCACGCAAGGATATCGACTTCGTCGACATCTGCACGCCGGAGTTCCTGCACCTGGAGCAGGTGACGGCCGCTGCTGACGCGGGCAAGCACATCCATTGCGAGAAGCCGATGGCGCAGACGGTCGAAGAGGCCGACGCCATGATCGCGGCGGCGCGTCGCAACGGCGTCAAGCTGATGATCGGGCACAGTCGCCGTTTCACGCGCCGCTACCAGCGTATTCGTGAGGCGATCGAGCGGGGCGAAATCGGCGAGGTGCGGTTGGTTCGTGAGAACGAGCGGCGCGCCGGTCAGATGTATACCGCGCTCAACCGCTGGGCCGGATACTGGGCTCCGGAAGAGGGCCAACCGTGGATCGCCTCAGCCCAGTACACCCAGGGCGCGGCCCTCACCAATGCCGTGCACGAGACCGATCTGGCTCGCTGGTTCGCGGGCCAGGACGGTGCAGCCGTCTTCGCCGAGGCGCGCATCCTCGATCCTCGTGGCGAAGTGCCGGACATGATCAGCTACACCATCACGTTCCAGAACGGATCCATCGGCGCCGCCGAGGTGGTGAATCAGCTCCCGACCGGCTACCCCTATTTCCACATGATGGAGGTGTTCGGGACCGATGGAACGATTCGCGCCACCGATCCGCCGATGTCCCCGTACGAGGTTTGGACCACGTCAGGAATGAGCTTCCCGACCAACTTCGCCTTGCTCATTCACGTCGACGAAGCCTACGTCAACGAGCTGCAGCAGTTCGCAGCCGCGGTGCGAGACGACACGCCGGTGCCACTCGACCCATGGGAAGCGCGACAGGCAATCGCGCTCTCGGTTGCCGCCGTCGAATCGAGCAAGACGGGTCGTGAGGTTGAGCTTCCGGCGGCCAGCCGGCCGGGAGGTGCGTCATGAGTGGATCACGAAAGATTGCGGTGGTCGGAAGCGGCGGCTTCACCGATTCAATCGTCGCGGCGCTGCGCCACTCGCCTGTGCACGCGCTTGCCGGAGTCAGCACGAACGGCGATTCCCTGCCGGACGGCGCCTCAATGGTGCTCAATCTGGTAACGGGTTCCAATCAGACATCCACACTGCAACGGCTCGCCGCCAGCGACATCCCGGTCGCCACGCTTCCACTGGCAAATGGAGACGACGCTGCGCGTGGGGCGCTTGGCAGCGGTCGCGTGGCGCAGGTCAATCCGCTGCGTGGTCATTTAGCGCTGGAGGCGTTCCGCACCGACGTGCGTGGCGGCAAGGCGGGCACGCCGTATGGCATCTTCGCCGCACACCGAGTGCGCCAGGGGCATGCCGATCCATTCGAGTCGGTCGGCGTACCGCTCCTCCACTTCGTGTTCGACCTGTTCGACGAGCCGTTGATTCGCGTGCAGACGACGAAAGCGAACCTGTTTGGCCGGAACGGTGACGCCTGGTTCGTCATCGCCAGAGGGTCCAACAACCTGATCCTCACCATCGAGTTCGCCGCGTTGCTCTCCGCCGCAGCGCCAGGCGGCGATCAGATCCTGCTCGAAGCCACCGGGACCGATGGCATGTTGCGCGTCGAGCCGACGCGTCAGGTCATTCAGGTGTCAGGTAAGGATGGCGGTACGCGTGACGTGGCCTGGTGGCCGGATGACGCACCAGGCTTCGTGGATGCGGCCGTCCAGGTGACCGACATCCACGAGCCTAGCCGTGAGCTGGCCTTCCTCGACTTCGTCGGCGCCGTGCGCGAGTCAGCCGAGAGCGGCCAGACGGTGGAGCTGAGCTAGAGGACTACTCGACCTCGACGATGACCTCGATTTCGACCGCGATTCCGCCCGGCAGTCCGCCCATGCCGACTGCCGAGCGGGCATGGCGGCCGCGGTCGCCGAAGACCTCGACGAAGACGTCCGAGCAGCCGTTGATCACCTTCGGCTGCTCGCCGAAGTCGGGCGCGCAATTGACCATGCCAAGAACCTTAACCACGCGCTTGACCTTGTCCAGATCGCCGACCGCGTCCTTCATGACCGTGATGAGGGTCAAGCCGACGGATCGTGCCTGCTTGTACGCCTCTTCGGTGCTGACTTCCGCCCCGACCTTGCCAGTTTTGGGGCGTGAGCCGTCCTCGTTGAAAGGTCCCTTGCCCGAGAGGAAGAGGAGATTGCCGGTCCTCACCCAATGGACGTAGTTGCCGGCTGGGCTTGGCAGCGCTGGCAGCGTGATTCCCAGTTCTTTGATGCGGGCCTCGGTCTCCATGATCTACCCTCCGCCTTTGAATGGTTCGGAATGCCGTGCCGGAACCGATTCGCATCGGTCGCTCCGGTGCTCACAGAATAGGGGAATCGTGGACTTCTGGCCACAGGCGGGGCAGGCAAGGGATCGGGATGTGCCGAGCAATTGGGGCGTCGGAACCATGAAAATGTCGGATATATGGGTAAAGTGTAGTGGGGCAGCCAGTTCAGACCGCCCCACCACTCTCCTCCTCACGTGCCGGGGTGGTGTGTCACCTCGCGACGTCTTAATCTACGCCGCCGAACGCGAAAGCGGTTTTATTCCCCAAGAAACTGCTCCGCAAGCAGAATGATGTGGTCGAACCAGCCGTCGTCGTCCGGATCGAACCAATTGACCTCGCGCATGCGTCGCAGCCAGGTCATCTGATGCCGCGCGTAGCGGTGAGTGTGGAACTTGATCCGCTCGATCGCCTCATCCATTTCCATGCGCCCTTGCAGCACCGCGACCATTTCTGGATAGCCGATGGCGCTCATGGCGGGCGCATCGGAGGCGACCCCGGCGTTCAGGAGCGCGCGCGTCTCTTCGAGCAACCCCTGAGATATCTGATCTTCGACGCGAGCGTCGATGCGCCGGTAGAGTTCTTCGCGCGGCAGCGTGAGTCCGATGCGCAGCACTCGATACGGCGGAGGCGATTTCCCCTCGATGTCGGTCATGCGCTTTCCGGTCGCCCGATGGATCTCCAGCGCACGGATGACGCGCCGCACGTTCGAGGCGGGGATCCGCTCGGCCGCGGCTGGATCGACCCGTTCAAGACAGCGGTGCAGATGCTCCGCCCCTTCGGATCGCGCGAGATGCTCCATCGAGGCGCGGTATTCGGCGTCGGGCGGCACCTCGGGTATGCGCCAGCCCTCCAGTAAGGCGTTCACGTAGAGTGGTGTTCCTCCTGCCAGGATCGGCACCCGACCGCGCTCATGCACGTCGGCAATGGCCCGATCGGCGTCTCGCTGATAGAGGGTGAGTGAGTACTCGTCGCTCGGATCGAGGAAGCTGATGAGGTGATGTGGCACCCCTTCCATCTCCGCCTCGGTCGGAGTGGCCGTTCCGATGTTCATGCCGCGATAGAGATAACGTGAGTCGGCTGAGATCACCTCGCCGTCGACCAAGCGCGCGAGTCGAATGGCCGCGCTCGTCTTTCCGACGCAGGTTGCGCCCACAACCGCGATCAGCGGTTTCTTGTCTGGCGAATGGGCGGTTGTTACAGTTGTTTCGTTCATTCACCCGTCTCGATCCAGGGCGGTCGTGCAGGGCGGGCCCAAGGAGGATCGTTTGCTCCGTTTGATGATCCAGTCGCTAAAAGTCGCCGCGATCGTCGTGTTGACTCTGGCAATCGTGTTCGTCTCGCAGCGAGCACTCTTTCATTATCTCAACAATGCGAGCGCCTCGAATGGCCAGCAGGTGACCTTCGTCGTCGCCGAGAGCGAGAGCGTTGGCAGCGTCGCGACCCGTTTGCAAGACGCCGGCCTGATTCGCTCGGGCGCCTATTTCAAGCTCAAGATGCGTCTCACCAACGCCGATTCAAAGCTGAAGGCGGGACGATTCACGCTGGAGGAGGGGATGTCGGTCAACCAGATCATCGACGCCCTCACCACGGCCGATAACGTTCAGGTGATCAACATCCGCTTCCAGGAGGGCTGGCGCACCGAGCAGTTCGCCGAGCAACTGGTGCAAGCGGGTTTGATCCAGACGACCGATCAGTTCACGCAAGCTATTCAAAACGGCAACTGGAACTATGATTTCCTGGCCAGTCGCCCGAACGAGAATTCCCTCGACGGATTTCTTTTCCCGGATACGTACCAGTTCCGGGCTGACGCCACACCCGACGACATCATCAACACCATGCTGCAGAACTTTGAATCGCGGGTTCCGCCCGCGGAGCAAGCGAAGGCCCAGGATCTGGGCATGAACCTGTACCAGGTGATGATCGTGGCGTCGATCGTCGAGCGAGAGGCGGTCGTGCCGGATGAGCGTCCGATCATCGCCTCGGTCTACTACAACCGGCTCAAGCAGAACATGCCACTACAGGCCGATCCCACGGTTCAGTACGCGATGGGAACGACGGGCAACTGGTGGCCGGAGGTCACACCCGACGACTTGAATGTGCAATCCCCATACAACACCTACCAGTCACCAGGATTGCCACCCGGGCCGATCTGCAATCCGAGTCTTGCGTCGATCGACGCGGCGTTGAATCCGGCGCAGACCGATTTCCTCTACTTCGTGGCCAAAGGCGATGGCAGCGGCTCTCACGTCTTCGCCAAGACCTATGACGAGCAGCTCCAGAATATCAAGAAGTATGAAGGGTCGAATCCGTGATCCGTCCGCCTCGGATGGTGACGGGCACGGGAGCATGACGCGGCGCGTCGGGCTGATCGGTTTCCCGGTGGAGCACAGTCTGTCGCCCGTCTTTCAGCAGGCCGCGTTCGACGCGCTGGGGCTGGACGTCCGCTACGAGCTGTGGCCCACGCAACCCGATGAGATGGCCGAGCGGATTGCTGGACTGCACGCACCGGACATTCTTGGCGCCAACGTGACAGTTCCGCACAAGCAGCGCGCGTTCGACCTGGTCGATGAAGCCTCCGAGTTGGCTCAGCGGGCGGGCGCGGTCAACACGATCGTCAAGATCGGCAACCGTCTGCGCGGCGAGAACACCGACGTCGCGGGATTCCTGGCGCCGTTGCGCCAGCGTGGTCTTCCGCTGTCGACAATGCGCGCGGCGATTCTCGGTGCCGGGGGCGCCGCGCGGGCGGTCGCGGTGGCGCTGCAGTCGGGCGGATGCAAACACATCGTGGTCGCCAATCGGACGGTGTCTCGCGCGCATTCGCTAGTGGACCAGGTTGGCGGCGGTCTGGATGCGGTCCGCTTGGGCGATCTCGACCTGAACGACGTCGATCTGCTGGTGAACGCCACCTCAGTTGGATGGGAAGGCGAGCAGCTGCCTCTGAGCGAGGCCTTGCTTGACCGATTGCCGACGGGCTCGCTGGTCTACGACCTCACCTACCGCGAGACACCCCTGCTCCGTCTGACGGCTGAGCGCGGTAATGAGACGCTCGGCGGGCTGGAGATGCTGGTGGGTCAGGGAGCGGAGTCCTTCCGTCTCTGGACGGCACAGGAGCCGCCACTGGCCCTCATGTTGGAAGCCGCACGCGCCGCCGCGAACGCTCGCTGACGACCCAACCTTCGCGATTTGTGACTACGGTCCCACACGCAATTGATGGACTGACTGATAGGCTCGGGACAGAGCGCCGCTGTGTATCCGCGGTTTGCTCAGGCGTCGATCTTGCCGCTGAGTCCATGGAGTCGATTCGATGTTGCTCGCAGTTCTCGTCGTCATTACTGGAATCGCCGGTGCCTTTGCCGGCTCCCTCATCAACGCCGCCGCGGTGCGCCTGCCGGCCGATCTCGATCCGATAGGCCCACCAGTCTGTCCCAACTGCGCGGAGCTACAACCGCGCCGTGGCATGTCCCCATTTTGGACAGGCACGTGTGCCAGTTGTGGCCACAGCGACCGGCGACAGCGACTGGCAACGGAGATCGCGGCGGCCGTTCTCGTGATGGCGTCGATCGCCTACTATCACGCCACGCTGCTCGGGCTGGCCACCGCGCTCTCCATCTTGCTGCTGCTCTTGATCCTGCGTATCGACTGGCAGCATCATCTGATTTTCACCATCACCATCGTCCCGGGGATCGTCCTGGCGTTGGCCCTCGCAGTCCTCCGCTCTCCAGCTGCATTCCTGTCGGCCGCGCTGGCGGGAGTCGGCGCCGGAATCCTGTTTGGGCTCTTCTTCGCGCTGGCCATCGTCATCTACCGCAAGCAGGCGCTGGGCTTCGGCGACATCCTGCTGGCAGTGCTCATCGGGACGATGACTGGCGTGCGCGCCATCGTTCCGGCGCTGTTCATTGGGATGGTCCTGGCGGCGTTGGGCGGCTTGCTGTTGATCCTGATCGGCGCTCGCTCGCGGCGCGACTACATTCCGTACGGTGCGTACCTCTGCGCTGGAACGATCATCGCTCTCTTCATGCGCTGAGTTTGGTCGACAACCGTCATTTGGGCGGATTCTTGGCGACGGCCAGCACGCGCTGGAACTCGGCGGTGAACGCGTGGGCGAGATCGGCGTTGTCGACGATCAACAGATTCTCGTCGTTGCTCTGGTTGGCGCTCTCGCTGAAGTTGAATGATCCGAAGATCACGATGTGGTTGTCGACGATGATGACCTTATGGTGCATCGACCACGGGTTGCCATCGGTATAGACCGGCAGACTCGCCCCTTTGAGCTTCCCATATTCCGAATACTGGGTTTGTGAGCCGGTCGTCTCGAAGACGCCGCTGACTGACACTCCACTCTTGGAGCGCGCCAGCATGGCGTTGCCGATGGAGTCGTCGGTGAAGGAGAAGGCCATGAAGTCGATGCTGGTTTGCGCCTTGTTCAGCGTCTGAACGATCAAGCTGGTGCAGTCCAGCTCCGGCGCGAAGCAGTTCTGCACCGACGTGCCGCCGATGTTGAGGACCGGATGCGGCAGGCTCTTGTCCTTGGCTTTGCCAAAGTCCTGCTGCACGAACATCTTGTCGAACTCGTTGGTGTAGTTGGCTGCCAGATCGACTGAGTGGATGACGATCATGTTGTTGTTCAGGTGATAGGTGTCCCCGTCGGTGTAGTTCCAGGAGCCGGTCGAAAGCCATTCGCCGTCCACTACGGTGAACTTGTTGTGCATGATCGCCTCGCGCTGGTCGTCAACCACCGGAATCTTGGCTTTTTTCAGCGTGGCGAAGGCCGACTGGATGTATGTGTTGCCGCTGGTATACGTGTCGGTATCGGTCACCATGCGCACCCGAACCCCGCGCCCTTCGGCCTGGGCCATGGCTGTGGCGACGTCAGCCAGATCGAAGTCGTAATCGGCCACGTCGATCGTCTTGGTGGCCTTATTCATGAGGTCGACCAGATGTGTATCGATGCCGCCGTGGTGGTTGGCGGGGTTGTCCGGATAGTGGGGGTCGGTGAAGTAGAGCTGGTACCAATTGTTCGATGTGCCGGTGCTGCTCGACGCCGTTGGCGTTCCGTTTGTTCCGGTCTGTCCTCCCCAGATGAGACCGATAACGACGAAGATGACGACCAGAATCAAGAGGCCGATCGCGGACCATCCGGTGCGTCGCCGTCTCATCGTGTCTCCTCAAGCGCCGCCCGCATGATCTCGGTGATGCGAATGGCTCGTTCGTCGGCCGTATCGGGTAGTTGAGGCTCCGCGGCGAGCGCCGTGCGTGCTCGTTCGGCGGCAGCGGGGCTCAGGATTGGCTCGGTCAATAACCCGGACAGCACGTCGACATCTCCTGTTGATGCTGCCTGGACGATGGCGCCGGTCAATGCACGGGCGCCGTGACTGACAACATCCTCGGCGTTGGAGATATGCGGATCTGCTGTTGCGCGTTCTGCCGCCGCTGGAACCATCGACGTGACCAGACTCAGAACCGGCTCGAACCCCGCATCGGTCAGGTCGCCGCGCAGGCGCTCATCTTCAGCCAGCCGCTCGCTCACCAAGCGCGAGATGCGCTCCTTCTCGTCGAAACGATGCGGTTGTAAGTCTGGACCGGGCCTGCGGTCGCGTCGCAGAAAGTTCTTCAAGTGAAACATGTCGCTTCGAAACCCATCCATTCGGCTGCGCACGCCCTGTTCGCTGGGAATGGCGGCAATGATATCCTGGCCACGATAGACTGATCCGTCAATTCGCGGACGACAACTCATGACCATAAGGAGATTGAAGTTGGCAAGACTCGAAGGCAAGGCCGCAGTGATTTCGGGTGCGGCGACCGGCATTGGCGCCGCGACGGCACGACGATTCGTGAAGGAAGGCGCCCGCGTCGCCATCATCGACATGAACGCGACCGACGGACAGACGCTGGCGGATGATCTCAACAAGGCCGGCGACTTCGCCCATTTCTTCGAACGAGATGTCGCCGATCTCGATGGTGTGCGGGACGCGGTCGATCAGGCTGCGGCGGCCTTCGGTGGCCTGGATATCGTCTTCGCCAACGCCGCGGCAGGAACGATCTTCGTCGGTGGCACGGTCGAGTCGATCGAGCCGGAGCGCTGGGACCTGGCCTTCGGCGTCAACACGCGCGGCGTTTACGGCCTGACGCGGGCCGCCCTCCCCTATTTGCGGGCACGCGGTGGCGGCTCGGTCATCCTGACGTCGTCGAGCAGCGCGTTCATCGGCACGTCGGCGCGACCCACCCATGCCTACGCCGCGACCAAAGGGGCGCTCATCTCGCTGGCGCGCTCCATGGCGGTCAGCTACGGCCCGTCGGGCATTCGGGTCAACGCCATCGCCCCGGGATTGGTCCGCACGCGCTTGACCGAGGACATCGTCTCGGATCCGAAGCGGCTGAAGCAGGCAATCAAGGGGATTCCACTGCGCCGCTACGCCATGCCGGACGAGTTGGCCTCATGTGCACTCTTCCTGGCCAGCGACGACTCCAGCTTCGTCACCGGCACCGTTCTGGTCGCCGACGGCGGGCAGACGATCGTGTAACTTAGAGGGCTAGTCTGTGACGCCCTGCTCGACCGCGTGCAGGGCGTCATCTGGCGTCATTTCCTCGCCGAGCTCCCACTCCTGTTCGAAGTTCACATCGCCGAGCATCTGCCGCGCCGCATTGACAGTCTGATCGTAGTCCCGCTGGTTGACTGGCGCGCGCGGAGCGTTGTGTCGCTCTCGCAGGTCGCTGGCGCAACCGAGGAGTCGCGCGGCCAGCCGTGGGGTACTCGGGTCATTTGAGCGGGCAAGGAGCGCGCGCGATAGGCGTTCAAGCGTCTCAGCCGTCGCGCGCCGTTCGCCGAGGCGACTACTGCGTTCTAGGCTTTCTCGATAGCGCTCGATCGCTTGCGTCACGTCGCCAAGCTCAAAGGTCGCGTCGCCAAGACCTGAAAGAGCCAGCGCGATCCCCCACGAATGGTCGAGCTGTCGGAACAGATTCAGACTTTCCTGGTAATGCTCCGCGGCTTTCGCGGGATCTCCGAGCGCGCGGACCGAGTCACCCATCGACGTGAGTCCAAATGCTGTGCCGTAGGTGGAGTTGACGGCCCGCGCCATCGGGAGCGACTCTTCGTAATACCGAATTGCCAGGCGATAGTCGCCCTGCTCGTAGGCCGTGATCCCGAGATTTTGTAGCGCCCCCGCGACGCCTGGGAAATCGTTTCGTTCACGACGAATGGTTAGACATTCTTCATACATCTCGCGTGCCTGGTCATGGTCTCCCAGCGCACGAGAGAGATTGGCCGTGACATGCAGAAGCATCGCGAGACGCAGCGGAGAGATCCCTGTTGATGGATCGGAATCGTCGTCGGCGGGCTTGGCTCGGGCGGCTTTCAGAATCTCCGTCAGCCACTCACGTCCTTCGCTGAGATGCCCTTGCGTCGCCCAGAAGCGCCACAGCACAGCGGCAAAGCGAGTCGCCGCGTCGACGTCGTGCCGGTCAAGCGCCCTACGGAGTGCGATGCGCAGGTTGGGGTGCTCCACGGAGAGGCGCTCTATCCAGACGATCTCTTCCGGACCGACCAGATTTGCTTGAGCGCGCTCCACCAGATCCAGGAAGTAGGCCAGATGTCGCTCGCCAATGCTCTCCTCCTCGCCGCTGAGGGCCAGCAATTCCGAGGCGTACTCGCGGACGGTCTCGAGCATGGCGTAGCGAGCCTCACTGACCACCGCGAGGTCTCCCGATCCGACTCGCATGGATTGGAGCAGACTGGCGTCGATCAGCTCGGCCAGAGCCTCCAAATGCGTTGTCGGGCCCGCATTTACCCTGCGGTCGCCGAGATCGGACGCGACTGCCTCGATTGCCTCGAGAGATGCCCCATCGACGAAGGCCGAGAGCCGCCGCAGCAGAATCTGCGACGGAGGCGAGAGGAGGTCGTAGCTTCGTGAGATGGCGTCTCGCATGGTGCGGTGTCGCTCTGGGAGGTCGCGCGATCCACCAGTGAGAAGGGGCAAGGCTCGTTCGAGCTTGGGCAGCAAGACGTGCGGCGGAAGCACCTTGGTCCAGGCGGCTCCCAGCTCGATGGCCAGCGGCAGTCCGTCAAGTCGCTGACAGATTGCCGCCACGGTGCGGGAATTGGCCGCGGTCAGTGCAAAATCTGGGTCGACGGAGCGTGCCCGCTGGACGAAGAGTTCGACGGCCGGGGATGAAGCCACTGTTTCAACCGACGCTCGCTCGATCGTCGCTGGCAGTTCCAGTGGAGGAACAGGATATTGCTGCTCGCCCGTAAGCCGCAGTGGCGCTCGACTCGTCACGAGCACGACGACGCTGGGGCACGCTGCCAACAGGTCGGCGACGACGGGAGCGGCATCCAACAATTGCTCGAAATTGTCGATCAGAATGAGTGTCTGCTGTGATCGCATTCGGGAAATCACGGCTTCCATCGACGACTGTCCGGATCGCTCCCCTCCTGCCAGCCTCAACGCCAGTGCCGAGGTCAAGAGCTCTGGATCGCGGATCGCGGTGACCGGAACGAAGGCGACGCCGTCCGCGAAGTGTTCCGCCATCCTGGTCGCGACCTCGATAGCCAGGCGGGTCTTCCCGCTGCCGCCGGGGCCGGTCAGGGTCATCAGACGTGTTTCGGGGCGCCTCAGCATCCGCTCGACGGCCTCGACGTCCCGCTCTCGACCGATCAGCGGTGTGGAGGGGAGCGGAAGCTCGAAGGCTCGCTCTCGTTGTTCAACACCCCGGCGACGTGCGGCTGCCTCGAATCGCGCGAGTTCGTCGGGCTCGAGCGGCAACGCCGCCGCGAGCCGTTCGACTGTGAAGCGCTGTGGTCGCTTGCGCTCGCCGCGCTCGAGTAGGCCGATGGCGTCCACACTCAAGCCGGCCCGTTCTGCCAGCTCTTCCTGCGTCAGCCCGGCGCGAACCCGGAAATCTCGCAGCAACGTGCCGAATGCCTGGCGTTCCTCGGTCTCCACACACCGCTCCCATCCTGTTGCGATGTTGGCCATCCTATCACGCGTTCGTCAGCGAATAGCGCGGTCTGCCCCGACTTGTCGGTGTCGTTGTACGGGTTGTCGGTGGTGAGCACGAGGCTATCGGCGCAGGATGAATATGCGCACAAGAAGAGGTGGCGCACCGGTCGATAGGTTCAGTTGAGAGGGGCTCAAACATGATCGCGAACGTCATTTCAGGACGAGTCAAGGCCGATGCGGATGACCAGATCGTTCGAGAGCGATTGGTCCCCGTGCTGCAGAAACAGCCGGGCTTCCAGAGTGGTTACTGGTTGCGTCAGCCCAACAGCGACGAGGTATTGGCAATCACGTTCTGGGAGAGCGACGACGCCCTGCGCGCCGCGATGACCAACTCGTCGGTGACGGAGACGACGGCTCGGACGAGCAGCATGTTCGTCGGCGGACCGAAGATCGCCGTCTATCACCTCGTGGCACAGGGGTAAGACGCGATCGCGCCGAACAACCCGGCAATCGCGTGTGAGGGCGGCCAGACGGCCGCCCTCTCGTTTTGCGCGTTTGATGCCACTTGCTGATCTCGGTCGCAATCACTAGGCTGGGATCAGGATCCGTCGATCGGGAATCCCGGTCACTGATTGGAGCGACAACCATGGGATCGACGATAACCGAACACATCGACGTCGCCACGCCGCAAGGGAGTGGCCCGTTTCGACTCGAACTCGCCATGGGTGCTGGACGCCTGAATCTCAACCCAGGTGCCGGGCAACGGCTGGTGGAGGGCACGGTCGACTTCAACGACGAACAGCTCAAGCCGATCGTGTCGGTCACGGGAGATACGGTGCGCATCGAGCAGCGTCCCGAAGCCTTTCGCTCACTGCACGGCAAGATCAAGAACGATTGGGATCTCAAGCTGGGTGACGCGCCTATGGCATTCAGCCTCAAAATCGGCGCGGCCAAAGGGGGCATCGAGCTCGGTGGACTCTCGCTGACCGACCTCTCGGTCTCGCAAGGGGCGACGGACTTCGATCTGGCCTTCAAGCGGCCCAACAAAATGGCCATGTCCGCGCTCTCGTTCCAGGCAGGTGCCGCCAAGAGCGATCTTTCGGGGCTGGCCAATGCCAACACCGGGTCGATGGACTTTTCGGGCGGCGCCGGTGATCTGCGACTCGATTTCTCTGGCGAACTGCGACAAGACCTGCGAGTCAGCGTCAAGGCCGCGGCGGGAAACGTGGTGATCGACGTGCCTAAAGGCGTCGCGGCGCACGCGAATTTGAGCAGCATCCTGTCGAACGTCAAGACGTCCGGTGGTTGGACCAACAGCGGTGGGAGGTATGTGTTGCAGGGCAACGGCCCGACGATCTCGTTCGACCTCAAGCTGAGCGTTGGACAGTTGAGTCTGCGCAGCTCCTGATTCGCGATTGTCTGACACAGACGAACCCCGGCGAGTTGTCGCCGGGGTTCGCGCGTTTGACCGGCTGAACTACGTACCTGAGTACGTGTTGGGGTATTCCTCCCAGGTCCCAATTCCCTGCCAGTAGAGATCACCGTAGAAGACCCAGATGTCGTTCGGCGAGTCGATCTGGATCATGGTGCCGTAGTTGAAGCGCTGGTATGCGCCGGTCGATCCCTGCTCGGCTTCGGTTGCCCAGCCGAGTCGATTCCGCACACCTGGAGTCTCTCTCCACACTTTGCCGAAGCCGCGCACCGGTTGATAGAGGCCGTCCGGCGCCGTGATGTTGGGATCGTCGATCGCTTGGCCATCGGCCCAGGTGTCCTCGAAGCGGGCGAACGTGCCGTCCTTGTAGAGGACAAGGACTGAGTGGATAGGGTTGTACACGTCCTGCACGTCGATCCAGATCATCATGCCGTTCTGGAACTGCTCGTAGGCCGTCTGGATGCCGTGTTCGCCGCCCTCATATGTTTCAGGGCAGCCGATCTTGCTGCGCAGTGCGTCGTTGTCGGTCCAGAGCTGACCGAAGCCACGCACCGGCGTCGTGCTGCAGACCGTCTGGTAGTACTCGTACCGCCAAGAGTAGTAGTGCTGTCCGACGTTTCCCATTTCGACTTTATAGGGGTCGTTGTTGGCGGGCGTGTAAGTGAGGCAACGTCGCTCGAAGCACTGCACCATCACGTCGGTCTCGCTACCGTTGACGGTAGCCTTCGTCCAGTATGGCTCGGTCAGCGGATAGCCGGTGACGAAGACCCAGTTGGCCGGCGTCACGAGGGGTGAGATCTGCTGCGTCAGAAATGTCCAGAAGACGTCCGGCACATTGTGTCCAACGGTCGTATCGCCGGGTCCCGGGAAGCTCACGAAGCTGGCCTGATGGACGCTGACGGCCGGAGCGAGGTTCTGCCCGACCGTGCCCGAGGCGTCCAGCGTGGCGGTCACCGCTTCACCGGTCTGATCGCTGGCACCGGCCATCAAACGACCGAGGGTCTGATAGGTCGGCGTGTTGTAGCTGTATGGGTCACCCGCGACCGAGATGTTGGCCGGCAACGCGGTGGTGAAGACGTCCGGATCCTGGCCGACCTGCATCTTGCCGGTCATCATCTCGTAGACCAGGCGACCGTTGGTGACGTGCCAGACGTCGTTTGGATCGCTCGACGGGTCATTGATCTCCATGCGGCTCTTGTCGAAATAGGCGACAAGACGCTGATTGTCGCTTAGCGGCGCGTAGGTGTACGGCTCGGTCAGAATGTGGTCTGCTTGCGGGCCCCAGAGCCAAGAGCGATCTACGGTGCCGTTGGCGACCGGGCGATCGGTCCGTTCCCAGAGCGCGGTCATGGATGGGTCGAGTGCTGGATCGGCGGCTTGCGCTACTGACGCGAGCGGACCAAGCGACGCGAGCAGCGTCAGCAGTCCAATTATGAGGATCGCTGTTCGTTTCATACTCCCCTTCACCCTTCCGGGTTTCCGTGCGGTTCGAGTCGAACTGGCGTCATCCGGATGCCTTCGTCATTCTGTCGGGCGATCGTTCCCCGAAAGTTCCAATCCAATCGGAACCGAACGGGAACCTTTGTGTGCCAATATGCGACGGGGAGCACATCAAATCGTTGAATACACAGGAATGATGAGGTAACGATCGTGATCGGAGAGAGTGGAGACGCGTGCGCATCTTGATCGTCGATGACGACCCGCGCATTCGCGCGGCACTGATGGACCCGCTGCGTGCCAGCGGCTACGAGGTGCTGGACGCCGCCGACGGAGAGGACGCGCTGCTCGCCATGGAATCCTGGCGTCCCGACCTGCTGATCCTGGACTTGACGCTCCCAGGCATGAGCGGATTCGATGTCTGCCGCGAGCTGCGCGGATGGGAAGAGCTTTCGGGTCTGCCGCGCACGCCGGTCATCTTCTTGACGGTGCGGGACGACTTCGAGTCGGAGGAGACCGGCTTCGGCGCGGGTGGTGATGACTACGTCACCAAACCCTTCTCCATCCCGGCACTCCTGTCGCGGGTGCGACTGCGACTGCCACATACGCCGGAACGGGTCATTGACGGTTACTTGCGCCTCAACCTGACGACGCGCGACGTCGCCCTGTGCCATGGTGACGGATGGCAGGTCAGTGCGGCTGCAGCCGTTGGAATACGCTCTCCTCGAACGCCTCTATCTGAACGCCGGAATCTGGATCTCACGTTCCGATTTGCTCGAGCAGGTCTTCGGGCGTGACGATGTGGACACGAAAGCGGTCGAGAAATACGTGCATCTGTTGCGCCAGAAGCTGGAGCGAGACCCGAAGGAGCCCGCCTACATTCAGAGCATGCGTAACGTCGGCTACCGCTTCAAACCGCTCGATCGTACCGGCTGAGCGAGGGCGATGCGCGTGGATTGGCTCTGGAACAGCTGGGACATCACCATCCGCACCAACGGTCTGTGGTTCGGCCTGGGCATCGTCCTCCTGGTCATTCTGATCGCTGGAGCGCCATTGGTCGTCAATACCGTCTGGTCCTGGCGCTATCTCCACGCACGCCGGGCAACCGCGGAGTTCTCCCGTCTGATCGACTCGCTTCCGGTCGGTGTCATGCTCGTCAATCCTGACAACGTGATCGTGAGTGCCAATCGCCGCGCTGAGGAGCTGTGGCCGGGCGTCGGTGCGGACAAGATCGTTCCCGCCGATCTCATGCGTCTGCAAGGACCGAACGACGGCTCGGCCAGCGCATTGTTGACCTCGCCGAGCGGCGTGAAGGTGATTGGCCGCGTGCACGACCTCTCCGTGCGTCGCGGACGAGAAACGCTCATCTCGCTGGAGGACGCCTCGCATCTGCAGGCGGAATCGGATCTGACCACGTCCCTGCTGCGTCAGGTGACGCATGAGCTGAAGACGCCGCTCTCGGTCATTCGAGGTCACGCCTCCCGCTTCGCCGAGGCTGGCCCAACTGATCCAGCCGAGACCAGACGCGCCTGGGCCGTGGTCGACGATGAGGCCAGCCGGCTGACCGCGTTGGTCGATCAGGCGCTGCTGATGGCGCGTCTCGAGACGCCAGACCCGCTGTTCGAGCGCCGGCCGGTCAATCTCCGGGCACTGTGCGAAGAAGCGGTGATCGACCTCTCCGAGCGTGCGGCCATGCTGGACATCGAGTTGGATTTCGAGGTCGATGAGGGACGCTTCATGGTGGCGGGAGATCGCCCGGCTCTCCGTCAGGTGCTGCTGAATCTGCTCGACAACGCCTTGAAGTATGGCGGGACCGGCGTGCGAGTGACGCTCGGCCTGGGACGCAATGCAGCAGGTGAGATCCGCCTTTCGGTCAGCGACAGCGGGCCCGGGATCAACGAGGCCGATCTGCCGTTCGTCTTCGAAAAGGGGTTCAGAGGTGGCCACGTGCGTGGCAGTCGTGTCGGGAGCGGTTTGGGGTTGGCGCTGGTCCGGTCGATCGTCGGTTGGCATGGCGGCACCGTGAGTGTCGAGAGTAGTCCCACAACGGGGGCGTCGGTGGTCGTTCTTCTTCCGGACGGATCGGATCCGTCGTGAACCGCTTCGGACGCTCTATGCTGCTGATGCCGATCGCCTGGTTGCTGGCCGCGCTGTCACTTGCGGCTTGCAGCGTGTCGATCCAGGCGGTACCGACCACGTTGCCCGTTGCCTCCAGCCCGACGATCTCTGCCAGCCCGGACCCATCCGTCGCGAGCGTTGCGGCCAGTCCGACAGCCATTCTTTTCCCAACAGCGACCCCTACCTCATCCATTGCCCCGTTCACGACGGTCACGCCCATTCCGCCAACTCCGACTCCGACTGCTCAGACCGACGTCGCCTCCGGTGGCGCAGGGGTCGCAACCCACGCCGCCTCCACCCACGGCGACTCCAACGCCTTCGCAGCCAACGCCAACCGAGGCGCCGACCCCAAGCGGGCCGCCGCAGTGCGCCAACGTTCCGGTGCGTGGGTTCGGCCTGCTCTGGACCGACGATCCGGGGGTGGCCAGCGCGGTCGGCTGCCCGACGGCGTCGGAGATTGGCGTGGCGGCCAAGATTCAGCCATTCGAGAACGGGATGATGGTTTGGCTCGATATGAAGAACGCCGGGGTCGACTCTTCCGACTGGGTATTGACCATGATCGGATCAAGCGCGACGCGCTATCGGGTTCCGGAGGCGACGCCCACCTGGGTGGACGGCTCGACGGAACCGTCCGGCGCGTTCGCCTGGGTTTGGGACAACGTCTACACCGTGCAACAGGCGTTGGGCGATCCAACCGGCGCCTGGTACTCGACAGACGGTGCGTTGCAGCGGTTCGACGACGGCACGATGATCTGGCTCAAAGATGTGCCGGGCAGGGACACTCCGATGATCTATGTCGCCAGCGTCGATCTGACGCAGGCCTCCAGTGGATCGTTCCAGCGCTATGCCGACCGCAGTGGCCAGTGAAGCGGCCGTTTGACGGTCGCCCGGCTAATTCCCTTCGCGGATGGTGATGTTCCCGTTACTCGACTGAATGTCGAGCCGCATGGTGACGGCGCCGCTGGCGGCCGCGGCGTTCACGTAGACCCCCGCACCCTCATCGGTGAGCTCCGATGCGTCGACGAAGCCGGAGTCCGTGCTGGCGTTGATGCGCACCCCGATCCTCTTGGGGATGGTCACGACGATCGTGCCGGAGTCGGTCTTCAGCGTGCCGGTGACGTTGCCCGACCAGTTGCCGTTGAGGTCGGCCGTGACGTCGCCGCTGGAGGAGTCGACGTTGATCGTCGCAGCAGCACGATAATCGCCGTCCAGCGTCAGGTGGAGGTCGCCACTGGCGGAGCGAAGTGACACGTCGTTGAGCTGATCCTGGGCTCCATTGAGGCTTACCGTGGCTTCACCGCTGTCGCTGCTGACGTGGAGCTTGTCGACGGTCAGCGTATCCAGACTCAGATTCGCCTGGGCGCTTTTGCTGGTAACAGTCAGATCGACGGGGACGTCGTCGTTGAGATTGACGATCCAGTGATTGGTCGTGGGTCCAAAGTTGAATCCGCCCGATTTTGCCGCCTGGGTGACCGTCAGGTTCCCGGTCGAGCTTGCCATCTTGAAATCGGTGTACGGAATCCGTTTATCGTTCGTGGTGAATTTGGTGTTGACCAGTCCGTCCGCGCCGCCATTCACGTCCACCTGGCCATCGTCGATCTCGAGCGATGCTATCAGTCTCTGCACATGGTTGTTGTCGATCGAGTGAGAGACGGTCTCTACGTTTCCGAGGCGAGAACAAGCGGCACCGGAGATGAAAAGCGCGCTCAGCATGACTGCTCTGAGTAGCGCTCCGGACGAACGACCTCGCAACGACGAATTCCTCTCCATGCTGAAGCCGGCGAACGCCGGCGCCACATTCTAGGGTATCGCGTTTGCCGGGTGCACCGCGAGTGATTCGTCGCGGTATTCTGGTCGGGATATCCCGTATGGCTCCAACTCCCGAAAGGACGCGACGATGACGCAGCGACGAACCTTCGAGCTTGGACGCATGACCTGGAAAGAGATCGAGCAGTTACTGCCGCAAAACCCGGTGCTGCTGCTCCCGATCGGAACGGTGGAGGAGCACGGCCCGCATCTGCCGGTCAATGCCGACAACATGGCGGCCGATTTCGTTGCTCGGCGCGCCGCTGAAGCCACCGGCGCATATCTGGTCCCGCCGATCAACTACGGCTATTCACCGATGTGTCGCGACTTCCCGGGCACGATTTCGATTCGCCCCGAGACGCTGACCGCCGTCGTGCGCGACGTCTGTCAGGCGTTGGTGCGCCAGGGATTCCGCCGCTTCATCTTCGTCAACAATCACGGCGGCAATCAGCCTTCGTGCGAACTGGTGGCGCGCGAGTTGAAAGCGGAGCACGGACTCATCATCGGCAACATCTATCCCTGGACGATCGGCTACGGAGTGATGCGTGACGCGTACGAGGACGCGGCCGCGGTCTACGGTCACGGAGGCGAGCCCGAGACGTCGGCGATGATGGGGATGTATCCGCAGGACGTGGTGACGGAGTTGATGGCCGGTCGTGACCCGGTGACGTCCGGTCCATTCAAGCCGCGTCGCGACAACCTGATTGAGATTCCCGGTCAGACACTCGGCGGCACCGTGTTTCTGGACTACAGCGACCTCTTTCCCAACGGCACGACGGGCGATCCGACGGCCGCTAGCGCCGAAAAGGGCCGCATGTGGATCGAGCGAGTAGTCTCCTTTGCCGTCGACTTCGTCAAGCACTACGACAACGCCACGGCGTCAGCGACATGGGCTCGCCGACCTGGCGATCCGCCGGTCCGAGAGGCGGACTGACGTCCCCTACTCCGCCTCTTCGTCGATGGTGCGTGCCAGACGCTCCAGGAAGAGGATCGGTGCCTCTGCCCCCAGATCGTAGCCGGTCTTGAGGGCGAACGCCTGCGCCAGCTTCGTGCCGATGCGGTCGGCGGACTCCTTGGAGAGTTTGTCGCGACGATGCAGATACTCGCGCAGCATGCGGCGATCTTCCGACGTGAGATGGCGCACGTTGCGGATCGCAAGACGGGCCGAATCGCCGATCGGTGTCGACGTGCTCGGGAGAACGCGCGTGGAGGCGTCAAGCGAATCGAGCTTCACGCTCTTCTGCTCCTTGACCACGATGGTGTGGGCCGCGAAGTCCCCCAAACGTCGGGACTTCCGGTCGATAAACATCACGATCACGCCGATCATATAGTAGAAGGGAAGAAAATCGATCAGGCGGATGACGTTGCGGATCATCGAAGCGGAGAAGGTCAACGGGCGCCCACCTTCGCGGATCACGCGAATGCCGATCCAGCGCTTTCCAGGTGTCTGGCCGTGCCAGAAGGCTTCGAAGAAGACGTAGTAGCAGCCAATCATGGCCAGACCAACCAGCGACATGCTGGCGACGATAATGGGAACGAGGTTGTCGCCGACATCGCGATGGCCGAGCCCGTGCAAGATCAAGCGGATCAACACCGTCACGCCGATCGAGCCTGGGATGGTCACGATCGACATCGCAATGGTGACGATGATGGCATCGATCAAGGCGGCCAACCCACGCGATCCGAGCCCGGCCACGACATAGGAGACGTCGATCTGCTCCGGTGTTTCGAAGCGGTAATCATCGGTGAGTTGAAGAGGGTGTAATGTCATTGTCGGTTTCCTCGGATCCTCGCACATTCATTCGCGATCGACGTGAACGCTGGCAGCAGATGGAAACGCTGCTGTCGCGGGCACGCGGGCGGCGCAAGCGTCGTCTCGCGGCGAGCGACATCGAATCGCTGGGAAGACTCTACCGACAGATCACGTCCGACCTGGCCATCGCGCGACGCGACTTCCCCAACGAGCAGGTGCGGCAGTATCTGGAACAGCTCGTCGGCCGGGCGCACCCGATCGTCTATCAGCATGAGTCTCGACAGTGGCGCACGTTCCGACGCTTCTTCACCCATCGCTTCCCGCGGGCCTTTCGCGAGGCCGGCCCCTATACCCTGGCTGCTTTTGCGATCATGCTCATCCCGTTCGCCCTGACGCTGGTCCTTACCTTGATCGACCCAACCGTCGGGCGTGAGATCCTGCCTGCTGGCGCCTTGGTCGACAAGATCGAGCAGGGCCAGAGCTGGATGCAGATCTCGCGCGGAGATCGTGGACTGGCGGCGTCCTTCATCATGAGCAACAACATTCGCGTGGCGTTCTTCGCGTTCGCGGGCGGCATCCTCTTCGGTGTCGGCACGGTGCTGGCCCTGGTATCGAACGGGCTGATTCTCGGGGCCACGACTGGCCTGGCGATTCAGCACGGTCTCGGCGGCGCGCTCATCAGCTTCGTTTCGCCCCATGGCGGCATCGAGATGACCGTCATCTTCATGGCGGGGGGGACCGGGTTGCGGATTGGGCTTGCCCTGCTCAACCCTGGTCTCATGACGCGTCGCGAGGCACTGAGCAAGGCGGCCAGCACCGCTATCACACTGGTCTTTGGCAGTGTCCCGCTGCTGATGATTGCCGGTACCATCGAAGGATTCGTTTCGCCCAGCGGCATCCCACACCTGGCCAAATTCGCCGTTGGAATCATCGCGCTGGTCTGCCTTTACACCTATCTGCTGCGTGCCGGTCGTGACACCAGCGAGGACGAGAATCATGCGTCCAACCTGATGCGGGCTTCCGCTCCCGTTCATAGCCGCGCCCGCGCCTTCGTTTCGAGATAGTGGTTGATGACCGCGGGCGAGAGGGACTCGGGCGTGCCCTCGATCGTGGCGACGCCGAAACGTGCCAGCGTTTCGACCAGCGCGTGCCGCTCATCGATCAACCGCTGCGCCACCACCTTCTCGTAGGCGCCCATGGAGTCTTGCGGCAACTGGCGACTCATGATTTTCGAGATCCGGATCGCTCAGGCTGGCACAGACGACCAAATGACGACGCGACAACAATTGCAGGCTGGGGACGATGGTCGCGGCGTCGGTCTCGGCGGCCAGATCGGTGAAGAAGATGACTAACGAGCGACGTTGGTTTCTGCTCGCCAGGAACGAGACGGTGCGACGCAGATCGGACTCGACCGGTTGAGCCTCGACGCCGTGCAATGCGTCAAGCAACAGCTGAAACTGCCGGGCGCCTCGCGCGGGTGGCACGAAGGCACGCACGCGATCGTCACAGGAAAGCGCCCCGACCCGATCCCCCATTTTGCTGGCCACGTAGGCCAGCAGCAGCGCTGAATTGAGTGCGTGATCCAGCTTGTTGAGCTCTCCGACCGGCGCGCCCATCATGCGCCCGGTGTCGAGCATCAACAGCAGATTCTGGCTGCGCTCGGTCTCGTATTCCACGGTGACGGGATGGAGACGGCGGGCGGTCGCCTTCCAGTTGATGCGACGATACTCGTCGTCCGGCTGATAGTCGCGCAGGCGTTCGAACTCGTTGCCGCGGCCCAGATAGCGGGTGCGATGCACGCCGACCTCAGCCAGTCGCCCCTGTTGGGCCATGAGGTCGTAACGCTGGATGGCGCGCAGGTTCGGATAGACGCGCACCTCTTCGCTCAGCGGGAATTTCGTTTGTCTGACGAAGAGCTTCAGCGGCGTTTCCAGTCGAACCCAGAGGTCGCCGAACTGATAGGTGCCGCGCCGCACCGGCGTCAGTTCATACGTCGCCTGCCACTCTCCGCCGGGTCTGATCGCGCCCTCAATGACGGGCTGACCGTTGGGGATCTCGGGTGGCGTCTCATCGCGCAGCCACAGATTCCACGGCGTCGCGTCTTGCCTGTTGGTTGACTTGGCGCGTACCGTCACCGTGACCGTGTTCGTCCCACCCAACGAGAAGCGTGGGTCGTGCTGCCGTTCCGCGCTGAGATGCTGCCGCTGTCTGGCACCGCGAAGGTCATAGACGCAGAGGAGCGCCAGCAGTAGGAGATAAATCGGCGCGAGCACGGCGATGCTCCCCGCTACGGAGCTTAACGCCCATATCGGGGCCGCCAGCAGCAGCAGGACCAGCAGGCGCCAGGTCGGGATCGGCATCTAGCGCGGTACCTCGAGTGAGGAGAGGATTCCGCCGATCACCATATCGGCTGACATCCCTTCGAGCTCGACCTCCGGCCTCAGCACCACGCGATGGCGCAGCGTCGGCAGGGCCAGACGTTTGACGTCGTCGGGCAGGACGTAGTCGCGGCCATCCAGAGCGGCGACCACTTTCGCGCCGAGCAGCAACGCGATTGCCGCGCGCGGGCTCGCTCCAAGACGGATGTCCCGTGATTCGCGCGTCTCGCGCACGATCGACGTGATGTAGCCCATGATCCCCGGATCAACCGCCACCGACTGGCATTCTCGCCGCAACGCGCTCACCTCGGCCGGACCGAGTATTGGCTGTAGACCAAGCTGATCGAGCGCTTTGGCGTCGAATCCCGCGTGGTAGCGCCGTAAGATCTCCTCTTCGTCTTTAACAGAACCGTAATCGACCAGCACCTTGAATAGGAAGCGGTCGATCTGTGCCTCGGGCAATGGGTAGGTCCCCTCGTACTCGATCGGGTTCTGCGTGGCGATGGTGATGAACGGCTCGGGCAGGATGTAGCGCGTGCCGTCGAGCGTTACCTGGCGCTCTTCCATGGCCTCCAGTAGTGCCGCCTGGGTCTTGGCCGGGGCACGGTTGATCTCATCGGCCAGCAGGAAGTTGGTGAAGATCGGCCCTTTCTTCAGGTGGAACTGGCTGCTGGTGAGGTCGAAGACGCTGGTGCCCAATATGTCGGAGGGCATCAGGTCCGGCGTGAACTGGACGCGCGTGAATTGCGCCTGGAGCAGGAGCGAGAGGGTCTTGGCCATCAGCGTCTTGGCGGTGCCTGGCACGCCCTCGATCAACACGTGCCCGCCAGCCAGCAGCGCCACCAGCAGGAGCTCGATGGTCTCCTCCTGCCCCACCACGGCGCGGCCCGCTTCGGCCATCAGTCGGTCTCTCATGTCGCTGGTTGCGGTCATCATCCTGTCTTTCTGATGGGCTCGGTAGGGCCGGTCCGATGAGTGTTTGCCGTCGGCGCGCCTGATGGAGCCGGTGGCTCGATGAGCTTTGTCAGGATCAGGTCGGCCTCTCGCATGAGGACGATCATGCGGTTGTCGCTGGGCGGGCTTGGTGCCTCCAGTTCCTTCAATGGTCCAGCGAGCGCCGCGGCTTCCGCGTTGCGCAACGTGATCTGATCGACGAATTCGTCGGTCGGGAGGCTCGAGCGGACGCGGAATCTCGTTCCCAGCGCGCGTTTGAGCTGATAGACGTAGTGATCGCGCAGCCACTCACGTTGATCCCGCTGTTGTAGCAGCGACGCCAGCGTCTGGGCGTACTCGGCGCGGGCGCGCTTGGTCGCACGGGCCATCGGCCGTATGGCGGCACCGAAGCGGCGTCCGGCCAGTGCCATGAATGTGAAGAGGAGGACGGCGATGAAGATGATTGCCTGTCCCCACGGTTGCGAAATGAGTTGGCGGGTGAAGGTTCCTTGTTCGGTGTAGCCGTGATGGTATTCGTCGATCACGACCGTGCTCCCCGTCGGTGCGCGGTTCAGCAGATTGAGGACGAAATCGCGGGACCCTGTCTGCGCCAGCCCGGTGTTGCTGAAGAGATCGCCCGTCGAAAAGGCGTAGACCGACCCGTTCCCCAGCGTTCGGGTGGCGCCCACGACTTGGTCTGTGTCGACGTCGTTCAGCACCGGGACCCATGCCGGACTGTCTAGCTTGAGCGATCCGTAGGTGTAGATGGTCGACGGATCGACCGGTGGCTGATCGAGACTCGGATCGACCAGCTGAACGTTTGAGAGTTCGCGGAGTCCTGGCAACACAGACAGCCCGAGCTGCTGCAACAGGTCGTTCTCTTCGTCGTCGGCGACGATCAGCGTGCCGCCCTGTTGCACCCAATCGGTGATGGCGCTGACTTGTGCACTGGTCGGATCGAGCGTCGGGAAAAGCATCAGCAGCAGACTGTCCCGCGAATCGACCGCGAACGGCCGGTACTCCATAGTGCTGGAGGTGTATCCAAGACTGTTCAACCAGAGTGAGAACGCGCGGGTGCCCTCTGGTGAGCTTGAGTGGACGTTGTAGGTTGGGTTCCACTCGATCTGCTGCGATGCACTATCGGGCTGAGAGGCGATGCCCGCGATTACGGCGGCAGCGATCAGTACCATGGCGAGCAGCGCGATCCCGGTCAGGCTTCCACGTGGAATAGAACGGATCACGAACCCTCCCAAGCCCATTCAGAGAGCCGGGCGAATTCGCGGTACTCCTGTAAAGTGCACAGTTCCGTTCCATACCAGTAGCGATCGACGCGATCCACCAGCGGTGCGAGTCGCTGAGAAAGGGTCGCCCCATCATGAATGGCCGCCGAGCGCAGCACCTCGCGGTTGGTGAGGGCGCGCTCGAAGCGTAAGAGGCCGCGTTCGTCCAGCCGCACCAGCGCCGCCAAATAGAGGGTGCGCACGGCGAGCCGATAAGACCTGTCTCGCGCCAGCTCCTCAGCCTCGTGGCGCAGCTCGGCGGCCGTCAGCACGGCGGGCGCTGCCTCACCCGCGTAGCGGGCAATCCGAGGACCGAACAACCGGCGAATGGCCCGCACCGGTCCGACGACCATCGTCACCACGACCAGGATTCCCATGACGACCAACGCGACAACGCCGATGGTGCGCCAGGGGGCCACGCCACCGACCGAGCGCCGGATGACGTGAACGATTGGGCCGAGGATAGGCCAGACGATCGCGCGAACATGAGCGCCGATCCAGCCGAAAATCCCCGAATGACTTTTGCCGTTTTGTG
This sequence comes from uncultured Chloroflexia bacterium, assembly GCA_963822235.1. Taxonomy (GTDB): domain Bacteria; phylum Chloroflexota; class Chloroflexia; order Thermomicrobiales; family Thermomicrobiaceae; genus CALAGB01. The sequence continues at coordinate 256,772 of CAWGGU010000008.1, forward strand.
GTTGAAATTCGGATCGCTTCAAAATCGAATCGAGCTGCGCCTGTGCCGCGGAAATCTGGTCGGCGCTCAGCGACGCTGAATCCGCCCGATCGAACTGGGCCAGCATCGTCGTCAAAGATGTTTCAGCCTGATCGACCTGCGGTGGAGAGGCCTTCAACCACGCGACGATCGTAGAGAGGTCGACCTGAACCGTCGATTGGTCCGAAGTCGACACCCGATCGATCGACTCCAGTCGTTGGGCCACGTCCGCCGCCGACTGCGGGTTGCTCCGCAGGCTGGACAGTGCGTCCTGCAGCAACTGCCGGTAGTCGCCGATGGTCATCGTGTTGGCTCTGGCCGTGCTCGGCGCCAGGACGACCCAGAGGAAGAGCAGCACGAAGCCGAGCGAGCGTACTCGAGCTCGGCGACTGTCCATGCCTGCTACCTCCGACCGTGATCCATCCATGCGCCTGCTACGGATGATAGGCGGCGGTTTGCGCGTCGATGCGGGACTGATCCGCCATCAGCTCGAGATCCAGTCCTTCCTTTCGGGCGCGCAGGTCGTAATAGAGGAGAAGACAGGCGATGTAGATAATTGGCCCGGTCACGATCGTGCCGACCGTATCGAAGATGGTCGACATGGTGATGGCGCTCGCGCTCGCGGTCGAGGAGCTACCCAAGAATTGAACGGGCATGTTGAGTAGCACGCTCGGGATCGCGAAGATGAACTGGACCAGAATGACGATGAGCCCGACAAGGAACGTGACACCGAGCACCCGCCACCAGTTGCCTTTCACCAACTCCCGACTGCGCTTGATTGATGCGAAAGCTCCTTCGTGCTCGATGACGGCCACGTAGACCGCCAACGCCCACGCGACCCCGAGGTAGACGGCCACGGGAATACCGATGATCGTGATGCAGATCAGCAGAAGCCCCACAAAGAGGAGAAGAGACACCCGTATGACGGCCGCGTAGCGCTCCATGCCGCCGAAATAGGCTTCGGTCACGCTGGTCTTGCGTCCCAGTCGAATCTCGGACGCCGCATGGATGACCGCGGTCAGCACCGCGAGGTCGGCGAGATAGCGCAACAGGATCACGACCAGCGACATGAAACTGACGCCAACGATCCCGTCCGTCGTCGACTGCCGCTGCACCGCGATCTGCTGCAGGATATTGATGACGGCCAGCGGGACCACCAGCACCGCGGTGATGGATATGAACAGCAAGAAGTTTCGCCGGTACATCTGGAAGGTCTCGTCGACCAGGTCCGAAACGCTCAGCGGTCGAAATGGGGGGATTGTGGGTTCCACCAGAAGATCCTCTCGGTGTCGCGCGAGTCTCGATCGTTGACATAGGTGACGTGGCCACGTTCACGCAACGTGACGAGGAACTCAATCGCCAGCGAGGTAAATCCGTGACTGAAGCGTGATCATTGTGTCCATTCTAGGATCGGGTGCTGTTGTCAATAATAGCCAGAATGTCCCGACGCTGCACGAACGATGCGGGCAGATCGACCCCACGAGCACCGGGACGTTCTGCCGTGTGACGTCCGTGTTGCAAATGCGGGTCACCCGGACGATGTATCGCGGAATCGACACGAAATTGACATACGGACGCGGGCAGGCGCGACACATTTTGGGCGCTCGGTGCGGCAGGATGTTGTCATGAGATCGATCCGGCAGGCGCACAGCCGCTGAGGGATCGCACGAAGCTCGACCAATCAAGGGCCAGGCACGGGATCATCAAATCCGCCCACGCTACCAGCCGTGTCGCTGCCGTGAACGTGAGTTGTACGGGTCGGAATTACGGACGTTCAACGTCGGAGGTACGTCATGAGGTTTCGATTTCATAGCCACACACACGTCGCGAACGAGGTTCGCGATCTGATCGAGTCGGAAGCGGCAACGCTCGACAAGCGACTGGCTCATGTCGAGGAAGATCTCAAGCTGCTCGACATCAGCTTCGATCATCACGTTCGAGACGATTCCTACACGGCTCGACTCGTGCTTCACGTCATGAGTCAGTCACTTCCTGCCAGCGCGACCGCATCGCGACAGAGTACGGCGGCGCGCAGCGCCTTCGACGAACTCTATAAGCAGCTCGACGTCTTCATCGCCAAGCTCAAGCACGAGCCCGAGATTCGAGATGAGCAGCGCAAGCCAGCCTGGGTGCCGGAGCCGTCGCTTCCCATCGACTGAATTCTCCTATCCTCTTGCACACGGCCGGACAGACGAACTGTCCGGCCGTGTCGTCTTCGTGGATCGCCTCCTGCGGCGTATCCTGGAGACGAGTTGCGCTTTGAGACGACAAGCGGGAGGGGCATGTTGCCGCGCGAAGAAGACTCCCCAAACGGTCATCGCTGGTCGCATACCAGTGAGGTGACGATCTCCGACGAGAGCGTGACGCTTCCGGGGATCCTGGCCGTCCCCGATGTCGCGACCGGTATGGTCATCTTCGCGCACGGGAGCGGCAGCAGCCGTCTCAGTCCGCGCAATGCAGCCGTGGCCGAGGCGCTCAACCGCGCTGGATTCGCCACGCTCCTCTTCGATCTCCTCACGCTAAACGAAGCTGACGACCGAGCGAAGGTCTTCGACATACCATTACTGGCTGAGCGGCTCGAGCTCGCCACGAGTTGGGTGCGCGAGCGTCCGGAGTTGCGCTCGCTGCCGATCGGCTACTTCGGAGCCAGCACCGGCGCGGGCGCCGCGCTGATGGCCGCTTCCGAGCTGGGTGACGTCGTTGTGGCAATCGTCTCGCGTGGCGGTCGACCGGATCTGGCGGGACGCACGCTCCAGTTCGTGCATGCTCCGACGCTGCTGATTGTGGGCGGCCAGGATTCCGAGGTGCTCACGCTTAACTCACGTGCGTACGACACACTGTCGAGCCAGCGGCGACTCACCGTCGTGCCAGGCGCAACGCATCTCTTCGAAGAGGCGGGCGCGATGGAATCGGTCACGCGTCTGGGCATCGAGTGGTTCACCAAGTATCTGACGAACGGGTCCCGACCGTAGGTCGTGGTTGCGGCGGCCCCTTTCACTCCGCCGGCAGGCCCTATCGCCCCCAATCCCGCGGCGCGATGGCAACGGCACGATTTCTCCACGACACAAGGTGATTTTGACACGACACTCTTATGCGAGAGGTCGTATTACCGAGACGATAGCCGCGATCACGCAGGCCTGCAGCGCTCGCTGGGTGCCACGTGCGCGGTATGTGCGGAAAGGTGGACCGCGATGTGGAAGAGCCTGCGAATCGTCTCGATCTTAATGTTGATTTTCGGTCTGGCTGCGATGGCGGGAGGGCCGTCGTCGGCAGCGGGAAGTCCTGCCGTGTCTCCCCCAACACCGGGCATGGTTGTCTCGATGGCCAAGACTAACGGAGAGGTGGTTGTTTGGGCCGAGGACGCGGGCGCGGACGCGGTCAATGCCGACGTACTCGGCGCGTATCTTTCGGACGGGAAGGTCTTCTCCATCGCGGGCGGTAGCGACAATCAGACCAATCCGAAAATCGATGGGTCAATCGTGATCTGGTCGGACTTGAACACAAACTGTCCCCCATGTGACGAGCTCCATGGCCGGGATCTCAATAGCGGCTCCGAGTTCACCATCGCATCTCCGATACAGAACCTCTCGTTCGATGACATCTCCGGCAGCATGGTCGTCTGGGTCTCAGCGAACCAGATCTGGGCACGAAACATCGTCACGATGGCGGATCCTGTGCTGGTCGCATCGGGCGAGGCTGGTTGGGGCGTCGGCCCAATCGCCCTCTTCGGCGATACCGTCGTCTGGGCGGAGCAGACCGCAAAACCGGATCGAACATACCCGTGGCAGATCAAAGAAGCGCAAATCGGCGGGTCCGGAGCTTGGACGATCGACAACGGCACGGCAAAGGCTGGTGCCGGGATTGGGCTGGCTCTATCCCGGAACACCCTCGTCTACACAGTCGGCGGTGTGACCGATCCCATCTACGGCCAACTGTACGCGGTCTCACTCGATACGGGCTTCAGCACGCTGATCACCGATGACGCTGCCTTTGCCACGACAGACGGCCGCTACGTCATCTGGCAGACGCATGACGGGTCGGACGCGCCACCGGAATTACTGGGCTACGACCTGCGGATGCAACAGCCAATTCACCCGCCAGTGCCTGCCGTGTCGAACGGATGGCCCGACCTCAAGAACGGTGCGCTCGTCTGGACGACGTCGGATCAGTCAAATCTTATGGTCGCAGCCACGAATGACATTCATGCTGCATGGATCCCGCAGATTCTGCCGAGCGGCATGCGCGCCATTCCGAACAAGACCAGTCCGAACTGGATCTACTTCCCCGAGACCAGCCACTACCTCAGCTTTGGCTTCAAGAACTTCTGGGAAAAGTCGGGAGGTTTGCCGGTCTTCGGCTATCCGTTGACCGAAGAGTATGCAGAGCTGAACGTCGATCTGAATCAGATGATGACGGTCCAGTACACGGAGCGTCAGCGCTTCGAGTATCACCCGGAATTGGCCGGGACTCCGTACGAGACGTCGTTGGGGCGCCTGGGCGCTGAAGACGCGGCGGTGCGCGGTCTGCTTAACGCGGCACCGTTCGAGCCCTTGTCAGGCGGGACGAATAGCGACGCCAACTGCCAGTTCTTCGCGGTGACGAGACATAGCGTCTGCTTCGGGTTCAAGGATTACTGGGCGTCACATGGACTCGACTTCGGAGACCCGGGCACCTCTTATCGAGAATCCTTAGCCCTCTTCGGCTTCCCGATGTCCGAGGAGTTCACTGACCCCGACACCGGGTTCGTGACGCAGTACTTCGAGCGTGCCGTCTTCGAATATCACCCGAACAACCCCGAGCCGTACAAGGTGCTTCTGAAGCGACTTGGGGCGGACGTCCTCGGACAACGAGGTTGGTAGATTCGACGGCCGGTCGTGGCTCTCACGGCCGGCCGTTCTCCACCTCACGCTCGCCCAAGCTCGCGGAGCACCGGCTCAAACGCGCGAATCGTCTCGACGGTGTTAGGGAGCAGATACATCTGCAGGTGGGTGATGTTCTCCGCGGCGAAGGCGCGGATCGCGGCAGCGATCTCCGCGGGCGAGCCACTCACCGGAGTCGCCTCACCACGGCCCATGCTGGCTGGAATCTCACTGTTGCCCATCACGTCGATCATGATCGAGACCGTGCGCTCGAGCGTGGCCGGATCGCGACCGACGTCGGCGCAGGCGGCATCGACGGCGGCGTTGAGCGCTGGAACGCGTTCGGGCGAGCTGTCGGTCATGGCCAGCCAAACGTTCCACTGATCCGCATAGCGCGCCGTCAGCCGCAGCATTTTCTCACCAGTAGTGCCGAGCATGATGGGGATGCCGTTGCCGCGTGGGCCGCGTGGACGCAGCTCGCAATCGCGCGCCGAGTAGTACGTCCCCTCGAAGTCGATGTGCCCTTCGCGCAGCAGACCGTGGATGATGGTGAGCGCCTCCGCGAAACGGGAGTAGCGATGGTCGAACGGGAAGCCAAAAGCGCGGTACTCAGGCTCGTGCCAGCCGGCTCCCAGCGCCAGGATGAGGCGACCGTCGGAGATCTCATCGACGGTGTCTGCGATCTTGGCGAGGAGTGCGGGATTGCGATAACCGGTGCAGCTGACCAAGGGGGCCAGTTCGACGCGTGAGGTGACGGCGGCCAGACCGGCCAGCACCGACCAGCACTCGCGGACTCCCTGTGGCGGCTCGACGGTCGCCCCCTCCATGTAGAGGAGGTGATCGACGAACCAGAGGGAATCGAATCCCATGCCTTCGGCGGTCTGGGCCATCGCGACGTAGTCAGACCAGCGAGCCGTCCGCCCGCCCATGTCGTTCTCCCCCTCGGGCAGGACCAATCCAAGCTTCATGTTAGCCAGGGTAGACACGTTTGCGCCTCCATTTCCTCAATCGACGGCGATATGAATGTAGGGGAGGGACCTGTGCCCTCCCGCGTATTTCGGGTGACGAACGTCGGCGCCAACGCATGAGAACGCGTGACGAATGCGTTGAATGCGACAGTGGTTCGCCATTTGGCCAGCATGAATTGCGTCACTTTTGCGGGAGGGCACAGGTCCCTCCCCTACGTTGCGATTCGACATCGTGTTCCGGACACCGGATTCGGCAGCGCCCGCACAAAGTTCAGGAACGCCTCACCCCACCACCGGTGGGCGGCGCTGGCCGACCCTGGTCGCCTGCTCGAAGGCGTGGGCCAATTGCAGGACCTCGAAGTCGTGATTGTGTCGACCCACGATCTGCACGCCCACCGGTAGTCCCTCCGGCGTGAACCCACACGGCACTGAGATGGCCGGTAGCCCGGTGATGCTGATGTAATAGGCGGAGCGCATCCAGGCGATGTAGTTCTCCATCGCCACGCCATTGATCTCGGTCGGGTATGGCTGTGTCACGTCGAACGGCGGCACCTGGTTCACCGGACAGATCAAGTACTCGTAGGTCTCCAGGAATTTACGCATCCGCTCGTAGAGCATCCCGCGCTTCACCTCAGCGTGGCCGACGTCGAGTCCGGAGAGCTTCAGGCCCTCCTCGGTGTTCCAGATGACGGTGTCCTTGAGCAGATCGCGGTGGTCGCGGATGTCGGCCTCGTGCCCGACGGCGAAGCTCCAGGCTCGCAGCGTCAGGAAGATTTCGTCGGCGTCGCTGAAATCGGGCGTGGCTTCGTCCAACTCGCAGCCGAGGTCGGCGAAGACGTGTCGCTGGCTCTCCAGGACGTTCGTGACGCGTGGATCGACCGGCAAGCCGCCCAAATCCGGACTCCAGGCGACGCGCACGCCAGCGAAATCGCGGTCCAGTGGCCGGCCAAACATTTCACCCGGCTGCTCGATGGCGATGGGCGAGCGCGGATCGGGACCGGCGATGGCCGACAGCATCAGCGCCACGTCAGCAACGTTGCGCGCCAGCGGTCCGACGACGCTGAGCGGCCACCAGGGGAGTCCAGATGGCCAGTTGGGCACGCGTCCGGGCGAGACGCGAAAGCCGACCACGTTATTGAAGTTGCCGGGATTGCGCAGCGAGCCGCCCAGATCGCTGCCGTCGGCGATCGGCACCATGCCGCAAGCCAGCGCCACGGCCGCCCCACCACTGCTGCCGCCACAGGTCTTGCTGGTGTCGTACGGATTGAGCGTGGCGCCAAAGACGGGATTGAAGGTCTGCGAGCCCGCCCCAAACTCCGGCACGTTGGTCTTGCCGATGGTCAGCGCGCCGCCCCGTTTGAGTCGCTCGACGATCAGGGCGTCCTGATCGGGGACGAAGTCCTGATAGATCGGTGAGCCGAAGGTCGTGCGCATCCCCTTGGTCGTCACCAGATCCTTGTGCGCCACCGGCAGTCCATGGAGTGGACCGAGGTTGTCACCGTTCGCGATGGCGCGGTCAGCGTCGTCGGCCAGCATCAGCGCCTCATCGTCGGAGACGCGTGTGACGATCGCGTTGACCGTCGGATTGACGCGCGCGATCTGGTCCAGGTGCGCCCGCATCACCTCGCGCGCCGAGAGTCGCTTGTCGCGTATGGCCGCCGCAAGATCGACGGCGCTCATGTAACAGATGTCGTTCGTGGTCATCATCCCTCGCTGTCTCTCATCCATTTGAATCGGGTGACTACGCGGATCATAACCGGCATTCGGGCAAAGCGTGAGAGGGGTCCGCGCGTGACGTGCTCTTCAGACGTCGCCTCCGGTGCTATCATCGCCCGGCAGGGATTGAATGCTGTACGGCGAAAGACGTGGGAGGTGTCGGCGTGGACCTTGGATTGCAGGGGAAAGTTGCCCTGATTACTGGTGGGAGCCGGGGCATCGGTCGCTCCACCGCCCTGGCACTGGCGGCGGAGGGGTGTCACATCGGCATCTGCGGGCGCGGAGCCGAGGGTGTTGAACGAGCCGTGGACGAGATCCGCGAGCTCGGCGTTCGGGCGCACGGCGTGGCAGCCGACGTGACCAAACCGGGCGAGATCGAGCGGTTCGTCAAAGAGAGCTCCGAGGCGCTGGGCGGCGTCGACCTGCTGGTCGCCAACGTCGGCGGTATGTCGGGCAAGACGTTCCTCTCACTCACCGCGGAGGACTGGATCCAAACCTTCGAGACCAACCTCTTCCACGCGGTGCGGGCCATCCGCGCGGTCGCGCCGTCGATGCTGGAGCGTGGTGGTGGCAGCGTGGTCATCATCGCATCCATCTCCGGCTGGAAACCGGGACCTCGCTCGCAGTACGGCACCTCCAAGGCGGCCGAGATCTTCCTCTCCGGCTCGCTGGCCTGGGAGCTCGGGCCGCATCGCATCCGCGTCAATACGGTCAGCCCCGGTTCGACCATCTTCGAGGGTGGCGGTTGGGAGCGCTTCAAGAACATGAACCCAGACGTCTTCGGTCTGTTCGAGCGTGACGAATTCCCATGGGGGCGGCTGGCCAGTCCCGAAGAGATCGCCAACGTGGTGACGTTTGTCCTGTCGGATCGCGCGAGTTGGATCAATGGTGCCAACATCCCGGTCGACGGTGGACAGGGACGGCCGGACGTCTTCTTCCGCCTGAGCGATAGCTAGATCGACGCGTACAACGGTCGAGATCGACACGTCGCGTTGTGCGAACACGTTCATGGCCAAAAAGTACCGTGCCTTTCTTTGGAATCGGGTGTAAGGTTTCGTCCCCGCTCAGCGTTTTCCGGTTATACGGTCGGTAATAACACGGAGTAACGCTTATGAGTGCATTCGATCCCATCATCGACGCGTTGAACGAATCCGCGCGCAAGCTCGACGCCGATCCAGGTTCGGTTGCGACGCCCGAGTTTCGCTCTCGCTGCTGGGCTGGAGTCTCCCAGGCCACCCGCACCCGGGCTTGGATTCGTGACGTGCCGGTCTCGCGCAAGCTCACCGCGCTTGCTCTGGCCGCCTTCTTTTCGACGCTGCTGGTGTTGCCCGCAATGGCCGGACCCGGAGGCGTCGGAGGAACGATGGCGTCTGTCGGCAACGGCGTACGACACATGTTCGGCGCTCCGGAGAATCGGGACACACTGCTGTCAGATCCGGCCAGCCCGTTCGCGGCACCAGATGGCACGCCGGGCGCAACCCCGACGAATCCGCTCAATCATGGAGCCGTCGTCTCGGCGGTCGCCCATGCCACGCCGGAACCGGGTGAGAATCACGGCGAGCAGGTCCGGCAGGTAGCTAAGGACAACCACGGTCATAACAGAGAGACGGCTACCAGCACGGCGACCGCGACCTCGACTTCCGACGCTGCTTCCACCGCAACGGCGACGTCCACCAGTACGGCAACTGCCACAAGTACTGCGACTTCGACCGCGACGTCCACCGCCACCAGCACTGCAACTGCTACCTCCACCGAGACGGACCAGAACGCGAATGACCAGGGTTCCAACGTTTCGAGCACAGCTCAGTCGACGCCTGAGACGAATCATGGTTCTGACGTTTCGGATGCCGCTCATTCGACTCCGACCGCAGGTGAAAACCATGGCGAACAGGTCAGTAACGTCGCCAAGGACAACCACGGTCAGGACGTAAGCTCACAGGCGCACAGTACCCCAACCGCGACCGAGACGCCGGAGACCAGCACTGGGACGACTCCCACCGAGACTCCGGGATCATCATCGTCGTCCAACTCGAACAGCTCGACGAGTGGTAACGGTCACGGGCATGGGGGGCGCTAGCGTGGGGTTACGAATAGCTGTTTCCGCATCAGCCGGCGAACACGAGACGTCGTTTGTCGAGACGCCGGCCTCCGGAGATGACGAACCTGTGCTCATCGATCGAGCGGTCGATGGCGATGCCGACGCGTTTGCGGCGCTGTACGAGCGATATGTTGATCGTGTCTATCGCCACGCGTATTACTACATGGGGACTCGCACCGACGCCGAGGATGTCGCGCAGCAGACCTTCTTGCGTGCCTGGCAGGCGATCGGCCGGTATCGGCGTAGTAACGCGCCGATTCTGGCCTGGTTCCTGACCATCGCGGGCCGTACCGCGATAAGCCAGCTTCGCCGTAATCGCGAGCTTCCCGGAGGTCTGAGCGAGCGTGACGAAGCCGCTGAGGACGACCCGCAGGATCTCGTTGCCAGGATCGACACGTGCGATCACGTGCGCAAAGCGGTGCTGCATCTGAGCTCCGATCGACAGCAGGTGATCGTGCTGCGGTTCATCGAGGGGCTGTCGATTGCCGAGGTCGCCGCGGCGATGGGGAAGACAGAGAACAATGTCTCGGTGGCGCAGCATCGAGCGCTCAAAGATCTGAAACGGCTGCTTGCCTCCAATCAAAGTAAGCGTGCCTCACGGTCACGAGTGTCGCGAACTCTTCGGGACGTCATCGTTCGAGCGACGGGGATCGCCTGAGCGAGGCACATCACTCCAACGTTGATGTGGATCCGACGCCCCACCTTTCGGACTGCCGCCCGAAAACTCGGGCGGCTCTCTCTTTTGAGTTGACCGATGCCGTCCCCTGCTACAACACGCCATTTATCCATGCTACGCTGACACGACAGAGATCGTCGTTTGGCTGAGGGTCTCTTGGCCAGCCCATCGGGCGGAACTGGGAGAGAACGCCATGACTTCCACGGCGTGGGATGCGATCGTCATTGGCGGCGGGCACAACGGCCTGGTCGCCGCGTGGTACCTGGCGGACGCCGGTCTGAAGGTGCTGGTGCTCGAACGGCGCGACTTCGTCGGCGGCGCGGCCATCACCGAAGAACTCTGGCCAGGCTATTCGGTCCCGACCTGCTCCTACATCTGCTATTTGCTGCAGGACAAGGTCATCGCCGACATGGACCTGCGCGAGCATGGGTTCGACGTTCATCACCTCAGCCCTGGCTCCTTCACCCCGTATCCAAGCGGCCGCCGTATGCTGGCCTGGGACGACGACGACGCTGCCGCGGCCGAGCTTCGCGCCTTCTCAGCGCACGATGCCGAGGCACTGCCCCGTTACCGCGCCTATCGCGAGCGCCTGGCCGCCCTCTTTTATCGCTGGTTCTTGACGCCGCCTCCGAGTCTGGCCGAGATGACGGCAGCGGTCGCCGGAACTGAAGATGAACCCCTGCTCGAGCGCCTGCTGTTCGGTTCGGTAAGCGATCTGCTGGACGAGTTCTTCGAGTCGGACGAGGTCAAGGGTGGACTGACCATGGCCTGGGACGCGGGTGATCCGGACGCGCCCGGCAGTCTGTTGTCCGGGATCTATCCCGCCATCTCGCAATTCACGTCGGACGAGAACTACGGCATCGTCGTGGGCGGCATGGGAGGCATCACCAAGTCCATGCGTCGCTCGGTCGAGGCGAAGGGTGTGACCGTCCGAACCAACGCGTCGGTCGAGCGGATTCAGGTCGAGGACGGACGGGCGGTCGGTGTGCAACTTGACACTGGCGAGGAGATCGCTGCCCGATTAATCCTCTCGAACGCCGACATCAAGCGCACCTTCCTGCGCATGGTGCCGCGTGACGTGCTGCCAGACGATTTCGTCCGTAGTGTGGAGCGACTGCAGACGCGCGCCGCCTACTTCAAGTTCCACGCGGCGCTGGATGAACTCCCCGACTTCTCCCGCTATTTCGGCAGCGAGTACGACCCGCGCATGCTGGCGCAGATCAAGATCTGCCCCTCGATGGACTACTACCGCAAGGCCTGGGACGACGCCATGCACGGCCGCATCACCGATTGCCCGGTGATGTCGGTACAGATCCCCAGCGTCTACGACCGCACACTGGTTCCCAACGGCGGGCATGTTATGTCCATCTGGGTGCAGTACGCCCCGGTAAAGCCCAACGGCGGCGAATGGACCGATGAGTTGGCCCGGCAGGCTGGCGAGATGCTGATCGGCACGCTGGAACAGTACGCGCCCAACATTCGAAGCGTGATCCGCGACTGGGTCTGCTTCACTCCGGCCGACATCGAGCGGCGGGTCGGCATGACCGACGGCAACATCCGCCACATCGACATGATCGCGGGCCAGTTGCTAAATCAGCGTCCGCTTCCCGGCTGGAGCGATTACCGCACGCCGATCGAGAACCTCTACCTCTGCGGCTCCGACACTCATCCTGGCGGTGAGGTGACCGGTGCGCCTGGCCACAACGCTGCGCATGCGGTGCTCAAGGCGCTTGCGAGGGTGTAGTTCAGAAACGTTTACGAGGACAGACGCATGTGCCCGAAGTTTGCCGCCGGTTGAACGGTCGTTGGCGGCTATAGGTCCCTCGCGCTACGATGCTCGTGCGCTCGACTAGGTTGGATACAACCCAGCCTGGCCTAGACGGAGCCCTTGAACGGTCTGAGCATGTCCAAGCATCTACGGGTGCGATCTATACGCGCGAGTCCCGCCATTTCGCAAATTATGCTAGAGTGGACCATCGGCACAAACGGTGATAATGTGGAACGTGGGTGGATCAGCGGATGACGCGATGGCGACGACGGCCCATTCTCATCGTCGCGCTTGGTAGTCACTGGTACTAGTCCTGCTCGCGATCACCTACTCCGGTCTGGCTGTCTACAAGGCGTATAGCTACACCAACACACCCCGGCAAGACACGTCCGCGATCACGGCTCCCAATGACGGACTCACCTACAACGACGTCAGCTTCCGTTCGGCCGCCAACGACGGCGTGACGCTGAGTGGCTGGTGGGTGCCGCACCCCAATTCCCATCGCGTCCTCATCCTGGTGCACGGCCGCTATGCCAACCGCATGCAGATGGAGCCGTTGGTCAAGCCGCTCTGGGACCAGGGTTACAACCTGCTCCTGTTCGATCTGCGCGGACATGGGAAGTCGACGCACGTCGAGAGCACCTACGGCATCAAAGAGCAATCGGACGTCATCGGCGCGGCTCGTTTCGCCCAGACGAAGGGCTTCGCTCCGGAATCGATCGGGGTGATCGGCTGGAGTCTGGGTGGCGCCAGCACGCTGATGGCCATGGGGAGCTCGAACGACTTCGCGGCGGCCGTCACCGATTCGGCCTATGCGAATTCGGATCCGCTGCTGGCGCGCAACCCGCTACAACCCGGTCTGCGACTGGCGATGAATTGGATGCGCGGCGTCGATCTCTCGAAGGTCCGACCAGCCGATTCGATCCGTGGATTGCAGGGCCACAGCATCATGCTGATCCACGGAGAAAGTGACCAGGTGGTGCCCCTCTCACAGGAGAAGCTGCTGGAAGAATCCGGTGGTGACAGCGTGAAGCAGGTCTGGATCGTCCCTGGTGCCGGACACGTCGGCTCGTTCTCGATGCATCCAGACGAGTACGTCCAACGCATTTCAGACTTCTTCGGTAAGGTGTTGTCGCCGAACGGCACATGACAAGCAGAACCCGCGCGTCACTCGAAAGTCGATTCGTTTCGTACCGCCGGAGACTACGCCAGCGCGGGCTTACCCGTCAGCCGGCGCACGAAGAGCTTGCTCAGCTCGCGCAGCCAGAGCACCGAGCTCGCGACGCCGAGGCAGAGAAGCCAGTCGGTCACGCTGAGTGGCACCGTGTCAAAGGCGTGCTGCAGCACCGGCACGTAGATCACGAGCACATGAGCTAGCAGCGAAAGGGCCACCGACAACCAGAGCCAACGATTCCCAAAGAGTCCGGAGAACGCGCTCTGCGTATCGGACCGCGCGTTGAAGACGTTGACGAGCTGAAATAGCACGAGGGTGGTGAAGGCCAGCGTGCGCGCGTGCATCAGTGTCCCGGAACCGTCGATCAGCCCTCCAGGCAGACCCGAGTCGAGCACCAGGAGCGTTCCCACGGCCATGACGAGACCGACGTAGCCAATTCCGACCCACATGTCACGAGAGATTACACCGTTGCCGTTCGAGCGAGGCGGCCGGAGCATCAACCCACGTTGCGCGGGGTCGATGCCGAGCGCCAGGGCTGGAGGTCCGTCCGTCACCAGGTTGATCCAGAGGATGTGGGTGGCCAGCAACGGCAGCATGAACTCGCCCGCCGATGACTCCAGTCCGGTCAGTCCCGCGAAGACGACGCCGAGGAACATGGTCAGGACTTCGCCCACGTTCGACGACAGGAGGTAGCGCAGGAATTTCTGAATGTTGTCAAAGATCGCGCGACCTTCCTCGACCGCGGCCACGATTGAGGCGAAGTTGTCGTCGGCCAGCACCATGTCGGCGGCCTCTTTTGAGACGTCAGTTCCCGTGATCCCCATGGCGATGCCGATGTCGGCTGCGCGCAACGCGGGCGCATCATTGACGCCATCGCCAGTCATGGCCACGACCGCCCCGCTGCTCTTGAGCGACTGCACGATACGCAGCTTGTGCTCTGGATTGACGCGCGCGAAGACCGACCGTTCCTGGACGAGGCGTTCCATCTGGTCGTCGCTCGCCGCGCTGATCTCCGAACCAGTGACCACATGTGTATCGTTCGTGATGCCGATTTCGCGAGCGATGGCTACGGCCGTCTCGGGATGATCGCCGGTGATCATGATTGGCCGGATTCCGGCCAGGCGCGCGCGCTCGACCGCCGCTGGAACCTCATCGCGCGGGGGATCGATCATTCCGGACAGCCCGACGAACACGAGGTTCTGCTCAGCCGCGTCGTCGATCTCGGTGTCACGCAGATCGGACGGAAGCATGCGAAACGCCGCACCAAGCGTGCGGAACGCCTGCCGCGCGAGTTCGGCGTTGTTCCGGAGGATTTCGAGCTTTCGTTCGGCACTGAGTGGAAGTACCGTTCCCTCGCGAAGCTCATGCGTGCAGTGTTCCAGCAGCACGTCGGGCGCCCCCTTGGAGAATGTGACCAGGCTGTTTCCCGATTCGGCATCCAGATGCACCGTGCTCATCCGCTTCCGTTCCGAGGAGAAAGGGATCTCGTGGACGCGCTCGAAGCGCGCATCGAGATAGGCGTCGCTGAGGCCAGCTTTCCGGGCCGCGACGATCAGCGCAGCCTCCGTCGGATCACCCATCGCGACCCACTGGCCGTCATTTCGTTGTACCGTCGCGTTATTGGCACGATCGAAGGCGATGAGCGCCTGATCGATCTCCTGCCGGATCGCGCCGTCAGTCAGCGGCAGTCCATCGATTTCGAGCTCGCCCTCTGGCTGGTAACCCGACCCGGTCACCTCCACCCGGCCGCTTGCGGTCACCAGAACACGCACGGTCATCTCATTGCGTGTGAGTGTTCCCGTCTTGTCCGACGCGATGATCGTTGCCGAGCCGAGCGTCTCGACCGCGGGGAGCTTACGGACGATCGCGTTCCGTCGTGCCATGCGCTGCACGCCGATCGCCAACACGGCCGTCACGACGGCAGGCAATCCTTCCGGGACCGCGGCCACAGCGAGCGCGACTCCGAAGATGAAGATGTCGATGATCGCTTGCAGGCCGCTGACTTCTTCAGTGAGGAAGATGGCGGCGACAACGATCGCGGCGATGGCGATCACGGCAATGCCGAGTCGCTTACCGGTCCGGTCGAGCTCCTGTTGCAA
Organism: uncultured Chloroflexia bacterium; assembly: GCA_963822235.1. Taxonomy (GTDB): domain Bacteria; phylum Chloroflexota; class Chloroflexia; order Thermomicrobiales; family Thermomicrobiaceae; genus CALAGB01. The sequence continues at coordinate 272,148 of CAWGGU010000008.1, forward strand.
TGGCGTCGTTTCGACCTTGGTCTGCTGGAGCAGGCCTGCGATACGCCCCATCTCGGTTTCCATGCCGGTTGAGGTGACGACCGCGACTCCACGACCATAGCTTGCGGTGGTACCGCTGAAGACCATGTTGACTTGATCGCCGGGACCGGCCTCCTGATCAATAGGCTCGATCCGTTTGCCCACCGGGAAGCTCTCGCCGGTTAGGGACGCCTCGACGGTGTGCAGCGACGTTGATTGCAGCAGCCGCCCGTCGGCCGGAATAGCGTCCCCTTCATCGATCAATATGATGTCGCCGGGCACGAGTTCCGTCGCGTTGATCGAGTGACGCGTGCCATCGCGGAGCACAGTGGCGGTGGACGCGGTCATGGCGCGGAGGGCGGCAACCGCTTGCTCGGCGCGCGCTTCCTGGAAATAGCCGAGGATCCCGTTGAGCAGCACGATCGCGAAGATGACCATGGCTTCGTATGGGAATGATGAGTCACGCTCGTAGACCCAGACACCGAATGAGACCGCCGCTGCGATCATCAGGAGTATGACGAGAACTTCTTCGAACTGGGCAAGTAACCGTCGCCAGGCAGGAATTCCAGGCTCGGATTTCAGCTCGTTTGGTCCAATCTGAGCGAGCCTCGTGCGTGCTTCTGCCCCGCTCAGTCCGGATCGCCGGTCACTTCCGAGACGTTCAAGGATCTGCGATTCTGTCAGTTGCCAGGCAGGAGGTCCGTCATCGAACGGCAATTGGGTGAGCCGGTCATCGGTCGTGCTCACTGTGCTCCCATCGTCGTTACACGCGACATCGAGCGGCGTCCCGGAGGCTGCCGACCGTGGAGTAGCAATACGGGCGGGCATGTAAGCGAGCGACCCGCTGAGTCACGATAGGAACGCGGACAACATGCCGGGCAGCGCCGTTAGCTCAAGCATGCCATGACGGGTTCTTCTGCATGATGCGGGTTGCGCCCGAGGAAAAGCGACGGCGGCCCGAGGGCCGCCGTCATGGTCGACTTAGTGTGCGACGTCCTTGGGTCAACTATGCATCTCGTGGCCCTGCTTGGCGTCGTAAGAGAGAATCAGCTTTTCGTCGTCCGACTTGCGGGTCTCGACCCATACTTTGCGGCCCCAGAGCTGGTTGATGTACTCCATCGTCTTCTTGGCGTAGTCCATGTCGAGTTTCTGACCGTCCCATGAGTGACGCAGATACAGCTCGCGGTTTCCGTTGTAGTCGCCATCCTCAACGTAGATCACGGGAATGCCATGGTGCGCCATCTGAGTGACGAGCCGCTGGCGTACATCCTCCCAGCTCTTGTCGACGATGATCAATTCATCACCGACCCGCTGGTAGAGATAGAGATCCATGTCATTGACAAGTTCTTCGGTCAGGTAGTTGCGAATCAGCGAGACGTCACTCTCAGTCTCACGCACGTCGAAGAGCTTGGCACGTCCGTCCTCGCCCTCTTCGTTGGCACGTCGCTCGATGTCCTCCAAAATGCGGAACCCGACGTGATATGGGTTCAGCTGGCGACGTGACGGCTGAAGAATCCCGGCGTGGAGCTGAGCAAACTCGACGTACTCGTCCTCGGTCAGATCGAGCTCACGCATGATGCGCGCGTGCCAGTACGACGCCCAACCCTCGTTGATCACCTTGGTCTGCATCTGCGGATAGAAGTAGAGCATCTCGGCTCGGACGATCGAAACGACGTCCCGCTCCCAATCGTTCAGCCTGGGCGAATGCTCGATGATGAAGAGCAGAACGTCATTCAGTGGACGACTCGGGCGCAGACCGTCTGGCGATTTGTCGGCCTCCTCGACGGCGACGGCGCGTCCGTCGAGCTTCCAGAGATCCTCATACGCGTTCGGTCTGGCCGTCGACTCCTGCTTGCCGCACGTCTGCGCGTCGGCTCGCACGGCATACGGGTCGACGTGCTGCTGAATCGACAACACCGCGTCCAGCACCTTCTCGACCTCGTCGGTGCCGTGTTCGAACTCGTAGCCTCGAATTCGTTCGGCGTTGAGGGACATGGTGTCGACCATGCGCCGCGACGTCGGGGTGAAGTAGGCGTTGTTGGCGAAGAAGTCGCTGTGGGCCAGCACGTGTGCCGCCACCAGCTTGTTCTGCAGGATGTCGTTGGTCTCCAACAGAAAGGCGTAGCACGGGTTCGTGTTGATCACCAGCTCGTAGATCTTGCTCAAGCCGTAGTCGTACATCATCTTCTGGACTTGATAGGCCTTGCCGTGGGTCCAGTGGGAGAAGCGTCCCGGCATGCCGTAGGAGCCGATCTCGTAGAGGACTGTTGCCGGGACGATTTCGAAGTGGGTGGGGAAGGGCCGCAGCCCGAGGCCCTGTGCGACGTCCCAGATCTGCTCGATGCCGGCTTCCAGCTCCTGGATGTATTTCTCCATGTCGCGGTCAAGCACGGGCGCCCACCTCCGCTCCAAAGAATCTGCGCAGGGCTGGGTAGACCTCCGCCTTGTCGCCGATCGTCAGCGAGATGAACTTGGGATTGTCGAGGCGCTCGAAGGTGTGCATCAGCGTGCTCTGGTAGGAATAACGACCCTGGCGGATCTCGCCATAACCGAACTGATTGCAGTTCTGGATCAGCTCGCTGGTCAGATTCAGACAAAGCTCATTGTCGGAAGGCCAGTTGTCGCCGTCCGAGAAGTGGAAGGGATAGATGTTCCAGCTGGCCGGCGAGTAGCGCTCCTGCAGCAGGTCGAGCGCCAGACGATAGGCCGAGCTGGCCTTGGTGCCGCCGCTCTCGCCACGGGTGAAGAACTCCTCCTCGGTGACCTCCTTGGCCTCGGTGTGATGCGCGATGAACACGATCTGGACGTTGTCGTATTTGGTGCGAAGGAAGCGGACCATCCAGTAGTAGAACGCGCGGCTGACGTATTTCTCGAAGGTCCCCATCGAGCCGGAGACGTCCATCATGGCGATGACGACGGCATTCGACTCGCGCCGAATGTCCTGCTCCCAGGTCTTGAAGCGCAGGTCGTCATTCTTGAGACCTCCAAAGTGAGCAGTGCCCTGTTTGGCGTTTCGAATCAGGTTCTCGCGAATGGTGCGCCGCTTGTCGAGATTCGAGAACGGGCCGCTCTTGCGGATGTCGGTGAAGCGGACTGCCGGAGATTCCAGCTCCTGCAGCCGCTTCTCCTCCAGATTGGGCAGGCTGAGATCCTCGAAGATCATCCCGGCCAGCTCGTCCATGGTCATCTCGGCTTCGTAGTAGTCGACGCCCGGCTGATCGCCGGCCTTCTGGCCCTGTCCGGGACCCTGCTGCTGGCCATAGCGCTCCAGCACGTCGCCGACCTGCGACTTGCCGTCCCCCTGACCCACCTGCTGCTGGTCGTTGGGGTCGAAGCGGAAACGATATTCGTCGAGCGTGCGGATCGGGACCTTGACGATCTTGCGCCCGTCGTTGGTGATGATCGATTGCTCGCTGACGATGTCCGCCAGGTTCTCGCGAATGGCTTCCTTCACCTTGCGCTTGTGGCGTGCCTGGTCGATGGCGCCTTTGCGGTGCAACGACCAATCCTGATGCTCGAGTGAGACGGTGAACATGTGTCGTGTACCTCGTTGCTTCTCCGGGCGTGCCCTAACGATTCAGCATCGATCCGACGTACTTCAGCAGCTCATTGGCACAATTCGGACAGTAGCCGTGATCACTTACGAGCCGGTCGATGACCTCGTTGATGCGTCGCAACTGGTCGGCATCCGGCGTCTTGGTCGACGTCGTGATCTTCACCACGTCGCGTAGATCGACGAAGAGCTTCTTCTCGATCGCTTCGCGCAAACGCTCGTGGGAGGTGTAGTCGAACTTCTGCCCGCGACGCGCGAGGGACGAGATGCGAATCAGGATCTCCTCGCGGAACTGCCGCTTGCTGTTCTCAGAGACGCCGATCTGCTCTTCGATCGAGCGCATCAGCTTCTCGTCCGGCTCGACCTCTTCCTCGGTGATTGGATCCTGCACTTTGGTCTTGTTGCAGAAGGCCTCGACGTTGTCGAGGTAGTTGTTGAGGAGCGTGCGGGCCGACTCCTCGAAGGAGTAGACGAACGCTTTCTGCACCTCACGCTTGGCCATCTCGTCGTATTCGTGACGCGCCTCGGCGATCAGGTTCAGCAGGTGCTCGTATTGATCGCGATCGATGCTGGTGTGCTGCTCGAGCCCGTCGCGCAGCGAGCGCAGGGCGTCGATGGAGTTGATGCAGGTGACGCCGTCGCGAACCAGGGCATTGGAGAGGCGGTTGATGACGTAGCGCGGCGAGATGCCGTCCATGCCCTCACGCAGTGCTTCGTCCTGCAGCTCCTTGACATCTTTCGGCGTGAAACCTTCGACCGCTTTGCCGTCGTACAGCTTGAGCTTCTTGGTCAGGCTCATGCCGGCCTTCTTGCTCTCCTCCAGGCGTGAGAGGACGGCGAAGGTGGCGGCGGTCTCGAGCGTGCCGGGGGCGATGTGGACGTCCCGAATGGCGCTCTGCTTGAGGAGCTTCTGGTAGATCTTGACCTCGTCGGTGACGCGCAGGTTGTACGGAACCTTGACCAGAATGATGCGGTCTTGCAGCGCCTCGCTCTTCTTGTTGCCGACGAAGGCGGTGTACTCATGCTCGTTGGTGTGACTGACGACGACCTCATCGGCGTAGATCATCGAGAAGCGGCCGGTCTTGATGTTCTGCTCCTGCGATAGGGTCAGCAGGACGTACAGGAAGCGCTCGTCGGTCTTCAGCATCTCGATGAACTCGACCAGACCGCGATTGGCGATATTCAGCTCGCCGTCGAAGCGGTAGGCGCGCGGATCCGACTCGGTGCCGACCTCGCCGATGGTGGAGAGGTCGATGCCGCCGACAAGCTCGGAGATGTCCTGCGACTTGGGATCCGACGGCGTGAACGTGCCGATGCCGCTCCGGTGCTTCTCAGAGAAGGCGACCCGCACCACTGGAACGTCTTCCTGCCGCCCGCTGAATTGCTTACCCGGCTCGCTCCAGGGGTGGTCAATACCCAGGCCGGGGTGCTCGAGCTGGTAGCGGCACCAGGGACACAGCTCCCCTTCGATGTAGACGCCATATTCTCGTGTCAACTCATCTCGCATCGACTCGGGGATGAGATGGAGTGGCTCCTCATGCATCGGGCAGCCGCGAATGGCGTAGACGGCGCCGTCGTCGGTGCGGGTGTGGCGCTCGAGCCCACGCTTGAGCATGGTGACGATGGTCGATTTCCCGCCGCCAACCGGACCCATCAGCAGGAGAATGCGCTTGCGCACCTCGAGTCGTTGGGCTGAAGAGTGGAAGTACTCGACGATCTGCTCCAGCGACTTATCGATGCCGAAGATCTCGCCGTCGAAGAATTTGTAGCGTGTCTGTCCAGACTCAGACTCCTCGGTCCCCTTTTGCACGATCATGCTGTAGAGGCGCGCATGCGAGAGCTGTGCGACGTTCGGATTGTGCGTGACGAGATCGAAATACTCGGAGAACGTACCTTCCCAGTTGAGGTTTTGTTCTTCGGCGCGGTAGGCGCCGAGTCGTTCCAGGAGATCCATGTGAATGCGATCCTTACTGCGACGCGCCGGGGATTACGTGCAGTGACCGGCGTCGATCGACAATGGAGCCCGCGCGATCCGCGAGTCTCGTGTGCCCTCCTTCGCCAGTGGATGCACCACTCGCGAGGTGTGCCGAGATATGCTGGTTCAACCCCTCAAACCGCCCAACTTCATCCAGTCTGGGCGGTCGGAGAGACCAGCGTCTCCGACCAGGATCCATGCGATCGCTTGTACTCGATTGGGGGTCTGAACCAGCTACGGCACTGTGGCTCAGAACAGTTCTGATCAGGTCGTTCGCGCGCTTGCCCGGATCCTACGCTCGGGATTCCCGGACCAACCGCGAGGGCGAACGCCCCAGATCACGAAACTCGACGTGTCGTCGCGCGCTTCGGCGGACTGGTGCTGTCGACCGTCAATCCCGACTGTGGTTCGGGTTCGATCGTCGACGGTCTGCGATACAACGTTCTCAGACGATAGTTGGCCCTTCGATCGCGACTCGAATTGGCCTGAAAGGTCCGGGTGAGCCGATGCCAACGATGCGCCTGACACTCGCACGGACCATGTCTGAGATCTACGAACACGAATATGTCAACCGATAGCCTAGTGTTACCAAAACGTACGTTCAGATGGTAGGTTGCGGATTGCTCGCGACAGCGCCGTAGTACCAAAGTACTGATCGAAGCCGTTGGTGAAACTGTCCACCGATCGGTGTGGGTCAGCTTGTTCAGGGAGCTGCGGGGTCGAGATGGGGATTGCACGCCCCGCTCCGTTGTTTGAGGTCTGTATCGGTGCGAGACGGGTATCCACCAGTCGAATTGTTGTGTGTGTCGTGAACCGGTCAACTTGCCCTGCCAACCGTTCTGCCGGAGCTCTCTTCGAATCCGTTGTGTCGATTTGAACCGATTATGACGAGTGCTCCGCGCCTACGAGTAATCAAGAATCGTGCCGCCAGTCTTCGAGCCAGTTGAGTGCGCATCGACGGCTCGTTGTCGTCGAAAGTAGATCCGATCGCCTATGCTGGAAGCCGTGGTGCACAACTCGCGGTGGCTCTCTTGAATGTTGAGCTCGCCGAGGACGAGCATTTCGTGCTGACGGGTTGAGCCGAAAACTGAATTGGAGATGTGATGGGGCGCTGGAAAGACGGAGCACAATGCGCGGTGATGCTGACTTTCGACGTCGATGGTGAATCACTCTGGTTGGCAGGCGACTTGACCAACCTCGACAAGCCTGGTCTCCTCTCGATGGGCACCTACGGCGCGCGAGTCGGCGTGCCGCTCATCCTGGATCTCCTCAAGAAGAACGATCTTCCGGCCACGTTCTTCGTCCCTGGCTGGACCGCCGAGACGCACGCAGACATGATCGGCGTCATCCACAGCATGGGTTATGAGATCGCCCACCATGGCTATCTGCATGAAGAACCGACAGCCCTGAGCCGTGACGAGGAAGAAGAGGTCCTCAAGAAGGGATTGACGGCGCTTCGGTCCATCACAGGCAAGGATCCGGCAGGCTACCGATCGCCTGCCTGGGAGTTCTCCGCGAACACCATCTCGCTGCTGCATGACTACGGCTTCACGTATTCATCCAATATGATGAGCCACTTCATCCCCTGGCAGCATCAGGAGACGCACATTATCGAGCTGCCGGTGCAATGGGTGCTCGACGACGCGCCGTACTTTCTCTTCAGGCCGTCGGGGCCGTCGCGACCGATCCAACCTGCCGAGGTCGCGCTCAAGTCGTGGACCGAGGAGTTTCGCGGCATCTACCGGTTCGGCGGGCTCTTCAATCTGACGATGCACCCGCAGTTAACCGGCCGGCCGGGGCGCCTGCTCATGCTGCAGCAGCTGATCGATTACATTCGCGGGTTTCCGGATGTTTGGTTCGCGACCGGGTCGGAGATCGCCGAATTTTGGGCCGGGCACGTAGCGGCCCACCCCAACGATCAACAGCTTGGGCATCTCGACGTCTGAACGCGTGATCAGCCTGGATGCGCGGTGGCCGCGATCTGGTCCTCGAGCCAGGCAGCGACCGCTTCGCGATCTCGCGATTCCGGCGGAATGCTTTCCCAGAGATCCTCGAAATATTCGCGGAACTCGAGCACGACGTCGGTTCGCGACGAGCGGAACGCAAGACCACCGTTCTGGCTGGGGAAGACGCGTTGATCGCGGTAGACGTAGGCCATTGCCTGCCGCTTTCCCTTGATCAGCAGATTGAAGGGGACGCGTTCGTCGAGCAGCCCGACCGACATGTTCGGGTTGAAGCGGAGCGCTTGCGCCAGCGACGCGATCTGGGCGCGTACACGTCCCGGTTCGACGTCCACGCCTTCACCCCAGTGGCCGGAACGAATGTAGGACTCGATCACTTCACGGGGATAGATGATGCGCGATGGGTCCCGTTCGACGTTCTCACGCAGCGCCGACCTCATCGACTGAACCCACCAGCGCACTCTGGCCGGATCGTCTGGTTCTCGTTGGAAGATCGAACGGTAGACGTCAATGAAATCGATCTGCTCTTCGATCGGAAGTGAGAAATTCAGCACGCGATCCGTGATCATCAGACGATCGCCGGAGAGCTCTTCCATCTGGGTGAGTGTTCGGCAGAAGCCTTCATCGTCCAGTCCGAACTCATCGATTCCAGAGAGGATAAAGTGGGTCGACGCGCGGACCCCTTTCGAGATGACGTGATCGATCAGATCCTTGGTGCGTAGTGGAGGAACTCGCTCGGGAACCGTCAGCCAGCGCAACCCGTCGAGCAGAGATCCCTGGGCTTCATAGCTGAGTGCCAGGATCCGCTGAACCGATTCTGCGTCGATATCGATCTCACGCAAAACCTGCGCGAGCTCTTGCTCGGTGCGCCACGACTCCTCGTGATACGACGTGAAGTACGTCACGTCGACGTCGAGGGCGCTCGATAATTGCATCAACGTCTGCAATGTGACATCGCGGCGCCCCTGCTCGATGCGAGAAATCATCGCGTGCGAGAGCCCGCAGCGTTCGCCGAGCTCTGCCAGAGTCAATCCCTCGCGGTGGCGAAGCGCCCGCAGGGCCGGGCCTATTCGTTGGCTCACGCGCCCGGTGCGGAGTGAGCGTCTGCGCTCTTGTGCCATGAGTTCCCCCGTGTTCGTCCGGTGCGTCTTTGGGTGCACTCGGACTCAACCGAGCCCCGCAAGCGGCTCAGCCCCTTTCCCCATTTCCCGCCTCAGGCAGGCGTTCTTCGATCCAGCTGGCGACGCTCTCCCGATCTCGTCTCTGTAGTGGAAGTCGCGACCAGGCCTCGTCGAAATGCTCGACGAAGCGCTGTACCACCGGTGCGCGAGTGAACCACAAGGTGGTTCGCGTCGCAGGCGAGTTCGTATCGGAAACACCGCCGTGAACGGTTACCAGGACATGATGATCACCCTTGATTCGGTAGACGATCGGTAGGCTGCTGTCCGTGAGTCCTACGTGAAAGTTCGGCTGCTTGCGCAGCAGCGCGACGTTCGCGGCGAGATGGGCTCTCACCACGTCGAGCGGAAGCACAATGTTTCGCCCGCGACGACCGGTCTGGGCATAAGTTTCGAGCCCCGAGATCGGCACGATAGTCCGTGAAGGTTGATCGGTCAGACTGGCGTCCATCGCTGATCGTCTGGTCTCCGCCCACCATTTCAGCAGTGAGGGAGTTGGTGGATCGACGCTGTAGCTTGCGCGAAAGAGGTAGAGCCAGTCGATCGGCACCGGGAGCGGACTGAGCGGCAGACGGTCGGTGAAGACGGCGCGCGCTCCCGGCATCTCCTCGAGCTCGACCGATGCACGCATGTAGCCAGCCGGTGAGAGGCCGAGTCCGGCGATTCCTGCAAGGATGATGTCGAGACTCGCTTCCAGCCCATCTCGTTCGATCGCGGTCTCGATGGCGTGGAGCTGTTCGTCTCGCTGCGCATTGGAGGGAATGCGCGCTTGCATCGCCTGAGCGAAGGCATGACGTGCGTGTGGCTCGAGTGAGAAGAACTCGTCCCACTGCTCGCGAGGGATTTTCAGAATTTCGAGGAACCCGCGAAGCTGGACGCGTTCCTGATACGCCGAGCAAACCCGTGACCAGAGCTCGGAAAGATCGATGCCACACGCGCCAGCCAGTCGCGCGGCGGTCTCGTCATCTGGATAGCTGTCGCCTCGCTCGAACTGCCCCACACGAACCGCGGAAACCCCGCTCCGGCGTGCGAGTTGGGCGCGTGAAAGGCCGAGCGCATGGCGCATTTCGATCAGAACTGAGCCAAGGGAGGCACAGAACTCCGATTTAGGAGTATCGGTCGAGGGTCCGGGCATCGCCACCAGGCAATTCATATATGTCGGGTACGCCGGGTTATCTCAGCAGTGACCTAACTTACCACGAACCATGACATTATGTCGCCGGGCTTCCGTTTCACTCTGTTTCAGTCTCACGGAAAACGGGCGTACCGGTGCAGTTGTGCGGTCGGGAACGGATCGCCATTCGAGATGCCGTCGCAGTGTCATGCAGGTCGCGAATCGCGCTTGACACTGGTCATGTCGCGTGGTTTCTGAGGAGTGCGGCGCGTGACGAATCAACGCCGCGAATTGCCAACAACGGATTGCATTCTGGGAGGGACGTGGACGTGAGCGCGAAACCAGACTCGGAGCTCGAGTCAACCTTGATGAACGCTGTCTCGACGGACGAACTGATGAACTCGACCCGCTCGATCGCCCAGTGGGTGCGCCTTTCGGGCACTGACGAAGAGGCCGAGTCCTTCGACTGGATCGAAGGCAAGCTCAAGGAGTACGGACTCGAAGTCCACCGCTATGCTCATCCGGCGCTCGTCTCCTGGCCGGAATCAGCGTCGCTGGAGATCCTGGGTGACAATGGGGCTGAATCGATCAACTGCGCCACGCACGCCTTTGCCACCTCAACCCCCGACGGCGGCATCGAGGGAGTGCTTGTTCCAGTCGGGCCTGCGACCGCCGAAAATCTGCGCGGACAGGACCTGCACGGCAAGATCGTGCTGATCGACGGCATCATCGCGCCAAATTCGAATCAGCTAATCGAGCAGGCTGGCGTCGCCGCGGCCATCTGGATCGCTGGAGAGCGCTTGCATGAGCGGGGGCTCGACCCGATCTGGGGCACGCCCACGCCCGAGACCGCTCATCTGTTGCCGAAGACGCCCTCAGTTTCGGTGCGCGGTGTCGAAGGGGCGAAGATCAAGGAGGCGCTCGCGCGCGGTTCGGTGCGCGTCCGCCTCACGACACGCGTTTACCAGGATTGGCGCACGTTGCCCCTCCTGACTGGCGAACTGCGGCCCGCGAATGACGGCCCGGAATCGGACCTGTTCGTCATGTACAGCGGGCACGTCGACTCCTGGTATTACGGAGCGATGGACAACGGCACGGCCAACGCCACCATGCTCGAGGTCGCGCGTATCCTCTCGGGTCATCGTGACGTATTGCGACGAGGATTGCGCGTGTGTTTTTGGTCGGGCCACTCGCATGCCCGTTATGCCGGTTCCGCCTGGTACGCCGACAACTTCTGGCACGACCTGCACGACCATTGCGTGGCCCACGTCAACGTCGATTCGGTTGGCGGAAACGGCGCGACCGTCCTCTCGCAGGGCAACACCATGTCCGAGGTGCGCGATTTCGTCAGCGACATCATCGAGCAGGTGGCCGGTCAGGAGCTGGCGCGGCGGCGCTACGGGCGCTCGGGCGACCAGTCCTTCTGGGGACACGGCATTCCCGCCATGCTGATGTCTCTCTCGGAGCAGCCGGCCGCAAACGCCGATCCGCTGCTTCTGGCGCTGCATCATCAGATCAGCGGCGGTGGTGGTGCGGGCGGCGGACTTGGCTGGTGGTGGCACACGCCGGACGACACCGTCGACAAGATTGATCCCGACTTCCTCAAGCGTGATGCGACGATCTACACGCTGATTTTGTCGCGACTCTGTTCGACGCCCATCCTCCCCTTCCGCTACTCAGAGGTGGTCGACGATCTGCGTGCGGTCGTCAGCGGCATCCAGGAGAAGGCCGGAAATAACTTCGACCTCTCGCCGGTGATCGAACAGATCGATGCACTCGCGGGAGCGGTCGAGGATCTCGACCAGCGCATCTCAGCACTGGGCGACAACGCCAGCAGCGAGCGTATTGCCTCGCTCAATCGCGGACTGATGCAGATCGGTCGCGCGTTGATCCCGGTCGATTACACGCGCACCGGGCAGTTCGACCATGATCTGGCCGTGCCGACACAGCCACTCCCCGCGTTGCAACCGGCCATCTTGCTGGCGGGCATGGATGCGAGCAGCGCCGACTACCAATACCTGCGCACGCGGTTGGTGCGGGAGCGCAACCGCGTCGTCTACGGGTTCAAGCAGGCGGTCAAGGCCGTCAATGACACGCGCGATGCGATCGCTCAGGGTTGAGGAGGAGACAGACATGTCGGTAGAACTGTCCGATCGGGTCGCGATCGTCACCGGAGCCGCGCAGGGAATTGGCGCGGCCACCGCCCGCAAGCTGGCGCAACGCGGCGCGCGAGTGGTCGGTGTGGATATCGAAGGCGACCTGCTCGAATCGGTCATGCAGGAGATCGATGGACGAGCCATCGTGCATGACGTCACCGATTACGACGGAGATCAGAAGCTGGTCCAGGACGTCAATCGCGACTTCGGCCGCGTCGACATCCTGGTCAACGTGGCGGGCGGAGTGCTGGACGCCGGTCGCGGCATCGACGCTCTCACGATCGAAGCCTGGCATCGCGTCATCGCCCTGAATCTGCACGCGCCGCTCTATCTGTCAAAAGCGGTCGCGCCGATCATGAAGGGGCAGATGAGCGGACGCATTATCTCGGTCGGTTCAGGCGCCGGGCGCAGCCACAGTCGTACCGGAGTGATCCCGTACGCCTCCGGAAAGGCCGGGCTGATGGGGTTGATGCGCCAGCTGGCGGTCGATCTGGCGCCGTACGGCATCACCTGCAACACTGTCTCGCCCGGCTTCATCCTGACCGAACGCGGCACGGCCGACTGGGCACGGCGCAGTCCGGAGCAGCAGGCAAAGGAGATGGAGACCATCGCCATCGGGCGGCTCGGCGAGGCACGCGAGATCGCCGACGTCATCGCCTTCGTGGCCTCGGACGAGGCCAGCTACATCGTGGGCCAGACCATCATGGTCGACGGCGGGCACTGGATGTTCTGAGGGGGTAGACGCCTCGACAGCCCTCATCCCCGGCGCCTCTCCCAATTCTGGGCGAGGGGAGACGAAGCCAGAGCCGCACGACCGATCCCGTCGTCACCCCTCTCCTGATCGTCGGGATGGTCCTCTCCCTCAAGCTGAGGGAGAGTTAGTGAGGGAGAGAGGGGCCGGGGGTGAGGGCCACTTGGAGGTCTACCGCGGCTCTCTTTCTCGTGTGCGAACTGCCCGCAAACTCGCCCCGTTGCCCTCAATCTCCCACCCCGCCGCCAAATACCGCCGCTACCTTCATTTTGATCAGCGTGCGGTTCGCCAGTGTGACCGAGATCATGAGCAGCAGCGCCAGCGATCCAGTTCCCGCCAGGGTGGCCGTCGCGCCGATGGTCGAGCTGAGTGTGCCTGACAGTAGGATGCCGAGCGGCGTGCAGCCGATCGCCATGGCCAGCACCCCCAGCGCTCGTGCCCGGAACTGGGGCTCGACCGCGTTGATGATCAGCACCGGCTGCATCGAGCTGAATCCACCGAAGAACCCACCGGCCAGAATCTGCAGGCACAAAGAGATGGGGAAGAGGTGCGACAACCCCAGCGCCACGACCACGGTAGTGCCGAAGAACGCGCCGCCCAGGAAGAAGCGACCTGCCATGGCGGGACGGGCTAGAAAGACGAGCGTGCCTGCCACGAAAATCGCGCCGACACCGTCCGCGCCCGCCAGGATCCCCATGCGTTGGGGCCCGACGTTCAAAATCTGCTTGGCAATGACCGGAATGAGTTGCTGGTAGGGGAAGACCAGGAGGTTCATCACCACCGTGACCAGCAAGACCGCCTGAATCAGCGGGATGCGCGCCGAGGTGGTGACGCCTTCCCGGATCAATCGAATGAGCGGAATCGAATGCCGGTTCGAGGTCACGGGCTCGCCTTGAACGCGCCGCACGCGCAGTATGCTCATCACCCCATAGGCGTAGATGGCCGTCAAGACGCCATACGCGAGCGTGCCGCCACCGGTCGCGAGGAGGGTTCCCGCCACGATGGTCGCCACAATCTTGCTCCCCTGCATCGTCATCGCTTCGAGAGACATGGCGTTTCCGGAGAGCTCCGGCCGGTTGAGCTCGGAGATGAGCGCTCTGCGCGTGGAAAAGTCGGCCGCCCAGCCGCAGCCGAGCAGTCCGCTGCACAGGCATAACGTGGCGAGATTGGCGCGATCGAAGATGAAGAGCAGCGTCAACGCTGCCGAGACCATCAGACCGGCCGTCTGCACGATCAGCAGGAGCGAGGTGCGGCGAAAGCGGTCCGAGACGGCACCCAGGATCAGCCCAAGAAGGAGCATCGGGAGCGTACGACAGAAACCGACGAGCCCCACGTAGAACGCCGAGCCAGTCATGTTCAGCACGACCCAGCCTGTGCTGACGATTTCGACCCAGTAGGCGCTGTAGTAGCCGATGCCCGCGTACCAGAGTCGACGGTACGGGACGACCGACGTCAACGCCGCGACGACGCCTTCGGCTCGTCCATGTTCGATCGCGCCCGATGATTCGACCTTCACCCTACTCCCCATCCAGCGCAATTGCCGCGCTCGCCGAATGCTAGAGTGCGCCACAGGCCGCGACAATACCAGGGAGCGCTTTGGATCCAATTGGGCTGCTTGCCCGCATCGCGAGCGTTAAGTACCATGCCCGCATCGAACCAGACTGCCGTGACGAGTGAGTCGAGGTGCTTAAGTGACCTTCTCCGTGATGGGTTATGACCCAGCGAACGGCGATGTGGGACTGGTGGTCAGCACCTGGGCGCTGGCCGTCGGGAGCCGCGTGCCGAACGTCGAGGCGGGCACCGGCGTCGTCGCCTCGCAGGCCAACACCAATGCCGGTCTCGGCCCGATGGTGATGGCGTCACTACGCTCTGGATGCACGCCTCAGAACGCCGTCGAGACCGCTCTGTCAAGCGACAGCGCGCGCGATCAACGCCAGGTCGTCGCCATGAACGTGAAAGGTGAAGGTTTCGCCTGGACAGGACAGACGACCAAGCCCTGGAGCGGTCACATCGTCGCTAAGAACGTGGTGGTCTTCGGCAATCTGATCGTCGGTCCTGACGTGCTGGACGACGCGCTGGAAGCCTTTAAGCAGACCGAAGGTGAGCTGCGCGACCGTCTTATGGCGGCCTACCGCGCCGGTCAGGCGGCGGGCGGCGATGCCCAGGGGGTGCAGTCGGCGGTGCTCAAGATCGCGCGACTCGGCGTCTACCCCTTCATCGACCTCCGCGTCGACGATCACCCCTGCCCCATCGATGAGTTGCACCGGCTGGCGGATCTTGCGGAACGAAGCATCGCGCCGCGTCTGTCACAGCTCATGTTGCAGGTGGAAGTCGAAGTAAGAGCCGGACTGGCGACGACCATTCGGGTTACATGCGAAGGCACGCCGGTCGGGAACATCGCCATCAGTGCCAACCGCGCGTACCTCGGGATGACCGAAGGGGATGGCATGCTCACGATCGCGTTGCATGCGCCTGGCGACTATTACGTGACCGCGACGCAACCGCCGACGTCCAATCTGGCAGCGGCCAGCTATCAGTACGCTCCTGCGGTCGCCTGGATGCAGGTTTCTGACTAAACGAGTCGCACCGCCGTGGTTCGAGCAACGATTGGAACGACGTCATGGTCTATGAAGCCGAAGCGGGAGACATCACCATCGCGTTGACCGGCGACGCGATGATCAATCGGCGCATGTCGACCTTTCGCGAGCCAGCCTTCCTCGATCTCGTCGAGATCCTTCGTGGCGCCGACGCCACTATCGCGAATCTGGAACAGTGCTTCCACGAGTGGGAGATGGGCTACGGCAGCGTCTCCAATTCCTCGTTCCAGGTGTCGCACCCCTCCATGCTGACCGAGATCAAATGGCTGGGCATCGACGCCGTGTCGACCGCCATGAATCACGCGTGGGACTACGGCGAAGCAGGTCTGCTGGCGACCATCGCCAACTGCAAGCGCTATGGCATTCCACAGGCGGGAGCGGGCGTGAATCTGGGAGAAGCCAGGGCGCCAATCTTTCTGGATACGCCCCGGGGGCGGGTCGCGTTCATGGCCGCTTCGTCATCGAACTGGGTGCCGGACAACGCGTTCGCGGGTCCTGGTCGCTCAGACTTTCCGGGAAAACCGGGGATCAACGTCTTGCGTAACACGACGCGCTACCTCCTGCCGGAGGACGCGTTCGACGCGTTGACCGTAATGCATCAGGGGCTGAAGCTGGACGAGCAGGAAGAGGCTGCCCGCCGCTTCCATCCACGTGAACGCGACGATGACGCCGCCGCTGACGACATCAAATTCATGGGCAAGACATTTCGGCGCTCCGATCGATTCGGCATGGAAACCGAATGCAACCCGGATGACTTAGCCGGAATCGGCTCCTGGATTCGGGGCGCGCGCAAGGCATCCGACTTCGTGGTCTATGGCGTCCACTTCCACGACAGCGCCTTCGAGGGAGAGTTTCACGGCGGCTCGCGCATTGGTCCGCCCGACTTCATGATCGAGTTCGCCCACTTCGCCATCGATCAGGGTTGCAACGTCGTCGTGTGTCATGGCTCCCACTTCCTGCGCGGCATCGAGATCTACAACGGCCGACCGATCTTCTACAGCCTCGGGAACTTCATCTTCCAGAACGAGACCGTGCAGCGTGTGCCCGCCCCGGCCTATTCGTTCTTCGGGTTGGGTGACGACGCGACCCCTGGAGATTGGGGATTGGCGCGATCGGGCGGCGGTGCGTTTGGGTTCGTCGTCGACCCGGTCTTCTACCAGACCGTCGTGCCGATCTGCGAGTTTGCCGGTGGAAAGCTCAAGGAGGTTCGGCTCTTCCCGATCGATCTTGGGTTTGGCCGCAAGATGAGCCAGCGCGGACGGCCGGTGCTGGCCGCGCCGGATGTGGCGCACGAGATCTTGACCTGGCTCCGCAACGTCTCGAAGCCGTTCGGAACCGAGATCGACGTGGTTGGGACGGTGGGGGTGGTGCGGGCGTGAGTGACGGATCACGCGATCCCTATTGTCTCGTATTGGCGACCGACGTGGCTTTGTCATTCTGAACGAAGTGAAGAATCTCTGCGTTCAACGATTTGGCGCGGCACAGCATGACGGTGAGATCCTTCGACTCCGCTGAGGTTTGCTCAGAATGACAGATTCACCTTGGTCGTTCATCGGAGGCCTGGTTACACAGTCGTCGCCTGATGAGCGTCTGATCGCGCTCCATTGATGGTGGTTGACGAAAACGCCCGGCAAATGTCCGGCGTTCACCCGGGACTAAAGATCCCGGGCTACTCTAGACGAAGCCCACTGAAGGGGCTAGGTTTTCGCGGTTCGCGTAAATTCATGGCATAAATTGGCGGAAAATCGTACATAATCAGTAGTCCCTTTAGTGGACTTCGCATTTGTAGCGCTGTGGCTTTAGCCCCGCGCGGACAGCTGTCGCTTACCGGTGCGACCCGTGCGTCACCCGGTACATGGAAGGGCTGGTGGCTCTGACTCTTCCGGACGAACTCACGCTATCGCAGATCTGGAACGCGCAGTGGTTGGCCCCGCTGCTCGCGCTGATCGACGGACGCGCGCTTCGCGTCGTCTATCGCGGCGTCTGGACGCATGGGCTGGGACCGGACTTCGCCAACGCCTTCATCGATATCGATGGTGATCTGCTGAACGGCGCCATCGAAATGCACCGGCGTTCCTCCGACTGGTACACCCATGGACACGAACGCGATCCCGCCTATGACGATGTCGTGCTCCACGTCGTCTGGGAGGACGACCTGGAGCACCCAGTCCGCCGCGGTGACGGATCGTCGGTCGCGACGTTGCTGCTGCCTGCGTGCATCCCCGCCGAGATCGAGGAGTTTGCCCTGAGCCCGGTCCTGAGGCCGCTGGGTGCCATCGGTTTCGAGTTCTGCGCTCCAGTGGCGGCCGAGATGCGCCCAAACGACGTTCGCACGGTGTGGGAGCGAGCAGGCGACGAACGACTGCGCGGCAAGACCGACGTCGTCGCGGCGCGACTGGCTGTGGAACCTCCGGCCCAGGCGCTCTACTCCCTACTCCTCGACGCGCTCGGCTACACGCGCAATCGGGACGGCATGCGTGCCGTCGCCGAACGGATCCCGTACGACCATCTGGAAGCACGTCTGTTAAGCGGACCGAAGCAGGCTCGCTTCGAACGCGCGGCCGGACTCCTGCTTGGCGTGGGCGGCTTCTTACCTCTCTCGCCGCATGAGCAAGAGATCGCGGGCATCGATTCGACTCAGCGGGACGAAATCGAACGACACTGGACAGAGATGGGCGCGGCCTGGAGCGGGATCACCGTGCAGCCGTCCGCCTGGAATCTGGCTCGTGTCCGGCCCGCCGCGCATCCGATCCGGCGCCTGCTGGCGCTCGCGTTCATCCTGTCGTGCGTCGAGCGGGGACTGATCGAAGACTTGTGCGATCTGATCGATCGCACCGATGCCTACTCCGCCCTGCAGCGCTGGCTGACCGCGGACAATCCGTATCTCGGTCGGGCGCACGCCCACGAGATCATCGTCAATGTGGTCGTTCCCTTTGGGCTGGCCTACGCCGACGGCACCGATCAGCCGGACCTGCTCGACCGTTCCACAGAGCTGTGGGCTTCGCTCCCCTCCGGTCGCGGAAACGCCGTGGTTGAGCGCATGGTCGACCAGATCTGCGGAGCGCACCCGCTGCGGATCGGTAGCGCGCGGGCCGAGCAAGGACTGCTCCACCTGCACCATACCGGTTGCGTCCGGATGCGTTGCTTCGAATGCCCCGTGGCGCGGCTCGAACTTATGTCGACGACACCATTGCCGGCCGATTGACGTGAATGTCGTTCCTGACGACGTGGACGGTGGTGTGATAGCGTTCCCGCGCTAGATGCTTCTGGTTGACCACGCGCGATGGGATTGACTGGTGAATTCGAGCGTCGATTCGACGCGTACGACGCCCGACGAGCCTCCGGCCGAGGTCGAGCAGGCCGAACCACCTGAGAAGCTCGGACTCCTCTCGTCCCTTCTCCTCTATCGCGACTATCGTCAGCTGTGGATCAGCACCGTCCTGACCCAGATCGGGCAGTGGATGCTGCAGGTCACGCTCGGCTGGGTCGTTCTTAATCTGACCGACTCGGCGGGCTACGTCGGACTGATCGGATTCGCCTCCGGCATACCCTTCATCCTGGTCTCGATACCCGCCGGTGTGATCATCGATCGCTTCGACCGCCGCCAGGTACTCATCGTCTGTCAGGCGGCAGCGGCCGTCATCAGCCTGGGGCTGGCCATCCTCGTCTCGCTCGGACACGTACAGCCGTGGCAGCTTTTGCTGGGCGCGTTTCTCAATGGATCGGCGTTGGCGATCAACAACGCCACGCGACAGACGATGGTTCCGGCCTTCGTCAAACGGGAGCATCTGCAGAATGCCATTGCGGTCATGTCGGCGGGGCAGAACTCGACGCGCATCCTGGGACCGTCGCTGGGTGGCCCGGCCATCGCCCTGATGGGCGCGGCTGGCGCGCTCTATCTTCAGACTGGGTTCCTGATCGCGGCGCTGGTCAGCACGCTGTTGCTTCCGTCAGTTCGTTCCAGCGTGCGCATGCTCAGCCTGCGGCGCAACCTGACCGAGGGACTCTCGTTCGTCGCCAAGAGCCCGATCCTGACTGGATTGATCGTGATGGCGGCCATCCCTTCGCTGTTGATCTTCCCCTACGTGCAGCTTCTGCCGGTCTTCGCGCGCGACATCCTGAAGATCGGCGCCAGCGGGCTCGGTCTGCTCCTGTCGGCTGGCGGCACGGGTGCCGTGGTTGGATCGCTGGCGGTGGCAGGGGCGGTCAAGCTGTCGCGTCAGGGGCTGATCATGCTCGGAGGCACCTTTATCTACGTCTTCGTGGTGGTCGCCTTTGCCTTCTCGAGTTGGGTGCTCCTGACGATGGTGCTCCTCTTCTTCTGCGGGTTCCTGGGCTCGGCCTTCATGTCGCTGAACAACACGCTACTGCACGTCCATTTGACCGACGAGATGCGCGGGCGGGTCATGGGCGTCTACACGCTGACGTGGGGGCTTTCGACGATCGGCGCGCTGCCAATGGGCTTCGTTGGGGATCAAATTGGTGTGCCGGCGGCCGTCGCCGCCGGCGCTGGGCTCACGGGGTTGGGAGCGCTTTGGGTCGCGTTTCGCTGGCGCGAGCTGCGAACGATTTAGCCGCTACTCGTCGCTGCGGCTTGTGTCCCCAGGCGTCCAGGAGGGCGGATCGCTGGCCGGGAACGATTCCGCCACGGCTTCATCCACCATTTCGTCCTTCTTCGTAGTCACGCGCCGCTCGATGCGGCCCTGCGCGAAGACGTCGAGCATACGCTGGTTGAAGGCGGGGATGTCATTTGGATTGCGGCTGGTGACGATGCCGTCGTCGTAGACGACCTCTTTGTCGACCCAGGTGCCGCCCGCATTGCGGATGTCCGTCTGAAGCGATGGCCAGCTGGTCAGGGTGCGACCCTGGGCCACGCCGGTCTCGACCAGCATCCAGGGTCCGTGACAGATCGCCGCGATCGGCTTGCCTTCCTCGACGAAGCTCGAGACGAACTGGACCGCCTTGGGTTCCATGCGCAGCTTGTCAGGATTCATCGCACCGCCAGGGAGGAGCAGCGCGTCGAATTCACTCGGGTTGGCGCTATCCAGGCTCTGATCTGGCTTGAACGTGTCGCCCCAATCGGTATGGTTCCAGCCCTTGATTTCTCCGCTCTTCGGCGATACCACGACGACCGTGGCCCCGGCCTCACGTAATGCTTTGGCTGGTTCGGTGAATTCGACCTGCTCGACGCCGTCGGTGAACAGCGCCGCGACTCGTTTTCCTTGCAGTTGCTGTGGCATTGATTCCTCCATCGATTGCGGTTTAGATGGCTCGATCCATCTCCGCCAAGTGCGCAGAGCGTGTGCCAGTCGGTTTTCAGGTGGGGCGATCGCTGCGTTATACTCTGTGGCACTCGGAATCGAGCCAATTTGGACGTACTGCGCGGCACGAGAGGACTGGTCGAGCATGGATAATCGGTGGGCAGAGCGATGGTCGAGGCGTGGGCAGATCGCGGCTGGAAGAACCGCTCCCTCGCGTAAAGCCAATCCCGACATGATCTCATTCGTCTATGGTGATCCGGATGCCCCCAGCCTCCCGCTGAACGAGATGGCCGCCGCGGCCGAAAATCTTGCCGAAAACAAGCGGGCCGATGCGCTCGGGTATCAGGATCCGATTAGGGGCGATGAGCTCAATGAGGCGCTGGCCGAAAAGCTGGCGCGGGACCAGGGCATTCAGGCCAAGCCAGAAGAGATTCTGGTCACGGCTGGTGGCAGCGGTGGTCTGTCCCTGCTGAGCGACATGCTGCTCGATCCCGGCGATACGATCATGATCGATGCTCCCGCATGGATGGGGGCGACAGGCATGTTCCGCCTGTCAGGAGCGAACATGGTCGGCGTGCCGGTCGACGAGGACGGCATCGACCCGGATAAAGTCGCCGAAACCTATGACCGGCTAGTCAGCGAGGGCCGGCGGCCGAAGTTCCTCTACACCATCCCGACCTTCCAGAATCCGGCTGGCGTCGAGCTGAGCCTGGAGCGCCGCAAAGCGCTTGCGCAGATTGCCGACGAGCGCAATCTGTTGATCATCGAGGACGACGCCTACAACGACCTGCGCTTCAGCGGCGAGAAGAAGCCAACCATTTACAGCCTGGTACAGCCGGGCAACGGCTTCTTCTTCGGCACGCTCTCCAAGACGATCGCCGCGGGTCTTCGACTCGGCTATATGGTTGGTCCGGCCGACGTGGTTGCGACCATGGCACGCGGACGCGTCGACAGCCTGCGCAATAGCTATTCAGCGGCCCTGGCCGACTGGTTCCTGCGCACCGGCAAGCTGGAAGAGCACATTCAGGAGCTGCGAAAGGTCTACAGCGAGAAGTGCTCGCACATGCTCGCGGCGCTCGATCGCGAGATGCCTGAGGGAGTCACCTGGACCAAGCCGAACGGCGGATTCTTCCTATGGGTGACGCTGCCGGAAGACGTCAGCGCGGTTGACCTCGTGTCTGACTGTCGCGAGGCGGGCGTCGATTACATTCCTGGCCCGGCGTTCTTCGGCGATGGGGGCGGCGAGCATAGCCTGCGCCTCTCCTACAGCGCCGTGACGGTCGATCAGATCCACGAAGGGATCAAGAGACTCGCGACCGTTGTTCGCGCCGCACAGGCGAATGTCGCCACACCGGCGGACTAGCGAGGGCGGCGAAATAGCCCTCATCCAGCCGCCCTCACCCGGCGCTGCGGCGCCACCCTCTCCCGCCGAGCAGGAGAGGGTTTACGTCTCCCTTCTCCCGCCACGCGCTCACAGGGGGAGGTAATGTCCGTACTGGTTTGGCGTCCGGCACTCGGGGCATGCGCCAAAATGCCGTCTCCCTGCGAATACCGAAGCCGATAGATGGCACGGGCGACTGGGGTTCTGCGGCCTACTGGGAGTCGCCACAGCGTGCTGCTGCGATCGATTCGCTCATCGAGTTCCGCGTCCCGGTGCGCATTTTTTGAGTCGAACGGCCACCGATGTACGTACGTTACCTCCCCTTGTCAGCCGCCGAGCAGGAGAGGGTTTACGTCTCCCTTCTCCCGTTCGGACGGGAGAAGGGCCGGGGATGAGGGCTGCTACACCCCCCTAATTCGTCGACTGTAACGACTTCAGACTGTCGTTGAGTATCTGCGTTCCGGTGCCGATCTCTGTGTTGGCCTGATTCAGTCGATCCGGCTCATCGAACTCCAACGCGTAATTGATATCGTCCGCCGCGCTGTTGAAGTGAGATAGCGCCTTGGTGAAGTTCGCATCGAAGTCCTGATACTGATCCGGCGGAATCACCGATTGTAGCTCGAAGAAGAACTGGCTCCAGACGTCGGTCTGCGTCAGGATCTTGTATTGCCAGTTCTGACTGGTCACGTCGGGGCTCTGCATCAGCTCGTTCACGTCGTTGACACTCTGTTGCATGAAGTCGCCGATCTTCTGCATGTCGGTCACATAGTCGGCGGCATACCCGCGGTAGTCGGCAACTTGTTGCTTCTGTCCCATCGGAGTCCATGTTGGAAGCGGCGTATAAGGGGAGACCTCGGTCGGTGTCGGCGTGCTTGTTGGCATGGGTGTGTCGGTAGCGGTTGGGCTCGCGGCCGCCGCAACAACAGGAACCGTTGGTGCCGCGGGAGTCTTCTTGTCCGAAATCACGCGCATAGCGAAGACTCCGGCGATGAGCAACCCGGCGAAGAGGATGAGCACGCACCCCGCGCCGGTCATCAAGATGTCGCGATCGACTCGCCCACCGTTCTTCGCGGCCGGTTCGTCGATCGTTGGGGCCATTGGGGCCGTTGGGCGGGGCTGCTTGCGCCGTCGGAGTCGGCGGCTGGAATTGTTCCTCGGCCCGAGCGGTGCCCGCGCTGGATGGCATGTTGAGGCGCTGAAGGCTTGGTCGTTTGACCCGATCATTTCGCCGATCCAACCTGGAATACCCCTCTGCGTTGCCTCGACTGAAAACGTGACTCGGTGCCGCGCGAGAACGTTTCGGGAGTACAAGGACCGGCTTCCCAATCTTGGCCGGCGTGATCGGTTGAAACATTCGAGAATCATGGTCGCGCGTTCAGACTACAGTTCGCAGTCTAGCGGAATCCATGGTTCATTTTCTCCTGAACGTCACATGACTCTAGTACTGAATGAATCGGTGCGGGCGAACCGAACGCGCGAGCGACTTTCGTGAGGGTCGGCCGGCGGATATACTGCCGCTACCTGACACGAGCATCATTGAGGAGGATTCGCATGGCGAATTCCGAGTGGACGCTGTCCGACGATGAGCGGTCGACGCTCGAGCGTATGTTCGACGCGCTGCTGCCACCCGCAGGAAGTTTCCCGCTCCCGTCGCGTACCAACATGATCGACGAGTTCATTCTGAAACGCGTTCCCGACGTCGATGAGCGAGGCTCGCTCTACCCAGGGCTCGATTCCGCACGACTGAAGGCGCTGCTGAGCGACCTCGACGGCGTTCCAGACATGACGGAGTCCCTCTCAGCACTGCAACGAGAACAATCAGCGCAGTTTCAGGCGCTCTGGAGCCTGGCCGTCTACGGCTACTACTCGCGTCCCGAGACGATTGCAGCCATTCAGCGGGATCTCTCCCCCGCCTATCACGGCGCTCCACTCCCGACCGGGTACATCGCCGCCATGGAGCGTTGGGACGCGAACGACGCGCTTCAGATGCCTCGCATGCCTCGCGGAGCGTTCATCTCCACCGATCAGGTCAAGCGCGTTGATTTGAGCCGCCTGGGCGCGGAAGGGAGACGCTCATGAGCTCGCCATTGCCGACCGACGTCCTGATCGTCGGCTCAGGAGCCGCCGGTGCCGCCCTCGCCTACCGCCTGAGTGAGGCTGGCGTTCGCGTGGTTTGCCTGGAGCAAGGGCCGTGGGTGCTGCCCGCCGAACATCCTCATTACAGCAACGAGTGGGAGTTCGAGCTGCAACGGCGCTGGGGGCGTAGTCCCGGGGTTCGTCAGGCGGCCGCCGACTATCCCATCGCTTCCACCCGGGTGAACCCGATGCTCTACAACGGTGTGGGCGGCAGCACCATCCACTACAACGCCCACTGGCCGCGCCTCAAGCCGGTCGATTTCCGCAAGGGGACCGAGCACGGACTGGAAGGATCGGCCGACTGGCCCATCAGCTATGAGGATCTGGAGCCCTATTACGAACTGAACGATTCGATCATGGGCATATCGGGTGTTGCAGGCGATCCATCCAATCCGAAGCGGACGCCGCGTCAGACGTCTCCCCTCCCCTTCGGCATCCACGGCAGGCGGGTCGCCGAAGCGTTCGAGCGCCTGGGCTGGCATTGGTGGCCGGCCGACAACGGCATCATCACCGAGGACTATGACGGCCGCACCGCCTGCGTCCATTGCGGTGCCTGTCGCAATGGCTGTCCACGTGGTTCGCTGGCGACGGTCACCTGGACCTACTGGCCTCGGGCGCTGCGCAACGGTGTCGAGCTACGCTCGAACGCACGCGTCGAGGAGATCACGGTCGACGAGCAGGGACAGGCCAACGGGGCCGTCTACGTCAATCTGCGCACTGGCGAGCGGCAGCGCCAAGCCGCCTCGATCGTCATTCTGGCGGCGAATGGCCTGGGGACGCCGCGCATCTTGTTCATGTCCGAATCAGCGCGCTTCCCGGACGGCATGGCCAATAGCTCCGGTGCCGTCGGGCGCTATCTGATGCACCATGCGTACGCCGAGAACACCATGATCTTCGCCGAGTCGATCGACGGGTATACCGGTGCTTATGGAGCGCCGATGCTGAGCCAGGAGTTCTACGACACCGAGGTCGACCGCGGCTTCGTCAACGGCTTCACCTTCCAGATCGGCCGTGGCATGACCGCCTCGCCCGCCGCCATGGGTCTGCCATGGGGAGAGGGGCATCGCGACGCCTTCGCCAAGCTCTTCAACCACGAGATCTGGTTCAGCGTGCAGACCGAGGATCTACCCCTCTGGGAGAATCGCGTCGCGCTCGACAGCGAGCACGTCGATTCGAGTGGCCTTCCGGGAGTTGCCATCGAGTGGAAGCTGCATGAGAACGACCGCCGCATCATCGAATTCGGTGTGGAGCGGGCGCAGGATCTGGCCGAAGCGGCCGGAGCGCTTGAACTCGTTACCGAGTGGCGTGGCCGATCCGAATCCTGCCTGGCACTTGCTGGGCACCTGTCGCATGGGGAGCGATCGCGAGACGTCGGTGACCGACGCCGATCATCAGGCGTGGGACGTGCCCAATCTCTATATCTGCGATGGCTCGTCGTTCGTGACCGGCGGCTCGGTCAATCCAACGTCGACCATTGGCGCGATGGCGTTGCGTTGCGCAGACCGCATCCTGGCGCGCGACGACGCGAGGAGGTAGAGCAGGTGGCCCTCACCCCCGTCCCCTCTCCTGCTTTGCGGGAAAGGGGCGTCCGTAGGGTACGGCCATACGGCTTCCTGTTCGTCTCCCCTCTCCCGTTCGTACGGGAGAGGGGACGGGGGTGAGGGCTCTATTTAAACCCGCTACAAATTCTCGATCTTGATCGTCGCGATGTCTCCCGCAGGCTCAAATCCGAAGATCTTCGAGTAGAAATAGAGCTCCGCTTCCATGCTGTGCTTGATGTTCTCCGCCTTGCGGAAGCCGTGCTGCTCTCCTTCGTAGGCAACGTAGGCGTAGGGCAGGCCCTTACGCTGCAGCGCCTCGACCATCAGCTCCGCCTGATGTGGCGGCACGACCTTGTCTTCCAGCCCCTGGAAGAGGACCAACGGACAGGAGAGGAGATCGGTGTGATAGGCGGCCGAGCGCTCCTCGTAGACGTCCCGTGCCTGCGGGAACGGTCCGACCAGCCCGTCCAGATAGCGTGACTCGAATTTGTGCGTCTCGCTGACGAAGGCAGGTAGATCGGCCAGACCGTAGTAGCTGGCACCAGCCGAAAAGACGTCGCGGAAGGTGACGGAGTTGAGCGTGGTGAAGCCTCCGGCGCTGCCGCCGCGGATGGCGAGCCGCTCGCCATCGACGTCACCCCGCTTGGCCAGGTACTTGGCTGCGTTGACGCAGTCGTCGACATCGACCACGCCCCAATTGCCGTTCAACCGCTCGCGATATTCGCGGCCATAGCCGGTGCTGCCGCCGTAGTTGACGTCCACCACGCCGAGGCCTCGACTCGTCCAGAACTGGATACCTAAGCGCAGCTGTGAATCGGTCGCGCTCGTCGGACCACCGTGGCTGAAGACGAGCAGCGGCGGACGCTCCCCCTGCGGCCCGGCGAAGTCCTTGTTCTTCGGCGCGTAGAAGAGGGCGTGCGCCGTCAACCCCTGTTCGGTGGGGAACTCGATCGGCTCGGCCACCGAGATGTAGCCGGGGTCGATGCTCAGGTCTGAGCTGTGGTAAATCTGTTCGACCTCTCCGCTCTTCGGGTCGACGGCGACGATGGTCGAGAACTCGGTCGGGCTTCCGGCAATGACCCAGATACGTCCGTCGTCGCTGACGTGGAGGTAGTCGAGCGTCGTCATGCCAGTTTCGATCGGCTCAACTTCATCACTTCCCGGATTGATCAACCCTAGGTGGTCATTGCCGTCCCGCGCATACAGGCAGGCGATGGATCCGTCCGGCAGGAAGCCATAGCGGGAAAAGCCAAAGACCCACTGCGGCACTCCGACCTCGGCCTCCATGGGCGCCACCGGAACGATATCGTCGCCGTCGAGCCGGTAGAGGTTCCACCAATTGGAGCGATCGGAGATGAAGTAGAGGTCGCCATGTGGGCTCCACTCTGGCTGGAAGATCGATTCCGCATCACCTCCCGCGACCTTGCGCTGGTTGGAGAGGCCGTCGCCGTCGAGATCGGCGACCCACAGCTCGCAGCCGTCCCAGGGCATGTTGGGATGATTCCAGGTCGTCCATGCCAGCTTGCGGCCGTTCGGGCTCACGCGTGGAAACGCGTAGAAGTCGTTGCCGGAGACCAGCACCCGCGGAGCCGAGGATCCGTCCAGGCTCAGCCGCACGATCTCGTTGGCGGCTTCATGGTCGGCGAAGTGGCGCTCCTGTACGGCAACGGCCAGACGCCCGCCGGGTAAGGCCACTCCGTCGGCGAAGCGCAATCCCGACTCGACCTCCGGCTCGGGGGTGATCTCGATCGGATCGTCGCCGGAATCCTGGCGATACAGACGCTGATCGGCGTAGTTGGAGAAGTAGACGGTGGTGTCGCTGACGAAGAAGGACCCGCCGCCGTATTCGTGCGCGCGCGTGCGAGCGTTCAGTCCCTCCGGAGTGACGTCCGCGATGGTTCCATCCGGTGAGCGCCGCACGATGACGTAGCGCCCGCCTTCGCTGGGTCGCCCCTCCAACCAGTAGACGTCGTTCCCCGCTACGGTCAGCTGCCCCAGACTCTTGGCGCTGGATGCCGCCAGATCGGATGAGATCGGTGAGTCCCACGATCCATACGGCGCGAATGTCGTTTCAGTCATCGTCTCTACCTCCCGGTCGAAGCCAGTTGACCGATCGAATTTTGAGTCGTCACGATGGTTACGCCTCGATCTTTGGTCTCACGACTGACGCGAAGCGCTCGAGGCGCGCCAGCATCTTCTCCAACGTCTCGTCCTGCATGCCGAGGATCAGATGGCGTACGCCGATTTCGCCAAACGCGTGAATGTCTGCCGCGACCTGATCGGGCGTGCCGGTGAACGAGCGGCGAGAACCTTCGGGCCCCGTCATCGCTTCGCGGTCGTTGTACCAGCCCGCGCTGTAGGCCAGGTCGATCTCAGCCGGGTCGCGTCCAGCCTCCGCGCAGTATTGATACAGGCGTCCCAACGCGTCAGTCATCTGCTCAACGGTCCCCATGGGATGGCGCGGGTTGCTCCCGATCGGATACCAGGCGTCGCCAAGTCTGGCCACGCGCTTGAGCGCGGCCGTGCTTTCGCCACCAATCCAGATCGGTGGATGTGGACGCTGTACGGGCTTGGGTGCGAACGCGATCTGGTCGAAACGTGTGTAGTCCCCCTCGAATGAGGGTTGTTCGTTGGTCCAGAGTTCCTTGAAGGCGCGCAGATATTCGTCTGTTACCTTGCCGCGCTCGTCAAACGAAGGAGCGCCGAGCGCGTCGAACTCCTCACGCATCCAACCGGCGCCAACACCATAGATCAGGCGCCCGCCCGAGAGGACGTCGAGCGAGGCCAGCATCTTGGCGGTCAGGACAGGTGGTCGCTGCGGCAGGACCATAACCGAGGTCAGGAGTCGAAGTTTGCTGGTGCGGGCCGCGACGTAGGTGAGGAGCGTGAGCTGCTCCAGACAATCGCCGCTCGCATCGCCCTGCCATTGTCCGGTGGCGCTGTAGGGATAGGTCGAATCGATGGCGCGCGGAATGACGACGTGGTCGCTGACCGAGACGAGGTCGAATCCGAGATCCTCCGCGCGTTCGACGAGCGTCGCCATATTCTCGGGAGTCGTTATGGGCCCGCGCGTGGGCAGGCTGAAGCCAATCTTCATGGTGTGTTCTCCTCTGTTGCAACTCGTGGCACCCTACGGTGCGCCGGTTGCGCCGTCAAGTGCGGCGTGGGTGGTGCATCTACTAGCGGGTGCGCGTTACTTTGGTCAAGCCGCGAGGTTGATCCGGATCGATCCCCTTGGCTCGGGCCAGCGCCAGCGCCCAGAGCTGACCAGGTACGACCGCGACGATGGGGGAGAGCCATTCCGGTACGCCGGACGGGATGGGCATGGAGTGAAGGTCGTCGACCAATAGCTCCCGACGATCGCTGATGACCAGTACCTCGGCGTGTCCGCTCTCGAAGATCAGTATAGAGCTCGAGTAAGTCATCCTGCACCGCCCCAGAAGGCGCGATCAGTATGGCCGGGAAGCCTTCATCGACTACGGCGATCGGCCCGTGCCTGAGCTCTGCCGAGGAGTGCGCTTCGGCCACCACGTAGCTGGTCTCCTTGATCTTCAACGCCACTTCGTATGCGGTCGCGTAGTTGTAGCCGCGACCCACCACGATGAACTGCTCGGTGGCCGCGAAGCGAGCGGCATTTTGGTCAAGATGCTCGTTGAGCCGAAGGGTCTCGTCGACCACTCTGCGGAAGCATGTCGAGCTGCGAGCGACTTTCGTCATCTTCTGCCAGTGCCGCCGAGAGCATCGCCAGCGCCGTGAGCTCGGCCGTGTAGGTTTTGCTGGCTGCGACCGCTTGCTCCACTCCCACACGTAAATCGAGACACAGATCGGCGGCTTCCGCCAGGGCCGAACTGGACTCGTTGGTGATAGCCAACGTCAACGCGCCCTGAATGCGGGCTTCGGCGACCACCGACACGATGTCGGGCGATTGACCGGATTGACTGATGCCGATGACCAACCCCTGCGTGAGTCGCGGCGGAGCGTGGTAGAGCGTGAAGAGGGACGGCGTCGCCAGCGCAACGGGCAAACTGTTACGTGCTCCGAACAGGTATTGAGCGTAGCGCGCCGCATTGTCCGACGTTCCGCGGGCCGCGATCATGACGAAGCTCGGATCGACGGTCTTGATGCGATCCGCGATGCGAACGACGTCCTCCTGCCCGTCCGTCAACAGGCGTGCGATAACGTTTGGCTGTTCGTGAATCTCTCGCTCGAAGTGGCTCTCCACTGCTCAATCCGCTCCCGCGTGTTGTCCATTCGACCGCGCGTAGCCGTTGGCCAGGCGGTCGAGCTCGATGCTCGAATTTGTTAGTGATCGCTTGGCTTCCTCGATCCAATCGGTCCACTGCGTTCGCTCCGTGCGCGTTCGATCGAGGGCAGCAAGCACCATCGACTGTGCCGGACCGCCCGGAAGCGCCCGTCGCTCGATCACTACCTGTGGATCGAGAAGCTGTGCCAGTTCCCGGCCAGTTATGTCGACTTCTATTCCACTCTCCGCCATCGAAGCCGAACGCAGCATATTCGGGGTCAGCCCGCTCAGATCGGAGTCCTGCACGACCAGTTCGTCGACGAGACGCGAGACGATCCTGTGCGACTGCCTGAACGGGATGGCGAAATCGAGCGTCAGTCGCTCAGCCAGCTCGGTGCTGCCGCCGAAACCGGACCGCGCCGATTCCGCCATGCGATCTCGATCGAACTGGATCGTGTGCAGGACGTCGGTCAGGAGCGAGAGCACACTCTGGGCGTGCTCGCAACACCGGATAAGCGGGACGAAGATCTCGTCCTCCACGTCGACGGTGTCTCCGAACGCGGCTCCGTGGACCATCGCTTCGACGGTGGCGGCGTCGCCGATCACATATCCAATTCGCGACCGGATGTGCTCCAGCACCACCGGATTCCGTTTCTGCGGCATGATCGAACTGACCTGGATGAACTCGTCCCCCACTCGCGCCAGAGCGACGTCGGATCGGCACCAGATCAGCAGATCGTTGACGAAGCGGAGCAGGCTCAGGCACATAATGCGCAGGGCACCGACCGCCTCGAGTATGTAGTCGGCCGCGCCCACCGCGTCGTAGCCATTCTCGATCAGGCCGTCAAAACCGAGCAACGCCGAGATGCGTTCACGATCGACCGGCAGGCTGCTGGTGGTGAAGGCGGCCACGCCAAGCGGCGAGCGATTGGTACGCTCGAATGCCGATTTCATTCGCTCGGCGTCGCGTCCCAACGGTCCCAGGACGCCGAGCAGATAGTGGCCGAGTGTCGTCGGCTGTGCCACCTGCGTGTGTGTGACGCCCGCCATCAGCGTGTCGACGTGCTGTGTCGCAAGATTGGTCAGTTGTGCCCGAAGGCGATTGGTCGACGCAGCCACATCCAGCAGTGTGCTGCGCAGCATCATGCGGCACAAGGCCGCGCTCAGGTCGTTGCGCGAGCGGCCGAGTTGCAGGTTGCCACCGGCATCGGCGCCAGCGATCTCGATGATGCGCCGCTCCACCAAGAAGAAGAGGTCTTCGACCGCCGGATCGTACCGATATCGCTCTGCCGTCTCTACTTCAGCTTGCAGGATGCCGTCGAGGAGCGTTGCACCGCTCTCCTCATCGACGATCCCCTGCTCGATGAGCATCACGGCGTGTGCCTTGTTGGCCGCCATCATGTGAGTGAACAGTCTCTTCCGCGCGAAGTCGAACGCCGGCTCGAGGATGTGTCGCGCATAGCTCGGCGCTGGAAACGTGGGGCGTTCGTCGTCCTGGTGCTCAGACATTCAGCGGCATCCTCATCGGATGGAACGACACTCGATCGATCAAAGCGGTACGCGCAACAGACGCGCGGCATTGCCACCGAAAATCAGCTGCAGATCGTCGTGCTTCAACCCCATGAAGCGGCAGATGCGGATCTGATCCTGCAGGTAACGGATGGCGAATCCGCGCGGAAACCAGCTTGAATCGGTGCCGAAGATGATGCGCTCCGGCCCGATAGTCTCCAGGAATTTGCGAAAGAGATCGTCGAGCGTGAGCTGATAGGGCATCCAGCGCACCCACTGGTTCGAGCCGGATGTGTCGACGTGGATGTTGGGGCAGGCCCAGCAGAGGAAGAGCAGTTCTTTGACGAACTGGATGCCGAAATGCGGCACGACGAAGTTGACGGTCGGGAAATCACGCGCCACCGGCTCCAGAAGCGCCGGGTTGATCTTGTCGTTGAAGGCGATACCGCCCGGACCACCGAGCATGCCGAAGTGGATCAACACGGGGATACCGTGCCTGGCCGCGACCTCCCAGGTTGGGTACGCGGATCGATCGTTGATCGGCTTGCTGAGCGTGGGAGCGATAAGCTTGAAGCCTTTCAGCCCAAGCTGCGTTACTGCCCGCTCCAGTTCAGCAGCGGCCTCTTCGCCGAACGGTTCGTGATGGGCGAAGCCGATGAAATCGTCGGGATGGCGCCGAACAACCTCAGCGAGCCGATCGTTTCCGCCGCCGGTCACGAAGCCGATGCGGTCGACGCCGTATTTCTCCAGCTCATCGACCCAAAGATCCGCTTCCTCCTGCCAGGTGCGGTCACCGGTCTCCGGCGTCGGAAAGTCCCAGGCATAGCGCCACTGCTCGGAGTATTTGGCAAGCTGCCGTTTGCGGTATTGAGCGGCTTCGTAGGCGGGTGTGCCTGACTCGTAGACTGGCTCCACGCGCGTCATCGCGCCGTCCTGGCGTAGACGGAAGTGGGAATGAAAGTCGATGACCGTGAGATCCTGAAACGCCCGTCGACCCATATCGCCTCCTCCGTTTACGCGAGCTTCACGCCACCTTAGAGCTTGCTCCGTGGACTGACAAGTGGCGAATTCGCTACTCCAGGGCTGTTGCAAAGTCAGGTGACAGCTTCGACGAGCCAAACGCGATTGCGAAACGCGCCAACGGAAAGGTCGAACGGTGATCTGTTGCGCCGCTCTGAAGCTGCCCGTGTCACGCGCTTCTGGATGTGAGGTCTGTCGGAGCGGACTTTGCAACAGCCCTGTCGCTACTCACGTGCCGCTCGACAGTGGCCCCCACTTCGATTACGCTCCCGGGCAAGGTTCATCCGTTCTGCCGGGTTGTCACGCGTCTCTGGGCGAGAGGAAGGTCAGGCGTCATGGCCAAGGATTACCGTCGCTACAGCTTCTGGCTCGAAACGTGTGGAGACGACCTAACTCCGCGTCCGCCGCTCGACGGATCGATCGACGTCGACGTCGCCATTCTCGGTGCCGGTTTCACCGGCCTCTGGACCGCCTACTACCTGAAGAAGCGCCAACCGTCCCTCAACATTGCCATCGTCGAGAAGGAAATTGCTGGCTTCGGCGCCTCGGGCCGCAACGGCGGTTGGGTCACGCCGGGATTGCAGCTTTCACTGACGACCATGGCCGATCGCTTTGGCGTCGACGCGGCCAAAGCTCAGTACAAGGCGATGTCCGACACGGTCGACGAAATTGGACGGGCCATTGCCGACGAGGGTATCAGCTGCGATTTCCAGAAGTCGGGCGCGCTTCGCATCGCGCGCGGCAAGCACCAGCTCCCATCCATCGAACACAGCTACGCCACCTACGAGCGCTTCGGCTTGGCCGACGAATATCAGCTGCTGGATGAGAAGCAGACGCAGGAGCGGGTGAAGGTCGCTGACTCACTCGGTTCCCTCTACAACCCCAATTGCGGGGTCGTTCATCCGGCCAAGCTGGCGCGTGGACTGGCTCGCGTCGTCGAGAGTCTGGGCGTCACCATCTACGAGCAGACAGAGGTGACTGATTACGTTCAGGGCGCCAACCCTCGTCTCTTTACCGATCGCGGCGACGTGCGCGCCAAGTACCTGGTGCTGGCAGGCGAGTCGTACCTGTCGCAGCTCCCCAAGCTTAGCCGACAGCTCATTCCAGTCTATTCGCTGATCGTGCTGACTGAGCCGCTAAGTGACCAAGAGTGGGCAGAGATCGGCTGGGAGAGCCGCGAATGCATCTCTTCGAATCGCTTCACGGTCGACTACCTCTCCAAGACGACTGACGGTCGCATCGTCTTTGGTGGTCGTGGCGCGCCATACCATTACAACTCGCAGATCGCCGACGAGTTCGACCGACACGAGGCGACCCACTCCATGTTGCGCCAGATGACCGTCGACTGGTTCCCGATGTTGAAGGATGTGCGCTTCACGCACGCCTGGGGTGGGCCGCTCGGCATGCCGCGCGACTGGATGCCGACCATGACCTATGACCCGTCGACGCACGTCGCCAGCGCCCGCGGTTACACCGGCCAGGGCGTCGCGACCGCCAACCTCTCGGGCCGCGTCCTGACCGATCTGATCACCGGCAAGCACTCGGAGCTGACCGAGCTACCGGTGGTCGATCATCAGTCACCCGATTGGGAGCCGGAGCCGCTGCGTTGGCTTGGCATCCGTTACGTGCAGAACGGCTTCGGGCGGTTGGACGAGGAAGCCGAGCGTACCGGCAAAGCCCCGAGTGGCCGCAGCCTGACCGAGTATCTGGGCCGGCACTAAGCACAACAAACGGCAGGGGGGTGAATCTCCTGCCGGTACGCCGAACTGATTGATGCCCCTCGCGCTGATGCCTGGTATCACGCACGTTCGTCAGGATGATTGCTGTCCCACGTCACCCGCAGTCGTTGCATGTCCTGAAGCGTGACGCTGGCCTCACTCAGCGCTGGGTTGACGAAATCTCTGAAGAACGCCTGTGCCGTTTCGTCCGACTCCCAGACGTTGAACGCCCACCAGCCGCCATCCTCCATTGGGCCTTCTGTGTGAAAAATCCCTCCGTCTGGTCGGTGTTCACCGAGCTTTTGGCTGATTCTATCGCTGATTTGACTGGCTTGCTCCAAAGAGCTATTCGGGAACTGACTGAAGTAGGCGACTTTCATGGGACCATCTCTCTCTTTCCGCCGATCTGTGATCGGACGATGACAACGGTAGGTTCAGACATGTGCTGACGGAGTTCCGTAGTCTTTCCTGACCATGTCCGCAACTGTCGTGAACTTCATGCCCGAGAACAGCCGTTCGGTCTGGTCATGATCTGCTGCCTGCGGCGTGGTGTCGAGCACGACCCCGCCCTGGATCTGCCGTGCTATCGCAGGATTGAGTGGGCGAAGCAGGATTGACATCATTCTCATCATCCCCAGCGGAACCGCGTCGACTTTGCCGGCCTTGCCCGTTTCGGTTGCGAAGATTTCGACGAATTCGCGCATGCCGAGGTTTTCAGGTCCGACAACCTCCACCGATTCACCGACGAAGCGGGAATCGACGACGGCACACTCGATGACTCGTGCAACGTCGTCGACCGAGACGAAGTTGATGGGGGTTTGTCCCCGACCGAAGATGCGCGTCTTGCCGCTGTTGACGAGCGGTTCGCCGATGATGCGAGCCCAGGTCTCCATGTACGCAGTCGGACGGACGATCGTCCAATTTAGACCGCTCTGGCGCAGCTCCTGTTCGGCGAGCGACTTCATGCGAAACAGCTCCATGGGATGATCGCTCGATGCACCGTGTATCGACATCAGGATGAATCGCGAGACCCCAGCCGCTTGCGCTGCCTGGATAAGGTTGCGATTCCCCAGGTGGTCAATCGTCTTTGGGTTGCATCCGCCTTTGCCGGTGAAACCGTGTATGGCCGAGATGACCACATCGACGCCTGCCATGGCCACCTCGACCGAGTCTGGATCGCGCACGTCTCCAGCAACGAGCTCAACTGAATTGCCGCTCGACGAGGGAATGTGATTGGGGTCGCGAGTCAGGATTCGTAACGCATATCCCCTGGCCAGCAGCCGATCGATGACTCTGGTGCCAAGGAGCCCGCTTCCACCGGCGATGAGAATCACAGCGTGCCTCCGCTCATCTTCTTCATTCGGCCGCACGGTGCGCGGGATTGCCCAGCAGTTGTCCCAACCCCGCATCCTCGCCGGGTAAGGGAGTGCGAACCGGCTCCATGTAGAGCCGTGCCCATGCCACTCTCCCGTCGCGTACCTCTTGAATCGTTACTCCTTTCAGAGTGATGGGCACGCCGTCTCCTCTCGTGCCCTGCCATTCCCACTCGGCCCACGCCGTGTCCTGGTTCGACGCACTGCGAACGAGAGTTGCCCTGAGATCGGGCAGACCGGCGAAGATACGAGACCAGTTCTCACGCATCTGGTGCCGGCCCCGAAACGCACGTTCGGGATGCGCCGGGAACTCGCTGTCGTAGTCGGGATGAAAACAATCTGCAAGGGCTTCCAGGTCGTGGCTGTTGGTGGCGTCTAGCAGCCGTGTGATCAACGCATCGGTGTGAGACGTCGTTGAGCACTTCCATCGGATAATCCCCCTACCAGGTCCACGCATGCGACAGCCGAGCCTGACTGGGTCGCCGCGCGTTGTTCGAATGAGCATGATGCTATGATAGGTTCGCTGTTTCTCCGCGTTGCGCCAGGAGCGCGCCAATGTTGCGCCAACCCGGGCCCGAAGATGTCGATCTGGCCGGACGGCTTGTTCCGAACTGGCAGGTCGTTCTGCGGGGCTTACGCGAGGCCGCCGGGATAACCCAGGAGGGCTGGGCTGCGCACCTCGGCTATGGTCGCCGCACTGTCCAGCGCTGGGAGCGCGGTGAAAGTCCACCTGACGCGGCCGCGACGGAGGCATTAGTCACGCTATGTGCTGAGCGACGGCTTTTTCGTACCTTTCATGCCGGCGATCTGGCTGACGTGACGGTTACCCCAGAGCTGCTCCGGCGGATATTAGAAGAGGCGCGGATGTCGCGCCGCATGCCACAGCGTTCACTTCCCCAGATTTCTGTACATCGCGAGCCCGCGCCTCTGATGGAATTGATCCCGAATGCGTCGCTCCAAATTCCTCCGAATAATCTGCCCAGTGATCTCACCAGTTTCATCGGTCGAGAGGCCGAACGATCTGCAATCGTGCGCCTCGTCGCGGACAACAGGCTCGTCACGCTCGTTGGATCGGGCGGCGTCGGAAAGACTCGGCTAGCCACGGTCGTCGCCCGCGACACGATGTCAGCGTTTTCTGATGGGGTGTGGCTGGTGGAATTGGCCGACCTCCGACAGCCGTCCCTGGTGGTTCAGCGTATGGCCGCGGTGGTCGGAGTACGCGAGAAACCGGACAGCGTCGTCGGCGAGACGCTCGTGGAGATGTTACGCCGGCGCCACCTCCTCCTGATCCTCGACAACGCCGAGCATCTCGTGCGCGCAACGGCGGAGCTGGCCACGCGGCTCCTGCAATCGTGTCCCGGTGTTCACGTGGTTGCGACGAGCCGCGAGCCACTTGGCGTGCCGGGTGAGGTCGTTTGGCGCGTTCCGTCGCTCGATCTGCCCAGAGACGGCCAAATGCTGGAGGCAAGCAGAGCCGGAACGGCCGCGTCGGTTCGTCTGTTTGTGGACCGTGCTGCGGCTCATCTGCCAGGCTTCAAGCTGACGGATGAGAATACACCATCCGTCACCCGCGTATGCCGCAGGCTCGAAGGAATTCCGCTGGCGATAGAGCTCGCGGCTGCCTGGGCACGAGTCCTGACGCCAGCGGAAATCGAAACGCGGCTCGATCGTCAGTTCGACCTACTAACCTCTCAGGGCAGCCTCAGTCCATCTCGACAGCAGACCCTGCGGGCGTCTATGGACTGGAGCTACGCGCTGCTCGAACCAGACGAGCAGCACCTTTTCGATCGGCTCAGTATCTTCCCCGGCGCGTTCTTCCCGACAGATGTGGAGAAGATCTGCACCATCAACACCGCTGAGAAGACATTTGAACTGCTTGCACGACTGGTGGACAAGTCACTGGTCCTCGCCGACCCGCTGCGTAATGATCAGATCACCCGCTACCACCTGCTCGACAGTCTGAGGGCATATAGCGCCGAGCGGCTGTTTCAGCGAGGTGAATCGGAAGAGTTGCACCGTGCCCACGCGCAATGGTTTGCCGCTCAAGCCACACAGGCTGAAGACGCCGTACATGGCTCGGAGCAGCGCTTCTGGCTGCGCTGGATCGATGAGGCTGACGCGAACATTCGTGAGGCTCTGGAATGGTCATTGAGTCACGATGTCGAGATCGCGCTGCGTGTCTGCTCGGCTTTGGCCTGG
This sequence comes from uncultured Chloroflexia bacterium, assembly GCA_963822235.1. GTDB lineage: Bacteria > Chloroflexota > Chloroflexia > Thermomicrobiales > Thermomicrobiaceae > CALAGB01. Next base: position 309,832 of record CAWGGU010000008.1, read on the forward strand.
TCGTGGGGTGCCCTTGGCCACACGACCGAGGCGCGAAGTTGGCTGGAACGAACTCTTGAACATCCACAATCGACATCGTATCCGCGCTGGCATGCCAGGCTAACGGCGCTTCTGTCCATGATGAACGTCTTACGTGGGGACTTGCCCACGGCGATGCGGCTGCGAGAAGAGGCTACCGCGGCCGACGCGGGCCGTGAGGATCCGATCACGAAGTTGATTGCCACCGTCGCCGAAGTGCAGATCCTGCAGGATTCAGGTGATCCCCGAGCGATCGACCTTGCAGAACATGCCATGCGTGTGGCTCGGAGCCTCAACAACCATTGGTACATAATCCGATTGACCGAGATCCAGGCTCGCGGCGCACTGCGAAGACGCGATATTGCAGCGGCCACCACGCTGCTTGAGGAGGGAGTGCGACTCGCGCGCCGCGCCGAGGACCAATGGAGTCTGGCTCAGGTTCTGAACAATCTCGGTGATGTGGCGCGCTCTTCCGGCAATCACGCGGAGGCCGGGGCGATGTATGAGGAGAGTCTCGCCTTGCGAGCGACCCTTGGAGTCCCTGGTCTGAATGCCAGCCTGCAACACAACCTTGGGTACGTCGCGCTTGCCGCGGGAGACATCGATAAAGCTCGGGCGGATTTTCAGACCGCGATGTGGGAGTTCACACGCACGAACGATCGACGAGGCATCGCGGAATGTCTGATCGGGATGGCATCGGTGGAATCAGCCGAAGGACGGTATGAGGCGGGTGCCAAGAAGTTTGGCGCAGGTTCCGGTGCGCTGAAGGCGCTTGGCGCGAGTATCTGGCCAGCGAACCGAGCCGACGTGGAACGGTGGAAGCAGCTCGCACAAGAGAGCCTTGGGGACGATGCGTTCAACGAGATTTTTGACGCGGCGTTTACGCTATCATTGGATGCTGCGCTTGATCTGGCCGACGCCACGTTACGGTCTGAAAAGACCGCCAGATCCGACGCCATCCAATCCAGCGGTGGCGACAACTGAGGGGGCGCAGCCTTACCGAGTGGCTCGGCCGACCCTAACGGAATCGTGCGCGCGAAGTCGCTGCACGAGCGCTGGCAGCGCCGATTGCAGGATCGGGATCGACAGCCAGGAGTACTCGGCGGCGCTCGTGCTGCGCTGCGCGATCGCAATTGAGATCAAGATGACCAGACTGGGCACGGCCAGGCGTAACCCGGTCTGGAGACGCTCCGCCCGCGACGGCCTCACGTCCACGAGACGGCCGCTCGCCACCGCATACAACCACAGAACCATGAAGAGCGCGCTGGTCAGGAACAGGTTCACGGCGTAGAAGTCGACCGCGGTCGGCTGATCGCCGTAGCTGCTGATCAACGTCGTCGAGAAAGGCAGGAACGCGATCGACATCAGGAGCAGCGTGTTGATCCAGATCAGCCTGCCGTCGTAGCGATGGATGCGTCGGAAGGAGCGATGGTGCGCCATCCAGTAGACGGCGATCACCAGGAAGCTGATCGCGAATCCCAGGAAATTCGGCATGAGATCGCGCAGCGCGCCGGCCAGGTTGTCGCCTGCGTTCGCTGGAAGCTGAATGTCGATGACAAGCAGCGTGATGGCGATGGCGAAGACTGCGTCGCTGAAGAAGATCAGCCGCTCGAAACCGAGGCGGTCGTCGAAGTCACTGCTGTCCACAAAGAGGTCGGAGCCAGCAGGAGGTGGGTTGCGCTACGCTTGATTGGACGCTGGCTCTCCCGGTGATGCGGGCCGTTGCCAACGGGAGGACGGCGGTCGCGTGGCTGTCGTTCGCGCATCTCCCTCCCCTACCCCGCTCCAACTGCTGACGACGGGGCCGCTAGATGACGCCGTCCGCACGCAAGTCGGCTATCTGGTCATCGCCCAGCCCGAGGCGCTCACGGAGGACTTGATCGGTATGCTCCCCGAATAACGGCGGATGACTGCGAACCTCGGCCGGGGTGTCGGACATGATCACGGGCGGACCAACGACGCGCACGCTCCCAGCGGTGGGATGCGGCACTTCGACCACCATGCCGCGGTGTTCGACCTGCGGATGCGCCAGCGCCTGCCCCACGGTGTTGATCGGTCCGCACGGAATGCCGGCTTCGGTCATGCCGTTGAGCCAGATGTCTGCGTCTTCGGTCTCGAAGACGACCTGCAGGAGTGGGATCAGTTCATCTCGATTGGCGACGCGGCGCGGATTGCTGCTGAAGCGCTCGTCGGTGGCGATTTCAGGGCGTCCCATCAGCGCTGCAGAGTGACTGGAATTGGCGGTCGTTACCCACTCCAACGATGAACCATTGATCGCGACCCTTGAAGGTCTGATACGGCACGATGGTGGCATGCGCGTTGGCGTAGCGTTTGGGTTCTTCTCCTGAAGCTAGATAGCTGCTGCCGACGTTCGCCAGCCAGGCAATGGCTGAAGGCAACAGGGCAGCATCGATGCGCTGGCCGCGACCGGTCTGGTTGCGTGCGTGCAGGGCGGCAATGATGGCGTTCGAGGCGTACAGTGCGGTCGTTATGTCGACGACTGCGATGCCGACCTTCATCGGCTCGCCATCAACCTCGCCCGTGACGCTCATGATGCCCGCTTCGCCCTGGGCTACGAAGTCGTAGCCCGCGCGACCGGCATAGGGACCGTCCTGACCGTATCCGGTGATCGAGCACCAGACCAGACCAGGATTCTCAGCGGCGAGCGACTCATAACCGAGCCCCAAGCGATCGAGCGTACCGACCTTGAAATTCTCGACCAGCACGTCCGATTCACGGGCCAGCGAGCGCAGCAGGTCGCGCCCTCGCTCATCCTTCAGATTGAGCGTGACACTCTTCTTGTTGCGATTGGCGCAGAGGTAATAGGCGCTTTCGCCGCCGACCCAGGGCGGTCCCCAGCGACGGGTGTCATCGCCGACGCCTGGCTGCTCGATCTTGATGATCTCGGCTCCGAAATCACCGAGCATCATGGTGCAGTACGGTCCGGCCAGCACCCTCGACAGATCGAGAACGCGGATTCCGTCGAGCGCTCCGCCCATCGTCCATCCTCATTTCATCCAGCGGCATAGTTACTCCGGCCGTCGGCCGGTTTTCGGGTAGCCTAACACACTGGATGCCGTATCTGGCTCCGTTGAGGACACGCGCTTTTGTTCAGTTTCCGCGCGAATTCATGAGCGCGCTCGGCGACGTTGGACGGAACCTCGAGGTTGCGCCACGGCGGACGCCGAAATGTGAGGATCGGGCGCTTACACCACGACGACGGAATCGTCGCTGCCGTGATCGTTGGGCAGGTAACGGTCGGCCGCGTGATCGTTTTCCCAGCGTTCACCATCAAGCAGGTAACGGAAGCGATATTCGTTGCCCGGCTTGAGTGAGACGGTCGCGGTGAACCCTCCGTCCGGGCTCTTCTTCATTTTGGTGGCTGACTTATCCCAGTCATTGAACTCCCCCACCAGCATGGCGGACTGGGCGTTGACGTCGGCCGGGAGATCGAACGTCACGCGACAAGATCTTCGTGTCTTGGTGTATTCCTTGTTGATCATCCAGTGAACCTCCTTCCGTATTCAGTCTTGCACGCAGAATGCCGCCGATTCTCACTTCGACGGCCAAAAGGCTCGCTGTCATCGAGCCGATCTTGGCGCCGTTGCCTCAGTTTGATGGCTTGGTCGGAGCCGACGTGGTCGAAGACTCAGTCGTTCCGCGCAGGCAATACCTTCACCAGCTTGAGCGTCTCTTCCTGATAGCCGAGGCGATCGTAGAAGCGGCGAGCGACGTCGTTCTGGGCGAAGACTTCGAGGGTCACGATGTGCAGTCCACGCTCGCGACTCCATTGTTCGACTCGTTGCATCAGCGCCGTACCTACGCCACGTCCGCCCGAGGTTTCAGTAACGGCGAGCGTGGCGACGTACGCCTCACGCTCGCCAGTGAGACCGTCGTTCGTCTCCATGACGTGGGCGAATCCCAGTCGTTCATTGCTGCCATCCTCCACCACGAAGACGGCCTGCGCGTCGCCGGTCGCGGTAACGGTCGCCTCGGCGTAGTGCTGGTGGAAGGCGTGCATCTTGACCGGATCTCGCCATAGAGGTCGACCGACTGCTTCGAGTCGTTCCGTGAGCGCCAGGATGAACTCGCGGTCGTCCGGCCGCATCTCGCGAATGTGCACCTAACTTGCCTCTATTCCCGCCGATTGGGACTATCGGATGCCGCTGCCGTAATCGGTAGCCTACGTCCGTGATTATGTCATCCTGAACCGCAGTGATGGTCCTCGCTCCCTTGTAGGGACAGAGTCAGTGAGAGGGATGGATCTCCCACCAAGTTCACTGGATTCCTGCATCAGCGAACGGAGAGATCCTTCGACTCCGCTCCGTCCACTCGCACCACGACGCCGATGCCATCCAGGTCACGCGTGGCGATAGATGGCTTCCCACCGAGATCGGTCATGCCTTCGAACGGGATTCCGGCCGCGTCGAGGCGCTGCGCGATCGCATCGAGCGTCGAGACGTCCGGAATCAGCACCGTGAAGTCGATCAACCCAGCGACATCTTCCGCTGGACCCGGCACGTTGCGCCCCGCCCAGACGTTCAGGCCGACGTGGTGGTGATAGCCACCGGCGGAGACGAAGAGCGCGCCACCATAGCTGCGCTGCACCACGTCGAAACCCAGGATGTCGGCGTAGAAGCGCTCGGCGCGCGTCAGATCGCTCACCTGCAGGTGGACGTGGCCGATATCGCTGCTTTCCGGCATCGCCGCGACAGAGCTCTGCTCGTCCGCGATGGTTGAGAAGAGGGATTCGAGATCGAGTGGATCGGCGACCATCTGCAGGCTACCGTCCCGATATGGCCATTGGTCGCGCGGACGGTCGGCGTATATCTCCAGGCCGTTGCCGTCCGGATCGTTCAGATAGAAGGCCTCGCTGACGCCATGATCGGCGATGCCTGGAACCGGCCAGCCGTGATCGACCAGCCGCCGTATGGTCCGAGCCAGATCGGGCCGCGACGGCATACGGATAGCGGCATGGTAAAGACCTGCCATCTTCCTGGGCATTGGCGGCACTCCCGGGACTTCATCCAGCCGGAAATGCGGCAGTGAGCCCGGCCCTGGTATGAGCTGCACTGACCGGTCTTCCAGATCCTCCACCTGATAGCCGAGGATGTCCCGATAGAACGCCAGCGAGCGGTCGAGATCGGCCACGCGCAGATGAACCTGCCCGGTGTGCGTGGTTCCGGGAAGCGTGGGTTTGGAGGTTGTTGACGATGATGCCATGGTCCATCTCCTCGGTTGAAGGAACGCTTCGTACCTTGGCCGTTCAGCCCGCGCTTATGCGCGTGACCCAGTCCGCCAGCGCTGCCATGAATTGTGCCGTTAGCGCGCGCACGTCGTCGTCGACCATGTTCCCACGCTCGTCGAAGATGTTGCCTGCGTTCGGCAGGATCAGCTCCGGCTTCAGCATGACGTAGGACTCGGTGAAGACGAAGACCTGGCGTAGGGCCAGTTGCGCCCGTACGCCGCCGAACCGTCCTCCGGCGGTGCTCATGATGCCGACCGGCTTGCCCTTGAGCACGCTGCTCGTCGCCGGACGCGAGGCCCAGTCGATGGCGTTCTTGAGCCCTCCAGGGATCGAATAGTTGTATTCGGGTGATGCGATCAACAGGCCATCCGCTTCGCCGATGCGCTGGCGGAACCGCCGAACGGACTCGGGAGGGTCCGCCGTGTCGATATCGGCGTTGTAGAGCGGAATGTCGCCGATCTCGGCCGTCTCGATCGCGACGCCTTCCGGCGCCGCGTCAATGGCGGCTCGCAACAATGCCCGGTTGTATGATCCGCGTCGCAGGCTCCCCGCGAATCCCAGCAAACGTATCTCGTCCGGCACAGTCTTCACCTCCATCGTCGTTATGAGCTCACCACTGCCACTCACGGTTCCCCTACTCCGCTAACTGTCGTCGTGCCATTCGCATTCCAGCATGCCTGGCGACAGGGACGTCGCAGTCGCGGTACCATGTGTCGATCGCAACTCTGGAGACCGTCACGGTGGCGGATGAGTCGAACAAGGGGGCAGCCATATGGCAGTGGATTTGAGCGCGGTGAGGTCGGAGTTTCCGGTCACCGAGGATTGGGCCTATCTCAACCATGCGGCGATTGGCCCCTTCTCCCGGCGAACCACCGCCGCGATCGAGCGTGTCGTGCACGCGTTCAGCGTGCCGATCGAGTCGGACGGCGGCGATCGTGAGCGTTCGATCGAGACCGCGCGCGAGAACGTGGCTGCCATGGTTGGCGGGCAGCCCGATCACGTCGCGTTCGTCGGCAGCCTGGCCGACGCCATCAGCCTGGCGACGGCGGGCATCGATTGGCAGCCAGGTGACAACGTTCTGATTCCAACCGAAGAGTTTCCGTCCAACGTCTATCCGGTCCTCAACCTCGAACGCCACGGAGTCGAGGTGCGTTATGTCGATAAAGATGAGAATGACTTCACCAGCGTCGAGAAGATTGCCGCCGCGATGGACGGCCGCACCAAAGCGCTCGTCATCAGCCACGTCGAGTTCATGACGGGCTTTCGCAACGATCTGAACGCCATCGGCAAGCTGTGTCAGGAGAATGACGTCCTCTCGATCGTCGACGCGACTCAGTCCGTCGGCCCGATGGTGATCGATGTGGCCGAGAGCGGTATCGACGTGATCGCGGCGCATTGCTACAAGTGGTTGATGGCGTCATTCGGTCTAGGAGTCATGCACTTCTCCGAGCGCGCCATTGAGCGCATCCATCCAACCTATTCGGGACGTCTGGGCGTCAAGGCCGGCTACGAGGATCTCGAGTACAAACTCGATTGGCGTGATGGCGCGTTACGCTATCAAACTGGCGGCCTGAACTACATCAGCATGGCGGCGCTGAACGCCTCATCCGATCTGATTCGGTCGATCGGCTCGCGCGTTATCGCCGACCATACGATCAAGCTGACCGACCGCCTGCTGAGCGAGGTCGCTTCGATGGGCTATCAGGTGACGTCGAACCTCGATCCGGCGCATCGCTCGCAGATCTGCAGTTTCACGTCGGGTGATCGGGATGTTGACGGTCAGCTGGTCGAGCGCATGCAGCAGCACAAGGTGTCGGTCTCACTGCGCGGTCGTGGCGTGCGTGTCTCCCCCTACTTCTACAACTCCGATCAAGATATCGACCGACTGTTGGAACTGCTCCCGGCGCGCTGATCGGTATCGAGATCGCGATGGTCTATGATGGGAGAACCAGGGATCGCGTTGGAATTGGTCGCTATCGACGTGCGTTTGAAGGGTGACCGAGTCACTCGCGCGATTTCGAGTAGCTTCGACAGTGGATGGAGGTCAAGTGATGGCAACGACAGAGCAGTACACCATCGGCCAGTTCGTTGAGGACGCCAAGCAAGTATTGAGCGATTCGGGCGATAACCGGCAGAAAGTGGTCGAGTCGTTGAGTCCTTTGGTGAAGAAGGTCGTGTGGGACGATGGGCTGTTCGACGAGCAATTCCGCGCTGAACCGGAGAACGGCCGACCACGCTATCTGTATCACACCGAACCGGGTGGAGCGTTGCAGATCTACGTGGTCGAGTTCGCCCCCGGAATGCCGACGCCCGTGCACGACCACCTGACCTGGGGGTTGATTGGCGTCTGTGGCGGTGCCCAGAAGACGACGCGCTATCAGCGGCTTGACGATGGTGGCGACGAAGGACAGGCTGAGCTACGGCTGCTCGAGGAGACGATCTACGAGCGTGGTTCAGTCTATCCCCTACTCCCACCGAACGACATCCATCGCATCGAGACGGTGGGCGATCATCCGAGCTACTCGCTGCACGTCCTCGGCGTCGACCTATCCCGCCAGCACCGCAATATCTTCGACGTGGAGTCCGGAACGGTCACACCGGTTGACGGCCGAGGCATGTAGCGCTCGTTCCTTCACGATACACGGTGAGATAGTACGACGGGCCCACTCTGGGCCCGATTCTTTGTCCAATCATGGCATTATTATGTCGATACTCTTCGGATATCTTATGTCCAGTGAAGGCGTCCAGGTTGTGTCACGCGTGCGTTCATCACGTTCCTCACCCACTCCGCCGCGACCGGAGTCCAGTCGCTCAAGTGCGAAAAGGCCACGTGGTTGGCGCGCGGGATGAAGTGAAAGTACTTTTCACCTCCCGCAGCCGCATACAGGCGTGCCGATTCCTCCGGAGGTACGACCAGATCATTCCCCGCTCCCACCACCAGTAACGGAGCTTTGAGTCGTGGCGCGGTATCGATCAGCGACATGGTTTCGACCATCTCCAGGAGACGATCGAGATCCTGTTCATGCGTGGTATACGCGATTTCCTTCAGCACGATCTGGTTGAGATGGCGGAAATACGGACGTGGATTAAACGGCGCTGTGACCGAGATGGCTGCGGCGATGTCGGGCTGCTGAGTCGCCACCTGCACCGCATATGCGCCGCGCAGACTAATCCCAAGAAGCGCGATGCGACGTGCGTCAAGTTGCTCGTGTCGGTCGGCGAACTCGATCAGCGCATCCCCTATGTCGAGTTGATGCGGCGTTGCGGCGATGTGCCAGGCTTCACCGCTCCCGGGTGTGTCGAGTGAAAGCGTCGCGAGTCCGGCTTCGAGAAACGGCGCACTCCAGCCGACCGTCTCTTCCTTCACGGTGCTGGCTCCGTTGAGGATTACCACCACTGGCACTGGGTTGCTCTGTTCTTTCGGAAGCTGCAGATATGCCGGGAGCGACTGCTCGTGCCAGGGGATGCTGACGTGGGTGGCGGCTGTAGAGAGGTTAGGTGATGCCGCGCGGTAGTTCTGGGCTGCTTGTGCGTAGAGCTGCTCTCTGCGAGGAACGTCTTCAAATTCGAAGAGCTGTGCGTAGTGATAACAGAGGGCCGCGCGGGCCCGATGTTCCGCGGCCTGGGTCGATTGGCCGTTGTTTTCCGAGTTCCGCGATTGGCGTAGGTAGTCAGTGGCGGTGTGTGTCCAGGATGTAGACCAGGATCCCACGTTGCGCACGCGTTTGAGGGTCGATTTGAGCTGAGTGGGATGGATTCCTCCGTAGAGGAAGCGATGTTTGGCTTGGGTTGTAAGGGCGTTCGCCGTTGCAACGCGAAAGAGGAGATCGATCGAGCCGCGTGTGACACGGTTTGCGATCCAGAAACGTGGAGAGATCAGCATGCGTGATTAGTGCTCCGATGGTGCCGGCAACAATCCAGAGTGGAACACGAGATGGTTGCGATATCCATCTCATGCGTCAGTCTGTTGGACGTCGCTGTGCAAATTGAAATCGACGAATCATTCAGTGGGCCACAACTGAGTCCACCCCGGTGGACCTCGGCCGCTCCGTCGGGTCGTCTGAATCTTATCATCCGCACACGGCGATCCATCTTGGCGTGTCGATCCCCGGATGGCACTGATAGGCGAGGGAGGGTGCGATGCAGTTGGGGCTAAGTTGGTTCGGATGGACTGAAAGAACGCGGGCTCTCATGGTCGAGTGGCGACGGGTCATGATGCGGCACGAATCGCATTCCTGACCTTGAGTCAACGAGCTTTTGAACGTCTGGAAAGGCGACATAAAGAGAACGGCGACTGTAGACATAGATAAATCAGGCGTTTCATCAAGAGGTGAGCAACGGATGCGCGGATGCCGCTTGCATGATTTGCGGAACGCGCTATACTGAACGGCGGGATACCCATAGGGGGTATGCCATGGTGAATGAACAAGATTGGATTGTGACGAGTGTCTGTTCACGTATATCGGGTTCCGGACGTCAGCTGCGAGCACTGTATCGCGGCGATTACTGGGGAACTGACGAAGATTGACGGCGTTGAGAAGGTTGACGTCAACCTGGATACGAAGTTGGTCACCGTCGAGTCGGTCGAAGGCGTTTCAGATGCCACGCTGCGAGCTGGCATCGACGAAGCCGGGTATGACATCGAGGCGTAGTAAATCATGGTCGCGAGCTGCCGGAGAAGTCGTCATAAAGACCGTTGATCTGACGTTGAGTTCGGTGTAAAGCTGGCGCCTGGGGGGCGGTTCACGCGGTTGGTTCATGTCTCCGCGATGGGTTGAGCACGGCAGTAGGTTTCGATCCGTCGGATGGAGATGTCTGGGACTCATGACGTCCGAAGACGCGATCTGCCACCACGTTGGTTTCGGCGCCAACGATGAGCACGATGCTGGAGATCCACAGGAAAAAGAGGAGCACGACCACGGCTCCGAGGACTCCATACGCGTTACCAACGTCGACGAGCTGCAAATAGAGGCTGAACGCCCAGCTCGCCGCTAACCACAACACCGTCGCGATCACGGCTCCCGGCGAAAGCCAGCGCAGCGGTAGGTCCTGCGACGGACCAGCCCAATAGAGGATGGCCAGGGCGATCATGAACAGGATGAAGATCACCGGCCAGCGTCCGATATTCCAGGCCTGCGTGAACTGATTACCAAGTCCAACTTGCGTCGCCAACTCTTCGCCGAGGCGCTGCCCAACCAGAATGAGCAAAAAGGACGCGAGCATCAGCAAACTCAAGCCTAACGTGAGGCCCACCGCCATCACGCGCCGCCAGATAAAGTTGCGCGTCTCCTCGACATCGTAGGCCCGATTGAAGGCCTTGATCAACGTGCCGACCGCGGACGAGGCTGACCAGAGGCTCAACAGTATGCCGATCGAGAGAACGCCAGAGTGGCCGCCGTCCTTGGCGGCTTTGAGAACCAGATCGAGGCTGTTACGAACTGAAAGTGGTATCGCCGGTGAGGTGATCTGCTTCTGCAAGTAGGCGAACGCGTCCACCCCGGTGTACCTGGCAACCTGCGCGGACAGGGCAGCGAAGAAAATAGCGAGCGCGGGGAGCGAGAAGAGTAGGCGAAACGCGACCTCGGCTGCCAGTCCGCTGACGTCGTCCTGGCGTATCTCGTTGAACATCCCTTTGCCGAAGGCGTAAAGCCTGTTTGGCGCTTCGCGCATCTCGCCTCATCTCTTGCCTCAATCGGTCGCCTCTGACAATACCGGTAAGAGCAATCAGCGTTCCAGCCGCGATCAAGGCGATTCTGTTCCATATGCGAGGAGCGCAACCTGCTGGATGAACTCGACCACGTCCTCTCGATTCTCGACCTCATCGCTCAGCACGACGACGACGATCGGCCCATCGGGAGCAAAGATGACCCCTGCGTCATGCACCGAGTTGTCCAGGTCGCCGGTCTTATGGGCCATCCGCGTGCCATCGGGCAGGGTGGCCGGCAGCCGGTCGTTGATCTGCTGTTCGGCCAGGAGATCGAGCATTTCGGAGCTGGCGTCAGCGCTGACGACCGTGCCATTGATCAGCATTTCGAAGAGCGTCGCGATGTCGCGCGGCGTGGTGATGTTGTAGGCGCCATCAAGATTGGAATAGGCGTTACTGCGCGCCAGAACCGCGCGTGCAGTGAGACTGAGCAACACCGTCGACCGACTGGCTGCCCCTGAACGAGCCGTAGATCGGGAGCCAGGCGCGTCTCCACCCGCCACTGGATACCAGAGGATCTTGGTGTGATCGAGCCCCAACGACTCCATGGTGGCATTCACGTTGTCTGTCCCGACGAGGTCAAGCAGCGCCGTCGCGGCGACATTGCTACTTAACGTAATCATGTTGTCGATCAGCGTTCCGACGGGGATTTGGTCGTAGACATTGTCGTCGTACCCGTACACGCTGTCGTCCTCGAGGAAATACCCGGGATACAACGTAACTAAGTCGTCGAAGCTCAAGTCACCGATATCGCGCTCACGATAGACCTCGACCATGATGCCGAGCTTGTAGAGGCTGGCCGATTCGAATTCCGTGTCCGCCTCATTCTGATAGAGGTTTGTGCCGTCCGGCAGAGCGATGACCATCCCCACGTGCGCTGGCAGAGCGGTCAGCAGCGGGTCGATCTGCTCGGGAAGCTCCTCGGCGGGATTGGTCGTGGGTGAGGACAACGGAGTGGCGGTCGCGGTGGGGGCCGTCACTGCCGTCGGATTGGTGGACGAGCTGTCGGATGCCGTTGCCGTCGACGGAGCTATCGTGCTGATCGGTGCCAGCTGAGCCCCCGAATTCGACGATGAGGTGGGGACGTCACTGCGTATCAGGCTCGGAGTAGGGGAGGGGATGACCGTTGCCTGGCCCTCCGCATGAGAGCTCGATATGACATTCCCTCTTGAACAGGCGCCTGAGACCACCAGAAGAAGCGAGAGGAGAAGGGCAACGCTCAAAGGGTGCTGAATGCGATCGGCCGCACCGGCCGGCCGGCCTCGGAAAGGGCACCGCAGCCCGTTGCTCTTGAACAACATACTCGACTCATCTCTAACGTGAGTCATCCCTGGCGACAGATCACGAGTTCGGCCCGAAACGGCTCGCCCGACCTATTGTCGGCTTGCATCGACCCGTTTCCTGCACAATACTCCCCGACGGGCGTGCCATTCGTCTTGGGGAGGAACCGCGATTGTCCAGCCAGGCACTCGAAGCAGTCCGCTATCGCGGGCTCATCCGGAATCTCGTCTCGAAAGACCTGAAAGTCCGCTATAAGAACTCCGCGCTCGGCTTTCTTTGGTCGCTCCTCAACCCGTTGCTGATGATGGTCGTCTTTACGTTCGTCTTCACCCAGATCCTGAACCAGAACATCCCGAAATTTCCGGTCTTCGTTCTGGCGGCACTGCTGCCCTGGAACTGGGCGGCTACGGCAGTCACCGTCGGAACACAGACGCTGATCGACAATCGATCGCTGATCAGCAAGGTCTACTTCCCGCGAATCTTGCTGCCTGTCTCCGTCGTGTGCTCAACGATGGTCAATTTTATCCTATCGTTGCCGGCGCTGTTTCTCATTATGATCATCTTCCACGTCGGATTCACACCGTGGATCTTCTACATCCCGGTGATCGTGCTGGTGCAGGCGATTTTTCTCGCCGCGGTTGTCCTGTTCCTGGCGCCGCTCAACGTCTATTTTCGCGACACCGTCGTGCTGGTGGAGGTGGGGTTGACCGCCTGGTTCTTCATGACGCCGATCTTCTATCCAATCGAGTCGGTGGCGCCCAACCTGACGGCCTGGATGTATCGGATCAACCCGATGGCCGCCATCGTGGCCGAGTACCGGACCATTCTGTATCACGGTGGGGTTCCGGACCCGCTCTTCATGGCGCGCACCGGAGCTACGGCGCTCGTGATGCTCTTCCTGTCATATCTCTTCTTCAATCGCCTGAATCGAAACATTGGGGAGCATCTGTAGTGCGCAGCGCAGGCCGCCGCTTCCGCTCGAGCGAGAGCGCCATCGAGTTCCGCAACGTCTCCCGGCGCTTCGTGCTGCGGAACGAACAGCGCACGTCGTTTCAAGACTGGTTCATCGGGCTCATCCGGCCACGCGGCCACGGCGAGGAATTCTGGGCCCTACGCGACGTCAGCTTTCTCGGTGCGGTTCGGCGAAGCGGTTGGCATCCTGGGTCGCAACGGAGCGGGCAAGAGCACGCTGCTGAAGCTGGTGACGCGCGTGCTGGAGCCGACGAGCGGCAATATCGTCACCAATGGGCGGATCCACGCCATGCTGGAGCTTGGCGCTGGATTTCACCCTGAGCTTTCGGGGCGCGACAACGTCTTCCTCAACGGCAGTCTCTACGGCTTCACCCGTCGCGCGATGGAGCAGCGCTTCGACGAAATCGTGCGGTTCGCCGACCTGGAACGATTCATCAATACGCCGGTCAAGCATTACTCGTCAGGCATGTTCATGCGCCTCGGGTTCGCCATCGCGGTCCACATGGAGCCGGAGATCCTGGTGATCGACGAGGTGCTGGCGGTCGGCGACGCCGCGTTCCAGCGCAAAGGCTATGAGGCGCTCGAACGGCTGAAGTCCACCGGCACGACCATCCTGTTTGTTTCACATAACGCAGAGCAAATTCGTTCGTTCTGCGAGCGCTCGGTGCTGCTCGAAGGGGGCCAGATGATCGACATCGGCCCGACCGACGAGGTCGTCGATCACTATCAGCGCATGCTGCAGGAGACCACCGTAGACGCGTCGATCCTGCGCGTGCGGCCGATCGACCAGACTGGAGCGGTTATCGAACGTCTCTACAGCGGTGACGACCTTGGCGTCGAGGTGCTGATGCGCTTGCCAGCGGATCAGCGCGCCACCGGTCTCTTCGTCGCGCTCGACCTCTACGACCGGCAGGGGATCCACCTCTTCGGTCGCACCAGCCAGCTGCCCGATATTTTGCCGGTCATCGAAGGCGTCGGAACCGATACACGGCGTATTCGCTCAACGTTGCACGGTCTGCCGCTGGCCGAAGGTCCGGTGACGATCGCGGTCACGTTGCAGCGTGCCGCCGGTGCCGCGACCGAAACGATAGATCGGCAGGAGACGTCAATCGAGATCGACCGCATCGGCCTCTCCGGCAATCGCGGAATGCTGTCGCTGGAAAATGTCTGGGATTGGGAAGCGCCGACCGAGTTCGATCACGATTCACCGACGGGGATTCGGCTCAGCCGCTGGACGAGCCGCTAGCAGGACTCAGAGCTTCACCCGCGCTACTGCGTCATACCGTCGTTCAGCGATCGCAGCACAGCGTCGAACAATGCGGTGATCCGCTCGGCCTGTTGACCGGTGTCGGTCACTGAATAGCCCGCGCTAAGCCTCACCCCAATGCGGAGCCCATGCGCGAAGAAGTAGGCGACGTCGATACGCCCGCCCTCCTGCGAGAGCATCACGCGGACTCCCTGCATTCGACCGTACTCGACCGCGCCCCAGATCGTCGCGCTGGAATCTCCGTCGAATTGATCGTGGGCGAAGTCGATCGGCGTTCCGTCGTAGTCGGTCGTCTGAATCGAGATGGAGATCTGTGCGGGTACGTCCGCATCTTTCGGCGTGATGTCGGCCAGGTAGGAATGGCCGCCGCGGCTCTCGTTCGCGACTGACCAACCTGAGGGATAGCGAAGGGTCATGCCGTTGATGGTTTGGAGCACTGGCCAATCACTGCTCTCGCCAACCACGTCCTGGCCGTTCTGTCGCCAGCGGGAGATCCAGTCGGTGACGTAGCGAGCGGGGATCGCCGCGATGACGTTCTGACCCGATCCGCGCTCGCCGCTCACGATCATGCCAATCATCTGCCCGTTGCTGTCGGAGAGGGCGCCACCGTCGAACCCCTGGGCAAAGTCGATGTTGGTGGTCATCACGGCGGGAGAGCCTTCATCCGACGCGGAAGCCGCCTCCATGATGCGCCCGGCGACCTGACCGTAGCCCGCGGTCGTCTCGTCGAAACCCGCCGCGAAGACCTGCGCGGGCGCTTCGACAGTCTCGAGCCCGAGCTGCACCGGAACCAGTCGTTGCGCGGCGACTTTCAGCAGCGTCAATCCGCTATTGGGATCGCTTGCAACTCGAATCGGCGTCGCGGCGCTTCCGTCGGGAAGCACGACGTCCACTTTCTTGCTGAGATTGGTCGACAGTGTGATGAGGAAGCCGTCGCTGGTGACGATCAGGGCTGCACCGGCTACTTTGTCACTACCGCTCTGTCGTATCAATGCCAGCGAGTCACGCAACGGAGCCGGTTGTCCCGACCCCATTGGGAATTCTGTCGGTGTTGGAATTGGCCCAAGGTTGGTGCGTGTGGGAGCAGAGGTGGGGACGATGGTCCCTTGCGCGCCGCACGAAACGCAGACAATCAACGCCAAAACGAGCGTCAATTGACCAGCCCAGCGTCGTCGCAGGGCCGCTACAACATTTTCTGACCTGAATCGGCTCGAAATCGCGCGCATTCGCCTCATGATCGCGTGACGGGACGCCGCGCGGGTGGTCCCACGACGGGTCTTGCGGCCCATGACGTTAGTCTATCGCACGGTGACTGATAGGCAATCGCAACATGCGCTTCATGAACAATTTTCCTTGTGATTCGGGGTGAAAGGTCCTTTGCAACCCCGGACTGATTTCTCTTCACGTCTATCCTGTGACTGCCAGTACACTGTGGAGGTGTTCGAATGTGGTTGAGGTAGGGTTGGGATATCGGTCAGGGATGATGGACAAGAACGAAAACTTGGCGGCAGCGCGCGTGCTGGTCGTCGATGATGATGCATCCTTCATACGTCGCGCGACGGTATCACTCGGGACCCTCGCGGACGTCGAAAGCGTCACTACTGGCGAAGGGCTTCTGCGTTGCGTCTACCGGCAGCTTCCTGACATCGTGCTCCTCAACATGATGCTGGCAGACCGCGATGGGTTTCTGATGCTCGAGGAGCTCCTCGAGCTCGATCTCGACAAGCCGCCCTTCGTGTTCTGCACGACGTCCGGGCCGCTTTCGATCAATCGTCTGTCGACCTCTCCTGAGTGGCGGGTCGGCACGATTTCGAGGACCAGCCGGTTGGAGCAGCTGCGCAGCGTGGTCAAGACGGTGTTGGCGTCGCGTGACGAGCCCGAGGTCGTCGCCGAGGTAGCGCCGGAGCCTATTCCGGTTGTGGCGGAGTCGCTCGTAAGCTAGCCGAGGTCGATGGTTTCCAGCGTGGCGATGTCGGCGCCGGCCGCGCGCATCTCTTCAATCGCGCGGTCGGAATCCCCCTCTTGAAGGTTGACCCCACGTACCGCGTCGAGGAGCAGCACGACCTCCAGCCCTGCCTTGCGAGCGTCCAGAACGCTGGAGCGCACGCAATAGTCAGTTGCAAGTCCGCCGACGTAGAGACGATCTACACCGTTCTGCTCCAAACGGCCAGCAAGTCGCTCTCCGTCGGGTAGATGCCCTTCAAAGGCCGAATAGCCCTCATCCTCGGGCGAGTCGCCCGTTGTCACGATGTTGCATTCCGCGGGCAGATGCAAATCGGCGCGGAACTCGGCGCCTTCCGATCCCTGAACACAGTGCGGCGGCCAGACACCGCCGAACTCCTTGAAGTGTTTCGTACTGCGCCGGATGCCAGTCGCGCGATGCGTAGATGGGCAGCTGGAGTGCCTGGAAGCGCTCAGAATAGGCGTTTAGCGTCGCAACGACTCTGTCTCCATGTTCGACCGCTAGCGCGCCTCCAGGGCAAAAATCGTTCTGTACGTCGATGATCAAGAGCGCTGGTCGCTTCGCCGTCATCGATGTCCTCCAAAACAACGAACCGGAACGTACAAAATCGTACGCCCCGGTTCTCTCGACTGATCAGAATAGCGTTCGGCTAAATCAGACGGCCACCGTGCTCGTTGTCAGCCGTGAAGTTGCTCGCCGCGCCACCACTTTGCGCGTGACGCGCGGGACGATCAGGTAGGCCACAATCGTGATGAACGAACCAACAATCACGTCCAGAATGAAGTGGTTCGCCGTACCGACCACGGCTGTCGCCATCAACAGCGGATAGGCGATGCCGATGAGCCAGTGGATCTTGCGCCGCCCAACCATGATCACACCGATACCGGAAAAGAGGGCGAATCCGACGTGCAGGCTCGGCATGGCCGCGAAAGGATTGTAGAGCATCGCGATACTCTGCTGGTCGTAGTTGATCCCACTGTAGAGCTGCAACGTGTCGACGAATCCCGTGTACGGGAAGAGCCGCGGCGGCGCCAGCGGGAAGAGTATGTAGATCGCCAGTCCGGTGCCGAGGATCGCCAGGAACGTGTTGCGTATCTCCTGGTAGCGATCTGCATGCAGCGTGAAGACCCAGATAGCGAATACGATCAGCACCGCAAGGTGCGTATACGCGTATACAAAGTTGAGTAGTCGCACAAACGCCGGTTCGGTCAGAAACGTGGTCTGCAGCGCGATCTCGCGAAACAATCCCAGTCTCTGTTCGAAGTGCATCACCTCACGAGCGTGTCCAAACGCCACTGCCTCTTTGCCGGCGGCGACTCCACGAGTGACGTAATACATCATGAAGAGCGCGACCATCAGACCGCATTCGGCGATCCCGTCGCGCGCTCGATCAATGACGTTGCTGCTGACACGCGCCCGACGCGGTAGATTCATCGGTGCGTGCCTCCTTTCATTCCCGGTCAGATTCCCAGTGTGACAACCGTCTCGAGCCATTAGATCATCGAGTTGCCACGCTTCACACGTTCACGTGGCCCGGTCATCACCTGTCCAACCGGACAGTCTCGAGCCACCTCGATCCGAATCCTCTATGTCTCGTCATTACCCAAATTCGATCGCGAGAATCGAGGTAGTGCCGCCTAGTATAACGCAAACGTTAAGCCGGGATTGTGGTCGAGTCGGGCTCCCAGGCGTATACTTGGCCAGAGTGTACGTACAGCTTTTGGGCTGGAGCGACCATGGTTGCTGAACCAAATCCAGCGGAACCCACCATCAATAAGGCAATCCAGGAGTTCTTCGAGGATCTGCGTCTGTCGCCGCGCAGCAAGAAGACCTATCGCGTCGCTCTGGACAAGTTCGTGGTGCACCTTCACAAGCGCTTCGAGCTCGACGCCGATAGAGCGCCGGTCACGTCGCTGTGTGAGGACCACGTCACCGATTTCGTCGCCTCGTTGATCCCGGACGACATCCGCTCGCCGGAAGAGGTCTCGCAGATGCGCACGGCGCAGACGTACTTGGCGGCGATCCGGAAGTTCTACTCCTATCTCGCCACTTATGATCTTCACCCAACCCTGTCCACCGAGAAGCTGCGCCACCGTGTCTCGGCCATGATGCCCCGCTTCACACCGCCTCCGCCCGACGTGCAGACCAGCGATCTCGACCTGATCGTCGAGTTTGTCCGCAACGGTCAGCGCGAAACCGATGCCACTCGCGAGCTGCGACGGTTGAAAATCAAGGCCATGACGCTCTTCCTGTATCGCACCGGGGTGCGTGTTTCGGAGCTGTGCGGCGTGCGACGGCGCGACATCGATCTCGCCAGCGGTGCGGCCTACGTCTACCGAGCCAAGGGCGGAAAAAGCCGCACCGTGCATTTCGATTCGGAGACGGCCGAGGCGTTGGTGGCCTACTGGTCAGCGCGCGGAGACGCGGGTCGTGGCGTTGGTGCGCTGCCGGTCTTCAGCGGACGCGATCGGGTGGGGGATTCTGGGCGAGCCATCAGCCCGCGCACGGTGGAGCACATCGTCGGAGAGTTGTGCGATCTGTCCGGAGTCGAGAATTCCATCACGCCCCACTCGTTCCGACACGGTCTGGCGACCGAGATGGTGCGCAGGCGTGTGCGCGAATCGACCGTGCAGACGATCCTTGGACACGCATCGCCGACCACGACGCGCATCTACGTCCACAAGGTCGCGCTGGAGGTGGCGGAAGAGTATCAAGACGCCTTCGGAGAGTATCGGCGGCCGTCAGGATCCTGAATCGTCGGAAGCTGAATTCGGTAGGGCGTAGCGTTGAAGCATCTCGACGGTGCGCGCGTGGAACTGACTGTTGCTCATGACACGCGTGAACCCGGCTCGTTTCGCCTCTCGCAACGCGTCGACGTCTTTGTGTGGTCCGAAGGCAATGATCGGCACGTCGCGATTACCTGGATCTCGCAAGTCGTCGAGGTCCGCCCGCGACCCCAGATCGACCACCCCGAGAACCGCGGCGGAGTCAGCTATCGCGGTCCTGAAATCCTCTGAACTCTTCACGATGTGTGGTTCAAAACCCGCTTGCTTGATCTGATTGCCTAACCGCACCGAGAAGAAGAGATCGGCGACGAGCGCCACCACGATCCGCTTTGTGCCGGATTCCACGCTAAGAGCCTCGAATTCATTGGCGATCGATCAGACCGATGTCGCGATAAAGCGGACGGGCGGCACACTCTGCTGGTCCGTCCGCTTTATCACGGTGTTGGTGACGTGACTAGGATGGCAGCTCGAGGTCGTCGACCATCTCACGGGCGGCACGCAACCAGCGCTCGTCAGTGTCGTCGGGAACCGAGCAGCCGTTGGCCAGAATGAATTTGCGTCCGCCGGTCTGCTTCAGCGCGTCCTCGGCCTCTTCTCGAATCTTGTCGACCGGTCCATTCGAAAGCGGGCCGAACTCGTGCCAGCCGCCCATCAGGCATTTGCTGGTCATCGAGCGCGCTTCACGCAGGCTCGGCCCGGCCAGACGGTCGCTCCAGCTCATCACCTGAACCGGATAGTCGAGCGCGTCTTCGAAGTACAAGTCCTTGTCGCCGTGCACGTGCAGCACGTTCAACCAGCCGTCGCGGTTCCCTTGCAGGGCCATCAAATCGTACGGCCGTCCGAGCTCTCGATATTGCTCGCGAGTCATGATCTGTTTGGTGCACCCCTGAATCGCGAAGAAGACGCCGTCGGCACCGGCATCCATGCAGTCTTTGATGTGCGTCCGAAGATTCTCGGCGATGGTCGCGATGGCTTCATGCACGACCGAGGGGTATTCAGCGGCGTGCTGCATGAAGAGCTCGCGGCTTTCGGCGAAGTGCATGGCTTCCGAGAGCGGATTGTAGACCGTGACGATGATCGGCACGTCGAATCCGACCATCTCGCGCATGCTTTGAATGGCCGTGGCGCGCTGTGTCAGGAACCGGGATCGATCGTCGTTGAACGGTTCCAGGAGACGCCACTGGTTCGGCTCGGTGATGCTGCGGCGGGGAAACGGATAGTCGATGTCGGGCATGATCTTGATGAGGTCGAGGTTGAACGACTCGATGAAGAAGCGGTAGGTCGCCTCGGCCATCTTGCGGCCAGACCCCTCGGGCTGGAAATGATGCCAGAAGCAGACCGGAATTCGGTCGACTTCGTCTCCATTGACCGCCGCCATTACACGCTCATAACTGGTCATCTCGTCCATGGTCAGCACGGAACGGGCTCCCTTCTCTGTCTGTTGTGGTTCAGGTACCGAAGGATCGCGCCAAACGCGGCTGTTTTTGAGGGCCGCGAGGCACGCAGTGGCCATCTTAGCACAGGGTTTCCGGCGGCCATCGTTGTTGACGCGGCGCCTGCACGAGCGAACGCGTGTGGCGAGAGAGGGGCTAACGCCCCCGGTCGGGGAACCGGGGGCGTCAAGGGAAGGGGAGGGAATGGATTGGTCTGTTGAAGGGAGGTGGGGACTCCCTCGAGCATCTCAAATGCTCTACACCCCCTTTAACCCGCGAGCCATCGAATTCGTTACACGTGGGTTCACCGATTGTGTCGATTCGACTGTTTTGGCGATTAGCCGCGGGAAACGGTTGTGGACATAACGACTTTGGCGTGGGGATGTTGGGATATGGGGCAGGTCGTTCTGACATTTGCGTGGGAGGGGCAGGATTTGCTCGGTGGACGTGAACGCCTTGTGACACGTATGGCGCCCAATGTTCAGACGAAGTAGGGCTCGCTCGTTAATGTGTGCCGCTCGCTGAGGCGTCGTCCGGCAACGCCAGCGACATGATCGCCTTGCCGTCCGGCTGCACCACGCTGATCTCGTCGGTTTGTCCGTCGCTTCCTTTGCGCACAACCGCGAGCTGGCCATCAGGCGTCACCACCACGCCGGCTACGGTCTCGTTCGAGAGGATGTGGTTGGTGACGTGGAACGACGCGGTGTCGAGGATCCAGATGCCGTTTCCCGTGGAATCGCCCGACGAGGCACTCGGCGCGACCAGATAAAGGGATGAGCCGTCCGGCGCGATGGTCACCCCCGGCTCGATGAGGACGCCGGCCAGAGCGTTCGAGGAGACCTCGCCGAGCAGCCACTTCTTGAAGCGGTCGATTGGCGAATCATCGGGAGACTGTTGGTCCGAGACTGTAAATCCGGTCTGGCGGGCGATTTTGCCCGTGGTCATGTCGATCTCGGCGACCTGGCGCGCTTCGGCGTTGACCGCGTAGAAGTGGCGTCCATCCGGCGCTGAGACGCCGTCGACATAGAACGGGGTCGAACCCTCGATCGAGCTCAAATCGACCATGTGCGTCGCTTCACCCGTGAGCGGATTCCACGTCACAAGCGCAACGTCCTGCGAGTTGGGTGATGGTGAACACAGGCTGTATCGCAGGTCGCCGTCTCCCTCTACGGGACCGGTCGGCCCGCGATAGGGGATGAGGCAATGTGTCAACGGGTCGTTCGGCGCGGAGGAACGACGGAACTGCTCGATGGTCGCGAGGGAATCGGCGTCAAGCGTCGTGAGGCGATAACCGGTGATGGAGGTCGAACGAACGATCTGCTCGGCCAGAATGATCCGTCCGCCGTCCGGCGTCACGTCGACACGAGCCCAGGTGCTGTCCGCGGTGATCGAGCCTTGCAACATTCGTTGCTGCAGCACTTCGCCGGTGACGGGGTCGGCCGTCGCCACCCAGGCCAGCCAGCCTTGTCCGAGCTGTCGAGCCCAATAGACGTAGAGGCGGGTGCCATCCGGAGAAAGGGCGATGGCCGTCGCGACTGCTGGTTGATCGGTGCTGCCGATGAAGACGGAGGCGCGAATGGCACCAAGATCAACGGTACTGATCGAATCACCGGTGACGCCGTCCTTGACCGACACGGTCAGCTCCCAGCGGCCACCATAGAGCGGGTTGGCCGTCTCAAGTGGCACGAGTTGGCTGTCGGTCATCCACCAACGATTGCCCGCATGCGCGACGTCGCTGCCATTGAAGCTGGCGACGCTGCCGGTGGATGGGTCGAGCCGGTAGACGGTGCCCCACGAATCGGCTTGCAGGAAGACGGGATTGCGAATCTCAGGGACGTTGCCATCCGGCGTGGGATCGACACTGACGACCTGCGAGAGTTGTGTGTCGCCGAGGGAGTTCCCGGCGTCAATGCGAATGACCCATTGCCCGGGTTGGTTCAGGGCCATCGAAACTTCGTATTGGCCCGCGGCGTCCAGAGTCCGGCCGATCGTGGAAAGGATTGGAGTGACGCTCGCGTCGGAGCCGGTGCCGGCCGGTTGATTCAGCGTTGCCTTAACGTCAAGCCCGACAACCGGCGAACCACTGGCGTCGACGATGGTGAATCGAACCGATTCCACGTCGCCAAGAGCGGGCGAGTTGTTCGAGAGAGAGACGTCGCTGAAGTGCCAGGTGACGGGCAAACCGGATGCAGCCGCCTGGGCAATGGCGCCGGAGGCGGTACCGCAGAGGACGAGTATCAGAATGATCAGCAGCCGGAGAGCCCTCCCCAGCATAGAAAACCTCCCTGGATGACCAGAGATCGGCTGCTTTGCGGGTGAAGTGTACCCCTTTGTCATTCGACCGGCATATTCGGCGACGCCCCGGCACGATCCCACACGCTCCGCGCCGGGACGTCGATCGATTCAGCGATACGGGCGAACGGCGAACCGCTCAGCCAAGCCGGTAGTCCCCAGTATGCGCCTCTTCAAGATAGCGTGCCAGCAAGGTGATCTCTGCCTGAATGTCATCAATATTGGCCATCTCGTTGACGGTGTGGAGATAGCGAGTCGGCAGCGAGACCGTGATGACCGGCGCGCCCGCTCGCGCGAGCTGGATGGCCGCGGCATCGGTGCCGCCACGAGCCAATACCTCGAGCTGATGCTTGATCTGATGCTGCTGAGCGACGTCCCGCAGATGCCGGATCAGCTTGTGATTCGGGATGTGTGACGAATCGAAAATCTTGATCGCGACGCCGTCACCGAGCTTGGTAACCCGCTCGTTCTTGTCGAACCCTGGGATGTCGCCCGCGATGGTGACGTCGAGCGCTACGCCGATGTCCGGCTCAACGCCGTAGGCCGCGGTGCGCGCGCCACGCAGCCCGACCTCTTCCTGGGTAGTGGCGACCGCCACGATCTCGCATTGGTGCTCGCCCACGGCTCGCAACGCTTCGATCATCATGAAGACGCTGGCACGATCGTCGAGCGATTTGCTCAGCACGCAGTCGCCGACGCGCTCCAGGGTGCGATCGAACGTGACCATGTCGCCGATCTCGACCTGTGCTTTCACGGCATCGGACTTCATGCCCAAGTCGACATAAATATCAGACAGCTTCGGCGGCTTAATCTCGTCGGCGGAGAGGACGTGGGTCGGTTTGGTCGCCAACTGCATGGCGCCGCGCAGAACCGATCCGTCGGCCGTGTGGACGAGCACTCGCTGCGAGGGGAGGACGCGCGCGTCGAATCCGCCCACGTTCTGCAGACGGAGGAAGCCGTCGTCGTCGATCGCGCGGACGATGAAGCCGATCTCGTCCATGTGCGCCGCCAGCATCACGCGGGGACCGCCCGAGCCGTGCTTGCGGGCGATGACGTTGCCCAGCGCATCGACGCTGATTTCGTCCACCAATGGCTCGAGTGCTTCGATGACGATTGGGCGTACCGCATCCTCTCGCCCGGGAATGCCCGGCGCCTCGCAGATGCGCTTGATGAGGTCGTAGTTGAAATCCATGCTACCTCCGTTGGAGATCGTCTGGTTGTTCCGTAGGTGCGTTACGTCGAACGCCGCACATGCTACCGCCTTCCTTTCACAGCGTCAAAAGCCGGTCACCACGGATGTTTCATGGAGCGTCGACATCGCTGCACAACTGAGCATGGCTCGACACATCGAGGGCACTCTGGAAGTCATCGACTCCTAGAGCGCTCATCAGACCGGCCATTCGAGGATCGGATCGCCTCCGTGATCGCCGCAACGATTTTGGTGCCGTGCCGCTCGAACCCGAGGTTTTCCATAGCAACGTCGAGCATCTCTTCCTCGGTTCGCAGGAGACCATCCGATTTCACCCACTGAATTAGTCTCAATAAGTCCTGGTACGAGTAGTGGGAGATTGGATAGCCGGGTTCGAGCGGCATCCTCCCGCGGCGGAGCGCGGTCTCGGTTGTCAGCACGTTGACGCTCTGTTCCTCCTCGGGATGGAGTACTGAGGTGGCTGTTTCACCACCACTCATCGATCGCGCTGGAATTAGCCCATCCTCCACGTCCGCGCGGAGTAGTGCGGCCTCATAGGCGTCGAGGACCTTCGTGAGCGCCAGGTCACGATGGTGAAACCATTCGCTCGACCAGATGCGGTGAAAGTGCCAGCCAAGCCCTTCGAGCGTGCCCTGGCGCAGCCGGTCTCGATCGCGCGCCGAGCGCGACGAATGGTAGCTGGCACCATCGCATTCGATGGCCAGCACCAACCTGCCCGGGCGCGAGCGATGTTTCGCCACGAAATCGATACGATAGCCCGACGTGCCGTACTGGGCCACCAGCGGGATCCCGGCCTTGATGAGGGTGTCACGAACAGAGATCTCAAACGGATTGAGCTGTGGCAAATCGAGCGCGGCTTCGCCCAGGTTGGAGCCATGACTCGACGCGTATTGAAGATAGAGGCGCAGCAGCCTGACCCCGGCTGCTTTGGATCGATCGGGATCCATGTCGGTGTGGTCGAAGGAGGAGACGAGCGTCATTCGGTGGCGTGCGCGTGTCACTGCGACGTTGAGACGGCGCTCGCCGCCTTCAGAGAGAAGGGGACCGAAGCGGTATACGAGTTTCCCGGTTTCGTTCTTACCATAGCCGATTGAAAGGACGATTGCGTCTCGCTCGTCGCCCTGGACACGCTCGAGATTCTTCACGAAGAATCGGTGTTCTAGGTCTTTGGTTTCGTCGAAGTATTCCTCCAATTCGGGGACGTTCTTGAGCGCTCTACGAAGCGTCTCCTCGATACGGTTCGCATGCTTGATGCCCATCGCGATCACGCCGAGACTCTCGTTCGGCCGGGTACGAGCGTGCTCGAGAACGAGCTCGACCACTTTTTGAACCTCCGCTGTTGCGCTCTGCTCCTCGCCTGGACGCCCAGGCGTCCAGGGAACGAGAACGTGCTCAATCGGCGATGGCTCGCCTGCGACCCCCGGAAACGTAGTCAGCATGCGGTCGTAAATATAAGCGTTCGAGAAGGCGATCAGCCGCTCGTCGTGACTGCGATAGTGCCAGTCGAGCGTCCTCGGAGGGAGGAGGGGCTCCAACGCCTCGAGAATCGACTCCATGCCGTTCGTTCCGCCGACAAACGGCGCTCCGTCGTCGATCTCTACGACCTCATCCTCGTCCTCCACGCTTTGTGAGGCAAAGAAGGTGGTTGGCGGGAGTTGACGCTCGTCCCCAGCGACGATCAAGCGCTCACCACGTAGGATGGCGGGTACCGCATCCGCCGGTTGCACTTGGCTGGCCTCGTCGAAAACCACAACGTCGAAGTACCTCCGACTTGGCAGGAGCTGGCTGACAACGAGTGGGCTCATCACCCAGCAGGGCTTGAGAGCCAACAGGACGTCGGAAGTTGCCTCGAACAACTGACGCACCGGCATATGGCCACGCTTGCGGGATGCCTGTTGCTGGAGGAGGGCGGCGGCTTCCTTGTGGTCGTCGCGCGCACTGGTCGCGCGTTCGGCGCACAGACGGCGCACGCGAGCCGCCGTCGTCTCGAGATGCTCGCGGTCACCCTGACGGAACTGCTCGACTACGGTTGAGTGCTCATCCGCATCGAAGGCACCGATGATGGGGTCCGCAAGCGCAATTTGTTCAAGGATCGAACTCAACCAGACATAACGAAGAACAGCGGTGCTTAGGTCCCGCGAAAGTTGCCTCCGACCCATTTCTTCCAATAGGTCGCCGAGCCCGGCTCCAAGCAGCAGTTGTTCCAGGCGGTAGAGCTCCGGAAGTCTGGTGAGCGTGGTCTGCTCCTGGAGCAACCGGTCGATGAGCGCCTCGAGCGCGGATGTCGTCATCTGCGGTAGTTCTGTGCGGTTAATCCGTGGCGCGATCTCAGTGAGGTCCCCACGGAGTTGACTGCAAATTGCCACGAGCTCGTCGAGCCGCTCGGGCGCCGAAGGCCTACCGCCATATGGCCGCCATGCCTCCAGTTGCGCCTGGGCGACTTCGCAACCACGGAGGAGCGAAGAAGCCGAACCGTTGACGCCAGGGTTTGTCAGAGAACCAATTTCCTTCTGCATCTGTCGGAACTCAGCGGAGCTCAGGTATGCACGTAGTCTCGCGAACGCCCCCTTGCCGGCAGGAGCGAGGATGGAACAGGCGCGTTCCAAATCGACCTCATAGATCGCGGAGCTGAACTCGTTTAGCGTGGTATTGATTTCGCTCCAGAGACTGACAAGTCGCTGCCAGTCGTCCAGTGTCTCGGACTGGTCCGTACCGGTCTCGGCCGCCGCGGACCGCAGCAACCGGAGGGCATTTGGCAGCGTCTGGGCGCGAAGTCGCGACAGCGTCTCGAGGATCGTGCGCGCGTCGACTTCGGACGAGATGGTCACGCCAGCCCAGGGACTCTCACCTGCCTGCAAAGTGAATCCGCCCAACCCGGCATATCGTTCCAACGCGTCCCGCACCGACTCGAACGCCACGGCGTCCAGATTTTCCAGCTCCTCACCGCGGAGGCGAATGTCCGTAGCTGCGGCCGATGCGAGGCCGAACAACTCTGCCTGAGCGTCGTAAACGGTGACATCCCACGGGGAACGTTTTTGATGAAGTGCCGCCGCGAACTGGTTCAAGCGTTCACGCTGAGTCTCAACCCTTCGCTGCTCGTTGTGTCGGTCAATTGGAAGTGTTTGGCCGGAGTTATGCAGCGCCTTAGCGATGTCTTGGGCGAGCGTCCGCTTCGATGCGATGCCGCCATGAAGATCGAGAATGAGGTCATCGAGTCTTTCTTTCTGCAAGCGCTTAAGCACCGCGTCGATCGCGGCCCGTTTTTCGGCGACAAAGAGCACGGTTTGGCCCCGAGCCACAAGGGTTGTGATCAGATTGGCGATAGTCTGACTCTTCCCGGTTCCCGGTGGTCCTTTGACCACTAGACTCGCCTTGCCAACGGCTGCATTGATCACTGCGTTCTGGCTGGAATCCGCGTCGAGAACAAGGAACTCATCGGCGAGCGGAATCTGATCTGGCCCGATGTCAGGAATCGAGTCGGAGGCGTCTCGGATCTTCTCGCGCGCCTCCTTGTCACCGGCGATCGAGGCGATGAGGTCGCTGGCGATCAGCTCATCGAGGCTGTTCTCGAGATCCTTCACCATTGGAAGCTTGGCGTAGGCGAAGTTGCCGATCACAATGCGATCGGTGATCGCAAAGCCACGAACATGTTCGGCCGCCTGCCGCAGCCAGCCGTAGGTTTTTTCCAATTCGGAGCGTCCATCATCGTCCTGATGGAGTTGCCGTTCGAGTTCCTCTTGAAAGCAGCTGGCATCGAACTCGGTCTCGAGGAAGTGCAGCAGTGTGGGATTCACTTCCATATCACCAGTCAGGCTGAACGAGAACTCCTCTTGCGACGCTCCGACCGTGGTGATGTTCATCGACCCGAGGAGCACCGGCGCTTGTGGTCGCGCGGTTCCTCGGTGGTTTTCCCAGCTCGCCATCCCGCATGCGAGATAAAGCGTCTGGAGACCACGTTCCTCGAAGTTCTCCTGGGCTTTATTGCGGATCGTTCGAACGCGACGTTTCGTGGTTTCTCGCTCATCCTCATTTGGGAACAGCCTTGAGAGTCTGATGGCTTTGCCTGCAAGGAGCTCTGCCCGTACCCGCGGCTCGACGGTGGCAAGGTCGAGGGTTCCCTGCTTGAGGTCGCGGTAATAGAGCATGTTGTTCCGGCCGCCGAGATCGACTAGTTGCCCGATCCAGCTGTCGACCGACTTCTGCACGAGTTCTTTCCGGCGTGCACTGAAGACTTTTTGAGCCTGGTGACCAACAGGAGAATTCGGAGTGGAGGATTCGGCACTTTCTTGTGCGGTTGCATTGGTTCGTTGATCGTTGTTGGATATCACGCCCATTCCAGTTCCTGAGTGATTGTGATCGCTTACGAGCGTGCAAGCGTCGCGGTCGCGCTCAATTGAGTTGCCATTGTCACAGGTGACCGCGGAACCCGTAATTCAGGTCAGACTTTGTGGCCCGAGACACCGGAATCATCGCCCCGCGATGATAGGTACTGCTCACGAGGTCATTCATGACGCTGCAACGTTCTCGGCAGCAAATAGTATGACTAGATATACAACAACAAGATGTACCTGGTGCAATGATCTCACCGCCTTCCTTTCACAGCGTCAAAAGCCAACGGTTCATATATGATCGGGAGCACGAACTCGAGCGAGATGCGTGGGGGAGGGAAGCTGATGTCAGGCACGTTGGACGTTGCCCGCCTGCGAAGTGACACGCCGGGCTGCAAGGAAGTGATCCATTTCAACAACGCGGGTGCGGCACTGATGCCGCAGCCGGTCATTGACGCGACCATCGGGCATCTCCAGTTGGAGGCGAGGATCGGTGGGTATGAGGCCGCCGATCGGGCCGAGGACCAGATTCAGGCCGCGTACGACGCGTCGGCCCGTCTGATTGGAGCCCAACCCGACGAGATCGCCATCGTCGAGAATGCCACGCGCGCGTTCGACATGGTCTTCTACGCCATTCCATTTCAGCCGGGTGATCGCATCCTCACCTCGGTCTCGGAATACTCCAGCAACGTCATCAGTTACTTGCAGGTCGCGCGGAAGACCGGTGCCGTCGTCGAGGTGGTGGCAAACGACGAGCATGGCCAGTTGGACGTGAACGCGCTGCGAAACATGATGGACGAGCGGGTGAAGCTGATCGCCATCAGCCACATTCCGACGAATGGGGGCCTGGTCCAGCCGGTCGAGGAGATCGGTGCCGTTGCTCGAGATGCGGACGTCCTCTATTTGCTGGATGCCTGCCAATCCGTTGGACAACTGCCAGTCGATGTGGGTGCCATCGGTTGCGACATGCTCTCCGCCACCAGCCGTAAATTCCTGCGCGGGCCGCGCGGAGTTGGGTTCCTCTACGTGCGGCGCGGTCTCTCCGAGGAGCTCGAACCGCCGTTTCTCGACAATCATGCGGCCACCTGGGTGGACACTGGAACGTACGAGATTCGCCCCGACGCACGCCGGTTCGAGAACTGGGAATCGAACGTTGCGGGCAAGATCGGTATGGGAGCCGCGGCCGAATATGCACTCGAGGTGGGCATTGAACCAGGTTGGGAGCGCATCCAATTGCTCGCCGACGGGTTGCGGGAGCGGATCGGCGCGATCGAGGGCGTGACGGTGCGCGATCTCGGTAGGCAGAAGTGCGGCATCGTGAGCTTCACACTCGACGGAGTCGCTCCCGAGGCCATCATGGCGCGCATGGCAAAGCACCAGATCAACGTGCGCACATCGTCGGTCTTTTCGACCCGTTACGATATGGCGGCCCGTGGAGTCGATCTCTTCGTGCGTGCCTCGGTTCATTACTACAATACCGAAGCGGAGCTCGATCGAATGGCAGACGTGCTGGCGTCGATGGCCGGGACGCTCGTGATATGACCCGCTCGAAGCCAAATTGATACCATTGTCAAGCGCGACACGTTGGAAACGAACGAGCACGAGGACGCGATTGTGAGCGAACTTCAGAGTGGTTCGACCCCACTGTACCAGCAGCTCGCGACGAAGCTTCGCAAGCAGATCGCGACGGGAGTCTTTCGACCGGGTGACCGTCTTCCTTCGGAGGACGCACTGTGCGACGAGTACGGCGTCAGTCGCATCACCGTTCGTGCGGCCCTGGATCAGCTCGTCGATGCCGGACTCCTCTGGCGCAAACGGGGCAAAGGGACATTCGTCTCCAACCGCCGGGTCGATCACGAGCTCATTCATTTGACCGACTTCGTCGAGGACATGGCCGCGTCTGGGCTCAGTCCATCGTCCCAAGTCACCTACTGGGGTGAGGAGACGGTCGACGAGCCGATCGCGACGGCATTGGGGATCACCGGAGACATGCCGGTGGTGCGACTCGACCGACTGCGCAGCGCGGACGGTGTGCCGATCGCCTTCGACGTGACATACCTGCCTCTACGCTACGGACGCCTGCTCGACCGCGAGCGGCTCGAGAGCGAGACGATCTACCATCAGCTTGAGAACCAGTACGGAATCCCGGTCGTATTGGGCACATTCATCATCGAGGCGTCCATCGCATATGGGGAACTCGCCGGCCACCTGGATATCGACGAGGGCGCACCGGTTCTGGTGATCAACCGCACGTCATACACCGAATCGCACGACCCCATTTACTTTCAGATCCGCTCCTATCGCGCAGACCGTGTGCGGTACCGTCTGGAGCTCAGCCGCAACCATCCGGATCAGCCCAACCAGCTCATGGGGTTCATGCCTGTTTTCGAGACCGGCCGCGAGTAACTCGGGCTGGTCGACGCGCGAGACCCCTTGGGAGACGCCTGCCACCTTGCATTTCGAACGACGAAGGCCAAGACGACCACGCAGGCGCGGCAAATGATGAACTGAGGAGAAGAGACGTGAACCAGCCACGCATTGGGTTTGTCGGAGTCGGTTCGATGGGCCGGCCGATGGCCGCGCGCCTGCTCGCCGCCGGATATCCGCTGACCTTCTCAACGCGGCGCACTGAGACCGCGAACCTGCTGGAACATGCGGGTGGGCGCGGTGTGCCGACGCCGCTGATCGTGGCGGAAGAGTGCGACCTACTCCTCACCTGTCTGCCAGGTGATTCAGAGCTGAATGACGTCTACCTGGGCCCGGAGGGCGTGCTCGAGCATCTGACGCCCGGTTCGACCATCATCGACTTCACCACGGCCACGCCGATGATGATCCAGCGAGTCGCGGCGGAAGCGTCGCACCGCGACATCGGTGTCGTCGACGCACCCATCAGCGGTGGCACCTGGGGAGCCGAGCGCGGCACGCTCACCATCATGACCGGCTGTGATGGCGCAACCTTCGAACAGGTGAAGCCGGTCCTCTCGGTTCTGGGTGAGCGCATCTTCCACGTCGGCGGCGTCGGCTCCGGCAAGCTCTTCAAGCTGATCAACAACGTGCTGGCGGGAACGACGATGGTGTTGGTGGGGGAGGCGCTCTCTCTGGCGGCGAACGCGGGGGCCGACCTGGATCTCCTGTATCAGGTCGTCTCGGCCAGTTCGGGCAACTCGAACATCTGGTCCGATTCGGTTCCCAAGATGATTCACGGCGACGTAAATGCGCCTGGCTTTCGGCTCGAATTGATGCGCAAGGACATCCGACTTGGCTGCCTCGTTGGGTGAAGATTTGGGCACGCCCGTGCCACTCACGACACTGGCGCTGCAGTTCTACACGGCCGCCTGCGCCCGCGGCATGGGCAAACACTCAGCCAACGACGTCGCACGCCTCGTCGGCCGCCTGGCCGGGGCTGACTTCCGGCAGATGGAGGAAGATGAGGACGGAGACGACGAGTGAGGAGAGCCCACCCCGCTTGTCGTCAACGTCGAGTAGGTGACCCTACCGCGGCACCCCGGCAGCCATCGAGGACCGCCAATGCCGTCTGTTCTCCCGCTGATGGTTGAGGACACGGACACGAAAGCCGAGTCGTCTCAAATACTTCGGGTATCTAAACGCTTCAGATGGAGCGCCAAAACTCGTTCGTATTGAGACCCTAATGACATTGGCGCGCAAACCCCATTATGCGTAAGCCGTGCATTGAGAGAGAGTAGCCGAGACACACCGGCGGCAGTCCCAATTGGGGGGAATTGCTGGTGTCGGGCTCTGCAACAGCAAACGACCGCCGCCACTCTGACCAATCTCGAGCCCAGTGAGAAGGCGTCCGACAAACCCATCACGAGGACGCTTGCCGTCGACGTAGAAGAGGGCTGACAACGCCAATGATCTATTTGCACGTACACACGCTATACGCTCATATCCTGGAATTCCTATATATCTAAACCAAAATGTAATGTAGAATTAAGTTGCGCGAAGTCAAACGAGTGCCGCGCTCGGGAACATTTTCGTTTCTCTCGTCGTCGTCTTCTCAGGGAGTACGCACGTATTCAGTGCAGCTGAATCTCGGGCGGTGCACTCATCATGTAGCCGAGGCGTCGGGCTACGGAAAAAGGGGAACGCATGCAGTTGCTTGAGGGGAAACCGCTCCGTTACCAATCAATGGCATTGGTATGCGTCGCGGTGCTGGCACTAACCAGTGCCTGCGGCACCGCGGAGCCATCACCGGCTGGTGGTCAAGGGGTAGCACCTTCTCCCACCTATGATCCGAATGAGTTCGACCTGACCCCGAGCATTCCATTGCCGACGAAGGGACCAGAATGATCTCCTGTGCCCATTCCGACGCAAGATCCCAATGCTGGCTTTTCACTTGCAGTCAGCGGGACATATATCAATCCATCGTCAGCTGAGGAGTTCGTCAGGTGGTCGGGATTGATCGTTTCGGGCACCGTCATCCAGATTCTGCCTGCGCAATGGTCAACCGAAGACGGAAGTCGTCCTCCTGATGTCAGTTCGAAGACTGTACCGGATAAATACACGATCGTGACGCCGGCGGGTTTGGCACTGGATGGAGTGCCGCTCGTCAATCGCCTTGGCGCCGAGGGCGCTTCAGATCGAATGGTGGTGACCACCTTTGGTGGCCAGGTCGGCAAAGATTATGTGACTACTGAAGATCCCACGCAGCAGCTCCAAATGGGTGAGCATGTCCTCCTTGGGTTGTCCGATCACGCCTATCCTCAGTCAGCCAATCAAGGCCGTTACCAAACCCCGGCGGGAGAGAGTCTGGACCGTCGTCATGGTCTACACACTGACTACAGACGGCAAGGCAGTCCCGGTCAGACGGCGATCAGCCCTATGATCGCCCACTTGACGCCCAAGCATTCATGGGAGCGATCAAGGCGGCCGCCTCGCCGGAGCCGACTTTCGCAAGGTGGACGACGAGGCCGATGACGAGTGAGGCCGATCACCGCCGGTGCCGAAAGTGACTCAGCCCATGCCACCGCTTGGTTTCAGCGAACAGCGGCTCCGCTCAGACCGCTCGTTTTCGCACCGCGTTTCAGAAGACTGGAGTCCCGACATATGCCTGAACATGCACAAGCAATCCCGCATGGCACGAGCTGTAGAGCTTCTAGCCACACCGATTGGATGTGCACTGTTCGCGGAGTGGACAAACGTTGCAGCTGTTGGTGGGCGCTCGATTCAGCTTGCGCGCATTGGGGCTGTCGACGTTTCGCAGTGCCAGCGTCTCGGCGGATAAGCGGTTAACGGCGCATCTCGGCCGCACCGTCCTCTGGTAGCGGCAGACACGCCAAACCCGAACGCTCCACTGCGGGGCGAGCCGGTTGCCCAATTTCTCAGCCCCTGTCCGCTGCCCCCAATACTGGACGTCACTGCGTAAGGGAATCCACGACCTGCTCTTGCTCGCCATGTTCGCATCCGTGCGGGCGACCGAAGGGGCCGAGTGCGCCAATCCACCATCAATTACTGTCGCCACGACTTCACCTGGAAAACAACGCTAATGCCCTGCCACGTCGTCGCACCCTGGGATTCACGATGATGTGAGGTTGAGAATTGTTTGAACCTGACACAGCCTGTCCTGATTAGCCGCCCAAGTGAAATGTGAAGGTCGCTTTCTGGTCGTTTATCGCGACGTTGACGGTATAGTCCCGGTTCGGGCGGCATCACCACGTTGTCGCCGTAGTGGAAGTCGTCCATCCCCGCTTGCACGCCGTACATGGTGGCGATTGGAACGTTCGTCGACATGTTCTGGGCAGTATTATCAATTACTTCGATCGTCACGTTCGCATCGGTGACCGTCTTACCGCTGCTGTTATCGTAGACATGTAGCTCAAGGTGCTCGACGTTAGTTCCCATTGCCATGCCACTCGCCGTCGAGGCTAATGGCGTCGCCATGCCCGTCATTGGAGAACTTTCGGGCATGCTCATCGAGCCAGAGACCATGACCTCGCCACTGGTTGGGTGTTGCTGGCCGACCTGTGCCTGAGTGTACATCTGCTCCTGAGGGCCGACCATCAAGGTCAGCTTGTAGTTTCCCACAGTCTGCGTCTGCGATACCTGGCTGGCGCCCGTTCCCATCCCAATGGGCGACCCCGACATCGGCGAACTGGACATTGACTCTCCCGCCATCGTCGATGTCGCCTGGCTTCCAGCGGACGCGGACGTAGGAGTCGTTGAGCTTCCATTGCCGCACGCAGCAAGCAGCACGCTTAGGCAAGCACCGACCCCGAGAATGAGCGCCGCGCGAACAACTAGAGTCCTCCGACAGATTGTCACGCGCCTTGAGCCCGGTTCAGTGATCGTTCTGTGATCCACGCCAGGGTCCTCCACATCGCAACCGACGTAAAGTCGCATGAGCCTAACGTCGGCGCAAGATGGGCGCCCATACCTGCCGGCATCGGCAGTTCTCGACTTTCTATATAACGCATCGCGGATTATCCGGTTGCGACAATCTTCGTGCTACGTGCTCTGGACCTCACCAAATGTCCAGGGGCTCTTTTACATCGAGCGTGCACGAGACGACATGCTCGGCAAGACGGGCGGTCGTCAACCACGAAGTGCCGTCATTCGTCGCATCACAGAATGTGCCAGATTTCTTGTGGCGACGCGGTTTCGTGCGGACAGCTCGGGACTCGGCGCCGTGGGCGTGCGTCTTCGATCCCGGCCACCATCCCTTCGCGAGTGCGTCCCATATCCTTTTTCCGTCAATTGCAGAGGAGATATGACTGCTGTCGCTCTTGGGAAGTCGACCCTCCACAATACCATGACGTTCATCGGTTCCTGGCGCGCGAATTCCAGCGTTATTTTTCGGTTGGAGATTCCATATCCAGCAGCCCAAGGCGCGTCCCCAACCCTGGCGCGCGCCGATTTTCGGAGGATAGACGACGAGGCGGCAGAGGAGGAGTGAGGCGGCAGCTCGACGACGAAGTGCCGGGAACGGTGCGTTCAGCACGTCGTCGCACCTCCTGCCCGGCGGCCAACGATCTCCCACCTGATGCTGACATTCCAACCGTGCCCGTCGACTAATTCAGCTATCTGCGCACGACCGGCAGCGTGATGTGCGACGCCTTGCCTCGCTCATGGAAGATGCGGTTCGTCGCCACGACCACGTCGGCGTCCAGGAAGTTGTTCTCGGCGCCGGAGTTGGTGTTGCGGTCGTACTCCGGGAACCACGAACTGGTCACTTCCACTCGAATCCGATGACCAGGTAGAAAGCGCACGCCGCAGGCGTCGGCGCCGAATGTAAAGGGATAGACCTGGTTCGGGTTGAGCAGTCGCGGCTGCTCGAAGGACTCGCGGAAGCGCGCCCGCAGCATGCCGTGGCACAGGAAGCGTGCCGAGCCGTCCGGATGCACGTCGCACAGGCGCACGTGCCAGTCGGTGTCGCGCGCCGATGACGAGGCATACAGCGTGACCGAGACCGGGCCGACCACGGTGACCGGCTCGCTGAGCACTTCAGACGTGTAGCACAACATGTCGTCCCGGATGCTGGGCAGGCGATCGTCGACCGGACCGTCCGCGAGCCTCCACAGCATGCCGTTGGGATCGAGCGGATCGTAGCGGAACATGTCTTCAGGCTCGTCGCCGGGTGGCTCAGTGGAGAGCCCGCCGTCGCCCGTCAAGCGATTGGCGTGTCCCCCCGAGTGGAAATAAAAGGGCACCTCCTCAGCATCGGGCAGCGGCCAGTCCGGCTCGGTCCACCACTCGTTGGCCCCAAGCACGAAGACGTGCACCGGCGGCTCGGTATCGATGCCGTTGTCGACCCCCTTGAGCCATCGATCGTAGAAGCGCAGCTGGTACTCCTCCAGGTTAATGATGGCCTGCTCGCCGAAGTCCAGCCCATTGAGGCTGCGGGTGCGGTTCACCCGGTGCGGCCAGGGGCCAATGATCAGCTTCTGACCCGTTCGAAGTGCATCGCTGCGGGCGTGTTCGCGCATGCCGGCGAAGTTCAGGTGCGCGCCGGGGAAATTCATGTCCCACCAGCCGCTGATGTTGAGCGCGGCGACCGACATCTGTCCCCAGTCGCGCATGTAGGAGCCGCGCTTCCAATAGGCGTCCAGGTTGGGGTGCTGCATCCATTCGTCCCACCAGCGCGAATGAATGCCCGCCGCCCGCGCCACGTCCGCCAGCGGCAAGGTGTTGAAGTAGGGCCGCATGTGGGTGTAGATCGGGTCGTCGTCCGTCAGTTGCCAGGAGCGACGACCCATCCAGAGCATCCACTCACTTACCGGCAAGAGGAAGCAGCCGTGAGTGATCGGCTCGTTCAGGTAGGCGTCCGGCGGCGACACGACCGGAACGATGGCCTTCAGATGCGGAGGGTTCGCGGCCGCGGCCAGCCATTGCGTGCGCGCCACGCACGAGCCGCCAGCCATGCCGATATTCCCGTCGCACCACTCCTGTGCCGCGATCCACTCGATGACGTCGTAGCCGTCGTCGGTGTCGTGGATGTAGGGCGTGAATTCGCCATCCGAATTGAAGCGTCCACGGATATCGTTCAGGGCGACGATGTAGCCGCGGCGTGCCAGTTCGTGCATGAAGGGTGAGCGGCCGCCCGTCTTGTCGTACGGCGTGCGCAGCAGCACGACTGGGTACGTTCCCGGTGAATCCGGTCGGATCAAGTCGAGTGAGAGCTCGACGCCGTCACGCGTCGGCACCCGCAGGTCGTGCTGGATCTGGGTGGTGCTGGAGACACGCTCAGAGATCGTGCTGGTCGGAAGGATCGGGGACGTAGTGTCATCAAGTGGCATCGTCGCCTCCACATGAAGCCGTGACGTGGCGCGTCTCAGTGAAGTGGAGCCCGGCGGTGAGCGGCTGGGCCGGGTCCGCGAACGTATTGTCGCTCATTGGCGCCGCACCGCAATCGCGTCTCGAAATCCGTAAGTGTTTTCGTGCGCCTGGCGTTCAGTTGAGAGACAGAACTGTTGCCGGAACGTGGCCGACTTTGCCCCTGCAATCTGCGTCCTCCACAGGAGGACGCGCGTCGCCCTCGGGCCTCCAGTGGTTTCTGTTAGACTGGCTTGCGGATTGCAACGCCGGGCACGCACTCGTTCACAGCGATTGATTGCCTGCACGATCGCGAAACACACGTTCCCCGACACATCCCACCTTCGACTCCACCACCCTGACTACCGCAGACGGCAGCGCGCACAGGCGAGAAAGAGAGCATGACGATGGTGATCCTCGATTGCTGAGCCTTCCGTCGGCGCTTCACCACCGCGACTTTCGCCGTTTCTGGATGGGTGCCGCTCTATCCGCGCTCGGGAGTGCGTTTACCACCGTAGCGCTCCTCTGGCACCTGTATCTCCTGACCAACTCAGCACTGCAGGTCGGTTTGATTGGGGTCGCACAAGCGGTCCCGTTGATCGGTGTGTCGCTCTTTGGCGGGCTGCTCGCCGATGCGGTCGATCGCCGGCGCCTCCTTATCGTCACGCAGATCACGCAGTTCACCATCTCAGGTGTGCTGGCGATCATCACGGTTTCGGGTGTGGTCACCCCGTTCATGCTCTATGCAGCGGCGGCCGTCTTTGCTCTGGCCAGCGGACTCGAGATGCCGTCCAGGAGCGCAATCGTTCCGAACCTGGTTCCATCCGCCGATCTTCCGAACGCCATTGCGCTGTCCAGCACTCAGCGAAACGTCGCGTCGATCGTCGGGCCTGGATTAGCGGGCATCTTGCTGGCGGTTCACGGTCCGGCTCTCTGCTATGGCATCGACGCCATCTCCTGGTTCGCGATGCTGGCCGCGCTTCTGAGCATCTCTGCACGGCCACAGTTGACCTCCGGTGTACGCGGGATCTCGCGTGCGGCGCTTCTGGACGGGTTCTCTTTCGTCTGGAGCAACCCGGTGATTCTCTCGCTGATGGTGCTGGATTTTGGCGCGACCCTGTTCGGAGAGCCTGAAGCCCTCTTACCCATCTTCGCGAAGCACATACTCTCGGTTGGACCCACGGGGCTCGGCCTGCTTTTCGCGGCGACGTCCGTTGGCTCGCTTTTGGCCGCGACTGGCATGAGCCTGCTGCCAATTCGGCGGGCTGTCGGCCGGTGGGTGCTTCTGGGCGTCACGGTGTATGGAGCGTCGGTGGTGGTGTTTGCCCTCTCTCGTACCTTCTGGCTGTCGCTCGTGATGCTGGCCATGATGGGGGCAGGTGACTCCGTCAGCGCGGTGCTGCAGGTCACGATTAACCAGCTTGCCACGCCCGATGCATTGCGAGGTCGCGTGTCGGCCATCGACAACATCTTCGTCATCGGCGGGCCGAGGTTGGGACAGGTAGAATCGGGGGTGGTCGCCTCGTTCGGCGGAGCTCCGTTCGCGGCATTGACAGGCGGATTGGGGGTATTGCTGGTGGTGTGTATGGTGGCACTCACTCCATGGGTCCGGAGCTTCTCACTGAGCGACGAGACCGAACACGTGGTAGCCGAGACGACCTAGTCGGCGTCCGCCACCACGTTTGCTGGCAGTCCCCGAGCCGTCGCGACACGAGCACGCACTCCGCGGAAAATGTCCGGCTCGCCAGAAGTGCCCGACATCACGACTGTCCCCGCCGCACGCTCATTTACGCTCTCAAACCAAGCGACGACAGACGGTGATACGAGTAGGATGGCCCACGAAATCCTGACGGGTTACCTCGGATTATCCGAAGGGGGCCATCCCGCATCGGGAGCATAATCCGGAGAGCAAGATCTGCAGGCTTTCTGAGCCGGAAATGTGCGCAACTCCAAAGCGGTGACCGGCGCTCCGGTTGCCGGGCAGATGGCAATGCCACTTGGCAATCTCGATCTGTCGCAGACCCACTCCAGCGACGACCGAGTCTTCTTCAACATCTGGCCGGGCCTCGTTGTCCACTATCCCGAGACCTGGGTCACTCCGTTGACTGCCCTCGCCACCGTCCTGATCGGCGGGTTGTCGGTCTTCGGACTGCGCGAAATCTTCTCACGCTGCGCGGGTTTATCGCTGGAGCCACGCAATTCGTGCTGAGCACGACCTTGTCGGTCGTCATCACCACCCTCATCGTTGGTCGTCCGCGATCAACTGCGATCTGTGTGCCTCTCACGCTGAAAGCGTTCGTCCGTCACTCAGGTTCCGCTGGTGCCGAGGTCGTCGGAGCGGCCGGATTCAAGTCTCGGCCACTGGGCAATTGGTCGACCGTTGACGCGGAAATGGGACTCGACTTTCGGCCAGCCAGCGGGCGAATCCTCCCACCCCTCTTGCCGGCCGTACACGGTCATGTCCAGCAATCCATAGCTGGGCGCCATCACCTCGACGCCCCGGCCGCCATTCCAATAGGTCTCGAACACGCGGTCCCCATCTCGGACATAGCAGACCAACATGCCGAACCAACGCCCGGCCAGGAGCGCATCGGCTGAATCTTGCGCGGAGTACCAGGGCATGTCCAAACCCAGAAAATCTCGATAACGGACGCTCTCTTCGTACGGTCCCTCGCAGAAGGTCGCATAGGTGACATCCCGAGAATGCAAATAGGAGAACTCACGGATGTGTCCGTTGAAGAAGGTGCAGCCCTCGCATTGCTCAGCGGCCGGGCGGCCGGGCGACCACATATGAAAATAGGCGATGAGCTGTCGGCGCCCCTCAAAGACCTCGAGCAACGTGACGGGCCCATTGGGGCCGACCACTGTGATCGTCGGGTCGACCTCAACCATCGGCAGCCGACGCCGGGCCGCCGCGATCGCGTCGCCCTCGCGGGTGTGGGACTTTTCCCTGACCAGGAGCTTGTCCAGGTCCGCCTGCCATGCGGCGCGATCGACTATTGGCGGAAGCGCTGTGGAAATGTCGTCCGCAGAAACCTGGCGCCGTTCACGTGCGTCCATCGGAGTTCCCTCGATTCCTTCTCACTGAATTGGGCGGGCTGACTCAATGCATCGAACCGTATCTGTAAAGTGGTCGATCAACATAGCGCGAAATCGACAGCATTCGAGAAGGACTTCGCAAAATTCCCTTGGCCACTGATTCGCCCCAATCCTGACGAAATAGATCACGTAATCGCATTTTGCTCCGCACAGGACTTCGAGACGCGTCAGGCGCCTGCTTGCGACGGACGATCCGTACTCAGCTCGTCCGGTGATTTTGCGGGAAGAGTCCTCTCCATCTCACCGCAGTTGACCGACGCCGCGGCCCGGCGGGTCGATGTCACGCAACTGTCACACATTCGAGCGAATCCGACACACCCGGGTCATGGCTCGTCGGATAGCGTTGAGACAGCGAAGTCGGCGTTGCGCCCACGGCTCGGTGCTCGCGCGACACGAGCAGTGAATCCGCGGTAAACCGCCGGCTAGCCAGAAGCGCCCGACGTCTCGATTGTCCCCGTCGCGCCACTTGTGCGTCGAAGGGAACGTCGATGATTATCAAGCTCCCGTCGAAAACTGCCCAGCAAAGATCCACGTCACGTACTGTCCGCGTTGGCACGACCTCCGCCCTGCGCCGAGTTAGTTTGACTCCCCCTCAACTCACGAGTCCGCACACGCCATCGCTTGACCCAGCTCGTGAGGCCTCTGTTGAACTTGGCTCTCGATCGATGATCGACCGTCGAGTTCGACTCGCTGGCACTTCCAGGCTCGTCGATTTGCGCGGCGTCCCGCTCCGGACGGCCGTGACCTCGTCGCGCGCGGGATCGCGTTTTCACGATCGTGGAGATCGGCAAATGGACATGGCAGAAACGGATTTGCCAGACGTCTGAACGAACGACCAGTCTCTCGCTCACGTATCAGGAGGCACATGATGCAAGCCAATCGTTCACGATTTCATCTGCGCGTTAGCGCCGACCACGCCAGCGGCCCCGCGAACAAGACATTGCCTCCATCGACCGTAGTGACGCCGGAGATCAGCGTCTGGCGGTTCTTCACGTTGACGTATCTGCTCGGTTGGGGCGTCGCCATTGTCGCGATCCTTCTGGAAGATACGCTCAAACCGATCTTCGGTGAGATCGGCTACACCCACCCCGTGTTCATCCTGGCCGTCTACTCGCCCGGTATCGCCGCGATCTATCTGATCTGGCGACGGTATGGCTTCCGGGCTCTTGGTGACTATTTCCGGCGCCTTACGCTGTGGCGCCTGCCCGGGAAGTGGTGGTTGTTGCTGCTGCTCGGCATTCCAGTCGCGAAATACGTGGGTGCCGCGTTTAACGGATCTGCGACCGAGTTCCCCTTTGATCCGTGGTACGACGTGCTGCCGGCCTTTGTTGCCGCTTTGCTGATCGGTCCGGTCGAGGAGTTCGGCTGGCGCGGGCTGGCACTACCGTTGCTCCAGCGCCGGTACACCCCGCTGACCGCGAGCCTGGTTCTCGGCACGTTTTGGGGGCTGTGGCATCTGCCTGCGTTCCTCCTCAGTGGTACGCCGCAGAGCGCGTGGTCACTCGGCCCCTACCTGATCGGGGTGATGTCGTTGGCCGTCATCCTGACGCCGATCTTCAACGCCGCGCGCGGCAGCATCCTGATCGCGATGATCTACCACTTCCAGATGAACGGGCCGGCCTGGCCAGACGCCCAACCATGGGAGAACTACATCTTCGCGGCAGTCGCGATCGTGGTGGTGGCGTTCTCGTGGCGCGCCATGACAACCCGTGTCGGCGCCGCGACCGAGATCTTCGCTCCGGTAAGTGGGGCGTCTGTCGACGTAGACAACGCTGAAGTGCGTGCGTCGCGCGTTTCGGCCACGCATTCGTATTCGAATTGACCAACGGCCGGGAGTCGTAGCAAGCGTGTCGCGTCCAAGGGGAGAGACCGATGAGACCAGCGACGTGGAACCACCAGCATCAAACGATAACGAGTCAGGCGCGCGGCTCGATCTTCGATCTGTCGCGACTTGCCCGATTGACGCCACACATCACGCTCCTCCTTGTGCTGGCGCTGCTGACCTGGGTCGGATTTCATCAGCTCACGACACCGGACGTCCAGCCGGTGTCAGCGTCGGCAACGGAGTTTTCCGGCGAACGGGCTATGGAACATCTTCGCGTCATCGCGGCTCAGCCGCGAGCGGTTGGTTCGCCGGGTTACCTTGTGAGTCAGATCTACCTGGTTGAGCAACTCCGTGCGCTTGGCATGGACCCAACTATCCAGACCACTTCGGTGGTCGTTCCCGGTGAGGATGGCGTGGAAGGATTCGCCGGGGCGACCGTCCACAACATCGTTGCTCGATTGCCGGGAACCAACAGCACGGGGGCAATCGCCCTCAACGCCCACTACGATAGTGGCAGCACCGGTCCTGGCGCGATGGACGACGGGTCAGGCGTGGTAACGATTCTCGAGACTGTGCGCGCACTTCGGGCCGGATCGCCCTTGCGCAATGACGTCATCGTCGTCTTTGCCGACGCTGAAGAGGTCGGGATGCTGGGTGCAACCGCGTTCAACGAACAGCATCCCTGGGCCAAGGACGTGCGCCTGGCG
Organism: uncultured Chloroflexia bacterium; assembly: GCA_963822235.1. Lineage (GTDB taxonomy): Bacteria > Chloroflexota > Chloroflexia > Thermomicrobiales > Thermomicrobiaceae > CALAGB01. The sequence continues at coordinate 352,734 of CAWGGU010000008.1, forward strand.
TTCAACTATGAAGGGGCCGGTGGAACCGGTCCGTCATTGTTGTACGCGACCAGCAAACAGGATAGTTGGCTCGTTTCGGAGTACCTCAAGGCCGCGCCTGACCCGAGCGCGTCGTCGCTTCTGACACAGATCGTCGACCTGTATTCCGCTGGCCGACTTGATTGCGATCTTGGCGAATACACCGACAACGGCAGTGCTGGATTGGGATTCGTGGTCCTCGGCAACACTCCGGATTATCACACTGAACTCGACAATCCCGACGTGATCGACGCAGGCAGCATTCAGCAAGAGGGCAGCAACACGCTCGCCGCGGTGCGTCACTTTGGCGGCCTCGATCTTTCGCAGACCCGCTCGAGCGACGACCGCGTCTTTTTCAACATCTGGCCGGGCCTCGTTGTCCACTATCCCGAGACCTGGGTGATTCCGCTGGCCGCGCTCGCCACCATTCTGATTGGCGGATTGTCGTTCATCGGACTGCGGCGTAATTTACTCTCGGTACGTGGGGTGATCGCCGGAGCAATGCAGTTCCTGCTGAGCACGACCCTGTCGGTCGTCATTACGACGCTCCTCTGGTTCCTGATTCACAATCTCGTGATTGAGTATCAAGTGATGCTCATCGGAAACTATCAGGCGACGCTCTACGTCGTGGCCTTCTCGATTCTGACGCTCGCGCTCATGGCAGCGCTGTACGCGTTGGCGGGGCGCTGGATCCAACGCAACAACCTGCTCGCGGGAATGTTGGTAGGCGCATTGCTGCCACTCTGGTTCGCCAGTCTCGTCGTACCCGGCATGAGCTATCTGGTGATCTGGCCGCTCCTGTTCGGGACGCTCCCACTGGCATGGAAGATCCTGGCCGGCACGACTTCAGCGCGTCCGTGGCCGTACGTAGCCGTCCTCGCGCTCGCGGCGGCTCCGATCTTCGTCCTCTTGCCCGGAACGCTTCAGGCAATGATGGGGTTCGTCAATCGTATGGAGGGGCTCACTGGAATCGGGCTGCTGGGAGTATTGATGCTCTTTGTGGCGCCGTTGGCCGGCTTGCTTCTGCCGCATCTCCAGTTTCTCTCGGGCGAGCCAAACGCCAATCAAAAACGTCGTTGGGCCATCCCGGCTTCGGCCGGCCTGCTTGCCGTGGCCCTGCTCATCTGGGGAGTGTCGACGGTTGGCTTCGACGCGAATCACCCGCGACCGAACCAGATCTCGTATCACGTCAACGCCGACACCGGCACGGCGGAGTGGGTGAGCATCGACCGAAACCTCGATAGCTGGACAACGCAGTTCATCCCGTCAGGCACAAGACGTAGTGACCACGACTCGACGCTGCTGGGCACGCTACCGGCCTTCGTTGCCTCCGCGCCAATGGTGGTGGTGGCGCCACCGGAGATTTCGGTGCTGCGCGATTCCACCGTTGGGGACCTCCGGACCATCGAGTTGCGATTCACCTCGCCGCGTGGCGCGCCGATGATGGCGGCTGACATTCGCCCGGCGGGCGAGCTGACTCGCCTGGCCGTCAACGGTCACGACATCGATCTCAACGAATATCAGTGGGCACGTTCTGGATCTTTCCCGGTGATCTATCACAACGCGCCGGAAGAGGGATGGACGCTGTTGCTTGAGGTTCGTGGCGCTGGCCCAATCGAGATCGGCGTCGAGGAGAGCAAAGATGGGCTGCCGGACGTTCCCGCTGTCTCGATCCAACCTCGACCAGCCGACATGATGCCCGCGCCGGGTTACGCCCGCGATCCGACCGTCGTTACCAAGACGTTCCACTTCGACTAGCGCTTCGGAACGCGGGGATTGCCGAGCTTTCAAACATGGGCTCGAGCGGTCCCCGCGGGATGCGCGGACGTCGTGCCGGGTGCATATGGCTGCGGTAGGGCCGTGTATCAGGCGGTCATGAGCTCAGTAGTCGACCACAGAGGATGTGCCACCCCGGAGGATGACCCACGTTGGGGTGGGTTGTCATGCTGAGTCGTTCGCCACAGAGGATGTGCCACCCGAAGGAGGACCAACGTCACCCGTGTCATCCTGAGCGATGGTTCTCGCTCCCCTTGAGTAGGAGAGAGTCAGAGAGAGGGTGGCAGCGGAGTCGAAGGATCTCTTTGCACCCGAGATAGCAGCGCAGCGTATCGGCGGAGAGATTCTTCGCCTTCGCTCAGCATGACAAGCCCACGGTGGTCAGCGGCTCAGAGTGACGAAGCGGGTCGCCGAGAGCCAACCGAGGTTCACGCGCGGGTGTCAGACAATTTGGGGCTCAGCTACTCGTCGAGTCGCCTGGCAGTTCACAGACCGCGCTCGTCTCAGCCTCGACCAGCAGCGCTTCACGCAGAAGCTCAAGCGCGCGATATACCCCGGGACGGTCCGCTTCCGGAATGTGATGCATGATCCGATCCGACTGCGCATTCAGCGTACGCTCCAGATCGTCGAATCGAGCGCGTCCCTGCGCTGACATCGAGATCAAGACCGCCCGACGATCTTCGTCGCTCGGGGTTTTGATGAGTAAATCGTCTTGCGCCAACGTCTCAACGGCCCGACTCACCCAACCCTTATCAAGTCCAAGCTGGCGGCTCAAGTCAGCGACCGTGGTGGGTTCGCTGCGGCCGAGTGCCGTGAGAATCACGCACTGGGTGTTTGTGGTGCCGCCACAGCAGGCAGCGCCGTCCCGCTGAACCTGTGCATGGAGACGAGCGACGTCTCGAAGTAATGCCGTGGTCGTTGCTATTGACATCCTTTTTCTCTCCGAGTATTGTTGTCGACAACAACGTTGTGTATCGCAACGATATCATGAATTGACCGCACTCACAAGTGATGGAGCGGTCGGAGCGAAGAGGAACAGAGTCATGAAGACGGAGCAGGTAGCATGGCCGGTGGTCGTCATCGGGGCCGGTCCGGTTGGGTTGGCCGCTGCGGCGCATCTTGCGGCCGCTGGAGAGCGATTCGTCGTCCTGGAAGCGGGCGCTGAGGTCGGCGCCTCGGTGCGCCAGTGGGCGCATGTGCGCGTCTTCTCGCCCTGGCGCCACAACGTCGACCCGGTCGCGGCCGCTATGCTTAACAAGAGTGGTTGGGAGCTGCCGAATGGTAATGGCTATCCGACCGGTGGCAACCTCATCGACCACTACCTGGCGCCGCTCGCGGCCCTCCCGGAGATCGCGCCGCATCTCCGCCTCAAGACGCGCGTCGTCTCGGTAAGCCGTGCGGGCTTCGACAAGATGAAGACGCCCGGACGCGAGAACGCCCCGTTCCTATTGATTGTCACCGGCCCTGCGGGAGTAGAGCACATCCTGGCGAGAGCCGTTATCGACGCATCCGGGACCTTGGAGAATCCAAATCCTCTGGGTTCGGGAGGTGTTCCCGCGATCGGCGAAACGTCGTTTGCACACAAGCTTTTCTATGGGATCCCAGACGTGCTGGATCGTGACCGCGAGCGATATGCGGGGAAACGAGTGCTCGTGGTCGGAAGCGGCCACTCGGCCTTCAACGCCCTCGTCGACCTCGTGATGCTCTCAGGTGAGGTTCCTGACACCGACGTCAGTTGGGTGGTGCGCCGGATTCCGACGCCAACGATGTACGGTGGAGAGGGCAATGACGCGCTTCCGGCTCGCGGGAGTATCGGTCTGCGGGTGCGGCAACACGTCGAACGCGGGGACGTCACGCTGGCGAGCAGCTTCAAGATCCTGCGTCTGAGCGAGCTCGGCGGCGGTCTCATGGTCGAGGGTCAGGACGGGCGCGTTCTCGGCCCATTCGATGAGATCGTGGTCACGACCGGTTTTCGACCCAATCTCGCCATCCTGAGCGAACTGCGCCTCTCGCCCGATCCTGCACTCGAAAGCCCGAGCGCCCTGGCTCCCCTGATCGATCCGAACGTCCACAGCTGCGGCACTGTCCCGCCGCATGGTGCTGAGGAGCTGCGACATCCGGAGACGGATTTCTATATCGTCGGGATGAAGAGCTATGGGCGGGCGCCAACCTTCCTGATGTTGACCGGTTATGAGCAAGTCCGCTCGGTGGTCGCCGCAATTCGTGGCGACTGGGATGAAGCGCGCAGCGTCAAGCTTGAACTGCCGGAAACCGGGGTCTGCTCTCTCGATAGCGAGAATGACCTTGAGACCGCCCAACGTTGCGACTCGACCGCAACCTCCGATGACTTTGAGAGCGTTCCGCTGCCCGCGAGCGGCCTCCGCATCGGCGTGCGGTCGCAGACCTTCGAACTGGTTGGGGTCGGTGATCGCTATGGTGCTCGTTGTTGCGGTTGACTCCGCTAGATTTGATGAGGAGTCCGAGGAGGGTTCGTGGGAGAGCGTAGACTTCGATTCCCGATCTACTACGGTTGGCGAATGCTCCTCGGCCTTTCGGTCGCGGAAGTGACTGCGTGGGGGATCCTCTATTACTCGTTCTCGGTATTCCTCAATCCGATGCACGACGCGCTGGGTTGGTCGACCGCTGAGCTGACCGGCGCCTACTCGCTGGCTCTCCTGCTCTCCGGCTTCGCGGCCATCCCTGTTGGCCGCTGGCTCGATTGGCGCGGTCCTCGCCTGCTGATGAGTCTCGGCTCGATCGTCGCCGCCCTTTTGCTGGTGGCCTGGGCTAAAGTACACAATATCCTGGCGTTCTACGCTATCTGGGTCGGTATTGGCATAGTCATGGCGACCGTGCTCTACGAGCCCGCGTTCTACGTGGTGTCGCAATGGTTTGATCGATATCGCAGTCGTGCGTTGACGCTCCTGACATTCGTCGGAGGCTTCGCCAGCGTCATCTATCTGCCGCTTTCGGGCTGGCTGGTGCGGTCCTATGGCTGGCGTGAAGCCTTACTGATTCTCGCGGCGGTGCTCCTCGTCGGTACGCTCCCTATTGACGTGCTTCTGCTGCGGCGTCATCCGCGCGATCTGGGTCTGGAGCCCGACGGGGAGACGAAAGCGGAGCGTACGCGTGCGAGCGTGACGGCACCGAGTGCCACCATGCCTCAGGCGGTGCGTGACCCGGGCTTCTGGTGGCTGACCGGCTCGTTCTGTTTGGTCATGTTCACGGCGGTGGCCGTGACGATTCATCTGATTCCGTATTTGACCGACCGTGGCTACAGTTCCGGCTTTGCCGCCTCGATCGCCGGCCTCGTCGGCCTCTTCGCTCTCCCGGGCCGGCTCATTTTCACGCCTCTCGGTGGCCGGATTGATCGCCGCTACGTCACCGCCTTGATCTTCCTGTTGCAGACGCTTGCGATCGGAACGCTGCTGATGTGGCATAGCACGCTCGGCATCTTCGCGTTCGTTGCCCTCTTCGGTGCGGGCTTCGGTGCGATCACGCCCGCTCGAGCAGCCCTGGTGGCCGAGCTCTACGGCCCGGTCAACTACGGAAGCATCGCCGGGGTACTGGCTCTCTGGGTCACCGTGGCTCGTGCGCTGGGACCGTTCGCGGCCGGCATCATCTTCAGCGCCTTCGGTAGCTACACACCGGTCTTCTGGACGCTTTTGGTCGCCTCGGCGCTCGCGTCATTGGCAGCGCTACAGATCCGCTCCAACGTCCTCGCTGGGGCGATCACAGGCACCGAAACCAGCGTTGCCGAACAGCCCACGAGCTAAGCGCCTGTATGTCGCTCACCACTGAGCATGATTTGGTTCGAGGATTGTCCTGGATACATGCCGATTCCCGTCTGAATCGTTGCGTCTGAAGTCTCGTCTCGACATCAGCTGATTGCTTCCCTCTTTCGTTTCATGGACACACGTATTCACTTCCGGTCGCGCTCGCCTGACACGAAGATCATGCGCATCTCGTCCACGCAAATGGCAGCAACTCCCAGAGCTGGTCTTCCCTCTCGATCCGATCCTTCCGGCTCTCCTGGTATGGTTTTCGCCAGAGCGAGTGTCGAGATTCCCGGCGATCCCGCCACGGTATGGGAAACATTTCCTATTCGGTCGTGTTGGAACGCCGCGAGCGCCCCATACAATCGGGGTGGACGCGAAATGTCGGCGCGACTTCGATTTCGATGCCGCTATCTCAACTTGGAACTGATGATCTGATTCACGCGAACTAATGCCGTGACGGATCGTGGGGACAATAGATGGCACTCTGGTTGTATCGATTGGGACTGGCCGCATACCGCCGCCGCTGATGGGTCGTCAGTGTCTGGATTTTGCTGGTCGTCGCGGTCGTCACGCTGGGAACGACCCTCGGGGGCACGCTTACCAGCCAGATCACGATACCGGGTATTGAATCGCAGCGAGTCTCCGACCTCCTCTCGACGCAATTCCCAGCCGCGAATGGTGGAACCCTCCGCACTGTCTTTGCCGCATCCAATGGCGGAACGCTCAACGACCAGGCTGCCCAATCCGCGATCACCAAGAGTCTGAATGCCGCGGAGAATGTAGACGGCGTCATCAACGTGTCGTCGCTCACCGTCTCGCCGACCGGAATGGTCGGATTCGCGGACGTCCTCTTCGCACAGCCGCCGGAACAGGTGCCAGATTCCGAAAAGAGCGCCGTGAAGTCGGCCATGCAACCCGCACGTGCCGCGGGACTCGAGGTCGAATATGGCGGCTCGGCGGAGACGACCGACTCCCAGGTCGGAGGACCGGGTGAGATCATCGGTGTGGTCGTTGCGGCGATCGTGCTCTTCATCACTCTGCGGGCCTTGATCACCGCCGGGCTTCCCATCCTCACCGCGATCGTCGGCGCGGCCCTGGGCCCGCTCGTCGTGCGGCGCCCAGGCGGAGCGGGAGGTCAGCGTGGTGTTGACACTGGTCTCGTCGAGGAAGACGAATTGGTGGGCATCCTGCCTAACCATGTCCGCCCACCACTGCTGCCGGGTGTCCTCGTCCCGCTCGGTGGCCACCAGCGTCTTTTTTTCCAGGTCCACCCCAGCCGGGCCAGCATCCGGCTCATGGTGGCCGGACTGACCTGTACGCCATGGCTGGCCGCCCACACGGCACACTGCTGCTCCAGCGTGGCATCGTCATGCGCCCGGAGCTGCGCCACCAACTCGGCGTGCTGCTCCGACGGGATCTGCCGGGGACGACCTGGACTGGGCTTGGCCGCGAGCGTGTCGCCCTCGGCCAGTTGTTTGAGGTAGCGGTTGATGGTGCGCACACTGACCCCGAAGACGTCGGCCGCATGCGCCTTACTGGTCCCTGCCTGGATCGCCTGGACCAAATGACGACGGAGATCGAGCGAATGGGCCCGCATCACGATCACCTCCACCGTCCCCCAACCTCAGTGTGTCACCAAGTCAACCGTTCCGCAAGCTGCTCTAAAGACATCGGCCTCGTGATCGCGCATTCGCCATCTTTGGTCCAACGCCGTGAATTCATGATCAGCGACTGAGCACCAATTGAGCTATCAATTGACTAGTCACATGAGCGATGGTGCTCTCGTCGGTTCGTACATCCACTATTTTGAAAGGGAACGCACATGTCGTCGACAGCAGATGCCAAGTCGATCGTCCAACAAATCTACGACCGCTTCGCGGCATCGTGGAACAACGCTGACGCCGCTGGTCTGGCAAACGCATACACAGCTGATGGTGTATTGCTGGATCCGTTTGGCAACAACACCCAGGGCCGCGCCGCCATCGAGGGCAATTTCAGCTTCCTACTCAATGGACCAATGAAAGGGACGCGTACGGAGTTCGAAATTGAGAGCGTCCGCCAGCTGGCACCGGACGTCATCTTTTCTGACGCAACCCAGCGTGTCGTAGGTATCCAAGGGCCGGAAGGCATGCCGAGCGAGATGGTGTTCCATGTGGCTACGACAATGAAATTTGACGGCGGTCGCTGGTATCTCCTCGACGGCCGACCCTACATTTTCGCGCCGCCACCATCGGTCTGATCGGTCAGTTCGCGTTTGAGATCCGCGCTGCAGCGAACGACACGTCGGGGACTAAACCCACGGGGCTGAGGGGCTCGTATCCCTCCGTGCGATGCCACGCCCTCGATTTCGACCCGCTGCAGCGACGTACGCTATGCCAATGCTACCGACCTCCCGTGGAGACCGCGGCCGTTGCTGGCGCTGGACTGGCTGGCGTCACAACACGGGTCGATCCGCTCGCGCTCGTTCCGGCACGGTTGTCGCTGCCCCGCAGACCCGAACAGACCGCCGCGACGATGGCCGTCACCGTTCCGAACAGGAATATCTCGTGGAAGCCGTGCATGAATGCCCGCGCGTCAAGCTGGTTGCTGCTGGCCGTGCCGGTGAACAGCCCGCTCAATACGCGATAGGACATGACCGTCGAGAGGATGACCATCGCGATCGAGATGGCCATGGTCTGTCCCGTGTTGTTGAGGAGCGTGCGCATGCCCGCCGCCACGCCGCGCCGGTTAGATGGCACGCTCCCCATCACGGCACTCGTGTTTGGGGAGTTGAAGAGCCCGTTTCCGGTGCCAAGGACGGCCAGCGCGAACGCCAGCGTGCGATAGGGTGCGTCCACCGGGAGACTGACCATCCAGAGCTGCCCAATTCCGGTGATGATCAACCCACCGGTGCTCAACCAGCGCGAGCCAAATCGATCGGAGAGCCGGCCGGAGACCGGTGCAACCAGCATCATGGTTGAGACCATGGGCAGGAGCTTTAGCCCGGCCGATAGCGGCGAGTTGCCCAGCACCGTCTGAAAATACCAGCTCAAAATGAACATGGTGGAACCACGCGCGATGGCGTTGAGCAACAGACTCACGTTACCCGCCAGAAAGAGGCGGATTCGGAAGAGCGTGAGATCCATCATCGGGAAGTCGACGTGGCGCTCGACCACTACGAAGGCGATGAAGGCGCTCACGCCGGTGAGAAGCAACAGATTCGTTCCCGTCCGGCCAGCGTTCCCCATGACGACCTCGGTGAGTCCGATCAAGACCGAGGTGATGGAGAGCGGAAACAGGAGCATTCCCGGGATGTCGAACCGCGCCGACCCCTCGAGCTCGCCCGTCTCCTGCAGGCGCAGGACGGCCCAGGTGGTGGCGAAGAGACCGATGGGGATGTTGATGAAGAAGATGTAGCGCCATCCGAGCGACTCGGTGATGACACCCCCGAGAAGCGTCCCCAGGATGAAGCCGCTCACGCCGGCCATCATGTTGATCCCCAACGCGAAGCCACGTTCCTCGCTGGGAAACGCATCGGTGACCAACGCGGTGCTATTGGCGAAGATGAAGGCCGCCCCGATGCCCTGGATCAGTCGAAATAGGAGCAGTTCGGAGCCGGACTGGGCGAAACCGCATAAAGCGGATGCGACGGTGAAGATGGCGAAGCCGAGAATGTAGGGCCGCACCCGTCCCTTGATATCGGCCAGTCGTGAGATCGGCAGAAGTAGCCCTGTTATCACCACCTGGAACCCCATAACGACCCACATCACCTGCGCGACCGACGCATGAATCGAGCGAGTGATGTCGGGCAAGGCGATGGTCAGAATCGAGCTATCGATCGAGGCCATCAGAATGCCCGCGGTCGTGTTGATCAGCACGACCCATTTGTAGGCCAGGAACGCCGCGCCGGGATCACGTGCCTGCTTGCGCCCAGATTCCACGAACCGACCACCTTCCATCGCCCGCGTTGAAGATATTGTTTTCGCACACAAACATATTGACTGCCAAGGGGCATGTGAAGGATGTGTCGTGGTCCGTAAGGGCGTTGTCACTATTTTCGCCGGGTCTATGCTCGTCTGGATACCAGTAGACATAAAGCGACGACCGCCCCTGGAGCGTGCAGGTAGACGGTCGTCATCGTAGGAGGAGAGTGTGATTCACGTTTGGCCGGCTGTGGCCGGCGACTGAACCTCTAGCTCGACAGCGTCCAGTTCATCAGATTCCAGAGATCAGACGTCCAGGCCGAGAGCTCAAGGTTCTGCAGCTTCTTGTTGGCGCCGGAGACGCCGTTGCGCTGAACCTCAGGGATGTGGACCACGTTGGTGATCACCAGATCGTTCATCTGGATGAAGAGATCTGCCTGCTTGCTCGGGTCAAGTTCGACCTGGGCGGCCTCATATGCCTTGTCGTAGTCCGCATTCTTCCAGCGCGAGATGTTGTTTCCGGACCAGGAGTTGGACTTCTGGGGAATGTTGTCGTTGCCGCTGTAGAACGCGTCCATGTAATCCAGCGGATAGGGGGTCGACGGGCCGCTGGTGTACATCTCGATGTCGACGTAGAAGTGGGCGTACGTGTCGTTGTTGCCGGCGTCGGAGGCGAAGAAGACGCTGGCGTCGACCGACTTGATGGTGACAGTTAACGCCGATCTGGGCGAATCCCTGCTTGACGATCTCCTGCTCCTTCTGGCGCAGGGAATTGACCGACGTCGAGTACGTGATGTTCATCTGGACGCCGTCTTTCTCGCGAACGTTCCCGTTCTTGGCCCATCCTGCGTCATCCAACAGCTTGATTGGCAGCGCGACGTCGATACTTCCAGCTGGTGTTCTTGGAGACGAAGGAGGACGGGCCAACCAGGATGTTCGACGTAACGGTTCCGGTATCTCCGTAGAGTTGGGTGGCCATGACGTCGCGCTGAATCGCCATGGAGTAGGCCTTGCGCACGTTCAGATCCGCCTGGAACGGGTGCGGAGCCTCGACGCTCGACTTCTCGCCGTTCACGTCCTTGTTCGGGTCGGTCATGTTGATCAGCACGCGCTCAACGCTGACACCTGGTGAGATCACCACGTCTCCAGGGTTCTGATCGCCTTTCAACGATTGCAGAACGCCCCACTCAACCTGCAGGTTCCACGAATAGTCGACTTCACCGGTCTGGATGGCCGCGCGTGCCGCGCTTGTCGCGTCACCACCACCCTTGAGATAGACCTGCTTGAAGAAGGGCTTATCGGCCTCGCGGAAGTTGTCGTTGATCGAGTACTGCACGTGATCGCCAGATTGGAAGTCATCGACCTTATATGCACCGGTGCCGATTGGCTTGAGATTGAAGGGTGCATTGCGTGCATTGGCGCCGACGTAGTCCTTCAGCACGTGCTGCGGCAGGATGTAGCCATAGGAACCGCAGAAGGAGCCGTACCAGCCAGGAGTCGGGTTCTTGAATGTCACCTTCACCGTATTCGGATCGACAACATCGACCGCCGAGACCGTGGCATAGCTGGCGAAGGAGGTCGCGGCGGTGTCCTTGTTAGAGACGTAATCAAAGGTGAACTTGACGTCGTCCGCGGTGAAGTCTTCGCCATCCGACCATTTGACGCCTGTCTTTAGCTTCCAGGTGACGCTCATTCCGTCCTGAGACACGGCACCGTTGTCGAGGCTGGGGATCTCAGCCGCCAGGACGGCAACCAGGTTTCCATCCTTGTCGAAATCAGCCAGAGGTTCGAGGACCACGCGGGAGGCGTCGAAGTCCTTGGTGCCCTGGGCAAGATGACCGTTGAGAATCGTCGGTGCTTGCCACCACAGGAGATTGAGTGTGTCGCCCTTGCCACGACCAGCACCGGCCGCTGTGGTTGCCGTCGACGCAGTGGTCGCCGCCGGTGATGCGGCGGAGGTCGAGGTGGCAGCGGTGGTGGCGGCCGGAGTCGTGCCGCCGCTGCTGCTGGTCGCGGTCGATGCTGACGCGGTGGTCGGCGTCGACTTGTTCGAACTGCCGCATGCGGCCAGGAGTGCGGCGATGGCAGGAGCGCTGAGCCCGATTGCCGCCGCTCGTTTCAGGACCTGGCGACGTGTGAGATTGCCCGAAATGGCATCTTGGTACAGGCGATTGAACGGTTCATGATCCATGTTCCGGAGGTCTCCCTTCGTTCGGATTACTCCACAATCGATCAACCGGAGTTCGAGGGCCCGGCTCTTCTAGCGGCACCTCCATCTCTCCGAAAACGCATACACTCCGGTTCGGCAAATGGCGGCCCGCGCTCGAACCGTCGCCGATGAGTCGTGCGTAGTCCCGCCGTTCGCGAGACCGTTTTTGACCATTCAACTGAATCTGCGCGGGGATTATACTCCGCAGATTCGTTTGCCGCACTTACCGACCGCCCAGGACGAGACCGAAGTGCCTGCCGAACAGTCAGACATTGTCGTCGTTGAAGAGGAACCCTCCAGGACGTGCCCGTAGGGTGTTACGCCGTTTGTTCATCGCGTCATCGGGCGGCCGCTCTGTTGCGCGAATTCCTCCAGCATGTAGCCATTCGCGTGTAATACCCACTTCGTGGGCATCGGAACTGCGAGCCCCTTGAAGCAGTGAGAGGACGATGCTATATTGTCATTACAACATTACTACCCTACGGGGGTAAGGAACTAGAGACGACGCGGAGCGAAGCGCGCGAGGGTGCTGGCACATCTGCGTCAAGTCGGTTGTCGGCTGGCTCGGAGTCCGTGTTTGGAGGGGCTATGCCAGGGAGCGATCGGCTCGATCCGCGGGCATGCGAGGACATCGTACAACGCTTGAAGCGGATCGAAGGACAGGCCCGTGGTATTCAGCGGATGGTCGATGAGGGACGTGACTGCCACGACATCATGACTCAGATGGCGGCGATGCGCGCCGCGACGCAGTCCGTCACTATTCGAATGCTCGAAGAGTTCGCTCTCCACTGTCTACGGAATCCGGACGAATTCGCCTCACCTGAGCAGTCGGTGGCGGACATGATCGGCGTGGTCACCCGATTGACTCGTTAGGCCCCAGAACGGTGTGCCCGATCTGCGTGCGTCCTGGACTTCAGGCAGATCTGACGGTCTATTCGATTCGACTTGGCGTGAAAGGGGGCCGAGTTGGCTACAGAGATCGAGCAGCCCGATTCCGATATCTCCGCGGAGATTGACGAAATGGTGCGGCAGCGTTTCGATCGACTGGTCGATGAGCGGCTGAACGGCCTGATCGATGAGCGGATCAAACGAGCCGCCAAACGTGACAGCGCTCGGCGCAAGGTCGCGATCATCGCATCCAAAGGCACGCTCGATATGGCGTACCCGCCCCTCATTCTTGCCACCACGGCGGCCGCGATGGATGCCGAGGTGTACGTCTTTTTCACCTTCTATGGTCTGAATATCTTGAAGAAGGGTGGTCCGGAGCATCTGCAGGTGCCGCCCATCGCCAACCCCGCCATGCCGATTCCGGTGCCGAACCTGATTGGCATGCTCCCCGGTATGACGCCTATGGCTACGAAGATGATGAAGGGGATGTTTGCCAAGCACAACGTCGTTTCGGCGGGCGAGCTGCTCAGGCAGGCGATTGACCTGGACGTGAAGCTCATTGCCTGCCAGATGACGATGGAGGTGATGGGCATCAAGCGGGAGGATCTGATCGACGAAATCGAACTGGGCGGCGCCGCGATGTTCCTGGGTTTCGCATCCGGTGCGCACACGACCTTGTTCATTTGAGAGGTTAGATCGCTGGCTCGTGGTGCGGAAGCGTTAGGAGAGGATCATGTCCAGTTCCATCCATGTCGATAAAGAACTCGATGCCAAAGGCATGCTTTGTCCCATGCCGGTCGTCTCGGTGAAACGGGCAATCAAGGACCTGGAGCGCGGCCAAGTCATCGCCATCTCTGCGACCGATCCCGGAGCACGCAGGGATATTCCTGCGTGGGCGGAAGCGACTGGGCACAAGCTGCTGGCGTCGGACGAGCACGATGGGGTGCTGACCTTCTTCGTCGAGAAAGCGGGCTGGGATGACGACGACGAGTGAGGTCATGTTTCGCCAGATACGGATGTCCGACATCGGTTGTGCATCCTACCTGATCGGCGATGGCGGCCAGTGTGCCGTGATTGATCCGAGGTGGGACGTCGTGCGCAATTACGTCGGTTTGGCGCGCAACGCCGGACTTGAGATCACACACATCATCGAGACCCATGTGCATGCGGACCACGTCTCCGGTGGAACTCGACTGGCCGAGCGCACCGGTGCGACGATCCACATCCATCGTGACGCGGACGTCTCCTATTTCCACGAGGATCTCAACGACGGCGACGTGATACAGATCGGCTCAATTGATCTCAGCGTTCTGCACACGCCCGGTCACAGTGTGGACAGCATCAGCCTGCTGGTGCGCGACCGCGCTAAGCGCGTCCCAGACTCAATCTTGACCGGAGACACGCTCTTCACGTGGCGACGTCGGCCGTCCCGATCTACATGGAAACGCGGCCGAGGCGTTGGCAGTCGAACTGTTCGACAGCCTTCATCGGCGGCTTCTCTCGCTGGACGACTCGGTCGTCGTCTATCCAGGTCACCTGGCCGGATCCCTCTGCGGCAAACGGATCGCGCCGGATCCATCGACCACCATCGGTCGCGAGCGGACCAAGAATGACGCACTCTCCATCCATGATCGCCTCACGTTTGTGCGCGAGATCGTCACCGACCTTCCGCCGCGTCCACCGAACATCGACCGCATCGTTGCGCTCAATCGCCGGGGCGCGCCGGTGAAGCAGTCGGCTGTGACGTACGTGGAGGCGGCAGCGGTCGACGATCTTCCAGCCTCCACCGTCATCATCGATGGACGTGATTACCCCGAATTCGCTGAAGGGCACCTGGCCGGCGCCTTGAACGTCCCGATTGGCTATGGACAGTTCGGTCTGATGGTCTCATGGCTGGTTCCTGCCGAAGCGCCGATTCTGCTTATCGCGGCGGATGACGAAGATCTGGATGATGCCGTCGACTCTCTAATGGTCCTCGGGAATGACCAATCCGCTCTTCTCGCTTGCCCCCGAACCAGCGGTCTGGGTCGCGGCCGGTTTGCGAGTCGAGAGAATTGATTTGGTCGAACCGGCGGAACTGCGGTGGCAGATCGATGCCGGGACGATTGGGACGATCATCGACGTCCGCGAACCGACCGAGCTGGCAGGCGGCACGCTTCCGAACGCGCTCAACATCCCCTATCGCTCACTGGATCAAGCGATCGGGGCGCACGGTGTGATCGAGCCGGTGCTGGTGATCTGCAATAGCGGCAACCGTAGCGCGGTTGGGGCGAGTCTGTTGCTGCGTCGAGGAATTCGCGCCATCAATCTCGCAGGCGGCACTGGCGCGTGGGAAGAGGCCGGGTTCCCGCTCGTCGCATCCATGTAAACGTTCGACAGTGCCGCTAGTCGAGCGAGGTTCGGATCAGTGCACCATCAACACGGTTGTAGTGATGTCATGATAACTATGACAACTGACTGGACATCGACCGATTCGTCTGTTAGCGTCAATTCTCGTTGATCCCGTCACGAGTGATTCAATCGATTGAAGTGGGCCATGGGGGGCGACACTCGATGAGGTATGGCTTCGTCATCGACAACCGCAAGTGCATCGGTTGTCATGCGTGCACCACCGCGTGCAAATCCGAAAACCAGGTTCCGCTCGGCGTTTTCAGAACGTGGGTCAAATACACCGAAAAAGGGGAGTTCCCCAACACGCGTCGACACTTCAATGTCCTGCGTTGCAACCACTGTGAAGACGCCCCGTGCGTGACTGTCTGCCCGACCAAAGCCCTCTTCAAACGACCTGACGGCATCGTCGACTTCGATGCGTCGCGCTGCATCGGCTGTAAGTCCTGTATGCAGGCTTGCCCCTACGACGCTCTCTACATCGACCCGTTCGACAACACCGCCGCCAAATGCAACTACTGCGCGCATCGCGTTGATCTCGGTCTACTCCCGGCCTGCGTGGTCGTCTGTCCGGAGAAGGCGATCATCGCCGGTGACATGGACGATCCGGCCAGCGACATCAGCCACCTTCTGGCAACCGAACAGGTGCTGACACGCAAGCCGGAGCAGGGAACCAAGCCGAAGCTCTTTTACATCGATGGCGATGCGTCGAGTCTTGTTCCTGAGGCACAGAACCGCATGACCGGTTATCTCTGGTCGCAGGTGCGAGAGGACGGCCGTCCGCCCGAAGCACTGCAGGCCAGCGTCACGAAAGACACGCCACCCGAAGCAGATGTCGTCTACGACGTCCACCACCCCAAGCCGTGGGGCATGAAGGTGGCGACGTATCTGTGGACCAAGTCGATCGGTTCCGGTGCGGTCTTGATCGCCGCCATCCTGCTCCTCTTCGGTTGGGCTTCAAACCACGCGACGTTCGATGTCGCCGCCCCGATCGTGGGCATGGTGTTCATTGCCCTCACGACGTTCTTGCTCGTGATCGATCTCAAACGGCCAGAGCGATTCTGGTTCCTGATGGTGTTACCCAATCCAACTTCCTGGCTGGTCTGGGGAGGCTACATCCTGTTCGTCTTCAGCGGTGTGGCGTTCGTCTGGCTGCTGCTGACCCTCCTTGGGCTTCACGGCGCGCAGGACGTGTTGATGGGAATCGGCATCCCACTGGCGCTCGCATCGGCTGGATACACGGCGTTCCTCTTTCGTCAGGCTGAGGGCCGCGACTTCTGGCAGAGCCCGCTTCTCTTGCCGCATCTGATCATTCAATCGGTGGTGGCTGGAACGGCCGCGCTGATGCTGGTCGGTGTTTCGGCAGGGGCCTCTGAGCATGAGCTCCGTATCCTGTCCGGGATCCTGGGAGCGGGAGTCTTTCTGTTCGGCGCCGTGCTGGCGATTGAGCTTGGGATGCCCCACGAGAATCTGCACGTCAGCAAGACGGTCGGGCTGCTGACCAATGGCCCGTATCGCCTGGCGCTCTTCGGCGCGGTGGTCTTGCTCGGTATCTTCGTGCCGCTTATCTTCGCGGTGATCACGTTTGAATCCAGCACCGTCATCATTCCCGCGGCCTTCGGCGCGGGAGCAGCCCTCGCCGGACTTTGGTCGTACGAGACGATCTGGGTGAGCGCCGGTCAAGATATTCCATTGAGCTAGGCAACGGGAAGAGGACGCGTTCATGGTGAGTAGCAAGCCCCAAGAAATGCAGGCGGCTCCAGCGGCTCCAGCCACTCCCGCCAAACGACGAGTCGACCAGCCGTTCGTGCCGGAGCAGACCAGCGGTCTGGCATCCTATCCGCCGCCCGAGCAGTGGGACGACTGGGTCGAGTTCGAGCCGCGCGCCTGGCCGGAGAAGCGCGAACATCACTACATGTTAGTGCCGACCACCTGCTTCAACTGTGAGTCGGCCTGCGGGCTGATGGCCTATGTCGATCGCGAGACGCTGCAGGTGCGCAAACTGGAGGGGAACCCTTTCCACCCCGGCAGCCGTGGCCGCAACTGCGCCAAAGGCCCAGCGACGTTGACGCAGATCAACGATCCGGATCGCATCCTTTATCCCATGAAACGGTCCGGTCCGCGCGGCAGCGGTCAGTGGGAGCGCGTGAGCTGGGATGACGCCCTCGACGCCATCGCCGGTCAGATCCGCTCGGCGCTGACCGAAGGCCGCCCCAACGAGGTGATGTACCACGTCGGACGTCCCGGCGAAGATGGCTACATGGAGCGGGTGCTGCAATCCTGGGGCATCGACGGGCACAACTCCCACACCAACATCTGCTCGTCGGGCGGCCGCACCGGCTATGCCTTCTGGATGGGAATCGACCGGCCGTCGCCCGATTACGCCAACGCCAAATTCATTTTGCTGGTCAGCGCGCATCTGGAGAGCGGACACTATTTCAACCCGCATGCGCAACGCATCATCGAGGCGAAGTCCAAGGGCGCCAAGATCGCGGTCGTTGACCCGCGACTGTCGAATACGGCTTCGATGTCCGACTACTGGCTACCGGCTTCACCGGGAACCGAGGCAGCCTTGCTGCTGGGCATGGCCAACGTCCTGATTCAGGAGGACTTGTTCGACCGAGAGTTCGTGCGTCGCTGGACCAACTGGGAAGACTACCTGCGCACGCTGCGACCGGAACTCGAGGTCAGCTTTGACGCCTTCGTGGCCGAGCTCAAGCGAGAATACGCCAGGTACACGCCGGAGTTCGTCGAGCAAGAGTGTGGTGTCCCGGCCAGCATGATCGTCGAGATCGCGCATGAGATCGCCAAGGCTGGATCGGCCCTCTCGACGCACACCTGGCGCGCCGCGTCAGCCGGTCACCTCGGTGGCTGGGCCGTGCCGCGTACGCTCTTCTTCCTCAATGTCCTGACCGGCAGCATCGGCACAGAAGGCGGAACGGCTCCCAACGTGTGGGACAAGTTCGTGCCGCGACCGTTTGCTGAACCCACCAAGCAGAAGGTCTGGAACGAGGTCTCGTGGCCCAAGGAATATCCTCTGGCGCACCATGAGATGAGCTTCCTGCTGCCACACTTCCTCAAGGAGGGGCGCGGCAAGCTGGCCATGTACTTCACCCGCGTCTACAACCCGGTCTGGACCAACCCGGACGGCTTTGTCTGGATGGACGCGCTGCGCGACGAGTCAAAGATCGGCATGCACGCCGCGCTCACGCCGACCTGGAGCGAGAGTTCGTGGCTGGCCGACTACGTCCTGCCGATGGGCGTCGGCGCCGAGCGTCACGACACGCATTCCTATGAGACGCATGCCGCCAAGTGGATTGCGCTGCGTCAGCCGGTGGTGCGCGTCGCCATGGAGCGGCTCGGCAAAAAGGTCGATTTCACCTATCAGGCCAATCCCGGCGAAGTCTGGGAAGAGGACGAGTTCTGGATCGAACTCTCCTGGCGCATCGATCCTGACGGCTCGCTCGGCATTCGCAAGTACTACGAGTCGCCGTATCGGCCGGGCGAGAAGGTCACCATCGACGAGTATTACCAGTGGATCTTCGAGAACTCTGTTCCGGGCCTGCCGGAAGCGGCCGCGGCCGAGGGATTGACGCCGCTCGCGTATATGCGCAAGTACGGCGCGTTCGAGATTCAGAAACAGGCCATGCGCCAGTTCGACGATCCAGTCCCGGATGAAGAACTGGCTGATGCCAAGATCGATCTGGAGAGCCAGATCGTCTGGAGCCCGACCGCCAAGCCGCACAGCCCGGAGATCACGCCGATGCCTGGAGGTGTGGTCGGGCCGGACGGTCGCCCGGTTGGGGTGGTCGTTGATGGACAGCCATGCCGCGGCTGGCCGACGCCCTCAGGAAAGCTCGAATTCTTCTCGCGCACCCTCTACGAGTGGGGCTGGCCGGAGTACGCCATTCCAACCTACATCGACAGTCACGTCGCGCCCAAAGTGCTCGATCGGGCCGCCGGAGAGATGACGCTGCTGCCGAACTACCGCATCCCGACCCTGATTCACACCCGCTCCGGCAACGCCAAGTGGCTCAACGAGATCAGCCACTCCAACCCGCTCTGGCTGCATACGGCCGACGCTACGCGCATCGGCGTCAAGACGGGCGATCTGGCGCGGGTCGAGACCGAGATCGGCTACTTCGTCGACAAGGTCTGGGTGACGGAGGGGCTGCGGCCGGGCGTGGTCGCCTGCTCGCATCACCTCGGCCGCTGGCGCCTGGAGGACACACGGGCCAATGACGGTTGGTCGTCGGCCAAAGTGAGCATCCAGGAGAACGATCCGGGCGTCTTCCTCATGCGTCAGTCGCAGGGGGTGCGTCCGTTCAACAGCAGTGATCCAGATTCAAAGAAGATCTGGTGGAGTGACGCGGGCGTGCATCAGAATCTGACCTTCCCGGTGCAGCCGGACCCGATCAGTGGCGCGCACGCCTGGCATCAACGTGTGCGGGTAGTGAAGGCGTCGCCCGACGACCGCTACGGCGACATCATGGTCGATACCAACCGCTCGATGGAGGCGTTCCGTCGCTGGCTGCAGATGGCGCGTCCGGCGCCCGGGCCGGGAAACATGCGGCGACCCATGTGGTTGCTGCGACCCTACAAGCCGGATCCCGTGGCCTTCCAGATCGACGGCCCAACCGGACGGTAGAGTGGTAATGGGCGACGGCGATTGGGACGTCGCCCGTTGTTTCGAATTCCGCCGGAGATAGTGATGGGTGGGCCGCAGTCATGCTTCGCAGAATCCCGTTTGGTCAGTTCCTGACGAACCTAAACCAGCCCATGCCACGCCGCGAGAAGCTGTCCAAGCTCTCGCGCAACCTGTGGCGCAGGGTCGTGCTACGGCAGACCTGTTGCGGCCACCCGGGTGAACCCGGCTGCTGACAGCACGATCATGCGTCCGGTTCGGACGATCCTGGCCACGGACATCATCACAGTCGAAGTTGAGCTCATTCGTGCCAGTTAGTTCGCTGCGAAATAAGACGTAACCGTTCTCCCGCCACCGTGACGCCAAGGAGGGACGAGATGCCTCAGCCTGATTCCATTCGCATGGTCGTGCGCGATTACGACATTATGGGACCCATCGCCAAAGGGGATGTCGCCCCCGAAGGCATCGACCTGACGCTCGATCGTACCGCACCAATCGCCAGCTTCCGCAGCGGCGACGCGTTTCAGGCGGGCGAGATGTCGATGAGCAAATACCTGATCGGCCTCTCCGAGGATGATCGCGGCGTGGTGGGCTTGCCCGTCTTTCCGATGCGCGCCTTCCGCCATCGCTGCTTCTTCGTACGGCGTGGCAGCGGACTCACCAGCTTCAAACAGCTCGAAGGGAAGCGGGTGGGGACGAACGGTTGGTTCGACACCGGCAACACCTGGAGTCGAGCCGCTATGCGTGGCGAGGACGTTGACCTGACCAGCATCGATTGGTGGGTTGGAACGATCGATCAAACGACCGAGGCCGCCTTCGGACATCAGGCGGCCGCCGTTGTGCCAGAGGGCATCAACGCGGTACCGGCGGGCAGCACGCTGCAGGACATGGTGGTTTCCGGCGATCTCGACGCCATGATGGTTCCGTGGCCACCGAGCCACTTCCACGAGAAGGACGGCCCGATCGTCCGACTGCTTCAGGACTACCCGGAGCAGGAACGCCGCTATTTTCAAAAGGTCGGCTACTATCCCGCGCACCACATCGTCGGGCTGCGTCGCGAAATCTTCGAACAGGATCCGTCGATCGCCGTGCGACTCTTCGACGCCTTCGAGCGCTCTCGGCTTCAATCGCAACGAGTTCGCATGGCGCTGACCGACGTGACGCCGTGGTCAATCGCTGATTTGGAGACCACGGTCGAAGTCTTTGGTGAGGATTGGCAGCCGTTCGGCATTGAGCCGAACCGCGCCATGATCGCTGACTTTTGTGAAGAGCAGTTCGCTCAGGGACTGGTGGCCAAAAAGGTCGATCCGTCGACGGCCTTCGCTGACTTCGAGCACGCCGTCGCTTCGATGCGGAGCTAGGATCGGACGTCGTCTGATTCCACTCTACCGACAGTCGAACACGGGATCGTGTCGCTGCGGCAGGTGACGGAGTTCGACCCGAACGACCATGCCTGATCTAATTCACCCATGGAAGCCGTGATCTTCATCGGAATTCAGGGTGCGGGGAAGTCGACCTTCTACAAGGAGCGCTTCTTCGATACGCACGTGCGCATCAACCTCGACATGCTCAAGACGCGGCACCGCGAAGCGCTACTGCTACAAGCATGCATTGACGGCAAGACGCGCTTCGTGATCGACAACACCAACGCCAGCGTCGAACAGCGCGCTCGCTACATCCCGGCGGCACGACAAGCCGGGTTTGCCGTCGTCGGCTATTTCTTCGACGTCCAGCCTCGCGACGCTGCCCGTCGCAACGCTGAGCGTAGCGGAACGGGCCGGGTGCCGAACAAGGCGATCTACGGCACCCACAAACGTCTTGAGCCGCCAACCTTTGACGAAGGGTTCGATGCCCTGTATCGCGTCACGGTGGAAGATGACGGCCGATTTAAGGTTGAGGCGATGCCGCGAGTTGCGTCACCGCTCGAAGACACGCAGCAGGCTCTCTAGTCGCGCCAACGCCGCCGAGACGCCGTCTTCGCGTCCCTGACGACGCTGATCGACCGCATCCTCAAGAGCGAAGATGTTCAAAATCGTCGACCATCATGGAGCTAGCCGTGAAAGCAATCTACGATCCCGAAACCGACACGCTGCGGCTGATGTTTAACAATGCAACGATCGAGGAAAGCGACGAGGACAAACCGGGCATCATCCTTGACTCTGACAAGGATGGGAATGTCGTCGGATTGGAGATCCTGGAGGCAAGCAAGCGCACCGACAACCCCTGAGTTTTTGAGTACGCTGATGGTCGATGACGAATTAGTTCGGTGACAGTGCCGCGCTCGCCCAGGACTAAAGATCCTGGGCTACCTTAGACGAAGCCCACTGAAGGGGCTCGACCGCTCCACATTGAAATTGTGGGGCGACACTCGACCAATTTCGCGAACGAAATCGAGTCCCTTCAGCGGACTTTACCGTAGTAGTGCTGCTGGCTTAGCTCGGCGCGAGCCGCGAACGATTATCGAACCAGTGCGTCAGCCAATGTTCGCGCCTTGAACCTAACTGGTCCGTAGCAAGCGCTGCTCTTCTCGAGTGCGTTGACTGCTGTTCCCACACGCTTTGCGACGGTACGTCGGCCAATACCTTCCCAATTGAGCGTGGCTCAATTCCGCTTGATCCAGGAGACGTTCCGCTCATTCGCGCCCTCATGCCCCGTTCTCACGCGACGATCTGCCCGAGCGGCAGGTTGCCGATGACCATCCAGATGCCGAGGAGCGCGACGAAGGTGGCGAAGCCACGCTGTAGGCGTTGCTCGTCCAGTTTGCCAGCCAGCGACGCGCCGACCAGCGCCCCGATGGCGCCGCCGATGGTGAAGAGCCCGGCCATGGCTAGATCGAGCGATCCATAACGAAGATGCGCCGCCAGACCAGACGCCGAATTGATGGCGATCACCACCAACGAGGTCCCAACCGCGGTCCGCATGTTGAGCCCCAGAATCAGAACGAGTGCCGGGACGATTAGAAAGCCGCCACCGACTCCGAAGAAGCCGGTCATCACACCTACGCCCAGTCCGGTCACGATCATCGGCTTCCAGTCGTCCCGTATGGCCCGGCTGCTGGTGATGCTCGCCGGGATCTTGGGCGAGAGGAACATACGTGCCGCGACGGTCAGCATCAGGATGCCGAAGAGGATCAGGATGAGGTCGCTGGGTAGCAGTTGGTTGACCCAGGCGCCCGCGAATGCGCCGAGAATGCCAAAGATGCCGAACGGAATCGCCGTGCGAAAGCGCACCCGGCCCGCGCGCCAGTGGGGAAGGGCGCCGACAGCGGACGTTGCCCCGACCACCGCCAGCGAGGTGGCGGTGGCCATATGCGCATCCTGCCCCATGATGAAGACGAGGATGGGGACGGTCAGGATCGACCCGCCCCCACCGATCATGCCGAGCGAGAGCCCGATCAACGTTCCAAGCAGGATGGCGAGCATGTCATGTCCTGCTATCGCGTGACCGGCAGTCGCCGGAAGTTCCAGGCGATCATCCCGCCCTGGAGGTTGCTTACTTGTGCGTAGCCAGCCTGCGCGAGGGCTCCGACGGCCGCCGCACTGCGGTTGCCGCTACGGCAGACTACGATCAGTTCTTGAGATTTATCGAAGCGCGCCACGTGCGCACCCAGCTTGCCGAGCGGAATGTGAACCGCGCCCGGAATGTGGCCGGAACGCCACTCGTCCGGTTCGCGTACGTCAACGATGACGGCTCCGGCCGCCTGGCGCTGATGCGCCTCGTCCGGATTGATTTGTGCCACTTGCGGCCGGTTGAAGATCGAACGAAAGATCACCTGAGTGCGCTCCTTTGCGCTATGAAGCCGCCACCCCGGCGGCTGCGTGTTCGCGAACGGTCGGAAGATGAGCCGAGTTCCAGGCGTCCATGCCCCCCTCAACGTTGAGGACGGATGTGAACCCTTCCGCCTGCAGGACGCTGGCGGCGATCATGCTGCGAACGCCCCCGGCGCAGATCAGGGCATAGGTGCGATCGCGGTCAAGCTTGTCGGACGCCACCCGGAGCTTGTAGAAGGGGACGTTGTCACAGCAATCGATGTGGCCGTCCTGCCACTCCGAACGCTCGCGCACGTCGATCACGGTCAGTGATCCGTCGCTCGCGAGTCGAGCGCGCAGATCCTGCACGGTGATGTCGGTGGTAGAGACGTACTCGTGACCCGACTGCTCCCAACGCTGCATGCCGCCGGTGACGTACCCGTCGATGTTGGTGAAGCCGATGACTTGCAGTGCATCGACCGCCCGGTGCGCCTCATGATCGGAACCGGTCACCAGCACCAGACGCGCTGCTGGCGGGAAGACCAATCCGACCCGGTTCTGGAACTGACCGCCGTCCAAATGGACGTTGATCGCGCCCGGAATGTGTCCAGCGGCGAAGTCGGCCGGCGAGCGCACATCGAGCAGAAAGGCGCCGTCCGTCACATGCGCGGCGATGTCGTTGACGTCCAACTGGTGCAGCTCCGCAGGCTGAAGCTCTTCGTCCGACATGTTGAGCCGAACGATGCGTGCCATGTTCGGTGGGCGTTCCGGCAGACTCTCGTTCATGTAGCTGACGAATTCGGTTTTGTCGGAGATCGTCAGAGCGGGATTGAAGGTGCGCTCGAAGCCGATGGTCGTGCCGGTCATGCGGTTGTTGACGCGGCCACACAGCGATCCCGCCACGTGACCTGGATAGACCATGGTCCCTTCCGGCAACTGCATCAGCTTGTGGTGCAGGCTTTCGAAGAGGGCCGTGGCGCCGTCTTTGCCGTCGACGGCCAGATCCGGCCGCGCCACGTCGCCGATGAAGAGTGAGTCGCCCGTCAAAACGAGCCACGGCTCTGCGCCACGCGTCGTGTCGATGGCCGCAATCGCGATGTGCTCCGGCCGGTGCCCTGGAGTGTGCAGCACGCGCAATCGCACCTCGCCCAGCTCCAGTTCTTGGCCGTCTTCGAGCGGGAAGTGCTGGTACTCGGCGGCGCCGTCCTTGTGCACGGCGATCTGCGCGCCGGTCAGCTCGCTGAGCCGATGGTGGCCCGAAACGTGATCGGCATGGTTGTGCGTCTCGATGATGTATCGAATGGTCAACCCCTCGCGCGAGGCGATCTCGAGGATGTCGTCGACCATATCGATACGTGGATCGACCACGGCCGCCACACCCGCGTCGGTCGAACCGACCACGTAGGAGGCACAGCCGATATCCTGACGGACAATCTGCTCAAAATACACTTAATCGCTCCTAACGCTCCGCTTTGAGTGCCTCGAGAGCTCGCTCGAGTCGCTCGCGCGCCTCTGCCGCCACCGGTATGAGTTCCTCGTTTGCCGAGACCCCGAGCATCGCGTTGGGATCGGCGAATTCCACGCGCGTTCCCTTGGGAAGCGCACGTACCACGACGTTGCAGGGCAACATCAGGCCGATCTCCCGCTCGTTGGTCAGGGCGCGATGCGCCAGCTTCGGGTTGCAGGCGCCCAGAATGATGTAGGGCTCCATCTCCTCGCCAATCTTCTCGTGCAGCGTCTTGCGCACGTCGATCTCGGTGAGGACCCCGAACCCTTCGTCCTTGAGTGCGCCCTTGACGCGCTCGACCGCCTCTTCATACGAGAGGTCGAGCGTCGTGCCGAAGCCATACGTCGCTTGCGTCTTCATGGGTTTGTATCTCCAAACGTTATGCCATCATATCAGTGAAGTTCGAGTCTTGGGGAACGGACCGTTCCCATCAGCCGATGCGTCAGCCACCTCCTGGGGCGCACGCGGGCGCCTGCGATGTCGCGGTTCTGGACCCAACCGCGGCAAAGGTCGAGAACTGCTTGCGGGTCTCGGTTGCGCCACAGCTGGGACAGGCGATCGGCTCCTGCGAGCTCGCGCTCCGCACCAGCTTCTCGAAGCGTTCGCCGCATGCATCGCAGCGATACTCGTACATCGGCACGGTTCAGCCATTCCCTTTCTGCGTGATTTGCCGAGCCAGATCTCCCTGACGCGTCAGTCGATTCAGCAGCATCTCACGAGTGATTTTGCAGGCGTCGAGGATGCGTGGGTCAGCCAGAGAGTAGTGCATCTCCACGCCGACACGTTCGACCTCGACGATGCCGCGCTGACGCATCACCGTCAGGTGCTGACTGATCTTGGCTTGCCGCTGACCGGTTTCTTCAACCAACTCTTTGACCGCTTTCGGCTCTCCTGAGAGGAGCTGGAGGATCTCCAGCCGCGTCGGGTCGGCCAGTGTCTGGCAGATCTCAGCCTGCAGGCGAAAGAGCTCGCGATTGTGTTGTCGTTCAGTCTGGGTTGCCGTCATTCTGCTCACATTCATTCGAATACGCGAATACAATACAGATGATACTCATAATGTCATGACATGTCAAGCAGCCGCGACAGGCTGGATTGTGGGGTGGTCAACGCGGAGAATCATGCGCTTAATGCGAGTCGGGAGCACCTTGTGTGCTCCCCTACGAGAACTTTGACCATAATGTAGGGGAGGACCTTTTGTCCTCCCGCTCTCGTTAGTCTCGTGTTTTGCCGGATTGGCGGTGAATGCTATCCCGCCTGCCCGCCTTCTGCCTGGTCGGCCGTGACGGTCAACGTCACCAGGTCGCCGTTCACTTCATTGATCCAGTCGCCCGGAATGCGCACGTCGTGGTGGAAGAGGAACCCGGCCTTGACCACGAATCCGTCGACCTCGCCCTCCTGGGTGTAATCGACCTCCTCGACCGTCCCGATCTTCTTGCCGTCGCTTCCGACCACGTCGGTGCCGTGGTCGATGCGGACCGAGCGCTCCGGCAGATTCGTCTTGATCTCGGTCTCAGGCGGATTAATCGGCGCTTCGGCAAAGAATGGTGCGCGTGAGGTGTAGCCCATTGGAGCCGTGCCGTAGGCCCAGAAGACCGAGGGCTGACCGGTGCCTGACACCCATGCTTCGTCGGTATAAGGGTAGTCACCGGGATTGGCCGCTGTGTATTTCTGCTGGACGAACTCTTCGTGTTCCTTCGCCTCTTCGTCGGTCAGATTCAAGTAGACGGTGCCGTCATCGTCGATGCGCTCGAAGGCCTCGACCGGAATGATGCGGTCAGTGCCAAATAGGGCCCCAGAGCGCACGATGACGCTCATTACGTCCTTGGTGTTGTAGTCCACGACGAGGCTGTCAACATCGCCCACGTGCTTGCCGTTACTGCTCATGACTGATTTGCCGAGTTTGATCTCCACAAGGTGCTCCTTCCGGAGGATGCCGATACTGTGGATCGGCTTGCGTTGCCCATCCATCTCCGGTTAATGCAACTTCAGTGCCACTTGTCACCGTTTCTATGCGAGAGATGACGCTTGACGCCGACGTATAATTGAGGATCGATGAGAGGTCGGTCGATGAACCAAGACGCGCGCATGCTGAATCGGCTGGCGGACGAGGGATTCCGGATCACCGGACCTCGACGCGACGTCGTGAGCGCCGTCTGTCGCCGCGAAGACCCCTTTTCCGCCGAAGAGCTCTATGAGGAGCTGCGAGTGGCGAACTCCGGCGTTGGTCGCGCAACCGTCTTTCGTACGCTCGATCTGCTTGTGGGGATGCGCCTGCTGGACCGCGTTCATCGTCCGGACGGATCTCACTGCTACGTCAACGGCGGTCCCGGCCATCGCCACCATCTGATCTGCTCCTCCTGCGGAGCGGTCGTCGAGTTCCAGGATTGCAACGTGGCCGACCTGGTCGACGGACTCTCCACCCGCACGCATTTCCGCATCGAAAGTCACTGGCTTGAGCTTTACGGCACCTGCGAGCGCTGCCAGATCGACACTGTCTGAATCTCATTCCCTCGGATACCCTTCTCTCGTCTTGACAACCCTGATAAAGTGAGACCTGGTATCAGTAAGCGCCGGTGGCGTTCGCGGAGTTGATGACACGAGATGAACAGATTGGCCAAGCGGGCACCGCTCGTACTCGCGCTGCTCCTTATCCTGGTCCTGGCGGCCTGCGGATCGAATGTCGGCACAGCCACGTCGTCTGGAGCGAGCGACAACGCGACGCCGACCCCGAACGCCATCCCAGTGGTGGTGACGTTGCCGGTCTTCGTCTCGATGGCACAGGCGGTCGGTGGAAGCCACGTCTCGGTTAGCTCGGTCGTGCCACCAGGCGTCGATCCACACTCGTACCAGCCGACGCCCAGTGACGTGCGCAAGGTCGCCCAGGCGAAGGCCATCTTCGTCAATGGCGCGGGATTGGAAACGTGGATGAATGGGCTGATCGAATCGGCCGGTGGATCCAACGCGCCGGTCTACACGCTGTCCGAAGGCTTAAACGCTGATGTGCAGACGGCCTCCGGCACCGAAACAGGCAACCCGCATTTCTGGTTGGATCCCACCGACGCCATTCACTATGTGCAACGCATACAGCAAGGACTCTCAGAGCGAGATCCGGCGCATGCCGCGGACTACCAGGCCAACGCCGGGCGTTATATCGCCCAAATTCAGGACTTCGACACATGGGCTAAAGCGGAGATCGACAAAATCCCGGCCGACCAGCGTAAGATCGTGACGTTCCACGACGCCTTTCCGTACTTTGGACAGCATTTCGGTCTGACGGTGGTCGGCGTGATCGAGAAGAGCCCCGGACGCGATCCCTCGGCCAAGGAGCTGGCGGACCTGGTCGATCAGATCAAGGCAGAGCAGGTGAAGGCTATCTTCAACGAGCCACAGTTCAACCCGAAGCTCTCCAATTCGCTGGCCAAAGAAGCGGGAGTCAAAACCTTGACCCTCTATAGCGAGAGCCCGCCTGACGGGGAGGACTACATCGAGATGATGCGGCAGAACATCACCACCGTCGTCGAGGGGCTGTCATGAGCCGCCGGACGTTGCGTGCGGGCGACGCGGTGACCGGGGCGATTGAGGCTCCGGCCATCGAGGTTCGCGGGCTGACGACCGGCTACCGCGAGGACCCCGTCCTGCGCGATATTGATCTGGTAGTTCGATCCGGGTCGTTGGTCGGTGTGATCGGGCCCAATGGCGGCGGCAAGTCGACCCTGTTCAAGACCATCCTCGGGTTGCAGCGCCCCTGGTCAGGCGAAGTCCTCGTCGATGGTCGCCGGGGCAAACCCGGCCACGTCATCGGTTATGTGCCGCAGACCGAGACAGTTGACTGGTCTTTCCCGGTGCGCGTGCGCGACGTGGTCATGATGGGGCGCTATCCGCGCCTTGGATTATTGCGGCGCCCCGGTAAAGCGGACGTCGAAGTGGTCGAGGACGCACTCGTGCAGGTCGGCATGTCTGACTACCGAGACGCGCAGATCGGTCAGCTTTCGGGGGGGCAGCGACAGCGGGTCTTCATCGCTCGTGCGTTGGCGCAGGAACCGAGCATCCTGTTGCTGGATGAGCCGGTCAGCGGTGTCGACGCCGTCACGCAGCACCAGATCTTCGAACTCATCGAGCGCCTGTGTCAGGATGGGCGTACGGCCCTCGTTGCCTCGCACGATCTGAGCTGTGTGGCGCAACGCTTCGATCAGGTGCTGCTGCTGAGTGGGAGAGTCGTCGGCTACGGTCCGCCGGAGTCGATCCTCACGCAGGAACTCCTCAACGAGACGTTCCGCTCGCATCTCTTGCTGCTCGAAGTGGGCGGACGCACGTTCGTGGTGGAGGATGCCGCGCATGGCAAGCGTTGCTAGCTGGATCTCCGAACCACTGCGCTACGGGTTCTTGCAGCGCGGCCTGATCGCCGCGATTCTGGTTGGCATTCTGTGCGCAGTGATCGGCACATTCGTGGTTCTGAAGGGCCTTGCCTTCATTGGTGATGCGCTCTCCCACATCGCCTTCACCGGCATCGTGGTCGCGTTTTTGGGCGGATTCTCCTTCTATATCGGCGCACTTATTGCCGCGATACTGGCCGCGCTCGGCATTGGCATGGTGCATCGCAAGATCGGCATCTCGACCGACACGTCGATCGGCATCCTCTTCAGCGGCATCTTCGCGCTCGGCATCGTCCTCATGAGCGTCGGCGTCAAAACGTATACCGTCGATCTCTTCAGCTACCTGTTCGGCGACATTCTGGCCGTAACCACCGCCGACCTGATCGGCATCCTGGTTCTGGGAGCCGCCGTGCTGGCCGTGATCATGGCGCTCTATAAAGAGCTCCTCTTCGTCAGCTTCGATCCGGTTGTCGCTGAAGCCTCAGGACTACCCGGCGGGCTGCTGCAGATGTTGCTGCTGGTGCTGTTGTCGATCACCGTGGTCGTTTCGGTGCAGGCGGTCGGCATCGTTCTGGTCGTGGCCATGCTGGTCACCCCGAGCGCCACGGCCTTCCTGATCACCGATCGCTTCGGACGCATGATGCTCTTAGGAGCCGGTTTCGGCGCGCTGTCCGCTCTAGCGGGGTTCTACCTTTCCTATTACCTCAATGTCCCTTCCGGGGGCGCCATCGTCCTGGTGGCCACGCTCCTCTTCATCGTGGTGGCCGTGTTGTCGCCGAAGCGGGGCGGCTGGCGTAGACTCCGTTGGGAATTGACGGCCAGCGGAAAGGGCTGAGTGTGGCCATCCAATCACGTCCGTTCGCGAGCGAGGCCGATTACGCAAAGATGCGGGATCTGCTGATCGACGGATTCGCCATCTCAGACCCACCCGTCCATAGCACGGTCGGCTGCACCATTGGCGACCTCGATTGGTGGCGTTGGACGGCCAATCCCGGTGACGGCCTCCAGAACGCCCAGCTTTGGTTCGATGATGATGATCTGATCGCCATTGCCTGGCCTGGAGTGGGACAGGTCGACCTGCTGGCACACCCGAGTCATCGCGAGGTCGAGCCCCTGATGCTTGAATGGATGGAAGATCAGCCGCTGGCGCGATCCGTCGACAAAGACGGACGCAGCCGTATTCGCACCTGGTCGTACGACGGCGATCCGGAGCGCATTGAGAATTTGCGCCGCGCGGGCTACCAACGGACCGACGAGGCGCTTTGCTTTCGCCAGCGAGCTGATTTGACGAACATCCCAGCGCCTGAGATTCCGGATGGATTCCGTATCCGCAACGTACTGGGCGAGCAGGACCTGGAGCGACGGGTCGACGTCCATCGAGACGCCTTCTCGCCGTCCAAAATGACGGTCGAGAAGCACCGCAACGTGATGCGTTCCGCCACGTATCGAGCCGAGCTCGACCTGGTGGTGGAGGCGCCTGACGGGGCGTTTGCGGCCTATTGTCTGGTCTGGTTCGACGAGCGCAACCGATTCGGGATATTTGAGCCGGTCGGCTGCCATTCGACGTACCGGCAGCGCGGGCTGACCAAGGCGGTGATGCTCGAAGGGATGCGGCGGCTGCGAGAGCTCGGAGCCACCAGGGCATTCGTCAACAACTTGCTCGGCGCGAAACCGGCGTCAGCCCTCTATGAGTCCGTTGGAATGCGGGTGCTTGACGAGAACCACTCCTGGATCAAGCCGCTGGAGTGAGTCGCGAAGCCTTGGATTCGCTGCGAACGCCGAAAGCCGCGCCATTGGCGCGGCTGTTCTGTTCTGCATGAAGGGTGGATCGACGCGAGCAGATCAGCGGTAGAAGGCGACGCCGAGGAAGACGACGCACATGATGACGCTCGCCACGACCGCTCCGTAACCAACCAGCGCAATCCCCTCAGGGCGGGCTTTCTGGTTCACCAAAGCGTAATAGAGCCAGATGATGGCAAATAACCCCACCACGGCCACGAAAATCAAAAAAGCATCCATGTTCGCTCAAGCTCTCCCTTCGCACACATTTATAGCGCATCACCTGCGACATGTCGCCCCCTGCGGTTTGTCTTCCCCGACAATATTCGGTGGGGATTCTCCCCGTTCGTGCGCAAGACGTCGAATTCCTCCTCAATCGGACCGGGTCCAAATCTCCGAGGTCATATCGAATCCTTATCAGTCGCGACGTTTAGTCGGCGGTATTATGGTGGTACAGCTTCGGTTTGACGCGTCACCATTTGGAGAGCATATGTCGCGGACAGATGTGACTCCGCGGATCACAGTCGACCTGCAGGGCGTTCCCGAGACGCTTCTCTGGAACCTCTACTTTCGCGCCACTGAGGCCCGTCGTCCAGACGCGGTGCTGCGCGATCCCCGGGCGGTCGAGCTCATCGACTCGATCGACTATCCGTTCGTGCAACGCTTCGGCAAGGCGAATCCGTTGCAGGCGCAAGCGCAGGCGTTGCGAGCGCTCGCGTTCGATCTGCAGGTGATGGACTTTCTCGATCGCAGTCCCGACGCGACGGTCGTGGCGCTGGGAGAAGGGCTCGAGACGCAAGCGTGGCGGGTCGATAATGGGCAGGTTCGCTGGCTGACGGTCGAGCTCCCCGAAACGGCCAACCTTCGGCGATCGCTGCTTCCCGATTCACCGCGGCACCGTATCCTGGCCCGATCGGCGCTGGATGACGCCTGGATGGAGCAGGTCGACCAGACCCACGCGGTGCTGATCAGCGCGCAGGGCTTGCTCATGTATTTCCAGCCGGACGAGGTGCATCGGCTCATCGAGCGCAGCGGCGAGCGTTTTCCCGGCGCGGTGATGCTCTTCGATGCCATGCCGCGTTGGTTCAGTCAGCGCACGCTCGCAGGACAAGATGACCAACAAGCGCGGCTACCAGCCGCCGACGATGCCCTGGGGCGTGGATGCCGCCGAACTCGAGCGAGTTTGCGCTCTACCGCACGTCGCCGGGCTGCGCGAGGTTTCGATGCCGAACGGGCGTGGGTTTTTCTTCAGACGTCTGCTGCCGATGATGAAGCGGGTCCCCGTGCTGGGCCAATCGCCGTTCACCATCTTCTTCCCCTGGCGCATCTTCGTGGCGACGTTCGACGCCCGGGGTAGCTGACTGCCAGGGCACGCGGTCACTTCGCCGGCATCCGCTCCCGCATGCGTTCGTCGATCAATTCCATGAGATGAAGCACGCGGACCGGGCTCTTGCGGGCGTGCAGTGCTCCCCGAAGCTGCATGATGCAGCCGGGATTGTCGGCCACGACCACGTCAGCGGTGGTTGCTGTGGCATTGTCGATCTTTCGTCCCGCGATGATGGCCGAGACGGCTGGGTAATCGGTCGAGAAGGATCCGCCGAACCCGCAGCAGACACTCGAATCCCGCATCTCCAGAATCTCGAGTCCGAGCACGTCGCTGATGATCCGTCGTGGCACATCGTGGATGCCGAGCGCGTTGTGGGATTGGCAGGAGTCGTGGTAGGTCACGCGCGGCCCATCGGTCTGCCACTCGAGCGGCTGAATCTGTGCTACTTCGTCGAGGAAGGTGGTCACCTCGATCAGTCGTTTTGCCTGTGAAGCGGCCCGCTCGCGCCACCTGGGCGAATCGGCAAACAGATTCGGATAGTCCTGCACCATCGCGGCAAAGCAGCTGGTGGAGTTGGTCACGATCCAGTCCACGGTGAGTGACTCGAGCATCTCGATCGTCTGCTCGGCCATGACGCGTCCATGCTTGCGATCGCCCGAATTCAACGCCACCAGGCCGCAGCAGTGCTGTTCGTGCGGAAAGCTGACCCGACAGCCGCAGCCCTGCAGCACCCGAATGGTCGCGGCGCCCATCTCCGGCAAGACGCGATCGGTGAGGCAGCCGGGAAAGTAGGCGACCCTCAGTCCTTCCGCTTTGCTGTCCGAGAAGCGATAGCCTTCGCGCGCGTTGGCGGCGATGATGCGATCGACGTTGTCCCGCAACGGCTTGCGCGCCGGAGCGATGAGATGGCGGTCCTTGGTCAGTTTGCCCTGGAACGGGATCTTCTCGATGTACCCCTCTTTGTCGGTTACCGCTCTGGCTGCCAGTGAGGCGCGCCGCGCCCACTTGTCGCCATCGACCGGATCGGTCCAGCGTTCGAACGCTTCCTCTTTCACGCGTGGCAGGCCCATCTCTTCGGTGACGCGGCTGCGCACGTTGAGGATCAGTTGCGGGATCGGGATTTCGGCCGGGCAGACGGTCGCGCAGGCGTTGCAGGAGACGCACAGGCTCTGCGGATCGGCGGCGTTGCCCAGCCCATGGTGGATGGCCGTCAGCGGAAGCCCGATCGGTCCGGTATAGATGTGTCCGAAGAGGTGTCCGCCCACGACCTGGTAGGGTGGACAGACGTTGGAGCAGGCGCCGCAGCGGATGCAATAGAGGGTGTCGAGGAGCTCAGGGTCCTCGCGCGTCTGCAAACGGCCATTGTCGAGCAGGACGATGTGCATCTCCTTGGGGCCATGCACGCCCACCACGGGAACCAGTTCGATGTCGGACGTGCGACTCGGTCCAGTAATAAAGGAGACGTAGCTGGTGATCTTCTGGGCGGTGCCGGAGCGCGGCAGCAGCTTGAGCATGGCGACCGCGTCGTCGATCGACGGCACGATCTTCTCGACGCCCAGCACGGCGACGTGAATGGGTGGCAGGGTCGAGACGAGATCGGCGTTCCCCTCGTTGGTGACGATGCAGATCGTGCCGGTGTCCGCGATAGCCACGTTGGCGCCGGTGATACCCATGCCCGCATTGATGAAGAACTTACGCAGCCGCTCGCGTGCGATTTTGACCATCTCCTTGGGATCATCCGGCACGTTGCGGATTTTCAGCTTCTTGGAGAAGATCTCGGCCACCTCTTCGCGCGTCTTGTGGATGGCTGGCGCGATGAGATGCGAGGGGTGCTCGCCGGCCAGTTGAAGGATCCACTCACCCAGGTCGGTCTCCACCACGTCGATCTTGCGTGACTCCAGGTGGTTGTTGAGCTTGATCTCCTCCGTCGCCATCGATTTGCTCTTGACCGCCAGCTTCACCTTCCGCTCGGCGGCCAGGTCACCAATGATGGTGCAGGCGTCCTCCGGCGTTCGGGCCAGATGAACCACCGCTCCGATGGCTTCGGCTTGCGACGTGAACTGCTCGATGAGCTCCGGTAGACGCGCGATGGCGTCGACCTTCCTCCGGTGCATGTCGGCTCGCATGGCGTCGAAATCGAGATCAGCGAAGGCGACTGCTCGTCGATCGCGAAATGTCGACAACGCACGATGCAGGGCGGTGGCGAGATTGGGGTCGTCGATCGCGGCATCGAGTCGTCGCTGGAATTCCTTACTGCGGGCCGGCATGAATTCTCCCTTGTGGTCTGTCTCAATCAACGCGCGGACGCTGGATCTATCCTACCCGATCTCTTGTCACGAACCTGACATCTCCGTTGAGCCATTTATGCTGCGCGCGGCACGCCGTTTGCCGCACATGTATATCGGACATACCATGA
Source organism: uncultured Chloroflexia bacterium (assembly GCA_963822235.1). Taxonomy (GTDB): domain Bacteria; phylum Chloroflexota; class Chloroflexia; order Thermomicrobiales; family Thermomicrobiaceae; genus CALAGB01. The sequence goes on from CAWGGU010000008.1 coordinate 387,490, forward strand.
GACGTGCGGGACCGTTCCGTTCAACACCGCGTGCGTCGGAAGGAGATCACCATGGACGTGAGGTCTCGACCTGTTGTGGCCGGATTCAGTGCGCGCAACTCTGCCGAGCGAGCAGCGGACGAGCTGCTCAAGTGGGGCATGTCTGAGGATGACGTGGTGGTGGCGGTGCGCGATCATGACTACTCCGCGTCGGGAGGGCTGATGGTTCGGAGCGAGGAGGAGGACGCCATCGCGCATCTGACCCATCTAATCGGCCTGACCGGTGTGCCGGAGGAGGATGCTCGAGGGTTCGCACTACGCTTCGATTCGTCCGACGCCGTTGTCGCCGTCGACGCTAGAGAACGCGTCGATGAAGCGCGGCGGATCCTGCGCGATCATGGCGGAGAGTTCGACGGCTCCGAAGCGTTCGATCGGCCGGATTGGGAAGAGGCTCGACGGATTCTTCGAGGGCATTGGGAGCGACGCTCAGGGACGAAGGACCCGGAATGGACGGAGGCCGAGGGCGGCTATCACTACGTCTACGAAAAAGCGTCCGAACCCGAGTTTCGCGGTCGGACGTGGGCGAGTGCCGAGCCGAAGCTTCAGTCGGGATTCGAGGGATGGATGGCCGAACGTGGCTACCGCAGCCAGTCGAACACCTGGGACTGGCTCAAGGAGACGCTGCACGAGCTCTGGACTCCGGCCGCCCGCGGTGCCTCGCCGGACGACATCACACACCCAGAGCGTTTGCACCGTTGGGTGCGGCTGACGCGGACCAGCCGGGTCGCTGAATAACGAAACTGATCGTCGTGCATTGACTTCGCGAGCGCGGTTTGTTACAAATCCCCTCGCGACAGTTGAATATCTTCTGGCTGTGATGAGGAAGAGTATCCGGTCGAGTCGCGACAGAGAGCCGTGTCAGCTGAGAAGCGGTGCGGGCGAAACCGGCGAAAAAGACCTCGGAGCTTCGTTCCGAACGTCGAGTTCATTCTCGACTGAGTAGGCGACGACGATTGGCCCCCGTTAGCGGGTCCCTGTGGATCGCATGAGTCACAGGAAAAGGTCACGTACCGCGAGGGCGTGACGAACAGGGGTGGTACCACGAGCTAGACACCGCTCGTCCCTTACCGGGGCGAGCGGTTTTGTTTTTCCCGGAGCGGTGTCCAGTCGAGCGATCGCTCGATATTGGATCTGAAACATGTCGCACGGGAGAAGCACAATGCCGGTCACGAACCGAACCTCCAGCTTCGGCCTCGAAACGAACGATGATCTCCCGCTGCGACCAAAATATCCGGTCACCACTCGCTGCGCATCGAGCAAACAGGACGGACCCATCGGTTGCTCGCAAGGCACCGGTGCGGTCCACGCGCCGTCGTTTCTCGGTGGATTGCAGCGAAAGAGATCGGAAGCATGGAATCAACCCCACGAATCGGAGTCATCCACGACCGGCTGAGAGCAGAGGAGCGCCTCCTCTTTGCCGAGTTCGCCAGGCGCGGCATCGATGTCGAGCGCATCGACGATCGGCAAACATCAGTCGACATAACCAACGATGACTGGCACTTCGACGCGGTCATCGGTCGGGGAGTAAGCCAGCAGCGCACTCTGCACCTTCTATCGATCCTGGATGCCTGGGGCGTGCCGACGCTCAACCGGCCGGACGTAATCGCCGTCTGCAACGACAAGCTGCGTACGTCGGCGCTGTTTCGTCGCGCCGGTCTGCCGCAGCCCGAACTGCGGGTGGCGTTTACTCCGGAAGCGGCGCTGGACGCCATCGAAGAAATGGGTTATCCGGTGGTGCTGAAGCCGGCCATCGGCTCGTGGGGCCGCCTGCTGGCTAAAGTCAACAGCCGGGCGACGGCTGAGGCGCTGCTGGAGCACAAGAGTGCGCTCGGGTCATTCCATCATGGGACCTATTACATTCAGCGCTACGTCGCCAAGCGGGGGCGGGACATCCGTGCCTTCGTGGTGGGGGACGAGACCATCTGCGCCATCTACCGCACGTCTGAGCACTGGATCACCAACACGGCGCGGGGCGGTCAGGCCTCGAACTGCGTGGTGACCCCGGAGATCGCGAACATCTGCAATCGGGCCGCGCTGGCAGTCGGCGGTGGCGTGCTGGCGGTCGACCTTTTCGAGGACGAGGACAACGGTCTCCTCATCAACGAGATCAACGCGACCATGGAGTTCCGCAACAGCATCGACACGACCGGCGTCAATATCCCCGGACGGATCGTCGATTACGCGCTCGAGCTCGCGCGTTCGCCCCGTGGGCTGGAATCTGCCATAGTTTTGCGGTGAGGGCGTCGTTGGATTCGCCTTCGACGACTGGCAAAGGACAGTGAACTCATGGCGGAGACGATCACAAACGAGACGACGGGGGCACCTGGAGCGCTGCGTCCGCCCGACGACATCCAATCGATGTTCGACCGCATCGTCGGTCGTTACGACGTGATGAACCGGCTGATGACTGGCGGTATGGACCTGACCTGGCGGAGAGCCGCCGCACGCGCTGCGATCGGCGCCGGCGCCAAGCGAGTGCTCGATCTGGCCACCGGGACGGGAGACTTGGCGCTCGAGCTCGCCCGCCAGGGCGTGCCCACCGTCATCGGCATCGACTTCTCGCAAGAGATGCTGAGCGCCGCAGCCGTCAAGGTACGAGACGCTCGCGTGCCGGCGATTCGTCTAGGCCGTGGCGATGCCATGCGACTGCCGTTCGCCTCCGACACGTTCGACGCGCTCACGGTCGCCTTTGGCCTGCGGAATTTGCCCGATTACGGCGACGCGATCGTCGAGATGGCGCGTGTGGTGAAGCCGGGCGGCCGGGTCGTCATCCTCGAGATGAGCCCCATGCGACGGCCAATCCTCAACAAGGCGTTCGGGCTCTATTTCGAGCAGGTCGTTCCGTTGGTCGGCGGACTCCTCAGCGGAGATCTCGACGCCTATCGGTATCTGCCCAGCTCGGTCGAGGCCTTCCCGCCCGCCGAGCGTCTCGTCGAATTGATGCGCAACGCCGGGCTGCGCAACGTGCGGTTCGAGCGCTTCGCCCTTGGCACGGTCGCCCTCCATATTGGGATCAAGCGGTAGGTCACGAAGGGCCCTCATCCCCTAACCCGGTCCATCCCTCTAACTCGTCCTCCCTCACTGACTCTCCCTCAGCTTGAGGGAGAGAACCATTCCCACTGAAGGGAGAACCAACTCCCGCGTGAGCAGGAGAAGGGGAACTTCGGGATAAGACTGTACTGAATCGTGTGCCGTCTCCCCTCTCCGCTTGGCGGGAGAGGTGTCGGGGGAGCGTCGCGGCAACCCTCCCACCGCTACTCCATCCAATTCAATCTGTGGGATTTCTTTTATTTTGTGGGTCGAGTCATATATGCGGGCCGTTATCGCGGCGTGGTATTCTTGTTGTATGGAACGTCGTGATTGCTCGACCATCATCCTTGGGGATCGTGGGCGGCTGGTGCTGCCGGCCCGTCTTCGACGGCGCCTGGATCTGCACCCAGGCGACCGGCTCATCGTAACCGTTGATGCCAACGACGCTATTCGGATCGTGCCAGCGCGCGAACAAGCTCGACGTCTGCGCGGCCTCTATCGGAATCTCGCCCCAGGACTCTCGCTTGCTGACGAACTCATCGCCGAGCGACGCGAGGAAGGGCAACGCGAGGACTCATCGTGACCGATGCGGCGGAAGGTTCCGTGCTGGACGCCTCGGCTTTGCTCGCGTATCTGCAGGACGAACCAGGTGCCCAGGTGGTCCAAGATGCGCTGGTCGCCGGGGCCGTCATCAATATCGTCAACTACGCAGAAGTGCTCTCCCGGCTCGCTGCCGCGGGCACGGACGCGGGAAACGCGCATCACGAGCTTCAAGAGCAGGGACTGATCGGAGGCCTGCTTGAACTGGTTGCCCCGACCGAAGAGGATGCCGTGGCGATCGCCAGGCTTCGTGCCGCGACCCGAGCGTACGGACTCTCTCTGGGCGATCGTGCCTGTCTGGCCACCGCGCTGCGCCTCGGGTGGCAGGTGATCACCGCGGATCCAAGTTGGTCATCCCTCTCCATTGGAGTGGACGTTCGTCTGATTCGGTCCTAAGCCACGGCGCTCCGGCATGGGTAGCCCCGCGATCGGCCCCTGATCATATTTCTGCCATGTTGTCCCGAACTCGATTCATGCCTGACGGTTGATCGGCGTCGAACATGCTCGCGTTCGCGGACGAATGTACCATTCGAGGATCTACCTCAAATCAAATGAAATGTCGTCTGATGGCCGTCGAGGAACCGGCACTTCCCCTCGGAGAGGGCGGCGTCCTCCTCCAACGCGAAGACGACCTCCTGGCCACCCCATTCCGGCACGTCGGCGCGCACGTTGAACTCGATCGAGTAGGCCGTATCGTCGTAGACCTCGTAGTCGCCCCGTCCTGGCACGCCCTCCTGGTGATCCCACAGACCGATGACCGGTCCTGCCGCGTGGCCGTGATAGCCGAGCGGATGGGTGTAGAGGGACGGCTTGATCCCCTCGCCGGTCGATTGCGCCAGCACCTCACGCAACACGTCGTTGCCGGAGCGCCCGACGACCATGTTCTCCAGGTGGATGTCCTGGAACCGATTGCCAGCGGCCAGACCCGCCTTGAGGCCGTCCGGCGCGTCGGTCTCGCCTGGCTTGAGGACATAAGCGAGCTGTTGCTGGTCGGTTGCTAGCCCCAGATAGACAAAGCCCACATCGCAATGGAGCAAGTCGCCTGGAAGGATGGTGGTGCGGCTCGGTCCAGCCTTACCCGGTCCGCCGGAAGGCTCTCCGGCCGCCTGAATGTCGATGGTCGGTGGGAACCACGCCTGAAGACCGGCGTCGTTCATCGTCTGGCGCATCCACCAGACCACGTCGTCGGTGGTCGTCACGCCCGGCTGAATGACGTTGCGCGAGAACGCCTCCGCGATGATCTGATGTCCCATTGCCACGATACCCGGGTATGCCGCGAGCTCAGGTGAAGTTCTGCGCTCCAGCCAGCCGACTGCCATGCGCTCGGCGGAGGTGGTGCGATCCATCAACGAGGCGCCCATCGCGCCCGAGATCCACTCGTATTCGTTGTGCGAGAGCCCGTCGCCAAAGGCGAATTCCTCGGCGACATCGATCCCGATGCTGCGCGGATCGCGCTCGCTCACCACACGCTTCACCGCATCCTCCTGGCTCTCCTCTTCAGGATTCCAGGCGGCGTGGTAGAAGTCGCCGAGTCCGTATCGCCCGACCGTGAGCCGCTCCACGCTGCCGTCCGACTTGCGGCTGAAGACCAGCACCATGCGGCGCCGGGCCGACATCACCGGCTGCGGCAAGAGCGACAGGATGACCGGATCTTCGTTGTACTCGCGGCAGGCCACGATCCACATGTCGAGCCCCTCGCGCTCCATGAGCTCCGGGATCACGCCGTCTAGCCGCTGCCGCAGCCAACTGTTGCGCACGTCGGCTTGTGAACGAAGCGGCAGAATCTGGTTGCGGAGACGCATCGCGAAGTCGATGGGCCTTGTTGCTGTTTCCATTGATTCGAATCCCCCTCAAGCGCTAACTGAGCGCATTCAGCGCTTCCTCCAGTGTGTCGAGATACTGCTCCATCGTTTTGAACGCCGCGTCGTATGGTTCGGCCGTCCGCAGGTCGACACCCGCGTCGATCAAGAGATCGAGCGCGTCCTTGGACGACCCGGACGACAGGAACGTCAGATAGCGATCACGTGCATCAGTATCTCCGGCAAGGACGGCCGACGCGAGTGCCATGGCCGCTATCAGGCCGGTCGAATACTGATAGACGTAGTAGGCGCGATAGAAGTGTGGGATCCGGCTCCACTCGACCGAAACCTGGTCGTCGACGATCAGATCCGGTCCGTAGTACTCGCCGACCAACCGGCCATACTCGGTGGTGAGGCGCTCGGGAGTCAGCCCTTCGCCACTCTCGACGATCTGGTGGATCAGCAGCTCGAACTCCGCAAACATCGTTTGCCGGAAGATCGTCGTGCGAATCGTTTCGAGTGCATCGTTGATCAGATACGCACGCTGGCGCGGATCGTCGGTCTCTTGCAGCAGTTTCGCCGTCAGGAGCTGCTCATTGAACGTGGATGCGACCTCGGCCACGAAGATGGTGTACTGGTAGTTCGGATGCGGCTGCGTGCTCGATGAGAACCAGGAATGCATGGCATGGCCGTATTCGTGGGCGATGGTGAAGACGTCGTTGAGCGAGCCGTTCCAGTTCAGGAGCACGAACGGATGCGCACCATAAACACCGAGGCTATACGCGCCGGAGCGTTTACCGGGTGTCTCGTGAACGTCGACCCAGCGCGAACGGAGCCCGGATGCGAGTGGCTCCGTGTAGCGGTCACCCAGTGGCTTCAGCGCCTCTTCGACGATATCCCGCCCCTCAACAAAATCGTAGTCCAGTTGCGGAGTGTCGACGAGCGGCACGTAGAGGTCGTAGGAATGCATGTCGTCGATGCCCAACTGCCGCTTTTTGAGTGAGACGTAACGGTGCAGCAGCGGGAGATAGCGGTGCATCGTTTCGATCAGGTTGGTATAGACCTCGGTCGGGATCGCCTCGGGATCGAGGGCGGCATTCAGCGTGGTGGGGTAGTGGCGGGCTCGTGCGAAGAATGTGTCGCGCTGAACGGTTCCAGTGAGCAGGGCTCCAAGTGAATTGCGATGCGCGAGATACGGACGGTGAATCGCCTCGTACGCGTCGCGTCGCACGCGCCGGTCGCGTGATTCCAGGAAGCGGAAGTAGCGGCCCTTGGTGACCTCGACCTCGTCCCCTTCGGTGTCAGTGATGGTTCCATAGCTGAAGTCGGCGTTATCGAGAAACGTGAAGACGTTGCTGGCCGTGTGGGCGATCTCGCCGGTATCGGCCAACACTTCTTCCACTTCGGCCGAGCGAATGTGCGGGCGTTCACGGACAATCTGCTCGATGGTTCGACGAAATGGCTCGAGCTTCGGTTCGGCGCTGATGTACCCGAGCAGCGTGTCGTCCGGGATGTTCAAGAGTTCTGGCGCGATCCAGGAAGAGGCACGTCCGGCTGCCACCGCCAGGCCCATCACCTGCTCGTACCGTTGGATGGCCCCACTGTCTCGCGTGTCCTGGTCTCGCCTCAGCATGGCATAGGCGAAGAGCCGGTCCATCCGCTCGTCGATCTCGTCGCTCACGGTCAAGCCATGCAGCAGCGCCGAGCCGCTCTCCGCAAGCGTGCCGCGCAGCGCTTCCATCTTCGGCAGTTCCGCCTGCAGCGCCTCGCGCTCTTCATTCCAGGCGTCCACGCTCGGGAAGAGCGCGTCGAGACTCCAACGTTCTTCGTCGGGGATCGCGTCTCGGGTCATTTGAGCCATCGTCAAACCTTTCATGATTTTCGGCATGCATGGTGGCGCTCGATGGCGCCGGCCGCATCGTTCATCGTGCACCAGTCTAACCGGAGATGTGAAAGCGCGCAGTTGTAGTACTGGGATTGAGGTTCTTGCGGATTCTTGATCAACGAACGAGGCTGAAGGGCGCGAAGCGTCCATCATTCGTCGAGGGGCCGTCGTCCGCGAAAACCGCCATTCAACTCGTGCCAGTAGGAGATCGTCGGCTCATCGACGGCCCAACACAGATAGATGATGCGTCCGTCACGCATGCTGAGGAAGTCGACCAAGCCCGTTTCGAGATCTTTAACTTCGATGTCGAGTGCGCTGATCGCCTCGAGCCGCTCGCGCACGTCGTCGACGCAGTTTGCGATGCGCCCTTCCAGCCGCGCGACTTCGGGCGCGTGCCCGTTGCTCTTGGATTCGGGCGTCATGTTCTGCAGGGTCTCGGTGTGCGCCGCGATCTCACGACGGAGATTGCGGATTTCGATGAGGATGGGACGGAGCCGCGGCAAGAGCTCGCGTGCTTCGTCGATCGAGTAGATCTTTGGTTGACGTCGTTCGGCCATTGTTTTGTACTCGCAGGCTCGGTCGATTCACCAGGAGAGAGCCTCGGGATCGAGCTCACCCCGGGCGACGACTCGTGCGTCTCCCGACAGCCACAGGCGCTCACCGCGTCTATCGATGCGCAGCCGGCCGCCGTCAACGTCCAGCTCGACCGGCCAATCGAGTCCGTATCGCGCGGTCAGCACCGCCGCGGACGCGGTAGACCCGGTTCCGCACGCTTTGGTCAGCGCCTCGACTCCGCGCTCGTAGGTGCGCTGGCGGACCCGCCCGTCCGGTTTGATCGTGACGAAATTCGTGTTCGTGCCAGCCGGGAAGCTCGCGTGGTGGCGCAATTCACGGCCGATGCGCGTCAGTTCGTCGTCGCTCGAACGCTCGACGTCGTTTAGCACGACGACCGCGTGGGGAACGCCCACCTGGACGGCATGGACGGCCACTCGCTCACCCAACGCTTCGATCTCCATGAAGTCGAGACGCATGTCCCGCGGCTGAGGCATCACGACCTGAAACATGCCATCACCGGCGATGACGTCGAGGTCTCCAGAGTCGGTCAGCAGCCGAAAGCGGCCTGGGTCGACGTAGCCTCGATCGGCGGCGTAGCGCGCGGCACAACGGCTGCCGTTGCCGCACATCTCGGCCAGTGATCCGTCTGGATTGTAGAAGTGGATGGTGACCTGCTCCCGGTCGACGGGCTCGATCAGGATCAAGCCGTCGGCCCCCAACGACATCGCCCGAGTACAGAGACGCTGTGCAAGCGAGGATGGGTCGGCGCCATCGAGGTCGGCAGTGTCGACCACCACGAAATCGTTGCCCGCGCCACTCATTTTCCAGAACGAAAGACGCTTCACGCCCGTGCCTCCGGCCCGAAATTCAGATAGTCCGGCTGAGGGCGAGTCTATCACTTCCAGCGTCAGATACCGTGAGGACGAGCGATCGTCTAGGCTCTATGCCGCGAGCATTGACTCGGCGTGCCCTGGGTTTCTGGCGGGCCGTTCGGCGGCATCAACCTCGCGTCATGCGTCGAGGTGCAGCAGAACGCCACCCGCGAAGCTGACCGTCGCCAGAATTCCTGACGACATCGCCCGTCTGGTGACACGTGCTTCGTGTGATTCGCGGTGATGCCACCGCGATTGCCCATCCGTTTCAGCCTGTGCACGGAGAAGTGAAGTATGCTGACGGGTTCGCTTTCCGGTCCGATTGGGTAGACTTTGCCACGAGACAAAGTTCGGCAGCTTCAGGACCGGTTGGGGACCGCGGTCGGTTCTGAAGCCGTGAGAGTGCGTGGAGACGAATGAAGACAGCGCTGATCACCGGAATCACGGGCCAGGATGGCTCCTACCTCGCCGAATTCCTGCTGGAGCAAGGCTACCGCGTGGTCGGCATGCAACGCCGCACCAGCACCGAAACGGTCGGGCGCATTGCCCATCTGATGGACAAGATCGAACTTGTGCAGGGTGATCTGCTCGACATGCTCTCGCTCATCGAGTTGATGAAGCAGTACCAGCCGGACGAGGTCTACAACCTCGCAGCACAGTCGTTCGTCCCTACCTCCTGGCAGCAGCCAGTCCTGACCGGCGAGTTCACCGGTCTGGGCGTGACGCGTGTGTTGGAGGCAATCCGCCTGGTCAAGCCGGACGCTCGCTACTACCAGGCCAGCTCCTCCGAGATGTTCGGCAAAGTGCAGGAGGTGCCGCAGCGCGAGACGACCCCCTTCTATCCACGTTCGCCGTATGGCGTCAGCAAGGTCTATGGCCACTGGATCACGGTCAACTACCGCGAGAGCTACGACCTCTTCGCCTGCTCCGGCATTCTTTTCAATCACGAGAGTCCTCGTCGTGGCATCGAGTTCGTGACGCGCAAGGTGTCTCACGGGGTGGCGCGCATCAAGTTCGGGCTCGACAAACAGATTCGACTGGGGAATCTGGATGCGCAGCGGGACTGGGGCTACGCTGGTGACTACGTGCAGGCAATGTGGCGCATGCTGCAGCAGACGCAGCCCGACGATTTCGTGGTTGCCACGGGCCGGACGCATTCTGTCGAACGCCTCTGTCAGCTGGCCTTCGAAGCGGCGGACCTCAACTGGGAGAACTATGTGGAGGTCGATCCGCGCTTCATCCGCCCCGCCGAGGTCGACTTGCTCGTCGGCGATTCGAGCAAGGCACGCGCCGTTCTGGGCTGGGAGCCCCAAATGTCCTTCGAGCAGCTGATTCAGCACATGGTCGAGGCGGACATCCAGCTGCTGCGTGGCGACAACAGCGCCTGAGCGCGACCAAAGTTCGTTGACACCGGGCGTGCTATCGACTATACATAGCGTTGATATGGGGAGTAGCCACCTGGCTCGTTGAGCCAGGGTGACCGGTCGTCAAGACAGGGTTCCGATGAACCCTCGGCCGATCAACGAGCACCAGGCTTCGGGCGAGACCATGACGACACGTATGTGCCGCGTGGCTCGCTTTTTTGTTGCTTCAGCGGCGGAGCTTCGGGAGCTCAAGTGGATACGACGATCTGGTTCTGGATCCTCTTCAACCTGTTCGTGGTCGGCATGTTGGTGCTCGACCTCGGACTCTTCAACCGGCAGGCGCACGCGGTCACCATGCGCCACGCGGCGATATGGAGTGGGGTGTGGGTTGCCCTAGCCCTAGCGTTCAACCTTGGCATCTACCTCTACGCCGGGAGCGAGCCCGCGCTGGCCTTCTTCAGCGGCTACTTACTCGAGAAGTCACTGGCGATCGACAACATCTTCGTCTTCGTGCTGATCTTCGGCGCGATGGCCGTTCCCGCTGCGTATCAGCACCGCGTCCTGTTTCTTGGAGTCGTCGGAGCGCTGATCATGCGTGGCCTGATGATCGCCGGTGGGTCGTATTTGATCGAGCACTTCGAATGGACACTCTATCTCTTTGGGGCCTTCCTGGTCGTCACGGCCGTGCGCATGTTGCGACGCGACGAAGCCGCGATTGATGCCGACGAGAACCGTCTCGTGCGGTTGCTTCGTAGGGTTGTGCCCATTACGGACGGCTATCGCGGCACCCGCTTCCTGCTGCGAGAGGGTGGCCGGCTCGTGGCGACGCCTCTACTCGTAGCGGTTGTGCTGATTGAGGGGGCTGATCTCATCTTCGCCCTCGACTCGATCCCGGCCGTCTTCGCCGTGACGCGAGACCCGTTCCTGGTCTACTCCTCGAACATTTTCGCCATCCTCGGTCTGCGCTCGCTCTATTTCCTACTTGCTGGCGTGATCGAGCGCGTCCACCTGCTGAAGTACGGTCTTGCGGGCGTACTGGGTTTTGTCGGAGTCAAGATGTTGATCGCGGGAGTCGTCCACGTGCCGATCGGACTATCGTTGGGCGTCATCGCCACGATAATCGCGTCCAGCGTTCTGTTTTCCATCTATCGCCCTCACTCACCACGCCCGACGCGGAAAGTGGCGACCGTACGCACCGTGGAATTGGAGGATCGGCCTAACGGCTGATCGGGAATTTGTCACTATGTCAACTAATCGTTGCGCGGTACCGCATTTGCGTTACCCTTCGTACCGATCGGCTCGTCGATTGGTTCCCGGTTAGGAAGCCGGAAGCCGAGGCGCAGACGATTCGGACGCAGTGCAGACGAATTGGTCCGTGGGGTGGCGGCCGCATCCGTCACTGGTAACCGGAGAATTTCGGTTCCACGGCGGTTCAACACGACTACCTTAACGCCCCCCAATTCGTGAATGTCGCGGCGCAGTAAATGCGGTAGGTTCGTTCATCGGTTGCGCCAGGGCGTGAACGCCTCAGGAGCGACGAGAACGAACCAAATAAGTGGCATGCATCGCGCATGTCGCACTCGGCGGGGTGCAGGGTTCAGAAGGGACGACAGCGCATGGCGTTGGGAACGATTAAAACGATACGTGACGACCGGGGATTCGGGTTTCTGTCCCCTGACGGCACAAACGGCAGAGGTGACCTCTTCTTCCACCGCTCGGCGGTGGAAGGCAATGGTTTCGATCAACTGTTCGAGGGGCAGCGCGTAAGCTTTGAAGAAGAGCCCGATCCGCGTGATCCAACGCGGCGGCGCGCTGTCCAAGTAGCTCCCGTCGACGACGCGGAGTAACCAGCCGCAAGGCTGATTCGTAAGACGACGCCGGGTACTTGACCCGGCATTCAGACCACGCACCCGCACGAAGTAGGGAGGTTCGCATCACGCGAACCTCTTTTCGTTGTGTCCGCATCACGCACTGTGAAAGCAACTCATGTGCAGATGACGTCGAATAAATGGTGGTTTCTTAGTCCGCCGGTCGCTGCGAGGGGCCACCGAAGCGTGGGCGTGGCTCGGTCGGGCCTGGAATGTCGTCGGGCGATACGACGTCGGCCGGCGCGACTCCGGCGGCATATTCGGCCGTGTCGGCCAAGAGCCCTGCATCCTCGCTGAGGCGATCCTGGGTGATGACTTCAATTCCGGCGGCGGTGACGATGCTCGACGCGATCTCGTCTGGTGTGACCACCTGCAGCCGGATATCCAGCATCAAGGCTCCCGCGGCGACGCGCTGCGCCGTCTGCAAATCTTCCCAGGAGACGGCACCGGGAGCGATGAGGAGCACGACGCGTTGATGCTCTCGTTCGGCGATGGTGGCCTCGAAGGCGGTCAGCGAGCCGGGTTCACGCAGCGCATAGACGAAGCGCTCCGGTGGATTGCGAAGCTCCTCGATGATGGCGATGCTGATGATCTTGATTGCCGCCATCACCGGCACAGCGATGACCAATCCGAGCGCGCCGCCCAGAGCCGCACCGGTCAGCACGCCGAAGATGACCATGAGCGGGTGAACTCGCACGACGCGACCGACCAACTGCGGAATGATCACCTGATCCTCAAGCATGCGCAGCACCAGGTAGCAAATGCCCACCACCACGGCCAACTGCGTCGGCGACCATCCGAACGGTCCCGAATTCTGCGAGATGGCCACCAACACGGCGATGGCCCCGGCCGCCCACGGCCCGATGATTGGCACCAGCTCGAGCACGCCGGTGCCGAGCGCAACGACCAGGGCGTACTGCACGTGTAACACGCTGAGTACGATCAACGTCGAGACGGTCATGATGCAGAAGAGGACCAACTGTGCGCGGATATAGGCGCCGAACGTGTGGTTGACCTGCTTCACCACGCGATCGACCGTCTTGCGATGTCGCGGCGGCGCCAGCCCCTGCAACCGCGCGACGAATGTATCCCCCTGCAACAGGAAATAGAAGGTCGCCAGCAGGTAGACCAGCACTTTGATGATCAGCTCGAAGGTCTGCAACACCAGCGGCACGGCCTCGCGACCGAAGCGTTCCGCCACCTGTTGCGTCAAGACGTCGATGCGGGAGTCGATCTGCCGCGTGTCCACAACGAATCCGGCAATGCGGATTTGCGGCTCACGTACCAGCGCTTCACGCGCGTTGGTGACGATCTGCGGCAGTGAGGTGGCCAGCGAACGCACCTGATCCACGACGGTCGGCGCCACCAGAATGCCGGCGAAGACGAGAAGCCCGATGAAACACAGGTAGACCAGAGCGATGACCGCCACGCGCGGCAGATGTGTCAGGCGTTCGATTCGCGCGACGAGTGGAAAGAGGACGTAGGCAGTGATCGCGGCCCAGATGAACGGAGGCAGGATGTTCGAAATGCGCACCAAAAGGAGCGTGAACGCCACAATGGCGAGCCCGACAAAAACCGGAAGGAGCCGGGTTTCACGAAGGCGGTCGAGCGGGTGCATCGATGTCTCCTAGGCACGACACGTATGGGCGGATTCTAACAGACCAGACTCCCGGCTAGAGCATGACGTTGGTCCGAAGTCGCAACCGGTACTTGACACAGGCGAACACACGTTCTATATTCTGTACGTACATATGTTCGACACACATGTTCGAAAGGTAGAGCCGATGCGGACCACGACGATACTGACTGCTGGACTTGTTGGCGTAACTACGGTGGCGGTTGCCTGCGCGCTTGCGCTCGGATTCGGCGTCGGGTTGACGCAAGCCGCGAGCCAGGTCTGGCCTGTGGCGATCGCGGCGGCGCTCCTGGCCGCGTTCATGGTGGAGGCCGATCGCCGCGCCTCATGGTAGGCCGTGGTACCTGCGTGTCATCTTCTTGTCGCGGTTCGGCCGGGTCCATCTCCGCGAGTTGCTTGCCCGGCCGAACGGTCCCCGAACGTCTAGCCGCTGCCCTGAGCGAACCTCTGCAACCGGCCAGGGCAATTCCGACCTCATCCGTGCTTCACTGACGAACAGACCTGCGCTCGGTTTCATTCGCACCACGGATTCGATTGCGCTGTCGACTTGAGGCAATCAACATTCAGGCGCAACGCACGGAAGGGACCTGTGTCCTCCCATCTACGTTCGCCAACGCTCCTGGGGGCCGACAAAATCTCGGTCCCTCCCCTATGAAATGAACTGCGTTTGGTGCCTGCGATATGCCTGCGGACTGCCCGGCGCTACCCGCCCCTGAGGCGTCTCGAACGAGGAATCATCATCTGTCGGGAGAAGAGGTTCACCGTGCCGCTCACGCGCGGCTCGTGCAACGCGCCACTCGCCAGCACCCCGGCCAGCGTGATCATGAAGGCCACCAAAAAGAGGAACTGGAACCCGAAGGCATCCACCAATGTGCCCCCGATGACCGGGACGAACGCCACCACGCCAAGGAACGTGTTGACGAGCCCCACATAGGCCGCGCGTTCGTGGTCCGGCGCGATATCGAGCACATACGTCATGTTGGCCAGGTTCTGACCGCTCAACGCGACGCCGTAGAGACCAAAGACCGCACCGAATGCGTAGTAGAGCGTCGGCGATCCTCCCGGAATGTGGGCTTGAATGGGTCCCCAGCGTACCAACGGCGGCAGCGCCAGCGCGATGACCGGGATGATCATGCGCAGCAGCGCCGCCAGTTGCAGCACCAGCCGGTTGCCGCGCCGATCGGCCAGTGGGCTCCAGAAGAGGTTCGAGACGAACTGCGACACGGCGATGATAGCGATGTAGTAGCCGACCACCGAGATCGGCGCGCCGAGTTCTTGTCGGGCGAAGAGGACGTAGAACGGGTCGGCAATCGCGGACATCGAGAGGAACGAGCGGAACGTCAGAAAGTGGCGGAACTCGACGTTCGTCAAAAAGCGGGGTGTGTCGCGCAGCTGCCCGATCAGCGTGCCACGCGCTCGCATGGTCGACATCTTTGGCTCGACGATCATGGCCGCGCTATAGACGCCCAGCGACAGAACGAAGAATGACGCGAAGAAGAGGATGGCGAAGTTGTTGGGGAAGCTGCCGCCGGAGCTCAAAATGCGCTGGATGACGAATCCCGCCATGAACCCCAGCACGCCACCCCAGAAGCTGCGCTGTCCGAAATAGAAGCCGCGTTTGTTGGCCGGAACCACGCGCGCCGAGACATCGACCATCGGCACGTTGGCGAACCCGGCCGCCAGGTTATAGATGGTGTAGCAGATGAAGAAGGCGATGAGGAGCGTGTGCGGGTTGCGATCGCCGATGACGAAGCCGATCGTGCCGAGCGTCGCCACGGCCAGAGCACGGATGATGGTGCTGGCGACGGCGAACGGTATCTGCCGTTCGCGTCCTTGCACGAACGCGGCGGCGACCAGTTGCGGCAGGAACCAGACACCGGTGCTGAGGGCCGGCACGAGGCCGACGAGCAGGTTCGAATTGCTGATCTGACTGACGAAGAGGGCCAGCACCAGGCTCGGGTGGATGAGGGTGTCGCCCAGCATGAGCATGGCACCATTGGCGACGCCGAACCCGAAGTTTCGCCGGTAGACGGTCCGTTCAAGACTGGTGAACTGGATTTCGGAGCCCCGCCGGCGTGGGCGCAAGAATCCCCCTTGGTTGCGGAAGATCGCCACACACAGCTTCACCCGTCGCGCGGGTCGGATAGGGCTGCGACAAATGGCGATCGCCTTCAGAAGCCTTTGCATGATAGAAACGCATGGCGAGTGCCGTCAAGGGGAAGCGGGACGCTGTTTGCGACGAATCCGTATGACACACAGCCCCAACTTGACAGTTCCGTCGCACGCGAGAGCGCTTGGGGCGTTGAGACGAGATCGACGGGGCTTGATTGCGCCGGCGAATCTCGGTCGGCGACGAAATGAACCTGCACTCATCCGACGATCAGCCTGGGTTGAATCGTGATTGATGAAATAATCCGGCAATTGCGCCATGTCCGCGCTGGGCTGAAGCCGCAGCGCTGATCTAGACGAAGCCCGCTCAAGCAGGCTGAACGTACGCGGTCAAACGTAGGGGAGGGGGAGAGAGAGGGAAGGAAAGGGGAGGGGGAGAGGGGAGGAGAGGGGGAGAGGGGAGAGGGAGGAGGGGGGGAGAGGGGGGGGGGGGGGGGGGGGGGGGGGGGGGGGGGGGGGGGGGGGGGGGGGGGGGGGGGGGGGGGGGGGGGGGGGGGGGACCTGTGCCCTCCCTTCGACCGAAGGTCGAGAGACTGCAACCAAATTGCCCATCTACTTCGTCAATGACCATAAACGAGCTGAGCGTACGCAGGTGATCGTAGGGGCAGTCCGGGTACCCGCGAAGCGGGTGTTGGCTGCCCTCCGCCCGCAGGCCGACGACCGTCGTTATCAGCCCAATCCAGACCAAGCCCTCAAATGGACACAGCGCGGGCGAGGAGACGTAGTGGCCGCAACTGTGGCGGCCAGCGGGCCGTCAGCCCCGAATATGTTCCCAAAGCTCACTGGCCGCGAGTCGGAAGCCGCGATCACTCAATCACGTCTTCGCTGTCGAAGTTGGAGCCCGGCGGCCAATCGGCTGGAAGCTCGAAGAGCTCGGACGGTTGGAAGCCGTTTTCGACCTGAGTGATCTCCCCAGAGGTCGGATTGAGTTCGAATCGATTGAACGGCAGTTCGATTTCCAGCGGGCGCGTCGCCCACGGATTCTCAATGAGCCACGGCTGAGTCCGCGCCACCGTCCACGGCATCAGCTCGAAAGCGGTAAGGACCGCCGACGCGTTCTGGTAACGCACACCACGGCTCGTCAGCCACAGACTTTCACCCCGATTTGAGGACGTCGTTTGGCGCGCCGAGGAGACAATCATCTCGTGCCGCTCGGCTTCCGATCCGAACAAACCGGCCAGCAGCGCCTCATGGTTGTGTCCGGGCCGGTACGATGCCATGGCGATCAGGTACGGCGCGCATAAATTTCGGCCGTAATAGCGTGCTTTCCCGGCCAGATGCTGACGCACCGCGCGCGCTTCGTCGGTAGATCGAGAGCGTTTGGCTCCGATCGGGGACGTTCGCATGCCAACGGGATCACTGTCGCCATCGCTTCGCGGGATAGCGCGAAAGAAGAGCGACCATCCGTGTTCATGCCACTTGAATGCAGGCAGTGTGGATCTGGCTTGGCTCATCGAAGAATCAGCCGTCAATTGATGCCAGCCAGGCCGCAAGCTTCCCTGGTAATGTCGTCGACTGGCAGCGGGATGTTGGCTATCTGTCGCGCGTCCAGCTCCACCACGAAGTCGCGAGATTCGACTCGGCCGATCGCGTCGATCAGCGACGCAAGGCGTTCGTCGTCCGCTGAATATGACTGCGGCTCGTATTTGGTCACGGCCTCGACGTAGACGCATGTGCCCTCCTTCGAGAGCAAGAAATCGGGCCGGTGTCTGACGCCGTCGATTGTCGGATGCAGCTCGATGGCGAAGCCGAGTCGGCGAAAGAGCTCGTGCAGATAGAGCTCCCAGAAGGCTCCGAGAAAGCCGCGCCGATCGGTCCGTCGAAAGCGGGAGATCAACGCTGCCCGATCGCTGTTGGGATAAGCGGCGACCCATTCGGAGAGCAATTCACGCACGCTCCGCCAATTCTCTCCCGCGGCCCTATTTATGAATGTAAAGAGCGGCTCACCGTCCTCGGACGGATTGTCGTTGGTCCGCTCGAAATCGTCGAAGAGCAATGACGACCCTTCTCGCATTCAGACTCGGTGGTTGCTGAGGAGAGTATTGGCTGAGCGGGGAGGGGAGTCAAATGGTGGGGGGATGTGGGGTGGGGAGAAAATTCGGATGCCAGGACGGCACGAGCGGAACAATCTAATTTACGGCAATTAGTAGGATCATAGGTCCGAGCATGCGAAGGAAACAGCCACAGGAGATTCGAGGCGTGACACTCATTGTTGGTCGATCTCCCAATCAAGGTATGTCGTTATCGATCTTTTGACTGCGTCCGACCCGACGACAATCCTCATAAGATCCTCCTCACCAATCGCAGATTCCAGTTCCTCGACGCGATCAACCAGCGCCTCCCCAAACTCATAGCGAACATGTCCCAAAGGTATCTCGCAATCGAGAATCAACAGAGTCTCCTCCCGCTCAACTCGAAGTTGTCCAGTGCTGCTCTCGACCACACCTAAGATTCCTGGAAGATTCGACCTCGGCACAGTAAAAGATTGGCGCGTCCACTTCCCTTCAATTACGTTCCGGCGCAACAGCGTGTTGAGAAGGTTAACTCCTTCGTGCTCATCGCTAGTTAGCTCGCGATTCGGTATGGTAATAGTCGTGCGCGTTCTCTCCTGAACGCGCTCAAGCATCATGAGAGTTTCCAGAAGTCCAGCATAGAAGCCTTTTTCGGCTGAATCATCTCGCTTTACCGAAGCCAGTACTTTCCCGGTTTCCGCATGCTCAATCGTGATCCGACCCCGTTGGGCCATCTGGCTGATGAACTTTAGCAAACGAACGAGGTGCCTCACGGGGACTGGTTCGTCGCGGCGCCCAACTGTAAGGAAATATGAGCGGTCCTGCCGATTCAGCTTCAGGATCACCAGCGCTGTTGTCAGTTGGTCTGCGTTGGATAGCGTTACTTCTTTAGCCCCGGCTTGGACCACCTTCAAGTCGATATTATCGAGAGTCTGTTGTGAGCCGTCTGGTCCCGCGACCTCAATTCTGACGGGAACATCTGGTTAATGGAGCGAAGTCATTGAATTTTTGAAACAAGTTGAACGGAGACCCTTAGTTCATCTGATAAACGCCGAATGATTTCGGGAACTTCAAAGCCTCTATGAAGCCTCCTGGGATCGTTGCCGGAGATCCTGTTGCAAGCGCGGCTTCGGACTCCTCAAGCTTTTCGCGTCCCTCGGGACTGTTCGGGACCGAGAGCTTAGTGCGAAACGTCACGGGACTGATCTGCAGTTGCCCTTCGAATGATTCCCTTAGGACAAACCTGCGGTCGCATGACTCGATCACATGAATGGATACACGGATGGCTGAAGTCGCATCGACGACGTAGAGTGACGTCCCGATCAGCGCGTCTAGGAACCTTAGTGCGTCACCGACGTCTGTAACCAAGTGCTTCGAACCAAGTTCCCAAATGTCGTCAATATCGAGAATTTGGGTGTAACTGTCCCATGTCTCATTCCCAATTGATGCTCTGATGCGGTCGCGTGTCTCCTTTGGAAGATCCTTATTGGAAACAACCCAACATCGGTGAATGCGTTCGTCAACTCCCGTTATCGGATCTCGGTAGGTGCTGTTGAAGGATTGGCGTATCTGGGTGATCACGTCCTGAATTTGAGGATTCGATTTGATGGCGGTTGCTTTTGCCACGACCGCGAGGTTCTCACGGTGTCCCAATTCATTAGTTTTCCAGGCAACAAAGTCTTTACCTAGTTCCCCGGCACCTCCGTGCCATTCGAAGACTTCGTTGAACCCCATCGCTTCTACAAGGGGCCGGAGCACTTCGGTCCGGGGTCGAGCCTCATGAGTCGTCCCAATCCGTACTTCGTGTTCACACTTGAACCCTACGTAGATGATTCACCTGTGCGCTGGTTCGCGACAGGTGTCTCGGTGCTCACAAACACATTTCTGCGTCGAGATTCTCGCGATTGTCCCGTATTCTAATTTACCCAAGAAGTGAAATCCATTTTGCCTCCCCGTCACATCTCTACTCCCACATCCCCCTCCTCACACCCCTTCCGGGCATACATTGTGCGGAGCCCAAATAAACACCGTGGCACCTGATCGCGCACCTCTGCACGATTTGCGTGTTTCTCACAATTCATGACCTGTTAGACGTGCCATGCCGCAGCCGTTTGCGGTTCGGCGACGCCGGGCGGGCCTCTACACGTCGTTCATCAGATCGCACGTAGCTTGGAGGGAGAGCCCATGGCGACCAATGCTCCGGCAGTCCAGGACATCCATATCTTGTGGACGTCCGAAGGCTTGAGCTGTGATGGCGATACCGTCTCCATCACCGCCGCGATGCAGCCCAGCATCGAAGACGTCTTGCTCGGCCTGGTCCCCGGATTGCCCCGCGTCCATCTGCACAACAAGGTCCTCGCCTACGAAACCGGCGAGGAGTTCATGACGGCCTTCCGCCAGGCCGCCGACGGCAAGCTCGATCCGTTCGTGCTGGTCGTGGAGGGCTCGATTCCGAACCAGGAGGTCATCACCAACGGCGGCTACTGGTCCGGCATGGGGAACGATCTGGCCACCGGCGAGCCGATTCCCGTCAACACCTGGATTGACCGCCTGGCACCGAAAGCCCTGGCTGTGGTCGCTATCGGCACCTGCGCCACCTACGGCGGCATCCACGCCATGGCCGGCAATCCGACCGGCGCCATGGGCCTGGCCGATTACCTTGGCTGGGACTTCCGCTCCAAGGCCGGCATCCCGATCGTGAACGTGCCCGGCTGTCCAGTACAGCCCGACAACTTCATGGAGACGCTCCTCTGGCTCCTCTATCAGGCGGCCGGACTCTCCCCCATGATTCCGCTCGACGAACAGCTTCGTCCCACCTGGCTCTTCGGCAAGACGGTGCACGAAGGCTGCGATCGGGCGGGATATTACGAGCAGGGCGATTTCGCCACCGACTACAACTCTCCCAAGTGTCAGGTCAAGCTGGGCTGCTGGGGTCCCGTGGTCAACTGCAACGTGCCCAAGCGCGGCTGGATGGCCGGCATCGGCGGCTGCCCGAACGTGGGCGGCATCTGCATCGGCTGCACCATGCCGGGTTTCCCAGACAAGTTCATGCCCTTCATGGATGAGCCGCCCGGCGGCGTCCTTTCCTCAACCATCTCGAGCGCGTACGGCGGCATGATCCGGCGCTTGCGCAGCATCACCAACCACACCGTCAACCAGGAGCCGAAGTGGCGCACCAGAGGCCCCGAGCTCACGACCGGCTTCGATCCACGCTGGCCCAACAGCCGCTAAGCAGCGGAAGAGAGGAACAACCGGTGGCAACACGTCAAGCAACCAAGCCGGAGTCCCGCCAGCTCGTGAGCATGAACTGGGACCCGATCACGCGCATCATCGGCAACCTGGGAATCTACACCAAAATCGATTTCAACAACCGTGAAGTGGTCGAGTGCCACAGCACCTCGTCCCTCTTCCGTGGCTATAGCGTCTTCATGAAGGGGAAAGACCCGCGGGATTCTCACTTCATCACCAGCCGTATCTGCGGCATCTGCGGCGACAACCACGCCACCTGCTCGGTCTACGCGCAGAACATGGCCTACGGCATCAAGATGCCGCCGTTGGCGGAGTGGATCTACAACCTGGGCGAGGCGGCCGAGTACATGTTCGACCACTCGATCTTCCAGGACAATCTGGTCTTCGTCGATTTCTGCGAGCAGATGGTGAAGGAGACCAATCCGAAGCTGCTTGAGAAGGCGGAACAGACCGCCGCGCCGCACGCCGATATCCACGGGTTCAAGACCATTGCCGATATCATGCGCTCCTTCAACCCCTTCACCGGCGAGACCTATAAGGAAGCGCTGCAGATCAGCCGTCTGACCCGCGAGATGTTCTGCTTGATGGAAGGTCGCCACGTCCACCCCTCCACACTCTACCCGGGTGGAACCGGCACGGTGGCCACGCCGCAGGTCTTCACCGACTACATGGTCCGCTTGTTGAAGTTCCTGGACTTCATCAAGAAGGCCGTGCCGATGAACGACGACGTCTTCGACTTCTTTTACAGCGCGCTGCCGGGCTACGAGAAGGTCGGCCTGCGGCGCACCATGCTCGGTTGCTGGGGCTCATTCCAGGATCCTGCCGTCTGCGACTACAACTACCGCAACATGGCTGAGTGGGGCCGCGCGATGTTCGTCACGCCGGGAGTCGTGGTCGATGGCGAGCTGATCACCACCAGTCTGGTCGATATCAACCTCGGCATCCGCATCCTACTGGGCAGCTCCTTCTATGATGACTGGCAGAACGAAGAGACCTTCGTGACGCACGACCCGCTGGGCAACCCGGTCGACAAGCGTCACCCCTGGAACCAGACGACCTTGCCAAAGCCGCAGAAGCGAAATATGGAAGGCGGCAACTACAGCTGGGTCATGAGCCCGCGCTGGTACGACAAGCGCACGGGCGACTACCTGCCGCTCGATACCGGCGGCGGCGCGCTGGCGCGCATGTGGGCCACGGCGCTCGGCAACATGGTCGACGTCGGCTTCGTTAAGTCGACCGGCCACAGCGTGCAGATCAACCTGCCGAAGTCGGCGGCCTTCCCGGAGATGAGTTTCGAGTGGAACATTCCGGAGCAGGGCGCGAACACCATCGAGCGCGATCGCGCCCGCATCTACTTCGTGGCCTACGCGGCCGCTATGGCCTTCCACTTCCTGGACAAGGCCATGGAGCACATCCGCCAGGGCGATCTGCGTACTTTCCAGGACTTCGACGTGCCGGACGAGGCCATCGGCTGTGGTTTCCACGAGGCCGTGCGTGGCGTCCTCTCGCATCACCTCGTCATCCGCGACGGCAAGATCGCCAACTATCACCCCTATCCGCCGACTCCCTGGAACGCCTCGCCGCGTGACGAATACGGCACGCCGGGACCCTACGAGGATGCGGTGCAGGGACTGCAGATCTTCGAGGAGAACGGTCAGGACAACTTCAAGGGTATCGACATCATGCGCACGGTGCGCAGCTTCGACCCCTGCCTCCCATGTGGCGTGCACATGTACCTGGGGAACGGCAAGGTGGTCGAGCAACGGCACTCGCCCACGCTGGGCGTCTCCGGATAAGTCAACAACGCTCCGTTCATCGGTGGCCGTCAACGATGGCCAATGCGGGGACAGGGCGACGCGAGAACGGCGCGTCGCCCGAACGGAGTACGCGTCGCGACCCAATGAACACGTCCGCCGGTCAGCGTCGTCCGTGGCGTTTACCGGTCATGAGGGAGAGACCGGATGCTCCTCGCCGATCGAGAGCTGCAAGAGCTGGCTGGGAAAACTGACGCGCTGTTGGCCGGGATCGAAGCGTTGCCCGACCCGAACGCACGCGAGCGTGCCATCGAAGTGGTTCAGGCGTTGGTGCAGCTGTATGGCGCCGGTCTGTCCCGCATCGCTGAAAGAGTGAGTGAGCATGATCCGGCGCTCTTCCGCGAACTCGCCGCTGACGAGCTGATCGGCCACCTCCTCATCCTGCACGATTTACACCCACTCGACGTTGAATCGCGCGTGCGTCAGGCGCTGGAGGACGTGCGGCCGTATCTGCAATCGCACGGCGGGAATGTGGAGTTGGTCGGAATCGACGGCGGCAACGTCCTGGTGCGGCTCGAGGGGAGCTGTCATGGCTGTCCTTCCTCAACCATGACGCTGAAGCTGGCCATCGAAGAGGCCATCCACAAGCGCGCGCCGGAACTGGAGACCGTCGAGGCGGTCAACCCGTCCCCGGCGCCGACCAATGGCAACTTCGTGCCCCTCTCGAGTCTCGGCTCGCGTCCGGCGTCCCGCTCCGATCGCGGCGGCTGGACGACGCTCTCGCGCACACCGCCATTGAGCGACGGCGGCATGGCCCCGAGCGACGTGGATGGCGCCGCCCTCTTGTTTCTCAAGCTGGGCGACACGCTCTATGCCTATCGCAATCGTTGCCCAGGCTGTGGCGCATCGCTGGAGGGTGGAACGCTGGAGCAGTCGATTCTGAGCTGTGGCTGCGGCGCGCGTTTCGACGTGCGTCATGCTGGACGCTCGCCCGATTCGCCCAAGCTATATCTCGAGCCGGTGCCGTTGCTGAGCGAAGGTGCGCGCACGCAGGTTGCGCTGCCGGTCGCCGCTGGTTAGCAGAAGAGGAAGAGAGAGCCATGCTCCGCCGCTACACGCAGGCCGCTGTGAAGAAGGTTGAAGAGCGATGCGATCTCTGTGGCCAGGTCATCCCGCCCAAGCATCGACACCTGCTGGAGATTGCGACGCGGCAGGTCTCCTGCGTCTGCCAGGCTTGTTCCATCCTCTTTGATAAACGTGCCGCCAGCCAGGGCGTCTACCGCCTTATCCCAGAACGTCGCCTGGAGCTGCCCGACTTCCAGATGACCGAGGCTCAATGGGAGAGCTTGCGCATCCCGGTCGGTATCGCCTTCTTCGTCGACAACACGCCGAACGACCGCGTCGTCGCCTACTACCCGAGTCCGATGGGCGCCACGCAGTCGCTGTTGCGGCTGGAGACCTGGACTGAGCTCGTTTCCGCCAATCCGGTCCTCTGGACGCTGGAGCGGGACGTCGAGGCGGTGTTGGTGAACCGCTCGCGGGGCGCCCGGCAGTCCTACATCGTGCCGATTGACGAGTGCTTCACGCTGATCGGCCTGATCCGCACCAATTGGCGCGGGCTAAGCGGCGGACGCGAAGTGTGGGACGAGATCGGCCGTTTCTTTGACGGACTGTCGAGTCGCTGCAAAGTGGCGCACGCCGTCGAGTGAGCTCCGGCCATGCGTCAGCATGAGTTGAAAGGATGGAGAGCATGCCTGATTTTGGAAGCATTCGCGTCGGTCGAGCGCGGGTCATGCCGGACGCGCCGTCGCACGTCGATGGCATCCGCGAGGGAAACAGCGTGGGGCACCTGCGCGAGGATCCCGGCTATCAGGGTGATGGCAAGTGGTCGGCTCGTCGCTCGACGTCGATCAACCCGAACAACCGGCAGCCGATCGACCCGCGCATGCCGGTGCTGCCGCCCGCGTGAGCACGTAACTGGGAGAAACGATGCCCGATCTGGACTTTCACATCGTAGGGGCTGAGGTTCATCATTACGCGGCGACGCCGTCGCTCCTCTTCAAGCTGCGCATCGACAGCCGCGGCGACGAAGAGCTGCGCTCGATCATGCTCTCGACCCAGATCCGCATCGTGCCGCGTCATCGTGCCTATCTGCCGAGCGAGGAGCAGAAGCTGCGCGAGCTCTTTGGCGCGACCGAGCGCTGGGGCACGACGCTCAACAGCCTCCTCTGGACCCACGTCACGCTGCAAGTGCCGCCCTTTGAGGAGAGCACGGTCGTCGATCTCTCGGTTCCCTGCACCTACGATTTCGAGGTCGTATCGGCCAAGTATTTCAACGCGCTGGAGGAGGGCGAGTTGCCGCTCGAGTTCCTCTTCAGCGGCAGCATGTTTTACCAGTCACCAGTGGGGCTGCAGGTGACGCAGATCCCCTGGGAGAAGGAGGCCGCCTATCGGCTGCCGGTTCAGCTCTGGCAGGAGATGATGGCGCACTATTTCCCCAACAGCGCCTGGCTGCGCGTGCGCAAAGACGCCTTCGACCGCCTCTACGACTACCGCATGCGTCATGGGCTGACGACCTGGGAGGCCACGTTGGAGTCGCTGCTCGACCACGCCGATGAGGAGGTCGAGTCGCCGTGGATTCCGTGAGGAAGATCGCAACCACCGTCCTCTATGAGGGCTACATCTTGTGGCCCTACCGGCGCTCTGCCCGCAAGAACCAACAGCGTTGGACCTTCGGTGGCGTCTATCCGCGCGTCTTCAGTGAGGCCAGTGGCGGGACCGATCCGTGGGTGATGCAGACCGAGTGCCTGGTCACCGGCGACGATCCGGCGCTGGTGATCTCGGTGCGCTTCCTCCATGTCGTCAAGCGACAGGTCTTCGATTCCGCACCGGACGGCGAGTACGTCCCGGTCGATCAGCTGCGAGCAGGAAGCGATCTGTATTTGTCGTGGGATGAAGCGGTCGAGCGCGAGATTGAACTGCCGCGGCGCCGAGTCTCGGACCTTGCAACAGGCGAGAGGGTACCCATTGCGATCGACGCTGGTTCGAGCGAAGAGCGGTTAGGTCAGGTCGGCAAAATCGTGCGCAGCTGGGAGTCGCTGACCGGCGAGATCGAGCTGTATGCGACCACACTCGCTCCGGCCGTGTACCGCGTGACGGTGCGCATCCGCAATCTGGCACCGGACTCCAGTCTGGTGCGGGACGAGATCATCCGCCGCACTTTCGTCTCGACGCACACCGTGCTGCAAGCCGATGGGGGCGAATTCGTCTCGCTCACCGACCCTCCAGCTGATCTGGAGCGCTTCGTCGTCGCCTGCGACAACGTCAAGACCTGGCCGGTGCTGGCTGGAGACGAAGGCGAGCGCCACATCATGCTCTCGTCTCCGATCATCCTCTCAGACTATCCGGCGGTCGCGCCAGAAAGCAGCGGCGACCTCTTCGACGGCGGCGAGATCGATCAGTTGCTGCTCCTCAACGTCCTCACCATGACCGACGACGAGAAGGAGGAGATGCGCGCGACCGATCCGCGTGGCCGCGCCATCCTGGAACGGACCGAGACGCTGACCTCCGACGATTTCATGCAGCTGCACGGGACCATCCGTGACATCCAGATAATTCGTGACGATGCCTTCAACGACCGCGACATATTCCCCACGTTCGATCAGACCTGGTCAGCGCCCAAGTGGCTCTCCATTGACGGGGTCGAGATCGGCGTGGGGAGTCGCGTGCGGCTGCATCCGCGAAAGGGGGGCGATATCTTCGATCTGGCGCTGGATGGCAAGATCGCCATCGTCGAGCGTATCGATCAGGACTACGAAGATCGCGTGCATCTGGCCGTGACGATCGAGGATGACCCCGGCCGCGAACTGGCCACCGATCGCGTGCTCGGCCACCGCTTCTTCTTCGCGCCGGAAGAGGTCGAGCCGCTCGACCCGGTCGGTTCCTGACGCCATGAGCCAACGCATCTTGATCGCGGGAATTGGCAATATCTTCTTCGGCGACGACGCGTTCGGTCCTCGCATGGTGCGCGAGCTGTTGGAGCGTGAATGGCCCGACGAGGTCGAGATCGTCGACTTTGGGATCCGCGGAATTGACCTGGCGTTCGCCTTGCTCGACGATTACAGCGCGGCCATCTTCATCGACGCGACGCCTCAAGGGGGCGAACCGGGTACGCTCTATTTGATCCAAGTCGATGATGAGACTCGAGATGGTCGTGGTGTCGCCAGCGTCGAAACGCACAACATCGACCCGGTGCAGGTCCTCTCCACGGTCAAAGCCTACGGCGGAACGCCGCCGCCGCTGTGGGTCGTCGGCTGCGAACCAGCGAGCCTCGATTCCGAGCCTGGTGAGTTGCTTCGACTGAGCGCGCCGGTTGAATCAGCCATCGATAGCGCCGTAGAGATGGTAGCGTCCCTTGTCGAACGACTGTCAACGCCTGAAGTGGCTCAGCCAACGTTCGGTCCTCGTCCGGGACATTCGTCGTAGCTGAAGAACGGAGACACCCATGATGTCCACGATTCGCAACTTCTTCCTCATCATGCTCGCGCTGTTCGTGATCGGTGCGATCTTCGCGCTGCTGGCGTCCATGGCCGATATCAAGCGCTACCTGCGCGTGCGGCAGATGTAGGCGTTGAGAACGTGAGGGGACGCCCACGAGGTGCATGAGCTGAGCGTCACCTCGTATCTCGTCGACGCCGTCGACGCGCAGGCGCGCGAGCTTGGGGCCAAACGCGTCCTGACCATCAACTTGATCGTCGGCGAGCGCTCCGGCATCGTCGACGACTCGCTGCGGTTCTACCTCGAGATGCTGGCGCCGGGCACACTGGTTGAGGGAGCCGAGCTCGTCGTGAATCGCACGTCGCTGCGCTTTCACTGTGGCGCCTGCGACGCGGACTACCATCCAAAGGGTGCCGACTTCGAATGTCCGAGCTGCGGGATCGTCGGCACGCTCGTCGACGACGGCAGCGACTTACTCATCGAGAGTCTGGAGATCGAGACATGATCGCGCGCAACGTCAAGCTGGTGGAGATCGGCAAGCGGGTGCTGATCGATAACGACCAGGCGGCCCTCGGCATACGTCGACGCCTTGACGCCGCGGATGTGCTGGCGATCAACGTCATTGCCGGGCCTGGCGCGGGCAAGACAACCTTCATCTCGCGCACGCTGCAACAACTCGTCGGAAGGGCACGCGTCGGTGTCATCGAGGGAGACATATCCGGCAGCGTCGATACCGCGAAAGTGCTCGAAGCCGGAGCAGCTGACGCGGTGCAGATCAACACCGGTGGAAATTGCCATCTGGAGGCCAACATGGTCGAAGAGGCACTGGCCGACCTCGACCTGACCGCGATCGATCTGCTCTTCATCGAGAACGTCGGCAACCTGGTCTGCCCCACCCATTGGGAACTGGGCGAGCAGGTCAAGCTGTGTCTGGTCGGGGCCAGCGAAGGGGACGACAAGCCGGTTAAGTACCCAGAGATCTTCGCCGTGAGCGACGTGGTGGTCCTGAACAAGGTCGATCTCGTCGAGTACGTCGACTTCAGTCGAGAATCGTTCATCGCTTCAGTTCGCGCGCTGAATCAGCAAGTTCCCATATTCGAGGTCTCCTGCCGAACGGGGGCGGGTCTCGAGGAGTGGACCGAGTGGCTGCTGGCACGGCGCTCGCACCCAGGACAGGATCAACCATGTGTATCCCATTGATCGGCCAGACCATCAGCATTGACGACGGGCAGGCCGAGATCGAACTGGTCGGAGGCGAGCGGGTCCGCGCCCACACCGCGCTCTTTCCCGATTTGGGATCCGGCAGCTACGTCCTGGTCGATCGCGGCATGGTCATCGAGGTAATCGACGAAGCACAGGCCGAGAGCATGCTCGCCTTCTACGCCGACCTGAACGACCTGTGGGATGAGCAGGACGCGCTGATCGAAGCCTCGGAACCCGCGTCGGGCTAGCTCGATGTCTCCCGCAGGTGCCACATGTAGATTCCCGTCATGGCCAGACCAATCACGGCCAAGGCCGCCATCAACGGCACCGCGCCCAGCGACTGGGTTGAGTCGGCTCGATGTCCGAAGAACTGATCGACCGCGATGCTCAGCGCTTCGATCGTGTAGGTGACGAGCAGGATCCCTGCGAGCAGATATCCCCAGTCTCGTCTCTTCCAAATCCAAATACCGGCCATCGTCAACAGCGGCAAGCTGATGCTCAGATCCAGGATTTCGACTGGGTTGCTGAGCATCACCGACTTGTCGAGACTGTCGGGCAGCGTGTTGTGGATCAGCGCGGGGACGATATCCGCCATCCAGGCATAGGCGAAGAGGATCGCGGTCGCCAGCAGGTATCCGCCGATCAGTCGTACTGGTGTCCGCGACGAGAAACGCTGTCTGATCGACGGCACGTCCACCTGCGTGAGAAGAGCCACGACGGACCAGAGCGCCAGCCCGAACATGGCCACATCGACCAGGAAGAGGCGGTTGAAGGTCGCGGCGAATGTGAACAGGACTGAGTTGTAGAGTAGGTAGCCGAGTGAGCCGAGCCAGACGACTTCGGCGCGCGTTGATCCCCGAGCAGTCATGATCATCGCGGCGATCAGCAACGGAACTGCGACCACCAGCACCACCAGCGACGTGCCCTGCGCGTTTCCGGCAGTCATGGGCGGGTCGCGGAAGATGCCGCGGTTGAACGTCCCGACCACCCCAGCGACCAATGCCGCGAGCGCCAATGTGCTCGACAGGACGTAGGCGATCGATCGATCCTGGCGGATGGACGTGCGTTCGATGCGCATCGAACGCGTCTCGGTAAATTCACGTATTTGAACCGTTTCGGTTCGCGGGCGGAACGGGGTGAGTGTGTCTGCCATGGCGCACCTTCTTGTCGATGCTCACCTGAAACCGTGGAGCGATTTTCGCTCCCATGTTTCACGAGCATAAACCCGTAGGTGTAAGCAAGACGTAACAGCGTCACGCTGGAGGTTTCAGTTCCGCAACAGGATGGGCCACGTTCATCGCGGGAATCAGGCGCGATCGGCTGGGGAGAAGCGCCGCGACTGCAAAGCTACGTGGACGTCCACTGACCATCGTCAAGCCCATGAACGTGCGAGCAAAATCTGTGCTATACAGTCATCCAATGGATGTCTCGTACAATCTGCCGTCACCCTTTGACGTCATTGGGGACGCGGTTGTGGGACGTCCAATTTTGACGCTCCAAACCTGATCTCAATCGGAAGGCGGACGGTGTTCGCGGTTTGGCCCGTGGACGAGCACCGCCCGAACAAAGGAGTGCGCGATGTTCACGTGAGGACCACCGTCGGGATCGCTGCGACCGGCCTGGGATGATTGAGCAAAACATTGGTTCGAAACCCTGGGGGGAAATACATGTCTCAAGCAACTGGTGATAGTGGCACGAGCTTGAAACAGCGAGCGTCGCGCGTTGGACGAAAACGCGGTCTCCGCGTTCTCTTTGTAGCTGGACTGTTGCTGCTGGCATTGAGCACGAATGCATTTGCCGACATACCGGATCAAGGCCAGGTGATCAACGCCTGCGTCAGAACCAACGGGTTGTTTGGTTTGGGATCGATTCCGTACTTTCAGACCCCGAATGTTCGAATCATCGATACCGACAAAGGTCAGTCCTGCAACAGCTTCGAGACGCCGGTCACCTGGAATCAAACCGGCCCGTCTGGCCCGACCGGTCCCGCCGGTGCAACTGGAACCTCCGGCCCAAGTGGTGCTGCTGGACCAACAGGGGCGAGCGGAACCGTCGGTCCGAGCGGCCAGCCACCGGACCCGCGGGAGACACCGGCGTTCAGGGCCCGAGCGGTGCCACTGGCTTGACCGGTCCGAGCGGTCCAGCGGGTACGTCCGGACCGAGCGGTCCCACGGGCATTCAGGGTGATGTTGGACCGAGTGGTCCCTCAGGGCCGACCGGCCCATCAGGTGGCGGTCTGGGAGCATATGTTTACGCGTATACCGAGTTGCCGTGGGTGGTTGGCCCCAACGGTCCAATCGCGTTTGACAACATAGCTGCGTCGAACCAGATCGTTAATAGCTTGACGCCCGTTGGGCTAGTCACTCTCGTCGCGGGGACCTACCACATTTCATTTACCGTGTCTCCCGGTGTGGTCAGTCAGTTCGGGATTGATATCAATTACAATGTCGTTCCCGGCTGCACGTTCGGCACGAATTCAACAGATGGCGAGATCTTCGGTCAGTGCATTGTGACCCTCAATGCAGCTGACCTAGTAACGGTCGCCAACCGGTCGTCACTCCCGGTGTTGTTGAATCCGACGAATTCTTCGACGTTGTCGGCGGGCGAGGCTGCATCGATCGTAATCGAGAAGATCGACTGAACCTGCATCGACGGCCAGTCGTACCTTCGTCGCGCGCCGGGGCGATGGTGGCATCAGGGACGAGGTTGGTAGCTGGCTGGGGACAACGTCCCCGGTCAGCTACCTTTATTTCAACAAGCCGGAAACCGATTCAGACGCCAACCCAACGTCGTTGAGACTGTGAGTTGGCTGTCGCTGCCCTGGAACAGTGCGGTGAGTACGTTACGCGAGCATCTCCATGCCCGCTGCCTTGCAGTCCTCGAGGTACTCATGCATCGGCTCGTCGGAATCCATGAGGGCCACTTGATCGGTCAGGATGCGCGACAGCCCAATTCGCTCGAGTCGCTGCAGTCCCTCGACGCGTTCCTGCCCGGTCACGCCACGCCAGCGTAGGAGCGTGGAAACCGGCAGGGAAGCTGGATCTCGATCGATCTCCTCGCAGCGCTGACGGATGATCGGCATCCACTCCTCGATCTGGTCGATATTCGGACCGTCGAGGTTCAGTTCGTCGGCAAATCGGGCGGCGAGTCGCCAGGTGACTTTCTGGCCGTTTCCACCGACGATGAGTGGCATGCGCGGTTGTCGTACGCTGCGCGGCTCGCTGGTGACGTCCTCAACGTGGAATTGCTCGCCCGCCCAGGTCGTGCGGCCAGGCTGCTGCATGCGGGTGATGATCTCGAGCGCCTCTTCCAGCAGTTTCAGGCGCTCCCGACCGCCGGGAAATCCGTAGCCGTAGCTGCGCCATTCCCATTCGTTCCAACCCGCGCCGATGGCGATCTCGGCGCGGCCATTACTGGCGACGTCAAGCGTAGCCATCATCTTGAAGAGGAGCGCAGGGTTGCGCCAACCGGCACAGAGGACGGCCGAGCCAATGGTGACCTTCTCGGTGACCATGGCCAACGCGGTCATGTGCGGGAAGATCTCGAAGACCGGCAGTTCGTTGTTGACGCGCACGTTCTGCAGATGGTCCGGAACCCAGAGGGATTCGTAGCCAAGCTTCTCGGCCAGCCGCGCAAGGTCGAGCGTTCGCTCCCAGGCCTGACGAACGTCCCAGCCCGGGAAGTCACCCCCGGCGCCGTTCGGAATGTAGAGACCGATCCGCATGTAAGAATCCCTTCCCTCTGTGATGTCAACAACGGAACGTCGAGGCGAACTGCCTGTGGCTCCTGCTACGGCGTCAGAT
The DNA here is from genome assembly GCA_963822235.1 of uncultured Chloroflexia bacterium. Lineage (GTDB taxonomy): Bacteria > Chloroflexota > Chloroflexia > Thermomicrobiales > Thermomicrobiaceae > CALAGB01. The sequence continues at coordinate 419,825 of CAWGGU010000008.1, forward strand.
CCAGCACGTTCAGCGGTGGCCCGAGCAGTTCCATGCCATGGGCGTGCCACAGCTCCGGCGTCTGTGGGGGCATGGCGTTAGTCTTGTTCACCTCTCGGAAGAAGGCTTCCATATCGCCCGCCGGGAGGAAGGAAATCAGAATGCGGCCGACCTGGTTGCCTGTGTATGCCCAGGCGTGCGGAACCCGTCGTGGTGCCAGAATTGAATCGCCGGGTGTCAATCGAAACCGGTCCGTTCCGACTTCGATGAGGAACTCACCCTCGAGCGCGTAGAACCATTCGTCCTGCTCGTAATGTAGGTGGCGGGGAGGTCCACCGGGCGTGGTAAATGTGTTCTCGATGACCAGTGTGCCCATGATGTCGCGAGGCGTTACCTTGAAGGTGATGACGCTGATCCCAACTCCGTGATGCTCGCCGAAGCGATCCTGGCCTGCGGCGACCATGATTGGCGCTGGTCCATCGAGGTTTGGGTGTGATTCAACCACCGGTATCACCTCTTTCCGCTCTCACTCAACTCCCGTCAGACGAACATGTTGGCCCGCTCGAGCACACCGGACAGTCCGAGGCGTTTGCTGGAGCGGCATTCATTATCGCATGAGTTTTCTGGAGTCAGCGGAGATTGAAGCTGTGGTGGCCAAAACATTGTTGGGAAACGGTGGCCCGCCCCTAGATTCCAGAGCGGGCCGCGAGTTGATCCTTACGTACGGGGCTAGCTGTTCGTCGCTCCAGGGCGCTCATCGATCTCGCCGCGCCAGGCACCCGTTTCGGAGCCGCGGCTCTCGATGAACTCCTTGAACTGGTCGAGACTCTTCTGTAGCTGCCGGTCCATGAAGCCAGCCATGTCGCCGACCTTCTCGGTCATGCCCTGTGGCTCGTAGCTCATCTGGAGCGTGACCCGTGTCCGAGTGTCGTCCAAATGGTGGAACGTGACGACTCCGGCGTTCTCTTCACCGGTCGTGGCACGCCACGCGATGCGCTTGTCCGGCATCTGTTCGGTGATCTCAGCGGTCCATTCTTGCTGCTTGCCGCCGACTTTCGCCGTCCACTTGAGATGCTTGTCGTCGAGCTGATGGACCTCTTCGACGCCCTCCATGAACTTCGGAAAGTCCTCGAACTGCGTCCACTGGTTGTATGCAATTCGGACTGGAACTCGTACGTCGATCGTCTTGGTTGTCGTACCCATTTCGACGTGTCCTTTCTGTATTCGCCATCGTATTTGGCCGCGTCGAAGTCGTGCCAACCATCATGCAAGAACGGGACCAACCGGCTCTTAGGTTCCGTCTGACGAATGAGTTTGGTAGGGCGTTGTTTTGCTGGTTAGCCCATTCGAATGCGGATTCTTGGGGGTTCACGTAGTGGCCTTTGAGAGCGAGGGCGGGGCGATGACGAGCATCGCCCCGCAAGCTACGAACGGCTTCGCGATGATGGAGGCGCGAACTCTTCACAGAGGTGCGTCAGGCGCGCGTGCTCCCGTCGTTCTGGCGCCGGTTGAGGCTCCAGAAGACGATCAGGCTTCCACCTACCACCAGGGACAAGCCGCCCAACAACATACCCGCGTCGTAGTTGGCCAGCCCGTTCAAATCCAGCACCAGTTCGAAGAAGACGAACCCGGCAGCGAACAGCGCCGCGCCAATCTCCATCAGGTGAGCGCCGTCGGTCAGCTGTCTTTGGTCACGTTCGAGCAGTCCGATGAGCCAGATTCCAATGCCGACCGAGGCTGGCGCCACCAGCGCCCAGGCGTAAGACCAGCTCGAATAGACGTCGAACGTCTGCTGGACCAGCAATATCAACCCCACCATGGTGATCATGCTGCCCGGAATGGCGAGCGGATGGGCATGCTTGCCGCCGCCTGCCGCCATCATCAGCATCGCCAGGCCCGGAACGATGATGAAGAAGGGCCAGGTGAATGAGATGACGTCGACATCGAACACGCCGGTCAGTAAGAAGGCACCTACCATGACCAGGAACACCCCGACGATGAGGCGACCCACTCCATTGAACGATGAGGTGTTCATTTCACCCTCCGAGTCTCCGGCAATCGGTCGATGCACGTAGTCGACGGGGCCGGAATCCGACCCGTTCGACTCCAGTCTAGTGCCAGATACGCCACAGATTCGCGTAGGGTGTCGCCCGATTGTGTCAAGAGCGCGACAGCGCGACGTTCTCTTATGCGGGGCGGAGCTTCAGGACGATGGAACGCCATGGCGCCTCGGACAAACCGCGCAACAGGTCCGCCTGATCGTCATAGCGTCTCGTGAGTAGGCGCGTGTCGAAGGTGAGATCGACGGTTGGCATCGAGAAGGGCCAGGGATCGAGCGTGGTAACGTCCGACTCGTTCGCGACTGGGCTGAGCGTCAGCGGTCCGTCGCCGGACAGCGAGCGGAACCGAGTCGATCGTCAGTGGTTCGCTCATGCCCCAGCACAGGTTGAGGGAGATGCGATCCCAGAGCGCAACGAGACGTTGGTTGCGCCTCACAATTTCTGGCGCGACGAACGCCGCATAGTTCGGATCGCTCGACAGACTTGCGATCAGACTCGCCTGGAAGGCGTCCTGGTCCTCGAGGAACTTGACGGCCAGCCCACCTGCCGCCTCGGGGTCGCCACGGAAACGGCTGTAGAGATTGGTCCCGTGCATCGAAACGAGGAGCGCGGCGTAGCGGCTGGTGAGCAACGCCAGGCTACCCGCCACAGACCATATGCGGCTCAGATGTAACTCTGGCGGAAGCTCAAGAAAACTGTGTGGACCACCCGTCTCCTGATTGAACGAAGGTTCCGGCTCCCACGTCGTCCAGCCGATGTCGTGCTGCTCAGCCGCCAGGCAGACCGCCTCGTGCGGCTCGACCGTCCCAAACTGATCATTTCCCCAGGCGCGAGCCATCTGCCCTGAGACCCAGGCATGCGTCGTCTGGGTGATCGCCAGATTGCCCTCGACTGATTTGCGCAGCAGCATGATTCTCCTCCAGCCTCAGTACGACCAGTGCCGGTCAGTCGACTTTGCGCACCACTCCATGCGGCAGGATCGCGTGCACGCCGAGCACCCGATTGACGACCTGCGTCACGTGCAAGTCCACGGCGGCGCTGGCGACTCCAATGGCATCCGAGCGCGACAGGCCGAATTGCTCTCCCATCAGGTCGAGCATGCCGTCCAGCGCCATCGCCATGGCCTCGTCCAGATCCTCATCGAACCCGAAGGTGATCCAGCCCGCATCGGTGTCGGCTCGTGGGGCTTTGAGGTGCAGTTCGGGTCGAAGGGTGAAACGAAGCTCGACTCGATCGATCGGGCATTCGATGCCGGTACCCGACACTTCGCCATCCCCTTGCGCGGCGTGCCCGTCGCCGGTCGAGAAGAGACCGCCCTCGACGGCAATCGGCAGGAAGAGCGTGCTGCCCGGCAACAACTCTTTGCAGTCGATGTTGCCGCCGGTCACCCGAGGCGGGACGGTCGAGTGGATGCCTGCCTCGGCCGGGGGCATTCCCATCACGCCCATGAACGGTGAGATGGGCACCTCGATACCGATCTGGTTGCGTGCCGTTTCGTTGGCGCGATCGACGGTCCAGACCAATCGCTGCCCGGACTCGGCTAGCCCCAGACGCACGTTGAGCGGACTCGGCCTGCCACCTGCGGCCGTCCAGCCCCACTCGCCGGGCACGATGTCGATGATGTCGATCTGCAACGTCATTCCGGGCTGAGCACCTCGAATCGCGACGGGCCCGCATATGGCGTGACCATCGTCGCGGCCGGCTACGCGCGGCTCGAAGCGTCGATGCGTGGCGGGGTCGGCGGTCAGCGGTACCACGTTCCAACCGACGTCGAGCGTGCGAAAGACGACGTGATCTCCGGATTCGATGGTGAGCACGGGCGGGAAATCGCGCGAGAAGCTTCCGTGGAGCGTACCGTCCTTCGGCTCGATCGTGTGTGTTGCCAACTGATCTTCCGCCTTTCCCGTTCTCGTTCATCGACCGACACATGATAACCGCAACTGCCTCTCGCTCGTCGACGACAGGCGTCGATGATCTGTTGACGCCAGCACTCAATGCGCCCTAGAGTGACCCGAGCGCCAATGCAACCAACCATCAGTTATTTGACATAAGAGGCGAGTTCGAGACGGGAGTAACGAGGGATGGCCCAAGCAGACATCGCCATTCGCGGCGGACGCATCGTGACCGGTAGTGCCGAGATGACGGCCGACGTCGCGATTTCGGGTGACACCATCGTGCAGATCGGCGGCGACTTCAGCGCCTCACGCGAGATAGACGCTAAAGGCATGCTGGTCCTGCCGGGTGCGATCGACGCCCACGTGCATCTGACCCAGTCGGGCCCGCGTGAGGGTAGCAAATACCAGTGGGTCGACGACTTCACCACCGGCACCGCCGCGGCCGTGGCCGGCGGCGTGACGACGGTCGGCAACATGACCTTCCTGCGATCGGGCGAGCTACCGCTTGACGGACTCGAACGGGAGGCGGAGTTGGCCGACCAGCAGGCGATCGCCGACGTCTTTCTGCATCCAGTCTTCGGTGAGACGACACCGGAAGTGCTGGAGCAGATTCCGCAATTGCTGAAGAGCGGCTGCAACACGATCAAGTACTTCATGTCGATGCCGCGCTTCGACGCCCAGGCCGAGGGCTATCTCGAAGCGACCAAGCTGGCTGGCGAAAACCAACTCTTGACCATGATCCACTGCGAGGACTATCCGCTTCTGACCGAAGCGACGAACCGACTTGTCAAGGCAGGCAAGCTCTCATTGAAGCACTATCCGGAGTCGCGTCCAGTCCTCTCCGAGGTCGTGGCGACGCAGAGGGCGGTCGCTTTCGCCGAACTGACCGGCGCGCCGGTCTACGTCGTGCACCTCTCGTCTCGACGAGCACTCGAGGTCTGCGCCGAGGCGCAATCGCGCGGCGTGCCAGTCTACGTCGAGACGCGTCCTTTCTATCTGCACCTCACCCGCGAGCGCTTCGAACAGGCGGACGGACCCAAGTACGTGGGACAGCCACCGCTGCGCGAGCAGCAGGATGTGGATGCGATCTGGGCCGGTCTGAACCAGGGGACGGTGAATACGGTCTGTACCGACCACGCACCGTGGTCGCTGGAGGCCAAGATGGCGTCAGACCACACCATCGCCAATCTGCGACCGGGTGCCGAAAATCTTCAGGTCATGCTCCCCATGCTCCACTCAGAGGGTGTGTTGAAGGGTCGCATCTCGCTCAACCGTATGGTCGAGGTCCTCTCGACTAACGAAGCCAAGCTATTTGGACTCTTCCCGCGCAAAGGGACGGTCGCGGTCGGCAGCGACGCGGACGTCGTCCTGTTCGATCCGAAACTGACGCGAACCATCGACGCGTCGATGCTGAAGTCGGCCGCCGACCACTCGGTCTACGAGGGTTGGTCGGTGACTGGTTGGCCGCGTCTGACCATGCGCCGTGGCGAGATCGTCTTCGAAGACGATCAGGTGGTGGGCGCTGCGGGTTCCGGGAATCTGGTTCGCCGCACCGCGACGCAGCAGCTCTAACGATCGCGATAATCGGGAAGGATCGCTGATGGCAGCCGAGACCATCTTCACCATGGACACGTCGAGCATCAAATACGGGAAGGGCGCGACGCGCGAGATCGGCTTCGATATGAGCGCGCAGGGATCCAAGCGCGTGATGGTCGTGACCGACGAGCGCGTGGCGCAGACCGACACCGTGCGTGTGGTGCTCGACTCACTCAAATCCGAGGGGATCGAGGCGGTTCTCTTCGACCGCGTACGGGTCGAGCCGACCGACATCTCCTTCAAGGAAGCCATCGATTTTGCAGTTCAAGAGAAGATAGACGGCTTCGTCCCGGTTGGTGGCGGCTCGAGCATGGATACCGCCAAGGCCGCCAACCTCTACAGCACCTATCCGGCCGATTTCCTCACCTACGTCAACGCGCCAATAGGAGGTGGACAGCCGGTACCGGGGCGCCTTAAGCCGCTCATCGCCATTCCGACTACTGCCGGAACGGGGAGCGAAACGACCGGCGTGGCCATTTTCGACCTGACCGAAATGCACGTGAAGACCGGCATTGCTCATCGCGCGCTGCGACCGATCCTGGGCATCATCGACCCTGATAACACGCGCACGTTGCCGAAGATGGTGGCGGCCTGCTCCGGTCTCGACGTCCTGAGCCACGCCATCGAATCCCTCACGGCCATCCCCTACAGCGAGCGGGCCGCGCCCGATCACCCGCGCATGCGCCCCGCCTATCAGGGAGCCAACCCGATCAGCGACATCTGGTCGGCCAAGGCGATCGAGATGATGTCCGCGAATCTGACCCGCGCCATGGAAGACCCTGAGGACGAAGAAGCGCGCGGCCAGATGCTGCTGGCGGCGGCCTTCGCCGGAATTGGCTTCGGCAACGCGGGTGTGCACCTGCCGCACGGCATGTCCTATCCGGTCTCCGGCATGGTGAGCGACTACGTGCCGGAGGGGTACCCGCGCGATCATCCGATGGTGCCGCACGGCATGTCAGTGATTCTCAACGCACCGGCCGTCTTCCGCTTCACGGCGCAGGCTGACCCGGAGCGACATCTCTACGCCGCTCAGCCTGCTCGGCGTGGACGTGGCTGATGCTTCGCCGACCGATGCCGGAGAGGTTCTTTCCAACGCGCTGATCGACATCATGCGGCGCACGGGCATGCCTAATGGACTTCGAGCGGTCGGTTTCGACGAGGAGGACGTCGATCAATTGGTGGCGGGAACCTTGCCACAACACCGGGTGACGAAGCTCTCGCCGCGTCCAGCCAGCGAAACCGATCTTAAGGAGCTCTTCCTGGACGCGATGGCATACTGGTAACTCAGAAGCGCGCTGAGCGAGGCCTGTCGCGCTCCGCACCGTTCACAGGCTCAGCCCAAGGAGATCCGTTGACGCTCGAATCCCAAGAATCGTTCGTCGTCCGCGCACCACGCGAGGCGGTCTGGACGTATACCAGCGACATGCGCAACTGGGCGGCGAACATGCCCGGATATGAGTCGTTCGAGCAGCTGACCGAAAACGACTCACGCTGGACGCTGTCACTCAAGCTCGGCCCGTTCAAGCGGACGGTGAAGATGCTGGTGCACATAACGGACTGGGATGAGCCGGAGCGGGTGGCGTTCGATCTCAAGAGCGAGACGGACCCGGTCAATGGCGAGGGCGGCTTCGTGGCCACCGGCGCAGGGCGACGGATGAGACGTCGGTGGAGCTGCGACTGCGCATCGATTCAACCGGCCCAATGGCCGGGATGATGGAATCGATGGCCAAACCGGTTCTGGCGCGTATGCAGAAGTCGTTCGCCAAATCGATCACCGAAGACATCGAGCGCGGCAAGACTGGATAACCTCGCGACAGGAACTCCCGGACGCGATGGTCCCAAGTCTCGTACGTCAGGGCGTCGCTGCTGAGCTCAGCGCCTGTTTGACCTTGTCGTCCGCCTTCTTGGCGACGTCGCTCAAGACCGACGTATCCACTTTGTTGCTCGAGAGGTAGGCGACCGAGACGAGGTAGCTGCCTTGTTGCATGTAGACGACGCCGATGCTTACGGTGCCTTTGCTCTGGATCGCCTGGATCGCAACCGAGTCCTGCCCGATCTTGCCGAAGTTGAGTGATTCGAGCTTCCAGTCGGATTGAGTTCCCGCGCCATCGGACTCCGTCCATGACTTGCAGGAGAAAGCCGCGCTTATTTTCGCCAACACGTCGGAAACAGCACCAAACGTCGCCATGCGGTTGATTTGCTCCGCGATGTAAGGTCCGCCAGTTCCTTGCGTCAGGTAGGTCGCGCTCTGGTCCTGCATCGCGTCGCTAATCACCGTGCCCGGTGCGGTCGTAGCGTTGCAGGGGTCGTTTGGCCCACTCAACGTTGGCCGCGTGGGCACGAACTGCCAACCCGGCAGTTCCTGATCGGTCACGAGCAGCGAAAACAGATCTTGGATCAATGGGCTCGTCTCAGTAGACGAGGAAACGGCCCGCTGTGTTGAGTTTGAAACGGCGGACGTAGAAACGTCCGTCGACACACTGGTCGGCTGTTTATTCCCCCCGCAAGCGGCCAGAAGCAGGATCATGGGCAAAAGCACCATTAATCGACGCATGGCTTGTCCTCTTCGCCTCGATAGATTTGCGTTCCTGTTCCACGATCGCGTGAATTTCGCATGCCAGGAACCGCACGTCAAGCCGATGACGTTGCGAACCTCAGTCGGCATCCTCCTCATAGGTCGGATAGCGCAGACGCACAGCGCTTCCAGGCAGGCCGCCGTAGCCGATGTCGCGGATGATCTCCGGTGTGACGGTTTCGCCCGCCATTACGAGCGCCAGGATGAGATCGCCCACGGCACCGCCGGCCCACATACGACATGACGCCACATTGATGATGGGAACTTCTCCGACCCGGGCCAGCCAAAACATGCTGCCGCGCGTTGGCGCCCCCATGTGGACCATCTCCGCTCCAAGTGGCTTCAGCGCCAATTCGATCGGATCGAGTGGGTCGATGGTGACCCCTCCGCCGGTCAACAGGAGATCGGCGCCCTGATCGATCAGTTCGCGAAGGTTATTTTCGACACTTCCAGCATCCAGAGGTGCATAGCGCAGCCCAACGAGCGTCGACCCATACCAGCGCAGCTTACGCTCGATCGCCGCTTCGAAACGCGAGCGCATCTCGGCGCCGACGTCGTCGAGGGCCAGCACGCCGACGCGCCGTGAGATGAACGATTGAACGCGCAGCAGAGGCCCGTCGGCGTCGCGGCAGATTCGTTCCACTTCAGCGATCTGGGTCTCGGCGATCGCGATCGGGGTGATCTTGACGCTGGCGACGGGCGTCTCAGGAATCACCGGCTGCCAATCGATCATCGTGTAGACGGTCACGCCGACCACGCGATTGATCTGGTCGAGCAGATTCCGATCGACGCGCAGCAGCCCTTTCTGATCGGCAATCAGGTCGACGCGACTCTGGTTCGGATCGGCGGCGCGGATTTCGCCTCCGGCGACGGCTTGCGCCACACGCTGTCCAGCCGCATCTTCATGGAGTTCGCCCGCTTCCAATTCCAGCAGGTGTGCTTCTACTGGGGCAGCGTCAGCGAGCCGATCTAGTGTCGCCGAATCGATCAACGTGCCCTTGGGGACCACTACCTGACCGTCGCGGTTGAGGATGTCACGCGTTACGGCGCAGCCGAGGTGCGCGGCGCCGATCTCCGAGTTCTGAATCGCGAATGCCCGCGCCATCACGCGCTCCTTACCGACGCGAACCACCGTCTGTCCGACAGCGGACAGCCTAGAGCGGAGCCGATCGCAGGTCAAGATTAGATGTGACAAAGGAGCGGCGGGAGGCGAGATTCGGGAAAGCGAACGGGCGGAGTCGCCGACTCCGCCCGCCCCGACTGCTGATACGAATCGCTTGATGTCAGTCACCAATCGCCGCGCGAATGGCCGCTCCATGTCGTTCGATCTCACCGATCGCGAGCTGCTTGATGAGGTCGGCTACGGTTGGGCCAGCGCCGTCATGGATCTGCCAGCTGGGTCGCTGCAGCTGCTCGTCGGTCAGCACACGATAGCTCGTCGCCACGGCCGGGCCAGTCGCCTTGAGCAGCTCGACAACGTCGTCTCTGCTGACATCGGCGAACTCGACCGCATGACGGGCGTTGATCTCGTCAAGCTTGTTGGTCGGAAGCGGCGCGTGTGGCCGTCCCTGTGCGGCATCCTGGATCACGTTGGCGATGATGCGATGGTTCGAGGCGACGTGATGCGCCTGCACGGCGACGGTCCAGCCGGTGTCGGCACAAACCGCTTTCCATTGCTTCTGAGTGCACGACACCAGTGTACCGATGAGCTGCTGGTTGGCGTGCTCGAACTCCCAGGCCAGCATGCGCGACTGTGAACTGGAGGCTCCATCCTTCTCTGGCTCGGCGCGACTCCCTTCCTCTCCGTGGAAGGTCGCCACCTGGTGTCGTTCATGGATGTCGAGCATTTTCTCCATATCCGGCTCCGAACCGGGAGGGAACGCGGCAGCCAGGTCATGCAGGAACTCAAGCAGCTCGGGCGAGAGCGTCATGAGCATGCGACTCCGCTCCGCGCTGACATTCTCGAAGCGGTGCGGCACGCCGGCTGGTGCATGCACGAGCGATCCGGGTGTGCCGCGGAAGATGGTCACGGCGTCGGCCGTCCGCTGCGTGAAAAGGAACTCGCCGGAGAGGACATAGAACGTCTCATTGCTCGGGTGCGCGTGGAGTGGCGGTCCTCCGCCCGGCGCCACGCTTCCACTCAACATGGCGTATTCTCCGCCGGTATCGGCGCTGGTGACCTTCACCCGAAATTCCTCGTCGAAGATGCGCAGGAGTTCGCCTTCATCGGGCAGAAGGCCGCGACACTCATCGGCCGCCACGGTATTGATCGTCATCGGTCACTCCCCTTCGATGGCTACGGACAGGACTACTGCTCGACGGTCATCTCGCGCGCGGTCTTGCCGGGCGGCGCGAATTCGATTCCGTACTGCGGACCGATCTCTCTCAGCCGGGCCGGATCCGGAGGACCGACACGGCCACCGGGAAGATCCATGGTCTCAGCCTGCTTGCCGAGTGATTTGAAGAACCCCTCCATTCCCGCGGGAGAGAAGATGATCAGGATCTCTGCTTCCTCGGACTCCGCCTGAAACGTGTGCCAGCCGCCCGGCGTCGTCCGCACGAAGTCACCTTCCCGTGCGACGAATTCCTCTTCACCGGCCCAGAAGCGCACCTCCCCGCGCACGATGTAGAAGTCCTCGGGACCGTGGCGGTGTGGTGCGGGTGGCGCAAATCCCTTGGTGATGTGGGCGTGCTGCAGTGCGTAGCGCCCGCCGGTCATCTCGCTAGTCGCCAGGAACGAGAAGATGGCGCTGCCGTACCAGATGGAGTTGTCCGTGCCTGGGCGAACCAGATTTGGCCCGGACGTATCGGTTACGTTGCTTGTCGAGACGCTCATGTGGTCTTCCTTTCACCTCTCTCGCTGCGATTTGCCGATGCCGCTTGGCTCGATTCCACTCTGCGCCTGAAGCTTGTTCGACTCCAGACGCAACCTACGCAACAGCCCACGCAATCAGGCACGCGATTCACGTCTCGGCTGCGCTACACTTTCACTGCGGTACGGATTGGGCTGAATCACGAGGCTGTCAGGATGTCGCGGTCGCATGTGAGCTTTGGGGCGCTGCTGCGGCGATACCGTCTGGCGGCGGGCATGACTCAGGAGGCGCTGGCTGAGCACTCCGGAATGAGCGTGCGCGGTATCAGCGACCTGGAGCGGGGAGCCCGCTCGCGCCCTCATCGAGAGACGGTCTCGCTCCTGGTTGAGGCACTCGCATTGGCGGATTCGGACCGTGACACGCTCATGGCAGCTGCCCGCGAACTGAGGCCAGTCGCCACAGACGGCCAGTCCTCCGCTCAAGCGCGCGGTCTGCCAACTCCACTGACCTCGCTGATCGGTCGCGCCAACGAAGCTGCCGATCTTCACGACCTGTTATTGCGCGATGGCGTGCGTCTGGTGACGCTAATCGGCCCGGGTGGCGTTGGCAAGACGCGGCTGGCGGTTGAGGTCGCGCGGAGTGCGCGAGACGCGTTCGCGGACGGCGTCATTTTCGTTTCGTTGGCCCCATTGCGTGATCCGTCGCTGGTGGGGTCGAGCATCGCCGATGCGTTGGGGGTTACTGAGACGAGCGGCTCGACCATGCTCGAACGGCTCGCCGACTACCTGCGAGAACGCGAGCTGTTGCTGCTGCTGGACAATTTCGAGCATCTGCTCGACGCCGCACCGCTGGTGAATGAGTTGCTGCTCGCCTGCCCGCGGCTGAAAGTCCTGGCGACGAGTCGCACGTTGCTGCGCCTCTCCGCGGAGGTGGTGGTTCAGGTTCTACCGCTCGCCCTCGTCGGCGATGCCGTGGATCTCAACCTGGAGCAGGTGCTCGGCGTTCCTGCCGCCGCTTTATTCATTGAACGCCGCTCGGCTGTCGTGCCACATGTGTCACTCGGTGACCTGGAGGCATTGGCCATCGCCGAGATCTGCGATCGGTTGGATGGATTGCCGCTGGCAATCGAGCTCGCGGCCGTGCGCAGCCGGCACATGAATCTGCGGGAGCTGAATGAGCGTCTCGGGCATCGCTTGCCGCTCCTGACCAGCGGCCCCCGTGATCTTCCGGAGCGGCACCAGACGCTGCGAAACACCATCGCCTGGAGCTATGACCTGCTGACGCCGGACCAGCAGCGGCTAATGCGCTGGCTTTCGGTCTTCGTCGGTGGCTGGACGTTGCGCGCGGCGGAGGAATTGGCCGCAGACCCGCAGCGGAATCCAGCGGACCTGATGGACGATCTCACGGCCTTGATCGACAGCAGCCTGGTCGAGGTCTTCGAATCGCGTGCCGGCACGACCCGTTATCGCTTCCTGGAGACCATTCGCGAATTCGCTTCGGAACAGCTCAGTGCGAGTGGTGAACGCGGTGCGGCGGCGCGCCGGATGGCTCTGGTGATGCGCGATTTCACGTCACGCGCAGAGCGCGGTCTGCAGAGCGGCTACCGGACAATGTGGTCGCGCCTGTCGGTCGATGAGCTCGACAACGTGCGGGCGGCACTGCGCTGGTCGCTGGACGTGGATGAGCCGGAGATCGCACTGGTGATGATCGGGAATCTCGATTGGTTCTGGGATGCGGTGGCGCGGGATGTTGAAGGCTGGACCTGGTGCGAGGAAGTGTTGGGCCGCGATGGATTCGACCCGGACGGACTGGCCTACGCCCGAGCAATCTCGACCGCGGGCGCCATTGCATGGAACGTCGGTGACTTCAATCGTTCGGCTGAGCTCCTCTCCGAGGGGGTCGCTCGGCTGCGGAGCCTGTCGGACCGTCGTAGCCTGGCTCAGTCCCTGATCAATCTGGCGCTCACGCAGTTGTACGTGGGCGAGGTTGAGCAGGCGCGGGTGGGCCTGACTGAGGCAGTCGACCTCTACTCCGGCGTGGACGACGTCTGGGGACTCGCACTGGCCCAGTTCGGTCTCGGAGAGGTCCTGGCCCGCTCGGATCCAGGTGCGGCGCAGGCGTCCTATGCTGACAGCCTCGCGCTCTTCCGGTCCATCGGCGAGCCCTGGGGCATCGCGCACGCTACGTCTGGGCTGGCCGGGATCGCCATGTTGCGGGGCGACTACCGCGCGGCGCGGGTGCTTATGGAGGAAGCGCTCGAGCACCGGAGCACAACCGGGAATCAACACGCTATCGCGACGTCGCTGGTGAGTTTGGGAGAGTTGGCGCGCCGAGAGGGAGATTTTGAACGCGCGGAAACGGACCTTACCGAAGGTCTCGCACGCTTTCGGGACGTCGGTGACGCGGAGCACATGGCCTGGGCGCTCTACAATCTTGGACTGGTCTCCATCGAACGTGGCGACACCAACCACGCTTCGCGATGCCTGGCTGAGTGCCTTGCCCTGCGTGTTCGTCTGGGCAACGTGACTGAGGTGGCCCGCGCGCTGAGCGCCGTCGCGCGCCTAAGTTTGGTGATCGGTCAGGCTCAGGATGCAGCTCGGCTGTGGCGCTCCGGGAGGACGCTGCGAGGTTCAACGGGCGACGCACGGTCCGCTGATGATGACGACCTCGAACGAGAGCTTGGGAAACGACTTGACGCGGCCGGCGTTGAAACGCCTGCGGCCGAGCTCTCCTTGGACGAGGCCGTTGAACTCGCGCGAGTCGTTCTTCGGAGTGGCCCAGAAGAAAGTCAATAAACTAGACAGTCAAACAATTTGACAAAAGCGATGTTGCCGTGTGATCTCCCGCCATGAGTTACAGAGAGTACGCCCAAGACATCGTCATTCCGGCTCTCGTCCGATCAGCGCGAGCGATGTACGCACAGGCTGTGCGGGAAAGCGTCTTGTCGGCGGGGTTGGATCATATGCCCAGAAACGGAGGGATTGCGCAGAGAAGCGTCAAATGGGCGACATTTATGACGCCCGTCGGACGACTACGCTACTAAATCGGGCCAGATGGTGAGGATCACGCGTTCGGCGTCGTGTCGGATAAAACGTTCGGTCGTCGCGACTGGCCCGGTCAGCAATCGGGGCACCAACGTTCGCAGCACGTCGATGTCCGGATTGACCGGGAAGGCGTTCTCGTTCGCATAGCGCTCGAGCAGCGCTGGCGGGAAGGTCCCGGTATTGACGACGACGGTGTCGACCCGGCGACCGAGGTATTTGTGGATCTCACGCACGTAGTCGGAGGCCGTGTAGTCGTCCGTCTCGCCGTGTTTGGTCATCACGTTGCAGATGTAGATGATCTCGCCGTCGCAGGAGCGAATCGCCTCGGCGATCCCATCGACGAGCAAGCAGGGGATGATGCTGGTGTAGAGGTCGCCTGGCCCGATCAGCACCTTGTCGGCACGTTCCAGCGCCTTACGTGCGCGCGGAGTGGCGCAGGCACCCGGCTGCAAGTAGACGTGATCGATGGGCAGAACCGGCCGCTCGCCGGGGATATCGATCGCGGATTCACCCTCGATGATGGTACCGTCATTCAGCCTGGCGCACAGCATGGCCTCGTCGAGCGTGACGGGGATGACGTGACCGGCCGTATTCAGAATCTCTTCAGCATCGTCGAGCGCGCCGATCAGGTCGTCGGCATTCAGGTCGAGCAACGCGTGCAGGATCAGATTCCCGAGCGAATGACCACCAATGCTGCCGTTGTCTGATTCAGGGAAGCGGTAGCTGAAGATATCGCCCCACAATTTGCGCGATCGCGACAAGGCCACCAGCGCCTGGCGCAGATCGCCCAGCGGCAGTGGCCGGCCGAATTCGTCGATGAGACGTCGCGATGAGCCTCCTGAATCCATCATCGTTACGATGGCCGAGAGGTTCGAGACGACCTTCTTGAGCTCCGAGAGCATGGTGAACGACCCCGTACCGCCGCCGATGCTCGCCACTCGCTCGTAAATCTCTCGTCGCATGTGGTTCTCCCCGTTATGGTCTGTCCCTACGCACCACAACCTTGCGATACGGCCCGGGGACCGGCAATAGCGCCGTGGTCATGCTTCTATCCGTGTGTCGACGCGAGATCTTGTTTGAGCTCTCCGCGGCGAGTCGCGATTGCGATAGTCTCCGGCACCTCGACGATCGCCGGAAGCGGGTCGTCAGCCGCCAGTATGGCCCATTCCAACGGCGGTTTCAGTGAACTGAGGTACGTCAACAACCGGAGTCGCCGAGCGCGAATCTCCTTCGCCACCGTTGGGAAGTCGGTCAACCCGCGTACCCATCGAATCCCGGGGGTAGCTCGCAACTCCTCTATTTCGAGCCCGAAGCATTGGCGCCAGAGGAGATAGGGAAAGTCGACGCCGGCGCGTTGCCCAATCGAATGCCAGCCCCAGACTCGCGGATTGATGTCGAGCAGCTTCAACTGTCTGTCGCGAACGTCACGCTTGAACTCGACCTCTACCAGTCCAGTGTAGGACATCGACTCGATGAGCTTTCGCGCGGCGATCTCGACTTCAACGTCCGTGATCGTTTCGACGAAGGTGCTGGCGCGGCCGAAGTCCATCGGATATTGTCGCGTTCTCTGTGCGGTGATCGATGCCCTGACCTTGCCCTCGTCGGCGAGCACCGCGTAGGAAAGTTGGCTGTCTCCGCCGCCAACGACGATCTCCTGAACCATGACCGCTTCCGGTTCGGCGTGCTCCAGCGCTTCGGCGTAGCGAGCGATCAGTTCGTCGCGCGACTCCACTCGCCAGGCCTTGGTGATGGTGAACGCGTTCAACGTCGTTTTGAACGCCGGTTTGAGGATGACCGGGAAGGTGACGTTCAGCGCGGCAAGCTCCTCGGCACTCGTTGGGTGCCAGGTCTTCGGTCGCGCGACGTCGCAGCGGTCGGCCAGCTCATTCGTGAGCCGCTTGTCGTAGGCCCAGCGGAAAACGTCCCACGGGGGCGTCGTCAGCGTGAAGTATTGCCCGAGCGTCTCGTGATGACGCGAAACGAAGGCTGACGATTCATCTCCCGTTGGGATCAGCATCCAGCCGTCCAGCTCGTATTTGCGCGCCAGTTCGATGAGAAACGCCGCCTGATCCTCGGCGTTTCCGGCTGGCCAGGGAAAACTGCGCTGGGAGTAACGCGAGCGGGACGCCAGATGATGTTCGTCGGTCATGACCCACACCGGTATACCGCGTCGACCGAGGCTGCGCACCACTCCGAGCCCGCGATAATCGCCGCCGATCACGATTGCACCGGTCGACGACGTGAGCGGGAATGCCCGCGCGCGATCTGGAACCGCCTCAAGAACCACCGTGTCTCTACGACGAGTGGTGGCGGTCGAAGTCATCGAACGACCTTGATTCGCGATTTCATGAACTTCGCCAGTGCATCGGTGGTGTACCAGGTGCCGGAGACGAATCGCATGACGGGACTGAAGCTGATCGCGGATGCCGCGCCGATGAAATGGAGCCCCGGCACCGACGATTCGAACCCGTTGGTCAGCTTGGGATATCCGTTCTGATGCGCCAGCCGCGACCGAATGTCTCGATCAAGGAACTCGTAGCAGTCGACGTTGATGGCGTAACCCGTGGCGAGTAGAACGTGATCGGCGGTGCGCTGACCACCGTCACCCAGCTTGAGCGCCACACGCCCATCTTGCTCGGTCGCATTCACCACGACCTGCCCGGTCGTGAGCGGCACGTTCTCCAGTCGTGGCACCAACCACCCCGCGCCTGCCGGTCGAATGGATCGATAGGCGATCGGCTCGTGCCAGGGCTTGGGCAAGCGCCGGAAGATCTCCGGTTTGGCCACGACCCAGCTCAACCCTGGAGGCCCCACGTCGGTCGGCGCATAGAGCGCATGCTGCGCACGCTGTGGCAGCGAATGAAGCTTCGCGCTGCGAGAGAGCCAGCGAACCTGCGGAGTTCGCATCAGGACCTCGACGTTGGCGCCTGACTCGTGCAGGATCGCGGCCGACTCGAGTGCGCTCTGACCGCCGCCGACCACTACGACCGACTTGCCGTCGAAGATGCCGAGATCGTCATGCTCCGACGCGTGGGAGACCAACGTGGGCGACACGTTGGCGAACACCTGCGGCCGTCGCGCGAAGCGATCGAGCCCGGTTGCCACCATCACGCGGGTCGCCTGTACCATCTCGCCATCTTGAAGCGTGAGGTCGAAACCGTGCGCGTTCGGCGAGACCTTCATCACGTGCCGGTTGTCCAGATCCGGGATTGCCGTCTGCTGGAACCACCGGCCGTAGTCGATGAAGTCGGTCAACGGCGTCGGCTTGGTGACCGTGATCCCTTTAGCCTTCTCGTAGGCGTCGATCGTGAGCGGCCCGTGGAGCTCACCGATATTTGACGCGTCGCGGGACGATCGCAAGAACATGCCCTTCGGCATGTTGCGCTCCCAGAAAATCATGGGATCGCCAAAGACCTTGACGTCGAATCCCTCGCGCCGTAGTCGATTAGCCGCGGCGAGACCATAGGGTCCCGCGCCGATGACGACCACCTGATGAATCTTATCGGGCATGTCGCTGAATCCCAATCCTTCTATGGCGCCGGGCGGTTGGCACTCAATCACCAGATGTCTGCCCAACCCTAGCGGCCCTCGACTGCTCGCGCGTACGAGCGTCTCTCCCTTTGATCAAACGTACAGCACTTATTGGCTAGGGCACGAGGTACGCTAGTACCGCAGGATTTAGACATATGGACTAGTCAGCCCAGCGATGTGGGAGAGTCGGCGTGAACAGAGCGGCCGGAGCGCTTACTTCGACGGATGTAGTCGGTCTTCAGGTGCGGCTCGGGGAAGCAGTTCACTCATTGTTGTAGGGATGGACGGTGTCTGGTAGGGTGGGCGGTCCGCACGTGGATATGCGATCGCTGGCCCAGTCTTGGCCAAGCAGTCAGCGTTCAATGGAGTCCGGGGAGGGAGCCGATGGTCCTCAACAGTGACGACTTCCATGCGCCGATGGAGTTACGGACGGATGAGTTTCTGCTCCGTCCGATATTGGCATCCGATGCCGAGCTCGACTACGAGGCGGTGATGGCGAGCAAGGAGTACCTCCGTCCCTGGGAGCAGACCGGCTGGCCAGCGGACGACTTCACGTTGGACGCCAACCGCGCAGATGTAGTCAAGCTCGAACGCTGGCATGCCGCCGGAGAGCGCTTCACCTACACGGTGCTGAACCCGACCGGGACACAATGCCTCGGCTGCGTCTATGTCGTTCCCACCGGCGCACCCCTATTCGCCAGGAAACAGATCGCACCGATCGATGGTGCGCGCTGGTCGGAGTACGAGGTGGCGGTCAACTTCTGGGTCCGGACGTGTCGGCTGGCAGACGGGCTGGACCGCAAACTGCTCGACGCGCTTGGTCCTTGGCTCGCGAATGATTGGCACATCGCGCGCCACCTGATCGTCACAAGCGCGCAGGTTGTGCAGCAAGTGTCACTGATCGAAAGCACGAATCGGCGTCTCAGATTCCGACTGACGGACCCCAAGCAGTTGGACGAGTCTCTTGCGTTCGCCGAGGACGTAACCTTAACGTAACCTGCGCTCGCGTCAGCAAGTGCACGATGCGTCGGGACTGGTCGGGGAGGGCTGACGGGAGCGGACTCGCGGATCGCGACCTGGAGTTGTGCGGTGCGTGAAGGTGCAGCGTCGGCGATCGGCAAGAGCAGCACGCGCGCGGTTCAGAGCGGTGGTCCCCACGCGAGGGCGAGCCCACAAGCTCGCCCTCGCGTCGAGACGGACGCAAATGCCTACCTCCGGACGGCCATGCTGCCAGCCGCTCTACACGAGGGCGAGCGCTTGATCTAGATCGGCGATCAGATCCTCTGGATGCTCGATGCCGATCGACATACGAATCAGCGCTTCGCTGATGCCGAAGTTGTTCTTGTCTTCGGTGCTGACGTCGCAGTGAGTCATCGAGAAGGGGTGCTCGGCCAGCGACTCAGTCCCGCCGAGGCTTACCGCCAGCTTGACGATTTTAAGTGCATCCAGGAAGCGGAACGCTTCGGCTTCGCCCCCTTTTATATCGAAGGAGATCATCGATCCAGGGCCAAGACACTGCTTGCGATAGATCTCGTTACCCTGTTCTCCATCGTTCAAGAACCCCAGGTAATAGACGCGTGCCACTTTGGGATGCTCGACC
This sequence comes from uncultured Chloroflexia bacterium, assembly GCA_963822235.1. Classification (GTDB taxonomy): domain Bacteria; phylum Chloroflexota; class Chloroflexia; order Thermomicrobiales; family Thermomicrobiaceae; genus CALAGB01. Next base: position 438,918 of record CAWGGU010000008.1, read on the forward strand.
AGGAATTTGGCGACCTGGGCCGCCACCACCGCTTGCCCCTCCATGCGGATCTTGAGCGTCTCCAGACTGCGCAAGATCAGCCAGCCGGTCCAGGCGTCGGCCATGGTTCCCAGGAACGTGCGCATGGCACGCACTTTGGCCAGAAGTGCGTCGGAGCCCAGACAAGCGCCGGCCAGCAGGTCGCTGTGGCCCCCGATGTATTTGGTGGCTGAGTAGAGGACGAGGTCGGCGCCGTGCTGCAGCGGATGCTGATACAGCGGCCCGAGGAACGTGTTGTCGACGGCGAGGACGACTTCACGTTCGGGCGTCGAGTATTCGTCGGCAAGTTCCGAGCACATGCCAATGTCGATGAGCGCGTTGGTGGGATTACCGGGCGTTTCGATGTAGATCATGGCCAGCCGGCCTTGCGCTCCCGCGGCGGTCAATCGGTCTTCGATGGTCTGGCGGCTGTCGCTGGCGCCGAACTCCACCTGCGTGATTCCGAAATCGTTCAAGACGTGGCGGATGAAGTGATCGGTGCCACCGTAGAGCGGATTGCTGTGGAGGAGAACGTCGCCTGGTCGAAGGAACGTCAGGAGCGTCGTGGTGATGGCCGCCATGCCGCTGGCGAAGACGGTGCACGCTTCCGCCTCGTCCCAGATGGTCAGACGGTCTTCGAGGATCTCGAGGTTGGGATTGTTGATGCGCCCATAGATCAGACCAACCTCTTCGTTTGGCCCTCGCTCGCGCAGTCCGTAGGCGGCAGAGAAGAAGGCCTTGCCGTCGGCGGCTTTGTCGAAAACAAAAGTTGATGTCTGGAAGATCGGCGGTTTGAGCGCCCCTTCCGACCATTCGGGATGATATCCATAGCCCATCATCAGGGTTTCTGGATGGAGTGTCTTGTCCCCAAGGTACCCCTCGGGCTTGCGCCTCTTCATAGAACTCTCCGTATCCTTGTGGCCGGCCACGCTCCCCAGCATGTGTCGCTTTGAGTATTCCGGTTCTGTTGACACCGTGCAAATCTTGAACCGAACAAAGCGGACCGAACCAGCATCATTGCGACGGCGGCATCACGTCGCATGCCAGCCGCAGCACGATGCGCGCGGTGGTCGCGATCGACGGGATATCGACCCACTCGTTCGCCTGATGGAACTGCGCGCCGTGCGGCCCAAAGTGAACCGTCGGGATGCCCAGATCAGCCGCGAAGTAGTTGGCGTCGGCCACTCCGAGCGAGTAGCCGTAATCGGGCGCTGTGCCGGTCTCGGTCTCGTACGCACTGGCGAACTGCCGCACAAATGGATGATCCGGGGAGATCTCCCACGGTGGATAATAGGGCGGATCGATGGCGAAGTCGAACCGCGCGGGCGAGTGGAGGGCCTCTGCCAGCGATCGCATTTCGCCCAGTACCGTGTCACCCGTCTCACCCGGAACGATGTGGCGGTTGATGGTGAAGCGCGCCTTTTCCGGTACCGTGATGACGTATTGGTCGCTGCCGGAGTTGAACGCCAGGACGCATTGAGTGGCCGTGATCCGGGGGTGACTCCCGAGTGGCAGATCGTCGAGCCGGGCCACGAGCTTGGCGCCTTCGGTGGCGGCATTGATGCCATCCTGCGGAAAGGAACCGTGGGCGGCTTTACCCGTGATGTCCGCGCGCACCAGCACTTTGCCGGCCGCGCCGAGCACCGGGTGCTCGAACGCTGACTCGAGACAGACGCAGGCATCAGCGTTGATCCCTGATTTCACCAGCGCGAGCGCACCGATCGAATAGGCTTCTTCGTCGACCACAGAGGTGAAAATCAGCGTGCCGCTCCACTTGTCGCGGTTGCGGTCCAGCGTGCGTGTGACCAGCATTCCTGCGGCCACGCCTGACTTCATGTCGCAGGCGCCGAGACCATAGAAGCGGTCGCCGTCGCGGCGTCCCTGCCATGGGTCGCAGCTCCAGCCCTGCGCCGCCAGCACGGTGTCGACGTGACCGTTGAGCAGGAGCGTCGGGCCTTCTCCGTTGTGGATGGTGGCGACGACGTTGGGCCGGTCATCCTCGGTTGCCTGAAGTTCTGCATCGATCCCATTTTCTTGCAGCCACGCGGCGACGGCGCGTTGCACGTCGCCCTCCTGCCCGGGATAGCTGCGAAACGAAACCAGATGCGCCGTCAACTGCGCGGCCTCTTCCTGGTCGATGGCCTCTGCGATCCACTCCTCGATCAATCAGTCCTCCTCATCCTGTTGAGCCGGGTTCCGCGCCGACGATGCAGTATCTCACGGCAGCCTGAGAAGCCGCGTCGAGACAGTGACACAGTTGCGCTACCGTATCATCAATGACGCGCGGGCATTCGCCATGCGGCCTCCGGAATGACTCCCATAGCGCGCGTTGTGGGCGGATGGGAAGTCCCGACTGTGTACCGAAGTGACGTGGGAAGAGGGAATACATGGGGAGCAACAGTCCATCGAGCGGAATCGCACTGGCTGAACGCATGAGCCGATTGGGAACGGAGAGCGCATTCGACGTCCTCGTACGCGCCAAAGCGCTTGAAGCGCAAGGACGCAGCGTCGTGCACCTCGAGCTGGGCGAGCCGGACTTTGACACACCAACCCATATCGTCGAGGCGGGCGTGGAAGCGATGCGCTCCGGCCAAACGCACTACACCCCGGCGGCCGGGATTCCCGAGCTTCGACAGGCGATTGCCGATTACATCAGTGGCACGCGCGGCGTCGAGGTCGGACCCGAGCGGGTCGTGGTCACTCCTGGCGGCAAGCCGATCATGTTCTTCGTCATCCTGGCCCTGGTTGGACCCGGCGACGAGGTCATCTACCCGGATCCCGGATTCCCCATCTACGAATCGGTGATCAATTTCACCGGTGCCACGCCGGTTCCGCTCCGTCTGCGTGAGGAGAAGGATTTCGGGTTCGACCCGTCCGACCTCGAGGAGCTTGTGACCGATCGCACCAAGCTGGTCATCGTCAACTCGCCCCACAATCCGACCGGCGGCATCGTCAGCGACGAGGCGCTCAAGACGCTCGCCCGTCTCGCGACCGAGCGCGGCTTCATGGTCCTGTCGGACGAGATCTACACACGCATCGTCTACGATGGCGCCCCAAAGAGTGTGGTCAGCCTGCCGGGTATGCTCGATCGCACCATCATCCTCGATGGGTTCTCGAAGACCTACGCCATGACCGGCTGGCGATTGGGCTACGGTGTGATGCCCGCCGAGCTTGCCGAGCACGTGACCCGGTTAGTGATCAACTGCAACTCCTGCACGCCAGGCTTTTCCCAGCATGCGGCAGTCGCCGCGCTGACCGGGCCGCAGGATGGAGTCGACGAGATGGTGGTCGAGTTCCGACGTCGGCGCGACGCGATCGTGAACGGCTTGAACGAGATACCGGGTATCAGCTGCCGCCAACCGGCCGGAGCCTTCTACGTCTTCCCGAACATCACCGGATTGGGACGTTCCTCAAACGAGGTGGCCGATCTGTTGCTCAACGACGGTGGCGTCGCGCTGCTGTCGGGCACGGCGTTCGGCAAAGCAGGCGAGGGCTATTTGCGGCTTTCGTACGCAAACTCGCTCCCCAATATCGAGGAAGCCCTCGACCGCATCGCGCGGACGGTGGAGGGGATGCGCGTGGGCCAGTAGCGCCCTCACCCCCATTCCGGATCAACTCGCAAGAGACGTTTCGTGGCACGGTGCCTGCTCCTAGGGGTAGCAGGCACCGTTGGTGCTGTCCGTCACTTCGTGAAGGAGACTGCCAATTCTATCCCTGCCACAGACACTTGCTGGCCGCTACGTTCTTGATCGTCGCCTCGGCCTCGGCACCTTTGCCGAGACCTTTCGAGCGACCGACCTCGCGACCGATCGCGTTGTGGCAGTCAAGCTGCTGCGCGAGCATCTGACGGCGGATTCCGTGGTGGCTGCCCGCTTCCAGAATGAGGCACAGACGGCGGCCACGTTTCAACATCCCTCTATCGTGGCGGTGCTGGATCACGGACAAGACGGCGATGCTCTCTATACCGTAATGGAATTGGTGGACGACGGCAGTCTTGGAGAGTTGATTCGCGCACGTGCTCCCCTGAGCGTTCCCGAGGCGTTGTCGCTCATGCAAGGGATCCTTGAGGCGTTGGAGGTGATCCATCGTAAACACGTCGTGCATCGCGATGTCAAGCCGGCCAACATCCTGCTGACCAGTGAGGGAACGCCAAAGCTCGGTGACTTCGGGATTGCCCGCGCCGCCTACGCAGGTCACTTGACAAGAACGGGACTGACGCTTGGCACCGCGGCATACATGGCTCCTGAACAAGCGCTCGGTGATACGCTCGGCCCCGCCACGGATCTGTATGCCGCCGGGGTGATTCTCTTCGAGCTGCTGACCGGAGAACTCCCTTTCCAGGGGGACGACCCGCTGCAGGTGATGTACCGTCAGGTGCACGAGCGACCGCCCGTTCCCCACACGCTCAACCCGGCCATACCGGCAGCGCTGAGCGCCGCGTTGCTGCGCGCGCTCGACAAAGACCCGAGTCGTCGCTACGCCGACGCCCGGGAAATGTGGAACGCGCTCAATCACGCCAAGGACGTGGCGTCACCAGAGGTACGTACAACCGAAATCCGCCACCTCCGCTCGTTTGCCGGGTTCGCGCCGAACCTCATGCGCCTTCGACCGATGGCAACGAGTTTGTTAGCGGCAGGCGTCATGTTGATGGCGGGCGTACTCGGTCTGAGTGCATTCTCGCGGGGAGCGTCGATATCTGCCACCGTGACTCCGGCGGCTACCACTCTGACGTCACCGTGGGTCGGAGCCGCGCATCGACGAACGGCGACAGCAGCCGCGACGATGCCACCCATGATTGTCGGAGCGGACGTTAGCTCGGCGGGGACTGGCGTTCCGACGCCCACACCTGAGACCGCTGAAGCTCCAACCTCAACACCGGTGCCAACTTCAGCGGCTCCGACGCCAACACCGCAGAGCGGCATCGTATCTGGCCCGATCGTTCGGAACGACGCGCCGGAGCAACCGACCCCACAACCAACCGCTGACGCTTCCGCGGCCCCGACCGCGACGACGGATCAGCCTTCATCGCCGCCGTCCAAAGAGCCAAAGGAGCCCAAGGATCCTAAGGATCAGAAAAGCTCAAAGGATTCAAAGGGGCCACCATCCAAGGATCAGAAGGGCTCCAAGGATTCAAAGCCAGCCCAAGCCGCCAAAGGACCCACCATCGTCGCATAAGCCCCCGAAGGGGCACTGAGTCTGCCCCGTCACGGTGAGTAGTCGACCACAGAGGATTCGCCGGCCGAAGGAGGACCAACGCCACCCGTGTCATCCTGAGCGATGGTTCTCGCTCCCGCACCCAGAGGGTACCCGGAGAGAGTCAGTGAGCGGAGCGCAGCGGAGTCGAAGTATGACAAGAATGCGACCAATGCCCTTTCGGCGGTATATTCTCTATGGTCACCTACTCACAATCACAAGATGAAATGGACTGCCTATTCAGAGGTGGGTCCTCTGTGAACGCCTACTCGAGGTTGCGGCGACGGCCATACGTGCATCGCCATCGCCGCCGATCTCTCACGGTCAAACCGAAGCGAGCTTTGAGAATCCCTTAAGACTCCACGACGGTGGGTTGGCACGTCAGGTACATGGTGAGCTGGATTTCGTCGAGAACGGACGGGACGCCAGCCGGAATGATGTTCCCCAGTGGTAACCCGAACTCGGTTCGCTTCATCCAGCCACGACCGATGAACGCCGAGCGAGCGATGCCGTTCGACTGCTCGGCTGAGCCTTCGAATGTGGTGTCGAACGTCACCTCGTTGGTGACGCCGCGAAACGTCAGGTCGCCGACGACCAGGAAGCGATTGACGCCCATCGGTTCGACCCGCTTGCTGACGAAGGTCGACGTCGGGAACTCCTCGACGTTGAACTGACCGGCACCGCGCAGCATGTCGTCCCGGCCCGGGTTGTGCGTATCGACGCTCGACATATCGACTTCGGCTCGTATCCAGGAAGTCGCCACGTTCTCCGGAGCGAAGTGGATCTGCCCGCTCACCTTGAGAAAGGCGCCCTTGATAGTCGAGACCAGAATGTGACGTACCGTGAACTCGAATGTCGAGTGCGATGAGTCAATCGTCCACTCGGTAACACCCACTGCCTTATCTGCAATCGTCATCGTTCTCTGCGTTCCTTTTCCTAGCCGGTTGCCCGGTCTAATCCGCGACGCCGCACCAGTCCATCAACAGGCAGGCGATCGTCTTGGTCGCCGTGATCAACTCGTCGATGCTGATGTGCTCGTCGACCTGATGGGCCACGGCGACATCACCCGCACCGTACATGACGCACGGCATCCCACCAAACATGATGAAGAGGCGCATGTCGGCGCCATACGGTACTCCTTCGATACACGGCTCCTCACCCATGACGCGCGTATGTGCCCGCAGCAGCGCTTGCGAAATCGCTGCGTCGATGGGCGTCTCGGCCGGCGCGAACTGGCCGCTGAACCATTCCAATACCGGCGGATGCTCCCGCAGCCATGGATCTCGATTGGCAGCTGCGGCCACGCGCTCGGCCATCTCGCGCTTGAACGCGTCGATCTCCTCGCCCGGCAACAGGCCCGCGCGCCCCTCGGCGACCAGCGACTCCGGTACGGTCGACGGCCATACTCCTGCCCGGACAATGCCGACACTGATCGGGATCTTGTTCGCGATCCCGCTATACAGCGGATGACTCAGCGTTTGATTGCGCTCTCCCTCGAATGCCAGTAGGTCCTGAAAGAGCGGAATGAATTTCTCGACCGCGGACACGCCCTCGTCTCGCATGGCGCCATGCGCCGCCAGGCCCGGCACCGTCAGGCGGAAGACGAGCGAGCCGCCCTGAGCCGGAACGAGCGCCAGACGGGTTGGCTCGGTGATCAGCACCGCGTCGGCGCGATGTCCGCGTAATACGGTCGCGAGCGCGCCGAGACCGCCATCCTCCTCGCCCACCGTCGTGTTGATTTTGACGTCACCACGGAGATGAACTCCCGCCGCTTCAAGCGCGTCGATGGCGCCGAGAAAGCTGACCAAGCCGCCCTTCATGTCGCACGAGCCACGTCCGTAGAGGAGATCGCCGACGACTTCACCGGCCAACGGATCATGCGTCCAGAGTGCGGGGTCGCCGTTTTCCACCGTGTCGACGTGTGAATTTAGCAGGATTGAACGCCCACCGCCGCTGCCGGAGCGAACGCCGACCAGATTCGGCCGCCCTTTGTAGCGTGCTTGCTCTCCGACGTGCTCGAAGTAGGGTGTGATCTCCTCTTCAGTTGCTTCCCAACGATCGACGCTGAGATTGCGCTTGAGAAATTCCTGCTCAATTTGGTTCTGGACCGCCTCTTCGTCACCTGTGACCGACGGAATGCCGACGACTGATCGGAGCAGCGCGATGATTCCATCGCGGTTGCGATCGACCGCCGCGAGTACGTCATCTACGTGAACAGAATCACCTGAACTCATGATCGAGAGATTCCATTTCCACGCAGTAGCGGTCGGGTGAGGCAGGTAGGTCCTCCGGAACGGTTGTGCGAGATCTCCGTACCCTGATAGGTGAGGACTTCACAGCCGGCCGCGCGCATGCCGGCAATCGATTCGACGTTCTCTTCAAGAACCAGGCAGCGGCGTGGTTCGAGCGCCAACACGTTGCAGCCCTGCGTCGGGAATTCGTGGTCCGGAATCTCGACGAGTTGAATGCCGCGACTTTTCAGCTCCTTGACGAACTCGACTGTGAGGAGCGGGAGGTAGACCACGGCCAGGTCTCGATCGAGCAGACTGATGAGCGAAAGAAGGTGCAGGCATTCGTCGGGACCATGCCAATGGGGCAAGTCGACGGTGATCACCTGAACACCCATGGGGCCAAGGATCGCACGCATCTGCTCGATGCCCTCGGAGTTGGTGCGGTAGCCCCGACCAATGGCCAATGTGCGCTCGTCGAGCCAGAAGGAGTCGCCCCCTTCGAACGTACCGGGGGCGCTGATCTCGCCGACAATCGGGACACCCATGTCGGTGAGGGTCTCGCGCATCAGATCGACCTCTCGGCGTCGCAGTTCTTTGCCCATGCGACCCAATATCGCGCCCTGATCCGTGATGATGACCGGGTCAAATGGGAAGATGGCGTCTTGCAGTCGTGAGTCGCCGATCTGGGCGGTGACGACGTCGGCTCCGAAGTCGGTCAGAATCTGACGGAACGTTGCATGTTCCGTCGTGGCTCGCTGGTGATCGATGGGTCGGAAGTAGCCGAACTCCTCCCAGGAGACCTGCTCATCCGGGGCGATCGGCTCATAGACGAGCACGCGACTCAGACGGTCAATGACGCTCTGGCCTCCCCATCCACTCCCGTTGGTCATGACTATTCTCACCCTCCCCAATATGCGGTGATTCATGGTTACTCGATTCGGCTCGATAGTACCAGCGTCGTTGCCGGTGGGAAAGCGGCCGGACGTCGCGCCCCGCCATATTGACCATTGGTCCTGTTAATAGTCTTATTCGGCGAAATATGTCGATGCCTTCGAAGCAACGTGATAGAGTTCGCCGCATGAATGACGTGAACGCCAGGCCCAATTCTCCACCGCTGATCGATGACGTCTTCGAGCTTCAGCGTCGCATTATCCTGGCTTTGCGTGGGCATCTGAGTGGCTGGACAGATGTCGATCTGACCATGGCTCAGCTGAAAACGCTGGTCGTGCTCGTCGATGAAGGACCATGTTCCATCGGTCACATCGCACGTGCGCTCAACGTCAGCCTGCCGAACGCCAGCCATCTCGTCGATCGGCTGGTCCGCCTTGATCTGGCCAAACGTGCCGAAGATGCGACCGACCGGCGACGGATTCTGGCCAGCGCCTCTGCCAAGGGGGTGGACGTGCTGCAAAGTATGCGCAATGGGGGACGCGAACAGATCCGCGAGGCGCTTTCGCGCGTCGACGCGGCGGATCTGCGCGCACTGGTGCGTGGCCTCGGCGCGCTGGCCGGGTCACTTGAGCAGTCTCCCGTGGAAGCAGGTGACACTGAGTCCTCGGGTTGCTGAATTTGGCCGGTCTGGTCGATTCCGACGAGGCGCGACCTATGCCTCATCGACTATCGCACGTGTTGACTGAGTGGATTGGATGAACTAGGTGTATCGACTTGCCGCGCTCTCCCTCGGAAAGCGTTCCGTCGTTCTGCTGGCGACCGTACTGATCGCCGTGATGGGGGCATTCGGGGTCACGCAGCTCAAGACCGAGCTGCTTCCGAGTATCGACTTTCCCGTCTTGACTGTCATCACGAGCTACTCCGGCGCCTCTCCAGACGTCGTCGACTCCGAGGTAACGCAGCCGATCGTGTCATCCGTGCGCTCGATACCTGGAGTGACGACCACGCAATCAACGTCGTCGGAGGGACTCTCGGTCGTCATCGCGCAGTTCAAGTACGGTGCCAACACCAAGGACGCGGCGCAGACGTTGTCGACGCAGCTCGGCCAGGTCGCGTTGCCACAGGGAGCGGCCCAGCCGAACATCCAGCGCATCAACTTCAACCAGTTTCCCATCGTGCAGCTCAGCCTGACCGGCGCCAACAACGATCTGTCGACATTACGGCAAATCGCCAAGCAACAGTATCAGCCCGCACTTTCGGGCGTTGACGGCGTCGGGACGAATCGAGATCAATGGCGGCGCGGACGACGTCGTCTCGATCACACTGCATCCCGCCAAACTGGCCTCGACCGGCGTCTCTCCGCAGCAGGTATCCAACGTGATTCAGTCGAGCAATGTCAGCTCGGCCAGCGGGCTCGTGCAGTCCGGCTCAACACACTCCCAGTTCGCGTACTGAGCCAGGTCACCTCGCTCGATCAGCTTCGTGGTTTGGTGGTTGGCACGTCGAGCCAGGGGACCGGTGGACAGGGCCAACCGGTGACGCTGGGAGACGTGGCCGACGTTCAAGTCGCGTCGGGCGCCGCGCCGGGAATCACGCGCACCAACGGTCAGCCCAGCGTGGCGATCGACGTGTACATGAGCCAGGGTGCCAACACCGTCGACACCGCCAACGGTGTCAGCGCGAAGATGAACGACATCACCGACAAGCTGCGAGCCTCCGGCGTCGACGTGACTCCGGTCGTGATCCAGGATCAGTCCGACTACATCCAGCACTCGATCAACGATTTGGTGCGCGAGGCGCTGCTCGGCGCCGCTTTCGCCGTCATCGTGATCTTCGGCTTCCTGCTGAGCGTGCGCTCGACCTTGGTGACCGCTGTTTCGATCCCGATGTCGATGCTGGTTGCCTTCATCCTGTTGTGGACTCAGGGAATCACGCTCAACATCATGACCTTGGGCGGTCTTGCCGTGGCCGTCGGGCGTGTGGTGGACGATGCGATCGTCGTCTTAGAGAGTATCTTCCGCCATGTTCAGCGGGGCGAGGACAAGCGCTCGGCCACGCTGGAGGGGGTCAAGGAGGTGGCGCTGGCGATCACCGCCTCGACCGTGACGACCATTGCCGTCTTCCTGCCGTTGGGTTTCGTCGGCGGGATCATCGGCGCCATCTTCCGCCCGTTCGCGCTTGACCGTCACATTCGCGCTGCTGGCCTCGCTGGTCGTTGCGCTGACGGTCGTGCCGGTCCTGGCTTCCTATCTGATTCGCAAGGACAAGCTGCGTCCCGCGCCGGAGCGTACGCCGTTCCTGCAGCGCGCTATGTCCCGACGCTCAAACTGGCCCTGCGCCGGCCCGAAGACGACACTCGCGATCGCCGCCGTCCTCTTCGTTGCTTCTTTCGGCGCTGGTACCGTTGATCGGCACCTCGTTCTTGCCTTCCGGCAACCAGAAGATCGCCAGTATTCAGGTCTCGATGCCAGCCGGAACGTCGATCGATGCCACCGAAGCTGAGGCCGCCAAATTGGAGACGGTCGTCAAGCAGACCGCTCCGGTGACCCTGCTCCAGACGCAGATCGGCGGCAGCGGGCTGGAGGCGGCCTTCAACGGCAGCAATTCCAGTACTGCGACCATGACCGTGACGTTCGACAACAGCGTCGATATGAACAAGACCCTGGCTGATCTGCGCACGAAGCTGAAAGACGCGGCGGGTGATGCCGACGTCTCGGTCGCCAACGAGTCGTCCGGATTCGGCGGGAATACGAATAATGTGCAAGTAACGGTGCAAGGGAACAACTACGACACGGTCAGCAAGGTAGCCGAGGATCTCACCAAACAGATCGCGGGTGTGCAGAACCTGGTCAACGTCAAGAATGACGTGGTCAACGCCAAGCCCGAGGTCGTGGTCAACGTGGATGCCGATAAGGCAATCAGTGCCGGGACGACGCCGGCGCAGATCGCGGGTCAAGTGCGTCAGATTCTCAGCACGATGCAGATGGGCACGATCGTCATCGATGGCAAGCCCTATCAGTTGACGGCGAGCGTGGCCGGTGTCTCGACGAGCGTTGACGCGCTTGGGCTGATACCGGTGGGCACGTCCAACACTCCGCTGGGGCAGATCGCCTCGATCGATCAAGGAACCGGACCCGTGCAAATCGTGCGGGTTGACGATGACCGCGCCGCGACGATCAGCGGCACCATTACGACTGACAACACCGGTTCGGTCACGTCGAAGGTGTCGAAGATCGTGAGCGCCTACAATGCCCCCGACGGAATCACCATCAATTCAGGCGGCGTCGGTCAGCAGCAAGGCGACGCGTTCAAGAGCATGGGCATCGCGCTTGTCGCGGCGGTGCTGCTGGTCTACATCGCCATGGTAGCCAGCTTCGGCTCGCTCTCGACACCGTTCGTGATCCTCTTTAGCCTGCCGCTTGCCATCGTCGGCGTGTTGGCAGCGCTGGCGCTCACCGGCAAGACGCTTGGGTTGCCCGCGCTCATCGGTCTGCTGATGCTGATCGGCATCGTGGTGACGAATGCGATCGTGCTGCTCGAACTGGTTCTTGATCTGCTTCGACACGGCACGCCGCTCGACGAGGCGCTCATCACCGGCGGACGCACGCGGCTGCGCCCGATTCTGATGACGGCCATCGCGACCATTCTCGCGCTCGTCCCGCTGGCGTTCAGCGGCGGCGGCGGAGCGATCATCGCGTCCGATCTCGCCGTGGTGGTCATTGGTGGATTGCTTACCTCGACGTTCCTGACGCTGGTCGTCATTCCGGTGGTCTTCAAGCTGATCGTGGGGCGCCAATATCGCAATCAGGAAGTTGTCGCGCCCGAGCCACAACGGGAAGAGGTGGGCGTGGGGGTCTAGAGCTGCCCTCATCGCCCGGCAGCTGTCACTCCTGACTGCCCTCATCCCCTAGCCCCTTCTCCCGCCGAGCGGGAGAAGGGGAACAACTATGTTCGGTTCGCGGTGCCACAGCGGCGGATGAGAGCCGCTTGATGACGGCCACCCCGCCGTCCCTAGTTCCCCAACCACCCACCTCCAATCCCCGATAACCTCTCATGCCGCTCTCAGGAAACTCACAGGAACGGGTGCTTTAATCGTAATAGGGTCGTAGTCATGCATGCTGAAATGAGGAGAATTCTGGTGGCCAATTCACGACTGTCTATTGACGCGGCGGAGGACCTCGATCTGCAGGGGTTACGCATTCTGGTGGTGGACGACGAGTCATCCATCACCGAACTCCTCTCGACCGCGCTGAAATTTGTTGGGTTCGAAGTTATGGCGGTGGGCTCGGGACGTGACGCCCTCACGGCTGCGGCGTCCTTTGCGCCCAACCTCATCGTGCTCGACATCATGCTGCCCGACTTCGACGGGTTCGAGGTCTGCCGCAGACTACGCACGAGTGGTGACAAGGTGCCGGTCATCTTCTTGACCGCTCGCGACGAGCATGACGACAAGCTGCGTGGCTTCACCTACGGCGGTGACGACTACGTCGTCAAACCGTTCAGTCTGGAAGAACTGATGGCGCGCGTGCGTGCGGTACTGCGACGAACCGGGTGCGGCGTCGAGCGGCCCAGCAACCGCCTTGCCTATGCCGACCTCGAGCTGGACGAGGAGCGATTCCAGGTGACACGCGGTGGCGACGTCGTACATCTTTCGCCGACCGAGTTCCGGCTCCTGCGCTATCTGATGATGAATGCCGATCGCGTGCTGTCGAAATATCAGATTCTGGATCACGTCTGGCAATACGACTTTGACGGCGACGCCAGCGTGGTCGAGACCTACATCAGCTATCTGCGTAAGAAGATCGACGATCGTGACCCACGTTTGATTCAGACCATTCGCGGCTTCGGCTATTCGCTCCGCGTCGTTTCGGGCTAACTATGCAGATCAAGACCCGGCTGGTCATCATCATTAGCGTTCTGGTGCTCGCCGCCTTCGCGCTTCTTGGCGCGGTGACGGTGACGGCGACTAAAGCGCGCATGATCGACCGGGTCGACTCGACGCTCTACCAGGCCTCGGGAAAAGGTGGCCACGACGGCCCTCCGGACGGCGGGCCGGAAGATTCGGGATATCCGTCATCAAAGCGTTCCGTTGCGTCGCTTTGGTTCGACGCTCAAGGGAATCTCCAGCAATCATCTCCATCAGGCTTCGAAGACAGCCCCGATCCCCTCCCGAATATCGCCGCGCTCGGGTTGAGTGGCATCCGCGACCACGTCGGCACGCCATTTACGGTCAAATCGGTTGACGGTGGCGAACTGAGCTATCGGGCGCTCATTCAAAGCGGCGGGAATGGGAACTTCGAAGTCGTTGCTGCTCCGCTGAGCGACGTGAACAGCACCGTTCGGGGTCTCATCCTGGTGATCGTGCTGACCAGTGCGGCCGTGCTTGGAGGCGTGGTCGTCATCGTCTGGTTCGTCGTGCGTCACGGTCTGCAGCCAATCGATTCAATGATCGATACCGCCGGAGTCATCGCCGCCGGTGATCTCTCCCAGCGCGTCGAGAATGAGAAGACGACCAACGAGGTCGGTAAGCTAGGCCAGGCATTGAACGAGATGCTGGCCCAGATCGAGACCTCCTTCCTGGCCAAAGAGGAGTCGGAACGCAAGCTGCGGCAGTTCGCGGCCGATGCGTCGCACGAGCTGCGCACGCCGTTGACGTCGATTCGCGGCTACGCGGAGCTTTTCCGCAGCGGTGCGGCGGATGACCCTGACACGCTCAAGCGGGTCATGCTGCGGATCGAGTCCGAAAGCATTCGCATGGGTAAGCTGGTCGACGATCTGCTCTTGCTCGCCCGCCTCGATCAGGGACGTTCGCTGCGCCACGACCCCGTCGATCTGGCGCGGATCATCGAGAATGCCGTCACGGATGCGCGGGCCGTCGAGCCCGACCGACCGATCACACTCGAATCTCCCGAGCACGTGACGGTGACCGGGGACGCCGACCGCTTGAAGCAGGTGATCGACAACCTGCTGGCCAACGCGCGAGTACACACCGACCGCGAGCTGCCAGTGCAGGTCACGGTGGCGCGCGAGGGTGGCAACGCGATGGTTTCGGTCGCGGACTCCGGGCCGGGCATTGCTCAAAAGGATCTGGAGCACGTCTTCGATCGGTTCTATCGCGTCGACACCGCGCGTACCAGACAACGAGGTGGCACCGGACTGGGGCTCTCGATCGTGGCCTCAATCGTGGAAGTGCATGGTGGGCGAGTCGGTGTGCGGAGTGAACCGGGCAAGGGAACGACCTTCAGCTTCTGGTTGCCACTCGCGGCTCAACCGGCCCAACGTGCCAAGCACATCGAGCCCGTTCCGGCCGCGAGAGACTGAACTGGGAGTCATTTCGTCGTTCCCGGCCGGTCGCGACGTGACCGTTCTCAAAGCTCGACTGGATTGGACCGCACTGATTGTCTTTCAAATGGAGGCTGACGGCCGCGGGCCTGATGCTGGTTGTGCTCATGGCACTCATGGTCGTCGGTTCCCGAGGAAATGATCCGCTACCCACACCGACGCCATCTCCCGTCGCCAGGGATAGCGTCCCCGCCTTCGACCACATCTACGTCATCGTCTTCGAGAACGAAGAGTCTGCCTCGGTGATTGGAAGCTCGAAGGCTCCGTATCTCAATCAGCTTGCCGAGAATTACGGCCTTGCCAGCAACTATGATTCAGTCGCGCATCCATCCCAACCCAACTACATCGCGCTCTGGTCAGGCGCGACGCAAGGCGTTATGGACGACCGCGTGCATCGCATCGACGCCCTGAATCTTGGCGATCAGCTGGAGGCGGCGGGCAAGAGCTGGATGGTCTATGCCGAAAACGTGCCGGTCGCTGACTCTGCTGGCGCGCCAACCTGCTACACCGGGGCGACGGCTTCCGGCGGTCCAGACGGCCCAGGTACGTATGCGCGCAAGCACAATCCGGCGGTGAGCTTTGTGGACGTGAGCAACAACAGCGCTCGTTGTGCCGCCCACATCTCGAACTTCTCTCACTTCGATCCGTCGGCGGCCAATCTGGAGCTGATCGTCCCGAACCTGTGTCACGACATGCACGATTGCGGAGTAGCGGCTGGTGATGCGTGGCTCAAGAACTGGCTTCCGCAGCACGTTCTCGATACACCGACCTGGCGAAACTCGAACAGCGCACTCTTCATCACCTGGGACGAAGGATCGAGCAATTCGGGTGGCGGCGGTCGAGTGGCGACGATCGTAATCTCAAAGCACCCGCGCGCCGGTTTCACGTCGGACGTTCCGCACACGCACTATTCGTTGCTGCGCACGATAGAAGATGCCTGGGGATTGGATTGCCTGAAATACGCCTGCGAGGCCAACACGTTGGGCGAGTTCTTCAAGTAGTTACGTGAAAGTCCGAAGAGAACGCGCCTCTCGAACAACGTTCGAGAGGCGCGTCGTTGGCCGTATTACAGCCCGAGGATCAGGCGACGACCGCCGCGATGCCGGAGTCGCTCACCTTCTTGTTGAAGGCGGCGAGGTCAGACGAGACGATCTGTCGTACCTTCTCCTGCTCGGCATCGACTCGGCCGCCAAGATCGGCGAAGACCTCATGCGCGCCCTGGGTGGGTGCGTCGTCCGATTCGTCGATCATGGCGCTGAGCGTCGTCAGCTTATCCTTCAGACGCGAGCCGCCCGGCTGCGGTGAGTCTGGCTTGACCTGGATCAGTCCATCCAGAACCGCCTCGAGCTTTTCCTTGACGGCCTTGGCGTCGCTCTTCAGCGATTCATCGCCGCCAGCGGCCTCGATGCGTTCGGTCCAGCCGTCGAGCTGCTTGTTGATGGCGTTGATCTGGTTGACCACCTCGTGCAGCTGCGACACTTTGTCGCGGATGCCCGACTTCATCTGGTACTGCTCGGCCAGCGCCTCGTCGGTGGCGTCCAGTCGCGGGTCGCGCACGATGGTGAAACGCTCAGTCATGGTTTCGTCACCAACTTTGAGCTCGACCGTGTACTCGCCCGGATTTGCCCGCGGTCCGAGACCTGCCTCGGCCATCTGGCCACGTTGATTCTTGGGCATGTCCTGCTTGATCTTGGTCGGACCAGCCCCCCGATAATCCCAGACAAAGCGGTTGGCGCCCGCGGCGACCGGCACACGAGGTGTGTCATCCCCTTCGCTTGAGAAGGCGTTGAGCTCGTTGCCATTCGCATCGAGGATGCGCAGCGTCACGTCGCCGTCCGGCTTGCTCTTGAGGTAGTAGTGGATGACCACTCCGTTGGGTGGGTTCTTGCCGGCATCCAGGAAGTCGAACTCCTGGGTGCCCATGGGCGTCTCGCGCGCCCGCAGGGCGACCGTCACCGGACCGGCCATCATGTAGTTGACGCGGTCCGACGTCTTGTCGCCGTAGGGTCGACCGTAATGGCGGACGCGCGTCGTGTCGCGCGGCTTGAACAGGTGCGCGCTCTTGCCCGCGATCTGCTCCTGCATCTGATGCAGTGGACTCAGGTCGTCCAGGATCCAGAAGGCGCGACCGTGCGTTGCCACCACGAGATCGGTCCCCTTGACGACGAAGTCGTAGACCGGCGTGACCGGCAGGTTGCTCTCGAGCCGCTGCCAATTCATGCCGTCGTCGAAGGAGACGTAGATGCCCGTTTCGGTTCCGGCGTAGAGGAGTCCCTTGCGGGCCGGATCCTCGCGGATCACGCGTGTGAACTCGGTGTTCGGGATTCCGCCGGTGATCAAGGTCCAGGACTGACCATAGTCGTTCGTTTTGAAGAGATACGGCTTCAGGTCGTCCGATTTGTAACGTGTGGCGGCGACGTACGCGGTGGCCGCGTCATGCGGCGACGGCTCGATGATGCTGACCATCGACCACTCCGGTAGTCCCGGAGGCGTGATGTTCTGCCAGCTCTGTCCGTCGTCACGGGAGACGTGAACCAACCCGTCGTCGCTCCCGGCCCACAGAACGCCCTTCTCATGCTTCGACTCGGCGAAGGCGAAGATGGTGCCGTAGATTTCGGCGCCGGAGTTATCCGCCGTGATCTTGCCGCCCGAAGACTGCAGCGTTTTGGGATCGTTGCGCGTCAGGTCTGGGCTGATCGTCGCCCAGCTCGAACCTTCGTCCGTCGAACGATGGACGTAGTTGGAGCAGATGTGCAGCACATTCGGATCGTGCGGCGAGAACTCGACCGGGAAGGTCCATTGGAAACGATACTTGAGCGCAATCGCGCCTGAGCCGAAGCCGTTGACCTCCGGCCAGACCGTGACGTTGCGCTTCTGTCCCGTCTCGGGATTCCAGCGAACCAGTCGTCCATGCCCAGGACCCGTGCCGATGCCGCCACCGAAGACGCGATGCGGTGGCTTGGGGCTGATGGCGATATAGCCACTCTCGCCGCCGCCCGGCTCGGTGTAATCGATCCAGGTGATCGCGCCCTCGTTGCCGATGCTCGGCAAGCGCATGGCGTAGTTATCCTGCTGTGAGCCATAGACGTGGTAGGGGAACTGATCATCGGCCGCGACGTGATAGAACTGCGCGGTCGGCTGATTCAGGATCGACGACCAGGAGTGCCCGCCGTCGAAGCTGACCGAGGCGCCGCCGTCATTACTCTCGATGAGGCGGTTCGAATCGTTGGGGTCGATCCAGAGCCCGTGGTTGTCGCCGTGCGGCGTCGGAATGGCCTCGAAGGTCTTGCCGCCGTCGGTCGATTTCCAGCAGTTCAGGTTCAGGATCCAGACGGTGTTCTCGTCCTGCGGGTCGGCGTAGATGTGCATGTAGTACCAGGGCCGTCGCCGCAGGTTCGGATCCTCAGCCAACCGCTCCCAAGTCTTGCCGTAGTTGTCGGAGCGGAAGACCGCGCCGTCCTCGGCCTCGATCACTGCCCAGACCCGACCGGCCTGAGCGCCGGAGGCCGCGACGCCGATCTTACCGAGTACACCGGTCGGCAAGCCGGGGTTGCGTGTAATGTCCTCCCAGGTGTCGCCACCGTCGAGGCTGCGCCAGATGCCGCACTCATCGCCGCCGCTTTCCAGCGTGTACGGGTAGCGCTGCGCTTCCCAGATCGCGGCGTAGACGACGCGCGGGTTGGACGGATCGAGCGTAACGTCAACAGCACCGGCCTTCTCGCTCTTGTAGAGGACCTTCTCCCACGACTTGCCGCCGTCTTTGGTGCGATAGACGCCGCGTTCCTCATTCGGTCCCCAGGCATGGCCGAAGGCCGCCACGAAGACGATGTCGGCATCCGTCGGGTCGACGGCGATGCGCCCGATATGGCGCGTCTCGGCCAGCCCCATGTTGGTCCAGCTGGCGCCGCCGTCGGTCGATTTGTAGACACCATCACCATGAGAGATGTTGCTGCGGAGCGCGGCTTCGCCGGTCCCGACGTAGATGACGTTAGGATCGGAGTGCGCGACTTCAATCGCTCCGACGGCTGACGTTTTGAAGAACCCGTCAGAGACGTTCTCCCAGTAGGATCCGCCGCTGGTGGTTTTCCAGACACCGCCCGCGCACGCACCGAAATAGAATGTGCCGCGGTCGTTGGGATCGCCCGAGACTGTCACGACTCGACCGGCGCGATGGGGGCCGATCAGTCGAAACTCGAGCGACTGGAGTAGCTTATCTTCCACGAGCTTGACTCCCTCCGTTACAGACAAGACCCGGACGTCCAGCGATCACACGAGGTGCTGTGAGCATCCAAGGGCCACGAACGATTGTCGAACGCTTCGCGGCCGCTGTCAAAGCGTCCGAGGTGCACCAGCTCGGGGACTGGGCACGAAGTCGATCGTCCAACAGGTTCGATTTCGAGCACACGATGATTCACTGCCATACGACGCTTCACTGCCGATCGATTGCCTGTTGAACTGCGGGTTCGTTCTCGCGGTACTCAGAGACCGGTCGTGTTTGTGCGACCTGTAACCCACTTGGCAGCGGCGCATTGACATCCCGTGCTAAACATCTAGTCTAGAAGCTGATTCTCCGTGACTTCGGCTAGATAACCAGACGCTTACGAAGCGCGTCGATCTCCGTCCGGCGCTCAGCGAATGGATGCCATATGTCGCAGTACGTCCGCACCCGGCGCCGTGAATCCGCAGGGCGATCAGCCTCCGACGCGGCCGCTGAGGCTCTCTCCGATCGGTCGTCTCAAGGTCGCTCAGAGGCGGATTCTCCAAATGCCGTCGCTCCCGGCGGCGTCAGCGGGAACGTCGGATACAACCTCGCCGATCTCGCCATCTATCCTTCGGCCGAACCTGCTGCGGACTCCGCGGCCCAATCCGGCCCGATCATCCAACGTCAACCGGCGTCCACGGCTGATGCCTCGACCGCTCAGCATTCGCCATCCGGAGGGAGCAAGGCGGGTGCGAAGGAGAGTGGTGACGACTTCATTGACTTCTTGCAGGGCATCGACGATTTGACGACGGCCGCGGCGCCGGCCACGCAGGGCGCCGGATTAGCGAAAGTCTCATTTGGCGGCCACATTTCAGATCAGCATCTCGGACAGCTCGAGATGCTGAGATCCGCGCTGCTCCTTGTCTACGATTCCAGTCCGGATGCGCATCATCAAGCACTGGCGGTCTGGGAATCGATACAGGGCGACCTCTGGGCGGGACTGCGCCAGGCGCCGCGCTTCATTCAGGGCGACATCACCCAGCTCAACGACATGATCGGCAAGGATCTGACCTATATCAGCGAGCAGCTCATTCGGCCTGCTGCCTATTGGGAGGCGCATCAGCAGGGGCTCGAGCGCGGCAAGCTGGAGGCCCCTGACCTCGTCGACATGCAGGCAAAGCTCGAGGCGGAGGAGAACGCGCTCGAGGAGGCGGAAGGACTCTCGAATGATGCCGGCAAGCTCATCAGCGAGGGCATCGGAGCGGCCATCCTCGGGAAAGCCAACCTGGGCAAAGAGATCTTCGAGATCGTGCGGATGCCGGGTGAAATGGGCGAAAAGCTCGAGAAGGCCAAGGAGATGCACGTCATCTCCCAGGTTGCTACTGCAATCGACCTGGTCGCCGAGATCGCCAAGCTGAAGACGGTCATCATCGAGACGACCTTTGATGTGTTGAAGGATCGCGCCGAGGATTTGGCCAAGGAGGCGCTGAAAGAAGGCTCTGAGGAGCTCGCCAAACATTGGGAGGGACTGGCCGAAGGCTACGGCAAGTACGTGCAATCGCTCAAGACGATCGGCACCGTCTTTGGCGTCGTCGTCGCGGCCGCGGATTTGTTGAAGGCGTTCGATGACGCACTTCACGGAGATTGGGAAGCGGCCGCAGGTCACGCCGCCGAAGGTGGGATCGGGTTGCTGAGCGCACTCGGCCCCGAGGGATCTGCTCCGCTAATCGGAACCATCGTCATCCTCGCCAAAGTGGAGATTGCGGCGATTCACATGGCGGCCGAATTCATCCGTTGGTGTGAAGACGAAACTGTGCGTGACGCGGCTCGCTCGTTCATCGACGTGTGCGTCAAGGTCGCGAGGTGGCCCGCTCAGGACCTCGTTGCCGACGTCGAGGCCTACTTCGATCCATCCAACAGCAGCATCCAGGACTTGATCGAGAAGCGGTTCAACACCTATCAGGCGCCGATGGTGCAAGGTCTGGCGGCTATTGCCGCGGAAGTGGAGTGCACGGAGCCGAGCTGTCTTGGCGGCCACGGCGATCTTCGTGACGCACTTGGCGAGAAGGCGCGTGAGGCCATCAGCGGACTGGCCTTTCCCACCGACCCACTTTCGATGGCACAGCAGATCGCGGACATCTTCGGCGGCGCGAACGCCATGGCCAAGTACGTCCACTCAGCCTATCCAACAGACACTGAGAAGGCGGCTCGCGAGTCCAAGAAAAAGAAGGAGGGCGGGGAGTAGCGTTCTCGATCGCTCTGCAAAGACGCTAGTCGTTGTGCGGGACGAACTCGACGATCGGGAGCTCCTCGGCATGTTCGACCGCGATGGCGATTTCATTTTCGTAGTCGAATGCGCGGGTGAGCCGCAGCAACGGACGGATGAATTGGGGCGGACCGCAATGCTTCGATTGCTCTCGCATACGCAACATCAGGCTGATTCTGCGATCGGGGTCGGTGATGGGCTGCGCGGTCGCGTGGATCGTCTTCCGGCCGACTCGCATGGTCACCTCAGGGTTGGCTACGACATTTCGATACCAATTTGAACTGACGCCCCAGCCTGAAAACGAGATGTAGTTTCCGTTGAGCTTCATGTAGCTCACACCGGTGGTGCGTGGTAGTCCGGACTTGCGGCCCGTCGCGGTTAATACCATGACGCAACGGGAGCTCATAAGCGACGCGAGCGGACCGTGATAGAGATGAGGTGGAAGCTTGAGACCGATTCTGAGGAGCGCTCCCGCCCTTTGCCGCTTGAATCCCTCGAGTGGTGATGCCACGTAGTCCGCTCCTCCGGTACCGAGCAATCATGCGTGATGTTGACCATTGTATCGTGGGAGATCAATCCTGGCCGGTGTGTCAATGGCCGTTCGTTATCAGGTCGTGGAATGCATACCGGGAGATCGGGTCTTCTGCATGGCGGACTAGGGACCTCAACTTGCGGAGGAAGTCCGGTCATCATGACGGATCGGCTGACGGATACGAGACCCGGTCTAGAAGTGAGTGGGGAAAACGATGGAACGCGCGGATCTTACCGCTGTCGCGGGGAATACCTTTATCGTGTCGGACTCGATGGGAAACATCGATCCCACGGAACAGCAAGGGATATTCGCGGCGGACACCCGTTTTCTCTCCCAATTCGAGCTCCGGCTTGGTGATCACGGCATGATCTTGCTGCGGTCAGGTCCGTCGGGGTTCTCCGAAAGCCAGATTTACCTCACGAACGTTGGCTCTGACGGTATATTGCCGCAAGACATCGAGTTGATTCGGCGGCGTCAGTTGCGGCGGACGGGGTTGACCGAGACGATCGAAATCAACAATCGCGGCATGAATCGAGTCGAGTTTCCTCTCCAACTTCAGTTTGACACCGACTTTGCCGACATCTTTGAGGTCCGCGCAGTCGCTCCTCATCACCACCCGTCGAACACCCAGCTCGAAACGGAGCTCGGCGGCATCACTTTCATCGATACCCGTCGCGAAAATCAGCGCCAGACCCAGATACATTTCTCGGCGAATCCGGATCAGCAAGAGGATGCTCGTGTCAGTTTCAACCTGGCGCTGGATCCACATCAACGTTGGACGCTTGAGATTGACGTGAAATGGATCGTTCCTACGCTCGAGTCGCGGAAACCAATACCAATCGCCGAGGACATCGGACACCAGTCCGTCCTGCAATGGATACAAGCAATTCCAACGCTTGCCACCGAGAACCAGGACCTCGAGCGGGCGTACATGCGGGCGGTGCGTGACCTTGGGGCGCTCGAGATCGCGCTCAACACCGGATATCCGATCCCGGCCGCTGGTCTTCCCTGGTATCTCGCAATTTTCGGCCGTGACTCCATAATCGCGAGCCTGCAAACGTTGATTCTGGATCAGCGACATGCCCGCGGGACGTTGAGAACCCTGAGCGCCTATCAGGCGCACGACAATGAACCGTTTCGCGACGCGGAACCCGGGAAGATCGCTCATGAGATCCGTTTCGGCGAGCTAGCGATTTCCGAGAAGCTGCCGCATTCGCGCTACTACGGCTCGGTCGATGCGACGCCGTTGTGGCTGATCCTGTTCGGTGAATATTTACGATGGACGATTGACATTTCGCTGTTGAAGGATCTGTTGCCAGCTGCTGAACTGGCGCTGGCCTGGATCGACCAATATGGTGATCTGGACGGAGACGGATTCATCGAGTATTCCCGACGCTCGATGAGCGGATTGCAGAATCAGGGGTGGAAGGACTCGTGGGACAGCGTTCGATTCGCTGATGGGCGTATTGCCGAGGGCCCGATCGCGTTGGTCGAGGTTCAGGGATACGTCTATGCGGCGCGCTTAGCCATGGCTGGTGTCTACGACACGCTCGGTCGCGTTCGTGACGCATCAGAACAGCGCGCCAAAGCCCTGGCGATGAAGACTGCCGTTCAAAGCTCGTTCTGGATGCCGGACGAAGGCTACTTCGCAATGGCGCTTGACGGGCAGAAACGCCAGGTCAACGGAATCACCTCGAATGCGGGCCACTTGCTCTGGGCTGGGCTTCCGGATGCTGACAAGGCAAGTCAAGTCGTCGAACGGTTGATGGCGCCGGAATTGTTTTCCGGTTGGGGCATCCGCACGCTGTCGAGCTCGATGAAAGCATTCAGTCCAATCAGCTATCACAACGGGAGTGTCTGGCCACACGACAATGGCCTGATCATCGCCGGAATGCATCGCTACGGACACAACGACGCGGTCCGACGAGGCATCGAAGTCCTCATCGATGCCTCACAGCGGTTCTCCCTCAACCGTCTTCCAGAGCTATTCTGCGGCTACGACCGAGAAAGTACGCCGTTCCCGGTCAATTATCCGGTCGCCTGCTCTCCCCAGGCCTGGGCCTCAGGCTGCATTGTGCAGATGTCGCAAATCCTACTGGGTCTTCAAGTGAGAGACGATCATCTTGAAGCCGACCCGATCTCGGACTGGGTTACAGGCATGAACGGTGTGCTGTTTCGCGGCGAGCGTTTCAATGTCGACGGTCAGGCCGTGACGAAGACGTCGTCACACGACGTGGCATCGGTTCCACCATATTAATTCCCCGGCACCGAGCTTCGAAGTGCGCTGCATTCGTGACGATCCGGAGCCGCGACTGACGCGTGATGGCCAGCAAACTGCGATCAACGCCTGACCGGTGTCGTTCCAAGCAAGGAGCTGCCGATGTCATCGTTCGATCAACGTCCGACTATCCACGATGATCTGCGACGCATCCGGTCCGATATGGAAGAGCTCCAGGGGCTCGTCAGCCTGCTGGCAGATGAGCCAGCAGAGGTGAGAGACATCTGGCACTGGCAGTGTGACAGCCTGATGGCATGGGTCGACGTTCTTTGCAAGCAACGCCGCGACGGGCTGTTTACCCAGGAGCAGGAAGAGGAATTCGCCGTCGTCTCTCGGCTCATCACGGACAGCAGAACGTTGATAGAGCAGCTCGGATGTCGGATTCCGATCGAGTTTGGCGAGGACGCATACGCGAGCGGATAACGCCCCCGCATTCGAATCGCGCCGGGCGGCAATCACGAGTCAGTCTCGTGCCTACCGCGCTTCTCGAACAACTGCTTCGGACAGTAACGTAATCTCGCTGCTCATCGGCATAGTGCGGGGTTGCGCAATCTGTCGGTATGCCATCTCATAACCGGTCGCCATCGTATCCGGCGTGAAGAAGCGCTCCGCGCGCGCACGGCAGGCAGCCCGATCGATCGCTCCAATCTGTTCCACCGCGTCAATCATGTCGTGAACTCGCCGGCACAGGAACCCAGTTTCCCCATCCACCACGATCTCTGGAACAGACCCGACCGGCGTCGCGATGACGGGCGTGCCTGTCGCCATTGCTTCCACCATGGTCAGTCCGAATGGCTCCGGCCAGTCGACCGGGAAGAGATACGCATAGGCACCGCCCATCAACTCGTCTTTTTCGTGCTCGTTCACTTCACCGACATATTCAATGAGCGAACTGCTTTCGATGAGACCCTTGATCGCGTGTTCGTAATATTGGTGGTCTTTGCCGTCGACTTTGGCCGCGATGATCAGACGCATACCAATTTCGCGAGCGATCTCAATCGCTCGGTCAGGGCGTTTTTCCGGACAGATTCTCCCGACAAAGAGGAGATAGTCACCCGGTTCGGCGCGATAGTGGAAGTTGGCGATCTCGATACCGTTGTACACGTTGCCAACCCAGTTGACGTCGGGGATCGGGTCACGTTGCGCGTTGCTTATCGACACGTACGGTTGTTCTCGAAATGCTCGGAACACGCGTCGAATCTCCGGAAGGTCAAGTCGTCCGTGGGTCGTGGTTATGGTCGGCGTGGCGACGAGCTGGGCGCTCGGCAGCGCGAAGTAGTCAATGTGATTATGAATGACGTCAAAATCGTCGGCCCGACTATAGACTTTTCCCAACTGTGTTGCCGTATATGTGTACAGATCGAGATCTCGTGCGTCGAGGCGAAGCGCTCGCTCACAACACGGGACCAGTTCCGCCTGTGTGACCGAATCCCCGCTGGCAAAGAGCGTCACGTGATGACCGCGGTTGACGAGTGTTTCGGTTAGGACTGACACTACTCGCTCGGTCCCTCCGTAGAGCGGCGGTGGCACTGCTTCCATGAGCGGAGCGATCATCGCAATGCGCATAGTCTTACCTCCCAGACTTTTCGAATGAAGGTGCGAACGGGCCCAACCGGTCGTATTACCGGCAGGCCCGGATTCCTGAAGCACGTCGAATCTACGGTATCTGAGTCCAGAGTTTATACATCGCACAACCGCCGTTCGATCGCCTTGCTTGCATGCGAATGCGTCCGTGCTCGGAGGTGCGTAACGCAATCTCCTCGCCACGCCGAACGGGCCCGTTCTGAAGGCGTTCGCGGATCGTTCAAATGGCTG
Source organism: uncultured Chloroflexia bacterium (assembly GCA_963822235.1). Lineage (GTDB taxonomy): Bacteria > Chloroflexota > Chloroflexia > Thermomicrobiales > Thermomicrobiaceae > CALAGB01. The sequence continues at coordinate 464,685 of CAWGGU010000008.1, forward strand.
ACGAGGGCGAATCAATTCAGGGTCGTGGAGATCTCCTCGGCCGTCTGACGCGCGCTGCGACCGACGCCGATGATCGTGGCGGAGGCGTAGCCGGTCCACTCGCCGTAACCGACGAGCCAGAGCAACGGCTCACGGATCGATCGCGTACCCTCTACCTCGATTTCGCCGTTGGCTTCGAGCACGCCGAGCCCGCGCAAATGGTCGAGCGCCGGTCGAAACCCAGTGCACCAAATCACCGCGTCGAAGCGCTCTTCGTGTCCGTCCGGCCAGACCGCCCCATGCGCCGTCAAGCGATCGAACGGCCGCACGCTCTTGAGCACCCCGCGCTGACGAGCATCGCGAACTGGCGCCACCATCACGATGTCACCCAGACCGCCCTGCGGCACATCGGGCGGCACCGGTCGTCCCTCGATGGCGGCGAAATAGCGAGCAGTAGCCCATTCGAAAAGGTCGCGCCCGTCGACGTCGTCCGGCAGATACGTTGGTTCGTGCCGCGTGACCCAGACCGTCTCCGCCACTTCAGAGACTTCGGCCAAGATTTGTGCTGCCGAGTTGGCGCCTCCGACGATGAGTATGCGCTTCCCGCGAAACGGCTCGGGGCCGGCGTAGCGTGCCGAATGGATCTGCGTGCCTGCGAAGCACTCGATGCCTGGGTAATCGGGGATGAACGGATGGCTCCACGTGCCGGTGGCGCTGACCACCGCCCGTGAGGCCCAGACACCGTGATCGGTCTCCAGGAGAAGGCGATCATACGAGCGCCGCACGTTGCTCACCTTTACCGGGCGCCGAAGCGGCAGTTGATAGCGTTCTTCGTAGGCGAGCAAATAATTGAGGAGGTCATCGCGTGGTGGATAGCTGTCCGGACCGCCGGGCATGATCCAGCCGGGGAGTGAGCACCAGCGAGCGGGCGAGAAGAGGCGCAGCGAGGGCCAGGCGTGCTGCCACGCGCCGCCTGACGTGGCTTGCGCGTCGAGTATCTCGAATGTGAGTCCGGTCCGCCGCAGGTAATAGCCGGTCGCCAGTCCCGACTGCCCGCCACCGATCACCACGACGTCGATTTGCCGTTCGTCCAGTTCTGCGCTCCAACAATCTTTCGTGGCGACCCCCAAAGGGAAACACGAGTCCGTGAGACATATTCCGCGTTACGCCACGATCTCCATGCGCAGCCCGCGTTCATCGACGGCTGGATCAGCTTCAGGCAGGACCAACTCTTTGCCGGTCACGACGTTGCGCGCGGCAAGGAGGCAGGCTAGCGCGTCGAGCAGATCGTCAGTAGGGAGGTTTCCTCGGCCGAGCTGGTCTCGAATGCCGTCAACGTCAATGGGGCCGAGCCGTCGTTCAAGCAGCGTACGACGTTCGTGCCGACCAGCAGAGCGCTTTTTGTTGGTCAGCAATCCACGTCCTTTGCCATTCAAGCGCGCGAAGACGACCTCCGGGTGACACTCCCGCACGAAGCGCTGTCTTTCCGGGGTCATGGCGCGATCAACCGCCCGAATCTTATGCAGGATGTGAAACGACTGCTGGGAGATCTTCCTGCCGCAGGCGGCGAAGTTGAGCGCGCACGCCGACGCGTAGCTCTCCGCATCGAGCGCCGCTCGACATGGTGCCGGGAAGACGCTGCTGCCGCGCGGTGCGCCCAGGTAGCGACGTGCGGCCAGATCGCAGGCGCGCGGCTCTGACTCGGCCAATCCGATCGGGATGTCGACCATCACGAGATCGCCACACGCCGCCGCTCGCTCGATCACTTCGCCGATCTGCGCGGTCTCGATGATTGCGTACAAGACGTCCCGCAACATCTCGTCGCTGCTGGCAATGACCCAACCTCGAGGACACCCGTCGATGCCGTGGAGCTTCATGGGTTGCTCAAAGCGGCAGCGTCGGCAGAAAGCGCGGAGCTCGGCGCGCTTTGGTTCCCTGCTCGAAGGCATATGCCAGACGAATCAACGTCGGCTCGCTGAAGGCTCGGCCGATGAAGCTCAGTCCGACTGGAAGCCCAAACGCATATCCAGCGGGGACAGTCACGATCGGGTAGCCAGCCATGGCTGATGGAGAAGAGCTCGCGCCCCGAAAACTATCTCCGTTGACCAGGTCGATCGGCCAGGCTGGGGCACCGGTCGCGGCGATCAACGCGTCAAGATTGAACTGGTCCATCACCGCATCGATGCCCTCTTGGCGCGACATGCGGTGACTGGTCTCGAGCGCCGTGAGGTATTCCTGCTCGGTGAGGGGACCCTTCTCCTGCGCCGTCAGGAAATGCTCCTGGCCGAAGAACGGCATCTCGCGGTCGGCGTGCTCCTCGTTGAACCGAATCACGTCGGCCATCGTCCTGACGGGAGCATTGGGCCCAAGCGTCGCAAGATAGGCGTTCAGGTCCGCCTTGAATTCGTAGTGAAGTACCAATCCCTCGACGTCTCGCTTGCGTAGCTCCTCGGCGGTGGGGATGTCGGCCGGATCGATGATGATTGCACCGAGGTCTTTCAACGCGGCGATGGCCTGTTCCGTGATGGCGTCCGTCTCCGGACTGTACCCGGAAAAGACCTTGCGCAATACGCCGACGCGCGCTCCACGCAAGCCGCCCTCGTCGAGGAATTGCCGATAATCGCTGTGGGATTGGCCGGCGCTGGCGGCCGTAGCGTCGTCTCGTGGATCGACTCCGGTGAGCGCGCCGAGAATAACGGCGGCGTCCGCGACGCAGCGGGCCATCGGTCCGACGGTGTCCTGGCTGTGCGAAATCGGGATGACGCCCGCACGGCTCGTCAGTCCGACCGTCGGCTTGATACCGACGAGTCCACTGGAATTCGACGGGCTGACGATCGAGCCGTCGGTCTCGGTTCCCAGAGCCGCGGCGACCAAATTGGCGGACGTAGCTGCTCCGGATCCAGAACTCGAACCGCTCGGGCTGCGATCCAGCGCATAGGGATTCTTGCACTGTCCGCCTCGCCCGCTCCAGCCGCTCGAAGAGTGCGTTGAACGAAAATTGGCCCATTCACTCAGATTGGCTTTGCCGATGATGATGGCACCAGCCTGTCGCAGCTGTGCCGCCACCGTGGCGTCTTGCAGCGGGTGCGATCCCTCGAGTGCCAGCGAACCGGCCGTCGTCGTCATGCGGTCGGCAGTGTCGATGTTGTCCTTGACGAGAATGGGGATGCCGTGGAGCGGGCCGCGTGGTCCCTGGCGGCGCATCTCTTCGTCGAGCTGCTCTGCGATCTGCATGGCGTCCGGATTGGTCTCGATGATCGATCGTAGTTCCGGACCGTTGCGATCGATCGCGTCGATACGCTCCAGATAGCCGGACAGGAGAGCCTGAGCGCTCAGCTCGCCGCGATCCAGCAGGTCACGCATCTGCGCGATGGTCATTTCTTCGAGTTCCTGGTGAGGCGTACTCATCTGGCCAATCCTTCCCGAAACGCTATCGCCCTGAGTTTCCATTCTAAATACCTGGTTGGAGCACGAGATTCTATACGCGTTCGTTGGACCGCCTGTCAATCGTGGCAGACAGCGAGCGGGCTCGGTGCTATCTTGAGCGGGCAGTGACAGCGGCTCAGACTTGCGCGATGCGATTCAACGAAACGCGCGTTGGTTTGTGGCGCGGTTGCGAATCGATCGCATCATCGTGTGCGATATTCAATGAGGGAGTCTCTACATGGGGATGGCTGACGATTATCTGTCGCAGATCACGTCGATGTCCAGTTTTGTCGAGGGACAGGTGGCGGATACGCCGGATGACCTATTGAACAAGCGTCCGGGACCGTCTCTCAATCCGGTCGCCTTCAGCTATTTTCACTTGTTGCGGGTGTGGGATCTGGACCTGAACTGGATCATCAAGGGGCAAGGCCCGCAAGGTGACGCCTGGCACCGCGGAGGGTTTTCCGAAAAGGCCGGTTACAACCCGGACGGCAAGGGAATGCGCGGACTTGGAATCGGCACGGGCTTCACCGACGACGACGTCGATGAGATGAACATCTCACGCGACGTCTTGCTCGAGTATCAGCATCAGCTTCTGGCCGAGACCGAAGACTATCTGGGAAGTGCGGACGACGCCGAGCTGAATCGGGAGGTCGCCCCGCTGCCCAACGCACCGGATCGTCCTGCTACCTGCGCGCAACGTCTGCAACACACGATCAGCCATTCATGGAGCCACACTGGTGAGCTGCGCTACGCCAAGGGCATGCTCGGTTTCCACGATCCGAGCTATCCCGGAGCAAGCGACTGACGTTCGCCGAGCCCTGAATTGAGCAGTCGACGGGTGGAGGATTCTCCACCCGTTTTTCGCTTCCCAAATTGGATCAATGAAAGTGAGGCTACGCGACGGCCCGATAGAACGGATCTCCGGCGGCAATGGCGCGCTTGACCGCCTGCATGGCCTTGCCGATCGGCAGACCGGCGAACGGAGCGACGACGTTGGCTTGCCAGGGCTCGAACGCGGCACGAACGGCGTGCTGGTACTCTTTGCCGCCGAGCGTGATGATCGGATCGAATTCCATCAGACGCTGCTGTTCGACCTGCACACGCAGCGTGTCGACGTCGACTGGTGACGGATTCTTGCGCTTGAACGTGACGTTGTACGGACCAGGAATCATGAAACCAGGCGCGATGAAGCCGTACTTGGCGCTGAGCACCACCCAGCGGTCCGCGAAGCGCTCGGCATAGGCTCGGTTGATCCCGAATGGGCCGCCGCTGTACGCCGAGCGTGCCTCGACGGCCCCGGCACCCGGATGTTTGGCCCAAATCTTGGCTTGACCGCACGGCACGATGACGAGAGATTGTCCCACGGGCCTTAACCTTCCATAATGACATGGTTCGGATGCGGTGGTTTTGACGGCAACAGGTTTATCGTTCATCGCTCCCAGGTTGTCCAGTAGCGCCGACTGCTGACCCGAACCATGTCGACCGCCCAGTGGACAGTGTTGGCGGCTCGACACGTGCGAGATTGGTCGTTGCCTGTCGAGTTGGGCGACGGGTGAGTTGAGGTGAGTCGTGCTCAAGTACGTGATGCTGATTATTGGTATTTGCGTGATGGTTCCGGTCGCCTTGATTGCCCTGGTGCTTTCTCTGCCGTTCCTCCCGGTGATCGTGGTGGGATGGTTGCTCTATCGACTCTTTCGCGCCCGAGTCGTCAGATTCTCACCTATGTTCGCGGAGGAAATCGCTATGCCGTCGTTGCGACCGCGCCACCTCAGCCTCGCCGTCGCTCCATCGCTCCTGTTGGCAGTTCTTGCGGCCAGCGTCATCCAGATTGGACGTCATGGGTTCGACTGGTCGGTCGACCGTTGGTTCCTGGTTGCCTTCGTCGCACTGCCGTTGGTCTGGTGGATCCAGTACCAGATCATCAGCTGGCATCGACGTCGCACACTGGGCGTGACTACCAAGGGCGTGCGCCAGCATGACCTCTATCGGCTGTTCGAGATCGAGCGTGCCAATGATGCGGACGAACGCCGAGTCCTCATCGCCCGCGAGCTCAACCGGCTGACGCGTGAAGCGCTGCGACCGGATCCGGGTCTGCGCGCGACCTGGCCGCCCGCGGCCGAGCTCATCTCGCTGCGGGATCAGGCGCGCTTGCTGCGGTCAAGCCTGAACGATCCGGCAACGTCCGCCTTTGGCTCGGTCGATCAGCCAGACGTTCCAACCGCTCGAGCGCTTCGAGCGGGCATCGACACGCTGGAAACCTATGTGAGTTCCTTCGTTCGCCTGCGACTCATCGGGAGAGAGGACCTGGAGCAGATGCGCGTTCTGGTTCGAGATCAGAGTCAGCTACGAGCCATGCAGGACGGCATCGTCGAACAGATTCAGCACACGAATCCTTTGCCGATTGCCGGCTGAGGCGCAGGAATCAGTAGATTGCATAGCGTGAGGAGCGGGTTGACCAACGCATGATTAAGGGCCGGCCAATCTGGACATTGGGTGCGTTCGTCGTCGCCTTCATGATCTTCGCCCGCATTCGATCGTATGCGGACAACACACGCATTCCGATCCGCTACGCCTACCCGGTTCGGATCGATCGCTGGCTCTTCAATGGCATTGATCCGGTGACCTGGCTTCAGAATCGTCTCGGACAGACGAGCCATCTCAACGTCCTCGACTATCTCCTCGTCGTCGTCTATATCTCCTACTTCGTCATTCCTCCAGCCACGGTCGTGCTTCTCTGGTGGTTTCGCTCAAGCTGGTTCCGCTACGTTGCGCTGTCGGTGGTTGTCACGCTCTACGTCGGGGTGGCGATCAACTTCCTGGTGCCGACCGCGCCGCCCTGGCTGGCGGCCCAGCATGGGTACCTGCCCGATTTCCAACGATTGGTCCCCAAGCTGCTCAACCACGTAGTGCCAGGAATCTTTAACACGGGTGACAAAACCGCGGGGCCCAACGACGTCGCCGCCATGCCGTCGCTCCACATCGCGATCGTGGCGGTCGTCTCCTTCTACTTCATGACCAAAGGAGCGATCGGCAAAGTCCTTGGCGTCTTCTACATCTGCGCCATGGGCTTCACCCTCGTCTACCTCGGTGAGCACTACGTCTCCGACATCATCGCGGGATTCCTGATCGCCCTCGCATCCTGGCTAGCGGTTTCCTGGGTACTGAACCGCCGGTCCGCGCGGCATGAGCGTGCGCGAGAGGCGCCAGAGCGTGAAAAGCAAGAAGCGTTGGAGTCGACATAAATTGGCGACCACGGAGAGTCACCCCCACGAAACGCGTCGTTGCGTGGGGGTGACATTCATGGCGTCGTATGGACAATGTGCCCGCTGACTACGTCCTGGCGAAGCCATCGAAGATGCGCACGATCCGCTTGATGCCCGTGAAATAGTCTTCGACGAAGATGTTCTCGTTCGGCGAGTGCGCTCGCGAGTCGGCGTGTCCGACGCCGGAAGAGGCGAATGGGATGCCGAACTGGTGCGCCATGACGTAGGCAGGTCCGGTCCCTAAACTTGTCGGGATGATGACCGGCTCCGCTCCGTCGACTTCGCGATGGGCCGCCTCGACCACCTTCACAATGGCGGAATCGGTCGACGTGCGCGCGGGGTGTTCGGCACTCAGCAGCTCGATCTCCACGTCCGAAAAGCCTTCGGAATCCAGGTGCCTGCGCAGCAGATCGCGAATCTCGTACGGGTCCTGATCGATGACCAGGCGGAAGTCGACCTTGGCCATCGCCTCGGCTGGCATGACGGTCTTGGTGCCCGGGCCGGTGTATCCGGAGTTGATGCCGCAGATGGTGCACGTGGGCTGGAAATACTCCTTGATCTGCAGATCTCGTCCCGTTAGTCCGGTCACGAACTGGTCGATCTGGTACAAGTTTTTGCGACTTGACTCTGTATCCGGAAGCTTGGACAGGATTTCCAGATCGTGGTCGGTCGGCGCGATTACCTTGTCGTAGAAGCCGGGAATACGAATGCGCTCGTCCGGGCCTTTGAGAGTCGAGAGGGCCCAGTTGAGGCGCCAGGCAGCGTTGGGAACCGATGCGCCCAAGGATGAGTGCAGATCTCGCGCGACCGACTTGACTCGTAGCTCCACGTAGCAGATGCCTTTGAGCCCGAGGGAGATGATCGGGCGGCCGTCGACGTCCTTGCTGCCACTCTCCCAGATGTTGCCATCCGCCTGGACCAGATCGGCGTGCTCTTCGGTGAAGCGCTCCAGCCTTGGACTACCGATCTCTTCCTCACCCTCGATCAGAAACTTGACCTTGAGCGGGAGCGATCCGCGCACCTTCTGGTAGGCGTCGATGGCGCAGATGCGCGAGGCGATGTTGCCTTTGTTGTCGGCCACTCCGCGGGCCACGATCTTCCCGTCGACGATGTCGGCGGCGAATGGCTCCGTATCCCATAGATCGAGTGGCTCGGGTGGCTGAACGTCGTAGTGGTTGTAGAAGCTGAGCGTGCGATTCCCGCTACCGATCTCTCCGTAGACGACCGGGTTGCCGCCTTCAATCGGGACGATTTCGGCCTTCGCGCCGATCGCCTCGAGCATGCGCTTGACGTATTCGGCGGTCTCCTGGATGCCGACGTTCTGCGCCGAAATGCTCGGCTGTCGGCAGAGGTCCTGCACTTCCTTCAGGTATTGATCGCGATGGTCGTCGATGTATTGATATACGTCTTGCATAGAGACTCCCTCTAAAGGTTCGACTTTTGGACACTCGCTGCTCATCGTTGATTGCACTCTCACCCGCCTCACAAACGTTGTCAACCACGTCGGACGGAGGGCCGTCGCGACACGCCTCGATGTGTGAGAATGGTTCGGTTGAAACACTCAATTGGCTTGGGAATGGGAGGAAGCTATGCCTGAGATCAGACGATTGGCGGAGATGCACTGGCCCGAGATGCGAGAAGCACTCGACTCCGGCACCAAAACGGTCGTGGCGGCGGCCGGGTCTATAGAGCAGCATGGGCCGCATCTACCCTTTCAAACCGACACGCTTCTCGGCACGGTCCTGGCCGATGCCGTGGCCTCGCGCCTCGACAACGTGATTGTTGGGCCAACCATCCCCTTCGGAGTGTCGGAGCACCACATGGCTTTTCCCGGCACGATCACGCTCGACGCTCCCACCTTCAAAGAGGTCGTGCGACAGTATGTCGCCAGCCTGGCACGACACGGCTTTGAGACGGTGGTTATCTTGCCGAGTCACGGCGGCAACTTTGGTCCGCTGGCGTCCCTCTACGAAGACACGGGCGGTCGCATCGGCGGCGCGCGTTATCTTCCATTTACCGACTTGATGGGTTTCATCGACGTGATGAACCGCAAAGCCGCGGAGGACGACATCACGCCTCAGGTGGCCGGCGCGCATGCCGGTGAAACCGAGACGTCAATGGTGCTGGCCAACCGGCCGGAGTTGGTTCTGATGGACAAGGCTGAAGAAGGGTTCGTCGGCGACTTCGACGAGGCAGCCTCTCGCACGATCTTCGAAAAGGGCATGACGGCCCTGACCGCGAACGGGATTCTCGGTGACGCTCGACCCGCGACCGCGGAGCGAGGGCACGGATACATCGACGCGCTTGCCGACATGCTGGCGGACTACATCCGCGAGCGCGTTCCTGCCTGACCGTCACCTGGATTCGATCCAGTGCAGGGACGCGGGCGGTTAGAGATGGCACGCCCCGACGAAACTCGGTTCGCACCGGAGATTGTCGGGGCGATTCGTATCAGCAATTGGACTCGATCGAATCGAATAGACCGCTCGGCGTGCCAAGAAACGGTTGGCCGTTGTTTCCCGCACACATGCCATAGGTGATCTGATTTGCGCCCGGGTCGTTGGCGACTGTGGCGGCGCAGGTCGCCGCGAATCCCATGACCACGACTAGAGCCAGCGCCGCCACCGCGGTCATGACGACGTAGGATGCATGCCGTACGGCCCCCGGCAGGTTGTTGAGATGCTCCAGCATGAAATGCTCCTTCCGGTCTCGCAGTCGCTCTAATTGCCTGTGCATTTCATGCTAGCTGGAGCATCGACTAGCCTCAGCTAAGTGGTTTACAGTCCGTCGACCGGCAATCCCTGTTCTTTCCACGCTTTGAGTCCGCCATCCAGATGCGCGACGTTGCGAAAGCCCATCTGCTGCAGGGTTGTTGCGGCGAGCGCGGATCGTCCGCCCGACGCACAGGTCAAGATGATGCGACGCTCGGGATCGAACTCGTTGCGGTAGTAGGGGCTGGTGGGATCGGCATAGAACTCCAACATGCCCCGGGGTGCGTGAACGGAGCCCGGAATCGTGCCGTTCTCGGAGAGTTCGTTGGCTTCCCGAATGTCGATCAGCACCACTGAGTCGGTGTTCAGTTCCGATCGAACTGCTGACGGTGTCAGATTCTGAATTCGTGATTTGGCTTCGGCGACCATGCTCGCCGCGGTATTTACTGCCATGACCTCTCTCCTTTCACGCTGCGAATACCGAATGAACACAGCATAGGATCCGGCCATGGATGAGGAATCGGGCGATATCCCTAGTTTGGGGAAAGGGGTTGCCTATTTTAGAGGTGACGACTGATCGATCTGTACGGCGTGGGTGGCCGCGGCGGTACGTGACTCGACGCCGAGCTTGGCGAGGATTGCAGAGACGTGGTGACCGGCGGTCTTTGGACTGATGAACAGCCGTTCGGCGATTTCCGAGTTGGTCAGCCCTTCGCGCAGGAGATGCAACACATCCACCTCACGGTGTGTCAGTCCGGCTGGATTGGCCCGCGTCGACGCTCTTGGCCCACGATGAACGGGCCGAACTCCTAAGGCGCGCAAGCGGCGGTGTGCCCAGGCTGTTGCGGGATCGGCGCCGAGTGATTCGAAGATCATCACCGCCTCATGGACGGAGGGCTCATCGTCCGATTGAGCCAGCGCGCAGGCGCGCTCGTAGACGCAGCCAATCTCGCCCCATCCTTGAGCGGCCTCGAGCCAATCACCCGATATCATCAACGCATATGGCTCGGGGAGTCCCTCTATGGAGATGAACGGCTCTCCAGCGCGATGAAGCACGAAGGCAATAGCGCCGCGGATCCATGGGGTCCCGACCTGGCCAGCCATCTCCTCGATCGCGCGCGCCTCGGCGGCGGAACGCGGCGAGTCTCCTTCGAGCCAGGCCGCCTCGGCGCGGGCGATGCGGATCGGGCCGAGCCGTTGGATCTCTCCGGTCTCTTCCGAGAGTTCCAGTGCCTCGTCAAGCGAAGCCCGTGCATCGCCGTCACCACGGCGAGATAGGATCGTGCCGCGAACCGTGTGGGCCACGATACGAGTCACGGCGGAAATCGCAGGGGCGCTGAGGACGGATGCGATCGCGCGAAGTGATTCATCCCACTGGCCAAAGTAGGTGCGAAGCATGGCTCGCGCGCTGGTGACATACCAGAAGTAATTGTCGAGGTCATGCTCTGCTGCGTAGTGAATCGCGGTTTCGAAGACGTCGTCGGCCTCGTGGAGCCGAAAGAGCATCATCAGGGTCCAGGCACGGTTGACCAGAGCGCGCTGGGCGTGATCGATCATTCCGGCGTCGGATGCCAGTCTGTGCGCCCGCTCCAGCATGGACCAGCCTTCCGAGTCCGATCGCATGGCTCTCACGGTGCCCACGTTGATGAGTGCATGGACCAGGGTCTCATGCTCATCGAACCGGTCGGCGAGCTCGATCGCCTTCTCTCCCCAGAACAACGTCTCATCGTAATCGAATCGAAGCATCTCGAGTTGCGACATGTTGCTGTACGCCATGGCGAGCTGTGGGGACGGGGGAAGAGCTTCCAGTAGTGCAACGGCCCGCAGCCCGGCCGTGCGCGCCTCAACGTTCTGACCCTGGAACCAGAGAACGCGGGATAGCCAACGTTCGCTGTTCCCCTCTTCCAACCGATTGCCGACCCTGCGCCAGATTTCGATTGCCCGGCGACCTGACTCGATCGATTCCTCACCCTGCGAGCTCAAATAGCAGGCGTAAGAATATGACTCGAGCAAGCGCGCTCGCTCGTCATCTGGAAGATCACCGGAAACCCGCAGCACCCGCGCATACTGTGCGGCGGCTTCACGATGCGAGAAGAGGGCGGACGCTTGCCGCGCCGCGGCGGTTGCGGAGGCGCGAGTCGCTTCTCGATCGCCCGCCTCTTCCGCGTGGTGCGCAATCCGTGCGAAATCAGACGCGGTGTGTGCATTGGCAAGGAGCGCGCTCAAGACGCGCTGGTGGAGCAGGCGGCGACGCGGAGCGCTGATCCTCTCGAGCACAGCGTCGCGGACGAGTTCATGGCGAAACGCCAACCCGTCATTGCTCGGGATACAGAGACCGCGGGCGATGCACTCGTCCATCGCTTCCAGCACCGGCCCCGCGATGTCGACCAGTAGATCAGCCGAGACGTGTGTGCCAATCACGGCTGACACGTCCAGGACGCCCCTCGCCTCCGGCGACAACCGCGCAACTCTGGCGAGCACCGCGTCGGTGACGGTTCGCGGAACTTGAGATCCATCCGATCGCCAGAACCTCCGTGACGAAGAACGGGTTGCCGCCGGTCTGGCGATAGAGGGCCTCCGGGTCCTGATCGGTTCCGGACGCGAGGGCGCGCACCGCATCGACTGAGAGCGGTGCGAGGGAGATTCGGTGTACTCCCGAGGCGCTCGCCAGATCTCCCAACAGACGGCGAAGTGGATGGAATGGACCGAGCTCATCGTCTCGGTACGTCACGAGAAACAGGAGCTTCATGGTCTCAATGCGTCGGCTGACGAACCGCAGCAGATCGATAGACGCCTCGTCAGACCAGTGCGCATCCTCTCCGACGATGACGGTCGGCTCATCACGCGCACGAAGCGCTGCGAGGACCGCGTGGAAGAGAACGTCGCGGCGCGGCACGTTCTCGGTCATCTGGAAGACATCGAGCCCCAGCGCAGGTGCGATGTCCATCAAAGGTCCGAGCGGACCAGGCGTCGAGAGCGAGTCGCACGTCGTCTTCAGAGCACGCGCGGAGTCACCGGTCCGTCGTATGAACTCGTCGATCAAGGTGGATTTTCCAACCCCAGCCTCGCCGCCGATGAGCACGACGCGTCCACGACCTTCGATGGTTTCACGAAGGTGACGTTCAAGTACGGCGAGCTCTCGATCGCGTTCAAGCAGTACCACGTCTGCCCCGATCCACGGTCGGAAAGATCAATTCGGACGCCTGAGTACCGGTAACGGCCTCTGCTGGGCGGCGTTCGTCGAGATGGTCTGGAGAACTGTGTCGATCCCATTTTAGCAACCTGTGGACGTATCTCAACGTCTTGAACGGGAGCCCGCAGATGTTGCCGCTCAGGGCTCGATATGCGGGCCACAGATGGGTCGGTCGAGGCGCGAGACGCCTGGCAATCCGCCTACTGGACGTTCGCCACCATCATGCGCGAGGCCGCTGCTACGCAATCCAGTGAAGTAACGACGCTGCTCGAGTGAGCAGCCGCGAGGGCGGATAACGCCAACTCGGCCGCGGACGCCTCAAACGTCCACGGCCGAGCTCAGTTCAGCGAGGTAATTGACTGTGGTCGCTACGGCAGATAGTTCAGCGGATCGACCCAGACCCCATTCTTCTGGACGGCGAAATGGGTGTGCGAACCGGTTGACGCCCCGGTACTTCCCATCTTGCCGATTTCCTGACCTGCCGACACCTGCTCGCCGACGCTGACCGACGGCTGTTGCGCCATATGTCCATACAACGTCACGATTCCGCCGCCATGGTCAATCTGCACGCAGAATCCGTAACCGGAATTGCTCCATCCGGCGAAGATCACGGTTCCCGCCGCGGCCGCGTGAATCGGCGTGTACATGCTGTTGGCAATGTCGAGACCCTGATGGAAGTGGGCGTAGCCTTGGTAGGCAGGTTCGAGTCCGAGGCTCGTCGGCCCAAAGTTCTGCGTGATGGTGCCCTGCACCGGCCAGACCCATGCGTCGGTTGCCGCAGGCTGTGGTGCCTGAGTAGGCTCCGGCGTGGGAGCCGGAGTCGATTGCTGCGTGGGCTCGGGAGCAGCCTGGGTCGTGGTGGCGGTCGCGTTCGTCTGCGACTGTGAATCGGTATTGTCGGTAGATGCGCTCGCGTCGACGGTCTGCGGTGCCGAGGCACTGGCCAGGGACGCGGTTGGCTGTGTGTTGCCACCACCCTGCGCGTCCGCGCTCCCAGATGACGAATTGGCACCGGGGATGACCAGCGACTGTCCGACGATGATCAGATTCGCGTCGGTGACTTTGTTCGTTGCCAGGTTGACGATAGAGGTCGGATCGACGCCATATTTTTCCGCCAGCTTGTTGATGGTGTCGCCTGCTTCGACGGTGATCGTGATGTCCTGCGCGCCGCTGCCTGCACCGGGAATCGTCACGTGGTCGCCAGGGAAGATCAGGTCGGGATTGGCGAGGTCGTTGGCGCTGATGAGTGCCTCGGTCGAGACGCCGTACTTCGCCGCGATGTCGTGCAGCGTGTCACCCGCCTCAACGGTGTAATTGACGCCCTGTCCGCCTCCGCCTAAACCGTTGAAATTGACGGCCGGAGCGGTCGTCGCCGCAGTGCCGGAAACGCTGGCCGTGGAGGCCGCTGCCCCCGACGATGGACTATGGCCACCCGAACCGACCATTGCCGATCCGAGCACGGTCGACGATGCGACCGCGGCCACGGTTGCCGCGACCATCGCGGTGCGGGTCAGATTTCCCTGAGGGATCGAGCGGATCGCCGGCCCGACGTACATGATCGTGCGATTTGAGGCCTCGGGCCACCAGATCTCCGGCTCATCGTGTGCCGGGCGATCCAGCAATGGGCCCGGAATCAACGCTGCCGCGACGCTTGCCTGAGTGAAGCGCGGCTGCGGCGCCGTCGGCAACGGTCGTGGGGACCCTGACGCCGAGTGGTCGTTCGAGGTGAGGGACGTCGAAATCCTGGTCTGCTCGGAGCGACCTGAAGATGAATCTGGACGCCAGCCGAACTGGTCGGAAACCAGCCCTCGACCTTGTTTCGGTACCCGAATTGGGACTGGTTGTGGCTCCTGGAACGCTGCTTGCGCTCGAGTAGTTTCAACTGGAGCCTTGCGTGGTGGTTCGGGGCTTATCGGCGCGACGTCGATTTCTTCTTTGCGCCAGCCGAAGCGAGTTTCCTGGGGCAGGAGCGACGATCCTGAATCGGGCGCAGAAGTCCTCGACCGCCCGTCAGTGCGGCTTGCCATGTATATTCCCTTCCCATACCCTTTATCGGCTTACGACACCGTCCGTCCGGAACAGAAGTCCCCCGTTGTTCACGGACGTCTTAGATGCCATAACCAGGTTTTCGGCGGTGAGCATAGCAGCGTGCGAATCTCATGTCAATTCGATGAGGCAAGTGATAAGCGAAACGCTATCCATTTCATGCGTCTGTACGCGCTTTTTCACTCGATCATACGACGACGAATGTCGACCCAGCGACTTCGCAAAACTGCTCTGTCGATTCAAACGAAATGCCGGCGCCAGGTAGGTGAGGTGAGCGTGCATCCCGGCACCCGCAATCTGGAACGAACGGAGTGTCGTTCAGATGCGCGCCCACGTGAAATTCGATTCAGGCAGCTCTGAATCGAACGGGCAGCGTCTTCAGCCCTCGGAACGAGAACCCCTCCAACCAGTCAGCCGAATCGTTCATCAGTTCGAGACCATCGCAGCGCTCGACGACCGTCTGCACCGCGATCTGCGCCTCCGCACGCGCGATAGCGGCACCCAGGCAGAAGTGCGGTCCGTGCGCGAATGTGAGATGGCGGTTTGGACGGCGTGCGAGATTGAGTCGCTCGGGTTCTGGAAACTGATCTTCGTCACGATTCGCCGAGCCGAAGAGGAGGCTGATCCCCTGTCCGGGCTCTATGATGTGTCCACCCACCTCGATGGCGTCGCGCGCCACGCGGCTCGTGGCTTGCACCGGGCTCTCGAAGCGCATCACTTCCTCGACCGCGGTCGTGATCAGACTCGGGTCGGCTTTGAGCTGGTCAAGTGCTTCCGGGTGTCGTGCCAGCGTGAAGATCGCGTTGCCGATCAGGTGCGCGGTCGAGTTGTTGCCGCCGACCAGGAGCGCGATGATCATGATGACGAGCTCGTCTGTTGACAGCCGGTCACCCTCTTCTTCAGCCATCACCAACATGGTGACGAGATCGTCGCGTGGATCGCGGCGTCGCTGCGCGATCACGTCCTCGAGATAGGCCTTCATCTCGAGCATGCTCTCCTGTCCCTGCCGCATGATCGGGATGCGTTCGCCGCTCGTGCCGGGACGGTCGTAGACGCGCACCTGATCGCGACTCCATTGTGTGAACTTCGGCTGCATGTCACGCGAGACCCCGAGCATATCGGCAATCACCCAGCCTGGTAGCGGAATGGCAAGATCGCTGATGACGTCCATCTCACCGTTTGCAATCACCCGGTCGATGAAGCCGTTGCAGATCTCCTGGATGCGCGGCTTCTTCTCCCGCACCATGCGGGCGGAGAAGGCCTTGGTCACGAGATTTCGCAGGCGTGTATGGGTCGGCGGATCGGTGAGGAGCATCCGGCTCCCGAGGACGTGGCGCAGCGGCTGAAGCTCCTGGCGCACGTCATCGGGCAGCACCTGGAAGATCGACTCGGCTCTCGCGGAGGAGACCCGGTCGTCCGTCATGAGTCCGATGATGTCCTCGTAGCGGCTGATCAACCAGCTCTGGCCGTTCCAGAGAACCGGAGATTCGGATCTCAACTCCGCGTAAATCGGGTAGGGGTTGGCGCGCACTGCTGGATTACTGAAGTCGACTCCGACCGACACTCGAGGCTCCTCTCTTTCCGCCCGCTCAGTCTTTTCGCTCACGTCGCTCGTGGATGCGTGGCAAGCCAGTCGTCGAGCGACATCACGCGCGGGTCCACCTGCCGTAAATCGTAGTAGGGGATGGCCGGCCGGTAGACGTCGAAGATGCGACGCAGCTCGGCGACCGGTTCTTCGTGAATATCGACCCGCAGATTCACTCGTGAAAAGCTCTTGGAATCGTACACGAGCAATGCCGCTGAGCGCTGCCCGCCGTGCTGGCCACCGGCGTCACGACCCGCTTCGACGCTCCTCATGAGACGTTCCTCGAGGTCCTCGTCGGGGTCTGCCAGGAACGATTCCTCCATGGCGTCAAGAACATGTGGGCCCATCAGGTAGTTGCCGAGAATTACGTAGTTGTCGCCGACCCGATGTCCCGACCAATCCTTGTTCATGCTCCCGGTTCGCGCCGCGCCGTGGCCGTCGTCGTCGAGCACCCCCAACTGGCGGTACTCGACGTAGGGGTCGGCGATCGCCATCTGCTCAATGACGCCAGGCGCTTTGTAGCCGATGTCGAGCAGGCGCAGGGCGATTGGCCCCAGCCGCTCGTCGGCGATCGCCATGATCGCCACGGCGCCAACCCGCTCCTTGATGAACGGCACGCGCACGCCGACCGCGAACGCGGCGGTAGCGGTGCCGATTCCGAGCATGCCGGTGCGTTTGCAGCGACCAACCACGGTAAAAGTCATGACGACGTCCTTCCCTTGCGAAGGGCCGAATCTCGGTGAAGTGCGTGTTGGAAGCATGGTAGTACGGCGAGGGTGATTGGAGAAGTCCGGCCGGCAGGTAGGTCGTGGTGCAATGGGAAGCAGGACGATCTGACGGGCCGATCGCCTCTCGGCACGACGTCGTCATACGTCTAGAGAATCAGGCTCACATGCCGCAGTGTGATCGCCCTACCTCTTGCGCGGTGAACAAAGCTGAGCCTGTTTGGGTTGATCCAGACACATTGGCCCGGCGGTTGCGGGTGAGACAGAGCACATGGGTCTGGTACGTTAGGCGGCGCAGGTCATACAATCGATGTGCGTAAACGTCCCAGTGGCGTGCTGTTTTGTTGTTTCCGTTACATCCGGACATTTCCAGGAGCCAGGGACAGAAAGTGAGCGATTGCATGTCTGACGAAGTTCGGGAGATGACCAGAGAGTTCGTGAACGGACCTGCGTTTCAGAAGTCGATCGCGGCCGCCGAGCAAGATCCGTATGCCGTACCGACCGAGTTCTTGCGGAGGTGCGTCGAACTTGGCTGCCTGGGCATGGACGTACCGGAGAAATATGGCGGAAGCGAGCTCAGCTCTACCCAGCAGGCGAGCGTCATCGAGGAGTTGGCGCGCGGACATGCCGGTCTGGCGCTTTCGGTGCTGGTGCAGAATTCGTTGGCCGCCTTCCCAATTCGCACCTTCGGCACTGAAGAGCAAAAGCAGAAGTACCTGCCGCGCATGGCCTCCGGCGAGCTTTTCACCAGCTTTGGGCTGAGCGAGCCGAAGAATGGGTCCGACGCCAAGGGCATCCGACTGACCGCGCAGCGCGATGAGTCACGAGACGGATGGGTGCTCAACGGGGCCAAGCGCTGGATCACCAACGCCGACCGCGCTGGGCTGATCGTTCTGGCAACTCGTACCGGCACGCCGGAAAGTCGCGGACGCGGCATTACGACCTTCCTGGTCGAGCTCGGTGACGACGTCGAAGGACTCTCCCGTCCGAAGCCATACGACAAGCTGGGTCAGGCGGGATCGACGCTGTGCGAAGTGATCTTCGACGACGTCTTCGTGCCTGACAGCGCCATGCTGGGCGAACTGAATCAGGGCTGGGACGTGATCAATAGCACACTGGAGCATTCTCGCGTCGCCATCGCCGCTCAGGGCTCGGGCATCGCGCTCAGCGCGTACGATGCGGCATCCCAGTACGCGGCCGAGCGGGAGCAGTTCGGTCGACTGCTCAAGGACCACGAACCGATCGCCAATCATCTGGCGATCATGAAGCGGCAAGTTGACCTCTCGCAGTACCTGGTCGAGCGCGCCGCACGTCAGGAAGAGCTGGAAGACCCGCTCGCGTTCGTCTGGGCCTCTCTGGCCAAGCTGATCGCCAGCGAAACGGCCATCTGGGCGGCGGGTGACGCCATGCTGCTGCACGGCGGTACCGGCTACGTCAATGAGATGCCGATTTCGCGCATCTTCCGTGATTCCGCGGTACTCCGCATTTATGAGGGCGCCGCGCACATCCAGGTCAAGATCGTGGAACGCTTCCTGGACCGAGAGAAGATCATGGAGCTCTTCCCGCCGTCGGCGGCGCTGATGCGGGATCCAAACGACCTGACGCCGTTGTCGCAGGTGATCCAAGAGGTCGAGTCCTGGCAGCCGAGCCAGGTCGCCGCCGTTTAGAGCCTGGCGTAACTGCTCAATGGTGACGGCGCTCAGAATTCGTGGACCCTTCCGCGGATCAAGTGGATACGACCATAAAGTCCGCGAGCTCACCCGCATGCTGGTCCGACGTGGCGTGCGCGTCCAGTTGATCGACATGCCTGGCTGGAGCTCACTGCGGTTGGCGGAGAGCGATCGCGAGCGGTTCTTCGAGACGCTCACTCGCCCGATTGAGGCGCCGATCACCGTCCATTGCACCATGCCCGATCAGGTTGTCATCGAAGATTCCTCAATTCAGGTCAATTTCACCGTCTTCGAGGCGACCCGCATCCCGCGGAAGTGGGTCGAGCTTGCGCGGGATCACGCGCTGATCATCGTGCCGACGCAGTCATCGTTCGACGCCTGGGTGGCCAGCGGCGTTCCTGAACGCAACGTGCGCGTCTGCCCACAGGGTGTCGATCCCGGGATCTTCAGACCAGGCGTGCGCCCGCTGAGCCTCTTCACCGAGTCTGGCCGCGCGATCCAATCCTTCACCAGCCGCTTCCTCAACGTGTCGGAGCTCGGTCCGCGCAAAAATTTGGTCGGACTGTTGCGCGCCTGGCTCCTGGCGACGCGTCGCGATGACGACGCGATTCTGATCTTGAAGCTGGGACAATCGGGGCTCGCTGACCCGTCCGAGTTGGCGCGAAAACTGCACGCCATCGAGACGGAGACCGGCCGCTCGTTCAGCCAGGCGGCTCCAGTGGAGATGCTGCTCGATGTGATGGGAGATCGGGCCATGCCGCGGCTCTATGCACTGGCGACGCACTACATCAGCATGTCCCACGGCGAGGGCTGGGATCATCCCATGGTCGAAGCTGGTGCCAGCGGTCTGCACCTCATCGCGCCGGATCACAGCGCCTATCGCGCCTATCTCACTCCAGAGATCGCCACGCTCCTGCCAAGCCGAACCGTTCCCGCTCAGTTCGAGGAGAGTCCGGGCTTGCGACCGCTTTTCGAGGGCGCCGATTGGTGGGATCCGGACGAGGATGCGGCGGTGGCTGCGATCAGGAGCGCGATCAATCACCCTCCTACCGGACCGTCACCCGTCCAGGAAGTGCTGCGGACGCAGTTCACCTGGGATCGCGCGGTTGACACGTTCCTCTCGATCCTCGACGAACTGCCGGTCAGCGCGCCACGACCGTTGACCTGTTTCAGCTGGAGCTAGCGCGTAGCGTTCCTCCACCAAGTTCGCCCATTGCTCGCCAGGTCCTGCGGCAAGCTGCGCGTCATTCATCAGATTCAGACAGCACTCGGGCAAAGGGCAGCGGACGATCCGCCAGCAGCAGATGCTCGCCATCACGACGTCGAGCCCTCTGCAGCCATACGCGTGGCCACCACGGGACGTTCAAACGCCAGCGCCTCCAGCAGCTTGATGCGCGTGCCGCCACCTGCTCGGATGGGGACCACGACCAAATCGGCGCGGTCGTACCATTCCGCGATCGACGGAACCTCTCCAACGACCTCAACGTCTGCCAGATGGGCAAGGTCTCGAACCGCTGGTGGGGCGCCGGTGCCGACGATCACAAACCGGAAGTCAACCGCGCTCAGCTCGCGCATCGCCGGGATCACCTCACGACAGAACCAGATCGCGCCATCGGCGTTCGGGAAGTAGTCGAGCGTCCCGACGTAGAGGATGGTGAAGGGTGGATGCCGTCGCGGGCTGGCTGCATGCTGGGGAAGGCTGACCCGATTTGGAACGGCGACGATCTCGGCCCGACGTTCTGGAGACTGCTGTTCCAGATAGAGCTTGTCCCCCTGTGAACAGACGTAGACGCGATCCCAGGTCGCCACGATCTTTCGCTCGAGCGTCTCCGCCGTCTGTGCGGACTGAGCCGCACGCTTGGCATCTTCAGTGAGGTTGCGTGTCGCATAGAGATTTGCGAGCCGCTGGCCCGAACGGGACTCGACGTCGTCCAGATCGAGATGCCAGCACGCCGCCGCGTTCGTTGGCTCAACCAGATAACGGTCGGCAAATGGCAAACTCGAGAGCCGGAAGACGTGGATCACGTCGAACTGCTCGCCCCAATAGCAGCGACCAGCTTCTTCAGTCCAGGCAGTCCAGAGTTGCTGCGCACCCTCGATCGGCAGGTTGGCTGTGCTGTCGATCGCGGGACGCCGAGCCCAGCGCACCCGTTCGCAGCGCTCCGTGATCCACTCCGGAAGCGTCTTCGACGCTCCAACCGCATAGAACGGCGCGATCAGCAGCGATACACGATGGGTTTCAACGAGCGAACGCAGCATGTTGGCGGCACGCATTGCCAACCCGTTGCCGGCGTCCTTCGGCGCGACGGGAGAGACGAAGAGGAGGGATGGGCGAGTGTCGCTCCCTGTCTTCGCAGCGGGCAGTGCGTCTGCGAGCGGGACCATCGCCACCGGCGTCTGCTCGAATCCGAACCAGTTCCCGCGCCAGACACCACGCTCATCTCGCCGCAGGATGCAGGTCGGCTGTTCGCGACTCGCCAGGATCAGTGCCTGTTTCTCGCCGTCGGCAACCAACTCCCAGAACGCTTCATTCCCTCCCGATTGTGCGCCGATGCGGCCATTCGGCAGCAACTCGAGAACTCTCTGCTCCAACCCGCGACGGGCGTAAACGAACCGTCCGGGAGGCAACCCGTCGACGCGGTCGCCGATCTCACCCCAGCCCGTGGTGCGAGGAAAGTCGCCATCCCAACTCTCCCGGAGGCTGGTCAACGCACGCTCGGCTTCGGCTGCCAGCGTGAACTCAGGAATTTCCGGGTTCCGACCCCAGGCGACCAGCGGAACATCGGTCAGATGCAAGAAGATTCGCGCGCCGTTGAAGTCGTGCTGCCATAGCCCAACCGGATGCCACTCGTCTTCCGGCTCACCCGGCAAATGCCCATCCACTCGCAGCGCTGGCGTCGACGGGGAGGCGAATCTAGCTTTCACCATGCGCAAGGCGACGTGGAACGCGTCTTTATCGCCGAACATGTAGCGCTGGTAGAAACTGGGCCTGCCGGCTGAAGTGTTCGGCGAGCCGGATTGCGGCCCAATGGCGACGTTTGTCCAGAACAACCTGGCCTGTTTCGTGCTCAAATCCGGATGGTGGTTTGACGCCGACGATCGACCAGATCGGGTTGTAGGGGTTGACCCTTCGGATGTCCGGCCAGAAGAGCGCGCCGTAGCTGGCATAGCGGGGCTCGTCAAACAGCGTGGTTGGATCGATCAACGGGATGTTGTCGGCATCGAGGAGCAAGACCTCGGCGAACTGGCTGTGCAACAGTGCGAACGGCTTCAGTTCCCAGCCTGTGCGCGGCAGCCATGACGCGGCGGCGATGCTTCTGGCGTCGACGAAACTGACGTCGAAGCGTTCGAAGCGTCGGCGCAACTCGGGCGCGAAATCATCGTCGTCGAGATACCAGAGCTCGATCGGTAAATCGCACCGATGGACGTTCCTCAGCAGGCTGAGTGTCACCCAGGCGCTGGCCATGAAGCGCCCGCCTACCGCCATGACGATGCCGCGACCGGCCAGGTGGCTCGGCGGCGTCGAGCTCAGCGTGGTGACGCGCTCGATCAGCAACTGCTGCTGGCGTTCGATCTCTGCGTCGCGCTCAGGCTCGCCGGTGAATGACTTCGAGGTTCGGAAGCCCCCAGCATGTCTCGCCCATATCGGACGCCAGAAGTCCAAGGCCCTCTGTCTCAATCTCGCCCTCTCCTCCCCGCGACTTAGGATGACCTGGCCGGTACGGCACGGGTGGAAAGATCAGCCCGTCACGATGCAGGTCCGCTCGGACCAGAAGCATGGTTCCACCAACGGCATCCAGCGGCACGAGTGATGGACCGCCGCGCAGATCGTCGAGATGGTAGCGGCCCCGTTCTCGCCAGCCATTCTGATCGAACGTTGGTCCGCCGTAATCCAGTACGCAATGCGGCTGGAGGATCGATTTCTGGGCACGCAACAGTTGCTCGATGATGTCAGGCGGAAACGCGATCAGGTCGACATCGATCCAGAGGACCCAGTCCTCTTCGCCCAGTGCGCGCGTCAGAAGTTGATTGCGGCTGCGTGCCAAAATCGCGCGCCGGTCTCGCTGGATACGAGGGTCACCGCGATGCATACCGGGAGGAACGAAGAAGCCGTAGTCGCGCTTCCAGATGAGGGCGCTGTGGAACTCGCGATTGAGCGCGAACGCCAGCCTGCGTGCGCGTTCATACGTGCCGTCGCGGCTGTCACTCTCTAGCAGACCGACAGAAATGAGATCGTGTGGGTACGTGAGTGACTCCAGCAAGCGCTGATACGTTTCGAGACAGGATGCGGCGTCCTTCAGCGGGCTCAGAATCAGTATGCGCGGCTGCTCACTTGACGTCTGAGCGCGTCGTGGAAGCTTCAGCAACCGCGCTCGTGCCTGGTCGATCACGCTGATCGTTCCCTTTCCGCTGCCATCGCCGGACTCAGTCCGAACCCGATTCCCTCAGCTTCGACGGTCGGCTGAAGCCGTGATCGGCGGATCGCCTCAATACAGACCGCCGCTTCTCGCCGGATAACCGAATCTTCCACATGCAGGAGCGTGTCAAGCGCGGGCAACGCTCGTGCACCCATCTCAATGACGTCGTTCCACTGGCGCTGCGGCTCACCCGCGCCACGTATCACTTCGAGCCAAACGTCATCAGGGACGGGTGGTATGCCCAGGGAGGCACGATGGTGCTGCAACAGTATTGCCGCGGCCGTTGCCCGTACCCGGTGCGATCGATCGCCGAGCCAGGACGCGAGTTGTCGAGCGTCAGAGATACCGACCCGCCCCATGGACGCGATCGCTCCGCGACGAAGTTCCTGGTCTTCCGACTGCACCACCCGCCGTAGGATCGGTCCCCAGCGCGGATCGCTGACGCGCTGCATGAGCTCGATCCAGGCTCGCTTGCGCGGCTGTTCCGGCAGCGGAATCTGATCCGGCCGGTACGCGCCCGCAAAGACCATGGGGCGCTGGGTCGCGCTGCGTCCCCACGGCTGCCAGGTTCGTGGCTCGCTGGCCGGCAATGTCAATAATCGATACGGCTTGGCAGCCAGATAGGCAGCGTGCATCATCCAACCTTCGACCGTCACCACGAGGTCCGCGCGCCCGACGAAGGAGAGGAGCCGCTGAATGAGTGCGGCTGGAGACGGACCGACTTCGACCACGGTCACGTACCGGCTCGTCGACTCATCCAGCAACCGCACGACGTCGTCGACACACCTCGCTCGTTCCCCAGGGCTGACCACTCGGCGCGATCACCACGCCAAAGCCCTCCTCGACGAGCTGACGGATCAGGGCCGCCAGATCGGGAAACACCGTACGGGTGAATCCCTTCAAGGGGGCGTTGCCGCCGAACGGATTCAGCAGCGCAATCGGGCGTCCGGCGCTCGCCCCGGTCAGTTGCGTCCAATCCTGGCTGGCGTCGGTCGAGTCCTGCCCGGCCAACACCAATTCACCGGAAAGGCGCTGCTCCCCAACGCGCAGTGGCATCCCGAGTTCGGCGATCAGGCGCATCACCGGGTCGTAGACGTTCGGATCGAATGGCCGGTCGACCGCCAGCGCGGAGGCCCAGTCCATGCCGTCGATCAGGACGCGGTTGAAGACGAACTCGTTCCATCGCTTGGCTTGCCCGATGTCGATTGCAGGGGGTCGGCTCGAGCGTACAGCGCTGACGACGCGCGGCAGGAGCGGATCATGGTTCAGCTGCGGTTGCTCGTCATCGACGAACTCGAGGAGCACGTCGATGCGATCGGTCAACGACGCGCGGATGCGATCCGTCTCGTCGAACGACATGGTCGTGATTCGACTGTGGCGGTAGAGGTACCCGCGATCGGTCACGACGATGGCCGAAGCGTCGGGATACGTATCGAGCAGCGCCTGGAGCAGTGGGACAACGCGCACGATCTCGTCGCCCTGACCGTCGGCGATGTTCTGGATGCAGAGGATGCGCGCCGTGTTTCCGCTGAGCCGCTGACGGATCGGTTCCGCGAGTGGAAAGGCACGGGAAATCGCCGCCGAGGCGTACTCGCGGACGTCGTCTGGAGCACGTTCGTCGTCTTTCAGCGCGGCCAGAAGGTAACGGAGCTCGTAGTTGCTCCCGACCAATCTGGCTGACTGTTCCAGCAGTCCGAGGTTGACATTACGCGGATCAGACAGGAGCGTCGGGATGACCACCTGTTGGACGAGCGTCTGCATCTCCGGAAGCTCGAGCGCACTTGCGATCGAAATGAGCTCAGACACGTCGATCGCGGTCGGCCGAAGATCTGTAGTCCGCATCAGCAGCCCGATCGACTTGCGTGCCCAGCGGGGATGCAGCCCTTCCGTGCGGAGCACGTCCGTCGCCACGCGTGCTACGGATTCAGTCAGGTCGGTCCTGACGAGGAGTGAGAGGAGTTGAAACGCTTCGTCCAGCGAAGGTTGCCAGGTGCGCATGAGATCGGAGCGCGCAATGACGGAGCGCAGCGCCTCGACGAGATCCGGCGTGATCATGTGCGGAGTCGTCGCCAGCAGCGCGCAGACGAGCAGTCCGGCATCTGGCGCTGCAACGGCGCGGGAATCAAGCTCGCCGATGGCATGGATGGCGGACTCCAGCGCACGTGAGGGGTCGATTGTTCCCTTGAACAGTGCGATCGCCAGGGCATCGGCGTCAGGATGACCGCTGGAGCCGGGATCGTTGAATGAGAGCCGCACGGACGACGTCAAGGGGGTTGCCTTCTGTTCACGCCACGTCGACGGGATCGGAGTGCCGCACCATCATTCCGGCGCGGATCTCCCGATAGGCACTCAACGCCCATTCCGGGAGGATCTCTTCGGGGCGGCGCTCGTGCAGCGGACGGGACTGGAGGAACTCCTCGAGCGTGCGATTGCCGTTGTGGCTCGTCCAGGTATGTCCCCGGTCACCGGTGACGCCTCTATGGCGAATCGCCAGGAAGAGTTCAACCTCTCTCACCGGCGTGATTTGCCGCCCCATGTCGCGATGATCGCGATAGTACCAGACGTCTTCATCCTGGGGCAGGTTGCGGAATGGTCGCTCGCGCCAGTCGTCCCGATCGAACATTAGCGTTGCGCCCGGGACGTTGAAATCGACCGACCTGCGAATCTCCCAGGTGTTCAACTCGAAGAAGAGGAAGGGCATCAGAAAGGTCATGGCGGGCGCGCAGACGTCGAACATCGCCTCCTGGCGCCTGCGCACCAAGGTCTCCAGGAATCTCGGATGGTACCAATCGTCGTCGTCCATCTTCTGGCAGAGGGGTCCCCTGGCGACCTCGATACCAGCGTTGAGCTTGGCTCCAATCGAGGATCCCGTCGCTGCTCGCACGACGCGCCCACCAAGCCGTTCGATCCGCGACTCGTCAACGGGGTGGTCCGAGCCATCGTCAACCACGATCAGTTCTCGATTGGGATAGGTCTGCTCCGCGTAGCAGCGCAGCGCGATATTCAGAAACCGCGGACGGTCTCGCGTCGTCAGGACGACTGAGACGTGGGGAGACTCGCGCGTCAGGCGTTCGACACTCATGATTTGAATCACCGTCCTCGGAGAAAGGTCGTCAGCGAAACCAGCTTGCGTTGCATCGGGCCTGTCCGCGTGCGAGACATCAGGTTATAGATCGCCTGGCGACCGGCAACGACGTCCGATTCAAGATAGCCGTCGGGATCAATGATGCAGGCTGCGGGGACGGCCACCGCTCCGATCCTGCGGGAGATCTCCCAGTTGTCCTGAATGCCGATTGGGAAGGTCAGCCCATGCGTCGTGGCGATTTCCCGCGTCTGCGCGGGCTCACGGCGTGTGACCATGATGACGTTGAGCTTCCCGCTGGCGGCCGTCTCTTTAAGATCCGGGAGCAGATCCATGCATGGCCCGCAGGTCGGATCGAACATTAGCAGGAGCGTGCGGCGTCCGAGAAAGTCCTCACGCGTGATGACCCCCTGGTCCAAACGCTCAATCGTCATCTCGGGGATTTCGTCCCCCGCGTGCAAAGGGTTCGGCCAGGGTGGCTCATGCGGAGCAGTCGGTATGACTCGGCCGTTGGGAATCTCGCCGAAGTCGTTCAACGCGGCGATCGCCACACCGAGAATGGCCTGCGCGCCTTCGATGCGCCCGGTCTCGGACATCGAATTCCGGCCGATCAGGTACGCCATGGGTGTGCCCGTGACGAAATAAAGCCGGTAAACCTCGTCCCCCTCCTGGACGAGGAGTGGGATGTCCAGGCCGAACTCCCTCGCCAGTCGCAGATTCTCATTGAACGTTCCGGATGAGATCAACGCGATGCGGCAGCGCGGTGAGTCCAGATTCATTTTGAGCTCGGAGAGGGACTTGAGCAGCGCACGACTCTGGTCGCAATCGGGTGCAATGAAGATGAGAAGCGTTCGATCCCGCTTGAGGCTGGTGAATGTGTAGTGCGTGCCGTCGATGGCCGGCAGCTCGAAATTCATGGCGACCGAGCCGGGCGGCGCCCCATCCCGGACGAGCTGGGACAGGTTGGACTGCGGCTGAGCGGGAACGCCGGACGAACGCAGCGATTCCAGCTCCAGGAGTGTTTCGCCATGTCGTCGTATCAATTTCATCATTACCGCGGCCAAGCAAACGGAAGTCCCGGCGAACATTGTCGTCGCGACACAAAAGAGGATTCGCTCACCGCGGCGAGAGATGCCGCTCATCGCCTCCTTCATTCGTTGCTCCCGATGACGAGCGCGCGTACGACCATCGCTCATCCGAAATATGGTAACCCATCGCGGAGGACACAGCAGCGATCAGATCTGCATCGTGGGCAACGAAAAAGGACATCGTTCTCAATCGATGTCCTTTTGTCACTCAGTGATGTGAGGGTCCATCGTCGTTGGACACAAATTCGCGCCGTTTGCCGCGGCGATGAATCGACCTCTAGTCCATGTTATTGTTTCTCAACCAGGGTTATTGTTTCTGAACCAGGCCCATCGACTCCAACTCTCGATGCCGTTGATGGCGCACTCTAATTCCTGCTGAAAATTGTATCCGTCCCCTAAGACACCAGGCAATCCATTTGGCATACCCTGAACACTGGTGGTGCCATTCACCGCCGGCTCACAGAAAAATTGGCCAAAATTAAAAGTACTCGGAATGAGCGGATGACGATCCCCCCGCAACGCTCGTCCCGATCGCGGCCGCTAGACCGCCTGCAAACAGCTTGAAGATCTTGCGACGAGGCATGTTCTTCGCGACTGCTTTCGCGACTTCGTCAAACTCAGAACTCATATGACGTCCTTCCCCAATCACCACGGTGCTGCTGCGCCAAAGGACGGCGATAGATACAAAAGCCAGGGTTGGTCCGGGCGCGCAATAGTCGGATCACCTTGACTTTTCAGATGGTCTGGACCTGTTCGTACTCACATACTAGTGGCCGCCCCGCGAAATTGCAATAGCCGAATGCACTTCGTGTATAAGGAGACCGAGCGTCAACCACCGAACACGGCAGCGCGCGCGATTTACAAGAAGTCGCGGAAGAAGTGGCACGCTACTGGTAAGATTAGATGTTGCGCCTGGCGCACGATCCTGAACGAATCACCCTAACTCTGAGGAGACCGCTTGCGTCACGATCTGCGAAACATCGCCATCATCGCTCACGTCGATCACGGCAAGACCACGTTGGTCGACGGGATGCTGAAACAATCGAACATCTTTCGCGATCCAGACGCCGCTGGCGAGCTGATTCTGGACGTCAATGACCTCGAGCGCGAACGAGGAATCACTATTCTGTCCAAGAACGCGTCGATTCGTTATGGCGACGTGCAGATCAACATCGTCGACACGCCCGGCCACGCTGACTTCGGTGGTGAAGTAGAGCGAGTCCTCAACATGGCAGACGGCTGCCTTTTGGTTGTCGACGCGGTCGAAGGACCGATGCCTCAGACACGGACGGTTCTGGCGCAAGCGCTTCAGCTCGGGTTGCGCCCGGTCGTGGTGGTGAACAAGGTTGATCGACCCGCGGCACGACCGGCCGAAGTTGTCTCGCGCACTCAGGACCTCTTCCTCGATTTGGCGACCGACGCCAATCAGCTCGACTTTCCGGTCCTCTACACCATCGCACGCGAGGGTCGAGCGGGCTTCAAGCCAGATGATCTGGCGAACGACCTTCGGCCCCTGATGGACACGATCGTCAACGACGTTCCGGCTCCGTCGGGCGATCCCGACGAGCCGTTCCAGATGTTGGTCGCCTCGCTCGATTACGATTCACATCGTGGCCGTATCGTGATTGGGCGCGTCCAGCGCGGTCGGGTGCACAGTGGTGACACGGTCGCCCAGCTCGTGCCGGACGGGGAGGCGATCGAGTATCGCGTCAGCTATCTGGCGACGTTCGAGGGGCTCGGACAGCGTCAGGTAGATGTGGCCGAGGCAGGCGACATCATCGCCCTGGCCGGCGTCTCGGACGCCAGGATCGGCGCCACTCTGGCCGATCCTAACGCACCCGACGCGCTGCCGGCCATGGAGATCGAGCAGCCGACACTCAAGCTGACGTTCGGGGTGAACACGTCGCCCCTCTCCGGCCGAGAAGGCAAATTCTCGACCTCGCGTCAGCTGCGTGAGCGTCTCTTTCGGGAGCTCGAGACGAATCTTTCTTTGCGAGTCGAG
Organism: uncultured Chloroflexia bacterium; assembly: GCA_963822235.1. Lineage (GTDB taxonomy): Bacteria > Chloroflexota > Chloroflexia > Thermomicrobiales > Thermomicrobiaceae > CALAGB01. Next base: position 493,876 of record CAWGGU010000008.1, read on the forward strand.
ACGACAGACCTCCCGGATGTCTTTGCCGTCTCCGGTCGCGGCGAGCTGCACCTCTCGATTCTGATCGAGACGATGCGGCGCGAGGGGTATGAATTCCAGGTCTCGCGGCCCGAAGTGATTACGGAGGTTGTAGACGGCCAGGTGATGGAGCCAGTCGAGCATCTGATCATCGACACGGCCGAGGATTACATCGGCACGGTGACTGAGCTGGTCGGTAGCCGCCGCGCCCGCATGCTCGACATGGTCAATGACGGTAAAGGGAGCGTGCGCCTCGAATTCGCTATCCCTACACGAGGACTGATCGGGTTGCGCAACGGTCTGCTCACCGCGACGAAAGGGAACGGCTCGATGGGCTCGCGCTTCATCGGCTACGAGCCGTGGCACGGTCCGATTGCGTCGAACCGGGCCGGAGCGCTGGTCGCCACCGAGGGCGGCACGGCTCTTACGCACGGTCTGTCGAACGCCCAGGAGCGCGGCATGACGTTTATCGAGCCGGGTACCGAAGTCTATGAAGGCATGATCGTTGGCCAACATCCGCGACAGGGTGATCTGCCGGTCAACGTTTGTCGCGCCAAGAAGCTGACCAACATGCGTTCCAGCAATGAGGACATCATGGTGCGATTGACGCCACCGATGCTGCTCAGCCTGGAGCAGGCGCTCGATTTCCTGTCAGATGACGAGTTGCTCGAAGTGACGCCCAAGAATCTGCGTTTGCGTAAGCAATTGTTGACGCAAGACGAGCGCGTCAAGGCACGCAAGCGGGCCGAAGCATCAGCCCGCTCGTAGGCTTGCCGATCAGGCCGTGCGCATCTGCGCGGCCTGTTCCAGACCCAGCTCCGAGATCGAGTCCTCGCGCATCTTGAACTTCTGGATCTTCCCGGTGACCGTCATCGGGAAGGCGTCCACGAACTTCCAGTAGCGCGGGATCTTGAACGTCGCAATTTTGCCGCGGCAATACTCGGTCAGTTCGTCACCGCTGATGCTGGCTCCCTCGCGCAGCCGCACCCAGGCCATCACCTCTTCGCCATAACGCTCGCTTGGAACGCCGATCACCTGCACGTCGCTGACATCTGGGTGACGGTAGAGGAACTCCTCGATCTCTCGCGGATAGACGTTTTCACCGCCGCGGATGATCATGTCCTTGATGCGACCCACGATATTGACATAACCATCGTCGTCCATGGTGGCGAGGTCGCCGGTGTGCATCCAACGTGCTTCGTCGATCGCATCGCGCGTGGCTGCTTCGTTGTTCCAGTAGCCAAGCATGACGCTGTAACCCCGCGTGCACAGCTCGCCCCGCTCGCCCCGCGGGACGATCCGGCCTTCACTGTCGACGACTTTGACCTCGATATGCGGATGTACTCGCCCGACGGTCTCGACGCGCTTGTCGAGCGGATCGTCGGTGGCGCTCTGGGTCGAAACCGGTGAGGTCTCGGTCATGCCGTAGCAGATCGTCATCTCTTCCAGATGCATGGTCGACTGGACCTTCTTCATCACCTCGATAGGGCAGGGTGAGCCCGCCATGATGCCGGTGCGCAGCGTGCTGAGGTCGAACTCCCCGATGCGCGGGTGATCCAGTTCGCCGATGAACATGGTTGGCACGCCGTAGAGCGCCGTGCACTTTTCCGACTGCACCGTCTCCAAGCAAGCAATCGGATCGTAGGCCTCACCGGGGATGACCATGCAGGAGCCGTGCGTCGTGCATGCCAGATTGCCCAGCACCATGCCGAAGCAGTGGTAGAAGGGGACCGGGATGCAGACGCGGTCGACGTCGCTGTAGTGCAGCGTTTCGCCGATGAAGAAGCCGTTGTTGAGGATGTTGTGGTGCGAGAGCGTGGCTCCTTTAGGGAAACCGGTGGTGCCGGAGGTGTACTGGATGTTGATGGCGTCGTCGAACTGGAGGAGCGATTCTCGTTCAGTTAACTCCTCGTCGCTGACGCGTGTCGCGTCAGCGAGAAGCGCATCCCAGTCGTCGTCCAGCACGAGAATCTGCTGCAAATCCGGAAGTGACCCGCGCACGTCGTCGAGCATGGCGACGTAGTTCGTCGTGCGGAACCCGCGCGCCAGCATCATCAGGCTGACCTCCGATTGTCGCAGCGCGTACTCGAGCTCGGTCGACTTGTACGCAGGGTTGATGTTGACGAGAATCGCACCGATACGGGCGGTCGCATACTGCGTCACGACCCACTCATAGCGGTTCGGCGACCAGATGCCGACGCGGTCTCCCGCCTGCACACCTCTCGCCATCAGCCCGCGTGCCGCTTTACCCGTCTGCTCCCAGAACTCGCGGTAGGTTGCCCGGTAGTTTTGATGGGGAACCACCAGCGCTTCGCAGTCGCCCGAGCGCTCCACCGTTTGGCGTAGGTTCTCGCCGATCGTTTCGCCCAGCAACGGGACAACCGATGTTCCGTGGGAATACGAGAGTGCCGTCATGATGTCTGCTCCTACGAATGAGGGGAATGCATCGACGCGAATACGACTGACTTCGCAAGTCATTGAGCTGAAGTTGTGCTGATTCACGATAGATTGGGCGAGGGGTGCTGTCAATTGATGATGGAGGAGGACCCTCAGTAGGAAGATGCGTATATGACGAACGGCTCCGGAAGACCGTAGAGGGCCTGCTGTCGGGACCTCTCACTCGTATGGTGCACCAGCAAACGTCCGATCTCGTCGCCGTGCTTCAACCGGCATTGACAAACGTCGTGCCGACCGAGGAACATCGTGGCTGTCGTTGACGCGAAATTTGGGCAACTGGACTACTCGCTCAGGAAGTCGCCCGCTAACGAACAGCTCCTCCAGCGTGACGAGCATTAACCAGGAAGGGCATTATGAAGCTTCTTCTCACGTCCTCCGGCGTCAAGAACATGAGTATCCGCAAAACTCTGGTCGACCTCCTGGGAAAACCTATCGCCGAGTCGAGCGCCCTCATCATTCCCACCGCCCTCTACCCATTCCCTGGCGGTGGACGCATGGCATGGCGGGCAATCTCTGGCGTTGCCGCCGATTCTTTCGCTGGATTGGGATGGAAGTCGTTGGGAGTGCTGGAGCTGACCGCGCTTCCTAGCATCGATGAGGAAGCCTGGATCCCGATGGTCCAAGAGACCGACGCCCTGCTGTTTTGGGGAGGCGACGTCCTGTATCTGTGCCACTGGATGCGACAGTCGGGACTGGCGGACCTATTGCCGTCGCTGCGGCAGGAGACGGTCTACGTGGGGGTGAGCGCCGGAAGCATGGCCGCGTCCGCAACCTTCGGTGAGACCTACCGTAATCCGCCCAGGGGGAGCGGTGACGTCATCACGTCGGAGGATATTGTGTTCTCGACGCCCCAGGGAGAAATCAACAGATTGTTGGTCACGGCCCGTGGAGTTGGGCTGGTTGACTTTGCGTTGATTCCGCATTTGAATCACGAGGATCACCTGGACGCTTCCCTGGACAACGCGGAAAAGTGGGCCGCCAGGATACCTGCGCCGACATATGCGATTGACGATCAGACCGCCATCAAAGTGGTCGACGGCACCGTTGAGGTCGTCTCCGAGGGAGACTGGAAGCTGTTTACCCCGTAGTGCGTCGTGGGCTGCAGATCGGGTGAAAACGTTTGTTTCCGTTCATTCGGAGGTTGCGGCCGGCTGGCGGTTACACGCCACGCCACGTCGTTTGGTCGAGTACCTTCGCAATGGGGATCCTGCCTCGTGGCCACGGGCTCGCCTGGCTCACGCTCGCAGGTACGCCAACACGGCCAGCACCCGTCGGTGCTGGCTATTCGAATCCTCCAGGCCCAACTTGCTGAAGATATTGCTGATGTGCTTCTCGACCGTCCCGTCACCGATCGAGAGATGGTCGGCAATGGCCCCGTTGGAGCGCCCTTCGGCCATCAGCGAAAGCACTTCGCGCTCGCGCGAGGTCAGCTCGACCAAACGGTCGTCTTTGCGTTTACGGGAGAGGATCTGTGCGATCACCTCAGGGTCCAGCACGGTTCCACCTCCCGCGACTTGCTCGACTGACTTGAGAAAATCGGAGACGTCGGCCACCCGGTCCTTGAGCAGATACCCGATACCCTCGGCGCCCGTCGCCAGGAGCTCTCCGGCATAGCGCTCCTCGACGTATTGCGAGAAGACGAGGATGCCTGTGCCGGGGACGCGCTCGCGTGCCGCGATCGCCGCGCGCAGTCCCTCATCGAGAAACGACGGGGGCATGCGCACGTCGACGATTGACACATCCGGGCGTTCGTCGACAATGGCTTCGACCAGATCGTCACCGTTATCGACACGCCGGACGACGTCATGTCCGGCGTCGATCAACAATCGGGCGAGTCCCTCACGGAGCAAAACGGCGTCTTCTGCGATGACTATGCGCATGGAATCTCCGCGTGCAGTTTGGTTGGTCCGCCGACCGGGCTCGTAGTCTCGAGCGTGCCATCGACGGCCGCCAGGCGGTCACGCAGCCCATTCAAGCCGCTGCCGTTGGATTGGTCGGCGCCACCAACTCCGTTATCAATCACGTCGATCAACAGGCGGTCCCCCTCTCGTTTCACCACGACCTGGGCTTCGGTTGCCTGGCTATGGCGCGCGACATTCGTCAGCGCTTCCGCCACAACGAAGTAGGCCGTTATCTCGACGGGAGCCGGAAGTCGATCAATCAAATTGACGTCAATCTCGACTGGAACGGGAGATCGGCCCGCGAGCGCCGGGATGGCGGCATCGAGACCACGGTCGGTCAAGACAGCCGGAAGAATTCCGCGCGCCAGATCGCGAATCTCGGTCATGGCACGCTTGGCCTCGTCGTGCGCCTCGGCGATGAGGGCTTCAGCGGCAGCCGGGTCGTTCTTGATCTTCTCCCTGGCCATACCCAGATCCATGGCGAGCTTGACCAGACGCTGCTGAGCGCCGTCGTGCAGGTCGCGCTCGATGCGCTGCAGCTCCAACAAGGACGCGTCGAGCGCCCGGGATCGGCTGGCGGAAAGCTCGTCGACGCGCGCCTCCAGCGCCGCTTCTCGATTCGATCCAAGCAGATTGCGCGCGAGCCAGGCATGTCCGCGGCCTACGCCGACAAGAATGTAGGGGAGGAGGAAGAGCATCGGAATCCCGAGCAGCATGGCTCCGAGTGCCTCCGGAAGCGTGTGGATATTGCCGATGAAGAAATCGACGCCACCAGCGGGCTTGTAGTAGACCGGCAGGAACAGGAGGCCGAAGGTCCACCAGAGTGCCGCCGATGCGATGACGAACTCGGCAATTCCGATCGGGAACAGAAGGAACAGGTAGAGCAGATCCATCCAGACGTATGGATCGAGCGCACGCGTCTTGAATCGAAGCCAGATTGTACCCTCGGGGAGCGGTCGGTACGGGTTGCGAATGCGGGTGCCAAGCAGCCCATTGACGCGGAAGCGCTCGACGCGCGCGCCGTAGGTCCAGAGGATGATAGTTCCCGCGAGCAGCGGGAGACCAACGAGCGTGACCGACAGCCCGGCGCCTGTGGCGATTAGCGTCACCAGCACCACGAACCAGAAGAGGCCGACAGCGAAGCTGAGGACCATGAAGATGAGCGCCAGCCACGGCTCGCGCGAGATGAACAGACGAAACGGGTTGCGCAGCGAACTGCGCCCGCTCGCCGGTGTGCCGCGACTGAAATTGGCGGCGTAGGACTGAATTCCTTCAAGGGCGGGCATCGATGGAGATCCTTCCGAAACGCTGGACGACCGATGTCCAGAGCAACTAAACCACGTTGACTCCATCGTAGGCGTCGACCCGTTTTCGTAGAACGGGGCGAGCCTCAGAATCGAAAGTAGGGTTAACCCCCATCTGCGTACGACGTTGCACACCCGCGAACAGTGTCGGGACGAATCGCGCCATTTCTGAGCAGGAATCCTGACGAAATGTTGGGATTGGTCGATTTCCATTCCGATGATCGCCACATAGTATGAACTGAAACAATGGACTGTATATAGCCGGAATGGATGTCGGGGTTCCGCTACGCGAAGGGATGTGGGCTCATGGAGATCTTTGGGCGCATGTTCAAGGCGTCAGGCATTGCCGGGGGCCTTACGATGGTCAGCGTTTTGCCGCTGGCCATTCTCCACATCGCGGCGCCCCTCTTCGCTCCGATGATCGGAGGGTACTGGGCTGGGCACAACGTCAAGCTTTCGTCGGGTGAGGCCGCGCTCCTCGCAGCGATCACCGCGCTCGTCGTGGGCGCGCCGCTCCCAGTCATCCAGCAGGGACTCGGGTTCTTCCACTATTTATCGCCCATGGCCATCGACGTGTTTGCCGTCTCGTTCGCGGTCTACGCGGGTGGACTCACCGGCATCTTTGCCTGGTGGGGTGGGAGCGCGGCGCGGGCAGAAGATATGGCGTTTTGAGGGTGGAGGACGGGGACCCTCATCAAGTGGCCCTCACGCTGTCCGCCCTCATCCCCGACCCTTCTCTCCCTCACTAACGGTCCATCCCCCTGCCCCTTCCCACGGAAGGGGAGCACCCCTCAGCTTGAGGGAGAGGACCATCCCGTTCGAACGGGAGAAGGGAGACGAAGCCAGAGTCGCACGACCGATCCCGTCGTCACCCCTCTCCTGATCGTCGGGAGAGGGGACGGGGGTGAGGGCTGCTTGATGAGCGTAATCTGCTGCGGGCCTCTACGCCTTACAGAACTCTGCCTTCAAGCCGGTGCTTGGCCTGCGTCAGCTTCCAGACCACGTCGTTCTGCGCGCGCGTGAGCTCGTTGCGCAGGACGTAGAAGCGATCGCTGCCCACTTCAAGATCGGCAAGCTCGGTGCTGGCCGCAAGCTCCGGGACTGGCGGGATGCCGCGTGCCGGATCCTGTCGAAAGCGGCCGTCCTGACTGTAGCTCAACGTCACCAGCGTACGCGCCAGCATGCGTTGCAGGGCGTTGACGCGCTTTACGGCAGGATCTGACGCAGGCTTGCCATCGAGCGACTCCGAATACGTGTACACATGGTTGATGGCCTCACTGAGCTCTTGTGCCGCATCAAGGGACGGCGTGAGATCGAACTTCTCGCCTGCCTTTTCCTGATACCCCTGGATGTGGCCGATCAGCTCGGTGACCGCGTCTCGATAGTCGAGCGGTACGACCGGCGCATTCAAGCCACGCAACAGGGCCGTTGCGTAGATCTTGATGTCCTGCAGAAGAATGTCGCGATCGGCCAGTTCGATGGTGTCGGCCTCGGTGTGCCACTCGATGTTGCCGCCCGAGCCACCGACCGAGTGATACCCCTTGGCGCGAGCCACCTCTTTGGGCATTTCGGACAATCCCATGAAGTAGCTCGAGATGCCGAGGTTGCCGAAGGAGCAGTCGCCGGCGCGTAGCGGTCGACCGCCGCTCGAACCTTGGCCACTCACGTCCTTGATCGCCAGTTGTGCCAGCGAAGCCGACTCCGCCGTCCAGGCGACGTCGCGGAACTCGGTGGCGAAGCGACAGCCGGGCGAGTCGCAGTTGACGTGCGCCACGCAATTCGCGGCCAGGTCCTGAGCGAACTGCTGCGCATACCAGGTTGATCCCGCGTAACGGCCATGGGAGTGGCCCGACCACCAGGCGACGCGGAGCGTTCGGGTCAGTTTGTCACGATTGGCCCAAAAGACGCGCGCGATCTCAAGTAGCGTTGAGTCGCCAACGGCGTTGTCGCTGATGCCGACGTGCCAGGAATCGATATGCCCGTGCAGCAGGATGAATTCGTCCGGCACGACCGAGCCCGTGATCTCGGCCACGGTGACCGGAATCTCGCGCCAGCCGGTGTCGACCTTGTTGGAGAAGGCAACCTTGACCGGACCGTTTTGGAGCAGCTTCTTGAGCTCCTCGCCTTCGGGTTTGTTGATGGCCAGAATCGGGATCTCCGGAACGCGACCAAGCGAGGTGAGGTCGGGCGAACCCCAGGACGTAGTGGTGATGCCCTCGTGGATGCGCTCGCCCGGATTGATGAAGATGGCGGCGATAGCGCCCGACCCGGCGAAGTCCATGCCGCGCGCGGCGATGCCCAGCCCCTCGGTGATCACGACTTTGCCGGCCAGATTCACGTTCTCGATCGGCCGAGAGGCGCCCAGTAGGTCGCCAATGTCTGCCGCCTGCGCGCCCGGCACGTAGGCGAGCTCTCGCCTCGACCTCGTTTCCGTCGGTCGACGGCGCGAAGGAGGATGTCTTGACGGTGAAGCTGCGGCCATTGTCGCCAAGCGTCCGTAACGTCGATGGGCCGGGCAGACTGATGAGGCAGGTTGGGTGGTGGACGGTATGCGGCACGCCCCAGGCGCTGAGTTTGTCGGTGATGTACTTGACTGCTTCGGCCTCGTCGGCGCTGCCCGACAGACGCGTCAGCGACGCGAACTTCTCGATGAGACCCCAGGGCTCATCGATCGAGATGGCGCCGACAATCGCCTTCTCGGTCGCTTCGTCCTTCCAGCTTGATATTGACACGTTGATGTCCCTCCCGCTAATCGAAATATCAGCGTGTATTCGCGGCGGCGTCTGACGCTCCCTCGGCGCACACAACCGCACCAAGAGATAGTAGCGCAACTGTCGGGGTGTGGCAGCAGGGGATAGACGTGGCCCTCACCCCCGGACCGTCTCCCTCACTGACGGTCATCCCCCTTGCCCCACCCTCACTGACTCTCCCTCCACCGGAGGGCGAGGACCACTCCCACTGAAGGGGGGCATCTCTCGACCCGAAGGAGAGGACCATCCCGACGATCAGGAGAGGGGAGACGAAACGGGGACATTCCACAGCCTGAATCTGCGGTCACCCTTCTCTCGCCATGCGGGAGAAGGGTCGGGGATGAGGGTGATCCGGGCGTTTTCCTAACTGAGATCTTGAAGCATCTCTGGCGCGCTGCGGATCTGCGCCTGCCCACATGGCTCGCGCGCTTGCCAGATTCTGCCCGGCGGCATCGATGAGTCCACGGCTCGAATCGGCTTCCGCCAACCAGAAAAAGTCGCGACCCGAATGCTTGTGCTCGAGGCGAGCGCGCAGCATCGATTCGGCCTTCTCGTGGCGACCGGCGAGCATATAGGCGCGCAGCAGCGTCTCTTCAAACACCAGCCGTTGTGCCTGACTCCCGTTTATGCGTACCAGGTCGTCAAAGATCGGCTCGATGTGATCGATCGTCTCAGCGTAGGCTTCGCGGCCGAATGCCTCGATGCCCAGCACCAGCGGCAAGGTCACCTCTGCAGTCAGAGCGTGGCCGTCATCAGCCACGCCACGCAGCGCGTCGATCAGCGACGTCATGGCACCGTTGTTCTTCGTCGCGGCAAAGGCAAGCGCGCAGTGTGCATCGTAGAAGCCGGATCTTCCACCGGCAGCGACCACCTGAGCGAATGCGTCGATCTCCTGCCAATCGTCGGTTCCGTCCAGCGGGCGAACCGTAGAGGCGATAGCGCCAGAAGAGGGAAGTCGCGTCGGCGACTGGAGGTCCGAGAGCTCCGACGTCTTGCTTGAGGACGCTGGGACGAATGGACGCTCGATACACATCGTAGGAACTCTCGTAGCGACCTTGCGTCAGATCGAAGAGTGCCTTGTGCCAGTTCAAATGCGAGTAGTGCGGCGCGTCGGGGTGGTATTCGACGATCCAGCCATTCAGGAAATCGAGTCCGCCCTCGTAATCGGCCGTCTCGTAGAAGCAATGTGCCAGATTGTGTGCCGCGTTGCCGTTGCGCGGATTGCCACTGAGTGAGCGTTCGGCGAAGCGGCGCGACTCATCGAAGCGGTCCAGTTCATGCAGCTGAAACGAGCGCGCGCCAGTGTAGAACCAGTCGTCTCCATAGGACGGCTCAAGACGCTCGATGGTGTCCAATATGGCTGAGCTCATCTCGCGGCAGCCCGGGCCCCGACGCAGCCCGATGTACTGACTCAAGATGTAGCCGTCCGTGGGGAACTCTTCGAGGTGCTCGCGGGCCATGTCCAGTGCTTGACCGCCGTTGCCACCCACCATCTGCCCAATGACCTCGACGTGCTGTCGCTCTCGCTTACTAACGCCGCTGCTGAGCTTGCGTGCCGCGTCGGCGTGTTCTTGCGCGGACTCGAAGCGACGCCAGCGCAGATCGATCGACGCCATTGCCGCATGGGCGAGTGCGAACCCTTCGTCCGCCGAAAGTGATTGCTCCAGGTGTTCGGTTGCTCCAACGTTGCCCGAGAGGACGAGATCGACGCCACGCACGTATTCCTCGGCTGCGGCGCTCGAGGCAGTGCTGAGTGGGAGCTCGTAGCGGTCGCGATGCGCGGCACTTGGCATGGCTGGCTCCGATCGGTTGGATGTTCTAGTGGATGTACGGTTGTCATGACACCCTACGTGTCCGCCATCCCGCGTGTCAACGTCGTGCTTGACAGCATCCGAGCGCTGGTCGACGCTGTGCTGCAGTTTGACTCCGTGACGACGCGATTCTCGACGGCTGTTGCGTTCTACCTCTGATCCCGTTTCTGAAGCAGCCGCAGAGCGAACCCGAGAGCGAAGGGGAGTGCCCGGATGGCCGAAGGAGCGCAGGTCGAATTGGATAGGCAACAGAGCGTGTCGCGTGCGGACTACGCGCGCGCCGAGAGCTATATGCCATGGAACGTCAGAAAGCTGGTCTTCAACACCGGCGTCAAGCCGCACTGGATCGGTGACAGCGACCGGTTCTGGTATCTGCGATCGAGCCCAGATGGCGACGAGTTCGTCGTCGTCGATCCATCGGATGGTTCGCGTCGCCCGGCGTTCGACCATCAGCGGTTGGCCGCCTCGCTGTCGAGAGCGTCTGGAACCTACCGCACGCACAACCTGTTGCCGTTCACGGACATCGAGCTTCGCTTCGACGGTGAGGACGAGGAGTCCGAGCCGACGCGAATTGAGTTCGTGGTCGACGGCACGACCTGGTCGTGCGATCTCGAGAGCTATGAATGCACCCGCGGCGGCGCTGCCAATGAGGATGCACGCGACGAAGTGAAGTCACCAGACGGTCGCCTCGCCGCGTTAGTGCGCGACGGCAACCTCTTCGTGCGTGAGGTCGAATCGGGAGATGAACGACAGCTCACCGACGACGCCGAGCCCTACTACGGGTACGGCACGCTGCCCGGCGGTCGACAGTCGGAGGTGACCGACAAGCTCTTGGGAACACCGCTCAAGCCGGGCGTGGCTTGGTCGCCGGATTCGACTCGCCTCCTCACCTATCGACTCGATGAGCGAGAAATCAAGCCGATGTACCTGCTGCAAACCGCGGTTCCAGCCAACGACGTGCGACCGATCCTGCACGAGTATCGCTATCCGCTTCCCGGCGACGAGCACGTCGAGATGCGCGCAGCCGGTGGTGATCGACGTCTCCTCCGGCGAGCAGGTATGGGCCAACGGCGAGCCGATCGTCAGCGTGCTGCACAACCCGATCGATCTCAACCTCCTCTGGTGGAGCAAGGACGGCCGCGGCTATTTCGTCATCCGTGGCTCACGTGACCGTCGCAAAGTATCTCTCTCGATCGTGGACGCGAAGTCCGGTGAAGAGCGCGTGATCCACGCCGAAGCAGGGTCCACCCCGGTCTACCCAGCCCACATTCCGGTCGAGACCAAGATCGAAAACGTGCGCGAGATTGGCGGCGGCGAACTCATGACCTGGTTCTCCAGCCGCGACGGTTGGAGCCATCTTTATCTGCTTGAGGTCGATAGCGGTGACGTTCGTTGCCAGCTGACGTCGGGAACCTGGAATGTGCGCGACATCGTGCGCGTCGATGAGAAGGGCCGCTGGATCTACTTCACCGGAAATGGACGCGAGCCGAACCGCGATCCGTACTACCGGCATCTCTATCGTTGCGACTTCGACGGCAACCGCCTCGAACTGCTGACGCCCGAAGACGCCGAACACGAGGTCACGTTCTCGCCGACCGGCAACGTCTTCATCGACTCCTACTCTCGAGTCGATCAGCCGCAAATATCCATCCTGCGTGCCGACGACGGTCGCGAGATCGCGCGGCTGGAGCAGGCGGACGTGACGCGACTGCTGGAGCGCGGCTGGAGATATCCTGAGCGCTTCACCGTCAAGGCGCGCGACGGCGTCACCGACATCTACGGCATGATCATCCGGCCCAGCAACTTCGATCCCAATCGCAAATACCCGGTGCTGGACGCCACCTATCCAGGACCGCAGATCATCCGCACGCCGAAAGCGTTTCCAGTAGCCGAAAGCGCCTTCTGGCAAGATCAGGCGCTGGCCGAGCTCGGCTTCATCGTCGTCACCATCGACGGTCTTGGCACGCCCGTTCCGCTCGCGCGAGATGATCGACGTGGCGACCGGTGCGGGCTTCGGCGAGGCGGGTGGCCTGGAGGATCACGTCGTCGGGATCACCGCGTTGGGTGAGCGGGATCCGTCGTTCGATCTGGATCGCGTTGGCATCTACGGGCACTCAGGCGGCGGCTACTCCTCGACCCGCGCGATGCTCCTCTTTCCTGATTTCTTCAAGGCAGCCTGCTCATCGGCAGGGAACCACGACAATCTGGGCTACGTGGCGCTGTGGGGCGAGGCCTGGGTTGGACTCTTCGACGAGGAGATCTATGCCCATCAGGACAACATCCGGCTGGCAGGGAATCTCAAGGGGAAGCTGTTGCTGATCCATGGGGAGATGGATGACAACGTCCATCCGTCGCTGACCCTGCGCATGGTCGACGCGCTGATCGCGGCCAACAAGGACTTCGAGATGCTGATCGTCCCGAACACCAATCATGGGATGTTCGACCTGCGTCGTGGCCTGAAGGCGTTCGAATCGCCATGGGCGCGCGGCAACACCTATTTCCTGCGCAAGCGCTGGGACTTCTTCGTGCGCGACCTGATGGGCGCCGAGCCGGTGCATGGCTACAAGATCGCCGAACCGCCGGGGGAGTGATCGGCCGACGCGCGACCATTAGTCGGCCGTGGTCGACCGATGAGATGATGGTGATCTATCGAGCGAGATGTTGCTCTGTTTGTAGTCCGCCAACCTACATGAGGAGGACTCCATCGTCAGTCACTGGAAGTGAAATCGTCCAGGAGGATGACTTCTAACTCGCGGACCCTGCGGAGCCTTCTGTCATTCGTCACGAATGCCGTCGCGCCGGCAGTCAGCCCGGACGCCAGTTGAAGTGCATCGGGCGACCCAAGCCGATATCTCGCGCGAAGACTGGCTGCAAGTCGGGCGATTGCACGATCAATATCGACGATTGCGAGGTTGGGGAAGTCCGACAGCAGCCGCTCATAGTCGTCGGCCGTGTCAATTCTTCCCAATTGCAGCGGCTTGACAATGAGCTCGGTCACTGTGACGACCGACGTGACTGCCGACGTCCTTCCAGCCTGAATCAGTCGGAACAAGTCGGTCGTAACGTCGGCTTGCGGCGGGTACTCTTCAAGCTGGTAGATAAAGACTGAGGTGTCGAGTCCGACGACTTGATGACGGGAGATAACGTCGGCTATTCCGACCAAGAGTCACGCTCTCGTCGGATATACTCGTTTGGATCGACGCCCTCCCAAACGTCAGAGTGAAACCCCCTCATCATGGCCGCGTAATCCTTAGGCTCCGGGCTCAGCACAATTGAGTCGTCACGAATCTCAACTTTTAAGTAATCGCCTGGGCCAATGTGCAATCTCTTGCGCGCTTCCGCAGGCACGGCAATCTGGAGTTTGCTACTAACTTTAACTCGTTGTGTGCTCATGGTTCCTCGAATCACATCGCTAATCAGAACAAATGGATTTGCTTAGCAAGCATAACACAGGCAACTTGTGTGATCATGGAGTTGGGAGTTTTGCCTCACCCCACATCCGCCAGAGCGCCCCGAACGGTATCGCTCGCCAGGTTGAGCGCATCGACCGTGCGGTTGCGGGCGCGGATCATGGAGACCCACCAGGTCTGGAACTCCTCCGAGTCGCGGGCATAGCTGGCGAGCTTGGGATAGGGCGCGAGCGACGGGATCATCTGCGACTGCCAGGCGTGGCCATAGCGGTCCTGGCCATAGGCGCCGACGACGGTCGAGGCGATCGGCACCAGGATGCGCGAGATGCGCAGTTTGGTCTGGTTGATCCGGTCGGCCACGTCGTCGCTGTTTTCCGTACCTGATTCGATCCGGTTGCTCCAGAGTGTCGACTGATGGTCCAGCTCGGTGGCCAGCCGGTGGAAGTCGCGTGCGGCATCGAGCGCGCTCCGCATGTCGATCCCGGGTACGTCGTAGGCGCTCAGCTCAGTCAATCGATCGACGAAGGCGCGGCCGAGCGGCTCGTACTCGTGCGGCAGGATGGGTGCGGTCAGCAGCCCCCACATCCAGCGGGCATAGACCTCGAGATGTGGCGCCAACAGATTGCGGTCGACCTTGTCGAGCGTGTTGTGGGCCGAGTGGTGGAACCAGCCCAGGTTGGCTAGCGCCGTCCGCTGGGTGACCTCCTCACTCATCATCATCTCGCCCGCCAGCGCGGCCAGACCCACTCCGAAGAAGGAGGAGTCTCCATTCTTGCGTTGGCGTCCCCAGCGCACCGGCATGTTGCCGATCGTCTCGCGCGCGATGCGCATCGAGTAGCTCTGGATGTCTTCGGTGGAGGCCGTGTGCCAGAGTCCACTGTCGGCGATGGCTGGTTGATCGACCTGCAGATAGGCCACGCAGGACCGCCGCAATCGGTCCCAGTTGACGTCGGCGAAACGGGTCGATGAGATCATGGTGCCGGTCTCGTGTCCCATCCACAGGGCCGTGACCAATCCGCGGCGCAGCTCGCCCTCGTGCTGTTTGAAGACGCGCGCCAGCTCCAGGATGCAGGCGTCGCCGCTTGCGTTGTCGGTCGCTTGCGGACCGAACCAGGAGTCCATATGCCCGCCCAGGAGTAGAAACTCGCGATCAGGGTCGGTACCGAACTCGCCGCTCGTCATGGTCAATTTGTGCCAGCCGTTGGCCGTTTTGCATTGGATGCGCACGCGCACCGGCCCGCGCTCGCAGAGGGCTTGCAGGCGAAGTCCGTCGACGCGTGAGATCGAGACGCAGGGGAGATCGGGCGATTCGTGCTCCAGCGCTTCAGGCGTTGGGTTGCCCCAGGCAGACTTCACCGAGCCGAAGGCGTAGGCGTCGCACTCCTCGTCGCCGAAGTTCATCATGATCTGACCGGCTGAGCCGTGTTTCCAGGCGATCAGTGCCTTCTCGTGGCGGGCTGGCGCGTACGGGAAGGCGGTGAGGCCGATCTTGCCGCGCATATCGCGACCTTCGTAGTCGGCTTCGGCACCCGCGCCGATGTAGATCAGTTCCGCTTCGAGGCCGTCGGTAGTCGCCGATTGGGCCAGCGTGAAGCCGTCGATGGTGAACGCTCTCCGGAGCCAGGACGGTGATGGTGGCGGGTTCGGGGAAGGAGACCAGCCCCATGAACTGATGCAGCTGTGCGTCGAGCCCGGCATCCTGCAGCTTGTGGTGGGCGAACTCCGCCATGCGGCGGGCGTTTTCGGAGCCAGCCAGACGGGACGGGATCTCGCCCGTGATGTGGAGGATGCTATCCCAGGCGTTGTCGGCCGAAACCTCGCGGAGAACGTCGTCGAGTGGCATGGCTCACCCCCTGGCGGTCGCTGAATTTTAGCGGGTCGTTTTGAGGCAGTAGACCACGAGTCGAGGAGGGGAGGCAATGGCTTGCGAACGCCGTTTGTACGGGGGACGCATGCGTCGCCAACTTCAATGCCGCATTCCGTGGCCTTGCCCTTCGCCTAACGTGATGGGCCCGGAGGCGTCGGTCTCGCGGAACGCGTGATTGTCATTCTAGAACGCTGCCAGCCGTCCAGGATGCAGCCGGGCGCCTCACGTGGGGCGACGCATGCGTCGCCCGTACACAACGAGGAGACGTTCCAGGAGAGGACGACGGCTTTCCGCCCAAAATCGCGAAGGCTAGTCCACGATCTGATTCTGGATGGCGACGGCGACGGCTTCGGTGCGGCTGCCGACCCCGAGCTTGCTCAAGATGTTGCTGACGTGGAAGTCGACCGTGGAACGGCTGATCGAAAGCTCGTCGCCGATGGCTTTGTTGCCGAGACCGAGCTTCATCAGCTTCAATACCTCGCGCTCGCGCGGGCTGAGATCGTGGCCCGGCGCCACCGGGCGCGTCGCTTGTCGGATGAGCGCCTGCGTCGCCTCGGGCGCGAGCGTGGGTCGGCCGGCCACCGCCTCTCGAATAGCGCAGGCCAAGTCGGCCGACGCCACGTTCTTGAGCAGGTAGCTGATGGCGCCCGCCTGCAGCGCCTGCTGCACGAGTCCCTCTTCAGGGAACGAGGTCAACGCCAAAATGCGTGTTCGAGGACACTTTTGGTGAATCGCGCGGGTCGCGTCAACTCCGCCGATGCCGGGCATCATCATGTCCATCAGCACCACGTCTGGGGCCAATTGCAGGCAGAGCTCTATGGCTTCCTCACCGCTGGAGGCCTCACCGACCGCCTCCAGATCGCCGCTGCCCTGCATGAAGGCGACCAAGCCGCTGCGCACCATCTCGTGATCGTCGACGATCAGAACGCGAATCTTCCGATCGTCATGCTGCAGATGCGTCACACCGAGGCCTCTCTGGTCGTGTTCCATCGAACGTTAATGCTCGTTCCGGCGCCGATCGAGCTCTCCACACAGATTTCCGCGCCAATAGCCGCCGCGCGTTCACCCATGATCCCGACGCCAAAATGCCCAGCCGGTATCGTGGCGGGATCGAAGCCAAGTCCGTCATCGTGGATCGTCAGACGTACTTCACCACGCGAGTCGCACACCAGCAGCACGTCGACTCGCTGCGCTTGCGCATGCTTGACGACGTTGTTCAACGCCTCCTGCGCGATGCGATAGAGGGCGATCTGTGCGTCCGGGATCAGGCACTCGCGCTTGGCCACTTCGAGCTTCAATTCGATTTGCGCGGTGGTGGCTCCGGTCGACGCCTCGACGAGCTGCCGAATCAGATCCGGGAACGGAATATCGGTAAGAGCGCTGGGTCGCAGCTCCAGAAGCAGGATGCGCATCTCGGCCAGCGCGCTCCGTGTGAGTCGCCGCAGCTGGTCGAGACGTCGTCGCGCGGCGGCCGCATCGGTTTCCCACAGGTCTGGGATGACCTCCGAGATGAGGCTGGCCGAAAAGAGGGTTTGCGTGACGGCGTCGTGAAGTTCGCGTGCCAACCGCTGGCGCTCTTCGAGCACCGCCGCCTGGCCCGCCTGCTCGCGCAGTCGCGCGTTTTCGATCGCCAGGGCCGCCTGGCTGGCAAAGGCGTTTGCCAGCGAGATGTCGTCCTCGCTGAAATCGCGCGGATCGTGATAGTAGAGCGAGAGCGTGCCGTAGGCGTCTCCCTGTGCGATGAGCGGAACGGAGAGAAAGGCGCCGTAGATCGCCGCGAACGCGCGCATGCTGGACGTGTCTTCCGCTCCAGGCGCGTGTTCGGGATTCTCCAGGAATGTCGGGAGCCGCACAACGACGACGTGCGACTCGTGTTTATCCAGCTCGAGCTCGTTGATGACCTCGTTCGGAGGCGGAAGCGCTGCCTTGAGATCTTTCACCAATACCGGCGTGCGCTCGGTGTAGGCGAGTCCCGTGGATGAGATACCGAGCGGCATTCGGACGTGTGGATGGCTCCCGGGGAGACCGGTCGACGCCCGTATACCGAGTAGTTCCTCTTCGCGCCCTTCGACCGGCAGGAAGATGGCGACGGCGTTGCTGTCGAGCAACTGCCTGGCCTGGTCAACGAGATAGCTCAGGATCTCATCCAGCGATTGGCGCGAGTTGACGACCTCGATCATCTCGCGCATACCCTCGGCGACTCGCTGGCGCCGCTGAATCTCGGCGGTGCGCTCGGCTACCCGCTCTTCAAGGATTTGATAGGCGCGAACTTCTTCGCTCACGTCGCGAACCACGCCGAGCATGGCTTCCTGCCCGCCGATAGGAGATGCGTCGTCCAAGAACCTCGACGTCGACGAACGTGCCATCTTTTCGCACGTCCAATGCGCGGCAGCGGTACTCGCGCCCTTCGCGTAGTGCGGCCACGTAGTCGGCGAAGAGGTAATGGCTGTCTGGATGAATGAAGACGGAAGGGTGCATGCCGGACATGTCGTCGTAACCGTGCATGCGGCAGAACGCCGGATTGGCTTCCAGCACGATCCCGGTTTCGAGATCGTTCACCACCAGGCCGTCGCTGGCTGCGTCGAAGATATCGCGGTACTGCTGCTCCGCGCCGAACGCTGTACCGGCCTGTGCCAACGGTACAGGTGAAGATTGCGCGACCCGCGGCGCGGAATCGACCGGCGTTTGCCGAGATCCACGCGGATCCGGTTCGCTGGGATTGATCGTCATCTGAAGATCACCAGTTATCCCTCAGAGCCTAACCCCCGAAAGGCCCTGTCCTGGCCCCTGTCCCTGACTGACCCCAGGTGCCGTACCGACCTGACCTTCGCGGCAGGTTCGGTCACCGGCCCCTTCCATAGCTTGGAATCCCTGGGAATGACCGGTCTCGCGGAACCGCCAAATCACGATACTCATCACATGAAGCACCGACGTGGTGCGGCGAAAAGCAAAACGAATGACGGATCGTCAGTAGATCTGACAGGCGAAAGGAACGCACCGTGATTGTATCGCAAGCAACGAGAGTCGACGTAATCGATCCGATTCTGGTTGAGGCCTTCGAGAAGCGTCTCTTGGGCTCACTCGTCCGTCCAGCGGACGCCGACTACGATGCCACACGCGCCGTCGTCAACCTCCGATTCGACGGTCATCCTGATCTCATCGTGAAGGCCGCCGACGCCGCGGACGTGATTCGCGCCGTCGAGTTCGCCCGCGAGCATGGACTGCGCCTGGCGGTTCGCAGTGGCGGACACGGCGGTCACGGATACAGCTCCTTTGATGGCAGCCTGGTGATCAACCTCTCCGGCATGAGGAGCGTGAGTGTCGACCCGAAGAAGCGAACGGCCTGGGTGCAGGCTGGCGCCACGACCGCGGACCTGCTTGAAGCAGCTGGACCGCACGGTCTTGCGGTCTCGACCGGCGACACGTCGTCAGTCGGTCTCGGCGGTCTGGTCACCGGTGGTGGTATCGGTTGGCTTGTGCGCAAGTACGGTCTGACCATCGACAGCCTGATCTCGGCCGAGATCGTCATGGCGGATGGCCGACTCGTGGTCGCCAGTGCAACACAGAACCCGGATCTCTTCTGGGCGGTGCGTGGTGGCGGCGGCAATTTCGGCGTGGTGACCGCCTTCGAGTTCCAGCTCCAGCCGGTCGGGATGATCTTCGGCGGTGCCGTCGTCCTCCCGCCCACACCCGGAGTGCTGCGTGGCTTCGCCGATTACGGTGTGCAGGCTCCGGATGAGCTGACTATGATCGGGATGCTGATGCCGATTCCGCCGCTGCCGGTGGTTCCGCAAGAGGCGCACGGCAAGCTGGCATTCATCGTGATGGTCTGCTACACCGGCAACCCTGAGGATGGTCAGCGCGCCATCGAGCCGCTGCGTCGGTTGGCAACGCCGCTGGCCGAGATGGTCGGACCGATGCCCTACGCGGCGCTCTACAACCTGACCCAGGAGGGCGCGCATCCGCATCCTGGCGTGGTCCGCTCCGCTTTCATGAACGGTCTACCGGATGAGGCGATCGAGTCGATCCTCGGCCACTATCGCAACTCGACTGGCCCAGTTGGCATGACGCAGATCCGTCCCCTGGGCGGTGAATTCAGCCGGATCTCGAATGACGCGACGGCCTTCGCACACCGCGACAAGTCGATGTTCGTGGCCGTGATCAACATGGGATTCGGTGACGAGCCGGAGCGCTGGGTGACGAATCTGTGGCAGCAGCTGGCGCCGATGGCCTCGGGTGCGTACGTGAACTTCCTCGAGGATGAAGGAGAGGATCGCATTCGTGAGGCGTATCCGTCCGAGACGTACGCCCGGCTCGCGGAAGTCAAGCGACGCTACGACCCGGAGAACGTCTTCAATCTGAACCAGAACATCAAACCAGCGTAAGAGGAAACGGCCCTCACCCCCGCCCCCTCTCTCCCTCACTAACTCTCCCTCGACCCGAGGGAGAGGACCATCCCGTACGAACGGGAGAGGGGAGAAGCCTCGGGGAAACCGCGAAATCCAAACGTGACGTTCCCCTTCTCCTGCTCGCGCGGGAGAAGGGGGCAAGTGATCCTCATCCCTTGCCCCACTTGAGCTTGACCGCCTCATGCGCATCGGTGGCTATGCGTGCCAACTCACCTGAATCTCTCGTTCAGGAACCTGTACTGAATTGACACAAGGTTTCGTGCCTACCCGACCCAACCGGCAGGTGGCGTCCTGTTCTGTTCCCCGGTAGTCGATCCAGTCAGACGGCCGGTTTCCTTCACGGACACCCGCGGCAAACTCACGGCCACAAGCGAGAGTGCCGAGTCTGCCGCCCCCACATGGCAACGAAAGGGATTCACCATGGCGAGAGGTACACCAATTGACCGGACTTCGAACGAAGGCGATCGAGTTGATCGGTCTGATGTCGAGAAGCGTGTGAAAGACGCGACGACTCGACAGTCGGGACTTAGGAGCGAGCTAACCATATGGCGAAAATTAGGACTGTAGGAACCATTCGTACTCACAAACTCCGGAGTCGCGGGCAGAGGGTTCGTGCTGTTCGCACAGGACGGTCCGGTGAGGCCGATCGTGACTGAGGCAGGTGGTTCTTGCTCTCCCAATTGTCCCCCTTCTCGTAATCGTGGACGAAGGGGACGAGGGATGACGGCTTATAACCCTCGCCTGAGCTTCACCGCCATATGCTCGGCGATGGTCATGCAGGTCAGGTTGGTATTGGCGCGCGTGACCTCGGGCATGATCGAGCCGTCAATCACCCGCAGGTGTTCAATCCCGAGCACGCGACAGTCGGAATCGACCACGGTGCGTTGATCGTCGACCGCTCCCATGCGGCAGGTGCCCGAAATGTGCCAGGTGTCGCGCGCCGAACTGAGCAGCCACTCGTCCAGGGCGGCATCCGACTTCACGTCGGCGAGTGACCTGAAGGGTGAGTCGGGGAGTAGCGTGACGAGCGAGGCACGTCTCGGCGATCGCCCGAACCGCGCGATGCTCCACGATGGCGAAGAGGCGGCGGGCGCCGTCGCGCAACCGCACAAGATCCCGCTGATCCCCCAGCAGATTCTGATCGATCTCCGGAAACGAGAACGGATCGGTCGTCGACCAGCTTCAGCGTGCCGCGCGAAAAATTCTGCCAGGTGAGGACGTTGAGTCCCCCGGATGCGAGCCCGGCTTCGTCGTAGCCGCCCTGGTTGCGACTGCTGATCACCATGTCGTTCTCGCCCGCACCCGCCATCCCCGAGCTGTACCGGATGTAGCAGCACATGAGCCGGTCGTCCCAGTGTTTGGCACGAGCCTCGGGCTTGAGGTCGAGCCGCACGCCGACCGCCGAGTGGTCGAGCAGGTTGCGGCCCACCGGCAGGTTCTGCAACACCGGTATGCCGAGCGCCTGGAGGTCCTCCGCTGGTCCGATGCCAGAGCGCATCAGCACGCCTGGAGAGAATGCCGCTCCCGCCGCGACGATGATCTCCCGGCCAGTCAGTTCGACCGGTCCATCGGCCAGCAGCACCCGCACACCGACCGCGGCCTTGTCGTCGAACAGGACGCGATCGACGTGCGCGTTTCCGACAACGGTGAGGTTGGTCCGGCTGCGTGCCGGTTCGAGGTAGCCGTCGTTGGTCGACACGCGTCCTTCGAGCGTGCGATTGACCGGCATGGCACAGATGCCGGTCGACTCGGGCGCGTTGAGGTCGTGATGCCAGGGATAGCCGAGCTCGAGGCCGGCCTCGAGGAGCGCCAGATCGACCTTGCCCCACTGCGCAAACGTGGGACGGTAGATGGTGATCGGGCCGCCCTTACCGTGATAGGGCGAATCGCCATAGTCCAGGTCGTTTTCAATCCTGTTCATGGCCGACATGAGCTCTTCACCCGACCAACCCTCGCAGCCCTGCTCGGCCCAGCTGTCGTAATCCTCCAGCATGGCACGGTGGGCGATCATGTAGTTGATGGTCGAGCTGCCGCCAAGGCCGCGACCCCGGTCGTACCGTCGCGCCTCTTGAACCCGCGTGCGGCGCGCCGTCAGCAGTGGCCACTGATGATCCGCATACATCTCCGGATTGTTTATGCCAAGCGGATTTGCGCTGTGCATGACGGCAGGCGCTTCGGCGGCGCGGTAGTCGGGCCCGGCTTCCAGCAGCAAGACCGTCGTCGCCGGATCCTCGGTCAGGCGCGCGGCCAACACGGCACCGGATGACCCCGCCCCCACGATGATGTAGTCGTACCGACGATCTTGTTCCACGTTCGGCTCCTCCTTGACAGGTCCTGCCGCTGCTGGCAACGTCGCCATCTCATGCATGCGGTCTCATTCGTCTTCACCGTTCCATCTTAGTACGGATTCGGTCGCTCATCCTGCCAAGTCGATGCTGACCTGGTTGGCATGATCGACGATTGCGGGCGGTCGTCGCTGTGCTATCTTGGGCGAAACGTGATCGATGCCGATGGCAGGAGGGAATCATGGCGACGAACGAAGAGATTCAGGATTGGCTCGAAGAGCGTGAGGGCCGCTTCGTGGCGGTGGCGGACGAGATCTGGCGCAAGCCACAGCTCGGTCTGGCCGAAACCGAAGCCTGCGCGCTGCACATCTCGGAGATCGAGAAGGAAGGCTTCCACGTCACGCGCAACGTCGGTGACATGCCGACCGCCTTCATGGCGGAGTGGGGCAGTGGTTCACCGATCATCGGCTTCCTGGGCGAGTATGACGCGCTGCCGGGCCTCTCGCAGAAGCTGCAGGCAACGCAGGACCCGGACGTCGACGGCGGGCCAGGGCACGGTTGTGGACATAACTTGCTGGGCACAGCCGCGCTGGCGGCGGCCATGTCGGTCAAAGCCTGGCTGGAACAGACCGGTCGAGAGGGGACCGTCCGCTA
This sequence comes from uncultured Chloroflexia bacterium, assembly GCA_963822235.1. Classification (GTDB taxonomy): domain Bacteria; phylum Chloroflexota; class Chloroflexia; order Thermomicrobiales; family Thermomicrobiaceae; genus CALAGB01. The sequence continues at coordinate 516,742 of CAWGGU010000008.1, forward strand.
CTACGGCTGTCCGGCTGAGGAGACGTTGATCGGCAAGACCTACATGGCGCGAGCGGGAGTCTTCGACGACCTCGACTCGGCCATCACCTGGCACCCATCCGACTTCAACAACGCCACCAAGAGCAGCTGTAACGCCATGGACAACATCAAGTTCCGCTTCCATGGCAAGACGGCGCACGCTGGCGGCAACCCGGAGCAGGGGCGCTCGGCGCTCGATGCGGTGGAACTGATGAACGTCGGTGTCAACTACATGCGTGAGCACGTCATCCAGGAGGCGCGCATCCACTACGTCGTCACCAACGGCGGCGGAGCGCCGAACGTCGTTCCGGATCGGGCCGAGGTTTGGTACTACGTGCGGGCGCCGCGCCGCGACCAGGTCGACCATCTGACGACCTGGGTGCGAGACATCGCCCAGGGCGCCGCGTTGATGACCGGCACGCGGCTCGAAGAGGATATGCAGGGCGGCTGCTACGACGTGCTGCCGAATAACTTCCTGGCGGATCTCGCGCAGGACAAGTTGAAGGTAGTTGGACCCATCGAGTACACCGAGGACGAGCTTTCCTACGCCAAGACGGTGATGTCTGGATTCGCGCCGGGCACCTGCGAGCTCAATCTTCGTGCGCGAAACATGCCGGCGAGCATGCTCGATCTGCCGCTCCATGGCGAGATCGGCCCGATCTACGATGAAGGGCACGTCTCGGGCGGCTCGACGGATGTCGGCGACGTCAGCTACATCACCCCGACCGTGCAGGTCCACACGACGTGTCATCCGACGGCCATCCCGGGCCATAGCTGGGGCATCACCGCCACGGCGGGCATGTCGATCGGCCACAAAGGCATGATGCTGGCGGCCAAGGCCATGGCCCTGACCGGCGTGGCGCTCTATCAGGATCCGACGCTGATCGAGCAGGCGCAAGCCGAGTTCAAAGAGAAGACGGGCGGCCAGCCCTACAAGACGCCGCTGGCCGAAGGGCTCCAGCCCCCGGTCCCCAAGCACGTCCTCGCGATGGCGAAGTAGCAACACACACAGCGCGGCGCCAAACGGCGCCGCGCTTCGTCATTTGGATGCGACGGAGAAACGTAGGGGCCGGACCTGTGCCGACCAGCGGGCCAGGCGAGCGCGGAAGAGTCACCGGGTTCCGTGATCGGAATGTGTGAGGGTACGGATGTCGGCCTGCGGCCGAAGGGCAGACACGGGGATCTGCCCTACGGATTTCCCGTACGTTCAGCCCGTTTAGGGGCTTCGTCTTCTCAGCCTGGGTTTTGAACCCAGGTTGAACGCCGGGCGATTACCGGTCTATTTCGTCATTCATCGTTTGTCCTGGATCGAAGGTCGCGCGTTCGTCATCGTCATGGATGGCCGCTCGCACGTCATCCACGGCCTACGGCCGTAGGCGGGCGCAGGTCCCGCCTCTACTTGATATCGCAACGCGCGCTCTAATCACAATGGCCGTTTGCTCCATGGCCGTGCGACGGCGGGACGTCGAGCGCCGGGTTGGAGTCGAAGAAGCCGAACGGCTGCAGCATGAATCCGGCGTATTGCACCGGCATCACCGGCCAGTCCTCGAGTCGCACCGGATGGAGCGAGCCGAGCGTGTACCACAGCACGACGTCGGTCTCCTCGATCGAGCGGTTGGCCTTCGTCCACTCTGGAAGTCCTGCACCGCCTGGATGCTGGTTCGGGTAGTCACCGGCAGGGTAGCGCTCGTCGGCAGCATACGGTGTCACCCACATATGCTTGGTGATGAAGGCCGCTCGCGACGTGATACTGGCGTCCGGCTGAGAGAAGGACTGGACGTTATTCTTCGGCATGAGCTTGTAGGCGACCGGCTCATCGACAGCGTTGCGCACGTCAGGGTTCTCCACGCGCCAGTAACGGCCAACTAGCGGATCGGTCATCTGCTGCGCCTCGGCTTCGGTGCGTAGCCTCGTCGACCTGGTGCGGAAGGCGTTGCCGTGCGGGTTTTCGGGGCCGGATGGAACGGCTTCGGCATGCACCTCGTAGACCGAATTGATTGGACCATCGACGTCCATATCCAGACGCACACTGAAGAAATGCTGGTGGATCGGCCCGTAGAGCCCGTCCGGCGTCAGACGCTGGCCGAACGCATACGGCTCCGCATTCGGCAGCGTCCCGGTCGAGATGATGCCGGTCAGCTTGACCTCGAACTCGATGTTCCCGTCCTGGTAGAAGTACCAGAAGAAGCCGTAATCGTAATTGCCGACCGTCGAGATGAAGGAAACGACGAGGCGTCGTGAACGGCGCACTTCGACGTTTCCGGTGCGGAAATCGACGTGCTTCCAGAGGATGCCGAAGTCTTCTTCGTGCATGCAGATGGCGTTCTTCAGTGTGACCGGCGCACCGCTGCCGTCGGCGTAGACGGCGTCGAAATAGTAGATCTCTCCGAGGCAATCGCACCCCAGTTCCAGCGAGTTCGCCAGCGCTCCAATGTTGTATTCACCAGCGTCGAAGGCGTTCTTGCGCCATTGCGTCGGCGATGGATCGCCGTAGGGAACGACCATCTCGGCCAGTGACGCCCGGTAGAGGACCGAGCGAACCCGCCCCTTGTCCTCGTATCCCACTGTGTGGAGGATGAGCCCCTCGCGCGCGTTGTAGCCGACGCGAAAGCTCCACTTTTGCCAGCGCACTTCATGTCCGCAAACGCTGAAACTGGTCCCTTCCGGCTGGTGAATCTCGATTGGCTTGACGTCGCCACGCAAGGGGCCAACTTTGTTCGCGTCGAACTCACCTACGGTGGCCGGCAAAGGAACGACGCCGTGGTCCTCGATCCGCACGACCTTCATGCCAAGCAGATCAACGATGGCGATGACGTTTTCGATCGGATGTGCGTAGCCGTTACCGCCTGCAACGCGACGCACCCACGTGAGAGCCCGCAGCAAACGCTGGCCGCGCTCCGATGCGTCCCCGTAATAGCCAGCCGACCACGGATCGACGATCACCCGATCCAGATCGATGATGCCGCGTTTACGCAGCGCCGCCTGAAACGCGGGATCGGCCTTGACGATGCGCTCGCACTCGAAGAATTCCTCGAAAGTGATCGACGGCTGGACGTCCGGGATGTGCCGCCAGGACCGCATCGCGTGATCGGTGAGGGAGACGACTGCTTCGTAGGTCTTGCCGTCCGTTAGGTCGAGCAGAATGACGAAGGCTTCACGGCCAAGCGCAGCGGACTCAGTTGAGGCAAGAACGGCCTCCTTCGGTGGTTCGTGGAGCGTGATGGAGGTGAATCGCACTGCGTCACCCAATTGCCGCTCGGCTCGAACCAGCCGGGCGACGGCCTCAATCTCCTCCGCTGTGAGCGGGTCGAGCGGGTGTCGGGTTACGGGCTGGGCCTGCGTCGCCATGCGAGATACCTCCTTCGAGCCATCACCGTTTGAATCCGTTGCGTAAACCGATTGTAGCGGTGATTCGCGTTTCTGGTCACGACTGGATCGCAAACCCGTTGTTTTCGTCAGGAGGTTAGGGGAGCGACGCGATCAAACCAGGCTTCAACGTCATCGACTGAGCGCAGATGCACGAAAGTTGATGTGCGACCATTGGGGGTCGTTGAGCGCATCGTGAAAGCGCTTTCGGCGAGAGCGATGATGTCTGACCGTGAACGTGATCAGGGATTTGTCCGCGTTCCACAACATCAGGTGCTCCCAGAAGTTCTCACGATTGCCGTTCCACAGCTCCTGTTGGTCTCGATAGCGGCGCCAGGTGCGGACGATGCAGCGGCGCAGCACCAGGTTGAGCGGCAAGTCGAGCCACACGATGGTATCAGCCAGCGGCCAGCTCAGATCGACCTGCTTCGAGTAGTTACCGGCCATCACCCAGGACTCGGCGGCAGTGGCCTCGCGCACGCGTTGGCGGAAGACCTCAGGCTTGGCTTCGGTCCAATGTGGTTCCCAGTGCAGCGCGTCGAGCTCGATGAACGCGGCGTTGAGGTGCGCTGCCAAGCGCTCGGCCAGCGTGCTCTTGCCAGCGTTCGAGCTGCCGATGATGATGATGCGTCTTCCGATCGACGAATTCATCGCGTCCCTCGCCTTGCAGGTTCCCAACCCAGCGCTATTTGGGGGCGAAGATTATTGCATACTGTGGCTCCTTGAACAAATCGGTGCTGCTGTGATGCCGTGGGGATGAATGAGAGAGAGGCGAGACCGCAAATGGATTCCAGCTCGCACATCTTGGTGACGGGTGGGAACGGTTTCCTCGGACGGCACGTGGTGGCCGAATTGGCTCGTCGTGGCTATATCAACGTGTCTTCCCCGGCGTCGAGTCGAACTGGACCTGCGCGATCGAACAGCGGCCCGTCGAGCGGCAGACGGCGCAGAGATCGTGATTCATCTGGCGGCGCGCGTGGGTGGCATCGGGCTGAATGTGGAGCGACCGGGCGAGCTCTTCTTCGACAACGCGATCATGGGCATCCAGCTGATGGAGGAGGCGAGACTTGCCGGTGTCGTCAAGTTCGTGGCCGTCGGGACGGTCTGCGCCTATCCGAAAGAGACTCTGGTTCCGTTTCGCGAGGATGATCTCTGGGAAGGCTACCCAGAGGCGACCAATGCCGCCTACGGGTTGGCGAAGAAGATGCTCCTGGTCCAGGCGCAAGCCTATCGCCGACAATACGGCTTCAACGCCATCTATCTCCTCCCAGCCAACCTCTACGGGCCGGGCGACCACGTCGATCCGTCACGCTCGCACGTCATTCCAGCGCTGATTCGCAAGTTTGGTCGCGCGCGAGAACGAGGTGAGCGGACTGTTGACGTCTGGGGCAGCGGCGATGCCACGCGCGAATTTCTGCACGTGGAGGACGCCGCTCGCGGAATTGTGCTGGCTGCCGAGCGCTACGACGGGGTCGAGCCGGTGAATCTTGGTACAGGACGGGAGATCAGCATCCGCGACCTGGCCGAATCGATTGCCGGCGTGGTGGGGTACGACGGAGCGATCGTCTGGGACACCTCGCGACCCGATGGGCAGCCGCGCCGCAGACTCGACACCTCCCGCGCGGAAAGGGCCTTCGGATTCGTAGCACAAATCGATTTCGTCGATGGATTGCGCGGCACCGTCGACTGGTACATCTCCCAGCGTGGAAGCTGGAGCGACTGATTTCGGCGCCGGTCTGCTCATATTGGCGACGATCGCAGATGGCTTGGTGCGGCTGATCGGGATCAATCGTGGAGAGAAGGTCAGTCTGGCGCCGTTTCGAGGCGTATCCCATCCTCCGCGAATGCTATCGGGTTTTGATCCGGTCGATAGCCACGCAGCTCACGCCAACGGAACGCCCCCCAAATGGTGAGCCCAAACGTCGCCAGTCCTCCGGACGCGATGGCCACTGAGGCGCTGAAGACCGAGGCGACCAGCCCTGATTCGAGCTCGCCGAGTGCCGGTCCCGCCTCGCCCAGGGCCATGTGGATGCCCGCGACTCGACCACGAATGGCGTCCGGCGTGAGCGATTGGCGAATGGTGGTGCGGATCACGTAGGAGACGGTGTCGGCCGCTCCAGTGATGCTGTAGAGCACGTAGGCCAGCGCGAAGACGCTGGACAGACCGAACAATCCCCAGGCGAGACCGTAAATCGCGACGCTGGCGAACAGGATTGTCCCCTGACGCTGCAATATCACGGCGTAACGTCAGCACCACCCCGGCGATGGACGCCCCGATCGGCTGGGCCGACGCCAGCAGCCCATAGCCGCGCACGCCCACGTGCAGCACGTTGGCAGCGATCAATGGCACCATGGCTCGCGCGGAGGCGAAGAACGTCGCGTACAGGTCGATCAGCAGCGTCTGCCAAACGAGCGTCGTGCCTCGCGCGAAGCGCCAGCCCTCGCGCATGGCCGTCAGGTGATCTGGTCGCTCACGTTCAACGGCGTCGGCTCGATAGCGAATGGCGCGTACGGCCATCACGATGGTGACGAACGAGGCCGCGTCGATTGCGTAGATCATGCCGAAACCCGCCTGAGCGATGATCAAACCGGCCAGTGGCGGTCCGATCAGCGATCCGGCTTGCCAGATGAGGGCGTACAGACTGTAGGCATTGCTCAGGTGCTCGCGGGCGACGAGCGGGGGCACCAACGCCTGCTGCGCCGGTTGGGCAAAGACGGAGGTCGAGACGCCGATAGCGGATAGGCCATAGAGCGCGGCCAGACTCGCATGACCGCTGAAGGACAGCATTGCCAGCAACGCGGCGTTCAGGGCGGCCGCCGCCTGTGCCAATGTGATGACTCTCCGGCGATCGTGCGCGTCGGCCAGCGCGCCACCGAACATCGCCAGCAGGAGGATCGGCACCACGCGCACCAGACCCAACGCACCCAGCCCCAGAGCGTCCGCTTTGACCGACAGATGCATGCCCGCAAATGAAAGCAAGTAGCTGCGATGGCGGAGCAGCTGCAGCACCTGCCAATTGACGGCGAAGAGCTGCATCTGCGTGCCGACCATCGAGAGGAGCTCTCCGCCCCAGAGCAGGCGAAAGTCCCGGTATTTGAGCACCACGAGGCGCGAGCGGTCGCCCGCACGTGGACGCGACGGTGGTTGAGAGTCCGTCATGAAATCCCATCAGGTACGCGCTGATTTACGCTGATTATCCCTGATTCGCCGGAATAGAACGAGCTCTCGACCAATCGCGGGTCGATGCTTCCTGAGCGGGTTGTGGGTAGCCTGGCCGGCCACGCGCTACTGCTGTTTGCGCCAGGCTTCGTATTCAGGACGTGCGGCGTCCGAGAGCGGGTAGTAGACGCGCAGCTCGCCTCCTTGAGAGAGTCGCAGCCGGGAGAACTCCTCCCATTCGGCATGCTCGTTGGCGGCGTCGGCAACCTTCGCCACCAGGCCTTTCGGCACGACCACGGCGCCATCCTCGTCGGCGATGATGACGTCGCCCGGCATCACCAGCCGGCCACCGCACGCGATAGGAACATTGACCGCGAATGGGAAGATGCGCACCTGCGTGTGAAAGTTGGGCGTGACGCCGCGTAGCCAGAGGCCGAGGCCGAGATTACGCGCTTTTGGAAAGTCGCGGATGGTGCCGTCGATGACGACGCCTTCACCGCCCCGGCCCTTGAAATAGGTGAGCATCATCTCGCCAAAGACGCCGCTCCCCATGTCACCGCGCGCGTCGACCACCACGACGTCGCCGGGCTGCGTGTGATAGAGGACGTGTCGGTGCAGTTGGAGTTCAGGGTCACCGTACTCGCTTGCGCCATAGACGTCTTCGCGCAGTGGCATGAACTGCAACGTGAGCGCCGGACCTGCGACCGACATGCCTGGAGTCATGCAGACCGGCCCCTCAATGAATGAATCGCGGATTCCCAGCTTGTTCAGCACGCCGGTCGCGGTGGCGCTGCCGATATTCTTGAGTCGTTCGACTACCTGGCGGTCGGGTCGCTCGATGTCAGGCGTGTGAGTCATGCATCCCCCTATCAGTCGCCATCGTTCATGATCCTCAACGTATCGTCGCGCCCGTTCAGGTCGTTAAGCAACTGGCCGGGGCGGGATTGAGTGATCGGGGGGCGCGACAAACCCCTGGCATGTTTTATCGCGAGTACGGCTGGCCGAAGCGTTCGCTGCTGACGATTTCTCCGAACGGCTTGCGCTTCTTCTTTCCATGGCCGATGTCCGCCGTGGCGTAGCCGAACGGAACGATGGCGAGAATCTCGTACTCATCAGGAATGCCGAGCAGGTCCTTCACCGCGTCAAGTCCACGGAAGCCGACCCAGTTGGACCCGACGCCCTCCGACCACGCGGTCAGCATCATCGACTGAATCGCCCGGCTACCGTCGGAGACACCAAAGCGGGAATCCTTCTTGACGGTGACGACGACCGCGAGCGGTGCCTGTGAGATATACGGACCGCTTTTGGCCAGCTCACCGAGCTTCTTGAGTGTCTCGTGATCGCGAACAACGACGAAGTGCCAGGGCTGGCCGTTCTGAGAACTTGCCGTCAGGTGCGCCGCGTCCACGATCTTCTTGACCACGTCATCTGGAACGGGCTTGTCCTGATAGTTGCGCACCGCGAGAAGCGTGCGTACCGCCTCATACGTATCCATATCTTCAAACTCCTTTCGGGAATGTCCGCTTTAACTGACAACCAGAATTGGCGCGCCACTAATCCACAGGGCGTTTCAGCCGCTGACGCGAGTGCTCAATCCCGCTCGATCACGGCGATGGCGCCGTCGACCTCCAGCACGGCATACTGCACGTCGTTGAGCGTTGCCAATCCATGCATCCGGACTGCCGACATCAGCTCGTCCATCGTGAGACGACTGCGTCGCAGCTCTTCGCGTACAACCTGGCCGTCATGGACGAGGACCATCGGTGAGTTGATCAGGAAACGCCGCGCGTGTTGCGATTTCCGCATCAGGCGCGAGATTCCGGTATCGGTCAGCAGGATGGTCATGACCGAGGCCACGCCCGGTGGCAACATGCTGCTTCCGGCGTACAACGCGGATTCCACAGCGCTTCCCATCAGCGCGATGATGAGGAAACCGATGAGCGAGAGTTGTGCCATGGTGTTGCGCCCGAAGAGCCGCAGCGCCAGTATGAGGAGGATGTAGAGGAAGAACGACTGCACAATGGCCACGAGCGTCGTGACGATTTCCCGTTCCATCAATGGTCAGTCCTCGCCAGATTTTCCGCCGGGTATCACGCTTATCGATCCGTCCATTTCGAGAATCGCCATGCGCGCATCGTGAATGTCGGCCAGTCCTTGTTTGCGTGCCGCGGCCATCAGGTCCTTTTCGGTTATTCCTTCTCGACGCATGTTCTTTTCAATGAGGTTCCCGTCATGAGCGAGTAAGAGCGGCGAGCCAAACAGCCGGTTCTCTAACGCCGAACTGCGTTGCAGCGCGACGCCTCCCAGCCAGCCCGCGAGGATCAATGCCCCACCCGATACAATGGAAACCGTGATGTGTCCGTCGTTCTTCGTCATCGAGCTCTGCGCGCCGCTGGCGATGATCAGGACGACGAGGATGTCGATGGTTCGCATCTCGCCCGCCTGACGTTTACCCAGCGTCCGCATGGCGACGATCAGAACAACCAGCACGATGAGCGTTCTGATGCCAAGCCCCAGCAGCGCTGCCACGCCCACCCCTGTGACGCCCATAGCTATCCTCTCTTTTCATCGCTGACAGTGCACGAACACGGGTTCGGTCACGTTGAACGCAGGCCACGCAGAGAGCGGCGCGTGCGATGGACGGTTGCGTCGCGCGGCACGACGCTGATCGTGCCGTCGATCTCGAGCACCGCGAGTCGGACATCCTTGAGACCGATAACGCCGTGCTCACGAAGGCCTGCCATGAGCGTGTCTCTGTCGACTCCCTGGCGGTTCATGCAGTCCCACTGAATGTGTCCGTCATTCACCAGGACAACCGGTTCACCCACCATTGCCGTTTCGAACCAGGAGAAGCGTGTCATGAAGAGGGTGAAGACGCGATTGATGAGGAGCATGGTAAGTGCCGAGACGATGCCGCCGAGCAGCGTCGTGTCTCCACCGACGAGCGCGTTCTGCACCGCATTCGAGATGACGACCACGAGCACGAAGTCGTAGATCGTCATCTGGCCCATCTCGCGGGTTCCGAGCAAGCGAATGCCGAGAACGACGAAGAGATAGATCGCGGAGGTTTTGGCGACGATTCCGAGGGTGGAAGAGAGGCTAGGATAAGAAAAGACCTCGACGAGCCATTGATGCATTTTTCGCGCTCCTCGTCCGAACGAACGCAGGCCGGACAGACCGGTTATCTGCAAGAACTCGTCCGCCGTGGAGCCGAAGGCGCCGAGAATGCTATTTTGGCGTTACCGGTTCGCAACGAACCTGTGGGAACCGGACCAGCGCATTCTTGGTGGAGATGTTGACGGTTTGCTTCGGTTTATCGGCAATCCAGTGAGCGATATTCATACTTCCCATGTTAAGTATTGTGGTTCCAGTGCCGACGTCGTACTTCTGGTGCACCGTGATCGCCCAGTCTACGTCGAACTTGAAGCGAACCCCGGCTACGGTGGCAGTCGCGACTGTCAATCCACCGGCTCTCGCTGAGCCGCCAGTCGTCTGAGTGCCTTTCGCTGACGACGCTGAAACCTTCCCACCCACCTCCCCCGGACCGCCCTTCGGGGTGCCCGTGAGCCCGGCTTCTCCTCCGACCGTTGTCGTGGAGTTGAATTGCGTGGAGTTGGAGACTCCCGCTCCTCCCGCGGATGACTGAGAGATGCCGACACCGTCGGCGGCGTCGAACCGGACATTGCCGACCGTGGCTAAGATCTCGATTGAGGAGTGCAGATAGCCTCCCGGATAGTCCTGTTCCCAGACGGGAAGCGGAACGATTAGACCCATTCCGCTGGTCGCGTCGGCCAGGTTTGGTCCCGTCCAAAAGCTTTGGGAGGTCAGATCGGCCAATGCCCCCCATCCGCCCCAGGTCATGTCGTCCTTGAGGCCGGACACCCATTTGATTTCATTCCGCAACGCGCGGCCTATTCCGACAGTGTCAATGGCCACAATCTGGGCGTCAGCTGGCATCATTGCCGATGCGAGCTCAGGTGGTGGGTTGTAGCTCGTCGGTGCTGGTGGCGCGACTTCCGCCGCCGCATCCGTGCCTGGCACTCGTTGAACGGCGATTGCGTCTGTCCCAATCGCTGAGAGCTGAGCGGAGCCAACTGAGTATCCCTGGCTCACCAATGCCGCGGCGTCTCGTGCCTCCTGCTCGTGCGGGTCTCCAGACCGTGATATTCGAGGCGGGCCGTCCGCGTTTCGTCCCGCAGTACCCGATTTGCTCTGCTGCACCGTGTGTGCGATCTCGTGAGCGAGGAGTTGATCGCCCTGCGGAGTCTCCGGTGCGTACTGGCCATCATTGAAATAGATGTCCGAACCCACCGTGTAGGCACGCGCGTCGATCGAACGTGCCGCCGAAGCTGCACCTGGGTCTGCATAAATACGGATGCTCGAAAGGTTGTGCCCGAAGAGAGGCTCCATCTTGTTGCGCGTCTCCGACGACAGAGTCTGTCCTTGAGATTGCGATGTTTCACCCGGCCCGGCGTGTTGTTCTGACGCTGTCTGCGGGCTTACCGGAGTCAGCGATGACTCCTCCGGGATCTGGTCACGCCGTTGCCGTAAGTGATCGCGCATGCCTCTTCTCCTTCGCCCGCGGGGTGCTCTGGCTGATCGCTACGAGCTGATTTTGAACTGTCGGCAATTGGATTTCTCACGTACGAGTGTGTGCTGCACTCATCACGCGGGTATCACCAAGTACACAGTTCGGGCAAGTGCCAGTCTTGACGGCGTGGGCGCCGACCCGTTCGTCGCGGCGATCTCGCGGCAACCTGGTAAATCCGTTGGAGTTAAGACATTTCGGTGATAGACAGTCCTGATTCGGTTCGCTAGGATGAATTTGGAAATCACCCATACAATTCTCGGTTCATCGGTCCGAATTATTGGCCATTAGTGCAATTCGCCTCGCCGCCCCCAGTCCCGGCGCTCCGCCGTCTCTGCCGTTGGTTTGCTTCACCCCTAGGAGGCCGTTCATGCCTGCGATCACCGACAGCCCTCCCGCGGACGTTGCCCAGGAGCTCGAGGCGTTGCGTCATGCGCTCGACGAGCATATTCCCGCACGTGCGCTCGACGACAATCTGCTGATCGCTACCTGGAACCTTCGCGCGTTTGGTGGGCTTACCGAGAAGTGGGCTGCCGAAGCACATGATTCTCCGAAACGCGATCTGCATGCGTTGCGCGCGATTGCCGAGATCGTGTCCCGCTTCGACGTCATCGCCATCCAGGAAGCCAAAGGCGATCTGAAAGCCCTGCGGCACATGCTTAAGCAGCTCAACGCCATCGATCCTCACTGGGGCATGATCCTGACGGATGTTACGCGGGGCAGCGCGGGTAACGACGAGCGCCTCGCCTTCGTCTTCGATACGCGCCGGTTGAAACCGTCCGGGCTCGCCTGCGAGCTAGTCGAACCACAATCGGTTGATGGAGTCGCAATCGGCGAGCATGCCTATGAGCGTCAGTTCGCCCGCACGCCGTATGCGGTCAGCTTCCTGGCTTCCGGCAAGACGTTCATTCTGATCACGTTGCACGTGATCTACGGCAGTAAGGCGCAGGACCGGGTCGGCGAGCTGCAAGCGATAGCGGACTGGATGCTGAATTGGGCCACCGATCTGCACTCCTGGGATCACAACCTGATCGCGCTGGGTGACTTCAATATCGACCGCAAGGACGATCCGCTCTATCAGGCGTTCACCTCACGAGGTCTGAGACCACCGCCGGAACTCGAGGGACTGCCGCGCACGATCTTCGACAAGCCGGAAACGAAGCACTACTACGATCAGATCGCCTGGTTTCACGGAGAAGACGGCGGTCCTGAACTCTCGCTCACCTACACCGGGCGGGGCGGTAATTTCGACTTCGTGCCGCACGTCTTCCCCGGTATGGACCACGTCGAGCTCTCCTGGCGCGTGTCGGACCACTATCCGCTCTGGTGCGAGTTCTCGGTGCGGGAGTGAACGCGCGCATGGTCGCCAACTAACGCTTTATGGACACAGGATTCGGCCTCATGTACGTTGGGTTTATCAAGCAACCGACCTGATACTACCGTGTGTCACTTTCCGTGTTTTCGTCGACATTCCTGAGAGCGTTATGGATACCGAACACGCGGAGGTAAACGGGGATGAGCGCTTTCACCAAACCTGAGCCTGTCAACCACCTCGAAATCGCACACGAGGCGCTCTCGCGGGGCGCCTGGGAGGTCGCACGAGCCTGGTTTGAGGATTCCCTCGAAGTTCAGGAGACGGGTGAAGCCTGGGAAGGCGTTGCGATTGCGGCCTGGTGGCAGAACGACGCCGGAACCGCGCTCCCGGCGCGTCGACGCGCGTATCGGATCTATCGCGAGGCCGATGACCGGCGTGGGGCGGCACGAGTGGCGGCGTTTCATGCCATTGACTATTGCTCCTTCCGCAACGAACCCGCCATTGCCAATGGCTGGATACGACGAGCCCACCGCCTGTTGGAGGGCCAGCCGCTGGCGCCCGAACACGCTATGGTCCTTCTTTGGGAAGGGCACATTGCGCTCTCCATTGAACAGGACACCGGTCGAGCGCGCGATCTCAGCAGGCGAGCGTTCGAACTGTCGCGCTCCATTGGCGCGCTTGACTGGCAGATGTTCGCGCTGGCCCTCGACGGGCTTGCCATGGTGTGCGACGGCGAAGTCGAAGAGGGCATGCGATACCTCGACGAAGCAGCAACCGCGGCGGTCGCCGGCGACCTCCATGATCTGGACGCGATTGGCACCATCTGCTGCTACCTAATCATGGCCTGCGAACACGTTCAGGATTATGCTCGAGCCGCTCAGTGGTGCGACATGGTCAAACAGGTGTCGGCTCGCTGGTCATATCGACTCCTCTTCTCGCTCTGCACGACTCACTACGCGGGTGTCCTCATCGGCCGAGGGCAGTGGGACGAAGCAGAAGCCGTTTTAACCGACGCCATCGCTGAGTTGTCTGAGAGCCACCCGGCGATGACGGCGGATGGCGTCGCGCGACTGGCCGAGCTTCGCCGGCGGCAAGGTCGGCTGGACGAGGCTGACGCGCTGTTCAAGCAGCTTGATGGTCAGCCTCTGCGGTGGCTGGCTCGCGAATACGTCCTCCTCGGTCGCGCGCGACTTGCGATTGAGCAGTCGGACCCACAGCTCGCTATCGATCTGACCGATCGATTCATGCGAACGCTTGGTCCGACCGATCACTTCGAGCACGCGTCCGGAATGATCATGCTCACGAGGGCGAGAGCAGCGCTTGGAGGTGAGGACAACCACCCTTGCGAGTGCGTCGCGTCTTTGGATGACCTCGATCCGAAGGCGGCTTCTCCGGCACTTGTTGGCGCCGCGCGGTACGCCCAGGGAATGCTGGCGGCGAAGTCTGGGGACCTCGAGGACGCGCGTCGACGATTCGAAGACGCCATAGACGCCTTCAGCACGAGCGGTGCGCCCTATGAGCAGGGCCTGGCGCGTCTGGAGCTGTCCGCCGTCCTCACGACGCTGGGTCGGCACGAATCGGCTCGAGAAGAAGCGCGGCGTGCATGGGTGACGTTGCGCGACCTTGGTGCAAGCACTGAAGCGCAACGCGCACGGAATCTGCTCGAGGGGCGTGCGGGTGCTTGGTCCGAGTCAACAAACGGATCGATCCATTCAGGCAGTTTGACTCAGCGCGAACGTCAGGTTCTTCGGCTGGTGGCGGACGGGTTTACCGATAAGGAAATCGCGGAGCGTCTTGAGCTGAGCGCCCACACGATCCACCGGCATCTAGGAAATGTCCGCACCAAGCTTGATGTCCCCTCACGATCCGCGGCAGTCTCCAAAGCCGCGCGCCTTGGCCTGATCTAACCCAGACAGTCGTTTCTCCATCATTGCGGCGTCTGGCCGATTTCGGCCATGCCCGGACGCACGAGCCTGGCCCACATAGTCGATGCCAGCCCATGTCTGACTGTCTACGCTGGTCACAGGTATTGGACTGATCATCCGGCGCGGATAGGGTGGAGGCGTTCGATGAGTGCAAACGAGACAGGACAGATAACCAGCAACGCCGCTGAAATTTACGAGGAGTTTTTCGTACCGGCGCTGTTCCAGGAATGGACCGAGCGCGTCATCGATGCGGCGTCGATTCGTCCCGGAAACCGCGTTCTCGATGTCGCCTGTGGGACTGGGGTGCTGGCGCGAACCGCGGCTGAACGCGTCGGCGCGGATGGTTTGGTGATCGGACTTGACGTAAACCCGGGCATGCTTGCGGTGGCCGAAAGAAAGGGACCGGCAATCACGTGGCGTCAGGGACGAGCCGAGTCACTGCCGTTCGCGGATGCCGAATTCGACGCTGTCGTCTCTCAGTTCGCATTGATGTTCTTCGACGACCAGGTTGCCGCACTCGGAGAGATGAGACGCGTCGTTCGTCCAAATGGACGCGTGGCGGTCGCGGTTTGGGTCTCTATCGAGGAGACGCCAGGCTACTCATCCATGTCGGACTTGCTCCGGCGCCTCTTCGGGGCGGAAGCCGCTACCTCTCTCAGCGCTCCATACAATCTTGGGGACCTCGCAGATGTGCGTTCGCTCTTCTCCCAGGCGGGTATGCCCGACATCACAATCCACACCATCATCGGGACCGCCCGGTTCCCATCGATTCGTTCCTGGGTCTTCACTGATATCAAGGGATGGACGCTGGCAGACGTGTTGGACGACGAGCAGTTCGCACGGCTCCTGGAACATGCGGAACGGGAGATGCAGCCGTTCGTCAAAGACGACGGTACCGTCGCCTTTGCGGCGCCGGCTCACATCGTGACGTGGACAAATAGGAGCCTGACCGAGCGAAACACTGCCGTACGCGGCTGCGACGTCGACTCATCTGTGAGTAAAGGAGATTATATGCACCACAAGTGAGCCCAGGTCGCGCTCTTCGCGAAACCGTCGTGCAGGTCACGACGTCGCGTTTCCTGTTGGGGCTGGTTCGCAGTCTGACGCAGATTCACTCTTGCCGGAACCGAACGGATTGAGCTGCCTGACCAGGAATTCCGCCTCGACTCTCACGGCCAGATCAAACATCGGACTCGGTGCATAGAGAAGACCGAAATGCCCACCGTCGATTTCCAGACGCTCTTTTGGGCCGGCAAGTCGCTCGTATGCGTGCTGCGCCACGGCCGGGTTGGCGCCCAGCATTTCGTCCGCGGGAGACACGACGAATAGGGTCGGACAGGTGACGTAGGGTGCGCAGAGGCTGGGTTGCCATGGCGCCGATCTCAAGCTAACACGCGTGACGTCATTCTCCCATTGCATGCCGAAGCGGCAGCCATACTGAATGAACCAGGAATACGCGGTGAGCGGTTGCAGCGCTGACGGACGTCGAGCCTGATCGTCGGAGACGACCGGCATCGGACCCAGAATTTCGCCGGGAGACGGATCGATGTCGCCCTGAAGCAGCGTCTGGCGGAAGGCCTCGAACAACAGTCCGTCTCGATCGTCCGGCGGCATTTCACGGCCGATTGCCGGAACCTGGGCCACCAGAGCCGCAACGCGATGGTCGACGGCCGCCACCGCCAGTACCTCGGAGCCGCTAATGCTATCTCCCCAAATTGCGACCCGGTTCGAGTCCAGACCGTCGACCGATCCCACATAGTTGATGGCATCTCGATAGCCGCGTGCCTGTGTCCAGGGATTCACCTGGCGTCGTGGTTCTCCGCCACTCTCAGCGAAACCGCGGTGATCGTAAAGGAGTACCGCCAATCCTGCTTCGCGAAAGACGGCGGCGTAGTCATCGGCGACCATTCGCCGTGTCGCCGAGAAGCCATGTGCCATGACGACGACTGGCCACGGCGGGGCGGTCTCCGGATTGTAGAGCCAGCCATGAAGTTCAGCGCCTTCCGATCTGAAACTGATGTCCGTTCGCACCGCAGTGCCCCTCTCATTTCGCAGGTGGAAAGCTCGAAGTCGACGACGTGATGGCAGCGCGACGCGGAGAAACGAAGTGGGGCTACTAGCCGACGGAAGGCGCGGGCACCTTTCCTTGCTGGATGGCGTGGACGACGTCGACCGTCGCTCCGTGCCCACCGATACCCCAGTCGCCGCTCTTGACGTTGTCTTCGAGTACGACCCAGGTGATCGGCCGCATGTTCTCTCCCTCGATCGAGAGCATCGCGTCGGTGACGCGCTCGATCATCTGCTGCTTCTGCTCATCATTGAAGACACCTTCGATCAGCTTGATCGTTACGAATGGCATGGCAATTCCTCCTGAAGCTCAACGTTACGAACCGCGTACAACTCTCCGCGGAGCGCCGCTATAACACTGCGTCGACCGGAGTTCGAGCATACGAGGTGTCGACTGTGGGTGCTTCCAGGGAAACCTGTACAGGACCCTGTAATTTTTGGCTGCCGCGGAGGATTTCAGGAGAGATTGGGGTCCACCAGGCCGTGTATCGCGGCCCAGGCGGCAATCTGCGACCGAGATTGCTGCCCCAGCTTGTTCAGAATGTTGATGACGTGCCGTTCGGCCGTCGATTCGGCAATCGTCAGCTCGTGGCCGATCTGGCGATTGGTCATGCCTCGCGCCACCAGCGCAGCGACTTCTTTCTCACGACGCGTCAGCCGGTCAACCTCTCGTTGCAGGATTGCCGGTCGGTTGACTATCACTGGCTCCGGTCTTCGAGACTCCACCTGTCCATCAGCGACGCTCCAGATCCGCCGTTCTTCGGACGTCCCCATCCGAATGCGGGTACCGAGCTCCTCGAACCACAGCTCCGAACCGGCAACCAGATCTTTCACGGTGTCGGACACGGCGACGTCGCCGGGAGCGGTGCAGGACACGATTTCACTCACGATTTCGAGCACTGATCCGACAATTCGATCGGCAACGATCTCGCATTCTCCAGTGTGAACCCCAATGCGAGCTTCAAGCCACAGTGGCCGCGCCAGGTCGCGCAGGGCTCGAGCGCAGTGGATTGCGCGCGCCGGTCCATCGAAGCATGCCAGAAGGCGGTTGCCCGATCGTTCGAGCAATCGTCCGTGAAAGTGCGTCAACCAGTTCGTCGAACCGAGCTGAAAAGAGTCGAGAGGATCATGGCGTTCAGCGTCGTCAGGACGTCCCGATGAACGAGGTGCGACCTCGACGTTCGCCTCGAGGACTGTCAAAAGGACACGATAAAGCGTTGACGGTGTGGCGCTGGCGACCAGGAATTGCTCGATCTCTGTGAGAACGCTGTCCTGATCGCCGAAGAATGGCAGGTGATCTTCTCCGGGCAGTTCGACGTAGGTGCATTCGGGAATGCGCTCCGCAATGTAGCGGCTGATTTCCACGTTGACGGTGCGGTCGCCGGTGCGTTGGAGGACCAGCGTCGGCACGTGCACGGCTCGCAGAACAGGGCGGACGTCGATTTCACCGTTCATTTGAATCACCGCGGCGGCGGAGCTCGGGCTCGCACTCATGCGGAGATACGTCGACCACCATCTCATGACCCATGGGTTATGGGCGACGCTTGGCGCCCGACGTTGGAGATCGGCACCTGCGGCCTCCGGACTTCCCCAAAGTCGTTCGATGTCGGCGAGACGGCGACCTCGATCGTCTTGCGTCGCGCCCCAGGGAAAGTCTGGGGCCCACATCCGCCGAGGTGTGCAGCCGAACAGCACGAGGTGAGACGTTCGTTCGGGATACGTCGCAGCGAAGAGGACGCACATGGCACCTGCTTCGGAAACTCCGAACAGGGCTGCGCGTTTCGAACCGGCGGCATCCATCACGGCGCGCAAGTCGTCCATGCGCTCGTCGAGTCCTGGAACACCCACAGCGCGATCCGACAAGCCGGTGCCACGCTTGTCGAACAGGATCAGGCGCGAGAACGATGCGAGACGTTCGAGGAAACGGGCGAAGTGGGGTTCCTGCCAGAAATACTCGATGTTCGACACCCAGCCCATGACAAAGACGAGGTCAATCGGACCGTTGCCGATTACCTGGTAGGCAACGTTGACCCCGTTACTCTTCGCGTACCTTGTCTCGTGCTGGCTCAGTTCCATGCGATTCATCTTTGCGGAGCGAGGCCGTGTCGCGGCAATGACACTCTCGCGGCGGGAATACCTTCGATCGACAGAGAGAATTGCACCTTCCGGCCGAATCGGCGGCGGTGTGGACTCAGAGTCTGGGGCAACCAAACATTGCGGATCCGGGTTGCCGTTCGTCAATTTCCCGGCAGCGATCCGGGTGCGCCAGGTCTTGACGGGCGACCTCATGGAAGTCGCCAAGTTGGACCTCAAAGGTATCTCAAACGAGATCGAAATTCAGGACAGAGCATCTGTGGGCAATGTACTTATTGTGAACTTACGTTCAACAGCACGTTACCATTATTATTCACTCGTCAATCTGGCGCAGTTCTGCGTGGACTGCGGCTCTCAACGGTCCCAGATCCTCGTTGATCATGCGCCAGACTTCATCGAGAAGAATGTCTGTCTAGCCGCGGGCGAGCACATTTCGGAAGACGGAAATCCGACGCCACGGAATCTCCGGATGAAGGTCTTTGTGGTTGTCAGACAAATGACTGGCGGCGTTAGCAAGCGTTTCCAGGCGACGCAATACCGCCTCATAACGAATGTCGTCTTCCATCATCGCTACGAATCCGACATCCGACCAGCGTTGGACGTGCTCAATTCTGATCTGAATGTAGCGAAGATAGTCGATGTCGCGTCGGCTCATAACTCCACCGTGTCACGCTCCACACTCGAACGAGCGTGTGGCTGAATTGCTTCGGCGACGTCAACTCGGCAACCAAGCAGTTCGTCGAGTTCTGAACGTAAGTCCTCCAGCGCTCCAAAGAACGCGAATCCTCGAGCATCCGTCTGGAGATCCACGAGGAAGTCGATGTCGCTGTCGGAATCGGCTTCATCACTCGCAACCGAACCAAAGACACGGACGTTGCTTGCCCCATATTTTGCGGCGATCCGTCGAATATCCTCCCGTC
Source organism: uncultured Chloroflexia bacterium (assembly GCA_963822235.1). Lineage (GTDB taxonomy): Bacteria > Chloroflexota > Chloroflexia > Thermomicrobiales > Thermomicrobiaceae > CALAGB01. The sequence goes on from CAWGGU010000008.1 coordinate 536,195, forward strand.
GATGGCGCAAGTCCTTAAGTCGTGGATTTGGTCTGGTGTTTGTCATTACGGACGCTCCGATACGTCTCCATGTACCCTCGTATCAAGCTTACTGATTTTCCCTCGGCCGGTACTGCAGTGCCTCGGCGAGGTGTGGGGGCGTAATGTTCGATTCGCCCGCGAGGTCGGCGATGGTGCGGGCCAATTTGAGGACGCGGTGGTAGGCGCGGGCAGAGAGCTGCAGCTGGCGCATGGCCGCCCGCATCAGCTGCTCGCCGGTGGAATCGAGCTCGCAGAACTCCCGCACGTCGGCCGGCCCCATGTCGCTGTTGAGGCGCACGCTTCGCTCGACAAACCGCGTTCGCTGCACGTCACGGGCGCGTTCGACGCGAGACCGCACGGCTGAGGATGGCTCACCCGCGCGTCGATCGGCCAGCTTCTCATACTCGATGCGCGGTACTTCGAGGTGGATGTCGATGCGGTCCATCAGGGGACCGGAAATGCGTTTCTGATAGCGCGTGATCGATTGCGGCGTGCAGGTGCATGGCTTGACTGGATCTCCGGCAAAGCCGCAAGGGCACGGATTCATAGCCCCGATCAGGATGAAGTTGGCGGGAAACGTGATGGCACCGGTCGCGCGCGAGATGGTGACGATGCGATCTTCCAACGGCTGACGCAGCACTTCGAGCACGCGCTGGCCAAATTCGGGGAGTTCGTCGAGGAAGAGGACGCCGCGGTGCGCCAGGGTGATCTCGCCCGGACGCGGCCAGGTGCCGCCGCCGACCAATCCGGCATAGCTGATGGTGTGATGAGGCGCTCTGAACGGACGTGACTGCAGCAGCGGTCGGTCGGATGGCAGCAGTCCCGTCACGGAGTAGATGCGGGAAACGTCGAGCGCTTCCTCGCGCGTGAGCGCAGGCATGATGCCGGGCACCGCCCGCGCGAGCAACGTCTTTCCCGAGCCAGGAGGGCCCGCCATTAGCAGGTTGTGACCACCTGCCGCTGCTACCTCAAGTCCGCGTTTGACGTGCTCCTGCCCGCGAATGTCCTTGAAGTCGACGCCGCTTAACGGCTCGTCGTCTGTCCGTCCGTTTGGCGATGAGATGAACCGGCTGAGCGGAACCTCGGTGGTTAGATGCCGGACGAGGTCAGCGAGCGACTCAACCGCAAATATCTCGACGCCGTCGACCAGCGCCGCTTCGGCCGCATCGACCGCTGGCACGAAGGCTCGCGTCAATCCATGTTCGTGGGCCAATCCGACCATCGGCAGAATTCCCGTGGTATGGCGCAGGCTTCCGTCCAGCGAAAGCTCGCCGATCACCAGCGCGTCGTCAATGTCGGCCATGAGCTGTCCAGACGCGATCAAGATGCCGAGCGCGATGGGGAGGTCGTAGGCCGGGCCTTCTTTGCGGATGTCGGCTGGCGCGAGGTTGACGGTGATGCGACCAAGCGGAAAGCGCGCGCCGGAGTTGCGAATGGCCGAACGCACCCGTTCGCGCGATTCCTGCACGGCGGCATCCGGTAAGCCGACGATGGTCATACCGGGTTTGCCGTTGCCGGAGTCGACTTCAACTTCGACTAACGCCCCGTCAAGCCCGATCACGGCACAGGTGAGGACCGTCGCGAGCACCCGACCTCCTCGAATTCAGCGATGTTGGTCAATTCGCGCAAGACACAGAAAATGAGGAAACTGCGGGGCGAGTATAGCATCGCCAAGTGGAGCCGTGAACGTCTGGGTACCGTAGAGTTGATCAAACTGGGGAATGTCTACTCAGGTATGACGGGCGTAATTCCCGCGCCGAAGAACTGCTGGTCGAAAGTGTAGATCTCATTGATCCCGGCGCTACGGGCGCACGCCGCGATCAACGCGTCGCCGAAACCCGCGGCACCAGTGCCGGAGGCACAGGTCTGAAGTGCGATCAGCGCTTCAATTTTGTCAATACCAACGGTTACGACGTTCTCACGGGACAGGAGCACTGAGAGCTGCACAGCGACATCCGCCTTGTCGAGCCGCGTGCGGGGTCCGACGAGTGTCCATGCGACTTCCGCCAGCGCGACAGCAGTCAGACCAACGGACTCATCCGACTCGATCAACCTACGTGAGCGCTCCGAAAAGTCCGGATGATCCTTGAGCAGATAGCGCAGGATCACGTTCGCATCAATCGCTCGCAGCGCGTCAGACAATGTCGACCTTTCGTTCACTCTGCTCAGCGTCGATCGCCTCAATAACCGAGGTTTCAAGTTCGCTACCGGTCATTGGACCGGGTGCGCGATCGGGATCGTGGAAGACTCCATAGAGCGAACGGCGATGAGGAGCCGGCAGGAAAACAACCTCGAGCCTGCCGTCCACGATACGCTGATAGGCGATCATGCCTGGCTCGACGCCCAGCTTCTCGCGCACGTCCCGATCGATCGTGATTTGACCACGGTCGCTGACCCGACTCGCCATTTCCGATTCTCCCATCGATTACGGAAGGAAGTCTATCAAACGGATGATTCAGAGCGCGTCGGAGAAAGAGCCAGTCGTCGTGAACTTGACGTGGCGGTGAGTCACACAAACCCATCGACAAGGCACCCGGAAAACCCGGCCGCCAGAGCGCTGCTGAACGAGGCGATCCTCGGGCGACGCATACGCAGCGTGTCTCCCTTCGGGCCCGAGGGTTGAGCCCCGATTGCAGGGAACGCGGCGGCCAGAAGGTCTCGCCTCCTGGCCGCCGTGTCTTTCAATGTCAAGCGCAGGTGCCGTCGGTCATGCAGATTCCGTTGGCGCATTGGTCATTGGTGCTACAGGTCGTGCCCGACCCCCCCTTCGGCACACAGACGTGGTCTTCTCTGCAGTAGTAGGCACCCGTCGCCTGCGAACAGTCGAGGTTTGTATCGCAGCTCGTCCGGCACGCGTTGCCGACACAGAAGTAGGGTGCGCATCGCGTTTGGTAGCAGAAGCAGCCGCCTGAGCCGTCGCAGACGCACTGATTCTGGAAGTCCGGTGTATAGCAGGTGTCGTTGGCGCCGCAGGAACGACTGCCGCTTTCGACCGGAGCATGCACGCACGTGCCGGTGGCCGGATCAAACGAGTCGTCGGTGCAGACATTGCCGTCGTCACAGTTGGGCGTTTGGCAAGAACCCGCGACGCACGTTTGATCTGGCGAGCAGGCAGCTCCGCACGCCCCGCAATTGGCCCGGTCGCTCGAAGTGTCGACGCAGGCGTCGCCGCAGTGCGTCGTCCCGGAGGGGCAGACGCAGGAACCGTCCTGACAGGTGGCTCCTGCCGGACATGTCACACCGCAATCACCGCAATTGCTGGGATCCGAGGTGGTATCGACACACTGAACGTCGCACGCTGTCGGTGCGGAATCGGGGCAACAGAAGCAATCGGGCTTCGTCTTCTTTCCCTGACCGTGATTCCCGTTGTCCTTACCGTCGCCTCCCTTGTCGTCGCCGGAGCGTCCGTTGGAGGCGATCACGGTTCCGGTGCCAGCCGCTCCAAGCAATCCGGCAACCGCGGTTGCCAACAAGCCTTTCAGCATGGTCCGCCGCGAATTTGTCGCGCCCAGATTTCGAGCGAGGTCGTCGAAACGTCGCTGCTCCACCCTATCCTCCAGATTCAAGCCGCCCACCCGGCTTCAATATCCAGACCGCAACAGTTTCGGCTGCGCATAAAACAAGTGCTCGACGCAGAATAGCAGAATCCGGTGAGTGGTCAACAGGTTTGGAGGTGTCTGAATGAACGCTGCGAGGATTAGCCGATACATTCGTGCGAAGCTGCGTCGAATCGAACCTCGACAAAGAACGCAGCCAGGTGGTGAGTTCATGCAGATGGCACGAGAGATAGATCCGCAGGGATATAAAATTCGATGTAGGATCCGGAAGTATTGCCTCTGACAACTCTTCAGCACTCTGTGCATGAAGGCGGCGCGTCATGACATTGCGAACGGAGAAACGAGATGACCGATCGAAGCCGTCGAAAAGAGCTCGTCTCGGAGTACAAGCAGACGCGTCGAGAGGCTGGCGTCTACCGCGTCGTGAACACACAAACTGGCAAGTCGCTGCTTGGGTCGAGCCTCAATTTGGAGAGCGTGCGCAGCAAGATGGAGTTCGCGCGCAAGACGGGCTCATCCGGCGTGCTCGGCTACCAGCTTAAGAGCGACATCGAACGACTCGGAATTGATGCATTCGAACTCGAGATCCTCGAAGTGCTCGAAATCCAGCCGGAAATGAGCGACGCGCAGGTCCGTTCCGACCTGACCGCGCTCGAACAGCTTTGGCGGGAGAGGTACGCGGCGGAAGTCGTTTACTGAGCGACGCGTCCTCAGCTTGGGTTTCGGATTTGCCGGAGCCGAGATAACGAAATCGTCACCCCGGCTCATCGGCATTCGTGAGTTCTAGGCGCACGTGCCGTTGCTGCAGATCCCACTCGGACAAACGTTGTTGCACGTGCCGCAATTCAGCGGATCCGACGTCATAGCGGCCTCGCACCCGTTCGCTGGATCATTGTCGCAGTCCGCAAATCCGACGTTGCAGGACTGGATCACGCATTGTCCGCCTGAACACGCCATCGTCGCATTTGGGGCACTGCAGACGTGACCGCAGATGCCGCAGTTGTTGACATCCGTTAGCAAGTCGAAGCCGTTGTCGACGGTTCCGTCGCAGTCGTCGTCTAAGTCGTTGCAAGTTTCTGGCTGCGGTCCCACTTGGCCAATGCAGGCTCCCCACGTCCCGTCTGCCTGGCATGTTTGAGTGCCCGGCGTACACACGCCAACGCTCAAACCACCGGGGCAAGCCCTAACGTCGTCGGGTGTGCAGACCGTAATAGCGACGCACACGCCACTCTCACACACACCTGGATTACCTCCACCGGCGTCACAGACCGTGCCGTTGTTCACCGGCGCGCAGGCGCCAGCTGCACACGCCTCGCATTGTGTGCACGAGTTCCCACAACCGCCACAGTGGTCGTGGTTCACGTTGAGATCCACGCAGGTTCCACCACAGTCGGTCTCGCCGGGCGGGCAGATGGACGCCACACATTGCCCAGCTTGGCAGACGTTGCCGGCCACGCAATCCTGATCGCCGCCACACGTCGTCAGGCACGCTCCGCTTGAGCACAGATACGGGTCGCACGCGACTGAAGTTCCGGGTTCGCAAATACCCTGAGCGTTACAAATTGACGCCGACACAGCGGTGTTGCCGGTGCACGTCGCGGCAGCGCATTCGCCGCACGAGCCGCCGCAGCCGTCGTCGCCGCACTGCTTGCCACTGCAGTCTGGGGTGCACGTTGGTGTCACGCATTGACCGCCCTGGCAGGTTTGGCCCGCTGCACATGAGTTCCCGCAGGCCCCGCAGTTGTTTACATCACTCGATGTATCGACACATGCAGTCCCGCACAACGTCGTTCCATTAACGCACGTGCAGACCCCGTTGACGCAGACGCCATTTGTGCCGCAGTCGTGTCCGCAGACACCGCAGTTGTGAGGATCAGATTGAGTATCGACGCATTGCAGATTACAGAGGTTTGGTGCTGAAGCTGGGCAGCAATCCGGCTTGACTTTCCCGCCGCCATTGCCGCCCTTCGCAGCAAGCGCGCTTCCGCCGCTGACCGCGCCAACGATACCGGTAACGGCTCCGGCAAAAAGCCCTTTAAGAACGGTGCGCCGAGAATTACTTGCGCCTAGACTTCGTGCAAGATCGTCGAAACGATGTTGATCCACGCAGCCCTCACTCTCCCTGCAGAACACTGCAACCAGACTCAACGCCTGGAAACCTGAGACTTTTCGATTCAGGACATGAAAATGGTGTTTGGCATAGATTAGCAGCAGGGTCATGGAAGTCAAGTACGTTGGTACTATGACGGCCATTCGGCGGGCCGTCGTCCGATTTTCCGACCCAAGCTTTGTTTCTACGCGGTGAGATGCCCGGTTTTCACGGCAGACAGCGTGTGAATTCGGGGCTGGTGTGTCCAGCAGACACGAATCGTCGATTGGCCTGGCTGGAATGCTCGGTATAATGCGCCCATGGACGGGGACAATCGAACGAAAACTCAGGTTAGCTCGCGGACTCGCGCCAAAGCGCCTCGACGTTCGTCAAGCGCGCTTGTGCCGTCGCGTCAACAATACTTCGACCTGAAGCGCGAGCATCCAGACGCCATCCTCCTCTTTCGCCTCGGCGACTTCTATGAGACGTTCGATGACGACGCCAAGATCGTGGCGCGTGATGCGCGCATCACCCTCACGACGAAGAACTTCGGCCGCAGTGGGCGCGTACCTATGGCCGGCATTCCACATCATGCGTTGAACCACTACCTGGGCCGTCTCCTGGCGTGCGGGCACACTCTCGCGATAGCCGAGCAGATGTCCGAGCCCGGCCGGGGGCTGGTTGAGCGGGCCATTACGCGTGTCCTCAGTCCAGGTACCGTGGGTGAGTCCTCGCTCCTTCCCTCCACTGAGAGCCGGTATTTGGCGGCACTCATGCCCGATTCAAGCCAAACCGGCATTGCCTGGGTGGACGTCAGCACCGGTGAATTTGCCGTGATGGAGGTCACCAACGAGTCGCTCGACGATGAGTTGGCGCGGCTCAATCCGGCCGAGTGCCTCATTCCGGGCGATCTCGACGACTCGGCATCACCGTCCCACGGTCATGTACGTCGAATCGAGCGCTGGCAATTCGACGTTGGTCGCTCGACGGAGCGGCTTTGTCGTCAGTTCCAGACGCACTCCCTCTCGGCCTATGGCTGCGCGGATCAACCGCTCGCAATCGGCGCGGCGGGAGCGATCGTCGCCTATCTCGAGCGGACCAATCGCTCCCTGTTGCCACTGTTGCGCGGATTGCGAACCGACATCCCGGATCGTGCAGTTGGCATCGATGCCGCCACGCGCCGGAACCTGGAGTTGACGCGAAGTCTGCGTACCGGCGGCACGAAGGGCAGCCTGCTAGGCGTGCTCGACCAGACCGTCACGGCGATGGGCGCACGCGCGCTGCGTCGCATGCTGAGTCAGCCGACGCGTGATCGGTCGGAGCTAGTCCGACGCCAGTCCCTGATTGGGGCTTCAGTCGCCGATTCGCCGCTGCGCGCCACGATCTCCGCGCAGCTTGGCAGTATCGCCGATCTGGAACGCCTCATCGGCCGCGTCACACAAGGGAGCGCGATTTCACGCGACTTCATGACCCTCTCGCGCAATCTGCGGCACATCCCGCCCATCAGCCGTGCGCTTGTCGATGCCGAATCTGTCGAGCTCGGTGCGTTCGCCGCGAAGTTGGATGCGTGTCTCGACGTGGCGGAGTTGATCGAATCAACGGTGGTCGAACGGGATGACGGGACATGTGAGATCCGCTCCGGCTGTTCACACGAGCTCGATCGAGCTCGTGACGAAGTCCACGGCACACGGCGCTGGCTGGCCGGGCTAGAGCGGACAGAGCGAGAGCGCACCGGCATCCGCTCGCTCAAGGTCGGCTTCAACAAGGTCTTTGGCTACTACCTGGAGGTCACCCGGCCGAATCTATCGCTGGTTCCCTCCGATTACGTCCGCAAGCAGACGGTCGCGACCGGCGAGCGCTACATCACGGCGTCTCTCAAAGAGGCCGAGTCGCGCGTGTTGGCGGCTGACGAAGAGATCGCCGCGTTGGAGCGAGCCACGCTCGCCGATCTCGGTGAGCGGGTGACGCAACAAGCGGGGCGGCTGATCGAATCGGCCCGGCGTCTTGCGGAAATGGACGCGCTCCTCTCGCTCGCGGAGGTCGCGAATCGGGGCGGCTGGGTTCGACCGGCACTTTCCGAGGAGGACGACCTCGAGATCGTCGGAGGTCGCCATCCCGTCGTTGAAGCGGCGCTGGCCGGAGAACCGTTCATCCCGAATGATTGCCGCCTCGATCGCGAACACCGCATTCAGCTTCTGACCGGACCGAACATGGGAGGCAAGAGCACCTTCCTGCGTCAGACGGCGATCATCGTTCTGCTGGCGCAGATCGGATCGTTTGTCCCGGCGAGATCGGCCCGTGTCGGGTTGGTCGACCGCATCTTCACGCGCGTGGGCGCTCAAGACGATCTCGCGGGTGGGGCCAGCACCTTCATGGTCGAGATGGTCGAGACGGCCACGATTCTGAACCTGGCCACGCGCCACAGCCTGGTGATTCTGGATGAGGTCGGACGCGGAACCAGCACCTATGACGGAATGGCGATCGCGCGCGCCGTGCTGGAGGACCTACACGATCGGGTTGGGGCGCGAGCGCTCTTCGCCACGCATTATCTCGAACTCACTGCCCTCGAACGCGAGCTGTCGGCGCTCACGAACGCACATGTGGGGGCGCTCGAGCGGGATGGGCACGTCATCTTCCTCTACGGAGTTGAACCGGGTCCGGCCGATCGCGCCTACGGCATCCACGTCGCGCGGCTGGCGGGATTGCCGCCCTGGGTGGCCGCACGCGCGGAAGAGGTGCTGCGTGATCTCGATCGAGGATCAGGAGCACCACGGCCCGCAAACGATTCTCCAATTCCAGGTTCTCAACGGTGCGTCGCCGAGTCGTCCGCACCCTATCAACTGGGTTTGGCGGGCGTTCCGCCATGTCCTGATCCTGCTCGCTCGTTGTTGAGCGATCTGCGGCAGATTGACCTGGAGGAATTGACGCCGGGGCAGGCGGTCGATTGGATCTGGCGGCAGAAGTCGCGCATTGAGAGCGACCGTCATGGCGATTGATCACTACGCCGAGAGCGAAGACCCGCAACTCCCGTTGGCTCCAGATCCTGCACCAACGAGGCCCGGGCGGGCGCCGGTCCGCGTCCTTTCGCCGGAGACGGCCGCACGGATCGCGGCGGGTGAGATCATCGAGCGTCCGGCATCAGTCGTCAAAGAACTGGTGGAGAACTCTATCGATGCCGGAGCCACGCAGGTGCGAATCGATATTCGTGGCGGCGGATTAGGCATGATCCGCGTCAGTGACGACGGCGTCGGAATCCCTCCAGCGGAGCTGTGGCTGGCGTGTCAGCGTCACGCCACCAGCAAACTAGCCGGTGACGATCTCTGGAACGTCGGCACATTGGGTTTCCGCGGCGAAGCGCTGCCGAGCATCGCGACAGTGGCCGAGCTAAGCATCGTGAGTAAAGTAGCTGAGAGACAGGTCGGGCATCGCCTCACCATCCGTGACGGCCGTGCGGTTCAAGACGAACCGGCACCCCGCCCTCCAGGAACGACCGTTACGGTGCGTCGACTCTTCGAGCGAGTGCCTGTCCGTCTCGAGTCTGCCTCCCGCGCACAGACCGAGCTTGGTCAGATCACGAACACGGTTCGCCGGTTGGCACTTGCCGCTCCGCAACTTCGTGTCTCACTCTATATCGACGACCGCATGGTGCTACAGATTTCCGGATCTGGCGATCTCGCGACCGTGATGGTCGATCTGTATGGTCCAGGGATCGCCGATAGCCTGATCCCGCTTGGCCCGCTGGAAACGGCGGACATGCGTCTCTCCGGTGTGATGACCGGTCCTGAATTGACACGACCCGGCAGAGGCCAGATCAACCTGATCGTCAACGGACGCTGGGTGCAATCGCGTGCGCTGTTGATGGCGGTGGAAGGTTCCTATCGTCCGCTGCTGCCGCGTGGCCGACATCCGGTCATGACGTTGTGGGTTGAGGTGCCGAGTGAACAGGTGGACGTCAACGTACACCCGGCTAAGCTCGACGTGCGATTGCGTCAGGAACGCGCAGTCGGTCATGCGCTCGGCGAGATGGTTCGACAGGCGCTGGGCACTCGTCCAATACGTCTGCGCGAGCCGCTCGCGTTTGGTCGTGCGGCACTCGATCCGCTTCCGGCCATGCGGGAAGAATCGATCGGCTGGGATGAAGATCGCGTCATCGTCACACCGGCTCTCCCACCGCTCAAGCTGGTGGGTCAGGTTCGTGACCGACTGATCCTTCTGGAAGGCGCGGACGGACTCTACATCGTCGATCAGCATCGCGCGCACGAACGGGTACTCTATGAGCGTCTGATGCAGCACCGAGAGCGGCAAGTGAGCGAAAGTCAGGCCCTCCCGGAACCGCTCCTGATCGAGTTGCGACCAGCGCAAATTGCCGTGTTCGAGCGTCGGCGCACCGATCTGGCGGCGTTGGGATTCGAGTGCGAGGAATTTGGCGGCCGTACCTTTCTGCTCCGTTCCGCGCCGGTGCTGCCGGGTGTGCTGCATGGTCTGGACGGACGGCGACTCGATGGTTCCGAGGCGGTTGGCGAGGCAAACGAGTTGTTGGCGTCGATCGTATCGCTGACCAATGACGCGGACGATTCCGGCGAGGATTGGCAGGAGCGCCTTATGGTAAGCCTCGCCTGTCGCACCGCCATTCGCCGTGGACGTGCGTTGGACCGTTCCACCATGGTCGCGCTGGTCGAGGCACTGGGGCAGACGCAGTCTCCCGCGGTCTGCCCGCACGGCTCTCCGCTCCTTATGCACGTCAGCGGCGCGCTCATCGAACGCCAGTTCGACTGGGGCTAACTCGCCGCGGATCTACCACCGAGCCCATACCCCTTCACGAGTTGAGTCATATGACGTCTCATTCCTTCATCGATTCAGCGGATATTGCGCTATCTAGAGCAACACGTACTCGATGATTGCGCGAAGCGTCTACAGCGTTGATGGTCGCGCGAACGTCAGTTCGACATCTCACGGATCTGCGTTAGGGTTTAGGGGCACGTTATCGCAGCGCATCGAAAGGAGCGTGGACAGCAACGATGATAAACAGCATGGCTGGCTGGCAAGATATCTTGATTTCCGTGGGCCTCATTATCGGCGCCGCATTTGTTGGACTCGCAATTCACCGTGCCTTCTACATGGTCGCGTCACGAGTAACACGACTTGAAGCCGGCTGGTGGGGTTCGGCAGGGGTGTTGAACGCAGCGCTCGTGCGGCGCAGCCGTCGACCCGCCAGGTTGATCCTACCGTTGATGGCAACGATCCTGGTCTTGCCATTGATGCCCGTCACCAGCCACGTCGTCCACCCCGCACGCCATGCGATCGGCCTCGGATTGATCGGCGCGTTTGCGTGGCTCATCGTGGCCATGGTCGATGTGGTCGACGACATGGCTGAAGCGCGCTTTCGCATCGACGTCGAAGACAACCTCACCGCACGACGCCTGCGAACCCAGGTGCAGGTGCTGCGGCGCATCGCGGTGATCGTCGTCGGGATCATTGCTCTGGCTGCCATGCTGATGACCTTCCCGAATATCCGGCGTATCGGAGAGAGTCTGTTCGCTTCCGCCGGTCTAGCCGCGCTCGTCGCTGGTCTCGCCGCCCGTCCTACGCTGACCAGTCTCATCGCCGGAATCCAGATAGCGCTTACCGAGCCGATCCGCCTCGACGACGTGGTGATCGTGGAGGGGGAGTATGGTCGCATCGAAGAGATCGGCTCGACCTACGTCGTCGTGCGCGTCTGGGATCAGCGCCGCCTTGTCGTCCCGTTGACCTACTTCATCGAGCAGCCGTTTCAGAATTGGACGCGGCAATCCGCCAACATTATGGGCACCGTCTACCTCTACACCGACTACAGCGTTCCGGTCGATGAGATTCGCTCGGAACTGCGTCGCATTCTGGAACGCTCGGAAAAATGGGACGGCAAAGTGTGTGGACTGCAGGTGACCGATTCCACCGCACAGGTAATGGAGCTGCGCGCGCTCCTCAGCGCCCCGGACTCATCGGTTGCCTGGGATTTACGCTGCCTGGTGCGAGAAGAGCTGATCCGCTTCGTGCGGGAGCGCTATCCCGAAAGCCTGCCGCGCACGCGAGCCGACGTGCGAAACATGTCGCCTGCCCGTCTTCGCGACCAGACAGCCACGCCTGCCTGAGACACATGTTCGCTCATGGGACGGGCGCCACAGACAGGCAGACAAGTACGATTGTCCTGACCCGTTAGTACCAGTGACGCTTGACGCGTATCCTCCCGGATCGTTAGCTTTGTAGGAGAAGACTGAACCGGCTCAACGTGGGCGCAGGATTCGGGAGCCATCTCTTGCCTATTGGGCGAACCAAGACAGACACCTTTCCGGATATCGATGAAACCGTGCAACGCGAGTTCCTTGCGTTGCGCGAATATCTGGCGCGCATCGAGCAAACCACCGCGAATGGGAACGGCAACCCGAACGGCGCCACGATCGTGATGCCCAGCAATAATGGGAACGGTCAGAAGCGTGCCTGGTGGGTGATCCTGCAAGGCATCGAGCGCCTTCCGACAGTGAGTCGCGTTCGAGAGCGATTGACGCGTCTGCCTGGTTGCGTCGCCGCTCAGGTGGTTTCCTTATCGTCAACCGAGATCCGATTGAGCGTGACGACGACCTGCCAGATCGATCAGCAGCAGCTGGAGTACATCATCTCCGCATGTCGTGACGTCCCGAAGGCGCAGGTAATCGCGCGCAACACGAGGCCGGTGGGGTAATGGGTTTCTCTGGAGATCTCGACGATCTTCCACTACAAGACATTCTCTACCTCCTTTCAACTCGGCGGAAGTCGGGACGTCTGACGTTGCGCACAGCAATGAACGAGTTCGTCCTCCTCCTGGATCAGGGTCGCGTCGCGTCGGTGATCACCGACGATGACAGCCTTCGCATTGGGCGACTCCTGGTAGAGCAGGGCTATCTCTCCGAAGCGCAGCTGGAGCAGGCACTGGCGTTGCAGGATGTGACCGATCGCACCACGCGCATTGGCGATGTCCTGGTCACGCTTGGGTTCGTCACGCGGCAGCAGATTGGCCAGGCAGTAGCGGGTCAATTCGAAGCGTCACTCTTCCGAGTCCTGCTGCATCCCAACGGCACGCTCGAATTCGAGCCTGAAGAGAGCATCAAGGTCGATCCGTTCATCCAGGACACGTCGATCGAGCTGATGATCCTCAATGCGGTTCGTATGGCGGACGAGTGGCTTGCGTCGAACACGCCGGACGAAGCAGTTGACCTGACCAACGTTCCCTTCAACTCACACCTCTTCGACCGCATGGATGAGACCGAGCGCAGCGTCCTTCTTGCGATCCTGAACGGCGTGCGGACATCGCATGAGCTGGCCAAGGTGACGGGGCTCCCCGCACCGGATCTGCGCGCTGCACTGATCGCCTTGAGCGACGTCGAGCTGATTTCGCGTCGCGAGATCGACGATGACGTCGAGGAGCCTTCGATCGATATGATTCGTGAGGCCATCGCGATTTAGCGCGGTCGCTCGACAACTCCCGATATTCCATTTCCAGAGAGAAACATCGAGGATGCGCAGTTGGACAGGTTGGCGGCGGGTGAGCTACCCGCGCAGACTGAAGCGTCCGCCTGAATCGGTCAGTACGGCGCCGAGGACGCGTGCTCCGATGCGATCGAGCGATTCTTTGGCTCGCTGAGCCGCGGCGCGTTTCGTTCGCCCCGAACGGACCAGGAGCAGTACCGCGTCGGTGCGCGCGGCAATGGCGAGTCCGTCGCCGACCTCCGACAAGGGCGGCGCATCGAAGACGAGGAAGTCTGATTCCTGCTGCAACCGCTGCATCAGTCCGACGAAAAGCTGGCCGCCCAGCTGATCGGCAGAGCTCGATCCCGACCGACCCAGTTTCGCCGCTGAGCCAGCCGGTAGGAATCGCAGGCCTTCGACCGCCGTGGTGACGATCGGAGCGAACGCATCGGCGTTTTCGGCCGCCAACCAGTCAGCCAATCCGGAGTCGTTACGCGCGCCAACCAGTTCGTGCAGCCGGGGCGAACGCAGATTGGCATCGATCAAGATGACCGTATCGCCCGCCAGCGCCAGCGCGGCGGCCAGATTCGCGGCGATGTCGCTATGCTGATCGCCACTGCCGGTATCGGCGATCAAGACTGATCGAATCGGCGGTTCGACGTCCGCGAATTTCACGCTGGCCCGCAGGGATCGATAGGCTTCCGCCGTACGCGATGCCGGGTCCGACAGCATCGTCAAATTCGACGATGCCGAGCCCCGCCCATCACGCACGTTGCTTCGATCCTGCGACTGGCTCACGGTCATTCCTTCTTCCTACAATCCTTGCGCGCGCTGCGACAGACCGTCATGTACGCGGAATCCCGACCAGCGTCGGAATCTCGAGATAGCGGTCGACGTCGGCTTCTGTCCGCAGCGTATCATCAAAATACTCGACGACGAATGTGAGCAGAACTCCGAAGACCGCACCGAGCAATGCCGCGGCGACCGTATTCAGCTTGACGCGCGGTCCCGATGGTGTGGTAGGTGGTCCCGGGGTGTCCAGCTTGACTATTTCAACCGTGCCGTGCGGCGATGGGTCGGTCGCCGACGTATAGGTCTGTGTGATCTGGGCGTTCTCGGCCTTCGCCTTGGCTACGAATGCATCGCCAAGGGCGTTGACGACCTGCGCGGCCCGCGCCGGATCGGTGTCGGTCATGACGATTTGGACGGTGTTGGCGTCCGGATTGTGTCCGACGGTGAGCTTGCCCATCACTAGGCTCGGGTCGATGTTCAGGTTGGCTTGCTTGAGTGCGTCGGCGACGAAGTTCCAATTGTTGATCTGATCCATGTAGGAAACCAGCCGGTTCTTGGCATACAGATCCATCCAGTAATCGGGCGGTTGAGCCACCGCCTGGAGCTGCGTGCTGGTCTGATATGTCTTCGGCTGTGAGCTGGTATAGGCGTAGGCGACCGCACCGGCGACCACGGCGGCGATCACGACCAGCCACCAGCGCCGCAGAACGATGAGGAGATATTCCTCCGGCCTCATCGCAGGCGCCGATCCGAGGGGATGACACCAACGACCGGCAGGCCGAGGGCTGTCGTCACGGCTTCGGGCGTGTGCAAGGTGTCATCCAGATAGTCGATGAAGAGCGCGATCAGGATACCGCCAAAGATCGCCACGGCAATCTGCATCAGGTAGAGGAGCATGCGCTTGCTCGTGTTTTCGCCCGCTCCGAGTGGCTGCTGGATGGTCTGAATGGATGCAGTGACGTCGGGCGTCGTCTTGAAGTAGTCGGTCCCCTTCTGCTGCAGCGTCTTGGCCGCCTCGGACGCGATCGTCACGGCGCGGTCGGGCGACGATGAGGTCACGTTGAGCGTCAAAATCCGGTTGACCCGGGATGAGGCTATTGCGCCCTGCACTTCGCCGGCAGAGATGTCCTGCCCCGTGTCTGCCTTGATGTTCTTCGCGACGTCATCGGCGAAGACGTTTCCCTGAACCACCTGGACCAGGTCGTCGAGGGCGTATTCACTCGCCAAATACTGATAGTAGCCGTCGTACTGGAAGTTCGGATTGTTGGGCTGCTCGGAAGAACGAATGACCGTTACTTTGGCCGTGGATGTATAGGTTGGGGTTGTCCTTCGTGATTGGAGAAGGACGCCGACCAGAACGATGGCGGGGACTAACACGATGACGTACCAACGTCGCCAGAGTGTCGCAAGATATGCCTTCAGCTCCACGCTGCCGCCCCTACCATTTCTGCGTCGATCTGTTCATGCCGTTCAACCATGAAACGCTCCAGAAACTCGCGTATCTCACGCTCGAATCGGCCGCGGCTGAATTTCGCGGCACTCTCCGCGATCGCGGTTCCCGAGAACTCTAACGTTTCGAAACGCCGAACGGCTGCGATCACGCCATCCGCCGATTGGGGCCGAAAGAGGACGCCGCTGAAGCCGTCGACGACGGTGTCGAGCGCTCCGCCGGCCGAGAGCGCGATGACCGGTCGCCCGGCCGCCTGAACCTCGACCTGTGCGATGCCGAAATCGTCTTCCGCCGGGAAGATCGCCGCGCGACAGTGGGCGAACAAATGATGCTTCTCTTCATCCGAGACGTTCCCGAGGAATTCGATGTTCGGCCCGGCCTGACGTTCCAACGCGGCGCGAGCGCGCCCGTTGCCGACGATCTTCAGCGGAAGTCCAAGCCGATTGAAGGCGTCGATCGCGATGTCGAACCGCTTGTATGGAACGAGTCGCGAGATGAGCATGAAGTAGTCCTGCACCTCGGACTCAGGAACGGGATGGATACTCTCGGTGTCGACCGGAGGAAAGACGATGGTGGAGTCGCGATTCCAATACTTCTTGATGCGGGCCGCCACCGTTGAGGAGTTGGCGATGAATTGGTCGACGCGCAGCGACGTGTGCAGATCCCACTGTCGCATACGCCGCAACAGCAGCGGAAGCAGTCGACGCGCCGCCTGGTTCATGCGCTCGCGCTCGGCGTAGCGCTCGAAGTCCCAGACGAAGCGCATGGGGCTGTGACAATAGCAGATATGCGGCACACCGACCGGCGCGCGCACCCCTTTCGCAAACGCGCTGCTCGAGCTAAGCACGAGATCGTAGCCGTCCAGCTTCAGCCGATCGAATGCGCGAGGATAGAGGAATAGATATGGCTGATGATGACGGTGGATCATGGGAAGCTGCTGCATGAATGAGACTTCCACCCGCCAGTCGCGATACTGCGCGGGCATGAGCTCGGGTGCGTAAATCGACGTATAGACCGGTGCGTCAGGATACAGGTCGTGAAATGACTCCAGCACCCGCTCGGCACCACCGTACTGATTGAGGTAGTCGTGCACCAGCGCAATGCGCCCCTGCGTCATGTCGCCAGATCCTTGTGAAGTTGGCAGAGCTGAGTCAATCACGCGGTAAGGATACACACTCGGGGTTCGCTTGCCATGCGTGTCATGCCGCCTACTGATACGACATCGAATTGCCATCTTGATAGCCAATGTGAACAATAGCTTCGACGAATCGACGTAAACACGGGAGGCGGAAAGAGCCGTGGATCGAGAGCAGCAGCGCCAGGCCATCATCGATGCCATCGAAGCGAACCGTGACGCCATCATTCAGGTCGCCGAGACCATCAGACAGACTCCGGAAATTGCCTATCAGGAGCGGGAGGCGTCGTCATTGTTGGCGTCGCGCATCGCAGAGCTCGGATATGAAGTCGAGCGGTCGGTCGGTGGACTCGAGACCGCGTTTCGTGCCTCGAAGCATGGACGTGCCGACGGACCGATCGTGGCCGTGCTGGCCGAATATGACGCGCTTCCGGGGATCGGGCATGGATGCGGACATAATCTGATCGCCGGGTCAGGATATGCCGCGGCTATCGGATTGAACGCCGTCATGGATCAGATCGACGGCATGTTCGAGGTGATCGGCACCCCGGCCGAAGAGGCGGGTGGCGGCAAGATTCAGCTGATTGACGCGGGGATCTTCGAGGACGTCGACGCTGCGTTGATGGTGCATCATGCGGGAGATCGAACCGGCGCGGCCGCGGACTATCCGAATGGGACCAATCTCGCCGTGTCGACGCTCGACTTCGAATTCTTTGGCAAGCCAGCCCATGCGGCGGGCGACCCGTTCAATGGCATCAACGCCGTGAACGCGGTCATCAAGCTCTTCACGGGTATCGATGCCTTGCGCCAACACATCACCATGGACGCGCGGATCCACGGCGTCATCACGCACGGTGGCGACGCCGCCAACGTCGTGCCGAAATACGCCGCGGCGCAGTTCTTCGTGCGTGCGGGCTCGCGCGATTACCTCGAAGAGTTGGTCGAGAAAGTCAGCAACGTTGCCCAGGGCGCCGCGCTGATGACCGGCTGCGAGGTCAAGATCACTCAGCAGGAGACCTGCTACGACATGCGGCCCAGCTACGAAGTCGGCAAAACGTATCTGGACAACATGCGTGCGGTTGGGCTCGAGATCAACGAGCGGCCCGAAGGACGTGGGATGTACTCCACCGACTTCGGCAACGTCAGCTAT
This sequence comes from uncultured Chloroflexia bacterium, assembly GCA_963822235.1. Lineage (GTDB taxonomy): Bacteria > Chloroflexota > Chloroflexia > Thermomicrobiales > Thermomicrobiaceae > CALAGB01. The sequence continues at coordinate 553,868 of CAWGGU010000008.1, forward strand.
TTGATGCCTGCCGCCACGGGAAGCTTTGCCATCAGCCGCACGCCAATCCCGGGGCATTCGCAGGAGGTGGTCGACGCCTCAGGATCCGAGTTCGGCTACGACCAACTCATCAAGGTGTCGAAGGCCATGGCGTTGACCGCGTTTGATCTGATGACCGACGAAAATCTGCTGCAGAACGCCAAGACCGAGCACGCCAATTGGCCCGGGAACGGGAAGTAGGAAGCAGCCCTCACCCGCCGCTGCGGCACCACCCTCTCCCAACTCTGGGAGAGGGTTTTTCGTCCCCCTTGTCCTGTTCGGACGGGGGTGAGGGCCGCTAGATGGAGCCCATCAGCTCATCACGCCAGATGCGCAGGAGGTATTCGGGGTCGTCTTCGTCCGGGACATCGATCGTCTTGAAATAGACGAATCCCGCGTTCTCGTAGGCGCGAATGGCGCTGGTGTTCTTGATCGACGGTCCGATGATGCAGGAGTCGACGTCGTACTTCGTGAAGACGACGTCGCGCATGAACTGCTTCAGGAGTGCAGGACCCAATCCTCGATGGACGCGATCTACTTCACCGATGAAGAGGTCGATTCCGGCGGCGCGCTCCTCGACGTCGACGAGTTCCGCGTACTCAGGATGATCGGCGATGACGTAGCTCTGGATGTAGCCGATATCGCGGTCATTCTCGACGATGACGTAACAATCGGTCGGGTCCTCACCGTTGATGCGGGGGAGATACTTCTCTTCCAAATCCTCAGCCGTGGGTTGCTGGTCGGTCCACCACCACTCTTCGACATGCGGAACATAGAGCCAGTGATGCATGAGTGGCATGTCGCTGCGCTGGAGCGGGCGGAACGTGAAGTGGGGCGTTTCGGCGCCTGGCATAAAGAGCCGCTCAGTAGGCGCCGCGTGCGAGGAGCACGGCCGGAATGGTGCGCAGGATCAGCTTGATGTCGAGCCAAGGCGACCAGTGCTCGGCATAGTAGACGTCGAGTCTCACCATCTCGTCGAAGGTCAGATCGCTGCGGCCGTTGACCTGCCACAAGCCGGTCAACCCTGGGGTGACGTCGAGTCGGCGGCAATGCCATTCTTCGTAGTTCTCGACCTCGGCTGGAACCTGCGGACGCGGGCCGACCACGCTCATCTCGCCAACCAGAATGTTGAAGAACTGCGGCAGCTCATCCAGGCTGGTGCGTCGCAGGAAGCGGCCGGTGCGCGTGCGTCGCGGGTCATCCTTCAGCTTGAACAGGAGGTCGCCCACGTTGTAGGCCGCCTGAAGCTCCGCCTTGCGCAGCTCCGCGTCCTGATACATGGTGCGGAACTTGAAGAGCGTGAAGCGTTTCCAGTTCTTACCCACGCGCTCCTGTGGGAAGAGGATTGGGCCCGGCGAGTCGAGCTTGATGGCCACGGCGATGAGGAGCATCAACGGCGACGTCACGAACAGCACCAATGACGCTACCAGGATGTCCATGCCCCGCTTGATCACGTAGTTGCCGCCGCGGATGCGTGATTCCTTCAAACGAATGAGGGGCAATCCGCCGACTTCATAGGTGATGACGCGATCGATGGCGAGCTCAAACAGGTCTGGCACCAGCGTGAATTCGACGTCATGCTCGCGGCATTGCTCGAGGATCGGCAACACGTCTTGATGTGCCGTGGGAGGAAGAGCGATGACCACTTCATCGATGAATTGATCGTCGACCACGGTGGGAATCGCCGCGAGATGCCCCAGGTATTCCGGTCGAACGACCCGACGCTCCGTCGCGACGGCCCAGCTATCCTCGGCAGGCGCTGAATCAACGAAGCCGACGAGTTGATGCCCGATGTGTGGACTGTTGAGGATGTGCTCCATGTAGCGTCGTCCGGCTGGGCCGGCTCCGACCACCAGCACACGATCAACGCCGATTCCGCGGGACCAGAGCATCCCACGCCCGGTACGCGTTATCAGCCGTTTGGCGAGCAGCAGACCGATCATGATCAGCCACGCGTAGATGAAGATCAAACGAGATGGGTAGAAGCGCTGCAGGAAGCTGAATAGGATCACGACGGCCATCGCGGTAGTCGCGCCGCTCAGGATCGTCGACGATTCATCGAGGAAACTGGTCCAGCGCGGCAGGCTATACACGCCACGCAACCGGAAGATGGCGATCGCGATGACCACCAGGATGAGGGCTTTGCTGACGAAGAAATTAAAGGGTTGGGAAAAGCCCGGCAGAATGCTCCCGCCAACCTCGAAGCGGTAACGCAGCCAGTACGCGATCACGAACGACATCCACACAAGCAGCGCGTCGATGGAGGCGCTCGTAACTGGCGCGATCCAGCGATGACGCTGAAGTGCTGTTCGGTGTCGAGCACGACGCTCAGTCGACGTGTTCGTGATGGACTGTTGTCTCGTCGACGTCGCCACTCTGGCTGTTGTCCCCCTTCGACTGGTAACGCTCAGCGGCCCAGTCCGGTGCCGTAGTATAGCAAAATGTGTTCGTTCATCCCGGCAACCCGTCGCACCATTGTGTCCAATTGATCCGCTCGCTAGTTCTCTGGTCACGAGGCCCATGGGACTTTCAGGTCACGGATGATGGTGGGCGCTATGCTAAGATCGTCCTGACGTCGAGCTTCAACGTACCGAGGGCCGGTAATGGAACGACTCTGGACTCCCTGGAGGATGCGTTACGTCGGTGGTGAAACCCGGGAATCCTCATGCATATTCTGTACAAAACCGGCCTCGCACGATGATGTCACCGAACTCATCCTCTATCGAGGCGATCACGCCTTCGTGATCATGAATCTCTATCCATATAACACCGGTCACGTGATGCTGGTTCCGTTCACGCATGCGGCGGACGTTTCGCAGCTCGCGCCAGACGAACTTTCCGGACTGACCTCGCTTCTCCCTTGGGTAACCACCGCACAAAAACGGGCGCTCCGCTGCGACGGATTCAACGTCGGGTTGAACCTCGGCAGCGTGGCAGGCGCGGGCGTCGCGGAGCATTTGCACGTCCACGTCGTCCCGAGATGGGAGGGAGACGCAAACTTCATGCCCATTCTCGCGAACACCATGGTGCTGCCTGAGCTGATCGCGGTCACCTACGCCAAACTACGCGCCGAGCTTGAGCTCTCTGATCTCTGCCGGAAACAAGACGTCGAGCAGGTTCCGCAGGCGGGAGCCGTGGTGTACGTACATTCTGAACGGAAACTCGCGCTGCGCCGGGCCAAGGACGGAAGCGTCGTGCTGCCGAAGGGGCACATCGAACCGGGTGAGGCCGCCTGGCAGACGGCGGTGCGCGAGATCGATGAGGAGATGGGTCTCCATGCGGAGATTCGTGACTGGGCCGGCTGCACCGAGTTGACGTACCGCGACGAAGCCCGGCGGATTGCCTACTTCGCGGCGGTCGCGGACGCAGGGCCCGAATTCGCCAGCCATCTCGATACCGACACATTCCTCGTCGAACCGCATCTGGCGGCTGATGAGCTGAGCTACGAAAACGACCGCGAGATTTTGACGGCCGCACTGAAACGGCTCGAAATCGAATTGACACCGTCATGAACCGCGCCGCGCGTCATCTCGTCGGGACATTCCTGCCGATCCTGGCACTCGTTTCCGTCAGTATCGTCGCATTGGCGCGATCGAACACCGTGGCCGCGTCTCAACATGAATACATCGCACTCGGGGATTCGATCGCTGCCGGTCAGGTGACCAGCCTTCCCCGAGAACGTGGCTACGCGGCGCTGGTGTCAAGCCTTCTGCAGAAATTTGATGCTTCTGGGCCATCCCCAGCTGGCTTGAAAACTGTCAACCTTGCATTGTCAGGTGAGACTGACGAGACGTTCGTGTCGAATGGTCAGCTCACCAGCTTTCAGAACGAGGTGTCGCAGATCAAGTCGGACGGCGCCGATCTGCAATTGGTGACGATTACGCTCGGAGGAAACGACATCCTGAAGTTGCAGAATCAAGGCAACGCCGATCGTCAGGCTGGGCTCGATCGCTTTCGCAGCTCGTATCCCGCCGCGATCAACGACGTGATGCAGGCGCTGGGCGATCTCAAGCCGACCGTCGTGGTGACTACCTACTACGATCTGACCGAAGGCGATCCACAGGTCAAGAATACGGATGCCTGGTGGGTGGCTCAGTTCAACGATGTGATCAAGTCGACGGCCCAACAGAACGGACTGAAAGTCGCGGATGTCGAAGCCGATTTTCGCGGCCACATTCAGAACTTCACCTGGTATCCACTGGACGTGCACGCCAACAACGACGGGCACGCCGAGATCGCCAAGCTCGTTTGGCAGGCGGCGGGATTCGATCAGACGGCGCCGGACGTGACGATCACCAAACCCGCGGCAGGGCAGCTGAGCCGTTCGATTCCGACCATCAGTGCCAGGGTCACGGACAACGTCGGCGTCACGGATGTGGAACTTTGGGTGAATGGCAAGCAAGTGTCGTCTTTGATTTATGAACCTGATCTCGATCAATACGTTGGGCTGTGGGACGGCAGCCAATCTTCCGATCAAGTCACGCTCAGCGTTCACGCGTCGGATCTGGCTGGGCATCTCTCCACTGCGGACGTCGTTGTTACCCTTCCAGACTCACATGGGGGAGGTTGATCTCTATGATGTCGTCTCCATCCGGCACGGTTCGAGTTGATCCTGACGTCGACCTACAGGGCAAGCTGAGCGTTTTCTCGCTTTCTGACCTTTTTCAGATGTTGAGCTTCACGCAGAAGACTGGCACGGTCACGCTGTTCCAGGGCTGGAACTCGCGCACCATCACGTTCGAAGATGGGCGGGTGAGCTATGTGGCGGCGGGTAGTCGCCTTCCCAGCTTGGTCGAGCTGCTGCATCGACTTGGGAAGGTCAGCCGAGAGCAGATGGAGGCGTTGCGCGCCTCGCGGCTGAGATACGAATCTGACATGATCGAACAGCTTCGTCGCGACGGAATCGTCACCGCCGAGGATCTGCGAACCTGTCGCGAGCAGATGCTCGAAATCTCGATCTACACCTTGTTCTTGTGGCGCAACTGCTACTTCACCTTCAAGGCGGGCGACATCGTGCGCGAGGGTGGCGTGGCGGTTGAAGTCGACAGTATGCAGGTCATCATCGAAGGAACTCGGCGCGTCGACGAGTGGATCGAGGTGAGCCCAGTCGTCCCGTCGGTCTACATGATCTTCCGTTGGTGTCGAGATCGCCCAGCCCAGTCGCCGGACTCGGACCTGGCCGTAGTGCTGGATCTGGTCGACGGCAAGCGAGATGTTTCGGCCATTTCGCGACGACTCGGTCTGACGCAATTCCAGACCGCGCGCGCGCTTTATAACCTGGTTAAGAGCGGGTTCATCGAAGCCGTTCCGCCGAACAAGCAGAAGGTCGTCGAGCTGTTCAACCTGGCGGTCGAATCGATCTACCTCAAGCTCTGCCTATTCGACCACGCCCGCGTGGCGCTGGAGTTCGAACATCAACTCAACCGCTTCGCCATCGAGAACAAGCTCAAAGTGCGCATGGCAGCTGGGAAGATGCTGATGAGCGACATGAATACCCCGATCACGCCAGTCGAGCTCGTCGACCTGTACAAGCTCTTCATCGCCATCCAGAACAACAAGTTTTCGAAGATGTTCGAGCCGGTCATCTCCCAGGGGCTCATGGAAGGGCTCTACCTGCACACCGATGCCGAGTTCCGCCAGATGA